>OZ241907.1:0-4135234 GCA_965203515.1 Spirochaetia bacterium
CAGGACGAAGACAAGCTCTCCGAGATCATCGGCAGGACCGCGGACGCGGATCCGACCTTCCGCGTCCGCTACGACGGCGAGACGCGGGAGACCGTGGTCGCCGCGATCGGCGAGCTGCACTTGGCGGTGGTCCTGGGCCGGATACGCGACGGCCACAAGATCGAGGTAGAGACCGAGCTGCCGCGCGTCGCGTATCGGGAGACGATCAACAAGGCGGCCGCCGCCGAATACCAGCACAAGAAGCAGACCGGCGGACACGGCCAGTACGCCAAGGTCTCCCTGGAGATCAAGCCGTTGCCGCGCGGCGAGCAGTTCCGGTTCGAGAACGGCGTCGTGGGCGGCGCCATCTCGCGCGGCTACATCCCAGGGGTGGAAAAGGGCGTGCTGCAGGCGATGGAGTCCGGCGTCCTTGCCGGCTATCCCGTGGTCGACGTGGAGGCCAAGGTGGTCGACGGCCGGGAGCACTCGGTCGACTCCTCCGAGCTCGCCTTCAAGCTCGCGGCGCGGGAGGCGACCAAGGCGGCGCTGGCGCAAGCCAGGCCGGTGCTGCTGGAACCGGTCTTCGACCTCGTCGTGCTGAGCGAGGACCAGTACCTGGGTGACATCCTCTCCGACCTGAGCTCACGGCGCGGGCGGGTGTTGGGGCAGGAACCGATCGGGACGCTGCAGGAGATACGCGCGCAGGTGCCGCAGGCGGAGATGCTGCGCTACTCGATCGACATCAAGTCGATGACCTCCGGCACCGCGTCGTTCGAGATGACCTTCAGCCACTACTCGCCGATCACCGGCAAGGTGGCCGAGGACGTGATCGCCCGCGCCAAGCAGGCGGCCGAAGGCTGATCCCGGCGGCGGGCGAGCGGCCCGACCGCAGGCCCGGTCCGCTTACGGAACGGGCCGCCAGCTACAGGAACAGCACGCTGAAGAGCAGGAAGTGGATTACGCCGGCGGCGATGCCGGCCAAGCCCAACGGCGTGCGGTACGGCTTCAGCGCTTCGCCCAGCTTCACGATGCCGTCATCGCTGCCGGCTGTCGGAGCTGCGGGGATCGCGTCGCTTTCATCGTCTGCGGTGACCGGCTCGGCAGCGCCGCCGCCCAGCCGCCGCCGATCGCGGTAGCGGTCGATCATGAGCATCGCGCCGAGCAGCATGCCGGCGACTGCCGGCAGGAAGTCGCCCACTATGATCGTCTGACCCGGAGCGCGGGCGAACAGCTTCACGAATCCCACGGCCGCGGCGATGATGCCTAGCGTACCGGCGGCGCGGCTGCTCCCGGCGAACCGTCGCAACGGCTCCAGGACGGGGAGCCGTTCTACCAAGTAATCGGCCGCCAACGTGGCGCCGGCGGCAATGGTGGTCAACACCGACAGCAGGTAGATATGCACCTTGACAGAGTAGCGCCGCGCTCTCGAAACGTCAACAACCCGCATTGCATCATCGGCCCCGCGCCGTCCGGCGCCGGCACGTTGCAATGCGGGGTCTGTCGCCGCCGTGCGGCCATGCCAGGTTGGGGCAGCTTGACGATCGCTTTCCGGGACTGGTAGCTTCGCTGACGATGCCTGCGAAACTCTCCGCCGCAAAGCGCCAACGGCAGAACGGCACGCGCCGGTTGCGCAACCGTGCCGTCCGCAGCCGCATGCGTACCGTCATCCGATCGTTCGTCGACTCCCTCGATGGGGAGCAGGCCGAAGCCGTCGAACGGCTCGGCGAGGCCGTGCGCGCCGTCGACAAGGCCGCCTCCAAGGGGGTCGTGCACCCGCGCACGGCCGCCCGGTACAAACGCCGCCTTGCCGGCCGCCTGCGGCGTCGCTTCGCGGCCTCGTAGCGACGTGCAAGGTCGCAAGGAGCGATGCGGTGGCGGTTGAGAAACTGACCAAGGCGGAGATCATCGAAAGCATCTATGCCGAGGTGCCGGTCAGCAAGAAGAACATCCATCGCATCCTCGACCTGTTCTTCGATCAGGTGAAGGACGGCATCATCGGCCACCGGGCGGTGGAGTTGCGCGGCTTCGGCACCTTCGAGCTGAAGTCCCGCAAGGGCCGGGTCGCGCGTAACCCGCGCACCGGCGAGCGGGTCGACGTGGAGAATCACGGCGTGGCCTCCTTCCGCCCGGGCCGCGAACTGAAGGAGCGTGCCTGGTCCAGCCAGGTGTGACGAAGCCGGCCGTCGGTCCCGGCCGCGGCGGCGTGCGGGCGGCTGGAGCCGTGCGGGCGGCCGGAGCCGTGCGGGCGGCCGGAGCCGTGCGGGCGGCCGAAGCCGGCCCCGCTCCGCGCCGGATCGCGGTCGAGATCGCGGCGCTGGCGCTCTCCGCGGCGCTGTTCGCGCTGTCGTTCCCCAGCGTCGCGTCGACCTGGGGGCTCTCTCCGCTCGCCTTCGTCGCCCTGGCTCCGCTGTTCTGGGTGATAGGCCGCGCGCCGTGGAGCCGGATCATGGTGTATGGCGCGCTCTACGGGTTCGGCAGCTACGCGCTGTTCAACTACTGGCTCGCCAGCTTCCACCCGCTGGCGCTGCTGTTCGTGCCGGCCATCTACCTGGGCTACCTGGCGCTGCTGTTCCCGGCGCTGAAGCTGGTCACCGACCGCTTCCCGCGGTATGCGCCGCTCTGGCAGGCGGTGATCTGGGTCGCCTACGAGTACCTCAAGACGCAGGGGTTTCTGGGCTACCCCTATGGCGTGATCGGCTACACCCAGTACCTGTTCGGCCCGCTGCTCCGTTCGGCGGCGCTGGCGGGCGTGTGGGGAGTCTCGCTGATCGTGGTCCTGGCCAACGCCTGGCTGGCCGGCATGGCCGGCGCGCTCGGACCGCCGCGGCGCGGCGCGTGGCGGCGCGCCGTCGAACTGATCCGGCAGCGGCCATTGGCGCCCGCCGTCTGGGCGCTGCTGTTCGCGGGTTCCGTGGTCTACGGCGCGTCGCTGCCGGTCGACTACGGTGATGCGCCGCGCTGGCGGGTCGCCCTGATTCAGCAGAACATCGATCCGTGGCGGGGCCAGTACGTCGCCTACGAGCGCTCGCTGGAGGTGTTGCTGCGGCAGAGCCGCCGAGCGCTCGCCGAAGACGATCCCGACGCCGTGATCTGGTCGGAGACCTCGTTCGTACCGGGCATCGACTGGCATACGCGCTACCGCCAACGCGACCGGGAATCGGTCCGCAAGTACGAGCTGGTCCGGCGGCTCCGCGCGTTTCTCGACGAGCAGACCGTGCCGTTCGTGGTCGGCAACGACGACGGCCAGAAGCGGAGCGACGGCGACGGCGAACGGATCGACTACAACGCGACGCTCCTGTTCGAGCAGGGCGAAATCGCGCAGACCTACCGCAAGCTCCACCTGGTGCCGTTCTCCGAGCACTTCCCGGACTGGGGGCCGCGGTTCATCCGCGACCTGCTGCTCCGCTTCGACACCCACTTCTGGGAGCACGGCGAGGAGCTGACCGTCTTCGACGCCGGCGGCGTGCGCTTTTCGACGCCGATCTGCTTCGAGGACAGCTTCGGCTATCTGAACCGTGACTTCATCAACGCCGGAGCGCAGGTGATCGTCAACATGACCAACGACGGTTGGTCGAAATCGGTCCCGGCGCAGATGCAGCACATGGCGATGGCGGTGTTTCGCGCCGCCGAGAACCGCCGGAGCGTGGTGCGCGCGGCCAACAGCGGCATGACCGTCATCATCGAGCCGTCCGGCCGCCTCACCGAGATGCTGGAGCCGTTCGTCGAAGGGCGCCTGATCGGCGACGTGCCGGTCTTCGATGAGGCCGCGACCCTCTATACCCGCGCCGGCGACTGGCTGGGCGCAGCGCTGACCGCGGCCGCGTTCGTGCTGATCGCCGGCGCCGCCGGCGGGCGGCTTCTGCGGCGGTCGCGCGGCGAGCGTTTGACAGCGGGCCGCATGACGGGGTGATGATCGCTCCGTGACCGGTGACAAGATCCTGATCGTCGACGACGAAGCGACCAACGTCGAGATCTTCGACCTGATGTTGTCGAAGCTCGGCTTCCGCACGGAAACCGCCTCGGACGGCCGGGAGGCGCTCGACAAGCTGCGCAGCTTCCGGCCCGAGCTGATCCTGCTGGACAACATGATGCCGCGCATGACCGGTTGGGAGGTGACGCGCAACGTCAAGCACGGCGACGACCTCGCCGATTACCGCGACGTGTCGATCATCATGTTTTCGGCGGCCGACGACGTCGAGGACAAGGTGCAGGGCCTGGAGCTCGGCGTCGACGACTACATCACCAAACCGTTCAACTTCACGGAGGTGCTGGCGCGCATCCGCGCGGTCCTGCACCGCCGTCATCTGCAGGAGCAGGTGACGCGGCGCGAGCATCGGATCGGCGTCATCGAGTCGCTGAACGAGTCGCTGATCTTCTTTTCCCAGCACGTGCGCCGGCCGCTGGAGCGGCAGTTGCTGCTGGTCGACGAGCTGGCGGCCGACGGCGCCGACCCGCAGCTCGGCAGACTGGCCGGCCGGGTCAAGGATGACGCGCGCGCCATCCTGGCCAAGCTCGACGCGCTGGAGCAGGAGATCGGCGACCTGCAGCGGCAGGGGGACGAGCTCAAGGCCGGCGATCTGTCCCTCGAAGAGTTGCAACGGCGGCTGGCCGGCATCGCCGCGGCCGGCGCGGCGGGTCCCTGAGTCGTGCTCAGGCGCAAGCGGGTCGAGCGCGAGCGCTCTGCGGATGAGCCGCTGCCGACCACCCTCGCCCGGGAGACCCATCTGAAGGGGATCCTGCGGTTCGACAGCGCCCTGCAGATCGACGGCCGGTTCGACGGCGAGATCCACTCGACCGGCCGGCTGCTGGTCGGCGAGAGCGCGACGGTGCGCGCCAGCATCGAGGTCGGCTCCGCGGTGATCGGCGGCACCGTGCGCGGCGACATCAAGGCGATCGACAGCGTCGAGATGCTGGCTACCGCGCGCGTGTTCGGCGACGTGGGCACGGCGCGGCTGATCGTGGCGGACGGCGCCGTGTTCGAAGGCGAGCTCGACATGAGCGGCGCCGCGCAGGCCCCCGACGTGTCCGCGCCGGCCGCCCGGCCGAGCTTGACACCCGGCCGCGCGAACGAGTAACTTTCGGCAAGCACTCACTCCTTCCCAGCATCGAGTACGGGGCCGCAAGAGCGCTTTCAGCATAGGTACCGGGCGGAACGGCCGCGCGCCGATTCCGCCGGGAGCCCCGGGGAGCATCATGCCGGAAAAGAATACGAGCAGACGTTCACGATCGCGCAAGAAGATCAGGATCGACGTCAAGGACGGCTTCGACGGCGTCGACGGCACGCTGGCTCAACAGGCCGCGGTCGCCCAGGCCGAGCAGGCGGCGGAGAAACAGGCGCTCGCCAGCGGCAACGGCGGCGTGCATGCCGCCGCCAGGGACGATGGCACGCCGCGCGAGAAGCTCCTGATCAGCGATCTCGCCCTCAAGGACCTGCCGGACCTGCGGACGCAGGCGGCCGCGACCGGCCTGAATCCGGAGTCCCTGATCGGCATGAAGAAGACGGACGTCATCTTCGCCATCCTCAAGGAGCACACGCACGCCAAGGGCGGCGTGATCTACGCCCAAGGCGTGCTGGAGATACTGCCGGACGGATACGGCTTTCTGCGGTCGCCCGGCTACAGCTACCTGCCGGGCCCCGACGACATCTACGTGTCGCCTTCGCAGATTCGGCTCTTCAACCTCAAGACCGGCGACACGGCCTACGGTCAGATTCGCCCGCCCAAGGACGGCGAACGGTTCTTCGCCATGCTGCGCGTGGAGACGGTCAACGACCATCCGCCGATCGTCGCCCAGAATCGCGTGCCGTTCGACCATCTGACTCCCCTGTATCCCGACGAGCGTCTCAACCTGGAGACCGCCGACGGCAACCTGGAAACGCGGATGATGAACCTGTTCTGCCCCCTCGGTAAGGGGCAGCGCGGGCTGATCGTGTCGCCGCCCCGCGCCGGCAAGACCGTGCTGCTGCAGCGGGTCGCCAACGCCATCACGGAGAATCACCCGGAGGTCTTTCTCATCGTGCTGCTGATCGACGAGCGGCCCGAAGAGGTCACCGACATGCAGCGCAACGTCAAGGGAGAGGTGGTCTCCTCCACGTTCGACGAACAGGCGACGCGGCACGTGCAGGTGGCGGAGATGGTGATCGAGAAGGCCCGGCGGCTGGTCGAGCACAAGCGCGACGTGGTGATCCTCCTCGACTCGATCACCCGTCTGGCGCGCGCCTATAACCAGACCGTGCCTACCTCGGGAAAGATTCTGTCCGGCGGCGTCGACTCGAACGCGCTGCACAAGCCGAAGCGCTTCTTCGGGGCCGCCCGCAACGTGGAGCACGGCGGCAGCCTGACCATCGTCGCCACCGGCTTGATCGAGACCGGCAGCCGCATGGACGAAGTGATCTTCGAGGAGTTCAAGGGCACCGGCAACATGGAGGTGCGCCTGGACCGCAAGATCGCCGACCGCCGCATCTACCCGGCGATCAACATCAAGCAGACCGCCACCCGCAAGGAAGAGCTGCTGCTGAGCGATCAGGAACTGGCCAAGCTGTGGATACTGCGCAAGGTGCTCGGCCCCATGGACGAGTTGGAGATCGCCGAGCTGTTGATCGAGAAGATGCGCAAGACCAGGACCAACGACGCCTTCCTGCGCTCGATGAACACCTCGGCCGTCAGCGACTGACCGCCGCGGCGCGGCGGGTGCAGGGTGCAGGGTGCGGCGGAGCGACCGCGTTCGCGCTCGACCGCGTCACGCTGACCGTCGACGCGGCGCCGATTCTGAACGGCGTGAGCTGGTCGGTGGAGCGGGGGGAGCGCTGGGCGGTCCTGGGTCCCAACGGCTCCGGCAAGAGTACGCTGCTGCGTCTGCTGGCCGGTCGCGCCCATCCGTCGTCCGGCACCGTCGACCTGCTGGGGCGCCGGGTGGGGCGGGTCGACCTTGGCTTGCTGCGGCGCGCCATCGCCTGGGTGCACGCCGACCTGCTGGCGTGGATACCGCGCTTTCAGACCGTGTTGGAGACCGTGGTGGCCGGCATGCGCGGCGTCTTCGTGGTGTACGACCGCATCGCCCGGATCGAGGCCGACCGCGCGGAGGCGGAGTTGCGCGCGACCGGCATGCTGCCCCTGCGCGACCGGCGGTTCGTCACGCTGTCGACCGGTGAACGGCAACGCGTCCTCATCGCGCGCGCGTTCGCGGCGCGCCCGGAGCTGGTGCTGCTGGACGAGCCGTGCGCGGGGCTCGACCCGCGGGCGCGCGAGGAGTTCCTGACCGCGCTGGGCGCGGCCGCCGGCCGGTCGGCCGCCACGGTCGTCTACGTCACGCACAGCATCGAGGAGCTCGACGGCTCCTATGACGGGGTCATGCTTATGAAGGCCGGCGCCGGCGCCGGCGCCGGCCCGCCGGCGGCTCAGCTTACCGGAGCACGGCTGTCGGGGCTGTTCGACGTGCCGTGCGCGGTGATCGCCGAAGGCGGCCGCTTCTGGTTGCATGTCGGAGGAGCACGGCGAACAGGGCGATGATCAGGCCGGCCGGCAGGTAGTCTCCGAAGCGGGTATACGGGGTCGTGGCCGGCGCCGCCGGCAGGCGTAGCGTGACCAGGGCGGCGTCCGTCGTGAACGGCGCCAGCGCCGAACCGGGAATCGGCCGGCCGTACACGTCCAGCGCAACGGTGATGCCGCCGTTGGTCGCGCGCAGCAGCGGCCGTGCGGTCTCCACCGCCCGGAAGCGGGCGGCCACCAGGTGCTGGGTCTCCGCCGACACGGTGCGCGACCAGGAGTCGTTGGTGAGGTTGACCAGCAGCTCCGCGCCGGCGCGGACGAAGCGCCGGTTCAGGGCGGGGAAGGCGTCCTCGAAGCAGATCGGCGTGGACAGGCGCACGCTGCGGCCGTCGGCCGTAGCGACGGTGAACACGACCGGCCGATTCCCGGCCGTCCAGCCGCGGCCGATGCCGACCGTCGAACGGTAGAAGCGGCGCATGAAGCCGACCTCCTGGAACGGCACCGCTTCCGCGAACGGCACGAGCTGCTGCTTGGCGTAGTGGTCGAACCGCTGCGCCTGCGGGCCGATCAGGAAGGCGGCGTTGCTCTGCGTGGTCGGATCGTAGTACGGGGCGCCGGTGAGCAGGTGGGTGTCCAGGCCGCGCAGGAACGTCGCCAGCGGATCGCCGGCCGGGTTGCTCTGGTAGTAGCCGGCGGTCGGGGGGGCGAGCAGCGCGGTCTCGCTCCAGACGATCAGGTCGGGGTCGCCCCGGTCGATCGTCCCGCGCGTCAGCCGCATCAGCGTGCGCAGGCTGTCGTCGCGGTCCCGGGCGTCTCCCCCCCACGGATCGCGGTTGTGCTGGATCAGGGCGACCTGGAACGAGGTCGACGGCCCTGCCGACGGTTCCCGCGCCGCCGGGCCGCCGAGCCGCAGGAACCCGTATCCCAGCGCGCCGATCGCCAGCGCGGCGACCAGTGCGTAGGCGCGCAACGGCTGCCGGCGCCGCGGACGCTGCATGCCTTCGGCGACCGCGGCGTTGGCCAGCGCCATCAGCAGCGACAGCCCCCACACGCCGGTGAGCGCCGTGATCTGGATCAGGGGGGTGATCCGGTTTGCCGGGTAGGCGGCCAGCCCCCACGGAAAGCCCAGGAAGCCGGACGACTTCAGGTATTCGTAGACCGTCCAGGCGGCGGCGACGGCGTACGGGCGCAGCCGCCCGGCGGCAAGGGCCACGCCGCGCAGCACCGGTCCCAGCAGCGCCCCGAACAGCGCGTAGCCCAGCACGGGGCCGCCCAGTGTCCAGATCGCGTACGCCTGGAAGTAGAGCAGCCAGTAGTACGACAGCGGCGTGGCGACCACCATGAACAGCACGGTGGCGGCGGCCGCCTGCGCGTAGCTGCGGCTGCGGTAGATCGACAGGAACAGCGGCGCGAACGCGAACGGCCCGAGCAGCGGGTTGCCGAGCGGCGCCAGCTCGTTGGGGAGGGCCAGGGGCACGGCGAGGGCGGACACGGCGGCCGGCCCGTACCGGTGGAGCCACACGCCGGCCATGGTAACCGGTGATGCGTTCGCGATAGACTGCGGCCGATGTTCGCCGGCCTGCAGCGCAAGTGGGAGGATCTCTGTACGCACTGCGGGCAGTGCTGCTACCGCCGTGACCGGGTGCAGGGCGAGCTGGTCATCGACCGCGATTCGCCGTGCCGGTTCCTGGACGTCTCCACGCAGCTCTGCACGGTCTACGAGTCGCGGCTATCGACCTGCTCCAACTGCAAGCGCCTGACCATCTTCCACGCGCTGTTCTCGCCCTACCTGCCGGATGACTGTGGTTACGTGGAAGCGTTCAGGATATGGCGAAGATCACCCAGCGGCCGTCAGCGTCCCGCAGATGCAGACGCTGCCCGGAGCGAACCACCGGCAGCGCCTCCTGATACCGATCCTCGAAGCTGAGTTCGACGCGGTACCCGGCGCCGTCGCCAAGCGGCTCCGCCGAACCCACGGCGATGACGTCGCGGGCGTTCAGGCCGCGGTACGGGGTGCGGGCGAAGTAGCCGTCCAGCAGTGCCCGCAGCGCCTCGCGCGTCACTGACGAGCCGTCCGGGTTCTGCACCACGCGGTCGACCGCGGCCAGCGTGCCGTCGGTATCCTTCTCCAGGAAACGATCGACGCCGTCGAGCAGCGCCTGCCGGGCCGCCGTCCGGTCCGCCGCCTCCTGCTTGCGGGCGGCGGCGGCGCGCAGGCGCCGTTCGGCGGCGGCCGCCGACTCCATGGGCGCGGGGGACCAGTTCGCCGGCGGGGTTGCGTCCGAGAACAGCACCGCCGAGACCAGCCAGACGCCGTCGACGGGGCGCAGCACGAACCGCTGCTCGGCGGCCCAGAACGGCACGGCGGCCGACAGGTCCATGCGCGCGTCCAGGTTCACCTCGAAGGCGTCGGCCAGGGCGCCGTTCCCACCGTACGGCGCCACCGACATGCCGTCGATGTCGTAGATGTCGCGGAGCGAGATGCCGTCCAGCGAATGCCGCTCGAACAGCGCATCCAGCACCACGTGCGCCTGCGCGCGCGTGACGCTGGCTCCCGCCACGTACACCGATCCGTCGAGCGCCGCCACGATCGCGCCGGCGTCTCCGTCCAGGAACGCGCCGGCCACGCGCAGGAGCTGCGATACCACCAGATTCGCGGTCCACGCCGTCCTGTCGGCGGTCGGCTCCGGCGGCGACGGCGCCGCCGGCGGCGCGATCTCCGGCGGCGCCGGTTCGGCGATCGCCTCCGGATCGAGATCGGGGTTCAGGCGGAAGGCAAGCCGGATCATGCCGTCGGCCAGATCGTCCTTGCCGACTTCACGGTACTGCAGGCCCGACAGGTAGTAGGACTCTGCCAGCTCGGCCTTCTCCTCGGCGGAGAGGGTTGCCAAGCCCGATGGCAGTTGGGCGAAGGCGGGCGTACCTGCGGCGAGCAGGCATGCGATCAATCCCAGGGCGGTCGCGGAACGGCGAACGGTAGCCATGACGTATACCACTATACCATCGACCGGGACGCGTGGCGACATGACGACCGCAGCGAAAATCGGTGCGCGCCTGCCGGAGACCGGATTCGAACCGGTACGGTCCGCTCGGACCAGGGGATTTTAAGTCCCCGGTGTCTACCGTTTCACCACTCCGGCCGGAGAGGCCGGCCCTGCGGGCGGCTCGACGCCGGTCAAATCGCATTTGACCGCGACCGCCCGGCCGTACTACGGTTGCGGAGTGTATGCGCTGGTAGAGATAAAGGGAAAGCAGTACCGCGTGCGTCCCGGTACTGAAGTCGTCGTGGATCGACTGGCGGCTCCGCCGGCGGAATCGCTCGATCTGGACTCGGTGCTGCTGCTGTCCGACGGAGCGCGCGTCCTGATCGGCGACCCGTACGTCGCCGGCGCGCGGGTACGCGCCCGGGTCGCCGGTGAGGAGCGGGGCAGGAAGCTCCGGGTGGCCACCTACCGCCGCCGGAAGCGCACGCAACGGACCATCGGGCATCGCCAGCGGTTCACGCGGCTGGTGATAGAGACCGTCGACACGGACGCCTCACACGGCTAGGGGGAGCGGACATGGCTCACAAGAAGGGGGGAGGCAGCTCGCGCAACGGCCGCGACTCGATCGGCCGCCGGCTGGGCGTCAAGCGCTTCGGCGGCGAACTGGTGCAGGCCGGAGCGATTCTGGTGCGGCAGCGCGGAACGCGGGTTCACCCCGGCCCGAACGTCGGCCGCGGCAGCGACGACACGCTGTTCGCGCGGTCTTCCGGTCAGGTCACCTATTATCGACGCCGGAACCGCAAGTTCGTCCGCATCGACGCCGCCGACTTGGCGGAGCAGCCCGTCGCGAGTTGACCCCGCGGCCGTGGGAGGTGACGCCGCCGGTCCTGCCGCCGCTGGGCATGCCGCAGGCGGCACGGCGTGAGGATCGCGATCTTCGGCGGAACCTTCAATCCGATCCACAACGGCCATCTCCATCTCGCCGCCAGCGTCTGCGCGGAGCTGGACTACGGGCGGGTGATCTTCATACCGGCCAACATCCCACCCCATAAGGAGGTGGACGACCTGACCGCCGGCTCGCACCGGCTGGCGATGGTCCGTCTGGCGATCGACGGCAATCCCGCCTTCTCGGTCGACTCGTGCGAGCTGGACCGCGGCGGGGTCTCCTACACCATCGACACGGTACGCGGCCTTGGCACGGCCGGCGGGCGGATGGGCGTGATCATCGGCGACGACCTGGCCGCCGACTATCGTTCCTGGCGCCGGGCGCCGGAGCTGGCGCAGGAGGCGGACCTGATACTGGGGCGGCGGCGCGAACGGGGCGCGCCGCTGCCGTTTCCGCATCGGATCGTGCGCAACGTCCCGCTGCCGCTCTCTTCGCGGCTCATCCGCGAGCGGCTGCGCGCCGGTCTTGCCGTCGAATACCTGACTCCGCCCGCGGTGATCCGGTACATCCGCTCCCACGGCCTGTATCGCGCGGCATGAGGTTTGCCGGCGCCCGCCGCGGACGGACGGTGACCGGAGTGATCACGGCAGTCATCGTGGTCATCGCCGCCGGAGCGTTCACGTTCGGCTTCGCCCGGCTGCGTACCGACGCGGTGAGCGACCTGATCGACGCGGGCAGGCGTATCGCCGTGGTGTTCATGCTGCCGATCGACGATCCGCACCCGTCCTTCGAGGTCCTCATGTTCGACGCCGGAACCGGCCGCGCCGCGCTGTTGTTCGTGCCGGGGTCGATCGGCGTGGTGCTCGACCGGCAGCGGATGGATGCCATCGCCGCCCTGTACGGCCCGGAGGGCCACGCCGCGCTGGTCGAACGGCTGGGTATGCTGCTCGACCTGGATATCGACTTCTACGTCGACCTGTCGTACGAGGGGCTCGGCCGGTTCATCGACGTCCTGGGCGGCGTCGAGGTGGTGATTCCGGACCCGATCCGGGTCGCCGACGGGGAGCGTCGCGTGTTGTTGCCGTCGGGCAGCGTCGTGGTGGACGGCGACATGGCGCGTGACTACCTCTCCTACCGCGCCGCCGAGGAGCCGGCCGCCGAGCGGGTCGAACGGGTCCACCGCCTGCTGCAGGGGCTGCTGCGGTCGGTCGCCGACGGCGCCGCGGTGCTGGCCGACCCGACCGCGCAGCGGCTGCTGTACGCATCGGTCATCACCGACCTGAGCCGCCGCGCCTTCGAAAGGCTGCTCGCCGCGCTGGCCCGGCTCGACACCGACCGCGTCATCCTGCGGCGCGTCCTCGGCAGGATACAGGACGTCAGCGGCCGCCCGCTGCTGTTTCCCCATGACGAGGGCGCCGTGTTGCGAGAGACCGTCAAGCAGACCGTGGCCGCCCTGTCCGTGCCGCTGGGCACCGGCGACGCGGAACTGGCCCCATCGATGGAGGTGCTCAACGGCACCCGCACGAGCGGCTTGGCGGCCCAGGCGGCGACGGTGTTCGAGAGCTTCGGATTCAGGATCGTGGCCGTCGACAATGCCGACCACCACGACTACGAGCGTACGCTGGTCTTCGCCCGCCGGGGTGACGCGGAGCTGGCGCAGCGTGCGGCGGACGTGATCCGGTGCGATCGGAGCGGAGCGCCGGCGGGCGGCGCCGGGTCGGTCGACTCCGCCGTGGTGGACGTGACGGTGATCCTGGGCCGCGACTTCAACGGCCGCTTCTGTCGTGCGCGGTAGCATGGCGGACCGGCGGATCGGCCCGCCGGGGCGCGACCGTCTACGGCCCGATACGCCGCCGCCCGACGCGCTCCCGCCTGACGGTCTGCGGACCGCGGTCGCCATCGCCGAGCTGCTGGTCGAGCACCAGGCCGAAGAGACGGTGGTCCTGGACGTGAGCCGGACGAGCGGCTGGACCGATTACTTCGTGATCGCCACCGCGCGCAGCCACGCCCACCTGCGCGGCGTGCTGCGCCACCTGAACGCCGCCCTGCGCCGGCTGGGCGCCGGCCGGGGACGCGTCGCCGGGCACAGTCTGCGCCGTGCCCCGGACGACAGCGGCTGGGTGCTGGTCGACCTGGGCGACGTGGTGATCCACCTCATGATGGAAGAGCAGCGCCGGTTCTACGAGCTGGAGCGGCTCTGGTTCCACAGTCCGACCGTGTTCCGCGGCGGTGACCCGCGCCGGCTCGGCAGCGACGGCTGATCCGGCTCGACAGTCGGCCGCGGCCGATCGGACGCGGCGGAGGTGCGGTACGGCAGCGGTTTCCCATTGCCGCTCATCGCCGGTATAGTTCGGTGTCAATGGGACGTCGGCAAGCGGTAAGCCACCGGTTTTTGGTACCGGCATTCGCAGGTTCGAATCCTGCCGTCCCAGCTGACTACCGGAGCAGGTGAATGGAGCGACTGGCATTGCGGGCTGAGCCCCGATCGAAGATCAGAACGCGCGAGTCGCGCCGGCTGCGTCGCGCCGGCCGGGTGCCGGCCGTAGTGTACGGCGCGGCGGAGGCGGAGACGATCTCCCTGGACGCCAGGGAGGCGCAACGGCTGTTCCGCCATGCGTCCGAAAGCACCATCATCTCCCTTGTCACCGGCGGCGGCGACCGCGACGTGCTCATCAAGGACTATCAGACCGACCGCGTCACCGACCAGCTGCTGCACGTCGACTTTCTTGAAGTGGTGGCCGATCGCGCGTTGCGCACCCACGTCCCGTTGCGCTTCGTCGGTACGCCGGTCGGCGTGCGCCAGGGCGGCATCCTGGAGACGCTGCTGCGCGAGCTGCACGTCGAGTGTCTGCCGAAGGACCTGCCGGAGAGCCTGGAGGTCGCCATAGAAGGGCTCGACGGAGGCCAGTCGATCCACGTTCGCGAGCTGGACACGCCGGACGCGGTACGTGTCCTGAGCTCATCCGATCAGGTCGTCTGCCTGGTCGCTCACCGCGCGGCCGAACAGGAAGAGGCGGACGATGAGTCCGAGGTCGAAGAGACCGGAGAGGTCGCCGCCGCTTCGGACGCTGAGGCGTAGGCCGGCCTCCCGCCGGGGCCGGCTGCTGGTGGTCGGTCTGGGCAATCCGGGGCCCCGCTATACCGGCACCCGGCACAACGTCGGCTTTCGGATCGTGGAGGCGCTGGCGCATGCCGCCGGCGTCCGGCTGAAGCGGCGCGGGATCGGCCGCTACGCCGTAGCGCGCGTTGCCGCCGGCGCCGTCTTCCTGGCCGAGCCGCTCACCATGATGAATCGATCGGGCGACGTGCTGGCCGCTCTGCTCCGCTTCAGCGGCTGTACGCTGGCGCAGCTCCTGGTCATCTGCGATTCGATCGATCTGCCGGCCGGGGCGGTCCGCCTGAAGCGCTCGGGCTCGGCGGGCGGCCACAACGGGCTGGCGTCGATCATCGCCGCGGCGGGCGGCGGCCGGTTCCCGCGGCTCTGGATCGGCGTCGGCAGACCGGCCGCCGGCGGCGACGTGATCGGCCACGTGCTGGGCGCCCCCGGCGCGGACGATCGGCAGCGGATCGAGGCGGCCGAGCGCTTCGCGGCCGAGCACGTGCTGCGCCTGGCGGACGAGCCGATCGATCGGGTGATGCATGCGGTCAACTCCTACCATTCCTGCCATCCGAGCTGAGGCGGTCCCGGCCAAGGCGATGCAAGCCACGGCGATGGAGGCCAAGGCGATCCGAGCCGAGGTGGAGCGCGCGCTGCGGTCGCTGGGCGTGCGGCGCGGCCAGACGGTGGTCGCCGCGTATTCGACCGGCCCGGATTCGACGGCGTTGCTGGCGCTGCTGAGCGGTCTGCGCGCACGGGTCGGCATCGAGGTGATCGCCGCCTACTTCGACCACGGCCTGCGTCCGCGGCCGGCGATCGACGGCGACATCCGCCACGCGCGCGCGACGGCGTGCCGGTTGGGCGTGACGCTGCGCGTCGGCGCGGCGGACGCGCGCTCGCCGGCCGATCCCGGCGGTCCGGAGGCGGCCGCCCGCGCCGCCCGCTACCGCTTCCTGGAGCGCCTCGCCGACGAGTGCGGGGCCGACTGGATCGCCGTGGGTCACACCGCCGACGATCGAGCGGAGACGGTGCTGATGCGTGCGCTGCAGGGCTCCGGCGTCTCCGGCCTGGGCGGCATGCCGGCGCGTCGCGGCCGGGTCATCCGCCCGCTGCAGGCGCTGCGCCGGGACGCCCTGCGGGCGTGGCTCCGCGCCGGGCGGCTGGCGTTCCGTCGGGACGCCCAGAACGGCGATCAGCGGTTCACCCGCAACCGGGTGCGCCGTCTGCTGGCCGACATCGAGCGGCGCTTCCCCGACGCGTCGGCGCGTCTGGCCGACCTCGGCCGGCAGGCGGAGACGACCCGGACGTTCGTGGCGGCGCAGGCCGCGCAGCGGCTGCCGTGGCGGCGGACCGCCCTCGGCATGGCCGTGCCCTGGCAGGAGTTCCGCGCCTCCCCGCCGGCCCTGCAGTTGGAGGCGCTCTACCAGGGGTACGACCGGCTGCTGCGCGGCACCGGCCCGCGCCGGCTGCCGCGCCGGTTCCTGGTTCCGGTCCAGCAGGCGGCGGACCGCGACGCGGCTCGGCTGCGCGCAGCCGGACACGGCGTGGTCATCGAACGCGCCGCCGCCCATCTGGTCATGTCGGCCGCGGTTGTCCCGCGCGCCGGAACGGGCTATCTTTGGAAATCCGTAAGGAGCGGATCATATAGAATACCGGAGACGCTGTTTGAAGTCCGCAGAGAGGAGCGTGGCGTTGGGGAACGACCGGCTGCCGGCATGTTGCGGATCGGGTCGTTCGACGGCCCTCTCCTGGTGCGGTCGTGTCAGCCCGGAGACCGCATCCGGCTGCACTCCGGCGTGAAATCGCTCGCCGCCCTGTTGCGCGAGTGGGGAGTGCCGGAAGCGCATCGGTGGATGATTCCCGTGGTCGCCGACGGTCGTGGCGTGCTGGCGGTCTGCGGCGCCGCGTTCGGCTACCGGGACGTGCTCGGCACGCGGTGTGCCGATGATGAAGGCAACGGAACGGGCGCGGTGATCGCGTTCGACCGCGTGAAGGAGGAGTCGTGAGTAACCGTTCGCAAGAGCCCAAGAAGCCCGATCCGGGGTTGCCCAAGCTGCCCTTCAACAACCGGATCGCGTTGATCACGCTGCTCGCTCTGATCGCGCTCTTCGTGCTGCTGGTGGTCTACAACAACGAGCGCGGCTTTGTGACGGAGATCCCGTACTCGGTCTTCCTGGCGTACGTCGATCAGCAGGAAGTGGACGACGTCAAGATCGTCGACGGCTTCGAAATCCTGGGCAACCTCAGGAAGGACCGCGGGCCGTTCAAGACCACCATCCCCTACCACGATCCGCAGCTCCTGACTCGGCTGGAGACCAGCGGGGTCAGGATCACCGGCGGCCCCAAGCCGGTGTCGCCGTTTCGCATCTTCCTCGAGTTCCTGCCGTGGGTGCTCGGCATCTTCTTCATCTGGTTCATGTTTCGGCAGGTGCAGGGCTCCGGCAACCGCGCCTTCTCGTTCGGCAAGAGCCGCGCCAAGCGCTACCTGGACACCAGCAAGAAGATCAGCTTCACCGACGTCGCCGGTCAGGAAGAGGCCAAGTACGAGCTGGAGGAGGTGGTCGAGTTCCTGCGCAACCCGGCCAAGTTCTCGCGCATCGGCGCCAGGATACCCAAGGGCGTGCTGTTGGTAGGGATGCCGGGGACCGGCAAGACGCTGCTGGCCAAGGCGATCGCCGGCGAGGCGAACGTGCCGTTCTTTCACATGTCGGGCTCCGACTTCGTGGAGATGTTCGTGGGGGTGGGCGCCAGCCGGGTCCGCGACCTGTTCGAGCAGGGTCGCCGGCACGCTCCGTGCATCCTGTTCATCGACGAGCTGGACGCGGTCGGACGCACGCGCGGCGCCGGCTACGGCGGGGGCCACGACGAGCGCGAGCAGACGCTGAATCAGATGCTGGTGGAGATGGACGGCTTCGACACCAAGGACGGCGTGATCATCATCGCGGCGACCAACCGGCCTGACGTGCTGGACCCGGCCCTGCTGCGGCCGGGCCGCTTCGATCGGCAGGTCGTCGTCGACATGCCGGACGTCAAGGGCCGGGAGGAGATCCTGAAGATCCACAGCAGCAAGGTGCCGATCGGCGGCGACGTCGACATCAACCGGGTGGCGCGCGCCACCCCGGGCTGCTCGGGGGCCGATCTGGCCAACATCGTCAATGAGGCGGCGCTGCTTGCCGCCCGCAACGGCAAGGATCAGGTCGGCATGGCCGATCTGGAAGAGGCGCGCGACAAGATCATGATGGGCTTGGCGCGCCGCTCCCGGGTCATCCAGCCGTCGGAGCGGGAGATGATCGCCTTTCACGAGGCCGGCCATGCCCTGCTGCACTACCATCTGGAACACGCCGATCCCCTCCACAAGGTCACCATCGTCCCGCACGGCCGGGCCCTGGGCGTCTCCTTTTCGCTGCCGGAAAACGACATGTATACCCGCGGCAGGGGGTGGCTGCTGGACCGCATCACCATCACCATGGGCGGCTACGCCGCGGAGAAGCTGCGCTACGGAGAGACCAGCACCGGCGCTCAGAACGACATCGAGCAGGCTACCGAGCTGGCGCGGCGCATGGTGTGCGAATGGGGCATGAGCGATATGCTGGGCCCGGTCTCCTACGGTCAGAAGGACGAGCCGATCTTCCTGGGCAAGGAGATCGCCCGGCACAAGGACTATTCGGAGGAGACCGCCCGTCACATCGACCAGGAGGTGGGCGCCATCATGTCGTCGCGGCTGCAGGAAGCTACCGATCTCTTGCAGCGCAACGACGATCAGCTCCAGATGCTGGCCAGGGCGTTGCTGGACCGGGAGACGGTCGAGGACGCGGAAATCCGTATTCTGCTCGGCTTTCCCGAGCGCGGTGACCTCTCCGGGGGCGACGCGTTGGCCGACCGCCGGCCGGCCTGACGGAGGGACCCGGAACGCGGCGGCGCCGCACCCGCTATGAGTCGGCCGGTGCGCGAGCGGATTCGCAACTTCTGCATCATCGCCCACATCGACCACGGCAAGTCGACGCTGGCCGATCGGTTCATCCAGCGCGCCCACGTGGTGTCCGACCGCGAGTTCCACGATCGGCTGCTCGACAGCATGGAGATCGAGCGCGAACGCGGGATCACCATCAAGTCGCAGGCGATTTCGCTCCCCCACCGGCACGACGGCGCCCGGTACCTGCTGAACCTGGTCGATACCCCCGGGCACGTCGACTTCACCTACGAGGTGTCGCGGGTGATCAGCGCCTGCGAGGGCGCCGTGTTGCTGGTCGACGCCGCCCAGGGGGTGGAGGCGCAGACTCTGGCCAACTACTACCTGGCGCTGGAGCACGACCTGGAAGTGATCCCGGTGATCAACAAGATCGACTTGGCGGCGGCCGACATCGACCGGACCCGAGCGCAGATCGAACGGGATCTGGGGCTCGACGGCGACGGAGCCGTGCTCGTGTCCGCCAAGACCGGGCAGGGGATCGAGCAGCTTCTGGAGGCGATCGTCACCCGCATTCCGGCGCCGGACGGGGACCCGGGAGCGCCGCTGCAGGCGCTGGTCTTCGACTCCGCCTATGACCCGTACCGCGGCGTGGTGGTGCACGTCCGCGTGGTGGCGGGGCGGATCGCGCCGGACGCGCGCATCCGCTTCTGGGCGGGTGACGACGCCACCTACCGGGTGGAGGAGCTGGGTCTGTTCGGGATCAAGCCGCAGCCGGCCGCCTCCCTCAGCGCCGGCGAGGTGGGCTACCTGGTGGCCGGGATCAGATCGGTGGGGCAGGCGCGTGTGGGCAACACGATCACCGGGGCGGAGCGCCCCTGCGACGCGCCGCTGCCCGGCTTCCGGGAAGCGAAGCCCGTGGTCTTCGCGGCGATCTATCCGCTCGATGCCGATCGATACGACGAGCTGGCTGCCGGCTTGGCGCGATTGCAGCTCAACGACTCCACGCTCAGCTTTGCCAAGGAGTCGTCGGTGGCGCTCGGGTTCGGGTTCCGTTGCGGGTTTCTGGGCCTGCTCCACCTGGAGGTGGTTCAGGAGCGGCTGGAGCGGGAGTTCGGGCTGGCAGTGGTCCTGACCGCTCCGTCGGTGGAATACCACGTGCGGCTGCAGGACGGCTCGCAGCTCAGCGTGCACACGCCGGGCGAGTATCCCGATCCGGGCGCCATCGAGCAGGTGCGGGAACCATACGTCCGCGCTTCGATCATCACGCCGTCCGATTACATCGGAGCGGTGATCTCCACCTGCCTGGACCGGCGCGGCATCCAGCAATCCCTCAACTATCTGGACGAGACGCGCATGGAGCTGCGCTTCGATCTGCCGCTGGCGGAGATCGTGACCGACTTCTACGATCGGTTGAAGTCGGTCACGCGCGGCTACGCGTCGTTCGACTACGAAATGGCCGATTACCGCGACACGGACATCGTGCGCCTGGACCTGCTGCTGAACGGCCAGCCGGTCGACGCGCTGGCGCAACTGGTGTACCGCGGCTCGGCGGTGCGGCGCGCGCGCGAGGTGTGCCGCAAGCTGCGCGACGAGATCCCGCGCCACCAGTTCAAGATCCCGGTCCAGGGCGCGATCGGCGGCCAGATCATCGCCCGCGAGACGATCAACGCCTATCGCAAGGATGTGACCGCCAAGCTGTACGGCGGCGACGTGACCCGCAAGCGCAAGCTCCTGGAGCGGCAGAAGGCCGGCAAGAAGCGGATGAAGGCCGTGGGAGCGGTGCAGATACCCAAGGACGCGTTCGTAGCCGTGCTGCGCGGCGACGGCGGGTAGGGAAGGGCCTGGTCTCTATCGACCGCTGGCGTTGGTGACGGCGGCGAACGCCTGCCCGAAGTTGTCCTCCCACAAGCCGCTGTTGTTGACCCACCACTCCAGGTCGGCGCTGAGCGCCCGTGCGGTGAACCACTCGAAGATGCTGCCGCCGGCGGCATCCTGCAAGTCCTCCGGCGCGACCTGACGCTCGTCCAGCAGGCGCAGGACGAGCACCCGATCGGGCAGGCGGATGGGCGCCGACACGTCGCCGGTCCGTTGCAGCGCGAAGCCCTGCTGGAAGAACTCCTCGAACTCGGCGGCGCGGGCCAGCAACGGCTGCCCGCCGGCGGCGACCGCTGGACGCCACGACGCCACGTTCTGAAAGTTGATCGGAAACCACTCGGTGGCGTGCACGGTGAGGTCGAGATCGGCGGCAGCGGTGTGAAAGTCGCTCTGCGACGCCGCCACGGCGAATCGGTCGGCCTGAGCCAACAGGTAGTCCTCCACCCGGCCGCGCTCCTGCGCGAGCAGGTACTCCCGCACGGCGGCGGCGGTGTCGGCGTCCGTGAAGTCCGGCGCGAGGACCGGGCTGTCGGCGCGGTAGAGGTAGAAGACGCCGTCCAGGCGGCCTGCGAGCACCTCGGAGACCGCGCCTTCGGCAAGGGCGAATACCTGCTCGGCCGTCTGTGGATCGGCGAAGTCCCGACTCAGGTCGTGGAAGTAGCGGAACCCGACGTCGCCGCCTTGATCGCGGAACTGGTCCTGTGAATGGGCGCGCGCCTGATCTTCGAACGTGGCGGTGCCGGACAGGATGCGCTCCCGGATCTGTCCGGCGGCGGCCTCGTCCCTGATCTCGATGCGGCTGAGGTCCAGGCGGCGGAAGTTGGCCGCGTTGGCTTGCCCGTACGCCATGACCTCCGTGTCGGGATAGGCGTCGTAGGTGAGACTGACGAACTCGAAGCGGCGTTCGCGCCCGACCATCTCCTCATAGAAGGCGACCTCGTCGCCGCTGCTGAGGCGGCCGCGCTTCAGGTCGTCCACGTACCGCTGGCGCGTCATCAGCTCTCGTACCCGTTCCAGGTTCCCTTCACGCGTCGTCACCGGCATTTCCGCGAGGTCTTCGTAGGCAGCTACCGATTCGATGAAACTCTGGTCGACGAGCTGCTGGGAGACGTGCACGCCGCCGGCCGCGGCCGCCCGCACCTGGGAGGTATGAATAACCGCGTCGCGGTACGCTCGCTGCCAGACTTGGTAGCCCAGCACCCGCTGATCGGTATCTTCAGGCAGCCGTGAGGATTGGTCGCGATAGTGCCATTGGTACGCTTGGCCGAAGTAGTTGGTCGGGCTGTACGCTATCTCCTGACCGTCGAAGGAACCGAACACGGCGGTCGACTGCGTGGCGCCGAGCCCGGAGGGAGCCAGCGTACCGATCATCGACACGCCTATGATGACCATCACCACGATGCTGAACCCGTAGAGCAGATACGACCGGTTCTTGCGTGCCTCTACGGACAGCGGGTTGCCGTCCCGCGCCATGGATCACGAAGGTAGCCACGCCGGGCCGCCGCGTCAATGGAGGGCGCTGACGAGGTGGGCGGGGGTGGGGCCCGGCGGCGCCGCCCAGGCATCGCCCAAGCCTCCGGCTCCCGGCCTTCGAACGCCGCCTTGACAACGCGTCGCGGCCGTCGCATATTACGGTCTCACCAGAGGGGGCGTGGCGAAGCTGGTTATCGCGCCGGCCTGTCAAGCCGGAGGCCGCGGGTTCAAGTCCCGTCGCTCCCGAAACAGACTGCGGGCTGTGGCGCAGCGGCTAGCGCGCTCGGTTCGGGACCGAGAGGTCGGGAGTTCGAATCTCCCCAGCCCGATGTCACGTGGGTGCGGGGCGCGCCTTACGCGCCGCTCGCCGCATCCGATGAGCGGCTCCGGCCATGCCTCGGCGCCGCTCAACCGGAGGTCGCCGGCAGCCGAAGATAGGGAAGTCGTGCTGCGTGCGCTTGTGTTGTTGTCGATCTGCGTTGGCGCCGTTGGCTGTGCCCACGGTCAGGACGGTTACTACACGATGAAGCGGGGCGATACGCTGTACAGCGTCTCCCGCCAAGTCGGCGTACCGGTCGAGCAGCTCGTGACGGCCAACGGCATCGGCGACGTCACGGACGTCCCGGTCGGAACGCGCCTCAGGGTGCCGGGAACGGCGGCCGGTCTGCGGCCGCTGGAGCCCGCACCGTCGGCGGTCAGCGCAGCGCCGCGGGCGCTCGGTCTGTCGGCGAGGACGCCGGCCGCCGCGCCGAGGACGCCGGCCGCCGCGCCGTCCACTCCGGACACCTACCGGATGGTCAAGGGCGATACGCTCTACTCGATCGCCGCGCGGTTCGACCTCGACGCCGTCGAGTTGATGCAGCGCAACGACATCGACGATCCGACCGATCTTGCCACGGGGACCGTGCTGACCCTCGAGGGCGTGGGCCGCCGCGCGGCGGGCGTCACTGCCATGTCCGGCGCCACTGCCGTGTCGCTGCAAGGTCCGTTGCTGTGGCCTACCGACGGGGAGCGGCAGCCGCTCACCGGCAAGATCGACGGCGTGGCGATCCGCGGCGATCCCGGTCAGCCGGTGCGGTCGGTCTCTTCCGGCACGGTCACCTGGTCGGGGCCGCAACGCGGCTACGGGTACGTGGTGCTGGTGCGCAACGGCAGCTACGTCTACGGATACCTCAACAATCGGCAGGTGCAGGTCGAGGTCGGCGACCAGGTGCAGGTCGGCTCGCAGATCGGCCAGCTCGGCGTCAATCCGCACGACAACACCGCCCAGCTCTACTTCGTGGTGGTCAAGGACGGACGCTACGTCGACCCGCGCTCGGCGCCGCGCGCTTAGCGATGGCAGGGGAACCGCCCTGAGCGACGGGGCGGACGGCGCGGTTCCGGCCGATCTGGCGTTCCGGTTCGGATCGACCACCTCCACGATACGCTTCGTCCCCGCGTTGCGGCCGGCCGACGCGGGGCCGTCCGAGAACGCGCTGCTGGTCTGCGACCGCCGCACCGCGCCGCTGCTGCCGGCCGGGGCGCCGGCGCCCCTGGTCATCGAGGCGGAGGAGGCCGACAAGGACTGGCCTGCGGTCGCGCGCGTGATCGACGCCGCTCACCGGGCGGGGCTCGATCGCGGCGCGCGCATCACCGCGCTGGGCGGCGGCGTGCTGTGCGACGTAGCGGCGTTCGCGGCTTCGGTCTACTTGCGCGGCGTGCGGTTGGTGCTGATCCCGACCACCCTGGTCGCCATGGTCGATGCCGCGGTGGGCGGCAAGACCGGAATCGACTACGGCGGCCGCAAGAACCTGATCGGCTCGTTCTACCCGGCCGCGGAGGTGGTGATCTGGCCGGGAGCGCTCCGCAGCCTGCCGGCGCGGCAGCTCGCCGCCGGGATGGCGGAGGTGGTCAAGACCGCGCTGCTCGGCGATCGCGGTCTGGTGGAGTTGCTGGAACGCGTCGGGGCCGCGGCGGTCACCGGCGGCGCGGACGCCGCCTGTTCGGTGATCCGGCGGTGTCTGCAGGTGAAGGGCGGCATCGTCGCGGCCGACCCCACCGAGCGTACCGGCCGGCGCGACGTGCTCAACCTGGGCCATACCTTCGCGCACGCCCTGGAGGCGGTGACCGGTTTCGGACCGTGGAACCATGGCGAGGCGGTGGCGTGGGGCATCGCCCGGGCGATGGACCTGGGGGCTCACCTCGGGGATACCCCCGCCTTGCACCGCACGCGGGTGCTGGCGCTGCTCCGGTCGCTTCGGTTCCGGCTGCAGGCGGGCGCCGAGGCGCCCCCGGAAGCACTGGTGGCGGCGATGGCGGCCGACAAGAAGCGTCGCGGCGGACAGCTTCGGTTCGTGCTGCAGCGCGGCGTGGGCGATACCTTCGTGCGCGCGGTCGATCGCGCTGACGTACTGCGGGTGCTCGCCGCGGCCGCCCGCTGATCTCTGATCCCCAGGCCGGCGGCTTACCGTCCCGCGGTGTGCGCCAGCGCGCGCAGCCGTATCTCGAGCGGCACCGGACCGCCGGGCACCGCTTGCAGGCTCTGCAGCGTCTCCTCCACCGCGTGGCGCCAGCCGCGGCGCGGGTGCAGGCGGAAGCCGCCGGAGCCATCGGCCGCCAGCGACAGGAAGCCAAGCCGGCGGCTGCCGGCGCCGCGCGGCACCACGCGCAGGGCAAGCTCGGCGGCGGCGAGCAGCGACGCGCGGTCGGCGTGAGCGTCGAACCGCCGCTCGGGCCAGGAGCGCAGTACGCCTTCGTCGAGGCGGATATGCGGCAGCGCCTGCAGAATGGCGGCCAGCGGCGCGCCGCGCAGCAGTTCGCCGCCGTCCTCGCGGATCACGCCGCGCAGCTCGCCCAGGTCGCGCTGGTTCACGGCGGCCAGCTCCGCGCGCCGCTCGCGTACCGCGCGCCACTCCAGGACCGCGATCCGCCGCGCGCCCTTGCCGGGCGACAGCGGCAGGCTCATGCCGGCGAGCTGCAGGCTGGCGCGGCCGGCGCGGGCCCTCGCGCGCCGGCGGTCGGCCCGGCCTCGCCCCGGCCGCTCGCGCGGCTCCGCAAGCAACTCCGCCAAGCGCGGATCGATGCGGCCGAGCATCGCCGCGCGCAGCGGGGAGACCGAACGGGCGTACAGCCGTGAGGTGCGCACGATCTCGCCGGCGACGATGAACCGAGCGTCTTCCCGGTACATCGACGACCCGGGGTGAACGTGGATCCGCTCGGCCGCCAGCGACCGGTACGCCCCGCGCCCGGTGTTGACGCACACCGACTGGATCAGCCCGCGCGCGATCGCGCACAGGTAGTCGTGCAGCGGACCGCCCCGCGACAGCGGCACGCCCATGCCGGAGACGATCTCTGCGATCTGCCGCTTGATGTTGGCGATCTCGGCGAGCACCCGGACGTCCAGGAAGTGCCGCCTGCAGAACCCGTGACGATCCCCCGTCTGCTCGAAGGCGCGCAGCATGTCCAGGCATCCCGCAAAGTCGCCAAGGCGGTGGTGAAACGCCTGATGGGCGCTGCGCGCCTGTTCCTCCTCACCCAGCGGAAAGAGCAGCGGCGACGGCGTCGACAGGAAGGCCGCACCGGTGATCGCTTCTTCGACCACCGTCGGGTAACGGTGGATCGCCTCGACGATGATGCGGGCCAGCCGCGGCAGGATCGGAAACTTCGCCATCTGCTCGCCGATCGCGGTCAGGCGGCGGCCGTCGTCGAGCGCGCCCAGCCAGCGCAGGGAGTCGACCGCCGCCCGAATGTGCGGCCGGCCGGGGGTGGAGATGAAGTCGAAGCCCTCGAAGTCGTCGATGCCCAGATCGGCCATGCGCAGCACGACCTCGGTCAGGTCGGTTCGCAGTATCTCCTCTTCGGTGAACGCGGGCCGATCATCGAATGACGACCGATCGTACAGCCGGTAGCACACGCCGGGCCGCGTGCGCCCTGCGCGTCCCTTGCGCTGGTCGCAGGAGGCGCGGGAGATCGCCGTTTCGGTCAGGGAAGCCGTGAAGGTGTGCGGATCGTAGGCGTTGAGCTTGGCCCGCCCGGGATCGATGACCCAGACGATGCCGTCGATGGTCACGCTGGTCTCGGCGATGTTGGTGGCCACCACCACCTTGCGGCGGTCCGGGTAGTGGTCGAATACCCGCTGCTGCTCGTCGCCGCTCAGCCGGGCGAACAGCGGCAGCGGCTGCAGCGTCCGGTCGAGCGGCAGCGACCGCAGGGCGGCGATGCACTCGCGAATCTCGCGTTCGCCGCTCAGAAAGATCAGGATGTCGCCCGGCATACCGGTGCGGTCGATCTCGGCGACTATTTCCAGGATCGCCGTCAGGGTCGCCTCCGCATCGTGCTCCGGATCGGTCGGCCGGTACCGGACCTCGACCGGAAAGGCGCCCGCGTCCACGCGCACGATCGGGCAGCCGCCCAGGTAGGCGGAAAAGGCATCGGCGTTGATCGTGGCCGATGACACCACCACGCGCAGATCGGCGCGGCGCGCAAGCACCTGCTTGAGCAGCCCGAGCGTGAAGTCGATGTTGAGGCTGCGCTCGTGAGCCTCGTCCACCACCACCACCTGGTACTCGCGCAGATCGGCGTCGAGCTTGATCTCCTGCAGCAGGATGCCGTCGGTCATGATCTTGATCGCGCAGGCGGGGGTGATGGTGTCCTCGAACCGCATCTTGTAGGCGATCAGATCTGCCGACAGCTCTGCCGACGCGCCGCCGGCGGCGGTCATCTGCTGCTGCAGGTACCGGCAGACCGCCACGGCGGCGATGCGCCGCGGTTGTGTGATGCCGATGCGCCCCGTGCGGCCGTAGCCGTGCTCGTACAGCAGCCGCGGTATCTGCGTGGTCTTGCCGGAACCGGTGGGGCTCTCCACCACGACCGCGCCGTGCGAGTCGAGCGCGGCCAGGATGCGGCGTCGGTGCCGGTACACCGGCATGTCCGTCCCGGACGGCAGGTCCATCCCGGACGGCAGAACCTTTGCGGGTGCGGACATCGACGTTACCGGCGGCCGCTGGCCGGCGCGCGGCCGGGCGCCCGGCGGCAGGCGCGTGCTTTCCGGCCGGCGAACGGGTAGGATTGCCGCAGGTGTTGAGGCGGTACCGCACGTCGGCCGATGGCGATCACGCCGTCGCCGCCCGCGTCTATACGCGCGACGAACACGGGATCGAACGCGAGCACTTCGATCACGGCGCGCTGGCGGTCATCGACCGCTTGCAGCGCGCCGGCCATGAAGCGTACGTGGTCGGCGGCGCCATCCGCGACCTGCTCACCGGGCGCTCCCCGAAGGACGTGGACGTTGCCACCAGCGCCCGTCCGCGCACGGTCACGCGGCTATTCTCCCGCGCGCGCATCATCGGCCGGCGCTTCAAGCTGGTACACGTGCCGGCCGGCCGGTCGGGCCTGCTGGAGGTATCGACCTTTCGCGGTCCGGGCACGCACGGCAACAACCACTACGGCACGATGGCCGAGGACGCGTTGCGCAGGGATTTCACGGTCAACGGATTGTACTACTGTCCCCGGCGCCGGCAGATCGTCGACTACGTAGGCGGTCTGCCCGACCTGTCCGCACGCCGCCTGCGGACCATCGGCGACGCCGAACCGGCGTTCGTGGATGATCCGGTGCGCATGTTGCGGGCGGTCAAGTACGCCGCCTTCATGGGCGTGCGCGTGCCGGAACAGTACCGGCGGCTGATCCGGCGGCACGCCGCGCTGCTCGGCCGCTGCCCGGCCGGCCGGCTGAGCGAGGAGCTGCGCAAGCTGCTGGCCTCCGGCAACGGCTCGGACATACTGCTGGACTGCGCGCGGCTGGGGCTTCTGACCGAGCTGCTTCCCGCGGTCGCCGGGCGGGTGCGGCCGCGGCGTCAAGATCCGCTGATCGCCGAGCTGGCGCGCATCGAGCGGACGTCGCCGGATGGCGACGCGGTGCGCCTGCGCGCGATGGTGGCGCTGGCCGCGGCGGTGAACGGGGATGGCGGGCAGCACTCCGTGCGCGGCGTGAAACAGGCGTTCGCGCCGCTGACCATTACCAATGAAGACGCCCGCTCGATCGTCGACGCCCTGGGCGGCGCCGGTAATCGGGCAGCGCCCGGCGATGGACGGAACGCGGAGCCGCGCAGGCCGGCGCGGTAGCCCCGTCACGGCCGGTCCGCCGCTCGCGTCAGGTCGATGGTCAGCCCCGCCGCTGGGGGAGCAGGCTGCCGACGGTGATGTCGACCTGACTCAGCATGAGGCCGGCGTACCGCTGCAGGCTGGTGGAGATGAGCTCCCGCAGGTCGTGCAATCCCGACCCGACCGCAACTCCCGACGGGACGTCGACGACCACCTGCAGCGCCCATGCGCCGGTCGACTTGCTGACGATCACGCGCGCCAGCCGCAGCCGCGGATCGTGCTCGTGGAGACAGTGGGCGACCATCTGCCTGAGCGCCGTCTGCGATACCGACACGGCGCCGCGGCTCTCGCCCACCACTTCCGTCTTCTCGAATACCATTCCCTGCTTGCGCAGCACGCCGCGTTGCCAGAAGATCCGGATGGCGTCGATGGCCATGTGCGCGTAGTCCCGGCGCACCTCGACCGGCGGTACCGGTATGACGTGCCGGCCTTCCGATTCGCGGGCGGTGCGGGCGGCGTCGATCTCTTCGCGGCTGGCGATCTCCTCGATGTGCAGGTACCGGTGCGGCGCCGGCAGCCCCAGCCGGCGCGTGATGAGCTGCACCATCTTCGCCGAGGTGCCCAGCACCAGCACCCGGTGCGGGCGCATGGCGGCGATGCGGCGCCGCGCCCCTTGCGCGGAGCGCGGATCATGGAATACCGCCACCTTCACGGCGGCGAGCGCGTTGTTGGCGACCTTCGCCGACCGACCGCCCAGGATCTTCTGGTCGCAGATCAGCAGGCCGTCATCGATGATGAGATCCATGCCGTGGCGGGCGGCGATGAGCTGCGCCCGGAAGCTCTTGCCGGTGCCGCTGCGGCCGATCAGCGCCGTGACGCGCACGCCGCTCAGCCGCCACGTGAGGCGATGGATCAGGGTTCGCAACGACGTCATCGAGGTACCGGGCGCGCAACGGAGCTGCGGCTCGCCTCCAGTCGGCCGAGTGCCGGGCGAGCCGCTCGAGCTCGGGCGGCGCCTCCATCCACGGTGCACCAGCGAAGCGCGTAAGGGAAGGGTCGGTCGAGCACAGCAACCAGGCGTGCAGGAACGGCGGTTGCCGCCGCAGCGAGCCGTAGCGCCGGTCGCCGGCCAACGGCATGCCGGCCGCCGCGCACAGCGCCCGGACCTGGTGGCGGCGGCCGGTGCGCGTGGCCACCGCCGCCAGGGTCAGGCCGGCGGCAGCGCCGATCGGCCGGAAATCCGCGAACAGCGGGCCGGCGTCATCGTCGATCACCGCCCGGCGGCGCGCCGGGTCGTAGCGCAGGCGCGCCGCCAGCCGCCGCGGCCGATGCGCCGCCCGCTCCACCAGCGCCAGATAGACCTTGGCGGCCCGGCGTTCGCGCAGCAGGGCGGTCAGCTCCCGCGCGGCGTCGATCGTCCTGGCGTAGATCAACAAGCCCGAGCAGATGCGGTCCAACCGGTGCACGGCGGCCGGCCGGAACGACAACGACTCCGGGCCGCTGTCCGCCAGCATCGGTTCGAGGAGGTGGTTGAGCGGCAACGGCCGCTCGGTGGCCGGCCCGGTCATCGACACGCCGGCCGGCTTGCTGGTCACGAACAGGTGTTCGTTGTCCAGGACCGCCGGCAGCGACATCGTCGACGGCGGTGCGGCCCGGGCCTTTCGGCCGGCCGGCCCGGGCGCCAGCGACGCCGGCAGGCCGATCCGGTCGCCGGCCGCGACACGGGCGTCCGGCGCCGTCCGGGCGCCGTTGACGCGCACCGCGCCGGTGCGCAACAGGCGGTACAACAGGCTCAGCGGCGCGGCCGGCAGCATCCTGCGCACCACGCGATCGACGCGCCGCCCGTGGTCGTCGCGCTGCGCCTCGAAGTCGCCGCCAAGCGTCGTCATCGTCGTGTCGTCGCGGCGTCCGCCGCTGCCGGCTTGAATCGTAGCACGATAAGCGGGAGCAGTGTGTTAGCATGGCGGCAGAGGTAGGGTATGCACATGATGCTTTCCGACTTGCGGCAACGGCTTGCGGCGCTCTGCGCCGACATCGACGCCGCCTGGAGGCGTCTTTGACCCGGAACGGTCCGAACGGCGTCTTGCCGAGCTGGAGGAGCTGACCGCGGCGCCGGAGCTGTGGAACGACCGCGCCGCGGCGGAGACGACGCTGGCGGAGTTGAAACGGATCAAAGGCCGGATCGAGCCGTGGAAGAAGCTGCGCAGCGAAGCCGGCGAGCTCGACGCCCTGGGTGAGCTTGCGGAGGAGGAAGACTCCGAGGAGTTGTCCGGCGAGATCGAGGCCGGTCTGGTAAAGCTGGAGGGCCGCTTCGGCGCGCTCAACCTGCAGTCGCTGCTCGGCGGCCCGCACGACCGCGCCGGCTGCTTCCTGACGATCCACGCCGGCGCCGGCGGCACCGAGGCGTGCGACTGGGTATCGATGCTGCTGCGCATGTACCTGCGTTGGGCCGAGGAGCGCTCCATCGGCACCGAGGTCATCGACTTGACCGAGTCCGAAGGGGGACTGAAGTCGACCACCGTGCAGGTCTCGGGGGAGTACTCGTACGGCTACCTGCGCGCCGAGACCGGCATCCATCGTCTGGTACGCATCTCGCCGTTCGACGCCAACAAGCGCCGGCATACCACCTTCGCGTCGGTGTTCGCCTCACCGGTGCTGGACGATACCGCCGACGTGGAGGTGCGCCCGGAAGAGATCCGGGTCGACACCTACCGCGCGTCCGGCGCCGGCGGCCAGCACGTCAACAAGACCGATTCGGCGGTGCGCATCACGCATCTGCCGACCGGCATCGTCGTGCAGTGCCAGAACGAGCGCAGCCAGCACAAGAACCGGGCCACCGCCCTCAAGGTGCTCCGTTCGCGCCTGTTCGAACACCATGAGGCCGAGCGCCGCAGCAAGCTGGAGGCGATCGAGAGCGACAAGAAGGAGATCGCCTGGGGCAACCAGATCCGTTCCTACGTCTTCCACCCGTACACGATGGTCAAGGACCACCGCACGCGGCACGAGAACGGCAACGTGCAGGCGGTGATGGACGGGCGTATCGACCCGTTCATCGAATCGTACCTGCGCATGGCCGCCAGCGCCTGAGAGGTCACCGTGAGGCGCCGGGCATGGCTGGCGCTGCTGGCGGCGGCCTGCTGGTCGGCCGCCCTGTCGGCGTCGGCCGACGAGTCGGGCGCCGAGGCGGGCGACGGCTCGCCGCCGGACCCGTTGCGGGTCGGCTTCAGCCCGTTGGTGGCGCGCGACTTGGCTGCCGGGAACCGCTATCTGGCCGACGCGCTGCCGCGCCTGTTGCGCGAGCGTCTCGCGGAGATCGACCGGGTGGAGACGGTGGCGGCGGACGCGCCGGTCGGCGTCCTGCCGCGGCGGATCGCCGCCGCGGCAGACCTCGACCTCCTGGTCTGGGGGCGGATCGAGACGGTGTCCGATCACCTGATGCTGGAATGGTACGCCTTCGACGCGGCGCAGGCGCGCCGCGTGTGGTCGTACTACGAGTCGGGGGAGGCGGACGTGCTGCCGGCCGCGGTCGAGCCGGCCGCCGATCGGCTGGCGCCCCTGCTGTTGGGGCAGCCGTGGTCGCGGCTGGCGGTCGACCCGGTCCCGGAGGACAGCGCCGTCCGGCTCGACGGGGCGCTGATCGGCATCGGCGCGACGCTGCTGCGCTATACCGCCCCGCGGCGCGCCGAGCTGACCGTGACCCGCCCCGGCTACCAGGACGAAGTCCTGCAGGTGGAGTTGGCGCCGGGTCGGGAGCTGCGCGTCGCCGTGGAGTTGGTGCGGCGCGACCTCGGTACCGTGCTCGTCGATTCGCGGCCCGGCGGCGCCGCCGTCTACGCGGCGTCCGAGTATGTCGGCGATACCCCGGTGCGGTTGCCGCGGCCGCCGGCCGATACCCCGCTGGCGCTGGTGCTGGACGGCTACGCGGACGCCGCCGCGCGCCTGGGGCCGGGCACGCCGGCAACGCTTACGGTCGCCCTGCAGCCGGCCGGCTTCGATGCCGCCGCGGCGCAGGCCGGCGGCCGCGATCGGTTCTATGAGGAGTTGGGCTGGTTCGCCATGTCGCTCCTGCCGCCCCTGGTGCTCAGCGCGCTGGTCGCCGACTCTGCCGCGCGCGACGTCGCGCAGCAGCAGACGGCCGAGCCGTCCTGGCAGCCGGCGACGATCGGGTTCACCATCGGCACGGTGGCGGCGGTGGGCTACTCCGTCTACCGGCTCGTGCGTACCATTGGCGTGATGATCGACTACACGGAGACGGCCGAGCGGCCGGCCGGCTGATGTTCGGCCTGGGAAAGCGGCTCCGCGAGCTGTTCGGCTCGCAGCCGGAACGTCTGGACCTCATCGAGGATACGCTGCTGGAAGCCGACATCGGCCCGCGCACGGTGGAGGAGCTGCTCGACGGGCTGAACAGCCGGTCGGGCCGCGGCGATCGGGCGATCGCGGCGATCCGCGGGCGCGTACTGGAGCGCCTGCGCGCGGCGGCCTTCGAGCTCGAGCCCCGCGCGTTGTCGGTCGTGATGGCCGTCGGCGTCAACGGCGTCGGCAAGACCACGAACCTGGCCAAGCTGGGAGCGCTGCTCAAGCGGCGCGGGCGGCGCGTGCTGTTCGCTGCCGCCGACACGTTCCGGGCCGCCGCGGTAGAGCAGATCGGCGCGCACGGCCGGCGCCTGGATATCCCGGTAGTCGCGCAGGCGCAGGGGGCCGACGCCGGCGCCGTGTTGTTCGACGCGATCGACAGCGCCGTCGCGCGCTCGGTCGACGTGGTGCTGGCCGACACCTCCGGGCGCATGCACACCAACGCCGGGCTCGACGCCGAGCTGCGCAAGCTGGTGCGCATCGCCGAGCGCCGTCAGGTAGCGCTGCACCGACTGTTGGTGGTCGACGCCACCACCGGCCGCAACGCCTTCGATCAGGCGCGCACCTTTCGCGACGGCGCCGGCGTCGACTCGATCCTGCTGGCCAAGCTCGACGCCACCGCCAAGGGAGGGGTGGTGCTGGACATCTGTCACGAGCTCGACCTGGGCATATCATTCGTGGGCACCGGCGAGCGGATGGAGGACCTGACCCGCTTCGATCCGGAGACCTACGCCGCGGCGCTGCTCGACAGCGGCGCATGAGACCGGTCCGCCCGCCGCTTGCGCCGGCGCCGGCGGCGCTGGCCGTCGCGGTGCTGGGCACGGCGGTGCTGGGCGCGGCGGTCTTCGGCGCTGCGGCGCAGAGCGCCGGCGACGCGGCCGTCCATTATCGCTCGAACGAGATCGGCATCCCGTTCGAGCGCATCGCGCCGGCGCAGGCCGGCGATCATCGGTTCGTCCTGGTCGACCGCCCCGCCGTCGTGCAGGGCGAGGTCACCGAAGACGAGCGCCTGTTGCTGGAAGAAGGCCGGCAGGTCCGGCGCTGGGTGAAGCGGCGCGGCGCCGGCGGCGGCCTGGTCGCGGAATACGATTACGCCGGCGGGCGCCTGACCGCCGAGCGCAGCTTCGACGCCGAGGCGCGGCTCACCGCCGCGGCCGACTACGAGGCCGGGGAGCTGGTGAGCCGCACCGTCTATACGTACGAGCCCCGCGTCGTGCGGGTGGAATCGACCGGCGCCGATGGATCGATGCGGTTTCGCGCTACGTACCAGCTGGCCGCCACCGGTCAGGTGCGCGACTTCGTCAGCATCGCTCCGGGCCAGGATCGGCTCGGCGCCCGTTTCGTGTTCGGCGGCGGGGCGCTGGTCGAGGAGGTCGTCACCGCCGGCGCGACGCGGCTGGTGTCGCGCTACCTGGCCGGCGAGCGCTATCAGGTCGAGGAGTGGCGCGGCGGCGTCCTGCACAGCGTCCGCGATCTGGAACACTCCTCCGACGGTCTGCTGGTGGCCGAGACACGGACCGAGCCGGCGACCGACCGGAGCACCGTCACGCGCTTCGACGCCGCAGGCCGCGTGCTCGAGGCGCTCACCACGGAGCGCGGCGCGCGGGTCGAGATGGTCCGGCACCGCCGCGACGCCGCCGGCCGGATCGTCACCACGCAGCGCGAGACCGACGCCGGCGACGAACGGTGGGACTTCGAGTACGCGGTCGACGCGCAGGCGGCGGCCGCGGCGGACGATCCGGACGGCCGGCTGCGCGCCGCGCGCAACCGGCAGAACGGCGCGCTGGTGTCGGTCACCACCTACCAGGTGGCCGACGGCGATCCGTCGGCGCGGCAGGTCGATTACTACCGCAACGGAGTGCCCTATCGTCGCCTGTTCTTCCGCGGCGACGAGCGGGTGCGCGAGCAGGTCCTCCGGGATGGCGCGGTGATCCGCGAGCGCGTATTCGATGCCGGCGACGGCGCCGAGGGCTGAGCCGGCGCGGTCCGCCGCCGGCGACGCGCGGCTGGCGCTGGCGCTGGTCGCCGCCCATCTGCGCGGGCGTCGCGGGCGCGGCAGCGGCCGCGCGTCGCTGGCGCTGGCGGTGGCCGGTATGGCGGCCGGCGTGATGATGCTGACCAGCGTGCTCGGCATCATGAACGGGCTGCAGCTCGGCTATATCGAAGACTTGGTGGAGATCGGTTCGTTCCACCTGCGGATCAGCCGCGACGGCGATCGGGCGGTCTCCCCCGGCGTCGTGGCGGAGATCGACCGGCATCCGTCGGTGCGCACGGTCACGCCGCTGGCCGACATGGTGACGATGGTCGGCCGTCCGGCATCCGCCGCGCGGCACGTGATGACCCTGCGCGCGGTGCCGGCCGACATCGCCGTTCGCGACCCGTCGTTCGCGGGGCAGCTCGGCCTGGGGGCGGCGCCGCTTTCGCGCGGGACCGTGACGCTGGGCATCGCCGCCGCGGTCCTGCTCGGCGTCGGCGTCGGGGATACGGTCGCCGTCAACCTGATCGACGCCGCGGCGGCCGGCCGGCCGGTGGCGCGCACCGCGCGGCTGATCGTCGCCGGCACGTTCGAGAGCGGCTTTGCCGACTTCGACCGGCACTGGGCGCTCGTGTCGCTTCAGACCGCCCAGACCATGACCGGCGGAGCGCTGCCGCTGGAGTACGGCGTCAAGCTGACCGACCGGTTTCGAGATCGGATGGCGCGTGCGGCGGTGGAGGCGATCCTTGCCGGCGGGCATCCGCACGGGGACTACCGCGTGCGCAGTTGGCGCGAGTTCAATCAGGCGTTCTACGGCGCGCTGCGCACCGAGAAGCTGCTGATGTCGACGCTCATCGCGCTGGTGTTCGTGGTGGTCGGCTTCAACGTCTTTCACGGCATGCGGCGCCGCATCCAGGAGCGCCGCCAGGAGATCGGCGTGCTGCGCGCCCTGGGAGCGACCCCGACGATGCTGCGGCTGGCCTACGCGGTGGAGGCTACCGCCGCCGGCGCGGCCGGCGCGGTCTGCGGCTTGGCGGTGGGCCTGGCGATCGCCGACAACCTGACCGCGTTGCTGCGGCTCACCGAGTCGGTGACGAATGCGCTGCTGGACGCGGCACGGCCGTTCGCGGCGCAGCCGTTCGCGGCCCGGCCGTTCGCGTCGCCGGCGCGGCAGCCGTTCCGGCCGCCATCGATGTTCCAGCTCGCCGAGATACCCAACCGGGTGCTGCTGCACGAGGCGGTGATCACCTGCGCGGTCGCCATCGGCGCCGGGCTGATCGCTGCGCTGGCGGCGGGTCGCTGGCTGCGCGTCATCACGCCGGAGCGCATCATGCGCGAGGCGCGGGAATGAGCGGAGGGAGCGAGGAATGAGCGAATCGGTGCTGTCGATGCGCGCGGTCACCAAGCGGTACGGCCTTCGCACCGGCGCCGGGATGGTGCTGCGCGGCATCGACCTGGAACTCGCCCGCGGCGCCTCGGTGGCGGTCACCGGCGTCAGCGGCTCGGGCAAGAGCACCCTGCTCAACCTGGCCGGCGGCCTGGACCGCGTCACCTCCGGCACGGTTCGGCTCGACGGCGTCGACCTCACCGCGCTCGATGAGGTCGAGCTGGCGCTGCAGCGGCGCAAGCTGGGCCTGATCTTTCAGTTCCATCACCTGCTGCGCGACTTCACGGTGCTGGACAACGTGCTGATGCCGGCCCGTCTGCAGAACCGGCCGCGGGCGGCGGCCGCCGCCGCCGCCCACGAGACGCTCGACCGCGTCGGGCTGAACGGCGCCTGCCACCGGTATCCGGCCGAGCTGTCCGGCGGCGAGCAACAGCGCGTGGCGGTGGCGCGGGCGCTCGCCGCGCAGCCGGCGCTGATCCTTGCCGACGAGCCGACCGGCAACCTCGACCGGGCCGCGTCGCACGCGGTCGCCGACCTGCTGTTCGGCCTGGTCGCCGAGCGCGGCGCTGCCTGCCTGCTGGTGACCCACGACGCGGAGCTGGCCGCGCGGGCGGAGCGCGTGCTGACGCTCCGGGACGGCGCGCTGATCGTCGGGGCCGGGGGCGGCGCCGGATGAGGCCGCCGGCCGGGCCGAGGCTGCCGGCCGGGCCGAGGTTGCCGGCCGGGCCGTGGCTGGGCTTGACCATGGCCGGACGCGGCCACGTTCGCGGCGGCCCTGCGCTGGCCGGCACGGCCCTTGGCATCGCCTTGAGCCTGGTGCCGGTGATCGTGGTGCTGGTGGTGGCGGACGGCATGATCGAGGGGATCACCGGGCGCTTCCTGGAGGTCGACACCTACCATGCCCGTATCGTCCTGGACGGCCGCGAGCGGGACGTCGACGCGCTGCTGGCGGCGGTGCGCGCCGCGCCCGGCGTGTCGCTGGCCGAAGCGGAACTGCGCAGCCCGGCCCTGCTGTTCAACGCCGGACGGCGCGCCGGCGTGCAGGTGCGGTTCGTGCGTCCCGGCCTCCTGGAGCGCGACCCGGGCCTGCGGGGCTATCTCAGCGTGGACGGAGCGTTCGATCTGAGAGCGGATGACCGCGTCGTGATCGGGCGGGAGCTGGCGGACGCCCTGGGCGTGGCGGTCGGCGACTCGGTGGGGCTGTGGGTGCAGGGCGGACGCTTCGCCGTGGCCCGCGTCGCCGGCCTGTACCGGTCCGGCTATCAGCAGCTCGACGCCGCGTACGCGTTCATGGCCGCGCCGGCGGCGGTGCGGATGGGCGCGGTCGGCATCCGGTTCGTGGGCGTGAAGGCGCAGGATCCGTTCGGCGGGTTGGACGCGCTGTTGGCCGACCTGGAAGCGTTGGCGCCGGCCGGTGCGCGGACGATCGGCTGGTACGACCTGCAATGGACGGCGTATCGCTCGTTTCGCGCCACCAAGACATGGCTGACCCTGATCATGGCGGTGATCGCGTTGGTGGCGGCGGTCAACGTCGCGTCCGCTCTGCGCATGCTGCTGCTGGAACGGAGCGCGGAGATGGCCTACCTGCGCGCCATGGGCGGATCGGGCGATCAGGTCGGCGTGGCGTTCCTGACCGCCGGCCTGATCAGCGGCGCCGCCGGCAGCGTAGCCGGGGTGGCGCTGGGTCTGGCCGCGGCGGTCAACGTCAACGAGCTGCTGGCGGCGCTGGAGTGGGTGGTGAACGCGGTAGGGCTGGTCCTGTCCGGCGCCGATGAGCCGGTGCGGTTGCTCGACCGCTCCTTCTATCTGGAGGAGATTCCGGTGCGCGCCGATCTCGGCCAGCTCGTCGCCACCGCGGCGGCCGCCACCGCGGCGGCCGCGGTGGCGGCGTTGCTCCCCGCCCGGCAGGCGGCGAGCCTCCGGCCGATGGAGGCGTTGCGGCAACGGTAAGCGCTCCGACCGCGGCAGCGCCGACGACGGCCTGATTCGCCGCCGGTTCGGATGATTTGATCGGCCCGCCGTCGTCTGCGATACTTCGTACAGGCGCCGCATCGCGACCGATGCGGCAGCTCCCCGGCAAGGTGAATCATGGAGGCAGGACATGACGTGGAAGGGCCTGACACAGCGCGCCCAAAAGGTGGTTTCATTCCGGGCCCAAGAGGAAGCCAAGCGGTGTCACGCTGAGAAGTTGCTGCCGGAGCACATCATTCTGGCGTTGCTCAAGGACGGTGAAGGGGTCGCCGTCAAGGCCCTGCAGCGGGTCAAGGTCGGCATTGACGAGATGCGGCGCGATATCGAGCGCAACCTCACGACCGGCAAGGGCGGCCTCATCCTGGGCGATATCGAGGCATCGGAGCGCGCCAAGTCGGTTCTGAAGGGCGCCACCCACGAGGCCAAGAACATGGGTCACGTGTACGTCGGCACCGAGCATCTGCTGCTGGCCGCGGCGCGCGACGAAGCGGGCGCGACGTACCGCTACCTGACGCAGCGCAACGTATCGCCCGAGCAGTTGCGCGAAGCGATCATCCGCATCAACGGCTTGGGCGAAGCGCGGCAGGCATCCGCGCCGAAACGGCGCGCGCAGTCCGCCGCCCGCAAGCCGACTCCGACTCTGGACGAGTTCAGCCGCGATCTGACCACGCTGGCGCGCGAGGGCAAGCTGGACCCGGTGGTCGGCCGCGCCCGCGAGATCCAGCGGGTGATCCAGATACTGGCGCGGCGTACCAAGAACAACCCCGTGCTGATCGGCGAGCCCGGCGTCGGCAAGACCGCGATCGTCGAAGGGCTGGCGCAGAAGGTCGTCAACGGGACCGCGCCCGACGTCCTGCACGGCCGGCGCGTGCTGACGCTGGACCTGGCGTCGATCGTCGCCGGCACCAAGTACCGGGGCGAGTTCGAAGAGCGGCTGAAACGGGTGATGAAGGAGATCGTCACCGCCGGCAACGTCATCATCTTCATCGACGAGTTGCACACGATCATCGGCGCGGGCGGCGCCGAAGGGGCGATCGACGCATCCAACATGCTCAAACCCGCCCTGTCACGCGGCGAGCTGCAGTGCATCGGCGCAACCACGCTGGCCGAGTATCGCAAGTACATCGAGCGCGACGCCGCGCTGGAGCGCCGGTTCCAGTCGGTGTTCGTGGACGAGCCGTCGGTGGAGGAGACGGTGGAGATCCTCAAGGGGGTCAAGGACCGCTACGCGCAGTTCCACAGCGTGGTCTACACCTACGAAGCCCTGGAAGCGGCGGCGTCGCTCTCCGCCCGCTATATTTCCGACCGCCACCTGCCGGACAAGGCGATCGACCTGCTGGACGAATCGGGGTCGCGCAGCCGCATCGACAACAGCGCCCGGCCGCAAGAGCTGGTCGTGCTCGACCAGGAGATCGAGCGCCTGATGATCGAGAAGACCAATCTGGTCAACAGCCAGAATTACGAGAAGGCGGCCGCGGTGCGCGACCAGGTCGACGTGCTGCGGCAGAAGCTCGATAAGCGGGAGCGCGAATGGGCGCGCGCCACGCAGGGCGAGCAGCGGCTGGTGGAGTCCGAGGACATCCAGCGGGTGATCTCGGAGATCACCGGCGTACCGCTGGCGCGCATCGCCCAGTCGGAATCGCGCCGCCTCCTGGAGATCGAGAGCGAGCTGCACGAGCGCATGGTCGGCCAGGAAGAGGCGATCAGCGCGGTGGCCGCCGCGATCCGCCGGTCGCGCACCGGCCTGTCGTCTCCGAAGCGGCCCATGGGCTCCTTCGTATTTCTGGGTCCGACCGGGGTGGGCAAGACCGAGTTGGCCAAGACGCTGGCGGAGTTCATGTTCGGCGACGAGGAGTCGCTGATCATGGTCGACATGTCGGACTACATGGAGAAGCACAACGTATCGCGGCTGGTAGGCGCGCCGCCGGGCTACGTGGGGTATGACGAAGGCGGCATGCTCACGGAGAAGGTGCGGCGCCGGCCGTACAGCGTGATCCTGCTGGACGAGATCGAAAAGGCGCACCCCGACGTGTTCAACATCCTCCTGCAGGTGCTGGAAGAGGGGCAGCTCCAGGATCACCTGGGCCATACGGTGTCGTTCCGCAACACCATCCTGATCATGACCTCGAATGCCGGCGCGCGCGAGATCATCCAGGACGGCTCGCTCGGCTTTCGCACCGAGCGGTCGACGATGCGCTTTGCCGACATCAAGTCCTCGGCGCTGGCCGAGATGAAGCGCCTGTTCCGCCCCGAGTTTCTGAACCGGGTCGATGAGGTGGTGGTCTTTCACGCCTTGGAGCGCGAGCATTTGGAGAAGATCCTGGACCGGCTCCTGGACGAGGTGGGCGAGCGGCTGGCCGAGCAGAACATCGACCTGCGGGTGAGCCGGCGCGCGCGCGGCTACCTGATCGACAACGGCTCCGACGAGAAGTACGGCGCGCGCCCGCTGCGGCGCCTGATCCAGAAGGAGGTGGAGGACCCCCTGTCGCTGGAAATCCTGCGAGGCCGGTTCTCGTCGGGGAGCGCCGTCACCGTCGACCTCAAGGAGGATCGACTGGTGTTCCGTAAACGGCGCGCCGCCACCAAGCCGGCCAGAGAACTGGTCACCACCTGACTTTGCCGGGGTTCTTCGCGCGCGGCGTACTGCTGGCTGGCGCGCTTGGGGTTGCGCTGCTCCTGACGCCGGCCGCGCCGGCGACCGCTCAGGACGCCAACGACCTGTACCAGCGGGGGACCGACGCCTTTGCCGACGGCCTGTGGGCCAACGCGGCGCAGTCGTTCACGACGCTGGTCGAGCGCCACCCGGACTTCGAGCATCGCGCCGACGCCACCTTTCTGCTCGCCCTTGCCCGGTACCATCTACAGGAGTACGTACCGTCGCTGCAGGTGCTGCGGGCGTTCGCCGGGCGCTATCCCGATTCCGAGCACGTGGCGGTCCTGGATCATTGGCAGGCGGCCAACCTGCTGGCGCAGGGCCGGGCGGCCGAGGCGGTGGAGTTGGCCGCACGGCAGCTCGGGCGCGCCGGCGCGCCGGCGGAGTACCGCTGGCGTACGCTGCTGCTGCACGCCGCCGCCCTGGAAGGGGCGGGCCGCCCGGCAGACGCGGAGAGCGCCTATCTGGCCATGGCCGACGAGCTGCCGGCGACGGAGCAGGCCGAAGCGCTGTTCCGGGCCGGCCAGATCGCCTACCAGGCGGGGCGCTACGCGGATGCGGCCGAGACGTTCGGTCGTATCGTGTTCGATCATGCCGGCAGCGCGCGTGCTCCGCAGGCGCTGTTCGCGCAGGCGGATGCGTCGCTGATGGCCGGTCGGCACGGCGCCGCCGCGGAGCGGTTCAAACGGTATCTGGAACTGTTCCCGGACGGCGAGCTGGCGGATACGGCTTGGAGCCGTCTGCCCTTTCTGTACCTGGCCGACGAGCAGTTCGCACTGGCGGCGGAGTACGCCGATCAGGCGCTCGCGCACCCCGGCGTCGGCCTCACGGCGGAGCTGCTCCAGGTCAAGGGCGAAGCGGCGCTGCAACTGGGCGAGATGGATCGCGCCGTCGACGCGCTGCTGACGGCGCTGGACGCCGGCTTGGCGCCCGGCGACCGGCAACGCGCCATGTACCATCTGGCAGTCGCCTATCTGCAAGGCGATCGGCTTTCGGACGGTCTGGACCGGCTGCAGCAGGCCGGCGAGGGACCGGACGCGGACTTGGCGGCGAGCGCCATCCTGAACCGGGCCTATCTGCTGATCGAGGAGGGTGAGCTGGCCGCCGGGGCCGAGGCGCTGCAGCGGTTCGCCGACCGCTACCCCAACCACCCGCGCGTGACCGAGGCGTTGCAGGTCCTGGCGCGGACGCGGGAGGCCCTGGGAGAGACGGAGGCGGCCCTCGACGCGTGGGAACTGCTGTCGCTGGCGGTGGAGGCGGAAGGCGTCACCGGCGTTCCGGTATCGGCGGGCCCCGCGTCGATGGGGACCCTGCTACGCGCCGCCGATGCCGCGGTCGCCGTCGATCAGGACGACCGCGCCCTGGCGCTGCTGGCGCGTCTGCGGCGGCTTGGGGCGCCGCCGGAGTCGCTGGAAGGGGTCTACCGTATGGGACGCATCTACGGTACGCGCGGCGAGCATGGGCGCGCCGCCGAGTTCTACCAGGAGGTCGTGAACAGCGCGCCGCGCGGAGAGCTGTACTGGCGCGCTCGCTTGGCGCTGGGGGCCGAGTTGTTCAACGCCGGCGAGTATCAGGATGCACGGGACGCGCTGCGCGACGGCGACGATGGCGGGGTGTGGGAGCCCTATCGCTACTTGGCATTGGGCCGCGTCCACTACCGCCTCCGCGAGTCCGACGAGGCGGCCGCAGCGCTGGCGGTGGCGGCCGGCGCGCCCGACGCCGCGGTGGCGTCCGAGGCGTCCTATCTGTATGCCGCCGCCCTCTATCAGGGCGGGCGCTACGAGCCCTCCCGCGATGCGTATCTGGCGTTCTCGGCCGATTACCCCGACGCCGTGCAGGTGCCGTCCGCGCTCTACCGCGCCGCCCTCAGCGCGCTGCGGCTCGATCAGCCGGAACGCGCGTGGTCGCTCTTCGCCGCCGGCCTGCAGACCATCGAAGCGCAGGAGGCCGGAGCAACGCCGGAGCCGCCGGGCGCCGGCGTCGATCTGGCCCAGGAGATACTGTACATGCTGGTCGACGGGGCGCTCCGTGCGGGTCAGCCGGAAGAAGCGGCGGCGGCCCTGGCAAAGCTGCGCCGGCGTGCGCCGAGCGGGCTCATGGCCGCGGAGGCGGGGCTGCGGTACGGCCAGTACCTGGTCGCGCAGGCGCAGACCGAGACCGGCCTGCAGGTCCTGCAAGAGGTCGCCGACTACGGCGGCGACGGGCCCGGCCGGCGGGCGCTGTCGGCGGCCGCCCAGGCGGCGGAGGCGCTCGGCCGGTACGACCAGGCGGTCGACCTGCACTGGCGCACGCTACTGGCAGCTCACGACACCGGCCTGCGCGAGCCGGCGCTTGCCGGTTTGCGCCACGGCTTCGCGGCGATCGGCGCGGCGGGCGCCCAGCGTTACTACCTCAAGGCGGTTGCCGCCGCCGACACGGAGCTGCCCCGGGACGTGCGCGCGCGCGTGATGTACGACTACGCCATGCTGATCCACCCACAGCAGCCGCCCGCAGCCGCTTCCATCCTCCGGGAGGCGCTGCCCGATCTGAGCGCCGGTCCCGACCGCGACGACGGTTACTTCCTGCTGGCTGACAGCTACCGACAGGCCGGGGAGCCGCAACGGGCGATCGATGCGTACCGGATGGTGTCGGAAGTCGCGGTAGCCGGCGGCGGCCGGCAGGCCGAGGCGCATTTGCGCCTGGCGCAGCTCATGGTGGAGACCGCAGGCGACTCGGCGGCGGCCGACGAGCTGGCGAACGTGGCGCTCCGGTTTCCCGACGACGGTGTCGTCGCGTCCGAAGCCCTCTACTTCGCGAGCGCGCTGTTTCGGAAGGGCGGCGCCGCGCGGTCGGCCAACCGGCTTGGCGACCGGCTGCTGGAGCGTTATCCGGAAAGCACGTGGGCCGAGCGCCTGCGCAACGAGCGGTCGGCGGCGTCAGAGGGTTGACGGCCGCCGTTCCAGCATCACCGCCCGGCAGCCGCGGCGGCGCCGGTCGGCGAGCTTTGCGAACCCGGTCAGGCCGCGCAGCGCCCGTTCCACGGGCGTGCTGCCGGCGGTCAGGAGCAGCCGGCCGGCCGGCTCCAGCAACCCGTCGACCGCCTCCGCGATCCACCGCCACCACGGTCCGTCGGTGTCGGCGGGCGCGGCGACGATGCCGCTGAAGCGCCGGCCGATCGTCCGGGCATCCGCGACCGACGGGGCGTGCACGCCGTCTGCGGTGATCCCGATCCGGCGCAGGTTGTGCCGCGTGATCGCCACCTGCAGCAGGTCACGGCTGCCGGCGGTGATCGCCGGCGCCTGCCCGGCGGTGGCCGCCGGACGCGCCAACCGATCCGCGTCGAGTCCCAACCGACACGCGGCGAGTCCCTGTCCCGGATTCCAGACCAGCACGCGGGGGCCGAGCTCGTCCGCGCGCACCAGGGGCTCGGCGGCGCGCAGCGCGTGGGGGACGGTGTCGAAGTCCGGCAGCCCCCACGCCGTCTGCAGCCGCACGCGCTGCCCGTCGTAGCGCAGCTCCGCGTCGCCGCGCAGATAGGCGCCGAGTCGGCCGTCGACCGGACCGTCGGTCTCGGCCGGACCGTCGGTCTCGGCCGGGCCGGCCTCGGCCACCAGCACCGTGTATCCTCGCAGCTCGCGCCGGTGCAGGATGCGCGCGCGGCCGCGCAGCGCATCCTGCACCAGACCCTGGCGCGCTCGAATGACCACCAGGGCCAGATGGCCGCGCGGAGCCGCGGCCGCCGCCGACCGCACCAGCATGCCGAGCACGGGTTCACCCACCTTGGCCGGCAGGTTGGCGGCGACGAGATCGAACGGCGCGCCGCCGTCACCGGCCGGTAGCCTACCGGCCGGCGCCCTGCCGACCGGCACGCCCAGACACCCGATCGCGGTCGCTTCCGTCGCGCCGTTCTCCTGAGCGTTGACGGCGCTCACGGCGGCCGCCAGCGCGTCACGGTCGCTCATGACGACCCGCGCCTGCGGCCACAGCGCGGCCAGCGCCACGCCGATGACCCCGGCTCCGCAGCCCAGATCGAGCGCGCGGCGCACCGGCAGGTCCGCCAGGCGGCCGGCTATGGTGTCGAGCAGCGCGCGGGTACCCGCATCGACGCCGTCGCCGCTGAACAGCGACTGAGACAGCCACAGCCGCATGGTGCGGCCGGCCCAGGGGAATTCGACGCGCTTGTGCAGCAGGCCGCGCGCGCGCAGCGCCGCTCCGGTACGGTGAGTCGGTTCGATCAGGCCCGTTCGACGTACGCGCCGGTGGTCGTGTTGACCACGACGTGATCGCCGGACTTGATGAACAGCGGCACCTGCACGGTGAGTCCGGTCTCCGTGGTGACCGACTTGGTGGCGCCGGTGGCGGTATCGCCGCGCTCGGCGTGCGGCGCGTCGGTCACCCGCAGCTTCATCTTCAGAGGGATCTGCACCGCCAGCGGATCGTCGCCCCACATCAGCACCTGATAGGACTCGCCCTCCTTCATGAAGCGCGTGCCCCCGTCGACGCTGGCCATGGGGACGTTGAACTGGTCGTAGGAAGCGACGTCCATGAAGACCAGGTGGTCGGCATCGGCGTAGAGGTATTGCGCGTCGCGCGCCTCCACGTCGGCTTCCTCCACCGTCTCATGCGACTTGATCACTTCGCGAATCACCTGCCCGGTGCGCGCATGCTTGAGTTTGAGCCGGACGAACGCCGATCCCTTGCCGGGATTGACGAACTCGCGATCGGTGACCAAGTAAGGGTCTCTCCGGAACAGCACGTACATGCCCTTGTCGATTGCGCCCGCTTTCATGTCACCCTTGAACCGTCCGGTCGAACCCTACCACAGCCGGCGGCGCTGCCATAGCAGGGGTGCGCTCCAGCCGGGCGTGATGGAGCGGAAAGGCGATCACTTGGCTGATGTCGTCCCTCCGGTCGAGCGCCATCATCAATCGCTCGACGCCGAGCGCCACACCCGCGCAGGCCGCCGGTCCGCCGCGAATCTCGTCGGCCATCGCCCGGTCGGGCGGGTGCCGGACGGTGGCGGTGCGTTCCTTGCGCGCCGCTTCCCGATCGATCACCCGCGCCAGTCGGCCGGCGTCGGTCTCTTCCTGGAAGCAGTTGGCGATCTCCAGCCCGCGGGCGTACAGCTCCCAGCGCCGGCAGTACGGGGTGCCGGCGATCGGCTGCGCGAGGGTCGGCACGTGGCGCGGATACTCGTAGACGACGGTACCCTGGTCGAACGGCAGCGCCGGCTCCACCAGGGCCAGCCAGATGCGGTTGAAGATCTGCTCCCAGGTGTCGTCGCCCGCCGTGCGCACGCCGGCCGCGCCGGCCGCGCGGCGAAAGCGGCCGGGGTCGTCGACGTGGTCGAGGTCGATGCCGGCGGCCCGCAGGACCGCGTCGCGGGCCGTGATGCGGTCGAACGGGACCGGCAACGGCGCTTCGGCCGGCAGCGCCGATGCCAGCCGCTGCAGCCGCTCCACTTCCGCGAGGTACTCGCCGCCGGGGAAGTACCACTCCAGCAAGGTGAACTCCGGGCTGTGCGTGCGGTCCAGCTCGGCGCCGTTGCGGAACGCGGGCGCGAGCTGGAAGATCGGCCCGGACCCCAAGGCGACGAGCCGGCGCATGTGGCGCTCCGGAGACGGACTCAGAAAGAGCGGCGCGCCGGCCTCCTGGTCCGGCTCCGCGCCGGGCCGGTGCAGCTGCGTGGCGAACACCTCGATCGCCGGCTCCGGCAGCAGCGAGGGCGAGACCAGCGGCGTGGTCACCTCCTGAAAGCCGTCGGCAGTGAAGAAGGAGCGGATGGCCGCCAGGGTTCGGCCGTGGCGGCGGGCGCGCGCGAGCGGCGATCCGGTCATCGCGGCGATCCGGTCGTCCCGGTTCGCGTCCCCGCACGGCCCGGCGCTTGGACACCGTCGGCTCCGCTCTCTATACTCGCAGGCCGGCCGCTTCGGGCGGCCTCGCTCCTTACCGCCGTCTCCACATGAACCTCGATATCTTCGTCCTGGGCACCGGTGGCATGATGCCGCTCCCCGGCCGCGGCCTCACGTCCGTACTCCTGCGCCGCGAAGGCGACCTGCTGCTGTTCGACTGCGGCGAAGGCACGCAGATCGCCTTCCGGCGGCTCAACCTGAGATGGAAGAAGATCACCGGCATATTCATCTCCCATACGCACGCCGACCACGTGACCGGACTGCCGGGGATGCTGTCGCTCTCCTCGCAGGTCGACCGCACCGAGCCGCTCTACATCTACGGACCGCCGCGCATCCGTCAGTTCATCGAACAGACCCTGCGCGTGCTGGACATCTACATCAACTATGAGATCATCGTGCAGGAGTTCTACGACGACGTCACGGTGATGGAGGGCGACGGATACCGCGTCGACTCCCTGCGCGTCCGGCATACCAAACCCTGTCTGGGCTACCGGCTGGTGGAGGAACCGCGCCCCGGTCAGTTCCACCCGGATCGGGCGATCGCCGCCGGCGTGCCGCGCGGGCCGCTCTGGTCGACGTTGCAACGGGGTGAGCCGGTGCGGTTGGACGACGGCGTCGTGGTGGAGCCGGAAGCGGTCATGGGACCGCCGCGCCCGGGCCGAGCCTTCAGCTTCGTCACCGATACCGCCGCGTTCCCGGGCCTGGTCCCGTTCGTCGCCGGGTCCGATCTGTTGATCTGCGAAGGCATGTTCTGCGCCGATCTGGCCGCCGACGCCTCGGCCAAGAAGCACCTCACCGCTCAACAGGCGGGGCGGATCGCCCGCGCGGCCGGCGTGGGCCGGCTGGGACTGATTCATTACAGTCCGCGCTATACCGAGCGCGATCTCCGGCAGCTTGTCAGCGAGGCGCGCTCGGAGTTCGGCGAGTCGTTCCTGACGCGCGATCTGCAGGACCTGAGCCTGCCGTACCGGGAGTGAACCGGGCGCGGACCTCGCGCCGCAACTTCGCGATTTCGACGTGCGCCGCGCGCAGCTCGCGTTCGGTCTCGTCGCGTTCGGTCTCGACCGGGACGGGGCGTCCGGCCGCCGCGGCGGCCCACGGGTCCGGCAGGGCCGGGGGGGTGGCCAGTGGATCCGCCGCCTCCGTATCGAGCGCCAAGTCCGTTTCCGCCGGGCCTGCGATCGTCGCCCGGCGGCCGGTGGCGTCGATCGAGTCCGGATCGGGGTGGGAGCCGGCGAGCGACCAGCGTTTCACCCAGACGCCGTACCGTTCGTGCCGGGCGTCGGATGCAGCGCCGGGTTCGGCGGCGTCGGTATCGACTGGCGTTTCCGCAGACAGATGAGTACTCCGTGCGGGCCGGTGCCCCGGTGGCCCGCTGATGGAGTCCAGTATGAGCCGGCGGTGAGCCGTGCTGTCAACGAAGAGCGGCGGCCCGCTCGCCTGAGCGTCGGTCCGTCTCAACGCGGACCGGGGGCGTGCCGACCATCAAGAGGGTAGACATGCTTCGCGGTCTGTCGTGTGCGGTCACCGCTTACTTCATGTATACCGTTCTGAATCTGGTGACCGTCACCATCGCGATGGATCGGATGCAGGAACACCGCGAGGCGCTGCAGCGAAACGTGGAGACGCTCAAGGAGATCAACCAACGTCTGCGGGCGGAGTTCGACGCGCTGTCGACGAGCCCCGACCTGATCCGGAGGTACGCGCGGGAGATCGGCCTGTACGCGCCGGGCGAACGGGTGCTCCGGCTGCGGGGCACGGGCGGACGACCGCCGTTCTACGAAGTCGGCATCGTTCAGCCGCGGCTCGACCCGCCGCGGACGCCGCGCTTCGCGTTTCTGCTTGTCGGCATCGCTACGGGAGGGCTGCTCTATGTACGCCTCAGGTTCCGCGAACGCTCGCGCCGCGACCGTGCTGCGCAGGAGTCACCGGAGGCTCGCGCCGATCTGCTGCAGAACGCTGCGGCGTGGCGGGTTGGCGATCCTGCCCGGTGACACCATCTACGGCATCATCGGCGCCGCCCCGGCGGCGGAGGCGCGCATCCGCCGGATCAAGAGCCGAGCCGAGGATCGGCCGCTGCTGGTGCTGATCCCCGATCCCGAGTGGCTGTGGCGCTGCGGCGTGGGGGGCAAGCTGCCGGAACGCCTGCTGCGCTATTGGCCGGGCGCGCTGACCATCGTGTTCCCGCGTGCCGGCGGCGGCACGGTGGGGGTCCGCGTGCCGGACGATCCGTTCCTGCGCCGGCTGGCGCGTTGCGTGGACGCGCCGCTCTACTCGACCAGCGTCAACCGGTCCGGCCTGCCGCCGCTGTCGCGCGTGCGCCAGATCGTGGCCGCCTTCGGCGGATCCGTCGATCTGATCGTGGACGGCGGCGAGCTCGCGCCGCCGGTGGCGTCGACCGTGGTCGACGCCACCCGGCGGCCGTGCCGGCTGCTCAGGCGGGGCGCGGTGGAGCTGCCGGCGCGGGTGTTGGAGAACCCCTGAGCGATCAGCGCGCGGATGCCGGGTTGCCCGCCGGCGCCGACCCGGCCAGCAGGGCCGGCATCAGATGGCGGTAGTGGAACAGGAAGAGCTGCTGCACTCCGCCGAAGAAGCGGCGCTCCAGCTCGGCGCCGGCGCGGCCCAGATAGCGGAAGTGCCACGGCTCGTACTGATAGCCGGTGAGATCCTCCAGCCCCTGCGGGTAGGAGAGCGAGAAGCCGAAGCGCCACGCGTTGGCCAGTACCCACTGGCCCTCGCGCGTTTCCCCGTAGCCAAGGTCGATGCTGCCGAAATCGATGGCGGTGCCGAGTTGGTGCTGCGAATGACCGGGCCGGGCGACCAGCATCGACGCCTGCTCCGGACCTCGGCGTTCCACTTCGTAGTCGAACAGAAACGCCTGCCGGTTGAACGACCGGTAGGTGGATGAGACGGTCACGTCCGTGCCGGCCAGGCGCGCCGCCGCCGTCATGGCCGCCAGGTCGGGCAGGACGAACGCCCGGAGCTGCATCGACGACCGCGTGACCGTCAGGCCTCGATAATCGAGATCGATCAGATCGGGCGGGCGGTAGTCTTGGGCGAGCGCGTGCCGCTTGTCGACCAGCACCAGCAGGTCGGCCGGCTGGCTGCGCGTCTTGGCCATCAGATCCAGGAAGATGGCCGGCTCGGCCAGGATGCGTGTTCGCATCGACTCCGGAAGCGGTTCGAGCAGCGCCGTCAGTCCTTCCAGCGTGACGTCGAAGGCCGCGTGCAGCGGCGCCGGTTCCTGCGGCGCCGCGCACGCGGCCAGCGCGGCGACTGCCGCCAAGGCGACCGCCGCCAGGGCGATCGCCGGCGCGCGGCCGAGCCGGGCGCCGGCGGGGCTCAAAGGACGATCTCCACGACCTGTTCCATGCATCCAGAGTAGGGAGGTTGTCGCTCAGGCGACAACCTCCTATGGTCACGCCATCGCCCCGGTTCGTGCCGTGACGCGCCGCCACCTCAGCTCGCCGGCTCTCATTCTGCGCACCACGCCGGTGGGGGAGATCCACCGGCTGGTCACGCTCCTCAGCCCATCGGTCGGCTTGGTCCGCGCCGTGGCGTACGGCGCGGCGAAGACCACCAGCCGCCTGCGGTTGGCTACCCTGCTGTTCATGCATGCCGACCTGCGCGTCTATCGCGACCCGGTCAAGGATCACTACAAGATCACGGAGATCGCGTGCCGGGAAGACTTCGGCGGCATTCGCGCCAGCGTGACCTGCTACTTCGCGGCATCGCTCTGGGCCGAGGTGGTGCTCAGGTCGCCGGGCGCGGTCGAGCCGGCCGATCTGTACGCACTGTTGCTCGACTGCCTGCTGGCGCTGCACGCTTCCGGCCCCGCCGTGCAGCGCGGCATCTCCGCGCAGTTCATCTGGCGCTATCTGAGCCTGTCCGGCCTGCAGCCCGACCTGCACGGCTGCGCGGCATGCGACCGGCCGCTGGCGCCGCCGGTCGCCGGCTACCTGTCGGAGCGGTACGGCGACATCCGTTGCGCCGACTGTCGCGCCCCGTCCGACCCGGCGTTCAGCGCCGGTGCGCGCGCCTACCTCAGCCACACGGAGAAGCTGACTCCGGCGCGCGCCGCGGCCGTGCGCCTGCAGGATGACCGCGGGTTGAGCGCCGTCCTCTATCGCATGGTGCAACGGGCGCTCGATACGCCGCTGGCAGCGCTGCAGGCGGGCGTCGGGCTGCTGTGAGACCGCCGGCTGGCGTGACGGTCGGGCTGACGTGATGGGCCGGGCTGACGTGATGGGCCGGTAGCGGTGCGCGTGTTCTTCGGACTGCCGGTCCCGGAGCCCGCGGCGACCCGCCTGGAAGCGTGGCGCCGTGCGGTCGGTTCGGAGCTGCCGGACGCACGGCTGATTCCGCCGGCCAATCTCCACGTGACGCTCGACTTCATCGGCGAGGTGGATGAAGCGGAGGTGGGCCGGCTCAGCGGCATCTGCCGGGAGCTGGCCGCGGGCGCGGCGCCGATCCCGGCTGCGCTCGCCGGTCTTGGGCTGCTGCCGTCCGCGGCACGGCCGCGCGTCGTCTATCTCGGCATAGACGACGGCGCCGACGAGCTGCGGGACCTGGCGGATGCGCTGCGCCGGCTCGCCGGCCGGCAGGACCGCCGGTTTCTGGCGCACGTCACCGTGGCGCGCGTCCGCCGCGTGCCGCAGCCGGCCGGCGAGCGCCTCCGCCGACTGCGGCTGCCGGCGGCGCACGGCACGTTTCGATCACTGGTGCTCTTCCGATCGGTGCTGCAGCCGGCCGGCGCTTCGTATCAGCCGCTGCAGGCCGCCGAGTTGGGCGGCGCCGGATGAGCGGCTCCTCCCGGCCGGATTGGCGGCTGCCGCGCGTGGCGGGCTCGGCGGTCCGCGCCGTCGCCGGCCGTCACCGGATCGATCGGCTTCTGGCGACCGTGCTGGTCCGCCGGGGGGTCACGGAACCGGACGAGGTGGCGGCGTTCCTGGGCCGCGGCGCGGCGCCGGCGCCGCGGCTGCACGGCCTGCCGGCGGCGGTCGAGCGCCTCCGCCGCTACGGAGAGCAGCCGGTCTACGTGTTCGGCGATCCGGACGTGGACGGCATCGCCGCCGCGGCGATCCTGGTGGAACTGCTCCGCGGTGTCGGCGCACGGGTCCGGTGGCGCATTCCGCCGGGCGGCCGCCATGGGCTGCGCGCCGGCGACCTGCGGTCGGCGCAGGAGGCGGATGCGGGATTGCTGGTCTGCGTGGACTGCACGATCGGCCACGCGGAGGCCGCGTGGGCCGCGCGGAACGGCATCGACGTGCTGGTGGTCGACCACCACCGGCCGCTCGACGGCGTGCCGGCAACCGTAGTGATGCTCAACCCGGCGGTGCCGGAAGGCGGCCGGTCGGATCATCGTCTGGCCGCCGGCGCGGTCGCGCTGAGGCTCGCCGGAGCGGTGCGGGATGCGCTGGTGCGCTCGGACGCGCCGGGCCGCCCGGACGCGCCCGAGCTGCCGTACGACTTGGCGGCGCTCAGCACGTTGGCCGACCGGATGCCGCTTACCGGCGAGAACCGGCGCATCACCGCTCGCGGCCTCGGGATGATGGCGCGGGCCGGCCGCCCCGGGCTGCAGGAGCTGTGGATTCGGGTGCGCCGCTCCGTGCCGGAGCCGACCGCCGAACAGGTCAGCCGCCTGCTCAACCCGGTGATCGGCGCCGCGGGGCGCTACGGAGAAGGGGACCATGCCGTGGCGCTTCTGGTGAGCGGGGTGCGCGCCGAGTGCGCGGACCTTGCCGATCGGTTGCTGGAGCTCGATGCGCGACGCCGCCGCGAGACGGCGGTCGCATGGAGCCGGCTGATGCCCAGGGCTCGCCGACTGGCGCGCGATCATCCCGGCGCGCAATGTCTGGTGGTCGACGACCCGGAGCTGGGCCGGGGTCTGACGGGCCCGTTGGCCTATCGGCTGAGCCGCTTTCTGCGCAGATCGGTAGCGGTCGTCACCGGTGACGAAGGCTCGATCAGCGGCTCGATCCGCAGTCCGGCAGACGGCGCTGACGCGCTGCGCCTCCTGGCGGACGCGGACGGCCTGCTCAGGACGCGCGGCGGCCACTGCAGCGCCGCCGGGTTCGTGGCGCCGGCAGGCGCCTTGGCCGAGCTGCGTCGGCGCTGGTGCGATCCGCCGGGCGACGGCCGGGTCGCGCATGGAGCGGCCGATCCGGTTCGATGCCTCGATGCGGAGCTGCCGGCGCACGCCCTGACCCCGGCGCTGGACCGGCTCGTTGCCGCGGTCGAGCCGACCGGGATCGGCAACGGCCCGCTGGTGTTCAGGACGCGCGGCCTTGAGGTGGCGGAGGTGAGCCTGTTCGGCCGCGGTTCGGAGCACTGCAAGTTGTTGCTGGACGCCGGGTCGTATCGCTGGCCGGCGCTGTACTGGGGCGCCGGCGCTGCGGCCGGCAGAGAGATCGTCCCCGGCGACGTGGTGGACGTGGTGTACCGCCTGGAACCTGGCTACGCGGACGGCGAGCGCCGGTTGCGCATGGTCGTGCTCGATCTGCGCCGATGGCGGGCACCGGCTCGGGCGGTTTGACAGAGCCGCGTCTGCGGCTATGATGGACGCCTGTGAGTCGGCTGGCGCTACGCGCCGGCGGGCCGCAGAAGGAGGAGAGGACCATAGCGTTCGTGCAAGTCGGTGAAGAGGAACTTCTCGAAAAAGCGCTGAAACGATTCAAGCGGATCGTCGAGAAGGAAGGAATCGTCCGTGAATGGAAGCGGCGGGAGTACTTCGAGAAGCCGTCGACCGTTCGCAACAAGCGGCGCAAGGCGATGGAACGCAAGCGCCTGAAGAAGCTGCGTAAGATACAGACACAGCAGAAGCGCTAGGATCGTCAGGGCGCAACCGCGCGGCGGCGCGGCGTGGGTTGGCCCGGGCTTGACGGGCGGCTTCCGTTCTGTTACGCTATCATTTGACCAGAAGACGCAGGGTAGAGCAGTTGGCAGCTCGTCGGGCTCATAACCCGGAGGTCGCAGGTTCGAATCCTGCCCCTGCTATTCGTTTCCAGAGACGGCGCAACCCGGTCGATCAGGCTGGGTCCTGGTCATCGGTGGCCCGATGGCCGTCGAGCGCAGACTGGTCAAGTGCTGGCTGTCTGCCGGCAGGTGGCCGGGCATCCCGACCCTGACGATGCGACGACCGTGCCGATTTCGGCCGTGCTGATTTCGACCCGGCCGATGATGACCCGACCGATGATGACCCTGGCCGGCCATCCCGATCCGGTGCCCCGCACCGGGGCGGGAACGGGGTGGAAAGGTAGCGGCGAAGGGATTCGAACCCCTGCCCCAGCGGATATGAGCCGCTTGCTCTGCCAACTGAGCTACGCCGCCATGCGCTTCACGATAAGCGTACCCGGGCCGTGATGTCAAGCTCCGGCGAGGTGTCCGGCCGGAACCGTCAGGGGGAGCTGATCGCGTTGGGCGCGCTCGCGGCAGCGGTGGCGGTCTTCTACCTGGCGCGTCTGATCGCCGGCGCCGAACCGGCTGTCCGTGCCGGCGGACCGCCCGCCGGCGCCCAGGTGCGGCCGCTCGACCGCGTGCTCATCCCCGCGACGGCCGCCGGGCTGCTCGTCGCCGGCTACCTTCTGCTGCGCTGCATCGCCTATCGGCCGACGTGTCGTATGGCGGCGCTGGCCGTCTTCAGCCACGCGGTCGCCGTGGCCGCGCGGCCGTTCTCCGCGGAGTCGGTGCTCAGCCACGCCTTTGCGCAGAGCGGCGCCGTTACCCCCTGGCTCCTGGTCCTGGCGGTGCTGGCGTTGCCGCAGCGCCGCTGGCCGGGGAGCGCGCGGGCCGCCGCCGCGATCGGCATCGGATTCGCCGGGCTGACGGCGGCGGTCCGGGTCGTCGCCTTCTCGGCGGCCGCGGCCGGCGATCAGCGTTGGCTGGCGCGTCACGAGCTTGCCGGCGCCGTCGCCGACGGCGGCACGGCGGTCGCCGTGGCCGCCGCCCTGACCCTGTTGCTCGCGGCGTACCGGAGTCCGCGGGCGGGACAGGCGCGGGAAGCGGTCCTGTGGATCATCGGCGGAGCGCTGGTGTCGCTGCCCGCGTGGCTGCTGCTGCGGCTTCCGGCGTACGCCGTTGATCGCGCCGCGGCCGGCGGCGTCTCGTGGTCGGCGGGAGCGGTCGCCGATCTGTTGCTCCTGCCCTTGCCGGTCTTCTTCCTGGTCGGTACCCAGCGCATTCAGAGCGTCGATCAGCGCCGGGCGGCCAATCGGTTCGTGGCGACGGTGATAGTCCTCACGGTGCTGTTCCTCTCCGTCGCGATCGCCGGCGACTACCCGCAGCGGCAGATCGTGGACAGCTACGGGCTGGGGGATCGCGTCGCCGCGTTTCTGGTGCTCGGTCCCTCGTTCATCGCGCTGTTCGCGCTCCATGCCCTGCTGGTTCGGGCGTTCGATCGCGCCGGCGGCGCGGGGCGCGCGACGGCGCCGGCGACCGGCGGCACGGACGGCTCCCGCGGCGTGCGGGACGTGCGCATGTTGGCGCGAGCGCTGCATCGTTCGCTCGGCGGCTCCCTGAGCGCGGCGGCCGGCGCCTTGCAGGCGCTGGAGTTCGAGCTGGAGGCGGAACGAGATCGCTCCCCGCAGACGGATGTCGCTTCGCGGCAGCTGCCGCGCGACGCCCTGGACAGCATCCGCGGGTTTCGGCAGACGGCCCTGACCGTGCTCGCGGCGTTGCGACGGCTCGACGCCGGCACCAGGTCCGGGAGCGCCGTGGTCGCCGTGCAGGTCTCCGATCTGTTCGCGGCTGCATACCGGCGCGCCGTGCGAAGCAGCGACATGCGCGTAGTGTTGACCGACGGAGGAGATCTGTTCGTGGCGTGCGACCCCGCAGAGCTGGCGCGTGCGGTGGCCGAGCTGCTGCTGAACGCGGAAGAAGCGGGCCTTCGCCCGCGCGCGCGCATCACCATGCGGGCGCGCCCGCAGGGCGGCGAGGTCGTCATCGAGGTCGAAGACTCGGGAGCCCGCCCGCTCGGCCCGGCGCGGTCGCGCGTGTTCGAGCCGTTCTACTCGACCAAGCCCGGCCACGATGGACTCGGTCTCTACATCAGCCGCGCGCTCGTCGAGCACAACGGCGGCTCGCTCGTGCTGGAGCGCGGTACCGAGGGTACCTGCGCGGTCGTGACCCTGCCGGCGGCCCGCCCATGACGATCCATACCGACGGCGGCTGCCAGGGGAATCCCGGTCCGGGCGCCTGGGCATACGTGGTTCAGACGGCTGGCGGGCAGGTGAGCGGGGCCGGCTACGCGGGTCGCACGACCAACAACCGCATGGAGCTGGAGGCGGTGATCCGGGCGTTGCAGCTGGCCTGCGAACGGGCGGACGGGCCCGTCACGGTGATCACGGACTCACGCTACGTGGAGGGCGGCGTCGAGGAGTGGATCCCCCGGTGGGAGGCCAACGGCTGGAGGACCAGATCGGGGTCGCCGGTCAAGAACCGCGAACTCTGGCAGGAGCTGCAGGAGATGAAGCGGGCGTTGCAGGCCCGCGGCTTCTCTGTCGAATTGCGGCGGGTGCGCGGCCACGCCGGCGTGGAACTCAACGAAGCATGCCATCGGCTGGTCACCAGGACGATCGCCGCCGGGCGGAAGGGGCGCCGGGGATAGAAGCGCCGCCGCCGTTTCGTGCGCTTTCTGCCATGACGGGTGTCCGACGCGGCGCCCGGGGGAGGTCTCAGGCAGATGTTGGCGCGTGTGGCATGCCATGCCCCGATCGGCGTGGACGGCGTTCTGGTTACCGCGGAGGTCGACATACGGAGGGGCATGCCGGTCGTCGACATCGTCGGCCTGCCCGGCGGCGTGGTGCGCGAAGCGCGCGACCGCATCCGCGTCGCGATCCGCAACAGCGGCCTGTCGTTCCCGGACGACCGCATCCTGATCAACCTGTCGCCGGCGGCGGTCCGCAAGACCGGCGCGTCCTTCGACTTGCCGCTCGCGCTGGCGGTATTGGCCGCCTCCGGCCAGATCCCCTGGGACGACGAGGTGGAGATCATGGTGCTCGGTGAGCTGACCCTGCGCGGCGACGTGCGGCCCGTGCACGGCGCGCTGGCTGCGGTCGCCACCGGGTTGGAGCGCGGCATCGACCGCTTCGTCGTGCCGCGCGCCAACTTGGCCGAAGCGAGCGCGCTGGGGCGGGGAGCGATCGTTGGCGTCGGCTCGCTGGCGGAGGCGGTCGAGACGTTCCGGGAGGCGCGGCCCGATGCGTGGCCGCGCGCGGAGCGGCGGAGCGCCGCGGCGCCCGACCGCGCACCGGCCGGCGCGCGGTGCGGGGACTTCGCCGACCTGCGCGGACAAGACCGGCTGAAGCGGGCGCTGGAAATCGCCGCCGCCGGCCGCCACCACACGCTGATGTTCGGGCCGCCGGGCAGCGGCAAGACCATGGCGGCGCGGCGCCTGCCGGGAATCCTGCCGACGCTCACCAGCCGACAGGCGCTGGAGGTGACGCGCGTGCACTCGGTGGCCGGCACCCTAGGAGCGGGCGCTTCGCTCATCACGCAGCCGCCGTTCCGCATGCCGCACCACAGCGCTTCGATGGAAGGGCTGATCGGCGGCGGCCGGATGCAGCGGCCGGGCGAAGTGTCGCTGGCGCATGGCGGCGTGCTGTTTCTCGACGAGACGCCGGAGTTCCGGGCGGCGCTGCTGCAGGCGCTGCGCGAGCCGCTGGAGTCGGGGGAGGTGACGGTCGTGCGCGCCGGCTACTCGGTGCGCTACCCGGCCGGCTTCCAGCTCGTCTGCGCCGCCAATCCGTGCCCGTGCGGCAACCTGGGCCGCGACGCCGGGGTCTGCCTGTGCTCGCCGGCGGACGTGCATCGCTACTGGCGGCGGCTCGGCGGAGCGCTGCTCGACCGGATCGACGTCCGCGCGCCGGTGTCGCCGCCGCGGCCGGCCGACCTGCAGGCGTCGGCGCCGGAAGGCAGCGCCCGGATCGCGGCGCGCGTGGCGGAGGCGGTGGAGCGCCAGCGCCGCCGCTATCGCGGCATGGAGTGGGAACGCAACGCCGAGCTGCCGGCCGGGGCGGTGGAAGTGCACTGCCGGCTGGACGCGGCCGGCCGCGCGGCGCTGCGCGGCGCGGTCGACAAGCTCGGCCTGTCGGCCCGCGCCTATCACGCGATCGCCCGCGTGGCGCGCACGATCGCCGACCTGGAGCGCTCGGATGGCGTGACGGTCGATCATCTGCTGGAGGCGGTGCAGCACCGGCGCTATGGCGACGGCGACCTGTGCTGGATCACGCTGTAGGTGCGCCGTGCCGATGCGACCGCGTTATCATACCGTGAGCCATGCACCGCTGCGATCGGCTCCGATGGGCGTTGACGGGATGCTGACCAGACTCCGTATCAGAAACTTCAAGCTGTTCGATGATGTCGACCTGGAGCTCGGCCAGCAGGTGGTGTTCATCGGCCCTAACAACGCGGGCAAGACCACCGCCCTGCAGGCGCTCGCGCTCTGGGACATCGGCCGCGCGCGCTGGCTCGAAAAGCGCGGCGCCGGAGCCGGCCCGGCGAAGCGTTCCGGGGTCGCCATCAATCGCCGGGATCTCATCGCCCTGCCGGTGCCGACCGCCAACCTGCTGTGGCGCGACCTGCACCTGCGGGTCGGCCGCCGCGAGAACGGCAAGACTCGAACCGACAACGTACTGATCGACATCGCCGTCGATGGGACCATGGGCGCCGATGCCCCGCACCGGTGGACCTGCGGGCTGGAGTTCGACTACGCCAATGAAGAGGCGTTCTACTGCCGGCCGTTGCGCCGGGAGGATGGCGGCCGCCTGCCGGTGCCGGCGGCCGCGCGCGGCGTGCGCGTCGCCTACCTGCCGCCGATGTCGGGACTCGCAGCCAACGAGACCCGGCTCGACCCCGGCGCGATCAACGTCCGCATCGGCGAGGGGCGGACCGCCGAGGTGTTGCGCAATCTCTGTCACCGGATCGTCGAAGGCGCCGGCGGTGAGGACAAGTGGCGGCGGCTGTGCGATCGCATCGAAAGGCTGTTCGGCAGCCGCCTCGATCCGCCGCGCTATCTTCCCGAGCGCGGCGAGATCACGATGTCCTACCGCACCCGCGCCGGGGTGCGCCTCGACCTGTCGGCCAGCGGTCGCGGCGAGCAACAGACCCTCCTGTTGCTCGCTCACATGACCGCCAACCCCGGCTCGGTACTGCTGCTCGACGAACCGGACGCCCATCTCGAAGTGATCCGCCAGCGCCAGACCTATCAACTGCTGAGCGAGACCGCGGCAGAGACCGGCAGCCAGATCATCGCTGCCAGCCACTCCGAGGTGGTGCTCAACGAAGCCGCCGGTCGGGACGTGCTGATCGCCTTCGTCGGCGCGCCGCACCGCATCGACCGCCGCGGCAGCCAGGCGGCCAAGGCGCTCCGCGAGATCGGCTTCGAGCACTACCTGCAGGCGGAAGAGAAGGGCTGGGTCCTGTACCTGGAGGGATCGACCGACCTGGCGATACTGCTGGCGCTCGCCCGCCGCCTGCAGCATCCTGCGGCGGCGCTGCTGGAAGCGCCCTACGTCCACTACGTCGCCAATCGGCCGCGACGGGCGAGCGACCATTTCCACGGGTTGCGCGAGGCCAAGCCGGACCTGGTCGGCGTGGCGGTCTACGACCGGCTGCAGTCGCCGCCGCCAGCGGATGACCCGCACCTGCTGCATCTCACCTGGAGGCGGCGCGAGCTGGAGAACTACCTCTGCCGGCGCGGCGTGCTGCTGGACTTCGCGGAAGCGGAGGGCCGGCGCCTCCAAGGCGATCTGTTCGGCGCCGCGTGGCGGGAGCGGATGCAGGCGTGCATCGACGAAATCGAGCAGGCGCTGCGGACGCTGGACGCGTCGTCGCCCTGGGGACCGGACGTCAAGGCCAGCGACGAGTTCCTGGACCCGCTGTTCACGCGTTTCTACGCCGCGTCGGACTCGCCCGACCTGATGCGCAAGGCCGACTATCACCGTTTGGCCGAGTTCCTGGAGGCCGGCGCCGCCGACGCCGAGATCACCGAGAAGCTCGACGCCATCGCCGGCACCGCAGACCGTGCCCGCCCGCGCGAGCGCTGACCGCCGGCAGAGCGCACGGACGAACCGCCGACCGCGACTGCGCTACCATATGCGGCATGTCCGCGCGCCAGTACGATTGGCTCCGTCAGGCAGAGGCGGACGTGCGCCACGCCCACCACGCACGCGATCACGCCGACCACGAATGGGCCTGCTTCGCCTCGCAGCAGGCGGCCGAGAAGTCGCTCAAGGCGGTGCTGGTGAGCCGCGGCGAAGACGCGTGGGGGCACACCGTGACCGCGCTGCTCGGTCTTCTGGTCAGCGCAGCGGAAGCCGGCGAGGAATTGATCGAATGCGCCAAGACCCTCGACAAGCACTACATACCGGCGCGCTATCCCAACGGTTTCGATGCGGGCGCGCCGACCGACTTCTACACGAAGAAGGACTCTGACGATGCCATCCTGTGCGCCGAACGGCTCATCGGCTTCGCTCGTCTTCAAATCGAACAATCAGGCGACCGTTGAAGCGGCGGTTCGCCGCTGGGCGCGTCACCTGCTGGCGAGCCGTCCCGAGGTGGTCCGGGTCATCTGGTTCGGCTCACGGGTAAACGGCACTCCGGCGCCGGGAAGCGACGTGGACGCCTGTGTGGTCATCTCCCGCTCCGACCGGCGGTTTCGGGATCGCATCGGCGATTACCTGCCGTTCGGGTTCCCCGTGGGCATCGACCTGTTTCCGTACACCGTCGCGGAACTGGATCGACTCCGTGACGAGCATCCCGCGTGGTACCGGGCGATCACCTCCGGAATCGAGCTCCGATAGAGACGTGGGCGCGATGGCGAAGGTCGACTTCGAGCCGGGCATCATCGGCCTTCCCGCGCGGCAGGCCGCGCTCTGGGGGTTTCGCTCCGGCGCGCGCGGCACCCATACCAGCCGGACGATCATGCTCCGGGAGCTCTCGCTCCTGCTTCAGGCCGCGCCGATCGAGGCGGCGCGCGCCGACTACGCACGGCTCGTCATCGACGAGAATTGCCTGGGCAAGCGCACCGCGGCGACTTGCAAGGCGTCGCTGCAGCGGCTGCGGGAGCTGTACGGCCTCGACCGCCGTCTGCTCCTGTTCCGGGTCCTCCGGGCACTGTGGCCGCACCACGAGTCGAGCCGCCCGCGGCTGGCGCTGCTGCTCGCCCTGGCGCGCGACCCGCTGCTGCGCGCTACCGCCCCGGCCGTGCTCGGCTGCCCCGTCGGCGGGACGCTCTCCCGGCAGGCGGTGACCGACCTTGTCTCCGACGCGGCCGGCGATCGCCTGAACCGGCGCACCGCGGACCAGGTGGTGCGCAACGCCCTCTCCTCCTGGACCCAGTCCGGGCACCTGCGCGGCGCCGGCATCAAGGTCCGGCAGCGCGTACCGGCAACCCCCGCGGCCGCGGCGTACGCGCTGCTGCTCGGCTACGCCGCCGGCCGGCGCGGCAGCCTGCTGTTCGAGACCCCCTGGTGCGCGGTCCTCGACGCCGGCGCGGGAGGCCTGGTGGGGCAGGCCGCGGCGGCGAAGCGCCTCGGCCTGCTCGACCTCAAGCAATCGGGGCCGATGATCGAGGTTTCATTTGGTATCATGTTGGCGGACACCGGCGAGGAACTTGGCCATGGGACGCATCGACAAGCTGGCTGAGCGCTACGGACGCTACCTCGCGCTGCCGTGGGAGCAGGACCTGGCCGGCGCCGAGCGGGTGATCTTCCTGGTCTACGACAAGAGCGACGAACGGCGCCTGCGCGCGCGCAAGACCCTCTTCGAGCTGGCGACCAGGCGGGCCGGACACCGCTGGCAGGAGTGCGATCTGACGGCGGCGTTCGCGCGCTGGATGGCCGGGATCGACTACCGCGACAGCTACTTCGAGTCGCCGGAAGACCTGGAGCTCAAGCTCGAAGAGGACTTCGCGGAGTACGCGGCCGCCAGCGTGCGCGAGCGATTGCGGTCGCCGCAAGCCGGCCGCGGCTCGGTCACCGGCGTGTTCGGCATCGCCTCGCTGTTCGGGTTCGTCCGTCTGTCCGATCTGATGAGGGCGGTCGAGCAGGACGTCGCGGGCCGCCTCGCGGTGTTCTTTCCGGGCGAATATGAAGACAGTCAGTACCGGCTGTTGAACGCTCGGGACGGCTGGAACTACCTGGCCGTGCCGATCACCGCGCACGACGAACGATGAATACTCCGACACCGACGTTGCAGAACCGGGACGTCTACCGGCAGGACCCCGACGAGATCTCCTTGCTGAACCACGGCGTCGCCGCCATGACCGACGCCGCGACCGCGGACGAGCGCCGCATCCTGCGCTTCGAGCTGCGCCACTTCGTCTGCGCCGGCCAGTACCGCGGCGGTCTGGTCCGCATCCTGGAGTCCTACCTCCGGCACCAGGGCCAGCCGGAGCAGCCGGCGGCCTGGATCAGCGGCTTCTTCGGCAGCGGCAAGTCGCATCTGGCAAAGATGCTGCGCTTCCTGTGGGCCGACTTCACGTTCCCGGAGGATGGCGCCACCGCGCGCGGCCTGGCGCGGCTGCCGGACGAGGTGCGGGACCTGCTCGCCGAGGTCTCCACCCTGGGTCGGCGCGGGCGCGGGCTGCACGCCGCGGCCGGCACGCTGGGCGCCGGCGCCGGGGACAGCGTCCGGCTGGCGCTGCTCGGCATCGTCTTCAAGTCCGCCGGTCTGCCGGAGAGCTGGCCCCTGGCGCAGTTCTGCCTGTGGCTCAAGAAGAACCGCCTCTACGACCGGGTGCGCGCCGCGGTCGAGGCGGAAGGGCGGCCGTTTCGGCGCGAGTTGCAGGACCTGTACGTGAGTCCGGTCATCGCCCGCGCGCTGCTCGCCGCCGATGCCGGCCTCGCCCGCGACGAGCGGGAGGTCCGGGCGGTGCTGCGCGGGCAGTTCCCCAAGGCCGCCGACATCACCACCGACCAGTTCGTCGACGCGCTGCAGGAGGCGCTGGCGGCCGGCGGCGCGCTGCCGGCGACGGCGATCATTCTCGACGAGGTGCAGCAGTACATCGGCGAGGACACCGACCGCTCCTACGTCGTCCAGGAGGTGGTCGAAGCGTGCAGCAAGCGGTTCGGCGACCGCCTGCTGTTCGTCGGCACCGGTCAGACGGCGCTCTCCGGCACCGCGGCGCTGCATCGCCTGCAGGGCCGCTTCGCGGTCAACGTGGAGCTCTCCGATGCCGACGTCGAGACGGTGATCCGGCGCGTGGTGCTGGCCAAGCGCCAGGATCGCGTTGCCGAGGTCCGCGCGGCCCTGGAGGCGAACGCGGGGGAAATCGGCCGCCACCTGACCGGCAGCCGGATCGGCCCGCGCGCCGAGGATCAGGAGATTCTGGTCGACGACTACCCGCTGCTGCCGGTGCGCCGGCGCTTCTGGGAGTACGCGCTGCGCGCGGTCGACCGCGCCGGCACCGCCGGGCAGCTCCGCACCCAACTCCGCATCGTCTACGACGCCATCCGCCGCACCGCCGGCGAGCCGCTCGGAAGCGTCGTGCCGGCCGACTTCCTGTTCGACGAACAGGCGTCCAGTCTGCAGCAGTCCGGCGTGTTGCTGCGCGAGCTGCACGAGACGATCGTCCGGCAGCGAGCTGACGGCAGTGCCGACGGCCTCCTCAAGTCGCGGCTGTGCGCGCTGGTCTTCCTGATCCGCAAGCTCCCGCGCGAGGCCGGGGCGGACATCGGCGTGCACGCCACCGCGGAGGCGCTGGCCGACCTGCTGGTGCGGGATCTGGCGACCGACGGCGCGGCGCTGCGCGGCCGGCTGCCGGCGCTCCTGGACGAGTTGGTCGCCGCCGGCACGCTGATGCAGCTCGGCCGGGAGTTCAGCCTGCAGACCCGCGAGAGCAGCGACTGGGAAGCGGAGTTCCGCAACCGGCAGCGCCGGCTTGCCGGCGATCCGGCCGCCATGAGCAGCGTGCGCACCGCGCTGCTCGGCAGCGCGGTGCAGGCGGCGCTGGGGCCGCTGCGGCTCACCCACGGGGCGAGCAAGGAACCGCGCAAGCTGGCGCTGCACTTCGGGTCCGAGGCGCCGTCGGCGGACCGCGACCTCCCGGTGTGGGTGCGCGACGGGTGGGGCGCCGCGGAGAGCGCCGTGCTGGCCGAGGCGCGCGCCGCCGGCGCGGACGACCCGGTGATCCACCTGTTCGTGCCCAAGTCCGACGCCGACGCGCTGGCGCGGCTGATCGCCGCCCGCGGCGCCGCGCAGGAGACGCTGGACTACCAGGGCATCCCGTCCGGGCCGGAAGGGATCGAGGCGCGAGGGGGCATGGAGACGCGGCTGACCGCGGCGGAGCGCAACCTGCAGGCAATGATGGCGCGCGCTGCCGGCGGCGCGAAGGTGTTTCAGGGCGGCGGCCACGAGCGGCCGGAATCGACCGTGGCCGAGAAGGTGCGGGCAGCGGCGGCCGCCTCGCTGGAGCGGCTGTTCTTCCGGTTCAAGGACGCCGACCACGACCGTTGGCCCGCGGTGATCGAGCGCGCCCGCGGCGGCGCGGAAAGCCCGTTGGCGGCGCTCGACTTCAACGGCAAGACCGCGGACCACCCGGTGTGCGCGGCGGTGCTCGCCTGGGTCGGCGCCGGCAAGCGGGGCCGGGAGGTGCGCGCCCACTTCTCGGCGCCGCCCTGCGGCTGGCCGCGCGACGCGATCGACGGGGCGCTGCTCAGCCTGTTCGCGACCGGGCACCTGCGCGCGACCGCCAACGGCGTGGCCGTCGCCCCGCGCGGGCTGGACCAGGCAAAGGTGTCTCGTACGGACTTCCGGGTGGAGACCGCGACGGTCGCCGCGCCGCAGCGCCTGCAGGCGCGCAGGCTGTTTCAGAGCGCGGGCGTGGACTGCAAGCCGAACGAAGAGGTGGAGGCGGCCGGCCGCTTTCTGGACCGGCTCCTGGAGCTGGCCGCCGGCGCCGGCGGCGAGGCGCCGCTGCCGGTCCGGCCGGATACCGGAGCGGTGGAGGAGCTGCGCTCCCGGGCCGGCAACGAGCAGCTCCTGGCGGTGCTCGACCGGCACGACCAACTGGCGGCGAGCCTGGCCGACTGGACCGCGGCCGGGCAGTTGGCAGCCGCGCGCCTGCCCGCGTTCCGGCGCCTGCAGGCGCTGGCCCGCCACGCGGAGGGACTTGCGGCCGCCGGCGCGGCGCAGCCGCAGCTCGCCGCGCTCGTGGAGCACCGGCGGCTGCTGGACGCGACCGATCCGGTGCCCGACCTCGCCGCGCGCCTCACCGATGCGCTGCGCGCCGCGCTGGCGCGGTCGCAAGCGGGCTACGACGAAACGTACCAGGCGGAGCGGCAACGTCTGGAGCAAGCCGAAAGCTGGCGGCAGCTCGATCCCGCCCGGCGCCGCGAAATCCTCGACCGGCTGCGCCTGGAGCCGGTTACCGCCGGGGCGACCGGCACCGAGCAGGAGGTACTGGAGTCGCTGGACCGTATCTCCCTGGATGGCTGGCGCACGCGCGCCGCGGCCCTCCCGCAGTGGTTCGCGCAGGCCCGCGCCGCGGCCGACCGGCTGGTCGAACCGGAGATCCGCCACCATAAGCTCACCGGCGCCACGCTGCGCACGCCGGCAGATGTCCGGGCCTGGATCGAGACCACCGAACGGGAACTGCTGAATCAGGTGGAGCAGGGCCCGGTCGTCATTGGCTGAGAAGGTACGCCGATATGCGGCGACCGGCTTCAGTATCCTTTTCGTCTAGTCACGATTGGACAAGCCGTGACTAGACTAATGGCGGTATCCTTATCGTTTACTCCAGGGGCGGAGCGCACCGAATGAATTACGAGGACGACGACATCGCGCGGCAGTTGCGGCTGGGTGAGGACAGCGGTTGGGAGTTCAAGCAGATCGAGTTTTCCGGCAACCGCCCGCAGAGCCCGCGCCGCGACGACCTTGCCGATGAGATTGCGGCCTTCGCCAACAGCGACGGCGGCGTGTTGCTGTGCGGCGTAACCGACCGGGGCGCCGTGCAAGGCATGACGCGGGCGCAGATGGACGCGCTGGAGCGGTTCGTCGTGGACCTCTGCACCGACGCGATCAAGCCGCCGGTACGGCCGGCCATCTTGCGCCGGGAGCTGGAGGCCGGCAAGCCGTTCCTGGTGGTCGCGGTGGCTCGGGGGGAAGCGCAGCACGACAGCCCCGGCGGCAGCTACTACCGCGTGGGAAGCTCGAAGCGCAGGATGACGAGCGACGAGCGGCTGCGGCTGGCGCAACGGCGCGGGCAGACGCGATTCCTCTGGTTCGACAAGCAGACGGTACCGGAGACGGGGTTCGGTACGCTGGACGAGGCCCTGTGGAAGCCGCTGCTGAGCGCGCAGGGCGCCGCCGACCCCGCCCTTGCGCTGGAGAAGATGGGGTTGCTCGCGCGCGGCGTCACCGGCGCGGTGGAGGCGACCGTGGCCGGCCTGCTGCTGTGCAGTCAGGCGCCGGACGAGTGGCTGCCGAATGCCGCCATAACGGCTACGCACTACCGCGGCGTGGACCGCGCTTCAGGTCAGTTGGACGCTCAGACCATCACCGGACCGTTGAGCCGGCAGATTGCCGAGGCGGTCGCGTTCGCGGTCCGCAACATGCGGGTCGGCGCCTACAAGAGCCCGGCCCGCATCGACCTGCCGCAATACAGCGAACGCGCGCTGTTCGAAGCGATGGTCAACGCGGTGGCGCATCGGGACTACTCGATCCGGGGCAGCCGGATTCGCCTGTCGATGTTCGCCGATCGCATCGAGGTCAACTCGCCCGGCGGGCTGGCGAATAATCTCGCGGTGGACACGATGGCCATGCGCCAATCCACGCGCAACGAAGCGCTCGCGTCGGCGCTCGGCCGCCTGCCGGTCGGCGCCGTCCGCGGGGCGGGCGAGCGGCGCTACTTCATGGAGCGGCGCGGTGACGGCGTGCCGACGATCCTGCGCGAGACGCGCGCGCTGAGCGGCAAGGCGCCGGAGTATCGGCTGATCGACAACTCCGATCTGTTTCTCACGCTGCCGGCGGCGGCGACCGTCCCTACCCCGGTCAGGATCGTCATCGCGGTGCGCAGCCGAGGCGCCGCCGTGCCAAACGTCGATCTGCTGGTGCTGATGCCGAACGAATCGTGGCGACGGGCGACGACCTGCGACGCCGGCGAGGCGGTGGTCGAGCTGCATCTTTCACACCTTCCCGTCACCGTGTTCGCGGCCGCTGCCGGCTACGCGGCGCACCTGATTCGGGATTGGCAGCCGCGCCGCGGCGCGCTGACCATCGAGCTCGAACCGCTGCCGGACGGCGGCGCGGTCATCTTCCCGGACGCAACCGGCGAGATTCCCGGGCTTGGAGGGCGGCTCAACCCGGTGCGTGACCCGCTCGACCGCACCTTCCTCCATGCCTCCGGCATCGCGATCGACCAGGGCCGGCCGCAGCCCGTTCACTTTCTACTCGGCGAGACCCTGCGGCTTACCGACGCCGATGGCCGCGAACGGCTGGCGCGCATCGTCGACATCATCGGCTGCGCGGCCCTGATAGAGTACCGTCCCGTCGGGTAACGCGTAGCAGACGACCTTGCAGCGCCTGCGAAAGGAGGCGCTGACCGAATGGCTGCAGCGATACCAGCTCGGACAGCTCTGGGCCTCGGGTTCGATCGGGGGCAATCGCTGGTGAGCGGCTGCGGTAGCGGTACGCGACGCGCGTTCGGAGTATGGTGGTGGGCGGAGGGTCGCAGATGGCACGCGTAGCAGGCACGGCACTCGCTCCGGTTGCTCCGGAGGAGATCGAGTACCCCAGTTCGGACGGCGAGCGGGTGGCGGAAAGCAGCTTTCAACTCATCCCGCTGTTCTACGCCTTCGACGCGCTGCGGCGCCGCTATGCCGCTCGTGAGGACGTGTTCGTAGCGGCCGTCCTGCTGTTGTACTACCAGGAGGGCAACCCGGCGGCGCGGGTGGCGCCGGACGTATTCGTGGTGCTTGGCGCGGCGAATCGCCCGCGCCACACGTATCAGTTGTGGAAGGAACCGAAGGGGCCGGACTTCGTGCTGGAGATCACCTCGGCAAGCACCAGGGACCGGGATCAGGGACCGAAGCGAGAGACGTACCGACAGTTGGGAGTGCGGGAGTACTTCCAGTACGACCCGACGCGGGACTATCTGGACCCGCCGTTGCAGGGGCTGGAACTGATCGGGGGAAGGTACGAGCTGCGGCCGCCCGATGAGCTGGCGGACGGAACTCTGCGGCTGGAGAGCAAGGTGCTGGGGCTGGAATTGCGGGAGGAGGCGGAGCGGCTGCGGTTCTACGATCCGGCCCCGCAGGGCTATCTGCTTTCGTCGAAGGAACTAGAGCAGCGGCGGAAGCGGGCAGAGGAGCGGATGCGGTTGGAAGCCGCCGCCCACCGCCAGACGGAAGCCCGTCTCCATGACGAAGCCACCGCCCGCCGCCAAGCGGAGGCCGCCCAGAGCCAAGCGGAAGAGCGCATCGCCGCACTTGAGGCGCTGCTCCGCGAGCGGGGTGAGAACGGCACACTAGGCAGATAGCCGCCGGCGATGACGACCCTGTCAGCGGACCTGCGCCGGCAACTGGAGCGCACCGTCATGCAAGCGCGCGACGTCGCCGAGACCGGCGCCCGAGCGGCGCTGGAGGCGCTCGCCGTTGCCGAAGCCCAGCCCTACGGTCACATGGACACCGCGCAGCGCGACCTGCGTCTGCGGCTGCGCGCCCACGCCCGGCAGCTCGGCGACCGCCTCGGCGCCGCTGCGGGAGCCCGGTCGATCGATCACGTGGTCTACGAGTGCGCCTATGAGCACTGGCACGGCATGCTGTTCGCCCGCTTCCTGGCCGAGAACCACCTGCTGATCGAGCCGGAACTGGGCATCGCGGTCACCCTGGCGGAGTGCGCGGAACTGGCCCAGGAGGAGCAGGACGCCGACCAGTGGACGCTGGCCGCGCGCTTCGCCCAGCGCATGCTGCCGCAGGTGTTCCGACCTGGCCAACCGGCCTGCGCGGTCCGCCTCGCCCGCGAACACCGGCTGGCGTTGGAGCGGCTGGTCGAGAGCCTGCCGGCGGAGGTGTTCGCGGCAGACGACTCGCTCGGCTGGGTCTACCAGTTCTGGCAATCGGCCGCGAAGGCCGAGGTGAACCGTTCCGAGGTCAAGATCGGCGCGGACGAGCTGGCCGCGGTGACGCAACTGTTCACCGAGCCCTACATGGTGAGCTTCCTGCTGGACAACTCCCTGGGGGCGTGGTGGGCGTCACGCCGCCTGCCCGACCTGACCGAGGCCGCGCTGACCGGCGCCGGCACGGAAGCGGAATTGCGCCGAGCGGCGGCGCTGCCCGGTGTGCCGCTCGATTATCTGCGCTTCGTGCGCCACGATGAAGGAGAAGGAACCGGGCCTGCGCGGTGGCGTCCCGCGGCCGGCGCATTCGACGGCTGGCCGGAGCAGCTCGGCGACCTGAAGGTTCTGGACCCCTGCTGCGGTTCGGGACACTTCCTGGTCGCCACCCTGGGGATGCTGGTGCCGATGCGCATGGAAAGCGAGGGGCTGACCCCGCGCGCGGCCGTGGACGCGGTGCTGCGCGACAACCTGCACGGCCTGGAACTGGACCCGCGTTGCGTGGAGCTGGCCGCGTTCGCCCTGGCACTGGCCGCCTGGCGCTGGCCCGACGCCGGCGGCTATCGACCGCTGCCGACGCTGAACGTGGCCTGCTCAGGGCTCGCGCCCAACGCGGCCAAGGAGGAGTGGACCGCGTTGGCGGAGCAGGCCGCCGCCGGCGATACCGCGCTTTCGGCGCAGCTTCGCGGCAGCCTGGACGCGCTGCACGATCTGTTTCGGCAGGCGCCGCTGCTGGGCTCGCTGATCGACCCGCGGACGCTGAAGCGGGAGCTGTTTCAGGGTGACTACGAGTCGGTGCAGGCGCTGTTCGCCGCCGCGGCCGCATCGGAGCGCGCCACCTTCGAGCAGACCGAGCGCGCGGTAGCGGCGCAGGGAATCGCGCGCGCCGCCGAGTTGCTGGCCGGCCGCTACCACCTCGTGATCACGAATGTTCCCTACCTTGTACGCCGCAAGCAGAGCGAAGAGCTACGCGCCTTCTGCGAAGCCCGCTACCCGGCCGCCAAGAACGATCTGGCCACCGTATACCTGGAACGTGCCTTGAGTCTGTGCGTAGAAGGAGGAACCGCCACCTTGGTGATGCCGCAGAACTGGCTGTTCCTCTCCAGCTACAAGTCGCTCCGTTCGAAGCTGCTGAAGACGCAGACGTGGCAATTGCTAGCGCGCCTCGGCACAAGGTCTTTTCGGACTCCAATGTACGATTTCAACATTCAGTTGATGACCGTCACTAAGGGTCAAGGTGCCGAGGTAACCGACCTGACGTATAGCCTTGATGTTTCCGCATTCCACACCGATGTCGAGAAGTCGGCACGGTTGTCGGCGGTTACGGTAACCGGGTCTCCGCAGCAGGAATACCTTGCGAATCCAAAGGCAGTCATTTCGTCTGGCCGTCCTCCGGCAGGCGGAATGCGGTTGGCAGACGTCGCTGACTTCGGCAAGGGCAGTACTACCGGTGACGCTCCGAGATTCCTGTCCTGCTTCTGGGAGTTTCCGGAAGTCGCGTCCCATCACGTCTTGTGGCTCAACTCGCCAAGTGAGCATGCATGGTCCGGAAGGACGCAGATTTGCAAGGTGCCCTTGAACCACGACGACCTGAGCGTCCAGCGAGGTTGCTGGATACGGGGACAGGGTGTCTTTGGCCGCGCCGGAGTCGCAGTCAACAAGATGCAGCGGCTGGAACCCTTTCTCTACGCCGGGGAAGTGTTCGACGACAACGTATGCCCGATCGCGCCGAAAGATGCCGGTCTGATCCCGGCCGTATGGTCGTACGTCCAATCGGCCCACTATCACGACGACGTACGGTCCGTTGACCAGGCGCTGAAGGTTACGGCCGGGACGCTGACGGCCGTTCCCTTCGACCCGGACCGCTGGACCGAGGTCGCCGCCGAACAATATCCCAACGGCCTTCCGCTCCCCTACACCGACGATCCCACGCAATGGATATTCCACGGCCATCCGTGCGGGTCGGTCATCTGGGACGAAACGACCAGGCGCACTGCCAACGGACCGTACCGGGAAGACGCTAGCGTGCTGCAGGTCGCCGTAGCCCGCCTGCTCGGCTACCGCTGGCCGGCGGAACGGGACGATGCCATGGAACTGGCCGCCGAACAGCGCGCCTGGGTCCGCCGCTGCGCCGCGCTGCACCGCTTCTCGGACCAGGACGGCATCGTCTGCCTGCCGGCGGTGCGCGGCGAACTGCCCGCTGCCGACCGCCTGCTGCGCCTGCTGGCCGCCGCCTTCGGCGAGGCGTGGAGCGACGCCACGCTCCCTCGCCTCCTGGCCGCTGCCGGCAGCCCCAGCCTCGACGACTGGCTGCGCAACCGCTTCTTCGAGCAGCACTGCAAGCGCTTCCATCACCGCCCGTTCATCTGGCACGTCTGGGACGGCCGCCGCGACGGCTTTCACGCCCTGGTCAACTACCACAAGCTGGCAGCCGGGGGACAGCAAGGCCGGCAGCTCCTCGAATCCCTCACCTACAGCTACCTGGGCGACTGGATCACCCGCCGGAAAGACGGCGTGGAACGCGGCGCCGCCGGCGCCGAGGAGCGGCTTGCCGCCGCCTTTGCACTGCAACGGCGCCTCGCCGCGATCCTCGACGGCGAACCGCCGTTCGACCTGTTCATCCGCTGGAAGCCGCTCGCCGCGCAACCGATCGGCTGGCACCCCGACGTCAACGACGGCGTGCGGCTCAACATCCGCCCCTTCATGGCCGCCGACCTCGCCGGCGGCAAGAAGGGCGCCGGCATCCTGCGCGCCAGACCTAACGTCCACTGGCGCAAGGACCGCGGCAAGGAACCCCGCACGCTGACCGCCGGCGGCAAGCCCTCGCCCTGGGCGCAAGACGACCGCGGTCTGGACGACGCCCGCGAGCTGCGCCCCCAGGAGGACTACCCGTGGTTCTGGCGGGGCGACCGGTTCACCGGCGACCGGGTAAACGACGTCCATCTCAAGAACGCCACAAAATCAGAGCCTCGGAGGGAGATGCTTGGCTCAGAATGGTAGGCGTTCTCGGCGTGTTGACGATCTCTGCGAGGCTATAGACTCACGTCGAATGACGTTGCCGCGCCAGTCAGAGCAACCGGCCGCCCGGGTGACGAAGCTGTGTGACACCTTGAACGTCACTCCGCCAGGACTACTGATTCAGATGGAGCGAGAAGTATGGCAGGACCTCGACACGGGCTTGTATGTGTCGCATTGCAACCCGCTTGACGTATGTTCGCAGGGAGATTCCGAGGAAGAGGCGGTCCAGAATCTGAACGAAGCAATCCAGATTTTCCTTTCAACCTGCTACGAAATGGGAACTTTGAACGAAGTTCTCATGGATTGTGGATTGTCAAAGGAGATCGAATCATGAACAAGCAGCCCGTATCGTCATCGACGGTCAGATCGATAGGGTATGACCGCCAGACCGAGACGCTTGAGATCGAGTTCGGGAGCGGCCGCGTGTACCAGTACTATGGCGTTCCGGACCGTTTGCACGTCGAGATCATGCAGGCGCCATCGAAGGGGCAGTTCTTCAATACTTACATCAGGGATCAATATCCGTATTCACGGGTGGGGTGACCGGCGAGTGATCGATGACGATCGAATGGCCTGAGGTCGAGCGGCGCATCGCCGCCGGGGAGGACGACCGTACCGAGTTCAAGCGCGGGATCGGGGACCTGCGCGCGGTCGCCCGGACGTTGTGCGCGTTCGCCAACGGCGCCGGCGGGCTGCTCGTGATCGGCGTCGATGACCGCGGCGCGGTCGCCGGCGTGGCCGCGGATGCCGAAGCGGTGCAGGAACGGCTGACCGGGCTGCTGCACACCGCCTGCGGCAAGCCGGTCACCGCGCGCTGCGGCCGGCGCGACACCGGCGCCGGCTGGGTGCACTGGATCGCCGTGCATCGCCATCAGCGCGGCTACGAGCCGTTCGCGTACGACGGCCGCTTCTGGATCCGACGCGGCCGCGCCACCGTCGCCCCGTCGCCGTCCGAGCTGCAGGAGCTGTTCAACGCCTTCGGGTTCGTGCTCACCGAGCGGCAGATCATCCCCTCGGCGACGGTCGAGGAGATCGACTTCGGCGCCGTGCGCTCCTTCATGCGGGCGCAGGGCCTCGATACCGAGCGCGAGCCGCAGCCGGCGCGCGCGGACGACCTGCGCAACGCCAGCGTCGCCGACGAGCTGGACGGCGCGTTGCGCCCCACGCTGTACGGCGCGATGGTGTTCGGGCGCGACCCGCAGGCGTACCCCCACACCCTGAACCTGTTCGTGCAGTGCGTCCGCTACGGCGGCCTCGACCAGGCAGCCGAGGTGCTGAGCGCGGGCGAGGGCAAGGGCCGCCTGGAAGATCAGGTGACGCGCGCCATGGGATGGTTTCGCAGCCTGGGCCGGCGCGAGGTCTACGAGGGCCTCTACCGCCGCGACCTGCCGCTGCTGCCGGAAGACGCGCTGCGCGAGGCGCTGGTCAACGCCGTCATCCACCGCGACTACGCCCTCACCGGGTCGCCGGTCCTGCTGGAAGTGTTCGACGACCGCATCGCGGTGACCAGCCCCGGCGCGCTGCCCAACCACATGACGGTGCAGCAGGCTCGCCTGGGCGGCGCGCCGCGATCCCGCAACGAGATGATGGCCAACGCCATGGTGGTGCGCCGGCTGATGGAGCGGCGCGGGCGCGGCTGGTTGATGATGCGCCACGCCATGCGGCGCTTCAACGGGACCGAGCCGGCGCTCCACAACGACGAGCGCGACCGCTTCGTGCGGGTGACGTTCGATCTGCGGCCGGCTCCCGCGGCAGGCGGCGCGTGACGGCCGACGTGACGCCGGGCGCTGCGGCGCCGGGCGTCGAGGCACCGGCCGTCGCGGCGCCGGGCGTCGAAACGACGCTCGTCGAGGCGCTGGCCGCGGCGCTCGCCGGCGCCGCCCGCTTCAACCCCGATGACGCGGTGCGGCCGGCCGCGGTCCTGTGGACCGATCCCGCCGCGCAGTGGCAACCGGTCGTGCCCCACCTGCGCCGGTTCGCGCCGCACCTGCTGGCGCTCGGCGAGTACGCTCCCGAGCAGCGCACCGGGCCGTCGATCTGGCTGCGCTGCGTAATCGAGCGGACGCTGGACGCGCCCCGCATCCCTGCCGAGGCGGCCCCGATCCTCTATCTGCCCGGCGTGAGCCGCCAGCAGCTCGGCGCGGCGCAGACCTGCCCTCGGCGCCTGCAGCCGCTGGTGGAACTGCAGTACCGCGGCGTCTGCTGGACGCAGAAGAACGGCCGCGACTGGACGGTGGAGGCATTCCTCACCTCCCGGACCGGCGGCCTGGGGCTGGACGTGGCCCGGGATGCCGCGACGCGGCAGGCCATGCTGCGCGCCCTGGCGGAGTTGGCGCTCGCGCCGCTGCCGGCGTTGCGCGGCCGGCGCCTGGACGCGCAGGACTTCGACGGTCTGTTGTCGGATGATCCGATCAAGGACCTGCTGTCCTGGCTCGGCGACCCGCAGGGCGTCATGACCGGCTGGGAGGCGGCGCGTCGGGACGCCTTTGCCGCGCGCTGCCGCGCCGACTACGACTTCGACCCCGCCGGCGACGGCGAGCTGGTCGCCGCCGAGCGGCTCGGCCGGCGCGACGGGCCATGGCAAGCGGTCTGGAACCGGTTCGCCGAGGCGCCGGCGCGGTATCCCGGGGTGCCGGAACTGCTGCGCCGCGCGCGGCCGGACGACCTGTTCGCGGAGCGCTCGTCGTGGCCGCAGGAGAACGAAGCGGACGAAGCGGCGCTGCGGCGCCGTCTCGAGGCCTGCGCCGGCCGCTCGCCCGCCGCCGCGCGCGCCGAGCTCCGCGCGCTCGAACAGGAGCACGGCCAACGCCGCGGCTGGGTGTGGGCCGCGCTCGGGCAGGCGCCGCTGGCGTACGCGCTGGAGCACCTGGCGCTGATCGCCGCGCGCACCGCGGAGCAGCTCGGCGGGGCGTCGGCCGCCGAGCTGGCCCGCGGCTACGCGGCCGGCGCGTGGCAGGTCGATGCCGCCGCGCTGGCCGCGATGGAGGCGGTGAAGTCCGCCGCCGACCGGAAGGCGGTGGGCGCGGCGTTGCAGGCCGTCTATCTGCCGTGGCTGGAAGCTGCGGCGCGGAGGCTGCAGGCGCTGGCCGAGCAGGAGCCGCGCGCCCTCCGCGACCCGCCGGAGCGCTACGCCGCGCGCGACCAACCCGGTACGGCGATCCTGTTCGCCGACGGCCTGCGGTTCGACGTGGCGCAGCGGCTGGCCGCGCGCCTGCGCGCCGACGGCCGCACGGTGCGGGTGGAGACGCGCTGGGCGGCGCTGCCGACCGTCACCGCCACCGCCAAGCCGGCGGTCGCTCCGGTTGCCGAACAGATCGCCGGCGTCTCCCCGGGCGAGGAGTTCCGGCCGGCAGGCGCGGACGACGGCCGCCCGTTGACCGCCGCCCGGTTCCGCAAGCTCCTGGACGCCGCCGGCTACCGGTACCTCGCCGCGGACGAGACCGGCGACCCGGCGGGCCGCGCCTGGACCGAACACGGCCAGCTCGACCGGCTGGGCCACTCGCTGCAGGCCGGGATCGCCGCCGGCCTCGACGACCAGCTCGGCCTGCTGCGCGAGCGCGCCGGAGCGCTGCTGGACGCCGGCTGGCGCGAGGTGCGGGTGGTGACCGATCACGGCTGGCTGTGGCTGCCCGGCGGCCTGCCCAAGGTCGACCTGCCCCGCTACCTCACCGCCACCCGCTGGGCGCGATGCGCGGCCATCGCCGGCGATTCCGCCGTCGAGACGCCGGTCGTGGCGTGGCATTGGAACGCCGGCGAACGGATCGCGGTGCCTCCCGGCGTCGCCTGCTTCACCGCCGGCTGTGAGTACGCGCACGGCGGGGTGAGCCTCCAGGAGAGCCTGATTCCGGTCTTGCGGGTCGCGGCCGGCGCGGGCGCCGCCCCTGCGCCCACCGCCATCACCGCGCTATCCTGGGTCGGGCTGCGCTGCCGGGTGCGCATCGCCGCGCCGCCGCCGGGCGCGGCCGTCGACCTGCGCACGCGGGTGGCCGACGCCGCGGCGAGCATCGACCGGGCGCGGCCGGTCGACGCGCAGGGAGCGGCGAGCCTGCTGGTGGCGGACGACGAGCTGGAAGGCGCCTCGGCCGTGGTGGTGGTGCTGGACGCCGGCGGCCGGGTCGTGGCGCGGCAATCGACCATTGTCGGGGGCGGAGATTGAGACTCACACTCGATGACCTGGACCGGCGCGCGGCGCAGGTGTTCGACGGGTATCTGGTACGCAAGGACCTGGTGCGCAAGTACAGCCGCCAGTATCCGGTGCCCACTTACGTCGTCGAGTTTCTGCTCGGCCGCTACTGCGCCACCACCGACGAGCGGGAGATCGAGGAGGGGCTGGAGATCGTCGAGCGGCAGCTTGCCGACCGCACGGTGCGCACCGGCGAGGAGGAGCTGGTCAAGGCGCGGGCGCGCGACCGCGGCTCCATCAAGCTGATCGACCTGGTCAAGGCGCGCCTGGACGCGCGCACCGACTCGCTGCTGGCCGAGCTTCCCGCGCTGGCGATTCGGGACGCCCGCATCGACGACGATCTGGTGCGGCGGCACGAGCGCATGCTCACCGACGGCTTCTACGCCGAGGTCACCCTGAGCTACGACGCGGCCATCGCGCAGGAGAAGAACGGGCGCCCGTTCGCGGTCGATGCCGTGCGCGCCATTCAGCTTTCGCAGGCCGACGTCCTGGACACCCTGCAGCGCGCCCGCCGCGAGCTCGACAGCGGCCAATGGCGGCGTCTGCTGTTGCGCAGCGTCGGCCTGGAGCCGGCCACGCTCAGCGCGCGGGCGCAGTTGGTCGCGCTGGTGCGGATGGCGCCGTTCGTGGAGCGCAACTACAACCTGGTGGAGCTGGGGCCGCGCGGCACCGGCAAGAGCCACCTGTTCCAGCAGGTCTCCCCCTACGCCCATCTGATTTCCGGGGGCAAGGCGACGGTGGCGAAGATGTTCGTCAACAACGCCACCGGCCAGCGGGGGCTGGTCTGCCAGTACGACGTGGTCTGCTTCGACGAGATTTCCGGCGTCTCCTTCGATCAGAAGGACGGCGTGAACATCCTCAAGGGGTACATGGAATCGGGCGAGTTTTCGCGCGGCAAGGAGAGCATCCGCGCGGACGGCGGCGTGGTGATGGTCGGCAATCTCGATGCCGACGCCGCGCAGCAGCAACGCGCCGGCCACCTGTTCAGCCCGCTGTCCGCGGACCTGCGCGACGACACCGCGTTCATGGATCGCATTCACGCCTACGTGCCGGGCTGGGACTTCCCCAAGCTCGATCCGCGCGCGCACTTCACCGATCACTTCGGACTGGTCAGCGACTTCCTGGCGGAGTGCTGGAGCCGGCTGCGCGCCGGCAGCCGCGTCCCGGCGCTGCAGGGCCGGGTGCACTTCGGCGGCGCGCTCAGCGGGCGCGACCTCACCGCGGTCAACAAGACGGTGAGCGGTCTGCTCAAGCTGCTCTACCCGGACCCGGCGATGCCGGTGCCGGACGAGGAGCTGGAAGATCTGGTGCGCATCGCCCTGGAAGTGCGCCGCCGCGTCAAGGAGCAGCAGAAGCGGGTGTTCAAGAGCGAGTTCCGCAACACCCACTTCAGTTACGCCCTGGGAGAGGCCGGGATCGAACGGTTCGTTTCCACGCCGGAGCTGGGCAGCGACGATGCCATCGACCCGGATCCGCTGCCGCCGGGTCAGGTGTGGGGCATCGGCCCCGGCGGGCCGGAGACCGGCCCGGCGCTCTACCGCATCGAGGCGACGGTCGGCCCGGGCAGCGGCGTCCGCATCCTCAACGCCCCGGTACCGCCGGCGTTCCGCGAGAGCACCCGCTACGCCGAGCAGAACCTGTACGCCCGCGCGCGCGAACTGGTCGGCGACCGCGACCCGCGCGCCCACGAGTTCTCGGTGCAGCTCCGCGCCATGGACCACGACCGCTCCGGCGCGGCGATCGGGCTGCCGGCGCTGCTGGCGCTGTGCGGCGCGCTGCTGGAGCAGAGCCTCAAGGGCGGCCTGATCGTGGTCGGCGGGCTCAACCTGGGCGGATCGGTCGAACCGCTCGCCAATGCGGTCGGAATCGTCGAGGCGGCGGTCGAGAAGGGCGCCGGCACGGTGCTGCTCCCCGTTTCGGCTCGCCGGCGCCTGTTCGACCTCTCCGACGACATGGCCACGCGCGTCAATCTGCAGTTCTACGGCGACGCGCCCGACGCCCTGTTCAAGGCTCTGCTGGAATAGACGGGATAGTCGATGACGATATGATGATGTCTGCCGTGCGAAAGACCTGGACGTTGGTGATCCTGGCCGCCTTGCTGGCCGGTTGCAGCAACGACAGCGCCGATGTCGCCGACGTCACCGTGATCGCTACCTCGGGCGCCGCGTCGATCAAGGGGGAGGTCTGGGCCGACAACTGGTTTGCCTTCTATCTGGGCGAACGCCTGATCATCGAGGACTCGACGCCGATCACGACGGAGCGCTCGTTCAATGCCGAGGCGTTCGTCTTCAACGCCGATTACCCATTGCAACTCAATTTCGTCGCCAAGGACTTCAAGCAGGACGATACCGGTCTGGAATACATCGGCCGCCGCAACCAGCAGATGGGCGATGGCGGACTCATCGCGCAGTTCACGGATACCGCCACCGGAGCGACGGTCGCCGTCACGAATGCTTCGTGGCGATGCCTGGTGATTCACGAGGCGCCGCTCGACCGCGCCTGCGAAGGCGCGGCCGAACCGGTGGCCGGCGTCAGCCCATGCCGTTTTGCGGCGCTGGCCGAGCCGGATGGCTGGCGCCTGCCTGGATTCGACGACGCCGAATGGCCGTCAGCGGTGGAGTACAGCGCAGCCGAAGTGAGACCGAAGGATGGCTATGAGGCGATCGAATGGCAGGACGAGGCGCGGTTGATCTGGACCGCCGATCTCGAGACGCACAACACGTTGCTGTGCCGCCTCACCGTCGACCAACCCTGACGGCGGCGGCGCCAGGGGCCTAGGGGGCCGAGCCCCAGCGCCAGCCGGGCAGCGCGGCGGCCTGCCGGATCCACGCCGCCATCTGCGCCTCGTCGAACTTGCCCTCGTAGATGTCGATCCAGCGCGCGTCCTTGTCCTTGCCCGCTCCGGGCGGAACCGGCTGCAGCAACGCGCCCTGGAAGAACGTCACCTTGACGTAGCGGGTAAAGACGTGGAACGACACGAACCAGCCCTGGCCGTCGATGCCGTAGAAGGGCGAGTTCCAGCGCACCGCCTTCCGTACTTCCGGCGCATTGCGCGCGATCAGCTCGTCGAGGCGGCGCCCAAGGCCGCTCTTCCAGCCCGGCATCGCCGCGAGGTACGCCTGCACGGGAGCATCCCCGTCCCCCTTCGCAATCTGCGGGTTGCCCCCCGACAGCAGAACCGGCTCCCCACCGGCCGGTCCGGCAGCGGCCGTTTGCGCGGTCTCCTTCACGTTCCGGGCCGTCCTGCCGGCCACCGCGTCCATGGTGCTAGGCCGACTTCGCGCGTTCACGGTAGTAGTCGCGTATCAGCTCGTTGGGGATGATCGCTCCCTCGCCGTATGTTCGATATACGAGGTCCCACGGCGTTCCCGGTCGATGCGTGATGTCGGACAGGTCGAACGCAGTGTAGCTACGATACGCTTCGACCACTTCCTCGATCAGACTCTGCTGAGAGTCGCTGAATCGGTCGGTTCGATCGATCGGCTCAGCAGTAACAGCATCCCCACCGAACGACTTGTAACGATGGTAGATGTTTGGAATCACGGGACCGTAACGCCATGCCTCTACCGCATCGTAGACGAGAGCCTTGCCGTTCAGACCCAGCATCCAGCCATGGGCCAGGAAGGTCAGCTTGAGCAGGTGCATCGGCGTCGTGTCGATCTCGCGGCGCAGCCACAGAATCTGCTCGGCCACCTGGGTGGCGGGGCGACTCTCGGTCGTCCTGCTCACACGCTCCTTGCTTTTGGTCATCCTTTACACGGTCAGCCGTAGACGGTCAGGCGGTCGGGTTTCTCCGCATCCACGGCCCACAACTCGTCGGCCTGATAGACGCGCGGAGCGTGAGGCGGGCCGGCCGGGAGCTGCCACTCCGGGTTGTACCGGCGGATCAGCTCCTGCATGTTGCGGTAGGCGATGCGGTCCTTGAGGTCGTCGTCGACCGGCGCCTGTTCGATGATCCCCTGCAGCAGGCGGTAGTCGTAGTAGGGCAGGTCGGCGCCGAAGATGATGCGCTCGCGTCCCACTCGATCGGCCAGCTTGGCGAAGTCCCAGAGGCTGCCGCGTCCATCGGGATACTGCACCACCTCGAACCAGACGTTGTCCATGCCGGCAAAGTGCTCGGCGGCGTGGCTGCTGGCGTGGGTGATGAACGTCGCCCCGGGGAACATGCGCGCGATCTTCCCGAACAGCGCATCGTGCATGTGGATGTTGCACAGGCCGCCCCGTCCGGCGGCCATCTCCACGAACGGCATGCACGCCTCGCGCACCGGCGGGTGGGACACGATGCCGTGCAGGCCCAGCTCGCTCATCGCCCACTCCGCCTCGTCCACGGCCACCGGTCCCAGGCAGGGCTCGATCAGCGCCAGGCCCAGCGGTACGTGCTCGGGGAAGTCCCGGCGCGCGCGGGCGATCACCCGGTTCTGGTCGCGGATGTCCTCCAGCCCGCGCAGGATCAGACCGCCGGTGGCGGTCGGCATCGACAGGCTGGCGTAGACGTTGGTCTGGGCGAAGCGGGCCAGGCACATCGCGGTCGTCTGGCCGGTCGGCGGCAGTCGGTTCAGGGTGCGGCCGATGTGGTTGTGGCAGTCGAGATAGGGTCTCATGGTCGCTCCTTGGTCGGATGTCGTTGGTCTCCGGCGGCCGGCAGCTCCACGGCGCGCCGTTCGGCGCTGGCGCGGCGGGCAGCGGCCACGATGCGCAGGTTGTGCAGGGCCGCCGCACCGCCGATCGGCGGCGGCGCGCCGCGCGCCAGGGCGTCGAAGGTGGCGGCGAAGTAGCGCCCGTGGCCGCTCTCGGCCTGGGTCGGCCGCGGCTCCAGCGCCACCTCCCGCCATTGCCGGGTGCTGCGCGCGTACCGCCACAGCCCGCGCCCGCGGCGCATGACGCGCACGCCGCCGGCCGGGCCGTGCGCCTCGGCCAGGTTGGCGCTCTCGCCGGCGTCGCCGCCGGGCACGCACCAGGAGGTGGCCACCGTGGACAGCGCGCCGTTGTCGTGCTCCAGCAGCAGCAGCGCCAAGTCGTCCACGTCGAAGGCGAAGTGCCGGGTCGCCACCCGCGCCTCGACGTAGCGGACCGGTGAGCCGACCAGCGACTCCAGCAGGTATATCTCGTGATAGGCGGTGTCGTTGATGGCGCCGCCGCCGGCGGCGCGCGACGCGCGCCACACCGTGTTGGGGTCGGCTTGGTCATCGGTCTTGTTGAACAGCGACTTGGCCCGGCCGAAGAACGGCGTGCCTGTGGCCCCGTCGGCCAACAGCGACCGCGCCCGCTCCATGCCCGGCGTGAACAGGAAATTGTGCACCACCGTGTAGGGCACGTCGTGCCGGCGCACCGCAGCCAGCACCTCGTGCGCCTGCTCCACCGAGGTGGCCATCGGCTTCTCGGAGATCACCGCCACGCCGGCCGCCGCCGCGTCGATCGCCTGCTCGGCGTGCAGGTGGTGCGGCGTGGCGATGGTGACCGCGTCCAGCTCGGCGTGCTCCAGCATCTCCCGGTAGTCGGCGTAGCGCCGGTTCGGGGGCACCGCCAGCATCTCCCCCGACCGTCCCCGGCTGTCGCCGTCAGGATCGGCCAGTGCGGTGATCCGCGCCAGCTCCGGAATCGCCCGATACCCCGGCGCGTGGTGCAGCCGCACGATGCCGCCGCAGCCGATCAGACCTACACGAACCGGTCGCTGCATATCGCTACCCCCTGCCGCCCATGGCGTAGGGATCGGCGGCATCGCGCACCCCGTCGCCGACGAAATTGTACAGCAATACCGTCGCTACCACAAACAGCGCCGGCGTCAGCAGCCATGGATAGATGGCGATGCTGGTCACGTTCTGCGCCCCCTGCAGCAGCGTCCCCCAGCTCACCGCGGGCGGCTGAATCCCCAGTCCCAGGAAGCTCAGCGCCGTCTCTCCCAGGATCATGCCGGGGATCGCCAGGGTGAGTCGCACGATCAGATAGCTCAGGAAGCCGGGCAGGAGGTGGGCCGTGATGATCTTGCCCGCGCTCGTTCCGGCCAGACGGGCGGCGGTCACGTACTCGTACTCGCGCAGCTCCAGCAGCTTGCCGCGCACCACGCGCGCCACCCCGGTCCAGTTCAGCACCGACAGGATGATGGTGATCATGAAGTAGGTGCGAAGGACCGGCCAGTTCACGGGGATGACCGCGCTCAGCGCCATCCACAGCGGAATGCTGGGGATGCTGTTGAAGACCTCGATGAGGCGCTGGATGATCAGATCGGGCGCACCGCCGAAATAGCCGGAGATGCCGCCCAGGAGGCAGCCGAGCACGAAGCTGATCAGCACGCCCACCAGGCCGATGGTGAGGCTGACGCGGCTGCCGGCCAGGATGCGCGAAAACAGGTCGCGGCCCAGCTCGTCGGTACCCAGCAGGAACATGCGCCCCTCGCCGGCATCGAACAGGTGCAGGTCGGCGTCGATCACGCCCCAGAACCGGTACGGCTCACCGCGCGTCAGGAAGCGCACCGGGTGGATGACGGAACGGTCCTCCACGAACTCGCGCTGGAAGGTCTCGAGGTTGACCGTGCCGGTGAGTCCGTAGACGAAGGGCGCGCGCAGACGGCCGTCGGGATCGAACAGGTGGATACGGGTCGGCGGCGCGTTGACGAACCCCTGGTGCTGGGTCAGCGAACCGTAGGGGGCGCAGAACTCGTAGGTGAACGCCACCGCATAGGCCAGCAGCAGCATGACGCCGGCGATGACCGCCATGCGGTGCCTCTTGAACTTGCGCCACATCAATTGCCGCTGCGAGGCGATGAAGTAGCGCTCCTCCGCGCTGGCGGCCTGTACGGCAGCGGTGTCGGTGGCCGCCACGTCAGCCCTTGCGTTCGTAGGTGATGCGCGGGTCGACGATCACCAGCAGGATGTCCGAAATCAGCACGCCGACCACGGCCAGCGCGCTGATCACCATCAACACGCTCCCCGACAGATTGATGTCCTGGGCGCGTACGGCGGTGTACATCAGCGGTCCGAGCGTCGGCAGGCCCAGTACGATGGCGACGATCGTCTCGCCGCTGATCAGCTCCGGCAGGACGCCGCCCACCCCGCTGACCATCGGGTTCAACGCCAGCCGCACCGGGTACTTCATGATCACGCGGCGCTCCGCGATCCCCTTCGCGCGGGCGGTGATCACGTACTGCTTGCCCAGCTCGTCGAGCAGCGTGCCGCGCATGACCCGGATCGTGCCGGCCGTGGCCGCGGTGCCGATCACGATGACCGGTATCCACAGGTGGCCGATCAGGTCCATGACCTTGGCCAGGCTCCATGGCTGCTCCTCCATGCCGGGCGAAAAGAAGCCGCCGATGCTGAGTCCGAAGTACTTGTAGAACACGTACAGCAGGATCAGTCCCAGCAGGAAGTTGGGCGTCGCCAGCCCGATGAAGCCCAGGGTGGTCAGACCGTAGTCGGGCAGGCTGTACTGGTGGGTCGCGCTGTAGATGCCGATCGGAATCGCCACCAGATAGGTGAACAGGATGCTGACCGTCGACAGCATGATGGTGGCGCCCAGGCGTTCGGCGATCAGGTCACGTACCGGCACGCCGCGAATCGACCGCCCCATGTCGCCGGACAGGAACTTGATGACCCAGTCGGCGTACTGAACCGCCAGGGGCCGGTCCAGGCCGTACTGGCGGCGCAACGCCAGTTCCTCCGCCTCCGTGATCACGTCGCCTTCCGCCTCCATCTGCGCCACGATCGTGTCCACGGCGTCGCCCGGCGGCAACTGGATCACGATGTAGATCACCATGCTTATGATCACCAGGGTCACCGCCAGCAGGAGCACGCGGCGCAGCAGGTAGGAGGTGTAGTTCATGTACGGGACGAGGAACGGGAGAATGAACGGCAGGGCCTGCCGCCCATCCTCCCGAAGGTCACGTGCGGTGCGGAATCATTCCGCGATGTACCACTGTTCCGGCTTGTACGGGGCATAGAAGTTGGTGTCGGAGCCCCAGAAGATGTTCTGCGCGGGAACGTTCTTCATGCGGTTGTGGATGATCACCGGGTGCGGCGCCAGCCCGACGGTCGGGATGATCGGCAGCTCGTTGGCAAAGTATTCGAAGTATGCCTTGCCGCGTTCGACCGCTTCCGGCGTGCCGGTGGCGGCCTGCTTGAACGACTGCCAGCGCTCGTTGAGCGCCTTGATGTGGTCCGGGGGCTCCATGCCGATGTCGCCGCCGGTGACGAACCACAGGCACCACTGGCGGCCCCAGCTATTCGCGGTGCATCGCTCGAAGGCGAACTCGTCCGGCGTGCCGCGTCCCAGCAGCGTGGTGCGGCCCAGGTGCCATGCCGCGATCGCCGTCTGGTTGGTGTCCAGGCGTTCGCTGAGCAGGGCGCCGTCGATCACCTTGCAGGCGCCGTCGATGCCGACCTGACGCCAGTCGTTGGAGATCAGCTCGCAGATCGCCTGCTTGGGACCTTCCAGGACGCCGATCTCGATCACGAGGTTGAGGCGCGCGCCGTCATCGGGGCGCACGCGAAAGCCGTCGCTGTCGCGCCCGGAGAGTCCGACCGAGTCGAGCAACCGGTTGGCGCGGTCCGGATCGTAGGCCAGATTGTCGTTGTACCAGCCCTGATCGAAGAACTCCATGGTGTTCAGCGGCGTCGCCGGATGCGGGTCGCCGAGTCCGAAGAACACGATCTCGTTCATCTGATCGCGGTTCAGGGCGACCGACAGGGCGACGCGGAAGTCGCGGTTGTTGAACAGGTCGTGCAGCACCGGTTCCTCGATGTTGTGGTTGAGGAACAGCACCAGCTCCGCGGTGCGCAGCGACTGCGCGATGATCGTCCGGTAGTCGCCCTGCGCCTCGCCCGCCCGGTAGGTGGGCAGGCTGGGCGCGCCGGTGTAGTAGGCGGCGAAGTCGACCTCGCCCGCCTGGACCTTCAGATCGTAGAGGTCCTTGTCGCCGACGTGTCTGATCTCCAGCCGGTCGGCGTAGGGAAGCTGGTTGCCGGCCGTGTCGACGTGGTGGTAGTAGGGGTTGCGCACCAGCAGCACGCGATCGCTCTCCACCACCTCCGGCGTGTGCATGTCCATGTAGGGGCGGCCGATGATCACCGCCGACTGGGTATAGCCCTGGGTGCCGTGCGCCCGGAACATCGCCATCCAGTCCTCGTATCCCAGCTCGGCGGCCAGCGCGGCGGCGTCCTCGTTGAAGCCGGCGTGAAACCGTTTCAGGTAGTGCGCGGGCTGGAACAGGACGTTGTCGCCGGAGAAGTGGGTGCGCCCGAAGCGGTCCATGGCGACCGGGTTGGGGGCGGCCCAGGTGATGCGCAGCGTCGATTCGTCCAGCGCCTCCCAGACGGCGGTCTCTCCGCCCAGCGTAAAGAACGGATCGATGCCGCGCGGGCTGAGCTCTTCGTTGAGGATGTCCTGCTCCCACTTGAACAGCATGTCGGCGGTCGTGAACGGTTCGCCGTCCGACCAGCGCAACCCGTCGCGCAGCTTCAGGGTGAGGGTGCGGTTGTCGTTCGACCAGGCATGGCTCGCGGCCAGATCCGGTTCGAACGCGCTGGCGGTCTGGTTGTAGCGGAACAGGCCGGTGTGGCGCACCCGCAGCCCGATCGACATGCGGTCGGATACGTCCATCATGCGCACCGTGCCGCCGTAGGCGCCGATCGAATCGAACGGTTCGACCACCAGCGGATTGGACGGCAGCCGCTCTTCGACCGGCGGCAAATCGCCGGCATCGACCATGGCTTTCAGCATCGGCGCCTCTTGGTAGGTCTGTGCCACGGCGGTGACGCCGGTGAGCATCACCAGCGGCAACACCGCCGCGAGCACGCGCCGCGGGGTGGTAAACGTCATCATGATGTGGCTACTCCTTGAAGTGGGCGGGCCTGCGAAGCCTGCCCGGTGGATTGCCGGCAGCGTACCCCGTCCGCCCGGTCCGGGCAACGGCGGAATCGGTGCTTGGATCGGTGATCGGGCTCAAGGCCCGGCGATCCGGCTTCGCTCCGCCTCGACGGACGCGAACCAGCGCTCCGCCGCGCCCCGCATGCGGTCGGCGCGGTCGGCATGCGCCGCCGCCAGGTCGCGCGCCTCGCAGGGGTCGTCCGCGATGTGGTACAGCTCCGGCTCGCCCGGCGCCGGCAGCCTCCGCGTCACCGGCGGATTGCGCACCGGCATCTCGAAGTGCCCGCGCGCCATCAGGTCGCGCACCGCCGCGTTGTCCGCCGGCAGCTTGACCATCGCTTCCGGGATGCGCGGCCAGTACAGCTTCCAGGGGCCGTCGCGCATCGCCAGGTTGCAGCAGGGCACCGGGTCGTAGCGGTTGAACTGCCAGAAGCGCGGCGCCGCGCCGGCGGCGCGCGTGCCGCGCAGCCGGGGCAACTGATCGCAGCCGTCGAGCGGCAGTCCGTCCGGCGTGACGCCCGCCGCGGCGGCCAGCGTCGGCAACCAGTCGCAGAAGTGGATCATCTCGTCGCAGGCGGCGCCGGCGGGCAGACCGGCAGGCCAGCGGACGATCGCCGGCACGCGGATGCCGCCCTCCAGCACGTCCTGCTTCTGGCCGCGGAACGGACCGTTGAAGCGCTTCATGCTGAACCGCCGCCCGCGGTGGCGCTCCAAGCCGAGCTGGGGGCCGTTGTCGCTGGTGAGCAGCACCACCGTGTCATCCGCGCAGCCGGCGGCCGCAAGGGCGTCGAGTATCTGCCCGATACCGTGATCCATGCGCGCCACCATGCCGTACAGGGTGGCCAGCGCGTCGTTCAGGTCGCCGCGCCGCCGGAACGGCGCGCAGCTCTCGTCGGGCGCCTGCAGGGGCGAGTGCGGGGCGTGGTAGGCGACCATCAGGAAGAACGGCTGCGCGGCGCCGGCGCCGGGCGGCGCGGTGTGGCGCCGCGCATGGCGCCGGATGAAGTCGACCGCCTCGCCGGTGAAGACGTCGGTCTGGTAGCGGCCGTCGGCGCGGCGGGGACTGCCGTTGTAGTCCAGGAACCAGTGCCAGTAGTCCATGATGCCGCCCAGGAAGCCGGCGAACTCCGCGAAGCCGCGGCGGTTGGGGTGAAAGCGCGGGTCGTGCAGGCCGCTGTGCCACTTGCCGACGTAACCGGTGCGGTAGCCGGCGGCGCCGAACGCGTCGCCGATGGTCCGTTCGCGCAGGGCGATGCGGTCCAGGCCGCGGTTCGATTCGACGCTCAGCGCGCCGCACCGGTGATGGTAGCGTCCGGTCAGCAGCGCGGCCCGCGCCGGGGCGCAGATCGGCGCGCCGCTGTAGTGCTGGGAGCAGCGCACGCCCTCGGCGGCAAGGCGATCGATGTTGGGCGTGGGCAGGATGGCGTTGCCGTAGCAGCCAAGGTCGCCGTAACCCAGGTCGTCGGCCAGGATGAGGACGACGTTGGGCCGCGCGCGCGTCGGTGCGGCAGCCATCGGCGGGCCGTCGGCCGGTCGGGCGCGACGCCGGGCTAGGAGCCGGCCGCCTGCTTGAGGTGCCGCTCCTGCCCCTGGCCGGTCACCTTATAGGTGAGGCGCGGCTGCTCGCCGCGCCGCTTCGTACCCGCGACCACCAGATTCGGGTAGGGATCGGTCGGCTTCACGAAGATCGGCCGCATGGCCGCGTCGTGGTAGCCGATCCGCACCGAGCGGCGCCAGCCGGCGGTGCGGTTCATGTCGGACCAGTGGATCGTCAGGTAGCTGAAGAACACCACGTCGCCCGCCTTGGCGGGCACCGGCACCGATGCCACCTTGTCGGGGTGGTACTTCTCCGGCGGCAGGTAGGGCCGGGTGTGATCACCGGTGACGTGCTCCAGCGGGCCGTCCTTATGGCTGCCGGGAACCACCTGCAGGCAGCCGCTGGCCTCCGGCGCGTCGTCCAGATGGAGCAGGCAATCGACGAAGTCCGGCCCGTCGTGGGGATAGAACGGGTAGTCCTGATGCATCGGAAACGGGGTGCCGCGCTCGGGCGGCTTGGCGTGCAGGATGGTGCCGTGCCACTGCACCGCGGGACCGACCAGGGCGCGCACGCACTCGGTGAGCCGCTGGTGAAAGATGATCCGCCCCCAGGCCGCCGAATAGAACTGCGGGTTGGCGATGAACACGGCGCGCGTGTTCTCCTGCTCGCCGGCCGGCAGGTAGTGATCGCGCCACGGCCCCTTCCAGCCGATGCTGTCCTCTCCCCACCACTCGTCGACGATGAAGTCCATCTCCCGCTCCAGTTCGGCAAGCTCCGCGTCCGTGAAGATGCCGGAGACGCGGAGATAGCCGTCGTTGCGGTATGCTTCGACCTGTTCTGCCGTCAACATGGAAGATGAAGCGTAATCCAACCCCGCGTCCCGTGTCGAGTTGCGTGCGTCGGCGCGCGGTTCCCGTGGAGCGGCTTCGGCATGGGTGACCACGAGAGGGCTGGAACCATCGGCGTGGAGCCGTTCGATACCGGGTACGGCAGCGGCTTTCAGGTGCAGATCGACTCGCCGGAGGCGATAGCGTGCGAGCTTGTGGAGGACGGGGGCGCGTTTCGCGCCCATCGACCGCCGGCCGCGCAACGGCCGCGGCGGCTGGCCTTCGTCGACGGCACGATGCGGGTGGAGGCGCGCCTGACCCGTACCGACGATCAGGGCACGGTAACTGGGTTGGCGGGGAGCTGGGGAGTGGGCGCCGTGCTGGCGGACGCCGGACGGCCGTTGCGGTTCGATCCGGTCTCGGTCGGTCGTGCGGTGATCTTCACTTCCGGTGCGCGGGTCGAGCTGCCGTCGCAGCCCGGCGGATGGCGCTGGGACGCCGACTCGATCGCCGGCACCGAGCTGGAGGCCGCCGGTGAACGGCTGCGGCGCAAGATGCGCGACACCGAGGCCGATGTGGCCGAGTCGCTGTCGGGTCAGGGATGGCTGACCGTAATCGACGGGCCGCTGCACCATATCCGCCGCACGCGTGCACTGCCGGTCATCGGCTACGTCAAGACCCACCACCGCCCGATGCTGTCCCTGGAGGCGTGGAATCAGGTTCCCGGGCTGCCTGCCGGCGAGCGGTCCGGTCTGTTCGCCATGCGCGACGACCGGTACGGCTGCTACCTGCGCGTCGGCCTGCCCGGGCTGTGGGCCGGACCGTGGGCCGGAATCGTCCGTCTGGAGGTACCGGCCGGCGTCGGCCTGGAGCTGGCCGTGAAGACCGCGGATGCGGCGGCGGGCTGGCTCCCGGCGTTCGCCTCAGCCCCGCACCGGGACGAACGGGCGCCGGTCAACATGGGACCCGTCGTCGGTCTGGAGCGTCATCTGCACCGTCTGCAAGGTGACCGGCGCTTGGCGCTGCGGGCGGTGCGGGCGGCGGTGATGGCGCTCAACCGCGAGTCGCACGTAGCGTGACCGCAGGGCTGCAAGGAACAGGGGGAGAGGTGAGCGACGACCTGACGCGCATCGGGCTGGTCGACGGATCGGTAGACAGCAACTCCCGGACCTTCCACGTGGTGCTGGACGCCGATACGGTCATCCAGCTCGACGAGCTGGTCACCGTGACCACCGAGCTGCCCGACGAGCGCGAGGTGATCCACTACGGAATCGTCACCGAGCTGCTGTCCCGCTTCGAGGGGGCGGAACTGCCCTCCGACACCGGCCGCGTGATCGACCGGACCCTGCCGGCCGAGCTGGTGCGGCGTGCCGAGGTGCGCGTGCTGCGCGTGGTGCCGGAGCTGTTCCTGGCCCCTCACGCCGGGGCGGCGGTGACCCGCGCCGCCGGCGCCCACCGCGCCGCCGCCCTGTTCGAGGACGAGATGACGCGCGGCAAGCTGCCGCTGGGTCTCGACCTGAGCGGAGCGCCGGTATACGCCGACATGCGCTTCGTGGACGGGCGCGCGGGCGGCCATGTCTCCATCTCCGGCATCTCCGGCGTTGCCACCAAGACCTCCTACGCCCTGTTCCTGCTCTATCAACTGTTGGAGACCGATGCCGGCATGGCGCTGCTCGGCGGCCGTGCGAGCCGGGAAGGCGTGCGCGCGCTGGTGTTCAACACCAAGGGCGAGGATCTGCTCCATCTGGACCGCGCCAACAGCCAGTTCGCCGGCCGGCCCGAGGGTGCGGGGCGCTGGAAGGCGCTTGGGGTGCCGGCCCCGGGGCCGTTCCGTTCGGTGCGCATCTACGCGCCGCGCGGGTCAGATGCCGCGGACAACCTCACGCCGGAAGTGCAGACACGGCCGACCGGCGACGTGCACGCCTACGGCTGGACGCCGGAACGGTTCGTGCGCGAACAGTTGCTGCAGTTCTGCTTCACGTCCGAAGACGAACGCGCGACCCAGGTCGGCTTCGTCGAGCAGCAGGTACGGATACAGCTCCTCCGCCGGCTGCGGCGTCTGGAAGGGGATGGCGCCGGCGCGGTGGTGATCGCCGATACGGTGTCCGGCAACACCGGTTACAATCCGGACCGGTTGGCGGAACGGGAGCCGGACGCGGCGCCGGCCGGCGCCGGTCACGTGATCCGCGAGCTCGGCGACTTGATCGACTTGTTGGAGGAGATCGCCGCGGAAGATTCCGAGAGCCGCCTGAACGAGTGGTTCGGCCGTACGCAGCCGGGTACGCGGCAGGCGTTCCTGCGGCGGTTGCTGCGCCTGCGCCGTCATCTGGGGCCGCTGGTCGGCTGCGGACTGGAGCCGTTGTCGCTGGAGAACGCCCGGCTCCACGTGGTGGACATCTCTCGGCTGCACGACGACGCGCAACGCTTCGTGGTGGGTGCATTGCTGGACGGTATCTGGCGCGAGAAGCAGGGCACCGGCCGCGAGCCGCTACGTTTCGTGGTGCTGGACGAGCTCAACAAGTATGCGCCTGCGCAGGGGTTCTCACCTCTGAAGGAGCTGCTGGTGGACATCGCCGAGCGCGGCCGCTCGCTGGGCGTGCTGCTGATCGGGGCGCAACAGGCGGCATCGGCGGTGGCGCAGGCGCTGCCGCGCAACGCGTCGCTGAAGGTGGCCGGCCGGCTGGATGCCAGCGAGTCCGAGACATACCGGTTTCTCACCCCGGCGCTGCGCGAACGCGCCACCCGCTTCATGCCGGGTACCATGGTGGCGGCGCAGCCGATCGTGCCGGAGCCGATCCCGATTCGCTTTCCGTTCCCGCCGTTCGCCACCAACTACGATGAAGCGGCGGTGGACGGCGCCGCGCGGCAGGCGCGGGTCGAGCAGGTCAGCCGCAACTTGGCAGCGCTGGCCGGGCCCCGCTTCGACCTGTGAGCGGCCGACCACTCGTGGTCGGGTATAACTTCCGGGCGTGAAGCTGCTGCACACCGCCGACTGGCACCTGGGCGCGCGCCTCGGGCGTCACGACCGGCTGCCGGATCAGGTGGAGGCGGTGCGCGCCGTGCTGGAAGTGGCGCGTGCGGAGGCGCCCGATCTGATCCTTCACGCCGGCGACCTGTTCGACGCCGCGCGCCCGGCGTACGAGGCGTTGGAGGCCGGCGTCCGAGCGCTCGGGCGCCTTGCCGAGATCGCGCCGACGGTCGTGTTGTGCGGCAACCACGACTCGCCGGCCCTGTTTCGGGTGATCGACCGCCTGGCCGCCGCCGTCCGCCCGCGCCGCCTGTGGATGGTGAGCGAGCCGCGCGTGCTGCCCTTCGACGGATTGGCGTCGGAGCCGGTTGCAGTGGCGTGCGTTCCGTTCCTCTCACCGGCCGGCGCCGTGGGCGTCGCCGTCGCTGACCGGGGGCGTGCGAGCGGCGCTTACGCCGATGTGATCCGCGATCTCAATGGCGACCTCCTGGACGAGGCGCAGCGGACCGCCGGCGCGCGCGGTATCGTGCTCTACGCCGCCCATCTGCACGTGCACGGCGCCCGGCCGGGCCGCTCCGAACGGCGCCTTACCGTGGGCGAGGATTACGCCACCCACCCGGCCGGCCTGGAACGGGCGCTCTACTGCGCGTTCGGGCACATCCACGACCCGCAGTCGCTGACGGGCGGGGTGGCGCGAGGCCGCTACGCGGGCTCCCTGGTGCCGCTGGACTACGGCGAACGCGAGCAGCGCAAGCAGGTGGTGCTGGTCTCCATCGACCACGAGGTTCGCGTGGAGCCGCGTGCGATCGCTGCCGGCCGGCCTCTGGTAGAGATCGACGGAACGCTCGAGGAGTTGGAGCGGCGCGCCGCGGGCGGCGGCCTCGACGGCCACATCCTCAAAGCGCGCATCCGCTCGCAGGACCCGATTCACGATTTGGCCGATCGGTTGCTGGAGCACTCGCCCCGTTGCGTGGTGTTCGACCTGCACAACGCGCCGGCCAACCGGACGGTGCAGGCCGTAGATGCTGCCGCCGAGCCGGGCGAGGAACCGTCCCTCGTCGATCAGTTCCGGGAGTGGCGGGCGAACGCGGCGCGCGGCGTCAGCGCCTCGCACGAGCTGGTCACCGAGCTGTTCAGTGCGGCGCTGGCCGGCGCCGGCGAACAGACTGCCCCGGACCTTGGCGTAGCGGCTCTGAAAGGGCGCGCCCAGCAGGTGCTGGCCGCGCTCGACGCAGCGGCGTCGGAGGGCTGAACGTGCGCCCGCTGGAGTTGACGATCGAAGGGCTGCGCTCGTTCCGCGAGCCGGTGACCCTGGACCTGCGCGGACGGGACCGGATCGCGATCGTGGGCGACACAGGGGCAGGGAAGTCCTCGATCATCGAGGCGATCACCTATGCGCTGTACGGACAGCCGACCTTCACCGGATTGAACCGGGAGCTGATGAATGACGCAGCCACCTCGCTACGGGTGGTGCTCCGTTTCCGGGCGACCGGGGAGGAGTGGGAGGTGGTGCGCGCCTTGCGCCGCCGCGGCAATGGCACGGTCGGCCCGCAGACCGCGCAACTACGGCGCTTCGCGGCGAACGGCGACATGCTGGAGCTGGTGGAGCAGGCGCGCAAGGTCAACGAGCGCATCGAATCCGCGGTCGGTCTCAACCACGACGCCTTCCTGCGCACCACGGTCCTGCCGCAGGGCCGCTTTGCTCAGCTTCTGGTAGAGGACGATCCAAGGGTGCGCAGCACGATCCTCCGGCAGGTGTGGCGTACCGACGAGCTGGAGGCCGCCGGGCAGGTCGCCGCCGCGGCGGGTCGGGAGATCGCCGACCTGCGGGCTCGGATCGAACAGGCCGCGTCGCGCTATCCGCAGGATCCGACGGCGCATCTTGCATGGCTCCGGGAACAGGCGGAGCAAGCTCGACGGGCGGCGGACGCAGCCGCCGCGACCGAGCTGGAGGCCGCCGATGCCCATGCGGCGCTGCGGGCAGCCGAGGCGGAGCGCGTCCGCGTGGGCGCCGCCTCGGAACGGCTCGCGACGTTCGATGCGGCTGGGACGGCAGCCGAGTTGGCACCGGTCGCGGCAGCGGCCGACGAGATCGACGGTCTGGAGTCGGCCCTGCAGAAACGTCGGAACCAAGCCGCGGGAGAACTGGCGGCCATACCATCCGATGACGACGGCCCCTCGGTGGCGCAGGTCGCCGCGGCCCTGACCACGCTGGATGGCATCCCGAGACTGGCCGCGGACGGGGCCGCTGCTGCCGCGGAGCTGCGGGAGCGAAGCAGCGCGGCCGAAGACAGCCGCGCTGCGGCCGAGCGGGCGGCCGCCGGGGAGCGCCGAGCGGCCGTAGCGGCGACCGACCACGAAGAGCTGATGCCGCCGCTGGAACAGGCGCTGCAGACGGCAGAGCAACGGCGCGACCGGCTGGCCGCGCTGCATGGCGCCGCCCTGGAGGGTGCGGGCGCCGCCGACGCCGTTCGCGAGGAACTGGCGCGGCGCGAACGGGGGCGGCAGGAGGTGGAGGGCCGTTTGCAGGAAGCCGCTGACGACGCCGCGCGGCGCGCGCAGGCCGCGGTCCGCGCTCAAGAGCATCTCGCGGTGACGCGGCGCTCGGAGTCGGCGGCCATGATTGCCGGTGGGCTGCATCCGGGCGACGAATGCCCGATCTGCCGGCGTACGCTGGCGCCGGCCTGGGAGGCGCCAGCCGGGGGCGGCCTGCGCACTGTGGAACGGGAGGCGGAGGCGGCTGGCACCGCCGCGGCGGAGGCGCGTGACGTTCAGGTCGCGCTGGCCACCAGCCGCGACGCCGCCGTGGAGGCCGTCAAGGAGACAGGGGAGCGCTTGCGAGTGGCTTCCGAAGTTGCCGCCAAGGCGCGGCGGGCGTTGGCGGCAGCCGCGGCGCAGGCTGGCGAGTCGGCGCCGGCAGTCGCTATCCGGGCGGCTGCCGGCGACCCGGCAGACCCGCTCCCGGTAGCTGAGTCGCTGCTGGCGCCGCTGCAGGCGGCGGTCACGGCCGCCGAGCGAGCCGCCGCCGCGCACGCGGAACGGCGCGGCGAGCTGGCGCAAGAGGCGGCCGAGCAGGAGAGGGTGGCCGGCATCGCGGCGGAAGCGGCGGTCAGCGCCGAGCGGCTACGCGCCGCCGCCGACCGGACCGCCGCCGCCGCGCTGGTACGGCTGCGGGACGCGGTTGCTGCGGTGCCGGAACCCTACCGACCGCCCCTGTATCTGCCGGCCGCCGCGGGCGAGTTCCGGGAAGCGGATATGGGACTCGTGCGCGATGGGGCCGCGGCGGCCCGGCAGCGCGAACGGGTGGTCGCGGAGCGCGCGCAGCGACGCGACCGCTTGGCGGCCATGATGCGGGAGCTGGCCGCTGAGCAGGAAGCGCTGGAGCATCGACGCTCGGCGGAGGTCGTCGAGACGCTCGCCGCCGTCGTTCGCAGGCTCAACGAGCACCGCGATCTGCTGGCGCGCAGCGCGCTCGAGCTGAACCTGGAGCCGGACCTGCCGAAGGTACTCACCGCCGAGCGCCCGGCGGAGGTCGCGGCGCGGATCGACCATCTGGGAGGCGCGACGGCATATCTGTTACAGGTCGCGGGCATCCGGGACACGCGAGCGGCGGCTGCGCAAGACGGCGCCCGCGCCAAGCTGCAGGCGATTGGCCGGTCCGCCGAGCTCGAGGTCGAGGATCTCGACGCGGTCGTGGCGGGCGCTCGCGCCGCTGCCGAGAGCGCCCGCTATACCGCCCGCATGGCGCAGGAGAGCGCCGGGGCGTTCGCCTCAGTGGTCGACCGTGTGGCCGAGCTGCGGCAACTGCTCGCCGACGTAGAGGAGCGGTCACGGGCGCTGTCCGATCTGGAGGCGGCGCTCAAGGCCGGGGCGTTCCTGAAGTGGCTGACCCTGCGCCGCTCGCGTAGTCTGCTGGTGCACGCCTCGCGGATGTTGGAGCAGGTCAGCGACGGCCGTTATGCGTTCGTGGAGCCGGCGGATGAGTTCGACCGCTGGCAGGTACTGGACCGAGAGTCCGGGCAGCCGCGTTCACCGGCCAGCCTGTCGGGCGGCGAGCAGTTCATCGCCTCACTGGCACTGGCGCTGGGCATGGTTGAGATGATGGCGCGTAGCGGCGGCAGTCTGGAGTCGCTGTTTCTGGACGAGGGGTTCGGGACCCTGGACCGCAACAATCTGGATGCCGTCATCGAAGCGTTGGGCTCGGCGGCGGCCGGCGGGAGGCTGGTGGTGCTGATCTCCCACGTGCAGGCGGTGGCCGAGCAGGTGGCCGACGTGGCGGCGGTCACGCGCACCCATGCCGGCAGCCGTATCGAGTGGCTATCCGACGCGGAGCGCCGTCGCGCCGCCGAGTCGGATGCCGGCGCCGGAGCGCTCGGCGGGCTCCTGGAGTAGCACGAGCGGCGAATGTCTGCCGCCGGTCTCAGCTGCGGTAGGAGGGGTCTTCCTCGTCGAGGATGGCGCGGAGCTCCCGGAAGTGGTCTTCGCTCAGGTCGGGGTAATGGCGCCACTGCCGTTCCGTCCTGGCCGCCACGCGGTCGGAGACGGAGCGCAGCTTCCTGCCGGTCTGCAGGGCGGTGAGGTAGGTGCTGCAGGCGCGCTCGAAGTAGTAGAGGTCGTCGAACGCCTGCGCGACCGTGGGACCGATCGCCATCACCCCATGGTGGCGCATGAGCAGGATCGGCTTGTCCTCCACCAGGCGGGCGATGCGTTCGGCCTCGTCGTCCAGGCCCATGCCGTCGAACCGGTCGTCGACGGTCACCCGCCCCCAGAAGCGCATCGCGTTCTGGTCGACGGGCGGCAGCGTCGGATCGTCCAGACACGCCAGCGCGGTCGCAAACCGCGAGTGCGCGTGCAGCAGGCAGCGAGCATGCCGCACGTGCCGGTGGATGCTGCCGTGCAGCGCCCAGGCGGTCGGATCGGGAGCGCCCGGCCGATCCATCGTGCCGACGTCGCCGGCATCCAGCAGCAGCAACTCGCTCGCCCTGACGCGCGAGAAATGGCGGCCCCGCGGGTTCATCAGGAACCGGGTTCCCGCCTCGTCGACGGCCAGACTGAAGTGGTTGGCGACCGCCTCGTGCAGGTCGAGGCGGGCCGCCCAGCGGAACGCGCACGCCAGCGCGATGCGCTCGTCGGCGAAGTCCATGTCGGCACGGTACGGCATCGGACTGCCGTTCCGCCAGTCCACGCTCCGGTGGCGGCGTCTCTGCCGGGCGCGGCCTTTGCGGCGCGATCGCCCGTCCGGCATCGTAGCCGCATGACGACCCCTTTTGAGCCGCCGCGCGACATCTGGGAGGTCAACCGGACCTTGCACGTCAATGAGCCGCTGGACGGCGACCGGGACCCGCGCTGGGTGGATACCGAGCCGGCGCGCGGTGAGTACAGCCTGAATCAACTCTGTCGGACGCTGGGGGTTGACCGTTCCAGGCGGGAGATGACGGCGCCCGACGACGGTTACTACCTGTTCTGCGGCCACCGCGGCAGCGGAAAGAGCACCGAGCTGCGGCGCATCGCCCACGAGCTCCACGACGATGATCTCTACTACGTGGTGTTCGTCGATGCGGCGCAAGAACTCGACGTCAACAACCTGCGGTACCCGGACGTCCTGCTTCACCTTGCCGGCAAGCTCATGGCACAACTCGCTCGCGACGATGTTCCTGTTGAACAGGTATATTTGCGCAAGCTCCAGGACTGGTTTGAGGAGCGCGTCGAGAAGACGGAACATACCAAAGCCTTCGCGCTGGATGCGAGGGCGGGCGTCAACGCCACTATCGGGCTCCCTTTCCTGGCCGGTATATTCGCTCGGATAAGCACTGCATTCAAGACGAATACAACCTATAAGACCGAACTGAGAAGTACACTGCAGAACCACTTCACTGATTTTTCTGACGGATTCAATCAACTCATCACCGCCGCCGAAGCCGGTATAGGACGCCGCCGTATACTGTTCATGATCGACGGTACCGACCGTCTCAGCGGCGATGACGCGCACTCATTCTTTGTCGCGGACGTACATCAGTTGCAATATGTGCATGGCGTTTTCGTGTATTGCGCGCCGGTCCATCTGGCTTACGAGAGCAATGACATCAGGCAGAACTTCACCAAGATTTTCCGATTGCCGATGATCAAAGTTGCGAACGACGACGGTTCTCGGCATGGTGAAGGGTATGCGGCGATGCTGGAGATGCTGCATCGCCGCGCGGCTCCCGAGCTGTTCGATAGCGGCGTCGCCGACCTCTTGATCGAGCATAGCGGCGGTCACCCGCGTGATCTGCTGCAACTCTTGTTGAAAGCGCACTCGCATGCCGAGCACGACCGTTTCGACGATGCGTCAGCTCGTCAAGCGGTGCGTGAGCTGGCGACCGACTACCGGCGCATCCTGACGGAGGATGATTATCAACTTCTGGCAAGGATCGACGCCGCCCGCCAAGCACCGCCAAGTTCCGAGCGCGTTCGCGGGTTGCTCTACAACCTGGCGCTGTTGGAGTACAACGACTTCTATTGGCGCAGTCATCCGGTTATCCGTACCACGCCGGGATACGTGACGGCGCAACAAGACATCACCGATGCCGATGGGTGAAGCCGGTACCGCATGGCCGCTCCGTTCGGAACATTCCGGCGCGCTGCTGCGGCTGCGCCGGCTGGTAGCGAACAGGCGGTCGTTTACCCTCTGCTTCCTGCCCTATTCCGACAGCGCCTATCGCGACATCGCGGCTGCCTTTCTGGCTGAACTGCTGGGGGCGCGGCTGCACGTGGCCATAGATCGCGATAATCGGATCGGCACCGAAGACCTGTTCGAACGCCTGAGCGACCAGGCGCACGACGGTCCGGTACAGCTCAGCGGCCTGGAACGGTGGCCGGATGGTCTGGACAACCTGTTGCAGCGGTTGAACTATCGCCGGGAAGCGCTGGCTGCGCGTTGCCGGCGTCCCGTGTTGGCGTGGATTCGGAACCGCGACGTGACTGCGGTGGCGACCGGCGCTGCGGATCTCTGGGCGTGGCGTTCCGGGGTGTTCGACTTCACGCTGCCGGCATCCGCCGATCGTGTCGATCCGCTGCCAACGAGGCTCGACCTTCCTTCGGCGAATGAACCCGCGCGCCGAGATCGTCTGGATGAGTTGCAGCGATTTCTCCGGACACGCTCGCCATTGCGACCGGTGGACGTCGACTTGTTGCTTGAGCTCGGTGACTTGCAGCGATCCATCGGCCAACCGGAGGAGGCGGAGCGCTCCTACTCGCGTGCCCTGACGGCTTTGGAAGGCATGGACGACCGCCGGCGTCGAGCCATCGCTCGGGGTCGAATCGCCAACCTCCTGGAGGATCGCGGCGCACTGAACGAGGCGTTGCGCATCCGCACTGACGAGGAAATTCCCGTCTACGAACGTCTGGGAGACGTACGGTCGCTGGCCATCGCCAGGGGCAGGATCGCCAATATCCGGCAAACTCGCGGCGAACTGGACGAGGCGTTGCGCATCCGTACCGAAGAACAACTGCCGGTGTTCGAACGCCTGAGAGATATGCGCTTGCTGGCCATCACCAAGAGTCAGATCGCCGACATCCTGCAATTGCGCGGCAACCTGGACGAGGCACTGCGCATCCACGCCGAAGAACAACTGCCGGTGTTCGAACGCCTGGAGGACGCGCACTCCGCAGCCATCACCAAAGGCCAGATCGCCGACATCCTGCAATTGCGCGGCGAACTGGACGAAGCGCTGCGCATCCGCACCGAAGAACAACTGCCGGTGTTCAAGCGTATAGGTGACGTGCACTTGATGGCCATTACCCAGGGCCGGATCGCTGACATCCTGCAATTGCGCGACGAACTGGATGAGGCACTCCGCATCCGCACCGAAGAGGAACTTCCCGTCTACGAACATCTGGGGGACGTGCGCTCCGCAGCCATCACCAGGGGCCGGATCGCCGACATCTTGCAAATGCGCGGTAATCTGGACGAGGCACTCCGCATCCGCACCAAAGAGGAACTTCCCGTCTACGAACGTCTGGGCGATAGGCGCTTGCTGGCCATCACCAAGGGTGAAGTCGCCGACATCCTGCAAATGCGTGGTGAACTGGACGAGGCATTCCGCATCCGTACCGAAGAACAACTGCCGGTGCTCAAACACCTGGGGGACGTGCACGCGCTGGCCATCACCAAGGGTAAGATCGCCGACATCCTGCAAGCGCGCGGTGAGCTGGACGAGGCGCTGCGCATCCGTACCGAAGAACAACTGCCGGTGCTCAAACACCTGGGGGACGTGCACGCGCTGGCCATCACCAAGGGTAAGATCGCCGACATCCTGCAAGCGCGCGGCGAACTGGACGAGGCGCTGCGCATCCGCACCGAAGAACAACTGCCGGTGTTCGAACGCCTGGGGGACGTGCGCTTGGCGGCGATCGCCAAGGGTCAGATCGCCGATATCCTGCAAGTGCGCGGCGAACTGGACGAGGCGCTGCGCATTCGTACCGATGAGGAGATTCCCGTCTACGAGCGCCTGGGAGACCAGCAGTCGCTGGCCGCGGCCACGTCGCAGATCGCGCAACTTCGGCAGGCGCTCTCACGAACGTCATCACCGTCGCGAGGCTAGCGGCATGAGTCGGCCGCGGTGGCCCCCGCCGCTTGTCCCCGGTGCGGCCGGTGGCATACACTCGCTCTCGCTCAGGAGAGGTCGAGCGATGGCAACGCGGCACACGGCACAGCCCAGGCAGCGCCTGATGTACGTCCACGCGCAGACGCCCGACATCCTGTCCCCGATCCTGGACCTGACCGTCTACGAGCCGGTGCCCGGCTTCTCGGTCGAGCTGGATGCCGATCCGCCGGCGTGGCCGTACCGGTCGGTCCACGACGCGGTGTGCGACGGCTGGCAGATCGTGCAGTTCCCGCTGCACCAGGCACCCTTTGACGACGACGACCTCGACGTGATCGGCTACGAGTTCGTCCTGCAGAAGATGGAGGTGATCGAATGAGCGCCCCTGCAGCCGCGCCGCCGGCGCTGCTGGACGATCGCGCCGTGGTCGACTTCATCGTCCGCGGCTATCTCCTGCTGCAGCTCGACCTGCCGCCCGGCGTCGACGCACGGATCGCCGCCGCCCTGGACGGCATGCGGAGCAACCCCGGCGACGCCATCACCGACGCGCTCCCGGAGCTCCATCGCGTGCTGAACCATCCGCTCGTGCACGGCGCGCTGACCAGCCTGGCCGGCAAGGGCTACCGGGTGATGGAGCATCGCCACTGGCACTGCAAGGAGCCGGGCAGCCGGTCCATGCACTGGCACCAGGACGGCAAGAACCGGCGCGGCGGCGGCCTGGACCGGTTCCTGGGGCTCTACTATCCGGCCGACGTCACCGCCGACATGGGGCCGACCATCGTCGTCCCCGGCACCCACTTCCGCAACGCGCCGACCGACCGCATGCGCACCTACACCAACATCCGCGGCCAGGTGCCGCTGGTGGTCAAGGCCGGGACCTTCGCGCTCACCCACTACGACCTCTGGCACGGCACGGCAGCCAACCGCTCGCCGCGGCGCCGGCACATGATCAAGTTCCTCTTCAACCGCACGCGGCGCAATGCGCGGCCGACCTGGAACCACGACCCGGACGCGATGAGCGGCCTGCAGGACTGGGACCGGCGCGCCGGGTCGGGACGGCCGCTCGACCTGTTGCGGTTCACCAACCCGCTCAACGTCTCGCAGACCGACCATTACAAAGAGGTCGCAAAGCGCAGCGCCGTCTGGGCGGACCTCACGGGAGGGGAGGCGCCGTGACCGGCGGCGGCGTTCGCGCCGGGCGCCTGCTGGCGGCGGCCGCAGCCGGCGCGGCGCTCGCCTGCGCCGGGATGGGCGTAGGGCTGCTGATCGTCCGCGGCGGAGCGGGCGCCTCGGCAACGGCCCGCGTGGCGCAACCGCCGGCGCCGTCCGCTCCCGCGCAGCCGGTGCAGTGGACGGAATCGATCGTGAGCGGGCGCTACTACTCGCCCGACGAGCGCAACAGCATCGCCATCTTCGACGCCCTCAACGAAGCGGTGGTCAACGTCGCCGCCGTCGGCAGCTCGTTCTCCCGGTTCCGTCTCCGGTCGGACAGCGGATCGGGCGTGGTCATCGACGCCGACGGCCACGTGCTGACCAGCCACCACGTGATCAGGAACGCGGCGCGGCTGACGGTCACGCTCTGGGACGACAGCGAACACGACGCCCAGGTGGTCGGAACCGATCCGGAAAACGACTTGGCGGTGATCCGCTTCGAACCGGGCGACCTGCCGCTGACGGTCATACCGTTCGGAGACTCGACCGATCTGCTCGTGGGCCAGAAGGTGCTGGCGATCGGCAACCCGTTCGGCCAGGATCGTTCGCTGACCACCGGCATCGTCTCCGGCCTCGGCCGGCCGGTGCAGACCGATGAGGGGCGCATCATCCAGGAGATGATCCAGACCGACGCCTCGATCAATCCGGGCAACTCCGGCGGACCGCTGCTGGACGCGAACGGCCGCATGATCGGCATCAACACGATGATCTTTTCCCCCACCGGCGTGTCGACCGGTGTCGGCTTCGCCGTACCGGTCGCCACCGCTCGCCGCGTGTTGCCCGAACTGATCGAGCACGGCACGGTGCGGCGCGGCTGGATCGACGCGCATCTCGTGGCGGTCACCGCCCGCTTGGCGCGGCAGCTTGGGTTGTCTCGTCGCGACGGGATGCTGGTCTCCACGGTACGGTCCGGCTCCGCCGCGGACCAGGCCGGCCTGCGTGGTGGCACGCGCCAGTTTCGGTGGGGCCATACGCTGCTCTACGCCGGCGGCGACATCGTCGTCGAGATCGACGGCCAGCGGATCGACCAATTCCACGACCTGATGGCCGCACTGGAGGACAACAAGCCGGGCGAGGAGGTATTGGTAGTGGTGGAACGCGGCGACCGCCTCCTGGAGCTGTCGGTGACGCTGAGCGAACGGCCGCGGTGAATCGGTTCGCCGTCCACGCGCCGTTCCAGCCGGCCGGCGATCAGCGGCACGCCACCGAAGCGATCGTCGCGGGGCTGGCCGGCGACCGGCGGTTTCACACCCTGAAGGGGGTCACCGGATCGGGCAAGACCTTCACCATGGCCAAGATCGTGGAGGCCTGCCAACGGCCCACGCTGGTGCTGTCGCACAACAAGACGCTGGCCGCGCAGCTCTTTCGCGAGTTCAAGGACTTCTTTCCCGACAACGCGGTGGAGTACTTCGTCTCCTACTACGACTACTACCAGCCGGAGGCGTACGTCGCCTCGCGCGACCTCTACATAGAGAAGGACGCCTCGATCAACGACGAGATCGAGCGCATGCGCCTGTCGGCGACCACCTCGCTGGTCGAGCGGCGCGATACGATCGTGGTGGCGACCGTGTCGTGCATCTACGGCCTGGGCAGTCCGCGCGACTTTCGTGAGATGCGCCTGCAGGTGCGGCTCGGCGACACCCTCGACCTGCGAACGTTGCTGCGCGGTCTGGTGGCGGTGCAGTACGAGCGCAACGACGCCGTGCTCGACCGCTCCACCTTCCGCGTGCGCGGCGACGTGCTGGAGATATTCCCCTCCTACTCGGAGGAGGCGGTCCGCATCGAGTTCTTCGGCGATCAGGTGGAGCGGATCCGCCGCATTGATCCGCTGAACGGCACCGCTCTGGCCGATCTGGACTACTGCGCCATCTATCCGGCCAAGCACTTCGTCACCCCGCAGGAGCGCATCCGCGCCGCCGCCGCCGCCATCCGTGAGGAGCTCAAGGATCGGCTGGCCGAGCTGCGCGCCGCCGACCGCATGGTGGAGGCGCAGCGCCTGCAGACCCGCACCGAGTATGACCTGGAGATGCTGCAGGAGATGGGCTACTGTCCCGGCATCGAGAACTACTCGCGGCACCTGAGCGGCCGTGAGCCGGGCGAGCGTCCGGGGGTCCTGATCGACTTCCTGCCGGAGGGCTTTCTGACGATCGTCGACGAGTCGCACGTCACCCTGCCGCAGCTCCGCGGCATGTTCGAGGGCGACCGCTCGCGCAAGCAGGCGCTGGTGGAGCACGGCTTCCGCCTGCCGTCGGCGCTCGACAACCGCCCCCTGACCTATGACGAGTTCGAGGCTCTGGTCGGCCGCGTGCTGTTCGTCTCCGCCACCCCGGGGCCGCAGGAGCTGGCGTTGTCCGACCGCGTGGCCGAGCAGATCATCCGCCCCACCGGTCTGCTCGATCCGCAGATCCACGTCCGGCCGAGCGAAGGCCAGATCGACGACCTGTATGGTGAGATCCGCGCCCGGGTCGAAGCCGGCGAGCGCTGTCTGGTCACCACCCTCACCAAGCGCATGTCGGAGGACCTGTCGTCCTATCTGGCCGAGATCGGACTGCGCGTGCGGTACCTCCATTCCGAGATCGAGACCGTCGAGCGCGTGGAGCTCCTGCGCGACCTGCGGGCCGGCGAGTACGACGTCCTGGTCGGCGTCAACCTGCTGCGCGAAGGGCTCGACCTGCCCGAGGTGTCGCTGATCGCCATCCTGGACTCCGACAAGATCGGCTTTCTGCGCTCGGCGACGTCGCTGATCCAGATCATCGGCCGCGCCGCGCGCCACGTGAACGGCACCGTGTTGATGTACGCCGATGCCGAGTCGGAGGCGATGCGAGAGGCGATCGCCGAGACCGAGCGCCGCCGCGCGATTCAGATGGAGCACAACCGCCGCCACGGCATCACGCCGACCAGCGTCAGGAAGGAGATACAGCAGCTCCTGATCCGCAAGGCGGACGAGAAGCGCGACGCCGAGGAGCGCGAACTGCGGATACGCCGCGGCGAGTACGACGTGCAGGCGCCGGAGCAGCGCGCCGAGCTGATCAGGACACTGGAGCGGGAGATGCTGGAGCTGGCCGAGGCGCTGGAGTTCGAGCGCGCGGCGGTCCTGCGCGACGAGATCGAGCGCCTCAAGGAAGACGCCGGGGCGGCTTCCGACTCCACCCCCGGCCCCGCCCCCTCCGGGGCCGGGAACGGCCGGAGCGGACGGCGCCGCCGGGCGCGCCGGTGACGCGCCGTGCGCCGTGCGCGGCGGCGTTGTCCGCGGCCGTAACGATGGCCGTGACGATGGCGGCGTGCGAAGCGCCGAATATCCAGCCGGCGCTGGAGCTGCCGCCGACCCCGGTACTGGCGATGTCGACCCGCTGGGCGGTGGTCCACGCCGCGGTCCTGCGCCTGCGCGACGAGCCGGCGTTGACCGGTGAGGTCCTGTCGTGGCTGCCGGAGGGCACCCGGGTCGAGGTGCTGATGCGGGCGCCGGACGCCGTGGAGATCGAAGGGCAGACCGATCACTGGTATCAGGTCAACCACAACGGCGTGCGCGGCTGGACGTTCGGCGCCTTCATCACCGAGGTGACCGCCGGAACCGATCCTTGAACGTTCCGTTCGACGACCTCCTCGCCTGGCTCCGGGCCTGGGCGTTGCCGCCGCTCATGGGAGCCGTGATCGGCTATGCCACCAACTTCGTAGCCATCCGCATGCTGTTCAGGCCGTTGCGGCAGAAGCGGCTCCTCGGCATCCCGGTGCCGTTCACGCCGGGGGTGATCCCGCGCCAGCGGCGCCAGCTCGCGCGCAGCATAGCCGGGGTGGTCGCGCGTGAGCTGCTCACCGCGGACGCGATCCGCGCCCATCTGCAGCGTCCCGACTTCGCCGCGGTCCTGCGCGAGCGGCTCGCGTCGCTCACCGATGAGCTGCTCGGTACGCCGGTACGAAAGCTGGCGAGCGTGGTTCAGGACGCGCGGCCGCAGATCGAGCGCGGGGTGGCCGCGCTGCTGCGCCGGCTGTTCGGCTCGCACGGCTTCATCTACGCGCTGCGGGGACTGGTCGGCCGCGCGGTGGAGGCCGCCGGCAGCCGCACGCTGGGTGAGGTGGCCGAAGATCTCACGCTGTCGGCCTTCGTCCGGCGCCTCATGCCCCGGCTGTCCGATGCCGAGGTGGGGCGACGGATCGGCCGCGCGGTCAACGACGCCGCCGCGCGGCCGGGGGCGTCGCTGGGCGACCTGCTGTCGCCGGCCGTGGCCGAGCGCATCGCCGGCCTGCTGCCGGCGGTCGTGCCGCCGCTGATGCGCGAGCTGATCGGCTGGCTGCGGCGGCCCGCCCTGCGCGGGGAGCTGGAGGTGCGCGGGCAGCTCCTGCTGCGCAACGCGCTCGACCGGCTCAATCCGATGCAGAAGCTGTTCGTCGGCGCGGCCCAGTACGACCGCACGCTGCGCGAACGCATGCCGGAGATCGTCGATGACGGGTTGCGCCAACTGGAGGAGACCGCCGGCGACCCGGAGGTGGTCGAGCGTATGCAGGAAGCGCTGCGCGAGTGGCTCGACGCAGCCCGCGAACGGCCGCTGGCGGACCTGTTGCCCGATTCGACCGAGCAACGCGTCGCCGATCTCTGGGGCCCCCTGGCGGCGGGGCCGCTCACCGTGATGGTCGACACCGTGGTGCGGCGGTTCCTGGAGGAGCACGGCGAGACGCCGGTCGCGGAGCTTGCCGCGCGCTACCTGGGCGTGTCGGTGAGCGACACGGTCGACGAGGTCTCGCAGCGGCTGCTGCGCTATCTCTCTGACGAACGGACGGCGCGGTCGGTGGCATCGCAGGTGGCCGCCGCCATCGATCGGCTGGCCGAGTCGGGCGACCTTACCCTTGCGGAGCTGCTCGCCGTCGACGACCGCGCCAAGGCCGCGCTGGACGGCGCGGTCGCCGACCGGGCCGAGCGGGTGCTCGTGCAGCAGGTCCCGGCCATGGTGGCCGCGCTCGACGTGGAGCGGCTCGTGATCGACCGCATCGACCGCCTGGAGGTGCGTGACGTGGAGCGTATCCTGCTGACCGTGATCGCCCGCCATCTGAAGTGGATCAACCTGTTCGGAGCGCTGCTCGGGTCGCTGATCGGCATCTCGCAGTTGGCTCTGCGCGGCGCCGGAGCTGCCGGCGCGGGCCTCTGAGCCGGTGTCGCGCTACTGCCCGGCGACCACGGCGGCGCGCGCGCGGATCCAGTCCGCCATGGCCGCCAGTCGGTTGCGCAGCGAGGCTTCCACCAGGTCCTCCAGGAACGGCACCTCCGGCGCCTGCGCGGCCACCAGTCCGTACAGCGCCAGCGGCTCGACGCCAGCGGCAGGATCGCCGGCAGCGGGATCGCCGGCAGCAGGATCGCCGGCAGCAGGATCGCCGGCAGCGGGATCGCCGGCAGCAGGATCGCCGGCAACGGGATCGCCGGCAACGGGATCGCCGGCAACGGGATCGCCGGGGTCGGCCGTTGCGGCCGCGGACCGGCCGCCGGGGGTGATCAACAGCGCGATCAGCAACCGTCCGGGATCGATCAGCGGAAAGACCAGCAGGCTGAGGTCGAGCAGGTTGCTGACGATGAGCAGGATGGCGTCGTCCGCGGTGCGGTACTCGAGCCGGAACGGCGTGCTGCCGAACCGGGCGTCGTCCACGAGCGCGTATGCGACGTCATGGCCGTCGGGCGACGGAGTCGGGTCCGCGATGGCGGCGCCGCTGCCGTCGATGGCGTGCGCGGTGTTGAACAGGACGCGCTCATCCCCGTGCCAGACCGAGAAGTATCGGATACCCTCCAGGGTGCTGATCGCGTGCAATGCGCCGTACAGGTCGGCGGTGGCGGCGCCGTGCAGCCGGATCTCGCCGCGGGTCTCGAACGCATGGCTCGGCATCAGGGCGGAGAACCGTTCGTGCACCTCCCGTCCGAGCGCGGTGTCGGCCGGCATGCAGGCCAGGCCGTCGGCCACGCGCTGTACGGCCGGGAGCTCGCGTCCGTCGCCGGCCGCGCGCCCGGACGGCCGGCATGCCGGCGTCGCCTCCGCCCCGATCACGGCCGGCAGGAGGAGGACCGCCAGGAGCAGGAACGGCGCCGCCGCCTGCAGCGCGTATGGCGCGCGGCGGCGCGGGGGTCGGCGGTGCGCGCCGCGGTAGCGCTGGCCGGCGGCGGCACGGCCGGCCACGTCTATCCCGGCCTGGAGGTGGCGCGCGTGCTGCGGGAGCGCGGTCTGCGCGTCTTCTGGATCGGCACCCGCGGCGCTCTGGAGACTCGGCTGGTGCGCGCGGCCGGCATCGAGTTCCATGCAGTTCCTGCCGGTAAGTTGCGACGATATGCCTCGATGCGCAACATCACCGACATCGGCCGTACCGGGGCGGGCGTGCTGGCGGCGGCGCGCATCCTGCGCCGTGAAGGTGCCTGCGTCCTGTTCGCCAAAGGCGGCTTCGCCAGCGTGCCGCCGGCGGCGGCAGCAGCGCTGCTCGGCATTCCGGTCGTCACGCATGAGTCGGACAGCACCGCCGGTCTGGCGACCAGGATCATCTCGCTGGTCGCCCGGCGGGTGCTGCTTTCCTGGCCGGCGGCGGCGGCCGGACTGCCGCTGCCGGCGCGCGCCCGGCTCACCGGTCTGCCCGTGCGGGCGACGCTGCGCGCCGGGGACCGGCGCCGCGGGCGGGCGATGCTGGGCGCCGGGGACGGGACGCGGGTCATGCTGGTACTGGGGGGCAGCCTGGGAGCCGAAACGCTGAATCGCATGGTGCGCGAAGCCAAGGCCGGACTGACCCGTGACTGGATGGTGGTCCACCAGACCGGCAGCCACCGCGGCGCGCAAGCCGTCGACGAGCGGCGCTATCGGGCGCGGGCCTACTTCGACGACGAGTTCCCCGACCTGCTGGCAGCGGCGGACCTGGCGGTGAGCCGGGCCGGCGCGACCACCCTGGCGGAGTTCGCCGCGACCGGCACCGCCGCCGTGCTGGTGCCGCTGCCGCGCACCACCAGCCGCGGCGAGCAGCTCGTCAACGCTCGCCTGGTAGCCGCCGCCGGCGCTGCGCTGGTGCTGCCGCCGGGAGCGCAGACCGGAGCCCGGCTGTTGCGCTGCGCAAGAACGTTGACCGACGATCGGCTCCGCGCGCGGATGGCCGCGGCGGTCCGGTCCCTGGATCGCCCCCACGCCACCGGCGAAGCGGTGCGGCACACGTTGCGCGCGGGACGGCTGGAATGACGGGATGACCAAGGTGTTTGGGATGGCGGTGACGGAATGACGGAATTCTCGGAAGGTCTGCTCGACCGGGTGCCGGGAATCGTGGATCGCGTGGCCGTGGTGCTGGAGCAGCTCGGCGCCCTCGACGTGGTGATCATCCTGATCGCCCTGATCCTGACGGTGCGCGCCGGCATCCGCGGCTTCGTGGCGGAGGCGTTCGGCGTTGCCGCGATCGTCGCCGGTATCGCCGTGGCCGCCGTGCTGGTGGTGCCGGCAAGCGCCTACGTCGACGCCGCCGTCGGCAGCGACTCGTTCTGGAACCGGATCATCGCCTTCCTGGCGCTCTTCCTGGCGACCTACTTGGCGTTCAAGCTGGTGGAGCACGTCATGCGGGGCCTGTCGCGCACCCTGCGCCTGCAGCAGCTCGATCACGTCTTCGGGTTGGCGCTCGGCGTCGTCGAAGGGGCGGTCATCGGCGCCGTCATGATCGCCGGCCTGCACGCCCAGCCGTGGTTCGAGGTCGCCGCGGTCCTGGACGCGAGCGTGGCCGCGCAGATGGCCGAGCAGTACCTGGGGATCGGCCCGCCTGCCGCCGGGAGCCCGGTCGATGTTTGACGACCTCATCGGCCACGCCGTCACCGCCACGCGCCTGCGCGAGGCGGTGCGGGAGGGGTCGCTCGCGCCGGCCGTCCTCTTCGAGGGGCCGCCGGCGGCCGGCAAGCTGTCCGCCGCCCTGGAGCTGGCCCGCGCGCTGAACTGCAAGGTCGGCGCGCCGTCGGACTGCCGTTGCGCTTCGTGCGGCAGCCACCGGGCGCTGCTGGACCCGCACGTGTTGCTGCTGGGCGGCCGCGACTTCGCTGCCGGGATCGCCGCCGCGTCGGCAGCGCTCCGTCGGTCCGACACGCCGGCGTCCCGCGAGCTGTTCGTGCGCTCGGTGCGTACCCTGACCCGCCGATTCGACGACCTGCTCTGGACCGGGTCCGAACCTCGACGGCGGCGGCTGCGGTCCCGCGTGGCCGACCTGGAGGAGCGGCTGGAACGGTCGCGCACCGCCGGCGCGGCGGCTGCCGCGGCCGAGCTGGCGCGCGCCGCGAACCTGGAGGCGGTATCGGTGAACGCGGTGCGCGCCGTCGAGACCTGGGCGCGGGTGGCGACCCCCGGCGTCAAGGTGATCATCGTGGAGGTGCGGCGCTGGCTGCCGGAGCCGGCATCCAACGCGCTGCTGCGCACGGTCGAAGAGCCGCCCCGGCGCACCCACTTCATCTTTACCGCGCCCTCGTCGCAGGCGCTCATCCCGACCCTGCTGTCGCGTCTGGCCCGCTATCGGTTCGGCGAGCGGAGTCCGGCCGATCAGCGCCGCGTGATCGCCGAGGTGTTCGGCGACCCGCAGGCCGCCGCAGTCACGGTAGCCGACTACCTCACCGGCCAGATCACCGGCCGGGAGGCGGCCGCCGCGTCCGCCGGCCGGTCCGCCGCCAGCGCCGGCGCCGGCGCTGGCGCCGACGATCTGCGGCACGCGGCGGCGCGGTTCTGCGCTACCGTGCTGGCGGGCGGCGGCCCGGATGACGCCGGCTCCGTACCGGCGGCCGACCGCGACGCGGGGTTCGCGTTCCTGCATGCATGCTCCGAGCACCTGCGAACCCTGCTCAGGTCTCCCGGGCGCGCCGTCGGGGTGCAGCGCATCGAGCGCTGGTACCGCTTTCTCGACGACGCTGCATGGAGGGTGAAGACCATGAACATGAGCGCGGAGGCGACCATCACCGACATCGCGCGCAGCATGGCCGCCGGCGGCGAGCCGCCGATGAGACGCTGGTGAGCCGGTTCTATCAGAAGGCGATCGAACGGCTCGATCGCATCGACCCGATGCAGGCCGGCACGCTGCTGCGCGGTCTGGCGGCGGAAAACGATCTGTTGGCCATGGTGCTGGAGTCGATGACCGACGGCATCATCGTCCTGGACGAAGCGCACGGCGTCCGCCTGGTCAACAAGGCTGCCGAGCGTCTGCTGCCGTTCGCGGCCGACGAGCTGACCGGCCGCCCGGTCTGGCAGGTGATCGACGACGAACAGGTGGCCGCGTTCCTGCGTGACACGCTCATCGGTTCCGACCGGGTTCTGGACGGCGAGTTCACCCTGGAGGGGGCGCATGCCGCGACGCTGGAGATCACCATCGTGCCGCTGGTGCGCGATCGGCATATCGAGGGCAGCCTGGTGCACGTGGACGACATCACCGAGCGCCGCTCGGAGGAGGCGCGGCTGCGCCGGGCGGAGAGCCTGGCGTCCATGACCACGCTCGCCGCCGGCGTCGCGCACGAGATACGCAACCCTCTCACCTCGATGAGCATCCATCTGCAGCTCATCCAGCGCGCCCTGCGCGGCAGCGAGACGGTGGCGGCCGAGATCGACGAGAGCCTGCGCACGATGACGGCGGAGATTCAGCGGCTCAACAAGATCGTGGTCGACTTTCTGTTCGCGGTGCGGCCGATGAACTCGGAGCTGCGCGAGGGCGACATCAATGACGTGCTGCGCCCCCTGCTGGCGTTCCTGCGCCCGGAGCTGAGCGCGAGCGGCATCGAGGTGGTCGAGAAGCTGGCGGCGCGGCTGCCGCCGGCACAGATCGACGAACGCCTGCTGCGCGAGGCGCTGCTGAACATCGTCAAGAACGCCCAGGCAGCGATGGCAGCGGGCGGCACGCTGGCGGTCGGCACCGTCCTGGAGGGCGAGCGCATCCGCATCACCGTGCGGGATACCGGCACCGGCATACCCGACGACATCGCCGACAAGATATTCGAGCCGTACTTCACGACTCGGGACTTCGGTTCCGGGCTCGGCCTGACGCTCACCTACAAGATCATCAAGGAGCACGCCGGCGATGTCGAAGTCTCTTCCAAGCCGGGGGTCGGAACCACCTTGCGCGTCAGCATTCCGGTCTCCCCCCGCGCGCGGCGTATGCTCGAATATCAGGCGGTAGCGGGATGAAGGCGACGATCCTGGTCGTCGATGACGAACGGAACATCCGCGAGGGGCTGCGCCGGGCGTTGGAGCTCGACGGCCACGCGGTCGTGACGGCCGCGGACGGCCGCGAGGCGCTCAACGTGATGGCCGCCGAGGAGGTCGACCTGGTCATCGCCGATCTGCGCATGCCGCGCATGTCCGGCGACCAGCTCCTGAAGCAGGCGGTCAAGCAGCACCCGTCGGTGGGGGTGATCATCCTGACCGGCCACGCCACGGTCGAGGTCGCGGTGCAGGCGATGCGCGATGGCGCCTACGACTTTCTGGAGAAACCGGTCAACCTGGACCGGCTGGGCCTGCTGGTCCGGCGCGCCCTGGCCGAACGGAAGCTGACCCTCTCCAACCGCGAGCTGCGCCGCGAGCTGGAGCGGCAGCAGCCGTCGCGCGGCCTGCTGGGCAACAGCCCCGCCATGCGTCGGGTGTTGGAAATGGTCGAGCAGGTGGCGCCGACCCGCGCCACGGTGCTGATCACCGGCGAAAGCGGCGCCGGCAAGGAGCTGGTGGCCGAATCGATCCACCGGCTCTCGCCGCGCGCCGAGCAGCCATTGGTCAAGGTGCACTGCGCGGCGTTGGCGGAGACGCTGCTGGAAAGCGAGCTGTTCGGGCACGAGAAGGGCGCCTTCACCGGCGCGGCCGTCCGCAAACGCGGGCGGTTCGAGCTGGCCCACACCGGCACCATCTTTCTGGACGAGATCGGCGAGATCAGTTCCAGCGTGCAGATCAAGCTGCTGCGCGTCCTGCAGGACCGCGCGTTCGAGCGGGTCGGCGGCGAGGAACGGATCGAGGTCGACGTGCGCGTGGTCGCCGCGACCAATCGCGATCTGCCGGCGGAGACCGCCGCAGGGCGGTTCCGGGACGACCTGTTCTATCGCTTGAACGTCGTGAACATCCGCGTGCCGCCGCTGCGCGAGCGCCGCGAGGACATACCGGTGCTGGCCGCTGCCGCGCTCAAGGCGCTGGCCGAGGAGAACGGCAAGCGGATCGACGGCTTCGACACCGAGGCCAGCCAGCGTCTCTGGGATTACGAATGGCCGGGCAACGTGCGCGAGCTGCGCAATGGCATCGAGAGCGCGGTGGTGATGGCGCGCGGATCGATGATCACCGCCGCCGACCTGCCGCCGCACATCCGCGAGGAATCGGGCAGCGCCTACGTGCGCCTGCCGGTCGGCAACACCCTGGAGGAGGCGGAAAAGGAGATGATCCGGTACACGCTCGCCGCCTGCAAGGGCAACAAGACCAGGACCGCCGAGGTGCTGGGCATCGGCCGCAAGACCCTGCACCGCAAGCTGGCGGAGTACGCGATCGACGCCGGCCCGCAGCCCGGCTGACGCCCGCCGACCCAGACCGCCCGCAGCCCGGCCGCCCTCAGCCCGGCGGCTACGAGGCGCGGGATGCCGCGCGGATACGGTTGAAGGAGGCGTTGAGCTTTGCGGAGATCTCGGTGGCGACCCGCTGCCGTTCGGGATCGTCCGCGTACCGGTCGGGATGGTAGGTGCGCATGAGGCGCCGGTACGCCCGCTTGACGGTCTCGAAGTCGGCTCCCGGCTCCAGTTCCAGGTTGCGATAGTCCTGCGCCGCCGCGGTCGAACTCGCGTCGGCCCCGGCAGCTCCGCCGGCGGACCCGGAGTCCGCGGACCGGTCACGCGACTCCCCGGTGCGCAGGTACTCCTCGAGCTCCTCCCACGCCTCCGAATAGAACCGGTCGGTCCGCCGCCGGTCCGGCTCGGCGTCGGGCTTGAGCAGTGTCTTGATGACCCGCTCGACGCGGGCGAAGAACGCGTCCACTCCGGCGGCGATCCTATCCGCGCCCGCGCCGGGGGGCAACGGCGGCGGCCGGCAGCATGAAAAAGCCCGCTCCCCCGCAGGGAGCGGGCCGGTGCGTGCGCAAGGCGCGCGCTAGGCGACGACCGCCAGCACGTCGGCGGCTTTGATGATGAGTTGCTCCTCACCCTCCACCTTGATCGTGGTCCCCGCGTACTTGTCGTAGATGATCTTGTCGTCCACCTTGACCTTGATCTCGTCGTCGTCGCCGATCGCCAGCACGACCCCTTCCTGGGTCTTCTCCTGGGCGGTCTGGGGAATGTAGATACCGCCCGCGGTCTGCGTCTCCGCGTCGACAGTCGAGACCAGAATTCTGTCGCCGATGGGCTGAATCTTCATTGAGCTTCCTCGCTGTTTGGATGAGAGTGTAGCGTCGGCCGAAGCCGTTTGACGCTTTGTTTGATTGTCGCTGAATATACGGCCGGCCGGCGGGGGCGTCAAGACCGAACGAGATTCGGAGCGCGCGGCGCCGAGTCGGGTAAATCTGACCCGGATTGATGCCGATAATGGGGCGTCCGGGTCATTGTGACCCACTGCCATGGCGCCACAGCGCCGGCGATCACGACTAAAGTACAGCAACCGTAAAGAGATACCGGCTATGGCCCGGCGTCTCCAAGGTGGCACGCATCTTGCTACCTGTCTTTGCAAGAAGGAAGAAGAAGCTATGGCAAGGGAAACATCCAGCGACGACAGCGTACTCGCGCGGTACCTGCGCGAGATCAACCGCATTCCGCTGCTCACCAGGGAACAGGAGGAGCGCTTGGCCCGCAAGGCGGCGGCCGGCGACACCGGCGCCAAGGAGGATCTGGCGCGCGCCAACCTCCGGTTCGTGGTCAACGTCGCCAAACGGTATCAGAATCAGGGGCTGCCGCTTCTGGACCTGATCAGCGAAGGGAACATCGGGCTGCTGCACGCCATCGAACGCTTTGACGTGGAGAAGGGCTACCATTTCATTTCGTACGCCGTGTGGTGGATCAAGCAGGCGATCCTGAAGGCGGTGTGCGAGCAGTCCCGGCTGATCCGCCTGCCGCTGAACCGCGCCAACGAGTTGGTGCAGATCGACCGTGCGCGCAAGGAGTTGCAGAGCGAGACCGGCAAGGAGGGCACCGCCGGGCAGGTCGCCCAACGGCTGCAGCTCAAGCCGGAGTTGGTCGAGGAGCTGACCTTGATCTCCCGCGAGCTGGTCTCGCTCGACGCGCCGATGTACGCCGATTCCGAATCGGCCAACCGGTCGGAGTTCGTGGAGGACCGGAAGGGAGAGGCGTCGGACGAAAGCGCCCTGATGCGGTCGCTCCGCGAGGACATCGCCACCGTGCTCCGCTCGCTCACCAGCCGCGAGGCGGACATCATCAAGCATCGGTTCGGGCTTGAGGGGCGCCGTCCGCTCTCCCTGAAGGAGATCGGGCTGCGCTACCATCTGACCAAGGAACGCATCCGCCAGATCGAGAAGAAGGCGCTGCGCCGGCTGCGCCACCCGTCGCGGGCGCAGTACCTGGAGGCGTACGTATAGCAGAACGCCGCGGGCGCCGGCCCCACCGGCCCACCCGGCCCATCCCCTCCCCTTGGACCGGAAACCGGTGTCCCGGCGCCGGCGGCGCCGTTGGCCGGCCCTTGGGCATTGACAGCGTGCGGCTTGGCCTTTCTCCTACGGGCCAGGACGGTCACAGGACGGGAGGGCACGCATGGCACAGGACAAGAGCAAGTACGTCTACTTCTTCGGGGACGGTTCGGCCGAGGGGCGCGCCGACATGAAGGAGTTGCTCGGCGGCAAGGGCGCCAATCTGGCCGAGATGACCAGCCTGGGAATCCCGGTCCCGCCGGGGTTCACCCTTTCCACCGAGGTGTGCGCGGCGTTCTACCGGAATCGGCGCCGCTACCCGGCGGGGCTCAAGCGGGAGGTCGCGCAGCACCTGCAGCGGCTGGAGAAGCTGATGGGCCGCACGCTCGGCGGTTCCCGCGATCCGCTGCTGGTGAGCGTCCGCTCCGGGGCGGCGCAGTCGATGCCGGGCATGATGGACACGGTGCTCAATCTGGGGCTCAACGACGACGCCGTGCAGGGACTGGCCGACCAGTCGGGCAATCCCCGCTTCGCCAAGGACGCCTACCGGCGCTTCATCCAGATGTACGGCGACGTCGTCATGGAGGTGCCGCACGGCGCCTTCGAGCAGGCGCTCGAAGAGGCCAAGCGGAGCCGCGGCGTGACCGAGGACACCGAACTGGACGAGGCCGATCTCGACCGGGTGATCGCCTCCTACCAGGAGATATACTCCCGGCACACCGGCGCCGCGTTCCCGCAGAAGCCGCTCGATCAGCTCTGGGGGGCGATCGACGCGGTGTTCGGCTCCTGGAACAACGACCGCGCCATCCGCTACCGCCAGTTGAACGACATCCGGGGGCTGCTCGGCACCGCCGTCAACGTGCAGTCGATGGTGTTCGGCAACTCCGGCGACGCTTCCGGGACCGGCGTGTGCTTCACGCGCGATCCGTCGACCGGCGCCAAGGTCTTCTACGGCGAATACCTGCAGAACGCCCAGGGCGAGGACGTGGTGGCCGGCATCCGCACGCCCGAACCGCTGGCCGCGCTGCGGCGGCGCGACCTCCGGGCTTACCGGCAGTTGGAGCAGGTGCGCGCGCGGCTGGAGCGCCACTACCGCGACATGCAGGACATGGAGTTCACGATCCAGCACGGCGACCTCTACCTGCTGCAGACCCGGTCCGGCAAGCGCACCGGGGCGGCCGCCGTGAAGATCGCCGTCGACATGGTGCGCGAAGGGCTGATCACCCGCGAGGAGGCGGTGCAGCGGGTCGAGCCGCAGCACGTCGACCAGCTCCTGCACCCCGGCATCGATCCGCAGCGGCGCGCGGCGCTGGGCGAGCCGATCGCTACCGGGCTCAACGCCTCTCCCGGCGCGGCCACCGGGCGCGCGGTGTTCACCGCGGCCGACGCTGAGGAGTGGACCGCCCGCGGGGAGCGCACGCTGCTGGTGCGGCGTGAGACCTCTCCGGAGGACATCGGCGGGATGGACGCCGCCCAGGGCATCCTCACCTCGACCGGGGGCATGACCTCGCACGCCGCGGTGGTGGCGCGCGGCATGGGAACGCCGTGCGTGGCGGGCTGCAAGGAGCTCGCCATCACCGCCAAGACCGCCAGCGTCGGTTCGGTGCGGATCGGCGAGGGCGACTGGATGACGATCGACGGCTCCACCGGCGAGGTCTTCCTGGGCGAGGCGCCGCTCACCGAGCCGTCGATCTCCGGTCCGCTGGCGCGCTTCCTGGCCTGGACCGACGCGGTGCGCAAGCGTGTGCAGCGCGCCGGCCAGCCGCGCGGCTTCGGCGTGCGCACCAACGCCGATCTGCCGCGCGATGCCCGGACCGCCCGCGAGTTCGGCGCCGAAGGCATCGGCCTGTGCCGTACCGAGCACATGTTCTTCGACGAGGGCAAGCTGGCGATCTTCCAGGAGATGATCGTGGCGGAGGACGCCGCGGCGCGGCAGCAGGCGCTCAAGCGCCTGCTGCCGCTGCAGCGGGAGGACTTCCGCGGCATCTTTCGCGCCATGTCCGGCTTTCCGGTGACGGTCCGCCTGCTCGACCCGCCGCTGCATGAATTCGTGCCCCGCACCGGGCCCGACATGGAGCGGCTGTCGCAGACCACCGGCGTGCCGCTCGGCCGGTTGCAGGAGCGCATACGCAGCCTGCACGAACAGAACCCCATGCTCGGCCACCGCGGCTGCCGGCTTGGCATCACCTACCCGGAGATCTACGACATGCAGGTGCAGGCGATCATGGAGGCGGCGTGCGCGGAGGCGGACGACGGCGTCAAGGTACTGCCGGAGATCATGATTCCGCTGGTCGGCACGGAGGAAGAGCTGCGCCGCCTGCGCCAGAACGCCGAGGCGGTGGCGCAGCGGGTGGTGTCACGCTCCGGCCGGCGCGTGCGCTACCAGATCGGCACCATGATCGAGATTCCACGCGCGGCGCTCACCGCGGAGCGGGTCGCCCGGCATGCCGACTTCTTTTCGTTCGGGACCAATGACCTCACGCAGCTCACCTTTGGCTACAGCCGCGACGACGCGGGGGTGTTCCTGCCGGAGTACGTCGAGTCGGGCGTCCTGGAGCAGGACCCGTTCCAGGTGATGGACGCCGACGGCGTCGGCGCGCTGGTGCGCATCGGCGTGGAGCGCGGCCGCAGCGCCAAACCGGAACTCAAGGTAGGCATCTGCGGCGAGCACGGCGGCGATCCGGCCTCGATCGACTTCTGCCTCCGGCAGGGCATGAACTACGTGTCGTGCTCGCCGTACCGGGTGCCGATCGCCCGCCTGGCGGTCGCGCAGTCCGCGCTGCGCGCCGGGGTGGCCGCTCCCGCGGCTACCTGAAGTCGGCTACCTGAAGGTCGTCCCCTTCATCTCGCGCTGGATCTCGTAGATCGAGCCCGACCGGATCGGCGGCGGCTGCGGCAGGCGCACCGGCGCGGAGGCCATGCGCACCTCGTTGGAAGCCTCGCCGCGTACGAAGGTGGCGCGGTACTGGTCCCAGTCCATCTGCCCTCCGGCGATCCAGATCGGGTAGGCGTCGCCCGCGCAGTACATCAGCAGGAGCAGGCGGCGCGACGCCTCCGAGGTGTTGTTCAGCGAGCCGTGCAGCGTGCGCACGTGATGGATGGAGATTCCGCCGGCGGCGATCTCGATCGGTTCCGCGTCGTCGGGGTCGAACGAGAGATCGGTGACCGCGCCGACGAAGGCGCCGTCCTGGTTGTGATCGAGGACCGGGCCGCGATGCGATCCCGGAATCGCCAGCAGGCAGCCGTTCTCCTGCGTCATGTCGTCGATGGCGACCCCGACCGCCAGCACGTCGTCGTTGGTGTGCGGATAGAACGCCCAGTCCTGATGCCAGTGCACGGGGCTGCCGAACTCGCCCGACTTCATGTTGAGCTTGGTGCCGTGCGTGCGCACCGCGTAGGTGCCGAGCAGTTGGCTTGCCATCTCGACGATCCCGTCGTCGCGCAGGACCCGGTCGTACGCGTCGTGCACCAGGTGCGGTTCCTTGAGGCGGCGCAGCTTGGGAGCGTCCGGGGTATGGTCCGGCTCCAGGTCGAAGACGTCGGAATGCTCGGTGACGGTCCGTGACCGCTCGACGAAGTCGTCGGTGACGGCCTGCAGCTCGGCCACCTGTTCGTCCGGCAGGACCTCTCCCACCGCGATGAAGCCGCGTTCATGGTACTCGTCGATCTGCGCCTGTGTCAGCATGGTCAACTCCTTGCCATCGGGCCGATGATACCGCAAGCGGCGACGAGGTGGCGAATGGCGGCCGTGCGGCGTATGCGCTAGCGCTTCGCGTACTGATGGCCGCCCATGATGGCCCGCACCTCCTCCACGCCGCTCGCCTGCAGCAGGCGGCCGACCCGGTCCTCTTCCTCCTCCAGCAGGAGCTTGGCGTTGGTGACCACCTCTTCCAGACGGGAGGCCGGAAACTTCACCGCGCCGTTCTCATCCATGTGGACGATCTCGCCGGGCGCCACGTCCATGCCGGACAGGCGGACCGGTACCTGCAGCGCGTGGAGCGCCTGCGGGCCGTGACCGGCGCAGACGCCGCGGGTGAGGTACTGGAACCGCATGGGACGGATCTCGTGGATGTCGCGGGAGGGGCCGTTGGAGACCGCGCCGACCGCGCCGCACGCGCGCAGGGCGGAGGTCATGTTGCCGCCAGCCAGTCCGACCTTGTCGGCCAGCGCCGGCGGGAAGCGCTGCTCGAAGCAGAAGATCGACGGCCGGCCGAGACGGTCGGTCGCTTCCAGGACGTCCATCAGGGTCAGCGCCGCATAGGCAGGATCGGCGATCCCGTACACGCAGGTCACCGCATACCCGGCGACCGGCCCCAACTCCGGGTACCAGCATGACAGCCGGTTGTCGGTGTACCAGTTCGCCTCCCACGGATGGTACAGCTCCAGGCACAAGGGGTTGCCGGGGTAGGTGGCCACCACGTTGGTCACCGTAGGGGTGTCGATCCTCCTCAGTTCCTCCAGGAGGGCTGCGTCTGACATAGGGACTCCTCGCTCACGTCGTTCCCGCTCCCCGCTCCGGCGATCAGCCGGTATCGAGCCGCGGTACCGAACCGCCTCAGTCTACCCGATCGCCCGGCCAACCGGAACGTGGTGGTCGGCGAGCACGGTCAGGCGGCGTCATGGGCTGACGACGATGGTCCCGTTCCACCCGACCGCCACGAAGCGCCCGTTGCCCCAGGCAACGTCGCGCAGCGCATCGAAGGTGGCGCTCTCGGAGGCCGTCTCCCAGCGGTCGCCGTCGGCGCTGTACATGGTGGTGCCGTCAAAGGAGCTCACCGCCACGAAGCGCCGGCCGTTCCAGGCGACCGCTTCGAAATGCTCAGCCGTCAGAAAGTCGTGGTCAGCCGCCAGCTCCCAGCGGTCGCCGTCCATGCTGTGCACGACCGTGCCGACGCGGTTGCCGCCCCCGCCCCATCCCACGGCGACGAAGCGTTCACCGTTCCAGGCAACGCCGCGGAAGCCATAGTAGGTTACCCCTTCAGGTTCGTCCGGTTGCGCGATCCGAACCGGCACCGCGGGCCGGCTGGCCGGCCGCCAGTGATCGCCGTCGTCGCTGTGCACGATCACTCCGCGATTACCGACCGCTACAAAGCGCTCGCCACCCCAGACCACGTCGTTCAAAGGCTCCGAAGTGCCGCTGTCGACGACCGTCGGCCAGCGGTCGCCGTAGCGGCGGCGAATGATCGTTCCCCCGTCGCCAACGGCGACCAGGTCCTGGCCGTTCCAGGCAACGGCGTTGAGGGTTCCCTCCAAAGGAAGCAGAAGCTCCTGCCAGCGGTCACCATCCGCGCTGGAGGCGATCGTGGCGCCAACGGCTACGAAACGGTCGCCGGCCCAGACGACGTCGTTAAGGCCGCGCCGGCCGTACCGGTTAGAGCCGTACCGGTTAGCGTCAGAGTCAGAGCCGACGCTGGCGTGCTGCCAACGCTGCCCATCGGCGCTATGCAGCACTATCGAGTCCGGCCAGCCTGCGACCGCCACGAACCGCTCGCCGCCCCAGGCGACGCCGAGGAGTTCGGGCAGGAGAGCGCGGGAATCGCTTGCCTGCTCCCAATGGAGACCGTCGCCGCTGACCAGGATCGCGCCGCCCTGGCCGACGGCTACGAAGCCGGCGCCGTTCCAGGCGATGCCGTCAAGACGATAGTCCCAGTCATCGGACATCCGCCAACTACCTGCCGACCATACCCAGCCGGCCGTTTCGATGGTCTCCCCCTCGACCTCCACCGTCGCCGTTTCCCAGCGGTCGCCGTCGCTGCTATGCAGGATACTGTCGCCGACCGCCACGAAGCGTTCGCCGCTCCAAACCACGTCGTTCAGCGGCTCCGGGTGCGGGAGATCACTGCGGCTCAGGTCCCAGCGTTCGCCATCGCCGCTGCGCAGGATGATACCGGTGCCAACCGCCACGAAGCGCTCGCCATTATAGACGACGTCGTAGAGCGTCGAGGTGCCGCCGTCTCGTGCCGTCTGCCAGTGTTCGCCGTCAGCGCTGTACAGGATTACGCCATCGCTCCCGACCGCTACGAAGCGGCCGCCTCCCCACGCAATGCCGTACAGGCTGGCGCGCGTAGCCCGCTGTAGTACCGGCTGCCAACGCCGGCCGTCGCGGCTCTGCACGATGGCGCCGTCGAAACCTACCGCGACGAAGCGATCGTCGCCCCAGGCAACGCCGTTCAAGAGGACATATCGGGGGGTGCGTGAACTCTCCCAGCTATCGCCGTCGTTGCTGCTTGCGATCGTAAGGTCACCGAGTGCAACGAAACGCCCGCCTCCCCAAATCACTTCGGTGAACCGCGCGTCGAGGTTGCAACGTGCCGCTGACCAGTTGCTTCCGTCGCTGCTGCGCAGGATCGTGCCTTCTTCTCCGACCGCGACAAAGAGCTCGCCGCTCGCAGCGACGCTCTCCAGGCTCAGTCCGGTCTTTCCGCCGGGGGAGGTCAAGCCACCGCCGCCGTGTACCAACCGCCATACATCTCCTGCGGCATCGTCGGGCGGCAGCTCCGCGCGCTGCGCCAGCGCCGGCGCCCACGGGATGAGCAGCAGCCAGAGCATCCCGACCCCAATCCTTGCCCGACCCGCTGCCCGGCTGGGCGGCGCGTGTGTCATGGACTTCATGGTAGCAGGCGGTCTCAGTACTCGCCACCGTTCCGCGCCGCTTGCGGCGGTCCGCGGCTATCTGAGGTCAGCAGCAGCCCGGTGGTGAGCGCGTCCCAGGCGCCGGCCGCCTTGTGGGTGAACATCACAGGGTCATCACCCCGTCGGCCTTCAGCACGCGGCGCGTCCCGGCGAAGATCGACGCCATCCATCCGTTCCTGCGTTGACACCGATTCGACCGACGCCGATGCTGAAATGCATGCACCCCCCCCCCCCCCCCCCCCCCCATAGACCGAAAGAATCGGGCCGACCTCGGCAGCTCCCGCCGGCGAAGGTCAAAGGGATGAGCGGCAAGGCCGCGCTCCTGGCGCTGGCGGCGGTCATCGGCATCGCCCTGCTGGCGTGCCAGCAGACGGCCCGGCCGGCAGCGACCGGCGGCGGCGGTGCCGGCGGAAACGGAGGAGGAGGCGGCACCGGCGGGTCGCCGACCACGCCGGCGCCGACCGCGGCGGCCCCGACTCCGGCCACGAAGAGCTGGGCCCTTGGGGAGGATGCCTGGTCGTCGGCGCTGCCGCTGCCAGCCGCAGCGGACCCGAGCGCCTTGACGATCCGCTCCGAGCCGTTCGCCTGGGACGGGCTCACCGGCGCCGAGGGCGAAACGGTGAGCGTGTCGATCGGCGGCAACGAGCTGCCGTTCACGAGCACGGCGACCGCGCCGGCCTTCGCCACCGACATCAGCGGCGCGCAGTGGACTATTGACGCCGAAGTGAGCGCGGGCGCGATCGTGCTGGTGCTCACCGCCCCGGATCAGTCGGGCGCCTCGGACACCGTCGAGTCGGTCACGATTACCGAGCGGGGCAGCGGCTATCTCGCGGCGCCCACTGTGACGTTGTCGGCGCCGCCGGCCGGCGGCACCCGGGCAATCGCCGCGGTAGCGGGCGGCGGCGGCGGCGGCGTTGGTTCGGTGAACGTCACGACCGCCGGCGCCGGCTACACCTCGCCTCCCACCGTCTCCTTTTCCGGCGGTGGCGGCAGCGGCGCGGCTGCCACCGCGGATGTCAGCGGCAGCGTCACCTCGGTGACGGTCGATACCCCCGGCAGCGGCTACACGTCGGCGCCCACCGTCTCCTTCTCGGCGGCGCCGTCCGGCGGCACCGACGCGGCCGGCACCGCGGCGATCAGCGGCAGCGTCGATTCGGTGACGCTCGATACCCGGGGAGCGGGCTATACGGGGGCGCCCACGGTCTCCTTTTCCGGCGGCGGCGGCAGCGGCGCGGCCGCCACTGCGACGACAAGAGGGAGGGTCACTTCGGTGACGGTCGGGAACGCCGGCAGCAGCTACACCTCGCCCCCCACCGTCTCCTTCTCCGGCGGCGGCGGCAGCGGCGCGACCGCCACCGCGGACGTCAGCGGCAACGTCGCTTCCGTGACGAGGATCGGCAATCAGTACGGGAGCGGCTACACCTCGGTCCCGACCGCGACCTTCTCGGCGCCGCCGGCCGGCGGCACCAGGGCGACCGGCGTCGCGTGGGGACCCGACTCCGTCCAGTCGACGACGGTCACCAACGCGGGGAGCGGCTACACGTCCGCCCCGACCGTCACCTTCTCGGCGGCGCCGGCCGGCGGCACCACGACAACCGGCACCGGGACGAGGTTATCCGACGGGCGGTTCGACCGCATCCTGTTGGGCGCGGCAACCTGGGCCTCACGGGGACGCGGCTACACCTCGCCCCCCACGATCACCATTTCGGGCGGCGGCGGCAGCGGCGCGACCGCCACCGCGAACATGTTCCCCAACATTCGAGGAGTCATCATCACCAACGCGGGGAGCGGCTACACGTCCGCCCCTACGATCACCTTTACCGGCGGCGGCGGCAGCGGGGCCGGCTACCGCGCGGTGTTGGGCAGCACCATCACCGGGGTTGACGTCACCAACGGCGGCAGCGGCTACACCTCGGCGCCCACCGTCTCCCTTACCGGCGGCGGCGGCAGCGGGGCGACCGCCACCGCGAGCGTACTCGTCGAGGCAGATGAGGTGACGGTCACCAACCGGGGGAGCGGCTACACCTCGGCCCCCACCGTGACCTTTTCGACGCCGTCGTCCGGCACCGCGGCGACCGGCACCGCGGTGATGAACTACGGGGTCGGCTCGGTGACGCCCGGCACCGCGGGCAGCGGCTACACCTCGGCCCCGACCGTCTCCTTTTCGGGCGGCGGCGGCAGCGGGGCGACCGCCAGCGCGGTGATGGCCTACGCCGTTCCGTCGGCGACGGTCACCAACCCCGGCAGCGGCTACACCTCGGCCCCGACCGTGACCTTTACGGCGGCGCCGAGCGGCGGCACCACGGCGGTCGGCACCGCGGTCTATGAATACGTCATCCAGTCCGTGGAGGTCACCAACGGGGGGAGCGGCTACGTGACCGCCCCGACGGTGACCTTTACGGCGGCGCCGAGCGGCGGCACCACCGCGACCGGCACCGCCATCCTGGCGGCGGGCGGCAACGACGCGAGCCAGAACCTGTTCTGGGCGCGCCAGACCCTGGCCGGCCAGCAGCTTCGGGTGCAGGTAGGAGGGGAAGAGTGACCGGAGTCCCCGCCTGCCTGCCGGCGCTGGCGTGCGACTGTTCCTCCTCGGCGAAGATCGACGCCATCCATCCATCATCCATCCGTTCCTGCCGTTGACACCGATTCGACCGATGCCGATACTGAGAAGCAATGCGTTCCGCTGATGCGCGTTGCTGGAAGCGTGGCAGGGTCCTGCGGAACGTCGAATCCAGCCGTTGCCGCTGATTCGCCATCTTCGCGGGCGTTGGCCGGGCCGCCTCGGCGGCGTCTGTCTAGTTTCGGAGTAGTTCTTGTGACCTGCTGTAACAACAACAAGCTTACCCCCCCCCCCCCCCCCCATAGCCTGAAAGATTCGGGCTGGCCGCGGCAGCTCCGGCCGGCGAGGGTGAAGGGGATGAGCGGCAAGGCCGCGCTCCTGGCGCTGGCGGCAGTCATCGGCATCGGCCTGCTGGCGTGCCAGCAGACGGCCCGGCCGGGCGCGACCGGCGGTACGGGCGCCGGCGGCGCGGGCGGAAACGGAGCAGGCGGCGCCGCCGGCAATGGCGGGTCGCCGACCACGCCGGCCCCGACTCCGGCGGCCACGAAGAGCTGGCCCCTCGGAGAGGATGCCTGGTCATCGGCGCTGCCGCTGCCTGCCGCAGCGGACCCGAGCGCCTTGACGATCCGCTCCGAGCCGTTCGCCTGGGACGGGCTCACCGGCGCCGATGGCGAAACGGTGACCGTGTCGATCGGCGGCAACGAGCTGCCGTTCACGAGCACGGCGGCCGCGCCAACCTTCGCCGGCGACATCTCAGGCGCGCAGTGGGAGGTCGGCTTCGAAGTGAGCGCGGGCGCGATCGTGCTGGTGCTCACCGCCCCGGATCAGTCGGGAGCCCCGGACACCGTCGAGTCGGTCACGTTTACCGAGCGGGGCAGCGGCTACCAGGCGGCGCCGAGCGTGACCTTTTCGGCGCCGCCGCCGGGCGGCACCACCGCCACCGGCGTCGTTGCGGGCGTCGGCCTCGTCGATTCGGTGAACGTCACGACCGCCGGCGCCGGCTACACCTCGCCCCCCGGCGTGACCCTCTCGGCGCCGCCGCCCGGCGGCACCACGGCGACCGCCACCGCGGACGTCAACGGCCGCGTCGCTTCGGTGGACGTGGATACCGCCGGCAGCGGCTACACCTCGGCGCCCACCGTCGCCTTCACGGCGGCGCCCGCCGGCGGCACCGACGCGGCCGGCACCGCGGCGGTCAGCGGCACGGTCGCTGACGTGACGCTCGATACCCGGGGATCGGGCTACACGTCGGCTCCCACCGTCACCATTTCGGGCGGCGGCGGCAGCGGCGCGGCCGCCACCGCGACGATACGAGGGCGGGTCACTTCGGTGACGGTCGGGAGCGCCGGCAGCAGCTACACCTCGCCCCCCACCGTCTCCTTCTCCGGCGGCGGCGGCAGCGGGGCGACCGCCACCGCGACCGGGCCCGGCAGCGTCGCTTCCGTGACGAGGATCGGCAATCAGTACGGGAGCGGCTACACCTCGGTCCCGACCGCGACCTTCTCGGCGCCGCCGTCCGGCGGCACCAGGGCGACCGGCGTCGCGTGGGGACCCGACTCCGTCCAGTCGACGACGTTCATCAGCCGGGGAATCGGCTACACCTCGCTCCCCACCGTGACCTTCTCGGCGCCGCCGGCCGGCGGCACCACGACAACCGGCACCGTGACGAGGTTTGCCGACGGGCGGCTCAACCGCATCCTGTTGGGCGTGGCAACCTGGGCCGAACGGGGGCGCGGCTACACCTCACCCCCCACGATCACCTTTACCGGCGGCGGCGGCAGCGGCCCCAGTGCCATCGCGCACATGTTCCCCAACATTCGAGGAGTCATCATCACCAACGCGGGGAGCGGCTACACCTCCGCCCCCACGATCACCTTTACCGGCGGCGGCGGCAGCGGCGCCGGCTACCAGGCGGTGTTGGGCAGCACCGTCACCGGAGTTGACGTCACCAACGGCGGCAGCGGCTACACCTCGGCGCCCACCGTATCCCTTACCGGCGGCGGCGGCAGCGGGGCGACCGCCACCGCGAGCGTGCTCGTCGAGGCAGACGAGGTGACGGTCACCAACGAGGGCAGCGGCTACACCTCCGCCCCCACCGTGACCTTTTCGGCGCCGTCGACCGGCACCGCGGCGACCGGCACCGCGGTGATGAACTACGGGGTCGGCTCGGTGATGGTCGGCACCGCCGGCAGCGGCTACACCTCGGCGCCCACCGTCTCCTTTACCGGCGGCGGCGGCAGCGGGGCGACCGCCACCCCGGTGATGTCCTACGCCGTCCCGACGGCGACGGTCACCAACCCCGGCAGCGGCTACACCTCGGCCCCGACCGTCACCTTTACGGCCGCGCCGAGCGGCGCCACCACGGCGGTCGGCACCGCGGTCTACGAATACCGCATCCGGTCGGTGAGGATCACCAACGCGGGGAGCGGCTACGTGACGGCGCCGACCGTGACCTTTACCGCGGCGCCGACCGGCGGCACCGACGCGACCGGCACCGCCAACCTGGCGGCGGGCGGCAACGATCCGAGCCAGAACCTGTTCTGGGCGCGCCAGACCCTGGCCGGCCAACAGCTTCGGGTGCAGGTAGGAGGGGAGGAGTGACCGGAGTCCCCGCCTGCCTGCCGTCGCTGGGCGTGCGACCGTTCCTCGTAGTTACCTGAGGTCAGCGCCGAGCACGGTCAGGCGGCGTCCTCCTGCCACAGCCGGAGCTGCTTCGGCTCGTCGATCCGGTCTCCGTACGCCAGGCGCGCCAGATGGTAGAGCGCCTCGAAGTCGCTGCCCGCGGCCGCCGCCTCGCCCGGCAGGTCGATGCCGGTCCACCTCTTGCTGACCGGCAGCACCTCCAGCACCGCTTCCAGCGCGGTCAGGAACGCCGCCTCCCGCGCCCCCAGCTTCTCGTCGAGCAGCTTGCGGGCATCGTCGAGCGAGCGGGTGCGCGCCAGGTTGGCGGCGTGGTGCACGGCGTCGATCATGCCGCGCGCGCCGTCGGCCGGCCCCAGCGTCCCTCCGGCGGCGCGCCGCGTCGAGTCCCACAGCCGCAGGTCGCTGCCGCGCTTCTCCGCCAGCCGGCCCACCACCTCCCGCTCCAGGTCCACGCCCACCGCGCGCGCCAGCCGCAGCGCCTCGTCGTAGGCGGCGAACACCGGCGCCTCGAAGGCGTCCCACGCCAGCACGAAGAAGGCGGTCGCCGGGTCCAGGTCGGCGTCCGCCTGCCGCTGCGTCAGTTGCTCGGCGCCCAGCGCTTCGACCGCCGCCTTGACCGCAAGCCCATGCTGCGCCGGCCATGCCGCGGTCGCTTCCTCGATCAGCGCCGCGACCGGATTCAGGTCGTTGGCCAGGGTTGCAAGTCCCAGCCGCGCCGCCTCGAACGGCAGGCTGCCGCCCCCGGCGGTCGGATCGAGCACCGTGGCGCGGTCCAGCTCGTGGCCCGCCAGCCAGGTCCATTCCGCATCGTCCGGCGTTATCCGAACGCCCGCGGATACCCGTAAGCCGCGGCGCCCAGCCGTTCCCCGCTGCGGTTGGCGCGCGCGATCCGCGCCTTCGCCGCCACCGGGTCGCCGTGGATGCCGAGCACGCGCAGGAACCGCTTCCGGTCGGCGTCGGCCGGCAGCAGCGACGCCAGCACCGCCGCCCGCGACGCCACCAGCGGCCGCCGCGCCCACCACACGTGCAACCGGTTCGGCGCCGGGAACGGCGTCATCGGCGTCCGCTCGCGGATACTTCTCGATCCCAAGCGCCGCTATCGGCAGCCACCGCTCGATCAGCCGCGTGTCCGGCATAATTCTCCCGCGCCGACGGCGGCCGTCAACCTGTGTCCGCTCTGGCGAGTGCGAATCTCATCTGGCCCGCGTACTCTATCGTACTCTACGTCCGGTGCGAATATCTGCTACCCTGCGAAGGTGTGGACGATTGATGGAATACAAAGTACCGCTGGTCATGACGCCTCAACCGGAAGGCGGCTATACCGTGACCTCTCCTGCGCTGCCGGAATTGGTAACCGAGGGGGATACTCTGAGTGACGTCCTGGAAAACGCCAAGGATGCTCTTGCCGCGGTCATCGAACTCTACGAGGAGGACGGCCGGTTGTTGCCGCGGAGCATCTGGATTACCGAAGCAAACGGCCCGGTGTGGTTCGAGACCGTAATAGCGGCCAGTGACGTACCGTGAAGTCGCCCGAAAGTTGGCGATTCTCGGTTGCAGCGAGCGTCAATGACGAGGCAGTGGTTCTCATCGGAAGTGGTACAATCCCGCGTCCCGGAGAACCACGGTCATTCCTGACCACGGTGGACGCGATCTGAAATCGGGAACGATCCGTGCGGCCGTTCGGCAGTTGGGAATCGATTGGCAGGATTTCAGAGCACGTAGCCGCCCTGGGCGGCAACAGGTCTCAATCGGCGGCGGGGCCGGGGGTGCCGAACAACTGCGGTCCCATTTCTTCGATCAGCTCGCCGACGACTCCCAGCGGGCCAGCTCGCTCTCTGGAAGCGGTTCGAAGAAGCGATCATCGACGACGATCCGATCCCGCAACGCGCCGAACCGGCGCGTGCCCTCGAGGCCGACAAGACGCGCCACCGGATCGCCGTTACGAGCGATAACAACCTCCTCGCCGGCCTCCGCCCTGGCGAGAAGGCGCGAGAGCTGCGTCTTGGCCTGATGGACGTTCACCGTCACCGCCGGCGATTTCGCGTTCATCTAAGCAGCGCCGGTTATGAGATCGCGTCCTGCACGCGGGCCAGCAGCTCCTCTTCAGTCTCGCACTCGATGATCCAGTCCCCTACCTGTTCCAGGCTTTCCGGATCGGTCAGACGGTGCAGCAGGACGGACAACCGCGGAGCCGTTTCCGCCGTGAACTTCAGCGCCGCCTGCCGGCACAGCCGCCTGCGTTCTTCGCTACGGCCCTGCTCGATGCCTTGCTCGATGCCGCGCTCGATGCCGCGCTCAATGCCGCGCTCAATGCCGCGCTCGATGCCCTGCTCGCGGCCTTCCTTCAGGCCCTGCTCGCGGCCTTCCGCGACCCACCCGGCTACCAACTCCTGCAACATCGGCCCTACCTCCTCCGATCCCGGCAACGATTCCAGCACCACGCCTTTCATCTTGCGCGGCACCAGCACCTGATTCACCCATTCCCGGTACACTTGCGTCAACTCTGGGGTCTCCAACTCCCGCAGCCGCTCGAACAGCGCCGCCAGCAACTCCGGCACCCGCTCATCCGCGCGATTGGTCTCCAGCGCGATCAGCGCCGACACCAGGTTGCGACCCGGCAGATCGTCCGCTCCCAGCCGCCCCTGGTCAAGCAGATAGTAGCGCAGCGACGGCTGATACCGCGCCAGCGCCTCCCCGCCGAACGCGATCAGTTCCGCCACGTCCTCGGCGCCGTCCACGGCTGGCTCCCGTTGTAGATCACGATCGGCAACACCGGCGGCAGCTTGTCATGTTCGCGCAGCACGCCGTCGTCGATCAGCTTCTCGTACAGCATGCCGGTGTAGGTCAGCATCCGCATTGCCATGGCCGGCTCGATGGTGGATTGGAACTCCAGCAGCACCAGGAGGTACAGCCATTCATCGTGGAACCGGACCCGCCACACCAGGTCGCCGTGGCGTTGGCGCAGGCGGTGGCTGACGAAGCTGGCCGGCACCGGGGTGAGGGTCGAGAAATCGAGCGCGTCGCTCCAGCCGCGGGCGGCGAAGCCGCGCAACAGGTCCTGAACCGTGTGCGGCTGCGCGAACAACCGCTTGTAGCCGGCGTCGTGCATGGTGAATTATACCACACGCGAGCGGCAGGAAGGACCGGCTCACAGCAGCGGGCGGAGCAGCGGGCGAGGTGGACCCGGAGCTGGCGGCGCCGGCGGATCGGGTGCGGCCCCTGGGCGGCGGGCGCTGGGACAGCTCGGCGTACATCACGTTGTCGTAGTAGGGCGGGTCCAGGCCGGTGATCAGCGGGGCCATCTCGGCGTAGGACCAGCAGAACGCGAAGTCGCCGGTCGAACGTGGGATACTATGAGTGACGTCCTGGAAAACGCCAAGGATGCTCTTGCCGCGGTCATCGAACTCTACGAGGAGGACGGCCGGTTGTGCGGTCCCATTTCTTCGATCAGCTCGCCAACTACTCCCAGCGGGCCAGCTCGCTCTCCGGGAGCGGTTCGAAGAAGCGGTCATCGACGGCGATCCGATCCCGCAACGCGCCGAACCGGCGCGTGCCCCGCGTACCCTTGAGGCGCGAGAGCTGCGTCCTGGCCTGATGGACGTTTACCGTCACCGCCGGCGATTTCGCTGTTCATCTTAGCTCAGCGCCGGTTATGGGATCGCATCCTGCACGCGGGCAAGCAGATCCTCCTCCGTCGCGCACTCGATGATCCAGTCGCCCACCTGTTCCAGGCGCTCCGGATCGGTCAGAAGCTCCAGCAGGACGGACAACCGCGGAGCCGTTTCCGCCGTGAACTTCAGCGCCGCCTGCCGGCATAGCCGCCTTCGTTCTTCGCTACGGCCCCGCTCGATGCCCCGCTCGATGCCCCGCTCGATGCCCCGCTCGATGCCCCGCTCGATGCCCCGCTCGATGCCCTGCTCGATGCCCTGCTCAATGCCCTGCTCGATGCCCTGCTCGCGGCCTTCCTTCAGGCCCTGCTCGCGGCCTTCCGCGACCCACCCGGCTACCAACTCCTGCAACATCGGCCCTACCTCCTCCGATCCCGGCAACGATTCCAGCACCACGCCTTTCAGGGGCTTCCGGGTTTCGTGTGGGTAGGGCGCCCTGACGGTGGCGGTGGCACCGCCAGCAAGGCTACGCTGGCGCCATGCGTGACAAGGAACTGTACGGCAGGATTCTGGGCGTCGAGGCACCGTGGCGAGTGGCCGACGTCGAACTGAACCTTCAGCAGGGCGAGATCGTGGTCCACGTCGAGCACGGCGGACCGCTCACCTGCCCGCACTGCGGCCAAGCCGCGCGCCGCTACGACAGCCGTCAACGGCGGTGGCGCCATCTGGACACCTGCCAGTACCGCACCGTTCTGGCTGCCGACGTACCGCGGTCTCAGTGCCGGCAGCACGGCGTCAAGCAGATCGAGGTGCCGTGGAGCGAAGGCCGCTCGCGGCTGACCGCGCTGTGCGAGGCGGTCGTGATCGACTGGCTGCAGCACGCCACGATCGCGGCGGTGGCGCAGCAGATGCGGCTCAGCTGGGACGAGGTCGACGGAGTGATGCAGCGCGCGGTGCACCGCGGCTTACAACGGCGTGCGGCGCAGCTGCCGCCGCGGATCGGCGTGGACGAGACGTCGTTTCAGAAGCGCCATGAGTACGTGACGGTGATCAACGATCTGGACGGGCACGTCGTGCACGTGGCCGATGGCCGCCGCAAGGAGGTGTTGGAGGAGTTCTACCAGCAGTTTGATCCTGAGCAGTTGGCTGGCGTCGAGACGGTCGCCATGGACATGTGGGAGCCGTACATCATCGCGACCGCCGCCTACGTGCCGGACGCGGAGCTCAAGATCGCGTTCGACAAGTTCCACGTCGCCCGGCACCTCGGCAACGCCGTTGACCAGGTACGGCGAGCCGAGAGCCGCCGGCTGGCCGGCAGCGGTGATGATCGGCTGAAGGGCAGCCGCTATGCGTGGCTGACCAACCCCGAGCACATGGATGCCGAGCGTTGGCGGCAGTTCGCTGACTTGCGGGACAGCGCGCTGCAGACCGCGCGCGCCTGGGGCTACAAGGAACATGCGATGACGCTGTGGAAGTACCGCTCTCGCGGGTGGGCGCGCAAGGCGTGGCAGGCGTGGTACCGGTCGGCGATCCGGTGTCGTCTGGAGCCGGTCAAGCGGGTAGCGCGGATGGTCAAGCGTCATCTGGAAGGGATCGTGACGGCGGTGGTGCAGGGGGTGAGCAACGCGCGGGCGGAGTCGATCAACGCGGGGGTGCAGAGGTTGAAGTACGCAGCGCGCGGCTTTCGCAACCGGCAGAGGTTCCGCAACGCCATCTACTTTCACCTCGGCGGTCTTGACCTCTACCCCGCCAGTGTCGGCCGTGACCACCTCGTCCACACGAAAGCCTGAAGACCCGCCTTTCATCTTGCGCGGCACCAGCACCTGATTCACCCATTCCCGGTACACTTGCGTCAACTCCGGGGTCTCCAACTCCCGCAGCCGCTCGAACAGCGCCGCCAGCAACTCCGGCACCCGCTCATCCGCGCGATTGGTCTCCAGCGCGATCAGCGCCGATACCAGGTTGCGACCCGGCAGATCGTCCGCTTCCAGCCGCCCCTGGTCAAGCAGATAGTAGCGCAGCGACGGCTGATACCGCGCCAGCGCCTCCCCGCCGAACGCGATCAGTTCCGCCACGTCCTCGGCCGCCGTCCACGGCTGGCTCCCGTTGTAGATCACGATCGGCAACACCGGCGGCAGCTTGTCATGTTCGCGCAGCACGCCGTCGTCGATCAGCTTCTCGTACAGCATGCCGGTGTAGGTCAGCATCCGCATTGCCATGGCCGGCTCGATGGTGGATTGGAACTCCAGCAGCACCAGGAGGTACAGCCATTCATCGTGGAACCGGACCCGCCACACCAGATCGCCGTGGCGCTGGCGCAGGCGGTGGCTGACGAAGCTGGCCGGCACCGGGGTGAGGGTCGAGAAATCGAGCGCCTCGCTCCAGTCGCGGGCGGCGAAGCCGCGCAACAGGTCCTGAACCGTGTGCGGCTGCGCGAACAACCGCTTGTAGCCGGCATCGTGCATGGTGAGGCGACGATCATACCGCATCCGCTGATCTTTCAGGCGATGATGGGGATTGCGCTGGTCGTGCGTGGACGCCACGTGGCAGCATGATCCGGCGGACGCGGAGATCGATCATTTCTCGGGGACACGGGTGGTGACCAGTCGTCATCAGGTGCGCGTCGGTGACGCCACCATCGAGTACGCCGTCCGCCGCAGCGAACGGCGCCGGAAGACGGTGCAGATCACCGTGGACCGCGACGGCGTTCGGGTCGCCGCGCCCGCCGGCATCGCGGATCGTGAGCTGCGCGCTCTGGTCGTCAAGCGAGCGCCGTGGATTCTCCGGCACGCCAACGCGCAACCGGACGCCATTGAGCCGAAGCGGTTCGTCAGCGGTGAGACGCTGCCCTACCTGGGCCGCGACGTGCGCATCCTGGCGGTGCCGGCCGCCGGTCGCTCGGCGGAAGTCACGATCGACCGCGGCCATCTGCGGATCGCCGTGCCGGCGCGTCTCCCGGAGATCGAGCGTAGCGAGGCCGCCCGCGGCGCCGTGGTCATGTGGTATCGACTCCGCGCGGGGGAACACGTCCCGGCGCGCGTCGACCGGTGGCGCCGGCTCCTCGGCGAGGTCTTCGACCCGCGCATACTGATCCGCGATCAGCGCCGCCGGTGGGGAAGCTGCGCGGCCGACGGCACCTTGCGCTTCAACTGGCGCGTCATGATGCTCGAACCTGCGCTGATCGATTACATCGTCGTGCACGAGCTGGCCCATCTGCAGGTGAGGAATCATTCGGCCGCGTTCTGGAACCTGATAGCGCGATCGATGCCCGACGTGCAGGAGCGCCGGCGGAGGCTCCGGGAAGTCGGCCAAACGCTCCCGCTGTGACCGCCGTTCCGAGTGACGGTCACGACCCGCGCGTCCCGATCAGCCGGCCAGCCAGGCGGCGCGGCGCCGATGGGCGGCTACGTACTGGTAGCCGTAGTCCGGGTCCGGGGCGACCGGGATGGCGTTGCCGCGCGGCGGGTAGCGGGCGATCGCCTCCTCGTCCAGATCGACGCCGAGCCCGGGGCGGTCGGGCACCAGGACGTGCCCGTCCTCGATCACCGGCTGGCCGGTCATCACCTCGTAGCGTTGCGGCACGTCGTTCACCAGGTACTCGTGGATCAGGTAGTTCGGCAGGGTGGCGAGCAGATGGATCGCCGCCATCTCCGCCACCGGTCCGAGCGAGCCCTGATGCGGCGCGATCATCACCTGGTGCGCCTCGGCGATGGCGGCCAGCTTCTTCATCTGCCAGAGCCCGCCGAACCGGCCGGTGTCCGGCTGCGCGACGTCGATGATGCCGCGCTCGATCAGCGGGCGGAGCGCGAACATGCCGGGATACGCCTCACCGATCGCGATCGGCAGGTCGACCGCCCGCGCCACCCGCGCCAGGCCGTCGGCGTCCACGGCCGAGACCGGATCCTCGTAGAACAGCAACCCGTAGCGTTCCAGCCGCCGTCCCAGCGAGATGGCGTCGGCCGGCGTCTGCCAGGGGCCGCCCCCGGCGTCGACCATCAGGTCGATGTCGGGGCCGTATTCGCCGCGCAGCTTCCCGATGCGGCTCACCGCGTCCTGCCATCCGAACAGCTTCATCGCCGTGAATCCGCGATCGGCCAGCTCCCGCGCCCGTCCGTCGTCGAAGGCGTGACCGTAGAGCCGGATGCGGTCGCGCATCTTGCCGCCCAGCAGGTTCCAGACCGGCGTGCCGAGCGCCTTGCCCTTGAGGTCCCAGAGCGCCAGCTCGATGCCGGTGATGGCGCCGCTGCCGACCACGCCGGTCATGCCGTGCCCCTGCGTGGCGGCGTACAGCTTCTGCCAGATCCGCTCGATCAGGAACGGGTCTTCGCCCACGACCAGCGGCGTCAGGTCGGCGATCGCCGTCTGCACGACCCGCGGCCAGCCCCAGCACTCGCCGACGCCGTAGAGCCCCGCGTCGGTATGGACCTTGACGAACAGCCAGTGGCGCCAGGATGCGCGCCCGGGCGCGCCGCCGGAGACCAGGAACGTGCGAATATCGGTGATGCGCATGGTGAACGCCGCGGTTGACGCCGGCGCCAAACATACCCCATCCCGGATCGGCAATCGGTGAGCGGGTTCGTTGGCTACATCCTCAACGCGACCTACGTCACGTCGCGCGGCCGCGCGGTCGTCCATCTGTACGGCAAGTTGCAGGACGGCCGCCCGTTTCTGGTTCGCGACGGCCGCGGCGTGCCCTGCTTCCACGTCGAGCGCGCCGATCGGGAGCGGGCGTCCGTCGCCGGGGCGCCCGCGCCGGTGTCGACCCGGCTCCGTACGCTGTATGGCGCGCCGGTGCAACGCGTGGAGCTGGCCCATCCTCGGCAGGCGCCGGCGCTGCGCGACCGGCTCCATCGAGCCGGCGTGCGCACCTACGAGGCGGACGTTCGCTTTGCCTACCGCTACCTCATCGACCGGGGCATCCGCAGCGCCGTGCGGATCCGCGGGAACCCGGCTTCCGCCGGCTGGGGCCGGCCGCCGACCGCGGTGTTCGACGAGCCGTCGCTGGAGCCGGCCGACTGGACGCCGGAGCTGACCACGCTATCGATCGACATCGAGACCGATCCCAAGGCGCAGCGCATCTACTCGGTGGCGTTGTGGGGCTGCGGAGCGCAGGAGGTGCTGCTGTGGTGCCCGGACGAGGCGGCCCGAGCCGCCTGTCCCAGCGGCGCCGTGCCGTGCGCGGACGAGGCGGAGCTGCTGATCGCCCTCTGTCGGCGGATCCGCGCGCTCGACCCCGACGTGGTGACCGGCTGGAACATCATCGACTTCGACGTGCCGGTGCTGCTTCGCCGGGCGGCTGCCGCCGGCGTGACGCTGGCGATGGGCCGTGCGCCGGGGGAGCTCCGCCAGCGGGCCGGCGGCGCGCGCCGGTCCGGCGACTCGGTGTTCATACCGGGCCGCACCGTGCTGGACGGAATTCGCCTGCTGCGGGCGGTCGCGTTGCGGCTGCCGGGTTACGGCCTGGAGAGCGCCTCCCGCCATGTCCTGGGCGAGGGCAAGGTCTTCGTCGCCGCCGATCACGCCGCCGAGATACAACGCTGCTTTGCGCAGGACCCGGAGCGGTTCGTGCGCTACAACCTGACCGACGCGCGGCTGGCGTACGACATCCTGGAGAAGCTGCGGCTGGTCCCGTTCACCGTGCAGCGCAGCCTGCTCACCGGCATGCCGCCCGACCGCGCCGGCGCCTCGATCGCCGCCTTCGACTTCCTGTACCTGTCGCGCCTGCGGGAACGGGGCGTGGTGGCCCCCACCGTCGGGGCCGCGCCGGAAGATGGCGCCGCGCCGGGCTGGCCGGGTCAACAGGGTCGGCCGGGCCAACAGGGCGGGCACGTCCTGGCCTCGCAACCGGGGCTGCACGACGGCGTGCTGGTGTTCGACTTCAAGAGCCTGTATCCCAGCATCATACGCACCTTCCAGATCGATCCGCTCGGTCTGATCAGGCGACCGGCGCCGGACGGCCAAGCGTCTCCGGACGCCCAAGCGTCTCCGTACGCCCGGGACGCCGACGCCATCCGGGCGCCCAACGGCGCTCGCTTTCGCCGGCGGCGCGGCATCCTGAGCGGGCTGCTGGACGATCTGTTCGCCAGCCGCGAGCGCGCCAAGCGGCAGGGTGACGCGGTGGCCGCCAACGCCATCAAGCTCCTGATGAACTCCTTCTACGGGGTGCTGGGCACGCCGTCCTGCCGATTCTACGACCCGCGGCTGGCGAATGCCATCACCGGCTTCGGCAAGCACTTCCTGCTCTGGGCCAAGGCGTGGATGGAGCGGCGCGGGCTGCGCGTGCTGTACGGCGACACGGACAGCCTGTTCGTCGCGGCCGGCGAAGCCGGCGCGGCCGCGCAGGGCGCGCGGCTGGCCGAGGAGCTGACCGCGGACCTGGCCCGCTACGTCGAGGAGACCTGGCGGGTGCGGAGCGCCCTGCGCCTGGAGTTCGAGCTGCTGTTCGACCGGCTGTTCCTGCCGCCGCTGCGCTCCGGCGAGCGCGGCGCCGCCAAGCGGTACGTGGGCCGGTGCGGCGGCCGGCTGCACTTCACCGGCATGGAGGTAGTGCGCAGCGACTGGACCGAGCTGGCGCACGAGGTCCAGCGCGAACTCTACGGCCGCCTGTTCGCCGGCGATCCGGTCGAGGATTACCTGCGGCAGGTGATCGGCGAGGTCGCCGCCGGCCGGCGCGACCGGCAACTCGTCTACCGCAAGGCGCTCCGCAAGGGCGTGCGGGAGTATCGGGCGCTCCCGCCGCACGTAGTAGCGGCCCGCAAGCGGGGCGCGCTGCCGGCCGAGGAGCTGCGCGGCGTGATCGAGTACGTCATCACCGTCGAGGGACCGGAGCCGGCCGGCGGGCTCCGCAACCGCATCGACTACGAGCACTACGTCGAGCGCCAGATCCGTCCGGTAGCCGAGCCGGTGCTCGGCGTCCTGCGGCGGGACTTCGACGATATCCGCCGCAATCAGCGCCAGTTGGCGCTGTTCCCGGTGGCGGAGGAATCGGCGGCGGAATCGTCGGCGCGGGCGCGGCCTACAGGTCGACCGCCATCAGCCGCATGATCCTGGCCACGTAGTCGCGGGTCTCCTCCGGTACGTGCGCCGCGACGCGGGCCCACTCGGCGCACGCCCTCTCGCAACGGTCCTGCGCTCGCAGCACGCGGCTGCGCCCGCCGTTGTAGCTGGCGAAGGTGAACGCCAGACGCTGCCGGCGCTCCGGGATGTCGTCCCAGAGATCGTACAGACGCCGGTCGTAGAAGACCGCGGCGGCGATATTCTGGCGGGGTTCTTCGATGTCGGCGATCGGCAGCGAAGACTGGGCGGCGATCTCCGCGAAGGTCGCCGGCATGATCTGCATGATCCCCCGGGCGCCGACCGGGCTGGTCGCGCGCTCGCGCAGCGCGGACTCGGTGATGCCCTGCGCCTTGAACCACCGCCAGTCGAAGGCGACGCTGAAGAATCGCTTCGAGTACTTCCGGAAGTGGTCGTCGAACCGCGCCGTCCACTGGTCATCGTCGACCGGCAGGCCGCCGGAGTCGGCCGCCGGTCGTTCGCTCTGCGCCGGCGCGGCGGCGGATCGCGGTCCGGCCGCTTCCGGGGGCGTTCCGGCCGGCGCGCAGCCCAGGGTGACCGCGGCAAGGGCGGCCATGGCGAGCGCGGCGACGGCGAGCGCGGCGCTGCCCGGCAGCGATCGCGCCGCGTGGATGCCGGCCACGGCCGCTCAGTTCAGACCCAGGCCGATCACCAGCCCGACCGCGACGCCGATGCCCACGAACATGCCGGCCACCATCACGCCGACCGCGGTGTTGCCCTTGAACAGTTGGTCATTGGTGTCGAATCGGGTCACGTGGTCGATCACCTTGAAGCCGAAGTACATGAACGCGATCGCGCCGCTGCCGCCGATCACCGCGTACAGCAGATTCAGCAAGACGACCTGGAAATCGAAGAGATCGAAGTTCATGTCCGCCTCCGTGTGGTGGTACGGCGTACGGGGTTGTGGCGCCGGGGGCCGGATGGCAGGATAATGAATCCGCGAGGGAGGTGCACGGATGACGCCGTCACGCCGCTTGATCGATCCCTTCGGGCCGGATGCCGTCGGCGTCTGGCTCAAGGGCAACCTGCATGCCCACACCACGGAGTCGGACGGGGCGTTGGAACCGGCGCACCGCGCCGCTCAGTACCGGGAGCGCGGCTACGACTTCCTGTGCCTTTCCGACCATCATCGCCTGACGCGCGTCGACCGCGTGCCGGCCCCGGCAGGGATGACGTTGATCCAGGGAGCGGAGCTGCATCCGGACAATCCGTTCGGGGGACGGCAGTATCACCTGCTCGCCTACAACATGACCGGCGATCTGGACGCCGAGCGGATGCCGCCGCAGCACGTCATCGACGCGGTGCGCGCGCAGGGCGGCTCGGTGTGGCTGGCGCATCCGCACTGGATCGGCATCAACGTCCGGCGAGACGTCCTGCCGCTGACCGGGCTGGCGGGGGTCGAGGTGTTCAACACGATCTGTCAGCGCATGGGCCGGGGCGAGTCGGCGGTGATCTGGGACGACTGGCTCGACCACGCCGACCGCCTGCTGCCGGCGATCGCCAACGACGACTGTCACAGCCGTCCGCAGGACGGCGATGATCTGTTCCAGGGTTGGACGATGGTGCGCTCGGCCGATCGGACGCCGCAGGCGATCATCGCGGCGCTGGAGCAGGGCGCGTCCTACTGCACGATGGGCCCGGAGATCCGCTCGTTGCGGGTCACGCGGCCGGCGAGCACCGGGCTGCCCTCGCGGCCGTTGCGCCTGGAGGTGAGCTGCTCGGCGGCGGCGCGGGTGACGGCGGTCTGCAGCAGCGGCGGCGCCGACTGGCCCGCCGGTCCGGTCGATCCGGCGCGGCCCTTCGAGCACGCCGTGCTGCCGCTGCCGCAAGCCGACTGGGTGCGCGTCGAGGTAGCCGACCTGCAGGGCCGCAAGGCATGGAGCAATCCCGTCGACCTGACCGGCTTCGCTGCGGCCGGCTGAACGGCTACGGGCCGAAGTTGGCCAGGCGGTACTCCGCGATCGCGTCCCGTACGCTCCGCTCGACGCTCCGCAGCATGAAGTCGCGTCCGCCGATCCCGTAGCGCCCGAAGTTCCAGTCGTACGTCAAGTCCGGCTCACCGGCAGCTCGAGGCGGGCTGAAGTGTATTTCCTGACTGAAGATGCGGTGAATCCCGCCCTGCACGAAGCAGGAGATGGCGATCTGCAGATGCGTCTCCCGGAGCGCGTGCTCCGATCGGGTCAGCTCGTTGCGGGCCAGCGCCGCATCGACGATCCGTTCGACGTCATCCCGCCCGATGGGGCAGTCCAGCTCCACGAATACGCGGTATCCGAGCTCTGCCGGATCGTCCTTCCTGATCGCCTCGCGCAGCCATGCCGGCGAGTCGGCCGGCGCGCCCGCCGCAGCCAGGGCCAGGAGCGTCAGGGCGGCCGGCGTCTTGCCGATCGTCAACGAGGTGCAGCCTCCGCGCCCCCGGCGGCCTCCCCGGCGTCGATGCCGAGGCTGCCGGCGGCGGCGGCGAAGCGGTCCCAGACGTCGCGCGCGATCGGGATGCCGTGCCGCTGCCGGCGGGAGCGGGTGCGCGCCTCCGCCAGACCCGGATAGAGCACCCGATCGTTGCCGGCGGCCGGTTCGCTCGTGCGGAGCGCCGCCAGCAGCGCGTCGTTGCCGTCCAGCACGCCCTGCAGCGGCCGGAACAGGTCGGCGCGCAGCAGCAGCAGGGTCGCCCCCTGATGGCGCATGAGCGGTACGCCTTCGCCCGGCACGGCGTGCGCGTCGGCGCCGGTGAACAGCCGGCCGAGCAGCTCCACCGCCAGCATGAGCGCGTACCCCTTGTGGCCGCCGGTCTCGCCGCCGAACGGCAGGTATGCGCCGCCGGTGAAGAAGTCGTTCGGATCGGTGCTGGGACGCCCGGCAGCGTCGACGATGCTGGCCGGCGGCAGCCGCTCGCCGCGCGCCTGCGCGTTGGCCACCTTGATCCCCGACAGCGCCGTGGTGGCAAAGTCGATGATCACCGGCGCCTCGCTCCCGGCGGGGAAGCCCATGCAGAACGGATTGGTGTCCAACAGCCGTTCGCGGCCCCCGAACGGGGCGGCGCGGGCCCCGGTGACCGCAAAGCCGCCGGCGCAGATGATCGAGATCAGCCCCGCCGCGGCTGCCAGCTCCGCGTAGTGGCCCAGGCGGCCGATGTGATTGGCCCGCACCAGTCCGCCGACCGCGGCCCCGGCGTCGCGCGCCAGCGGGATCGCCGCGCGCGTCAGGTACTCGGCGGCGACCTGGCCGAAGGTCAGCTCGCCGGACACCAGCAGGCGGCCCGCCGCCCGCTCCACCACGCGCGGCTCGGCGGCCGGCGCCAACTCGCCCCGTTCGATCTCCTGCAGATAGCGGGGGACGTGGTAGATGCCGTGCGTCTGCACGCCGGCGAGCTCGGCGCCTACCAGGTGCGCGGCGAGGGTGCCGGCGGCCCGCTCGCCGGCGCCGGCCGCCGCCGCCGTGCGCGCGATCAGCCCGTGCAGCGCGTCGGCCCGCACGACGATCGTCTCCATCCGCTTGGCAGCCATCCCGCCGCATCCTACTACAAGGGAGCCGGACCGCGGGGCGGCGATGCGGTATCCTGCCAAGTACGTGCGGCCCGTGGAGACCGCCTGTGCGGCGCATCACGTCATCACGAACCGGCGGCTGCGGCCGGACGGCCGGATCGATGCCTGGCACCCGAAGCCGGATCCGGCCGGCGCGATCCGGCACGCGGCCGTGCCGGTGGCCGCGTTGGACCGCCGCGACCACCGGCCGGAGCCGGTCGACGTCGATCGCCTGTGCGGCGCCGTACGCGCGGACCTGCGGCGGCAGGACGACCGGCGTCGCAACGTGCTGTTCTTCATCCACGGCCACCTCCTGCTGCTGCCGGGACTGCGGCTGAGGCTGCTGCGCGCGCTCCACGACCGGTACGCCGGCGGGCCGCACGGACCGGTCGGGGTGATCGTCTTCTTCTCCTGGCCGGACCGCGGCTGGCCGTGCTCGGAGGCCGACGAAGCCTACCGTGCCGGCCGCGCCTTCTTCGCGCGCGGGTCGGGCCTGCTGGCGGCGCTGCGCGACGCCGCCGCCGGTCGTCTGCACCTGCTGGCGCAGTCGTTCGGCCATCACCTGCTGGCCGGCATGGTCGCTCAGGCGGTCGCGGCGCGGCACGACGCGCCGCCGTTTCGGAGCTGCCTGCTGGCCGGTGCCGACGTCCCGCAGGCGGCGATCGGCGTCGGCGGCGTCACGGTGAGCGGCCGGGGCGGCGTGCGCCGCAGCTACCGGTTCGACGAGCTGCGCCGGCTCGGCGAACGGACGGTGGTCTACTACGACCCGCGCGACCCGATCCTGCCGGGTTCGCGGCGGCTGAGGATGGTCCGCCATCGCCGCCTGGGCCGCGCCGGCTGCGCCGGCCTGCAGGTTCCCCGCCACGTCACCTGTCACGACGTCAGCGCCGCCGGCGACCTGCCGTCCGGGCTGCTGGCGCGCCATCGGGCGTTCGTCACCTCGGCGGCGGTCGCGGCGATGATCGCCGCTCAGATTCGCTCCTGATCGCCGGCGGCGCCCCACGCCGGCGTCAGCGCGGATCGGGTCCGTCGTCGGCAGGCCCGTCGTCGGCAGGCAAGGTGACGATCACGTCGATATCGTCGGGCTGGCGGCCGATCTCGACCACGCGGTTGACCTTGACCTGGCCGCAGCCGAGGCACCGGTGCACGAGCTGCGGCCGGCGGCCGCAGCGGCGCAACCCGACCGGCCGCATCAGGCTTCCGCACCGGCTGCGGCGGTCGCCGGGCCGCACGTCGACGTGCAGCGAGTAGAGGCAGAACGGACAGTGGTTGCGATAGCTGCCGTCGGTCGACGGCTGCACGTCCGCGCCGCAACGCAAGCACTGGAACGGCGTGTTCTGCGCACTGCGGCTCACGGCGCCCCCGATCGGCCGCCGGTCAGCATCCCTGCTGCCGGTACCGAAGCGCCTGAGCGGAATCGAACCGCCATCTCAAGCTTGGAAGGCTTGGGTATTGACCTTTATACGACAGGCGCGCGTCCTGCCTACGGTAGGGCCGGCCGGTACGCCTGTCAACATCGCGCTGTCAAACATCGCGCCCGGCATGCTATCGTGGCGTCGTGGGTCAACGAGGCGAACTGTTTTCCAGCCGAACGACGGTCGGCAATCGCACGTACTTCTTCAACGTGAAGGAGAACCGGGCCGGCGACGTCTATCTCAACGTGGTGGAGAGCAAGAAGCGCGGCGCCGACGCCGACTTCGAACGCCACTCGATCATCATCTTCGAAGAGGACATGGGCGGATTCCTTGCCAGCTTCGACAAGGCGATCCGCTTCATTCGCGCTCGCGAGCGGCACCGCCGCGGTTGATACCGGCAGGCGGCCGCCGCCGGCGCTTCCGTCACCGCGCCGCCGCGGCTTCACAGCTTGAAGCTGCGCCGGTGGATCGGCGACGGCCCGTGCAGCCGCAGCCGGCGCCGATGGCTGCGCGTGGCGTAACCGAAGTGCGACTCGAAGCCGTAGCGGCCGTCGATGCCGGCGTACCGGACCATCCAGCGGTCGCGGGCGGTCTTGGCCAGGATCGACGCCGCCATGATCGCCGGGATGCGCGCGTCGCCGTCGATCTCGGCGCGGCACGGCCGGTCCACGGTCGGCGTGAACCGGCCGTCCACGAGCACCAGGTCGGGCGTGACTTCCAGACCGCGATAGGCGCGCAGCATCGCCAGCAACGTCGCGTGATGGATGTTGATGCGGTCGATCTCCTCCGGCCATGCCCAACCGACCGCCCAGGCGCGGGCGCGCTCGCGGATCAGCGGCGCCAGCTCTTCGCGGATCCGCGGGCGCAGCACCTTGGAGTCGTCCAGACGGCGGACGGGAAAGCGCGCGGGCAGGATCACCGCCGCGGCGGTGACCGGTCCCGCCAGCGGCCCTCGCCCGGCCTCGTCGATTCCGCAGACGATCGGTGCACTCCTCCGATGACGGCCGTTCCCTTTGACGGCGGCCGACGGCGATGGTAGCCTTGCCCAGGCAAGCCCACAACGCGGGCGCGGTGCGCACGTCATGAGCGGGCAGGTACTCAAGAGGGTCGAGCTACTCGGCTTCAAATCCTTTGCCGACCGTACCGTACTGGAGTTCGGCCCGGACGTGTCGGCGCTCGTCGGCCCCAACGGCTGCGGAAAGAGCAACGTCGTGGACGCCATCCGCTGGGCGTTGGGCGAGCAGGCGCCCCGCTCGCTGCGCGCCGAGCGGATGGAGGACGTGATCTTCGACGGCGCCGGCAGCCGCCGGTCGATGAGCGTGTCCGAGGTGACGCTCATCTTCTCCAATGAGGACGAGCGGCTGCCGATCGCGTCCGCCGAGGTCGCCGTCAAGCGCCGCCTGTACCGCTCCGGTGAGAGCCAGTACTTCGTCAACGGCGCGCAGAGCCGGCTGCGCGACGTGCGCGAGCTGCTCGCCGGTACCGGCTTGGCCACCTCCGGCTACGCCGCGCTGGAGCAGGGCAGGATCGACCGCATCCTCTCCGAGAAGCCGGAGGAGCGGCGCGCGGTCTTCGAGGAGGCGGCCGGCATCCTGTCCTACCGGACCCGCGCCGCCGAAGCCGAACGGGAGCTGCGACAGGCGGCCGCCAACGTGGCGCAGGTAGAGAACGTCCGGCGCGAGGTGCAGCGCCGGTATGAGACGTTGCGCGCCCAGGCGCAGGCGGCCGATCGCTACCGCTCGCTGCGCGCGCAGGCGTTCGAGGTCGAACGCGACCTGGAGCTGCTGCGCCTGCGGTCGTTGCGGGAGCGCGGCCGGCGCATCCGCGATCGGTTGTCCCGCCAGACGGAGAAGCGGGACGGCATCCAGAACGAGATCGATGCGGCCGCGGCCAGCACGCGGGAGCACCGCGACGCGATCGAGCGCCTGGAAGGCGAGCGCGCCGCATCTCAGGAGCGCCTGTACGAGCTGGCGACGGCGATGAGCGGCGCCGGCAGCGAGATACGGCTCGGCCGCGAGCGCGTGGACGAGCTGGAAGCCAGCATGCATTCGTACCAGAGCCGCGATCAGGCGTTCGCGGACCGGATCGGTGCGCTGGAGGCCGAGGTCGCGGCCGTTCGCGCCGGGTTGGCCGAAGCCGAGCGGGGCGCGGCCGACGCGGAGCGCACGGCGGCCGCCGCGCGGGGGGACGCGGCCGCGGTCGGGGCGCAGATCGCGGAGACGGAGCGGCGCATCGCCGACGCCGCCGCCCGGATGGCGGCCCACGAGCAGCGCCTGGACGGGCTGCGCGAGCAGCTCCGCAAGGTGACCGACGAGATCGTCACCGAGCTCGATCAGCGGCTCGGCCAGGGGATGCAATCGACTCCGTCGGCAGCGCTGGGCAACGACGTGGCGGAATCGCTGGCGGGGCTTCGCCGTGACGTCGACCGGCTGGCGGTCACCGCGGCGGGGATGGAACGGCAGGAGCTGGCGCGCCGGCTCGGCGGTCTGGTGGAGGCCGCCGACCGGCTGATGGAGCGGTTCGCCCGCTATCGAGAGACGACCGGATCATTGCTCGATGAGCTGATCTCGTCGGAAGGGATCGTCACCCACAAGCGCGCGATCGACCGCGACATGGGTGAGACCTTCTGGGCGATCGCGGAGCTGCGCAAGCAGACCGAGGGGTTGCGGCGGACCAACCGCGACCGCGCCGACCGGCAGGGCGAGCTGCGCGACGCGGTCCAGGAGAGCCAGGTGGCGGCGGCCCGGGCGCAGGAGAAGGCGGCGGCGTTGCACAGGCAGCTTGCGGCCGCGCAACGGCAGCTCGACGAGCAGCGGCAGTCCCGCGGCACCCTGGCGGCCGAGGAGCACCAGACCGCGGAGGCGATCCGCGCGTTGGCTTCCAGCACCTCCGACCGCGAGCGGGAGAAGGCGTTTCTCGACCGGGAGCACGAACGGCTGCAGCAGGACCTGGGACGCCGGACGGCGCAGATCGCCGGGCGCCGGCGCGAGCTGGACCGGATCGAGCAGGCCGCGCAGCAGCGTTCCGGCCGCCTGCGGGAGGCGCAGGAGGCGCTGGAGCGGGTCCGCGTCGAGTTGGCCGAGGTGGAGGCGGAAGACAAGGCGATCCGTCACGCCTTCGAGCAGACCCACTCACAGGACCTGCAGGAGCACGCGGCGCGGCTGGAGCGGATCGAGTCCACGCCGCGCGAGTTGCGCGAACGCCTTGCCCGGCTGCGGAACGGATCCGCGGTCTGGGCCAAGTCAATCTGCTGGCGCCGGAGGAGTTCGAGGAGGTGGCCGAGCGGTACCGGTTCCTGAATGACCAGCTGCAGGACCTGAGTCAGGCGCGCGCCGACCTGGAACGGGTCACCGCCGAGATTCAGCGCGAGTCAGCCGAACGGTTCGGCGCCTCCTTCGAGGCGATCGCGGGCGCGTTCGGCGACCTGTTCCGCCGCCTCTTCGGCGGCGGCCGAGCCGAGCTGCGGCTGCGCGGCCGGGACCTGCTGGAGGCCGGCGTCGACATCCTGGCGCAGCCGCCCGGCCGCAAGCTGGAGAACGTCGGTCTGCTCTCCGGGGGCGAACGTTCGCTGACGGCGGTGGCGCTGATGTTCGCCATGTACTCGGTGAAGCCGTCGCCGTTCTGCGTGCTCGACGAGCTCGACGCGGCGCTGGATGACGAGAACATCGGCCGCTTCGTGGCGCTCCTGGAAGAGTTCGCGCACGACTCGCAGTTCCTGATCGTGACCCACAACAAGCGCACCATCGCCGCCGCCGCGAATCTGTACGGCGTCACCATGGAGGAGCCCGGCGTCTCCCGGCTGGTCACCCTGCGCCTGCCGGAGCGCGAGCCGGATCGCTCGGAGCGCGGCCCGGAGCGCTCCGAGCGCGCGCCGGTGCCCGCTTAGGCTTAGGTCAGGGGTATGGACCGCGCGCGCCGCGTCGTCTGCACGGGTACCGGCCGGCCGGTCCGAATTGCCACCGGCAGCCGGCGGCCCTATCATCAAACGGGATGGAAGAGGACACGGCGCGATGATGAGTGATGCGGATGAGTGACAAGGACCCGAACGAACCGCGGTCGCCGGATTCGAGCGATCGGGGCGGACCGGGCCGCTCCCGCGAGCGGTTCTGGCAGGGCGTGAACGTGCCGGACCTGGTCAAGCAGCGTATCGACGTCATCAAGGCGCAACAGAGCGCCGGCCGCAAGCTGCTCATGGCGCTGCGCAAGTTCTACGCGATCCTGCCGATCGCGGCCTTCGTCTACTTCTTCCTCACCAGTCCGACGTTTCAGAACGCCGTGCTGTGGCTTCTGGGATTCGTCGCGCAGATCCTGTTCGCGATCGCCTACGCGCTCATCCAATTCGTGGCGATCTTCTGGTTCATGGCCCGCTCCAAGGTGGAGAAGGTGCGGCCCACCGATCCCAAGTCGATCTCCTTCGATGACTACTGGGGTCAGCCCAACCTCAAGGCGCTGGTTCGCCAGTGGCTGGGGCTGCTGGCCGACCGGCACGAGTTCGTGCGCATGGGCGGCCGCTACATCAACGGCCTGCTCCTCTACGGGCCGCCCGGCACCGGCAAGACCATGCTGGCCAAGGCGATGGCGGGCGAGGCCGGGGTCGCGTTCATCTCCATCGAAGGGTCCGGCTTTCGGGCGATGTTCTGGGGCGTCGACGTCCTGAAGATGATCTGGTTCGTGCGCAAGGCGCGCAAGTACGCCCGCCGCTTCGGCGCCTGCATCGCCTATATCGACGAGATCGACGCGGTGGGCCAGTCGCGCGGCGGCGTGCAGGGAGCCAACGGCGCGGCGGGCGGCATGGGCGGCATGTTGGGTGGCGGCACCGGCGCGCTGACCCGCCTGCTGTACGAGATGGACGGCGTCGATCAGCGCTCGCTCAAGGAGCGCATGGTCGCCAAGCTCTATCAGCTGCGCGGCAAGAAGCCGCCGGCGCGCAACTGGCACGTCCTGTACATGGGCTCCACCAACCGTCCCGACGTGCTGGACCCGGCGCTGACGCGCCCCGGCCGCTTCGACCAGATGATCGAGGTGGCGCTCCCCGACCGCGCCGGCCGGCGCGCCATCGTCGAGGGGTACCTGTCGACGATCCGGCACGACGACTCGGTCGACGTGGAGGCGATCGTCGCCAACACGCCCGGCGCTTCGCCGGCGCAGATGATGGCGGCGCTGACCAAGGACACGGTGCGCATCGCCCTGTTCGAGCACCGCAACGTGGTGACGCAGCGCGACATCGACCGCGCGCTGATCCACCAGATGGCCGGCATGGAGAACCCGATCGAGGAGATGGACCCGGAGCAGCGCCGCTCGATCGCCGTGCACGAGGCGGGCCACGCCGTGGTCGTCCACTACGCCCTGCCGGAGAAGCGGATCGGCCACCTGACGATCCTGGCGCGCGGCCAGGCGCTCGGCTTCATGCTGCCGCTCGACGAGGTGGAGCAGTACTCCTACCCGTTGCGGCGGATCACCGCCGACATCATGGTCGCGCTGGGCGGCCATGCCGCCGTGCGCATCGTCTACGGCGAGGAGTGGACCGGCGCCTACAGCGACTACCGCCAGGCGCGGGAACGCTTCCGGCACCTCTACACGCTCGGCTTCTTCGGCCCGCCGACCGGCTGGATATCCAACATGGCGGACGGGCTGGGAGCGCCGCCCGGCGCCCCGCCGCCGGAGGTGAACCGGCTCTGGCAGGAGCTGGAGGGCCGCACGGAGCGGCTGCTGCGCGACCACCGCGACGAGTTGATGGCGCTCACCGATGCCCTGCTGGAGCGCAATGAACTCAATACTCAGGAAGTCCTGGCGATCCTGGGACCGAACGGCCACAACGGCGCCGGTCCCGGCAGACTGCGGTGACGTAGCGAGTCCGCCGATGCGATTCCGGTTGCGGAAGGCGTCCGTCTTCATCGGCCCGGTCTTCATCGGCGCGGTCGCGTTGCTGATCGCCGCGTGCGCGCGTGAGACCGCGAATGACGGTGACTTCGTGGCTGCGCCGGAACCGGCCGACCAGCGGGAACAGATCACGTCCTTGCAGATCCGCGTCTTCGACGAGATGTGGACCCTGTTGCGCGAGCACTACGTCTATGGCGACCTGCACGGGATCGCCTGGAACGAATTGCGGGAACGTTACCGGCCGCTGGTAGTGAATCTCCTGTCTCGGGCGGACTTCCCCGACACCGTGCGGCAGATGTTGGCCGAGCTGCCGCCGCTCGCCGCGCGGTGGGAGACGCGCGACGAGCGCATCCGCCTGGAGCTCGAAGACCCTTCCGCCTACGAAGGGATCGGCGCCTACGTCGCCTTCCGCGCAGACCCCACGCCGCGCATCATCCTGCTGTCGGTCATGCCCGGCTCGCCCGCGGATCAGGCCGGGCTCCGCCCCCACGATGCCATCACGGCGGTCAACGGCATCCCGGTACGGCGGGAGGAGGGGCCGGACGCGGTGTCGCGCATTCGCGGCCCGACCGGCGAGCCGGTGGTGCTGCGCGTCAGCTCGGTCGACCGGGCCGCGCGCGACGTGATCGTGGAACGGGGGCGCGTGGAGCTCGCGGAGGTCCTGAATCCGCTCAGCTACGGGATGCTGGAGCCCGACCGCGTCGGCTATCTGCTGTTTCCGCGCGTCTCCTCGGAGACGCTGGTCACGGAGACGGTCGGCAGCATGCAGGCGTTCTCGGCCGCGGGAGAGGTGAGCGGCATCATCCTGGACCTGCGCATCGCCAGCGGGCTGCGGTGGCCGCTGGTGCCGCTGTTGTCGCTCTTCTCCGACGGCGATCACGGCGATATCTACACCGCCCAGGGTGCGCAGCGCATCTCGGTCGAAGGCCAGGACCTGAACGGATCGCAGGCGGTGCCGCTGGTCGTGTTGATCGGACCCGATACGGCGGGGTTGCCGGAAGTCCTGGCCGCTGCCCTGCAGGCGCGCCGGCGCGCCACCGTGGTCGGTCTCAGGACGCCCGGCGACGTGGAGAGCTTCGTCGACTTCGTGCTGCCGGACGGGTCGATCCTGAGCATCATGACCAGCGCCTATCGGTCGACTTCAGGACGCGAAGTCGGCCTGGACGGCGTGCAGCCCGACGTGCGGGCATCGCTCGATTGGGACGAGGTTTCCGAGCGGACCGACGCGGTCCGCAACACGGCGGTCTCCGTGCTCCGGCGCGGCGTCGGCTAGGGGGTGGTGGCCATGCGGAGAACGGCCGTTCACGGCGCGCTCCGGACCGCCGCCGCGATCGGCGCCGCCGCAATCGGCGCCGCGCTGCTGATCGCCTGCCGGCTGCCCGATACCAGCGAGCAGAGCTGGCTGATGGGAGCCCTGGAGCGCAAGTCGGGCAAGATCGTCTACATGGGCATAGACGCCAACATCCGGGTGGCCGATCAGGCCGGCGGCGCCGAGCAGCAGATCACGGCCGACGCTCAACGGACGGAGAACGCCGCTCGCATCTACCAGACCCCGATCTGGTCACCGGACGGCAGGCAGGTGGCGTTCGTCGGGATCGACTCGTTCCAGGGCCGCGCCTCCGGCAGGGTGGTCACCGCGCGCGCCGACGGCAGCAATGCGAAGGCGATCTCCACCGGCGGCCGCCTGCCGGCCAATCTCTACTGGTCGCCGGACAGCCGCACGCTCAGCTTCCTGACGGCCGGCCCCGGCGGCGGCGGCTTCCTGCTGCTGAGCTGGCAGCCGGCCGGCGCCGCGCCGGTGCAGACGCTCGACGCCGGCCGGCCGCTGTTCTGGAGCTGGGCGCCCGACAGCACCGGCGTGGCCGTGCACGCCGGTTCGGTGCGCAGGTCCAGCCGCCGGGTATCGTTTCTGGATGTGGGCGCGGAGGTGCTCGAGAGCGGACTGCCGGTGCAGCCGGCCCAGTTTCAGACGCCGGCGTGGTCACCGGACGGTCGGGGGGTGATGCTGGCCGCGGCGGCCGGCGACGGCGGCACCGAACTGGTGATCGCCCATCCCAAGCAGCGCGACCGACGCGAGGTGGTCGCCACCGCGCGCGGCGCGGTCACCTTCCTCTGGTCGCCGGACGGCGCGTCGATCGGCTACCTCACCCGCCGCGAAGAGGTCGAATCGATTGTGAGCCGGCTGCACCTGCGCGACGTGGCGACCGGCGCCGAGGCGACGCTGGAAGAGGACGGCGTGATCGCCTTCTTCTGGTCGCCCGACTCCAGGTCGGTCGCCTACTTCGTTCCGTCGGTGATCTCCCGGAACGAGGGCAGCGACCAGGCCCTGGTGCTCACGCTGCGCGTCTATGACCGCGAGCGGCGCTCGTCGGTCGACATCGAGACGTTCGTGCCCACGCCGCAGTTCGCGGCGGTGATCCGCGTCTTCGACCAGTACGGTCAGGCGGCGCGCATCTGGTCCCCGGACAGCCGCAACGTCGTGTACGCCGCGCTCACCGATGATGCCGGCCCCTCCATCATGGTGGCGCGGGCGGCGGGCAACCTGGTGCCGCGCAAGATGGCGCGGGGGCTGATAGGATTCTGGTCATGGCAGTGACGGCCGCGCGGTGCGCGGGCGCACGGTGCGCGGACGCGCGGCTCGCGGGCGCGCGGCGGACCGGCGGCGATCGCCGCGGTCGGACCCGGCGGCATGCGCTCTGGCTGCTGCCGCTGGCGGCCGCCCTGCTGGTCTCCTGCTCGGTGCGCGGGGCGCAGATGTCGCAGAGCTCGCTGCTGGAGCGCTTCGAACGCCGGTCCGGGCTGATCGCGTTCATCGCGCTGGACGGCAACATCGCCACACCGACCAGACCGGCGACCGGCTCACGCAGCTCACCGACGACGCCGGCAGCCGCGAAGGGGTGCGCCGCTGGTACACGTCGCCCACGTGGTCGGCGCGCGGACGCCGACTCGCCTTCGTCCGGTTCGATCAGCTCCGGGACGGCAGCCTCCGCGGGGCGGTGCTCACCACCGACAACGCCTCGCGCAATCCGCAGGTGGTGTGGGAGAGCGATCAGCTCGCGCCGGTCTACCTGTACTGGTCCCCCGACAGTCGCTGGATCAGCGTGCTGTCGCAGCGCACCGCGGAGGACGGCATGGAGTTGGGCCTGGTCGACCCCTCCGGCCGGCTGAGCTACAAGCCGCTCGATACCGGGCTGCCGCTGTACTGGGCGTGGGACCCGGACAACCGCTTCATGCTGGCGCACGTCGGCGGCGGCACCGCGTCGGGCGGCCGGCTCACGCTGCTGGACGTCCGCGGGGCGACCGGGAAGCGCAACTTCAACGTGCGCCCGACCCGCTTCCAGTCTCCGCAGGTCTCCCCGGACGGCGAGCGCATGCTGTACGTGGACAGCGAGTCGGGGTCGGCCCAGCTCGTGCTGCGCGACATCGAAGGACCGGGCCTGGACGTGCTCAAGACCGTCTCCGGCAGCGCCTTCTTCAGCTTCTCCCGCGACGGCCGCCGCGTCGCCGTCATGGAGTCGCCGTCTCCGCAGCTGTCGGCCGACGGGACCTTGCGCGTCCTGGAACCGCGCCGGCTGGAGCGCTCGGTGGAGCTGGAAGACCCGTCGGTGGTCGCCTTCTTCTGGGCGCCCGACAGCCGGCGCATCGCCTATCTGATACCGGTACGGCCCGACGGCCGGCAACTGATGGTGGAGCCGGAGTTCGCTGCCGACCCGGAGCAGGTCTACGTGCGCCTGCGAGTGATGGACGCCCGCTCCGGCGACGCCTGGGACGTCGCCACCTTCCCGATCACGAACGGCAGTCTGAGCGGCCTGCAGTTCTTCGATCAGTACGCGCGCTCAGGGAACATCTGGTCGCCGGACGGCAACTGGCTGGTCTTCTCCGCGGTCGCGCGCGGCGGCTTCCCGGGCATATTCCTGGGATCGGCGTCGGGCAACCTCAAGCCCCGTTTCGTCACCCGCGGCGACCTGGGAGCGTGGTCGACCCGATGACGGTCCGCTCCCCCGACGCATCCCCGATGCCACGCCAAGCATGCGCACCAGCCTCAGTACCCGCCTGATCGACGTTCTGCGCAACGTCACCGGGCGCAAGCAGCTCACGGAACGAAACGTCCGGGACGCCGTCGCCGAGATCAGGAACGCCCTGCTCGAAGCCGACGTGAACGTGCGGGTGGTGCGCCGTTTCGTCAACCGGACGGTGGAAGAAGCGGTCGGCGACCGGCGCGTGTCAGGGGTTTCGGCCGCCGACCAGTTCACCCGCACGGTCCAGCAGCGCCTCACGGAGATGCTCGGCGGTGACGATGCCGGGCTCGACCTGCGCGGCCTGCGGTCGCCGGCGACGATCCTCATGGTCGGCCTGCAGGGTTCCGGCAAGACCACCACCGCGGCCAAGCTGGCCCGCAGGCTGGCCGCCGACGGCCGCCGACCGCTGTTGATCGCCGCCGACCGCGCGCGACCGGCGGCCGTCGAGCAGTTGGCGCTGCTCGGCCGCACGATCGGGGTCGACGTCTTTACCGCCGCCGGACTCCGTGGAGCGGATGGGGCGGCCAGGGTGACCCGGGAGGGGATCGAGCACGCGCGGCGCAGCGGCCATGACGTGATCATCGTCGACACCTCGGGCCGCAGTCAGGCTGACGAAGCGCTGATGCGGGAGCTGGAGCAGGTACGGTCGGTGCTGCGCCCCGATCGCACCTTGCTGGTCGCCGACGCGATGACCGGGCAGGCCGCGGCGACGGTCGCGCGCGGCTTCGATGAGCGCATCGGCATCACCGGCGCCATCCTGTCCAAGACCGACTCGGACGCTCGCGGCGGCGCGGCCCTGTCGATGAAGGGCGTCACCGGCAAGCCGGTCTGCTTCATCGGCACCGGGGAGCGGCTGGAGGACCTCGAGCCGTTTCACGCCGAGCGCTTCGCCGGACAGATACTGGGCATGGGCGACGTCGTCAGCCTGGTGGAAAAGGCCGAGCAGGTGATCGACCAGCGGCAGGCGGAACGGACGCTGCGGCGCGTGCGTTCGAACACGCTGACGCTGGCCGACTACCTGGAGCAGATGCGCGGCCTGCGCAAGATGGGCGATCTGGAAGCGCTGATCGACAAGATCCCGGGCGCGCGCGCGGCGGTGGCGGAGGGCGCGATCGACGAGCGGGTACTGCGCGCCGAAGAGGCCATGATATTGTCGATGACCCCGGCCGAACGGGAGAATCATCGGATCCTGGGCCCGTCACGGCGGCGCCGGGTGGCGCGGGGAAGCGGTACGACCGTGTCGGCGGTCAGCCGATTCCTGAAGAAATTCGACAAGATGTCGGCGACCATGCGGAAGATGGCTCGAGGCGGCGCCGCCAGCGGAGTGAAACCCGCCCGCGCCGCCCGCGGTCTTCGGCGGCGCAGCCGCTGACCCGATACTACAGCAGGAGCGAACAGATGAGCGTAGCGATCCGACTCAAGCGACGAGGGACGAGGAACCGTCCATTCTACCGGGTCGTCGTGATCGACTCGCGGCGGCCGCGCGACGGCAGGGTGATCGAAGAGGTCGGCCGCTATCAGCCGACCGAACCCGAGGGCGCGCAGGCGACCCTCGACGAAGCGCGCGTGCGCGATTGGATCGGCAAGGGCGCCCGACCGTCGCCAACCGTGCGGCGCATTCTCAACAGCCAGGCGCGCGGCCGAACCCCGGTGTCCGAGGACGGACAGACCCCGGTGTCCGAGGACGGACCGGCCCCCGCGTCCGAGGAGTGACTCGGTGGAGGTGAACGATGGAAAGGGAGTTGGTGGAGTTCGTCGCTCGCGCCCTGGTGGACGACCCTGACGGGGTAGAGGTCACCGTGGTCGAAGGCGAAAAGTCGACGATCGTGGAGTTGAAGGTCGCCGACGGCGACCTGGGCAAGGTCATCGGCAAGCAGGGCCGGATCGCCAAGGCGATCCGCACCATCCTCAGCGCCGCCGGCACCAAGACCGGCAAGCGGGTGGTGCTCGAGATCATCGACTGAGCCGCCCCCATGTGCGGGGAAGCCGTGCGCCGCGCGCGGCAACGGCAGCTCATCGCGGTGGGCCGCGTCCGGCGCGCGCACGGCGTGCACGGCTTCGTGCGCTTCGAGAGCCTCTCCGGAGAGATCGGTCACTTTCCGTCGATGCGGCAGGTGGAGCTTCGCGGCCGCGGCCGGCCGGCGCGCCGCTACGTCGTGGAGTCGTTCCGGCTGGGCGCGCCGACGCTGCTGATGAAGCTCGGCGGCGTCGACGACCGTGACGCCGCCGCCGAGCTCGCCGGCCGCGAGATCTGGGTCGACCGACGATACGCGGCGCCGCTGGGACCCGACGAGTATTATCTGGCCGATCTGACCGGCTGCGAGTTGTACCGGAACGGCCGGATGATCGGCACGGTGCGCGCGGTGCTGGAGGCGGGCGCCGGCGATCTGCTGGAGGCGATCGGCGCCGACGGCCGGACCATGCTGATCCCGTTTCGCCGCCGGTACGTGCGGTCGACCGATGTCGACGCCGGCGTCATCGAGCTGGCCGGCGACGCCGGCGTGGAATGACGTTCACCGTCCTGACGCTCTTTCCGGAGCTGTTGACCCCGTTCGTGACGACGTCGATCATCGGCCGCGCCATCGAGCGCGGCCTGATCGACGTCGAGACCGTCGACATCCGCGACTTTGCCGATGACCCGCACCACACCTGCGATGACAGTCCGTACGGAGGCGGCGCGGGCATGGTGTTGAAGGCGGAGCCGGTCGGCAACGCGATCGAATCGGTGCTGCGCCGGCGCGCGGCCCGGCCGCGCACCGTCTACCTTACGGCGGGCGGCGCGCCGTTCGACCGCGATCTGGCGCGCCGCTGGGCGGCGGAGGGGCGGGAGCTGCTGCTGCTGGCCGGCCGGTACGAGGGGGTCGACCAGCGGGCCGTCGATCTGTTCGTGGACGACGAGGTGTCGATCGGGGACTACGTGCTGATCGGGGGAGAAGTGGCGGCGATGGTGGTGATGGAGGCGGTGGCGCGGCTGGTGCCGGGAGTGATCCAGGCGGCGTCGCTCGCCGAGGAGAGTTTCGAGGGCGACGTGCTCGAATATCCGCAGTACACTCGACCTGCGGTCTTCCGCGGCGTGGCGGTACCGCCGGTACTGCTGTCGGGGGACCATGCGCGGATCAGGGAGTGGCGTCGCGTCCAGGCGGCGGAGCGAACGTCCCGCCTGCGGCCGGACTTGGTGCGAAGGAGCGAACGATGCAGCAACTGATACGGGAGATCGAGACCGAGCAGACGCGGTCTCATGCGACGGAGTTCGGGATCGGCGACTCGGTGCGCATCCACTTCAAGATCATCGAGGGCAGGAACGAGCGGACGCAGGTGTTCGAAGGGACCTGCATCGCGCGCAAGGGATCGGGCGTCAGCGCAACCTTTACGGTCCGCAAGATCTCCTACGGTGTGGGCGTGGAGCGGGTCTTCCCGCTGCATTCGCCCAAGATCGCCAAGATCGAGGTCTCGCGCCGCGGCCGCGTGCGCCGGGCCAAGCTCTTCTATCTGCGCGACCGGGTCGGCAAGGCGGCGAAGGTGCCCGAACGCCGCGTCCGCAAGCGGTAGGCGGCTCGCCGGCCGCCGGCGCGATTCGCCGCGACCGGTGAAACGGAACGAGCGCCGCGAAACCCGCGCTCCATTATTGACGATACTGTATGCAAGATGTGCCGACCGGTGGATCGGCGCGGGCCGCGGCTGCGGCGCGCCGGAGCGATCGACAGGACCGACTCAACAGTGTCGAGAAGGGCAGGATCGGCGAGCGGCGGGCCGCCGCGTTCCTGCAGGAGCGCGGCTATCGCGTCGTCGAGCGCAACGTGCGCACGCGCGCCGGAGAGATCGATCTCATCGCGCGCGCGGGCGACCGTATCGTGTTCCTCGAGGTCAAGGCGTGGGGCAGCTTCGGCGCCTCCGACTTGGCGGCGGTCGTGAACGACCGCAAGCGGCTGCGGATCGCGCGCGCGGCGGCGGCGTTTCTGGCCGCCAACCCGCGCTATGGCGGGCTGCGGCCCCGTTTCGACGTCCTGCTGTTGCGCGCGGGGCAGCCGCCACTGCATCTGCAGTCGGCATTCGGCGCCGACGGCGGGCTGCTGTGACGCCGTCCGGCAGGCGCCGCGTCACCCGGCTCGCCGGGCTGCGCAGCAAGATCCGCGACTCGCGATACCTGGAGCGCGCCATCCGCTACGTGGCGCAACTCCTGATCGACGGTGCGTCGCGGGCTCCCCGCAAGTGAACCGTCCCGCGCCGCTCTGCCCGCTCTGCCTGGAGTCGGTGGACGATCTGCTGCACGCGCTGGCGCATCCGGACACCGGGGCGCCGGCCCACTTCGAGTGCGTAGTGCGCGAGATCAGCCAAGGGGAGCGCCTGGAGCCGGGCGAGCAGGTCTGCTACGTGGGCGGCGGCGTCTTCGGCATCGTGCGCGCCGGCCGCGGGCGTCGCGGCGCCCGCATCCGCAAGCGCATCCCGTACGAGCCGGAGAGCGTGCCGCCGCAGTGGCGCAGCGAGCAGATCCGCCGCCTGCCGAACCGGTGATCGGACCTCGCCGCAAACGGTCCGGCGCGGCGTTGACAACCATGCACGGTTCGCCATAGCTTCCCCTGCACAGGACCGAGATGGCTGTTCCCGCGCGCAAGACTTCCAAATCCCGCAGCCGGCGGCGCCGCGCCGTCAACATGCGGGTGAAGGCACCGTCGATCATCGAATGCGGCACCTGCGGCAATCGGGTCCTGCGGCACCGGGTATGTCCGAAGTGCGGGCACTATCGCGGCAAGCCGGTGCTGGAAACGGCGGAGATCGCCTGACACCGAACCCCTCCCTGGAGGCGCTGCAAACATGGATGCTGAACTCTTCGACAAGATGAAGAAGCTGATCGCGGACCGGCTCGAGATCGAGGAGGACAAGATCACCCTCGAATCTTCCTTCCGGCAGGATCTGGGCGCCGACAGTCTGGACACCTACGAGCTCGTCTACGCGATCGAGGAAGAGTTGGGCATCACCATCCCCGATGAGAAGGCCAACGAGTTCGAGACCGTGAAGGACGCGCTGGCCTACATCGAGTCGCAGATCAAGTAGAGTTCGTCACGTAGAGGTCCTTGCACCGGTAGCGCCGGCCCGCCGCGCCGATCTGCGTTCCCTGCAGCGACGGATCGGGGTTCGCTTCCGCGATGAGCGGCTCCTGGACATGGCCCTCTGTCACCGCTCCCATACCGCCGAGACCGGCGCGTCAAGCAACGAGCGGCTCGAGTTCCTGGGCGACGCGGTGCTGGGACTGGTGGTCAGCCAGTGGGTCTACCGCCGGCTCGACGGCCGACCGGAAGGAGACTTGGCGCGCGTCAAGTCGGTGGTGGTGAGCGAGGAGAGCCTGGCGCGGATCGCCCGGCAGATCGCGGTCGACCGGCATCTGCTGCTCGGCCGCGGTGAGGAGCGCTCCGGCGGCCGCGGCAAGAGCGCCCTGCTGGCGGACGCGCTGGAAGCGCTCATCGGCGCCTGCTATCTCGACTCCGGATTGCGCGCCGCCGAGCGGCTCATCGAGTGCGCCTTCGCCGAGGAGTTCGACGACGTGATCGCCGGCCACCGCCAGGACTACAAGACGTTGTTGCAGGAGCTGTGTCAGAAGCGCTTTCGCGCGTTTCCCAAGTACCGCGTCAACGATCGGCGCGGCCCCGACCACGATCGGACCTTCTCGATCGACGTGGTGGTCGACGGCCGGCCGTACGGCCCGGCGGAGGGAAGGAGCAAGAAGCAGGCCGAGCAGCGCGTGGCGCGCATCGCTTACGCGGAGCTCGCCGGCAGGGAGGACGGCGGCAGGGAGGGCGCCCGCCCGCCCGCCGCCGACTGAAGGGCGCGGGCCGCCTCCAGCAGCCGGGCGCGGTCGTTGGCGTCCGGGTCGGCCAGCACCGCCTGCAGCAGGCCGTTCAACAGCCGCCCGATCTGCGGCCCGGGCCGCAGACCCAGCTCGCGCTGCAGTGCCGTGCCGTCGACGGCCAGCTCGCGGATCGACAGCGCGTGGCCGCCGGCTGCCTGCGACCGCATGCGCCGGGCGAGCGGCGGGTCGATCGCGCCGACCGCCCGGCGGACGGCGATGGCGTCCGCGGCGCCGTCGCGCCCGACCGCGGCCAGCAGCCGGCGGAGGTCGGCGTCGGAGCTGTCCGCGGTGATCGGGACCGCCAGGCTGCCGATCGCGGCGGCTACCCGCCGGATCACCCCGTTCGGAAAGCGGAGTCGAACCAGCGCCGCCTGCGCGCGGGCCGCTGCCGCCGGTGCGTTCGCGGCGGCCAGCGGCGCGAGCAACACCGCCAGCAGCATCGCCAGCCGTTGCGCCGCCTCGGGCGGCGCAGCGTCGATGCGGGCGTACCGCGCCGCGCCGGCGTCTGCGCCGCCCGGGCCGGCGCGCTCGCTGCCGCCCGGCTCGGGGAAGCCCGGCTCGGGGAAGCAGAGTTCCATGAGCCCGGCGCGCTCCAGCAGGTGCAGACCCACCGACGGCGCTGGCGCCGCCAGCAGGCGCCGCAACTCCTCGCAGACCCGCTCGGCCGCGACCCGTCGTGCGGTCGGAACGGCGGCGCGCATCGCCCGTACCGTGTCGGCGTCCACCGTGAGGTTCAGCTCCGCAGCCAGCCGACACCCCCGGAACGGGCGCAATCCGTCCTCGGCAAACCGCTCCCGCGCGCTGCCTACGGTGCGCAGGCGCCGCGCGGCCAGATCGGCGCGGCCGCCGTGCGGGTCGCGCAGGGCGCCGGCAGCCAGATCGATGGCGATCGCGTTGATCGTGAAGTCTCGCCGCGCCAGGTCCTCGTCGATGGTGCCGGCGAAGCGAACCGAGTCCGGGCGTCGACCGTCGGAGTACCGGGAGTCGGTGCGGAAGGTCGTGACCTCGAATCGGCGGTCGGCGAACAGCACGGTCACCGTGCCGTGGCGGATGCCGGTCGGTATGGTGCGGCGGTAGAGCCGCTGCACGCGGTCCGGCGGAGCGCCGGTGGCGATGTCCCAGTCCCAATCACCACCCGGCCGGCGCCCCAGCATGAGGTTGCGGACCGCGCCGCCGACCAGCCAGGCGCCGTACCCGGCGTCGATCAGGACGCGGGCGAAGCGGCGTACGTCGGCGGGCACCGATGCCATGAGCGATTCCCGCGCGTCGTCCGATCCCATCCGAAGGCCGCCTTCAGGGTAAAGGCCGCCTTCAGGGTAACGGAAGGCGGCGCCGTGCCGGTATCCGGTATCCTCTCGGCATGTCGTTGACCGGTCTCTTGCTCACCGGCGGGAACGGCCCCCGCCGCGCCGACCTGGAGCCGTTCCTGGCCGCCGCGGGGCCGGTCGTCGCAGCCGATTCCGGCTACGACCTGGCGCTGGCGCTGGGCCTGCGCCCCGACCTGATCGTCGGCGACATGGACTCGGTGCGCGCAGCCCGCCTGCCGGAGGAACGGGTGCGCCGCTATCCGCGTGACAAGGATCGCACCGACACCGAGCTCGGTCTGCAGGCGCTCGTGGAGTTGGGCTGCGATCGGGTGGTGATCGCCGGCGGCGGCGGCGGCCGGCTGGACCACCTGCTGTTCATCGCCGCGCTCTTCGAGCGGGACACGGTGCCGCTCTGCTGGATCACCGCGCATGAGCACGTGGAGGCGATTCGCGGCACCGCGGCCTGGTGCGGCTGCGTAGGGCAGACGGTGTCGTTTCTGCCGCTGTCGCAGGGCGCGGCGATCAAGCGTTCGGAAGGGCTGCGCTGGCCGCTCGACGGGCTCCGCTGGCGCCCGGGAGAGGGTGGCGTCAGCAACGTCATCACCGCCTCGCCCATGCGGGTGACGATGGCGGCGGGCGCGTTGCTGATGATCCGATCGTTCGACCTGCGCCGGGTCGGCGGCGCGCCGGCATAGCCGGCGGCCCGCGCGGTCGGCGCCGCGCGGTCAGGGTCCGGCCGGCTGCTCCTGCGGGGGGCGCGGGTCCGGCGCGTCGCCGGCCAGCGGCACGCCCAGCACCTGACCGAGCAGGTCGGTCGGCGAACGGCTCAGCAGGTCCGCCAATTGCGGGAACTCGGCCAGCGTGCTGCCCAGCCGGCGCAGCATCTCGGCGTGCTGGCGCGCCTGCTCCTCTACCAGCGCCAGGTCTTCGATGACCGCCAACCGTGCGCGTAGCTGCGTTTCGATGCGCGTCTCCAGCGCTGCCTTGGCGCGCGCGTACAGGTCGGGATCCGGAATCTCGAGTGGGGGCGTCAGATCGATCGCCACGATCTTCAGTTCGGGGCTTCGCACGGCGAGCCGGCTGCGGATGCGCTCCTTGAGCGCCGGGATGTCCATCACCAGCGCTGCTCCATCGTCCGACAACAGCAAGGCGGCGGCCTCATCGCCGGCGGCGGCGGTCGCCTGCTCGTACCAGGCCGTCAGCGTCTCCGGGCGCAGGTCCTCCGCTTCCGCCAGCTTCGGCAGGTCTTCCGGCCGCAGCCGCAGCCGCACGGTGATGCCGATGTCGTAGGAGAGCGCCGCCGGGTCGATCTCCGCTTCCGACGCGTACAGATCGGCCGACGGGAGGCGCGCGGCGACGCGGCGCGTCACCGTCTGCGGCGTCAGATCGAAGACGTACAGGGTCATGTTGGTCGGGATCAGCCGCTCCCACCGCCAGGTGACGCCGCCTGGGGCGATGGCCGACCTGTCCCAGCCGCCCGACTTGGTGAAGGCGACGCCGTAGGCGCCGGCCGGCAGCGCCAACTCCACCCAGCCGACGAAGAATGCGGCGGCCGCCAGACCCACGATCAGCAGCAGGGTGATGGCGATCTTCACGTCATGCAGTATATCGTGATCGGGATACCGTGACCGAGGCGCAGCGTGTGGATGAGCGCCGGACGATCGCTCCGGCGGTCGGCCGGGTTTCCGCAATGCTGTTCCTGCTCTCTCTGATGCTGCTCTCCCTGTACGCCCTGGGCAGCGTGCAATCGTTCGTCGACGCGACCATGCTCTGGCTGCTGCGCATGCTGGAGATCACGCTGGTGCTGACCGCGGCCTTCGCGCTCTGCTCCTGTTGTCTGTACGCGCTGCACGCGATCTCCGGGCGCTGGCGCTTCGCCGCCGTACCGGCCGTGCTGTCGCTCCTGGCCGCCGCCGTGGCGCTCGCTCTGCTGGCGTCGCTGCGCATGGTGTCGGCCGTGATCGGCGGGTCGCCCCTGCCGGGCCTGAGCTTCTGAAGCCGTGACGGTAGCGGTGCGGGGCGCCATTCAGGTCGGCTCCAACGACGCGGATGCCATCCGGGCGGCCGGCCTGCGGCTGCTGGAAGCCGTGCTGCGCGGCAACGGCGTGGACCGCGACCGGATCGTCAGCATCGTCTTTTCGATGACGCCGGACCTGAACCGGGCCAATCCGGCGACCGCGGTGCGGACCGGCGGCTACGCGGACGCGCCGCTGTTCTGCGTGCAGGAGGCCGTGGTGGACGGGCAACTGGGCCGGATCATCCGGCTGCTCCTGACCTATCGCAGCGGCGGCGAGCGCAAGCCGGTGCCGGTCTACCTCGATGGGGCGCAGGCGCTCCGGCCCGACCTGGAGCCGCCGGCGAGCTCGTGACCGGCAGGCGCGTCTCGTGGTAGGACGGCGTCTGCCGGATGGGACGCCCGGATGGGGGCGCACTGCCACCTTAGCTCAATCGGCAGAGCACGGGATTTGTAATCTCGGGGTTGTCGGTTCGATTCCGACAGGTGGCTGACCCGGGCGCCGCGCGTCGCACGGCGCTCGCGCACGGCTATTGACAGCGGTCGATGGCTGCGCGAGCATGGCGCGCTTAGACAGCGGGGAGGTTCCCGAGTGGCCAAAGGGGGCAGACTGTAAATCTGTTGGCGTTGCCTTCGAAGGTTCGAATCCTTCTCTCCCCAATCTCCCGTGCCTGAGCCTTTCTACCGGTCGTCCGCCGACGGCGGCCTGCGCTTCGACTGCACCCGGTGCCAGCGTTGCTGTCGGCTCGAACCGGGGTACGTGTTCCTGTCCCGCCGCGACCTGGAGGCATTGGCGCAGGCGAAGTCGCTCACGGTCGCCGAGTTCACGGCGCGGTACTGCCGGACCGTCGACATCGGCGGCTTCCGCCGGCTCAGCCTGACCGAAAAGGCCGACTACGACTGCATCCTCTGGGAAGACGGCGCCTGCACGGTATACGAGTCGCGGCCGCTGCAGTGCCGGAGCTTCCCGTTCTGGGATGCGAATCTGGCCTCCCCCGAGGCGTGGTCGGAGGCTGCCGCCGCGTGTCCGGGCATCGGCCAGGGGCGGGTGCGCCACGCGGTGGAGATCGACTACTGGCTCTCCCGGCGTCATGACGAGCCGCTGGTCGCGCCGCCGTAGCGCCGTCGGCGGGCCGAACGGTGCGGTCCCGGGGCTCGCTTGCCTCTGCCGGAGCAGGGCGTACATTACCGGTGCAGGGTTAGTTGAGGAAATCGCGTGAACCGCATCGCGATCGGCATGGTCGCCGGGTGCTGCGCGCTCGCCGCCGGCGTCGCGGTCGGAGCGTCGTACCTGAGCGGTCCGCCGCAGGCGCCGGACCGGAGCCCGGCGGTCAGCTTCACGGTTCGGCCCGGAGAGCCGTTCGGCGCGGTCGCCGCCCGCTTGGCCGATGCGCGGCTGGTGCGCTCCGAGTTGATGCTGCGCGTGCTGGCGCACCTCCGGGGCGCCGACAGCCGCATCCGCGCCGGTCACTATTCGCTGCCTCGGTCCCTGCGCGCCGGCCAGGTCCTGGCGTTGCTGCTGGAGGGCCGCCAGGATGAGATCGCCGTCACCGTCCCGGAGGGGTGGACCGTGCGCCGAATCGCCGAACGGCTCGAGGAACGGGGCGTGACCACCGCCGGCGCATTCATGACCGCGGTCGCCGACCCGGCGCTGATCGAGGAGCTCGGCATCCGGGCGGCCAGCATGGAGGGGTACCTGTTCCCGGACACCTACCGCTTTCCGCGCGACTTTCCGGCCGCCGGAGTGGCGCGCCACATGGTCGACAACTTCTTCCGCAGGCTCGGTCAGGTGCGGCCGGACTTCCGCAGCATGGACCCGGACGATCTGCACGACGCGGTCATCCTGGCATCGATCGTGGAGCGCGAGTACCAGCGCCCGGAGGAGGCGGGGTTGATCGCGTCCGTGTTCGCCAACCGCCTGGCGGCCGATGCCCGCCTGCAGTCCTGCGCCACCGTCGCCTACGTGCTGACCGAGCTGGAGGGCCGCGAGCACCCGCGCGTGATCACCCACGCGGAGCTGGCGGTCGACTCCGCCTACAACACCTACCGGCGGCGTGGGCTGCCGCCGGCGCCGATCTCGAATCCGGGCGCGGTGGCCCTGCAGGCCGCGTTCTATCCGGCGGAGAGCGACTACTGGTACTTCGTCCTCAAGGACCCGGACACCGGCGAACACCACTTCTCCCGCGATCTCGACGAGCACAACGACGCCAAGTTCTTCTACCTGAAGGGCGTGGCCGGTTGACGGGCGTCCACGTGCGGACGGCGGCGGTGAGCGCGTGATCCCCTCCCACCAGATCGCGGAACTCTACGACCGCCTGCGGATCGACGTCGTGGCGGGCGACTACCTGCGCCTGCAGCGCCGCGGCAACCGGTTGGTCGGGCTGTGCCCCTTCCATACCGAGAAGACCCCCTCCTTCACGCTCAGCCCGGACCGCAATCTGTTCTACTGCTTCGGCTGCCAGAAGGGCGGCTCGATGATCGACTTCGTGATGGAGATGGAGAAGCTCAGCTTCCCGGAGGCGTTCGCGCTGCTTGCCGAGCGCGCCGGCATGCAGGTGCAGCAGGCGGGCGGCTCCGAAGGGACCGAGCGGCAGACCTACCTGGATCTGTACCGCCGCCTGGCCGACAGCTTCCACCACATCCTGCTGCGCGCCGGCGCCGCGGCGCCGGCGCGCGAGCACCTTGCCGGCCGGGGGTTCCCGGCGGAGTCGCTTGCCCGCTACCGCGTCGGCTACGCGCCGGGCGTCGGTGACTGGCTGCATCGCTTCCTGCGCTCCCACAGCTACGGCGACGACTTCCTGGTGCGCTCCGGCCTGTTCACGCGCACGAGCGGCGGCCTGCTGGCGCTGTTCCGCGACCGTATCGTGTTCCCGATCTCCACCCCGCGCGGCGAGGTGGTCGCGTTCGGCGGACGCGCCATGGGCGACGGCCCCAAGTATCTCAACACGTCGGAGACCGCCCACTATCGCAAGGGCGAGCTGCTCTACGGGCTGGCCGAGGCGCGCGAGCGCATCAAGCGGGCGGGGACCGTGCACGTGGCGGAGGGCTATCTCGACGTGATCGCGCTCGATGCGGCCGGTCACCCGGCGGTGGCCCCGCTCGGCACGGCGTTGAGCGTCGGGCACGCCCGGCTGCTGGCGCGCTACACCCATGACGTGCGCCTGGTGATGGACGCGGACGCCGCCGGGGTGAACGCTACCCGGCGCGCCGGCGCCGTGCTGGAGGACCGGGAGCTGCAGACCTCCGTGGTGCCGCTTGAGAACGGCATGGACCCGGCCGATTATCTGCAGCAGGGGGCCGGCGGCCGGTTGCAAACCGCGGTCGCATCCCCTATACTGATATTTGAGTATCTTCTCAAACTGGCTACAGCTGCACTCGATCTGCGACGGGCGGACGCGAAGGAACAGGTATTCCGGGAGTTGCTCCCCTATCTTACCCACGTACGCTCGGAGTTGAAGCGTGAGACGCTGTTGCGCGACTTGGCGGACGTGCTGGAGGTCGGTCACGACAGCATCCTGCGCGACTATCGCCGGAGTTCGGCACGGCTGGCGGACGGCGGCGCGGCGCGGCGCGGCGCTCCGGCCGGGATCGTTGCGCCGCCGGGGACCGTCGCGCCGCCGGGTGGCCAAGACGGCTCTCGACGCTCGCCGGAGATGACCTACATGCTGGCCGCCGCCGCCAACCTCGATCGCTTCGACCGGGTGCAGCGGCGGCTCCTGCCCGGCGACCTGCAGGATCCGATGGCGCGGGAGCTGTTCGGCGCGCTGCAGGAGTGCGTCCGCTGCGGCGACGAGTCGCCGGACGGGCTGCTCGGCCGGCTGGAGACCGACGAGCTGCGCGCGCTGGTCGTCCGCAACCTGTCGCGAGGGGAGTTCGCCGTGAATCCGGAGGAAATGCTCGACGAGGGGGCTCGCATGGTGAAGGCGCGCTCCCTGAGACGCCGACGCCGCGAGATCGAGGTCCGCATGCGCCGACTGGAGCGCGACGGCGGCGCACCGGGCGCATCGATACGGGACCTGCTGGAGGAGAAGATATTCCTCGACTCGGAGCTGGAGAAGTTGAAGAAGGTGAGGGTGGATGTCGGATCTGTTGACTGATCCTGCGTTCGTTCAGTTGCTGGAGTACGCCCGGCAGAAGAAGAGCATCAGCTATGAGGAGGTCCACGACCGCCTCCCCGACCACCTCGTCAATTCGGACCGGATCGACGAGGTGGCGGCGCTGCTGGAGCAGAACGACGTCAAGCTGGAGGATGACGAGGCCGGCGACGACGTGACCGAGGACGACCTGCGACAGGCCGCCGCGGCGGCCAAGCGCCGGCTGGTCTACCACAACGATCGGGAGAGCGCGGTGGACGACCCGATCCGCCTCTACCTGCGCGAGATCGGCCGGGAGAACCTGCTCACCGCCGAGGAGGAGGTGAGCCTGTCCAAGGATATGGAGGCGGGTGAGAACATCATCCACGAGGTGCTCAAGAGCTGCGGCGCCACCCTGCCGGAGTTCTACCACATCGCCGAGCGCGCCCGCTCGACCACGGACCCCCGCGAGCTCAACCTGACCAAGAAGGAGATCTCCGAGCTGATGGCGGACCGCCGCCGGCTCAATGCCTGCTACCACGAAGCGGTGCAGGAGATGTACCCGCTGCTGAAGGCGTACGTGGAGCACAAGGAGACGCTGACCGACCACGACGGCTGCATCTTCGAAGACGAGCGCCTGGCCGAGCTGCGCCGCACCCTGCAGGCATCCCTGGCCAAGGTGGAACTGAAGCAGGAGGAGATCACGCTGCTGTCGGCGCGGCTGGCCGACGCCGCCCGGCGGCTCGGTTCGCTGCAGCGCAGAAGCGAGCGGATCGAGCGCCGGCTGCGCATCGGTACGACCCGCGAGTTGCGCTCGGTCAAGCGCAAGCTGTCGCGCTCGGCCGAGCGCGCCCGGCTGGAGGCGGCGATCCGCATGCAGGCCGACGACATCCGCGCGCTGGTGGCCGAGTATGAACGCCAGCAGGCCGACATCCGCGCGATCGAGGTGGCGTTCGAGCACCGCGCCGACGACGTGTTGGCCATGCACCGCCGCCTGGAAGAGGGCAAGTATCAGCTCAAGCGGGCCAAGGACCGCCTGACCCAGGCGAATCTCCGGCTGGTGGTCAGCATCGCCAAGAAGTACACCAACCGCGGCCTGCACTTCTTCGACCTGGTGCAGGAGGGCAACATCGGCCTGATCAAGGCGGTGGAGAAGTTCGAGTACCGCAAGGGATACAAATTCTCCACCTACGCGACGTGGTGGATCCGCCAGGCGATCACGCGCTCGATCTCCGATCAGGCGCGTACCATCCGCGTACCGGTGCACATGATCGAACAGATCAACAAGGTGGTCCGCGAGTCGCGCCAGCTCATGCAGGAGCTCGGTCGCGAGCCGACCGATGAGGAGGTCGCCGAACGCCTCCGCTGGTCCGCGGCGCGCATCAAGGCGGTCAAGGGAGTCGCGCGCGAGCCGATCTCCCTGGAGACGCCGATCGGGGAGGAAGAGGACTCGATCCTCGGCGACTTCATCGAGGACAAGGACGCCGAGAACCCGTCTGCCACCAGCGCGTTCCGGCTGCTGCAAGAGCAGCTCCAGCAGGTGCTGAGCACGCTGCCGGAACGCGAGCAGGAGGTCCTGCGCATGCGGTTCGGACTGGACGACGGGTACTCGCTCACGCTGGAGGAGGTAGGGTTGCACTTTGAAGTGACCCGCGAGCGCATCCGTCAGATCGAGGCGAAGGCGCTCAGACGGCTGCGCCATCCAAAGCGGAGCGCGCGGCTGAAGGACTATCGGGAATAGTGACGGCTGGAAGTGACGGAGGAAGCGTGAGTAGCGAATTGGCGAGTATCGAGCGGACGGACCACGGGACGCCGGCGGTCCAGGACGCGCTGGACAAGCTGCGCGCCCTGCAGGACGTGCTGCACAAGAAGCACGAGATCGAGGCGCAGATCGAGAAGCTGCCGCGGTCGCTGGCGACCAAGACCGAACTGCTCAACCGGCTCAAGCGCACCTACCTGGAGCGCAATGAGGAGCAGGAATCGACCAAGCAGCGGATCGAGAGTCTGCGCGGCGACGCGCTGGAATCGGAACGGGTTCGCGAACAGTACGAGCAGCAGATGGACCGGATCCGCACGCAGCGGGAGTATGAAGCGCTGGACAAGCAGATCCGCGACGCCTCCGAACGGGAGATGGACTACCGGCGAGCGCTGCAGGAAGAAGAGGAGCGGCTCGAGCAGGTGTCCGATGAGCTGGGCCGCGAAGCGGAGTTGATCGAGCGGCAGGAGGGCGTGGTCCGGGAAGAGGAGTCGCGCATCACGATCGAGTTGACCGACCGCCGGGAACGGCTTGCCGCGCTCCAGGCGGAGGAGTCGCACATCGCCTCCGGTCTGGACGAGGAGCTGCTGTTCAAGTTCGAGCGCATCGTGCGGTCGACCGACGGCTACGGGATCGTGCCGCTGCAGGGCCAAGTCTGCACCGGATGCTACATTACGCTGCCGGCCCACTTCGTCAACCGCGTCCGCCGGGCCGAGGACGTGCTGTTCTGCACGCATGGCCGGATCGTCTTCTACGAGGACGCTCCCTCCGAGGATGAGGCGGAGGCGCAGATCGACGTGTTCGACGACGAGCCCGGCTTCTTCGCCGATGCGGACGGGGACGAGGAGCTGGAGGACGATGAGCTGGAGGACGATGAGGCGGACCTCGACGGCCCGGACGGCGGTCACGGCGGCGACGGTGCCGGCGATGATGACGATGATGACGACGACGACCACGAGTCGAACGACGACTGAGGCGCGGGCGGCCGCCCGATGGCGTCGCCGCGAGTGATCGGTTATCGTGGAGGCCGCAGGAGGCGGGCCGGCCATCGCCGCGATCGGTAACCGGCGCGGAGGAAAGTCCGGGCTCCATAGAGCAGGGCGCCGGGTAATGCCCGGGCGTCCGCGCCTCGGCGCGGACGACAGACAGTGCCGCAGAGAACAGACCGCCGGACGGCTGCTCCGCGATGGGGCGGTCCGTTCGGTAAGGGTGAAACGGTGGGGTAAGAGCCCACCACTCCGGCGGCGACGCCGGAGGTACGGCAAACCTCGCCCGGAGCAAAGCCAAGCAGCGGGTTGGGTTGCTCGCCGCGTGACGACGCGTCCCGCAGGGATGCGGCCGTCGAACCCGCGGGTAGGCTGCTCGAGTGCGGCGCCGGCGCCGTGAGGCGCCGACGCGCGCGCCAGATGAATGATGGCCCGCCCCGCCGGCGGCCGGGCCGCGCAAGCGGGCCGGCACGTGTCGGGGCGAACAGAACCCGGCTTATCGGCCCGCCTCCTCTTTCATCGGTTGCGCCGGCGCGAGGTCGCGCGGCGCCCCGGTGGGGGCATCGGCCGGCCGGGCGCCGGCGCGAACGGCGCGGCAGGGGGCGGCGCGCGGCGATCGCGCTGCTGGTCGTCGCCGGCGCCGTCGCCGCCGGCGCGCTGCTGCGCGCCGATCGGGCGGCTGCGGCGTGGTTGCGGCGCGACCGGGAGGCGAACATGCGCGCGCTCGTCAGCGAACGGCGCTTCGCAGAGGCGGCGGCCGCGGCCGAGGTCACGCTGGCGAACCGCCCGCTCGACCCCGAGGCGAATCTGATCCGCGGCGTGGCGGCGCTCTACGAATCGATCGCTGCCGGTCCTGCGGCTCGGGAGCCGGGTGCGGCTCGGGAGCCGGGTGTGGCGCCGGCGCCGGGTGCGGATCGGGAGCCGGGCGCGGCCCCCGCTGCCTACCGCGGCGGAGCCGTGCGGACCGACGGCGCGCTCCTGTCGACGGCCGTGGCGTCGCTCCGCCGCGCGCTGCTCGACGCACGGATCGCCGCGGCGGAACCGGCCGCGCAGTACGCGCTCGGCAAGGCCTATTATCACATGGGCTATTTCTACTACGATCTGGCCGTGCGGTATCTGGAGGGGTCGTTGGCGCTCGGCTATGACGGCGCCGACACCTACGAGTACCTCGGGCTGGCATACACCGAGTTGGGCGATCCGCGCGGGCTGGAGTATTTCCGTCACGCGCTGGCGAGCCGGCCGTCCGACCTGCTGCATCTGAGGATGGCCGCCATGCTGGCGGATGCGGGAGACCCGCAGGGAGCGCGCGACAGCCTGATCCAGGCGATCCTGCTCACCGATGACCCGGCGATCGAGCAGCGGGCGCGGTACGAGCTGGGCGCGGTCTACCGCGCGCTGGACGAACCGACGTCGGCCGAAGAGCAGTACTTGGCGATCATCGCCGCCGACGGGCGCGCCGCCGACGCGCACTTCTATCTCGGCGAGATCCATGCGGAGCGGGGAGACGCCGACCGCGCCCGCGCGGAGTGGCGCGAGGCCGAAAGGCTGGATCCGCGCCATCGCCGCGCGATCGAGCGTTTGCGTGGCGGATAGATCGGTCGCACCATGAGCGCGGAGGTACACGTCACCTGATGGCCATGTTCAACAGCTTCTCCTCAGACATCGGCATTGATCTGGGCACCTGCAACACCCTGGTGCACGTCAAGGGCAAGGGTATCATGCTGTCGGAGCCGTCGGTGGTCGCCATCGATCACGAAACCAAGCAGGTGGTCGCGGTCGGAACCGAGGCCAAGCGCATGCTGTGGAAGACGCCCAGCAGCATCGAGGCGGTGCGCCCGTTGCGTGACGGCGTCATCGCTGACTTCGACATGACCGAGCAGATGATCCGCTACTTCATCACGCAGGTGGTCCCCCGGCGCTGGTTCGTCAAGCCGCGCGTGGTGATCGGCATCCCTTCCGGGGCTACCGAAGTGGAGAAGCGGGCGGTGCAGGAGAGCGCCGAGCAGGCCGGCGCGCGCGAGGTGTACGTGATCGAGGAGTCGATCGCGGCGGCCGTGGGCGCCGATCTGCCGATCATGGAGCCGGCCGGTCACATGATCTGCGACATCGGCGGCGGCACCACCGAGGTGTCGGTGATTTCGCTCGGCGGCATGGTGGTGTCGAACGCCATTCGCATCGGCGGCGACGAGTTCGATGAGGGGATCATCAGGCACGTACGCATCGTCCACAACCTGGTGATCGGCCTGGAGACCGCGGAGAAGATCAAGATCGAGATCGGCAACGCCGACCCCGACCAGAAGATCGTGCGCATGGAGATCAAGGGCCGGGATGCGATCACCGGTCTGCCGCGCCGGCTGGAGGTCGACTCGGTCGAGGTGTGCGAAGCGCTGCAGGAGCCAACGCGTCAGATCCTCGAAGAGATCAAGCGCGCGCTGGGCCAGACGCCGGCCGAGCTGGCGTCCGACATCGTGGAGCGCGGCATAGTCATGACCGGCGGCGGCTCGCTCCTGCGCGGGTTGCCGCGCCTGATCGAGCGGGAGACCGGCGTGCCGGTGATCGTGGCCGAGCAGCCGCTGCTGTGCGTGGCGCTGGGAGCCGGCAAGTACTTCGACAACATGCGCGTCAGCCAACGCCGATCATACCGATAGCGGATCGTCCGGCACCGAGGGAATCGATCTAACCCGCGTCCGTGACCGACGTTGGACCCTTCGTCAGCCGCCGCCGATCGGGCGTCACGTTCGCGGTCCTGATGGTCAGTTCGCTCGTGCTGGTGGGATTGAATCCCTCGCCCGGACACGTCGGCCTGCTGTCGATGGCGCAGGCGGGCATCGGTTCCGCAAGCCGCTGGATCGCCGCTACCGCCGCCGGGATCGGCGAGCTGCGCCGCAGTCGATCCGAGGTGCAGGTGTTGCGCGCCGAGCTGGAGCGGATCGAGCAGCGTTCGCGCCGCGCCGCCCGGATAGAAGCGGAGAACCGCTACCTGCGCGCGATGCTGGGCCTGTATCGGGTGGCTCCGGCGTCGATTCCGGCCGAGGTGATCGGGCGCGATCCGGGCAATCTGTTCAAGACGGTGACGATCGATCGAGGCCGCAGACACGGCGTGCAGGACGATGCCACGGTGGTCGCCAGCGCCGACGGATTCCAGGCGCTGGTAGGCAAGGTGGAGTCGGTTTCATCCTTTACGGCGATGGTGCGGCCGATTCTGGACAGCTCCCTGTACGTCGCCGCCCGTCTTGAGCGCACCGAGCACGACGGGCTGATCGAGGGCGACCCGGCCGGCCGGCGGCTGGTCATGCGCTGGGTCGACGCCACCGCGGCGGGCGACTTGACGGCCGGCGATCTGGTGATCACCTCCGGCATGCGCAGCCTCTATCCGCGCGGCATCTACATCGGCCGGATGGTGGAGCAGCGCGCCGGCGAGGACCGATCGTCGATCGCGCTGATCGTGGAACCGCTGGTCGATTTCGGCCGCCTCGACTACGTCCTGGTGCTCAACGCCGCCGAGCCGTCCGATGGGTGACTTCCGCGTCATCGCCGCGACCACGCTGATCGCCGTCGCGGCGTCCCTGTTGACGTCGACGCTGCTGTCGTGGGTGGCGGTCGCCGGCGTAAAGCCGGACCTGGCGCTGGTCGTCGTGGCCTTGATCGCGATGCGCCGGGGCAGCATGCCGGGCCAGGTAGCGGGGTTCGCTTCCGGCCTGCTGGCGGACACGATCAGCGTGGGGCCGCTCGGCCTCACCGCCATGGTTCGCACGGTGGCCGGCTACCTGATCGGTCGGATGGCGGGCCTGGTCTCCGTCGACTGGGTGCTGCTCCCCACCCTCGTAGCGGTCGCCGCCACCGTTCTCAAGGCGCTCACCGTCACGGTGCTGGCGCTCACCGTCCCCTGGATCCCCGGCTACGCGATCGCGGTCCCCTCCTTCCTGATCGAAGCGGCATTGAACGGCGTGGCCGCCCCGGCGCTGTACGTGCTGCTGAGCCTGTTGCCGTGGCTCAAGGAGCGCTCGCAACGCCGGACGCTGCGCGTCAGGCTGCGCCCGTGAACGGCGCCGCGGTCGAAGAATCGGTCGGCCTCTCCCGCTTGGCGGCGCTGCGCGTGGCGGTGTTGTGCGTGCTGGCGGGGCTCGGTCTCTACCTGTTCGTGCTGCAGGTGATCAAGGGCGTGGAGTTCGAGCAGTTGGCCAAGCAGGTCGCCCAGCGCGAGACCGTCGTGCCGGCTCGGCGCGGCCGGATCTACGATGCGTCCTATACGCGCCCGCTGGTCGCGAACCGACCCGCGTTCTCGATCGACGTCACGCCCGCGCACGTGCCGGGCGACATGTCCGACCTGTTCGCCGCGCTCGGCGCGGTCCTGGACGTCAGCCCGCAGTATCTGGCCGGCCAGGTGCCGCCCAGCGAACGCCACCTGTTCCAGCCGATCGAGGTCATGAGCGGCGCCGACTTCGCCGCGGTCGCCTACCTTGGCGAGCACATCGACCGCTTCCCCGGGGTCGGGTGGCGCAACGAACCGATGCGAGACTATCGCGACCTGGGCGCCCTGGCGCACGTGATCGGCTACGTGGGCGAAATCAGCGTCGAGGAGCTCCAGGTGCTGTACAATCAGGGCTACCGACGCGGCGACACGATCGGCAAGAGCGGTCTGGAGCAGGTCCACGACCGGCTTCTGCGCGGGACCCCGGGGCTGAGCTACCGGACGGTAGACGCCCGCGAGCGGGATCTCGGCACGCAGGAGGGACAGGCGCCCTCACCCGGCCATGATCTCGTGCTCACCATCGACTCCCGCACGCAGCGCTTGGCGGAGGATGCGCTGGCCGGCCGCATCGGGTCGGTGGTGGTGCTGCGGCCGACCACCGGGGAGATCCTGGCGATGGTCTCGTATCCCTGGTTCGATCCCGAAGCGTTCCGCGGGGGCGGCGGCGCCCGGCAGCTGCGCCGGGCGCTGGAAGATCCTTCCTATCCGTTCGTCAACCGGGCGCTGCAGGCATACCCGCCGGCTTCGGTGTTCAAGCTGATCATGACCGTCGCGGTGCTGGAGGAGCGGCTCATCCCGCCGGAGCGGAAGATCCGGTGCGAAGGCTTGTTTCGGTTGGGCAGAGGCAGGTGGCAGGATCACGTCTACCCGGACAAGCACGGCCCCTTGAACCTGCGCGAGGGCTTGGCGGAGTCGTGCAACATCTACTACTACACGGTCGGGCACCGTCTGGGCGTCGAGCGCGTCGTCCACTACGCGCGGGCGTTCGGGCTCGGCAGTCCGACCGGCATCGAGCTGCCCCGCGAGCAGGCCGGCTTCCTGCCCACGCCGGCCTGGAAGCAGCGCCGGCTCGGGGAGCCGTGGGTGGGCGGCGACACGATCAACATGTCGATCGGGCAGGGGTTCGTCACCGCGACCCCCTTGCAGATCGCCAACGCCGTGGCGGCGATCGTCAACGGCGGGGTCGTCTATCGGCCGTTTCTGGTCAAAGAGGTGCGCAGCGGCGCCGACGGATCGCTGGTCCGGCGGTCCGAGCCGGTGCGGTTGCTGGAAGTCGACGTGCAGCCGGAGACCTTGGCGTTCCTGCGCGAGGCGATGCGCTACACGGTGACCGACGGAACCCCCAAGGACGCGATCACCACGCCGGCGGTGCCGGTGGCCGGCAAGACCGGCACCGCCCAGACCCGCTCCGCGCGCGCCGAAGGGCCGGAGCGCAAGCATTCATGGTTCGCCGCCTATGCTCCGGCCGGCGCTCCGCCGGAGGAGCAGGTGGTGGTCGTCGTCATGGCGGAAGCGTCCGATCGGTGGGAATGGTGGGCGCCGAAGGTGACCAATGTCCTGTTGCACGGTATGTTCGCCGGCCTGGACTACGACGCGGTGATTCCCGACCTGCAGCAATACACCCCCATGTACAACCTGCTCGGCGAACCGGGCGACGAGTCGGAGGATGAGCCGGGCGATGAGGATGGTGAGCCGCTCGGTGATGAGCCATGACCGGCGGCGACGGGGCGCGCGCGCTGCAGCTGCTCGGCGCCACCGCCGCGCTGGTGGTGATCGGCGTGCTGTTCATCTACTCCAGCGGGGTCGACTCCACCGGCGAGTCGCTGTCGCGGGAGTGGATCAAGCAGATCGTATGGGCCTTGACCGGAATTGCATTGCTGGCGGTGGTGGCCGCGGCGGGCGCCGGCTGGCTGCGGGCCGGGGCGCTCTACCTGTACGCGGGCGGGCTGCTGCTGCTGGCGCTCACCGCGGTGGTCGGGCGGGAAGTGAACGGAGCCCGTTCCTGGATCGGCGTCAACGACCTGGGCGTGCAGCCGTCGGAGTTCGCCAAGCTCACCACCATCGTATTCCTTGCGTCCTACTTCGCGGGTATCGGCAACGGCATCAGGGAGCTGCCCCGCTTCGCGCTCGGACTGGTGATCGTGCTGCTGCCGGTGGGGCTGGTCATGCTGCAGCCGGACATGGGGACGGCGATGGTCTACGTGCCGATGTTCATGGTCGCGGCGCTGGTCGCCGGGGCCGAGTTACGGCACTTGGCGTTCATCCTGGGCGCGGTCGTCGTCACCTTCGCCATGGCGGTGTTGCCGGAACTGAGCGCCGGCGGCACCGCCGGCATGGCGGCCGCCGCGCTGCTCGACCCGGGCACCGTACGCCTTGCCGCCGGAGCGCTGCTGGCGATCGTCGGTCTGGCGTTCATCGGCTACCGGATCAGCAGCAGCCGATCTCTCTACTGGATCGGCTACCTGGCCTCCATCGGCCTCGGCGGCGTGACCGGAGCGGCGCTCGTGCGGTCGGTGTTGAAGCCGTACCAGATCATCCGGCTGGCGGCGTTCCTGGACCCGTGGTCCGATCCTCGCGGCGCCGGCTGGAACATCATCCAGTCGATGACCGCGGTCGGCTCCGGCGGACTGGTCGGCAAAGGGTATCTGCAGGGTACGCAGAGCCACTACCAGTACCTTCCCCAGCAGAGCACCGACTTCATCTTCTCCATACTGGCCGAGGAATGGGGGTTCCGGGGCTCGCTGCTGGTGCTGGCGCTGTTCGCCGTGATCCTGTTGCGGTCGATAGCGATCTGCCGCCGCGCTCGAGACGACTTCGGCGCGGCGATGGCGGCCGGCATCGTCGGCATGTTCGGCACCCACGTGCTGGTCAACATCGGCGTGGCGAGCGGTATCATGCCGATCACCGGCATCCCGTTGACCTTCGTCTCCTACGGCGGCTCCGCGCTGTGGACGGGGTTGTTGGCGGTCGGCATGCTGCTGGCCCTGCTGCGCACGGGCCCGTCCGCCGGATTGCGGTTCTCGTCGCGCTTGGCCGCTTCCCAATGGCGGTCCAGCACCGGCAACGGCACCTCGCCCAGGGTCGCGCCGGCCTCCCGCACGCGGCGTTCCACCTCCTGAAATCGCCGCCGGAATCGTTCGTTCGCCCCATGCAGCGCCAGTGACGGGTCGACCTGCAGGTGCCGGGCCAGGTTGACCGCCGCGAACAGCAGGTCGCCGGCCTCCTCCTCGCAGCGCTTCGGGCCGAGCTCGGCTGCCTGATCGACCTCGGCCAGCTCTTCGGCCACCTTGGCGAAGACCGGCCGAGCGTCGTCCCAGTCGAAGCCGACCTTCGCGGCGGCGCGCTGCAGCTCGACCGCTCGGCGCAGCGGACTGGGCGTTCGGCCGGCCGAGTCGAGCGCGGAAGGCTGCCGGCCGCGTTCGCGCCCGCTGCGCTCGCTCCGCTTTATGCGCTCCCACTGCCGCAGCACTCCGTCGGCGTCGGTAGGATAGTCGCCGGCCGGCGCGCGCTCCCCGGGCCGGTCCGCGGGCGGAAACACGTGCGGGTGCCTGCGGCGCAGCTTGTCGACCACCTCGGCCAGCACGTCGGCGGTGCCGAACGCGGCCTCCTGCTCCTTCATGCGGGCGATCATCGTGGCGATCAGCATCACGTCACCCAGCTCCTCCCGCAGGTTGGCGTCATCGGCGGCGTCGATCGCCTCGATCGCCTCGAACGCCTCCTCCAGCAGCATCGCCCGCATCGACTGCGGCGTCTGGTCGCGGTCCCAGGGACAGCCGTCCGGCGCGCGCAGGCGGCGGACGGTCCGGTAGAGCTGCGCGAACGCTTCGCCGACGCGCTCAGCGCTCGGTGACGCAGCGCTTGGTAACTCAGCGCTCGGTAACGGGGTCTGCTCCATGCGGTCGCTCGATGGGCGCCGGCCCCGAACGGGACGCAGCGTTCTTGCAGGCGCAGCATACCCGCACCGGGCCGGTCCTGTCAGGGTGCGGTCGGGCGGGTTCCGCCAACCGCTTCCGCGTGGTAGGATGCGGGCTCACGGCGCGGCGTACCGTTGCGGCGGCCGGTTGACCCTCTCACATGCGCATAGCGTCGGTCGCCCTCAGACATCCCACGCGAAGGGTCACCAATGAAGAGATCATCGCCCTCCTGCAGGAGTGCAGCAACGGCATCGAGCCGCGGATCTTGCGCAAGTATCAGCGGCTGGTGCGCGGACTGCTGAACCGGACCGGATCGGTCACGCGCTACGTCCGGGACGAGCGGCGCGGCGAACGGGCTGCCGACTTCGTCAAGGCCGCGATGCTGGAGGCGATGGAGCAGGCGGGGGTGGGGCCGGCCGATATCGATCTGCTGATCTACTGCGGGGTGGGCAAGGGGTTCCTGGAGCCCGCGAACGCCTACTTCTACGCGCAGGCTGCCGGCCTGACATGCTCGTGCTTCGACGTTTCCGACGCGTGCATGAGCTGGATGCGCGCCTTGGAGATTTGCTACCGCTTCCTGCGCGCCGGCACGCATCGCACGGCGATGGTCATCAACGGCGAGTTCAACTACAAGGAACACGGATTCCCCGCGAACTTCGCGGTGAAGGGGATCGAACAGCTCGAGTACACGTTTCCCTCCTACACGATCGGCGAGGCGGCGACGGCCACCGTCGTCACCGCCTCCGATGCGGACTGGCGGTTCGACTACCACTCGGTGCCGGAGCTGTGCAGCCTGTGCAACATCCCGCTGGCGGGCTATGAGAACTTCGTCGAGCCGTCGGCGCGGATCGCGCTCAACGGCGTGAACAACTTCGTGGCGTACGGCCATGAGCTGTTCGCGCGGGCGGAGCAGTACCTGATGCCATTGATCCGGCGCACGGTGGGAGACCTGAACGGCCCGGACATCTACTTTCCGCACGCCGCCTCCAGCGTCGCCTACCTGCGCGCCGGCCGGGCGGCCGGGGTCAGGAACGGCAAGGTGTACAGCGACGTCTTCCCCCGGTTGGGTAACCTGGTATCCGCCAGCATACCGGCGGCGATGGTCCTGGCGGAGGCGGAAGGCCGGCTCAAGCGGGGCGACCGGGTGGTGCTGGTGCCGGCCAGCGCCGGCATGGTATTCGGCGTCGGTCAGTTCACCTACTGATCCCGTTCGGCGCTGACCCGGCCGGCGCTGATCTCCGGCCGGCGGGAGTCACGCCTTGGCGGTGACCGGCGCCCGCCGCCCTGCCGCTGCATTGAGGCGCGACTGGTTGACGGCCGGATCGTTGAGGAAGGAGCGCCAGGAGTCGTACTTGGGGCTCTGCAGCCGCAGCAGGATCACCGGGTTGCGCCGCGGCTCCACCGGCCGGCGGACGAGCTGCATGCCGGCCGCCCGCGGCGTACGGCCACCCTTGCGAGTGTTGCACGGCATGCAGGCGGTGACCAGATTCGACCACGACTCGGCGCCGCCGCGCGAGCGCGGGATCACGTGATCGATCGTCAGCTGGCGCGCCGCCAGACGCGTGCCGCAGTACTGACAGGCGTTGCCGTCGCGGGCGTAGACGTTGCGCCTCGTCAACGCCACCCCTTCGCGCGGGAAGCCGTGATAGTCGGTCAACCTGATGATGCGCGGCACCGCCAGGGTCAGCGTCGCCGTGTGCACCCAGTCGAGATGGTCGCAGCCGCCCGCCGCCAGCAGGCCGGAGCGGTCGGTCCATCGGGCGAAGTCGAACGACTCGTACCGGCCGCCGTCGGTGGTGATCACCTCGGCGGCCTGACGCACCAGCAGCACGAACGCCCGACGCGCGCTGACCAGGCGCAGCACCGCGTACGAGCTGTTGAGGACCAGCACGCTGCATTCGAGCACCCGCGATTCGTATGACACCGCCGGTGCTGTACCATGCCCCCGGTACATGGTCAAGATTACGGCCGATCCGCGGTGCCGAGGCGCCCCGGATCGACGGCGCATGACGGCAGGCGGTCAGCCGGCCCCTGTACCGCCGCCCGCCGGCCGTATCACTATGGCGACGACCGGCAGGGGCGGTTAGCTCAGTTGGGAGAGCGCCTGGTTTACACCCAGGAGGCCGGCGGTTCGAGCCCGTCACCGCCCATCGTGACCAGGAGTACGGTGATCAGGGAGAGGACCGTCGCTACGACGCGGTCGATGCGCGGCTGGCTCCTGTTCGGGGTCGGCGTCGCCGCCGTGCTGGTGGGCGCGGTGCTCGCCGGCCGCGCGTTGCGGACGCCGACCGCCGACCAGGCGTTCGATCCCGTGACCGGGGCCGACCGGCTGCAGGCGTTCACGACGATCTTTCTGGGCATCTTCATCGAAGCGGCGCCGTTCGTGGCGATCGGCGCCCTGCTGTCCGGCGTCATCGAGACCGGCGTGAGCGCACGGACGCTGGCCCGCTGGGTGCCGGACCGGCCCGGAGCCGGCGTGCTGGCCGGCGCGGCGCTGGGAATGATCTTCCCGGTCTGTGAGTGCGGGGTGGTGATAGTCGTCCGGCGCCTCTTGCGCAAGGGACTCCCGCCGCCGGTGGCGATCGCCTTCCTGCTCGGCGCGCCGGTCCTCAATCCGGTGGTGATCGCCAGCACGGCGACGGCGTTCGGGTTCGGCTGGATGCTGGCCGCCCGCCTGGGACTCAGCCTGGTCGTGGCGGTCACGGTAGCGACCGTGTTTCGCACGGCTCGCCCGGACGACGTTCTGCCGGCCGGCGGGGACGCCGGCCACGATCATCACGATCACCCCCATCACGATCACGATCATCACGATCGAGGTCGCCATGGTTGCGGGCGCGAACCGGCGCCGGCGCCGCTCGGGCGCCGCCTCGGCCCGTTCGCGTTCGACTCGCTGCTGCACGGAGCCGCCGATCTGTTCGACATGGGCCGTTATCTGGTTATCGGGTGCGTCCTGGCCGCCCTGCTGCAGACCGTGATGCCGCAGTCGGTCCTGCTGGACATCGGCCGCGGCGGCGTCGGATCGGTGGCGACGATGCTGGGGCTCGGTTACCTGCTGTCGGTCTGCTCGTCCGTCGACGCCTTCCTGGCGTTGGCGTTCACCAACACCTTCGCACCGGCATCGATACTGGCGTTCCTGGTATTCGGCCCGATGGTCGACGTCAAGAGCACGTTGCTGTTCCTGCGCGTCTTCCGCCCCGGCGCGGTGATCTACCTGATCGTGCTGCCGCTGGTCGTGACCTTCACGGCAGCGGTGATCCTGCACAATCTGGTTCCCTGGGCGTGAACGGGAGCGGTGGTCGCCGCGGCGGCGGCGGACGCCTGCTCGACCGTTCGCGGTTGGCGGCGGCGGTCGTGCTGTACGGCATCGTGGCGATCCTGTTGCACCGCCTGCTCACCGGCACGCTGGTCTACTACGTCAATCGCCGTTACGAATGGCTCACGTGGGTGGCGGTGGCGGGGCTCGGCGCCATGGCGCTGGCGCTGTCGGCGGCCGCGTGGCGGACGGCTTCGCGGAGCGCTTCGGGGCACGGCGCGCGCACGGCCTGGAGCTCCCTGGCGGTGCTGGCCCTGCCGGTGGCGCTGGGGTTGGCTCCGCAGCAGCCCCTGGGGTCGGCCGCGCTTGACAACCGGCAGGTCGCGGTCGCCAGCCTGCCGCCGACCGCCGAGCGCGCCGTAACCCGGATCGACGCCTCGGAGCCGCAGCGCCGGTCGATGCTCGACTGGCTGGTGGAGTTTCACTTGGCTGACGATCCGCACCGGTTCGTTGGCCAGGAAGCGCAGATCACGGGATTCGTGTACCGCGACGACGCACGGCTCGGCCCCGAGCAGGTGCAGCTCAGTCGTTTCCTCATGAGTTGCTGCGTGGCCGACGCTACCGCCATCGGCATAGTGGTGCAGGCGCCGGAGCTGGCGGTGGTGCCGGACGACCGGTGGCTGACGGTTACCGGGCGCTTCGCTGTGGGAGAGATCGACGGCGCGCAGGTGCCGGTGCTGGTCGCCGACGACGTCGAGCGGATCGATCCCCCGCCGGTCCCCTACCTGTACTACTGAGCGATGCGTCAGTTGGATCGCACCGCGCTCGCCACACTCGGCGCGGTCGCCGCCATCGCGGCGGTGGCGGTGGCGGTCGGCGATCGGGTCGGCCTGCAGGTCGTTTCGGTGACGCCGGAGGCCGGCGTCGATCAGGTATCGACGCTGGCGAGGATCGAGGTACGGTTCTCGGAGTCGATCGATCCCGCCGGGCGTTCGGTGCGGCTTGCCATCGATCCGCCGATCGAAGGCGCGCTGCGGTGGGGCGCCCGCACGCTGCTCTTCGATCCGCACCGCGCGCTGTCCGCGCGCACGCGGTATACGGTGCGCCTCGACGGGACGTTGCAGGCATCTTCCGGTCGCCGCCTGCGCGCCCCGGTGGAGTGGAGCTTCGACACGGGGGCGTTGCGCATCGCCTACGTGACCGACGCGGCGTCCGGGCGCGACGGCATCGCCGCCCGCACCGTGCACGTGGCGGGCGGCGCGCTTGCGCCGGGCGCCGGCGGAGCGGAACCCGACGAACGAACGCTGGCGTCGTTCGAGCGGCCGGTGCGCGACTTCCAGCGGGCGCCGGACGGCGGTTCGCTGGCGGTGACGCTCGGCACGGACGGGTTCGCCGCCGACCTGTGGCTGATCGACGTGCAGGGCGCCGGCCGGCGCGAGTTGCTCGATTGCGGCGGCGCGGAGTGCAGCGGCGCTCGCTGGTCGCCCGACGGGACGGCGATCGTCTTTTCGCAGCGCCGTCTGCCGTTGCCGCCGCGTCCCTGGCTGATCGATCCGCGCACCGGTGATGCCCGCCCCCTGCTCGAAGAGGAGGTGATCGGGTTCGACCCCCGCTGGTCGTCGAACGGCGCGTGGGTGGCGTTCGTATCGCCTCTGGAAGGAGGATTGCGCATCGTCGGCGTGGCCGACGGCCGTACGGTGCTGGTTCCGACCCGGGCCGCCGCTCCGGCCGCGTGGCGTCCGGGCGCACTGACGTTGCTCACCTCGGACCTGCGCGAGACGTCGGGCGGACGGTTCGTCGACGTGGTGATATCGATCGACCTGGCCGATCTGTCGGTGCGGACGCCGCTCGGCGCGGCGCTCGGCGGCGCGGAGCACCGCGGCGGCCGTTCGCCGGCGTGGGCCCCGGACGGCGTCCGCTTCGCCTTCATCCGCATGACCGGTCAGGGCGAGCAGGTGTGGCTGGCGACCGCCGCGGACGGCGCCAACTTCACGGCCGCGCCGCTTGTCACGGCGCCGAGATTCACCTATCGGGAGATCGTGTTCGCACCCGGCGCGGACCTTCTTGCGGTGCAGCGTTCGCGGCTGGACGTACCGTTTCCGCAGCCCGAGGTGGTGGTGCTCGATCTCTCCGGGCGGGTAGTCACGGTGATCGCGGACGCGGCGACGCCGCGCTGGCTGCCGTGACCGAGCGTCCCGCTCCGGCCGGCGACTGGGCGGTCCTGTTCGTCGACGGCGGATGCGTGCTCTGCCGGCGGCTGTCGCGCGTGGTGGTCGGCGCGGATGCGGCCGGCCGGCTGCGGGTGGCGCCGCTCGCCGGCGTGACGGCGCGCCGGCTGCTGGCGCCCGAGGACCGGACGCAGGGCGACTGGGTGGTGCTGGTCGAGGGGCCGCGGACGTTGCGCGCCGCGGACGCCATGATGCGCACGCTGCGGCTCCTGGGGGGACGGTTCGGCGTGCTGGCGCGGGTGCTGGGCGTGCTGCCGCGCCCGGTGCGCGATGCGGCGTACCGTTTCGTCGCCCGCCGGCGCCGCGCCTGGTTCGGCAGCGTCGAGTCGTGTCCGCTGCCGGCGAGCGATCGCCGCCCGCACGCGGTGCTCGACTGATTCCGGCCGCCGGCGGCGGTAGGCCGGCACGCCTGCTTGGCCGTATACTCTCGGCCGAGGACCGGGGCCGAGTATCCGGTCGGTAATGAGGAGTCGCTATGGCAGGTGAGGTGCAGGATACCGGCACGTGGACGGTCAAGACCGGACTGGCGCAGATGCTGAAGGGCGGCGTGATCATGGACGTGGTAACCGCCGAACAGGCCAGGATCGCCGAAGACGCCGGAGCGGTTTCGGTCATGGCGCTCGAGCGCGTGCCGGCCGACATACGCAAGGCGGGCGGCGTGGCGCGCATGGCCGATCCGACCAGGATCGAGGAGATCAAACGCGCCGTGACGATCCCGGTCATGGCCAAGTGCCGAATCGGACACTTCGTGGAAGCGCAGGTCTTGCAGGCGCTGGAGATCGACTACATCGACGAATCGGAGGTGCTGACGCCGGCCGACGAGGCCAACCACGTGTGGAAGCACGATTTCACGGTGCCGTTCGTGTGCGGCTGCCGGAACCTGGGCGAAGCGTTGCGCCGCATCCGCGAAGGCGCCGCCATGATCCGCACCAAGGGTGAGGCCGGCACCGGCAACGTGGTCGAAGCGGTGCGCCACGCCCGCAGCGTGCTGCAGGCGGTGCGGCGCGTGCGGGGGCTCAACGACGGCGAGCTGTCCGCCTTCGCCAAGGAGATGCAGGCTCCGTTCGAGCTGGTGGCGCAGGTGCGCGCCGACGGATCGCTGCCGGTGGTCAACTTCGCCGCCGGCGGCATCGCCACCCCGGCGGACGCGGCGTTGATGATGCAGATCGGCGTCGACGGCGTATTCGTCGGCTCCGGCATCTTCAAGTCCGAGAATCCGCAACGGATGGCGGAGGCGATCGTCAAGGCGACCACCAACTACGGCGATCCCGACATCCTGGCCCAGGTCTCGCGCGGGCTTGGCGAGCCGATGCGCGGGTTGGAGATGACGGCGATACCGGCAGGCGAGCAGCTCGCCGTGCGCGGCTGGTAGACGGATGGCGGTGGGGGTCCTGGCGCTGCAGGGCGATGTGCGTGAGCACCTCCACGCCCTTGCCGCCGCGGGCCGGTCCGCAGTGCCGGTGCGTACCGCGGCGCAGCTCGAAGCGGTCGACGCGCTGATCATTCCCGGCGGCGAGAGCACCACCATCATCAACCTCCTGCACGCCTTCGACATGACGGAGCGATTGACGGAATTGCTGCGCGGCGGCATGCCGGTGTGGGGAACGTGCGCGGGCATGATCGTGCTGGCGGCGGAGGTGCTCGATCCGCGTCCGGCGCCGTTGCGGCTGCTCGACATCGCCGTGCGGCGCAACGCATACGGCCGTCAGGTCGCCAGCTTCGAGGCGTTGCTGGCGGTGGAGGAGCTCGGCCCGACGCCGTTCCGCGGCGTCTTCATCCGGGCTCCGGCGGTGGAGCGGGTCGGCCGCGGCGTGCGCGTGCTGGCTGCGCTGCCCGACGGGCGGCCGGTGGCGGTGCGTCAGGGCAGCATGCTGGCCACGGCGTTCCATCCCGAGCTGACCGGGGACGATCGCTTCCATCGCTATTTCTGCACGTTCAGTCGCGGCGGCGGCGCGGATGAACGCTGAAGGGCGGGACGCGGGCGGCGCGGTCCGAGCCGCGCCGGAACGGGATCTGATAGAGCGGCTCCGCGGCAACGTCGACGCGGTACGGGAGCGGGCGGCGCGGGCCGCCGCCCGCGCCGGACGGTCGATCGACTCGGTGCGGGTGATGGCGGTGACCAAGAACGTTCCCCGCAACCACGCCCTGGCAGCGGTGGCCGCCGGCATCGATCTGCTGGGCGAGAACCGGATACAGGAGGCGGCCGGCAAGCACGCCGACCGCCCCCGGCCGTATCGGCTCCATCTGGTCGGCCGTCTGCAGCGGAACAAGGCCAAGGACGCCGCTCGGTTGTTCGACGCGGTGCAGTCGATCGACGCCGTGCGCACCGCGGTCGCCCTGGAGCGGCGTTGCGCGGCGCTCGACCGGACGGTGGCGATCCTGCTGGAGCTGAACGCCTCCGGCGAGCCGGCCAAGGCCGGCTTCCCGACCGCCGCCGCCCTGCTGGAGGCGGCGGCCGAGATCGCCGTCGCCTGTCCGCATCTGCCGCTTGCCGGGGTGATGGCGATCGGCGCCCACAGCGACGATGAGGCGTTGGTGCGCGCTTCGTTCGCTCGGCTGCGCGCCGCGCATGAGCGGCTGCTCGCCGGCCATCCCGGCGCGGCGGTGCTGTCGATGGGCATGTCGCAGGACTTCGAGTTGGCGATCGAGGAGGGGGCTACCCTGATCCGTCTGGGTACGGCGCTGTTCGGGCCGCGGCCGGCGCCATGAGCGGCGGCCGGCGGCGAACCCGCATGCCCGGCAGGCGATCGCCCGCGCGCGGATTGCTGGCGCTGCTGCTGATCGGAGCGGCCGCCGGCGGCGCCTGGGGTCAGGACGGCGACCGGCCCGCGCAGGAGGCGCCGGCGGGAGCGCTGAACGACCCGGTTCCGTACGAACGCTCGGAGTTTCCGGAATGGGCGCACGCGCTGCGCCGCGCGGAGGTGACGGCGATCGGCTCCCTGCCGCTCACCTTGTTCGGCGTGCGCATGGTCTATGGCTTCGCCCGCTACGCCGCGCACGGCTTCGAGGCCGACGTGCGGCCGTTTCCCTTCGGGCCGATCGGCGGCGGCCCCGAGCTCACCAATGAGGAGATGCTCGGCATCGTCATCGGCGCTGCGGCGTTGTCCGTGACCATCGCGCTGATCGACGCGGACCTGCAGCGGACCAAGCCTCCGGCCGCTCGGGATCGGTGAGGTCATCGCAGACCGTCGTCGGGGATGAACGCTTCGCGGGGGTCCGCCTGGACCACTATCTGGCGGCCGGCCTGGGGCTGTTTCCGCGCAGCCAGGCGCGCTCCCGCGTCGACGCGGTCGCCGTCAACGGCCGTCCCGCGAAGTTGGCGACGCGCCTCTGCCGCGGCGACCGCGTTGCCGTCACCTACCGCGAACCGGAGCCGCTGGCGGCGCTGCCGGAGGCGATGCCGCTATCGATCCTCTACGAGGATGCCGATGCGATCGTGCTGGACAAGCCGGCCGGCGTCGTTACCCATCCGGGGGCCGGCAACCGCACCGGCACCCTGCTGAACGGCGTGCTCGGTCACTGCCAATGCCTGCGCGGCGCGTTCCCGGATGAGCCGGTGCGGCCGGGCGTGGTGCATCGGCTCGACAAGGAGACCTCCGGGGTCATCGTCTTCGCCAAGTCCCCGGCTGCCCACGCGGCGCTGACCCGACAGTTCGCCCTCCGCAGCGTGGGCAAGCGCTACCTGGCGGTGCTCGACGGCCGCCCGCCGGCCGCGGACGGCACGGTCGACCTGCCGATCGGCCGCTCGGAACGCGACCGCACCCGCTTCGCCGCGGCGGCCCGCGGGCGAGCGGCGATCACGCGCTACCGGCTGCTCGGCCCGCTGCCCGGCGAACGGTCGTTGGTGCTGCTGGCGCCGACCACCGGCCGTACCCACCAGCTGCGGGTGCACGCGGCCGCGCTCGGCTGTCCGGTGGCAGGCGACGATATCTACGGCCATGCCCGGCGGTCCGGCCGGCCGTCGATGCTGTTGCACGCCGCGTCGCTACGCCTGCGGCTGCTCGGCGGCGAAGCGCCCCGGCGGTTCCGGGCGCCGCTGCCGGAGCGGTTCCGCGCGGTGCCGGGAGTGGTCGACTGCCTGACCGCGGTCAGCCCTGCAGATGGATGTTGAAGCGCCGCTCGACGCCGATCGTGGTCGGCGGCCCGTGGCCCGGCAGCACCACCTCATGGTCGGCGCGGCTGAGCAGCCGCTCGCGGACCGAGCACCGCAGGGTGGCGCGCGCTTCGGGCGTCGCCGCGCTGCCGACGGTACCGGCCGCCAGCGTATCGCCGGTGAAGATCACCGGCAGCACGGCGTAGCACACCGAGTCGGCGGAGTGGCCCGGCGTTGACAGCACCTCGAAGGTGAGCGCGCCGATGCGTACCTCCTGGCCGCCGGCGATCACGTTGGTCGGCAGCTCGGCGAACGCCGCGGCGGCGTAGATCTCCGCGCCGAACACCTTCTGAATCGCGGCGGCGCCGGCGCAGTGGCGGTAATGGGCATGCGTCAGCAGCACCGCCCGCGGCGGCAGGTTGCGTTGCTCGATGTGGCCGAGCAGGGCCGCATTCAGATAGCCCGGATCGATCAGGACGCCGTAGCCGCCGCCATCGGGTCCGACCAGGTAGCAGGTGGCGAAACCGCCCGCGGCGAAGTGCGTGGAGATCGTCATGCCGTGTGACGTGTGCCGGCCTGCCGCTAGCGGCGGTGCGCTTCCGCCAGGTTGGAGGCGGGCGTGGTCAGGTCGCGCAGGTCGGCCAGCTCCAGATGGGCGTGATAGAGGTTGCAGTCGTCCATGGTGACCCGCCGCAGCGTGCCGCCGATGAACCGCGACGAGGTGAGATCGCAGCTCCGGAAGAGCGTTCGGGAGATCGTCGCCGCGACGAAGTTGCAGCGCTGCACGTCGCAGTCGTCGAACCCGCAATCGAGCAGCTCGCTGCCGGCCAGGATCACCGCCGACAGGCGGCACCCGACGAAGCGGCAGTGCGACAGGACGGCGTCGTGCGCGAACACCAGGCTGAGGCGGCAACCCTCGAAGGTGACCCGCTCCAGGACCGCTCCCGCCAGGCGGGTGCCGACCAGTCGGCGTTCGCGGAAGGTCCGATCGCGCAGCCGCACCCCGCTCAGATCGAGATGGGTCAGGTCGGCGTCGCCGGTCAGCAGGCGCTCCGCGCGCCGCTGGTAGGCGGCCGAATCCTCCACGTGGGACAGGCAGCGGCGTTCGCCGGTGAGCGCCGGCGCGCGGCATGCGGTGGCGGTGCAGACTGCCGGAGCGGTCATCCGGGGCCACCCTACCACGGACCGCGCGGGCGCCGGCTCCCTTGCGCCGATGACGGCGCACGGGTGACAGTCGCGCGGGTGGGCATCCACACGGGCCAGGTGCACCGCAGCGCCGGCAGCGTCTACGACGTGAAGGTGGGCGGAGCGATCATGCGGTGCCGCATCAAGGGCAAGACGCTGCGGGTCGAAGATCGCGTGCACGCGCCGATCGCCGTGGGCGACTTCGTGGAGATTGAGGCCGATCGCTACCAGGAGAACGGCGGCTGGATACTGAGCCGTCTGCAGCGCGCCACGCAGATCGATCGATGGAGCCGCAAGCACCGGGCCATGCAGGTGCTGGCGGCCAACGTCGACCAGGTCGCCTGCGTGACCGCGCCGGGCTCGCCTCCCTTCCGGCCGCGGTTCATCGACCGCCTGCTGGTGGCGGCCGAGCATGCCGGCGTCGACTGCCTGATCATCCTGAACAAGGTCGATCTGGGCATACCGGCCGCGGTGGCCGAACGCATCGCCGACTACCGCCGCATCGGCTACCGCGTGATCGACTGTTCGGCGGCCACCGGAGCCGGCGTGGCCGCAGCGCGCGCGGCGGTCGGCCGGGCGGTGACGTTGATCTGCGGGCAATCCGGCGTCGGGAAATCGAGCCTGCTGAACGCCTGGGATCCCGGCCTGAAGCTGCGTACCGGAGTCGTGTCCCGCAAGTACGACCGCGGCGTGCATACGACGATCAACGCCGAGCTGCTGGAGCTCGGCGACGGCGGCCGCGTGATCGACAGTCCCGGCATTCGCGAGCTGGAGCTGGGCGCGATCGAAGCGCGCGACATTCGCCATCGCTTCCGCGACTTCCAGCGCTGGCTTCTGCGCTGCGAGTACAGCGCCTGCCTGTGTGACGGCGAACCGGGCTGTGCGGTGCGCGCCGCGGTGAGCGCGCGGCAGATCCATCCCGACCGCTACGAAAGCTACCGGCGCCTGCTGCGCGAAGTGCAGGCGCGGGATCGCGAGCGAGCGCACGCGTGAGCGCGGACCTCCTGCCGGACCGCCGCGGCGCGGCCATCGACACCCGCGCCGCGGCCGTGCTCGGTCTGCCGGGCGTGCTCGCGCAGGTCGCCGAGTATTGCGCCGGCTCTGCGGGCCGGCGGCAGGTGCTGGCCAGCCGCGTCTACACCGACCCGCAGGCGGTACTGGCCGAACGCGCGCCCGGCGCGGAGCTCCGCCGCCTGCTGGACGCCGGCTTCGCGCCGCCGGCGCTCGACCTGCCGGACATCGAAGCGCCGCTCGGCCGGCTGCGGCGCGGCGCGGCGCTGTTGGAGCCGGAGGAGCTGGCAGCCGTCGGGCGGCTGGCGTCGACGGCGGAGGCGATCCGCGGCTCGCTTGCGGCGGCGGCCGATCCGGTCGAGCGGCCGGCGTTGAGCGCGCTGTGCGCGGAGTTGCCGCCGCTGGGAACGCTGGCCGCGGAGCTGCGCCGGGTGGTGGGCGCCGACGGCGCCATTCAGGATCGGGCGGTCCCGGAGCTGGCGCGCGTGAAACGCGACCTGCGCCGCCTGCAGCGCCAGGTGGAGGCGGCGGCGGGCGGCCTGATGGCGGACCCGGCGTTGCGCGGCTGCTTCAACGGCACGGTGCCGACGCAGCGCGGCGGCCGCACCGTGGTGCCGGTGAAGGCGACCCACCGCGGCCGCGTGCCGGGCGTGGTCCATGAGGTGTCGGCAAGCGGCGCCACGGTCTTCGTCGAACCGTTGCGCGACATGGAGGCGAACAACGCCGTGGTCGCCGCTCGCGACCGCTACGCCGCGGAGGTGCGCCGCGTGCTCCGCGCGTTGACCGCCGCGGCGGCGCGGGAACGGCCCGCCCTGGATCGCGCGGCGGCGGTGACGGCCCGCTTCGACTGCGTGCAGGCGCGGGCGCGCTACGCACGGGCGCACGAGGCGGTCGCCGCTCCGGACGGACCGCTGCAGCTGCGCCGGGCGCGCCATCCCGAACTGGGCGCCGCCGCGGTCCCCTTGAATCTCGCCATGGCCCCCGAAGCGCGCGTCATGATCATCACGGGGCCCAACACCGGCGGCAAGACCGTCTGTCTCAAGACCGTCGGGCTGCTCTGTCTGATGAATCAGGCGGGCATGGAGATACCGGCGGCTCCCGATTCGACGCTGCCGGTCTACCGCGGCATCTACGCCGACATCGGCGACGCGCAGTCGATCGCCGAGTCGCTGTCGACCTTCTCCGCGCACGTCGAGAACCTGGCCGCCATCATGCGCGGCGCCACCGAGCGTTCCCTGGTGCTGATCGACGAGCTGGGTACCGGCACCGACCCGGAGGAGGGCATCGCCCTGTCCCGCGCGTTGCTCGACCGGTTTCGCGCCGCCGGGGTGACGGTGATCGCCACCACCCATCACGGCGCCCTCAAGGTCTATGCCTACACCGAGGCCGGGGTCGCCAACGCTTCGATGGAGTTCGACGCACGCACGCTGCGGCCGACCTATCGGGTCATCGAAGGGGTGCCGGGGGAGAGCCATGCGATCGACATCGCCCGGCGCCATCGCATGCCGGACGCCGTGATCGAACGGGCCGCCCGGCTGCTCGACGCCGGCCGCACCGAGTCGGGCCGCATCGTCGACGAGCTGACGCGGCGGCAGCAGGAGCAGGAGCGGCAGGACCGCGCGCTGCGCGAGCGCGCGGCGGCGTTGGCCAGGGGCGAAGCCGAACTGGCCGCGGACCGGGCGGCGTTGCGGGAGCGCGAACACGAGCATCACCGGCAGGCCGCGCGCGAGCTCGACCGGTTCCTCGCCGGCGCCCGCCGTGACGTGGAACGCGCCATCCGCTCGGTGCGCGCGACCGCGGCCGCAGGTGCCGCGGAGATCGGCTCGGCGGACGCCGGCGGGCCGGCTGCCGGGGCAGCGGCCGACGCGGCAGCGCGGGCCGCGCCGGCCGCGATCGAGCGGCGCCTGCAGGCCGAGCGGGAGGCGCTGGCGGCGCTGGACGCCGCCGCTGGCACCGGTGGCGCCGGGGCTGCGCCGCTGGCTCCGGGCAGCAGCGTGCGCATCCGGCGCACCGGCGCGGCCGGCCGGGTGGTGCGGCGCCACCGCCCGGACCGGTATCCCGACCGCTACGTCGTGCAGACCGACACCATCCGCGGGCAGTTCCGCGCCGCCGACCTGGAGCCGGCCGGCGACCGGCAGCCGCCGCGCCGCGCCGGCGCTCGCGTCGAGCTGGTCGCCGCCGTGCAGCCGGTGCTGGAGTTGCAGGTGCGCGGCATGCGTGCGGAGCAGGCGATCCGGGAGGTCGAGCGGCAGCTCGACGCGGCGGTCATGCGCGGCTGGTCGCAGTTCGCGGTGGTGCACGGCCGGGGGCACGGCGTGCTGCGCCACGCCATCCGCGAGTACCTGCGCGACAGCTCCGCGGTCAGCGACGTGCAGGATGCCCCTGCCGACGAGGGCGGACATGGCAAGACGATCGTCCGGCTCCGTGACTGACGCACCCGCCGCGTCCGCTGGCACGGCCGGACCGGACACGGCCGGAGGGGGCACTGCCAGACCGGGCGCCGACCGCATCGTCATCCGCGGCGCCCGCGCTCACAACCTGAAAGGGGTCGACCTGGACCTGCCGCGCAACCGGCTGATCGTGGTGTCCGGGCCGAGCGGGTCGGGCAAGTCCTCGCTGGCGTTCGACACCGTATTCGCCGAGGGACAGCGGCGCTACGTCGAGTCTCTGTCGGCCTACGCGCGGCAGTTCCTGGGCCGGCTGGACAAGCCGGACGTCGACCTCATCGACGGTCTGTCGCCGGCGATCTCGATCGAACAGCGCACCGCGCAGCGCAATCCCCGGTCCACGGTCGGCACCGTGACCGAGATCTACGACTACCTGCGGCTGCTGTTCGCCCGCGTCGGCCGGCCGCACTGCGCGGCGTGCGGGGCGGCGATCAGCGAGCGGTCGACCGACCAGATCGTCGACGTCATCGCCTCCCTGCCGGCCGGTTCGCGCATCGTCCTGCTGGCGCCGGTGGTGAACGCCCGCAAGGGACAGCACCGCGCCGTGTTCGAGGAGGCGATCAAGGCGGGATTCGTGCGGGTGCGGGTCGACGGCCGCATCCATTCGCTCGACGAGCTCCCGGAGCTGGACCGGAACACCGCGCACACGATCGAGATCGTGGTCGATCGGCTGATCGGCAAGCCGGACCTCCACCAGCGCCTGGCCGGCTCGGTGGAGACGGCGCTGGAGGTGGGGACGGGACGGCTGATCGTCTTGCGGGACGGCGACGGCGGCCCGGTCGAGCAGCGCTTCTCGCAGAACAGCTCATGCGCGGAATGCGGCGCGCCGTTCCCGGAGCTCGAGCCGCGGCTGTTCTCGTTCAACAATCCGCAGGGCGCCTGCCCGGCCTGCTCCGGACTGGGGGTCAGCCTGGAGTTCGACCGCGACCTGATCGTGCCCGACCTGAGCAAGTCCTTCGACGACGGGGGGATCGCCACCCACAATCCGCGCGCCAAGTGGACCCGATCGCTGTTCCGGGCGCTCGCCCGGCATTGGGGCTTCCGGCTCGCCACGCCGCTGGGCGAGTTGCCCCGGGGCATCCTCGACGCCCTGCTGTTCGGCGCCGACGACCGCATCCAGGTCGAGCACCGCACCGCGTCCAAGGCGAGCTACCGCTATGCGACGACCTATCCCGGGGTGATCCCGGAGCTCCGGCGCCGCTATCTGCAGACCGCGTCCGATCACGTCAAGCGGTGGCTGGAAGGCTTCATGCGCGACCAGCCTTGTCAGACCTGCCGGGGCCGGCGGTTGCGTCCGGAGGCGCTGGCCGTGGAGGTGGCCGGCAGCAGCATCGATCAGGTCACGAGCATGTCGGTGGAGGCGGCGCTCGACTACGTCCGCCGGGTAGCCGGCGACAGCGACGGCGAATGGGCCAGGGTGGCGGGACAGATCGTCAAGGAGATCGGCGATCGGCTGGAGTTCATGGCCAGCGTCGGCCTGTCGTACCTCACCCTGGACCGCCGCGCCTCCACCCTGTCCGGGGGCGAGGCGCAGCGCATCCGGCTCGCCACGCAGATCGGCTCGGCGCTGGTGGGGGTGCTCTACGTGCTCGATGAGCCGACCATCGGCCTGCATCAGCGCGATAACGACCGGCTGTTGCGCACGCTGTTCCGGCTGCGCGACCGCGGCAACACGCTGCTGGTGGTGGAACACGACGAGCAGACGCTGCGCAGCGCCGATTATCTGGTCGATCTGGGCCCCGGCGCGGGCGAGTACGGCGGCCGGGTGGTAGCCTGCGGCACGCCGCGAGCGGTCCTGAAGGATGACCGATCCGTGACCGGCCGCTACCTGGCCGGGCGGGAGGCGATCGCCACGCCGGCGCGGCGGCGGCCGCCGGCCGGCAGCCTGACCCTGCGCGGCGCGGCCGCCAACAACCTGCGCGGCCTCGACGTGCTCCTGCCGCTGGGGACGCTGACGGTCGTCACCGGCGTGTCCGGGTCGGGCAAGTCGACCCTGGTAACCGACCTGCTGGGCCCGGCCCTGCGCGCGGAACTGGCCGGCCGGCGACTGCCGGCCGGCGTCGGCGGCATCGACGGCTGCGATCGGATCGACAAGGTGATCGAGATCGACCAGGGACCGATCGGCCGCACGCCGCGCTCCAATCCGGCCACGTACGTGGGACTCTTCACGCCGATCCGGGAGCTGTTCGCGGCCTTGCCGGAAGCGCGCGCGCTCGGCTATCGGCCGGGCCGGTTTTCGTTCAACGTCGCCGGCGGGCGGTGCGAGAACTGCACCGGAGACGGTCAGATCAAGATCGAGATGCACTTTCTGCCCGACGTATTCGTGACCTGCGACGTCTGCGCCGGCCGCCGCTATAACCGGGAGACGCTGGCGATCCGCTACAAGGGCCGCAACATCGACGAGGTGCTCGGCATGTCGATCACGGAGGCGGCCGAGTTCTTCAAGCACGTCCCGCAGGTGGCGCGCCGCCTCGAGACGCTCAAGGCCGTGGGGCTCGGTTACCTGCGGCTCGGCCAGTCGGCGCTGACCCTGTCCGGCGGCGAGGCGCAGCGCGTGAAGCTCTCCCTGGAGCTGTCGCGCCGCGACACGGGCCGCACCGTCTACCTGCTCGACGAGCCGACCACCGGACTCCACTTCGTCGACGTACGCCAACTGCTGTCGGTCCTGCAGCGGCTGGTCGACAAGGGCAACACGGTGGTGGTCATCGAGCATCACCTCGACGTGATCAAGCAGGCCGACCACGTGATCGACCTGGGGCCGGAAGGCGGCACGGACGGCGGGGCGCTGGTCGCCGCCGGCACCCCGGAGCAGGTGGCGGAGCACGCGGCCAGCCACACCGGCCGCTACCTGCGAGCGGCGCTGTGACCGCACGGCGCCGGCCGGCCTGGCGGCCGGCGGCGCCGCTGCTGCTGGCGGCGCTGCTGGCGATCGGGGCGGCGACCGCGGCGTTCGGGCAGAACCCGCCGCCGGCCAGCGACGATCCGTTGTTCGCGCAGACCCTGCCGGCCGATATCGACACCGCCGGCGCCGCCGAGCTGCGCGCGTGGTCGCGCCGGCTCGGTCTGCCGGACGACGGCGAGCGGGCCGCCCTGCAGCGACGGTTGCGGGAACACTACGGGCTGCCGGCCGCCGATCAAGCGCCGGCGCCGGCCGCCGGCGCCGGTGTGGCCGGTGTGGGCGGCATCACGGTCGAGTCGGCGCGCTCGGCCCGTTACCGGTCCGACGAGCTCGGCCACACCACGCTGGTGCTGGCCGGAGAGGTCGCCGTGGCGGCGGTCGATCGCGATACCGGAGCGCGCCACTCCATCCGCGCCGACCGGATCACCTATCACCGCGAACGGCGCAGCCTCACCGCGACCGGCGCGGTGGTCTACACGGTGACGACCGGGGACGGCCCGGAGGTCTTCCGCGGCGAGAGTCTGTCGGTCGACACGGAACGGTGGGAGGGCATCTTCTACGGCGGCGCCAGCCGCGTCGATCAACAGGTGGAAGAGACCGACATCACCTTTACCTACTCCGGTGAGGCGATCACCCGCCGCGACGACGACACGGTGGTGCTGGAGCAGGCGACCGTGACTTCATCGGAGGACCCGTCGGATCCGCACTACCGGATCGAAGCGGAGCGGCTGTGGGTCCTGGCCCCGGAGGAGTGGGCGGTGCGCAACGCGTTCGTCCACATCGGCGACGTGCCGGTCCTCTATCTGCCGTACTTCCTCCGGCCGGGAGGCCGGCTGGTGTTCCATCCGGCGTTCGGCTTTGGGCGCCGCGCGGGCACCTACCTGCAGACCACCACCTACCTGATCGGCGGCCGCCCGCCCGGCGGCGGCGACCGGTACGAGGACGTGCGCCGCGGCCTGTTCCTGGTGCCGGCGCCCGCGTCCGGCCGGCCGGCGGAGACGAGCGGCGAGCTGGCGCTGATGGTCGACCTCTACACCCGCCTCGGCGTGTTCGCCGGGCTGCAGGGCCGGTTCGGCGGCCTGTCGCTGCTCGGCGGCATCGCCGCGTCCCGTGCGCTGGTGGACGTGGAAGGCATCGGCTACACGCCCTACCTGCGGGGCGCGGACGGCGAGCTGGCGTCGCACTGGGACACCACCTCGATCCTGGGCGTCGAGGTGCCGTTGCGCTACGGGCTGGAACTCGACTTCGAACGCCGCGGCGAGCTCGGCATGGTCGAGGGCAGCTTCGAGCTCTTCTCCGATCCCGCGTTCCCCCCCGACTTCCTGACCCGCGCCCACGACCTGCCGACCGGCGGACTGCTCGGTCTGCCGCAGGGCCCGCTGACCGTTCTGTCTCCCCGCAACGCGCTGGAGTGGCGGCTGCACGGCGACCTCGCGCTCCACCCGCTGATCGGCGCGCCGCCGTCGCTCGCCACGCTGACGCTGCCAACGCTCTCCGCCCGCTGGCAGTGGGGGAGCCGTGACGAAGAGCGGGGTGGCGACCCGTGCGGTGGCCGCGAACATCTGGAGGCGAACCGGCTGCAGGCGGCGTCGCCGACGCGCTGCTTCTATTATCCGCAGACGCTGACGCTCCCGGCGGTGGCGGCGGTCGCCGCCGGATCGCTCTATAGCTGGCAGGCCGACGGCGGCGCGTTCACGGCCGACGTCGGCTATGAAGTGCGTCCGGTGGTGTCGGTCGATCACCACTTCGATGACCCGCCGGTCGTGCACGATCAGGTCGATCTCGACATCCGGTACACCCGCGTCGACACCCGCGCGACCGGCCGCGTCACCTATGCGGCGTCCGCCTTCGACCGGCTCGTCGGCGTCGACGGCGCGCTGGTCGAGGAGGCCCGTTGGCAGGTCCACACGCGCCAAGCCGACGCCCGCGAGGATGAGCTGGTCAGGCGGCTGCAGTCCGATCGCGACAGCACCAGCTCGCGGCTGCGGCTGGACAACACGCTCACCCTGCGCCCGCTGGCGTCGGTGCCGAACCTGTCGGAGTCGAACGTGACGTACGGGCTGGGGCTCACGCTCCACGACGTAACATTGGATGCCGCCACGGGCGATCCGGTCGAGCGGGGCCCGACCTGGGACCGGGACGGCGTGCCGTCGCACCGCGCGGCCGCCGCCGCGGTGTTCGCCGGCGGCGACCTCCGCATCCGGCTCGGCGCCGGGGTCGACCTGCCGCCGCGCCGGCTGGACGTCGCCGGCGACCTCGAAACCGCCGCCGGACCGTTCTCGATGACGCTTCGCGGCGGCCTGGAGCAGGAGGAAGGAGACGACGCGGGCACGCTGCAGCCAAAGCCGATCGAAGGCCGCGCTGCCCTGCGCATCGGCGCGGACGCGTCGGTCTCCCAGTCGTTTCGCCTGGACCAGGAGCAGCGCATCGACCTCCTGACCACCGAGGCGAGCGCGTACGGGGTGACCGGCACCGTGCGCGCGGCAAAGCGGGTACCGCTCGACCCGTTCGGCAAGCGGCTGCCGGGTGCCTCGCGCAGCCTGCGCGCCACCGAGGTGGCGCTCGGCTATCGCCTCGATACCGGCGCGCTCACCTACTGGAAGAACCGGATCCGGCTCGACGCGGGCGTGCAGACCCGGCTGGCGTTCGACCCGGAGGCGTACGTGCGGGACAACTCCCTGGCCTTCGATCTGCGGCTCGGCCTGGAGATCTACCGGTTCCTGGAACTCTCGTTCGAGTCGAGCTCCGTGAACCGGCGCCTGTACCGCTATCTTCCCGGCACGGCCGCGCGGTCCGGCGAGCCGTGGGTCAACCCGATCGTCGACTTGGCGCGGTCGTTCAACTTCTTCAACGAAGACGACCGGACCGATTCGGCGTTCAAGCTCGAATCGCTGCGCGTCGCGGCGCTGCACCGGCTGGGCGACTGGAACCTGACCCTGGCCTACCAGGGCCGGCCGGAGCAACGAACGGTGGACCGCGACACCCCCCAGAAGCGGCAGGCGATCGTCTGGACGTCGGCCCTGTCGATCGAGGTGCGCTGGGTGCCGGTCCCGGAGCTGTACGGCAGCTTCCGCATCGACCGCGACGGCAGGATCGACATCGGGGATATCGCGCCCGGGGGTATCGACAGCGCGGATCGCTGACGCTACGATCGCCGCGTCGCCATATGGGGAATCCGCTCGCGGTCGTCCTGGAGGACGCCGGTGTCCTGAGCGAGGTCTGCGGAGCGAACGACCGCAACCTGCGGGTGCTGGAGGAGCTGCTCAACAGCCCGGTCTACTCGCAGGGCAATCGCATCATGCTGGCCACCGGCGATTCCGCCACCCGCAAGACGTTCGCGGTCCTGCTCGGCGAGCTGCGCGACCGCGCCCGGCTCGGCCTCGAGCCGGGGCCGGAGGTGATCCGTTCTATCTACCGGCGGATGGAGGAGCCGGCCGCGGCCGGCCGGGACCGGCTCCTGTCGATCCCGAAGGGACTGCGGCAGGTGGCGCCGCGCGGCGCCAATCAGGCGCGCTACCTCGACCTGCTGGCCCGGCGCGACCTGGTGATCGCCGTCGGTCCGGCCGGTACCGGCAAGACCTACCTGGCGGTGGCCGACGCGCTGCGGGCGGTCAACTGCCGCCAACTGCGCCGGATGGTGATCACCAGGCCGGTGGTGGAGGCCGGCGAGAGCCTGGGGTATCTGCCGGGAGACCTGCGGCACAAGATCGAGCCCTACCTGCGCCCGCTGTACGACGCCATGCAGGCGCTGATGCCGGCGGACGTGCTGACCCGCATGGAGCAGGCCGGCACGATAGAGGTCGCGCCGCTGGCCTACATGCGCGGCCGCACGCTGGCCGACGCCTACGTCATCCTGGATGAGGCGCAGAACACCACGCGCGAGCAGATGAAGATGTTCCTGACGCGCATGGGCGAAGGCTCACGCGTGGTGATCACCGGGGACATCACGCAGATCGACCTGCCCCGCCGCCGCGACAGCGGTCTGCTGCAGATCACCGAGCTGCTGGCGCACGTCGGCGAAATAGGGTTCATTTACTTCGACAGGGAGGATGTGGTACGGCATCCGCTGGTACGCAAGATCGTGCAGGCCTACGAACGGGCGCCGGTCGACGCGGACCACGGCGCGCCTCGATGATGCCGCCTCGATGATGGAAGACCCCGAGCAACCTCCGAGTACCGATTCGACGGCCGCCATGAGCGCCGGCGTCCGCACGCCGGCCGGCGCGCGCGTCGAAGTGGGCGTGGCCGCGCGCGTGCGCGCGCCGGCTGCCGGTGACCGCGCGGCGCTGGCGCGCTTCGCGCAGGCGGCGCTCGGCGCGCTGGGCCAACGCGCCGCCGAGCTGTCGGTGCTCCTCTGTGACGACCGCTTCATCCGCGGCCTGAATCGCCGCTTCCGCGGCGTCGACGCGCCGACCGACGTGCTGTCGTTCGAGCAGGCCGGGCCGGTCCGCGGCTCGTCCCTCGGTCCCCCGGTGCCCGATCCCTCGGCGCCCGGCCCGCCGGTCCTCGGTGACGTGGTGATCTCGCTCGATACCGCCCGCCGGCAGGCGCGCCGCCGGAGCGTCCCGGAGACCGCCGAGCTGCGCGAGTTGCTCCTGCACGGCATTCTGCACCTGCTGGGCCGCGACCACGGCGACGGCGACGTCGCCGATGAGCCGATGCTGCAGGAGCAGGAACGGCTTCTGGAGCGCCTGCCATGAGCATCCTGAACCGATTGCTGCGCAAGCCGACCCGGGAGGAGCGACGGATCGAGGCGCTCGGCCCGCACGCGCGGGAGATGATCGACGGCGTGGCGCAACTCTCCTCGACCACCGTCAGGGAGATCATGGTGCCGCGCCCGGACGTGGTGTTCGTATCGGTCGACACCAAGCCCGAGGAGCTGCTCGACACCATCACGGAGAGCGGCCACTCCCGGCTGCCGGTCTACCACAAGACGGTCGACGAAGTGATCGGCGTGCTGTACGCCAAGGACCTGCTGGGTCAGGTCGTCCGCAACGGCCGGACCGTGGATGCCGGCAAGGCGATGCGCAAGCCGTACTTCGTCCCGGAGAGCAAGCGCGTCGACGAACTGCTGCACGAGTTTCAGCGCCGCCGAGTCCACTTGGCGATCGTCGTGGACGAGTACGGCGGCACCTCCGGGATCGCCTGCATGGAGGACGTGCTGGAGGTGATCGTCGGCGACATACAGGACGAGTTCGACAATGAGAGCGAGGCGGTCCTCAAGCTGGGGATGGGCATCTACCTGTGCGACGCGCGGGTCCGCCTAGACCAGCTCGCCGACCAGGGCTTGGCGCTGGAGCTGCCGGCCGAGGAGTTCGATACGCTGGGCGGATTCGTCTTCGACCTGTTCGGCAAGATCCCGGTGATCTACGATACGAAGCGCTACCGGAACGCCGACTTCGTGATCCACGGGATGGACGGTCACCGCATCACGCGCGTGAAGATCGTCCTCCGCCCGGAACCGGACGGCGAACCGCAGGATCGCTCCGCATGAGCGGCGGCGCGGCATCGCGGATGCGTACCCTGAGCGAGCTCGACCTGCGGCGACGAACGGTGCTGATGCGGGTCGACTTCAACGTGCCGCTCGCGAACGGACAGGTCGCCGACGACGCGCGCATCCGCGCCGCGCTGCCGACGATCCGGGCGGTGCTGGATCAGCACGGGGCGCGGCTGGTGCTGATGAGCCACCTGGGTCGTCCGTCCGGCGCGCCGGAGGCGGGATTGCGTATCGGGCCGGTGGCGCAGCGGCTCGCCGCCCTGCTCGACGCGCCGGTGCGGACCGCAGGCGACTGCGTCGGGCCGGCCGCGGCGACGGCCGCCGCGCGGCTCGGCGCGGGCGAGGTCCTGATGTTGGAGAACCTGCGGTTCCACCCCGGCGAAGAAGCCAACGACGGGCGCTTCGCCGCCGGGCTGGCCAGGCTCGGGCAGGTCTACGTCAACGACGCGTTCGGCGCCGCCCACCGCGCGCACGCCTCCACGGTCGGCGTGCCGGCGCGCCTGCCGCCGCACGCGAAGGGGGCGGGGCTGCTGTTGCAGCGCGAAGTGGAGGAGCTCGACGGCTTGCTGGCCCGGCCCGCCGCGCCGTTCGTGCTGGTGGTCGGCGGCGCCAAGGTCTCCTCCAAGATCGGCGTCCTGCGCAATCTCCTGGGGCGGGTCGACGCCATCCTGATCGGCGGCGGCATGGCCTATACGTTCCTGGCCGCGCAGGGGGTGGCGGTGGGCGCGTCGCTCAAGGAGGAGGAGGCGTTGCGGATCGCCGGCGAGCTGCTCGATGCCGCGGCCGCTCGCCGCGTGCCGGTGCTGCTGCCGGACGATCACCTCGCCGCCGCCCCGCCGATCGACGCGGCGGCGGCCGCGCGTGGTGTGGCGGTGCCTGGTGTGGCGGTGCCTGGTGTGGCGGTGCCTGGTGTGGCGGTGCCTGGTGTGGCGGTGCCTGGTGTGGCGGTGCCTGGTGTGGCGGTGCCTGGTGTGGCGGTGCCTGGTGTGGCGGTGCCTGGTGCGGTAGCGGTGCCGACGCGCGCGATTCCGGACCGGCTGGCCGGCGTGGACATCGGCCCGCGCACCGCGCGCGCGTTCCGCGAGCGGATCGTCTCCGCCGGCACCGTGCTCTGGAACGGTCCGATGGGCGTCACCGAGATCGATCGGTTCCGGCGCGGCACGCAGGCGGTCGCGCAGGCGGTCGTCGACAGTCCGGCCCACACCGTGGTCGGCGGCGGCGACTCGGTCGCCGCCCTGCAGGCGCTCGGCATCACCACCGGTATCGATCACGTCTCCACGGGCGGCGGCGCCTCCCTGGAGATGCTCGAAGGCGGTACCCTGCCGGGCGTGGCGGCGCTCCGTGGGTAGGTCCGACGCACGCGGCGCGAGCGGCCGCGGCGTGCTGATCACCGGCAACTGGAAGATGAACCTGCTGCGCGCGTCGTCGCGCGAACTGGCGGCCGGCGTGGTCCGGGAGCTGGCCGCCAGGCGTCCCGGCGCCGGCGTGCGGGTGGCGCTGGCGCCGCCGTTCACGGCGATCGACGTGGTGCGCGACGCGATTCGCGGATCGGGCGTGCTGCTGGCAGCGCAGGACGTGGCGGCCGCGCGCGCGGGGGCGCACACCGGCGAGGTGTCGGCGGAGATGCTGGCCGACGCGGGCGTGGAGCTGGTCATCGTCGGCCATTCGGAGCGCCGTCACGGCCTGGGAGAGACCGATGCCGTGGTGCTGGACAAGGTGCAGCGCGCCTGCGAAGCCGGCCTGCAGGTGACCCTGTGCGTGGGAGAGACCGGCGCGGAGCGCGACGCCGGCCGCGCGGAGCAGGTCGTCGCGCGACAGGTCGACGCCGTGGCGTCGCGGGTCGACCTGCGCCGGGCGTCGCTGCAGGTCGCCTACGAACCGGTCTGGGCGATCGGCACCGGGCGCAACGCCACGCCCGACGACGCGCGCCGGATGCACGCCCGGATCCGCGCCGCGGTGGCGGCCGCCGCCGGCGGCGACGCCGCGCGGGCCCTGATCATCCAGTACGGCGGCTCGGTGAAGCCGGACAACGCCGCCGCCATGCTGGCGCAGGAGGGCGTCGACGGTCTGCTGGTCGGCGGCGCGTCGCTGGAGGCGGCTTCGTTCGCGGCCGTGGTACCCCTCTAGTGGTGTGCCCCTAGCGGTCGTACCCTTATAATGGATATGATGGAATCCGAATGGCGCTCGCCGGAATACTGATACTGGTCGTCTTCATCGTCAGCGCGGTGCTGCTGGTCCTGGTCGTCCTGATTCAGGATGACCAGGGGCAGGGCATCGGCGGCATGTTCGGCGGTGGGGAGGGCTCTTCGCCGTTCGGTTCCCGGACCGGCAACGTGCTGACCAAGTTCACGTCGATCCTGGGGGCCGTGTTTCTGGTCGCCGCGTTCTCGCTGGCGTGGCTGAACCGTACGCCCGACCGGGACGACTTCCTGGAACGGGCGCGGCTGCAGTCGCTGGAGGCTGAGGAAGGCCGATGGTGGGTGCGGCCGGACCCCGCGCCGGAGGGCGCCGACGCGCCGCAAGCCGAAGGGGCGGAAGCCGTCGAGACCGGCGCCGCCGCCGGGCCGGCTGACGCCGCCGCCGATCAGGGGGCGGCGACCGGTACCGTCGGGCAGGCGGAGGCTGCCACCGGCTCCGCCGGGAGCGGGTCCGGCCCGTGAAGGTGGACCGGCCCGTAGAGGCGGCCCGGCCCGTAGAGGCGGCCCGGCCCGTAGAGGCGGCCCGGCCCGTAGAGGCGGCCCGGCCCGTAGAGGCGGTCCGGCCCGTGAAGGCGGCCCGGCCCGTGAAGGCGGCCCGGCCGTGAAGGCGCTCCTGATCGTGCTGGCGGTGGCCGCCGTGGTCGCCGTGGGGTTCGTGATCTTCCCGTCGGACCGGGCCGCCATCGAGATGGCGGCCGAGCAGATCGGGCTGGGCCCGATCTTCACCAACGCCTTTCTGACCTCCATCGTGCTGTCGGCCGCGCTCGTGGTCTTTGCCTTCATCGTGGGCCGGCGGCTGCAGGAACGGCCGGGCGGCGTGCAGAACGTGGTGGAGAGCGTCATCGAAGGGCTGCACAACCTGGTCAAGGACGTCGCCCCGGCGCGCTGGGCGGAGACCTTCTTCCCGATCGTCGCCACCATCTTCATCTACCTGATCGTCGTGAACATGTTCAGCCTGCTCACCCCGTTCCTGGGTGCGGTCGGGCCGGTTCACTCGACGTCCCACGGCGGCATCGCCCCCGACGCCGAGCGCTTCGGCATCCCCCGCGTGGTGTTGCTGGGCGGGGAGCTGCACTCCGCCGGCGACGGGCACGACGGGCATGACGATCACGTGGTGATCGTGCCGTTCCTGCGCGCGCCCTCGTCCGATCTCAACATGACCCTGGCGCTGGCGTTGATCACGGTGATCCTGACGCAGTGGTTCGGCCTGCGTTCGCACGGCGCGCGCTACCTCTCCAACTTCGCGCCGCTGGGCGGCCTGCGCCGCAAGGGGTTCGGCGCCTGGGCGATCGACCTGTTCGTCGGCGCGCTGGAAGGGCTCAGCGAGCTGGTCCGTATCGTCTCCTTCTCCTTCCGGCTGTTCGGAAACGTGTTCGCCGGCGAGGTGGTGCTGATCGTGATCTCCGGTCTGGTGCCGCTCGGCCTGTTGGTCGTCTTCTTCGGCCTGGAGATCTTCGTGGGTCTGATCCAGGCGATCGTCTTCTTCCTGCTGGCCCTGGTCTTCTTTTCGATCGCCGCCGGCGAGCACGAGCACTGATCGCAGCGGGCGCGCCGGCCGGGGTCCATGCGCCCGCCCCGGCCGGCAGCTTGGCATGCGCGGGCGTGTCTGGTAGCGTTCGCGTCCATGGAGCTCACGGCAGAGACATTCAAATTGCTGGCGGCTGCTCTGGCGATCGGCGCCGGCGCGCTCGGACCGGGGATCGGCATCGGTCTCACCGCATTCGGAGCCCTGCAGTCGCTGGGACGCAACCCGGAAGCGCAGGGGATCATTCGTACCAACATGCTGGTCGGCATGGCGTTCGCGGAGTCCGTGGCGATCTACGCCCTGGTCGTCGCGCTCATCATCCTGTTCGTGGTGTAGGGCGGCCCGGCATGGACCGCAGGTGATGGGGCCGCCGGAGATGAGATCACCGGAGATGAGATCGCCGGAGATGGAAGCGTAGGGGATGGAAAGTCTCGGAATCGCGCCGTTCAACCTGGTCGCCTACGCGATCAACTTCATCGTGCTGGTCGTGCTGTTGCGGCTGTTCCTGTACAAGCCGGTCTTGGCGATGCTGGCCCGGCGCCGGCAGAAGATCACCGACGGGTTGGAAGCCGCCGAGCGCGCCCGGAAGGAAGCCGAAGGCCAGCGCGCCGCCTTCGATCGCGAGTTGGCCGCAGCCCGCGAGGAGGCGCAGCAGGAGGCGCGCGCAGCCGCAGAGGCGACCGAGCGCATGCGCGGTGAAATTCTGCAGGCCGCCCGCCGGGAGGCGGAGCAGATCAAGACGCGCGCGCGCGAAGATGCGGAGCGGGAGCGCGAACAGGTCGCCGCCGCGCTGCGGCGCGAGGCGGGCGAGCTGGCGTTGCTGATCGCGAGCAAGGTGATCGCCGAAGCGGTCGATCCGGCCGCCCATCGGTCGCTGGTCGATCGCGTGCTGGCCGACATCGGTGGTGGTGAGTGACTCCCGGTGAGCTGGCGCAGCGCTACGCCAGCGCCTGCTTCGGCATCGCTCTGGAAGAGTGGATCGGCGCGTTGCGAGCGGTAAGCGGGGCGCTGGAGGCGGACCCATCGGCCGCCGGCGCGCTCGACGATCGGAGCGCGCCGTTCGCGGATCGGCAGCGGCGCATGGAGCGGATGATACCCGCCGACACGCCGCCGACGGTCCGGCGCTTCTTCGGCACGTTGCTGTCCAACGGCGACGCGGCGCTGCTGCCGCGCGTCCTTGCCGACCTGGAGCGACTGGCTGTCGAGGGGCCGGCGGAACGGCTGGCTACCGTGACGAGCGCCGTGGAGCTCGATGAGGCGACCCGGCAGCGGGTAGACCGGTCGGTCAAGGGCCGGTACGGCAGGGACGTGCAGATCCGCTACGAGGTCGATCCGCAGCTGATCGGCGGGCTGGTCATCCGGGTCGGGGACGAGGTGATCGACGGCAGCGTCGCCGCGCGGCTGCGCGAGCTCGACAGCGCGTTGCGACGGGCGTCTTGAACGAAGCGGCTGCGCAAAACGGGACTGAACGATCCGATGGCTTTACGGGTAGATGACATAACGCGGCAGTTGCGCCGCCAGATCGAAGGTTTCGAACCGCCGCTGGAGCGGCGCGAGATCGGCACGGTGTTGAGCGTCGGCGACGGCATCGCCCGCATCTCGGGGCTGAGCGGCGCCATGGCGACCGAGCTCCTGGAGTTCCCGCAGGGGGTCGCAGGCATCGCGCTCAACCTGGAGCGCGACGTCGTCGGCGCGGTGATCATGGGACCCTACGACCACATCGAAGAAGGGGATACGGTCAAGAGCACCGGGCAGATCGCTTCGGTGCCGGTCGGGGACGACCTGATCGGCCGGGTCGTCGACGCGGTCGGCGCGCCCATCGACGGCAAGGGCGACCTGCACCTGCCGGAGCGCTACCCGATCGAGCGCATCGCGCCCGGCGTGATCGAACGGGAGAACGTCGATACGCCGGTGCAGACCGGCATCAAGGCGATCGACGCCATGATCCCGATCGGCCGCGGCCAGCGCGAGCTGATCATCGGCGACCGCCAGACCGGCAAGACCGCGATCGCGGTCGACACGATCCTCAACCAGCGGGGCGGCGATCTGGTCTGCATCTACGTGGCCATAGGCCAGCGCCAGGGGCAGATCGCGCAGTTGGTCGCCACGCTGGCCGATCGCGGCGCGTTGGAGCACACCGTAGTGGTCGCCGCCTCGGCGGCCGAGCCGGCGCCGCTGCAGTACATCGCCCCCTATGCCGGCTGCGCGATCGGCGAGTACTTCATGGAGCAGGGGCGCGACGCGCTGGTGATCTACGACGATCTCAGCAAACACGCGTGGGCGTACCGGCAGGTGTCGCTGCTGCTGCGCCGTCCGCCCGGCCGGGAGGCGTACCCCGGCGATGTCTTCTACCTCCACTCGCGGCTGCTGGAGCGAGCGGCGCGCCTGTCGGAGGAGCGGGGCGGCGGTTCGCTGACGGCGCTGCCGATCATCGAGACGCTGGCCGGCGACGTATCCGCCTACGTGCCGACCAACGTCATCTCGATCACCGACGGGCAGATCTACCTGGAGAGCGAGCTGTTTCACGCCGGCCAGCGGCCGGCGATCAACGCCGGGCTTTCGGTGTCGCGGGTCGGAGGCGACGCGCAGACCAGGGCGATGAAGAAGGTGGCCGGCCGGCTGCGCCTGGAGCTGGCGCAGTTCCGGTCGCTGGCGGCGTTCGCCCAGTTCGGATCGGACCTGGATGCGGCGACCCGCGACCAGCTGGAACGCGGCCTGCGGCTGACCGTACTCCTGCAGCAGCCCCAGTACGAGCCGGTGCCGCTGGAGGACCAGGTGATCGCCATCTATGCGCTGACGGAGGGCTTCGCCGCGCAGGTGCCGGTCGCCGACATTCAGCGCTATGCCCGCGAGCTGGGCGACTTCATCGCCGGCACCCATCCGGAGATACGCGCCACGATCGGCTCGCGGCTCGACCTCACCGACGACGTGGAGTCGGCATTGCGGGCGGCCCTGGAGGAGTTCGGCGGGCGCTTTCGGCCGGCCGGTCCACCGGCGGCGGGCGGGGACTGAGCGACGTGGCATCGGTCCGCGAGATCCGGCGCCGTATCCGCAGCGTGCGCAACATCGCGCAGGTGACCCGCGCCATGGAGTTGATGGCGGCCTCGCGGATGAAGCGCGCGCAGGAACAGGCGATGGCGTCGCGCCCGTACGCCGCCAAGGCATGGGAGGTCCTGATCCACCTGACGGCGATGGTGGGCGGCGACCGGCACCCGTTGCTCGCCGAGCCGGCGACCACCCGCACGGCGGCGCTGGTGCTGATTACCGGCGACCGCGGTCTGGCCGGCGCCTACAACACCAACGTGGTGCGCGCGGCGACGCGCTTCATGCGCGGCAACCCGTTCCGGACCAAGGCTATCGCGGTCGGCCGCAAGGGCCGCGATCTGCTGCTGCGCGGCGGCTACGATCTGCTGGCCGAGTTCGTCGGCCTGCCGAGCCGCCCGGGCGAGGCTGACGTAGCGCCCATCGCCCGCACGGCGATCGACGCGTTTCTCGATCACGAGGTCGACCGCGTCTACATCGTCTACAGCGACTTCATCAACGTATTGCGCCAGGAGCCGGTGGTACGGCAACTTCTGCCGGTCCGCACCGGCGACCCGGGCAGCCGCGTGCTGGCCGAGTTCCTGCATTGCGACGCGCCCGAGCGCACCAACCCCTACATCTACGAGCAGGGCTACGCCGAGCTGGTCGACACGATCGTGCCGCGCTTCACCGAGTTGCAGGTCTATCAGGCGATCCTGGAAAGCCAGGCCAGCGAGCATTCGGCGCGCATGGTGGCGATGCGCAACGCAACCCAGAACGCCGACGAGCTGGTGGGCGACCTGACCCTCGCCTACAACAAGGCGCGGCAGGAAGCGATCACCACCGAGATGCTCGACATCGTCGGCGGAGCCGAGGCGCTGGCGTCATAGCGGAAGGAGCGGAGGAGAGCATGGCAGAGGGCGCTACGGGGACCATCATCCAGGTCATGGGCGCGGTCGTCGACGTCGAGTTCCCGTCCGGCGAGCTGCCGGAGATCCACAACTCCCTGCAGATACCGTCCGGCGACGGCGGTGAACCGCTGGTGTTGGAGGTGCAACAGCACCTCAGCGGCGACCAGGTGCGGTGCGTGGCGATGGATGCGACCGACGGGCTGCGCCGCGGCCAGCCGGTGCAGGACACCGGCGGCCCGATCACCGCGCCGGTCGGCCAGCCGGTGCTGGGCCGTATCTTCAACGTGCTGGGTCGACCGGTCGACGGCGGCGCCGCGGTCGTCGAAGCGGAACGCCTGCCGATCCACCGGCCGCCGCCGCGGTTCAGCGATCAGGTCACCGAGCAGGTGATCTTCGAGACCGGGATCAAGGTGATCGATCTCATTGCACCGTTCACCCGCGGCGGCAAGATCGGCGTGATCGGCGGCGCCGGGGTGGGCAAGACCATCATCATCCAGGAGCTGATCTCTTCCCTGGCGCGCGAGCACGGCGGCTACTCGGTGTTCGCCGGCGTCGGCGAGCGCACGCGCGAAGGCACGCAGCTCTACAAGGAGATGCAGGAGGCGGGCGTCCTGGACAAGCTGGCCATGGTGTTCGGCCAGATGAACGAGCCGCCCGGCGTGCGCCTGCGCGTAGCGCTGACCGGGCTGACGATGGCCGAGCACTTCCGCGACGAAGGGGGCGACGTGCTGCTGTTCATCGACAACATCTTTCGCTTCGTCATGAGCGGCGCCGAGGTGTCGGCGCTGCTCGGCCGCATGCCGAGCGCGGTCGGCTATCAGCCGACCCTCGGCACCGAGATGGGCGAGCTGCAGGAACGCATCACCTCGACCACCAAGGGATCGATCACCAGCATGCAGGCGGTCTACGTACCGGCGGACGACTACACCGATCCGGCGCCGGTCACCACCTTTGCCCATCTGGACGCGACCATCGCGCTGGAGCGCTCGATCGCCGAGAAGGGCATCTACCCGGCGGTCGATCCGCTGGCGTCGACCAGCCGCGCGCTGGAGCCGCGCGTGGTAGGCGAAGAGCACTATCAGGTGGCGCGCGGCGTGCAGCAGGTCCTGCAGCGCCACAACGAGCTGCAGGACACCATCGCCATCCTGGGCATCGACGAGCTGGCGGAAGACGACAAGCTGGTGGTGGCGCGCGCGCGCAAGATGGAGCGCTTCTTCTCGCAGCCGATGTTCGTCGCCGAACAGTTCACCGGCCAGCCCGGCCGCTACGTGCAGGTGGCCGATACCGTCGCCGGCTTCAAACGCCTCCTGGCCGGCGAGCTGGACGACGTGGCCGAGCAGCACTTCTACATGGCCGGCACGGTCGACGAGGTGATCGAACGGGCGGGGCAGGACCGGTCGAACGGGGACGGGGGGGCGTAACGTGCCGTTGCGGCTGGAGGTCATCACCACCGAGCGCCGCGCGTTCGACGGGCAGGTGGAGATGATCATCGCGCCGGGCGCCAACGGCGTCCTGGGCATCCTGCCGAATCACGCGCCGCTGATGTCCACGCTCAAGCCCGGGGCGCTGGAGGTACGGATGGCGGGTCAGGAGCCCCGGTTCATCGCCATCGGCGGCGGTTTCATGGAAGTGCAGCCCGACCACGTAGTGGTGTTGGCCGATACCGCCGAACATGCCCATGAGATCGATCTGGAGCGGGCGCGGGAGGCCCGCCGGGCCGCGCGGGAGCACATGGATCGCGAGCGCACCGGCCAGACGGCGGCGTTCGAGGCCGCCGTTCACGCGCTCATGCACTCTGAGGCGAGGCTGCAGGTCGCGCAGAGCCACCGGTCGTCGGCCTCGGGCGCGCCGCCCCGACCATAGCGCCGGCGCGGTTCGTACCTCGTCGGTCGCCTACGGGAGCGCGTAGATCACCGCCCGCAGACCGGCCGGCGATTCCGGACGCTCGCCGGAACGCCGCTCGACGATGACCAGCAGCTCGTCGAGATGGGCCGCCGAGAAGCCGTGCGGGCCGGCCGCGTCGATCAGTACCGACTTGCGGTAGCCGCCCGGCTGGCTCCGCCGGTCGTCAGGATGGATCAATGCGATCCGATGGCGCCCTGCGCCACCCTCGGCGGAGGCGGCAACGTGCTCGTCGATGACGAAGCTGAATCCGTCCCGGTGCGGCAGGAAATAGACCGACGTGGTGCCGATCGCCAGCGTAACGGCCGTCGTCGGCCCCGGTCCCTCGTCGGTGAGCGGCGCGAACAGCACCTCGCTCGTGGACGGTACGTGCCACAGGACGTGGGGAGTGCCGCCGGCGCACGCGGCGTAGTGGGCGCCGACGCCGTGCAGCAACGGCTGCGCCGCTCCGTCGTCGCCGTACCGGACCAGGGTGTCGTCGGCCGACAGCGCGACGAAGGATGCGGGGCCGGCGCACGCGAGCGGCCAGACGACGCGCGGGTGATCGCCCATCCCCGCGAGCCGATGCCGGCCCGAGCCGGAGACCGCGGCGATCTCGGCGACGGCCGCGCCGTCCGGGGTCGCCGTGACCAGCAGCGGATCGCCCGACTCCTGCGGCAGCAACGCGCGCGGGGTACCTTTGAACACCGGCGTGACGACCCACCATTCGCCGTCGCCCGCGTCGCGGTAGATCCACTTCGGTATCAGCGCGTCCGCCTGCTGTTGATCGAGGTAGACCACGTGCTGCCGGCCGTCGTGGACGGCGTAGGCGTGCACGCCGAACGCGGTGATGTCTACCGGATAGATGCCTACCGCGTCGACGGTCTCCAGCGTGTGCCGATTGCGGCGCGGGTCGAGCCGCGCGAGTTGCAGCGTCAACGTGTCGAGATTGGCGAACAGCACGTGCAGCTCGTCGTCGACCGGGGCCAGCGTCATCGGCGCCGCGACCTGATCTTCGCTCAGCACGGCGACGTGGCGCGGCGGCAGTCCGCCCGGCGGCCGCGGCCCGCAGGCCGTGATCAGCGCGAGCGCGGCCATCGCGAACGCGGCCAGGAGCGCCGGCATCGCCCGACCGCGGGCCGCGGTCGGTGGGCGTAGCCGAACGCCGCCGCGGTGCGGCACACTGCGGGTATGCGTGTGGTGGTAGTCTTCTTCGCCGACCGCAACCGGCAGGGCCTGCTGGCGCTGGCTCGCGGGCTGGAGGCCGGTCTCAAGTCGCAGGGCCATCAGGTCGAGCTGATCGACGGCATCCGCGACGTCCACTCCAAGCTGACGGCCCACCAGTACGCCGTCATCGGGACCGAATCGCTGTCGATCACCGGCAAGATTCCGGCGCGAGTGGCGCCCTTCCTGTCTTCCGCAGGTCTGATACAGGGAAAGCGATGCTATGCGTTCGTGGCCAAGTCGTTCCTGGGCTCCAGCCGCGCCCTGCTGAAGCTGATGCGGGCGATGGAGCACGAGGGCATGTACCTGAAGAACTCCGGAGTGCTGAAGTCATCTGAGGAGGCTCGGGCGATCGGCGCTCACCTGCGCGTCGGCTGACCGGACGCCCGGCAGCTATTCCTTCCAGGGAAAGATCATCCCGCGCAGCGTGCGCACGCCGACCTGCTCCCGGTCATCGGCCAGCAGCGCGTCCCACGGTATGCGCACCCGGCGCCGCCTGCGGCCGGTCCGCTCGGCGTCCTCCCGGCCGGCGCCCTCGCCACTGGAGTCCTCGCCACTGGAGTCCTCGTCGCCGGCCGCCTGCTGCAGCTCCTCCAGGTAGTCGTACTTGTACATGCGCAGCTTGAAGGCGACCGTCAGCAGCAGCACCGCGCTGGCCGGACCGGGCAGCAGCAGCATCGGCGATCCGAACGCCAGCAGGCGGGTCGGGACCGACAGGAACAGCAGCAGGAACAGGCCGAGCAGGTACGGGGCCGACACGTTCAGCGCGATGAACAGGCCGACCATGAATCCGGTGTTGTCGAACAACAGCGTGAAGCACTTGCGGATCGTCTTCCCGAACGGGTCGGCCATCCGCGTGATGAGCGGGAAGAACGCCTGCGATGCCAGGAGCCAGAACACGGCCGCCCAGCCCAGCAGGCCGAGCGCGACCAGGCCGATCGTCGACTGGGTGTAGACCGGCACGGCGATCGTCAGCAGGAACAGGAAGACGGCCGCGTTGACCGCCACCAGCAGCACGGCCGGCAGCCAGCGGGCGCGGATGGCGTCGACGAACCGCTTCCACTCCGGTGTCTGGTAATCGGCGAGCGAGCTGGTGATCGCCGCCGTGCCCATGGTGAAGACCGAAAGCGCCGCGCAGCCGACGATCAGGACGGCGAAGTAGGCGAGCTGCGCCTGCGGCACCGCGCTGAGCAGGAAGCCGGTCCCGCTGATGATCAGCACGTACCCCAGGTTCAGGGCGAAGATGCGGAACAGGTTGTCCCACATGTCGAAGAACGCCTTCTTGAGCAGAAACGGAAACATGCGCTCACCCAGTGTACCACCGTTCGCGGCAAGCTCAATTTGACCGATGGACGGAGCGCGGCCTATCCTGGCGCGGGACCGAGCGGGTGGAGGACTACTACCAGGTCCTGGGAGCCGACCCGAACGACTCGCAGGAGCGGATCAAGCGCTGCTTCCGGCTGCGCGCCAAGGAGTTGCATCCCGACTTGACGGTGCTCGACGTCGACCAGGCGGAGCCGCGCATGCGGCGGCTGCTCGATGCGTACCGCGTACTCGGCGATCCGCAGCGGCGCGGCGAATATGACCGACTGCACGTCCACGCGCTGCGCCGGCGCCGCTTCGACTACCGGTCGTTCCTCCGTTCCCGCGCCGATCCGGTGAGCTTGGCCAAGCTGGTGCTCTACGACCTGATGCGCTCGCGCGACCGGGAGGCGCTGGCCACCTTCGGTCAGCTCGAGGCGCACGTCGACTCCGATCTGGCGTCGCTGCTCGATTACGACGACTTCATGGACTGCGCCTATCTGCTGGCCGAGGCGCTGGAGCGCGACGGCGAGTACGACAAGGCGTGCGAGTACTACCTGCGGGTCTACCATGCGGAGGCCGCGCGGCCCTACTTCCGCCACTTCATCGCCGAGGTGGTCGATCGGGTGCGCGACGTGGCGTGCTTCAAGATGGCGGGGACCGCAGCGCCCGTCGACTCGGTCCGCCGGATCGAGGAGTTGATCGATCTCGACCTGTCGGATCGGGAGTCGGCGTTCTTCTGCAAGCGCATCGCGGAGATCTACTCCGACGTGGGGAACCTGGATGCGGCGCGGCGCTACCTGCAGCGGGCGCTGCGCCTGGATGGGGGGCTTGCCGGGGTCAAGAAGCTCAAGGAGCGGGTGGGGCTCGACCCGGCGCCGGAATCGGTGATGCGCGGCGATCCGGTCATGCAGGCCTAGCGGACAGCCGACGTAGTATTCTGAGGGTATGGTGCAACTCTTGAAGTGGGGAAGCGTCCGCGGGCCGCAGCCGGTGCGCGGGCCGCAGCCGGTGCGCAAGCCGCAGCCGGTGCTCGGGCGCCGGATCGCGGCCGCGGCCGGCGTCGCGCTGCTGGCCGCCGGGACGGCCTGGTCGCAATCGATCGCCAAACCGGTCGCGACGGTGCGTCTGCACAAGCCGCAGATCATCTCGTCGCCTCAGTTCGCGGCGTTTGCCGGCGTGGTGGCGCGCCTGGGCGGCAGCGACACGGTGGCGCCGGAGGAGTGCCGGGCGGTGCTCGACACGCTCATCGACCAGTACCTCGTCGAGCAGGAAGCCGTCGAGCGGCGCCTGGTCCCCACGGAAGCCGAGATCGACGCGCAGATGGTCGCCCAGCGCCGGCAGGCCGAACAGCAACTCCAACAGCAACAAGGCGTGGAGCGGCAGTTGACCGACGGCGAATGGCAGGCGCTGATCATGCAGGACACCCGTTTGACGCTGGAGGAGTACCGGGAGCGGTTCACCGCCGGGATCCTCACGCAACGCCTGGTGGCGCAGATGCGGGCGGACTGGATGCAGGATATACCGGCACTTGCGGAGGAGGACCTGCAGGACTTCTACAACAAGAACATACAGCAGTTCGTGCAGCCGGAGATGGCGCTGGTCCTCCACATCCACTTCAACACACTCGGCCTCGACGAGGACGGCGTGAGGCAGGCCCGAGAACGCGGGGAAGCCGCGCTCGATGAGCTGCGGGGCGGGGCGTCGTTCAACGACCTGGTGCTCAAGTACTCGGACGACTCCGCCTCCCGCTACCGCGGCGGCGAGCTCGGCAACCGCTATCTGCGCCGGGACGATCCCGCCGTACTGGCGACCCTCGGCACGCCGTTCCTGGAGGCGCTCTTCTCCATCCGGGTCGACGACGTCAGCGAGCTGGTGGAATCCCCCGTCGGGTTCCATATCCTGAAGATGGCCGACCGCCTCGACGCCCGCCTGCTGACTCTGGACGATCCGGTGACCCCCCGCTCGCCGCAGACCGTGCGCGGGCAGATCACCGCCTTGATCGCGAACGATCGTCAGGCGCGCGCCTTTCAGCAGGCCGTGCAGGAGCTGGTCGGCAGCCTTCGTGACCGGGCGGAGATCGAGATCTTCGAAGCCAACGTCAAGGACACCTGCCCGGCCGAGCGGTCCTGAGAACGACCGCCATGGACGACCAGCGCAGGAGCGCCGCACGCGGCGCCGGCCGAATCGACGCGACCTCCGGCCGCGACGGCCGCGTGCTGGCCATGCAGTCGCTGTACCGGTATGACCTGTGCGGGGGCTCGATCGCGGAGATGGTCGACCTGTCGTGGATGGACGCCGCTCACCGCGACGCGCTGAGCGACGAAGCGCACGCATTCGCGCGGCTCCTGGTGGCCGGCAGCCTCGAGAACCTGCCGGCGGTCGACGGCTGCATCGACCGGCAGTTGGAGCACTGGGACCTGCAGCGGCTGTCGCGCGTCGATCTGGCGATCCTGCGGATGAGCGTCTATTGCCTGATGCACCAACGGGACGTGCCGGCGTCGGTCATCATCAACGAGGCGGTGGAGATCGCCAAACGGTACGGCACCGACGACTCCTACCGGTTCGTCAACGGCGTGCTCGACGGCGTACGCAAGCGGGTCGCGTGAGCGCGTGCGGGGCGGCGCGGTGACCGCGCGAGGGCGCCGCCGCCGTTCGACGTCGACTTCCCGCAGGGGGGTGCGGCTGCCGGGCCGCGCGCGCCGCGCTCACGACGGGCAGCCGGGCGCCGGCGCGCCGGCGATCACCCGTCTGAAGAGCGACGCGGAGATCGGCGGCATTCGCGAATCGGCGCGCATCCTGTCGGAGACGCTGCGGCTGGTCGCCGACAGCGTGGAGCCCGGCATCACCACCGGCGAGCTCGACCGGGTCGCGCGGCTGCATATCGAAGCGCGCGGCGCTCGTCCCGCCTTCCTGGGCTATCTCGATTATCCGGCCACGCTGTGCATATCGATCAACGAGGAGGTGATCCACGGCATCCCCGGCCGACGCCGGCTGGCCGATGGGGATATCGTCGGGATCGACTGCGGGGTCGACCGCGGTGGATGCTTCAGCGACGCCGCGCTGACGATGCCGGTGGGGCGCGTTGCGCCCAGGATCGCGTCGCTGCTGCAGGTGACCCGCGAGTGCCTGGCGTTGGCCGTGGCCGCGGCGGTGCCGGGCAACCGCCTGCGCGACGTGGCCAACGCGGTGTACCGCTACGCAAGCACCAAGGGGTACGGCGTCGTGCGCCAGTTCTGCGGCCACGGCGTGGGGTTCTCCCCCCACGAGGACCCGCAGGTCCCCAACTACCCGTCGCCCGGGAGCAATCCTCGTATCAGGCCCGGTATGGTGCTGGCGATCGAACCGATGATCACCGAAGGCACGTGGGAGGTGGAGGTGCTCGATGACGGCTGGACCGTCGTCACCGCCGACCGCAAGCGCGCCGCGCACTTCGAGCACACGGTGGCGATCCTGAGCGATCGCGCCGAAGTGCTGACGACGCATCTGTGAACGCCCTCCTCCGCCCGCTCCGGGCGGCGTTGCCGTTCGCGGCGTTCCTGATGGCGGCGTTCCTGTTCGCGGCGTTCCTGCTGGCGGCGTCTGCCGGCCTCTCGGCGCAGGAACGGGTCCCGGCTGCGGCGCCGGCGGACGGGAGCATCGCCGCGCCCGTGCTGGTCGACCTGCAGCGGGCGCTCCGCCGGCTGGCCGAAACCGTGCTCCCGGTAGTGGTCACGGTCGATACGGCGACCAGCGCCGACGACGAGGCGTCCGGGCGGCTGGAACGGGACCTGCGGGCGCAGCCGATTCCCGGCGTCGGGTCGGGGGTGCTGGTGAGACGCGACGCGGACCGGTACTTCGTGCTGACCAACCTGCACGTGGTGAAGGACAGGGAGCGGATCACGGTAAGGTTCAGGGACGGCCGCAGTCTGCCGGCCGAGGTCGTGGGAGCCGACGCCCGCATCGACCTGGCGATGCTGGCCGTGCGGACGCCCGGCGACCTGCCGCTCGCCCGGCTGGGCGACTCCGGCGACGTGCGGCCCGGCGATCCGGTGCTGGCGGTCGGCAGTCCGTTCGGCCTCGACGCCACGTTCACGTTCGGCATCGTCAGCGCCGTCGGCCGCTCCGGTCTCCAGGTCCGCAACATCAGCGACTTCATACAGACCGACGCCAGCATGAACCCCGGCAACTCCGGCGGCCCCCTGGTCGATATCTCCGGCCGGGTGGTGGGCATCAACACCTGGATCCAGGCGCAGCAGGACCGATCGGTTGGCGTCGGATTCGCGCTGCCGATCGACAACGTCAAGCCGGTGATCGACCAGCTCATCGAGGAGGGAAGCGTCCGCTACGCGTGGTTGGGGGTATCGGTGATCGGGCCGCCGATCGTCGACTATCTGGCGCCGGGCCGGCAGGGAGCCGTCCTGTACGGCGTGATCGCCGGGCAGCCGGCCGATCGCGCCGGCCTGCAGGCCGGCGACGTCGTGGTTGCCGTCGCCGGCCGGAACGTGCGGGACAGCGACGAGCTGATCCGGGCGATCGGCGCCCTGCAGCCGAACGCGCCTGCCGAGCTGCGGCTGGTGCGGGACGGTCGGGAGCGGACGGTCCCGGTGACCCCCGCGGTGCTGCGCGACGACCTGGATCAGGCCGCGGCATGGCCCGAGCTGCGCGTGCAGGCGCTTGATGAGTTGACCGAACGGGCGCGGGCGGCGCGGCCAGCCGCCGGCGTGTACGTGACGAACGCGGCGGAAGATTCCGGCCTGCAGCCGGGCGACACCATCGTCGGCATCGACGGAGGTCCGGTCGCCGATCTGCGGGACTTCTATCGGCTGATCAACGCCAAGCCGGAGGGTGTCTTCGTCGTGCAGGCCGTGCGCACCGAAGACGAGGGCGCCGTGGAGGTCACCGTGCGCCTGCAACGCTGAGGCGAAGGCGGTCGTCTGCGGTCCGCTACTCCAACTGCCAGCGGTCCGGCAGCGCGCCGGGCGTTACGGTCGCCGTCCACAGGCCGTGCCCGATGGTGAGCGCGAATACTCGCCGGCTGCTGCCCGCGATGACGGGATCGATCAGGAAGCTCCGGATGGAGGACTTGTAGATCGCTTCGGTGGTAAGCGGCAGCCGTTCCACCGTCAGGTCAGGGTCGAACCGGGCGGTGTAGTAGCCAAAGCCGTCCGTGCCGATCAGTATGGTGGCGCCTGCCGCGGCCATGCCCGCCAGCGGCACCGCCTGGTCTTCGGCCGTGATCTTGTCGTCCGGCGATGACCACGTGCGGCCCGCGTCGGTCGAGTGCCACAGCGTGCCGGCGCTGCCCGATACGATCAGCCGGTTCGGGGCTGCGTGGAGCACCCCGCGGAAGGTTTCGGAGCCGGAAGGTTTCGGAGGGGTGCCCGATTTCGTCAAGCCGCCAAGCATGCCGGCATAGAGATCGCTGCCGGCGACCGCCCAGTAGGCGCCGTTGCCGTCGGCGGCGACTGCGGCGATCGGGCGGGTCAGCTCCAGCTCCTCCATCTCGACGGTAAAGTCGGGAGCGCCGCCGGCGGCTCGACGGAGAGCGCTGAGCAACCTGTAGGAGCGGTCCGCTTCCCGACCGTCGGCGACCACGACGAACAGCACCGATTCGTCCGCATCGGGGGTGAACAGGCCGACCACCTCACGGTCGCGCGCCAACCGATGGTCTACCGTGCTCCAGGCGATCGAGCCCGCCTCGACCTCGCTGGCCCGGAGCAGCGCAAAGGAAAGGTCGTCCTTGACGAACACCGCGCCCGCCAGCAACGACGGGTCGCCGCCGGATGGCCGCCACCGGACCAACGGCAGCAGCACGGCCTCTTTGCGGTCTCCGTCATACGTCGACGTCATCTGCGTCCAGGAGCCCGGGTCGTCAGCGGTGCCGACCGGCCGTGCCCACGTCTTGCCGGCGGCGACCACGTAGCGGTCGGCCCAGCGCACGACTCCGCCGATCGCCAGGTCATTCGGCAGGTTGCGGTCGACCGGCGGGTCCTGTTGCGCCACGTGGTGGAAGATGCCGGTGACCGGCTCCTCGCAACCCGCCAGCATGAACGCCGTCGCGAACGCCAGCGCGGCGGCCGCGATCGGCGGCGCGAGGCGGATGCCCCGCCGGTGCGTGTCGGTCGTTCGATGCCGCTTCCCTGTCATCTGCGTCAGAAGTGGTAGACGATCTGTGGCGAGATATCGATGAAGGTCGTCAGACCCGCGCCCGATCCCGATCGCGGCGTACCCCAGATCGGTTCGAACATCAACCATGCGCTGACCGATCCGCCGAACGACCAGTTCCGGTCGTACCGGTAGTAGATCGATGCGCCGGGCCGCAGGGTCACGTTCACGTTGAACAGGTCGGCAAGCTTCATGAAGCCGATGCCGGCGTTGACGAAGATCGGCAGGTCGAACCGGCCCAGGCCGAACAGGTCGGCGGTGAACAGATAGCTGAGCCGGGCCGTCACGGGAACCATCAGCAACGGCTCGCCGTGCCGGTCGATCGCGAACATGCCGCCCACCTCGGCGCCGATCGTCAGCCGAGGGTTGAGAAAGGCGTCCCACCGCAGGGACAGCTTGCCCCCCGGCGACAGATTCGTACCGGTGAGGTTGCGGCCGTCGACCGGAGCGGCCGGCAGGTAGGTGAACACCGGCAGCATCAGGCTGGCGCCCAGCGCCAGCATCTGATCACCCTGGACGAAGGTATCGGATGCCGGCTGTGACGCCTGCTGCGGCACGGCGTGGCCGATGGCGATCAGGCTGGCGAACGTCGCGATGAAGAACCGTTTCAAGGCTGCGGCGCAGTATAGCGCGGCATGGCTGCGGTATCCAGTCCGCAAACCGGCCGGCCGGCCGGCCGGCCGGGATCGGCCTGCCGCGCATCGCCGTCGTAGCCCCGCCGGCCTGCCCTTGGTATATTGCCGGGTATGAGGGTACGCGCATGAATGACATCGTCCCGCGGGAGAACCTGTCGAAACAGGGAGTGGCCGGCTTCACGGCGGTCGCCGGCGGCGTCGGGCTGCTGGTGATGGCGGCGTCGGGAGTGCTCGGTTTCGTCATCGGCGGTGTGCTCACGGTCGCGGGCCTGGCGGTCGGTCTGCGCAGGGAGGATCGCCGACCGGGGCTGGTGATCGCCGGCGCCGGCGTGCTCGGCATCCTGTCCGCGGCGATCGGCGGCTTCCCGGGCGTCATCCTGGGACTGGCCGGCGCCGGCCTGATCGCCTATGGCGGGCTGTCGATCTACCGGTTCATTCGCGGCCTGAAGACCCGGATGTAGGGTTGCTTCCCCGCCGCCGAAATTAGAGGGGAGGGGGCCTCGCGCGACACCATCCCTGATGCCTCCTCGGGAGGCAAGGATGGCGAACGGCGGCGTCGCGGTACCGGTACGGTGGCTGCTTGCCCTGGTGCTTGCGCCGGCTCTTGGCGTCGGGACGGCCTGCGCGGCCGACCTGGAAGCCGTGTGGGACGCGCAGTTGCGCGGCCGCCTGCATCACGCGCAACTCCTGCTGGCAGGCGGCGAGCCGGCGACGCCGGAGCATCGACTCGCCCTGGCGAGCGTGGCGCTCGAGCTGGGTGAACTGGACCGCGCGCAGGCAGCCCTGGAGCCGCTTGCCGGCGACGCCGGGCACCCGGACTATCCCCGCGCGGCGCTGCTGCTCGGGCGCCTCCACCTGGCCGCCGGCAGAGACGGTGATGCGCGGCAGGCGTTCACGGCTTCCCTGGAACGGTCGGCCGAAGGGCCGTACGCGGCCGCCGCCTACTTGGCGCTCATCCGGCTCGACCTGCACGCGGGTGCGTTCGACGACGCCGATGAGCGGTTGCACCGCCTCGCCGAGCTGGGTCCCTCACCTGAGTTGGAGATCGCCGCGGGGCTCCTGAGCCCGCACGGCGTGGCCGGTCCGGTCCGGCCGTTTCCGTCGCCGATCGGCCTGTTCGCGGCCGCGCGGTTGTCGGGCGAAGCGGAACCGCCGCTCCCGTCGCCCCGGCAGGCCGGCGCCGGACCGCTGGAGCCGGGCGCCGCCCGGAGCGGACAGCCGACCGCATCCGGGCTGCAACCGATCGCGCCGGCCGGGAGCCCGCCGCCGGCGGCCGATGAATCGGCCGAGGAATCGTCCGCCGCGCCCGCCGCCGCCGCGCCGCAGGCGGCGCCGAACGCCGGACCGGCGACACCTCCGCCGCCGGGACTCCGTGCGGCCGCCGTCGCCGTGGACGGTGCCGGCGTCGCTGGTGCCGGCGTCGCTGATGCCGGCGGCGGCGCGCGGTTCACCCTCCGGCTCGGCTCGTTTCGGGATCGGGTCAACGCCGAGCACATGATCAAGGCGCTCACGGATGGCGGCTTTCCGGCCCGCATGCGGCTGAACGGCGACTACCATTGGGTGCTGGTCGGCGCGGCGGCCAGCCGTCAGGAGGCCGAGTCGCTGCTGAAGCGTCTGCAAGCGATCGGCTATGACGGCGACGTCATTCCGTATCCTGCGGACGCCGATCGATGATCGGCTGGTTCTGGTTCAGGAGCAGCACCGGCGCCGCGGCGGCGGCGACGGTCGAGCCGGCCTCGACGCGCGTCAGCCGCAGCGAGCGCTCGATCCGCTGCGATGACTCGATCTCGTCGTAATCGACCAGGTAGGTGAGATAGCCCCGGTGCTCGCCGCGCGGACCGACGAACTTCATGGAGAGTACGCGGCCGCGCAGCGCGAACCCACCGGCAAGGACGGCGTCCCCATCGGTCCACTCGAACCGGTCGTCCGCAAAGTCGATCGAGAGTCCGTCAGCCGATCGGTAGCGACCGCTCAGCACCGCGATCGCGTCCGGCTCCTCGTCTGCGGCCAGCAGCACGTCCTGCTCGCCCTGCGTCAGCCGCCGGTACGCAGCGCGGCTGCGGTCGTGCGGATCCGAGCCGCGAGCTTCGACCCGGATCTCCGCGGCCGATTGCGCTTCGATGCTGAAGGTCTTGCCGATCGCCTCGATCGTCAGGTTACGCGCCCACACGTCCAGGTGCGCGACGAGCGGACGGTGCGACACCACCCATTCGAACTGCTCCAGTATCTCGCCGTCGTAGACGGAGATCAGCCGCTCGTCGGCGGCGAAGACGAGCAGCTCGCGCCGGTTGCTGCCGTCGAGGGTGCTCGACGGGACGTCGCGATACCACGGTCCGGCCAGAAACGCCTCGTACGGCTCGATGCCCGGGCTTGCGTACAGCTCGGCAAGCGGCGCTTCGGGATCGACGGGCGCGGTGATCGGATCCGTGCGGCGCCGCACGTACTCGCCGCGCTCGGCGTTCCACGCATAGGTGACCCGCAGCAGGTCCAGGCCGCTCTCCGACTCCGGGGCCTTCACGCGCGCGATGAGCGGCACGGCCGCCGCGGCGTCCGCGCGCGCTGCACCGCCGGCATCGCCGATCTCCAACGTGCCGTGAGCCACGATCCGGGCGATCGTCCGGTACGTCGCGGACGTCCCGCCTTCGGCCGGCGTCCGCCGGTAGGCGTCGAGCGTCTGCCGGTCGTCACCGGCCGTGCCGCGTACGACGATCTCCGGGCCCGGATCGCCCACCAGGTCGATGAGGGTGATCTGCAGGGTGTCCGGGTTGAGCGCCTGCGTGACCGCTTCCCAGATCATCTCCCAGCTCTCCCCGTCGTGCCGGTAGTCGATCACGCCCACGTGGATCGGGCTGCCGGTGGAGCCGGCGGCGCGGAAGGCCACGATCTGCTCCCGGTTGGGATCGTCGTCGAGCGATGCGGTGAGCAGCGCCAACCGCTCGAGTTCGGCCCCGAGCGGCACGCGTGACCGTGCCTCGCCGGCCTCCGCAGCGTCGGCCATGCCGTCCGCCGGGGCATCCGCGGCGACCGCCGGCAGCGCCGCGGCGTCCGGTGCTGACCGCGCGGCGCCGCACGCGCTCAGCGCGGCGACCGCCGCCCCGATCAGCAGCGCCGCCAGCCATGATCGCGCCATAGCGTGACCACCTTATCGGAACCGGCTTGCCCGAACAGGGCGCCGGACCGCTCGGTGCGTTTTGAAAGGGCTCATTTTGGGAAATGCGCCCTTTTGACAGGTCGGCGGAACGGCTTGCACAGTGAGGCATGAGCGCCGAAAGCGGCGAGAGCAGGAGCCTCTTCCGCAACCTCTCGCCGCTCGATCACCGCTATTACCTGGAGAACCGGGAGCCGTTCGACCGGCTGGCCGATTTCCTCAGCGAGGAGGCGGCGGTGCGCTACTACGCGCGCGTGGAGGTCGCGCTGCTGCGCCAGCTCATGTGCATGCTTCCCGCCGCGATACGGCCCGCGGCGCCGGACCGCGCGGCCTTGGAGCGGCGGCTCGACGCGGTCGTCGATGCGATCGATCCGGCCGAGGTCCACGCCGAGGAAGAGACCACCCGGCACAACCTGCGCGCGGTGGTGCGCGTGTTGCAGCGGCTCCTGCCGGAGTCGGCGCGCCATCTGGTTCATCTGGGCGCGACCTCGTTCGACATCCAGGATACCGCGACCGCGCTGCGCGTCGGCGGCGCCGTCCGCGCCGTCGTGCTGCCGCTGCTGCTCGATCTCGCCGATCGTCTGGCGGACATGGCGGAAGAGGAGTCGGCGACGCTGCAGATCGGGCGGACGCACGGCCAGCACGCGGTCCCGATCACCTTCGGGTTCGCGGTCGCCTCGTTCGTGGCGCGGCTCGACGACGTGCTGCCCCGCATCCTGCAGGCCGCCGACGGACTTCCCGGCAAGCTGTCCGGCGCCGTCGGCGCGTACCACGCCACCGCGCTGCTGGTCGGCGATCCGCTGGAGCTGGAGCGGCGCGTGTTGGCCGATCTCGGCCTGGCGCCGGCGGCGCACGCGACCCAGATCGTGCCGGCGGAGCCGCTCGTCCGCCTGCTCCTGGAGATCAACCTGGCGTTCGGGACGATCGCCAACCTGGCCGACGATCTGCGCAACCTGCAGCGGACCGAGATCGCGGAGGTGGCCGAATCGTTCGAAGCGGCGCAGGTCGGCTCATCGACCATGCCGCAGAAGCGCAATCCCTGGAACAGCGAGCACGTCAAGAGCCTGTGGAAGGCGTTCTCCCCGCGGCTCGGCACCCTCTTCATGGATCAGATCTCCGAACACCAGCGTGACCTGACCAACTCCGCGTCGGCCCGTTTCGTCGGGGAGTATCTGGCCGGCGTCGCCGCCGCGGCGAACCGGATGCTGCGCGTCGTCCGGTCGCTGCACGTCGACCGGGCGCGCATGGCCGGCGCCGTGCGCGCGAGCGGCGACGCGGTAGCGGCGGAGGCGGCCTACGTCGCGTTGGCTCGCGCGGGCGTGGCCGACGCGCACGAGGTGATCCGGCAGGCGGCGGCTGCGGCGCGCGCCGGCGGGGAGCCGCTGGCCGCGGCGCTCCGGCGCGACCCGGCGCGCTGGGCGCTGCTGGAGGGCGCCGCGGTCGCGCCCGACGGGGCCAGCGCAGCGGATCTGCTGCGCGATCCCGGCCGGTATCGCGGGCGGGCGGCGGAACGGGCGCGCGCGGTGGCGGCGCTGCACCGCGAGCGGTCGGCCGCCCTGCGGCGGGCGCTGGCGGACCGAACCGCCTGAGTCGTCATGGACACCATTCTGGTGCTCGACTTCGGCGGACAGACCGCTCAGCTCATCTGCCGGCGCATTCGCGACGCCGGCGTGTTCAGCACCATCGTGCCCGGCGACGCGCCGCTCGACCGCAAGACGCTCCGCGACGTCAAGGGCATCGTGCTGTCCGGGTCGCCGCACTCGGTGTACGAGCCGTCGGCGCCGCGGCCGGACCGCGCGCTGCGCACGGCGGGAGTACCGGTCCTGGGGATCTGCTACGGGCTGCAGCGGCTGGTCACCGATGCCGGCGGCCGGGTGGCGGCGGGGGAGACCCGCGAGTATGGGCGGTCGCGCATCCACATCCGCGCGCCGAGCCCGCTGTTCGACGGGGTGGCGGACGGCTTCGTATCGTGGATGAGCCACAGCGACGTGATCGAACGGCCGGCGGGACTCGCCACGGTGGCGGTATCGGAGCACGGCCATCCCGCCGCCATGCAGGACGGCGCGGGAACGTACGGCCTGCAGTTCCATCCGGAGGTCTCTCACTGCGAGTTCGGCGAGCGCATCCTGAGCAACTTCGCCGCCGGGGTGTGCGGGGCGCGGCGCGACTGGAACCTGGATCGATTCCTGGAGACGGTCGCCGCCCGCGTGCGGGGACAGGTCGGGGCCGCGCCGGTGGTGACGTTGATTTCCGGCGGAGTCGATTCGGCGGTGGTTGCGGCGCTGTTGCTGCGCGCGCTCGATCCCGGTCAGGTCTACCTGCTGTACGTCGACACCGGGCTGATGCGCGATGCGGAGACCGCAGAGGTGCTGGCCAGCCTGCGCTCGCTGGGCGCCGCCAACCTGCACGCGGTCGATGCGTCGCCGCGCTTCTTCGCGGCGTTGGCCGGCGTCACCGATCCGGAGCGCAAGCGGTCGGTCGTGGGCGACGAGTTCGTCCGCGTGGCGGTCGATGAGATCGAACGGCTCGGCATCGCCGGCGCCTGCCTGGCGCAGGGAACGCTCTACACCGACCTGATCGAGTCGGGAAAGGGGGTGGGGGCGCGCGCCGACGTGATCAAGTCGCACCACAACGTACGCTCGCCCCTGATCGAGGCGAAGCGCGAATCCGGCGCGCTGGTGGAACCGCTGGCCGATCTGTACAAGGACGAGGTGCGCCGGCTGGGCCGGCGGCTCGGCCTGCCGGCCCGCGTGGTCGACCGCCATCCGTTTCCCGGGCCGGGTCTGTCGGTGCGCGTCCTGGGCGAGGTGACCCGGGAGCGGTGCCGGACAGTACGCGCCGCCGACCGGATCCTGATCGAAGAGCTGCGCCGCCGCGGCCTCTACGACGCCATCTGGCAGGCGTTCTGCGTGCTGCTGCCGGTGCGGTCGGTGGGGGTCGCCGGCGACGTACGCCGTTACGGATCGGTGATCGTCATCCGCGCCATCACGTCGGAGGACGGCATGACCGCCGACGTATTTCCGATGGCGTCGGACGATCTGTCGGCGATTTCGTCCCGCATTACCAACGCCGTCCCCGAGGTGGGACGGGTCGTGTACGACGTCTCCAGCAAGCCGCCGGCCACCATCGAGTGGGAATGACCCTGTACCTGTTGGCGGTGACGCCGCTCACCTTCTATGCGGCGTGCGCGCTGCTCCGTGATCGGTCGCCGGTCGTGCCGTTCGATCTGTGGCGGCGGTTCGCGCTCGGCGGGCTGCTGGCGCTCCCCGGTTACCTGGCGGTCGGTGTGGTGGGCGACTGGTTCGGTTCCTCCTATCGGCCCGCGGCGCTGTTCGTCCGGCTGACGACGATCCGTCATCTGGCGCCGGCCGTCACCGCCGCGGCCGCGGCGCTCGCGGTCGGGCTGTTGACGGCCCGCGGCGCGAGGCGCGCCGGCGAGGCGCCGGCGGGCCCGCTTGCCGCGCTTGCCGCCATGACCGGGTTCACCTCGATCTTCGCCGCCGCCGCGCTGGCGGCCGACGGGATGCCCCCGAACGGCATGCAGCTCCTGATCGTGCCGACGCTGCGCGCCGCGACGCTCGTCGTCCTGGTCCTCGCCTGGACGCGCCGCCGACGCCCGCTTGCGGCGGCGGCGATCGCCGCGTCCGCCGTGCTGTTGCCGGGGGCGGCTTCTTTCCTGCACGCGGTCGGCATGCACGCGCCGGTCGGGGTGCTCACCGGCGCGGCGGCCGCCGCCGGGGCCGCCGCGCTGCTGACCATGCGCGGCAGCGCGTGAGGGGGCATCGCGCCTGCGCCGCCGCCGCGGCGCTCACGGCCGCGACGGCGGCCCTGACCGGCTGCGCCCGTGCCGCGACCGATCTGGTCTTCCTGGAACCGCCGCTCTGGGCCGCGCTCGACGGCGGCTCGCTCGCCGACCGGCTGGCGCCGGTGGGGCGGCAGACAGGCCGGCGCTTCGAGGTGCGCCGCGCGCGGTCCGACCGGGCGCCGGTGCGGGAGCTGGAGGAGCTGCTGGACGAGCGCCCCTATCGGGGCGTGGTGGTCGGCCCGCTGCTGGCGCTGGAGGTCGACCGGATTGCGCCGGCGTTTCCCGGGGTGGAGTTCGTGGCGTTTCGGCTGGAGGATGCCGGCGCGGAAGCGGCCGCCGGCGCGGCGGGCGGCGCGCCGCCGGCGAACGTCACCGAGCTGCGCTTCGCGCGCGGCGACGGTCACCGGCGCGCCGGCCGGTTGCTGGCGGTGATCGAGCCGGACGGCGCGATCGGGATCGTCAGCGTCCGGGGGCGCGACGAGAGCGCGATCGCCGCGTTTCGGGAAGGCTACGCCGACGGCGGCGGGCGCGCCTCGATCGACCACCGCCGGCTGCAATCCACGCGCGACCGGGGCGAGCTACGCCGGCTGCTGGAAGACCTGGGCGGCAGGGGCATCACCACGGTGTTGCTGCGCGCCGGCCGGCTCACCGCAGACGGGCTGCAGGTCATGCGCGGCGAAGGCATGCGGGCCATCGTCGCGAACTGGGGGCTTGCCGGGGGCCAGGAGCGCAGGCCGCTGGCCGACGTCGTGCTGTGCTCGATCGACGATGACCTGGCCGGAGCGCTGCTCGCGCTCTTTCGCGCGCGGGCCGAGGGGACGACGGACGGGGGAACGGCCGGCGACACCGGCGAGCCGGCGCGGGGCGCCACGATGCTGCGCTGGGGCGGCGCTGCGCCGCTGCCGGATGGCGTTGCCGGATACGTTGACCGGCCGGCCGGGTCCTGATAGCTTGGGCGGTGCGGTTCCCGGTTGTGTAATTGGTAGCACCCAAGATTCTGGCTCTTGTTGTGGGGGTTCGAGTCCTCCCCGGGAAGTAGTCTGCCGCAGGCGCTCGGCGTCAGCGTCCGGCCGCCTGCGGCGCACCCGTTCCGCTTCCGCCATACTGTTGTCGGCATGAAGCTGGTCGCCGACCTCCACCTGCACTCCCACTACTCGCGCGCCACCAGCAGGGACCTGACGCTTCAGCACCTGTGGAAGTGGGCGCAGCTCAAGGGAGTGCAGGTAGTCGCTACCGGCGACGTCGCCCACCCCGGCTGGCTTGCCGAGGTCCGGGAGAAGCTCGAACCGGCCGAAGAGGGGCTGTTCCGGCTGCGGCCGGAGTTCACGGAGGCTATGGCGGCGGAGGTGCCCGCGTCCTGCCGCGGAACCGTCCGCTTCCTGATCGGCGGCGAGATCAGCAACATCTACAAGAAGCGCGATCGCACCCGCAAGGTGCACAACATCGTCTTCTCCCCCTCGTTCGAGACGACCGCCAACCTCCAGGCGGAACTCGAGAAGATCGGCAACATCCGTTCGGACGGACGGCCGATCCTGGGCCTCGACAGCCGCGACCTGCTGGAGATCGTGCTGCAGGCGGATGACCGCTGCCATCTGATCCCGGCCCACATCTGGACGCCGTGGTTCTCCATCCTGGGCTCCCGGTCCGGCTTCGATTCTGTGGAGGAGTGCTTCGCCGACCTGACGCCCCATATCTTTGCGGTGGAGACCGGCCTCTCCTCCGATCCGCCGATGAACTGGCGGGTCTCCTGGCTGGACCGCTACACGCTGATCTCCAGCTCGGACGCCCACTCGCCGCCCAAGCTGGCGCGGGAGGCGACCGCGTTCGACACCGAGCTGAGCTATGACGCGCTGTTCGACGCACTCGCCGGCAGCGGCGCCGACGGGTATCGCGGCACGATCGAGTTCTTCCCGGAGGAAGGCAAGTACCACCTGGACGGCCATCGCAAGTGCGGAGTCTGCTGGGAACCGGAAACCACGATCGCCCACGGGGGACGCTGCTCGGCCTGCGGCAAGGCGGTGACGGTCGGCGTCTCCCATCGGACGGAGGAGTTGGCCGACCGCCCGCGCGGCGCGCGTCCGGCTTCGGCCGGCCCCTTCGCGCGGCTCATTCCCCTGCCGGAAGCGCTCGCCGAGATGATGGGCGCCGGCCCCAACTCCAAACGCGTGCAGGCGGAGTACTTCCGGCTCCTGCAGCGGCTCGGGCCGGAGCTGACGATCCTCCGGGACCTCCCGCTGGAGGAGATCGCCGCGGCCGGAGATGCGTTGCTGGCGGAGGGCATCCGGCGGATGCGCGCCGGCGAGGTGCGGACCCGGGGCGGTTATGACGGCGAGTACGGCGTCATCCATCTGTTCGACGGAGAGGCTGACCGGGCGTCCGTATTCCAGCTCGGCATGTTCGCCCCCGAAACGCCGGCGGCTCCCGAAACGCCGGCCGCCGCCGGACCGCATACGGCCGCCGGCGCGACCCGACGGGACCGCCCGGTGCCCGACGGCGTCACGCAACGGCCCCCGTTCGAAGCGCGCCGCAGCGGCCCTGCCCGCGCCGGACCGCCGCCGCGGACGGATGAATCGATCGCCGGCCTCAACCCCTCGCAGCGGGCGGCCGTGATCGATACCGACGGCCCGCTGGCGATCGTCGCCGGACCCGGCACCGGCAAGACGCGCACGCTCACCGCCCGTATCGCGTATCTGGTCGAGCGTCTGCGCGTGCCGCCCGCATCGGTGCTGGCGCTCACCTTCACCAACGCAGCGGCCCGCGAAATGCGCGAACGGCTGGCCCGGATGCTCGGCGACGACCGGACGGACCGGATCGCCGTCGGCACCTTCCATCAGCTCGGCGCCGCGGTGCTCCGGGAGTTCGGCGTGGCGGCCGGCATCGGCGACTCGTTCGCGATCGCCGACGAACAGGACCGGCGGGAGCTGCTGAAGCGGAGCGTCCCCGGCATGTCCGCCGCGGACCTCCGTCGGTGCCTGGAGGCGATCTCGATCGGCAAGAACCTGTTGGCCGAGGAGCCGGCGGGCGTGCGGGCCGCCGGCGCTGGCGCGGTGCGCGGACCGGACTTGGCCGAGATACGGGACCGGTATCACGCCGCGCTCGTGGCGGCCGGCGCGCTCGACTTCGATGATCTGATCTATCGCACGGTGCGACTGCTGGAGACCGATCCCGCCGTCCTGCAGACCCTGCAGGGGCGGTTCCGCTGGATCTCGGTCGACGAGTATCAGGACGTGAATCCCGCCCAGCACCGCCTGCTGCGGCTGCTGGCTTCGGGCGGCGCGAATCTGTGCGTCATCGGCGATCCGAACCAGGCGATCTACGGCTTTCGCGGCGCGGACCACCGCTACTTCCTGTCGTTCGCAGGCGACTTTCCGGGCGCCCGACAACTCCGCCTGGACCGCAACTATCGCTCTCCGCAGGCGATCCTGGACGCCGCCGCGCAGGTGATCGCACGCGGCCCCGAGCACGGCGATGCATCGCTGATCGCCGATCTCGCCGAGCAGGTGAAGGTCGACGTGCATCGCGCCTCCACGGAACGGGCGGAGGCCGAGTTCGTGGTCCATCAGGTGGAGCGGATGGTGGGCGGCACCAGCTATTTCTCGCTCGACTCCGGCCGCGTGGATGACGGCGACGTGGATGTCGGCAACGCGGCGGCGCACTTGGCGTTCGGGGACTTCGCCGTGCTGTATCGGCTCAACGTCCAGGCCGGGCCGCTGGAGGAGGCGTTCGATCGTTCCGGCATCCCGTACCAGACCACGGGAGGGGCCGCCGCGGCGGAACAGCGGCCGATGCGGGCGATCCTCTCCCTGCTGTGGCTGACGCTGGCGCCCGACAGCGCCCTGCATCGCCGGCGGGTCGTCCCGGACGGCGCCGGCGCACGGGGCGAAGCGGCGGCGATGGAGCTTGCGTCGCGGCTCTCGCCGCCGGCCGGAGCGGTTCCGGCCGGTACGGTAGTACCGGTCGCGGAGCGCGTCCGGGCCGCGGCCGCAGGTTGGGCCGAGCTGCGCGGCACGGATTACGACGCTGCCGAACAGGAACGGATCGCCCGCCTGCAGCGCGCCGCCGGTCCCTTCGGCTGCCGCCTGCGGGACTTCCTGACCGCGATGGCGCTGCAGACCGAGGCCGACCGGTACGATCGGCGCGCCGATCGGGTGACGCTGATGAGCCTGCATGCGGCCAAGGGCCTGGAGTTTCCGGTAGTGTTCATCGTCGGCTGCGAAGAGGGGCTGCTACCGTACCGGACGCCGCACCGGGACACCGACTTGGCTGAGGAACGGCGGCTCTTCTACGTCGGCATGACCCGCGCCCGGCGGCGACTGATCCTGACCCACGCGGCGCGCCGCCTGCTGTTCGGTCGAACCATGGAACACCGCCTGTCCGGCTTCGTCGAGGATATCGAGACGGCCCTCCGCGAAGCGAGCGCGGCGGCCCGACGCCGCCGGTCAGCAGCGCCGACCGGCGACCGGCAGCTACCGCTGTTTTCCGGGGTCGAAGTGAAAGGAGGATCGAGATGAGTGAAATCGCCGGCTACGACGTCGATCGCCTGATCGCGGAGTTCCGGGTCAACGGGTTCGTGGTCTTTGGCGGATTGATCGCGCAGGCCACGCTCGACCGCATCCAGGAGGCATGGACGCCGATCCGCGATGCCGGTATCGAACGACAGGGCCCCAACCCCGCGCGCGGCTGGGGCCGACACAACGTGCGCGTCCCGTTCCGCCGCCCGTTCGTGGAGCCGGACATCTTCGAGCATCCGGCGTTGGTGGCGTTTCTCGAAGCGGTCCTGGGCAAGGACTACGTCTGGCCCCACTTCGACAGCAACATTCCGCTGCCGGGCACCGACTACCAGCGCTGGCATCGCGACGGCATGAGCTCCCCGTTTCCGGGCATACGGACGCCGACCTACCAAGTCGGCGTCAAGTTCCCCCTCGTCGACACCAGCGAGGAGAACGGCAGCTTCGAGGTGATCCCGTGCACGCAGTATGTGGGGGATGACGAGCTGCCGGAGGAGCTGGACGACCTGCTGGGGCGCGGACCTAACGACGGGAGCACGTTCCGGTCGCGCCGGCTCGACCTCAAGCGGGGCGCGCTGTGGGTGCACGACAATCGCGTGCTGCATCGCGGCACCCCGAACCGGTCGAACCGTCCTCGCGATGAGCTCTGCATGGCGATGAGTCGTCCCTGGGTCTTCAACGCCTGGCAACACGAGTTCACGAAGGGGCACTTCCCCCGCGAGCTGTGGGAATCGCTGCCGGATCACGCGCGGCAGGTGCTGCGCCGGCAACGACTGGCCGAGGAGCGCTGAACGTGAAGCGCAAGCGTCTCTATCTGGCAAATCCGTACGGGTTCTCAGCACAGCAACGCGGAGGGCCGCTGGCCGAGCTGGTCGAGGCGCTGGACGCCGCGGGGGCGGAGGTGTGGGAACCGTTCGCCCGCAACAACCAGATCGACCGCAGCCGGCCCGGCTGGGCGTACCGGATCGGGCAGGCCGACCTGCGCGACGTGCGCGATGCGGACGGGCTGTTCGCGGTGGTCAACGGCTGTCCGCCGGACGAGGGGGTCATGGTCGAGCTGGGGCTGGCGATCGCCTGGGAGAAGCCGGTGTTCCTGTTTCGGGACGACTTCCGGCGCTGCACCGACAGCGAGGTCTACCCGCTCAACCTGATGCTCTTTACCGGTCTGCCGGAGGCGGAGGCGGACTGGAAGGCGTACTGGTACGAGTCGGTGGCGGAGATCGCCGACCCGGACAAGGCGCTGGCCCGATGGCTCTGCTCGCGCCATGCGTGAACCGATCCTGCGCGCCGGACCCCACCGCCGCGCCTGGTGTCCGGCCTGGTTCGACGCGCCGCCCGGCGCCGCGCCGCCCGCCTGTCAGGCAGCCGGCGGCCGGGCCGCCTGCATCGTGGCCGAGCTCGAGGCCGGCGTCGAGCGGGCGCTCGACGAACGCGACCGGCCGGCGGCGAGCGGCGTGGCGGTCGATGAGCGGGAAGGCGCGCTGGCCGTCTCGGTCGGCGGCGTGCCGTGGTGCCGCTATCGGTACCGGCCCGGGGAGGTGCGCCCGGTGCTGCACCCGATCGCCGGCCCGCACGGCATCCCCATGACCCGCGCGTGGCCGCTCGCCGGCGGCGTCGCGGGCGAGGAGACCGATCACGTGCACCACCGCTCCTGCTGGGTCGCGCACGGCTTGGTGAACGGCGTCGATTTCTGGAGCGAGGCCGATGGCCATGGCGTCCAGGTGCGCGTGGCGCTCGACGCGGTCGAAAGCGGTCCGGTGTTCGGCCGGATCGTCGAACGCCTCCGCTGGGAGGACGCGGCCGGCCAGCCGGTCGTCGACGAGCGGCGCGCGCTGATCTTCTGGAACACGCCGGAGCGGTTGCGGATGATCGACGTCTCCGTCCGCTTGCGGGCCGCGCACGGCGCGGTGCTGTTCGGCGATACCAAGGAGGGCGGCATCGTCGCGCTGCGCGTGCCGGAGGCGATCAAGGAGGCGCGCGGCGGCATCATCGTCAACGGGGCCGGCGGCGTCGGGGAGCGTGAGTGTTGGGGGCAGCGCGCCCCGTGGGTCGACTGCTCCGGTACGCTCCCCGACCCGCAGGGCCGGCCCCGCACGGTCGGCGTCGCGGTGCTCGATCACCCGCGCAATCCGCACTACCCGACCTTCTGGCACGTGCGCGCCTACGGTCTGCTGGCGGCCAATCCGTTCGGGCTGTCGTACTACCGCAGCAGCTATCGGCAACGGGGAGACTGGACCCTGGATGCCGGAGCGGAGGCGACCTTCCGCTACCGCATCGTCCTGCATGCCGGCGACGCCGTGCAGGCGGCGATCCGCGACCGGTTCGTCGACTGGGCCTGGCCGCCGCAGGTCCTACCGCGCTAGGCTAGGCTAGGCGCCCGGCGGGGACGCATCGCCGCCCGCCGCGTCCATGCCGCCAGCGTCGTAGCGCACGGCCAGCTTGATGCCGGCGCCGGGGTTCCGGTCGATCTCCCGATACGCGTCCGCGCTGCGCTCGAACGGAACGATCGGGTCGAGCACGCCGTCGGCCCGCAGCCGGCCTGCGGCCAGCAGGTCGACCGCTTGCCGGTGCAGGCGCTCGCTGGTCCAGCGCGGATGGGCCCGCAACGGGGCGTTGACGTCCCGGCTGGAGATCAGGGTGAGCTGATTGCGGTGCCACTCCCCCTGCAGGTGCAGGGCGCCGGCGGTGCCGGTGTAATAGGCGATGGAGGCGACGGTGCCGCCGTACGCGGTCGCCCGCAGGGCGTCATGCAGGCCGGCGTAACTGCCGGACGCTTCGATGCTCACGTCCACGCCCCGGCTGCCGGAGCGCTGCTTGACGATCGACCCGGCATCGTCGGCCGCCGGATCGATGACCAGATCGGCGCCGTGCGCGGCCGCCAGCGCCCGCCGTTTGGCGAACGGATCGGAGCACGCCACCCAGCTCGCGCCCTGCAGGCGGGCGAGCTGCGCGGCCATCAGTCCGATCGCGCCCAAGCCGGTGACCAGCACGCGGTCGCCGAGGCGGATGCCGGAGTCGTGGATGCCGCAGAGCGCCACGGATGCGGGGTCCCAGCATAGCAGCGCTTCCGGGGCGGCGCCGGCCGGCACCGGCTGCAGCGACTCCTCGGCGACGGTGTGGGTCTCGCGGATCGGCAGCGGGCCGAATACCAGATCGCCCGGCCGGAAGCGGTCCGCCCCCGCGCCGGTCCGCACTACCCGCGCCACCCCCTGGTTGCCGAGCGGACGCGGAAACGCCGCGGGCCGCTCGCCGGGCACGTGCAGGCGCAGCTCACGGTCGAACGGCGCCGTCGCATCGCGGGTGTCGGCCCGGAACGCGCGCAGCTCGGTGCCGTGCTTGACGACCGAAAGCAGACTGCGCAGGCGCACCTGGCCGGCGCCGAGGTCCGGTTCCCGATACTCCACCAGGGCGGGCGTACGCGGGGCGGCGGCGATCAGCTCGCGCGGCATGGTCAGACGCGGCGATCATAGCCGATGATGAGCGGCGGCATACCAGGCCGCCGCTGCCGGACGACCGGCTGCACTGCGCCGGGTGACGCACGGGAGGTGAACAATGAGGAGTCGAGCGAGCATGACCGGCCTGCTGCTGGCGGCGGTTCTCCTGGTGGCCGGCGCGATCGGCGCCTACGGCCAACAGGAAGCGTCTGGGCCGTTGCGGATCGGGCTGCTGCTGAACTTCGAAGGGGACGGAGACCAGGATCTGCGGGCGGCGTTCGATCTGGCGGTCGAGCATCTGAACGAGGGCGGCGGCGTGCTCGGCCAACCGGTGGAGGTGTCGACCGGCGATTCCACGGTGGATCCGGCCGTGGCGGTAGCGGAAGCGCGCCGTCTGGTCGAGGCCGAGGGCGTTCACGTCCTGGTCGGCCCCGGCACCAGCGCCACCACCATCCCGGTCGCGGCGCGCGTGACCGGCCCGGCCGGCATTCCGACCATCAGCCCATCGGCCACCTCGCCCCGGCTGACGGCGGTCGATGACCGCGACTTCCTGTTCCGCACCGCCCTGTCCGACAGCGCGCAGGGTCCCGTCCTGGCGCGCGTCACCCGCGAGCGCGGGTTCGACAACGTCGCGCTGATCTACCGCGACGACCCCTGGGGGAGGGGGCTGGCCCAAGCGTTCGCCGCCGCCTGGACCGGAACGGTGGTGTCCGGCTTGGAGCGCGGCGTCCTGGCAGGAAACGGCGCCCGGATCATGGTCGTCCCGATCGACGCGGCGCAGACGACCTACCTGACCGAACTGCATGAGAGCGCGGCCTCGGGCGCGCAGGCGCTGGTGGTGGCCACCTTCGTGTCCGAAGGGGTGATCCTGGTCCGGGAGGCGATCGAGCAGGGGCTCTACGAACGGTTCGTATTCAGCGATGCGCTCAAGGACCTGGCCGTGGTACGGGAGATCGGGGTCGAGCGCGTGGCCGGCGCGTACGGGGTGGCCGCCGCGGCCGATCCGGGGAGCGCCGCTTCGGCCGCGTGGGAAGCGGCCTACCGGGAGAAGTATGGCGAGCTGCCGGTGCTGGCCTACGTCAAGGAGATATACGACGCAACCATCGCCCTGGGGCTGGCCGCGCAAGCGGCCGGCAGCACCGGCGGCGCGGCGATCCGCGACCGGCTGCGCGCCGTCGGCAGCGGGCCCGGCACGGTGGTGACCGCCGGTCCGGACGGGGTCGCCGAAGCGCTGCGCATTCTGGCCGCCGGCGGAGCGGTCGACTATGAAGGCGCTGCGGCCACCCTGGACTGGGACGCGAACGGCGACCTGCGCCGGGGCCACGTCGGCGTCTGGCGCTTCACGGCCGACGGGCAGATCGAAGACCTGGACGTCGTGCCGTTCGGATACGAGTAGGCGCGCCGCGTCCGACGAGCGGTCAGACCGGAAGGTCGGTTCGGTGGGCGGCGGCCAGGCGGCGGGCGGCGGCGTCCGGCACCCCGGCCTGCGCGGCGAACTCGGGCCAGTGCCGCACGGCGTCCTGGACTTGGGAAAGGATGTCGGCGGCGCGGCCCCGACGCATGGCGGCGTTGCGGGCGCAGGCAGCGAAGTCGCCGGCGGCGAAGCCTTCGCGTTTGCCGTTCAGCGTCATCTGGTGCGCGCCGGTCCACCGCCCCGCCGGGTTGTAGCTGTAGGTGATGTCGAACGCCGGCGCCAGCGACCAGCCTCCCGACCGATCCATCAGGAAGGCGATGTTCTTGACGTGATCATCCTGATTGCGCGCCACGACGTTGAACGCCATGCGCCGAAACTGCTCTTCCACCGCCGGCTTGCCAAGATCGAGCTGCTCGATCACGCGGAGCGCCTGTTCGTAGGAGTTCGCTCCGGGTCGATTGAAGTCGTAGTGGGCCAGCGCGCCCAATGACTGCATGTGAATCTTGTCGCCCGCGGCCGTGCGGTCGAACCGGCGGGTCATGAAGTGATTGCGCCCGCCTTCGCTCAGGATCCGGCATTCGGCCATGGTGATGCCCGCGGCCTGCGCCATGCGGTGATAGGCGTATTCGATCAGCCCATAGCCGCGCGGATCATCGAGCTCGCGGTCGCGGTTGCCCGCTACGCCGTCGAACTTCAGGAGCCAACAGGAAAATCCGTCGCCCGCGGTGATCTGCCCGGAACGCACCTCGCCGGTCGCGGGGTTCCAGGCGATGATCGCCTTGGCGCGGGCGCCGCCGGCCGACGTGCCCACGCGCAGGATGCTCTGCAGCGCCTGTTGCCTCTGCGGCGCACGGCGCTGCGCCGCACGGAACGATCCGGTGAACGCGCCGCGACGGGTCAGTATCTCGCTGGCCAGCTCGACCAGGGCGGCCACCTCCACGGCGGACTGGCGGTGCTCCGGCCCGGTGGCGGGGACGAACTCCAGCGCCCCCATGCCGCGCGCGCCGACGTAGCAGAGCCGTTCCACCGAGTTGAAGTCGCCGGGACTGCGGCCCTGAGCGGCCAGCCAGGCGTCGATGACGGCATTGCCGAACCGGTCCGGGAGCGAGTCGGCCAGCAGTCCCGGCAGCCCGTGGAACGTCTCCCGCCGGCTGCGCCAAGCCGTCGGATGGACGGTGGTGGCGCCGGGCGCGCGCCTGGGCTACGGTAAGCTCAAGACGCGATCGAGCTGCCGTGACGAGTTCATTGAGCGAGAAGTTCCAGCGCCTGTTGCGCGAGCTCTTCCAGTTCGACTGCGCCGACCTCGATTTCGGCATCTACCGGGTCATGAACCACAAACGCGGCGTGATCGAGACGTTCATCGCCGAGGACCTGCCGCGCACCATCGCGGACGAGCTGCAACGCGGCCCGCTCGCCGACCAGGCGCAGGCCGCCGAACGCCTGCAGGAGCTAGCTCAGCAGATACGGGATGCCTTGGGCGGGAATGCGCTCGACGCCGACGGCAACTTGGTGGTGATGTATCGAGATACCCCGTTGGGCCGGAAGTTCCTTCGGGCGAAGCGGACCGGCGGCCTCAACCGGGAAGCGCTGGAAGCGACCATCTACAACCATCTGTATGCGTTCTTCAGCCGCTACTATCAGGACGGCGACTTCATCTCGAAACGGCGCTATTCCAGGCGCCAGCCCTACGCCATTCCCTACAACGGCGAAGAGGTCTATCTGCACTGGGCGAACAACGATCAGTACTACGTCAAGTCCGACGAGCATTTCCGCAACTACGCCTTCACGCGGCAGGGCGTCACCGTGCGCTTCACGGTGCGGAACGCGAGCGTGGAACAGAACGACGTCAAAGGCGACAAGCGGTTCTTCCTGCCACAGGTCGCAGAGATCACCTGCGATGCGGAAGCCGGCCGCGTGCTCATCCCGTTCGAATACCGGCCCCTGACCGGTCGGGAGGAGCTGGTCTACGGCCGCAGGAACCAGCAGGAAGCGATCATCCGCGCAGCCTTGACCGAGGTTCCCCGGCGGTTGCGCGGCGCCGACGCGGCGGTGGCGGCGCTGACGGCCGAGCGCCATCGCAACGGCGACGGCCGGCCGGTCGACTTCCTCGAATACCATCTCCGGCGCTACACGCGGCGCAACACCTCCGATTTCTTCATCCACAAGAACCTGCAAGGGTTCCTCACCCGGGAGCTCGACTTCTATCTGAAGAACGAGGTGCTCGATCTGGACGAGCTGGCGGCCATCGGCGAGGAAGTGGCCGAAGGTTGGTTCCAGCTCATGCGGACGATCAAGGCGGTCGGGGGGCGGATCATCGAGTTCCTGGATCAGATCGAGAGCTTCCAGAAGATGTTGTGGGAGAAGCGCAAGTTCATCACCGAGACCCAGTACTGCATCACCATCGGCACCATCGACCGGAAATTCTATCCCGATATCGCCGCCTGTGACTCGCAATGGGCGGAATGGAAGGATCTGTTCCACCTCGACGAGGACGAAGACAATCTGTTCAATTGCAATGGAGACCGCACTGACCGACGCCTTACCTTCCTGGAAACCAATCCGACGCTGGTACTCGATACCCGGCATTTCGATTCCGGCTTCGTGGATCGGTTGCTCAACGACATGGATCACGTCGACGATCGGACCGATGGTTTGCTGATTCACAGCGAGAACTTTCAGGCGCTCGGCCTGTTGCATGAGTCCTACCGCAACAGGGTCGAATGCGTATACTTGGATCCACCATACAATACCGGTGACTCGGAGATTCTCTACAAGAACGAGTATCTCTTTTCTTCCTGGTTGACGATGATGGAAAATCGGCTTTCTCTCATGATGGGATTACTCAAGGAGGATCCCGTTCTATTCATCGCGATCGACGATTTCGAGATGGCCGATCTCTGCGAACTGATCGACAAGCACTATCCGTTCTTCCGTCGCGAGATGATCGTCGTCAATCACCACCCCCAGGGCGGCAAGGCGACGCTGTTGGCGAACACCCATGAGTACATGCTCAGCTGCGTAAGCAAAGGTTCAGGGCGGACATTGGTGGGACGTATCACGAAAGACGACGATGAACTTCGACCATTCAAGCGCAGCGGGACCGCCGCGAGCAATTTCCGATACGCGCGGCCGAACAGCTTCTATTCCATATTGGTCGACGCGGAGACCAGGACCGTCGTCGGCGCGGAGCCTCCTCCGGCAAGGAATAATGACGAGTACCCGCGCGATAATACCGAAGAAGGATATGTCCGAGTCTATCCATTTGGAACTCAGGGTGAGGAGCGGGTCTGGCGCCGCTCGTATGAGTCGTGCCTGCCGCTGATCAGAGACGGCAAGCTGCAGTGTAGCAACGGCATGACCATCTACCATCGCATCGAAGTGCAGGATCGCAGTGCCGCGTTGTTCAGCAACTGGGTCGATCCACGATATAATGCCGGCACCTTCGGCGCCAACCTGCTTGGTGACATAATCGGCGTCCACAACTCGTTCTCCTACCCGAAATCGGTTCACACCGTCGGCGACGCCATCTTCGGGGCAGGTATCGAAGACGACTCCTGCTGTGTCGATTTCTTCGCCGGATCGGGTACGACCGGGCACGCGGTGATCGATCTGAACCGTGAGGACGGCGGTGATCGTAAGTTCGTCCTTGTCGAGATGGGCAGGCATTTCGATACGGTATTGATGCCGCGCATCAAGAAAGTGACGTTCACGCCGGAGTGGAAGGCCGGGAAGCCCAAGCGCGCAGCCACGCCGGAGGAGGCTGAACGCGGCCCGCGCATCGTCAAGTACCATCGCCTGGAGAGCTACGAGGACGCGCTGAACAACATCGCTTTCGACGATGCGGCCGGTCAGCAGGCGCTGCGGTTCGACGATTACCTGCTCAAGTACCTGCTCACGTGGGAGACGCGCACCAGCGCGACCCTGCTGAACGTGGAGAAGCTGAATCGGCCATTCGACTACCGGCTGGGCGTCCATGCCGACGGCCGGCGTCACGAACGGTTGGCGGACCTGCCGGAGACCTTCAACTACCTGCTGGGGCTGCGCGTGCAAACGCGCCGCGTGCACCACGACGACGGGCGCCGCTATCTGGTCTATCGCGGCAGCGTCGAAGACCGGACGACGGTGGTCATCTGGCGCGAGACGGAGGGCTGGCGGAAGGAAGAGCTGATTCGGGACAAGGAGTTCGTGACCGAACGGGACCTGACCGCGGGGGCGGACGCGGTGTTCGTCAACGGCGATTCCTTCATCCCGAACGCGAAGGCACTGGAGCCGGTGTTCAAGGCGCGGATGTTCGCGCCGTTGGAGAACTGACGGTGCCCTGGCGAAGGGGCGTCAGCGGCGCCCGCCGCAGCAGCGTCCGCGAGTCCGGCGCGGCGCAGCACGTCAGGCTGGAGCAGCGGCTGGTGCTGCTGTCCTGGCTGAACGGGCTGCTCGGCTACCGGAGCAACCGTGACCTGCTGAGCGATCTGAAGGAGGCCCCGGAAGGGTTCGACGCGGCCGGACGCAGCCACATCTACCACCGGCTGACGGCGCGCGGCGAGCTGCAGGTGCCGGCGGCCGATCTGGCCCGATACGACGACAACGTCCGCGCGCACCTTGACGCCGTGAACGCCCGCCGCTCCGAGCCGATCACGCTGCGCTACTTTCAGCACGCCGCGCTCCTCCATACCGAGCTGTTCCTGGACCGGTACTTCCATGGCCGGGGTGAGCTGATCCGCTCGCTGAACCGGTTCGCGGCGGACCGGAACGCTGCCCGGCCGTTCGCCGACCCCGCCCCGCGCGACGCCGACTTCACGCAATCGGACCTGAAGAAGCTGGCGTTCTGGATGGCGACCGGCAGCGGCAAGACGCTCATCATGCACGTCAACTACCGCCAGTTCCTGCACTACCACCGCCGGCCGCTCGACAACGTGCTGCTGATCACCCCGAACGAGGGCTTGAGCGAGCAGCACCTCGCGGAGCTGGCCGCCTCGGGCATCCGGTGCCGGAGCTTCGACCCGAACGAGAGCGGTCTCATGACGGCCGGGGAGGACGAGGTCCGGGTCATCGAGATCACCAAGCTGGTGCAGGAGAAGCGCGGCGGCGGCGTGAGCGTGCCGGTGGAGGCGTTCGAGGGCAACAACCTGATCTTCGTGGACGAGGGGCACAAGGGCTCCGGCGGCGCCGCGTGGCGCAGCTTCCGCGACGCGCTGGGCGAGACCGGCTTCACGTTCGAGTACAGCGCCACCTTCGGGCAGGCGCTGAGCGCGGCGCGCAACGACCAGCTCACCGCCGAGTACGGCAAGTCGATCATCTTCGACTACTCGTACCGCTACTTCCACGGCGACGGATACGGCAAGGACTTCCACGTGCTCAACCTCAAGGAGGAAGCGGCGGAGGACAGAACCGACGCGCTGCTGCTCGGCAACCTGCTCTCCTTCCATGAGCAGCGGCGGCTGTTTGCGCGGCAGGCGTCGGCGCTGCGCCCGTACCACCTGGAACGCCCGCTGTGGGTGTTCGTCGGCAGCACCGTGAACGCGGTCTACACCGAGTCCGGCCGGAAGCGCAGCGACGTGCTCACGGTGGTCCGGTTCCTGCACCGCGTATTGGAGAACCGGCGGGGCTGGGTGGTCCGGGGCATCGAGGAGCTGCTCGCCGGCCGGAGCGGTCTGGCGGCGCCGGACGGGCGGGACGCGTTCGGCGATCGCTTCAAGTACCTGCGCGAAGATTCCTCATCGGCCGAGGCCGTGTACCGGGACCTGCTCGCCGCGGTGCTGCACGCGCCGGCGGGCGGCGGCCTGCACCTGTGCGCCATCCGCGGCAGCGCCGGTGAGATCGGACTGAAGGCGAGCGGCGCCGAACACTACTTCGGACTGATCTACGTCGGCGACGCCGCCGCCTTCAGGAAACTCGCCGCGGCCGACGACTGCGGGATGACGTTGGAAGAGGACGTGGTCAGCGGCTCGCTGTTCGACGCCATCGGCCGTCCGGCCACCACCATCGACGTGCTGATCGGGGCGAAGAAATTCATGGAGGGCTGGAACTCGTGGCGGGTGTCGAGCATGGGACTGCTCAACATCGGCCGCAAGGAGGGATCGGAGATCATCCAGCTCTTCGGGCGCGGCGTGCGCCTGCGGGGCAGGGGACTCAGCCTGAAGCGAAGCGCGGCGCTGGCCGGCAAGCATCCGGCCCATCTCGGCCTGCTGGAGACGCTCAACGTGTTTGCCGTGCGCGCCAACTACATGACGCAGTTCCGCGCGTACCTGGAACGGGAAGGGATCGAGACCGAGGGTGACGTCGAGTTGCCGCTCGGCATCAGGACGAACCGGGACTTCCTGCGCCAGGGCCTGGTCGTACCTCGGGTGCCGGAGGACCGCAACTTCGCCGCCGAGGCGTATCTCCTGCTGGAGCCGGAGCGGGACCTCCGGGTGCGCGTGGACCTGTCGCTCAAGGCGCAGTCCCTCGAAAGCGGCGCCGGCGGCCTCACCGCGGTTGCGATGCGCGGCGGCCGGGAGGTGGCCATACCGGCCGCAAGTCTCGAGCTCGTCGATTGGCAGCGGGTCTACCTGGATCTCCTCGAATACCGGGAACGGAGGGGTTACGCCAACCTCGTCATTTGGCCGGAAACGGCCCGGACGATCATGGAGACGTCCGACCCCGGCCGGCTCTACCGCCTGATCGCCGACGAGTCGGTGGTCGCGCCGACTTCCTTCGCCGGCACCGAACCGCTCCACGAGGCGGTGCTCTCCATCCTGCGGCGCTACCTGGACCGGTTCTATCGCGTCCATCGGGAGCGCTGGGAGGCTCAGCACATGGTGTACGCGGAGATCGACGAGGAGCATGCGAACTTCCGGCACTACACCGTCCGGATCGCCCGCAGCGAAGTCGAACTGATCGACGCGATTCAGAAGCTCATCGAGGAAGCGGACCGCATCTATCGGCAGGAGACGCAGGAGTTGCCGGCGGTTCACTTCGACCGCCACCTGTACCAGCCGCTGCTGGTGGAGCGCGGCGCCAAGGTACGGAGCGACCCGCCGGGCCTCAACGAGGCGGAACGTCGGTTCGTCGAGGATCTGCGGCAGTACTGTCGGGCCGAGCGCGACCGATCGCTCGCCGGCAAGGAGATCTATCTCCTGCGCAACCTGAGCAGGGGGAAGGGGATCGGTTTCTTCGAGCGGCGCGGCTTCTTTCCCGACTTCATCCTGTGGATCAAGGCCGGCCCCACGCAGCGCATCGTCTTCGTCGAACCGCACGGCCTGCTGCACGCCGAGGCGTACCGGCATGACGACAAGGCGCGGCTGCACGAGTCCCTGCCGGGACTGGCCGCGGCGATGGCGTCACGCACCACGCTGAAGAACGTGACCCTCGACTCCTTCATCGTCTCCGCGACTCCCTACGAGGACTTGCGCGCCAGATACGATGACGGCACCTGGAACCGGGACCGTTTCGGAGACCGGCACATCCTGTTCCGCGAAGCCGATCCCCACGGCTACGTCGCCCGGATCGTCACCCCACCGCGCCCCAATGACGGTTGACGCGCATTAATTAGTCGGTGCGCTCGGCCACGGGATCGCTACCCGTGTACGGCGCGGCCGGCAACCCGGGTTACACCGCAGGAGCCCACCTGGTATGGCGGTCCGGTCCGCCTGCTTGTCAGGCGATGATCCCGTATGGTATGATACGGCTCCGCGGTCGCACGGGTCAGCGAAGGCCGGGAACCGCACAACAGCTTCAGGAGGTGACAGAGATGGCTGACAGAGCATCGCAGGAGTATCCGGTGACGCTATCGGTAGCGTACCCCGACGGGCCGCGGAACCGGCTTACCGTGTTCTTCCGACCGCTCCTGGCCATACCGATCCTGATAATCGGCGCCTTGATAGTCGGCCCCTCCCAGCTCGGCCAGATGGACCGGGGCTGGAACTTCGGTCGCACCGAAGCGGCGTTGCTGGCGGCCGGCCTGTTCGTGGCGACCGTCCTGATGATCCTGTTCCGCCGGAAGTACCCGCGCTGGTGGTTCGACTGGAACCTGGAGGTGGTGCGGTTCACCACCAGGATCAACGCCTATCTCAGCCTGTTGCGGGACGAGTATCCCTCCACCGATGAGCGGCAGGCAGTCACCGTCGACATCGTGTATCCGGACGCGCGGAATGATCTCAATCCCGTGCTGCCGCTGTTCAAGTGGTTTCTCGCCATACCCCATTACATCGTGCTGGGCATTCTGGGCATCGCCGGAGCGATCGTGGTCTTCATCGGCTGGTTGGTGATCCTGATAACCGGCAGGCTTCCCGAGGGGATGTTCCGGTTCCTGGAGGGACTGATGCGCTGGCAACTCAGGGTTGTCGCGTACGCGTTCCTGCTGACGACCGACCGCTACCCGCCGTTTCGACTGGGCGACTAGGCTACCAAATGCGACCAGGCTAACCAAATGCGACCAGGCGCGGTGACCGTCACGCCGGGCCGCCTGCCGTGATGCGGGCCGACATGGCTCAAGCGGAACTGCTGCGGCGCGCGGGCAGGGTCTTCGTCGGCGGCACCATGGGAGAGTTCCACCTGCCGCCCGAAGCCTCCATGGTCTTCGTTCGCGGGGAGGGCAGCAAGCTCTACGACGCTGACGGCCGCCAGTACATCGACTTTCTGAACGGCAGCGGGCCGATGATCCTGGGCCACTGCCATCCGGCGGTGGTCGCGGCGGTGACCGCGCAACTGCAGCGCGGCGCCACCTTCTTCGGCCTCAACCGGCCGGTCATCGAGCTGGGCGAGCGGATCGTCGACGCCGCTCCCTGCGGGGAGAAGATCCGCTTCGTGGGAACCGGCTCCGACGCGGTCTCCTTTGCGGTGCGCATGGCGCGCGCGTTCACCGGCCGCCGGCGCGTATTGCGCTTCGAGGGCGGTTGGCACGGCGTCAGCGACTTCGCGCTGCATGGGGCCAGACCGCCCCGGCCGAGCGACTATCCTCGCGCCGTCGCCGACGTCGCCGGCCTGCCGGCGGCGCTGTCCGACGATCTGCTGGTGTCGCCGTTCAACGACGCGGCGATGGCTCGGTCGCTGATCGAGCGCCACGCCGGCGAGTTGGCGGCGGTCTGCGTCGAGCCGTTGCAGCGCTGCATCCGCCCCAAGCCGCCCTTCCTGGAAACCCTGCGCGAGCTGACCGCCGAGCACGGCATCATCCTGATCTTCGATGAGGTGGTGACCGGCTTCCGCATCGCCTGGGGCGGCGCGCAAGAGCGGTACGGCGTGGTGCCGGACCTGGCCGCCTACGGAAAGACGATCAGCGGCGGTCACCCCAACGCTGCGGTCTGCGGCCGCGCCGACGTGCTGGAGACGGTGAATCCGTGGCGCGAGCGGTCAGACCCGCAACGGACCTTCGTGTCCGGCACCTTCAACGGCAATCCGATCTCGGCGGTCGCCGGCTTGGCCACGCTGAACGTGCTGGCCGAGCCGGGCACCTATGAACGCCTGCACGCGATGGCCGACCGCATCCGCGCCGAAGTCGAAGCGATCGGTCGCGAGTCGTCGATCCCGTTGCTGGTCGGCGGCGACGGGCCGGTACTGCAGGTGTTGTTCACCGATGCGGACGACATCGCCGACTACCGGACGATGCTCTACGCCGACAAGGATCGGGCGTTCCGCTTCGGCGTCGGCATGATCCGGCGAGGCTTCTTCGTCAGCCCGTACGAGAAGATCTACCTGTCGACCGCGCACACCGACGAGGACATCGACCGCGCGCTGGCGGCGATGCGCGAGGTCATGCAAGAACTCGCGGCGTGACGACGGTCACGCCGCGTCGATCGTTGCTTCCAGCCTGACTTGGCCTAACCTAACCGGTCGCGGCGGTCAGCGCGCGGCGTACGAACACCTTGGCCAGATGGCGCCGGTAGTCCGCATCGGCGAACAGGTCGGAGAGCAGCTCCCGCCCGTCGGCGGCCTTGGCCGCGGCGGCCTGGATGGTGGCGGCGTCGAGCGTCGCTCCTTCCAGACCCGCCTCGACTCCCCGGTCCCGAAACGCGGCGGCGGCAACCCCGTTCAGCGCCACGCGCGCGCTTGCGCACCGGCCGCCGTCGGTCACGACCGACACGGCCGCGCCGCACACCGCGAACCGCGAAGCGGGATGCGGGAACTTCTGATAGCTGCTGCCGGCGCCGCCCTGGTCCGGCGCCTCCACGGCGGTGACGATCTCGCCGTCCTCCAGGGCGGTGGCGTACAGGTCGACGAAGAAGTCGGCCGCGGCGATCTGCCGGCTGCCGCCGGCGCCGCGCACGTGGATCACGGCGTCCGATGCCAGCAGCGCCGCCGGGTAGTCGGCCGCCGGGTCGGCGTGCGCGACACTGCCGCCGATGGTGCCCTTGTTGCGCACCTGCACGTCACCGATCGCGCCCGCAGCCGCGGCGACCAGCGGCGCCCGTGCTCCCACCAGACCGCACGAGGCGATCCGGTCATGCGTGGCGGCGGCGCCGATGCGCACGCCGCTGCCGCTCTCCTCGATCGCGGCCAGCTCGTCGATGCGGCTGATGTCGATCACGGTGCCCGGCCGGTCGAGCCGGAGCTTCATGGCCGGCAGCAGGCTGTGTCCGCCGGCGAGCAGGCGGGCGTCGCCGCCCGCCTCGGTGAGCATCCGCAGCGCTTCGTCGACCGAAGCGGCGCGTCGATACGCGAAGGTCGCGGGAATCACGTGGCACCTCCATTGGCGTGCATGGCTCGCCAGACCCGTTGCGGTGTGAGCGGCATCTGCAGGTCTCGTACGCCCCGATGCCAGAGCGCGTCGACGGCGGCGTTGACCACCGCCGGCGTGGAACCGATCGTACCGGTCTCGCCGGCGCCCTTGACGCCCAGCGGGTTGACCGGACATCGCGTCTCGGTGCGGTCGACTTCGTAGGACGGCACGTCATCGGCCCTCGGCAGCGCGTAGTCCATGTAGGAGCCGGTAAGCAACTGGCCGGCGTCGTCATAGGCGGCGCCCTCCAGCAGCGCCTGGCCGACGCCCTGGGTGATGCCGCCGTGCACCTGCCCGTCGACGATCAGCGGGTTGATCACCAAGCCGACGTCGTCGACCGCCACGAATCGCCGGAGCCGGACCTGACCGGTGTCGGCATCGATCTCGACGACCGCAATGTGAGTCCCGAAGGGAAAGGTGAAGTTTTCCGGGTCGAAGAACGAGGTGAACTCCAGCCCCGGTTCCACGCCGTCGGGATAGTCGTGCACGGTATACGCCTGCGCGGCGACCTCCTGAAAGCTCATGCCGCGGTCGGTGCCGCGCACCTTCCAGCCGCCGTCCGCGTACTCCAGGTCCTCGGGCGACGCCTCGATCAGGTGGGCGGCGATCTGCGCCCCCTTCTCCTTGATCTTGCCCAGGCTCAGGGCGATGGCGCTGCCGCCCACGGCGATGCTGCGCGAGCCGGCGGTGCCGTTGCCCATCGGGATCACGTCGGTATCGCCGTGCACGATCTCCACGTCCTCCATCGGGATGCCCAGATCGTCGGCGACCACCTGCGCGAAGGTGGTGACGTGCCCCTGCCCGTGCGAGTGGGTGCCGGTAAAGACCGTCACCTTGCCCGACGGCTGCACGCGAACGGTCGAGCTCTCGTAGAAGCCGCCGCGCGCGCCCAACGCTCCGGCGACCTTGGACGGCGCCACCCCGCACGCCTCGATGTAGCTGGAGAAGCCCACGCCGAGCAGGCGTCCCTCCGCCCGCGCGGCCTCTTGCTCGGCGCGGAACGCGGGCAGGTCGAACACCTCCAGCGCGCGCCGCATCGCCCCTTCGTAGTTGCCGCTGTCGTAGACCATGGCGACCTGCGTCTGGTAGCCGGGCTCCGCCACGCCGTCGAAGGGCGGGATGAAGTTCCGGCGGCGCAGCTCGGCCGGATCGGCGCCGGTCTCATGCGCAGCCGTGTCGACCAGCCGTTCCAGCAGATAGGTCGCTTCCGGCCGGCCGGCGCCGCGGTAGGCGTCCACCGGCGTCGTATTGGTGAAGGCGGCGGTGACCTCGACGTGGACGGCCGGCGTCGTGTACTGGCCCTGCAGCAGCGTGCCGTACAGGTAGGTGGGGATGGCCGGCGCCACCAGCGACAGGTACGCGCCCATGTTCGACTGCGTGCGCACCCGCAGCGCCAGGAATTTCCCGTCGGCGTCGAGCGCCAGATCGGCCTTGGTGACGTGATCGCGGCCGTGCGCGTCGGTCATGAAGCTTTCGGTGCGCGATGCCGTCCACTTCACCGGCCGGCCGACCTTCCGGGCGCACCAGGTGACGACCGCCTCTTCCGGGTAGTGGAAGATCTTGCTGCCAAAGCCGCCGCCCACGTCGGGCCCGACCACGCGCAGCTTGTGCTCCGGCAGCCCCAGCACGCCGCCCATGACCGCGCGGATCGTGTGCGGGTTCTGCGTCGAGGTGTACAGCGTGGAGCGCCCCGACGCCGCGTCATAGTCGGCCAGCGCCGCGCGCGGCTCGATGGCGTTGGGGATGAGCCGCTGGTTGACGAACTCCAGGGTGGTGACGTGGGCCGCGGCCGCGCATGCCTTGTCGGTCGCCTCGCGGTCGCCCAGGTCCCAGATGAAGGCGAGGTTGTCCTTCGCTTCCGGGTGGATCTGCGGTGCCCCGGCGGCGATCGCCTGGGGTACTTCCGTCACCGCCGGCAGCTCGCGGTAGGTCACCTCGACCAGCTCGGCGGCGTCCTGCGCCTGCTCTGAGGTCGCGGCGACCACGCAGGCGACGCCGTCGCCGACGTAGCGCACGATGTCCGACGCCAGCACCGGGTGCGGCGGCTCGTTCATCGGCTCGCCGGTGTTGAAGTCGACCGCCCACGCGCACGGCAGGCCGCCCAACCCGTCGGCTTCCACGTCCGCTCCCGTGAAGACCGCGACCACGCCGGGCGCCGCCGCCGCCGCCGCCGCGTCGACGCTCTCGATCGCGGCATGGGCGTGAGGGCTGCGCACGAAGGCGCACCACGTCTGGCCGGGAAGCTGGATGTCGTCCGTGTACCGGCCGGCGCCGGTGATGAATTTCCGATCCTCGACGCGGCGGACCGGTTTGCCGATCTGTGCCGTAGCCATGGCCTTCCCCTCCCTACGTCAGGGTGCCGGCAGCGCGCTGCACGGCCCGGACGATGTTGTGATAGCCGGTACACCGGCAGTAGTTGCCTTCCAGGGCGTGGCGTATCTCCGCCTCCGACGGCGCGGCGTTGCGTTCCAGCAGGTCGACCGCCGTCATGATCATGCCCGGCGTGCAGAACCCGCACTGCAGGCCGTGTTCCTCCCGGAACGCCTCCTGCAGCGGATGGAGCGCGCCGTCGTCGGCCAGTCCCTCGATCGTGGTGATCGCGGCGCCGTCGGCCTGCACGGCGAGCATGGTGCAGGTCTTGACCGCCTTGCCGTCGACGATCGCCGTGCACGCGCCGCAGCTCGACGTGTCGCAGCCGACGTGGGTGCCGGTCAGGCGCAACTCCTCGCGCAGGTGGTGCACCAGCAGTCGCCGCGGCTCGACCTGGTGTTCGGACGTGCGGCCATTGACCGTCATGGTGACCGCGGATCGCTCTTCAGCCATCGCTTCCTCCCCTCGCTCCGGTGGCCTGCCGGATCGGTGGTTCCCGGAAGCCGGCACGCTCACCTGCCGCAATGATGATCCGTATGCGGCCGGCGTCAAGGGACCGGCGAACGAGGCGCTCAGTACGCGCGGGCGAACACCGTATCGGCCGCGCCGCCGGCGCCCGTGAACGCGCACGCGCGCTCCGGTGCGCCGTCGCCGGCTCCCGAGCCGGCCGTGCCCAGGATGCAGCGCGGGCTCACCTTCAGTCGCTTCAGAAGCTCCTGAAACGCCGCGTCCCGCTCGGCCTCCGCGGCCATGGGGGCGACGGCGAAGCCGGAGGCCGCCTCGTCGCGGAAGTACGCCTCGAATGCCCGCAGGTCGTCGACCCGTTCGGTATGGGCGTCCCGGAACGCGCGCGCCCGCTCCAGCAGCCCGTCCTGCATCCGGCCGAGCACCGCCGGCGCTTCGGCGGCGAAGCGCTCGCGCGGCAGCGATTGCCGATCGCGCGGCGCCTGGTCGCGGCGCGCCACCGACACCACCCCGGAGGCGAGGTCGCGCGGGCCGATCTCGACCCGGATCGGCACGCCGCGCTTGACGTGGTGCCAATTCTTCTCGCCGCCGCGCAGGTCGCGGTCGTCGACCGACACCCGCAACGGCTCGCCGGCGTAGGTCGCCTGCGTCAACTCGCGCTTGAGCGAATCGCAGGCGCCCAGCACCGCGGTCCGCTGCCCGGCGTCCTTGTAGATCGGCAGGATCACCACCTGATGCGGCGCCAGCCGCGGCGGCAGCACCGCTCCGTCGTCGTCGCCGTGGGTCATGATCAGCCCGCCGACCAAGCGCGTGGAAACCCCCCAGGAGGTGGTCCAGGCATGGACCAGCGCGCCGTCGCGGTCGCTGAAGGTGATGCCGCACGCCTTGGCGAAGTTCTGCCCCAGGAAGTGCGAGGTGCCGGCCTGCAGCGCCTTGCGGTCCTGCATCATCGCCTCGATGGCGTAGGTGTCGACCGCCCCCGGAAAGCGCTCGCCGGCGCTCTTCTCGCCGCGCAGCACCGGCATCGCCATGTAGCGCTCCGCGAACTCGGCGTATACGTCGAGCATGCGTAGCGTCTCTTCGACCGCCTCCTCGGCGGTGGCGTGCACGGTGTGCCCCTCCTGCCACAGGAACTCGGCGGTGCGCAGGAACAGGCGCGGGCGCATCTCCCAGCGCACCACGTTGGCCCACTGATTGATCAGGATCGGCAGGTCGCGGTAGGACTGCACCCACTTCGCGTACATCTCGCCGATGATCGTCTCGCTGGTGGGCCGCACCACGTACGGCTCGTCGAGCTCGCCGGCGGGGACCAGGCGGCCGTCCGGCCCGGCCTCCAGCCGATGGTGGGTCACCACCGCGCACTCCTTGGCGAACCCCTCGACGTGCTCGGCCTCGCGCTCCAGATAGCGCAGCGGGATGAACAGCGGAAAGTAGGCGTTGGTGTGGCCGGTCTCCTTGAACATCCCGTCGAGCGCGCGTTGCATGTGCTCCCACAGCGCGTAGCCCCACGGCTTGATGACCATGCAGCCGCGCACCGGCGACAGCTCCGCCAGGTCGGCGGCGCGCACCACCTGCTGGTACCATTCGGCGTAATTCTCGGCGCGGGTCGGCGAGATCGCCGTCCGCGCGGCTTTTCCCTTGGCCATGATCGGTTACGGAACCGTACCCGCTTGACGCTGGAATAAAAAGGCCGGGCCGGCGATGCTGTAGTCGAGCCGACGGATAGCTGGCCCGCCAGGGCCACAGCGCGGTCAGGATCGCAAACCGGGGAGGAGACGCCATGAGCGCAGGAAACGGAGCGCCGGGAAACGGCATGGCCGCCGACATCGATCGCGAGCGGTTTCTCCGCGACGGGTACCTGATCGTCCCGGAGGTGATCGATCCGGCGCGGCTTGCGGAGGTGCGCCGCGCGTACGAGACGCTGGTGGAGCGCCAGCGGGCGGTCTGGGCCGTGCAGCGCGGACCGGACGATCCGCCCGGCGGCGAGTGGGAGACCGCGCGCCAGCCGCGCCTGCACCTGTCGCGCGAGCTCGGCGCGCAGATCGACGCGCGCTGCGCCGCGGCGGTCGAGGTGTGGACCGGCGACCGGCTGCGCGCCGTAGCGAACCGGCTGCTGGACGTCGAGGACGCCGGCGCCACCGAGCTGATGATGATGTGCAGCCCGGTCCGCGACCGCGGACCGGCCAACTGGCACCGCGACATCCATCCGATCGACACCGCGCCCCTGCGCGGCTACATCGACGACATCGTCGAGAACGGGCCGGCCTACATCCAGTGGAACATCCCGCTCTACGACGACGACGTGCTGTGGGTCATGCCCGGCACGCATGTGCGCGTCAACACCGACCGGGAGAACCGGCTGCTGCTGGAAGACGACCGGCGGCCGCTGCCGGGCGCCGTGCAGACCCGTCTGCGCGGCGGCGACGGCGTGGTCTACATCACGCCGATCCTGCACTGGGGCAGCAACTACAGCGCCAGGCTGCGCCGCACCGTGCACGGCGGCTTCTCGCCGTTCGCCATGCGTGAGGACGATCGGTTCGTGCCGCACCTCAAGCCCGCCGCGCAGCAGGTCTTTCGCGGCTGGCAGCGCGCGTGCGCGGTCAAGAGGGACCGGACCGAAGCGGCGCTGCGCGCGGCGCTGGCCGGCGACGCCGCCGCCTACGATCGGGCGCTGGCGGCGCTGCGTCCGGGGGCAGGGGAGCGGGGCAAGCTGCTGCTCACGGTGTTCCTGACCAAGGCGGCGCTGTTCATCCGCCTGCGCAAGCGCCCGGAGCTGCGGTCGACCGTCCCGGAGCGGATCGCCGTCTCCGCCGACGCGCACCATCCGATCACGCTCAACTGGGGGCCGCAGTTCGCCGAACGGTTTACCGCGCCGGAGGCCGATCTGCTGTGGCAACGGTTCGCGCCGATGGAACGGCGGCTCACCGGCGACCGGGACGGTTTCATGCCCGGCTTTCAGGCCGAGCGCATGCGTCACTCGTTCGTGGAGATGCCGGCCGGCTTCGGCGTGGCCGAGCTCACCGCCGCCTGGTAGGAGTCCGCGGCCGTCTCAGCAATTTGGAAGCGCGAATTCAGGAATTTGCTGATGTCCGCGCGGTCGATCCTCTGGTCAACTTGAATCGTATGGAGGTACTTCGATGACGACGAGACGCATGAAGGTATTGGCGGTCGCGACCGCAGCAATGCTGGCGATCGGCACGCCGCTGACCGCGCAGAGCGGTGATCCGGCCGGCGTGATCGTGATGAAGGTGGTGCCGGAGAGCGCGGCCGAGGCGGCGGGCTTGCAGATCGGCGACCGGATCACCGCCGTCGGCGGCCAAGTGTTGGACGGAGCTGCCGGGCAACGGCCGCCCGGTGCAATGGCACTGCGACCACGTCAGCGGGTGCAGATCATCGCGGCAGGCTTGCAGACCGGCGACTTCATCACCGTCGTCGGCGGCCGGGTGTTGGGCGGAGCTGCCGGTCAGCTGGTGGAGACCATCGGCGACCATGCGCCCGGCGACGAGGTGAGCATCGCCTATGATCGCGACGGGAAGGAGATGACGGCCGCCGTCAGCCTGGGTGAGCACCCGGAGAGCGGGGCGGCGGTGATGGGCATCCGCTATCAGCCGCGGCCGACGATCGACGACGTGCGCTGCGTGCACCAACTGTTCGACGACGCGCGGGAGCGCTTCGCCCAGCGCGCGTCAGCGTCCTCCTCCCGCATCTCGCCGTTCTTGGTCACGGAGGAGATGATGTTCGTCGACGACAAGTGGCTGGTCGACGACGTGCTGGAGCGTTTGCGCGAGATGCGCCGGTGGGGCGGCCGCGCAGATGCCGACAAGGACATGGGCGGCGACCAGAACATGGGCGATGGGACATGGACGCCGCCGGCGTCATGCAAGCCGATTCCGTGACCCCGACGTGATCGATCTGCAGCAGGTGTTGGGAGCCGCAGCGGCGCCCGCTGGCGCGGTCCACGTAGCTGCATCGTCCCCGGTCGCGCGCCAGACCGCGCGCTTGACCGCCGCAGGGATGGCTCGGCCGATCCCGCCATCCGCCTTCGCTGCCGAAGTTTCGGCCCGCGGCGACGGCTTCGCGGAAGCCGCCGCCTGCCGGCCGAGGCGCAGTGTCGTCGTCTTCGCTGCCGAAGCGTGGCGGTACCACTCCCCGGGTTATCGATCGTCCCGACGCTACGCCGCCTTGCAGCACCGCGGTGCTGCTACCGGCAAGAAACGAACCTTCCGCGAGGTAGTGCGGCTGCTGCGAGCGTAGGCGGCCTTGCTGACGCGGATGATCTGGCGCGCAGAGCGCCGTCCGACGGACTAGCGGTCGCCGGCGAGCGCGGTCAGAATCCCCTGCCGCGTGAGGAAGCCCAGGAAGCGGTTGCCGTCGTCGAGCACGGCGACCGGCACGTCGCTGTCGGCCGACAGCGGCAGTATCTGGTGGAGCGTCTGGCTGGCCTGGGCGGTCGGGGCGCTGTTGCGTACGATGCCGCTCAGGCCTCGGTCGCTGCGGGCGATCGCCGCGGCCACGTCGTCGACCCGGCACCAACCCCGGTAGGCGCCGTCGGCGTCGGTCACGAAGCCGATCCGCTGTCCCGCATCCCGCATCGCCGCCAGGGCGCTCCGCGGGGCGGTGTCGAGTTGCAGGGGAGCGGCCGTGTCGAGCACGGCGCCGGCGGTGATCACCCGCGCGCGGTTGACGTCGCTCACGAAGTCCGCGACGTAATCGTCGGCCGGGTTGGTGATGATGTCGATCGGGGTGCCGACCTGCACCAGCTTGCCGTCCTTGAGGATGGCGATGTGGTCGCCGAGCCGCAGCGCCTCATCCAGATCGTGGGTGATGAACACGATCGTCTTGCGCAGGTCGCGCTGCAACCGGATCAGCTCCTCCTGCATTTCCCGACGGATCAGCGGGTCCAGGGCGCTGAACGGCTCGTCCATCAGCAGGACCTCCGGGTCGGTGCAGAGCGCCCGCGCCAGACCGACGCGCTGTTGCATGCCTCCGGAGAGCTGACGCGGCCGCTGACGCTCGTAGCCCTGCAGGCCGACGACTTCGAGCCACCGCTTGGCGCGCTCCAGCCGGTCCTCCTTGGGTACGCCGCGGACCCGCAGGCCGTACGCGACGTTCTGAATCACGCTGCGATGCGGCAGCAGGCCGAAGCTCTGGAACACCATGCTCATCTTGGTGCGCCGCACGGCCGTGATCTCGGCCGGGCCGAGTTCCGCGAGGTTGACGCCGCCGACCATCACCTTGCCGGCCGTGGGATCGATCAGCCGGTTCACGCAACGGACGAAGGTCGACTTGCCGCTGCCGGACAGCCCCATCACCACGAAGGTCTCCGCGCCCTTGATGCGCAGGTTCACGTCGTCCAGGCCGACCGTATGGCCGGTGCGCTTCAGGATGTCATCCTTGCTCACGCCCGCCTCGACCTGCGCCATCACCTCCTGCGGACGTGGCCCGAAGACCTTGTACAGGTGGGTTACTTCGATGTCGCTGGGGGAGCCGCCGCCGTCGCCTGCATCGCCCATATCGCTACCCCTCGCCGCGGTCGCCGGCATCAGATCACCTGACCCGGCGTTACCGCCGTCGTGGGGTCAAGACGGGCGCCGAACGCCCTGGTGATGCGATCGAAGACGATCGCCAAGACCAGGATCGACAAGCCCGCTTCCAGTCCCATGCCGACGTCGGCGTTCTGCACGCCGCGCAGCACCTGCCGGCCCAGGCCGCGCGCGCCGATCATGGAGGTGATCACCACCATCGACAGGGCCAGCATGATCGTCTGGTTGACGCCGCCCATGATGTTGGGCATCGCCAACGGCACGCGCACGCCCCACAGGATCTGACGGCCGGTAGCGCCGAACGCTTCCGCCGCTTCGACCACGGAGCGGTCGACGAGCCGAATGCCCAAGTTGGTGAGTCGGACGACTGGCGGGACGGCGAACACCAGGATCGCGAAGACCGCGCCAACGTTGCCAAGTCCAAAGAAGTAGATGAAAGGGATGAGATAGACGAACGACGGCAGGGTCTGCATCGCGTCCAGGATCGGGTTGGCCACCGACCGGACCCACCGGCTGGTGGCCATCAGGATGCCTAACGGTATGCCGATGACCACGGAGAGGGCGACGGAGATGAACAGCATCGACAGGGTCCGCATCGCCTCATCCCAGAGGTTCATCATGCCGATGAAGACCAGCGCGGCCGCCAGCCCCAGAGCGAGCAGCGCGCTGTTCGCCGCCCGCCACGCGATCAGGCAGATCGCGGCCGCGACCAGCCACCAGGGCAACGCCAGCAGCGACAGCTCCACCTGTCGCAACACCAGCAGCATCACGTCGCTGATGGAGTCGAACACGGTGCCGAAATTCCGTACCAGAAATCTCAGAACTTCGTTGGTCCATTCCCGGATCGGGATCTGGCACCCCTCCGGGAACTCGGTGAGAACTCGGCCAAGACTGCCGGCGCACTCGCGAAGCCAATCACCCATGATGCTGTGCTGCTTGGTGGTCCCGGGGTCTCATGCGCCCGGCTCAGGGGCGGAGCAGAGCGCCCCGCCCCGAACCGGAACCCGCGGGTCGCGGGACTGCTCGCGCTAGTTGAGCGAAGCCCGGACCCGGTCCGCTACCGCGTCCGACACCCACTCCGTCCACACGTCGGCATGCGTGGCCAGGAACTCGCGTGCGACGTCCGGCCACTCCGAGTCGGTCTCCGACTGGTGGGCCAGATAGAAGTTGATCAAGTCGAGTTCGACCTCGTAGGCGCGCAGGAAGTCGATCATCTCGTCCGAGGCGCTGTCCTCGAAGTCCTTGCTGATCGCAACATTGACGATCGAGGGCCGGAACGCGCAGCCGCGGTCGCCGTCCCAGCACTCCTGCGACCACGCCGGCTCTTCGAGCTGAATCATCGGGTAGAGGCCCAGGATCGTGGTCGGCGCCCAGTAGTAGCCGAGCCACGCTTCTCCCTTCTCATAGGCGCCGACGATCGACGCGTCCAGCGCCGGAGCGGCGCCGGGGCGGAAGTTGGTGAAGTGCTCTTCCAGGTCGTACGCGGCCAGCTTCTTGTTGTTGGTCAGCTCGCACTGCCAGCCGACGATGCAGTTGTAATAGCGCCCCTTGTCCGGCTCCTCCGGGTCCCGGAACAGCTCCTTGTACTTGGGCAGATCGTCCACCGACTTGAGATCCGGCGCCATCGGTTCGATGCCGCGTTCCGCATCACCTTCGATGACGTAGCGCGGTACCAGGAACGACATTTCGCCGGCGTTCATGTTCAAGCCCAGGTCGATCACGTCGCCGGCCTCGGTCGCTTCGCGGTAGATGTCCGGAGCGGTGTTGAACCAGATCTCCATGTTGATGTCGATGTCGCCGCGGACGAGGCCCTGGACCATCGGGACGGTGGAGCCCGGAATGTCGGTGTACTCGCAGCCGAACCCTGCTTGCAGGATCTGGCCGGCGATGTGGTTGTGAAGCTGCGCGCTTCCCCAGTCCAGACCGGCGAACACCACCTCGCGGTCGATGCCGCCGCAATCATGTCCGTCGGCAACTGCGATCGGCGCCGCCAGGGCAATGCCGATCAGGGCGATGAGGAGCCGGCGCGCCGGCCCTCTACGGGCGAAGCTTTCGTTTGAGTCAGCTGTGGAAGTAGCCATAACGCCGGCCATGGTGGCACAGTCCGCCAAGCGGCGCAACCTGCGGGCCGGCCGATGACGGCGCGCGGTGCTATGGTGCGTCCCATGGCCCCGGAGAGGAGCGCGGCCGACCGCATCGACGCATCGCGCCGGCCGGCCGCGGAGGCGGTCTGCGACCGCGTGATCGGCCGCGTGCGGGATGCGCGCTACGTGCCGCCGGAAGCGCTGTGGGCCGAGAGCACCGCCTACCGGGCGGAGCTGGCCGCCACGCTGGCGATCGCCGGCCGACTGCTCGACCGCCGGCGCTGCATCGACACGGCGGAGGCGATGCTGGAGCGGCTGCTCGCCGAACGGGTCGACGGCTCGCTCTGGTCGGTGGGGCGCTGGTGCGAGTTCCCGGTCTACCGCGGCCTGCCGCTCGACTGGCGGGAGGAGTCGGCCCGCCCGGACACCACCTACACCAATCCGATCGTCGTCTACTGCCTGGGCGTCTACCACCGCATCACCGGCGACGGCCGGTTCGCCGCCAGCGTCCGCACCTCGCTCGGTCGCATGCTGGCCGACGGCGCCTGGTTCGGAGAGCCGGCCGCGCTCCATCACATGACCCCGGAATGGGTGGCGCTGGCGTGCTTCCTGTGGCGGGAGACCTTCCCGGAGTACTGGCAGGCGGCGCGCCCGATCGTCTCCTGGGTGCGCGACGACCTGGTGCGGGGGGCGCCGCGCGACTTTCCGTTCTTCACCGCCGTGCGTCTGCACCTGCTGCTGGCCGCCACCGGCACCCGGCACCTGCGGGACGTGATCGCGCCGGCGATCGACGCCCTGCTGGCCGCCGGCTCGCGGCGGTTCGCGCACGACCGCCGCGACTTCCGCCACCTGGCGGAGGATGCCGAACACGTCGACGTCCGCGCCAACGGCGCGCTCGCCGTGACGATGCGCCTGTTCGACCTGGCCGCCGGGGAGCGGGTCTACACCGGCACCGATCTGTACCGGCATCTGGCCGGCTGGATGGACGCGATGCGCGACCCGGACGGCGCCTGCTACGGGTGCCGCGACATCGGCACCGGCCGGCGGTTCTGCCTCGGCTCGCCGCCGCATTACATCCAGCTCTGGTGGATGCTCGGCGGCTTCTACCCCTGACCGCGGCCGGCTCCCGCCGCGGTCCCTGACCCGGCCCCGGCGCCGGCATCGAGTCCGAACAGGCGGGCGGCGTTGCCGCCCAGGATCGACGCCTGCTCGTCGGCCGACAGGAAGTCGCAGTGCACGCGGATGAAGTCGAGCGATTGCCGGTAGGTGCACCACTGCGCCATCCCGTACGGGCTGTCGCTGCCCCACAGCAGCGACTCCGCGCCGACGCGGTCGCGCAGCTCGCGCAGCAGCCGCTGGCCTGCGGGATACGGGTAGTCCGGCCACTTGGCCGGCATCAGCAGCTCGGCGTGCACCTGCGGGCGGTCGAGCACGCGCAGCAGCTCCTCCGGCACGCCGATGTCGTGGATGATCGCGGCCGGCACCAGACCGTGCGTGATCACGCACGGCACCTGCGGATGCCGCCGGGTCCACTCGTCGAGCTCGGCGACGCGGCGCATGAACAGGCCGACCCGGTCGAGCGCGCGGTCGTCCAGGAACCAGAAGACGGGAAGCCCCCGCTCCTCGACCAGCCGCCAGAGGCGGTCGAACGCGCGGTCGTTGAGGGAGCGGTCGATCCGCATGACCGACAGCGGCTCGACGCTGAAGTAGAGACCGCGCATGCCCAAATCGTCGAAGCCGGCCCGCAGGCGGGCCAGCCGGTCGGCGTCCGCGGCGTCGGGCTCCCAGATCTGCGCCAGCGCGATGAATCGTCCCGGATACCGGGCGGAAGCCTCGGCGTAGTACTCGTTGAGGTCGCCGTAGACGTGGTCGGACTGCAGCACGCCGGCGTCGACGCCCGCCAAGTCCATCTCCGCCACCATCCGCTCCGGCGTCGCCTCGTTGTTGGTGAGGCATGGCGGGTAGATCTGCAGCCGGTAGGAGACCCCGTCGACGGTGATCTCCGCCTGTCCGTGGTCGGTGAGCCGGAAGCCCAGGTCCGGCATGTCGGCGATCGAGTGCGAGCCGAACTCCAGGAGCCGCTCGGCGACGTGCTCACCGGTGTCCGTGCGCCAGAAGTCGATCCACTCGCGCGAGTGGTACTGCCAGAACTTGAGCCGCAGCGCGGGCGGGATGCCCCGCGGCTGCGATCCCAACCGCGGGAAGATGTGATAGTGCGCGTCGATGACCGGCCCGCCGCCGGCCGTGCCGGGCAGGACCCAGCCGCCGCCGGTCCAGCGCGCCGCGCCGCCGCCGCTCGCGCCGCCCCCGCTCACGCGGCCCCCGCTCACGCGACCGCCCCGTCCGGCTGCGCCTGCAGCCAGGCGGCGAAGTCGCTGCCGCGCCAGCCGGTACGCGGCCGGTAGCCGAGCCGCTCGGCGGCCTTGGCGGAGCTGAACAGCGAATCGAACCCGGTCAGCGGCGCCCGCCGCTCCACGCCGGCAAAGTGCCGATCTATCAGCGCCGGCGTGGGGATCAGGCTGCAGGTGTCGGCGCCGGCGATCAGGAAGACCTCGTGCCGGACGTCGGCGGCGGCCAGCGCCAGGCCGAAGGCGGCCGCCGCGTCGCGCAGGTCGGTCACCGCCCAGAGCAGGTTGCGCGGCGGCGGCGGTCCGGGCATCGGCCACGCGCCGTCCGGTTCCCGGAGCGCGCGGCGATAGCGCTCGGCCCAGAGCCGCTCGCGGGTCATGCCGGCGCGGCCGGCCCAGCCGCAGCGCACCGCGACCTCGGCCCCGGCGCGGTCAACGCACCAGTTGTGGTTGATCCGCAGGCAGACCGTGGTGAGTCCGTAGCGGTCGGCATAGCGCTTGCACGCGGCCTCCGCCATCAGCTTGCTCAGCCCGTATTCGTCCTGCGGAGCGTCGGGATGGGCCTCGTCGACCGGCAGGTACCGGGGAGTGATGGCGCGGCTCTGAAACGAGAAGCCGGTGGCCGCCGCCGAGGAGGCCAACACCACGCGCTCGGCGCCGCACGCGACCGCCGCCTCCAGGACGTTGACCGTGCCGATGACGTTGACCGTCAGCAGGTCCGCCGGCGTCGCCCGTCCCGGTCCGGGGACCGCCGCCAGATGGATGACCGCGTCGTGACCGGCGCAGGTGCGGCGCAATGCGCCGGCGTCCAGGACGTCGCCGCCGGTCCAGGCGTCCCACGGCTCGGCGGGCGGCGTGCGGCTGAAGCAGGTCAGCCGGTGCGCGGGCGCGAGCGCGCGGCGCACGTAGCCGCCGACGATGCCGCTGCCGCCGGTGACGATGACGCGCATGGGGTAGCGTAGCGCCGCGGCGAGGCGAGCGCGACCGCCCGGCGCCGGTCCCGGTGACGGAGCCGGCGCTGCGTCGGCGGCCGACTACATCGGGCCGATGCGTTCCTCGCCCACGTCGACGGCGGCGCGCATCGACGCGTCGAAGCTGCGCAGCAGCAGATCGGACTTGACGGCGGCGGCGGCCGGCTCGTCCCACAGGTTCTCGAACTCCCCCGGGTCGGCGTCCAGGTCGTAGAGCTCGCCCAGTCCGTGGCCGTGGTAGACCACCAGCTTGTGCGAACGGGTGCGGTACATGGTCGCGTAGCTGCCGTCCGGCCCGTCGGTCGCGTCGAAGTACTCGCTGCGCACCGCCGCGCGCCCGGCGCCGGCCGCTCCGGCGTCCGCCAACAGGGACCGGCCCTGCATCCAGGGCGGGACCGGCCGGCCGGCCGCTTCCAGCAGCGTCGGCGCCAGGTCGGTCAGCTCCACCAGCCGGTCGCTGACGCGGCCCGACTCGATCCGACCCGGCCAGCGCAGGATCAGCGGCACCCGTACCAGACCCTCGTAGAAGCGGCAGCCTTTGCGGATCAGGCCGTGGTCGCCCAGCGACTCGCCATGGTCGCTGGTGAAGATCACCAGCGTGCGCTCCGCCTGCCCGGACTCCTCCAAGGCGTCCAGCATGCGGCCCACCTGATCGTCGATCAGCGCGATCATCGCGTAGTAGGCGGCCTGCAGCGTCTTCGCGTCGCGCGCGAACGCGGCGGCGTCGGCCGCCGGCGCCGAGTCGCGGCCCGGGAAGGAAGGGAGCACCGGATGGGCGATGTCGAGCGGGCCGGCCGGGTCGCGCGCCTCGCTCTGGAAATCGACGGCGCGCAGCCGGCGCTGCTGCCGCAGGTCGCTCGGGCGAAACAGCGGGCCGGGCATCCGCTGCGGATCGAACCGGGCGCGGTACGCCGCCGGCGGATTGAACGGCTCGTGCGGGTCGTAGATGTTGACGGTGGCCAGCCACGGCGCGCCGCCGGCGCGTTGCGCGCGCATGAAGTCGATCGTCTGTTCCGCGCACCACGTGGTCTGGTGCAGTTCGGCCGGAACGCCGGCCGGGTCCCGGATCAGCTCGCCCAGGTCGTGGCCCTGGTCCCGCACCCATTCGGCATAGGCGTGGCCCGCCGGCCAGTCGTCGCGGGGCGCGTGGCTCCACCGCCAGTAGCGGTAGCCGTCGTCGCCGCGCGGCTCGGGCCGCTCATACGCGCCGGCCAGGTGCAACTTGCCGATCAGACCGCAGCGGTAGCCGGCGCCGGCCAGCAGCCGGGTCACCAGCGGGTAGCGCCCGCGGTAGCGCGCGTTGCCATTGCGCGTGTTCTGGCAGGTGCTGGGGTAGGTGCCGGTCAGGAAGCTGGCGCGGCTCGGCGTGCAGATCGGGCTCTGGCAGAACGCGTGCGTGTACGCCGTGCCGTCGCGCCACAGACGGTCGAGCCGCGGCGTGCGCACGTGCCGGTTGCCGCCGGCGCCGACGGTGTCATATCGCTGCTGGTCGGTGCAGATCCACAGGATGTTGGGTTGCATGGAGGTCGCTCTCGTCCGCGCGCGATCATAGCGGATGCGCCGCCGGTCATGCGGCGGCCATTCGGTGTAATGCCGGTCCGGCTTACCGTTGCGGCCGGCGCCGGCCCCGTTCCGGGGCCGGCCACGTGAAGCAGGCCGCCGCGGCGGCGACGAAGAACCGGAACTGCGCCAGCGCGCCGACGTGGGGCCGGGACAGCGTATCCAGCAGCACGGGGTTGAGGTCGGTCCCCGCCACCGCGATCGGGCACTCCGCCAGGGCGCGCTCGGCCGCGTCCCGGAACGCGTCGGGATCGTCGATCAGCGGCGGCAGGGCGGCGACCCGCTCGCGGGCTGCCGGCGTTACCGACTCGCGCGGCTGCCGCTCCTGCCGTTCCTCCTGGAAGTCGACCAGCAGCGCCAGTCCGTACCGCCGCTCGGTCAGGTAGCCCTGGTAGAGCGGATAGAAGGCGTTGGCGATCCGCAGGATGCCGGCGGCGGCCAGGATGATCTCGTCGCGAGCGTACCCCGTGGGGCGGCGCTCCAGCGGGCCGAGCAGGGTGGCCAGCGATCCGGGCCGGCCGAACAGCTCCAACGCCGCGGCGCCGTGGATCAGCAGCCGCGGATTGGCGGTCTCACGGTACATCCGTTCGATGGCCGCCAGGCTCTCCTCGTCTCCCAGACGCGCCAGCGCCACCATGCACTTCCCGGCCAGGAAGAAATCGTCGGACTGAAGGCCGCGGCGCAGCGCCGGCACCGCCTCTCCCATCTCCCGGCGGCCGATCAGCTCCGCCGCCATGTACGCGGTCGTGAACGGCTGCTCCTCGACCTCGGTGATCAGAGCCGACCGCACCTGATCGTTCAGCGGTACCTCCGACAGCGCGTCGAGCGCCTCCGAGCGCACCGTGAAGCGCGGCGAGCGGAGCGCCCGCAGCAGCTCCGGCGCCGCCAGGTCCGATCGCACCTCGCCGAGCCGCTGGATCAGGAACTCGGCGGCCGCCGGCGTGCGGCTGGCCTTCAGCCGGTGCAGCAGCGCCAGCGCCCGCAGTTGCCGGGGCGACACGAAGATGCCCAGCACGTTGGGGAACGAGACGGCGCCCAGCCGGTCCAGCCGCATCGTGAGCAGCAGGATGGCGGCGTACGCCGCGGCCATGCCGCCATAGTAGAGGCGGTAGGCGTCGTCCGCCGCCAGACCGTCCACGGCTCCCAGTCCGCCCAGCACGGCGCCGCCGGTCAGCGACCCCAGCATCGCGCCGACGCCGATCACGAGCAGGTCGAAGATGCCCAGGTTCAGGCGCTCCTCCGCCGGGATCAGACTCAGGAAGTAGACGCTGTGCATGTTCTCGTTGCCGTACGCGCCGAACGTCGCCAGGAAGAAGATGGCGCCCAGGAAGACCCACGCCGCGGCCGGGTTGCCGAGCGGCGGCGCCACCGCCACCAGCAGCGCGGTGACCGCCAGCACGATGCTGAACAGCGACATCAGCGGCTTGGCGCCGACCCGGTCGATGACGAAGCTGCTCACCAGCGCCATGACGATGGCGCCGACCGAACCGCCGGCGGCCAGCAGGATCGCGGCGTCGTCGCCGAGCCCGTGGACCCGCTTCACGTAGACCAGCAGGAACGGCACCGTCATCGCCGCCACGAAGCCGTTGAGCGCCAGCACCACGACGAAGCGGGGGAAGCCGCGGCGGCGGAAGGCGTCGCGCACCGACGGCCAGAAGCTGCCGGCGCGCGCCAGCGCCGCCGGCTCCGGCAGGCGGAACAGATCGCGGGCGGCCGCCACGCCGGTCACGATGCCGAGTCCCAGCACCAGCGTGAACAGGATCAGGGGCGACTGCGGCTGCAGCAGCAGCCCCATCGCCAGCCCGGCGGTGATCGAGCCGAGGTGGATGACGAGATGGATGCGCGCCAGGAACGAGCCGCGTTCGGCCGGCGTGGTGACGGCGCCGATGATCGCGTTGTAGCCGGTCATGGCGATGCCGCGGGCCAGATGGAAGCCGACGACGCTGATCCCGATCAACCAGATGCCCAGGTCGGGCCGTCCCTGGTCGGCGGCCAGCGGCGCGAACAGGATCGGCGTCATCAGGAGTTGGCGGATGATCCAGAACACCCCGGCGGTGCGCACCGTCCCCATCCGCCGGACCACGGCGCGCCCGATCAGGGGCAGGAGGTGCGCCAGCGGTATGAAGGAGTAGAGGACGCCGACCAGCGGCTCGCCGGCGCCCAGCCGCAGCGCGTACAGGGCGATGACGTTCCCGGTGAGGAACTGGTACGAGATCATGTTGAGGAAGGAGAAGAGCGTGAAGCGGCGCTGCGCCACGCGGAGCTGCCGCGGTGTCAGGCCCCCTTCCTTGCCGGCAATCTTCGTCGCCATCGGTCCCGAATCTCCTCCGAAGAGAGGTCGCAGCCCCTGCCAGGGGAGATGCAAGTTACGGACGGCGCCCGGCTCCGGGCAACCGAGCGCCACTTGGCCGCCGCGCTGCTCACGCCCAACCTCGCAGGCGGTAGACGAGGAGACCGAGGTGTTCCCGGAACGCCTTGGTGCTTTGCCGCAGCGCCCAGCTGGCCGGGAGGAGCCGCAGGAGCAGAGGTTGAGCGTCTCTGCTCCCGTGGTCCGTCGGGGCGGCCAGCGCCTGCAGTCCCGCCCGTCGGAAGGCGGCCAGGGTGCGGTGCATGTGCCAGGCTGACGTGACCACCAGCACCGTCTCCAGGCCGCGGGCGGCGGCGATCTCCGCGCTGTACGCCGCGTTGCCGCGGGTGGTGCGGCTGCTCCGTTCGCTGACCACGGCCGCCTCCGGGACCCCGAACGCGGCCAGCACCATGCGGGTGGCGTCGGCCTCCGACTGTCGGCCGGGAGCGTCCCACACGTTGCCGGCGGAGACGATGATCAGCGGCGCCTTGCCGGCATGGTACAGGCGCGCCGCGTGCCACACCCGATCGGCGCTTTCCCGCAGGTCGGGATAGGGCGAGCCGTTTCCGTTCCAGGCCGGGACCACGCTGCCGCCGATCAGCACGATCGCGTCCGCTCCGGGCAGCGCCTCCGTCCGCTGCGGCGGGTACCGAGTCGTCAGCGAACGCATGATCACCTGCGCGGTGACCGGCAGCGACCAGGCCCACAGCCACAGCAGCGAGAACCCGAGCAGTCCGGCGGCGAGGCCGCGCCCGCGCCGCCGGAGCGCCGGCAGAGCCAGCAGTCCGGCGCCGAGTGCGACGCCCAGCGGCGTGGCGATCAGACCGAGTGCCTTGTACAACAACATGAGGCGCCTTCGTGAACCCCGATTGCAGGATCATCGACCCTCGTCGTGGGTGAGCTCGCCGATCAGTTGGCGGCGGTCGATCATCTCCACGGCCGGCGCGTCGAAGCGGCCGTAGCCGTTCCACACCTTGAAGCCGACCAGCTCCCGGAGGAGGAGCGGGGCGTCGGCGAGCACCTCCGGCAGCATGCCGAGCGTGTAGTTCTCCTGCGGTCGGAACTGCGGGCCGCAGTAGGTATTGAGCAGACCCATGCGCGGCTCGCCGGTGCGGTTGGTGCCGGAGCCGTGCCACAGCCGGCCCTCGAAGAACATCGCCGTGCCGGCCGGAGCCTCGATCGGCACCAGGTCCCCTTCGTCGTACAGCTCCGGCTTCGGCTGCCGGCCGCTCAGGTGGCTTCCCGGCACCACCCGCGTGGCGCCGTTGTCGGCGTGAAAGTCGACCAGCAGCCACATGCTGTTCACGCACGCGGGCGGCGCGATCATGGCGGCGGCGCCGCGCGCCTCGCCCGCTTCCTGGCGGGTGATCGAACCGACCGGCAGACCGAACGCGCCCGCGGGCACCGGCGGCGGCATCCACCAGGCGTCGGTGTGCAGCTCCATGGGCGCGGCGCCGGTGCCGACGATGTTGGCGGTGCTGCAGGAGAGCTGGAAGTGCTCGCCGAGCACGTGTCGGACCAGTTCCAGGGCCTGCTCCTCGATCACGATGTCACGGAAGATCCGTCCTTTGTTGAGCAGCATGAACAGCCGCTGACTGACGCCCCCGGCCGCCGCCGTGAAGCGCTCGCGGCGCACCGTGCCGTCGGCGTCGGCAAAGGCGCCCCAGCGCTGATCGGCGGTCCCGTCCATGTAGGCCACGCCCCGCTCGCGCTCGGCGGCGGCCTGAGCGCGGAGCCGCTCGCGCGCCTCATGCAGATCGGCGCCGGTCAGGGCGTCCGCCAGCAGGCAGTAGCCGCTACGCTGCAGGTCAGCCTTGCAGCGCGCCACGTCGGTGGTGAGCCGCGGCCGCTCCGTCCCGCCACGCTCCGCGCCACGCTCCGCGTCCTGGCCGGCCGGGGAGGCTCGGTTGCCGGATTCCACGGATGAGAACACAGTCGTGCCATAGTATCAGGAGGCGAGCATGAGCGCACTCACCAACCGGCAGATCGAGTTCTTCGAACGCGAGGGTTACCTGATGGTGCCGGAGGTCTTCGCCCCGGCCGACCTGGAGCCGCTCCGCGACGAGTTCACCGCGGTGATTCACGCATCGGCCCTCGAATTGCGCGCCGCCGGCAAGCTCTCGCGGCTGTACGAGGAAGAGCCGTTCGAGCGGCGGCTCAGCCGCATCCATGCGGAGACCGACGAGATCCTGGGACCGATCATCGGCCGGGGCGGCGGCGGGCACAGCGGCCCGGCGCTGTTCGCGGTCATCACCCACCCCGGGTTGCTGGCGGTCGTGGAGTCGCTCATCGGCCCGGAGATCGTCGCCTCCTCGGTCTACCGCGTGCGGCCCAAGATACCGGGCATGGCGCGCGGGGTGGTCCCCTGGCACCAGGACTCCGGCTACTTCAACGCGCACTGCGACCGGGACCTGATCCTTACCTGCTGGATACCCCTGGTCGACGCGACCGTGGAGAACGGCTGCCTGGAAGTGCTGCCGCGCGCCCATCGCCGGGGCGTGGCGCGCCACTATACGAACGGCCCGAACGGCTATCTGGCCATCGACGACCCGGACCTGCCGCGCGGCGGCGCGCCGGTAGCGGCGCCCGTGCCCCTGGGCGGCGTCCTCCTGCTGACCAACCTGACCCCGCATTGCTCGACGCCCAACCGCTCCGACGTGGTCCGCTGGAGCCTCGACCTCCGCTACCAGGACGCGGCCGTGCCCAACAACGTCGGCGAGGCGCCGCAGGACTTCACCTGGGATCGGCCGGAAGCGGCGATCGCCTGCTATCCGCCGGAGGCGGACTTCGTCGTGCGGAGCGTCCGCGACGCGCAGTCGGTCGTGCGCTCGGCCGACCGGTTCAACCGGATCCGCCAGCGCTACGAGCGCCACCGTCCACCCGGCCCGGAGCGCGGCTGGACGCCGTACGACCGGCGCCCGCAACCCGCATGACCGGCGCGGTCGACGCGCGGCGGTTCATCCTGAACTGCGGCCCGTCGACCGGCGTGCGGACGGACTGGACGTTTGCGGACGCCGTGGAGGCCGGCGTGGTCTCCGATGCCGCGGCGCGGCCCTCCGTCGATCTGCGCGTCGACGGCTGGCCGGTCCGCGACCAGGGGACGACCGGCGCCTGCGTCGGGTTCGCCGCCGCCGACGGCGTGCTCCATTGGCACTACCGGCAGGCCGAACTGTTGGCCGACGGCGAACGGCCATCGCCCCGGTTCATCTGGATGGCCAACAAGGAGACCGATCTGCTCACCTCGTTCCCGACGACCTTCATCGAGTCGGCCGGCACGCAGATCAAGTTGGCGCTGCGGGTCGCCCGCCGGTACGGGTGCGTGCTCGAAAGCACGCTGCCGATGAGCGGCGCGCTCAGCTCGCTCACCACCGCGGCGTTCTACGCGCAGGCCGCCCGCTATCGCATCGGCAGCTACCACAATCTCGGTCGCGAGCTCGACCGGTGGCGCGCATGGCTCTCGAACCAGGGTCCGGTACTGGTGCGGGTGATCGTCGACCGGACCTGGGACCGCGCCACCGCCGCGAACGGCGAGCTGGACCGGCATCGGCCCGATGCGGCCCGCGGCGGTCACGCCGCCTGCCTGGTCGGCTACACGTCGACGCACTTCATCGTCCGGAACAGTTGGGGGCGGCAGTGGGGTGACGGCGGCTTCGCGTATGCGTCCGACGCCTACGCGGCGAGCGCCTTCGACGAGGCGTACGGCGCCGTGCCGTGACAGCCTCTTGCGCGTTTTGACGCCTCGCGGGCGCCGCGCTACCGTTCGCACGCATGGGCGTCTCCACGGGAGCGCGCTCCCGCGCCGCGTACCGGGTGATGGCGCTGGCCGCGGCCGCGCTGGCGCTGCTGAGCTGCGGCGAGAACGCGGGCCGGCCGCAGGCGGTCCTGCATGGGCCGGACGCGCACCCGATGCCGCCCGGTCCGGCCGTGCTGCGCGGACCGCTGTCGGCCGAGGCCGCAGAGGGTCTGGAGGAGCTGCTGGAGCGCATGGAGATGCGGTTGGAACGGAGCCGTTCCGTCTCTCCGATCGAGGAGATCGAGCGCCTGGGGGCCGCCGGCGACGCGCGCGTGCTGTGGCTGCTGACCGATCTGTTCCCGTTCTCGAACCGTGACACGGTGACGGCGATCCGCGACGCATTCGTCGATCTCACCGGTACGGAGGTAGTGGCGGACGACGGGCGGCTGACGATGATCAACCGCCTGATCGCCTGGGACGTGCCGGCGTTCCCCGGCTATCGCGAATACAAATGGCGCCTGTTCCGTTTCATCGAGCCGCTTTGGGAGCCGTTCTTCACCGACGACGACTCCGGCATCGACTGGCGGCTGGTCGGATGGGGCGGCGTGGCGATCGACGACCGGCTGCATGCCACGCCGGAGAGCCGTTGCCTGCGCGGTTGCATCCCCGCGATCGACGAGCCGGCGGTGACCGGCGCCGACGGCGGAGACTGGTATCCGGACGAACGGCTGGTGTTCGGCGTGGTGATCAACGGCGAGGCGCGCGCCTACCCGAAGAACGTGATGGAAGTGCACGAGATGGTGAACGACACGCTCGGCGGGCGCCGCATCGGCATGCCGTATTGCACGCTGTGCGGATCCGCGCAGGCGTACTTCACGGATGACGTGGAAGGATTCCGGCCGGTACTCCGTACGTCCGGCCTGCTGTCCCGCTCGAACAAGCTGATGTATGACCGCAGCACCTGGTCGGCGATCGACACCTTCTCCGGCGCGGCGCTGTCCGGGCCGCTCCGTGAGGCGGGCGTGGCGTTGACGCCGATTTCGGTGGTCACCTCCACCTGGGGCGACTGGAAGCGCCGGCACCCGGAGACGACGATTCTCGAGCGATTTCGGTCCTACCCGCTCGACCCGCTACGCGGCCGGGACGACGACGGGCCGATCTTCCCGGTCGGAGACGTCGATCAGCGTCTGCCGATCCAGGAGCGCGTACTGGGCGTGGACGCTCCGGACGGTCCGATCGCCTTCCCGGTGGAGACTGCGGTGACCGCGCTGCGGGCGGGGGAGGCGGTCGAGATGGGCGGCGTCCGCCTGGAGATGGAGGGCAGCGGCGTTCGCGCCTTCATCGGCGAGCGGGACGCGGCCGCGCACGAGGCGTTCTGGTTCGCCTGGAGTCAGTTCAAGCCGGACACGCGCCTGTGGCAGCGTGAGTGACCGACACCGACGGCCGCGGGCCGGCGCTTCAACGGCGCCAGCGGCTGGGCGCCATCCCCGGCGCGTCGGCCGGCATGCCGGCCGGCTTGTTGCCGACCGCGAAGTCGAACTCCTTGGCGTTCGCGTCGTCGAAATAGGGCCGTACCGATGCGGGGAGCATGGCGAGCTCCTCCGCCGTGGCCGCCGGAACGTCGGCGATCGGCCCCGCCCAGGCCGGCCGGTAGGCGATCGCCAGCATGCGCCGCGGCCGCGTGCCGGCGTTGGGCAGCGTGCCGTGGAACACGCGGTGATTCAGGAACAGCGCCGAACCGGCGCGGCACGTCACCACCACCTGCTCCGGGTGGCTGGTGTAGCGCTTGTACGGGTGGGCGTCGGCGTGCATGCAGAGGTGGGACCTGGGGATCACTCGGAACGGCGACACGTCCATGGTCAGATCGTCCAGGTAGTAGAGGACCCGCACCGTGATCGGGCAGCTCCCCTCGTAGCCGAAGATCGATGACCCGTACGGCTGGCCGTCGGTATGCAGGCTGATGCCCGGCGTGCCGGGCTCGGAGCGGTCGTAGGTGACGTTGTGCAGGCACAGGATGCGATCGCCGAACAGGCGCTCCAGCAGATCGAGCGTCGGCCGAAAGGTCACCAGTTCCGCCAGCGTGCGGCTTCGCAAGTGGACCTTCGTGCAGCCGCGCTGCCGTTCGCTGTAGTCGCGCCCCTGGGTCGGCAGCTTGTCCGTCTCGGCGCGCAGCGTCTCCAGGTGCTCGGGGGGGAGCAGGTCGGGGACGATCAGGTAGCCCTCCATCTCGATCTGCCGGATGCGCTCCCCTTCGCTCAGGGCGGCCCAGTCGCGGTCGTCGACGGTCATGCCGTTACCGGTCTGGCCGGCACCGGCGCGTTCGCTGGAGGTATGCATGGCGCCTCAACGTAGATCGTCGCGCGCCGGCCGGCAAGGGCCGGGCGGCACGGGCCGGCCCTTGCCGCCCGGCGGTCCGCCTGCTGCGGGCCGGTTGGAACAGGCCGGCGCTTTGAGCTATGGTTGAGGCGGTGGCAGGGAACCCGCACGAGAGTCTCGATCGGCCGCGGCTCGACTCGGCCGCATCCGTTGCCGCAGCCGGGTCCCGTGCGCCCGGCAACGGGACGGAGCCGGGCGGCGCGACGCCGGCCGCGGTCGATCCCGCGCACGCGCATGGCCGCAACGGCGGTCCGGCGTCCGACGTCGAGTTGCGCGAGTGGGTCGAGTCGATCGACTACGTCTACCGGACCGGCGGCGCCGAGCGGTTGCATCAGGTCCTGCGCACCCTGCACCGCTACGCGGATGCGGTCGACGCGGACCTGCCGTTCACGGCCAACACACCCTACGTCAACACGATTCCGCCCGATCGTGAGCCGCCCTACCCGGGCGACCGCGCCGTCGAACGGCGCAACAAGAGCATCATCCGCTGGAACGCCATGGCGATGGTGGTGCGGGCCAACGAGAGCGAGGAGGGGATCGGCGGACACATCAGCACCTTTGCGTCGGCCGCCACGCTGCTGGAGGTGGCCCAGAACCACTTCCTGCGCGGCCCGGACAGCCCGCAGGGCGGCGATCAGGTCTACTTCCAGGGCCATGCGGCCCCCGGCATGTACGCGCGGGCGTTCCTGGAAGGCCGCCTGAGCGAGGCGCAGCTCACCAACTTTCGGCGTGAGCTGGCGTCCGGCGGCGGGCTGTCGTCCTACCCGCATCCGTGGCTGATGCCGGATTTCTGGTCCTTCCCGACCGTCTCCATGGGGCTGAGCCCGATCCAGGCGATCTATCAGGCGCGGTTCAACCGCTACCTGCAGGACCGCGGGATCAAGCGGACCGACCGGCAGAAGGTCTGGGCCTTCCTCGGCGACGGCGAGATGGACGAGCCGGAATCGTTGGGCTCGATCACCCTGGCCGCCCGCGAGCGGCTCGACAACCTGATCTTCGTCGTCAATTGCAACCTGCAACGGCTCGACGGGCCGGTGCGCGGCAACGGCAAGATCATCCAGGAGCTGGAGGCCGCCTTCCGCGGCGCCGGCTGGAACGTGATCAAGGTGATCTGGGGCGGCGACTGGGACCCGCTGCTGGCCGCCGACCGCCACGGACTGCTGGCCCGGCGCATGGAAGAGACGGTCGACGGCCAGTACCAGAAGTACACCGTGGAGTCGGGCGCCTACATCCGCGAGCACTTCTTCGGCACCGATCCGCGCCTGCTGGAGCTGGTCAGGGACTACTCCGACGACGATCTGCGCCGGCTCTATCGGGGCGGCCACGATCCGGCCAAGGTGCACGCCGCCTTCAAGGCGGCGGTCGAGCATCGCGGCGCGCCGACGGTGGTCCTGGCCAAGACGATCAAGGGCTACGGATTGGGCGAGGCGGGCGAGGGCAAGAACATCACCCACCAGCAGAAGAAGCTCAACCAGGATGAGCTGGTCGCCTTTCGCGTCCGGTTCGACATCCCGATCTCCGACGAGGAGGCGGCCGCGGCGACCTTCTACCTGCCCGACGAGCATGGCGGGCAGCGCACCTATCTGCGCGCCCGGCGCCAGGAGCTGGGCGGTTATCTCCCCGCGCGCGCGGCGCGCGCCGAACCGCTGACCGCTCCGCCGGCCGAGCTGTTCGCGGAGTTCCTGCACGGCACCGACGGCCGCGAGGCGTCGAGCACCATGGCGTTCGTGCGCATCCTCACCAAGCTGCTGCGCGACAAGCGGATCGGGCCGTTGATCGTGCCGATCGTCCCGGACGAGGCGCGCACCTTCGGCATGGAGCCGCTGTTCCGGCAGGTCGGCATCTACTCGAGCGTCGGCCAGCTCTACGAGCCGGTCGACCGGGAGAACCTGCTCTACTACAAGGAGGCCAAGGACGGCCAGGTGCTGGAGGAGGGCATCACCGAGGCCGGCTCGTTCTCCTCGTTCATCGCCGCCGGCAACGCGTACGCCACGCACGGGATCAACACCATTCCGTTCTTCATCTACTATTCGATGTTCGGCTTCCAACGGATCGGCGATCTGATCTGGGCCGCCGCCGACCTGCGCTGCAAGGGCTTCTTCCTGGGCGGGACCTCCGGCCGCACCACGCTCAACGGCGAGGGGCTGCAGCATCAGGACGGCCACAGCCATGTCGCCGCCCTCGCCGTTCCCACGCTGCGCTCCTATGATCCCACCTACGCGTACGAGCTGGCGGTGATCATCGAAGACGGCATCCGGCGCATGTACGTCGACCAGGAGGAAGGCTTCTACTACCTCACGGTCATGAACGAGAACTACGCGATGCCGCCGATCCCGGAACCGGCCGAGGAGACCCGCGAAGGCATTCTGCGCGGACTGTACCGGTTCAGCGCCGGCGATCCGGATGCGGACCTGCCCAAGGCGCACCTGTTGGGCAGCGGCGCGATCCTCAACGAGTCGGTCCGGGCGGCGGAGCTGCTCGCCGAGCAGGGGGTCTCCGCGGACGTGTGGAGCGTCACCAGCTACCAGCAACTCTACCGCGACATCTGCGAGACGGAGCGCCGCGATCTGCTCGATCCGGGGCCGGAGCCGCGGCGGTCGTACGTGGCGCGCTGCTTCGCCGGCGAGCGCGGCGTGTTCGTCGCCGCAACCGACTACCTGCGCGTGCTGCCGGCTCTGATCACCGATCATCTGCCGGGACCGGTCGTCCGGCTCGGCACCGACGGATTCGGACGCAGCGACACCCGCGGCGCGTTGCGCGACCACTTCGAGGTGAGCGCCCGCTACATCGCGCTGGCCGCGCTGCGGCAGCTGCATGCCGACGGGTCGGTCGACCGCGATGCGCTCGAGCGGGGCATCCGGCGGCTCGACGTCGATCCCGACAAGATCGACCCGTTGTCCGCCTGAATGGATCGGTGAGATGGCCGTAGAGATCAAGCTGCCGGTCCTGGGCGAGGGGGTCGATGCCGGCACCGTCGCCGGCGTGCTGGTCACGGCCGGCGACAGCGTGGAGGTCGATGCCCCGCTGATCGAGCTGGAGACCGACAAGGCGGTGATAGAAGTGCCCGCCACCGAGGCGGGCGTCGTCGCCTCGCTCCCGGTCAAGGCCGGGGACACCGTCTCGGTGGGGCAGGTGATCGCCATCATCGAGCCGGGCGCCGCGGCGGCTCCGTCACCATCACCGTCCCCGGAGGCGGCGGCCGACCACACGGCCGCCGAGCGGCAGGAGCAGCGCGGCGGCCCGCCTCCACCGGCGTCCGCGCCGCCGGTGGTCACCGCCACGCCGTCCGCCCCGCCGCTTGCGCAGCCGCCGACTCCGGCGGGAATGCAGCCGCCGGCAGGTACCGCGCAGCCGCCGGCCGGCGAGTTCAACCTGCCGGAATGGCCGATACCGGCCACGCCCAACACGCGCCGCTTCGCGCGCGAGCTCGGCGTCGACGTCACGGCCGTGCAGGGCACCGGCAGTGACGGGCGCATCCTCTCCGGCGACGTGGTGCGCACCGCCCGCGCCATGCTGGAGGCCGCCGGCTCCGGCGGGAGCGCAGCCGCCCTGCCGCCGCTTCCCGACTTCAGCCGCTGGGGTCGCGTCGACCGCGAACCGATGAGCGGCGTCCGCCGCACGACCGCCACGCATCTGTCGACCTCGTGGACGGCGATCCCGCACGTCACCCAACATGACGAGGCCGACGTCACGGAGCTGGAACGCCTCCGCAAGCGCTTTGGCCCGCGCGTGCAGGAGGCGGGCGGCAAGCTCACGATGACCGCGATCGCGGTGCGGGTGGTGGCGAGCGCCCTGCGGGTCTTTCCGCGGTTCGCCTCCAGCGTCGACATGGCCAGCCGCGAGGTGATCCTCAAGCGCTACACCCACGTGGGCGTGGCGGTCGATACCGATCGCGGCTTGCTGGTGCCGGTGGTCCGCGACGCCGGCCGCAAGAACGTGACCGAGCTGTCGGTCGAGATCGGAGCGCTGGCCGCGCGGGCGCGCGCCGGCAAGCTCACCCTGGAGGAGATGCAGGGCGGCTGCTTCACGATCACCAATCTGGGCGGCCTGGGCGGGACGGCGTTCACGCCGATCGTGAACTACCCGGAGGTGGCGATCCTGGGCCTGTCACGCTCCCGGGTCACGCCCGTGCACCGCGACCGCGACGGCGGCTTCGAACCGCGGCTGCTGCTGCCGCTGTCGCTCTCCTACGACCACCGCGTCATCGACGGCGCCGACGCCGTGCGCTTCCTGCGCTGGATCGTCGAGGCGCTGGAGAACCCTTTCCTGCTTTCCCTGGAGGGTTAGGCGGCCGGGCGCCGTTTGCCCCGGGTCCGCGTCGGATGACATGATCGGGCCCATGGCGGACACCGTTCGGCTGGCCCTGGTCGGCTGCGGCGCGATCGCGGGCTACCACGCCAAGGCGATCCGCTCCATCGACCGCATCGAGATCGCGGCGGCGATCGATCCGAAGCGGGAAGCCGCGCAAGCCCTGGCTGCGGAGTACGACGCCGGCGCATTCGCGACCATCGAAGAGGCGGCGGCGGCGGTCGACTTCGACGCGGTCGACATCATGACGCCGCACGACCTGCACGAGTCTCTGGCCGGGCAGGCGTTCGCGCTGGGCAAGCACGTGCTGTTGGAGAAGCCGATCGCGCAGGATCTGACCACTGCCGAGCGGGTGCTCGCCGCCGGCGCGGCGGCCGATCAGGCGTTCATGGTAGGCGAGAACTCCCAGTACTGGCCGGACGTGGTGGCGGTCGAACGCCTGCTCCGCGACGGCGCCGTGGGCGAGGTGATCGCCGCGCAGGCCGCGTTCGAGTGCCGGTTCGATCCGTTCTGGTATCCGGGGGTCCGTCCCTGGCGCTTCGACCTGCAGCGCACCGGGGGCGGCGTGGTCATCGACGGCGGCGCGCACTGGATCAGGCCGTTGCGCGTCTGGCTGGGAGAGATCGAGTCGGTCACGGGCATCACCGGCCGGCCGATCGAGGGGATGGACGGCGAGTCGCTCGCACAGGCGTTGCTGCGCTTCGAGTCGGGCGTGGTGGCGTCGTTCCTGGCCCTCACCTCGCCCGCGAACCTGTCGGACATGCCATGGTTTCGCGTGCTGGGCACGAAGGGCGAGGTGTTGATCCGCGGCGGCTTCGATGCGGGCGGGATCGAGCTCTACGACGAAGACCATCCCGACGGGCAGGCGCTGCCGGGCGATCACGGCTATTTCCGGTCATTCAAGCCGGAACTGGAGGACTTCGCCGCGCTGGTGCTGGACGGCAAGCCGCCGGTGGCCCCCCCGGAGCAGGCGCTCGGCGAGATGCGGACCGCCCTTGCGCTCTATCGATCGGCCCGGAGCGGAGCGTGGGAGTCGGTCTGGGGCGCCTGACGGGAAGGATGGCGGTATGAGCATGTCGGCGATGACCGCGGTGGCGCCGTTCCGCGCCGCGGCGGAGGACGCGCGGGCGGACGCGGCGCGGGAGGACGGTTATCTGTACCTGCCGGGGCTGCTGCCGGCGGACGAGGTGCTGGCCGTCCGGGAACAGGTGGCGGCGGTCGCCGCGCGCCACGGCCTGCTGCGAGCCGGGACGCCGGCCCGTGACGCCGTCGCCGAGCAGAGCGCCTTTCTGCACGAAAGCGATCCCACGCCGGAATACCGGGCCTGCTACAACGACCTGTTGCGCCTGCGCGCCATGCACGCGCTGGCGGTTCACCCGGCGCTGATCGGCGCGCTGGAAACCGTCTTGGGAGAGCCGGTGCTGGCGCATCCACGCAACATCGTGCGGATGGTCGTTCCGGGTCGGCCGTCGATCACGACGGCGCCGCATCAGGACCACCGGCCGATCAAGGGGACGCCGGAGGTGTGGACCGCCTGGCTCCCGCTGGGCGACTGCCCGGAACGGCTTGGCGGCCTGGCGGTGCTGCCGGGGTCCCACCGCAACGGCCTGTACGAGGTGCCGGACGGCACGATCTACTTCGATACGGCCGATGTCCGGACGGTCGGCAACGGGGAGTGGCGCTGGAACCCGATGCGGTGCGGGGACGTGCTGCTGTTTCACAGCCTGACGGTCCATCAGGCGCGCGACAACCGCTCGCGCGACCGGATCCGGCTGTCGTGCGACTTCCGGTACCAGGCCCGCAGCCAGCCCGTGCACGAGCACTCGCTGCTGCCGCACATGCGCTGGATCGACTGGGGCGAGATCTACGCCGGCTGGGCCAAGGACGATCCGCTGCGCTACTACTGGCGCGCCTACCGGCTCGACGTACGCTCCGACGACCGCCTGTCGGGCTGACCTGAGCGCAGACGCTATAACGCTCGCAGACGCATGGCGTTCAGAGCGGCGCGAACGGCTGCCGGCCGAGCAGTGCATCGATGGCCGGCTGGCCGGTCGGGTAGACGCCCTCCGGCACCGGGGAGCCGGCCTGCAGCAGCAGCCGAATCACCGCGGCGTAGTCGCCGGCCGGGTTCCACTGCCGGTGGATCGCCGTACCGAGCGGCGGGCCGGCCATCGCCGGCGCGTCGCCATCCGGGCGCGCGCCATGCGCCAGCAGCGCCGCGGCCATGGCCGGATTGCCCCGGCACGCCGCCCAGTGCAGCGGCGTGGCGTCCATCCAACTGGCGGCGTCGACGTCGAAGCCTGCCTCGGCCATGACGCGGACGCCGTCCGCGTTGTTCATCTGCGCCACGGTGGCTATCAGCGCCTTGTCGTGGCGATGCAGGCGCGCCACCGCGTGCGGCCGCGCGGTCAGGATGGCGGCGGCGCGCTCGCCGTCGCCGCGCGCGCAGGCCACCACCAACTCGTCACCGGCGTCCCGTGCCGAAGGGCGCGCCCCGCGGCGCTCCAGCAGGCCGGCGACCTCGGTCTGCCCCAGGCGCAACGCCACGTCGTGCGCGGTGCGGGCGCGTATCGATGGAAAGGCGGTCGTCCGCCGGCCGGTGCGGGCGTGCACGTCGGCCCCATGGTCCAGGAGCAGCTCGATGACCGCGGGACCGAAGCCGCGCTTCACCGCCCAATGCAGCGCCGTCTCTCCCGATGCGGGGTGGCGCTGATCGGGATCCGCGCCGCGGGACAGGAACCAGCGGACGCCTTCGTCGTAGCGGTAGTCGATCACGTGCTTGAGGTTGTAGGAGAGGTCGTCCCGATCGACGCCGTGGGCGTACAGCAACTCCAGACAGGCGGTGTCGAAGTGCTCGCAGGCGTGGTAGAGCGACTCACCGTCGTTCGGGTCGGCGCCGGCTTCCAGCAGCAGCTCCGTCATGCCGGCGTGGTTGGCGACGCCGCAGGCGCCGTACAACGCGGTTTCGTTCGCGTCGTACTCGGCATTATGCCAGAAGCAGTTGGGGTCGGCGCCGTGGTCCAGCAGCAGGCGCGCCGTGCGCAGCAGCCCCTCGGAGCGCCGGGGATCCCATGCCAGAAACCCGGACCAGCATACGTAGAGCAGCGGCGGCCACCGGCGCGGCCCACCAGGGAGCCGGGCCAAATCCGGCCGCCGGGAAAGCCGCTCCGCCACCTCATCCGCCGCGCCGAGCACGCACGCGGCGTACAGGTCCGCCCCTGCCGCGTCGGGCGCTATCGCCAGCAAGGCTTGCGCCCGCTGCCGGTCTCCCCACGCCCAACCGCAGTCCAGAAAGGCGCTCACCCGGTCGTTGGCGGGGGTCGCCGCCGCTTCCGCCGACACCCGGAACCGCTGCCAGTCGTCGAACCCGTGCTCGCGCGCCACCACGAATCGGGCATCGCCGAGCGTAGCGTCCGCAACGGGCCGATCGAACCGGGGATGCGACCGGGCGAAGCGCCGCCGCGCCGCGCCGGCGCCGTTGCGGTAGCCGTCCAGCAGCTCCTGCGCCTGACCTTCGGCGTGATCGGTTGACGGCAGGTCGCCGGTCATGGGTGACCGGCAGCGTACTCGCATGCCACCGTCCCGTACCATGCCATTCATCAAGGTCGACGACCACGAATCGATCGAGCTGATGCCGGGAGTGCGCGCGCGCACCCCCTACGGAACGCGCATCATGCTCTCCTACCTGGAAATGGAGGCCGGCAGCAGCGTGCCTACGCACAGCCATCCGCACGAACAGGCGGGACTGCTCATCGAAGGCCGCATGGAGCTCACCATCGGCGACGAGTCCCGGGTCTGCGAGCCGGGAGACATGTTCATCATCCCGCCGGACACCCCGCACAGCGCGCGGCCGGTGGACGGCCCGGTGAAGGCGCTCGACGTCTTCAGCCCCGTTCGGGAGGACTACGCGGCGCAGTTCAACCGGTACTTCGGACCGGCCTGACCGCGCCCGGGTTCGCGCGCTGACGCGGTAGCGGTGCGATGCCGGGGAAGGCGTGCGTGGGCTGATTGGCGTAGCGCTTCATCTTCATGGTGAGCCGGGCGCCGGCACCGGGCGCCAGCTTCACGGTGATGGCCGGTTCGTCCAACGCGATGGCGGCGCCGTTCACGTGCGCGGCGGTGAACCGGTGTTCGGCGTAGGCGCCGGCCTGCATGACCAGCGCGTGGCGGCGCACGGGGCTGACGTTGACCAGCGTGACCGACACCTCGTCGTCGCTCATCGAATCGACCAGCGACGCCACGTCCTCCGGGATGCCGGCGCGGCCCCGGTCCAGGTCGAAATAGCGCACGCGGGTGTGCCACGCGGCGCCGATGTGCCGGGAGGGCAGCCCGCCCAGCATCAGCTCCACCAGTCGCCAGATGCCGGCGCCCGGGTTCATGCCGTTCGGGCTCTCGGACAGCCGCGTATCCGGCGTGGTGCGGTCCTCGCGCATGCGCCGCATCCGCTCGCGCGTTGCCTCCAGCTCGCCCTGCAATGCTCGGACCGGATAGTCCGGCGCGTCGCCGCACAGATAGGCCGCCCAGCCGCTCTTGCGGCGCGCCGGCGCACGGTCGCGCTCCCGCATCGACCAGTAGTAGACCTCCAGCGCGCCGTGATCGTAGGGCTCCGGGGAGAACTCGTACCAGCCGTCGGCCCCGTGCTTCTGCGGGTACTGCAGCCGGCCGTCGATCTCCTTCGCCTGCGCGTTTACGGCGTCGATCACGCCGCGCCACACGTCGACGTAGCGCTGATCGCCGGAGACCAGCAGCGCGTTGCCGAAGCCGTACGGCGCCAGGGAGCGAAAGAACGCCTTGTGGTCCCAGCCGTACACCGCTCCCCACCAGCGACCGCCGGCGCCGCCGATGGCGCCGTCCAGCCCGACGTTGCTGGGGATGATGCCGCCGTTCCGGTCGGTGCGCTCCACCCAGGCATCGGCGTAGTCGAGGATCCAGTCGCGGTACGCGCGTTCGCCCGTGCACAGATAGGCGTTCAGCACGATCGTGGAGACGATCAGGTTGCACGGCGTGTCGCCGATCACGTCCCGATAGGGGGTGAAGTGCTCGACGTAGTCGTTCCACGTGCGATGCCAGCGCAGCGGCGTGAAGCGCCCCTCGCATTCGAACGGGTCGCCTCCCCAATCGACCGGGGTGGTGGTGCGCAGCACCGGGCCGCGGCTGCCGGTCATGACGCTGCGGATCAGCCGGTGCTCCCGGTCGTAGTTGGGTGCGCCCGGGTTCTCACCCAGATAGAAGCCGGCGTAGCGGCGCATGCGCGCCTGGTAGGTCGGGTCCCACGGCTCCGCCAGCCCCTGCTGGAACAGCCCGTGGAAGCCCTCGGCGTTGTGCACGGAATCGAAGCTGGTCGGGAACTCCTGGTAGTACATGCCGTCGCGGGCCAGCGGGCACTCGGCGGTGCGCGCTTCCGTGTACTGCCGCATGTGGCCCTCGATGCCGTGCCGGTAGAGCTGCAGCACCCGCTCCGGGCCGCCCAGCGCGTAGAGCTCGGTCCAGCCGGTGACGTTCTCCGCCGCGTCGTCGGGGCCGTCCAGCGCCCCCCAACGCGGATGGCACAGCACGTAGCCGCGCTCGTCGAAGTACCGGGCGTGGAACGCCTCGATCGCCTCCGGCAGCGACGCCAGCAGTTGACGCTGCAGCAGCGCCCAATGCGGCGCCGCCAGCGGCGTGGTCAGTTCCAAGACGGTCTCCGGCAGGGAGCGGTCGCGCATGGCACGAGTATACTCCGTTCGGCCCGTGTGCGGTGCCGGTTGTCCGCTGCTGGTATTCGGCATCATGAAATCGCTGTACGTGGAGGACGAATGGTGAGTGTCTCGAATGACTTGCTGAGCGCGGTCGGCGACCGGAGGTTCGGTACCGTGCTGGCCGATCCGCCGTGGCAATTTCAGAATCGGACCGGGAAGGTCGCTCCCGAACACCGGCGGTTGGCGCGTTACTCCACGATGTCGTTCGAAAGCATAGCCAGGGTGCCGGTAGCGGACATCGTGACGGAGTGCGCGCATCTGTATCTGTGGGTTCCGAATGCGCTGTTGCCGTATGGATTGGACACGATGGAACGGTGGGGGTTCACCTACAAGACCAACCTGATCTGGTACAAGGTGCGCAAGGACGGCGGTCCGGATCGGCGGGGAGTCGGGTTCTATTTCCGCAACGTCACGGAGATCATCCTGTTTGGAATCCGCGGCCGCAACTGCCGGACGCTGGCGCCGGGACGGAGCCGGGAGAACATGATCATCTCGCAAAAGCGAGAGCACAGCAGAAAGCCCGATGAGCAGTTCGACCTCATCGAGTCATGTAGTCCGGGGCCGTTCATCGAGCTGTTCGCGCGGGGCACCAGACCGGGCTGGTTTGCGTGGGGCGATCAGGCGCGGGACTACGCGCCCGACTGGCAGACCTACGCGAATCATTCGCAGTCGTCCCGCCGCCAGCCGGAACTGTTCGCGCATACTCCCGGCGCCTGACCCCTCGGATCAACGCTCTTCGGGGAGCAGGACGAGGCGGACGTAGCGGTCCGGGAGGAGATAGCGGCGCGCCGCGGCCGCGACCTGCTCCAAGGTGACCGAGTCGAGGCGTTGCTCGAAGCCGCCGATCACGGCGAACGGCTCACCGGTCTCCACGACGCCGCGGATCTGGTCGAGCCAGAAGCGGTTGGTGCGCTCCCGCTCCTCCCGGTCGGAGCGCAGCAACTCCTTGACGGTGTCCAGGTAACGCTGCTCGCCGCCGGCCTGCAACCACGCCACTTCGGTGAATACCGCGGCCAGCAGCTCGTCGGCGCGCGCCGGGTCGCTGTCGAAGGCGATCCGCACGTCGTATTCGTGATCGGGCAGCGACTGTGCGCGGCCGATGGCGCCGTAGCTGTAGGTGCCGCCGAGGTCCTCGCGGATCGACTCGCGCAGGCGCATCTGCAGCATCTCGCCCAACACCCGGAGCGTGAGCGCTTCCGTCCGGCTCCACTCCATGTCGCCGGCGAATACCAGGTAGGTGGTGCTGAGCGGTTCCACGCCGCGGCGCACGGTCTCCTCCACCACCCCCGGCGGCGGGTCCACGCCCACGTCGCGCCACCGCTCCGTGCGTCCCGCGGCCGGGAGCGCCGCCAGGTAGGCCGCGCTCAAGTCCCGCAGTTCCTGCCGGTCGAAAGCGCCGGTGAAGATGAAGGTGAAGTCTCCGAAGTCGGCGAAGCGGTCTTCGTAGACCGCCCGCGAGCGGTCCAGGTCGAGCTCGTCGAGTACCTCCAGGGTCAGCGGTCGCGCGCGGAAGTGGTCCTGCGCCAGGATGCTGCGCAACCGGTCCCGGAACACGATCTGCGGCGACGCGCCGCGGTTCTCGACGTCGCTCCGCAACCGCGACCGGAACGACGCGAAGTAGGTCGGGTCGAAGCGCGGCGCCGTGGCGTACAGCGTGACGAGCTGAAACAGCGTCTCCAGGTCGCGCGGCGAGGCGCTGCCGTACAGCGTCTCGAACAGCTCGCCGATAGCGGGCGAGATCGAAACCTCCTTGCCGGCGAGCAGCTTTTCCAGCGTGACCTGGTCGTGGACGCCGGCGCCGCTGCCGGCGGCGATCGCGGCCGCGGTGAACGCGGGAATGTAGTCCTCGTCGGCCACCAGCGAGTCGCCGCCGGGGCTGATGGCGGCCATCAGCACCTCGTCGTTGCGGAAGTCGGTCTGCTTGGCGATCACGGTGACGCCGTTGGAGAGCGTCCACTCCACCGCGTCGATCTCCTCCAGCCGCCGTTCGCCGACGACCGTGCCCGGCTCCGGCATGCTCGTCAGCAACGGCGCGTCGCCGGTCAGGTCGACGTAGGGATCGACGTCGCGGCTGAGGGCGGCGGCCAGCTGATCGCGCAGCGCCCTGGCAAGGGCGGCGTTCGCTGTGTCCGGGTCATCCGGATCGACGCCCGCAGCCTCGGCGGCCGCGGCGCCGATCCCCTCCGGCCCCGACACCAGCAGCACCACGTTGCCGGGCTCGGCCCACAGGTCCGCCACCGCGTCCGCTTCCGCGGCGTCGATCTCCGGCAGAAACCGCCGGTGCAGCTCATACTCGACCTGCAGGCCGGGCACCAGCTCGCCTTCCAGGAAGTGGCGCAGGTACTCGGCCGCCAGCCGCGCCGACGGCCGCTGGTCGCGTTCCTCATAGGCGCTCTCGATACCGCGCATCAGGTTGGCTTTGGCCCGTGCCAGCTCGGTGGCGGTAAAGCCGTGGAGTTGCGCCCGCCGCAGTTCCTCCAGCACCGCGTCCAGCCCGCGCGCCACGCCGTCCTGGCTCACCCACGCTCTGGCGATCAGCGTACCGGTGGTCCCCGCCAGTAGGCCGCGTCCGGCGCCGGCGCCGACGTACGGAGGATCGACCACGTGCAGGCGTTCGGCCAGCCGTGCGTTGATCATCTCTTCGTAGAGCGCGTCGACCACCAGGCGCCGGTACGCGGCGGCGTCCTGCCCGGTGTCAGCCGGCAGCTTGCGGTACAGGCTCAGGGAGGCACCGCTCGCTTCGGGGTCGGTGGCCACGCTGATGCGCGCCTCCCGGTGGTCGGGTATCGCAAAGCGGGGCCGCTCGACCGGCGGGTCGGAACGCAACGCCGGCTCGTACTCCGCCTCCCCCTGCGGCGGCGGCGCGAAGTGGCGTCGGATCGCGTCCTCGATCCGCTCCTCGTCGAAGTCCCCCACCGCGGCGACCGCCATCAGCTCCGGCCGGTACCAGGCGCGGGTGAACGCGCGCAACTGCTCCGCGGTGGCGCCGGCGATCACCTCCGGCACGCCGATCGGCAGCCGCTCGGCGTAGCGGGAATCGCCGAACAGGACCGGGATCTGCCGATCCAGGATGCGGGCGTCGGCGCCGCGACCGGATCGCCACTCTTCCATGATCACGTCGCGCTCCTGCGCCACTTCGCCGGGGTCGAAGGCGATGGCGTAGGCCCAGTCGCTCAGGATCCGGAACGCGGTCTCCAGCACCTCCGGGTCATCGGTGGGGACCTCGAGTCGATAGACGGTTTCGTCGAAGCTGGTGTACGCGTTGAGATCGGGCCCGAACCCGCTGCCGATCGATTCCAGGTAATCGATGATCGTCTGCTTGGCGAAACGGGCGGTGCCGTTGAACGCCATGTGCTCGACGAAGTGGGCCAGCCCGCGCTGCGACTCATCTTCCACGGTCGACCCGGCTTGTACCGCCAGCCGTAGCTGCGCCCGGTTCTGCGGTTCGACGTTGCGCCGCACGTAGTAGACCAGGCCGTTGCTCAGGGTGCCCCGACGGACCGCCGGATCGAACGGCAGCGCTTCGCCATCCCCCAGCGCCGCAGGGGCGGCCGCGGCCAGTATGACGACCGCGCACAGCGCGCGCCGGATCGCGTATCCCGGTCTCATCTCAACACACCTCAACGTCGGGAAGGTAATTCTCGGATGTGATACTGTCCATGAAACGCGGGCCCGCACTCCATGCGCAGTGCGATCCGTCCCGCGCCTGACCCATACCGGTGGAGTTCACGTGGATCTGATGCGGAGCCGCGCAGCCGGCGCACGGGCGCGCGAGGTGCTGCCGGGCGGCGTGAACAGCCCGGTGCGGGCGTTTCGCCGGGTTGGCGGGGAGCCGGTCTTCATCCGTAGCGGGCGCGGCAGCCGTTGCGCCGATCTGGACGGCAACGAGTACACCGATTACTGCCTGTCGTGGGGGCCGCTGATCCACGGCCACGCCCCGCAGCCGGTGGTGGAGGCGGTGCGCCGCGCCGCCGCGGACGGGCTGTCGTTCGGCGCCTGTCACGAGCGCGAGCTGGAGCTGGCCGAGCTGGTGCTGGCCGCCTTTCCCGGCCGGCGGCGTCTGCGCGCGGTGAGCTCCGGGACCGAGGCGGTCATGACTGCGGTGCGCATCGCTCGCGCGGCGACCGGCAGGGACCTGATCGTCAAGTTCGACGGCGGCTACCACGGCCATGCGGACGGCATGTTGGTCAAGGCCGGTTCCGGGTTGGCGACGCACGCGATCGCGGACTCGGCCGGCGTGCCGCGGGCGGTCGCCGCGACCACGGTGGTGGCGCCGTTCGACGACGACGCGGCGATCCGGGACGTCTTTGCCGAGCTGGGAAGTCGAATCGCCGCGGTGGTGCTGGAACCGCTGCCGGCCAACAACGGCCTGCTGGCGCAGCGGCCCGACTGGCTGCGCTCGGTCGCGGCGCTGACGCGGCGGGCCGGCGCGCTGCTGATTCTGGATGAGGTGATCAGCGGCTTCCGTCTGCGCTACGGCGGCTACGGCGGAGCGGTGGGGATCGACGCCGATCTGATCACCCTGGGCAAGGTGATCGGCGGCGGCATGCCGCTGGGCGCGGTGGTGGGGCCGGCGGAGCTGATGGATCTGCTCGCCCCGGACGGGGCGGTCTATCAGGCCGGCACGCTGAGCGGCAATCCGCTGTCGATGGCGGCCGGGATCGCGGCGCTGCGTTCATTGCGTGACGACCCGCCCTACGAGCGGTTGGAGCGGCTCGGCGCCCGGCTGCAGGCCGCGATCGGGCGGATCGGCCGCGGTGACGTGCGGATGCGGCGATGCGGCTCGATCTTCTGGCTGTACCTCGCGGCCGGCGAGCTGCCCCGGCGAGCCGACGGCATCGAGCCGGCGGCGGTCGCCCGATTCGGCGCCGTGCACCGGCCGCTGCTGGAGCGTGGCCACTACCTGCCGCCGTCAGCCTATGAGGTGCTGTTTCTGAGCACCGCGCACACCGCGGAGGAGATCGAGCGGCTTGCCGCCGACCTGGCCGCGGTGCTGAGGACGGCGCACCCTTTCGTATCGGAGCGATGATGGATACCGACTCCCGCGACAAGCTGCTCGCCGACGTCGATGCGTTCTGCCGGGAGGTCCGTCCGGTCGAGGACCTCTGCTACCTGGAACACCGATTCAACGACCGGGCGGTCGAGCTTGCGCGCAAGCACGACATCCTCGGTCTCAACGTTCCGGCCGTCTACGGCGGTCGAGGCGCCGACGCGCGTACCTACGTCGATGCCTTGGCGCGCATCGGCCGCGAGGGCACCGGCCTGCGCACGCTGTTCTCCGGCCACTGCTCGATCGGCCAGACGACGGTGCTGGAATGGGGAACCGAAGAGCAGCGGCGGCGCGTGCTGCCGGACACCGCCGCGGGCCGCACGATCACGGCGTTCGGGCTGACCGAGCCCGAGGCCGGGTCCAATCCGCGCGAGTTGCGGATGACCTATCGCCGCGACGGCGACCGGTTTCTCCTCAACGGGGTGAAGTACCTGATCTCCAACGGCAGCATCGCCGACCTGATCGTCGTCTTCGCCTATCCGGAGGCGGGCGACGATTCGGCCGGCGACCGGGCCCGGCGGTTCAGCGCCTTCATGGTCGAGACCGGCGAGAAGGGCATCGAGCGCGAGATGATGACCGCCAAGGTGGGGCTTCCGACCAGCGACACCTCCATGTTCGAGCTGACCGACTATCCGGTGCCGGTCGACAACCTGCTCGGCGCCGAGGGGCAGGGATTGACGATCGCCCTGCAGACGCTGCGCGCCGGTCGGCTGAGCGTCGCCGCCGGCTGCCTGGGCGTGATCGAGGACTGTCTGGAAGAGACGTGCCGCTACGCCAAGGAGCGCTGGCAGCACGGCAAGCAGATCGCGCGCCACCAGTTGGTGCAGGAGCACATCGCCGCGATCGAGCTGGCCCGGCAGGCCAGCGAGAGCCTGATCCACACCGCCGCGGACGCGAAGCAGGCGGCCGGCGACCGGCCGGGCGACGAGGTCCTGGCGGCGCGGGCCGACCTGCTGGTGGCGGAAGCCAAGCTGTTCGCCTCCGATGCGGCGTTCCGTGCCGCCGACAGCGCCGTGCAGGTGTTCGGCGGTCGCGGGTACTCCGAGTTGTTCCGCCCCGGCCGCCACTGGAAGGACGTGCGCGTCTGCCGGATCTACGAGGGGACCGACGAGATACTCAAGCTCAAGGTAGCGGCCGGCGTGCTCGGCAAGGAGTACGAGGCGTACCGCTGAGGCGCGACCCGGCCACGTGACAGCGCGGCCATTGCGACGCAACTTCGGCACCGAGGACGCGGCGTCGCGCCGAGGACGCGGCGTCCCGGCACCCGCTTGACAGCGTGCTGGCCTCGTGTAACCTACCCACGAGGCAGGCGCGGCCCATGCACCTCAGAGGTTACCCGTCCGTCAAACCGGGACAACTCCACGTCAGGCGCCGATTCGGTTCAGCCCCGCTGCCGATGTTGCGAAGCGAGTCGCTCCCGAAAGCCCTGCCAGGCGCTGGCGATCACCTTGCCGGCGGACGCCTCGATCAGGCCGGCGCCGACCGGCTTGAGCAGCCCGCCCAGCTCGTCCACGGTCGCGGTCCAGTCGACCGCGGCGCCGCCGCCGGCCTCGCGCAGGTCGAAGGTGGCGGTGACCGCGGCCGTCGATCCGATCCCCTTGCTGCGGACGCCAAGCACCAGACGCGGCTCCGCACGTGTTCGCACGTCGATCGTGGTCGACAGCGAGCCGGTCAGAAACGACAGCGCCGGCTTTACCTTGCAGGTCAGACGGTCGTCGGTGGTGCGGGCAGCCGAAGACATGCCGGGAATCGCCTCTGCCAGGAAGGACAGATCGGACAGCCGCCGCCACACCTCCACGACCGGTTCGTCGAAGCGCTCGCTACCCGACAACTCGATCATGACGCGTCCCGCTCGACGACCACGCCGCATGCCTCACCGCCGCCGATGCACAGCGCCGCGACGCCGCGCACGGTGCGCCCGCTCGGCAGCGCGGCCAGGGAATGGAGCAGGGTGGTGAGGATGCGCGCGCCGCTGGCGCCGATCGGATGGCCAAGCGCCACCGCGCCGCCGTCGACGTTGGTCCGCTCGCCGTCGATGCCCAGGTCGCGCTCCACCGCCAGGTTGCCGGCGGCGAACGCCTCGTTGATTTCGAACCGGTCGATGTCGTCGATCGCCAGGCCGGCCCGATCGAGCATGGCGGGCACTACCAGAGCCGGCGCCACCAGGAACCGCGCGGGCGCGGCGGCGACGCTGCCGTGGGCGACCAGCGCCGCCAGCGGCGTGATACCCAGATCGGCCGCGCGGCGTTCGGTCATCACCACGCACGCGGCGGCGCCGTCGTTGAGCGACGATGCGTTGGCCGCCGTGATCGTCCCGTCGGCGGAAAAGGCCGGCCGCAGCAGGGCGATCCGGTCGAAGTCGGCGCGGCCCGGCTCCTCGTCGGTCGTCACCGGCGGGCGGCCGTCGTCGACCGTGACCGGGACGATCTCCGCGTCCCAGCGTCCGTCGCGCTGCGCGCCGAGCGCGCGGCGGTACGAGCGCTCGGCGTAGGCGTCCTGCGCCGCGCGGTCGATTCGGTACTCGCGCGCGATCGACTCGGCCGCGTCCCCCATGTGAAAGTCGTTGTACACGTCCCACAGCCCGTCGACGATCATGCTGTCGGCGACCTGCCGGTGTCCGTAGCGGAAGCCGCGGCGGGCGCCCGAAAGCAGGTAGGGCGCGTTGGACATGCTCTCCATGCCGCCGGCCACGGCGATGCCCGCATCGCCGGCAAGCACGGCCCGCGCGGCCAGGATCACCGCCTGCAGTCCCGACCCGCACACCTTGTTGACCGTCGTGCAGGGAACGGAATCGGGCAGCCCGGCGCCGATCGCGGCCTGCCGCGCGGGCGCCTGACCCGCACCGGCGGTGAGGACTTGGCCCATGAAGACCTCGTCCACGTCCTGCGGGGCCAAGCCGGCGCGGCGCACCGCCTCGCCGATCGCCGCCGCCCCCAGCCGCGGGGCCGGCACCGCCGCCAGCGCGCCGCCCAGCGCGCCGATCGGGGTGCGGCAGGCGGTCGTGAGCACGGCGCGTTCGGCAGGCATGCTTGAGGCGGAAGTCTGCCGGAATGCCGCTCCCGCGGCAAGTCCGCGAGCCTCCTGCATGCCTGGCGGGTCGTCGGCGGTCCGCTCGGCGCTTGGGAAGCCGCTCTCACTACGGTGGACGTGGACCTCAAGCTCGACCCCGAGCCGGACGGCTCGACTGCGCCTCACGAGGCGTCGATTTCTGCTACGGTACGACGCGAAGACGCAGGAGATGGCCAATCACCGACTGAGCGAACCGGTCCGCGCCCACTTCACGTACCGCGGCGCGCAACTCGATGAGATTTCGTTTCCCCTCGGCGGGATCGGCTCCGGCTGCATCGGCCTGGCCGGCAACGGCCGGCTGATCGACTGGGAGATATTCAACCGCCCGAACAAGGGCAGCGTGAACGGCTTCAGCCACTTCGCCGTCAAGGCGGAGCGCGGCGGCGAGGTGGTCGACGCACGCGTGCTGCACGGCGACCTCACCGGACCGCTCTCCGGCAGCATGCGCACGACGTGGCTGAACAGCTTCGGATTCGGCCCGATGCGCGCCTCCCTGGGCGGACTGCCCCATTTCAGGCAGGTCGAGTTCGAGGGCACCTTTCCCGTGGCGACGCTCTCCTTCGCCGATGAGCGATTTCCGGGCGCCGTCCTGCTGCGCGCCTTCAACCCCTTCATTCCGGGCAACGCCGACGATTCCAGCATTCCGGCCGCCTGCTTCGAGCTGCAGGTGGCCAATCCCGGCGGCGGCGACCTAGACTACACCGCGGCGCTGGCGGTCACCAACCCCGCCGGCGCCGGTCCCGGCGCTCCGGTCAACCGCGCCCGCCTTGACGGCCGGGTCCGGCTTCTCACCCTGGGCGCCAGCGGCATCGCCGCCGATCATCCGCGCCACGGCGACCTTACCATCGCCACCGACTGCGGCGACGTCAGCTACCAGGAGTACTGGTTTCGCGGCATGTGGTTCGACGACCTCACCGTCTACTGGCACGACTTCACCGCGCCGGGCGGCTTGGAGAACCGCAGCTACCCGGAGCCGAACCAAGCCGCCGGGGGCGGCTTCGGCAAGGACGACACCGGCGTGCTGGCGGCACGGGTCCGCGTGCCATCGGGACAGACCCGCGTCGTGCGCTTCGTCCTGACCTGGAGCTACCCCAACTGCGTCAACTACTGGCACCCGGTGGGAGTCGAGCACGAACAGCGGAGCGAGCCGGCGCCGTCGATCGACGCCGCGGAGTGGCGCAACCACTACGCGACGCGGTTCGCCGACTCGGCGGCCAGCGCCGGCTACTGCCTGCGGGAGTGGGAACGGCTGCGGGGCGATACCCTGGCGTTCCGCGACGCGCTGTATGCCGGCAGCGCTCCGCTGGCGGTCCTCGACGCCGCCGCCGCCACCCTGTCGGTGCTCAAGAGCCCGACCGTGCTGCGGCTGGAGGACGGCACGTTCTACGGGTTCGAGGGGGTGCGCATCGACCAGGGCTGCTGCGAAGGGAGCTGCACGCACGTCTGGAACTACGCGTACGCGCTGCCGTTCCTGTTCCCGGACCTGGAGCGGTCGATGCGCGACGCCGACTTCCGCTACAACGCCGGCCCCGACGGCGGCATGACGTTTCGCCTGCAGCTCCCGTTGGGGCGCGAGCGGCTGCGATTCCGGCCCTGCGCGGACGGCCAGTTCGGCGGCGTGATCAAGGCGTACCGCGACTGGAAGATCAGCGGCGATTCCGAGTGGCTGCGCGGCCACTGGGAGACGATCAAGCGGAACATCTCCTTCGCCTGGGCGGAGAGCAACCCCGACCGCTGGGACGCCGACCGCGACGGCGTTCTGGAAGGGCGCCAGCACCACACGCTGGACATGGAGCTGTTCGGCCCCAACTCCTGGCTCACCGGCTTCTACCTGGCTGCGCTGGCGGCGGGGGCCGAGATGGCCGACCACTTCGGCGAGCCCGACACCGCCGCGGAGTATCGAGCGCTGTTCGCGCGCGGCAAGGACTGGACCGACCGCAACCTGTTCAACGGCGAGTACTACCAGCAGCGGATCGAGCTGGCCGATCGCGCCATCCTGCAGGCGTATGCGACCAGCGGCTCGAAGGAGAGCTACCGAGGCGGGCGCAGCGAGGCGTGGAACTACTGGGACGCCGAGCACGGCCAGATCAAGTATCAGGTCGGCGAGGGGTGCGGGATAGATCAGGTGCTGGCGCAGTGGCACGCCAACATCTGCGGACTCGGCGAGATATTCGACCGCGACCGGACCCGATCCGCGCTGGCGGCCATCTTCCGCTACAACTTCAAGCGCTCGTTCCGGGAGCACTTCAACCCGGCGCGGCTGTACGCGGTCGATGACGAGGCCGGCGCCATCATCTGCTCCTATCCGCGCGGCAGGCCGGTGGTGCCGATCACCTACGCGCAGGAGACCATGCACGGATTCGAGTATCAGGCCGCCGGCCACATGATTCAGGAGGGGATGCTCGCGGAGGGCGTGGAGCTGGTGAAGGCGGTGCGCGACCGCTACGACGGCAGCCGGCGCAATCCCTGGAACGAGATCGAGTGCGGCAGCAATTACGCCCGTTCGATGGCCGCGTTCGCCCTGCTGCTGGCATACTCGGGCTTCGAGTTCGACGCCGTGCGCGGCCACGTCGGGTTCAGTCCCAAGGTGACGGACACGCCGTTCACGGCGTTCTGGAGCCTCGGTTCGGGCTGGGGCACCTGCACGCTGGACGCGGCGGAAATCCGGCTGCAGGTCGAGTCGGGGGACCTGCCGCTTGCCAGCTTCAGCTCCAGCCGCCTCGGCGAAGTCGCCGGCGGCTCGGCGATCGGCGTGCGGGTCGGAGCTGCGCGGGCCGTCTTCCGCCGGGACGGCGCAACGCTCACCTTTCCCGACCGGCTCCTGGTAACCCCCGGCGCGCCGCTCACCATCTCGCTGCCCGCCTCCCCGGCGGGCGCGCCGGACACGCCGCACACGGAGGGCCGGTGACCGCGGGCGCCGCGCTGCGCTGGCCGGTCGGGCCGGCGGCCGCCGCCGTCGAACTGACCGCCGGCATCGATATCCGCCAGAACCGCTACCAGGGGTGGCATCCCGTGGCCGGCGCCTGGGATCCGCGCTCGGTCCCGTTCAACGTCCACGACACCGGCCAGGTGCGGCCCAACGGAACGGCGTTCGGCATGCAGCCGGCGCTCGGCGCCTTCCCCGGCCAGGGACCGGTGACCGGCTTTCAGGGCCGGCGCCTAGTGAACAGCAAGAACCGCAATCTGGGCACCCTGATCGGCGAGCTGCAGTCGGAGGTATTCACCATCGCCGGCGCCGGCATCGACTTTCTGATCGGCGGCGGCGACTTCGCGGACGTCACCTGCCTGAACCTGTACGTGAACGGCGCCGCCGGCTGGGAACGGGTGCGGTCCGCCACCGGCGAACGCAACCTGGATCTGGTGCGGCGCGGCTGGGACGTGGCGGAGTTCCGCGGCCGGCAGGCGTACCTGCAGATACTCGACTACGCTCCCGTGGAACCGTGGGGGTGGCACGCCGCGCCCCGCTATCCGGAGGATGACTGGGGCTTCATCCTGGTCGACGACATCCGCCAGACCGACGGCGCCCCCAGCCCGCGGCGCGTCGACGAAGCGGGAGACCGCGCGCGCAACTTCGACTTCGAGACGCTGTTGCCGGAACGGTTCACCGTGACCGCCGCGCAGGGCGCCGGCGGCGCCGGCGGTATCTTCGAGATACGCGACCGCAGCCGGGGCGGGGTGGTCGGCTCGCTCTACTGCGACGCCGCGGTCGCGCCATGCGCCGCCGACCTGTGGCGCGTGTCGGTCACCTGGCGCTACCGGGGGACGGCGCTGAGCGGGGTCAAGCTGCTGCTCACCAGCCGCTTGCCGATCACCGCCGCGCATGCGCGCCATACCCTGCACCCCGGGCTCCTGTACGACGGCAACCCCACCGCCGAGGCGTGCCACTACCTGGGCGAGGACTTTCCCGAGGCGGCCTCCACGGTCCCCGCCGGCTTCAGCGTCGAGGACGCGGAGCGGGTCTGCGCCGGCTGGGCGGCGCCGCAGCGTCGCGCCGCCGACCCGGCTGCCAGCGTGCGGTTGCAGGTCGACCCCGAGTCGGGCCGGTACGAGGCGGTCCATCAGATACCGGAGTCGGCCGTGTTCGGACGCCGGCTGCTGCTGGACAGCGACGAACGGCTCACCCTGGAGGACGGCGCCCGGTACGCCAAGACGCTCTATCTGTACGCCGCCGCCCGCCGCCGCGGCGCCGTCTACCGACCCGGCTACTGCGGCGCGCTCTCGGCGGCGTGGCGCCAGCTCTATCCCGACTCCCCCACCAACCCGCCGCACACCCTGCGCGCCGACTGCGAGCTGCGCCTGCGGACCATGCTCGACGACCGCGGGCTGATGCAGGAGATCACGCGCGGCGGGCGGACCTACCGCGTCTTCTACGTCGGCCGCTGGGTGTACGGCGATGCGCCGCCCGGCGACGGGCGGTTCCTGCCCAAGGAATACTTCCATCGCTTCGTCGGCTTCTCCTGGTCCGGCATGGCCGGTCTGGCGGCCCATGCGGCGCTCGATCACGGCCTGCGCCACGACGACGGCGGCGCGGTGCGGGTCGCCGTCGACACGCTCGACTTCTTCGCCGAGCACGGCATTTCGCCGCTCGGCATCCTCTATCCCACTTACCATGAGGACCACGCCGGGATCGTCGACGCCTTCGGCACCTACTACGACCCCGGCCGCATCGACGTGGGGCCGCTGGGCGAGGGGCTGTACTGGTATCTGCGCTGCGCCGAGCGGTTCCAGCGGCACGGGAGCGAGCCGCCGCGGAGCTGGCTGCCGGCGGTGCGCGGCTCCCTCGACCGGATCATGGAGCTGTTTCCCGACGCCGACGTACCGGGGCGCATCGACGGCGCCACCGGCAAGCCGGCCGCGCGGCGCATCCAGCTCCTCTACTGGGAGCGCTCGCGCTGGACCGACCGTCAGACCCGCGCGGCGGACATCCGCTTCCTCAAGCCCAGCGAGCGCGGCGCCACCAACTTCATCTATCTGATCTGGGCGTACGTGCGGGCCGCTCGCCATTTCGACGAGCAGCGCTATCTGGACTACGCCGTGCGGCTGGGCGAGCTGGCGCTGCAGGTGATGGAGCGCTTCGCGGTCTTCGCCGGCTCCGAGATGGATTTCTACAACATCGACAAGCGCCAGGGCCACGCGCTGCTGGCCGCCCACAACGATCTGTACGCCGCCACCGGCGACCGGCGCTGGCTGGCCGCCGCGGAAGTGGCGGCGAGCTGGTTCGGGAGCTGGCAGTACCACTACAACGTCCGCACCGACGGCCTGGAGCACCTGCCGCTGGGCCGTTGGGACTACCGGACGGTCGGCGGCACCACCGTCGACGTCAAGTACTCCACCAACAATCTGGTATACGCCCAGGGCGCCGCGGAGCTGATGCGGCTGTGGCGGCGCACCGCCGACCCGGAGTGGTTCGAGCGCGCCCGGGCGCTGCTGCATCAAGGGGTGCAGAGCTCGCTGACGGAAGAGAAGCGGCGCTGGCTCAACGCGCACTATCAGTCGGAAGCGCGGGTACCGGCGCAGCATGCGTTCAATCCCGATACCCGGTTCGACGCCGACTGCCTGGGCGGCGGTACGGAAGACGTGCTCCCGGCCTGGCCCTACCGGGGCAACTGGACTACCAAGTACGGGGCGATCCTGAGCATGTACATGCTGGCCGAGGGATTGGACGTGGATCCGATCCTGGCCCGCTACGGAGGCGTGACCTGCCGGCTGGGCGATGCGCCGCAACGGGACTGGGTCGGCGCCCTGGAGACGGTCGATCGGGTGCGCGCGTGGCGCTCCGGCGGCGCCGTCGTCATCGAGGCGCGGAACATGGTGCCGGCCGCCGCCCGCTACACGGCCCGGGTGCTCGATGCCGGCGGCCGTCCCGTAGCGGAAGCCTCCGCCGACTTCGGTCCCGGCGCCGGCGGGCGCATCCGGGTGCCGCTCACCGGGTAACGCTTGAGGTAACCGCTGCCCCGCCGATTGTGGCCGCAGCCGGAGCCGGCTATACTCGGCCGCATCGACCGAAGACCGACCGAGAGACGGAGGAACACGGTGAATCGAGTCTTGATGACATGCGCGCTGCTCCTGGCGGGCAGCGTCCTGGCCGTGGCGACCGGCCAGGAAGAGTCCGAAGGCGCCGCCCCCATGAGCGCCGTTACCGGCGCCGGAGGCTATCAGGAAGCGCCGATGCTGGCGGCGCGCGTGGCCGCCGGCGAACTGCCCCCGGTGAACGAGCGGCTCCCGGAGAACCCGCTGGTGCTGACGCTGGAACGGAGCGCCGCTCCCGACGGCATGCTCGACGAGCTGGAGATCGGCGCCTACGGCGGCGACGTGCGGCTGATCAACCTGGCGCCCAACTTCGCGCCGGAGATGTACTTCATGACGATCGAGACGCTGCTGGCGCGGCCGGGCTGGATCAGCATGGGGCATCCGCTGACCGGCAACATCTACGAGAGCTACGAGATCAGTCCGGACGGCACCACGTTCACCTTTCAGTTGCGCCGCGGCATGCGCTGGTCGGACGGCGAACCGCTGACCACGGCGGACGTGTCGTTCCATTACGAGGAGATCCTGCTCAACGAGCAGCTCACCCCCAACGTCGGCTGGCAGTACCGCTCCGGGCTGCGCCCCACCGGGGACGTCTACGACCTGGAAGTGATCGACGACTACTCGTATCGCATCACCTTCTCGGAGCCGACGCCCGGTTTCCTGGATGAGATCGACAAGCCGTGGATGGACTACACCGGCTTCCTGCAGCCCCGACACTACCTGTCCCAGTTCCACGCCAACTTCGCCGACGCCGAGGAGTTGGCGGCCAAGGTCGCGGCCGCCGATCTGCTGGCCGACGAGTGGCCGCGCCTGTTCCAGATCAAGATGCTCACGCCCTGGGAAGCGAAGACCCCGGACGTGGTCGACATTCCCGTGCTGCATCCGTGGGTGGTGACCGGCACCTCGCCGACGCAGACCGTGTTCGAGCGCAACCCCTACTACTTCAAGGTCGACGCCGCCGGCAATCAGCTTCCCTACATCGACCGCATCGTCAGCACCAAGGTGGAGGGTCCGGAGGGCGCCAGCCTCAAGATCATCGCCGGGGAGGTCGACCTGGCCGACGAGCTGGCGAAGATATCGTCCCTGCCGCTCTACCGCGAAAACGAGGACAAGGGGTACCGGGCGCTCACCTCCGGGGTCGCCTACAACCCGGTGGTGCACGCCTTCAACTTCGGCTACGAGGACCCGACGTGGCGCCAGCTGGCCGGCGACCTGCGCTTCCGCCAGGCGCTGAACCTGGCGATCGACCGCGACGAGATCATCGACGCCGTGTACTACGGCTTCGCGTCGCCGCCGGAGTGGATCCCCGCTGACTACGATCCCGATGAGGCGAATCGGCTGCTCGATGCGGTCGGCCTGGACGAGCGCGACGCCGACGGTTGGCGTCTGGCGCCCGACGGGTCGCGCTTCGAGATCGCTCTGGAGGTGACCGCGCACCTGCCGGATACGGTGCCGGCCAACGAGCTGATCGTCGAGCATTACCGCGCGCTGGGGCTGTATACCACCCTGGATGTGGTGGAGATCGGCCTGTTCATCGAGCGCCGCAACGCCAACCAGTACCAGATCGATACGCTGTGGAACGAGGCGACCACGCTGCATGCCTTCGGCCATGCCAAGGACCATCTGATCAACCACATTCCGCCGTGGCGGCAGTGGTACAGGTCGGGCGGCGAGCAGGGCGAGGAGCCGCCGGTCTGGTTCCAGGAGCTGTACGACCTGGGCCTTGGGATCGGTCCGGGAATCCCGTGGGACCAGGAGGTCGTCGACCGCTACCGGCAGACGTTCTTCGATACCATCCCGCAGATCAACGTGACCTACAACCCGGCTACCGTGCTGATCGTCAACCGGCAACTGCGCAACGTGTTCACCGAGGGCGTGGCGCAGTGGGTGATCTACAGCGCGGAGCAGCTCTATTACGGGAGCTGACCGCGCCGAACCTGCACATGCCTTCCGGGGCTGAGCGCCCGGCGGGAGCCCATGCTTGAATACATCGCGCGCCGGGTGGCGGCCTTCGTGCCGCTCCTGTTCCTGATCTCGGCGGTGAGCTTTGCGATCATCGAGCTCCCGCCGGGAGATTATCTCAGCTCGTACATGCTGCAGTTGGAGATCCAGGGGAACCGGGTCACCGACGAGCAGGTGGCGAATCTGGCCGCCTACTACGGCCTGGATGAGCCGATCCATACGCGGTACCTGCTGTGGCTGCGCAACATCGTCCTGCGCGGCAACCTCGGCTGGTCCTTCGCCCATGACCGGCCGGTGTCCGCCGTGATCGGCGAGCGCATCGGACTGACGCTGGTGGTGACCATCTCGACCCTGGTCTTCACCTACCTGACGGCGGTGCCGATCGGCGTCTATTCGGCGGTGCGGCAGTATTCCTTCTTCGATTACTTCTGGACCTTCTGGGGATTCGTGGGGCTGGCGATCCCGAACTTCCTGCTCGCGCTGGTGCTCCTGTGGATCGCGTTCCGGTACTTCGGCGTCGCCATTACCGGGCTGTTCGCGCCCGAGTACGTCGACGCGCCGTGGAGTCTGGCGCGGGTGTGGAGCATGCTGCAACGGCTCTGGGCGCCGGTCCTGGTGGTGGGGACCGCGGGGATGGCGGGGTTGATCCGCGTCATGCGCGGCACCTTGCTGGACGAGTTGCGCAAGCAGTACGTGGTGACCGCGCGCGCCAAGGGGATCGGCGAAGGGCGGCTGTTGTTCAAGTATCCGGTGCGGCTTGCCGTCAACCCGATCATCAGCGGCATCGGCTGGCTGCTGCCGGCGATCATCTCCGGCGCGACCATCACCTCGATCGTGCTCAATCTGCCGACGACCGGGCCGGTGTTGCTGGGCGCGCTGCAGGCGCAGGACATGTACCTGGCGGGCAGCTTCGTGATGATCCTCAGCGTCCTGGTGCTGGTCGGCAACCTCATCTCGGACATCGTGCTGGCCTGGGTCGATCCCCGCATCCGGTTCGATCGCCTCGAGTCGTGAGCACGCGGGCGCGCGCGGCCGCCGACGACCGCTACTACGTCGCGTCGCAGTGGCGCATGATGTGGTGGAAGTTTCGCCGCCACCGGCTGGCGCTGGTGGCGGGTCCCGCCCTGGCGCTCATGTACGGGGCGGCGTTGTTCGCGGATTTCGTCGCCCCGTACGGGGTGACCACGCGCTTTCCCGATTACTTGAACGCGCCGCCGAACCTGATCCGGCTGGACGGCGCCGGCGGGGCGTATGTGTACGGCCTGCGCCAGGAGCGCCACCCGTACACGATGCGCAAGATATACGAGCTCGACCGCGAGCGGCGCTACCCGATCCGGTTCTTCGGCGCCGGCGAGGAGTACCGCTTTCTGGGGCTGTTCAAGACCCGCGCGCATCTGTTCGTCCCGGATGCAGAAGCCGAAGCAGGGGCGCCGCTGTTTCTGTTCGGTACCGACCGGCTGGGGCGCGATCTGTTTTCGCGGGTGCTCCACGCCGCCCGCATCTCCCTGTCGATCGGCTTGGTGGGGGTGTCGGTAAGCACCGTACTGGGAGTGCTGCTGGGCGGACTGGCCGGCTACTTCGGCGGCATCGCGGATCGGGTGGTGATGCGGCTGGTCGACCTGCTGTCGTCGATTCCCACCATCCCGCTGTGGATGGGGCTGGCCGCGGCGGTACCCCGGCAGTGGAGCGTGCTCACCACCTACTTCGCCATCACGCTGATCCTGTCGCTGGTCGGCTGGACGCAACTCGCGCGCGTGGTGCGCGGCCGCTTCCTGTCTCTGCGGGAGGAGGACTTCGTGATGGCCGCGGTGGTGTCGGCGGCGACCGAACGGACCATCATCTTCGGGCACCTGCTGCCGTCGTTCCTGAGCTACATCATCGTGTCGCTGACGCTGGCGATTCCGGCGATGATCCTGGGCGAAACCGCGCTGAGCTTTCTGGGACTCGGCATCCAGCCGCCGGCGGTGAGTTGGGGCACGTTGCTGCAGGACGCGCAGAACTTCCAGGCGGTGGCGAGTCAGCCGTGGCTGCTCATCCCCTGCATCTTCGTGGTGCTGACGGTGCTGCTCTACAACTTCCTCGGCGACGGCCTGCGCGACGCCGCCGATCCCTACGCATGAGTGCGGCCCGCACGCTCCGGCCCATGATTCGTATCGTAGTGTCCCAGACCGGCGTGCGGCGGAGGCTGCTTCAAGTTACTGAGGGTGACCACCCCTTTCTCAAGCCGGTCTGGACGTGCCCGGACCGGCAGGAGATTAGCGCGGCGCGGCCGTCTCCGTGCCGTTGGCGGAGTCGCGTTTGAGGCTGCGGTAGGTCTGCTCGTCGATGCCGGTGGCGGATTGGATCACCGGCCACCCGACTCCGGCTTGCAGGAACCCTTCGATGGTTTCCAACCGGCCTTCCTGGCGGCCTTCCTGCCGACCCTCCTGACGGCCTTCCTGGCGGCCTTCCTGCCGACCCTCCTGACGGCCTTCCTGGACGCCTCGTTCCAGGATTTCGGCTTCCCAGCGATCGATCTTCTCCAACAACACTGCGCTTGCCTCCTCGTAGTCGCGAATCGACGGCAACTTGACGCCCCACTTCCGGCCCAGGGCGCCGAGCCACAGGTCGAAGCTCCTCGTCAGCTCCGGCTCGTCCTCGGCAGCGAGCCACTGTCCCAACTCCCGCACCCGCTCCGCCAGCGCCGCAGCGCGCCGGCTGCGCTCCACGTCCGCCACCCAGCTTATCAGATTCGGCCGCGGCAGATCATCCGCTTCCGCCGCCACCAGATCGACCACGTCATAGCTCAGATCAAGCTCGGCGCCGTCGTATTGCCACCTCGGCACCAACTCCGCCAGCGACCGCGGCGCGTCCCACGGGGCGTCGCCGTTGTAGAGCACGACGTGCAGCACCGGGTCGACGGTGTGGCCCTTGCGCCATCTGCGGTCGCGGTAGAGCCGCTGGTAGAGCAGGCTGGTGTAGTTGAGGAACCGCAACGGCATGGAGTAGTCGACCGAGGACTGATGCTCGATCAGCACGTGCATGGTCTGCACGAGGCCGTCGGCGCCGCGGCGGTCGATGGACCAGACGACGTCGCCGAGTCTCCGGCGCAGGTCGTCGTCGACGTGCTCGGTGGGGTCTTCGCGCAGGGAGTCGAAGTCGAGCGCGTCAGCCCAACCGGCCGGGCGCCGGGGAGCGATGAAGCCGAGCAGCAGGGCCTTGATGATGCGCCGATGGTTGAGCAGGCGCTTGTAGGAAGCGTCGTTCATGGGGTCTCCGCCGGCGGCGCGTCGCCGTAGAAGCGTGCGCCGGATTCCGCCATCCGGCGCAGCCGCTCGGCCGGCGCGAAGCGCTCGCCGTGCCGCTCGCGCAGCGTTTCCAGCGCCGCGACGACCCGGGCCGGACCGTGGTCATCGGCGTGCGCCAGGATACCGCCGCGGTCGGGCGGGAATCCGGTGCCCAGGACCATCGTCATGTCGAGCGGCATCGGCTCGCTGACGATCCCTTCCTGCAGGCAGCGGCTCGCCTCGTTGACCATCAGCGCCAGGCAGCGGTGCAGGTCTTCACCGGTCGCCGCGCGCCGCGCGCCGGCCGGCCGCAACGATGCCGCCTGCGGATTGGGCCCGGCCACGCGGCCGGCGCCGTACCGGTAGAACCCGGCGCCGCTCTTGCGGCCCAGCATCCCGGCCGCGACCAATGCGCGCGCCGGCTCCGGACACCGGTAGCGGTCGCCGAACGAACGGAGCAGCGAATCGGCGATCTTCACGGTGACGTCGAGGCCGATCTCATCCATGAGCCGGTACGGACCCATCGGCAGGCCGAAACCGCCGGCCAGCCGGTCGAGCGCCTCCGGGTCCTCGATCTCGGCGGCCAGATGCAACGCTTCCAGCAGGTACGGGAACAGCACGCGGTTGGAGACGAACCCCGGCCGGCCGCCGACCACGATCGGCGTCTTGCCCAGGCTGCGCGCCAGCTTTACGGCCGTGGCCAGCACCGCGTCGGCGGTGCCGGCCGTGCCGGCGATCTCCACCAGCGGCATGCGGTGGACCGGATTGAAGAAGTGGAGCGCCACGAACCGCTCGGGCCGCAGGAGCACGGACGCCAGGTCGTCGATCGGCAGCGACGACGTGTTGGTGGCGATGATGGCGTCGGGGTCGACGTGCGCCTCCAGCTCCCGCAGCGCCCGCTTCTTCAGGTCCGGCTCCTCGGTCACCGCCTCGATCGCCAGATCGGCGGCGGCCAGCGGCGCGGCGTCCAGGGTCGCCTCGATGCGGGCGAGCCGTGCCTCCACGTCCGCGGCGGCCATGCGGCCGCGCCGCAGCGGGTAGTCGTACATGGATCGCGCCGCCTGCAGGCCGCGGTCGAGCCGGTCCTGATCGACGTCGCGCATGACGACCGGCAGGCCGGCGTCGCTGAGCGTCCAGGCGATGCCAGCGCCCATGGTGCCGGCGCCCAGCACCGCCGGCCGCCGGACCGGCCGAGGCGCCGCCGAGATACCCCACCGTTCCTTGCGCAGCCGGTCGCGGTGAAAGAACATCCGCATCAGGTTGCGCCCCGCCCGGCTGCGGACCCGGTCCACGAAGGCGGCCCGTTCCAGAGCCAGACCGGCCGCCATCGACGTCCCGGCGGAGGAGCGCACGACCTGCAGCGCGGCCAGCGGCGCTTCGTCGTGCAGCCGGCCGCCGGCGATGCGCTGCTCTGCCCGGTCGGTCTGCCGCGCGCTGACCGCCGGCGCCGGCGCGCCCGGATCGGGCCGGTCGGGCGCCGGCGCCGCGGCCAGCAACTCGTCCAGGGCGCGGTCCGCATCGGCGCTCGCCGCGCACTTGGTGGCAAGGCCGAGCTCCGCGGCGCGCGGGCCGTCGACCGGCCGGCCGCCGCAGATCATCTCCAGGGCCGGCGCCACGCCGATCAACCGCGGCAGCCGTTGCGTCCCGCCCCAGCCGGGGATCAGCCCCAGGGTCACCTCCGGCAGGCCCAGCGCGCAACGGCGGTCGTCGGAGACCAGCCGGTAGGTGGTGGCAAGGGCGAACTCCAGCCCGCCACCCAGACAGGCGCCGTCGATCACGCTGACGGTCGGCGTCCGCAGCGCCTCCAGTCGGCTGAACAGACGCTGCCCGCGGGCGATGAAGGCGTCCGCCGCCTCCGGCCGGACGAGCGTGCGGAGCTCGTTGATGTCGGCGCCGGCGATGAAGCAGCCCGGCTTGGCGCTGCGGAACACCACCGTGCGAATCGCAAGGTCGGCCTCGATGTCGTCGAGCAGGCGTTCCAGCTCGTCGAACACCGGGGTGGAGAACGTGTTCACCCTGGAGCCCGGCTGGTCGAAGAGCACCTCCAGCCGCCCGCCGGGGCGCCGTTGCGCGGTGATGGTCGCCATGGCCGGAAGACAATATAGCAGGATGCGGGCCGGCTCCTTGACAGCCGGCGGCGGCGGCGCCAGTGTCGCCGTCCGTGGCGCGGATGACGTTTGCGCAATCGATCAACGCCGGCCTCCGGGAGGAGCTGCGGCGGGACGCGGACGTGGTGGTGATGGGCGAAGACGTCGGCCACTACGGCGGCGTGTTCGGCGTGACCCGCGGGCTGCAGGAGGAGTTCGGCGCCGAGCGCGTGCGCGACGCGCCGTTGTGCGAGGCGGCGATCGTCGGCTTCTGCGTCGGACTGGCGGTCGCCGGCAAGCCGGCGGTCGCGGAGCTGGAGTTCATGGACTTCGTCACCTTCGCCATGGACCCGATCGTCAATCAGGCGGCCAAGCTGCGCTATTTCTGGGGCGGACAGGTGACGGTGCCGCTGGTGGTGCGCGCCCCCGTGGCCGCCAACCTGGGCTTCGGCAGCCAGCACTCGCAGAGCCTGGAGGCGTGGTTCATGCACGTGCCCGGCCTGCGCATCGCCATGCCTTCCAACGGCTATGACGCCAAGGGCCTGATCAAGACCGCGATCCGCGACCCCAACCCGGTCCTGTTCATAGAGAACATCAGCCTCTACCCCAACCGCGTCGAGATACCGGACCAGGAGTACCTGATCCCCTTCGGACAGGCGCGCGTGGTCCGCGCCGGCAGCGACGTCACGGTGGTGGCGCTCGCGTCGATGGTGCCCTGCGCGGTGGAGGCGGCCGACGCCCTGGCGGCCGACGGCGTCAGCGTGGAGGTGATCGACCCGCGCACGCTGGCGCCGCTCGACGTGGCCACGATCGTGGAGTCGGTCAAGAAGACCGGCCGCGTGGTGATCGCGCACGTGGCGCACAAGACCGCCGGCCCCGGCGCGGAGATCGCGCAGCGGATCACGGAGCTGGCGTTCGATCATCTGGAAGCTCCGGCGCGCCGGGTCGCGGCGCTGGACAACCCGGTGCCGGCCAGCCTGCCGCTGGAGAAGCATCTGTTTCCGGGAACCGACCAGGTGGTGGAGGCATGCCGTGCCCTCGGCTGAGCCGCGGCAGGAGCAGCCGCGCGCGGAGGTGCTGCGGCGGATGTGGCTGATCCGGCACTTCGAGGAGGCGGCGGTCCGCCTGTACGGCGAAGGCCGCTACCGGGGCTCGACCCATCCGTACATCGCCCAGGAAGCGACCGCGCTGGCGGTGTGCGCGGCGTTGCGCCCGACCGATACGGTGCTGGCCACCTACCGCGGCCACGGCGCCGCGATCGCCGCCGGCTGCGACGTGACCGCCATGATGGCGGAGCTGTTGGGCAAGGAGAGCGGCCTGTGCAAAGGCAAGGGCGGCTCCATGCACTTCAGCCACGTCGGTGACCGCCTGTTCGGCTGCAACGCCATCGTCTCCGGACAGATCCCGATGGCCGGCGGCATCGCCCTGGCTACCCGCATCGACGGCGGCGACGCGGTCACGGTCGCGTTCTTCGGGGACGGGGCCTCCTGCGAGGGGGTGTTCTACGAGACCCTGAACATGGCCGCGCTCTGGAAGCTGCCGCTGGTCCTGGTCTGCGAGAACAACGAGTACGCGATCTCCACCCACTACACGCAGGCGGTGAGCGTGGCGCGCATCTCCGACCGGGCCAAGGGATTCGGGCTGCCGGGGGTCCACGTGGACGGCTGCGACTACGACGCCGTGCGCGCCGCGGCGGAGCAGGCGGTCGAGCGCGCGCGGGCCGGCGACGGGCCCACGCTGATCGAAGCCAAGACGGTCCGCTGGACCCGGCACAGCGCCGTGGCCGCGGGCGGTTCGAGCGAGGGCGCCGAGCAGTGGCGGGAGACCGATCCGATCCCGCGCTTCACGGCACTGGCGATCGCCGAGGGGGCGTTGGATGAAGCGGCGGCCGAGCGCATCCGCGGCGCGGCGCAGGCGGAGGTCGAGCGCGCCGTGGCGGCGGCGATCGCGGCCCCCTATCCGCCGCTTTCGGCGTTGACCGCCGACGTGTTTGCCTGAGAAACGCGCATGGTAGAGGCAGTCATCCCCAAGCTGGACGAAACGACCGAGGTCGCCACCGTCGAGCGCTGGCTGGTGCGGGAGGGCGAGCGGGTCGAGCAGGGGCAGGCGATCTGCGAGGTGGAGACCGACAAGGCGCTGGTCCAGGTGGAGGCTCCGGCCGCAGGCACCCTGCGGCGTCAGCTGATAGCGGCCGGGACCGAGGTGCCGCCGCTGACCGTCGTGGCGCTGGTGGGCGATCCGGGCGAGCCGGTCCCGGCGGTCGACCCGTTCGGCCGCGCGCGCGGCGGCGCGCAGTCCGCGGCGCCGAACGCGGGCGCGGAGGCCGCCGCATCGACGACCCCGGCGCCGCCAACCCCGGCGCCGCCAACCCAGGCGCCGACGGCCTCGGCCGGATCGGCCGCCTCGCCGCGGGCCAGGCGGCTTGCCGCGGAACTGGGCGTCGACCTGGGGACCGTCACCGGCACCGGGCCGGGCGGCAAGATCACCGATCGCGACGTGCAGCGGGCGGCCGGCTCGTGAGCGGGACGAACGCGCCGGTCTTCTTCGACGCGGCCGCGATCGAATGGCAGGCGCACCCGCTGTTCCCGCAGATCGACATCAAGGACCTGCAGCCCGGCGCCGCCCATCCGGCCGGCGCGTTCAGCCTGATGCGCGTCAAGGTGGCGGCCGGCGGCCGCATCGACCCGCACGTCCATCCCGTGGAGACCGAGACCGCCTGCGTGCTGCGCGGCTCGGCGCGGCTGCTCTGCGCGGGCGTTGCGACCGAACTGCGCGCGGGCGGCGGCGTCTCCATCCCGCCCGGTCTGGAACACTCGCTGGAAGCCGACTCGGAAGTGGAGCTGCTCGCCATCCATACCCCGCCGCTGCGCTGAGCGCGCGCCGTCCGGCGGCACGGTCGCCGGGGCGGCACGGTCGCCGGTCCGCGGCACGGTCGCCGGTCCGCGGCATTGATCGCCGATCGGGTGGGATGCGCGCCGGCGCGACGTGGGGTACACTCACCGGCATCGAACTCAAGCTGGCCGGAGCTGACTTCACGTTCCCCCTGTTGTCGCATGACGATTCGCTCACGCTGATCGCCATGCTGGGGCTGACCGGGGTCGACGTCGGTCTGTTCGAGGGCCGTTCCCATCTCTACCCCAGCCGCGTGCTGGCCGATGCCCGGGCGTCGTCGGCCGACTTGTCGGCCCGCGTGACCGACAAGGGACTGGCCATCGCCGACATCTTCCTGCAGACCGCCGGCTTCGACGTCATGACGGTCAACCACCCCGACGCGGCCGAACGGCGCGGCTCGCGCGAGCTGTTCGAGCGCACGCTGGAGTTCACGCAGCTCTGCGGCAGCGGCCACATGACGATCCTGCCGGGCATCGAGTTCGATGGCGAAGCGGGCGAAACGTCGCTGGCGCGCGCCGCCGAGGAGCTGGCGTGGCGGCTCGAACGGGCGGCCGGCACCGGGGTAACCGTCAGCGTCGAGGCGCACGTCGGCTCGATCGTCCCCGATCCCGGCGCAGCGCTCCGGCTGGTCGAGATGACGCCGGGGCTGACCCTCACCCTCGACTACACCCACTTCACCCGCGACGGACTCCCCGACCGCGAGGCGGAGCGGCTGGTCCCGCACGCGTCCCACTTCCACGCCCGCGGCGCCGCGCGCGGCCGGCTGCAGGTCAAGTTCACGGAAAACGTCATCGACTACGCGCGCGTGCTGCGCGCGCTGGACGCCGCCGACTACCGGGGCTGGGTCGGCGTCGAATACGTCTGGCAGGAATGGGAGCGCAACAATGAGGTCGACAACGTTTCGGAGACGATCCTGATGCGCGACTTCCTGCTGGCCAACGCTCCCTGAAGCAAGCCATGCGCGTCGACGGTCGGGTCGCGATCGTAACCGGCGCGGCGCGGGGCATCGGCGCCGCGATCGCCGAGACGCTGGCCGGCGCCGGGGCCGCGGTGGTGGTCAGCGATCTCGACGTCGAGCTTGGCGAGGCGCAGGCGTCCCGCATACGCGACGCCGGCAGCCGCGCGGACGCGATCGCCGCCGACGTGAGCAGGCCGGCCGAGTGCGACCGTCTGGCCGCCGAGACCGAACGGCGCCACGGCGCGATCCACATCCTGGTCAACTGCGCCGCCGTCTGCCCGCGCATCGACATACCCGACATGACCGAGTCCGACTACGACCGCATCATGGACACCAACCTCAAGTCGGTCTACTTCCTGAGCCGGGCCGCCGGCCGGGCGATGCGGCGCGCCGGCTGGGGCCGCATCGTCAACATGACATCGGTGGGCGCGCGCACCGGCGGCATGCACCGCGTTACCGTCTACGCGGCCAGCAAGGCGGCCATCATCTCCATGACCAAGGGGTTCGCCCGCCACCACGCCGCCGACGGCATCCTGGTCAACGCGGTCGCGCCCGGGGCCGTGGACACCCGGCTGATCCGCATGCTGCCGCCGGAAGACCGGCAGGCCACCATCGACGCGATCCCCTTGAAGCGGCTCGCCGAGGCCCGGGAGATAGCGCGCGCGGTACTGTTTCTGGCCTCGGAGGAGAATACCTACATTACCGGAGCCACCACCGACGTCAACGGCGGCTCCTTCATGCCGGACTGACCGGCGCCGAATCCGGGTGGCGCGGACGTGCGGCGCGGGATAGAAGGTGGGATGAAGATGAAGATCGTCGACGTGCGCGCCTATCCGCAACGCTACCGGGAGCCGAACGATCGCATGATGTGGCGCCACGTCACGCTGGCGCGCGTCACCACCGACAGCGGTCACGTCGGCTGGGGCGAGTGCATCTCGCAGTGGCCGGAGGCCGCGCTGGCGGTCAAGGTGCTGATCGAGCAGGGACTGGGCCGCGTGCTGTTGGGCGCCAACCCGCTCGACAACGGCGCGCTGTTCGCGGCCATGAAGGCGCACGACTGGTGGTATGGCGATACCGGCATGGCCAACTTCGCGGTCAGCGCTCTCGACGTCGCCCTCTGGGACCTCAAGGGCAAGATCCTGGGGCAGCCGGTGCATCGCCTGCTCGGCGGCAAGATGCACGACCGCCTGCGCGCCTGCGCCAGCACCCACCCCTCGAAGGCCGACCTGCAGGACCTGGCGGACGAGCTGGCCGCGCACGCCGACGACGGCTACACGGCGGTGAAGGTCGGCTTCGGCAAGGCCGGAGAGGCCGCGCTCGGCGTCGACCCCACGCGCGACGTCGCCTACGTGCGCACCGTCCGGCGGACGATCGGGGAGGACGTCGACTTCATCGTCGACGTCGGCCACAAGACCCGCTGGGACTACGCCGGCGGCGTGCGCATGGCGCGCGCGTTCGAGGAATATCGTCTGCGCTGGCTGGAGGACCCGTTCCAGCCCACCGACGTCGCCGCCTACCGCCACCTGCGGGAGGCGATTCAGACCCAGATCGGGGCCGGCGAGCGCTCCTGGCAGGCGTCCGACTACCGGCGGCTGATCGATCTGGGCGTCGCCGACGTCTATCTGGTCGATCCGGGGCGCGCCGACGGCATTACCGGATACAAGCAGGTGATCGACCTCACCGCGCAGGCGCACCTGTTCTTCAACGCCCATTCGTGGAGCAGCGCCATCAATACCGCTGCGGCGATCCATGCGACCGCGACCGGGGCCAACTACATCGTATTCGAGCTCAAGCCGGTGCCGAGCCCGATGCAGCACGAGCTGGTGCGGGAGCCGTTCGAGCAGCGCGACGGTTGGGTGACCGTGCCGGACGTCCCCGGTCTGGGCGTGGAAATCGACGAGGCGGTGGTGGAACGGTATGGGTTCACGTCGGTCTAGGCGCCGGCCCGCGTGCGGCGCGAGCCCGGACCGGTGAGCGCGAGCGCAGGGTCCGGCCGGCGCGCGAAGGCGTCGGCGATCGACCGGCTCGGCACCGAGACGGCGTTCGCGGTTTCGGCCGACGCGGCGCGGTGGGCGGCGCAGGGCCACCGCGTCTATCCGTTTCACCTGGGCGACATCGATCTCCGCACTCCCGAAAACGTCATCGCAGCGGCCGAACGGGCCATGCGCGACGGCAGGACCGGCTACACGCCCGCACCCGGCATCCCGGAGTTGCGCGAGGCGATCGCCCAGGAGGTCGGGGCGGCGCGCGGCGTGAGCTACGGACCGGAGCACGTCTCGGTGCAACCGGGGGCCAAGCCGGTCATCGGCAAGCTGCTCATGAGCGTCATGGACCCGGGCGACGGGGTGGCGTACCCCAATCCCGGCTATCCGATCTACGAGTCGCAGGTCGACTATCTGGGCGGTCGGGGCCGCCCGTACGGCTACGTCGAAGGGGATGACGGCTTTCGCATCGACCGTGAGTCGCTCGAAGCGGCGCTTGGCGACGCGGCGCGCGTGCTGATCGTCAACGGCCAGCACAATCCCACCGGCGCCGACGCCGCCGCGGAAGAGATCGCGTGGTTGGCGCGGATCGCCCGTGAACGCGACCTGTGGGTGCTGGCCGACGAGCCGTATTTCGACATCCGCTACGGTGGCGGCAGCCGCAGTCTGGCGTCCGAACCGGAGATGGCCGAGCGCACCGTGATCGGCTATACGTTCTCCAAGAAGTACGCCATGACCGGCTGGCGGCTGGGCGCCGCGATCGGCCCCGCCCCCGTCATCGACCTGATCACCCGGCTCAACACCAACCACGAGTCGTGCACCTGCGGGTTCATCCAGCACGCCGGCGTGGAGGCGTTGCGGGGCGATCAGTCCGGCGCCCGGGACATCCTTGCCGTGCTGCGCCGGCGCCGCGACGTGGTGGTCGACGGCCTCAACGCGATCGACGGCGTCCGCGTCCATCGCGCCACCGCCACCTTCTACCTGTTCGTCGACGTCACCGGCGTCTATCGACGGCTCGGCTACGACGACCCGCAGGCATTTCGCACCGACGCGCTCCGCGAAACCGGGGTGTCGTTCTGCTCGCGCACCCACTTCGGGCGTGCGCTGCCCGGCGAGCGGCGGGTGTACGTGCGCTTCGCCTACTCCGGCATCGACGCGGCCGACGCCGAGCAGGGACTGGCGGCGCTCAAGGCGTACTGGGAGCGCTAGGCCAAGCCAGGAGGACCGGCCGGCGTGCGCCTTATGTGATGATCCCGCGCCGCCGGCCCACGCGCGTGAACGCTTCGATCGCCCGGTCCAGATGCTCGCGCCGGTGCGCGGCCGAGATCTGCACGCGGATGCGGGCCTGCCCCTGCGGTACGACCGGATAGGAGAAGCCGATCACGTAGATCCCCTCGGCCAGCAGGTCGGCGGCCATCGCCTGCGCCAGGTGCGCTTCGTACAGCATGATCGGCACGATCGGATGGACGCCCGGCGTGATGGCGAAGCCGGCGGCGGTCATGGCGGTCCGAAAGTACGCGGTGTTCTCCGCCAGTCGATCGCGCAGCTCCGTGGTCTCGTCCAGGCGTTCCAGCACCGCCAGGCCGGCCGCCGCCAGGGCCGGAGCGAGCGAGTTGCTGAACAGGTACGGCCGTGAACGCTGCCGCAGCAGCTCCACGATCGGCGCGCGCGCCGCGGTGAACCCGCCGGAGGCGCCGCCGAGCGCCTTGCCGAGCGTGCTGGTGATGATGTCGATCTCGCCATGCACGCCGCAGTGCTCCGGCGACCCGCGGCCGGTGGCGCCGATGAAGCCGGTGGCGTGCGAGTCGTCGACCATGACCAGCGCATCGTGCTCGCGCGCCAGCGGCACGATGCGATCGAGCGGGGCGATGTCGCCGTCCATGGAGAACACGCCGTCGGTAGCGATCAGCCGCAGCCGCGCTCCGGCGGCCTCCTGCAGCTTCGCTCTCAGGTCATCCACGTCGGCGTGCGCGTAGCGGTAGCGCGCCGCCTTGCACAGACGGATGCCGTCGATGATCGATGCATGGTTGAGCGCGTCGGAGAGCACGGCGTCGCCGTCCTGCAGGAGCGTCTCGAACAGGCCGCCGTTGGCGTCGAAGCAGGAGGTGTAGAGGATGGCGTCGCCGGTGCCCAGAAAGCGCGCCAGCGATCGCTCCAGCCGCTTGTGCAGGTCCTGCGTGCCGCAGATGAAGCGCACGGACGACAGCCCAAAGCCGTGCGTGCGTAGCGCCGCCGCCGCCGCGTCGATCACCGCCGGATCGCTCGACAGTCCCAGGTAGTTGTTGGCGCAGAAGTTGAGAACCTCCCGGTCCGCTCCCGCGGCGCCTGATTCGACCCGGATCGCCACCCCTTGCGGCGAGCTGATGACCCGCTCGTCCTTGTACAGGCCGGCGTCCCGGAGCTGTTCCAGCGCCGGCTGAATCACGTTGTCCAGGGTTGCCATGGGCCGTTACTCCTCGATGTCCAGGACCACTTTGCCGCAGCGGCCGGCGGCCATCGCCGCGAAGCCCGCTTCGTAGTCGTGCAGGGCCAGCCGGTGCGTCAGCACCGGCGAGACGTCCAGGCCGCTGCGCAGCATCTGCGTCATCTTGTACCAGGTCTCGTACATCTCGCGTCCATAGATACCCTTGATGCGCAGGCTCTTGAAGATCACCTGATTCCAGTCGATGGTGGTCGATGCCGGCAGAAACCCCAGCAGGGCGATCTGGCCGCCGTTGTACATGTTGGCCAGCATGGTGCGGAACGCATCGGGATTGCCGGACACCTCGATGCCGCGATCGAAGCCGTTCGACATGCCGAGCCGTTCGATCGCGCGCTCCACCGAGTCGCGCCGCACGTCGACGGCCAGAGACGCGCCCATGCGCCGCGCCAGATCGAGCCGGTAATCGATGACGTCGGTGACCACGACGTGGCGCGCGCCCAGATGGCGGCAGATCGCCGCGGCCATCACGCCGATCGGACCGGCGCCGGTGATCAGCACGTCCTCGGCGACCAGGTCGAACGACAGCGCGCAGTGCGCGGCGTTGCCCAGGGGGTCGAGGAAGGCGGCGATCTCGGTCGGAATCGAGTCGTGGATCGGCCACAGGTTGCTCTCCGGCATCACCACCAGCTCGGCGAAGGCGCCGTCGCGGTGGACGCCCACCCCCTTGGTGAGGTGACACAGGTGCGGCTTGCCGGCGCGGCAGTTGCGGCACAGCCCGCAGGTGATGTGCCCTTCGCCGGAGACCCGGTCGCCCACCCGGTGCAGCGTGGCGCCGGCGCCCAGGGCTACCACCTCTCCGACGAATTCGTGACCCGGGATCAGGGGCGGCTCGACGACGCTACGCGCCCACTCATCCCATCGGTAGATGTGCAGGTCGGTGCCGCACACCGCCGCCTTGCGGACGCGGACCAGCACCTCCTTGGGGCCGGGTTCCGGCTCCGGTGCCTCGGCCAGCGTCAGCCCGGGGCCCGCCGTCTCCTTGAGCAATGCCTTCATCGGATGCGCCGGGCAGTGTAGCGCAGTACGTGCGCGCGGTCGCCGGCGTGGGAAACCGGTGACCGGCTGCGCGGGGCGGTATGATGGGAGCGCCGACGAGATCGCGGCGGAGGTGAGGCGATGAGGACTGCGCTGGAAGCGGAGCAGATCGAGCGGTACCGGGAGCGGGGCTTCCTGCGCCTGGACCGGTTCCTGGCGGCGGACGAGTTGACCGAGCTCACCGACGCGGTGACCGGCGGCGTGGCGGAGATGGGGGGCGCCAAGCTGGCCGGCGTCGACCCGTCGGCAACGCCGATCAGGGACGATCCGGGCACGTGGTACGACCGGGTGTTCCTGCAGCGCGTGAACCTCTGGCGCATCAGCGCCGTGGTGCGCCGCTTCGTGATGGCGCCGGCGCTGGGCCGCATGCTGTGCGACCTGGAAGGGATCGACGGTATCCGCGTCTGGCACGATCAGACGCTGCAGAAGCGGCCGTGGGCGAATCCGACCACCTGGCATGCCGACGGGCCGAACTGGTCGTTCCATTCCCGGCACGCGGTAACGATCTGGATCGCGCTCGATCGGGCGACGATCCCGAACGGGTGCCTGTGGTTCATTCCGGGTTCGCATCGCGTGACCCGGTTCCACCAGTTTCCGATCACGGAGAACATGGACCGGGTCTTCGATGACTATCCCGAGCTGGCGGGCCGGGAGGCGGAGGCGGTGGAGCTTGCGCCGGGCTCGGCCGCGGTGTTCAACGGCATGCTCGTGCACGGCGCCGGTCCCAACATGACGCCTGGCTGGCGGCGGGCCATGACCTGCGCCTACATGCCGGACGGAACGACCTACAACGGCCAGCGGAACATCCTCACCGACGAACAGGTCGCCCGGCTTCGCCCCGGCAGCCCGCTCGACGACGATGCGCAGAATCCGGTCGTCTGGTCGCGCACGCGCGCGCCGACGTTCGCCTGACCGGCTGCGGTTGCCATGGCATTCGACACGTCGGTGCTCGACGCGGCGATTCGCCGCCGCCGCGATCGGCTGGAGCGGGAACGGGTCGAGCTCTTCCGCCGGGTGTCGAGCGCGCTTGCCGCCCGGGCGGGCGCGCTCGGTGTACGGCGCGCCTACGTCGTCGGCTCGCTGACGCGCGAGCAGGGATGGTCGGACGGCTCCGACGTGGACGTGGCGATCTGCGGCGGCGACCCGCTTGCGGTCATGCGTCTGGTGGAGGAGGCGTCCGGGCGCGCGGTCGACGTGATCGACCTGGACCGTCACCCGGTCCCTGCGCCGTTTCGGCGCAACGGGGCGAAGATCGTTGGATGAGCCGCGCCTGGCGCTGCTGCAAGGCGACCTGCAGGGCCAGTGGGAGATCGTCGACGGCGTGTTCTCGCGGATCGCCGCCCGGCATGGCCGCATTGCCGCCCGGCAAGGTCGCCGTTCGGCGTCGGTCGAGCAGGTGGAAGCGTTGGCCTACCAGCTGCACAATCTGTACGGCGCGTGTGAGCAGGGTGCGCTGCGGCCGCTGTGGACCGATTCCTCGCCCGCCTTGGGGCCGGCGGAGCGGACGACGGTTGAAGCGCCGCCGCCGGATCGGGCGTTGCCTGGCGATTCTGGTCGCCGTCGACAAGCTGTTCTGACAGAACCGCCGGCTTGACATCGGAGCCGCCATGCTGATAGCGTGGCCGGAGGCGTCCGGATCGGCTCTTCTGGCCCGACAGGGCGCAATCACACCAACCCCACGTGAAAGGGAGGTTCGAAGAAACGATGATGAGAAAACTGCTCATCACGCTCCTTACGCTGGGCTTCATCGCAGGAGCCGCCTTGGTGGCGACCGCGGAAGGCCAGGATGAGTCGATGATGGACGAGGGTCCGATGGAGCTGAGCTGGCAGGGCATCTACGGAGACGCGGTCGTCCCCGGCAACCCGATCCAGATGGCCATCGAGGAGAGGTTCAACGTCAAGATCACCGATTCTCCGCTCGCCCGTCGCCCGCAGGAGCCGATCGACCTGATGATCGGCGCCAACGAGCATCCGGACGCCATGTATTCCTGGACGAACCATGACCAGTGGTACGGTGCGGGTGCGTATCGCCCGATTCCGGTCGAAATGATCCGTGAACACGCACCCAATCTGGCGCGCGACTGGGACACGATCGGTCCGGGCGCCTGGATGATGTCGGCCGTCCCCGGTGACCCGTCCGCCTTGCGCGGCATCCCGCGCGGCTATGCGCATCAGGCCGGCGCCGGCGCGGCGGTCAACTTCCGCTACGACTGGCTCGGCATGGTCGGCGTGCGGGAGGCGCTCGGCCTGTCGCAGGACATGACGTCGAGCCCCGACAGCCCGGAGGGCGTGCTGGACTCCAATCCCGGGTTCGACCCCGGACACTGGTTCATCAGCTACCACACGCCGAACATCGTCGATGTGGAGGCGGCTCTGGAAGCGATCGTCGCGGCCGATCCGGTCGGGGCGGGTCGGACCATCGGCTACAGCGGTTGGCCCCGTGAAGGCCGGCCGTGCTACTGGTGGTCGTTCGGCGCGGTGTGCCAAGCATACGGCGTCAGCTCCGAATCATGGTGGATTCACTCCCAACCCGACGGCGGCGCTACCGTGCACTACGGCTGGGACAACGTGAAGACCGCCCTGAAGACCCTGCAGCGCTGGTATCAGAAGGGCATCCTGGATAGCGAGATCCCGGCATTCGACCGCGCCGCCTTCGACGACAAGGTCGGCGCCGGCCTGGTCGCGATGTATGGCCGGGGCGCCCAGGGATGCTGGAACACGCCCGACGGTCCGGCCAATCCGGTCGTCGGCTGTCTGGCCCGCGTCAACAACCCGGACTTCCAGGAGGTGATGGTGCACGCGGTGACCGCTCCGGACGGGACCTATGGGCTGCGTCACGAAAACACGGCGCTGCCGCTGGGCGGCCCCGGCGAGTGGTTCGTGGTCCGCCATGACGTCTCCGATGAGAAGCTGGCGAAGATCCTGCAGATCTACGACTTCACCACCAATACCTGTGAAGGCCTGCTGCTCTCCATATTCGGAATCGAGGGGACTCACTACAACGTCGAAGGTAATGCTGAGATGTGCACGGCGGACGGGATCGAAGCTATGCGCGCCGGCGGGGTAGCGGTGCGCGCCACTGCGGATTGGGCGGATCTCACCGCCGACGGCGTAGCCCACTACTTCAACCAACAGGGGTATTACACGCGGCTGTACGGCGATGGCTTCCCCGGCAACACCCAGTGGGAGCCGCTCAAGTCCTACAACCAGTGGCGCGGTCCGGGCGGTCTCGGCACCACCCATCTGATCCGCATGTACAAAGAGGACGTGTTCGGCGAGACCGACCACAATGAGCTGCGCGCGCGGTACAAGGGCGCGCTGGACACCATCCACGGCGAGTTCATGTACAAGGCGATGACCACCGACCTCGACATCGATGCGGAGTGGCCGAAGTACATCGCGCAGCTCAACTCCGCAGGCATGGCTGCGATCAACGCCGAGCTGAACAAGCTGCAGTACACGGTCGAAGAGCTGAACACCGTCGGCGTGACCTGCGGTGATTCCGGGTGCGTCGCCAACAGCTGATCTGACGGCACGCGTTCGGTGGAGCAGCCGCCTCCGGCTGCCCCAAGTGAGAGGGGACGGTCTTGAAAGGCCGTCCCCTCTTCAAAGATATTTCCCAAGTGAGTGGAGTGATGGTACGTGGCCAAATGATTGATATGGAGAAACTGAGGTCGCGGTTGAAAGTGAGGTTGCAGCGTGCAATGGGAAAACGATAAGAGGAGAACCTTACGAGCACCGAATCATGTTTGGTGTGTCACCGGATTGAGCAAATCATATGGCAATTTGACGGCGTTAACTGACGCTGATCTTGAAGTGGGTGTAGGTGAAGTGGTAGGATTGATTGGACCAAATGGGTCGGGAAAGACCACGCTCCTCGAATGCGCCGTTGGAATCAAAAAACCAAGTGCAGGCGTGTCGCGGGTCGCAGGTGTCAATACGTGGACGCATCGCAGACGTGCCGCACGGTACTTCGGAATACGATTTCAGGAGGCTGAGTTACCTCCATTCAGTCGTGTATCGGACACGTTCAAACTGTGGGAGAGCATGTTCGGGATCGGTGATGATCGCGGGGAACTTTGCAGGGAGTTCGGAATCGGTGATAAGTACCGAGCGTTGTTCAGGACGCTATCGGGAGGCGAGAAACGTCGAGTTCTCGTGGCCCTGGCGTTCATGGGAGAACCAAAATTTGTTGTGCTAGACGAGCCTACCTCGGGCATGGACCCGCATGCGAGGTCAATTTTCTGGAGTGCCATTCGCAGACGTACGGCTAAGGGTACAGGTGTGTTGTTTTCAAGCCATGAAATGTCGGAGATGGACCTTAATTGCGATCGCGTAGCTCTTATGTTCAAAGGAAGGATTCTTGCGTCGGGTGCAGTTGACGATGTTCTGCGGTTGCACGGCGCACACACTACGTATTTGATAAATCCTAGTCACAGGAGTGACGACCAAGCGATACGGCACCTGGATCGAGGGTGCGGACGGCAACGGCCGGCCGAACGGCGCGCGGCTGACCCTCGATTGCCGGACGGTGCCGCACATCACGCTGCGCAGCATCGCCCGCAACACCTCGCTCGATCCGATCTTCGCCCGTCACGAACCGCTCCTGGCCGCGGCGCTCGAAGCCCTGAACCGCGCGGTCGCCGCGGTCACCGCCGAGACGCGGCGGAAGCTGGTCGAGAAGCTCCTCGCCAAGCATCGCCGCGACGGCGCCAACGCGGTCACCGATGCCGACGTGCGGCGCTGGCTGCTGCCGGACACGCCGGGCGACTGGCTCCGCCCCGTCGGGGCGCGCCGGCCGCTCAAGGCGGTCACCGCGCGGCAGGCAGCCCGGTACCGCGACCGGATTCCGGCAGGAGAATGGCGCGCGTGGCAGGCGCCGTTCGACGCCGACCCGGATTGGCCGCAGCCGCTGCAGGAGGCGCTGGCCGCCTACCGCGCCGCGTGGCGCGCGAAGATGGAGGAGGTCAACGCCGGCATCGCCGCCAACGCCGAGGTGGAGGAACTGGTCGACCAGCCGGCGATCGTCAAGGGCACCGTCCGCGTCGCCGGACCGTTCACCATGGAAGGGGTGATCGCGCTGGAGGAAGGGCCGGATTCGCCCATCGGCGGCGCGCCGGAGGAGTTGGACGACTTCGGCGCCGAAGACGGCGACGCGGCGGTCGCCAACGCCGAGGCGCACCTGGACAAGATGATCCGCTTGCTCAAGGCGAGCGGCGTCCAGTTTCCCGACAACAAGCACCAGCGCTTCGAGCGGCTCGACCCGATCACCGGGCCGACCCTGATCCACGCCGAAGGAGAATGGCTGAACGGCGCCGGCGCGGCCCGCACCGTGGCGGTCAGCGTCGGCCCGGAGGCCGGCAACGTCACCGCGTGGCAGGTCGAGGAGGTGGTGCGCGCCGCCAACCGGTCCGGCTACGACGACGTGGTGTTCGCCGGCTTCGGCTTCGACGCTGCGGCGCAGGCCGCCATCGAGCACGCCGCGCATCCCCATCTGCGCCTGCACATGGCGCTGATCAGCCCCGACGCGGCCATGGCCGACCTGCTCAAGACCCAGCCCGGCAGCCAGATCTTCACCGTGTTCAGCGCCCCGCGCGTGGCCGGCCCCACCCGCCGGGACGACGGCGATTACGAGGTCGAGGTGGAGGGGATGGACGTCTACGATCCGGTCTCCAACACCCTCGCCCCCACCGAATCGGCGCGCATCGCGGCTTGGTTCCTGGACACCGACTACGACGGGCGCACCTTCTGCATCTGCCAGGCGTTCTTTCCCGACAAGAGCAAGTGGCGCCGGCTGGCCAAGGCGCTCGGCAGCGCCGGCGTGGTGGACGAGGCCGCCTTCGACGACCTGAGCGGCCTGCGCAGCCTGCCGTTCGCCCCGCCGCCCGACCGCCGTGCCGGTGAACCGTGGCGCATCGCGGTCAAGGTGATCGACCCACGCGGCAACGAGGGCCTGCGCGTGCTGACCGTCGAGGCCTCGGCATGATCGACCGCATCGTCATCGAGAACTTCAAGAGCTTCCGCAAGGTCGATCTCTCGCTCGGCCCGATGAATCTGTTCATCGGCACCAATGCCAGCGGCAAGTCCAACTTCCTCGACGCGTTGCGCGTCCTGCAGGGGATCGGCAACGGCTTCACCATCGGCGAGATTCTCGACGGCAAACCGAGAAGCGCGACCAGCGAGGTATGGGAAGGGATTCGAGGCGGCAGCTCACTGACCTGCTTCGCCGGCAGCGATGGCAATGCGACGCTTGAGGTAAGTGGAATCACGTCAGCACGCTGGGAGTACACAATATCGTTCTCGCCGGCGCACGGACGAGTCACCCGTGAACGTCTCAAGTTGGGCGGGAGTAATATCTATGATTCGACTCCGATTGATAATTCTCCTGTCGACCCCGTTATTTCGGCTCGATACTATCCGGGAACACAGGGAAGACCGCCGACGCTCAGGTTCGACAGTAGCCGGCCGGTTCTCGGACAGTTTGCCGACCTTCCACCGAGTATGATCGACAAATATCACTCCAAAATCGCCACTGATGTCTGCGCACTCTTGGCGAACACCCAACGGGTCGCCCCGTCGCCGCCGGTGCTGCAGCAGTATTCGCAGGCACATCACGTGCAGCGTCTCGGCGATCACGGAGAGAACTTCGCGGCGCTCGTACGGACGATATGTAACGATGAACGAGAAAAGGGCGCCTACCTGGCATGGCTCCAGGAACTTCGGCCGGACGAGGTGGAAGACGTAGGGACATTGAGCGGCGCTGTCGGCGAGCCATTATTCATGATCCGGGAAGGCGGTCAGGAATACCCCGCGTCGGTGCTGAGCGACGGCACCCTGCGGTTCGCGGCGATTACGGCCGCTTTTTTTCAGCCGGCTATGCCAAACATCATGACGATCGAGGAGATCGAGAACGGCATCCACGCCAGCCGCCTGCGGTTGCTTACGGAGCTGCTGCGAAGTCAGACTGAATCGGGCGCGACGCAAGTCTTCGCCACTACGCATTCTCCGACCGTACTCGAATGGCTCGAAGAGTCGGAGCACCGGACGACGTTCCTGGCCGCCCGTGACGAGTCCACCGGGGAGTCGACGATCCGACCGGTGATCGACGTGCCCCACTTCAAGGAGGTCGTGGGGAAGCATCCTTTGGCGGACCTTCTTGTTGAAGGCTGGCTGGAAGCCGTGCTGTGAAGGTGCTCGTGATTCCGGAGGATCCAACCCACAACGGTCATATTCTTAAGCCTCTGGTGAAAGCGCTCCTGGCGGATGCCGGCCGACCCGCGGCGCGCGTGCAAATACTTGAGAATCCAAGGATTCAGGGATACGACGAAGCCCGGCGTGTCATCATGGAGGAACTCCTTGAACGCTACCGATGGCTCGACATCTGGTTGTTCCTTCCCGACGCTGACCGGGCAAACGCCGACGCGATGCGCAGACTGGAGAGCGATCTAAAGGATATACCGCTGTTCTGTTGTCCGGCACGCCCCGAGGTGGAGATATACGCTTGCGCAGCGTTCCGCAGTGATATGACGGAGACCTGGGACGAAGCGCGAAGGAACCCTCGAATGAAGGAAGAAGTATTCCAACCGCTGATCGAACGGCACGGTGACCAAAGACGGCCGGATGGAGGTAGAGGGCCGATGATCAATCAGTCGTTGAGGAATCTTCCGTTGTTGTTTCAACTGTGCCCGGAACTGCAGCGCCTGCGCGACCGGATCGCGGCGCATCTGAGCGAACATTGAGCGCTTCCGATACCGATACCGATACTCAGGTTCCGCTGCAGCCGGTCGAGGAGCCGATCATCTGCTCGCCCTACGCTGAGCCGGCGGCGCACTGGCTGTACGACACCGGCACCGGCCTGCCGTCGAAGATCGAGGGGCGGCGCGAGGCCGGCTACTGGTTCAAGACCGAGCGGGCGGGGAGCGCTCAGCAGGCGCTGTTCGCCGAGGAGGAACGGGACGATCTGCCGCTGGTGAACGTGCTGCGCGCCGACGTGCGCCGCTGGCGGCGGGCCGGCTGGCCCGGCTCGTCGCCGACCACCAAGAAGCTGCTGCGCCACTGGTGGCGCGAGGACCGCTCGCGGCGGCTGTTCTTCTGCCAGCTCGAAGCGGTGGAGACCGTCATCTACCTGCGCGAGCTGCTGGCGCGGGGCAGGAAGCCGCGCTGGACGCCCCGGCTCGCGCTGCGCGAGTTCGAGCTGCTCGGCAAGGGCCGCAATCCCCGCCCTGAAGAATGGGTGGCGAAGGTGGCGCAGCCGCCCAAGCTCGCCGACTTCCCGAACGGAACCGCCGGCGGGCGGCCGATCCCGCGCTACGCCTGCAAGATGGCGACCGGCAGCGGCAAGACCGTGGTCATGGCGATGCTCGCCGCCTGGAGCTTCTGCAACCGCGGCGCCGCTCCCGCCGACCCGCGCTTCCCGCGCCGCGCGCTGGTGGTCTGCCCCAACCTCACCATCAAGGAGCGGCTGCAGGTGCTGCGCCCGGCCGCGCCCGGCAACTACTACGAGGAGTTCGACCTGGTGCCGTCCGCGCTGCGTCCCGAGCTGGCCAAGGGCAGGGTGCTGGTCACCAACTGGCACCGGCTCAGCCCCGACTCCGAGGAGATCCGCGTCGGCACGGTGGCGGTCGGCCGGATCGGCGAGGAGACCCCGGAGGCGTTCGCCCGCAACCGCCTGGGCGACCTGTACGACGGCGAGCCGCTGCTGGTGCTCAACGACGAAGGCCACCACGCCTACCGCCCGGCGCCCGCCGCCGCCGACCTGCCGGCAACCGCGCGGGCCGAGCGCGAGGCGGCCACGGTGTGGGTGGACGGGCTGGACCGGATCAACGCCGCCTGCGGCATCGACGTCTGCATCGACCTGTCGGCCACGCCGTTCTACCTGCAGGGCAGCGGCTATCCCGAAGGCTCCCCGTTCCCGTGGATCGTCAGCGACTTCAGTCTGGTCGACGCCATCGAGTGCGGCATCACGAAAATTCCGCGGCTGCCCGCGGCGGACAACACCGGGCGCCCCGATCCCAAGTACTTCCGGCTGTGGGAGCACGTCACCCGCGACCTGCGACCGGGCGAACGGTTGACCCGGGGGCGGCCGAAGCCGGAGGTGGTCTACCGCAAGGTCGAAGACGCCCTGCTCACCCTCGCCGGCGAATGGAAGGAGCGGTTCGAGCAGGCGCAGGCGGCCGCGCCCGGCCAGGACCGCACCCCGCCGGTGATGATCGTGGTGTGCGACAACACCGCCATCGCCACCCACTTCCACCGCATGATCTCCGGCGAGGAACCGGACGCGGACCGCCCGCAGCAAAAGCGCTACGGCTCCGGCATCAAGGGATTCCCCGAGCTGTGGAACGCCGCCGGCGGCCAGTACACGCTGCGCATCGACTCCAAGCTGCTCGAAGCCGCCGAGAGCGGCGATCCCGCGGCCACCAGGAAGGACGCCGCCGAGGAGTTGCGCCGCATCGTCGCGACCATCGGCCGGCCCGGCGCGCCGGGGGCGCGCATCCGCTGCGTGATCAGCGTGAACATGCTCAGCGAGGGGTGGGACGCCAACAACGTGACCCACATCCTGGGGCTCCGCGCGTTTTCGAGTCAGTTGCTGTGCGAGCAGGTGGTCGGCCGCGGCCTGCGCCGCATGGACTACACGCCGGACCCGGAGACCGGCCTGCTCACCGCGGAGTACGTCGACATCTTCGGCGTGCCGTTCTCGCTGATCCCGTTCAAGGGCCGCGCGCCGGGCGCGCCGGCGCCGGCGGACGATTCGGCCCCCAAGCATGAGGTGACCGCGCTCCCGGAGCGGCAGGCGTTCGAGATTCGCTTCCCGGTGGTGGAAGGCTACGTCATCTCGCTGGAGCGCCACCGCGTCACTTGCGACGTCGCCCAGGTGGAGCGCACGGCGCTCGATCCGGCGAGCGTGCCGGTCGACACCTTCGTGCGGCCGCAGGTCGGATACAAGGTCGGCGCGCCGGGCCACTACGGCGGCTTCGGATTCGAGTCCGTCGACCGGCAGCGGTACTACGCCGCGCATCATCCGCAGACGATCGCCTTCGAGATCGCCCGCGACGTGGTGCGCCAGCTCACCGACGCGGCGGACGGCGGCAACGGCAGCGGCGCCGCCAACGGCAACGGCGCGGCCCGGCAGGTCGCGCGCCACGCGCTGTTCCCGCAGGCGCTGCGGATCGTGCAGGCGTACGTCCGGGAGCGCGTGGACCTGCGCGGTTGCCACCCGTGCGAGATCGGCCTGCAGACCTATGCGGAACGGATCGCCGCGCTGCTGGCCGCCGCGATCCGGCCGCACGACTCCCAGGGGGAACGGCCGCCGCTACCGCGCCTGAACCGCTACCAGCCGCTCGGCAGCACCGCGCGGGTCCGCTTCAAGACCGCGCGCCCGGTGCAGGCGACGCAGGCCAGCCACCTGAATTACGTGGCCTGCGACACCGGCAGTTGGGAGCAGGCCGCGGCGGTCCGGCTCGAACGGCTGGCCGGGCAGGGCATCGTCGAGTGCTACGCGCGCAACGACCACCTGGAGTTCACCATCCCCTACCAGCACTACGGCGACGGCGAACCGCGCGCCTACGAGCCCGACTTCATCGTGCGGCTGACCAACGGCCTCCACGTCGTCCTGGAGATCAAGGGCCAGTCGCGCGCGGACACCGACGCCAAGCACGAAGCGGCCAAGCGCTGGGTGCGCGCCGTCAATCACTGGCGCCGACTCGGCGAGTGGCGCTTCCTGGTATGCCGCGACCCGCAGACCCTCGGCCATCACCTGACGGCAGTTCATTCACGGTAGAAGACGCGCCTGAACCACGCCACGAATGCCAAGGCCGCGGCGCTGTCGTGGCCGAAGTACCGGGCTCGACTGGCCGTGCCATGGCGTGAGTATCGTCTTTGCCTTCGACGCGGAGGATAGACGGCTCGATTTGGGGCACCGGTCAGCGGAGCTCGATCTCTTGGTCGCCGGCTATTGCGATCTCTTCGCCGGCGAAGCACACGGCGCGCTCCAGTGACGGGTGCACTTTCTGTATGGAGACTTCCCCGGCGAGATCAGGCCGCGACTTCACCAGCGACCCGAGCCCTCGAATGGAGTCATAGCTGTGCGTCGTCGCGAAAACCTGCACGTCGGACTCTTTCGCCACTTGGATGAGAAGCCGCCACACGTCTTCCATGACGGTCCAGTGCAGGCCGGCATCGATCTCGTCGATCAGCAGGAATCCATGGTTCGCTCCGTGCAGGGCAAGCCGCAACGCGAGCAGGCGCCGCAAACCGTCTCCGTAACTGCCGATCGGCATCCGCCGGCCTCCTCCACGGCGTCCCACCAGGATGGTGCTACCACTCTTTCCGGCACCTATCAGGAAATGGATCGAGACGATTTCCGGCACGATGAGCTGCATGTCCCGCGCGATTTCGTCTTCGCGTCCCTCGGCGATCACTTCGTTCCATGCGTCGCTCATCCTGACGGAGGCGGCCTGCGTCCTGTCATCGACAACGGCGTCCATACCCAGATATCGAACCGGAGGCTCGGAGGATTTTCTGCGCCTTGATCTGCGCCAGAATTCGTACAGGAGCATGCCTTCCTTGTTCACCGAAACACGGCCGGCGATCCATCGGCGCCGGCGGCGATGCTTAGGCCGAACTCAGGGGCGGACTCGTAATCCGCGTCAAGCGCTCGTTGCGGCGTACTACTTGTCATATCCCAGCGTTCGGCGTCTTCTCCGACCTCATCGAGCGAGAGAATCGTCGCCGACAGCTTGTGATCGTCCGAGGTCAACACGAAACGATTTCCGGGTTGGCACATGTGGCCGGAGAACAGGTGGGATATGTCCACGCCACCGCGATTATAACCGCCCCGACGGTGGCCAATCTCTTCGAAGGCTGAGGGATGGCCGTTGGAGACGAGCAGCTCGACCGCTTCGAGGACGGTCGTCTTGCCGCAGTTGTTCTTGCCGACGATCAGGTTCACCCTCGTCAAGTCAGTCAGCCGATAGGAATCGAAGCCGCGGAATCCGCGCAGCTCAAGCGTCTTCATCATCAGGCGCGGGCGACCCACGCTACGCCGGTGCCGGTGGTTTGGCGGATGCGTTCGCTGAGCTGGCCGGTGTGGTGCTGGAGATGGCGCAGATTGTAGGCCAGCCGCTCCACCGGGCCGAACGGCAGCCACGAGAAGCCCGACTCGGCGCCCAGGTCCAGCGCCGCGATCTGCCGGCGCGCGTGGCCGCGGCAGAACTCCAGGAACTCCAGGATATTCTCCCGCGTATAGGGGGCCGCCTCCTTACCGAGATCCTCGGCGCCGTCGCGGTGTCCGCTCCAGGGGCGGTGCTCCGCTACGGTCCGAAACAGGTAGAGATGCACGTAGAACAGGGCGTGGTAGGCGATGTGCCAGAACCGGTTGACCTGCTCGGCGCTGTCCCAGGCGTCATCCGGGCACGCCCGCACCGCCGCTTCCAGCATGTTCAGACCGGCCCGGAATTGGGCATCGAACGCGGTACGAATGGAATCTTCTGCTGCCACGGTTCGATGGTAGGCCACAACGGGGGTACTATCAACAGCGAACCGATGGACGCCGCCAGCGCCAGCCTGCCGATCGACCTTGCCAACCTGCTCCACGGCCGCGGTGTCGAGTCGGTATCGCTCGGCGCCCGCAGCCGACGACCTGCCGGCGGCCACGCGGACCGGGCGCGAGGCGGCCACGGAGCAGGTCAGTAGAGGCGGTCGGATGCGAACGGCGCGTTCTCTCGAGAGATGCGGCCTTTGTTCACCAGCAGAGTCCGGATCGCCAGCGGCGAAACCTGAAAGTGCTCGGCGACCTCCGTCTGTCTTTCCTCCGAAATGTCGATGTCCAACATGTCGTCGACCGCATCGTACGGACTCAGCAGCTCGGCCGCAAACGCACGCTGCGCCTTCTGGCGGTAGCTGTGCGCCCGGGTCGCGGGCAAGAGACGTTCAACGCCGTCGACCAGCCGATCGCCGATCAACCGAGCGAGATCGAAACGGCGGCCGGTCTCCCACTTCGGCCTGAGCGCCAAGCGCGACCGATTGCCGTCGCCGGCGATGACAAATGACAGTTCGTCGGAGCACACCGAGATATTCTCGATGGCGCTCATGGTCGTTCCCGCAAGGTCTGCAAGGCGGGCGTTGCAGACAGGATCGGTGCCGAGATTCTCTTGACGGCGGATCGCGCGAGCAGCGTCTTCTCCGGTCTGCCAAGCCGGGTTATCGGCCCACTCCCGGCTCTCGAAATTCAACCGAACCGCGGCGTCAGCATTCGCGTCGAAACCGCGATCGATCGAGATTTGCCGGAGCGCGGCAGCGGACGCCACGTTTGCCCCCCTGTCAAGATGGGCGGCATGGGCAGCCAACTCTTCCACCGCATTGTCACCTATTTCTTTCGCATCGTCGAGATAGCTGCTGATGGTCCGTTCGTCGATCTCGTCCGGGTCAAAGCCAAGCCGCGCTTCCAGCCGACGAAAGCGGGTGCTGTCAGGATCTGTGCGCTCCGTCCGGAGATCGTTCCAGAGTCGATGAAGATTGGTATCGTGGACGTTGGCGTTGTCGAGAATCCCCAGAACCTGACGGGCGAACCGGTCGATCTCCGCTTCCAGGTCACCGGCGGGGACGACCTCCATCCTCGCGGCTCCCAAATACCGAAACGGCACCGCCTTGAGTTCTTGCGAAGGTTCGGCGATCAGGGCGCATCGAAACCCGTCCGAAGAAATCACGACATTAGGCCACACGTAGCCTTCGCCAATCGTGGCGGTACGGTGGGCCGAGTCCCAGCGATGGAAGACATCCCGGCCAAGTTTCCCCGGAGGACCAGGTTCCCACCGCAGACGCCACCAGTTCCAGATCAGCCATTCGGCGAAGTGGTAGCCGGAAACCCTCGGTCCTGTGGCGTATCCTTGGGCGTGCTCATCGAATCCCTCGGTCATAAGCCGGCCGTTCACGGTGATCTCAAGCAGACCGAACCCTGCTCTTTCTTCTTCTTGTCCGTGATCGAGCGGTTGCGGGTCGAGGCGAAAAGTCACGGTGTCCTGCTTCTGGCGAGCCACTCTCGAATCACCTCTTCACGCATTGCCCTGTCGTCCACACCCAGTCGATACCCGTGATAGCTTCGTCCTTCGTGCCCCAGTTTCGCCTCGTAAGGCTCTCCGTCCTGATCTACTGACCAGACATATTTCGGGTAACCATTCATGCGATACGTGCTCACCATTCCAAGCCTCAGACCATCGATAAGGAGCCTCTTCGCTTCGTCCCTTCTGATCACCCGCTTACTGTCGCACAGTGATTTGTGTGGTCGTGGACTGGGCGGACCGTGGAATCCATAGTCGGCGGGTACTCTCTTGTGATGGGCACTGCCTAGATAGCGGACCTCGTCCGCGATCCGATGGAGTTCCTGCTGGCTGATGGAATGCTGTGGAGCGATCCTTCTCTTCGGATTGTTTCCAAATCGTTTCGGCATTCGCAGCCTCCTGACGCGGGGCCGGATCAGTCGGGGCCGAGCCACGGTACGCCGGTGCCGGTGGTTTGGCGGATGCGTTCGCCGAGCTGGCCGGTGTGGTGCTGGAGATGGCGCAGGTTGTAGGCCAGCCGCTCCACCGGGCCGAACGGCAGCCAGGAGAAGCCCGACTCGGCGCCCAGGTCCAGCGCCGCGATCTGCCGGCGCGCGTGGCCGCGGCAGAACGCCAGGAACTCCAGGATATTCTCCCTGGTATAGGGGGCCGCCTCCTTACCGAGATCCTCGGCGCCGTCGCGGTGTCCGCTCCAGGGGCGGTGCTCCGCTACGGCCCGGAACAGGTAGAGATGCACGTAGAACAGGGCGTGGTAGGCGATCTGCCAGAACCGGTTGACCTGCTCGGCGCTGTCCCAGGCGTCATCCGGGCACGCCCGCACCGCCGCCTCCAGCATGTTCAGACCGGCCCGAAATTGGGCATCGAACGCGTTGCGGATGGAATCTTCCGCTGCCACGGCTTCGATGGTAGGCCACGACAGGGGTACTATCAACAGCGACCCCATGGACGCCGTCAGCGCCAGCCTGCCGATCAACCTTGCCAATCTGCTCCACGGCCGCGGCGTGGAGTCGGTACGGGTGGAGTTCAAGGCGGCCTGGGATCCCGAAACCACCGGCCCGCAGGCGCTCAAGACGATCTGCGCGTTCGCCAACGATCTCCATAACCTGAACGGCGGCTACGTGGTCATCGGGGTGGCCGAGCGCGAGGGGCGCGCCAGCCTGCCGCCGGCCGGCCTGTCCCCGGCCGCGCTGGCGGCCGCGCAGCGGTGGCTGCGCGGCAATTGCAACCGCCTCGATCCGCAGTACCAGCCGCTGCTCTCACCCGAGGTGGTGAGCGGCCGCCATATCCTGGTGGTGTGGGCGCCGGCGAGCCAGTTGCGGCCGCACCGCGCGCCGGACGCCGGGCGCGGGCCGCTCCGGTACTGGGTGCGCCTCGGCGCGGAAACGGTCGCCGCCGACCAGCGCGGCGGGCTGCTCCGGGAGCTGATCGGGCAGACCGCGCGCGTGCCGTGGGACGACCGCCGGGCGCCGCTGCAGGGGAGCCTTGCCGACCTGCACGAAATGGCGGTACGGGAGCACCTGCACGAGATCGGCAGCGGCTTGAGCGCCGAGTCCGACGCAGCGGAGATCTACCGCCGCATGGGGATCACCATGCGGGTCAACGACCACGACGTGCCGCGCCACGTCGGCCTGCTGTTCTTCGCCGCCGAGCCGACCCGCTGGTTTCGCGGCGCCTGGATCGACTGCGCGCTGTTCGCCGCCGGCGGCAGCGGCGACGTCCTGGAGGAGCAGGAGTTTCGCGGCGCGCTGGCGCAGCAGGCGCGCCACTGCCTGCAGTACCTGTACGCTCGGTCGCCGGTCCACCTGCGCAAGGTGCCGGAGCGGATCGAGGCGCGCCGCTGGCGCGCCTGGCCGGAGACGGCGTTGCGCGAAACCCTGGTGAACGCGCTGTATCACCGCAGCTACGAGCCCGACGCGGTGGAGCCGACCAAGGTATACCTGTACCCGGACCGCGTGGAGATCATCAGCTATCCGGGGCCGGCGTCGGGGCTGGAGGCGGAACACTTTGCCCTGCGCTCCCCGTTCCCGATGGTACCGGCGCGCAACCGCCGCATCGGCGAGTTCTTCAAGGAGCTGGGCCTGGCCGAGGCGCGGCTGACCGGGCTGCGCAAGGTGGCCGCGGCGATGGCCGCCAACGGCTCCCCTGCGCCGCGCTACGACTTCGACCCGCAGCGCACCTACTTCCGCGCCACGCTGCCGGCGCATGCGGAATACGCCGCGCTGTCCGCAGTGCGCGACGCCGCCGAGCTGCGCGCCCTGGGCGACGCGGAGGCGGCGCACGCTCTGCTCGAGTCGGCCTGGGAAGCGAACCCGGCGTCCGCGGCGCTGGCTGCCGAGCTGATCCGGTCGCACGCCGCGCGCGGCGAGTTGGTCCGGGCGGAGCGGGTACGGGACCGCTTCGGGGAACACGCGCCGGACGGCGCGCGGCGCGCGGTAGCGGAAGCGCTGGCCGCGGTCCGCCGCGGGCGCCGGCCGCCGCGCGCTTGACGGACGGCGCCCGTCCGCCGCCAAGTCAGCCGGCATGCACACGCAGGACTCTCTGACCCGCGACCTGCGCGCGCTGGGCGTCCGCGCGGGCGACACGCTGTTCGTCCATTCCTCGTTCAAGAGTCTGGGCGAGGTAGCCGGGGGCGCGCAGGCGGTCGTCGACGCGCTGCTCGACGCGGTCGAGGACGGGCTGCTCCTGATGCCGTCCTTCAACCTGGAAGGCGGCCGGGACCGGCGCGCGGCGCGCTGGGACCCGGCGGCCACGCCGTCGTCGGTCGGCTGGCTCACCGAGTTCTTTCGCCGCCTGCCGGGTACGGTCCGGTCGGACCACTACTCGCACTCGGTCGCCGCGCACGGCCGGGACGCCGCGGCCATCGTCGACGGTCACCGCCGCGCCGAGGGGTTTCCGTCCCCGTGGGACCGGCCGCCGTGGGGCCGCACCTACGGGACGCACTCGCCCATGATCCGCGCCCGCGATCGGGGCGGCCGGCTGCTGATGCTCGGCGTCGATTACCGGTCGTCGACCTACGTTCACGTCGTGGAGGCGATGTGGTGGGCGGAGCGGCGGCGCTCCGACCCGACGGCGCCGTACGCCGGGCTCGATCGGCCGCGGCTCGGGGCGCTCTGGGACCGGACGGGACGCCTGCGCCGGGGGCGCGTGGGCAGCGCCGAGTGCCGGCTGTTCGGGATTCGCGACTACGTCGATACCCTGCTCGGCGTGGTGCGCGGCACGGGGAGGCGATGGACCACCGCGGCCTGATCGTCATCAACGGCGCGGAGGTGCTGGCGCGGCCGGACGACCGCGGCCGCTACTGGCAGCGCATCCGCGCCGGGGGCGTGACCGCGTTCGCGGCGACCGCCGGCCGGGCGCAGTTCCCGGCGTGGTTCCGGCGCTTCCGCGACGACCACGGCCTGCTGCACGTGACCGAGGCCCGGCACGTCCGCGACGCCAAGGCCGCCGGCCGGCTGGGCGTCATCTTCCACGTGCAGAAACCGCCCCCGGAGCTGGCCGCCGACCCGGACGAGGCGTGGAACCTGCAGCGGCTCGGCGTGCGCATGCTGCAGCTCACCTACAACGAGCGCAGCCCGTTCGGCGACGGCTGCACGGAGCGCGCCGGCGGCGGCCTGAGCGACCTGGGGGCGCGCGCGGTGGCGGCGCTGAACGAGGCGGGCGTGCTCATCGACGTGTCGCACGCCGGGCACCGGACGGCGCTGGACATCGTGGCCGCCTCGTCGCAGCCGGTGGTCGCCAGCCACTGCAACGCTTACGCGGTCTGCCCCAATCCGCGCAACCTCCGCGACGAGGCGATCGCCGCGATCGCCGAACGGGGCGGCGTGATCGGCGTGACCGCCTTTCCGAGCCTGGTGCGCTGGCGGGAGCCGACGCTGGAACGGATGCTCGACCACGTCGACCACGTGGCCGCCCTGGTCGGGATCGAGCACGTGGGATTCGGGCTCGACTTCTGCTCGATTTCGCAGGCGAGCTGGGATTCCGGCCGATTCAGCCCGGCCGCCTACCCGCCGCCGCCGTGGGTCTTTCCGGCCGGCATCGCCGGTCCCGACGAGCTGCCCAACCTGACCGCCGGTCTGGTGCGGCGCGGCTGCGGCCAAGCGGCGATCCGCGGCGTCATGGGCGGGAACCTGCTGCGGCTGTTCGAGGCGGTCTGGCGCTGACGCCGGGCGCCGCCGGCGGCGGGCCGCTCAGCCCTTCAGCGAACCGAGCATCACCCCCTTGGCGAAGTGCTTCTGGACGAACGGGTAGACGAACACGATCGGGCCGATCGTGAGCAGGACGGTGGCAGCCCGCGCCGCCTGGGTGGGGATGCGCATCATCGCGCGGAATTCCTCGGACTGGCGCAGCTCCTCGTTCAGCTCGGCGATGAACTCATCGGCGGTCTGCAGCAGGTTTAGGTCAACTATCATGTCGCGGATCAGCGTCTGCAGCACGCGCAATCGTTCATCGTTGACGTAGACCAAGGGCAGGAAGTAATCGTTCCAGTGAAAGACCGCCGCGAACAGCGCGATGGTCGCCAGCACCGGTTTCGACAGCGGCATGATGATCTGGAACAGCACGCGCCAGTAGCCGGAGCCGTCTATGACCGCCGATTCCTCCAGCGAGTCGTCGATCGTCATCAGGAAGTTGCGGCAGATGATGATGTAGAAGGCGCTCATCGCCGGCAACAGGATCAGCGCCAGCCGGGTGTTGTTGAGGCCGAGCGAGCGCACCACCAGGTAGGTGGGAACCATCCCGCCCTGGAAGAACAGGGTCAACACGAACAGGAACGTCAGCGCCCGCCGGCCGGGCAACAGCTTCTTGGAGAGCGCGTAGCCGGCGCTGAAGGTGACCAGCAGGATCGCCGCCGTGCCCGCCGCCGTCCGGAAGATGGCGTTGAAGTAGGCCAGTCCGATGTCGCCCTGCAGGACGAATCCCCACGCTTCCGTGTGCCAGGCGTCGAGCCAGAGCCGCAACCGCAGGCTGTTGACCTCGTCGATCGAGGAGAAGGACTGCAATATCAGCGTCCAGAACGGATAGGCGACCGACACGGCGAACAGCGCCAGGAACAGGTAGTTGGCGCCGTCGAACAGTCGGCCGGAGACGGACGTGCGGTTCGCTACGATGGCCATCTGCGCTACCAGACGCTGAAGTCGTTGTAGCGGCGAATGATCTGGTTGACGATGATCAGGAGCGCCAGGCCCAGCACGTTCTGGAACAGCCCGACCGCCGTGGCATAGTCGAAATCGCCGCCCTGGATGCCGACGCGGAAGATGTAGGTCTCCATGATGTCGCCGACTTCGTAGACGACCGGGTTGTACATCATGAATACCTGTTCGAAGCTGTGTTCGAAGAAGTTTCCCAGCCGCAGCAGGAACAGGACGGTGATCACCGGCACCAGCGACGGCAGCGTGATGTGGATGGCGTTCTGCCAGCGGCTCGATCCGTCGATGGCGCCCGCCTCGTAGAGCTGCGGGTCGATCCCCGACAGGGCGGCCAGATAGAGGATCGATCCCCAGCCCACGCTCTGCCAGATGGCGGTGCCGACCAGGAGCGCCCGGAACGTCTCCACTTGGGTGAACCAGTTGACCGGGTCCCAGCCGAGCTGCGTGAACGCCCAGCCGGCGAAGCCGGTGCTCGGCGACAGGAACTCCTTCAGGATGCCGGCCAGCACCACCCACGACACGAAGTGGGGCAGGTAGCTGATCGACTGGACCACCCGTTTGTAGATCGTGCGCCGCACCTCGTTGAGCAGTAGCGCCAGGACGATCGGCGCCGGAAACGTGATCGCCAGATGCAGCAGGCTGAGGATGACGGTGTTGCGGAATACGCGCAGGAAGAAGTGTTCCCGGAACAGGCGGCGGAAGTGCGCGAAGTCGTTCCAGGTGCTGCCCAGGATGCCGTCGTAGTAGTTGAAGTCCAGGAACGAGATCGATACGCCCCAGATCGGCGCGTACTTGAAGACGACCAGCAACGCGAACGCCGGCAGCAGCAGCCCGTAGAAGGAGCGCATGCGCCACGCCCGGGCGCGGGTCTGCCTGCGCAGGACGCGCTTGACCTGCGCGGCCAGCTCGGCGGACGCCGGTTGGGCGGCGGTAGCTGTAACAGGGGGGGGGGTCGCCATCAGTGCAGGTCGGGTCAGCCGGGGAAGCGCCGGAAGCCACCGTACTCTACGACGGCGGGGGCGGGCCGGCAACCCGCCGCGGCCGGCCGGCCATCCTGTCGGATGATTCCGCAGCTACCGGATATAGTAGCCGATCACGCGCCACGCGCCGCCGCTCTCCCCGGCGCCTTGGTCCCAGGCGGCCGTGACCGTCTCCACGGCCGCCCGCTTGCGCTCGTAGGACGCGGCGAACCGCATCATCCAGTAGCGCCCATCCGGCGCGCCGGGCAGCGTCTCATGGTGGTCGGCGCCGTCGAGCGATCGGGACACCGGCGCGCCCATCGGCGCCAGCGTCGAGCGCAGCACCTCGGCCAGCCGGTCCGGGCTCACCGCCCCGCGCATCAGCGCCGCGCCGTTCTCCCAGCACGCCCGATACTCGCCCGCGTCGAGCAGCGCCAGCCACGCCCGGGCGGCCGCTACCGCCTCGTCCCGTCCGGTCTTCTCGGCGCCTCCGCTCACGTGAGGCGTCCGGTGATCAGGCCGCGCGGCTCCTCGCCGCGGGCGATCCGGTCCAGGTTGTCGGCGGCGAAGCGCGCCCGGTTGTCGGTGGTCGATTCGGTGCCGCCGGCCGTGTGCGGCGTGGCGTACACGTTCGGCAGCGCGAACACCGGTTGGGTGCTGTCGGGCGGCTCCTGCTCGAACACGTCGAGCCCCGCGCCGCCCAGGTTGCCGGCCAGCAGCGCGGCGTAGAGCGCCTGCTCGTCGATCAGCGCCCCGCGCGCGACGTTGATCACCCACGCGGTCGGCTTGAGCAGACCGATGCGGCGCCGGTCGATGACGTGGCGCGTGCCCCGATGCAGGTGCAGGTGCACGGACAGAATGTCGCACTCCGCGATGACGTCGTCCAGATCTTCGGGCGACCCCAGGAACTCCAGCGGCACCTGGTCGAGCACCTCGGTGGGGATCATCCGCACGTCGATGGCGGAAATCCTGATCCCGAACGGATGGGCGCGCAGGGCGAGCTGCAGGCCGCTGGCGCCGTAGCCGACGATCGCCAGCTTCTTGCCGTCCAGACGCAGGCCCTCCGGATCGTAATAGGCGCCGCCGTGGAAGTTCTCCGCCGCCGTCTTGTACCGGCCGGCCAGCAGCAGGATGAACATCATGGCGCTCTGCGCCAGCGCTTCCGCGCTCAGGTGACCGGGGCAGTGGGACAGGGTGATCCCCCGGTCCAGGACATGCTCGACCTCGACGTGGTCCAGGCCGTTGGTCTGCACCTGGAAGTGGCGCACGCCCGCCGCCGCGGCAAGGTCGATCTTCTCCCTGCTGGCGTTGCCGCCCATGTCGACCACGACCTCGATCCCCTCGAACTGCGGCGCCGCCGGCAGCGCCTCGTCGAACGCCCGGGTGTCGTGCCGTTCGCTGACCGCCGCCAGATGGCGGTAGGTGCGGCCGTCGGTAACCGGTACGCCCGGTTGCGGGAGGAAGAGCACTCGAAGACGTCGTTCAGGCATGTCGAGCGCATCATGGACGGTCACCGGCGGGTGCTGCTACCCTCCGTCCGCAATCGCCCGCACCCTCACCGCGTACGTCGCGCTCAGCGGCGAAGACCGCATCGCGCGGCTGGCGCTCGACCCCGACCGCGGGACGCTCCGTCCCGCCGGCTCGTACCCGGTGGCCGGTCGACCCGCGCCGATGGCGTTCGCCCCGGACGGGCGCGTGCTGTACGTCAGCCGGCGGCGCGACGAGCGCATCAGCACCCTGCGGATCGCGCGCGACGGGAGCCTCATCCACGCCGGCGACCTCGAAACCCCGTCGGGGGCGTGCTACGTGGCGACCGACCGCACCGGCCGCTTCCTGCTCTCCGCCTACTACGCGGACGGCGCCGTGGCCGTGCACGGCATCGGCGATGACGGCGTCGCCGCCGGCGCGCCGCTCTGCCGGTCCGCCACCGGCGTCGGCGCCCACATTCTGGAGACCGATCGCACCAACCGCTACGCCTTCGCCTGCACCATCGCCAAGCCGGTCGGCTCCAACGCCGTCCACCAGTTCCGGTTCGACGCACGGACCGGCGCGCTGCGGCCCAACGCCCCGCCGCGGCTGATCGGCCAGGACGGCTGCGGGCCGCGCCACTTCTGCTTCCATCCGCGGCTGCCGCTGATGTACGTCTCCAACGAGCAGGGCGGGAGCGTCACGGCGTACCGCCTCGACCCCGCCGACGGCACCTTGACCCGGTGGCGCACGGTCTCCACGCTGCCGCCCGGCCATGAGGGCGAAAACGCCTGCGCGCAGATCCGCATCACGCCCGACGGCGCCAGCCTGTTCGCGCCGAACCGCGGCCACGACAGCATCGCCAACTTCGCGCTCGACCCGCGGACCGGCGCGCCGGCGCTGCGGGAGATCGTGCCGACCGAGCCGGTGCCGCGCGCCTGCCAGCTCGATCCGGCAGGCCGGCTGCTGCTGGCCGCCGGACTCGAATCGGGCCGGATCGCCGTCTACCGGATTGAGCCGGGGGACGGGCGGCTGACCCCGCTGACGATGACCGAGGTGGGCGCGTCCCCCATGTGGATACTGGTCCGCCGCGCTTGGCAATGACTGCCGGAAAAGGACCACCGAAAAAGACCACGAACCACGAAAAGGAGTTGCACGCATGACCCTGGGACTCGACGACTATCGCTACCGGCCCGTGCCCGACTGGGGCGACCCGGCCGCCCGCGCGCAGCTCGGCATCGTCACCGCGGTGGCGACCGACGCGAACGACCGCGTGTACGTCGCCGACCGGGAGCCGAACGACGTGATCCGCGTGTTCGAGCGCGACGGCGCCTACGTGGAGACCTGGGGCCAGGATTTCCTCAAGCGGCCTCACTCGATCTGGATCGGTCCCGACCAGCTCGCCTATATCACCGACATCCTCAACCACACGGTCGAAATCTGCCGGCTGGACGGCACCGTCGTGCAGACCATCGGCAGCCGCGGCCGGCCGGGAGCGCCGGGCGCGCCCTTCAACCGGCCGACCTGGGCGGTGCGGGCGCCGTGGGGCGACCTCTACGTCGCCGACGGCTACGGCCAGCAACGCATGCACCGCTTCACCCCGGAGGGCGATCTGGTCCGTTCCTGGGGGATGGAGGGCGGCGGCCCCGGGCAGTTCCGGTTGCCGCATTGCGTCAAGGTCGACCCGCGCGGGCGGCTGCTGGTGATCGATCGCACCAACGAGCGCATCCAGGTCTTCGACCGGGAAGGCGGCTTCATCGAGGAATGGACCGAGGTGCGGGCGGCCAACGATCTGGTGATCGACGATCGGGGGGTCATCCACCTGGCGGAGGCCGCCGGGACCGTGGCGCTGATCGATCCGGACGGCCGCGTCATCGGCCGGTGGGGCCGGAAGGGGAGCGAGCCGGGCCAGTTCGTGGGCGCTCCGCACGGCATCTGGGAGGATTCGCGCGGCGACCTCTATGTCTGCGAGGTCCCCTTCGAACGCGACCGGCTGCAGAAGTTCGAACGGGTGTAGCGGCATGTACAAGGTCGCCCTGATCGGCACCGGCCGCGTCGGCTATCAGTTCAGCTTCGGCGGCCTGCCGGACAACCATGCCGCCGCGGTGGCGGCAAGCGACCGGTGCCGGTTGACGGCGGGCGTCAACCGCGGGCGCGAAAAGCTGGTCGAGTTCGGCGCGCGCTTCGGCGTGGAGGCGCTCTATCACGACCACCGGCGGATGCTCGCGGAGTCCGCCCCGGAGATATGCATCGTCGCCACCCATCCGGAGCTGCACTGCGGCATGGTGGAGGACTGCGCGGCCGCCCCGGCCACGCGCGCGATCATCTGCGAGAAGCCGATGGCGCTGTCGCTCGGCGAGTGCGACCGGATGATCGCCGCCTGCGAGCGCGCCGGCGTGCTGCTTCAGATCAACCACAACCGGCGCTGGCATCCGGAGTGGATCAAGGCGAAGGAGTTGGTGGATGCCGGCGCCATCGGCCGGTTGAACTACATCCGGTGCTCCATGGACGGCGGCAAGCCGGCGCCGTCCTGGCGGAGCGAGCGCGAGGGGCCGCTGCTGCACGACTTCACCCACTACTTCGACCTGCTCGACCTGTTCGCCGGCGAGGTCGAGTGGCTGTGCGGCATGGCCGAGCAGCGCTCCCGCCCGTGGCCGGTGGAGGACTTCAGCGCCGCGTTCATGAAGTTCAAGTCGGGGGTGACCGGCATCGTGCACGGCGCGGAGCTGACCGACTACGAGCACCACTCGTTCCGGTTGAGCGGCTCGACCGGCGTGATCCGCATGCCGGCCGAACAGGTGCGCCTGTACCGGTCGCAGCCCGGCGAGGTGGAGCCCGACAGCGGCTTTGCGTGGCGGGAGCTGGCCGAGGAGCCGGTCGACCGCCCGGCCGCGGCGTCGACCTACTCCCGCGCCCTCGACGAGCTGATAGACGCGCTGGAGGGGACGGCGACGCTGTGCAGCGACGGGCGCGTGGGCCGCCGCTCGTTGGAGATGATCACGGCGGTCTATCGGTCGCAGCTCGATGGCAACCGCCCGGTCGCCTTTCCGGTCGCCATGGCCGAATCGGGCGTGCAGGCGCTGCGCGCCGCCGGTCAGTTCGTGGCCGCCGGGCAATCCGACGCCGGGAGCCGGGGAGCGCGCCCGTGAGCGTCGACCGCATGGAGCGCGGGCCGGGCGGTTGCTGCATCTGCGGGCTGCAGTTCGGGGACGAGGGCAAGGGGCAGATCGTCGACTACCTGGCCGGCGACTTCGACGTGGTGGTTCGCTACAACGGGGGCGCCAACGCCGGCCACTCGGTGTGGCTCGGCGACCGGCGCAAGGCGTTTCACCTCATGCCGTCCGGCATCCTGCGCGACGGCGTGCTCAACGTGATCGGCAACGGGACCGCCGTGGACCCCGCGCAGCTCCTCGATGAGATCGACGATCTGGAGCGCGAGGGCCATGCGGTCGCCCCGGAGCGGCTGGCGATCAGCGATCGCGCCCATGTGGTGATGCCGTACCACGTGATCGAGGACGAGCTGATGGACCGCGCCTTCGCGTCCGGAGAAGACGGCGAGCTCGGCACCACGCGGCGCGGCATCGGCCCGTGCTACGCGGACAAGGCGCACCGCGTCACCGCCGTGCGCATGGCCGACGTGCGGGATCAGGCCTACCTGGCAGCGCGCCTGCCGCGTCTGGTAGCGCTCAAGAACGGCGTGCTCGGCGCCCTTGCCGCCGCCTCGGGGCGGCCCTTCGAGCCGCTCGCCTGCGAACCGATCGCCGCACGGTGCGCGGCCTGGGGAAGCCGGCTGGCCCCCTACGTCACCGACACCGCGCACCTGCTCGACACGGCATGGCGGAGCGGCCGGCGCATCCTGTTCGAGGGCGCGCACGCCGCGCTGCTCGACGTCGACTTCGGCACCTATCCCTACTGCACGTCGAGCGTCTGCTCGCCGGGCGGCGCGCTCGCCGGGACCGGTCTGACGGCCGATTGCCTGGGCACGGTCGTCGGCGTGGCCAAGCTCTACATGAGCAGGGTAGGGGCCGGTCCGTTTCCGACGGAGTTGCGGGGCGACGCGGCCGATCGGGTCAGAGACGCCGGCAACGAATACGGCACCTCCACCGGACGGCCGCGCCGCATCGGCTGGCTCGATCTGGTCGCCCTCCGGCAGACCGCCCAGGTGACCGGAGTCACCGCGCTGGCCGTGACCGGTCTGGGCGTGCTGTCGACCCTCTCCGAGCTGCGGGTCTGCGTGGGCTACTCGCTCGGCGGGGAACGGATCGACCGCGTCCCCGCCAACGCGCGGCGCCTCGGCGACGTGCGGCCTCACTACGAGGAGCTGGAGCCGGTCGGCGGTCCGCTCGACGGCGTGCGCCGGCGCGCCGACCTGCCGGGCGGGGCGCGGCGGCTCATCGATCGGGTGGAGTCCTACGTGGGCGTGCCGGTCCGCTACCTCTGCGTCAGCAAGGGGCGTTCGGGAGTGATCTGCGCATAGCGCTTGATCCTGCTATCGTGTCCGTCATGGACGACGATCGATGGACCGACATCTTTCCGGCGACGTGCCTGCCGCTGAACGACGACTACTCGGTCAACGAGGGGGAGTTGCGCCGCTACGTGCGCTGGCTGGCCGGCATCGACCAGATCCGCGGACTGGTCTGCAACGGCCACACCGGCGAGATCACCTCGCTGTCGCCCGCCGAGCGCCGGCGCGTGACCCAGGTGATCGCCAGCGAGGTCGCCGGCGACGCGCTGGTGATCTCCGGCGTGTCCGCCGAGGGGACGCTGGAGGCGATCGAGCAGGCGCAGGCGGCCCAGGCCGCCGGCGCCGACGGCATCCTGCTGATGCCGCCGCACAACTGGCTGCGCTTCGGCATGAAGCCGGAGACGCCGGTGCGGTTCTTCGAGCGCGTGGCGGAGGAGATCGACATCGGCATCGTCATCCATCTGTACCCGGCCGCCACCAAGGCGTTCTACCCGGCGGAGACCGTCATCGAGATGGCGCGCATCCCCAACGTCAAGGCGCTCAAGACCGGCACCCGCCACATGGCGCTCTACGAGCGCGACTGCCGCCTGTTCCGCCGGCGCGCCCCGCATCTGTCGCTGCTGACCTGCCACGACGAGTCCCTGCTGTCGTCGATGTACGTCGGCGTCGACGGCGCGCTGATCGGGTTTGCCGGCTGCATCCCGGAGCTGATCTGCGAGGCGTGGCGGGCGGTGAAGGCGGGCGACTTCGCGCGCACGCGCGAGCTGCAGGACCGCATCTTCCCGATGGCGGAGGCGATCTACGGCATCGGCCAGCCCTCGGGCGAAGCGCACGCCCGGATGAACGAGGCGCTCTACCAGCGCGGCGTGTTCTCGACGCCGCTGATGCGCGAGCCGGTGCTGCCGCTCGACGAGGCGGAGAAGGCGGAGGTGCGCGCGGCTTTGCAGGCGGCGCGGGTGGCGCCGGTCGCCCGGGAGCAGCCGCAGCCGGCGTAGGATGGCGCCATGGGCCGGCGCAGGCTCCCCATCGGCATCCAGACCTTCCGCCAGATACGGGAGGAGGGGTTCTACTACGTGGACAAGACCCCGTACGCCCGCCGGCTCGTGGACGATTCCGGCAAGCACTTCTTCCTGTCGCGCCCCCGCCGGTTCGGCAAGAGCCTGTTCGTCGACACGCTCAAGGAGTTCTTCGAGGGCAGCGAGCCGCTGTTTCGCGGCTTGGCCGTCCACGACGGCTGGGACTGGTCGAAGCGTCACCCGGTGGTGCGGATCGACTTCAGCAACGGCAACTTCAGACGGCCGGGCATGCTGGAGGAGAGCGCGGCGGCGCAGATCGAGGACATCGGCAGGCGGGCCGGGGTCGGTTCGCGCGGCGGCAGCTCGCCGATTCGCTTCCGCCGCCTGATCGAAGCGCTGAGCGAGCGGACCGGCCGGCGGGTCGTCGTGCTGGTCGACGAGTACGACAAGCCGATCCTGGATGCGCTGGACGATCCTGAGACCGCGCGCGCCAACCGCGACGACCTGCGCGGACTGTACGGGACGGTCAAGGCGTGCGACGCTCACGTCGAGCTCACCTTCATCACGGGCGTGAGCAAGTTCAGCAAGGTGAGCCTGTTCTCGGACTTGAACAACCTGACCGATCTCACCCTGGACCCGGCGTACTCGGCGATGTGCGGCTATACCGAGGCCGACCTCGACGCGGTGTTCGCGCCGGAGCTGCCGGGTCTGGATCGGGGCGAGATCGCGGCCTGGTACAACGGCTACCGCTGGCGGGGCGCGGAACCGGTCTACAATCCCTACGGTCTGCTCAAGCTGTTCCGCAGCCGGGAGTTCGAGGAGCACTGGTTCGAAACCGCGACGCCGCGATTCCTGGTGGAGACGCTGATCGGCCGCGGCTTCACCGCCCCGGACCTCGAAAGCGTGCATGCCGATTCGGCCCTGTTGTCGTCGTTCGACGTCGACTACATCGCCCCGGAGGCGCTGCTGTTCCAGACCGGCTACCTGACGATCGTCGACGAGGAGCGGCGTGACGGCGCGCGGCGGTATCGGCTGGGATATCCCAACCGGGAGGTGAGGCGCGGTCTGGCCGGGAGCCTGCTGGAAGCATTGGCGCCGAACTGGCGGCGCTCCGGGGACGCCGGGGCGTTGCGCCGGCTGCTGGATGCCCGGGACTGGTCGGGGCTGGAGGCGCTGTTCCGCCGGTTGCTGGCCGGCATTCCCCATGACTGGCACCGCCGCAATGACATCGCCCGCTATGAAGGGTACTGGGCAAGCGTCTTCTACGCCTTCTTCCAGGCGTCCGTGGACGGCGTGTCGGTGGAGGACGCCTCCAGCCGCGGCCGGCTCGACCTGGCCGTGGTCTCCGGCAGGAACGCGTGCCTGTTCGAGTTCAAGGTGGCGGAGCGGTCGGGCCGGGGCGCCGCGCTGGCTCAGTTGAAGGCGCGGCGGTACGCGGACAAGCACCGCGCCCCGAATCGGGCGGTCGATCTGATCGGCGTGGAAGTCAGCGCCGAGACCCGCGACATCGCGGCGTTCGACGTGGAATCCGCCTGACGGGGAAGACTGAAGGCTTCAGGGAGGGACGTGATGCAGCCGTTGGCGCAGGACTACGTGGTCGTGGCGGAGTCGCCCGACAAGGAGCGGCACTTCGCCGGTTCGCCGGGGATCGCCCGGCTGCCGGGCGGGGAGCTGGTCGCGTCGTACGAGTGGTTTCAGCCGAAGCCGTACACGGAGACGCTGGCCGATCAGACCGAGGTGCGCGTGAGCGCGGACGGCGGCCGGACCTGGGAGCTGCGCGGCCGGACCGACATCATCTGGCCGAGCTGCTTCGTCCACGGCGGCGCGCTCTACATGATCGGCAACCGGCGCCGGTCGCGGGAGGTCGTCATCAGCCGATCCGACGACGGCGGCCACACCTGGACGCCGGCGGTCGAGGTGTGCGGCCGGCGCAGCCACGGCGCGCCCACGGCCGTGACGTTCACGAACGGTCAGGTCTATCGCGCGTTCGAGACCTGTCCGCACGTGGGCCGCTCAGGCGGCGGCCGCTCTTCCTGGGAGTCGTTCGTGATGGCCGGCGACCTGAGCCGCGATCTGCTCGATCCGGCGGCGTGGCGGGCGTCGCCGATGGAGCGGTTTCCCGGCGCGCCGCACCCGATGAACACCTTTGCCTACCCGCCGGAGACCGGCACCGAGGACTGCTGGATCGAGGGCAACCTCATCTCGGTGCGCGGCCGGTTGCGCAATCTGCTGCGCCTGCACGTGCTGGGACGCGCCACCGTCGGTCTGGCCGCCATCTGCGACCTGCAGGACGACGGGCGCACCATGAGCTACCGGTTCAGCCAGTACTGCCCGATGCCGGGCGGGCAGTGCAAGTTCCACGTCGTCTACGACCGGGTCTCCGACCTGTTCTGGACCTGCGTGAATCCGGTCTCCGACACGCTCACGCCGGTGAACGACCAGCTGCGGGAGATCGGCTTTCGCGGCATCGTCGCCAACGAGCGCCGCATCCTGCTGCTGATCTACAGCGCCGACGCGCAGAACTGGTTCCAGGCCGGCTGCGTGGCGATGAGCCGCAAGATGACCGAATCGTTCAGCTACGCCTCCAACCTGATCGACGGCGACGACCTGGTGGTCCTGTCCCGCACGTCGGTGGGGGGATCGAGCCAGCACGACACCAACCTGATCACCTGTCACCGCGTGCGCGGCTTCCGGGAGCTGGCGCTCGACCTGACCCGCGACTTCACCCGTTGAGCGCGCCGGCGCCGCTCCGCCGTCCCGGACCGCCCCGCCATCCCGGACCGCGGCGCGGCGGCGTCCGGGGTTCCCGGTCCGTTGACCGATCCCGCGCGGAGTGGTAGCGTCCGCCCCGGATGGCGCTCCCGCAAGCCAACCCGGACACCGCCGTTCGGGACGCCCGCACCGTGACGCTCAACCGCCCGTCGATCCTGCAGCGGTACTACCGCCACCGCTATCTGTTCGCCCTGCTGGCCGCCGCCCTGGTCTGGACCATCGTCTTCCGGTACGGGCCCATGTACGGGGTCATCATCGCGTTCAAGAAGTACCGGCTCTTCGACGGCATATGGGGCAGCGAGTGGGTCGGCCTCCACTACTTCATACGGCTGTTCAACGGCACTACCGACTTTGGCCGGGTGTTTCGCAACACGCTTCTCATCAGTCTGTACCGGCTGCTCTGGGGGTTCCCGGCGCCGATCATCCTGGCGCTGCTTCTCAACGAAGTGCATCAACGCCACTTCAAGCGCACCGTGCAGACGATCAGCTACCTGCCCCATTTCCTGTCGTGGGTGGTGCTGGGCGGCGTCATCAGGACGATCCTGTCCCCGTCCACCGGGGTGATCAACTCGATCATCGCCGGCGTGGGCGGCGAATCGATCTACTTTCTGGCCGACGTCGACTGGTTCGTGACGGTGCTGATCACGACCGGCGTGTGGCAGCAGGTGGGGTGGGGATCGATCATCTTCCTGGCGGCGATCGCCGGCGTCGACCCGCAGCTCCACGAGTCGGCGATCATCGATGGCGCCGGCAAGCTCCGCCGCGCCTGGAGCATCACGATACCGTCGATCATGCCGGTCATCATGATCCTCTTCATCCTGCGGGTGGGCGACATCCTGGAAGCCGGCTTCGATCAGATCTTCAACCTCTACAACCCGGCGGTCTACGAGGTCGCCGACATCATCGATACATACGTCTACCGGGTCGGTCTGGAGGAGTTGAACTTCAGCCTGTCCGCGGCGACCGGGCTGTTCAAGAACGTGATCGGCCTGATCCTGGTGGTGATCGTCAACCGCATCGCCAAGACGTTCGGGGAATACGGGGTCTGGTAGGGCCGGCATGATCGTCCGCAGTACCGGCGAGCGGTTCTTCGCCGCGTTCAACGGCCTGTTCCTGATCGCGCTCTCCTTCACCATCCTGTTTCCGTTCGTCAACCTGCTGGCGGTCTCCTTCACGCACGGGTCGAGCGCGTACCTGAGCAACGTGATGTTGTGGCCGCGCCCCTTCTCGACCAAGTCGTACGAGGCGCTGTTCGCCGACAGCAACCTCTTCTGGGGCTATTTCAACACGATCCTGCGCACCGTCGGCGGCACGCTGGCGACCTTGATCGTGCTGCTGTGCGGCGCCTACCCGCTGTCGAAGAAGTACCTGCCGCACCGCAACTTCTATACGTCGGTCTTCGTCTTCACGCTGTTCTTCAGCGGCGGCCTGATCCCGACCTACCTGCTGGTTCGCAGCCTGGGGCTGATCGATACCCGGCTGGTGTTCATCCTGATCAACATGGCGCCCGCGTTCTGGCTGCTGATCATGCGCAATTTCCTGATGACCATCCCGGAGGAGATCGAAGACTCGGCGCGGATCGACGGCGCCAATGAGATCGTCGTCCTGTTCCGGATCATCGCGCCGATGTCCCTGCCGGTTATCGCCACCATCGGCCTGTGGAGCGCGGTGGGCCACTGGAACTCCTGGTTCGACTCGCTCATCTACATCAGGGACCCGGAGAAGCACGTGTTGCAGATCTGGCTGCGCCGCATCGTCATCACGGCGACCGACGCGATCACGATCGAGGCGGAGACCGCGTATGACGAAGCGCAACTGCGGCCGGTGCGTCCGGAGACGCTCAACTCGGCGGCGATATTCGTCGCCATCGCGCCGATCCTGACGGTCTATCCGTTCATACAGAAATACTTCGTAAAGGGGGTGATCATCGGATCTCTGAAGGGGTAGGTTACACCTCGGTGCCCTACGGACCGAATCACGACCGCGCGAACCGAGCGAGCATCGCGAACGCGCGAATCATCAAATCAAAGACAGGAAGGAAAACGAAACCTATGCGCAAGACAGCAATGTGGCTGGTTACGCTGCTGATCGTCGGCTTCGCCGTCGATGCGGCTGCGCAGACCAGGTACGAATACAGCGTCGCGGCGACCAACATGCACCGCCGCGATCCGGAGACCAACCTCACCAAGGGATGGATGGACGAGTACTTCAACATCGACACCGAGTGGGTCATCACCGAGAACCAGCTCGAGAAGCTCAACGTGCTGCTCGCCGCCGGCGACATCCCCGACGTGATGGCGTTTCGCATGTCCGCCACCCAGCTTGCGATCTATGCCGACCAGGGGGTGCTGGCGGAACTGCCGGTGTCCATGATCCGGGAGCACATGCCGGAGTACTACGCGCAGCAGCAGGAGTTCGGCGATGCGCGCATCTGGAAGTATGGCGAGATCGACGGCAAGCACATGGGATTGCCCACCGTCCGACCCACGAACATCTACCGCCGGGGAGTCAACTGGAACGCGCAGTGGCTGATCGACGTCGGGATCGATCGGGTTCCGGAGACGCTCGACGAGTTCGAGGAAGCGTTTCTGCGGTTCCGCAACGGCGATCCGGACGGCAACGGCGCCCGGGATACCTATGCCTTTACCGCGCCCGGCGATTGGGGCAACGCCCCCGAAGGGTTCTTTCAGGAGATCTTCGGCGCGTTCGGGACCTTCGCGTTCAAGTGGGTGGAGAAGGACGACCGGCTGGCGTTCGGCTTCACCGACCCCGGCGCCAAGGAGGCGCTGGCGCTGCTGGCCGACTGGTACGCCAATGAGATCATCGATCCGGAGTGGGTGACCGAGATCGCGCGCAAGGACGGCGCGAACGACATCGCGTGGAAGTTCGGCAACGGGAAGATCGGCTACGTTTCGACCCTCGGCGCGGACGACAGCGAATGGGACGGCGGCGGCCATCTGAACCGCAAGTGGCACAACGCGCACAACGAGCATCGGAAGTACGTCTACACCGATCCCGACTGCTGGCCGGACGACTGTCAGGGCAAGCAGCACTTCGAGATCATCGCCTTCACGGAGTTGGAGCCGGATCGATTCGCGGGCGAATACCATCCGTACGTCATGGGCGAGCCGCCGATCGGCCCGCGCGGCGACTCCGGCATGTCGGTGCCGGGGCTGGGTCCCGTCTATACGCTGTTCGGCCGTCATCTCGAGCGGGATCAGGACAAGTACGTGCGGCTGCTCGAAATCCTCAATGAGATGGCCACCGATCGGCACGTCTACTACCAGGCGGCGCTCGGCTGCTTCGTCGATGGCGCTCCCACCGAGTGGTGCAGCGACTGGCCGGTCTGGGAGTGGGTCCCCTTCGAAGACCCGCGCGGCGTTGGCGAGCGGTTTCAGCAGACGCAGCAGTGGCTGGACGATCCGCGCCGCGCCGACGTCGGCAGCGGCGCCGGTGGATTCTCCACCAACCCGTTCTGGACCCTGGCGACGTGGTACAACACGTCGCGCGGCGGCGGCGGCCTGCAGCGCCAGACGCTGTACGACATGCACGCCCGCAACAACACGGTCGACGACCCGTTGAAGGTATCGCTGCCGTCGCAGGCGGAGTACGCCGACGTCAACAAGGTGCTTCACGAGTTCTTCTACAAGGTGATCCTGGGCACCCAGAGCATCGACGACTACGACGACGTGGTCGCGCGGTGGCGGCGGAACGGCGGCGACGTGCTGACCCGCGAAGCCAACGCGTGGTTCGACACCGTCAAGTAGCCCTGAAACGGCCTCGACGCGAGGTCGGAGCGAGCCGGGCCGGCTGTCGGCGGCCCGGCTCTTTTTCGTCCGTCGGACCGAATCGGCCGGTGGCCATCGCCTTGATGGCCATCGGCCGCGATGGCCGGAACGGCGGCGACGGTGGTAGACTGCCGGCATGAGCACTGACACACCGTTGCGCGTCGCGCTGATCGGCGCCGGCAACCGGGCCAGCACCGTCTACGCGCCGGTCCTTCCGCATCTGGGCGAGTGGCTCGACCTGGTCGCGGTCTGCGACCCGGTGGCCGAGCACAGCGACGCGCTGGCCGAGCGGCTGGGCGCGCGGTCGTTCCATTCGATCCGGGAGCTGGTCGACTCGCAGGTGGCGGAGGCGGCGCTGGTGGTGACGCCGGTCCCCTCGCACCACTCGATCTCCTCGTTCCTCTCCGCCCACGGCATCCACCACGACGTGGAGACCTCCATGGCGATGACGCTGCGGCAGGGGCGCGAGATGTCGGAGCGCGCGCAGGCCGGCAACGTCGTGCTGCGCATCGGCGAGAACTTCTTCCGGTTCGCGTTCGACCGGATCGCCAAGGCGGTCACCGCGGCCGGCGCGATCGGCGACGTCCGCCGCGTGCTCTGCATGTACGACCACACCGGCTACCACAACAACTCACGCTGGATCGTCTTCTACGAGGCGGCGCCGCTCACGGCTCGCACGATCAGCCACACGATGCCGGTGGCGCCCTACAACTCCCTGCCGCACCGTCATCACGTCGACGAAGGCTTTCACTGCAACTTCTTCACCTTCCCGGGCGACCGCCTGGTCGTCGATCTGGCCGGCAACATCAAGGGCAACCTGGGCCGGCACCCTCGCCCCGGCTACACCGAGATCGCCGGCGCGCGCGGGACGATCGTGCAGACGCCGGCCGGGAACTGGAACGGCGTGGGCGAGGTGCGCGTCTGCAGCGACCAGGCGCTCGCCGGTGGCGGCAAGGCGGACATCGTCGCGCCGATCGTGCACGAGGAGGCCGGCGCCGTCTGGACCCGCTCCCGGGTCGAGATCGACGGCCGCGCCATCGAATATGCCAACCCGTACCCCGCGCCGACCCGCACCGGACGCGCCTTCTACGGCGCGTCGGTGGCCGGGCACGTCGTCGACTTCGTGCGCGCCGTGCAGCGCCAACGCGGTTCGCGGGAGGCGGCCGAGCACCTGGCGCGGCAGGGCTACGAATACACCGACCGCGACGCCCTGATGGCGCTGGAGATGACCCAGGCGTGCCATGAGTCGGAGCTGCGCGGCGGCGAGGAGCTGCCGTTGCCGCTCGCCGGCGACGCCGATCTCCTCTCCGAGAAGCAGCAGATCGCGGCGTTGCGCAGCCAGTTCGGGCGTGACCCGATGGACGTCGAGGGGATGCTGGCGGTGAGCTTCCCCCGCCCGTAACGCCGCGGCGCAGGACGGTGACCCCGCCGTGAGCGAACGGCTCCTCGACCACGTCGACGTGGTCGGCGATGAGCGGATCGACGCGATCGCCGCTCGCGATGACACGGTGGCCCTGAACGCCGTCGAAGCGGAGACGCTCGACGGCTGGCAGATCAACGTCGGCCAGCGGAGCATGCCGTTTCGGGTCGGGTACGGGCTCTACCGCACGCCGTCGATGGCGGCGTCGGGCATGCCGGCCCTGCTGCAGCACCGGTTCTGGATCTCCCCGGAAAAGGAACGGGTGTGCGGCCGCAAGTACGTGGGACTGCTGCGCTACGCCTCGGAGCGTGACGACTACCGCTACACCATGCGGGCCGGCTCGGAGCTGCTGGGCACGGTGCGGCCCGAGCGCCGGGACAACCGCCGGCATCTGATCGTCGCCGAGCGGCCGATCGAGATCCTCGGCGGCGGCGTGCCGTTCACGGTCCGCGCGGAGGGTACCGGCCCCTGCTATCTGGAGAAGGTGCTGTTTCTCACCGAGCTGCCGGCCGCCTCGTCGTTCGCGCCGCGCCTGGACCGGCTGAGTACGCGGGTGACCGGCCCCGGAACGGTCGAGCTGCACGGCATCGCCTCCGAGCCGGTGGCGGTGACCGCGACGGCGACCCCGCTGGAAGGCGCCGGCGCCGCGGTGACCGCCACCGGCGGCGATCCCTCTCCGCTGTTGGCGCTGCCGCTGCGGGGGCTGACCCCGGGCCGGCCGTATCGGATCGCCGTGGAGGCCCGCGAGCCGGGCGGCGAGGTGACCCGCGCAACCGTCGACCTGCCGGCGGCCGCACCGGCGCGCGAATCGGCGGCGGAGCTGCGCATCCCGGTCGAGGTGGTCGACTGCGGGCGCGACGACAGCACCGGCGCGGCGCGCTGCGGACCTGCGGCGCCGGCGGGATTGCCGCTCACCTTTGCCGTGCCGCTGCCGCGCGGCGCCTTGCGGCAGCCGGCCGCGGCGGTGAGCTTTGCCGCCCCGGACGGGGCGCCGGCGGGGGAAGCGGAGGCGCAGGTACGGGTGCACGCCCGCTGGCCGGACGGCAGCGCCCGCTGGGCGCTGCTGGACGCCGCCTGTCCCGCCGGCGACCTGCCGGCGCGCGGCGCGGTGCGGCTCACCCGCGCGGCCGCCGCGGCGCCGGCCGCCGCCGGCGACCTGAGCTGGAGCCGGGCGGACGGCGGGGTGACCGCGAGCAACCGCCACCTGCGGGTGACGATGCGGCGCGGCGGCGGCCTGTTCGAGCGGATCGAGGTGCGCCGGGACGGGCGGTGGACGACCGTCGGCCGCGGCGGCGGCTGGCACGGCGCGCTGGGCAGCGGCGTGCCGCTCGCCTCACCGCAGGTCGAGGAGGTGCGGATCGAGGAAGCGGGGCCGCGGCGGCTGGCGATCCGCGCCGAGCTGCCGATCGCCGATCCGCACGGCGTCGAGCACCTGCGCGCCGCGGTGCTGGTGCAGCTCCATGCCGGCCAGCCGTTCCTGACGCTCGCCAACCGGCTGGTGGTGGTCAGTCCGCTGGCCGGCGCGGCGATGCACGGCGACCTGAGCCATCTGCGCGAGTCCGGTGCGGCCGGCGCCGACGCGGCTGCCGACCGGGCCGCCGACGCGGACGTTGACGGCGCCGACCACGAACGGGCGTCGCTGCTGCGCGTGCGCCGGCTGGAGCTGCGGCTGCCATGGCAGCCGATCCGGGCGGCAGGATTGCGCGCGGCAGGATTGCGCGCGGCCGGGATGGCCGGCGGCCGGACGGCGGCGCCGCGCCCCGGCGCGCCGGTGCGGGTGGCGCACGAGCACGACCGCGCCTGTCGCGTGGAGGCGGAGGGCCGGTCCCGCACCGTCGAGGGCCATGCCTCCGGCCGCCTCTGGATCGACTGCGAAGCCGGGCCGTGCCTGCTGGCGCTGCGCGACTTCTGGGAGCGCTACCCGAAGGCGGTGCGCTGCGATCCGCACGCGATCGCCGTCGAGCTGCTGCCGGCGCTCGGCGACGTCGAGCTGCCGGACTACGAGCGGGAGTGGCACCGCCTCTACTTCTGGCTCGACCGGCCGTCCGGCTGCTATCGGATCAAGGTCGGCAGCGCCATCACCACGGAGCTGATGCTCTGCTTCGCTGCCGACGGCGAGCGGCAGAACGCGGCGGCCGACTGGTTTCAGGGTCACCTGGCGGTCCGTCCCGACTTCGACTACGTGGGGGAGACCGGCGTCCTGGAACCGCTGGCCGCCAAGCGCGGCTCGCCCCATCCGCGGTACGAACGCATGGTCGACCGGGCGCTCGCCGAATGGCTGGAGCACCGCTCCACCCGGCACGAGGTCGGCTTCATGAACTACGGCGACACCTTCAAGGGCTCGGCCGAGTCCGGCGGCCTCTGGGAGAACAACGAGTACGACGCACCCTGGTGCCACTTCGTCGAGTTCCTGCGCGGCGGCGACCCGCGCTGGCTGCCGCTGGGGTGCGAGGCGGCGCGGCACCTGCTCGACATCGACACCTGCAACCACTCTCGGGACCCGGCGCAGGTCGGCGCCCAGGTCATGCACATGGCCGGCCACGTCGGCGGCTATCTGCCGCCGTTCTTCCGCAACAAGATGGCCGGCTCCACGACCGTGCCGTCGCACACGTGGGTGCAGGGACCGGCGCTCCACTTCCTGCTCACCGGCGACCCCTTCACCCGCGAAGTCCTGGCGCGCACCGCGCGCCGGATGACCGCCAACCTGCGCTATTACTCCCTCGACAACGCCCGCGAGTGCGGCTGGCAGCTCACCCATCTGTGCGCCCTGGACCGGCTCGGCGACGATCCCCGCTACCTCAACGCGGCGGCCATCATCGTCGAGCGCGTCCTGGCCGCGCAGCGCCCCGGCGGCGGCTGGGAGCGGATACTCACCGCCAGCCACGGCGGCCGCCGGCTGCCGCGGCCGTTCGGCGAGGCCGGCTTCATGGTGGGGGTGCTGCTGTCGGCGCTGCGCCGCTACCATGACCTGACCGGCGATCACCGGGTGGCCGCGGCGATCACCGGAGGAGTGCGCTGGCTGGTGGAGCGCACCTACGACACCGGGGCCGGGCACTTCCGTTACACTTCGTGCGTGGAAGCGGGCGGCGAACCTTCGGCCGAGTGGTCGGTGCAGGTGCTGGAAGGGTTGGCCGACGGCAACCGCATCGCCCCCAGCGCCGAGGTCGCGGCGATCCTGCGCCGCAATCTGGCCGACATCGGGCTGACCGGCCAGGAGCTGCTGGGACGCCCGCGGGTCGGCAAGGCGCTGACCCAGGAAGCGCGCTACGTCCCGACCCTGCTGCGCGCGTTGACCGACGGCGCCGCCGAGAGCCCGGCCTGAGCATGGCCAGCCAGCCGACCGTGGCGCCCGCCGGCCTGCGCCGCAGACTGCCGGCCCTGATCGCACGGGTGCGCAAGGACCGCGCCCTGTACGCGATGCTGGCGCTGCCGGTCCTGTTCTTCCTGATCTTCCACTACCAGCCGATGTACGGGGTGCTGATCGCGTTCAAGGACTTCAAGATCAGCAAGGGCATTCTGGCAGCCCGTGGGCGGACGACTTCGGCCTCTACCACTTCATCCGCTTCTTTACCTCCTACGACGCCTTTCGCCTCATCAACAACACCTTCCAGCTCTCCTTCTGGTCGCTGGTGTGGGGCTTTCCGGCGCCGATCGTCCTGGCCCTGCTGCTGCACGAGTGCCGGTTGCCGCGCTTCAAGAAGACCGTGCAGACGGTCACGTATCTCCCGCACTTCATCTCCATCGTCGCCATCGTCGGCATCCTCACCCTGCTGCTGTCGCCGCGCGACGGATCGATCAACCACATGCTCGCCCTGCTCGGTCTGGAGAAGATCTACTTCATAGCCGACACGAGGTGGTTCCGGCCGGTCTACGTCATCTCCGGCATCTGGCAGGACGTGGGCTTCGGGGCGATCATCTATCTGGCCGCGCTGAGCCGCGCCAATCCCGAGCTCTACGAGGCGGCCACCGTCGACGGCGCCAGCCGCCTGCAGCGCATTCGGCACGTGTCGGTGCCGAGCCTGGCGGCGGTGGCGATCATCCTGCTGATCCTGCGCACCGGGAGCATCCTGTCGGTCGGCTTCGAGAAGGTGTTCCTGATGCAGAACGACCTCAACATCCGCGTCTCCGACGTGATCCAGACCTACGTCTACCGGGTCGGGCTGCGCGGTCTGGAGTTCTCCTTCGGGGCCGCGGTGGGGCTGTTTCAGTCGGTGGTCGGCCTGATCCTGCTGATCATCGTCAACAAGGTCAGCTCCAAGGTGTCGGAGACCTCCCTGTGGTAGGCGTCCGCCGGATCGAGCGGTTCGACCTGCTGGTCATCGCGGCGCTGTTCGTGACCGGCGCGGTCACCCTGTACCCGGTCATCAACGTCTTCTCCATCTCGCTCAGCCACCCGAACGAGGTGGCGCGCGGCATCACCTGGCTGCCGCGCCGCATCGACCTGAGCGCCTACGACTTCATCCTGGACCATCCGATGATCGGCGTCGGCTACCGCAACTCGCTGCTGTACGTGACGGTGGGCACGGCCATCAACCTCGCCATGACCTGCCTGTGCGCCTACCCGCTCTCCAAGAAGGGCCTCGTCGGGCGCAAGTTCGTGATGCTCCTGATCGTGTTCACGATGTTCTTCTCCGGCGGCCTGATCCCCACCTATCTGCTGGTGCGGGCGCTGGGGATGGTCAACACCATGTGGGCGCTGCTCATTCCGGGCGCGGTCGCGGCCTACAACATGATCATCCTGCGCACCTTCTTCCAGTCGATTCCGGGCGACCTGGAGGAGTCGGCGTTCCTGGACGGCGCCGGCCGGTGGCGCATCCTGGCCAGCATCGTCCTGCCGCTCTCCAAGGCGGGCCTGGCCGCGATCGGCCTGTTCTACGCCCTGGGCCACTGGAACGGCTACTTCAACGCGCTGATCTACCTCAATGACGCGGAGAAGTATCCGCTGCCGATGATCGTGCGGGAGATCGTGCTGCAGGAGGTGGTGCTCAAGCGCGCGGAGCTGAGCGGCGACGTGTTCGACGCGGAGCGCGAGCAGAAGTTCGCCGCCTACACGCAGAACTTCCGCTACGCGACGGTGTTCGTGTCGATCATACCGATGTTGATGATCTATCCGTTCGTGCAACGTTATCTGGTACAGGGAGTGATGATCGGATCGCTCAAGGAGTGAACGGCGCCGGGACCGCGCCTGCGCGCGCGGCCGGCCCTTTGTCAAAGGGAGGCGTCACACAACGCTTCACCCGGAGGGGTGAGGCAGAGGAAGGAAAGGATGAAGAGACTGATTCTCATCCCCACGATGCTCGCGCTGATCGCGGCGGGAGCTTTTGCGACCGGTGAGGAGGAGGGTTCCGGGGCGGCGCCGACGCTGGTCTACTGGACCGACAACCCGAACCTGACGTCGGACGCGCCGCTGTACGCCATCGTCCTGGAAGAGGCGCAGGTGCAGCTCGACGTCACCGGGATTCCGGAGGAGTCCTACGGCGACAAGCTCCAGCTTGCGGCGGCCGCCGGCGACATGCCCGACGTCATGGGACGGATCATCGACTCGGTCGTGCGGCCGCTCGGCTACGACGGGTTCTTGATGCCGCTCCGCGACGTCACCATGGAAAAGGTGCCCAACCTGTGGCAGGCGATCGAGATGCGGGGCCTCAACATCGCCGCGCACTCCGGTCTGTTCGGCGACGGCACGGGCGAGTTCTGGATGGCGCCGCGCTTCGGCTACAATGGCATCTGCAACGCCGCCACCTATCGCGTCGACGTGTTCGACGCCATCGGCATGGACCCGCCGACCACCACCGAAGAGCTGCGCGAGGCGGCCATGGCGATCAAGGCGGAGTTCCCGGACATGATCCCGATCATGACGCGCGCCGCGTGGGCGACCCGGATGTGGTTCGGGGAGATGTTCGGGATCAAGTTCGTGCCGATGGGCACGGTCGAGGAGACGACCGACGCCTACCGCGACATGGTCCGGTATCTGGCCGATCTCTACCGGGACGGGCTGATCGATCAGGAGTGGATCACCGGCAGCGAGGAGCAGCTCAAGCAGGCGTACAACGCCGGCCGCGTGGCGATGGAGTACGGCTTCGGCGCGTTCTCCATGCCGGGGCGCATCGGCGCGTTCATGGCCGAGCGCGGCATCACCGCCGAGGATCACGCCGCCTCCAACACGTCCGAAGCGGCCGCCAGGGCGTATGCGGCGCGCTACCATGAGGTCGTCGGCTTCCTGGACCCGATCACGGTCCAGCCCGGTGACCGGGTGGTGCCGGGGTGCATCTCCAACACCCGCGGCGGCTTCGAGGACAGCGGTCTGTCGGTCAGCACCTCCGTAGCGGACGAGGACGCCGCCATGCGGCTGCTCAACTGGGTGTACCAGCCGGACGCCAGCGGCCATCATACCGGCGGCTGGGGCCAGCAGGGCACCGGCTGGGACTTCGATGCCGACGGCGTCGGCCGCACCCTGCCGAGCAAGGACCCCGATTTCCTGGGCGACGCCGCGTTCCGGATGATGCCGGACGTGGGCCGCGTGTCGTCGAACGCCCTCTATCACACGCTGGTCGACATGGATCGCCGCGTGGCGGACCGCGCCTTCATGGAGACCCGTGACGTGATCGCGTTCGCGGACGACCGCGACCGCCAGCGCCACAACGACCTGCGCGCGCAGATCGGGCCGATCATCAGCGAGTGGATGGCCAGGTTCGCGACCCTGCAAGCCGACGTCGACTCCCAGTGGGACGACTATCTGGCCGAGCTGAAGCGGGCCGGGCTCGAGGAGTACGAGCAGCTCAAGAAGGACAACCTGGTCGAAGGTGTCCCGCACGTGCAGCCGCTCTCCCAGTTCATGAACTGAACGACGGAGGCCGTTTTTCCGGCGGCTCCGGACCGGCGCGTCCGGAGCCGCCTTTTCGACCGCAGCCCGTTTCACCGGGATGTTGACCGGCGTCATCGCATCGTCTACCTTGCCGGGACCAAAGATACCGATCCGGGCGCCTCGTGAAGGGCGTCGCGTCGGGAACACGACAGGAGGAACGCGATGACGTCCAAAGGTCTCAGGCGGGCGGTGACGCTGCTGGCGATGGCAGGCGCGGCAACGGTCGGCGCATACGCGCAGCAGATGCCGCCGCCGGTCGCCAATCAGCTTGCCGACGGCGTCTATTACTGGTATGCGATGGGGTACGGCAGCCTCGTCGTCGTTTCGGGAGAGGACGTGCTGGTGACCGAGCCGGCCAACGACCTGCGGGCGCCGATGCTGCAGGCGTACGTCGCCACGCTCACGGACCATCCCATCTCCCACATCGTCATGACGCACGAGCATTTCGATCACGTCGGCGGCACCGGTCTGTTCCCGGACGCCGCGGTCTACTGCCACGTCAACTGCCAGCCGATCTTCGACCTGGCGGTCGCGCCGTTCAACGACGTGCCGGAGGTCGACGAGACCTTCACCGACTTCAAGCGGATCATGGTCGGCGACACGCCCGTGGAGCTCCATCACCTGGGTCCCGGCGACGGCGATGCGACCACGGTCGTCTACCTGCCGGGGGAGAAGATCGTCCTGACCGCCGATCTGTACGAAGATCAGCAGCTCACCGGCGCCGCCTGGGTCGATGACAAGAACTTCACCGGCACCCGCAACATTCTGAACACCATCAGCGCATGGGACCTGGAGCACGCGCTCACCTCCCATTCCGTTTCGACCGATCCTCAGGTCCTGCGCGACAACGCCCAGTACTACAACGATCTCTTCGATGCGGTGTACCAGCAGATGAAGCAGGCGCGGGACGAAGGCGGTCCGTTTGCCGTGTTCGGGCTGCTCGAATCCCTGCCGGGATCGATCCAACTCGATCAGTACAGCGGTTGGGCGAACTACGACTCCGCGCTCTCCAGTCACGCGCGGCGGATGATGTTTGCCATCTTCCACGCCGATTGACCGCCGATTGACCGGAGTCGTCCCGGGCATGGGCGTGGAGTATCCGCCGGAAGGGCGCGCGCGTACCGATCCGCATACGGGCGCGCGCGTCCGTCAGGTGACCGACCACCCGTCGATAAACCATCATCCGTTCTACTACCTGCCGCCCATGGACGACGCCATGCGCCACTTGGTGTTCGTCTCGCACCGGAGCGGACGGCCGGAGATCTTCGTCGAGCAGCAGCAGGACGGGACGCTGGTGCAGCTCACCGAGCACGACGGACTGGCCGAGTGGTCGGTCCACCCCTCCCATGACGGCCGCTACGTCTACTTCACCGACGCCGGCGGCGGCTGGCGGGTCGAAGTCGGCACGCGGCGGGAGGAGCAGCTATTCTCGTTCGACGACGGTCGCATCGGGGTCGACGGTCACGTCGGCGCGGCCATGGGGACCACCACGGTGAGCCGGGACGACCGCTGGTGGGCGGTGCCGGTGAGCTTCGGGGAGCGCTCCCGCATGCTGGTGGTCGCTACCGGCAGCGGCGCCGCCGACTACGTGCTGGAGGCGGACAGCATCGGCCACCCGGAGTTCCATCCCGACGACGCCGAATGGCTGCGCTACGCCGGTCCCTACCACGCGCGCATCCGCGTGGCGCGGCGGGACGGCAGCGAGGATCGGCTGGCCTACGAACGGGACGCCGCCGCCAGGGAGTGGATCGTGCACGAGACGTGGCGCCCCGGCACGCGCGAGATCGTCACCACGCAGTGGCCGCACGGCATGATCGGCATCGACGTCGATACCGGCGCGGTGCGCCGCGTCTGTTCCTTCAATGCCTGGCACGCCGCCATCAGCCGCGACGGATCGAAGCTGGTGAGCGATACCACCTACCCGGACCGGGGGCTGATGGTGTTCGACGCCGCCGACGGCGTGGGCGCGCCGCAGCCGTTGTGCGCGTCTGCGTCCAGCAACGAGGGCGCGCACTGGAACACCGACCACTGTCCGTACGATGACGGCCCCACGACCGTGTACGCTCCGCAGCACACCCACCCGCACCCGGCGTTCTCCCCGGACGGCCGGCAGGTGGTGTTCACCAGCGACCGCGGCGGCTTCGCCCAGGTCTACGTCGCCGAGGCGCCGGACCGGCCATAGTCTCAGGTCGGGCCGGCCCCGGTGCTCGGCGCGGGCGCCGACTCTTCGAGTGCGGCCAGCACGGTCGGCACGTAGCGCATCTGGCTCGACAGGCGCTTGCCCAGGTCGCGGTGGCCCTCCAGGTCGGGTAGCGCGCCGATCGCCGGCAGGGCGCGTTGCAGGCAGCGGCCGATCTCGGCATCGCCGGAGACCGCGAACGCATCGGCTACGCCTTCGATGATGATCTGGGTGCCGAATATCTCGCCGTGCGAGATGCGCCGCATCGTCGCGCAGCTTCCGCCGATGAACATGCCGTTCTCCTCGTCGAAGGTCTGGCGGACCAGCCAGCGTCCGCCGGCCAGGATGGCGCCGGCTACCGGCGGATCGTGCGTGAGGTCGTGGTAGCGCTTGAGGGCCGACAACAGCACGGTGACCATGAAGGCGATGTTGCCGCGGCAGTGCGGGTAGCCGCACCAGCAGTGGCCGGAGGTGAGCATCCGGGTCCAGCCGCCCGAGTCATCCTGCTTCTCCAGGATGCGGCGCACGACGATGGCGGCGCCGTTCGCGGCGCGGTGGTCGCCGGTGACCGCCGCCAGCATGGTCAGGTGGATCAGGTGCCAGCCGGCTTCGCGCACGGCGCTGAACTCGTAGTGGTCGAGCCGTTCGGGCTGCAGGAGCCAGCCGGCCGATCGCAGCAGCGAGTCGCGCACGCCCTCGTCGCCGGTCAGCAGGTAGTGGAGCAGCGGGCCTTCGGCCCACATGTGCGACGGGACGCCGCGCGTGCCGGGAACCTTGCTGCGGAAGTTGGGCGGCAGATAGCCGCCCAGGTGGGCGGGCATGTGCAGCGCCTGCAGCCCCACGTGGCGCGGATCGTGGAAGGCGTTGACGGTATCGACGTCGGCCAGATGCCGGGCCGCCTGGGCTCCCCACGCGGCCCAGCCCGGGTCGCCGCCGCGCAGGAACTCCCAGTAGGCGCAGTAGGGGGTGTCGTATTCGTTGTTGCCCCAGCTCCAGTCGCCCTCGCCGTACCAGTCGCCGAAGTTGAGATGACCGTAGGCGCGCCAGCGCTCGCGGTCTTCGTGAAAGAGGCGCAGCGCGTCCGCGGCGAATCGCTCGTAGCGCGGCTGCTTCGATCCGTCCTTGGCGGCGAGCCGCGGCAGCGCCCCGGTCGCGTTGGCGTAGGCGGCGCCCGGACGGGCCGCGACCGGCGTCTCCAGCCAGTCGAACAGCGGCGCGACGGAGCTGCCGCTCGCCCCCTGCGGCGGCAGGCCGATGAGCAGCTCGGTGGTGAGCGCCATGCCTTCGCGCAGCAGGTAGCGGTCGGCCCGCAGCCACCGGTAGAGCCGCTGCCATGCCTCGTCGTCGCCGGGCGGCTCCTGCCCGGAGAGATCGGGCAGGAGTTCCAGTCGGATGGCGTCGCTGCCGACGGCGATCCCTTTGGGGTAGTTCTGCCAGAAGTTGCGGATGCCGACGGCCAGTGCGTGGCCGGCCGGCGCATGGCCGGTGGCCGAGCGCACGAGGACGTGGCCGCGGGCGCGCCCATCGCGGCGCTGCCGGCCGGCGGCGGTGACGATCTCATGGGCCAGGTCGTGCTCGTGGCGCAGGCTCCACGGGCGGCCGCCGGTGACCTCGAACCGCTCGCCGGCCGCTTCGGCGGCAGCGGCCGTGAACGGGAGAGACAGTACGCAGGACCGGACGCCGAGGAGCGTGCGTTCCTCGGCCTCGCCGGGCTGGAATACCGGATCGGCGGCCGGATCCGCGCACAGGACCACCAGCCGGTGGTCGATCTTCACGAACGGCTGCTCGGCGTACGCATGGATGCGCAGCTCGCTGCGCAGCCGAGCGCGTCGGGCCGCGTCTCGGTGGATCGCATCGCAGCGGATCGTGGTCCGTAGCGGTCCGGCGTGTTCGACGGAGGCCGGGGCCGCCGCGGTATCGAGCCGCGTGCCGTCGGCCAACGTCACCCGCAGGGCTCCGGCCAGCGGACCGCCGGCGATCCGTCGGGCGGCGGTCCGGGCCTCCTGGCCCAACCGCTCGACGACGATCCAGTCCGCGGCGTGCGGCTGCACCGTCACCCGCAACGCCCGGTTCGCCGCGACGACGGCGCCGTCGTCGCGGCGGTCGACGTCGAGCCGGCCCTCCGGGTGCGCGGCTTCGGTTGCGCCCAACAGCACGCGGCAATCCGCGCGCCCGCCGGGCCGGAGCGAGGGCGGCACGGTGGTGTCGACGAGCACCCAGCGGGCCGAGCCATCGGGCCAACGGCTGTGGATACGGGCTTGGGCGGCGGATGCACCCTCACCGCCGTCGCCCCACGCGAGTCGGGCGTCGCCGACCTCGGGCAGCGCGCCTCGGCGGACCGGCACGCCGAAGGTGAGCGGCAGGCCGGTCAGGGACGAGGCGGAGCCGGCGTCGCACAGCTCCACGTCCGCCTCGATGGCGCGAGTCGCAGCGTTCGGGCCGACCGGTTCGGGGCGTCGCGTGCTGAACTCGAAGACCGACTCGGTGCTCTCGCCATCCGGTTCGGTCGCGACCAGACGGGCGGTGCAGGTCCGGTCGAGCGGCAGGTCGGGGAGCGTGATCGTGTGCAGGGTCGACGGTCCGACTACGGTCGACGGTCCGACTACGGTCGACGGTCCGACTACGGTCGAAGGTCCGACTACGGTCGAAGGTCCGACTACGGTCGACGGTCCGACCGGGGTCGAAGGTCCGGCCGAGGCAGACTCCGCTACCGCGCTGCCGGTTCCGTCCCGGACGGAGACGACGACCGTGGACGGGGGATAGGTCAGGCAGTGGACGGTGGCTGCCGCCGCGTCCGTCGAGGCGGCGACCTCCACGTGGAGGCGCTCGATGCTCGGCGCGAACGAGCTCGGCTCCGGAGCATGCGCGAGCATCACGAAGCGCTCGATGCGGCACGCTCCGCGCCCCGAGCTCGAGAACTCCACCCACTTCACGCGGTCGTCGAAGACGATCGGACGGTCGATGACGATGAGGTGGCGGCGGTTGTCGTGGCGCCGCGGCTCCACGCGCCCCACCTCTTCCGAGCCGAGGCTGATCTCGAGCGGGAACTCCTCGCCCGCCTGATCGTAGATGAGGGCTCCCAGGTAGTAGGTGCCCGGCAGCTTCGGGTTCCTGGGCGGCACGCGGAAGCGGTGGCGGACGGTGGTGGTGATGCCGGCCGCGGCCACCGCCGGCGGGCGATAGATGCTGTAGTTGGCGTAGCCGGTCAACCCCAGGTCGGGGACCCAGCCGTCCATCGACTCGCTGTCGATCGCCGGCCACGAATGATTGCCGGGTGCGGCGAGCAGCGCCTCGATCCGCGGTTCCTCGGCGACGTCGACGTGCGGGATCAGATCCATCGGCGCGCCGGGCGCTCTCAGGCGGGGATGTGGTCGGCCGCCGCCGCGTGCAGGAGCCAGAGCATCGCCGTGGTGATCACGCCCGACGGCGGCACGACCCGAACGTCGTAGCCCGGCAGGCGGATGCTGGCGTCGCCGTATTGCCAGTAGGCGTTGACGTGGATCTCGCCGGGGTGGGGGTAGATGGTCTCGATCTCCTTGCCGCCCATGATCCAGGCCGACCGCTCTACCGTCGCGCGGGCGGCGGCCAGCTCCGCCTCCGGGAAGGTGTAGTAGCCGTTGAAGACGTAGAAGTCTCCGGCTTGCAGGTCGGCCGTCTCGTCCCATTCCGGGAACAGCAGCCGGAAGAAGCCCGGATCGCCGTCCAGACCGCGCTGCGCGTGCAGGTTATGGCCGATCGAGGCGCACCACACCGCATGCCCGGCCGCGCGGGCGGCGGCGGCGACCGCGCCGATCTCGTCGATCCGGTCGAGCTCGGTCGCGCGAATGCCGGCCAGGCAGCGCAGCCATTCCGACAACAGCTCGCGTCCCTTCTGGCCGGCCGGCGAAGGGACGATCCGGTACTCACCGGGATCGTGGAAGGGTTTGCCCTCGTGCTGGCGGTTGCGGTCCCGACCGGTAGCGAGGCCGCCGCTCATCAGGAACACCGGCGCCCTGCCGAGCGCCGCGCAGGCGTTGGCCAGCTCGATGCACCAGAGCCATCCGGCGGCGATGTTCAGCGCGCTGGCCAGGGGACAGATGGTGGTATCGCCATAGGGGAGTACCGGCGCGCTGCCCGCCGGCAGCCCGGTGTCGATGAACGCCGGCGCCCGCGGACGGAGCGCCGAGTCGGCCGAGCCGATCAGGGTCACCGCCGCGCCGCGCTCGACCAGCCCGTCCAACAGCGATCCCTGGGCCGCGGCGGCGCGCTCCTGCGTGGCCGCCAGGACGACGTCCCCGGCGGATACGGCGTCATCTATCTCGAACGTCTCGCCGCCGGGGAGGCCGCGCACCATCATCAAGCCGGACGCCCGGTGCTGGAGCTCGCTGACGAACCCCTCCTCGTCGCTGAGCGCCCACACCCGCCCGCCCGCGCAGGCGCGCTCGGCGGCCCGCGTGGCTGCGGCCGCGATCGAGGGAAGCTGCCGCTCCAGGCCGGTGAGTCCGGCCTGCGCGGCGTCGAGATATCGCTCGGCGAGTGATTTCATGGGTGCGCTCGTCGCCGAGTGTAGCGCCTCGCGTCACGCGTGGCCAGGGCGTCGCGCCTCATCGGCCAAGGCGACGTGCCGCGCGCGGCAGCGTTGACGATCCGCGGCCTGCGCGGCACGCTGGCGAGCGCCGTGAAGATCGATTGCCAGAGTCATCTGTTCCCCGCCGGCTATGCCGAGGTGCTGAAGCGCAATCCCGGGTCACCGGCCACCACGGGGGGTGGGGGGCGCTACACCGTCGCCTACGGCGACGTGCAGTCGTTCCGGCTCGACCTGGAGGACTACGGCGTGGCGCGCAAGCTCCGCGACATGGACGCCGCCGGCATCGACGTCAGCGTGGTGAGCGTGAACATGCCCGGCCCCGAGTTGCTGGAGAGCGAGCTGGCCGTGGAGGCGGCGCGGGTGTGCAATGACGAGCTGGCCGAGTCGTGCGCCCGCCATCCGCAGCGCCTGGTCGGCCTGGCGTGTCTGCCGTGGCAGAGTCCGGCCGCGGCGATCGCGGAGCTGGACCGGGCGGTCGGCCGGCTGGATATGCGCGGCGTCATGCTCTACTCGCACGTCGGCACCGGCCCCGTCGACGGCGACGAGCTGGAGACCGTGTACGCCCGGATCGCTCAGCTCGGCGTACCGCTGGTCCTGCATCCGTGCGTGCCGCCGTGGGCCGCCGAGCTGCGCGACCACTCGATGATCACGATGGTAGGGTTGATGGTCGATCACAGCCTGGCCGCTTTGCGTCTGGTGCTGGGCGGCGTCCTGGAGCGGCATCCGGCGCTGCAGGTGGTGCAGCCGCATTGCGGCGGCGTGCTGCCGTACCTGTGGGGGCGCATCCGCAACCAGACCGAAGTGATGAAGCGCGGCATCGAGCGCATCTCGCAGACGCCCACCGAGCTCTACCGCCGGGTCTATCTCGACACCGCATCGCCGTGGCCGCCGGCCCTGCGCGTCGCCTGCGAGGTGGCCGGCGCCGACCGCATGTTGTTTGCGAGCGACCACCCATGGGTGGAGATCCGGCTCCTGATCGACGCGCTGGAGGAGCTTGGACTTCCCGGCGAGGACCTGCGGAGCATCTACGCCGGCAACGCCCGCCGGCTGTTCCGCATCGCGTGACGTTCAGGGGAGGGCTGCCAGTGGGCGCCGGTGACAGTGCGGCCGCTCGGCGTCCGCAGCCCGCAGCGACCACGGTCTCGACCCCTGCGGTCGTTCCCTTGGAGAACGGCGACCGGCTCCAACCGTTCGAGCAATCCCCACTCAGTCAGGCGCGGCGCGCGGACAGCCGGAGATCGAGCGGATAGCACGACGGCGCGCCGGCCAGGCTGCGGAGCGGGTACTCCCGGCGGCCGGAGGCGGCGATGCCGGCTTCCAGCCACGCGGCGGTTGCGGCATCGTGCACGGCGATCTTTGGCGCGGGCGCGAAGATGCCGCGTTCGCCGGTCTCGGCCAGCACGCCCCAGCCGACGAAGGAGCGGACGATGCGTTGCGCGGCGCGCGTCACGGTGCTCCGGGCGCCCCAGGACTCGGTGGTGCGCCGGACGATCTGGGCCAGCGCGGCGCGGCCCTGCAGAGCAAGGAGCCGGCCGGTCGTTGCGGCCACGTCGCGAAAGAACGGATAGGTGGTCAGGCACATGCCCCAGTGGACCGGCAGGCGGTCGCGGCCGGAGCGGCCGCGCAACAGGTCGATGCCATCGTTCCGCAAAGGAACGAGTACGTCCGGGACCAATACCCAGAGATGCAGCAGCACGGTCATGGTCTTGCCGCGCGCGCTGTGGGAGCCGCCACCCGCCACCTGCCCGTCGAGCAGCCGGTCGAGCCGCTTCCGTATCGCGGCCGCGGGCAGACCCTGCGCCGCCCAGTCGGCGGTCGCATCCAACCAACTCAAGCTGAGCTTGCGATCGAAGCCGATGATCGGGGTGACCGATCTTCTCGGACGTGTCGTCAGGTCCCGTCACCGCCTGTCGTCGGCGCGCCGTTGGGTTGGCTCCTGAGCTGCCGGTACTCCTGCTCGCTGATCCCGGTTGCCCGCTCGATCACCGACCACTCGACGCCGGTCCGCAGGAGACCGTCGATCGTCTCCAGACGCCCTTCGCGCTGGCCTTCGCGTTGGCCTTCCAGACGGCCCTCGCTCCGGCCCTCGCGGTGCCGTTGTTCGGCAATCGCGCGCATCTGGTCGCGCCCTTCCTGGCGCAGCCGCTCGCCGCTCGTCATCAACTCCCCTCCTGCCGCCGTGCGGCTCAGTATCTCGCCCATCTCCTCGGGCGTGTCCTCAGGTCCTGTCTCCAGGATATACCGCACAAACATCTTCATGTCGTCCTGTCCGACGCTTCCTTCCCTCTCCAGGTCGTCTAGCAGCGGCCCCATCCGCTGCCGCGCCTCCCGCACCGCGCGGCTGAAGGCATGCATCATCGTCAGTTGCAGCAAGCGCGCCCGGACGCTGCCGGCCGCCTGCGCCGGCGACACCTGAGTCTGGTCGAAGAGCAGGTGCTCGAACCGGGGCAGCCACGGCCAGTCCCGCGTTGCCGCGGGGAACAGGTCAACGAACTGAGGGGATGGCCGCCAGCCGGTGGGACCCTGGTAGAAGACCAGCGGCAGGATCGGGCGCAGGTAGCCGGCATCCTTGTGGTGCTGGCGGTCGCGCTCCCAGATGCGGCAGCAGTAGCCGAGCAGGCGGAGGCGCAGCCAGAAGTCCGGGGTGGACTGGTGCTCAAACAGCAGGTAGAGCCAGAGCGCGGCGCCGGGTTCGGAGTAGCGGATCTCGAACAGCAGGTCGGACGCGGCGCCGCGGAGGTCCGGGGTGACGAAAGAGGCGGGGTGGCGCTTGAGCGTGGGCCAGTGCAGGGAGCGGCGGAGCGGCGCGGGCAGCCGGGCTTGGAGGAATGACGCGGCTTCCGCCGGAGCGCCGAACACGCGTTTGAAGAGATGGTCGTGGGGCTGGTGGATGGCCATGCCCATTACAACGGGCCGGCCGTCGGTGGCGCTTCAACGCACGGCGGTCACGGCCGCCGAATCGATCACCACGGGCCAGCCGCCGCCGCAGACGGTCAGGAAGAGCCGGTCGTGCGCGCCGGTGTCCCGCTCAGCCATGCCGGCCGCTCCTGGTGAACGGCGGGTGACCGACCTCCTCAGGCGTGTCGTCAGGTCCCGTCGCCTGCCGCGGCCGCGCCGTTGAGCTGGCTCTTGAGCTGCCGGTACTCCTGCTCGCCGATCCCGGGACCGGATCGCGGCAACGGGGTCGTCAGTCACGTGCCGTTCGGCACGGCGATCGGCGCGTGAGCGCATATCCCATGCTCCGATTCTCTCCGATATTCATACCATGATGATGCCTGATGCGTCAGGTGTCGAGCTCGGCGTCCTGACGGCGCTGGATCGTGTAGTGCGGACAGGAATGTTGTGATAGGCTGAGCGTTCCGTCCGCAGGTACTGAGATGAGGGCAGCAACGGATGGCAGATACTCGATGATGGCACGCTCTTTGTTGGGGGGGGGGGGGGGTGCCTCATTATCGCGTAACGGCGCGCGCCGGGAGAGGCATACCCGGCGGCAGTGCCGCCGCCGCGGCGGCACTGGTCGCGCTGCTGAGCTTGGCGCCCTCGGCCGCCGCGCAATCTCCCGCGCTCTCCTTCGGCTCGGCGGCGGTGGAGAGCAAGCTCTACGATACCGGCACCGCCATCACTCCCATCGTGCTGCCGGAAGCGACCGGCGGCGCCGGGACCCTGAGCTACACGCTCTCGCCGTCCACGCTGCCGCGCGGCCTGACCTGGACCGCCTCGACCCGCACCATCGCGGGGACGCCCACCGCGGTCACCGCCGCCACCACCTACACTTGGCAGGCGACGGACGGCGATGGAGACCGCGCCACCCTGACCTTCTCGTTGCGGGTGTGGGCACCCGCCGGGCCGGCGGTCGACGGGACCGGCGTGCGCCTGGAGACCGTGAACGGACGCACCAAGTACAACTACTGGCCCGGCGAGGCGATCTGGTTCCTGGTCCAGTATCCTGAGAAGGTAGCGGTCACCGGGACGCCGCAGGTCACGCTGGTCGTCGGCGACCGGAAGCGCAAGGCCGATTACAGCGCCGCCGACACGGCCTGGTTGCGGTTGGCGACGAACGACGACCCCTACGACCTGCTGATCTTCACCTACACGGTGCGGGCGGACGACTTCGACGGCGACGGCGTCGCGGTCCCGGCGGACGCGCTGAGCCTGAACGGCGGGACCATCCGGGCGGTGGACGGCGGCGCCGACGCCAAGCTCAGCCTGGGAACGCACGCGGTCGCGAACGGCGACGCGACCAGCGTCCAGATGCGGGTGCGCGATACGGCGCCTGCCTTCTCGCAGTCGGCGAGCGCCGCCAACCGGTCGTTCGCGCTCAACGCGGCGACCTCCACCACGCTGCCCCGGGCCACCGGCGACGGCGCGCTGACCTACGCCGTCAGCCCGGCGCTGCCGCGCGGCCTCTCGCTGGCGAGCGCCAGCCCGAAGATCACCGGCACGCCCCGGGTTGCGGGCGCGACCACGCACACGCTGACGGCGACGGACGCCGACGGCGACCGCACGGCGCTCGGGCCATTCACCATCACGGTGGCGGCGGCCAGCGCGCCGAAGCCGAGCGCGCTGACGCTCAGTCCTCCGCCGGGCTTCGACGGCGACTACGCCGCCGGCGAGGTGATCCGGGCCTTCGTCTCGTTCGACAAGGGCGTCACGGTCACCGGCGCGCCGCGGCTGGCGCTCACCATCGGCGCCAACACCCGCCAGGCGTCGTACCACGCCGCCGGCAGCGACTCGGACGACCTCTCGTTCCGCTACACGGTGACCTCCTCGGACTTCGACGGCGACGGCATCAGCATCGGCGACGCCGCGCTGACCCTGAACGGCGGCGCCATCGCCGGCACCGCCGCCGGCGCCCCAGCCGCGGCGCTGGACCTCAGCGGCTACGCCGTCGCCAACGCCGCCGGGCACACGGTGCGCGATACGCAGCCATCCTTCGGAAGCGCCTCGGTGTCCGCCCGGAACTACCCCAAGGACACCGCGGTGGACGAATCGCTGCCGGCGGCCACCGGCGGCGACGGCACCCTGCGCTACACCTTGCAGCCGGCGCTGCCGCGCGGCCTCTCCTTCGACCCGGCCGGCCGCCGCATCCACGGCACTCCTTCCGTCCGCGCCCCGCCCGCCACCTACACCTACCGGGCGACCGACGGCGACGGCGACGCGGCCGCGCTGACCTTCCTGCTGGCGGTGACCGACGTCCCGGCGGTGAGCGCGGTGCGCGTCAGCTCCAGCCCGGCGAGCGGCGACGCCTACGGCGCGCTGGAGACGATCAGCGTGGAGGTGCGGTTCGACCAGGCGGTGACGGTCACCGCGCCCAACCCCGGCCTGGCGCTCACCGTCGGCGCCCGCACCCGCAGCGCGGCCTTCGCCGGCAAGCCGAACGCGAGCACCTTGCGCTTCAGCTACCGGGTGCAGGCATCCGACGATGACGACGACGGCATCGGCGTCGCCGCCGGCGCGCTCACGCTGAACGGCGCCGGCAAGCTGCGCGACGCGACCGGCACCCGCGACGCGGCGCTCGCGCTCGGCACCCACGCCATCGCCAACGCGGCGGGCCACCAGGTCGACACGCCGCCGAAGATCTCCGGCGTCGCCATCACCTCCCGGCCGACGAACGGCAACTACGCCGCCGGCGACGTGATCGCGGCGCGCCTCACCTTTACCGAGTCGGTGTTCGTGCGCCGCAATCCGCCGACGGTGGCGCTCACCATCGGCGCCAACACCCGCACCGCGACGTGGCACGGCGGCCCCAGCATCGGCGGCCCGAACACCCACACCTTCGCCTATACCGTGCAGTCGTCGGACTTCGACGGCGACGGCATCAGCATCGCCGCCGGCGCGGTGACCGCCAACAGCGGCTTCCTGGCCCATAGCCGCAATGATCCGAACCGGCGCGCGCTGGTCGGCCTGGGCAGCCACGCCATCGCCAACGACGCGAACCACCGCGTGCGCGACACCGCGCCGACCTTCGCCGCCGCGGTCGCCGCGCAGCACTACGTGGCCGGCGCCGCGGCGTCGCTGACGCTGCCCGCGGCCACCGGCGACGGCGCCATTTCGTACCGACTGACCGGCGCGCTGCCGGGCGGGCTGATCTACCGCAGCGCCGACCGCCGGATCAGCGGCACGCCGCAAGCGGCCGCCGCCGCCAGCGCGCAGACCTGGGTCGCCACCGACGCCGACGGCGACGCGACGACGCTCACCTTCACCATCACCGTGGCCGCGGCCGGCGCGCCGAAGGTATCGGCGCTGACCTTCCTGTCGACGCCGCGGCGCGGCGCCACCTACGCCGTCGGCGAGACGATCGTGGCGGGCATCAAGTTCGACAAGAGCGTCACCATGACCGGTTCGCCGCGGCTGGCGTTGTCGATCGGTGGCGTGACGCGCTACGCGAGCCTCTTCAGCCGGCCGTCGCGAGTCACGCGGTGGCACCATCCGTTCACCTACACGGTGCAGAGCGTCGACCGGGACACCGACGGGATCAGCATCGGCGCCAGCGCCCTGTCGCTGAACGGCGGCAGCATCGTGCGGTCGAACGACGCGAGCGTCGCCGCCTCGCTGGCGCTCGGCAGCTTCGCGGTCGCCAACGCCGCCGGCCACAAGGTGGACGGCGGCACCAACCAACCGCCCGCGGTGCGCTCGGTCAGCGTCGACTCCTGGCCGGTGGCGAGCGCCGGCTACGCCGCCGGCGACGTGATCCGCCTCAACGTCGGATTCTCGGAACCGCTGGTGGTGACCGGGTCCCCGCGCTTGGCGCTCGGCATCGGCACGAACACGCGCCAGGCGGCCTTCGACCGCGCCGCGCACAAGCAGCTCTACTTCCGCTACACGGTGCAGGTCTCCGACCACGACGCCGACGGCATCAGCGTCGCCGCGAACGCCCTGACGCTGCCGGACGGCGCCGCCGTGCGGGACGCCGCCGGCGCCGACGCGGCGCTCGGTCTCGGCTCCCGCGCGCTCTCCAACCTGTCGGCGCACAAGGTCAGCACCCCGCCCAAGGTCACCGGGCTGGCCATCGTCTCCAAGCCGCAGCAGGCCGGCACCTACACCCGCGGCGGCGTCATCACCGCGCGGGTGACCTTCGATCAGAGCGTCACCGTGAGCGGCAGCCCCGCGCTCGCCCTTACCATCGGCGCCGATACCCGCGCGGCGACCGCCGCGGCCGGCAGCGGCAGCGCGTACGTCGACTTCAGCTACACCGTGGCCGCGGCGGACGCGGACGCCGACGGCCTCGGCATCACCGGGGCGGCGCTGACGCTGCCGAGCGGCGCGGCCATCCGGGATGCGGACGGCGCCGGCGCCGTCCTGGATCTCGGCAGCTACGCCGCAACCCGCTTCGCCAACGCCAAGGTGGACGGGAGCAAGACCGGCCTCTGGCCGGACTTCGGTTCCGCCACAGGACCCGACCTGTCGATCGGCAAGAACGTCACCGTGACCTACCTGCTCGACCCGGCCTGCGGCCCGGTGCCGATCGGGTGCGCCCTGGCCGCCTCGCACACCGGCGACGCGCCGCTGGCCTACACCGTCTCGCCGCCGCTGCCGAGCGGTCTGAATCTGTACCGCGGCACCGCGGTCCTGGTCGGCGCCGCAACGGTGGCATCGCCCTCCACTAGGTACACGCTGACGGTGACGGACGCCAACGGCGACACCGACACCCTGACCTTCACCCTGGCGGTGACCGGCGACCGCCCGACCGTCCACGGCGTGAGCTTCCGGTCCAGCCCGGCCGCGGCGAGCACCTATGGCCGCGGTGAGGAGATCCGGGTGGCGGTCCGCTTCCGGCGGCAGGGCGGCGGCGCCCTGGCGGTCACCGGATCGCCCCGCCTGGCGCTCCGGATCGGCAGCGTGACCCGGCAGGCCGCCTACTACGGCGTCAGCGGCGACGGCGTGCTGTTCCGCTACGCCGTGCAGGCGGCGGACCGCGACGCCGACGGCGTCTCCATCGCCGCCGGCGCCCTGACCCTGAACGGCGGCGCCATCCGCGACCGCGCCGGCAACGCGGCGCTGCTCGGCCTTGGCCGCCACCGCGTCGCCAACCACGCGTCGCACAAGGTGGACGGCGGCATCAGGCGCGCGCCGAGCGTGACCGGCGTGACCATCTCCACCTCGCCCGCCGCGGGCGACACCTACAGCCGCGGCGAGGCGATCGAGGTCGCGGTTCGCTTCAGCCAGGGCGTGGGCGTGACCGGCACGCCGCGCCTCGCGCTCGGCATCGGCAGCGCCGCCCGCTACGCGAACTACGACCGCGCGGGCGCTACCTCGGCGACGCAGTACTTCCGCTACGTGGTGCAGCAGGCCGACGTGGACGCCGACGGCCTCAGCATCGGGACCGGCGCCCTGACCCTGAACGGCGGCGCCATCCGCAACAACCAGGGCACCAACGCGGCGCTCGGCCTGGGCCGCCATGCCATCAGCAACGCTGCCAACGCCAAGGTGAACGGCGCCGTCAACTCGCCGGCGATCGTGACCGGCGTGGCGATCACCTCGCGCCCGGCGAAGGGCGACACCTTCCGTCTGGGCGAGGAGATCCGGGTGCGGGTTACCTTCAGCAAGGCGGTGGTGGCGAGCCGGCGCACCTACCGGCAGGGGAACCCGGGCTGGCCGCGGCTGGCGCTCACCGTCGGCAGCCGGACGCACCGCGCCGCGCTGCGGACCAGCACCTCATGGGGCCCGCAGCCGGCCGGCACCACCCTCGCCTTCCACTACACGGTGCAGGCCGGCGACTACGACGGCGACGGCCTCGGCATCGCGGCGGCCGCGCTCGACGCCAACCTCGGCAGCATCCGGCACGGCGGCGTGGACGCCAACCTGAGCCTCGGCCGCCACGCCGTCTCCGCCGCGGCGTTCAAGGTGGACGGCCGCCGGCCGAGCGTGTCCGGGGTGAGCATCACGTCGCGGCCCGGCGCCGGCGACACCTACGCGGCGGGCGAGGTGATCCACGCGGCGATCACGTTCGACATGCCGGTCCGGGTCCCGGTCGGACCGTACCCCGGCGGCAGTCCCACGCTGGCCCTCGCAGTCGGCCGCCACACGCGGCAGATGACCTACACCGGCAGCGGCGCCAGCGCCATCGGGTTTCGCTACGCGGTGCAGGCCGGCGACCGCGACCCGGACGGGGTCAGCGTCGTCACCCGCGGCGGGCTGGACCTGAAGGGCCTGGCGATCACGGCCGCGGCGAGCGGCAACCCGGCGGTGACCGACCTCAGCGGCTTCACCGGCCACGGCGGAGCCGGCCAGAAGGTGGACGGCGCCGCACGGCCGCCGGTGGTGAGAACCCTGGTGATGAGCAGCCCGCAGCGCGGTTCCACCTTCGACCGCCACGAGGAGATCGGCATCAACGTCCGGTTCAGCCAGGACCTGACGGTGACCGGCACCCCGCAGTTGTCGCTCGTCATCGGCTCCCGGACGAAGACCCTGAACATGGCGCGTTCGTTCGGGTCCTACCTCCGGTTCGTATATGAGGTGCAGGCCGGCGACGCGGACGCCGACGGGGTGGTGGTGCCGGCCAACTCGCTGGCGTTGAACGGCGGCACCATCCGCAACCGGCACGGGGTGGACGCGGCGCTGGGCCACCTGGTCTACCGGCCCCCGTTGAACGTCGACGGCGCGGCGAATCATCCGCCGGTGGCGATCCGGGCGGGGTTCGCGGGCCGCCCGATCGGGGGCGTGTACGGCAGGGGCGACATGATCGACGTGGTGGTCAACTGGGGTAAGCGCGTCACCGTGACCGGCACGCCGCAGCTCGCCCTCGACGTCGGCGCCGGGACCCGGCAGGCAGCGCTGCAAAGCGGGAATCAGCTCTACAGCCGGTTCCGCTACGTCGTCCAGGCGGGCGACCTCGACAACGACGGCATCGGCTTCGGCAGCGGCGCGCTGACCTTGAACGGCGGTTCGATCAGCGGTCCGGGCGGCACCACCGCCAACCTGACGCTGCCGGCCGCGGCGACCGACGCCAATCGGCGCGTGGACGGGCGGATCCTGCCGCAGCCGGCCTTCACCGGATCGGTGACGGCGCGGACCTGGACCGTCGGCTCCAGCGTCAGCTACGCGCTGCCGGCCGCCACCGGCGCCCGGGGGACCATCGGCTACGCGATGCGGCAGCGGCTGCCGGACGGCCTTGAGTTCTCCGCCGCGTCGCGGACCATCACCGGCACGCCCACCACCGTGACGCCGCGCGCCACCTACACGCTGCAGGCCACCGACAGCGCGACCGGCGCCAAGGGCACGCTGGACTTCTCCATCGAGATCACGCCGAACGCCGCCCCGGTATTCATCCCCGCCACCTTCGACGCGCAGGTCTACGTCAAGGACGCACCGATCGCCCCGGTCGCGCTGCCGGCCGCCACCGGCGGCAACACGCCGCTGAGCTACGCGCTGACCGGGCCGGGCGCCACGACCACCCTGACCCTGCCCGACGGCATCTCCTGGACCCGGCCCTCCGGCACGAACACCGGCGGCACCCTCTCCGGCACGCCGACCGCGGTGGCCGCCCAGGCGACCTACACGCTGACCGCCACCGACGCGGACGACGACGCGGCCACGCTCACCTTCACCCTGGAGGTGCAGGACGACGCAACGCCTGCCTTCGGCACCGCCACCATCGCCAACCAGTCGTGGAAGCGGTACCGGGCGATCACCGCGTTCACGCTGCCGGCCGCTACCGGCGGCAACGGCAGCCTGTCCTACGCGCTCTCCCCGGACCTGCCGACCGGCGTGACCTATGACACCGCCCACCGGGTCAGCGGCACGCCGAGCGTGGCCCTGGCGGCGACCTCCTACACCTGGACCGCCACCGACGCCGACGGCGACACCGCGGCGCTGACGTTCACCATCACGGTGGCGGACAACAGCCTGCCGGCATTCCAGGTCCTCGCCCCGAAGGACCGCGTGTATACGCGGTACAAGCAGGCGGGCGGCACGCTGCCGCCGGCGATCGGCGGCGACGCCCCGTTGACCTACACGTTGTCGCGCGCCCTGCCGGCCGGCATGGCGCGCAGCGCCAGTCCGGGCAGGACCCCCGGCGGACCACCGGTCGACACCGCCAACCGCAGCTACGCCGGCGCGCCCACCGCGGCCATGTCCAAGACCTCGTACGCCTGGACGGTTACCGACGCCGACGGCGACCAGGCGGTGTGGGACTTCACCCTCACGGTATTGGACAACGGCGCGCCCGACTTCGGCGCCGCGGCGGTGGCGGACCAGTCGTGGATCCGGCGCCGGACGATCACGGCGTTCACGTTGCCGGCGGCCACCGGCGGCGACGGGAGCGTGTCCTATGCCCTCTCGCCCGCCCTGCCGGCCGGGGTGGCGAAGGACGCCGGCCACCGGGTGAGCGGCGCTCCGGACGCGGCGCTGGCGCGAACCGAATATACCTGGACGGCCACCGACGGAGACGGGGATCAGGACTCGCTGACCTTCTACGTGACCGTGGCGGATCGGCCGGCGGCGGCGCTGGTGCTGACGCCGGCGACCATCGACGAGAGCGGGACCGGCAATGCGACGACGGTGACCGCGACGCTGGACAAGGCGGCGAGCGCGGCGACCACGGTGACGGTCTCGGCGGCGGCGGGAACCAACGCCGAGGCGGGCGACTTCACGTTGAGCACGGCGAAGACGCTGACCATCGCGGCGGGCGCGACCACCAGCACCGGGACGGTGACGATCACGGCGGTGGACAATGCGGACGCGGAGCCGGACAAGTCGGTCACCGTGTCGGGGAGCGTGGACAACGACGACGTGGCCGCCCCGGCCGCGGTGACGTTGACGATCGCCGACGACGACCGCCCGTCCACGCCGACGCTGTACGTCGATTCGCCCAAGGTCGCCGAGGGCGGGCCGGGCGATCCCTCGCAGTCGAACTCGCTGACCTGGACGGTGACGCTGGCGCCGGCGAGCGACCAGGAGGTGAGGGTCTCGATCGCGCTCGACCAGGAGGCCGGCACGGCGACGGCGGGGACCTACCAGCGCGCCGCGGAGGGAGCGGACCACGGATTTCCGTCCACGCCGCAACTGGTGTTCCCGCCCGGGGAGACCAGCCGGAAGATAAAGGTGTCGGTGCACGGCGACTCGACGGCGGAGCCGGACGAGACGGTGGTGCTGGCGCTGAGCGGCCCGGTCAACGCGGCGCTGGACGCCACCTCCGCGACCGGCACGATCCTCGACGACGATACGCCTGCGGTGACGCTGGCGGTGGCGGACTCGTCGATCGCCGAGGCCGGAGGTACGACGACGGTGACGGCGACGCTGAGCCAGGCGTCGGGCGCGGCGACCACGGTAACGGTGACGGCGGTGACGGGCGCCTACACCGTGGGGTCAGACGCGACGATCGAGATCGCGGCGGGAGAGACGGCGAACGCAGCGGACACGGCGACGATCACGGCGGTGAACGACGACGTGGACAACGTGGGCGACCGGTCGGTGACGGTGACGGGGACGGCGCAGAACAGCCACGGCGTGGGGACGGTGACCGGCGCGGCGCTGACGCTGACCGACGACGAGGCGACGCCGACGGCGACGCTGGCGCTGAGCGCTGAGACGATCGACGAGCACGACGGGTCGGTCGCTGGGTCGGCGACGGTGACGGCGAGTCTGAACCGAGCGTCGAGCGAGGCGGTGACGCTGACGGTGGCCGCGGCGGCGGGGACGAACGCGGCGGCGGGCGACTTCAGCTTGTCGGACACCACGACGTTGACGGTCGCGGCCGGAGCGACCGGCAGCACCGGCACGGTGACGGTGACGGCGGTCGATGACACGACGGACGCACCGGACAAGGAAGTGACGGTGACGGCGGCGGTGAGCGGGGACAGCGGAATAGCGGCCCCCGCGAGCGTGACGCTGACGATCGAGGACGACGAAGCGGCGCCTGGGGTGACGCTGGCGGTGGCGGACTCGTCGATCGCGGAGGACGGCGGGACGACGACGGTGACCGCCACGCTGAGCCACGCATCAAGCGAGGCGACCACGATCACGGTGACGGCGGTGGACGGGTCGTACACGGTCGGCGATGACGTGACGATCACGATCGCAGCGGGAGAGACGGCGAACGCGGCGGCCACGGTGACGATCACGGCGGTGAACGACGACGTGGACAACGTGGGCAACCGCACGGCGACAGTGAGCGGGACCGCGCAGAACGGCCAAGGCGTAGGGACGGTGACCGGAGCGAGCCTCACCCTCACCGATGACGAAGCGACGCCGACCGCGACGCTGGTGCTGAGCGCTGAGACGATCGACGAGCACGACGGGACGAATCCGGGGAAGGCGACGGTGACGGCGACATTGAACCGGGCGTCGAGCGAGGCGGTGACGCTGACGGTGTCTGCGGCGGCGGGGACGAACGCGGCGGCGGGCGACTTCAGCCTGTCGAGCGCGAAGACGCTGAGCATCGCCGCCGGAGCGACCAGCAGCACCGGAACGGTGACGGTGACGGCGGTCGATGACACGACGGACGCGCCGGACAAGGAAGTGACGGTGACGGCGGCGGTGAGCGGGGACAGCGGAATAGCGGCCCCCGCGAGCGTGACGCTGACGATCGAGGACGACGAAGCTGCGCCTGGGGTGACGCTGGCGGTGACCGACTCGTCGATCGCGGAGGACGGCGGTACGACGACGGTGACGGCGACGCTGAGCCACGCGTCGAGCGAGGCGACCACGATGACGGTGACGGCGGTGGACGGGTCGTACACGGTCGGCGAGGACGCGACGATCGAGATCGCAGCGGGAGAGACGGCGAACGCGCCGGACACGGTGACGATCACGGCGGTGGACGACGACGTGGACAACGTGGGCGACCGGTCGGTGACGGTGACCGGAACGGCGCAGAACGGCCAGGGCGTGGGGACGGTGACGGGAGCGGCGCTGACGCTGACCGACGACGAGGCGACGCCGACGGCGACGCTGGCGCTGAGCGCTGAGACGATCGACGAGCACGACGGGACGAATCCGGGGCAGGCGACGGTGACGGCGAGTCTGGACCGGGCGTCGAGCGAGGCGGTGACGCTGACGGTGGCCGCAGCGGCGGGAACGAACACAGTGGCTGGCGATTTCAGCCTGTCGAGCACTAAGACACTGAGCATCGCCGCCGGAGCGACGACGAGCACCGGAACGGTGACGGTGACGGCGGTCGATGACACGACGGACGCGCCGGACAAGGAAGTGACGGTAACGGCGGCGGTGAGCGGCGACAGCGGCGTAGCCGCTCCGGCGGCGAAGACGCTGACGATCGAAGACGACGAGGTGGCACCGGGCGTGACGCTGGCGGTCGCCGACAGCGCCATCGCCGAGAACGGCGGCACCACCACGGTGACCGCCACGCTCAGCCACGCGTCAAGCGCAGCGACGACGATCACCGTGCAGCCGGTGACGGGCGCCTACACGGTGGGCGATGACGCGACGATCGAGATCGGGGCGGGAGAGACGGCGAACGCGGCGGACACGGTGACGATCACGGCGGTGGACGACGACGTGGACAACGTGGGCGACCGGTCGGTGACGGTGAGTGGGACGGCGCAGAACAGCCAGGGCGCCGGGACGGTGACCGGAGCGGCGCTGACGCTGACCGACGACGAAGCGACGCCGACGGCGACGCTAGTGTTGAGTGCTGAGACGATCGACGAGCACGACGGGTCGGTCGCTGGGTCGGCGACGGTGACGGCGAGTCTGGACCGAGCGTCGAGCGAGGCGGTGACGCTGACGGTGGCTGCGGCGGCGGGAACGAACGCGGCGGCGGGCGACTTCAGCCTGTCGAGCGCGAAGACGCTGAGCATCGCCGCCGGAGCGACCAGCAGCACCGGCACGGTGACGGTGACCGCAGTCGATGACACGACGGACGCGCCGGACAAGGAAGTGACGGTAACGGCGGCGGTGAGCGGGGACAGCGGGATAGCGGCGCCGGCGAGCGTGACGCTGACGATCGAGGACGACGAGGCGGCGCCTGGGGTGACGCTGGCGGTGGCGGACTCGTCGATCGCCGAGGCCGGAGGTACGACGACGGTGACGGCGACGCTGAGCCACGCGTCGAGCGCGGCGACGACGATCACCGTGCAGCCGGTGACGGGTGCCTACACGGTCGGGTCGGACGCGACGATAGAGATCGCGTCGGGAGAGACGGCGAACGCGGCGGACACGGTGACGATCACGGCGGTGGACGACGACGTGGACAACGTGGGCGACCAGTCGGTGACGGTGAGCGGGACGGCGCAGAACGGCCAGGGCGCCGGTACGGTGACCGGCGCGGCGCTGACGCTGACCGACGACGAAGCGACGCCGACGGCGACGCTGGCGCTGAGCGCTGAGACGATCGACGAGCACGACGGGTCGGTCGCTGGGTCGGCAATGGTGACGGCGAGTCTGGACCGGGCGTCGAGCGAGGCGGTGACGCTGACGGTGGCTGCGGCGGCGGGAACGAACGCGACGGCGGGCGACTTCAGCCTGTCGAGCGCGAAGACGTTGAGCATCGCCGCCGGGGCGACCAGCAGCACCGGTACGGTGACGGTGACAGCGGTGGACAACGCGGTCGACGCGCCGGACAAGGAAGTGACGGTAACGGCGGCGGTGAGCGGCGACAGCGGGATAGCGGCCCCCGCAAGCGTGACGCTGACGATCGAGGACGACGAGGCGGCGCCTGGGGTGACGCTGGCGGTGGCCGACACCTCGATCGCGGAGGACGGCGGCACGACGACGGTGACCGCCACGCTCAGCCACGCGTCGAGCGCGGCGACGACGATCACGGTGACGGCGGTGGACGGGTCGTACACGGTCGGCGATGACGCGACGATCGAGATCGCAGCGGGAGAGACGGCGAACGCGGCGGACAGCGTGACGATCACGGCGGTGAACGACGACGTGGACAACGTGGGCAACCGCACGGCGACAGTGAGCGGGACCGCGCAGAACGGCCAAGGCGTAGGGACGGTGACCGGAGCGAGCCTCACCCTCACCGATGACGAAGCGACGCCGACCGCGACGCTGGTGCTGAGCGCTGAGACGATCGACGAGCACGACGGGACGAATCCGGGGAAGGCGACGGTGACGGCGACATTGAACCGGGCGTCGAGCGAGGCGGTGACGCTGACGGTGTCTGCGGCGGCGGGGACGAACGCGGCGGCAAGCGACTTCAGCTTGTCGAGCACGAAGACGTTGAGCATCGCCGCGGGAGCGACTAGCAGCACCGGCACGGTGACGGTGACGGCGGTGGACAACACGGTCGACGCACCGGACAAGGAAGTGACGGTAACGGCGGCGGTGAGCGGGGACAGCGGGATAGCGGCCCCCGCGAGCGTGACGCTGACGATCGAGGACGACGAAGCGGCGCCTGGGGTGACGCTGGCGGTGGCCGACAGCGCGATCGCGGAGGACGGCGGCACCACCACGGTGACCGCAACGCTCAGCCACGCGTCGAGCGCGGCGACGACGATCACCGTACAGCCGGTGTCAGGCGCCTACACGGTGGGGTCGGACGCGACGATCGAGATCGGGGCGGGAGAGACGGCGAACGCGACGGACACGGTGACGATCACGGCGGTGAACGACGCGATCGACAACGTGGGCGACCGGTCGGCGACGGTGAGCGGGACGGCGCAGAACAGCCAGGGTGTGGGGAGCGTGACGGGCGCGGCGCTGACGCTGACCGACGACGAAGCGACGCCGACGGCGACGCTGGCGCTGAGCGCTGAGACGATCGACGAGCACGACGGGTCGGTCGCTGGGTCGGCGACGGTGACGGCGACGTTGAACCGAGCGTCGAGCGAGGCGGTGACGCTGACGGTGGCAGCGGCGGCGGGGACGAACGCGGCGGCGGGCGACTTCAGCCTGTCGAGCACGAAGACGCTGAGCATCGCCGCCGGAGCGACCAGCAGCACCGGGACGGTGACGGTGACGGCGGTCGATGACACGACGGACGCGCCGGACAAGGAAGTGACGGTAACGGCGGCGGTGAGCGGGGACAGCGGAATAGCGGCGCCGGCGAGCGTGACGCTGACGATCGAGGACGACGAAGCGGCGCCTGGGGTGACGCTGGCGGTGGCCGACAGCGCGATCGCCGAGAACGGCGGAACGACGACGGTGACGGCGACGCTCTCGCATGCATCGAGCGCGGCGACGACGATAACGGTACAGCCGGTGACGGGCGCCTACACCGTGGGGTCAGACGCGACGATCGAGATCGCGGCGGGCGAGACGGCGAACGAGGCGGACAGCGTGACGATCACGACGGTGAACGACGCGATCAACAACCTCGGCGTCCCGACGGTGACGGTGGGCGGGACGGCGCAGAACAGCCATGGCGTGCAGCCGGTGACGGGAGCGAGGCTCGCCCTCACGGGGAAGCTGTTGCTGAATCGTGAGACGGGCGGAGCGGCGCCTGGGGTGACGCTGGCGGTGGCCGACAGCGCGATCGCCGAGAACGGCGGAACGACGACGGTGACCGCCACGCTCAGCCACGCGTCGAGCGCGGCGACGACGATCACCGTACAGCCGGTGTCAGGCGCCTACACGGTGGGGTCGGACGCGACGATCGAGATCGCGGCGGGAGAGACGGCGAACACGGCGGACACGGCGACGATCACGGCGGTGAACGACGACGTGGACAACGTGGGCGACCGGTCGGTGACGGTGAGCGGAACGGCGCAGAACAGCCAGGGCGTAGGAACCGTGACGGGAGCAAGCCTCACCCTCACGGACGACGAGGCGACGCCGACGGCGACGCTGGCCCTGAGCCCTGAGACGATCGACGAGCACGACGGGACGAATCCGGGGAAGGCGACGGTGACGGCGACGTTGAACCGGGCGTCGAGCGAGGCGGTGACGCTGACGGTGGCAGCGGCGGCGGGGACGAACGCGGCTGCGGGCGACTTCAGCCTGTCGAGCACGAAGACGTTGAGCATCGCCGCCGGAGCGACGACGAGCACCGGTACGGTGACGGTGACGGCGGTCGATGACACGACGGACGCGCCGGACAAGGAAGTGACGGTAACGGCGGCGGTGAGCGGGGACAGCGGGGTAGCGGCCCCGGCGGCGAAGACGCTGACGATCGAAGACGATGAAGCGGCGCCTGGGGTGACGCTGGCGGTGACGGACAGCGCGATCGCGGAGGACGGCGGCACGACGACGGTGACCGCCACGCTCAGCCACGCGTCGAGCGCGGCGACGACGATCACCGTGCAGCCGGTGACAGGCGCCTACACGGTGGGGACGGACGCGACGATCGAGATCGCAGCAGGAGAGACGGCGAACGCGGCGGACACGGCGACGATCACGGCGGTGAACGACGACGTGGACAACGTCGGCGACCGGTCGGTGACGGTGAGCGGGACGGCGCAGAACAGCCAGGGCGTGGGAACGGTGACCGGCGCGGCTCTGACGTTGACCGACGACGAGGCGACGCCGACGGCGACGCTGGTGCTGAGCGCTGAGACGATCGACGAGCACGACGGGACGAATCCGGGGAAGGCGACGGTGACGGCGACGTTGAACCGGGCGTCGAGCGAGGCGGTGACGCTGACGGTGGCTGTGGCGGCCGGGACGAACGCGGCGGCGGGCGACTTCAGCCTGTCGAGCACGAAGACGTTGAGCATCGCCGCGGGAGCGACCAGCAGCACCGGCACGGTGACGGTGACGGCGGTCGACAACACGGTCGACGCGCCGGACAAGGAAGTGACGGTAACGGCGGCGGTGAGCGGGGACAGCGGGATAGCGGCCCCGGCGAGCGTGACGCTGACGATCGAGGATGACGAAGCGGCGCCTGGGGTGACGCTGGCGGTGACCGACTCGTCGATCGCGGAGGACGGCGGAACGACGACGGTGACGGCGACGCTGAGCCATGCGTCGAGCGTGGCGACGACGATCACCGTGCAGCCGGTGACGGGTGCCTACACGGTCGGGTCGGACGCGACGATCGAGATCGGGGCGGGAGAGACGGCGAACGCGTCGGACACAGTGACGATCACGGCGGTGAACGACGACGTGGACAACGTCGGCGACCGTTCGGTGACGGTGAGCGGGACGGCGCAGAACAGCCAGGGCGCCGGTACGGTGACCGGAGCAGCGCTGACGCTGACCGACGACGAAGCGACGCCGACGGCGACGCTGGCGCTGAGCGCTGAGACGATCGACGAGCACGACGGGACGAATCCGGGGAAGGCGATGGTGACGGCGAGTCTGAACCGTGCGTCGAGCGAGGCGGTGACGCTGACGGTGGCAGCGGCCGCGGGAACGAACGCGGCGGCAAGCGACTTCAGCTTGTCGAGCACGAAGACGTTGAGCATCGCCGCGGGAGCGACTAGCAGCACCGGCACGGTGACGGTGACGGCGGTCGACAACACGGCGGACGCGCCGGACAAGGAAGTGACGGTGACGGCGGCGGTGAGCGGGGACAGCGGTATAGCGGACCCGGCGAGCGTGACGCTGACGATCGAGGACGATGAAGCAGCGCCGGGCGTGACGCTGGCGGTCGCCGACAGTGCGATCGCGGAGGACGGCGGAACGACGACGGTGACGGCGACGCTGAGCCATGCGTCGAGCGTGGCGACGACGATCACCGTGCAGCCGGTGACGGGTGCCTACACGGTCGGCGAGGACGCGACGATCGAGATCGGGGCGGGAGAGACGGCGAACGCGGCGGACACGGTGACGATCACGGCGGTGAACGACGACGTGGACAACGTGGGCAACCGCACGGTAACGGTGACGGGGACGGCGCAGAACAGCCAGGGCGCCGGGACGGTGACCGGAGCAAGCCTCACCCTCACGGACGACGAGGCGACGCCGACGGCGACATTGGTGCTGAGCGCTGAGACGATCGACGAGCACGACGGGACGAATCCGGGGAAGGCGACGGTGACGGCGACGTTGAACCGGGCGTCGAGCGAGGCGGTGACGCTGACGGTGGCTGCGGCGGCGGGGACGAACGCGGCGGTTGGCGACTTCAGCCTGTCGGGCACGAAGACGTTGAGCATCGCCGCCGGAGCGACCAGCAGCACCGGCACGGTGACGGTGACGGCGGTCGACAACACGGCGGACGCGCCGGACAAGGAAGTGACGGTAACGGCGGCGGTGAGCGGGGACAGCGGGGTAGCGGCCCCGGCGGCGAAGACGCTGACGATCGAGGACGACGAAGCGGCACCGGGCGTAACGCTGGCGGTCGCCGACAGCGCCATTGCCGAGAACGGCGGCACCACCACGGTGACCGCCACGCTCAGCCACGCGTCAAGCGCCGCGACGACGATCACCGTACAGCCGGTGACGGGCGCCTACACGGTGGGGGAGGACGCGACGATCACGATACCGGCCGGGGCAACGTCGAAGGCGGCGGACACGGCGACGATCACGGCGGTGAACGACGACGTGGACAACGTGGGCAACCGCACGGCGACAGTGAGCGGGACCGCGCAGAACGGCCAAGGCGTAGGGACGGTGACCGGAGCGAGCCTCACCCTCACCGACGACGAGGCGACGCCGACCGCGACGCTGGCGCTGAGCCCTGAGACGATCGACGAGCACGACGGGTCGGTCGCTGGGTCGGCGACGGTGACGGCGAGTCTGAACCGGGCGTCGAGCGAGGCGGTGACGCTGACGGTAGCTGCGGCGGCCGGGACGAACGCGGCGGCGGGCGACTTCACGTTGTCGAGCACGAAGACGTTGAGCATCGCCGCGGGAGCGACCAGCAGCACCGGCACGGTGACGGTGACGGCGGTCGATGACACGACGGACGCGCCGGACAAGGAAGTAACGGTGACGGCGGCGGTGAGCGGGGACAGCGGGATAGCGGCCCCCGCGAGTGTGACGCTGACGATCGAGGACGACGAAGCGGCGCCTGGGGTGACGCTGGCGGTTACGGACAGCGCGATCGCCGAGAACGGCGGGTCCACCACGGTGACCGCCACGCTCAGCCACGCATCGAGCGCGGCGACGACGATCACGGTGACGGCGGTGACGGGTGCCTACACGGTCGGGACCGACGCGACGATCGAGATCGCGGCGGGAGAGACGTCGAACGCGGCGGACACGGTGACGGTCACGGCGGTGAACGACGACGTGGACAACGTGGGCGACCGGTCGGTGACGGTGAGCGGGACGGCGCAGAACAGCCAGGGCGCCGGGAGCGTGACGGGCGCGGCGCTGACGCTGACCGACGACGAGGCGACGCCGACGGCGACGCTGGCGCTGAGCGCTGAGACGATCGACGAGCACGACGGGACGAATCCGGGGAAGGCGACGGTGACGGCAAGTCTGAACCGTGCGTCGAGCGAGGCGGTGACGCTGACGGTGGCTGCGGCAGCGGGGACGAACGCGGCGGCGGGCGACTTCACGTTGTCGAGCGTGACGACGCTGAGTATCGCCGCCGGAGCGACCAGCAGCACCGGAACGGTGACGGTAACGGCGGTCGATAACACGACGGACGCGCCGGACAAGGAAGTGACGGTAACGGCGGCGGTGAGCGGGGACAGCGGGATAGCGGCCCCGGCGAGCGTGACGCTGACGATCGAGGACGACGAAGCGGCACCGGGCGTAACGCTGGCGGTCGCCGACAGCGCCATTGCCGAGAACGGCGGCACCACCACGGTGACCGCCACGCTCAGCCACGCGTCAAGCGCCGCGACGACGATCACCGTACAGCCGGTGACGGGCGCCTACACGGTGGGGGAGGACGCGACGATCACGATACCGGCCGGGGCAACGTCGAAGGCGGCGGACACGGCGACGATCACGGCGGTGAACGACGACGTGGACAACGTGGGCAACCGCACGGCGACAGTGAGCGGGACCGCGCAGAACGGCCAAGGCGTAGGGACGGTGACCGGAGCGAGCCTCACCCTCACCGATGACGAAGCGACGCCGACGGTGACGCTGGCCCTGAGCGCTGAGACGATCGACGAGCACGACGGAACGAATCCGGGGAAGACGACGGTGACGGCGACGTTGAACCGTGCGTCGAGCGAGGCGGTGACGCTGACGGTGGCTGCGGCAGCGGGGACGAACGCGGCGGCGGGCGACTTCAGCCTGTCGAGCGCGACGACGCTGAGTATCGCCGCCGGAGCGACCAGCAGCACCGGTACGGTGATGGTGACGGCGGTCGATAACACGACGGACGCGCCGGACAAGGAAGTGACGGTGACGGCGGCGGTGAGCGGCGACAGCGGGATAGCGGCCCCGGCGGCGAAGACGCTGACGATCGAGGACGACGAAGCCGCGCCAGGGGTGACATTGGCCTTGGCCGACAGCGCCATCGATGAGAACGGCGGGTCCACCACGGTGACCGCCACGCTGAGCCACGCATCAAGCGCGGCGACGACGATCACGGTGCAGCCGGTGACGGGCGCCTACACGGTGGGGTCGGACGCGACGATCGAGATCGCGGCGGGAGAGACGGCGAACGCGGCGGACAGCGTGACGATCACGGCGGTGAACGACGCGATCGACAACGTGGGCAACCGCACGGCGACGGTGAGCGGAACGGCGCAGAACAGCCAGGGCGTAGGAACGGTGACCGGAGCGGCGCTGACGCTGACCGACGACGAAGCGACGCCGACCGTGACGCTGGCGCTGAGCGCTGAGACGATCGACGAGCACGACGGGGCGAATCCGGGGAAGGCGACGGTGACGGCAAGTCTGAACCGAGCGTCGAGCGAGGCGGTGACGCTGACGGTGGCTGCGGCGGCGGGGACGAACGCGGCTGCGGGCGACTTCAGCCTGTCGAGCACGAAGACGCTGAGCATCGCGGCGGGAGCGACGACGAGCACCGGAACGGTGACGGTGACGGCGGTCGATAACACGACGGACGCGCCGGACAAGGAAGTGACGGTGACGGCGGCGGTGAGCGGCGACAGCGGGATAGCGGCCCCGGCGGCGAAGACGCTGACGATCGAGGACGACGAAGCCGCGCCAGGGGTGACATTGGCCTTGGCCGACAGCGCCATCGATGAGAACGGCGGGTCCACCACGGTGACCGCCACGCTGAGCCACGCATCAAGCGCGGCGACGACGATCACGGTGCAGCCGGTGACGGGCGCCTACACGGTGGGGTCGGACGCGACGATCGAGATCGCGGCGGGAGAGACGGCGAACGCGGCGGACAGCGTGACGATCACGGCGGTGAACGACGCGATCGACAACGTGGGCAACCGCACGGCGACGGTGAGCGGAACGGCGCAGAACAGCCAGGGCGTAGGGACGGTGACGGGAGCAAGCCTCACCCTCACGGATGACGAGGCGATGCCGACGGCAACGCTGGCCCTGAGTCCTGAGACGATCGACGAGCACGACGGGTCGGTCGCTGGGTCGGCGACGGTGACGGCGAGTCTGAACCGAGCGTCGAGCGAGGCGGTGACGCTGACGGTGGCAGCGGCGGCGGGGACGAACGCGGCGGCGGGGGACTTCAGCCTGTCGGGCACGAAGACGCTGAGCATCGCCGCCGGAGCGACCAGCAGCACCGGTACGGTGACGGTGACGGCGGTCGACAACACGGTCGACGCGCCGGACAAGGAAGTGACGGTCACGGCGACGGTGAGCGGGGACAGCGGGATAGCGGCGCCGGCGAGCGTGACGCTGACGATCGAGGACGACGAAGCGGCGCCTGGAGTGACGTTGGCGGTGGCCGACAGCGCGATCGCCGAGAACGGTGGAACGACGACGGTGACCGCCACGCTGAGCCATGCGTCGAGCGCGGCGACGACGATCACGGTACAACCGGTGTCGGGCGCCTACACCGTGGGGTCGGACGCGACGATCACGATCGGGGCGGGAGAGACGTCGAACGCGGCGGACACGGTGACGATCACGGCGGTGAACGACGCGATCGACAACGCGGGCAACCGCACGGCGACAGTGAGCGGGACGGCGCAGAACAGCCAGGGCGTGGGAACGGTGACGGGAGCGAGCCTCACCCTCACCGACGACGAGGGAACGCCGACCGCGACGCTGGCGCTGAGTGCTGAGACGATCGACGAGCACGACGGGTCGGTCGCTGGGTCGGCGACGGTGACGGCGACGTTGAACCGAGCGTCGAGCGAGGCGGTGACGCTGACGGTGTCTGCGGCGGCGGGGACGAACGCGGCGGCGGGGGACTTCAGCCTGTCGAGCACGAAGACGCTGAGCATCGCCGCCGGAGCGACCAGCAGCACCGGCACGGTGACGGTGACGGCGGTCGATAACACGACGGACGCGCCGGACAAGGAAGTGACGGTCACGGCGGCGGTGAACGGGGACAGCGGGATAGCGGCCCCCGCGAGCGTGACGCTGACGATCGAAGACGACGAAGCGGAGCCTGGGGTGACGCTGGCGGTGGCCGACAGCGCCATCGCCGAGAACGGCGGGTCCACCACGGTGACGGCGACGCTCTCCCACCCGTCGAGCGCCGCGACGACGATCACGGTACAGCCGGTGACGGGCGCCTACACGGTGGGGTCGGACGCGACGATCACGATACCGGCCGGGGCGACGTCGAAGGCGGCGGACACGGCGACGATCACGGCGGTGAACGACGCGATCGACAACGTGGGCAACCGCACGGTGACGGTGAGCGGGACGGCGCAGAACAGCCAGGGCGTGGGGACGGTGACCGGAGCGAGCCTCACCCTCACGGATGACGAGGGAGCGCCGACGGCGACGCTGGCGCTGAGCGCTGAGACGATCGACGAGCACGACGGAACGAATCCGGGGAAGGCGACGGTGACGGCGACGTTGAACCGAGCGTCGAGCGAGGCGGTGACGCTGACGGTGGCCGCGGCGGCGGGGACGAACGCAGCGGCGGGCGACTTCAGCCTGTCGAGCACGACGACGCTGAGCATCGCCGCCGGAGCGACCAGCAGCACCGGAACGGTGACGGTGACGGCGGTCGACAACACGGTCGACGCGCCGGACAAGGAAGTGACGGTGACGGCGGCGGTGAGCGGGGACAGCGGGATAGCGGCGCCGGCGAGCGTGACGCTGACGATCGAGGACGACGAAGCGGCGCCTGGGGTGACGCTGGCGGTGGCCGACAGCGCGATCGCCGAGAACGGCGGAACGACGACGGTGACCGCCACGCTGAGCCACGCATCGAGCGCGGCGACCACCATCACGGTGACCGCGGCAGACGGCGCCTACACGGTGGGGACCGACGCGACGATCGAGATCGCGGCGGGAGAGACGGCGAACGCGGCCGACACGGCGACGATCACGGCGGTGGACGACGCGATCGACAACACGGTCAATCGGTCGGTGACGGTGAGCGGGACGGCGCAGAACAGCCAGGGCGTGGGAACGGTGACCGGAGCGAGCCTCACCCTCACCGACGACGAGGGAGCGCCGACGGCGACGCTGGCGCTGAGCGCTGAGACGATCGACGAGCACGACGGGACCGATCCGGGGAAGGCGACGGTGACGGCGACGTTGAACCGGGCGTCGAGCGAGGCGGTGACGCTGACGGTGGCCGCAGCGACCGGGACGAACGCGGCGGCGGGCGACTTCACGCTGTCGAGCACGACGACGTTGAGCATCGCGGCCGGGGTGACCAGCAGCACCGGTGAGGTGACGGTGACGGCGGTCGACGACACGGTCGACGCGCCGGACAAGGAAGTGACGGTAACGGCGGCGGTGAGCGGCGACAGCGGGATAGCGGCCCCCGCAAGCGTGACGCTGACGATCGAGGACGACGAGGCGGCGCCGGGGGTGACGCTGGCGGTGGCCGACAGTGCGATCGACGAGAACGGCGGCACGACGACGGTGACGGCGACGCTGAGCCATGCGTCGAGCGCGGCGACGACGATCACGGTGACGGCGGTAGACGGCGCCTACACGGTGGGGACCGACGCGACGATCGAGATCGCGGCAGGCGAGACGGCGAACGCTGCGGACACGGCGGGGATCACGGCGGTGGCCGACGCGGAAAGCACCGGCGACCGCACGGTGACGGTGACCGGAACGGCGCAGAACAGCCAGGGCGCGGGGGAGGTGACCGGAGCGGAGCTGACCCTCCGCGACGGCGGCGGTGGCGGGGTGGCGGCGTTCGAGCTGAGCGGCGCGGTGGCGGACCAGGAGTGGATCGAGGGGCAGGCGATCACGCCGTTGACGCTGCCGGCAGCGACCGGCGGCGACGGAGCGGTGAGCTATGCGTTGAGGCCGGAACTGCCGGGCGGCGTGAGCCGGGACGCAGCCAGCCGGGAGGTGACCGGGACGCCGGAGGCGGCCCAGGCGGAGACCGAATACACCTGGACCGCGACCGACGGCGGAGGCGCGACGGTCGACGTGACGTTCACCATCGAGGTGCTTGCCGGCGCGGTCCGGGACGAGCCGCCGGTGGGGTCATCGGCGCCGGCGTCGGGTCCGGTGCCGCCGGCGGCCGGGGTAGTGAAGGTGACGATCGGGGACGCGTCGATCATGGAAGGCGACGGGCGGCGGGTCGATGCGGAGTTCACGGTGAAGCTGGACCGGGCGAGCGCGGCGCCGGTCACGGTGGGGTATGAGACCCGTGACGACACGGCGACTGCGGGGGCCGACTACGCGCAGTGCGCGGGAACGGTGACCTTCGCGCCGGGGGAGACGCAACGGATGATTGCGGTGGAGGTGCTGCCGGACACGACGGTGGAGGCGAACGAGGAGTTCATGGTGACGCTGGTCGAGCCGGAGAACGCGGTGCTGGAGCGGGCGATGGCGCGGGGGACGATCGGAGACAACGACGTGGCGCTGCTGGCGATCGACGACACGCAGGTGAAGGAAGGGGACCGGGGCCGATCGGCGGCGTGGTTCGAGGTGCGGATGATCTCGAAGACGGAGCGGCCGGTGCTGCTGCGGTACACGACGAAGGACGGGACGGCGCGAGCGGGGGAGGACTACGAGGCGGCGAGCGAGGTGCTGGTGTTCGCGCCGGGAGAGGCGGCGAAGCGGGTATCGGTGGCGGTGCTGGGAGACACGGAGCCGGAGGCGGACGAGACGTTTGGGGTGACGTTGCAAGCCGCCGAGCAGCGTGCTGGGAGTGGAGGACTGGCGGCCGAGGGGGTGATCGAAGACGACGACCAGGATCGGATGCGGCGAGCGTTGCGGCGCGCGCACGCGGAGTTTGCGCGGGTGGTGGCGACCGACGCGGTGGCGGTGATCGGGGGCCGTCTGCGGGACAGCGCGGCGGGGGCGGGGTCGCAGGTGACGCTGCACGGGCAGAGGTTGGCGTTGGCGGAGCTGACGGGAACGGCGCCGGAGCAGCGGTGGGCTGCGGCGGAGCCGGAGGCGGCGGAGTACCGGCAGGTGTCGTTCGGGGAGTTGCTGTCGCAGAGTTCGATCGACCTGCGATCGAACGATCTGAGCGGCGGCGCGCCTGCCGGGGATGCGGGAGCCGAGAGAGCGGGAGACGGCGGCGGATTGGAGTGGAGCATCTGGGGGACGGGAACGCTTGGGGGGTATTCGGGAGCGGGCGAGGTCAGCGGCGGGGCTGGAGCGAGGTGGGACGGAACGGTGCCTGGGGGCTACGTGGGGGCGGACCTGCGGGTGGCGCCGCCGCTGGTGGTGGGGCTGGCGGTGTCGCACCACGTGGGGACGATGAGCTATGAGGAGAGCGGCGACGGGGACGGAGGAGCGGCGTTCGAGGCGCAGTTGGGGACCGGGATGACGAGCGTGCTGCCGTACGTGCTGGTGGAGCCGCTGGCGGGGCTGGAGATGTGGGGGATCGTCGGGGCTGGTCTGGGCGGCAGCGGGGTGAGTTGGGAGCGTCAACGGCTGGAAACGAGCAACCTGCTGTGGTTGGGAGCGGCCGGGGCGCGCTACACGGCGTGGACGATGGCGGGGCTGGACCTGTCGGTGGGGACCGACGGGTACTATGCGTCGCTGGGAGCGGAATCCGGGCAGGCGCCGTGGCTGACGAAGGACTTGGCGGCGGTGACGGTGGGGCGGGTGCGGGTGCTGGCGGACACGCGGTACGACTGGCAGGTGGGTGAGGAGTCGCTGCTCGGGGTGAAGCTGGAGGTGGGCGGACGCTGGGACGCTGGTGACGCGGCGAGCGGGTTTGGAGCGGAGGTGGGCGGCGGAGCGGAGTACCGGCATACCGGGATCGGGCTTGGAGTGGAGGCGAGCGGGCGGTATCTGGTGGCGCACGAAGACGTGGAGTTTCGGGACTGGGGAGCGAGAGCGGCGGTGACGTTCGATCCTGGCGTGCCGGGCCGGGGGGCGGCGGTGCGGGTGCAGCCGGTGTGGGGAGCGGCGAGCAGCCAGGCGGCGAGCGTATGGAGCGGAGCGGGGCTGCTGACCGGCGGCGGTGTGGAGGAGCGAACGGATGCCGGTCTGCGGCCGGACCGACTCGATGCGGAGGTGAGCTACGGGATCGAGACCGCCGGCGGTGCGGGTCTGGTGACGGTGTACGGGGGTCTGTCGCAGGCGCTGACCGACAGCGCGGTCTACCGGGTGGGGAGCCGTCTGGAGGTGGGCGGGCTGAACGTGGACCTGTCGCTGGACCGGCAGGAACGGCCCGGCGCTGCGCCGGCCTACGGCCTCGAAATCGCCGGTACCCTCCACTGGTAGCCCGGCCTCCACCGTTCGCGGTGCCGCGGCCGGATGGCCGGGTTCGGCGCCAAGTCAGATAGCCGCAGGCCGGTGCTTGGCGCCCGTTCAGGCCGGGACGATCGGCGCGGAGAGCGTATCCCGGTCTCCGATCTTCCACACGCCATTCTCGCGGAATGCCGGAACGGTCTGCCGCCGAGCGGCGTTGGTCACGGCCGGAGCCGACAGGCCGCGCCGTCTGACGTAATCCGACAATCTGACGATGGCGTCGCCCCTGAGATAGCTGAGCCTCTTGTGCATCGCCTCCAGCAGCGCCAGCGCCAGGATGCGTTCCATCGTCCGGCTTCGGTCTCGTTCAAGGTAGTCCCGGAACGCCTGATAGTAGATGTCCTTTTCCTTGTCGCGGATGATGATCGGCGGCAATCCAAGCTGATAGAGCTGGAAATTGATCAGGACGCGGCCCATTCGCCCGTTGCCGTCGCAGAATGGATGGATGGTCTCGAACCGCAAGTGAAACAGGGCGATCTTGTCCAGAAAGTAGGAGTCGAGATCGCTGGCATAGTCGCGCAGCGTCGCAGCCATCATCGGCTCTACCCGCTCGGGCGCCGGGGCGATATGGGTTCCGACGCGCACGTACTCCCCGGTCCGGCGGAATCGGCCGGCGATCTCATCGTCAATGCCGCCGATCAGCATCTGATGCAGCAGCACGATCAGCTCTCGCGTCAGCTCGCCGGCGACCGCCTTGTTGCGGGTATACCCGACGACCCGCGCCAGATTCCGGACCTCGAAGACCTCTCGCACGGTCACGTTCCGGGCCAGCGCCTGTTGCAACAGGATCCGTTCGGTTTCGTCGAGCGTGAGCGTCGAGTTCTCGATGGCGTTCGAGTTGTATACGCTCTCCGGTATCTCCGCTGCGTCGATCATCGCCTGCAGCGATTCCTTTCCGCCGCGCAACGCCTCGTATTGCCGTCTCAGGTCCCGGATGCGCGTTCTGACCGGCTGCGGGGTCGCCATACGCGGACGACGATGACACATTCACGCGATCACGTCAAGAAGGCGTGAATGGAAGCCAAAAATCGGGCATCATTCACGCGGTTTCAGGATACGACCCCGAACCGGCAGGCATTGACATCATAGCAATAATGGTATATCGTCTGGGCTGACGTGAGTTGGACTGTCGAAACCCTGAATGCCACGGTGGACGGGGAGATCGATGCTTTAGCGGCCGACATGCGCGCGCGGTTCGTCCGTATCGGGCAACTGATTGCCGAGTGCGGCCTGGAGCATGTCGGAGCTCCTCATGTCAAGCATGTGACCGACGAGCTTTGGGAGATGCGAGTGAAGGGTAAGGACACGATAGCGCGAGTGCTCTACGTAACGGTCCCGGACAAGCGGGTAGTCGTGGTTCGAGTCTTTATCAAGAAGACTCAGAAGATACCTCGGCGTGAGATCAAGTTGGCTCGGCAGCGAGCGAAGGAGGTCCTGGATGAGTAGGTGACGTTCGATCTACCCAATAGATAACTGGAGGACATCGCGCTGGCCTGGAACGACGGCTACAACGGAACAGGTCTCAGCTTCGCCAACAACGTCAACATATGAGAAGGGGTAGCCACCTGAGCATCATCTATGAAAAGCAACAATGAGAAACAACCGGGAGGCGGGAGTAGCGTAGATAGTCTTCACAAGAAGTGGAGCATCGATCCGGAATACCGGACCGCCTATGACGAACTCGGTGCGGAGTTCGATATGGCGCGTGCCGTGATTCTGGCCCGCAAGGGCGCAGGGCTTACGCAGGAGCAGCTCGCGAAGCGCATGAACACGACGCAGTCGGTGATCGCTCGGCTGGAAGGTGGGGGCACGCGCCCGTCCACGACGACGCTGATGCGGTTTGCACAGGCTACCGGCACGCGCCTCAAGATCAGCTTCGAACCCGCCGGTGATACGGTCTGACTACGCGGTGAGCACTTCGCGGAGGCGGCGGGCGACTTGGCGGGCTTCGCCGGGTTGCAGGGTCATGGGATCGACGAACATGCCGCGGTCCCAGCCGCCCAGGTGGATGCTGGGGTCGCCGTCGCGGAGCGGTTCGCCGCAGGCGTCCGCCGTGCGGTCGCCCAGGAGCTCGATACGCACGCGCGGTACGCCGCCGGGGAAGAACAGCTCGTCGCCTTCGTCCACGGTGGCGCGCACGCCATCGATGCCGTGCAGCGCGCCGGCGATCAGCTCCGCGTCGGCGCGCCAGCGGCGGTAGTCATCCTCGTCGCTGCCGTCCAGGAACAGCTCCACGGCGGCGAGCAGGCCCATCAGCTCCTCCTTGCCCACCTTCATGCCGCGGCCGACCGAGCTGGCCGGCGACCCGTTCATGCGCGCCGCGCGGATCAACTCCGCCTTGCCGACCACCAACCCGCTCGACTGCGGCCCCCGCAGCCCCTTGCCGCCGGAGAACACCACCAGACCCGCGCCCAGCCGCGCCGGCTCGGTCAGGTTGGAGCGCGGCGGAAGCTGCGCCGCCGCGTCGACGATGACCGGGATGCCGCGCGGCTCGGCCACCGCCACCACCTCGGCGAGCTGCGCCAACGTCTGCTTGCCCAGGTAGTGGACGACCGCCGCCGTGTCGTCGTCGAGCGCCGCCTCGACCGCGGCGGTCGGGCACGACTCCGTGCTGCCGACCTTGACCAGCACGCCGCCGGCCGCGGCGATCAACTGGAAGAGGTAATCGTGCGCGTCGACCTGCGGGATCACGAACCGGTTGCGCCAGCCGTCGGTGTAGGGCAGCCGCTGCACCCGCTCGGCGTCCGTGCCGGTCAGACACGCGGCCGCCGCCTGCTGCACGCCGCTGGCGGCTCCGCAGGTGACCAGCGCCCCCTCCACGCCGATGCGGCGCGCCAGGCGCTCGCCGATCCGTTCCTGCAGCGTCTCCAACGCCACGAAGTTGCCGGCCGCCTGACGCATCGCCTCCAGTACCGGCTCCGGCATGAGGCTGCCGCCGCTCGCCGTGCCGTTGCCCCGGCCGTTGATGAACGGCCGCACGCCCAGGTCCGCGTAACTGATCGGGCGCTTCAATAGACCCGCTCCAGCTCGCCCACCGGCACCTCGATCAGCGCCGGCTCGCCGCCCGCGAAGGCGCGTTCCAGTTCCCGGCGCAGCGCCGCCGCGTCGTGCGCCCGCGCGCCGCGCACCCCGAACGACTCGCTCAGCTTGACGAAGTCCGGGTTGCGCAGGTCGACGCCGACCAGCCGGCCGCCGAAGTCCTCCTGCTGAGAACGCTTCACGTTGCCGTAGGCGTCGTCGTTGAAGACCACCACGGTCACGGCGATGTCGTGCAACACCGCCGTGGCCAGCTCCTGGACGTGGTACATGACGCCGCCGTCCCCGCAGCAGGCGACCACCGGGGTGTCCGGCCGGGCCACCTTGGCGCCCATGGCGATCGGCAGCGCGGCGCCCAGGTTGCCGCGCGGGTCGAAGTAGGTGTCAGGCGCGTAGACCCGGTAGTAGTTGCGGCTGTAGTAGCCCATCTGGTTCATGCCGTAGGCCAGGATGCCGTCGTCCGGGATCGCCGCGCGCAGCGCCTCGATATAGGAGCGTTGTGGCTGAAGCTGCTCGGCGTCCCCGAAGCGGACGGCGTTGAGCGCGGCGATCGCCGCGGTGGGATCCTCCGCCCGGCCGGGACGGACCAGCTCGGCCAGCGTCTCCAGGGCACGGCGGGCGTCCGCCTCGATGGTGAGCGCCTGCCCGGCGGCCAGCGCGTCGGCGTCAGTATCGATGCGGATCACCCGCGACGGGTCGACGCCGAGCAGCCCGGCCGGACCGGCCTGGGCGCCGACCGCCAGCACCACGTCACGCGACTGCGCGAACTCCGCCAGCGGCGCGTAGGCCGCCAGGGCCTGCCCCAGCGCCAGCGGGCTGCGGTCGGAGATGCCGCCCTTGCCGGCGGTGGTGGTTGCCACCGGCGCCGGCAGCCGTTCCGCCAACGCGGTCAGCGCCGCGGCGGCGCCGGAGCGGTGCACGCCGGTGCCGGCCAGGATCAGCGGCCGCTCGGCGTCGGAGAGCATGGCCGCGGCGCGATCCAGCGCGCCCGCGTCGCCGGCGGGCGGCTCGATCGCGATCGGCGGCGCGATCTCTACCGCCTCCTCCTGCTTCAGCACCGCGGCCGACACTTCCAGATAGACCGGCCGCGGGTGGCCGGAGCAGGCCGCCCGCACCGCCTCCGGCACCTTGGCCGCCACGTCCGCCGGACCGGTCGCCCGCGCCGACCACTTGGTGACCGGCGCCAGCCAGTGGCCGCCGGCCGCGCCCTCGATCCGATCCTCGGGCGCGCCGCTGATGACGATGATGGGCGAGGATGATCGCAGCGCGGTCGATACGCCGCCGGAAGCGTTGAACAGACCGGCGCCCGGCACCACCAGCGCGCTCGCCGGCCGGTTGACGGCGCGCGCGTAGCCGTCGGCCATGTGCGTGGTCGGCTGCTCGTTGCGGCAGGAGACGTAGCGGATGTCGTCGGTGTCGAAGTAGGCGTCGACCGCCTCGTACTGGCCGGCGCCCGGCACGCCGAAGGTGACCGCCACCCCCTGCGCGGCCAGCGAGCGCACCAGCGCCTGGCCGCCGTTCATGCGTCGTTTCATATGGATGCTCCGTTATGAGTCAAGGCGAGGCCGCCGCGGCGGCCGGTTCGGCGGTGCCGACCGGGTAGACCCGCGGGAACACGGGGCCGGCCATCGGTTCGCCGTCGGCGACGGTGATGTAGGGCTTCATCGGGTGGTCGTTGGCGGCCACGTAGCGCGTGCGCTCCGGCATGTAGTGGACGGCGATGGCGCGCCGCGGCCGGCCGGACCGGTTGGGAAACGAGGCGTGCCAGGTCAGGCCGTGGTGGAAGTGCACGTGCCCCTTGGGCACCGGGCGCGGCACCTGCCGGAGCGGGTGGCCGGCGTACTCGTCCGGCAGCACCGAGTCGTCGTGCAGCTCCCGCAGGAGATCGGCAGCCCCCCACCGGTGCGAGCCGGCGACCATCCACAGGCAGCCGTTGCCCTGGTCGACGTCGTCCAGGGCGACCCATGCCGAAACCTGCACGGGCGGCGTGAGCACCGGCCACGCGGGCGAGTCCTGGTGCCAGGAAATGGTGCCGCCGACGTCCTTGGGCTTGTACTGCACCTGGTCGTGCCAGATGCGCAGCTCCTTCGCGCCGGTCAGGCGCGCCGCGGCGGTGACGATCTCCTCATTGCGCGAGAGACGGGCGAACGCCTCGCTCGCCTGCCAGATGTTGACGATCTGCCACACCGGCCGGCCTTCGGCCTGCGACAGATCGACGCAACGCACCGGGCGGCGGCCGTCCGGGAAGTCCGCGGCGGTCAGGACCCGTTCCAACTCGCCGCGCAGCTCGTCCACCTCCGTATCGGTGAGCACGCGGTCGCCCAGGACGAAGCCCTGCTCGTGGAACTCTCGAACTTGGGAATCGCTCAACATGGCGCCGCCAGTATACGCCACCGCGCGCCGGCATGAGCGGCGCTTCAGCCCATGAAGTCGCCGCCGTTGATGTCGAGCGGGGCGCCGGTGACGTAGCCGGCGTGCTCGCCGGTCAGGAACGCCACCGCCTCGGCGACCTCCTGCGGCGTGCCGAGTCGGGAGACCGGGAACTTCGCCTCGTACTCGGCGATCCGTTCCGGCGTGACGGTGCCGCGCACCATCTCCGTGTCGATGAGCCCCGGGCAGACCGCGTTGACGGTGATGCCGTGCGGCGCCAGCTCCTTGGCCAGCGCGCGCGTCAGCCCCAGCACCGCGTGCTTGGCGGCGGTGTAGTGGCAGCCGCCCAGGGTGCTGACGGTGCGGCCGGCGGTGGAGGAGAAGTGGACGATGCGGCCGTAGCCGTTTCGGCGCATCGGCTCCGCCGCCGCCTTGCTGGTCAGGAACGATCCCTTGAGGCTGACCGCCACCACGCGGTCGAACTCGTCCTCCTCCAGATCGAAGAAGCGGGTGCGGAGCATGATGCCGGCGGCGTTGACCAGGATGTCCAACCGCTCGTGGCGCTCGACCGCGGCGGCGACCGCCCGGCCCACGTCGGCGGCGCAGGTCACGTCGCCGGGGCACGCCAATCCGTCCAGCTCGTCGGCGAGCCGTCGCAGGGCCTCCGCCTGCCGGTCGAACAGCACCACCGCGGCGCCGCCGGCCGCCAGCCGCCGCGCGCACGCCGCCCCCATGCCCTGCGCCGCGCCGGTCACCAGCGCGACCCTGCCGTCGTGTCCGCCGTCGAGATCACGTCTCATGCCGCTTTCCGCCTCCGGTGCTCAGGCTACCCTTCCGGCGGCTCGCCGTCAGGTCGGCGCCGGGGCGCTATGATCTGCGGGCGATGGACGCGACCAACGTGCTGGTGATGTTCTGCGACCAGCTCCGCCGCGACCTGCTCGGCTGCTACGGCAACCCGCTGGTGCGCACGCCCCACCTCGACGCGCTGGCCGCGGAGTCGGTGGTCTTCGACCGCGGCTACACGCCGGTGGCGCTCTGCTCGCCGGCGCGCGCCAGCTTGCTGACCGGCCGGTATCCGCACGGCCACCACGTGTTCAACAACACGACCCCGGAGTACTCCTACTGCCGGCGCCTGCCGCCCTCCGCGCGCGCCGTCCAGGACTGGGCCGCCGGGACCGACTGCCAGACCGCCTACTTCGGCAAGTGGCACGTCGGCCCGGCCCAGGACCTGTTTGCCTCCGCCTTCGAGCAGACGCAGCGGCCGGGCACGCAGGCCGGCCCGCAGCCGCCGTTCCTGGCCGACACGCAGTGGCACCCGTCGGCCGACTACTGGCCGATGGTGCGCACGGTCGAGCCCGGGCACTCGGGGACCGTCGACGTGCCGATCGACCGGTTCCCGGACGGCGTCGCCGCGCGCTACGCGTGCGACTTCCTGGGCAGCCGCGACCCGGCCCGACCGTTCCTGCTGTTCTGCGCCTTTCCCGGCCCGCACGGCCCGTGGCTGGTGCCGGAGGAGTTCGGGCTGCGCTACGACCCGGACGACATTCCGCTGTGGCCCAACCGCTGCGACGACTTCGCCGGCAAGCCGATCTATCAGCGCAAGCTCGCCGCGCTCGAAGCGCGGCCCGACAGCGCCGGCCGCCGGCGGACCGATGACGAGCTGCGCCGCGCGCTCGCCTGCAACTTCTCCTACGTCGAGCTGATCGATCAGCTGGTCGGGCGGCTGATCGCCCGCCTGCGCGAGCTGGGCCTGTACGAGCGGACGGCGATCGTCTTCACCGCCGACCACGGCGACATGGCCGGCTCGCACGGCTTCGCCAGCAAGGGCGCCTACATGTATGACGAGATCTACCGCGTGCCGATGCTGCTGCGCGTGCCCGGCGCCGCGCCCCGGCGCGCCGAACGGGAGCCGGTGAACCTGACCGACGTGACCGCGACCGCCGCGCACCTGATCGCCGGGCAGTCGGTCTCCACCTTCGGATCGGGACCGCTGCACGGAGAATCGCTGGTCGACTTCGCGCGCGGGCGCGCGCCGTGGCGCCGTCCGGTCCACTTCGCGCAATATCATGGCGACTGGTACGGTCACTACTCGTCGCGCATGGTGACCGACGGGGACTGGAAGCTGGTGTGGAACCTGACCGATCGTTGCGAGCTGTACGACCTGCGCGCCGACCCGGGCGAGCTCCACAATCGGTTCTACGACTCCGGTGATCCCCGTTATGAACGGGTCAGACGCCGCTACTTCGACCTGCTCACGGCCGAGGCGCGGCGCTACGGCGACGCGCAGCTCGACCTGCTCAGCGCCGACCTGGAGGCCGATTTGGAAATCGCCCGCGCCGGCGAAGGAGGCGGATGGTGACGCTGCCGTTCATCGACCGGCATGGATCACCGCCGGACCGAGTGACCGAGACCGATAAACCGAATAGACGGAGGAGTCCATGATGCAAGCTGCACACGTCACGTCCCCGGGCGCGGTGCGGATCGACAGCTTTCCGGAGCCGGAGCTGACGCCCGGTCACGCCGTCGTGCGGCCGGAGCTGATCTCGATCTGCGGCAGCGACCTGCGCGCGGTCTACGACCAGCCGGCCGGCGCCTACCCGCTGGCCCCCGGCCAGAGCGGCCACGAGGTGGTCGGCATCGTGGAGGCGATCGAGTACCGGGGCAAGGCGGTCTTTCCGTTCGAGCCGGGCGAGCGGGTACTGGCTCCGCCGTCGCCGCACCTCGGCATGGCCGAGCGCTTTCCGATCCCGGTCGACAGTCTGGTGCGGATCCCGGCGGGGCTGCCGGCCGAGCGGCTGGCGGTGGCGCAACCGCTCGGCACGGTGATAGCGGGCTGCAACAAGCTGAGCGAGGTGGCCGGCGCCACCGTCGTCGTGGTCGGTCAGGGCGGCATCGGCCTGCTGTTCGACGCCATGCTGCGCCGCATGGGCGCGCGCACCGTGATCGGTCTCGATCTGACCGAGGCGCGCCGCGCCGCCGGCCTCCGCTTCGGCGCCGATCGCACCATCGATCCGGCCGGCGGCGACGCGGCGGCGGTGGAGGAGGCGGCCGAGGGGGTGGCGCCGCAGATCGTCATCGATGCCGCCGGGGAGCCGGATTCGATCAACCTGGCGGTGGAGCTGGTGCGGCCGTACGGGACGCTGCTGCTGTTCGGCGTGCCCCGACAGGACTCCTTTGAGTTCTCGTACAAGACGTGGTACCGCAAGCGTCCGCGCCTGCGGACCTCCTCCATAGCCGACGGCAACCCGAGCGCGCTGTACGAGCAGGCGCTGAACCTGATCGCGCGCGGCGAGGTCGACGTCAGCGGGCTGATCTCGCACCGGCTGCCGCTGGCCCGCGCCGCCGACGCCTATGCCCTGGCGCGCACGCGCGGCGACGGCGCGCTGAAGGTGGCGGTCGACTTCCGAGCGGGCAGCCTTGGCGAAAGCGCGCCGTGACCCTCCGCTTCAGCCACGCGGACGACCTGCAGAACGTCTGGGGCCACACGACCATCGGCGCTTCCGCGCTGCGCAAGCTGGCCGATTGCGATCCGCCGCCGTTCCGGGTCTCGTATTGCCGACCGCTGCCGGGGGGAGGCTTCGACGTGTTCGGCGTGCGCGGCGCCAAGGGCGTTCCGTGGCAGGTCCTGCGCGCCAACACGGACGACGGCACGGCCTTTCGGGACGTGCGCGTGGTGCTGGAGGGCGCCGACCTCGACAAGCCGCCCAACGCGGAATGGGCACACACGGCGACCGTCAGCTACAGCCCGGAGCTGGAACGCTATCTGGTCCTCAAGAACAGCCGCGACTACGGAGGCAGCTTCGACACGCACGCGTTCGTCTCCGGCGACGGCGAGCGATGGGAGCCGAGTCCGCACAACCCGGTGTACCGGGAAGGGGACAACTGGGGGGCGATGTGGAGCCCGGCGGCGCGGCGGTTCATCTGCTACAACAAGGGGATCGTCCGCGATCCGGACAAGCGGCTGAACGAGTTGATGCGCGACGGCATGCGCACGGTGTCGGTGCGCACCAGCACGGACGGTCTGCGCTGGTCACCGGACGCCCCCAACGACTTCGCCAACGGCATGCAGCCGGGCTTCGACTTCGCCGGCGTCGCGGAGATGCGTCGTCTGGGCGGGCCGCTGCTGCCGCGCGAGCACCAGATCGCCCGCGACGAGCTCGACCCGCCCGACCTGGAGTTCTACGTCGCCCGGCCGTTCCGGTACCGGGAGACCTGCTTCCTGCAGGTGCTCAACTACGTGGGCAGCTTCATGCCGCCGGGCGTCGCGCCGGTGCGGGCGGACGGCCACGGGCCGGGGATGCTCGATACGGAGTGGTGGATCAGCCGCGACGGCTTGCGCTGGGACCGCCCCTTCCGCGGCATGCACGCCGGCTCGGTGGTGATCTCCCACAATCCGATGGTGTCCGGCGGCATGCTGCGCTTCCATCAGGGCCGGGAGATCTGGGGAATAGGCGAGGATCGCCTGACGTTCGTGCAAACCGTCTCCAACGGCGTGTTCGAGACGCGCACATTCACCCATGACGGCGGCTGGCTGCGCCTCAACGCCCGGGTGCCGGCGCCCAGCGTCGACAACGGCGACAACCACGCCTATCTGATGGCGGAGATCGTCGACGGCCGGGATCGGGTGGTGCCGGGCTACGAGAAGGAGCGCTGCATCGTGCAGGGGCCGATCGACGCGCCGGCCCTGCCGCTGCGGTGGGGTACCGCGACCGGCGCTGAGCTCGCCGGCCGGCCGCTGCGGCTCCGCTTCTACTTCCGGGCCGCCCACGTCTACGCCGTTTCCTCCGCTCAACCCGGCGCATGATGAGTCGCTCATCGAGATGCGATCAGTCGACCGGCTATCCTCTGTCGATCAGGAACAGGAACTCGCGATTAGGCGCGCCCGCATCGCGTAGCCACGCGTTGGTCCACTTCATGCCCGCCATCACGTTGCGCCGGTGGTCCAGCTCCACGATGTCGATCACTTTACCATTCGCGTGCAGGATGTCGTGCAGATCCTCGGCGGTAGCGCGGCCTCCCGAACTGTATGAAAGAATGATCCAGCGCGCCGCCGTGGATCGGATCAGACGTTCGATCGCCTCGACCGCCAGAAACTTTCCCGACGCCGGATTCCGCTGGAACTCCTCGAACACCGAAGCGGCGACGGGGTCTGACGTATCGGTGCGCCGTAGCGCTTTGCCGACCAGCGCCGGAGAGTCATTCAGACAGACCGTAGTCCAAAGATGATAGTAGGAAGCGTACCGTATTCGCGAAGGAGGCATCTTCTCGTTGTTGGAACCGTACGGAGGGTCGAAGTAGGCGAGATCCACGCTGAGCCCGGCTACATCGAACACGTCCTCGCGCACGACCTCGTTGCCGTCGTTCGGAATGAACAGTTCCGGTATCCTGAGATGCAATGAATCGAACGATCGCGGCGACCACTCTCTGAGATATGAAACAAAGTGTCCGAGGGTATTGTCCACTCGATCCAGCGCCAGCATCAAGCTGGTCAAGCCTACCGCTCGCTCGGTCGTAGCAAGACGGAGTGAGTCGATCTCTTCACGGATGCCATCGAGCTTGCGGGTATTATGAATCTGCCAGGGCTTCTTGAGGCCGTCCGACTGAACGGAGAGACCGTCGTTCGGGGTGCCGCCGTAGTGTTCCGTGAACCAGCCGTCCTGTGGTTGAACGGCATTCAGGTGCTCGATCAGCGCCGAGTAATGAGCTTTCGGTTTTCGGTTCAGGAGATAGCACGTCGCAAGAACCTCCGACCATACGGCGACGTCATTGCTGATGACCCTATATCCAGACTTGGCGAAAGCTTGGGACACACGGGTCGATCCCGAGAAACCGTCGAGCACGGTTCGTGCCCCTGTTCGTTTCGCCAGCTCGAGGATGTGCGGCAGCAGTCTGAGTTTGGAACCGGCGTACTTGATCCCTTCCGTGGGGGGAGCATCTACGACGATATCCGCAAACAGCGACAAGTTGCTCATCGCGGCGTCCCCGATCGCCGCTTCAATTGAGCGATGTCTTCCTTGATCTTCTGAAGTGCAGCAGTGTGGCCGGCATCTGATGAGACGAGAGCGTGCGAAAAGAGGTCCACCAGGATATGATTGTGCGAGTAGTCGATCCAGCCGTCGGTGATGCTGTCGAAGTACTTGAGACCGTTCCTGGTGTGGGTCCAGAGACCTCTCTGAAGTGCGTTCGCGTCAGTGCCGCCGTAGCGCACTTCGCATATGTAACCCTCGTTCGCATCGAAGAACCGATACACGGGATGCTTCCTTCCTCGCCCCGCTTCCTCGCGAACGATTCTTGCGGTAGCGTGGCGGGCGCGGGCATAGTCGAACACCAGAATGTTACAACGCTGAGACTTCTCGTCATATACAAGTCCTTGCCGACGTGGACAGATCTGAAGTCGTACATATATTGGTTGATGAACTCGGAGACTGCGATCTCGGCCAAGTCGCCGTGCGTCTTGTTTCCAATCAGTCGCATCGTAAAGATATTGCTGAGCGTGGTGGTGATGAGTTCAGGCTGTTTGCCGATCAATACTTTCAGTCGTCTCGTGAAGTCGCTGTACGCATCGGTAACGTCCATCATCATGAATTTGTCTCCTCACTTTACTCTGCCAATGCGCTGCCACAGCCATCGGGAATGTCGATTGCGATTGGCATGTTGCCACTGCCATGTCTCTACCCGAGTATCGCACAGATCGCACATCGACACCCTGCACCCCTCCCGGGTGGGTCTGGTTACGTTAAGGCGGTGTTGGTGGCCCGGATAGAGCGGAAGCCGGCGGTGGCGATGGCGATGCACTCGTTGCGGCGGCCGTCGGCGTGTACTGCGGGGCGGCTCGTCGCTAAACTTCATGACCGCGGCCGGAGGTGACCGCCACGCCGGTAAACCCGTCACGATGGAGCGACCCCGCGCGAGGAGGTGACGCGATGAATCGACCGTTGACCAGCGACCGGCTGCCGGCCATGCCGTCACGCGCGGAGTTCGCGTGGCGCGACCACTGGGTGATGCAGCATGACGGCGCGGGCGGCCAGATCGGCCACCCGGCGGCGTTCCGCTTCCTGCCGTGGCATGGCGAGCGGCCGGTGTTTCCGTGGGGCTTGGCGGTGCTGGACGACGGCGTCTGGGCGGTGGCCGGCGTGGCCGGCTCCATGACCATGGCGCAATCCAACCAGACCGTCGTCGGGCTGAGCGACGACCGGGGCGCGAGCTGGCGCTACGTCGAGGTCCCGCACTGCTCGACCCGGCCGATGATGCTGGCCTACCTGGGCAGCGGCGTCCTCAGCTTCATGTCGAGTTGGTCGGACGAGGGCAACTTCCGGTACTACAGCCACGATTACGGCGTCACCTGGGAGCGGGGCGACAAGCTCCCACCGGCTCCCGACGGCACGCAGATCGATTGCGAGGGCAACCCCCTGATCGATCGGGACGCGGCCGGCAACGCCACCCTGATGGCGGAGACCGGGCAGACGGCGTCCAAGGGCCCGTTGCCGGAGAACCCGTGCTGCGGCTGCATCCGCTGGTCGCGCGACGGCGGCCGCACCTGGGAACCGGCGCGCTGGCCGCCGGAGTGGGTGTGGCACGACCGGTTCGCCGGCGAACCGGTGGAGCGCGGCGTGGGCGAGGGAGCCCTGGTGCGCGCCGCCGACGGCTCCATCGTCGCCGCCCTGCGCACCGACATGCCGGCGCGCTACCTCCCGCTCCACTACGACAACTTCGAGGGCACCGCGGTGTCGATCAGCCGGGACGAGGGCGCGAGTTGGACGCCGCTCGACTTCGTGTTCGGCCCGGGCCGCCACCACGCCACGCTGCTGCGCATGCCCGACGACGACCTGGTGCTGACCGTGATCCGCCGCCTCGACTTCGGCGGCGGCGATCTGGCCACCTACCGGCGCGGCTGCGACGCCGTCGTGAGCCGCGACCACGGCGTCACCTGGGACGTGGAGCACCGCTACGTGGTGGACGACTTCGCCGCCATCGGCGCGGAGCGGTGGTTCGAGGCGACGTGCGGCCACCAGTGCTCGGTGTCGGTGGGCGACGGCTCGATCCTCACCGCGTACGGCAACTACCGCAACGCCGGCGCCCTGATCCACTGGCGGCCCGCCGGCGTGGCGGTCTGACGGGACGGCAGACCGAGCCCCCGCAAGTCGGCGACGACGCCCCGCCGCTCGGCTTCGTAGAGTCTCCAGATTACCCGCAGGCTCTGCAGACCGGCCGCACCGTCGGTGAGCGGCGTATGACGCCGTTCTATGCAGTCGAGGAAATGGGCCATTTCGTTCTCGGTATGCTTGCCGGCATCGCTTTCCATGAGGAGCTTCCGTTCCCCGCCGGCGTGGGCCAGGAGCCGGTGGCCGGTAATGTCGGCTTCGATCATGCCCTCGCTGCAATGGGCGTGGATCGAGTAGCCCATACGAGTGCCGCGCGCTCCCCAGGTACCGAAGTGGTACCCTAGTCGGTTTCCTGCGAATTGCATGACGACGTTGGACGTCCCCTCGCGTTCCATCCATGGCGTACCGGCGTTGGTGCCCAGGTGGCTGCCGCTCAGGGGTTCTCCCAGATACCAGAGCAGGATGTCGACGTAGTGGCAGCCGTGACTGAAGAGCTGACCGCCTCCCAGCGAGGCGGCCGCGTGCGTCCAGTGTCCTGGTTCGCGGCGCGTCAATTGTTCGGTCCAGATGCTGACCTGAAACACCTCGCCGAAGCTCCGTTCGTCGATCAGATTCTTCATGGCTGCGACCAGCGGATGGAAGCGCATGCAGTACGCCACCATCAGGATGCGGTCGAGCCGCGCCGCGGTGGCGATGAGGTCCAGGCACTCCGCTTCGCTGTTCGCCATCGGTTTTTCCAGGAGCACGTGCTTTCCCGCCTGCAGGCAGTCCTTGGCGACGGCGTGGTGCAGGTGGTGCGGCAGCACGATGAGGACGGCGTCGACCAGGTCGAGGACGGTTCGATAATCGGTGGCGACCGTCACGCCCGGCAGGCGCGCCCGGACCTGTCGGACCCGGGTCGCGTCGACGTCGACGGCGGCGGCGAGCTGCAACCGATCCTTCAGCAGATGGAAGCGCCGCAGGTGAGCGGCGGACATGCCGCCGCAGCCGATCAATGCGAGTTTGACGATTGCCATCGAGACGCCCTTGCCGATCCGCAGGTAATCTGATACCAAGCACAGGGTCCCGTGCAAGAGAACCGGAAATCGCCGCGCCAGATCACTTTGTGCGCGTATACCCGATTCGACGGGCAGCGCCTGCACGCAACGGTCGTCCCGGTCGGAGACGCCTTTGTCCCGAGCGGATCGGCCGTCGATATCCAGGTATGGCACCGCCCGCAGCGCCGGCCGTTCGTGCGGACCAGAATCGACGATTTCGATCAGCCGTCGGGCCGTACGGTCGTGCTCGACCTGGGACAGGTGCCGGCCGGCAGTTGCGATTTGCAGGCGGTCTTCATCGATCGATGGGGCCGCGAGTGTCCGACGCGACTCATACAGAGCGCCGATCCGCCGCAGAAGCCCGAGTGGTGGGGTTCACGCGCCGGACTCGATCCGGGAGTGCCGGCCTCCTGGACTCCGCTGCAGACCTCCTCGCATGGCGACGGTGGGCACGTGGTCTCCTGTTGGGGGAGGCGGTATCGGTTTGCTCCCGGCTGTCTGATCGAATCGGTGATCACGGCGGGAAGTCGGATGCTGGATGCGCCGGTTCGCCTGGCGGGCGCCGCCGGCGGGCGGAGCCTGCGCTTCGTCGCCGGCGGGATCGATCAGGTCGCCGCTGATGCCGGCGAGGTCATACTCGAGCAGCGCATGACGGCGGCGAATCTCGACGTACACGTCCAGGCGCAGATCGAATTCGACGGGATGGTCCGATTCGACGTCGAGGCTTGCCCCGCCGATACCGTCGATCTCGATTCCCTGTCGATAGAGATTCCGGTCCGGGCGGAGTACGCGAAGTATCTGTATCACTTTCCGGGAGCATGGGGGACTGCGCGGAACGCCGGCGCGTTGCCTGCCGACCCGGTGCGGATGGGATTCCGGCCATATCTCTGGCTGGGAGACGACGATCGCGGACTGGCTTGGTTCAGCGAGTCCGACCGGGACTGGTACGTCGCGCCGGGCACGCCCGGCACGGAGATCGTTCGCGATGGGGATCGCGTGGTGCTGACGCTGCATCTGATCTCCGCGCCGATACGGTTGGCGCCGGAGTCGCGGCGCCCGGTAGCCTGGAACACCGCCCCGGAGCTGGAAAACGCCGTGATCCGCGATGCGGCGATCACGGGTGAGCGTGCCGAACGCTATCAGCCGTTGCGGTATACGTTTGGCATGCAGGCCACGCCGGTCAAGGCGGATCGGCAGGGAGCCTGGGACCGGCGGCTCATCCACGTCGGCCCGGAACCGCCGGGAACCGGCTTCACGGCGCCGCTGACGTTGGAGCCGTGGTTTCTGGATCGCTGCGCTGCAGCGGGGGCGAGGACCGTGGTGATCCACGAGTTCTGGACCGACATCGAATCACACACGATTCCGGTCGACCGCGACCGGCTGCACGAGTTGGTCAGAGCGTGCCACGACCGCGGTCTCCGCATCCTGCTGTACTACGGATTCCTGATCTCCAGCCGGGCGCCCGAGTGGCGTGACTTCGCCGCCGACTGTCTCACCATGCCCCGCTATGGCTACCCGGTGTTCCATGCCGGACCGCAACCCGACCAGTCGGCGTGGGTGGTCTGCCTCAACAGCGCATGGCAGGATTTCGTCGCCGACGCCATCGCCAAGGCCATGGACGAGTACGGCATCGACGGCGTGTATCTCGACGGCACCGAGTTCCCGGCCGGCTGCATCAATACCCTGCACGGTTGCGGCAACATGCGGCCCGACGGCTCGATCGCGAAGTCGTACCCGATCTTTGGCGTGCGCAGCGCCATGCGCCGCATCCACAATGCCGTCAAGCGGCGAAACCCGGAGGCGCAGATCAACGTGCACAACTCGACGTGCATGGTCATGCCGACGCTCGGGTTCGGCACCTCGTACTGGGACGGGGAGCAGTTCCAGGACGTCCGGGGAAGCGACGACGCCGCGACGCAGTTGCCGCTCGACGCGTTTCGCACGGAGTTCATGGGCCGTCAGTGGGGTGTCCCGGCGGAGTTCCTCTGCTACGGCCAGGGATTCACCTATGAGCAGGCATGGGCCATCACGTTGATCCACGACGTTCCGGTCCGGCCACTCAACCGGCACGGGCTGGAGGAGCTCGATCTGGCCTCACGCATCTGGCGGATCATGGACGACTTCGGCCGCGGCCGGGCCGAATGGTTGCCGTACTGGCGCAACGAAGAGCACGTCCGCGCCGACTCCTCCGGCATCTACGTCAGCCTCTACCGGCATCCCGACAACGGCGCGCTCGCCGTCGTTTCCAACCTGAATCGCGCGCGCACGCCGTTCGCGCTCACCGTGAACTGGCGGCTGCTCGGTCTCGACCGGCCGCGCGTTTCGATCATCGACGCGTTCGATCGGTCCGCCGCCGCCCTGCATGGCGAGCTCGATCCCTACGCCTGGCGGCTGCTCTGGTTCCGGCCCGAAGCCGGCTAGCCCTTGACGGCGCCGACGATCACTCCGTGGATGAAATACCGCTGGAGGAACGGATAGATCACGATCACCGGGACCACCGTGCAGACGATCGCCGCGTTGATCAGATTCTGCGGCATGATGTTGTCGAGGTCCTCGACGACGTTGCCGACATCGAGCTGCCCGCCGCCGATCAACGGATTGGTATAGATGTCGCGGAGCATGTACTGCAGCGTCCACTTCCACTTGTCGCGGATGAAGATGAGCACCGGAAACCACATGTTCCAGTAGAACACCGCCGAAAAGATGGTGAAGGCGGCCACCATGGGAACGATGAGGGCGAAGACGATCCGAAAGAGGATCGTGAACTCGGACGCTCCGTCCACCTCGGCCGATTCCATGATCTCCTGCGGCAACCGCACGATGGCGTTGCGGAAGACGATGATGAGAAACGGGTCGACCAGATACGGGAGCATGAGGGCGAGACGGGTGTTGTTGAGCCCGTAGGAGTTCACGATCAGATAGAACGGGATGAGGCCGCCGGAGAAGTACAGCGGGATCAGCGTGTAGACGAGCGCCGTGCGCATGCCGAAGAAATGCTTGTTCGCCAGGGCGTATGCGGCGCTTACCGCGATCAGTATGGCCACCAGGGTGTTGATCACCGTCAGCAGCACGGTGTTGGTCAAGCTGGTGAGAAAGAGCCTGCTCGTCAGGATGATGTCATAGGCTCTGGTGTACAGATCCACCGGAAAGATCGTCACCTGATTCTTCAGGATGGCGCTTTTGTCGCTCAACGAGACCGCCGCCACGTGCATGAAGGGCAGCACGATGCAGAGGCACAGCAGGATGAATCCGAGATAGAGGAAGATCTCGAAGACCCGCCGGGAGACGGACCGATAGCGCAGCATTCCTACCATAGACCGATCCCGGTGAGCCGGCGAGCGACCTTGTGCGCGGCGAACAGCAACCCGAACGCGATGACGGATTGCACCAGGCCGATGGCCGCGGTCAGGCTGTATTGAGCCTGCTCCAGGCCGAGGCGGTAGATGTAGACGGCGAGCACGTCGGAGACCTCATAGTTCAGCGGGTTGGCGAAGACGAAGATCCGCTCGAACTCGACCAGGAACAGGCGCGAGATGCGGAAGATCAACAGCAGCATGATCACCGGCAGCAGCCCCGGCAGCGTGATCGAGAAGACCATGCGGAGTCGGCTGGAGCCGTCGATCCAGGCCGCCTCGTAGAGATCGGAGTCGATGCTCGTCAGGGCTGCGAAATAGAGGATCGCTCCCCAACCCATGTTCTTCCAGATCTCCAGGACGACGACGAGCGGACGAAACAGATCCACCCGCCCCAGGAAATGGACGGGGTCGGCGCCGACCAGGACGATCAGCTTGTTCAGCATGCCGTGGAGCGGGGAGAGGAGCTGATACATGAGCCCGTACACCACGACCCATGAGACGAAGTGTGGCAGGTACGAGACGGTCTGGCTCACCCGCTTGAACGCGCCGCTCGCAATCTCGTTGGCCAGCAGCGCGAAGACGATCGGCGCAGGAAATCCGATCAGGATGTCGAACAGGCTGATGTACAGGGTGTTCTTGACGACGTTCCAGAAGCGGGGATCGGCAAGGAAGAACCGGAAGTGGTCGAGACCGGCCCAGGCGCTGCCCAGGATGCCGCGGTAGGGCGTGAAGTCCTTGAACGAGATGATGATGCCGTAGATCGGCAGGTAGTTGAACAGGAACAGCAACACCGCCGCCGGCAGGAACAGCACGAACAGCGACAGCGCGCGTTTCGTGATCTTCCGCCCTGACGCCGGGCGGGCCGCTGCCGCCGTCGCTGCCTCTGCCATCGCGGCCGTGCCTCATTACGCCTACCAGTCGACCATCCTGACGTTCTTGCTGCGCAGATCGTCCTTGTGCTCCTGGACGTACCGGGTCTGGAAATCGTAGATGAAGCCGAATTCCTGCTGGAACTTCGCCACCTCGTCATCGAACTCTTCCAGGGTGATCTGACCGGAGATCGCTTTGGCGATGGCCGCGCTGATGAAGGGGTTGACCTCACCGGCCTTCTTGCCGACATCCGGGTCCGTCGGTATGAAGGACAGGTAGTTCAGGCCGACTTCGCGGTCCTTCTCCATCAACCATCGCGCGCTGTCATAGGCGCGCTGCCACTCCATCGGGTAGCGCTCGGCCTGTACGCCATACTTGACCTGGGTGGGCCAGAAGCCGCTGATGATGCCGAGGTGCAACGTCCAGTAGTGCGAGTCCGAGTCGTCGAGATCGCGGAGGTAGAGGCGATCCGTGGCCATGCGCTTGCCGCCGTCCACCGTGTATTCCTTGCCTTCCCGGCCCCACGCGATGATGTCCCACAGCTCGTCAGACGCGAAGGCTTCGAGCACCCGCCACGCCCGGTCCGGGTTCTTAGCGTTCGACGTGATGCCGGTGCGGTGGCTCGATATCGGGAAGATGTCCGCACCGTAATTGATGCTCAGGTCGGCCATGTACCGGGGATCGTCGAGCGCTTCCGGGTATTCGTCGAGCGGCGGCGTGTACACCCATACCTGACCGATGTTCATCAGGTTGTCGTAGCCGGGCAGGACCTGATCGGTGGCGTTGGAAAACATGGAGACGTGCCGTTCGCGTCTCTTCTGGACCCAGGCGGCCGTATCGCTGGTGGCGAACTCGGGATCCAGGATGCCCTCTTCGAACACCTGCCGCCACAGCTTGAGGGCTTCCTTCATGGCCGGGAGCGTGAAGTTGTGCTGCACCGCCCCGTTCTCGATGCGTGTGCCGTAGGGCGGTACGCCGTACCACAGGAAGAGGGTATCGGCGGTGGCGAACAGCCGGCCGCCCCATGCGAGCCGGGAGGAGAGCGGCGTGGAGTCCGCATAGGTGTCCCTGACCCACCGGAAGAAGTCGAGGTATCCGTCGATGGTGCCGGGGAATTCGCCGCCGTTGTACTCTTCGAGCAGGTCGTAGCGCACGAGGTTTCCCCAGCCGGGATCGCGAGCGCTCATCACCATCGGAATGGCGAAGTGAAGCCCGTTCGGCGTCGCGGCCAGATCGAAGGCGAGCTGCGAAACCCGCGCCTGCATGATCGGGGAGTCGTCGTAGTACGGCTGGTGATCGATGAACGCGCCGGCGTCGGCGGCGTTCTCCAGGTCGGCCTTCTGCCAGCCGTGGACGATATCCGGCAGGTTGCCCGAGGCCAGCAACAGATTGATCTTGGTGGCGAAATCCTGGTAGTTCGGAACCTCCAGGATGATGTCGACGTTCGCCAGCTCCTCGACGACGTCGAGCGCCCAGTTGCTGCTGGGATCGACGTCGGCCGGGTGGGGGATGCCGGAGTTCCCCATGAACATTCGGATCGTCACCGTCTCGTCGGCCGCGGCTTCGGACGCGGCGGCGCCCCAGCTCGATAGCGCCGGACCGAGCGCCAGGATCGCGGTAATGAGCGCCACTGTCGATGCACGGTTGGTCATGCCTGCCTCCTGTGATGTATCGTCCCGTCCGGGCCGATTGGTCGAAACCGGCGCCAAGCGTACCGCATTGTCGAATCGCTGCGCAAGCGGGTGAAAAATCGGCTGCCGGCTCTGCGCCGGAGGCTCCGGCGGCGCTACGCCGCCGTGAAGTCGGAGCGGAGCAGGTACATCATGACGGTGCCGTGCAGCCGGCCTTCGTGGTACCAGGAGTCCGGCCAGTAGCCGCACTGCTTGAAGCCGCACTTCTCGTAGCAGCGGATCGCGCGCTTGTTGAACGAGTGCGCGGTGAGCTTGACGTTGTTCAGGTTGAGCGTCAGGAACGCGAACCGCAGCAGCAGCCGCACGGCTTCGGCGCCGAAGCTGCGGTCCCAATACCGCTTGTCGCCGATCATGATACCTATCTCACCGGTGCGGTCGACGGCGCTGACGTCATCGAGGGCGCAGATGCCGATCGACGCGTCATCGGCCAGCGCGACGATGGAAAAGTGGTACGGCCGGCCGGCGAGCTCGGCGAGCGTTTCGCGCTCTGCGTGAACGTTGAGCACGCGCCGCGTCAGGGTGACGCCGGCGGCCACCTCCGGATCGTTGACCCAGGCCGTGACCGCGGCCGCATCGTCCGGGTCGATCGGCGACAGGTAGCACCGCTCGCCGGCGATCTTCTTGAAGTGTGCCATGGCGGAGTATGCCGGGCGCCGCCGAGCGCGGCTACACCCGCCGCCGGCCTCAGAACGACCAGTCGAACTGCGGCGGCGGCGGCATGGCGCGGTCGAGGTCGGCCAGCAGCTCCGCCGGCCCGGTCAGGTCGTCGGTGAGCGCGAGCGAGGTGGCCGGCCGCACGCCGGCCCACAGGCGCGAGAAGGCGCCCGCGGAGGCGCGCAACTCCGGGAGGCCGGCGCGGTGGCCCGGCTCGACCCGCGATGCCTGGTCCAGCGTGACCGCATACTCGCCGGCGATCCCGCTCCAGCCGCCGTCCACCGGCTCGGCTCCGTCCAGATAGCGCTCGATCGGGTCGGCCAGCGTCAGATTGAACCGCACGGGCCGCGCCGCTCGGGTAGCGGCGATGCACCGCTCGAGGTCCAGGATGCGGAGTTGCTGCCACGACACCGCGTCGAAGCGCTGCTCGTGCTTGGCGTTCCGGGTCGCCGCCAGGCCGCGCAACGGCCCGTCGAGCAGGTCCTGCATCTGCGCGTGCATCGGCTCGGCCATCCGCACCTGGTGGACCTGATCCGCCAGGCCGGCGATCAGCGCCAGCAGCTCCCGCAACTGGCCGGCGTTCCGGTACGCCATCCACCAGACCGCGTACGGCCCGTTCTCGCCTTCGGCATCCCCGAACAGGTGGTGGGTCAGCCGGCCGTCCTCGAAATATCCCAGCCCGAAGCCGTTCTTCGCCCACCGCAGGTCCGATTCCGTGACCGCCGGCTCGGCGAAGATCACCGAGCCGTGCACGCGCATCCGTTCGCAACGGTTGGCGTGCATCGTCGCCGCGTCATCGGCGCTCAGCCGGCGTGGCGGGCGGAATCGCGCCGGAACGCGCAGCTTGGCCGGGTCGAAGTGCAAGCCGACGAGGTACGGCATGCTGCCGAAGCCGACGCGGTCGTAGAACCCCTGCTCGAACATCCCCAGGCCGGCGACCGCCATCCCGTTGCCGGCGGCCTCCGCCAAGGCCGCGGCCGTGACCCGGCCGGCCAGCCCCCGGCGGCGCGCCACCCGGCTGGTCGCCACCATCATGACTCCGCAGAGGTCGATCTCGGCTTCCTGGTAGCGCATCGACCCGATGGAGGTGAGGGCGACCGATTCCGCATCGCCGTCGACGCGCGCCGTCCAGCCGCTGAAGCGTTCCAGGCAGAGATCGAGCGAGGGCTGCTGGCGATCCTCCTCCAGCCAGCCCGCCTCCCGCCAGATGCGGCGGACCGCCTTGACGTCGCGCTCCCGGTCGAGCCGTTCCGGTGTCACGGCCGCCGTACCTGCACGCACGAGTCGCCGCCGGCGCCGCCCAGCACGCGGATCACCGCGAGTTCCGTTCCGGCCGGCACCGCGGCGGCGCGCACGAACCACTCGACGATGCGGCTGCCGGTGAGCGCGCGCAGGTGGCCCAGTTCCAGATGCCCGCGCGCCGAGAGCAGCTCCACTCCGCCGGCCGGCGTCAGGCTCACCCGGACCGGCTGCATGCGCGGCAGTCCGCGCCCCAGGTTGGTGACGTTGGTCGGCAGCCGCCCGCGGTTGGCGATGCGCGCGCGGATGCGATAGGCGTCGCCGCCCACGCCGGTCACCTCGACCGACTCTGCCTGCACGCGCGGGTGGCGCTTGACGAACGACCGGGTGAAGCGATAGGCGCCGGCCACCATCGGCTCCAGCGCCGGCACCAGCGGATTGTCGATCGCCGTGTACAGCAGGCCGCCGAGCTCCACGGGGCCGAGCTGCGGGTGATCGAACCGGCGCCACGGCTCGAACACCCGGTGCCGGCGCCCGTCCGCGTCCCACCAGCGGAGCAGTTGCCGGTAGATCGCGTCGACCTCGTCCGGGTCCCCGGACCGCTCGCGCCACTCGCGGGGGGACACGCCGGCGGCGTTGACGATCGTGCCGAGCTCCACCTCGAAGCCCGGGATGCCGAGCTGGTGATAGGCGAAGCCGAGCGCGTGGCCGCGCTTGCCTGCGCCGCGGCGGTCGGAGCCGGTCGGATCGCTGAGGGCGACGGCGGGGCCGTCGATCGCCGCGGCGCCTTCCCGGGCGATCTCCTCCAGCAACGCGTCGTCGTCGGCGTCCAGGTCCTCGCGCGGCCCCCAGGCGGGCGGCCGGATGATCGACGCGGAGCCGCAATGGTAGCCCAGGATGCCGCACAGCTTGGGCTGCTTGAAGATGAAATCGGCCAGCGCCCGCATCTCCGGCTCGCTGAAGGGGTAGTCGCCCGCCCCCTGCTGCTCGCCCTCGTGCCGCCAGTCGTGCGACCAGTTGCGGTTGAAGTCGAAGCTGCGTCCGGCGTGCAGCTCCGGCAAACCGGGATAGAAGGCGTGCAGGCCGCCGATGCGGATGTCGTCGGAGCCGTCCCAATCGTTGATCAGCCCTTCCGGGAAGACCCGGTAGAAGGGGCCGCGCGAGGCGGGCCGCCGGTCGACCAGCAGCCGCGGCTCTGCGGGGTCGCAGACCCAGGCACCGTCCGGGTGCTCCTGGCGGATCGTCAGGATCGCCCCATCGCCGTCGATGTCGGCCGCGTAGATGGTGTTCGGAGCGCGGTCGAGGAAGTCGGTGCGGCTGCGGACGCGGGCGGTGGTGGCGATGCAGAACTCCGATGCGTCGGGGCAGAGGCGAGGGATCAGGTAGAGGACCACGCGCGACAGCAGCCCGCCGCGTTCGTGATCGGCCAGCAGGCGGTGCGCGGTGTACAGCGGCCCGTGCGCGGAGGCCGGCTCGTGCGCGTGGATGCCGCCGTGAATCAGGTAGGCGGGCCGCTCGGACGGCGCGCCGGAGTCGAATTCGGTCAGCGTCAGGAGATGGATGTCGCGGCCCTGGCCCGTGCGGCCGATCGAGCCGGCGCGGCAGATCGCGGGGTGGGCGTCCGCCAGCGACCGCGCCGCGGCGCCGATCTCCCGGTATGTGTAGAAGTGGTCGAACTGGATCATGCGCGCGGATGCCGTTCCGGCCATGCGCGCAACGGCACGTTCATGGGCGCAATCTTACCACGGCGGACGACGGCGGGCATGCCGGCAGGGTCCGGTCCCGGTTATACTCGATCCATCGTGGGAGCGTTCAAGGTCGACTGCGATCTGCAGGAACTGACCGGGAACCGCCCGGCGGTGAGCATCGCCGGCGTGATGGTAGACACCGGGTCCGAGTACACGTGGCTGCCGGAGCAGGTGCTCACCGCCGCCGGAGTCCACGTGACCAAGAAGGAAGTGGCGTTCGTGATGGCCAACGGCACGACCATCAAGCGAGACATCGGCTACGCTTACCTGCGCAGCGGCGGCTTCGAGACCGTTGACGAGGTGGTGTTTGCGCGCGCCGGCGATCTGCGGCTGCTCGGCGCGCGCACGCTTGAAGGATTCGCGGTCCTGGTCGACGCCCGCCGGAAACGATTGGTGGCATCGGGACCACTACCGGTGGCGCCCGGTCGGATTCCTGCTGCCGCACCTGGCGTCCCGACCATTCATTCATCGCCATCATCGTCGACGGCATCACGTTCCGGTTCATCGCCATCACCGTCGGCCGCATCACGTTCCGGTTCATCGTCGCCGGAATCACGTGGATAGCGTGCCGACAAATCGCGGATTTCGTCAAGGGCGGACGCGGCATCGGACAGATTGGAGTCGAAATTGCCACCTAGAAATAGCGGGAGATTCTCGACGCCGTGCAGTTTCCGCAAGCAGTCCCGCACGCAACTCAACATCATGGTTCCGACCGAAACCACATCCTCGAGTTCGTAATCGCCGTACACGGGCTTGCCCTCGAACCTCCTCAACGTCAGTCTGATGACGATCCGTTCTTCGCCGATGTCGTAGTAGGGGTCGGAGGTCATGGAACTGAAGCTGGTACGGGGATCGAACGGCCACTCTATCCTTACCCGCATCGCTTCGATGATGTCCTTCAGGGATTCGGCCAACCGGTCGTCGTGTTCGTGGAGCCGGGAGACGATCGCCGCCTGCTTGTCCCGCGGCAAGGCCCGCAAGTATGCCAATATCTTGCGGCAACGATTCGGTATGCCCGACAGCGGGTCCTCTATCTCACCCTTTCTTACCCCGTCCGCGATTCTGGAAAGCAGCGCGGTCATGTGAAGGGTATCGACGATGAGCTTCTCGATCACGTCCATGGCGGCTCTCCTCCTGCATTCGAGACCGACGATCAGCGGCGTAACGCCGCCGGGGCGGCATGCACCTCGTTACGCAGAGGATAAGTCTGTCCGGTCGATTCTTCAAGCGGAACGGGGCGGATTTCGAGTTGTATCTCAGGGCAGGTCTACAACCGGGAAGGCGCGTTTGCGGAAGCGGATCATGCCTCGACGCGCGTCCGACCAGGCAGCCGCTTCACGATGTAGCGCCGGCGGGTATACTGCCGGCATCCGATGCACCGATCGAGCAGCAGCCATTGGATCGAGGTCACCCCGTCGGAGTACGCGTGGGAGCGGGAGGCGCTCCACTACCTGAAGACGCGGCTGCCGGACGGCGAGCCGTTTCGCGCGTGGTCCAACTTCGAGTTCATCTCCCATGACGGCAGCATCAACGAGGTCGATCTGCTGGTGGTGTCGCTGCACCGCGTCTACCTGGTGGAGATCAAGAGTTGGCGCGGCGTGGTCTCCGGCGATCAGAGTACCTGGAGCCGGAGCGTGGATGGCAGGACGTTGCTGGCCGACAGCCCGCTGCTGCTGGCGAACCGCAAGGCGCGCAAGCTCGCCGCGCTGCTGAAGGCGCAGCCGGCCCTCGCCCGGGAGCGGCGGCCGTTCCTGGAACCGCTCGTGTTTCTGTCGCAGGCGCGGTGCCGGCTGGAGGGGTTGGCGCGGACCGGGGTGTACGTGTCCCAGAACCACGCCGACGCCGGCGCCGGGGAGCCGTCGATCGTCGACGTGTTGAGGGGCGACGCCGGGTTCGATCCCCGGCGCCCGTTGCCGCGCATCGACCGCCCGCTGGCGCGGGCGATCGCGCGCGCCATGGAACAGGCCGGCATCCGTCCCTCGCAGCGGCAGCGGCGCGTCGCCGACTACGTGCTGCGCCGGCTGCTGCTGGAGACCGACGCGTGGCAGGACTGGGAGGCGGAGCACGTCTCGGTGCCGGAATCGAAGCGCCGCATCCGCGTCTACCCGCTGGCCCGGGCATCGTCGGAGTCCGGCCGCCGGGAACGGCGCGCCGCCGCCGAGCGCGAGTACCGCCTGCTCGACGGCGTGGGCCACGACGGCATCCTGCGCGCGGAGCTGCTGACCGACGCGGAGCAGGGGCCGGCCATCGTGTTCGAGCACCACCCGGCCGCCGAGCGGCTGGATCACTTCCTGGACCGGCGCGGCGCCGAGCTGCCGCCGGAGACGCGGCTCGACCTGGTGCGGCAGTTGGCCCAGACCGTGCGGTACGCCCACGAGCGGCGGCTCTGCCACCGCGCGCTGAGTCCGCGCCGCGTCCTGGTGATGGACCCGGCGGCGGCGCGGCCGCGGCTCAAGATCTTCGACTGGCAGACGGCAACGCACGCCGCCAGCGGCACGCGGTCGCCGACCGCTCCGGCGGCCGCTCCGGCGGCCGACCCGGCGATCGACGATGCGGAGGGCGTCTACCTGGCCCCGGAAACCGGCCTGGGCGGTTACGACCCGACGAAGCTCGACCTGTTCTCGCTGGGCGCGGTCGCCTATCGGGTGTTCGCCGGCACGCCGCCGGCGCCCACCGTCGCCGCCTTGCACGACCGGCTGGCCCGCAGCCGCGGTCTGAAGCTCTCCGATCAGATCGACGGCGCGCCGGAGGCGCTGCAACTGGTGGTCGAGTGCGCCACCGATCCCGACGCCTCCGGGCGGCCGGCTACCGCGGCCGAGTTCTGCGTGCAGCTCGATGACGCGGAACGGGAGCTCGCCGCGGCCCGGGAGCCGCGCGAGGAGTTCGCGCACCCGCTCGACGCCGGCCCGGAAGAAACGCTGGAGGGTGGATTCCGGGTGGTGCGCCGGCTCGGCCGGGGCGCGACCGCGCTGGCGCTGCAGGTGGAGCACGCCGATCGCGCCGGCGTACTCAAGGTGGCGCTCGACCCGTCCCGCAACGACCGCGTGCGGCGCGAAGGCGAGCTGCTGCGCTCGCTGCGCCATCCCAACATCGTCGATGCGTACCGCGACGATGCGTACCGCGAGGTCGAGCTTTCCGGCCACGCCGCGGTCTTCATGGCGCTGGCCGGCGCAGAGAACAAAGGCGGCGCCTATACCCTCGCCGACCGCATCCGGGAGGAAGGCCGGCTGTCGCTCGATCTGCTGCAGCGCTTCGGCGATCAACTGGTGAGCGTCGTGCAGTGGCTGGAGGAGCAGGGCGTGTCGCACCGCGACCTCAAGCCCGACAACATCGGCGTGTCGGGCACGCCGCTCAGCCTGGTGGTGTTCGACTTCTCGCTGGCGGACACCCCGGCGGAAAACATCCGCGCCGGCACGCCGCAGTACCGCGATCCGTTCCTGGCGTTGCGCAGGCCGCCGCGCTGGGACGCCGGCGCCGAACGCTTCAGCGCGGCCATGACCCTGCACGAGATGGCGACCGGTCAGTTGCCCGGCTGGGGCGACGGGCAGAGCGACCCGGCGCTGCTCGACGAGGAAGTCTCCCTGGACGCCGAGCTGTTCGATCCGTCGGTGCGGGAGGCGCTGACCGCGTTCTTCAGGACGGCGCTGGCGCGCGACTACCGCGCCCGCTTCGACAACGCGGAGGAGATGCGCCGCGCCTGGTTCCGCTGCTTCGAGGCGATCGACGTGACCGCCGCCGGCGGCGAAGAAGGCGATCTGCCGGAGGAGTTCGAAGGCGTGACCGAGGCGACGGCGCTGGCCGCGCTGGGCATCAGCCCGCGTCTGCTGAACGCCCTGGAGCGGATCGGCGCGCACACGGTCGCCGAGCTGGTCGGGCTGCCGCGCATCCGCCTGTACCGCAACCAGGGCATCGGGCAGCGCGTCGTCAAACGGATTCGCCGGCTGTCGGAGCTGCTGGCCGAGCACCTGGCCGACCGCGGGCGGACGATCTCCACCACGACCGCCGGCGAAGAGGAGTACCCGACCGACCCGGCGGTATGGAGCATCGACCTTCTGGCGTCGCGGCTGACGACGCGCGGTGCCGCGTCCGGCACTGCGGCCGGCGGCAGTTGGATGAAGCCGGTGCGGGACTCGGCGGCGGCGCTGGTGGCGAGCCACGGCGGCGTGATGACGGAGGACGAGCTGGTCGGGGCGTTGGCCGCGGCGCGCGGTTCGGCGGCGTCCGGCGGCGAACGGCTGCGCCGGGCCCGCGTGGTCGCCGCGGCGGCGCTGGACGCGGAAGGCAAGCGCCGGGACTGCCGCTACCGCGTGCAGGCCGGCGCCACCGGCTCGCTGATCCTGGCGACGGCGGCGCTGGCCCCCGCGCTCAGCGCGGCGCCGGCGGCGCGCGCGGACTACGTGCGGCGACTCGGCGCGGCTGCCGACCGGCTTGCCGCTGTCGATCCGCTCGTCTCGCCGGCGCGCGTGCGGGAGGAGATCGCGGGGATCGAGCCGCCGCCGGGGATGCCGCCGCTCGACCCGGACCGGTGCGTGCGGCTTGCGGTGCAGGCGGCGGAGCGGGCGGCGCTCTCTTCCCGCGGCGAGCTGTATCCGCGCGGCATGGCGGCGGCGCGCGCGGTCAAGCTCGGCGCCAGCTCGCTGCTCGGCCCCCGGGAGCTGGCGGCGCGCCAACTCCGGGAGCGGTTGGCAAGCCGCTACCCGGAAGCCGAGCCGCTGCCGGAGCGTCCCCGGCTGGACGCGCTGCTGGATGCGGCCGGGCTCAAGTTGGTGTGGGACCGGGAGCGGGCGAAGTACCGCGCGCGGACCCCGCCGCACCGTCGCACGACCGGCAGCACGTCGTCCCCGGCCGGCGCCGGCGATGAGGAAGCGTACGCCGCGGACGCTCTGGACGAGCGGCTGCGGCGCACGGTCCGCGCGCAGGGCTTTCTGGCGCTGTCGGTCCCGCCGCGCTACTTCACGGCCGCCGAGCGCTACCTGGCGGCCGGCTTCGAGCTGGCGGCGTTCAGCATGGAGGCGGAGCTGATCCGCCACATGCGGGCGCTGGCGGCCGAGCTGGGCGCCGATTGGCAGGTGGTGATCGCCGCCGACGCGGCGCCTCGGGGAAGCGTCGATCACCGCCGTCTGAACCAGCTCGTGCAGCGGGCGGCGGAGCGGCTGCAGCGCGAGCTGGTCGGCGCGGACGCCCCGCTGCTGCTGACCCGTTCCGGTCTGCTGGCGCACTACCGCCGGCTCGACCTGCTGGCCGCGGTGCAGGACGAATGCCAACGCGGCGCGGCGCGCGCGGCGCGGATACTCTGCATCGCCGGAGGCGCGCCCGACGGTCTGCCGATGATCGACCGCCAGGCGCTGCCGGTGGTGGTCGCCTCCGCCTGGGCGCGCCCGGGCGCCGGCTGGCTCACCCGCGCCGCGGCCGCCGCAGGTGAGCACCACCGATGATCGGAGATACGATAGAACGTGACTTTCGCGACAAGGTGTCAGCACAGATCCGTCTGCATCCCGAAGGATTGAACCGCTTCCGTGTGTTCAACCCGTTTCTGTTCGAGGACGGCGATCATCTGGTTATCGTATTGAAGAAAGAGTGGGGCAAATGGGTTCTTTCCGATGAGGCGCACACCTTCATGCACCTTACCTATAGTATCGATGAAAAATATCTTCTGAGTGGCACACGCCGGAAGATCATCTCCAACGCACTGTCCATGTTCGAGGTCGAGGACCGTAACGGAGAATTGGTACTATACGTTCCTGATGGGCGCTACGGAGATGCTCTCTATTCCTTCATCCAGGCGATTCTCAAGATAGCCGATGTCGAATACCTGTCACGTGAACGCATTCAGTCTACGTTCATGGAGGACTTTCGCTGATGCCGATCGATCGGCAGGAGCTGCTGAGCGACCTGCGGCGGCAGCTGCGGCTGCTGGAGCGGGACCTGGCCGAACGCGCCGAGAGCGTGCCGGAGATGGCCGCGGCGCTGGAGGCGGAGTACCGGGCGGCGCGCGCCGCCGAGCGCACCGCGGCGACGTTCCGCGTCTGGCGCGCCGGCGAGCTGACTCAGGCGGCGGTCGCGTGGCTGCTCGCCGGCGTGTTCGTGCGCTTCATCGAGGACAACGGGCTGATCGACGAGCCGTTGATCGGCGGCCCGAACGGCGGCAACGAGCAGGCGGCGCAGCGCCAGACGCGCTACTTTCGCACCGATCCGACCGCGACCGACCGCGATTATCTGCTCGACGGGTTCGCCGCAGTCGCCCGCCTGCCGGCGCTGGCCGAGCTCTACGATCGGGCGCGCAACCCGATGTGGCGCCTCGGCATCTCCGGCGACGCGGCGCGCGATCTGCTGGCGTTCTGGCGGACCGCGGCGCCGGATACCGGGGCGTTGCGCCACGACTTCACCGACTCCGAATGGGACACCCGCTTCCTGGGCGACCTGTACCAGGACCTGTCCGACGACGCCAAGAAGCGCTACGCGCTGTTGCAGACGCCGGAGTTCGTCGAGGAGTTCATCCTGGACCGCACGCTCACGCCGGCGCTCGACGAGTTCGGGCTGGCCGCGGTCCGCCTCATCGATCCGGCCTGCGGGTCCGGACACTTCCTGCTCGGCGCGTTCCACCGGCTGCTGCGCCAGTGGTTCGACCGCGAGCCCGGCACGCCGGAGCGGGTGCTGGCGCAGCGCGCGCTGGCCGCCGTGCACGGCGTCGACATCAACCCGTTCGCGGCGGCGATCGCGCGCTTCCGGCTGCTGGTGGCGGCGCTGCAGGCGAGCCGCATCGAGCGCCTGCGAGACGCGCCGGCGTTCACGATCAACGTGGCCGTCGGCGACAGTCTGCTCCACGGCCGGCGCTTCGGCGAGCTGGACCTGGGCAGCGGCGCGGAACAGCACGACCTCACCGGCCAGGCCGAGTTCTCGCACGCCTTCCAGGCCGAGGACCTCGACGCCCTGAACCGCATCCTCGGCCGGCAGTATCACGTAGTGGTCGGGAATCCGCCCTACATCACCGTGAAGGACAAGGCGGTCAACCAGTTGTACCGAGCGCGCTACTCGACCTGCCACCGGCAGTATTCGCTCGCGGTGCCATTCACCGAACGCATCTTCGGTCTGGCGTTACGGGACGACGACTCGCGACGCGCCGGCTACATTGGGATGATCACGGCGAATTCCTTCATGAAGCGCGAGTTCGGGAAGAAGCTGATCGAGTCCTTCCTGCCGGGCGTTGACCTGACCCATGTACTCGATACCTCTGGAGCTTACATCCCCGGCCACGGAACACCCACGGTGATCCTTCTTGGACGCCATCGTCCGCCGCTTGGCGACGTAGTTCGAACTGTCATCGGCATTCGCGGCGAGCCGAAAACACCAGATGATGCATCATTGGGGCATGTCTGGTCCAACATTGTTTCTCAAGTAGACGACCGACTGACGCGCAGCGAGTGGGTCAGCTCAGAAGACGTGCCGCGAAATAAATTTTCAGTGTATCCATGGAGAATTAGTGGTGGATGGGCCGAACATATTCTCGAATGTATCGATAATAAAAGCGTGACTATACTCGGAAAAATTGCTACGGTAGTAGGTCGAATGACTCACACCGGTGAGGATAGTGCATTCTACTTCCCGGTAGACAACGGAACCGCGATAGAGGCGTTAGATAGTAGTTTCTCGATTTCCCTTGTCACCGGCGAAGATGTTAGAAACTGGATGCTCATGCCATCGGTTGTTTCTATATTTCCTTATGAGAACGTAGAGTCGGTATCCTGGAATAGACTTCCACGGGCGATCCAACAACATTTCTGGCGCTTGCGGGCGACCTTGAGGTCACGGCAGGACTATGGTGAGTTCATCGAACGACGAGGACTGAGATGGTATGAGCACTCGATGTTCTTCAAACGTCGTTACCGTATTCCACTATCAATAGCCTTTGCATTCGTTGCTACTCACAATCACTTCGTACTCGACCGAGGTGGAAAGGTGTTCAACCGTTCCGCTCCGGTCATCAAGCTGCCGGACGACGCAACCGAAGCAGATCACCTGGCGCTTGTCGGCTTGCTCAACAGTTCCGCGGCGTGCTTCTGGATGAAACAGGTGCTGCATGACAAGGGTGGTTCCGGATCCTGGGAGCGACGTTTCGAACATTCGTGTACAGCCATCCAGCGGGTCCCGCTTCCACCAGATCGGCCAGCGGACATCGCAGAGCAAATAGATCGTCTTGCCGCGGAACGCCAGTCTCATCTACCGACGCAACTTACCGACCGCCTGCCTCTGACGCCGACTGAGCTGGATGCCCACCGCGACGCTGCGGCTTCTCTGCTGGCGCGCATGATCGCCCTGCAGGAGGAACTCGACTGGGAATGCTACCGCCTCTACGGCGTCATCGACGAAGATTGCCGGTACGCCGTCGGCACCGGCGACCGTTCCGAACCGCCGCCGCTGGCGCTGGGCGAGCGCGCGTTCGAGATCGTCATGGCGCGGCGGATGGCGGCGGGCGAACTGGAAACCCGGTGGTTCGAGCGCCACGGTTCCACGCCGCTCACCGAAGTGCCGGCCCATTGGCCGGAAGACTACCGCGCCCTCGTCGCGCGGCGCATCGAGCTGATCGGCTCCGACCGCTTCATCGGCCTGCTCGAAAAGCCGGAGTACAAGCGCCGATGGAACACCGAACCGTGGCCGGATCAGGAACGGCGCGCCCTCCGCGCCTGGCTCCTCGACCGGCTGGAGTCGCCCGCCTACTGGCCGGAACCCCGGCTCACCACCGTCCGCGAGCTCGCCGCACGGGCGGCCGCGGATGCCGACTTTCAGCAGGTCGCCGCCCACTTCTCCGCACGCGCCTACGGCGACCTCGACGCGCTGGTCGCCGAGCTGGTCGATGCCGAAAGCGTGCCGGCGCTGCCGATACAGCGGTACAAGCCCTCCGGCCTCGCCAAGCGCGCCGACTGGGAGGCGGTCTGGGCAGCGCAGCGGCGCGAGGACGAAATCGACGCCGAAACGGCCGGCGCGACCCCTCGACCAGCCGGCGAGACCGAAGATCACCATGCCGCCCGCCTCAAGGCTGAACAGGACCGCCGCAAGCGGGACGAGCTCGGAGACCTGGTCCCGCCGCCCAAGTACCGCTCGGCCGACTTTCTGAAAGCCAGCTACTGGCGCCTGCGCGGCGCCCTCGACGTGCCGAAGGAGCGCTTCGTCAGCCTGCCGGACATGAGCCGCGACAGCGATCCCACGCTCCTGGTCGGCTGGGCCGGTTGGGACCCGCCGACCCTCTGCCAAGCGGTGGCCACGTACTACACCGACGCCAACGAGCGCGACGGTTGGAGCGCCGCCCGCCTCACCCCGCTGCTGGCGGTGATCCGGGAGCGCCTGCCCTGGCTCAAGCAGTGGCACAACGACATCGACGAGAAATACCAGCAGCGCCTGGGCGATCTCTACGAAGCGTTCGTCCGCGCGCAACTCGCGCAGCTCGATCTGGCCGAGGACGATCTGCGGCAGTGGGCGCCGCCGGGGCGGTCCTGAAATGCCCGCCATCCTGCCGCGGCCTCTCGACCAAAAGTGGAAGCAGCGGCTCGATCTCACCACGCGCACGGCGCCCGAACTCTACGAGGACGCCGCCGCCGTAACGGACACCCCGCACGCCCGCGCGATACGCACCACCTTTCGGGACTTGCGCGCGTCCGCCGTGTTCTGCACGCACGGCGTGCCGGCGGTCGTCATCCTGTCGGTCGAAGCCTACGACCGCAGCGCCGTGATCGACCTGCATGCGAAGCTGTGGAACCAGGGCCTCGCCCACCTGCTCCTCGTCATCGCCGGCAACACGGTACGAGCCTTTTCGCTGGCGCGCATCCCGCGCCGGGGGAGCGACGAAGATTTTGACGCCCGCTGCCTCGCCTGGGAGCTGGACGCGGTCCGTCAAGCTCTCGAAGTCAACGACCTCATCCATGGCGCCGAATCCGGCCGCCTCTGGGAGCATCCCAAGTTCCGACCGGACGAACGGATCGACCAAGTGCTCCTGGACAACCTGAAGAATTCGCATACGCGGCTGCTGAGCGGCATGTCTCCGGCCGCGGCCCAGGCACTGCTCATCCAGTCGATGTTCATCGCGTACCTGGAGGACCGGCAGATCGTCAGCCCCGATTATCTGCGGGCTGCCACCGGCGGCCGCGCGACCAGCTTTCTGGACATCCTGAAGTCGGGAAGCGTGGCCGCGCTCGATCGCCTCTTCGAGCGGTTGCGAGACGATTTCAATGGCGACCTCTTCATCGCGCCGTGCTCTTTCGCGGAGGCCGATCGTCATCCGCCTCCCGAACCTCGCCATCTGGAGATTCTGTCCCGCTTCCGTTCCGGTGAACAGGAGATGGGCAGCGGGCAGTATCGCTTCTGGGGGTATGACTTCAAGTACATGCCCATCGAGTTGATAAGCGCCGTCTACGACCGGTTCCTGGGCGGTCTGGGAACGGAACGGCGCGGCCGCGGCGCCTACTACACGCCGCGCTTCGTCGCGGACCTGGTGATCTCTCAGATCGCCGACAAGCTGCCGAGCGAGAAGCTACCCGACCTGCGATTTCTGGACCCGGCGTGCGGGTCGGGTATATTTCTCGTGCGCTGCTTCCAGCTCCTCTGCGAGCGGCGCCGGCGCGCAACCGAACGCTCCCAAAGGATCACCTGGGAATCCCTGCTTGCGATACTTTCCAGATTGGAAGGATGGGACATCGACAAGAGGGCCGTGCGGGTGGCAGTGTTTTCACTGTACGTAGCCATGCTCGAAGAGGTGGAACCGCCTGACATCCAGGCGCTCATCGCGCGCGGCAATCTGCTTCCCGGATTATGGGAGCGCACCCTTCGTGCGCGTGATTTCTTTACCGTCGATCCCGGTGATCCGGGCGCGCAGGCTGACGTCATCGTTGGCAACCCGCCATGGTCCAGCCGCCGCCAACCGGAGCGGCGCTCCATCGAGTGGTGCGCGACAGAAGGTCTCCCCATGCCGGGACGGGAAGAAGCGTGGGCGTTCGTCTGGAAGTCGCTGCGGCACCTGCGACCGGCGGGCGTCGCCGCGTTGCTCCTGCCGTCCATGGGGTTCCTGCACAACCATGCCGGCAGCGCGGTCAGGGCGCGAAAGCGCCTGCTGCGCGATGCCCGGATATTCCGCATCGTCAATCTGGCCGACTTGCGATTCCAGTTGTTCGATAGCGCGGTCCGGCCGGCCGCCCTGATCGTCTTCGGCCACGCCGATCCGGAAGGGCGCCCCTATTCGCTCGAGTACTTGACACCGAAAGCCGACCTCAACCTGAAGAATCGCCGCTTGATCACGCTCAGCAGCGCTGACAAGCACGTGCTCACGTCGCCGGTGGTGGAAGATGATCCATCGATCTTCAAGCGCTTCATGTGGATAAGCGATCCTGAAGAAAAGCTGTTTCGCTATCTGTCCTCGCTGCCCCGTTTGCAGGATATTGTCAACGCTGGCGGCGCCTGGATGATCGGGCAGGGATTCCAACCACACAGAACAGGAGTACCTGTCACGAGCCGGCACGTCGGACGGATTCCCTATCTCCCGATCGAGCGATTCACCCCCTTCGTTCAACGGACCGACCATTTGTCCCCCTGGGATTCGAGTACGGTCCGTCGCAAGGGGTTCGAGCAAGGGTTCACCGGGCCGCGCGTCCTGATTCCAAAAGGAGCCATACATACGGATCAGCCGCGATTGCGCGCTGCCTACGTCGAAGAGCCTGTCACGTTTCAGGATGGCATTCGGGCCGTTGTCGTTCCGCGCGGTGACGAGCCTCGTGCGAAGCTGTTGACCGCGCTAATCAACAGCAGGATTGCGGTATGGTTTGCGTTTCACGGTACGTCGTCCTTCGGGGCCGAGCGCCCGCAAATACAGCAAGATGAGTTGCTTCTTCTTCCGTTTCCCCGGCCTGACGACCTGCCGGAGAAGGCGCGGTCTCGGGCGGCCGCCGACAAGATGGTTTCGGTGATCGACGAGATGATGCGGTCGTCGCATGATCCGTTCGGCAGCACCGACGGCGCGGTCTTCGCGGAGATCGACCGCCTGGCATACGACTTCTTCGGTCTGACCGATGAGGAGATCCTCCTGGTCGAGGACACGGTGGCGCACGTCATCCCCGCCGTCCATCCGTCTCGCACCAGCGTTCCCGAAGTCTGGCGTTCCCCTACCTTGGAGGACCGCCGGCGCTACGCGCAGGCGCTGCTGCACCGTATGAGCGACTGGTTCGAAGGTGACTACACGGTAGCGGCGCGGCTCGAAGCGCATAATGATGACTTGGCGATCCTGCGCCTCACCCTGCAACGGGAGCATGAGGCGAGCGAGTACCACGAGGTGGAATCGTCACGGGTCAACGACGTCCTGGCGGACTTGGCCGCGCAGGTGGGCCGGCCCCTCGCCGGCAACTTTCAGTTGCTGCCCGATTTTCGCCTCGTCACGGGCGACCATCTCTATCTCGTCAAGCCGGCGCAGAAGCGGTTCTGGCTGCGGTCGGCGGCCATTGCCGACGCCGACGCCATAGCGCTCGATCTACAGGACTCCGCCGCCGTCAGCGCCCGGCAGCGTGACGGCTGAAGATGATCGGTGACCCTGCGGCATGGCTGCGCCGATACCGGTCGCTGGACCAGCGCGTGATGGCGCTTGTCGCAACGATCTGGCCACGATGCATCGCTGACCTTCCGGTACAGCCGGACGAGGACACCATAACCATACAGCTCGTGGACGCGCTGTCGCGCGATCCGGGAGCGCGGCGTCTGGGTGTCATCGAATACCAGTTCGAGCCGTTCGGACACCGTCCCGACGGCATCGCCTATAGCAAGGGCAAGATAGACATGGCGGTGCTGCTCGATCGGACTCGCCGGCGGTATCTTGCGTACGAATGTAAGCGTCTGAACGTCAAACGAGACGGCAGACGGCTGTCGCTGGCGACGCAGTACGTGATGGAAGGACTCCACCGGTTCATTACTGAGCAGTACGCGGAGGGGCTTCCCGTAGGGTGCATGCTTGGCTACGTCATGGATGGAGACGTACCGTTCGCACGCGCGAAGGTCATCGAGGCGTTGGAACGAAAGAAGCAGGAGGTCGGCTTCGTCGGGGTGTCGCGCCCGCCGGTAACGCCGCCTTCGGCGGAGGGATTCGTGAGTGACCATGTTCGGTGTAATTGCACGACGATCGAGATACGTCACACGATGCTGCCGTTCTGACGAATCGATCTCTGAATGGAGGTAAATGAGCTATGGCTGACGAGATGAATCAGATGGAGTTCGAGCGACTCGGAATCGGCAGCGTTCTGCGAAGGTCGCGTCTCTTCGTTCCGCCCAACCAGCGGGAATACGCATGGACCGAGCGCGAGGTGTCGACGCTCTTCCGGGACTATGGACGAGCGGTCGAAGACGGGTCCCCATATTTTCTTGGCACCATCGTTACCATATCGAGACCGGATGGCATGCTCGAAGTGGTGGACGGGCAACAGCGTCTTGCCACTACGTCGCTTCTCCTTGCCGCCATCCGGGATCATCTGGACGACGACATGATCTCCGAGTCGATCAACAGCGACTTCCTCATCAGTATAGATTGGGCAAAGCGGGTGCGAGTCCCCAAGCTGCGGTTGAACGTCGACGACAACGAGCTGTTCGAGCGCATCATCACCGGGTCCCCGTCCGGCGCGGCTCCGAAGACCAGGGAATCGCATGCGCGTCTGCGAACCGCGTACCGGATCGCCAGCGAGCACGTGAGAAAGATCGCGAAGCCGTGGGACCCGTGGGACCACCGCAACATCTTCAGCGATTGGGTTTCGTTCGTCGATCAGCGTGCCTTTGTCGTTCTCATCCGCATGTCGAACGACGCGCACGCGTACCGCATGTTCGAGACGCTCAACGACAGAGGCTTGCGCACTTCTCAAGCTGATCTGATAAAGAACTTTCTGTTCAGTCGGTCGGTCGACCGGGTGCAGGAGATACGGCACCGATGGCATCACATGCGGGGCGCGCTCGAGACGCTGGGCGATGACGACGTCACGGTGGAGTTCTTGCGCGCGGCGGTCATCGTGACTCGCGGCCACACCAGGGAATCGCAAGTCTACGAATCGGTTCAGAACATCGCCAAGACCGAAAACATGGCGCTGGGATTCGCATCTACGATAGAACGTCTGGCTCACGCGTACGTGGCGACGTTCATCAGTTCGCATGAGAGATGGAATGGGTGTCCGCAGGGTGTCAGGAACGCGATAGACGTGCTCGATCTGCTGGACGTACGGGCCATGCGTCCGCTGCTGCTTGCCGCGGCCGGCAGGTTCTCTCGCAAGGAATTGGCGGCCGCCTTTCGATTTGCCGTCGCTTTGAGCGTTCGGCTTGTCGTTACCGTTGCCCCGCAGGGCGCGTCGGTTGAGATGCCGCTGGCGCAAGTTGCGAACCTTGTCTACAGACGGGAGATCGAGACCACCGATTCCTTGAAAAGAGAGCTGAACGGCATCATACCGTCGGACGAAGAATTCCGGGCGGCCTTCGAGACCGCCCGAGTGCCGAGGGCGGGCTTGGCGCGGTACTACCTCCGGTCGTTGGAGCGGGCGGCGAACGAGGAGTCCGAGCCGTGGTACTTGCCCAACGAAGACTCGTCGATCATCAACCTGGAGCATGTCCTCCCCAAGAAGCCGGAAGACAAGTGGCCACAGTTCAGCGACGACGAAGCGGCGATGTACGTCGATCGCCTCGGCAATCAGGTGTTGCTGCGAGCGAGCGAGAACGCGGCGGTGGGAAACGCCGGATTCGCGGACAAGCGGCCCCTCTACGAGGAGTCGCCGTACCGGTTGACGAAGATGATCGCGGAGGCGGCGGACTGGACCCCGGAGCAGGTGATCGCGCGGCAGAAGCGGCTTGCCGAGCTGGCGCTCACCGCGTGGCCGATCTAGCCTTACCGCGTGATCAGATCTACCTGCGCCAAAAATTCGTCGGCGGTGCGGCATTGCACCAGCCGGTCACCGATATCGGCCAGTTGATCCGGGTCCGCGATGGTGGCCAGCAGAGCCGCCAAACGCTCCCGTGTCTCCGCCCCGAACCGCAACGCTGCCATACGGCAGAGCAGCGCTCGTTCGTGTTCGAGGCCCTGCTCAAGGCCCTGCTCAAGGCCCTGCTCAAGGCCCTGCTCAATACCCTGCTCAATACCCTGCTCAATACCCTGCTCAAGGCCCTGCTCAATACCCTGCTCAATACCCTGCTCAATACCCTGCTCAATACCCTGCTCGATACCCTGCTCACGGCCTTCCCGCATCCACTGCGCGGGCCACTCCTTCAAGCGTTCTTGCAGCGTCATCCGTACCTCCTCCAGACTGTCCATCGCCGGCAGCTCCTCACCGGCCGGCTTGACCTGCTCCATCGAACTCGTCAGCCAGTCGATGAACACCCGTCGCAGCTCGACGTTCTCCGACCCCTCCAGCCGTTCCGGCAGCGCGTTTGCTACCCGCATCAGGTCCGCCGGCGTGCGGCTCTGCTCCAACCCGATCACCGCCCCCATCAGATTGCCGCTCGGCACCGCGTCCGCCGCTACGTGCTGCTCCTCGATCACCAGGTAACGCTGCGCTGGTTGGTACGGCGCCAGATCCTCCTCGACCGGATCGATCAGTTCGCCGATCTCCTGCGGCGCCCGCCACCGCGGCGTGCCGTTGTAGAGCACGATGGGCAGCACCGCCGGCAGCGCCTCGCGCGCCTCCGGCGCCGCGTTGCGCACCAGTTCCTGGTACAGCAGGCCGGTGTAGATCAGAATGCGCAGCGCCATGTAGTAATCGTCGCGCGACTGGAACTCCAGGAGCAACAGCAGGTAGGCCCAACCGCTGGGCACGCGCAGCCGCCACACGGTGTCGCCGTGGCGTTTGAGCAGCTCGTCGCTGACGTAATCTGACGACAGCTTCTGCAGCGTCGAGAAGTCGGCGGCGCCGAGTTGACTGACGAAGGCGCGTACCAAGTCCTCGACCATGAGCGGGAAGGCGAACAGCTTCTTGTACTGCTCATCGTACCTGGGGCGCGCCTCGTGTGCCGATCCCATCCTCGGCATCGTAGCACAGGGACTGCCCCCGGTCCCTGGCGCTCCCGGCGGTTGCTGTTTGCCGTCACGCTCTCAGGGTGAGCGGACCGGCGGGCGGTATGGCATTATCTTGGCGCGGACGCATGAGCACGATAGCTGACATCTTCGATCTACCGGAACGGGTCCACCAGGGGGACTTCGTGCTGCGGCTGGCCGAGGGGGTGGAGCGCGCCGAGCAGACGCTGCGCGATTACGTGGTGACCCCGCAGCTCGCGCAGTGCTTCGACGCCGCGCTGACGCTGATCGGCAGCGCGGTGGAGGAGCGCGCCAGCAAGGGCGCCTACCTGCACGGCAGCTTCGGCAGCGGCAAGAGCCACTTCATGGCGGTGCTGACGCTGCTGCTGCAGGGCGATCCGGGGGCGCGCTCCATACGCGAGCTGGCCGGCGCCGTGACCCGCGCCAACGCCTGGACCGCGGACCGCCGGTTCCTGGTGGTGCCGTACCACCTGATCGGCGCGGCCAGCATGGAGGCGGCGCTGCTCGGCCACTACGCCGAACACGTGCGCGCGCTCTACCCGGACGCGCCGACCCCCGGCTTCTACCAGGCCGAACGCGTGTTCGCGGACGCCCGCCGCCTGCGCGCGAACATGGGCGACGCGGCGTTCTTCAAGGCGCTGAACGACGCGGTGCGGAGCGGTGCGGGGGACGCCGGCGGCGGCTGGGGCGCGCTGGGCAGCGGCTGGGACACTACCGGCTTCGATACCGCGCTGGCCGCGGCCCCCGGCGATCCCGAGCGGGTGCGGCTGACCGGCGACCTGATCGACGCCTTCTTCGGGGCGATGCGGGCGTCCGGCGGCAGCGGCGGCGAGCGCTTCGCCGACCTGGACGAGGGCTTGGCGGTGATGGCGCAGCACGCGCAGGCGCTCGGCTACGACGCCCTGATCCTGTTCCTGGACGAACTGATCCTGTGGCTGGCCAGCCACGCCGCCGACCCGTCCTTCGTCAGCCGCGAAGGGCAGAAGGTCGCCAAGCTGGTCGAGTCGGCGCGCGCCGACCGGCCGATCCCGATCGTCAGCTTCATCGCCCGGCAGCGCGACCTGCGCGAGCTGGTGGGCGAGCATCTGCCGGGCGCCGAGCAGCTCGGCTTCGCCGACGTGCTCAACTGGTGGGAAGCGCGGTTCGATCGGATCACGCTGGAAGACCGCAACCTGCCGGCCATCGCCGAGCGCCGCGTGCTGCGCCCGAAGAACGATGCGGCGCGCGCCGAGCTCGATGCGGCCTTCGAACGGACCGCCCGCGTGCGCGAGGAAGTCCTCAACGTACTGCTCACGCGCGCCGGCGACCGCGCCATGTTCCGGCAGCTCTTTCCCTTCACGCCCGCGCTGGTGCAGGCGTTGATCGCCGTGTCGTCGCTGCTGCAGCGCGAGCGCACGGCGCTCAAGATCATGCTGCAGCTCCTGGTGGAGCAGGGCAGCCGGCTGCAGCTCGGCGACGTCATCCCGGTGGGCGACCTGTTCGACGTCATCGCGCGCGGCGACGAGCCGTTCACGCAGGCTATGCGGGTGCGCTTCGACGACGCCCTGAAGCTGTACCGCACCAGGCTCCGGCCGCTGTTGGAGGCCGAGCACGGCGTTGCCGCCGCAGAGGTGGAGGCGGGGACCGCCGCGGCCGCGGCGGCGGCGCGGTTCCGTACCGACGACCGGTTGCTGAAGACGCTGCTGCTGGCGGCCATCGCCGAAGGGGTGGAAGCGTTGCGGGCGCTCACGCCGGCGCGCCTGGCGGCGCTCAACCACGGCACGGTGCGCTCGCCGATCCCGGGCCTGGAGAATCAGATCGTGCTGGACAAGTGCCGGCAGTGGGCGGCGCAGGTGGGCGAGATCAAGATCGCCGACGACAGCGCCAGTCCGGTCATCTCCTTGCAGATCGTCGGCGTGGATACCGAAAGCATCCTGCAGAATGCAGCCGCCCTCGACAACGCCGGCAACCGCATCAGCACGGTGCGCCGGATCATCTGCGAAGACCTGGGGATCGAGGCGGGTGAGCTGCACGACCGCTACGAGCTGACGTGGCGCGGCACGCGGCGTACCTGCGCGATCCTGTTCCGCAACGTCCGGGAGATGAAGGTCCCGGAGTTGCGCAACGATCCCGGCTCGTGGCACGTCGTGATCGACTGGCCGTTCGACGAACCGCAGCACACGCCGCTCGACGACCGCGCGCAGCTCCAGAACTTCGCCGAAAAGGAGGAGCCGGCGGATACCCTGGTCTGGCTGCCGTCGTTCCTCACCTCCGCCGCGCAGCGCGATCTGGGCCGGCTGGTGCTGCTCGACGGGGTGCTCACCGGCAACCGCCTCAACGAACACGGCGCGCACCTGTCGCAGACCGACCGCGAGCAGGCGCGCGCGTTGCTCGCCAATCAACGCGATCAGATGCGGGTGCGCATCCGCAACTACCTGCTCGCCGCCTACGGCATCTCCGGGGTCGATACCGGCGCCATCGACCACAGCCATGAGCTCGGCGAGCACTTCGTGTCCCTGAATCCTCGGTGTCAGGTGCGCCCGCCGGTGGCGGCGCGGTTCCGCGGCGCGCTGGAGGATCTCTTCAGCCAGGCGCTCGCGGCGCAGTATCCCGACCATCCCGAATTCGGCATCGAAGTGAGGCGACCGGCTTTGCGGCGGGTGCTGGAAGTGGTGGAGCAGGCCGCGGCAGACCCGGAGGAGCGGGTCGAGGTGCCGCGCCCCGTCCGCGATGAGATGCGCGGCATCGCGGTACCGCTGGGGCTTGGCGATATGGGAGAGACGCATTTCAAGCTCGGGCGGCGCTGGTTCGACGAACTGAACCGCAAGCATGCCCGGCACGGCGGCGGACCCATGACCGTCGGTATGGTGCGCGGCTGGATCGAGGCGCCCGAGCGGCGCGGGCTGCCGCGCGACGTGCAGAACCTGGTGATCGCGGCGTTCGCGGCGCAGGGCGGCTTCCTCGTTACCCACCGCGGCCGGCCGTTGGCCGCGGCCGTCGACAAGCTCGACGACGCCTGCGAGCTGCGGGAGCAGGAGCTGCCGGCTGCCGAGGAATACGAACGGGCTGCGCAGCGTGCCAAGGAGGTGTTCGGCTACGCGGCGTTGCCGCTGCCGGCCGCCCGCAGCGTGAACGAGTTGGCGCAGGAGGTGCGCGCCGCCGCGGACCGATGCCGGGCGCCGGTCGACGAGCTGGCGGCGGCCCTCCGGCAGCGGCTGCAGGAGCGTTCGCTGCCGGTGGCCGACAGCGAACGCCTGCGGACGGTGGAAGCCGCGCTCGCGCTGCTCTCGGCCCTGGAGAGCGCCGGCGACAACGCGGTCGTGGCGGCGCTGGCGCAGGCCGAGGTGCCGACCAGCGCCGTCGCCATGCGGGCGGTGGTCGAGGGCGCCGGCGGGCTCGTCTCCGTGCTGGCGGACCGCTGGAAGGTGTTCCCCCAATTGGCGGTCCTGGCCGCGCCGTACCGGCAGCGGGCTGAGGAGATCGACGCGGAACTGAACGACGCCCTGCGGCGCGACGAGCACGTCACGCCGCTGGCGGCCACCGTGGAGCGGTGCCAGGACCGGGCGCTGGATCTTCTCGCCGAAGCTGCCGGGGCCGCGGGCGCCGACTCCCCCCGCGCCGCCGGCGACCCCCCGATTGCGCCGCCGGTCCCGCCCGTGCCGGTCGTGCCGGTCGCGCGGGCCGCGCGGAGCGGCACCAGGGACGTGACGGCCGGTGAGGTTACGGCCGTGCTCGCGGAGATAAAGGCCGCGATACGGGAGACCGGCGCGACCCGGGTGACGGTCGACTGGAAGGTCTACTCCGGCGACGGGGACGGCGGCGCGGGGTGAGCCTCACGCCCGAACAACTGACCCTGCAGGTCAAGCAGCTCTGCGAACGGCGGCCCGACACGCGGGTGGTCGGCATTCACGCGCCGCACTGGCGCGGCGGCGCTTCGATCTCCACCGGCCACGCCGCGTTCCGCGTCTCCTGGTGCGAGTCCGCGCTGGCGGTGAGCGAGCAGCTTGCCGCGCTGGGCGACGGCGAACGGCTGGTGGTGCTGACCCCGCTCGATGAGACCGACCTGGGCGCCGACGTGCTGGCGCGCCTGGCGCGGCGCCGGCTGATCCACCCGGACCGGTGGCAGATGGTGCGCGACGCGTATGGCGTGATTGAGGTCGACCCGCGGCTGCCGGCGGAGGCCTGGATGGCCGAGGCGCTGCTCGCGGCGACGCCGATCCGGCGCACCCTGCCGGCGAACGTGCTCGACGCCGGCGCGGCGTGGCGGCAGGTGCTGGGACACGTTCTGGGGCTCGACGAGGGGAGTCCCGATGCGGATGCCGTGGTCCGGTGGAGCGCGCAGCCGGACGCCGCGGATCGGTTCGCGGCGCTGCCGGCGCCGCTGGCGGAAGCGGTGGGGCAGCGGCTGGAACAGAGCGCCGGCGGCCTGGGCGCGCTGCTGGCCGCCGCCATCGCCGCCGGCAATGCAGGGGAGCTGTTGCCGATCGGCCTGGCCTGCGAACTGCTGTTCAGCGGGCCGGCAGAACCGGAACTGACGCGGGCAGCGGTGCGCCTGGAACCGCTGCTCGACGGAGCGGACGTCGAGCCGGCGCGCGGTCGCGAGTGGGCGGCGTGCGCCCGGCGCGTGCTGCGGTCGCTGCCGCCGGCGCAGCGCGGCGCATGGCTGGAACGCGGCGAGCGGCTGCTGGCGCAGCTCAAGGTGGAGGTATGGGCCGAACGGAGCGCGGTGCTGCCGGCCGGCCTGACGGCGCGCCTCGACCGCTTCGCCACCGCCGCCAAGGCGGCGCTGGCCGACGCGGCCAAACTCGCGGCGGCCGAGCGCGCCTTCGACCGCGTGCGCGCGCACGACGCCTGCTCCGAACAGTTGGAGCGCGCCGAGCGGCTGGAGATGGCGATGCGGCTGCTGAGCAGCCTCCACCGCCGAGACCGTGCGATAGATGCTGACCCATCCGTTGCCGGCTCATCGGCGGCTGCCGCCATCGCCGCCATGATGGAGGATCACGCCGCCGAGGGCGCGTTCGAGGATTGGGCCAGACGCCGGCTGCTGGGCGCGGATGAGCACGCCGGCATCGCGGCGCTGTATCGGGAGATATACCTCGCGGTGCGCGCCCGGCGGGAGCGGCGCAATCGGTCGTTCGCCGCCGGCGTGAGCGCCTGGACGGTGGCGGGGGGCGCCGGCGCCGCGGGCGCTGATTTTCTCCCCATCGAGCATTGCCTGGCCCGGACCGCGGCGCCGCTGGCGCAGTCGCGTCCCGTGCTGGTGCTGGTGGTCGACGCGATGGACGCCGGCATCTTCGAGGAGCTGGGGGAGCGTCTGCACGCGCTGGGCTGGCGCCGGCAGAGCGGCGCGCCGCGCACGGCGCTGGCGGTGCTGCCGTCCGTCACCCAGGCGTCGCGCATGACGCTGTTCGCGGGCGCGGTGCGGCAGGGCGGCGGCGCTCAGGAGAAGGCCGCGTTCGCCCGCCATCCCGAGCTGCTCGCAGCCTCGCAACGCGGCCGTCCGCCGCTGTTGTTCCACAAGGCCGACCTGACCGACGGCGCCGCGCTGGGACTGGCGGAGGCGGTGCGCGTTGCGCTCGGCGACGTGCGCCGGAAGGTGGTGGGAGCGGTCCTCAACGTGGTGGACGACCATCTGGCCAAGTCCGAGCAACTGCAGCTGGTCTGGCGCCGCGACCACGTGCGGCTTCTGCCCGAGCTGCTCCACGAGGCGCACGCGGCCGGCAGGATAGTGGTGCTGACCTCCGACCACGGCCACGTGCTGGAGGAGGATGGCGTCAAGCTGCCCGGCGACGTCGAGGGCCGCTGGCGCGCTGCCGACCGGCCGCCGGCCGACCTCGAAATCGAGCTCGCCGGCGAGCGCGTGCGCGCCGCCACCGGCCGCGCCCGGATCGTCGTCCCCTGGAGCGAAACCGTGCGCTACGGCCAGCGCAGGAACGGCTACCACGGCGGCCTGACCCTGCAGGAAGCGGTCGTCCCGATCGGCGTCTACGCCCCGCCGGGCGAACCTCAAGACCCTGAAGCCGGCGGACCGCCGTATCCCCACTGGTGGCGCGGGGCGGCCTCCGAGTCGGAACCGACCGCTCGACCGGCGAACCCCGCCCCGCAACTGGACCTCTTCGATACCGTCGCTCGCTCGGAGGACGGTCCCGGAATGCCGGCGGCTACTGCGCCCGACCCCCCGTAGCCTCGCCGGTCACGTGAACCGGTACTTCCGGACCGTCTCCGGCAGCACCTCGACCCCCAGACCGGGCGCGTCGCGGACGGCCAGCATGCCGTCGCGCTGTACCCAGGGGTCGGCGACCAGCTCGTGCTGCATCGGCGACTCGTGCGGCTTGAAGTCCATGGCCACGCCCCGGTCGGAGATCGCCAGCAGGTGCGCGCTGGCCGCGGTGTTCAGGGCGCTGCTCCAGGTATGCATGCTGAAGTGCAGGTGCTCGGCTTCGATCAGCCGGATCACCTCGCGGCACCCGGTGATCCCCTGGCAGCGGCCGGGGTCGATCTGCACTACGTCGACCCCGCCGGACCGGATCAGGCGCGCGTAGCTCTCGCGGTCCCACTCGTCTTCGCCGGTGCCGATCGGCGTGCGCACCGCCGCCCGCAGGCGGGCATGGCCGGCGAGATCGGACGGAAGCAGCGGCTGCTCGATCCATTTCAACCGGTACGGCTCCAGATCGAGAAACCGCCCGATCGCGGTCGGCACGTCCCACAGGTCCCGGGCGCCGGGCGTGTCGACCACCAGCTCCAGGTCGTCGCCGATGATCGCGCGGATGCGCTCCACCAGCGCCAGGTCGGCGGCGCGGTCGAGGCCGAACACCGCTTCCGGGCGCATGCCCCAGCCGCCCTTGACGAGGCGGTAGCCCTGGTCGCGCATCCAGCGGAACTCGTCGTCGGTCCACGCGGTGTCCTCCATGTCGAAGATGATGGAGGCCATGGCCGGAACCTCGGTGCGCACCCTGCCGCCGAGCAGTCGACTCACCGGCTGGCCGAGCGCCTTGCCCTTGAGGTCCCAGAGCGCCATGTCGACGGCGCTCACCCCGAAGGCGGCGATCCCCTCCGGTCCGTACCACCAGGTGCGGCCGGTCATCGTGCGCCAGAGCGCCTCGACGTCGAGCGCATCGGCGCCGATCAGCAGCGGCGCGTAACCGCGCTCGATGATCGTGGCGGCGGCCAGCGCCGCCTCGGGAAACTGCGAGATGCACTCACCCCAGCCGGTCGTGCCGTCGTCGGCGGTCACCTTGGCCAGCGTGAGGTAGCGCAGCGTGCCCTTGTAGTGGGGTTCCGGGTATTCGAGGGGGAATGCCTCGATCGATGCGATCTTCACCGGTCTGCGGTCGGGCTGCGTGACGCGATCATCGGGGCTGCATACATCCGGGCGTGCCTCTATATACTCGCGCCCGAAGGTATCTCACCGGAAGGATCGATGTACAGGTTCAGGAGGCCGCAGGCCGGCGATGCCGGATGTCGTCAGCCTGGGTGAGGCGCTCTTCGACCTGTTCGCCGCTCCGCCCGGAACCACGCTGGGAGCGGCGCGGACCTTCACATCCGAGCCGGGCGGCGCGCCGGCCAACGTCGCCATCGGCTTGGCGCGGCTCGGCGTCGACGTCGGGTTCGTGGGCAGGGTCGGGGCCGATTCGTTCGGCAGCCGGCTGCAGGAGCTGCTGCGGCAGGAGGGGGTCGATATCGCCCACTTCCGGCCGGTCGCCGGCAGCCGGACGCCGATCGCTCTGGTGGCCGCGTCCAGTCCGGTCGATCAGGACTTCGTGCTGTTCCGCGGGGCGGACACCTTGCTCCGACCGGAGCATCTGGACCGTTCCTACCTGGCGGGCGCGCAGGTCTTCACCTACGGATCGGTGACGCTGAGCGCCGGTGGGCGGGACGCGGCGCTGCAGGCCGTTCGCTGGGCGCGGGCTGACGGCGTGTTGGTGGCGTTCGACGCCAACTACCGGCCGGCGGTCTGGTCCGGCGAGGCGGCGGCCCGCGACGCGATCATGCCGGCGTTGCGGTGCGCCGACGTGGCCAAGCTCAACGAGGTCGAACTGAAGCTGCTGGCCGGCACCGGCGACCTGCAGGCCGGCTGCCGGCGCCTGCTCGACCTGGGCGTCCGGCTGTGCCTGATCACCGCCGGCGCCGGCGGCGCCTGGTTCGACGACGGCCGGGCTTCGGGCCACGTTCCCGGCTTCGCCGCCGACGTGGTCGATACGACCGGCTGCGGCGATGCCTTCCTGGCGGCGTTTCTGGCGGGCCTGGTGACCGAGGGGCGCCGGCTGTCGGAGTTGGACGGGGCGGCGCTTCGCCGGCTGGTGGCGGCGGCCAACGCGGCCGGCGCGCTCAACGCCGCGCGCCGCGGCGCGATCCCCGGCCTGCCGACGCGGGCCGCGATCGACCGGCTCCTGGCCGACAGGCGACCGTCCGCTATTCGATCAGGAGGTCGGCGCCGAGCAGGAACTGCGCCAACGACCGGTGCCTGACCCCGGCGAAGTCGGGCGGCTGGTGCGGGTCGAGCGACAACAGCACCCGCGGATAGGCGTCATCGACCGCGGAGAAGGCCGCCAGTTCCCGCTCGACGGTGGCCCTCGACTCGAGCAGATAGGCGACCTGAACGTAGACGATGCCGCGCCGGTCCCGGGCGACGAAGTCGATCTCCCGCCCGCCGGCCGATCCCACGGTCACCGCGTAGCCGCGGCGGCGCAGCTCGAGGTATACGAGGTTTTCCAGCACGCCGCCGATGTCGGAGTCGCGGTACCCGATGACGCCGTTGCGCAGTCCCACGTCCCCCAGGTAGTGCTTGTGGTTCACCTCCAGCCGTCTCTTTCCCTTCACGTCGTACCGATGCGCCGTGCTCAGGAGAAAGGCTTCTTCGAGGTGGGCCAGGTAGCTGAGCACCGTGTCGACGGAGGTCGACCGCCGCTGGCTCTTCAGGAAATCGGCGATCCGCTTGGCCGAAATCAGGTTGCCGACGTTGTCCATGGCGAATCGCGTCACCGCCTCGAACAGCGATACGTTGCGGAGCCGGTGGCGGCGGATGATGTCCCTGACGACGATGGTGCTGAAGATGTCCTGCAGCATCTGGGTCACCACCACGTCGCTCAGATCGGTATGCATGAGCCCCGGCAGGCCTCCGTAACGGAGGTAACGGCGCAGGAGCGCATCGGTGTCGAGATCGTCGCCGCGCAGACGATGCAGATCGCCCAGCTCGCGCAGCGTCAGCGGGAATACCTGCAGGGTCACGTAGCGGCCGGCGATATGGGTGGCAAGCTCGCCGGCCAGCATCGACGCATTGGAGCCGGAGATGATCACCTTCGTGCGCTCGCGGCCGTTCAGCGCCGCCGCCGCCCGCTCCCAACCGTCGATCTGCTGCACCTCGTCGACGACCACCGCGAGTGGCTCGGCCGGTCGGGACCGGCTCTCTACGAGATCGACCAGGTTCCGAGCCGAACGGATGTCATCGAACTCCAGCGACTCCTTGTCGACGTAGACGACGTGGCGGTCCCGGCCCAGCGTGTCCGCGAACTGGCGCAGCAGCACGCTCTTGCCGACGCGCCGCAGCCCGACGACGGCGATGATCGCGGGAGCGGTGAGAAACCGCCGCAGCCGGTCGAGGTAGGAAGTCCTGGCGAGTATCACGACGTTCGAGTGTAGTCGAAATCATATCGATGATCGCGAATGCTTTCGATCATACTCGAAACGAGTGATCGGACCCACGCCTCAAACCCTTCGCCTCAGACCCGGTCGGCGTGCGGCAGGCGCACCGGCAGCGGAAACCACGACGCCGCGCCGCGCGGCGGCCCATCCGCGGCCGGCCCATCCGCAGCCGGCCAGGACGGGCGGAGCGGGCCGAACAGCGACCGCATCGCCTCGATCTCGCTCAAGGTGATCTGAGCCGGCTCATCGGTCGGCGTTGCGCGTGCGCGGGTACCGTCGACGCGCAGGCACAACCGCTCGTCATCGCCGATCTGCAGGATCAGGCTGCCGGACTCCGCGTCCCCGGAGCGGGCGCGTTCACCAAGCAGCGCCGTCAGCGCCGCCGGCCAGTCGAAGACCTGCCAGTTGTCGCAGCACCGCAGGGTCGTGGATTCCGCGATCGCGTCGAGCTGCCGCACGAGCGCGATCCGCGCAGGCGACGCAGCGACCGTGACCGAGGCGAGCTTCCGATGCGCGCACCACGCCGCCGCCACCCGCAGCGTCGCCGCCTGGTCGGCGGCCAGTAGCTCGGTCACCGTCGATCCGTTGCCGTCCGCGATCAGATAGCCGGCCAGATCCGCCCCGGCGACCGCTGCGTACGGCCGGTTGTTCCAGCTCGAACAGATCGCGACGAACTCCGCCGGCGGCCGCTCGCACCGCATGCCCTGTCCGTCGTGCAGCCGCTGAGCGTCCGCCAGCAGGGGATCGTCGGCGGTCAGGCGGCGGAACTCGATCCCGGTCCCGTCCGCGCCGGCCGCCTCGAGATCGTCCCGCTCGAGCGTGAACAGCAGCTCGGTACCGCACTGCTCGTAGCCGAAGCGGCGATAGCGGCGCCGCCGGCCGCTGAGCACGGAGAGCGGATAGCCGGCGGCGCGGATCTCCTCGACGCAGTGGCGCATCAGCGTGGTCATCAGGCCGCTGCCGCGGTACCGCGGATGGGTCGAGACGCCGCCGACGCCGGCCACGCGCAGCGCGGCGCCGCCCACGTGCCAGACGATCGGGAAGACGCCGACCGCCGCCGCCAGCATGCCGCGGCGTCGTATCGCGTAGTTGCAGCGCATGTGCCGGTCGGTCGGCCGGTACAGCTTCGGCAGCAGCGCGGGGAAATCGTGCGGGCCGTGCGAGTAGCCGAACGAGTAGTTGAGCAGGTCCATCGCCTCGTCGAAGTCGGCCGCCGTCAGTTGGACGATCCGCTCGCTCACCGCGCGCCTTCGGTAGCGATCGCTGCACCGCGCTCCACCTGCGAGCGGATCATAAAGGACGCAGCCGCGCGCGGCATGCGATACTCGCGAAAACCGACAGAGGAGTACCAATCCACCATGCGAAGAGTCTTCCTACTTGGCGCCGCCGCGCTCCTGGCAGCGGCCGGCGCCTCCGCTCAGACCAGCCTGTTGATCTGGGCGGACGAGAACCGGGCCAACGCCTTGCAGAACGTCGTGCCGGCATTCACGGAGGCGACCGGCGTCCCGGTCGAGATCGAGGTCGTCGGCTTTGGCGAGATCAGGAGTCAGGCCGGAGTCGCCGGACCGGCCGGCGAGGGGCCCGACCTGTTCGTCGGCGCTCACGACTGGACCGGCGAGCTGGCGGTCAACGGCCTGGTCGAACCGATCGAACTCGGCATGCGCGCCGAGGAGTTCTTCGAGGTGGCGCTCACCGCCTTCAGCTTCGAAGGCAAGCTCTATGCCGTCCCCTACGTGACCGAGACGATCGCCCTCTATTACAACACCGGCATGGCGGCGGAGGCGCCCCGCGCCTTCGAGGAGATCGGCGCCATCTGCGCCGCCTTGGCAGGGATCGAGAACTGCGTCGGGATACCGGGCGGCGGTGATGGCGCCGACGCCTATCACAACTATCCGTTCGTGTCGGCGCTGGGCGGGTACATCTTCAAGTACGATCCGGCGACCGGCTACGATCCCGGCGACGTCGGCCTGGACAGCGATGGGGCCGTGGCCGGGGTGTCGTTTCTGGCCGGGCTGGTGGCGGACGGACTGGTCGGTCCGACCAACTACGATACCGCCAAGACGCTGTTCCTGGAGGGAGAGCAGCCGTTCTGGATCACCGGTCCCTGGGAGCTGGGCACCCTGCGCGACCAGGACGGCGTGAACTGGGGCGTGGCCAAGCTGCCCACGATCGCCGGTCAGGCGCCGGCGCCCTTCGTGGGCTCGCAGGGCATGTTCCTGAGCGCCTTCAGCCCGAACAAGGTGCTGGCGCGGACGTTCCTGCTGGAGTTCGTCGCCACGCCGGAGACGATGCGCGCGCTCTACGACGCCGACCCGCGCAACCCCGCGTACCGCGAGGTATTCGATCAGCTCGCCGACGACCCGGTTGCCCAGACCTTCGCGCTGTCGGCGGCCGACGGCGTGCCGATGCCCAACATCCCGCAGATGGGGGCTGTCTGGGGACCGTTGGGCAACGCGCTGCTGCTGGTGCGCAACGGCGAATCGGAAGCCGCCGCGGCGATGGCGACCGCCGCGCAAGGGGTGCGAGAGGCGGTCGAGGGCTGATCCGCCGCCCGTGACCACCGCCCGCCCCAACCCCGCCGGGCGCCGGGCCCTGCCCGCGCTCGGCGGGGGCTTCTGGCTCAAGCTGGCCCTGATCGGGCTGCTCGACGCGGTGGTCGTACTGCTCTGCCCGATCCTGATCGCATCCGGATCGTGGACGCTCCTGGCGCTGCTGCTGGCGGCGGCGCTGCTGATCAACTACGCCTACCTGCGTCCCGGCGCGGTCGCCCTGCCGTGGCTGGCGCCGGGGCTGGTGTTCATGGGGCTGTTCGTGGTGTGGCCGGTGCTGTACACCGCGTACGTCGGGCTCACCAACTGGAGCACCGGGCACATCCTCAGCAAGGAGCAGGCGATCGAACGCCTGCAGAGCATCGCCATCGAGTCGGCCGGCGATCCGCTGACCCTGGACCTGGCGGTGTTCCGCGATCCGGACGGCGTCCTGGCGTTCTACGTGACCGGCGCCGAGGGCGGCGGCGCCGAGGGGAGCGTCTGGTTCGGGGTGCCGCGCCCGCGCGGCGTCGATCCGGTCCGCGGCGGGCTGCTGCAGCCGGCGGAGTTGGGGGTGACCGACGAGGACGGGGACGGGCTGCCGGAAGGCATCGGCTCCTACGCGCGCCTGCAGGGACTGCAGGTGATCGGCGCGGCCGGCGCGATGGAGGACCTGGTCCTCGACGTCCCCGGCGGCCAGGTCGAGGTGCTCACCACGTCCAGCGTGCGGCTGGTAGCGTCCGGCCGGCGCTATCGGTACGACGCGGCCGCCGACACGCTCTACGACGCGCAGACGCGGTCGACCTGCCGCGCGGCGGTGGGCGCGTTTTCCTGTCCTGACGGGCGGCAGCTCGATCCGGGGTGGCGCGAGGTGGTCGGCCTGGCCAACTTCGTCCGCGTCATCGCCGACGGCCGCTTCCGCGGTCCGTTCGTCAGGGTGTTCATCTGGAACATCGTGTTCGCCGCGGCGTCGGTAGGGCTCACCTTCGCCGTCGGCCTGACGCTGGCCAACGCCCTGCAGGAGACGCGTCTGCGCGGCCGGCCGATCTATCGGTCGATCTTCATCATCCCCTATGCCGTTCCGGGGTTCATCTCCGCGATCGTCTGGCGCGGTCTGCTCAACGATCAGTTCGGGCAGGTCAACCGGGTGATCGAGTTCTTCGGAGCGGCCGGGATCCCCTGGCTGCAGGATCGGTGGTGGGCCAAGGTGGCGGTGCTTCTGGTCAATACCTGGCTCGGTTTTCCCTACATGTTTCTGATCGCGTCCGGCGCGCTGCAGTCGATTCCGGACGACCTGAAGGAGGCGGCGCGGGTCGAGGGCGCCTCGGCCGCCCGTGTGTTCGGCACCATCACCCTGCCGTTGCTGATGGTGGCGACCGCGCCGATGCTGATCGGATCGTTCGCCTACAACTTCAACAACTTCACGCTGATCTTCCTGCTCACCGCAGGCGGGCCGCCGGTGGCCGGCGCCTCGGTTCCGGTCGGCCACACCGACATACTCATCTCCTTCACGTTCAACCTGGCTCTGCAGGCGGGGAGGGGCCAGAACTTCGGGCTCGGCTCGGCGATCGTGATCGTGATCTTCGTGGTGGTGGCGGCGCTGTCGGCATTCGGCTTCCGGTTCACGAAACGGCTGGAGCGGGTGTATGGGAACCTCTGACCGGCGCAGCGAAGCGGATGTCGTGCGCAAGCCGCGCAGGCCGCGCATGCCGCTCCGCCGCTGGCTGCGCGAGCTGGCGTGGCGCCACCTGCTGTTGGTCCCGGCGGCCGTCTTCGCGCTGTTTCCGGTCGTCTGGGTCGTTTCTTCGGCGGTGAACGCGGTCGACAACCTGAGCACGGCGCGGATCGTGCCGCGGCAGCTCACCACCGACAATTTCGTCGAGTTGTTCACCAACCCGTTGACGCCGTTCGATATCTGGATCTGGAACACCTGGAAGGTGGCGATCGTCGCCGCGCTCGGCAACGTGGCGCTGGCCGCCCTGGCCGCGTTCGCCTTCAGCCGGCTGCGCTTCCGCGGCCGGCGAACGGGGCTGCTGAGCATGGTGTTGGTGCAGGTATTTCCCCAGTTCCTCGGCTTCATCGCCCTGTTCCTGCTCGGCCAGCAGATCGGCGACGTGGCCGACTTCGTGGGCCTCAACACCCACGGCTACCTGATCCTGGTCTATCTGGGCGGCGCGGTCGGCTTCAACGCCTTCCTGATCAAGGGCTACATGGACACCGTCCCCGGCTCGCTGGACGAATCGGCCGCCGTCGAAGGGGCATCGCTGTGGCAGGTGTTCTCCCGTGTCATACTGCCGCTGAGCCGTCCGGTGCTTGCCGTGATCTTCATCATCACCTTCATAGGCATCTATTCGGAGTACATCCTGGCGCGCACCCTGCTGCGCAGCGCCGACAACCTGACGCTCGCGCTGGGGCTGCAGCTCTTCGTGAGCAACGACTACTCGGCGCGGTGGGGCAATCTGTCGGCCGCAGCGCTGATCGGGGCGGCGCCGATCGTGCTCACCTTCCTGTTCGCCCAGCGGCACATCGTCGGCGGCCTGGTGCGCGGCGCGGTCAAGGGTTGAAGGAGGCAGCGATGGCAGCGACCGCCCGTCCCCGCCGGCATGACGACGATCGCGGCATCTACGGTCTGCCCGGCGACGTGTCGCCCTGGGACGTCCGCTTCGACCCGCGCGACCGGGCGTTCGTGGATCGGGAGCCGGATGGACGGTTCCGCCTGCGCGTGTGGACCGAGCCGGCGCTGGCGGACGCCCGCCTGGTGGTGCGGTCGGGCCGACAAATCGAGTCGTACCCAATGACCGCGGTCGCGGCGAGCGGGCGCTTCACCTTCTGGGAGGCGGTCGCCGGGCCGTTCGACGCAGGCACCGAGTACTCTTTCGCGTTTCGCGCCGGCGGCGGACGAGGGCAGAGTGGTCGAGGACAGGGAGTCTATCTGTCGCCGGCGGGCATCACCGTCGCCATCGAGCGGCTCGACCGCTGGCGGTTCCCGGATTCGGCGGAGGAGCTGGCGCCGCTCGCGGTGCCCGCCTGGGCGCGCGGCGCGGTGATCTACCAGATATTTCCCGACCGTTTCGCCAACGCTGATCGGTCGGTCGATCCGCCGGACGTGCGGCCGTGGGGAACGGCGCCGCAGGCGCGCGGCTTCTGGGGCGGCGACCTGGCCGGCATCGCCGCTCGCCTGGATTATCTGACGCGGCTGGGCGTCGAGGCGATCTACCTCACGCCGATCTTCGCCTCGCCCTCCAACCACCGCTACGACACGGTCGACTACCTGACCGTCGACCCGCTGCTCGGCGGCAACGACGCGCTGCGCGAGATGGTCGACGCGGCGCATGAGGCGGGCATGCGGGTGGTGCTGGACGTCTCGATCAACCACGTCCATCCGCGCTTCTTCGCCTTCGCCGACGTGGTGCGGAACGGGAGCCGATCGGAGTTTCGCGACTGGTTCGTGATCGAGGAGTGGCCGCTGCGCATCCGCTACCGCCCGCACGTGCCGGCGCACCGGAGCCTGGCCGAGTGGCTGCCGGTGTGGCGGCGGGAGACCGGGCTGCCGATCGAGGAGGCGGCCGACGCCGGCCCGGCGGTGGAGCCGACCTACGAGGCATGGTACGGCGTGCCGACCATGCCGCGCGTGAACCTGGCCAATCCGCAGGCGCGCTCCTACCTGCTGCAGGCGCTCACCGGCTGGATACGGGACTACGGGATCGACGGCTGGCGGCTGGACGTGGCGCGCTACGTCGACCCGGACGTGTGGCGCGACCTGCGGCCGATGGTGCGGGCGGTCAAGCCGGACGCCTATCTGCTCGGCGAGGTGATGGGCGACGCGGCCGTCTGGCTGCAGGGCGATGCGTTCGATGCGTCGATGAACTATCCGCTACGCGAGCTGGCGGTGCGGTTCTTCGCGACCGGAGCGATCGACGGCCGGCAGTTGGCGGACGGTCTGGCGCGGCTGTGGGCCGGCTGCGCGTGGCCGGTCGCGCAGGCCGCGCACAATCTGATCGGCAGCCACGACACGCCGCGCTTCCTCACCCTGGCCGGCGGGGAGGTCTGGCGCCTGCGGCTGGCGGTAGTGCTGCAGATGACCTTTCCCGGCGCTCCGGGCCTCTACTACGGGGACGAGGTGGGGATGACCGGGGGCGGCGACCCCGGCTGCCGCGGGACGTTCCCGTGGCCGGGCGAAGGTCAGGTCGACGCCGGCGCGCCGGACCCCGAGCGGCACCCGCTGTTCCGCACCGCGGCGGAGCTGGCGGCGTTGCGCCGCGCGGAGCCGGCCCTGCGCACCGGCGAGTGGCGCGCCGGCGAGGCGCGCGGCTCGCTGGTGACGTTCGAGCGCCGGCTCGGCCGGCGCCGGCTGTTGGTGGCGATCAACCGCGGGCGCACGGCCGCGGTGGTGGAGCTGGGCAGCGCGCGGGCGCGGCTGCTCTGGGGCGGCGGCGAGGCCTGTGGCGGCGGCGAGGCCTGGAGCGGCGGCGAGGCCTGCGGCGGCCGCCTGCGCGTGGCCGGGAGGGCCGCCGCCATCGTGCGCCTGTGACCGGGCGGCCGGCTCTGGCGGCCGCGGCGGTCGCCTGGGCGGCGCTGCTGCCGGCTGCCGCCCACGCCGAAGCGGGGGCGAGCGATCCCGGCTTCTACCTGATGCTCATGTGGCATCAGCATCAGCCGCTCTATCCCAAGGACGCGGCCGGCGTCTATTCGCGGCCGTGGGTGCGCGTGCACGCCGCCAAGGACTACTACGACATGGCGGCCCTGGTGGACGAGCACCCCGGCGTGCAGGTCGTGTTCAATCTCACGCCGGCGCTGCTGCTGCAGCTCGACGACCTTGCGGCCGGCGCCAGGGACCGCTACCGGGTAGCCGCGGAGATACCCGCCGCACGGCTCACCGCGGACGACAAGCGGTTCCTGTTGGAGCGCTTCTTCGACGTCAACCCCAAGGTGATCGACCGCTTTCCGCGCTACCGGGAACTGGCCGACGATCGAGGCGACCGCGGCATCGACGCCGCGCTGGAAGCGTGGCCGGCGCAACGCTTCCGCGATCTGCAGGTGCTGTTCAACCTCGCATGGACCGATCCGGACTTCTTGGCCGACGCGCCGCTGGCGGCGTTGGTGGAGCGTGGCCGGGATTACGTCGAGGAGGACAAGGCGGTCGTGCTGGCCGAGCACCGGCGCATCGTCGGCGAAGTGATCCCCTTGCATCGGCGTCTGTGGGAGGCCGGCCGAATCGAGGTGACCACCACGCCGCTTGCCCATCCCATCCTGCCGCTGATCGCCGATACCGACTTGGGGGCGGCCGGCGACCCGGCGGCGCGGCGGCCGGAGCATCGCTACCGGGAGATCGTCGACGCGGACCAGCAGGTGATTCGCGGCCTTGACGTGGCCGAACGTCTGCTCGGGCGGCGCCCGGCGGGGATGTGGCCCGGCGAGGGCGCGGTCGCGCAGCTCGTGATGTCCCTGTTCTCCAAGAACGGCGTGCGCTGGGTGGCGACCGGAGAGGACGTGCTGGCGCGAAGCCTGGGCTTCTCGATCACGCGCGACCGCAGGGACACGGTCGAGCAGAGCGAGCTGTTCCGTCCGTGGCAGGCGCGGCTGCGGCGCAACCCGCCGGTGCCGATCTTCTTTCGCGACGTGCGCCTGTCCGATCTGATCGGCTTCGAGTATTCCGGCATGCCGGGCGAGGCGGCTGCGGCCGACTTCATGGACCGCCTGCGAAACATCCGCAACCGTCTGGAAGCGGAGGGACGGCTCGGCGGCGAGCGGCCTCCCGTAGTGTCGGTGATCCTGGACGGCGAGAACGCATGGGAGCACTACGCCAACGACGGCAAGGGGTTTCTGCGCGCCCTCTACCGGCGTCTTGCGGCGGCCGACTGGGTCGCGACGATCACGCCGTCGCAGTACCTGGAACGGTTCGCGGAGCCGGAGCCGCTGCCGGAGGTCTTTCCCGGCTCCTGGTTCCAGCCCAACTTCGCCACCTGGTTCGGCGAGGAGGAGGAGGCGCTGGCGTGGGACTATCTGTGGCGCGTGCGCGACGACCTGCGCCGCGCGGAGCGGTCGGGCGCGGTCGCCGCGGAGGCGCTGGCCGCCGCGTATGAGAGCATGCTGTTCGCCGAGGGATCGGACTGGTTCTGGTGGTTCGGCGCCGACCAGGAGTCGGGCGACGACGCCTACTTCGACCGCGCGTTCCGCGAGCTGCTGGGGCAGGTGTACGACGCCCTGGGGAGCGAACGGCCGCCGTTCCTGCGCGTGCCGATCATTCCGGCGCCCGCGGTCCCGGTGCTCCGACAGCCGGAGGAGCCGGCGGCGGTGACGGTCGACGGCGACCTTGGCGAGTGGTCGGCTGCCGCGCGCAGCGGAGTCGCGTTCGCAGCGCCGCGCGGGAGGCTGCGGTTCGCGTTCGATGCGGCGAGCCTCTACCTGGTGATCGACGGGCCGGCGAGCGGCGAAGCGGTCGATCTCTATCTGGCCGGAACCGGCGCTGCGGTGGGGCTGACGCTCGACGGCCGGGTGCTCGGCTTCCGAGCCACCCACGTGGCGCGCGCCGATGGGCGGGGCGCGGCGTGCCTGGCGGCCCTCGCCGCCCCGGAGACGTGCCGGCCGCTGGCCGCCGCCGGCTCGGATCAGGGCGTGGAGCTGCAGATCCCGTTTGCACTCCTGGGCGCCATGGAGTCCGGTGATCTGATCGGGATGGCCGCCGAGCTGCCGGAGGCGGGCGCGGCGCTCGGCGGCGGCCGCCGTGCGCTGCAGGTGCCGGACATCTCGGCGATGACGGTGCTGATCGACGTGGAAGATCCGGCCGGAGACGACCACGGCCCCGGTACCTACGCCTATCCCCTCGACGAGGTGTTCGTGCCCGGCAGCTACGATCTGCGCCGCTTTCAGGTCGGCATCGATGCGGAGCATCTGATCTTCGCGTTCGAGGTCGGCGCGCCGATCGCCAATCCCTGGGGATCGCCGCGCGGGTTGTCGGTGCAGACCTTCGACGTGTACGTCGACACCGATCCGCGAGCCGAAGCCGGAGCGCGCTTGCTGCTGCCGGGCCGCAACGCCGCGCTGCAGGGACGGCGCGGCTGGGAGTACGCGGTCACCGTCGAGGGTTGGGATTCCGCGTTCTACGCGGCCGACCGGGACGGCATGGTGGCGGAGCGCGACCCGTCGTTCGATCTGGTGGTGTTCCCCGCCAAGGGCAGGGTGGTGGTCCGGCTCGCTCGGGAGCTGTTCCCGGAAGGCGATCCGGCGGGGTGGGGGTACGCCGCCGCGTTGATGTCGCAGGAGGGGTTCCCGTCCGCCGGCGTGCGGCGCGTCCGCGACGTCGAGCCGGCGGCCGAACGCTGGCGGATCGGCGGCGCTCCCACGGCGGTCAACCGGACTCGTATCATCGACGCGGCGTGGCCTCGGAGCGGCGTGCAGGAGGAACTGCTGTCGACCTATCGGGCGGCCGACTCGATCGACGGCCTGACGGCGGACGACTTCGGCCGTATTCCTCTGTTGATCGCGGACTGACAGCCCGCGGCCGCATCACCGCGCGGGAACGCGCGTGATCGACGGTTCGCGCTATGATCTCGCCCAGGGAGGCACGATGAGCGACTTGGCATTTACCGACACGCACGTTCACTTCTACGACCTGCGCGATCCTGCCCTGCACTACTCGTGGCTGGTGCCGGGAGCGACCGAGGAGGACGACGAAACCGGCAACCGCGACGCGCTCAAGGCGGTTCGCTACTGGGCGGACGACTTCATCGCCGAGTCGCGGCTGGCCGGCACGACCAAGGCCGTGCACGTGCAGGCGGCGATCGGCATCAAGGACCCGGTGGAGCGACCCCGAACCGGCCGCTGGAGCGACCGAGGAGGACGACGAAACCGGCAACCGCGACGCGCTCAAGGCGGTTCGCTACTGGGCGGACGACTTCATCGCCGAGTCGCGGCTGGCCGGCACGACCAAGGCCGTGCACGTGCAGGCGGCGATCGGCATCAAGGACCCGGTGGAGGAGACCCGTTTCGTGCAGGGGTTCGCCGACCGCCTGGGATTTCCGCTGACCATCGTCGCCTTCGCCGATCTGACGGCCGGCGACGCGGAGCGCGTGATCGATCGGCACCTGGAGTATCCGGGCGTATGCGGCATCCGGGACTTGCGCTACGACGACTACCTGACCGATCCCCGCTGGGAGCGCGGTTACGCGCTGCTGGAACGGCACGGCCTGGTCTGCTGCGACGACCCGCTGGTGCCGGTCATGAGCGACGCGGTGGCGTTGGTGAAGCGCTACCCCGGCATCACCTACTGCATCGACCACGCCGGCTTTCCGCGGCGCCGCGATGCCGACTACTTCGAGGCGTGGAAGCGCGGCATGCGCTCGCTGGCCGCCCTCGACCACACTGTGGTCAAGATCTCCGGGCTGGGAATGTGCGACCACCGGTGGACGGTCGATTCGATCCGACCCTGGGTCCTGGAGTGCATCGACGCCTGGGGCGTGGAGCGCTCGTTCTTCGGCACCAACTGGCCGGTGGACCGGCTGTTCTCGTCCTATACCGATGTCGTCCAGGCGTACCGACGAATCATCGCCGACTTCAGCCGCGACGAGCAGACGGCGCTGTTCTCCGGCAACGCCGACCGTATCTTCCGGCTGAACCCGGCGGCGTGACGGCCGGCCGTCAACGCGCGAGCCGGGCGGACAGGCGCCGTTCCAGGTCGGCGCCCGGGGTGAAGTGCCACCGATTTCCGATCTTGCGCGCCTCCAACAACCCTATATCGGCCAGTTCGAGCAGGTCGGTGCGGGCCGTCTGATAGACGACGTTGTGGCTCCTCCGGTGCCCTTCGATGGTGTACCGGCAGGTCGGATGCCGCAGGGCATGGCCCAGGAGCGCGCGCTGACGGTGGTTGAGTTCGGCAACGCCTTGCAGTACCGATTCCAGATGCTGTCGTTGCGCGGTCTTGCGCGCTATGTACGCATGCAGCGCCCGGAGCGCACGGTCGAGGACGTCCAGGTGATAGCCGATGAAGTAGGTAAGGTCGTTGTCGTCGGTCTCGGTATGGAGGAACGCCCGGCCATAGCGCGCCGGGGCGCTGCGGATGACGTGAGAGATCGTCAGGAACTCGACGAGCCAGTACCTTCGTCTCAGCATCGACCAGTAGAACAAGGCGCGTGCGGTGCGCCCGTTGCCGTCGACGAACGGATGGTCGTAGGCGATCCGGAAGTGGAGGATGATCGAGCGGAGCACGGGGTGGAGAAACGTTCCCGTGCTACCACCTTCCGCGTTCGCGAACCGGCACGTCGTGTCCAGCCGGGCGGGGAGTTCGCCGGCCGGCGGAGGCGTGTGCAACACGGTACCGTCGCGAGCGTCGACCACGTGGATCTTCTCGTCGGGCTTGCGCAGTCGCCCGGCGGCGGTCGCGTCGTCCAACGTGCCGGACGTCACCGAGCGGTGGACGTGGAAGAGGAGGTCGCGCGACAGCGGCTCGTCCTTGAGGCTGCGGATCGCCTGCATGGTCCGGTAGTTGTTGTAGATCATCCGTTCGCTTCGGTCTGCCGGCCGGCGGCCCGAGCGGATCATCTCCTGGGCCACCCTGCGGGTGGTCGATGCGCCTTCCAACTGGCTGGAGGTGATCGCTTCTTCGATCAGGGAGGAGACGTAGTACTGATCCCGCGTTTCCGGATTGGTGATCTGCGCCGGCATGCCGACGCTGCCGCCGGCTCCCAGGTCGAGCCGATGCAGGAGCTCCTGGATCGGCGCGGTCAGGCTGTAGCGAAAGGGAACGCCCATGCTATCGTGCAGAGGAATCACCTGCGCGGAAACCGATCGCTGGATCTTCTCGGCCACCCACCACTCGTCGTGAGTCAAGCCGTCCGGCGCCGGGCGGTGACGCAGCTCGTCCCAGTGCAGATACCGGTCGGCCGGATTGCCCGCGGCCCGGGTCAGGACCTCGGTCAGCCGCGCCGGATCGGCGTTGATCCTCCGGATCAGGGTTCCCAGGTCGGGCGGTCTCCGCGGCATTCTCACGAGCGGCGCTCGATCATGGTTGACAACACCATTGACAACACTTTACTAACGAACGTCAAATTAGTAGAGTACGCGCGTCTGCGGAGAACGGTCCCCTGACCTGCGCGGCAGCATGTCGTACACTGCGCTCATGTCCACGACTACGACCCTTGCCGCCAGGACCCTTGCCGTCGGCGACGGCAGCGGCTGGCACTTCGTCAACGGCGCCTGGACGGACGGCGCCGACGGCGCGCTGACGATTCCGCCCGATCTGGCGAATGCCGAGATCGGTCCCTTGCAGGGAGCGCACTTCGCGTTCGACCGCACCCGCGCCTGCCAGGACTGTCGGGTCAGCTTCGACTTCCTGCTGCGCAGCCACAGCGATGCCGGCATCATCCTGCGCGCCCGCGACGAGTCCCACTTCTATCTCGTCCATTTTCCCAACTGCGGGCAGGCGTCGCGCGCGCAGCACTTCTGGGTCGCGCTGTCGAAGATGGACGGCGCCGGCTACCTCAAGCTCATCCGGCTGGCGATGGTCCCGCGCGTGCCGAGTACCAACGGCATACGGATGCGGTGCATGGTCGCCCTGCAGGGCGACCGGTTCATCGTGCGCGTCGGCGATTACGGCCGCTTCGAGGCGAGCGACGGCACCTACCGCGGCCCCGGCTCGGTAGGCGCGTACCTGTTCGGAGAGGCGGAGATCGGCAACGTCCGCGTGCACGGGCCGACCGCTCCGGCGTCGACCTGGCGGGCGGGGTTCGAGCATCCCACCAACTGGTGGCACCCGCTGCCGGCCGGAGCCGGCGTCTGGCAGCAACCGATCGACGTGAAGCGGTTCGACGACGGCGAGCTGCTGATGCTGGTCAACGTGCAGGGCGATACATCCGACGCCATGACCGCGCACGCCCAGCCGTTCCTGACCCGTTCGGCCGACGACGGCCGCACCTGGTCGGAGCTGCAGCCGCTCGGGCTCGGCGAGCTTGCCAGCTCCTGGTCCCCGGCGCGCATGCATCTCACGCCGCGCGGACGGCTGATCGCCATGCTGCCGGGACCCGATCACAAGCTGGTCTACCGGTCGAGTGACCGCGGCCGCACCTGGACCTCCGCCGGCACCACCAACCTGCACGTGGGGCCGCGCACGGAGCCGCCGGTGCAGAGCCTGGCGCCGATGGGATTCATGAACCTGGCCGACGGCGCCGTCCTGGCGTTCCTGCTGCACGGCAGGGAGCTGCATGGCAGGGACATGCACGACAATCCGCTGCCGCTCCATACCTGGGGCTCCTGGCATTGTCAGGCGTTCTGCGCCCGAAGCGACGACGACGGCGTCACCTGGAGCGCGCCGGTGAACGTCGACACGCCCGGCTTCCACGACGACGGCACGCCGATGGAGGGCAACCTCGACCTCACCGAATGCACGGCGGTGCAGCTCGGCAACGGTCGGGTAGCGGCCTACCTGCGGCCGATCTACTCACCCGTGATGTGGGAGAGCTGGTCGGACGACGGCGGCCGGTCGTGGGGGCCGGCCGTGCGCGGGCCGTTTGCGGGATACGCCTCGCCCAACATGGTGCGCACCGCCTCCGGCGCCTTGCTGATCGCCCACCGCATGCCGGGGCTGACCCTGCATTGCAGCCTTGACGACGGGCTGACCTGGGACCAGGGCACGATGATCGACACCGGCCTGTGGGCGATGGGGGCGATGGTCGAGGTCGCGCCGGACGAGGTGCTCTACGTCTACTGGGACACCTTCCGGACCCTGGCCCGCGCTCAGCGCATCCGCATCACCCCGTCGGGCCTCGAACCGGTTCGACCGTGACGTGAGAGCGCCCGCGGAGCGACCCTGCGGCACCGTCGTCTTCCTGATCCATCCGTGCTGCTACGAGGCGCTGGCGGCGGAGCAGGTGCGCGCGGACAACCTGGAGCTCTTCGTGCGGATCGAACGGGAGGTGAAGCGGCGCTGGTTGGCCGATCTGCGGAACCGCTCGGAGCCGACGCTGTTCGCACAGCTCGGCGGTCCGGCCTATCTGACCGAGGCGGCGGTCGAGGCGCTGGGCGCTCCGTACGCGCTGCGGTTCACCACCGCGTTCGACGGATCGCTCACCGATTTCTACGAGGGACTGGCCGCCGAGTTCCATCGCCACGTCGCGGTGAACCGCTTGGCGCTCGACCTGGATACGGTGAGGTCGGAGCTCTGGGGCGAGTCGTTCGAGGGCTGCGTGCCCGGCTACGGCGGAGCCTTTGCCGAGTACCTGCCGCTCGGGCGGGCGCCGCGCATGCGCTTCGAGATGACCGTGCACGATTCGCGCCTGCTGTACGGCCATCGCGGGTACCGGGTGATCCCGTTGCCCGGCACCGATGTCGAGGCATGGCTGTTCGAGCTGCCGGACGGCACCGGCGCCGCCATGTTCCAGGCGCGGCGGCACGCGCAGTGGATCGACCGCCGACGCATCGGCCTGCAGCTCGACGACCGCCGCATCCAGGTATGCACCAAACTGGGCCACACCGTCTGGCCGCCCGAACCGTGGGAGAAGGGCAAGCCGGAACGGATCCTCGACTACCGAATGGAGCTGCGGGAGTGCATCTGGCGCTGGGTCCGCTCGGTCGGCATGCCGCTCGACCGCTTCCGTGACGTCATCACCGCCGCCGTGCTCCACGACGCCTGCGACTGACGTTCCTGCGCTTGAACGCACCGCCCCGATCGGCCATGCTGAGCCGACCGAAACGCCCGACGCTCAAGGCAGATGAGATATTGCGGAAATCCCAAGCATAAGGAACCGTGGCAGCGCGGTCGCCGCGGAACGCTCTGTCCCCAGGACATCGACCAGGAGACAGCTACTCGGTTGCTCAGCCAAAGCGAACCGGCGAACGGCAAACGGTATGCGGTGCATGCAGGGAGAGCGTATTGCGCGCAGGAGCATAGAGCCGGTGAGTGGCATGGTTACCCGGTCGGTTGGGTGAGGGTTCCGGAGACCCTGCGACGCAAGTGGATCAAGGAAAGATGTCTGCGGCGACGGGACCTCAAGAAGCACTGGGATTGATTCGGTAGCCGTGGTAACTCAATGGGAGAGACTCGCCGGCGACACCAGCGTATTCGCGTTGCGAATGGCGTTCGGTCCTGATCCCGACGGAGGGTACGGCGTCGGTCGGGAGATCAGCCGGTCGTGGGGGAGCTTTCAGATCTGGGTCGGGGGCAGGAATCTGTGCGCTCACCTGGAGGAAGGTGAGCGCATGGATTCAGTCCATTGGTATCTCCTGCCGCTCATCGAGTGGTTCGCCCTCAACTGGAATCCGCTGCTCCACGAGGAGCGCCTGCCGGTACGGAACGACAACGATACCGCGTGGACATCTCTGCGCGCCACGCGGTTTCCGCCGCTGGCCGTCGAGAACGATGAAAAGAAGGCGTCCAAGTGGGAAACGACGTGGCAGAACTGGTGGGCTCGACACGCGATACGGGCGGCGAGCGAAGGCGGATTGTTCCCCGATGTCATCCTGAGACGCGTTCGAGACTCGGTCGAGGTCTCCTGGGGACCTGCACCGACCGAGGGGATGCCTCAGCACTTCAGTTTCCTGGAATCGGAGAAAGGTGCTGCCAAGTTGCCGCCGCGGCAAGTTGCCGAACCGCTGCATGACGTGATGTTCAGCGCAAGCGAGTATCTTCTTGCGCTGAAGCCGAATGCCCATCGAATCGAGGCCCTGCGCAAGGCGCTTCGAATGCTGAAGTCGGCAGCCGATCCGGGTCCGCGGCTCATGTGGCTCGCGGGGCTGGGAGTGGACGAGCGCTCCGTGCGGATGGGATGGCAGCAGGCAAGACGATCTCTGGCGAAGATCGTCGAAGAGCCGCGTCGCGCGATGCTGGATGTCCCGCCTTCGCCGTTCGTCATCGACGGTTCTTGTCATGCTGCGCTGATGTTCGGCTCGCTGTCACCCGACGTCGCGAAGGAAGATATCGAACACATAGCGCTCAAGATAGTCAGCCTCTACTCGCCGGAGGGAGAGTCAGAGACGACTCGTGCCATGTGCCGATCGGCACCGGTGGAGGAATCCCACTCCCCTTCCTGGTCTCAGGGGTATGAGCTTGCCGAGGAACTGCACGAGCGGTTCGATATGAAATTCGTAAAGGACGGCTCCGTAGACATCCAAGAGATGGTCGATCGCTTGGGAGTCACGGTCGGAGACATAGCATTGTCTGACGATAAGATTCGCGGGATTTCTGTCGTCGGTCCTCAGCACCGGGCTGGCATATTCGTCAACTCCCGCCATGACGCGAACGCGCACGCGTTCGGCAACCGATTCACTTTGGCGCACGAGCTCTGTCACGTGCTGTTCGATCGAGAGGCGGGGAGCCGGCTGGCCATGGCCAGCGGACCGTGGGCGCCACGCGACGTCGAGCGGCGTGCGAATGCCTTCGCGGCGATGCTGTTGATGCCGCATGATCTGGTGCAGCGCGCCATATCGACCATAACCACGCGGCTCGACACCATGGCAGGAGTCAGGCAGGTGGCGAGTCGCCTGCAGACTGGTTTTCTGGCGGCGTTGCGCCATCTGGTGAACTTGGGGTTCATCGACGACGCCGAACAGGAGCGGATCGAGAACGAGTACGGCGCGTTGATGCCGATGTCGGAGTAGCGAGGGTCCGCCGGTCAGGGCGCGTCCGGCGTCCATCCCTGCGGGCAGTCCTTGCGGATCACCAGCCTGAGCCCGGCCGAGCAGCGGTCCAGCGCCGCGGCGTCCTCCGCGGGCAGCTCCCAGTCGGCGTCGCGGAAGTTCTGCCGTACCTGTTCCGGTGTGTCGGTGCCGATGATGGCGGCGTTCACGGCCGGCCGGCGCAGGCACCAGGCGGTGGCGACGCGGGTGGGCGAGGTGCCGTGACGGCGGGCTATGTCGAGCACCGCGTCGATCACGCGGCCGGCCGCCGGGGTCATGGCGGCCCGGAAGTTGTACGGCCCGCGGCGCCAGGAGGTGCCGGCCGGCGGCGGCCGGCCGTAGCGGTAGCGGCCGGCCAGCAGGCCGATCGCGGTGGTGGCGTAGGCGGTGACGCCGGTGCCGAGCGGCGCGATCCCCGGCAGCAGCTCCTGCTCGATACGCCGGTCGAGCAGGCTGTAGCCGACCTGATTGCAGACGACGCTCGCCCAGCCGCGCCGGCGGCCGATCTCGGCCGCCTCTTGCACCTGCCGGGCGCTGAAGTTGCTGACGCCGGGGTAGCGCACCTTGCCGTCGGTCACCAGCCGATCGAACGCCGACAGCGTTTCGTCGAGCGGCGTGCGCGGATCGGGAAAGTGGCACAGGTAGCAGTCGAGGTAATCGGTGCCCAGGCGCCGCAGGCTCGCCTCGCAGGCGCGCAGGACGTAGTCGCGCCGGAGGCCGCCGGCCGGCGCCTCCGGCATCGGCGCGCCGACCTTGGTGGTGATCACGAACCGATCGCGCCGACCCTCGACGGCCGCCCCGACGATCCGCTCGGAGCGGCCGGCGCCGTAGAAGTCGGCGCAGTCCAGGAAGTTGCAGCCCAGTTCGGCGGCGGCGCGGATGGCGGCGATGCAGATCGCCTCGTCCGGTGCGCTGCGGAACACGGTGCCCAGGCAGAGGCGCGAGACGCGCAGGTCCGAGGCGCCCAGGCGGGCGTACTGCAGGGCCCGGCTCCTAAGTGCCGGTGACGCCGGCCGCACGCAGCGCGGGCGCGATCCAGTCGACGCACCGGGACGGCGCCTCGGCGTAGTTGTAGAAGCCGACGGCGTGCGCCCCGGCATCGGCGACGGCGCGCACGCCGTCGATCATCGCCCGTTCGGTCACGATCGGCGTTCCGTACCGGGCGCCGTCGCCGTAGAAGCCCATGCGCAGCAATACGATCAGCTCCTGCCGGTCGCCGAGCGCGGCGCGGCCGTCCCGTGCGATCGCGGCGATCCGCTCCGGCGACTGGCCGTACGCGCCGGCCATCACCAGATCGATCGCCGGGTCCGCCGGGCCCATCAGCCGCACGCCGTGCGGCTCGGCCTCCTGCCTCAGTTCCCGCAGAAGCCGGGCCTGGTTCCCCTGCAGCCGGCGCTCGTAGTCGGCCATGGCCGGGTGCAAGCGGCGGAACGCCTCCGGCGAGTCGGGCAGGTCGCCCGGCACGTCGGGCGCTGCCGCCAAGTACGCCTCCAGGTGGGCGCGCACGGCCTCCCTGAGCCCCTGCGCGCCGGCGCCGGCCACGTCGGCCGGATTGAACGACAGGTCGAGCAGGACGTTCTCCAACTCGCGCAGGTGTGTCCCTTGCCGCTCGTGGTGATGGCCGCCGACCCAGGAGCCGCCGTGCGCGCGGGAGCGGTAGTCGGCCGCTTCCAGCATGATGGTGTCGAGCGGATACCGGGACGCCAGGTCGCGGATCACGCCGCGCGCGAACGCCGCCGCGGTCGGGTGGCCGGGGCTGAGCGCGTGCGGGTAGCTGTCGCCGAAGGCGTTGTGGACGGTCAGTTCCGGGTGAGCCAGGCCGATGCGGGAGTTGTGCAGGAGCACGGTCCAGGAGCAGAGACGGAGGCCGGCCCGCGCCGCCGCATCGCAGATGGCGCCGAACAGGTCCCGGTCGCGGCTGACGGCGGCCACCTGCGGCGCCAGCCCCTCCGGGTAGCACGCCGGGTCGGGGTGGTAGTAGGCGACTCCGTCTTCGAGCATGTGGACCTTGCGGCGCGGGTTGTGCGGATAGAAGAAGAAGCCGGCGTGGTAGAGACTGGCGACCGCCAGATGGGTGACGCCCAGGTCGCGCGCGCGGCCGATCAGCCGGTCGACCCCTTCGTCGGCGAAGTCCCACGGGTAGCAGAACAGGTACGCCGCCTGCAGTCCCTCCGCGTTCATGTGGTTACCCTCTCATGTGGCTGTTTCATGCCGATGCGGCAGCCTCGATCGGGACGCGGTAGCGGTCGAGCGCGTCCCGGTCGAGCTCCACCCCCAGGCCCGGCGTGTCCGGCACCACCAGCGCACCGTCCCGGAACGGGATCGGATCGACGATCAGGTCGTCCTCGCGCAGCAGGCTGCCGATGATGTCGCAGGGCAGCTCGCAGCCGGCCGCCGCCGCGGCGTGCACGCTCGACATGTCGCGCACGCCCAGATCGACACCGGTGCCGCGCCACGTCGGCAGGCCGGCCTTGCGCGTCAGGGTCGCCCACTCGACGAACTCCTTGAGCGGTCCGAGCAGATTGTAGCAGTCGGCCGCTTCCGCGCGCACCGCCGGCAGCAGGTCGGTGATCGAGGTCAGGTGGAGCGCGACCGGCTGCGGGATGGCGCCGCGCACCTCCACGTACCAGTCCAGGCGATCCTGCGGCATGGGGCTCTCGAAGGTGACGCGGTCCAGGCCGTCGAGCGACCGCGACACCTCGCGCGTGCCGTGCGGATGGTGGAACCGTTCGTTGGGGTCGAGCACGATCGGGAAGTGCGGGGCTACCTCGCGCACCGCCGCCACCCGCTCGGCGATCGGGTCGCCGAGCGCGCACTTCATCTTCATGCCCCGGAAGCCCAGATCGAGTCCCGTCCGCGCCCGCGCGGCGGTGTCCTCCGGCGTGCCGCGGCCCATCCAGAAGTCGACCGGGACGCGGTCGATCTTCTTGCCGCCCAACAGGTGATGGACCGGCACGCCCAGGTGCTTGCCGAGCAGGTCGAGCCACGCCATCTCGTACGCTTCGTAGACGATGTAGGATTCGTAGTCGTCGGCGTGCGGCAGCGGCAGGTTGCCGACCGGCAGGTCGAGCAGCCGCTTGCCGACGATCAGGTCGGCCTGCTCGCGCAGCGGCCCGTACAGGTCGCCCCGCCGCGGTTCGCCCAGTCCGACCAAGCCGTTGTCGGCCTCCATTTCGATGATCCACTTCGGGAACTCCCAGAAGTCGAGCGAACGGCCGCTCACCGGGTCGGGCGCGCACAGCTTGTCCCGGACCCCTTCCGAGTGCACGACGCCAGGCCGCATCGGCACGATCACCTGATGAATGCGCACGTCGACGATCTTCATGGCGATATTGGATGCTGCCACGTGCCGTCGAAGTGTGGCGAGCCGAGGACCCGGTAGCGCTCGCCGGGCAGATCGAACTCGGCGGCGACGCCGCAGGCGAACTCGGTGCGTTGCAGCGCGCCGTCCGGTGTCAGCAGCCGGTGGCCGGTCATCTCCGACATGGCGATGGAACGATAGAACGCGCTCCAGGTGCGCAGCCAGCGGAGCGCGCGTACCGTGCGGCCGCTCCGCCAGTCGGCGACCGGAAACGGGTACCCGTCACGTGGCGACAGGAGCCAGTTGTAGGAGGGCGCCGCGCCGAACAGCAGCTCGTAGAGGCGGTGGGAGCGGCTCGGAAACCAGTCGTAGCGCGGACCTTGACCAGGGTCGCCGGAGAACCCGCACATGCAGCAGTCGTGGAAGACGAGCTGGCACAGCGGGATCGGTTCGCCCACCGGCCGGTGTTCGGCATCCTCGCTGTCCGCACGGGCGCTCAGCCGGTGGCCGCTCCAGTCGGTGAAGAAGAAGTGGTCGCAGTGCGGGATGGCCCAGAACTGGCGCAGCTCGCCGGCCGGGATGATCCCCCGCCTGCGCGTCTCATCGAAACAGGCGTTCTGGTGCTCGAAGGCCTGCCGGCGCGTCACCGGATGGGCGGGTGAGTAGTTGCGCGGAGGAACGCTCGCCGCGGCATAGCCGTCGAAGTAGAGCACGTCGAGTCGCAGGCCGCGCGCCTCCAGCCCGTCCAGCGCCGCGGTCGTCAGCTCCAACGCGGCGTGGGTGCCGAGGTGATTCAGACGACTGCCGTCCGGCCCCACCGCCCAGTGCGACTCGTCATACCCCGGCACGCCGGGGCTCTGCTCGCACGGGCGGATGAACCCCTGCGTGAGGCAGCCAAGCTCGCGTGCGCGGTTTGCGAAGTCGACCAGCGGCGCCCATCCGTCGTCCCCCGGCTGGTCGACCAGAAAGGCTTGATGGTTCTGGATCGGGGGCCGCCCGCGCGGGCCGCCCCACTTGGGATAGAACAGATTGACGCCGATGCCCTGATTGCGCAGCCGGCGGAGGTCGCCAAGGACGCGCTCGCTGTCGGCGCCGTTCCATTCGGTCCAGCGGAACAGGACGTTGCCGACGTATTCGCGGATGCCCGGCGATGCGGCCGCCTTCTGCTCCAGCGTGCGCACCAGGCCCTGCTGCCGCGCGGCGGCGCGGTAGCGCTTGGCCATCGCCACGTAGTCCAGGTCGCGCGCGAAGTGGACCAGCAGCCGCCGGGGGTAGGCGAGGGCGCCCAATTCGTCGGCCCAGGAGAAGTCCAGGATCGATCGGTCGCCCGGCAGGTGGTGGGCGCGCACCTCGGCGTCCCACCACGTGTCGACCGTGGCGCAGAGACCTGCGCCGTCGCGGGTCAGACCGAAGATCGGCAGCGTCCAGCTCCCGCCGATCTGCAGCGGCTCCGGCCCCCGCCCGGGCAGCGCGTCGGGACAATCGGCCGGGACCAGATACCCGGAGCCGTGCGGCAGCACCAAGTAGCCGCCCTGCGCGGCCGGCCGCTCGAAGCGGTACAGATGCTCGACGCGCCGCACCGTGTCCTCACCGCCGACCTGTTCGATCCCGATCAGGAGCTCGTCGTCGCCGGCGTCGATCGCCACGCGCATCTCCAACGCCACGTCCGCGCCGGGGTACCCGGAGAGGGTGATCCGCCGGCCGCGGAAGCGACCATCGGCGAAGGGACGCGCCGAGCGGTTCTGCGCGCCGGCCAAGTCGAGGACGCGGAGCGCACCGTTTCCCCCTTCGACGCAGACCGCCGGCGGCCGGCTCGGCGAGCTCTCCCACAGCCGTTCGCCGTCGCGCGCCCACACGGTCAGCCGCAACCGGTCGTCGATCCCGACCGTGACGCTGCGGCCCCTGAGGTTCACCGGCATCGGGGCGGCTTCATCCGGCGGTCTCCAGCGCATCCAGCAGACCGCGCAGGTACCCGATCGCGAACAGGCGGCCCTTCATCATGTAGCCGGGGTGGTCGTTGGGCTCGCCGGCCATGGTCGGCACGTGATCGGGACGGAGCGGGCCGTCGAAGCCGACCTCCCGGTAGGCGCGCAGGGCCGCGACCATGTCGGTCGGGCCGTCGTCCTGGAAGGTCTCCACGAAGCGCGATGCGGTGCCCCGCACGTCCCGGAAGTGCACGAAGAATATCTTTCGCTCCGCACCGAAGCGGCGGATCGCCGCCGGCAGGTCGGCTCCCATGGCGGTGAAGTTGCCCTGGCAGAAGGTGACGCCGTTGCATCGGCTCGGCACCAGCCGGATGGCGCGCTCCATGTTCTCGACGCTGCGCATGATCCGCCCCACGCCGCGGATCGGAGACAACGGCGGGTCGTCGGGATGCAGCGCCAGCTTCACGCCGTTCGCCTCCGCCACCGGCACGACCCGCGAACTGAAGTAGGCGAAGTTCTCCCAGAGCTGCTCCTCGCCGATCAGCAGCCCGTCCGCGCCGGGCGCCATGCCGCCTTCGGTAACCGGCCCGCGCGCTTCCATCACCGCATGGTCGTAGGCTGAGGAGAGCGCCCCGCCGCGCACCGGCACCGCGGTGTCGGTGCGCAGCCAGCCGAACACCGCCATGAAGTTGTAGCAGACCGCCTCCACGCCGGCGGCGCCGAGATGCTCGAGCATCCGGCAGAAGCGATCGATCTCTCGGTCCCGCCCCGGCAGTCCCAGCTTCGCGTTCTCCATCGGCGTGGGTCCCTCGATCACCGACAGACGCAATCCGGCGCCGGCGGCCCGGTCGCACAGCCGGGTCAGCGCCTCACGATCCGACGCCGGCGACCCGTCGGCGCCCAACGGCGCTCCGCACACCAAGTCGGTGACCCCGATCTGGCGGGCCAGTGTCCAGCGTTCGTCCGGTTCGTCCGGCAGGTGCAGCGCCAATCTCATCTTGCTATCCCTTGATGGAGACGATCATCAGATGTCCTGCGCCCGACGCGCCTTCCATGCCTCGTACTCGGCGCGCGCCGCTTCGTCGAGCGGGTAGTAGCGGCGCAGGTCGCCGCCTTCGCCGAGCCGCTCGCGGCTGAAGTCCTCCCACTCGGCGTGTTCGGCGGCGCGCTCGGCAAGCTGCTCGGCCATCCCGATCGGAACCACTACCGCGCCGTCGTCGTCCGCGACGATCAGGTCGCCCGGCATCACCAGGGCATTGCCGCAGGCGACCGGCACGTTCACGGCGAACGGGACGATGTTGGTCTGCGTGTGGAAGTTGGGCGTCGTGCCGCGCAGCCACAGGCCCAGGCCGAGCGTGCGGGCGATGGGGAAATCGCGGATGCAGCCGTCGATCACCGCGCCGATGCCGCCCCGCCCCTTGAAGTAGGTGAGCATCATCTCCCCGAACACGCCGCTCCGCAGGTCGCCGCGGGCGTCCACCACGATCACGTCGCCCGGTTGCGCGTGATACAGGCAGTGGCGGTGAAGCTGCTGCTCGGGGTCGTCATAGGCGCCGCGGGCGTACTGGTCCTCGCGTTTGGGCATGAACTGCAGCGTCAGCGCAGGGCCCGCGATGCGGGCGCCCGGCGTGCGCGGCGCCGGTCCCAGGAGGTAGGGATCACGTATCCCCAGCTCATGCAGGTCGCCGGCGGCGGTGGCGCTCGACACGCCGGCAAAGCGCTCGATGAGCGCCCGCGGCGGACGTTCGATGTCGGGCGTACGGCCGGGGACGCGCGGGTCGGGCAGCATCGAGCTTTCAGCGATAGCCGGGTTCGAGGGGGCCGGCGGTCTCCTCGAACAGCGATGGGAAGTGGCGGTGTGGGTCGGCGGGCTCCCGGAACAGGATCCGCTGTTGCTCGGTCAGCGCGGCGGACTCCGGCGGCGCCACGCGTTCGGCCGTCCAGGCGACGTGCGACACGCAGTATTTGTACAGCAGCGAGCGGCGTTCGTGGGAGCCCCGCCACGCGGCCGTGCCGTGCGTCAGCGCTTCGCTGAACAGGATCGCCGAGCCGGCCGGCGCCTCGGGCACGACCACGAACGGCGAGCGCTCCGGGCGCTCGGCGATCTGTCGCGGCAACCGGTAGTGGCTCTTGTGACTGCCGGGGATGCAGCAGAACCCTCCGTACTCGGGTCCGGTGTCGGCCAGGTTGAAGGCGACGACCACGAAGCCCTCCAGTATCCGGTTGTCGCGAAACGGGAACCAGGCGCCCGGCGCGGCTCCGCCGACGGGAGCGGACGCGCCGTAGTCGGAATGCAGCACGCCGGACGGCATCCCCTGCCGCATGCGGATGCCGTAGATGCGGTCCAGGCGAAAGCAGTCGCCGAGCCGGAAGCGCAGGATCGGCATGATGCGGGGATGGGTGAGCAGGGCGCAGAACGGCTCGCCCCAGTCCAGAAACCCGGAGCCGGGAGGCGCTGCCCCGAACCGGATGAACCTCCCGCCCAGGTCCTCTTCCTCCTCCGGCCTGCGCCGGTCGAGCGCCCGGTCGAGCGCCGTCACCTCTTCCGTGCTCAGCACGTCGTGGATGACCAGGTAGCCGTTGAGGTCGAACAGATACTCCAGGAGCTGCCGCTCTTCCATCGACGGCGGCCGGCCGCGGGCGGGATGCGTCATGATCGAGGCCGCGGCTGCCGCCCGGCCGCGGACGGGTCGGAAGGCCGGCGGTCCGCCGGCCGAAAGCGCGCTGAGCGTACCAGACGGAAGCGCATCAAGCGTAAGCGTACCAGGAACGCGGCGCGCCTTTGCGGTTCCTCCATGATCAGATACAGGATGATCGCGACCAGGAACACCAGTCCCTGGATCGTGCGCACCCAGGCGCCGGTGAGACCCGACGCCACCAGACCGGCCTCGATCATGCCTATGATCAGGCATCCGAACACCGTGCCGATGATCGTTGCCCGGCCGCCGAAGATCGACGTGCCGCCGATCAGTACCGATGCTATCGCCGTGAGCAGGTACCCCTGACCCTGATTGCCGAAGTAGTTCTTGTTTTCCAAGGTCAGCATGATGGCGGCGGTGCCGGCGAGCAGGCCCATCAACGTGAAGAGCTTGATCTTCTCGCGGTCGACGTGGATGCCGACCACTCTGGATACGTCGTTCGAATCCCCGATGAACAGCGTGTGCTCGCCGAAGCGGTGCCGGTTCAGGAGGAACCAGAGCGCAACCACGATCACGGCCGTCCAGAGCGCCTGCATCGGCAGTTGCCAGAGCCAGGGCGGACCGTCGACCCCGTCGAGCGGCCGGCCGACGATCGCCTGCCACACCGTGCTCTCGTCCGCTCCCCGCAACGCATAGGACTTGCCGCCGGAAAGTACCGTCGCCATGCCGAACCACAGGAACTGCGTGCCCAGCGTCGCGATGAAGGAGGGTAAGCCGATCTTCGCGATGAGCACTCCGTTGATCAGACCGACCAGGACGCCGGCCGCGAGTCCGGCCGCCACGGCGATCCATCCGAGCCGGTATTCCTTGAACAGCACCGCGAAGACGAAGCCGGAAAAGCCGATGACCGCCGGGAAGGAGAGGTCGATCTCTCCCGCGCCGATGATGAAGGTAAGGCCGACGGCCAGCAGTATCAGCGGAGGCAACGTCGAGAGAAAGGTAGTATAGATGAAGGGAGCGAAGAACACGTGCGGAGCGGTGTACATGAACAGGCCCAGGAGCAACAGGAAGACCGCGATGATCGACAGGCCTTCGATGCGCCGTAGTACCGAGATTCCTGCCCGCGCGGCCATCCTGCCCTCGTTTCAGTCGTGCTGCTGTATGGCGATGAGATAATCGGTGAGTTCCGTCACGGACATGTCTTGCGGGAGGATTTCCGCGACGACGGCGCCGCGATCGAGAATTATCAAACGGTCAGCCACCTCATGGACGTTGGCCAGGTTGTGCTCGATGTAGACGCAGGCTCGTCCCGCTCTCTTTATTTCGGCCACGAAGTCCAGGACCTTGCGGACCTCCTTGACGGCCAGCGCCGCCGTCGGTTCGTCGAGCACGATGAGATCGGCGTCGTAGTGCATCGCGCGGCCGATCGCGATTCCCTGGCGCTCGCCGCCGGAAAGCTCGGCGACGGTCGAGTCCACGGTGATGCCGGCGCCGCGAAAGCCGATCGACTTCAGGAGGATCTCCTCCGCGATCGCCTTCTGACGCTTGATGTCGATGAAGCCGAAGCGGTTGGTGATCTGTCGGCCGACGAAGAAATTCCGCCATAGCGGCTGCTTGTCCGCCAGCGACCGGTCCTGGTATACGGTTTCGATCGACAGGTCGTGAGCCATCCTTACGGAATAGTCGCCCAGGTCGATCTCCCGGTCGCGAACGAAGAGGCGGCCGGCGCTCGGCGGCATCACGCCGGTCATGACCTTGATCAGAGTCGACTTGCCGGCGCCGTTGTCACCGATCAACCCGACGATCTCATTGCGGCCGACGCGCAGGCTCACGTCGCGGAGCGCGTGGATCGCGCCGAAGTACTTCTGCACGCTCTCCATGCGGACGATATCGGTATAGCCGTCCGCCTGCCGGGGACCGGCCGCTGGCCGCGCGAGCTTGTCCGTCACGGCGCGCCGGTCCGTCGCGGATCGCGGTTCATGGCATCCCGCTTGCGCTGCATTGAGGCCGTTACCGGCGCCGCCGGTTCGTGCGCCGACGCCGGTAACGGACGTATGCCGTTGGAGGATGCGCGGTCAGCGAATGCCGGCGTCGATCAGATCGACCAGGTCATCGATCGTATCCGGCGTGACCGTGCCGGCGCCGGTGTTGAGGGACAGGCCCGGCATCTTGTACTTCGCCGTCAGGACGCACTGCACGACCGGCATGAACCCCTGCAGATAGAGCAGTTGATCGAGGGTTGCGGACACGTAGCCGGACTTGAGGCCGTCGATGGTCGCCGGCGCCAGATCGATCCCGCCGACGATGATTTCGCCGGGCCGCTTGCCCGCCTTCCGCAGCGTCTCGGCGAGGATGCCGGTGATGCCGCCGTGCTGGGTGCCGATCGCCTTGAGGTCCGGGTTCGCCGCGATGTACGCGGCCAGCACCGGCACGGCGAGCGAAGCGTCGCTGTTGGCTTCCTGAGTGATTTCGAGCCGGTCGACGACGAGGCCGGCCGCCTCCAGCGTATCGGCCAAGCCCTTCTCCGAGAGGCCGCGCTCGGCTTGGCTGAAGACGCCGTAGACCATCGCCTGGTCGCCTGCCCGGAGGCCCTGAGCCAGCATGTGTTGGGCGGTGAGCTTGCCTCCTTCGTACAGATCGACGCCGGCGTATCCCATTCCGCTCGAACCGAACTCAGCCTGCAGATCGGTCATCGGCGAGTTGCCTACGGTCACCACGATGCCCTGCTGGACCGCCTGCGCCACGATGTCGTAGAACGCCGTGCTGCCGGGATGGCCCATGATGGCGACGCAGTCAGGCCGGGCCGCGACCGCCTCCTTGAAGTGGTTGATCATGGTCTCCGGCGCCCATGCCGAAAACTGTTCCCTCAGGTCCACGCCTAGTGCGCTCGCCGCCTCGGCCGCCCCGGTCTGGCGGGCGAGGGTGGCGCCGTCTCCGGGATTGCCCCCCATCTGCATGTACATCACCAAGCCTGCGCCGGGAGCGTCCTGGGCCGCGGTCCCGACGGCCAAGCCGATCAGGACGGCGCATGCAACGAGTGCGGTCTTTCGAATCGATAGCAGCATCGTTTCTCTCCTCCCGCTCAGTGTATCGCGGGTGATGACGAATCGTCGAGGTCGAGATCAGGTGCCCGGCACCGGGATCGTGCTCATCATGCCGCCGTCGACGTCGAGCGCCGATCCGGTCAGGAACGCCGCCTGGTCGCTGAGGAAGAACAGGATGGCGGCGACCACGTCGCTCTCGGCGGCGTTGCGGCCGAGCGGGATGGCGGCCGCGGTGGCGGCGCGGATCTCCTCCGGCGCGGCGCCGGTCGTCTCCATCTTCCAGCGCAGCACCTGACGCCCCATGCCGGTGGTCGGCACGCCCACCGGGCAGACGCAGTTCACGGTGACCCGCGCGGGCGCCAGCTCGCCGGCCAGCGCTCGGGTCAGCCCGATCACGCCGTGCTTGGCGGCGCAGTAGTGAGGGATCATCGGGAAGCCGACCCGCGACGCGTCGGAGCCGATGTTGACGATCCGACCCCGGCCGCTCTCGGCCAGGTGCGGGGCGGCCGCCTGCGAGCACAGGAACGTCCCCTTCAGGTCGACGTCGATCGTCCGGTCCCAGTCCTCCTCGCCGATCTCCGCCAGCGTCGCCAGGTGGACGCCCGCGCAGTTGACCAGACAGTCCAGGCCGCCGTGGGCGGCCGCGCTCGCCTGCACGGCCTGCCGAACCGAGGCCGGTCGCGTGACGTCGAGCTCCACGGCGTGCAGCCCCGCGTCCGGGAGCGTGCGGCGCGCCGCGTCGAGCTGTCGGCGGTCGATGTCGGCGATCGTCACCCGGTCGCCGCGCTGCTGCAGCGCCGCCGCGGTCGCCAGCCCGAAGCCGTTGGCGCCGCCGGTGATCAGCGCCCGGCGCGGCGTCCGGCCGGCGGTCACAGGCCCAGGTCGGTCAGCAGCTCGCCAAACCCGGCCACCAGGGTGTCGACCGCATCCTCGGCCGGCGGCGCCGGCAGGTCGTACGTCCGCACCGCCGAGGATACCGACATGCCCCCCTGGCGCACCGTCTGCGCGGTGGGAACGTAGCCGAGCACGCCGTTGACGTAGCCGGCGAACATCGTGTGCGCCGCCTTGGAACGCCGTTTGGCGCCCAGACCGATCTCCACGAACGGCTCGCCCTGCATGCCGAGCAGCACGAAGTCGTCGAGTCGGTGGCCGATCAGGTCGTAGTCTACCGTGCATCGCGTGTCGCCCGAGCGCACCCGATCCAGGACGGTGCGCGTCCAGTACACCTCGATCTCCTGCGGAGCGGTCAGCTCGGTCGACGCGCCCTGCTCACGCAGCCGTCGCAACGTCTCCTCGGCGGCGGCCGCCTGCCGCTCCGCTGCGGCGAGCGACGGCAGCGGCTGCAGCGCGACGGTCCCGGTGCGCTCGGCGCTGCGCAGCACCCGATGGGTTGGCCCGTCCTCGAATTCCTTGCGATACAGGGCTACCGCGGAGATCGACCGGCCTTCCTCGCGCACCTCGCGGTGCGGTCTGGTCTCGATTCCGTAGAACGCCTGCAGCGCCGCGCCGGCCACTTGACCGCCGGTGCGCTCCTTCTCTCTCCAGTCGCCCTGCAGGAACGACCAGCACGCCTGGTTGCCGGCGGCGCCGGTCAGGTAGAGGCAGGTGGCGCCGGTCGCTCCTTCGACGATGCGCCGCACCACGCCCGGAAAGTCGGGGCTGAGGTCGTAGATCTGGTAGCCCATCACGACCGGGTGGGCGGCATAGCCGACGATCGCGGCGATCGGGTTGCCGGCCGGATCATCGACGCGCAGCACGTCCACGTCGTGGTCAGTGGCGCCGTCCGGGTTGCGGCCGACCAGGACCCGGCCGTCGGCGGCAACTTCCTCGCGGTTGACGGCGACCGCCGCGTGGCCGCGGCCGGCGCCCGCCCGCGCCGGCCGCCGGGCGCCGTCGGCCATGGCGCTGACGTCGGCGAGCTGCTGCGTCAGCACCTCGACGTAGTGATCGAGCGCCTCGATCTCGCCGGCGCGCGGCGCCACGTGGTGCGGGCCGCCCAGGACGCCGCGCGCCGTGCAGGGACCGTTGTGGGTATGGGTGCAGCCCAACGTGACGTGCGTGGTGGTCGTGCCGACGCGGTCGGCGATCTGCCGGCGGATCGTCTGCGCCAACGGGAGGTCGAACCCGATCAGGTCGCAGTCCAGGATGATGATCTTGTGCCGATCGTCGGCCAGCGCCAGGGCGGTGGCGGTCAGGGGCTGCTCCACTTCCACCGCGCCTTCGATGCGGCGCATCGCCCCCTGCATGCGGAAGCCGAGCGGCGGGGTGATGTCGATCCGGGCGGTGCCGGCCGTCAGGGTGCCGGTTGTCAGGGCGCCGGCCGGCTGGGTTTTGGCGGTCAGCGTGTCTTCGGCCACGGGTTTGCTCCTCCGGGTGCCGCACCCTGTGGTCCGACCGCGAGCCGGCACCGCGGCTTGGCATGCTACCATGCCGCCGCGGGATGGCGTCGCGACGATGAGGGTGGTGTTGTGCGGCGTCGGCGGCGTGGGGCGCAACGTGGCCCGCCTGCTGCGCGCGCGCCCCGGTTACCGGATCGCCGCGGCCTGTTCGCGGAACCCCGCCCTGGTTGGCCGGGACGTCGGCGAGCTGGCCGGCGGCGCGCCGCTGGGGGTAGCGGTGAGCGGCGACCTCGATACGGCGTTGCGCGAGCCGGCCGACCTGCTGCTGGTCGCCACCACCTCGTTCCTGTCCCAGGTGGCCGCCGACGTGCGCGCCGGGATCGAACGCGGCCTGCACGTCATCACGACCGCCGAGGAGGCGGCGTTCCCCTGGATCATCGACGCCGGCCTGGCCCGGCAGCTCGACGAGCGGGCGCGCGAGCGCGGCGTGTCGGTGATCGGCGTGGGGCTGAACCCGGGGTTCATCTTCGACGCGCTGCTGCTGACCGCCAGCGGCATCGCCTGGGACGTGCGGGCGATACGCGTCAGCCGCGTGGTCGACGTGTCGCGCTTCAGCGCGGCGATCCAGCGCCGGTTGGGGATCGGCTTCACCGCCGAGCGCTTCGCGGCCGGGGTCGAAGCCGGCGCGATCACCGGGCACATCGGCTTTCCGCAGTCGTTTCACCTGGCGGCGAGGTGCATGGGCGTCCGCATCGACCGCATCGAAAGCGGATTCGAGCCGCTCATCGCCGGACGGCCGCACGACGGCGAGAATCTGCGCGTGGAGCCGGGCACCACCGCCGGCTTCGTGCAGCGCTACCGGGCGATCAGCGCCGGCCGGCCGTGGATGTCAGCCGAGTTCGTCGCCCATGTGGATCCTGCTGCGGCCGGCTACGAGACTGCCGACTCGATACACGTCGACGGCTACAACGCGGTCAACCTTTCGATCGATCCGGGCTGCCAGCCGCAGCTCGGCACCGCCGCCATGATCGCCAACGTGATGCCGCGGCTGGCGGAGGCGCGGCCGGGCTACCTGACCGTGGCCGACTTGGCGCTCCCGCACGCACGCCCGACGGCCGACTCCTTCACCTGAGCCGCCGATGAAGCCGGCGATCGTCTACTGCCGGCAACCAGACGTCGTGTGCCGTCCTCACGGTGCAATACGGCGGGCTGAACAACCGGGGAGGGCCTTGGAGAAGTCCGCGACCGACACGACGATGCAGACGGCGACGTAAGGGCGCTGCCACGCTGTCTCGGCCTCTTGGGCAAGACGACGGCGCAGCCGGTCGGTCAAGGTCTTCAGCAGAGCCGGCTGGATCGACAGGTTCTCCGTCCCGATCACGACCACGTAGCGCATGCGCTTCGTATCGCGAGCCATCAGGTGAAGGAATCCGTAGGATGTGCGTGCCTTTGGTACAAGTTCCTGGTTCGTCAGAGTCTTCGCCTTCATCTTCCCAACAAACTGCTTGCGATCCTTTTCTGATGCCCCGGACGCCGATGGATCTTTGACCTCCACCAACACCAGCTCATCCTCTCCTTCTATAACGAAGTCGACAGGAAGCACTCCTCTCGGCGGGAATCCTTCTGTCCCACGCCGGTCGAATTGCTGAGCATGCCAGTCATCACCAAACGTGAACTGAATCTCTCCTTCGTCGAATGACGTCATCGGCTTCCGCCCAGCGAGCGCTCGATTTCGCGGTCGTAGAGCGACGTGAAGGCTTCGGCAATCGCGCTGTGCCGGAGCTCGAAGGGTCGTGACGCTGACTCGGAGCTCACCTCGCCCGCCGAGTCGCGGTACAGTGCGTGGAAGCATACTTCGTCGCCCTCCTCGATGAGCAGCTCCAACTCTTTCAAGACCGCGTAGTCATGGGTGGCTATCAGGACCTGGACGCCCGATCGTTGCAGCTGCAGCAGAACATCGACCACGACGGTCAGAAGTCCGGGATTGAGATTCGCCTCCGGCTCGTCCCAGAGCAGGACGGAACCGCTCGGCAGTGAGCCGTTGCGGACCAGCAGCCAAACAAGACCGAGCTTGCGCAGACCCTCGGCAAGCAACATGAACTCGATCTTGCCGTTGCCGTTCTCGACGAAAAACTCCTCTCCTTCAGCCGTCACCCTACCTCCGATCGCGTCCTCAAGACGCTTCTCGATCAGTCGGACGGCGGCATTCTCCTGCTTACGCAGCGGTGGCAGATAGGCGCGGTCAATAATGTCCGAATGTATCTCCTCGAAGTGTATCTCACGCTGTTCGTAAAGAGAACGGAATCCTGGTGCATGCGAGAGCATTTCCTTGGCCGGAATGAACGCACTCTTGACGGCCTCGTCGGGCCAATCAAGTTCCACAGGGAAGCCCAGCCGTCTGGCCTCGTCGGATACGGCGAAACGTAATCTGCGGCCGCTGCGCCACACGTCGACAATCGCATGACGATCTTCACGTGGATGCCTTACCAGACGTTGAATACTGTTTCGAGATGGCAAGAAAACTCGGGTAAGCTTGTGATAGAAACGTTGTTCCGGTCCTCTGATGTAATCGAATCTAGTTGTCTTGAATTCGCATACCGCGTAGGCGACCTTGAGGATATGCGTCTTCCCGGTCCCGTTGGCTCCAATGAACACGTTTATGCCTGGGCCGAGACTCAGATCGAGCCGCTCGAACGCCGTGAACCGTTCGAGGACAATGCGAGCCAAGGAAGAATGCTTTGCGCTTGGCAAGTCGGTGTTGCTTCGGAGCTCATTTTGCATGTTTCGTTCTCGGCGTCAGCGCAACAGGATCTCGCGCTCCTCCTCATGTTGTCGTTCGCGGTCGGCCAGCGCGCCGAGGGCGGGTATTGATTGCACCGCTCGGCGAGTATCCGGTTCGGTGCGGAAGCGGCACCTCACTTGGTGGAGCGTATAGTTCGGCGTCCGGTAATTCAAGCAATGAGGTACAGCGGTTGAGGATGCGGCGGCGCTCGGCGGCGAGCCGGGATGGTGGCAGTGGTAGCGGCCGCCGCGCGGCGCCGGGGTCGTCGGCGTGCAGGGCAGGGTGCACAGCGCGGCTAGCCGATGCACCTCCGCGCTAGCGCCGTCCGCTTGTCGCGCTGCCGGATCCGTCCGGCGGGCCGGGGAAGAAATCGGCGGCGCGCATCATCATGTCCTGCTGCCTGACGACCAGGCCCTTCACCCGGGGCAGGTACTCGCCGGTCCAGCGCGGATCGGTGCGCACCGCCTCGCGCGCCTGCTCGAAGTGGGCGTAGTCCCGGTACGCCCAGATGTGCACGACGCGGTTGAGCGGACCGATGTCGGTGTAGTACCAGCCGGCCAGCCGCACGCCGTGATCCTCTCTGATCTGCAGGGCGACCTCCCGCACCGCTTCCATATAGCGCGGCACGGCTCCCGGCTGCACGTCGTAGATCCTCATGTCGTAGATCATGCGCTCCTCCTGTCGTCTCTTCGACGGATGGTCGTGGACAGGGTACAGTAGCCGCGGCCGGCAAGCGGATGAGCGACCTTCTGGACTTCGGACTCTCCTACATCTCCGGCAGGGCGGCGGACAACCGCGTCCGGTTCCAGGTCGAGTCGCGGACCCGCATCGACGACGTTGCGAGCGGCCGGACCGAGCGCTTCTACCAGTGCGCCTCCTGCAAGAGCGAGAACACCTTCGCGGAGCGGGACCTGTTCATGGAGGACAACTACGACTTCCTGCCGATCTTCGGCGGCGAGCACGGCGTCGTGTTCCGGCGCAAGGCGGCCTGCCACGACCGGTATCGCCAGACGCGGCCGGCCGGCGAGTGGTGGGGCGGCCAAGTCTACCGGCTGGCGCCGGCGTCCGGCGTCCGGGAGCTCACCTCGTTCGAGCAGATCGCGGCCGCTACGCACGCGGCGCGCCCGCTCATAGCGGTCACCCGGATCGACAACGCGGCGACCGGCCTGCGCGCGACCATCGAGTATCCGGTCAAGACCATGAACGTCCGCGAGCACGACCGCCGCTATCAGGTCGATACCGGCCCGGTCGCCTGGCCCGATCTGAGCAGGCGGCGCGGCCGGCCGGTCGACCTGCTGTCGCTCGCCTTCGTCGCCTTCAACGCCCCCCACTTCGCCGACTTCGTGATCGAAGCGCCGGCCGCGGTCGGGGAGGGAGGAGGCGACACGACCCTCGTCCATCACTACTGCAAGCGGGTCTCGCTGCCGGCGGCCAACCGCCTGTTCGCGATCGATCCGTCGCCGGGCGGCGCGCCGTGAAGATCACCGCGGTGACGCCGCACGTCATGTGGGGCGGCGATGCCGGCGGCGTCCGGGAAGCCGGCGGCGTCCGGCTCTCCTCCACGCTCTGGGGCCGGGGGGCCGGGCGCAATTGGCTGTTCGTCAAGGTAGAGACCGAAGCCGGCGTGCACGGCTGGGGAGAGGCGTCCCTGGTCAACCAGACCCCGGCGATCGCGGCGTCGGTCGAACTGCTGGGGCGGCAAGTCACCGGGCGCGATCCGGCCGCGATCGAGCGGCTCTGGCAGATGATGTTCCTGCACAACCGCTACCGCGGCGGCGTGGTGATCAACTCCGCGCTCAGCGCCATCGACCAGGCGCTCTGGGACATCAAGGGCAAGGCGTTGGGCGTGCCGGTGTACCAGCTTCTGGGCGGAGCGGTACGCGACACGATCCGCGTCTATGCCGGAGCGGGCGACGCGGAGCAGGCGCAGGCGCGCATCGCCGAGGGCTTCGCCGGCGTCAAGACCGGCGGCGGCTGGCACGGCGCGGATCACGCCGTAGACGACCGGGCGGCGCCCGCCGCCCTGCGGGAGGAGCTCACCGCGATCCGCCAGGCGATCGGCCCCGATGCCGAGCTGATGGTCGACAATCACGGCCACTCGCGGCCGGCGGCGGCGATCCGGCAGATACGGGCGGTCGATGACCTGGGCCTGCTGTTCTTCGAGGAACCGGTGCCGCCCGACAATCCCGACGAGCTGGCGCGCGTGCGCGCTGCCGGCCTGTCCACGCCGCTGGCCGCCGGCGAGCGGCTGCACAGCCGCTGGGCGTTTCGCGACCTGGTGATCCGCCAGCTCGTCGACGTGATCCAACCCGACGTCTGCCACTGCGGCGGCATCTCCGAGCTGCGCCGCATCGCCGCGCTGGCGGAGATATACGGCATCGCCGTCGCGCCCCACAATCCCAAGGGACCGGTGGCGACCGCGGCCAGCCTGCACGTCTGCGCCGCCATCCCCAACTTTCTGATCCTGGAGCACGCTCACGCCAACCCGTTGTTCGACGCCGTGCAGGTGACGCCGATGCGGATCGGCGACGGCGGCTACGCGCTGCCCGACGCCCCGGGGCTGGGCGTGGAGCTGGATCCCGATGTGATCGCCGCCCATCCCTACCGCCACCGGCCGGTGCTGGAGGCGTATGAGTCGGACGGCACGCCCGCTCATCCGTAAAACGGCCGGCGGCGCCTCGTGCGACTTTCCGTGATCATTCCCGTCTACAACGAGCGGCGCTGGCTTCCCGAGGTGTTGGCGCGGGTGCTGGCGGTCGACGTCGACAAGCAGGTCGTGGTGGTCGACGACGGGTCGACCGACGGGACGTGGGAGTGGCTCGATGCGTGGCGTATCGGGCAGCCGGATTGGATCACGGTACTTCGGCATCCGTTCAATCAGGGCAAGACGGCGGCGGTCCGCACCGGGTTGGCGCGCGTCAGCGGCGACTGCGTCATCATCCAGGACGGAGACCTGGAGTATGATCCGGGCGACTACGGGCGGCTGCTGCAGCCGCTGGCGGAGGGCCGTTGCCGGGTGGTCTACGGATCGCGGTTCCTCGGCAACCGGCCGCGCATGTTCTTCATGCAGCGGCTCGGCAATCGCGTGCTGACCTGGCTGACGAACCGCCTCTACGGTGCTTCGCTGACCGACATGGAGACCTGCTACAAACTCATCGCGCGGGAGGTCATGGCGAGCATCGCAGTCGAATCGAACGGCTTCGACGTCGAACCGGAGCTGACGGCGAAGGTGTTGCGTCAAGGGCTGAAGATCGTCGAAGTGCCGATCGCCTATGCGGGCCGGACGTATGCCGAGGGCAAGAAGATCGGGTGGCGCGACTTCGTGTCGTCGGCGTGGACGCTGGTCAGACTGCGGTTCCGGAGAGCGTCCGAATAGACGCGCGCCGGTACTGCTATCATGCGCGCGCGATGAGACGGCCGCAACGCGTACTGGTGACGGGCGGCGCCGGCTTCCTGGGCTCGCATCTGTGCGAGCGGCTGCTGTGCGACGCGGACACGGAAGTGCTGTGCGTGGACAACTACTACACCGGCACGCGCGGAAACGTCGTGGCGGCGCTGGCCAACCCGAGATTCGAGGCGCTGCGGCACGACATCACCTTTCCGCTCTACGTGGAGGTGGATCGGATCTTCAATCTGGCCTGCCCGGCCTCTCCGCGCCACTATCAGTTCGACCCGGTGCAGACCGTGAAGACCTGCGTGCATGGCGCCATCAACGTGCTCGGTCTTGCCAAGCGGCTGCAGGCGCCGGTGCTGCAGGCCTCCACCAGCGAGGTGTACGGCGACCCGGCGGTCCAGCCGCAGACCGAGGAATACTGGGGCAACGTGAACCCGATCGGCCCGCGCTCCTGCTACGACGAGGGCAAGCGCTGCGCGGAGACGCTGTTCTTCGACTACCACCGCCAGCACCGCCTGGCCGTCAAGGTGGCGCGCATCTTCAACACCTACGGCCCGCGCATGGCGGTGGACGACGGGCGCGTGGTATCGACCTTCATCATGCAGGCGCTGCGCAACGAGCCGGTCACCGTGCACGGCGACGGCCGGCAGACACGCTCGTTCTGCTACGTGGACGACTTGGTGGACGGGCTGATGCGGCTGATGGACAGCGCGGTCGAGGTGACCGGGCCGATCAACCTGGGCAGCACCCGGGAGGTCACCATCGGCGACCTGGCGGAGACGGTGGTGCGCCTGACCGGATCGAAGTCGTCGATCGTCCGGGGCGAACGGCTCACGGACGACCCGCGCCGCCGCCGGCCGGACGTGACCAGGGCCCGCGAGACGCTGGGCTGGACTTCGAGCACGCCGCTCGAAGACGGCCTGGAGCGTACGATCGACTACTTCGACGGCATGCTGGCCCGATCCTGATCCGCGGCGTTCAGGCCCAGACGGCGAGATCGCCGAACAGCGACCTGAGTCGAGCGGTGTGCTCATCCGGGAGATCGAGCGTCTCCATGCCGGCGACGTTGGCGTCCAGGTGCTGCGGATTGGTGGTGCCGGTCAGCACGGTGTGGATGGCCAGATGGCGGGCGGCGAAACGGTAGCCGGCGGTGATCACCGAATCGACGCTGCCCGACACCAGCCAGCCGAGCGGATCATCGTCCGCCAGCGCGCCGGGGGCGATCGCTCCGTCCCGCTTCAGCTCCGCGATCAGCGCGCGGAGCTGGCCGGGCTGCGAGAGCTTGCTGCGCACCGCGCTCATGCAGACCACCCCCGCGCCGTGCCGCCGCGCCAGCGGCAGCGCCCGCTTGGCGGCGAACTGGTTCAGGATACCGTACTTGAGTGAAACCACGTCCCACGCGTCGGGATGGCGCTCCAACGCCATGGAGACCGCCTCGTGCCGCGGGTCGGCGATGTAGCGTTCGCTGATGCCGCGGTAGCGTATCGCGCCGTCGCCGCGCAGCCGGTCGAGCACCGGGACGAACCGCTCGGCCACCTCGTCGTACTGCTCCGGGCGCACGCCGTGCAACTCCATGATGTCGATGACGTCGGTGCGCAGCCGGCGCAGGCTCGCTTCCACGCCGCGCGCCAGCGCTTCCGGATCGGTCTCGATCGGCGCGTCGGCGCCGCCGACTCCCGCCGGCGACCACCGCGGGGACGGCGCCCACTTGGTCAGGAGCAGGTAGCGGTCGCGCGGAACCTCTGCCAGCGCCTCGCCGAGCAGCGCCTCGCTCTCGCCGTAGTTGGCCGAGGTGTCGAAGAGATTGATGCCGTGGTCGAGACAGCGGCGTATCAGCGCCGCGCGTTGCGGCCGCTCGGCGTCCTGCGGCGCTCCGAACCCGCTGGGACCGCCGGTGCCGAACGAGACCACGGAGACCGACAGGCCGGTGCGGCCCAGGGTACGGAACTGCACGCCCGGCTCCTGCGCCGGCCGGTCACGCGGCGCTCATGCCGGCCGCGTCCGCGGCTCGGTCGAGCAGCCGTTTGTCGGCGTCGGACGGCTCCGTGATCGGCGCGCGCGGGTGGCCGCCGGCCAGTCCTCGCTTGTTGGCCAGGTAGCGCAGCGCGGCCGCCGGGGTGGCGGCGGCGGCCGTGAACGCTCGGCGAATCGTGTTCACCTTGCGCTGAATGGCGCGCGCCCGCAGGAGATCGCCGCCGCGGACGCAGTCGTACAACCCGATGCACTCCTGTCCCAGCATCAGCGGCGAGATGCCGTAGTTGGCGTCGGCCCCCATGACCAGCGCCGGCAGCGCCCGCGGCTCCTGACCGTTGGTGACGAAGAAGCCGTCCTGACCGCCGGCCAGATCGATCAGATCGATCAGGTCGGTGAGGTCCGGGCTGGACTGCTTGATGGTCGCCACGTTGTCGAGCCGGCTCAGCTCGACCAGCAGGGCCACCGACATGTTGATCCCCACCCGCGGCGGATTGTTGTAGATCGTGATCGGCAGCGCGGCGGCGGCGGCGATGCGGCCGAAGTGGAGCCGCAGGTCGTCGTCGGAGGGGCGCAGGTAGTGGGGCGGCGTCATCATCACCCCGTCCATGCCGATGCGGGCGGCGGCGTCGCCAAGCTCGATCACGACGTCGGTACGCGCGTGCGCCGTGCCGGCGATCACCGCGCAGCGCCCGGCCGCCTCTTCGGCGGCCACCTCGTACAGGCGGATCCGTTCCTGCCCGGTGAGCAGCGGGAACTCTCCGAACGAGCCGGTAAGCGTGATGCCGTGGATGCCTTCGCCGATGAGATAGGCGATGTTGGTGCGCATGCCGCGCTCGTCGACGCTGCCGTCGGTGTTGAACGGGGTCAGCAACGGCATGATGTAGCCGTGCAGCGGTGCGGGACGCTCTGCGGGCATTCGGGTGCTCCTCCTGCGGGGTTCGCGCAGCTTTGCGCAATCGACGCGGATCGGCAAGGCGGCCGGCCCGGAAACCGGCGTGCGCTGGTGCGCTGCGGCGCGCGGCTACCCCTTGACCGATCCGGCCATCAGCCCGCGCACGAAGTAGCGCTGCAGCGAGAAGAAGATGATCAGCGGCATCACCATGGTCACGAACGCGCCGGAGGTGAGCACGTGCCAATCCTGCCCGCGGGAGCCGACCAGCTCGGCGAGCCGGGTGGTGACCAGCGCCAGCTCCGCCTTGGTCCCCAGGAACACCAGCGCCACCAGCAGATCGTTCCACACCCAGAGGAACTGAAAGATCGCGAACGACGCCACCACCGGCATGGAGAGCGGCAGCACGAGCCGCGTGAAGGTCACCCAGGGGGTCGCGCCGTCGGTGTGCGCCGACTCGATGATCTCGCCCGAGATGGAGGTGGCGATGTACCCGTACAGCAGATAGGTGGCGAGCGGCAGGCCGAAACCGGTATGCGCGAGCCAGATGCCCAGAAAGGTGCCGTTCAGCCGCAGGCCGGTATAGAGCCGCAGCACCGGGATCAGCGCCATCTGCAGCGGCACGATCAGCAGGCTGACGATGAGGATGAAGATCAGATGGCGTCCCGGAAAGTCCATCCAGGCGATGGCGTAGGCGGCGAACGCGGCGATCGTGATCGGGATCACCGTGGAAGGGATCGTCACCAGCAGGCTGTTCAGGAAGGCGTTGCCCATGTTTTCGGCCAGGACCACCCGTTCGTAATTGCGCAGGGTCCACTGGCCGGTCGCGAACGGTTCGGTAAGCGCCGTCCACCAGCCGGTGCTGGCGATCGCGTCCGCGGAGCGGAACGAGCTTACCAGCAGCCCGAGCGTGGGGGCTGTCCAGATGATCACCAGCGCTCCCAGCAGGAACCAGATGACCAGTCGGACCGGCTTCATGCCGATTCCTTCCGCATGCGGCGTACGGTACGGAACATGAAGGGGATGACGATGATGAACAGCAGCACCGCCAGCGCGCTGCCCCGTCCGAAGTCGAAGAACCGAAACGCCTCGGCGTACATGCGCGACGCCACCACGTCGGTGTCGAAGTTGCCGCTGGTCATGACGAACACGACGTCGAAGACCTTCAGCACCAGGAACAGGATCGTGGTCGACACCGTGAGCAGGGTGGCCCTGATGCGCGGGACGGTAATCATGAAGAAGACCCGGATCTCGCCGGCGCCGTCGATGCGGGCCGCCTCCAGCAGCTCCCGGGGCACGCCCTTTACCGCGGCGGACAGGATCACCATGGCGAATCCGGTCTGCAGCCAGATCATGATGAAGATCAGGAACAGGTTGTTCATCCAGGGGACGCCGATCGCGTTCCAGGGTAGCTGCGTCAGCCATGCCTGCGGCTCGCCGCCGAGCGCGGTGACGACGGCGTTCAGCAGGCCGACCTGTTCATAGCCGGCCGGCTGAAAATAATAGACGAAGCGCCAGATCACGCTGGCGCCGACGAACGATATCGCCATCGGCAGGAAGATCAGCGCCTTGATGACGCGCTCGACCACCCGTCCCAGCCGGTCGATCAGGACCGCGATCAGCAGCCCCAGCACCACCGCGAAGAACGGCACCAGCAACACCCAGAGCAAGGTGTTGCGGAGCACCAGCAGCATCTCCGGGTCGGTGGCGATGAAGGAGTAGTTCGCAAATCCCACGAACATCCGTGAGGTGCGATCGAAGAAGCTGATCCAGATCGTGCGCACCGCCGGAAAGACGATGTAGATGCCGGCGATCAGGATCGCGGGACCCACGAACAGCCAGGGGCGGACCGCGTCCCGCAGGCGGCGCGGGAGGGCGTCGACCACGCCGTTGCCGGCGGCGAACAACCCCCAGACCCCGCCGATGCCGATGATCAGGGCTGTTACGGCGATCAGCGCTTTCGGAGCCCCGCTGTCCCGCATGAACAGGAACGCCGCCAGGATGATCGCCGCGACGCCGGCGAACAGACCGGCGGCGCGCACCATCGGCAGGACCGAAACCCGCTCGGCCCGTGCCCGCTCTGCCATCGGCTCGCTCCGCAAGTGAAAGAGGCGCGACGCGCCGGCCGCCGGGCGCTCAGAGATCGCCCTGCGGCCGGCGCCGAGGCGCGTTCAGCTCGCTCAGCGCGGAAACGACGCGTCGATCTTGCCGAGTACCGACCCCAGCTCCTCGCCGCTGACGTAGTCGACCATACCGGTCCAGAAGGTGCCGGCTCCCACCGCGCCCGGCATCAGGTCCGAGCCGTCGAAGCGGAAGGTGTCGGCGTTCTGGATGATCTCCGCCGCTTTCTGGTCGACGTAGGAACCGTGCCACTCGATCTCGGCATCCTTGTGCGGCGCCACGAAGCCGCCGAATCCGGCCCACACGCGGGTGGACTCGCCGGATGCCAGCCAACGCATCACCGCCAGGGTCGCCGGATCGTCGTTGAAGGCGCTGAGGATGTCGCCGGCGCCGAGCGCCGCGCGTCCTTCCTCCGCGTCGATGGGCGGCAGGTAGAAGACGTCGATCACCTCGCCGATCCGCTCCTGGGCATCGTCCGGCAGGAAGCCGGCGATGAAGGTGGCCTGCCGGTGCATCAGGGCGCGCGGCGGATCCTGCACCAGCGGCGTCGCCGCATCGCCGAACGGCACGGTCAGGATCGCGCTGCGGCCGCCCAGGACGAAGTCGTCCCGGAACCAGACGTCGCTCATGATCTCGATCGCGCGGCGCACCTCCGGTGAATCGAACGGCAGCTCGCCGCGCGTCCAGGCATCGTACTGCTCCGGCGTCGCCGTACGGAGCAGGATGTCCTCGATCCAGTCGGTGGCGACCCAGCCGGTCGCCCCGGAGCTCTCGATGCCGATCGACCAGGGCACGTAGCCGTCGCTGACCATCCGCTCGGAGAGGGCTACCAGTTCGTCCCAGGTCTCCGGGATGGCGTAGCCGTTGGCTTCGAAGACCGGTTTCGCGTACCAGACCAGGCTCTTCAACGACGCCCGGTACCAGACGCCGGCGATCACGTCATCGACGCGCGACAGATCGATCCAGGCGTCCGAATACTGCTGCCGCAGGTACTCCATGCTGAACGACTCGGACAGGTCGGTGATGTACCCGCGCCGTACCAGGTCGGCCATCAGGCCGGGCTGCGGGAAGGCGGCGATGTCGGGCGGATCGCCGCCCTCGGCGCGAATCACCACCAGCGACTCGAAGTCGCCGGATCCTTCGTAGACGATGTCGATGCCGGTCTGTTCCTCGAACGGCGCCATGCTCGCGTCGAAGCGCTCCGCGTCCACGTCGACGAAGGCGCCGAAGACGTTGACCGTGGAGCCGGACAGGTCCTGACCGTCGGTCCAGGGGTTGTCGGCGGCGGCGGAAGCGGTCGCGGCCTCCTCCTCACCGGTGGCGAACAGCGGCGCGGCCGCGATGGAGCAGAGCGCCGCCGTGATGAGCAGTATCCGTGCTCGATGCATGTCGTGGGTCCTCCTCAATGTGCTGTACGCGAGGGTGCCGGCATCGCGCCCGGCTGTCAATTCGGCCTCCAATTCGGCGCGGCGTCCGGGCGCCGCTGTCCGACGTTACCGACGCCGATCTGGCGCGGCTGCGCGCCGGGCTGCAGGAGCTGTCACTGCTGAGATTGCGCGGCGGCGCCCCGATACTCGAAGCGCGGCTTGGCGCCGGTCACCTCGATGATCCGATAGTTGCGCGGCGACTCCTCCCACGCGGATTGGCATTCGAATCCCCACAGCCGGCGCAGCGTGGGGGAGGCCGCTTCGACGATGTCGCGCGGGATCGAGCGGGTGTGATCGCAGAACGGCTTCATCCGCGCCCGGCAGTGGAAGTTCAGCACCGCGTAGCGAACCTGATCCGTATGGTTGGGCGCGCCGCCGTGCAGGAGCCGTCCGTCATAGACCAGACAGGCGCCCGGCTTGCAGATGAACTGCCGTTCTTCCCCGGGCGGCACGGTCCGGGGGTCGATGTCTCTGTTGTGCGACCCCGGCACGAAGCGGGTGGCGCCGCTCTCGGCGGTGAACTCGGAGAGCGCGAACAGGGACTGCGCGAAGGTGGGCACGACCGCGTGTACGTTGTAGGGCGGGTTCGGCATGAAGTCGTCCCCGTCGCGGTGCAGGCCCTGCGCCTTCATGCCCGGCAACGGCGATCGAGCCCCCGAGTCGCACAGGACATAGTCATCGCCCAGCAGGTAAGCCAGGCAGGCCATCACCGGCGGTATCTGCAGCATCTCGCGGAACACCTCGGCCCGCGCCGACAGGTTATGAGTGCGCAGGGTGCCGGGCTCGTGTTCGGCGGCGCGGTCTTCCCGATAGGTGATCGCCAGCTCCCTGATCGCCTGGTCGATCTGGCGCGCGGTGAGCACGCCTTCGAGGATCGTGTAGCCCTGCTCATCGAGCTCCTCGAAGCGCTTCAGCATCGCGGGGTGGTTCCGCAGATCGGCGGTCGCTTCCGTCGCCATGGCCCGATTGTACCATGCACGGGCGCCCCTTGCGGAGCGGCGCCGGTCGGGCTACCGTCCAACGCATGGGACAGCTCCGACACCTCGCGTTGCGCTGCAGCGACCTCGACCGCTCGCGAACCTTCTATCAGACCGTGTTCGGCTGGGAGTTCCTGGGATACCGCGGCAGTGGGCGCGCGTTGGATCTTACCGACGGCGTGCTCAACGTCACCCTGATCGACCACTCGCCGATCGACCGCCGCCAGTACGAGGAGGGTGACGAGTTCATCCACTTCGGGGTGGTCGTCGATGACCTGGACGCGGTATGGCGGCGGCTGCACGAGCTGGGGGTGTCGTTCTCGAAGGAGAGCGTCAAGGAGCGCAACCCGATCGATCCCACCCAGCCGCCGCCGGTCTCCTTCAAGGTGCTCGACCCCGACGGCAACGTGGTCGACATCACCGCCAACCGCAACGAGTGGGTCGGAGTGAGGCTGGACGGCTGAGGGATCACTCGACCGCCGGCGGATCGGACAGCCAGCGCCAGATCGGCCGCAGGCGCACGCGCCCTCGCATCCCGTACCACTCCACCTCCTGCTCGGCATCGGTGTCGGCGGTGAGAACGAGCAACGAGGCGTTCGTCGTCGAAATTGACGTACCCCGGCGACGCGCCTTGATTCAGTAGATGCATCGCCAGAAAAGACTTCCCGCAGCGCCGCGGGCCGATGATCACCTTGATCAGGTCGTCGTCGCGGACCCGGAACGGAAGCTGCCGCTCGACGTACGGCTCGCTCAGCCTCGACTGCAGTTCCCGCTTCTGTCCCTCGACCGCATCGTGAAGCACCGAGAACTCGGTCGGTCTCTGCATCGTTCAGTCCATAATACACAAAACTTGCAAGTTTCATGCATTATGAGTCGTGTCAGGCGGCGTTTCAGCGCAGCTCGAAGGCGAACAGGGTGGCGCAGCGCAGCCGGAACCGGATCGTCAGGGGCTGCGCCCGATCGCGTGCGATCTCGGCGCGGCCGCGCCATCGGACCGTATGGTCGAGCGAATCGCCCAGTACCGGATCGGCATCGGCGAAGCCGTAGCCGGGCAGGGCCGCGCCGTCGCGGTCGGCAAGCTCCACCAGCACGTGTCCGGCCGCCTGTACGCGTGCGTTGAGCCGCAGCGTGGCTCCTTCCGTGATCAGCGGGAGGGTGGCGAATGCGCCCTCGTCGTCCGCGCGAATGCCGCCCAGACGCTCGCGCGGCCAGATCGCCAGCGCGTTCGTGCGCCGGAAGGAACGGCGGTTGCGCGGATACTTGTGCGGCTGCGGATAGCCGCCGTACGGCAGGGCGACCTGGTCGGCGCCCAGCGGTATCAGGTCGGTGCCGCCGAACACGCAGCCGGCGTCCCACGGCTCCGGGCCGGCGCGCAGCACGGCGCCGCCCGGCGTCTCGTTCCAGACGATGCCGTCGGGGCTGGCGAACAGCAGCAGCTCCGACGTGTCGTCGTGGTGGTGATACAGGGCCGGAAACATCAGATGCTGGTCCGCGGTCCCCGGATAGACGGTCTTGGAGTTGGTGTACCAGTCGTCGGAGGGGCGCCGATCGGTCGACGGCCAGATCAGCATCTCCGGGCCGGGCCAATGGCGGAAGTCGTCGGTCTCCGCCCGGCCGATGCAGCGTCGGCCGTAGAACCAGTTGCAGCGCGCGTACCAGACGTACCGCTGCAGGCGCCGGTCGTAGTAGACGACGTTGGTGGTATCGCTGTAGTGGATCACCAGCGGTCCCGGCAGCGCCTTCCAGGCGATGCCGTCCGGGGACACCGCTCCCCACATGCCCGACAGATGGCTCAGATCGTTTCCCAGCGGGTGGAAGGCGTCCGGCCGATCGCGCATGAAACGCTCGGCCAGCGCGCGCCGCTCCTGCGCGTTGCCCGGAATCCCGCCGCGAAAGAACATCTTGAACCGCTCCGAGTCCGGGGCCGACGGATCCAGGAAGATCTCGGAGCGTTCCAGGCCGGCCACGCCCGGCGCCGCCGAGAAATCGAACGCGCACGGGGTATCGGCGCGCCATTCGTGCGCATCGTCGGACTCGGCGTAGCGGATCGGCCGGGTCGCCTCACCTTCGCCGGTCGAGTACCAGGTGCGGTACCGCCCGCCGGCATGGATGATCCGCGCGCCCGGCGCCGCTCCGTGCGGCAGCGGACCGCTCTTGCGGGCCGGCTCGCGCACCACGCGGATGCCGTGCGGGGTATCGCGCGGCACGAAGCGAGCCGTGATCGGCGAGTCGGCGCGGTCCGGATCGTTCCAGAGCCGGAGCTTCATCGGCGTCCCGTCCCGCTCGGCCCAATACGGCCCGATCGCCCCGACCTCCCCCGGCAGCACGTACCGCCAGTCAAGGAACAGGTGCGGGCCGGGCTCGATCCGCAGCTCGGCGCCTGCCATCCACGGCGTCCCGGCGCGGCGCGCCGCCGCCCTGGCCTTGGTCCCGAGCGTGATCCGGTCGGGCGGGGACGGATCGTCAGGAGCAGGCGGCACGGCTCGTATCCTACGCCGTCACGCACCATCCGTCGACGCGCCGGGCGCCGGAGCGGCTCGAACGCTTTGACATCGCGCGGCGGTGGTGCCAGCATCGGGTATCCGGGTCCCTTACCCGAGCTACGAGAGACGAAGGAGCAACCGTGAAGCGAATCCCGTTCATCATCCCGTTGTTGTTGCTGGCCGCCGCCGGCCTGTTCGCCACCGGCGAGGTCGAGGAGCAACGGCCCGACAAGCTGGTCTATCTCACGCCGCCATGGGGCGCCCCCTCCGATGAGGTCGTGGCTGTCTTCGAAGAGCGTTCCGGCATCGAGCTGGAGGTCGCCACCGTGGACATCGACACCTCTCGCGACCGCGTGCTGACCGCCACCGCCGGCAGGACCAATCCCGCCGACGTGATCTTCGTGAGCGCCGATACCTTCGCCGCGTTCCAGAGCGCGGGGGCGATCCGTGCGCTCGACGATCTGGCGCCGGCGGAGATGCTCGACGGCTTGGCGGGCGTCGACCAGTTCGTGCTGGCCGGCACGCTGTGGGCGGTGCCGCTCTACCAGCAGATGGTGATGATCGACTACGACACCACCTCGCTCGACGCGATCGGGCTCACCGCCGCGGACATCGCCACCTGGGACGACTTCGAAGCGGCGATGCTGGCCATGAAGGAACAGGGGTTGTACGAATATCCCTATGCGGCCGGCATCCGTCCCTGGACCTGGTACCTGATCGCCCTCTCCTCCGGCTCCGAGCTGTTCGACGATGCCGGCGATCCCGTGTTCGACGATCCATCGGACCCCGGGTATGCCGCGTTCGTGCGCGTGACCGAATGGTTCCGGCAGGGTCTGATCTCACCGGAGCGGTTGAGCTCTGCCAATCCGCACCCCAGCTTCTGGGCGGGGCAGGCAGCGTTCCACCAGGCGTGGCAGGGGGCCTTGGGGATCGCCAACGATGCCGAACGCTCTGCGGTCGCCCCGAACGCCGACTATCTGCTGCTGCCGGACCAGCACTTCACGTGGCTGCTGCCGGCGGGCCTCACCGTCAGCGCGTTCACCGACTATCCGCAGGCCGCGATGGAGCTGGTCGAGTTCTTCACGGGCAGGGACATGCAGCGCTTCCTGTTCGATGCCAACGGCCTGTTCCCGGCCAGCACGACGGTATTTCAGGCGTTGGGCGATGCCGATGCCATCGACGGGTTCGAGGCGATGGACGAGCAGGCCAAATACATCGTCACGATTCCGTACGACCAGCCGTGGTATATCGAGTTCGAACGGCAGGCGGAACAGCTCATGCTGCGCGCCGCCCGCGGTGAGCAGAGCCCGGAGGAGGCGCTGGTCGAGCTGGCGGCATTCGCTCGCGAGCTGAAGGCGGAGTACGAATAGAGCGTTCAGGCACGGCTGCCGGCGCGCCGCGCCGGCAGCCGTGGGCCGGACTTCGGCCGCTCGGCGCCCGCCTCTCGCGCGCTCTCGACCGGCCGCGTACCCTGGCCGGCGCGGTGCTGGCGCCGACGCTGACCCTGGTCTTCGTATTCGGCCACCTGCCGGCGCTCTCCTCCCTGCGGCTGGCCTTTACCCGCTACAACGTCAAGCAGCCGGCCCGGCGCGGCTTCGTCGGTCTGGACAACTTCATCCACGTCCTGACCGACGGCGCCTTTCACGCCGCTCTGGCGCGCGTGGCCTATTTCGTGATCGCCGCAATCGTCCTGGTGCTGGCGATCGGGCTGGTGTTCGCGCTGACGCTCAACCGAGATTTCCCGGGGAGGGGGCTGCTGCGGACGATCATCATCATCCCGTGGGCGATCCCGCCGGTGGTTTCCGGGCACGCTTGGCGGTGGATATTCAACGGCGAATACGGAGCGTTGAACGGGCTGCTGTGGCAGCTCGGCATCATCGGCGAGTACCGCTTCTGGCTGGCCGAGCCGCTCACCGCGCTGAGCGCCGCCGTCCTGGTGTTCGTGTGGCGTTTCGTCCCGTTCGTGGCCGTGCTGTTCCTGGGCGCCCTGCAGGCCGTACCGGTCGAGCTCTACGAGAGCGCCGCCGTCGACGGCGCCGGCCCGCTGCGGCGCTTCCGGCACGTCACGGTGCCGGCCGTCGCCGCCATCGCCGCCATCGCGCTGGTCCTCACCGGCATCACGGCGTTCAACGTATTCGATGAGATCTACGCGCTCACCGGCGCGCAGGAGATCACGCGCACGCCGATGATCTACAACTACGAAATCACGTTCGTGGGCGGCCGCTTCGGACGCGGGGCGGCGATGGCGTATCTCACCGGTCTGGCGCTGTTCCTGATGTCCCTGCTCTACATGCGGCTGTCGCTGCGCGAGCGGGACGTGTAGCGATCCGTGGCCTGGTCGATCGCCGGCGCCTCGCCGGTCCGCCGCCTGGCGTCGCGCGGGCTGCTCTGGATGCTGGCGGCGCTGATGGCGGCCTGGAGCCTGGGCCCGCTTGGCTGGATATTCATCTCCTCGATCTCGGTGCGCGCCGAGCTCTACTCGGTGCCGCCGCACTGGATTCCGCGGGAACCGACCTTGGCCCCGTATCGCACGGTGCTGATCGAAGGGGAGGGCTTTCGCGGCGCCGCGGGGCAGGCGGCGGCGGAGCTGATCCGCGCGGGCCTGATCAATTCACTCATCATCAGCACGTCGACGACGCTGCTGGTGATGGCGCTGGCGCCGCTGCTGGGCTACGTATTCGGGCGCCTCGAGTTTCCCGGCCGCCGCGCCCTGTTCTATTTCGTGTTGGCGCTGATAGCACTGCCCGGCTGGCCGATCATCATCGGACTGTTTCCGATGATGTCGTCGCTGCGGCTCCTGGACACCCGGATCGGTCTGGTCCTGCTGCTGTTTACGTACCGGATTCCGTTCGAGATGTGGTTCATGACCGGCTACTTCCGGGCGGTGCCGGCGGAGATCGAAGACGCGGCCCGCGTGGACGGCTGCACGCGCCTGCAGGCGCTGTATCGAGTCACGATCCACCTGGTCAGACCCGGCATCGTCGCGGTCTCCATCATCTCGTTCCTGCATTCCTGGAACTTCTTTCTGGTGCCGCTGATCATGGCGTACACGCTGCGCTCCAAGCCGCTCACCGTCACGATCACGGAATTCGTCGGGCAGTATTTCGTGCACTGGGATCTGATGTCGGCGGCCACGATCATCGCCATCGTGCCGCCGGTCGTGATGGTCATCCTGTTCCAGCGGCACATCGTCAGAGGGCTGTCGGCGGGAGCGATTCGGTGATGCCGCAGCATCGGCGCGGCCGCGCACGCAGTGCGGATCCGGCGGACGCGGCGGTCTGGTTCGGCGCCGACGTGCTGCTGCATCGCCCGGAGGGCGCCCCGTTTCGGGAGCGGTTGCGGGGGCGGCGCGTGGCGCTGCTCGCGCATCCGGCCAGCGTCGACGCCCGCCTGCGCCCGGTGTGGGAGCTGGTCGGCGCGCTCCCGGACGTGCGGCTCACCGCGTTGCTGTCGCCCCAGCACGGCTTTGCCGGCGAGAAGCAGGACGACATGGTGGAGAGCGCCGACGCCCGCCATCCCGCGCTCGGGGTACCGATCCTCAGTCTGTACGGCGATACTCGGCGCCTGCGTCCGGAATGGCTCGACCTGTTCGACGTGCTGCTGTTCGACCTCCAGGACGTGGGCGTTCGCGTCTATACCTTTCTCACCACGCTGGGCTACCTGCTCGAGGACTTGGCCGGCTGCGGCGACCGCGAGCTGTGGGTGCTGGACCGGCCCAACCCGGCCGGCCGTTGCGTAGAGGGACTGACGCTGCAACCGGGCGAGGAGAGTTTCGTCGGCCTGGCTCCCCTGCCGATGCAGCACGGCCTGACCATGGGCGAGTGCGCCTGCTGGTACCGCCGGTTCTCGAATCTGTCGGTCCGCCTGGAGGTGGTACCGATGCTCGGCTGGGACCCGCGGGCGCCATGGCCCGCGGAGCGGGTCTGGTTGCAGCCGAGCCCCAACATGCCGGCGCTGGCGACGGCGCGCGCCTATCCCGGCACGGTGCTGCTGGAAGGCACGACGTTGAGCGAGGGCCGCGGCACCACTCGTCCGCTGTCGCTGGCAGGGCATCCGCGGGTCGACTGGTCCGCGGTGAGGCGGCGCCTGCGGGAGCGCTGCCCGGAGCTGCTCGCCGGGCTGGTGCTGCGCGACGTCACCTTCGAGCCGACCTTCCACAAGCACGCCGGCCGGCCATGTCCCGGCTTCGAACTGGTGACCGCCGATCCGGTCTACGATCCCGGCCGGTGCCGTCCGTATCGTCTGATCGCCGCCATCCTGAAGATCGTCCGCTCGTTGCACCCGGAGCTGCCGGTATGGCGAACCCCTCCCTATGAGTACGAGTTCGAGCGGCTCCCGATCGACGTGATCGCCGGCGGTCCGGCCCTGCGCCGCTGGGTCGATGACGCGGACGACGCGTCATGGGATGACTGGGACGCAAGGCTGCGGGCGGACGAGCGTGCGTGGACAGCCGCGACCGCCGCGTTCAGGCGGTACTGAGGGACCGGTTATTCTCTCAGAGCCGCCAAGCCCGTCAGCGTAATCGGCGGACGATCCGGAAATTCCGCGACCAAGCTCAACTTCCCGCCCATCGCTTCGACGTAGCCGCTGAGTGTGGATATCAGAAGATCGCTGCGTTGTTCGATGCGGGATACGTTTTCCTGGTTGATGCCGAGCTTCTCGGCTACTCGCGCCTGCGTCTGATTACGCGCTCTGCGCAGATCACGAAGAGTCAGCTCTTCGGCAATCAGCGCGTCAGTCAACTCCTCGATCCTCTTTCGACGATCTTCGGGAAGAGCTTCCATCTCTTCTCTGAGCGTAGTACAGTTCAAAATAACCTCCGTGTATAGTGTGTCCTCGACGAACGCTGCTCTACATCGACCTGCCCTCTCCCCATACAGGTATGCGTCGAACCGAACGTCCGCTGCTCTCAGCAGCCGCTCATAGAAACGCTTCTCCGATTTCGTCTTGTCGCCGACTGCGAGCAGGATGGCCGTACGATTCGGGGCGAAGGCAAAGGCGACCCGCCACACGCCGTCACCGGCGCTGAAACGAAGCTCTTTCATGTTGCGATGGCTCGATCCGTGCACGGTGTCCACGTGAGGGCGACCTAACGATGGTCCAAACCGCTCAAGTAACCCTGCATATGCAAGGAGCTTGTCGTACACCGGGTCCGGAAGCGCCTTGATCTCTTTACGGAAGGCAGGATGGAAACGGACGGTCCACACGAGTCGAATATGACTCGAATGTCATATGCTGTCAAGTGCATTCATGGGGCAGCTCGGATGTGTGCCGCACAGCACGCTCACGCGTCCCGCAGTCCCGGCCCTGCGTCGCCGGCGTTCAGGTGCGCGGCAGGGGCAGGTCGACGCGGTTGTGGCCGTTTCGTTGCGAGGCGAGGATTCCCAGCAGGATCTCCAGCGTCCAGCGCGCGTCCGTGCCCGGCGAGACCAGCGGGCCGCCGCCGTCCAGGACCCCTACCAGCTCGTCGACGGCGCCGAGCTGGTGCCCGTACAGGTAGTCGCCGGGATCCAGCGACGACGACAGCAGCTCGCGGCGCCTTCCGTCGCTGTCGCTGGTGAGGAGCCGGCCGTGCTCGTTGTAGAACTCCAGCCGGCCGCGATCACAGGTGACGGTGAGGATTCCGGCGTTGAACTCCGTCTTGTAGGCGCTGTAGGTGGCGCGGATATCGCGTTCGAAGCCGATCAACGCAGAGGCGTACGGATCCTGGGCCGGGTCCTTGCCGCCGTCGCCCCGGTAGCGGTCGAAGTGATCGAAGCCGGGCTCCAGCCTGGCGGTCACCCACCGCGGCTCGGCGCCGGAGAAGAAGCACAACAGGTCGATCAGGTGGGTGCCGTTGCGGAACATCATCGCCCGCGGTCCGTAGTGCTCGGCCGACAGCGTCCGCACCGCCCCCAGCGCGCCGCTCGCCACCATGCGCTGCGCTTCCGAGAACGCCGGCGCCCAGCGGCGGGTGTGGTCGATCGACAGCAGCGTCCCGTTGCGCTCGCACGCCTCGATCATGCGGTCCGCGTCCTCCAGCGTGGTGGCGATCGGCTTCTCGCAAAAGACCGCGCGGGCGCCCGATTCGGCGGCGGCCACGGTCAGGTCGGCATGGACGTGGTCGCCGGTGACGACGCTGACGATGTCCGGTCGCTCGCCGGCCAGCATCTCGCCGAAGTCGGTATGGACGGCGGTGTCGGAGAGGTCCGGCCACGTCTCCCGGAACTCGTCGAGCGCTTCGCTGCGCAGGTCGCACACCGCTGCCAGCTCGGTGCGCGGGTGCTCCACGTAGCACGATACGTGGGAACGGCCCATCGGGCGCCGCAACCCGCCCGAGCCGGCGGGCGGCCGCCGGGCGCCGATCCCGGTAAGTCCGACGACGGCCGCGCGGTATTGCTTCTCCATTCCTGACTCCTCAGGCGATCATAGCGGTTCGCGCGCCGGGCCGGCCACCACCACGCCGCCGCGCACGGTGAGACGCGGCGCCCAGCGCACGCCGGGCCGCTCCACGCCGTCGACGTCGCTAAGCCGGCCGGCCGCATCGTCCGCCTGCTCCAGCACGGTCAGGTCCGCGCAGGTCCCGGCGCGCAGCGAACCGATCTCGTCTTCCAGTCCCAGCAGCTCGGCGGGGCGCCGGGTCGCGCGGCGAAACGCCTCGGTCTCCGGCAGGCCGGCCGCTATCACCTTGGAGACGGTGAGCGCCAGATCGTGCTGCGGGCGCGAGCCGACGTGGCGCCGGTACTGATCGCTGGAGATGGTATCGGGCCAGAACCCCTCTCCTATGGCCGCTTCGGCCACCGGGAAGCTGAACGAGGCCATGCCGTGGCCGACGTCGAACAGCACCCCGCGGCGCCGCGCCTCCCGGACGCAGCCGCGCACCCGCCCGTCGCGGATCATGCCTTCGGCCAACGGGTTGTAGCAGTAGGTGACCACGTCGCCGGCGCGCAGCATCGGGAGCTGCTCGTCGAGCGGCCAGTCGCTCTGCATGCGCGTGCCGAACAGCAGCGGGCGGTCGGTGCGCTCCGCGGCCTGCAGGGCGCGGTCCAGCACGGCATGCGGGTCGATGCCGATCGACGCGCCGGTATTTACGGCGATCCCCCAGATCAGCTCGCCGCCCTCCTCGATCGCGGCCGCGCACGCGGCCGCGTCGGCGTCGGCGAGCGAGCCGTACGGCCAGTCCGGATCGGACTCGCCGCGGCGCGACAGATGGATCGCCAACCGCACCCGCGTGCGGGCGGCGCCGATCACCCGATCGCGGTAGGCGGGCCAGTTGTCGGCTCCGGCGTCGCCCTGCGACAGCACCGTGGTCACGCCGCGCGGCAGCAGGTGCCGGTCCGGGTCGATGCCGTAGCGAGAGCCGCCGCGCGCCGGATGGGCGTGGAGGTCGACCAGACCCGGCAGCAGCAACCCGGCGGGGAAGTCGAGTCGGGTCCGCGCCGGCCCGCTCACCAGCGGACCGGCTGCGGCGATGCGGTCGCCGCGCACGGCGACCGAGCCGGGGCCGTCCAGCCCGCCGGCGGAGCAGAGCACCCGGCCGGCGCTGATCAGCAGATCGTAGGGGTCGGAGTCGGTCATGGACGCATACCTCAGGGAAGGGTGAAGAAGAAGATATCGGACCGCATGACGGCCAAGCCGATCTGGGAGATGCCGCCGCGTCCGCGGCCGCCCGGGCGGGTGTCGGCGACGCGCCGCGGTTCGCCGCTGCTCCGTCCCTCGTACCACATGTAGTAGACCCCATCGACCTTGACCGTGGTGCCGTACCAGATGCCGCAATCGTCCCAGGCGCCCTCGGGTCCGCGCTCGAAGATCGGATTGCCGGGGTAGCGGGTCCAGGTGATCAGATCGCGCGAGGCGGCGACGCCGAAGTGCCACGGGGTGTCTTCGTGCCGATCGCTGCCTGCGTACACCATGTACCACAGGCCGTTGTCGCGGAAGATGCGGTGGGTCGTCACCGACAGCCCCTCCCAGCTTCCCGCGGCGCCGGCGCCCATCACCATCTGCCGCCGCGTGTGGTCGAAGCGGTACGGGTCCGGCGACCGCACCAGGTAGATGTCGGTTCCGCCGCGGTCGTCGAGCGCGGAGTAGAACAGCCAGTACTCGCCGGCGTGCCATACCACCTCCGGCGCGGCCGCGAACGGCGGGATCAGCGGCTGGTCGCCGTACCGTTCGAAGCGCAGCCCGTCGTCGGAGACCGCCAGCGCGATGCTCTTGACCGAGTGCCCCCAACCACGTCCCACCGTATCCGGCCGCTCCTGAGGCACCGCGGTGTAGTACAAGAGGAACCGGCCGTCGGCGATCACCAGCGCAGGATCGATGGCGCCCAGGTCGTCGATGCTGCCCGGCGCTCCGGGACGGGTCACGGGGTTGCCGGCATACTCCTGCCACGTCACCCCGTCGAACCGCTCCACCGGACAGGTGAGCAGCCCGATCGCCGCGGTGACCACGCCGTTCTCCTGCTTGGCGTTACCGCGGAAGTAGAGGCGCCACTCGTCGCCGTCGCGCAGCACGTCGGCGTTGGCGGTGACGAAGTTGCGCCACGTACCCGGCACCACGGGGATGATCGGATTGGCGGGGTGACGGCGCAGCTTCACGTCGGCTCCGGTCGGCGATAGCGGATCGAAAGCTCCAGCTCGCGCAGGTACACGGCCGGCCGTACCTGCGGGTTCTTGTGCGCCAGCTCGACGGTGAACAGGTTGACCCCGCTCCTTGGCCGATGCCGGCGCAGATCGTAGACCAGGTCGACGAAGGCGCTGTTGGGGCCGGTCGGCGCCCCCGGTTGGAGGGTCGGGGCATCGACGAACCGGTCGATGGCGGCGCCGTTGAGGCGCACGCGCACCCGGTCGACCGGCGTCAGGTTGACCAGCAGCAGGTGCAGGCGCGCCTCCGCCAGCTCGGCCGCCGGAACCCGTTCCAGGTCATCGGCCACCTTGAGGCGCAGCTCGACCGGCTGGCCCGGCGTCAGCGCCAGCGGCAACGAAGCGCGTTGCGCCAGATGCGCGTGGGGATGTCCCGCCCCGTTGCCGGCGGTCTCGAAGTCGAGGGCGTACAGCTTGTCGCCCCGCGCCAGCGCCTCCGGCGCCCGCCCGTCGCGCAGGATCGTGCCGTCGAGGTGGCGGCCGTGCCGGGCGATCTGGTCCCACAGGTTGAAGACGTAGATGCCGTCGACCCCATCCAGGTAGGCGTTGGCCGCGAGCGCGCGCCACAGATTGAGCGGCATCGCTTCCAACACGCCCCGCTTGCCCTCGCGCTTGTGCCGGCTCGCCTCCAGCAGGCGGCGTTCGGCATCCGCCTCGGCGCAAGCGGCGCGCCGATCTTCCGCCTGCAGGGCGCGGGTCTGCTCCCAGGTCTGATTGGGCATCGCCGTGTCGAGGCCGGCGAGCACTTGACAGCCGGTGCCGCGGCTCAGGGCGGCCAGCGGGCGCAGATCGATCTCGAACTTGTTGGTGCGCGTGGGGCTGGGGATCAGCACGTCGACCAGACCGGCGCCCACCCATGTCTCGACGTCCAGGCCGATGGCGTCGCAGCCGGCCAGGGCGGTGGGACAGCGCGCCGCCAGGCCCAGGTACCGGCCCCGCCGCCCCCCGGCTTCGTCCAGCGCCGCGCGCACCTCGCGCACGAAGGCCGTCATGAGCGGGCGCCCGGCGGCGACCTGCGTAGGCCGAAAGAAGAACGGGTTGCGCATGAAGTCGAGCTCGATCCCGTCGACCTCGAAGCGGGCGGCGATGTCGGCGGCGATGCGCAGCCACCGGTCTCTGACTTCGGCATGGGCATAGTCGAGCAGGTGAGCGGCGAACACGCTGCCGGGCCAGTCCTGGCCGATGCGGTACCGGGGATTGCGGCGCCAGAACTCCGCGGTGAGCGGGCTCGCCTCCGGTCCGCGCTGGTGGTTCCACAACTGGTCGGGATGCGGCGTCCCGAAGTCGGCGGCCTCCGGATCGGGCGCATCCGCCGGCGGCGGAAAGGCGAAGTGGCCGTCGTTCATGCGCAGCGAGGCGTACAGATGCATGCCGCGCCGGTGGCAGCGATCGCCCACCAGCGCCAGCGGCTGCAGGCCGGCGGCGCGCAGGCTGCGCAGCGTGGTGTGCGCCATCCACTCCTGCACGGTTTCGAATACCTGTTGCCCGGTATCGAGATCCTCGACGACGTCCGATCCGTACCAGAAGCGGGTGTTGCCGGCGCCCCAGCACAGCAGGTCCGCGCCGGCCATCCGATCTACTGCGGCGCGCAGAAACCGCTCCGCGCTCAGCGGGACCTGACGGTACTGCCACAGCGATGCGCCGTCGTCGTTCACGGCCACCCGATAGCGGCGGCCCGTGCGGCAGCCGGCGTCCTGGGCCATGCCGTCCCAGTCCGGTCTAGTCGAGGGAGAACAGCGCCGCTTCGACGTAGCGCAGCGGGTCGCCGGGATCGCCCCAGTAGTAGACGGTGATGATGCGGCCGTCGGCGAGCTGGCCGGTGCACGGCTCGCCGATGTCGGAGTAGATGCCGCCGAAGACCGAGCCGTCGTGCGCCCACGCCTGCAGCATGGGTCGCGATCCGGAGATGTGCTCGCCGTCGCGCACCGACCAGCCTTCCGGGTCGCTCCAGGTGCGCCCGTCGTCGGCGCTCACCGCAACCCGGATGCTGGGGACGTGGCGGTCGCTCCAGGTGAACAGCAGGCGCCCGTCCCGCAGCCGGATGGTGCTGGTGGCGGAGCCGGTCACGCGAAACGGCAGCGACTCCAACGCGCCCCAGGTGCGCCCGGCGTCGTAGGAGCGGGCCAGCCAGGCGTTCACTTCCCGCGCCTGGCGGCCGTCCGGCAGGTCGACGGTCTCTTCGCTGTGCATCACCGCCAGAATCTCGCCGCCGGGCAACGGCACCAGCGACGCCTGGTGATACCGGCGCCGGCCGCGCGGGTCGAGGGCCACGATCGAGCCGTCGCCCCAGGTCAGCCCGCGGTCGTGGGAGCGCACCACGCACTGCGGATGCTGTTGCGGCGCCGCCGGATCGGAGCCGAGGCTGCCGCACAACGGGGCCAGCAGGGTGCCGTCCGCCAGCTCGATCATCGGCGCGTGAATCGCCGCGTGGCTGAGCGGAGACGGCGTCAGCGGCGTGGCCCGATCCCAGGTCCGACCCCCGTCGCGGGAACGCCGCGCCAGGTCGATATAGGTCCGCTGCGCCGACCAGCCGGAGCCGTCCTGCAGCGTGGCGGTCAACGGCGGCGTCTTGAGGACGTTGAGGGCGTAGATGAACAGCACCAGGTCGTTGCCGGCGGCGCTCACCGAGCACTGCTCCATGGGGAAGGTGCCGGTGAGCTGGCGGCGGCCGTCCAGCGGCCAGCTCTGCCCGCCGTCGGTCGAACGGATCAGGCAGCCGCGGCACTGCGGCTCGCTGTGATCGTGACCGGCGCCGGCCGACGCCGGCCCGGAGCGCGCCTCCCGGAACGACACCAGCAGATCGCCGTTGGCCAGTTGCGCCAGCTCCGGGAACGCGGCGTTCCACTCGCCGGTCGGGTCGCGGTAGACGGTGACGTGTCGAAGATCTCGTACCATGTCAATCCTTCCTCTGCGGCGGGCTCACCCCGTCGAGGCGGAGCTGCTCCGCGAAGTGGCACGCCGCGTAGTGTCGTCGGTCGCCGCCGATGGGAACCAGCGGCGGGTCCTCCCGCCGGCAGATGCTCTCCGCGTAGCGGCAACGCGGGTGAAAGCGGCAGCCCGGCGCCGGGTTGGCGGGCGACGGCACGTCCCCCTCCAGCAGCACCCGTTCCTGGGCGGCCGCCGCCGGCCGGTAGCGCGGGATGGCCGCCAGCAGCGCCTCGCTGTACGGGTGGCGGGGGCGCCGGTAGAGGCTCTGGGCCGGGCCGTACTCGACCAGCTTGCCGACGTACATCACCGCCACCCGGTCGCTGAGGTGATGCACGACCGTCAGGTCGTGGGAGATGAACAGGAAGGTGAGCCCCAGCTCCTGCTGCAGGTTGCGCAGCAGGCGGATGATCTGCGCCTGGACCGAGACGTCGAGCGCGGAGACCGGCTCGTCGCACACCACGAACTCCGGCTCCAGGCTCAGCGCCCGGGCGATGCCGATCCGTTGCCGCTGGCCGCCGGAGAACTCGTGCGGGTAGCGGTACAGGTAGTCGCTGCTCATGCCTACCGCTTCCAGCAGCGACTCGATGCGCTGCTGGCGGTTGGCGAGCTTGTGAATCAGCAGATACTCGCCCACCACCTCGCCCACCGGCATGCGCGGGTTCAACGATGAGAACGGATCCTGGAAGATCATCTGCACCCGGCGCCGCATCTCGAACATGCGCTCGCGCGGCAGGGTCAGCAGGTCGACCATCGAGCCGTCGACGCGGTAGCGCACGCTCCCGCCGGTTGCCCGTTCCAGTCGAATGAGCGTGCGTCCCAGGGTGCTCTTGCCGCAGCCGCTCTCACCCACCAGGCCGAGCGTCTCGCCCCGGCGGATGGTCAGGCCGACGCCGTCGACCGCCTTGATCTGGCCCACCACGCGCTGCAGGAATCCCCGCTTGATCGGAAACCAGGTACGCAGGTCCTGCGTCTCGAGCAGGGTCGGCGCGGCCGTCGATTCAGGCATAGAGCCAGCAGCGCACCGCGCTTCGGCCGTGCCTCACCAGCGGCGGCGCTTCCCGGCACCGTTCCCACGCCTGCGGGCAGCGCGCCGCATAGGGGCAGCCGGTGACCGGTTCGAACGGCCCGGGAACGCTGCCGGCTATCGGATCGATATCCTGGCCGGCGCTTTCGCCGATGATGAACGAGCACGCCAGCAGGCCCTGCGTATAGGGATGCTTCGGCTCCTCGAAGATCGCCGCTACCGGCGCGTCTTCGACCACCTGCCCCAGATACATCACCAGCACGCGGTCGCACAGCTCGCCCACCACGCCCAGGTCGTGGGTGATCCACAGAATCGCCATCCCCAACTTGTCGCGGCCCTGTTCCACCACGTGCAGGATCTGCGCCTGGACCGTGACGTCGAGCGCCGTAGTCGGCTCGTCGGCGATCAGCAGGCGCGGGTTGCAGACCATCGCCATCGCCAACATCACCCGCTGGCGCATGCCGCCGCTCAATTGATGCGGGTAGCGGTCGACCACGTCGCCGGGGTCCGGCATGTTGACCCCGCGCAACGCCTCCACCGCCAGCTCCCGCGCGCGCGGCTTGGAGACCGCTTGGTGGTGCAGGATCGTCTCCATGATCTGGAAGCCGACGGGATAGGACGGATTGAGCGATGTCATCGGCTCCTGGAACACCATGGTCACGTCGCCGCCGCGGATGGCGCGCATCTTGCGGCTGTCGAAGCCCAGGGTGGTGACGTCGGTCGCCTCGCCGCGCTCGTCGTGGAGCCAGATGTGACCCGCGCTGATGCGCCCGTAGGGCCGCGCCTCCAGGCGCATGATCGACAGCGCCGTCACGCTCTTGCCGCAGCCGCTCTCGCCCACCACGCCCACGGTCTCGCCCCGGTCGACGGTGAAGTCGACCCCGCGTACGGCGCGCACGATGCCGAGATGGGTGCTGAACTCCACGTGCAGGTCCTCCACCTTGAGCAGCGCCGCGTCAGCCATCAGTTGTAGGGGTCCGCGGCATCCCGCAGCCCGTCTCCCAGGAAGTTGAAGGCGGCCACGGTCAGGATGATCGCCAGCCCCGGCAACATGATCCAGGATGACAACAGGATGGCGTTGAGGTTCTGCGCCTCCTGAATCAGCAGTCCCCAACTGGTCATCGGCGGCTTGATCCCCAGGCCCAGGAAGCTGATCGCGCTCTCGCCCAGGATCATCCCCGGCAGAGCGATGGTGCTGACCACGATCAGGTGGCTCATCACGTTGGGGATCACGTGCTTGCCCATGATGAAGCGGGCGCCGGCGCCGCCGGCGACGGAGGCGCGGATGTAATCGCGTTCGCGGATGCTCAGCACCATGCCGCGAATCTGGCGCGCCAGCCCGGTCCAGCCGATCAGCGCCAGCACCGTCACGATGCCGAAGAAGACCCAGGTGGAGGGCCAGTCCCGGGGCAGGATGGCGGCCAGCGCCAGCCACAGCGGCAGCGTGGGGATGGAGCTGATCATCTCGATCAGGCGCTGGATGAGCATGTCGATGCGGCCGCCGTAGTACCCGGAGATGGTGCCGATGATCACGCCGAGCAGGGTGCTCAGGGCTACGCCGAACACGCCCACGCTCAGGGTGATGCGCCCGCCGTGGATGATGCGGCTCAGCATGTCCCGCCCTCGATAGTCGGTGCCCAGCAGGTTGACGTAGGCGTCGGCTCCCTCGACGCCGAACAGCTTGGTGCGCAGGCGCTGCGCCCCCGGTCCGAATTGGGCGCGCGGGCGTCGCACGAAGAAGCGGATCGGGTAGCGGGTCGATTCATCCCGCGTATAGACGATCTGGAAGTCCTGGTTGAAGGTCTGCTGCATCGCGTACACGAACGGGCGCCGAAGTCGGCCCTCCTGATCGAAGAACTGGATCGGCTGCGGCCGCATGTAGACGCGCGGCGACGATTCCGCAGGCGGATAGGGCGCGAAGAAGTCGGCGAAGATGTAGACCGCGTAGCTGAGCATCAGGAACGCCAGCGCGACCAGCGCCAGCTTGTGCTGGCGGAACTTCCGCCACGCCAGAGTGCGGCCGGTCACCCGCCGCGCGCGCCGCGAACGCGGCTCCGCCGTCGGCGGCTCCGGCGTCTTGGCCGGCGGTTCCCGAACGGTGCCCTGCATCTACTCGAATCGGACCGTGGGGTCGAGCCACGCCAGCACGATGTCGGCCAGCAGGGTGCCCGCCTGCAGCAGCAGCGTTGCCATCAGCAGGAAGGTGCCGGCCACGTAGCTGTCCTGATGGGTCAGGGCGTCGTAGAACATGAAGCCGACGGTCGGCAGTCCCAATACGATGCTCAGGATCGTGTCGCCGCTGATCAACTCCGACAGGGTGTTGCTCATGCCCATCACCCACGGATGCAGGGCGTTCCGGAGCGCGTGGCGGTACACGACCAGGTTCTCCGGCAGGCCCTTGGCGCGCGCGGTCTGCACGTAGGGCTGGTTGAGCTTGTCCAGCAGGTTGCCGCGGATGATGCGCAGGCCGGCGCCGGCGCCGGTTATCAGCCCGACGGCCAGCGGTATGCTGAGATGCTTCAGCAGATCGATCAGCTTGCCCCAACTCCACGGGGCGTTGACGTAGTCGGACGAGAACAGGCCGCCCACGTGCTCGTTGAACACGAACACCATGACCGTCATGAAGATGAGCGCCAGGAAGAATCCGGGCGTCGCCATCCCCAGAAAGGCCATGACGTTGGTAACGTAGTCGAACAGCGAGTACTGATGGCGGGCGGAGTAGATGCCCAGCGTGAAGCTGGCGGTAAGGCCCACCATCAGGCCGAGCAGGCTCAGGAGCACGGTCCAGCCCAGGCGCTCCAGGATCAGCGTATGGACCGGCCGCGCCACCTGGAACGAATAGCCAAAGTCGCCGCGGGTGACGATGTTGAAGACCCAGGCGGCGTAGCGCACCAGCACCGGGCGGTCGAGCCCGTACTGCACCCGCAGTTCCCCCAGCGCCTCTAGCTGGACCTGCTTCTCCTGCTCCGTGAGGTTCAGGTTGGAACGGATGCTCGTCTCGTAGACGCTGACGAAGTCGCCCGGCGCCAGATCGATCACCAGGAAGCAGACGAACGACAGCACCACGGTCACCGGCAGCATGTAGAGCAGCCGCCGGGCGATGTAAAGCGCCATGATGTTTCAGGAGCGGGTGTTTCAGGGGCGGTGGGGGCGCGCGGCCCCCACCGCCGGTCGATTCAGCCTGGCTTGCGCCGGCCGATCACATCTCGAACCACTGCCACATGCGCATCGCTATGTATTGATCCCAGCTCTGCCGCATGATGCCGCCGGTTCTGAGCTCCGGCACGTAGAAGTACGGAACGTTGCCGAGCGTGTTGTCCACGACCACGGTCTCGGTCACGCCGCCGCGGGCGAACGCCTGCCGCGGCGCGTTGGCTGCGCCCCAGGCGACGAACATGTCCATCGCCGTCTCCATGTCCAGGTCGCCGGCGAAGTAGGCGTCGCGGATCTCCATGCCTTCGACCTGCCAGTCGAACAGCTCCATCGACCGGGTGCGCGGCAGCATCGGGTTGGGGTCGCCGTCGTTTTCGGGCAACAGCCCGCCGCCGTTGCGCAGCGTCGACTCGAAGCCGGCCTGGTCGGTCCAGCCGCCCCACAGGAACGAACTGTTGCCGCGCATCTCGTACTCGCCGGGCACGACCAGGGTTTCGTTCATCACCACCTCGTTCATGGGGTTGACCGCCACCTGGAAGCCCATCTGGTTGAACTGCTCACCGGCGCCCTCGATCCAGCGGACGCGCATCCAGTCGTGGGACGGCGCGACGATCATCCAGCCGATGTTCTGGCCCGCGCGGGGCGACCCGGCCGGATACTCGCGGTAGCCGTCGCCGTTGCTGTCCATGAGGCCCAGATCGTCGAACGCCGCCAGCGCGGCGTCGCGGTCGAAGGTCTCCACGTAGCTGTCCGCGTACTGCGGATAGGCTGCCAGCATGGCCGGCGAATGGAGCGGCTTGTGGGCGGGACAGACGATGCAGGTGTGCATGCCCATGGCGTCGGTATCCAGGCCCATGCTCAGCGCCATGACGAAGTCGGGATTCTGAAACAGCGCCCGCAGACTGTCGTCCGGGGTATCGAGATTGATGCGCAGGCCCTGGTAGATGCCTACCTTGCTCAGCGGCAGCAGCGAATAGTTGCCCCGCTGCTCGTTCTGGCGGATGACGCCCGCTTCCTGGGTGCTGGCCTTGGTGAAGTCGCCCCACAGCTCGTTGGACGCCAGTCCCAGCGCGATCTCGGAACCGTTGGTCTGGTACTTCATCACCACGGTGTCGAAGTAGGGCAACTGCTGTCCGGCGCTGTCGACCTTCCAGTAGTAGGGGTTGCGCTCGAAGATCAGCTTGTCGCCGACCACGCCGGTGGGCTGAAACGCGCTGAGCACCGGCGGGCGGTCACGCGGAAAGCGGGCCGAGTTCCAGTCCTCCATGGTGGCGTCCGAGTTGTACTTGGGATGCAGCTTCTCCATCTGGTGCTTGGGCAGCCAGGGGATGGAGACCGACGGCCAGATCGCCGGCGAGAAGAACATCGGGACGATCTCCGGGAACGAGTTCTTCATCTTCACCTTGAAGGTGTACGTGTCGATCTTCTCGAACTCCGGGACCCCGCCGGCGCCGGCCAGACGGCCGCCTTCGGCGAAGTGGAACCCCTCGATGTTCGGGATCTGGGTGCTGGCGATCATCCCGCCGCGCACCACGTCGTTCCAGGTGAACATGATGTCGTCGACCGTGAACGGCATGCCGTCCGACCACTTCACGCCCTTGCGCAGGTGGAAGGTCACCTCCCTGCCGTCATCGGAGATCTCCCAGCTCTCGGCCAGGTTCGGCTCGATGCTGATTCCGGGGTGGATGCCGGCCGGATTGCCGATCGTCTCGTCGACCTTCCACTGCACGAGCTGCTCCTGCCAGTGGAGCACGCTGCGGGCGTACTGCCCGGTGACCCAGTAGTTGACCGGCAGGTCGAGATCGGACTCGTGCGGCAGCGTCATCACCGTGGTCGTGTAGGTGCCGATCTCCGGCGCGTCGGCGTTGACGTAGGGATCGTCCGGCAGACGCTCCTCCACCGGCGGCAGGTCTCCTGCCGCTACCATCGCCGCCAGCATCGGCGACTCCGAGTACTGGCCGATCGCCGCCCAGGGCACGGCCAGCGCCGCGATCAGCGCGGCGTACCTCAAACGTCCTTTCATTGTATCTCTCGCCTCCTCAAGGTTCTGCGGGATTCTGCTCAGCCGCTGAAGCGCGGCCGGGCCGACAGTATAGCGGCCGGGCGGGCGCGCTGTCCACCGACCGCCCGCAGCCGACCGGATGCGCGTCCGGCGCCGCCGGTCGAGCCGCCGACCGGGCCGCCGACCGGCGCTGCCGTCCGGCGGCCCGCGTCAGGAAGCGCCGCGCGGCTACAGGAGCTCCTTCAGCCGCTCGTAGGCGGCGTTGTGGATCGCTTCGAGCTCCCTGACGCCGATGCGCTCCAATCGGCTCACGAAGTCGCCCCATTCGCTCATCGGCCGGCTGCCGCGGATGAAGCCGGCGGCCCCCTCCAGGGCGAAGGCGTCGGCGTCGGCCCTGATCTGCTTGATCCGGTCCAGCTCGTCCTGGGTGAAGGTGAGCACCGGCTCCGGCGACCGGACCGAGTCGTTGCCGATGTAGAAGTCGGCCACCTCGTCGGTGAACACCTTCTCCGCGGCGCTGCCGGCCTTGGACGGGTTGAGCTCCCACAGGGAGTGGACGACGTTGTAGCGGAAGAAGTGGAAGCCCTGCTCCCACATCCAGGCGACCCGCTCGCCTTCCGGGAAGTGCTCGTAGTAGCCGTAGCCCAGATCGTCGAGCTCGCTGGTCACGCCGACCTCGCCGAAGTAGATGTAGTAGACGCCCTCGTCGCCGTAGAGCCAGTCGATGAGCCGCGCCGCGTGCTCGGCGACCTCGGTGCCGGCGCTCAGATGCCACAGGCTGTTGTCCAGCACGCGCGGATTCTGGATCGTCGACCAGTAGCGCGTACCGTCGAACTCCGGCGCCAGGATCGGGATCCACCAGGTGTCGGGGTCCGCGCGGTCGGTCGCCTGCCAGGAGATCTGGCTGTACGGACCGGTCGTGAAGTACGCCTTGTCCTGCGACATGATCTCACGCCACGGGTCCTCGGTCATGGACATGAAGTCGGGATGCATGAGCCCGTCCGCCCACGCCTGCCGCAGGATGTCGATCATGCCGCGGTAGTTCTCCTCCAGCTCGCCGTAGGTCCAACGGTCGGTCTGCGGATTGAGGTAGATGGAGTGGTTGGTGCCGAACATCACGTGGTAGCCGTCCCGAATCCCGCGGCGGGTGACCCATGGAAAGTTCTCCGGCCACTCCGCCTTGAACCGACCCAGCACGTTCAGCAGATCCTGCATGGTGCGGATGTCCGCGTGCGGGTCGACGCCCAGGTCGCGCACGCGCGGCGAGATCGACGGCGCCCGGCGCAGCTGGGTGAACTCGACGACCGACGCGGTCGAATACTGGTGCCCGTCGGGGGCGGTCATGGCGCCGTCGTACTCCGGGTACCGGTCCCGCCATACCGCCAGGTTGGGCATCATGTCGAACAGCGTGTCGATCGGGTACAGCGCCCCCCGGACGCCGAAGTCCATCGCCTCCAGGCGGTTGAACCCGCCCCACATCGTGTCCGGCAGGTCGCCGCTCGCGACCAGGGTCTTGAGCTTTTGCGCGTCGCCGGTGACCAGCTCCAGGTCGGCGCCGGCGACCTCCGCGAACTTCCTGACGACGAAGGTCTCCGGCGACCAGCTCGGATTGCGGTCCCAGTAGTTCGCGTAGATCTGCATGGTGGGCGGACCGGCCGAGGCGCCTTCCTCCTCACCGGCTCCGAAGACCGGCGTCGCGGCCAGGGCCAGGATCGCCGCGGCGGCGATCAGCGTAGATGTCTTCATTGCGAGCCTCCCTGTGCGCTGCTGCGCGGGTGAATGAAACGCCGAGCCTCGGCGTTATCGGCGGCGGTGTCAACGATTCGGCTCAGTCCTTGACCGACCCGACCAGGATCCCCTTCACGAAGTACCTCTGCAGGAACGGGTAGACGGCGATGATCGGCCAGACGGTGACCACCACCGCCGCGAACTTGAACGCCTTGAAGAAGCCGACCCCCACGTACCCCGGCACGCCCTGGTCCTCCCAGAGCTGCGCCATGCTGCCCTGGCTGTACCGGCCGATCTCGCCTTCCAGCAGGATGCGCCGCAGGATGAGGGTGAGCGGGTGCTTGTCGCGGTCGTGCAAGTAGATCAGCGGCAGGAAGAAGTTGTTCCAGCTCGCCACGGCCGTGAACAGGCCGATGGTGGCCATGATCGGCTTGATGAGCGGCAGCACGAGCGAGCAGTAGACCTGCAGGTGGTTGGCGCCGTCGATCAGCGCCGCCTCCTGCAGCTCGCGCGTTATGACCGTGCGGATGTTGGCGCGCATCACCAGGATGTACCAGGCGCCGAAGCTGGGCAGCAGCATGACGATCAGGCGGGTGTCGACCAGTCCGAGCCGGTTGACCAGCAGGAACGTCGGGATGAAGAACCCCGGCAGGAACATGGTCAACACGACGAACAGGATCAGCGCCTTGCGGAACGGCAGGGTGCGCTGCTCCAGCACGTAGGCGGCCATGCTGGTGACGATCAGCGTGATCGCCACCGTGCCGGCCGCGTAGATGACGCTGTTGAGGTAGCTCCGCAGGATGTCGGTGGCGCCCAGCAGGACGTCGTACGCCGTGGTCTGCAGCGGGCCGACCGGCAGCAGCTTGACCTGATTGAAGGTGATCGCCTCGAAGTCGCTCACCGACACGGCGATCACGAACACGAACGGATAGACCATGGAGGCCATCAGCACGACGATCGCCGCGTGGTTCGCGACGTCGAACGCCAGTGACCCCGGCGTCGCCTTGTACCGGATCACCCGGATCCCCGGAACGAGGCCGGCGCCGCCGGCGCCGTCACCACAGGCTGTGCTCGCTTGCCAGGCGGCTCAGGTAGTTGGCGCCCAGCACCAGCAGCAGCCCCACGACCGAGTTGAACAGGCCGACGGCCGCCGCGAACGAGTAGTCCAGGCCGATGATGCCGCGCCGGTAGATGTAGGTCGCGAACACGTCGGCGGTGCTCATGATCGCCGGGTTCTGCATCAGGAACGCCTTGTCGAAGCCGACCTCGACGATGTTCTGCATGCCCAGGATCAGCAGGATCGTGATCGTGGGGGCGATGCCCGGCAGCGTCACGTGCCAGGCGCGGCGGACCCGGTTGGCCCCGTCCAGCCAGGCGGCCTCGTACAGCTCCGGATTGACCCCGCCGAGCGCCGCCAGGTAGAGGATCGATCCCCAGCCGACCCCCTGCCAGACGCCGGAGCCGACGTACAGCGGCCGGAACCAGCGCGGGTCGCCCAGAAAGTCGATGGGACCCAGGGAGAGGAGGGCCAGGAAGTCGTTGACGTACCCGTCGTAGGAGAACCAGGCGTACATCAGGCCGACCACCACGACCACGGAGATGAAGTGCGGCAGGTAGGTGACGGTCTGCGCGAACCGCTTGAACGGCTGGCTCCGTATCTCGTTGAGCGACAGCGCCAGCAGGATCGGCATCGGGAAGCCGATCACCAGCCCCAGAAAGCCGAGCATGAAGGTGTTCCCGAGCAGACGCGGAAAGAACGCGCCGGTGAGGAAGGAGGTGAACCACTTCAGCCCGACCCAGTCCGACCCGAAGAAGCCGTCGACGATGCTGTAGCGGGTGAACGGGATGGTCACCGCGCCGATCGCCGGGACGTACTTGAAGATCAGGAAGCCCAGCACCGCCGGCGCGATCATGGCGTACAGCAGCGCGTGGCGGCGCACCCGCGTGCGGAGCCTTCGGCGGCGGCCGGCGGCATGCGCGGGAGCGGCCAGGGCCGTCGATGGCGCCGCGCTGGCAAGCTGACTCCGCCGGCTCATGTTTTGGTCGTACCCCGCCGAGACGCTGTTCATAGCACAGGTTCGCGGGCCGATCAAACCGGCCGCCGGCCGGCCGCGCCGCCGCAACCCCGGGTCGCTGCCGGCCGCTCGCCGGAACGGCCGCGCACGGGACGGCGCGCCCTGGAACCGCACCGCCGAACCGTGCTATACCGCCGCCACTCCCGCAGGAGCAGTGACCTGAGGCCGCGCCTCGGCGGCCCGGGCGGCGGCCCGGCGCCATGCGGGATGACGATCGACCGGAGCCGATGCAAGAGAGAGGACCGATGCGGGCGGGCAGCGCGGAGATCGAACGTCTGAACGCCGTCGCCGCCGGCGGTCCCCAGGCGCTGCTGCGCGCTCTGGTGGATCGCCACGGCCGCGCGGTGAAGCTGGCGTCGTCGCTGGGCGCGGAGGATCAGGCGCTCAGCCACATGCTGCTGGCCATCGACCCGCAGGCGGTGATCTTCGTGCTCGACACCGGACGCCTGCACCAGGAGACCTACGACCTGATGGCGCGCATGATGAGCCGGTACCGAATGCGCTACGAAGTGCTGTTTCCGGCCGCCGAGGCGGTGCAGGAGATGGTGCGCGACGCCGGTCCCAACCTCTTCTACGCCAGCGTCGAGGCCCGGCAGCGCTGCTGCTCGGTCCGCAAGGTGGAACCGCTGCGCCGCGCGCTGCGGAGCGCAACGGCGTGGATCACCGGGCTGCGGCGCGAGCAGAGCCCGGCGCGCGCGCGCACGCCGTTCGTGGAATGGGACGCCGCGCACGGCGCGATCAAGGCCAATCCGCTGGCGGACTGGACGCAGGATCGGGTGTGGGACTACCTGCGCGCCCATCGCGTGCCGTGCAACGCCCTGCACGACCGCGGCTTCGCCAGCATCGGCTGCGCCCCCTGCACGCGGGCGGTCGAACCGGGAGAGGACCCGCGCGCCGGCCGCTGGTGGTGGGAGCGGGACGCGGTCAAGGAGTGCGGGCTGCATCCGCCGGCGGGCGGCCCGTGACCGCGCTCGAGCGCCTGGAGGCGCAGAGCGTCTACATCCTGCGCGAGGCGTACCGCGAGTTCTCCCGCCTCTGCATGCTGTGGTCGATCGGCAAGGACAGTACCGTGCTGCTGTGGCTGACCCGCAAGGCGTTCTTCGGCGAGGTGCCGTTCCCGCTGGTCCACGTCGACACCTCGTTCAAGATCCCGGAGATGATCGCCTACCGCGACCGGCTGGTGCGCTCGTGGCGGCTCAACCTGATCTACGGCGAGAACCGCGCCGCCCTGGATGCCCGGCGGACCTTTCCGGCGGGCGCGTTGTCGCGCATCGAATGCTGCAAGGCGCTCAAGACCGACGCGCTGGTCAATACGCTCTCCGGCGCCTGGCCGCGCTATCGGTTCGATCACGATCAGGACCGCTACGTCGTGGACGCGAACACCGAACCGTACACCGGGGTGATCGTGGGCGCGCGCGCGGACGAAGAGGGCAGCCGCTCCAAGGAGCGGTACTTCTCGCCGCGCGACCATCACAGCGACTGGGACGTCGGCGGCCAGCCGCCGGAGCTGTGGAACCAGTTCAAGACCGATTTCGCGCCCGGCACCCACGTCCGCGTCCATCCGCTGCTCGACTGGACCGAGCTCAACATCTGGGAGTACATCGACGCGGAGCGGATACCGGTCGTGCCGCTCTACTTCGATCAGGGCGACGGTACCCGCTACCGCTCGCTCGGCTGCTATCCCTGCACACTACCGGTCGAGTCGACCGCGTCGAACGTGGCCGAAATCGTCGACGAGCTCCGCACCGGGAAGTTCTCGCACGTCGCCGAGCGGTCCGGCCGCGAGCAGGACAAGGAGGGCGACGGCACGCTCGAAACGTTGCGCCGCGAGGGGTACATGTGATGGGCGGCCCCCAGGCCGCCATGAACGTCGTCATCGTCGGCCACGTCGACCACGGCAAGAGCACGGTGGTGGGGCGCCTGCTGCACGACACCGGCGTCCTTCCGCACGGCCGGATCGAGCAGGTGCGGCGCAACTGCGAGCGTGCCGGCAAGCCGTTCGAGTACGCGTTTCTGATCGACGCGCTCCGCGACGAACAGGCGCAGGGCATCACGATCGACGCCGCGCGGGTCTTCTTCCGCTCGCCGCGGCGGCACTACATCATCATCGACGCGCCCGGGCACCTGGAGTTCCTCAAGAACATGATCTCCGGAGCCGCCCGCGCCGAGGCCGCCATCCTGGTGATCGACGCCCGCGAAGGGGTGCGCGAGAACTCGCGCCGGCACGGGTTCATGGCCGCCATGCTCGGCATCCGGCAGATCGTCGTGGCGGTCAACAAGATGGACCTGGTCGACTTCGACGAGGAGGTCTTCACCGCCATTCGCGAGGAGTACGCGGCGTTTCTGGCGGAGGTGCAGGTCGCGCCGGTCGCCTTCATCCCGGTGAGCGGGCGCTTCGGCGACAACTTGGTGACCGCCTCGCCGCGCACCCCGTGGTACGGCGGCCGGCCCTTGCTCGAGCGGATCGACGCCCTGGACAGCGCCGGCCCCGAGACCGGGCACGCGCTGCGGCTGCCGGTGCAGGACGTCTACAAGTTTCCGGTGCGCGGCGACGACGCGCGCATCATCGCCGGCACCATCACCGCGGGGCGGGTGGCGGTCGGCGACGAGGTGGAGTTTCTCCCGTCGCGCAAACGGTCGCGCGTGCGCAGCATCGAGGGGTTCAACGTTCCGCCGGCGCGCGAGGCGGCGGCCGGCTCCGCCACCGGCATCACCCTGACCGAGGAGCTGTACGTGCGGCCGGGGGAGATGATGTATCGGGTGGGCGAGGCGATGCCCCGGGTCGGCACCACCTTTCGCGCCAACCTGTTCTGGCTCGACCGCAACCCGCTGGTGCGCGGCCGTCGCTATCTGCTCAAGCTGGCCACCACGCGGGTGACCGTGCACGTGAAGGAGATCGTGCAGGTGCTCGACGCGGACACCCTGGAGCGCACCGGGGCCAAGCAGCACGTCGGCCGCCACGAGGTCGCGGAATGCGTGCTGGAGACCCACAAGCCGATCGCCTTCGATCTGGGCCTGGATGCCGAGCTGGTCGCGACCGGCCGGTTCGTGCTGGTCGATCAGTACGAGATCGCCGGCGGCGGCATCATCACCCGGTTCGTGTCGGACCTGAGCGAGTCGCTGCGCGAGCACGTCAGGCGCCGCTATTACGCCTGGGTCGACGGCGCCGTCACCGGCGGCGAGCGGGCCAGGCGCGCCGGCCAGCGCCCGTGTCTGATCGTGCTCACCGGCTCCATCCACCCGTTGCTGGTGAGGGTCGCCCGGGACGTGGAGCGTGAGCTGTTCGAGGGCGGGGTCAACGTCTATTACTTCGGGCTCTCCAATCTCGCCGGCGGACTCGACGCCGACATCGCGCGCGAGCACCAGTCGTCCAGCGGCGAGACGCGCGACGAGAACATCCGCCATCTCGGCGAGATCGCTCACTTTCTGACCGATTCGGGACAGATCGTGCTCACCACGGTGGCCGACATCGACGGCTATGAAGCGGAGACGCTGCGGATACTCAATCAGCCGAACGAGATGCTGGTGATCAGCGTGGGCGCCGACCGACACGGCGTGCATGCCGATCTGGCGCTGCCGCCGGACCTGTCGCCGGAGGAATCGGCGGCGGCGGTCTGCCGCCGGCTGCGCGCGCACGACCAGCGGTGAGGCAGGAGCTACGGCGGGTCGCCGGCCAGCTTGAAGAGCGCGAAGTTCCCCCAGCCCGGGCCGTGCTGGTCGGAGTCGGCGAACACCGCGAAGCCGCCGCCGCGCGCCGGCAGCACGAACTCGGCGGCGTTGTTGGCGTGCGGTGATCCGTAGCTCGCCTGCCACCGTACCGCCCCGGCCTCGGTCACCCGCACCACGTAGGCCCGCCAGGTGTTGAGCGGATCGTCGGGCCGCGCCTCGTTGCCGGGCTCGACGCCGCTGCCGCAGGCGGTGATGAAGCCGCCGCCCGGCGCCGACCGCACGCCGTAGCACTCCTCGAACATCCGCTCCGGCGCGCCGCCGTTCGGCTGGCCGAACGACACGTTCCAGAGTTCGCGGCCCGTCGCGTCGACGCGCACCAGCCAGCCGTCCCAGCAGCCGCCGGGGCAGGCCGCCCGATGCCCGGCGAGGATGAAGCCGCCGGCCGGCGCGGCATCGAAGTCGAAGGGGTGCGACGTACCGGTGCCGTAGGAGATCGGCGCGGCCATGGCCCCGTCGGGATCGCTGAAGCCGAGGCAGAACGCCGTCTGCCCGGCGCGCCCGCGGCAGGCGCCGAACACGGCGTAGCCGGGCGCGTCGGTGCGCGGCAACACCCGGAACGGCTGGAAGAACCCGGCGGGGGCGGCGCGCTCCCAGATCGCGTTCAGGTCGGCGTCCAGCTTCATGATGAACCCGCGCCCGGTGTCGACCAGGAACGTGGCCAGCTCGTCCTGCGCGGCGCCGCGGTAGCCGACCGCGACGATGGTGCCGTCCGGGTTCAGCGTGATGCCCTCGATGGCGCCGCGCCCGGCGGCGGGGTAGGTGCGCCGCGCCGCGACCTCGCCGTCGGGGCCGAGCCGCAGCAGCACGCGTTCCTCCCGCACGGCGCCGGTCCCGGCCTCCCGGGAGCCGGCGTCCCAGGAGCCGGCGACCAGCAAGCTGCCGCCCGCTTCCTGCAGCACGAAGTTGCCGAGGTTGAAGCGCCCCGCTCCGTAGGACCGCGCGAACCGGAGGGCGCCGCGCTCGTCGGTGCGCACCACGAAGATGCGGGTGCCTGCGTCGCCGGAGGATTCCCCGACGATCACGTAGCCGCCGTCGGCGGTCTGCGCCGCAGCGTGCGGATGCTCCTCGGTCTCCGCCCCGCCGTAGCCGCGCACCCACTCCACCTGCGGCCCGCCGCCGGGGGAGGCGGCGCCCTGGCCGGCCGTCAGCAGCGCCGCCAGGGCGAGCGCGGCCCGGCGCGCGGCGTTACCCATCGACCGGTTTGCAGGGCACGTCAGTCGCCGATCACGGAGCGGAAGAGCCGGAGCAGGTTGCCGCCCAGGATCATGCGGATATCCTCGTCGCGGAAGCCGCGCCGGCAGAGCTCGCGAGTGACGTTGATCAGCCGGTCGTAGCTGCCGAGTTCCTCCGGGATGCCGAGATAGCCGCTCGCCGGCAGGCCGTGGGCGCGGCGAAAGTCGTCGCTGAGATCGAGGTAGTCGCAGCCGAGCGCGACCCGGTCGACGCCGACCGCGCCGACCAGATACTCGACGTGGGTGACCAGATCGGCGGCCGTCGCGATGCGGGTGGGATGCAGGTAGTGACTGAAGAAATGGAGGCCGATCACCCCGCCGGTCGCGGCGATCGCCCGGAGCTGATCGTCGTCCAGGTCGCCCGCGCCCGGAATCGCCCCGCGCGGAGCCCCGTGCAGAAATGCGACCGGCCGGGAGCTGAGCTCGGTCACCTGAAAGAACGTCTTCCTGCTGCAGTGTCCCGGGTCGATCAGGACGCCGATGCGGTTCATCTCCCGCACCGCTTCCCGGCCGAAGTCGGTGAGCCCTTCGCACGCGGGAGGGTCGCGCCGGTCGCAGATGTCGTTGCCGCCGGCCCAGGTGAGCTGCATCACGCGCAGTCCCAGTCCGTGGGCTTCGTGCAGCAGCCCCAGGTCCCGTTCGATCGGCTTGCCCCCCTCGAAGCCCAACAGCACGGCCGACCGCCCCGTTTCGTGGGCGCGGGCGATATCGCCGGCGCTCCGGGCCAGCAGCAGCGCTTCCGGGTGGGCGTCGACGATCGCCCGGATACGCTTCATCTCCTGCCACGCCGGCTCGGTGAAGCCGGTGTACTCGTGCAGGGACCGTTCCCGGTCCTCCGCATCCGCCCAGATCCGAGCGTCCACGGAGGCCAGGGTCACCTTGCCGGCCAGGCCGGCGCGGTGCATGGCGAGCAGATGCCGCTCGTCGCAGTAATGGTCGTGACCGACGAACACCGGCGAGGACCGGTGCAGCGCTTCCGCTTGCGCCGTCAGGCTCATCGCCGCGGGATCAGCCCCGGCGGGCGGCCCTTCACGAAGTCGACGGCGTTGCCGCCGAGGATGCGGCCGGCCGTCTCGCGGCTGAACCGGCCGTGCGCCCGCACGGCGGCGATCCGCGCGGCCATCTCCTCGCCCTGCGCGAAGTGGGGCCAGTCGGTGCCGAACATGACCCGATCCGGGCCGGCCGCCTCGACCAGAGCCTCCAGCGCCGGGGAGCGGGGTTCCAGCGCTCCCAGGTCCGCGTAGACGTGCGGGTACTCGCGGATCAGGGCGCCGGCTTCGGCCGCGTGCTCGGGCGTGAAGGTGCGCGCGCCGGCGTGCGCGAGCTGGAAGTTGATCGACGGAAAGGCATCGAACGTCCGGCGCAGATGGCCGGCGTAGTCCTCCCAGTCGCGCACGCGGGCCGTCACCTCCCGGTGTCCCGGCGGTATCGTCTCCGGCGGGGCGGGATCGTCCTTCCCCAGGTACCAGTAGGAGGTATCGATGATGACCGGCGCCTCGTGCTCGGCCGCCAGGGCGATGATCCGCCGGCAGCGAGGATCGTCCGGCAGCTCGCCCCAGAAGGAGGTGACCAGCTTGAGTCCGGCCGCGCCGGCCTCCAGATTCCCGCGCGCCCGCGCCATGTGGTCCGGCACCGCCGGTCCCAGATGGCAGGGAAACCAGTAGAACCGCTCTCCGCAACGCCGCATGACGTCGAGCGGGTACGTGACGTTCATCGTCTCCCGTACCGTCTCCGGATCGATCCCCTTGTTCGACAGGTCCGCGGGGATGTCCTCCGGACTCCAACTGATGTAGAACGCGTGATCGATGCCCGATGCGTCCATCAGAGCGATGAAGTCCTCGGCGCTGGTCGGGTTGGTGACGCCGTCGCTCCGCCGGACGCTGTAGCGCTGCGGCCGGCCGGCCGAGTCGAACGGCTGGATGAGATGGATGTGGGCGTCGATGACGGGCGGCATGGGCATGGCGCCCGGAGCTTACCCGATCGGCGTATGGGCGTACAGCTTCGCCGCCGAGGCGAACTTCCGCAGCCGCCCCGCCCGCCCGCGCGTTTGCCGCGCCCCCGCGCGTTGTCGCGCCCGGCGCCCGCCGGGTATCATGGCGGCCCGACGGGTCGTCCCGACCAGGAGGCAGGTCATGGCAGGCACTTTCGCGGCGGCGCGGACGCGCGCTACGAGGCTGCGGGAGTCGTCCGTATACCGGCGCATCTATCGCGATCGCTACTACCTGGCGCTGCTCCTGCCCGGCATCGCCTATTTCGTCATCTTCCACTACCTCCCGATCTACGGGCTGCAGATCGCCTTCAAGGACTTCTCCCCCCGCGCGGGCATCGCCGACAGCCCCTGGGCCGATCGGTTCGGGATGGCCCACTTCATCCGCTTCTTTTCGGTCTACAACGTCGGCCGGCTGATCGCGAATACCTTTCTGCTCAACCTCTATTCGGTGCTATTCGCGTTTCCGGTGCCGATCGCGCTGGCGATCATGCTGACCGAGACGCCGAGCTCGTCGTTCCGGCGCAGCGTCCAGACGGTCACCTATCTTCCGCACTTCATCTCGATCGTGGCGGTCATCGGCATCATGCGGATGATGCTGTCGCCGGGCTCCGGCAGCGTCAACCGGCTGCTCGGGCTGCTCGGCGTCGACCCGATCTACTTCATGATCGAACCGGGCTGGTTCCGGCCGCTGTACGTGATCTCCGGGGTCTGGCAGGACGCCGGGTTCGGGGCGATCGTCTACCTGGCCGCGCTCGCATCGATCAATCCCGAGCTGTACGAGGCGGCGCTGATCGACGGCGCGGGCCGCCTCCAGCGCATCCGGCACGTCTCCATACCCGGCATCGTGCCGGTGGCGGCCATCCTGTTCATCTTCAACATGGGCCGCCTGCTGACCACCGGCTTCGAGAAGGCGCTGCTCATGCAGCACGGCACCAACCTGGTGGTCTCCGACGTCATCGGCACCTTCATCTATCGCGTCGGCCTGCAGGAGGCGCTCGATTTCGAACTCGCCACCGCGGTCGGCCTGTTCAATACGCTCGTCAACTTCACCCTGCTGGTCGCCGCCAACGCGGTGGTCCGGCGCGTCGCGGGGACCGGCCTGTGGTAGCGCGCGCCGGACTGCGGCGCTGGCAGGCGCTGGACGTGCTCAACCACCTGCTGTTGACGCTGATCGCCTTGGCCTGTATCTATCCGCTGGCGCACGTCCTGTCGATCTCCCTCAGCAGCGAGCGGGCGATCGTGCAGGGCATCACCTGGTTTCCGCGCGACGTCGATCTGATCTCCTACAAGTTCATGCTCACCCATCCCCGCATCCTCGGCGGCTACGTCAACACGATCCTGTACACGGTCACCGGCACCGCGATCAGCGTGGCGATGACGGCGATCACCGCCTGGCCGCTGTCGAAGCGCCGGCTGTTCGGCCGCACGCCGATCACCTTCATGATGGTGCTCACCCTCTACTTCACGGGCGGCCTGATCCCGACCTATCTCCTGATCCGCGGGCTGGGGCTGCTCAACACGATGTGGGCGCTGGTCCTGCCGCCGGCGGTCGCGGTCTGGAACCTGATCATCCTGCGCACCTTCTTCCAGAACCTGCCGGAGGAGCTGGAGGAAGCGGCCTGCATCGACGGCGCGGGAGTGCTCCGCACCCTGCGCACCGTGATCCTGCCGTTGTCCAAGGCGGCGCTGGCCACCATCGGCCTGTTCTACGCGATCGGCCTCTGGAACCAGTACTTCCCGCCGCTGGTCTATCTGAGCGACATCGACAAGATGCCGCTGCAGATCATCGTGCGGGACATGGTCTTTGGGGACGTCATGCGGCAGCGGTCGATCGCCAACAACAACCCGTTCGCCGAGGAACTGCTCGACATGTCGATCATGTTGCAGCTCGAAAAGCTGAAGTGGACGGCGCTGTTCGTCTCGATCGTGCCGATGCTGCTGGTCTATCCGTTCATACAGCGATACTTCGCCAAGGGGGTCATCATCGGAGCACTGAAATAGACTCGAATCGACTGCCGGACGGCATTCGTTCGCGGATCGACGTTACGATTCGCATGACCCCTCCATAGGAGCGACGATGAAAACGACATTGAGACGACTGTTGCCGATCGCGGCGCTGGCGGCGCTGCTGGCGGCGCCGGCCGCCGCGCAGATCGTGACCTACACGATCGTCAGCGACAGCATCGAAAAGACCTTCCAGGAGCCGATGTTCGCCGAGCTGGAGAAGATCACCGGCGTGCGCCTGGAGCCGCGGCTGTTCCCGGAGGACGACGTTCCCCGGCACTACGCGCTGATGGCCGCCGCCGACGATCTGCCCGACCTGGCGGCCCGGCTGCCGGGCAACCTGGCGCTCCAGTTCGGCCAGGAAGGGCTGCTGATGGGGCTGCGGGGACTGGAGGGCTACCGGCCCAACTTCGTCGACACCATCGAACGGTACCAGTTCGACTTCGACACCTTCCTGGCCCGCTACGGCACGGCGGACGGCGACTACTTCGTGTCGCCGACGCTGAGCGGCTGGTACAAGAACATCAAGGAAGCGATCATCTACCGAAGCGACATCTTCGCCAGGGAAGGGATCGAGACGCCGGCCACCAGCGAGGAGCTCGCCGACGCGCTGATCACGCTCAAGGAGCGCTATCCGGACAGCATACCGTACATGACGTTCCGCGACTGGTGGAGGCCGTTCTACGTGATGTTCGGCGTGTACGACTATCCGCAGGGAGAGGACTACTACCACCAGACCGCCTACCGGGACGCGCTGCGCTACATCGCCGGACTGTACGCGGCCGGCGCCATCGACCAGGAGTGGCCGACCCGCCAGTACGCGGAGTGGAACAAGGCGCTCAACGAGGAGGCGTCCACCTTCATGGAGGGCACGCACGGCTATTCCTTCCATGGCAACGCGCCGACGCTGCTCGGCATCACCAGCGATGAGCTGGCGGCGGCGGGCGCCGATCCGTTCGGGCCTCCCGGCCAGCAGGTGATGGCCAAGCTGAGCGAGCGGTTCGCGTTCATGAGCGTCCCCACGCACGCCGGCGCACGGCGCGTGAGCCCGCCGGCCAGCAACGTGTCCGGCTTCGGCATCGGCCTCAACGCCGACATCGAAATGCCTGCGGTGGCCGCGAAGTGGCTCGATTTCTTCTACTCCGAGTATGGAGCCGCATGGTCCGGTCTCGCCTCGCCCGAGGGGGTCAAGTGGGTCGACACGGCCGCCGGCGGAGACATCGCGTGGCCGGCGTTCGGCGACGCGCAGGTCGAGCGGCGGGCGGCGACTCCGGCGGAGCTGGACGCCTCCTACAGCACGTACGAGCGGGCGTTCCTGCTGTTCCGGAAGTTCAATCACGAATTCCCGACTCTGCCCGCGGTGATGGAACACAGCGGCAAGATCGCGGTGCGCCGCGTCGACGTCTTCGATCTGGACGACGATCAGATCGAGCGGCAGGCGACCCTGATCGCGCAGATCGATCCGGTCGTGCAGGAGTATGAGGAACGCTTCATTCTCGGCCGACTCGACGTCGACGACGACTGGGACGACTACCTGGCCGCGCTCGACCGCGCCGGCCTGCAGGAGCTGCTGGCGCTGCGCGCCGGGACGCTGGTGCCGATGGACAGCCACATCATCGAGCCGGTACCGGACAAGTCCGGCCGCACGACCCTGGCGCCATAGCGCGCGCCGTAGAACCCTGGCGCCCGTAGCGCGCCGGTCACCACCGGGACGCCGATGCGGGGCGGCGCGTCCGCCCCGCATCGGTCGCCCGATCCCCCTGGACGGAAACAGCCCATGACCCTCATCACCGACCTTTCGATCGCCCGGCCGACCGACCGCCTGATCGCCGACGACCCCACCACGTTCGGCCCGATCTCCAGGCCGAAGCGCGGCGCATGGCGCCTGATCGACTACGAGACCGAACGGTTCAGCGGCCGGTTCCTGCAGGCGTCCGACCGGGAGGCCGCCATGTTGACGGTCCCGCTCAATTGCCGCGGCTGGCACGCGGTGTCGATCGGCATCGCCGCCACCGGCGTCAAGCAGGGGCCCGCCTCGATCGAGGTGCGGCTCGAAGGCGACGAGCACTGGCAGCACCTGCGCGCGGCCGGCTGGGCCGACTACGTCGAGGAGCCGTGGATCATCGCCGACCTGACCGGGCGGTCGCTGCAGGTCCGCTTTCCGCAGCAGGGGCATGGCCCGGTGCTGGCGCGCCTCTGCTCCGTGCGGGCCGTTCCCGTGCGCGGCGATCACGTCCGCGAGCTGCAGGCCGAGCGGCCGCGCCCGCTGATGTTCACCCACGACGGCAACATGTTCGGCGGCGCCGAGCCGGGCATCGAGGTGGTCGAGCGGGTGTTCCGGCCGTTCGCCGGCAGTCCGTGGAGCTTCGGCTGCTACGGCGTGGGCGGCGCCGACTGCGTTCACTACGACACCAAGGTGGGAACCATCATCGGCCAGGACGCCTGGGACGGCGAGGAGGGCTACCTGGGCAGCTACGACGTCGTCACCGCGATGATCGCCAAGGGCCTCGACCCGATGCAGGCGGCGATCGACAGCGCGCACCGCATGGACCTGGCGCTGATCGCCTATCTGCGCGTGCAGCTCTGGACCTGCGAGCCGCCGCTGGACCATCAGTTCCGCTCCCGCTTCTACGCCGCGCATCCCGAGTACTGCTGCGTGGAGGCCGACGGCGCGGTCGACGCCAGCAAGCTGAGCGTGGCGTTTCCCGAGGTGCGCCGGCAGCTCAACGGCATCATGCGCGAGTGCCTGGAGCGCGGCGCCGACGGCGTGTGCCTCTGCTTTGCGCGCGGCTTTCCGCTGGTGCGCTACGAGCAACCGGTGCTGGACCGCTACCGGGAGCGCTTCGGCGGCGACGCGCGCGAGGTCGACGACCGCGACCAGCGGCTGCGCAGCGTGTGGGCGGAGATCACGACCGAGTGGATCCGGGAGATACGGGAGATGCTCGACCGGTTCGGCCCGTCGGCCCGGTACCAACGGCGCAAGCTGGCGCTGATCGCCGGCCCGGACGTGGAGTGGTGCCTGAGCTACGGGATCGACGTGGGCGCCTGGGGCCGGGCAGGGCTGGTCGACATCGTCGCGCCGTACCCGCGCGGCATCGAGCGGCGGGAGGACCTCACGGAGCTCATGATCGACGGCGTGGAGCGGTACGCGCGGGCGCTCGAAGGGACTGCCGTGGAGCTGCTGCCGTCACTCGGCAGTTTCGCCGACGGCGCCATGACGGTCCGGGAGGTGCGCGTGCGCGCCGACGGCTGCTACCGCCGGGGCGCGACCGGCCTGTGCCGCTGGGACACCGCGCACTGGCTGGTCCACCTGCAACTGGAGAGCGCCGCGGCGCAACGGCTCTGGGTCGACCACTACCTGCCCCCGGCCGACAACGCCGTGGTGTCGACCGCCGGCCTGAACCGCATCCGCTTCAACCCGCGCATCGGCGTCTGAACCATCGCCGCGTGAACCATCGCCGCGTGTCGTATCCGGTGCGCCGCCATGTCGTATGATGCGCGGCGATGATGGGACGCGCTCACCTTGCACCTGAACTGTTCGACACGATCGAGTGGCGCTGCATCGGTCCGCACCGCGGCGGCCGCGTGGTGGCGGTCGCCGGGGATCCGACGCACGCGCAGACCTTCTACTTCGGCGCCTGCGCCGGCGGCGTCTGGAAGACGACCGACGGCGGCGCCTACTGGGAGAACGTCTCCGACGGCTTCTTCGGGACCGCCGCCGTGGGCGCGATCGCCGTGGCCCCCTCCGACCCCAACGTCATCTACGCCGGCACCGGTGAGGCGTGCATCCGCGTGGACGTCTCGCACGGCGACGGCGTCTACCGGTCGACCGACGGCGGCGCGACCTGGCGCCGCGTCGGCCTGACCGACACGCGCCACGTCGGCCGCATCCGCGTCGATCCGCACGACCCCGATCTGGTCTACGTGGCCGCGCTCGGCCACGCCTTCGGGCCGAACGAGCAGCGCGGCGTGTTCCGTTCGCGCGACGGCGGCGCGAACTGGGAGCAGGTGCTGTTCCGCAACGCCGAGACCGGCGCCATCGACCTCTGCATCGACCCGACCAACCCGCGAGTCCTCTACGCCGCGCTCTGGCAGGTGATCCGCAGGCCGTGGATCCTGGAGTCGGGCGGCCCCGGCAGCGGCATCTTCAAGTCGATCGACGGCGGCGACACCTGGGCCGAGCTGACCGGCAACCCGGGCCTGCCGGAGGGCATCAAGGGGCGCATCGGCATCGCCTGCTCGCCCGCCAGGCCGAGCCGGGTGTGGGCGATCGTGGAGGCGGAGCAGGGCGCCCTGTTCCGTTCCGAGGACGGCGGCGCCACCTGGGAGGTGGCGAGCGCGGAGCGCGACCTGCGCCAGCGCCCCTGGTACTACCACCACGTGTTCGCCGATCCGCAGGACGCCGACACCGTCTGGGTGCTCAACCTGCAGGCGTGGAAGTCGACCGACGCCGGCAAGACCTTCACCGGCGTGTCGACCCCGCACGGCGACAATCACGATCTGTGGATCGACCCCGCCGATCCGCGCCGCATGATCGAGGGCAACGACGGCGGCGCCTGCGTCTCGTTCAATGGCGGCGACACCTGGTCGACGATCTACAACCAGCCGACCGCGCAGTTCTACCACGTCACCACCGACACCCGCGTTCCGTACCGGGTCTACGGCACGCAGCAGGACAACTCGGCCATCAGCGTGCCCAGCCGCTCGGACAAGGGCCTCATCCGCATGGGCGACTGCTACACGGTCGGCAGCTCGGAGAGCGGCCACATCCAGGTGCGCCCCGACAATCCTGACGTCGTCTACTCCGGCGCCATCGGCAGCGCCCCCGGCGGCGGCGGCGTGATGCTGCGCTACGACCACGCGACCGCGCAGGTCAGGATCATCACCGCCTGGCCGGAGGAGTACGGCGGGTGGGGGCCGAAGGACCTCCGGTACCGCTTCCAGTGGACCTATCCGATCCTGATCTCCCCGCACGATCCCGAAGTGCTCTACGTCGCCGGCAACGTGGTGTTCCGCTCAACGGACGAAGGCACGAGCTGGGAGCCGATCAGCCCCGATCTGACCCGCGACGACAAGAGCAAGCAGGAGCCGTCCGGCGGCCCGATCACCAAGGACACCACCGGCGCCGAGCACTACTGCACGATCTTCGCCTTCGTCGAGTCCCCGCACCGGCAGGGGCTGTTCTGGGCCGGCTCCGACGACGGGCTGGTCCACCTCTCCCGCGACGGCGGCGCCGACTGGCAGCAGATCACCCCGCCCGGCCTGCCGGAGTGGGCGACCGTCGCCACCATCGAGCTCTCCCCGCACGACCCGGCCGCCGCCTATCTGGCCGCCTTCCGCTACAAGCTCGACGACTACCGGCCCTACCTGTTCAAGACCGCCGATTACGGCGCGACCTGGACGCGGATCACCGGCGGCCTGCCGGACGACGACTTCACGCGCGTGATACGGGCGGACCCGGTGCGTCCCGGGCTGCTGTACGCCGGTACCGAGCGCGGCCTGTACGTCTCCTGCGACGACGGCGCGTCATGGCTGCCGTTCAACCGCAACCTGCCGGTGGCGCCGATCCACGATCTGGCGATCCGCGGCGACGACCTGATCGCCGCCACCCACGGCCGATCGTTCTGGATCACCGACGGCCTGGGACTGTTGCGCCAGTTGGCGGCCGGCCCGGTCGCCCCGGTGCGCCTGTTCGAACCGGCGCCCGCGCTGCGCATGGCCGGCGACCTCGACCCCACCGCCGCGTCCGGCAAGCAGTACGCGGTGGGACTCGGCATGCCGGGCGCGCTGTACGTCGCCAAGACCCCGGACGGCGGCTTCGAACGCCGCCTGCTCGACGCCGGCGCCAACCCGCGGGCCGGCGTGGTCCTGCACTACCACCTGCAGGAGGCGCCGCAGGGCGAGGTCACCCTGGCGTTCCACGACGCGGACGGCAAGGACATCTGCAGCTTTTCCAGCGTGAAGCCGGAGCCGCCGGCGGCCGACGGCAAGGACCGGCCGCTCGACGAGCCGGCCAACGAGCCGCTGGTGCCGGTCAAGGCGGGCATGAACCGCTTCGTGTGGGACATGCGCTATCCCGGCGCCCGGCAGATCGCCGGCAGCACCGACCGCCCGTCCGGTCCCGTGGCCGCGCCGGGCCGCTATGAAGCGCGCCTGACCGTGGCGGGCGACACCTGCCGGCAGCCGTTCGAGATCCGCAAGGACCCGCGCATCGCGGCGACGCAGGAGGAGATGCAGGCGCAATTCGATCTTGCCATGCGCATCCGCGACAAGCTCTCCGCGGCCAACGACGCGGTCAGCGATCTGCGCAGCGTCTGCCGGCAGGCCGACGAGTGGGCGGGCCGGGCCAAGGACGGCCCCGGCGAGCAGGCGGTGGCGGAGGCGGCCGGCGGCCTCACGAAGGAGCTGCAGGCGATCGAGGCGGAGCTGGTCGAGCCGCTCGCCGACGGCGCGCTGAACCACCTCAACCATCCGGTGAAGCTGATCCACAAGCTGGCCGCCCTGACCAGCGTGGTGACCTATGCCGATGCGGCCCCCACCCGGCAGGCGTACGAGGTGTACGACCACTTGGCCGGCCTGATCGACCGCCAGCTCGAACGCCTCAAGGAGACCCTGGGCCGCCGGTTGCCGGCGTTCGGCGACCTGCTGCGCGAGCACGGCGTCCCGGCGGTCGTGCCCGGCGTCCGCGCCGGCAGCGAGTCGGCGACCGGGCGCGAACGCCGATCGCCGGGAGCTAGCCTAGCTCTGGCCTAGCTGCGCGCCGTCCGGCTCGGTTGCGGCGGGGTCGGGTGGAAGGCCGCCGAGCGGATGACCGCCAGGGCGGCGCCGCCGCCGGGCGCCGCGGCGGCGCGATCGAGGACGCGCTGCAGGCGTTGCGCGCCGATCTCGGCGCGCGCGTTGACGACCACGTGGAGCCGGCGGTCGCTGAGCCGGTCGACTCGGCGCAGCTCGGCGTCGATGCCCCGGTCCTGCGGTTCGTCAGCGGCGGTGTGGCTGACCTTGACGTCCTGCAGATGGTCGCGGATCAGGAACTTCACGTGACCGATCGCGTCCGCTTCCCGGCGCACGCCGGCGATGACCGCCCGCACCAACCGGCCGGCCGCTGCGCGGGCCCCGCCGCCGGCGGCGTCGACCCGCACCTCGGCGTCGAGCCAGGCGAGCGCCGTTTCGCCGGCGCCGTAGCGGGCGTAGTCGATGCCCAGGTCGCCGGCGCCGGCGCTGGCGCCGGCGGTTGCCGGATGGCCGGCATCGCCGAGCGCGTCGACCCAGCGGACGACGCCGGCCGGCGTGCGTCCGTCCTGACACAGCACCGTCTGGCCGGGGGCGGGAATGCCGGAACCGTCTGCGGAAGCGGCCAGGCGGGGCGGATCGGCCATCAGGTCCCACTTGCTCGCCACCAGCAGCGGCGCCTCGCGGAGCTGCTCCCGGAACAGGTAGGCGACGTTCCCGGACCACGGCAGCGGCCGGCCCGCCCGCAGCCGGGCCAGCAGCCGCGCGTCCGCCATCGCCGTGAACGACACCCGCTCGACCGGCCGGGCGGCGGAGCGGAGCAGTGGCCGCACCACCGTGGCGGCCAGATCGGCGCACGAGCCGACCGCCTCGGCGAACGCGTGCCGGGCGCCGCCGCGGCGCGTCTCGACCAGCAGGTCGACCAGCCGATCGTACCGGCAGCAGAAGCAGCCTCCGGTCACTTCACGGGTCGGAAGGGAGCCGCGCAGGAACGCCGTGTCGACCAGCAGCGCGCCCTGGTCGTTGGTGATCGCCGCCGCCTCCTCGCCGCGCTGCCGCAGCAGCGCGCACGCGCTGCGGATCGCCGTGGTCTTGCCGCTGCCCAGGAAGCCGCCGACCAAGTGCAGGATCACGACCGGTATAGTAGCAACCCCGCGCCGTGATCCGCGGACGGCCGGATCGGTTGACCCGGATATGAAAGGCGAGTTGTTCACCCAGTACTTTCTCACCGACGGCATCCGCGCGACCCCGGAGTGGGAGGACGCGGCGGCGAAGCTCGCCGACTTCCGACGCGGCCTGGGCGGCAGGTACGAGCGATTCGCGTCGCTCCGCCATCCCAACGAGGCGGTTACCGAGCAGGACCTGATCCGTCCGGTGCTGGAGCTGCTGGGATGGACCGACTACCTGCCGCAACAGGGCGCCGCCGGCAACCAGGACGTGCCCGACCACCTGCTGTTCGCGGACGCCGCGTCCAAGGCGCGCGCCGCCTACCGGGACGCGCTGCTGGTCGAGGAGAGCAAGCGCTTCGGCCTGCCGCTCGACCGCCACGACCGGCATGACGGGGCGCGGAGCGGCTCGCCGCACGGGCAGATGCTGCGGTATCTGTCGGCCGCGGACATCGCTTCCGACGGCCGCATTCGGTGGGGAATACTGACCAACGGCAGCGTCTGGCGCCTCTACGACCGGCGCGCCCGCCCGCGCGCGGCCGGCTTCTTCGAGGCCGACGTCGCCGAGTCGCTCGGCAACGAAGACGCATTGCGGGTCTTCCTGCTGTTGTTCGGCCGCGAATCCTTCATCCCGCAAGGGACGGCGACCGCCACCTTCCTCGAGTCGGCGATCGTCGAGGGCCGGCGTTACGAGGAGTCGGTCGCTCACGACCTGTCGGCCGTGGTGTTCGAGCGCGTCTTTCCGCGGCTGGTCGAAGCGATCGCCGCGGCCGCCGGGGACGGCGTCGGCCTGTCCGAAGTCCGCGCCGCGGCGCTGATCTTCCTCTACCGGCTGCTGTTCGTCCTCTACGCCGAGGATCGCGGCCTGCTGCCGGTCAACGACGCGCGCTACGACGACTACGGCCTGCGCAAGCGCGTGCGCGAGGACGTCGCGCGCCGCATGGCCGAGGGGGACGTGTTCTCCGCCACCGCGTGCCAGTACTACCACCATCTGCGCGAGCTGTTCCGCCAGATCGATCAGGGCGACCGTTCGATCGGCCTGCCGCCCGGCAACGGCGGTCTGTTCGCGGCCGATGCCGCGCCGGTCCTGGAGCGGATTCGCGTGCCGGACGCCGTGATCGCGGAGGTCATCTACGATCTCAGCCATACGACGGCGGGTCAGGAAGCCGGCGGCGGGCGCCGCTTCGTCAACTACCGCGACCTGTCGGTGCAGCAGCTCGGTTCCATCTACGAGCGCCTGCTCGAACGGGAACCGGCGCGCAGCCCGGACGGCGGCGTGGTGATCCGCCTCGATTCCTATGCCCGCAAGGACTCCGGCAGCTTCTATACGCCGCAGGATCTGGTCGACCTGATCGTGGATCGGACCCTGAAGCCGCTGGTGGAGCACGGTCGCAGGGCGTTCGAGGACTTGGCGCGCACGCTCGGCGGCGATCGCCGCCCCAAGTCGGAGCGGCGGGCGGTACTGTCGCGCCGGGATCCGGCGGAAGCGGTCCTGCAGCTCAAGGTCCTGGATCCGGCGATGGGAGACGGCCACTTCCTGGTGACCGCGGTCGACGTGCTGGCCGACTCCATCGCGGAACTGATCGAGTACGCGCCCGGCGTGCCGGCGTGGCTGGACGGAGACTACGAGTCGCCGCTCGTGGGGCGGATCGCCGCGATACGGGACGGCATCCTCCGCCGCGCGCGGGAGTCCGGCTGGACCATCGACGCGGCGCAGCTCACCGACCCGGCGATCATCCGGCGCCTGGTGCTCAAGCGCTGCATCTACGGCGTCGACAAGAACCCGCTGACCGTGGAGCTGGCCAAGGTCTCGCTCTGGCTGCACAGCTTCACGGCCGGCGCGCCGCTGTCGTTCCTGGACCATCACCTGCGGTGCGGCGATTCGCTGGTCGGCCTCCGCGTGCGGGATGCGGTGCGGGAGCTGGGCCGGTTCGGCGGGCTGTTCGCCGGCTCGGCCGTGACCGGCGCGGAGCTGGCCGCGGACGGGATGGAGCACATCGAGGAGATGTCCGACGCGGACGTGGCGGAGGTGCACGAATCGGCCGAGGTGTTTCGGGGCGTCGAGGCGAGGACGGCCGATCTGCGGGGTCTGCTCGACCGTCTGTGCGGGTTGCGGTGGATGACCGCCGGCATGAAGGAGGCGGCGCGGCGGGCATTCGAGCTGCCGCTGGAGGAGACGTTGAGCCAGCGGCCGACCGACGCCTACCGGATTCTGGCGCGCGGGCCGGAATCGGTGCCCGACGGCGCGCCGGCACTCGGCGGCGGGCCGGCGGCCGGCGGCGGCGCACCGGGCGGCGGGGAACTGGGCGGCGCGGCCCACATGCTGAGGGAAGCCGCCGCCCTTGCCCGGCGCGAGCGTTTCTTTCACTGGGAGGCGGCCTTCCCCGGCGTGTGGCGGGAGTGGCAGAATGAGCGGCCGGAGGGCGGCTTCGACGCCGTGATCGGCAACCCGCCGTGGGACCGCATCAAGCTGCAGGAGGTCGAGTGGTTCGCCACCCGCGCGCCGGAGATCGCGCGCGCCCCGACCGCGGCCGCGCGGCGGGCGGCGATCCGGCGGCTGCGGGAGCGGGGCGCACCGCTGGCCGCGGCCTTCGATGTGGCCAAGGAACGCGCCGACCAGCTCGCCCACATGGTGCGCGCGTCCGGCAGCTACCCGCTGCTCGGCGGCGGCGACGTCAACCTCTACTCGCTGTTCGTGGAGCGCGCCATGAGCCTGGTCAAACCGGGCGGGCTGGTGGGACTGCTCACCCCGTCCGGCATCTACGCCGACAAGACCGCCGCCCGGTTCTTCAAAGGGCTCTCTACCGCGGGACGAATCGGCGGCCTGTTCGACTTCGAGAACCGGCGCCCGGGCACCGGGCAACCGCCGTTCTTTCCGGACGTCCACTCGCGGTTCAAGTTCTGCGCGCTGATCTTCGGCGGTGAAGGACGGCGCTTTGAACAGACCCGGTGCGCCTTCTTCCTGCACGACACCCGCTCGGTCGACGACCCGGAGCGCTGCTTCCCGCTGGCGCCGGACGACTTTGCCCGCGTCAATCCCAACACCGGCACCGCGCCGGTGTTTCGCACCCGCCGCGCCGCCGACCTCACCCGCGGTATCTACCAACGCCATCCGGTGCTAGTCGACCGCTCCGGCGCGGAGGAACGCCGCGCCTGGCCGGTCCGCTACCACCGCATGTTCGACATGACCAACGACTCCGGTCTGTTCCGCACCGCCGCGCAGCTCGACGCCGACGGGTTCTACCGGATCGCCGGCAACCGGTGGAAGCGGGGAGCCGAGCTCTGCCTGCCGCTGTACGAGGGCAAGATGGTGCAGGCGTTCGACCACCGCGCCGCCAGCGTCGTCGTAAACCCGGACAACCTGAACCGGCCGGCGCAGCCCCGGGAAGCCGCGCCGGACCAACACGCCGATCCGCACTGGCTGCCGGACCCGCAGTTCTGGGTACCTGCCGATGCATGCCGGTGGGACTGGCCGCTGGAGTGGGTCGTCGGATTCAAGGAGATAACCGCTCCCACCAACCACCGCACCGTGATCGGCTCGGTCTTCCCGCAGGCGGCGTTCGGCAACAAGACCCCCATATTCCTGCCGATGGCGGGCGCCGCTGTCGAGATGACGGACGCCTACAAAGCATCCGCCCCATTGCTGGTCGCCAATCTGAATGCGATGGCGTTCGATTTCGTCGCCCGGCAGAAGGTGCACGGCCAGACCCTCAATCTGTTCATCGTCGAGCAACTGCCGGTCATCGCGCCCGCCGATTACGACCGGCGCTTCGGCGCCGCGACCGCGCGCGATCTGGTGCGCGACCACGTCCTGCGCCTCACCTATACCGCCCACGACCTGGCGCCCTTCGCCCGCGACCTCGGCTGCGGCGGCGCGCCGTTCCCCTGGGACCCGGAGCAGCGCCGCCACCTGCGCGCCCGCCTCGACGCCCTCTACTTCCACCTCTACGGCCTGTCCCGCGAGGACGCCGCCTACGTCCTCGACACCTTCCCGATCGTCCGCCGCCAGGATGAGGCCGCATGCGGCCGCTACCGCACCCGCGACCTCATCCTCGCCTACATGAACGCCCTCGCCGCCGGCGACACCACGACCGACGTCACGCCGCGCTAGCCGTTGGCTTCCAGCACGATCGTCGGCGCGAAGGGAGCGAGCGACAGACGGGCTTTGACAAACGTGCGTCCGTGCAATCATAATAATGCACAAGGATGGCCGGGACACTAAGCTTTTCTAACGACGGCCCTGATTTCCCGGGTGACTTCGTCGACTCTCTGCTCGCCGGAGACGTGATCTTTCTATGTGGCATTGGGATGAGTGCGCCGCAGATGCCCGGCTTTCAACGGCTGGTTGAGGACACCTACTCGAAGATAGTGGTCGACATGACAGACTCGGAAAAACGTTCGTTCGACCAGGGGCGCTTCGAGGAGGTGTTAGGCTCTCTCAGTCGCCGGTTGTCTGACCCAGACGCTGTCACGAACACTGTTTCGGCTCTACTTGCAGTGCCCGGCGACCCTGAACTCGACCAACATCGTACGATCCTTCGTCTGTCCCGTGATCTGAATAACCGGGTTTCAGTGGTGACAACGAATTTCGACACGCTGTTGGAACGGGCGGTAGCGAAATTCACAGGCGAAGATATAACCAGCTTTGCCGGTCAGTCGATTCCTGCACCGGGAAGCTCGGCTTTCTCGGGAATCATCCATATTCACGGTCGTCTCGCCGACAAAACTATCGGACTTGAGTCTACGCCCTTGGTACTTTCCAGCGCTGACTATGGCGACGCCTACATGCGATCTGGCTGGGTATCGCGCTTCCTCTTCGATCTTGCGCGGTGCAAGACGATTGTACTCGTGGGCTACAGTGCGAGTGATGCTCCGGTTCGCTATTTCCTCAATGTGCTTGAAGCCGACCGCATACGCTTTCCGGACCTCAAGCCCGTGTATGCATTTGACGCATACGAAACATGATCCTGAAGAAGCGTCCACGGCATGGGGCACGCTTGCCGTGACGCCACTGCCCTACCGTAAGGCGAGTTCCCACGAATGCCGCGGCTGATCCATGCCCGTATGTAGCACGCTGTCCCGGCAGGTTCCATGATTCACCCGCGCAGGCTTGACGGCGGTCACCGGAGGAGCGAGAGCAGAGTCGCGCCGGCCACGAGTTGGGCATCCCCGGGACGCTCGAGGAACGGCGTTACGTCCTGCCGCGCGGCCTCCCAATCGACGGAGTCGAGTTTGTCGGCGATGAGTTGACGCCACGTTGCCGGCGTTGCCGCAGGTCCCTCCCATCGCGTCTGCCGCAGCGCGTTGTTGAGCAAGGCGAGGTTCGGGGCCGGCCACGTGGGATCGGCCAGATACCAGGCGAGGTCAAAGAGGTCCCGCCCTTTCGTATAACCGCGCGTGAGCACCGCATGGAGCTTGCCGGCGAACAGCGATGCCCGGTCATGGTACAATAGATTGAGCAAGCCGAACCTGCGGATGAGCTGGGTTTCGGTATGCGCGCCGGCCGGCGGGTTGGTATCGACTTCGACTCTGATTGCCAGCACCTCCTCGGCGTGGGGCGAGAGCCCTGCCTCATGCAGCAATCCGCGGAACTTCAGCCGCCCGACCGCGACTGCCGATCGGGTGCGGACCGTTGCCTCCACCGCGTACGCCTCGGCCGTCAGATCGTGCCGCGCCGCGCGCATCAGTGCCGCGAATCGCCCGTCGCCGCCGGGGGTGATCAGCGAGAAATCGAGATCCTCGGAGTAACGCGGAAGCCGGTACCGGAACCGCAGCGCCGTGCCGCCAAGGAACGCCCAGTCGGAAAATGCCCCGTGGTCCTGCAGCGCAAGCAGGATGCGGGCCTGCAGGTACTCCCGCGCGGTATTGCGCGCCTGGACGCCGTGCGGCTCGCCGGCGAGCAGCTCCAGCAGCGCCGCTTTCATGACCATCCCTCCTCGTCGCGCCAGAGGTCGAGCAACAGGCGAACGGCGCGCGCGACCTTGCGCGAACCGGTTCTCAGCACCGCGGCGCGCAGCCGCTCCGCGTCAAGTGAGTCGGCGGGCGTGAGACGAAGCTCCCGCAGGTAGGGAAGCCGATCGCTGTGCGGGGTCAGATACAGCAGGTCGACCAGCGCCTTCTCGGCGCGGGCGAGCATCACGCGCTGGCCGTGCGCGACCTCGATCTCGACGAAACCGAACATCCGCCGCGGGAGCAGGTGGCGAAACAGAAACCGTCCGCGCGGCGTATCGAGCTGCTGCGCCCGGCGGGTGGTGACGCTGGTGGTCACGGGAACGTACTCGGGAATCATGCCGTAATGGGCCAGTGCCGAGTGCAAGCTCACATAGGATGCCCGGTCGAGCGCCCCGGCGATGGCGAACGGATGGGCCGGCACGGCGGCGTATGGCGCCGCGACGAGATACACCCCGCGCCGGAGCCGCACGACCCGCCCGGCCTTGACCCAGCGATCCAACTGCCGCCTCAGGTTCTCTGGGGAGCTTTGTCCCGCAAGGACTTGGCCCGTACGAAACAACCCATTGGGGGGCACTCTGGCCAGCAGCAGGTCGAAGTGCATGGCAATAACATGACATTAATGTCTACTTGTCGCTATGACAGCTCCGCCCGATCGATCCTGTCCTCCACCGCGACCCTGCTTCGGTACAGAGTACGTCCCTCCGCGACGGGCGCAACCAGCGCGGCGTTGCACCCTGACGGCTGCGGCTGTGCGCCACAGAGCAGACCATCGCCCGGCTGAGCGCGGTGTGGAAGGTGTTCCGGCGGGCGACCTAGGCGTCCCGCCCGTGGCCGCGGGCCGGCTAGACAGCTGGCGCCGCAGCCGTTCCTTCCGGCCGCTACCGCACCCGCGACCTCATCCTCGCCTACATGAACGCCCTCGCCGCCGGCGACACCCGACCGACGTCACGCCGTAGGCGTTACAGGCGATCTTGCGCGATCGACTCGAAGGCGGGCAGCAGGTCGCTTTGATCCAGAGCCTCCTCGGCGCTCAAACGAGGCACCTCGTATGCGATGACTGCCTGGGCGCCAAACACGTACCAGCGCCCCCAGTCGGCGAGCACCTTGGACAGTGCGGTCAGGAGTTCAACTGCGGCGGGGGGAAGCACGCGTGAACAGCTCGGCCAGGCGCACGTGCGCAAGCAGGTCCTGCCGCCGGGCGACGGCCCCGGGCCAATCCGGATCGTGCAGCAGTGCTTGCCGGCGCAACTCGTCGGCGATGCGGAAGCCCTCCAGTGGTCCGCAGCGGGCTATGCGTTCGGCCCAATAGGCGTCTTTCGCGGCGCGCGCCGTGCGCCATTCGCGAGCCATGTAGTCACGAATGCCGCGGCTGATCATACCGGTAGTGTAGCAGGCTGTCCCGGCAGGGTCCATGTTCACCCGCGCGCCTTCCAATCGACGGATGACCCGTGGTCCTGTGGCGCAAGCAGGATGCGTGCCTGCAGGTACTCCCGCGCGGTATTGCGCGCCTGGACGCCGTGCGGCTCGCCGGCGAGCAGCTCCGGCAGCGCCGCTTTCATGCCCTCGCCGCCGGCGACACCACCACCGACGTCACGCCGCGCTAGCCATTGGCGTCCAGCGGCTTCAGGCTTGATGCGCGCCGGTCCCGGTGGTTACTCTGTCGGGCTATGAAGACTCGGCCGCCCTTGCGCCATACTGGCGCCGTCCTCGTTGGCTTGACCATCGCCGTACTGCTGCTTGCCTGCGAGGAACCCACGCGCAAGCCGGCCGCACCGGCGCAACCCGCCTCGCCGCCGGCGGCGGAACCGGTAGCGCCGGCGCAGAGCAACACGTGTGTGCCGAACGTGGCGATTCACCGCACGAACGTCGGAGGCGCCATCCAGGGAGCGATCAAGGACCTGGTTCTGTACTGGGGAGGAACCCGGTCGAACGTGGAATGCCTGCCGGAGGCGCAAGGGAGTCAGAGGCAGTTCAACCGTGTCGGCAACACGCAGGGAGGGACGGCGACCTACCGAGTGATACGGGTGCAACGACCCGCCGGCGCCCGCTACTACATGCTGAAGTATCTCGACGGCGAGCCGGTATGCATCATCGACGTAGCCGGCGCCTGCGACCGGATGTTGTCCGGGTTGGGCGATTACGACGTGGAGACCCTGCCGGCCGAAGTACCGGCGCTCGATGGTTCACCGACGCCGCCGCCGGCGCCGGCGCCCGCACCGGCCCCGCCGCAGTCGACCGTTCCGCCGGAGGTCGTGACCGGCGGCACAGACTACGTGGTTGGAACGCAGGCGACGTTGGGATCCATAACTGCCTGGAACACGCGCCGCGCGATCGTCGCCACCGACAGCGGCGTCCTCACGGTCGCTGCCACAAAGACTGACCCGAATGGTCACTTGGGGACGATCACGAGCGAAGGCGGAGTGCTCACGATCACGGGTGCCAAGTCGACCTGGGACGCGGCTACCAGCCGCCACAGTCCGATCAGGATCGAGTTCACCGCTACGAACGCGGGCGGATCGAAGGCAAGTTCCTGGATCCAAGTTATGGTTGACGGAGCTCCCGAAAGGGCGCCGGTAGTCCTCCCGACGGAATTCACAAGGAGATCCACAGGAACCAGTAGTGTTCTCATCCGCGATCTGGCGTCCTACTACAGAGACCCGGAAGGGGAGTCCGTGTCCGTCGTCGACGTGAGTTCGAGCCCTTCGACGTCAGGTATAGCCAGCATCGACAGTGGAGGCCACTTGGTCTTGACGCCAAATAACCCAGGCTCCATGACCATTACGTACTACGTAACGAGTACGTCCAACCCGTCCGGCAATGCCGCGCAGTACGCGCGGGATACCGTTACCGTCACCATTACGCCGTAACGGACGGTAGAGCCAGCCGGGCGTCGAGCTGTTTGCCGGCGGGGTCACCCGTCACGCCCGATACTACCGGGGGCAGCGATGGCGGCATCCGCCTTCAGCCTGCGCTTCGTCCGACTGGATCGGACCGGCGCGTGACGATCCTCGCCGGGGGACGCCGAATCCGGCGCCTGCGTGGCGGTGGCGGTGATGCGCGGCGCACAGCAGTCGGAGATTGTTCGGCTCGGCGCCGCCGCCGCGGGCGTATGGCACGACGTGATCGATCTGCAGCAGGTGTTGGGAGCCGCAGCGACGCCCGCTGGTGCGGTCCACGTAGCTGCAGCGGCCCTGGTCGCGCCGCCAGACCGCGCGCTTGACCGCCGCCGGGATGGCGCGGCCGGTCCGGCCGCCCGCCTTCGCCGCCGAAGTTTGGGTAGGCGTCGGCGCAGCCGGCTTCGCGCACGCAGCAGCCTGCGGGCCGAAGCGCCGCGTCTTCGGCGCCGAAGTGGAGTCGGTCGCCGGCTTCGCTGCCGAAGTGTCCGGGCGTTCCGGGCCGCGGTCGGCCTGCGGCGCAGCGTCTCCGTCTCCCGGCTGCGCCGTCGGCTGAGTCGATACCTTCGCCGCCGAAGGAGCGGCGCTGTCCGAGCTGGCTTCCTGCTTCGGCGCCGGGCCCGCCTGCTTCGCTGCCGAAGCGGTGCCGCGAGTCGAGGGCGCCTGCGTCTTCGCCGCCGAAGTCCGCTCGGCGCCTGTGCCCGGGGCACCGGTGCGCCGCCTGCGCGGCGGCCGGGCCGGGTCATGGCGGTCGAGCCCTTCCTGCACCAAGCGTCCCACGATCTGCCCCAACGTCATGTGCGGGTCGACGTGGGACAGGAGACCCCTGAGCCGCTCCAAGCCGCGCCGGCACTCATCGTCGATGACCGCCTTGAGCTCCCAGCGTCCAGCGCCCAGCGGGCGCACCCGGTCCGCCGGCACCGCCAGCTCCGGGTCGACCTCGGCCAGCAGCTCCATCACCTGCCGGCTGCTCTTGCCGGCCGCCTGCTCTACCAGCGCCCGCCGCGCCGACCGGTCCAGCACCGGCGGCGGCTTCCGCTCCGCGGGCTGAGCCGGCCCCGGCGCCGAGCCGTCCTGCGACTGCGCGGCGGCCCCGAACCCGTCCCCGCCCGGCGCGCTGCGCGCCGCGCGATCCCTGTCGCGCTCCTGCCGGTCGAAGGCGTTCTGCAACTGCGCGGCCGCGTTCAGGGTCATGGAGCCGTCCTGGAGGCGCTCGCGCACGCCGTCGAAGTTCGCGCAGAGGCGCATCGCCTTGAGGCGTCGCCAGGCGGCGGCGTCGCTGTAGCCCAGCTCGCGGACCGTGTAATCGAACAGGCTGGAGAACCCGCGGCGCAGGTACAGCCGGCGCTTCTGTATCTCACGCAAGTGGTCGATGACGACGACTTCGAGATGGTGTTCGATGCCGGACAGTTCCTTGGTCCGCGCCAGCAGGCGGTCGTCGGAGAGGGCGGAAACGGTGGTCGTGATGGCCGCGTCGGCCGTGTCGGAACGAGTGCCGTTCATGCCATAAGTATAATAATGGAAAGTAGTTGAGTCAAGAAGCCGCTGTCCGTTCCCATCACACTTTCAGGTCGTTCAGATTGCCCCAGAGCAGTAGCTCCTCGTGTTTGCAGTCTCCCGACTACGATCCCGGCGGCAATCTCCTGCTCATCGGCCGCCCAGTCGTCGCCTCGGCGCGGACCTGATGCAGCCGGTAGTCCTTCTCGATGCCGAGCCAGATTGTCCAGCGACAATCAAGATGAGAATGCAGCGACAATCAAGATGAGAATGCGCGGGTAGGGTGGCTGCCCCCGACAGAGGAGGATGGAGGGGCCGCCGATGGCGGCGGCAGGGCGTAGCCTGACCGTAGCCACCGGCGCGCGGCGGCGCCCCCGTGGGGGCTTCGCGGCCCGGTGATCGTGGCCGGCCCGGCGTTGGATAGGGTGCTTGGGACTATCACCCCAAGGAGCACCCATGCCGGGCCGACATCTGACCGATCACCACGTGAGGCACTACATGAACCTGCGCACCAAGGACCAGCCGTCGGTGGCCGCCGCCAAGGCGGGGATCAGCACCGCCACCGCCTACCGCATCGAATCCGATCCGCAGCTACCGTCCCAGAAACCGACCGTCCGCACTCGCCGGCGGCCCGACCCGCTGGCCGGCATCTTCGAAGAAGAAGTCATCCCCCTGCTGCAGCAGACGCCCGACCTGCGCCCGGTGACCATCTTCGAGGAACTGCTGCGCCGTCACCCCGAACTGCCGCCGAGCGTGCGCCGCACCCTGGAACGCCGGGTGCGCCGCTGGCGCGCCCTGCACGGTCCCGACCAGGAGGTGATCTTCGCGCAGCGCCAGCCGCCCGGTCTGCTCGGTCTGTCAGACTTCACCGCCGCCACCAACCTCAGCGTCGTCGTGGCCGGCGCGCCGCTGGCGCACCTGCTGTACCACTTCCGGCTGCCCTACTCCGGCTTCGAGCACGCCGACGTGGTGATCGGCGGCGAATCCTTCAGCGCCCTCAGCGCCGGCCTCCAGCAGGCGCTGTGGACGCTCGGCGGCGCGCCCCAGGAACACCGCACCGACAGCCTGTCGGCGGCGTTCCGCAACCTCGACCGCAGCGCCCACGACGATCTCACCGAGCGCTACCGGGCGCTGTGCGAGCACTACCGCATGCGCGCGACCCGCAACAATCGCGGCGCCGCCCATGAGAACGGCAGCGTCGAGAGCGCCCACGGCCACTTCAAGCGCGCCCTCCATCAGGCCCTGCTGCTCCGCGGCTCGCGCGCGTTCGATGACCTGGACGCCTACCGCCGGTTGATCGCCGAACTGGTCGGGCGCCACAACGCCCGCCACCGGGAGCGCATCGACGCCGAACGCGCGGCCTTGCAGCCGCTGCCCGAACGCCGCGTGCAGGACTTCGAGATCGAACGGGTGCGGGTCACCTCCCACAGCGGGTTCACGCTGCGCAAGGTCTTCTACTCGGTGCCGTCGCGGCTGATCGGCCACCACCTGCGCGTCCATCTGTTCCCGGATCGGCTGCAGGTCTTCCTCGGCGCCAGCGAACTGCTGAGCCTGCCGCGGGGCAAGCCGCCGGCCCCCGGACGCCGCGGGCACGTGGTCAACTACCATCACCTCATCCACGCGCTGCGCCGCAAGCCGATGGCGTTGCGCCATCTGACCTACCGCGAGCAGTTGTTCCCCCGCGATGCCTACCGGCGCGCCTTCCGGGCGCTGCTGGCGGCACTCGACGAGTCTGAGGCCTGCCGGCGCATGGTCGGGCTGCTGGCCCTGGCTCACGATCAGGGCTGCGAGGCCGCCCTGGGCGAGCACCTGGAGCGCCTGCTGGCCGCAGGTCAGCTGCCCGACCCGGAGACCCTGCGGGAGCGCTTCCTGCCCGATCCGGGGGACCTGCCGCAGGTCAGCGTGCACGCCGGCTCGCTGGCCGACTACGACCTGCTGCTCGATCATCCCGACCACGCCGGCGTCTCCCAGGCGGGTGCGGCATGAACCGGCGCAACGACCAGCCGATCGACGACGCCGCGCTCAACCTCATGCTCAGCGAGTTGCGCCTGCCCACCATCAAGTCGCTGTGGCCGCAGTTCACCGCCCAGGCCGACCGCGAAGGCTGGCCCGGCGCGCGCCTGCTGGCCGCCCTGACCGAGCACGAACTGGCCGAACGCTCCCGCCGCCGCTTCCAGCGCCAGCTCCGCGAGGCGCGGCTGCCGGCCGGCAAGACCCTCGACTCGTGTAAGCGTCCGGGGAATCCCACCCTCTACGTAGCGGGCGGCGGCGGTGGACGCGCGGTCGGCAGGAGCGCCAAGAAATCGGCACGGGTACGCGCGTGCGGCAGCTGCTCGAACAACTCGCGCAGATACCAGTACGGCTCTCGCCGGTTGGCCTTCGCCGTCTCGATCAGGCTGTACAGCGTCGCGCTCGCCGCAGCGCCGCGCGGGCTGCCGGCAAACAGCCAGTTCTTGCGGCCCACCACGAACGGCCGGATCGCCTGCTCGCAGGCGTTGTTGTCCGGCGTCAACTGCGCGTGCTCCACATAGCCGATCAGCTTCGGCCACTGTCCCAACGCGAACCCCACCGCCTTGCCGAGCGCCGAACTCGGCAGCACCTGCTCCCGCTTGTGCCGCAGCCACTCGTGCATCTGCACGAGCACCGGCTCCACCCGCGCGCGCCGCTCGGCCACGAACCGTTCGGGGTCCTCGGTCCGGTACCTCGCTAGCTGCGTCTCGATGCGGTACAGCTTGGCGATGTACCCCAGCGCCTGCAGCGCCGCACCGCTACGGCTCGATACCTTGCTCAACGCCTCGGCGGCCTCCTTGAAGGCGCGCCGCACGTGCGCCCAACAGCCCACGTGCCGGATGCCCGGCTGGCTGCACGGCCGCAGGTAGCCCTCATACCCATCGGTCTGCACGTAGCCCTGGTAGTCGCCGATGATGTCGGCCGCCACCCGTGCGGCCCGACTCGGCTCATACCGGTAGATCACCACCGGCGCCGCCGGCGGCCCGCCGCGGGCCACCCATACGTAGCTGCGCGTCGCGTTGGCGCGTCCCGGCTCGTTGAGCACCTGCACGGTCGTTTCGTCGATTTGCAGGATCGGTCCGCCGCGCAGTTGGTCGCCCAGCGCTGCCAGCAGCGGCCGACAGGCGCCGGCGACCGCCAGCATCCAGTCGGCCATCGTGCGCCGCGACACCGCCACTCCCAGCCGCGCGAACTGCTGCTCCTGCCGGTACAGCGGCAGCGCGTCGCAGAACTTCGCCGTGGCGATGAACGCCAGCAGCCCTTCGCTGGCGACTCCTTTGCGGATCAGCGCCGCCGGCGCCGGCGCCACCCGCACCGCCGCACGCTGCTCGTCGCCGGAGCCCTCGCAGTGATGGCAGGCGTACTTCGGCCGCACCGTGCGGAGCACCCGCACCTGCGGCGGGATCACGTCGAGCTTCTCGGCGGTCTCCTCGCCGATGCGGACCATGCGGTGGCCGCAGGCGCACTGCTGGTCTGCTTCGGGAAGGTCGACGACCCGCTCGACCCGCGGCAGCGACGGCGGCAGCGGTTGGCGGCGCGGGCGCCGGGCGCGGCTCGGCACCGGGGCGGCCGCCGGTTCGGCAGGCAGTGGGTCGACCGGCAAGGCGTGGTCGGCGCTCCGTTCGATCTCGTTGAACAGCCGGATCTGCTGCTGCTCGGCAGCGCTCAGCTGTTCGCTGCTGCGCCCGTACCGCCGGTTTCGGTACCAGGCGAGCTCCTCTTCATAGAGCTCAATCTTCTTGTCCAACTCCTGGACCTGATGATCCAGCGCATGGACCTGATGATCCAGCGCACTATTCCTGGTGACGAGTGAACTATTCCTGGCGACGAGTTGATCGTTGCGCACGATCAACTCGTCTTTTTCCAGGACCAGCAGCCGATTCTCCACGCGCAACCTGTCGCGTTGTTCGACCACCGACGGTGCGGCAGACATGTCTCTACCTTACCTCAAATACCGCCGCCAGTCAAGATCGAACCAAGCCCGTCAGGCGATTTCGGCGTAGCTCAACTCCTCGTGTCGGTTCCAGAAATCGATCCCTGCCAACAGCATCCGCAGCTGCTCGGCGTCGATCTCTCGCCGCGCCTCGGCCGCCGTTCGCGGCCACGGAAAGCTGCCCTGCTCCAACCGCTTCATCCACAGACAGAACCCCGTCCGATCCCAGTACACCGCCTTCAGCAGTCGCCGCTGCCCGTTGCAGAACACGAACAACGACGCCTCGAACGGACTCAACCGCATCTGCTCCTGCACCAGCAGCACCAGCCCGTTGATCTGCTTGCGCAGGTCGGTCGCACCAGGCCGCACGTAGATGCGCGCCGCCTCCAACTCCAGCCGGATCACTTCAGCGCCTCCAGCGCCGCCAGCACCTCGCGCAGATGCTCAGCGCGGACCGACGGCCACAGCCGCAGCACGTACCGCTCGCCGACCAGCAACTCCATCGTCGCGTGCTGCTCGGCGTCCTTGGCCCCGCCGGCCGCCCGCGCCAACTCGACCAGCGGCTGACGCCGGTCGGCCGTCTCCGGCAGCTTGCCGTCCCAGTTGCGCAGCGACCAGTAGGACAGACCATGCTGCTCGCAATACGCCTTCTTCGTGAGCCCACTGCGTCGCCACGCTGCCACGTGCCGGCTCCAATACTCTCGTCCCTGTCTCATCGTTCGTCCCTCCTGCCAGGGACGATGTACCTCTATATATCCCCTTGTAAGGTGGGGTTCACCGGACGCTTACCGACTCGTTCGACTTCACCGTCGTGCCGCTGCTGTCCAAGGCGCACGTGACCGCACTCTGCGCCGGCGACCGCTGGCTCGACGAAGGCGCCAACCTGCTGCTCATCGGACCGCCCGGCACCGGCAAGAGCCATCTGGCAGCCGCCATCGGCTTGGCGCTCATCGAGCACGGCTTCCGGGTGCTGTTCACCCGCACCACCGACCTCACTCAACGGCTGCAGCGCGCGTGCCGCGACCTGACCCTGGAGGCAGCCATCGCCAAGCTCGACAAGTACCACCTGCTGATCCTCGATGACTTCGCCTACGTCACCAAGGATCAGGCCGAGACCAGCGTGCTGTTCGAGTTGATCATCGCCCGCTACGAGCAGCGCTCGCTGCTGCTCACCGCCAATCAGCCGTTCGGCCAGTGGGACTCGATCTTCCCCGACCCCACCATGACCCTGGCGGCCGTCGACCGGCTGGTGCATCACGCGACCATCTTCGAACTCAACGTCGAAAGCTACCGCCGCCGCACCGCCGTGCAGCGCCGCGCGGCTGCCCAGCCGGCCGCCGGTACCGACCCGGCCGCCGCCAGTGACACTCCGGCGGCCGCTCAGGGCTCCCAGGATCCAGGATCGGCCGGTCAGCCGCCCGTTACGTAACGGTGCGCACTAGCTATGGCGTTGAGCAACGCGGCACGACAACGCCGCTACCGCGCGCGCCGCAACGCCGCGCCCCGCCGGGTGCAGTTCCGCAGGCCGCACGACCGCCGGTCGCGCCCGCAACGCTGGCAGGATGCGGTGCGCACCCTGCGCGACCTTCAGGACGAGTACCAGGCGTGGCTCGACCACTTGCCCGACCCGCTCCGGGAGTCTGCGGTCGCCGTCAAGCTGGAGGCGATCTGCGACCTTGATCTTGCTGACCTGGAGAGCATCGAGCCGCCGCTCGGCTACGGCCGCGACTGACACCCCGGGTACTACCTCACGCCTGATCCGGTCCGCCGCCCACCACGCGCCAAGCCGTTTGCGAACGCCATCACGCCTCCCGACCGGCGCCGATCTGACCGTTGCTCGGGACCTCGACGGGGCGCCTCCCGCCGCCGCTTCCCGTGCTTGCCAACCCACGTCCCCTTGTGGCAACGTCCCGGCCGTTGCGACACCGGTTTTTCTCATCTTGATTGTCGCTCGGTTCTCATCCTGATTGTCGCGCTACACCAGATGTCGGCATCGACGCCGAGCACCCTCTCGAACTGGACGGCGGTCCTTGGCTCGATCGGAGCCTTCCCGGCGATGATCTCGCTGATGAGCTGCGCGGACCGGCCGCACCGACGTGCGAACTCGGCTTGAGAGATGCCGTGCGCCTCCAGCCGTTCCTCCAATACCAGCCCGGGCGGAACCGCATAGTCGGGCCGGTACTCATTCATCGCTGCTGTCGCCATGTCCTCCTCCTGATCTTCAATGATAGTCGGTCACTTCGCGCACGCTGCCGGCGAAGCGCCGCGTTCTTCGTCTTCGGCGCCGAAGTTGTGTCGCCCGCCGGCGTAGCTGCCGTGTCCGGGCGGTCCGGGACGCGGTCCGCCTACAGCGGCGCAGCAGCCCCGTCTCCCGGCTGCGCCGCCGCCTGAGCCGATACCTTCGCCGCCGAAGTCTGCTCGGCGCCTGCGGCATGGGCAGTGGGTGGCGTGGCGGTCCGGATCGCCGGAGATGCTGGCCGAAGTCGATGGACTGCTGCGCAAACGATCCGCTCCATGCGTGGGCGCGCAGGGACTTTGCGCCGATCGCCGCCGCGATTGATGCTATGCTGCTGAAGCACGGATGGCTGAAGACACCGACACCGACTATTCAGGAAGACACGTGAGGCGGCCGAATTTCCCGACCGAGCCGCCCGACGAGGCCAGGTGGAAGGATCTGCGGGTAACAGTGCTGGACGATGGCACGGAAGTGATGCATTTCAACGGCGCCTGGTATCGGGTCGGCCCCAAAGGACTCACCGACGAGCGCATCGACGTGGACCCGTACGCCGACGACAGCCGCGAGTACGATGGAGGGGACGATGATGAGCAAGGCTGAGCTTCCCTGGTCCGCTCCAGCAGGCGGTCGTCTGAGAGGGCGGAAACGGCGGAAGTCATGGTAGCGTGGGTTCTATGCAGAAGATTCTGTTCCTTGACGACTGGTGCCTGGAGTCGGCGCGCAACGTCGTGCGGCGGCCGGGCCGGCCGAGGCCGGTCCCCGAGGGCACGTTCTCCGATCCGTTCGATCTGGGCAACGCCTATCCGTCGGTCTTCTTCGATGAGCAACGCGACCGCTGGCGGGTGATCTACGGCGGCCAGCCGGACCCGGACAACCACATCTGCAACGCCCTGTTCGGGGCGATCGGCGAAGACGGGGTCGACTGGGAGATCGACCGGGTCGGGAACGATCACACCTCCTGGTCGGGCGCCTTCCCGCACTGCCTGACGGAGGGGAGGAGGAACGCGGAGAGCGGCCACGTCTACCAGGATCCGCGCGACTCCCGACATCCGTACAAGCTCCTCTACCTGGACTGGGACTGGCGCAGCGGGCCGGCGACGATGCGCAACCCGGTGGTGGTCTCGGCCGACGGCTACCGGTGGCTCGACCTGCCGGGCGCGCGCTGGGGCGACTGGTCCAGCGATACCTGCCACACGATCTTCTTCAACAAGCTCACCGGCCGGCACCAGGTGATGTGCCGCGCCAAGGACGTCAAGCCGCCGTTCAGCCAGCGGCTGGTGGCGACCATGGAGACCGAGGACTGGCTCCATTTCAGCGAGCCGGAGACGATCGTCCGCCCCGATTCCTGCGATCCGCCGCTCGCGCAGCCGTACGGCATGCCGACGTTCGCGTATGGCGATTACTTCATCGGCTTCCTGTGGCTCCTGCACGGCGACCCGGGCGAGACGACCACCAAGGGGGCCGGGCCGGTGTCCAACCACCTCGTCTACAGCATCAACGGCCGCAACGTCAACCGTACCGTCCGCGACCAGTTCATCGCCCCGGCGGAGCCGGGCGAGTTGGGCGGATACGGCTTCTATCCCTGCAGCCTGGTGCAACTGCCGGACGAGCTGCGCATCTATTCCACGGGCAGCCGCACCGACCACGGCGGCCGCGGAACGATTCCCGCGGGTCAGCACCGCATCGCGATGACCCTGCACACGCTGCGGCCCGACGGCTTCATGTACCTGGAGAGCCGTTCCGGCGGCGCGAGCGTGATGACCAAGGGATTCGAGCTTACCGAGGGCAGTCTGGCGCTCAACGTGGAGGCGCCGATCGGCGAGGTGCGGGCGCAGGTCTACGTGCAGACCGACGTGCTGCCGGGCGATCCGCCGCCGGTCCAGCAGGTAGCCGAGGGATTCTCGGCCCGGGAGTGCCGGCCGTTCAGCGGCGACGACCTGCGCTGGTCGCCGACCTGGACCAGCGGCCGAACGCTGGACGAGCTGATCGGCCGTACCGTGCGGGTCGAGATTCTGTTCGAGCGCGCCCGTCTGTACGCGCTCGAGGTGGGCGGCATCCTGCTGCGATGACCGATCGATCGGCTGCTGAGTCGAGCCGAGGCCCGCAACTCGAACGGGTCCGCGCCGCAGCGCGGTCAGCGGTACCGAACGAGATAGGCGGCGAGCAGGGGATCGGCGATTCGATAGCCGCCCGCCACCAGCTCGATTACGCCTTGATTCCACAGCCGTCTGAAGGAGAGGGCCACCGTCCGGCTGGAGAGTCCCACGCCGCCGAGAAACCGCTTGGACTGAGGATGCTCGACCGTGCCGCGGCGCGCGATCTCGGTCAACACGGTCTCGTCGGTGCCGGAGAACGCCGACAGATAGGACGCATGGCGCCCTTCGCGGTTCTCCAGGAGCTTCAGCAAGGCTGACCGAACGTGCTCAGGGCCGATTTCGGTGCGCTCATGCAGTTCCATGATTTGGGCGCACAGGCGGTTGATCGCCTCGGGCACCCGTTGCATGTCGTCCTGAAGACCTCTCGAAACTTCGCGCGCGATCGCCAGGCGACGCTGGCTGAACCGCTCCTCGATATAGGCGTGATAGTCGTCGTACGGTATCGACCGGAACTCCAGGTCGGTCCCCCAGCCGGCCAACGGAGCACCCGGCGCCGCGAACAGCTCCGCGAGCATGTGCCGCTTGGAGCCGAGGAGCAACACCGGCACGTCGCCCAGCGCCTCCAGGCAGGTGCGAAGCTGCGCGGGCGCTTCCTCCACCAGGGCCACGTCCTGGAATTCGTCCAGGACGACCAGCGAGTCGATCTCCTCGGTGATCCGGGCGATGCGCTCCCAGAGCGTCTGCAGCGCGAGGGGCGAATCGGCGGCGTCGGGATGGAGGGAGACGCTGGGACTTCCCGTCTGCGGATCCAGCGAGATCTCGGGCCGCAGCGACCCCAGGAATCGGCCCGCGCTCTCCAGCAGACCCTTGACCGGGAAGGAAGCGGCAAAGCACCGCTGCAGACCGGCGGCCAGCCGTTGGGTGAGCGAGCGCATGGAGCGAACTCCCAGCAGGTCCGCGAAATAGACGAAGTGGCGCCGGCGCCCGCCCTGAAACTCCTCGATCGTGACATTGCGGACGACCGAGGTCTTTCCGTAGTTCCGCGGACCGTACACCACCACGCGGGATGCGCTCCGCACCGCAGCCCGGAGCAGGCGCTGCTCACGCTCGAGATTGCAGATGTTGTCCCGGTCGACGAGCCGATCGAACACGAACTGCTTCACCATACCGATGTTATGATACTATCAGTATCATACTGATGGTATCATGGCGATGCCATCATATCATCGCTTGGGTGAGCGCGGGTCAGACCGCCAACCGGCAACGGCAAATCGGCAGCCTCTCAAGGGTTGCCGCCCGCAGCGCCCGGCGCCGTGCGCGAGCGGCCCCCGGCTGCCAGCAGGCAGATGATTGCCGCCGCGAAGACGACGGCGATGATGAGGAAGGCGGCCGAGAACGACCCGGTGCGGTCGTGGAGCCAGCCGGCCAGGACCGGCGCCGCGGCCATCGAGCCGGTCATGGCGACCTGCACCACGCCCTGAATGCTGCCGAACGCCTTCATGCCGAACGCCTCCTGGACGATCAGCACCAGCAGCGCGCCGAGTCCGCCGAACCCCAGCCCGAACACCAGGATGCCGCACCACATCGCCGGCACGGAGGCGGCCAGCGCCATGATGACCAGCCCCACGGTCTGCAGTCCCACCGACGCGACGCAGCAGAGCCGCGCGGTCCAGCGTTCGCTCAGCGCGCCGAAGCCGAGCTTGGAGCCGATCCCCATGGCGGCGATCACCGCCAATCCGGTGGTCGCCAGTGCCGGCGTGAAGCCCTGCTCGGCGAAGTGCTGGCGAAGCTGGGTCAGCACCCCCTGATAGGTAAAGGTGGCGCCGAACAGACCGCACAGAATCAGCCAGAAGTTCCGCTTGCGCAGCGCCTGCCGCAGGGTGACGCCGCTGCTCATCAGGCGGCGCGATGCCTGCGCCGCCGCGCCGCGGCGGGTGCGGCGCATCTCGTGCGCCACCAGCGCCGGGTCCTCGCGAATGATCACCAGCGCCGCCAGCGCCAGCAGGAGCAGCAGAACCCCGAAGGCCAGGTAGCCCCACTGCCAGCCGCCGACGGCTACCAGGGCGGCGGCCAGCGCCGGCATGGTGAGGCCGCCGGCGTTGTTGCCGGCGGTGACCGCTCCCATCACCCGCCCGCGGGCAGCGGGGAACCAGAGCCCTACCAGCTTGCCCGCCGGCAGCGTGGTGGCGCCCGGGAAGCCGGCGTAGACCAGGGCGCTGAACAGGTACCAGTGCCACAGCGAGGTGATCAGCGGGCGCAGCAGGAAACCGGCGGCGACCAGCAGCAGGGAGACCACCGCTACCGGCCGCGCCCCCCAACGGTCGAGCGCGCGGCCGGCGAAGGGCGCCACCAAGCCGGACACGACCGCCAGGGAGAGCGACAGATTGAGGGCGGTCTGGCTCCACCCGAACTGGTCGCGCAGCGGTCCTGCGAACTCGCCGAAGGCGTACTGGCTGGTGCCGATGGTGAGCCCGGTCGAGAGGAAGGCGACCACCGCGATCGGGTAACCGCGATACACGGGTTCGAAGCTCCGCGCGATCATGCCGTCGGCTGCAGTTCGATGTCGTGGATGCGCTTCAGGGGCAGGGCGGTGATGGCGTCGGCGAGCGGATACTCACGGTCGCCGGGATAGAGTACCCACAGGTGCGCCAGCCTCGACGACGGCGGCGAGCAGCCGGCGGCGTGGGATCGATTGTCGCATATCGATCTTCGTCTATCAGATATTCAACAATGATGGAAGCCTCGCCGGTGCCGTAGGCAGCCCGGCCCACGCTATCGTTCCTGGCGTCGCTATTTTCCTGGCGTCGCTATCGGCCTTGTCCCACGGAACGGCCGGCGCCTTCGGGGTGGGGCAGCTCGGCGTGACGCGACAGCAGCCGTGCGAGCCGGGCGCCGACCGCCGGCTGGGGCGGGCAACTGCGGCGGGTCTCGAGATCGACGTGCAGCAGCAGATGCTCGCCGGTAGCGGCGAGTGCGCCGGCGCTCTTCTCCAGCCGGTGAAAGAGATGGAGCTTCTTGCCGGCGCCGCCCAGGAGCTGCGTCGTCACGCGGATCCGGTCGCCGCCGCGGACCTCGTCCAGATGCCGCAGGTGGCTCTCCACGGTGAAGTAGCTCCGGCCGGCGGCGACGTAGTCCGCGCCGGCGCCGATCAGTTCCATGGTCCGGTCGGTGGCCTGCGCGAAGACCTCCAGATAGTGCGACTCGTTCACGTGACCGTTGTAGTCGGTCCAGCTCCGCGGCACCTGCCGCGCGACCGTGACCGGCAGAGGGCCGTCCCCGGCTCCGACCTCGGCCCCGGCATCCGGCAGGCTCCGTTCATGGGCGGCGACGGTCCTGCCGGCGCCGTGATCGTTGCGCTTCAGGGCGCGCAGGATGGCGACCAGGTTGTCGTCCCGGATGCGCTCCAGGCGCCGCACGTCGTGCGCCCCGGACTGCCGGTCGGACTGCTCGGCGATCCGGTCGATCAGGTCGCCGGTCAACTCCGGGACGTCGGTCAGCCGGCTCCAGCGCCACTGCAGCGCCGGCCCGAACTGCGCGATGAAGTGCCTCATGCCGGCTTCGCCGCCGGCGATGCGGTAGGTCTCGAACAGACCCATCTGCGCCCAGCGCAGGCCGAAGCCGCAGCGGATCGCTTCGTCGATCTCGGCCGTGGTGGCGATGCCGTCCCGCACCAGCCACAACGCTTCGCGCCACGCCGCTTCCAGCAGCCGGTCGGCGACGTGCGCGTCGATCTCCTTGCGGATCGGCAGCGGCCGCATGCCGACCGCCTGCAGGAGCGCGACGGCGCGGTCGCGGATCGCCGGGTCGGTCGCCGCCGACGGCACCACCTCCACCAGCGGCAGGAGATAGACCGGATTGAACGGGTGGCAAACCAATATCTGCCCCGGACGCCGCGCGCCGCGCTGCAGGTCCGATGGCTTGAATCCCGACGTGGACGAGGCGAGCACGGCGCTCTCCGGCGCATGCCGCTGGACCTCGCCCAGGACGGCGTCCTTCGCCTCCAGCCGTTCGGGCACGCTTTCCTGTATCCAGTCGGCGTCGGCGACCGCCGCGGCGACCGAATCGCACCAGGTCAGCGCGCCTTCGGCCGGCAGGGCGCGGTCGTACAGGGCGGGCAGGCTGCGCCGGGCGTTGTCCAGGACCGCGCTCACCTGCCGCCTGGCGTCGGGGCTCGGATCGAACACCGCCGCGTCCCAGCCGTTGAGCAGGAACCGCGCGGCCCAGCCGCTGCCGATCACGCCGCCGCCGATGATGGCGGCTCTCATCGCCGGGATCGTTTGGTGAGCTGCAGCCGCTCGCGCACGCGCTCGGGTCCGGCCACGGTCGCGCCCATCGCTTCGATGATCGTCACCGCCCGCTCCACAAGCTGCGCGTTGGTGGCCGGCACGCCCTTGCGGAGATAGAGGTTGTCCTCCAGCCCGACGCGCACGTTGCCGCCGGCCAGCACGGCCGCCGCCACGTAGGGAAGCTGATGACGCCCCAGGGAGAAGGCGGAGAAGACCCAGTCATCCGGCACGTTGCCGACCATCGCCGTGAAGGTGTTGAGGTCGTCCGGCGCGCCCCAGGGGATGCCCATGCAGAGCTGGACCAGCACCGGGCCCGGCAGGAGCCCCTCGTCGACCAGGGACCTGGCGAGCCACAGGTGTCCGGTATCGAACGCCTCGATCTCCGCCTTGACGCCAAGCTCGGCGATCATGGCCGCCATGGCGCGCAGCATGGCGGGCGTATTGGTCATCACGTAGTCGGCTTCCGCGAAGTTCATGGTGCCGCAGTCCAGGGTGCATAGCTCCGGCAGGCACTCGCGGATCGGCGCCATCCGCTCGTCGGCGCTCGCCATGTCGGTGCCCGCCCGCGGCGGCAAGGGACGATCGGGGCCGCCGAACACCATGTCGCCGCCCATGCCGGTCGTCAGGTTGAGCACCACGTCGACATCCGCGCCGCGGATCCGGTCGGTCACCTCGCGGTAATACTCGATCTTGCGGCTCGGCGCTCCGCTCTGTGGATCGCGCACGTGGCAGTGCGCGATCGCCGCGCCCGCCTTGGCGGCTTCGATGGCGCCGTCGGCGATCTGCTCAGGACTGCGGGGAACGTGCGGGCTGCGGTCCTGCGTGGCGCCGGCGCCGGTCACCGCCGCCGTGATGAAGACCTCCCGTGACATCGCAAGGGGCATGGCGTACCTCCCGGCCCGCGCTCCGCGTCAGCCGGCGGCGTGCGCGGCCGTGCGGGCCGCCGGCTCGACCAGCAGCGGCTGCTCGACCAGCCGCTGCCGCTCCGCCCGCGCCAGCATCCGCAGCCGGGATTCGAGCTCTTCCCGTTCGCCGTAGCAGCCGCGCAGCAGGCGGCGGCCCGAAGCGGTATCGAAGGCGGTGCGGCCGTGCAGCATGCGCCGGTTGTCGAAGGCGGCCAGATCGCCCGGACGGAGGCGCAGCCGGCGCTGGTTGGCGGGGTCGTTCGCCAGGCGCTGGAAGCGCCGGAAGGCGGCGTAGAACGCCTTGATCGTGGCCGTGTCGCCGGCCATGGGGTTGCGCAGCCACCACGTGTAGCGCACCGTCGACAACTCGCCGGCGGCGTCGAACTCCAGCACCGGGGCGCGGAAGCGGTGATCGGAGTCCCGGTTGCGGGTGCCGAACGGCACGGCGACGGTGGCCAGCACCTCGAAGGATTCCGGGGATTCGGCCTTGAGCTGCTCGGCCACCGCGTAGGCGTCCACGAAGATGCTGTCGCCGCCTGCGCAGGAGTTGTGCAGACAGAACAGGAACTGCAGTCCGGGCACGTATTCGCGGGTGCACAGGTCGTTGTGCGCCGGCAGGGCGACGCTGGTGAAGGCGTTGCTGTCCGCGTCGGGGCGGCTCTCCACCTCCCAGACCATGCCGAAGTTGGAGTTGCGCAGGCAGCCGATGCGGCCGGGAATCTCCGGTACGACCTCCGGGTCCAGCGGGAGCTTCTCCACCAGGGCGAGTCCGTCGACGTGGATGGCGGTCAGCCACGCCCCGAACGCGGCGGCGTCCCCGGCGCGGATCGCTTCGCCGTCCAGCGTGGTGAGCGGCGCGTGCGGCGCTTCGCCGCGCGTCCACAGGCGCCGGGCCGGCAGGGCGTCGTCAGCCGGCGATTCGGGGCGGTGCGCCCACAGCCAGCCGGGATGATAGACGCTGGCCGGCCCCTCCGGGTGCCACGATACGCGCAGGCGGCCGTCGGGCAGCACCTCCGCGTCCGCGGCGCGCAGGTCGTCCGGCAGGTCGATGAGCATGATCACCTGCTCGCGGGTCACCGGGTGAATCGTGTCGAGATCGGGGCTGAACTCGCGCAACCACGGGCCGGGCAGGACGCTGGCGCTGCCGTCGTCCCAGCGGACCGCTACGTCGCCGTCGGCGACGCGCGCGCTGCGAAGCGTTCGGGTGACGGGATAGAAATCGAAGTCCGGAACCGAAGGCGTCTGGTCCATGGCACCCTCCAATCAGCGTCCGCTGCCAGCGCTTACCCGCCGCTCGTCACGGCACCGGTAGAGATTACCACGAGGAGGGGGCGGGCGGCATCCGCGGTCCGCCGCCCGGCGCTTGGGCAGCGGCGCCGCGTGACGTATACTCCTGCGCGCGCTTCAAGGCTGGATCGAATGTTGCAGACGCTGTACTGGTTTACCGCGATCTTCGGAGTCGGCGTGACGGTGGTCGATCTGCTGGGGCTGATCGGCTCCGGCGGCGAAGGCTCCGGCGGCGGCGAGGGCTCCGGCGGCGACCAGGCTTCCGGCGACCAGGCTTCCGGCGACCAGGCTTCCGGTGAGGACGCAGGCGGCGAATCCGGCGGCGGCGCGCCGGTCCTCTCCTTCCTGCGCTACGTGCGTACCGCGATCTACTTCTGCCTGGGATTCGGACCGTTCGGCATCGCGTCGACCGCGTTCGGAGCGGGCGCCGCCGGCAGCCTGGTCTGGGCGCTCGCGGGGGGGAGCGCGGTAGCGGTGCTGGCGCGCCTGTTCTTCCGGCTGCAGCGCACCGACCTCGATTCGAGCATCGAGGAAGAGGAGCTTCTGTTCGAGGAGGCCACCGTGATCGCGCCGATCGCCGGCGGCGGCATGGGCAAGGTGCGCATCCGCCTGGGCCAGTCGGTGGCGGAGCGGTACGCGCTGGCCGAGAATCCTGAAGAGCGCTTTGCCGTCGACGCCCGCGTGCAGGTGGCGCAGGTCACCGATCGGTGCGTGTACGTGCGCGGACTCGATGCTGCCCGGGAGCTTCCGTGACGACGGATCGAAGCGCTGTCGCCGATCGTACCGAAATGACCGAACTGGAGGAGCTATGGATACGGCAGCCTTTACGGCCGGCGGCGCGATCGCCGCGGTCGCGCTGTTCTTCGTGATCATCGGCGGGCTCAAGTCCCTTATCAGGGTCTGCCCGCCCAATCAGGTGCTGGTGGTGACCGGCACCAAGACGCAGGTCGGCGGCAAGAGCTACGGCTTCCGATTGCAGCGCGGCGGTTGGACGTTCGTGCTCCCCTTCTTTCAGAGCGCGCGGGGGCTGGAACTGAGCACCATCCCGATCGACGTGCGGGTGGAGGGCGTGAACTCGGCAAACGGCATCACGGTCGGCGCCGACGCCACCGCCTGCGTCTGCGTCGACCATGAGGATGACTCGCTCCTCTACTCCGCCGTCGAACGGCTGATGGGCAAGACCCGGGGGGAGATCCAGGAGCAGATACAGCAGACCATGGTGGGCAACTTCCGCGGCGCGCTCAACAAGACCACGCCGTTGCAGGCGATCGGCATGGTGGAGAGCGTCGACGAGGAGGATCGCGTCGGCGAGGGCGATGCGCGGGCCGGCGGCGCGGGCCCCGACACCGACGGCGAACGCGCGCAGTTCCGGGCCGAGCTGCTGCGCGACAGCAATCAGGACCTGAGCACCTTCGGCATGCGGGTCGTGTCGGTATCGCTGCAGAAGATCTGGGATACCTCCAACTACATCGCCAACCTGGCCAACAAGACGCTGTCCCGCAAACGCCAGGAGGTGGAGATCGAGGAGGCGCGGTTGAAGGCGCAGGCGGAGCGCTCTGAATCGGACGCCAAGCGCCGCATGACCGTAGCCGAGAATACCGCCAATGAGAAGATCATCGCCGCCGAGCAGGAGTTGGAAGTGCTCCGGCGCACCGCCGAGGCGGAGGTGGAGCAGGCCCGTCTGGAAGCCGACAGCGCCATCGAGCGGGCCGACAGCGAAGGCGAGCGGTCCGTTCAGGAGATCGCCGTCGATCTGCGCAAGCTCAAGAACGTCTCCGACGTGACGCTGGAGGCGGACACCAAGCGGCGGGCGGCGGAGATCCTGGCGAACGGCCAGAACCAATCGGTCCAGATCGTCGAGTCGACGCAGAACGACCTGCTCGATCAGAAGGCCCGGATGGTCGCGGGCGCCGACGTCGGCCGGATCGCGCTGTTCGTCCAGCAGCAGCTGCCGGGATTGTTCGCGGCGTACGAGCGCTACGCGCGCGAGATGGAGATCGACAACGTCGTGATCATGGATGACGACCGGGGCATGAACGGGCTGCTCAACCGCGGGCCGGAAGCGTTCGTAGACTTTCTGCACAAGTTCGAGGAGGGATTCGGCATCAGCGTCAAGGAGTTGATGAGCCGGTCCGACGCCAGCGGCGCGGACGCCGGCGGCGCGGACGCCGCGGAGGGTCGATCATGATCGCCTTCATCGTCGTCTTCCTCCTGCTGGTACTCTTCACGCTGGTGATCCAACTGGTCACCAAGATGAAGATCGTCGGCGCCGACGAGCTGGCGATCGTGGCCGGCAAGGGCCGCGGCTTCTCGTGGCTGCGGGGCGGGCGCGTGTTCGTGTTCCCGCTCATCCACCGCTTCTTCCGCATGGACATGCGGCCGCGCACCACCAGCGTGCGGGTGGAATCGGCGATCGCGGCCGGCATCGTGCCGCTCACCGTGGTCGCGACCGTGAGCTTCGCGGTGGCGTCCTCCGGCGAAGGGTTGCGCAACGCGATCCGGCGCGTCCTGTTGATGACGCGCGACTGGAACGAACTGACCGGCATCGCCGCCGGCATCATCGAGGGGCATCTGCGCGACTCGATCGCGACCATGACGCCCGAGGAGGTGATGACGGACAAGGATCGGCTGGTGCAGAACATGATCCGCGTCTGCAAGTCCGACCTGGAGGGCATCGGTCTGGAGATCACGGCGATGAACATCGCCGACGTGGACGACCATCGCCTGGCGGGGGTGCGCGAGCCGGAGCTCTACATCGCCCTGCTGAAGCGCATCCAGTCGGCCAACGCCGAATCGCAGTCGCGCGCCGCGCAGGCGCAGGCGCGCGCGGCGGCCAAGGAGGAGTCGGAGACGCGGCGCGCGGAGGTCGCGGTGCGCGAGGCGCAGAATGCCAAGGAGAGCCTGCTGGCGGAGACCCGCGTCAAGGTCGCGCAAGAGACGCAGCGCAGCGCCATCGGCGTGCGCCGGGCCGAGCGCGACGCGCAGGCCAAGGTCGCCGGCATCAAGGCGCAGATCGGCGCTGAGCAGCAGCGCATCGAGATGCTCCGGGAGCGCTATCGAGCGGAGATACTGGTCCCGGCGGAAGCGGAGAAGGAGCGGATGGTCCTGCATGCGCAGGCGCAGGCCGCCGAGCGGCGCGGCCGGGCGCAGGGAGAGATCGATCAGCTCAACCGGACGATCGACATCCTGCGCGCGGGCGGTCAGGCGGGCCTTGCCGCCTACATCATCGAGAACTTCGAGAAGTTCATCCAACCGTTCTCGCAGACGCTGTCGCTGTTCCCGGCCAAGCACGCCACGGTCATTTCCGGGGCGGCCGGGACGCATGCGCCGATCTCCGGGGTCCATCCGCACCCGGTGGAGGAACAGAAGGCGCGGCTCACGCTGCAGGCGCTGGGCGCCATCTCGACCGCCGAGGAGTCGCCGGTCGCCGCCAAGAGGTAACGCGGAGGAAACGCGGAGCTAAACACGGGCGCGCGGCGGTCCTGCCGCGCGCCCTCAATCGATGATCTTGTTCAGAGGATACTCGACGATGCCGCTGGCGCCCGCGTCCTTGAGGCGCGGGATGAGATCGCGCACCACCGACTCGTCGATGACCGTGTTGACCGCCACCCAGCCGCCGGTGGCCGGTGAGCCGCCGTTGGCCAGTGCGGAGACCGTCGGCCTCCGCAGCGCCGGCAGCGCCTCCAGGACCGCGTCGAGGCGCTTCTGCGGAACGTTCATCATCAGCCCGACCTTGCCCTCGGCGGCCATGGCGCCGCGCAGCATGAGGGCCAGGTTCTCGATCTTGCGGCGCTTCCAGCCGTCCTGCCACGCCGACTCGTTGGCGATCAGGCGCGGCGTGCTGGTCACGATCGTGTCGACGATCCGCAGGTTGTTGGCGCGCAGCGAGCTGCCGGTCTCCGTGATCTCCACGATCGCGTCGGCCAGTCGGGGGGGCTTGACCTCGGTCGCCCCCCAGGAGAACTCGACGTGCGCCTGCACGCCGTGCCTGGCCAGATAGTCGGTGGTCAGATTGACCGCCTCGGTGGCGACGTGCTTGCCCTGCAGGTCCTGCGGGCTGCGAATCGGCGAATGCTCCGGCACGGCCAGGACCCAGCGCACCGGCCCGCGGCTCACCTTGGAGAAGACCAGCTCGGCCACCTCTACCACCTGCGCGCGGTTCTCCACGATCCAGTCGCGGCCGGTCAGACCGACGTCCATCACGCCGTCCTGCACGTAGCGGGCGATCTCCTGCGCGCGGATCAGGATGCACTCGATCTCCGGATCGTCGATGGCGGGATAGAAGGACCGGGAGGAGAACGTGATCTCGTACCCCGCCTTGCGGAACAGGGCGGCGGTCGCCTCCTGCAGGCTGCCGGCGGGGATGCCGAGCTTCAGCTTCCGCGGTCGGTCCATGGAGCGCTCGCTACGGCTTTCCGGCATACACCTGCGCCGGGTCGAACACGCGCTCGGCGACCGACTGCGGCTCGCCGTCTTCCGCCACGCGGCGGAAGAAGCAGCTCCGATAGCCGGCGTGACACGCCGCGCCGCCGACCTGGCGGACTTTGATCAGCAGCGCGTCGGCGTCGCAGTCGACGTACACGCCGTGCACTTCCTGGATGTTGCCGCTCTCCTCGCCCTTGCGCCAGAGCCGGTTGCGGCTGCGTGAGAAGTAGCACGCGCGGCCGGTGCGCAGCGTCTCCGTGAACGACTCGCGATTCATGTAGCCGATCATGAGCACCTCGCCGGTCTCATGGTCTTGCGCGATCGCCGGGACGATGCCGCCGAGCTTCTCGAAGTCGACCGCGCGGTCCGGGGCGGCACCATTCCCATTGCTCGTATCGGGCTTCCCGGTATCAGGTTTCATGGCCGGCACTCTACCACGCGCCGCCGCCGCATCGCGCGCTTGCCGCGGGCATGGCCAACCGGACAGAATCCCGGCCGGAAACAAGGGAGGGCACGCGGCATGAAGCGGTATCGCGTCGGCATCATCGGCCTGGGACGGATGGGCAGCACCATCGACGACGAGGGGCACAGCACCGCTCCGTATTCGATCGCCGCGTCGTGCCGCGCCAGCGAACGCCTGGAGGTGGCGACCGGCGCCGACCTGCGGCCCGAGCGGCGGGACGCGTTCCGCGAGCGCTGGGGCGTGGAGGCGCTGTACGAGGACTACCGGCTGATGGTCGCCGAACAACGTCCCGATCTGGTTGCGGTCTGCACCACCGCCTCGGGGCTGCAGAAGCCGGCCAAGGAGGCGCCGGACGCCGCCTTCCGCGGCGATTCGCACGCGGAGCTCACCGTCGCGCTCGCCGAGTTGCAGGTGCCGATGCTGTACGTGGAGAAGGCGATGGCCAGCTCGCCGCGCATGGCCGATGCCGCGCGCGACGCCTGCATCGCCAACGGCACCGTGTTCAACACCGGCGTGCTGCGCCGCTTCGACAACCGCTACGACGCGGTGCGGCAGGCGATCGCCGGCGGCGCGATCGGCGCGCCGCTGGCCGCCGTCCACTATGCCGCGAGCAACTTGATGCATGGGCACGTGCACTCGATCGACACCCTGTCGTTCCTGCTTGACGATCCGTCGATCGATGCGGTGCGCGGCGAGTTGCTGCTCGACCCGCGCGGCGGCCCCCGGCCGGGGCACCACGTCCGCAGTGACCCGGACGCGACGTTTCAGCTCCGCTTTTCCGGCGGGGTGGAGGCGTGGAGCGTGCCGGCCGGCAACTGGGAGTTCGAGGTGCTCGGCACCAAGGGAGCGATCCGCGCCGAGAACAACGGCGCCGGCGTCACGCTCCGTACCGCGGCCGGCGCCGGGCGGCGGCCGGACCTGGCGCCCGCTCCGTTCGAGGCGCCGGAGCCCCGCAGCCCGGTGGTGGCGTGTCTGGAGGACCTGGTCGACGCATACGAATCGGGCCGGCCGACGCGCGCGCCGGTCGATCTGAGCGCCCACGTCGTCGAGGCGTGCGTCGCCGTCGTGGAAAGCGACCTCCGCGGCGGCGTCTGGATCGATCTGCCGTTGGCCAACCGCGATCTGTACGTCTTTCACGTGTAGGCCGGGCCGCCGGTGCTGATCGAGGCCGAGGACCTCACCAAGGTGTTTCACGCCGGCGCGGAGGAGGTGCATGCGATCCGGGGGGTGTCGGTCTCCATCCGCGCCGGCTGCTTCGTGCTGCTGCGCGGCCGCTCCGGCTCCGGCAAGACCACGCTGCTCAACCTGCTCGGCGGGCTCGACCGCCCCACCGCCGGCTCGGTGCGGATCGAAGGGCAGGACCTGCACGGCATGAACGGCGCGCAGCGCAACCGCTGGCGCCGCGACACGGCGGCGTTCGTGTTCCAGGCGCTCGCTCTGCTGCCGGGGCTCACGGCGCAGGAGAACGTCGACCTGCCGTTGCGCATCGCCGGGGTAGACCCGCGCACCGCGGCCCGGCGCGCGCGCGAGCAGCTCGACGGCGTGGGCCTGGGGGGGCGCGTCCACCACCGGGTATTCGAGCTGTCCGGCGGCGAGCAGCAGCGCGTGGCCGTGGCTCGCGCCCTGGTCAAGCGACCGGCCGTGCTGTTCGCGGACGAGCCGACCGGCGAGCTCGATCAGGGGTCGGGCGCCACCGTGCTGCAGCTGCTCCGCTCCGCGGTCGACGAACGCGGCATGACCGCCGTGGTCACCAGCCACGATCAGCTGGCCAACCGGTACGCCGATCGGACGTACGCGATGGCGGACGGCGCGCTGCATCCGGTCTATTCGACCTCGGCGGAGCCGGCGTGAGGACCGCGGACCGCTGGCGGCGCGGCGCCCTTCCCACGGTCCGCGCGGCGCGGGCGGCGATGAGCCGGACGGCGCTCGCTCTGGCGGTGCTCGCTCTGACGGTGCTCGCCCTGGCCGCATGCGAACGGCCGGCCGAAGACATGGAGCTGCCGGCTGAGCTGTCGGAACTCGGCGGCCGCACCTCGGCGCCTACCTATCCGGTGGAACGGCGCGACCTGTCGGTCGAGATCGAGCGGTCGGCGCGCGTGCAATCGGTACGGCTGCAGGAGCTCTACTTCCAGGAGAGCGGCCGGCTGGCCGAGTTGAACGTCGGGACCGGAGATCGGGTGACCGCGGGGCAGGTCCTGGCGCGGCTTGCCAGCGGCGCGATCCGGCACAGCCTGCGGCTGGCGGAGCTCGACCTGGAGATCGATCGCCTGCGGGCCACGTCGCAGGGGCCGGGATCGTCGAGCCTGGACCGCCGCATACGCCGGCTGGAGGTGGCCAAGCGCGAGGCGACGGCCGACTTCCTGCGCCGGCGGCTGGAAGCGCACACCATTCGCGCGCCGTACGACGGGGTGATCACGCGGGTGAATCCCGAAGTGGATGAGGTGGTGGAGGGGTACCGCACCATCATCGAGATCGCCGATCCGCAGGAGCTGGAGCTGCAGATGGAGGTGAGCGCGGATCAGTTCGACCGGGTGGAGGTGGGGCAACCGGCGCAGGTCGAGATCGAGTCGGGCGCCTGGGCGTCGGGGATCGTGTCGCGGCTCACCAGCCGCACCACCGGCCGCGACGCCGCCCTGCGCCGCGAGGAGTACGTCGTCCACCTGATGCTGGACGACGCCGCGGCCGTCTCGTTCCGCATGGGGGCGCGCCACGCGGCCCGCGTCCTGGTCGACTTTCGCCGCGACACCGTTCTGATTCCGGTCGCCGCGCTGCGCGAGTTCCAGGGCCGCACCTACGTCCGGGTGCTGGAAGGGGTCCGGCGGCGCGAGGTCGACGTCAAGGTGGGGGTCCGCACCGACACCCGGGTGGAGATTCTGGAGGGCCTGGAGTCCGGACAGATCGTCATCGGCAAATGATCCGGCAACCGGCCGCGGTCGGCCGCTACGCGCTCGCGCTCCTGTGGATCACCTTGAAGCGGATCGTCAAGAACTGGCGCCTGGTCACGCCGCTGCTGCTGGGGCTGGTCCTGGCGTCGGCGTTCGTGGCGGCCGTGCCGATCTACTCGGCGGCCAGCCTGCAGCGCAGCTTCATCCAGCACTGGCGCGAGCAGGACAGCTTCCGCGCCCCGTTTGCGGTGATCCCGTCGCACCGCAATCCGCGCCGCAAGCTGCCGGTGACCCCTGCGCAGCTCGCGGGACTGGAGCGCTATCTGCAGGATGCGCTGCAGGCCGCCGCGGGTCAGCCGGCGCAGAGCTTCTCCGCCTATCGGACGTTCGGGGTCGATTTCCTCATGCTCTCCCCGGAGGTCGACTCGGGCGGGCGCGTCGCCCGTGCCGAGCTCGGCGTCATGAGCAACCTGCAGGAGCATGCGGAGGTGATCGACGGCCGCTGGTTCCGGGACCGGCAGGACGGCGTGGTGGAGGTGGTCGCGGGCGGGCGGACCCTGGACGAGCTGGAGCTGCTGGTGGGATCGCGCTACCGGTGGGCGTACACGCTGTTGCCGGACGAGGAGATCGACCCGGCGGCGGCCGGCGCTGCCGGCGTCGACCTGCGCTCCGTGCAGGGGCGGCGCTTCGCGGTGGTCGCGATCGAGGTGGTGGGAGTGGTGCGCCCCCGGCCGGGGCTCACCTCACGCGAGTGGATCTACCCGCTGCTGCCGGACCGTCTGTTCATGCGCGCCGAGCCGTTCGCTCGCATGCAGCAGGCCGGCATGCGGGTCGATCGAGCCGACTGGCAATGGGTGTTCGATGACCGACGGGTGCAGGTAGCCGACGTGGGTCAGATGATCGCGCAGTTGGAGGCGATCGAAGCGCGCTTGGCCGAGTTGGTCCCCGGCACCGAGTTCTGGTTGTCGCCGCTGGAGTTCTTTCGCGATTTCAAGCGGACCCTGGATCGGGTGTCGCTGTTCCTGCTCTCGCTGGCGGCCCCGACGCTCGCGATGATCGTCGCCTACGTCATGCTGATGGCGGCGCTCAGCGTCGAGCAGCGCATCGCCGAGGTCGCCACGCTGCACAGCCGCGGCGCCGGACGGCTGCAGGTGCTGGCCAGCTTCGCGCTGGAGTGGGCGGTGCTGGCCGGCGCGGCGGCGCTGGTCGGTCCTTACGTCGGGCTGATCGCGGCCCGTTCGGTCGGCTCGACCGAGGGATTTCTGGGCTTCGCGGCGATCGCCGGCGCCGACGGGGCATCGACCCTGCCGCTGGCGGTCACGCGGCAATCCCGCTGGTTCGCGGCGCTGGCGAGCTTTCTGGCGGTGGCCGCCGCGGTGGGACCGGCCGCTGCCGGCGGGCGGCTGTCGGTGGTGACCCTCAGACAGCTCCGCGCGCGCGGCATGCGCCGCTCGTTCTGGCACCGCTACTTCATCGACGTCATCGTGCTGGGAGTCGGCTTCTACGGGTACTCGAGCCTGCGCTGGCAGTCGGTCCGACTGGCGCCGGACGCCACGATCGACGCCGACCCGCTGTTGTTCGTCGTCCCGGTGCTCTTCTTCCTGGGCTTCGGGCTGGCGCTGTTGCGTCTCTTTCCGCTGGCGATGGGGGCATTGAGCCGGCTCACCACCGTCATGCGCGGCGTGGTATGGCAGCTCAGCTTCCGCCGGCTGGCCCGCAACACCGGGCCGTTCGTCTCCGTGGTGGTGTTGTTGATCGTCACGGTGGCGATGGGAATCTACAACGGTTCGGCGGCGCGGACGCTGCAGCGCAACATCGCCGACCGGATCCGCTACCTGGCGGGGGCGGAGGTGGTGGTGATGGAGTCGTGGATCCCGCCGAATCCGGACGAACCGGAGCCGCCGCGGCGGCGCGGCGACCCGCGGCCGGTCGCGGCCAGCGAGCCGCCGTGGCTGGCGCGGGCGGAGATCGCCGGCGTGGAGGCGATGGCGCGCGTGCTCTACCGTCGCGTGGAGGGGAGCAGGGGATCGCAGCAGCTCGGCGCCTTCAATCTGCTGGCCCTGGTGCCGGACGAGTTCGCGCGCGCCGCATGGCGCCGGGACGATCTGCTGCCGTACCGGATCACCGACTACCTGGCGGCCCTGGCGCGCCACCGTGAGGGCGTGCTGATCAGCCGGTCGCTGGCGGCGCGGCATGACCTCGGACCGGGCGACGCCTTCACCATCGAGTACCAGAACCAGCCGATCGAGGCGTACGTGGTGGCGGTGATCCCCTACTGGCCGGCGCTCGATCCGTTCGATCGCGCGTTCGCGGTGGCCAACCTGATGCACGTGCAGGACTTCACCGTGCTGGAGCCCTACGAGAGCTGGTACTCCCTGAACGAGGGGATGCCGGTCGCCGCGGCGGGTCTGACCGCGGCGGAGCACCTGGTAGCGGAGCTCGCCGAGCTCGGCGTGACCGCCGAGCGGGTGCTCGATACCGGCCGGCAACTCGCCCTGCTGCAGCGCGAACCGTACCGCCGCGGCTTCTTCGGCGTGCTGTCGCTCGGCTTCGTGGCGGCGGCGGCGGTGACCGTGCTGGCGCTGACGGTCTCTACCATCTCCTCCACGCGGGAGCAGTCGGTGCAGCTCGCCGCCCTGCGCGCCAACGGGCTGTCGGCGATGCAGACCACCGGCGTACTGGCGGTGGAGCGCATCCTGACCGTGGGCGTGGGGGTCGGGCTGGGCGTGGCGGCCGCACGGCTGGCGGCGCTCCTGTTCCTGCCGCTGCTGCGCGACCGCGCGGACGAGGTGTCGATGGTGCCGCCGTATCTGGTGGTGACCGACGTGGCCGACCTCACCGCGTTGCTCCTGACGGTAGCCGCCGCGTTGGCGGCGGCGGTGGTGGCGGTGGCGGTCTTCATCAGCCGGCGTCAGGTCGCCGGCGCCGTGCGGTTGGGGGATGAGCCGTGAGCACGGCGATCCGTTGCGCGGGCCTGATCAAGATATACAAGCTCGAGGACATCGAGGTGGTCGCCCTGCAGGGGCTCGACCTGGAGGTGGAGCGCGGCGAGCTGATGGGGATCATCGGCCCGAGCGGCAGCGGCAAGTCGACGCTGATGAGCGTGCTGGGCGGCCTGGACACCCCATCGGCCGGCAGGGCGTGGGTCTCCGGCATCGACCTGGTGGCGCTCAACGACCGCCAGCGGCTCCGCTACCGCCGCCGGGACGTCGGCTTCGTCTGGCAGAACACCGCGCGCAACCTGATCCCCTATCTGACCGCGGTCGAGAACGTCGAGTTGGCGATGATGGTGGCCGGCCGCTTCGATCGGCCGCGGGCGCAGGAGCTGCTGAGCGTGGTCGGGCTGAGCCACCGCATGCAGCACCGGCCGCAGGCGATGTCGACCGGCGAGCAGCAGCGCGTGGCGGTCGCCATCGCCCTGGCCAACCGGCCGCAGGTGCTGCTCGCCGACGAACCGACCGGTTCGCTCGATGACGAGAACGCCGCGCGGCTGCTCGCGCTGTTCGACACCGTGCGGCGCGAGCTCGGCGTGACGGTGGTGATCGTCACCCACGACACCAACGTGGCCGGATCGCTCGACCGCTACGTGGCGATCCGCGACGGCAAGACCGCGGCCGAAGCGGTGCGTCTGTCCGAGCCGCGCGGCGCCGGCCCGGAGCAGGCCGGCGCCGAGGAGCAGGCTGCCGCGGACGGGGAGGGGACGCCGGACGCCGGCCCGCCGGCGGATGCGCCGAGCCACGATCACTTCGTCCTGCTCGACTCGGCCGGCCGCATGCAGGTGCCGGCGGAGCTGCGCGACCGCTACGGCATCGGCGGGCGGGTGCGCCTGGTGGAGGAAGACGGCCGCCTGGTGATCGAACCGCCCGCCGGCGGCTGACCGACCCGCGATGGGATAGGGTAGACGCCATGAGCGTACTGGACGAGGCCGATCGAACGTTCTTTCGCGAGCAGGGCTACGTGGTGGTGCCGGAGGCGGTGCCGCCCGAGAACCTGCAGGCGGCGATCGACGTGATCTGGGAGTTTCTTGGCGCCGACCCTGACGACCCGGAGAGCTGGTACCGGATTCCGCCGCGCGAGACCACCGGCGGCGTGGGGCCGCTGGCGCAGACCGGCATGGTGGAGATCTACCAGCATCAGGCGCTGTGGAACAACCGCCAGCATCCGCGGGTCTATCAGGCGTTCGCGGACATCTGGGATACGCCCGAGCTCTGGGTGAGCCTGGACCGCGCCAACATGAAGCCGCCGGTGCGGGATGACGATCCGGCGTGGCAGCATCCCGGTTTCATCCACTGGGATATCGATACCACGCAGGAGCCGGTGCCGTTCAGGGTGCAGGGGGTGCTCTATCTGACCGATACCGCAGACGACCAGGGCGGCTTCCAGTGCGTGCCGGGCTTCCCGGCGCGCTTTCCCGAGTGGGCGCGCGCGCAGCCGGCCGACCGCGATCCGCGTGTCCCGGACCTGACGGGACTGGAGGTTCGCTCGATCCCCGGCCGCGCCGGCGATCTGTTGATCTGGAACTCGTTGCTGCCGCACGGCAACGGCCGCAACACGTCGGACCGGCCGCGCCTGGCGCAGTACATCTCCATGAGCCCCGCCAAGCGCGCCGACGAACGGCAGCGGCAGGAGCGGATCGCCGCCTGGCGCACCCGGCGGCCGGCGCCGAGCTGGCCCGGCGATCCGCGCGGCTGGGAGCTCCGGCAGCCGGGACCGGCCGCGCTGACCGATCTGGGCCGCCGGCTGCTCGGCCTGGACCCGTGGCCCGATGGTGCGCCCGCGCCGGCTATTCGTCGTCGTCCGGCCGCTCCGCGCGCTGGCGCTTGATGGCGCCGCGTTGCACCTTCTCCCGGAGGCGCCGCTCGCGGGCGGCGCGGGTGGCGCGGGTCGGGCGCCGCGGCCGCGGCTCCTGAGCCGCCTTCGCTACCAGGGCGGCCAGCCGCGAGCGCGCGTCGCGCCGGTTCGCCTCCTGGGTGCGGAAGCGGCGCGCCGTGATGAGCAGCGCGCCGCCGGCGGTCGCCTTCGCTCCGGCCATCCGCAGCAGGCGTTCCCGCACCTGCGGGGGCAGCGCCCGCGAACGGGCCGCGTCGAAGCGGAGTTGCACGGCCGTGGCCACCTTGTTCACGTTCTGCCCGCCCGGTCCGCTCGCCTGGATGAAGCTCTCGTCGAGCTCGTCGTCGGGGATGGTGATGTCCGGCGTGATCTCCAGCATGCGGCTCCGATCGTACCGAACCGGCCGCCCCGGTGCTTCGAGAACGTTTGATAGGATGTCCGCATGCCCGGACCGGCTACCCGGCCCCGCGATCCCGCGCGCTTTCCGGCGATCCCCTACGGGCTCGCCTACTTCAAGGGCATCCGCCGGGAAGGCTGCCTGTACGTCGACAAGACCCGGTTCCTGCGCCGGTTGGAGCAGGAGCGCTTCGTGTTCTTCGTCCGCCCGCGGCGCTTCGGCAAGACCTGCTGGCTGTCGATGCTGGAGAGCTACTACGACCGCAATCAGGCGGACGATTTCGACGACCTGTTCGGCGGCCTGGACATCGGCCGGCGGCCGACCCGTGACCGGAGCCGCTACGTGGTGCTGCGGTTCAACTTCTCCACCTTCGGCAGCGACCCGGCGAACCTGGAACGGGAGTTCGACGAGTACTGCCGGCGGCACGTGCGGGACGCGATGCAGGATCATCCCGACCTGTTTCCCGATGCGGTCGTCGAGCGCGTCCGGGCGCCGTCCACGCTCAACGGCCAACTCGACGAACTGTTCGTACACGCCCGGCGGGAGGAGATCCCGCTCTACGTCCTGATCGACGAGTACGACAACTTCGCCAACACGATCCTCGCCGGCGAGGGGCCTGAGGCGTACCACGCGTTCACCCGCGGCGGCGGCTTCTACCGCAGCTTCTTCGCCGCGCTCAAGGCCGGCACCGAGAACGGCAGCGTCCGGCGGCTGTTCGTCACCGGCGTCTCGCCGATCACCATGGACGACGTGACCAGCGGCTTCAACATCGGCGTCAATCTCAGCCTCCGTCCCGAGTTCAACGAGATGCTCGGCTTCACCGGGGATGAGGTGCGGAGCCTCCTGGAGCGGTACCGGGACCTGGGTGTATTCGACCAGGACCTGGATGCCGCGCTCGATACCATGCGCGAGTGGTACGACGGCTACCGGTTCGCGAAGGCCGCCAAAGAGGTCGTCTACAACACCGACATGGTGCTCTATTACCTGCAGCACTCACTCCCCAACAAGCCGGGACCGGACAACCTGATCGACTTCAACGTGCGCATCGACTACGGCAAGCTGCGCCACCTGCTGCTGACCGGGCGGCGGTTGAACGGCAACTTCGACCTGCTGCGCGACGTGATCGCCGAAGGGCAGGCGGACAGCGAGGTCATGGAGACGTTCCCGCTCACCGCGCTGGCGCGACGTGAGAACTTCCTTTCGCTGATGCACTTCTTCGGCCTGCTGAGCATCCGCGGCGTGACCGCCGGCACGCCGCGGCTGGGCATCCCGAATCAGACGGTGCGGCGACTGATGTACGGTTACCTGCGCGAAGCCTACGAGGACGTGGGCGTGTTCTCGCTGGACGTGGTGGAGTTCGACCGGCTGACGCGGCGGATGGCGTTGGACGGCGACTGGCGGCCGGCCGTCGAGCGGTTGAGCGCCGCCCTGGCGGAACAGACCGGCGTGCGCGACTACCTGCAGGGCGAGAAGGTCGTACAGGGATTCCTGGCCGCCTTCCTGGGCGTATCGGGATGTTTCGTGCTTCACACGGAAGCGGAGTTGGCGAAGGGCTACGCAGACATCGTGCTGGTGCCGTTGACGGCGCGCTATCCGGGTATGCGCCACGGCTTCGTGATCGAGCTGAAGTACCTGGGCCGAGGCCCGGAGACGGAGGGGCGGGTCCCGGCCGTGACCGATGCGGCCGTCGGGCAACTGCGCGGCTATCTGACCGACGGCCGGCTCGCGCGGCAATACCGGGACGTGGAGTTCACGGGTCTGGCGCTGGTGTTCCGGGGCTGGGAGCTCGTACGCAGCGAAGCGGTGACGTCGGAGACATGAAACCACGGCTCACCCCGCGGACGCCTTCCTGAGCCAGGCGTGGGAGGAGCCGACGCGCTGGTGCGATGCGAAGGAGGTGTTCCGGCGGCTGCGCGCCTGGCTGCAGGAGCATGGGCTTCCCGCGGATCGTGGATGCCGAGATCATCGACGCCATGGCCGCCGTGCCCGACGACGTGGCTGCCGCGCTCCCATACCGCGTCGAGGTACGCGCCCTCGGCCATCAGATTGACATCGCCGAAGTCCTCCGGCCAGTCTCCGAAGGCGCCATTCTCGTCCGGATCGGCGGGATGGATCGAAGTCGTTCCATCCTCCGGGTCGCGCGAAAACCAGTGCAGCTTCACCAGATCGGGGTCAAGCTTCCCTTTCGCCAGCAACGTTTGCGTTTGCAGCAATAGCAGAGAGCCATGGGTTTCCGCTACCACCTTGACGCCGCGCTTCGCCGCATCCCCCATGATTCCCGCGAGCGCGTACTGCGCTCGTGGGTGCAAGTGCAGTTCCGGCTGTTCGACGTATACGAGCTGCCCTCTCTCTGCGACCAGCAGCGCGACAAGTACGGGCAACACCTGCGAAACCCCGAAGCCCACGTCGGCGACATTCACCAAGTCCTGTCCTTGTGACGTCCCTTTAGCCAGCCGTCCTACTTGAAGCTCCAGTTGCGCATCATTGACAGGCCGTACCGAAACTTCTCCGGTCATACCAAGCTGTGCGAGCGCGGTTTCCAGTTCCGTCAGGCGATCATCGTCGTTCTTTATCCAATCTGCAATGATGGTGGCAACATATTTCTCGAACGTGCCGGGGAACGAAGGTCCCGATGCCGTCCGTTCGTAAATGCGCTCAGGATTGCCGCGTAGTCCCGGTACGTGGATCATTCGCTCCAAGTAATTGAACGGAAACTGCCCAAAAGTTGGTATAGAGAAGGATGACTCGTTACCAGCAATAGCCTCGAAAGTAAAGGCGAGAAAACATCGATATCTGTAAATCATGAGTTGGGTTCCGTCAGGTGGTTCGGGTAATGATACACCACGAATACGATAAAGACGCGACAGAGCTGTTTGCAAGTCAGCTCCCTTGCGACCTGGGGTCAAGCGAAGGGAACAGGTGTCTTCGTTGTCTCTGTGCGCCTCGATGCACATCTCCTGAATTTCGATCTTGCGGTTTTCAGAAGGAGAATACGTTATTCTATGAGTCAGGCCTTTTGGAGCCTCCACCGAGAAGGTGAAGGCATGGTTCCTGAGATCGAACCGCTGCCATGGAACAAGCTGGTCGACGGACGTGAGCTTCACGTTCGGTCCGTTCAACAGCAATGCTCCCGGATCGTAGCTGGCCTGAAGGGTCTGCTTCATCAGCAACAGGGGTTGCATGATGCTCGACTTGCCGGAGCTGTTGGCGCCCGCCAGGATCGTCAGCGGGCGAATCTCGATGCGGCTCTTCTTGGCAAGGCACTTGAAGCCCTGCACGGCGATTGAACAGATGGGGCTTCCGGGTTTCGTGTGGGTAGGGCGTCCTGACGGTGGCGGTGGCGCCGCCAGCAAGGCTACGCTGGCGCCATGCGTGACAAGGAACTGTACGGCAGGATTCTGGGCGTCGAGGCACCGTGGCGAGTGGCCGACGTCGAACTGAACCTTCAGCAGGGCGAGATCGTGGTCCACGTCGAGCACGGCGGGCCGCTCACCTGCCCGCACTGCGGCCAAGCCGCGCGCCGCTACGACAGCCGTCAACGGCGGTGGCGCCATCTGGACACCTGCCAGTACCGCACGGTTCTGGCTGCCGACGTACCGCGGTCTCAGTGCCGGCAGCACGGGGTCAAGCAGATCGAGGTGCCGTGGAGCGAAGGCCGCTCGCGGCTGACCGCGCTGTGCGAGGCGGTCGTGATCGACTGGCTGCAGCACGCCACGATCGCGGCGGTGGCGCAGCAGATGCGGCTCAGCTGGGACGAGGTCGACGGAGTGATGCAGCGCGCGGTGCACCGCGGCTTACAGCGGCGCGAGGTGCAGCTGCCGCCGCGGATCGGGGTGGACGAGACGTCGTTTCAGAAGCGCCATGAGTACGTGACGGTGATCAACGATCTGGACGGGCACGTCGTGCACGTGGCCGATGGCCGCCGCAAGGAGGTGTTGGAGGAGTTCTACCAGCAGTTTGACCCTGAGCAGTTGGCTGGCGTCGAGACGGTCGCCATGGACATGTGGGAGCCGTACATCATCGCGACCGCCGCCTACGTGCCGGACGCGGAGCTCAAGATCGCGTTCGACAAGTTTCACGTCGCCCGGCACCTCGGCAACGCCGTTGACCAGGTACGGCGAGCCGAGAGTCGCCGGCTGGCCGGCAGCGGTGATGATCGGCTGAAGGGCAGCCGCTATGCGTGGCTGACCAACCCCGAGCACATGGATGCCGAGCGTTGGCGGCAGTTCGCTGACTTGCGGGACAGCGCGCTGCAGACCGCGCGCGCCTGGGGCTACAAGGAACATGCGATGACGCTGTGGAAGTACCGCTCTCGCGGGTGGGCGCGCAAGGCGTGGCAGGCGTGGTACCGGTCGGCGATCCGGTGTCGTCTGGAGCCGGTCAAGCGGGTAGCGCGGATGGTCAAGCGTCATCTGGAAGGGATCGTGACGGCGGTGGTGCAGGGGGTGAGCAACGCGCGGGCGGAGTCGATCAACGCGGGGGTGCAGAGGTTGAAGTACGCAGCGCGCGGCTATCGCAACCGGCAGAGGTTCCGCAACGCGATCTACTTTCACCTCGGCGGCCTCGATCTGTACCCTGCCGGTGTCGTCCGTGACCACCTCGTCCACACGAAAGCCTGAAGACCCGAACAGATACCGTCTTCTGATTGCGGTCCCTTCTCCATTAGTCAGCGCCTCTACTCTTTGAGGGGGAGGATCAGGCCGGCTCGGCCGATTCACCAGTATAGAACGCGGTCGTGCGCCGTGCCGCGGCGCGCGCGGCGTCGGGGTCCGTGCCGACCGCGACCGCCGCTTGCCCCCACCGGTCGCTGCTGCCCGTGATGAACGCCTTGCCGTCCCGTGAAGCGGCGAACGCGGCTTCGTCCGGCTTCGGCGCGGCCGGTTGCGCGAGATGGAGCGCGAGTCCCAGCAAACCCATCTCCCAGCCAACGCCGACAGCGCCCGGGCCGTACCGGTTCCAGTGCTCCGAAAGGTACGCGGTGTGCGTGAGCGCAAGCCGCGCGCGGCCGGCGCCGGCGGCCGAGAAACGGACCGTCACCCAACTGACGTCCCCGCCGAACTCCCACGTGAGCGCGAGACGTGACCGGGGCGCGCACGCCGAGATCACGCCGCCCGCGTTGCCTTCCAACTGATAGCGGCCGCCAAGTTCGAGATCGCCGCTGATCGGCAGAAACCAGCGCGGAATTCGTTCGCCGTTCGTGACGGCGTCCCACAAGTCGTCGACCGTCGTAGCGTAGCCGCGAGCAAGAGTGACCGCGCGGGCGGGCCGCCCGTCACGCTCCAGCGACGACACGGAGCGCTCCACTGCGCGGAGGTGGCCTTTCGACGTCGAAGTCCATAGTCCAGTGCCTCCTATGCTTGAGGATTCGTGTCCTTACCCTGCCGGACAGGCCGAGGTCTTGCAAGGTCTGCCGCATCTCGGTTTCCAGGTTCGGGGAGACTGCGCGTCGACGGTTACCGACAGCTCGATGCCGACGCTCAGGTCCTTGCCGGACCGGAGCTTGGCAGCAGCCGGTTCCAGCCTTCGGGCGGCACCGTGTCGGCCAGCCGCAGGGTCGTGTCGGCGGAGCGCCGGGCCGGTCCGAGCTGCGGCGCGGGCCAGGGTGTCCAGGTCAAACTCGAACCGCGAAAAACAGCGCCGCGCCAGGGTGGCCCGCCCGCGAGCTCGGATGTTGACGCTCCGCGGGCGCATGTGGTAGAATGCCGGCAACCGCTACGTTGGCCGCAATCATACGCCGCTCGTTCCGGCGGCCCTACGGGCCTTGCCTGCTTCAAGCGTCCGCCGGAGCGGCGAGTTCGAGGAGGACTGCACCATGCACCTGACGGATACGCTGGCAGGCAACCGGGACGTGTTCCCGCTGCCGGCGCTGAAACGCATCCTACCCCCCCCCCCCCCCTGATCGACGAGTACGACAACCTTACCTGACGCCTCCCGGCGTTTCGGACGCGGACGCCAATCACGCCTCGCCGACGGCGACCGCTTCTAGCTCTAGCGCAACTTCCTCTCCACGCTCCACGGCACCGGGAACGGCTGCTTGGCACGGCTGTTCGTCACCGGCGGGCCGCCGACCGGCAGGGGTCCGCTTGCTCGCGCTGCTGATGGCCGCCGGTATCGCCCTGCTGGCGTGCACGCAAGCGGCGCGGCCGGCGGCAACGACCGGCTCCGGCGGCGCGGGGACCGGAGGGACCGGCGGCGGCGAGTCACCGACCGCGCCGACCCCGACTCCGCAGCCGGCCGAGAAGAGCTGGCCGATCGGTGAAGATGCCTTCGATGACGAGGCGAACCTGGGCGCCACGACGATCCGCTCCGCGCCGTTTGCCTGGGACGGGATCACCGGCGACAAGGTGCGCGTGTCGATCGGCGGCCACGATCTGCCGTTCACGAGCACCAGGAGCGAGCCGGTCTTCGCGTCCGACATCAGCGGTGCGGAGTGGTCGGTTGCCGCCGAAGTCAGCGCGGGATCCATCGTGCTCGTGCTCACCGCCCCGGATCAGTCGGAAGACACCGATTTCGTCGAGTCGGTCGGTATTACGAACCCGGGCAGCGGCTACACCTCGGTCCCCACCATGTCCTTTTCAGCGGCGCCATCCGGCGGCACCACGGCAACCGGCACCGCAGTGGCAAGCGGTCGCGTCGATTCCGTGTCGGTCTCGAATGCCGGCAGCGGCTACGCCTCGGTCCCGACCGTGACCTTCTCGGCGGCGCCGTCCGGCGGCACCACGGCGACCGGCGCCGTGACGGGCAGCGGCAGCGTCGATTCGGTGACGGTCTCGAACGGGGGGAGCGGCTACACCTCGGCCCCTGCCGTGGCCTTTTCGGGTGGCGGCGGCAGCGGCGCCGCGGCCACCGCGGCGCGCAGCGGTTTCGTAGATTCGGTGACGGTCACGAACGCCGGCAGCGGCTACACCTCGGCCCCCACGGTGTCGTTTTCGGGCGGCGGCGGCAGTGGCGCCGCCGCCACCACGGCGCTGGACCAAGAGGTAGGGCCGGTAACGGTCACGGACGCCGGCAGCGGCTACACCTCGGTCCCTGCGGTGTCGTTTTCGGGCGGCGGCGGCAGCGGCGCCGCCGCCACTGCGATCGGGCCGCTTGGGGTCGATTCCGTGACGGTCACGAACGTCGGCGGCAGCTACACCTCGGTTCCTGCGGTGTCTTTCTCGGGCGGTGGCGGCAGCGGCGCCGCCGCCACTGCGATCGGGCCGCTTGGAGTCAATTCCGTGTCCGTCTCGGCCGCCGGCAGCGGCTACACCTCGGCCCCCACCGTGGCCTTTTCGGCAGCGCCGTCCGGCGGCTTCACGGCGACCGGCACCGCGTCAGTGGTGAGCGGGCAGGTCGTGGGAGTGATCCTCTCGAACGTGGGGAGCGGCTACACCTCGGCCCCCACCGTGACCTTCTCGGGCGGCGGCGGCAGCGGCGCCGCCGCCACCGCAACGCTGCGTACCACCAGTGGCGTCCTCTCGGTGTCGGTCACGACCGCCGGCAGCGGCTACACGTCGGCCCCCGCCGTGTCGTTTTCGGGCGGCGGCGGCAGCGGAGCCAGCGCCACCGCGGCGCTGCGCACTACCAGCGGCATCGACGGAGTGACGGTCACGAACGGCGGCACCGGTTACGCGTCGGCCCCCACCGTGTCGTTTTCGGGCGGCGGCGGCAGCGGGGCCAGCGCCACCGCCGCGCTGAGCGTTACCAGTCGCATCGCCGGAGTAACGGTCACGACCGCCGGCAGCGGCTACACCTCGGCCCCCACCGTGGCCTTTTCGGCAGCGCCGTCCGGCGGCACCACCGCCGCCGGCACCGCGGCGCTGGACTACGAGGTAGGGACAGTGACGGTCACGACCGCCGGCAGCGGCTACGCGTCGGCGCCCGCGGTGTCCTTTTCGGGCGGCGGCGGCAGCGGGGCCGTCGCCGCCGCGGTCATGGACTACGGGGTCGGACCGGTGGCGGTCACGAACCCGGGGAGCGGCTACGCGTCGGCGCCGACGGTGACCTTTTCAGCAGCGCCGGCCGGCGGCACTACGGCCGTGGGCAGCGCGGTCATGGACTACCGGGTACGGTCGGTGCGGATCACGAACCGGGGGAGCGGCTACGCGTCGGCGCCCACCGTGACCTTTTCGCCGGCGCCGGCCGGCGGCACCACCGCGACCGGCATCGCAACGCTGGCGAAGAGCGGCAACGATCAGAGCCAGAACCTGTATTGGGCGCGCCAAACGCTGGCAGGCAAGCAGCTTCTGGTGCAGGTAGGGGAGTGATGAATGGTACCTCCCCCATGCAGGACGCTTCCGGCGCTGTTGCTGGCCGCCGGTATCGCCGCCCTGATGGCGTGCGCGCCGGCGGCGCGTCCGTCCGCCGCGACTGCCGGCCCGGCCAACGGGGGAGCGGGGGAGCCAGGAGGTAAGCTACCACCGAGCGAGCCGCCGCCAACCCCGCAGCCGGCGGAGAAGCGCTGGACGATCAGCGCGGCTGACTTTGGTGACGGCGCCAACCTGTTGAGCGAAACGTCCAACCGTTCCGCGCCGTATGCCTGGGAGCGGGTCACCGGCGGCGGCGTGCGGGTTTCGATTGGCGGGCGCGAGCTGCCGTTCACGAGCACGAGCGCCAAGCCGGTCTTCGCGTCCGATCTCTCCGGCGCGGAGTGGACGGTTGCCGCCGAGGTGCGGGCGGGGGCAGTGGAGCTGGTCCTCACCGCCCCGGATCAGTCGGGCGCCGCCGACACGGTTGAGTCGGTGACGATCACGAACCCGGGGCGCGGCTACACGGCGGACCCGACCGTGACCTTTGCGGCGCCGCCGTCCGGCGGCACCACGGCAACCGGCACTGCGGCGAGGTCCGGCTACGTCGATTCGGTGACGATTACGACCGCGGGGGACGGCTACCCGGCGGTTCCGACCGTGACGTTCGGGGCGCCGCCGTCCGGCGGCACTACGGCGAGCGGCGCCCCGGTGGGGTCCGGCTACGTCGATTCGGTGACGATTACGACCGCGGGGAGCGGCTACCCGGCGGTCCCCGCGGTGACGTTTTCGGCGGCGCCGTCCGGCGGCGCCACGGCAACCGGCACCGCGGTGGGGTCCCGGCACGTCGATTCCGTGACGATCGGGACCGCCGGGAGCGGCTACACGTCGGTCCCCACCGTGACCTTTTCGGGCGGAGGGGGCAGCGGCGCGGCCGGCACCGCGGTGCGGCAAAGCGGCGTAGCGTCGGTGACGCTCACGAACCGGGGGGCCTTCTATACCTCTGACCCAACCGTGACGTTTGGCGCTCCGCCGCCCGGCGGCACCACCGCGACCGGCACCGCAACGCGACGATCAGAAGTATGGACCGTGTCGATGACGAACGGGGGGAGCGGTTACACCTCCGCCCCAACCGTGACGATTGGCGCTCCCCCGTCCGGTGGCACCCGGGCAACCGGCACCGCGGTGATCAGTGGCGGTCAAGTGACTTCCGTCACCATCACGAACGGGGGGCGCGGCTACACCTCTGTCCCTTCGGTGACGTTTTCGGGAGGAGGAGGCAGCGGTGCGGCCGGCATCGCGCAGGTGGGAACTGACCAACTGGATGGCGTGACGATCACGAATCCGGGGAGCGGCTACACGGCCGCCCCTTCCGTGACGTTTTCGGCCGCGACGGTCACGCGGTTCACGGCGACCGGAACCGCGGTGCTGGAAAGCGGCGTGGCGTCGGTGACGGTCACGAACCGGGGGAGCGGCTACACCTCCGTCCCGACCGTGACCTTCGGAGCAGCGCCGGGCGGCGGCACCACCGCAACCGGCACCGCGGCGCTGCGCTACGGCGTAGCGGAGGTGACCGTGACGAACGGCGGGAGCGGCTACACTTCGGCCCCGACCGTGACCTTTGCGGCGGCGCCGAGCGGCGGCGCCACGGCCGCCGGTACCGCGGTGCTGCGCTACGGCGTAGCGGAGGTGACGGTCACGGACGGAGGGAGCGGCTACACTGCGGCTCCGACCGTGACCTTTGCGGCGGCGCCGAGCGGCGGCACCACGGCCGCCGGCACCGCGGTGCTGCGCTACGGCGTAACGTCGGTGAGGGTCACGAACGGAGGGAGCGGTTACACCGCGGTCCCGACCGTGACGTTTTCGGCGCCGGCCAGCGGTACCCGTGCGACCGGCACGGCAAAGCTGGCCGAGGGCGGCTACGATCAATACCAGAACCTGTATTGGGCGCGCCAAACGCTGGCAGGCAAGCAGCTTCTGGTGCAGCTAGCGGATTAGATCTCTTGCCTACGGCATTGGGCCGAACAGCACGGCCCGCCGCGGCAGATCGACGGTGCCGTCACGCAGCGACTTGAAGCCGCGGACGGTCAATCTGTCTTAGACGTCGCGGTGGTGGCGGAAGAATCGCGCAGTCCGTGACCGCGTACATGCGGGGATGGCCTGGGCATCGGTTTCGGCCAAGGGACACCGGCTCGGTGGGGTACTCGATAGCGGCGGGCGCGAGCGTGGAGCTTGTCACTTGTCATGGCGGCTATCGGTCCTGCAGGGCGCAGCAGCAGGCTCCCCTCGTTGCTCTGGTCGAAGCGCTGCTGCAACGGCCGCCGATCGAAGAATTGGGTGGAATCGTAGAGGTGCCGGTAGCGGCCGCCGCGGTCGAGGCCCTGCCGGAGCGCTTCCCGGTTGACCTCGTCCACGGCGCCGTATGCCGGCCAGAGGACGCCGTGCTGGCAGTAGGAGACGTCGATGAAGTAACGCCCGCGCCGCTTGCTTGGACGCTCCGCGGGCGAGCGTGGTAGAGTGCCGGCAGCCGGCAGCCGCCTACGCTGCCCGCAATCATACGCCGTTCCTGTTTCCGGCGGCGAGTTCCAGGAGGACTGCACCATGCACGTGACGGATACGCTGGCAGGCAACCGGGACGTGTTTCCGCTGCCGGCGCTGACCCCCCCTCCCCCCCCCCCCCCCCCCCCCCCCCCCCCCCAGGAGCGGCATCCCGCTCTCCATCCTGATCGACGAGTACGCCAACCTTACCTGACCCTGACGCCTCACGGCGTTTCAGAGGCGGACGCCAATCACGCCTCACGGCCGGCGGCGGCTTCCAGCTCTAGCGCAACTTCTTCGCCACGCTCGACGGCACCGGGAACGGCTGCGCGGCGCGGCTGTTCGTCACCGGCGGGTCGCCGACCGGCAGGGGTCCGCTTGCTCGCGCTGCTGATGGTCGCCGGTATCGCCCTGCTCGCGTGCACGCAAGCGGCACGGCCGGCGGCGACGACCGGCCCCGGCGGCGGCGAGTCACCGGCCGCGCCGACCCCCACCCCGCAGCCGGCCGAGAAGAGCTGGACCATCGGTGAAGATGCCTTCGATGACGACGCGAACCTGGGCGCCACGACGATCCGCTCCGCGCCGTTTGCCTGGGACGGGATCACCGGCGACAAGGTGAGCGTGTCGATCGGCGGCCACGATCTGCCGTTCACGAGCACCAGTAACGAGCCGGTCTTCGCGTCCGATCTCAGCGGTGCCGAGTGGTCGGTTGCCGCCGAAGTCAGTGCGGGATCCATCGTGCTCGTGCTCACCGCCCCGGATCAGTCGGAAGACACCGATTTCGTCGAGTCGGTCGCGATTACGAACCCGGGCAGGGGCTACACCTCGGTCCCCACCATGTCGTTTTCAGCGGCGCCATCCGGCGGCACCACGGCAACCGGCACCGCAGTGGCAACGGGTCGCGTCGATTTCGTGTCGGTCTCGAATGCCGGCAGCGGCTACGCCTCGGTCCCGACCGTGACCTTCTCGGCGGCGCCGTCCGGCGGCACCACGGCGACCGGCGCCGTGACGGGCAGCGGCAGCGTCGATTCGGTATCGGTGTCGAACGGGGGGAGCGGCTACACCTCGGTCCCTACGGTGTCGTTTTCGGGTGGTGGCGGCAGCGGCGCCGCCGCCACCGCGGCGCGCAACGGTTTCGTCGATTCGGTGACGGTCTCGAACGGGGGGCGTGGCTACACCTCGGCCCCCACGGTGTCCTTTATGGGTGGTGGGGGCAGCGGCGCCGCCGCCACCGCGGCGCTGGACCACGAGGTAAGCGGCGGAGGGGTGGCAGCGCCATTAGCTGGGGTGGTGGTCTGGACCGCCGGCAGCGGCTACACCTCGGTCCCTGCGGTATCCTTTACGGGTGGTGGGGGCAGCGGCGCCGCCGCCACCGTGATCGGACCGCGTGGAGTCAATGCCGTGTCAATCACGAACGGGGGCAGCGGCTACACCTCGGCCCCTACGGTGTCCTTTTCGGCAGCGCCGGCCGGCGGCATCACGCCGATCGGCATCGCGAGCATCACGTCGTCGGGGCAGGTCCAGATAGTGAACCTGTTGAACGTGGGGAGCGGCTACAGCTCGGCCCCCACCGTGACCTTTTCGGGCGGTGGCGGCAGCGGAGCCACCGCCACCGCGACGTTGCGTACTACCAGTAGCGTCATCTTGGTGACGGTCACGAACGCCGGCAGCGGCTACAGCTCGGCCCCCGCCGTGACGATTTCGGGCGGTGGCGGCACCGGAGCCACCGCCCTCGCAGGGCTGCTCACTACCGTCGACGAAGTAACGGTCACGAACGGGGGCAGCGGCTACACCTCGGCCCCCACCGTGGCCTTTTCGGCAGCGCCGCAGTACGTCGGCACCAGGGCCGCCGGCACCGCGGTGCTGGACTACGAGGTAGGGCCGGTGACGGTCACGACCGCCGGCAGCGGCTACGCGTCGGCGCCCGCGGTCTCCTTTTCGGGCGGCGCCGGCAGCGGGGCCGCCGCCGCCGCGGTCATGGACTACGGGGTCGGGTCGGTGGAGGTCACGAACCCGGGGAGCGGCTACGCGTCGGCGCCGACCGTGACCTTTTCGCCGGCGCCGGCCGGCGGCACCACCGCGACCGGCATCGCAACGCTGGCGAAGAGCGGCTACGATCAATACCAGAACCTGTATTGGGCGCGCCAAACGCTGGCAGGCAAGCAGCTTCTGGTGCAGCTGGCGGATTAGATCTCTTGCCTGCGGCATTGGGCCGAACAGCACGGCCAGCCGCGGCAGATCGACGGTGAACGTCACGCAGCGACGCGAGCGTGGAGCTTGTCACTCGTCATGGTGGCTATCGGTCCTGCAGGCGCAGCAGCAGGCTCCCCTCGTTGCTCCGGTCGAAGCGCTGCTGCAACGGCCGCCGATCGAAGAACCGGGTGGAATCGTAGAGGTGCCGGTAGCGGCCGCCGCGGTCGAGGCCCTGCCGGAGCGCCTCCCGGTTGACCTCGTCCACGGCGCCGTATGCCGGCCAGCGGACGCCATGCTGGCAATAGGAGACGTCGATGAAATAACGCCCGCGCCGCTCGCCGCCGGGCTTGGGACGCCGGGAGTGCCAGAGCGCCGAATGCACGATCACCGCCGATCCGGGCGGCAGGCGGTCGACGCAGATCGAGCCGGGCAGGTCTTCCGTGCCGAACAGGGCAAGGCTCCGTTCCACCACGATCGACTGCGATCCCGGCAGCACCAGCAGGTCGCCGATCTCTCCGTTGAGGCCGTTCAGGTAGTAGGAGACGTGCACCATGACGTGCGAGCGGTTGGTGTGCGGCTCCTGCTCATAGTCCTGATGCCAGGCGACGCCGCGGTCGCCGGCGTCGTGCCTGGTCGAGTGGATGTGGTGCATGGCGAAGCGCGGGCCCATCAGCGACTCGATCAGGGCCATCATCGGCGGATGCGAGGTGAGCAGTCCCATCTCCCGACGGGAGGTGAGCAGCGGCTGCTCTCCTTTCGCCCGATCCGCCATCAGCGCGTCGACCTCGGCGATCAGTCGGTCGTTGTACGCCGGCTCCAGGAAGCCGGCCAGGATCAGGTAGCCGCGGCGGCGAAACTCCTCCGTCCGGTGCGGCGAGAGGCCGGCGGCGCTCATCGGTCGGTCGCCGCCGTCACGGCGGCGTGGCGCCGCGTCCGCGCCGCCAGCAGCTCCGGGTCCGGCGCCGGCAGATCGGCCGAAAACGGACGGAAGGTGTGCGGCGCGGCGTATTCGAGCGGCGGCGCGGCCAGGTCGCGCGTGTAGAAGCGGGACGAGGGGAACAGATCGCCGGGATAGGTGCAGTTGGGGAGGGTGGCGAGCTCGACGCAGACGGCGCCGCCCACCGCGCTCTCCAGCATGCCGCCGATCCACACCGGGATGCCGGCGTCCCGCGCCATGTCGTGGATGGCCAGCGCGTTCTGCAGGCCGCCGACGCGCGCCGGCTTGATGTTGACGTAGCGGCAGGCGCCGATGCGGATCGCCTGCTCGGCGGTGCGCGGGTCGACGATCGTCTCGTCCAGACAGATCGGCGTGCCGATCCGCTTGGCCAGCTCGGCATGGTCCAGGATATCGGTGTGGTGCAGCGGCTGTTCGATGAACGCCAGCCCCAGGTCGTCGATCGCCCGGAAGAACGGCAGATCGTCGAGCGTGTAACCGGAGTTGCAGTCGATGTGGAACGTCATGTCGGGGAAGGTCGAGGTGACCGTGCGGAGCATCTCCAGGTCCCATCCCCTGGCCACCTTGAGCTTGGTGCGGGGAAAGCCGGCGTCGACCGCCTGCTGGATGTTGCCGAGCAGCATGTCGATCGAGTCCTGGATGCCGAAGTCGGCCCCGGCGGCGACGTCTCGCGCAGCGCCGCCCAGCAGCCGATGCAGCGGCGTGGCGGTGATGCGGCTCTCGAGCGTCCACCAGCCGATCTCGATCGCGGCCTTGGCGAACGAGTTGCCCTTGAACGGGCTGAGCCGCTCGTTGAGGTCCGCGGCCGTGTCGTACTCGCGGCCGACCACGTGCGGCCCGAACACCTCGGTGACGTGGTAGAAGACCGAACCGGCCGATTCGCTGAGGTAGTGCGGGGCGAAGAACGGCGTGCTCTCCGCCCAGGCCGTGTGTTCGCCGCCGGAGACCTTCACCAGCACCGAGTGGATGTCGGCATCCTCGCCGTAGGCGGTGCGCCACGGGTAGATGAGCGGCATCACCACGTAATGCACGTCCAGCCGATCGATGCGCATGGTCGCGTGACCTTACTCGATCGGGTCGACCCGGTATAGCGCGGAACGGCGGCGCACGGGTCGATCTGACCGATCCGGCGAACTCCGGTATGCTCGATCGCAGGAACAATGAAGGATACCTATCGCGCCGTCCTCATCGGCTGCAGTCGCATGGGCGCGTTCATCGATCACGAAGTCGTCGAGATGAAGCACATCGCCCATCCCTACTCGCACGCGGCGGTCCATACCGCCTGCGATCGCACCGAGCTGGTGGCGTGCTCGGATCTGCGCCCCGAGGTGATGGCGGAGACCGGCCGGCAGTACGGCATCCCCTCAGACAGGCAGTACCGGGACTACCGGGAGATGATCGAGGTCGAACGGCCGGACATCGTCAGCATCGCCACGCAGCCGGAGGGCCGGGCGGAGATCGCCGTCCACGCCGCCGAGCACGGCGCCAGGGCGATCTACGCGGAGAAGGCGATGGCCGCCTCCATGGCGGAGGCGGACGCGATCGTCGATGCGTGCGAGCGGCACGGCGTGATCTTCAACCTGGGCACGCAACGGCGCTGGCATCCCGGCTTCCACGCCATGCGGGGCGTGATCGACAGCGGCCGGCTCGGCGCGCTCCGCTCGGTCATCATCCAGGCCGGCAACCTGTTCAACATGGCCAGCCACTACTTCGACAACCTGCTGTTCCTCAATGGCGATCGCCGCGCCCGGTCGGTGCAGATGCAGCTTCTGGACGGCGACTGGAGGCTGGACGGCGACCGGCTCACCGAGGACCCGGTCGCGCACGGATCGATCGGGTTCGAGAACGGGGTGCTGGCCTACGCGATCCCGCCGGCTCACGAGGTGGAGTTCGAGGCGCGCTGCACGGACGGAACGGTGCGCGCCACGCGCCAGCAGGTCTACTCGATGCGCCGCCGGGAGCGCCCCGGCGACGCGCGCAGTCCGTTCGTCGACGCGCCGTTTCCGGACTGGCAGCCGATCAGCGCCAATCTGCGGCTCGTGCAGGATTTGGTACGGTCGCTCGACACGGGGGAGCCGCCGATCGGCGGCGTGCGCGCCGCCCGCGCCGGCACCGAGCTGATCTTTGCGGCGATCGAGTCCCACCTGCGGGGCGGGGCCTGCGTGGAGCTGCCGCTGACCGGCAGTACGGTGCGGCTCGAACGGGACCGGGCGCCCCGGCAGCCCCGCTTCCAGCCATGAGGAGCGCAGACATGTCCGCTGAGACCGATCCGCAGGCGCCGGAACGGCTCCTGCCCGAGGACGCGGCGTTCTACGAGCGGGAGATCGCCTCGTTCCTGCCCGACCGCGTCTTCGACGCCCACACGCACCTGTGGCGCCGGCGGGACACCGGCTGGGACCTGCCCGGATGTCCTGCGGACGTGGGCCTTGCGGAGTACCGGCGGCTGATGGACGACCTGCATCCGGGGCGGCGCATGGCCGCGCTGTGCATCCCGTCCGTCAGTCCGACCGAGGACGGAACCTTCACGGCCCCCAACGAATGGGTGGCGCGGGCGGTCGCCGCCGACGCGTCGTTCCGGGGACTGTTCTTCATCCGCCCGGAAGACGATCCGGAGTGGGTGCGGCAGGAAGTGCGGCGGCTCGGCCTGCACGGCCTGAAGTGCTATCACACCATGGCGCCGGTGACGCCGACCTGGGATGCGGAGATACCGGACTTCCTGCCGGAGCGGCTGGTGCGCGTCGCGCATGAGGAGGGGTGGGCGATCACCCTGCACATGGTGCGCGCGCGGGCGGCGGCCGATCCCACCAACATCCGCTGGATTCGCCACTACTGCAGGCGGTATCCGGACATGACGCTGATCCTGGCCCACTCGGCGCGCGGCTTTCAGCCGGCGCACAACCTGGAGGGGCTGCCGCACCTGACCGGGCTCGACAATCTCTACTTCGACACCAGCGCCAACTGCGAGCCGATCGCCCACCAGGCGATCATCCGCATCATCGGCCACGACAAGCTGATGTACGGTACCGACCTGCCGGTCAGCCACGGGCGCGGCCGGCATGCCGGCGCGGCCGACGCCTTCCTCTGGCTCTATGAAGACTCGCCGGTGTGGGAGGAGAAGCACATCGGCATCCGGCCGGTCCTGATCGGTCTGGAGCATCTGCGCTCGATCAAGTGGGCGTGCTGGTCGGAGCGGCTCGGCGACCGCGCCGTGGAGGACATTTTCTGGAACAACGCCGCCCGCCTGTTCGGCGTGGAGTGAGCGAAGGCGCGCACGTGAGATACCGCACGCTGGGCCGGACCGGCATGGCCGTCAGCGAGGTCAGCCTGGGCGGCGCCTACCTGATGGGGCCGGATCCGGAACGCGCGGAAGAAAACGCCGCGGCGGTCGTGCAACGCGCCGCGCAGCTCGGCGTCAACTATCTCGACACGGCGCCGGGATACGGGCGGAGCGAGGAGCTGCTGGGCCCGGCCCTCGAACGGGCGGGCCGGCCGTTCCGGGTGGCGACCAAGGTGGGGTTCGTCCCCGATGACTTCGACTTCCGGCGCGACAGCGTGGTGGCAAGCCTGGAGGCCAGCCTGCGCAAGCTCCGCATCGACCGGCTGGCCGTCGCGCAGATACATGAGGTCAACCTGGTCGGCTGGGAGCGCATCATGGAGCCGGGCGGGGCGCTCGACGGTCTGCGCGCTGCCCGCGACGCGGGACTCTGCCAGGCGATCGGCATCACGGCGCGGGCGATACCGCTGCTGGCCCGGCTGGCGGAGACCGGCGAGTTCGACACCGTGCTGGTCTACCACGATTATCACCCGTGCTCTCGGAAGGCGCGGGAGGCGGTCATACCCGCGGCGGCGAAGCAGGGCATGGGGATCGTCGTCGGCACCCCGTTGGGGGCGCTGTTCGGCCATGAAGCGGCCCGCGGCAAGACGCTGGCGGCGCTCTCCGACCGTGAACGGCACGACGCCGAGGTCGTGATCGAGCGGCTGCGGGAGGAGTCGGGGACGCTGGCCCGCAATGCGTTCCGCTATATCCTGGCGGACGAGGCGGTGAGCACGGTGTCGAGCGGCGCGGCCGACGTCGAACAGATCGAAGACGTGGCGGAAGCCTCGACGATCGGGGCGATGCCGGCCGAGCTGATCGCGGAGATCGACCGAATCGGGGGCTCGAAGCCCCCGGCGTAGCGTCAGATGGTCGGCATCGGCCCTTCGGTCGGCTACTCGCGGGAGCCGACCTGGGACTTGAGCCAGCTCGCGAGTTGCTGCTGATTGCGCGTCTGCACCATGATGTCGCCGGGGCCGGTGAAGTCGAACACGAAGCCTTCACCCGACTTGAGCGACTGCATGGTGCGGCCCTGCACCGCCCGCCGCAGATCGAAGGTGACGGTGTCGACGAAGGCCAATATGTGGTTGGTGTCGACGACTACCGTCTCATCCGCCGCCAGCGAGATCACTTCGACGGCCCCGTAGGAGGCCACCAGCGCCCGGCCCGTTCCGGCAGCGTGGATCATGAATCCGCCCTCGCCGCCGAACAGCATCTTCGATCCGCCCCACTTGGTTTCGATCTCCACGGATGCGTCGGAGGCGAGCCAGTTGCCCCGTTCGATGAGCCAGGAGTGCGAGCCGTCGAGTTCGAGCGTCTTGATATCGCCGGGCAGCTTGGCGGCGACGTCGACCCATCCGCCGCCGGCGGGCGCGGTGTAGGTCGATACGAACAGCGACTCGCCGCCCAGGACGCTGCGCTTGAGGCCCTTGAGCAGGCCGCCCTCCATGCGGGCTTCGAGCTCCATGCCCGACGAATGGGCCATCATCGCGCCCGCTTCCACCTTCAGCCGTTCGCCGCCGCTCATGCGGCACCGCGCCACCGCGAAGCTGGGAGCATGTCGAATATCCGGTTCCATGACCGCCATGCAACCAGACCCCGCCGCCGCGGTCAATCGCTGTCCTCCGGCCACAGCGCGCAGGTTCACGCTCACACTCTTCGTCATTGAGACGTAGCGCGCAGTATCATGGCAGCGATGAAGGCCGGGAGGCGCCGTCTGTTCACGCCGGGGACCGGCGCCGCTCCGCCGGCGCTGACCGGTCGCGAGCGGGAACAGGGGGTCCTCAGGGAGTGCCTGGCCGACCTGCTCGGCGGCCGGGCTCCGCCGCACGACGCCGTCCTGACGGGGCCGCGCGGCAACGGCAAGACGGTGCTGCTCAACTGGTTCGAGGGCGCCTGCCGCGAAGCCGGCCGGCTGGCGATCGTGCGGCTGTCGCCAAGCCGGACTCGAACCGGGCCGGCGCTCGTCGACGTGCTGTTGCCGGCGTCACCGATCAGGAAGCTCCTGCCCAGGAAGCTAGGCGTCACGGGAGTCGGCCAGGCGGAGTGGGCGGCGCCGGCTCCGTCGGTGCAGGACCTGACCGCGCGGCTGATCGCCCGGTGCCGCGCGAGCCCCCTGGTCGTCCTGGTCGACGAAGCCCACACGCTCGATCGCGGCGTCGGCCAACTGCTGTTGAACGTCAGCCAGGAGGTCCGCGCCGACGCGCCGTTCCTGATGGTGCTTGCCGGCACACCGGGCATGCCCGCCCATCTCGGCGCCATGGATGCTTCGTTTTGGAGCCGCTTGGGCAAGGGGCGCCTGGGCATCGGACTGCTGAGCGACGCCGCGGCCCGCGCGGCGCTGGCCGAGCCGCTGGCCGAGCACGGCGTGGGCATCGACGCCGCGGCCCTCGACGCCGTCGTGGAGGACAGCCAGCGCTATCCCTACTTCGTGCAGCTCTGGGGCGAGGCGCTGTGGGATCGTCACTTGGCCGCCGGCGCGACTCGGCTGACCGCCGCTCACGCGGACGCGGCGAGGCCGGAGGTAACGGCCCGGGTTACCGACTACTACCAGGACCGGTATCGAGAGATGGAGACCCGCGGCCTGCTGCCGGCGGCGGCAGCGACGGCGCGGCTGTTTCGGAACGCCGCGGCCGCGTCCGACAGCGCGCTCGACGCCGCCCTTGCCGAGACCGGCGCGGACGCCGCAGGCCGGCTGGCGGCGCGCGAGGAGCTGAACCTGCTCGGCTACGTCTGGAGCCCGCCGGGCCAACTGCCGCCGGTCGTCTGGGTCCCCGGCATCCCGTCGCTGATGGCGTATCTGCTCGACCGCGCTCCATCCTGATTGCGGCGGCGCTCCGCCCGGCGGCTTGAGCGGCCGGCCGACTCAGCGGAACTGAAAGGCGTAGAGCTTGGCGGAGCGCATGCGGAAGTGGAGGCGGATCGGCCGGCCGGCGTGGGCGCCGAGCGAGGGCGAGCCTTCCCAGCGCACGACGTGGCGCACGTCGTTGGCGGTCACGCGGCGGCAGCGCGCGAGCTCGAAGCCGGCCAGCGGCCGGCCCGACCGGTCCTGCGCCTCCACCTGCGCCTGCCCCATGGCGGCCACGTCGACGTTCAGTTCCAGACGCTCGCCGGCGAAGCGGAGCGGCGGCGTGGTGAGCGTGCCGCCCGCGTAGGGAAAGTCGGCCGACACGAAGCCGTCCAGGCGCTGCTCGACCAGCCCGATGCCGTTGCCGTAGGCGCGCCGGCGCCGCTCTCCTTCGCTCAGGGCGCGGAACCCGCCGTGCGTCCACGGACTGCCGGTGTACATCTGCAGGAGCCGGTCGCCGCGGCGCAGGTGGGCGGGCGCGGCGTGGACCGTGCCGCCGTCGAACGAGCCGGGCAGGCCGCGGCCGACGTAGGGCCGGCGGTCGTAGCGCATCCAGTGGATGCTGTCGCGGCTGGCGGCGAACTGCGCGTCGTTGAGCCCGTCGTTGCGCACGGTGGTCTGGCCCGCGCCGAAGTGCTGGTAGGTCATCGGGAACATGAAGTAGGCGGCATCCGCCTCGAGGTAGGGCAGCACGTCGTGGTGGTAGAGGTCGGAGTCGGGCGGATCGAGCTCATCGGCGGCAAGCACGGTGCGGATGTTCGCTTCCGGCCACGGCGCGGTCAGGTCGTCGACTTCCAGGCGGCCGATCGACCGGCCGGGGCGCAACAGCCGCGGGGCGGCCACCGTCGGGTCGGCGACCGGTTCCGCGAAGGGGAACATCGGCTCGCCGTCGTCGGCGACGATGAGCTTCAGCCACACCACGTAGCGGCCGATCCGCTCGTCCCAGTACGCCTGCTTGGGCGTGTCCGGCGTCAGGGTGCTCACCAGCCGGTCCGGCAGGTCCCAGACCAGCCCGTCCGCCGAGGAGCCGACGCGGATCCCCTCGCCAAGCACCTGCTCCACCATCTTGAAGCGGCCGGCCTCGCCGCCGTGCGGATCGATGAAGATATAGGGGAGTTTGCAGTCGGCCAGCACGATGTTGTTGCGCCTCGACCCTTCGTATTCGACCAGGCCGAGCTCCGGCTTATGCCAGGTGCGGGCGTCGTCCGAGGTCGCGTAGCAGAGGTGCCACCGGCCGCCGGACCACTGGTCCGAGTCGGACGCCGCGTACCAGAGCCTGTACCGCCCGTCGTCCTGAAGCACGCAACTCCAGCCGATGGAGAACGCCTCCCACGGATGTTCGGAGCGCAGCACCGGTCCCGGCAGCTTGACCGGCGGGTTGACGGTCAGCTCGACGTCGGCGGCCGAGTCGATGAAGCGGTGGTCGATGAAGAGCTGTTTGCGGTCGGCGGCTTCCAGCATGCTCATCCTCACTCCGGGGCCGCGGTGAACATGTCCTGACTGGCGAACAGCGCGGCGGTGCCGCCGGTGTGGAGGAACACGACGGTCTGGCCGGCCGTCAACTCGCCGCCGCGGATCATGCCGATCAGGCCGGCCATCGCCTTGCCGGTGTAGACCGGGTCCAGGACGATCCCCTGCATCCGCGCGACGACCGTGACCGCTTCCAGCATGTCCGCCGACGGCAGGGAGTAGCCGGGGCCAAGCCACTCGTCCCGGCAGGTGATCCGGCCCGGCGCGACCGCGGCGTCGACCTCCAGGAATGCCAGGATCGCCTCGGTCAGCGCCGTGACGCTCGACTCCTGCTCGGCCCGCGGCCGGCTCACGCTGATGCCGGTGACCTCGACGTCCGAGCCGGCGGCGATCAGTCCGGCCACCAGCCCGGCGTGGGTGCCGCCGCTGCCGGACGCGCAGACGATCCGGTCCGCCCCCAGCCCGATCCGGTCGAGCTGGGCCAGCAGCTCGGCTGCGCACGACGCGTAGCCGCAACCGCCCAGCGGATTGGAGCCTCCGACCGGAATCACGCAGGGGGCGCGTCCCTCCGCGCGGGCGGCGGCTGCCGCGCGGCGCAGTCCGCCGGCGGTGTCACCCCGTCGCACGACGTCGATGCGCTCGGCTCCCAGCAGCCGGTACAGGAAGTTGTTGCCTCCGGCCTGTGGGTCGTAGGTGCCGGGGACGCGCTCCTCCAGCACCAGCCGGCAGGCGAGCCCTTCGCGGTTGGCGGCCGCCAGGGTCAGCAGGCAGTGATTGGACTGCAGGGCGCCGGCGGTGATCAGGGTGTCGGCCCCCTGCGCCAGGGCGTCCGCCACCAGGTAGGTCAGCTTGCGGACCTTGTTGCCGCCCATCGCCAGCGGCAGCGTGTCGTCGCGCTTGATCAGCAGGTCCGGGCCGCCGAGCGACTCGGCGAGCCGCTCCATCGGCTGCAGCGGCGACGGACCGGGCAGATAGGGCCGTTGCGGCAGGGCTTGCAGACGTTCGATGCCGGAGGTGCTCATCGCCCGAGGGACCGGCGGCCATTATAGCGTGGCCGCGCTGAGCGGGTGCGGGCGCGTCGCCGCGGTGCGCGCGGATCGCCTCAGACGTAGGCGATCACCAGCTCGATCCCTTCGATGCGCAGGCGGTCCTGACCGGGTCGATCGAGCGCCACCTCGATCCGGTTCTCTCCCTGCACGACCGGAACGTCGCGGCAGGTCACGGTCGTCGAGGCCGGCAGCTCGATCCGGTGGCCGGCGTCCAGTCGGCGGCCGTTCAGCGACACCGATGCCTGCGCCCGGGCCGGGTCGTACCGCCGGCAGGTGACCCGCAGCCACGTGTCGTCGACGGCGCGGTCGCGCCGCGCGGCGTCGACGTCGTCCCCGACCACGATCGAGAACTCCCGGCTCGCGCCGGCGCCGGCGAGCTCGCAGGGCAGGGGCATCTCGCCGCCCTGCTCGGGGGTGTTGAGCTGCATGTCGACGCTCACCGTGTACCGCTTGTTCTTGCGGGCGATCCGCCGCGGGTCGTGGACCTCTCGCAGGAACTGGAGCTCGTCGGGGGTGTACCCTTCGCTGCCCCGTTTCGGCAGCCGGTGGCAGTCGTAGTTGAACAGGTAGATGCAGCTCGCCCCCTGGTACCGGAAGCTCGACGCGGCGGCGTACAGCATGTCGTTGCCGGCGTAGCCATACGCCTTGGCGGCGCGCTCCAGGCCGCCGCCGATCCGGCACGAGGTCCCCTTGGCCAGCTCCGCGAACGCGGCGATCTCGGCCCCCATGTCGAGGTAGGCGTTGTCCATGGGGATGAACAGGTCGGCCAACTCCTCCCGTATCCAGGCCGGTACGTCCAGCCCGGTGTTCAGGCAGCGCTCGCGCGTGGGCGGAACCCGCAGCATCAGCGTGAACGGCCGACCCTTCCGCTTCGCGATCTCGGCGGTGCCGGCCCGGACCTTGCGCATGAAGTCGGTCATCAGCGGCCGGCCGGCGGCCTCCGCTCCCTGCTTGAAGTACCAGCGCCCGCGCTGGAAGTCCATCTCGAAGCCGTCCACGTCGTAGCGCTCGCAGGTCTCCAGGATCAGACCGAGCTTGCGCTCGCGCACCGCCTCGTGGGCGAAGTCGAAGGCCCACGTGAAGTCGTCCTGTCGGTAGCCGGGATAGCCGGACACCTGCGGATAGGGCGACCCGATCAGCAGCTCCCGATGCTCCTGCTTGAAGGTGCTGCGCAGGGCGCTCCAGCGGGCGGTATCGTCTTCGTGGATGTCGTTCATCCGCAGGGCGGGCCAGAACTGCAGCCCGCGCGCGTGCGCCCGCTCAGAGAGCAGCTCGATGATGTCGACGCCCCGGTCGAGGAGCGCCCTGGTGCTCTCGGCCATCCCGCGCACGTATGCCAGCCCCTCCGCCTGCGGCCACTCGGTGACGTTGGAGCCGTACACCTCGCCGAACGCGGTGCGGTGCGAGAAGGTCTCGTCGCCGCGGCCCATCGAGTTGGTGAAGACGTCGACCTCGGTGCCGGCGATCTCCTCGATGTCCCGGCACGCCTGCTCCGGCGTGATCGGCGGCTCGTAGGCGATGTAGGTGGTCGAGTCGCCGTCCGAATTGAAGATCAGGCGAGGAAGTCTCCGCGTTCGCTCGGCGTCGCCCCGGTCGCTCATGGTCACCGCTCCTATGCATGCAGCATACCCGCCTTTCCGGCGGTTCGGGAATGACCGGCCAGCAGCGCGGTTTGACATCGACGGAGCGCCGCCCGATGATCGGGGTCGTGAACAAGCCGTCGACCGCGACGGCCCCCGGCGCCATCGACGCGGCCGTCAGACAGACGCTGCGGAGGCAGACCCGATCCCGCATCGTCCGCATGAGAGAGCTCTATCTGCTCTTTCTGATTCCGCTGGCGCTGCTGGCGATCTTCAAGTACGTCCCCATGGTCGGCGTGATCGTCGCGTTCAAGGACTACAGCCCCCGAGCCGGCATACTGGGCAGCCCCTGGAACGACTTCGAGCACTTCCGGTTCCTCTTCTCCACGCCGCAGTTCCTGGAGCTGATCGTCAACACCTTCCGCATCAGTCTCCTCAAGTTCGCGTTCGGGTTCCCGGCGCCGATCGCCTTCGCGCTGATCCTCAACGAGCTGACCAACCGCCGCTACAAGCGCGTGGTGCAGAGCATCTCCTACCTGCCCCATTTCCTGTCGTGGGTGGTGTTGGGGGCGATCTTCAAGGTGCTGTTCTCGGTGGAGCGGGGGCCGATCAACGCGGTGATACAGGCGCTGGGCGGCGAGCCGATCTACTTCCTGGCCGAGCCGGACTGGTTCCTGTTCAGCGTGGTCATCACCCACGTCTGGAAGAGCATCGGCTGGGGCAGCATCATCTTCCTGGCGTCGATCACCTCCATCGATCCGGGGCTGTACGACGCCGCCGACGTGGACGGCGCGAACCGCCTGCAGAAGGCCCTGCACGTGACGCTGCCGGCGATGGTGCCGGTGATCACGATCATGCTCATCCTCACCGTGCAGAACCTGAATCAGGCCGGCTTCGACCAGATCTACCACCTCTACAATCCGCTGGTATTCAGCGTCGCCGACATCTTCGAGACCTACGTGTACCGCGTCGGGCTGGTCGACCGGCAATACGACTTCGGCATCGCCGTGCACCTGTTCCAGAACGCGGTGGCGGTCCTGTTCGTGTTGATCGCCAACACGCTGGCGCGGCGCTACAGCGAGTACGCGCTGTGGTAGCAAGGCCGGCGCCATGACCATGCGGCGGGGGATCGGCAGCCACGCCTTCGACGGCGTCAACGCGCTGTGCATGGCCGCGTTTTGCCTCACCGTGCTGTACCCGTTCTGGAACCTGATCCTGGTGTCGCTGGAGGGCATCGGCGAGGTCAAGGCGCTCCGCTTCAAGCTGACCAACGCTACCTGGTCGGCATCGGCGTATCGCTACCTGCTGTTCGACTCGCTGGTGCTGCGATCCTATCGGAACACGATCCTGCGCACGGTGGTGGGGACCGCCATGGGCGTGTTCGTCTGTTCGCTGGCCGCCTATACGGTCTCCAAGCGGGAGCTGCCCGGCCGCGGCCTGCTGATGGCGATCCTGATCGTCACGCTCTTCTTTTCGGGCGGGTTCATCCCGACGTTTCTGCTGATCAGGAACCTCGGGCTGTTCAACACGTTCTGGGCGCTGGTGCTGCCGGGCCTGGTGAACGCCTTCAACGTCATCATCATCCGCAACTTCTTCATGGCGATCGACCGGGGAGTGGAGGAATCGGCGCTGATGGACGGCGCCAGCTACCTGCGCATCCTGGTGTCGATCGTCATGCCGCTGAGCATGCCGGTGCTGGCGACGGTCACGCTCTGGACCGCCGTGAGCATCTGGAACGAATGGTTCGAGGCGCTGATCTTCGTGTCCGGCAACGACTGGATCGTGCTGCAGGAGTTCATCCGCCGCATGATGGAGGAGGTCTTCGACAAGCGGGAACGGGCCGTCATCGACCGTTTCAACGACGAGTTCGGCCGGCGGATACAGCGGGACAACGTACAGGCGGCCGTGATCATCATCACCATCGGGCCGATCGTGCTGCTCTATCCGTTCCTGCAGCGCTACTTCGTGCGCGGCATCATGGTCGGCTCGCTGAAGGCGTAGCCGTCTCCCAACCGAATACCGAATATCCGAAACTTCCGGGCAGGAAAAAGGCAGGGCCCTGCTCGAGCCCTGCCTGAAATCGCCGTTGCCGGCCGAAGGCTCAGTATTCGAGCCGGCCGTCGAGGTACGCGTCGACCAGCGGAGCCTTGCCGTACTCCCGCAGGTACCGGCTCATGCCGTTCCGTTCGAGGTCGGCCAGGTAGTCGTCCCAGGATTCGTCGATGTCGAGGTCGCCCAGGATGAACTCGGCCGTGTACTCCAGGACCGTGGAGGTGAGACCGGAGTTGTAGCGCTTGCCCATCGTGACGATGTCGGTCTCATTGAGGAAGTCGTAGCGGTACTGGTGGACGTAGTGGTCCAGGTAGCCGTCCTTCGCCAACAGATCGTTCTCCACCTGCTCGTACGGCTGGCCCAGCTTGCGGATGTCGTGCAGCCACGGCAGCCAGTAGCCGCCGATGAGGTTGCCGGCGTGCTTGTGCCGCTCCGCCTCGCTGATCTCGTGCGTGACGATCGGCGACTTCCAGGGTTCGCCCGACCAGTCGTAGTTCACGCCCTCGACGCCGTACCAGTTGCGCAGGAAGCCCTCCCGGGTGGAGTGCAGCCAGTCGAAGATGCGCATGGCGCGGTCGAACTTCTCATCGGAGAGGTCGCTCGATGCCAGCGCGGCGCGGCCCAGCGTGCCGATCCGGAACGAAGTGGGGATGACCTTCTCCAGGAGGTTCGAGGTGCCGTACAGACCGGTCGCGTGATTCCTCTCGGTCGGCATGACCACCACCTTGGCGTCGGGGTGCGCGTTCAGCATCTGGAACGGCACCTCGGTGTCGGCAGCCTCGTAGACGTAGTAGTAGTGGTACTGCATGTAGCCGAGGTGGCCGGAGTCCCACAGCTCCTTGGCGGCGGCTGCGTCCTGCGCGTCGATCACCGTCTCCTTGCTCAGGATGCCCTCCCGATGGAGCTGATTGAACCACTTGAGCGCGTCCCGGTAGGCGTCCGTGGAATAGATGAAGCGCAGATCGCCGTCTTCGGAGACGTTGATGTCGACGTTGCGCCCCTCGGTACCGTACAGCGCGCCGGCCTGGCCAAAGCTGGTGAAGGTAGCGGGGAAGTACGGGCCCATGCCGTAGGTCCGCTCGGCGCCCGAGGCGTTCTCATCCACGAACCGCTTCAGTATCCGCCGCATCTCCTCGGTGTCGAAGCCCTCCGTGCTCCAGAAGACCCGCGGCGCGATCTCCACCAGCTCGCCGGGCGGCTCGATGCCGAGCTTCTCCAGCCAGTCCAGGCGGTAGAAGGAGACCATCATCTGCAACGGGGTGTTGTACAGCTGCGGGATGCCCATCAGCGCGTCCTCGCCCGGTACGCGCAGGAACGACCACGCGCCGGTCTCATCCATGAGCCGGGCGGTGTTTGGCATCTTTTCGCGGATATCCTCGAACGACCAGGTACGGATCATGTCGTCCTGGTACAGCTCGGCCATGTTGGCCTGCAGCACCGCGCTGAACTCCGGTATGCGGCCGGTGGCGAGCTGGGCGGCCACCGCCTCGGTGTTGCTCCAGTCCCGCAGGTCGGGCCAGATGAACGTGGTGTTGAACCGCTCCGACATCTCGTTGAGGTAGATGTTCTCGGCGGCGTTCGCCTCGTCGTTGAAGCGCATGGTCCAGCCGAGCCACTCGATTTCCAGATGCTTGGCAAAGGGGTCCTGGCCGAACGCCACGCCGGCCGCCATGACCGTGACCAGTCCTGCCCCGACTGCGGTGAGCAACGATCTCCGTAACCGTCTCATACCCTTCCTCCTTTGGGATTATGGAAGTGCCCGCCAGTCTAGGGGCCGCCGCCGGCCGGCGCAAGCGGCGCCGTTGTCGGGAGCCGGCGAGGCGGGCAGAATGCCCGTTGCGGAGGGTGACCATGCAGGATCGGCTGACCATGCAGGATCGGTATCGAGTGACGGAGGTCGGCGCCGCCACGCAGCTCCTGATCGACGATCACGTCGTCGACGACGTATGGATGCTCCGCCGGGTCCCGGAGATGCCGGCCAAGCATCCGGGCAACCCGCTGCCGATCGCGCCCAGCCTGTACGACCCCGACGAAAAGCTGTTCAAGGCGTGGTATCCGGTGTTCCGGGAAGACCCTGAGGACGACCCCGGCAACGAGGCGCTGTACGCCCGCGCGTACGCCGTGTCGGAGGACGGCTTCGCATGGCGCAAGCCGGAGCTCGGCATCGTCGAGCACGACGGATCGAAGCGGAACAACCTCATCGACACCTCGGCGATGAAGGGCGAGTTCGGGGTGGCGCTGAAGGATCCGCACGATCCCGATCCGCGCAAGCGGTACAAGGGGACGATCAAGCGCTGGTACCACCACGTCGATCCCGACCGGCGCGGGGGAGGGCGGCTGTTCGCCGCGTACTCGGCCGACGGCATCGACTGGCGCCTGTACCCGGACGAGCGGTCGATCATCCGCGACTCCAACGACGGCAACGGCTGCTTCCTCTACGACGAACGGATCGGCCGGTACGTGAACTTCCGCCGGCCGACCATCCTGGCCGGCCCGCGCGGCCAGCGGCCCGGCGACCTGGGGTTCCCGGAGGTCGAAGGCGACGCCGGCGGGCTGCGCCGGCATCCCGAGGCGGACGACTACCTGCACCGCTACCTGCGCGCGGCGCCGTACGTCGACACGCGCGCGGCGGTCGGCGCCACCGATCACGCGCACGAAGGGATCGGCTGCAACCGCCGGATCGCCCGGGCGGAGAGCGACGACTTCGTGCACTGGACCGAGCCGGAGGTGATCATCCGCCCCGACGAGCTCGACCCGCCGCGCCTCTACGGCATCGACGTCACCGTCTGCGCGGGCGTCTATCTGGGGGTGCTGCAGGTCTTCAACAAATGGGGGCTGAAGGGGTACCTGGGCGATCCGTCGCAGGCCGACACGATCGACGTTCAGTTGACCTTCAGCCGGGACGGCTTCCGCTGGGAACGGCTGGCCAACCGACCGGTGTTCATTCCGCGCGGCGTGATCGGTAGCTGGGACGGCGGCATGATCGCCGGCGCGCGGATGATCGAGTACGGGGACGAGGTGCGCTGCTACTACAGCGGCCACAGCGGTTCCCACAACGTCGCGCAGCGGACCAGCGGGACCGGCCTGGCCACGCTGCCCAAGGACCGGTTCGTGGCGCGCGCGGCCGCCGACGAGTTGGGCGTGCTGATCACCAGGCCGTTCCGCCTGGAGGGCGACCGCCTGCGGATCAACGCGGACGCCTCCCGCGGGCGGATCAAGGTCGAGGTCGCCGACCCGATCGGGACGCCGCTGCCGGGACTGACGGTCGGCGACTGCCGGCCGATCGAACGGGACGGGCTGCGCCTGCCGGTGACCTGGAACGGCGGCAAGACGCTGCAGGCCGCCGCCGGACAGGTGGTGCGGCTCCGCTTCTATCTCTACGACTCGAAGCTCTATGCGTTCACGGTCGGCAGGAACCGGAAGGCGTAGAGCTTCACGTCGCGCATCAGGAACCGCAGGCGGACCGGCCGGCCGGCGGCGGGGCTCACGTCGCTGCGCCCCTGCCAGGTGACCGTCTTGGAGACGCCGTTGCCGAGCACGGCGTCGGCGGCGTCCCTGCCGAACCCCGGCAGCGGATGCCCTTCGCCGTCGAGCAGCTCCACCTTCAGCCAGCCGCCGGCGCCGGCGTCGCAGTTGAGGGCGAGCGTCCGCCCCGTGAAGCGGACCGCCGGCGTGGTCAGCTCGCCGCCGCCGTAATCGGCGTCCGCGGAGATGAACCCGTCGCGCCGCAGCGACGCGCGGAAGATGCCGGAGCGCTTGCCCAGCCGGCGCTCGTCGCCGCTCTCCACCGGGCCGCCGTGCCGGCGCTGCATGCCGGCGTAGTAGAGCCACAGCTCGTCCCCGGCGGGGATCAGCCACGGGTTCGCGTACAGCATGCCGCTGGTGACGCTGCCGTCCAGCCCGCGGCGGAGGAACGGCTTGCGGCCGCCGGCGCGGTTCCAGCGCACGCCGTCGCGGCTGGTCAGGAGCTGCACGTCCATGGTGGCCGGCCGGTCGTCCTCTCCCCAGTGATAGAAGACGGACGGCAGCATCAGGTAGACGTCCTGCGCCCACGGATACTGCATCGCGCAGCTCGTGTAGAAGTCGATGTTCGGGCGCGGATCGTCGCGCTGCCAGGGAACCGGGATGGCCAGGTCCTGCGCGTCCGCCTCGAAGGTGACGGCGAGCGGCGACCACGTGCGGAAGTCGGGGGAGGTGATGCGGCCCACGCACCGATAGCTGCCCCTGCCGGCTGCCTGCGCCGCCTCGTCGACGATCTGCGTCTCGCGGACGCGGACGTAGCCGACGTACCGCGCCAGCCGGTCGTCCCAGAACAGCATGTTCTGCACGTCGCACATCGCGTCGCGCGGGTTGGGCTGATCGGGGTACGGCTCCCAGTGGATGCCGTCGGGCGAACGCATCGCCCACAACCCCTGCAGCGCGCCGGCGGCGATCTCCCGGTCGGTGGGCCGGAACTTGGTCCACAACTTGTAGCGTTCCGCGGCGGGGGCGCGGTCATCGCGGAAGACGGTCGCCCCCTGCATGCTCTGCCGTTCGTCCCGGGGCGCGACGATGTTGTTGCGCGTCGATCCGCGGAACGGGATCAGGCCGAGCTCGGGCTTGCGCCAGTGCAGGCCGTCGTCCGATTCGGCATAGGCGAGGCGCCGGGCGCCTTCCGAAGGCAGGCCGGCCTTCATCCACGCGTCGTACCACATGCGGAAGGCGCCGTTCGGCTCCCGCCACACGGTGTTGTAGGCGCCGATGCCCAACTCCTCCCACGGCCGGTCGGAGACCAGCACCGGCTCCGGGTGCTGGACCGGCGGGTTCATCGTCAGCGTGACGCCGGCGCTCGACTCGATGAACCGTTCGTCGATGAAGAGCTGCGGGCGCGCGTCGATCGGCAGCGCGCCGCTGCCGATCGACGGCGAGGCGCGGCTCACTGCGGTCCTTCCATCCACGGGTACATCGGGCCCCGGAACGGGGTCGGCTCGGTGGGGCGGGGGTAGGAGCGTTTCTGCGGGTCCTTGGCCAGGCTGTCCCGCCACGCGGCGGCCCACGCTTCGCAGGTGGTCAGCGAGTGCGGGGCGGAGCGGCTGCGCGCGGTCAGGCTTGGCCACTCCGGCCGCGGCGACGGCGTGCCGAGGGTCTGGTAGCGCAGGTCCATGCTCCAGCGGATGCCGTCCGTGCGGTTGGGACCGGAGCCGTGCGGGCAGAGCTTGTGGATGAAGATCACGTCGCCCTTGCGCATCGGCACGGTCACCGGCTGGCACGGCGGCTGCGAGTCGAGGCTCCAGTAGACCGTGCGTCGCCGGTGCAGGCCGGGACAGAGCTGCAGGCAGCCGTTGGCGGCGGTCGCCTCGTTCAGCGGAAACCAGACGGTGAGCACGAACAGGTCGCGCGCCTCCGGCGTGGTGAAGATCGCGTCCTGGTGCCAGGGAGCGATGTTGGAGCCCTTGTGCTCCGCCTCGTCCGACGGGAGCTTGGCGCGCACGTGGGAGATGGCGTTGCAGACGATCTCGGGGCCGATGAACCCCTCGACCAGGTCGAGCAGGCGCGGGTTGCGCATCACCTCGAACAGGCCGCGCGTGCGGGTCCGGCCGATGTCCAGGGCCGAGTCGGACGCGAAGTAGGTCGCCGCGTCCTCGTCGCAGATGCGGGCCAGCCGCGTGTCGAACGGTTCGTCGTCGTAGAGGCGCGAGATGCGCCCCTCCGCGCGCAGTCGGCGCGCGATGCGGTCGACGATCGCCGCGTAGTCGTCGATCACCGGCTGCAGGTCCTCGCCGGTCAGCGCCCCCTCCACCACCACGTACCCCTGCTCCACGAACCGATCGCGGTGCTCCCGGCTCAGCTCCATACGCCTTGGCCGGCAGGATACCAGATCGAACGGCGCGCCGGATCGGGGCGGCCATGATCGGCGGCTCTGCTGGCGCCGGGCCGGCGGTTCCTGCACACTGCCGGTGCGCCGTGATTGCCGAGACGCTTCCCGACCTTCCTCCGCGCATCGGCGATCTGGTCGAGGTGCGCTCGCGCCGCTGGCTGGTGGAAGCGGTCGAGCGACCCCATCTGCAGTCCGCGCGGGTGAGTCTGGCGTGCGCCGACGACGATGCCCAGGGAGAGACCCTGGAGGTCTACTGGGACCTGGAGCTCGACCGGAGCATCCTGGCGCAGGAGGGGTGGAGCGGCCTGGGCGCCAAGGGCTTCGACCCGCCGCAGCAGTTCGGCGCGTTCCTGCGCACGCTGCGCTGGAACTGCGTCACCGCCACCGATCCCAACCTGCTGCAGGCGCCGTTCCGGGCCGGCATCAAGATCGACGCCTACCAGATGGAGCCGTTGCGCAAGGCGCTGCGCCTGGCCCGCGTCAACCTGTTCATCGCCGACGACACCGGCCTGGGCAAGACGATCGAGGCCGGCCTGATCGCCCGCGAGTTGCTGCTCCGCAAGAAGGCGCGCACGGTGGTCGTGGCCGCCCCGGCCTCGGTGCTGGAGCAGTGGAAGTCGGAGCTGGAGGAACGGTTCGGGCTCCTGTTCGTGATCCTCGACCGCGCCTACCTGGCGGGGATGCGCCGCGAGCGCGGCTTCGGGGTCAATCCGTGGTCGACCCACAGCCGCTTCATCGTGTCGCACAACCTGCTGATCGATCCGGCCTATGCCGATCCGCTGCGCGAGCGGCTCGGCGACTTGGCGCCCGGCAGCCTGTTGATCCTGGACGAAGCCCACCATGCGGCGCCGTCGAGCGGCGGGCGCTACGGCATCGAGACCCGGTTCACCCGCGCCGTGCGCGATCTGGGCGGCCGCTTCGAGCACCGCCTGTTCCTGTCCGCCACCCCGCACAACGGCCATTCCAACAGCTTCGCCACCTTGCTGGAGCTGCTCGATCCCTACCGCTTCACGCGCGGCGTGCCGGTGCGCGGCAGGGGCGCCCTGGACGAGGTGATGGTGCGCCGCATCAAGGAGGACCTGCGCGCGGTGCAGGGCGGATTCCCCCGCCGCGAGGTGCGCCGGATGGTGATCGACCGGCTGCCGGAGGAGGCGCCGGAGCTGGTGCTGTCGCGGCTGCTCGACGAGTACCGCGGCGTGCGGGAGGAGCGGTTGCAAGCGATCCCGGCGCGGGCGCGCGCCGCCGCCGGGCTGCTGGTGGTGGGACTGCAGCAGCGGCTGCTGTCATCGATCGAGGCGTTCGCCATCTCGCTCCGGCGGCATCGCCGGACGGTCCGGGAGCAGTGGGAGCGGGCGGCGGCCGGCGAGGGGCGCGGCGCTGACCAGGGCGCGGCGGACCGCGGAGCCGCGTTCGCGGCGACTGCCGCGGCGGACCGGTTCGCTGCGCCGCCGGACGCCGACGACGAGCGCGCGGAGCAGACCGACGACGAGCGCGCGGCCGACGATGAGGTCCAGGTCGAGGCGGTCAATGCCGTTGCCGAGCGGGCCGCGGCCGGGCGCGCCGCGGCCGGGACGCCGGACGCCGAGTCGCTGTGGCGCCGGGAACAGGCGCTGCTGGAGCGGATGGAGCAGGCGGCGGACGCCGCGCGCGGCCGGCCCGACGCCAAGACGCGCGCGCTGATCCGCTGGATCGAGGAGCATCTGTGCCCCGACCGGCCGCGCTGGAACCACCGGCGGGTGCTGATCTTCACCGAGAACGTGGTCGGCACCAAGCGCTACCTGCGCGAGATGCTGGCGCAGGCCGTGGCTGGCACCGAGCTGGCCGAGGAGCGGATCGAGACGATCGACGGCCAGACCACCGGCGCCAACCGCCGGGAGCTGCAGCGCCGCTTCAACGCCGACCCGGAACATGACCCGCTACGCATCCTGATCGCCACCGACGCCGCGCGCGAGGGGCTCAACTTCCAGGCGCACTGCACCGACCTGTTCCACTTCGACCTGCCCTGGAATCCGGGCCGGATCGAGCAGCGCAACGGCCGCATCGACCGCAAGCTGCAACCGGCGCCGCGCGTGCGCTGCCACTACTTCGCGCTGCCGCAACGCGCCGAGGACCGCGTGCTGGAAGTGCTGGTGCGGAAGACGGAGACGATCAAGCGCGAGTTGGGCAGCCTCTCCCAGGTGATCGACGACGACATCGAGCGCCGCCTGCGCGGCGGCATCCGGCACGCCGAAGCGGGGCGCCTGGCGCGGGCGATCGAAGCGGCCGACCCGGACCGGGAGAAGAAGCGGGTCGCGGCCGAGGAGCTGGAGGCGGCGCGGGCGCGGCAGGAGGACCTCAAGGAGCAGATCGAGCGCTGCCGCGGCCTGCTCGACCGGTCGCGCCGCTGGGCGCAGTTCACGCCGGAGCCGTTTCGCGCCGCGCTCTCCTGCTCGCTCGCCCTGCTCGGCGCGGAACCGTTGCGGGAAGGGCGCGCCGCGGACGGCTCGCCGGTGTGGACCTTCCCGCCGCTGGACGGCCGGGCGCGGACGGACGTGAGCTGGGCCGCCACCCTGGACACGTTGCGCGTACCGCGCAAGCGCAACCAGAAGCTGGCCGATTGGCGGCGCGAGGCGCCGCTCCGCCCGGTGGTGTTCGAGGATGCCGGCGTGCTCACCGACGCGACCGTGCACCTGCACCTGGAGCAGCGCATGGCGCAGCGCCTGCTGGCTCGCTTCCGCGCGCAGGGCTTCATCCATCACGACCTGTCCCGCGCCTGCCTGGTGCAGGCCGCCGACTCGATCCCGCGGGTGATCCTGCTGGGCCGGCTCTGCCTGTACGGGCGCGGCGCCGAGCGCCTGCACGAGGCCCTGACGCCGGTCGCCGCGCGCTGGATCGAGCCGTCGCGCCGTACCGGGCCGCTACGGGCATACGCCGGGGAGGCCGAGGCGCGCACCCTCGAACGCCTGGAGGACGCGCTGCAGGACGCCCGCGCGCCGGGCCGAATGATCCACCACCGGCTGCTGGCAACCGCCGCCCGGGACCTGGAAGAGCTGCTGCCGCAGCTCGAAGAGCGCGCCGGGAGCGCCGCCGCGGGCGCCGCGGAGGGGCTGCGCCGGCGCGGGGAGAGCGAGGCGCGGCAGCTCCGCGAGACCCTGGAACGCCAGCGCCGGCGCGTGCGGGCGGAGCTCGACCGGCACGACGCCGAAGCGGCGCAGATCACGATGGAGTTCAGCGAGGATGAGCAGCGCCAGCGCCGGGCCGACGTGGCAGCGTGGCGCCGCCGCCTCACGCAATTCGACCGCGACCTGGAATCCGAACCGGCCCGCATCCGCGATTTCTACGAGGTACGCGCGCAACGGGTCGAGCCGGTCGGTCTGGTCTACCTGTGGCCGGACACGGGATGACGGACCGATGAAGGACCTGCACTTTCAAGAACTCCGGCTCGAAAACTTCCGCTGCTTTCGCGAGCGACAGACAGCCCGGATGGCGCCGCTGACCCTGCTGGTCGGCGAGAACGGCACCGGCAAGACCTCGTTCCTGGCCGCGATGCCGGCGATTCTCGACGTTGCGAACGCTGCGAGCGTTGCGAGCTTCCCCAGTGAACCCGACTTCTGCAGCGCGCCTTACGATCTGGGCTCGTTCCCGGAACTAGTGCATCGACAGCGGCTCGGCGCGGGAGCCGAGTCGTTCGGTATCGGCTTCCGGTGCGGCGGAATCAAGCTTGGCGATTTCACGTTCGACGCAACGTTCATCCAGGGGAGGGACGCCGCGCCGGCGCTCGCTGCCACGTCGTGGAGCTCCGGCGACTCCTGGATCAGGGAGCATCGCAGTGCCTCCGATCCCCGCATCGAACTGGGCTGCGCACGCGGCGCATGGCGGCTGCCGGTTCCGGCTCGACGGCCCGACCCCAGCCGTCTCCACGGCGTCGCGGCATTCGAGAGGGCGAGGTTGTTCCTGATCGCGGCGGAACGCGGCGCGGCGGATGGTCTGCAACCGCTGCCGGGCACCCGCGGATTTCCCACCAGAGACGATTACGACAACTTCGGCAGACTGTACGGCGCCGGCGCCGGCTGCGTCGCCAACTGGTACGACGAAGCACCGTTTCCATCCAGCCCGCAGCGCACCTACGATCCGAAGCGTCTGGCCGACGATCCCCATGGTTATCTGGTGGCGGCGTTTCTCGCGGATATTCACCAAAGGGACCGGGAGCGATGGCATGATCTGAAGCGAGGTATGGAGGAGTTTGGCCGCAGGTCCGGTCTGTTCGACGAGATATTCGTCACCCGCCTTGGCACGCACCAACACGATCGTTTCCGGTTGGAAGTACGGAAGTGGGGAAAGCAGGACAAGGGGCCGAAGCGCAACCTGATCGACGTCGGCTACGGCGTGAGCCAGGTGTTGCCTCTGTTGCTGGAGCTGGTCGACGAGGACGGCGCCCGGTCGTTCCTCGTTCAGCAACCCGAGGCATACCTTCACCCCGGCGCGCAGGCGGCTCTCGGCAGCCTGTTCTGCGCGACCGCGGCGTCCGGCCGCCAACTCATCGTCGAAACCCACAGCGACTACCTCATCGACCGCGTCCTGCTCGATATTCGAGACAAACGTACGGACTTGAAGCCGGATGACGTATCGATTCTCTATTTCGAGCGTGCAGACCACTCGGTGACGATTCACTCGATCCGCATCGACGCGGAAGGTAACGTGCTCGATGCTCCCGAGGGATACCGCAGGTTCTTCAAAGATGAGCTGCAACGGGTGATCGACTACTGATGTGCGCCATCGTCGATGCGGAAGCGCGCTGACGCGCATGCCGGCTCCCGATCCGAACACGCGCGCGCATCTGGAATGGCTGGGCTACATCCAGCCGCACGGTCTGGTGGTGTCGGCGCCGGCGCTGGTCAAGGCGGGCGCGATCGTCAACCGGCAGGACGCGCACCGGCAGGCGCTGCTCGCCGGCTGCACGGAGGAACGCGCGCTCGCTCCCGACCGGCAGCCCACAGCGTGCATCCGCGACTTTCGCGAGTTCGCCGGCGCGGTCCTGGGCTGGCGCTTCTCGCCCAAGGGCTACGCCGGCTTCACCGAAGAAACTCCGATCCCTGAAGAACTGACGCTGCCGCTGCCCGATTACGGCGAGACCCTGCGCCCGGACTTCGCGGTGCGCGAGCGCGATCCGGCGAACGGCGCGTCGCAGTGGCAACTGCTGGTGCAGGTGCTGGCCGCCGGCCAGGACTTCGACCGCCCGGCGCCCGGCGGGCTGGAAGCGTCCGCCCAGGGGCGCGCCGAGCGCCTGCTGCGCGCCACCGGGGTGCCGGCCGGCGTGCTGGTCAACGGCGCTGCGCTGCGCCTGATCTCCGCCCCGCGCGGCGAGAGTTCCGGCTGGATCGACTTCCGCTTCGCCGACCTGCTCACCACCGCCGGACGCCCGCTCTGCTCCGCCCTGCACCTGCTCCTCTCCGAACAGCGGCTGCTGGCGCTGCCGCGCCAGAAACGCCTCACCGCCTTGCTCGCCGACAGCCGCCGGTACCAGAACGAGGTCTCCGAGCGCCTGGCCGAGCAGGTCCTGCACGCGCTGTACGAGCTGCTGCGCGGCTTCCAGAACGCCCACGACGCATCGGACGGCGCGTTGCTGAGCGAGCCGCTGGCCGGCGGCGGCGACCGCAACGACATCTACCGCGGACTGCTCGCCGTCATCCTGCGGCTGGTCTTCCTGCTGTACGCGGAGGAGCGCGGCCTGCTGCCGGAGGATGCGACCTTCGCGCGCCACTACGCGCTGGGCGGCCTCTACCAGCGGCTGCGCAAGGACGCTGCGGCGCACCCGGACACGATGGACCAGCGGTATGGCGCCTGGGCGCAGTTGCTGGTGCTGTTTCGCCTGCTCCACGACGGGGTTGCGGCGCACCGCACCGGCGGGGCGGTGAGTCTGCCGGAGCGGCGCGGCGCGCTGTTCGACCCGGACCGCTACCGGTTCCTGGAGGGCCGCAGCGGCAGCGGGGCGCGGCAGCTCTCCGAGCGGGTGCAGCCGCCGCGGGTATCCGACGGGGTGATCTACCGGGTCCTGGAGAAGCTGCTGGTGCTGGACGGGGAGCGGCTCTCCTACCGGACGCTGGACGTGGAGCAGATCGGCTCGGTGTACGAGACGATCATGGGCTTTCGCCTGGAGACGGCGGCCGGGCGCTCGGTGGCGGTCAAGCCGGCGAAGAAGCTGGGCGCGCCCACCACGATCGACCTCGACGCGCTGCTGGCGCAGCCTGCGGGGCGCCGCGGGCGCTGGCTGCAGGAGCGCGCCGACCGCCCTGTCAGCGCTGCAGTCGCCAAGGGAGTGCGCGCCGCGCAGAGCGTGAATGACCTGCACGCGGCGCTGGACCGGGTGCTGGATCACGCCGCGACGCCGGACCTGGTGCCGGCCGGCGGGCTGGTGCTGCAGCCCAACGAGGAGCGGCGCCGTTCCGGCTCGCACTACACGCCGCGGGAGCTGACCGAGCCGATCGTGCGCCACACGCTGGCGCCGCTGCTGGCGCGGCTGCGCGGGGCGGACGGCCGCCCGCCGCGCCCGGAGCGGGTACTCGATCTCAAGGTCTGCGATCCGGCGATGGGATCGGGGGCGTTTCTGGTGGAGACCTGCCGCCAGCTTGCCGACGCGCTGATCGAGGCGTGGGGCGCGCACGGCACGCTGCCCGACATCCCGGCGGATGAGGACGAGGTGACCTTCGCGCGCCGCCTGGTGGCGCAGCGGTGTCTGTACGGCATCGACCGCAACCCGATGGCGGTCGACCTGGCCAAGGTGTCGCTGTGGCTGAGCACGCTGGCGCGCGACCATCCGTTCACCTTCGTGGACCATGCGTTCCGGCACGGCGACTCGCTGGTGGGGCTGACGCGGCGGCAGCTCGAAGCGCTGCACTGGCAGGGCGGGCAGCCGATCCTGGCCGGCTTCGGGGTGCGCGAGGCGTTGGAGGAAGCAGCGGCGTTGCGGCGCCGGATTCGGGAGGCGGACGAAACGGTGACCGACCGGCAGTTGCAGACGCTGTGGCGCGGCGCGCAGGACGCGCTGGAGGAGGTGCGGCGGTTCGGCGATCTGACGCTGGCGGCGTTCTTCGAGGGCTCGAAGCCGAAGGAGCGCGCGGCGCGCCGGGCGGCGTACCAGGAAGCGATTCTGACGCGGCAGGCGCGGCGCTACGCGGAGGAGTTGGCGGCGCGCCGTAACGCCGAGGTGCCGTTCGCACCGTTCCACTGGGAGATCGAGTTCCCGGAGGTGTTCGAGCGGGAGAACCCCGGCTTCGACGGCTTCGTCGGCAATCCGCCGTTTCTCGGAGGCAAGAGAATCAGCACGACACTTGGTACGCCATACCGCGATTGGCTCTCGTTTCTTCATATCGACTCGAACAGCAATACCGACATCGTCGCTCACTTCTTCCGTAGAGCATTCAATCTCACCCGTAAGGACGGCGCCTTTGGTCTCATCGCGACGAACACTATTTCCCAAGGTGACACCCGCTCAGGCGGTCTTCGATGGATCGGCAATAACGGCGGCGAGATATACCGCGCTCGTCGGCGGGTGAAGTGGCCGGGCGTTGCTGCGGTCGTAGTGAGTGTCGTACATGTTACCAAAGGTCGCTTCTCTGGCGTAAAGTATCTCGACGACACAAAGGCAGATACCATCACAGCGTTCCTTTTCCACAAAGGAGGACATGACGATCCCGTACGATTGGTAGCAAACGAAGGCAAGAGCTTCGTAGGCAGTTTCGTTCGAGGAATGGGATTTACCTTCGACGATACTGACAGGAATGGCGTTGCATCAAAGCTATCCGTGATGCATAAACTGGTCGAGGATCCGTTCAATAGTAAGGTCATCTCTCCGTACATCGGTGGCGAAGAGGTCAACAAGAGCCCGACCCATGCCTACCATCGTTATGTCATCAACTTCCGTGATTGGCCTCTACGTCGAGATACCATCGGCGAGCTTTGGGCGACTGCTGACGGGGAACGACGGCGTGCGTTACGTCGCAAGTCGATTGTTCCGCGCGACTATCCGGAGCCAGTCGCGATAGACTGGCCGGAAGTACTGGCGGTTGTGACAGAGAAAGCAAAGCCCGGTCGCGAACGACTCGGCAACTCCTCGATAGATCGCGCGCACCGGGAGAGATGGTGGCGATTTGCAAATGAGCGCCCCCATCTCTACGCCACTATTAAAGGATTGGATCGAGTCCTGGCCAATTCTCAGGTCAGTGCAACGGTCCAGTTCGCTTTTCTACCCGCCGAATACAGGGTATATGCACATACGTTGAATGTCTATCCGCTCCAGACGTATGCCGCATTCTGCGCTCTGCAGTCCCGCCCTCACGAGATCTGGGCACGCCTCTTCGGATCGTCGATGAAGGACGACCTCCGCTACACGCCGTCCGACTGCTTCGACACCTTCCCGTTCCCGGAAGGCTGGGACACTGATCCCACTCTCGAAGCCGCCGGCAAGGCGTACTACGAATACCGCGCCGAGCTCATGGTAGACAACAACGAGGGCATGACCAGCACCTACAACCGCTTCCACGACCTCTACGAGACCGGCCCGCGCGTCGCCAAGCTCCGCGAACTGCATGCCGCAATGGACCGCGCGGTGCTCGACGCCTACGGCTGGACCGACCTCCCTACCGACTGCGACTTCCTCCTCGACTACGAGATCGACGAAGCCGCCTGGGGCCGCAAGAAGAAACCCTTCCGCTACCGCTGGCCCGACGAAGTCCGCGACGAAGTGCTCGCCCGCCTCCTCGCCCTCAACGCCGACCGCGCCGCCGCCGTCGGCCCTCCGGTACCCGGCAGATCGCGTCCCGTTGACAACGGCGACATTCTCGGCGATACTCTCTGAGAGACGATCCATGGAACGGCAACTCAAGCACCTCGAGTTCGTTCAGGGCGTAGTAAACCGTCTGGCCGCCAATTCGTTCCGCATAAAGGGATGGAGCGTGGTACTGGTCTCCGCTCTGTTCGTCCTGGCAGCACGAGAGGGCCGGATCGCGTTCTCCTTCATCGCCCTGGTCCCTCTCGCCTTCCTCTGGTGGCTGGACGGCTACTTCCTCTGGCAGGAGCGTCTGTTCCGAGCGCTGTATGACCACGTGCGTAGTCTGGACGAATCCAAGATAGATTTCTCGATGGGGCTTCCGGGTTTCGTGTGGGTAGGGCGCCCTGACGGTGGCGGTGGCGCCGCCAGCAAGGCTACGCTGGCGCCATGCGTGACAAGGAACTGTACGGCAGGATTCTGGGCGTCGAGGCACCGTGGCGAGTGGCCGACGTCGAACTGAACCTTCAGCAGGGCGAGATCGTGGTCCACGTCGAGCACGGCGGGCCGCTCACCTGCCCGCACTGCGGCCAAGCCGCGCGCCGCTACGACAGCCGTCAACGGCGGTGGCGCCATCTGGACACCTGCCAGTACCGCACGGTTCTGGCTGCCGACGTACCGCGGTCTCAGTGCCGGCAGCACGGGGTCAAGCAGATCGAGGTGCCGTGGAGCGAAGGCCGCTCGCGGCTGACCGCGCTGTGCGAGGCGGTCGTGATCGACTGGCTGCAGCACGCCACGATCGCGGCGGTGGCGCAGCAGATGCGGCTCAGCTGGGACGAGGTCGACGGGGTGATGCAGCGCGCGGTGCACCGCGGCTTACAACGGCGCGAGGTGCAGCTGCCGCCGCGGATCGGCGTGGACGAGACGTCGTTTCAGAAGCGCCATGAGTACGTGACGGTGATCAACGATCTGGACGGGCACGTCGTGCACGTGGCCGATGGCCGCCGCAAGGAGGTGTTGGAGGAGTTCTACCAGCAGTTTGACCATGAGCAGTTGGCTGCTGTCGAGACGGTCGCCATGGACATGTGGGAGCCGTACATCATCGCGACCGCCGCCTACGTGCCGGACGCGGAGCTCAAGATCGCGTTCGACAAGTTCCACGTCGCCCGGCACCTCGGCAACGCCGTTGACCAGGTACGGCGAGCCGAGAGCCGCCGGCTGGCCGGCAGCGGTGATGATCGGCTGAAGGGCAGCCGCTATGCGTGGCTGACCAATCCCGAGCACATGGATGCCGAGCGTTGGCGGCAGTTCGCTGACTTGCGGGACAGCGCGCTGCAGACCGCGCGCGCCTGGGGCTACAAGGAACATGCGATGACGCTGTGGAGGTACCGCTCTCGCGGGTGGGCGCGCAAGGCGTGGCAGGCGTGGTACCGGTCGGCGATCCGGTGTCGTCTGGAGCCGGTCAAGCGGGTAGCGCGGATGGTCAAGCGTCATCTGGAAGGGATCGTGACGGCGGTGGTGCAGGGGGTGAGCAACGCGCGGGCGGAGTCGATCAACGCGGGGGTGCAGAGGTTGAAGTACGCAGCGCGCGGCTTTCGCAACCGGCAGAGGTTCCGCAACGCGATCTACTTTCACCTCGGCGGCCTTGACCTCTACCCTGCCGGTGTCGGCCGTGACCACCTCGTCCACACGAAAGCCTGAAGACCCTTCTCGATGAACGTCGCTCCGTTCATGGGCGATCGTCCTCGAACATGGCGGAGCGCGATATTCTCGAAGACATTGGTCATATTCTATGTCGCGTTGAGTACCACTGTCTTCCTTGCCGTCGCGATATACCTGATCTTCAATGGAGGGCCGTCGTGAAACGCAGAGTGTTCTTCAGCTTCCACTACAAACCTGACGCATGGCGGGTATCGCAGATTCGCAACATCGGAGCACTTGAAAGAAATAGGCCGGTTACCCACAACGATTGGGAGCAAGTAAAGCGAGGCGGTGATGCCGCGATCGAACGATGGATCGCGAGGCAGATGAAGTACCGTTCCTGTACGGTCGTGCTGGTGGGATCGAACACCGCCAGCCGAAAGTGGATCAACTATGAGATCGTCAGGTCATGGAATGACGGTATGGGGGTGGTGGGGATACACATTCACGGATTGGAAGACCAGAATGGTACGACGTCATCGAAGGGAAGCAATCCATTCGATTTCATCTCTGGCCCAAATAGCCTACGGCTCTCTTCGATAGTGAAATGTTACGATCCAGGCGGTTCTAGCAGCACGCAGAGATACGAATGGATTTCTCGATACCTTGCAAATGCCGTAGAGGAAGCTATTAGTATCAGGAAAAGCCACTGATATCAATCGACTCGACGCCACGTATGATCACGCAGGTACGCCTGCAAAACTACAAGAGCATCGCCGCCTGCTCCGTCGCACTGAAGCCGCTGACGATTCTGGTCGGTCCAAATGGCGCCGGCAAGAGCAACTTCGTTGACGGGTTGCGCTTCACGGCGGAGTCGCTGCGCTATTCTCTGGAGCATGCGCTGCGCGATCGCGGCGGGATCGACGAAGTTCGGAGGCGGTCGGATGACCGCGCCGACAGCTTCGCGGTTCGCATCGACGTGCGAGTTGCGGGCGCGGCGGGCTGGTACGGGTTTGAGGTCGGCGCAACCGGGAAGGGAGGCTACGTCGTGCGGCGCGAGGAATGCGTCGTCAGATCGGCCGACCCGGAACGGCGCGGCTTCTTTCGGGTCCGTCACGGCGAGGCCGTCGTCAGCTCCATTCGCCATCCACCGCCGAATCCCGGAAGGGATCGCCTCTACCTGTTGCCGGCGTCTGCGTACCCGCCGTTCCGGCCCGTGTACGACGCCCTGGCCGCCATGGGATTCTACCACCTGGACCCGGAGCGCATCCGCGAGCTCCAGGCGCGGGACTCCGGCGACCTCCTGGCACGGTCCGGCGGGAACATCGCGAGCGTCCTCGACCGGCTTCGGTCGCACTCGCCGGCCAACGCGGCGCGCATCGACGACTATCTGTCGGCAATCGTCCCGGGCGTGGTAGGTGTGGAGCCGCTGTCAGTCGGTCCGCGGTTGACCCTGGAGTTTCTGGAACAGCCGCCGGGGAAAGCTCCGCGACGCTTCCTTGCCGGCGCCATGTCGGATGGAACGCTGCACGTGTTGGGCATGCTGGTGGCTCTGTTTCAGCACGCGGATGGCGCCTCGGAGCGTCCCGGACTGGTCGGGATCGAAGAACCGGAGACCGCGCTGCACCCCGCCGCCGCCGGGGCGCTGACCGACGTGCTGCAGGAAGCGAGCGAGCGCGTGCAGGTGATCGTCACCAGCCACAGCGCGGATTTGCTGGACCGGGACGCGATCTCGGAAGAATCGATCCTGGCCGTGGACGCGGAACAGGGCGAGACCCGAATCGCGCCGCTCGACGAGACGGGCCGTACCACCTGCCGTAACGCCTGTTCACCGCAGGCGAGTTGCTCCGTATGGACCAACTGAGCCCGGACCCGGATGCCGCGGCGTCCGTGGACCTCGACCTCTTTCGCGACGAGGAATGATCCTTGATCCGAATCGTGGCCATCGTCGAAGGAGACGGCGAAGTGAAGGCGGTGCCGGTACTGCTCCGACGGATCGGCGCGGCAGTGGCGCCGCTCGTGGCGCTCGACGTAGCGCGGCCGATCCGCGTGTCGCGCGGGCGATTTCTCAAAGGGAGCGGACTGGAAAGCTACGTGAGCTTGGCTGCGAGTCGCGCAGGGCCGGACGGTCGCATTCTGGTGCTGCTCGACGCGAATGGCGATTGCCCGGCGGAACTCGGCGCCGCCCTGCTGCGGCGCGCCCGCGCCGCGCGGCCCGACCTGCTCATCGAGGTGGTGCTGTGCGAATACGAGGCGTGGTTCATCGCGGCGGCCGATTCCCTGTGCGGAACACGCGGCATATCGAGTGCCGCGAACGTACCGCCCGACCCGGAGTCGATCCGCGGCGCCAAGGAGTGGCTCCGCGCCCGGATGAGCGGCCCCTACAGCCCGACCGCCGACCAGGCCGCGCTCACCGCCCGGTTCGACATGACGGCAGCCCGCCGCCGCGCGCCGTCGTTCGACAAGATGTGGCGCGCCGTCAACGTCCTGATGCAATAGGTCCCTCGGCTTGCACGGCGCGCCGTAGTCCGCTAGTGTCTGACGCACGACATGTCATCGCCTGCTCGTAATCGGCAGCCGTTGTTGTCTTCTGGAAATCGGTTGCCTTGGCGGCCTTTCAACGAAATAACGCGGACGCAATTTTCCGCCATCGAGGTTGGTCGCTATAGCGGTATCGATGGTTTGCGACTCAATATCCCTGGAAGAGTCAATCTCATCGTCGGCGCTAACAACGCGGGCAAGACCTCTCTGCTCGAAGCGATCTATCTGCTGGCGCACCAGAACGATGAGCAGGCGCTGCTCGACGTCATCCGCTGGCGCGGTCGAGTGGAACGGGAGCCCGACCCGCTTTGGCTGGTGGAACAGCTTCCGCCGATCATCCGGCTTTCCGGGCGCTTCGACCAGATCGTGGACGACAGCACGACCTTCGAGTCCCATGTCCTCAATGAGCCGGGTGATGTCTTTGGAGATCAGACTGAGTTCCTGGCCCGACTCGTCATCGCGTCCGACTACGGCGGGCGAGCGCAAAGTACTGACGTCGCGTTCTTCGGAGATGATCGGCGACGGACCACCGTCCAGGGGCGGCACTGGCTGTGCCGCTCGGCCTTCATCGGTCCGTTCTGGTCCAGCCGCCCCGGGTGAGACGCTACGACGGGGACAAGCTGCTCCGCTTGCACGAGGCGATAGACTTCGACTTGCGAGGGATTCGTTGAAGACGGTTTGGTCTCCTGCGCCTGCGAGTGGTATCTGACCACCGGCGGCGGTCATCCGGCCGCGAGCGCCGCGGTGAGGTTGGCCGGTGCCAGCAGGCGGGCGTCGGCCGCGCGCTCCAGGAACGGGCGGACGCCCTGGATGAGTCGGCCGACGGGTTGTCGACGCCTGTGAGATCTGCTACCGTTGTTTGTACGGGTATGCGAGCGCAGGAACATGCCGCCGAGACGCTGGCCTACAACGGATTGGTAAGGAGCTGGCCGGAATCAGACGGCTCGTTATGACGGAGGAGCGTCAGACCGAGATGTCAATGGACGCAATCCGAATCAGCGGGACGCCGTCGCTCGATAGACCGAGGCAAGGCGACTATTGGATGCGCTCCGTCTCCTTCGCCGGGCTGCACCGCATTCTGAGCGCGGTGGCCGACAGTCCGCAGGGCCTCACCGCAAAGGAAATCAACGATCTCGTCCTGACCAAGGGTCTTACGCTTACACCGCGCAATCCTCGGCCAGCGCCCACGACTCTCTACCATTATCGGAATACCCTGCTGCGCCTGCGCATACTCATACGGGCAGGACGAAGGCTGCACGCGAATACCGACGATCCCGACGTATGCGAACTGTTGCGCATGCCCCCTCCTCCCAACGGTGACCAGTCGCTGCATGCCGGTGCTGGCGACCGGTTTGCCGGGTTGGTTCTGCGCAACGAGCAGTGTCGATCGCTCTTCTTCGACCTTTTCGTGCCGCCGCAAACCACCTCGATACCGGCCACAGCCTTCCGCCACAACAGCACCTCCGTCGAATGGTGGTATCGCCGTTCCTCCGACGGAACGAGAGAAGTCGTCCTTCGCAATGGAACGACCGGACGTGCCGCGCGGTACTCATCACGAATCGGCAAGACCGCAATCATGTACGGGCTGCGCTACTGGGCTCGTGACCAATTGCTTCTCATCGACGAATACTGCTCTCCGAGCGGCGCAAGCACTACCATGTTCCCCTTGTCTGCCGCTTCTGCCGCCGCGTCGGTTACGGAAACCGTCCGATCGTTACTCTCGCTTCGAACGTCCGACGACTGGACTATGTTCTCCGTCCATGACCTGATCAAGGGCTACTGTGAAAGGCGGCGCAAACCGAGAAGTGTGCTGTTCGACGCGATCGACTGGCTCTTGCGCGAATGGCCGTACCACACGGCGCTGATTCCGACATCTCCGACCCTGGCCAGCCTCGACGCGACTTCTCTGTATCGCGAGGATTTCGCGCTGCGAAGCTATTATAGACATGAGAACGGCCCATACATCTCTCACATACGGGTGCACAAAGACGTGAATGCGCCCCACAGGAGGGCACTCCATCATGCCCAGCATGCTTCATAAGTTCGGGCTCGAATTCAATCCGTTCGAGCCCTCCGCCGCCGGACCTCCGCTCAAAGGGACGCTATCGCCGCCGACCGCCCTGGCGGAACGGACTCGTGCCATCCTGGACGCCCACCAGACCGGCCGCGGCACGAAAGCATTGATCGTCACCGGGGAGTACGGTACCGGCAAGACGTGTCTTCTGCGTTGGCTCCATACCGACGTACTTCCGAACCGACGAATTAAATCCTTCTATTTCGACAATCCAGGTGTGCAGTTCTACGACCTTGCCAATGCGCTGTTGCGAACCATCGGTCGCAAGGATTTCGCCAAGTTCATCTGGGAGCTCGCCGGACCGCTCGTCTCCGGTCCGTACAACCTTGACCTGTTTCAATCGGGGTTCGAAGCATACGTGACCGCGCAGAGCAAACGCCGCCAACCAGATCTGACGCAACCACTGCAGGAAGCCATCCGTGCGGCTGGTATAACGACTGACGAGGAAATCGCCCATTGTCTGGCTCGCATCGTTACCGACGCAGTACGAAAGCCATATTTCGAGTATCGCGATTTCGTACCCCGTCAACAAGGCAGCTTGGTGCCGGAGGCCGAGGAAGCTCCGTACTTCCGGGCGATCCTCAAGACCATCTCGAAGGGCACCAACGCCCGGGCCATTGCGTTCCTGATCGACGAGTTCGAGGAGATCGGACTTCAGAAACGGCTGACGCGCCGCGCCTCACACGACTACCTCGCCACTCTCAAGCGACTCATCAACCTTTCCGAAAGCCCGGACCTCGAATTCTTGATCGTGCTCTCCATGACACCCGACTCATACCAGACCACTGTCGAGATGAATCCTGCTCTCGCCGCACGTTTTGCCGATCATAAGCTCTCCGTCATGCCTTTGAGTAGGCAAGACGCGACCGCGTTGATCAGATCGCGTCTCTCGGCGGCTCGCTCCGCCAGCGCCAATCGCGCGAGCGCCAGCCTGTCTCCGTTTCCCGATGACATCGGCTTCAGACCGGTCACGTGCTCCAATCCCAGGCGCTTGGTGAAGACGTGCTTCTACGCGATCAGCGATGCAACGGACACGACTCCGGTACCGTTTCCGGATTCATACCTCCAAGGCATCGAGAAAAAGTACTATCCATCCCCTCATGGTTCGAGGACCGATGAGCATGAGTAGACAATCCCCTCGACGCAAAGTAGTATTCCTGGACACGAATACGCTTCACTACCTGGCTCTCTTTGCCACATTTGCTTGCGACAATGGGTTTACCGTAGATGATATGATTGATGGACAGCTATCGATCCGCATGAATCAGGAAGACGAAGCAGGATACAAGGAGCATCTACAGAAAGGTCGCGATGTTATTTCGTTCGTACTTCGCGAAGACGCGCAGATCGAGTACTCCCATGTTTCAATGGTGGAACTGCTCTGCGGGCGCATCAGAGGTGCGGTGATCGTACGTCTTGCCAAAGAAGGGGCGCCGGAAAGAATGTGGTCTCGGAGCGACCAGAAAGAGATACGTGAACGGTCCGAACTTGATCTTCCCGATATTAGGAAACGCGTGAATGACTTGGCTGCCATACTCGATAATTGGGACATAATCTTTGTCGCGCGCGAGAGCAAAGGAAGTCTAAGACTGGCGACGGACATCGTTAGTCTTGTCTACATGAGCGCAGTGGACAGCATTGTCTACGCAGAGGCTATAGCGGCGCGAGCCGACTACTTGGTAACAGATGATACTTATCTGCACCAGACGGTGAACCTGATCCACAACCCGAGCGGGCGTAATCGATATCAGGGAATCAAGCAGGAGCTACAACGACTCGTTGATGACGATCGATTACCGCTAGCACTTCAATGCCGTGGGCTTCGACCCAGGTAACTGAACGTATTTCGAGAAGTTGTTGCGCCAGGTCCACAATGGCATATCGACTCACCGAATCGACAGGATGGCGCCATTGGGTAACGCCGCGGCCGGCACGAGTTCAGCCGGTCCATAGGTGGTATCTGTTACCGCATAGCTTCACTGCTGATCTTGTTCACGCTCTGATAGATGAATGGGCACTGGATGAGACCGACAAGATACTGGATCCCTTCGCTGGCGCCGGAACCACCCTGGTGGCGGCCAAGGACCGCGGCATCTCCGCTTCCGGGTACGATCTTTCGCCGCTCGCGATACTGGCCTCGAATACCAAGACAGCCGACTACCGTCGCGCGCCGCTTCAATGCGCGTGGGTCACCTTGAAGGGTACGTTGGTCAAGCGCAGATGCTTGAATCCGCGACGTACTTACTCGGAGCTGACCCGGAAAGCTCTTCCCGACGGACGGCTTTGCGAATTCGACACGATCGCGGCTAGAATCGATCAGATCGAAGATGATCCATCGGTGCGTGATTTCTTCAGATTGGCTTTGATTTCGGTGATTCCACGCTTCAGCCGCGCGGTGGCGAACGGCGGCTGGTTGCGGTGGGTGCCACAGAGTGCTGCGACAGAGCCCGTCGTGCAAGTCTTCGGAGAACAAGTCGAGATGATGTTGTCCGACGTTCGCGACCACGAGCCAGGCGAAGGACGTTGGCGAGTCCAGATTGCCGATGCTCGCTCATTGCCAGAGCTCGATGGAACCTGTACGGCCGTCATTACGTCACCGCCGTACCCCAACAGACATGACTATACGCGGGTATTCGGCGTCGAGCTCCTGTTCGATTTTCTCGACCAGGAACAGCTCCGAGTGCTCCGATATCAGAGTTTCCATTCCCACCCGGAAGCTCGCCCGATACGGCCGTCTGCTGACGGGTACAAGCCTCCGGACTCTTTAGAGGGCAATATCCGGAAGATACAGGACAAACGTATCCAGCGGATGTTGCGTGGTTACTTTCTTGACATGTATCTGTGCATTCGCGAATTGGTACGCGTGTGCCGCGGCGGCGCACGCATTGCGGTAGTGGTCGGAAACGCCCGCTATGCGGGCGCGCCGATCCTCGTTGACGAGTATACGGCGGAGATTGGAGAAAGTGCGGGCCTCACATGCCAGGAGATACGGGCAGTTCGATGGCGTGGCAACAGCGCTCAGCAGATGGGTAAGTATGGACGAGTTGCTTCTCGAGAAAGCATCGTCATTTTCAGGAAGTGATAGCGGTTATAGCCTCGGGGCGGTCCTGGGCCGCTGGAATCGAAGACCGTAAGCCGCTGTCACCATAGTACCGGCGCGGCGGTCAGCCGGCGGCGAGGGCTGCGGTGAGGTTGGCGCGCTCCAGCAGCCGGGCGTCCGCCGGGCGCTCCAGGAACGGGCGGACGTCCTGGATGAGTCGGCCGACGTCCAGCGTCGCGAGCTGCGCCCGGAGCAGCGCCAGCCAGTCCTGCGCCCGATAGCGGCCGGCGCCTTCCGTCTGATCCAGGGCGCGCTGCAGCAGCGGCAGATTCGGCGCCACCGGCGGGCGCCGGGAGCGGTACCACACCAGATCGAACCAGTCCCGCCCCTTCCGGTAGCGGCGCGCCAGCAGCGCGTGCAGCTTGCCGGCCATCAGCGACGGCAGATCGTAATGGGCCACCACGAAGGTCACGCCGCGCGTGACGATCGTGCGCTCGACGGTCGCACCGGCCGGCGGCCGGGTGTCGATTTCGATCTTGATGGCGAGTTTCTGTTGCGGGTGACCGGAAAGCCCCGCTTCGGCGAGCAGCGAGGCGCTGCGCACCCACGCCGCCTGCACCGGTTTGCGGTCGTGCCAGCGAACCGTACTCTCGAACCCGGCGAAGTGAAGGTCGCGCTTCAGCTTCTCCAACCAGCGGCGCGGGCGGTATCCGGCGGTCGAGGTGCGGCAGAAATCGAGGTCTTCGGAGAAGCGCGGCAAGCCTTCCAGCAGGCGCAACGCGGTGCCGCCGACGAACGCCACCGATTGGGCCGCTTCGCTCTCGTGCAGCGATCGCAGGATGAAGACTTGCAGGTATTCGCGCAGGGCGTTGAGGCGCTGCGTGGGGTCGGAGTAGCGCAGGGCCGCGGCGAGCGCCTGCTCCTTCACAGCTCCTCGCCTTCATCGTCGGACAGGTAGCAGCATTCCCGCCAGATCCGCACGGCGTGCAGAATCCTCGGCTTCGCCATGCGCCGCGCGCAGGCGGCGAGGCGGTCGAGATCGAGTAGTTCGGTCTGCTGGAACCGCATCTCGATCATGCGGTCGGCGTCCCACGCGCCGGGCGTCAGATGGAACAGGTCGAGCAGCGCCTTCTCCACCGTTGCCACGACCGCGTCGCTGCCGGCGACGGGAACGGCGTGGTACCCGAAGAAGAAGTCGCGCTTCACGTTGCGGTAGCTGAAGGTGCCGAACCGGTTCTCGAACTCGCGCGGCGTGCGCGTGGTGACGCTGGTGTAGACCGGCACGCTCTCGGGAATGACGCCGTAGAAGCTCAACGCCCACGCGCCGCTGAGGTAGGAGGGCGTGAGCAGCACGTTGGCCAGCGTGGCCGGCGCCAGCGGCGCCCGCCGGTAGCGATCGGCCAACGTGTACCGTCCCCGGCGCAGGGCGACCACCTTCCCCGCCCGGCCCCAGCGGTGCAGTTGACTCACCACGCTCGCCCGCGGCTCCGCGATGAGCTGCGTCACCGTCGCCAGGTCGAACGACGGCTCCGCACCAAGAAGCTCCACGAAATCATCGAACCGCATTTGCCGATCCATTTATGATAATGGACGAATATGCTGATTATCGTCAACCATTCATCCAGGATCGACCAAGCTGCTCTCGTGCGTCGGGATCGGCCGCGCGTAGATGGGCGACGCGCCAGCCGGATCACCGCCCTGCATGCGCCGGCCGGCGGCGGTGTGCTATACTGCGGTCGTAGCGGGGAGAGCAACATGGCCACCGAGAGCATCACCAGCTTCGACGACCTGCTCGGGTTGCTGGACCGGAACCCGCAGTATCGGTCCCGGTTGCGTCAGTCGATTCTGGACGACGAGTTCCAGCGGCTGCCGGAGCACGTGACCATGCTGACTAAGCAGACGCGGATACTCGGCGAAGTCACTACTTCACTGGCCGAGCGCATGGACCAGCTTACCGCACGGGTAGATCAACTGACCGCGCGGGTAGATGCTTTGACCGAGCGCATGGACCAGCTTACCGCGCGGGTAGATGAGCTGGCCAAGCGCATGGATCAAATGACCGAGCAGATGCGGCATCACTCCGATCTGTTCAGAGATATTCTGTTGCAGCTCAAGAACGTCGATACCCGGTTCTTGTCGCTGGAAAGACGGGTGGACCGGCTCACGGGCGACGAGGCTGAGCGCCGGTTCCGCGGGCGGGCGGCGTCCTGTTTCGGGCATCTGTTGCGGCGCATCAGAGTCGTAGACAACAGCGCCCTGGCCGACCGGATCGATGATGCCATCGAGTCAGGAACGTTCGCGGAGGCCGACCGGGAGCCGCTGCTGTTGCTCGATGTCGTGGCGTGGGGACGTGACGTTCAGACGCGGGAAGAGCGGTACCTGGCTGTCGAGGTGTCTGCCGGAATAGGAGAAACCGACATTCTGCGGGCCGCGGACCGTGCGGCGCTTCTCGAAAAGCTGACCGGCGTACCTGTCCTGCCGGTGGTGGCCGGGTATTCCATCTCCCCGCGGTTTCGGTCTATCGCCGCGGGGCGACAGGTCCAAGTGGTGATCGTCGAAGAGCCGCGATGATCGGGGCCGGCGCAAGTCCACCGCCGGAAGCGAGCGAGGCGCGCGGTTGAACGGGCGCCGGGGAAGGGACACACTCCACGCGGATGCGCTTCTTCAACACCGCCGGGCCGATCATCGCGGAGGATCACTACCACGTGCCGCCCGCTGCAGCGGCTGGACCGGGACGAGCTGCTCAAGCTGATCGACTGGAAGCGCTACTTCGTGCTGCACGCCCCCCGGCAGACCGGCAAGACGTCGGCGTTGCTGGCGCTGAATGACGAACTGAACGGCAGCGGGAAGTACCGCTGCCTGTACTGCAACGTCGAGGTCGCGCAGTCCGCGCGCGAGGACGTGGCCGCGGCGATGCGGGCGATCCTCAATACCATCGCGCGGCAGGCCCGTACCCACCTGAACGACCCGTTCCCGGACGAGGCGCGGCGCGACGCGCTGGAACGCGCCGGGCCGCACGACGCGCTCCAGGAGGTGCTGGCGTTGTGGGCGGCGGCCGGCGCCAAGCCGTTGGTGCTGCTGATCGACGAGATCGACGCGCTGGTGGGCGACACCCTGATAGCCGTGCTGCGGCAACTGCGCGCAGGCTACGCCGAGCGCCCGCGCCACTTCCCGCAGAGCGTGGTCCTGTGCGGCGTGCGCGACGTGCGCGACTACCGCATCCGCTCGTCCAGCCGGAACGAGGTGATCACCGGCGGCAGCCCGTTCAACGTCAAGGTCACGTCGCTACGGCTGGGCGACTTCTCGCCGGACGAGGTGCGCGCGCTGCTCGTCCAGCACACCGCCGAGACCGGGCAGCGGTGGACCGGGGAAGCGATAGAACGGGTATGGGAGCTGACTCAGGGGCAGCCCTGGCTGGTGAACGCGCTCGCCTGCCAGGCGTGCTTCGACGATCCGGCCGGGCGCGACCGCAGCCGGCCGGTCGCCGCGGACGCGGTCCGGGCCGCCGCGGAACGGCTGATCGTGCGCCGCGACACCCACCTGGACCAGCTCGCCGACAAGCTCCGCGAGGAGCGCGTCCGCAACGTGATCGAGCCGCTGCTCAGCGGCGGCGGCGAACGCGGCTACTCCGCAGCCGACATCGAGTACGTGCGCGACCTGGGCCTGATCGCCCGCGGCGACCCGTTGCGCATGGCCAATCCGATCTACGCCGAGGTGGTGCCGCGCGAACTGACCAGCCACGTCCAGGCGAGCGTGGTCGAGGACCCGGCGTGGTACGTCGACCCCGACGGCGGCTTGAACGTCGCCCGGCTGCTGGCCGCGTTCCGGGAGTTCTTTCGGGAACATTCCGAGCACTGGGTGCAGCGGTTCCAGTACCGGGAAGCCGGCCCCCAGTTGCTGCTGCAGGCGTTTCTGCAGCGCATCGTGAACAGCGGCGGCCAGATCCACCGGGAGTACGGGCTGGGGCGGATGCGCACCGATCTGCTGATCGTCTGGCCGGCGGGAGCGGTGCCGGGAACGGCCCGCAGGACGGTGATCGAGTGCAAGGTGGTGACGGCGAAGCAGGGGATGGAGCGGACCGTGCGCGACGGTCTGGCGCAGACGCGCGCCTACCTGGAGCGGTGCGCGGCGGCCGAGGGCCACCTGGTAGTATTCGACCGCCGGCCCGACCGCACCTGGGAGCAGAAGCTCTTTCGTCGTGAGGAGACGACCGGCGGCGCGCCGGTGACCGTGTGGGGAATGTAGGGAAGGCCCGGTATTCGCCGCCTACGGCCGGTACTCCACCAGGGCGGAGCGGCCGGTGACGTCGACGATGCGGATGCGCCGTTCCCGGCCGGCGGCGTCGACGAGGCGCAGTTCTTCGCCCGGAATGAACGGCACCGGCTGCGGTCGGCCGTCGTTGATGGCGATGTTCGAAGCCGAGACGAAGGTGCGGTCGCGGGCGTCGCGGACGGCATGCAGCGTTCCGGTCAGCCCGGGCACGGAACCGGCGGCCTCCGGGAAGATGACCGAGCCGCCGTCCGGCAAGGCGGCGAGTTCGACCGCGAGCGCGCGCCGGCACGGCGTCCACTCCCGTTCCACGTGCGCGGCATGGCCCGCCGCCGCGGCGTATACCGTCAGCGGCAGTTCGGTGGTGTGCAGGGCCGCGGCGGCGATGCCGGCGGCGTCGGCAGTGGCCCGCTGCCAGGTGCGGTTGGGGAACAGGATCAGCAGGTCGCTGCCGGGCAGGGGGCGCCCGGAGGCGCGCACCGCGATCCGCACCTGCGCCGGACTCGGCTCCAGCGGCGCGGAGGGGAGCACGACCAGCACCTCGGCGTCGGCGATGACGTGGAACTGCGCCGGCTTGCCGCTCACGCCCCTGGTTTCGTTCAGGATCACCGGGACGCCGTCGCCGCGCCGTTCCATGAAGTAGCGCCGCTCCCCGCTGCCCCGCGTGTCGCCGGCCGGCATTCGGCCCAGCATGGAAGCCAGCACTTCGTTGCGCGTGGCCTGCCGGTCGGCGATGTTGTCGACCGTCAGGCTGTTCGGCAGCGTGCCCGGCGACTGGATTTCCAGCCGGTCCGAGAACAACGACAGGCGGATGCGGCTGCCGCGGATGGAGTAGTCGCGGTGCGCCACCGCGTTGACCACGGCCTCGAAGATGGCGCGTTCGCTGTATTGGGGCAGATCGATGCGCGCCGGGTCCTTGTGCGCCGCCACCTGCATGTTGCGCACGGCGAAGGCCACGGCGGCAGCGATCTGGCGGTTCAGCGGCCCGCCGATGGTCTGCGCGTCGACCTGCCCGGACGCGCGGTCGGCGCCGCGGTAGCGGGTAGCGGTGATGCAGGCGTTGGGGAGCCACTGCTCCGGGGCGCGGCTGCACAACAGGATGCCGGCCACGGTCGCCCGCCGCGGGCCGTCCGCGGTGTCGGTCAACAGCCCCAACTTGGCGAGGGCGAGGTCGGGAGCGGCAGCGCCCTGAGCGCTCACCAGCGGTTTCCACAGCGCCTCGTCCAGCGACCCGAAGCCGGTTTCCGGGACCGGCTGCTCGTCGAACCACAACCCCAACCGCAACCGGCGCCGGATCACCTCCTCGCTCAACTCCACCGTGCCACTCCGTCCCGTCGCCGGAGTCTATCCTGTCGATGCGGTCGTAGTCCCGCTGGTCTCATTAGGCCGCCGCGTCCGGCGTCTGGCTCGCCTGCCTCCTATTTGATTGAATGACGAGCTTGACAGCGCGGGCTCCCAACTACTACGGTAAACCTAGCATGTTGGTTCCTGCGATCGTATCGACGACGCGCGTGGGTGAACCGAGGGAATGAACGATGGCGACTACGGTAGGCTTCGCGAGCGAGAAGGGAGGTGTCGGGAAGACCACGATCTGCTATCACATAGCGATTGCGCTGAGCCGATATCATGACAAGAAAGTGTTGGTCGTGGACGGTGACTATCAGCGCGGGGGAATCACCGGAAGGTTTGCCGAACGACTGATAGAGCAATTTCGTACGGAGAGGAAGATCGAAGAACCGGCATTGTACTCCAAGTTCTTGCAGTTGTACAGTGGGAGCGATCTCACTTCGGACATCAACATCTTAGCTACCGGTGAAACCGGTATCAAAATCGTTCCCGCCGATCCTCGCTTGTCATTCGTAACCGTCGAAAAGATGCCAACGACGAACAACATCGCGGAGAATATGCGTAGCCTATGGCGTCACTTGGCTCTTCTAGATACGGTACTCAAACCAATTCAAGGGGAGTTCGACTACATTCTCATAGACTCTCATCCGGACATCAATGATCTTATTCGTACGATCATTTACGCCTGTGACTTCGTCTGCTCACCAGTGAAGCTCGACCGTCAATCGACTGTTGGCGTTCCCTCCGCTATCGAAGCGATCGAGAACGTCAACGCCGACATGAAACTTTTCGAAAACGCAACGCGTGAACAAGTAGAGTACAAGCCTACGAAGTATGCGGGAGCGATTGCTACCCAAGCTCGTGAATGGGGTGGGATGCTGAAGTGGTCAGAGATGGCCGAGTATCGGCTTATCAGTCGGCAGGGATTTGTCTTCGAGGCGTACGTTACGGAAGGAGATGGCTTGCGGAGAGCCGCGCATGAACGATGTCCGGTCTTCGATATAGTTGGCCAGAATGCCAACAAGCAGTCCGGTCAGCTGCGCCGTCTCACCAGGGAGTTTATGAAGCAATGTCCAACGTGAGACAAGACTTAGACGTTCGCCTTCTTACTCGCTGGCTGGGCGCTGCGGGAGCTAAGGCGGGATTGTTGGAAAGTCGGCAATGGACGGTCGAAGCGCTTGCCGAGATGGCTCGCAATCTTGGGATCGAAGTCGCAAAGAGAGTGACCCGCCAGGAGTTGATTGACGAGATTGTCCGCGTTGCGAGCAGACGAATCGAAAAATCGATCGACGAGCTCTTCGATATGGAGCGAGACGAGATCGTTCGCTACTTCGACGAGAACGGAGTGGAGACCGAGGAGCTTCTTGATCTACTGGAGGAGCTTGACCTTCGTCCCGACCGTAAGGGACGGAAGAACGTGATCAACTTCGCGGCCCGAGAGCTGGCCGAGACCGGACGGTTTCGGCGCATCGCCACAGCGAAGGCGGGGCCGCGTCAAGCTAGTCGCTGACGTCATTTTACAGAATCGCGCGCAATCGGATTTGCCATGACCCAACCCGCTGACGTGCGCTCCCGGCTGCGGGAGGCGCTGGGGCTCGATCTGATCGGCCCGGGGGCGGACCATGCCCTGGCGGACGAACGCCTGCCGGGATGGGTGCGGCCGTCCAACTGGTATCTCACCGGCTTTCTGGTGCCGCGCGGCGCGCCGGCCGAGCAACGAGCGGACGACGACGCGGAAGACGATTTCGAGCCGGAAGTCGCGGACGAAGCAGGGCTCGGCGACGACTCCACCGAAGACCGCCGGGCGGCCAAGAAGGGCTTCTTCCCGTCGTCGATCGGCTTGAGCTTTCTGGTCGCCGAGGACGTCGGCGAGCTGGACGTGACGGTCCGCTGGGGCGATTACCGGCTCGTCGAGGACGAGGCCCGGAGCGGCGAAGACGAGGCTGCCGCGGCCGGGAACGGCGATTCACCGAACGGCGAGCCGTCCGGCGCCGCGGCGAGCGCCGGCGACGAAGCGGCCGCCGCGGCGGGCCGGGACGGCGCATCGAAGTGCTGGCAACGCACGCCGCGCGAAGTAGCCGTCCGGGTGGCGCTGCCGGCGGCCGGCCGCAAGCGGCACGCGGTGCCGGGCTCGCGCGGACTGATCCTGCACGCGGTCGCCCGGCCCGTGAACGCCGCCCGCTTCGCGGCCCGGATTCCGCCGGGGACGCGCTCGGTGTCGCTGTTTCTGGTGAACGAACGGCCCCCGGCGGCCGATCGCGGCGACGAAGCGTTCGCCTTTCAGGCTGCGCTGGAGGTACGCGGCGCAGCTCCGTTCGTCCCCCGGCCCGACCCGCGCGGCGGCTCCGGCGACGATCGAGACGCGCGCGTGGCCGACCTCCATTACGCCGGCACGCCGGAGTACGCCGCCGGCCACGGCGTCGCCGCCGACTGGGAGCTGACCGGCGGCGCCTGCCGCCTGCTGCGCACCGCCTGGATTCCGGCGGCCGAAGTCGAGAAGACCGAGACGGTCGAGGTGCCGGGGGTGGAGCTCGCCATGTCCGCCCTCGGCGACCTGCCCGACGGGACCGCCGCCGAACAGGCGTTGACCCCGTTGGTCACCGGCTACCGCGCCTGGATCGACGATCGGGAGGCCGCGCTGACCGGCCTTACCGGGGAGCGCCGCGACACCGCCGAGGATCTGCTGTTCCTCGCGCGCGCGGCCGCCGACCGCATCGAGCGGGGCATTCGCGCGCTCGCCGGGGATGCGGACGCGCTCGACGCCTTCCGCGTGGCCAACCGCGCCGTGGACAAGGCGCTCGCGCGGCGCCTGTCCCGCGAAGGGGTCGCCGGGCTGCCCCGCTGGCGCGCCTTCCAGCTCGCCTTTCTGCTGCTGAACGTCCCCGGCCTGGCGGACCCGGCCAGCCCCGAACGGGAGTTCGTGGACCTGCTGTTCTTCCCGACCGGCGGCGGCAAGACCGAGGCGTATCTCGGGCTCGCCGCGTTCGCCATGGTGCTGCGGCGGCTGCGCAATCCGCAGGACGGCGGCCGGGCGGGGGCCGGCGTCAGCGTCATCATGCGCTACACCTTGCGGCTGCTGACGCTCGACCAGCTCGGTCGCGCGGCCGGCCTGGTGTGCGCGCTGGAACTGGAACGGCGCGCGGACCCCGGCCGGTACGGCGAGTGGCCGTTCGAGATCGGCCTGTGGGTCGGCAAGGCGGGCACGCCGAACCGGCTCGGCCAAAAGGGAGACGGACGCTCGGACTCGGCGCGCAGCAAGGTCAGCCAGTACAAGAGCAACCCGCAGGGCAAACCGGCTCCCATCCCGCTGGAGAGCTGCCCGTGGTGCGGGGAGCCGTTCACGCCGGATTCCTTCACGCTGCTGCCGGACTCCGACCGTCCCACCGAACTGCGCATCGTCTGCGTCGACTGGGAGTGCGACTTCGCGGGCGACGCGCCGCTGCCGATCGTCGCCGTGGACGAGCCGCTGTACCGGCGCCTGCCGGCCTTTCTGATCGCCACCGTGGACAAGTTCGCCTCGCTGCCGTGGGTGGGCGAGTCCGGCGCGCTCCTCGGCGGCGCGGACCGCCATGACGGCGCCGGGTTCTACGGCGCCGCCGAACCCCGCCGCGGGCGTCCGCTGAGCGGTCCGCTGCTGCCGCCGGACCTCGTCATCCAGGACGAGCTGCACCTGATCTCCGGTCCGCTCGGCACCATGGCCGGCCTCTACGAGGCGGCGTTCGAGGCGCTGTGCGCGCGCCCGATCGACGGCCGCCCGGTGAAGCCGAAGATCGTCGCCTCGACCGCCACCGTCCGCCACGCCGACCAGCAGATTCAGGGGCTCTTCGGCCGGCAGACCACGCACGTCTTCCCGCCGCCGGGACCGGAGCGCGGCGACTCCTTCTTCGCCCGCACCATGCCCGCCGCGCAACGAAACGCGCGCGAGTACGCCGGCATCGCCGCCCAGGGCCGCAACCCGAAGGAGGCGATGCGCCGGGTCCTGCTGGCGCTGATGGGCGCGGCCGAGCGCGCGTGGCGCGAAGCCGGCGGCCCCCGCAACCGGGACAATCCGGCCGATCCCTACATGACCGTGCTCGGCTACTTCAACAGCCTGCGCGAGCTGGGCGGCGCCCGGCGCATCCTGGAAGAAGAGGTGCAGAACACGCTCAAGCGCTACGGCGACCGCCGGCGGCTCGGCGAAGCGCCGGGACAGGGGCTGTTCCGCGACCGCACCAGCTTCTCCGACGTGGTGGAGCTCACCTCGCGGGTGAGCACCGACCGCGTGGCCGAGGCGCGGCGGCGGCTGCAGACGACCTTTCACGACCGCAGGCAGCGGGTCGACTGCGCGATCGCGACCAACATGATCTCGGTCGGCCTCGACATCCAGCGGCTCGGGCTGATGCTGGTCTACGGGCAGCCCAAGACCAACTCGGAGTACATCCAGGCCACCAGCCGGGTGGGCCGGGACGATCGTCGCCCCGGATTGGTGGTGACGCTCTACAACGTCCACCGCCCGCGCGACCGGTCGCATTACGAGCGCTTCCGGCACTATCACGAGACCTTCTACCGTTCGGTCGAGGTCGCCAGCGTGACGCCCTTCGCCGCCCGCGCCCTGGACCGCGGCTTTGCCGGCGCGCTGGTGGCGCTCGCCCGCCACGCCCGCCCGTCGATGACGCCGCCGGCCGGGGTCGAAGCAATCGAGTCCGAACGCGCGGCGCTCGAACGACTGCTGCTCGAGGTCTTTCACGCCCGCATCGACGAGCAGCCGATGCAGGACGATGCCGAACGCGCCGAACGGCGGCGCAGCATCCGCAACCGCGTCGGCGAACTGCTCGACTCCTGGCTCACGATCCTCGGCGATTACCGCAGCGGCGGCGTCCCGATGCAGTATCAGAAATACGAGGAGCCGCGCAGAAGGCCGCTCCTGCGCGAGATGCTGGACACCGACTTCGAGTCCGACCACCACCGGAAGTTCCGCGCCAACCGCTCGTTGCGCGACGTAGAACCGCAGGTGAACCTGTTCCTGCAGGACCTGTCCAGCCGGCTCACCGACGAAATAACATGACCAGGAGGTTGAGCCAATGAAGCTATTGTGCCTCAAGGCGAAGAACTATCGCAGTCTGCGCGACGTGAGCATCGATCTGGAGGACTTCAACGTGTTCATCGGCGCCAACGCTTCGGGCAAGAGCACCATACTCGACGCGCTTCGCTTCCTTAACGACGGAGTGCATGCGCGTGACTTCGAAGGAGCGGTGTTTTCGAGAGGCGGCATCCTCAATCTTGCCTGGAAGGGGGAGCAAGCACATCAGATCGACCTGGCGGTGACCCTGCAGGAAGATGGAGAGCGAATCGAATGGTCGGTCCAGATCACCAGGCAAGGTTTTCAGTTCCACGTAGCGGAGCGCGTTGAGCGGTTCCCGCCACAGTCCCCGCCGTCCGTATTGTTGGAGGCCGATCGCGGCGACGGTTGGTGGTGGTCTGGCAGCACCAATGAACGAGTCGAGCTGAAGCAGTCGTCGACCGCTTGCGCGCTGGCGGCAGCTTCTGCGGATGCGAACTTTCCCGCTCGTGATATTGCGAATTTCGTCCGCCGATGGGGATTCTTCGATCCGAATCCGTTCCTGCTCCGACGTGACTGGAGCGGCTTGGAGTCGAGCCGGTTCGATCATTACGGACGCAACTTGGCCGAGACACTCTATGCCCTGGCTCCCGACGTCAGAGAGCGGATCCGGTCGGCGACTCATGATATCGTCGGTCTTCCGACAGAGATAGATACCCGCGAGACCGAAGATCGCTTCTACTTCGTGCAAAAGGAGGAGGACCTGGAGTTCTCCGTACATCAAATGGGCGTATCCAGCGGCACGTTGCGTATGCTGGCGCTGATGACGGCGCTTCACGGAGAACCGGGAGCCAACCTGCTGGGCATCGAGGAGCCGGAGAACTACGTCCATCCGAGCGCATTGTCCGCCTTCGTCGACTATCTGCGTGATACGCGTGAGCGAGTGCAGTTCATGGTGACCACCCACTCGCCGTTGCTGCTCGACCTGTTGGACGATCCTGCAGTTGTGTGCGTCGTTCAACGCCAGGGCGGGCAAGGTACGGCGGTGAGCCGGCAGAGCAACGCCGACGGCATACGCAGGGCGCTCGATGAATCGGGATTCAGCCTCGGCGAGTACTACCAAACGAAGGGGTTCGGGGAGACCTGACATGGCTCGTAACGTCGTAGTTATCGCCTCAGGGATGACCGAAAGTCGTTCGCTGCCGCATCTTGTATCACATCTTCGAATGCAGGGCACGACGGTCGACGACGTGCGCATTCCACCGAACCACAAAGCTCTCAAGCCGATGATGTCCACAAGGATTATCAGGTCGGTCTGGGAAGAAAACATCGATTCTCAGCCTCAGAAGATCGTCCTCTTGGTCGATGTAGACGGGAAGGTTCCTGGGAACGTCGTTGAGGAACACCGGAGTGAACATACCAAGCGATTACCCGATGAAATCAGGTCGAGGTTGCAGTACGCCTATGCGCAGTGGCACCTCGAAGCATGGTATTTTGCCGATACCGAGAACCTCCAAGCATACCTTCAACGGGACCTGGGCAACGTCGATGCTTCGAAGCCGGACGAGATCCAGAATCCCAAGCTCCATCTGAAGCATTTACTACCGCGAACCTACACCGCCCGTGTCTCCGAGGAGATCGCCCGCACGCTGAACCCGCGGACGATCGCGGGCCGGAGTCCCAGTTTCAAGGGCTTTGTGGACGCGGTGTTGAACGGCACCGCTCGCGGGAGCGGCTCGTGAACGGGAGGGCGGACGGGCAGGTGCGCCGCAGCCAGGTGATCACGACGTTCGGGCCGGGAGCGCTGATCGATTTGCCGGACGACTCGGCGATCGTGGGCGGGCTCGACACCTGGGGCAGCGAATCCATCCTGGAACCGATCGAGGAGCCGCGCCTCGCGGCCAAGCTGGCGGACATGACCGGCGTGGCCGCGCCGCGGCTGTATGCGCCGCCGCCGGAGCCGGACCATCCGCAGGACCGCCAGCGTGGCATCGGCGGGTGGCGGTTTCCCGAGTGGTTCATCGTCCAGGAGAACCCCCGTGACGGAGCGCCGACCAGCTCGCGCTCGCGGCGCATGGTGCACCGCACCGCGCTCGACCGGGGCAGGTTCGACCGGCGGCCGGTGGTGGCGACCCGGTTCGTGCGGGCGTGCGCCCGCGGTCATGTCGACGACATCGACTGGCATCGCTTCGTCCACGGTCCGGACGACCCGTGCCGCCGGCAGCTCTGGCTCGACGAACGCGGCACCAGCGGCGATCTGGCCGAACAGATCGTGCGCTGCGAGTGCGGCAAGGCGCGGCGTATGCACGCAGCAATGGACGTGGCGATCCGGCCCCTCGGCGCCTGCAGCGGCGCCCGGCCCTGGCTGGGCCGCCACGCCAACGAGCGGTGCGACCAGCCGAGCCGGCTGCTGATCCGCACCGCGTCGAACGCCTGGTTTCCGCAGGTGCTGAGCGTGCTCTCGCTGCCCGACCGCGGCACCGAAGTCGAGCGAGCGGTCGAAGAGCTCTGGCAACACCTGCAGATCGTCGCCGACGCGGCGCAACTCGGCTTCGTGAAGCGATACCCCGGCGTGGCGGACCACCTGGCGGCGTTCTCGGACGACGAAGTGCTCGCCGCGATCGACGCCCGGCGTTCCGGCGGCGCGGGCGGCGATCGCCCTATCAAGCACGTCGAGCTCGATGCGCTCCTTGCCGCCCCCGAGGGGTTCGGCGACGACGTGCCGGTCGATCAGGACTTCCATGCCCGGCGCCTGCCGGAGTCGGTGTGGCTCCGGCCGCATTGCGCCGGGATCGAGGCGGTCATCCAGGTGCACCGGCTCCGGGAAGTGCTGGCGCTGGCCGGATTCACCCGCCTGGAACCGGTGATGCCCAAGGTGGACGGGGAGTACGAATCCGAGGTCGAACGGGCCGACATCGCCCTGGAACCGCAGTGGTTCCCGGCGGTGGAGAATCGCGGGGAAGGCATCTTCATCCAGCTCCAGGCCGGCGCGGTGACCGACTGGCTCGGCCGGCGGCCGGTGCGGGAACGGTTGGACCAACTGCTCGCCGGACACGCTGCCTGGGCGCGTGGGCGCACCAGCGAGCGGCTCTTTCCCGGCGGCCCGTACGTGCTGCTGCACACGCTCGCCCACCTGCTCCTCCAGTCCCTTTCCATGCACTGCGGTTATCCCGCCGCCTCGATCCAGGAACGGATCTACGCGGACGACGCCGGCGAGCGCTACGCCCTGCTGCTGTATACCGCCAGCCCCGACGCCGAGGGCACGCTGGGCGGTCTGGTGCAGGAGGCGCGCCGCGTCGTCTACCATCTGGAATCCGCGTTGGAGTCGGCGGCGCTCTGCTCCAACGATCCGGTGTGCGCCGAGCACCTGCCGGGACAGAGCATGGAGGAACGCTGGCTGCACGGAGCGGCGTGCCACGGCTGCGCGCTGATCGCGGAGACCTCGTGCGAGATGCGCAACGAATACCTGGACCGCGCGCTGGTGGCGCCGGCGCTGGGCGCCGCCGGGGCCGCGTTCTTCGGCGCCGCGTGATCGACGCGCTGGTTGCCCTGCCGGCGCACACGCGCAGCCGGCTGGCGCTGGCGCTCGACTCCGGCCTGCTCGCTCCGCCCTACTCGGCGGTCGCCGTCCGCGCCGCAGTCGGCCGCGGCCACCAGGACGCCATCCTGCAGGTGCTCCGGGAGTGGGAGCGCCGCGGCGTCACGCCGGCGGCGGGCGCCCTCTGGCTGCGCAGCCTGGCGCGCGCCGCCGGCCAGGCGCCGGCGCCTGACTTCGTCTGGACCGGCCCGGCCGTCGCCGGCCTGCACGCGCGCGACACGCGCCGGGTGTACGACGAGCTGATCGGCTCCGCGCGCCGTTCGATCTGGGTATGCAGCTACGCCTTCTTCGACGGGCCGCGCGCGTTCGCGACCCTGGCGCGGCGCCTGGACGCCAACCCGCGGCTCGACGTGACGCTGCTGCTCAACATCGAACGCCGGCGCGGCGACACGACCGCCGCGACAGCCTGGTGCGCCGCTTCGCGGACCGGTTCTGGGGCGTGTCGTGGCCGGGCGAGGCGCGCCCGCAGGTCTACTACGATCCGCGTTCGGTGGCCGACGACGGTCCCGCCGGCGTGCTCCACGCCAAGGCGGTGGTGGCCGACGGCGAGGCGGTGTTCGTCACCTCCGCGAACCTCACCGAGGCGGCGTTCGACCGCAACGTCGAGCTGGGACTCCTGATCCGGGACCGCACGCTGGCAGAGACCGCGGTGCTGCACTTCCGCACGCTGATCGAGCAGGGCCTGCTGCGGCTGCTGCCGTCCCCGTAGCTGGAAGCTCCCGTAGCCTGGAAGCTGCCGTAGCGGGAACGCTGCCGTAGCGGGAACGCTGCTATGCTCGCCGCCGTGATGAAACGTCCCGCCCTGGTCATCCTGCTCGGCGCCGTCACGGTGGCCGTCGCCATGGGAGCCCGCCAGTCGTTCGGGCTGTTCCTGCAGCCGGTCTCGGCCACCCTGTCCACGGGGCGCGAGACGTTCAGCCTCTCGATGGCGGTCCAGAACATCCTGTTCGGGCTGCCGCTGGCCGGCATGATCGCCGACCGTATCGGGCCGCGCTGGGTGGTGGCGGTCGGCGCCGTCGTCTACGCCCTGGGGTTCGCGCTGCTGTCGCTGGCCGCCTCGGCCGCCACCCTCTACCTGGGACTGGGCGTGATGGTCGGCCTGGCGCTCAGCGCGACCTCGTACGTGGTGATTCTGGGCGCCGTGGCGCAGGTCGTTCCGGCGGAGCGGCGGGGAACCGCCTTCGGCATCATCACCGCGGCGGGATCGTTCGGGACCTTCGCCGTGGTGCCGGCCATGCAGTGGCTGATCGGCGCCGTGCAGTGGCAGACGACCCTGCTGTACGCCGCCCTGGCGGTCGGAGCGATCGCGTTGCTGGCGGTCGGCTTCCCGGTCCGATCCTCGCCATCGGCCGACTCAGGCGCGCCGTCCAACGTCGAGGACCAGATGAGCTTGGGGACCGTGATGCGCCGGGCGGGCACGCACTCGGGCTACCTGTTGCTGAACGCCGGCTTCTTCGTGTGCGGATTTCACGTCGCCTTCATCGCCACCCACCTGCCGTCCTTTCTGGTCGACCAGGGCGTGGCGCAGATGATCGGCGCCGCGGCGCTGTCGCTGATCGGGCTGTTCAACATGCTCGGCTCGTTCCTGTTCGGCCGTCTGGGCGACCGCTTCCGCAAGAAGCAGCTGCTGAGCCTGCTGTACCTCTCGCGGGCGGCGGCGATCGCCTGCTTCCTGATCGTCCCGGTCACGAGTGCGACGGCGCTGGTGTTCGCCGCGATCATCGGCTTTCTATGGCTGGCGACGGTACCGCTGACCAGCGGCACCGTGGCGCAGATCTTCGGCACGCGCCATCTTTCGTCCCTGTACGGGATCGTCTTCCTGTCCCATCAGGTCGGCAGCTTCCTGGGCGTCTGGCTCGGCGGGCGCATCTACGACGCAACCGGCTCCTACGTCCCGGTCTGGATCGGCGCGATCGTCCTGGGGGTCGCCGCCGCGATCGTGCACCTGCCGATAAAGGATCAGGCCCTGCCGAGCGAGGGCCGGCTGGAGCCGGCGCCATCGACGTAATCCCGATGACCGTATAGGATGCCGATGCCGGGAGGGGACCAGATGGACAGAATCGCTTCGGTGGAGCGCATCCTGCTCTGGGTGCCGATGGTCGACCGCATCCGGGTCGAGATGGAGCGCGCGGGAATCCACACGTGGTCGGAAGTCGAGGTGATCCGCGTGACCGCCGATTCCGGCGTCAGCGGCTGGGGAGAGACGATCCAGAACTACACCTGGGGCCGCGCGGACGCCGCCGATCGGGTGATCGGCCGCTCGCCGTTCGAGCTCTACTGGGACGACAGCCTGGGCGCCGGCCTGCAGATGGCGGTGCTCGACCTGGCCGGCAAGACGGCCGGCGTGCCGGCGCACCGCCTGCTCGGCGATCAGTTCCGCAGCCACTGCCCGTTGTCGTTCTGGGACCACGACATGTCCCCGGAGATGTACGAGGCGGAGGCGCGCGAGGCGGTCCGCCTCGGCTACACCTGCATGAAGATCAAGACCCGTCCCTGGTGGGACGTGCACGAGACGATCGCGCGCATCTCCGAGGCGACGCCGCCGTGGTTCCGCATCGACGCCGACTGGAACGACTTCCTCCTCGACGGTCCGACCGCGCTGCCGGTGCTGAGCGCGCTGGAAGCGGCCTTCCCGAAGATCAAGATATACGAGGGGCCGATCCCCGCCGATGACGTCGACGGCAACCGGCGGCTGCGCGCGGGGCTGCGCACGCCGATCGCCCATCATTACGCGGAGGCGCGCCAGGGCGTGGCGCGCAGCGAGTACTGCGACGGCTACGTGATCGGCGGCGGCGTCTCCGCTATCTGCCGGGCAGGCCACTTCGCCGGCGCTGCGCGCATGCCGTTCTTCCTGCAGATGGTCGGCACCGGGTTGACGACCTCGCTCTGCCTGCACCTGGGCGCGGTGCTGGCCTCGGCGCGCTGGCCGGCGGTCACCGTGCACGAGCTGTACGAACACCACTTGCTCACGGAGCGCATCCCGGTCGCCGGCGGCTACGCGGCGGTCCCGACGGCGCCCGGCCTTGGGGTCGAGGTCGACGAAGCGGCGCTCGACCGCTATCGGGTCGAACAGGCGGACCTGAGTCTGCCGCGCCGGGTGGTCCGGTACCGGCGGCCGTCGGGGCTGACGGTCGACTTCGCGGCCCGGTCCCGGCCCGGGTCGTCGATGTGGAACTACTTCGCGGCCGGCAACCAGCCCGCGTACGAGCGCGGTGTGGTCACCGAGCTGATCGAAGACGACGGCAGCGCGGAGTTCCATCGGCTGTACGAGCTGACGACATCCAACCCGGTCACCGGCACGGGCTGACGCTCAACCCGGGCGGCATCGATGAGAGCGGCTGACGCGCTGGTGCGCGCCATCGCCGCCGCCGGCGCGCGGCACGTCTTCACGCTGTCCGGCAATCAGATCATGTCGGTGTTCGACGCCGCCATCGACACGTCCCTGGAGCTGATCCACGTCCGCCACGAAGCGGCGGCCGTGCACGCGGCCGACGCCGTCGGCCGGCTGAGCGGCCGGCCCGGCATCGCGCTGGTCACGGCCGGACCGGGGTTCGCCAACACGCTGTCGGCGCTGTACGTGGCCGCGTGCGCGGAGTCGCCGCTGGTCCTGCTTTCAGGCGCGGCGCCGTCGGGCCGGCCGGGCGCCGGCGCGTTCCAGGAGATGGAGCAGGCCGAGCTGGCGGCCGCGGTCTGCAAGGCGTCGTGGACCTGCGTCGGTCCGGAACAGGTCGCCGGCGACTTCGTGCGGGCGTGGCGCCGCGCGGCAGCCGGACGTCCGGGCCCGGTGCACGTGGCGGTGCCGGTCGACGTGCTGGAGTCGGTCGTGAGGACCGCGGAGCCGGTCGAATCGGAAGGGGAGGGGGGCGCGCCGGCGCCGGCCGCGGTCGACGCGGTGTGTCGGGCGATCGGCGACGCGGCGCGGCCGCTGGTGGTCGTCGGCCCGCCGTACCGGCGCCGGCACGCCGCCGGTGCGGCGCGCCCGCTGACCGATGCCGGCGTGGCGGTGGTGGCCATGGACAGCCCGCGCGGGCTGCGCGACCCGGCCCTGGGCGCGTTCGCGGAGGCGGTGGCCGAGGCGGACCTGGTCGTATTGCTCGGCAAGCGGCTCGATCACCTGCTCGACCTGGGGGCGGCGCCGCCGTTCGCGCCGGGCTGCCGGTTCGTGCAGATCGACCCGGAGGCGGAGGCGCTGCGCCAGGCGGCGGGCAACGCGGGCGACCGCATGCTGCTGCAGTCTCAGGGCGATCCGCGGCGGTGGGCGGCGGCCATGCGGGAACGGCTGGCCGGCTCCCCCGATACCGGTTGGCGCGAGGAGGTCGAGGCGGCCGTCGCCTATCGACCCGCCCACTGGCGGGCTATCCGCACCGATTCGCCGGTCCATCCGGCGCAGCTCGGCTACGCCGTGCACGACTTCCTGGCCGGTTCGCCCGATTCGGTGTTCGTCTCCGACGGCGGCGAGATCGGGCAGTGGGCGCAGGCGTGCGTGCGCACCCCGCACCGCATCATCAACGGTCCGTCGGGGGCGATCGGGGCGGCGCTGCCGTTCGCGCTTGCCGCCCGTACGCTGTTTCCTAAGGCACGCATCGCCGCCGCGATGGGCGACGGCACGTTCGGGTTCCACGCGCTGGAGATCGACACCGCCGTGCGCCACGACCTGCCGTTCCTGGCGGTGATCGGCAACGACGCGCGCTGGAACGCGGAGGTGCAGGTACAGCACCGGAACTATGGGGCAGGTCGGGCCGTCGGCTGCGAGCTGCGCGCCAGCAGCTATGACGGGGTGGCCCGCGCGCTCGACGCCTACGGCGCCGCGGTCGAATCGGCCGCCGCGCTGCCCGCGGCTCTGGATGCGGCCCATGCGGCCGGCGCCCCCGCCTGCGTCAACGTGAGCCTGCAGCCGGTCGCCGCGCCGGTGATCACCCGTCGCTGAGCCAGAACGACCCATATTGCCTTGAACCGAGATTCATCGTAAGCGTCCGATTCATCGGTGAGTCCTTCAGTTCAGAGCGCGCCGGCGACCAGGTCGCCGACCTCGGTGGTCGAGTAGCCCATTCGGCCGGCCGACATGCTCCGCATCCTGGGGGTGGTCGCGCGGATCGCGGCGTCGATCCGTTGCGACGCGCGCGTCAGGTTGGCCAACCCCTTCTGCTCGCCAAGCACCGACAGCAGCATCCCCATGGCGGCGATGGCGGCGATCGGGTTGATCACGTTCTTGCCGGTGTACTTGGGGGCCGAGCCGCCCATGCACTCGAACATGCTGCAGCCGCCCGGGTCCGGGTTGATGTTGCCGCCGGCGGAGACGCCCAGGCCGCCCTGGATCATGGCGCCGATGTCGGTGATGATGTCCCCGAACATGTTGGGCACCACGACCGTGTCGTAGTGCTCCGGGTTCTTCACGAACCACATGCAGGCGGCGTCGACGTGGTTGTAGTCGCGGGTCACGTCGGGATACTCGACTCCCATCTCGTGGAAGGCGCGCTCCCACAGGTTGGCGGCGTAGGTGAGCACGTTGGTCTTGTGCACGAGCGTGAGCTGCATCTTGTCCTTGCGGCGTCGGCACAGCTCGAAGGCGTAGCGCAGGCAGCGGTCGACGCCGAAGCGGGTGGCGATCATCTCCTGCGTGGCCACCTCCTGCGGGGTGTTCTTGCGCAGGAAGCCGCCGGCGCCGCAGTACAGGTCCTCGGTGTTCTCGCGCACGACGTCGAAGCTGATGTCGTCCGGTCCCTTGTCCTTGAGCGGCGTGTCCACGCCGGGGTAGAGCTTGATCGGGCGCAGGTTGACGTACTGGTCGAGCTGGAAGCGGATCGCCAGCAGCAGCCCCTTCTCCAGGATGCCCGGCGTCACGTCCGGGTGGCCGATGGCGCCCAGGTAGATCGCGTCGAACCGGCGCAGCTCGTCGATCTGCCGCTCGGTAATCACTTCGCCGGTGGCCAGATAGCGGTCGCCGCCGTAGTCGAAGTCGACCCGCTCGTAGGAGATGCTCTCGAGCGGAGCCACCGCCTCCAGCGCCTTGCACGCCTCCGCGGTCACCTCGGGTCCCGTGCCGTCACCCCCGATGACGGCGATCTTGATCGAATCGGACACTGTTCCCTCCGTTGTGTGGCGCATCCTACCAGATCGCTCCGTCCGCCGCCTTGCTCGCAGGGCGACGAGCAGACCGAGAAGAGCTGGACGATCAGCGCGGCGCACTTCGGCGATGATGGCTCGAACCTGTTGAGCGCAACGTCCAACCGTTCCGCGCCGTATGCCTGGGACCGGATCACCGGCGGCGACGACGTGCGCGTTTCGATCGGCGGGCATGCGCTGCCGTTCACGAGTACGAGTGAGAAGCCGGTCTTCGCGTCCGATATCTCCGGTGCGGAGTGGACGGTCACCCCGGAGGTCCGGGCGGGCGCAGTGGTGCTCGTGCTCACCGCCGAGGATCAGACGGAAAGCGCAGGCTTCGTCGAGTCCGTCACGGTCACCAATGCGGGGAGCGGCTACACCTCGGTCCCCGCCGTCACCTTTTCGGCGCCGCCGCCTGGCGGCACCACCGCGACCGCCACGGCAACGCTGGCAGAGGGCGGCTACGATCGATACCAGAACCTGCATTGGGCACGCCAAACGCTGTACGGCAAGCAGCTTCTGGTCCAGCTCGTGGAAGAGTGAGACGGTCCATTTCAACAGACAGCCTGTGATGGGAGTACCCTAGTGACGACACATCCGCAAAAGAGAACCTGCGCTCTCTGTGGGACCGAGGGTGACCAGGAAATCTTGACGAGCGCATTCGTTTTCGGATCACCCGACCTCGATACGAGACCGCCGGAAATGCGCAGAGCTGGACTCTTTACCGACGTGCAGCAATGCGGCGGCTGCGGCTACTGCGCCGTCGACGTGAGCAAGTCGAGTCCGGGCGCTGAGACGGTGGTCAAGAGTTCGGAGTACCGCCGGCAGCTCCACGACGATGCCCTGCCATACTTGGCCAACAGCTTCTTATGCATGTCTATGGTCAATCGTGCGGCGAACGACTACGCGGGCGCTGCGTGGGCGCTGATCCAGGCGGCATGGGCATGTGACGATGAAGGCAGTGCCGCGGAAGCGGTGAAGTGCCGCAGCAAGGCAGCCGACATGCTGGTGTACGCCGAAGATCACGGCCAGTCGGTCGCGGAACAGGATGGGGCAAGTACGGCGATTCTCGTAGATCTGCTCCGCCGGGCAGGGCGCTTGGACGACGCTCGTGCGGCGATCGACCAAAGACCGACCGGGCAGGCCGAAGAGGTTATCGTCAAGGTTCTCCGGTACCAGGATCAATTGATAGCGCAAGGCGACACGGGTCGTCACACGATGGCCGAAGCCGTCGAGGACGGTGAAGAAGCATCGGAACGTGTCTGAATGTCGGCGCCCCGCCAGACGGAGGCCCGCCTCCACGACGAAGCCGCCGCCCGCCACCCGCCAACCAGGCGGAAGCCGCCCAGAGCCAGGCGGAAGCGCATCGCCCGCACTTGAGGCGCTGCTCCACGAGCGGGGTGAGAACTGACGATGATGCACGCCTGCAACCGCGCGGTGCGGGATGCTCGGCAGCGGATGCGGCCGCTGCTGGACGACTTGGAGCGGGAAGGAAGCGGTGGTCAGGACGACATGGGGACTCCGCGCCTACGCGCGGCGCGATTGGGATGCGCCCAGAGCGCCGTTCACGCTGGCGCCGGGTGAACCTGCCGGTAGCGGACAGCGGACAAGGTACGGCTCGCCATCGATCTGTCCGAAGCGGCGCGCGCGACTCGACCGGACTGGCCGAACGACGCGACCCGCCGCGCTGATCTCGAGACGCACCTTCGCGTCCGCGCGCTGCTCGACCGCGCGGCCCACGTCGGCGCTCGCTGACGCAGAGGCGCGAAGCAACGACCTGCCGGGCGGCGCCGCGGCAGCACCCGCTCCCGCCATCCTAGTCCGCCACCTGCACCAGAAGCCGCTTGCCCGCCAGCGTCTGGCGCGCCCAGAACAGGTTGTAGTATTGATCGTTGCCGCCCTCCGCCAGTGTTGCCGTGGCGGTCGCGCCGCTGCCCCCTCCGCCCGTAATCGTAACCTCGGGCGGTGACAGGTAACCGCTCCCCCGGTTCGTGACCGTCACCGACGTGACCTCGGTTCGCAGCGCCGCGCTGCCGGTTGCCGTCTGGGGGGAACCACCGCCCGTCGAGGTCATGAAGGTCACGGTCGGGGCGGACGTGTAGCCGCTCCCGGGGTTCGTGATCGTCACTCCGGTTACTCTTCTTTGCACCACGTCGGGTCTGGCGGCCGCACCGCTGCCCCCTCCTCCCGAAAACGTAACGGCAGGGGGAGACGTCATGCTGTAGCCGCTCCCCCGGTTCCCCATCGTATAGGAGTAAAGTGACCCGCTCTGTATCGCGACCGTTACGGTTGCCTGGGTGCCGCCCGAGCCGGCCGGCGGAGGGTCGATCGTCACGGTTGGGGCAGAGGTGTAACCGCTCCCCGTGTTCGTGATGATTATTCTCGTTACTTCGGTTCGCATCGTCGTCGTTCCGGTCGCCGTGGTGCCGCTGGTCGGCGCCGCGAACGTCACGGTTGGACAACACCCGGAGTAGTAATAACCGAGGGCCCCCATCGTCACTGACGCCACGCCGCCAGGCCCCACCGCGGCGCCGGTTGCCGCGGTGCCGCCGGACGGCGCCGCCTCAAACGTCACGGTGGGAACCGAAGTGTAGCCGCTCCCCGGGTTGGTGAGCCTCACCGACTCCACGAAGCCCAGGTTTTCGGTCTGATCCGGAGCGGTGAGCACCAGCGTCACCGCGCCCGCCCGAACCTCGGCGGCAACCCTCCACTCCGTGCCGGAGATGTCGGGTAAGCGTCCGGTGAACCCCACCTTACAAGGGGATATATAGAGGTACATCGTCCCTGGCAGGAGGGACGAACGATGAGACAGGGACGAGAGTATTGGAGCCGGCACGTGGCAGCGTGGCGACGCAGTGGGCTCACGAAGAAGGCGTATTGCGAGCAGCATGGTCTGTCCTACTGGTCGCTGCGCAACTGGGACGGCAAGCTGCCGGAGACGGCCGACCGGCGTCAGCCGCTGGTCGAGTTGGCGCGGGCGGCCGGCGGGGCCAAGGACGCCGAGCAGCACGCGACGATGGAGTTGCTGGTCGGCGAGCGGTACGTGCTGCGGCTGTGGCCGTCGGTCCGCGCTGAGCATCTGCGCGAGGTGCTGGCGGCGCTGGAGGCGCTGAAGTGATCCGGCTGGAGTTGGAGGCGGCGCGCATCTACGTGCGGCCTGGTGCGACCGACCTGCGCAAGCAGATCAACGGGCTGGTGCTGCTGGTGCAGGAGCAGATGCGGTTGAGTCCGTTCGAGGCGTCGTTGTTCGTGTTCTGCAACGGGCAGCGGCGACTGCTGAAGGCGGTGTACTGGGATCGGACGGGGTTCTGTCTGTGGATGAAGCGGTTGGAGCAGGGCAGCTTTCCGTGGCCGCGAACGGCGGCCGAGGCGCGGCGAGAGATCGACGCCGAGCAGCTGCGGATGCTGTTGGCAGGGATCGATTTCTGGAACCGACACGAGGAGTTGAGCTACGCCGAAATCGCCTGACGGGCTTGGTTCGATCTTGACTGGCGGCGGTATTTGAGGTAAGGTAGAGACATGTCTGCCGCACCGTCGGTGGTCGAACAACGCGACAGGTTGCGCGTGGAGAATCGGCTGCTGGTCCTGGAAAAAGACGAGTTGATCGTGCGCAACGATCAACTCGTCGCCAGGAATAGTTCACTCGTCACCAGGAATAGTGCGCTGGATCATCAGGTCCATGCGCTGGATCATCAGGTCCAGGAGTTGGACAAGAAGATTGAGCTCTATGAAGAGGAGCTCGCCTGGTACCGAAACCGGCGGTACGGGCGCAGCAGCGAACAGCTGAGCGCTGCCGAGCAGCAGCAGATCCGGCTGTTCAACGAGATCGAACGGAGCGCCGACCACGCCTTGCCGGTCGACCCACTGCCTGCCGAACCGGCGGCCGCCCCGGTGCCGAGCCGCGCCCGGCGCCCGCGCCGCCAACCGCTGCCGCCGTCGCTGCCGCGGGTCGAGCGGGTCGTCGACCTTCCCGAAGCAGACCAGCAGTGCGCCTGCGGCCACCGCATGGTCCGCATCGGCGAGGAGACCGCCGAGAAGCTCGACGTGATCCCGCCGCAGGTGCGGGTGCTCCGCACGGTGCGGCCGAAGTACGCCTGCCATCACTGCGAGGGCTCCGGCGACGAGCAGCGTGCGGCGGTGCGGGTGGCGCCGGCGCCGGCGGCGCTGATCCGCAAAGGAGTCGCCAGCGAAGGGCTGCTGGCGTTCATCGCCACGGCGAAGTTCTGCGACGCGCTGCCGCTGTACCGGCAGGAGCAGCAGTTCGCGCGGCTGGGAGTGGCGGTGTCGCGGCGCACGATGGCCGACTGGATGCTGGCGGTCGCCGGCGCCTGTCGGCCGCTGCTGGCAGCGCTGGGCGACCAACTGCGCGGCGGACCGATCCTGCAAATCGACGAAACGACCGTGCAGGTGCTCAACGAGCCGGGACGCGCCAACGCGACGCGCAGCTACGTATGGGTGGCCCGCGGCGGGCCGCCGGCGGCGCCGGTGGTGATCTACCGGTATGAGCCGAGTCGGGCCGCACGGGTGGCGGCCGACATCATCGGCGACTACCAGGGCTACGTGCAGACCGATGGGTATGAGGGCTACCTGCGGCCGTGCAGCCAGCCGGGCATCCGGCACGTGGGCTGTTGGGCGCACGTGCGGCGCGCCTTCAAGGAGGCCGCCGAGGCGTTGAGCAAGGTATCGAGCCGTAGCGGTGCGGCGCTGCAGGCGCTGGGGTACATCGCCAAGCTGTACCGCATCGAGACGCAGCTAGCGAGGTACCGGACCGAGGACCCCGAACGGTTCGTGGCCGAGCGGCGCGCGCGGGTGGAGCCGGTGCTCGTGCAGATGCACGAGTGGCTGCGGCACAAGCGGGAGCAGGTGCTGCCGAGTTCGGCGCTCGGCAAGGCGGTGGGGTTCGCGTTGGGACAGTGGCCGAAGCTGATCGGCTATGTGGAGCACGCGCAGTTGACGCCGGACAACAACGCCTGCGAGCAGGCGATCCGGCCGTTCGTGGTGGGCCGCAAGAACTGGCTGTTTGCCGGCAGCCCGCGCGGCGCTGCGGCGAGCGCGACGCTGTACAGCCTGATCGAGACGGCGAAGGCCAACCGGCGAGAGCCGTACTGGTATCTGCGCGAGTTGTTCGAGCAGCTGCCGCACGCGCGTACCCGTGCCGATTTCTTGGCGCTCCTGCCGACCGCGCGTCCACCGCCGCCGCCCGCTACGTAGAGGGTGGGATTCCCCGGACGCTTACGATGTCGGACGCGAAGACCGGTTTGGCGCTCGTGCTCGTGAACGGCAGATCGTGTCCGTCGATCGAAACGCTCACTTCGGCGCCGGCGGTGATCGGCTCCCACTCATACGGCGCGGAACGGTTGGACACGTCGCCCATCAGGTTCAGTTCATCATTACCAAAGTCCGCCGCCCCGATCGTCCAGCTCTTCTCCCTCTTCTCTGCCGGCGGCGGAGTGGGCGTCGGCTCACTCGGAGTCCCCCCCTGGGCCGGGTCGGTGGTTGTGGCGGGCGTGCGCGCCGTCGGCGCGCACGCCATCAGGGAGGCGGCGACAGCGACGGCCAGCAACACGCGACAACGATGCTCTCTACCCCACATCTCTTCCTCCTGCTCCTCCTGCCAGCGTTGGAGCGTTGGAGCGCCAAACGGCACCATGATCCATGGTAGCATGCGCTCCCAGACCAATCCACCGGCTGTGGTAGAAATGTGATTTATCCGGTATTTCCGTGGAGGGCGCGAAGCAACGACCTGCTGGCGGCGCCGCGGCAGCACCGCTCCCGCAGTCCTAGTCCGCCAGCTCCACCAGAAGCCGCTTGCCCGCCAGCGTCTGGCGCGCCCAGAACAGGTTGTGGTATTGATCGTTGCCCTCCTCCGCCAGTATTGCCGTGGCGGTCGCGCCGCTGCCCCCTCCGCCCGTAATCGTAACGTCGGGCGGTGACGGGTAACCGCTCCCCCGGTTCGTGACCGTCACCGACGTGACCTCGGTTTGCAGCACCGCGCTGCCGGTTGCCGTACGGGGAGCACCACCGCCCACCGAGGTCTGAAAGGTCACGGTCGGGGCGGACGTGTAGCCGCTCCCGGGGTTCGTGATCGTCACTCGGTTTACGCTTCTTTGCACCATGTCGGGTCTGGCGGCCGCACCGCTGCCCCCTCCTCCCGAAAACGTAACGGCAGGGGGAGACGTGAGGCTGTAGCCGCTCCCCCGGTTCCCCATCGCATAGGTGCTAATCGCCCCCGCCACTATCCCGACGATCGTTGCGGTTGCCTGGGTGCCGCCTGAGCCGGCCGGCGGAGGGTCGATCGTCACGGTTGGGGCAGAGGTGTAGCCGCTCCCCAGGTTATCAAAGAATAGTCTCCCTACTTCGGTTCGCATCGTCGTTGTTCCGGTCGCCGTGGTGCCGCCGGACGGCGCCGCCCCGAACGTCACGGTTGGACAACACCCGGAGTTGTAATAACCGCCGACGCGCCCGGTCAGGCTGTCCACCCCAAGCTGCACGCGCAAGACGCCGCCGGGCCCCACCGCGGCGCCGGTTGCCGCGGTGCCGCCGGACGGCGGCGCGTCAAACGTCACGGTGGGAACCGAGGTGTAGCCGCTCCCCCCGTTCGTGAGCCTCACCGACTCCACGAAGCCCAGGTTTTCGGTCTGATCCGGGGCGGTGAGCACCAGCGTCACTGCGCCCGCCCGAACCTCGGCGGCAACCGACCACTCCGCGCCGGAGATGTCGGATGCGAAGACCGGCTTGGCGCTCGTGCTCTTGAACGGCAGATCGTGTCCGTCGATCGAAACGCTCACTTCGGCGCCGGCGGTGATCGGCTCCCACTCATACGGCGCGGAACGGTTGGACACTTCGCCCACCAGGTTCGGTTCATCACTACCAAAGTCCGCCGCGCCGATCGTCCAGCTCTTCTCCCTCTTCTCTGCCGGCGGCGGAGTGGGCGTCGGCTCACTCGGAGTTCCCTGGGCCGGGTCGGTGGTTGTGGCGGGCGGCCGCGCCGCCGGCGCGCACCCCATCAGCGTGGCGATGCCGGCGGCCAGCAACAGCGACAACGACGATGCTCTACTCACAGTTCACCTCCAGGCAGCAGCTGGTCTCACGCCAAGCTGCGCGCCATGGTAGCATGCGCTCCCAAGACCAATCCACGGCTGTAGTAGAAATGTGATTTGTCCGGTATTTCCGTGGAGATAACCAACGGCCAATCGGGAGCCCGCCTCGCGGAGGCTCGTTGACAGGGCGGCGGAGATGGTGCACAGAGTTGATCGATGACTCTGTCGATTCGTACCCTTGCCTCCGTCATTCTCGTGGGGGCCTGCTTTACTGTCCCGGTCGCCGCGCAGCTGCAGGAGCTGCCGCCAAGCGCCGTCTACGGCGACTACGCGGTCGGCTCCGCGCTGGGATTCGCGGTCGACGACCAGCAACGCTTCGACCCGTGGACCGCCGCCTACGCCAGTCCCCGGTATCGCGAGCTGGTGCGCGCGATCGAAGCTACCGGACAGCGGCGCACCGTCGTGTTCCACCTGTGGTATCCGGCCGCGGCCGCCGCCTCGGCCGAACGCATCGCCGGGCCGCGCTCGCCGCTGCCGGCCGCCGGCGGCCGGCGCGCGACCTTTCTCGATTTCTACTTCGGCGACCAGGCGGTTGGCCAGGCGCTGAGCGCCGGCCTGCCGGTGGATCCGAACCTGCTGCACGTGCCGGGCGGCACCCTGGCCGACGCCGACGGCGCGACTCAGGAGCGGGTGTTCGCCGAGCTGGGCCGGCGCTTCGTCACCGCGCCGCGCGGCGCCTGGCTCGACGCCGCGCCGGCCGAGGGCCGGTTTCCGCTGATCGTGCTGGCCCACGGCCTCGCCGGCTCCCACTCCATGTGGAGCACCCTGGGCGAGTTCCTCGCCTCCCACGGCTACGTGGTGGCGGCGCCGACCTTCATCTCCGATGGCGGTCTGCCGCTGGTGTTCCACGACCCCGATTCGCCGTTCGCCGCGGCCAGGTCGCCGGCGGAGGTGCAGCGCGCCTATCAGACGATCTTCGGCGAGTTCAAGGTCGTGCCCTACTTCTATCGGCTCCTGTTCGGCATGGAAGAAGACCCGGGCTTCGGCCCGCCGGAGGACTTCGACCCGGCCGCCGCCGGACTGGTGCCGGGCGGGGTGGAACGCGCGACCACCATGATGCAGAACCTGTTCCGCCAGCGCGTCGCGGACGTGGCGCTGCTGATCCGCACGCTGCGCCTGCTGGGGGCGGAAACCGCGACCTGCCGGACCTCCCTCGCGTCGCTCGGAGCGACGGCCGCGGCGCGCGAGCTGTGCGGCCTGCTGGCGGGGCGGATCGACGGCGGCAAGGTGGGCGTCGCCGGCCATTCCCTCGGTTCCATGACCGCGCAACTGGCGGCCAACCACGTGCCCGGCGTCAGCGCCGCGTTCGGGCTCAACAATGCGCCGCCGTTCACCTGGACGCCGGAAGAGATGTTCGGCGCCGGCGAGCGGGACGGTCTGCCGGTGGGCAGCCGCCAGCCGGTGCTGCAGCTGATCGGCGACGAGGACGCGTTCGTGCAGGGCGTGTTCATCGGCCTGTTTCAGTCCACGGTAGCCGCCGCCGGCGGCGACCCGGCCGCCGCCTTTCCGCTGGCCGCGGAGCGCGCCGCGCCGGAGCGGATCGACAATCCGCAGCCGGTGGCGCTGAGCGGCTGGCTGCGCGCCGCCGGCGACCGCGGCCTGGTGATCGTGCGCGACACCAACCACGTCACCCTGGCCGAGGAGTTCGCGCGGCAGTTCCCCTGGCCGGAGTTCCGGCGCGGCAACCTGCCGTTCGCGATGTCGCCCGAGCGCTCGCGCAAGCCGACCGGCGCCGCCGCGTTCGGACCGCCCGGGGCGCCCGGCGAGAGCTACGCCGAGCTCGGCTGGGCCGCCGTCGCGACGGGCGAGGAGGTGTACCTGCCGCACGTGATCCGCGACTGGTACGCGCGGGCGTGGTTCGACTGGTACCTCAAGGGCGACCCGGACGCCCGCCGCCGGCTGCTGGCCGGCGACCCGTTCGGCGCCCTGACCTCGGTGCGCATGGACCTGCGGTAAACCCGCGCCCCGATCCGGCAGATGAGCGCCCCCTACTCCGACCGCGAGTTGGAAGCGATGCTGAGCGACCCGGAGTCGGATCTGGTGGAGCGCAAGGAGTCTCTGCGCGGAGACGGCCCGACGCGAGTCCGGGAAGCGGTCTGCGCGTTCGCCAATGACCTCCCGGACCACGGCCGGCCGGGCGTGGTCTTCGTGGGCGCGGACGATGCCGGCAATCCCGTGGGATTGGAGATTTCCGACCGCCTCCTGCTGCGCCTTGCCGACATCAAGACCGACGGCAACATCGTGCCGCCGCCGTCGCTCACGGTCGCCAAGCGGGTGCTGGGCGGGAGTGCGGTCGCGGTGGTCACGGTCCTGCCCGCGCACTCCCCTCCGGTGCGCTTTCGCGGGCGCACCTGGATTCGCGTGGGACCGCGGCGCGCGGTGGCGAGTGCGCAGGACGAACGGATCCTGAACGAGAAGCGCCGGCACCGCGATCCGCACTACGACGTGTCTCCGGTGCGGACGGCGGGGCTTGGCGAGCTGCGGGTGGGGCGCTTCATGGACGAGTACCTGCCGGCGGCGGTGGATCCCGAGACGCTGGCGGCGAACGACCGCACCGCCGAGGAGCGCCTCGCCGCGGCCAAGATGATCGCTGCGGTCGATGACCCGGTGCCGACCGTGGCCGGGCTCCTCGTGCTGGGCCGGCGGCCACAGCACTTCCTGCCGGGCGCGTACGTGCAGTTTCTGCGCGTCGCCGGGCGCGAATGGGGCGACGAGGTGGTGGACGAGGCGCGCTGCGAGGGGTCGGTAGCGGATCTGATGCGGCGGGTGGACGACAAGCTGATCGCTCACAACCGCACCGCGGTGGATTTCATCTCGGCGCCGACCGAGGTCCGCCGCTCGACCTATCCGCTCGGCGCGCTGCAGCAGCTCGTGCGCAACGCCGTGATGCACCGCGCCTACGACGGCACCAACGCGCCGGTGCACGTCTACTGGTTCGACGACCGGATCGAGATCAACAGCCCCGGCGGGCCGTACGGCGCCCTGACCCCGGAGAACTTCGGCCATCCGGGCGTGATCGACTACCGCAATCCGGCGCTGGCGGAGGCAATGCGAGTGCTCGGCCTGGTGCAGCGCTACGGGTTCGGGATTCCGGCGGCGCGCCGCGAGTTGCGCGCCGCCGGCCAGCCCGATCCCGAGTTCCGCGTCGACCCGCACTGGGTCCACTGCACGGTGCGGGCGCGCGCAAACCCAATAAAAACCCCGGCAGGCGCAACCCCGCAGGAGTCGACCGGCTCGGTCGAGGCTACGTGACGGTCGGCGCCTCGGCGAGCACGCGCGCGGCTTCCTGCGCCTGCTCCGATTCGGGGTGCAGGTCGGCGATGCGCTGCAGGTGCAGACGTGCCAGGGAGTCGCCGCCCTGCGCCCGTTCGACCGCCTCGGCGAAGCCGCGCTCCTGAAAGCTGGTGTCCCGTGCGATCACCTCGAAGTCGTGCTCGCGCCAGTAGTAGCGCAGGTCTTCCGAACCGCTCCAGCCGGCGTAGACCTGATCCCACGACAGCGGCCGGTGGCTCGTCAGGTGGGGCTGGAGCATGTGCTCGGTCACCGGAGCGCCGAGCCGCTGGTAGCGGTTGTCGAGCGACACGCGCAGCCGGTCCCGGGTCACGTTCGGCAGCGCGCCGTGCATCGTCAGGCAGTGGAAGAAGAGCACGTCGCCGATCTCGTAGTCGGTGGAGACCCAGTCGTCCGCGTAATCGGCGGGGTCGACGGTAAGGCTGCCGGCGCCGAGGGAGAAGTGGTGATCGACCACCCGGCCGACGCGGTGCGAGCCCGGCAGGACCGCCAGGCCGCCCAGGTCGCGCGGGCAGTCGCCAACCGGGTGCCAGCAGGAATAGACGTCCAGGCTGCTCTGGAAGTGGACGAAGTCCTGATGGATCGGCGTCGTGTGCTCGGTGAACTGCGGGAACCAGAGCCGCGCGATCTTCTGCGGGAACGCGAACACCGGTCCTCCGATGATCCCGGCCAGCACGTCCAGGTTCTCCGGCCAGTGCGCGGCGCGGTGGAAGCTCTCCAACCGGTAGACCTGGTGGTAGACCTCGACGTAGGCGGCGTCGCCTTCCGTGCAGCGCGCGCCGGGGACGACGATGCCGTCGATCGGGTCGGTGCCGGGCGCCAGCCAGCCGCCGGCAGCGATGACCTGAAGCATCTCGCGGCGCAGCGCCCGCAGCCGGTCCGGGTCGAGCAGGCCGCGGAAGAACAGGTAGCCCTCGTCGGCCATGCGCCGCCGCAACTCGCCGGCGTCGGCCAATGCGTCGTTGGAGACGCGAAACTCGCCAAAGTTCTCGATCATGGTCCGATTATGCCACGAAACGCGCGCCGCCGCGCCGGTCAGCCGCCGCCGAGGTACTCCACCCGCACCTCCTCGAGCAGGATCCCCCACGTCTTGCCCGGATGATCGCGCAGGTCGTGCACCACCAGGTCGAAGGTCACCTGCGCGATCCGACCGGCGCGCACCTCGACTGCGGTCCGAGCCGGCGTCAGCTCAAGCGGCACCTCCACTCGGTGGCCGCCGCGCACCACGCCGCGGGCGCCCGAGGCCAGCACCTCCGCCGCGTCGTACCGGCCGGCGGGCGCGTGCTCCCGGACCAACTCGACGGTCGCGCCGTCCTGGTAGCGCGTCAGGTCGATCTCCTGCGGAGCGGCTGCGATCGACAGCCAACCTTCATCCGTACGGGCGCCGCGGCGGTGCAGGCGCACGCCCTCCACCGTGACCACCAGCGCCGTGAAGTCGTCGATCGCTTCGCGATGGTCGGTGATCAGCACGACCACCTCGCCGGTATCCGCCTCGCCGGAGGCGGACGCCGCAGCCGGGGACGCGCTCAGGAGACTCAGGAGCACGGCGCCGATCGTCGGGGCGTGCCGGCGCCAGAGCCGTGCGCCGCACCGGCGCCGTGTAGGGAAGTGCCGTATCATCGGTGGGTCGTCTGCCGGGAACGCGGGGGCGCCGACGGTGCGGCTCCGCGCGGCCGAAAGTATAGACTGCCGGCATGGCAGGCACGAAACGGCGCGTCGGCCGGACCGACTCTCAGCGGCGGCGAGCGGCGGCGCTCCCTGACGCGCCCATGAGCTAGCGCTTGCCTCCGTTCGCCGTCGGCGTCGTCCTGTTCTCGACGATCCTGCACGCCGGCTGGAACCTGATCGCCAAGCAGCGCAGCGACTCGTGGACGACGATCCTGCAGATACTGGCGGCGATCAGCGTGCCCGGTCTCCTGATCGCGGTGTCGACCGAGCTGCTCACCACCGGCCTCCTGCGCCACGTCTGGCCGTTCCTGCTGGGCGCCGGTTGCGCGCAGGCGGTCTACTTCCTGGGGCTCACCCTGGGGTACCGCGCCGGCGACCTGGGTACCGTCTATCCGGTGACGAGGGCGTTGCCGGTCCTGGTTCTGGGAGGCTTCGATCTGGCGCGGAGCCTGTCGCCCAGCCCGACCGGGTGGCTGGGACTCGCCCTGGTGGCGGCCGGCTGCATCGTCATCTCCGGGGCCGCCGGTGCGGACCGGGGCGTGGCGGTTCGCGGCCGGCTCGCGCGTCGGCTGCATCCGACGATCGGGTGGGCGGCGGTCGCCGCCGCCGGCACCGTGGGCTATACCGCGTTCGACAAGCTGGCGGCGGAGGTCCTGAGCCGCCAGTCGGGGGGCGGGCTGCTGGACGCGTTCCGGTACGGACTCTGGGAGTTCGTCATCTCGACCGTCCTGTACGCGGCGCTGCTTGCGGCGGCCATGCGGGTCAGCGCCCGCCGGCAGGCGGTGGCGCCGGCCGCGGCGCGGCGGCTTTCGTGGCGGACGCTGGCCGGCGATTGGCGTACGGCGGCGGGCGGCTTTGGCATGTGCGGCGCCTATACGCTGGTGCTGTGGGCGTATCAGCTTTCCGAGCGCGCCAGTTACGTGGCGGCCCTGCGGCAGTTCAGCATCGTCCTGGGCGTGGTCGCCGGCGCCGTGCTGATGGGGGAGCGGGCGCCGGTCGTGCGCATCGGCGCGGCGGTCGTGATCTCGGCCGGCATCGCCCTGGTCTCCGTGGCGCCGTAGCGCGGCGGCCGTGCAGGTCAGCGCCCGCCGGTCGTCCCATGCAGTCGTCCGTCGCTGCGCGCGCCGGTCAGTCCGGGAGCGCCGGACGCGCGGCCGACCAGGGCCGGGCGGACTCGAATGCGGCGGAGGCGGCCAGTACGGTCATCTCGTCCTCCATGCCGCCGGCGATCTGCAGGCCGATCGGCAGGCCGGCCGAGTCGAAGCCGCATGGCACGGTGGCCGCCGGGTTGCCGGACAGGTTGAACAGGTAGGTGAACGGGGTGAAGCCGAAGCGCCGGTGGGCGACCGGCGCGCCGCCCACGGTCTGCGGGTACTCGCCGATCGCGAACGCCGTCGTGGCGGTGGCCGGCGTCAACAGCAGGTCATAGTCGGCGAAGAAGCGCGCCGCGTGCGCACGGTACCGGCCGACCTTGTTCATGCAGGCCAGATAGTCGGTCCCTTGCGAACGCCTGCCCCGTTCCAGGTCCTCGGTGAAGTAGTCGGTGAGGCGCGCGGCCTTCTCCGGGTCGTGGAGCTGATCGCTCCATCGTCCGTACGCCCTGATGCAGAACAGATCGAGAAAGGTGCGGGCGATCGCCGGGTGCTCGTCCGGGGCGTACTCGACCTCCTCGACGCGCGCTCCGAGCCCTTCGAAGACCCGCGCGGCGGCCGCCACCGCCGCCGTCACCTCGGTATCGCAGCAGGCGCCGCCCATGCCGCTGGTGTCGAGCCCGATGCGCGTGCCGGAGACCCCGCGCGCCAGGGCCGCCGTGAAGTCGGGCGGCTCATCCGCAAGGGTGCCGTATTCGGCGTCCTCGGCCGGTCCGGCCAGCGCGTTGAGGAGTAGGGCCGCATCCCTGACGGACCAGGTCATCGGCCCGACGGAGGAGTTGTTGAAGATGCTGTGGGAGTGCTCGTCGACGTGCCGGCGCGGCACGCGGCCTTGCGTCGCCTTGATCCCGTAGATGCCGGAGAGCGAGCCGGGGATGCGGATCGAACCGCCGCCGTCCGAGCCCTGGGCGACCGCCGTGATGCCGGCGGCCACGGCGACCGCCGCCCCGCCGCTGGAGCCGCCGGGCGTGCGGGTCGGGTCCCAGGGGTTGCGCGCCGGCCCGAACACCCGGTTCTCCGTCGTGGCGTCGTGCCCGTGCTCCGGGGTGTTGGTCTTGCCGACGATGATGCCGCCGGCGGCGCGCACGCGGTCGGTGCACATCGCGTTCGCCGGCGCGATTCCGTCGTCGACGAGCGACCCTTGCGAGAACCGGACGCCCTGCACGCCTTCCAGGTCCTTGATCGGGACCGGTATGCCGTGCAGCGGCCCGAGCTCGAGACCTCGCATGACCGCGTCCTCGGCGGCGCGGGCTTCGTCCATGGCATGGTCGGCCATGACCGTAACGAAGGCGCCGAGCGGCTCGTTGAGCCGTTCGATGCGGTCGAGCGTAAACTCCATCAGCTCGACCGGCGACAGCCGCCTGGCGGCGATCAGGCCGCGCAGCACGTGCGCGGGGGTGTAGGCGAGATCAGGGCTGGACGCCGGCATGGATCGACCTCCGCATCGCGGGTGGACTGGACGGCGCCGGTGACGGGGTTGCCCGGACGCCGCCGATATGCGCTATCATGCACCATGACAGGGCACACCCGCTGAGCGTCATCCTTCCTCCCAAAGACTGCTCCGCTCCCGCGGTAACGCCGCCTGTCGAAGTCGAGCCAATGAGAGTCTCCGGTTTTCCGCCCCGTCAGGGCCTGTACGATCCCGCCCGCGAACACGACGCCTGCGGCGTCGGGTTCGTCGTCGACGTGCACGGCCGCCGTTCCCGGCAAGTGCTCGACAACGCCCTGGAGGTGTTGTCGAACCTGTACCACCGCGGCGCCCTCGGCTGCGATCCCAACACCGGCGACGGCGCCGGCGTGCTGATCCAGATACCGCATGCGGCGCTGCGCCTGATGGCGCGCGAGGCGGGCGTAGCGCTTCCGGGCGCCGGCGAGTACGGCGTCGGCATGTGCTTCCTGCCGGCCGATCGGGAGCAGCGGCGCCGGATTCACGACATCGTCGCGGAGGTGGTCGCCGAGCAACGGCAGAGGCTGCTGGGGTGGCGCGACGTGGCGACCGACGGCTCGAACCTCGGCAAGGCGGCGCGCTCCCAGCAGCCGCACGTAAGCCAAGTCTTCATCGCCCGCGGGCGCGGCGTCGATGACGACGACGCGTTCGAGCGCCGTCTCTACGTGATCCGCAAAGTGATCGAGAACCGGGTGCGCGCACGTATCCCGCAGGCCGCGAACCGCTTCTACGTCGCCAGCATGTCGCACCGCACGATCGTCTTCAAGGGCATGCTGACCGCGCTGCAGCTCCGCCCGTTCTATCCGGAGCTCGACCATCCGGCGATGGAGACGGCGATCGCGCTGGTCCACTCCCGGTTCTCCACCAACACCTTCCCGAGCTGGGATCGCGCGCACCCGTACCGCTACCTGATGCATAACGGCGAGATCAACACCCTGCAGGGGAACGAGAACTGGATGCGCGCGCGCGAGCCGCTGCTGCGCTCGGAGCTGTTCGGCGACGACCTCGCCGCCACGCTGCCGGTGATCGAAGCGTCCGGCAGCGACTCCGCGAAGCTCGACAACACCTTCGAGCTGATGGTGCTGTGCGGGCGCTCGATGGCGCACGCCTTCATGATGCTGATCCCGGAGCCTTGGGCGAACCATGAGAGCATGAGCGCCGACAAGCGGGCGTTCTACGAGTACCACTCCTGCCTGATGGAGACCTGGGACGGTCCGGCGTCGATCGCGTTCACCGACGGCCGGCAGGTCGGCGCGGTGCTCGACCGCAACGGCCTGCGCCCGTCGCGCTACTGCGTCACCAAGAGCGGCCTGGTGGTGCTGGCGTCGGAGGTCGGCGTCCTCGATCTGCCGCCGGACGACATCGTGCTGAAGGACCGCCTGCGGCCGGGCCGCATGCTGCTGGTCGACACCGAGCAGGGCCGCATCATCGACGACGCGGATCTCAAGGGTAAGATCGCGGGCGCGCACGACTACGCGGTCTGGCTGCGCGAGCATCTGGTCGATCTCAACGATCTCCCCGCAGGTCGGGCATCGGCGCGCGTGACCGGCGCCGAGCTGCTGCGCCTGCAGCGCGCCTTCGGGTACACGTTCGAGGAACTGCGCATGGTTCTGGCGCCGATGGCGCGCACCGCCAACGAGCCGGTCGGATCGATGGGCAACGACGCGCCGCCGGCGGCGCTCTCCGACGCGCCCAAGCTGCTCTACAACTACTTCAAGCAGCTCTTCGCGCAGGTCACCAATCCGCCCATCGACGCCATCCGCGAGGAGCTGGTCACCGATACCGTCACCACGACGGGACCGGAGGGGAACCTGCTCGACCCGCGTCCGGTAAGCTGCCGACAGATCCGCCTGGGCAGCCCGGTGCTGTCGATGGAGGACGTGGAGCGGCTGCGGGCGCTCGACGGCGCGAACGGGCACCGATCCGTCACGGTGCCGATGCTGTTCTCTCCCCGCGGGGGCGGCGATGCGCTCCGCGAGGCGCTCGACCGCATGTTCGCGGAGGCCGACGCCGCCATCGCCGCCGGCGCGACCATGCTGATCCTCTCCGACCGGAACGTGGACGCCGAGCGCGCGCCGATTCCCGCCCTGCTGGCCACGTCGGCCGTCCACCATCACCTGATCCGGGCCGGCACGCGGACCCTGGTTGGGATGGTGATCGAGTCGGGAGAGCCGCGCGAGGTGCATCACGTGGCCGTGCTGATCGGCTACGGCGCCAGCGCGGTCTGCCCCTACCTGGCCTACGAAAGCATCGACGCCGGCATCGACGAGGGGCTGTTCGACGATCCGGCCGGCGAGGGCGGCGAAGGCGAGCGCGGCGCCGGCAACGGTGCGGCCGTGTCCGGCGCCGGAACCGGCGACGGCCGCGCTTCGGCCCGGTACCGCAAAGCCCGGTACAACTATCGCAAGGCGCTGCTGAAGGGCGTCCTCAAGGTGATCTCCAAGATGGGGATATCGACCATCCAGGCGTACCACGGCGCGCAGGTGTTCGAGTCGGTGGGTCTCTGCCGCGAGCTGGTCGATCGCTACTTCACGGGGACCGCGGCCCGCCTTTCGGGAGTCGGCCTGGAGGAGATCGCGGCCGAGGCAGCCGCCCGGCATCTGCGCGGCTTCGCCGAGCGCGGCGCCGGGAACGGCGCCCTGGAAGCGGGCGGCGATTACCAGTGGCGCGACGACGGCGAGTACCACCTCAACAATCCACAGACCATCCACAAGCTGCAGCGCGCCTGTCAGACCGGCGACTACGGCGCGTTCAAGGAGTACAGCGCGCAGGTCGACGCCCAGCAGGAGAAGCTCGCCACCCTGCGCGGGCTGCTGTCGCTCAAGCCGCCGGGGGCCGCGGTGCCGATCGACGAAGTGGAGCCGGCCGCCGAGATCGTCAAGCGCTTCAAGACCGGCGCCATGTCCTACGGATCGATCAGCAAGGAGGCGCACGAGACGCTGGCGATCGCCATGAACCGGATCGGCGGCAAGAGCAACACCGGCGAAGGAGGCGAGGACCCCGACCGCTACACCCTCGACCCCAACGGCGACTCCCGCAACAGCGCCATCAAGCAGGTAGCCTCGGCCCGCTTCGGGGTCACCAGCCAGTACCTGATCAACGCTCAGGAACTGCAGATCAAGATGGCGCAGGGCGCCAAGCCGGGCGAAGGCGGACAGCTGCCCGGCTACAAGGTCTACCCGTGGATCGCGCAGGTGCGTCACTCCACGCCGGGGGTCGGGCTCATCTCGCCGCCGCCGCACCACGACATCTATTCGATCGAGGATCTGGCCGAGCTGATCCACGATCTCAAGAACGCCAACAGCGACGCTCGCATCAACGTGAAGCTGGTCTCCGAGGTCGGCGTCGGCACCGTGGCGGCCGGGGTGGCCAAGGCGCATGCCGACGTGATCCTGGTCTCGGGCGGGGAGGGCGGCACCGGCGCTTCTCCCGTGACCAGCATCAAGCACGCGGGTCTGCCGTGGGAGCTCGGCATCGCCGAGACCCATCAGACCCTGCTGCTGAACGACCTGCGCAGCCGCATCGTGGTCGAGGCCGACGGCCAGCTCAAGACCGGACGCGACGTGGTGATCGCGGCGCTGCTGGGGGCCGAGGAGTTCGGGTTCGCCACCGCGCCGATCATCGTCATGGGCTGCATCATGATGCGGGTCTGCCACCTCAATACCTGCCCCGTGGGCGTGGCCACGCAGGACCCCGAGCTGCGCCGGAAGTTCACGGGGGATCCCGCGCACGTGGTCAACTTCATGCGCTTCGTCGCCGAGGAGGTGCGCGAGTCGATGGCGTCGCTCGGCTTCCGTACCTTCAACGAAATGGTCGGGCGCGCCGACTGCCTGGAACCGCGCCGCGCCATCGGCCACTGGAAGGCCAAGGGCATTGATCTCGGCCCGCTGCTGCACCGGCCGGCGGTCGACGAGTCGGTCGGCGCCTACTGTCGAGTGGCGCAGGATCACGGGCTGGAGCGGGCGCTCGACAACACGCGGCTGCGTGACCTGGTGCTGCCACGGCTGGACCGGGGCGAACCGGTGGCCGAGTCGCTGCCGATCACCAACTCCGACCGGGTGGTCGGCACGATCATCGGCAGCGAGATCACGCGCCGCTACGGTGCGGAGGGCCTGCCGGAGGATACCGTAACGCTCGAGTTCAACGGCTCGGCGGGCCAGAGCTTCGGCGCCTTCATCCCGCGAGGGATGACGCTGATCCTGAGCGGCGACTCGAACGATTACGTCGGCAAGGGGCTGTCCGGCGGCAAGATCATCGTCAAGCCGCCGCGCGGCGCCACCTTCGCGCCGGAAGAGAACGTCATCATCGGCAACGTCGCCTTCTACGGCGCCACCAGCGGCGAGGCGTACGTCTCCGGCGTTGCCGGCGAGCGCTTCTGCGTCCGCAACAGCGGCGCGTCCGCGGTGGTGGAGGGGGTAGGCGACCACGGCTGCGAGTACATGACCGGCGGCCGGGTCGCGGTGCTGGGCGTGGTCGGCCGCAATTTCGCGGCCGGCATGAGCGGCGGCATCGCCTACGTGCTGGACGTCACGGGCGGCTTTCGCCTGAACTGCAACACGGATATGGCCGACGTCCTGCCGCTCGACGATGCAGCCGATATCGAGGAGTTGCGCGCGATGGTGGAGCGCCATCGGCGCTACACCGGCAGCCCCCGCGCCGCGCGGGTACTCGACGGTTGGGATGACGTGATCGGCCGGTTCGTCAAGATCTATCCGCGCGACTACCGCCGCATGCACGAGGCGATGGCGCGGGTGCGGCGCGAGGGCCTGACCGGTGACGAGGCGGTGATGGCGGCGTTCGAAGAGAACGCCCGCGACGTGGCGGCCCGCATCTCGGGCAACTAGCCTTGTCGGTTGTGACAAGGCAATCGGCTGCGTTTCGCTCAGGAGGAGTCGTGAAGAAAACCGGTACCCCGATCGTCGTTCTCCTTGTCGCGCTTGCCGTGATCGCCGGATGCAGGGTGGAGATGGAGGTTACCGTTACGCTGACCGATCTGCTAGAGGAGGCTGAATCGAAGTTCATCATGGCCGATCTCTACGCCGAAGTCGCGGCATGCCGGGACTTCGAGGATTCGAGGAAGCTGTCGAGCTCGCTGCTCGAAGCTCGGGAAACGGTGCCTCGAGTGTTCGCGGACGCCGAGTTCGTGGATTGCTTCTCGGTGCAATTCGATTCGCTTGCGCGGTTTACCGTTCCGGTCATGCTCGACAAGGAAAATGACCAGCAGTGGGGTTCGGATGCGCATGTCAACATCCGTTCCTATAAGGAGACGTTGGAGATGTGGGTGGACGTTCCTCCGGCGATCAGAACTGCCCTGAAGGACGTGGAACGAGAGAGTCTCCAGTCCATTGACCTGGGCATCGAGATCACGGTAGTCAACGATTCAGGCGCGGACTATGAGCTTGCAGTCATAGCGGCTTATGTCGACGGTGAGGCATATACCATTCAACGGTTTACGTCCTTGAAGGGCCGTTCGTTCGAAGTCGTATTGTCGGACGTGTCGGTGAGCCGTGCGTTGGAGGTCGGCGGCGTGATGGTACTCTACGGCCGCCCGTCGACGTCATAACAAAATTTGTCTTTCCTGCACGACTGATCGATGGGTAACCCGACCGGATTCAAGGAAGTAGAGCGTCACCTGCCGCCGGACCGCGCTCCGGCGGAGCGGATCGGCGACTGGCGGGACTTCCACGGTCACGCCGCGGAGGAGCAGTTGCGGTCGCAGGCGTCACGCTGCATGGACTGCGGCACGCCGTTTTGCCACACCGGCGCCGGGCGCGCCGACACGCGGCAGACGGTCGGCTGCCCGCTCAACAACCTGATCCCGGAGTGGAACGACCTGGTCTACCGGGGGCTGTGGCAGGACGCGCTGCACCGGCTGCACAAGACCAACAACTTCCCGGAGTTCACCGGCAAGGTGTGTCCCGCGCCGTGCGAGTCGGCCTGCGTGCTGGCGATCAACGAGCCGGCGGTCACCATCAAGAACACCGAGTGGTCGATCATCGAGCGCGGCTTCGAGGAGGGGTGGGTACGCGCGCAGCCGCCGGCGGCGCGCACCGGCAAGCGCGTTGCCGTGGTCGGTTCCGGCCCGGCCGGGCTGGCGTGCGCGGATCAGCTCAACAAGGTCGGCCATCACGTGACGGTCTACGAGCGCGCCGACCGCATCGGCGGGCTGCTCATGTACGGCATTCCCAACATGAAGCTGGAGAAGCACCTGGTCGACCGGCGCGTGCGGCTGATGCGCGACGAGGGCGTGGCGTTCCGCACCGGCGTGGAGGTGGGCCGTGACCTGTCCGGCGCCGACCTGCGCGCGCGGAACGACGCGGTGGTGCTGTGCTGCGGAGCGACCCACCCGCGCGAGCTGCCGATCCCGGGCCGGGAGCTCGACGGCATTCATCAGGCCGTGGGATTCCTCACTATCAACATGCGCTGGCTGCTCGACGGAGCGCACGGCCGCCCGCGCATCGACGCCGCCGGCAGGGACGTGCTGGTGATCGGCGGGGGCGACACCGGCACCGACTGCGTCGGCACGGCGATGCGCCAGGGGTGCCGGTCGTTGACGCAGATCGAGATCGTGCCGGAGTTTCCGGCGGCGCTGCCGTGGCCGGAGTTCGGCCGCACGTCGACGCCGGACTACGGCCAGGAGGAGGCGGCCGCCGCGTTCGGCGCCGACCCGCGCCGCTACAGCGTCACGGCTCAGCGGTTCACCGGCGACGCGGCCGGCCGCGTGCAGGAGGTCCGCCTGGTCGACGTGGAGTGGAGCGGCGGCGGCCCGAAACCGGTCGCCGGCAGCGAGCGGGCCATGCCGGCCGGGCTGGTGCTGCTGTCGATGGGCTTTCTGGGGCCGGAGAGCCGCCTGCTCGACGAACTGAGGATCGACCGGGACGAGCGCTCCAACGCGGCCGCCGAGTACGGCCGGTTCACGACCAACGTCGAGGGTGTGTTCGCCGCCGGCGACGTCCGCCGCGGCGCCAGCCTGGTCGTCTGGGCGATCATGGAGGGCCGCGGCGCCGCCCGCGAATGCGACCGCTACCTGATGGGCTCGACCCTGCTGCCGTAACCGGCTAGCGCCGGTCGCGCCGGCAGACGCTCAGTACGTCAGCAACAGGCGATCCGCCACGACCTCCGACTCCAGGGTCTGGCCATCCATCTGAAAGCGCCGCAGCATCGATCTACCGGTCTTGACCAGAATCTGCCGTTCGAATAGCCCTACCGGAATGGGAATATGGCAGTTCTTCTTCCCGGACTTCTTGGTACCATCGATGCTCAGAGCGACGCGGACGCCTCGCTTCTTGCAGCGTTCGATCGACTCGAACAACTGAACGATACTGAAGTCCTGGGCGCCATACAGAATAGCTTGACTGTGGGTATACGGAGGATCGCAATAGACCATATCGCCGGCCACGCAGCGCTCCATTACGTCGGCATAATCGGCGCGGATAAATTCGGTTCCCTGTACTCTCACGTGCCATTCATCCACCCTCTTGGCGAAATTACGAGGCTCGATGGGCCGATGAATGCCTACCGGCGTAGACATGTAACCGTCGTGCTTCCTGAACCTGATGACGCCGCCGTAGCAAGCGCGGGTGAGATACAGGAAGTCGGCTCCATTCGACCGGGCGTTGTATGACGCCTTGATCTCTTCATACCGCTCCGTCTTGTCCCCTGACATGGCATACTGCCAGCGCTGCTCGTACCATCCTTTGACCACGGCGGGATCGGACTGAATCATGCTCCAGATTTCGATCAAGGGCGCGAATGAGTCCGAGCCCACGCCGCGATCCGGCGCTACCGTGGCCAGGATTGAACCGCCACCGACAAACACATCGTAAAAGGCTCGCATTTCGGCCGGGAAATAGGAGGTAATCTCCTCCGCGACATTGTACTTGTTGCCGATCCACTTGAGCAGCGACCCGTTCGGCCGGACGTACGCCGGTCGCCCGAACAGGTCAATCGGTGTCTTCGGTGCGTCCATCGGCTCTCTTATATCCCATAATGGGATATTTTGCAACCAAGTGTATCTTCATTCTAGATCGTGGACAAGTCAATCTACTCTCGTAGACAGGGCGCTTTACAACGGCTTCTGCGACAGGTTCGCACCGAAGCCGGCCTGCGTCAAGTAGACCTTGCCGCGAAGCTCGGGCAGCCTCAGTCCTTCGTAAGCAAGTGTGAAAGCGGCGAACGCCGCCTGGACCTGCTGGAACTCGAGCAGGTGTGCATCTGTTGCGGCATCACGCTTGTTGACTTCGTGATTCGTCTTGATGGCGCCGGCGAACGATGACCGCCGATATCAGATTCCGGAACATGCCCAAGTCTTTCTGGGCAGATGTTCGTAGCATCAGCGAATCTGTCGGTTATACCGAGCGTCGCAAGAACTCCATCAGAGTCCCTACTGTCGGTGAAATAAAGCGATCTTACCACAACCTTGGCTTTGACTTCAGACATCTTTTCGGCAATGATGGGCCGACAGAAATCGGCTCCAGTATTCTCGCCTACTTCACCTATCGGGCGAAGCTCCTCCACGACCACGTCGAGCCTCGGTTGATGGACGTCGAGCGTGCGAAATCGGTGTTCGATCGACATTGCATTGAGCTGCACCCAAAGTGCCCCATTCCCATGAACAAGCAGCGAGGGGAAAAGAAAGCACCTGCGTATTTTACCGGATTGGTAAACATGCTCATCGAATCGCATGCTCGCGGCAACCCTTGCGACTACGATCCGAGAAGACTGACCACGGTAACGAAGGACAACGCTCCCTTGCGGACTTTCGCGCGTCGCGTGGATGGAGCTTTTCCATCCGTCGTCGATCCTATCGCCGTTTGGGAAATAAAGGAATACTATTACACGACCACGTTCGGCAGTCGTGTCGCCGATGGTGTTTACGAGACGCTACTCGATGGAATGGAACTCGAAGAGTTGTCGAATAGCGAGGGTATCCGCGTCCGTCACTATTTGATGATCGACTCCCATTATACGTGGTGGATATGCGGACGTTCCTACCTGTGCCGCATGATCGACATGATCCACATGGGATACGTAGAAGAAATCCTGTTCGGGTATGAGGTCATCGAGCGTCTCCCACAATTGGTCGAGGAATGGGTGACCGATTTACAGGCTCGACATGGGCGATCTGAGTGATATTCAGTGCGGACCTTCGATTACCAGTTCCGGCAGCGCAGGGAGGTCACGGTATCGGGTCTCAAGGTCTCGACCTCGCGCGTTTCACGGCTCGACCCCGAACGCGCGGCAGACCGCGTCGAGCTTGGCCGCCACCTCGGGATGGATCTCATCGGGCAGCATCGCCGCGGCGATCTCGTGGTAGCGGGTGTAGGGCAGCCCGTGAATGCCGGCTGCTTCCAGCATCGGTTCGAGCAGGCGCGTGCGCGCCTTGGTCACGTTGAGAAACTCGTGATCGCCGAGCGGCTCACGCGTCACGGCCGGCGGGAACTGGTCGTGCCACCAGGCGCGCAGGTCGGCGACGTGCGGCGGCGCGGCGTGCGCGCCGACCTGCGCCGTGACGAATCGCGCCAGCGCCTGCGGATGCAGCAGGTAGCTCTCGATCTCGTAGCGCCGCCAGCGCAGGCGCTGCAGCCCGGTGCCGGTGATGGCGGTGTCGCCGATTGCCGGGTGGGCGTCGCCGTCGCGCAGTTCCAGACCGGGAAAGTCGTCGCGCACCAATTGCAGGGCGGCGAAGTGATCGCGCGCGGTGATCCCCCGCCCCGGCTGCCCCTCACGCGCCTGAAACGCGATCGGCTTCCACATCACCTCCGTGGTCAGCAGCCCCAGCGCCCGGTGCCGCAGCGTCTCCGACCAGGCGCGCAGGATGTTGAGGTCGGTGTAGTCCTCGACATAGAGAATCCCGCGTACCTGCAGCGCCTGCATGACGTCCGCGTTGCTCAGCACCCGCAACGACGTAATGAGGCGGTTGCGTTCCTGGCCGCCGGCGATCATCCGCGGTTCGCTCAGCGTGACCATCAGTTCGCGCGGCTCGACGGCGTTGATGACCACTTCCGAATGGGTGGCGGCGATGAGCTGCGAGCCGCGGCGGGCGGCGGCGCTGCGCAGCTCATGATAGATCGCGTCTTGCAGGATCACGTGCAGATGGGCGTCGGGTTCGTCCAGCAGCAGGACGGCGCGGCGCCGGGTGGTGAGAAACGCCAGCAGCATCAGGACCTGTTGGAATCCGCTGCCGGCGCTGGCCACGTCGAACGGCGCCTCCTGGCCGGTCACGGTGTATTCCGCGCGGATATGCGCGCCGCTGACGTCGGGCGGCAGCAGCCGATAGCCGAACAGCTTGCCGATGGTTGCCTGCAGCGCCTCCCATGCCGCCGCGTCGCGGTTCGCCTCGGCCAGCAGGTTGCGGAGCACCTCGCCCGGCCGCCCGATGCCGAGCAGCTGTTCGATCTTGGGGGGCTTGCAGCACCGGTTCGTCGGTGCCGAGGCCGGTCATCGGCGGCACGAACACCACCTGCGGATCGATCCGGCGCAGGTCGCCGGACGAGGAACTCGCCGGTCGCACGTAGATCTGTTCGCTGCTGTCGGGGATCAACTCCATCGTCACCGCCCAGCCGGCGTCGTGACGCAGCTCGATCTCGATCGGCCCGCGGTAGCGGCGGTCGGTCCACAACAGGTCGAAGTTGCGCACCGGCACCGCCGCGAACGCCTGGCGGGCGAGCGGCGCCCGCCGGTAGCCGTTGCGGCGATTGAAGTCGTTGAGCTCGCGCCAGCGCCGCAGGGCGAGCGCCCATGACGCAACCGCCTGCAGCAGTGTCGTCTTGCCGGTGTCGTTTGGCCCGGCCAGCACGACGTGTCCCGGCAGCCGGAACTCGACCTCGCCGAACCGCTTGAAGCCGCGGATGCGAACCGACCGGATCACCGGTCAGATACCGCGAGCGGCCGCCGGCGGAGACCCCATGCTACATCCCCCACACGGTCACCGGCGTGCCGGCGTTCGTCTCGGCGCGGCGGAACAGCTTGTCCTCCCAGGTACGCTCCGGCCGGCGGTCGAACACCACCAGGTGCCCCTCCGCCGCCGAGCAGCGCTGCAGATAGGCGCGGGTCTGCGCCAGCCCTTCGCGGATGGTTGCCTCCAGCCCCCGCTGCGGGTGCACCACCTTGCACTCGATCACGGTCTTGCGCGCCGCGCCCGGTGGTGCCGCCGCCGGCCACACGAGCAGCAGGTCGGTGCGCATCCGCCCCAATCCGTACTCGCGATGGATCATGCCGCCGCTGTTGACGATGCGCTGCAGGAACGCCTGCAACAGCAACTGCGGCCCCGCTTCCTGGTACTGAAACCGCCGCACCCAGTGTTCCGAGTGCTCCCGGAAGAACTCCTGAAACGCCCCCAGCAGCTTGGCCACGTCCAACCCACCGCCGGCGTCCAGGTACCACGCCGGCTGGTCGGTGATGCTCGCCTGCACGTGGCTGGTCAGTTCACGCGGCACCACTTCCGCGTAGATCGGATTGGCCATGCGCAACGGATCGTCGCGTGCGATCAGGCCCAGGTCGCGGACGTATTCGATATCCGCCGCGGAATACCGGCTTTCGCCGCCGCCGCTGAGCAGCGGCTCGATCACGTGGTGGACGCGCGCCTCCCGGAGCTTGTCGGCAAGTTGGTCGAGATGCGTGTCGCGGCGCAGGATCAGTTGCTCGCTCGCGCCGCGGATCGAAGCCGCGGTGACAGGGCGCCTGCGGTCGCGTCCGGTCTCGTCTTCGAAGCACGCCTGCTGGGCGAGCGCGTTCACCAGCCAGGGCTGGCCCTGCGTGAGGTCCCAGACCTCATCGAGCGCGTCCCCGGCCCACTGCTGGCCGGTCTCGGCGGTGTGCTGGCGCAGCAGCGCGCGCACTTCCGCCGGCGAGAAATCGTCCATGCGCAGGGACTTGACCTTGACGTTGAAGGCGCTGCCGCCGGTAACGATCTCGTTGCGGCTGGTCGAGCGGATGCGGTAGTCGCGCACGTCGCGCACCCCGCACAGGATGACGCTCTGCGGGAAGCGGCGCGGGCGGCGGGCATAGCCGGTGCGCAGTTGCCGCAACACCGCGATCAGGGTGTCGCCGATCAGCGCGTCGATCTCGTCGATCAGCAGCACCAGCGGCTTGCGGTCGGCAGCCGCCCAGCGGGCGAGCACTTCGCGCAGGCAGTTGTGCGGTCCGGCCCGGGCCAGCGCCTCCGGCCAGGTAGCCGCCGGAAACGAGTCCTCCAGCGTGGCGTACGCTTCATCGGCGAGCTCGTTGAGGATCGCGCGCATCGCCTCGGCTACTTCCTCACGAGCGGACTGGCCGCTCTCGACGTTCACGTAGACGCAGCGGTACGCGCCGCTGCCGTTCAGCGCGTCCACCAGCTCCAGCAGGGCCGAGGTCTTGCCGGTCTGGCGCGGGGCGTGCAGCACGAAATACTTCCAGTCGTCGATCAGGGACAGCAACTCGCTGCGGTTGAGCCGCTCCAGCGGCGGGACGTGGTAGTGCTTCTCCGGGATAATCGGTCCGGCGGTGTTGAAGAAGCGCATCCTCACCTTGAGTGTGCCCCGTCACCGGTTCCTGTCAACCGCTCCGGCCCTGGGGTCGCTTGCGGTATCATGGCCCGCATCAGCGCTATGACATACGATAAGGAGTAGCCGATGGAGACGATTCGCTTCGATCTGCCGCAGTCCGAGATTCCCGCCTCCTGGTACAACATCCAGGCCGACCTGCCGGAACCGTTGCCGCCGGTGATCCATCCGGGCCGGATGGATCCGATCGGTCCCGATGACCTGGCGCCGCTGTTCGCACTGGCGCTGATCGAGCAGGAGGTGAGCCGGGAGCGGGAGATACCGATTCCGGAGCCGATCCGCGAGATCTACCGGCTGTGGCGCCCGACGCCGCTGTTCCGGGCGCGGCGCCTGGAACGGGAGCTCGATACCCCCGCGCGCCTCTACTACAAGTACGAGGGCGTCTCGCCGGTCGGCTCGCACAAGCCCAACACGGCGGTGGCGCAGGCGTTCTACAACCGGGAGGAAGGGGTGACGCAGCTCACCACCGAGACCGGCGCCGGACAGTGGGGCAGCGCGCTGGCGATGGCCGGCGCGTTCCTGGGCGTCGACTGCGAGGTGTACATGGTGCGCGTCTCCTACGACGGCAAGCCGTACCGCCGTTCGATGATGGAGGCATACGGCGCCGGCGTCACCGCCAGTCCGTCGCCCGCCACCAACGCCGGCCGGCAGGTGCTGGACCGCAGTCCCGATTCGCCGGGATCGCTCGGCATCGCCATCTCGGAGGCGGTGGAAGCGGCGGCCGCCAGCGGCGGCAGCAAGAAGTACTGCCTGGGGTCGGTGCTCAATCACGTGCTGCTGCACCAGACCGTGATCGGCCTGGAGGCGCAGGCGCAGTTCGAGCGCGCCGGCGTCTACCCCGACGTCATGGTCGGCTGCACCGGCGGCGGCTCCTCGTTCGGCGGGTTCATCTTCCCGTTCGTGCCCGCCAAGTTGAGCGGCGCGCGCGCCACGCGCTTCGTGGCGGTCGAGCCGCAGGCGGCGCCCAGCCTGACCGGCGGGCAGTACCGCTACGACTTCGGCGACGCGGCGGCCACCACGCCGCTGCTCAAGATGTACACGCTGGGCCATTCCTTCGTGCCGGCCCCGATTCACGCCGGCGGCCTGCGCTACCACGGGATGGCGCCGCTGGTCTGCCATCTGCACGACCTGGGCGTGATCGAAGCGCGCGCCGTGCCGCAGGTGCCGGTGTTCGAGGCGGCCCGGCTGTTCGCGCGCACCGAGGGGATCGTGCCCGCGCCGGAGCCCGCGCACGCCGTGCACGTCGCCATCGAGGAAGCGCTGCGCTGCAAGGAGGCCGGCGAGTCGCGGGTGATCGCCTTCAACCTGTGCGGCCACGGGCACTTCGACATGCAGGCGTACCGCTCGTTCCTCGACGGCCAGCTCGTCAACTACGAGTATCCGCAGGAGCGCATCGCCGAGGCGTTGGCGGAACTGCCGGCGGTCGGCTGACCGCAATGCTGCCGCGGCCTCGGCAGGCTGCCGCGGCCTCCGGCAGGCTGCCGCGGTCTCCGGCAGGCTGCCGCGGCCTCCGGCAGGTTGCATTATGGAGACGCTATCGCCACATTGCGTCTCAAAATGGCGTTCTTAGGAAGATTTTTCGAGCCTCCGGCAGCAAGCTACTACCTGTTCGGCCCGCGTGGCACCGGCAAGTCGGCCTGGACGCAACGCCGCTACCCGGACGGCGTCCGCATCGACCTGCTCCATCCGGCCACCCTGCAGCGCTACCGGGCGCGCCCTGAACGCCTCTTCGAGGCGGTCCGGGCGCAGCCCGACCGGCAGGTGATCGTCATCGACGAGGTCCAACGGGTACCGGCGCTGCTGAGCGCCGTCCACGCGCTCATCGAAGAGCGCCGGGGCTGGCGGTTCGTCCTGACCGGCTCCAGCGCGCGCAAACTCCGGCGGAGCGGAGTCGACCTCATGGCCGGCCGCGCCGTGGTGCGAACCATGCATCCCTTCATGGCGGCGGAGCTGGGCGATTCGTTCCACCTGCCCGCGGCGCTGCGGCGCGGTATGCTGCCGCTGGTGCTCGGCGCCGAGGACCCCGCCGACACGCTGCAGAGCTACGTCGCCGTATACGTGCGCGAAGAGGTGCAGATGGAGGGACTGGTGCGCGACCTGGACCGGTTCTCACGTTTCCTGGAGACGGTCTCGTTCTCGCACGCGCAACTCCTCAACGCCAGCAACATCGCCCGCGACAGCGGCGTGGGCCGCAAGGCGGTGGAGGGGTATCTGGGCGTTCTGGAGGACCTGCTGCTCAGCTTCCGCGTACCGGTGTTCCGCAAGCGCGCCGCGCGCGCCACGGTCGCGCACGACAAGCTCTATCTGTTCGACTGCGGGGTGTTCCGCTCCCTGCGGCCGTCGGGGCCGCTCGACCGGCGCGAAGAGATCGCCGGAGCGGCGCTGGAGGGGCTGGTGGCGCAGCATCTGCGCGCGTGGCTTGCCTATCGCGGCGGCTCCGACCGCCTCTACTACTGGCGGACTCGCGCCGGCTCCGAGGTCGATTTCGTCATCTATGGACCGGCGCAGTTCAGCGCCGTGGAAGTCAAGCACAGCGCTGCGGTGCGGGGCTCCGATCTGCGCTCGCTGCGCTCGTTCCACGCCGACTACCCGGAAGCGCAGCGCCTGCTGCTCTATCTGGGGGAAGAGGCGCTGCTCATCGACGGCGTCCGGTGCCTGCCGTGCGAACGCTTCCTGCGCCGGTTGCATCCATCCCGCGAGCTCCCGGCGTGAAACGATGGGCGGAGCGCCGGGCGATTACTCGGTGACGAAATGCTGGTACAGCGGTTGCACGTCCGCCGGCAGCCGCTCGAATACCGCGCGGCGGATCGGCACCGCGTCGTAGTTCTTGCCGCCGGTGGCCGCGACCATGCGCTCGTGGTCCGGGGTGCCGCGAATCGACGGCGTCAGGTTGAGCCACCACGGCGCGTAGCGGATGATCAGCGCCACGCGCGTGTCGCCGCTGACGTTGGCCGCGACCGCGTGCCACAGGCGGCTGTCGTAGAGCAGCACGCTGCCGGCGGCTCCGGTGACCTGCAGCTGGTCGGGGTGCGGGCCGTCGCGGTCGAAGTCCTGCAGCGTCGTTCCGGCCGGATTGTCGGCCAGCCGGTGGCTGCCGGGGACGATGAAGGTGCCGCCGTTCTCGGCAGTGAAGTCGGTCAGCATCCAGATGCCGGACAGGTGCATCAGCGCGTCGGGGTAGGGCGCCTTGACGTGCGTGGAGTTGGTGGCGTTGTAGGGCCAGTCGGAGTGCCAGTAGCCGCGCGCGCTGCCGGGGTTGGTGATGACGCAGTCGGTGCAGGAGATGCGTACGAACTCCCCGAACAGCTCGGTGGCGACGCCCAGGATGCGCGGGTCGGCCAGGTACTCGGCGAAGCACTGCGTGGCGTTGATCACCTGCCGCATGTTGTCCACGCCGGGGGAGCCGACGCGGTGGCCGCGCGCGCGCGTCCGGGCCAACTCGGCGGCCGCCTGTTCATGGTTGGCGCGCTGCGCGGCGAAGACCTCGCCCCGCACGCGGCCGACCCGGTCGGCGGGGATCACGCCGGGGACGACGCAGTAGCCGTGCCGGCCGACCGCGGCGGCGATCTCCTCGATGGTGCTGCCGGTGACCGGCATTCCGGCGGTCGCGACCGTATTCATGACGGAGGCAGTATAGCAGAGACCCGGTGAAACGCGGTACGATCGCCGAATCGGCGGACGAATCCCCATGCCGGCCGGCTCGGACGGCAGCATCCTCTCCCTGCGCGGCGCGTACCAGTACTTCCCGAGCGGCCGCCGCCAGTTCGTGCGCGCCGTGGACGGCGTCGACCTCGACCTCCGCGACGGCCGATCGGTCGGCCTGGTCGGCGAGAGCGGCAGCGGCAAGACCACCATCGGGCGGATGATCGCGCGGCTGCTGGAGCCGACCGGCGGCGCCATCAGCTTCGCGGGGCAGGACGTCACCCACCTGCGCGGTCGGGCGCTGCGCCGCTACCTGCCCAACGTCCAGGTCGTGTTCCAGGACCCGCACACGTCGCTCAACCCGCGGCTGTCGGTCGGCAGGATCATCGCCGAACCGCTGCGCATCAACCGCTTCGGCAGCCGCCGGCGGATCGAGCGGCGGGTCCACGAGCTGCTCGACACCGTCGGCCTGTCGGCCGGGGACGCCGGCCGCATGCCCGCCGACTTCTCGGGCGGCCAGCGGCAGCGCATCGCCATCTGCCGCGCCATCGCGCTCAATCCCCGCATCGTGGTGTGCGACGAAGCGGTCTCCGCCCTGGACGTGTCGATCCAGGCCAAGATCCTCAACCTCCTGAACGACTTGCAACGGCGGTTCGCGCTCACCTATCTGTTCATCTCGCATGACCTGAGCGTGGTGCGGCTGGTGTCCGACCGGATCGCCGTGATGTATCTGGGCAAGCTGGTGGAGACCGCCCCGGCCGACGCGCTGTTCGCGGCGCCGCTCCACCCCTATACGGAGGCGCTGCTGGCGTCGGTGCCCGACCCGTACGACCGCAAGGGATTCGCGGTGCTGCCGGGCGAGATCCCCAGCAACATCGATCCGCCACGCGGCTGTCGATTCCACACCCGCTGTCCGAGTAAGATGGAGGTATGCGAGCGCCGCTCGCCGGCGCTGCGCGAAGTATCGGAAGGACGGTCGGTCGCCTGCTTTCTGCATCACGAGGCAGCGGAGCCGCCGACCGCGCGTCCGAACGGCCGGCACGGCCGTACGATCGCTACACAAGGGAGGAACCCATGAAGACGAACGCTCGGCGCGGCGCCGCCGCGTCGGTCCTGCTGCTCGGCGCGCTCGCCGCGGCTGCCGACGGCACGACGCTCAGGATCGGTCAGGTGGGCGACATTCGCAGCCTGGAACCGTACCGCAACGCGACCCCCAACTACCTGTTCATCGAGAACCTCTACGATCAGCTCCTGTTCAATCCGCGCAACGGCGGCTTCGAGGGCGAGGCGGCCGAATGGTGGGAGGTCTCGTCCGACTTCACCACCGCCACCGTCAAGCTGCGCGAGGGGATGGTGAGCCACGACGGCACGCCGGCCGACGCCCACATGCTGAAGTGGGACATGGAAGAGCGGCGCAAGGGCTGGGGCCGTTCCGACATGCCGGTGTTCGGCGGCGGCGTGGACGCGACCGTCACGGTCATCGACGACCTGACCGCCGAGATCACCTTGAGCAAGCCGTTCGCCAACATGGAGACCAAGCTGTCGCTGTTCATGCTGACCGATCCCGACATGTACCTGCGCGACGACGGCGCCGTGGCCGAGTTCAACCAGGAGGACAAGGTGATCGGCAGCGGTCCGTTCAAGCTGGTCGAATACGTGCCGGGATCGCACATGTACTGGGAGAAGTTCGCCGATCACTGGGACGCGGACGCGGTGACGATCGAGCGGGTGGAGATCACCTACTTCGGCGATGCGGCGTCGATGGTCGCGTCCCTGGAAGCGGGCGAGATCGACTTGGCGTTCCGTCCGCCCTACGCGGACGCCGTTCGCTTCCTGGACGATCCCGACTACACGGTCTGGCTCCCGGAGACCGTCGGCCTCGCCTCCATCCTGATGGTCAACCCCAATACGCCGGGGCTGGAAGACAAGCGCGTGCGCCAGGCGATCAGTTGGGCGATCAACCGGGAAGCGGTCTCCGGGGCGATCTTCGAAGGGCTCGGCATGCCGACCGCCGCGCCGGCGGTTCCCGCCAGCTTCGCCTATACCCCGGAGCTCGACGCCATCCCGCCGCAGGGCGATCCCGACAAGGCGCGCGAGCTGCTCCGCCAGGCCGGCAACCCGCAGGTCAGGGTCAAGTTCACCTATCCGTCGAACGACACGTCCGCGCAACTGATCGCGCAGGTGGTGCAGGCCAACCTCAAGGACGTCGGCATCACCCTGGAGCTGGACCCGCAGGAGCGCAACATCTACATCCAGATGCGCACCAGCCAGACCTTCCAGATGATGGCCTCGGTCATGGCCGGCAGCAACGGCCATCCGGCCGACCTGACCGACAGCTTCGTGTTCTTCCCGAGCGGCCACGGCTTCTTCAACGACCCGGACGAGACGGTCATTCCCGAATACGAGCGCTACGTGGAGAACTTCGAAAAGGGTATGGCGGCCACGACCGAGGCGGAGTCGGTGGAGGCATGGTCGAATGCGCTGCTGGCGATCAACGACGGCGCCTGGGTGCTGTTCCTGAGTTCGCAGCCCTATATCAGCGTGAGTACGTCCGACCTCAAGGGCCTCACCTGGTCCCAGCACGACAAGCCGGTGTTCAAGTACGTCCGCTTCGAGTAGGAGATCGCCGGGCGTCGGGTCGCAGACCCGGCCGATCCCGCCCGGTTGCGTGGAGGCCGTCGATCGGGACGGCTCCGCGCAGCCGGCCCGGCCGTCCCGCCCGGTGAACGGTGAGCGGCACGCGTGAGATCGTACGTCATCCGCCGCCTGCTCGGCGTGCTGCCGGCGCTGTTCATCGGCTCCATCCTCATCTTCCTGATCATCCACCTCATTCCCGGCGATCCGGCGGTGCTGCTGGTGCCGATGTCCCCGCCGCCGACGCCGGAGCTGATCGCCGAGGTGCGCGCCGCCTACGGATTCGACAAGCCGCTGCACGAGCAGTACCTGATCTGGCTGGGCAAGCTGCTGCGCGGCGATCTGGGCGACTCGATCAGCAAGCCGGCGTGGTCGGTGGCCGAGCTGGTCACCCGCAAGATCGGCGTCACCCTGCACGTCACCGCCGGCGCCTTCCTGGTATCGGTGCTGATCGCGTTGCCGCTGGGCATCCGCATGGGGCTGCATCCCGACGGCTTTCTGGCCCGGCGGGTGCTGCCGGTCTATACCGGCATCGGCTTCGCCGTACCGCCGTTCTGGCTCGGCATCCTGCTCATCCTGTTCTTCAGCGTCTTCCTCGGCATCCTGCCGACCAGCGGGTTCCGCACCATCACCGAGGACCCGATCCAGTCGATCCGCTTCCTGATCATGCCGTCGCTGGCCGGCGGCATCTCGGGCGCGGTGGTGTACACCAACTTCATCAGCGCCTCGGTCGGCGAGATCGCCAGGAAGGAGTTCATCCTGGCGGCGATCGCCAAGGGGCTGCCCAGGCGGCGCGTGGTCTACCGGCACATCCTCAAGAACGCGCTCATCCCGGTCGTGACCGTGGCCGCCCTGCAGTTGGGCACCACGGTGGGCGGGGCGGTGGTGACCGAGAGCGTATTTGGCATACCGGGCATCGGCCGGCTGCTGGTCGACGCCATCACCGCGCGCGACTACGCGGTGGTGCAGGCCGACTTCATGGTGCTGATCTGCGCCGTGATGCTGGCCAACCTGCTGGCCGATCTGCTGTACGGCTGGCTCGACCCCCGCATCCGGCTCGACTGATGGGCAGCGGAGGCGACCCGGGGCGGGGCGGGGCGGCGGCCGGCCGGCGCGCGCTCGGCATCCTGGCGGCGGCCGCCAAGCGCATGCGGGCGGCCGAATGGATCGGCGTCCTGGTGCTGCTGGCCTATCTGCTCATGACGCTGATACCGGGCGTGCTGGCCACCCACGATCCGATCGAGCAGGACATCGTCAACCGGCTGGCGTTCCCGTCGGCGGAACACTGGTTCGGCACCGACGAGCTGGGCCGCGACCTGTTCAGCCGCTGCATCCACGGGGCGCGCACCTCCATCCGCACCGCGGCGATCGCCGTGCTGTTCAGCATGGTGGTGGGGGCGACCGGCGGGCTGTTCTCCGGCTACGTGGGCGGACGGCTGGACGAGCTGCTGGCGCGCGCCAACGACATCCTGGTCTCCTTTCCCGGCATCATCATCGCCATGGCGCTGATCGCGGTGACCGGGCGCAACCCGATCGCCCTGGCGGTGGTGATCGGCCTGGTGAACACGCCGGCGATCTTCCGCGTCACGCGCGCGGTGGCGCTGCAGGTGCGCGTGCTGCCGTACGTTGACGCCGCGCGGTCGGCCGGAGCGTCCAATCTCTACGTCATGTTCCGTACGGTGCTGCCCAACTGCACCACGGAGGTCTTCATCCAGGCGCTGCTGATCGCCACCCGCGCGATCATCACCGAGTCGAGCCTGAGCTTTCTGGGGCTCGGCATCCCGCCGCCGGACCCTTCCTGGGGCGCGATGCTCAATACCGGGCGCAGCTACCTGAAGCGGATGGCCTGGTACGGCGTGATCCCCGGACTGTTCCTGATGGGGCTGATCCTGGCCCTGCAGTTCGTCTCGCGCTCGCTGCGCCGCGCGGCCCGCCCGTGAACGGCCGGACCGGCGGTCGCGCGCGCGGCGCGCCGTTGCTGGTGGTGGAGGACCTGCACACCCGGTTCGAGCTGGAACGGGGCGTCGTGCAGGCGGTCAGCGGCTCGAGCTTCTCGGTCGACCGCGGCGAGACGCTGGGCATCGTCGGCGAGTCCGGTTCCGGCAAGTCGGTTACCGTGCGTTCGATCCTGCGGCTGATCCGCCCGCCGGGGCGGATCGCGGCCGGGCGGGTGCTGCTGAACGGCGTCGACCTGCTGGCGCTCGATGAACGCGAGATGACGGCGGTCCGCGGCCGGGAGGTGAGCATGGTCTTCCAGGAGCCGTCGGCGGCCCTCAACCCGGTGCTCACGGTAGGCGAACAGATAGCGGAGGTGCTGATCGCGCACCTGAGATTGGGGAAACGGGCGGCGCGCGAGCGCGCCGTCGCTCACCTGCGTGACGTCGGCATCCCGGCGCCCGACCGGCGCTATGACGACTATCCGCACCAGCTGAGCGGCGGCATGCAGCAGCGCTGCATGATCGCCATCGCGCTGGCCTGCGATCCCAAGCTGCTGATCGCCGACGAGCCGACCACCAGTCTCGACGTCACGATCCAGGCGCAGATCCTCACGCTCCTGGCCAATCTGGTGCGGGACAAGGGGGCGGGATCGATCTTTATCACCCACGACATCGGCGTGATCGCCCAGATCGCGGAACGGATCATGGTGATGTATGCCGGCAAGATCGCGGAGCTGGGGAGCACCGCGCAGGTGATCGACGACCCGCAGCACCCCTACACCGTGGAGCTGCTCAAGTCGCTGCCGAGCCTCAGCACCGCACGAGGGGTCCGGCTGGAGGAGATCGCCGGCGACGTGCCGGACCTGGCCGACCCGCCGGCCGGTTGTCGATTCCATCCCCGTTGTCCGCGCGTATTCGCGCCGTGCTCGTCGCGGGTGCCGCCGCTGGCGACGATCGGCGGCGGGCGGCGCGTCGCCTGCTGGCTGCACGAGGGGCGCGGCGCGTGAGCACGACGTTCGCCTTCGCGCCGGCGCGCGACCGGCCGGTGTGGAGCACGGCGCCGCTCTGCACCCGCATGGTGTCGCCGTACCGGGACCGGGCCGGAAGGGTCCACGTCTTCGCCGACTCGTTCGACCCGCGCGAGCCGGGGCGATTCCAGGACCGGCTGAGCTCCTGGGCGGCGGTGCAGCGCTACTACTCGACCGACGACTTCGAGCGCTTCCACGATCACGGCGTGGCGGTCGGCCGCGGGCGCTGGACCGGCGACGCCGCCACCTCAGACCCGGATTGCGTGGGGGCCGGCAGTCCGGGGGTGACCGTGGCCGGCGGCCGCGTGCTGCTGTTCTACGCCGGCCGCGGGCCGGCCGATCCGTCGGGGCCGTTCGAGCACACCATGAACCGCGCCGACCTGCCCGGGCGGATCATGCTGGCGATCGCCCCGGCGGACGCCGACGGCGCTCCGGCCGGCCGGTTCGTGAAACAGGGGGCGGTGACCGACTACGGCGCCCGGTGGCGCTCGATCCGGCACGACGACCCGCGGCCGGTGGTCACGGATGACGAGATTCTGCTGTTCTTCAAGGCGATCGGCCCCGGTCGCACCTACGCCAACCGGGTGATCGGACTGGCGCGTACGTCGATCGACACGCCGGCCGGGCCGTACGTCGTCCATCCCGAGCCGGTGCTGCGCACCGACCGCGGCGCCGAGTCGCCGCGCGTGTTTCGGGTGGGTGATGCGTGGCACATGTTCGTGCTCCGCTACAGCACGCCGGACCGGCCGGGGATGCGCCGCTACGGCCACTATCGCGGTGACGATCCGTTCCGTTGGGAACTGGTCAACGACGACGCGTACGTCACCACCAGCAACCGGCCGGACGCCGGCGCAGCCGACATGTGTCCGATCTGGACCCCGTTCGAGGACGGCCCGCCCCGCCTGGCCCTGGCCAACCGCATCGACGACGGCGCCTACGGCGACCCTGGCCTCTTCAAGCAGTGGCTCTGGGAAATCCGCGAGGCGCCGGCGAAGACTCCGACCTCGACCTGAATTAGATTAGGCTACCGAGCGCCGCGCGGCGTTGAGCGTACTCGTGCCATCACTCACTCGGTACGTGGACCCACGGCAGCCCATCTATGTGCTTGAAGTGGCCGTCAGCGGATATCAGATCAGTCATCGTCTCCATCGCGTGCGCCGCTATCCATATGTCGTTGGTGGGCAGGGGGCGCCCTTTCGCTCTCAGGGCTGCCGCGATTCGGGCGTAGCGATCGGCAGTGGTCCGGCTCACAGGTACGAAGGTGACATATGGATTCGCCAGGAACTCATCGAGCTCGCGGACGTTCAAAGCGGTGCGTGTACCATGCCGATACCCGTACAGTAGCTCGCCGACGACGACCGCGGACAGCACGATTTCCTGTGACCGGCGCACAAGGTCGGCAACGGTGCGCTGGCCGCGAGCCAGCTGCGTATAGGCCGAGGAGTCCAGGAGGATCCTCATTTCCAAATCGTCTCATCGATGCTCTCAAAGTCCTGCAGAGCGCGATTCATCTCGTCTGCTTGCTCGCGCGTCCAGCTACCGATGAAGTGATCCAAAGAGGAACCGACGGCGCCGCGGTGGTCCGCAAGCCCCGCGCCGCGGCGGCACAGGAGCAGCACGGCCTGATTCAGCGAAATCCTCTCTCGTTGCGCAAGTCGGCGAATGTTCTCGGCTAATTCGGCGTCGAATCCTCGTACCGTCAATTGACGCATTCCCGGCTCCATCAGCGAATCATCGGCGACTCACTACCGCTCATCAATGCAACGGGTACCGTCGCCGGTCAAGCCCGGTAGCGGGATGAGCCTGGGGAGGCGCCCCGGACCGCTCCACATAGTCGGTCGAGTCGTGACTTTCCCAGAACGCCCGCTCCTCAGCCTCGCTCTTGAAGTCGGGAATCGGTTCAGGGTCCTGTTGGTCATCATCCTCGTAAACGCCGCTCTTTGCGGTTCATACGTCGGGTCGGCGGATGAGTCAACCGGTGTTGGGCGATCATGGGCACTCGCATGGTAGAACTTGGGTGATGGCTGCCGAAGGGATCGACGAGCGGGAGGTGGAGGCGCGCATGGCGCTGCTCCGGGAGCGGTACGGGGACCGGTTCGCAGAGCCGGAGCAGGAGCGGGAGGTGCGCGCGCGGGTCGCCGAGGAGTTGGCCCGGGTCTCGGCGGCGCTGCGGGCGGCCGCGGTCGAGCCGGACCGGGAGCCGTTTCCGCCGTTCACGCCCTATCGGGGCGACGACCGGTGACGGAGCGCGACGCCGTATTCCTGCCGGTGCGCCGGCTGGCCGAGCGGATGCGGGCGCGGCAGGTCTCCCCGGTCGCGCTGACCCGCCTCTTCCTCGACCGCTTGGAGCGGCTCGGTCCGCGCTACCACGCGGTCGTGACCCTGACCGCGGAGCTGGCCGAGTCGCAGGCGCAACAGGCCGAGCGGGAGATCGCCGCCGGCCGCTACCGCGGGCCGCTGCACGGCATCCCCTACGGCCTCAAGGACGTCTTCGCCACCGCCGGCTACCCGACGACCTGGGGCGCGGGGCCGTTGCGGGACCAAGCGTTCGACTATGACGCCACGATCGTGCGCAAGCTGCAAGCGGCCGGCGCCGTGCTGGCCGCGAAGCTGGCATTGGTGGAGTTGGCCGGCGGGGCGCGGTACCGGCGCGCGGACGCCTCGTTCACCGGGCCCGGCCTCAACCCCTGGGACCGCGGCGTCTGGAGCGGCGGTTCGTCGAGCGGTTCGGGGGCGGCGGTCGCCGCGGGGCTGGTGCCGTTCGCGATCGGCACCGAGACGTGGGGATCGATCCTGGGGCCGTCGTGCTACTGCGGCGTGTCCGGGCTGCGCCCGACGTTCGGCCGGGTGAGCCGCCACGGCGGCATGCCGCTCACCTTCGGGATGGACAAGCCCGGACCGATGTGCCTGACCGCCGACGACTGCGGTCTCGTGCTCGATGCGGTCGCCGGCCAGGATCGGCGCGACGAGGCGACCACGACGAGGCCGTACCGGTATCGCCCGCACCGCCCGGCGCGCGGCCGCTTCCGGCTGGCGGTCCCCAAGGGGGTGCCGGACGGCTCCGATCCCGGCGTGCGCGACCGCTTTCGGGAGTCGCTGGCGGCGCTGACCGAGGTGGCGGAGATCGAGGAGGTCGAGCTTCCCGACCTGCCCTACGCGGCAGTCTCCAACGCGATCTTCCTGGCCGAATCGGCCAGCGTCATGGAGGAGATCATCGAGAGCGGCATCACCGCGGAGCTGACGGCGCCGGAGGGGCGCTGCGGCGTCTATCCCCGCACCGCGATGCTGGCGACCGACTATCTCCGCGCGCTGCGCCTGCGGCGCACGATCGCGGCAGCGATCGACCGGCTGTTGGAGCGGTACGACGCGCTGCTGTCGCCCGCGCAGCCGAAAGCCGCGCCGCCGGCGGATCGGCCGTGGGTCAAGGGACCCAAGGAGCGGGCCGCCGACCCGTTGGGGGCGTTCGGGAGCTGCATCGGCCTGCCGGCGATCTCCGTACCGATGGGATTCACGGCAGCGGGTCTGCCGGCCGGCCTGCAGATCCTGGGCAGAGCCTACGACGAGAACGTGGTGTTGGCGGTCGCCGCCGCCTACCAGGAGCTGACCGATTGGCACACGCGGCATCCGCCGGACGCGCTCGAAACCGCAAGCGAGCCGGCGACGCCATCCTGACGGACGGGGTACACTCGCCGCCGGTCATGATCGGCTCCGTTCCCCGCGTCGGCATCTGCAGCATCGCCTTCAAGGACCGCAGCGCCGCGCAGGCGCTGCGCGCGATCGCCGCGGCCGGCGCCGACGGCGTCGAGCTGTGGGGGCAGCCGCCGCACCTGCCCTATCCGGTCGACGAGGGATGGTGCGCGGACCTACGCGGGCAGGCGGGCGATTTGGGGCTGAGCTTCTGCGCGCTCGGCTCCTACTACCGCCCCGGCCGGCATCCGTCCTACGGCGGCCGGCCGGTGACGAAGGAGAATCAGATCGCCGCCGCACGGGCGCTGGGAGCGCCGATCGTCCGCATCTGGGCGGGCAGCGCCAGCCGCCAGGCCACCGCTCCGGCGGCGCGCGAGCGGCTCTACGCCGAGATACGCGACTTTGCCGACGCCGCCCGCGACGCCGGCATCCGGGTGGTGCTGGAGCGGCACTCCGGCACGCTGACCGAGGGATGGGAGGCGCCGCTCACGGTGCTGCGGGAGATCGGCCACCCGGCGGTCGCCCTCAACTACCAGATGGTATACCCGGCGCCCTGGGAAGAGTTGGCCGCGCGCGGGGTGGCCGACTACCGGCGTCTGCTGCCGCATTCCCGCCACGCGCACCTGCAGAATTACGCGTCGGCAGCCGGCGGCCGTCCGCCGCGCACCCTGGTCGCCGACGGGGTGGTCGATTACGGCCAGCTCGGCGCGGCGGCGCGCGAGTGCGGCTACGACGGCGCCTTCATGATCGAGTTTCCGGCCGACGAGCGCCGTGGCATGAGCGTGGAAGAAGCGTTGCGCGCCGACGTGGCCGGCCTGCGTCGACTTCTGTCGCAATGAGCGGCGGCGAGGTGAGCGGCGGGCGCGGCCCGATGATGACCGCCGTCGAGTTGCAGGGCGTGACCTACACCTACCCGGAGGGGGATGCGCCGGTCTTCACCGACCTGTCGCTCCGGCTGCCGGCCGGCGTGGCCGCGTTCGTGGGTCAGAACGGGACCGGCAAGTCGACCCTGATGCTGTTGGCCAGCGGGATCGCCGTGCCCGACCAGGGCACCGTGCTGTTGCAGGGCGTCGACACGCGCGAGCTGCGCGACCTCCGCGAGCGGCAGCGCTACGTGTCGTTGATCCACCAGAACATGGAGTTCGAGACCTATGAGTCGATCGGGGACCTGCTCGGCCGCGTCTACCTCACCGGCTACCACGAGGAGCACCGCGAGGAGTTCGTGCGTGAGATCGTGCGCGTCTTCGAGCTGCAGGGCGTGATGCACCAGCGGACGCAGGAGGTGAGCAAGGGCGAGCTGCAGCGCACGCTGCTGGCGTTCTGCCTGCTGTACGGGTCGCGGATGCTGATGATGGACGAGCCGGTGTTCGCGATGGAGGACCACCAGAAGCGGTCGGCGATGAGCTTCCTGTACGAATACGCGCGGCGCGAAGGGCTCTCCTGGTACTACTCCGCGCACGAGTTCGATCTCTCGGAACGGTATTCCGATCATGTCGTGCTGTTTCGCCCCGGACAGGAACCGCTGATCGGCCCTACGGCCGACGTCCACACCCGCGATCGACTGGAGCGCGCCTACGAGGCGCCGTACGACCTGCTCAGGCGGCGTGAGGAGCTCTACCGGCAGACCCTGCCGGGCATGCCCGGCACGAAGGAAAGAGGAACGAAGCATGAGGCATGACCCCGAGCACACCTGGGGCCACACGATCGCATTCGGCGATCAGTACCATCGGCGCGCGTGCGAGCTGCTGCGGAGCACGCTCGATGAGGCGCCGACGTGGACGGCGGTGGCCGACTGCGCGGTGCGGACGATCCGCGCCGGCGGCACCGTGCACGCCAACGTCACCACCGGCCACATGCCGACCACGGAGCTGGCGAACGAGCGCGAGGGCAACCCGGCGCCGTTCGCCTTCCAGGGTCCCGACCACCACACGCCCGAGCAGTACGCGGCGATGCGCGCCGGCGATCTGCTGCTGACCAACTGCGTCACCCCGGCGGTGCGCGAGGTGCGGGACCGCGGCGTGCGCGTCATCGTCTTTACCACCGCCTACGTGAACAGCGGATCGGCCCCGCCGGGCTGGCTGGGCGACAACCCCGGCGGTCTGCTGCCGGCGGACGTGGCCGATCAGGTGATCGACACCCACATCCCCTGGGAACAGGGGCTGGTCGACGTGCCGCAGGTGCCGGAGATGAGGGTCTTTCCCGGTTCGTCCAACGTGAGCTGCGCCATCCACTGGTGCCTGACCGCGGAGGTGATGCAGGCGCTCGGCACCGGCGGCGCGCCCGACGGCGCCAAGGCGCGCGAGTACCTGACGATCCTGCTGGAGCGGCTCGACGAGGTGTACCGCCGCCACCGGCAGGCGATCGGCGAAGAGGCGGCGGCGCTGGCCAAGCGGGTGATCGCCGGCGGGCACGTCGACGTGCGCGGCAGCAATGAAGGGGTGCGCGCGGACGCGCACGGCGTGGCCCAGGGCCTGATGCTCACCTGCGCCTACGAGCCGCGGCCGGCGGCGGCCGGCGGCCGTGACGACACGCTGATCGTCACCGCGGTCAGCGCCGACCATCCGCAGGAGATCGCCTGGGCGCAGGAGGCGAGGGGGAACGGCGCCCGGGTGGTGACCGTGGGCATGGATACCTCGCCCCGGTTGCGGGCGTCGAGCGATCGTTACCTGGGCAACGCCTGTGACGAGGCGGGCGGCGTGGTCGCGGTGGCCGGCTGCGCGGAGCCGATCTGCCCGGCGACCGGCATCATCGACAACGTGCTCACGCAGATGCTGCTGGCGCAGATGACCGACGAGCTGTGCCGCCGCGGCGCGGTGCCGTACTTCTACATGGGGCTCTATCGCGCCGGCGGACGCGAGTACAACACGGTGTTGAAGCGCCACTTCGACGCGCGCGGTTATTAAGGCGGACGACAACACGAAGGAGTTGCATACATGGCCGACGACAACGATCTGCAAGCGGAGCTGGAACGGCTCAGGGCGGAGAACGAAGCGCTGAAGGCGCGCGCGTCCAAGCCGCTGACCCTCAAGGTGAGCGCCAAGGGCGCCGTGTCCGTGTACGGGCTGGGCCGGTTCCCGGTGACGCTCTACAAGGAGCAGTGGGAACGGCTGCTCGACATGGCCGGCGACATCCGCGTCTTCATGGATGAGAACGCCGCCTCGCTGAAGACCCTCGAGGGGAGCTGACCCGGGAGCATCGGTGCGGCGGTCATGAAAGCCGCCGGTCGAGGTCGACCGGCAGCGCCGCGCGCGGCTCCGCGAGCGGCCGGCCCGGCGCCGGCGGCTCCAGGAACGTCACGCTCTGGTAGTGGTCGTCCAGCGCGACGAACGCGCCGTGCTGCTCCGTCCATCGCCGCATGCCGCGGTTGCAGCTATGCCGCCACGACAGCACTTCGACGCGCCAGCCGCGGCGGCGCATGCGTTCCAGGTCGGCGTGGAAGCCCACGCCGTCATCGAACCCGCTGCCGTCTCCGGTGAGCATGACCGCTATGCCCGGATCGCCGTTGTAATCGAAGGCGTCGCGCAGCATCGCCGTCTGCAGCGCCTGATCGACTCCCTGTTCCCGGTGGTGCATCTCACCGCGTTCCAGGAGTTGAACGGTCACGCCCTCGTTTTCCATGCGATTCCAGACGTGTCGCAATTCGGGGGGAATCGAGCCGACGGCGATGGCATGCTCGATCGGACGATCCGCGCACGCCAGCCTCAACAGGTTCTGAAAATGGATGCGAATCCGGTAGCGGGCCGACTCGCCTTCGCGGTCGATCGCTACCTGTTGCGCACTGATGAAGATGTTGGAGTTGTCCCAGTAGATGAAGACCTTTTCCATAGTGGTACCGGCGAAGCTTTAACCGAAGCGAGCCGACCGGCGGGTGCCGGCCGGCTCGTGATCGGTCGTCAGACGACGGAAGGTCGTCAGGCGGAGGGGCACTCCGCGACCAGGTGGCCCCACGTGCGGGTCGCCGCTTCCTCGATCGCCGGGCCGGGCCCTGCGTTCCAGCGGTCGATCCAGTCCTGATAGGCCGATACCGGCTTCTGGCCGATGATGATCTGGCCGAACAGCGCCACCGACTCGTTCAGGAAGTCCTGATTGGCGGCGCGCAGGTCGTTGCCGTCATCATCGAGCGAGCTCACGAAGGACTGCGTCAGCATGCAGACGTTGTTCGGTCCCAGGATGGCGTCCGGGTTGAAGCGGACCTCCTGGACCCATTCGTTCTGCACGGTGTTCGTGTACATCGGGTCGCCCATGAAGTCGCGGATCGCGCCGTAGCCGAGCGGCGTGCTGCGCGCGTTGACGCCCAGCCCCGTCCCCTGCCGGGCCTCTGAGTCCTCGAACTCTGCGGTCCAGACCGGATAGCCGTTGTCGCCGATGCCGCTCCAGTGCGTTCCCTCGATGCCGTAGTTGACCAGGAAGGACGCGTCGCGCTGGTTGAGCGCATCCACGGCCTGCATGATCGCGTGCACGCGGTCGCGGTCATCGTTGTTGTGCCGGGCGATGCCGTGGCCGTTGCCGTGCATGGGGTGCCATGCGTAGGTGACCGGGAAGTACCCGTCGACCCGCGGCGGGCCGGTGTACGCGAACTCGGCTTCGGGGCTGTGCTCCTTGAGGGTCTTGTGGAACTGCGGATGGTCGAACGGCCAGCCCGGATGCTCCCAGCCCTTCATGATGGCGATGCCGGCGTCGAACGGCTCGCTCTCACCGTTGACGGTGACGAACTCGGGATCCAGGTAGCCCTTCTCGTACCAGCGGGCCAGGATCTCCAGCGCCTGGATCATCTCCGGTTGTCCCTGGCTGTAGACCAGCTTGTCGCCCTGCTTGATGAAGCGGTTGTTCGACAGGCCGAACGCGTTCATCACCGCGTTGAAGGAGCGGTAGTACTCGGTGTCCCGGTAGCGGGTGCCGTACGAGTACCGGTCGGGGTACTTGGCCTTGTAGGCCGCGAACACCGCCTCCCATTCCTCGATCGTGTGCGGGACGTCCATGCCCAGCTCGTCCAGATAGTCCTTGCGCCACAGGTAGCCGTGGCCGTAGTTGGCGTGCTTCCAGACCATCGGGTAGTGCTTGAGCACGCCGTCGCGCTTGTAGCGCTCCAGCGTGAAGTCCAGGTCGAGCCCGGCGCCGGACGCGAAGGCGGACAGGCCCTCGTAGTAGGTCGGCATGTGCTCGGCCACCTCGGCGACGCTCAGGTCGGAGGTGCCCTGCTGGATGAGCTGCTCGAACCAGTAGGTCTCGAACAGGTCGGGCAGGTCGTTGGCGCCGAACAGCACCCGCAACTTGTCCCGGTAGGAGATGCCGCCCTGGCCGGAGCAGGGGATGTGCACCCAGTTGACGCCCAGGATCGCGTTCATCTCCTCGAGCAGCGGCGTGCTGGTCTCCGGCCAGACGTGGCAGTGCTCGGTCATGTGCGTGATCGTGATCGGCTCGGCGGCCATCATCTCGGTCTGACCCTCGGCGAAGGCGCCGGCGGCTACCGTCACGCTCAACAGCAGAACCATCAGTTTCTTCAAGTCATTCTCCTTGTTGTAGTTAGGCGCCACGCCGACGGCGTCGGCCGTCGCCCGTGCACCTGATTTCGTCGGACGACCGATTGTATCGGAACGTCGCGGTCGAGTCTACCCCTTCAGCGAGCCGATGAGAATACCCTTGGCGAAGTACTTCTGCAGGAACGGGTAGATCAGCATGGTCGGGATCAGGGAGTAGAGCAGGGTGGCGGAGCGGACGGTTTCGGCCGTGTACCGCCGGTCCTGGGTCTCTTCCAGGAGCTGCGTCAGGCGGATCTCGGCGGCGATGCCGCCGACCGAAGCCTCGTTCACGTCGGAGATGATGCGGCCCAGGAGCTGCGGGACGAAGATCTTGCCCCGGCTGATGAAGATCAGGATGTCGAACCAGGCGTTCCAGTGCTGCACGAACGCCATCAACGCCAGGGTGGCGACGATCGGCTTGGACAGCGGCAGGATCAGGCGGATGAAGACGTAGAGCTCGCCGGCGCCGTCGATGCGCGCGCTCTCGGTCAGCTCCTCCGGCAGGGTCATGAAGAAGTTGCGCGCGACGAGCATCCAGAAGATCGGGATGAGCTGCGGCAGCCAGAGCGCCCACATGGTATTGTACATGCCCAGGCCGCGAACCAGCAGGAACATCGGCACGATGCCGCCGGTAGTGATCATGGCGATGATCACGAAGATCGTGTACGACCGCCGGAACGGCAGGTACCGCTTCGACAACGGGTAGGCGGTCAGCGCCGTGATGAAGACCGCCAGCACGGTGCCGACCGCGGTGCGGTAGAGCGACCAGTAGTACGCCTCCACCGTCTGGCGCTGGCGAAAGACCCGCTGCCAAGTCTCCAGGGTCACTTCCCCCGGCTGCGGCAGCAGGTAGAGGCCGCCGGTGACCACCGCCACCGGCGTGCTCACCGACAGGGAGACGTGGCGGGCGAAGGGCAGCAGCACGCTGAAGGCGAAGACCGCCATGACCAGCACGATTACGGCGTGGCCGATCCGCTCGCCGGCGCGGCGGCGCATCCCCGCTACCACAACGTATACTCCGAGTAGCGGCGGGCGATGAAGTTGGTGCCCCACAGCAGGATCATCTGCACGCCGGTGCGCAGTATGGTCACCGCGGTGCTGAACTCGTACAGGAACCCCTCGAAGGCGAGCCGATAGATGTAGGTGTCGATCACGTCGGCCACCTCGTACACCAGCGGGTTGTACAGGTTGAAGACCTGCTCGAAGTTGGCGGTCATCAGCCCGCCCATGCGGAGGATGAACAGGATGGTGATCACCGGGATCATGCTGGGCAGGGTGATGTGCCACGCCATGCTGATGCGGCCGGCGCCGTCGATGTAGGCCGCCTCGTACAGTTCCTGATCGATGCTGGCGAGGCTGGCCAAGTAGATGATGGTGCCGAAGCCGACCTCCTTCCAGATGCCGGAGATGATGTAGACCGCCAGCCACGGCTGCGGCTGCACCATCAGGTAGGGCGCCTGCGCGCCGAAGAAGCGGTATACGGCGCCCATCACGCCGGAGCCGGGCGACATGAACTCGACCACCAGGGCGCCCAGGAACACCCACGACAGGAAGTGCGGGAAGTACAGGATCGACTGCACCGTGCGCTTGTAGGTCTGGGAGCGGAGCTCGTTGAGCAGGATCGCCAGGATGATCGGCGCCGGAAACCAGAACACCGTGGTCAGCACCGCGAGGCGGAGGGTGTTGAACACGGCCCGCAGGAAGGCGTCGGGAGCGAGGAACAGCCGGTCGAAGTGCTTCAGGAGCGGCGTGGCCCACGGGCTCCCCAGGATCCCTTCGTTCACGTCGAAAGTCTTGAAGGACAGGGTCAGCCCGTACAGCGGCAGGTAGTTGAAGACGATCAGCCAGATCGTGCCGGGGATGAGCAGCAGCAGCAGCGAGCGGTGGACGTAGACGTCCCGCATCCACTGCATGCGGCTGCGGCGGCCCGTCCGCAGTGCGACGGAGCGGGTGTACGTTGGGGTAGCTCCCATCGGCGGTCGAACCGGACCATAGCAAAGCCCCGCGGACGGTGCAATACCGCAGGCTGAGCTGCGCGCCCCGCGCCCAGGGCGCCGACAGCCGCCGGATGGCGCGCCGTCCGGCGCGGGCGCGGAGGCCGGAGCGAGCCAATTTGACGCGATCGAGTCGATTGAGAGACGATGCGTGGCTCCGAGAGACTGCAGGAGCAACCTGTGACCCAAAGAATTCGCAGCGTGGCTCACGGGTTCACGTTGGCCGGACGAGAGGCGCCCGGCACGCTGGCTCGACTGATCGCGCTGAATACGGTGGCGGGACTGGCGCCGGCCGCGATGCTCTACGTGCAGAAGATCGTCATCGATCTGATTGCGGACTTCGGCGAGGCGGGCGGAGGACTGGGAGCGCTCCTGGGCTCACCATGGAAGCTGATCGCTGCCGGCGCGGTTTTCGTGGCGCTGGATCTGGTGCTGGATGGGGTGGAACAGTTCGTCCAATTCGAGGCCGGCACGTTTAGCGACAAGATTACGGCGGGCGCCAAGCGCCTCGTGCAGGCGCACCTGGAGAAATTGCGGGGAGTCGCGTTGTTCGAGACCCCCAGGTTTCGGAGCCGGCTGAAGCTGGCGGTCGATGCGATTCCGAGCGTCGACTACTTCGGCAACGCGTTGCACTATCTGTTGTTCGGGTTCCTTGGAGCGGTGCCGCTGATCGCGATGTGCGCGACGTTGGGCTGGTGGGTGCCGCTCGTCACGATCGCGCTTGCCCTGCCGTCGGCGTACGTGCGGAACGGGATCGAGAATAGCGCCTGGTCACTCAAGGAGGCGCAGGCCGAGACCGCGAAGCGGATGGATGCTTACGAGCGGATGCTGACGACGGCGGATCATGCCAAGGAGACGCGGCTGTTGGGCATCGGCGACCTGGTGCGGAGCCGGTGGCAGCACGCCTTCGACGGCGCGTTGCGCAAGGTCCTGTGGCTCCGGGCGCGCAGCCAAAGGAAGGTGCTGGTCTGGTCGTTCGTGTCGGCCGCGGGCGTCAGCGCGGCGTTCTTGTACGTCGTGCGGCAGGGGTTGCGGGGGACGCTTTCCGCCGGCGATCTGGCGCTCTATCTCGGAGCGGTGTTTCAACTCAGGCGTTCGCTTCAGTACGTCTTGAGTTGTATCGTCGATATCTTCGCGCAGGGACTCCGCATCCGGGCGATCGAAGACGTGTTGACCATGGACGACGGGCTGCGCGATCGGCCGCCGGCGGCGCGGCGCGAGTCGACCGCGGGGCTGACCTTCGAAGACGTGACGTTTCGCTATCCGGGCTCGGAGGCGGACGCCGTGCAGGGGGTGAGCTTTGGCGTCGCGCAGGGGCGGTCGGTCGCGCTGGTCGGCGCCAACGGTTCGGGCAAGACCACGCTCGTGAAGCTGGCGTGCAGGTTGTACGACCCGGACGCCGGCGCGGTGAGTTGGAACGGCCGGCCGCTGCCCGAGATTCCGGTCGACGGCTGGCGTGCCAACGTCGCCGCGCTGATGCAGGATCACAGCCGCTTTCCGGTCAGCGCGTTCGACAACGTCTGGTTCGGCAACGTTGCCGCTTCCGAAGACGATCTGGACGGCGTGCGCGCCGCCGCCCGGCGGAGCGGCATCGACCGGCGTATCGAGCGCCTTCCGGCCGGCTGGCGGACGCCGCTGGCCAAGGAGCTGGAAGGAGGCCGGGACCTGTCCGGCGGGGAGTGGCAACGGCTGGCGCTGGCGCGCGCGTTCTACCGGTCGGAGGCGGCGCTCATCGTGCTGGACGAACCGACGTACGGCGTCGATCCGGCTGCGGAAGGCGACGTCTGGGAACGGGTGCGCGGCTGGATCGCCGGTCGTACCGCCTTGATCGTCAGCCACCGACTGGGGCTGACCCGGTTCGTCGACGAGATCGTGGTGATGGATGGCGGCAGCGTGGTGGAGCGCGGCGACCACGCGTCGCTGATGACCGCCGCCGGGCTCTACGCTCGCATGTTCGAAACGCAGGCGCGTCCGTACCGCGCGCCTGACGACGGGCCATGAAGCCATGAAGGAGGAACTGCGTAGCGAACTGCGCAGCATTGCGCAGGGGATCGGCTTGGCGATCGCCCAAGCGCCCGGGGCGTTCACGCGGCTGTTCGTGCTCAACGCGGTCGGCGGCGCGGCGCCCGCGGTCGTGTTGTTCATTCAGAAGCTGTTGATCGACGGCATTACGGCCGCTTCGCCGGGCGTCGGTCTGGCGGAACTGATCGGTTCGCCGACGGTCCTGGGCGCGGCCATCGGCAGCTTTCTGATACTGAACACGATAATCGACGCGGTAGAGCATCTCGTCTTCTTTTCGTCCAGTACGTTTCGGGACAAGGTGGTCGGGGCGACCAAGCGCCGCATCCTGCGCGACATAGGGAAGTTGCGCGGCATCCGGCCGTTCGAGACGCCGGCGTTTGCAAGCCGGTTGCATCTTGCCGTCGCGTCCATACCCAGCATCGATTACTTCGGGAAGCTGCTGCATCAGGTGCTGGTCGGTGCGCTTGCGGTGGCGCCGTTGGCCGCGCTCACCGCTACGCTGGGCTGGTGGGTGCCGTTGGTGATCATCGCGGCGATCGGTCCATCGATGTACGTGCAGAACCGGCTGGAGGACCGGACCTGGTCTCTCAAGGTGGCTCAGGCGGAGACGGAGAAGCAGATCGGCGCCCATGAGCGGATGCTGACGGCGTTCGACTACGCCAAGGAGACGCGCCTGCTGGGGATCGGCGGGCTCCTGATGGAGCGATGGCGCACGCTGGTCTACGGCGCGATGCATCGGATCATCCGCCTCAGAGCCCAGGGGCGGCGCACGGTGCTGCTCTGGTCGCTGGTTTCCGCAGCGGGCGTCAGCGCGGCGTTTCTCTACGTCGTTCGGCAAGGGCTGCGCGGGATGATGTCGGCCGGCGACCTGGCGCTCTACATCGGAGCGGTGTTTCAATTTCGTCGCAATCTCTTCCTGTTGATCTCGTCATTCGTCGAGCTTCGTGCGCAGGGATTTCGGGTGCGGGCGATTCAGGACGTGCGGGAGATGGACGACGGGCTGCGCGATCGGCCGCCGGCGGCGCGGCCTGAGTCGACCGCGGGGCTGACCTTCGATGAGGTGACGTTTCGCTATCCCGGCTCGGAGGTCGACGCCGTGCGGGGAGTGAGCTTTGGCGTCGCTCAGGGTCGGTCGGTCGCGCTGGTCGGCGCCAACGGTTCGGGCAAGACCACGCTGGTGAAGCTGGCGTGCCGGTTGTACGACCCGGACGGCGGCGCGGTGAGTTGGAACGGCCGGCCGCTGCCCGAGATGCCGGTCGACGGCTGGCGTGCCAACGTCGCCGCGCTGATGCAGGATCACAGCCGCTTTCCGGTCAGCGCGTTCGACAATGTGTGGTTCGGCAACGTTGCCGCTTCCGAAGACGATCTGGACGGCGTGCGCGCCGCCGCCCGGCGGAGCGGCATCGACGGGCGGATCGAGCGCCTGCCGGCCGGCTGGCGGACGCCGCTGGCCAAGGAGCTGGAAGGAGGCCGGGACCTGTCCGGCGGGGAGTGGCAACGGCTGGCGCTGGCGCGCGCGTTCTACCGGTCGGAGGCGGCGCTCATCGTGCTGGACGAACCGACGTACGGCGTCGACCCGGCTGCGGAGGGCGACGTCTGGGAACGGGTGCGCGGCTGGATCGCCGGTCGCACCGCCTTGATCGTCAGCCACCGACTGGGGCTGACGCGATTCGTCGACGAGATAGTGGTGATGGATGGCGGCCGGGTGGTGGAGCGCGGCGACCACGCGTCGCTGATGACCGCCGCCGGGCTCTACGCTCGCATGTTCAGAACGCAGGCGCGTCCCTATCTGTAGCCGCAGCGGTGCCCGCCGGATCGAGGGAAGACCTCGACCTTTGGCCGTGCGCCGGACTACGATGGCCGCGGTTCACCGATGTGATGGCAGCCGCGACCGGCCGTTCCGGCACAGGAGAGGAAAGACGTGGATCACTTGACGCTGCACGTAGCCGCCGGCGGCGATGACGCCGCGCCCGGAACCGAGGAGGCGCCGTTCGCGACCGTGGAGCGCGCCCGTGACGCGGTGGCCGAGCTGCTGCGCGCCGGACCGCCGCGGTCGATCACGGTGTCGATTCACGCCGGCGTCTACCACCTGAGCGGCACGCTGGAGCTCGACGGCGCGGTCTCCGGCACCGCGGACCACCCGGTCGTGTTCAGGTCGGCGCCGGGCGAGCGGGTGGTGCTCTCCGGCGGCCGGCCGGTGACCGGCTGGCAGCGCGAGGCGGGCGCCGGCGACCTCTGGGCGGCCCCCGCCCCCGCCGGCGGCGTGTTTCGCACCCTGCGGGTCGGCGACCGGCTCGCCGAACGCGCGCGCTACCCGTCGGCCGACGCCGGGGACCGCATCCGCGGCGGCTGGCTGTTCGCCGACTGGTGGCGCCATCCGTGGGAGCGCGGCCGCTTCGAGCAGCCGGTCAGCCGCGTCCGCCGCGCCGGCGACTATCTGCAGTGGCGCGTGCGGGTGCCGGCGACGGCGACCTACCAAGTCTGGATCTGCTACGTCAAGGACGAGAGCACCACCCATCCCGCCATCGCGTCCGTGTTCGGCGCGCGCGGCGGCGAACGGGTGAAGCTGGCCGACTTGGCCGTCACCCCGGATTGGCGCTCGGGCACGCACGAGGCGTTCCCGTACGTGGCGGCCGGCGAGATCCGGCTGGAGGAAGGCGAGCGCGACCTGTACTGGGAGAACATCTCCGGGGGCCAGATCGACTTCGACGCCGCGGTGCTCTGCAGCGACCGCGATTGGGACCCGGCCGAGCGCATCCGCCTGACGATCTGGCACCCGCGCGCCTACGAGGTCGATCCGCCGGCGTCCGGTACCGATTATCTGGTGCTGCAGGCCGAGGCGTTTTCGAGCGCCAGCCCCGGCGTCGGCATCGCCGACGTGGAGCCGAGCGGCGCGCCCCGCGCCGAGCCGGGCGGTCGGCCGGGTCTGGTCACCATGGCGCCCGACGACGTCCCCGCCTGGACCGATTGGGAGGGGGCGGAGATCGACATCTTCTCCGCCTGGGGCTGGAACAACCTGATCCAGCCGGTGAAGCGGTACGACGCCGCGTCGCGCACCGTCCACTTCGAGTCCTACAACGACGTGCGGCCGGGCAACCGGTACTCCATCTCCGGCGTGCGCGGCGCGCTCACCGATCCGGGAGAGTGGCACCTGGACGCGGCGAGCGGCACGATCCGCTACCTCGCCCCGGCCGGCACGGAGCGCATCGACGGGGCGGTCGCCGGCCTGCTGAAGACCGCGGTGCGCATCTCCGGCAGCCACGTCGAGCTGCGCGATCTGGTGATCGCCGACACCGATTACGGCGTCGCCCCCGACCCGGCCGCGCAGGACGGCGCGATCGAGCTCGACCGGGCCGAGTACTGCTCGGTGGTCGGCTGCCGCTTCGAGTGCGTCAACGGCTGGGGGGTGCGGATGGTGAACCGCAGCCACCACAACCGCGTCGAGCGCTGCACCATGCACGATCTGGGACAGGGCGGCGTGGAGCTGTTCGGCGACGACTACAGCCAGCCGTTCGAGAACGAGATCGTCGCCAACGACATCGCCGACTGCGGCCGCGTGTACGCGCACGTCGCCGGCGTCTACGGCAACGCGTCGAGCCGCAATCGCATCGCCTGCAACCGCATCCGCCGCATGCCGCGCTACGCCATCTCGCTCAAGTCGGGCGGCGGTCACTCCGCGCATCAGAACGTGATCGAATACAACGACATCGCCGACCTCAACCTGGCGACCAGCGACACCGGTGCGATCGAGATCTACGGCGGCGACCGCAAGCCGACCGGCAACGTCGTGCGCTACAACCGCATCGTCAACTCGGTCGGGCTCAAGGTCGACGACCGCGGCCGGTTCGTGACGCCGGTCTACTCGTGGGGTATCTATCTCGACGACTGGTGCTCGGGGGTCACCATCCACGGCAACATCATCGTCGGCAACGTGGTCGGCGGCGTGAACATGCACGGCGGGTGGGGCAACCTGGTGGAGAACAACATCCTGGTCGACGGCCAGCGCCGGCAGCTTTCGCTGGCGCCGATCTTCAGCGACCTGCAGAGCCGGACGCTGCGCGACAACATCTTCCGCCGCAACGTCGTGGCGTGGTCGGAGCGCACGTCGGCGGTGATCTGGTGCCGTCCGCGGCGCTGGTATCCGGAGATACTGCGCGAGTGCGACCACAACGTGTACCACTTTTGCGGCGGCTCGCTCGACCTGGAGTCGCCGGAGATCGACGTCACGCCGCTCGGCAGCCTGCAGCGCTGGCGGGACGCCGGCTTCGACCGCCACAGCGTGATCGCCGATCCGCTGTTCGTCGCCCCGGCGGCCGGAGACTTCACGCTGCGCGCCGACTCGCCGGCCTTCGCCATGGGCTTCCGGCCGATCCCCGTGGACCGCATCGGCCCGGACGGCTACGCCAAGGAATGATCGGGACCCGAACGGCGCTCGCGCTTCAATCGGCGGCGAAGGCGATGAGGCGCCGCAGGCCTTCGCGGAGCTGGTCCGGGGCGCTGGCCAGGGAGATGCGCACGCGGCCCTGGCCGCCGGCGCCGAAGGTCTGGCCGGGGGCGACCGCTACGTCGGCCTCCTGGAGCAGGCGGCGAGCGTAGGCGTAGGTGTCGTCGATCCGGCCGGGCAGGTCGACCAGCAGGTAGAAGGCCCCGGCCGGCCGATAGCTGCTGAGGCCGGCGCGTGCCAGCAGGCCGCAGGCCAGATCGCGCCGCTCGCGGTAGGCGCGGACCATGGCGGCGACGCAGTCCTGCGGCCCGGTGAGCGCCGCCAGCGCCGCGTGCTGGGAGAGCACGGGAGCGCACGCCACGGTCGCCTCCTGGAGCTTCACCAGCAGCGGCGCGATCGGCTTGGGGCAGGCGACGTAGCCGACCCGCCAGCCGGTCATGGCATAGCTCTTGGAGAAGCTGCCGACCGTGAAGCAGCGATCGCCGGCGCCGAGGCCGGCGGCAAGGCCGGCGGGGCTGACGTGCCGGCCGTCGAAGACGATCTTTTCGTAGCACTCGTCGGAGATCAGATAGAGATCGTGCCGTTCGGCAAGCTCGACGATCCGTTCCAGCCGGTCGCGGCGCATGACGGCCCCGGTCGGGTTCGACGGGCTGGCGACCATGATCGCCTTCGTGCGCGGCGACACGGCGGCGGCCAGCGCGTCGAGGTCCGGTTGGTAGCCGTCGGCGGCGACCAGCGGGTAGGGCACCGCCGCGGCGCCGCACAGCTCGGCGGCCATCCGGTAGTTGGGATAGCCGGGGTCCGGCACCAGGAGCTGGTCGCCCGGCTCCAGCACGCTCTGCTGGCTGGCGTACAGGGCGCCCATCGCGCCGATGGTGATCATGATCTGCTCGGTCGTGACGGCGATCCCCTGCTCCTCCCGCAGCATGACGCGGAGCGCCTCGCGCAACTCGGGCAGGCCGGCGTTCGGCGTGTAGCCGGTCTTGCCGGCCTCGGCGGCGCGGGCGGCCGCGGCGCAGACGTGCGCGGGCGTGGGGAAGTCGGGCTGGCCGACCTCCAGATGGATGACGCCGGGCCGTTGCGCCACGTCGAGTATGGCGCGGATACCGGAGCGCGGTACCGCCTCGACCCGAGGATTGACCGATCGCAGGGAGCGGCTCGCTTGCCTCAGGCAGGGGCGGCGGCGTTCGCGGCGGGGGAAGCGGCCGCCTGCGCGGCGCTCACGGCGACGCCGGGCGTCACCGTCACGCCGTAGCGCGGCAGCACCTGCTCCATCGCGTTGAGCAGGGCGCAGACCGAGTCGAGGTTGGCCACGAAGCCCATCAGACCGACTCGGCTGCCGGCGTACCCCATCTCGCGCACCTCCTGGGAGCCGCCGGCGGTGGCGATGCCGTGCTCGCGCCACACGGTTCGCATGTACTCCTGCGTCGGGAACGAGTCGCCTGGCATCACCACGCAGGTCGAGCAGGACGCGGCGATCCGTTCGTCGGCCAGGACCCGCAGTCCCATGGCGCGCACGCCGGCGCGCAGTGCCCGGCCGGCGGCGGCGTGGCGGGCGATCACGCGGTCAGGGCCTTCCTGCACGATCTCTCGCAACGCTCCCCGCAGCGCCAGCAGCAGCGAGTACGACTGCGACGGGCCGTGCGCGGCCTTGTAGGCGGTCACCGACGTATCGACGGCGCCGCCGTCATCGGTCGATTCGCCGTTCGCGGACGGCGATTCGGCCGTTTCGCCGTGCGTCTGCTCCCGTGCCTGCCGCACGCCGTGATGCCAGCGCCTCCAGGTCTCCAGGTCGAGGCACAGGCCGGGAATCGGGCTCGATCGCCGCTCGGCGGCCTGCCATGCGCGCGGTCCCACGGCCACGATGGCGATCCCCTGGGGAGCGTTGACGCATTTCTGGCTGCTGGTGCAGCAGACGTCGATGCCCCAGTCGTCGATGCGCAGCGGTTCGGAGGTGAGGGACGATACGGCGTCGACCAGATAGAGGACGTGCGGAAACTCCTCGCGGATCATCGCGCCGATCTCCCGTACCGGGTTGACGGTGCCGGCCGTGGTCTCCAGATGGACCACGGCGAACATCTTGGCGTCCGGGCGGTCGCGTAGCGCCTCCCGCGCCCGGTCGACCGTGACCGCGGTGCCGGGCGGCAGCTTGACCTGCGCGGCGGTCGCGCCGACGACGGTGACCAAGTCGGTCAGCACCTGCCCGAACATCCCGGTGTTGACCGTCACGCAGACGTCGCCGCGTTCCAGGAACGTGTTGAACGCCGCCTCCTCGCCGTAGGTCGCCGAGCCGACCGGCAGCAGCACGTCGCCGCCGGTATGCAGTATCTCGCGCAGCATCGCCACGCAATCGCCTTCGACGTCATAGAAGGGCGGGTAGTAGATCGGGTTGGGCAGGGGCTGGCCCATCGCCTGGCGCGCGGCCGGGTGAAGGTCGGTCTGCCCGCAGGACAGGTTGAGGTGCAATGCGGCGCTCATGGCGACGGGACTATGCAGGATGGCCGCCGGCTCGACAACCGCGCCGGTGCGGTGCGCTCAGGTACGCGGCGCCGCCAGCACGTAGCCGTCGCGGGCGACCACCGCTCCGTCGCGGATCACGGCGCGCACGGAGCGGAGCGCGCGCACGTCTTCGAGCGGATTGCCGTCGAGCAGGATGCAGTCGGCCCGCTTGCCGGCCTCCAGCGTGCCGATCTTGTCGTCCAGGGCCAGCGCTTCGGCGGCGGTGGCGGTGGCGGACCGCAGCGCCGCCGCCGGAGACATGCCGCCCAGCCCGACCATCGTCTCCAGGGTGCGGGCAAGATCGACGAAATTGGTGTCGGTAATGCCGGCGTCGGTGCCGGCGATCACGGTCACGCCGGCGGCGAGCATGTCCCGGAACGTGGCGAACTTCCGCCATCCGGGATGGCGCTCGCCGGCCGCCTCGATCTCCTCCAGGGGCCAGCGCTCGAAGCCGGCGATCGTCTTGCAGATGAAGATGCGCCGGTCGCGGATCCGTTCGACGGTCGCGGGCCGGTAGTCCTCGCCGTCGCCGTCGCGCGCCAGCCAGGTGCAGTGTTCGATGCCGTCGAAGCCGGCGGCGACGCAACGTTCGATGCCTTCGGTGCCGTGCGCGTGGGCGCTGGCGCGCAGGCCGAGACGATGGGCGTCCTGGGTGATCGCTTCGAGCTCGGCCGGTCCGAATTGCGCGGCGCGGGGATTGCTGCCGCGGGTGCCGCCGCCGGTCGCCATCACCTTGATGAAGTCGGCGCCCGCCTTGTGCATGCGGCGCACCGCGCGGCGCACGGCGTCCTCGCCGTCGGCCTCGTTCTCCAGGAACCAGCAGTGGCCGCCGGTGCAGGTGATCGGCGCACCGCCGGTGACGATTCGCGGCGCCGCCAGCAGACCGTCGCGCACGGCGCGGGCGACCGGGATGATCACGTCCGCCAGACCGCCGCAGTCGCGGACGGTGGTGATGCCGCGGCTGAGCGCCGCGCGCAGGTTGGTCACCGTTTGGACCGTGAGCGCGGCGGGCGGCTGGCCGATCGCCGCGTACAGCGGGTCGATCCCGTTCCGGGCCGGATTCCCGCTCCACATCAGATGCACGTGGCTGTCGATCAGGCCGGGGGCGATCACCTGCTCCGGGAAGTCGAGCCGCCGCGTCGCCCCGTCGGCGCGCTGCAGCGCCTCGTCGCCCACCGCCGTGATCGCGCCGTCTTCGACCAGCAGCGCAGCGTCGGCGCGGGGCTCGGCGGCAGCGCTCCGGACCAGCAGCCGGCCGCGTATCAGGGTCTTCACCATGATAGGATCAGATTAGATGACGACGGATCGAGCCGTCGAACGGAAGGTCGATGATACGGATATGGCCAAAGTCTACACGCCGCACGACCGCTCGATTCCGCCGCGGGGGCGGGAGTTCGACACGCCGGGATTCCTGCCGGTCACGCCCGCGTTGATCAGCGTCCTGGACGAGGAGACCGGCATCCCGAACATCATGCCGTCGGTCGGCTGGGGCTGGCTGAACCGGCTGCCGTTCCTGCTCGGCGTGGCGGTGAGCGTCCAGGAGATCACCGGGGACTACTTCAAGCGGGGCACGCACGAGTTGCTGCGCCGCGCCGGCGACTTCGCGTTGAACGTGCCCACGGACCGGCTGCGTGAGGCGGTGTCCGCCTGTGGCGGCCGGCTGTCGCGCGCCAAGGACGCCACGGTCGACAAGTTCAAGGAGACCGGGCTGACGCCGCTGCCCGGCAAGCGCATCAAGTCGCCCCATATCGCCGAATGCCCGATCAGCTACGAGTGCAAGGTGCGCGAGGTGGTGAGCCTCGGCTCGCACGACCTGTTTCTGGGCGAGGTGGTCGGCTGCTTCACCGATGGCGTCGTCCGCCCGGGCCGCTCATCCGCGCAGGGTCACTCGCGCATCGAGCTCGCCCGCGAGGACGGCGGCGCCACCGTGCTGGAGTTCCAGGGCATGGTCCACTTGGTGAGCGAATAAGCCGCGTCTTCAGCGCTCCGGTTCCAGGGGCGCCGGCTCGCCGCGATTGATGACCGCCCAGCCGGTCACGTCGCCGCCGTGCCAGCGGTACGGCATCGGCATGACGGTCGCGGAGCGGTCGGCCAACGGCAACGCGATCCGGCGGTGCCCGTTGCGAGCGGAGAGCTTGATCGCCGCCGCCGCCTCCAGCACCTGCCGGTAGTCGTGGCCGCTGCACGGCGCCGGGCGGCCGTCCCGCACCGCCTCCATCAGGCTGTCGACCACGCCCAGGAACGGGCCGCCGAGCCGTTCGTCGTCGGTCGGCTCCTCCAGGAACGCGGGCCGCACCGGGCGGGCGCGCGTTCCGGTTCCCTTGAGCAGCACGGTGCCGGCCTCGCCGGCCAGGTAGACCGCCCCATCCTCCCCGAACAGCGCCACCTTGTGCGCCCCTTCGGCCGGCGCCTCGCGCGCGGCCGTGCAGACGTAGCCGCCGGTCATGCCGAGCGCGCCGTACGCGGCGCAGTCGTCATCGCTCGCTGCCGCCGCTTCCGGCACGGTCCAGCCCTCCGCCCACGCGACCTCGTCGCCGGTGGCGAAGCGCAGGAAGTTGAGGATCACGCAGCCCAGACCGGACACCTGATCGCCCTGCGCCAGGAACCCATCGATGGCCGCGCCGGTGAGCCGGCCGATGGCGCCGTCGCGCACCCAGGCGCCGATCTTGGCCACGTTGTGCACCTCCCACCACGCGGTGCCGCAGGCGAACGCCGCTCCCCGCGCCTCGCAGGCGGCGACCATCGCATCGGCGTCGGCCAGCCGCGCGGCGATCGGCTTTTCGCAGGAGATCCCCTTGACGCCCGCCTCCGCGCACGCGATCACGGCGTCGCGCGCGGCGCTGACCGGCAGGACGTTGGCGACCACGTCCGGCACCTGCCATGCCAGCAGCTCCTCGACCGTATCGAACTGGCGGGTGATCCCGTAACGCTCCGCAAACACGGCGCGCCGCGCGCGCGCGGTGTCGACCAGGGCGACCAGCTCCGCTTCCGGGTGCTGGGCGTAGGCCCTGGTATACCGGCGGCCCCAGTCGCCGCAGCCGCCGACCACCGCGACCCGCAGCTTCTCCCGTTTCCTGTCTCCGTTCATCGTCTCCCTCACCCGCTCCGCGCGAAGTCCGCGAAGTCATGGTCCAGCTCGTCCCAGACGGCCGGATCGACTTCCTGCCGGTAGGCGGCGACGTTCTGCGCGACCCGCTCCGGCGTGGAGAAGCCGAGCAGGACGGAGGCGAAGCGCGTCTCACGCAGGCAGAAGTGCAGGTTGAGGACGTGCAGGTCGAGGCCGCGCGCCGCGCACCAGTCATACGTCCGCTTGGCGCGGCGCAGCTCCGCGGTCATCTCCACCCGGTCCGGCGCTACGCCGGCGTCGCGCGCCGCCACCGCGATCGGGTCTTCGCCGCCCAGCAGACCGTTCAGCATGATCGACGCGTTGAACACGCCCACGTCGGCGGCCGCGGCCGGCTCCAGCACGCCGGCCAGCGCGGAGCGCTCGATCAGGTTGTAGTCGCGAAAGGTGAGCGACACCTCGAAGTCGCCCGTAGCGATGCACGCCCGGTGATGCGCGTGCGGCCGGCAGCCCAGACCGAGGTGCCGGATCACCCCCTGCTCCTTGAGCCGCAGCAGCGCGTCGCGCGCCGCGTGCGGCGCCAGCACCGGCTCGATCTCCTCCGGGTCGTGGACCAGCATCACGTCGAGATAGTCGGTCTGCAGCGCGCGCAGGCTCAGCTCGGTGCTGGCCATGATGGCGTCATGGGAGTAGTCGTGCGGCCGCTGGCGTGAGCCGGCCTTGCTCTCGATGATCAGGTCCTCGCGCCGGTTGCCGCGGCGGTACCATTCCTGCAGCGCGATGCCGATGTACCGCTCGCTCTCGCCGCCGATGTAGGCGGCCGAGGTGTCGATCAGGTCGATGCCGGCCTCCAGCGCGGCCAGCACCGTGTCGACGCCCAACCGCTCGTCGTGGCGGCCGTCCCGGCGGCCGAGCTGTGCGCCGCCGATGCCCAGCACCGGCACCTGCAGCCCGGTGCGTCCCAGCCGGCGGCGCTCGTATTCGATTCGTTCCATGGCGCTTCAAGCATAGCCGCCTTTGACACGCGGCGGTCCATACCCGCACGGTGAGCCGCAGGAGGCCGTCGTGTTGATCAAGGAGGTCAAGCTCTACGTCGTCGCGGCCGGCGAGCGGGAACGCGCCGCGATCGGGCGCGGCGGCATGGAGCTGGCGCCGCCGGGGCTGTCCGGGCTGTTCACGCACGGCGAAGGGATCGGCGCCGACGGCGGTATTGCGGAGTTCCGGGAACGGCTGCCGGCCTATGACCTGATCCTGCGCCTCGTCACCGACGGCGATCTCGACGCGCACGCGACCTACGCCACCGGCTTCAGCGCGGCCGAGCTCGCCTGGCAGGCGCGGGAGTTCCGCGTGAAGATCGCGCATCTGCTGACCGGCATCGACGCCTTCGACCGCGAGCGCATCTGGCAGCGTCTCTGGTACACGCAGCGGTTCATGTACACCGGCCGCGGCCTCGTCCAGACCGTGGACGAAATGCTCTGGGACCTTGCCAGCCGCCACGCTCGCCTGCCGCTGTACCGGCTGCTGGGCGGCGCCCGCGACTCGCTGCCGGCGTATCGGAACATCGGCGGCCGGACCGTCGACGACTATGTCGCCGACGCCGCGCGCGCGCGCGAGGAGGGATTCAAGGGCGGCAAGGACCACTCCTATCGCGGCGTCGCCGGCAATACCGAGCTGTTTCGGGCGTTGCGGGAGGCGATGGGAGACGACTTCATCCTGATCCACGACGCGGTCGAGCACTACACCTGCGACGAGGCGATCAGGATCGGCCGCGAGATGGAGCGGCTCGGTTACGCCTGGATCGAGGAGCCGCTGCAGGACTTCGACCTCATGGGCCTCAGGAAGCTGTGCGCGGCGCTCGACCTGCCGGTTATGGCCATGGAGTGGATCGGGTCGCTGGCCGGGCAGCCGTTCAACGCCTCCGCCTTCATCGCCATGCAGGCGACCGACATCGTGCGCCAGCGCGCCGTCGGCATCACCGGGCAGATCAAGCTGGCGCAGCTCGCCGAGACCTTCGGGCTCGACGTGCACGGCGGCAACGCGCACGTGGTGCTGGCGATCCACAACGACCCGCTGTACGAGTACGGATCGGAGGGGGCGCTGCCGCCGCCGCAGGACCCGGCGACGCTCACGTTCCAGGGGATCCGCGTGATCGACGACGGCCATCTGCGCATCCAGTGCGGGGACCTGCCGGTGCCGGAGCCGGACTGGGAGCGGATCGAGTCGGAAGCGGTGGAGGTGGTGTGATGGCGGACGACCGAGCCGGGCCGGCGGAGTGGACGATCGCCGGGCTGCAGGTGCACGCGCCGGCCGGCGTGGTGCGGATCGCCGCCGGGGGGGCAGGCGAGGGGGTCGAGGGCGAGGCGCTGATCGCCCCGCACCGGCTGCCGCCGGCGGCGACCGTCGAGCGGATGCGCGCGGCGTTGGTCGGGCGCCCGCTCGCCGACCGCGAGCGCATCGGGCGCGACCTGCGCGCCGCCGCGGCCGGGAGCGATCCGGCATGCCTCGCCGGCGCGGACGCCGCGCTCTGGGACCTCTGGTCGAAGGCGCTCGGGCTGCCCCTGTACCGGGCGATCGGCGGCTTCCGCACGCGGGTGCCGGTCTGTTTGGCCGGCCAGGCGGCCGCGGACGCCGGCGATGCGTCGGCCGCCGAGGCAGCGGCTGCTGAGGCATCGGCCGCTGAGCGCGACGGCTTCCGCGGCTACCGGGTGGCGGGCGCGGCGACCGCGATCGGCGTCAAGGCGCCGGCCGGGGTGCGGAACCGCGTGCGGGAGGCGGTGCGAGCCGTGCGGGAAGCGGTGGCGCCGGATTACCCGCTGCTCTATCGCGGCGCTCCTGCCGGCGGGCTGGAGGCGTTGGCGGTCGGCCGCGCGCTCGACGAGGCCGGCTACACGTGGTTCGAGGACCCGTTGCCGGGCGCCGACGCGGAGGCGTTGCGCCGGCTTGCCGCCGACCTCGATACGGCGGTGCTGGTGACCGTGAGCGGCCCCGACGCCGGCCGGCAGGCGGCCGGGCACCTGAGCCGTCAGTCGGCCGACCTGATCCGCGTCCGCGTGCCGGCGGCCGGCGGCATCACGGCAGCGTTGAAGATCGCCCGCGCGGCCGAGGCGTTCGGGGTCAATTGCGAGATCGACCCCGACGACGGCAACGGCGGCTTCGCCGCGGCGGGACTCATGGGCGCCCTGCGCAACGCCATGTTTCTGACGTGGGCGCCGGGCGAGCGCGGCGACCGGACGCGCGCCGCCGGCGGTCTGATCGGCGCGCCGCTGGTCGTGCGGGACGGCCACGTGACCCTGAGCGCCGAACCCGGCCTGGGCCTTCGTCTCGACCGGGACCGGATCGACGCCGGCACCGAACGCCTGCTCTGATGGTGGATAGGGTCACCGTCATACCCTGCGGGCCGGCCGTCAACGAGAGCGAACGCAGGGCCATCGAACGGCTCAAGGCCGGCCTCATAGGTCACGGGGGCGATGACGTCTGGGTGCTCCTGACGAACCTTACGCTGTCCACGACCCATCGGCTCCAATCTGACGAAATCGACATCGTGGCGATCGGCCCGCCGGGCGTCCGCGTGATCGAAGTCAAGCACTGGTCGGCGGCGTGGGTGCGGAAGAACGGCGACCGCGTCGCTCAGGAAGCCGACCGCGTGACGGCCAAGGCGAAGAAGGTCGGCACCATGCTGCGCGCGAAGATGGAACATCTTCCGCACGTGGCCGGCGTGTTTCTCGTCACCGAAGACGCGACCAAAGTCCAGCGGCTGCCCGAAGTCGTTAGGGGTGTTCGCTTTCATACGTTCAAGACGTGGCGGGGTGCGGTCGGCGCCGATGCCTCGGTGCTGACCGCGCAGCAGATCGGGGCGGCGTCCCGCATGCTGGAGCCGAGGAGCGCGGTTTCCCTGGACGGTGAGTTGCGGCGGCTGGGCGGTTACGCGCGCCTGGAGCTGCAGACCGACCCGACAGAACGATTCCATCGAATCTATCGGGGCATCCACGCTACCCGGCAGGAGCGCGTGCTGTTGCATCTCTACGACTTGTCGGACTTGTCGGCGGGCGACGTGTCGAACGCGGAACAGCGGGCGCGGCGCGGATTCGCCGCGATCAACCGACTACAACAGTACGACTGGGCGCCGCGCATCGTCGACTCGTTCCAGGATGCGCCGGGTTATCCGGAGGAGATGAAGTTCTTTACGGTGGCCGATCCGGCAGCCCCGTCGATCGTGGACCGGGCCGAGGACGATTCGTGGAGCCTCGAAGCCCGATTCAGCTTTGCCCGCGACGCCGTTCGTGCGGTGCGCGAGCTGCACGCGGCGACCGCGGACGACGAACCGATGTTACATCGCAACCTGACGCCCCGAACGGTACTGGTGCGGCACGATAATTCCCCGATTCTGACCGGCTTCGAATACGCGCGGATTCCGACGGAAGTGACCGTGGCATCAGCCGGTTCGAACGCGGAGTGGGACGAATCGGTGGCGCCGGAGGTCCGCTCCCAAGGCCGCGGCGCCGCGGACCGTCGATCGGACGTTTACTCGCTGTGCGCTTCCCTGCGGGCGCTGTTCGCCGGAGGCGACGACAGCCACGCAGTCATCCGAATCCTGGACGGCGGCACCGCGCAGGAGCCGCCCGCACGAGCCGAGCTGCCGAACCTGGACCGGGCGCTGTCGGCACTGCTGGGCGAGTCGGTTCCGCCGCCACCGCCGCCGCCCGCGCGGTTCTGGACCGAGGATCAGGTCGTCCGGTTCGCCGGAAGCGACTATCGCATCGTCGCCCGTCTCGGTTCAGGCGGCGTTGGGACCACCTTCAAGGTGGTGGAGATCGACCGCGACACGAAGGAGGACCTGGGCACCTACGTGGCCAAGGTGGTCCATGACCAGGCAACGGGCGAACGGGTGCTGCGCGCCCACCGACTGGTCCGGTCGCATCTGCATCGCTCGTCGTGGCTGTCGATGATCTACCAAGTCGATTCGCAGTGGCGAGATAATGGCTTCGCGGCGCTGCTGACCTGGATCGAAGGCGATTCGCTTGCCGGGTTCGCCGGACTGCTCAGCGAGCTTGCCGAGGATTCGCAGGAAGCGTCCGACGAGGCGTTGGCGCTGCGCTGGTTGCGGGCGGCGTGCGCGGCGCTCGGCGAGTTGCACCGCAACGGCCTGGTGCATGGCGACATCAGCCCCCGCAACCTGATCCTGTCGGGCGCCGACGTGGTGCTGACCGACTACGACTGCGTGACCAGGGTCGATCAGCCGCTGGCGACGCCGGGCACCGTTCCGTACTGCTCGTCTTCCTGTCAGGAGGGTCTGCCGGCTGCGCCGTCCGACGACCTCTACGCGCTGGCGGCGAGCATCTTCTTCGTCCTGTTCGCCAAGGAACCGTTCCAATACCAGGGCGTGCGCGCCAAGGAACGCGGGCTGAACTGGGAAGGTATACCGCGTGAGCAGTACCCGGTGCTGGCTGAATTCCTGGACCGGGCGACGGCGACCGACCGCAGCCGGCGCTATGCCACCGCCACAGAAGCGCTCAGCGCCTTGGACTCCGCGCACGGCGAAGGCCGGTCGGTGTCACGGGAGCAGGACGGCACGCAGGAGACCGAAGGATCGGAACCGCTGGAACGGCATGAGAACGAAGTCGAGTGGCTGAAGTCGTTGCTGCAATCCTACCCCGGTTCACGGTGGGGCAATCGCGAGACGCGCGGGCTGGATACCGACTTCGCCGCCCGCACCTACGTCGATACGGAACTGGAGCGGACGCTGTACGACGACCTTCGAAAACGGCGCGTCAGCCTGGTAGTCCTGTGCGGAAATGCCGGCGACGGCAAGACCGCCATCCTCCAACGGCTCGCCCAACGTCTGGGGCTCGGCGACCACCGCTCCGCCGCCCGCATCGTGAACGGTCAGACCGATGACGGCTTGACCGTGCGCATGAATCTGGACGGTTCGGCGGCGTGGGAAGGCCGCTCGGCGCATCAACTGCTGGAAGATATACTCGAACCGTTTCAGCACGGTCGCCCGGGCGAGGACCGAGCTCATCTGCTGGCGATCAACGACGGCCGGCTGTTGGAGTGGATCGACGATGCGGAACGCGGTCATGATGGGCGGACGCCGTTGACGCAGGCGCTCGCCGACTTTCTCGAAGATCAAGGGAAGCCGGATTCTCACGTGCGGTTCGTCAACCTGAACCAACGTTCGCTCGTCGGCGGCATAGCGGCGGACGGAACGAGCATCGACACCCGCTTTCTCAATGACTTGGTGGACGGCCTCTACGGCGGTGAACGAGCGGCGGCCACCTGGGCGCCGTGTCGGACCTGTTCGGCTCAGGACCGTTGCGCGGTCTTTCGCGCGGCACGCAGCTTTGGCCCCGGCGGTCTTGCCGACGACGACGTACGTACCCGTGCTCGGCAGCGGTTGTTCGAGGCGCTGCAGGCCGTTCATCTGCGCGGCGAAACGCACGTCACCGTACGCGAGCTGCGCGCCGCACTGGTCTACATCCTGTTCGGCCTGCAGTACTGCAACGACTACCACGCTGCGGAGCAGGACGAGGCGTTGCCGTACTGGGACCGTGCCTTCGACGCCGGGTCGCGTGGCCGTCAGGGCGACGTGCTGCGTGAATTGATCCGCTTCGATCCCGCCCTCGATGCGCATCCGCACATCGACCGCGTGCTGCTGCACCCGCCGGAGGACGCCGGAGACAGCGTCGCGCCAAGACGCTCGGATGCCTCCGCCCAAGAGGAACGCCACGCGCAACTGGCTTCGGAGCGGCGCCGCGCGTACTTCGAGTGGACCTCCGCAGAGATCGCGCAGGTGGCCGGAGACCCCGAATCGTTGGGGCTGGCTCAGGGGCGACACCTGCGTGAGTTCCGGGCCGTGGCCATCGCCGACGACGTTGCGCGCGGCAAGCTGGCCCGGCGATTGTGCGGCGGCATTTCGCGGCTCGGAGCTCTGCCGCCGCAAGCGCTGGACGCGCGCGATGCCGTGCCGCTGCTGATCACGCCGCGAACTCCCATAGATACCGCGTTCTGGGTGGAAAAGTCGCCCGCTGCTTTCCGATTGCAGCCCGAAGTCCCGGCCTCCCGCGACCTGGATCTCCTGCACCGTCAGGCAGTTCTGATCTATCGCTATCGTGACGGGCGCGAGGAGCGTCTGCGCCTCGGCTACGATCTGTTCTCCCTGCTGCTGGAGATGGAGGAAGGCTATCAGTTGGGGGACATAGCCACCGACGACACCTTCGCTCAGCTTGCCATCTTCGTGCAGCGCCTGGTGCGCGAAGACGAACGCCGCATGATGTCGTGGAACCCGATGAGCGAGAATACGATCTATGAGCTTTCCGCCGACCTCGATGATGACGCTGCCGTCGGTCCGCGGCAGCGTCTGGCGATTACGCCGCTCGAATTGAGATCGTCCGATGCCGAATAGCGCCCGCGACATCTTCCGCAAAGCACTACCGGCGAACATGGCCGACGAAATCTGGTCGGCACGATACGACAAGGTGCTGCCGATTTCCTCCAATGCCTTCGATCTGTCCGCAGTGTTGCCGGCGGTGCTCTACATGTTCCGCTTCGGACAGCGGCGGGGCAGAGGGAAATTCCTTGACACGTTCGTTCCGGAAGACGGCACACGGCCCGAACGGCGAAGGAAGGCCACCGTCGACCGGGTCGCCACATCGCTGGCTTCGACGACGGACCTGCACGGGTTCGACGGCGCGGCGGAACGGGCGGTACTTGGCGACCTGCTGCTCTGCTTCGCTCTGGAAAACGTCAAGCGGGATCTCGGCAGGGACAAGCAGATTCAGCGCGTCGCGCCGGCCCACTACTTGGCGAGTTGGATCGATCTGCCGGAAAGTGTGACCGCCCTCCGCTATGTGCCGGAGATGATCGTGGCGATGCTGGCCGATCAGAAGGGCGGGCACGTAGAGCCGAGTGCCGAAGGGAATCAGACGTGGTTTGCCGTCGCGCGCGGCTTCGAGCACAACGTCCTGCTGCGCGCCTTCAGTCCGGGCATCGGCCACCGCGGCGGGTCCCTTACTGACCGCGCTTCGGACCGCTTCGACGAAACCGACGAGTCGGTCGGTCTGGATCAGCTCCTGATGATTCGACTTGCGCAGCGGTTGGGTGAGGCCCCGGACCGGCCGCGCGGCAGCGAAACGGCGAAGATCTCCAATCAGCGGCCGATTGCGGAGCATGCAGCGGAATATTTCTCCGAAGACATCCGCCGATTCGTCCGCGCGTACGCAACCGAGGCCCCGCGCCATGCCTTCATCGACATGCTGGAGGCATGCATCTCGATCGGCATGACGGCGATCCTCACCAGCGTAGTCGAGATGCTGTTCGCCTGGTCCGACAACGGCGCCGTTCCATCTCGGCGCGACCAGCAGCCGGCGAGCATCTTCGTAGACTGTTCCAACGGCGTCGACACGCGGCTGCGAGGGCTGGCCGAACGATCGATGGACGACCTGATGCGCCGCGTGGAGCGCGTCCCGGTCGTCCTGACCACGTTGCGGCTGCTCGACTACGTGGCCAGGTCCAACAAACGGGTAGCTACGCGGGACATCTCGACGCGGCCGTACGCTACCGAGTGGCTCAAATTGCTCGGAGACCTGTTGCATGGACGCCACGACGAAGCTCCGTTCATCCATCGACAGATGGACGATCATAGCGAGACACTTGCCGAGCAGTTGGAGGCCGATTACCCGGCCGCGGCTGAGGTGCTGCGTGACGAAGAGAGTGAGCCCAACCCGATCCGTCGCCTCGCCGCTGCCGTGACGCCACTCATGGGACTACGCGGCAATCTGATCGGGATGGTGGACTCGACGCTGCAAGTCGGGCGGCCGAACGCCCTGGCGCTCAAGCGCGTCACCACCCGCGGCGCAAGTACCGCCGGCTCCGGCCGGCGCCGGCGCGACGTCCGCGCGCTGGTCATGGGCGACTCGGCGCTGGACTATCTGGTGCATCTGCACCTGCTGCGCAGCGGCAACGCCGGACTGGGACTGCGCGCCCTGTCGCTGATGAAATTTCTGCGCCGAATTCGCGAGCGCTACGGATTTCACGTCGATACCGCTCCTTCCGGGACGGCCATCTCCAACGAGTTGCTGCAACAGAATCGCCGGTTCCTGGAACGACGGCTGCGCGATCTTGGACTCCTGGTAGGCGTGAACGACGCTGAAGCCATGAAACGGCTGCAGCCTCGCTTCGCGCCGAAGGAGATCTGACGTGGCAGGAACCACCCTGCATGGCCCGCTTCTGGCACAGGCGTTGGCCCGTGCGCTTGGCGAGCCGCAACCGGGCGCCATCGCCTACGTCCGCTGCCTGACCCCGGACGTAGTCGAGCGGCTCGCCGCGGACGCCGGCTTCGAGCCCGAAGGGTGGGTGGTGTGGCGGGTCACCGATCGCGAGGAGGACGGCTTGCGCACGCTCACTGCCGACCGGGCGGTCGAGCTGCGCGAAGGCAAGGGCGACGCCATGGTGCTGCTGGTCGATACCGGTCGCGCCGGCGCCGGTATGGACGGCATCTACAGCGCCGGGCGGGAGGTCGACGAGGCCGGTCTGTTTCGGGCGGCGTGGAGCCTTGCGGCCGCGGCGATCACCAAGCGCAAGTCGGCGGCGGCGCGCCGCTACGCGGAGGACGCGCTCAGGGCGGCGAGACGTGGCGCGGGTGGCCGAGATGCCGTTTCGCCCTGGACGGCGTTCGATTACCTGTGTCGCGTCGCCGTCGGCGAACAGCCGCCGGGCGCATATCTGAACCTGATCGGTCTCTGGCCGATTCGCGGCGGCGTCGAGGGATTCGACCATAAGGCGGCACTGAACGACTCCCGGCGGTTCGTGGACCGACTGTTGGCAGCCGCCAGCCTCGCGCCCGCCGCCCGGATCGAGTCGTTGCGGCTGGATGAGGAGTCACGGCAGCGTCACGCGCAACTCGCGCGCTTTCTGCATGCCGCGGACGCCAAGCAGCACCTGCACGATGCCCTGAACGAGCTGGCAGCGCAGGAGGAACTGTGGGTCGGCTCACTGCGCAGGGAAGTGTCGCCGTCCATCAAGGCGATCGAACTGACGCCGTGGCGCAACCGTAGCGGCAAGGTCCACCGCTGGTCGGGATTGACGGAAGATGACGATGCGGAAGGTCCACCGGTGCTGATCCTGGGCACGGACCAAGACCGGCAGGGCGCCACCCTCGAAGTCCGCTGGAAGGCCGATCCCGGCGACCTCGAACGGAGCGCGGTCGACTATCGGGTGGTGATCCGGACCAGCCTGGACGAGGAACTTGCCGTTCAGGACGTTCCGCACTCCGCCAGACCGGGCGGCGAAAAATGTCGGTTCAGCCCTGACGACTTTGCATCCCTGCCCGACGACGCGGTGCAGCCGGCCAAGGTGGTCGTGGAGGTGATCGGCGATCAACCGGGGCGGATCGAACCGCAGGAGAGCGAGGATTTCGTCATCCGCTTCGATGAGTCGCCCGTGCCAGAGCCTAGCGTCGGCAAAGTGGAGCGGACGTTCAGCGAGGGGCTGGCCAGCCTGCGGAGTCGCGACGCCGTGGCCGAGATCGCAACGAGTCCGTCGTTGGCGGCCGGTAGCGGTTCCGTGGGTTACGTCACGCTACGCACGCCGGTCGAGCAGGGGCGGCGCCGGAGCTTTCGGGTGCTTCGCCCGTCCTTGATCGCCGAGGTTGAAGAAGACTGGGCGACCCATGATGGCCGGATCGGGCGCTGGGAGCTCAAGGTGCGGAGCTCGGGGGAGCGCGCCGGCCGCGCCCGGTTCAGGCCGCTGGCCGGCGCCGGGCCGGCATGGGAACGGGCCGGCGCCGCCAGCCGCAAAATCGCCGAACGGTTCGCCAAGACTCATGGCGGGGTCGCACAGGCATACGACGAGCGCTGCAAGCCGTTCGATCTCATCAGAGAGTACCTGCGCGCGTGGTTGGCGCTGTTGGAAGGCGGCGATCCGACACACGCCTTCGCCCATACCGTCGAGGTTCAGTCGCTTTCCGGACGCCCGATCGGCCTGATCGTGATGCCGGCCCATCCACTGCGGGTGGCGTGGCACGCGGCTTACGACAATCTCGTGCTGCACGCCACGTTCGAGCAGGGCGCGTCGGCCAGCGACATCCGGAGGGAACTGAAGGGGCTCGACGGCGCCATGTTCCCGGCGTTCCTGCCCAATCCGCACGGCGGCGCGTTCGTGTTCGCCGACACGCTGGGCTTTCATGCGGTCGGCATGGTGCCGGATCGCGACCCTGAGCCGAAAGCCGCCGTGGCGGTGCTGGCGCGTGCCTTCGGAGACAACACCGCGGCCGACGCCGCGTCCACGGTGGGCGGGCAGAGCGCCGCGGTGTTGGGAAGCGAAATCGTCAAGTACCTGTCGTGCCACGACACGGCGCGATTGCTGCGCGTGCACGCCCTGCGTGCCGGCGACGGCATGACGGTGGCGCGGGCGCTTGGCGAGGTCCATCACTACTACGCCCCCGCGGACGACGATGCGGAGGAGGCGGATACGCCGCTGGCTGCGCCGGTGTTCTCGCTGGAGCTGTATCCGTCAACGGATCAGCGCGGCGTCACCGGGCGCTTCATCGCCGACGCGCGCGAGAAGCGGCGCAGCGGCGCCGGGGCGCTGGCCGAGAGAGACCGTTGGATGCTGGAATCGCTGAGTCTTCCCGGCGGCGTCAATCTGCCCCGGCTGCGCTGGGCGCGCAAGGATCAGCAGGAGCCCAAGACGGCAGCGCACGTGGCGATCGCGTTCGATACCTTCGAGTCCCGGGTGATCGCCGGCCACTCGCCCGCGGCTCCTGCGTCCCGTGCCTGGCACGCGTTCGGGTTGTTGTCGTTCTACGAACGCCGGTACACGAGCGCGCCGGGACCCCAATGGACCAGCAGCGCCGTGCCCGCGAGCAAGGGCGAAAAGCATCCGTCCGGCAGGAGTCACACCGACACCCTCACTCGGCTGCAGGAGGCGCTGCATCGGACGGTCGCTCACCATCTGGGCGCGGCGTCGGGTGTGCCCGTGTTACGAACGGAGATATCCGACGACAAGACGGACAGCCTCCAAGCGTTGCACCGATTGTGCGACTGGGTGGTGACGCTGGACCGGAACGCGGGCATCGAGTACTTCGATTCGCCGCGCGACCATCAGGATATCTACAAGACCTACGTGATCGACTGCGTGCCGGAGCGCGAGGATCTCGGCTGCCTGCAGATGATCACCTCCACCGCCAACTTGGCGGAGGTCCGCAGTCTGCTCGACCGCGCCCTCGACCGGATGGGATTGAGCCGCAGCCTCCGCAATGCGGAGTTCCTGATGGCGCACTTGAAGGCTCTCAGCGGCCGGCTCGCCATCCGTCTCACCGGCCACCGTCCGGCCACATCCGAACTGATCGCTCTGGCCGTAGCTCACGCCCACTGTACGGCTGCCGCGCCGGATGACGACTGCTGGCTGCCGCTCCGGGACGGATTCATCGTTCCGGCCGACGACGTACGGGATATGCTGCCACCGCTGTCGGCGGCGGACGACGGGGATGACGCGGGTGAACAGGTGAACGTGCGCCCCGATCTGATCCATGTCTCGACCCGGCCGCGCGGCGGGCTGCGGTTGCGCTTCATCGAGGTGAAGTACCGCCGTCACCTGCGGACGGCGCGAGCGCCTGAGATGCTCGACGGCATCCGTCGACAAACCGAAGGACTCCGCTCGCGGTGGGAGAAGTGGTACGATCACGAGAACGTCTGCGCCGCGTTCCGGGCGATCCGCCGCGCCAAGCTGGCGCGCGTGCTGCGCTTCTACGCCGACAAGGCGCATCGACACGGTCTGCCGGTGGAACGACACGCGGCGCTGGTCGCCGAGATCGACCGCATGGTCGAACGCGGCGGAGACTACGCCTTCGCAACCGATACGGATGACCGGGGCTGGGTATTCTGCCCGGACTACGGGAGCGAGCGGCCGCTGCTGATCTCCCCGAACGAGTGGGAGACTAAGATATACCTGTTCGGTCCGGGCCGCCTGCCGGACTCGGACTTCCGCCTCGAGCCGGCTCCGGCGGAACCATCGACGAACCGACCGGTCGCACCCACGACCGAGGCTCAGCCCAGCCCGGACGCGTCGGCCTCCCTCGACACGGCGAACGTGTCGGCCGACGATGCGGAGCAGACTTCACCCGCCGTGTGTCTCGGCACCGACGCCCGTACCAACGGCGGCGTCGACTGGACGCTGACGGTGCGCGGCAATCCCCACCTCCTGATCGCCGGACTGCCGGGGATGGGGAAGACCACCTGTCTGCTGAGCCTGTGCCGGCAGCTGGTGGCGGCGCAAGTGCGGCCGATCGTCTTCTCCTACCATCAGGACATCGACGAACGGCTCGCCGAGACCGTCGAGTCCGTGCGCTTCATCGACTTCGACGGACTCGGCTTCCATCCCCTGCAGGTAGTCGACCGCACCGCGCGGGTGCCGCATCTGGACATTGCGGCCGACCTGCGGGACATCTTCACGGCCATCTATCCCGAGCTCGGAGACCTCCAGGGAGAGCGCATCCGGACCGCCGTCAAGGAGAGCTTCGTGGAGGCGGGGTGGGGACCCGACGGAGCGTCCGCAGACGCGGCCGAGCCGGAGTTCGTCCGTTTCGTCGAGATTCTGCGCGCCACCCCCAAGCCCGACCGCGGTCTGAACACGCTGCTCGCCCGGCTCAACGAACTCGACGACTACGGATTCTTTCACGTCCGGGAGTCGCACCGCAGCCTGTGGGACCACGACCGGCCCACCGTCATCCGCATCCATACGACGCAGAACGAGAACCTGCAGCGGGCGTTCGCATCGCTGGTGTTCTACGGCCTGTACAAGGAGATGTTCCGGCGCGGCGTTCAGGGACGCATCACCCACGCGCTGGTGTTCGACGAGGCGCACCGTGCGGCGCGGTTGCGGCTCATTCCGACGATGGCCAAGGAGTGCCGCAAGTACGGCATCTCCCTGGTGCTGGCGTCTCAGGAGGCGCGCGACTTCAACGTCTCGGTATTCTCGGCGATCGCCAACTACCTGGTCCTGCGCCTCACCGAGACCGATGCCCGGTTCCTGGTCAGGAACGTCTCCAACTCCCAACAGGAGCGGGCGCTGATCGACCGGATCAAGCAGATGGACCGCTTCAAGGGCCTGTTCTTCACCGAGGGCAGGAGCCGGCCGTCGACCGTGAGCTTGGCGCCGTAGGTGTGGACGCGGCCGGCCAGCCGGCTCCGCTGACTGAGGGGACTACGTTGATTTCATCGCTTCGATTGGTCGATTTCAAGAACTTCGCCGACGAGACGTTGCGGCTCGGACCGTTCAGCATGATCGTCGGAACCAACGCCAGCGGCAAGAGCAACATTCGCGACGCGTTTCGCTTCCTGCACGGCATCGGCCGGGGCTATACGCTACCGGAGATAGTTGGCGGAAAATGGGGAGCAGGCGGCCAGCGGGAATGGCAGCCGATCCGGGGCGCCGCTCATGAGGTCGCGCGCCTCGATTCTCGATCTTCGACATTCGCATTCCATATGGAACTGCGGGGTGACGATCAGCCGATCTCCTACTCGATTGAAATATATTTCGATCCGATCGGTCCCCTCTATGAGGTCAAACACGAGGCGGTCAGGCTGCTTCCACCCGCGGAACTGAGTGACCCTAGGGACAACTGTTGGCAGACGATTTATGAAACGAAGTCCGTGGACGACTGGCATTGGGTCGATTTTATCGATGACGGGTACGAACAGTTCACCCGGGACAAGCCGGCTCTGACTCAGCTTGAGCCCCCGCAGGAATCGGCCGTGCAGAGTGTGTCCCAGGCGCTCGTCGGCATGCGCTTTTGGGATCTGTCGCCGGAACTGATGCGCTATCCGGCGTATCCCGGTACGCCGTTGGGAGACCGGGGCGAGAACCTGCCGGCGGTGCTGGAGCAGACGTGCGCCGATCCCGAGCTGCGATCGACGCTGGTATCGTGGCTGCAGGAACTGACGCCCATGGACGTGTCCGATCTCGAGTTTCCGCGCGATCCGAGCGGTTACGTGCACCTCATGCTCTGCGAGAGGAACGGCAGAAAGATATCTGCCGACAGCGCGTCGGACGGGACGCTGCGCTTCCTGGCGATGCTGGCGGTGCTGCTGGGCAAGGACCCTCCCGGTCTCTGTTTCTTCGAGGAGATCGATAACGGCATCCATCCGGCGAGACTGAACCTGTTGATGGATTTGATCGAACGACAGACCGAGAAGCGCGGCATTCAGGTGCTCACCACCACCCATGCATCAACCATGCTGACGGTGATGGGTGATGGTACCTTCGCCAACACGTCGGTGGTGTCTCGTCTGGAAAATAGTGCCGACGCCATCATCCGCCGTGTTGCCGACCTTGACGATGCACCGAAGCTGCGACATGAACAAGGCGTCGGGCGACTTCATGAATCCGGCTGGTTGGAGGACGCGTTGTTCTTTACGGAAAGACCTGACGAGGAGGCCGACGCGTGAGAGTCCTCGTCGTTCCTGAAGATTCGCGTAAGGACAAGTTCATTCTGAAGCCGCTATTCAAGGCGTTGTTTCGATCAATAGGCAAGCCAAAGACATATGTCAGCGTATGTGAAGATCCCATACTCGGCAGCGTCGACGAGGTCTTGAAGTCAAGTCGCATCGAGCAGGTCATATCGCGTTACCGAATGGTCAGCATATTCATTCTATGTGTCGATCGTGACGGCAAGACAGGAAGGCGTCAGCGGTTGAATCAGATCGAATCGAAGTTTGGGGATTCTCAGGTAATTCTGGCGGAGAACGCTTGGGAGGAGATCGAGACCTGGGTGCTGGCGGGATTGAAGCTCCCAAGAGAATGGCGTTGGACGGATGTCCGTGCGGAAGTTCAGGTCAAAGAACGGTACTTCGACCCATTTGCCTTACAGCGTGGCGTATCGAATCTGCCGGGCGGAGGCAGAAAGCCACTCGGAGAGGAGGCGGCGCAGCGGATCACCGCCATCCGGCAGAAGTGTCCTGACGACTTCGATCACCTTGCGCGACGGCTCGAGGCCGCCGTCACACCGTAAGGAGAGCACCTGCACCGTGAGCGCGCGTTCCGAACGCCTGCTCCGATGGCCGGCGCTCGGCTTACGGTGGGGGATTGAAGGTCAGTCGAGCGATTCCCGGATCGACCGCGCCACCTGCTCCGCCAGCACCTCGGCGCCCGCCGCGGTGAAGTGGACGTTCCGCGGCGGCTGCAGCTCCGCCATCCGCGGCAGGGTCAGAGCGTAGAGATCGTCGACGGCGATGCCGCGCGCGGAGACGATCCCGTACGCCACGGCGTTGTAGCGCGCCACGTCGTCCGGCACTCGGTTCGGCGTACCCTCCTGGACCGGCGTGGTGGTCGCCCAGATCAGGCGCGCGCCGGTCGCCTCCAGCCGCTCGAACAGCGCATCCAGGTTGCGGCCGTACTCGTCGACCTCCACTTGGCGGACGTCCGGGCCGTCCGTGCGGGTGATGTCGTGGATGCCCCAGTTGCAGTGGATCACCCGCCAGCCGCCGTCGCCCAGGTAGCGGTCCAGGTCGGTCAGGCTGTGGCGGGTCGATCGGCAGTTGTCCGGCGCGCGGTGCACCTTCGCCACGCCGGCCAGCCGCCGCCGCACCGGCATCGTGTAGGACATGGAGATCGAGTCGCCCAGCAAGAGTACGCGCGGCAGCGACAGATCGTCCCGCACGTAGGCGAGCTCCGGCCGGTCGCGGAACGGCTCGGGCACCAGCGACCACCACTCGGCTTCGGTCATACGGCGGATGCTACCATACCGAGCGCAGGAAGAGTGAGAGCATGGCCGCCACGACCGCGCCGCCGGCGCCGACCTCGCAGGAGTCGCTGTTCATCGTTGCTGCGCGACCTGCTGCCTCCGCAGGGCGCCTGGGGTGCGCGGGAATACCTGTGGCTCACCGACCACACCAACCGCCTGATCGAGCTCACCGGCGGCCACGAGAGAGTGCGTGCAAGAGACTGCTCTCTCCGTCTCGGTGTCGCAGGAGGACCAACCGAAGCCGTCTACGCTACCTATTCTCGATGTCGGACCTGCGGCGTAGTAAAGCCTCGAGTTCGGCCAAACGCGCTTCGGCCGCTTGGCGGGCGGCAGCTTCCTGTTGGACGCGGGTTTCTGCGGCTCGGCGGGCGGCAGCTTCCTGTTGGATGCGGGTTTCTGCGGCTTGGCGGGCGGCCGCCTCCTGGCGGCGGGCGGTCGCCTCCTGCTCAACGCGAGCCTCGGTCTCCGCCAAGTCCGGCAGGTCCTTCCCGGTCTGCGGGTCGTGGAACCTCAGCCGCCGGCCGGCCAGACGCAACTCCAGTCCCAACACCTCGCTCCGCAGCGCCAACGTCCCGTCCGCCATCTCCCGCTCCGGCAGCCGCTCGTACGCTCCTTCCACCAACTCCAACCCCTGCAGCGGCGGCTCCAGGTAGTCCCGCGTCGGATCGTACTGCCAGTACTCCCGCACCCTCAGCCGCCGATACAACTCCCGCTTCCTCCTCTGATCTTCCCGCCACGTCGCCCGCGACGTGATCCCCAGCACGAAGTCGGGTCCCTTCCCCTCCTCCCACAGTCGGTACGACGAGCGTTCGACATTGCGGACGCCGAACACCACGAAGACGTCCGGCGCCACCCTCGCGCGCGGATTCCCTTCCTCGTAGTAGATCAGCAGGTTGCCGGAGGCGTACACGTCGGCGTGGTTGCGGAAGTAGTAGCGGAGCCGGTCGACGGCGTACGTCAGGGGAATCCGTTGGGAATCGCTTTCGGCGATCGGCTTGCCGTCGGAGCTGGGGTACTCTACCGTTGCCGCTGGCGCCAGCGGAGCGCTGAGTGAAGTTGCCATTCGACCATACCTCCGGACGCCGGCCAGCATAGCACGCCGCGCGCTGCCTACCAACAGAATGGTGCGCCCGCCGGCCGGTCGGCCATCTTGACCACCGGACGGCGGCTGAACACCCAGCGCCGGCCCGGTCGCCGCCCACCGCACAGGCTGCCGCCAACCAATCAGGCGCAACGGTGCGGTGAGCAGTCCGGCGATGCAGCGCTCGCTTGACCAAGTTGATCCGAGACGGTCAACTTTGACGTTGAACGTGAGGGTAACCGCATGATCATCGCCGAGGCCAGGGCCAGCCTCCCGAGCTTGCTCGACCGGGTCCATCAAGGGGAGACGGTGACCATCACCAAGAACGACCTGCCGCTAGCGGACCTGGTCAAACACCGGCCTCTCGGCAAGCGCCGGCTCGGGTTGCTACGCGGTCGGATCGTCGTTCCGGACGACTTCACCGACGAGGATCCCGAGATACACGACATGTTCTATCCAGCCGGCCAATGAAGCTACTCCTCGATACCCACATTCTGCTGCATGCGCTCGCCGAACCGGAACGGCTGACCCGGGAGCGTAGCGAATTGATCGAGGACCCCGCAAACGTCGTATTCGTCAGTGCGGTTTCGATTGCCGAGATCGCCATCAAGATCTGACGCTGGTAACCGACGACTCCAAGCTCGCGGACTACGATTGCCGCATCCTGTAACCGCATCGCTCCGGAACCGCGCGTATGGGCAACTGGACCTGATATGGCGGGTCACGGCGCGATCCTACGACTCTTCATACAACAGCAGGCCTTGCTGCGGCGCGAAGGCGTGGCCGCGGAGGTGGTTCTGGATCGACTCCAGGAGGGCGCGTTCCTCCGAGCCGGCTTCGGCCAGCTCGATCAGCGCCTGCACCACGCGGGCGAACAGTTCGTGGCGCCAGAGGCCGCGCGCGTCCAGGTAGCGGTCCACGCGGCTCAACTCGCCGGTCTTCCAGAGTTGCATCAGCTTGTGCACCCGGTCGATCAGCGGCGGCGCGGCGCCGTCGGCCGCCGGCTCGCCCAGGTCGCGGGCGCGGCGGCGGTGCCACGGCTTGAGCCGGGCCTCGCCGCCGGAGACGGCGATCTCTTCTTCTTCGTCGCCAGCCTGCGCCGCTCCCGCGCCGCGGACCAGGAGGTCTAGGCGGCCGGCGACGGCGGCGTCCGACAGGTTGCACGACAGTGCGTACAGGATGCAGGCGCCGGCCTGCGCCGCGCCGAGGCCGAAGTCGTTGCGGTGCAGCAGGTAGTAGGTGGTCGGATCGTCCAGCTCGTCGGCCGCCCCGCCGTCCTGCCGCAGCAGGCGGCTCACCACGAAGCCGACCACCATGCGCCGCACGCGGCGCAGGAACTGGGCGACCGTCAACCGCTCGCCCGGCTGGTCGGCCATCTTGACGACCGGATGGCGGCTGAACGCCTCCAGCGCCGGCCCGGTGGCCGCCCACACGAAGTCCGGCCCGCGGATGCCGGCGTCCCAGAAGTCCCGCAGCCGTTCGGTGATCTGTTCCTGCATCTCGGCCAACACCGGTTCGTCCCAGCCCGGCCGGGCGGCCGCCGGCCGCTTCCGGCACACCAGCCAGATCGACGATGCGAGCGCGGCGGCCGCCAGGGAGCGCAGGCGACTCTGTCTCTCGGTCTGGATCGGCCAGGAGCCGGTCACGACGAAGCCGGCACGAATCAACGCCGACACCAGAGTCTCCCAGGCATCCGGCGACTTGTTGGCGAATACGATCACCAGTCGGCCGTCGTCTCTCAGCGCGTCATAGAAGCGGGAGAACGCTCGCGCCATTCCGGTTTCGTAATTCCGCTTGGACGCCTCGCGGTCCCCGCCGAAGCGGCTGGCGTCGTCGATCAGCTCGCCGTCACCGGCCTCTGCGTCCCACTTCGGACCGGTCTCCCGGGCAAACGCGGCGTCGATGTCCGGCGACAACCCGTGCAGCGCGCGCCGCAGCCACACGTGAAAGAAGTCCATCAAGTCCGAGTACGGAATGGCGGCGTAGTAGGGAGGATCCGTGCAGATCAGGTCTATGCCGCGGGCGGGCCGATCGATGGCGCTCTGCGCATGGATGGAGATAGCAGGCGAGGAGACGGTGGCCGCAACCGCGTGTTCGACGTAGCGCGCCACCCATTCCGTCATAGAGACAAATCCGCCTGATGTCTGGGACAACGGATTTACTTCGCAGTAGTCCCACACTATTGGCAGAGCAAAGCGGGCAAAAGTGCTGCGCAGTGTCTCCCGACCGTTGACCCAAGAACATATGTAAGCGTCCGGGGAATCCCACCCTCTACGTAGCGGGCGGCGGCGGTGGACGCGCGGTCGGCAGGAGCGCCAAGAAATCGGCACGGGTACGCGCGTGCGGCAGCTGCTCGAACAACTCGCGCAGATACCAGTACGGCTCTCGCCGGTTGGCCTTCGCCGTCTCGATCAGGCTGTACAGCGTCGCGCTCGCCGCAGCGCCGCGCGGGCTGCCGGCAAACAGCCAGTTCTTGCGGCCCACCACGAACGGCCGGATCGCCTGCTCGCAGGCGTTGTTGTCCGGCGTCAACTGCGCGTGCTCCACATAGCCGATCAGCTTCGGCCACTGTCCCAACGCGAACCCCACCGCCTTGCCGAGCGCCGAACTCGGCAGCACCTGCTCCCGCTTGTGCCGCAGCCACTCGTGCATCTGCACGAGCACCGGCTCCACCCGCGCGCGCCGCTCGGCCACGAACCGTTCGGGGTCCTCGGTCCGGTACCTCGCTAGCTGCGTCTCGATGCGGTACAGCTTGGCGATGTACCCCAGCGCCTGCAGCGCCGCACCGCTACGGCTCGATACCTTGCTCAACGCCTCGGCGGCCTCCTTGAAGGCGCGCCGCACGTGCGCCCAACAGCCCACGTGCCGGATGCCCGGCTGGCTGCACGGCCGCAGGTAGCCCTCATACCCATCGGTCTGCACGTAGCCCTGGTAGTCGCCGATGATGTCGGCCGCCACCCGTGCGGCCCGACTCGGCTCATACCGGTAGATCACCACCGGCGCCGCCGGCGGCCCGCCGCGGGCCACCCATACGTAGCTGCGCGTCGCGTTGGCGCGTCCCGGCTCGTTGAGCACCTGCACGGTCGTTTCGTCGATTTGCAGGATCGGTCCGCCGCGCAGTTGGTCGCCCAGCGCTGCCAGCAGCGGCCGACAGGCGCCGGCGACCGCCAGCATCCAGTCGGCCATCGTGCGCCGCGACACCGCCACTCCCAGCCGCGCGAACTGCTGCTCCTGCCGGTACAGCGGCAGCGCGTCGCAGAACTTCGCCGTGGCGATGAACGCCAGCAGCCCTTCGCTGGCGACTCCTTTGCGGATCAGCGCCGCCGGCGCCGGCGCCACCCGCACCGCCGCACGCTGCTCGTCGCCGGAGCCCTCGCAGTGATGGCAGGCGTACTTCGGCCGCACCGTGCGGAGCACCCGCACCTGCGGCGGGATCACGTCGAGCTTCTCGGCGGTCTCCTCGCCGATGCGGACCATGCGGTGGCCGCAGGCGCACTGCTGGTCTGCTTCGGGAAGGTCGACGACCCGCTCGACCCGCGGCAGCGACGGCGGCAGCGGTTGGCGGCGCGGGCGCCGGGCGCGGCTCGGCACCGGGGCGGCCGCCGGTTCGGCAGGCAGTGGGTCGACCGGCAAGGCGTGGTCGGCGCTCCGTTCGATCTCGTTGAACAGCCGGATCTGCTGCTGCTCGGCAGCGCTCAGCTGTTCGCTGCTGCGCCCGTACCGCCGGTTTCGGTACCAGGCGAGCTCCTCTTCATAGAGCTCAATCTTCTTGTCCAACTCCTGGACCTGATGATCCAGCGCATGGACCTGATGATCCAGCGCACTATTCCTGGTGACGAGTGAACTATTCCTGGCGACGAGTTGATCGTTGCGCACGATCAACTCGTCTTTTTCCAGGACCAGCAGCCGATTCTCCACGCGCAACCTGTCGCGTTGTTCGACCACCGACGGTGCGGCAGACATGTCTCTACCTTACCTCAAATACCGCCGCCAGTCAAGATCGAACCAAGCCCGTCAGGCGATTTCGGCGTAGCTCAACTCCTCGTGTCGGTTCCAGAAATCGATCCCTGCCAACAGCATCCGCAGCTGCTCGGCGTCGATCTCTCGCCGCGCCTCGGCCGCCGTTCGCGGCCACGGAAAGCTGCCCTGCTCCAACCGCTTCATCCACAGACAGAACCCCGTCCGATCCCAGTACACCGCCTTCAGCAGTCGCCGCTGCCCGTTGCAGAACACGAACAACGACGCCTCGAACGGACTCAACCGCATCTGCTCCTGCACCAGCAGCACCAGCCCGTTGATCTGCTTGCGCAGGTCGGTCGCACCAGGCCGCACGTAGATGCGCGCCGCCTCCAACTCCAGCCGGATCACTTCAGCGCCTCCAGCGCCGCCAGCACCTCGCGCAGATGCTCAGCGCGGACCGACGGCCACAGCCGCAGCACGTACCGCTCGCCGACCAGCAACTCCATCGTCGCGTGCTGCTCGGCGTCCTTGGCCCCGCCGGCCGCCCGCGCCAACTCGACCAGCGGCTGACGCCGGTCGGCCGTCTCCGGCAGCTTGCCGTCCCAGTTGCGCAGCGACCAGTAGGACAGACCATGCTGCTCGCAATACGCCTTCTTCGTGAGCCCACTGCGTCGCCACGCTGCCACGTGCCGGCTCCAATACTCTCGTCCCTGTCTCATCGTTCGTCCCTCCTGCCAGGGACGATGTACCTCTATATATCCCCTTGTAAGGTGGGGTTCACCGGACGCTTACGAACATATCGTGCTACTGTAGTCTGTGAGCTTACTGAGGACGCAACACAGATAGACGACGATCGCCTCGCGCCAGGACTCCGGATAATCGCCCATCTCTTTGGCGCATAGGCGGATCTCTCGAACGAACACGCCCAACGCCAGGAGTTGCCGGTCGGTGAAGATCGAGCGCCACGTGTCGAAGCCGTAACCGTCCACCGAAAACCCCCGGGCGCCAGCCACCGCCTTGGGAGTCGGTTCGATCGGTAAACCGAACGGGACATCGGCATAGAGCTCGACCAGTTCCTCGTTCTCCAACCCCGACGCCTTGATCTCCGCCTCGGTCGGCAGGCGGTACTCCTTACCCTGCTGGCCGTCTACCACCACGGCGGTCATACGCTCGCCCATCCGGCCGGCGCGCCCCTCGACGCGCATGTCCTCCATCGTGCTGATGTCGCCGCAGCACGGACACGTCGCCCCGCTGCGGTGCATGGTGCCGGCGCCGTCGTCCCCAGGAACGTCCCCGGCGGCGGCGACGCCGAACGTCACGCCGGCGCCGTCGGCCCGCGGCGCCATCGTCAGCAGCACGCGCTTGCTCGCCTTCCGGCACAGCCAGCGCGTCTTCAAGAGCGGAATCTCCGCCCGGCAGCCGCGGCAGCGGATCGTGCGCGCCCACAGGTACGCCACCGCCGGCTTGGCCACCCAGCGCGGGTTCGCTTCGTCTTCCAGATAGTACTCGTCGAACTCCGCGTTGAGCGCCGCCGCCGACACCCGTCCGTCCCGGTCCGGTTCCAGCAGCCGCGGCGGCCGCGGCCGGTAGCGCGCCGTGCGCTGCGGCGCGTTCCTCCCCGCGCCCTTGCGCCGCGCCGGCTCGAACTCCGCGTACGTCGGGTAGCGCGCCGCCAACTCCCGCCGCGCCCGGTCCAGCACCCGCTGTCCCCACGCCCGCAGATGCCACCCCGCGTCCGCCTCCGCCACCGGCGGCGAATGCATCGACGTAAACTCCGTCTCGTCGGTCTGGCCGTGCCCGTAACGGGCCAACTCCTGCCGTATCCGGCGCTGATTCTTGATTCCCAGCGCGTTCTTGACGAACGCCTCCACGAACGACCGATCTGCCAGCGCGAACGCGGGCAGCGGTCTGGTCCGGCCCGCCAGCAGCCGCGGATAGTGCAGCGTGCAGCGCAGGATGAACCACGCCACCGGGTTGATGTCCGCGGCCACCGCTTCGCAGCCCAGCCGCATCGCCTCCAGCGGAATCGCCCCGCCGCCGGCGAACGGATCAAGCACCCGCGGCGCCCGGCCGCCGAACGCCTGCCGAATCTCCCGCCGGAACGCGGCCAGCTCGCCACCGTGCTCCGGCTCCTGCTCGCGGCCCCAGTGCAGGATGCCGCCGTGGGTCTCCTCCCGCCTCCCGTTGCCGTCCGGCCGCTCCACCACGGTGCCCGCCATCCGCTCCAACAACTCGCGGCGCGCGTCCCGGCTCCCCGGATCGGGCAGCAGCGTGGCCAGCAGGGCCGCCCGGCTCGCCGCCAACGGCCGCCGCGCCGGCCAGATGTGCAGCGTCGAGATATGCCCGTGGCGCACGTTCTTCTCATGCACCGAATCGAGCGACACCTGCTTCAGCGGAAACGCCGCCTCGATCAGCCGCCTGTCAGCCATCCGTTAGCCGATCAGCCGCCTCGCGCGCGGTGACGATTGGAATGCCTTTGACATTCCCGATTGCCAGCATGTCCTTCTTGTCGCCGGAAACGACCAAGTCGGCCTTGCCGGCGATGGCGGTGGCCAGTATCGGATTGTCGTCCGGATCGGGCGACAGTCTCACTTCCGGCAACTCGTCGACCACCACGGCAACCGCATCGAGAGCGGCGAGGAGATCGTCGGATTCCGCCTGCGGGATATATTTCCGCATAGCTTTCCGCGCCAGGTGTAAGTAAGTAAATAATCTAAAGAACGGGATCCGCACGGGCGTCGGCGACCGCTTCATCGGCGATGCTCCGGACCGCTTCGGCCGTCAGGTGCTCGTTGCGCTTCCAGATCGCCTCAACCGTCTCCCAGAAGATCGCTTGGCGTACCGCGCGGTCCACGAACCGCGACAGGTCGCCCTTCTTTCCGCCCGTCCGCGCCAGATAGCTGCGCACGAGACGGTTCGTGTCGTCGGCGATGACGAGATTCCACCGGTTCATCGAAGCCATGTTCACGCTCAAGCGTACATACATCCTATCACGGACGAAACCGCGATGCAAGTAGCGGCGCCGCGGATGGAGCGGGATCGGGACGTCGCGGGCAGCGCTTGCCTGGCTTGACGCGTCGCCAGCAGGCCGCCCGACTCGCCGCCAACGGCCGCCGCGCCGGCCAGATGTGCAGGGTCGAGCGGAAACGCCGCCTCGATCAACCGCGTATCAGCCATCCGCTAGGCTAGGTGCCGGCGGAGACGGACGCGGCGGCCTGGTCGATCCGGCTCACGGTACAGTCCCATTCGGCTGCTTTCCGAGTCAGGTAGCGGCGCGTCGCCGGGGCGACGTTCGCCGCCTCGCCTTCGTCGAAGCAGGCGAGCGTCTTGACCGCTTCCATCGGCGGGAATACGTTCCCGAACAGCGCCCGTGCGGCGCCGAGGCCATCCTGCAGCCGCAGGCCGGCACGCAGGATCGCCGCCAGGTCGAGATAATCCCGCGCCGCGACGCGCTGCAACAGCACCTTCAGCTTGGTGCCGAACAGATCCAGCAACGAGGCGACCCACGGACCGTCCGCGGTCCGCTCGGGGTGCCCGACGCGGCCGAAGCCGATGTTGCCGAAGAACGACATCTTCACCGGAGCGCCGTTCATCGTCACCGACAGCGTCAGCGCCGCGGGCTCGCGCTGCAGCACCTCCGCGCGCGCGGCGAACGGCAGGGCGAACAACGCATCGTGGTCGAGCGGGGCGGACGAGAAGAAGTCGAAGTCGACCGAGGCTCGGTGTCCCAGCCGAGCGCGAGCGCCGTGCCGCCGTAGAGCACGAAGGAATCGGGTACGCCGGCAAGCGCCGGCCACAACCTGCGCTGCTCGTCGGGAAGCACGGCGAGGATCGGTTCGAGCACTACCGCGGCGGCCGTCGGCCCGGCAGATCGGGAACGGCGTCGAAGCCCAGCCGAAGATGCCAGAAGGACCAGGAGCGAGCGTTGAATATGCCGACCGGAGGATCGCGCAGCACGGCGCGCAGGTCGTCGCCGGCAGCGACCGACAGCAGCCAGCGCACGTCCTCTACGGTGCCCAACGTCATGATCTGCGCCAGCAGCAGCCGCCGGTCGGCCAGCGTCTCGTCCGGCGGCTGCCACCAGACGTACTTCCGGGCCAGCTCCCAGGCACGGGATTGGCGCAAGCGGCGCGGCTGTCGCGGACCATCACACTCATGCACGCGCGTCGTCCTCTTTCAGAGTATATCCGAGGAAGCGTGAGACGCGCTGACGGCGCCGCGGTTCCGGGCCGAACGGCCGAGCCGCCACGGAAATACCGGATATTTCATTTTATCCAACCGTCGCCTTGACACCCGAATCGACCGCGCCGATACTGGTAAGCCGTGGATACACCACACAGCTTGAGGAGCTCAAGAATATGGAAACGGCGCAGGAAATGCATGCCAAGATCGTCGGCAAGGCGGCCGAGGACGCGGAGTTTCGCGCCCGATTGCTGAGCGATCCGAAAGGAGCGATCGAGCAGGAGTTGGGCGTCACCATACCGGCGTCGCTGTCGATCGAGGTGCACGAAGACAGCGCCGAGACCGTGCATCTGACGCTTCCCCCCGACAGCAAGCTGAGTGAAGACGATCTGGAGCAGGCTTCCGGCGGCTTCATCCATCTCTTGATCAAGGAATCCGAGAATTGGTGATCGGTAGCCGCCCAGCGGTCCTGCCGGCGGCCGGATGACGCGGCGTTCAGTGCTCGTGGTGCTCGGCGTGGTCGTGCAGGGGCGTGTGGCCGTGGAACACGCCACGCCGGTGCATCGCTTGGTGCAGGCGGTTCCAGGCGCCTTCCAGGGTGGCGCGGAGCTGCCGGTACCGCGCGGCGTCCGGGCGCGGGGCAATGGTGTCCACGTAGGCCAGGGCGCCCTCGATCTGCGCGATGATCAGCCCGGCGTCGTGCGCGGAGAACGGCCGCGCGCCGTCGACCCGCACCTGCACGGCGCTGGTATGGGCGGCGACGTCGCCGCCGCGCCCGCGGTAGCTGCCGCGCACCCGCAGCGCGATCCAGGTGGAGCCGGCTACCCGTACCGCCGCGCGGCCTGACGCGGCGAGCCGGCCGCCGGCGTCGACCTCCTCGGCTACCAGCCCGCCGCAGATCACCTCCACCGCGGCGATCGGCACCGCCACCGACTCTACCCGCCACTCGACCGCCACGCTGCCGCCGCCGGCCGGCAGCTCCACGATCGCCCCTGGCGCGGCGCCCTCGACCGTGAGCTCCGCCAGCGGTCCCACGGTCACGAAGGTGTTGCCGGCCTTGAGGGCCGCCATCCAGTCGTCGTAGGTGAACTCGCGGTCGCCGAGCTGCGTGTAGGTACGCACGCCGCCGAGCTGCGAAGAGGCGGCCATCTTGTCGGAACCGCCCACCACCGGCAGCCGGTAGCCCAGATTGAGGTAGCGGTACCAGTCGGCGATGCCGTAGGGATTGAGCTGCGTCTCGCACGGGTTGAAGGTCATCATCTCCATCGCGTGGACCACGCCCAGCACGATGTCGGCGGCGCGCTCGCACTGCGGATTGGGGCCGTGCGGCATCACCACCACGCCGCCCTGCTCGATGCAGCGCGCGGCCCACTGGGCCATGGTCACCTCCTGCGGGTCGCCGATCGCCGATTCCGCCGGTCCGCCGGAGCACAACGGATGGATCATCGGGCCGGAGTACCCCAGGAGCGAGATGTGGCCCAGCACCTGCATGCGGTTCTCGGTGCCGACCCGCACCAGGAACTCGCCGGAACCGCCGAAGTCGCGCGCGCCGAGCGTGGTGGCGCCGTCGAAGTCGCCGACGTTGCTGAACATCTCCCCCCACTGGCTGGCCAGCAGGTTGACGACGTTGACGCCCTCGGCGGCGCCCTCCAGGAGCGCGGTCTGCGGGCTCAGGAAGTGGACGTGGGTGTCGGCGGTAACCCAGCCGCGCTCGCGCCAGCGCAGCACCCGATCCAGCTCGAACACCAGCTCGTCGGTGTCCGCCGCGACCGTCACGCGGGCGCGCAGCGGCCGCACCTCGTAGCCGCGCGTGATCTCCACGTAGACCTCGCCGAGCGGCAGGTCCGCCACGCACTCGCCCGGCACGTAGGCGTATTGGTTGGCGCCGTTGACGAACTCGCCGTAGTTGTCTTCGAACCAGTTGCCGTTGACGGTGCGGTGGTTACCCTTGGGCGGTAGGTATTCGCCGGCCGCGCCGTGCAGGTGGAGCCGCACCGCCACCGGCTGCGAGCCGCCGCGCTCCACGACGCGGATCGTCACCGGCCGCGCGGCCGCGGCCACCGCCTGCGGCCCCGCTTCCAGGGCGCGCACGTCGTACCGTCGGCCGCCGGCGTAGAGGCGGGCGTCCGGATGGGCGGCGTACTCGACCAGCGCGCGCGTGGTGGAGACCGCCGGCTGCAGGTTCGGGGCGGGCGCGCCGGCGCCGCCGGTCCAGGCGGCATGGTCGTAGTCGAGCGCGGGCCGCGCGGAGATGATCGTGCCGAGGTCGAGCTCCAGGCCGGGGAGGTGGCCGGCGGCGTCGAACGCGGCGCCCGGCGGCAGGTCGAGGAGGAGCTTGCGCCGCGTGCCCGGCCGCAGCGGATGGTCGGCCAGCGCGGTGGCGGCGATGCCGTACACCGCGCAGCGCTCGCTGCCGGGTCGGAGCTCGACCGCTTCGATGGCGCGGTCGGGGTGCGGATTGGGCAGCGCGTAGAGCCACGCCAGGCGCTGCCCGGCGTCACGGCCGGAGTCGTGCCGGGTCTCGCCGCGGCCGTAGCCCCGGGCCGCCAGCCGGCCGGCCGCCTGATCCTCGGCGGCCGAGGCGAACACCCGATCGGCGTACATCGGAACGGCGGCGAAGGGGCTCGCCCCCCAGCCGATGCGCGCCTGCTGGATGGCGAAGCGGCGCCGGATCGGATGGACGTACTCGGACCCGCCGGCGTAGCGCAGCACGTAGTCGGCGGCGTGATCGCCCAGCTCGTTGCCGTCCGCGCCGTCGTCCGCGAAACCGGTCAGATAGTTGGAGGCGCGGTCCTCGACGTGATGCAGGAAGACCAGATAGGTCGCCTGCAACCCTCCGGCCGGCACCGTGACCGGCGTCTCGGAGTCAGCCGCCGCGGCGACCAGCACGACGTCCGGGCCGCGGCCGGCGCCCAGGTCGAACGGCACGCCGCGAAACGCCTGCCGGCCGAACAGGCCGGCCAGGTCCGGCGGCGGCGCCAGCGCTTCGGGAAGCGCGCCGCGCTCAGCGTTGTACGCGCCGGCCAACGACAGCGGAGTGAAGCGGTCGGATGCGGGAGCGGCCATGATCGATCGTACCATGCCCGGACGCACGATCGCCGCGGTTTTGGGCTAAACTACGCCAGCTCATGGACTCGCCAACGTTCCCGGCCGGTCGTCCCGCGTCTGATCCGCATGCCGCCGAGCGCGCCGCGCGGCCGGCGCCGGACCGGTTCGCCGGTCCCGACCTGACTCCGTCGTACCGGCCCGCGCGGCCGTTGGCGACGCCTGCCGCCCCGGTCAGCGCCGCGGCGCCGGCGCCCGCCTTCGACCTCGAATCCCTGGTGACGGAGGACGATACGCCGGTGGACAACATGCCCTCCGAGAAGCAGCAGCGCCTGCTCACCGAGCCGTTGTACAGTTCCTGGGCCGGCCCCGGCTCCGGGCGTCCGTTTCTGGCCGCCGCCAACGTGGGCGTGTTCCCCGAACCGCGCAATCCGGCGATCGTGCCGGACGTGTTCCTGAGCCTGGACGTGCAGGTGAACCCGGACTGGTGGGACACGAGGCACCGCTCCTACTTCGTGTGGGAGTTCGGCAAGGCGCCGGACCTGGTGGTGGAAGTCGTGTCGAACCAGAAAGGGAACGAGGTCGGCGGGAAGCGGCTGCGCTACGCGCGGATGGGGGTCGGGTACTACGTGATTCAGGATCTGTTTCATCGGGTGATGCGCGATGACCTGCGCGTCTACCGGTTGAGCGGCCGCAGATACGTGCGTCAGGGGCGGCCCTGGTTCCCGGAGCTGGGGCTGGGGATGACGCTGTGGGAGGGGTTGTTCGAGGGCGTGCGCAGCCGGTGGCTGCGCTGGACGGACGCGCATGGCGAGTTGATCCCCACGGGCAAGGAAGCGGCCGAGCGGGAACGGCGTCGCGCGGAGCAGGAACGGCGTCGCGCCGACCGGCTGGAGGCGTTGCTGCGCCGGGCGGGCATCGACCCGGAGCAGGAGTGAGCGCGCGCCCGCCCGGGGCGCGCCGCGGCCATCCGCCGTCACAGGTAGCGGTTGCCGCGGCAATGCGCCGCCTTGACTGCCGCGTGTTTCACGGAGCACACTTCATGACAATCGAGGTGTGTGCAATGCACGGGGATGTCGAGTTCTTCGTTGACGGCCGTCCCGTTACCGTCGCCGGCGGCAGTCTGAGCGTACGCGAGTTGCTGAAAATGTCGGACAAGCCGGTAGACGGGGACTATGTCGTCTCCAGAGACGGAATCGAGTATGACGATCCGGACCAGTCGATCGACGTCCGTTCCGGTGACAAGATCGAAATACGAAGAAAGCCGGATCGGACCTCGGGTGCTCCACATGAAGTTCACTACAAGGTGAATGGCGAGGATCAAGTCACTACGGAGAATCCGCTCACCGCGGAGGAGATCGTGCGGCGGGCCGGTAATCCAGCCGCCATCGACGTCGACGACCTTGGCAGTTATCTCCTTGAACGTGTCGATGGAACGAAGTACGATCGGCCGGCCGACGTAACTATCCGTGACGGCGACGAGTTTCTCGCCATCCATCGAGGTCCTACCCCCGTCGCATGGGCGCCGTAGACGTCGTCGAACGCGAACTTCGTGATCTGGATTATCGTCCGGAAGTCGTCGATTTCCCTGGTTTCAATTTTGGAAGGGTCGTAATATTCGACTACTCCGTCACTACCGGCCGCTATCGAGGCCGCACGTTCAGAGTAGGCATCGGGTTCCAGGAGGAGGGATACCCGGAATATCCGCCGCACTTCGTTCTGGTCGCTGATCTCCCACATGCTCACCTAACCAAGCACTCCACGCACCAGCTCGACGGCCAAGTGTGGTCGGTGTTCAGCGTACCCCCTGGCGATTTCTGGGACAAGTTGGCCTCGGCAGACAAGAACCTGAAGACGTACGTTCGCCGGCACCTGATGCGGGTCTGGCGCGAGTTGTGAGGTACGACGCGGTTCTGACCGATGCCGCGCATCAGCAGGCGTCCGCATTGTTACTCCGGCACGTTCGAGAGGGGCGCCGCCAGGAAGACCTGTGCTTCGCTCTGTGGCGGCCCGGCACCGGGGTCGAGCGGCGATCCGCGCTCGTCTTCGCGATCATTCCTCCCGGCGACGGAGAACGGCTGCTGCATCGCGGAGCCAGCTTCCAGCCGGCCTATCTTGCCCGGTCGATCCGACTTGCCCTGCAGAGCCGATGCGGTCTTGCGTTCATGCACAGTCATCTGTCGCCGGGCTGGCAGGGCATGAGCGCAGTCGACGTGGTCGCGGAACGCGATCGCATCGCCCCGCCGGCCCGTGCGACCGGGCTTCCGCTCGTCGGCCTGACACTGGGAACCGATGGGAGTTGGAGCGCGCGGTTCTGGCTTCGCGGCAAGGACGAATTTCAGCGGCGGCGGTGCGAGAAAGTGCGCGTGGCCGGCGGCGGCCTGCGCCTTACCTGGGACGACAAGATCCGTCCGCCGCCGGAACGGCGGCCAATGCTGCGGCGTACCATCGACACCTGGGGGGCGAGGGCGCAGCAGGACCTCGCGCGCGTGCGGGTTGGCATCGTCGGTCTGGGCAGCGTCGGCTGCATGGTCGCTGAAGCGCTGGCGCGCATCGGCGTTTCCCGGGTGGTGCTCATCGACGCGGACCGGGTCGAGGAGCACAACCTGGACCGATTGTTGTACGCCGGCCTCGATGATGTCGGAATCCACAAGGTAGAGCTGGTCGCGCGGCACCTCAAGCGGTCGGCGACGGCAGCGGATTTCCGGGTCGACGCGCGGATCGGCTGGATTCAGGAACGCCCCCACTTCCTTGCGGCGCTCGATTGCGATATTCTCTTTGCCGCGGTCGACCGCCCGCTGCCCAAGGACGTGCTGAACCACATCGCCTACGCGCACTGCATCCCGGTCGTGTTCGGCGGTATCTTCGTCGCTCGGAAGGCCGGCGGCCGTCTTGGTCAGGCTGCGTGGAGCGCGGTCGTCGCGGGCCCCGGCCACCGCTGTCTGCGTTGCGATGGACAATACACCTCGTCGGACGTGGTGATGGAGCGCGACGGCTCGCTGGACGATCCGTCCTATGTTCACGGAGATCGGCACAGCGACCGGGGGCGGCGCAATGAGAACGTGTTCCCCTTCAGCGCCAACGTGGCGAGTTACATGGTCCTGGAGATGATCCGGCAGATCGTGCGGGAGGATTGGTGGCCGGCCACCACCAAACTCCATTACAGCTTCGTCCCCAACCGATTGTCGACCGCGCACGAACGCTGCCGCCCGCACTGCTCGTTCGAGCGAATCACCGCGGCCGGAGATTCCGCTCCGTACCCGTTCATCGTCGATCCGGCCCGCCGGGAACGGCTGCCACGGAAATACGGCCTCCTCATTATTATGAGGTGCGTGAAATGGATCAGGAGGATGGTCGGTAGATGAGCAAGATAATACGGCTGTCGCTGCAGAACGTCAGATGCCTCGGCGATACCCAGTCGGTCGATATGGGAAAGATAACGCTGCTGGTCGGCGAGAACAGCACCGGCAAATCGACGTTTCTCGGGTGCTGCAATGCATTCTCCCGTCTGGCGAGTCTCCGCGACTTGCGGGACCCGGGTCCGGGAACCTCGAACTGCTTTGATGAGAAGCCCTTTTCGATGGGTGGATTCGGGACTATCGCACGGCATGGATCCGATGCCTTTTCGCTCGAAGGGTCGTTCCACGAGCATTGCCATACCATGATCGGGTTCACGTTCTCAGCGGATCGCAGCGGGCACCCATCCGAGTCTCGGTTTCGTGTAGAACTTCCGCCCATCAACGATGTGGAGAGCCACCTCTTGGTGACGCGCGTTCCCGATTCCCCGGAGACGTGGCGGTTCGATGGCAATGGGTTTCACATCGATATTCCGCAACATGCCTTCTCCTACAGACAGTTCTCGACCTGGCTTTCAATGGCGATACGGCACGGCTCCATGCCGTATGCCGGACAAAGTAACGCCTACCGGAGGAAAGCCGGCAAGTCCTCGGCCGCCTTCGCCAGGCTCATCAACTTCCTGCAGAAGATGCCGCTTCCCCGGGAGTCGCTGCCGGTGTATGCGGTCCCTCCCGGTATCGTCTGGCGTCGACGGGTATTCCCGTCCGATCCGATGCCGAACTGGGATGACGAGCTCCGCGAGTTCCTCTCTGAAGAAGGGCGGAATCTCGGCTTGTTTTCGGACATAAAGGTGGGATCGGACGGTCAGCATGAAATACATGTGGAACAGAGCGGTCGATGGCACAATATCGTCGACACCGGTTTCGGTGTGTCCAGCATCCTGCCGCTGCTTCATGCCATGTATCGGCAACAAGAAGGCGCCACGTTCTTGTTGCAGCAACCGGAGGTCAATGTACATCCCTCCGCACAGGCTCGACTGGCGCAGATGATGGCGGAATCGCCTCATCGTTTCGTGATCGAGACGCACAGCGATCACCTGATAGATCGATTTCGCATCTGCGTCATGGAGAAGGTGCTGGCCCCGGACGAGCTCCGAATCGCTTACTTCCAGCGAGAACCGGAGCGTGAAGGGGCCGTGATCTACAACATTTCGGTAGACGAAGCCGGAAATCTCGATGGCGCTCCGGCAGGGTATCGCAAGTTCTTCTTAGATGAGACCGACCGTCTGTTGGGCTTCGGTAGTCGTTAGCATCGTCAGCGGACATGTGTACCCATACCATCATCGATGCAAGTGTGTGCGGAAAGATCGGTACTGCTCAAATGCAGCCATTGCTGGGCTGGATAAAGCGCGGACACGGCATTCTGGTATACACAGACGGCGGAAGATATGACAAGGAGCTGCATAACAAAGCCTGTAAGAAAGCCTATGATCTATTCATGTCATACCGGCGGAGTGGCCAAGCACGGCTGTTCAGGTGGAATCAGGTAGGGACGCAGGAATCGGAGCTTGACAGCGCCACGCTTCGTTCCAACGATCCTCATATCATCGCGCTGGCGCGGGCGAGCGATACCTTGGTACTCTGTACGTGCGATGGTGACTTGCAGAAAGACTTCCTGAATCGAGAATTGCTGCCGCACGTGAACCGGAGACGGCGAGCGGTGTATCCGTTACGAATCACCAGGAAGAGGCAACAGGATTTTCTCAGATCGCGCGAATGCCCGCGTCACAGGTAGCGGTTGAAGAGGTGCTCCAGCATCTCCTGCCGGCCGCTTGAGTTGGGCGCGATTCGGCCTTTCTCCAACATATACGCTTCGAGTGACGCGAAATCCGCCTCGCCCGATTCGATGCGCGCGCCGATGCCGGAGTCCCAGCTCCGGTAGCGCTCCTCGACGAACGACCGCAGCTCGCCGTCGGCGCGAATCGCCGCGGCGATCTTCAGCCCGCGCGCGAACGCGTCCATGCCGCCGACGTGGGCGTGGAACAGGTCGATCGGCTCGAAGCTCTCGCGCCGCACCTTGGCGTCGAAATTGATGCCGCCGGGCGCGATGCCGCCGTAGCGCAGCAGGGTCAGCATGACCTGCGCGGTCAGGTAGACGCTGGTCGGAAACTGGTCGGTGTCCCATCCCAGCAGCAGGTCGCCGGTGTTGGCGTCGATCGAGCCGAGCAGCCCCTGATGGGCGGCGTACTCCAGCTCGTGCGCCATCTCGTGACCGGCAAGCGTGGCGTGGTTGGTCTCGATATTGAGCTTGAAGCGCTCGGTCAGTCCGTAGGCGCGCAGGAAGTTGATGCAGGCGGCGGCGTCGGAGTCGTATTGGTGCTTGGTCGGCTCCTTGGGCTTCGGTTCGATCAGCAGCGTACCGGTGAAGCCGATGCGGTCAGCGTGGTCGGCCGCCATGCGCAGGAACCGGCCCAGGTGGTCCAGATCGCGCTTCATGTCGGTGTTCAGCAGGGTCTGATACCCCTCCCGACCTCCCCAGAACACGTAATTCTGGCCGCCCAGTTCGCGCGTAACCTCCATGCACTTCTTGACCTGCGCGGCGGCAAAGGCGAACGCGTCGGCGTTGCAGCTGGTCGCGGCGCCATGCACGTAGCGCGGATGGCTGAACAGGTTGGCGGTGCCCCACAGCAGGCGGATGCCGGTCCGTGCCTGCTCCGCCTTGAGGGCGTCGACTACCGCGTCGAGATTGCGGTTGGTCTGGCGCAGCGATGCTCCCTCGGGCGCGACGTCGCGGTCGTGAAAGGCGTACCACGGCGTGCCCAGCTTGGCCATGAACTCGAACGCCGCGTGCACCCGCTCGCGGGCGTTCTCGACCGAATCGCTGCCGTCGTCCCACGGCCGCTGCAGGGTGGGCGCTCCGAACGGGTCCGCGCCGGTCGCGCGAAAGGTGTGCCAGTAGACGGTGCTGAACCGCAGGTGCTCGCGCATGGTGCGCCCCTCCACCACCTCGTCCGCGTCGTACCAGCGGAACGCCAGCGGGTTCTTCGAGTCGGGGCCCTCGTAGGGGATGCGCTGCACGTCGGGAAATCGGTACATGCCGTGACGGTAGCATCATCGGCGGCGGTCCGGCTCGGTCGCATGCGGACCGGAGTCGCGCCGTGCTACGGTTGCCGCCATGGCGGCAGCGCAGGCGGCGGTCGCACCGGAGTCCGGGCGGGCCGATCTCTACCGTTACGACGGTCTGGCGGACGGCGTGACGGGGTTCGAAGCGGTGACCGATGCCGAGGTGTCCCGCTTCCGGGAGCAGGGCTGGCTGGTCGTGCACCGGGCGTTCGGCGCCGGCCGGGTGCGGGACGCGTTGGACGGACTGCTCGATCTGCTGGCGGCAAGTCGGCCGGCATCCGGCGCCGACCGGTACGTGGAATACGAGCCGAGCGTGGACGCCGCCGCGCTCGACGGCATGGCCGCGCAGGAACGGCAGGACTACGTGCGCAAGTTCATGTGGTTCGTGGAGCGCGACGAGCGGCTGCGGTCGCTGGCGGCGGACGCCGGACTGATCGACACCGTGCGCCGCCTGATCGGCGCCGAGCCGGTGCTGTTTCAGGACATGGCGCTGCTCAAGCCGCCCCGCATCGGCCGGGAAAAGCCGTGGCACCAGGACCATGCCTACTTCGACCTGCCGCTGCGGACGAAGGTGGTGGGCGTCTGGATCGCCCTGGATCCGGCCACCACCGACAACGGCTGCATGCTCGTCAAGCCGGGCTCGAACCGCCGCGGGCCGGTGGTCCACTTCCAGCGCCGCGACTGGCAGATCTGCGACGACCACGTGAATCCGCACGGGTCGCTGGCCGTGCCGCTGGAGCCGGGCGGCTGCCTGTTCTTCTCCAGCCTGACCCAGCACGGCACCGCGCCCAACCGGACCGATCGGCGGCGCCGGGCGGTGCAGTTCCACTACCGGCCCGCCTCCGCGCAGCCGGTCAGCCCGGAGGCTCGCATGGCCGTGTTCGGCGCGGCCGGACGCAACGTGAGCTGCTAGCCGGCGGCTACATGCCCCACACGTCGACGGTGACGGCGCCGGCTGACTCCCGGCGGTGGAACAGCTTCTCTTCCCAGCTCCGGTCTTCGCGGCGATCGAATATCACCAAGTGCCCGGCCGCCGCTCCACAGCGGTCGACGTAGCCTGCCGTCTGCTCCACGCCTTCGACGATCGTCCGATCGAGGCTCCCGTATCGCACATTGCACTCGATCACGTACCGCTCCGCGCCATCCCCTTCGCCGCCCTGCGGCCACGTGACCAGCAGGTCGGTGCGTCCGCGCCCCAGACCATATTCCCGATCGATTTGCCCGCCTCCGTTCACGATCCGCTGCAGGAATGCCTGCAGCAGCAACTGCGGCCATGCCTCCTGGTACTCGAACCGCTGCCGCCAATGCTCGGAGTGCTCGCGGAAGAATTGCTGGAAGCTCGCCATCAACGTACCCACGTCCAGGCTGCCGGACTCGGTCACGTACCACGCAGCTTCCTGCGTGAGCTCCTCCTGCGTGATCCAGGTCAGCTCCCGCGGCACCACTTCGCGATAGATCGGGTTGGCGATTCGCACGGGCGGGTCGCGCGCCACCAGGCCCAGGTCCCGCGCGTATTCCAGATCGCGGGCGGTGGCGTTCCCGGCGCTGGTGCGCGCGCCGGCGCCGCTCAACAGCGGCTCCACTATGCGCCGCACCCGCTCGTCCCGGAGCCGGTCGGCCAAGTGGTCAAGGTGCGTCTCGCGGCGCAGGATGAGCTGCTCCTGAGCATCGAGCACGTCGGCCGCGGTGATCGGCCGACCGCGGTCGCGGCCGGCCCTGTTGCGGAAGCACGTATCGTAGGCGAGCGAATTCACCAGCCACGGTTGGCCGCAGGTCCGCGCCCACACCGTGTCCAGCGCCTCCGGCGTGAACGCCTGTCCGGTCTCCTCCGTGTGCATGCCCAGCAGCGCTCGGACGTCCTGTTCCGAGAAGTCGCCCAGCCGGAGCGACTCCGCTTTGATGTTGAAGGGGCTGGCGCTCGGCGATCCGGTGCGGTAATCGCGTACGTCGCGCACCCCGCACAGGATCACGCTCTGCGGGAAATTCCTCGGCCGCAGTACGTAGCCCGCCCGAAGCTGGCGCAGCATCGACACCAGCGAGTTCCCTTCCAGCGCGTCGACTTCGTCGATCAGCAGCACCAGCGGCTTCGGATCCGACTCCGTCCAGCGGGTCAACGCCTCCGTCAGGGCGCCGGGACCGAACTCGTCGAAGATGCGCGGCCAGCTGCGGGCCAGAAACTCATCGCCCAACGTCGCGCGAGCGAATACGGCGAGTTGGCCCAGGATGACGCGAGTCGCCTGCTCCACGTTTTCGCGCATCGCCTGGGCGCCTTCGACGTCGACGTATACGCAGCGGTAGTCGCCCTCGGCGCCGCTGTTCAGCAGGTCGCGCAGCGCCAGTAGTGCCGAGGTCTTGCCGGTCTGCCGCGGCGCGTGCAGCACGAAGTACTTCTGCTGCCGGATGAGCATCAGCACCGCGTCCAGGTCGAGGCGTTCCAGGGGCGGGATGCAGTAGTGGTCGGCAGCCACCACGGGGCCGCTCGTGTTGAAGAAGCGCATGGTGAGCCGCGCCGGCGGCTAGCGGTCTGGGGGGCCGTCCAGCGGCACCGAGTAGTCGCCGTCGAGGTAGGGGAAGCGCGCTTCCAGGCCGCCGGCCAGCTCGACGCCCCAGCCCGGTCCGGCCGGCAGTATCAGATGGCCGTCCTCGATCGCCGGCGGGTCACGCAGGATTCCCCACTGCAGCGGACCCTGCACCATGCACAACTCCAGCACGCGCGGCCGCGGCAGCGCGGCGACCGCGTGAGCGTGGGCGACCGCCAGCAGGCCGTTGTGCCAGGAATGGGGACAGACGTCGACGCCGCACGGGTGGGCGAGCTCGACGGTGCGCAGCCACTCGCCGATCCCGCAGACCCCCACGTCGGGCTGCACGATCGCCAGCGCTTCCGCCTCCAGATAGGGCTCGAACTGCTCCGCGCGCGTGAATGCCTCGCCGCCGGTGATCGGCAGATGCACGGCGCGGTTCAGCCGCGCGTAGGTCGCGGGATCGCGCGGCATCGGCTCCTCGAACCACGTCCAGCCCAGCTCGTCCAACGAGCCGGCGATCGCGTGGGCGTCAGCTTCGTTCAGCCGGCAGTTGCCGTCCAGCATCAGCTCCATGCGGCCCTCCACCGCATCGGTCACGCGCCGCAGCAGGTCGATCATGCGCGCCGCGGTCACCCCGGACCGGCTCCATTCGGTGCCGACGCGCATCTTGAACGCGGTGTAGCCGGCGGCGACGTGGGCGAGCGCCTCCCGCACAAGCCGGTCGGGATCGACCTCCCAGTCGTAGTCGACGCCGCCGGAGGCGTACAGCCGCACGCGTTCGAGCGGCGGGTCGGTGGCGGGGCCGCCGGCGGCCGCGAGCAACGCGCTCACCGGCCGGCCGGCGATGCGGGCGCGCAGGTCCCAGAGGGCGCAGTCGACGCCGGCCAGCGGGATGTCGTAGCTCCGATCGCCCCCGGTGAGTCGCGGCGCGACGTCGGGGTCGAGCGGGTCGCGGCCGATCAGCCCGCCCGCCAGTTCGGCGACGCGCTCGCGGATGCGGGGAGGGTCGCCGTAGGCGCTCGGCTCGGCAATGCCGCGAACGCCGGCGTCCGTATCGATGACGACGATCGAACAGTCGGCCTTGACCGCCCGGAACGAGGCGGTGACCCACTGGCGCTCCGGCTCATGGCGGCGCGACAGGCAGAGCGTTTCGACGGAGGTGATCTTCATGCGGGGCGGCGGCCGCCGTAGCGTGGGGTGAGCGGCATGTGCCGTCAAGGCGCGGGCGCCGGCGCGCTGCCGGCTTCCTGGACGAGGCGCCGCAGCCGCCGTTCGCGTTCGGGCGCCGGGGCGTCGCACGGCCGCCGGCTCCGGTCGGCGGCGATCACCTCACGCGGGCTCCTCCCGGTGGCGGCGATGCGGGCGTTGACCAGCGCGCCGAGCGCGTCGGTCTTGTAGGCGAGCGGTCCCGAACGGTCGTTCAAGAGGATGCGGGCATCCGCCGCCACCCGGCGGTCGCTGTCGGCGAGCAGGCGCAGGCCGGTGCGCAGCACCTCCCGGATCAACGGCGCTCGCGACAGGCCGCCGGTCAGCACGAAGGCGCGGATCGGCTCGGCAGCGGCCGGCAGCATCGCCCGCACGCGATCGAGCATCTCCAGGGCGATCGAGCACTGCGTGCTCGCCGTCCGCGCCGGCAGGTCCGGGGGCAGCCCCGTCAGGACCGCTGCCTCATCGGCCGGCTCCGGGATGCGGACGATCCGGTCCGGCTCGCAGGCGAGCGCCAAGCGGTTCAGATCGTCGTGGTCGACGCCGGGCGCGGCCATGGCGCGGAACCGTTCGTACCACGCCCCGCACTGCGCCAGCATCAGCAGGAACAGGCGATCGTCCCAGTACTCGAAACTCAGGACTTCGCCGGTCGGTCGGCCGGCGTGCGGCGCGGGCAGGTTGACCGTGCCGCTGGTGCCCAGGGACAGCACCATGGTGTCGTATTCGGCGGCGCCGCAGCCGGCGGCCGAGGCGTGGTTGTCGCCGAGCGGCGCCGCTACCCGCCAGCCGCGGAGCCGTTCGGTCAGCGCTCGCCAGGGCGGTTCCGCGCCCGGTTCCGGTTCGACCGCGCCGGCCACGCCGGTCGAGGCGATCACCGGCGGAAACCACTCCGGGCGCAGGTCGCCGCCGAGCCGCCGGCCGGCCTCCCGCAGCGGCTCGGCGGCGAGCCGCTTGCTCTGCTGGTCGAGCAGTCCGTTGGACAGGGCATCGGAGGAGCCGAGGCGGTATCGGCCGCCGGTGAGCCGGCCGGCCAGCCAGTCGCCGCTGGTCATCACCGCGCGCAGGCGGCCGCGCAGGTTCGGCTCCTGCCGCAGCGCCCACGGGAGCTTGGCGGCGATGAAGCGCGCTTCGACGGCGCCGGCCGCAGCGCGGAACGCCGGCAGGCCGTTGAGCGCGGCGGCCTGCCGGCCCGCCCGGCCGCACTGCCAGCTCAACGCCGGGATGAGCGGTTCGCCGGCGCGGTCGATCAGCGCCAGGTCGTGCTGCCGCCACGACTGGCCCAGACAGCCCGGCTCCGAGAGGTCCCAGCCGTCGCCGCCGAGCCGCCTCAGCAACGCCTGCACCATGCCCGGCAGCGCGCGCAGGTCGAACGCCGGGCACCCGCGCCAGCGGACCGCACCGGCCATCGGCACGCTCACGTACCCCTCGGAACCGTCCTCGGCGGCAGCCGCCAAGCCGCATTCGGTGGTCGAGCAGACCAGGCCGAGATACCGGGCGCGTCGGCGACCCTTCATGGCGGCGCCGCGGCGCCTTTGCCATGCATGGCCGGGACAGGGTAACGTCCGTAGGGGGAGGGGAGATACTGGCGGTACGTCCGTCGCTGCGCTCGGTGCTGGCCGAGCTGCGCAGCGACCGTTCCTTCATGCGCAACGTCGCTCACTGGGAGGTGCTGCCGGCGCGCGCCGGCGAGTATGCGCCGTTTCCGGAGGAGCTGGACGGCGGCCTGCGGCGCCTGCTGCGCGCACGCGGCGTCGAGCGGCTCTACCGCCACCAGGCGGACGCCTACCGGCACGTGCGCGCCGGCGACAACGCGGTGTTGGTCACGCCGACCGCTTCGGGCAAGTCCCTCGCCTACAACCTGCCGATCCTGGCGCACTTCCTGCGCGACGCCGGCGCGACCGCCCTCTATCTCTTCCCGACCAAGGCGCTGGCGCGCGACCAGCAGGCGGAGCTGGCGGCGATGGCGCGGACCGGCGGCCTGCCGGTGCCCGCCTGCGCGTACGACGGCGACACGCCGACGGCGGCCCGCGCCGCGGCGCGCGAGCAGGGGCGCATCGTCATCACCAACCCCGACATGCTGCACGCCGGCATGCTGCCGCATCACCCCAAGTGGAGCCGGTTCCTGGCCGGGCTGCGCTTCGTGGTGATCGACGAACTGCACGTCTACCGCGGCGTCTTCGGATCGCACCTGGCCAACGTCATCCGCCGCCTGAAACGGGTCGCGGCGTTCCACGGAGCGCGGCCGAGCTTCGTCTGCTGCTCGGCGACCATCGGCAACCCGCTTGAGCTGGCTCGCCGCATCATCGAGGAGGACGCGGTCCTGATCGACCGCAACGGCGCGCCGGCCGGGGAGCGCCACTTTCTGCTCTACAACCCGCCGCTGCTCGACCCGTTGCGGGGCACCCGGCGCAGCGTGATCCACGAAGCGCATGAGATCGCCGCCCGTCTGCTGCGCCGGCGCGTGAAGACGATCGTGTTCGCCCGCGCGCGCACGCGCGCGGAGTTGATCACCGCCTACGTCCGGCAGTCCCTGGACGGCCCACCGGACCGCCCTGCGTCGGACGACCCTGCGCCGGACCGCCCCAAACCGGACGCCGTCGCCTCCTATCGCGGCGGCTACCTGCCGGACGAGCGGCGCCGGATCGAACGCGGCCTGCGCGACGGGTCGCTGCTCGGCGTGGTGTCGACCAACGCGCTGGAGCTGGGCATCGACATCGGCGGGCTGGATGCATCGGTGATGGCCGGCTTTCCCGGCACGATAGCCTCCTGCTGGCAGCAGGCGGGCCGCTCCGGCCGCGCCGACGAACTGGCGCTGTCGATCCTGATCGCCTCCCCGGCGCCGATAGACCAGTTCGTCGTCCGCCATCCCGAGTACCTGTTTGCCGCCTCGCCGGAGTCCGGGCACGTCGATCCCGACAATGTCCACATCCTGCTCGACCAGCTCAAGTGCGCGGTCTTCGAGCTGCCGTACCGCGACGGCGCGGTCGAGACGGCGCGCGCCGGCGAGGCGCTCCGGTACCTGCGGGAGCAGGGGGTCGTCCACCACGCCGGCGGCGCGTGGTACTGGTCGGACCGCGCCTATCCGGCGGAACAGGTCTCGTTGCGCACCGCCGCGGCGGAGAACGTCGTCATCGTCGACGCGGGCGGCGGCGCACGCCGCGTGATCGGTGAGATGGATCGGGTGTCGGCGAAGATGCAGCTCTACGAAGGCGCCGTCTACCTGCACGGCGGCGAACGGTACCGCGTCGAACGCCTCGCCCTGGGGGAGCGGCTCTGCACCGTGGCGCGCTCGACCGCCGACTACTTCACCGCAGCGGTCGCCCGCACCGACATCCGGCTGCTGCACCGCGAGGAGGAGACGCGGTCCGCCTACGGGTTGGTGCTGGGCGACATCCTGGTGCGCACGCAGCCGACCGGGTTCCGCAAGATCCGCTACCGCACGCACGAACCGATCGGCCGCGGCGGCATCGACCTGCCTGCCGAGGAGATGCACACGCGGGCGGCGGCGATCCTGTTCAGCGGCGACACCGCGGCAGGGCGCAGCTTCGCGGCGCTGGCCGATCGGCAGCGGCACGCCGTGCTGAGCCGCCTGGGCCACCTGATCCGCAACGTGGCGCCGGTCTTCCTGCTCTGCGACGTGCGCGACCTGGGCGTAGCCCAGCGCGCCCGCGATCCCGATCTGGGCGTGCCGGCGCTCTATCTGTACGACGCCTATCCCGGCGGCTCCGGGCTTGCCGAGGGGTTCCGAGACGACGCGGACCGCATCCTGCGCGGCTGCCGCGAGCTGGTGGCCGGCTGCGGCTGCGCGCGGGGCTGCCCCTCCTGCATCGGCCCGTTCGAGGGCCGCGGCTCCGACGCCAAGGAGTCGATGCTCAGCTTTCTGGACGGATGGCTGGCCGCCGAGCCGGTGCCGATGGAGGCGGTGCCGGTGGAGGCGGTTGCAATGGCGGCCGCGGTCGCGCCGGCGGCCCTGGCGGCGGGGCGATGACCACCGGATCGCTGCGTGACGCCATCCGCCGGCGGCTCGACTACCTGCGCGCCGGCGGCGCGGACGGCGCTCCCGACGTCGACGCAGGCGAGGCGCATGGCTCCGGTGAAGACGAGGATCTGCCGGCTCGCCTTGGCGCCGACTGGCAACCGCTGGCGCCGTACGTCTACCGGCGGATCGGCATCGTCCCGTCGCCGATCACCGCACGGCCGCGCCTGCTGCCCGCGTCGGTCCCGATCGAGCGGTGCGGCTTCTTCGATACGGAGACGACCGGTCTGGCCGGCGCCGGAGCGGTGATCTTCCTGTTCGGCATCGCCGCGGTGCGCGGCGACCGGATGATGGTGGAGCAGGTCTTCCTGAGCGATTTTCCGGGGGAGACCGCCTTCCTCGAGCACGTCGAGCGCCTGCTATCCGAGCATCGGCTGTTCGTCTCCTTCAACGGCAAGTCGTTCGACAAGACGATCCTGACGGAGCGGTTCCTGATCGACGGCCGCAGCCTGAGCATGCCGGAGCATCTCGATCTGCTCTATCCGTCGCGCCGCCTGTGGGCGTCGCTCACTCCCGACTGCCGGCTCAAGACCCTGGAGGAGGAGGTCCTGAACATCGATCGGGGCGAGGACGTCGACGGGTTCGAGGTGCCTGACATCTACTTCGACTTCCTCCGCAGCGGCGACCTGGGGCGTCTGCCGGCCGTCTTCGACCACAACCACCGCGACGTGATCACGCTGGCGCGGCTGCTGGCGACGATCGAGCAGGCGCTGTCCGGTGACGACGCCGTGCCGGTCGACCCGCACGGCGTCGGCCGCCTGTTGCTGGGGCAGGGCGATCGCTGCGGGCTGGATCACCTGCGCCGCGGCTACGACGACGGCCTGCTCACCTGCGGCACCGCGCTCGGCGGCGAGCTGAAGCGCGCCGGCGCCTGGCGGGAGGCGGTCGCGCTGTGGCACGACATGGCCAAGCGCCACCGCGACCGCGGCGCGGCGGTCGAGCTGGCCAAGTACTACGAACACCGAGCCAAGGACTATGACGCTGCGCTCGACTGCGTGAAGCCGTTCTTCGGCGGCGTCAGGAAAGGGGCGCGCGCGCTCGACTGCGACCTGCTGCGCCGGGTGGCGCGCCTGCGCCGCAAACGGGCCGCCCGGCGCGAGCCGCTCAGGGAGCGGGCGCTCAGCGGTAGTAGCTGATGCGGTAGCCGCCGCGCGCCGCGAATCCCAACCGTTCGTACAGCCGCAGCGCGGCCGCGTTGCCGGTCTTGACGAACAGGCACGCCTGCTCCTTGTCGCGAAAGATGCCGCGCAGCAGTGCCAGCATCACCGTCGTGCCCAGACCGGCGCGGCGGCGGCTCGGCGTGGTGAAGACGCCGCCGATCTGATCGACGCGCACGCCGCGCGTGTTGGTGGCGGCGGTCGCCACCGGGCGCCCGCGGTGCTCGGCCACGTAGACCAGCTCGTTCCGCAACGAGCGCCGCAGGTGCCGGCGGCACCCACGGCGGTCGAACCGCGAGCCGTCCATGACCACCTCCTCCAGCTCGTACGCTTCGCGCAGCGCAAGCAGCCGCGCGGTGTCGCGCACGCGCGCGCGGCGCGTGACCACGTCGGCCGGGGCGCCGGCCGGGGCCGCGCCTGCGGCCGGCAGCGCGCCGAGATCCAGGGTCATGAGCACGTGGTCGACGTATACGCGAGGGCGCAGCCCCAGCAGCGCCTCCAGGCGCCGCACCTCGGCGGTCAGCCCCATGCTGGAGTGCGGCGCCGCGGCGGCGCCGATCACGCCGCGCAGCCAGCGGTCATCCCGTTCATGCGTCTCCCGTTCGCCGAACGCCGCCAGCAGCAACCCGTCCCGGGCGCGCACCACCACGTCCCCGATCGCGGCGCCGCGGCGCGTCGCAAACAGCCGAAACGGCCGGCCGCGCAGGGGCGAGGCCGACTCCCGCAGCAGGGCGGTGATCGGCACGTAGGCCCACTCCCGGTCGAGCAGCCGCTCCAGTATCGCGCGGCGGTGGCGTGCGCCGGCCTCGAACCAGCCCGCGTCTACCAAACGTCCTCCGGTCGCCGCGCGCTCACGGCGCAGCCGCCCGTCCAAAGTCGATCGGGAGCCGGCCTTGGGCGGCGAAGTCCCCGGCCAGCACCGCCAGTCCGGCGCGGTACGAGTCGCGATTGGCGCCGTAGACCGCCACTGCGGTACGCACCCACGGCAGATCGTCAAGATAGACCGGCGTGAGCGCCGACACCACCAGCACCCGGTCGGCATAGGGCGCAAGCCCCGCCAGTACCTCCGCGCTGTTGTAGTTCATGAGCAGAAAGACGATCGCATCGTAGCCGCCGGCCATCGTCCGTACCGCGTTCCGGTCCTGCGGCCGCGATGCGTCGAACGGGTAGTACGGAAACCGATAGCGGTCGGCCCCCGGGAAGCGCAGCAGCGCCTCCTGCAGGAACGCTTCGCTCTGGCCGACCAGCAGCAGCCGCGCGGACGGGTCGGGGCGGAAGGGGATGCCGGCGGAACGGACCGCGGTGACGCTGCGCGCCGCGCTTTCCCGGAAGAACTCGGCCGCGCCCGGAGCCGGCACCGCGTCGGCCGCGTCGGCGGCCGGGAACAACGGCACGGCGGTCACCGAGCGGAACGCTTCCAACTTCACCCGGAGCACGCGGCGCGCCGCCTGCGCGACCCGTTCGCGGAACGCCGGGTCGGCCGCCATGCGCTGCCGCAGCGCCTGCCAGGCGCGCTCTTGCAGAGCCGGCGTGTGGCCGATCAGGAGCAGGTCGGTGCCTTCCTCGATCGCCCGCACGGCCGCCGCGGGGGTGTCGAAGGAGGCGCCGAGCGCGCCCTGCATCTCCAGGTCGTCGCTGATCACGATGCCGTCGAAGCCGAGCCGGACGCGCAGCAGCTCGCGGAGAAAGAACGGCGACAGGGACGCGGGCGTTGCCGGATCGATGATCCTCGGATAGCCGACGTGGGCGCTCATGATCGCCGGCAGTCCTGCGCGGATCAGCAGCCGATACGGCAGCAGGTCGCGGTCCCAGAGCGTCGGCAGGTCGGCGTCCGCCACCGCAAGGGTTTCGTGCGAGTCGCCGACGGCGCCGCCGTGGCCGGGAAAGTGCTTGGCGGTGGCGATCACGCCGGTGGAGGCGAGGCCGTAGTAGAACGCGACCGACAGCAGCGCGGTCTGCACCGGATCGGAGGAGAACGCGCGCGGGCCGATGACCGCGGCTTCCGGGTGAGAGTAGACGTCGACGGTGGGCGCCAGGTTCATGTTGATGCCCAGGACGCGCAGCTCCTGACCGATGAACCGGCCGGTCCGATAGGCGTCGTACGGAATGCCGGCGGCGCCCAGCGCCAGGTTGCCGGGCGTCTGCGACGTCCCGCCCTTGATGTGGCGGACCCAGCCGCCTTCCTGATCGGTGAGGGTCAGCAGCGGCACCTGCAGCCGGGTGGCTCGCGCCGCCTCCTGCATCGCGCCGACGCCGGCGGCCAGCTCGGCCAGACCGGTCACGTTGCGGCCGGAGATCTTGACGCTGCCCAGGTAGCGTTCGGCGATCCACGCGCGCAGGGCGTCCGGGAACCCGGTTCCCAGGTAGCCGAGCGCCAGCGTCTGGCCGAGCAGCTCAGCGTCGCTCATCCGCTCCGCCAGGTAGGCGGCCTGCTCCGCCGCCGGCGCGTCCCGCCAGAAACCGTCCGCCCGTACGCAGGGCGGCGCCTCGCTCGGCCGGCAGACGATTGAGGGGTCCGGCGGCGCCGCGCCGAGCGACCGGGGCAGGAGTGCCCATGTCAGGAGCGACCAGATCAGGAGCGATCGACCCGCCGCCGGCGGCCGGCGCCACGGCGGCCGTCCCGCAGTCACGGGACGCTCGCCGGCGCCCGCGACTCGCCCCGGAAGCGCGGCAGCAGCGCCGCGGCGCGCCGCCGCTCGGCCGCATCCAGGCCGCACGCCTCCACCGGCCCTGCGGCCTCGGCAAGGCTCCGCCGCAGCCGGCCGGCCATCGCGCCGAAATCGGCCGGGCGGCCGGTCTCCCGCCCCAGCCAGGAGGCGGCGGCGGCCGATGCGGCGGCGGCCGGGCGGGCCAGGTAACGAGCCACCCGCCGGTAGGAACCGTCGAGCGGGATGGAACCGTGCTGGAGTGCGCCGTGGCGGGTGACCATCTGCGCGCTGCCGACCAGCTTGCCGTAGCGCCCGATCACCTCGTACTGACCGGTCGCGGCGAAGCAGTCCGGGTCGGCGGCGTCGCCGACCGGCGCGTCGCTGCGCCGGCAGGCGACGCCCAGGTCCGTCAGGGCGGCGACCAGCAGGTCGCCCACGAAGCGGTAGACGACGCGCTTGGTGAACCGGCTCAGGTGCGTTCGGCCCAGCGCCACCGCGTAGGTGACCTCGGCGGCGTGCAGGACCGCCCGGCCGCCGGTCGGCCGGCGGATCAGCGGAATGCCGTCCGCACGCAGGCGATCGAGCCGCACGTGCTCCACCGGCTGGAACCGGCCGATCGACAGCGTGGGGGAGCGAAACCCGTACAGGCGGATCGCCGGCCGGCCGCCGGCGCCGGCCGCCGAGTCGGCCAACACCTGGTCGACCGCCATGTTCCAGAGGCCGTCCGCCGGCTGGTCGCAGATCATGCGCACCGGTCCGCCGTCGAGCCGGGTCATCGGCGGCCGGGCAGAGCGCGGCCGGGCAGGGCGCGGCCGGGCAGGGCGCGGACGCCCGGCGCCGCCGGTCCCGGCCGGCCCAACTCCGCCTCGCTCGGCCGCAGGTAGGCGGGGCGGGGGAGCGCGCGCCGCACCGCCTGTCGGGCGTAGCGCTGCATGCCGACGGCCAGCAGGGCCGCCGCGTCCGCCTGCTCGGCGCCCGGGTCGAGGGCGATGCCGCCGCCCCACGCCGCGTGCAGCGGCGGCGCCGCCGGCCCGGTCAGCAGGACCGCCGGGTAGGCGCGCAGCCGTTCGCGGATGCGCGCCGGGCTTTCGTCCAGGAAGCCGGTCAGGCGCCGGCCGGAGCGATACAGCGCCGCGTACAGCCGCCCCTTGCGCGCGTCGATGAGCGGCGCCACCACGCCCGGAAAGAAGCGCAGACGGTGTCCGGCGGCGTCGAGCCCGGAGACGCCGAGCAACCCGCAGCGACCGCCGGCGGTCATGCCCAGCGCGGTGGCGATGCCGATGCGGGTGCCGGTGAACGATCCCGGGCCGATGCCGCAGACCACCAGCTCCAGGTCAGCGGCGGTGACGCCGGCCTGTTGAAGGGCGCCTTCGATCAGCGGCGCCAGGCGCGTGCCGTGCTCCAGGCCGACCGCCAGCGAGCACACCGCGGTGGCGCGCGGGGCGGTGACGCACACGCCCATCACCGGCGCGGCGGTATCGAACGCCAGCGCCGTCACGCGGCCTCCGGTCGCGCCGCGCCCTGAATGCAAACCGTGCGCCCGCCGCCGGCGGCGACGGCGAAGGTGACCCCGATCGTTCCGGTGATCGGCGGTGCGGCGTGCTCCGGCCACTCCACCACGGTGACCCAGGGGCCGTGCAGGATGTCGTCCATGGCGAGCGAGGTGTACTGCGTCGGGGTGGCGATCCGGTACAGATCGACGTGGTAGAGCGTCAGCCGCCCGCGGTACTCGCTGACCAGCGCGTAGGTGGGACTGGTCACCTCCTCGGCGACCTCGAGGCCGCGGGCGAGCCCCTTGGCGAAGGTGGTCTTGCCGCTGCCGAGCGGACCGGACAGGGTCACCACGTCGCCGGCGGCGAGCGTGCGGCCAAGGCGCTCGCCGAGCGCTTCGGTCTCCGCCGCCGCGGCCGTGTCGTAGCGCCGCGGGTCGGCGGCCCGGCCGTCGGCAGCCCGGCCGTCAGCGGACGGGAGGCCCATACCCCCTTCCATGTCCGCCATGGTAGACGAAGCGGTGGATGCGGTTGCGGTGCTCATGCGAAATCCGGGCGAATCGCAGGTCCGCGATCATGCCGGCCGGCCGTCGTGGCCGGGTGCTGCGCGTTCTGCCGACCGCAGCCACCGGCGTGCGGAGGTCGAGCTCGAACTCGATCCGGGCCAGTCCGCCTTCCTCGAAGGGGCAGAGACCTTCGACCGCGCAGCCGCCGGTCGACACGTCCATGATCGTCGCCATCACCGTCGGTTCAGGCGCCAGCTCCGCCGGTTGCGAACCTGCGCCGTCCGGCGCCGGGCCCCGCCGCGCCACGCCCCGCTGCGCCGCCACGCGGAGCGGGGTGACCAGGCACGGCCGTTCGACCTGCCGCCGGCGGGGTGAGCCGTGCGGGTCGCCGGCGGCGCGCCGCTCCAACCGTTCTTCGAGCCGGAAGTAGCGCGCCACCCAGAGATGGCGTTCCTGCTCCGTCAGCTCCGGCATGCGCTCCACGGCGTCGACCGCCCGCTCCAGCAACTCGGCGAGCAGTTCCCGGTCGTCCGGCAGGCGCTCCGGGTCCGGGACCGCGTAGCGCCGGGCCAACCCTTCCAGCACCGTCGCGTCGGCCGCGTCGAGTCCGCCTTCGGCGGCCAGGCGCCGCACGCCGCGCCGGCGTCGGTCGTGGTCCTCCCACACGGAACGCCCTGCCAGCCGCGCCGTCAGCCGCGGACCGCGGCCAGGTAACGGGCCGCTACCGGGTCGTCGGGGTCGAGCTCGCGGACGGTACGGAAATAGCCGAGGGCGCCCTCGGTATCGCCGAGCCGGAGCCGCAGGACCCCCATGTTGGAGATGACGCGCGTGTCCTCCGGCGCCAGCTCCAACGCCAGGCGCAGGCAGCGTTCGCACTCGGCCAGATCGCCCAGCTCCAGGTGGCAGATCGACAGCTCGTTGAGCGTGTCGGCCTGCGGCTCGCCGTGCTCGAGCGCCTTCTCGAACGCGACGCGCGCCTGCGCGTAATCGCCCGTGCGGCGCAGGCCCCAGCCCAGCACGAACCAGCCGTTCCAGGTGTCGGGGTGGTCGCGCACGAAGCGGCGCGCGTGCTCGATGCCCTGCTGCTCGCGGCCGTCGCGGATCGCCGCCACCGCGTCGCGGAACAGCGCGTCGCCCAGCCCCTCGGCGTCGATCCGCTCGCGCAGCGCCTGCGCCTGTTGCAGCTTCTCCGGGTCCGCGCCGTACTTCAGATAGAGGTCCAGATGGCGGCGGCAACTGGCGTGATCGGCCATCTCGGAGTGGAAGAAGGCGAGGTTGAAGTGGGCGTCGGGGAACAGCGGATCGATGTCGAGCGCCCGCCGGTAGGCGGTCAGCACCTCGCGGCGGCGGCGCTCGGCCTCGTCCCGGTCCTCGGCGTGCAGCGCGGCGCGCACCCGCTCCTCGTAGGTGAGCGCGAGGTTGACCGCGGGTTGCGGGTCTTCCGGGAACAGGCCGATCAACGCCAGGAACAGTTCTTCCGCCAAGTCCAGGTCGCCGTTGCGCGCCTTGAAGATGGCCGCTTCGGTCAGCTCCCCGTTGATGCCCGGCCGCACCGCGCATACGAAGCGGCGGAAGTACGCGGCGTCGCGGTGTCCCGGGCGGTATGCCAGCACCTTGAGCGTGCCGGCGAGAATCGCCTCCCAGGTGATCTCCTCCGGGTCGACGTCGCCGGCCTCGTCGTCGATCTCCAGCGGCAGCGGGATGGCGGGATCGACCTCGAACCGGCCGACGCGCACGTCGGTGACGTCGGGGAGATCGATGAAGACGATACGCTCCAAGGGGTCGGTTCGTGACACTACAATGACCGCTCGACGAGCGTAGCAGGAGAAGACGGTGGCCAACTACTCGGTGTTCGGCATGGGCAATCCGCTCATGGACCTGATCGGCCGCGTGCCCGCCGAGCGGCTGGCGCGCATCGGCGCGGCGCCGGGGACCATGTCCCTGGTCGACGCCGAGCGCGCGGCCCAGGTCGCCGGCGGGCTCCGCCGGCACGAGCGGCGGCCGGGCGGAAGCTGCGCCAACACGCTGCGCGGGCTGGCGTGGCTGGCGCGGGCCGGCGGCGGCGCGCCGGCGCCGCCGGTGATGACCGGCATGGTCGGCGACGACCCGCTGGGCCGGGAGCTCGACCGGCGGCTCGCCGCGGCGGGGGTCGCCTCCGGACTCGGCACGCATCCGCACGAGCCGACCGGCACTTCGGTGGTTCTGGTCACCCCCGACGGCCAGCGCACCATGTTCACTTCGCTGGGGGCGTGCCGGACGCTGACCGCCGGCCACCTCGACCGGGCGGCGATCGCCGCCAGCGCCTGCTTCTACGCGACCGCCTACCTGTGGGGGCCGGACCGGCCGGAGGGGGCGCTCCGCGCGGCCGCGGCCGAGGCGCGGGCCGGCGGCGTACCGGTCGCCTTCGACGTGGCCGACGTGCTGGTGGTGCGCGAGTTCGGCCGCGAGCTGCTCGACTGGATCGCAGGGTCGGTCGATCTGCTGTTCGCCAACGAGCAGGAAGCGCGCGCGCTCGCCGCGCTCGTCAGCGGCGCGCCGGCCGGCGGCGATGCGCAGTCCGCCTGCGTGCCGCTGGCCGGCGTGGCGCCGTCGGTGGTGGTCAAGCTGGGGGCGGCGGGGTGCCTGGTGTGGGAGCGCGGCGCGGCGGCGGCGCGTATCGCCGCCGTGCCGGCCGACGCGATCGACACGACCGGGGCCGGAGATTCGTTCGCCGCCGGCTACCTGCACGCGATGCTGGCCGGCGGCAGCGCCGCGCAAGCGGCTGCGCTGGGCAATCGCGTGGCCGCCGCCATCGTCGCGGTCGACGGCTGCGACTATGAGGCGATCGACTACTCGGCGGTCTTGGCAGGCGGTTCGGTCGCCGCGCCGGCGGGTCCGTCGCCATCGCCGCCGGCGACCAGCGTCTGATCGATCATCCCGATCAGGCGGTTGGCGATCTCCCCGGCGGCGTGCGCGTCGCGGACGGTCTCCGCATTCTCCTTGCGCGCCTTGAAGAGCTCGTCGGTGATGTTGAGCCCGGAGACGATGGCCACGCGCAGGGAGTCGGCCTGCGGCATCGCGCGCCGGGCTTCGGCGACGCGGCTGGAGAAGTGCTCGATGAGCTCGGTGAGGTGCTCGGTCGATTCATCCGACTTGATCGTGAAGGACGAGCCCAGAATGTCGACTTTCTCAAGGTTCTTGGCCACCGGCTACTCCTCACCGCGCGCCGGCGTCCTTACCCGGCGTTACGGTGCACCACCGGTACCGAACGATCTGTCGCCGGTCGCGGCCGCACCGGAGTCGGGAGGACTCGGCGGCGCCGGCGGGAGATCGGCGGGGACCGCGACCTGGTCGGTCTGGTCGGTTTGGTCGGCCGGCTCCGCCGGCCGGTCTTCCTGCTGCATCTCCGCCCAGTCGTCCTCCAGACCGTCGAGCTTGTCCAGCGTGCGCAGGATGATCTGCTCCACGTTCTCCTGATCGCTGCGCAGGCTGTCGAGCATCTCCTCCTGCTGCTTCGACCGCACCTGGGACTCCTGGAGCCGCTCCCGCGACTCGGAGAGCTCCGCGCTCAGCTTGCGGTTCTCGGCGCGCAAGCGCTCGATCAGATCGACCGCGCGCAGTACCCGCGCCTCCAGGTCGGCGATCTGCTGGACGCGGATCATGACGGCGTGGCGGCCAGTTCCGCCCGGGCGCGATCGACGATCGCTTCGAAGGCCGCCGGGTCCTCGATGGCCAGGTTGGAGAGCGCCTTGCGGTTCAGGGCGATCCCGGCCCGCGCCAGCCCGTGCATGAACTGCGAGTAGCGCAGGTCGTGCTGGCGGCAGGCGGCCGAGATGCGCGCGATCCAGAGGCGCCGGAACTCCCCCTTGCGGCGCCGGCGGTCGCGGTAGGCGTACATGCCCGCCTTGGCCAGCGCATCCTTGGCCGTGCGGTACAGCTTGCTGCGCCGCCCCCAGTAGCCCTTGGCCTGCTTGAGGATCTTGCGCCGCTTGGCGTGGTGCTTGCGGCTGTCGGTCGCTCGTGACATGGGTCTCTCTATCCTTTCGGCAGCAGGAGGCGGATGCGCTTGTGCTCGGCCGGGCTGAGCAGTCCCGAGCGCCGCAGCTTGCGCTTCCGCTTGCTGGCCTTCTTGGTCAGTATGTGGCGAAGCCCCTGCTTCTTGTACTTCACCTTGCCCTTCGCGGTGACGCTGAAGCGCTTGGCGGTGCTGCGGTGGGTCTTGGTTTTGGTCTTCATCGTCACTTTCTCGACTTCGGACTCAGGACCATCGACATGAAGCGGCCCTCCATCTGCGCCGACCGCGTCAACACCGCGTACTCCCGCGTGCGTTCCACCACGCGGTCGAGCACGGCGCGGCCGATCTCCGTATGGGCGAGCTCGCGGCCCCGGAACCGGACGGTCACCTTCACCTTGTTCCCCTGGTCCAGAAACGTCTTGATGTGCTTGGACTTGAAGTCCAGGTCGTGGGAGTCGATCTTGGGCTGCATGCGGATTTCCTTGAGCTTGGTGAGCCGCTGCCGCTTCTTCGACTCGCGAATGCGCTTTTCCTGCTCGAACTTGTACTTGCCGTAGTCGAGCAGCTTGCAGACGGGGGGCCGGGCCGTCGGGGACACCTCCACCAGATCCAGACCTGTCTGCCGCGCTGAACTGAGCGCCTCTTCTGTCGGGACGACACCGAGCTGGGCGCCGTCGGCGCCGATCAGACGCACTTCCCGCACCCGGATCATGTCGTTCACCCTGAGATCCTTGACCAATAAGCCTCCTTAGGCGAAATCGCCTCCTTTGACCCGCACCATACTACAGTTGTCGGCCCGTGGCTACCGCCGCTACAGGCGGCCGGAGCCGCCGGTCATGCCGGGGTCCCGTTGAAGCGCCCCTGAGCTCCCGAGTAGGATCGAGCGCCGTGGATCGACGTGAGTTCCTGAAGAAGACCGGCGCCGGCGCGGCCGCCGCGGCCGCGGTGATCGGCGCGCCGGCGATCGCGCGCGCCCGGTCGCCGATCGTCTGGCGCCTGCAGACCTACGCCGGCGGCCCGCTGGCGGAGCACGTGGTGAAACCGGCCGTCGACGCGTTCAATCGCATCGCCGACGGCGAGATGACGATCGAGCTGTACACGGCCGACCAGCTCGTGCCGACCGCCGAGCTGTTCGGCGCGCTGCAGAGCGGCGTGGTGGACGCGGTGCAGAGCGACGACGACTCAATGGCGTCGCCCGCCGACGTCGCCGTGTTCGGCGGGTACTTCCCGTTCGGCACGCGGCACAGCCTCGACCTGCCGGTGCTGTTCGAGCGGTACGGCCTGAACGAGATCTGGGCGGAGGCGTATGACGAGATCGACGGGGTCACTTGGTTGAGCGCGGGCGCCTGGGACCCGTGCCACTTCATCACCGTCGATCCGATCCGCAGCCTGGCCGATCTGCGCGGCAAGCGCCTGTTCACCATTCCGACCGCCGGCCGGTTCCTGTCCCGGTTCGGCGTGGCGCCGGTCACCCTGCCGTGGGACGACGTGGCGGCGGCGCTGCGCGGCGGGACGCTCGACGGACTTGCCTGGTCCGGCATCACGGAGGCGTACGCCGTGGGCTGGGCGGACGCGACCCGGTACTTCCTGACCAACAACCTCTCCGGCGCGTGGTGCGGATCGTTCTTCGCCAACTCCGACTCCTGGAACGCGCTGCCGGCCCGCCTGCAGGAGCTGTTCCGCGTCTGCATCGACAGCTCGCACTACTACCGCCAGCACTGGTACTGGGGCGGCGAGGCGCAGCTCCGCACCGCCGGCGCCAAGCTGCAGCTCACCTCCATCCCCGACGAGGAATGGAAGCAGGTGGAGGACGAGGCGCTCAGGTTCTGGGACGAGGTCGCCCGGACCAGTCCGCGCGCCGCCCGCGTCATCGCCATCCTCAAGGAGTACCGCGCGACCATGGAGCAGGCCGGCCCCCCCTACTCATAGCTCATCGTCATCCCTCCGTCGTACTCGCGGCGGTCGTCGGCGTACAATGGCCGCCATGGAACGGCAGACAGATTCGGGAGGGGCAGCATCGGGCTCGGCCGCGCCGGCGGCGGCAGCGTGCGGACCGCGCGCCTCCGACAAGAAGACCTCCGCATGAGGCTGCGTTCGGTCGAGATCGACAACTATCGCGCGGTGAAACATCTCAAGCTGGCCCTCGACCCGCGGCTGACGGTGTTTCACGGCGACAACGCGCAGGGAAAGACGAGCGTCCTGAATGCGATCGCCGTCGGCCTTGGTCTCGTTCCGACTCTGCTGGCCGGGGTCTCGGGTATCGGGTTTCTCGATACGGATAGAAGACGGTCAGCCCGCTACGTGCGGGTAGCGCTGGAAACGACTGACGGCACCCTCTGGGAACGACAAAAAGGACGAGGACCCAAATCCATCGGCGTTCGATCGCTGCGCGATAAGATCGAGGACATCTTCAGCGCGGACGAACAGGGTGAGGAGATCGACCTGCCGATCGTCGCGTTCTACGGCGCGGACCGGGCGGCGTTCAGCGTTCCTCAACGACGCAGCGGATACCGCGAGAGCTCCCGCTACGCCGCTTTGGAGGGAGCGCTATCCGCCAGTATCGACTTCCGTCAGTTCTTCGAATGGTTCAAGGCCAAGGAGGACGAGGAGCTCAGGCACCAGAAACGGGACCCGAAGGCGGTATCGACCGAGCTGGAGGCCGTCCGCACGGCGATCACCTCCATGATTCCCGGCGCATCTCAGCCACGGATCGAATTCGGTCCGCTCCGTTTCGTGGTTTCGCTGGATGCGAAGTCCGGGGGGCGGGAGGAACTCACGCTCGACCAGATGGGCGGCGGCTATCGAGTCGTGCTGGCGCTCGCGGCGGATCTCGCGCGGCGCATGGCCCAGGGCAACCCGCACCGCGCCGCCCCGTGCGCCTGCGAGGCGATCGTGCTGATCGACGAAATCGACCTGCACCTGCATCCTGCGTGGCAACAGCGTGTCCTGGACGACCTGTTGCGTACATTTCCGAATACCCAGTTCCTCGTGTCCACGCACAGCCCGCAGGTGCTGACCTCCGTCAAACCGGAACGGATCGTGGAACTGAGCCGGGAGAATGGCGCTGTGATCCCCGGATATATCGGCGGGATAGCCACTTACGGCGCCGAAGCGGGGGATGTTCTAGCTCTGGTGATGGGCGTGCCGAACCGCCCCAGGGACAACGAGTTCGTAAAGAAGCTCGATCGATACCGGCGCCTTGTCGCCGATGGCGAAGGGGAATCCGAAGAAGCTCGCAGACTCAGATCGGAACTGGACCGCATCTCGCCGTATGACCACGCATTGGACGAAGCCGACGTGGAAATCAGACGGCGCACGGTGCTGAAGAGTTTGGGCAAACGCCTGTGAAGCGCATCTTCACCACCATTCGGTCCTGGTTCGGTGATTACGGTGAGCGTGTGCTGGACCAGAATCGGCGATGGGTTTGAGCAGCCGGCTGCCGCCTACAGGCTGACGATGCCGGCTCCCGATCCGAACACGCGTGCGCATCTGGAATGGCTGGGCTACATCCAGCCGCACGGTCTGGTGGTGTCGGCGCCGGCGCTGATCAAGGCGGGCGCGATCGTCAACCGGCAGGACGCGCACCGGCAGGCGCTGCTCGCCGGCTGCACGGAGGAACGCACGGTCGCTCCTGACCGGCAGCCCACAGCGTGCATCCGCGACTTCCGCGAGTTCGTCAGCACGGTGCTCGGCTGGCGCTTCTCGCCCCGGGGCTACGCCGGCTTCACCGAAGCAGCTCCGATCCCGGAAGAACTGACGCTGCCGCTCCCCGACTACGGCGAGACTCTGCGCCCGGACTTCGCGGTGCGCGAGCGCGACCCGTCGAACGGCGCTTCGCCGTGGCAACTGCTGGTGCAGGTGCTGGCCGCCGGCCAGGACTTCGACCGCCCGGCGCCCGGCGGGCTGGAAGCGTCGGCCCAGGGGCGCGCCGAACGCCTGCTGCGCGCCACCGGGGTGCCGGCCGGCGTGCTGGTCAACGGCGCGGCGCTACGCCTGATCTCCGCCCCGCGCGGCGAGAGTTCCGGCTGGATCGACTTCCGCTTCGCCGACCTGCTCACCACCGCCGGGCGCCCGCTCTGCTCCGCCCTGCACCTGCTCCTCTCCGAACAGCGCCTGCTGGCGCTGCCGCGCCAGAAACGCCTCACCGCCTTGCTGGCCGACAGCCGCCTCTACCAGAACGAGGTCTCCGAGCGCTTGGCCGAGCAGGTCCTGCACGCGCTGTACGAGCTGCTGCGCGGCTTCCAGAACGCCCACGACGCATCGGACGGCGCGTTGCTGAGCGAGCCGCTGGCCGCCGGCGGCGACCGCAACGACATCTACCGCGGGCTGCTCGCCGTCATCCTGCGGCTGGTGTTCCTGCTGTACGCGGAGGAGCGCGGCCTGCTGCCGGAGGACGAGACCTTCGCGCGCCACTACGCGCTGGGCGGCCTCTACCAGCGGCTGCGCAAGGACGCTGCGGCGCACCCGGACACGATGGATCAGCGGTACGGCGCCTGGGCGCAGTTGCTGGTGCTGTTTCGCCTGCTCCACGACGGGGTGCCGGCGCACCGCACCGGTGGGGCGGTGAGTCTGCCGGAGCGCCGCGGCGCGCTGTTCGACCCGGACCGCTACCGGTTCCTGGAGGGCCGCAGCGGCAGCGGGGCGCGGCAGATCGACGAGCGGATACAGCCGCCGCGGGTGTCCGACGGGGTGATCTACCGGGTCCTGGAGAAGCTGCTGGTGCTGGACGGGGAACGGCTCTCCTACCGGACGCTCGACGTGGAGCAGATCGGCTCGGTGTACGAGACGATCATGGGGTTTCGCCTGGAGACCGCCGCCGGGCGCTCGGTGGCGGTCAAGCCGGCCAAGAAGCTGGGCGCGCCCACCACGATCGACCTCGACGCGCTGCTGGCGCAGGCTCCGGCGCGCCGCGGGCGCTGGCTGCAGGAGCGCGCCGACCGCCCCGTCAGCGCTGCGGTCGCCAAGGGGCTGCGCGCCGCGGAGAGCGTGAATGACCTGCACGCGGCGCTGGACCGGGTGCTGGATCACGCCGCGACCCCGGACCTGGTGCCGCCCGGCGGGCTGGTGCTGCAGCCCAACGAGGAGCGGCGCCGTTCCGGCTCGCACTACACGCCGCGCGAGCTGACCGAGCCGATCGTGCGCCACACGCTGGCGCCGCTGCTGGAGCGGCTGCGCGGCGCGGACGGGCGCGCGCCGGCGCCGGAGCGGATTCTCGATCTCAAGGTCTGCGATCCGGCGATGGGCTCGGGGGCGTTTCTGGTGGAGACCTGCCGCCAGTTGGCCGACGCGCTGATCGAGGCGTGGGGCGCGCACGGCGCCGCGCCCGACATCCCGCCGGATGAGGACGAGGTGACCTTCGCGCGCCGTCTGGTGGCGCAGAAGTGTCTGTACGGCATCGACCGCAACCCGATGGCGGTCGACCTGGCCAAGGTGTCGCTGTGGCTGAGCACGCTGGCGCGCGACCATCCGTTCACCTTCGTGGACCACGCGTTCCGGCACGGCGACTCGCTGGTGGGGCTGACGCGGCGCCAGATAGAGGCGCTGCACTGGCAGGGCGGGCAGCCGATCCTGGCCGGCTTCGGGGTGCGCGAGGCGGTGGCAGAGGCATCCGAGTTGCGGCGCCGGATTCGGGAGGCGGACGACACCGTGACCGACCGGGAGCTGCAGAGGCTGTGGCGCGGCGCGCAGGACGCGCTGGAGGAGGTGCGGCGGTTCGGCGATCTGACGCTGACGGCGTTCTTCGCGGGCTCGAAGCCGAAGGAGCGGGAGTCGCGCCGGGCGGCGTACCAGGAAGCGATTCTGACGCGGCAGGCGCAGCGCCACGCGGCGGAGCTGGCGGCGCGCCGTAACACTCAAGAGATGCCGTTCGCGCCGTTCCACTGGGAGATCGAGTTCCCGGAGGTGTTCGAGCGGGAGAACCCGGGCTTCGACGGCTTCGTCGGCAATCCGCCGTTCGCGGGCAAGAACAGCGTAGCCGCCGGCAACGTCGCCGGCTATCCGAGCTGGCTCAAGGAGTTGCATGCGCAGAGCCACGGCAACGCCGACCTGGTGGCGCACTTCTACCGGCGCGCGTTCGACCTGCTGCGCGGCGGCGGCGCGTTCGGCCTGATCGCCACCAACACCATCGCCCAGGGCGATACCCGCTCCAGCGGCCTGCGCCGGATCTGCGAGCGCGGCGGGGATGTCTACCGCGCCGTCAAGCGCGTCAAGTGGCCGGGCGATGCGGCGGTGGTGGTCAGCGTGGTGCATGTGGAGAAGGGCGAGTTTGCCGGCAAGAGGATGCTCGACGGCGCTCCGGTGGAGCGCGTCACGGCGTTTCTGTTTCATCGCGGCGGGCACGCCGATCCGGTGCGGCTGGCGGCCAACGCCGGCAAGAGCTTTGTCGGGAGCTACATACTCGGCATGGGATTCACCTTCGACGACACCGACAAGAAAGGAGTCGCGTCACCGCTCGCCGAGATGCGGCGGCTGATCGAGGCCGACCCGCGCAACCGGGAAGTGATCTTCCCCTACATCGGCGGCGAGGAGGTAAACACCAGCCCCACGCACGCGCACCATCGTTACGTCATCAATTTTCGCGATTGGCCCCTGCACCGGGCGAAGATCGGGGAATCGTGGGCCGCGGCTGGCGCGGAGAGAAAGGCGAGCGTTCGGCGCCGTCCGCTTGTGCCGCACGACTACCCCGGCCCCGTAGCCGCCGATTGGCCGGACTTGCTGAGAATCGTCGAGACAAGGTGCAAGCCAGAGCGCGACATCCAGAACCGTAAAGCACTTCGAGAGCGTTGGTGGCATTACGCCGAAAAGCGACCGGGCCTCTACGCCGCAATCGCTGGCCTGGACCGAGTGCTGGTAGTCTCCCGTGTCGGCCAACACGCGGCATTTACCTTCCTCCCAAGAGACATGGTGTACGCGGAATCCATGATCGTCTATCCGTTCCAGACTTATACGGCATTCTGCGCGTTGCAATCCCGGCCGCACGAAATCTGGGCGCTCTTCTTTGGATCGTCACTGGAAGACCGGCTTCGCTACACCCCCTCCGACTGCTTCGAGACCTTCCCATTCCCGGAAGGCTGGGAAACCGATCCCGCCCTCGAAGCCGCCGGCAAGGCGTACTACGAGCACCGCGCCGCGATCATGGCGGACAACGACGAAGGCATGACCAGCACCTACAACCGCTTCCACGACCTCTACGAGACCGGCCCGCACGTCGCCAAGCTCCGCGACCTGCACGCCGCCATGGACCGCGCCGTGCTCGACGCCTACGGCTGGAGCGATCTCCCCACCGACTGCGACTTCCTCCTCGACTACGATATCGACGAAGCCGCCTGGGGCCGCAAGAAGAAACCCTTCCGCTACCGCTGGCCTGACGAAGTCCGCGACGAAGTCCTCGCCCGCCTGCTCGCCCTCAACGCCGACCGCGCCGCCGCCGAAGCCCGCGCCGGCACCGCTGCCGGCCTCCGGTATCCGGCAGATCGAGCGCACTTCCAATTTGTGGGTAGATTCGGATGAAGTTGGTGCTTGGCAGCGATCAGCCTGGATCGTGCGGTCACCGCGGAACGCCTCCGTCGCCTCCATCGCCATCCATCGGACTATGCGATGCTGAAGAGACGATGCGCTTCTTCAACACCGCCGGTCCGATGCGGCCGGAGGACCACTACTGCATCCCGCCGCTGAGCCGCATCGATGAGCGCGGGCTGCTCACCCTCATTCGGCAGAAGCGCTACTTCGTGCTGCACGCGCCGCGCCAGACCGGCAAGACCTCGGCCCTGCTGGCGCTGCGCGACCTGCTGAATGGCGGCGCCGCGGGCGCCTGCCGTTGCGTCTACGTGAACGTCGAGGCGGGGCAGGCGGCGGGTAACGACGTGGCCGCGGGAATGCGCGCCATCCTCAACGCGATCGCGCGCCGGGCACGCCGGACCCTGAACGACCGGGTCCCGGAAACGGTCCGTCGGGAAGTGTTGGAAACCGCCGGGCCGCACGACGCCCTGCAGGAGTTGTTGGCCCGCTGGGCCGAGTCCGACGCCAGGCCGCTGGTGCTGCTGATCGACGAGATCGACGCGCTGGTCGGCGATACGCTGCTGTCGGTACTGCGCCAGCTTCGCGCCGGCTACGACGAACGGCCGGACGGGTTCCCGCAGAGCGTGATCCTGTGCGGGGTCCGCGACGTGCGCGACTACCGCATCCGCTCCACCAGGGAGAACGCCGTCGTCACCGGCGGCAGCGCCTTCAACATCAAGGCCGAGTCGCTGCGGCTGGGCGACTTCTCGGCAACCGAAGTGCGGGCCTTGCTCGCCCAGCACACCGCGGAGACCGGCCAACCGTGGACCGTTGACGCCCTGGAGACGGTCTGCGAGCTGACCGCCGGCCAGCCGTGGCTGGTGAATGCCCTGGCCTACCAGGCGTGCGACCGCGACGTCGCCGGCCGCGACCGCAGCCGACCGCTCACCGCGGACGCCATCCACGCCGCGCGCGAGCAGCTCATCCTGCGCCGCGACACCCACCTGGACCAGCTTGCCGACAAGCTCCGGGAGGAGCGCGTGCACCGGGTGATCGCCCCGCTGCTGAGCGGCCAGGCGAGCACCGAGATGCGGCCCGACGACCTGCAGTACGTGCGCGACCTGGGCTTGGCGGCGCGGGACGATCCGGTCCGCATCGCCAACCCGATCTACCGCGAGGTGATCCCGCGCGATCTCACCTGGACCACACAGGCGACCTTCACGCACGACCCGGCCTGGTACGTGGACGCGGCGGGCAACCTGCGGCTGACCGACTTGCTGGCCGCGTTCCAGGAGTTCTTTCGCGAACACTCCGAACACTGGATCGAGCGGTTCCAGTACCGCGAAGCCGGCCCGCAGTTGCTGCTGCAGGCGTTCCTGCAGCGCATCGTCAACAGCGGCGGGAGGATCGAACGCGAGTACGGCCTGGGCCGGATGCGCACCGATCTGCTGATCGTCTGGCCGGCCGCGGCGCCGCCCGGCCGCACCCGCCGGATGGTGATCGAGTGCAAGCTGCTGCACCGCAGCCTGGAGCGGACCATTCGCGACGGGCTCACCCAGACCCGCGCCTACCTGGAGCGTTTCGGCGCCGGCGAGGGGCACCTCGTGATCTTCGACCGCAGCGCGGACAAGCCGTGGGAGCAGAAGCTGTTCCGCCGTGAGCCCACCGCCGGCGGCGCGCCGATCACGGTGTGGGGAATGTAGGTCCGCGAGTCACCGGTGAATCAGGCTGGCCGGATTACCCCGATAGTGAGCAGCAGGTTGGCATAGATGCGCTGCTCGCCGGTGGCGACCGTCAGCGCGACGTCCGCGCCCCTTCCCGCCTCGTAGAACGCGAACCGCTCCAGTCGTTCCAGCGGCCCGGCAAAGCCGTGAGCCGCGAGCAGATCACGGAACTCCGCCCAGATCGGCGGGTCTTCGGTCATGGCGTAAGGCCCTTCCTTGGCGGTGGCCATGACCGCCGCGGCCTCCACCGGAACGGCGGGCGCCAGCGCGGCCAGCACGTCGGTGGCGCTGACGATGCCGGGAGCGAGATTGAGGCTCACCAGCTCGGCGTTGGCGCCCAGGGTGGTACGGAACGGGTAGTTGCCGTCGGCGATGAGCACCTGCGAGCCGTGCCCGGCACGGCCCAGGACGCGCAGGATATCGGGATGGATCAGCGGCAGGTCGAGCATGACGGCAGCCAGTGTGCGGGAGTATGCCGGCCATGGGCAAGGCCCCCGCCGGCCGGCGTAGCGGTGTCGAGTCGTGTCGAGGCCAGATAAATCCGAAAATCGGTCCCGTTTTGTGGCCCAGGAGGACGGAATGCAGGTTCACGAGTCACCGGTCACCGGAGTGCCCAGCGCTGGTCTTTCAGGAAGTTGCGGAACAGGTCGCGGCCCCTGACGTTGCCGTAGCTGCGGGATACGGTGTTCCACCAGCGGGTACCCGGATGCGGCGTGCTGGCGCACGGCAGGTGGGACTCCCGGGTGACTTCACCGGCGTAGCGGCCGGCGAAGCGGGAGGTCGCGATCACCAGTTCAGGACGGTGGCGCCGGATGAACCAGCGGAGCACCGCCGCGGCCACTTCAAAGTCCTGCGGGACGGCTTTGCCTTCCAGGCTGCCGCCGGCCACCGGCGCCGGCCTCACGAAGTAGTTGCAGTACGCGACGTGGTTGAGCGGAAACTCGTCCGGCGTCACTCCGCTCTCCCGCAGCATCCCGGCGACCTCGTCCTGAATCGCCCGGTAGATGCGGTGCGCCCGGTACCATCGTCCGGTGATGTTGCCGGCCGTGGACGCCCATCTGACTTCCTCGCCGCTCAGCTCCTCCTGTCTGCTCCGGTACCAGCGGCCGGGGTCTCGGTGGATGGTGGAGTCGGGCGGCAGATAGTGGCTCTCGCCGATCACCAGCAGCCGCTTGTGGCTCTCGTCCCGATACCGGCTGCCGATCCAGGGCCGCATGCAGGGGAACCGCCGCAGATGATCCGGCAGCGGTGTAGCGGTCTCGAGGATCAGCGATCGTTCCACTTGTCTTCCGGCGCCCGTTGCTCCTCCTTGGAACGATCGATTGCTTTGAGTTCGGCGGCGGTAAACGGCGCCGAACCGCGTTCGAGCCGACTCAGCAGTTCCGCGGCCGTAATCGTGTCATCCGGTCGAGCCGCTCGCAGCTTGCCGTAGGCTTCGATGTTGGCCTGATTGCGAATTTGATAATTGATCACGGACGATGAGACGCTGAATTCATCTGCGATTTCCTTTACTCCGCGGCGATCCTTTTGCATCTCGACAACGCTCTCGACGGGCGCTAGAAATTCTGCAGCAAAAGCCCGCCCGGTCGCTTGGCGTTCTGCGTGGCGAAGACCGTTTACCACCGACCACGGCGTATTGCGAAAGCAGACCGCGCCACCTACCGCCCGCGCGAATGCGAAGTTGTTCGACCGCTCGGCGATATCCGCCGAACTGTCTCGACCACGATCGTGAAGATGGACCCTGATGTCTCCGTCAGAACAGGACACCAGCGCTCGAACGCCGTCGAAGAGTTGGGCGGGCTCGAACCGTGCGGCTCCCAGCTTCTTTGCAAGTGTCATATAAGATGGAAATCGGTAATCCGATCCGAGGTTCAAGACCTGGCGACAGGCCCGGGCCGCGCGGTACCCCGCCGCCCACGGCCTATCAACCTGATCATGCCCGGTCAAGCCTTCGACTTGGATAGCGACGTCGCCAAGTTCCGGCAAGCTCACCGCCGCCGCCGGTCGCGATTCCATCCGGCGCACATGATCCAGGACTGACGCTGAACGTTCCTTCGTCTTGATACCCGCCAGAAACTCGATCAGCGACTCTTTCGAGAAGATGTCATTGGCCTGTTCGATGAAGCATGCATCATCGTCCGAAATCGCATACGGGTCCAACCCCAACGCACCGGCCGCCTCGCAGAACGGCTGTCCGTTCGGATCGTTGCGCGACTCCCCGACGCGAGACCAACACGCGGCGACTTCGCTATTTCTGACACCCTCACCGGCAAGTCGGTCTACCACTTCCCGTATGAAGCGAGACAGCTCTGATTCCGCTACGCTGCGCGGCAGCGTCTCCGCCCCGTCGGACCGAAAACCAAGGTGCGGATTATCACTGTGGAAGTTCTTGCCAGTCACCTCGAACGTCGAGCCGTCGGTCCTGAAGTGCAGATCGGGTAGCGCGAAGCCGGTTCGATAACGTCGTATTCCGTGATCCCGGTCGCGGCCACCGAAGATGATCCACCAGTCGGTCGCGAGCCCTTCGGCGAGGTGAACCGCGGGAACGACAAGGGATTCCGTCTCTTCGTTGGAAACGTAATCGATGAAACGACAGGCGTTCTGACCTTGGATGTATATTCCGAGCTTGCAGAGCGTCGCCCGCTCCTCCGCCGCGCGATTCAGCCCGCCGTCAATCCACTCAACCGAAAATCGCATCACGTTCACTCTTCTCTATCGGCCATCCTTTGTATTCTCCGGAAGCCGTGTTGATGCAGTATCCACACCAATAGACCGGAATCATCCCGGTACCATATCTTCTTGGGGAACCTCTGGTCGGTCTGGACGAACCGGTAGTTCCCTCGCTCGATAGCTTCTCTGACCCACTCCGTCGCCCGTTCACGATCACTATCCCCTGTCAGTGGACAGATGGTCGTCTTCTGTTTGCCGGCTCGACCTGCCCTTCCACCGGGTAGTTGCCGTCCCTTCGGCAATCCTCCCCACCAGCCGCGATCCTTATGCTCGGCGCTGCCCGTGTATTGGGCTTTAGCTGACAATGCCTGTCGCTGTTCGGGAGTCAGCGGCTTACGTACATGTTTCTGCGTTGGGCGTCTCATTACAAGCAAGCGACCGGCAGAGCTTGAGACCGCGCAGGAGGGTGTGTCAAGGTCATGCGGTTATCCCCATCCTGCTGCCGGCGGAGGCCGCAGGGATGGGCGCATCGAGCACGTCTCCGACGTGCTGTTGACACAGCCGCGGGATGCGGTCACGCCTCAACGTCAGGCCGCATCCACTCATCGGCGCATCCCGGCGCGGGTCAGCGGTTCGCCAGACGGTTCTTGAATTCGCGCGCTATGTCGTCCGGTGACGGCGCGTCGCCGCCGGAGTCCGCGGTCAGCTTGACGAGCACGGCGATGTACAGTTCGCCCAACGCCATAGTGAGGGCGGTGGCGGTCGTGGCGGCGATGGCGCCGCCGGCAACCGAGCCGACGCCGGGAATCAGCTTCAACAGACTGGAGACGATTGCGCGTCCCAAAAAGGTAACTCCCACCGTCCCCCCCATCGCCGCGACCAGCGTGGCCAAGAACTCGTAGGAAGGACCAATTCCGAAGACCTTCGAAATTCCGGCCAGCATGGTGATCTGAATCGGGACCAACGCTACAGCATCGGATGCGGGTATGGGGGTTGCGCCGACTATCCCCGCCGCCGTGGCGGCTGCCGCTACGACCTTGTGCGCGGCGTTCTTCTTGAGATCGATACTGACTTTCTGAGCGGCCGCAAATGCCAATTGGGTTGCTTCGGGAATCAGCTTCATCGTCTCTTCCACCAGCTCCTGCAACCCCATCTGCTTCATCTCGTGGCCGTCGTCGAAACGCTCGGGCAACGCCCGCACCCGCACGACGTTCTTCGCCCGCGGCAGAAGACGTTCTACCTCGGCTTTGAACCCCCGATCGTTCTGTGCCTTGGTGATGACGCCGAGTATCGGCATGTGTGCCGCCAACATCTGGTGAAGCTCAATTTCAGCATCCTCGACGCGCCGCATACCCTCGGTAAAGCATATCCACGCGATGTGGATGTGCTGGCGGGCATCCTCATTGTCCTTCTGTTGGCGTACAAACTCCTCCAACTCTTCGAGGGGCTTCCGATCTTCCTCCAATTCCAGCCCTCTGGTATCGTATATCGCCAGCGGGATGCCCTTCTTGGTGTACTTGCGAGTCTCCTTCGTGACCGGCTTCCCTTGTCCCGTCTCGGCAAGCTGACCATGAAAGATTTCGTTTATCAACGTGCTCTTGCCGACGCCGGTTTTGCCGGCGATGAGGACGTTGACTATCCCGATCTTACGGGTTGCTTTGGATATCCCTTCACGGATATTGCCCCAAATACTCTCTGAATCCTCGAATTGGTCGAGCAGGTCAGCTATAGGTTTCATTGGTTCTTCGTTCCTCCAATTGGGGCTTCCGGGTTTCGTGGATGGTGGAGTCGGGCGGCAGATGAGTGGCTCTCGCCGATCACCAGCAGCCGCTTGTGGCGCTCGTCCCGATACCGGCTGCCGATCCAGGGCCGCATGCAGGGGAACCGCCGCAGATGATCCGGCAGCGGTATGGTCGTTACGCGGTGCTCGTTGGAGTTCATGCCGGCGCGCCCAGGATACCAGCGGTGAGCATCTCCCGTCAAGCGCATTCCGCGCGGCGCGGATTGTGCGATACTGAATCCGATGCGGTTCTTCAACACCGCCGGTCCGATGCGGCCGGAGGACAACTACTGCATTCCGCCGTTGAGCCGGATGAATCAGCGCGAACTGCTCACCCTCATTCGGCAGAAGCGCTACTTCGTGCTGCATGCGCCGCGCCAGACCGGCAAGACCTCGGCCCTGCTGGCGCTGCGCGACCTGCTGAACGGCGGGGCCGAAGGCGCCTGGCGCTGCGTCTACGCCAACGTCGAAGCGGGCCAGGCGTCGCGCGAGAACGTGGAGCGGGCGATGCGCGCCATACTCGGCGAACTGGCGCGCCGGGCGCGTACCGCCCTCGGCGACGAATCGCTGGCCGGCATCTGGCCGGGCGTGCTGGACACCTTCGGTCCCGACGGGGCGCTGCAGGAGCTGCTGGCCCGCTGGGCCGAGTCCGACGCCAGGCCGCTGGTGCTGCTGATCGACGAAATCGACGCGCTGGTCGGCGATACGTTGCTGTCGGTCCTGCGCCAGCTTCGCGCCGGCTACGACGAACGGCCGGACGGGTTCCCGCAGAGCGTGATCCTGTGCGGGGTCCGCGACGTGCGCGACTACCGCATCCGCTCCACCAGGGAGAACGCCGTCGTCACCGGCGGCAGCGCCTTCAACATCAAGGCCGAGTCGCTGCGGCTGGGCGACTTCTCGGCAACCGAAGTGCGCGCGTTGCTCGCCCAGCACACCGCGGAGACCGGCCAACCATGGACCGACGACGCCCTGGAGACGGTCTGCGAGCTGACCGCCGGCCAGCCGTGGCTGGTGAACGCCCTGGCCTACCAGGCGTGCGACCGAGACGCCGCCGGCCGCGACCGCAGCCGCCCGCTCACCGCGGACGCCATCCACGCCGCGCGCGAGCAACTCATCCTGCGCCGCGACACTCACCTGGACCAGCTTGCCGACAAGCTCCGGGAGGAGCGCGTGCACCGGGTGATCGCCCCGCTGCTGAGCGGCCAGGCGAGCACCGAGATGCGGCCCGACGACCTGCAGTACGTGCGCGACCTGGGCCTGGCGGCGCGGGACGCGCCGGTCCGCATCGCCAACCCGATCTACCGCGAGGTGATCCCGCGCGATCTCACCTGGGTCACGCAGGAAACGCTGACGCACGACCCGGCGTGGTACGTGGACGCGGCAGGCAACCTGCGGCTGGCCGAGCTGCTGGCCGCGTTTCAGGGGTTCTTTCGCGAACACTCCGAGCACTGGATCGAACGATTTCAGTACCGGGAAGCCGGCCCGCAGTTATTGCTGCAGGCGTTCCTGCAGCGCATCGTCAACAGTGGCGGGCGGATCGAACGCGAGTACGGCCTGGGCCGGATGCGCACCGACCTGCTGATCGTCTGGCCGGCCGCGGCGCCGCCCGGCCGCACCCGCCGGATGGTGATCGAGTGCAAGCTGCTGCACCGCAGCCTGGACCGGACCATTCGCGACGGGCTCGCCCAGACCCGCGCCTACCTGGAGCGCTACGGCGCCGGCGAGGGGCACCTCGTGATCTTCGACCGCAGCGCGGACAAGCCGTGGGAGCGGAAGCTGTTCCGCCGCGAAGCGGTCGACGGCGGCACGCCGATCACGGTGTGGGGGATGTAGCGGAGATCACCCGGCCAGCGGATACCGTCCTCGGTGTGCGTCGCCACTGCGCCATTTCGGCCCCCGCCGGGTCACGTCCGGCGCGCGGTGTCGTCTGATACCCGGTCGAGGAGCTCGGCTCCGGTCTCGCACTCGATGATCAGGACGCCGGCCTGCGCCAAGCGGTCAGCATCGGCGGTCCGCTCCAGCAGCACTGCCAGCCGTTGCGCCGTGTCGTCGTCGAACTTCCGCGCCGCTATCCGGCACAGCAGCGCGCGTTCCTCCGCCAGCCCGCGCTCGTACCCGCGGCGCCGTTGCGACCGCAGCAGCGGATCGTGATCCGGTCCGGTGCCCTCCCGCTCGCCGAGCACCGTCCCCACCCGTTCCAGCACCGCGCTGGTCCGCGCTGACAGCTCCGGTTCGTTCAACGCCGCGTGAATCTCCTCCGCCATCCACCCCGGAAACGCCCGGCTCTCCGCCGCCGCCCGGTACGCGCCGTCCTCCAGCACGTGGATCGTCAATCCCGGACGCCGGCTCCGCGGGCGGCTCGGCGCGCTCTCGTCCGGCACCTCCACCCATACCTCCGGGAACCCCCACGACTCGTACAGCGCCAGCTTGCCGCGCCGCACGTCGGTGGTGTGGTCGACCTCCAGCACCACGTCCGGATAGTCGTCCACGCCGATCACCATCGCCGACGGTCCCGGCAGCCGGGCGCTGCCGGGATGCAGGTAGACCGACTCGTCGGCCTGCATGATGCTGCGCGGCTCGTCGTGCTGCCGCAGGTCCATCGAGCCGTAGCTTTCGATGGGAGCGCCGCGCACCTGGGCGATCCGTTCGGTGAGCCGGGTCAGGCGGCCGGACGGCCGTTCGTGGTAGGGGCTGGCCGGCTCGCAGATCCAGGCGGTCTCGGTAGCGCCGTCCCAGTACTCCAACCGCTGGTCGCTGCGTTCGATCTCGTCTGCCGGCAGATGGACCGGCGTGCAGCCGGGGAACTCCGGCGTCGGCGGCGCGGCATCGGTGTCGGGGCGCGGCCCGACGGCGGTCTTGGCGATAGCCATGGCGCTACGGTACGCGGGCCGCGCCGGTCGCGCAACCGCGCACTCACGTGACCGGGATTGACGAAGATACCCGTCAAGGCAGGGAGTGACCGCCATGGCCGCCACCGGCGCCCGGCGCGCACCACATATCATCGGCGGCAGGCGTCCGGCGGCTCCCGCCGGCACTTGACACCGTTCTGCATCTATGTCAGGATGGATGCATGATACCGAAGGAGGATAGTGTGTCAGAATCTGCAGGATGGGACGCTTACTTCGCACGCGTACGGACCCTCAAATGGGACGAGGTAGAGTCGGAAGAGCTGGAATATAAGCGCGACACTGAACGGTATTTGCGATCAGTGACCAACGAGGTGCTGTCCAGCAACGAAAACTGGGTCAGAGCAGCTAAAGGAGACTGCCGTAAGAATCTGAATAATCTCTGCTATTGGGAAGCAGTCGATGCTCTGTCCAAATGGTATGAGAAAGATCCGGAGCAGGCGTCGGCAGCGCTACGGGAACTTTGGGCCCCGGACGATGACGGGTTGCCGCGGAGGGATCAGGTAATCGCACGGGTTCGCACCTTCGCTCAGCGAGTCCCGGCTGACTTTGGGGTGAGCGGATCGGGAGTGCGTATGCGACTGATTGCCGGCTTGCTGATGAGGATTTCAGCCGAGTGTTACCCGCCTTTCATGGCGACTTTGTTTCGGGACGCATATAAGCATGTAGGTTACCCCTATCCGTCGAAAGATGCAGACGAGGCGACTCTGTATGAGCATGCGTTGGAGTTTCTCGACCGATTGGTCAAAGAGGCGAAGGCGCGAGGCTTGACCCGGCCGCGCAACCTCCTCGAAGCGCAGTCGGTAGTCTACATGCTCCGGTAGGTCAGCCCGGGCGCGGCACTTGCGCGGCGCTTGGCGGTGCGTCAAGGTAGGGGCCGCAAAGGAGCTAACTACGATGAAACGATGGGCGATGATGCCGGTGCTGTGGTGCTTTGGTGCTTGCTGCCTGCAGCACGGCGACGACGGTGAGCGGTTCGATCGGCTACCAGCTACGATCCTCCTCGGTCGGAACCGGTGTAGGCGAGTCCAAGGCTGGCCAAGGGCTGGAGTGGGCATTTGGGCCGCAGTTCGTGATCGAGAACGACCGAGGGCAGATGCGCTTGGGTGTTTGCGGGAGCGGCTACTTGTATCCGCAGCCGCCTACGGCTGAGGTGGTCCTGGTTGGTTGGACAGGTTGAGGGGCAGAATAAGGTGTACTCGGGTGGTTGCGCTACCCCCTCGGTCGCTTCGCTTGCGAATGCGGCGGTAAGGCCGGGGTGCCGGGCGACGACCTCGATCCTGGGATGGCGGTCGCCACTCACACCCGCTCGCCTCGTAGACCGGCATCAGCGCGGTCATCCGCCGCCTGTCTTGAATCAGCGGCCCTCCTGTCTGGTGACTTCGTCGGTCCATCGCTACGCCGCCTGCTCGCTGGCCGCCCGCGTGCCGTCGTAGCACTGCGCCGGCGTGCGCCCGCCGAGCGCCGAGTGCGGCCGCTGCTCGTTGTAGAACGCCATCCACTGCCCGATCACCCGCCGCGCCGCCCTGCCGTCGGCCAACTCGTGCAGGTAGACCGCCTCGTACTTCAACGACCGCCACAGCCGCTCGATGAACACGTTGTCCATGCATCGGCGGCGGCCATCCATCGAGCACCGGATGCCGGCCGCCCGCAGCCGCTCGGTGAACGCCCGGCTCGTGAACTGCCTGCCCTGATCGGTGTTGAAGACCTGCGGCCGTCCGTACCGCCGCAGCGCCTCGTCGAGCGCCGCGAGGCAGAACGCGGTGTCCAGCGTGTTGCTCAGCCGCCACGCCAGCACCCGCCGGCTCGCCCAGTCCATGACTGCCACCAGGTACAGATATCCTTCCTGCACCGGGATGTAGGTGATGTCGGCGCACCACACGTGGTTCGCCCGCTCGATGCTCAGGCCGCGCAGCAGATACGGGTACACGCAGTGTTCGGGATGCGCCGTGCTGGTGCGCGGCTTGCGGTAGATCGCCTCCAGGCCGAGCAGATGCATCAGCCGGCGGACCCGGTGGCGGCCGACCGTCACTTCCTCCTGTTCGAGATGGCGCGCCATCTGGCGGCTGCCGTAGAACGGGTAGCACAGGTACAACTGGTCGATGCGGCGCATCAGCGCCAAGGTCTCGGCGCTGTGGCCCTGCGGCGCGTAGTACAGCGTCGAGCGACTCATCGCCAGCAGCCGGCACTGCCGGCTGACGCTCAGGTGTTGGTGGGCTCGATCGACCATCGTGCGCCGTTGGTCGCGGCTCAACGAGCGAGCCCGCGCGCTAAAAAATCGCGCTCCACGGTCAACTCGCCGATCTTGGCGTGCAGGTCGTGGATGATCGCTTCGTGATCGTCCTGCCGGCGCTTGGCGCCGGTGGCGAACAGGTCGTGCAAGCCGTCGACGGCTTGCCGCTTCCAGTCGCTGACTTGGTTGGGATGCACCGCGTGATCGGCGGCGATCGCCTGAATCGTGCGGTCGCCGCTGAGCGCTTCGAGCGCCACGCGCGCTTTGAACTCGGCGGTGAATCGCCGCCGTTTCCTGGCCATCTGGTCGGCCCTCCTCAAGGCCTGGAGTACACCTTAGCAACCTGTCCAGTTTTCTAGGACCACCTCAGGCGGATGGGGTGTCGTTTTCAGCATCAGGGGAAACCGCGACCGCGACCCGACACGTGTTCTCCGGTGGCTACTGCTTCAAGGCGGACGTGGATCTGGAGCTGCCGGCCCCGTAGGAGCGGGATGAAACGACTGCCGCCGCTGCTGGCGGCGGCGGCAGTGCTGCGCGCGGAGATAGACCGGTACTTCAGCGCGCCAGCCAGGCGCTGAAGCGCTCGTTCATCTCGTCGCCGTGGTCGCTCCACCACTCCCAGTCGTTGTGCAGCGCGCGGCGCATGTTGGCGGGCGCGGTCGGCATGTGCGGCGCCATCTCCACCCCGGTCTCCAGATGGGTGGAGATCAGCGCCGTGCCGGACTGGCGCACCGGACTGTAGGAGATGTAGCGGCCCACCGCCGCCATCGACTCGGCTCGGCCGGCGAAGGCGATGAACCGGCGCGCCGCCTCCAGGTTGGGCGTGCCGGCGACGATGACCAGTTGCGTGTTGTCGAACACCTGTCCGTCCCACACGATCACGAACGGCTGGTTCTCCCGCACCTGAGCGTTGAAGATGCGGCCGTTGTAGGTAGTGCTCATGACCACCTCGCCGTCGGCCAGCATCTGCGGCGGCTGCGCTCCCGCCTGCCACCACACGATCTGCTCCTTGATCGTGTCGAGCACGCGGAACGCCCGATCCACGCCGTCCGGCGTGCTGAGCGTGGCGTATACCTGATCTATCGGCACGCCGTCGGCCATCAAGGCGAACTCCAGGTTGTCCTCCGGCGTGCGGCGCATGCCGCGGCGGCCGGGAAACCGCTCCAGGTCGAAGAAGTCGTCGATCGTCGTCGGCCGTTCGTCCGGGAAGCGTTCCGGATGGTAGGCGTACACCGTGGAGAAGAAGATCGTGCCCATGCCGCAGTCGGTGAGGGTGCCGGGGAAGAAGTCGCCCTCGGCGGGCGTGCCGTCCGGTCCCGGCGGCAGGTCCTCGACCGCGATGAACTCCAGCAGCCCCTCGTCGCAGCCGCGCACGGCGTCGGCGACGTTCAGGTCGACGATGTCCCAATGCACGTTGCCGGTCTCCACCTGCGCGCGTATCTGGGCGAGGCCGCCGTTGTAGTCCTCCAGCCGCACCTCGATCCCGGTCTCCGCCGTGAACGGCTCGTGATACGCCTTCTGGCTGGCCAGGGCGTAGGAGCCGCCAAAGGAAACCACGGTCAGCGGCCCGTCGGCCGCGGCCGGCATGCAGAGCAGCGCGGCCAGCAGCGCCGCCGCGCCGGCGGCCCGGAGCGTCCGGCCCGTTCGTCCCATCATCATGTGTACCTCTCCGGTGGATGATACACCGTTCGCTACGGTCGCGCCGCCGTCGCCGTCGCGCCGCCGCGCAGGATGAAGATGACCTGCGTGCTGCGCATGTTGGCGGCCGCGCTGCGGATGCGGCGGCCGTTCTTGATGTCGATGATCGACGTCACCCGCACGCCGTGCGCCCGGCAGTAGTCCAGGAAGTCGCGGCGCGTGCACATGTGGATGTTCGGAGTGTCGTGCCACTGGAACGGCAACTGGCGCGTCACCGGCATCCGGCCGCGCAGCAGCAGCGCCAGACGGATGCCCAGATAGCCGAAGTTCGGGAACGACACGATCACCTGCCGGCCCACGCGCAGCATCTCGGCCAGCAGCTCCACCGGCCGCTCGATCACCTGCAACGTCTGGTTCAGCACCACGTAGTCGTAGCTGCCGCTGGCGTGGTCGCGCAGCCCCTCGTTCAGGTTGCCCTGGAACACCGTGATGCCGCGCGCCAGGCAGCGCACGATCATTTCCTCTTCGATGTCCACGCCCAGACCGTGCACGGCCTTGGCTACCCGCAGGCGATGCAGCAACTCGCCGTTGCCGCAGCCCAGGTCGAGCACCGAGCTGCCGGGCTCGACCAGGTCGACGATCAGGTCGTAGTCCAGGTGCTGTCGGCGTTCGCTCGGCGCCATCGGTCAGCGGCCGGCCCGGTCGGAGGCTGCGTTGTTCAGGAACGAGCGGATGATCCCGGTCAACCGCTCGCTCTCCAGCAGGAAGGCGTCGTGGCCGTAGACGCTCTCCAACTCCACGTAGGAGACGTCGCGGCCGACCCTCATCAGCGCGCTGACGATCTCCTTGGACTGGCTGGACGGATAGAGCCAGTCGGACGTGAACGAGGCGACCAGGTACTTGGCGCGGGTCCGGGCCAACGCGTCCTGCAGCGAGCCGTACGACTCCGACAAGTCGTAGTAGTCCATCGCCTTGGTGATGTACAGGTACGAGTTGGCGTCGAAGCTCTCCACGAAGCGGTTGCCCAGGTGCTCCAGATACGACTCCACCTGGAACTCGCCCGACATCTCGTAGGTGAACGCGGCGCGGTCCTGCAGGGTGCGTCCGAACCGCCGGCCCAGCGACAGCTCCGACAGGTAGGTGATGTGGCCGATCATGCGCGCGATCGCAAGGCCGTGGGCGGGCGGCTTGCCGCCGTAGTAGTCGCCGCGGTTCCAGGCCGGATCGGACATGATGGCGTTGCGGCCGACGGCGTGGAAGGCGATGCCCTGCGCGGTGACCGTGGCCGTGGACGCCAGCACGATGGCGGACCGCACCCGGTCGGGGTAGCGGATCGCCCACTCCAGCGCCTGCATGCCGCCCATGGAGCCGCCTGCGGCGCAGTAGAGCGTCTCGATGCCCAGGTGGTCGAGCAGGAGGCGCTGCGCCTCCACCATGTCCCCGATCGTGATCAGCGGGAAGTCGAGGCCGTAGCGCGTGCCGTCCGCGCGCGGCGACGACGGCCCGGTGGAGCCGTTGCAGCCGCCGATGAAGTTGGTGCAGATGACGAAGAACCGGTCGGTATCGAAGCCCTTGCCGGGCCCGATCATGTCGTCCCACCAACCGGGCCGCTTGTCGTCGAGGGAATGGTAGCCGGCCGCGTGGTGGCTGCCCGACAGCGCGTGGAAGATCAGGATCGCGTTGGAGCGCTCCGCGTCCAGCGTGCCGTAGGTCTCGTAGCGGATGGTGATCGGACCCAGGAGCTTGCCGCTGTCGAGGGTCAGGGCGTCGGGAGGATGGGCGAACGTGTGATCGTTCGGGGTGACCAGACCCACGGAGTCGGCCGCGGGTGCCTGCGCCTGCGTCGTGTTCTCCTCCATCTCGCTATCGGTGTACGCTGCCCGCCTGGAGCGATTGCCATTGTATCAGCGCTTGCTTGAGCGGCGCATCGCCGGTCGGCTGTGGTCGCTGGCGGCCGGCGCCGTGCTGATGACCGCCGCCTGCGCCACCACGCCGCCGTCCCTGGCGCGCGCCAGCCTCAGCGCGATGCCGGCCGACGTCGACGTGGCGGTGGCCGTGCACGTGGCGGCGCTGCGCGCGCCGCTGACGGAGGTAGTCCGGGCCGCGGATCTGCCGCTGCCGGAGTGGCTGCTGGAACGGCTGGTGGTGGTGGTAGCCGGCGTCTACGGCGGCGCTGAGCCGGGATACCTGTTCTGGATGCGGGGCGTGGCGATGGATCCCGGCATGGGTGCGCAGCTTCTGCTGAGTCCCGATTGGTTCTACGTGGAGCGGCCGTATCCGCACTATCGATCCGACGATGCCGCCGTGGTGCTGCTGGGCCGTGACTCGCTGGTGATGACCAATCTGCCGCTCGGCCGCGTACAACGCGCGTTCGACGCCGAGGAGTTCGAACTTCCGGCCGACGTCACGATAGCTCAGCACCCGCTCGACATCCTGCTGGTCATACCCGACCTGACCGGAGCGATCGGCGAGCTGGCCGCCGACTCCCCGTTGAGCGCGCTGACCGAGTCGTTCCCGGCCGAGTTCACGTGGGTGGCCGGTACCGCGGAGCGCGACGGGCTCCGGCTCTCCGGCGCGCTCGACACCCCGCACGCGGGCTTGGCGCGGGTGCTGGCGGCGGCGGCCGGCGGCAGTCCGGCGCTGGCCGGCGTTCGACTGCAGGCCGACGGCACCTGGGTCCGGCTCGACGGCCTGATGCGGTTCGAGCGGGTGATCGACGCGGCGCGCGCCATGCTCGATCCGCAAGGCCCCGATCGGGAGGAGGACGGGGCGGAGGCCGGTCGGTGAGCGTCGCCATCGTCGACTACGCCGCCGGCAACCGCACCAGCGTACGGAACGCGTTGCGCTTCCTGGGCGCCGACTACACCGTGGCGTCCGACCCGGAGGCGCTGCTGCAGTCGGAACGGGTGATCTTTCCCGGCGTGGGCGAAGCGCGCGCAGCCATGGACGACTTGGCGCGCCGCGGCATGGACGACGCCCTGCGCCGGGTGAGCGCTGAGGGGCGGCCGGTGCTCGGCATCTGCATCGGCGCCCAGGTGCTGCTGCAGTACTCGGCGGAGCGCGACACGACCTGTCTGGGGCTGGTCCGCGGGCGGGCGGCGGCGTTTCCGCAGCCGCGGCCGGGAGACGGGATGAAGGTACCGCACATGGGGTGGAATCAGGTGCGCCAGGACCGCGGCCACCCGCTGTTCGAGGGCATACCCGACGGCAGCTCGTTCTATTTCGTGCACTCCTTCTACCCGGAGCCGGCCGACGGCGCCCTCGTGCTGGGCACCACCGATTACGGGGTGCGCTTCGCGTCGGCGTACGCCGCCGGCAACCTGGCGGCCGTGCAGTTTCACGCCGAGAAGTCGGGGCGCCACGGCCTGCGGCTGCTGGCCAACTTCCTGGCGTGGGACGGTGCTTGAGCGGCGGGTGATCGTATGCCTGGACGTGCGCGACGGGCGCACCACCAAGGGCGTGCGATTCCTGGACAACCGGGACGTCGGCGATCCGGTCGCGATGGCGCGTACCTACTACCAGCAGGGCGTCGACGAGTTGGTCTTCTACGACATCACCGCGTCGGCGGAGCGGCGCGGCATCATGCTGGAGGTCGTGCGCGCCGTGGCCGCGGAGGTGTTCATCCCGTTCGCGGTGGGCGGCGGCATCCGGTCGTTGCAGCAGATGCAGGCGGTGCTCCTGGCCGGGGCGGAGAAGGTGAGCCTCAACTCGCAGGCGGTCCGCAACCCGCAGATCATCGCCGAGGGGGCGGCGGCGTTCGGCCGCCAGTGCATCGTGCTGGGCATGGACGCCAAGCGCGATCCGGCGATGCCGAGCGGCTATCGGGTCTACGTCGACGGGCTGCGCACCCCGACCGACCTGGACGCCCTGGAGTGGGCGGAGCGCGCCGTCGAACTCGGCGCCGGCGAGGTGGTACTCAACGCGATCGACACCGACGGCACGCGCGCCGGCTATGAGCTGACCGTGACGCGGATGCTCGCCGACCGGCTGCCGGTGCCGGTGGTGGCCTCGGGCGGGGCGGGGCGGGTCGAGCACGTGGCCGACGTGCTGATCGACGGTCACGCCGACGCCGCTCTGGTCGCCTCCATCGTCCACTTCGGCGCCTGCACGGTGGGCGACATCAAGGAACATCTGGCCGCGCGCGGCGTGCCGGTGCGCATCGACTGACCGTCTCGACGGAGCCGGCTCGCGGCCGGTTGCCGATGCGCGCCGCGCGGCGATACATTGCGCGCCGAACAGCAGCTTATGCCTACCTATGAATACGAATGCGGCGCCTGCGGGCCGTTCGAACAGTTCCAGCGGATCACCGAGGACCCGCTCGCCGATTGTCCGCGCTGCGGCAGCGCGGTACGGCGGCTGATTTCGAGCGGCACCGGGGTCATCTTCAAGGGATCGGGCTTCTACTCGACCGACTCGCGCAACGCGGGCAAGGAACAGGGATCGTCATCGGGAGATGGTGACGGCTCCGGCGGCAACGGCAAGGACGGCGCCGGGACCGACGCGGGCAAGACCGCGACCAAGGGCGATGCGAAGAGCGGCGCCGCGGCGAAGAAGGAGCCGGCCGCAGCCGCTACGTCGGCAAAGACGGCAAAGGGCTCCACGGCACGGGACTGAGCCGCTCCGCTCCCGGCGCGCTGCCGCCGGCCGCGGCGGCGATCAGATCGTCGGCGTCCAGCGCTCGCAGGGCGTCGTGCATCCGCGCCGGATCGGGGCGCAGCACCGGATGTTTCGCCGCGAACAGCGTGCAGCAATCGGGATAGGGGAGCGTCGAGGTCTCGAAGGTGCCGATGGCGCGCGCGGTGCGCACGATCTCCTCCTTGTCCAGGCCGATCAGCGGCCGCAGCACCGGCAACTCGCTGGTGGAGTCGGTGAAGGCGATCGCTTCGCCGGTCTGGCTCGCCACCTGCCCCAGGCTCTCGCCGGTGATCAGCGCCGCCGCCCCGGTGCGCCGCGCGACCAGCGTGGCCGCCCGCATCATGCACGCGCGCAGGAGCAGGGTCGCGAATCGGTCGGGGGCGCGCTGCTTGATCCGTTCCAGGACCGCCGTGAACGAGATCGCGCAGAGGCGGGCGTCGGGTACGTAGCGCGCGAGATGATCGGCAAGCCGTTCCACCTTGGCCAGCGCCTCGTCGGACGTGTACGGCCAGGAATGGAAGTAGACGTGGTCGAGCGGCATGCCGCGCTTGCCCATCAGGTAGCCCGCGACCGGTGAGTCGATCCCGCCGGAGAGCAGCAGCAGTCCGCGGGCGGAGGCGCCGACCGGCAGTCCGCCGCGTCCCGGCGACGGCGGGCCGTACAGGTAGATGCGGTCGCGTACCTCCACCGACAGCACGAAGCCGGGGGCGCGCACGTCGACGCGGAGCGCGGGCAGGGCGGTGCGGATCAGGTCGCCCAGGCGACAGGCGATCTGATACGAGGTCTGCGGGTAGTCCTTGTCGCTGCGGCGCGCTTCGATCTTGAAGGTCGGAGCCGTCGCGGATGCGGCCAGCCGGCCGGCCAGCTCCACGGCGGCCGCGTCCAGCAGGTCCGCGTCGCGGGCGACCATGGCCGCCTCCGCGTACGACACGATCCCGAACGTGTCGCCCAGGGCGCGCGCCACGGCGGCCGAATCCGCGTAGTCCTCCACGAACAGCCGCCCCCAGGCGCGCCGTACGCGGTGGGCCGTGCCGGCGAGCTGCCGGTGGATCTGTTCGATCAGCCGTTCCTCGAACTGCCGGCGGTTGGCTCCCTTGAGCGAGATTTCGCCGTACTTGACCAGAAAGACCCGATTGCCCGCGCCGTTCATGTCCGTGCCAACGCCGGCGCCGGCCGGGCGGTGAGCCGGCCGGCCACGTCCCGTATCGCATCCCGCAGCGCGGCAGCGAATGCATCGAGGTCATCGGCCGTCGTCGTCGGCCCGATCGACACGCGCAACGCCCCGGCGGCCTGCTCGGCGGGTACCCGCATCGCCTCCAGCACGCGCAGCCGCTTGCGCGAGCCGGTGGCGCAGGCGGAGCCCGGCGACACGCAGAAGCCGCGGTCGCCCAGCAGGCGCACGGTGACCTCGGACGGCAGGGCGGGCACCGCCAGCTTGAGGATGAACGGAGAGAACCGCGGGTCGCGCGGCCCGCGGTCGGCCGGGATCGTCACCGCGCCCGGGATCGACCGGACGCGGTCGATCAGGCGCGCCATGGCCGCCGCAGCGGCTGGCTCGTCCCGGAACGCGGCCGCGCCGGCCGCGGCGGCGGCGAAGCCGGCGGCGCCCGACACGTGCTCGGTGCCGGCGCGCCGTCCGCCCTCCTGTTCGCCGCCCGCCTGCATGAATCGCACCGGCGCGCCGGCGCGGAGCCAGAGCGCTCCGACGCCGCGCGGACCGCCGACCTTGTGGGCGCTGAACGAAGCGGCGTGGACGTGCGGACCGAGCGGCAGCGCGACCTTGCCGAGCGCCTGCACGGCGTCGGTATGGAACAGCATCCGGGTACCGAAGCGCTGCGCGGCGGCGGCGACCGCCGCGGCTGCCGCGGCTACCGGCTGGATGATGCCGGTCTCGTTGTTGACCGTCTGTATCGAGACCAGGTAGGTGCGCTCATCGAGCAGCGCGCTGAGGCGCTCGACGTCGACTGCGCCGTCGCCGCCGACCGACGCGCGGCGGACGCGGAAGCCGATCCGCGCCAGGAGCGTCGCCGGGCCGTCGATGGAATCGTGCTCGACCGCGCCGATCACCAGTGTGTCGCGCCGCGGCAACCCGCGTTCGGGATGGAGCAGGGTCAGCACGGACTGCAGCATCAGGTTGTTGGACTCCGTGGCGCCGGAGGTCAGGACGATCTCCGCCGGGTCGACGCCGAGCGCGCCGGCAAGGCGCTCCCGCGCCGAAGCCAGCGCGGCCGCCGCCTGCCGCCCGCGCGGGTGTGGTGACGACGGGTTGGCGTGCCAGTCGGCGGCGGCGCGCAGCGCTTCCGGCAGCGGCGGCGCGGTCGCCGCCCAGTCGAGGTAGATCACCCCGGTATGGTAGCCGACCGTCGCCGGTCCGCGCGCGCCGCCGCGGAGGCGGATTGATCGCCGGCGAACGGTGTAGTACGTTCGCCATGGAATGTTGTTCTTCGGCTGGGGACCCTTCGGCTTTCTCACGCTGTTGGTGCCGGTCTTGCTGGCATTCGCCTTCCTGCGCCTCGGCACGGCGCTCTTTCGCCGCATCCAGGACGAATCGGACGAAGATCGGCACCGTCTGCACGGGCGCGGCGGCGTCCATCGCTACGCCGTGGACGACGGCGCGGCGACCGAACGGCGCGCGCCGTTCGGCATGCAGAATCCGTTTGGCCGGCGCTCGCTCGACAGCCGCGTGTTCCGGCTGGCGTATCGCCACGGCGGGCGGGTCACGGTCTCGCAGGTAGTGATGGAGACCGGCATGTCGCTGGAGCAGACCGAGGCGTACCTGGATCAGCTCTGCGACGGCGTGCGGGTCCGCATGGAGGTCTCCGACGGCGGGCTGGTCACCTACGAGTTCCCGGAGCTGACCGACCCCGGAAGCGCCGGCCCGGTCTGAAGCAGCGCCGGCTGAAGACGCCGGCCTCTTGCCGGAACTGCCGATCGGCGGCCCGGAAGGCGAGGGCGCCAGGACTTGCGCGATGGACTTCTTATTACAAGCGGAGGCCGATGGACTGATCCATCAGGAGCACACTGGGACTGTTGGCATCTCCGCGCCGCGCACCTCTGCGCCGTGCAGCTCTGCACCGTGCACCAGCTCCCAGCCGCGGAACACCAGCGCCAGCCCCTTGAACGCCGCCTCCGGGTGCCGGCGCGCCAACCGCCGGTCCGCCAGATAGCGGCGCAGTTGCGACTCCGCGGCGGCGGCCTGCGCCGCTACCTGCGCCTGCGCCGCGCTGCGGGGCAGGTACTTCAGCTCGATCACGTAGCCGTAGCGCCGGCCCGGATAGGGCAATGCGCGCGGTTCCAGCACCAGGTCGGCGTAGCCCTTGGCCAACTCCATCTCCGTATGCAGCACGAAGTAGGGGGAGATGCTCAGGTAGGCGGCCACGAACCCCTGCACCATCTTCTCGCCCTGCAGGTAGTCGCGCACGCCGGTCTGCTCGGCCATCGCCGCGCTCAGCCGTTCCAGCGCCGGCCGCCACTCGCCCTGCAGCGCCATGCGCCGCGTCAGCCGGTCGAACGTCACCAGGTCGAGCGAGAACACGCCCACGTCCCGGTAGGCGTCGCGCAGGTAGCCGTACATCAGCCGCCGCACCGTCTGGTTCGGGATGCCGAGCCGCGGCGTTTCGACCGTGGCGCCGCGGATGCTCAACAGGCCGAAGTAGTGCAGCAGCGACAGGAAGTTCTCCCGCTCGGCGAGGCGCGCCAGCGGGAAGCTGTCTACGATCTCGCAGTCGGCGCGCCCTTCGGCGATCACCTCGCGCAGCAGGTCGAAGTTGCCGTTGAACTGGCGGCCGACGGTGAGCAGGTGGCGCAGCTTGCCGTAGTCGATGCGCACGTTGGCGTCGATCAGGTTGTCGGGGCCGGGCTTGTTGGGCAGTGAGTACGACAGGTAGTAGAGCACCATGTCGGTGTTGTAGACGACGTTGGGTGCGGTCTTGGCGAAGCGGTAGCCGTCGTACCACTCGCGCATCGTGTCGAGGGCGGCGTCGGGGTCCTGGTCGAAGACGCCGAGGTCGCGATAGGTCGAGAGCATGTCCCGCACTTCCGCTTCGGTAAAGCCGAGCAGTTCGTTGAATTCGGGGCGCAGGCTGAGGTTGGCGCCGATGTTGAAGCCGCTGGTGACGTCGTCCATGACGATCGGGGAGACGCCGGTGACGAACAGCCGCGCAACGCTGCCGTTCTCGGTGCCGGCCTTGAGCGTGGCGAAGAAGTTGCGGTAGAAGCCGCCGCCGTGGGTGAAGGCGTGGTAGGCGTCCGCCCCCTGATGCGCCAGGATGGTGTTGGCGAAGTTGTCGTACTCGTCGATCAGCACGTAGAGCGGTATCTGCTCGCGCCCGGAGTGCAGGAACAGCGCGTTGAGCTTGTCGTTGATGGTCGCCTGCGAGCAGATTCGGTGGATCACCGGTTCCGGGAACGACTCCGGGCAGGCTTCCAGCGTGTAGAGGAGCTGAAGGTGGCAGTAATTCTCGAAGTTCCGCTCCAGCGTCTCCGGAGCGTCGTTGAAGGCGGAGAAGTTGAACCGCAGCACGACGTAGCGGCTGCGGTTGGGAGTGGGAGCGCGGCCGATGTCGGTGCCGGCGAACACCGCCTCGAAGTCGCCGGCCTCGGTGCGGGAGTAGTAGCTCTCCAGCAGCGACAACCAACAGGTCTTGCCGAAGCGCCGCGGGCGGATGAAGAACACGAACCGCTCCTGTTCCAGGGCGCGCAGGAAGCGGGTCTTGTCCACGTACAGGCAACCCTCCCGGCGGATGCCCTTGAAGTAGGCAAAGCCGTAGGGGATCGCCGGAAATGGCGTCGTCGCGCGGAGCGGCGATTCGGACGCGGACATACCGGCATCCTACCAGACCGCCGGGCGCCGTGCCGGCGGTCTTCGTCTTGCGCCGCTCACCTGCGATCGGTGCCTAGTACTTGGACGAACACAAAGTACGACTGTGGCCGCCGCCGGCCGTTTCGCAGCTTGGACGCATCGCCGTCGAGCCGGGGGAGGGTGTGGACCGGGCCGAGCGGTTCGGGCATGATGCGGTCATGTTGATCGACGCACACAACCACCCGAACTGGCACGGCCACGACGCGGACCGGATCCTTGCGAACATGGAGGAGCACGGCATCGACCAGATGTGGCTGTTCACCTGGGAGGTGCCGGCCACCGACTACAACCCGTCCAATCACGCCGTGCTGCCGCCCGGCGGCACCGGCATCCCGCTTCAGGACGTGCTGAGCGTCGGCCGGGCGGCTCCCGACCGCTTCGTGCTCGGCTACATGCCGGACGTGAAACGGCCCGACGCCATCGACCGGCTCAAGGCGGCGGTGGAGGTCCACGGCATCCGCGTTGCGTCGGAGCTCAAGCAGCGCGTGCTGTTCGACGACCCCGACGCCCTGGCCATCTACCGCTTCTGCGGCGAGCGGAAGCTGCCGATCACCATCCACCTCGATTACCCGATCGCCGCCGGATACCGCTACCCGCGTCCCAACTGGTGGTACGGCGGCTCTCTCGACAGCTTCGAGCGCGCCGTCGCCGCGTGTCCCGAAACCGTCTTCATCGGCCACGCGCCGGGGTTCTGGGCCCACATCTCCGGTGACGACCGCGCCTTGACCGAGTCGTACCCCAAGGGACCGGTCCAGCCGGGCGGGCGGGTGCCGCAGCTGCTCGATACCTATCCCAACCTCTATGCGGACCTCTCCGCCGGCTCCGGCTTCACGGCGATCTCGCGCGATCCGGCGTTCGGCAAGGAGTTCCTGATCCGCTACCAGGACCGGCTGCTGTTTGCCCGCGACTACTTCGACGGCCGCCTGATGGCGTTCCTCAAGAGTCTGGACCTGGAGCCTGCGGTGTTCGACAAGATCGCCTTCCGCAATGCCCAGCGACTGTTGGGGGACGCGGAATAGGCCGACCGCCGTGCAGTACCGCCGTTTCGGCGGGCATGAGCTTTCGGCCCTGATGCCGGGCACCGTGCAGTTCGGCCTGGATTACGGGGTGGCCAACGTCACCGGCAAGCCGGATCAGGCGACGGTCAACCGCATGCTCGCCACCGCGTTCGAGGCGGGCGTGAACGCGCTCGACACCGCCTCCATGTACAACCAGGCCGAGGCGGTGCTGGGCCGCGCCCTGGCCGATCTGGGCGTGCGCGATCGAATCTTCATCGTCAGCAAGGCGCGCCCGCGCGAGGGGGTGGCTGGAACGCCGGAGGAGCAGATCACCGCCGCGGTCGAGCGGTCGCTACGCGTACTCGGGGTCGAGCGGATCGGGCTGTACCTGCTGCACGGCTATCAGGCGCTGCCGTACGTGGGGGCGCTGCATCGCAAGCGCGAGGCGGGCGACATCGGCGCGGTCGGCGTGTCGGTCTATTCGGTCGAGGAGGCGCTCGGCGCGATCGCTGCGCCCGGCGTCGATGCCGTCCAGCATCCGCTCAGCATGCTCGACCAGCGGTTCCTGCGCGCCGGGGTTCCGGAACGGGCGGCGGAGGCGGGGGTCGCGATCTTCGCCCGCAGCGTCTTTCTGCAGGGCGTGGTGACGATGGCGATACCGGACCTGCCCGAACCGATCGTCGAAGTCGGAAAGACGCTCGCGCGGCTGCGGGAGCTGGCCGGCGAGCTGACGATCGAGGAGATGGCGGTCCGCTACGCCGCATCGCTGGCCGGCGTCACCGGCGTGGTGGTCGGCATGGAGACGCACGAGCAGATGGAGCGCAACCTGGCCGCGATCGAGGCCGGTCCCCTGGACGGCGCGCTGCTGGCGGCGATCGGCCGCGAGGTGCCCGATCTTCCGGAGGAGATCCTCAATCCGGGACTCTGGCGGTGGATGCGGGCCTACGACTGGGGTACGAACTGAGCGGCTGCCGACCCCTCACTCGCCTTCGGCTGCCGCCCGCACCACAGGATCGCGCAGCGCGTCGGATACGGCGTCGGCCAGGGCGTCCGCCATCTCCGGTGTGGTCGAGGTGGAGAGCGCGCACATCTGCAGGGTATGGCCGAGGAAGAAGCCGCGTTCCAGCAGCCCCAGGAACAGCGGCTGCGTCCAGCGGCGGTCGGCGCCGAGCGACGAGCGGTAGTCCCGCGGCGGCTCCGGCAGGAAGTGGATGGCGAACGCGGAGCCGGTGTTGAGCGCCGTCGCCGGCGCCGGGCAGCCGGTCAGCGCCTGCCGCAGGCCGCTCGCCAGCCGGTCGCCCAGCTCGTTCAGGTGCGCGAATGCGGCCGGCGTGAGCTCGCGCAGCATCGCCAGGCCGGCGGCAACGGTCACCGGGTGGCTCGAAAAGGTGCCGCTCTGGCCGACGCCCGCTCCGGCGGCGCCCGCTCCGGCGACCGGGTCGTAGCGGTCCATGATGTCGGCCCGCCCGCCGAAGGCGCCGACCGGGAAGCCGCCGCCGACGATCTTGCCGAACGTGGTGAGGTCGGGCGCGATGCCGTAGACCGACTGCGCGCCGCCGCGGGCCAGTCGGAAGGAGACGATCTCGTCGAAGATCATCGGCACGTCGTGCCGGGCGGTGCTCTCCCGCACGCCGCGGATGAAGTCCGCCGGCAGGTCGAGCACGCCGGCGCGCGGCTCCAGCAGGACGCATGCCAGGTCGGCGGCATGCTCGCCGATCAGCCGATCGGCCGCCTCCAGGTCGCCGAGCGGCAGCACCAGCGTGTCGGCCACCGCGCCGGCCGACATGCCGAGCGCCTGCGGATGGGGCCGCGGCCGCTCGGCCGGGCCGGCCGCTTCCGCAGGCGGCGACACGCTGATCTCCACGGCGTCGTGGCTGCCGTGGTAGCAGCCCTCGAACTTGGCGATCCGGTTCCGGCCCGTGAACCCGCGCGCCAGCCGAATCGCGTGCAGGGTCGCCTCGGTCCCGGAGTTGCAGAAGCGCACCCGTTCCAGGCTGGCCACGCGGCTGCGCAACTCCTCGCACAACTCCTTCTCATGGCCCATCGGCGCGCCGACCGCGATGCCGCGCCGCAACTGCGCCCGCACCGCGGCCAGCACGGCCGGATGGTTGTGGCCCAGGATCTGCCCGGTGTGGTGGTTGGCGAAGTCGGCGTACCGGTTGCCGTCCGCGTCGAACAGGTACGCGCCGTCGCCGCGCTCCATGGTCAGCGGGTAGGGGCGGTAGAAGTAGGCGCCCTTGGCGACGCCGCCGGGGGTCGACTCCGCAAGGGCGGCGAAGCGCTCCCGGGAGCGGGGATGGGCGGCGAAGTAGCGCGCCTCGAGCTCGTTTGCCGGTTTCATGGGTGAGCGCGACCGACTATAGCAGCGCTGCCGGCCGGCGGGCAGGTGGTCACCTCGACTTCCCTATGTTCTTGCGTGATACGCCGCCTTTGCGTCGCAGGTCGAGGCCGAACAGATAGAGATCCGGCACGTCGATCCGGTCGTCGGAACGCTTGCGGAAGATGCCGAGCTCGACCAGGTAGTCGACCAGGCGGTCAGGTCGTTCCGCCGGGGGGCGGATACCGGCGTTCACGCCCGACGTCCAGGTCCCGTTCCAATCCTGCTCCAACAGGGTCACGATTTCCGTACGGGACCACGGGACGAGCCGCTGTTCGCGGAGACGCTCCCGCACCCCTTCGAGCCACGGCCACTCGCTGCTGATCGCTTCCGTCACGTGATCCTTGGACACGTCGTCCAGAGCCTGCCGCAAGGCGGTCGGATGCAGGAGCTTCGGGGGAGCGAGCGTTCGGTTGGGAGCCTCTTTCAGAGCTGCCTGCTCGAACAGCCGTACCAGCGTCCGGGGCGATATCTGCACGTTCCCGTCTCGAAGATGATCGAGCACCCAGTTGCGTACGTAGCCCTTCTTTCGCCCGGCGCCCATGTACTCTCCGGCAAGACGCTCCAGAAGCGAGTATGCGTTCTCGGGCTTGTCGATCTTGGGCAGCAGTCCAAGCGTCTCGTCCTGATCGAACGCGATTCGCGCCCCGCGACAGTAATCGGCAAGCGCCTCCGAGGTGTTCGCGATGCGTTTCACCAGCATGCCGAGCATGGCCGTATCCGACCAGCCGAGCTCCGATCGATTGGCGGCGAGCTTGGCGAAGTCAGCGGTGCCCATGCCCGCATGACGGCGAAACAGATCCGATCGCAAGAAGATCTTGGCCCGGATTCTCTGCCATCGCCGGCTGTAGTCCGACCAGAAGGCGACGAGTCCGCGAACCAGGCGGGCCATCAGTTCCCAATCGAAACCGCCCAGCGTGTCGAGCTCGTCGTATCCGACGAAGATCCATCGGTCCTCGTTCCTCAGGCGTTGGTCCAATGCGTCGAGCGCTGCCGTGGGATTCGCCGGCAGCTTCCGCTCCGCTTCGAGAACCGCGGCAAGGTCCGCGGCCATCGGCGCCGTCAAAGGGCTGAGACTCTGCTTGAGTCGATCGTCGAATTCGTCCTCGAGGCTTCGTACGAGCATGACGTACCAGAGGGTCTTCGCTCGTTCGTCCGACCGGACGTGCTGCGCCAGCGCCCGACTGTCCGGAAAATCGATGCCGGCCGGGTACGCCGGCTTCCAGGTCGTGGACGAGGGCCGAATCCGATGATGTTCCACGCTCGGAGCCCGATGCATCATTGCGTCGGCGACCTCTGCATGCTCGAAGAACAAGCGGAACAATTCGCTCTTGCCGGAGCCGCGCGGACCGACGACCAGCACCACGTTCGGGTCGAGCGCCCGCAGATGCTCGGGGATGGGATACAGGCGGCGCGCGAACAGATGCGGTGTTTCAGCTTCCGCCTGGCCGTAGCCCAGGTCGCTGAGTCGGGTACGCAATGCGGCGCAAGCCTGCTTGGTGAGTCTCCGGCTCATCGTCGTGATTCCCTCATACGTTGCCGGACGGTGCGGACCCGCTCCGCGAGCTGCTTGTAGGGTTCGCCTTCGAGGAGGACGTCTCTCACTTCGCTCAGATCGCGGAACAGCGCGAGGCGCTCGTCGTAGGAGAGGACGACCGGAACGTGGGGGGCGTCGGTGCTCTCCACGTCGTCCATGGTCCAGAACTCGTCCCCCTGCTCCGGCTCCGAGTAGTAGTGGGCGCTGAACGCATCGCGGGCGCGGTCGGTAAACGTCGAGATCGACGCCTGATACTGGCGCTCCTGGGATCGCGGCACCATCGCTGCCATCAATACGCATTCGGCCTGGGGTTCCTGCGCACGCACCCGATCTGCTCCGAGCCGATCCAGAATCACCTCCAGGCCGCGCCAGCTCGCGTCGGCCAACGTTCCTGCCAATACGTGGATGTGGCACAGGCCGCCCATCACGAAGCCGGATACGTTGCCGAGTCCGGCGCGGGCGTCGACGAGTATCCAGTGCGGGCGGAGGTCCTTGCGGACTTCTTGCAGGAGTTGGACGAACGGATGCGTCTGACCGAGCGGCGGAACGCCGTAGTCCAGCCGCGCCAGCTTCCCGACGTACCGCCGATCGGTGGAGCCGGCCGGAAGCACCGCGATCTCCCCCGGCCCGGAAAACAGCGAGGTCGGACACCGATGGCAGTAGTCGGCGAGGTCGAGGTCGCCGCCGCCGGCGATGATCGGCCACTCGAGCAGATAGTCGGCGATGCCCCACGGCGCGGTTGCACCATCGTGCCCCGCCAACAGAAAGCCGACGCCGGGGGCATCGAGATCGCAATCGAGCACGGCGACGCGCTCACCGGCCGCAGCCAGGTGCAGAGCCGTGGCCGCCAGCGCCGTCGATCTACCGACTCCGCCTTTGAATGAATAGAACGATACGATCGCCGGATGGTCTTGCCGAATCCTCCACGGAGGTTCGGCAGGCGCCTGGAACCAGCCCTCCTTGGTGCGCTGCCGTTCCATGGTCCGCAGCGCGGCCGTATCGGGAACGGCATCGGCCCGTTGCCACGCATCGTCCTGCCACGGACCATCCGGAGCTTCCGTCTTTCCGCAGCCCTTGAGTACGTCGCCGGACCAGTATGCCGACGCCGCGTCCCGAAGGCGCCGGTCGATCTCCGTACTGGCCGCATCCCAGTCCTTTGCCGGGCACCACAGGATGACTCGGAGTCGATAGAACAGATCGTAGATCAACAGAATGCGCCACGCACCTTTCTTGTCCTTAAGATAATTGCCCAGGAAATCCCGTGCTTGGCCGTGCGCCTGGTCGGCATGAATCATCAGATCGTTCCGTCGATTCTCAGGCCGCCGATGATTGTCGAATAGATCGCGGCAGCTTCCTGCAGCCGCGTTCGGGCGGTAGCGGCAGTGACATGTTCGGCCTGGTAGCGCATTTCCGGCTTCCACGTGAGGATATCCGAACCGCTCAGAGTCGCTGTAGCGGATACGTATATTCGCTGCGTTCGGGGGCCTGCTTGAGCGGCGACGATATCTAATGTGCTGTTGAGTGCCTGCAGGTCATGCGAGCGACGAATCAACCCTGTTTCCACCTGCATGAGCGCCTTCAACGCGCATTCTACCACGTATCCGGCCAGATACGCAGCGCCGTCATGGCGATCACCGGCCATGAGGACCGAAGCGTCCGTAAGGTGCTTGCCGGCGGCCTCCGGATAGTCGTCGCCATTGCTCTGCTGCAACCGGCTCATGTGCGCGTTTACCAGCAGCCCAGCAGGCGGCGCAGCAGGACGATCTGACCGACGTGGTAGGCGTTGTGGTCGGCCAGCACCAGCGCCTCGCGCAGCAGGGTCTGGCCGGTGCCGTGCGGGATCGGCCGATACAGGTCGGCCGTCGGGTCCGAGATCAGCCGGACCATCGCCGCGCGGTCGGTCAGGAACGCATCGACGCTTCGCTGCCAGGCGCCGGCCGGCGGCGCCGCGGCGTCGGGCCAGTAGCCGCCGGGATGCTCGGGCGACACGTGGCCGGGATCGCGGCTGAACTCCAGGATGTCCCACTGCGCGATGCGGAGATGTTCGAGCTGCTGCCACAGGGAGGAGGCGGCGCCGGCCGGGACCGCTCCGCGCAGATGCTCCGGGACGCCGGCCACCGCCTGCTCGAATGGCACGTGCGCCCCGCGGCCGGCCAGCAGGTTCGCCGCGTGCTCGCGTACCGCCCGGTCACTCATCGTGCGCCTCCCGGTCAGTCACCACGGCGTCGATCTCGATCTCCACCACGTGCTCGGGCATCATCAAGCCCGACACTTCGGCCATCGTCATGGCCGGCCGGACGGCGCCGAGCAGCTCGGCATGCGCGCGGCCGATCGGGTCGGCGTCGCCGATGTCGGTCACCCAGTAGCGGGCGCGGACCACGTCGGCCAGCGAGGCGCCCACGTCCCGCAGCGCCCGTTCGATCTTGCGCAGGATGAAGATCGTCTGGCCGTGCGGGTCGCCGACCGCCACCGGCCGGCCGTCGCCGCCGGTAGCGCTGGTGCCGGCCACGAACACCAGATCGCCGGCGCGCACGGCGCGCGAATAGCCGTAGCGCTCCTCCCACGGAGCGCCGGACGAGGTGCGTCGTCTGATCACGTCGAGCCTCCTGGCCGGCGGATGACGCCGGATGTTGCCCCCCAGTATGAAGGCGACCCGCCCGCGGCGCGACACGGCGGCAGGGGATCGAGTGATCCGCGGCCGGGCGCTTTCGGGTCGGGATGTGTCATTCTTACCCGGTTCCTGGTCACTATTACGCACGAGTGTCACAATGACCCGATAAGCACAGGCTGGCCCGATAGGAACATCCGCGCGTGCGTTTCGTGCCATCGATATAATTCACTTCACGGCAGATGTTTACCGAAATTAATAGGCGAGCGGTGCGCAAGTTGGCACGGGTTCTGCTACATGGGTTGGCATGAGACACGATCTCAACCACAGGAGGAACACCATGAGGACCTTGGTGCCATACCGACCCGGACGCGTGAGCCTGTTCGACACGATCGGAGCGATCGACCACGTCTTCGACGCGGTCTTCGCCGAGCCGGTGCGGCGCGCCGGCGCCCCGGCCGTCGACATCCGCGAGGAGGATGACGGCTATCTGGTGCAGGTCGACCTGCCCGGCGTCGCCGAGCAGGACCTGAAGGTCAGCGTCGACGACAACGTGCTGACGATTTCGGCCAAGGCCGGCAAGGACGCCGACCGCAAGGCCGACGGCTACCTGGTACGGGAGCGCCGGTACGCCGGGTACACGCGCAGCTTCGTGCTGCCGCGCGATGCCGACTCCGGGGGCGTGACCGCCTCGTTCGCGGACGGGCTGCTGACGCTGAACGTCCCGAAGACCGAGGCGAGCAAGGCCCGCCGGATCCCGGTCAACGCCGCCTAGCCGCGACACGACCGCACGCACGGAGGCCCCGCGCCGGCTCCGGCCGGCCCGGGGCCTTTTGCGCATTGGGTCCTCGTGAACCGGGATGCCAATGCGCCGGCGCGCCGGATCGCGTGACCGGCTATGCTGCCCGCATGACGGACTATCGGCCGATCGATCTGGAACGCCTGTGCAACGCGGGCGTCGACGCGTTGCCGGAGCTCGCGCACGAACCGCCGGTCGGCCGGCAGCTCCTGCAGGGGCTGCCGTTCCACATCGGCGGCGCGGAGCCGGAGCCGAGCCGTTGCCTGATCCGCTGCGGACCGGAGTCGGGCGGGGTGACGATCTCCATCGGGCGCGCCTGCCATACGGTGGTCGTCGCCCACGCCCTGACCGAGAGCCGCCTCATGGACGGCGGCCCGCTCGGCCGGCCGGTCGCCGCCTACACGTTCCGCGCCGCCGGCGGCGGCGCGCCGGACGGAGCCTCCGTCACAGCGGTCCGCGAACGGTTCGAGATCGCGGCGCCGTTCCGCGACCGCCCGTTCATCGCGGTCGAAGACCGGGGCGAACACCTGCTGCCGCGCTACGAGGGCCGCTGGGACGACGCCGGGCGGCGCCAGACCGAGGCGTCGCGCGGGCCGGCGACCTGGTTCCTCTGGGCGTGGCGCAACCCCGATCCCGAGCGAGTGGTCGAAGCGCTCGTCATCGAGCCGGCCGCCGACGGGCCGGCCTTCGTCATCGCCGGCGTCACCACCGGCCACGTCGACGAGCACCCGTTTACCCGCCAGGGACGGCGCGACGTGAAGCTCACGCTGACCGATCCGGAGGCGGCCCGGCGGCCGTTCGACCTGGACGTGACCGTCGACCGCGGCATCGCCACCTACGCGCATCCGCTGCCCGAGGCGGACGCGGAGACCTTCACCGGCGACGCCTATGCCGGCTGGGGAGAGGCGCAGAACCCCGCTGCCAGCCCGGCGTACACGGAGATCGCCGCGACGCCGTCGGCCACCGTGTCCGTAACGCAGGACGGCGCTCCCGTGGGCCGCGTGCGCTGGGGAGAGGTCCAGGAGCGCGGCAGCGCCGAGGACGGCGGCCTGCGGGTGGAGCTGCTGGACGGCGGCCGCAACTGGGTGCACGTGACGGTGCTCGACGCCGACACCGGGCAGCCGGTGCCGTGCCGCGTGCACTTCCGCTCGCCGGCCGGCGTCCCGTTCCAGCCGCACGGCCACCACAATCAGGTCAACTCCAACAACGGCAGTTGGCACGTCGACGTGGGCGGCGACGTGCGGCTGGGCCAGATCACCTATGCCTACATCGACGGCCGCTGTCAGGGCTGGCTGCCGCGCGGCGACGTGATCGTCGACGCGGCGCGCGGCTTCGAGTACCAGCCGCTACGCACCCGCGTGCGCATCGAACCCGGCCGGCGGGAGCTGACGCTGCGGCTCAAGCGCTGGACCGACATGAACGCGCAGGGGTGGTACTCCGGCGACTCGCACGTCCACTTCCTGTCCGCGCAGGGCAGCCATACCGAGTCGCAGGGCGAGGACCTGAACGTGGTCAACCTGCTGCAGTCGCAGTGGGGCAGCCTGTTCACCAACGCCGAGGAGTTCACCGGCGGGGCCAGCGTCCACCAGCAGGGCAACAACATCGTCTACGTCAGCCAGGAGAACCGGCAGCACTTCCTGGGTCACCTGATCCTGTGGGGGCTCAAGGAACCGGTGATGCCGTGGTGCAGCGACGGCCCGGGCGAGGCGGAGCCGGGCGGCAGCCTGGACGTGACCATGAGCGACTGGGCCGATCGGACCCACGCGCAGGGCGGCCACGTCATCATCCCGCACCTGCCCAATCCAAACGGCGAGCCGGCCGCGCTGATCGCCACCGGCCGCGCCGACGGCGTGGAGATGCTGCGGCAGGGCGAGTTCAACCACCTGGAGTACTACCGCTACCTGAACTGCGGCTATCGGCTGCCCCTGGTCGGCGGCACCGACAAGATGTCGAGCGACGTCCCGATCGGCCTGTACCGGACCTACGCGCGGGTCGGCGACCAGCAGGAGTTCACGTACCGCGCCTGGTGCGACACCGTGCAGCAGGGCCGGACGTTCCTGAGCGGCGGCCCGCTGATCGGCTTGACCGTCGACGGCGCCGACATCGGCGACACGCTCCGGCTCTCAGCGGCCGGAACGGTGGAGGTGCATGCCTGGGCGGAGAGCATCCTGCCGATCCACACGCTGCAGATCGTGCAGGAGGGCAGGGTAGTCGCGCAGGCGGACGCCGCCGACACCGGCGGCGCCGGGCGCCGGCGGCTGGAGCTGCGCGAGACGGTCAGGATCGACCGCCATAGCTGGCTGGCGGCGCGCGTCGGCGGGCCGGGCTACGGCCAGGTCGATCATCACGACGGCTGGCAACGCGGCATCTTCGCCCACACCTCGCCGGTCTACGTCTCGGTCGGCGGCGAGTGGTCGATGTTCGACCGCGCCGCCGCCGAGTACATGCTCACCCTCATCGACGGCTGCCTGTCGTACGTGCGGCACACGGCGCCGCTGCGGCCCGACGCGGAGACCACGTTCCACCACGGCGATCCCGACCACCTGGCCTACCTGGAGCGGCCGTTCCACGAGGCGCGGGAAGCGATCCATCGCCGCATGCACCGGCTGGGCATCCCGCACTGAGCCGCGCAGGAGCGCCTTTACCCTTCCAGCGACAGCAGCAGCGGCTCCTCCAGGGCTTCGACGATCCAGCCCAGGAAGCGCACCGCATCGGGCCAGTCGATCACCCGATGGTCGCAGGTCAGCGACAGCGGCAGCCGGGGTACCGGTCCGTCGGCGCCGTCGAGCGCCGGCTCGCGCTCCGATGGCGATACGCCCAGTATCGCCGCTTCCGGTGGGTTGACCTGCGGCGTGAAGTGCCCGCACCCGCGGCCGACCAGTCCCAGGAAGCCGAGATCGCAGATCGAGAAGCAGCCGCCCTGCGTCTCGGCCGGGTCGAGCGTGCCCGCCTGCGCCCGCGCTGACAGGTCGTCGAGCTCGGCGGCGAGCTGCAGCATGTTCTTGCGGTCGGCGTCGCGGATCACCGGAAACGTCAGACCGTGCGCGGTCTCCACGGCGATGCCGACGTGACGGTAGCCCCGCCGCACCAGCGTGCCGGCGGCGATGTCGACGCTGCCGTTGAACTGCGGGAACACCTTCAGGGCGGAGGCGGCCACCTTGGTCAGCATGGCGGTGAGCGTCAGCGTGCCGCCGGCCGCCTCGGCCCGGGGCGCATAGCGTGCGCGCAGCGCCTGCAGGCGGGTGACGTCGGCGGTGGCGTGCTGGGTGACCATCGGCACGGTCTGACACGCCTGGCTGCGGCGTGCGGCCGTCCTGAGCCGTGCGGCGCTCAGCGGCGCCACCTCGACCGGACCCCACGCGCTCAGGTCGGGCAGCGGGTCGGTCACCGGAGCCGGGACCGCCGGCGCACCGCCGGCGGCCGGCCGGCCGGCCAGCGCGCGCACGTCGCGTTCGCGGATGCGGCCTCCCTTGCCGGAGCCGGCGGCGTGCCGCCAATCGACGCCCAGCTCGCGCGCGACCCGCCTGGCCCGGGGGCTGGAGGCCGGCCGGCCGTCCAACCTCTGACCGCCGCCGGGGGGCGCCGCCGTGCCGGCCGCCGCGGCGGGCGCCGGGGCCGATGGCGGCGCGTCCGGCGGCGGACCGGACGGCGGTGCCGCGCCGGCAGCGGTCGGCTGGCCGGCCGGCTCGGCGGCTACCTCCGGGACCGGCTCTCCTTCGGCGAGGAGCCAGCCGATCACGGTCCCGACGGTCAGCTCCGCGCCGGGCTCGGCCACGCCCGGCCGGATGCGCAGGATGCCCTCGTCCTCCGATTCGACCTCCTCGGTCGCCTTTTCCCCCTCGACCGAGAAGATCGGGTCGCCGGCGGCGACCGCCTCGCCGTCCTGCTTGAGCCACTGCCCGAACACGCCCGACTCCATCGACCAGCCGAGCCGCGGGACCATCACCTCGACCGCCATCCGCCTCTCCTCACTCGTCCGTTCTCACTCGTCGCGCAGGTCCAGGACCGCCTGCACGATGGCATCGGTGCCGATGGTGATCTCGTGTTCCAGGACCGGGCTGTACGGCGCCGGCGCGAAGCCGCAGTGCAGCCGCCGTATCGGCGCGTCCAGATCGTCGAATGCCTCATCGCCGACCCGGGCGGCGATGTCGGCGGCCACGCTGCACGGCGCGTAGTCCTCCTCCACCACCAGCAGCCGTCCCGTCTTGTGGACCGAATCAGCGATCGTCTCCAGGTCGAGCGGCGCCGCGGTGCGCGGGTCGATTACCTCGACCGAGACGCCCTGCCGCTCCAGGAGCTCGGCGGCCGCCACGCATCGGGGCACCATCGCCGCGATCGCCACGATCGTGATCTCGTTCCCTTCCCGAACGACCTCGGCCCGGCCGAACGGTATGGCGAAGTCGCCGTCCGGCACCTCCTCCTTCAACGCCAGCAACGCCCGGTGTTCCAGGAACACCACCGGATCGTGCGAGCGCAGCGCGGTCGTCAACAGCCCCTTCGCGGTTCGCGGCCCCGACGGCAACGCGACGTGGAAGCCCGGTTGATGAACCAGGAACGAGTAGTAGCTGCCCGAGTGGTGCGACGACCCGGACTTGTAGAGCCCGATGCAGGCGCGGATCACCATCGGCACGGTGATGCGGCCCGAGCTCATCCACCGCATGCGCGACGCCTGGTTGATCAGGTCCCCGAACGCGTCGAGCGCGAAGTCGATGAACATGAAGTCGACGACCGGGCGGGCGCCGGCGATGGCCGCCCCCACGCACATGGTGGAGAACCCCCGCTCGCAGATCGGCGTGTCGCGCAGCCGCGCCGGGCCGTGCCGGCCGTACAGGCCCGTGGTCGTGCCGAAGTTGCCGCCGCGTTCGCCGATGCCTTCGCCGACCACGAAGATCGTCGCGTCGCGCTCCATTTCCTGCGCCAGCGCCGCGCGGGCGGCCTCGACGTAGCCGGTCTCCGGCATGCCGCTCCCGCCGCCCGTCATGGCCGACCAGGACGTGGGCCGGCCAGGACGTGGTCGAGCACCGTAGCCGGATCGGGCTCGCCGCCGGCCAGCGCCGCCTGGTCGGCGGACTCGACCGCCGCCGCGATCTCCGCCTCCATCGCGTCCAGCTCCTCGGCAGAGGCCATCCCGTCGTCGATCAGGCAGGTCCGCAGCGCCCTGATCGGGTCGCCGGTCTTCCACGACTCGATCTCTTCCCGGGACCGATAGCCGGTCTCCCTCATCCCCTCCGCGTGCGGCCGGTGCCGGTAGGTGCGGCACTCCAGCAGGGTCGGCCCGCCGCCGGAGCGCGCGCGCGCGATCGCCTGACCGGCTTCCCGACAGACTGCGCGCACGTCGTTGCCGTCGATCACGGCGTGCGGCAGCGCGTACGCCTCCGCCTTCCTGGCGACGCTCCGTTCATTGGTCACGGTCGCAAACGGCACCTCGGTGGCGTACCGGTTGTTCTCGCAGACGAACAGCACGGGCAGCTCCCAGACCGCGGCCATGTTGCAGCCCTCGTGGAACGCGCCGTTGTTGACCGCGCCGTCGCCGAAGTAGGCCACGCTCACCCGGTCGGACTCGACCAGCTTGAAGGTGTAGGCGGCGCCGGCGGCCAGCAGGATGCTCGGGCCGACGATGCCGCTGGTGCCCATCAGCCCGATCTCCGGCTTGAACAGGTGCATGCTGCCGCCCCGGCCGCCGGAAGCGCCGCCCGCCCGGCCGTACAGCTCCGCGAACAACTCGACCGGCGGCAGCCCCTTGGCCAGCGCGTGGCCGTGGCCGCGATGCGTGCCGAAGATCAGGTCGTCGTCGCGCAGCTCGGCGCTCACGCCGGTGGCGACCGCCTCCTGGCCGATACAGGTGTGGCAGCCGCCGTAGATCAGACCGGCCCGGAACGACCGGACCAGCCGCTCCTCGCACTTCCTGATCGTGACCATGGTCCGGTACAGGCGCAGCAGCAGGTCGCCGCTCAGCATCTCTTCCGGACGGTTCCGCGCCGCCGCCGACTGTGGTTTCATAGCGAACCTGACTCCTGCAGCGAGCGAGGTTCCCGTATCCGATGCCGTACCGTCAACGCAATCTGTTCGACCTGAGCGGCCGCGTCGCCGTGGTGTCCGGCGCGGCCAGCGGCCTGGGCCGCGCCATGTCGATCGGCTTTGCCGAGTACGGCGCCGATCTGCTGCTGGCCGACATCGACGCGGCGGGCATGGAGGAGACGGCCGGGACGATCGAAGCGCTCGGCCGGAGGGCCGTTCCGGTGGTGTGCGACGTCTCGCAGCCGGATCGGATCGATGCGCTCTACCGGACGCTCGACCGGGAGTTCGGGCGGATCGACGTGCTTGGCAACGTGGCCGGGGAAGGGGTCGACGACGACCCCGCGCGGCTCACCGCCGAGCAGCTCCGGCACGCCATGCAGAACCTCGTGATCGGCCGCTTTCACTGCACGCGCGAGGCCGGCCGGCGCATGCTCGCCGCCGGCAAGGGCAGCATCATGAGCATCGTCTCGATCGCCGGTCTCTCCGCGCTCGGCCGGCATCACCTCGCCTACAGCATGGCGATGGGCGCGGTCGCGCAGATGACCCGCGAGCTCAGCTCGGAGTGGGCGCCGCTGGGCGTCCGCGTGAACGCCATCGTCTGCGCCCAGATCGAGAACCGGGGCCTGCGGCAGCGCATGGAGGCCGATCCGGTCCTGCGCGGCAACTTCCTGCGCGGCCTGCCGATCGGCCGCCTGGGCCGGCCCGACGAGATCAAGGGCCTGGCGATCCTGCTCGCCTCGGACGCATCGTCGTTCATGACCGGCGCGCTCATTCCGCTCGACGGCGGCAATCTGGCCAAGAACGCCGGCGGCTCACACCCTGGCATGCCGCCGCTCGCGCCGATAGGGTGCGCGGGCGGATGACGTTGAGCAACGGCTCGCCGGCGCCGAAGCGGCGCAGATTCTCGCCGACCATGTTGCGTATCTCCGCCTGGAAGAACGGCGACTCCGGCGAGCAGTGCGGGGAAAGCAGCAGGTTCGGGGCGTCGCGCAGCGGATCGCCGGCCGGCAGCGGCTCCGTGCGGAACACGTCCAGCGCGGCGCCGCCGATCCGTCCGGCGGACAGGGCTTGGGCCAGCGCCGCTTCGTCGACCAGCCCGCCGCGGGCCATGTTGACGAGCACCGCCTGCGGCTTGCAGCGCCGCAGGAACGCGGCGTCGACCAGCCGCTCGGTCCGCTCGTCCAGGCGCACGGCCAGCACGACGTAGTCGAGCTCGCGGAGCGTTTCCGGCAGCGACTCGAACGCGATCCAGCGGTCCGGCAGCTCGCCTTCCGGGTCGCCGGTGCCGGGCGTGCGGTAGGTGAGCTGCTGCCGCTTTCCCGTGCGGCCGAGGGTGGCTGTCACCCGCATGCCCAGCAGGTGGCAGAGGCGCCCGACCTGCCGGCCGATCGCCCCGTACCCGACGATGCCGACGGTGCGGCCGTGCAGGACGGCCGCCGACATCTCCGCCCGCCGGTCGCGGTGCCAGGTGCGGTCCTGCTCATGGTGGAGGATGCGCCGGAACCGATGCGCGAAGAACAACATCGCGCCCAGCGTCCACTCCGCGATCGGCACGGCGGCCGGACCGCTGCCGTGACAGACCGCTACGCCGGGGGCCGACACCAGCGCGTCCGGCAGGTCCTCGTGCCCGGCGTTGAGCGTCTGCACCCAGCGCAGGCGGGGCGTCAGCCGCGGCTCCGGCAGCCACCCGTTGCTGATCAGCCCCTCGATCGCCGGCAGCAGGCCGGCCGGCGGGGCATCGCCGAAGGCGCGCACTTCGACGCCGGGGACGTTGCCGAGCGGGTCGCCGAGTCCGGCGTCCGTGAACTGCCGGTGCGGATCGATCAGCGCGACCAGGTGCGGGGAGCGCCGCGGTGCGGACACGGGCGAGGTTATCGCTTGGCCGGCGGCATGCTGTAAAGTCGGCGCGATGGCGCGGAGCGCAGACGCGATAGAGCGGGTCGAGGTCGACGCGCTCGACGGGGGCGAGGTCCTCGTCCGCGTGCGCACCGGCGCAGGAGTGACCGGCATCGGCGCGTTCCGCTGTCCGGCCAGCGTCGGCGTGCCGGTGGTCCGCGACCTGCTGGCCCCGGACATGGCCGGCATGAGCGTGCACGCGCCGGCCGCGGTGTGGGACCGGCTGTTCTACCGCCACGGCCGCACCGGGCAGTACATCCAGGCGATCGCCGCCGTCGACATCGCCTGTTGGGACGCGCTGGGCAAGACGCTCGGCCGGCCGGTGTACGAACTGTGGGGCGGCGCCGCGCGCACGACGCTGCCGCTCTACTGGAGCCAGGGTCTCGGCAGCCGCAAGACGCCGCAGGAGATGGTGGCCGACGTGCGCCGCGGCTGCGAGATGGGCTTCCGCGCGTACAAGATCCGCATGGACTGGGGGCCCACGGCGCCGGACGTCGATCCGGCCGCGGACCTGGAGCGCTTCCGCGCCTGCCGAAATTTCCTGCCGGCCGGCCACTCGCTCAGCTTCGACTGCAACTGGGGCTACAGCGTGAGCACCGCGATCCGTCAGGGCGAGGTCCTGCAGGAGCTGGGCGCCTTCCACTACGAGGAGCCGCTGCCGCACGTGAACCTGCCGGGCTACCGGCAGGTGGCGGACGCGTTGTCGATTCCGGTGTCGTGCGGGGAACTGGAGGCGACCCGCTGGCGGTTCCGCGACGTCATCCTGCTGGGCAATCCGGACATCCTGCAACCGGACATCCTCAACGCCGGCGGCCCGACGGAGGTGCGGCGCATCTACGACTTGGCCGACGCGCACGGCAAGCCGCTCATGCCGCACAGCCCGGCGATCGGCATCCGCTCGTTCGCCAGCCTGCACCTGTTCGCCACCGGGCTCGGCAACACGCTGCCGCACGAGTTCTCGGACGAGGAGCTGCCCGACCGCAACCTGGAGCGCGCGCAGGAGCTCTACCACGAGCCGGTGCTGCCCGTGGACGGGGCGATTACGCTGAGCGACGCGCCGGGCTTCGGCCTGACCTTGAACGAAGCGGTGCTCCGCCGGCGGCTCGCCTGACCCGAACCCGGCCGGCTTGACGCCGTCCGCCTCGGTGGTATCCTGCGGCCGGAACGTCGAGAGGAGGAGACATGAAGACTCTTGCGCGCACCGTCGCGGCGGTCGCCGCCGTCGTCGTGGCCCCGGCCCTCGCATTGGCCGACATGGCCGGAGCCGAAGTCGTCGACGCCTCCGGTACGGTCATCGGCACGGTCGAGTTCGAGCAGATGCCGACCGGTGTGCTGATCTACGTCGCTCTCTCCGGCCTGCCGCCCGGTCCGCACGGCATCCACCTGCACGCCGCCGGCACCTGCTCGCCGGACTTCAGCGCCGCCGGCGGCCACATCAACCCGGACCAAAGGGCACACGGTCTTCGCAACCCCGACGGACCCGATAACGGCGACCTGCCCAACCTGTACGTTGCCGCGGACGGGACGGCGATGGCCGAGTTCTTCACCACGCGCGTCTCTCTGACCGGCAATACCGACCTGCCGGCGCTGCTGGACGAGGACGGCTCGGCGGTGATCATCCACGATCAGCCGGACGACCACTTCACCCAACCGATTGGCGGAGCCGGAGGCCGCATCGCCTGCGGCGTCATCGTCGACATGCCCGAGATGGCGATGTAGCTCTTCCCGTAAGCTGTACGGCAGCCTCGTCGAAACCGCGCCGGCGGTGGAGGGAACCCATGAAGATCACCGACGTCAAGCTGATCACGCAGGAGCTGCCGGAGGGAGGCGGGCCGGGGCGTATTCCGCAGCTCGTGCAGGTGCCGGGCCTGCACCGCATCCAGTACCGGGCCGGCGTCGACGCGGAGCGGGAGCCGATCGTCACGCCGCCTTCGAAGCCGCGCGAACGCTTCGTGGAGGTGCGCACCGATCAGGGCATCACCGGCCGGGTGACCGCCTCCACCATGGACGAGTACCAGGTCGACCTGGTGCGGTCGATGGCCGTGGGCGAAAACCCCCTGCACCGCGAGCGGCTCTATCAGATGTTCCAGAAGGGAACCCGCTGGGTCTACCAGAAGCCGGGGTGGTTCGGCGACTTCGACAACTGCCTCTGGGACATCGCCGGCAAGGCGGCCGGTCTGCCCGTGCACGCCCTGATCGGCCGGGTGCGCGACCGCATTCCCTGCTACCTGACCGGCGGCGACATGGACCGCGCAGGGTACCTGCGGCATATCGATGCCGCCCGGGCGATCGGGATCGACGCCTACAAGTTCCACACCTACAAGGGCGGCAAGGCCGACATCCCGCTATTCACGGAGGCGCGCGCCATGGTCGGAGCCGATTTCGCGCTGATCAACGACCCGGTCTGCTCGTACGATCTGCGCGAGGCGATCGAGGTCGGCCGCGTCATGGAGGAGCTCGATTTCGTCTGGCTGGAGGAGCCGTTTCACGAGCAGAAGATGCATCACTACCAGGAGCTGTGCGCCGCGCTGGACATGCCGGTGATGGCTACCGAGATGCTGATGCACGACATCGGCATCTCCACGCAGTGGTTGATGCACGGCGCCACGGACCTGCTGCGCGCCAACGCCCGCCACGGCGCGACGCCGGTCCTGAAGATGGCGCACTTCGCGGAGCTGTACGACACCACCATCGAGCTGAACTCCGCCGGCGGGCTGTACGGCCACGTCCACGCCACGCTCGGTTGCTGCATCGACAACACCAGCTACTACGAGTACATGAGCGAGGCTGCCGATACCCTGCGCACGGCCGGCGAGCAGTGGGGGATGGTGAACGCGCCGGTGGTGGAGGACGGCCGGCTGGCTCCCTGCGACCTGCCGGGCTGGGGCGCCGAGTGGGACGAACGGCGGTTCCGGTCGCTCATCGTCGCCGAACGATGAGGAACTGACCGCGGCGGCATGAGCGACACCGGCGAGGTCAGCGACATCGGCGAGATCAGCGACACTGGCGAGATCAGCGACACTGGCGGTGTCGGCGGCGAGTATCTGCTGGAGGCGCTCGACATCGTGAAGCGCTATGGCGACTTCACCGCCAATGACCGGGTCGTCCTGAGGCTGCGGCCCGGCCGGATACACGCCTTGCTCGGCGAGAACGGCGCCGGCAAGTCGACCCTGGTCAAGATCATGTACGGGGCGCTGCAGCCCACGGCGGGCGCCCTGCGGTGGCGCGGCCGTCCGGTATCGATCGCCAACCCCGCGGCGGCGCGCCGGCTCGGCATCGCCATGGTCTTCCAGCACTTCTCCCTGTTCGACGCGCTGACCGTGGTCGAGAACATCGCGCTGGCGCTGCCCGGCCGGTTCGACCTGGGCGCGCTGGCGCGCCGCGTCACCGCCGTGTCCGCCGAGTACGGGCTGCCGCTCGAGCCCAAGGCGCTGGTCGCGGACCTCTCGGTCGGTGAACGCCAGCGCATCGAGATCGTCCGCTGCCTGCTGCAGGAGCCGCGCCTGCTGATCATGGATGAGCCGACCTCGGTGCTCACGCCGCAGGAGGCGGATCAGCTCTTCCTGACCTTGCGCCGCCTGGCCGGCGACGGTCGCGCCGTGCTCTACATCTCCCATCGGCTCGAGGAGGTGAAGCAGCTCTGCCACGAAGCCACCATCCTGCGCCGCGCCCGGGTGGTCGCGAACGTCGACCCGCAGGTCGAAACGGTGGCGTCCCTGGCGCGGCTCATGGTCGGCGAGGACGTGCACGCGGTACGCGCCGCCGGGCGCGCCCGCGATGGAGCGGCGGCGCTGACCGTCGACCGGCTGTCGCTGCCGGCCGCGGGGCCGTTCGGCGTCGCGCTCCGCGAGGTGACGCTGTCGGTCCGCGCCGGCGAGGTGACGGCGATCGCCGGGGTTGCCGGCAACGGCCAGTCCGAGCTGTTCGAGGCGCTGTCCGGCGAACGGCACGCCTCCTCGCCGGAGGCGATCACGATAGCCGGTCATCCCTGCGGGACGCGCGGCGTCACCGCGCGGCGGCGGCTGGGCGCCGCCTTCGTGCCCGAGGAGCGGCTGGGCCACGGCGCCGTGCCCGGCATGGAGCTGTCCGACAACGTGCTGCTCACGCGCCATGCGTCCGACCGGGGGATGGTGCGCGGCGGGTTCATCGACCGGCTCAAGACGCGGTCGGTGGCGATGCGGGTCACCGACCGGTTCGACGTCCGCGTGAGCGAAGTCGATCCGCAGGTGAGCGCGCTGTCGGGCGGCAACCTGCAGAAGTTCGTGGTCGGCCGCGAGCTCGACCGCAAGCCGGCGGTCCTGGTGATCGATCAACCGACCTGGGGGGTCGACGCGGGGGCGGCGGCGCTCATCCGGCAGGTCCTGGCCGACTTGGCCAAGGACGGCGCCGCCGTGCTGATGATCAGTCAGGACCTGGACGAGATCTTCGAGATCGCCGACCGCATCGCGGTGATCTCGCGCGGGCGGCTCTCCGCCACCTACCCGGCGGACCGCATCGACCGGGAGCGCGTCGGCCTGCTCATGGCGGGGGTGGAGGAGGCGCGCGCAAGCGGGGCCGGCGCGACGGAGCCGGGCGCGTGACGTTGCGGATCGAGCGGCGCCTGCGCCCCAGCCGCGCCATGGTGGCGGTCTCGCCGGTGCTGGCCATGTTGCTCACCGGGGTCGTGGGCGGCGTCCTCTTCGCTGCGCGCGGGCTGCAGCCGCTGCCGGCGCTGTACGTCTACTTCGTCGAGCCGGTGACGACGCTCTGGTCGATCGAGGAGCTGATCGTCAAGGCGACGCCGCTGGTGCTGATCGGCGCCGGGCTGGCGGTCTGCTTCCGCGCCAACGTCTGGAACATCGGCGCCGAGGGGCAGCTCATAGCGGGGGCGATCGCCGGCGCCGCCATCCCCGTGCTGGCGACGCAGTGGGGATCGCCGCTGGCGCTGCCGCTGATGATGGCGCTCGGCGTCTGCGGCGGCATCGCCTGGGCGGCGATTCCCGCGCTGCTCCGCAATCGCTTCGGAGCGAACGAGATACTGACCAGCCTGATGCTGGTCTACGTGGCGCAGTTCCTGCTGGACTGGCTGGTGCGCGGTCCGTGGCGCGATCCGGCGGGGTTCAACTTTCCGGAGTCGGTCGAGTTGCAGGGCTTTCAGCTCCTGCCGACGCTCGGCTACAGCCGCGTGCACCTGGGCGGAGCGTTCGCACTGCTGGCGGTGCTGGTGCTGTTCGTGTTCATGGCGCGCACGCTGAAGGGCTTCGAGATACAGGTATCCGGCACCGCGCCGCGCGCCGGCGGCTTCGGCGGCTTCTCCCGGCCGCGCACCGTCTGGTTCTGCCTGGCGCTGTCCGGCGGCCTGGCGGGGCTGGCCGGCATCGGCGAGATCGCCGGGCCGGTCGGCCAACTGCAGCCGTCCATCTCGCCCGGCTACGGGTTCACGGCGATCATCGTGGCGTTCCTGGGCCGTCTCAACCCGATCGGGGTGCTGCTTGCCGGCGTCATCCTGGCGATCAGCTATCTCGGCGGCGAAGGCGCGCAGATCTCGCTGGGGCTCTCCGACCGGACGGCGCAGGTGTTTCAGGGCACGCTGCTGTTCTTCATCCTGGCGTGCGACACGCTGATCCGGTACCGGCTGCGGCTGCGCCTCGTCCCCGACGCCGGAGTCGGCGCGGCGGAGGAGCCGCAGCCGTGAACGAGCTGGAAGCGGTGCTCCTCACCATCATCACCGCGTCGACGCCGCTGCTGCTGGCCGCCATCGGCGAGCTGGTGGTCGAACGCTCGGGCGTGCTCAACCTGGGCGTGGAGGGGATGATGATCATGGGCGCGGTGAGCGGCTTCGCGGCGGCCTATACGTCGGGATCGGCGGCGATGGGCGTGGCCGTGTCGGCGGCGACCGGCATCGGCGTCGCGCTCCTGTTCGCGTACCTGACGCAGACGTTGGTGACCAACCAGGTCGCCACCGGACTGGCCCTCACCCTGTTCGGACTCGGCCTTGCCGGACTGATCGGCGAGAACTTCACGGGGCTCCCCGGCGTGAAGCTGCCGGCGGTCCGCATCCCGGTCCTCACCGACATCCCGTTCCTGGGGCCGGTGGCGTTCGGCCAGGACCCGCTGGTCTACGGCTCGGTCGCCATCACCCTGCTGGTCGCCTGGACGCTGGCGCGTACGCGCATCGGGCTGGTGATCCGCGCCACCGGCGGCAACCACTACTCCGCCCACGCGCTGGGCTACCGGGTGATCGCCGTGCGCTACGCGTGCATCGCCTTCGGCGGCGCCTGCGCGGGGCTGGCCGGCGGCTACCTCTCCCTGGTCTACACCCCGCAGTGGATCGAAAACATGACCGCCGGCCGCGGCTGGATCGCGCTGGCGCTGGTGGTCTTCTCGACCTGGGCGCCCCGGCGGGTCGTGATCGGCGCCTACCTGTTCGGCACCGTCTGGATCGTCGGCCTGTACGCGCAGGCAGCCGGGATCGACGTCGCGCCGCAACTCCTTTCGTCGCTGCCATATCTGGCCACGATCGCGGCGCTGGTGCTGATCTCCGGCAATCGTTTCTTGACGAAGGCGAACACTCCTGCTTGCATTGGGCAGCCGTTCGTGCCGGAGCGATAGGGTCCGCGCGTACGGTACCGTCAATGTCATCGGACGGGGGACACCCCCGAAAGGAGTGCTCGATGAAGAGATTATCGGTGATCGTGTTGGCGCTGGCGCTGACCGCGACCGCATTCGCTCAGGAGCTGAAAGTCGGCTTCGTCTACGTCGGTCCGATCGGCGACCACGGCTGGACGTACCAGCACGATCGAGGCCGGCTGGACATCGAGGAGCAGCTCGGCGACCGGGTCGAGACGATCTATATCGAGAACGTGCCTGAAGGAGCCGACGCGGAGCGCGCCATCACGCGCCTTGCCCGCGAGGGCGCCGGCCTGATCTTTACGACCTCGTTCGGCTACATGGATACGACCATCAAGGTGGCCGAGCGGTTCCCGGACGTGAAGTTCGAGCACGCGACCGGCTACAAGCGCGCCGCCAACGTCTCGACCTACTCCGGGCGCTTCTACGAAGGGCGCTACGTGATCGGTCAGATGGCGGCCCGCATGTCGGAGAGCGGCATCGCCGGCTACATCGTGTCGTTCCCGATCCCGGAGGTCGTGCGCGGCATCAACTCGTTCATGCTCGGCGCTCAGTCGATCAACCCCGACTTCAAGATCAAGCTCATCTGGGTCAACTCGTGGTTCGATCCCGGCAAGGAGGCGGACGCGGCCAAGGTGCTGATCGGGCAGGGAGCCGACATCATGGTGCAGCACACCGACTCGACCGCTCCCCTGCAGATCGCGGAGGAGCAGGGCGCGATCGGCTTCGGGCAGGCGTCGGACATGTTCGCGTTCGCCCCGACTGCCCAACTCACCGCGGTCATCGACGATTGGGGGCCGTACTACGTCGCCCGTACGCAGGCGGTGCTCGACGGCACCTGGGAGTCGATGGATACCTGGGACGGCATCGGCCCGGGCATGGTCGTCATGGCCGACTACACCAACGTGCCGGATGACGTGGCGGCCATGGCCATGGAGACCGAGGCGAAGATCGCCTCCGGCGAGCTGCACCCGTTCACGGGGCCGATCTACGACCAGGAAGGAACCATGGTGATCGGCGAGGGCGAGGTGCTCGACGACGGCGCGCTGCTGAGCATGAATTGGTACGTGCGGGGCGTCGACGACAAGCTGCCGGAGTAACCCCGCCCGGCAAGCCACCGGCGGCTCGGCGGCGGCGATAGCGCCGTCACCCGAGCCGCCCCACGTCTGCAAAATGTCGACCCCGCCGTGACGCTCGCCGCGGTCAACGCTCTCGACGCCGCGGCGTTCACCGCCCGCTTTGGCGACGTGGCCGAGCACTCGCCGTGGGTGGCCGAACGCGCGGCGACCGCGCGCCCCTTCACCGACCGCGCGGAGATGATCGCCGCGTTCGTCGCCGCGGTGCGTGCGGCGCCGCCGGCAGCGCAGCTCGCCTTGCTGCGCGCCCATCCCGACCTGGCGGACCGGGCCGCCGTCGCCGGCGGCACCGGGGCGGACGAGATCGCCGCCGAGTCGCGGCGGGAGCAGGCCGGCGCCGGCCTGGATCGGCTGACGCCGGACCAGTTCGCCCGCTTCGCGGAGCTGAACGCCCGGTACCGTGCCCGCTTCGGCTTTCCGTTCATCTTCGCCGTGAAGGGCGCGAACAAGGAGATGATCCTGACCGCCTTCGAGGAGCGGGTCGGCAACGGCCTGGCGGTCGAACGCGCCGCGGCGCTGGCCAACGTGGAGCGCATCCTGCGGTTTCGCATCGAAGACCGGGTCGCGCCGTGAGCGCCGCGGCCGGGCGAGTGGTGCGCGGCGCCCTGCTGAGCTACCGCGACGACCCGGTGCGGGCGGGGCCGCAGTCGGCCGTGCGGTTCCATCCCGACGGCGCGGTCGCGGTGGGCTCAGACGGACGGATCGCCTGGTGCGGGCCGGCGGCCGACCTGCCCGATCGGTTCCGCGCGATGCCGACCGACGACTACGGCGCGGCGCTGGTGCTGCCGGGCTTCATCGACGCCCACGTCCACTTCCCGCAGTACCGCATGCTGGCCGCGCCGGGCGCCGACCTGCTCGACTGGCTGCGGCGATTCACCTATGCCGAGGAGCAGCGCTACGGCTCGGACGCCCACGCGCGGGCGGCGGCCGAGGTGTTCCTGGATCGGCTGGTGCAGCACGGTACGACCGCCGCCGTGGTCTTCTCCACCGTCCACCGCGGCGCGGCCGAGGCGCTGTTCGCGGCCGCGGAGGCGCGCGCCATGGCGATCGTGGCCGGCAAGACCATGATGGACCGCAACGCGCCGGCGGCGCTGTGCGACGACCCGGCCGCCGGGGTGCGCGACAGCGAGGAGCTGATCGAGCGCTGGCACCGCCGCGGGCGGCTCCGCTATGCGATCACGGTGCGCTTTGCGGTCACCTCCAGCGAGGCGCAGCTCGCCGCCGCCGGCGACCTCGCCGCGCGCCATCCCGATTGCCACGTCCACACGCACCTTGCGGAGAGCCGGCCGGAGATCGAGCTGGTGGCGCGGGACTTTCCCTGGGCGCAGGACTACACCGATGTCTACGACCGCTTCGGTCTGGTCGGCGCCCGCAGCCTGTTCGCGCACGGCATCCATCTGTCGGCGCGCGCGCGCGCGCGCCTGTCGGCGGCCGGAGCGACGGTCGTGCACTGCCCGACCTCGAACACCTTCCTGGGATCGGGCTTGTTCGACCTGCGCGGCACCAGGGACGGGGATCATGCGGTCGGCGTCGGCCTGGCGACCGACGTCGGAGGCGGCACCAGCTACTCGATGCTCCGCACCATGGGCGAGGCGTACAAGGTGGCGATGCTGCGCGGGTACCGGCCCGCCGCGCATGAGCTGTTCCACCTTGCCACCCGCGGCAACGCCCGCCGGCTGGGCCTCGACGACCGGATCGGGTCGCTGGAACCGGGCCTCTGGGCCGACGTGGTGGTGCTCGACCCGGCCGCCACGCCGGTGCTGGCCGCCCGCCACGAGCTGTCGGCGAGCATCGACGACATCCTGTTCGCCCTGGCCATCCTGGGCGACGACCGGGCCGTGCGCGCTACCTACGTCGCCGGCAACCGGGTGTGGCTCAGGCCGACCGCCGAAAGCGCCGGATGCGCCGCGAGCCGGCCGGATCGGCTCGCGCCGGTCCGGCGTGCCGGATTGGCGCGCGCCGGCATATCGGACAGACTGCGCGGCCACGGAGCAGGAGCCTGACGTGAAGCGCGAACCGTGGCACGCGGTGGCGGCGGAGTTGGTGGAGGTCGCGGCCGGCCGGGCTGCCGCCGACGTGGTGATCCGCGGCGGGCGGTGGGTCAACGTGCTCACCCGCGAGGTGGTGCCGGGGATCGACATCGCCGTCCGCCGGGGCCGCATCGCCTGCATCGTGGAGGACGCCGGCTACTGCATCGGCGACCGCACGCGGGTGATCGAGGCCGATGGCCGGTTCCTGGCGCCGGGGCTGACCGACGGCCATCTGCACGTCGAGAGCAGCATGTGCACGATCACGGAGTACGTGCGCGCGGTGCTGCCGCACGGCACCACGGCGATCTTCGCCGACCCGCACGAGATCGCCAACGTCTTCGGCCTCGACGGCGTACGCATGATGGCGGCTGAGGCGGCGGCGGCGCCGATCAACGTCTTCGTGCAGATGCCGTCCTGCGTGCCGTCGGCGCCGGGTCTGGAGACCCCCGGCGCCCGCATCACGCCGGAGGACGTGCGGGAGGCGATGACCTGGCCCGGCATCGTCGGCCTGGGTGAGATGATGAACTTCCCCGGCGTGGTCGACGGCGACGCGCAGATGCTCGCCGAGATCGCCGCGACGATGCGCGCCGGCAAGACGGTGGGAGGCCATTACGCGAGCCCGGAGCTGGGCCGGCCGTTTCATGCCTACCTGGCGGGCGGCCCGGCCGACGATCACGAGAACACGCGCGAGGTCGACGCCGTCGAGCGCGCGCGGCGCGGCATGCGCCCGATGCTTCGGTTGGGGTCGGCCTGGTACGACGTGGCGGCGCAGATCACGGCCGTCATGGAGCGGGGGCTCGATCCGCGTCAGTTCATCCTCTGCACGGACGACGCGCACGCCGGCACGCTGGTCGCGGAGGGGCACATGGACCGGGTGGTCCGGCACGCGGTCGATCTTGGCCTCGACCCGCTGATCGCCTTGCAGATGGCGACGATCAATACCGCCGTGCACTTCGGCGTCGACCGCGACCTGGGCTGTCTGGCGCCGGGGCGCTATGCCGACGTCGTGCTGGCGGAGAGCCTGGACGACTTCACCGCCGGGCTGGTGATCGCGGCCGGTGAAGTGGCGGCCGAGGAGGGGAGGTTGCTGATCGACCTGCCGCCCTGGGCGCATGAGGAACGCTACCGCCGCTCGGTGCGGGTGCCGCGGCCGCTGGTGGCCGGGGACTTCGCGGTCGACGCCGGGAACCGCGAGGGGCCGGTGGCGGTCAACGTGATCGGCGTGATCGAGAATCACGCCGCGACCCGCCACCGGACGGCGACCCTGCAGGCGAGCGGCGGCAGGGTGCGGCCCGATACGGCCGGGGACGTGCTGCCGCTGGCCCTGATAGAGCGCCACCACGGCACCGGCAGGGTGGTGAACGGCTTCGTGCAGGGCTTCGGGTTCGAGGCCGCCTGCGGGGTGGCGACCACCGTCGCGCACGACAGCCACCACCTGCTGGTGACCGGGACCTGCGCGGAGCACATGGCGCAGGCGGCGAACGCGCTGGCCGGCGCCGGCGGCGGCGTGGTCGTGGTGCGCGACGGCCGGGTGATCGCGCTGGTCGAGTTGCCGATCGGCGGACTGATGTCCGACGAGCCGGCCGACGTGGTGGCCCGGAAGTCGGCGCGGGTGATGGCGGCGTTGCGGGAGTGCGGCTGCCCGCTCAACAACGGCTACATGCAGCTCAGCCTGCTGGCGCTGGCGGTCATACCGGAGCTGCGCATCTCCGATCTCGGCCTGGTCGACGTCAACCGCTTCGCGCACGTACCCGTGATCAGGTAGGTAAGGGAGACGGCGATGCGATTCGTTCGACAGCGGTACGGCAAGGCCAACGTCCGCGTGTTGCGCGTGCAGCGCACCGGGAACCGGCACGAGGTGCGGGAAAGCCGCGTGACGGTGACGTTGGACGGCGCGTTCTCCCGAGCCTATACGGCGGCGGACAACTCGGCGGTCGTCGCCACCGACACCATGAAGAACCTGGTGAACGTGCTGGCGCTCGCGCATCCGGATGCGGCCAATGAAGCGTTTGCTCTCGCGGTGGCGCAGCGCTTCATGGAGCGCTACGAGCAGGTGTCCGAAGCGTCTGTCCGGGTCGAGGAGACGGCGTGGAGCCGCATGCGGGTCGACGGCGTGGAGCACCCGCACGGCTTTGTGAGAGGGGAGGGCGGCACGCCGTTCGCCAGCGCCGTCGTGACCCGAACGTCGCGCCGGATCGAAGCCGGTTTCCGCGACTTCGCGATCATGAAGACCACCGGGTCCGGCTTCGTCGACTTCGTGCAGGACGAGTACACGACCTTGCCGCCGACCGCCGACCGCATCCTGGCCACTCGCATGGCGGCGGTCTGGCGGTTCGCGGGCGGCGCGCCGGGCGACGGCGGCGACTACGGTACGGTGACCGGCGGCACGGTCGCCGGCGCGATAAGGGAAGCGTTGCTCCGCGTCTTCGCGACCACCTACAGCCATTCGGTGCAGGACAGCCTGTACCGCATGGGCGAGGCGGCGCTCGCCGCGGCTCCGGCCGTCGACGAGATCACGCTGTCGATGCCCAACGTCCACTATCTGCCGATCGACCTGTCACCGTTCGGTCAGGATGCGCGCGGCGCGCTGTTCCTGCCGACCGACGAGCCGAACGGACAGATCGAAGTGACGCTGAGGAGGCGATGATGGGCCGGCTCACGACGCACGTGCTGGACACCGCTCAGGGCAAGCCCGGAGCCGGCATCCGGGTGGAGCTCTTCGAGGTGAGCGACGGCCGCAGACCGGTCGCGTCGGCACGCACCAATCAGGACGGGCGCTGCGACGCGCCGCTGCTTGCAGGGGACGCCTTCCGTGCCGGCCGGTGGGAGCTGGTGTTCCACGTGGGCGAGTACTTCGCCGCGGCCGACCTGCCGACCGCCGATCCGCCGTTCCTGGATCAGGTCTCGATCCGTTTCGGCATGGCCGCCGATGCCGATTACCACGTGCCCCTGCTGGTCGCGCCCTGGGGCTACACCACCTACCGCGGCAGTTGACCGCGGCGGAACAAACCGCTGAGGAAGGAGACGCCGCCGGCGGCGATCAGGAGTACCCCGCCCACGCCGACCAGACCCTGCAGCACGGCGCCGAACAGCAGCATGATGCCGCCGCCCGCGACGCCGAACCATCCCGTGCGGCGCAGATGCGGTCGGGCAAGGACGGTCCACAATCCCCACCCCACGGCCACGGCGGCCAGAATGGTGCGCGATACCGGATTCAACAAGATGCCGTTGGCCAACAGAACGGCCAAGCCGCTGCCGGCCAGAAACAGGGCGCTGGGGATCGCGGGCACCAGTTGTCGCTGCTCATCATCCATGGGCCAAAGGTACTGCGCCGGCTTCGGCCGCGGCTACTGCCCGCGCAGTGATCTCAGCTCCGCGCCGGTCCCGCTTTTGCGCATATCTCCGTGATCCCGTAGCATCGCGACCCTGATGGCCGACCGCGACCTTGCGCGGCGCATCCGGTTGGGCGAAGACGCGGCTGGAGTTCAAGAGCGTCAGTGTCATCAGTGGCAGAGTCCGTGCCCCGGAGCGGCGCGCGCTGGCTGATGAACTGGCGGCGTTTGCCAACAGCCGCGGCGGCACGCTGATCGTCGGCGTGGACGACAAGACGCGGCGCATCCGGGGCATCCCGTTGGACGACCTGGACGTAGTGGAGAGCTGGGTGCGCGAAATCTGCAACGACCTGGTGCAACCGGCGCTCGATGCCGACATCCGCAAGCAGGAGTTGGAGCCCGCGGAGGGCGGGACCGGCGCGGTGCTGCGCGTCGACGTCGAACGCAGCTTGTTCGTGCACAAGAGCCCGGGCGGCTACTTCCGCCGGATCGGCAGCTCCAAGCGAGAACTGGCCCCGGAGGTGCTCGCACGGTTGTTCCAGCAGCGCAGCCAGAGTCGAGTGATCCGGTTCGATGAATCGATCGTGCCGGCCACCGCCCCGGCCGATCTGCACTACTCGCTGGCGCAGCGGTTCGTGCGCGGCGACGTCGACGACTCTCCGGATGACCCTGACGACCGGTTGCGCAAGCTCCGCATCGTCGCCGATGACCCGGACGGACGCGCGCGGCTGACCCTCGCCGGTGTGCTGCTCTGCACCACGGACCCGCAGCGGTGGCTGCCCCACGCGTACATTCAGGCGGTCAGCTATGCCGGCGAGCGGACCGCCGCCGACTACCAGACCGACGCCCGCGACCTCGGCGGGCCGCTGGACGAGCAGATCGCCGAAGCGCTGCACTTCGTACGGCGCAACATGCTGGTCCGTGCAACCAAGGAGACTGCCCGTTCGGAGCGTCCCCAGTTCAGCGAACGCGCCGTATTCGAGGCGATCGTGAACGCCGTAGCTCACCGCGACTACTCGGTCGCGGGCGCCCGGGTGCGCCTTCACCTGTTCGGCGACCGCCTGGAGCTGTACGTCCCCGGCGGGCTGGTCAACAGCCTCACGCCGGACAGCCTGCACTTGCGGCAAGCGAACCGGAACGAGTTGATCGTGTCGCTGCTGGCCCGCTGCGCGGCGCCGTCCGGCGTGGGCCGCACGCGGCTGATGGACACGCGCGGCGACGGGGTGCCGATCATTCGTAAGCGTCCGGTGAACCCCACCTTACAAGGGGATATATAGAGGTACATCGTCCCTGGCAGGAGGGACGAACGATGAGACAGGGACGAGAGTATTGGAGCCGGCACGTGGCAGCGTGGCGACGCAGTGGGCTCACGAAGAAGGCGTATTGCGAGCAGCATGGTCTGTCCTACTGGTCGCTGCGCAACTGGGACGGCAAGCTGCCGGAGACGGCCGACCGGCGTCAGCCGCTGGTCGAGTTGGCGCGGGCGGCCGGCGGGGCCAAGGACGCCGAGCAGCACGCGACGATGGAGTTGCTGGTCGGCGAGCGGTACGTGCTGCGGCTGTGGCCGTCGGTCCGCGCTGAGCATCTGCGCGAGGTGCTGGCGGCGCTGGAGGCGCTGAAGTGATCCGGCTGGAGTTGGAGGCGGCGCGCATCTACGTGCGGCCTGGTGCGACCGACCTGCGCAAGCAGATCAACGGGCTGGTGCTGCTGGTGCAGGAGCAGATGCGGTTGAGTCCGTTCGAGGCGTCGTTGTTCGTGTTCTGCAACGGGCAGCGGCGACTGCTGAAGGCGGTGTACTGGGATCGGACGGGGTTCTGTCTGTGGATGAAGCGGTTGGAGCAGGGCAGCTTTCCGTGGCCGCGAACGGCGGCCGAGGCGCGGCGAGAGATCGACGCCGAGCAGCTGCGGATGCTGTTGGCAGGGATCGATTTCTGGAACCGACACGAGGAGTTGAGCTACGCCGAAATCGCCTGACGGGCTTGGTTCGATCTTGACTGGCGGCGGTATTTGAGGTAAGGTAGAGACATGTCTGCCGCACCGTCGGTGGTCGAACAACGCGACAGGTTGCGCGTGGAGAATCGGCTGCTGGTCCTGGAAAAAGACGAGTTGATCGTGCGCAACGATCAACTCGTCGCCAGGAATAGTTCACTCGTCACCAGGAATAGTGCGCTGGATCATCAGGTCCATGCGCTGGATCATCAGGTCCAGGAGTTGGACAAGAAGATTGAGCTCTATGAAGAGGAGCTCGCCTGGTACCGAAACCGGCGGTACGGGCGCAGCAGCGAACAGCTGAGCGCTGCCGAGCAGCAGCAGATCCGGCTGTTCAACGAGATCGAACGGAGCGCCGACCACGCCTTGCCGGTCGACCCACTGCCTGCCGAACCGGCGGCCGCCCCGGTGCCGAGCCGCGCCCGGCGCCCGCGCCGCCAACCGCTGCCGCCGTCGCTGCCGCGGGTCGAGCGGGTCGTCGACCTTCCCGAAGCAGACCAGCAGTGCGCCTGCGGCCACCGCATGGTCCGCATCGGCGAGGAGACCGCCGAGAAGCTCGACGTGATCCCGCCGCAGGTGCGGGTGCTCCGCACGGTGCGGCCGAAGTACGCCTGCCATCACTGCGAGGGCTCCGGCGACGAGCAGCGTGCGGCGGTGCGGGTGGCGCCGGCGCCGGCGGCGCTGATCCGCAAAGGAGTCGCCAGCGAAGGGCTGCTGGCGTTCATCGCCACGGCGAAGTTCTGCGACGCGCTGCCGCTGTACCGGCAGGAGCAGCAGTTCGCGCGGCTGGGAGTGGCGGTGTCGCGGCGCACGATGGCCGACTGGATGCTGGCGGTCGCCGGCGCCTGTCGGCCGCTGCTGGCAGCGCTGGGCGACCAACTGCGCGGCGGACCGATCCTGCAAATCGACGAAACGACCGTGCAGGTGCTCAACGAGCCGGGACGCGCCAACGCGACGCGCAGCTACGTATGGGTGGCCCGCGGCGGGCCGCCGGCGGCGCCGGTGGTGATCTACCGGTATGAGCCGAGTCGGGCCGCACGGGTGGCGGCCGACATCATCGGCGACTACCAGGGCTACGTGCAGACCGATGGGTATGAGGGCTACCTGCGGCCGTGCAGCCAGCCGGGCATCCGGCACGTGGGCTGTTGGGCGCACGTGCGGCGCGCCTTCAAGGAGGCCGCCGAGGCGTTGAGCAAGGTATCGAGCCGTAGCGGTGCGGCGCTGCAGGCGCTGGGGTACATCGCCAAGCTGTACCGCATCGAGACGCAGCTAGCGAGGTACCGGACCGAGGACCCCGAACGGTTCGTGGCCGAGCGGCGCGCGCGGGTGGAGCCGGTGCTCGTGCAGATGCACGAGTGGCTGCGGCACAAGCGGGAGCAGGTGCTGCCGAGTTCGGCGCTCGGCAAGGCGGTGGGGTTCGCGTTGGGACAGTGGCCGAAGCTGATCGGCTATGTGGAGCACGCGCAGTTGACGCCGGACAACAACGCCTGCGAGCAGGCGATCCGGCCGTTCGTGGTGGGCCGCAAGAACTGGCTGTTTGCCGGCAGCCCGCGCGGCGCTGCGGCGAGCGCGACGCTGTACAGCCTGATCGAGACGGCGAAGGCCAACCGGCGAGAGCCGTACTGGTATCTGCGCGAGTTGTTCGAGCAGCTGCCGCACGCGCGTACCCGTGCCGATTTCTTGGCGCTCCTGCCGACCGCGCGTCCACCGCCGCCGCCCGCTACGTAGAGGGTGGGATTCCCCGGACGCTTACGATCATTCGCCGGGAATGCCGCGATCTGTCCGGGCGGCTGCCGGAGTATCGGCTGATCGACGACAGCGAGTTGCTTCTGGTGATCCGGGCGGCTGGCAGCGCCGGGCCATGATCGACCGCAAGCGCATGGTGTGCCTTGCGAACGCGCGCACGCTGGCCGGCCGCTGCATTGCCGGCCGCGAACTGGCGGGCCGGCAGGTCGGTAACTGGATCCGCCCGGTGAGCGCCCGGCCCGGTCAGGAAGTGTCCGAATACGAGCGCCAGTACGAGGACGGCGGCGACCCCCGGGTGCTGGACATCATCAGCATTCCGGTGCTGGAGCCGCGGCCGGATCGGTGGCAGACCGAGAACTGGTTGCTCGACCCCGACCGCTACTGGCGGAAGGAGGGAACGTGGTCGTGGTTCGATCTGCCGGCCCTGCGGGATCCGGTGGCGCCGCTCTGGATCGACGGTTGCCACACCTACCAGGGGCGCAACGACAGAATTCCGGAAGAGTCGACGCGTTCGCTGTCCGGTTCGTTGCGCCTGGTCACGCCGAACGACTGCAACTCGCCGTGTTCCGTCCCGGCGAGGCGTTCGGCAACCGCAAACGCCGCGTGCAGGGGCGGTTCTCCCACGCCGGCGTCGACTATGCGCTGTGGGTTACCGATCCGGTGTACGAGCGCGAATACCTCGCCAAGCTGGACGGCGGCTATGATCTCGGGGAGTGCTACCTGACCATCAGCCTCGGTGAGCTGTACCAGCAGTTCCGCTACAAGTTGATCGCCGCCATCATCGAATGCGATCTCCGATCATGACCGCGCCCCGAGTATTCACCATCGGCCACTCCAACCACTCGTTGGAAGCGTTTCTGGAGTTGTTGGCGAACCACGGCGTCACGGCCGTGGCCGACGTGCGTTCGGCGCCGTTCAGCCGCTTCTGCCCGCAGTTCAATCGGGACGCGCTATCCGCAGCGCTCAAGGACCGCGGCATTCGCTATACCTGCCTCGGCCGCGAGCTCGGCGGGCGCTCGGCCGATCCCGCCTGTTACCGGGACGGGCAGATTCGGTATGAGCTGGTCGCCCGAACCGGCTCGTTTCAGGACGGCCTGGCGCGGATCGTGGACGGCGCCGCGCGCCATCGCATCGCGCTCATGTGCGCGGAGAAGGAGCCGCTGGCCTGTCACCGCACGCTGCTGGTCGCCCCGGCGCTGGCGGCGTCGGGCATCGCGGTCGCGCACGTCCTTGCCGATGGCAGGCTCGAACCGCATGAGAAGACGCTGGACCGACTCCTGGAGCAGTTCGATCTGAGCCCCACCGGCGATCTGTTTCAACCGCGCGAGGAGTTGCTCGCGGACGCGCTGGCGCGGCAGGCCCGGCGCGTCGCCTTCGTCTCCAAGGACGTAGGCCGGACCGGCTCTTGATGGCGGCAAGCGTGCCCGATCATCTCCCGGAGTTCCCGTTCCTCCTTGGGATCAAGCGGCCGGCCGAGCCGGGGCGCCTCCTCGATGCTTTCGATGATATTTCGTTCCTCGTCGTCAAGATAGGTAAGCGGTGAATCAGTCATTTTCTCCCCGTTCCCGATAGTGCTTTTGCGTGACGGATATCGTTTCAACGTCAGCCGGTCGTCGCACCACGTTCGGGCGTACGCTTTGCCGCGGTCCCGCGTCGCCATACGCCGGGAACCATGCCACGTCCACGCGCTCACGTCAAGAATGCGTTCCTGAGTCGGGCATCGTCCACTCCGCTCAGCCATAGCATAGGCGCAAAGCCTCATCGGGTTCAAGAGGCTCCATGTGCGCGAGATTGTTGCGGACATGCCGCAGAAATTGCACCTGATTTTTCAACCCCTGTGGCGCATCTGTATGATCGAGATGCCGTGCCAACGGGCCCACTTCCAGATCGAGAAGGTCGTGAACCTGCTGTCCGGCGCGATTATCTATGGGTGGCTTCAAATACCGGCAACAACGAGGTACGAGCCCCATGCGCCGTTCCTCGACGAGCGGCAACAGAACCGCCGCTTGACCGGCCCAGATCCTCCGAAACACCGGACGTAACTCGCCGGAGACGGTCAGAAGCGCCGAGTGCACGATCGGCCGATCATCGGGACCATCCACCGTCCCATCCTCCCAGCGCCTGGACGTATCCGAGTTCCACCCACGGCATCGTGCATAATCCCGGAGTGTATCGTCAGGGCTCAACGCCTCGTCAAAAGATGCGGACAGAAGCTGCTCGGCAAGCAGACAATCCCACTGCGCTACTTGCGATACGGTATGTGCTACCAGTGCCCGATGTTCAAGACGTTCGATACTGTCGGGAAGCTTGCATAACGCAAACATGAAAAGCTCCGTCGTATCTACAACATTGCGAAAGTCCCGGCGTACGAGGGCAACCTCTTCGGGGGTATGTTCCGCCACCACCTCGCCAGAAAGAACAACAATGAACAGGGTTCGGTCTATCAGGTCTACGCTACGGCATGCATCTGCGTACGCCGCTAGAGCGGCCGCCCACTGCGCCCAGTCAGAACGGTCGATATTCTCTATCCAAAGAAGCCGCCCTTGAAACGAAGCAGTGTCCGCCATCTCCGCCATCCCTCGTGCTCTGAGTGCGGTGACATCCGGGCAAAGACGTTCGCGTAGTAAAGCGACGGGGTCAGACGCTCCACACGACGCATCAATTGAGGTCCATGTGCCGCAAACCGACTGCAAACGTCCTCTCAGTTCCCTCGCCAAGCCGGCCGGCACCGAGCATGGAAATCGAACGATTACGTTCGATCCGTCCCGGATCGCATTTTCGATGTCGTCAACAAACGACGCGGGCCGAGGTAAACTCCAGATGTCCACGGCCTCGGTCACTCACTTGGACGCCGTGAGGAGCCGACCAACCACACCGTCAATCTCCCATGTAGTACCGTTCCGGCGGACAACGTGCAGTAGTTCAGCCCACCTCAATATACTCATCAGAGTATCTTTGTCTACATCACGATCTTCGGCGAACGTCCGCAGGTCGGCAAAATCTGCAGCTTTCAAGTGCGCAAGATCGCACAGAACGTCCCTTCGTGATCCTAGACAATCCAGGCAGAATTGCTTCTCGAGATGCTGAAAACTCGTCGAGTCTCTAAGTTCAGTGTCGAGACGTTCAAGGCCTTCGTCAAAGTTTCCGGCCTCTTTCACCAAATAGTATAGCTGTTGGAGCAATGCCCACCAGCCCCCCGTATGCTGGACGATCTTCGGACATTTCTCGGCAGCATCCGGAAACCCTAAATCATCTATCCACTGAAGAAGAAAACTCTCCCTCCACGGGCGCAGTGGAACCCATTCAAGCCTTTTGAGATTGAGATCGTCGAGCGCCTCGCGTGCGATATGAAGTTTTAGCAGGCGTGCAGCGTCTGCCATGAATAGAACTCGTACGCTCTTGTCTCTGCGGCCTCGGAGATCGAGTCCGCGAACACGTTCTAACGCCGTCTCGACCCATCTCTTGCTCCAGGGAATCGTGGCAGAAATCACGTAAATGGTCGTACCTTCGGGTCTTCGATCAAAGTGACGGACGAGCACTTCTTCAAACTCATCGTGATTCGTTGAATGTTCGAGCTGTATGATAGGATCGGTCTTCTTGCGGTTCAGAAAGCGCAGTACGTCGTCGTAACCCGATGCCGGCAGGCCACAGACTATCGAGACACCGTTCTTCATGACGCGGAGCGATCCTTCCTGCTGATAGGTTAGGGGATTACGAGACGGAGAATCCGTGCCCTTCGGGTCATGAGCTCTAAACGTCCTGGAGTCAACTTCCTGCGGCACTTCACGAGGCCTGAAAAGATTCTCCTCAATTTCCTCCGCCGTACCCATCAGCATCAAGACGTTTGGGTTGCGCAGCGTATATCGGTGCTCGCCGACCTTACGCAGTACACCGAGCCCTTCCATTTCGTCGAGAAGCGACCGGAAACGGTCAGTCCGAGGCTCGACGTCTTCAAAGCCCTTAGGCCACCATACTCTGCTATCCTCATCTATCTTTCGATAATCGAGGCCCTCGAAAAGAACGGCATCGTGTTGGTTGCACTCCCAGGCGACGGTGTAGGCGATCACCTCGTACCGGGGATCAAGCTGCAATGTCAAGCGAAATCTCTGACGAAAATCCTCGCGCAGATTTGTGTTTATCGAATAAGTGGCATCGATGAGTTCCTCTGGAATGTCATATGGCGGAATCTCGCTGACGCGCTTGGCCATGGACTTGACAAGTGCTGAGCCGTAAATTTGAATGAGGTGCGGATAGTAATTGGTGCGAGCAAGAATTCGGGTTATGAGGTTGTTCTCAAGCGTGTAGCCGGCGGCCGCAAGCGGCTCGCGGATCAGCGCGTGAGCGTCGCGCCACAGTGGGCCGATTTGAACGGGCGTGCCGAAGTGGCCGAGCGGATGATTCGAGGACTCGGCAGTCCGCAGTACGTTGTGAAGACCTGCGAAGACAACCTTGATGGAACGGTCGGTACCGTCCATGAGTCCTTTGAGACGTGTAGATACGCGATACTCACTACCTGGGCCTCCTCGTACCTGCCGGGTGCCGTCAACTTCCAGAAATTTGTCGGCTTCGTCCAATAGCAACAGAAGCCTTCGTCCCGATTCCTTGTTGAAATGATCGACGAGAAATTTGTGGAAAGCATCGATACGGCCTTTGATGTTGGGAATATTGGGATTTGGGACCTTGACGTCGGCCGGTATCTCAAGCTCCTTTGATAGGGCACGCCAGATGGCGGACCAGATGCCGTCTACTCCTTGGTCATAGCCCTGATCATAGCCGACGCCCTCGCGTTTCAGATCGATCCATACGGCATAGAAGCCGTCGGCGGGTCGATGGTACCTGTTTTCGACGGCGCGGAGAAGTGCTGTCTTGCCTAGCTGCCGGCCGCCATAAATGAAGCAGGACTCATTCCGATCCTCGATTTCTTGCATCTCGGGCTCACGGCCATAGAACATTTCGGGGGGTACCAATCCGGCGGTGGTGACGTAGGGCTGAACATAGGTAAAAGGCAGCGAACAGGCAAACAGAATAGGGACTCGGGAGCCGGTCTCCCCACACAAGTACAAAAGCAACAAATCGTCGACTATGAGTAGGCTCCGACCGCGTTCCCGAGCGAGGCGTGCGAGCTCGGCTCGGCGCGATTTATTGAGCACGCCGAAATACAACACGATGGTCGCTCCCCGTCTGCCACTATTGCCTGCATGCTGAAGGATGTCTTCCTCGGTTGGGCTTTTCCATAGAAACAGGATCCTATATTTTCCGTTGGCGGACGATCCGAATTCAGGAATGGGGCAACGCTCCCGCCTGTCCAACGGCTCTGTTTCCAAGATAGATTCTCCGATATCGCGGTCGTCTCTTCGAGTGAGTTGTACGTGTCGTACGATAAAGCCAATCTCCGAGAAGAGAGTTTCGATTTCCTCTCCCGCGGAGTCGCGAAGGCGACCTGCGCGATTGAGGTCGTACCATGCTGTGAGCATGCGTTTGGCTGACTTTCGTCGCTCGTGCGGAACTGCTGTAAGCGTCATGCCTCCAAGCTCGTCAGCGGTCGCAATCTGCTGAATGATTAGTCCGGGCGACTGAGACTCTATCGCCTCTCGAATCGCTTCAGATCGTTTCGGATAGAAATCCGAAAATGGCTGTCGTCGGGAATTTCGCTCGCCCGCTGATGCGGCGTCAGTCGCATCACGCTGGTCGATGAGCTCATTGGCGGTAATGATGTCGCCGCGTCCGATCGCGTCCAATATCGTTGCGTATCGTGAACTGTCGGGCGGGATCTCAGAACGCTGGAGGCGGTTCTTTATCTTCTTTTGTAGCCGATTGATTTCGTAGTCGATTTTTTCTGATATCTTTTGGAGCCCTGCGCGTTCAGTGTCGAATTCGGTCTCAGGCTGTTCGATACGCCGCTCCATCGCGACCAGCTGGGCAACGCAGGTGTCTCGTTCGGGGGCACTGATGTGGTCGCGGGATAACGCCATCTCGATTTTGTTTCTCGTGTCATCGATCTCGTGACGCAGGTCTCGCTGGAGACGTTGCAGTTTGTTGTCCATGCGACGGCGTATGGTACCGGCATGCTCCAGGTCGTTGAATTCGATCCAGGCGATCATCCGACGCGTGGTCTTGAAATCGGCGGCGACCAATCGTTTCTCCGCCGCTACGTCCAGCGCCAGCGGCGCGTCCGTAATCAAGACCTTGAGTGCCTCTAGGCCATCACGAGCAGGCAGACCGTCGGCGCCTACGGGAATTGATGGATAGGGAAACAGCGCGGATGCAAGGAGGTCGCTCGGATCGGGCTCTTGGTCGGCTCCTATATCCAGAAAATGGCGAAATCGATCAATGGCATATGCGGCAGTGTTCGCCGCACCGGTGAGAATGGACGGGTCACCGGTTCGCGCGATCAAGCGGAGTTCCTCGACCGCGGATGAACCGATTTGCTCGATGCTGTCACGAAGTTTCGTTAGGGCTCTGGTCTCGTAGGTCGGATGGGTCGGCTGCGATGCATTCAGGCTCAAGTGACGACGGGCGAAGTTCACCGCTCTCTGGGCGTGATCAAAGAGCTGGGTTAGCGCGCCGGCGTGTATATCCTGTCCTCGTCGACGCCCGATGACGTTACGGTCGGTATCTCTGACGTGTCGTTGAAATTCCTTTTGATCACCTAACTTGCTGATCATTGCGCTGGGCAGGTCATTATCACTGCTGTTGGTATTGATCGATGTGATCAAGTTGAATATGATGCCGTCTGAGGTGACCCAGCGCTTCCAGACATCTGTCGCGGGTGCATACTTCATGGTCATATACTGCGCACGCTGATGCCACTCCGCAACTTCCTTGTTGAGTTGCTCGCGTTCGTGTTTCCAGGCAGCTTCGGAACTCGCTGCTTTCAGCACGGTGGAGTCGATTCGCATTCCATAGAGGTCGTCACGGTCCTTGGCGATCGAAGTTGCGAACTTGTAGACTGTCGCCAATCGGTCGCTGGGCTTCAAGGCGGAAAGGATTCTCGATGCAAGCGGTTCTGACGAAAGCAGGGTCGGGCGCAGAGCCGCGGCAAGCGCCAGCATGACGTGCACGTCACGATCTCCGTCATCCTCATTTGCTCTATCGGGTAAGGGGAAGCGTTCAAGGGCGCGACTCAGCTCGTGAGCTATAGCACCATCAGGGATGGTGAGGTGGTCAGCCAACGATGCGGCTTTGAGAAGCACGGCTGGTGGATCGTCGTCCGTGATGCCGAGGCGGGTGCTTAAGAGACTGACTTGCGTTGCGTATGCAAGCCGAGGCGGAGATTCGTTCAACGCTTCGGTCATCCGCTCTAAGCAGAGTGGTGCCAACGGATGGCCGGAGGACATGCGTTGCGTTGGTCGCTTTACCACAGGTTGTGACGGCGGACGGCGTTCCACAGGTGTGGGGCCCGCGTCGTCATCCGCACCGGCCGTCGTTTTGTCTGGGACACTCGGAGCGGTCTCTGAGTCGACATCGGACACGTGAGAAGTGGGCGATGCTTCGACAGACTCAAGGACAGATGTGGATGGCGGTTCGTCCTTTGAAAGGGATGGAGCAGGCCGTGATCCATTAGGATCAAGCGAGGGATCTTTGGGATGCGATGGAAGCTGGTCTATCTTGAAAGGGGTGCCGAACGGGGAAAGCTCACTGAGAAGTTGGAGGTGTGCGCGGCGCTGATTACGTCGCGAAGCAAGGATGGTGTTGGTAAGATCGTCTCTGGCATCGTCCCAGGCATGACGCGCGGCAAGATCGTCGGGGACTTTCGTAGAAAGCGAAGCATGCTGGGCCGCTGCTGCGGACTCCTCGGCTGCAAGACCGTGGATTCGGTCGACGGCGATAGGGACCATGTTGTTTATTCGATCGATCTCTTCACGAATCTGATCTAGCGATAGCGATTTCTGCGTCCGTTGCCAAGCATCCTGTAATCTTGCACGTTCGGCTTCGCGGAGCCATGAGAAAATCGGGTCTTGCTCCAATTTTCCAAGGAATCCGTTCACGCGCGACAGCAGGTGCTCGAATAGCAGAGGCGCGCAACGCTCTCTTACCTGCGGTTCGATATCGATGAGCTTGTGGATAACCTCCTTGATGTTGGATAAGGCGTCGACTACGGGGGGAGGGCCTGCTGCGCTGTCGGCTAGCGATCGCAGGGACTCACAGAGTTTGGCCCATTGGTGGAGGATGCTGTCTGCTGTATTGTCCGTAGCTTCGTGGGAATCGGAGGGCTGTTCGAGTACGTCGCCGAACTCTGCCGATAGATCGGGGACTTCTGCGATGGCGGCGCGAAGTATCCGTTCATCGTCGACTATAGTGGCAACGGCAAACACGACCAACGTGACTTCAACTCGTTTATCAAGATCAAGGGAACTCCAGTTATCGCCATTGATAAGACCTCGAATATCGCCCCATACTAATGCCGCAAAATCGGCCCACGGAATACCGTCGTTCAGGCGCTGTACGATTTCTGGCCATTCAGCAAAGACCTCTGCACATCGAGTCGAATCGGTTGGCGAGAAATCGTAGTCATCAAGGTAGCTGCGGAGAATACGATGATCAAAAGACGGCGGAAATGTAGGCGCGTCTTTGCCGGATCGAAGTTGGGAAAATATCTCCTCCCAATGGAGATAACGTCGAGTCTTTTCTTCATATAGTTCAAACAACAATAGTCGATCCCGGTCACTAGACTTCAAACTGCTACTCAATTTTTTCTTAGGAAAAGAGTCGATCTTTTTCTTGGAGTGATCCAGCAAGGTTCTGCATGAGCTCCGATTGAGACCGAGACTGCTTTTCAGACGATCGAAACCATCGGCGTCACGTGATATGCAACGTGGGAGGCCGTCGCCGATTTGATAGAGATTGTCGTTTTCCATCAAGGACTCCTTACAGATGCGTCAAAGTCAGCCGCCTAAACGCTTGTGGAGACGTGCAGAGACTGTTGGGCTCTCGCCCGGTTGCCGTCGGTCTGACGAACATGCCGCGGTCCCGGCAGCCGGGGTTGATGCTGAGGTCGTCTTCCGGAGCAGTTTACCCGGTTGGCGTCGGCGGCGATCATGACATCGCATTGCTTCATCCTGGATCGCGCGGTACCGCCCAGGCCGATGATCGCTGATCTGATCATGGTTCCCACCATAGAGGTAATCCTGCGTCCGATCAAGCCTTCGCCGTGTCGGCGAGGGCGTCGACCGAACAGGAGTGCGCCGGTGCCCTGTGACGCGCCGCTGCTCGCACGGGACGCCTTCCGCACCGGCCGGTGGGAGCTGGTGTTCCATATGGGCGAGTACTTCACCGGCGCGGGCGTGGCGTTACCTGATTCGCCGTTCCTGGATCAGGTCTCGATCCGTCGCCGCTGACACCCACTACCACGTGCCCCTGCTGGTCTCACCCTGGAGCTACACCACCTACCGCGGCAGCTGACGCGACCGCAACGACGAGCAGCCTGGGACCACCGTCCCGTGTGAGGCTCAACCATCCGCGGGTCGGGGGCGATGATCTGACCGTGTGCGGAACTCACGGAGGCGGGTGTGCTCCACCAGTTGCCGGATATTCTGCAGCGTGAAGACCTTGCCTCGGGTGGCGAGCAACAGCTTGCGCATGTCTTCGCGGCGTACGCCAAAGCCCCGGCCGGCGATGCAGGCGACTACTTCGAATGCCGGCTGATCGGAAGGTCGGCCTTCGGCGCCGAGCGAGGCCAGGTGCTGGACGCGCGTGACTTTGTCGCGTGCCGTACCGTCGTCTTCGGTGAGCTTGGCCTCGATCACGATCTGCGGATTGAACTCGTTGGGGACGACGAAATCGGGAGCCTGATCGAATCCCGGCAGCCGCTCCGCTCGTCCGGTCTTGCGAAAGCTGATCCCGGCGCGGCTCAGCACGTCTTCGATGGCGCTCTCAACCAGGTTTCCGACCAGTTCACTCACGGAATCGCGGTGAGCGGCAAACGGCCGGCCCAGGAAACGCTCATACAACAGCATGGAATAGGGGACACCCAAGTCCGCCATCGAGCGGACACCGGAAAGTCCCTCTCTGGTATCGGCCTTGTCGAATCGGTGGAGGCTGTCGTGAGGAACGTCCACCGGCACTCCGGATTCAAGAAGATGACAGGCGGCGGCGACCAGTGCCCGGACTCGGTCTTCGGTCACCGTTCCTCGCCCCGTAAGAGCTGCTCCCGGGTTTATTCGGACTGCGCGGTCAATGGTTCGCGCCGCGCTCTGGGTGATCTCGACGCCGGTGTAGCCCGTCGCGTAAGCGGCCCACTCAGAGGGAGTGAAGCCGAGAATGCAGCGCAGCACCAACAGCGTCACCGGCACTTCGAATATCGCTCGCGTGACCGTCTCCGGAGTGACGACCCGGAAACCCGCGGTGGCCCGCTTCAACGTCTCGTAGCCTGCTTCGAACGTGTTGAACTCCACGAATCCCTTGCCGCGGGGCATCAGCATGAACTCGGAATGGAGAGCGCCGAACACCGCGTCCACGTAAGCATCCGGATCAGCCCGAATCTCCGCGAAGCTGACCTCAAAAGGGAACGGCATACTGATCTTCCTGGTCGTGTAGCGCCGCGGCGAAGAGCGGCCCCGGCGACGCAGCGGCCGGCAGCACGGCTGCAATGATCGCCTCCGGGGCGCCCATGTGGGCAACGGCTGCCGCGAACGTGGCCGCCTTCTGCGCGGTGGGCAGGTTCACGTCCCAACTGCGCCGCAGGTTCCACGCCGCCATGCGGGTCAGATGACCAAAGACCATGCACCGGGTATCGCCGCGAGTAGGCGTGCGGCCTGCAGCCTCCAGCAACGTGATGTCTTTGGCAACGAGGGCCGCGACCTCCTCCGAGGTGCCGGCCAGCCAGCGGCGCGGCACCGTACCGGTAGCGCGGCATACGAACACGGTGTCGATGATCGACGATCCGGTGCCGTGGATGTGGATCGAGCCGCCCATTTCGGCCGGGCATGGCAGCGACGCCGAACAGACCAGCCCGGCATCGAGAATCGCGATTCCGACCGCGTAGTAGGCTTCCAGCTTGTTGTGATGGAACGTGAACGCCAGCGGCGCACCCGGCTTCAAGGCGCGGGCCATGCGCGTGTAGACGCCGGCAAGTCCTTCGGTGAAATGATCGAGGCCGCGTTGCCCGGTGGCGTTCCCGGTCAGCTCTCGCGGTGACCGCGTGGAACGGCGGTCGAAGCCATCGGCTCGGTTGCCGGCCAGCCGGCGAAGCCATACGTAGCAGAAGTCCATCAGCTCGCCGTACTGGACGTTGCCGAAGTAGGGCGGATCCGTGAACACGGCATCGAGGCTGCGGGCCGGAAGTTCCACCTGCGTTGCGTCGGCGCAACGAATGCCCACCGCCCGCCGCCGGCCGTCGCGCTGCTCGCCGATCCACTCACCGGTAATCGGCACCTGCAGGTTGCGCGCGCCGTTGCGGCGCACCTCGAACGGCGCGGCGCAATAGCGTTTCGCCTTGGCGTACTTGTCGATGATGTTGGTCCAACCGCCGGAGCCGACGTTTGCCCCGTTCTCGCCGGTGATCCCGAGCAGGTTGGACTCGCACTGGATCAATCCTACCGGGAAGCCATGGACGGAAAAGATGTCCAGCGCCTTGAGCGCCATGGGATCGTAGCGGCAGAGCAGGTTCTGATAGCGCAACAGATCGGACAGATTGGTTGCCAGCGCGCGGTGCAACCGCCGGTCCTCGACCTGGGAAACGAGGCGGCAACTCAGCTCCAGACCGAGAAGCTGGCGCCCGTTGAACAGGTCGCGGTAGCGGGTGTATCCCCAGCGGTGCAGGCGGCCGGTCTCGTCGCCCGGCGGGATCGCGTCGTCGGGGACGAAGCGCGGCGCAAGCCGCCGCCAGCGTTCGCCGGCCGCGTTCGCGCGCGCCAGGTCGTCCGCGTCGGGCCGCTTGAAGAAGCGTCCCCGATGCTCTCCCTTCCGCCGGTGATTGTGGTATTCGATGGCGAACAGGCGATGCTGCAAGGGGCGGCCGGACTTGCCCGGATAGGGGTTCGGATGCCCGCAACGGGGGCAGTCGCAGCGGCCTCTGCGTGCCGGCCCCGGCACCCGGAGCGCACGGCCGCAGGCAGCGCATCCCCCTGGGTCGTCGCGGTCCGCTGCCTCGTTGAGATCGCCGCACGCGGCGCAGACGAGCACGTTGGTCGGGTGGCGCCGGTTTGCCGCCAGCAGGTATCCGGGGAACAGATCGATCGATTCGCCGCACCCCGCGCAGGCGAGCGTCTTGACCCACAGGAACGACTTCACCGGCACCTCGGCGTCGCCGTAACGCGGGCAGAAGGTGCGGTAGTACGGCCCGATCTCGCCGCGCAGCGTGTCGACCAGGCTCCCGGCGGCCCGTCCGTACGCGGCCAGATCGAGATGGTCGATCTCCTCGCGTACGATCCAGGCGGCCATCGGATTGACGTCGAATCCCTGCACGTCGCAGCCGAGTCGATTCGCCTCGATCAGGGGCGTGCCGCCGCCCATGAACGGGTCGGCGATGCGCCGGCCGAGCAAGTCATTGCCGGCAAAGAACGTGTCTTGCAATGGGCCGGTTCCGAATTCGGCCAGCAGGAGGCCGCGGAACAGCGTGCCGGGACGGCGCGCAAACCACTTGTGAACGCCGATGACCGGACGGTAGTTCTGCTGTATCTGCTTCTCCCGCAGCGCCAGGCCGGCGATCATGGGAACGTCGAAGTCGCGTTCGATGCTCATCCGGGGTGCAGGTCGAGCAGTACGCGTTCCGGGGTCATGGGGGCGTCGAGGCGGAGGTCGGCGCCGGGGCGGAACGCCTTCATCGCGTTGCGGATGGCGAAGAACAGGCCGATGCCGTACATCAGGGGCGGCTCGCCGACCGCCTTGGCGCCGAGCGGACCGTAGGGGTTGCGCTCCGGTTCCAGGAACTTGACCGCCATGTCGTCCGGCATGAAGTAGACGTCCGGCGCCTTGTAGGTCGACAGCGCGTGGGAGAGGCAGCGGCCTTCCCGGTCCCACTGCAGGTCCTCCAGCGTCATCCAGCCCATGCCTTGCGCCAGCCCGCCTTCGACCTGGCCGCGGTCGACGCTCGGATTGATGGAGCGGCCCAGGTCGTGGACGATCTTCACCTGATCCACGGCGCAGGTGCCGCGCAGGCAGTCGACGGTCACCTCGAACACGGCGGCGCCGTAGACGTGGTAGGCGAACGGCCGCCCGCGCTCGCGCTCCTCGTCGTAGTGGAGGCCGGGCGTGGCGTAGTAGCCGTGCGCCGACAGCCGCCGGCGCGCGCGGTAGGTGAGGCCCACCAGGTCCTCCCAACTCATGCCGGCCGGCTCGCCGGCCACGCGCACCCGCTCGCCGGCGATGGTCACCGCGCCCGGTTCCGCGGCGCCCAGCTCCCCGGCCGCCACCTCCCGCATGCCCCGGAGAATCGTCTCGACGGCGATGGCCGCGGCGTTGCCGTTCAGGTCGGTAGTGGCGCTGGCGGCGCTCGGCGACATGTTGGCGATCCGCGTGGTGTTGGTGCTCTCGACCCGCACCCGCCGCGGCTCGATGCCGAAGGTGCGCGCCACCACCGCGGCGACGTTGCTGCTGATGCCCTGCCCCATCTCGATGCCGCCGGTGGTCACGCTCACGCTGCCGTCGGCGTAGACGTGGACCAGCGCGTTGCCCTGATTGAGGTGGCTCTTGGTGAAGGAGATGCCGAAGCAGACCGGCATCAGCGCGCAGCCCTTCTTGACCGCGAAGTTGGCGCGGTTGAACGCCGCCGCCCGCTGCCGGATCGCATCGACCGCGAAGGTTTCCGTCAGCTCGTCCCAGGTCCGCTCGGCGCGGCTCGCCTCCACCCGCTGGCCGTAATGGAACCGGTCGCCGTCGCGCAGCAGGTTGGCGCGCTGGATCGCCGCCGCCTCGATCCCCAGCGCGTCGGCGGCCTTGTTGATCGCGGCCTCGATCACGAACATCCCCTGCGGCCCGCCGAAGCCGCGAAAGGCGGTGTGCGGCTGCAGGTTGGTGCGGCACGGCGCCGCGGTCACCCGCACGTTGGGGATGAAGTAGGCGTTGGTAGCGTGGAACAGCGTGCGCGCCAGCACCGGCGGGGAGAGGTCGGCGAACGCCCCGGAGTTCTGATAGAAGGTCGCCTCGTAGGCGAGGATCTTGCGGTCCGCGGTCAGGCCGATCTTGAAGTCGGCGGAGTAGGGATGGCGCTTGCCGGTCATCCTGATGTCGTCCGGCCGGTTCAGCACCAGCTCCACCGGCGCGTCCAGGTGCGCGGCGGCCAGCGCCGCCATCGCCGCCCAGTGGGTGGCCTGGTCCTCCTTGCCGCCGAAGCCGCCGCCGAGCCGCTTCACGTCGACCTCCACCTTATGCATCGGCTTGCCGAGCACGGCCGCGGTCACGTGCTGCACCGCGGCCGGTCCCTGGGTGGAGGAGAAGACCCGGATCGCGCCGTCTTCCAGGGGGACCGCGCGGCAGCGCTGCGTCTCCAGGTAGAGATGCTCCTGGCCGCCGATCTCGCAGCGCCCCTCCGCCACCAGCGCGCATTCCTGCCAAGCGCCGGCCACGTCGCCCATCGCCATGGTGCGCGGCGGATGGATCAGGTCGCCGCGCGCGAACGCCGCGCGCGGGTCGACCACCACCGGCAGGTCGTCGATCTCGACCTCGATCAGGTCGCGCGCCTGCCGCGCCCGGTGCGCGCTGCGGGCGACCACGACGGCGATGGGATGGCCGATGAAGCAGACTTCGCGCTCCACCAGCAACTGCTCGTCCTCGATGATCGGGCCGAAGCGGTTGACGCCGGGGATGTCGGCCGCGGTGAGCACCGCCGCCACGCCGGGGGCCGCGCGCGCGCGGTCGGCGGCGAGCCGGGTGATGACGCCGTGCGCCTTGGGGGAGCCGAACACCGCGGCGTGCAGCATCCCCGGCGGCGGCGGCGCGTCGTCCACGTACTGCGATTCGCCGCGCACGTGCAGATGCGAGTCGACATGCGTCACGGCGGGCCGCCCGCGTAGAACGCCTCGGCGGTGAAGCGCTCGGGAAAGAGGGTGACGAAGTGGGCGATCAGCAACTGCCGCGCCAGCAGCCGCTTGTAGGCGGCCGATCCGCGCACGTCCGAGATCGGCGCGATCTCCCCGTCCGCCACGCGCAGCGCCTCCCGCGCCGTGTCCGGGTCGAGGGCGCGGCCGCGCACCGCCTGCGAGGTCGCGCGCAGATAGAGCGGCACCGGCGCCACGCCGCCCAGGCTGAAGTGCGCCTCGGCGATGGTGTCGCCGTCCCCGGCGCAGCGGATCGAGCAGGCGGCGTTGACCGAGGCGATGTCGAGGCAGGTGCGCTTGGAGACCTTCTCGAAGTTGACCCGCGCGCCGGCCGGATCGGGGAACCTCACCTCGGTGAGCAGCTCGCCGGGCCGCAGGTCGAGCTGCTTGTAGCCGCGGTAGAACTCCTTGAGCGGTACCGAGCGCCGGCCGTCGCCGCCGGCCAGGACGATGCTGGCGTCCAGCGCCAGCAGCAGGGCGGTGAAGTCGCCGATCGGCGAGGCGTTGACGATGTTGCCGGCCAGGGTGGCGCGGTTGCGGATCTGCCAGGAGGCGATCAGGTGATTGAAGGCCGCGATGCGGGGAATCGCGGCGCTCACCGCCGGGTGGGCGCCGAACTCCTCGAACGTGGTCAAGGCGCCGGCGCGGAACTCGCCGCCGGCGCGGCGGATGCCCTTCAGCTCCCGGCGCCGGCCCAACACCTCGACGCGGCGGTCCGGGATCTCCTCGCCCCGCTGCACGTACAGGTCGGTGCCGCCGGCGATGCGCACCTCCGGCGCCGGGCCGGAGGCGGCGCCGCTGCCGGCCGGCTCTTCCTCCCGGAGCGCCCGCAACCGTTCCGGTATCGTCGTGAAGTAATCGGGAATCGCTCCGGCGGCCGCCAGCGCCGCCACCCGATCGCCGCCGCGCGCGTCGAGCCGGCCGCCCAGCTCCCGTTCCAGCGTGGCGGCGCAATCCTTGAGCGAGCGGTACCCGGTGCAGCGGCACAGGTGGCCGCTCAGGGCGTACTTGACGTCGTCGATCGAGAGCCCCTTGTCCCGGTCGAGCAGCAGCCCGTGCAGCGACACCACGATGCCGGGGGTGCAGAACCCGCACTGGGTACCGCCGTGCTCGACCACCGCGCGCTGCACGGGGTCGAGCCCGACCGCCGGATTGCACCCCTCGATGGTCACCACGTGCGCGCCGTGCGCCTCGGCCAGCGGCACCAGACAGGAGGTGACCGGCTGGTAGCGGACGGCGCCGCCCTGAAGCTCCCCGAGCAGGACCGCGCAGGCGCCGCAGTCGCCCTCCTTGCAGCCCTCCTTGGTGCCGGTCAGGCGCGCGCCGGCGCGCAGGTAGTCGAGCAGCAGCAGCCCGGCCGGGGCCGCGGTCTCAACCTCGCGGTCGTTGAGGATGAAGCGCGTGCGCGGCTGCATGGCCGGTCAGGGCCGGCAGCGCTCGCGCGGGGTCTGCGCAGGGACGCCGGGATCGCGCTGACCGGCCATCCGCTCCGGGAACTCGCTCATCTCGCCTCGCATGATAGCCGATCGACCCGCAGGCGACCACCGGAGCGGCGCGCCCGCCCACGCCCGCGCGGGGACGGGTGGTCAGCTTTGGGGGCGCGTGCTACCATGACCGACGGGCGGACACGCCACCGGAGGGAACGTGAGTAAGGTATCGCCGTTATTGCTGTTGCTGGCCGCCGGCATCGCCGCGCTGATGGCCTGTTCTCAGGCGGCGCGCCCGGCCGCCGCGCCCGCCGAACCGGCCCAAGGGGGGGGGGGGGGGGGGTAAACCGCCGACCGAGCCCGCGCCAACCCCGCAGCCGGCAGCGCCGGCAGAGAAGCGATGGACGATCAACGCGGCTGACTTTGGTGATGATGAACCGGACCTGACGGGCGCCGTGTCCAGCCGTTCCGCGCCGTATGCCTGGGAGCGGCTCACCGGCGGCGCCGTGCGCGTTTCGATTGGCGGACGTGAGCTGCCGTTCACGAGCACGAGCGCCAAGCCGGTCTTCGCGTCCGACATCTCCGGAGCGGAGTGGATGGTTGCCGCCGAAGTCCGGGAGGGCGCACTGGCGCTGGTACTCACCGCCCCGGATCAGTCGGACGCCTCCGACACGGTCGAGTCGGTCACGATCACGAACCCGGGGAGCGGCTATGCGTCGGTTCCCAGCGTCACGTTCGCGGCGCCGCCGGCCGGCGGCACCACGGCAGCCGGCGCCGCGGCGGGCTCCGTCGATTCCGTGACGGTCGGGACCGCCGGGAGCGGCTACGCGACGGTTCCCAGCGTCACGTTCGGGGCGCCGCTGGCCGGCGGCACCACGGCGACCGGCGCCGCGGTGGGCTCCGGTACCGTCGATTCGGTGACGGTCGGGACCGCAGGACGCGGCTATACGGCGGTTCCCAGCGTGACGTTCGGAGCGCCGCCGTCCGGCGGCGCCACGGCAACCGGCACCGTCGTTGGGTCCAGGCACGTCGATTCGGTGACGGTCGGGACCGCCGGAAGCGGCTACACGGCGGTTCCCAGCGTCACGTTCGGAGCGGCGCCGGCCGGTGGCACCACGGCAACCGGCACTGCGGTCCGGCAAAGCGGCGTAGCGGCAGTGACTCTCACATACCGGGGCAACTTCTATACATCTGACCCCACCGTGACGTTCAGCGCGCCGCCGCCCGGCGGCGCCACGGCGACCGGCACCGCAACGCGACGATCCGAAGTAGGCTCCGTGACGATAACGAATCGGGGGAGCGGTTACACGTCTGCCCCAACCGTGACGTTTGGCGCTCCGCCGTCCGGTGGCACCCGCGCAACCGGAACAGCGTCGATACTCAACGGTCAAGTGGTAGGATTAAGCTACACGGGGGGGAGTGGCTACACTACTGCCCCAACCGTGACGTTTTCGGGAGGAGGGGGCAGCGGTGCGGCCGCCACCGCGACGCTGAGCACCCACAGAATAGAGGCAGTGACGATCACGAACCCGGGAAGCGGCTACACGGCGGTTCCCAGCGTGACGTTCGGAGCAGCGCCGTCCGGCGGCATCACGGCAACCGGCACCGCGGTGCTGCAAAGCGGCGTAGCGGACGTGACGATCACGAACCCCGGGAGCGGCTACACCTCTGTCCCAACCGTGACCTTCGGAGCAGCGCCGGGCGCCGGCACCACCGCCGCCGGCACCGCGGTGCTGCGCTACGGCGTAGCGTCGGTGACGATCACGAACGGGGGGAGCGGCTACACCTCCGCCCCCACCGTGACCTTCGGCGCAGCGCCGGGCGGCGGCACCACTGCCGCCGGCACTGCGGTGCTGCGCTACGGCGTAGCTTCGGTGAGGGTCACGAACGGTGGGAGCGGCTACACATCCGCCCCCACCGTGACCTTCGGCGCAGCGCCGGGCGGCGGCACCACGGCCGCCGGCACCGCGGCCCTGCGCGTAGCGTCGGTGACGGTCACGAACGGGGGAAGCGGTTACGCCGCTGCCCCCACCGTGACCTTTTCGGCGCCGGCCAGCGGCACCACCGCGACCGGCACGGCGAACTTGGCGTCGGGCGGCTACGATCAATACCAGAACCTCTATTGGGCGCGCCAGACGCTGGCCGGCAAGCAGCTCCTGGTGGAGCTGACGGATTAGACGCGCTGTCCGCAAAACGGACGATGGCAAAGGCCGCTGGCTGGCTGACTCGGCACCTGGCGCTCAGGTTCGGAGCGTGCTATAGTGGCCGACAGTGACGAGGGACGACAGGATTCTGAACGACATGGTCTTCGTCAAAAACGCCATTGCCAGAGATGTGGCGATCGATGAGGCTTCCACCATCGCTCGGGACCTGGGTTTGCGGCGAACGAAGACACTGACGCTTGATGATCTGTGGGAGCTGACCGACCGCGCCGACACGACCGCGATCGACCGCGCTGACCTGCACAGCTTCCGAAGGGCCGACCTGATCATGGAGGCGACCGATGAGGCAGGCGAATCCTGCTATGTCGCCGTGGAGATCTCCTTCACCGCCAACGGAAGGGATACGACTCGGGCGCTCCGCAACGCGGATTTCCTTACCCGATTCACGGGCCGGAACGCCTACGCCGTGGTGTCAGGCCTGCGGCGAGATGACCGCATCACCGACAGCATCGATGCCGGAGCCGTGTTCTGGTATCAGCTCGATCCCGAGGTCATGGACGTCGAATAACACCCGTCACGAGGCTGTCCTCGCGGAGGGGACGGCAGGAAGCGGCGGCAGCGTTACGATATCGGAGTCCGTAAATCCAGTTTCTGACCTTCCTGAAGGCGGTTCTATAATTGCCGCCATGTGCTGCAATATCATTTCCTGCCAAGTCGGAGATTGTCGCCTGATAGCGATAGCAGCCGGGGAACTCCGCGTCTACCTGACCGGCGGTGGTCCTGCGCCGCGCCATGGAACGCTGCTTCGCCAAGCGGCTCCGGCGGGTCACTTCCAGCGCGGGGGCTTCCCTGATAGCCGGTCGAGGAGCTCGGCTCCGGTCTCGCACTCCAGGAGCCAGATTCCGGCCTGCGCCAAGCGGTCCGCATCGGCCTGTTCCAGCAATGCCGCCAGTTGCCGCGCCGTGTCGCAGTCGAACTTCCGCGCCGCCTGCCGGCGCAGCAGCGCGCGTTCCGCCGCCCGTCCTCCGTGCGCGACGCCGCGCTCGTGGCCGCGCTCGAAGACCCGGCGTCGTTGCGACCGCAGCAGCGGATCGTGATCCGGCCCGGTGCCCTCCCGCTCGCCGAGCACCGTCCCCACCCGCTCCAGCACCTCACTGGTCTGAACCGACAGCGCCGGTTCGTTCAGCGCCGCGTGAATCTCCTCCGCTTCCACCCCGGAAACGCGCGGCTCTCCGGCACCGCCCGGTACGCGCCGTCCTCCAGCACGTGGATCGTCAGCCCCGGACGCCGGCCCCGCGGGCGGCTCGGCGCGGTCTCGTCCGGCACCTCCACCCATACCTCCGGGAACCCCCACGACTCGTACAACCCCAGCTTGCCGCGCCGTACGTCGGTGGTGTGGTCCACCTCCAGCACCACGTCGGGATAGTCGTCTACGCCGATCACCATCGCTGCCGGCCCCGGCAGCCGGGCGCTGCCCGGATGCAGGTACACCGACTCGTCGGCCTGCATGATGCTGCGCGGCCCGTTGCGCTGCCGCAGGTCCATCGAGCCGTAGCTTTCGATCGGCGCGCCGCGCACCTGCGCGATCCGTTCGGTGAGCCGGGTCAGGCGGCCGGACGGCCGTTCGTGGTAAGGACTGGCCGGTTCGCAGATCCAGGCGGTTTCGGTAGCGCCGTCCCAATACTCCAACCGCTGGTCGCTACGTTCGATCTCGTCTGCCGGCAGACGGACCGGCGTGCAGCCGGGGAACTCCGGCGCCGGCCACGCGGCCTCGGCGCCGGAGCGGCGCGGCCCAATGGCCGTCTTGGTCGTAGACATGGCGGACAGGGTACGCGGCCCGCGCTGGGTCCTGCAAACCGCCCCCCGCCGGGGAAATGCGCCCATCAGCAGGTACGGCGCTACCGGCGGTTCCGTTCGCGCAGGAGCTGCGCGGCGACGCTGACGGCGATCTCCTCCGGCGTCTCGCTGCCGATATCGAGCCCCACCGGTGCGCGAACCCGGTCGAGAGCCTGGCGGGCGATGCCTTCCTCTTGCAGCAGGGAGAATATCCGGTCGATCTTCTTCCTGCCGCCCATCAGCCCCACGAAGGGAACGGGCAGGCTCAGGACGCCGAGCAACGCGCGCGCGTCGGTGCGGTAGTCGGCGGTCATCACCACCACCGCGGTCAACTCCGGGTAGGCGATGCGCGGTCCCGCCGCCGCGTAATCGGCCACGTGGGACACGGCGCCGAACGCCGCCGCCCGGTCGTGGGCGACCACCTCGGCGCGGGTATCGAACAGCCGCACCCGGTAGCCGAGCCGCGCCGTCACCTCGGCCAACGCTGCCGCGCAGTGGCCGCCGCCGATGACCGCCAGCCGGCGCCGGTTGAGCAGGTCCTCCTCGTAGCGCCAGCCTCCGCCTTCCTCCTCGCTCAGAACGAACGGCGGCCGGGAGAAGTCCGGCTCCCGCCGCGTGAGGCGCAGGCCGGCCGCATCGATCACCATCCACGCCGGCCGGTCCTCGCGCAGCGCCGCGGCAACCGCGCGTACGGTCGCCTGATCACGATCCCCGGCCAGCACGCAGAAGACGTTGGTCTGGCGGCCCTCGCACACCAGGCCGGACCGCTCGCCCGCCGCGCTATCGCCGGTATCGCTGTGCACCAGGGTGCGCTTCTCCGGCGGCGCCCCGCCGCCGCGCAGCGCCGCCCGCGCCTGCTCGACCAGCCGGTGCTCCATCATGCCGCCGCCGATGGTGCCGCACCGGTCCCCGCCCTCGGCCACCATCAGCTTCGCCCCCGCGGTGCCGGGCGAGCCGCTGGTATGTTCGGCTACGCAGGCCACGAACACCCGCTCTCCCCGTTCGAGACCACTGCCCACCTGTTCCCAGAATGCACTCATCTATCGTCTCTTCCCTGCGCGCCTCAATGTCTTGGGGGCCGACGATCCCCGATCCCGGCAGTTCACGGCCCTAGCGCGGCGATGGGGATGACTGCCACGCCGTCCTTGCGGCGGTAGCCGTAGCCGGAGCTCACGATCACCCCCAGGGCGCGCGGCGGCGCGGACTTCTCCGCGTCGACCCGGTCGCGGAGCTTCAGCAGTGTACCGGCGGCGGCGTCGATCTGTCCCGCGCCCAACTTCACCTCGAAGGCGCACCAGTCGCCCCGGCGGTCTTCCACCACGGCGTCCACTTCGAGGCCGGTGTTGTCCCGGTAGTGATAGACCGCCGCATCGCAGGCGCGGGAGTAGACCGTGAGCTCGCGGTACACCAGGGACTCGAACAGACATCCCAGGAGTTCCAACTCCAGATCAGCCAGCAGCCGTTCCGGGGTTGCGCCGAGAGCCGCCGCGGCCAGGGACGGATCGACGAAGTGCCGCTTCGGCGCGCGGCGCAGCAGCGACCGCGAGCGCAGGTGCGGCACCCACGCCGGCTGCTCCTCGTAGACCATCAGCCGGCGCAGGGCGTCCAGGTAGCCGCGCACCGTGTCGCCGTCCAAGGGTCCGTCGCCGCCGCCGGCGTCCGCGGCGATGGTCCGGGCGCTGACGGTGGTGGCCAGGTTCCGCGCCAGCGAGCGGATCACCCGGCCGACGTTCTCCGGGTTGCGCTGCATGCCGTCCGCCCGGGAGATGTCGGCGCGGCGGATCTCCTCCAGGTAGTCGATGCGGGCGGTGTGACAGGCGGCGTCGGAACGGCGCAGGTCGCCGGGCCAGCCGCCCCGGCACAGTTGCGCGACCAGCTCCGGCAGCGGCAGGCCGGGGTCCGCGCAACCCTCGAATCGGCCCTGCAGCAACTCCCGCAGTGACGCCTGACCGCTGGAGACGCCGGTCTCCCGCAGGGTCATGGTACGCAGCCGGAGGCGCGAGATGCGGCCCGCCCCGGTGTGGCGGGTGATGTCGTCCGCCGGCGCCATCGAGCCGGTCAGGATGAACTGCGCGCTCCCCATTCCCGAGCCGGAGGCCCGGTCGACGGCCCGCCGGACGTGGTTCCACAACGCCGGTTCGAGCTGCCATTCGTCGATCAGCCGCGGCCGGGCGCCGGCCAACACCAGCGCCGGGTCGATTTCGACGGCGCGGCGCGCGTTCTCGTCCACGTCCAGCAGCACCTCGCTGGCCGCTGCCCGGCGGGCGGTTTCGGTCTTGCCGCACGCCCGGGGCCCTTCGATCAACACCGCGCCGGCCGACTCCAGCCGGCGGACAAGCTCGCCGTCGCCGATCCGCGGGTGGTAGGCAGCGCTTCGACCGGTCATGTGAAACGAATGTAACCGGGTATTTGTAACGCATGCAACCAGGCAAATGCAACCCATCCGACCGGGCAGATGAAATCCGACAACTCGCCCCCGTGTCGTCCGGCCTCGGGGGCACTGCCGGCCTGGCCTGGGCGGCGAGCGACGATCTGGCGTCACGATCGGCGTCGTAGTACTCTGAGGCGGAGACGCAGCAGAAGCAGATGCTCAAGAAACTGACCGTGGAGCGATTCAAGTCGATTCGCCCAGCAACGCTGGAGTTGGGCAGAATCAACCTGTTCATCGGCGGGAACGGCGCCGGCAAATCCAATATCCTCGAGGCGACAGGTGTTTTGTCGGCGGCCGTGGATCGAGGTTTGGGAGACACCGATCTGGGCAGAAAGGGAGTGCGCATCACGCCGCCGGAATTGATGAAGTCGGCATTCAAGAGCCACGAATTGCCAAAGACGCTGCAGCTCACCGCCGAACTGGAAGATGACGTAACGTACTGCATCGAACTTACCGGGAAGGAAGACGACCCGCTGTTGGCGTTCTCCAGCGAGCGCTGCGCACAAGGTCAGGAACCGATATTCAGACGCGACCCCAACGGAGCACAAGTGCGGGGGACGAGCGTCCACGGCAACTTGAACCGGCATCGAGGCATCTGGGATCAAGTCCGAACCGCTTTCGATTTTCCCGATGCCGTGGAGGCGGCGCTGCATGGTCTTTCGCAGTACGCGATCTATGCTCCGCAGACCGACTTCCTGAGAGGTATGGCGCGCGGGAAGGTCGATACGCCTCCGATCGGATTGCATGGCGAAGGGCTGCCACAGGCCGTTCGCGGCCTCCTCATGCAAAGGAAGGAAGCACTAGGCAAAGAATCGCCGACGACGTTTGAGCTCAAGGATCGAGCGGCCCGTCTTGCGTTCCTGCCGCAGTGGGCCAGCCAGGTAAAGGTGGGAAGAATCGACAGTGCTCTGACCTCCCGGGCCTTGCTGGATCAGGGGGATGACATGATATATTTTCTTGACAGATATATGCATGACAGGAGGCGGAAGCTGTCCGTCTACGACAGCAGCGAAGGCACGCTCTTCCTCCTCTTCGTTGCGATTCTGCTGGCGCATGACGACTCTCCGAAGATATTCGCTTTTGACAATGTGGACAACGCCTTGAACCCGCGGATGACCAGATTTCTTCTCGAGGCCATTATTGAGATTACCAAAGAGTCGTCCGAGAGGGGATTGAGCTGTGGACCACGTCAGGTGTTTCTCACCAGCCACAATCCGACGTCGTTGGATGCGTTCGACCTGTTCGACGAGGACCAGAGGGTCTTCGTGGTCGAGAGGAACGAGGACGGCCACACGGTCGCGACGCGCCTCAAGCCGCGCCAGGAAATGACGCAGGAAGAGTGGCAGCAAGCGAAGAACGGCCGCAATCTGTCTCAGCTCTGGTTGGATGGAGAAATCAGAGGCGCCCTTGGACAGGAGCTATAGGCCGTGCGGATCGGCGTCGTATGCGAAGGTCCGACAGATGCGCTTGCGATCACCAACTTTCTGAGAGCATCGTTGAAGGGTCATGGAATCGAATCGGTTTTCGTACCCATTCAACCCGAAAGTGACAGGACGAAACCATCGGATGGCGGTTGGCATGCGGTGTTGAATTGGCTGCGGAAGAATCCACCCGAGTCGCGGATCAAAAACTATTTGAGCGGCGGTCTGTTCGACAGTGACCTGTCGGAGAAACGGTGCGACGTGCTGGTCTTTCAGATGGATTCCGACATACTTTCCGAGTGTGGCTTCCAGAACTGGTCCAGGGAGACTCTTGATTACGACGTCACGGACTCGTCCGATCCAATTCAACGCGGCAACGAGATCCGGTCGATTATCGGGGTCGCAGGCAGATTCAAGACACTTTCTGACGATGAATTGACGCGGCACATTCCGGCACCGGCCGTCGAATCTACGGAAACGTGGTGCGTCGCCGCGGTTCGGACGTTGTCCGACGATCCCGAGCGATTGAAGGGGACGGATCTGTGCCAGGAATTCATGACGGCGTTGCACCGATCCGAAGACCGAGACATCCAACCGTTCACGCAGATCGACAAGTCGCCGCGCAGACGACGTCGCTATTGCAAGAAGCATGCGGACGGATTTCGGCGTTTGGAGACGCAGTGCCGCCACTACTGTGAGTTGGTGGAATCGCTCACACGCCGAGCCACGTCGACCTGACTTCGGGGCTCCGGTCGAGGTCCGCGGCGGGTCCCTGCCAGCGTACCCGGCCCTTGCCGAGCACGTAGACGCGGTCCGCCAGGCCGACGGCGAACGGGTAGCGCTGCTCCACCAGCAGCATCGTCATGCCGGCCGCCCGCAGGGCGTGGAGGATCGCGGCGATGCGCTCCACCACGATCGGCGCCAGCCCTTCGGTCGGTTCGTCCAGGATCAGCAGACGCGGCGCAAAGGAGAGGGCGCGCGCGATGGCCAGCATCTGCTGCTCGCCGCCGCTCAGCTCGTCGCCGCGGTTGCGGCGCCGCTCCGCCAGCAGGGGAAACCGCTCGTACAGCGCCTCGACCGGTACGGGATGGCCGGCGCCCCGTCTGCGGTTGAGACGCAGATGCTCGTCGACCGTGAGCGAGGCGAAGATGCCGCGGTCTTCCGGGACGTAGGCGATGCCGCGCCGCGCGATCCGGTGCGTCGGAAGGCGCTCGATGGCCGCTCCGTCGAAACGGATGCGTCCGCGCGCGGCGGCGACGATCCCCATGATCGCCTTCAGCGTCGTGGACTTGCCGGCGCCGTTGCGTCCGAGCAGCGCGATCACCGTACCGTCACCCACCTCCAGCGACACGCCCTGCAGGACGCGGCTGCGGCCGTAACAGGCGTCGACCGCCTCCACCTGCAGCAGAGCGCCCGGCATCAGTCGGTCACCTCGGATGCTCGCCGAGATAGCGGCGGCGCACCTCCGCCGAACCTCGCACCTCGGCCGGCGTGCCCTCCAGGAGCACGCGTCCGTAGTCGAGCACGGTGATCCGCTCCGCCAGCCGGAAGATCACGTCCATGTCGTGCTCGACGATCAGCAGGGTCAGCGTGGACGGCAGGGAGGCGAGCAGCTCGACGATGCCGGCCGTCTCCGCCGGGCTCATACCCGCGGTCGGCTCGTCGAGCAGCAGCACCACCGGTCGGCGCGCCAGCGCCAGGCCGATCTCCAGCCGCCGCTGGGTACCGTAGGGCAGGGTGGAGACCCGCCGGTCGAGCTGCTCGCCAAGCTGCAGCCGCTCGGCGTTCGCCTCCGCTTCCGCGCGCACCGCCGCGAAGCGCCGCACGGGCCGCCAGAAGACATGGCCGATGCCGTGCCGCAAAGCGCAGGCGAGCGCCAGGTTCTCGCGCACCGTCAGGTCCGGGAACAGATCGTTGCGCTGGAAGCTGCGCACCAGCCCCGCGCGCGCCCGCGCGTCGGTCGGCGCGCCGCTCACGTCGCGCCCGCCGACGTACACCCGGCCCGCGTCGGCGGCGATCCTGCCGGTGATCAGGTCGAACAGCGTGGTCTTGCCGGCGCCGTTGGGGCCGATCAGGCCGTGCCGCCGGCCGGCCGGCAGCCGCAGCGAGACGTGATCGGCCACCCGCAGCGACCCGAACGCCTTGCACAGGTCGCGCACGTGCAGGGCGCCGTCCGTCACGTCCTGCTCCTCCCATCGCCGGCGCCGCGGTCGGGGTGGCCGGCGCGCGCCCGTCACCTCCGGCTCCTCCGGCCCGCCAGCTTCGCGGCCGCCCGCTCGATCACCCAGGTCAGGCGTCCGTACAGGCCGTCCCGCGTCGCCAGCACCACGGCCACGAAGAACAGTCCCATGACGAGCTGCCAGTGATCGGCCATCGCCGCCGGCAGCGACAGGCCCGTCCAGAACGATCCGTCGGTCAGCCGGTTGCGGAGGATCACGAACAGCGCGGCGCCGCCGGCGGCGCCGATCAGACTGCCGCTGCCGCCGAGGATGACGATGATCAGCGCCTCGCCCGACAGCGTCCAGAAGGCGAGATCGGGCGACACGAAACCGGTGTGTTGCGCGGTCAGAGCGCCGGCCAGACCGGCCACCGCGCCCGCCGCGGCAAACGCGGCCAGCTTGTAGCGCCGTACCGGACATCCCAGCGAGGCGAGGCGGCCGGCGTTCCGGTGGATGGCGGCGAGCATCATTCCGAACGGTGAGCGGCGGAGGAGCAGCAGCCCCAGATAGACCAGCGCCGCCGCCGCCAGGGCGACGGCGGCGAACACGCCCGGATCGCCGCTGTCGAGGCCCAACGGGGTCAGATCGAAGCGCGGGGTGCCGGCCATGCCATTGTCGCCGCCGAACGCCCGCGCCTTGAAGAACCAGGCATGGAGCATCTGCCCGATCGCCAAGGTGATCATGATGAAGAACACGCCGGTGAGCCGCACCGCGAAGATACCGGCGACGGTGGCGACCGCCGCCGCCGTCGCCACCGACAAGGCGATCCCGGAGGCCGGCGGCCAGCCCCAGAGCACCGTGGCGGCGGCGGTGGCGTAGGCGCCGATCGCCAGGAAGCCGGCGTGCCCCAGCGAGACCATGCCGGCCACTCCGACCAGGAGATCGAGGCTCATGGCGAAGATCGCCAGGATCGCGATCTCGGCCAGCAGCTCCATGCCGAAGTGGTCGGCGCCGAACCAGGCGGCGGCGGCGGCGGCGGCGAGCAGCGCCGCCGCCGGCAGCTGCAGGGGATCGCGGGAGCGCATCACCGGCCGCCGCGAAGCGGCAGCAGGCCGGCCGGCTTGATGAGCAGGATGGCCGCCATCAGCGCGTAGATCGTCACCCGCGCCAGCTCCGGCACCACCACCTGACCGTAGGTATCGGCGATGCCGACGATCAGGGAGCCGAGCGCGGCGCCCCGGAGGCTGCCGGGACCGCCCAGCACCACCACGATGAGGGCCAGGATCAGCACCGACATGTCCATTCCCGGAACGATGGAGAAGACCGGAGCCGCCACCACGCCGGCGAGCCCGGCCAGCAGGCAGCCCAGGCAGAAGACCAGGAAGAAGACGCGGCCCACGTCGATGCCGAGGGCCGCCACCATGGTGCGGTCGTCCACGCCCGCCCGCACCACTGCGCCGGCGCGCGTGCGCTCCAGCCCCAGGTGCAGCGCCAGGAAGACCGCCGCGCCGAGGGCGATGATGAACAGGCGGTAGGTAGGGTAGACCTGCCCCAGCACGGCGCTGCGGCCGGCCAGCAGCGCCGGCACCTCGATGACGTGCGGCAGCGAGCCCCACACCATGTCGACCGTCTCGAAGCCGATGAAGATCAGGCCGAAGGTGACCAGCACCTGCCGCATCGGGTCGGCGCGCTGCAGGTGGCGCAACAGGGCCAGGTAGAGCAGGCCGCCGATCACGGCGACGCCGGCGGGGGCGACCAGCAGCGCCAGCCAGAACGAGTCGAAGGCGCGGACCGCGCTCAGGGCGAGGTAGGCGCCCACCATGAACAGCGTGCCGTGCGCCAGATTGATGAAGTTCATCAATCCGAACACCACCGACAGGCCGATCGACAGCAGGAACAGCAGCGCCGCTAGCTGCAGGCCGTTGAGGGTCTGAACCACCAGGAATCCGGGATCGAGGAGCACGGTTATGCCTGCTGCGCTTTGCTCGGGGCGCCGTCGTGCCGATGGAAAGTGTAGGGCTCGCGTTGCGCCAGGCCGGGAACGGCTGCGCGACCGCCTGCCGGGAGGAGTTGCATCTTGCTACGTTGTCTCATTACCCGATTCGCGTCCGCCGGTCACGCGCCGCGCGCGGCGGCCGTGCTGCTGGTCGTGGCGGTGACGCTGAGCTGCGCGACGCCGCCTCCCGAAACTCCCGGTATGGACATGCGGCCGACTGCGCCCGGCGAGCTGGAAGCCCCGCGGAGCGCCGCCCGCTCGGCGCCGGAAATGACGGCCGAGTCGCCTGCTCCGCAGCCGGAGATCGCCGCGCCGGCGCTGCCCGCGTCCGAATCCGCAGACTCGACCGAAGCGAGCATGGCCCGACCGGCTTCCGAGCCGACGCCGTCGCCCGAGGACGTGATGGCGGCGCGGATCGATGCGCGTATCGACGATCTGTTGCAGCGCATGACGATCGAACAGAAGGTCGGCCAGCGCTTCATGACCTGGATTCCCGGTACCGCCGGCTCGGAACGGGCGGCCGCCCTCATCGAGCAGGCGCACGTCGGCGGCGTGATCCTCATCGAGCGCAACGTCGAGAGCTACGGGCAGATGCTGGAACTGATAAGCGACCTGCAGCGCATGGCGCAGGCTTCGAGCCCGTCGGTGCCGCTGTTCATCGCCACCGACCAGGAAGGGGGGCGGGTGAGCCGCGTGCTGTTGCCGGAGATGACGCACTTTCCGGCCGCCTTCCACCAGGGCGTGCACGCCGACCCCGACTACGTCGAAGCTGCCGCCTACGTGACCGGCGTCGAGCTGCGGCGGCTCGGCGTGAACATGAACCTGGGGCCGGTTATCGACCTGTATGGCCAGCTCGACGAGACCGTGATCGGCGACCGTTCCTTCGGCGCCGACGCCGGATTGGTCGCCGACCTTGCGCGCGCCTACGTCCACGGCGCCGATCGAGCCGGGATCATCCCGGTGGCCAAGCACTTTCCGGGCCACGGCGTGACCGCGATCAACTCGCACGAACGCCTGCCGGTGGTGCGGCTCACGCGTTCCGAACGCTCGTCGATCCTGGCGCCGTTCAGCGCCGCGATCGACGCCGGCGTCGACGTCATCATGACCGCGCACATCCTGTACGAAGACCTCGACCCGGATCGGCCGGCCAGCGTCTCGCCGGCGATCACTACCGGCCTGTTGCGCGATCAGCTCGACTTCGACGGCGTGGTGATCACCGACGCGATCGAAATCGGGGAACCGGCGCCGCCGCTGCAGGAGCCGGACGTCGTTCGGAACAGCTTCGCGGCCGGAGCCGACATCATCCTGGCGGGCCGGGCGAGCGACGTACTGCCGCTGGTGCAGGAAGCGATCCGTCTGGTCCGTTCCGGATTGGAGAGCGAGGAGCGCCTGAACGAATCGGTACGCCGCATTCTGCGGGTCAAGTTCGCCGCGGCTATCGACGTGCCGGGCCGGACCGCTGCCGCGTCCGTCCCGGCGCCGGCGCGCGAGGCCGCCGAGACGAGCGCCGGCGCTGCGGCGGTGCCGGGTGCGCCCGCTGCTCCGGCCGATCTGACCGCTACGGGGGGTAATCGCACCATCAGGCTTGCCTGGGCCGATCCCGGCGACTCCGGCATCATCGGCTACGAGTTCCGGGTTCGCACCGACCGCGAGCGCGACTGGCGAAGGTGGAGACCGATCGCCCGCAGCACCTTCGAGACGACCAGCCACGCGCTGGCCGGCCTGACCAACGGCGCCGTCTATCAGGTGCAGGTACGCGCCCGCAACGCCGTCGGCGCGGGTACCCCGAGCGAAGCCTCGGCGACGCCGCAGTCGGCGGCGTCGGGCTCCTGACGGTCGCTGCGTCGGATCAGAACGCGCAGCCGTTGGGCGGATCCTGCACGTCGGGGATCACGTCCCGGACCACCGCCGCCACGCTGTCTCCCTGCGCCCGCACCTCGAAGACGTAGACGTTCTGGATCACGTTGTTGGTCGACGGGTCGATACGGAACGGACCGCGCGGGCCGTCGAAGCGGGTCGCCCGCATCGCGGCGGCCAGGGATGCCTTGTCGCCGGTGTCGCCGCCGGTCGTCCTGAGCGCCTGGACGATGAGGCGGGCGCTGTCGTAGGCGGCGACCCCGAACTCGGAGGCGGCGCGGTCGTGCCGCTCCCGGAACCGCTCCTGAAAGGCGCGGTTCTCCGGCGTATCGATCGACGGCAGGTAGTTGAGGATGCCCAGAGCGCCCTCCGCGTCCCGGCCCTGCGCGTCGACGTAGAGCGCGGAGGTGAGCCAGCCGGCGCCGGCAAGCTGGATCGTACCCTTCAGCCCGAACGCGGCCCATTCCTTGACGAACTTGATCGCCGGTCCGCCGGCGAAGAAGACGTAGACCGCGTCGGGGTCGGCCGCCCTCACCTTGGCAAGGTAGGGGCCGAAGTCCTCGGTCTCTCCCAGCGGCGGGTATTCCTCGCCGACGATCGTGCCGCCGGCGGCGACGAAACCGCCCCGAAACGCCTCCATCGCCTGGTGTCCGGCCGCATAGTCGAACGCCATCAGAAACACCTTCCGGTAGCCCCGGGCCGCCATCCACGGCCCCATCTCGCGGCTGATCTGTGAGTTGGAGAAGGAGGTGCGCAGCACCCACGGGCTGCACCGCGCTCCGGTGAGATCGTCGTTGCCGGCGTTGGACACGATCAGCGGCACCTCCGCGTCGTGCACGAAGTCGCGCACGGCGGCGGCGACCGCGGAAGAGATGATGCCGACCAGGACGTCCACCCGGTCTCTCAGGACCAGCCGTTTGGTCTGCCCCAAGCCGATACCGGGCTTCGATTCCGTGTCGGCGTAGATCAGCTCGATGGGGCGTCCGGCCACCTCGCGGCCGAAATCGTCGAAGCCGAGCTCCAGGCCGAGCGCCTGGTCGTTGCCGAGTCCGGCGTAGACGCCCGACGAGGGCAACAACACGCCGACCTTGATCGGCTCGGCGGCAGCGGCGGCGCACAGCAGGAGGGACGCCGCGGCGAGAGTTCCGGTCGCGCTCTGCATGGACGCATCCTACCCGAGTTGGCCGGCGGTTCGGGGGCAGGCTATCCTGCGGGGGCCGTGCGCGTCCGGGAATCTCACCCCGCGGGAGCCGCGTGATGCCGGAAGAACCGGTAGTCGCCGGCATCGGCGGGTGTCTGACGGCGCCGCTGACCGCGGCCGGCATCGACCAGACGGCGGCGCGGCAGGCGGTGGGCCGCGCGTTCGCCGAGCAGCGCGCGTTTCCCTTCCTGCCGCGTCCTGACTGGAGCGCTGCGGGCCGGGAGCGGCGCGCCGAGATGACCGCCGCGGTCCGTGCCGACGCGGTGGCGGCCGCGACCCGGAGCCCGACCACGGCCGATCGCCTGCACCGCGATGCGCGGCTGATGGAGCGCCTGGACGCCGCCGTCCGCCTCACGCACGAAGCGATCGCGGCGACCGGCGGCGATGCCGGTCGATCCCTGCAACGGCGTCGGTTCGTGTTGATTCGCGAAGCGCCGGGGGCGACCTGCCTCTACGAAGAGGAGGAACGGGGCGTCGTCGCGCGTGTGGGGCAGGGACCGCTCGAGCTCCGCCAGCCGACGATCTACCTCGGGCTCCGCCTGTTCGACCTGCTCGCCGCCGAGCAGATCGATCGCGGCGGCGCGCTGCCGCCGGAGCTGGTGCTCATCCTGTTCCTGGAGGAGCGGGCGATCGAGACCGGCTACTCCCACGTGGTATCGCTGGACGCGTCGAGCCGCGAGCGGCTGGAGCGCCTGTTCGGCGTTCTGCGCCGTCCGGCCGCCGGCCTGATCCCGGCCGGTTCCGATCCGGGACCGCAGCGGCGCCCGATGCGCTTTGGGCGGGCGCAGCGGCAGGCGGCCTTGCGCCGGTTGAACGCGCGGCGCGCCGATTCCCCGCTCGATTTCGACGTCGCGGTCTGCGTGTCGGCCATGCGCAGTCTGGAGCGCGTCGCCCGGCGCGCGAAGGCGCACGGCAGCGAAGCGGTCCGCCGTGAGGTGATGCGGGTGCTGGTGGCCGCCTCCGGCCACGACCTGGACGAAGTACGCAGCCACGCCAACCTGCTGCTGGAGCGGATGCTCGCTCCCAAGGAGTTCGCCGCGCCGTTGGCGCGCACGTTCGTGAACGTGCCGCGCGGCGCGACGCATCGCTTCAGCTTCGACCTTCCGCGCGGCCGCAGCCGGCACCGGTTGCGCATCTACCGCAGCCGCGGCCACCACCGGTTTCCGAGCGAAGCGGACCTGGACTACGTCGATATCGAGCTGGCCCGCACGGCGCCCGGCGCGGCCCTGACCGCCGCCTACCGGTTCGACGATCTGGGCCACTACGACTACTGCGTAGCGCGGGAGTACCGCAACGGCCGCCGCGAATGGGTGCCGGATGCCGACTGCAGCGGACGCATCAACGTGATCCCCGACCTGCGCGGCGAGCTGGTGCTGCAGATATTTCCCGACATTCACGGACATACCCGCGCCTACTGGACCGACGGCGAGCACCCCGGCCTGGTCTACAACGAGCATGGTCAGGTCATCCGGCTGGGCACGTTCGCGGATATCGCCGCCCATCTGCCGCAGATCAAGCGGAGCTATGGATTCACCGCCATCTACGTCCTGGGAGCGCAGAAGCGCGGCGGCAACCGGGAGGACTGGACGCGCCACGCCACCTCACCTTCGCCGTTCGCGCCGGAGAGCCTGGTCGAGATGGAACCGTCGCTCGGCGGCAACGACGGCCTGCGCGCCCTGGTCGCCGCCGCTCACGATCTGGAGATGAAGGTCCTGGTCGACGTGATCCCGCATCTCAATCGGCGGGTGCATGACCTGGCGGAAACGGAGCTCGTGCGCTGCTTCGACGAAGCGGGCGTCCTGGTCCCGCGCGCCAGCACCGACGGCCGCTACGGGAGCTGGAACGACGGCGTGCTGCTCAACTACCGGCGGCTGTCGGTCTGGGAGTGGCTGGCCGATTCGGTGCGGAGCCTGATCGAGCGCTTCGACGTGGACGGCGTGCGCTGCGACATCGCGCACGCGCTGCCGATCATGATGAAGCGCGACAACACCCCGGTGCTGCCTTCCGGCCCCCGTTCGGACGAAGAGCAGGTCGAGGGCACCATCGTGGTCAACGACCGGGTCGACGACCACTACGTGACCACCGGGTTCTTCGATTCGGCATGCCGCGACCTGATCTGCAGTCCGATGCACTACCTGCTGATGCGTGAGATGGAGCGGGCCGCGCATGCCGTTGGCAAGGAATTCTACCTCCACCTCGCAGAAGCCTACTGGGGCCGCGAGCAGTATCTCAGCCGGCTCGGCATAGTCCCGTACAACTCGTCGTTGTTCAAGATCTTCGAGCGGGTGGCGCAGGGCGCCTCCACGGTCGGCGAGATATACCATCTGTACGAGCGGCACTACCGGGGCGCGCTGCCGCCCGGCACGGAGCTGATCGGGATGTTCGGCAATCACGACGAACGCCGGCCGGTCGATACCTTCGGACGCGCCAATCTGCGCCCCGTGCTCACGTTGACCTCGTTCCTGGGCAACGTGGTGATGGATTTCGAGGGGAACGCCGAGGGCGAGGCGTGGAAGATCTTTCCGGACAACATCTACGTCGATTGGAACCGGTTCGACAGCGCCGCGGACCGGAGCGTGGAGCGCATCTTCCGCGACGTGTACGACTTTCACCGCCGCAATCCCGGCCGCGGCACGCTGGTGCCCACCGACCACCGGCAGGTGGCGGCGGCGATCAAGCCGGCGCCGCAGGGCTTCTGGCTGGCGGTCTGCAGCTTCGCCGCCGACAGCGCCACGGTGAGCGTCGACATGCGCTCGGCCGCCGGCTCGATCGATCCGGCGGCCCGCTACGTGGTAGTCGATCCCACCTATTCGCCGGTCACCGATCGCTACGCCCATTACACCGGCGAGGAGCTGGCCGCCTCGATGCTCACCACGTCGGTGAGCTACACACAGCGGGTGAAGCTGCTGCGCATCGACCGCATCGCCGACGAAGGAGCCGGCGCGGAAGGTCCCGATTATGCGCGGTTCCTGCGCGATTCTTTCGACCGCCTGGGGGCGTCTTCACGCGAGCGGCTGGCCGCCTCGTTCGCGTATCGGGAGGTGGTCGGCGCCGCGGCCGGCCCCGGCGGGCTGGCCCGTTTCCTGGACGAGCAGCTGCTGCCGCTCTACGAAGCCGCCGAGCACGACGCGGTCGCCGCCGGACTGAAGCGGGTTCTGTATCACGCGCACCGGGAAGGCAGAACAGGGCGCGACGCCGGCATCGGCCGGCTGCGCGCGGCCGCGCTCGACGCCCCGCGGAGCGACCGTTCGCCGGGCGATCGACTGCTGGCCCAGGTGCTGGAGCGGATGCGCGGCCGCGCGGTGGTGTTCGTGTCCGCGGAGGCGGAGCCGTTCTCCAAGAGCGGCGGCCTTGCCAACGTCACCTGCGAGCTGCCGCGCGAGCTGGCCCGGTTGGGGGAACGCCTGTACGTCATCACGCCGCTGTACCGCGCCGGCGACCCGCGCTCGGTCGCCAAGATGCGGGACGCGATCGAGCGCTACGGCATCACCTACACCGGCGTCAACGTCCAGTTCCAGATCGGCGGCGCGCAGTACGAGGCCGGCGTGCACGGCGGCGTGGTCGACGGCGTGACCTACTACCTGCTCGACCATCACGAGCTGTTCGACGGGCTGTACTGGGGCTATCGCTCCAACGAGCGGATCCGCCGACGCCTGGGCTTGGCGCGCGCTGCCGCGGAGGTGATCGCCCGCTTCCGCCTGGAGCCGCTGGCGGTCGCGACCAACGACGCCGCAGCCGGACTGCTCAGCGGCGTCGTGCGCGCCGACCCGCACTACGCCGGCGTCTTTGCGCGGACCAGCTTCGTGCACGTCATCCACAACGGCGGCTGGCAGTACTTCGACTGCTACGGCCGCTACGAGGGCGGCGCCGATCTGTTCGGCCTCTTCAACCTGCCCGGCCACCACGCCGCGCAGTTCACCGACCCGCACGACGAGCGCCTGTTCAACCTGATGGCGGCCGGCATCCGCTTCGCGGATCGAGTCTTTACCGTGAGCCCCACCTACGCGCACCAGATCGAGCAGAACTGCGACGGTCTGGAGCCGCTGCTGCACGACGTGGTCGGGATCAACAACGGCATCGCGCGCGGATTCAGACGCGGCGTCCTGCAGCGGCTGCGCCGTTCCGGGTTGGTCGAGCAGCGGTCCCCGCGGCTGCGCGCGCGCATCGCGGAGGACCCGCTGCTGCGCGCCAAGCTCGAACGGCGCTTCCCGGAGCTGCTCGCGGCGGATACGCAGGCGGTCCGGTTTGCCAGCCAGGGCCGCCGTGACGAGGTCACCCGCATGCGCACCAAGCTGTTGGCGCAGATCGAATACGGCCTGACCGTGGACCCGGATCAGGTGCTCTACGTGATGATCCATCGGATCAGCGACCAGAAGGGGTTTCAGATCGTGTTGGAGGCTTCCGAGGGCATCTTTCGCACCCTCGGAGTCCAGGCGATCCTGGGCGGGCCGATTGCGCCCAACGACCACCGCGCCGAGGAGCTCGCGGCCGGGATGCACGCCCTGATGGAGTACTACCCGGGGGCGGTCGCCGCCCGCATCGGCTATCAGGAGATCAGCCTGCCGCTGCTGGCTGCCGACGCCTTTCTGATGCCTTCGCAGTTCGAGCCGGGCGGCATTTCGCAGTTGGAGGCGATGAGCTGCGGCTGCCTGGTGGTCGCGCACGCCACGGGCGGCCTGCGCGACACGGTGCCGCCGCTCCAGCTCCGCGGCTCGTCCGTGAGCGGCTGCGGCGTGCTGTTCGGCGACTACCGGCCGGACGCATTCCTGGACGCCATGGCGCGCTGCACCTGGTTCCTGCGCCACGCCACGGCCGACCAGATCCGGCGCGCGCGCGGTAACGCACGGCGCAGCATCGTGTACTGGGACAGCGCCGCGCGGCGCTACCAGGAGGAGCTGCACGCGCTGCAGGAGACGATTCCGGCGGCCGACCTACCGTGATTCGCGGCCCGCGGCGGCCAGCAGCGCCAGGGTCCGCGGCGCCGCCAGATACGCCTCCTGGGGGACGACCGGCACGGCCGCATCGAAATCGCAGACGTCGTGCGGCGCCGGCAGCGCGGTGTCGATCGCCCGCCGCCAGGTTCCGCCGCCGGGAGCGGCCGGCACCGCGAACTGACACGGGGCGGTGTCCGCGTTGAGGATCAGGTAGAGAGCGCCGGCGTCGTCCCGCACGCATGCGGCCAGCCGCGGCTCTTGGCTGCTCCAGTCGGGCGGCGCGCCGCGGGCGTCGAGCCAGCGTATGTCGGAACCGTGCTCATCGTAGAAGGCGCCGCGCCGCAGGGCGGCATGGCGGGCGCGCAGCGCGATCAGCCCGCGGCAGAACCGGACCAGCTCGGCGTTGCTCGCGCGCAACGTCCAGTCGTACCAGGAGACCTCGTTGTCCTGGCAGTAGGCGTTGTTGTTGCCGCCCTGCGTGCGCCCCATCTCGTCCCCCCCCAGGAGCATCGGGGTGCCGAGCGAGAGGAACAGCGTGGCCAGCAGGTTCTTGCTCTGGCGCAGCCGCGCGGCGTGGATCTCCGGGTCGTCGGCAGGTCCCTCCACCCCGTAGTTGGCGCTGAGGTTGTAATCGCTGCCGTCCCGGTTGTCCTCGCCGTTCGCGGCGTTGTGCTTGGCGGCGTAGCTGACCAGGTCCCTGAGGGTGAACCCGTCGTGGCAGGTGACGAAGTTGACGCTGTGGAAGGGCCGGCGGCCGTCGTCCCGATAGAGGTCGGCGCTCCCGGTCAACCGGGTGGCGAGCGCGGCGGCGCTGCCGTCGCCGCGCCAGAAGCGGCGGACGTCGTCGCGGAACCGGTCGTTGAGCTCCGCCCACCGCTCGCCGGGAAACTGGCCGACCTGATAGGCGCCGGCGGCGTCCCACGCCTCGGCGATGATCTTGGTGTCGCGCAGTACCGGGTCCTCGCCGATCCGCTCCAGGATCGGTGTATTGGCGCTCAGGTTGCCGGCGCGGTCGCGTCCGAGCACCGAGGCGAGGTCGAAGCGGAAGCCGTCGACGTGCATCTCCACGGTCCAGTAGTGGAGGCAGTCGATGATCAGCTGCCGTACCACCGGATGGTTGCAGTTGAGGGTGTTGTGGCAGCCGGTGAAGTCGAGATAGCGGCTCGGCTCCTCGGGGTCGAGCAGATAGTAGATGCTGTTGTCGAGGCCCCGGTAGGAGACGGTGGGGCCGTCGGCGCCGCCCTCCGGCGAGTGGTTGAACACCATGTCCAGGATCACTTCGATGCCGGCGGCGTGCAGCTCCCGGACCATGCGCTTGAAGTCGGTCACCTGGCTGCCCGGCTCCTCGCCCGAGCCGTAGCGGCGCTTGGGGGCGAACAGACCTATCGGGTTGTAGCCCCAGTAGTTGACCAGCGGCTCACCCGCCGCCGAGGCGGGCGCGTACTCGTCCGACTCGGTGACGGGCAGCAGCTCGACCGCGGTCACGCCCAGCTCTTGCAGGTACGGGATGCGCTCGGCAAGGCCGCGAAAGGTGCCGGGGTGGTCGACTCCGGAAGAAGGGTGCACGGTGAAGCCGCGCACGTGCGTTTCGTAGATCACCGTGCGCGCAAGCGGGTGGCGCGGCGCCCGTTCGCCGCCCCAGTCGAACGCGTCGTCCACCACCAGGCAGCGCGGACCGGGAGCGGGCAGCTCCAGGGCGCGCAGCCGCGGGGGGAGCGCGCCGGTGAACGCCCTGGCGTAGGGATCGAACAGCAGGGCGGCCGGGTCGAAGCGGTGACCGGCCGCCGGGTCCGAGGGGCCGTCCACTTGGTACAGGTAGGCGTGGCCGGGGCCGACGCCGTCCGCGACGACGTGCCACACGTCCCCGGTGCGGTGCAGCGGAACGCTCGCACTCGGACGGTCGCTGCCCGCATCGTCGAACAGCAGCAGGGTCACCGCGGTAGCGTGGCGGCTGAACACCGCGAACTGCGTGGCGCCGTCGAGCACGGTCGCGCCAAGCGGCTCCGGTCGGCCGCGTCGGGTGGCGAGCGCCGGGGAAGAGCGGTGCACCGTAGCCCAATGGGTAGCACCAGCCGGGGCAGGGACGCCAGACCGGTTGACGGCGCGCCGGATTCCAGGCTCTACTGCGGGTGGGCGCCGGCAACGGCGCGCCGCAGGTCACCAGGATGGCACGTCGACTCACCTTCACCGTAAAGCCCCACCTTCCGGAGCGTCTGGCGCCCCTGGCCGAGCTGGCCCACGACTTCTGGATCACCTGGCACTTCGACGCCATTCGCCTGTTCATGCGGTTCGGCAATGAGGCGTGGCAGCAGGCGCAGCAGAGCCCCCTGCGGCTGCTCAGTCAGGTGCCGCAGGAGCGGCTCCTGGAGTTGGAGCGGGACAAGGCGTTCCTGGCGCACATGGACCGCGTCATCGCCGATTACCATGACTATCTGAACGCGGAGCCGTGGTACGGCGGTCCCCGCGACGCGATGGTCGCCTATTTCTCCCTGGAGTTCGGACTCGACACCACGCTGCCGATCTACTCCGGCGGTCTTGGCGTGCTGGCGGGCGACCACCTGAAGAGTTGCTCCGACCTGGGGCTGCCGGTCGTGGCCGTCGGACTGCTGTATCGCACCGGGTACTTCCGCCAGCGCGTCACCATGGACGGCCATCAGCTCGAAAGCTATCCGGCCAACGACTTCTACAACATGCCGCTCACCCGGTGCACGTCCGACGACGGCGCTCCCGTGACCGTCGCCGTGGAGCTGGGCGCGGAGACGGCGCACGCGTGCATATGGCGCACGCGCGTCGGGCGGGTGACGCTCTATCTGCTCGACACCGACATCGACGCCAACGATCCGTCGATGCGCCACGTCGCCGGTCAACTGTACGCTTCCGATCGCCGCATGCGCCTCCGGCAGGAGCTGCTGCTGGGCATCGGCGGCATACGGGCGTTGCGGGCGCTGGACGTCCCGGTGGCGGTCACCCACATGAACGAGGGCCATTCGGCGTTCCTGGCCCTGGAGCGGGTGCGCGCCCTGATGCACGATCATGGTCTGAGCTACGCGGCGGCGCGGCAGGCGGTGTGGAGCACGACCGTGTTCACGACCCACACGCCGGTTCCGGCCGGAAACGAGACCTTCGACGACCATCTGGTGCTCGATCAGGCGGGCGCGCTGCGCTCGGCGCTCGGGCTCGACGAGCATGCGTTTCTGGCGTTGGGCCGGATCGGGGACGGCAGCGACGCGTACGGGCAGTTCGGGCTCACGCCGCTGGCGCTGCGTCTGGCCGCGCACTGCAACGGCGTCAGCCGGCTGCACGGCCGCGTCTCGCGGCGCATGTGGCGCGGCCTGTGGCCGGGCGTGCCGGCCGACGAGGTGCCGATTCGGCACATCACCAACGGCGTGCATCTGCGGAGCTGGATCTCCCATGACATCCAGGAGTTGTTGGTGCGCTACCTGGGGCCGGCGGTGGCCAAGCACGCGCCGGAGGTGTCGGTGTGGCGGCAGGTCGACAATATCGCCGACGAGGAACTGTGGCGGACCCACGAACGGCGCCGGGAACGGATGATCTGGTTCGCCCGCCGGCGCATCGTGTCGCAGATGCGGCGCGAGGGGGCGGCGGAGGCCGATGTTCGGGCCGCCGAGGTGGCATTGCGTCCGGATGCCCTCACCATCGGCTTCGCGCGCCGCTTCGCCGGCTACAAGCGCTCCAGTCTGCTGTTCCGGCGGCCGGAGCGTCTGGTGCGCATGTTGCAGAGCCGCGAGCAGCCGGTACAGATCATCTTCTCCGGCAAGTCCCACCCCAACGACCAGCACGGCAAGGACCTGATCCGGAGCATCGTGCAGTTCGCGACCGAGCACGACCTGCGGAGCCGGCTGGTGTTCCTGGACGACTACGACATCGGGGTGGCGCGCTATCTGGTCGCCGGCTGCGACGTGTGGCTCAACCTTCCACGCCGCCCGCAGGAGGCGAGCGGTACCAGCGGCATGAAGGCGTCGGTCAACGGATCGCTGATGGTATCGACCCTGGACGGCTGGTGGGACGAGGCGTACAGCCCGGACCTCGGCTGGTCGGTGGGGTCGGGCGAGACCTATCGCGACGAGGAGATCCAGGACGAGCTGGAGGCCGACGCGGTCTTCACCGAGCTGGAGCAGATGGTCGTTCCGATGTTCTACGACCGCGGCATCGACGGCCTGCCGCGGGCGTGGATCGCCAAGATGCGGCACTCGATGACGGTGATAGGCGAGCACTTCAGCGCCCAGCGTATGGTCGCCGAGTATCACGACGCCTTCTACGAGCCGGCCCTGGCGCACGCGCGCCGGCTGCGCGACAGCGGCTACCGGGACGCCGCCGATCTGGCCCACCATCTGCAACGGCTGGAACATCACTGGCCGGGGATCGCCGTCGAGCAGCTCGACAGCGTCAATCCGCCGACCCTGGAGGTCGGCGACCGGCTCGAGGTCACCGCGCGGGTGCGGCTTGGCGAACTCGACCCGTCCGACGTCCGGGTCGCGCTCTATCACGGCACGCTGGCCGGGAGCCTCGATCCGCAACCGGGCGACGACGAGATCGTCGACGGGCAGAGCACGCCGATGGAGCTGGTCGAACGCCACGGGGAGTCGGCGACCTACCGGGCAGAGACCGTGTGCCGCCAGACGGGGCGGGTAGGGGTGACGGTACGGGTCATGCCCGACCACCCCGGCCTGCCCCATCTCTTCGTGCCGGGCCTGTTCCTGCAGGGATAGGGATCGCGGCCGGACGAGCGGCCGCGCTGCGGACTACTGCTGCTGTTGCTGTACGAAGCGGCGGTAGACCTCTTCCTCCGAGAGCGCGTCGGAGTGGAACCAGGCTTCCTCGATCGCGGCGTGCAGCTCGTCGAGGGTTCCCAGGACGCTCCGCATCAGCGCTGCCACGTCGGCCGGCGGCGACGCCGGATCGTGCCGGTTCAGCGTTTCGACGGCGGCGCCGACGATGCGGATCACCTCGACCGGCGCCACGTGGGTAGCGTTGTAGCGGGCCGCTTCCAGGCAGCCGCGCAGGGACGCGCCGCTGTCGCGGGTCAGCAGCGCCTCCAGCGCCGAGTCGTCCGCTGCTACCGAGATGCCGCGGATGTCGGCCGCGATGCCGAGCACGTCCTCATCGGCCGCCTCGTGCTCGGCCGCCCACAGCAGCACGCGGGTGACGTTTTGCGCGCGTTCGATCCAGCGTCCCAGCCAGATCAGGTTGTAGACCCGGGAGTCGGTCAGCCAGCGGTCGGTTCCCGGTGAGATCGTCCTGGCATCCATGGCGTGGTTCCTTTCCTTTCGTCGTCGAAGCGTCGGCGGCTCTCAGGGCGTACGGTCGCGCTTGGGCGGGCGGTCGCCGTTCCTGACCACGTACGCGGTCTGCAGCAACTCGAGCGCATCATCGAGCACCGCCGCGGCATCGGTAAACCGCACCGAGGAGATCGCCGCGCACTCGGTCGCGGCGCCTTTGGACAGGAACGACCCGGAGATCGGCGAGACGTCCGAGTAGTCGCGGCCCACGGCCAGTTTTACGTAATCGCGCGCGGGAGGGAAGAGCACGCCGCGCGTGGGATCGGCCGCCAGCCAGCCCGCACGGGGGTGGAGCACCTCCAGCCAGGCGTGCGTCTCTCCCACCTGATCGGTGAGCAGCCCGCTGACGTAGCGGCTGGGGATCCCCAGCGCACGCAGTATGCCCAGGGCCAGGTGGGTCTTGTCCTGGCACACTCCCGCACGGGTCTCGAGCACCTGCGCCGCGGTGGTGGCGACGCCGGTGGCGCCGCGACGGTACGCGATCTTGCGGTAGACCCAGTCGACGGTCGCGCGCACCGCCTCCGCAAGCGAGCGGGCGCCGCCGGCGATCCGCTGCGCCGCGTCCGCCACGCCGTCCGGATCGACCAACGGCGACCGGAACACGAAGTCGATGCCGTCCGGCAGATCGGTCACCTCGGCGACGGCCGCGTCGTCCGGCGCCGGCGCCTCGGCGCTCAGACGTACGCGGCCCGCCGTGGCGACCATCAGTCGGTCGTGCCGGACGACGATGCGGACGCGCCGCACGCGGTTGCCGAAGCGATCGCGGTACTCCACGGAGCTGCCCGGCGGCCGCGTCCAGAGCTGCAGGTCGACCGGCTCCTGATCGGGTCCGGCGGCCGGAAAGATGCGGAGCTGGTTGTCGTTATGCAGGACGCGGTCGGAGTAGCCGTAGTGGGCGGCATAGAGATACGACGCCGTCAGTCTACCACCCACGTCGGTTTGCACAGTCCGCCCGAGGAGTTGTTGGTGATGCGCCCGCCTTCCAGGGCCACGCGGGTCAGCCCGCCGGGGAATACGGTCACCTTCCCGTCGGCGGCCTGCACGGCGAATACCCGCAGGTCGACGTGTCGCGGCTCCAGCATGCCGGTCCGTCGATTCAAGACCACGTGCTGTGAAAAGTCCAGCGTCTCCTGGGCGATGAACAGCTCCGGGTTCTCCAGGATGTTGTGCGCCACGCGCGTCTTGTACGCGGGCCCCAGGTCGGGCATGACGAAGACGCCGATGCCGCCGTATCCCTGGCGCGCCTTGATCACCATCCGTTCCAGGTTTTCCAGGACGTAGCGCCGGTCGCCGGCATCCTGCAGGTTGTAGCTCGGCGCCTGTTCCAGCAGCGGCGACTCGCCGAGGTAGCGCTCGATCATCCGCGGCACCCACAGGAAGACGAGCTTGTCGTCCGCCACGCCGGTGCCGATGCCGTTGACCAGCACCACTCGGCGGTCCAGGTACGCCTCGCGCAGTCCGGGGACGAACATCTCCAGGTCCTCGACCCGCCGGTACACCAGGTCCACGGCGAAGTCGCCGTCCAGCGTGCGCGCGTAGACGCGCCCGTCGTGGCCCACGTAGAGGTCGGCCCCCTCCACCAGCGGGATGCCGAGCAGGTCGGAAAGGTAGCGGTGCTCGAAGAAGGCCGAACCGTATCGCCCGTCGGTGAGCAGCACGCATACCGGGGAAGGGGAGTCGCAGAGCGACCGGAACATCTCCAGATAGGCGGAGCGGATGGCGTAGGGCGCAATGTCGTATCCGCCCGCAAGCTCCGGCACCACCCGCGCGGCCAGCTCCACGGTCTTGAGCTGGTAGCTGATGCCGGACGGGATGCGCAGATTGTCTTCCAGCACCGCGTACCGCCCGTCGCCCAGGTGGACCAGATCGATGCCGTAGATGTGGACGAACAGGTCGCGGGCCGGCCGGAAGCCCTGCACGTCGGGGTAGAAGTGCTGCGACGTGTAGACCACCTCCTCCGGGACGATGTCCTGGCCGCGGTCGTACAGGTCTACCAGGAACCGGTTGATCGCCTTGAGCCGCTGCGCCACGCCGGCGGAGATCGCCTGCCAGTGATCGCGCGGCACGACGCGCGGAATCCAGTCCGCCGGCGTGGGCCGGAACCGCTTGGGGTCGAGGTAGAACGTGAACGCGTCCAGTCCGACCTGGCGAGCTCCATCCTCCCAGCGCCGGCTCAGCTCGTCGTAGCCGAGTGTTGCGGCGGTCTGCGCCATGGGGGCGTAGTGATCGCGGATGCGTCCGTCGGCATCCTGCCACTCGTTGAAGATCACGGGCGCCGCGCCGGCGCCGGCACGTGAGATGCGATCGGTCTTCTCTTCGAACATCCGCAGGTGACCAGCGTGTGCGCTGACTATACCATGACCGCGGACCATGATCGCAGACCATGATCGGAGGCCGACGACCATGATCGTCGATACCCACGTCCACGTGTGGGAGATGCCGCCGGCCGCGCCGATCGGGCCGACCGCGCCGGCGTTCGACGCCCTGCCCGAGGAAGCGGCGCCGGTCGAGCCGCTGATCGAGGAGATGGACGCCCACGGGGTCGACGCCGCGGTGTTGGTGCAGACCAGTTGGTCGACCTGGGACAACACCTACGTGGCCGCGGCCGCGATGCGGTATCCCCGGCGCCTCCGCTCGATCGGACTGATCGACCCGCTCGATCCGGATGCGCGCCGCGTGGTCGAGCGGGTGCACCGCTGGATCGACGTCTTCTCGATGCGGGGCTTCCGCTTCCATCCGGACTACTATCCGCACGTCGAGATACTCACCGCGCCGCCCGCCGCGCGGCTGCTGGCGGAGATCGAGCGCCGGGAGGCGGTCGTCAAGGTCCACAACCACGTGCCGAACGCGCATCAACTCGCGGCCGCCGCGCGCCGCTATCCGGGCATCACGTGGATCATCGACCACCTGATGTATCCGCAGCCGCAGATGGCCGCGGACGGCTGGCGCGGCTACGAGCCGGTCCTGCGCCTGGCGGAATATGACAACGTCTACGTGACGATCTCCGACGTCCACGGCCGCTCGGCCGAGGCGTTTCCGTATCGCGACCTGCACGGAGCGATCGAGCGGGCGATCGATGCGTTCGGCGTCGAGCGGTGCCTGTGGGGCACCGGCTTTCCCGGCCGTCATCGCCGCGCGCACGGCTGGCCGCCGCTGGCCGGCGAGCTGCGCCTGGTGCGGGAGGGCTTCGATTGGCTGACCGACGCGGAACGGGCGGCGATACTTGGCGAGAACGCCCGGCGGTTGTTCGACTACCGACCTTGACCCTAGGCGCCGAACGGTGCCAATGTCCGGCCGCCGTATGCGGCGCATGATCATCGACTGCGACCCCGGCCACGACGATGCGATCGCGCTGGTGTTGGCGCACCGGCACGCGCAGGTGGCCGGCATCACCACTGCCGGCGGCAACGTCCCGCTGCCGGCGACGACCGCCAATGCGTTGCTGGTCACGGCGGTGCTCGGCGTAGATACGCCGGTCTACGCGGGCGCGGCGCGGCCGCTGGCGGGTGAACCGCGGCACGCGCCGCACGTGCACGGCGAATCGGGCCTGGGCGACGTGACGCGCGTGGCGCACGACAAGGCGGCGGCCGGCGACGACGCGGTGGAGTTCCTGCTGGACGCCGCCGCGCCGGACGTGTCGGTGGTGGCGCTGGGGCCGCTGACCAACGTGGCGCTGGCGATCGACCGCGACCCCGGTTGGGTGCAGCGGATCGCAGGTATTTCGCTCATGGGAGGGAGCACGGACGTCGGCAACGTGACGCCGGCCGCCGAGTTCAACGTGTACGCCGATCCCGAAGCGGCCGACCGGGTGTTTCGCTCGGGCGCGCGGATCACCATGTGCGGGCTCAACCTCACCCATCAGGTCATGACGACCGGCTCGACGGCGGCGCTGCTGCGCGCGGCGGGAACGCCGGTCGCCAGCTTTGCCGGGGAGATATTCGACGATCTGCACGGACGGCTCGAACGCCTCACCGGGTTCCGGGAGGCGGCGCTGCACGATCCGTGCGCCGTGCTGGCGGTGACCCATCCCGAACTGATCGAAACCTCGCCGCGCGCCGTGAGCGTCGAGCTCGACGGAACGCTGACGCGGGGCATGACCGTGGTCGACCGGCGCCGCGGCCTGCGCGGCGATCCCGCCAACGCGAACGTGGCATGCCGGATCGATGCGGAGCGCGCGTTGCAGGTGGTGATGGAGTCGCTCGGCGTCGAGCCGAATCGAGCCGGTAGCATGGCGCCATGAACCGACCCGTTCCTGCCCGCGGGGCGCTCCGTCCCGCCCTTGCGGTCCTTGCCGCGTTGCTGCTGCTGGCCTCGGCGGCTGCGCCCGCCGTCGCGCAGACGCCGTGCGACGCCTCCGGGGAGCCGCTGGACGCGATCCAGACCCGCCACCAGCTCAAGCGTTTCGTCCGGTGCGCGCTCGCCCACGTCGACGCGGCGGGATGGGAGCAGGCGGTGGAGGACTTCCAGACCGACCGAGCCTGGATGGACGGCTCCATGTACCTGTTCGCCGGGGATATCAGCGGCACCGCCGTCCGCTTCGTCGCCGGCTCGGACGTCGCGCCGGGCACGGATCTCTCCGGCCAGCGGGACTCCAACGGTCACCACTACGTCCGGGACATCGCCCGCGTGGCGCGCGACTACGGGTCGGGCTACGTCTACTACGGCAACCGCAACCGCAACTCCGGCGTCGAGGAACCCAAAGTCTCCTACGTCACGGCGATCGCGGTCGACGGCGAGCGGCTCTACTTCGGCGCCGGCGCCTATCCGCTGGACGCCCCGGGCGCGTGCCCGGCGGACCGCGTGCGGGCGGCGCTGGTCGCCGCGGAGGAGGACGTGGAACGGTTCGTGACCTGCGCGGCCGAGCACCTGCGGCGGCAGGGGTTGGCCGCGCTGGCCGAGTTCGAGACGGAGCCGCGCTGGCGCTCCGGTCCCACCTACCTGTTCCTGCTCGACCTGGAGACGCTGGTGACGATCTCCAACGCCGGGGACCCGGGATTGCGCGGGAAGTACCGGGGCGACACCGTGCACGTGCGGGAGATGCAGCGCATCCTGCGGGACTACGGCGAAGGGTACGTCTACTACCAGCGGCGCAACCCGGCCTCGGGCGCCATCGAGCCCAAGGCGTCCTTCGTCCGCCGCGTGTCGATCGACGGCCGCGCTTATATCCTGGGCGCCGGCCTCTACGGCTGAGCGATCTCCGGATAGCCTAATATAGCAGTCTCGCATGATCAGATTGAATCAGAAGTCCATCCGCAATCCCAGGATGACGCTATGTGCCCATCTCGAGTTCTGAAAATCGGTATGGATGGATGGCGTATAGACCACCGTTGCCGATATTCCATCCCATAGCCTTCTCTCCAAGCCGACCTTGCCATGGAATACCGCCTTCCATACGTCAGTGCTTGCACTCCTAATCTCTATACCTGGTCCGGCTCCGATTCCAACGAAACCCTTGAATCCGCCAACCCAAGGTAGGTCGCTGTAAACGGTAGCCGTCAGATGTACTGTGGCTACGGACGCAATCAACACCGCTGTGGATGATGCCGACACCGCTACACTCGCTCGTATTCCTCCGAACTCACCGGTCAAGGTCCCTGCCTCTACGGTGGCGAGTATCGTTGTCGTTCCAGACACTGATCCGAAGGCAGCGCTGGCTTCCACGTAGGCCGTCTTCGGTTCCTCTTGCGCACTGACAACTCCGCACACTGCCAATCCGAACACGGCCGCCATAGCCGCTGCTATCATTCTCTTCACTTCTTCTCCTCCTTGGCCTATCTTATCATATCAAGCGCCGGCGGCCAACCCTGTCACGACGGCCGGCGCGGGCGGCCGTCGCTCATCGGCCTTCCGCCAGCCGCTCGGCGAGCGCTTCGGGCAGGCCGAGGGCGAGTATCTTCCGTTGCGCTTCGGCCACCGGATACGCCACGCGGTATTGCGTGTAGCGGTTCCGTTCGGCGTCCATCACGCCGAACGCGGCGTCCGGGTTGCCGTCGCGCGGCTGACCGACCGAACCGGGATTGATCAGATAGCGGCTCGCGTCGTCGAGTGTCAAGGAAGCGCCGTGCTCCAGTCGGTCGACCTGGACCGGCGTCTTCACCGCGCGCTCCGGCTGTTCCGGCCGCTTCTGTCGAATGACCATCGACCAGTGGGTGTGTCCGTAGAAGCCGACGCGGAAACCGGGATACCGATCGTCCAGCACCTGGAACGACACCCGCGCGTCGTAGTCGTCGATCAGGTAGAGGTCTTCGTTGTCGGGCGAGCCGTGGCACAGTACGATGCCCGGCGCGGCCTGCACCGGCCCCTGCGGGAGCGCGCGCAGCCGTTCCAGATCGGCGCTCGACAGCATCTGCCGGTGACGGCGCGCCGCCGCCTGCGCTACGTCGTTGAAGTCGCGATCGCTGGAGATGCCTGCCACCACCTTGTCGTGGTTACCGCGGATGCAGCAGTTAGCGATCTGCAGGCTGCGCTGCAGACACGCCGCGGGGTCGGCGTTGTAGCCGACCAGATCGCCCAGGATCAGACAGGCGTCGACGTCGCTCGGTCGTGCGTCCAGTGCCGCTTCGACTGCCTGCAACGCTTCCAGGTGCGTGGATGTCGGAAAGGACGGCGTATGTCATGCGGTCGGGCCGCCGGCCACTACCGGCCGGCCCTACTGAGCCGCCGACGCGGGGATTCCGGCGGTGACCGGCTCGAACTGACGCGCCACGACCCAGTCCGGGCGCGGGTTCTCCACGCCGGCCGGCACGTTGTCGATCGCCGCGAAGGCGTAGATCAGGCTGTAGCGCTTGGCCGGGGAAAGATTGTGGTTCGAGCCGTGCACGATCCGGCAGTCGAAGAAGCAGACGTCGCCGGCGCCGCCCTCGATCGGGATGATCATCGCCTCGTCGGTGATGCGCTCGCGCAGCGCCTCCGGCGTGATGCACCACTGCTTGTAGCTGGTGGTGACTTCGTCGCTGTAGTGGTCCAGCACGCCCCAGCGGTGCGAGCCCCTGACCAGCATCACGCAGCCGTTCTGGCGCGTGTTCGGGCCGAGCATCACCAGCGCCGAGGCCATGCGGTCGTCGACGCCGTCGTAGCGCCAGTACCCGTAGTCCTGGTGCCAGAGCCACACCGTGCCCTCGAAGGACTCCTTGTAGTTCAGCTTGCTGTGGAAGACGTAGGCGTCGTTCCCGAAGATCTGCTTGATCGGCCCGGCGATCGGCGCCGACCGGCACAGGTCCCGGAACGGCCCGATGCTGCGGTGGGCGCAGAACACCGACCGGACCGGGCCGCTCTTCTCGCGCACCACGTGCACCTCGGGCGGATGGTCGGCGGTCTCCGCCATCGCTGCGTCGGCGGCGGCGCGCAACGCCTCGATCCGGTCCTGCGGGATCAGGCCGCGCTGCACCAGAAAACCGTCCCGGCGGTACGCGGCGAGTTGTCGTTCGGTCCACATGGTCAGCCTCCCAGGGGCTTGAGATCCGCCAGCATCGTCGGGATCAGCTCCGCGACGGTCGGGTGAACGTGCACCGCGCGCCGGATCACGGTATACGGCGCCTTGGCGTACATCACGTCCAGGATCGAGTGGATCACCTCGTCGCCGCCTACGCCCAGGATGGCGGCGCCCAGGATGCGGTCGGTTTCGCGGTCGACCAGCACCTTCATGAATCCCTGCGTCTCGCCCTTCTCCACGGCGCGGCCCACGCGGGTCATAGGCCGCGTGGCGATCAGGGCGGGCCGGCCCGATTCCCGGACCTGCCGCTCGGTCATGCCGGCGCGCCCGAGCGGCGGGTCGATGTGGAGCGCGTAGCAGTCGATACGGTCGGCGACGCTCCGCGGGTCGCCGTGCAGGAGGTTGGCGGCGACGATCTCGTAGTCGTTGTAGGCGGTGTGCGTGAACGCGCCGCGGCCGTTGCATTCGCCGAGCGCCCACACGCCGGGCACGGCGGTCTGCAGCCGGTCGTCGACCGGGATGAGGCCCCGCCGGTCGACCTCGATGCCGGCCGCTTCCAGGCCCAGGTCGTCGGTGTTGGGCCGCCGGCCGGCCGCCAGCAGCAGGTGCGAGCCGGCCACCTCGGGGGCGCCGCTGCGGCAATCCAGGCTGACCGTGACCGAGCCGGGCTGTCCGTCGACGCCGATGCAGCGGGCGTTCAGGCGCACGTCGACGCCCTCGCCTTCCAGGATACCGGTCACCGCCGCGGATACGTCGGGCGACTCCCGCTTGATCAGCCGGTCGCCGGTCTCGATCAGCGTCACCCGGCTCCCGAAGCGCCGGTACATCTGCGCGAACTCCAGTCCGACGTAGCCGCCGCCGACGATGATCAGGTGCTCCGGCAGGACCTCCAGGTCCAATATGGTCGAGTTGGTCAGGTAGTCGACCCGGTCGAGCCCCGGCAGCGGCGGCACGGCGGCGCGCGCCCCCACGTCGATGAAGATGCGCTCGGCCGCCAGCAGATCGCCGCCCACGCGGACGCGGTGCGCGGCCTTGAAGCGCGCGTGCCCGCGGTAGACCGCGCAGTTCGGAAGCGACCGGAGCCACCGCTCGACGCCCCGCTCCGACTTGCCGGCGATCGCGTCCTTGCGCGCCTTCACGCGCGCCATGTCGACGCCGACGCCGCCGTCGATGACCACGCCGAAGTCGGCGGCGCGGCGCGCCACGTGGGCGGCGCGGGCGCTGGCCACCAGCGCCTTGGTGGGGATGCAGCCGACGTTGACGCAGGTGCCGCCGAAGCGGTGGCGCTCGATCACGGCGGTGCTCATGCCGGCGCCGGCGAACGCCGCCGCCAGGCTGGGGCCGGCCTGGCCGGCGCCGATCACGATCGCGTCGTAGGTGGTCAGGGCCATGGGGCGCCTCAGATCCAGCCGTGGCGGATGGAGACCGGGACGCCGGCGTGCTGCGTCTCCCACGCCGGTCCGGCGGACAGCATCACCTCGCGCCCGGTCAGGGCCGATTCCTCGGCCGCGAACAGTATCTCCATCACGTGGCGCGCCCACTGGCCGTGCGCGGGCGGTTCGACGTCGAGACGGATCGCCTCCACGAACGCTCGCCACTGCTCGGTCATGCCGGCCGGCGGGACCCGGAACGGAACGTCGGTCCACCGGTCATCCTTGCCGATCTGCACCGAGTCGCGGCCGACGCGCAGCGATCCGCGGGTGCCGTACATGACGCAGTCGTGCAGGGGCGCGCCGTCGGCGTAGGCCACGGCGATGGCGATGCCGGCCGCGCCGTTCTTGTAGCGGATGAAGACGGTCGACGTATCGTCGGCCGCCTGGTAGTGCGCGCGGGTGCCGATCGCCGCCGACACCGACACCGCCTGTGAGGCCATCATCCAGGTCAGCCGATCGACGACGTGAACGCCGTTGGTCATCCACATGCCGCCGCCGTGGAAGCGGCTGCGGTACTGCGGCCGCCGCCCCGAGTAGTTCCAGTTCTTGCACATGTAGTTGACCGCGGTGACCAGCGGCCCGATCTCGCCCGAGTCCAGGATCTCCTTGGCCTTCATCGCCGGCCCTCCGAAGTGCTGGGTCAGGCCGACCATCAGCTTCACGCCGGCTTCCTCGGCGGCGGCGACCATCTCGTCACACTGCCGGAGGTCGAGCGCCATCGGCTTTTCCACCATCACGTGCTTGCCGGCTCGGCAGGCGTCGACCGTGAGCCGGTGGTGGAGCTGGTGCCCCAGGGTGATGGCGACCGCCTCGATCTCGTCATCCTGCAGCAGCTCGGCGTGCGAGGCGTAGCCCTTGGCGACGCCGTACTCCCGCATGATCCGGGCGCGCGGCTCCTCCAGCAGGTCCGCCACGGCCGCCACCTCGACGTCATCGAGCGTGGCGATCGCCTGCAGATGGGAATGGGAGATGCCGCCCAGGCCGACGATCCCAACCTTCAACATGTGCTCCTCCTGCGCGGCCGCATCGTGCAACCGCCGCGCCCAGTGTGCCATAATCGGACGGGGGCGCGATGCGACTGATCCTGGAACAGATACGGACCGGCGGGGACCGGAACTTCGCCTATCTGGTCGGCGACCGAGACGCCAAGGCGGCGGCGATCGTCGACCCGTCGTTCGACCCGGCGGCGGTGGTCGAGCGGGCGGCTGCGCAGGGCCTGACGGTGAGCTACGTCGTCAACACGCACGGGCATGCCGATCATACCAACGGCAACCAGGAGGCGCGCCGGCTCACCGGCGCTCCGCTCGCTGCCTTCGCGCCGAACGCCGGACGCCGCCTGGGTGACGGCGACGTGCTGGAGGTCGGCTCGCTGCGTCTGCGCGCGCTCCACACGCCCGGCCATGCGGACGACCACGTGGTGCTGATCGAGCCGGACGAGCGGTTCGCGCTGACCGGCGATCTGCTGTTCGTGGGCAAGGTGGGCGGCACCGCCGGGCGCGCGGCGGCCCGCGCGGAGTGGGAGAGCCTGCACCGGCTGCTGGAGGCGGCCGGCGACGATTTCACCGTCTGGCCGGGACACGACTACGGCTGCCGGCCGGCGTCCACGATCGGCATGGAGCGCCGCACCAATCCCTTTCTGGGCTGCGCGGACGTCGAGACGTTCTTCGACCTGAAGGAGCGCTGGCCGGCGTTCAAGGCCCGGCACGGCCTGCGCTGACGCCGGCGCAGGCCGTGGTACCCTGATCGGATGAGCTATGCATTCGATCACGTCCATCTGCAGACCACCGACCTGGACGCCACGGTCGCCTGGTTCGAGCGCATGTTCGACGCGCGTCGGCTGTGGATCGGCGAGTTCAAGGGGACCAGGATCACGCACCTGAGGCTCCACGACACCTTCGTGAACCTCTTTCACCGGCCGCCGACCAACCCGGACGCGACGCCCGAAGACGCGGTGATCCATCACTTCGCGATGCGGCCCGATGACTTCGACGCCGCGATCGCGGACCTGAAGCGCCGCGGCGCCCGCTTCCACACCGAGCCGGCGGCCGTCGGGCCGCACCTGCGCGTGGCCTTCATCGAGGGGCCGGACAACCTGCGCGTGGAGATCATCGAGGGCGACCTGCCGGAGGGGACCGGCCTGGAGTAGCCGCTGCCGATCGCCCACGTTGGTCCTTTGCCAAAGGACGGATTGATCTGATATTGTCACTCTGAAAGTGACAATATCGCGGGAGCTTCTGAGAGCGAAGCTGGACGAGTCGCTGGCGACGCCGTTCCGCCCCCTTACGCCGCGGGACGTGCGGCTGCCGGCGGTCGCCGGCAAGGCGTTCGCGATCATCGGCGTACGCCGCAGCGGCAAGACCTCGTTTCTGGCCCAGTGTCGAGCCGCCCGTATGCAAGCGGGATCGCGCCCCGAGTCGCAACTGCTGCTGCTGCTCGAGGACGAGCGGTTGACGGGGATCACCGTCGCCGACCTGGGCTGGCTGCTGGAGGAGCATGCCCGGCGGTTCCCGGCGCTGCAGGATGCGGGGGGCGTCACCCTGTACCTGGACGAGGTGCAGAACGTTCCCGATTGGGAGCGGCTGGTCCGGCGTCTGATCGACACGGCCGCGGTCGAGGTGTTCGTGACCGGATCGTCGGCTCGGCTGCTCAGCCGCGAGGTGGCGACCAGCCTTCGCGGGCGCGCGATGGAGGTGCTGGTGCACCCGTTCAGCTTTCGCGAGGCGTTGCGCCACACCGGCGACGACCCACCGGCGCCGGCGGAGCTCGACCGGCGCCTGCGGCGCTACCTGATCGAAGGCGGCTTTCCCGAGGCGCAGGGCGTGGAGCCGCGGGACCGGGCGGCGCTGCTGACCGGCTACGTGGACGTGGTGGTGCTCCGCGACGTGATCGAGCGCCACGGAGTGACCAATCCGTTGGCCCTGCGCTGGATGCAGCGGCAGTTGCTGGCCGATCCGGGGGGCCGATTCTCGGTGAAGAAGCAGTACGACACGCTGCGCTCACAGGGCGTGCGGGTCGGCAAGGACACCCTGCACGCCTGTCTGGGCTACCTGGAGGACGCCTTCCTGGTGCGTACGGTGTCGATGCACTCCGCCTCCGAGCGTCAGCGCATGGTGCATGCCCGCAAGGCGTACCCCGTGGATCCGGGGCTGATCGCCCTGTTCACGACCAGCGGCCGCAGCCACGCCGGCCGCGTGCTGGAAACCGTGGTGCTGCTGGAACTGGAGCGGCGCGGCTGGGAGGCATCCTACCTGCGCACCGCGGAAGGGTGGGAGGTCGACTTCTTCGCGCATCGCGCGGGGGAGCAGCCCCTGCTGGTCCAGGTATGCCTGGAGACCGCGCAGGACGCGACCTGGGAGCGGGAAGTGCGGGCGCTCCGATCGGCGGGGGAGGCGTACCCGGATGCCGCGCTCCTGCTCGTCACGCTCGACTCGTCGCCGCCGCGCCGGCCGCTGCCGGAACGGATCGCCTGGGCGCCGGCAGCGCGCTGGCTCCTGGAGCCGGACCCTTGACGGCGCCGCGGCCGATCCGGAGATTTTGCAATTCTGCTATTGAATGAATTGCAACGTTGTTATCATTATCGTTGCGATGATGCTATCGGAGACATTGCAATGATGTCATTGGAGCGGTGATGGCGCACTACCGGGCACGCCTAGCGGACCACGAGCTGCGGCAGCGGCTCGGCGCTGCCGGGGCGGTGGTCATCGAAGGCCCCAAGGCGTGCGGCAAGACGGCCACCGCCCGGCGGGCGGCGGCCAGCGAAGTGCTGCTCGACGTCGACGCCAACGCCCGGCGCGCCGTAGCGATCGATCCGGCCCTGGTGCTGGAGGGAGCCGCGCCGCGCCTGATCGACGAGTGGCAGACCGAACCGGCGATCTGGAATCACGTGCGCCGCGCCGTCGACGACCGCGCCCGGCCCGGCCAGTTCATCCTCACCGGCTCCGCGGTGCCGGCCGACGACGTCACCCGGCATACTGGCGCGGGACGCCTGACGCGGCTCCGGCTGCGCCCCATGTCCCTGTTCGAAACCGGCCGCTCCTCCGGTGCGGTTTCCCTGCACGGACTCCTGGCCGGAGCGGCGCCGCGCAGCGCGGAGTCGGCCCTCTCCATCGAGGAGCTTGCCGGGCAGGTCTGCCGCGGCGGCTGGCCGGGGAATCTGCAACGCTCCGTCAACCAGGCGCTGCAGGCCAATCGCGCCTACCTCGACGAGATCCGCCGCGTCGACGTCGGCCGCGTCGACGCCACGCGGCGCGACCCCGCCAAGGTCGGCGACCTGCTCCGCTCGTTCGCCCGCAACGTCGCTACCTACGCCGCGGCTTCGACCATGGCCGCCGACTTGAACAACCACACCGCGGATGCCTACCTGACGGCGCTCGAACGGCTCATGATCGTCGAGGATCAACCGGCCTGGGCGCCGCACCTGCGCTCGCGGTCGCGGCTCAGGGGCGCCCCCAAGCGGCACTTCGTCGATCCCTCGCTGGCGGTCGCGGCGCTCCGCGCCGACCCCGATCGGCTGCTGCGGGACCTCGCCTGGTTCGGGTTCCTGTTCGAGTCGCTGGTGGTCCGCGACCTGCGCGTCTACGCCCAGCATCATGACGCCGAAGTGCTGCAGTACCGTGACAACACCGGCCTGGAGGTGGACGCCATCGTGCAGGCGGCGGACGGAACCTGGGCCGCATTCGAGGTCAAGCTGGGAGCGGGAATGATCGACGCCGCGGCGGCTACTCTGCTGCGCTTCGCCAGGCGGGTGGACCCGGCCCGCAGCCGGGCTCCCGCGGCCCTGGCGGTCATCGTCGCGGGCGGCTACGGCTACGTGCGCGGCGACGGCATCGGCGTCATTCCCATCGGCGCGCTGGGACCGTAGCCAGCCGCGCGAGTTCAGTTGCTCACGACCTTAACCAGAAGCTTCTTGCCGTTCAGCGTATGGCGCGCCCAATACAGGTTTTGGTACTGGTCGTTGCCGGGTGGACGCAGCGTTGCCTCGGCGGTCGCCGTGGTGCCGCTGCCGCCGGTCGGCGCGGAAAGCGTAACGGTTGGGGCCGACGCGTAGCCGCTCCCCTGGTTCGTGATCCGCACTGCCGTGACGGTGGAGTGCAACACCGCGGTGCCGGCTGCGGTGGTGGCGCCGCCGCCGCTTGGCGGGGCCGAAAAGGTAACGGTCGGGGCCGACGTGTAGCCGCTCCCGCCGCCGGTGACGTCTACCGACCCGACACCGTATTGCAGCACCGCGGTGCCGGCGGCCGTGGTGCCGCCGCTCGGCGCTGCCGAAAAGGTGACGGTTGGGACCGAGGTGTAGCCGCCGCCGGCGGTGGCGATCGTTACCGACCCGACACCGTAGCGCAACGCCGCGGTGCCGGTTGCCGTGGTGCCGCTCGGCGGGGCCGAAAAGGTGACGGTCGGGGCCGACGTGTAGCCGCTCCCGCGGCCGGTGACGTCTACCGACCCGACACCGTATTGCAGCACCGCGGTGCCGGCGGCCGTGGTGCCGCCGCTCGGCGCTGCCGAAAAGGTGACGGTTGGGACCGAGGTGTAGCCGCCGCCGGCGGTGGCGATCGTTACCGACCCGACACCGTAGCGCAACGCCGCGGTGCCGGTTGCCGTGGTGCCGCTGGACGGTGCGCCAAACGTAACGGTCGGGACCGAGGTGTAGCCGCTCCCCCGGTTCCTGACCTCCACTGCCTGGATGACACCGACGCCTAAGGCTATCACTTGGGCCATTGCCCTGGTGCCGCCGGAGGGCGGCGCCGAAATCGTAACGGTAGCCGTGCTAGGGACGTAGCCGGTACCCCCGTTCGTGACCGTCACCGAATGGACTCGACCGTTCCCCACCACGGTGCCGGTTGCCGTGGTGCCGCCTGCAGGCGCTGCCGAGAAGGTGACGGTCGGGAGGGACGTGTAGCCGCTGCCGGGGGTGACAACGTCCACGGAAGCGACGCTGCCGGGCCCTGCCACCGCGGTGCCGGTTGCCGTGGCGCCGCCGGACGGCGGGGCGGAAAAGCTGACGGTCGGGAGGGACGTGTAGCCGCTGCCGGGGGTGACAACGTCCACGGAAGCGACGCTGCCGGGCCCTGCCACCGCGGTGCCGGTTGCCGTGGTGCCGCCGGACGGCGCTGCCGAGAAGGTGACGGTTGGGACCGAGGTGTAGCCGCTGCCGGGGGTGACAACGTCCACGGAAGCGACGCTGCCGGGCCCTGCCGCCGCGGTGCCGGTTGCCGTGGCGCCGCCGGACGGCGGGGCGGAAAAGCTGACGGTCGGGAGGGACGTGTAGCCGCTGCCGGCGGTGTCGACCGTCACGGAGGCGACGCGATCGGGCCCCACCGCGGTGCCGGTTGCCGCGGCGCCGCCGGGCGGCGGGGCGGAAAAGCTGACGGTCGGGGGCGAGGTGTAGCCGCTGCCCGGGTTCGTGATCGTGACCAACTCGACAGCGCCGCCGCCCGACTGATCCGGGGCCGTGAGCACGAGCACGATCGCTCCCGCACGGACTTCCGCGGCAACCTTCCACTCGGCGCCGGAGATATCGGACGCGAAGACCGGCTTTGCCGCCGTGCTGGTGAACGGCAGGTCATGCCCGCCAATCGAAACGCTCACTTCGGCGCCGGCGGTGATCGGCTCCCAGTCATACGACGCACGGTTGGACACCTCGCCCACCAGGTTCAGTTCATCATTGCCAAAGTCAGCCGCCCCGATCGTCCAACTCTTCTCCCTCTTCTCTGCCGGCTGCGGAGTTGGCGTCGGCTCGCCCGGGGTTGAGGCCGGGTCGGCGGGCGCGACGGCCCGGGGAGGCCCCTGCCCGCACGCCAGCAGCGTGGCGATGCCGGCGGTCATCAACAGCGATAACTTCAACGCTTTACTCAACAAGATTCCCTCCGCGCCGGCTGCTGACGGTTAGCGTCAGCCTCGCGCCGGGCGCATGGTAGCATGCGCCCGCCAAGTTGACCATCGACCCCATCAGCGCCATTTTGGCCCGCCGGGTCAGGTCCGGCGCGCGGTGTTGTCTGATACCCGGTCGAGGAGCTCGGCTCCGGTCTCGCACTCGATGATCCAGCCGCCGGCCTGCGCCAAGCGGTCAGGATCGGCGGTCTGCTCCAGGAGCACCGCCAGCCGTTGCGCCGTGTCGTCGTCGAACTTCCGCGCCGCCATCCGGCACAGCAGCTTGGTGACAGCCATGGCGCCACGGTACGCGGGCCGCGCCGGTCGCGCAACCGCGACGGCCCGCTACTGGCGGCGGTAGTTAAGCGTAGTGGTGACGCTGCCGTCGGCCGAGGAGCGGGTGAGCTTCAGGTCATCGCGATCGCGACCGGTGAACTCGTATCGTAGCTGCTCGGCCGCGATCGTAGGGGAGGTCGGCTTGAGGGACAGGGAGCCGCGGTCCGTGCCGCTGGCGTCGTACTTGTAGGTGCCGGCGATCTTGACCGTGAGCGTCGTGGCGCCGGATGTCGTCGTGGACTGGTACGTATATTTGAAGTCGCTGGTGAACCGGTATTCGTACGCGGCGGAGCCGATCGCTGCCTTCCAGGTCCCCACGAACGGGTTCACCTTCACCGTCGGCGCCCGCATGATGAAGGTCACGCGGCAGCCGGCAAGGAGCGGGACCGTCAAGGCGGCGGCCAGGAGCGCAAGCAGCGCGACCGCCGCCCGGCAGCGCGCACCCTCCACGCGGGGTCCGTGCATCCATGGCGACTCCGCACTCGTGCGCACGCTTTCATGGTACCGTGTCGGCGGAAGCTGGCCAACCCATGCGCGGGCCGTTGACCGGACCGGGAGGTGATCGACCGATGGCGCTCGAAACGACCGCGGACCTGACTGCGTACCGGGAGCGGGGATACGTGGTGGTCCCCGGCGTGCTCACCGCCGCCGAGGTGGACGAGGCCCAACAGGAGATCGAGCGCCTGCACGAGCTGGCGGCAGGCGAGGGGACCCTGCCGGCTGAGACGACGTTCCAGTACGAGCCGCACGCGGACGTGCGCACCGAGCGCGGCCGTCCCGTGCTGCGCAAGATCGAGCGGACCGACCTGGTCTCCGACCTGTTCGCGCGCACGGCCGCCAACCCGCGCGTGCTGGCGGTAGTGTCGGCGATTCTGGGACCGGACCTGCTGTTGTTCCGATCGACGCTGATGCTGAAGCCGGCGCGGCACGGATCGCGGCACGGTCTGCATCAGGACGTGGCGTACTGGCCGTTGGAGCCGCCGGAGCTGGTGACCGTGAGCATCGCCATCTCGGCCAGCGACGCCGTGAACGGCTGCATCCACGTGATCCCCGGCAGTCACCGATGGCCGGTCGGCGAGTGGGGCGCCATCGCCCGCGGCGACGACGCCGCGCAGACCGACCGCGACGACGTCGACCTGTCGCGGCTCCGCGACGTGCCTCTGGAGGCCGGCAGCGCCGTGCTGTTCCACAGCAACATCGTGCACGGCTCCGGTCCGAACCGCTCCGACCGGCCGCGCCACACGGCGCTGTACGCCTACTTCCCGCCGACGGCGCGCTACGCGCCGGGCAGCGGCGGTCCGCCGGCCCGGACCTATCCGGTCGTCGCCGGCCTGAACGGCCGCGCCAGCGTCACCCTCGGCATCGGCCAGAGCGCCCGGAGCGTCATCCAGCGGCGGTAGATCGCAGCCGGCCACGAGGGACACGGCTGACTGGAAGCGTCGCGACGACGGTTGACACAGCGTTCACGGTGTGCTGTGATGTCCGAAGGGAAGGTAAATCGTCTCCGACGCTGAGGGATATTGATGAATAACGGATCACTTTTCGAAAGAGGAAAGGCGAGTGCTGATCCGTTGGTGCCGTCGATACGTACCCTGTGCGGTCCCATCAAGACGGACAGTCCACCATCCATTAGCGAACTGTACCGAAAGGCGCAGTCGCTGGCATTCTTCCTTGAACATGGAGATCGAAAGACGAGGACAGTCGCCGAGGCACTGGCGTATCGAATGATATATGAGGCCATGGTGGCCAGTCTGTATAACTCATCGCGCGGAGCAATCCCCAGGTTCGTCGATCAGATTCGCAACTCGGAGAAGATTTTCGAGGAGATATTGCGTTGAGCGGGTCCCGTGATTCGAGCGCTTCGGATGACGAAAGCCGCCTCGGTACACCGAGCGAGCAAGATCGACGTGTTCCAGACGCGCAGGCCATGGGGGCCGAATTGTCCGCCATGATTACAAACATCGGCTCGTCCGGCCCTATGCATCACCCGATATTCGGGAAGTTCGAGTCTGAACACGTCACGATGTTTCTCGAACACGCCCATAAGAGTGACGAAAGTGCATCAAAGTATCGCAGTAGCAATCGGTGGTTCCGACTTGGATACGTTGGGATCGTTGTCGTCTTTTTCGTCTTTCTTACAGTGTTCCTACTACCTGACCAATCAGTCGTGTACTTCGATATCCTCAAAGGCTTAGCACTATTCCTCGGCGGTGCCGGCGGCGGTTACGGCCTCAGAATGTTTCAAGACCGAAGTCGAGCACGGTAGGTCGGTCGTCACCCTCACGGGACCGCGCCAGCCGGGGAGCGGGATCGTGGGGCACGTCAAGGACGTGGTGGCACCGGTCCTCGACGGCGAGGCCGCCGGAGCTGGTAACCGTGAGCATCGCCATCTCGGCCAGCGACGCCGTGAACGGCTGCATCCACGTGATTCCCGGCAGTCACCGATGGCCGGTCGGCGAGTGGGGCGCCATCGCCCGCGGCGACGACGCTGCGCAGACCGACCGCGACGACGTCGATCTGTCGCGGCTCCGCGACGTGCCCCTGGAGGCCGGCAGCGCCGTGCTGTTCCACAGCAACATCGTGCACGGCTCCGGTCCGAACCGCTCCGACCGGCCGCGCCACACGGCGCTGTATGCCTACTTCCCGCCGACGGCGCGCTACGCGCCGGGCAGCGGTGGTCCGCCGGCCCGGATCTGTCCGGTCGTCGCCGGCCTGAACGGCCGCGCCAGCATCACCCTCGGCATCGGTCAGAGCGCCAGGAGCGTCATCCAGCGGCGGTAGCTGGCCGTCCGGACCTCCTCCCGTCCTGACGACCTATATGTCGTTCTTACCCCGCTCGCGGAGTATCGCCTCAAGTTCGGCGATGCGCGCTTCCGCTTGGCGGCGGGCGGCGGCTTCCAATTGCCGTTCCTCCTCTACTTCGTCCGAAGACAGCAGATAGCTCCGCGTCGCCGGATCGTAGAACCGCAGCCTCTCCGCCTCCAGCCGCACTTCCAGCCCCAGCACCTTGCTCACCAGCCGCAGCGTTCCGTCCGCCAACTTCTCCTCCGGCAGCCGCTCGTACCGTTCCCCGATCAGTTCCAGCCCCTGCAACGGCGGCTCCAGATAGTCCGCCGTCGGGTCGTACTGCCAGTACTCCCGCACTCCCAACCGCCGGTACGTCTCTCGCTTCGGTCCCTGATCCCGGTCCCTGGTGCTTGCCGAGGTGATCTCCAGTACGAAGTCAGGCCCCTTCGGCTCCTTCCACAACAGGTAGGAGTGGCGCGGGCGATTCGGCGCGCCGAGCACCACGAACACGTCCGGCGCTACCGACTCCCTGGTTCCCTCGCGGTAGTAGATCAGCAGGTCGGCCGCCACGAACACGTCATCACGATCGGCATAGCGCCGCCGCAGCGCGTCGAAGGCGTAGACCAGGGGAATGAGTTGAAAATAGCTTTCCGCCAATGGCTCACCGTCCGAACTGGGGTAATCGATCTCGACCGGAGCAACCGGAGCGAGTGCCGTGCCTGCCACGTATGCCATCCGTGATCCTCCGCCGCCCACCATACGCCGAACGCGCCGGGTACCGCTACCGCGGCCGCCGGAACCGGGTTGATGAACAGGCGCCAGACGGCGCGGGCCGACCCTGAGCGGCCGGGAGGGACGATGAACAACCGATCTGCGCCATGTCCATTCCCCGGCCGCCTGCAACTCGATGTCGGTCACCGAAACGGGCGCGAGCCCGGGAGCGTCATCCACCGGCGATACCACCTCTCCGGTACCTTCCGGCCTATGGACATATGTCTCGGAAGCTACGAAGTTTCAGGCGGAATCGGTGCCGGGCAGCCCAAGCGCACTTGATGTTGTCCGCCTCGTCGAAATCGAGTAACCCTTCGCCGATCATGGAGACCATCAGGTCCTGGGATGCACAGACCGATCATCGAACACCAACGACGAAGCACCGCGGGGCGACCGCAGGTCACAGCGCTCTACCTGCGCGTCCGCCATCGACGGCCCGGGACCTATATATTCTCGGAGTCGGGCCTGCGGCGTAGTAATGTCTCGAGTTCGGCCAAACGCGCTTCGGCCGCCTGGCGGGCGGCCACTTCCTGTTGGACGCGGGTTTCTGCGGCCTGACGGGCGGCCGCCTCCTGGCGGCGGGCGGCCGCTTCCTGCTCAACGCGAGCCTCCGCCTCCCGGCGTCGGTCTTCGGCCTTCCGGCGTTGACCTTCCGCCTCCCGGCGTCGGTCTTCGGCCTTCCGGCGTTGACCTTCCGCCTCTATGAGTCTGTCTCCGGTCTCCGCCAAGTCCGGCAGGTCCTCTCCGCTCTGCGGATCGTGGAACCGCAGCCGCCGGCCGGCCAACCGCACCTCCAGTCCCAGCACCTCGCTCCGCAGCGCCAGGGTCCCGTCCGCCATCTCCCGCTCCGGCAGCCGCTCGTACGCTCCTTCCACCAACTCCGACCCCTGCAGCGGCGGCTCCAGGTAGTCCCGCGTCGGATCGTACTGCCAGTACTCCCGCACCCCCAGCCGGCGATACAACTCCCGCTTCTTCCTCTGGTCTTCCCGCCACGTCGCTCGCGACGTGATCTCCAGCACGAAGTCGGGTCCCTGCCCCTCCTCCCAGAGCCGGTACGACGAGCGTTCGACGTTGCGCACGCCGAACACCACGAAGACGTCCGGCGCCACCCTCGCGCGCGGATTCCCTTCCTCGTAGTAGATCAGCAGGTTGCCGGAGGCGTACACGTCGGCGTGGTTGCGGAAGTGGTAGCGGAGCCGGTCGACGGCGTACGTCAGGGGAATCCGTTGGGAATCGCTTTCGGCCATCGGCTTGCCGTCGGAGCTGGGGTACTCTACCGCTGCCGGCGCCGCCAGCGGAGCGCTGAGTGAAGTTGCCATTCGACCATACCTCCGGACGCCGGCCAGCATAGCACGCCGCGCGGCGGACGGACCCACTATCCAAATCGACCGTTACCGATCGACTGTGAGCAGGATGGCGGCGATGCGGCGGGCGGTGTCGGTGAAGTGCTGGACTTCGTCGGGGAGGAGGGGGCGGTCGAGGATGGCGCGCTCGCGGTAGGAGAGCCATCCGTGAAGTAGTCCTCGACGGCGGCGACGAGCCGCTTCGTCCTGGTCTCCATCTACGAGGCGGAACAGGTCGTCGAGGAGGTCGAACTTCCGGTACCGGAAGCTGCCAGGTCGGCGACCGCCGTTCGGTAGTCATTGCGGACCCGTTCCAGGGTCGCGGTCGGATCGCCGCCCGGCTGCCGCAGAGGCTGGAGCGCGGCGATGGCGGCGGCGCGGAACGTCCTCTTCAGGGCGTCGTCGATGCACAGACACCCCGGCCGCAGGCGCGCCGGGTCGACGACCGGCCCGTCGACGAATATCAGGTCACAGCGCTCGACCGGCGCGTCCGCCATCGACGGCACGATCGTGATCCGGTCGGCCGCGCCGGCGTCCCGGAACGTGCGCTCGGCGATCCGGCGGTGACCGGCGTCGCGCTCGACCGTAAACAGCCGCGCGTGCGGGAACGCCTCGGCGATCAGCACGGTCGAGTAGCCGATGCCGGTGCCGGTCTCCAGGATCGCCTCCGGCCGGCTCGGCATCTGTTCGGCCAGCACAGCCCAGAGCGGCGCACGGGACGGCGGGCTGGGATACGCCTCGCATTCGGGGCCGTGCTGCAGGCGATGGGCGTGCGTCTGCAGGTAGAGGTCCCAGTGCAGGTCGATCGCCGTGCCGAACGCCGCCTGCACCAGCGGATCGAGCCACGGATAGTAGGAGTCGGCGTTCCACCAGTCGGCGCGCATCGTGATCATCGGCACACCAGCATGCCGTGGCCGTCGCGCAGAGTGACCCGCACCGCGGCGTAGCCGTCGCGGTACTCGTGATCGAGCCGTGCGCCGTGCGGGGCGAGCTCGACGCGGTCCGGCGGGCGGTCCGTGCGGATCGAGATCGGCACGTCCAGCAGCGGCAGGGCGTCCTCGACTACGTCGAGCCCGGCGCCGCCGCTCCCTTCGGTGCGCCGTTCGCGGACGAAGCTCAGCAGATGGACGATGGTGGCGGCGCCCTTCCGCATCACCGTGGTCTCCAACGCGCTCGGCGCCTCCGGCGCGCGCACCAGCGGGCGCGGCAGCAGCAGACCCAGACAGTTGCCGATCAGCCGCCGGTGCTCCGGGACCGCGTGGCGTCCGTAGGCCGCGAACAGCGGCGCCGAGCCGGTGATCACCGCACCGCCGCCGTCCGGGCGGTTGAGCACGATCGCGGAGTAGCGCGACAGCCGGTCCGGCGGCGTGTAGGAGTGCCCGGAGAACCGGTCGTGCGACCGCTCGAAGTACGGCTCGACCACACGCGCCAGCGACCGCGCGCCGGCGGCCGGGGTCATGCGGAAGCCGGATTCGTACAGGGCGTGGTCGAAGCGGGCCAACCCGTCCGCGACGGCGCGCGCCGGCCGCAGGAACGTGGTGCCGTAGGGGCTCGGCCCGTGCGCCTCGATCCCCTGCTCGGCGAGCAGCGGCGTACCGTCCGGGGCGAGCGCCGCCGATCCGCAGAGCATCAGGGAGCCGCCGCCGGCCACGTAGCCGCGCAGCGCCGCTTGCAACGCGGCGTCGACCGGCGTGTTGGACAGCACCACGACTACCGGGTAGCGGTCCAGGCGCGCCGTCGGCGGCACGACGTCGAACTGCAGCCGGAGTTGCTGCAGCGCGCGCGTGGCGCCGATCCCCGCCGCGCCCGGCCGGTCGCCCAGCTCCGGGTCGACCACCACGGCGATCTCGCTCTGCAGCCGGCCGCCGGCGGCGATCGCCTGGCACCGCTCGACGTAGCGGTAGACGCGCCCGATCAGTTCGTAGACGGCAGCGTCCGGGACGCCGCGCGGGTGGAGCAGGTCGCCCACGCCCAGGGTCATCCCCTGGCTCAGGATCTGGCAGCACTCGTACTTGAGCGCCGCGTGCGGCTTGAGCCCGGCGTTGTCCCCCCAGCTCTTGAAGAAGCGGCCGGTGTGGCTGAGCGTCGGCAGGCCGAGCGGCCGTACGAAGCGGGCGACGTACGGAAAGTAGGCGTAGCCCCAACCGCCGGTCGGCAGCGCTTCGATCTCGACGTGGCGCAGGAACCGCTTCTCCGCGTGCAGGTTGGTCTTGGGCCGCGAATTGAACCAGATGCCCAGGTGGTCGCGGCCTGCCGCCGCCTCCACCATGGCCGAAAACCGCCGCATGTAGTCGAGCGCCACGGCGCGCGCGTAGCGGTTGCGGTCCTGGACCGAATGCGGGTCGAGGCGGCGCTTCGCCATGCCGGCCAGCGCCCACTTGGAGACGCTCGGCTGGTCCCAGCACATGTCCAGAAAGATGCCGTCGACCGGTGCGTAGCGGCGCAGCACCTCGTCCAGCAGCTCGGCCAAGTAGTCCTGGTAGGGGCTCGACATGTCGAGGATCTGCCAGCCGGCGCAGAGCGCCTCCGGCTGCCGGGGCCCCGGGTCGGCCGGCAGGCGCTTCACCCGCCGGCCGTCGGCATCGACGGCGACCCACTCGGGGTGCTCGCCGGCGGCGTACTCGTTCACCTGCGCCGACAGGTAGATCGGCGCGCGGATGCCGCGGCGGTGCAGCGCCTCAATCTGGGCGCCGGTCAGGTCGAGATCGGCCGGCAGGGCGGGGTGGCGGCACGGGTGCGCGGTGCGGAAGTAGGCGTGTCCGTGGTGGCAGAGGCCGAACACGGTCACGCTGTCGACGCGCGCCTCGGCAAAGCGGTCGGCAAAGGCGTCCGCGTCGAAGTCGCGCGCCACGTCCGGGACGTGCGGGCCGGTATGGAAGTCGAGATGGATCGTCCGCTGCGGGAATTGCAGGTTGCGGGAAGCCACGGGTATCTCCTTAGGCGGTCGAAGTGAGCCGCCGTTCGAGCGGCGTGCGGAAGCGGGGGACGATCACGGTGCCGGCCAGCCAGCGGCGCAGCCGCTCGGCTTCCTCCTCAATCCGGTCGCGCGCCGCCGGGGGGACCGCTTCCAGCAGCTCGACGACCACCCGGCCGTCGGGGCGTTGCGCCCAGCCGCCGACCACCCGTCCGTCCGCCCAGACCGTGGGACCGGCGTTGCCGTTGCGGTCGAACAGTCGGTCCTGGTGGCCGCCCAGATACCAGGACCGCTCCTTCCAGCCCATGACCGTGGGATCGAGGGCCGGCAGCAGCGCCGCCCACGCGGGGGGCGGCGCTGCTGCCGGCTCCAGGTCATCGGCCAGCACGAAGCCGGCGCCGGCGTCGAGCTCGACCTCGACGGCGCCTGCCGACGCCAGCGCGTCGCGGGTCATGCGCTGCGACCAGCCGGTCCACCAGGCGACGTCTCGCAGGGTTCCCGGTCCGAACGCGGCCAGCCAGCGCCGCACCAACTCGGCGCGAGCCGCCGCCGGCTCCGGGTCGGGCCGGTCTCCGTCGAGCCACGCGGCGGCGGCTGCCCACCGGTACTGGCTCGAAATCCAGGTGCCGAGCGGGCGCGCGCGCACGATGCGCGCCTCCGTGGCCAGCAGGAACAGCACCCGCGTGGAGAGGCCCATGGCGCCGGCCCACCGGCGCCCCGCGCCGAAGGTGAGCTTGGCGGCCAGCTCGGGAACGACCGCGGTCAACTCCTTGGCGGTGGCCTGCCCGCGCTCCCGGAGCGCTGCCAGCGTCCGGGCGGTCACGTCGGCCAGCCACGGCTCGGGATCGGCGGCGAGGCCCTGCTCGCCGATCATCGTCAGCAGCCGGCGCCGTTCGGCGGCGACCAGCGCGCGCGTGCAGGCGGCGTCGAGCACGGCGGCCAGATCGCGCGGCACCACGAACATCGTGCGGCGCATCCCCAGCACCCGCACGAGCGACCGTTCCGCGTACAGCGCGTCCTCCAGGTGCGCGACCTGGAAGCCGCGCACGCGGCTCCGGGCGCTCAGGTAGACGCTGACCGGGTCGCTGGAGTGCAGGCCGACCAGGGCGCCGGCCGCGGCGGTCACGTCGGACGCCGGAGCCGCCAGACGATGGCGCGCCGCAAGCCGGGCGCGCCGCTCGGCCGCGTCGATCTTCCGGCGCGCGGCGGGTGGAGCCATCGCCGCGCATGGTAGCCTGATCGGCGCGGCGGACGCGGAGCCCCGCAGGTGGCGCCGGCAACCGGAGATGACCGATGTACGTGATGGCACCCGGATGCATGGGGCGAGGCTCGGTCCCTATGGCGCCGGCTGCTTGTACCGGGCGACGCCGCAGCCGTCGGGAGCGGGGTTGACCACGCCGCGGCGCTCGGAGCATCAGGGATGGAGGGTTGACGTCGACCACTTCATCCGGCATGATGCCTTGCGACGTGCCCCCCCCCCCCCCCCCCCCCCCGGAAGCCGCTAGGTAAGAGATACTCGCGCCTCACGCGACCGAGCCGATCCGGCTCTAAGGCATCGCTGGCGCTCGCGACGGCCGCCGGCATCGCCATGCTGGCGCACACCGAGGCGGCTCGGCCGCCCGCTGCTACGCCCGCCGACGCCGGCTCGGGCCGGTGGACCGGAGGCAGCGGCGCGCCGACGCCAACGCCCCGCAGGACGGCGAAGGTTTGGACGATCAGCGCGTCTCACTTTGGCGATGATACCAACCTGTTGAGCCAGACTATAATAGACGAGGTATAACATGTTCCTGAATCGACTTGACCCGGACGAAAAGAGCGCGTTTCTGGCACTTGCGCACCATGTCGCCCGAGCCGATGCCGAATTCTCCTCGGAGGAGCTAACCGTCATCGCCAGGTATTGCATGGAAATGCAGGTCGACGACATCGACTATGACGAAGATCAGTTCGACATTGACCAGATTATAGGTCGATTCCAAAGCGACAGCCACCGCAACATCGTGCTGCTCGAGTTGACGGCTTTGATCTATGCGGACGAGCGGCTCGCTGCCGAGGAGCAGCAGCTCTTGGACAAACTCGTCGAGCGCTTCGACATGAATCCGTATCTGTCCACCATCTTCAAGGAGTGGGCGAAGAGCGTCCTGTCTCTGTATACTCAAGGGGAGGCGTTGATTCACCTGTGATCCCGGATTTCCGGCTCAACTCAGAGGAGCGAGGACGTCAATGCATAAGCTCGATATAGAGAGGTTCTATCGCGCCATCCCCGCGTCCGGGCGGAACATACGGCGCCTCAACAGATTATACACGAACCTCGACGAATCGTTGCGCATAGCCGTCTTGGGCAAGTACAACCACGGCAAGAGCACGTTTCTCAATGCGCTCGTGCGCAACGAAGTTTTCCGCGTCGCAGACAAGCGCGAGACCACCGAGATAGCCGAACATGAGCACGACGGCGTGGTCTATATCGATACCCCCGGCCTTGACGGCGACCCTGACGAAAGTGACGATCGGAAAGCCTGGAGGACGGCATTCCAATCGGCGGACTTCCTGTTCCTGGTCCATCAAGCGCAGGCTGGAGAGCTCGATCGATACGAGATCAATGCATTTCTGCAGCTCGCACGACAAGATGGGAACTACAGCAAGAAGATGCATCTCGTGCTGACTCAGATCGACCAATGCGAGCCGGATGAAGTCCGTACGGTCGAACGTACGGTCCGCGGGCAGTTGATACGTGCTTTCGACTTGCGAGAGCTTTCGATAACGCCGGTGTCCGCCACTCGACACCGGAAAGGCGTCAATGACAGGAACTCGAAATTGCGCGAGATGAGCGGAATGGCGCCGATCTTCGCCACCGTCAAGCGGATCAAGTCGGAGGTCCCGTCACTCCGCAGACGCGAGGTGCGTCGATTGACGGACAAGATACTGCTTGACCTGGGCGACGCGCTAACGGGGATCAATAAGAAGTCACAGCAGGCGAAGCGAAGTCTGACATCGGACGCTCGGCGCATTGTCGAAAATCTGAGAGCCTATACGTCATGTATAGGATAATATATCTAGCACAAAGGGGTACGGATCGTGATAGTGCCGATTTGGGTCGGTATCGGTGCAGCCGTCAGTGCAGCCGCAGCCGCCAGTGCAGCCGCAGCCGCAGCCGCAGCCGCTAAGAAGCGCAATGAAGAGAAAGTCAAGCGCGCTGCAGCCGCTGCGACACAGCAAGCGAAACGAGCTGACGCACAGGAACGTCAGCGGCGACAGCAAGCACAGGTAGACCGTCTTGTGAGCCATTACGGGCTACCGATAAGCGCCAAGTCGGAGCTCGCCACGTGGGCCGCAGCCGGCGAAGCCGGAATCAAGCGGATCGAACGCGCGCTCGTGGCCGGGACTTCGGATACAGCGAAGAAGCTGCGCAATCATGACAAACACCGCCACGAGCTGCTGGCACTGCGAGATGAGGTATGCAGGGTAAGCATGAGGGCAGGCGAATGACGGTTGAAGACTTTCTGCGATCGATCCGGAGCTTCCATGAAGACTTCGGAGAGGTTAAGACACGTGAGGATCGTTTGCTTACCGCACTCGCCCGGTTCGAGAATACCCTTACTGGATTCGCCGACACGAGGGTGCCGGTGGCGCGAGCGGAGTTCGCTAAACTTACTGATACGCTACGGTCAGGAATTGTCCGTAGCGTGAGGAAGTGGACCGCCGGGCGCCAAGCCAGCGCGCCGGTCAGGAAGCTGTCGAAGCGGTTTCAGGACCGGCCGATCATCTTCGTGTTTGGGAAGGTAAACTCCGGCAAGAGCACCTTCATGAACTTCCTGGTTGACGAGCTGGAGCGCGTCGGCGCCGAAACGAAGGGGTTCGTCGTGACCGATGGCGGGGTCAAGAGTGCGACTGCTCGGTTCGAAACCGGCGTTACCGAAACGACGAACCGGATACAGGGGGTGGAGATCGACCGATGCCTTGCCTTGATCGACTCTCCGGGGCTGCACTCGGTTACCGATGCAAACGAGGAGCTGACGAAACGCTACACCGACAGTACGGATGCGATACTCTGGTTATCTCCTTCCACATCGCCGGGACAGGTGCAGGAGCTGAATGATCTCAATGCCGAACTGGAGAGGAAGAAACCCCTTCAGCCGGTCATTACCAAGAGTGACAGGATTATCGAGACATGGTGCGACGACACGCAGGAACTCCGTCGCGAGCGGCGGAACAAGCCTGCATGTGACCGTAAGGCTCAGGAGGCCGACGTTCGCGAGCGTGTTCGGCAGCTTGGTTTGGCAAGGAAGATGGAGATGGAGATGGAGATCAGACCGGTCGTTTCCATCTCGACCATGGCGTACTCGGAATCGAACCGATCTGACGCGGACTGGGAGGAGGCGGGCCTGGGCACGCTCTTCGAGCGCCTGACCAAGATAGTCGATGACGCCAGGCGATACAAGGTCGAAGAGAAGGCGTCACAAGTCGTTCGGAACTACATCGACAACGAAGTGCTCGGAGAGCTCAACTGCTCGGTCGTCCCCAGGATCAAGGAGCTGACGGACGAATCCGAGCGTCGCATCGCTAGCCTGGAGCGTTCGAAGCCAGGTCTCGTGGCGGAGGTCAAGGCAAGCGCCATGGCAGCGCTCGAACGCATCGTCGACGATCATCGCGGCGACCAGGACGTCGGTGCCATATCCCGCAAATTCGACACGGCAATCAACGACGGGATTGCCGCTGTGGCGAAACGTGAACTAAACGAATACGTGAGAGACTTAGCGGCGATACTCGTGTCTGTGAAGAACTTGGTGTCGGTATCGTCGGACGAGCTTGGCACGTTCGATGAAGTTTATGAGGAAGTTGAACAGATCAAGGGCCGGGCGGCGCAGAGCATCTCCGCATCGGTCGGCAGTATAGGCAGCGCCGTGGCCGCAGGAGCTATCGTCGGTTCGGTGTTTCCTGGCGTGGGGACCGCTATTGGAGCATTGATTGCCGGTAGTGCCAGCATTCTAGGCATGATAGGCGGCAATGCCGTAGGAAGTCTTTTCGTCGAGACGGAGAAAATGTCGGTACGAGTCGGTATTTCTACAGCGTCGCTAATGGAGAAGGCGGAGAGGAGAGCGAAACCAGTGATCAAGAGAAAAGTGGACAAGCTGGTTGAATCGGTGGTTGATCTATACCGATCGACGAAGCGGTTCGCTGTTGCGGTGTCTTCGGAGATCGAAAAGTTCAAGGGAGAGATCACATGAGGAACCCGTACAACGACGTTAGAGCCAATCTACGGAGCTCCGAGCGCTTGGTAGCCCAACATTCTGACCCGACGAAAGTGAAATCTGCGAAGCAGGAGATACTACGGCGGATCGACGACCACACGTTGCACATCCTCGTGTACGGTGCGTACAACTCCGGCAAGAGCACCCTCGTCAATGCGTTGCTCGGTGAGGCACGCGCGCGTGTCGGCGACGTTCCGACCACGGACCGCATAGACTCCTACGACTGGGAAGGGTACCGGCTGCTCGACACGCCCGGCGTCAACGCGCCGATCGATCATGAAAAGACCACCGCAGCGCAGTTGAAGCGGACCAATGCGGTCGTGCTGGTGATCCGCGAAGGCGATCAAGACGCGCGAGACGTGTACGACCGGCTGTTCGAGATGATGAGAGACAAGAAAACCGTATTCGTCGTGGTGAATCACCAGCTCGGGAACGCTGAAGAAATTGCTGCCTTGATCAGCAGAATCGCCGACATATTGGAACGGTCTGGCGGAGAACATGGTATCGACGTGCAGTCGTTGCGTACCATCCCCATCTTCCCGGTGAATCTCTACACGGCGTGGAACGGACGTTCGCGGAATCAGGACAAGCTCACCGAGCATTCCGGATTTGGTCGCTTCCTGGATGCGTTCTACGATTGGACCAGAAGCCTCGACGATGAGACCCATCATCTGTCGGAAGTAAAGGACATGGTCATACGCCTCTGGTACGCGCCGGCCTCGGGTGAGTGCGCGAGGCGTCGGGAGACTCCGAATGGCGAAGAGTTGGCGCAGTGGCGGGAGAAGGAACGAGAGTTTGCCGCACGGAAGAACCAGCTATACGGGGAAGCATCGCGCCGGACCGAGCGTGCGATCGATCGAGTCAAGCCCAAAATCTTCAACCTGCTGCGCGAGTTGCCGAGCGACACGGATTTCCACTCCCGGCTACCAGGTATTATCGGACCGGTCGTGCACGAGATGGAACGGTGGCTGAATGACGAGTTCGGAATCGACAGCACCGTGTCTGCGACGGCAAACACGAGTTTCGCAGGGACCACCAGAGATGTGGTAGACGCACCAGGGACGAGCGTGGATTTGGAACCGATGAAGGAGGTCGTACAGTCGGCCTTGGAAAAAGCGGCAGATCCGAAGGTCGTGAAGGATATCTTGCTCAAACTCCGCCCCACCGACATAGGTAAGATACTTGGACTGAAAGGAAGGTGGCACACTACGCTTGGCAGGTATGCCGGGACGATCTCAAAGGTTGCAGGCGCGGCTACATGGGTACTGAATGTCGGCATGACGATTTGGGACGCCAAGCGTGCTCGTGACAAACAGGAGGAGCAGAATCGCCAGAGGCTCGAAGCCGTCACCGGGTTACATCAGGCGGCGGACTCTCTTTGCGGCGACCTGAAGCGCCAACTATTGAGCGATGTAGACGGGATCATCGATCAAGTGATGGATGCTTGGATCAGCGCCGTGCGCAAGAAGATCGAGGAGCTTCGTCGAGGCGCCAACGAACAGGAAGAGCGTTGCCAGCGGCTCGCGGACTATCAGGCTCAGTTGGAGAAGATTCGCTTCTGATCTCATGCGCCCGCCCTCGGGGGAGAGCGGGAGGGTCGTAGTGCGGTCGGTGCGCAGGTTCCGGCGGCGGAGCTTCAGCGCTGGACCGCACCTGGAGACCCTGCCGGATCTCGAAGCGAGTAGACTGAGCCCGCCGGAGTGGCCGCCGGGGGCAGATGATATGATCTTCCTCTCATCATGCACGACCCCGGCTACAAGCGGTTGTTCTCGCAGCCTCGCATGGTTCAGGACCTGCTGCGCGGCTTCGCCGCCCGCGATTGGAGCGATGCGCTCGATTTCTCGACCCTCACCCCGGTGCCGGCCAGCTTCGTCAGCGACCGCCTGCGGGAGCGCCACGGCGATCTGGTGTGGCGGGTCGGATTCCGCGATGAATGGCTGTACCTGCTGGTGCTGCTGGAGTTCCAGTCGACCGTCGAGCCGGCCATGGCGGTGCGGGTGCTGACCTACACCGGTCTGCTGTACGAGAAGCTGATCGACGATGGCGCGCTGCGCCGCCACGGCAAGCTGCCGCCGGTGCTGCCGATCGTGATCTACAACGGCAGCCAGCCGTGGACGGCGTCTGAGGACGTGGCGGAGCTGATCGCGTTCGGCGGGGAGGCGCTGGCGCGGTATCAGCCGTCGCTACGCTACTATCTGCTTGACCAGGGGCGGCTGGGAGCGGACGATCTGCCCGGTCGCAACCTGGTATCGGCTCTGATCGCGCTGGAGACCAATCGCGCGAGTGAGCGGGTGCCGGAGTTGCTGGCAGCGCTGTTCGAGCGGCTGCGGGAGTTGAGGAACCCGGAGTTGACGCAAGTGTTCCGGGAATGGGTGGAGCAGGTGCTGGTGCCGCGGAGGATGCGGGGCACGGAGTTGGAGCCGTTGCCGGGATTGGAGGAGGTACGGACGATGTTGCAGGAGCTGGTAGCCGAGTGGGTCGCGGAAGGCCGCGAGCGAGGCCTGCAGGAAGGCATCGAGCAGGGCCGCGGCGAAGAACGAAAGCTGCTGTGCCGGCTGGCGGCGCGGAAGTTTACGGCGGAAACGGCGCCGCGGATGTCCGCCCTGCTGGAGCGTCTGCGCGATCCGGAGCGCTTGGCAGAGGTCGGCGACTGGATCATCGAGTGCGAGACGGAGGAGGAGCTGCTAGCCCGCGTGCAGGGCGCGATTCCATAACCCCGCACCGATCGCGGCGTAAGGGGAGCGACACCGGAGATGACCCGATGTACGTGATGGCACTCGATCAGGGGACGACCAGCTCGCGCGCGATCGTCTTCGACCGCGGCGGCGCAATCCGATCGATCGCGCAGCACGAGACGACGCAGCATTTCCCCCGGCCCGGATGGGTCGAGCAGGATGCTCGCGAGCTCTGGGCGACGCAGGTCGAGGCGGCGGAGGGGGCGCTACGGGCGGCTGCCATCGACGGCAGCCGGATCGCCGCGGCCGGCATCGCCAACCAGCGCGAGACCACCCTCGTCTGGGACCGCCGCACGGGCGAGCCGATCGCCAACGCCATCGTCTGGCAGGACCGGCGCACCGCCGGCGTCTGCGAAGACCTGCGCCGGGCCGGCGTCGAGCGGCTGGTGAGCGCCAGGACCGGGCTGCGTCTTGACCCGTACTTCTCGGCGACCAAGATCGCGTGGCTGCTGGACCACGTCGGCGGCGCGCGCGAGCGGGCGGAGGCGGGCGAGCTGGCCTTCGGCACCGTCGATTCCTGGCTGGCGTTCCGGCTCACCGGCGGGCGGCTGCACGTCACCGATCCGACCAACGCCAGCCGCACGCTGCTGTACGACATCCACGCGCGAGCATGGGACGACGAGCTGCTCGACCTGTTCCGGGTGCCGCGCGCCCTGCTGCCGGAGGTGCGGCGGTCGAGCGAGGTGTACGGCGAGATCGACGCGCCGGAGCTGCGCGGGGTACCGCTGGCCGGCATCGGCGGCGATCAGCAGGCGGCGCTGCTGGGGCAGCTCTGCACGGGGCCCGGCTCGGTCAAGACCACCTACGGCACCGGCTGCTTTGCGCTGCTGCATACCGGGGCGACGCCGCAGCCGTCGGAGCGGGGGTTGCTGACCACGACCGCCTGCTCGACCGACGGGCAGCCGCGCTACGCGCTGGAAGGGAGCGTCTTCACCGGCGGCGCCGTGGTCCGCTGGCTGCGCGACCGGCTCGGCCTGATCCGCACCGCAGAGGACGTCGAACCGCTCGCCGCGTCGGTCCCGGACACCGGCGGCGTCTTCCTGGTGCCGGCGTTCACCGGGCTGGGCGCGCCGCATTGGGACCCGCACGCGCGCGGCGCGATCGTCGGTCTGACGCTCGGCACGGGCGCCGGTCACGTGGCGCGCGCGGCACTGGAGGGGATCGCCTTTCAGGTCGCCGACCTGCTCGACGAGCTGGCCGCGGACGCGGGGGCGGCGCCGGCGGAGCTGCGGGTCGACGGCGGAGCGGCGCGCAACGATCTGCTGATGCAGTTTCAGGCCGACGTTGCCGGACTGCCGGTGGTGCGGCCGGCGGTCACCGAATCGACGGCGCTGGGCGCCGCCTGTCTGGCCGGTCTGGCGGTCGGGTACTGGCAGGGAATCGAGGAGTTGGCGGCGAACTGGCGCGCGGAGCGGCGGTTCGAGCCGGCGCTGCCGGAGGATCGGGTGGCCGGTCTGCGCGCGGCGTGGGCGCGGGCGGTCGAACGGGCCCGCGGCTGGGCGTCCGCCGAGCGGTGAGGGTCTGAGCATGGGCGAGCGCATCGCCGTCGGCGTCATCGGAGCGGCCGGGCGGGGCGGCGGCCTGCTGCGCGTCCGGGAGGGGCTCGACGTGCACGTGCGGGCCGTATGCGACGTGCGCGCGGAGCCGCTCGCCGCCGCCAAGCGGGAGCTGGGCGCGGAGGAGTCGTTCGCCGACTACCGCGACATGCTCGCCTCGGTGCGGCTGGACGCCGTGATCGTGGGCACGCCGATGCCGTTTCACGCCGAGCAGGCGATCGCGGCGCTGGAATGCGGGGTGAGCGTGGTCTCCGAGGTGCCGGCCGCCGTGTCGATCGACGAGTGCCGGCGCCTGGTGGCCGCGCGCCGCGCCAGCGCCGCCACCTACGTGCTGGCGGAGAACTACATCTCGATGCGGCAGAACCAGATCGTCAAGGAGATCGTCGCCGCCGGCCTGTTCGGCACCGTCTACTTCGGGGACGGCGAGTACCTGCACGAGCTGCGCGGCGCGCCGCAGAGCAACCCGACCCCGTGGCGCCGGCGCTGGCAGCAGGGGATCAACGGCATCACCTACGGCACCCACAGCCTCGGTCCGCTGCTGAGCTGGATGCCCGGCGACCGCGTGGCGCGCGTGGCGTGCGCGGGGACCGGCCGCCACTACCGCGATCACCAGGGCCGGCGGTACGAAGCGGAGGACTCCTCCGTCATGCTGGGGCAGATGCGCTCCGGCGGGCTGGTCAAGGTGCGGACGGACATGCTGTCCGACCGCCCGCATGCCACGCGCAACTACCAGTTGCAGGGCACCGACGGCTGCTACGAGTCGGCGCGGGCGGCCGGCGAGCGGGACCGCATCTGGGTGCGGGCGCGCTCGTCCGGGACCGAGTGGCGCGACCTGGAGGAGCTGGCCGACGAGTTCCTGCCGGAGCGCTGGCGCAGGTGGGAGGAAGCGGCGCAGGGCGCCGGCCACGGCGGCGGCGACCTGATTCAGATGCTCGACTTCGTGGAAGCGGTGCGCGACGGGACCGAGCCGGAGCTGGGCATCGACGCGGCGATGGACATGACCCTGCCGGGACTGGTGAGCCAGGCATCGATCGAGCAGGGCGGCGCGTGGCTGGAGGTTCCCGACTCGCGCGACTGGTAGCGCCGGCAAGCGGCCCGGGCGGCCGATCAGGCGCGGAGGGTCTACTCCGATTTGACCATTTCGACGGGTCTCTGCGGATCGACGGATGCCTGGACGCCGTACTGGCGGGCCGGCGAGGTCACGTCGCTGCCGGAGGTGTACGAAACCCCTGACTCCGGGCCGCTGGCGGAATTCTGGCGGCGCGAGCTGGCCGCGCTCGGCGGCCGGGCGCGCATCCTCGATCTGGGCTGCGGCAACGGGGCCGTGGCGCTGCTGGCCGCCGCGACCGCCGCGGCGCGAGGGGCGGAATGGGAGATTCACGGCGTCGACCGGGCGGCTATCGACCCGGTGCGGTCGCTGCCCGTTCGCTACCGGCCGGCCGCCGCGGCGGTGACGTTCCACCCCTGCACGTCGATGACCCGCACGCCGTTCGACGCCGGCTACTTCTGCCTTGTCGCCGGACAGTTCGCGGTCGAGTACGGCGACGCGCCATCGGTCGCTGACGAGGTGCGGCGGGTGCTGCGGCCCGGCGGCAGGACGGCGTTCGTGATCCATCTGCGGGAGTCCGCGGTGGTGGCGGGTGCCGCCGTCGAGGCGGCGCACCTGCGTGAAACGCGCGCGCTGTTCGACGCCGCGCGCGCCGTGGTGGCGGTCAGCGCCGGCGCCGCGCCGCCGCGCGCCCGGCTCACCGCCTGGAATGCGTTCGCGCGCGAGTTTCTGCGGCTCGAACGCTTGGCCGCCGCGTGCCCGGAACACCAGCGGCCGGCGGCCCCGTTGCGGGAGGTTCCGGCGGCGGTGCGCGACGCATTGGCCGCGGCCATGCCGGAGCCGGGCGATCCGGTCGATGCGGCCGGCGCGCGTGGTTGCCGGCAGACGCTGGCCGACCTCGACGCTGCGTTGCGGGCGCGCGCCGGTCGGCTGGCCGAGCTGCTGGCGGCGGCGCCCGACCGCGCCGGCCTGGAGCGCCTGCTCCGGGAGACGGAAAGCCGCGGCCTGTCAGTCGTCGCCCGCGCCGACCTGCATGACCCGAGCGGCCCGCTCCTGGCCCACGCCGTGACCCTCCGCCGGCCGCGTCACCCGGAGTAGTCGGCGCAGCGCGGTTCAGCCGCCCGGGCCGGGCCGCAGCGCGCCGCGGCGGGCCACGTCCTCGGTCGGCTTGCGGTCGCTCGGGTACTCCCGTTCGCGCAGCTCTGCCGGCAGCGCGTCCGGCGGGCCGATGCGGCCGGCCACGAAGCCGCACATCACGGTGTAGAACCGGGCATCCACGCCGAGCTTCGCGTACGCGGCGTCGTGGTCGATCCCGGCCATGCCGTGGACGTGGATGCCGCGCGCGGTCGCCTGCAGGGCGAGCGACATCCAGGCAGCGCCGGCGTCGAACTGCGCGGTGCGCGGCCGCTTGCCGTCCGCGGTCCTGGTGTTGGCGAAGATGAACCCGATGAGGGGCGCGCGCGCCGCCCAGGCGCGGTTGACCGGCAGCAGGATCGAATCGAACAGCGGCCGGTCCGGGCCGTCGGTCTCATACAGGAACAGCCAGGGTTGCCGGTTGAAGGAGGAGGGCGCCCAGCGCGCGGCTTCGAACAGCGCGGCGACCTCGCCATCGGTCAACGGTTCGGCCAGGAATGAGCGGGGTGACCAGCGGTCGACGAACAGCGGCTCGACGTCAGCGGCAGCGATGCGGGGGTTGGGTCGGTGATCCATCGCGGTTCTCCCCAAATGTACCGCCCGGATCGCGGCCGCGGCCAGCGTCAATCCAGGACGACCTCCCGGCCGGTCGACGCCGAGCGGTAGATCGCGTCCAGGACGCCCTGCACGCTGAGCGCCTGATCGAGCGTCACGCAGAGCTCCTCCCGCCCCAGGATGACGTTGACGAAGTGCTGCATGCGGTCGGCGTGCGGGTAGGCGAGGCGGCCGGCGTCCGGCGACTCGATGAGGTGGTAGCCGTCGGCCTCCTGCCGGCAGAGCCGCTCGCCGTAGGTGTCGATCGACCCCTCGGTTCCGTACAACTCGACGTTCATCTCGCCGCCTCGGTCCAGGTGCATCGCCCACGCCGCATCGAGCGACACGGTCGCGCCGCCGTCGAGCTTGATGACCGCGGTGGCGAAGTCTTCGACGTCGAACGTGGCGTCCGCCTGCGCCGTCGACAGCCCCCAGCCGCCTTCGCCCAGGCCGCGATTGCCGAACTCCGTGCAGGTCGCCCCGGACACCGCGCGCGGGCGGAAGTCGTCGAGCAGGTAGAGGGCGTCGTCGAGCATGTGGACGCCGATGTCGAGCAGTGCGCCGCCGCCCGACAGCTCCTTGCGGGTGAACCAGCTGCCGATCCGGGGGATGCCCGCGCGGCGCCTCCAGTACGCCTTGCAGTGGTAGGCGCGGCCGATCCGGCCGGCCTCCATGAGCTGTCGGGCGCGCTGGACCGGCGGCGCGAAGCGCTGGTTCATGCCGAGCATGAAGTGGGTCTCCGCCGCGCGCGCGGCGGCTGCCAGCGGCGCTGCGTCCTCCAGGCTCAGGGCCAGCGGCTTTTCCTGCAACACGTGCTTGCCGGCCTGCAGCGCCAGGGTCGACAGCGGCGCATGCAGGTGGTTGGGCGTGGCGACGTAGACCGCGTCGACCTCATCGATGGCGAGCAGCCGCTCCGGCTCATCGACCACCTGCGTCACGGTCTCGTAGCGCAGCGCGAACTCCGCGGCCCGTTGCCGGTGCGGCTCGGCGACGGCGACGATCTCCGCTTCCGGGTGTTCGACGAACCCGCGGCAACTGCCCAGGGCGATGCCGCCGGCGCCGATGACTCCAATGCGAACCATGCCGGGAAGGGTAGCGGTGACCGCCGGGCGCCGCCACCACCGCGGCCGCCGTGCGGCGGCGTGGCAGAATGGCCGGATCGTGTCCGCTCCGGGGCGTTTCTACGCGCGGCGCAACTCCTGGTACGCGCGGCTGCTGGTCCGTACGCCGGCGGGGTTCCTGCTCGTGGCGGTCGGCGTCGCCGTCGGCGCGTGGCTCGTCGCGACGCGGGTCGAGCTGACGCGGTACGTCGCGGTCCCGGTGGAGCGGCGCGATTCGGTGCTGGTCGGCTACGCGCGGCCGTCGTTGCTGCGGGCCGCCGGCGCCGGCCGGGAGGTCGTGTGGCGCGCCGGCGCCGGCGCGGTTGCGCGCGGCACGCTGGTCTCCTGGGAGGAGTCCGGCGATGGCGACCGCGTGCGGTTCCTGGTGAGCACGGAGGTCGAAGGCGGGGAAGCGGCCGGCGCGGCGCCCCGGTCGAGCGCAGACGATCGGGTGACGGTCGATCTGCCGGCCGGTACGGAGACGTTGTTCGACCGTATGAAAGGCCGGGCGCTGGGGAGGCGGCCGCCGGCGATTCGGGCGCCGTGAGCCAACTGCCGGCAGACCCCGCACGCCGGCAGGGTTTCGACTCAGCGTTCGTCAGGAGTTGCCAGCCAGTCACCGCACCACTTGGTTGCTACTGGGCGGTGCCGGCCGGGGTGAGTTCGGCCCGGCTTCATCCTCGGCGGTGGGCCAGCCGTTCCCGATCGACGGCGGCCTTCGTGACCAGCTTCTGCCAAGACTTTCTCCAGGAACCGTGACCGGATCACTTGACTCAAATGCTTTCCATGATTATACTTATGACATGAACAGGACTCGTTCCGACACGGCCGACGCAGCCATCACGACCACCGTTTCCGCCCTCTCAGACGACCGCCTGCTAGCGCGGACCAAGGAACTGTCCTGCGTCGAACACCAGCTCGAAGTCGTCGTCATCGACCACTTGCGCGAGATCCAGAAGCGCCGGCTGTTTCTGCGCCGCGGGTTCTCCAGCCTGTTCGATTACGCGGTGCGCGAGCTCGGCTACAGCGACGCCGCCGCTTGGCGGCGCATCAAGGCGATGCGCCTCTGCGCGGACATCGACGGCGTGCGCGAGCGCCTGCAGGACGGCTCGATGACGCTCAACGCGGCCGCGCAGTTGCAGAACGCCTTCGACCGACAGGACCGCACGCGCGAGCGCGCGCCGCGCAGCGCGCCGGGCGGGACCGGGTTCGGGGCCGCCGCGCAGTCGCAGGACGGCTCGGCGCCGGCGCTCGCTCCGGGACCGGCTCAGCCGGCGGAGCGGAAGCCGGCGCCGGTGCTGGACCGGTCGGCGCGGCGGGCGCTGGTGGAGCAGGCGGCCGGCAAGAGCAGCCGGCAGGTGATGCGGTTGCTGGCCGAGGTCGACCCGGAGCTGGCGGCGCCGGCGGACCGGGTGCGCCCGCTGGGCGCCGGGCGCTGGGAGATCAAGGCGATCATCGACGATGAGTGCCGGCGCGGCTTGGAGCGGCTCAAGGGCCTCCTGTCCCACGTCGACCCGCACATGACGTTGGGGCAGATCGTGGGACGCCTGGTGCAGGAAGGGCTCGACCGTCACGACCCGGCCCGGCCGCCGCGCGGGCGTCGCACTGGCTCCCGCGCCGCAGGAGCCGAGCGGACTTCGGCGGCGAAGACGCCGGCGGCCTCGGCTTGTAGCGCCGCTTCGGCAGCGAAGCACGAGGCCCGATCGGACAGCGCCGCTCCTTCGGCGGCGAAGGTACCGGCTCAGGCGGCGGGGCGGCCGACAGCGCCGCCGGGAGACGAAGCCGCTTCGCCGCTGCAGGTGGACCGCGGCCCGGACCGCCCGGACACTTCGGCAGCGAAGCCGGTGACCGACACAACTTCGGCGCCGAAGACGAAGACACTGCGCCTCGGCCCGCAGGCTGCTGCGGCGTGCGCGAAGCCGGCTGCGCCGCCGCGGACCCAAACTTCGGCAGCCAAGGCGGGCGGCGGGACCGGCCGTGCCATCCCGGCGGCGGTCAAGCGAGCGGTCTGGCGGCGCGACCGGGGCCGCTGCAGCTACGTGGACCGCATCAGCGGGCGCCGCTGCGGCTCCCAACACCTGCTGCAGATCGATCACGTCGTGCCGTATGCCAGGGCGGCACCGCCGAGCCGAACAATCTCCGACTGCTGTGCGCCGCGCATCACCGCCACCGCCACGCAGGCATCAGAATCGGCTGTCTCGGCGAGGATCGTCAGGCGCCGGTCCCGATCCAGTCGATGGAGCGAAGGCTGAAGGTGGATGCCGCCATTCGCTCCCCCGGTAGTATCTCGGGTGTGACCGGCGGGCAGCTTCTGTACGCGATCGAGTACGCGTGCTGGGGACTGCTCAAGGCCGACTTTCACACCCTGCTCCGCCTGCACGCGTACGAGCACGTGATCCATCTGGAGCCGCGCATCCTGGACGACGTGGAGACCGGCGACGTGGTGACGACGATCAACAACGACGTCGCGGCGTTCACGAACTTCGCGCACCACGGCATGGCGATCGGCGTCGCGAACGTCCTGCAGTTCGTCCTTTCGGTCGCCATCGTCGCCACGATCGACGCCATCGCCGCCGGCATTCTGATCGTGTCCGGGGTCCTCACCTACGTGGCGAACCGCAACACGGGCCGGATGGTGCATGCGCGGTACGGCCGCATGCGGGAGGGCTACGGTCACTACGTCGCGTGGCTGTACGAGATCATCGCCGGCCGGCGCGAGATCCGGCGGCTCGGCGCCCAGGCCACGGTCACCACGTGGTTCCTGCGCCGTCACAACGGCGTGCTGCGGAACCTGATCAAGGCGTGGTGGGCGGAGCTGGCCGGCGAGCGGGCGGTCGAGCTGGCGGTGGTCGCGGCCACGATCGCGATGTACGGCTGGGCGGCGACGCTGGTGGTCGTGCAGTCGATGACGATGGGAACGTTCCTGGCGCTGATCGAGTACCTCATTCTCGGCCGGGTCGCCCTCTCCAGGATCGGCCGGCTCAACGTCTGGGTGCAGTCCTTCTACGTGCGCATGGGCCGGCTGCAGGCGATGTTGGCGAGGCCGAGAGAAGCGGCCGGTCCGGTCGCCGCCGCAACGCCGGAGACCGAACGCGCGCCGGCCGCGCCGCCGGTCGCTCCCGCATGGGAACGGGTCCGTTCCCATCCCCGTCCCCATCACCGGGAACCGGTCCCGGTCATCCGCAGCGCCGGCCGCCGGAGCGGCTTCCGGTTCGACGGGGTTCGCTTTCGCTACGCCGGCGAAGGCGCGCGCGTGCTCGACGGACTCGAACTGAGCGCGGAGGCGGGGGAGCGCATCGCCCTGGTGGGGAGGAGCGGCGCCGGCAAGACGTCGCTGATCCAGCTCCTGCTCCGGTTCTATCGTCCGCAGAGCGGCCGCGTGTCGATCGCCGGCCGCGCCGTCGACGAATACTCCCTGCAGGACCTCCGCCGCGTGGTCGGCGTGGTGTATCAGGACCCGATTCTGTTCCCGGAGACGATTCGGCGGAATCTGTCGCCGCCGTGGTTCGCCGGCTCGGATGCGGACCTCGATTGGGCGCTCGACGCGGTCGGCTTGACGGCGTGGCTGTCGCGCCGGCGCAACCGGCTCGACACGGTCCTGGGGCCGACCACCCCGTTCTCGCGCGGCGAGCGCCAGCGGCTGGCGATCGCGCGGATGCTGCTCCGCGCGCCGCGCGTCATCGTCATGGACGAGGCGACGTCCGGGGTGGACGACGCGCGCGAGTCGCAGATCTACGCGGCGCTGCACGACCGACTCCCGGACCGCACCGTGCTGATTGCGACGCACCGGCCGGCCACGGCGCGCCGGGCCGGCCGCGTCGTGCTGCTCGACGGCGGACGCATCGCCGCCGACGGCAGCCATGAACGGGTGCGCGCGGCTTCCGCGGTCTACCGGAGCCTCATGGACGATCGGCGTCACGGCGCCGGTGGCCCGGCCCCGTGACGTGGCTGGCCGAAGCCGTGCGGGCGCGGCGGGAGCTCCTCTGCGCCGTCCGGGGCCAAGTGCGCCGGCTGCGCGGAACGGTCGCCGTCCTGATCGCCGTACGGGTGGCGCTGGCGGCGTCGGCGCTCGTACCGCCGCTGCTGCTTCGCGCCCTGGTCGACCGGGTGGTGATCGACGGCCATGCCGCTCTGCTCCCGTGGCTGCTCGGCGCGTTCGGCGCGGTGTATGCGGTCGAGACCGCGGCGATGGCCGTCGAGCGGGCGGCCCGCAACCGGATGCTGGGCCTGATGACGCTGCGCCTGCGCCACCGCAACTTCGCGGCGGCCCTGCGCGCTCCCGACTCGGCCGGGCCGGGCGATCTCAAGCGCGCCGTGGAGGAGGACGTCGAGCGGATCGGCCCGGCGTTCGACAGCCACGTCATACAGGCGGTGTTCCTCGTCGCGCGCATGGCGGCGCTCGCCGTGCTGCTCGCGGCCTTGAGTTGGCGCCTGGCGGCCATCGCCTTGAGCGTCTCGGTGGCCGTGACGTTGGCCGTGGGCGCCTTCTCACGCGGCGCCCGGCGCGTGGGCGCCGAGCAGCGGGCGGCGATGGGAGCGTTCGACGACTGGCTGCACCGGTCGATCCGGCGCTGGCGGGAGACCAAGGCGCTGCAGCTCGAACGCCGCGAGCTGGCCGCCATGCGGCGGCAGTACCGGCCGGTGCAACACGCGATGAGCGCCGCCCAGTTCTATCACTGGGGCGCCGACGCGGTGGGGCGCGCCGTCGACGATCTGGCCGCTCGCGCGGTGCTCTACTTCATCGGCGCGCTCCTCATCTTCGGCGGCTTCATCACCGCCGGGGTGCTGCTCGCCTTCGTTCGCACCGCCTGGCCACCGTGCGCAACGCCGACACGATCGCGGTGCTCGCGCGCGGCCGGCTGGTCGCGGCCGGCGCGCACGCCGACCTGTTGGCAACGAGCGGCGAGTACCGCCGCCTCTTCGCTCGGCAGCACGCCCTGCAATGATCATCCGTTGCCGGCCGCGCGGGAGGCCGGATAGCCTGCCGGCGAGATGACCAGAAAATCGATCGCCTTGAGCCTCCGCACGGCGGCGCGGTTGCCGTCGATTCCGGAGACGCAACGCCAGTTGGCGGAGGGCCGCCTCGACGCGGAGTGCCGCCTCTCCATCGCCGATCTGGACGCGATGAAGGACGCTTACGTCTTTGCGATCGTCACCACCCACGAGCGCTGGGAGGTGGTCGAGGTGCTGGACGCGCTGGGGCTGGCTCCCTACTGCCCGGCCGAGCACATCGTCGTGTCGCCCAAGGGCAAGCGCCAGGACCTGGAGCACTGGCGGCGCTGGCGCGCCGGCTTCGACGCGGCGGGCGCGCCGCTGGCGGCCGTGATCGACCACTCGGAGAAAGGGCCGGCGTCGGTGCTGTGGCCGCTCAGCCATGCTCCCGACTTCGCCGGCGTGAACCGGTACTACTGGCCGTATGAGGGCGTGGTGGAAGCCGAGCGGATGCCGGAAGCGATCCGCATCGACCGCCTTTCCGATACCAGGGAGTACCGCCTGGCCACCCAGGGATAGAGCCACCCGGGGGTAGAGCCCACCCGGGGATAGACCGGGCAGGCGGGGACCCCGAACCGGATCAGTCGAGTCTGGTCAGTCCGGGGTCTGGCTGGCCGCCAGGCCGACGCAGTTGCCTTGCGGGTCGGCGAACATCGCAAACGTCACGGAGCCGGGGATGGTCGTCACCGGCACGATCTCCGTGCCGCCGAGCTCGATCGCCTTCTTCAATCGTTCCTTGATGTCATCTACTTGTACATAAAAGGTGACGGTGTTCGGCGCGCCGCCGCTCGCCCCGATGCCGCCGTTGATGCCGACCGAATCGCCCTCGCCCTTGGTGCTGACCACGCGGTAGTCGATCGCCTCATGATGCTGGACCTGCAGTCGAACAGCTTGGTGTAGTACTCGTGGAGCGCCGCAGGATCCTGCGACCGGATCTCGAAATGGACCACCGGATTGTTCATTCGCTCACCATACCACGCGCCCGCGCGGCGTCAAGGCGCGCCGGATCAGGGCGGGCGCTCGGGGCCGGCGGTGCGCGGCAGCGGCTCCGCTGTACGCCCGTGCCGTATCTGCTACCCTGTCGCCGTCCGGCGACAAGGGGGATGACGATGAAAGGCGTGGTTACGTGGCGGTCCTGAGCGCCGGCCAGATCGCCCGCTTCCGGGATGACGGCTTCCTGGTCGTCCCGGACCTGATGAGCGGCGACGAGATCGATCGGCTGGCGGCCGCCGCCCGCTCCGAATTCGAGACGCAGCGCCACGTCGGCCAAGGCCGGCGCTTCCCGGCGCCGGGGAAGTACACCTTGTCCGAGGACAGCCTGCGCCTGGCCGACGTGCGCCGGGCGGTCGATCATCCGCAGGTGACGGCCGCCGCCGCCGAGCTGCTCGAAGACGAGATCCGCATGTCGGCGTTCGTGATCTACGCGATGCCTCCGGGCAGCCCCGGCACCACCGGCGACTACCAGGGCACCCATGAGTCGGCGCACTGCGACTACAAGCCGTACCGTCCGGTCGGCTCGTCGCTGCGCTGGCTGTTCGCGATCGTGCCGCTGGTCGACTACACGGAGCGGGTCGGCCCGCTGCTGGTTTCGCCGGGGTCGCACCGGATTCCCGCGCTGGCGCGCCGCGGCCGGGTCACGCACGTGCGCCGGGCGCGGGGGGACCAGCTCCGGCCCTTTCAGGACACGCGCCTGCGCCGCGGTCAGGTCGCCTTCATGGACATGTTCACCTGGCATCAGACGTTCGGCAATCGGTCCGACACGCTGCGCTTCGGGGTCTACAACAAGTACCGGGCGCGCAGCGCGCCGCCGGGGTGCGGACCCTATCTGTTCCGGGAGCACTCGGCCGATCTGTTCGACGCGGCCGGCGCGGCGCTGCTTGCGGACCGCATCGAGGGCCGCGTCGCGCAGACCCGGCTGCTGGTCGAGGACGATGAGCGGTTCCTGGTCCTGGACGGGGCGGGCGGCTCGTCGATCGTGCCCGGCGGGGCGGCGCAGCCGGCCCCCAAGCGGGTCGGCACCGACGACGACAACGTGATCGACGCGCTGATGCGGGCGGCCGGGCCGCAGCTCGGCGGCGATCTGCCCTGGGTCAGCTACGTGGGCGATTACATGGTCGGCGACGGGTCGGCCGACATCTGCCGCGTCTACGCCTGCCCGCACGAGGAGCTGCGGCGCGCCGGCGTGCGAGGCGCCGGCTCGGTACGCTGGCGCCCGTTCGACCGACTGAACGCCGAAACCGGCGAAGGCTACCTGAATCAGGCGGCGGAGCGCTGGTTGACCGAACCGGTGGTGCGCGGCATCGGCCAGTCGAACGCCCAGGCCGGGATCGGATGAGCCGGGTCCGGTAGCCCGGCGCAAGCGACGGGAGGAAGCGCGTGAAGTACGACGTTCTCATCGACGGCGGCGAGGTGATCGACCCGTCGCAGCGGCTGCGCGGCCGGCTCGACGTCGCGGTGGCGGGCGAACGGATCGCCGCGGTCGGCCCGGACCTGCCGGCCGACCAGGCCCGCCACGTGATCGACGCGCGCGGCCGCCTGGTGATGCCGGGCCTGATCGACCTGCACGTGCACGCCTACCGGGACCACACCACGCTGGGACTCGACCCGGATGCGCTGTGCGCCGCCGGCGGGGTGACCACGATGCTCGACACCGGCAGCTCGGGCAGTCACAACTTCCCCGGCTTCCTGCGCGACGTGATCGTCCCCGCGCAGACCGAGGTGCTGGCGCTGATCCACCTGTCGGCGTCCGGTCTGGCGACCTTCAATCGCACCGGCGAGCTGCTCGACCGCGCCCTGGCCGACCCCGCCGGCGCGGTCGCCGCCATCCGCGCGCATCCGCGGGTCGCCGTCGGCGTGAAGATCCGCGCCACCGGCCGACTGATGGGCCGCGGCGAGGCGGGGTGGGCCAACCTCAATGACGCGGTCGCCGCGGCGCGCGAGTCCGGCACCATGCTGATGGTCCACATCGGCGAAACGCCGATGCCGGTGCCCGCGATACTGGAGCTGCTGGAGCCGGGCGACTGCATCACCCACTGCTTCAAGGGCGGCTCAGAACGCATCCTGGACCGCGACGGCCGCGTCTGGCCGGAGGTGCGGGCGGCCGCCGAGCGCGGCGTGATCTTCGACATCGGCCACGGCTCCGGCAGCTTTCAGTGGGAGGTCGCCGAAGCGGCGATCGAGCAGGGGTTCCTGCCGCAGACCATCAGCACCGACCTGCATACCCTCAACGTGAACGGACCGGTATTCGACATGCCGACCACCATGTCCAAATTTCTGCACCTGGGGCTGTCGCTGGAGCAGGTGGTGGAACGATCGACCCTGGCGCCGGCCAAGGTGTTGCTCCGGGATCATGAGATCGGCACGCTGCGGCCGGGAACGCGCGCCGACGTCGCCGTGCTGGAGGAACGCGAAGGCCGCTTCGTATTCACCGACAGCATGGGCACGGACCGGGTCGGCGCGCGGTGTCTGCGCGCCGCGGCGACCGTGCGCCGCGGCCAGATCGTGCCGGGCGGCGGCGGCTGGTATCCCCACCGCCCAAGCGCCTGATCACCCGCGGCGCGTGACCCGCAAGCGGCGCAGCGCGCGCGCCGCCAGGCCGCGCTCCGGGGCCGCCACCAGCGCCGCCGCCACCACCACGCCGGCCACCACGGTCATCATGCCGGCGGTGCTGGTGTCGGTGAGCCCGAACCAGCGGGGCACGGTGATCGCGCTCAGGTGACCGCCGGCGGCGCAGATCAGCGCCACCCCCTGACCGAACAGCAGCAGCGACCAGAGGCGCCGGGTGAACAGGCCGGCCACCACCCCCGGCACGATCAGCATGGCGATCACCAGGATGCTGCCGACGCTCTCGAACGCTGCGACGATCGTCACGGCCACCATCACCATCAGCGCGTAGTGCAGCAGCCGCGCGTTGCAGCCGATCGATCGCGCGAAGTCCTCGTCGAACGACGTGAGATTGAGCTCCTTGAACAGGATCAGGACGAAGGCCAGGTCGGCGGCCAGGACCGCGCCGAGGATCAGGAGCGCTCGCGGCGCGCGCACGCCGGCGACCGTCATCTCGTTGAGCGGCGCCAGCTCGACCGAGCCGTAGAAGACCGTATGGACGTCGACGTGCACGGCGTCGGCGCTGCGCACGATCAGGATCAGGCCGACGGCGAACATGGTCGTGAACACCACGCCCATGGCGGCGCCGCGGTCGACGTTGCCGATCTGGTGGATGAACTGCGTGAAGGCGGCGGTCAGCACGCCGGCGACCGCCGCGCCGATCACGATCGTCCCGGTGTCCCGGCTCAGCGTGATCAGGAACGCGGCGGCGATGCCGGGCAGCACCGCGTGGCTGATGGCGTCGCCCATCATGCTCATGCGCCGCAGCACCAGGAAGCTGCCGATCAGCGCGCACGCCATGGCGCTGACCGCGGCGACCGCCACGATGCCGGTGTCCAGGGCCGTCCAGGTCCAGGTCACGAGTCGCCGTCCCCGATCTCGTGCGGGCTGGCGGCTACCGCGGCCGCCGCCTGACCGTCGAGCCGCGCCTCCAGCTCGGCCACCAGATCCGGTTCCAGCACGTGCTCGATGCGGTCGGCGCCGCGGTCGACCCGGCTGGTGGCGACGTCCGCGTGGCGTATCAGATAGAGCTCCCACAGCCGGTGGTTGCGCACGATCCGCAGCGCCTGGGCAGCGCCGGCCGGGGTGAGCCGCTCCGCTGCCGGTTCCAGGGGCGCCGGCAGCAACAGTCCCTCCCGGTGGCCGAGCCGCATCGCCGCGGTCAGTTCGGCCCGGCTCCATCCCCGGCGGTGGGCCAGCCGTTCCCGATCGACGGCGACCGCTTCCAGCTCGGCGCGGCCCGGCGTGGCGCCGAGCCGGCCTTCGACCTGCTCGAACGCCGCGCGCAGCAGGTGCTCGCGGCGGATGCGCCGGTCGCGGCGGCGGCGCTCGACGAGCAGCCGCAGCAGACCGCGGCGGGTGCCGAACAGACCGCTGATCACGAAGCCGACCGCAGTGGTGGCGACGATCACCGCGCCGGCCGGCAGGCGCGGCACCAGCGCCGAGAGCGCCGCCCCGATGAAGCCGCCCAGGGCGCCGATCAGCGCCGACAGCAGCGCCATCACCCGCAGGTCATGGGTCCAGAAGCGCGCCGCCGCGGCCGGGGTGATCAGCAACGCGACGATCAGGATCAGCCCCACCGCCTGCAGGCCGATGACCGTGACCGCCACCACCAGCGCCAGCATCACCACGTCCAGAACCGCTACCGGCAGCCCCTGCGAGGCCGCGTACTCGGGGTCGAAGCAGAGCATGTTCAATTCCTTGAACATCGTGACGGCCACCACCACGAGCACCAGCGAGATGATCCCGATCAACAGGGCGTCGGAGACCAGCATCGACGCGGTCTTGCCGTAGATGAAGGAGTCGAGCCCGGCGGCGGAGCCGCGCCGCATCTGCTGGATCACGCCGAGCAGCGCGATGCCGATGCCGAACGACACCGACAGCACGATGCCGAGCGCGGCGTCCTCATGCAGCCGGAGCACCGTGCGCACCACCAGCACCGCGGCGATCGCCGCCAGACCGCCCGCCGCGGCCCCGATCAGCAGCCCCGGGAACCACTTGCCGGTGCCGCCGAGCGCCACCATCACCAGCCACGCCGCGGCGATGCCGGGCAGGGTCGCGTGGCTGACGGCGTCGGATACCAGCGCCCGTTTGCGAAGCAGGGTGAAGGTGCCGACGATGCCGGCCGCCATGCCCAGGATGCCGACGCCCACCACCACGACCCGCGTGTTGTAGTCGCTCAGGGTCAGCACGCGCAGCACGTCGCCCCACGCCGGCAGGTAGGTCATCCGCCGCTCCCGCGCCGCCCCAGGGCGTCCACGGCCCGGTCCAGCAGCGTCAGTCGGCCGCCGTAGGTCTTCTGCAGGTTGTCGGCCGTGAAGGCGTCCCGCACCGGACCGTGGGCGACCACCCGCAGGTTGAGCATCAGCACCTCGTCGAAGTAGCGGTCGACGGTCTGCAGGTCGTGGTGCACCACGAACACGCTCTTGCCCTGCTGCCGCAGGCGCTGCAGCAGGTCGACGATGGTGCGCTCGGTGGCGGCGTCGACCCCGGCGAACGGCTCGTCCATGAAGAAGATGCGGGGGTTCTGGGCCAGCGCGCGGGCCAGGAACAGCCGCTGCTGCTGGCCCCCGGAGAGCTCGGATATCTGCCGGCCGGCGAAGTCCGCCATCCCCACCGAGTCCATGGCGGCGAGGGCGGCCGCGCGCGCGGCGCGGCGGACCGGACGCAACCAGCCGACCGATCGGTACCGGCCCATCGTCACCAGGTCGAGCGCGCTGACCGGATAGTCCCAATCGACGCTCTCGCGCTGCGGCACGTAGGCGACCGCCGGCCGCTGTTGCCGGTACGGCTTGCCGTAGATGCTCACCGAGCCCGACACCTTCGGCACCAGGTCGAGCACGCCCTTGAGCAGCGTGCTCTTGCCGGCCCCGTTGGGGCCGACGATGCCGGTGATCGCCTGGTCGCGGGCGGTCACGTCGACGTCCCACAGCACCGGCCGCCGCCGGTAGGCGATGGTGAGGCCGCGGACGATCAGCGGGCTGGCGGCGGGGGCGGCCCGGCCCGGCGGGCCGATCACGGTGCCGGTGCCGGCGCCGGAGGCGCGGGGGGCAGAAGCCCCTGGAATCCCCGTTCCGGAACGTCACCGCCCAGTGCCCGCGCCACGGTGGTGACGTTGTGGTCGAGCATGCCGACGTAGGTCCCGTGGTACGTTCCCGGCTGTCCCATGGCGTCGGAGAAGAGCTCGCCGCCGATCACCACGCGGTGGCCGCGCGCCGCCGCTCCCTCGATCAGGGCGCGGACGTTGCGGTCGGCGATGGTGCTCTCCACGAAGACCGCGCCGACGCGGCGCGTGACCAGCAGGTCGACCAGCCGGTTGATGCGGTCGAGCCCCGCCTCCGACTCCGTGGAGATCCCCTGGATGCCGGCCACCTCCAGTCCGTACGCGCGGCCGAAGTAGTTGAACGCGTCGTGGGCGGTCACCAGCATGCGCTGCGGCGCCGGAATCGAGCCGAGCGCGCGGAGCGCGTACTCGTGCAGCGCCTCCAGGGTCGCGGTGTAGGCCGCCGCGCGCCGGCGATAGCCGTCCGCGCCGGCCGGGTCGAAGGCGGTCAGGGCCTCGGTCACCGCGTGCACGGCCTGCATCCAGCCCGACACGTCCATCCACAGGTGGGGGTCGAAGTGGCCGGCGAACTCCGCCGGCTGCAGCAGCAGCGACTCGTCGACCAGCTCGGTGACCGCGTGCACGGGCCGGCTGCCGGCTATCTTGATGAGCGTGTCGGTCATCTTCCCCTCCAGGAGGAGGCCGGAGTAGAAGACGACGTCGGCTTCCATCAGCGCCGCCACGTCGCTGCGGGTCGGCACGTAGAGGTGCGGATCGACCCCCTCGCCGATGATCGCGTCGACGGAGGCGCGGTCGCCGGCGACCTGGCGGACGATGTCGGCGACCATGCCGGTGGTGGCGGTGATCCGGTAGGGGCTGCTCCGCGCGGCCGCCGCCCCGGCGTCGGCGATGGCCGCGCGCGCGCCGGCGCCGCCATCGCCCGGCTCGGCGCGGCTGCCGCAGGCCGCCAACGGCAGCGCCGCCGCGGCTGCTATGAGCACGACGTGGCAAAGGGAGAGCTTTTGCATCTGCAACATCGTATTTTGATTCGTCAAAATAGACGATAGCCCTACCGGTCGAGGGGCGTCAAGGACCCCGGGCCGGCGCATCGAGGGTGCCCTACGCCTGTAGGGTGGCGCGGTGCGCGGCGATGCCGGCACACTGCCCGCATCATGAACTCGGAAGGGAGCGCCGGAACGGCGTTCGAGAACCGCGTCAAGCGGCTGCTGTCGTCGGGCAAGGCGGCGTGGGGCATCGGCGCGGTGGACGAATCGGAATTCTCGGCCAAGATGGCGATCAACTGCGACCCGGACTTCCTCTGGATCGACCTGGAGCACCGTCCGTACGGGATCAACGAGGTGCGGTGGATGCCGATCCTCTGCCGGCAGGCGGGCGTGGCGCCGCTGGTCCGGGTCCCCAACCTGGACGGCGGCATCGTCAAGAAGGCGCTCGACATCGGCGCCAGCACGGTGATGGTGCCGCAGGTCGGCACCGCCGACGAAGCGAAGCGCGCCGTCGAGTACGCCAAGTATCCGCCGCAGGGATCGCGGGGCATCACCCCGACCTGGACCGTCTACCTGGACGTCAGTTGGGACGACTACCTGCCGGCGGCCAACGACGAGACCTGCGTGGTGGTGCAGATCGAGAGCCCGGCCGGCATCGCCAACCTCGATGCGATCGCCGCCGTCGACGGGGTGGACGTGGTGTTCGCCGGACCGTCGGACCTGTCGGCGTCGCTGGGGGTGATCGGGCAGCTCCAACACCCCAAGGTGCGGTCCTTCCTGGCCGAGTTCCCGCAGCGCGTCGGCGCCTGCGGAAAGGCGTCGGGCATCGCCCTGGCGGGCGTGGACCACGCCAGGCGGGCGTACGATCAGGGGTACCGCTTCATCAACATCGGATCGTTCGGCGTCCTGGGCGTGCAGGGGCTCACGGCGGCGCTCGACGAGGTGCGCGCCGCCGAGCGTCCGGGCTGACGGAGCCGCTCAGGCCGTTTGGGACCGCACGCCATGATCGACTCCGCGCGGCTGCTCGACACGTTCCTGACGATCCTCCGCATCGACAGCTATCACCCGAACGAAGATCCGGTGATCGACGCCCTGCGGCCACAGCTGCAGCGGGCGGGGGTGGTGCTGCGCGCGGACCGGCACCGCAACGTGCTGGGATTCCGGCCCGGAGCCGGGGCGCGGGCCGGCGAGGAGCCGGTCCTGCTGTGCGCTCATACCGATACCGTGCGTCCGACCGCCGGCATGGAGCCGGTGATACGGGGCGGAGCCGTGCACACCGACGGGTCGAGCGTGCTCGGCGCCGACGACAAGGCGGCGGTGGCCGCCATCGTCGAGGCGCTGGCAGCGATCGCCGCGGACGGCGGGCCGTACCCGCCGGTGGAGGTGCTGTTCACGGTGGGCGAAGACGTGGGACACGTCGGCTCCAAGGCGTTCGACGTCGCCGCGGTCCGCTCGCGCATGGCCTTCGTGCCGGACGTCGACGGGCCGGTGGGCGGCATCATCATGGCCGGTCCCTGGGCGGAGACGCTGCGCGTCACCTTTCGCGGGCGCGCCGCGCACGCCGGCACCGAGCCCGAGTCGGGCCGTAGCGCGCTGCAGATGGCCGCGCGCGCGATCGACCGGATGCGGCTCGGCCGCATCGACGGCGACACCACCGCCAACGCCGGCGTGCTCACCGGCGGGGAGGCGGCCAACATCGTCGCGCCGCAGGCGGCGCTGACCGTGCAGGTGCGCAGCCTGGACCAGGGCCGGTTTCGCGCGCACCGCGCCGCGTTGCTCGACTGCTGCCGACAGGGCGCGGAGGCGTTCGGCGGCGCCGTCGACGTGGAGTCGGTCGGCAGCACGGACGGCTATCGGTTCGGCGAGGACGACGCGCCGGTGCGGCGCGCCGAGGCGGCGATCCGGTCGGCCGGCCTGACGCCATGGCGCGCCACCACCTGCGGCGGCAGCGACGCCAACGAGTTCAACGCCAAGGGGCTGCCGACGGTCGTGATCTCGGTCGGCTATCGGGACATCCACACCGACCAGGAGTCGATGCCAATCGACGAGCTGGGGCGACTGGCGGAGGTCTGCCGGGCGCTGATGCTCGGCGCCTGAGCACCGCGGAGCCTGAGCACCGTGGAACCGGTACTCCATGCCGTCCTCTGCGCCGACAAGGCGATCGAGGAGAAGAACGGCAAGAAGGGACTCATCGGCATCTTCCAGAGCTTCAACTTCGCGCGGTTTCCGATCGTCGCGCCGACCTGGTACGTGTACGTCGCCGTGGGGAACGTCTCGGAGGGCCGGCACGACGTGATGGTCGAAGTCGTCCAGGACGACGCGGGCGCGGTCATCGTCCGGTCGCACGGCACGGTGCAGGTGCGGACGCCGGCGGCCGACGTCGAGATCGTCTGTCCGATGGCGGTGACCGCCTTCCGGTCGCCGGGCGCGCATTGGCTCACGGTGACCGTGGACGAGGTGCTGATCGGCCGCCGTATGCTGTACGTCGGGTCCAAATCCGACGATACCAAGTAAAACAGGTGGCGCCATGAAACGGGGCGACGACGCGACGATCACCGAAGATGAGCTGCGGCGGTTTGGCGAGCAGGGGTACGTGCGGCTCGGCCGACTCCTGGACGACCGGGACCTCGATGCCCTCCGCGCGCGCATCGACCGGATCATGCTCGGCACCGCGGACGCGCCGTATGACCGCATGCTGATGCAGCTCGACCCGTCGACCGATCCCCCGGAGCATCTGCAAGGACAGACGAAGGGGCACAAGGGGGCCACGCTGGACTACCGCAAGGTGCAGGACCTGGAGCTCGATCCGCTGTTCCACGCCTACCTGACGCGGCGGTTGTTCGCCGACCTGTGCCGGCGGATCTACGGTCGGGGCAATCCGGTCGCCTGCTACCGGGCGATGTTCCTGAACAAGCCGGCCGGCGGCGGCTCCGACCTGACGTGGCATCAGGATCGCTGGACCGAACTCGACCGCGATCCGCGCATCACCGTATGGACCGCGCTCGATCCGGCGTCCAAGGCGAACGGCTGCGTGGAGATCGTACCCCGGTCGCACGGGCGGCTGCGCAATCCGATCTCGTCTTCCGGGTTTCTCTCCGACCGGCAGCGCGAGGAGCTCGACCGGCAGATCGCGGCGGGCGCCGCGGAGGCCAGCACGATGCATCTCGAGATGGAGGCGGGCGAGGCGGTGCTCCTGCACAACTGGACCCTGCACCGGTCCGGGACCAACCTGACCGACCGGCCGCGCCGCGCGTTCAGCGTCTGCTACATGGACGGCGCCACGCGCTCGATTCACGGCGGCGCGCACCGGTTGGTCTTCGACGGCGACGGGCGGGCGGTCGCGCCGAGCTCCGCTACGTGAATCGCTCGACGATCGCCAGCAGCGCCGTCCCGTAGCGCCCGGCCTTGGCCGGGCCGATGCCGTGGACCAACTCCAGGGTTTCCAGGGAGTTCGGGCGCAGCGCGGCGACGTGGCGCAGGGTGCGGTCGCTGGCGATGACGTAGGGCGGCACCTGCTGGCGGCGCGCCTCCTCGATGCGAAAGGCGCGCAACGCCTCGAACAGCTCGCGGCCGGCCTCATCGAGATCGTCGACCGCGGGGCCGGCGGCCGCGCGTCCTGCGCCGCGCGGCCGCGCGGGCCGGTCCGCCTCGCGCGCGGGCCGGGTGCGCGCCGCCGGCGGCAGCAGCAGGCGCGCCGGCCGGCGCGCGTGGATCACCTCCCGCCCCTCCGCGGTGACCACGGCGACCGGCCGGTCGCCGCCCTGGAAGTCGACCCAGCCGGCGGTGACGCAGCGCCGCAGCAGGCGCGTCAGCCACTCCTCGGAGCGGTCGCCGAGCGTGCCGAAGGTGGGCGTGCGGTCGAGCCGGGCGCGCAGCAGGCGTTCATCCGCCGCTCCCTTGAGCAGCTTCACGGCGGCCGTCAGGCCGAAGCGGCCGTGGATGCGCGCCACGCCGCACAGTCCCTTGCGCACCACCAGCGTGGCGTGCTCGGGATCGTGCTCCTCCGCGTCCGCCAGCCGCAGGCAGACGTCGCAACGCCCGCAGCCGGCCAGGGTCTCCTCTTCGTCGCCGAAGTAGCGCAGGATCGCGTCGTGGCGGCAGGCGCCGCCTTCCGCCCAGCGCATCAGCTCCAGGAACAGGTTCCACTGGTGCTGCGCCGCCTCCGGCGCAGCCGGCCGCCCGTCGCCGTCCCGCTCGATCAGGTGGCGGCGCAACGCCATGTCGCCGGGGGAGATGAGCAGCAGGCAGACCGCCGGCGCGCCGTCCCGGCCGGCGCGCCCGGCTTCCTGGTAGTACGCCTCCAGCGATCCGGGCGGCGCCAGATGCGCCACGCACCGCACGTCCGCCCGGTCGATGCCCATGCCGAACGCGTTGGTGGCCACGACCACGTCGAGCTCGCCGGCCATGAAGGCGCGCTGCACGCGCTCGCGCCGGCCGCCGTCCATGCCGGCGTGATAGGCGGCGGTCTGCCACCGGAGCGTATCGAGGCGCTGCGCCTCCTCCTCGGCGGTCCGGCGCGTGGGCGCGTAGACGATCGCCGTTCCCCGCCGGCGCCGCGGGCCGCCCAGCGTCTCGGCCAGCACGGCCTCGACCTGCCGGTCGCGCTCCCGGCCGGTCATCACCTCGACGACCCGCAACGCCAGGTTGGGACGCGCGAAGCCGTGGATCAGTTGCGGCGTGTCCGCCGGCAGGCCGAGCCGCTCGATGATCTCGTCGCGCACCACCGGCGTGGCGGTGGCGGTGCAGGCCAGCACCCGCGCCTGCGGCAGCAGCTGCACCAGCTCGCCGAGTTGCAGGTAGTCGGGGCGGAAGTCGTGCCCCCACCAACTGATGCAGTGCGCCTCGTCGATCGCCAGCAGCGGGCAGTCGAGGCGCGCCAGTACGGCGCGCAGCCGGTCCGAGGCGAGCCGCTCCGGGGCCACGTAGACCAGCTTGCAGCGGCCGGCCGCGACCGCGGCCAGCCGCCGCCGGACCTCCTCCCACGGCAGGGTACCGGCCAGATAGGTGGCCGGCACGCCGCAGCGTTCCAGGGCGGCGACCTGATCGTGCATGAGCGCGATCAGCGGCGAGACCACCACGGTCGTGCCCGGCAACAGCGCCGCCGGGAGCTGATAGGTGAGGCTCTTGCCGCCGCCGGTCGGCGCCACCAGCAACAGGCGCCCGGCGTCGAGCAGGGTGCCGATCGCCTCCCGCTGGCCGGGACGGAAGGCGGCAAGCCCGAACCGCCGCAGGCCGGCGTCGAGATCCACGCCTGCATAGGGCGGCAACCGCCGGCCGTTGTCAAACGCCGGCGGCTGCCGGTTCCGCCGCCGCAACGATGGTAGAGTGAACGCCATGGACGTACCCGCGGCGCCGGCCGCCGCGGCCGGAGGCTCCCGATGAGCGCGCGGCTCGGCGTGGCCGTGATCGGCATGGGCTGGATGGGATCCGTGCACGCCCGCTGTTACCGGCTGCTGCCGCACCGCTTCCCGGAGCTCGGCATCGACCCGCATCTGGTGGTGTGCGCCGACAGCGTCGAGGCGCGCGCGCGGGAGGGGGCCGCGCGCGCGGGATTCGAGCGCGCCACCACGGACTGGCGCGAGGCGATCGCCGACCCGCGGGTAGACGTGGTCAACGTCGCCACCCAGAACGCCCTGCACGCGCCGGTCGCCCTGGCGGCGATCGCCGCCGGCAAGCACCTGTTCTGCGAAAAGCCGGTCGGCCGCAGTCCGGCGGAGACGGCGGCGATCGCCGCCGCGGCCCGCGCGGCCGGGATCGTCAGCGCCGTCGGCTACAACTACCGCTGGGCGCCGGTCGTGCAGTACGCGCTGGGCTTGGTCCGGGCCGGCCGGCTGGGGACGATCACCCACGTGCGCGGCCGGTTCCTGGTCGGCTACGCGCGCGACCCGCACGGCGTGCTGTCATGGCGCTTCGACCGCGAGCAATCCGGCGGCGGCGCGGTCGCCGACCTGATGTCGCACGTCGTCGATCTCGCGCACGCGCTGGCCGGTCCCGTGGAGCGGCTGGTCGCCAACCGGCACACCTTCATCGCCCGGCGGCCGCTGCCGACGCCGGGCGAAGGGACCCACTTCACGGTCAAGCGCGGCGGTCCGGTCGGCCCGGTCACCAACGAGGACTACGGGAGCGCGCTGGTGCGGTTCGCGTGCGGGGCGCAGGGGACCTTCGAGGTGTGCCGCGTCATCAACGGCCCCAAGTGTCAGCTCGCCTTCGAGCTGAGCGGCGTCGACGGCACGATCCTGTGGGACTTCGAGCGCATGAACGAGCTGCAGCTCTACCTGCCGGACGGCACGCCGGAGCGGGACGGCACGGTGCGGGTGCAGGCGGGCCCGGACCATCCGTTCTTCGCCAACTTCAATCCGGGGCCGGCGCTCGCCATGAGCTACGAGGACCTCAAGGTGATCGAGGCCGCGCAGTTCGCCAAGTCCGTGATCGAGCGGCGGCAGGGCGAGCCGGGCCTGGCGGAAGCGGACCGCGTAGCGCAGGTGCTGGCCGCCTTCGACCGGTCGATCGACTCCGGCGCCTGGGAGACGGTGGCGCCCGTCTCCGGCGCGACGGCGTGACGGGCCGCGGCAGGGCCGGCGTGTGGCGGTGAGCCTGGCGGACTCCATCCCGCCGTCCCGGATCCTGGCCCCGCTGCAGGCCGACACCGACGACGAGGCGCTCAGCCGCCTGGTGGGCGTGGTCGCCGGCGACCTGACGATCCCGGACGCCGCCGGGGTACTCGACCGCCTGCTGCATGAACCGATGCTGCGCGCCGCGCTGGTCGGCCACGGCGCCGCCATCATCCACAGCCGCATCGACGGGCTGCCGCGCTCGGTGACCGCCCTGGGGGTCGCGCCGCCCGGCGCGTCTTTCCGGTTCGGCGGCGGCTTCCGCTACGTGGTGAGCGTGATGTTCCTGGTGCTCTCGCCGCCGGAACCGCCGGAGCCGCACCTGGAGCTGGTGGCGGCGATCGCGAGCTTCGTCCGGGAGGCGCGCGCGCTGGACGCCCTCAAGGCGGCCGCCTCCCCCGACCAAGCCGCGCAGGCGCTGCTGGCCGGCAGCGGTCAGCGTTAGCGGCGCGGGCCGCGCGCGCACCGATTCCGCATCCGGGCCGGCCGGGGTATGATCGACGCCATGCCAGCAACCGAACACCTCACCGTCGGCCAGGCGATCGTCAAGTACCTGAGCGTCCAGTTCAGCGAGCGCGACGGCCGCCGCCGGCGGCTGGTGCCGGCCATCTTCGGCATCTTCGGCCACGGCAACGTCGCCGGCCTGGGCCAGGCGCTGGAATCGATCGGCGGCGACCTGCCGCTCTATCAGAGCCGCAACGAGCAGTCGATGGTGCACGTCGCCTCCGGCTACGCCAAGGCGGCGCGGCGGACGGCGACCCTGGCCTGCACCAGCTCGATCGGCCCCGGCGCCACCAACATGGTGACCGGCGCCGCCACCGCCACGATCAACCGCCTGCCGGTGCTGCTGCTGCCGTCCGACTACTACGTCACCCGCCACCAGGGCAACGTCCTGCAGGAACTGGAGCACCCGCTGGCGGCCGACGTCAGCGTCAACGACTGCTTCCGGCCGGTCAGCCGGTTCTTCGACCGGATTTCCCGGCCGGAGCAGCTCCTCACCGCGCTCCCGGAGGCGATGCGGGTGCTCACCGATCCCGCCGACACCGGCACGGTGACGATCTCGATCCCGCAGGACGTGCAGGCGCACGCCTACCGCTTTCCGTCCCGGCTGTTCGAGCGACGCACGTGGCGCATCGAGCGCACGCCCCCGGCCGCCGGCCGCATCGAGGAGGCGGCGCGTCTGCTCGAGCGTTCCCGGCGGCCGATGATCATCGCCGGCGGCGGCGTCCACTACGCGGAGGCATGGGAGGCGCTGAACGAGCTGGCCGCGCTGGGCATCCCGGTGTCCGAGACGTTCGGCGGCAAGGGCTGCTACCGCGGTCCGCGCGCGTGGTCGCTGGGCGGACACGGGGTCGAGGGGACCACCGCGGCGGCGCGCTCGGCGGAGCAGGCCGATCTGGTGATCGCCGTCGGCACCCGCCTGGGCGACTTTGCGACCGCCTCCAACAGCCTGTTCCGGAACCCCGACGTACGGTTCCTCAGCCTCAACGTCAACGCGCACGACGCCTTCAAGAACGGCGCGCTGCCGGTGGTCGGCGACGCGCGCGAGTCGCTCGCCGCCCTGGCCGCCGCCTGCCGGCAGCGGGGGGTCGACTTCACCGGCCGCGCGGCCGAGGTCGCCCGGCTGCAGGCCGAATGGGAAGAGATCAAGGCGACCGATGCCTGCGCGCCGCAGGCCGGGCAGGCGATGGGCGAGGGCGAGCTGATCGCGGCGTTGAACCAGGAAGCGCAGGCCGGTGACTCCGTGGTCGCCGCCGCCGGCGGCCCGGTCGGCAACCTGCTCAAGCTGTGGGACGCCGCCGGCGGCGCGGCGTGCCACCTGGAGTTCGGCTTCTCCTGCATGGGGTGGGAGATGCCGGCCGCCCTGGGCGTCCGCATGGAGCAGCCGGAGGGCGAGGTGTACGTCTACCTGGGCGACGGCAACTACCTGCTCAATCCGATGGAGCTGATGACCGCGCTGCAGGAGGACCTGAAGATCACGGTGGTGGTGGCCGACAACCACGGCTATCAGGTGATCCGCCGCCTGCAGATGGCGCGCGCCGGCCACTCGTTCGGCACCGAGTTCCGCACCCGGGTCGACGGCGACGACGGCCGCCGGCTCGACGGGGAGTATCTGGCGGTCGACATGGCGGCGATCGCGGAGGCGATGGGAGCGCGCGGCTTCCGGGTCGGCACGCCCGGCGAGGTGCGCGCGGCGCTGCGCGAGGCGCGCGGCGAACGGCGCAGCTGCGTCATCGTCGCCGAGATCGAGAAGCACCGCTACGTGCCGGGGGCCGGCACGTGGTGGGACGTGGCGCCGGCGGAGGTGAGCCGCAGCGAGGTGACGCAGACCCTGCGCTCCGAATACGAGCGGGACCGCGCCGCGCTGCAGCGCTACCATTACTGAAACACGATGAGCAGGCACTCGGTCGTCGCCAAAGCGGAAGCGCTGCTGACCGGACGTTCGGCGCTGGTGGCGCTGATCAGCGTCGCCGCGCTCGCCGCGGTCTTCACGATCCTGACGCCGGCGACCCTGCTGACCGGGGTGGCGCTCTCCAACGTGATCACCTTCAGCGTCATCCTGGGGATCATCGTCATCGGCGTGGCGATCCTGATGATCGCCGGCGAGTTCGACCTGTCGGTCGGGTCGACCTTTGCCGTGGTCGGCTTCGCGTACGGCGCGCTGGTCACCGAAGGGGGCGTTGGCGTCTGGCCGGCCGCCTTCATCGCCCTCTGCGTCGGCGCCCTGCTGGGACTGTTCAACGGGACGGTGGTGGTGCGTTCCGGCAACCCGTCCTTCATCATCACGCTGGGAACGCTGCTGGCCTTTCGCGGCATCGCGCGCGCCATCGGCGGCGGCCGCGTCGTCAGCTATGCGCCCGAAGATACGCCGTTCCTGTTTTCGATGCTCAACTCCGGCATCACGGCGCTGAACGAGCTGTCGGCGCCGGCCGGCAACTTCCGCACGTCGATCCTGTGGTTCCTGGCGCTGGCCGTGCTGTTCGGGGTGTTCCTGCATCGTTCCCGGTTCGGCAACTGGATCTACTCGACCGGCGGCAACCGCGAAGCGGCGCAGGCGCAGGGGGTGCCGACGCGCCGCGTCAAGCTCACGGCGTTCGTGCTGGTGGGCGTCCTGGTGGCGGTGTCGTCGGTCATCAACTTCGCCGAGCGCAACTCCATCGATCCGCTGGCCGGCAACCTCTGGGAGCTGTTCGCGGTGGCCGCCTGCGTGATCGGCGGGCTGCGCCTGCGCGGCGGCTTCGGCACCATTGCCGGCGCCTGTCTGGGCATCCTGATGATTTCGCTGTTGCGGCAAGGTCTGGTGCTGGTGGGGCTGTCGATCGAGACCTTCCAGGCCGTGTTCGGGTTCCTGCTGATCTCGATCGCGGCGCTGAACCAGTATCTGGGACGGACCGCCGATGATTGACCGCCGCTCCTCCCGGCTGGAGGGGCCGGCTGGAGAGGGAGGCGCCGGTAACGAAGACACCTGCCACGTGGTACGTGGCCGATCGATCATTTCTATCTTTGAGGAGGGACCGATGCGGTCCAGAATCACAGTGGCGCTCTTCGCGTGCGCCATCGCAGTCGGACCCGTCTTTGCGGACGGGCACATACTCCACGGCACGTTCGACTTCAGCGAGGAGATCGGCCGGAACGTCGAAGACGGCGTGACGCTGTTCGGCGTCAATCAGCAGCAGCCGCTGCAGGGCTACGGGGCGATCATGGCGCTCACGCTGCAGGCGAGATACGGCATCAGCCCGGCCTCCAAGGTGACCACCACCGGGCCGGCGTTCCTCACCAGGGACAACATCGCCACGGCGCCGACCCGCTACGTCGTCGACCCGGACATGCGTCTGCGGTTCATCGCCGTACAGCACGCGCGCTGCGCCTGGGACTCGTTCTGGTGCACGGTAGAGGCCGGCATCATGCAGGCGGCCGAAGACACCGGCGCCGACGTGACGATCCTGGGCCCGGACTCGTTCGACCTGAACCGCGTGGCCGAACTGGTCGACCAGGCGGTCGCCGCGCAGCCGGACGGCATCCTGATGACCTACACCGACAGCCGCTTCAAGGAACCGGTCGAACGGGCGCTCGCCGCCGGCATCCCGGTGATCGCCTACAACGCCGGCCAGGGACCCGAAAAGGACGGCGTCGGGTATCTGACCTATCTGGGTCAGGACGAGTACCTGGGCGGATACGAAGGCGGCCGCCGGCTGGTCGCAGCGGCCGGCATGGGCGCGCACAAGGCGGTCTGCATCAATCAGGCGGTCGGGCACGTCGGGCTCGACGCCCGCTGTCAGGGCTTTGCCGACGCGCTGGCCGAGGCGGGCATCCCGATGGCCGGCAGCACCGGCGTGCTGGGCATCGGCGACGACGTGGCGGCGTCCCAACAGACGATCAGCGACTTCTATGCCGCCAACCCCGACATCGACCTGTTCATGACGCTCGGCCCGAACGGCGCGACGCCGTTCTACGGCTTCGTGGAGCAGGAGGGGCTGGACGACGACGACTTCGTGCACGGGACGTTCGACTTCAACGAATCGATCGCCGCCAACATCCGTTCCGGCAGGACCGAGTTCGGGATCGACCAGCAGCCGTACCTGCAGGGCTACGGCGCCGTGACGCTGCTCTACCTCAACCATCGGTTCCGCGCCGTGCCGCCCACGTCGGTCACGCCGACCGGTCCGGGGTTCATCACGCAGGAGAACCTGGACATCCTGCCGGCCGGCGTCGACGAGTACCGCGCGCGCGCGGATCAGCCGGTCGATATCATCGTCGTGCAGCACGCCCGGTGCGACTGGGATTCGTGGTGGTGCACGATGCGCGACACGATGGAGATGGCCGCCGCCAACATGGGTGTGAATCTCCAGATCCTGGCGCCCGACGCGTTCGACGTGAACGAGGTGGCGCGGCTGGTCGATCAGGCGCGCGCGGACCAGCCGGACGGCATGGCGATCACGATCACCAATGCCGACATCCTGCGCGATTCGGTCAACCGGGTGCTCGGCGACGGCATCCCGGTAGTCGGGTTCAACGCCGGCGACGGCCCGGACTCCGACCGCATTCCGTACGGGACCTACATCGGGCAGCGCGAGTACGACGGCGGCTACTACGGCGGCCGGTATCTGGCGGCCGCGGCGACCGCCGGTTCGAAGGGGATCTGCATCAACCATCAGGTCGGACACATCGGCCTCGACGCGCGCTGCAACGGCTTCGTGGACGCGATGCGGGAAGCCGGCATCGCCCTTGCGGGCAGCAACGGGGTGCTCGGCATCAGCGACGACGTGGCCGCCTCCGCGCAGGTCATCAGCGACTTCTACGCCAGCAATCCGGACACGAACATCTTCTTCACGCTGGGACCCAACTCCGCCACGCCGTTCTACGACTTCCTCGAAAGCGAGGGATTGAACTAGGGGGACCGTACCGACCTTCGACCGCCGATCGTCAGAGCTCCTTCGAGCTCTGACGATCGGCAGCAGGTCCGCGGCACGGCATGAGCATGGCCAGGACGAGCGTTGCGAAGCCGGCGGCGCGCGGCGGCGCGCTCCGCCGCTATCTGAACGCCCCGGAAGGGATACCCGCGGGCATCCTGATCCTGCTGCTCTCGCTCTTCGGCGTCCTCTCCATCCCGGGCGTCGTCCAGGGCTTCTACTTCCTGTTCGACGTGCGGGGCAGCTTCAGCCTGCGCACCGCCGTCAGCATCCTGAACGGGTCGGTGCTGACCGGGATCATCGTGCTGACCGTGGTGATGTTGATGATCAACGGCGAGTTCGATCTGTCGGTGGGGGCGATCCTGGCGATGGGCGGCTACATCTTCGGCACCTTGTCGGTGGGGGACACCACGCTGTTCAGCCTGGTGGAGATCGGCGCGCCGCTCCCGCCGCTGCTGGCGCTGGTCATCGCGCTCGCCGGCTGCGCGGCGCTCGGCGCCGTGAACGGCTTGATCGTCACCACGGCGCGCATCCCGTCGTTCATCGCCACGCTGGGGACGCTGTTCATCTTCCTGTGGCTGGTGTCGCTCTACTCCGGCAACCAGTCGTTCGAGGCGACCCGCGAAGAGATGCAGCGGGCCTCCCTGTACCTGCTGGTGAGCGGGCGCCTGCGCGACTTCATCGACGGCATCTCCGGGCCGCTCGGCAACCTGCGGGTGTCGGTGTTCTGGATGGTCGCCCTGGCGCTGGTGATGCAGGTGGTGTTGACGCGCACCCGATTCGGCAACCAGATCTTCGCGGTCGGGGGCAACGTGCAGGCCGCCAAGGCGCAGGGCATCAACGTGCGGAGGATCAAGATCTCCGGGTTCGCGTTGACCGGGACGTTCGCCGGGATCGCCGGCGTGGTGCTGTTCAGCCAGTTCGGGCGCGTGCAGGGCAACTCCGGCATGCAGCAGGAGCTGTTCGCGATCGCCGCCGCCGTGGTCGGCGGCACGCTGCTGACCGGAGGCTACGGCAGCGTGATCGGCGGCCTGGTCGGCATCCTGACGATCTCCACGCTCCGTTCCGGGGTGGTGCTGCTCTCCACGCCGATACAGAACTCCTTCATCGGCGAGATTCCCGTGATCGGCATCTATCTGGTGCGCCTGACCGCGTCCGACAACTTCCTCACCATCGTCGGCCTGACCATCGTCGGGGCGGCGGTCCTCAACTCGTTCATCCGCAGGCGCCTGTAGGCGCCGGGCGCGGGTAACCCACGGAGGGCATCATGGCACCGACATCCGATCTGACCGTGCGCATGCAGGGTATCGCCAAGCGCTTCGGCACCGTCACCGCTCTGGAAGCGGTCGACTTCGACGTGCCGGCCGGCTGCGTCACCGCGCTCCTTGGCGACAACGGCGCCGGCAAGTCGACCCTGATCAAGATCCTCACCGGCGTGTACCCGCCGAGCGAAGGAACGATCTACTTTCAGGGCAGGGAGGTGAGCATCGGCTCGCCGCGGGACGCGCGGGCGCTGGGGATCGAGACCGTCTACCAGGACCTGGCGCTCGTACCGTTGCTGAGCGTTGCGCGCAACTTCTTTCTGGGCAGAGAGCTGACGCGCGCAGTCTGCCTGCTCGACCTGCGCCGGATGGAGGAGCGGACGCGGCGGGCGCTCGGCGAGCTGGGCATCGAAAAGTTCTCCGAGGCCGGCAATCGCTCGGTCTCCGAGCCGGTCGGCAAGCTGTCCGGCGGCGAGCGGCAATCGGTCGCGATCGGCCGCGCCGTCCACTTCGGCGCGTCGCTGTTGATCCTGGACGAGCCGACCTCCGCGCTGTCGGTGGCCGAGACCGAGAAGGTGCTGAGCTACACCCAGATCGCCAAGGAGCGCGGACTGGGCGTGATCTTCATCAGCCACAACATCCACCACGTCTATCTGGTCTCCGACCGCTACACGATCCTGCGCCACGGCGGCAAGGTGGGCGACTACGCGAAGGGCGACCTGACCGAACAGGAGATCGCCGACATCATCACCGGCGAACGGGAGCGCTGAGCCGGCCCGGCTCCGGCGCTACGCCAGTCCGGTCCAGGCCGCGCTCCGCTCCCAGAGCTCGCGCGCCAGGGCGCGGTCGTCCGCCTGCCGGTGGGGCCGGCGTTCCGTGTCGACGCGGAAGTAGCGGCCGGAGACCGGCGCCGCTGCCGACCGCTCGATCAGCGCCAGCACCGCCGCGCCGCCGGTTTCGGGGCCACGCATGAACGCCGTCAGCGCCCGCAGGGTCATGCCGACCACGCCGTGGTGCTGATTCCAGATGCCGGTGGCCAGTATGCCGGGGTGCAGGGCGTTGGCGGCGATGCCCAACCCCTGCCAGCGCCGCGCGGACTCCACCGTGAACAGGACGTTGGCCAGCTTGGAATCGCTGTACGCCCGGAAGCCTCCCCGCCACGCGCCGCCGCTGGCGATAGCCGCCAGCGGCGCCCGGCGCAGATCGCCGAACCGGTGAGCGGTCGAGCTGACGTTGACGATCCGGCCGCCCCGCAGGCGGTCCAGCAGCAGGTGGGTCAACAGGAAGTGGCCCAGATGGTTGGTGGCGAAGGTGCGCTCGAATCCCTCGACCGTGGTCTCCAGCCGGTCGCGCGATATGCCGGCGTTGTTCACCAGGATGTCGATCCGGTCCAGCCGGCCGCGGAGGCGGGAGGCGAGCGCGCGAACCGCATCAGGGCACGCCAGGTCGGCCAGCTCCAGCGCGGCGGCGGCCGGGTACGATCGTTCCAGTTCGTGCAGGGCGCGTTCGCCGCGGGCGCGGTCACGGCACACCAGCGTGACGCCGGCTCCGGCTGCGGCCAGCAGCGCCGCGGCCGATCTGCCGACCCCGGAGCTGGCGCCGGTGACGATCGCGGCGCGTCCGGTCAGGTCCACGGCGCGTCAGTCTGCGCGTTGCCCGCCGGCTCGCCAAGCGCCGCGGGAGCCGGACGCCTTTTGGGTCGCTTGACTTTCCGGCCGGGTCCGATGTTCCATCGCCCACGTCTCATGTGGCGCTGCATCCGGCACGCTCGCCGCCGCGCGCGCGCCGCCGCGGCGCCGCTGGTCCCGGGGGCCGCGTTGTTCCTGGGGGCGGCGCTGCTGCTCCTGCCGCAGGCCGCGCTGGCCAGGGTAACCGACGATACCATCGTGCTCGGCGCCGCCGTATCGCTGACCGGCCGGTATACCACCGCCGGCAATCACACGCGCAAGGGCTACGACCTGGCGGTCCGGATGATCAATGACCGGGGCGGGGTGCGCGTTGCCGGCAAGTCGTATCGATTGGAGATCCTCTACTACGACGACGAGTCGACGCCGGCGCGCGGCGCTCAGTTGGCCGAGCGGCTGATCCGGCAGGACGGCGTCACGTTCATGCTGGGTCCCTACAGCTCCGGATTGACCACCGCCATCGCGCCGATCACGGAGCAGCACCGCGTGCCGATGGTCGAAGGCAACGGCGCGTCGCGAACGCTGTTCAACAAGGGGTACCGCTATCTGTTCGCGGTGCTCTCCACCTCGGAGCAATACCTCCAGGAGGCGATCAACCTGGCGGCCGAACAGGCGGATGCCCGCGGGCAGGATCCGGCAACGCTCCGCATCGCCATCGCGACGGAGAACGATCCGTTTTCGCAGGACATCCGCGCCGGCGTGATCGACGCCGCCGACCGTTACGGCATGCGCGTGGTGATCGACGACAAGCTGCCGCGCGAGCTCAACGACATGACGGCGACGCTGATCAAGGTCAAGGCGGCCCGCCCGGACGTGCTGCTGGTATCGGGCCACTCGAAGGGCGCGGCGCTGCTGGTGCGGCAGGCCGAGGAGCTGCGGGCGACCGCGCCGATCGTGGGCCTCACGCACTGCGAGTCGGCCAACGTCATCGATCGGGAGCGGTTCGGCGACGCCGCCGACAGCATGCTGTGCGCGGCCCAGTGGGCGCCGACGCTGTCCTATCGCGATGACCTGTTCGGCAGCGCCGCCGACTATGCCGAGCTGTTCGAGGCGGAATACGACTACGCGCCGCCGTATCAGGCGGCGCAGGCGTCGGCCTCCGTCATGGTGTGGGCCGACGCCCTGCAGCGCGCCGGATCGTTCGACACGGAGACGGTGCGCGACGCCCTGGCCGCGACCGACATGCAGTCGTTCTACGGCAACATCCGCTTCGACGACACCGGCAAGAACATCGCCAAGCCGATGGTGCTGTTCCAGATTCAGGACGGAGCCTACCGGGTGGTGGCGCCGTCCGCGTGGGCTTCCCACCAACTGGTGTTCCCCCGTCCGGACTCGCAGGTGGTTCCTGCCGAAGAGGCGCCGACCGGTCCGCTGCTCCTGCAGTCGTTGCCGCTCTCCGTGCAGTTGCTCCTGGACGGGCTGCTGGTAGGCGCCATCTTCGCCCTTGCCGCCTACGGCATGGCGCTGGTGTGGGGGGTCATGAACATCATCAACGTCTCGCAGGGCGAGCTGGTCATCCTGGGCGGCTACGTCGCCTGGTGGTTCACGAAGACCTTCGACGTCCATCCTCTGCTGAGCCTTCCGGTCGCGGGGGCGGTGCTGTTCGTGGTCGGCTGGGTCCTGTACCGCACGGTGGTGTTCCGGCTCATCGACCGCGACCTGTTCGTGTCGCTGCTCGCCACGTTCGGGCTGTCGATCGTGTTGCAACAGGTGATGAATCAGGTGTTCGGCGCCGACCTGCAGAACGTCAATGCCGAGTTGGGCTCCACCTTCCTGCTGGGCGAAGGCGTCGTGCTGGCCAACGTCAAGCTGGTCGCGTTCGCGGCGGCGCTGCTGGCCGCCGCGTTGCTGGTGCTGTTCCTGCGCCGCAGCCGCGCCGGGCGCGCCATCCGGGCGACCGCCCAGAACGCGCGCGCGGCGCGGCTGGTCGGCGTGCGGACCGATCGCGTCTACGCCCTGGCGTTCGCGCTGAACGCCGCCCTGTGCGGCGTCGCCGGGGCGCTGGTGGCGATGGTGTGGGTGATCCATCCGTTCATCGGCATCACCTACACGGTGCGGTCGTTCATGATCGTGGTGGTCGCGGGACTCGGCAACATCGCGCCGGTCGTGGCCGCTGGCGCCGCCCTGGGGGTGGCGGAGAACTTCGCGGGCTTCATACTCGGCGCGGAGTTCCAGTCGGCGTTCGTCTTCTCGCTGCTGGTGGTGATCCTGCTGGTGCGCGGCTACCTGCGCAGCCGTCGGCGTCAGGTCCTGCGATGACGCTCAGGCGGGTGGGGCCGCTGTTGCTGGTGGCGGTCGGCATCGCGGGACCGTTCGCGGCGCCGCAGTTCCAGTCGCAGCTCGCGGTGCTGTGGGTGCTGGTCGTGCTGGCGCTGACCTGGGACGTCGTCGGCGGCCAGATGGGGTACAACTCGTTCGGCAACGTGCTGTTCTTCGGCGTGGGCATGTACGCCAGCGCGGTGGTCCAGCGCGCGCGCTTCTTCGACGTCGATCGACTTGCCGAGGTCGCCGGCAGCGGGCTGGAGCCGGTCCGGTACCTGGGCGGCCTGGCGCTCGGCGTGGCGGTCGCGGCGCTGGTGGCGGTGGCCCTGGCGGTACTGCTCGGCGGCAGCATCCTGCGGCTGCGCGGTCACTACTTCGCCGTCGGCACCCTGGGCGTGGGCGTCGCCGCCGGCGAGATCGTGAGCGGCATCGACTGGCTCGGCGCCGGCTCCGGCCTGGTGACGCCGCTGTTTCCGGAGGCGCTGGGCAGCCACAACCGGTTCTTCGCCTTCTACTTCCTGGTCGTGGCGGTGATCTGCTTCGTCGCGCTGCAGGTCCTGTACCGCCGCCGGTTCGGGTTGCTGCTCAACGCGATCCGCGACGACGAGGACAAGGCCGAGGCGATGGGACTGCCGACCACCCGTTGCAAGGTGGTCGCCTGGTCGGTGGCCGCGTTCTTCCTCGCCCTGACCGGCGGCGCCTACGGCAACTTCGTCGGTTTCATCGATCCGCTCGACACCGCGTTCTCCGGCCCCACGTTCGGGGTATGGATGGTGCTGATGGCGATCATGGGCGGGCGCGGGTCGCTGTGGGGACCGGTGCTGGGGGCGATGGTCTTTCACGTCACGCAGGAACTGTTCTGGACCTATCTGCTCGGTTGGCATCGGGTCGCCATGGGACTGCTGATCGTGGTGATCGTCATATTCCTGCCGGACGGCATCCTGGGCTGGTTCCGGGAGCGCCGCGGCGCCGGAGCGCTCGAGGCGGGCAGGGGAGCATGAGCGCCCTGCTGCAGGTCGACGGCGTCAGCAAGTCGTTCGGCGGCGTGCAGGCCAACCGGGACGTCACCATCGGCGTCGAGGCCGGCGCCGTGAACGGCCTGATCGGGCCGAACGGCTCCGGCAAGACCACGCTGTTCAACTGCATCGTCGGCTTTCACCCCGTCGACCGCGGGGCGGTGACGTTCGACGGCACCCGCGTGGAGCGGATGACGGTGCCGGGGATCGCCCGGCTCGGCCTGCTGCGCACCTTTCAGCAGACCCGCGTGTACGGGGGCATGAGCTGTATGGAAAACATGCAGGTGTCGGCCGCGCCGGGCGCCGGCGGCGGCGGACGGCTGTTGCGCCGGATTGCGCCGGCCGTCACCGAACGGGCCGGCGCGCTGCTGGAGTTCGCCGGCCTCTACGCGCTGCGGTATCACCGCGCCGGCAACCTGTCGTTCGGCCAGCAGAAGCTGCTGGAGTTCGCGATGGCGCTGATGCGCGCTCCCCGGATGCTGCTGCTGGACGAGCCGACCGCGGGCATCAATCCCACGCTGATCAACGGCATGATCGACCGGCTGCTCAGGGCCAACGCGGAGATGGGCGTGACGCTGCTGATCATCGAGCACAACATGCGGGTCATCATGAACCTTGCAACGCACATCTACTGCCTGGCCCACGGCGGCCTGCTGGCGTCCGGGACGCCCGAGCAGGTCCGCAACGACCCGCGCGTCCTGGACGCGTATCTCCGCGCGCAATGACGGACACCGGGGCGAAGTCCGGCGGCGTTTCCGGCTACGGCAAGGGGGAGACGGGCGCCGCGCTGTCGGTGGACCAGGTGGTGCGCGAGAGCGCGTCGCTGATCGAGCGGGGAGTTCCGCCGGAGACGCTGGACCAGCTCGCCGGCGGCGACGACTTCATCCGCGTCCGGGGGCTGGTGGCCGGGTACGGCCGGATGGAGATACTGCACGGCGTCGACCTGCAGGTCGGACGCGGGCAGTCGCTCTGCCTGATCGGACCGAACGGCGCCGGCAAGTCGACGGTGCTCCATTCGCTGTACGGCCTGACCACGATCACGGGCGGCGCCATCAGCAAGGAGGGCCGCGACATCACGCGCATGCGCTCCACGGACAAGCTCAGGGCGGCCGGCATCGCCTACATCCTGCAGGACAACTCGGTGTTCCCGGACATGACGGTGGAGGAAAACCTGCAGATGGGCGCCTATCTGATGAGCGACCGGGCCGCCGTGCGGGCCGCGGTGGGCGGCGTGCTCGACAAGTACCCGCGCCTCGCCGCGCGCCGCGCGCAGCCGGCGCGCGTGTTGTCGGGCGGCGAACGCCGCCTGCTGGAGATTTCGCGCGCCCTGGTCATGGACCCGGACGTGCTGCTGGTCGACGAGCCGTCGATCGGTCTGGAACCGCGCTTCATCGACCTGGTGTTCGAGTTGCTGGTCGATCTGCGCGACAACGACCGCAAGACGATCATCATGGTCGAGCAGAACGCCCGCAAGGGGCTGGCGTTCGCGGACATCGGCTACGTGCTGGTGTCAGGCGAGCTGGCCCTGGCCGCCCGCGGCGACGACCTGCTGCAGGACGAGCGGGTAGGCCGGCTGTTTCTGGGCGGCTAGACCCAGGGGTTGGCCGCGCCGAGCGTCGATGGTGGCGGCAGCGCGAGTAGCGGGGTATACTGTCGGCACGTGAGCAAGCCAAACGGTCGCGAGTCCATCAGATTGGCGGTTACCGACTTCGGTCCGATCGCGAGGGCGGAAGTCGATCTGCGCCCACTGACCGTCTTCATCGGTCCGAGCAACACCGGCAAGTCCTACCTGGCAATCCTCATCTATGCGCTGCATTTCTTGTTTTCTATCGATGTTTTTCGCTCTCGTATTTTCGGAAGCATATCACGCTGGCGAGGCCAACACCGACTGAGGACTCAATGAAACGACTGGCCGAGTGGATGAACGATACGTTGTCCGACTCCGAATATCGGGGGCGGCGGACCACTTTCGATGGCCCGTTACCGGAAGAAATCGCGTCAATGGTCCGTCCGATTCTTGAACATGCGTCCAGGGGAACAATTCTCCGAGATGAAATAGGTCGATGCTTCGGTGTCGGAAGCAGTTCCAAGCGGCTCATCCGTAGTGGAAGCAGGAACAGTGCAAACATCGTTCTCCAAAAAGGGCGGTTTCGATTTGACACGGCTCTTACTGGCCGCAGTCGAGACTTGGGATATTTGCGCGCAATTAGTCAGATTATGGAATCAGACAGGAGAAGAATATATGCTACTAATTTGGTCGCGGCGCGGCCTGCTCCGTCCCGTGGAATGTGTCGCGTTTGAGGGTGCGGTAGGTCTGCTCATCGATGCCGGTGGCGGATTGGATCACCGGCCACCCGACCCCGGCCCGGAGGAACCCGTCGATGGTCACCAGCCGGCCCCGCAACTCGCCCTCCTGCCGGCCTTCCTGTCGGCCTTTCAACTCGCCTTCCTGTCGGCCCCGCAACTCGCCTTCCCGGCGCAGCATCTCGCCACAGGTCATCAGATCACCTCTCAGTTCCGGCGCCATGCGCGGCATCAGCTCATCCAGCGTATCCGTCGGCCCGGTCTTCACAATGTACTCCATGAACGCCCGGTAGTAATCCACCCCGCCGCCCGCCGACTCCCGTCTCAACTCCTCCAGCAGCGGCGCGATCCGCTCCCGCGCCTCCCTCGGCGCCTGCTCGAAGGTGTGCATCATCGCCAGTTGGAGCAGCCGCCCGCGCAGCGCTCCGGCCACGGCCGCCGGCGCCACCTGGGTCTGGTCCAACAGCAGGTGGCGGAAGCGCGGCACCCAGGGCTGGCCGCGCAGCGCCGGCGGGAAGGACTCCGCCAGTTCGGTGGCGTAGCGCCAGCGGCGCTTGCCCTGGTAGAACACCAGCGGCAGCACCGGGCGCAGGAACCGCTCGTTGGGGTGGGCGCGGCGTCCGGCCTCCCAGATGCGGCAGCAGTAGCGCAGCAGGCGCAGCGCGATCCAGCGGTCGGGGCGGGACTGATGTTCGAACAGCAGGTAGAGCCACTGCGGTGGCGCGGCGGCGGCGGTGCGGACCTCGAACAGCAGGTCGGAGACGGAGCCGCGCAGTTGCTGGTCGACGAAGGAGCCTGGGGAGCGGCGCAGGGAGGACCAGAGGAAGCGGCGCCGGAGGGAGTCGGGCAGGCGGGCGCGGAGGAAGGCGGCGGTCTCCTCGGAGTCGGCGAACACCAGACGGAACAGGTGATCGTGGGGCTGACGCAGGGGCGGTGCCATCACGCATTGACATCGACGCGGCGTCAGCGGCGCTTTTCGGTGCGTGGCGACGGCGAGCCGTGCGCGGCGGAGGAGCGCTGGTCGCGACTGGATCATCCCGGCGCAGTGCGGCGGCCAGCCCCGGACCGTGCCGGGGGATGTCCTCCAGCATCACCTTGAGGATCAGGCACGCGACCGGGTTCAGGTCGCTGGCGAACGCCTCGAGCCGAGGCGCACGCCTCCAGCGGGATCGAGCCGCCGCCGGCGAACGGATCGACCACCAAGGGGGCATCCTCGCCATGCGCGGCCCGCACCAGTTCGCGGCCGACGTGCAGGTAGGTCGGGTGCGCCGCCAGTCCCAGTTGGCGAACGCGCCGACGAACCGGAGCAGCGCCGCGCGTAGCTCGGCGTCGTCCGCCGCGGCTGCCGCACCGCGCTCAGGATGGCGGGCGCCTGCCGCTTGAAGTACCCCGGCGGCAGGGAAGCGGCGTCCATTGCGCACGCGCCCGCGAAACCGGAGGCCCTTGCGTGCGGAACGCGGCGGTGGACGAGCCCGGAACGGCAGGGGTCAACGCGGCGCGGCTTGGTCCGGCCCGTGGGAGGCGTCGCGTTTGAGGGTGAGGTAGGTCTGCTCATCGATGCCGGTGGCGGATTGGATCACCGGCCACCCGACCCCGGCCCGGAGGAACCCGTCGATGGTCTCCAGCCGGCCCCGCAACTCGCCTTCCCGGCGCAGCACCTCGCCACAGGTCATCAGATCACCTCTCAGTTCCGGCGCCATGCGCGGCATCAGCTCATCCAGCGTGTCCGCCGGCCCGGTCTTCACAATGTACTCCATGAACGCCCGGTAGTAATCCATCCCGCCGCCCGCCGGCTCCCGTCTCAACTCCTCCAGCAGCGGCGCGATCCGCTCCCGCGTGTCCCGCGACAATCAAGATGAGAATGCGCGGGTAGGGCGGCTGCATCCGACAGAGGATGGAGGGGCCTCCGGTGGCAGCGGGAAGGCGTAGCCCGACCGTAGTCACCGGCGCGCCGGAGCGGCGGCAGGGAAGCGGCGTCCATTGCGCACGCGCCCGCGAAACCGGAGGCCCTTGCGTGCGGAACGCGGCGGTGGACGAGCCCGGAACGGCAGGGGTCAACGCGGCGCGGCTTGGTCCGACCCGTGGGAGGCGTCGCGTTTGAGGGTGCGGTGGGTCTGCTCATCGATGCCGGTGGCGGATTGGATCACCGGCCACCCGACCCCGGCCCGGAGGAACCCGTCGATGGTCACCAGCCGGCCCCGCAACTCACCCTCCTGCCGGCCTTCCTGTCGGCCCCTCAACTCGCCTTCCCGGCGCAGCATCTCGCCACAGGTCATCAGATCACCTCTCAGTTCCGGCGCCATGCGCGGCATCAACGCGGCGCGGCTTGGTCCGGCCCTTGGGAGGCGTCGCGTTTGAGGGTGCGGTAGGTCCGCTCGTCGATGCCGGTGGCGGATTGGATCACCGGCCACCCGACCCCGGCCCGGAGGAACCCGTCGATGGTCACCAGCCGGCCTCTCAATTCGCCTTCCTGCTGGCCTTCCCGGCGCAGCATCTCGCCACAGGTCATCAGATCACCTCTCAGTTCCGGCGCCATGCGCGGCATCAGCTCATCCAGCGTATCCGTCGGCCCGGTCTTCACAATGTACTCCATGAACGCCCGGTAGTAATCCACCCCGCCGCCCGCCGACTCCCGTCTCAACTCCTCCAGCAGCGGCGCGATTCGCTCCCGCGTCTCACCCGGAGCCTGCTCGAAGGTGTGCATCATCGCCAGTTGGAGCAGCCGCCCGCGCAGCGCTCCGGCCACGGCCGCCGGCGCCACTTGGGTCTGATCGAACAGCAGGTGGCCGAAGCGCGGCACCCAGGGTTGGCCGCGCAGCGCCGGCGGGAAGGACTCCGCCAGTTCGGTGGCGTAGCGCCAGCGGCGCTTGCCCTGGTAGAACACCAGCGGCAGCACCGGGCGCAGGAACCGCTCGTTGGGGTGGGCGCGGCGTCCGGCCTCCCAGATGCGGCAGCAGTAGCGCAGCAGGCGCAGCGCGATCCAGCGGTCGGGGCGGGACTGATGTTCGAACAACAGGTAGAGCCACTGCGGCGGCGCGGCGGCGGCGGTGCGGACCTTGAACAGCAGGTCGGAGACGGAGCCGCGCAGCTCCTGGTCGACGAAGGAGCCTGGGGCGCGGCGCAGGGAGGACCAGAGGAAGCGGCGCCGGAGGGAGTCGGGCAGGCGGGCGCGGAGGAAGGCGGCGGTCTCCTCGGAGTCGGCGAACACCAGACGGAACAGGTGATCGTGGGGCTGACGCAGCGGCAGTGCCATCACGCATTGATATCGACGCGGCGTCAGCGGCGCTTTTCGGTGCGTGGCGACGGCGAGCCGTGCGCGGCGGAGGAGCGCTGGTCGCGACTGGATCATCCCGGCGCAGATGGAGGGTGGACGGATGCCCGTGGCGGATCGACTTCTCTTGCGCCGCGTGCCGGGACACCTCGGCGATCGGAAAGTCGACCTCGGCCAGCCGCCGGCACGCTCGGGGAATCACGATACGACGATCGCCGCTGCGATTACCGGTGATAGCCTATTCCTTCTCTCGTCGCCGTTCCCGTCCTTCTACCGGCGCAATGGTGGTATGCTGTGATGGGAATGGAGGAGAGCCCATGGCCAGTCCGCTGCTCGCACCTGCCAAGGTGCACTACCCGTCATCCGACGGCAAGCCGATGGCGGAAAGCGATTTTCAACGCACCCCGCTGATGTACGCCGTCGGACGGCTGCGGCGCCACTTTCGCCGCCGCCGCGACGTGTACGTCTCCGGCAACCTGCTGATCTACTACCGGGAGGGAGTTCCGAGTGCGGTGGTGTCGCCGGACGTGTTCGTGGTGCTCGGCGCGGGCAACCAGGACCGTTCGAGCTACCTTCTGTGGAAGGAGCCCAAAGAGCCTGACTTCGTGCTGGAGATAACGTCGCGGACGACGTACCGCGAGGATCAGGGACGCAAGCGTGAGGTGTACCGAACGCTGGGCGTGCGGGAGTACTGGCAATACGACCCGACCGGCGACTATCTGGAGCCGCCGCTGCAGGGCCTGGAGCTGAGCGCAGGCGAGTATCGGCGGCTGCCGGAGAGGGAGTTGGCGGACGGCACGCTGGCGCTGGCGAGCGCGGTGCTGGGGCTGGAGTTGCGGCTGACGGAGCGGGGGCTGCGCTTCTACGATCCGCAGGCCGGGCAGGAGCTGCCGGACCTGGAGGAAACCGACGCGGCGCGGGAGCGCGAGCGGCAGGGGCGGCAAGCGGCGGAGCTGCGCTTGGCGCAGGAGGCGACAGCCCGGCGGCAGGAAGCGGCGGCCCGCCGGCAGGAGGCGGCGGCCCGTGCGGCCGCGGAAGCACGGGTGGCCGAGTTGGAAGCCCTGTTGCGCCGGGAGCGAGGCAGCGACTCCGGCCCGGAGAGCGATGGAGCGGTACCATCGTAGATCCGGGTATGCTGTGGTGGAATGGAGGAGAGCCTATGGCCAGTCCGCTGCTCGCACCTGCCAAGGTGCGCTACCCGTCATCCGACGGCAAGCCGATGGCGGAAAGCGATTTTCAACGCACCCCGTTGATGTACGCCGTCGAACGGCTGCGGCGCCACTTTCGCCGCCGCCGCGACGTGTACGTCTCCGGCAACCTGCTGCTCTACTACCGGGAGGGAGTTCCGAGTGCGGTGGTGTCGCCGGACGTGTTCGTGGTGCTCGGCGCGGGCAACCAGGACCGTTCGAGCTACCTTCTGTGGAAGGAGCCCAAAGAGCCTGACTTCGTGCTGGAGATAACGTCGCGGACGACGTACCGCGAGGATCAGGGACGCAAGCGCGAGGTGTACCGAACGCTGGGCGTGCGGGAGTACTGGCAATACGACCCGACCGGCGACTATCTGGAGCCGCCGCTGCAGGGCCTGGAGCTGAGCGCAGGCGAGTATCGGCGGCTGCCGGAGAGGGAGTTGGCGGACGGCACGCTGGCGCTGGCGAGCGCGGTGCTGGGGCTGGAGTTGCGGCTGACGGAGCGGGGGCTGCGCTTCTACGATCCGCAGACCAGGCAGGAGCTGCCGGACCTGGAGGAGACCGACGCGGCGCGGCAGGCGGCGGAGCTGCGCCTTGCGCAGGAAGCGGCAGCCCGGCGGCAGGAAGCGGCGGCCCGCCGGCAGGAGGCGGCGGCCCGTGCAGCCGCGGAAGCACGGGTGGCCGAGCTGGAAGCCCTGTTGCGCCGGGAGCGCGGCAGCGACCCCGGCTAGGTCAGGTCGGCGGGGTGGCGGTCGCGATTCCCTGCTCGACCAGCAGCTTGAGGAAATCGTCGGCCAGGTCGGCCGCGGCGCCTTCGGGGAGCGCCTCCCGGAACGCGCCGGCGCGCACCGGCGCGCCGCGCAGCAGGGTAGCCAGCAGCTCCATGCAGCGGCCGTCGAACGTCCAGCGGTAGCCGTTTGCCTGCAGCACCGCGGCGCCGTCGGCGCCCCGTTCCAGCGTCGCGTGCCGGGCGCCGCACAGCCGGATCTCGCAGCGTTCCCAGTCGGGGGACTGCCACGGGTCGAGATAGGGGCCGAGGCCCGGGCGCGGCCGTTCCGACCAGGTAGCGCGCACGTGGTCGTCGAATCGCCGTTTCAGGTCTCCGTCCAGTTCCCTGATGAGCAGCTCCCGGAGCGCCGCGTAGTGGGCGCCGCCGGAGCGGTCCGTCGGGTGGGGAAGATCGCGGCGGAAGTGCTCGTGGCGGACGAGCCGGCCGGAAAGCCACTCCATGAAGGTGAGTCCGGTGTCCGCGGGACTGCTGCAGGTGAGGTGCACGCTGCCGACGCCGTCGGAGCCGTCGTCAGCCTGAGCGCGGGCGTCGTGCCACCACCCGCGCGGGAGGTAGAGGACGTCGCCGGCCCTGAGCATCCCGTTCCACACCGGCTCGCCCGGCGGCTCCGCGGGCGGTTCCGCATCCCGCGTCAGCGGAAAGCGCCGTGTTTCGCCGTAGATCTGCCAGCGCTTGGTGCCGGCCACCTGCAAGATGAACACGTCGTGGTCGTCCCAGTGGGTTGCAAAGCCGGGGGAGGCGACCCACGACGCGTAGAGGTTGATCACCGCGTAGCCGCCCAGGGACTCCTCAAGCGCGTCGGCCACGGCGCGGATCGGAGGATGGATCTCGTGGACGCCGGGCACGACGATGGAGGCGCCCTGGCGGAGCATCGCCTGCAGCCGCCGGCCATCGAGCACGCTCGTATTACCCGGTGCGCCGCTCCTTCTCCAGCCGAGGCCGAACGGCGGCGTGGTGTAGGAGATGGTGGGGACGTTCCTGCCCTCCTGGACCAATCTCATCCGGGCGTACCATGCGTCCGAGCACAGCAGCTCGTTGAGCTGTTCCCAGGAGCACAGGGACGCGAACCGGGGCGCCTCCGCCCGAAACAGGACCGGGCGCTTGTCCCGGTAGCGGGTATCGAGGAACTTCTGCGTGGTCAGCGGCCGGACGAGGCCGGCGAACTCGGCCGGTTCGTGGCGCTCCGCGCCGGCGGGGAGCACCTCGACCGGCCCGGCGGCCGCTTGCGGAACGCGACCGCCGCGTTCACCCATCGTGTTCCTCTTCGACGCGCGCGGCCGCCGCGCGGTCCGGCCGCTTCGCCGCCGCGTCGGGTATGGCTGCCGTGTCGGGTACGATTTCGATGCTGATACGCGGAACGGCGCCGCGGGAGCTGCCGGCGGGCTTGATCCTGCTCAGGTAGTCGGCTTCCTGCTTGAAGGCATGGTGGAAGGCCAGGCACACCACCGGCGCCCCGCCGTGCAACAGGTCTCGTGCGTCCATAACGTCGTCCTTCAGGGGCGTTCAGGCCGCGCTGGCCGGGCGGTCACCGCTGCAGTCAGCGAGACCGCTGCAGTCAGCGAAGCCATCCTCGATCGATCGGCTGCAGCGGAATCTCCGTCGGTCAGTCAGGAGGCGTTATGCCTCGGGCCGCCGTTGTAGACCGGGCCGTTGAAATCGTCCCAGAAGGTGATCGCGTTGTCGGTGCCGACGTAACCGGTACCAGTCCAGCGGTAGACTTGCCCGCCGGCCGCCGCCTCCATCTCGGACTCGGCGAGCCGCGCCGGCGGCGGCAGCACCAGGTGACTGGTGTCCGGCAGCGTCTCCTCATGCACCTTGACGGTGTAGCCGTCGGGTATCGTCACCCCCAGCTCATCCTTGATCGTGGCCTTCGGGTCGGCGAGCAACTGGGAGCGGAACGCTCCGTCCTCGGTCGCCTTCTTCACCAAGCGTTCCCGCATCTCGGCGACAGTCAGAACTTCGTCACTCATATAGGACACCTCCATAATGTCTGATGATGAAAGCATCGGCTACCGCCGGACGGCGTGTCAACGCTCGCACGCTCGATTTTCGAATAATTCTCTCTTATCCGGTATTTCCGTTGGCCGGCTCGCCGACGTGGCGCCGATCCGGCGCCAAGGTCGTGACCTTGACATCCGGCCGTCGGGACCCGATGCTGCCGGCCAGCGCAGGCCGACGAGGCGAAGGGCAGGAGCGGTTGGCACAGATCGAGATCGGCGATCTTCTGGGAGACTGGGACGGCTACGAAGTGACGGCCGTCGCGCGGCGGCGCGGCATGGTCGAGATCGAGTTGAACCCGGTCGCCGGGCGGCCGGGAGTCTGCACCGGCTGCGGCCAGGAGGTCGACGCCGTGCACGGGTACGAGCGGCGCCGGGTCCGCGATCTGCCGCTCCTCGGCGCGCCGACCAGCCTGATCCTGCGGCGGCGGCGGCTGGCATGTCCGCGCTGCGGACCGAAGCTGGAACGATTGAACTGGCTGGTCCGCTATGCGCGGGTGACCCAGCGGCTGGCCGACGACGTGGCGCAGTTGTGCACGGTGATGACGGTCAAGCAGGTGGCCGAGCACTATCGATTGGGGTGGGACACCGTGCGGGACCTGGACAAGCGGTACCTGCAGCGCAGCTTCGGGCCGGTCGACGTGCAAGGGGCGACCCAGTTGGTGCTGGACGAGTTCGTGCTGCTGGCCGGCAAGAAGTACGCCACGGTGATCACCGACGCGGTGACCAAGCGCGTCCTGTGGGTGAGCCGCGGGCATCGGCGTGAGAACGTGCGGCCGTTCTTCGAGGCGCTGGGCAGCGCCGGCTGCCGGGCCGTCAAGGCGGTCTCGATGGACATCAACAGCGCCTACGAACAGGAAGTGCGGCACCACTGTCCGCAAGCCAGAATCGTGTACGACCTGTTCCACGTCGCCGCCTCGCACAGCATGCGGAGCGAGCGAGCGGTCGCGCGCCGGAATCAGCCGGCCGGATGAAGTTGGAGCGCGCCCACGGAAATGCCGGATAAGCCAAATCGATCGGGCGTTCGCTTGACGAGCCGCCAACGGTAGTCGATTATTCGAATAGACAGACGCCTGCCGTCGAAGCGCAGGCGCAGAGACTCAACGAGAGGAGGCGACAGACTATGGATACCCCCAAGACGATGGGTGAACTTCGGGAGCACCTGATCGAGAAGGCGACCGTCGATGAGACGTTTCGCGCTCAGCTGATCGCGGATCCGAAGGCCGCCATCAAGGGCGAGCTGGATCTGACGATACCCGACGGCTACACCGTCATGGTCCACGAGGACGTCGCGGACACCAGCCACGTGGTGCTGCCGCCGCCGGCGGCGCTCGCCGAGACCGATCTGGAGGCGGCGGCCGGCGGGCAAGTCTACCGGTGGAATGCATCGAGGGGCAACTACGTCGGCACCGACAACGCGATCACCTTCTGGGACGACTTCAACGGCCCGACCTATCACGGCGGCCCGAGGCACAACGCCGACTGACCGGCCTCCCGACTGACGACGGAGGTTCCGCTGCAGCCGATGCGGCCGGGGATCGTTCCCGTCCGCCGGCTGCAGCGGGAGACCGGCAGCGCCGTTTCATGCGCAGACCGCCAGCGCCCAAAGCCGGCGCCGCCTTTGCGACGGTCCTGGCGGGGTGCCGCTCCCTGTTCCCTCCCGCGCTGCTCGGCGCGGCCGGTTGGGAGCGCCTCATGGAGCGGGCGCGGCGGCTGCCCCGGTGCGTGGCCGACCTCCACTTCGGCTTCGAGTTCCGCCTCGGAGCGTCGAGCCCGGCCGCCGACCTGTTCGTAGTCGTGCTCCCGGATTCGGAGCTGGCGCGTCACTACGTCCGCGAAGGCGCTTGCGCCGAACCGGGGTCGCCGGCCGCCGCTCTCGCGGCCGGATTGCGGGAACAGACCGAGAATCCGGATTCCTACCTCGCCCGCGGCGTGGCCGGGATGGTGTTGGAGTACGATCTGGCCGAGGTCGAGCCGGGCCGCCCGCCGCCGGCACCCGGCATATTCCTCACGCCGCGGCGCTCGGCCCCGGGGGCGCGGGCCGGGTTTCATGAACACGGCGATCCCGCCGGCCTGCTTGCGGCGCTTGCCGTGACCGCCGGCTGGAGCGGTTGCGAAGATGAGATCCCGAAAGTCGAGCGCATCCTGGCGTCGCTGCCGGACACCGGCTACCTGCTGCAGGGGGGAGCGCTCCCGGGGCGCTCCCCGAAGGCGTTTCGGCTCGTCATCAAGGGCGTCGCGAAGGGGACGGTTCCCGCCCTGCTGGAGCGGCTCGAGTGGCCCGGCCCGGCGGCCGAGGCGGCCGGCGTGCTCGCCGCGCTGGACGACCTGATCGCCTACGTCGCGGTCAGCATCGACGTGACCACGCACGGCCTGGGCCCGCGGCTCGGTCTGGAGTTGTACCGCCCGCTGAAGTGGTTCGCGGCCGATCGCACCGGATGGCTCCCCTTCATCGCCCGGATCGAGGAGCGCGGCTGGTGCCTGCCGGCCAAGGCTGACGGACTGCGGAGCTGGCCCGGCACCGAAGGGCTGCTCGACGACGGCGGGATGCGCGTCGTTCGCCAGGGGATCAACCACGTGAAGGTCGTCATCGGCCCGGATGCCCCGACGTCGGCCAAGGCCTACGCCGGCATGGGCGTCTATCCCTACCGGAGCGCCGCCGACCGGTCATCCTGAGGCAGGCCGCGCCGGCCCGATCGGGGACCGGCCCGATCAGGCGGCCGTTGGCCCGATCAGGGGGACCGGCCCGATCAGGTGGCCGTTGGCCCGATCAGGGGGACCGGCCCGATCAGGCGGACGTGCGGGGCGCCGGTGCCGGGATCGCGATCGACCACCGCCTCCACGCCGAACACGTCGCGGAACCGCTGCGGGGTGAGCACCGTTGCGGGCGCGCCTTCGGCCACCAGCTCGCCTCCCGCCAGCAGCCCCAGTCGGTCGCAGTAGCGGCCCGCCAGCGACACGTCGTGCAGCGCCACCAGCACCGCCGCGCCGGCGGCCGCTTCCGACCGCAGCGTCTCCATGGCCGCCAGCCGGTGGCGGAGGTCGAGGCCGGCGACCGGTTCGTCGAGGAGCAGGACGCGCGCCCGTTGCGCCAGCGAGCGCGCGACCAGCACCCGCTGCCGCTCGCCGCCGGACATGCGCTCGAGCTGTCGGCGCTCGAACCGTTCGGTCTCGGTCCGCGCCATCGCCGCGCGCGCGATCAGCCGGTCGTCGGCGCCCTCGAGCGCGAAGCGGCTCAGGTGCGGATATCGGCCCATCAGCACCGTCTCCAGCGCCGTGAACGGGTGCGCGGCTTCGTGCTGTGGCAAATACGCGATCCGCCGCGCCCGCTCCCGCGCCGGCAACGCCGTCAGGTCCGCCGGTCCCAGCCATACCGAACCGGCGTCGGGGCGCGCCACGCCGGCCATCACCCGCAACAGCGTGCTCTTGCCGGCGCCGTTGGGGCCCACCAGACCGGTCACCCGGCCGGCGCGCGCGGCCAACGACACCGAGCGGAGCACCGGTCTCCCGGCCAGGCGCAGGGAGACCGCGCGCGCCGCCAGCGCGCCGTCGACCGGGGTCACGGCGCTCCGTACGGCTCGAAGTCGCTGAACGTCACGTCCCGGAACCGATCCGGGTACAGCAGCCGCGCGGCCTCCTCGATGCCGCGCACGTTCCAGTGGGAGAGCGTCGTGTAGTAGCGCGGGTCGGCGACGATCACGCGGTCGTCGGCGATCGCCGGCACCGCGGCGAGCGCCCGATCTCCGGTCAGGTCGTCCCGAAGCCGCGCGCCCGAGTCGGCCGGCTGCGTGATCAGGATCACGTCCGGGTCCATGGCGGCGATCGATTCCACGCTCACCGCCTGATGGCCGGAGATACCGTCGCGGGCCGCGGCGTTGACGCCCCCGGCGGCTTCGATGATGCCGCCTTCGGTCGAGCCGCCGCCGGCCGCGCTGATCGTCTCCGCGAAGCGGGCGATCGACAGGACCGCCGGCCGCGACCGGTCGCCGGGCAGCGGCACCCGGTCGGCGACCAGCGCCAGCCGCCGCTCGATCTCGGCGACCAGCGCCAGGGCGCGTTCCTCGACGCCGAGCAGGTAGCCGAGCAGCAGGATGTTGGGGATGTTGCCGGCCGCCGAGCTCTGCAGCTCCGCGCGCACGACCGGAACGCCGGCCTCCTCGATCAGGGCGACCAGGTCCGCCGCGGTGTACCGGGAGGCGACCACCACGTCCGGCCGCGTCGCCAGCGCCGCCTCGACCCCGCTCGGTACGATCGCCATGCCGGCGACCTGGTCGGCGACGTTGGAGTAGGTCGGATCGGCCGTGAACCGGCCAACGCCCGCGAACCGGCCGCGCGCGACCAGCGCCAGCAACATCTCGTCGTGGCCGAGCGAGAGGGCCAGTATCCGCTGCGGAGGCGCCTCCACGCGGACCCGCCCGGCCGAGCTCTCGACCTCACGCGGCCAGCCCCGGTTCGATGCGTCGACGATGCCGGGCACCGCCGGATAGTCGACCGGTCTCTGCGCTGCCGCGCCGATCGCGTACGTTGCGAGCAGACCGGCGCACGCGGCCATCCGTAGCGGTCTCTTCCAGGTATCCATGATTTCCTCCTCAGTGCAGGTACCGGTTTCGTATCGTTTCGTCGCAGGGTTTGCGTGTTGCATGGGGTATCCGTCGGCTCGTTCTCGCTACAGCATCCCCGCGCGCGCTTTGTGGCGGGCGAGCAGGAACAGGAAGAACGGCGCGCCGACCAGGGCGGTGACGATGCCGACGCGCACCTCCGCCGGGGCGATGACCACGCGGGCTACGGTGTCGGCGGCCAGCAGAAACACCGCGCCGCCCAGGGCGCTCAGCGGGATCAGCACGCGGTGGTCGGCGCCGGCGATCAGGCGGAGCGCGTGCGGGACGATCAGCCCCACGAACGCGATCGTCCCGGAGAACGCCACCGCAGTGCCGGTGATCAGAGACGCGGCGAGCAGCAGGACGGTTCGGATCGCCCCGACGCGCACGCCGAGCGACCGCGCTTCCTCCTCGCCGACCATGAGCAGGTTCAGGTCCCGCGACAGCAGCACGGCGACCGCAATGCCGGCCAACGAGAACGGCGCCGCAAGCCGCACGTCGGTCCACCGCGACGCGTCGAGCCCGCCGGCGAGCCAGAAGATCATCTCGCGCTGCGCGCCGAGATCTTCGGTGAACAGCACGATGGCGGCGATGACCGCGGCGAGGAACGCGCTCACCGCCACTCCTGCCAGCAGCAGCGCCGCCATCGAAAAGCGCCCGCCGACCGAGGCGACGGCGAACACCAGCGCAAGGGCGCCGCCGGCGCCGACGAACGCCATGGCCGGCAGCGTCAGCGGCGAAGCCGCCTGCGCGCCGACCGCGATCGCCGTCACCGCGCCCAGCGCGCCGCCGGTCGACACGCCGATGATGCCCGGGTCGGCCATCGGGTTGCGGAACAGCCCCTGCATCACGGCGCCCGCCACTCCCAGGGCGGCGCCGACGATCAGCGCCAGGGTGATCCGCGACAGCCGGATCGTCTCGATGATGGCGCGCTCGGCATCGTTGGCCGCCGGGGCGGGCACGCCGAATCGCTCGAGCAGGATGGCGGCGCTGTGCGAGAAGGGGATCGCGTACGGGCCGACGGCCGCGGCCGTCACGATCAGGCCCGCGGCGCACGCGGCAAGCAGCGCGCCGCCGCCCGCCAGCCGTGCGACGATCGGCGACCGCGCTATCGCGTGACCTCTCCGTTCGCCCCGCACCCCGAGCCGCTCCTTCGCCGCTCCGCGCGCGGGATGACGCCCCTGAACCGGACCTGATCCCCGTATCCTGCCCCGGATCGGGGAAGGCTCGATCTGAGGCGCTCCCTGAGCGGGGAGCGGCCACTCAGCCGTGCCCGGCAGGTCTCCTGGCTCCCGGCTCGACGCCGTCCCGCGCCTTCCCATCCGTTCGGGTCGGACCCCGGTTCGGGTCCGACCCGTCGCGGACAGTGGCATCAGCGGGCGGCTGACCGGTCACAGTGGCGCCACCGCAGCGGATTCTCACCGCTTTCCCTGTTCGGCTTTCGCTTCCTCGAAAGCACCGGGCAAGGTCTGCCTTTTCGTTACTGTTCGGCGCCAACAGACTACCGACCGCGCGGCCCTGGTGTCAACGCGCGCGCGGCGGGCGGTTCGACGGCGCTCGGTCGACGGTGCGTCCGGGCGGCGCGACCGGTCAGGAAGCGGCTCTCTGTCCGGATGGCCGCCTGGCGGCGGTCGAGCTCTTGCGCCGGGCCGGGCGGCGCGCGGCCGGCCCCCGCTCGCGGCGGAGCTGCAGGAGCTCCGCCGCCCGTTCGGGAGCGATCAGCTCGACGGTGTCCCCCGTACGGAGCGAGGCGTTGGTCTGCCCGTCGGTGACGTACGGTCCCCAGCGGCCCTCCTTGAGCACCATCGGCCGGCCGGTCGCCGGGTCGGCGCCCAGCTCGCGCAGGGGCGGCTTGGCCGCCGCCCGGCGGCGGCGCTTCGGCTGCGACAGGAGCTCCAGGCACTCCTCCAGCGTGATGCTGAACAGCAGCGCCTCGGAGTCGAGCGTGCGGCTGTCGGAGCCCCGCTGGATGTACGGCCCGTACCGGCCGTTGCGGGCGGTGATCGGGGTGCCGTCGGCAGGGTCGACGCCCACGGTGCGCGGCAGCGACAGCAGCTTCAGTGCGCCCTCCAGATCGATGCCGTCCAGCGTCATCGACTCCAGCAGGGACGCGGTCCGGGGCTTCTTCTTGCCGGCGTCCTCGACGGTGCCGACCTGCACGTACGGCCCGAAGCGTCCCGCGCGGGCGATCACCGGCAGGCCGGTTTCGGGATCGTCGCCGAGCACGCGGTCGTGGGTGGGCGCCTCGATCAGCTGCAGGGCGCGGTCGACGGTCAGCTCGTCGGGCGGGATTTCGTCGGGGATGGCGGCCCGTTGCGGGCCGCGCTCCACGTACGAGCCGAAGCGCCCCACGCGCGCCGTGATCTCGCCGCCGCCGTCGTCGGTGCCGATCGCCACCGAGTTGACGTGGCGCGCGTCGATCGCTCCCAGCCGGTCGGAGACCATCGCCTTGAGCCCCGAGGGCTGCCGATCCGGCGTCTGCCCGTTGGCGGAGCCGGCGCCGCCGCGCGCCGGCGCTTCGGCGCCGAAGTAGAAGCGGTGGAGCCACGGCTGCGCCTGCTCGTCGCCGGTGGCGATGTTGTCCAGGTCGTCTTCCATCCGCGCGGTGAAGGTGTAGTCGACCAGGTCGGAGAAATGGAGCTCCAGCAGCCGGACGACCGAGAACGCGGTGAAGGTGGGGACCAGCGCCGCGCTCCGCTTCCACACGTAGCCGCGGTCCTGAATGGTGGTCATGATCGCGGCGTAGGTCGACGGCCGGCCCACGCCCAGTTCCTCCAGCCGCTTGACCAGCGATGCTTCGGTGTAGCGCGCCGGCGGCGAGGTCTCGTGGCCGGTCGGCTCCAACCGCTCCAACCCCAGCCGCTCACCTTCGGTCACTGCCGGAAGCGGACGCTCGGAGTCGCCGTTCGACCGCGCCGCGCCGCGCTCCTCGGCGTCGGCGCCTTCCGAGTACGCGCGGCGGAATCCGTGGTGGCTGATCGTGGTGCCGGACGCGGTGAACTCGGCGTCGCGCCCGTCTGCGGCGGCGCCGCCCACCCGCACCTGCACCGTGCTGCCCACCGCGTCGGTCATCTGCGACGCGATCGTGCGCTTCCAGATCAAGTCGTAGACCGCCGCTTCGCCGCTCGACAGGCCGCCGCGCACCTCCTCCGGGGTGCGGAAGCGGGTGCCGGCCGGCCGGATCGCCTCATGGGCTTCCTGGGCGTTCTTGACCTTCTTGGCGTAGCGGCGCGGCGATGGCGGCAGGTAGCCGTCTCCGAATCGCTCGGCGATGGCGTGGCGGGCGGCCCGCAATGCGGTCTGCGAGAGGGTGGTGCTGTCGGTGCGCATGTAGGTGATGTAGCCCTTCTCGTACAGCGTCTGCGCCGCGCGCATCGCCGCGGTGGCCGGGATGCGCAGCTTGCGGCCGGCTTCCTGCTGGAACGTGGAGGTCATGAACGGAGCCGCCGGGCGGCGCCGATAGGGCTTGCGGTCGACGCTCCGCACGCGGAACCCGGTCTCCCGGAGCGCGGCGGTCAGGGCGCGGGCGGCCGCCTCGTCGAGGTGTACGGCGCCGGCGCGCTTGAGCGCGCCGTCCTGCGTGAAGCTGGAGCCGCCGGCCACCGGCTTGCCGTCCAGGGAGGCGAGCGTCGCGGCGAAGTCCCGTGGCGCGGCGGCCTCCTGCGGCGCGGCGGCCTCCTGCGGCGCGGCGGCCTCCCGCGGCGCCGCGGCCTCCACCGGACCCGGCGCGCTGAAGACGGCGGTCAGGCTCCAGTAGCGGGCCGCCACGAACGCCATCCGCTCGCGCTCGCGCTCGACGACGATGCGGGTGGCGACGCTCTGCACGCGGCCGGCCGACAGGCGCGGCTGGACCTTCTTCCACAGCACCGGCGACACCTCGTAGCCGTACAGGCGGTCCAGGATGCGGCGCGCCTCCTGCGAGTCGACCAGCCGGCGGTCGATGCTGCGCGGGGCGGCGAGCGCCGCCTCGATCGCCGGTCGGGTGATCTCGTGAAACACCATGCGCTTCACGTCCATGCCGTCCGGCGGGTTCAGCACTTGATACAGGTGCCAGGCGATCGCCTCGCCCTCGCGGTCCTCGTCGGTCGCAAGGTACAGGACCTCGGCCGTTGCCAGCAGGTCCTTCAGCTTCCTGATCTGCCGCCGCTTGTCCGGCGACAGCACGTAGAGCGGCTTGAATCCGTTGTCGACGTCGATGCCAAGACGCGCCCAGGGCAACGCCTTGTAGCGGGCGGGGACGTCGGCGGCGCTCCGTGGCAGGTCGCGGACGTGGCCGATCGAGGACTCGACCACGAAGCCGTCGCCCAGGAAGCGGGCGATGGTGTTGGCCTTGGCGGGCGACTCGACGATGACCAGGGCTTTGGTTGCTGTCTTGGGCACGGGCAGAACATACGGCCCGTGTGCCGACCGTTGTCAAGCAGGGGCATGGCCCAGGGCGGAGTCGTCGATCGCCTGCAGCGGGGTGAAGTCGCGGTTGTTCTGGAACCAGGGGCGGTCGCCGTTGGTGCAGGCGTTGCCGCACGCATTGTAGATCAGGTACAGGATCGCGCGCCGCCACGGCGAGATGTTGTTCGCCGAACCGTGGATGAGGTTGCAGTCGACCAGCGCCACGGTGCCGGCGCCGCCGACCAGCGGCTCGATGCCGTGCTCGTCGGCCAGCCGCGCGACGGTGGCGCGGTCCAGCTCGTACAGCGAATAGCCCTTCGCGTCGCGGTGCAGCTCGATCGAGTCGATGAACCCATGGCGGTGCGACCGCGGGATCACCAGCAGCGGCGACTGCGCAACCGAGCAGTCGTCGATGAATACCGACGCCATGATGCAGTCCGGCCGCTGCATGCCGTCCACGCGCTGCCAGGCGCTGTAGTCCTGATGCCAGTCCCAGCGGGCGCCGGAGCCGAAGCCCTCCTTGGGGTTGAGCCGGCTCTGGTGCAGGTAGACGTCGTCGTTCAGCAACTGCCGGACCGGTTCCAGCAGCCGCGGCAGCACCGACAGGCGTCGGAACGGTTCGGAGAACCGATGCGCGCCGAACACCAGCCGCGCGCCGGCCCCGTCCTGCTCGCGGATCGCTTCCGGCCCGGTCCTGCTCAGGACCGCCGGCAGCGCCGCGCGCAGCGCCCGCACCTCCTGCGCGTCGAGCAGATCCCGGAACAGCAGGTACCCGACCTCCCGGTAACGCCGGAGCTGTTCCTGGTTCAGCCGCATCGGTGCATCATACCGTTACCCATGACCCACCGGGAGCCGAACCGATGAGCGCACGCGCCGCCGCCGCGCGGGGCCGCCGCCCCGGCGCGCTGGACGGCCCGAACAAGGAGCGTCCGTCGCTGTCGCGGGCCAGCATCCGCCAGGCGCTGGTCACCATCATCTGGCCGCGGCGGTGGCTGCTGCTGCTCGGGCTGGGCCTGATCGGCATCAACCGGCTGTCCGGCCTGGTGCTGCCGGGGGCGTCCCGGGTGCTGGTCGACGACGTCGTCGGCGAGCGGAACACGTCGCTGCTGCCGCTGCTGCTGGTCGTGGTGGGCGCCGCCGTGCTGACGCAGGCGGCCAGCTCGTTCCTGCTGACGCGTCTGCTCAGCGTGCAGGCGCATCGCCTGATCGCGCTCCTGCGCGCCCGCGTGCAGCGCCACCTGATCCGCCTGCCGGTAGCCTTCTTCGACGACAATCAGACCGGGGCGCTGGTGTCGCGCGTGATGCGGGACGTGGAGGGGGTGCGCAACCTGATCGGCACCGGGCTGGTCCATCTGGTGGGCGGCGGGCTGACGGCCGTCGCCGCGCTGGTCCTGATGCTGCGCATCAGCGCTCAGATGACGCTGTTCACGCTGGTGCCGCTGGCGGTGTTCGGCGTCGTGTCGGCCAAGGCGTTCCGGGCGATACGTCCGATCTTTCGCGATCGGGGCGCCATCAACGCCGAGGTCACCGGCCGGCTCACCGAGTCGTTGAGCGGCATTCGCGTGATCAAGGGCTTCCACGCCGAGCCGCACGAGGACCGGGTCTTCTCGCGAGGCGTGGAGCGCATCTTCGAGAACGTGCGCACGTCGCTCACCGCGACCAGCCTGCTCACCAGCGGCGGCGGGCTGATCATGGGGCTCTCCGCGGTGCTGATCATGGGCGTGGGCGCGGCCCTTATCCTGCGCGGCGCCATGACGATCGGCGACTTCGTATCGTTCAGCCTGTACCTGGGCTTCATGATCGCCCCGATCGTGCAGATGAGCCGCATCGGCACCGAGCTGACCGAGACGCTCGCCGGCCTGGACCGGACCGAGGAGGTGCTGGCAAAGCGGCCGGAGGGCCAGGAGCCGGGACGCACGGTGGCGCTGCCGCGGCTGCGCGGCGACATCGCCTTCGAGCGGGTCTCCTTCGGGTACCGGGAGGACCAGGCGGTGCTCCACGACGTGAGTCTGCAGGCGGCGGCCGGCACCATGACCGCGCTGGTCGGCACCTCGGGATCGGGCAAGACCACGATCGCGGGACTGGCGGCGGCCTTCCTGCTGCCGGATTCCGGCGTGGTGACGATCGACGGCCGCGACCTGACCACCGTCACCCTGGACAGCTACCGGCGCCAGCTCGGCGTGGTGCTGCAGGACGAATTCCTGTTCGAGGGCACCATCCGCGACAACATCCTCTTCGCGCGTCCGCAGGCGGGCGAGGAGGAGCTGCGGCGGGCGGTGCGCGCCGCGTACGTCGACGAGTTCACCGATCGCTTCGACGACGGGCTGGAAACGCTCATCGGCGAGCGGGGCGTCAAGCTGTCGGGCGGCCAGCGGCAGCGGGTGGCGCTGGCGCGCGCCGTGCTGGCCGACCCGCGCGTGCTGATCCTGGACGAGGCGACGTCGAATCTCGACACGGAGAGCGAGGCGCTGATCCAGCGGAGCCTCGCCGAGCTGATGGTGGGCCGCACCACGCTGGTGATCGCGCACCGGCTGAGCACGATCCGGCGCGCCGATCAGATCCTGGTGGTGGAGGAGGGGCGGATCGTCGAGCGCGGCACGCACGAGCAGCTCATCGCCGCGGACGGCCGCTACCGCCGGCTCTACGAGTACCAGGCGCGCATCTGACCGGTCAGGCGGCGGCGCGGCGCCCGGTCAGGAGGCGTGGCGCCCGGTCAGGCGGCGTGGCCCGGTCAGGCGGCGCGGCGCGCCACGTCGATGAGCGCGCGGATGTAGCCGATCGCGTAGGCGCGGCCGCGGTGGCCCCATGCCGTGTCGTCGACCATCGCCGGCACGTGGTCGGTGATCATGAAGCCGGTGAAGCCGACCTCGTGCAGCGCCTGCACCACCGCGAACGTGTCGACGTTGCCCTCGTCTATGAAGCACTCGTTGAAGCGCGGCACCTCGCCCTGCACGTCGCGGAAGTGGACGTAGACGATCCGGTCCCGGCCGCCGAAGTGGCGCACCGCGTCCAGCACGCCGCCCGGACCCATCTCCGACCAGCAGCCCATGCAGAAGTCCAGGCCGTGATTGGGGCTGTCGAACGTGTCGATGGCGCGCTTGAAGCCATCGAAGTTGCGGAAGATGCGCGCCACGCCGCCGAGCGACGGCACCGGCGGGTCGTCCGGGTGGAGCGCCAGGGTGACGCCGGCCTCCTCGGCGACCGGCAGCACGGCGCGCAGGTAGTATTTGTAGTTGGCCCACATCTCGGCCTCGTCGAACTCGCGGCCGTGGGTGAGGGGAGCGTCCCCGTGCTCGGCCAGGTCGAACCGGGTGGCCAGCGCGCCGCCTCGCAGCCGCGCGCGCTCGGGGGAGCGCCACACCCGATTCGGCATCCAGTGATACCCCAGGATCGGGATGCCGGCGCGGCCCATGTTGCGGATGGTCGCCTGCATGTGCTCGATCTGCTCGTCGCGGCCGGGCAGGCCCAGCATCGCCTTGTCGTAGAACGTTACCGGCACGTTCTCCAGGCACATCAGCCGCAGCTCGGCGGCATCGGCCCGCTCCCGCAGCGCCGTCAGGTCGGCCAGCTCCCACCGTTCGCCGCCGGGCAGATCGGGCGTGTTCATCAGGAAGTCGTCGGCGCCGAGCTGCTTGATGAAGGCGAGCTTCTCGTCGGTGAGCTCCCTGAACTGCCCCAGCCCGATTCTCATCTCGTCTGCCGATCGCATGTCGTCCTCCTCTCTCGATCCCGCCGGCGTCAACCGGCAGGTCTGGTATTACCGTAGAATTTACGAGTCCGTCGAACCAAGTTGTCAAACGCTCGACGAGCTCGAACCCGAGCGCGCGACGGCCCAATTCAAGGTGGAGCGGGTGGCAGCGCGCGTGCTATCGTGGCGAGGGGAGAGGATGATGCAGCGTGTCGGAGGCCGGCGGCATGGCCGGCGGGAGCGATAGCGCGGTGAGCGTGGTGCGGACCCTGCTCGACGGACGGCTGCAGGTGCGCACCGGCGACATCACGAAGCTCGACGTCGACGCGATCGTCAACGCGGCCAACTCGTCGCTGCTCGGCGGCGGCGGGGTGGACGGCGCGATCCACCGCGCCGCCGGTCCTGAGCTGCTGGCCGAGTGCCGACGACTCCGCGCCGCGGACCTGCCGGACGGGCTGCCGGCGGGGCGGGCGGTCGCCACCGGCGGGGGCAGACTGCCGGCACGTTACGTGATCCATACGGTCGGGCCGGTGTGGCACGGCGGCGAGTCGGGTGAACCCGGGCTGCTCGCGTCCTGCTACCGGACCAGCCTGGAGCTGGCCGTATCGCTGGACGGTGACGATCCGGTGCGAACCGTTGCGTTTCCGGCGATCTCCACCGGGGTCTTCGGCTACCCCAAGGACGCGGCTGGGCGAGTGGCCCATGAGTCGATCCGCGCGTTCCTGACGGGCAGCGACCGTCCGCGGCAGGTGATCCTGATCTTCTTTTCGGGAGATGATGCGCGCGGATTTCTGGACGCGATCCGGGACGACCGCTGAGCCGCTCCCGGCCCGCCGCCAGCGGTAGACGCACTTGCGGAGTTCGCGGCGGCCGAAGCGGCCCATCTGCTGGCTGGCGTTGCCCTTGCCGCGCGGCAGCACGCCGATCTCCGCGCACGTGAACCCAGTTCCAGCGCATAGGTGCGCGTGTAATCGTAGCGATTGGCGTAGGGCGGCGAGGTGACGGTCAAGCCGACCGACCGGTCGGCAAGCCGCGCTGGGCAGCGCCGGCTGCCGGGCCGTCAAGGCGGTCTCGATGGACATCAACAGCGCCTACGAACAGGAAGTGCGGCACCACTGTCCGCAAGCCAGAATCGTGTACGACCTGTTCCACGTCGCCGCCTCGCACAGCATGCGGAGCGAGCGAGCGGTAGCGCGCCGGAATCAGCCGGCCGGATGAAGTCGGAGCGCGCCCACGGAAATGCCGGATGAGCCAAATCGATCGTGCGTTCGCTTGACGCGCCGCCAACGGTAGTCGAATTATTCAGATAGGATGATGGATAGCAGACGCCTGCCGTCGAAGCGCAGGCGCAGAAACTCAACGAGAGGAGGCGACAGGCCATGGATACCCCCAAGACGATCGGTGAACTTCGGGAGCACTTGGTCGAGAAGGCGACCGTCGATGAGACGTTTCGCGCTCAGCTGATCGCGGATCCGAAGGCCGCCATCAAGGGCGAGTTGGATCTGACGATACCCGACGGCTACACCGTCATGGTCCATGAGGACGTCGAGGACACCAGCCACGTGGTGCTGCCGCCGCCGGCGGCGCTCGCCGAGACCGAACTGGAGGCGGCGGCCGGCGGAGCCGTCTACCGATGGAATGCATCGAGGGGCAACTACGTCGGCACCGACGCGGCGATCTCCTTCTGGGACGACTTCAACGGCCCGACCTATCACGGCGGCCCGAGGCACAACGCCGACTGACCGGCCCTCCCGACTGACGACGGAGGTTCCGCTGCAGCCGATGCGGCCGGGGATCGTTCCCGTCCGCCGGCTGCAGCGGGAGACCGGCAGCGCCGTTTCATGCGCAGACCGCCAGCGCCCAAAGCCGGCGCCGCCTTTGCGACGGTCCTGGCGGGGTGCCGCTCCCTGTTCCCTCCCGCGCTGCTCGGCGCGGCCGGTTGGGAGCGCCTCATGGAGCATGGAGCGGGCGCGGCGGCTGCCCCGGTGCGTGGCCGATCAACAACACTTCGGCTTCGAGTTCCGCCTCGGAGCGTCGAGCCCGGCCGCCGACCTGTTCGTAGTCGTGCTCCCGGATTCGGAGCTGGCGCATCACTATGTCCGCGAAGGCGCTAGTTCGGCCTGCCGCGCGCGCAGGGCCATCCAGCACTTCGGCGAGCGCCGCCTGCGACTCGAGCGCGGCGCGCGCCTGCGCCAGCACCTCCGGGCGCGGTAGGTCATCCGTCGACATCATTCCAACCTCATCCTCTATCAACGCCGCATTCGCGGCAGCGCTTCATGTGACCAGACCGAGCGGGTGAGCGGCGTGTGTGCTACCGTGTGGCGGGACGACCGCTGAGCCGATGGAGGGAGCTATCGTACGACAGGGTACGTTTCGCACTGGAACGTATACCGATCGCATGTCGTCCTCCTCTCCTGCCGGTGTCATCCGACAAGACGTGTATTATCGTCAATTATGTGTTTCCGGTGCTATTCGCAGCCCGTGATGGAAGATTTCGTTCATGAAGGCGGTCCATACGCGGTCATCATCGAGTAACCGTTCGATGTCGAAATCCGCTTCCATGCGCATCTCGCGGAGTCTGGCGCGCATCGTCGCAGTAACGACGCCGACGATGAGGAAGCTCTTGCAATCGACCGGCGCCTCGTCGAACGTCTTCTTGATAGCCCCGAGTCGTTCCAACGCTCCTGCTGGATCCTTACCGCCCTTCACTTCGATGATCACCGCCCATTCCCGTTCTTCTCGAATCCGATGTCGGGTTCGGAGCCAAACAGCATACGGATGCCGCCGGTCAACTCCCATTCATCGCGGGACTCGTCAGAGCTGACCAGCAATCCCTGCGATCGTACCCAGTCGACGAGGCGCTTCTTGATCGCCAGCTCAGCCTCCTGTCCGATGATGTTGCGGATGGCGCCATCCTCGGTGATGCCCATGGTCGCGAGTATGTTCCGATAGCCATCGTCCACGGTCCACTCCGTGTGATCTACGATCAGCGAGCTGATGACCGCGTTATACAGACGGCATACCTTCAACGCCTTCGAGTCGCTGACTCGGGCGGTCGCGGGTTGTCGCTCCCAGGTGTCGATCGATCCAGCGATTTCCTGAACTCGCTTGCGCGAGAGCAGCGCGATGCCCCGGTAATGCAGGGAGGTGTTGGGTATGGTCTTGAGAAGCTCCGGATGGGCGAAGACCATGCGTGGCTCGATGCCTGCGCCAGTTACGTACCGCCAAGCGTCGTCCGCAACACACAATGAAGTTCGATCGGTATAATCGAGATCACCTTCGAATCCTTCGATCTCCGCGCGTATTCGCAGATCCTCGCCTTTCGCAATTCGCCCGGCGATCTTGCGGGCACGGGAGATAGCGTCCTGCGTGCGGCCACGTTCAGCCATCGGTTCCGCTCCCGGCCCGCCGCCAGCGGTAGACGCACTTGCGGAGCTCGCGGCGGCCAAAGCGGCCCATCTGCTGGCTGGCGTTGCCCTTGCCGCGCGGCAGCACGCCGATCTCCTCACACGAGAACCCGCAACGCTCCGCAATGTCCGCCAGGATCAGGTCTACCGGTACCTCCTCGCCGTGGTACTGGACGTTGTCATTGACCATGATTACCCAGCCGCCGGGTCGCGTGATCCGCGCCAACTCGGCGATCACCACCGCCATCTCGAAGCAGTAGTTGGCGACCAGACGAATGACGTGCGGGTTGCTCAGTTCGGCCTGCCGCGCGCGCAGGGCATCCAGCACTTCGGCGAGCGCCGCCTGCGAATCGAGCGCGGCGCGGGCCTGCGCCAGCACCTCCGGGCGCGGGTACTCGCGGGTGAGCAGTTCTTCCTTGGACCGGTTTTCGACGGTCGAACTTATCAAGTCCTGCCGCAACCGCCCGAACGCGGCCCGGTCGTAGCCGAGCCATGCCAGTTCCAGCGCATAGGTGCGAGTGTAGTCGTAGCGATTGGCATAGGGCGGCGAGGTGACCGTCAAGCCGACCGACCGTTCGGCAAGCCGCGGCAGTTCCCGCAGAGCGGAGCCTTCGATGATCCGCGGCGCGCGGCCGCGGTAGCGTTGGGCGAGCAGCGGCGCGTCGTGCCGGATCTCCCGGATGCGGCGGGCCAGCGCTTCGGCATAGCCGGGGATCGGCCCCTTGTGCATGCCGCCGCGCAGCGCGCGTCCGCACCTCAGATCCCAGCGCAGGTACTGCCCGTCCTTGCGCGTATAGCTCACCTCTTCCAGGACGCTCATGCAGGCGACGTCGAGCAGCGACCGGATCGGCCCCTCTTCCAAGCGATCCAGGAAGGCTCTCGCCTTGGCGATAGCGTCCTCGGTCTCCGGCGGAAATGCCCGCGCGGTGATCGGGACGTGGGGAAAGCGGAATGCCGGCTCCGCATCCCGGCCGCCGAGCGCTTCCAGCAGCCCACGTGCTGCGCGTTCGAGCCGACCGTCGTCGGACAGTTGCGCAGCCAGGGCGATGGCGCGGGCGGCCCGCGCGCCGACCGGCATGATTTCGATGCCGGTGGCGGGGCGGCGCGCTCCTCCGGCGACCAGCACCGCGGTGCCGATGCCGGCGAATGGGTCCAATACGGGGCCGGGGCCGGTGCGCAGGGCGGCGCGGACCAGCTCCGCAGAGAACCCCTCCTTGTACTTGAACCACCGCAGCCCCGGCTGCTCCTTGTTCGCCTGGTACGACACCAGGCGGCGATTCAGATCGCGCCGCACGATCAGGCGGTCGCGGAACCGCTGCCGCAAGGCCTCCCGCGCCGCGCCGTCGTCGTCCGCCTCAGCGGAAGCATACAGGCCGATGCGTGGATCGACGCGGATCACGGTCTGCACTCTAGGTCATCCGTCGACATCATTCCAACCTCATCCTCTATCAACGCCGCATTCGCGGCCGCGCTTCATGTGACCGGGCCGAGCGGGTGAGCGGCGTGTGTGCTACCGTGTGGCGGGACGACCGCTGAGCCGATGGAGGGAGCTATGGGACGAGAGGGTACGCTCGTACTGGAACGGCCGCTCGCGCAGACGCAGGATGCGGCGGAACCACCGTCGACCACGACCGCGCCGCTGCCGACGCGCCGGCTGGGCAAGACCGAACTGGAGGTGCCGATCCTGGGCTGCGGCACCGCGCCCGGCGGCATGGGGCTTGCCGACCGGGAAGCGATCGACCTGTTCCACCGGGCGATCGATCTGGGCGTCACCTACCTGGACACCGCGCCCGGATACGGCCGCGCTCACCGGCAGCTCCGCGAGGTGCTGGCCGAGCGCCGGGACGAGGTGATCGTGGCCACCAAGACGCCGGTCGATACCGCGCGGGAGGCGCTCGATTCGCTCGCCCAATCGCTGCGCGACCTGGGTACCGATCGGGTCGACATCGCCTACATCCACCACCTGGGTCCGCGCGACGCGGAGCAGGTGCTGGGCAGCGACGGCGCGCTGGCCGGGCTGCGGCAGGCCAGGCAGGCCGGCATGACCCGCTTCATCGGCTTCACCAGCCACAGCCACCCCGCCCAGTCGGCGCGGGCGCTGGCCGAGCACGACGTGGACGTGATCATGGTGCCGGTCAACTACGGCGACCAGCACACGTACGGCTTCGAGCGGCAGGTGCTGCCGGTCGCGCACCGGCACGACGTGGGCATCGCGGCGATGAAGGTGTACGGAGGCGCCGCGGCGATGAAGTACGACGCGCCGCGGCCGGCTGCGCTCACCGCCAAGGGGCCGGTCGACCACGAGCCGGCGATGCGCTGGGCGCTGGAGCAGGCCGGGGTCGCCATCGCCGTGATCGGCATGTTCAGCCGCACGGAGCTGGAGCAGAACGTGCGCTGGGCGCACCGCGCGCGGCCGTTGACCCCCGACGAACGGCGGATGCTCGACGCCGAGGGCAGGGCGCTGGCCAGGTCCTGGGGCGATCGCTTCGGCCCGCCGTAACCGCGTGGCCGTACCGACCGCCGGGAGAGGGGAGATGGACCCATGAAGCGCATCACGATCGCCGCGATGGTACTCGCCACCGCGCTGTTGCTGGGCGGTTGCGCCGCCGGCCCGAACGCGCTCGGTAACGCGCCGGACCCCGAAGGACGTGTGGCCGGCTTTGGCCTGGGCGTCTGGCACGGGGTGATCGCACCGGTCACGTTCGTGATCTCGCTCTTCTCGGAGCGCGTGCACCTGTATGAGGTCCACAACAACGGCGGCTGGTACAACTTCGGATTCATGATCGGCGCGTGGATCGCGCTGGCCGGTCCCGCCCACGGCGGGTCCCGCAGGCGTCGCAACCGATCACGCGAGTGAGGCGCCGGCGATAGCGACCGGTGCGCGAACGGAGTCTCAGCCCAGGTCGATGCCGTAGTCGGCGGGGTTCACGCCGGAGTCCTCGGCCAAGCCGCGCAGGCTGATGAGCACGTCCTCCGGCAGCTCGATACCCTCGCGCAGCGCTCGCTCGCGCCGCTCCCATTCCATCTGCCCCGGCAGGTAGATGCGCTGGCCCGGGGCCATCTTCGCGCCGGCGATCTCCGCGCTCATGGCGCCGATCCGCCGATGGAATTCATCCTCCGGCATGATGGCGCCCACGTCGATGGCGATGAAGGCGTGGCCCTGGTCGGACGGCTGCGGATCGTCGGCCACCCAGCTCCGCACGGCGCTCATCATGGCGGAGCCGGTAAGCACCGCGGTGAGGATCTCCACGAACACCGCCAGCCCGTAGCCCTTGTGGCCGGCCATCGGCAGCTGCGCCCCCGACTCCGGGAAGATGGTGGGGTCGGTGGTCGGGACGCCGTCATCGTCCACCAGCCAGGTGTCCGGGATCGATCGGCCCTCGTTCCTGGCGGCGAAGATCCGGGTCGCCGCCACCGCGCTGGTCGCTACGTCCAGCATGATCGTCCGCTCGGTGCCGGTCGGCGCGGCGTAGGCGATCGGGTTGGTGCCCAGGATGCGGCTCTTGCCGCCGGGCACGGTCATGCACGGCTCCACGTTGCACATCGACATGCCGAACATGCCGCGTTCGGCGATCAGGTTGGCGTAATAGCCGGCCGCCCCGTAATGGCTGCTGCGCCGGACGCCGACGTAGGCCATGCCGGTCTGCCGCGCCTTGGCGACGGCGATCTCGACCGCCCGGCAGGAGATGGCCGGCGGCATGCCGTCGCAGGCGTCGACGATCGCCCACGACGGGCCTTCGGCGACGATCCGTTCCCGGGCGCCGGCCACCAGCCGGCCGCGGCGGGCGTTCTTCATCAGCCCGCGAATCTGCCGCGTGCCGTGGGTGAAGGTGCCCCAGGTGTCGGTGGTGACGAACACGCGCGCCGACAGCTCCGCGTCACGCCGACTCAGCCCGGCCTGCCGCATCGCCTCGATGCAGAACGCCTCCAGCGCCTCGGCTCGAATCCTCACCGCTTCCATCGAATCATGATCCTCCCGTCCACGCGCACGGGCGGATGGTATGCCCCCGCGCTGCCGAAGGGAACCAGGGCGCCGGGACGGCCCTGGCGTGCGGACGCGCCGGCCGCCCCGGGGGCGCCGGTTCGGGTACCATGGGCGGACATACGATGACAGGTCCGCAACGCCGTACCCGCCGCCGACCGCGCGCCGTCGCGCCGGCCGGGCTCATGCTGAGGGCGGCGGCGCTGCTGGCAGCGGCGCTGCTGGCGGCGGGGCTGCTGGCTGCCTGCGTCACCGAAGTCACCCCCGATTGCCGCTACGGTCCGTCGGTGGTGAGGGTGCGCTATGAGGTGACCTCGACCGCCGGGAGCGCCGACATCGAACTGTTCGACGCCGACGGCGATCTCGGTTCCTATCGCCTCGCGCCGACTCCCTGGCACCTGACCGAGCGGGTTCAGGGGGACGCGTACGTCCGGCTGCGAGCGCGGAACAGTCGGCCGCTCGGCACCGTGTCGGCGGCGATCTACGTGGACGATATCCTGTGGAAGCGGGAGACCGGAGCCGGCGCGGTCGCCGTGGAGACCTACGGCATCATCGAGGCCGGCCGCGGCTGGAACTGCGGCTACGGCGTGTTCGTGCAGACCTGGGAGTAGACGAGGGGAGCCGGTCGGGCCGGTCAGTCCCGAAAGGGGTCGATCTCGTCCGGCGCCGCCATGGCGACGCCGATCGGATCGAGCACGTGGACCACGCGGATCGTGCCGTCGTGGCAGTCCAGCACCTCCTCGATCCGCTTGTAGCAGTGCGGGGACTCGTCGGTGCCGGCGCCGCGCAGCTCCACGCCGCGCCGGTCGAGCCATCCTTGCATCATCGCGCGCGTGATCTTTCCTTGGGTGATCGGGATGCGCCGCCCGCGCCGGAAGCGGGACTTGCCGGCCGCCTGCGTGCGCGACATGACGCGCCCGGCGCCGTGGATGGTGGAGTGCAGGGCCAACCGGGCCTCCGGGCCGTCGAGCCCCTCGACGATGACCGAGATGTCCCCCATGCTGCCGCCGACGAAGCCGCGCTGGCCGGGAAAGGCGGGGGTCGCCCCCTTGCGCACGACCCAGAGGTCCTGACCGAAATGGCGTTCCCGCCACGCGAAGTTGTGGTGGTTGTGCACCTCGTCGACGATATGGGCGCCCAGCAGCCGGGCGACCCGCGCGCAGACCCAGTCGCGGCCGGCGTAGGCGTAGCGCCCCGCCAAGTCCATGCAGGCAAGGTATTCCCGGCCCAGGTCGCCGGCCGTGTCGAGGAGCACCGGATCGACGTGCATGCCGTCGGTGCCGCCGCCGGCCTCGATGAAGTGGGTGGCCAGCTTGTGGCCAAGACCGCGTGAGCCGAAGTGCGCGCCGGCCCAGACACGATCCTGTTCGTCCGTGAAGAGATCGACGTAGTGGTTGCCCGAGCCGATCGTGCCGAGCTGCGCGCGCGCCAGGTCGCGGAGCGCCGCGGCCTCCGGGATGTCCCACGCCGGGTCGTCGTCGAACAGCTCGTGATCGACCGGCTCCGGGTTCTTGCGGCCGATGCCGAACGACAGGGTGCGCCACAGGTCGTCCATGATGGGACCGATGTTGCGGCGCACCTCCGCGGCGCCGGCGTCGAGCAGCACCGCCTTGTTTCCGCAGGAGATATCGTAGCCGACGCCCGACGGGCTGATCCGGTCCGCGTAGGCGACCACGCCGCCGATCGGCACGGCGTAGCCGAGGTGGTGGTCGGCCATGAGCGCCGCGCGCTCGGCGCGCTCGGCGCAGCGCCGCATCTGTTGCACCGCCCCGGCGTCGGGTTCGCCCCACACCGGGATGCCGTCGACCAGCCGGTGACTCACCGGCGCCGTTCGGCCGCTTTCTTCATGTCGTCACGTCGGCGCGCAGCACCACCAGCCAGTCGTGGTAGAACGGCGGCTGCGGCAGCGCCCAGCGGCCATCGGCATCGCCGCGCACCTCGCCCAGGTCATGCGCCCGACCCGTCGACGGGTCGACCAGCTCCGCGCGGTACGCCCGGCCCGGTTCCAACTTGCACACCCTGACCGGCTGCATCACCTCGCACGGCACGTAGAGCACCCGCACCTGTCCCGTGATTCCGGCGGCATAGACCAGGTGGCGGTCCGTCGGGCCCTGCGCCGGCTCGGCCCACTCCGGGTGCGGCTTGAAGCGCCACCACTCGAAGCGCTCCAGGATGCGCTTGCCGACGCCGACCTGCGCAGCGCCGGGGAACGACTTGGCCTGGTCCCAGGGACGGCCTCCCCAACTGGTGCCGTGCGGCGAGGCGCCGTACGGGCGGTCGGCGCGTTCCACCTGCCAGATGCCGTTGGCGCCGTAGCTGTAGCCGGCGGCTCCGACCAGCATCGTCGACCAGAACTGGAACCGCTGGATGTCGTCGCGGTTGGTGCCGCGGATCATCTCGTAATTGCCCTCGCTGTCGAGTACCGGCATGCGCGGCGCGGCTGCCAGCGCCCGTTCCATCATGTCGACCGCCTGCGCGGTCGCCGGGTAGCCGTTGTGGCCGGTCTGCAGCCAGTTCAGGTCGAGCGTGGCGGGATCGTCGACCTGTTCGGTGCCGACCCGGGTCGGGTGGATCGTCACCAGCCGGCCGTGGCCGTCGGTGCGTCTGACGTAGCGCGCCATGTCGGACCAGACGGCGCGGCGGCCGGCGGGCAGCCACGGCTCGCCGCGGAAGAACCGCCGCTTCATCTCCCGGGCGGCTTCGCTGGTGTAGAACGGCATGAGCGCCTCGCCGGCCACGCACCACGCGACCGGATACGCGCCCCAGCGGGCGATCAGATAGCGCCAGTGCGCCTTGAGCGTGTCCACGCCGGCAACGTCCAGGAAGTACCCCCAGAAGCCGACCACGCACGGCACCAGGCCGCTGCGCACCAGGTGGGCGATGCGCAGGTCGGCGGCGTCGAAGTAGCCCGGATCGATCGTGGAGAAGTCCGCCGCCCACGGGAAGCCGCCGTCGCCGGCGCCGCGCTCGTCGAACGGCTCCATGTCGGGGTACAGCCCGGCTACGAGCTGGACGACGTTGAACCCCTTGGCGGCCCGGTCGGCGGCCAGCTCGCGCACGTCGTCCGGCCACCGCAGCCGCCGGCAGAGTCCCATCCACCACGTATCCGCCAGCCACAGAAACGGGGTGCCGTCGGCGTGCTCCAGGCGGTGTCGATCGGCAGCCGCCCGGATCGGGCCATGGCGGAGCAGCGGGTTGGATTCGTCTTCGTCGACGGTGATCTCGAGCTCGCCGTCCAGTCCGTGCAGTCCGGCGTCGCCGGCATCGGAGCACCACGTGCGCCAGCGGTGCCGGCCCGGAGACGGCGACGCGTAGCGCGCCCGCCATGCGGAGCCGCCGGCCCAGAACGCGGGGATCACCCGATCCCGCCCGTTCGGTTCGGTGACGATCAGGTCGAGCGTGACGTCATTGAACGGGTCGGCCCGCTCGACTGCCGCCCGGAAGCTCCATTCGGCGACGTGATTCGCCCGGCAGGTGCGTTGCTGCTGGTGCATGCCGGCCAGTATAGCCGGCCTTCCAACGCCGCGGCGCGAGGGAGTACCCTGGTCGGCGCTGATCCTCCATGGAACTGTGCAAGCGGCTGCTGCTCACCGGCGGCGCGACCGGCATCGGCCGCGCCATCGCCGTCGCGTGCGCGCCGCCTGCGGCGGTGGTCGTCGCCGACGTCAACGCCGCGGATGCGGAGCGAACGGTTGCGGCGGTTGCCGCCGCCGGCGGTACCGCCCGGTTCGTCCGCTGCGACGTGACGAGCGAGGCGGAGGTGCGCGGCCTGGTGGCCGCCGCCGAGGGGTTGATGGGCGGCATCGACGGTCTGGTCGCCGCCGCCGGCGTCCTGCAGGCGGCGGCGGTGCCGGTCGAACGGATCGATCCGGCGGACTGGACGCGTACCCTGGAGGTGAACGTGTACGGCTCCTTCTACTGCGTCAAGCACGCGCTGCCGGCGTTGCGTCGGTCCGCCGCGGGGGTGGCGATCCTGGTAGGATCCCCGGCCGGGATCCTCTCCGGCAGCTCGTCGGTGCCCTACGCCGCCAGCAAGGGCGGCGTCTACGGGCTTTCGAAGGCGCTTGCGCCGCGGCTGGAGGCGGACGGCATCCGGCTCAACCTGCTGATGCCGGGCAGCGTCGACACGCCGCTCAAGCGCCGTGCGGAGGAGGCCATGGACGCGAGCGGCTCGCCGCGCAATCCCGTGCTGGCGGAGCCGGCCGGCGTGGCCAAGGTGGTGCGGTTCCTGCTGTCCGACGAAGCGGCCTACGTCCGCGGGGCGGTATTCACCCGCTGACCGGCGCGGCGCCGGACCGGTCGGTCGGACCTGACGGTACCGACCTACATGTAGGGAATGATGGCGGTGGCGAGCGAGGTCTCGATCTCCCAGATCGCGTTGGAGACCGCCTGACCGATCAGGTCGAGCTTGCGCACCTGCTGGATGCGTTCGGAAGCGCGCTCCAACTCTCGCGGAGACAACAGCTTCTCGAAGATGCGGCAGGAGTTGGCCAGACAGATGATGACCACGTCGCGCGGCTCGGGAATATCGTCGCTGAACAGAACGCCCATGATCCGTTGCTTCACTTCGCGCTCGGCCTTGCCGCCGATCATGGGATAGCGCCGCGATCGGAACACCCACAGGAACCGGTCTTCCCGGCGCTCCAGAATCCCGCGTTCCACGAGCCGGTCCAGCGCGCACTCGCGGATTTCGTCGGCCAGGTCGCCGATCCGCTCGACCCAGTAGCGGGCGTCGTGGCGATCCCCGGCATGCTCGATGGCAGCGAGCGTCGGGTCGAACATCGGATCCTGCAATGGGGTGGCATCCAGCAGGACGAGCTGATGCAGGTCGGTGTCGATCCGGTTGAGCAGCGCCAGGTCCATGAGCACGGCGCCGGCCAGGGCATACCGCGTCGAGGCGACGGGGAGGTGCTCGAACCGTCCACTTTCGTCGTCCAGGAGGAGCAGCATGATCTCCTCGGCGAAGCTCAGCGACCCGGATTGTTCTTGCGTCATGTCCGATCCATCGCGGAAGGTACGGCACCATAGCACAAAGACCGCCGGCGAACCATCATTCACCCGTCCCGTCGCCGGTGCGTGCGGCAACGCCGTGAAGCGTAGTATACCCTTGTCGAGATGCTGTTGGGCGCCGCGGACTACCACAAGGGCGACTTTCGGACCCTGACCGACCGGACCGCCGCCGGCGCGGCGGCGCTGGGGCTGCGGGCGCTGAACGCCCGCACGGACGATCCGTATTCGGTGACCCGGGCGGAGGCCGCCCGCTTCAGGGAGACGTTGGAGCGCCGCGGCCTGGCGGCCGGGCAGACGGCCGGCAACTACGGCGGCGGCCTGGTGAGCGAGGACGGCGCCGAGCGGGAGCGGGCGGTGCGGTTCGTCCAGGAGATGTGCCGGCTGACGCAGCTCCTCGGGGCGCCCACCACCTATCTGCGTCCGGGCAGCCTGAACCGGCGCGGCGCCTGGCTGCCGCATCCCCGCAACCGCTCGCCGGCGGTGTTCGACCGCCTGGTCGACAGCGCCAGGCGAGTCTGCTCCGCGGCGGAGGGTGAGGGGGTGCTGGTGGCGGTCGAGGGTGGGGTCGTATCGCCGCTCTACTCGCCGGCGAGGATCGAGGCGTTCATCGCCGCGGTCGACTCACCGGCGCTGGGCTTCAATCAGGATCCGGTCAACCTGATCGGCAGCCTGGAGCAGGCATACGACACCGGCGCGCTGATCGCCGACAGCTTCGACCGGCTGGGGCGCCGGACGGTGAGCGCGCACGTCAAGGACTTCACCCTGGTAGAAGCGTTGCTGCCGCACTTCGAGGAGGCGGAGATCGGCGCCGGCATGCTGGACCAGGCGGCCTATCTGACCCGGCTGCAGGCGGTCCGCCCCGGCGTGCACGCGTATATCGAACACCTTGCCACCGAGCGCTTCGCCGCTGCCGTGGCGGCCGTGACCGCGATCTCACGATCGGCAGGCGTCGAGTGGGACTGATCCGGGACTGACGCAGAAGGCGGGCCGGGTCCGCTCGTCAGATCAGCTTATCCAGGGCGACGATGATCGCCACCGCCGCGCCGATTCCCGCTCCGAACCGCACGGTCATCTGATGCCGCAGCTTGTGCATCTCGCCGAGCAGTGACGCCTCATTCTTGCCCATGTCGCCCCGCAACCGGGTCTCCATCTTCTCCATGTCGCTGCGCAGCCCGACTTCCATCTGCTCCATGTCGCTGCGCAGCGCAGCCACGTCGGCCTTGGTGGCCAGGCTCTCCAGGATGCCGTCGGCAAACGTCGCTACCAGCGTCGTGGCCTGCCTCTTGCTGAAGCCCGCCTCCTCGCGCAGCCGCGTAGCTGCCTTGAGCGTGTCGAAGGTCACCGCCATGGACTCCTCTCCTTGCTATGCTATCAGATCACGCCGGCCGTGAGAACGCGTGTCTCCGGGGGCGCGGTTACCCTCTCTACCCGCAGCTTGGCAGCGGCGCTTCAAATCGCCCCCGGCCGGTCCGCCGGGCAGGGATCAGTCCGGCTCGATCCAGGTTCCCCGGCGGTCCTTGCTGCGCAGGCCCGCGAGCAGGATGCCGATCACGTTGCGGGTGACCGCGAACGGCAGGCGGGACTCGCCTTCGGTGACCGAGCGGATGAACTGCTGCAGCAAGCCGCGGTGGGCGGCGAACAGCCCGTCCAGCATCGCGGAACGGAAGCCGCCCTCGCCGTGCAGGTGCAAGTGCATCGTCGGGGCGGCGTTGCGGAGCTGGTGAATCGTCGCGATGGCGCCGCCGTCGAACTCGATCTCCACCACCTCGCCGTACCGGAACGCGCCGTGGCGGACGCGCAGCGCCGGCCGGTCGTCGAGCACCGTGCAGATCGCCTCCAGCGCGTGCACGCCGTAGCTCACCCAGTCCTTGACGCCGACCGCGACCGCCAGGCGCACGGGCCCCAGCGTCGCCGCCTCTTCCTTGAGCACGCGCACCTCGGCGGCGTAGCGCATCGACGAGCTCGACATGATCAGCCGGCCCGCGCGTTCCTGCTCGACGAAGAAGGCCAGGTCGGCCTCCGTGGCGGCCAGGGGCTTGTCGATCAACACCGGCATTCCCGCATCGAGAAACGGCTGCGCCAGCGCCGCGTGACTCTCCGGGTCATCGCGTGCGATCAGCACCGCGTCGACCGCGCCGACCATCGACCGCGGCTCGGCGGCGATGTGGGAGACGTGACTGGCCGCGACGATCCGCTCGGATATCACCCGGTCCTGCGTCCAGACGTGGGTCACCTGGGCGCCTTCGATGCCTATGGAATCGCTGTTGGCGGCCAGGTAGGCCGCGATCCGCTGGTTTGCGTAGAGCGGCATCAGGTTCGCGTCGTAGGAACCGTTGACGATCGCCGACCATGAGAAGGGGTGGGCGTTGTCGGGGCTCATGTAGCCGATGACGCCGAGCCGGATCTTCGAAGGGGCCGAGCTGGGCGTCGATGACGCCGGTGATTGCCCGGCCGCCGGGGGCCCGCCGGCGGCATCGCGTCTGTTCGGGCTCGCGTCGTGCGGGGCTGGTCTCATCGAGTGGAACGAGTATACGTGCGTGGCTCGATCGGGACCGCAGCGCTACCGTGCACCGAGGCTCAGGCTCGGTTGCCCGATCCCCAGGCCGAGGTGATCGGCTCGCCTTCCGCGAAGCGGGCAGGCCGCAGGGCGTGCAGGTCGATGCGCGGCGCCGCGCCGGTGATGACGGCGGCCAGCGACTCGCCGATCGGGGCGCCGAGCTTGAAGCCGTGGCCGCTGCCGCCGAAGCAGGCGTAGTATCCGGCCAGCTCCGGCTCCGCCCCCACTACCGGGTGCCAGTCGTCGGTGATGGTGTAGATCGATGCCCAACCCTTCACCGGCCGCGCGCCGCGCAGCGCCGGCAGCCGCTGAAACAGCCCGGCCTCGATCCGCGCGCGGGTGGCATCGTCCAGCGCCGGATCGTAGTCGTCGATATCGAGCGGTTCCAGCTCCTTCGGATAGTCGAGGCCGGCCAGCACCCCGTCATCTCCGTGCGGGCGGAGATAGATGTGGCAGATCGGGTCGGCCACGATCGGCAACGCGCCAAAGCCGGCCGGCCGCTCCACGACCAGATCCGACTCGCGGCTCCAGCGGATCGAGTAGCCGAGTCCGGCTGCCGACCCGAGTCGTCCGCCCCACGGTCCGGCGGCATTGACCACCAGCGGCGTGTCGATGCGCCCCTGATCGGTCTCCACGCCGGTGACGCGTCCGCCGGCCGCGGCGATGCCGCGCGCGCCCACCCCCTGGTGCGCACGGAGCCCGTACCGCTCCGCCGCTTCGACCAGCGTGCGGGTGGTGCGGACCGGATCGGCGTAGCCGGCTCTGGGCTGATGGCAGGCCATGGCGATCCCGTGCGGCGAGAGCTGCGGCGCGATCTCCGTCACGTCGTCGATCGAGATCTCGCGCGTGCCGGTGCCGTGGCGGTTCTCGTTCGCCAGCACCTGCCGGCCGATCTCCGCGTGCTCCGGTCCGTACAGGATGAGCTGGCCCGTGCGGCGGAAGCCGGTCGGGCCGCCCAGCTCCTCCCGGTCGTTCTCGAACATCTCCATCGCCCGCAGCGCCAACTGCACGGTCACCGCGTTGGAGTACGAGCAGCGCACGTTGGCCGCCGAGTGGCCGGTGCTGACCGCGGCCAGCGTCCGCCGCTCCAGCAGCGCCACCGAGCCGACGCCGGCCTTGGCCAGGAAGTGGCCGCAGCTCGCGCCCATGATACCGCCGCCGATGATCACCGCGTCAGCCGTCCGTTGCATGCGTGTCGCCAGACCTTGCGCGTGAAGCGACGCCGGAATCAAGCGCCGGCGGGCGGGAATGCATGGGGCCGGCGAAGAACTCGGCCAGGAACGGAGTGGCCGGATCGGCGGCGATCCGGTCGGCCGGGCCGTGCTGGACGATGCGGCCGTCCTCGATCGCGTAGACGCAGGCGTCGAGGGCCAGGACGTCGCGCGCGTCGTGGGAGACGACGATCGCCGGCCGCTCCCGCTCGAGCAGGTGCTCGGCCAGGTGGGCGCGGAGCGTTCGCCGCGCCTGCGCGTCGAGCGAGGAGAGCGGCTCGTCGAGCAGCAGCAGCAGCGGGTCGACCAGCAGCGCGCGCGCCAGGGCGACGCGCTGCCGCTCGCCCCCGGACAGGTCCGCCGGGCGTCGTTCCAGGAGGTGGCCGGCGTCGAGCTCGGCCAGCAGGTCGGCGGCCGCGCGGCGGCGCTCGGCGCGGGACCGGCGGGGGCGCTCCGCGTGCAGGGCGAAGGCGACGTTGTCGACGATATCGAGGTGGGGGAACAGCCCGAAGCCCTGCGGCACGTAGGCGACGCGGCGCTCCTCGGGCGCGAGGGCGAGTCCGCGTTCGGAGTCGTAGAGCACCGCGTCACCGGCGCGGATCAGTCCGGAGCCGGGCGCGTGGACGCCGGCGATCAGCCGCAACAGGGTCGTCTTGCCGGCGCCGTTCGGGCCGATCAACGCCACCGGAGCGGCCCCCCCGCGCAGTTCGACGTCGATCTCGAAGGCGCCGAGGCGGGCCGAGAGGCGCACCTGCCAGTCGGCGGCGCGCCGCACGGCGGGCCGGCGCCGCTCCGGTCGCGGCTGCGGGGATGCGGCGGACGCGGCGCCCGGCTCGGAACGGAGTCGGGTCCGGAGCCGGGTGCGGAGCGCGGGCGGCGCACGGAGCGCGAGCAGCAGCGCCACACCCAGCGCCGCCAGCGCCAGGGAAAGCGCCCGTGCCACGCGCACGTCGGATTCCAGCGCCGTGTAGATCGCCAGCGGCATGGTCTGGGTCACGCCGGGCAGGCTGCCGGCGAACAGCAGCGTGGCGCCGAACTCGCCCAGCGCGCGCGCCCACGCCAGCGACGCGCCGCCGAGCACGCCCGGCATCGCCAGCGGCAGCGCTATGCGCCGGAACGCGCCGGCCGGCCGCTGGCCCAGCGTGCGGGCGACGATCAGCAGATCGGCGTCGACCCGCCGGAACGCGGCCGCCGCCGACTGGACGTAGAACGGAGCGGCGACCGCCACCTGCGCCAGCACCACGGCGGCCGCGGAAAAGGGAACCTGCAGCCCCAGGGACCAGAGCAGGGGGCCGAGCAGGCCGTTGCGGCCGAAGGCTGCCAGCAGGCCGATGCCGACCACCGCCGGCGGGATCACGATCGGCAGGCGCGTCAGCAGCTCGACCGCCCGCGCGGCTCCGGCGCGGGCGGTCGCCAGCCACCACGCCAGCGGCGTGCCGGCGGCCAGGATCACGGCCAGCGCGATGGCGGTGGTGCGCGCGCTGAGCCGGAAGGCCGGCGCGAAGAGCGGATGACGCAGTCCGGCGAGCAGGTCGGCCGGCGTGGTGGCCAGGAGCAGAGCCAGTACCGGCAACGCCAGCAGGCCGAGCATCGGCACGGCCAGCAGGAACGATGCGGGGCCGGCGACGGCGCCGGAGGTCGTGCGGTGACGCATCAGGGCGTCAGGAACCCGTGCCGGTCCAGAATCGCCCGGCCCTCCGGCGAGAGCACGAAGGAGACCCAGCGCTCCGCCCAACCGGCGCCGCGGCCGGCCGGCGTGCGGGAGCCGCCGCCCGTGACGATGCCGATGACGTACTCCGCTCGCACGTTGAGGCCGGTCGGGATGGGAATCGTCCGCACGCGGGCGGAGGCCGCCGCGTCGGTCCGGTAGACGATGGCGGCGTCCGCCTCGCCGATCTCCACCTTGGCGCGGACCAGCCGCGCGTTGTTCTCCAGGGAGACCACGCGGGCCAGCACCGCCGCTTCGAAGTCCGTACCTAGCGCCGCTGCGGCTCGGCTCAGCGCCGCGCGGGCGTAGCGGCCGACCGGGACCGCCTCGGTGCCGATGACCAGCCGCTCGGCGGCGGTCAGCCCGCGGTACGACTCGATGCCGGCCGGGTTGTCGAGCGGGACGATCACCGCCAGCTCGTTGGCTGCGAAGGGCCGGGCGCCGCGCAGCAGGCGCGCGTCGATCAGCGCCCGCGTATGGTCGTGGGTGGCCGACGCGAACACGTCGGCCGGCGCCCCCTGCTCGATCTGCAGGCGCAGCACCTGACTGCCGGCGAAGACGAGCGCCGCGTCGACGCCATCGTAGGCAGCCTCGAACGCCTGCTCGATCTCCGTGAAGGCGGCGGTGAGGGAGGAGGCGGCGTACACGCGCAGTACGTGCGGCTCGGTGGCGCCGCTCGTGCATGCGGCGGCCAGCAGGAGCATTGCGAGGAGCACTGCGAGCTGCCCCGCGGCGGCGCGGAGCGGTGCTATGATCGGGGCGCGGCGCACCGGTACCGCCGCTTCCGTCGATCGGCTGCTCACGATGCAGCGGCTAGCCGGACGCCGGGAGCGCTCGATGACGCCGGGCGCGGCGTCGGAACCGTGAACACCATGCATACCTTACCGGAGGCTCGCTTCGGGGCGCAGGGTCCCGGCACGTCAGGGCGCGTAGTCGTTCGTCTGCTCACGGCGCTACTTGGCCTGCTCGCCTTCGTCGCGCCGATTCCGGCGGAGACGCCGACGGATACCCTGGTGATCGCCAAGGACATCGGCGACGTCATCACGCTGGATCCGGCGGAGGCGTTCGAGATCACGACCGGCGAGGTACTGGCCAACGTCTACGAGCGGATCATGACGTTCGAGCCGGAGCGGCCGGGCGAGCTGACCGGAGGCGTGGCGGAGAGCTACGCGGTGAGCGAGGACGGCCGGTCGATCACGTTCCGGATTCGCGACGGCCTGACGTTTCATTCCGGCAACCCGGTGCGGCCGGAGGACGTCGAGTTCTCGCTGGAGCGGGTCGTGCGCCTCGACGGGTCGCCGGCCTTCATCGTCACGCAGTTCGGCTGGAACGCCGACAACGTCGGCTCCCTGATCGAAGTCGTCGACGGCCGCCGCGTCCGCATCACCATCCTCGAACCGCTGTCGCCGGTACTGGTGCTGCACGCGCTCTCGGCCGGCCTGGCCGCCGTAGTCGACCGGAACCTGGTCCTGGAGCACGAGCGGGACGGCGACCTGGGGGCTGCGTGGCTGCGGACGAACAGCGCCGGCTCCGGTCCCTTCCGGCTGGAACGCTGGCAGCCCGACGAGTCGGTGTCCCTGGCAGCCAATGCCGACTACCGGCTCGGCGCGCCGGGCGTAGGCCGCGCCGTCCTGCGCCACGTGCCGGAGCCGTCCGAGCAGCGGCTGCTGCTGGAGCGGGGCGACGTCGACGTCGCCCGCGGCCTCACGCCCGACCTGATCGCCGCACTCGCCGGCAATGCCGGCGTCGCGGTCGACGACGTTCCCAAAGGCGCGATCGTCTACCTGGCGGCGAATGCCTCGCATCCGATCCTGGGCCAGGATCGCGTCGTGCAGGCGCTGCGTCACGCGGTCGACTACCACGGCATGGCGGACTCCTTCCTGGCCGGCCAGTTCATGGTCCATCAGGCGTTCTGGCCTCGCGGTCTGTGGGCGGCGTATACCGAAACGCCGTATCGGTTCGACCCGGAGCGGGCCAGGTCGTTGCTCGCGCAGGCCGGCTACGGCGACGGATTCGCCGTGCGTCTCGACACGCTCGCCGCCCCACCGTACCCGCGCATCGCCGACGCGGTGCGGGAGACCTTCGCGCAGGTCGGCATCGAGGCGCAGGTCGTCACCCATGAAGGGGCAGCGCTCTGGCCGATGTACCGCGCTCGCGGCCACGAGTTGATCCTGGTTCCCTGGTCGCCCGATTACGTCGACCCGCACGCCAACGCCGACGCCTTCGCGCGCAACCCGGACAACCGCCCGGAGGCGGGGCTCACCGGGGTGCCGGCATGGCGCAACGCATGGGCGCGGGACGATGTCAATGCGGCGGTGGTCCGGGCGCGGGACGAGCGCGATCCGGCCCGGCGCGCGCAGCTCTACCGCGACCTGCAACGGCGCCTGCAGGTCGCCGGGCCGTACGTCTTCATGTTCCAGCAGACCGAACAGATCGCGCGGCGCAGCGGCGTCACCGGGTTCGCGTCCGGGTACAACTTCGATCACGTCTGGTATCGCACCGTTTCCAAGCGGCCTGCCGCGCCTCACGGAAATCCCGGATAAGTCATCCTGTCGGGCGGGTGCCGCATCGACGCCTGACGCGCGCCGCGGTCGGCGACGCGGGTATCCCGGTTCTGCTATCCTGTGGCGAGGTCAGTGGAGCAGACCTGTGCCGGTATACGTGTATCGCTGCAGCGCGTGTGAGCGGGTGTTCGAGAAGCTGCTGTTCGGCGCCGCGTCCTCGGAAGCGGCGCGGACGAGCTGTCCGGCCTGCGGCGCCGCGGCGCCGCGCGATTACTCCACCCACACCTTCGCCTCGCCGAGCATCGGCGCCAGCGGCGAGTTGGCCGAGGACGCAGAACCGTACAAGGCGATGCACTATCACGAGAAGCGGGGCGAGTGGGAACAGGCGGCCAAGGCTGCCGAAGGCGTGAGCGAGTTCGCCAAGCGGAAGTTCATTCAGAAGGCCGAGCAGGACTGACCGGACGAGTGGTGGGCGAGCATACGATCAGGCTGGGGTACAGCACGTACGGCATGCGCGAGCTCGAACTGTACGGGGCGCTGCCGCGGCTGCGCGCGATCGGGTACCGGGCGGTGGAGATCATGGGCGCGGCGGGCTGGGCCACCGCTCCGGCCATGATGGACCGGGAGGGCCGCGCGCGGCTGGCCGGCACGATCCGCGACCTGGGTCTCGACCTGTCGGCGGTGATGGCGATGATGCCGATCTGCGAGGAGGGCGAGCGCCGGCGCGCGGTGCTCGAGGAGTTCCGCGCCGTCTGCGGACTGGCCCGTGATCTCTGCCCGGACGCGGGGCCGGCGGTGGTCAGCTCGCCGCTCGGCGGCCGGCAGCCGCCGTGGCGGGAAGGGCGCGAGCGGATCGCCGCCGACCTGGTCGAGTTCGCCGACGTGGCGCGCGAGCACGGCGTGGTCCTCGCGGCCGAGCCGCACGTCGGCAGCGCCCTCGATACGCCGGAGAAGGCGGTGTGGCTGATGGAGCGGACCGATCATCCGTCGCTGCGGCTCAACTTCGACGTCAGCCACTTCCACGTGCAGGGGATGGAGCTCCGGCATTGCGTCGATCTCTGCCTGCCGCACGCCGCGCACGTCCACGTCAAGGACGGCTATCGCGACGACGGCGGTACGGTGGTCTTCCAGCTTCCGGGCGAGGGGAGCCTCGACCTGCGTGCGTACTTCCGCCTGCTCGTCGAGCGCGGCTCCGCCATCCCGGTCACCGCCGAGGTGAGCGCCATGATCTGGAAGCGGTCCGATTACGATCCGTGGGCGGCGGCGGAACGCTCGTATGCCGCGCTGGCCGAAGCCAGGGACGCGGCCGCGTGACGGGCGGCGGCCGGGCGGCCGGCCGGCTAGCGCTGGTATGCCTCCCACAGCGCCCGGTAGTACCGCAGGATGCGCTCCCCGTCGGGATTGCCGGGAATCTCCGCCAGCGTGTAGCCGGTGTAACCGTCGCGGCGGAGCTTGGCGAACAGGTCGCGCCACGGATAGGCGTCGTGCAGCTCGGTGACGTGCACCAGTCCGATCTTGTGACGCAGCAGCTCATAGGCTGCATCGATCGAGCCGTTCACCGCCTCGCCCGGATTTGAGTTCCAGCAGATGAACGCGTTGTCGTGGTCGGCGTGATCGATGATGGCGCGCATGCGGCGCGGCTGCTGAGTCTCCCGGCCGTGCACCTCGATCCTGACCGCGACGCCAAGGTCGGCCGCCGCTTGCGCGCATTCGCGGAGCGCCAGGCCGATCTGTTCCAGGGTCTTCTCCTCCGGGATTCCCGCCTCGGTCTGCAGACCGTTGGGCCGGACCTTGACGCCGGGACAGCCGAGGTCGGCGGCGAGCTGCGCGTATGCGATGGCACCGTCGATATTATCGCGCACGACCGCGCGGTCGACGGCGTGGAACTCGAACGCGCTGCCGAGCCCGGCGATCTCCACCCCGGCGTCGGCGAACCGCTTGCGCACGTCGGCGCGCTCGGCCGCGCTCAACCCGACCTCCACGCCATGGGCGTGGGTAGTGCGGAGCTCGACGCCGGAGAATCCGGTCGCCACGCACGTGCGGATGATCGTGGCGAGATCCCACTCGGCTCCGATCTGATAGGTGACGAATCCCAGCTTCACGACGGCACCGTAGCCGGATGGGACGTGCGCTGTCCACGATGACGGGGGAATCGGCCCGCCGGCGGCCGATCAGCTCCACAGAAGGTCACGGGTCGGTTCGCGGTCCCACTCCGGAGTCGGCTCGAAGATGCCCGGCTCCTCGGGATCGACGAACTCGCGCAACGCCTCGTAGTTGAGGTCCGCGAACCCCAAACCGGGGCCTTCCGGCACGGCGACGTGTCCGTCCCGAATCAGCGGGATCGGCAACCCGTCGACCAGGCTGCTCCACCGCTCCAGGTCGTCGGCCGAGTGGTTCTCCAGGGCGATGAAGTTCTCCGTGGCGGCGGCGCAATGTACCGCCGCCAGCGCCGCCACCGGTGACATCGCCATGTGCAGCGCCATCGCGATGCCATGGTCCTGGGCGGCGTCGCCGATCTTCCTGGTCTCCAGGATGCCGCCGGCCGTAGCCGGATCGGGATGGGCCACGGCGATGGCCCGTTCCCGGAACAGATCGGCGAACCCCTCTTTCAGGTAGATGTCCTCACCGGTGCAGATCGGCGTGGCGACCGCTTCCGACAGCCGCCGGTACTGATCGGTGAGCTGCCAGGGGAGCATGTCCTCGTACCAGGCGAGCGAGAACCGGTCGAGCGCGCGGCCCAGCCGGATGCAGGACTCCAGGCCGAGGCGGCCGAAGTGGTCGACGGCCAGCGGCACCTCGTAGCCGATCTCCTCCCGCACCGCGGCGACGTACTCGCAGAGCGCGTCGATCCCCCGGTCGGTGATCTGGATGCCGGTGAACGGGTGCATCACGGTCGGACGGTCGAGCATCCCCGGCGGCGCGATCAGACAGCCGGGCCGGCCGCGCAGCAGGTCGATGCCGACGTCCATCTTCAGAAAGCGGAAGCCCATCGCCATGCGCCGCTTCAGCCGGCGTCCCATCTCGCCGCCGTCCGCGCAGGACGGGGTGTCGCAGTAGCAGAGGACGCGGTCGCGGAACCGGCCGCCGGCCAGCGCGTACGCCGGCGCGCCGTACGCCTTGCCGGCCACGTCGATCAGGGCCATCTCCACGGCGCTGACGCCGCCGCCCTGCCGGCCGTGATGGCCGAACTGCTTGATGCGCCGGAACAACCGGTCGACGTCGCACGGGTTCTCCCCGAGCAGGCGGGACTTGAGCATCAGCGCGTACGTCTTGCTGGCGCTGTCGCGCACTTCGCCGAAGCCGCTGATCCCCTGGTTGGTGTCGATGCGGATCAGATAGCTGGTGAACGGGGCGGCCGCCAGCCGCGCGACCCGCAGGTCGGTAATCGCCAGCGCCGACGGGCGCGAGTGCCGGGAAACGATCGGGTATGATAGCAGACGTGCAGGACATCCGCGACACGGCGCTGCCGGACGTCCGGTCCGAGCGGACGCGCCCGGAGCGGCAGACCGGGCAGTGATCCGCCGCTTCACGATCAGGGGATTCAAGCGGTTCGAGCGGGAGACGGCGATCGACCTCGATCCCGTGACCGTGCTCGTCGGCGCCAACAACAGCGGCAAGTCGACGATCCTGGAGGCGCTGACGCTGTTCCAGTACTGCGTCGAGACGGCGCGCCGCGCCAACGGCAACGGCCGCGGCAACGAGCGCAACGGCCGGATCGATCTGGCGCGGCGGTCGGTAAGCCCCGATCAGTTCGGCGTCCTCCCCGTTGCGGAACCGACCGACATGTGGCCGAACGGACGCACCATCTCCGGCAAGGAACAGCAGTCGATCGAGCTCCGCGCGGATTACGACAACGGCGCCGAGATCGCCTTTACGTTGAAGCTCAGCTACAACCGATTCAGCATAACCCCGCGGTCAAGCGGCGACGTAACGGAAGCCGTCCACCAGCGGGACATCCGCCTGATACCGGTATTTTCCGGGTTCCTGCCGCGCGAGGAGTACCTGACCCTCCCGGCGCGCCAGGAACGGATGCGGCTGCAACGCCACGGCGAGATGGTGCGCAATCTGCTCTGGGATCTGAGGGAGCGGGACGAAGCGCGCTGGAAGACGCTGATCGAGCTGCTCCGCGACCTGTTCCCGGAGAGCGTCCTGCGCATCGACTTCGACGTGGACGTCGACCGGTTCATCAACGCCGCCTATCGCGATCGGGCGCTCACCAGGGAACTGGACGTGGTGGTGACCGGCTCGGGATTCCATCAGGCGCTGCAGATACTGGTGTCGGTCCTCACTCCCGGAGCACGGGTGCTGCTGTTGGACGAACCCGATGCCCATCTCCACGCCCGGCTGCAGGAGCAGCTCATGGGCATCATGGTACGGCTTGCTCGTGACGAGCAGGCCCAGTTCATCCTGGCCACGCACTCCCCACAGCTTCTGAGCGCGGCTCCCGAGGGCTCGATCAGGGTCTGCCGGGACGGGAAGGTGGTCCCGCTCGATCTTGGACCGGGGCAGTTCCGATTGCTCGAAGACCTGGGCGCCATGGACCGCATGGAAATCGTCCCGCTGCTGACCAACCGCGCGCTCGTCTTCGTCGAGAACCGGAGCGATCGCACGCTGCTCGAAGCGTTTGCGCGCCGGCAGTGGGGCGAGCGGAAGCAGCGGGACGTCTGGCGCGCCCTGACCTTCCTGTACACGTACCAGGGACCGGCGGAGGCGCGCGTGCCGGACTTGGCGCGGCAGGTGAACGATCTGCTCCGCAGTACCGGCGTCGCGGGTCAGCCGATGCGCATGGTGGTAATCGGCGACCGCGACTATCGCACCGACGCCGCGTGGCGCAGGGAGCGGCTTGCGCTCACCAGGCGGGCGCAAGCGGCGCCGTATCGGCTGGAGCTCACCGTGCGGTTGTGGGAAGCCAACGAGATCGAGAACTACCTGCTCGATGTCGGAGCGCTCGCCGGCGCCCTGCATCGGCAAGCCGCCGCGAAGGGCGTGGAGCGGGAGTGGCGCCGGTGTGAGGACGCCTTCGTCGATGCGTTGCGTTCCCTTGTGGACGAGCAGCGGGAACGGGTCCGTCAGGCCGTTGCCACGCGCATCCAGAATGACGACCGCAGCTTGGCGCTGAGCACGGCCATAGGGCAGGCGGACGCCTTCCTGCGCCAGGCGTGGGAGGAGCCGACGCGCTGGTGCGATGCGAAGGAGGTGTTCCGGCGGCTGCGCGCCTGGCTGCAAGAGCAGGGGCTTTCCTTGCGGATCGTGGATGCCGAGATCATCGACGCCATGGCCGCCGTGCCCGACGACGTGCGGAAGGTCCTCCGCGAACTGCAGCGGATCGCCAATCCGCGCGCCGCACGCTCCCGGACCGCCTCGACGAGCCGCGCGTCACGCGCCTAACTGACGATGCGCTACGGATGGCGCGCAAATTCCGTGATCTCCGGGTAGGTCTCGCGCACGATGATCCCGTCCGCGTGATCGATCATCTCCGCCGACACGTTCGAGTGAATGTCGAGTTGGACGATGACCGGCACCGCGAGCCGCGCGACCCGCAGGTCGGTAATCGCCAGCGCCGACGGGCGCGAGTGCCGGGAAACGATCGGGTATGATAGCAGACGTGCAGGACATCCACGACACGGCGGGCTGGCGCTGGTCTTCCACGGCTGGGAGCTGGTCTCCTGCGTAGCGGCGTAGGTCCGGTTCCGAGCGACGCGGCGAAATGAGCAACGGCGACCTGAACTGGATCGCGAACTACATCTGGGGCATCGCCGACGACGTGCTGCGCGACCTGTACGTGCGGGGCAAGTACCGCGACGTGATCCTGCCGATGACCGTGCTGCGCCGCCTCGACGCGGTGCTGGAGGACAGCAAGCAGGCGGTGTTGGACATGAGGGCCGCCCTCGACACCGCCGGCGTGATCGAGCAGGACGCGGCGTTGCGCCAGGCCGCCGGGCAGGGGTTCTACAACACTTCGCCGTTCTCGTTGCGCGACCTGCGCGCCCGCGCCAACCGCCGGCAACTCACCGCCGACTTCGAGGCGTGGCTCGACGGGTTCTCGCCCAACGTGCAGGACATCCTCGACAACTTCGAGTTCCGCAACCAGATCCCGCGCCTGTCGCGCGCCGACGCGCTCGGCACGCTGATCGAGAAGCTCACCGCCTCCGACGTCAACCTGAGCCCCGCCCCGGTGCGCCGCGACGACGGCTCGGTCGAGCAGCCCGGCCTCGACAACCACGGTATGGGCACCATCTTCGAGGAGCTGGTGCGCCGCTTCAACGAGGAGAACAACGAGGAGGCGGGCGAGCACTGGACGCCGCGCGACGCCGTGACGTTGATGGCCAGGCTGATCTTCCTGCCGGTCGCCGACCGCATCACCTCCGGCACCTATCTGCTGTACGACGGCGCCTGCGGCACCGGCGGCATGCTGACCGTGGCCGAGGAGACGCTGCGGCAGCTTGCCGCCGAGCACGGCAAGGAGGTCTCCACCCACCTGTACGGGCAGGAGATCAACGCCGAGACCTACGCCATCTGCAAGGCCGACCTGCTGCTGAAGGGCGAAGGCGAGGCGGCCGACAACATCGTCGGCGGTCCCGAGCACTCCACGCTGTCGAACGACGCCTTTCCGGCCCACGAGTTCGACTTCATGCTCTCCAATCCGCCGTACGGCAAGAGCTGGAAGACCGACCTGGAACGCATGGGCGGCAAGGGCGGCATGCGCGACCCGCGCTTCGTGATCGAGCACGGCGGCGATGCCGAGTACTCGCTGGTGACCCGCTCCAGCGACGGGCAGATGCTGTTCCTGGCCAACAAGCTCGCCAAGATGAAGCGCGGCACCCCACTCGGCAGCCGCATCGCCGAGGTGCATAACGGCAGCTCGCTGTTCACCGGCGACGCCGGGCAGGGCGAAAGCAACATCCGCCGCTGGATCATCGAGCACGACTGGCTGGAGGCGATCGTCGCGCTGCCGCTCAACCTGTTCTACAACACCGGCATCGCCACCTACGTGTGGGTGCTCGGCAACCGCAAGGCGGAGCGCCGGCGCGGCAAGGTGCAGCTGATCGACGCCACCGGCTGGCACCGGCCGCTGCGCAAGAACCTGGGTAAGAAGACGTGCGAGCTGGGCGAGGAGGACATCGCCCGCATCTGCGACACGTTCCTGGCGTTCGAGGAGAGCGAGCAGAGCCGGATCTTCGACAACGCCGCCTTCGGCTACCGGAAGGTGACGGTCGAGCGCCCGCTGCGCATCGCCGGCGCCGACCCCGATCGCGCCTGCAAGGCCGCCGAGATCAGGAAGCTGAAGGAGAGCGGCACGCGCAACGCGAGCGCGCCGCCGGTGATCCGGAAGATTCACCGGCGGGGCACGGCCGCCGACCCGTTGCGCGGCCGGTTCGCGGCCACCGTCAAGGGCCGGCCCGCGGTGGTCGAATACGAGCCCGACCCCGACCTGCGCGACACCGAACAGGTCCCGCTGCAGGAGGCCGGCGGCATCGACGCCTTCCTGCGGCGCGAGGTGCTGCCCTATGCGGCCGACGCCTGGTACCGGGCCGACAGCGTGAAGATCGGCTACGAGATCAGCTTCACCCGCTACTTCTACCGACCGCCGCCGACGCGCACCCTGGAAGAAATCCGCGCCGACATCCTGGCGGTCGAACAGGAGACCGCAGGGCTGCTCACCGCAATCCTCGGCAGGTAACCCCCATCGGTCTCAGCGCGTCGGCGGCCGGGTTGCCGGGTCTGTCTGCCTGCCGCGTCCTGCTTGTGAACCGACCCGTTGACGCATAGACTGCGGAACGCGCGACCATGGCACGAGCCGATCTGATCCTGACACTGATCAAGGCCAGCCGACAGGGCGACGACCAGCAGGTACGGAAGACGGTCGAAGCGCTCGCCGCCGAGGAGCGGGCGAAGAATCACACCATCCTGGCGGACCGGCTGCTGGCGCAGCTGCAATCCGATAACGGCCGGCGCGGGCAGGCGGCGCCCCTGCTCAGCCGTTCGGCGGCGGGACCTCTGGTAACCGAAACCGTACCGGCCCGTGATCTCGCGGACCTGATCTTGCCGGCGGAGGCCGGAGAGACCATGCGCGAATTGGTGGCCGAGCAGCACCGGGCCGATCTGCTGCGGTCGTACGGCCTGGAGCCCCGCAACCGGGTGTTGCTCGCCGGTCCGCCCGGCAACGGCAAGACCACCCTTGCGGAGGCGTTGGCGTGCACCTTGCACGTCCCGCTGATCGTCGTCCGGTATGAGGCGGTCATCGGCAGCTACCTGGGCGAGACCGCGCAGCGGATCGAGCAGGTCTTCGAACACGCCCGATCACGGCACTGCGTGTTGTTCTTCGACGAGTTCGATGTGGTGGGAAAGGAACGCGGCGATCGGCACGAGACCGGCGAAATAAAGCGTGTCGTGAGTTCGCTGTTGCTCCAGATCGACGCTCTTCCCAGCTACGTCGTAGCGGTGGCGGCAAGCAATCATCCGGAGCTGCTCGACCGCGCCGTATGGCGCCGCTTCCAGATTCGGCTGGAGTTGCCGTCTCCGACTCAGAGACAGATCGAGGAGTGGTTCAGACGGTTCGAGAAGCGCCACCGACAGCCGCTCGGCCTGCCGCCGCGGAGCCTCGCCCAGCGGCTGCGTGGACTGAGCTTCGCCGAGGTCGAAGACTTCGGAACCGATGTACTGCGCAAGATCGCGCTGGGACAACCGGACTCCGACATCAACGCCATCGTCGAGCGCCGGCTGCGCCACTGGAAGAAGCGTTATACGCTCAAGCGACGTAGTGAGAGCACCGACGGCGCCGCTTCATAGCAATGGCCGATATCGAGTTTCCGCTTCTCGTCTTTCCTGAACCCGACCACGCAGATCGATCACCGAGAAGTGGTGGTGCGGGGAAAATAAGATCTCCAGTTCCCGCAAAGCAAGCGCAGCGGATCGCACCTCAGTTCGAGCGTCTCCAGGAAGCACTGGAAGAGCGCCGTCTAGCGCTTCAAGATAACCCGCTCGGCATTGTCCCGGAACAAGTCCTGGTGATCGAGACCATCGGTTCCATACAGAACTTCGTCGGAGCCATCGGCAGGATCGAAGGATTGGAGTGGTTGAGCGAGCACGAACTCGAGGACATTGAACCTGAGTACGGATTTGAGGACGAGAACAAACCAGACAAGGATCTAAATGGTCAACTGTTTCTGGTCATGACGGACCAGCAGGCCCTCAGCCAGCTGCATAGTCTGTTCAAACTATGGACGAACGATCACGATACCGATTTTCCGCACGGATTGGCCCCCCTGAAGCACGCGTTCGAACATCTCCACACGATCCGGCCTTGGGGAGTCGAGGATCGAATTCAGGAGACGGGTGTCCTCGAAGACTGGCAGGAGCGACTGCAGCACGACGACGTAAACGAGGTTCCCTTCGAGGCCGAGTTGTGGTTCAGAGATGACCAGAATCGTCGTGAACAGGCCGAATCGCTACTTCGCGATATTATAGCGTCTCATGACGGTCAGGTGACCGCGCAATGCGTGATCACGGATATCCGCTGTCATGCCGTCCTCGGCCGCCTGCCGCGCACCGAGGTACAGGCGATCATCGATACGCCGCAAGAGAGAAAAAACATCCGATGGCTGCAGTGTGACGACATCATGCATGTCAGACCGGTGGGTCAATGTGCGGTTGGCATATCGCCAGAACAGCACCAGGAGCGGCTTTCAGATGACGAACTGGCTCAACTCGTGTCGGCTCAGGAATCTAATGACGGAGAGCCTGTTATAGCCCTCTTCGACGGGATGCCTCTGACCGGACACCGATTGCTCGACAACCAAGTTACGGTCGACGATCCAGATGGATATGAAGCGACCTACCAAGCCCACGAACGGGTACACGGCACGGGTATGGCGTCGCTCATCTGTCACGAGGATCTTGACAGACATGGCGAAGCGATAGGGAGCCGGTTGTACGCGAGACCTATCCTTCAGCCTCGGCGTGGATACGATGGACGGTTCAACGAAGCGATTCCTGCGCATGTCTTGCCAGTCGATCTCATCCATAGGTCAGTCCGGAGACTATTCGAACCGGACGGCAATGAACCGCCCGCGGCTCCCACGGTCAGGTTTGTAAACTTGTCAGTCTGCGATCCCGCCCGGCCGTTCATACGGGAGATGAGCTCATGGGCACGGCTACTGGATTGGCTGGCGTGGAAGTACCAGATACTGTTCATCGTCAGCGCGGGTAATCATTCCCAGAACATCGAGTTGGAAGTTCCACGCGCCGCTTTCGCCAGTCTCTCGCCTTCCGATCTAGAGCGAGCAGTAGTCAAGGCTTTGGCGGCGGACACACGCAACCGGCGCCTGCTGTCACCCGCCGAGACGCTCAATGGCCTGACCATCGGCGCGCTTCATCAAGACGTATCCCGACCTGTGACCTCATACTTGATCGATCCGTTTGTCCAGGCAGATATGTCGAACGTGGTGAGCGCACATGGTCCTGGATACCGTCGCGCAATCAAACCCGATATATTTCTTTCAGGAGGCCGGCAACTGCTGAGGGAAAAACTGGCGAATACACACCAGAAGGCGGTGCTGGAGATCGTAAAATCGACCACTCCACCGGGTCAACGAGTTGCTACACCAGGAAACGCCGGCCAATTGAACCGAACACGGTATACAAGAGGCACCAGCAATGCTGCGGCTATCGCTACACACGGAGCGGCCCTGCTGTATCGCCTTCTCGGTGAACTTCGTCAGCGCTCAAGCGTGCATGTGCCACCGGAATATGACGTAGTACTGACGAAGGCACTACTCGCCCACGGTGCGGCCTGGGGCAGCGCCCTGAGCTCTTACGAAGCCGCTCTCAAGAACCCCGATAATAGCAGGACATTCAGGGAGTATGTTGGGCGTTTCCTGGGGTACGGTCCAGTGACCCTCGCGAAAGTGATGAGCTGCGCGGAGGAACGAGTCACCGTCCTCGGATTCGGCGATCTCCACGACGGTGAAGGCGCCGTGTTCTCTCTTCCACTTCCGCCTTGCCTGTCAGCTAAAAGGGTCCGTCGGCGTTTGACCATCACTCTCGCGTGGCTGTCACCCGTGAACATCTCGAATCGAGCATATCGAGTTGCTGACCTCTGGTTTGATCCCAACAACAAGATCGCTCCGAAGCGTCTGTTTGCCGATCACCACGCTGTAAGGAGAGGAACCTTGCAGCACGAATTGTTGGAGGGAGACCAGGCCACAGTCTTCCAAGATGGTGATACCATGAAAATAAAGGTCAATTGCCGGTCCGATGCCGGTGATATTCCGGACCGAATCAGATACGGATTGGCGATTACATTGGAAATAGTAGAAGATCAACAATCCCTCTTTGTCTATCCGATCTATGAGGAAGTTCGTGACCGGCTGGCCATTCGCGTACTGATTCAAGGGACGAGTGCCACGTGAACGACGCCACGCCGCGTTGGAAGTATCGGTTTGCCAACTACAAGCGCGCCTTGACGCTGCTGCGGGAGGCGATGGACACGAGGAACGAGTCCGGCCTGAATCAATTGGAGACGGAGGGCGCGATTCAGAGATTCGAGGTCACCATGGAGCTGGCGTGGAACGTCATGAAGGATTATCTGCAACATGACGGGGTGGCGTTCGATCAAATCACGCCTCGATCGGTCATCAGAAAGGCTTGCGAGGCCAAACTCACCGAGCATGGAGCGACGTGGATGGATGCGCTCGACGCTCGCAACAAGATGTCCCACACCTATGACGCTCAGGCCGCCGACCGGGTGGTCGACGAGATAGCGAACCGCTATCTCGCCGCCATGGAAGACCTCTGCCGTTTCCTGACGGCGAAGGATGTGGAACATGGCTGAGCACGGCATTTCTGACGCAGAACTCGAAACGATTCGCGCGGTGCTGGCCGAATGCGACGACGAGATTACCCAGGTCGATCTGTTCGGATCGCGCGCCACCGGCAAGCACCGGAGCCACTCCGACATCGACCTGGTGATATACGGAGCTGTCCGGGAAGCCGCTATCGACCGCCTGCGGACGCTCTTCATCGAAAGCAATCTGCCGGTGTCGGTGGATATCTTCAACTACGACGGGATTACCTGCCTGCCTCTGAAGGAGCACGTCGACACGGTCAGGCAGCGGCTGTTCACCGCGCAGGACATCCAGGGAAGCGGGGACCGTTCGATGAGAGACCGGCGCGGTTCTGCCATTGTTGAGTTCATGACCGCCAACCTCAAGCCCTATCCGAACATGAAGGATTCCGGTGTCGAAGCATTGGGACAAGTACCTGCGCATTGGGATGTTCTGCGCCTGCGGAACGTGACTGAAATGCGAGTGAGTAACGTTGACAAGCACTCGCGCCAAAAGGAGGCTCAGGTCAGTCTCTGCAATTATGTTGACGTCTACAAGAACGATCGTATCAGGCCGGGGATGCCGTTCATGCGAGCGACCGCTACCGCGGACGAGATCGAACGCTTCGGCCTGCGCTCGGGGGACGTGCTGATCACGAAGGACTCCGAGGTCTGGAACGACATAGGCGTTCCGGCGCTTGTTGAAGGAACGGAGGAAACCAGCCCGAGAGTAGTCAGCGGCTACCACTTGGCACTACTTCGTCCATATTCCGAACGTACCCATTCCGGCTATCTGTTTCGTTCTCTGCAGAGTACGGCGATCTCGAGTCAGTTGCATGTACAGGCGAACGGCGTAACTCGGTTCGGGCTTACACGCGGCGCAATCAAGGCGGTAAGGATGCCGCTGCCGCCGCTCCACGAACAAGCTGCCATCGTCCGTTTCCTCGATCACGCAGACCGACATATTCAGCGCTACATCCGCGCCAGGCAGAAGCTGATTGCGCTGCTCGCCGAGCAGAAGCAGGCCATCATCCATCAAGCCGTCACCGGCAAGATCGACGTCCGAACCAGCCGGCCGTACTCAGCCTACAAGGCTTCCGGTGTCGAGTGGCTGAGGACGATCCCGAAGCATTGGTCTGTGCGCAGAATGAAGTCGATCTGCTCTTCGTCCGCACTGTACGGGGCCAACTTACCGGCAAGTTCGTATGCAGACGCCGGTGTTCGTTTTCTACGGACTACCGACATAACGGAGGATGGACAACTGAGAGCCGAAGGAGTGTTCGTACCTGCTGATTTGGTAAGGGACTATATTCTATCGGACGGCAATCTGTTGATCTCTCGAAGTGGCACCATTGGCCGTTCTTTCATCTACGATAGCAAGCAACATGATCAGTGCGCATATGCCGGATACCTGATTCGATTTATAGCGGATAAGAACGTCGTCATGCCCAAGTATCTGTTCTGGTTCACGAAAACAAGATCATTCGGAGAATTCTTAAGGGTCAAAGCGATTTCATCGACCATCGAGAATATAAATGGCGAGAAGTATGGTAATTGCTCTCTTCCAGTCCCGTCTCTTTCTGAACAGACCGCAATCGTGCGTTTCCTCGACCACACCGAACGACTCATCCGTCATCAAATTACAGCTACACGAAAGCTGATCGCGCTGTTGGAAGAATTCCGAACACGTCTGACTGCCGATGTGATTGTCGGTAGGATCGATGTGCGTGAGGTATCGTCCTCGCTGCCTGTCGAGCAAGCCGACAAATGATAGAGATAGGACCTTGGACGTAAGCCGCCTGTGCGGCGACCTGCAGATGGAGATCGGACCGTCGTTCACGTGTTCGGAGCAAGGCGAGTACCTGCGAGTCCGGACGCCGTATCGGTATCCCGACGGCGACTACATCGATCTTTTCTGCAAGGTCGAGAGAGGCGAGCTGACGGTAAGCGACCTTGCCGAAACTACCGCATGGCTTCGTATGCGGTCGGCCGCACTGCGCCGTTCTTCCAGGCAGAAGCTGTTCATCGAGGAGGTGTGCGTGACGTACGGAATCGAGTTCCACCGCGGGATGCTCCAGGCACGCTGTCGCTCCGGCGACGAGTTGGCGCGGGTCGTTACGCGGGTGGCGCAGGCGGCGCTGCGGATTTCGCGTTGGGGCGAGCTGGCGCCTTATGCGGAGGGAGAGCGGTCGCCGGGACGCAGGTAATCGGCAATGGCGTAGGCCGACACGGCGCGCCGGTTCGCGCCGAGCTGGCGGACGCCCGCCATGCGGCCGGCGATGGCGACTTCGGTGCGGGCCACCCCCGGCGCGCTCCCGACCACCGCGGCGACCTTGTCGAGTTGCGCGAACGCCTGCCGGCGCGGGCTTTCGGTCCACTTGGCGTCGAGCAGCCGGATCGATTCATACGGCCCCTGGATGAGGAAATCGGCTTCCCGGTTCTGTTGATCGCGGTAATACCACAGCGACCACTCCGGGCGCGCCAGATCGAGCCACGTGCGCAGCTCGGTAAACACGAAGTTCTCCCATATCGCGCCGGTGAGCGGCGACGGACCCAGGTCGCCGGCTCTCACGCCCAGCAGGAAGCACAGCAGCCCGGTGTCATTGAAGTAGAGCTTGGGCGCCTTCACCAGCCGCTTGCCGACGTTGGCGAAGAACGGTTCCAGCAAGGTCACCTGATTGCCCGCCTCCAGCGCCGACAGCCAGTGGCTGGCGGTGGTCTGGGCGACGCCGACGTCGCGCGCCAGGTTGGACTTGTTCAGCAACTGGCCGGCGCGGACCGCGCCGGCGCGCAGGAAGCGCTCGAAGTCGCGCAGGCTGCCGACGTTGACGACCTGCCGCAGGTCGCGCTCCAGGTAGGTGCTGACGTAGCTCTGATAGAACTCGCGGGCCGGAATCGCGGGCTCCGCCCACAGCTCGGGAAAGCCGCCGCGCGCCAGCAGCTCGCCGGGCGGCGCAGTCTCCGGCTGCCGGCCCGCGGCGCGGATCTCCTCCACGCACAGGCCGGGCAGGCTGACCACCGCGCACCGGCCGGCCAAGCTGTCGCTGACCGCGCGCATCAAGGTGAACTTCTGCGAGCCGGTCAGGATGAACGCCCCCTTGCGGCGGCGGTCGCCATCGATCGCCACCTTCAGATGCCGGAACAGGCCGGGGGCGTACTGCACCTCGTCGATCACCACCGGCGGCGGATGATCGCGCAGAAAGCTCTCCGGCGCCTCCTCTGCCTGCTCGGCCAGCAGCCGCAGGTCGAGGCTGACGTAGCGATGCTCCGGGAACAGCCGCTTGACGAGCGAGGTCTTCCCGGTCTGCCGGGCGCCGGTCAGGATGACCGCCGGAAACGCCGCCGCCAGCTGCTTGATCCGCTCCCCAATGAGCCGTTCGATCCACATGAATCACGGATATCTGAGCATCGAAACGACGATTTGTCAAACCGCGACCCTGCCGGGCCGACATGCTCGCCGGCGGCTCGTGGTTTACCCGTTGGCGACGTAGCAGCATAATCCGGTCGTGGAAATGGCGCGGAGTGAGTATCTGGCCGTGGTAGAGAAATACGGCCCTGTCGCGTACGGCGCCCACGTACCGGAACTTCCCGGCATCGGCGTGGCTGGGGAATCCGAGGCCGAGGTGCGCGCCCTGGTCACCGAGGCGATCGGGCTGTATCTCGACGAACTCGGTCAAGGTGAGGAACATACCGAAGCGCGTCGTCGCCGGCGCCCGGACCAAGACACGTGATGGGTCCTGAGACCGACTCCCGCATTCTTCCTACCAAACACATTCGACCGGATCGGTCGCTGCTGGGCATTGGCGCCGACCTACTGGCCGGGCTGGCGAAACCGAGGACGGTATCGGGACTGTGGGACCATCTGCGATTGCGGCGCACGGCATCGAACTCAAGCGCGGTCGATTACCGCCGGTTCGTTTTGGCTTTGGATCTTCTGCACATGCTCGGCGCAATCGATTTTGAGCGCGGCGTGATACACAGGGCCTCACCATGATCTCGCTGCATCAGTGCGGGTGATGAGTACGGATACGTCGGAACGGGGGCTGGAGCGGCTGATCTGCATGGGGCTGACCGGGCTCCCGTGCGATCCGCCGGCGGAAGGGACCATCGCGGAGCCGGTCACCGGTTACGGGGTGGGATGGAGCGCCGGCAACTTCCACGACTACGACCGCGAGCATTGCGTCGATCTGGTCCAGCTCGCCGCCTTCCTGCACGCTACCCAGCCCGAAGCCGCCGAGGCATTGGACTTGGCGCGCGATGGCCCGACGCGGCGCCGGTTTCTGGCCCGCCTGCAGGGCGAGATCGCCAAGCGCGGCACCATCGACGTGCTGCGCCGCGGCGTCAAGCACGGCGCGCGCCGCCTGGACCTGTTCTACGGCACGCCGTCGCCCGGCAACCGGCCGGCGCAGGAACGGTTCGAGCGCAACCGCTTCACCGTCACCCGCCAGCTCCGCTACAGCCGGGACGAAGCGCAGCGGGCGCTCGACCTCGGCCTGTTCATCAACGGCCTGCCGGTGTTCACCTTCGAGCTGAAGAACAGCCTTACCAAGCAGACCGTGGCCGATGCGGTGCTGCAGTACCGGCAGGACCGCAACCCGCGCGAGCAGCTGTTCGAGTTCGGCCGCTGCGTCGCGCACTTCGCCGCCGATGAGCGCGAGGTTCGCTTCTGCACCCACCTGACCGGCAAGACCTCCTGGTTCCTGCCCTTCAACCGCGGCTGGAACGACGGCGCCGGCAACCCGCCCAACCCCCACGGGCTGGCGATCGAGTACCTGTGGCGCGAAGTGCTGACCCGCCGCAGCCTGGCCGACATCCTGGAGAATTACGCCCAGATAGTGGCGTCGAAGGACGCCAAGTCCGGCAGCAGCAAGCGGACGCAGATCTGGCCTCGCTACCACCAACTCGGCGCGGTGCGCAGCCTGCTGGCCGACGCCGCCGCCAACGGCGCCGGCCGGCGCTACCTGATCCAGCACTCGGCCGGCAGCGGCAAGAGCAACTCCATCGCCTGGTTGGCCCACCAACTGATCCCGCTGACCCGGAACGGCGCGCCGCTCTTCGCCTCGATCATCGTGGTCACCGACCGCCGCATCCTCGACCGGCAGATCCGCGACACTATCCGCCAATACGCCCAGGTGGGGGCGACCGTCGCGCACGCCGAACGCTCGGGCGACCTGCGCCGCTTCATCGAGAGCGGCAAGAAGATCATCATCTCCACGGTGCAGAAGTTTCCGCTCATCCTGGACGAGATCGGCGGCGAGCACCGCCGCCGGCGCTTCGCCATCGTCATCGACGAAGCGCATTCCAGCCAGGGCGGCCGCACCAGCGCGGCCATGACGCAGGCGCTCTCGGAAGCCGGCGGGACCGGCGGGGAGGGTGACGAGGAGGAGACCGACGAGGATCGGATCAATCGCCTGATGGAGTCGCGCAAGCTGCTGACCAACGCCAGCTACTTCGCGTTCACCGCCACCCCCAAGCACAAGACGCTGGAGATCTTCGGCGCGCCCGACCCGCAGCCGGACGGCGCCGTCCGGCACCATGCCTTCCACGGCTACACCATGAAGCAGGCGATCCAGGAGGGGTTCATCCTCGACGTGCTGGCCCACTACACGCCGGTGACCAGCTACTACAGGCTGGCCAAGACGGTGGCCGACGACCCGGAGTTCGACGCCCGCAGGGCGCAGAAGAAGCTGCGCCGCTTCGTGGAGGGGAGCGACCACGCCATCCGCCTCAAGGCCGAGATCATGGTCGACCACTTCCACGACCGGGTGCTGGCGCGGCGCAAGATCGGCGGCGAAGCGCGGGCGATGGTGGTCACCGGCGGCATCGAGCGCGCCGTCCAATACTTCCACGCCATCCGCGCCTACCTCGCGGAGCGCAAGAGCCCGTACCGGGCGCTGGTCGCCTTCTCCGGCGAACACGAGTTCGGCGGCGCCAGGGTGAGCGAGGCGTCGCTGAACGGCCTGCCCGCCGCGCAGATCGCCGACCGGTTCCGGGAGGATCCCTATCGCTTCCTGGTCTGCGCGGACAAGTTCCAGACCGGCTACGACGAGCCGCTGCTGCATACGATGTACGTCGACAAGCCGCTGTCCGGCATCAAGGCGGTGCAGACCCTGTCGCGCCTCAACCGCGCGCACCCCGGCAAGCACGACGTCTTCGTACTCGACTTCCTCAACGACGCCGACACCATCCGCGGCGCCTTCGCGGACTACTACCGCGCCACGATCCTGGCCGACGAGACCGACCCCAACCGACTGCACGACCTGCAGGCCGACCTGGACCGCGTCCAGGTCTACTCCGAGGAGCAGGTCGAAGAGTTCGTGCGGCGCTACCTGCGCGGCGCCGGCCGCGACCGGCTCGATCCGATCCTCGACGCCTGCGTGGCGGTCTACCGGCGCGACCTGGACGAGGACGGGCAGGTCGCGTTCAAGGGCACCGCCAAGGGCTTCATCCGCACCTACGGCTTTCTGTCGGCCGTCCTGCCGTACGCCGACGCCGGCTGGGAGAAGCGCTCGATCTTCCTCAACTTCCTGGTGCCCAAGCTGCCCGCGCCCGAGGAGGAGGACCTGGCCAAGGGCATCCTCGACGCCATCGACCTGGACAGCTACCGGGTCGAGAAGCAGGCGCTGCAGCGGCTCCTGCTGCCGGACCGGGACGCGGCGATCGACCCGGTGCCGGCCGCCGGCGGCGGCGGCCGGCCCGAACCGGAACTGGAGCGGCTGTCCGCCATACTGCGCGCCTTCAACGAGCACTTCGGCGACATCCACTGGGAAGACGCCGACCGGGTGCGGCAACTCATCATCGAGACGATCCCCGCCCGCGTGGCCGCGGACGCCGCCTTCCGCAACGCGCAGCGCAACTCCGACCGGCAGAACGCCCGCATTGAACACGACCGGGCGCTGCTGCGGGTGATGACCGCGCTGATGCGCGACGACACCCAACTCTTCAAGCAGTTCATGGACAACGCCGGCTTCAAGCGCTGGATCACCGATACCGTGTTCACGCTTGCCGCCGAACCGGCCGGCGCTCGCCGGCACGGTACGGCAGAGTCGCTACGGTGACGACCGGATCGCGCGATACCTGTTGTACCTGGTATCGGACGATAAGCCTTCCACCCGGCGCGAACCGTCGCGCCGGCCAATCGATCAGATCGGGTCGATCGGGTAGACCGGCCGGCCCAGGTTGCGGTAGCGGACGTGCGCGGGGTCGTGCACGCTCGGTTCGTTCACCGTACGGATCACGCCGGCGAACGGCTCGAAGTGGGCGCGGAAGTGACCGGTCGACTTCACGCCGACGTAGCGCATCCGCTGCGGATGGAGGCCCAGGCTCCGCGCCAGCGCCGAGTCGAACGGCTGATCGCGATGGGTGACGATGATCACGTGCACGGCGCCGCGCGCGCCGCCGGTGCGCACGTGCGCGGACGGTCCGAGCGAGGTGGAAAGCCCCGCGTACATCGGCCCGTCGTAGGTGTAGGAGCCGTCCGAGACCGCCACGACCTGCCACTCCGCCTCCACCGGCCGGCCCTGCGCCGGGACCGACTTGCCGCCCACCGCCAGGCGCACGGTCGCGCCGGCGCCGGCGCGGTGGCAGGCGAGCGCGGCCTGCGGGTCGACGATGTAGAGCACGCAGGCATCGTGGAGCGAGCGCTCGACGAACGTCCGCAGCATGCCGGTGCTGTCTCCGGGGGAGCCGCCGCCGCAGTTGTCGTTGCTGTCGGCGATGACGATCGGATAGGGGCCGGTGGAACCGATCTCGTCGAGCACTTCGGCGGTCGTGGGGACGACCGTCTGCCAGTCGGCGCGCCGCGCGAAGATCCACGCCGCCAGCTCGTCGGCGCTGCGTTGCGCCAGGTCCCGGTCGCCGTCGGCGATCACGGAGACCGAGGCGCCCACGTGCGGCGCGTCGGCCAGCGGAAAGCAGGTGGAGATCGACGCGTACAGGATGCCCGGCCGCTCCTCCAACTCGTGCAGGCGATCGATCGCCTCCCGCATCGGCGGATGGGCGGTGATCTGGTTCTTGCCCCAGATCATCGGCAGCGGCGCCAGCGCCAGCGCCGGCCGCACGCCGTCGCGCAGCACGCGCGCCATCAGATCCGCGCACTCGCGGCCGCGCTCGGCCTGATCGATCTCCGGGTAGGTCTCGCGCACGATGATCCCGTCCGCGTGCTCGATCATCTCCGCCGAGACGTTCGAGTGGATGTCGAGCTGGACGATGATCGGCGCCGCGCCGACCGCCCGCCGCACGGCGCGCAGGATGGCGCCGTCGGCGTCGTCCTCGCCTTCCGCCACCATGGAGCCGTGCAGCTCCAGCAGTACGCCGTCGATGCCGCCGGCGCCGGCGATCCGGTCGACCAGCTCGCGCACCACCGCGGCGAAGTCGGCCGACGGCAGCGGCCCGCCGGGGTGAGCCTCCCAGTAGATCGTTGGGAGCAGCTCGAACCCGTGGCGCTCGCCGCCTTCGATGAAGCCGCCGACCGGCGTGTTGCTGCCCCGGAAGGAGGCGAAGAGGTCGTCTCCGCGTACGTACCCGAACCGCTCTTCGGCGCTGGCGATCGTGGTCGGGACCGGGCTGAACGCGCTCGTCTCATGGGCGATGCACCCGAACGCGATCCGTTCGCGCGCCATCAGATCACCGCCGCGGGGACGGCGGCGCCGCCCGGCCGAGCCCGCAGCCCTTCGGCCACCCGCGTCAGGATCGCCATGGCCGCAACGATGCCGGCCGAGCCGATCGCGAACACCATCCCGTAGGCGACCGGCGGCTGCCCGCCAAGCGCCAGCCCCACGTCACGTATCAATCCGCCGGCCCCGATCCCCACGCCCCGAAACACCACCTGCGCGATCGTCCACAGGCCAAGCTCCGCCCCTGCTTCCCGGTCCGTCGTCATCGCCGCCATCAGCGAAAGCCCTCCAAACGTGTAGACTCCAAACCCCGCTCCGTAGGCGATCAGCGCCGGTATCACCAGCACCCCCGCCCGTGCGAACGCCGCCGCCGCCAACAGCCCCAGGCCGGCCGCCATGCAGCACAGCCCGCCGCCGGCGATGCCGCCCTGCCGCTGCGCGGGACGGTTGCGCCACACCACCATGCTCGCTACCAGCGTGAGCAGCGTCGGAGCCAGCCACACCGCGTTGAGGCGCGTGGTCTGCCCCAGGCTCAACTCCAGCACCTCCGCCCCGAACGGCTCCAGTATCGCCTCCTGCAGCCACGCCGCCACCGCCGCCACCGACAGGAACAGAAAGAACCGAACCTTGCTCCGGTCGCCCAGCAGCGCGCGCAGACGCTCGCCGATCGGCCGCTCGTGCGTCCGCGGCGGCTCCCCGGCAGCGCGCAACTCGTCCTGCACGCGGCGCTCCACCCCGGCGATCGACAGCAGCCAGAACAGCCCGCCGGCGGACGCGGTCAGCGCTACCAGACGCCAGAACAGGCGCAAGTCGTAGTGCTCCATCAGCAAGCCGAACCCCAGGGCCGCCAGCGGAAAGCAGGCGATCAGCACCGTCTCCACGATCGCTATCGCCAGCCCCTGCTTCTCGGCCGGCGCGGAGGCGCGCACCAGCGCCAGGAAGGGGCTGCCGGAGATCAGTCCGCCGACGCCGTAGGCAAGGAAGCCGGCCACCACCATCAGCCAGCCGGCGGCCGTCCGGCCGCGGCCGAACCAGGCCAGACTGATGCCGATCAGCGCCAGGCCGGCCATCATCAGCGCGCGGCCGGCCCAGATGAAGCGGGTCCGGCCGTACCGGGCGGCGGCCGATGAGTCGCTGCGGGCGCCGGCCCACAGGCTCAGCGGGGAGAGCAGGTAGCGGAGGCTGAGCAGCAGCGCCACCGGCCAGGCCATGAAGCCGAAGTGAGAGATCAGGATGCGGTTGAGTACGCCGGAGACCAGGACGTCGCTCATGGCCGATCCGACGTGGAAGGTGCCGAGCCGGAGCGTCCGCAGGGTGCGGAACCGCCGCGGGGCGGCAGGCGGGGCGTCAGGACCGGTCACGTCGGTCCTGGGCATGGCGGGTCCCTCGGCACGGCGGTGAAGCGGTGATCGAACGGCATCGTTCGCAAGTGTATGACGCCGGGCCGCGCCATCGGTAGTACCGGCTTGGCGGCGCGGCGCGTATGATGCGGGCCGCAGGAGCGGAACCGCATGTTGCAGATACCGGAATCGGGCGCGCTCGACTTTCTGGCGGTGGGGGCGTTGGTGCATCGGCTCGACCCCGGCGTGACGCCGTTCCCGCACGCGTCGCAGTGTTCCGTTCACGTCTCCGGCGGCGAGTACAACTGCGCCGCCAACCTGTCCTCCTGCTTCGGCCTGCGCACCGGCGTCGCCGCGGCGATGGTGTCGTATCCGATCGGCGACCTGATCGACCGCGCGGTGCGGGCGATGGGCGTGCGGCCGTTCTACAAGCGCTTTGAGCACGACGGCGTGCGCGGCCCGAACATGGCGACCGTCTACAGCGACCGCGGCGCCGGGGTTCGCGCGCCGGAGGTCTTCTACAACCGCGCGAACGAGGCGGCGGCGCGGCTGCGGCCGGGCGATTTCGACTGGGCCGCCATCATGCGGAACGGCCTGCGCTGGCTCCACTCCGGCGGCATCTTCGCGGCGCTCTCGCCGGCGGCGCCGCAGGTGATCGTCGAGGCGATGCAGGCCGCGAAGGCGGCCGGCGCGGTGATCTCCTTCGATCTCAACTACCGCCACAAGCTCTGGCAGGTCGCCGGCGGGGCGGAGAACGCGCACGCCACGCTCCGCTCGATCGTCAGCAACGTCGACGTGCTGGTAGGCAACGAGGAGGACCTGCAGCAGGGCCTCGGCATCGCCGGCCCGCAGACCGCCGGCGAATCGAAGCTCGACCCGCGCGCGTTCCTGCGGATGATCGATCGCGTGACCGCCGAGTTCCCCGGTATCTCCGTGGTCGCCACCACGCTGCGCGAGGTCCACTCCGCCAATCGCCACGACTGGAGCGCGGTGGCCTGGGTCGACGGCGAAGCGGTCACCGCGCCGGCGCGCCGACTCGACGTGTACGATCGGGTGGGCGGCGGCGACGGCTTCGCCGCCGGCTTCTTCTACGGTCTGCTGGCCGGCGAGTCGCCGGAGGCGGCGCTCCGTCTGGGCTGGGCGCACGGCGCGCTCATCGCCACGTATCCCGGCGACACGACCATGGCGACGCTCGACCAGGTGCGTGCGTTGGCCGGCGGCAGCCCGGCGCGGATCGCCCGCTGAGCCGGCGCGTGGAGATCGGCTCGACCGGCGGCGCTGCGGCCGCGGCGGTGCAATCGGCTGCGTTGCAGGCCGGCATCGGCGTCGCCGACATCACCCCTGCGGAGCCGGTCCGCCTGGCCGGCTGGTCGAGCCGCGACCGCCCGTCGGAAGGGGTGAGCCATCCGCTGTTCGCCAAGGCGCTGGCGGTGCGCGATGCCGCCGGCCACACCGGCGTCTGGGTCACCGCCGACATCCTGGGCTACAGCCGCTCCATGGCGGAGACGCTGGAGCGGCGCATCCGCGATCGGTACGGCGTGCAGCCCGCGCAGCTCATCCTGGGCAGCTCGCACAACCACAGCGGTCCGGTGGCCGGCGACCTGCTCCATCTCTACTTCGACCTGACGCCGGCGGAACGGGAGGCGGCCGCGCGCTACACCGAGCGCCTGCTTGACCGGATCGTCGCCGCGGTCGGCGCGGCCCTGGCGGACGCGGCGCCGGCGGAGGTCACCATGGGCTTCGGGCTGGCCGGATTCGGGGTCAACCGCCGCCGCGCCCGCGGCGCGGAATCGCTGCGCCGTCCGCAGGTGGTCGATCACGACGTGCCGGTGCTGGCCGTGCGCCGGCCGGACGGCGCGCTGCGCGGCATCCTCTTCGGCTACGCGTGCCACGCGACCGCGGTGTACGACAACCGGATCAACGCCGATTACGCCGGCTACGCGCAGAGCGGCCTGGAACGGGCCTGCCCGGGTGCGACCGCGATGTTCGCGGCCGGGTGCGGCGGCGACGTCAATCCGCTGCCTCGCTGGCGGGCGGGACTGGGCGAGAGTTGCGGCCGCCTGTTGAGCGCCGCGGTGCAGGACGTGCTCGACGGGCGGTACGGCCCCATGACGCCGGTGACCGGTCCGCTCGCCACCGGCGCCGACGAGCCGCTGCTGCCGCTGCTGGAGCCGCCCGGCCGCGCGGCCCTGCAGGAGGCGCTGCAGCGCGCCGCGCAGGACGGCGGCGACGGCGTGCGGCGCCGGGCGATCGAGCATCAGCTCGCCCGGCTGGAGAGCGGCCGGCCGCTCCCGGATCACTGCGCGTATCCCATCCGCGTCTGGCGGTTCGGTTCCGGCCAACTGCTGATCGCCCTGGCCGGCGAGCCGGTCGTCGACTACTCGCTGCGGTTCCGCGCCGCCTACGGCTGGGACCGTACCTGGGTGGCCGGTTACAACCACGTGCTGCTGGCCTATATCCCGTCCCGGCGCGTGCTGGCCGAGGGGGACTACGAGGGCACGACCGGCATGCTGGAGTACGGCCTGCCGGGACCCTTCGCGGGCTGGGTGGAGTCGACCATAGCCCGCTCGGTCGACCGGCTGGTGACGCGGCTGGCGCCGCGGTGAGTCGCTGACCGCGATGCGCGTCGACCTGCAGCGGTGCGTGACGGTCACCGCCACGCCGCGCACCACGTGGGCGTTCGCGGTGCTGGGCGACGGCGACGGCGCCGCCACGACCGTGGAAGTGACCCTTGCGGACCGTTCGGAGCGCGTGCTCGACGCGCTGGCCGACATGGTCGCGGCGTTGCGCGGCGCCGACCTGTCCGGCGAAGCGGAGGTCGAGGCGCTGCTCTCCCTCACCCGGGATCGGCTCCGGCGCGACGCGGTGCTGGCCACCGCGGTCAGCGCGCTGCGCACCGCGGTGGCGCAGCTCGACGCCGCCCGCGCGCGGGTCGGCCTGCACCGCTTCCTGGGAGCCGGGCCCACGGCCGGCGTCGAGCTGTACGCCAACGTCAACCGCGCGCTGCGCGCCGACCGCACGCCGGCCGGCTTCGCGCGCGCGGCCGAGCGCGCCGTTCGGGAAGGCTTCACGACCGTCAAGTGCGCGCCGTTCGATGAGGTCGACGCGAGCATGCCGCCGACACGGATGCTCCGCCAGGCGGAGCCGGGCCTGCAGCGGGTGAGGGCGGTCCGCCGGGCGATCGGCCCGACCGCGCGCCTGCTGGTCGACTGCCACAGCCGGTTCTCGGTCGACGCGGCCCCGGCCGTGGCCGGCGAGCTGGCGGCGGTCGACGTCGGCTGGTTCGAGGAGCCGGTGCAGCCGACCTCGGCCGTCTCCGAGCTGGCGGCGATCGCCCGCCGGGTGTCGATACCGGTGGCCGGCGGCGAATCCGGGTACGGCGTCGAGTTCTTCGAGCGCCTGCTGGACGAGCGGGCGGCGGCGATCGTCATGCCGGACGTCAAGCACTGCGGCGGTGTGGTCGAAGCGGTGCGGACCGGCCGCCAGGCGATCGGGCGGGGCGGGGGATGCTCGCTGCACAGCCCGGCCGGACCGATCTCGCTGCTGGCCGGCGGGCACGTCACCGCGGCGGTCGACGGCGCCCTGCCGCTGGAGCACGCGGTCCATGAAGTCGACTGGCGGGCCGACCTGATCGAGCCGGCGGAACGGATCGCGGCCGGCCGGCTGCGGCTGCCGGCCGCTGCGGGTCTTGGCGCAACGCTGAACTGGCGGGTGGCGCGGCGCTACGGGCGCGTCTGGAACCCCTGAGAGTGCGACCCCGGCGGCGGCGCGCTAGCGCCGCTCCTCCGGGATCAGGCCGCGCGGCGCAAAGCGCAGGACCAGCAGCAGGATCAGCCCCATGACGATCGGACGCATGTGGGCGGCGCTCGACAGGAGATGGGTCCTGAGCGCGCTGTCCGGCGACAGGGGAGCGGTGACCAGCTCCATCAGGCGCAGGCCGATCGGCTCGGCCTGCACCCAGAAGTACCAGATCACGAAGCCGCCGAGCACGGCGCCCCAGTTGTTGCCGGAGCCGCCCACGATCACCATGACCCAGATCAGAAAGGTGAAGCGCATCGGCTGATAGGAGGCGGGCGTGAACTGGCCGTCGAGCGTGGTCAGCATGGCGCCGGCGATGCCGACGACCGCCGAGCCGATCACGAAGACCTGCAGATGGCGGGCGGTGACGTCCTTGCCCATCGCGCCGGCGGCGGTTTCGTTGTCCCGGATCGCGCGCATCATCCGGCCCCATGGCGAGCGCAGCGCGGTCTCGGCAAGCCACGTCAGGATGACCAGCACCAGCAGGAACAGGCCGGCGTAGCAGAGCTTCACGACGATCGAGGAGAGATCCACGTGCGGCACGCCGAGGCCGGCGGCCCAATCCTGGAACCACGCGGCGTTCTGCAGATCGACTTCGTACGGGACCGGCCGCGGCAGGCCGTTGACGTTCTTGACGCCGCGGGTGAGCCATTCCTCGTACTTGAGGAATGCCACGATGATCTCCGAGATGCCGAGCGTGGCGATCGACAGATAGTCGGAACGGAGGCTGAGGCTGATCTTGCAGACCCAGGCGGCGCCGGCCGCCAGCGCGCCGCCGACCAGCCACGACAGGACGATCGGCAGGCCGAACCCGCCCAGGTAGCCGGTCGTGGTCGGGTCGACCGCTTCGATGGCGCGCACCGCCGGCGCGAATACCGCGCGGCCGGCCAGGTACCCGCCGATCAACAGCAACGCCACGGCCAGCCGGCGATACAGCGGCCGTCTGATACGGCGGCGGACGAAGATCACGCCGAGCACGGCGAGCGCCGCGAACCCCAGCGCCACCAGCACGCCGGCGCCGCCGGCGCGCCAGGCGGCGGCCACCGGCGGCATCGAGACCAGCACGCCGGCCAGTCCGCCGAGCGCCGCGAAGCCCATGACGCCGGCGTTGAACAGGCCCGCATAGCCCCACTGGATGTTGACGCCGAGCGTCATGATCGCCGATATCAGACACAGATTGAGGATCGCCAGCGCCAGCGACCAGCTCTGCAGCAGGCCGACCAGGCAGATGAGCGCCGCCATCACCGCGAACAGGGCCGGCTTGCGGGGCATCCGCATGATCATCGGGCCGAGTCGTCCGGTCACGTCGACTTGCCGCTGAAGATGCCGGTCGGCTTCACCAGCAGCACCACCACCAGGATGAAGAACGATACCGCGAACTTGTAGTCGGTGGTGAGCAACTGCACCAGACCTTCCGGCTGCCAGCCTTCCGGTCCCAGGTAGCCGAGGAACTTCTTGTAGGGATAGGTGAGCAGCACCTCGGAGAACGCCACCACGAAGGCGCCGGCGATGGCGCCGAGCGGATTGCCAAGACCGCCGACGATGGCGGCGGCGAAGATCGGCAGGAGCAGGGAGAGAAAGGTGAACGGCTTGAAGCTCTTGTCGAGTCCGTACAGCGTTCCCGCCACGGCGGCCAGGGCGCCCACGATCAGCCACGTGACCGCCACGACCCGTTCCGGGTTGATGCCGGACAGCAGGGCAAGGTCCTCGTTGTCCGAATAGGCGCGCATCGACTTGCCGGTCCGCGTCCTGCCGAGGAACCAGAAGAGCCAGGCGACCAGGATCGCCGTGACCGCGACCGTGATCGTCTGCGTGGTCTTGACGGCAAGCCCTTCGGCGAGGCCGGTCGCCTCCTTGAACTGACGGGCGTTGATCACGAAGCGCGTCCCGTCGGTGAAGACCTGATCGTCCGGGCCGATCAGGAAGCGGATCAGCCCGTTGAGCGCGAACATGATGCCGACCGAGGCGACCAGCAGAATGACCGGCGGCGATTTCCGGCGCCGATAGAACCGGTAGACCCAGCGGTCGGTGACCAGACAGAGGCCGCCGGCGGCCGCGATCCCGACCGGCAGCGCCAGCAGGGCGGTCGGCAGGGGAGCGATGCTCACCTCCCAGGACTGCAGCAGCCAAGTCGCCATGATGGCGACCATGGCCCCGAAGGCCATGGTCTCACCATGCGCGAAGTTGGAGAACCGCAGGATGCCGTACACCAGCGTCACGCCCAGGGCGCCGAGCGCCAGTTGGCATCCGTAGACGGTGGCGGGAACGATCAGGAAGTTGGCGATAAGCACGAACGCGTTGGCGACGTCCTGCATCGATCACCCTCCCGGGAAGATCGTTCCCGCGCAATATGCGTCGATGTCGGCTCTATCTCTGGCCTAGCGGAAGCCCACGGTCTCGAACACGCCGTCCCGCACCTCGTAGTGCCGGTAGCTGCCGGCGCTCTCGCCCGGATCGATCAGCTCCACGTCCGAGGCGCCCACGTAATCGACGTCGCCCCCGGCCGCCAGCACCGCCAGCGCCTTGCCCAACTCACCCGGATAGACCGGCTCGCCGGGCGCGTTGGCGACCGCCATCACGTGATCCTTGAAGTCGACGCTGTCGACCGATCCGGCCGCCTGCATCGCCAACAGCAGCAACGCCGCCGCGTCATACGACTCGCCCACGAACGGCCCGCTCGTATGCCCGGCCGCCGCCACCAACTCGTCCAACTGCGCCGACCCCGGACTGTCGGTCCCCGGCGCGGTGCCGATCGAACCGTCCAGGTCGGCGCCGATCGCCTCGGTCAGGCTCTCGCCGATCATCCCGTCCGGCAGGAAGAAGCGGCTGAAGGCGCCCGAATCGATCGCCGCCTGAATGATCCCCTTGCCGCCCTGATCGAGATACCCGGCCACGATCAGGATGTCCCCGCCGACCGCCGCCAGGGCGGCCACCTCCGAACTGTAATCGCCCTTGCCGTCCTCATGCGGGGCCGAGATGGTGATGCTCCCGCCGAGCTGCTCCAGGTTGGCCTGGATGCTGTCGGCAAGACCCTTGCCGTAGTCGTTGTTGGTGTAGGTCATGGCCGCATCCATGATCCGCATCTCGACCAGGATGTCGGCGATCACCGCGCCCTGACGGGCATCGGAGGGGGAGGTGCGGAAGAACAGGCCGTCGTCTTCGATGGTGGTGAGCGCCGGGGAAGTGGCCGAGGGGGAGATCATGACGATGCCGTTGGCCTTGGCGACGTTCTGCAGCATGGCGATGGTGACGCCGGAACAGTCGCCGCCGACGATGGCGTTGACGCGGTCGGAGGTGATGAGGCGCTCGGTGGCGGCGACGGCGGCGGCCGAGTCGGTGCAGGTGGAGTCGCCGCGCACGGAGGCGACCTGCCGGCCGTCGAGCAGAGCGCCGCTGTCGTTGACTTCGGCGATGGCCAGTTCGGCGCCGGCGGCCATGGCCGGGGTGAGCGATTCGATGGGTCCGGTGAAGCCGAGGACCACGCCGATCTTGACGTCCTGGGCAAAGGCTGCGCCGGCCTGGAGCACGACGAGCAGCACGCCGCCCGCGATCAGTCGTTTCATGGAGTCCTTCCTTTTGTGCATGTCGGTGCGATCGAATTGAGGCCGGTGACCGGGAACGGTCCCGGCTACGGCCGCGCCTATCCTATCCCGGCGGCGTGCCCTTTGGCAAACGCTCGGGCGGGATCCCCTTCGGCTCCGGTCATCGGTCCAGGTCGATGACCGCCTTGAGCACGCCGGTCTCCGGGCGGGTGAGCGCGTCGAAGCGCCGCTCCACCTCGTCGAAGGCGATGCGGTGGGTGATCCACGGGCCGGTGTCGATGGCGCCGGCGGCGATGGCGTCGATCACCTGCCGGAAGTCGGCGGGCAGGGCGTTGCGGGTGGCCAGCAGCGTCAGCTCGCGCCGGTGCATCTCCGGTTGGGCGAAGGCGATCTTCCGACGGGTGAGTCCCAGCAAGACCACGGCGCCGCCGTGCGCGGCGCAGGTGAGGGCGGCGGCCATCGATTGCGGATTGCCGGTGGCGTCGATCACCACGTCGAACATCCGGCCGTCCGATCGGTCGCGCAGGCGCCGCAGCTCGGCGCCGTCGCCGGCGACGACGGCGCCGGCCGGGCCGTAGGCGTCCCGGCAGAAGTCGACGCGCGCCGGCAGCCGGTCCATGACGGTCACGCGCGGTGCGGTCAGCCGGACGAACTCCAGCGCGGCCAGTCCGATCGGCCCCAGCCCGATGATGAGCACCTGGTCGTCGGCGGCCGGCGCGGCGCGGGCGGCGGCGTGGCAGCCGATCGCCAGCGTCTCCACCAGTGCGAGCTGATCGAAGGTGAGCCCGGCGGCGCGGTGCAGCTTGCCGGCCGGCAGCGTGAAGCGGTCGCAGAGGCCGCCGTCCTGCATGACGCCGATGACGCTGAGCCGCTCGCAGCAGTTGTGCCGGCCCCGGCGGCACGCGTAGCAGCGCCCGCAGTGCAGGTAGGGCTCGACGCTGCAGGTGTCTCCCGGAGCGACCGAGGTGACGCCGTCTCCCACCTCCAGCACCTCGACGCCCAGCTCGTGACCGGGGATGCGCGGGAAGTCGAAGAACGGAAAGTCGCCGCGGTAGGCGCTCGCGTCGGTACCGCACACCCCGACCGAACGGGTCCTGACCAGCGCGTGCCCGGGCGCCGGCGGCGGCGGAGCGTCCACGCGTACCGCACGGACCCGATACGGCGCCTCGAAGCGGATCGCGCGGATCGTGTCGGCGCTCACCTGCGCGCGTCTCCGGCCGGCGTCACACGCCGGCGGCGCAGCGGCGGCGCAGCTCGCCCAGGCTCTGGTCGGTCTCCGGCCGGTAACCGGGAAGCGGCAGGAGTTGCTCGTGGACCGCATCGACGATCCAGTCGGCCTGCGGGAAGAAGACCGACTCCAGCTCCACCGGCGGCGTGATCCAGTTGCGCGCTCCCAGCACCACCGGCGGCGCGTCCAGATCGTCGAAGCACAAGCGGCCGATGGCGGTCGCCATGGTGTGCAGCACGCTGCCCCGCTCGCATGCGTCGGAGGTGAGCAGCACGCGGCCGGTCTTGCGCACCGATGCCGCGATCGGGCCGTAGTCGAGCGGGTTCAGGAACCGGGCGTCGATCACCTCCGCCGACAGCCCGTGCCGCTCCGACAGGATCTGCGCCGCCTCCAGGGCGCGGTACAGAGTGGCGCCGACGGTGAGGATGGTCAGGTCGTCTCCCCGGCGGTGGACGTGCGGCGCCCCCTCGGCTACCTCGTAGTAGCCGGCCGGCACGGCCGGGTGCAGCTCTTCGGCCATGCCGTAGAGCTGCTGACTCTCGAAGAAGATCACCGGATCGGTGCCGCGCAACGCCAAGTTGAGCATGCCCTTGGCGTCGTACGGCGTGACCGGGTAGTAGACCTTGAGGCCGGGCACGTGGCTGACCATCGCCGACCACTCCTGCGAGTGCTGGGCGCCGTAGCGGAAGCCGACGGCGATGCGCAGCACGATCGGCAGCGACAGCACGCCGGCCGACATCGCCTGCCACTTGGCGAGCTGATTGAAGATCTCGTCGCCGGCGCGGCCCAGGAAGTCGCAGTACATCAGCTCGACCACCACGCGCCCGCCGCTCATCGCGTAGCCGATGGCGCTGCCGACGATGGAAGCCTCCGAGATCGGCGAGTTGAACAGCCGGTGGTAGGGCAGCGACTCGGTGAGTCCGCGGTAGACGCCGAAGGCGCCGCCCCAGTCGCGGTTCTCCTCGCCGTAGGCGATCATGGTCGGGTCGACGGCGAAGCGGTGCAGCAGCGCCTCGAACAGGGCGTCGCGCAGGGTGATCACGCGGGACGCCGGCAGCCGGGCGCCGGCGTCGTCGAAGGCCGACCGGGAGCGGCCGGCCAGCGCCGTGACGCGCGGGTTCTCCGCCGCCGGGACCGTCATCTCCGGCTCGCCGGCGGCCAGCGAGTCGGCCGGACGGGAGGAGAACATGACCGACTCGATCTCCCGCGCGCTGCCGCTGAACCGGGGCGAGGTGTCGAGCGGCGCCGCCAGCCGGAACGCCCGCTCCATCACGTCGGCGGCCCAGGCGTCGATCCGTTCGCGCTCCGCAGCGTCGAGCAGGCCGGCCTCGGTCAGGTAATCGCCGTAGCTGCGCAGGCTGTCCCGTTCCTCCCATGCCTCGATCTCCTCGCGCGTGCGGTAGGTGGCCGGATCGCGCGACGAGTGGCCGGCGACGCGGTAGGTGACGGTGTCGAGCAGCGCCGGGCCGCGGCCGGCCAGCAGCAGCCGGCGCTTGGCGTCGACCGCGGCGGCGACCGCCAGCGGGTTGTAGCCGTCGACCCGCTCGGCGTGCAGGTTGTCGGGGTTGACCCCCGCGCCCAGGCGGGCCAGCACCTGGAACCCCATGGTCTCGCCGGCGGTCTGGCTGCCCATCCCGTAGAAGTTGTTCATGAAGTTGAACAACACCGGCGGCGCGCCGCCCAGGTCCGGGTCCCAGAGCTTCCGGTACTGATCCATGGCGGCAAAGCTCAGCGCCTCCCAGGTGGGGCCGCAGCTCGCCGACGCGTCGCCGATGCACGCCACGACGATGCCGGGCCGGCGGTTCACGCGCTTGAAGAGCGCGGCGCCGGCGGCGATGCCGGCCGATCCGCCGACGATGGCGTTGTTCGGCATGCTGCCGAGCGGCGCGAAGAAGGCGTGCATCGAGCCGCCGAGGCCGCGGTTGAGGCCGGTGCGCCGGCCGAACACCTCCGCCATGAAGCCGTACACCACGAAGTCGACGGCGACCGCCTTGACGTCCCGGTGTCCGGCGGCCCGGGCGCTGGCGCCCGATTCCACGACGCGCAGGATGTCGCCGTCCAGGTACTCCTCCATGACGCGCTGCAGGTCGGCGCCGTCCGCGTGGCGTATGCCCTGCAGGCTCTTGGCCAGGATCTCGGCGTGGCTGCGGTGCGAGCCGAAGATCAGGTCGTCGCGGACCAGCGGCAGGCAGAGGCCGACGACGGCGGCTTCCTGACCGATCGACAGGTGCGAAGGGCCTTCGTGGACGTACTCGATGCCGGCGTAGCGGCCGGTGCTCTTGACGCTGTCGAGCATGCGCTCGAACCGGCGGATGAGCACCATGTCACGGTAGGCGCCGACCAGCGCCGCGTCGCCCCAGCGGTCGCGCTCGGCGGCGATGTCGGGCCGGTATCGGTTCAACGGGATCGGATCGATAGCGAGGCTGCCGGGCCGGCGAACCTCGTCCGGGCTGATGACCATCGACTTCGGCATGGGCGCAGGGTACACCGTTTCGCCGGTGGTCCGGGCGGCGCGGGATGCGGTAGGTTGCCGGCATGCCGACGGTCCTGATTCTCGCCGCCCTGGACGAGGAGGTGGAGGCGTTCCGCGGAGCGCACGAGCTGACGCCGGTCGAGGAGGGGACGCCCTTCGCCGCCTTCCGGTTCCGGGTGAGCGGCGCCGGCGCGGTGCTGATGCGCACCGGGGTCGGCAAGGCGTTCGCGGCGATGGTGGCGCAGCGCGCGATCGACCGCGTGCGGCCCGACTACCTGATCGTCACCGGCATCGCCGGCAGCGTGCGCGACGGGCTGCAGCCGGGCGACGTGGTGGTGGGCCGGGACTGCGTGCAGCACGACCTGGACGCCACGGCGCTGGGGTTCGAGCTGGGCCGGGTGCCGTACACCGAGCACCGCATCCTGCGCGCCGACCCGCGGCTGGTGGAGCTGGCGCTGGCCGTGCCGGTGGCGGGCCGGCGCGTGGTGGCCGGCCGCATCCTGACCGGGGATCAGTTCATCAGCGATCCCGATGCCGCGCTGCGCGCACGGCTGCGCGGTCTGGACGGCGACGTGGTGGAGATGGAGGGCGCGGCGATCGCGCTGGTGGCGACCGTCAACCGCGTGCCGTTCGTGATCGTCCGCTCGGTATCCGACCGGGCCGACGCCGCCGCGCCGTCCGACTTCGGCGCCTTCCTGCGCCGCGCGGCGGCAAACTCCCGCACCGTCTGCGCGGGCCTCCTCGACCGGCTCGGCCGGCTGCCGCCGCCGGCTCAGCCGTGAGCGACGAGGGAGGTGAAGGCAACGCGCTTCCCGATCGCGGAAACGACCCGGATGCCCTTGTAATTCTCTACCTGCGGCGCCTCTTTCGCCCGTACCGGCTGCTTGTCCAGCCTTGAGCTGCTTCGTGCTCCGATCAGCGCGTACCGTGCCCTTGCAGGCGATGTATCGGTCCGGAAGTGTACTGCGCACATCGTCTGGAGATAGCGCAAGATCGGTAACGACCGCCGCAGTTGCTCGTAGCCTTTGGTGCCATCGTGCAACGTCTGCTTGAGCTCCAGGAACAGTCCCCCGTCCCGCTTGTCATCGCGGAAGACGATCAGGTAGTCGCAGGCTTTTTTCCAGGGTCCATCCTTGATGCCGGCAAGACTGCCGATCCGATTCAGGTCGATGACGATCGCGCCCTTCGGGAGGCCGGCGACGGTCACCCGCATGACGTTGGATTCTTCGAGTACGACTGCCCGTCCCGGAAGCGGAAGCACTACGGTCTTGTCGGCAAGAATCTGTTCGATGTGCTGCGCCAGCACCGCTATGCTTCGTCCGTCAGTCTTGATGAAAGCGCGTTTGCCACCGTGTTGATCTCGTCGATGGTCTTGTCGAACACCGGCATGTCGATGCCGAACCGGTCGACGGTGCACTTCGTCAACCCGTTGTTCTCGGCCACGTATGCGCTGATCGACTCGGGCCGAAGCAAGTCATGAGGATGGTACTTGAACTCGCTCACCAATTTCTCCTTGTCTTCGAACGGCTGACTCAACATGACGAGGTTGTTGAACTCCTTGATCAGATAGTCGCTGTGGGTGGTGATCAACACCTTCACGCCCGCATTCACGAATCGCGCCAGCAGCCGCGCCAGTCGTATCTGGTTCATGGTATCGAGATGACTCTCCGGCTCGTCGACGATGAGCAGATGGTTCTTCCGGACGACGTGTCTGAGGTAGAAGTAGAAGTCCGACAGTCCGCGCGCCGAAGACGAAGCGGCGTGCAGGGGAATGTTGAAGCTGCGGCCTCGTCCGCGCGACTTGGAAATGAACCTTATCTCGTCACCCGAAGTTCCGTAGTAGCCATCCATCATGTCCTTGACGTAATCGTAGAGCTTGTGCTCGTGAAGCTCGCCCTTGTCCCTTCGCCGCTCCGGAATGCTCCTGGTATAGTCGATGTTGTCCTTGATCGGCATGGCGTACCGGCTGGTGGCTCGATCGATGACCAGAAATGGAGCGGCGCGTTCACGGTTCTTGTCATCGGCCATCTTCTGCAGCAGATCGACGAGTTGATTCTTGGTAAAATCGAGTTCCCGATAGAACAGCGAGATGCCAAAGCGTTCGGCCGACAGGATGAACGGATCAGGAAGCATACCGGTGAGCAGAAACCCGACGTAGAGGTTGGCTGCGTAGTACTCAAGTCGGGAGCTCGCGGTCTTCGATCGATCCGCGTGGACGGTCCATGTTACGGTGCTGCCGTCGTACGCTATCGAAAGGCCGGTCGGTTCGTTCGACAGTCGGGCCGGAACGGCGCCGTTGCCTCCGCTGATCACTTCGATCGATGCATCTTTGAATTCGTCAGGTATGCTGAAAACCGCAGACATCGCTTGCTCCGAGAAATCGTCGCTCAGGCGTTGGAGAACTGCCGCCTGCTGTCGTGCGATCGTTTCTCGACTCAACGGGAATTCGGCGCTCCCGTCACGGACGAGCCGCTCGGCCGCTGGCCGAAGATCGGGGAACATTGCGGATCGTTCCTCGCCGAGCAGGAGGCTATGGGATTCCGACCAGCGCTTCCACATTTTCAGAAATCCGTACAGAGCATAGGCGACATAGGTCTTGCCGGTGTTGTTGCGTCCGGCGATGATCGTGAGGTCTCCAAGTTCCAGGTCCGCGGTTTTCACCGGTCCCAGATTCCGGAATCGAAACGTGAGCGGCGCCGGTCTGGGGTCGTTGATCCGATCCGTGGTTGACGCTCGTACCATCATCCGTACACTACCACATCGCATGACGCGGGATGACGGTCCGCTTTCGGCGGCGGTGCGCGCGGTGATCCGCGACGTGGCCGACTTTCCGCGGCCGGGCATCATGTTCCGGGACATCACGCCGGTGTTCGGCGCGATCGGCCTGCCGTTGCGCATCGCGTCCTGGATGGCGGCCGCGTTCGCGGCCGATCCCGGCGGCAGCGGCTGCGACGGCGGCGACCACCACATCGACGCGGTCGCCTGCGTGGAGGCGCGCGGCTTCATGCTCGGGCCGCTGGTGGCGCGTGAGCTGGGCGTGGGCCTGATCCCGGTGCGCAAGCCGAACAAGCTGCCGCGCGCGACGCTGCGTCAGGACTATGACCTGGAATACGGCACCGACGCGTTGGAGATGCACGCCGACGCCTGCGGCGCGGGGCAGCGCGTTCTGCTGGTCGACGACGTGCTGGCCACCGGCGGCACCGCGGCGGCCGCCTGCCGGTTGATCCAGCGCGCCGGCGCCAGCGTGGCGGGCGCCGCGTTCCTGATCGAGCTGGACGGCCTGGACGGCGCTCGGCGGCTGCCGGCGCCCAGCCGCAGCCTGCTGGTGCTGCCGGCGTGAACGGCGCTCCGCGCGTGCCGCTGCTGCTGATGCGGATCGGCTGCGTGATGGTGGCGGCCGGCGTCGCGCTGGCGTACCTGGCCTGGGCGCTCGCCTATGCCCGGGTCAGCCTGGCGGCGATCGCCGGTCCGGTCGGCGCGGTGCTGCTGGTCGGGGTGGCGCTGTTCGTGGTCGGCGCGTTGACCGGCGCCGGGCGGCGCTGAGCTCGCCGCAGGACCGCTTGCCTCAGGACGCCTCTTCGCGCTTCATCTGCCGCCGGTAGAGGTCGGCGTACACGCCGTCGAGCGCCATCAGCTCGTCGTGCGTGCCGCGCTCGACGATGCCGTAGTCCTTGAGCACGAACAGGCGGTCGGCGGCCCGCACCGTGCTGAGCCGGTGGGCGATGATGATAGCCGTCCGCCCCTGCAGCAGCCGGTGCAGCGCGGCCTGGATCACCGCCTCGGTCACCACGTCGACGCTGGAGGTCGCCTCGTCCAGGACGATCAGCCGCGGGTCGGCGAGCAGCGCCCGGGCGATGGCGACGAGCTGGCGCTGGCCGACCGACAGGTTGGTGCCGAACTCCAGTATCTGCGTGTCGTACCCGTCCGGCAGCCGCTCGACGAACCGGTGCAGGCCGACCGCCCGGGCGGCGCCGACGACCGCATCATCGGGCGCCGCGGGCGCGCCGAAGCGGACGTTGTCGGCGATCGAGCCCGGAAACAGGAACGGGTCCTGCGCGACCAGCGCCATCTGCGCGCGCAGCGTGCGCTGCTGCACCGACCGCACGTCGATGCCGTCGATCAGCACCTGACCGGCGGTGACGTCGTAGAACCGGGAGATCAGGTTGGCGATGGTCGTCTTGCCGGAGCCGGTCTCGCCGATCAGCGCCACGGTCTGTCCCGGCTCGATGGCAAGGTCGATCTCCTCCAGCACCGGCTGATCGGGCTGGTAGGCGAAGGAGACGCCGCGCAGCTCGACACGGCCCGCGATCCGCCGCATCGCCGGAGCGTCCGGAGCGTCGACGACGATCGGCTCGGTGTCCAGCAGCTCCAGCACCTTCTCGCCGCCGGCCATCGCCGACTGCATGGAGGCGTAGAGCTGGCTGAGCTCCTGAATCGGCTGGAAGAAGCGGCTCACGTAGGCCAGGAAGGCGACCATCACGCCGAGCGAGACCGCGTCGTCGCCGTAGGCAAGGCCGCCGAACAGCAGCACCGCGGCCGTGGCCGCCAGCGCCAGAAACTCGACCGCCGGCGTGAAGGCCAGCGACAGCGAGAGCGCGCGGATCTGCGCGTCGCTGGCGTCTCGATTGCGGCGGTCGAACCGCGCGGCGGCCGCCGGCATCTGCGCGAACGCCCGGATCACGCGCATCCCGCCGATCGCCTCCGCCAGGTTGCCGACCATGGCGGCGATCGCCGTCCGCGTGGAGCGAAACGCGCGCCGCGCCAGACGCGAGAAGATCAGGGTCGCTACCACCATCACCGGCACCACGGCAAAGGTCGCCAGCGCCAGCTCCGTGTCCATGATCAGCATGGCGACCACGATGCCGATCAGCACCAGCGAGTCGCCGATGATCTGCACCAGCCCCTGGGACAACACCTCGTTGATGGTGGCGACGTCGTTGATCACCCGCGAAATGGTGACGCCTACCGGATGCTCGGTGTGGTAGCGCAGCGACAGCCGCTGCAGGTGGCGGAACAACTGCGCCCGCATCGTGGCCAGCATCCGCTGGCCGACCCACGACAGCAGGTAGGTCTGCAGCGCGTGCGCGGCATAGGTTCCCAGGAACGTCAGGACCAGCAGGCCGCTGATCAGCGCCAGGCGCGGCAGGTCGCCGGCGGCGATGGCGTCGTCGATGGCGAGCTGAATGAGCCACGGCGCCGCCAGGCTCAGGGTGGTGACCGCCAGCATGGCCACCGACGCGGCCGCCATGTGCTTGCGGTACGGACGCAGGTAGGCGGTCAGGCGGCGGATGACGTGCGGGTCGATCGCGCGTCCTTCGCCGCCGGCGTGCGCCCGCAGCATCGACCGCGGCCCGCCCCCCATCCCCGTGGAAAAAGTGCTCATCGGGAACCCGGTCGGGTCGCGCCGGCCGCCGCCCGCGCCAAGCGGCCGACACCGGAGTGTTCGTCACCGGAGTGTTCGTCATGGGAATGGCCGTCACCGGATACGGCGGCGGGCGGGCGGGGCGGCGCCTGCCCGGCGGAGGCGAAGATGGCGCCGTACAGCGGCGAGCGTGCCAGCAGTTCCTCATGGGCGCCGTAGGCGGCGATCCGGCCTTCGTCGAGCACCACGACCGCATCCGCGTCCCTGCAGGTGCTGGCGCGTTGCGCGATCACGATCATGGTGCGCCCGCCGGCGGAGCGGCGCAGCGTCGACAGGATCCGGCCCTCGGTGCGCGCGTCCACGCTGGAGGTGGCGTCGTCCAGGATCAGGATGCGCGGATCGGTCAGCAGCGCGCGGGCGATGGCGATGCGCTGCTTCTGTCCGCCGGAGAGGGTGACGCCGCGTTCGCCCACCCACGTGTCGTAGCCCTCCGGCAATCCCTCGATGAAGCTGCGTATCTGGGCCGCTTCCGCCGCCGCCTCGATCTCTTCCGTCGCGGCGTCCGGACGGCCGAAGGCGATGTTCTCGCCGATGGTGGCGGCGAACAGCACCGTGTCCTGCAGGACGACGCCGATCTGCGAGCGCAGCGACGCCAGGGTGACGCCGCGCAGGTCGATGCCGTCGATCTCGATCGCGCCGCGGGTCGGGTCGTGCAGGCGCAGCAGGAGCGAGATCAGGGTCGTCTTGCCCGATCCGGTGCCGCCGAGCACCGCCAGTCGGCTGCCGGCCGGGATGGTCAGGTCGATGTCGGTGAGCGCCTCCGGCTGGTCCTCTCCGCCGAACGCGAAGCCGACGCGGCGAAAGCGCACCTCGCCCCGGCCGCGGGGCAGCGGCCGCGCGTTCGGCGCCTCCGGGATGGCGACCGGGGCGTCCAGTATCTCCGCGACCCGCTCCGCCGACGCCAGCCCCTGCACGGTCAGCGGCAGCATGGCCCCGACGCGGCGTACCGGCGCGAAGAGCTGCGTCAGGTAGGTGGTGAACGCCACCAGCAGGCCGAGGCTCTCGCCGCGCACGACCATCAGGCCGCCGATGCCGACCACCACCACCAGACCGAGGTTGGCGATCAGCGACAACAACGGCGTATGGATCGCCTTCAACCGGGTGTTGAGCGCCGAGATCACGAACCATCGGTCTACCTCGCGCTGGAACCGCACCGTCTCGCGCTGCTCCTGCGCGAACGCCTTGACCAGGCGCGCGCCCTGCAGGTTCTGCTCCAACGCCGACGTCATCACGCCGAGCTGCTGCTGGAGCCGGGTCGCCAGCGGCCGCTGCTGCCGGCCGAAGATGAACGCCTGCACCGCCAGGAAGGGGACCGGGATCAGCGACGCGGCGCCCAGCACCGGGTTCATCGCCAGCATGAACGCCAGCGTCCCGGCAAACAGCAGGGCCGCGTCCATGACCCGCAGGAGCGCCTTGCTGACCACGAACCGCAGGCGCTCGACGTCCTGGATCGCGCGCTGCAGGATCTGCCCGGTCTCCATCCGTTCGATGAAGGAGATCTCCACCACGCCGAGCCGGAGGAAGAGCTCATTGCGCAGGTCGTAGGCGAGCCGCTGCGCGGCGACTTCCGCCAGACGCCCGTGCAGGAACCCGAACAGCGCCCGGGCGGCGGCCAACCCGACCAGCGCGATCACCGAACGGATCAGTACGGTGCGGTCGCCGGCGATGATGCCGCGGTCGACGATCCAGCGGACGAACAGCGGGATGACGACGAGCGCGGCCGTGTGCGCGACCAACGCCGCGTACGCCGCCGCCATGAGGTGGCGGTACGGGCGCAGGTAGCGGAGGAAGCGACGGAACAGGATCGCCAAGCGGACAGTATACCGACGGCGACGGGCCGGGCAACCCGCCCGGCCGGCCCGCCGCGCCGCTGCCGGCTACGGCTCAGGCGGCGGCCCCGGCCGCCGCCTGAGCCGTACGCTCAGCCGTACGCCGATCCCAACCCCATCGCGCGGCGCCACGCCGCCACCTGGCCCAGGTGGTGTCCTTCGTGCATGGTCATCAGGGCGGCGGTGAAGTCGCCGACCGTGGGAAAGCGCTCGCGAACGCGCGGCGGCGCCGGCTGCCGCAGCCGCTCGGCGTCCGCCGCCGTCACCGCCTTGGCCACCCGCTCGTGCTGCGCGCGGAGCTGCTCCAGCAGCTCCGCCTTGCCGGGAAAGTCGGCGGCGTCCCCGCTGGGGATCGACCCCACGCGGCATGCCTCCCGCCACGCGTCGGGAAAGGTGGACGGCAGCCCCAGCGCTCCGGCAAGCGCGTCGGACGTCGCGCCGAGATGGCCGAGCGTCCACGCCGGATGATTGATGACGCCGTGCGGCTGAGCGACCATCTGCTGATCCGTGAGGTCGGCGACGAGCCGCTCGGCGCGCTTGAGATTCAGGTCGTAGACGAACAACAGATGCTGCATCATCGATCTCTCCCTGAGGCCCGGCGGCGGCCGGCGCCGCCCCGAGCGAAGTAGGACCGGCGCACTATAGCGCCGTCGGTCCGCGGCCTGCCATCCGTGATCCGGTATCGCCGGAAGCCGTTGCGTCGGGTGGTACGATGCGCGGCCATGGAACAGACGCGAATCGGCCTGCTGCATCCGGGCCAGATGGGCTCGGCGGTGGGCCGGGTGCTGGCGGAAGCCGGGCATCGGGTTCTGTGGGTGTCGGCGGACCGGTCGTCCAAGTCGTGCGAGCGTGCGGCGGCGGCCGGCCTGGAAGACGCCGGCAGCCTGCAGGCGCTGGCCGCGCAGGCGGAGGTGATCCTGTCGATCTGTCCGCCGCACGCGGCGTCCGCAGTCGCCGAGCAGGTGGCCGCCGCCGGGTTCACCGGCATCTACGCCGACTGCAACGCCATCTCGCCGCGCCGCACCCGCGCCGTCGAGGCGACGATCGCCGGCGCCGGCGCGACCTGCGTCGACGGGGGCATCGTCGGCGGACCGCCGGCCGGCGGTCCGCCGCGCACGTCGCTCTATCTGTCGGGCTCGGCCGCCGGCCGGGTGGCCGCCTGCTTCCCGGCCGAAGCGCTGCGCGCGCCGGTGCTCTCGGACCGCATCGGCGCGGCCTCCGCGCTGAAGATGTGCTACGCGGCCAACACCAAGGGCACGTCGGCCCTGTTCGCGTCGATCCTGGCGCTGGCCGAGCGCGAGGGGGTGCGGGACGCGCTGGAACGGCAGTGGGGGCCGGGGCTGACCGCAACGGCGCACCGGCGCGCCGCCGACAGCGCCCCCAAGGCGTGGCGCTTCGAGGGCGAGATGCGCGAGATTTCGGCGACCTTCGCCGACGCCGGCCTGCCGGGCGGCTTTCACGCCGCGGCCGCCGCGATCTACGCGCGGCTGGCCCCGTTCAAGGGGCGCTCCGAGCCGCCGGAACCGGGCGAGGTGCTCGCCGCGCTCCCGCGCGGACCCGGTTCCCGGCGCCCGTCCGGCGACGAACCCTTGCATGCCGGCGGCCTCTCCACCGGCGCGACGCTGCTGGACTTCTGGCGCTGGTCGGGCGCCGATCTGCTGAACAACGTGTGGCGCGGCGTGCTGGCCGAGTTCCTGGTCGCCCGCGCGCTCGACGTGACGCACGAACCGCGCGTCGAGTGGGCGGGCTACGACCTGCGTACCCGGTCGGGCGTCAAAGTCGAGGTGAAGAGCGCCGCCTACGTGCAGGCGTGGCACCAGAATGGCCCGTCGGCCATCCAGTTCGACATCGCCCCGCGCAAGCAGGTCTGGGACGCGGCGACCAACAGGACCACGGTGTTCCCGCAGCCGAAGCGTCCGGCCGACGTCTACGTCTTCTGCGTGCTGGGGCGTGACGATCTGACCGATATTCCCGACCCGCTCGACGTCGACCAGTGGGCGTTCTACGTCCTCGGGCGGGCGTTCCTGGACCGCGAGCTGCCGATCCAGCAGACCATCGGCATCAAACCATTGCGCTCCCTGATGCGGCGCGCATCGGGCGGGCCGGCCGGCCCGATGCGCTACGGCGATCTGCGCGCGGCGGTCGAGCGGGCGGCCGAGCGTCCCGCCGGCTGACCGGCGCGCCGGAGCGGTCGACCACGGCTCGTTCCGCCGTATTCGCGCTACGCCGGTTGCCGGCCCCGCATCGCCTCGCTACAACCGTCTCCATGCGTACCGTCCCCGAATCGCAGAAGTTCATCATCGCCGATCACAATACCGTCACGGCCGCGGAGCTGCCGCCCTGCCCAAATCCGCGCGGCTGGTACCATTCGGTCGCCGGCATCAAGGATACCGCCGACGGTCTGGTCGCCACCTACCGCCTGTCCGATTCGCACACCGCGGTCTCTACGCACGTCATGGTCGCCCGCTCGCGCGACGGCGGCCGGACCTGGTCGGAGCACCGCTCCATCTCGCGCCGCAACGTCTGGGAGCACCATGCCTGCTGGGTCGCGCCGCAGCTCAGCCGGCTTGCCGACGGGCGGTTGGTGATCATCTGCGACGAGGGCCACCGGTCGAGCGGCGCCGACTGGCCGCCCCTCACCCGCTGGCAGCAGCGCCCGCCGCGCGGCATGGCCAATCACCTGTTCTGGAGCGATGACGACGGCGCCACCTGGAGCGACCCGGTGCGGATCGACGACGTCGGCGGCGAACCGGGCTATGTCACCGAGCTCGGCGACGGCACGCTGCTCTACACCCGCACGGAGTCGGCCCGGTTCGCGGCGATGGATGACCCGCCGGAGCACTGGGGGGACATCTACTATCGCAACCGGGCGGTCGCCTCCACCGACGGCGGCCGCACCTGGACGCCGCGGGCGCTGGTGGCGGACGGCCCCTACCATGGCGACTGCGAGGTCGGCACCGTGGAGGTCGAGCCCGGCCATCTGCTGGCGCTCACCCGCATCGGCTTCTGCGGCGGCCGGCTGGGCCAACCCAGCCGCATCGTCCGCAGCCGGGACGGCGGCCGCACCTGGGGAACGCCGGAGCTTTCGCCGATCTACGGGCAGCGCACCGTGGTCCGCAGGCTCCGCTCCGGCAAGCTGCTGGTCACCTACCGCAACCGCTGGGGGACGCCGGCGAGCTGCGCGTTCCTGTGGGACCCGGCCGAGACGCTCGGCTTCGAGCCGACCTCGTACCTCATCGAGCGGGACCGCTGTCGCCTGGAGGACGGCGTGATGGCGTGCGCGACCGCCGGCGGCCGCCGGCGCGAGGTGGAGTTCTCGCTCTACCCGGCGATCACCTCCAAGGCCGAGGCGACCCTGGAGGTCGACCTCCGCCGCGAGCGCGGCCCCGGCGCCGTGCTGCTGTCGGCCGGCTTCGGCGTGCGGATCGAGGACGGCTGCGTGCGTCTGGTGAAGTTCGCGACCGGGCGGCACGAGACCGGCTCCCTGCAGGAGGCGCGCCCGTGGCAGGGACGCGGCGCGGTCCGCGCCGACCTCGACACCGGCGCGTTCCGCCGCTACCGCCTGGAACGCACCCCCGACGCCTGCCGGCTCCTGGTCGACGGACAGGTCGTGCTGGCCAGCGACGACCCCGACCTGCGGCAGCGCGTGGTCCGCTTCGGCGCCGGCGGCGAGCTGACGTCGCGGTGGCGCCGCGCGCAGGCGCGGGTGCGCAACCCGGACGACTACTCGATCGACTGGAGCTGGGACGGCGCGCGCGGGTTTCCCGACCAGTTCCAGCGCGACCGCGTGGTCGTGCTCGACTACACCGCCGACTCCGGCTACGGCGACTGGACCCAGCTCGACGACGGCGCCATCGTGGCGGCCGACTACTCCAGCGCGGACTTCCGTACCATAAACGCGGGCGGCCCGCAGCCGGTGCTGAAGGCGTTCCGCCTGACCGAGGAGGAACTGGCGCCGGCCGGAGGATCGCCGTGAACCGAGCGCGCTACGACCTCCCGTCGTGAGCCCCGCAGCCGCCGCCCCCTGCCCAGACGCACGCCGCGCGCGTTTCTTCAACACTGCGGGGCCGGTGGTGGCCGCCGATCACTACTGCATTCCGCCGCTGCAGCGGGTGAATCTGGGCCCGGCGCCCGAGACCATCCGCGCCGACGACCTGCAGTACGTGCGCGACCTGGGGCTGGTGGCGGTCGATCCGCCGGTGCGCATCGCAAATCCGATCTACCGGGAGGTCATTCCGCGCGCCATCACGTGGACGACCCAGGAGTTCCTGCCGCACGACCCCGCCTGGTACGTGGAACCCGGCGCCGCTCTTCAGGCGCAGTCGGGATGGCCTTCGGTCCAGCGGCCGAACGGCACGTCGGTCTGACCGCCCTGGTTGATCGTCGCCATGCGCGAGCGCGTCCGCAGCCAGCTCTCCCGCCACCGCCCGGCGTCGCGCAGCTCCAGGTGCGGGGCCTTGCGGCTGCGCGCGATGAAGCCGGGAAACGCCTCGCGGCCGGTGTGCTGGCCGATCGGGTTGTAGCGCAGGTCGAAGCTCCAGCGCACCTCCTCGCTGACGTTGGCCAGCGAGCCGTGCACGGTCTGCTTGTGGAGGCAGATCAGGTCGCCGCGCCGGGTCGGCAAGGGAATCGTCCTGTCGGTCTCGAACAGCTTCTCGGGGATGGTCCTGGTCCCCGGCCCGGTGTAGTCGAGGCAGTGCTGCAGCAGGCCGTTGCGATGGCTGCCGGGCACCACCTTGAGGCAGCCCATCTCCACCGGCGTGTCGGTGAGGCTGAACCAGACGGTGAGCATGTCGGTGTCGTCCGCCTCCGGGGTGACCACGCCGTGATCCTGGTGCCATTCCGTGGCGGCCAGCACCGGCTTGCCGCCGTTCTTCGGCAGGTACTGCTCCGGCGGCTTGATGCGCACGTGCTGCACGGGGTTGGAGTAGATCTCCGGCCCGATCAGCGCTTCGGCCACGTCCAGGATCGGCGCCGCGGTCAGGGCGTCGAGCACCGCCTGACCGGCCCAGAACGGCGTCCGCTCGGTCACGTTGCTGAACGGCAGCGAAAAGTCGAAGTACTGGGCGTGCGCGCGGCCGGTCTCCGCGTAGATCTTCGTGACCCGTCTGTCGAACGGCAGGTCGGCGTAGGTCGAATCGATCTCGCCATCGGCGCAGAGCTCGCCGGCAAGGCGGTCGAGCACGCCCTCATACTCCGCGATCACGGGGTCGAGATAGCGTTCCGGCGGAATGACGTCCTCCACCAGAAGATAGCCGTCGACGTGGAACCGCTCGATCTGCTGCGTTGTCAGCATCGCATCCTCCTTTGGCATCAGCCGTCCTTGCGAGTACCGCCGCGGATCATGTGACAGGGGATTGCGTGTACGCAACCCCGTGCGCGTCCTTGGTGAGAATACGGACCGCAATGATACGCTGAAACATGCTCGACGAAGGGGACGGTCCGGTCGACGTGGTCGGAGCGGCGGCGGTGCTCGGCGTCGTCTATCGGCCCGAGGCGGTGGAGGTGGACGTTTCTCGGCGATCTTGATTACCGGTCTACGCTTTCGGCAGCAGGGCTGAACGGAACCGGCGTCTGCCGATCCTCGCCGGGGCGGCCGAATCCGGCGCCGACGTGGCGGTAGCGGTGATGGGCGGCGCACAGCAGGCGGAGATTGTTCGGCTCGGCGGCGCCGCCGCGGGCATACGGCACGACGTGATCGATCTGCAGCAGGTGTTGGGAGCCGCAGCGGCGCCCGCTGGTGCCGTCCACGTAACGGCAGCGGCCCCGGTCGCGCCGCCAGACCTCGCGCTTGACCGCCGCCGGGATGGCGCGGCCGGTCACGCCGCCGGCCTTCGCTGCCGAAGTTTCGGTCCGCGCAGGCGGCGCAGCCCGCGCCACGCCCGCCGTCGCAGCCTGCCGGCCGGGGCGCCGCGTCTTCGCCGCCGAAGTGGTGTCGCCCGCCGGCTTCGCTGCCGAAGTGTCCGGGCTGTCAGCGGCTTCGTCTCCCGGCTGCGCCGGTGCCTGAGCCGATACCTTCGCCGCCGAAGGAGCGGCGCGGTCCGCGCCGGCCTCCTGCTTCGCTGCCGAGGCAGCGCCGCGAGCCGAGGCCGCCTGCGTCTTCGGCGCCGAAGTTTGCTCGGCCCCTTTGGCCGGCGCGGCGCGCCGCCCGCGCGGCGGCCGGGCCGGGTCGTGGCGGTCGAGCCCTTCCCGCACCAGCCGCGCCATGAGCTGCCCCAACGTCAGGTGCGGGTCAACGTGAGACAGGAGCCCCTTGAGCCGCTCCAAGCCGCGCCGGCACTCATCGCCGATGGCCGCCTTGAGTTCCCAGCGCCCGCCGCCCAGGGGCCGCACCCGATCCGCCGACGCCGCCAGCTCCGGGTCCACCTCGGCCAGCAACTGCATCACCTGCCGGCTGCTCTTGCCGGACGCCTGCTCCACCAGCTCCCGCCGCGCCTCCAGGTCCAGTACCGGCGCCGGCGCCGGCTTCCGCTCCGCCGGCCGCTCCGGCGCCGAGCCGTCCTGCGACCGAGCGGCAGCCCCGAACCCGGCCCGCGGCGCGCTTCGCGCCGCCCGTTCCTTCCTGCGCTCCTGCCGGTCGAAGGCGTTCTGCAACTGCGCGGCCGCGTTCAGCGTCATCGAGCCATTCCGCAGGCGCTCGCGCACGCCGTCGACGTCCGCGCAGAGCCGCATCGCCTTGATGCGCCGCCACGCTGCGGCGTCGCTGTAACCCAGCTCGCGCACCGCGTAGTCGAACAGGCTGGAGAACCCGCGGCGCAGATACAGGCGGCGCTTATGAATCTCGCGCAGGTGGTCGATCACGACCACTTCGAGATGGTGTTCGATGCCGGACAGTTCCTTGGTTCGCTCCAGCAAGCGGTCGTCTGAGAGGGCGGAAACGGTAGTGGTGACGGCCCCGTCGGAAGCACGATTGTACATGACATAAGTATAACCATGGAAACTACTTGAGTCAAGTTATTCGGCCCGGAAGATGCCACCTGCGGGCGTGAATCGGCGGCGCATTTCCAAGCGGATAGGCTGGACGTTCCGTCAGATGCTACTGCCGAGAATGTCGCCGGCGTCGAGCGGCAGGCTTTCTTACGGCCCCAGGCGGCCTCGTCGATCGCGTAGTCGAGGAGGAGGTCGCAGGCGGTGGAAACGTCGCTCCAGCCGCAGGCGTCGAGCACGGCGCGGTCCATGGTGGCGTGCAGCGGTACTCGTAGTACGCCTTTCCGGCGGCTTCGAGGGCGGGATCGGTATCAACAATTTGGAAGTGCGCCCCTTTCGGGGGTGGGCGGGAGCGGCCGGCGGCCCCGGCGAATCCGATACCGGCCCGTACCCTTGGCCTTGGCAGGAACGTCCAACCGCCGCCCGCGGCCGCTCGTGTGCGTACTCGGCGCGTCTTGTGTGGTAGATCGCTCTGACAGCGACCTGTGCAATCAGTCCGATGTGGTCAGGTCAAGTCGAATCTAGCCGGAGCCCACACGACTTCCGCCAGTCTTTGATACAGCTTCTGCCGTTTATCGATGGTCGACTTGCTGAACGTCGGTTCAGCCTCAAACTGGAGGTCGTGCTTCTCGATGAGTCGACGGAAACTCGGATTATTTTCATACGCCAGCGGATGAAGCGACCGAGCTAACGGGTTCTGTCCATGGTAATGTTTTACCTTTGTCGGGGTACGGCATATCGCCATAGCTGGCGTTGAAGTCCTTGGGAAGCAATAGCAATGCTCCCAGTCTGTTTCGGTGTTCCTGGAATTCCGATTCGGTCTGAAATTCGGTTCGGTGTTGGTCAAAGTGGTCGGCCAAGACATGCTCGACTTCGGGAAGCCGGCACGCGGCTCAACCGCGACCTTGCAAGGTACGTCGTCCCGATCGCCGCTTTCTGCGGGGTAGCGGGGTCAGCGGCCGGGGCTGGTGGCGGGGCCGCGGCCGTATTCGTTGACGGGGTTGCGGTAGATCGAGTGGTAATGCCCGCCGGCGGCGCCGAGCGCGCCTTGGGTGGAGAACTCGATGAGCAGGGTCGGTCCCTGGATGCGGTAGTAGATGGCGCCCGAACCATCGGCCGGTCCGTGCCAGGCGAAGCGCACCTCGGCCAGTTCCGCTTCGATCTCGGCCAGCCGGCGTTGCGCCGCGGCCGGCGGCATGACGCCCACCCACAGGCCGATCAGGTCGATGAGCTGCCGCCGGTGGTGCGCCGACCAGTCGCCGGCGCGGCTCCCTTCCGGCGGCGGTATCACGCCGTCGCGGCCGGCGCCGGCATACAACTCCCGCGGCCGGCTGCCCGCCAGGGCGGCGGTCCGGTGGCCGGCGGGCAGGGCGGCCAGCAGGGCGGCGCCGGCGGCGGCCCGGTCGCGCAGCGGCGCCAGCTCCAACCCATCCAGCGTGAACGTGGCCGGCTCGATGCCGATGAACGACGGCGACATGCTCATGGCGCCGCCGGTCACCGTGACGTTGAGTGCCAAGTGGTGGCCGCCGAACTGCCATTTCCAGTCGCCGCCGGCCACCGGATCGCCGAAGAAGGCGAGCCAGTAGTTGTCCGGGCTCCAGCCGAGGCGGGACGCCCGCGCATTGCCGGCAAGCACGGTCTCGGCCGCTATCACCCCCTGCACCAGCTCGGCCCCCTGGGGACTCAGCGCCGCCGCCAGGTAGTCGAACAGGGCCGCTCGCTGAACGTCGTTCAAGTCACCGGCGCGCACCCCGTTGCGCGCGAACCGCACCATCCGCGCCGGCAGGTTCGACCAGTTGACGATGAGCGGGCTGGCCGCCGGCAGCACTGCCGTGCGCGCCTGCGCCGGGTCGAGCGTGCCGAGGAATCGGTTGGCGGCGGCCGCGGCGGCCATGATCTCGCCGCCAACGGAGGAATCGGCGGCCGCGCCGGGGGTGACCGACAGCAGGACGCCGGCGCCGAGCACGCCGGCGAGCGAACGGACCGAGCATGTCATGCCCCGATTGTGCACGAAGCACGATCTGCTCACCGCCGCGCTGACGGCGCGGGACGGGTAGGGGGCCGGGCTGCTCAGAGGCGGGCGTCGAGCTCGGCCAGCGTGAAGCGGACGCTGACGATCGACTGCCGCTCGGCGCCGGGCCGGTACTTGACGTAGGCGGTGACCACGAAGGTGTCGTCGGGCAACCGCTCGATCGAGGAATACGAGCCGTCGACGCCGGCGTGGCTGGTCAGCAACCGCACCCGGTACGCTCCTTCGCGCCCGGCGAGGACGTCGTCGCAGGCGCCGACCCACAGCGACAGGTCGCCCCGTTCCGGGCAGCCGGGGGCCGTGTTGCGCATGCTCACCAGCAGGCGCCCGTCGCGGGCGTACCGGTGCCGGTGGCGGTCGCCGGTGAGCCCCAGCGGCAGCTCGCGCGGCCCGGACCAGGTTGCTCCCTCGTCATCGGAGGTGATGAACAGCGACCGGCTGGTGTACTCCCAGCGGCCGGTGTTGTCGCGCAGCAGGCAGAGCAGCCGGCCGTCGGGCGAGCGGATCAGCTCCGGTTCGCCGGGGATGCGGGGCGGGCAGTCCAGGACGATGCGCCAGCGGCTCCAGGTCAGCCCGCCGTCAGAGGAGATGCTCTGCGCGATGCGGTTGCCCGCGTGCCCGCCCGGCGTCATGGGCATGCGGGCGTTCGGGTCCTCGCCGCGCCGGATGTTGCTGATCCCCAGCAGACGCGCGCCGCCGTCGATCGGGACGATCGAGCAGAACGGCATCACGCATTCCAGGCCGTTGGAGGCCATCGGCGTCCAGGTGCGGCCGCCGTCCTCCGAATGCGCCTGATGCATCGTGTTCTCCGGCCCGGCGCGAAGCTGCCGGCCGGCGCGCCCGGCGAACACCAGCAGGCGGGCGGTTCCCTGCGGGTCGGTGAGCCGGTAGATGGCGGGGCAGTTCTGGACCGTGCCCCAGCTTGCGGGTACCGGCAGCAGCCCGCTCCAGGTCAGCCCGCCGTCGGTGCTCTTCACGAGCGGCCCGCAACGCCCGCCGTGCTCGTAGCTGAACGCGCAGAACATGGTCCTGCCGTCCGGCATCAGCACGGTCGTGGGGCTGCAGTAGTAGGTCTCCTCCGTGCCGGCGGCGACGATCACGTGGCGGTCGGACTCGTCGGACAGGTCGATCAGCGGTATGGGGAGCGCGGACCGGTTCGGAGACCGGCCGGTCATGCCGGGTCGGTCATGCGGGGTCGGTCATGGGTGATCTCATCCTTGCCTCGTTGATAGCGGGCGACGTGATCGTTCCACGATCCGGGAACCGCCTGCGGGTCGGCGCTCCGCACCGGGAACGGCCGCAGCCGGCCGGCGGAGGCGCCGCACTCGCGCAGGTAGGAGCGGGCCAGCCGGTCGGTCTCCGCGGTCGATCGCGCCGCGGGCGTCGGCAGGTAGCGCAGGTCGACGTTCCAGCGCACCGTGCGGGTGCGGTTCAGCTGGCTGCTGTGGTAGGTGAGGTTGGAGAAGACCGCCAGGTCGCCCCGGCGCATGACGAGCGGCTCCGGCGTGCCGCGCTCGATGACGTCCCGAGCGCTGCGCATGTTGCCGGCCTCGTCACGCGCGCCGTCCTGCAGTCCCCAGCGATGGCTGCCGGGGATCACCCACAGACAGCCGTTGCGCTCATCCACGTCGACCAGCGGCACCCACGCGGTGACGATGCGCAGCCGGTGCGTCGGGACGCGCGTGGCGCTGTTGAAGTACTGCGCGTCCTGATGCCAGTGGAAGTGCCGCAGCCGGTTGTCGGCGAACGTCTGCGGCAGCTTGCAGCGGATGTGGAAGCTCCACAGGTACGTGATCTCCGGGCCCAGGAGCGCTTCCAGCACGTCGAGCACCGCCGGGCAGACGGCGATGCGGAAGAACTCCTCGGTCCGGGCAAGCCGGCCCCAGGCGACCGGCAGGTCGAGCCGGCCGGTCGGGTCGAGGTCGGCGAGCCGCGTCAGGAACGGGCTGCCGCGGCAGGCGTCGGCGATCTTTCCATCGCGCAGGAGGCGCTCGGCCAGATCGCCGACCGCCCGTTCCAGCAGGCCGGTCGCCGGCCGGAGCACCTCCCTCGATACGGCGCCGGGCACGATGACGTACCCCTGGCGCTCGTAGCGGTCGAGCAGCGTTGCGGCCGGCGTCGGCATGGAATCCGCTACCTGCCGGCGGCGGCCAGCGACTCCAGGAGCCGGTCGAGGCCGGCGTTCATCATGTCCTGCACGTAGCCGTCCCACGAAGCGGCGACGTCGATCGCGCCGGTGATCGCCTTCCAGGCGAATTCCTGCTCGATCGTCTTGAGGTTGCCGGCCAGGGCGCGCTCATCCTCGTTCCAATCGGGGCTGAAGCCGATACCGGGGCCGAGCGTCTGATTGGCCTCGATCCAGGACTGCAGCGCGTGGCGGTTCGGCGCGATGTACACCTTGTCGACCGGCGGCACGATGTGCGCGGGGCTGATCATGCGCACGCCGAGCAGCGCGCCGGAGGGGCCGTCCTTGGCCGAGCCGGTCCCCGGGATGGCGACGTGATAGCCGTTCCGATCGATCTGCCAGGTCTCGTCCCGTTCGCCGCCGTAGAAGACGTTGGCGTACACCTCGGCGTCCGAGAACTGATCTTCCAGGATCTGCATGATCTTGATCAGGACCTCGTCGCTGGTGTTGGCGCCGATCGCGATCGGACTCCAGTTGGGGTTGCGGTACCAGGTGCCGCGGCCGCCGGTCGGTCCCACCGGGGTGATCGAGTAGGCGATGTCGGCATCGGGATGGGTTTCGCGCAGCGCTCCCCACGGCCCGGCGCCGTACTGGGACTGCCAGGCGTCCAGCTCCGACCACGCCCCGAACTCGTCGTTGGCCATGGCCCGCACCACGTCGGCGCGCACCGCGGTCGGCGTGTCGGGATGGATGATCTCCTGCTCCCACCAGGTGTTGACGTAGATCAGCGCGTCCCGGTAGGCGGGGTCCACCAACGAGTAGTAGCCGGCGCCGTCGCGCACGTCCCAGACGTGCAATTGGATGCCGAAGGCGCCGAACACGTTGGGCAGGACCGTGCGCTGAAAGTCCGGACTGTTCTTCCACACCATGTAGCCGTAGGAGTCCTTGCGGCCGTCGCCGTCGGGGTCGGCGTTGCGGAACCTCAGCAGCAGGTCCTCGATCTCCTCGATGCTGTCCGGGCCGCGGAAGAACTCGCGGTCGGGCACCGGTTCGGGCTCGTAGCCGACGGCGCGCATCCAGTCGGCGCGGAAGCCGATCACCTGTCCGGTCGATGCCATCGACAGGGCGGTCGGGATCGCGTAGTTGGCGCCGTCGACGGTGGTCCGCTCCCACATCGCGTCGCCGGTGTAGTGCTCCTGCCACCGCATCCAGTTGGGCATGTGCTCCATGATCAGCTCGCGGGGCACCGGCCGGACCATGCCGGTGTCGACGCACTCGCCGAGCGATGCTTTACAGGCGCCCAGGTTCGGCAGGTCGCCGGTCGCCAGACGGACCTGGATGGCCGCCGTGTCGTACGCGTCGATGTCGTACCACGGCTCCAGGTTCACGCCGTACCGCTCTTCGAGGTAGCGCTCGGTCCAGGTGTCGGGCCCCAGCGTCGTGCCGCGCGGCGTGAACGGGATCAAGCTGATCGTCAGCCGCTCGCCGGCGGCAGCCTCCGATTCGGCGGCGCCGAACGCCGCGGCCGCCGCGGCGAGCAGCACCAGCGCCGCGGCCGACCGCCGCAACGCGGTTCTCGTCGTCTCTCTCATCTGCACTCTCCTCCTCGGGGTCGGGATCGTTGCGCCATCGTATCAGAAATCGTCCTGGCTCAGCCCTTGACCGAGCCGAGCATGATGCCCTTCACGAAATAGCGCTGTATGAACGGGTAGACCAGCACGATCGGCCCGATCGACACGAACAGGAGCGCCGCCTTGACCGTCTCGGCGGTGATGTTGCGAATGTCCAGATCGGTCAGCAGCTCCAGTTCCGAGGTGACCTGATTTTCGATCAGCACCCGGCGCAGCAGCACCTGCAGGACGGTCAGATCGCGGCGCGGCGTGAACACCAGGGGAAAGAACCAGTCGTTCCAGTGCGCGACCGCCGCCCACAACGCCACGGTCGCCACGACCGGGGTCGACAGCGGCACGATGATGCGGAACAGCACCTGCGTGAGGTTGGCGCCGTCGATGGTCGCGCTCTCGGTCATCTCGGCCGGGATCTCGCGGAAGAAGTTGCGCATGATGATGATGTAGTAGGCGCTGGCCGCCATGTGCAGGATCCAGGCGGCGCGGGTGTTGAGCAGGCCGAGCTGCCGGTACCAGAGGAACGTCGGGATCAGACCGCCGGAGAAGAACATGGTGAACACGATGAAGAAGGTGATCGCCTTGATCCCCGGCAGCGTCCGGTCGGCAAGCCCGTAGGCGGCGGTGAAGCTGACCAGCAGGATCACGGCGGTGCCGGCGGCGGTCTTGAACGCCGAGTTCAGATAGGCGGTGCCCAGGATGTCGTTGCCGAACACCTGCCGGTAGTTGCGCAGCGTCGCGTCCGCCGGCCACAGCTTGATGCGGTCCTGCACCGAAGCGGCCGGCGTGTTGAAGGAATCGACCAGCATCGACCAGAACGGGTACAGGATCGACAGCGCGAACAGCGCCATCACCGCGTAGGCGAGCGCATCGACCGTGCGGTCCTCCAGCAAGCGTCGGCGTGCCGCCGCCGGCGTACCGCCGTCGGCGTGCCGCCGCGTTCCGGCCCTTGCCGACACCGGCGCTCCGGTCACGTCAGCGAGTACGCGCCCGCCTGCCCCAGGCGCTTGACGAACAGGTTTGCGGCGACCAGCGCGGCCAGACCGACCAGGTTCTGGAACAGGCCGGCGGCCGCGGCAAAGCTGTACCGGAACTCCTCCAGCCCCATGCGGTAGATGTAGGTGCCGAGTATGTCGCCGAAATCGTACACCAGCGGGTTGTAGAGGTTGAATATCTGGTCGAAGCCGTGCTCCAGGATGTTGCCGAGCTGCAGCAGGAACAGGATGACGATCACGAAGGTGATGGAGGGCAGGGTGATGTGGCGCATCTTCCGGATGCGCCCGGCGCCGTCGATCTCGGCCGACTCGTAGAGGCCCGGATCGATGCCGCTGATCGCCGCCAGGTAGATGATCGACCCCCAGCCGATCCCCTTCCAGATGTCCGACGCCAGGACGATGCCCAGGAACCAGTCCGAGCGCTGCAGGAACAGGATCGGGCCCCCGCCGCCGAGCGCCTCGACCAGCAGGTTGAGCGGGCCGTTGCTGGCGGTCAGCGGCCGGATCATGCTGGCCACCACCACCCACGACAGGAAGTGCGGCAGGTAGCTGATCGTCTGCACCACGCGCTTGAAGCGCAGGTGTCTGATTTCGTTCAACAGCAGCGCAAAGACGATCGGCATGAAGAAGGCGATGCCCATGCGCAGCACGCCGTTGATGAAGATCGTGTTGCGCAGCACGCGGAAGAAATCGGGGGCCGCCAGCAGGCGGTCGAAGTACTTCCAGCCCGCCCAGGGGCTGCCGAACAGGCCCAGGGTGACGTTGAACTGCTTCCAGGCCAGCACGATGCCGGCCATCGGCACGTAGCGGAACACCACGAACAGCAGCAACGCCGGGATCAGGAGCAGGTAGCGCTCCCGGTACTTGCGGATCACCGGTCCGGCGGCGGATCGGCGATGAGCGACAGTTGCTCGATCTTGCGGGTCACCCGCGCGACGTCGCGCTTCCGGTCGCGGCGCCGCCAGATCGCCAGCGCGTCGTGGTGCCGCCCCTCGCGTTCGTACACGCGCGCCAGCCCGATCTCGTCGCCGGCCGCCTGGCAGCAGCGGCGCGCGTCGTCGAAGTGCCCGGCGTCCCGAAAGGTCCTGGCCGCATCCCGCAGCTCGCCGGCTTCTTCCAGGAGGCGTCCGGCCCGGCCGTGGTCGTCGTGCAGCCGGCACACGCTCGCCGCCTCATGCACGTCGCCGAGTTCGCGCAGCACCTCGGCCGCCGTCCGGTAGTGGGTGGGGCTGCGCGCGAACAGCAGGTAGTTCCCGGCGGTCGGCGTGACGTCGTGCAGCCGCGCATCCAGCTCGTCCAGTTCGCCTATCAAACCGCACAGCTGCAGTTCGGGATCGCCGGTCTCCTCGATCGCGCGCGCGAGCCGCTCGGCGAAGGACGCCCGCCGCCACTGCTCATCATCCGGGTCGTTCGCGATATGCCGGGTCATGATCAGGACGATCTGGTTGAGCAGGCGCAGATCGATGAGCATCTCGCACAACTCGTCGAACAGGGGGATCGTCATGCTGGCGTACCTGGGCTGGGAGGCCAGGATGCCGGCGACGCGCTCGCGCCGGTCGACTTCGTCGCCGCGGTACAGGCCGGCGTGCAGCAGGCGCACGACGATCTCCAGGTAGGCGTCGGACTGATTCCACAGACCCTCCAGCGAGCCGTCCCGGGCGCGCGCAAGCCGCTCCAATTCGTCGAGCGGAAGCACCAGGTCGGGCCGTGCGTCGAGATAGGCGGAGGCGCGGTCGGCGTAACCATGCCGCAGAAAGAAGCGGATCGCCTCTTCGTGCCGTTCGAGCCGCGCATACTCCCCGCAGACATCGTCGACGTAGGGCGCCCCCCTTGCCGGCCCCCCGATGACCAACTCCAGCGCCAGGAAGTGGGCCAGGGCGCGTTCGTGCTCGCCGGCCGCCCGCAGGCGCCTGCCGGCACGGTTCAACTGCTCGATCCGCTCGGGGCGTCCTTCCCACGCGTGGAACACGTACGCGCACAGGTAGTCGATCTCCTTCTTCTGGAGGTCGGGATCGCCGGTGCGGGCGATCTCCTGCGCCGCTTCGCGGTACCGGCCGACCCGCCCCAGACAGGCGGCGGCGGGCGCGTGCGCGCCGGCCTGCCGGTACAGTTCGATGGCGCGCGGAAGCTGCCCCTGCCGGCGTTCGAAGATGCGCGCCGCCGCCTCGGTCCGCCCCAGGGCGGCCAGGCGGACCGCCGCCTTGATCCCCGGCCGCTTCGGGCTGATCGCCGCCAGTCGCCGTTCCAGGTCGGCCCGGTTGCGCTCCGCGCGCCCGACGTAGGTGCGGAAGCACTCGATGGCTCGATCCAGGTTGTCCAGTTTCTCGAACAGCAGGCCCGCTTCGTAATACGCCTCGCTGCGCAGCAGGCAGCGCAGCAACGCGTGATCGTCTTTCAGGCGCCGGTACAGGGGAACGGCCTTGTGGTGCTGGCCGGCGCGTTCGAACTCGTGGGCCGCCTCCTCCGGCAGGCCGGCGCGCCGGAACTGCACCGCCGCGGCGGCGTGATCGCCGGCGAGTTTCAGGTGGCGCGCCGCATCGGCTCGCCGGTCGCGGCTCAGGTAGTGCTCGGCGAGCAGGCGGTGCTCGCCGGCCCGCTCCCAGTTGCGCACCATGCGCTGCTCGTCGCCCAGTTGCCGCCATCGCGCGGCGGCCTTGACGTAGCGGCCGTCCGCCTCGAAGTGGCGCGCGTCGCAGGTCAGGGCGCGGCGTTCGTCGCCGGCGCGGCGCCACGCGCGCGCCGCTTCGCGGAAGGCTTCGCCGCGCTCCAGGTTCTCCGCCGCCCGCGCCGGGTAGCCGCGCCCGGCGAACAGGTCGGCCGCGGCGCGGTGATCGCCCTCCCGTTCCAGCCGGTGCGCGCGCGCCAGCTCCTCCCTGGCCGGCGCGGCGGCGTTGCGGTAGCACTCCTCGGCGGCGGCGAAGTGCTCGCGGTCGAAGAAGTAGTCCCCCTGGAGCTCCCACTCGGCGGGGCTCGACACGCGCTGCCAGAGGGTGGCGAGCGCCTGCGGGTCGCCGGAGCGGAACACGTGCTCGGCCAGCCCGCCGATCGTCCAGACCGGTCCGGCGTCCGGACCGTCCCAGATCACCAGGGTGTTGCGCGCGCGCGTCACGGCCACGTACAGCAGGTTGATCTCGTGCCGGACGTGCGGCGCGTCCGCGTCCGCGTGGCGGCGTTCCTGGGCGATGCGGCGCCAGCGCGCCGCCGAGCCGTCCGACTCCGTGAACCGCCAGAGCAGCACGGCGTCGAACTCCAGGCCCTTGGCGTCGTTGATGGTGAACACCAGCTCGGTCCGCAGCTCCGCGCGCAGGCGGTCGCGTTCCGCCGGCGTGCGCACCAGCACGACCTGACCGGCGCCGGCGCGGCGCATGGCGCGCAGCAGCTCCGGTTCGGAGACGCCGTCGACCAGCAGCGGCGGCCGGCCGCGGAAGGTCCAGCGCTCGGCGATCTCGCCGCCGGCCAGACCGACCAGCGACCGTTTCAGCGCCAGCAGCTCGTTGGCCAGGGCGACGATGTTGCCGACGCTGCGGAAGTTGACGCTGAGGTTGATCACCTCCGGGACGCGCAGGCCGCGCTCGTAGTAGCGGGCGCGCACCTCCTCCCAGCGGAATCCGCTGGGGTTGATGATCTGCTTGGGGTCGCCGGCCAGCACCGTGCGCAGCGGGTCGGCGGCCAGCCGGAACAGCAGCGCCAACTGCACGTCGGTGAAGTCCTGCACCTCGTCGCACACGACCAGGTCGTAGCGGAATCGGTCATCGTCCTGCTCCAGCCGTTGCAGGGCGGCGCGCGTCAGGTCGATCTCGTCGAAGCGGGAGCTCCGCTCCAGGCGGTCCTGGTAGTACTCGGCGATCCGGTGGATGTCGCGGCGGTCGAACGGGAAGTTGGGCGCCCGCTTGCGGCCCAGGCTTTCGTATTCGCGCAACGTCAGCAGCGGCCGGCCGAGGCGCGCCGCCTGCTTGTCGAGCAGGCGCAACGCCGCCTCCAGCAGGGCCGTCTGGTCGGCGAAGCGCGGCGCGTCCCCGTCGCGCACGCCGGCGGCGAACTCCTGCAGCGTCGCGATCGAGGTGCGGCGTTCGCGCACCGCGTCGAGCTTGGCGCCGAGCTCCAGGTTGCCCAACCGCACCAGGTACTCGGCCAGCTCGGCGCGCTCCCGCATGGTCGCCTGCGAGCGGACGAAGCGCTCGGCCAGCTCCGCGAAGCGCCGGCGGCTCACGGGCGGCTTGGCGCCCTTGATGATCGAGCGTATCTCCTCCCACACCAGCTCGGCGTCGTAGCGGTTGGCGCCCGGATGGTTGTGGAAGATGTCGCGGAACTCCCGCAGCCCGGCCGGCGGCTGCGCGGACGCCGGCCCGCCGGCGGAGAGGATCTCGCGCAGCAGCTCGGCGAAGGTGGCGAAGCGCGCCGCCTCCGGGGCCGCTTCCAGGTCGGTCGCCGTCACCAGGCCGCGGTAGATGCGCTCCGAGAAGCGCTTCAGGTGCGGGCTGCCGGTGACGAACAGGGCGCGCTCGCGGGCCGCCGCGGAGGCGGCGGCGGGGATGCCGGCGTCCGGGCCGTCACCGTCCGCGGCGCCGGCGAGCTGGCGGGCGCGGTGGCGCAGCAGGTAGTAGACGGCGATGGTCGTCTTGCCGCTGCCGGCGGTTCCCGACAGCAGCACCGGCGGCTCGCTGTGCAGCAGGCGCGCCTGCTCGCCGGTCAGGAAGAGGTAGAGTTGCACGCCGTCGGGGTCTGCGGCGGCCAGCAGCCGGCGCCATTCTTCGTCGTCGACGACCAGCCAGCGCTGCGGCCCGGCGTCCGGCGCGTCGCCGTCCGGGGCGCCGCCGGCGCGGGCGGTGGCCGGTGCGGTGGAGAACGGGCGCTCGATCGCCGCGCCCAGGTGCTCGTCGGGCAGGTCGTCCAGGATCAGGTCCGGGACCTCTTCGGCCTGGTCGGCGTGGAAGTCCAGGAACGGCGCGTTGGCGGCGACGATGCGGCGCTCGGCCGCGGTGACGTCGTCGTGCTTGACCACGCCCCAGACGTAGATGCGGGTCGCGCCGGCGCCGCCGGCAGGGCCGCCGGGCGCGGCGGCGGCGGGCGGGCGCCCCAGCGTGAACAGGATGCGGTCGCCGCGCGTCAGCCGCGCCTCGAAGACGGAGCGCCCGCCCCTGAGCTTCTTGACGCGGACGCCGATGTCCCACATGCCGTGCCGCAGGAATTCCAGCTTCTCGCGCAGGCGCTCCTTCTGGCGGCTGCCGAGCGAGGCGAGGTGCGATCGGACCGCGTCGTGGAGGAGCAGGAGGTATTGTCGTTGCTGCATGAGTGGACGGCGCCGCGCCATCGTACCCCATCCGGCGGGGTGGGTGCGTCACCCCCAGTGGACCGGACCGAGCGCCTTGACGCTTGACGTCCGCCGTCAATGCTCGCCAAGCTGGGGGCCGTCGTGATTCTTGGATACCGGGACAAGCGAACCGAGCGGTTCGCCTCCGGAGAACGGGTCCCGGCGTTCCAGGAATTCGAGAGGCAGGCGGCGAAGCGACTGGCGATCCTGGACGCGGCACCGTCATTGGACACGTTGAGAGCGTTGCCAAGCAATCGTCTGGAAGCCCTCAAAGGGGATAGACAAGGGCAGTACGCGATTCGGGTAAACCTGCAATGGCGTATCTGCTTCTCATGGCCCACGAGCAGTCAGGGTCCGATCGATGTCGAAATCATCGACTATCATTAGGAGAGCGAGGTGTAGCAATGTGATACGTAACTGAGCAGCAGCTTATGAACTTTGTCTAAATGGAGATGAGAATGTTTAAGAGAGCCGTTCATCCTGGAGAGGTTCTGCGAGACGAGCTCGCGGAAATGGGAGTGAGCCGGACCACCTTTGCGCGCGAAATCGCCGTGCCGCCGAATCGTGTCGGACAGATCATCGCCGGAAAGCGTTCCGTGACGGGGGACACTGCCTTGCGATTCGGGCATTGGTTCGGAGTCGATCCTCAATTCTGGCTGAATCTGCAGGCTCAGTTCGACTTGGTGACCGCCGATCAGCGAGTCGGAGCGGTCATCCGGGAGCTGCCCACCGCAGACCGAGTCGAGACCGGGTATGAATGAACCCGCTCAACGTTGATCGATCGTCTCGGCTCGCGTGAAGTTCATGTACCTGCCGGACGAAATCCGGCGCGCCCGCTGGCGACCGGTGACGCCGAGCGCGGCCCGCGTCGCCTCGTCGTCCAGACCGCCATGGCCGATCAAGGCGCGGGCGGCGGCAAGGCTGATCGGCGCTCGCCAGATCGGCCAAGTGAAGGAGAAGGCGCCGTGATCCCGGGAGCCGCCGAGTAGCTCCAATCGAATGTCCGGTCCCCTCCGACGCGGCGTCACGGTCAAGACGGACAGACCGACCGCGGCGAGTCGGTTGGCGCCGTGCTGGGTGGTCTCCTTGGTCTTCGCGTCGGTCGGATCGGTCGCGCGAAGTGCGTGGCGCACGTCCTCATGCGGGTCCCAGCGAAACGACTGCGTCGCATCCAACCGTTCCCACGGGAGGAACAGCGCTTCGCGAAGGCACTCGCCTTCCGTGATCGCGACCTTGGAGCGGCCCGTGCCTCGGGCAGGAGGCGTCCGTTCCTGCAGCACGGAGCCCAACCGTTCCAGGAAGTGTTGGCGACCTTGGCCGAACAACAGACACAGCGGCGTCGGTTCCGCTTCCTGTTGCTTGTCCCGATCGCGAATCGCGGCGTCACTCACCAGTGCCGCCCACAGGTCGGCGGCATAGCGATCATCGCGGGACGCGCGGAGCTTTCCGGCGGCGTCCTCCGGCGACAACTTCAAGTCCTTGACCGGTTCGAAGCGATGCCGGCCAGCCAGTTCCGCCAGCCCGGCCGCTACGGCCGTCACGATCGAATCTTCCGACACCGGCTGAGCCACGTGCAGCACCGGCCGCACCGGCGGGTCGTCGACAGTCCACGAGACTCGCGGCAGCCACGACGGCTCGGCTTCTTCGAGAACCCGCAGCAGCCCCAGCAGCGCCATGAAGGCGAGCAGATTGTCCGGCTCGAGGCCGCTCAGACGGTGGCGTATCTCTGCGTTCATTGCCATCAACTCCCGTCGGACGCTCGATGGTCGGCAAGGCGCAGGATCGTCTCCAGCCGCGCAAGTCCCCAGGTCCCATAGTTCCGTTTGAGCCGCTCGAACATGGTGGCCCAATCAAGGCCGTCGTAGGCGAAGGCGAGCGACTGCGGCCCCGGACCGGGTCCCACGCGCCATCGGTCGACATCCAGGCAGCGGGACAGACCGTGCCCGGCGGTGCTTGCCTGCGGGTCGGCGAAGCCGAAGAACGGCCGCCCCAGTCCGTGGTGGGTCCCGATGAGCCACAACACGAGAGCGGGATCATGCGCCTCCGCAAAGCGACGGTGCGCCATCGCCATCCGTACCGACAGCGCCTCATGCCGCCACCCGTCCGGCAAGCCGGCTCGCTGCCACGCGTTTGGCGAGGATGGTCTTCCGCTCTTGGCCCGCGGCGGACCGTCGGGACGGTTCCACCAGTCGCCGCCGGACAGAAACGTCTGGAAGCGTGAGTCGGCCTTTCCGGCGTCGTGCAGGAACGCGGCGAGGCTCAGGTCGGCGGCTACCTTCGCCGGCATGCCAAGAGTTCGCGTGAAGCGCTCTACGAACGCGACGACATCGCTGCAATGGTCATTCACCGTGACCGGATGGCCCGGTTGGCGCGACGTGTGCGAGAGCGTTTCGTCTTCGGTGACCGGCGCTGCCAGATCACTTTCGCTGGATTCTCCCATGAGGCCGTGAGGCGCCACGAGGATGGCGCCGCTCGCGGGATTGCCTTGTTCGTAAGGGAAGTGCAACCTGATCCGTCCTCTCGCGTCTCTGAGCGACATGAGCGGTGCGCGGACGCAGCGCGGCGGCATGTCCTCGTCGGTCGTACCGGCGTCAGCTTCCGCGGTCTCGGCCGGGAGTGCGTCCAGAAGGAGTTCCACCAGCTCGCGCCCGTCGGCCCCGTCGGCTCCGAGCGCTTCCTCGACGCGTTCCCACTCCGCATCGCTGCGGACCGTGTCGCGGGCTACGCGGACCGAGTAGCGCCGGTGGCGATAGGGCCACATCGCTTCGTGGGCCATGTCCCTGACGGGCCGTTGTCGATCGGTCGAGCGCCCCGGTTCCTTGGCGATCGGGTTCCAGCCGAATTCGTCGCACCCGCCGTACTCCGCGGGAACGATCAGCAGGTCGCCGGGTCGCAGGTCCTCCGCGCTGACGATCCCGGTCCGAGGGTCGTCGGACCCAGCCCATCGAAATACCTTCGTTCCCGTCCGCTCCGTTCGTCCGGCCCGGTCTGACTCGTCCCGCGCCGGCACGTCGGCGATAGCCGCGCGCGCAGAACGGCCGTTCAGCCATGCGGTCACAGACCAGATCGGAAGCTCAACCATCTCGGCGGTGCGTGGCGGAACCAGCTCCATGATCGTCTTGAGATCGGTGCCGGTTTCGTCGCTCAGGTCGGATGAGTCAATGTCGCTTCGCCATACGAGGGATACGTCGGCGGACGCGCGATCGGCTCCATGGAGGAACAGACCGACCTCCGGGTCGGCGGCCGGCGGCGGCGAGGTCTGCGACCAGAGATCGAGATATGCAGGCATCAGAACCGGCGCCTGCGCGCGGGGAGCGGCAAGTTCGGCGGCATCGAGAGCAGCCTCGTTCAGGCGGCGTTGGAACGCCGTCACGCCGAAGTCCAGGTCACCATCGCCGGCGATCAGGGTAAGGGCGTTCCAGGTCTTGCGAATGCGGTCGCCGTAGATGGGATCGTCGGCCTTCTTGCTCAATTCGTCGGCCATCACGAGGATGGCGCCGGCTGCCGGAATCGCTCGGCCGGCGCGGTTCAATCGTCCGAAGCGCTGGCGGAGCGCATCGAGAGGGGCGGCCTGCGTTACCAACCCGTCGAGGTCGAGATCGACCCCCACCTCCAGGCACTGGGTGGCGACGACGAACAAGGCGGCAGCGTCATCGCGGGCGCCGGTATGATATGGAGCAAGCTGGCACGCGATCCGGTCTCGGTCGACGTCGCGCGAACGGCCGATCATCAGCAGGGCCTCAGACGAAGATGCGCTCTTGCTCCGCAGCTTGCGGAAGATCTCGCGCGCCAGATCTACCCGGTTCACGACGACGCCGACCGCCGGCGACGGCACGCCGCCGGTTCGCAACCGATCCGCCATCTTGATGGCGGCATCGGTAAAGGCATCCGCAGCGGGTGTCCGAACCGGCTTCTCCAGGCTGGTCGGTTTCGATGCTTCGAGCCGCTCCTTCAGGATGGGATGGACGCGATCGTCGGGCGTAAGGGAAAAGGTCCGTTGTTCCGAATCCCCCGGCGTCGCCGAGAGGAGAGCGGTCTTGATACGCGTGCCCCCGATCTGTTGCACGTCGGCGAGGGTACGCCGGAACGGTTCGGACAGATGCGCTTCGTCGAGGAGGATCAAGCTGTCCGAACCCAGGAGGCCGGCGTGTACGGGTCTCATACGGTTGGAGACCCCGTAACCGCGGAACAGAAGTCGTGATCCGACCTGATCGACGGTCGAGCAGACGATCGTCGGCTGCGTCGGGGTTCGTGCCCAGTCATGTTCCAGTGGCGCTCCGCCGCGCAGCTTCCGAGCAACGAGCGGCGGCGCGCCGTCGCCGGCCAGGAGTTGCAGCCGGTCCGCGACTTCCCGGACCACCGCGCTGCCGTTCTTCTCGTCGGACGGAGGAGCGGCGAGGGCGCTGGCTATTCTCTCGGCCCGTGCGAACGCGTCATCCACCACCAGCCGCCGGTCGACGACCAGCGCCATCCTCAACGCTGCCTTCCGCGGCGCGTCCGCGCGCAGCGCCAGATGAAACACGGCAATATCCAAGGCCGCCGTCTTGCCGGCGCCGGTAGGCAAGTCCAATACCGGCGGCCAAGCATCGTCTTCGGCAAGCAGATCGATCAGTGCCTGCTGCCAGGGGAACGGATCGTGGTCGTGCACTGCGCGGAAGTAGTGGGCGAAATCGCTCGGACCAAGCTGCATGCGCGTCAACCCCCCGGACCGCGCAGACCGCGGCACAACCCCAACCCGGTAAAGCGGCCGGCACCGAGCAATACCGGGCCTTCGGTCACGTCGCCGAAGTCGATGACGGCGTGCACCAGCGCCCGGCTGGCAAGCTGCTCCGGGACGTTCCAGCGCATCCACGGCGGCTCCCCGGACGACGGCCGCGACGGCGGCGCGCCTTCTATCGCAGAGTGCTTGCCTACCTGAATCCGGTTGAGATCCGGGCGGGGCAGCCCGGTGTTCTCGCACGCACGCGCCACCAGATCGCGGACCTCGGTATCGTCGCGGCGTTTGAGATGACGATCCAGCACGATCGGGGTTACGCTGGCCCACACTCGCGCCGGCCGCACGTAGGGATCAGGGGAGAGGGAGCGTTTGGTTTCCGTCCCGACGGGCGCCAGCCGCAACGGTGCGCGGAGCGGCGCTCCTTTCAGTTCCAGCACCCGCCGCTCCTCACCCGGGTCGTACCGCGCGATCGTCTCGAAGGCCGCCCGGAATCCGGGAATATCGGGCAGTCTGGTTTGCGGCGGGGGCACCAGGGCAAAGCCGAACACCCGTCCATCCGCATGCGGGAAGCCGGTGAACGCCAGCGGCACGATCGCAAGGTGAGGGTAGCGGGTGGGTGCTCGATCCGGCGTGTGCCCGGAGACGACCTCCGGGATACGATGCGCCAAGTCGATACGCCGGTACCCGCTCATCAGCGCCCGTCGCAGGGCTCGGCAGACCAACGCCGCGGCGCGGATGTCGGGAACGGTTCCGGAAATCGCCTCAAGTACGAGCCAACCGGGCGGCTGAGGGTCCGCAGCCGGTTCCGGGGCGGGCGGAACAACCGCCGCTCCGGGGGAGATCACCGGCCGTATTGGGTTGGTGCGGTACGCGCGCTCCAGTTCTTCCAGGCGGCCGGGATAGATATGCCGTCGGGCCGGGGCCGCGGCGTGTTCCTGCGCCGTGCCGTTTCCATAGGCGAATCGGCAGCGAACCAGGCTGGCCGAATGACCGACGTAGCCGACGTCGCGCGCGATGTTGTCCAACGCGCGCACCATGGCAGGTTCCGGCGACTGATGCCACGCCAGCGTCATGAGCGGATCGTCGGGGCGAGCCACGGGAAACCGGCGCTCTTTCCGGGTCCGGGTCTCCGGGAGCACCGATTGTGCCGTCACCCAATCCTTGAAGCCGCTCGCGGGCGGCCGAATACCGCGTGCCAAATAGTCGCGGAACCATTTCAACTGCCCGAGGTCCCGCGCCGGTGTCGCCGAATCGTTCGGCGGCACGAATACCTCCGGTGTGGTGCGTGCCGTGTGGCCACTGGCATGCACGTCCGGCGGCGACTGCCGTTCGAGCCATTCGAGCGCCTGTCGCTCCTCGGCGCGTTCGCCGCGTGCAGCCCACGCGGAAACGAGCGCCGAGAACACCCGATCCGTCTGTGGCGGCCAATCCGGCGCCGTATTCGCCGGTCCGCGGGCGGCTCGACAGACGCCGGTCAGGAACTCGATCTCCAGGGCGAGGCTCATTCTTCTTCGTCGCGACCCGCGCCTTCGAGCGCCAGCTCGCGGCTGCGCCGAACGATTTCGACCAGCTTGGGCTGTGGAGTCAGCGTGAGCGACCGGAAGCCAAAGCCGGCCTTCTCGGCATTCCGGTACGATTCGAGATACAGCTCCCGCGCCTCCGCCCGGTCCAACTCGATCGTCTCCGTGGTACCGTCGGCGTGCACTACCTCCAACGGGGCGGCTCCATCGCACACAAGGTCGCAACGGGAACGCAACGCGTAACCGTACGCATCCTGTTCGCAGAGCGCTACCAGACCGAGCGCGGCGAGCAGCGCCCGCCCGGCGGTATCGCGAGTGCCACCGCCGAACCGCAACCGTCTCAGCCCGGCCAGCGTGATCACTGCCCGGTGCTCGGCATAGGCACAGGTCACGCCAAGAGGCTGAATGGAAGGTGCGATATTGCTGTGATTGATCTCGGAAGGGCGGACCTTCTTGGCGCCTTTGCCGGCACCGCCTTGTTCCGTACTCCAGCCTGCTGGTCCCTTGAACACTTCGACTTTGCGGAGAACGCCTAGCGGATCGATGCGGCTGCCGGTACGCCGGCCAGCGTTCCGAGGCTCCGTTGTCCGGGCTTGTGGGTCCATTTCGACTTCTACCGGAGTGTCCACCCCGATGATCTCCGAGACGAGCGCACGCGGGAACTTGGCGCCAAGTCCGCCTCCTTCACCCTGGCTGTGCCATGCGCCGAAGATCAGCGCCGTCGGGGACAGCTCGAGCAATGCGGTCGCGTCAGCCGGCTTCGCCGCGGCGAGGCGGCGGCCCTGCTCGCTCTGCATGAACGGTACACCGTCCAGGAAGCTGTCACGCAGAATCGCGTCGTACACGCGGTGCGGCGCCTCCAGTGAGGTGATCCGCTCCAGCGGATGCAGGCCGGCATCGCTGAAGTCCACGGTGACGTACGGCAGAGGCAGTGCGTCTCCGTCAGTGGCGGCACTCAGCAGCGCCTCTTCGAGTCGATTTGCCTGGCTCTGGACACTGTCGATCAGAACGCACCACACGTCCTTGCCATCGTTCCGCCGACGTTCGAACACGTGGCGCGGTGGGTCTCTGTGCTGTTCACCGGGATAGGTTGGCGGAAAGATCTTGTCGCCGACGCCGCCAGCGGGCTGCAGACGCCGGATCCGGCGGATGGCAGCATGGCTGGAGATGGCGTCATTCAGTATCGAGATGGAACTCATAGTCACTCCTGTCTTTGGTCTTCGATCTGAAGATCGTCGTCATCCCGTGGGGATGGGTCGTCGAATCCGAACGTGTCGTGTATTTCATGATACTCTCCACGAAACCATGACGTCAACTCTGAACGCCCCGAAGGGTAGTTACGTATTTCCTTTCGACCGCTTATGATACGCATCTTACGTTCACGATGAATGCGCTTGGTCATCTGCTGTGCCTCCAAATGGATGATTTTGCTCTGCAAGGATACTCGAAAATACAAGGAGACGAGGCCGGAGTCAAGTGTGGACTCCGGAAAGGAACGGCCGTCTCGGCCGCTCTGCAAGGGTACTCCCTTTAATCAGGCCCCAGCCCCGATCATGGTGGAGCCGGGGGGCCTCCCAAGATACTGCCTCAAGTCAGCGGTGACAACCTTCGTGCATCGCTGCTGCATCGAGGGGCCTGCTGAGAAGCCGGTCTTCGCGCTCAAGCTCTGATCCTGCGAGCGGCGCGGCCGGGCGATCCTCCATCGAGCCTGCTCGTGCTCGCCGCGGATCGGGCCGCGGCGCAGTGATGTGTCGCTGTGGTGTCAAGCACGCTTGCTCAAGGTCGCCGTCCGGTGCAGCCGAACATTGAAGAAGGCAGCCTATCCCGTGGGGACGAACGGCAGGCACAACGTGGGGCAGGAACCGGTTCCCTCCGATCGGAACCGGGCGGCGGACCGCGCGGGTCCGCGTGCCGACCCCCACCTGAAGCAAGGGGAGTGCTCATCTTCTCCCGCCGCCGCGCCGGAGGACCGCCCGCTGATTCCGGCGCGCATGGTCAACGAGTTCCAATACTGCCCGCGGTTGGCGTACCTGGAATGGGTCCAGGGCGAATGGGCGGATTCGGCGGACACCGTGGAGGGGCGCTACGCGCACCGGCGGGTGGACCGCAACGGCGGCGCGCTGCCCGCGCCGGCGGACGTCGACCGGGAGGTCAAGCTGCATGCGCGGTCGGTCACCTTGTCATCGCCCCGGCTGGGGCTGATCGCGCGCATGGACCTGATCGAGTCGGACGGAGCCGAGGTCGTACCGGTCGACTACAAGCGCGGCAAGCGACCGCACGTCGAGCGCGGTGCGTACGAGCCGGAGCGGGTGCAGCTCTGCGTGCAGTGCCTGATCCTGCGCGAACACGGCTACGCGTGCGACGAAGGCGTGCTGTACTTCGCCGCCAGCCGGGAGCGAGTGCGCGTGGCGTTCGACGACGAACTGATCCGGACGACGCGGCGGGCGATCAATGGGCTGCGCGACGTGGCCGCCGCCGGCGTGCTCCCGCCGCCGCTGGATGACAGCCCGAAGTGCCCGCGCTGCTCGCTGGTCGGCATCTGCCTGCCGGACGAGATCAATCATCTCAGCCTGTTGTCCCACTCCCAAGCGGCGCCCCGGCCGATCGCGGTGCCGTCCACCGATGCGCTTCCGCTCTACGTGCAGGCGCACGGAGCGAAGGTGGCCAAGTCGGGCGAGACCCTGGTCGTCAGCGTCGACGACCGCAAGGTGGCGAAGGCACGGCTCGTCGACGTGTCCCAGGTGGTCCTCATGGGAAGCGTGTACCTCACCACGCCGTGCCTGCAGGAACTGATGTGGCGAAACATCCCCGTCACCTGGCACAGCCACGGCGGTTGGTTCTACGGGCATACGGTCGGCAACGGCCACAAGAACGTGGAACTGCGGACCGCCCAGTACCGGGCGAGCTTCGACGCCTCGACCTGCCTGCGCTTCGCCCGCGACGTGGTATGGGCCAAGATCGCGAACTGCCGCACCCTGCTGCGGCGCAACTGGAAGCGGCCCGACGACAACCGGGACGTGCTGATCGAACTGAAGGAGGACGGCCGGCAGGCGCGGCGGGCGGACTCTCTGGCCGCGCTGCTCGGCATCGAGGGGGCCGCGGCGGCGCGCTACTTCCGCGCGCTTCCTGCGCTGTTGAGCGACAGCGCGGCGGAACAGGCCGCGTTCGACTTCCACAAGCGAAATCGGCGTCCGCCGACCGATCCGGTCAACGCGTTGCTGTCGTTCGCGTACTCGCTGCTGGTCCGCGCCTGGACCGTGACGCTCACGGCGGTCGGGTTCGACCCGTTTCGGGGACTGTACCACCAGCCGCGTTACGGCCGGCCCGCGCTGGCGCTCGACCTGATGGAGCCGTTCCGGCCGCTGATCGCCGACTCGGTGGTGATGCAGGCGATCAACAACGGCGAGGTGCGCCCGGCGGACTTCACGACCGTGACGGGCAGCGTCGCTCTGACCCCGGACGGCCGCCGCCGCGTCATTTCGGCCTTCGAGCGCCGTCTGAGCCATGAGATCGTCCATCCGCTGTTCGGCTACCGCGTCAGCTACCGCCGGCTGATGGAAATGCAGGCGCGGCTGCTGGGTCGCTTCCTGCTGGGAGAGATACCGGTGTATCCGAACTTCACCACCCGGTGACGGCGGACTGATGGCCGACCATTTGTACTTGGTCGCCTATGACATCGCCGATCCCCGGCGCTGGCGCATGGTGTTCAGGCTGATGAACGGATACGGGGAATGGCTTCAGCTCTCGGTGTTCCAGTGCCGGATGAATCGCACCCGTCGAGTGGAGTTGGTTGCGCGTCTCGACGGAGTGATAGATCATGGCGAGGATCATGTGGTGCTGGTCGACCTGGGTCCCGCGGACAACGTGCAGCCGCGCGTCGTGAGCCTGGGGAAGCCGTTCCACCCGGTGCGGCGGGAGCCGATGGTCGTATGACCGCCCGCCGGCGAGTAGCGAGCGCTTCGGTGCCGCCGGGTACCCGGGGAGCGCTCGCGGGTAGCGTAGGTCTTTGACATTCTGAACGTTATGGTATATGGTGAAGCTGTCCCGTGAGGGGGGTCCGCTCATCATGCCATCGGTCTTCCGTCCAGCTCTCGCGGCCCGATTGTCTATTCGACGACCCGTCGAGAGTTGGACGGGGTACGTTTCCGGGGGAGAAATCCCCCGGCCTCATTGAAGCGAGTCGAAGCGCGGGCCGGACGGCGAGCCATGGCAGCCGGTTTCCGGGGGAGAAATCCCCCGGCCTCATTGAAGCATTTTCTTCGTGACCGAAGAAAAATGGAAGTCCTTTTCGTTTCCGGGGGAGAAATCCCCCGGCCTCATTGAAGCGGACCCGCAGGCGGCGCAGCGCTCCTGAGACACGAGGTGTTTCCGGGGGAGAAATCCCCCGGCCTCATTGAAGCGCCACCGCGTCGACCAGCACCTGCAGATCCTCGGGCGGAGTTTCCGGGGGAGAAATCCCCCGGCCTCATTGAAGCGCCCAGACCTGTAGCGGAGACCCGTCAGCCATGCGCACCTGTTTCCGGGGGAGAAATCCCCCGGCCTCATTGAAGCAACGTGGTCGAAGTCTGCGACTCGACCTGGCTGCGGTAAGTTTCCGGGGGAGAAATCCCCCGGCCTCATTGAAGCCAGCTCCGCAAAGGAGCCGCAGAGCTCGGGACATCGTTGTTTCCGGGGGAGAAATCCCCCGGCCTCATTGAAGCTCTCGTCGTATCGGGCCCGCCGTGCCGTCCATTTGTCGTGTTTCCGGGGGAGAAATCCCCCGGCCTCATTGAAGCGAGACTCGAGCGGGCGGACGCGCTGGCTCCCCCCCGGCGGTTTCCGGGGGAGAAATCCCCCGGCCTCATTGAAGCAAGAATCTTGTCAAGTATTGCTTTGGTGTATGACTTCGCTGCGGGTTTCCGGGGGAGAAATCCCCCGGCCTCATTGAAGCGGCAGGTGCTGCAGTCACGTCTGGTGCTCTGATCTGTTTCCGGGGGAGAAATCCCCCGGCCTCATTGAAGCGGTCGACTCCGGGTCCTCCCAGCGTGTGTCGAGATAGGTTTCCGGGGGAGAAATCCCCCGGCCTCATTGAAGCAGATTATCCGGCGTCAGCTCGTCGCGGCTGCTGCACGCGTTTCCGGGGGAGAAATCCCCCGGCCTCATTGAAGCGATGAGTGCATAGCACGATGGACGCGGACGGCCAATCGGTTTCCGGGGGAGAAATCCCCCGGCCTCATTGAAGCGGGTACAGCGTCAACCGAGCCCAACACGTGTTGGGTAGTTTCCGGGGGAGAAATCCCCCGGCCTCATTGAAGCATTCAACCCTCCTACCTTGAGTATACGGAATACCTGGGGTTTCCGGGGGAGAAATCCCCCGGCCTCATTGAAGCACAAGGCTCAGACCGGCCAGGACAATGCCGGCATGGGAAGTTTCCGGGGGAGAAATCCCCCGGCCTCATTGAAGCGTGGACGGAATGGCAGACGATCGGGGCGCAGCGAAGGGGGGGCGTTTCCGGGGGAGAAATCCCCCGGCCTCATTGAAGCACCTTCTTGGCGCCCCAGCCCTTCGCGGCCAGCTCCGGGTTTCCGGGGGAGAAATCCCCCGGCCTCATTGAAGCACGCTCCACCTCCGGCTGCCGCTGCGCCCGGTGCTCCGCGCGTTTCCGGGGGAGAAATCCCCCGGCCTCATTGAAGCGCCTCGACCATCTTGTCCTGCCAGGCGGATACTCCAGTTTCCGGGGGAGAAATCCCCCGGCCTCATTGAAGCCTGGCGGTGGACTACCTGTTCAACCCGATCCCAGACGTTTCCGGGGGAGAAATCCCCCGGCCTCATTGAAGCGACCCGTTATTATCTGATTCCACCCACAGGCCAAGGGTGTTTCCGGGGGAGAAATCCCCCGGCCTCATTGAAGCCCAATCTTGCGTTGCGCTTGGTGGAGCGAGGTCTCATTGAGTTTCCGGGGGAGAAATCCCCCGGCCTCATTGAAGCATGACCAGTACAGGCGGACAATATCGATTCGTTCAGCTAGGTTTCCGGGGGAGAAATCCCCCGGCCTCATTGAAGCAGATGTTCGGCGGTGATGCGGCGGACGTGCTCGGTACGGCGGTTTCCGGGGGAGAAATCCCCCGGCCTCATTGAAGCGTATTATGGCGTGCGCACCGTTGCAGCAATTGACGTCTCAGTTTCCGGGGGAGAAATCCCCCGGCCTCATTGAAGCTACCACTGCAGATCGGTGACGGCAGCGGCCATCAGCGCGTTTCCGGGGGAGAAATCCCCCGGCCTCATTGAAGCATGTTCAGCGCGCCGTTGTCCGTGATATTCCAGAGCAGTTTCCGGGGGAGAAATCCCCCGGCCTCATTGAAGCTGGCAGATGGCCGTGTCCAGTACAGAGAAGCTGGGTTTCCGGGGGAGAAATCCCCCGGCCTCATTGAAGCATAACGTTACCAACGTTTTTTTCGTGATCGGAGTTGACTGTTTCCGGGGGAGAAATCCCCCGGCCTCATTGAAGCAGCCGGCGTAGGTCTCGCCGTCGTCAAAGGTGACGGTGTTTCCGGGGGAGAAATCCCCCGGCCTCATTGAAGCTCAAGTAGTTTGCGGTATTTCTGACAGGCTGTTCAGGTTTCCGGGGGAGAAATCCCCCGGCCTCATTGAAGCGACAAGTAGTATGGATGCCATCGAAGACGGCATATCCATGTTTCCGGGGGAGAAATCCCCCGGCCTCATTGAAGCCTGGACGTGCTGACCGGCGACCCGGACCTGCCGCACCTGCAGTTTCCGGGGGAGAAATCCCCCGGCCTCATTGAAGCTTTTCGTGATTTTCCCGAAAAGAATTTGCATCCGGGGGTTTCCGGGGGAGAAATCCCCCGGCCTCATTGAAGCTGGCGCGTGAGCAATAATTCGGCGCAGAATTTCAAGGTTTCCGGGGGAGAAATCCCCCGGCCTCATTGAAGCACGGACGGCCGACCACAAGCCCACGCTACTAGAGTGGTATGTTTCCGGGGGAGAAATCCCCCGGCCTCATTGAAGCAGCAGCCCGAAGACGCCCTCGTCGATGTGCGACATCGCCGTTTCCGGGGGAGAAATCCCCCGGCCTCATTGAAGCGCGTAGGCGATCGTCGTCGAGATCGACGCGATCTTGCCTGTTTCCGGGGGAGAAATCCCCCGGCCTCATTGAAGCGCCTTGTCGCCCTTGGCCTTGTCGCCGTCCGCAGACCCCTGCAAGTTTCCGGGGGAGAAATCCCCCGGCCTCATTGAAGCGCGGCCGACCTTCCGGCCCTCCTGGAAGAGCTTGTTGAGTTTCCGGGGGAGAAATCCCCCGGCCTCATTGAAGCGCGGCGATCGGCGTGTCGTCGTCGAGCGAGGCCAAAGGGGTTTCCGGGGGAGAAATCCCCCGGCCTCATTGAAGCAGAGGAATCAACTTTATAGACCAAAGGAGAAACAGAAGTTTCCGGGGGAGAAATCCCCCGGCCTCATTGAAGCGAGGCCAGGCGGCAGCCGTCACGAACATCAACCAAGGCGCGTTTCCGGGGGAGAAATCCCCCGGCCTCATTGAAGCTTACGCACGAAGGCTGATTTGTCAGTCGGGGAGCCGGGTTTCCGGGGGAGAAATCCCCCGGCCTCATTGAAGCGGAGACGGTCAAGGGTAGGAGCCGCCCGTAGCCCGGTACGGTTTCCGGGGGAGAAATCCCCCGGCCTCATTGAAGCACACAAACGGTGAAAAGTGATAGGATGACAGTATGAGTTTCCGGGGGAGAAATCCCCCGGCCTCATTGAAGCAAGGCTGACGGAACGCAGGGGCACAGCTTGTTCAATGCGTTTCCGGGGGAGAAATCCCCCGGCCTCATTGAAGCCTGAATGCCTCTGCTGCACGTTGACGAAGTTTCCGAGTTTCCGGGGGAGAAATCCCCCGGCCTCATTGAAGCGTCGGCCGTCGGCCGTCCACGCCGGCGGCGTGCTGCTAGTTTCCGGGGGAGAAATCCCCCGGCCTCATTGAAGCGTCGCCGCCTGCGACGTGGAGTTGACCGACGACGGCACGGACGTTTCCGGGGGAGAAATCCCCCGGCCTCATTGAAGCGTCAACGTGCGCGGCGGACACGAGCTCGTAGGCCTGTTTCCGGGGGAGAAATCCCCCGGCCTCATTGAAGCAACAAATACGACGAGACGAACGGAGCCCCGATCTTCGGGATCGACAGTTTCCGGGGGAGAAATCCCCCGGCCTCATTGAAGCTGCAACAACGTGGTCGTCACGGCGACTAACAATGAGGGGCTTCCGGGTTTCGTGTGGGTAGGGCGCCCTGACGGTGGCGGTGGCGCCGCCAGCAAGGCTACGCTGGCGCCATGCGTGACAAGGAACTGTACGGCAGGATTCTGGGCGTCGAGGCACCGTGGCGAGTGGCCGACGTCGAACTGAACCTTCAGCAGGGCGAGATCGTGGTCCACGTCGAGCACGGCGGGCCGCTCACCTGCCCGCGCTGCGGCCAAGCCGCGCGCCGCTACGACAGCAGGCAACGGCGGTGGCGCCATCTGGACACCTGCCAGTACCGCACGGTTCTGGCCGCCGACGTACCGCGGTCTCAGTGCCGGCAGCACGGGGTCAAGCAGATCGAGGTGCCGTGGAGCGAAGGCCGCTCGCGGCTGACCGCGCTGTGCGAGGCGGTCGTGATCGACTGGCTGCAGCACGCCACGATCGCGGCGGTGGCGCAGCAGATGCGGCTCAGCTGGGACGAGGTCGACGGAGTGATGCAGCGCGCGGTGCACCGCGGCTTACAGCGGCGCGAGGTGCAGCTGCCGCCGCGGATCGGCGTGGACGAGACGTCGTTTCAGAAGCGCCATGAGTACGTGACGGTGATCAACGATCTGGACGGGCACGTCGTGCACGTGGCCGATGGCCGCCGCAAGGAGGTGTTGGAGGAGTTCTACCAGCAGTTTGACCATGAGCAGTTGGCTGCTGTCGAGACGGTCGCCATGGACATGTGGGAGCCGTACATCATCGCGACCGCCGCCTACGTGCCGGACGCGGAGCTCAAGATCGCGTTCGACAAGTTTCACGTCGCCCGGCACCTCGGCAACGCCGTTGACCAGGTACGGCGAGCCGAGAGCCGCCGGCTGGCCGGCAGCGGTGATGATCGGCTGAAGGGCAGCCGCTATGCGTGGCTGACCAACCCCGAGCACATGGATGCCGAGCGTTGGCGGCAGTTCGCTGACTTGCGGGACAGCGCGCTGCAGACCGCGCGCGCCTGGGGCTACAAGGAACATGCGATGACGCTGTGGAAGTACCGCTCTCGCGGGTGGGCGTGGAGTTGACCCGCTTTCGTGGACACATCAAGAGTGAGGACGAGAGGAGGGAATACGATGGCGAGAACGCATCAAGCGTATCCACAGGAGTACCGCCAGCAGATGGTCGAGCTGATCCGTGCCGGCCGCACGCCGGAGGACCTGGCGCAGGAGTTTGAGCCGTCTGCCGGCTCGATCCGCAACTGGGTCGCGCAGGACGAGCGCGACGCCGGGCAGCGCAGCGACGGGCTCATCGGTGAGGAACGTCAGGAGTTGCGCCGCCTGCGCCGCGAGAACAAGCAGCTACGGATCGAGCGTGACATCTTAAAAAAGCAGCGGCTTGGTTCGCACGGGAGAGCGACTCGATCCCGGAGCGGGATTCCGGTTCGTGAAGGCGAATCAGGCCACGTGGCCGGTGCGCACCCTCTGCCAGGTGCTGGGTCTCTCCCCCAGCGGCTACTACGCATGGGTGCGCCGCAGGCCGTCGGCGCGAGCGCGGCGGGACGCGCAGTTGATGGGGCGCATCAAGGAGGTCTGGACCGCCAACCGCGAGGTGTACGGCCGGCTGCGGATACACGCGGAGTTGCAGGCAGCCGGCGAACGGGTCAGCGCGAAGCGGGTCGGGCGACTGATGCGGCGCGCCGGGATCGCGGGGGTGAGCCGCCGGCGTACGACGCGCACGACTACGCGCGAGCAGCGAGCGGAGCGGGTAGCCCCAGACTTGGTAGAGCGGAACTTCGCGGCGACCGAGGCGGATCGGTTGTGGGTGGCCGATATCACCTATGTGACGACGTGGGCGGGATTTCTGTACGTGGCGGTGGTGCTTGATGCGTGGAGTCGGCGCGTGGTCGGCTGGTCGATGGCCGCGCACCTGCGGACCGAACTGGTCCTGGATGCGCTGAACATGGCGATCTGGCGGCGTCGGCCGCAGGGCGTGGTGCACCACAGCGACCAGGGCGCGCAGTACACGTCGATCGCCTTCGGGCAGCGGTGCCGGCAGGCCGGAGTGAGACCGTCGACCGGCTCGGTGGGCGATGCGTATGACAACGCGCTGTGCGAGAGCTTCTTTGCGACGCTGGAGTGCGAGTTACTGGATCGTCACCGGTTCGGCGGTCGGGCCGAAGCGCGCATGGCGGTATTCGAGTTCATCGAGGGGTTCTACAACCGGCGCCGGCGCCACTCGGCACTGGGCTACCGGTCGCCGGTTGCCTTCGAGGCCGACGAAGCCGAGGCAGCAGCATGACGATCGGCTTGACGGCCAACGCCATCGCGAGGACTGTTCCTCTGCGACGGGGTTGTGCACATCAGAGGTTACCCGTCCACCAAACCGGGACAACTCCAGGCGCGCAAGGCGTGGCAGGCGTGGTACCGGTCGGCGATCCGGTGTCGTCTGGAGCCGGTCAAGCGGGTAGCGCGGATGGTCAAGCGTCATCTGGAAGGGATCGTGACGGCGGTGGTGCAGGGGGTGAGCAACGCGCGGGCGGAGTCGATCAACGCGGGGGTGCAGAGGTTGAAGTACGCAGCGCGCGGCTTTCGCAACCGGCAGAGGTTCCGCAACGCCATCTACTTTCACCTCGGCGGCCTTGACCTCTACCCTGCCGGTGTCGGCCGTGACCACCTCGTCCACACGAAAGCCTGAAGACCCAACAATGATTGGGTTTCCGGGGGAGAAATCCCCCGGCCTCATTGAAGCATCTGGCGGCTCGGCTACCGCTTCACGGTCTGCACGCCGTCCAGTTTCCGGGGGAGAAATCCCCCGGCCTCATTGAAGCAGGCCGGTCCCACGATGCGGTTCAGCGTCTTGTAGAGTTTCCGGGGGAGAAATCCCCCGGCCTCATTGAAGCGACGTCGTGCAGCGGGGCGCTGACGCCGAAGTAGCTGAGCCCCGGCAGTTTCCGGGGGAGAAATCCCCCGGCCTCATTGAAGCGACCTGGCTGCGGTGACGGGCTGCCCGACCTGGAGAGGGTTTCCGGGGGAGAAATCCCCCGGCCTCATTGAAGCTGTTGCAAAGACTCGATATGCATTCGGTAGTTGCGCATGTTTCCGGGGGAGAAATCCCCCGGCCTCATTGAAGCTTTACCGCCGATCTGTGTCTTGTACTCGGCCGCGGACCGGGTTTCCGGGGGAGAAATCACCCGGCCTCATTGAAGCGAAATTCATCGACCTGACGCGAGAATTCATCCAGGACGGTTTCCGGGGGAGAAATCCCCCGGCCTCATTGAAGCCCTCCTATCGTGGTCGCATATTCCGCGGCCGAGCGGTTTCCGGGGGAGAAATCCCCCGGCCTCATTGAAGCAAGGTCATGCGGCCGTCGCCGGGACCCCATGTATCGCGTTTCCGGGGGAGAAATCCCCCGGCCTCATTGAAGCGCACGCCGCGCGGCTCGCTGCCGTGGGACCGCGAGGCGGTTTCCGGGGGAGAAATCCCCCGGCCTCATTGAAGCACTGCTTTGCCGATGAACGACTCGTCCCACTTGGCTTTGAGTTTCCGGGGGAGAATCCCCCGGCCTCATTGAAGCCCTTCGAGCTTGACCTTCACCGTCTCCCCCTCCTTCGAGTTTCCGGGGGAGAAATCCCCCGGCCTCATTGAAGCATGGCGGGGCCGGATGCCGGCGACGGCGAGGATCAGGACGATGTTTCCGGGGGAGAAATCCCCCGGCCTCATTGAAGCTTTGCGCAACCGCTTGACGCTCGTAAAGCGCCTACCTTGTTTCCGGGGGAGAAATCCCCCGGCCTCATTGAAGCCGCTGTCCCCGGTGGTGCGGTCGCGCCTGGTCGCCCACGTTTCCGGGGGAGAAATCCCCCGGCCTCATTGAAGCAATGGTTTGTTCAATGGTGGACGCTGGTTTCCGGGGGAGAAATCCCCCGGCCTCATTGAAGCATGCAGGCCGTCGCCGCCACGACGACGATCGACGACGTGGGTTTCCGGGGGAGAAATCCCCCGGCCTCATTGAAGCCGGTTGCCAGCGGCAAACTGCACCGCCACCGCACGTTTCCGGGGGAGAAATCCCCCGGCCTCATTGAAGCATCACCCGGTAGTCCGCCTCGATCTGCCGCCGCACGGCGTTTCCGGGGGAGAAATCCCCCGGCCTCATTGAAGCATGCACTCCTCGATCAGCTTGTGCGCCACCTGCAGCCGCTCGTTTCCGGGGGAGAAATCCCCCGGCCTCATTGAAGCGTCTGTGCCGAGCGGTCGGAAGACGATGATCCACGGCTGTTTCCGGGGGAGAAATCCCCCGGCCTCATTGAAGCGCCGCGCCGATCTTCGCGTCGGTGATTGCGGCCACTGCCAAGTTTCCGGGGGAGAAATCCCCCGGCCTCATTGAAGCGTCTGTGCCGAGCGGTCGGAAGACGATGATCCACGGCTGTTTCCGGGGGAGAAATCCCCCGGCCTCATTGAAGCGAGGCGGCGGCGAAGTCCACCCCCGACGCCTCCAGGCTGTTTCCGGGGGAGAAATCCCCCGGCCTCATTGAAGCATCGGGGAAGTGAGGGCCGGCAAGCGGCGGGGCGTGGTGCGTTTCCGGGGGAGAAATCCCCCGGCCTCATTGAAGCAACTCCGCCTCGGCGCCGTGAAGCGCGCCCTTGGCCTTGTCGGCGTTTCCGGGGGAGAATCCCCCGGCCTCATTGAAGCGGATCGTCCCAGGCGCCGGTCTGCCCCTCGATGCCGAAGTTTCCGGGGGAGAAATCCCCCGGCCTCATTGAAGCAGCATGGCAGCCGTGATCCTGTCTACCTTCACAGCCGCGGTTTCCGGGGGAGAAATCCCCCGGCCTCATTGAAGCGCGCCCGGCACGTGGCGCGCGCGCACCGGACAGGCGACAGTTTCCGGGGGAGAAATCCCCCGGCCTCATTGAAGCTAGCGCCCCGGGGTCCGCCGGCGCTGGATCGACGCCCCGTTTCCGGGGGAGAAATCCCCCGGCCTCATTGAAGCGTGGTCGAGAGACTGGCGCCGGACGCCACCCGCCCCTTGTTTCCGGGGGAGAAATCCCCCGGCCTCATTGAAGCGTCGGCTGGCCGTGGACGTGAGCCGGCATCTCGCTGGAGGTTTCCGGGGGAGAAATCCCCCGGCCTCATTGAAGCGATGTCTGACCCGGCGGCGCCGCCGGACCCTCTGACCGTTTCCGGGGGAGAAATCCCCCGGCCTCATTGAAGCACTTCCGATACGCCGTCGACCGAACGCGGCCGTGGAAGTTTCCGGGGGAGAAATCCCCCGGCCTCATTGAAGCCTGTCCGATGCGGTGGCATCGGTCTTCGGCCTGGGACATGTTTCCGGGGGAGAAATCCCCCGGCCTCATTGAAGCGGTCCGAGGCTGTGCATGCTCCCGCGGCGGCCCACGTCGGTTTCCGGGGGAGAAATCCCCCGGCCTCATTGAAGCTCGGCTGGCCGACGATGATCTCGGGGACGACTCAGACCTCGTGTCACTCCGCCAATGGCCGTATGCGGAGTTCTTGCCGATCGCGCTGCAGTTCGATATGCTGTTCGAGCGGGTCGGATGGCTGAAGAGAACGTAGACAGCGACTACCACGGGCGCCCCTATCGCCGCCGCCGCCGCCCCACCCTCGAGGAGCTCCTGCAGCAGCCCCTGCCGCCGGAGCATTGGGACTTGATGGTGCGGCGGCCGGACGGCAGCTTGGCCGTCCACGCCCGCGGCGGCTGGTATGTCTTCGACGAGGAACAGGCGCAGCCGGACTTCGACCGCCCGATAAGTCGCCCAAAGCCCTTCAAGTAGCGTATGAGAGCCGATGCCGTGTCGGGGGAGAGGACCGGCTGCCGGCTCTCCCCCCGACGTTCCCTACGCGCCGCGGCCCTCCTTGGCGCGGCGCACCTCGGCGGCCACGCGGGCAGTGGTCTCATGCACATGCGCGCGCGAGCGCCTCGCGGGCGGTGGCAGGGCCGTAGGCATCTGCCTCGATGACGGCGTGCGCGGCCAGGTCCTCGGCGCGGTCCCGTTCGCCGCGGGAGGCCGCCTCGCGGGCGGCGCGGACATAGTCGGCGGCGATGCCGCCGATGCACACGTGCCCGGGGCGGCCTTGTGGTAAGCAAGTGAGCAGGTAGGCAAGGTGCCTTGATTTCGGCCGGCACGATCGGCCGATCCAGCCACCAGATCCCACCGGCGACATCAGAAAATCGGACTTCCGTGCTGCAGGCTCAGTTCGACTTCGGGTCCGACTGCCGAAGGGCCATTGACCTAGGTTGAAGGTTTGGGGTATGTTCCGGGCAGTCGAGAGGGTAGGAACGTAAACCATGACCACCGCCGAACCTGCGCTGGCAGCGCCGACCTCCCAGGAGGCGCTGAACGCTCTGGTGCGCGACATCTTGCCGCCACAAGGCGCCTGGAGCGAGTCTGCTTATCTGTGGCTCACCGACCACGGCAATCGTCTGATCGAGTTCACTGACGGCCACGTACAGGAATTGCCGATGCCCACCTTCGAGCACCAGGCCGTGCTTCTGTTCCTCTACGGCCTGTTCCACGGCTACCTCCAGCCGCGCGGCGGCGTCGTGATGGTCGCTCCGTTGCGCATGCGCATCCGCGCCGGCAAGTTTCGCGAGCCCGATCTTCTGCTGCTGCGAAATCGTGCGGATCCGCGCTGCCGGAGTCCCTACTGGCTTGGGGCGGACTTGGTGGCGGAGGTGGTCAGTCCGGACGATCCTGCTCGGGACCTGGTGGAGAAACGCATGGACTACGCGGAGGCGGGCATCGCCGAGTACTGGATCGCCGACCCGCGCGCTGAGACGATCGGGGTGCTCACGCTGCAGGACGGCGCGTACGTCGAGCATGGCGTGTACCGGCGCGGAGCAACGGCGCGGTCGCCGCTGCTCCCCGACCTGGTCGCCGACGTGGCGGCATGTTTTGACGCCCCGACGGTCGGAGCTTGAATGCGACGTGCCCTCAGTTCGACGGCTCCTCGGCGCCGGAGATATAGATTCGGAAATGGTGGTCACGTGCGGGTCCGCATGAGTTGGCGTTGAAAAATCTGCAATAGACCGTTATACGGCTGTCTTCGATAGTGTAGTCGATGAGCGCGGGGAGGCTCACATCGGTAAAATAGATGGTCCATGGAGCTGAAAACCAAATCCGTTTATCCGCGCTCACCTCGACGCGCACCAGGCGGTCCTCGTCCACGGTCGGAGGGAGCTTCTTGCCGGCGTATAGTTCTTGTCCCGTGACGCGGTAGGGGCCAAGCTCCTGCAGCGCGTGGGAGTGCGCCGGAGCGGTATCGTGGGTGTGCTCCGGCACCGTGGTCGGACTGTTCTGGCACGCCACCGTCCCGGTCAGCAGCAGCGCCGCGGCGATCATCGAACCGAACGTCGTGGACTTCATGCCCACCTCCTGGCCTGTCTTGTCATGCGCCCGCGGCCAATCGGGTCACGATGCCACGACGCCGGCGACGGCCGGCGTTTCGACTACGCTGATGCGGCAGCGTCGCATGGCCGCGGCGCCGCGCGCAACCGCCGCCGTCCGCGCTTTCCGCATCGACCGGTTATCGGCCATCATCACGACATGAGAAATCCTGGAATCGCCGTCCGGGGCGCCGTCGCGCTGGTCGCGGCGCTGGCGGCCGCAGCCCTGGCCGCGGCGGCGCCGGCAGGGCGCGCCGCCGGCTTCGACACCGGCGGCGCGCGGCGGTTCGATGAGGTGCGCGCGCTCTGGGTGGTCCGCTACGCGCTCTCCAGACCCGAAGCGGTGCGGGCGATGGTGGCGGAGGCGGCCGGCAGCGGCTTCAACACGTTGCTGGTGCAGGTGCGCGGCCGCGGAGACGCTCTGTACGCGTCGAGTCTGGAGCCACGCGCCGAGCTGCTGGCCAACGCCCCCCCGTTCGATCCGCTGCAGATCGTCATCGACGAAGCGCACGCGCGCGGCATGGCCGTGCACGCGTGGGTGAACACGCACCTGATCTGGGGGCCGGTCGACCCGCCGCGCAGCCCTGCGCATCTGGTGAACACCGATCCCGACTGGCTGGCGGTGCCGCGCAGCCTTGGCCGCGATCTGTACGACCGCGACCCGCGCGACCCCGCCTACCTGCGGCTCCTCATCCGGCACGCCAGAGCCAACACGGCCCGGTTCGAGGGGCTGTACACCAGCCCTTCGCATCCGCAGGTGCACGAGCGGGTGGAGGCGGTGTGGATCGAACTGACCACCCGGTACGACCTGGACGGCATCCACTTCGACTACGTGCGGCTGCCGTCCCCGGAGTTCGACTACTCGCGCGGCGCGCTCGACCGGTTCCGCGCGTGGGTCAGGCCGCTCGTGCCGGCCGAGCGCTACGCCGACCTGACCGCGGCGTCCGCAAGCGACCCGTACGCGCTGGCCGACGCGCTGGGCGATCTCTGGGACCAGTTCCGGCGCGAGCAGGTCTCGGCGTTGGTGCGGCGCGTCTACCGCTCCGTCAAGGAGGTGTGCCCCGATCTGATCGTCTCCGCGGCGGTCAAGGCCGACCCGCAGCACGCTCGCACGTACTACTTTCAGTCGTGGTGGGGATGGTTGGCCGACGGCATCCTGGACGTGGCGGTGCCGATGGCGTACACGACCGATCCGGATCTCTTCACCGGCTGGGTCGACGTGGCGCGCGTGTCGGCCCCGGCGCGCGAGCGGGTCTGGATCGGCGTCGGCGCCTACAAGAACCCGGTCGACGCGACGTTGTGGCAGATCGAGCACGCCCGCGCGCAGGACGTCGGAGGCGTCGTCGTATTCGCCTACGACGCGGCCGCCAGCACGCCGGCGGAGGAGGGCGCCCCCACGCCGCTGCAGCGCATCGGCCGCGCGGCGTTCGGGCCGTCGTAGGCTCGGAACGAATCGGCGGCTCAGCTCGGCTCGATACCGAGCGCCAGCAGCGGCGCGATCATCTTGCGCAGCCGCGGGTCTTCCGACTCCGCGAACGCGCGCGGCGCGGTGCTGGCGCCCATGGCGTTGCGGCGCTTCACCCAGCGCTTCTGGTGGCCGGAGATCGGGTTCGCCATGAACGCGAACGAGAGCTGACGGCGCACGCCCGCGGCGCCGAACGCCGCGTGCGGCAGGTCCTCGGTGAACACGCACGCGTCGCCCAGCCGCGACGGCAGCGGCAGGTGCGGCACGTCCTGCGGGGCGATCCCCCACGGCAGTTCCGCCTGCAGGGTGCGGTTGCGGATCGGAAACAGATAGTCCGGCACGCCGACCCACCGGGAGTCGATCGACTCGAGCAGGTTGCGGTGCCCGCCGGGAACGATGCGCAGGCAGCCGTTGGTCTCGTCCAGGTCGTCCAGATAGAACGAGACCTTGATCGTGGCGAGCGGTTTCCGCACGACGCCGCTGGCGCCATGCCACGGGGTATCGCCCACGTGCCACTGCGCGTCCGAGGCTTCGTAGGTGAAGTCGTGGCCCAGGATCTTCGCCGGGATGTCGTACACCCGATCATCCAGCATCAAGGCGCGGACGCGCTCGTCGACCGCCGCCACGTCGCCGATGCCGCCGCCCTCTCCGTCTCCGGCGGTATCGTCCGGCACCTGCCCGCGCTCGCGGCCGAGCCGTTCGAGCGCCGCGCGGATCGCCAGCGCCTCGTCACGGGTGAGCAGGCCGGGCAGCGGCAGGAAGCCGAAGGCGATGAAGTGCCAGACGTCTTCGGTGCCGATCACGTGTCGGGTCCTCCCTCGGGAAAGCCGAGCCCCTGCAGGCCGGTCACCATCGCCCGCAACCGGGGGTTCCGGTGGGTGAGCAGGGAGCGGGGCTGATAGGCGCCGTCCGGCATCATCGCCGCGCGCGCCTTGAGGTGGATCACCTGATCCTCCCGCCACGGGAACTGCAGAAAGGAGATGGCGATCTGGCGCCGCGGGAACCGGGTGCCGAACGCGCAGTGCAGCAGGTTCTCCGGGAAGACCAGCACGTCGCCCGGCTCGGTCGCCAGCGCCTGGTGCGGCACCTCCTCCGGGGCGAGCCCGAACGGCGGGTGCTGCCAGATGACGTCGCGGTTCTTGAGCCCGAAGAAGTAGTCCGGCACGTCGTGCCAGATCGGGTCGCCTACCCAGAGCCAGTCCCGATGCGTGCCGGGGATCACCCGCAACGCGCCGCTGTCGCCGTCCAGCGAATCGAGGTAGAGCGCGATCTTGATGTGGCGCAACGGCCAGCGGATCACCGCCGAATCGGCGTGCCACGGCGAATCGGAACCGTAGATGCCGCAGTTGAACCCCTCGAGCTGGAACCGCTCGCCGAGCAGCGTGCCGGCGATGTCGTGGATCAGGTCGTGGGCCAGGAACCAGTCGCGCAGCTCCCGCGAGGACGCCGGGTCGGCGCCGGCGACCGCCGTCGTGTCGGGGTCGACGCCGGAGCGGCGGATCGCCGCGTCGAACTCGCGCTCGATGAACGCGGTCTCATCGGCGTCGAACGCCCGCCGCAGGTGCAGGAATCCGAACGCCTGGAAGAGCGCGGCCTGGTCGGCGCTCAGCACCGGGCTGCCTCCGGCGGCGCGGCCGCCGGCTCGAAGCCCAGCGCGCTCCAGCGAGCGGCCAGGTCGCGCAGCGCCGGGTCGGCGCTCGCCGCGACCGCCGGCGGCATCCGGAACTCGCCGCGGGAGCAGGCGTCGCGCTCGCGGAGGAAGTGTATCTGCGCTCCCGTGCGCGGCTCGGCCGCATAGGAGACCTCGATCAGCCGGCGCGGTTCGCGGACGCCCAGCGCCGCGTGCAGGACGTCCGGCGCGTAGACCACCACGTCGCCCGGCTCCGTGGGCGCCGGGAACGCCGGCAGCCGTTCATCGGTGACGCCCAGGGCGTTGTGGTCCCACCGCATCTGCGGGTTGCGCAGGCCGTACAGGTAGTCCGGCGCCTGCTGCCAGCGCGGGTCGAGCAGGCGCAGGTAGTTGCGGTGCGAGCACGGCACGAAGCGCAGGCAGCCGTCCCGGGCGCCGGCCCGGTCCAGGGCCACGGCGACCGTGACGCGCTGCAACGGCCAGGGCGGCAGCTCGCCGCCGCCCTGCCACGGCAGGTCCTCCGTCAGCCGGCGACAGCGCACGTGCAGCGGCAGCGATCCGAAGCCCAGGAGCTTGCGCGGGAGGTCGGCGATGCGCTCGTCGGTCAGCAGCCGCAGGCCCAGGTCGTCCCGGCTGCCCCAGGGCGAAACGGGCCGCCAGCCGTCCTCGTCCGGGGCCGCGGCGGCGACGGCCGCGGCGACCGCGTCGAACTCGGCGGCGAAGCGTTCGACCTCGCCGGCGCTGAACACGCCGGGCAGGCGCAGGTAGCCGAAGGTGTTGAACAGGGATACCGGGCCGTAGTCGAGCATCGGCGGCAGCTCGGCGGTCAGTCCGGGGTGTAGCCGGACGGCTCCAGCACCACCAGGGTCGGGTGGCCGGCCTTGAAGGATGGCAGCGGCAGCTCGATCGTGTGATGGCGCGGTCGCACCAGCGGGTCGTGCGAGCGGTGCGCCAGGAAGTCTTCGACCGGCGTCATGCCGAAGCCGAGCGGCGGCAGCTCGTAGTGCATCGGCAGCACCCAGCGGGGCGCCAGCGCCTCGAACATGCGGTCCAGCTCGGCGAACTTCGGGGTCAGCTTCTGTCCGGCCAGCGCGAACAGCGCGTCGCACTTGCCGGCGAACGGCGCCAGCTCCGCCGCGGTCAGCTCGTAGCCCAGGTCGCCCATGTGCATCAGCCACAGGCCGCCGGCCTTGAAGGCGTACAGGGCGTTGTCCTGCGGGCCGCGCGGATGATCGCGCGCCTCCGTCGCTTCCACGGTGACGACCGGCTCGCCGCCGATCGCCGCGGACCGGCCGCGGGCGGCGTCCAGCGCGTTGATCACGCGCGGGCTGCCGGCTACCGACTCGACCGCGGAGTGCGCCTCGTCGGTGAGCGAGCTGACGATGACGGTATCGGCGGCCAGCGGCTCCAGCGGCGGCAGGCCGAGCCGGGCGGGCGGATAGGGGTCGGTGACGATCGCCGGGCGGCCGTCGATCCAGATGCGAAAGCAGGCGTGGCCCACGAACTCGACGTTGACTGACATCGGTGGGATCATAGGCCGCCACCATGATTCGGACCAGACCGTTCGGCAGCACCGGCCATCACAGCACGCTGACCCTGTTCGGCGGGGCGGCGTTCAAGCCGACCTCGACCGAGGCGGATGCGGAGCGCGCCCTCGACCTGCTGTTCCGGCACGGCGTCAACCACATCGACACCGCGCACGGCTACGGCGGCGGCAACTCGGAGACCTTGATCGGCGGCTGGATGGAGCGGCACCGCGACCGCTTCTTCCTGGCCACCAAGACCGGCGCGCGGACCGCGGCGGGCGCCCGCGAGCAGGTGGAGCTCTCCCGCCGCAGGCTGCGCAGCGATGCGATCGACCTCATCCAGTTGCACAGCCTGACGGCGGAGGAGGACTGGGCCGCCGCGATGGGCGCCGGCGGCGCGCTGGAAGCGCTGGTCGACTCGCGCGAGCGCGGGCACGTACGCTTCATCGGGGTCACCGGCCACGGGCTGGCGGCGCCGCGCATGCACCTGCGCAGCCTGGAACGCTTCCCGTTCGACGCGGTGCTGCTGCCGATGAACTTCGTCCTGGCTCGCGACCGGCGCTACCGCGCCGATTTCGACGCGCTCAAGGCGGTGTGCGACCGCCGCGGCGTGGCGGTGCAGATCATCAAGTCGACGGCGCGGCGGCCGTGGGCGGGGCGCGAGCGCGAGCGCGGCCCCTGGTACGAGCCGCTGGCCGCGCCGGAGGACATCGCGCGCGCCGTGGCCTACGCCCTGAGCTTCGCGCCGGCGTTCATCAACACGATGGCCGACCTCGACCTGCTGCGGCTGGTGCTGCAGGCGGCGGAGGCGCCCGGAGCGCGTCCGTCCGACGCGGAGATGGAGGCGATGGCCGGCGGCCGCGGCATGCAGCCGATCTTCGAGGAACTGGCGATGATCCACTGACCATGCCGCATCGCACCTCGGTGGCGGCCGCGGTCGCCGGCGGCCTGCAGGCGGCCGGCATCGACACCGTGTTCGGTCTGCCCGGCGGCGAGAACGTCCACCTCTTGGAAGCGTTGCGGCGGACCGGCGTCCGCTTCGTGCTGAGCGAGCATGAGAACGCCGCCGCCTTCATGGCGTCGGCCGCCGCGCAGCTCACCCGCCGGCCGTCCGTCTGCCTGACCACCCTGGGACCGGGGGCGGTCAACTGCACCGCCGGTATCGCGCACGCCTTCCTGGACCGCTGCCCGGTGCTGCTGATCACGGCGCAGATGCCGGCAGGATTGCAGCCCCGGCACACGCACCAGCTCGTCGACCTGCACCGGCTGTTCGCGCCGATCACCAAGGCGACCCTGGACCTCGCGCCGGCCGGCGCCGCCGAGACCGTAGCGGAGGCGTTGCGCATCGCGTCGGCCGGGGTGCCGGGACCCGTCCACCTGCAGCTCTCCAACGACGTGGCCCGGCTCGACGCGGAGCCGGCCGCCGACGGCGGCGGCGCCTCCGCCGTCGATGCGCCGCCGCAGGTGGTGCCGGCCGACCTGGACCGCGCCGCCGCCGGCCTGGCCGCCGCCGAGCGGCCGGTGGTGGTCGCCGGGCTGGGTTTGGAGCCGGAGGCGCCCTACCGGGCGCTTCGCAGGTTCGCCGAGCGGCTCGGCGCGCCGGTCCTGTCGACTCCCAAGGCCAAGGGCGCGCTGCCGGCGTCCCATCCGCTCGGCTCGGAGACGATCGGCCTGACCCGCACCGACCCCGGCTACGATCTGATCGCGGAGGCGGACCGGGTGATCGCGGTCGGCATGGACGTGGTGGAGGTGGTGCTGCCCTGGTCGGCGCCGGCGCCGGTGCTCTGGGTCGCGCCGCGGCGTGACCGGATCGGCGCGGCGGCGGCCGAGCAGGCGCTGATCGGCCCGGTCGGCGCGACCCTCGCGCAGCTGACCGAGCGTCTGCGCGAACCCCGGAGCTGGGGAGCCCGGCGCGCCGCCCACTACCGGCAGGCGCGCCGCAGCCGCAGCCGCGCGGCGGCGGACCGGGCGGCTGCCGGAACGATCGCGCCGCAGGAGGTCCTGCGGGAAGCGCGGGCGGCGCTGCCGCCGGATGCGGTGGTCGCCACCGACGTCGGCTCGCACAAGATCCTGGCCGCGCTGGAGTGGGACGCGGAGCTGCCCAACCGCTATCTGGTCTCCAACGGGTTGTCGGTCATGGGTTTCGGACCGGCGGCGGCGGCCGGCGCGGCGCTGGCCGGGCGCGCGCCGGTGCTGTGCGTGACCGGGGACGCCGGCCTGCTCATGTGCGCCGGCGGGCTTGCCACCCTGGCGCGGCTGTCGACGCCGGTGCTGCTGGTGGTGCTGGTCGATGGCGCCCTCGACCTGATCCGCGCGCACCAGCGGCGCGCCGGCGCGGAGCCGTTCGGCACGGAGTTTCCGGCTCCGGACGCCGCCCGGATCGGCGCGGCGTTCGGTCTGCCGGCGGTCACGGTCGGCGCCGCCGCCGAGCTGCGGGCGGAGCTGGCCCGCGCTCTGCAGCGGCCCGGCGCCAGCGTGATCGGCGTGCGGATCGACCCGGCGTGCTATCGGGGTTCGTTCTGACCCGACCGGCGGACCGTCCGCTCAGTCGCGCGGCTCGAAGCCCAGGTCGACCAGCGGCTGCACCATCTTGCGCTTGCGGGGATCGTCGCTGTCGATGAAGCTGCGCGGCGGGCGCAGTTCGCCGTCGGAGCACGCCTGCCGCTGCTTGAGCCAGCGCCGCTGCTCGTCGTCGACCGGATTGGCCACGAACGAGATGGCGAGCTGGCGCCGCACGCCGGAGACCCCGAACGCGGCGTGGGGAAGGTCTTCGGTGAAGACCAGCACGTCGCCCAGGCTCGACTCCAGCGGGACGTGCGGCACCTCCTGCGGGCGCAGCCCCCAGGGCCGGAAGTCGTCCCTGGTGTTGCGGTTGCGCAGCGGGAGGTAGTAGTCGGGCGCCTGCGCCCAGCGCGGGTCGACCAGCCGCAGGTAGTTGCGGTGGGCGCCCGGCACGACGCGCAGGCAGCCGTTCCGGGCGGTCAGGTCGTCCAGATAGATCGAGACCTTGATGTGCGGCAGGCCCCAGGTGATCACGCCGCTGCCGCCGTGCCAGGGGGTGTCGCCGACGTGCGCGGCGGCCGCGGAACCTTCGTAGATGAAGTCGTGACCCAGGATCTTGCGGGGTACGTCGAGCAGCCGTTCGTCCCCGATCAGCGCCGCGTGGCGCTCCCCGCGTTCGCAGACGTGGGCGACCTGGCGCGGCTGCGAGCCGTCGAAATCGGGGTAATCCTCGCGCAGGAGGCGGTCGAACTCCTCCCGCAGGGCGGCCGCCTCGCCGCGGCTGAACAGGCCGCGTAGCGGCACGTAGCCGAAGGCGATAAAGTGCGTCACGTGATTGTCATCCACCATACCGATCCATCGGGCAGGGTCAGGGGCACCGTAGAACAACGGCGCGGCGCTGTGAACCTCACCGTGAACCGCGCCGGCCGGAGGCGGCCGTGAGCCGGCCGGTCGCGCTGGTGACCGGCGCCGGCAGCGGGGTGGGGCGGGCGACGGCGCTGGCGCTCTGCGGGCACGGCTACACGGTCTACCTGGCCGGCCGGCGGGCCGACCGGCTCCGGGAGACCGCCCGGCAGGCGCAGGACCCGGAACGCGCGCTGGCGGCGCCCGCCGACGTCACCGACGCCGACTCGGTAGCGGCGCTGTTCGACCGGATCCGACGGGATCTCGGCCGCCTCGATCTGTTGTTCAACAACGCCGGCGCCAACACGTCGGCGGTGCCGGCCGACGAGCTGGCCGTCGACCAGTGGCGAATGGTGATCGAGACCAACCTCACCGGGACTTTCCTGTGCACCCGGCAGGCGATGGCGCTGATGAAGCGCCAGCGCCCGCGCGGCGGACGCATCATCAACAACGGCTCGGTCTCCGCGCAGGTGCCGCGCCCGCACGCCGCCGCCTACACGGCCGCCAAGTTCGGGGTGGCCGGCCTGACCCGGTCGACCAACCTGGACGGACGCGCCTTCGACATAGCCTGCGGCCAGATCGATATCGGCAACGCGGCGACCGAGATGACCGAACGGATGGACGACGGCGTCCTGCAGCCGGACGGCTCGCTGCGGCCGGAGCCGCGCATCGACGTGCGGCACGTGGCCGACGCGGTGCTCTACATCGCTTCGCTGCCGCTCGACGCCAACGTGCCGTCCATCACGGTGATGGCCACCGGCATGCCGATGTTCGGCCGCGGTTGAGTCGAGGCTCAGGCCGACGGCTGCCGGGTCGAACCGTACTTGCGGCGGACGCGCGACCTGACCACGCGCGGCCGTCAGTCGAAGGGCGCGACCGAACGCAGGAACGCGGCGCTCCGCGCGGCGGCCTCGCCAGGCCCGCTGAGACCCGCGAACGCCTGATGCACGGTCACGTAGCCGTCGTAGCCGGCGTCGGCCAGCGCCGCCAGGATGGCGCCGAAGGGCAGGCCGCCCTCCTCCCACATCGGCACGTGGTCGAACGCGACCGGTCCCCGGCACCAAGTATTCATGGTAGCTGATCCGCGCCCGTGGATACGGTGGTTCTGCAGGTAGACGTTGAAGACGTGCGGGGCAAGGCGGCCGATCGCCGGAGCCCCGTAGTCCTGACCGCAGTGGTCGAGATTCGCCGGCTCGTAGATCAGCCCGAAGTTGGGCCGGTCGATCGCCGCCAGCACCTCCAGCGACCGGTCGACCTCCTCGAACAGGCTGCGGGTATGGGACTGGTGCGCCAGACGGAGGCCGCGCTCGGCCGCCTGATCGGCGGCGCGCCGCGCGTGCGGGACGTCATCGTCCGACTTCATGCAGACGCGCAGCAGGTCGGCGCCCAACGCCTCGGCCAGATCGAGGTAGGGGCCGATGCCGCGCAGCGCCTCCGGGCCGCGCCGGTCGTCGTTCTCCGGGATCGGGAAGTCACCGGTCACCATCGACACGGCCAGTCCGGCTGCGTCCAGGGTCTGTCGGGCGCGGCGCACCTCGGCCGGCGGCGTATGCGTGCCGAGCTGCGAGGCGCGCATGCAGAGCGCCGCGTAGCCGTTGCCGGTGGCGATCCGGGCAAGATCGGCCAGGGAGGCGGTGGCGCGCCGCTTGTCGTCGAACGCCTCCGCCACCCGTACGGAGAGCGCCAGCTTCACGGTTGCGCCTCGGCCGGGCGGCGGTCACGGTGGGATCGGGTCATGCGCGCATGATACCCGGCGGCGGGCGCGCCGGGACAGGGTGACCGATTGGGGCCGGACGGAGGGGGGGTAGCCGCGCCGTTGCGGAACCGTTACACTCGCCCGCGACATGAGTTCCGCGGCGCCGCATGGCGGCGCAGGGTGGGGCGCGGACGACCTCCGATCGCTGCGCGCAGCCATCGCTCCGTATCGCAAGCCGTCGATGACGCGCACGTTGTGGAACGTCGGCAACTCGGTGCTGCCGTTCGTGGCGTGCATGACCGCGGCGGCGTTCCTGCTGCCGATCAGCTATCCGCTCTGCCTGCCGCTGATGGTGCTGGCGGCCGGCTTCAACATCCGCAACTTCATCATCATGCACGACGCCGGCCACGGGACGCTGTTCCGCAGCCGCCGGATGAACGGGCTGATCGGCCACGTGACCGGGATACTGACGCTGACGCCGCTGCGGGACTGGGCGCACAACCACGCGATCCACCACGCCAGTTCGGGCAACCTGGACCGGCGCACCGATACCGACGTGAAGACGATCACGGTGCAGGAGTACCGGAATCGGACGCGGTGGGAGCGGCTGTGCTACCGGTTGTACCGCAACCCGGTGGTGCTGCTGACGTTCGGGTCGGTGTGGACGTTCGTGTTCAACCATCGGCTGCCGAGGAAGATCACGAAGGGGAAGGGGCGCAGTTCGCTGTGGCTCACGAACGCGGGGATGGCGGTGACGGTGGCGGTGATGGTGTTGCTGGCGGGGTGGCGGTACGTGGCGCTGGTGTACCTGCCGATGATCGGGCTGGCGGGAGTGATCGGGGTGTGGCTGTTCTACATGCAGCACCAGTTCGAGGATGCGTACTGGCGGCGGGACGGAGAGTGGCAGTACGGGGAGGCGGCGATGGAGGGAGCGTCGTACCTGCGGATGCCGGCGGTGCTGCAGTGGTTTACGGGGAACATCGGGTTTCACCACGTGCACCATCTGGACCCGCGGATACCGTACTACCACCTGCCGAGCTGCCACCGGGCGCATCCGCTGATGGAGCGGGCGCCGGTGCTGACGGTGCTGGACACGGTGCTGTGCTTCCGGCGGAACCTGTACGATGAGGAGCAGGGCCGCATGGTGAGCTTTCGCAGTCTGCGCGCCCAGCCCGCGGCCTGACCAAGCAAGCCCGGCCCGGCCTGACCGGCGGGCGAAGGTCCGCCGCCGTGAGAGGGTCCGCCGCCGTACCGGCACCGAGCGAGGATGGCGGGCAGGCGGCTCGTTTCCTACTGCCGCCCGGCCCCGGATCGGTACCTGTTGCACTTGGTATCACTCTCGGAGCGCGCCCGACGGCGGGTCGCCGGGCAGGACGATCAGCGGGCCTGCCACCAGGGTGTCCGGGTCGACCGCCACGCCGGCGGCGCGCACCTCCCAGTGCAGGTGCGGTCCGGTGGCCAGGCCGGTGCTGCCCACCGCGCCGAGCGTCTCTCCGGCCGACACGTACCAGCCTTCCCGCACCGCCAGGCTCTGCAGGTGGTAGTACAGCGAATAGACGCCGGGCAGATGCTCGACCACGACGGTCAACCCGGTGACCATGCGGTCGCGGGCCATCACCACCGTACCGCCGCCGGCGGCGGCTACCGCCGTGCCGGCGGGAACCCCGAAGTCCACGCCGTTGTGGATCGTGGTGGCGGTGCTGCCGTCGGCGTAGCGGTAGCGCCGGCGGTCGCCGAAGCCGGCGGTGCGCCGGGCGTCCCCCAGCGGCAGCCGGAGCGGTCCGAAGTGCGGCCGCGCCACCGGCCGCGACGTGTCCAGCAGCAGCCAGAGCTCCCGCGACTCCGCCTGGCGGCGCGGATCGGTGGTGCGCCGCAGGTCCGACAGCTCGGCGCTCAGCGGGATATCGTCGACGGCGAACGCGCGCTCGGCGATGAGGATCGACTGCTCGTGCAGCACGCGCGCCGCCGCCTGCGGAGCGCTGGCCAACCACGCGGAGATCGTCAGCCGCGCCGGGGCGGCCGGAGCGGTGCTGGGGATGCCGATCATCGCCGTCCAGATCGTTGCCACCGGTCCCGAGCGCACCGCGAAGCCGCGGCCGACGACGCGCTCTCCGTCCGCCAGCTCGACCGTCAGGTCGAGCGCCGCAAGCGGCGCGGCGCTCGTCACGACGGCGCTCAGGGGGTCCCCCGGCATCAATGCGGACGGCGTCCGCAGCACCGAAACGGGAAGCGCCGCGCTTGACTGCGCGGCCAGCGCACCGGCGGCCAGCGTCCCGGCGGCCAGGGCCAGGCCGGTCGCGGTCAGGCCCCGACGCAGTGCCTGCCGGCGCAGACCCCGCCGGCGCAGACCCCGCCGGCGCAGGCTCCGCCGGCGCAGGCTCCGCCGGTGAAGCCGGCGACCGAGCGGCATCGCTTTCAGCGTATGACGCCGGGCCGCGCCATCGGTAGTATCGACTCCGTGGCGCAACGCACCGTCGCGATCGTTACGGCGCCGGCGGGCGGGCGGTGAGCGCGGCGGACCGTCCCGGCCACCGTCTTGGCGACTCAGTCCCAGGCGGCCATCTCGGCGCGCAGTTCGGCGGAAATCCCCTCCGCGCAGGCGCGCAGGGCGTTGTCGAGGTGGGCGGTCGTACGGGCGCCGAACAGCGTGCTGCCGACCGACCGGTTGGCGACCACCCAGGCGGCCGCCAGGTAGACCATCGACTCGCCCGTCTCGGCCGCCTTGGCGCGCAGTCGTTCGACGACCCGAAAGTTCCGCTCGGAGAAGTAGACGTCGCAATGGCCCGGTATCACGTGGAAGCGGGTCCGCGCCGGCAGCGCGTCCCGGTCCGGCGTGTACTTGCCGGCCAGAAAGCCGGCGCCGAGCGGGCTGTACGCCAGGAAGGTGATCTCCTGCTCCGCGCACACCGGCATGCTGTCGCGCTCCTCTTCGGGGCGAGCCAGGTTGTAGATGTTCTCCACGATCTCGATGCGCGCGTAGCCGCGGGAGGCGCTGATCGCCAGCGCGTCGCGGAGTTGCGCGCCGGTGAAGTTGCTGCAGCCCAGCGCCTGCACGCGGCCGTCGGACACGGCCCGATCGAGCGCGTCCAGGGACTCGTCCAGAGGCACCCGATCGTCGAAGTTGTGCATCATGTAGATCGGCACGGAGTCGAGCTGCAGCCGCTCCAGGCTGGCGTTCAGGGCGCGGTCGATGTTGTCCGGGGAGTTGCCGCTCGAAACCTTGGTGAGGATCGTCACCTCGCCGGCAACGCCCCGATCGCGCATCCAGGTGCCGATCATGCGCTCGGAGCTCGACACCTCCCCGGTCGTCTCGCGCACGTCCTCCACCCCCATCACGTCGCGCCGATACTGCCGGGCGTTGCCGCCGCCGTACCCCTCGGCGGTATCCAGCAGGGTCATGCCGTGCTCCACGGCGTAGTCGAGGATGCGGCGCGAGTCGTCTTCGCCGATCTCACGGCCGAACGTCGTCGTCCCAAGGGCGATGCGGCTGATCGTACGGCCGGTTCGCCCCAGCGGCGCCTGCGCCGCGTCGTCCTCCATCACGCTCCCTTCCATCTCGCCCCCTTCCTCATGGTGCTCGGCGGTGCACGGTAGCATGCTCTCGATACGATGGCTGAGCGTGTGGGTGTACGCGGCGGCGTTGATCGTCGCCATGCTGGTGCCGTGGCCCCGGCCCATACGGATCGGCGGCGGCTGGATGGACGAGCTGGTGCACTTCGGGGCGTGGACGGTGCTGGCGTTCCTGATTGCGGTCGCCTGCGGCAGGTCTCTGCCGACGATCGGCGCGGCGGCGTTGGCGGCGCTGGCGGCGATCTGCTTCGGGGCGCTGGTCGAAGTGCTGCAGCCGCTCACCGGCCGGTCGGCCGGGATGCTCGACCTCGCCGCCGACGCGCTCGGATCGGCCGTGGGAGCGGCCGCCGCGGCGGTCGTCGCGTGGAGCGGCGAGCGGGCGGCCGGGCAGAGGGCGGCTGGGCAGAGAGGGGCCGGGCAGGGGGCGGCCGGGAAGCGGGGCGGCCCGCGACAGCCGACGTGACGTGGCGTTGCCACGCTCCGAAAAATCTTCCAGAATCGGCATCAGCAGGGCACCGGAGCGTGTCATGCGCCGATTCGCTTCTCAAGAGAGGGTTCAGCATGTCGAACGAAGTTCTGGTGGTCGCCTCCAAGATCAAGTCGTATATCAAGTCCACAGCGGGCTTTAACACGTCGGCGACGGCGATCGACGCACTGTCGAACAAGGTGAAGGAAGTGTGCGACGCGGCGATCGACGCGGCGCGCAGGGATCGGCGCAAGACCGTAAAGGACCGGGATATCGCGTAGACGACGCAGATCGACCGGTCCGCGCGCCGGCCCCGGAGGACGTTGCGGAGCTGGCGGTGATCATCCTGGTGCGCGGGGTCTCCCGCGGCAGACCGCCGTCGGTCGCGCGGGACCCCGTCGGTCGCGCGCGACCGGGGCCGCATCTATCCGGCGTTCGCTGCTCGACGCTTCCTGGCGACGTGCTACCTGGGCGGACCCGCGCTTCCTGACTCGGGCGCTGCCGCGCGCCGTTGCGCTATGGGCGCGGATCGAGGGGAGGGGTTTGGATGAGGCGGCCGAAGGCCGCTCCCACGACCGTCCGCGACGACCAGTGCCTCGCCCCCAGGGCCCTCGCCCGTGCTGGGGCCTCGTCGAGCTGACCGGGGCGACATGCGCGTGGGGTCATCCCGCAAGCAAGACAAGCAAGAACCGGTGACCGCCCGACCGGCGTAGCAGTGCCGCAGGGCGCAGTTCCGGCTGTCCGCGCCGAAAGCCGACCACGTCCGAGACGCCGCAGAGACGCTCGACCGGCCGGTTTCCCGCGTGCGCGGGGTGGACAGGGAGTAGTGAGGAGTTGGTGAGGTATGACGAATCGGCCGCCGCTCCAGGGCGGCCGATTCGCTAAGAAGCCGTTATCAGCCCCTGAATCCGCCGCCGCCTCGGTCACGCCGGCCGCCGCCGCCACCGCCACCGCCACCGCCGCGTGCGCTGCGCGCTTCCTCGACGGTCAGGTACCGGCCGTCGAGCTCGGCGCCGTTCAAGCCGCGAACCGCGGCGGCGGCCTCCTCGTCCGAGCCCATCTCCACGAATCCGAAACCTCGCGAGCTGCCGGAGTAACGATCGGTCACCACCTCAGCGGATTCGACCTTGCCATGCTGTGCGAAGAGCTGGAACAGCGTCTCGTCGGTAGCGCTGAACGGCAATCCGCCGATATAGAGTCTTTTACCCATTACGCTGCTATTCTACCAGGAATCGGAGGGTTAGGCAACGGACGCTTGGGAGCGCCATTCCGACGCCTCGTCCAGATGCTCCAGGTGTTCGGCGGAGAGCCGGTAGCCGGCCGCGCCGGCCAGCTCGACGACCTGCTCCGGGGTCGACGCGCCGACCACCGGGGCGGTGACGCCCGGCTTTGCCAGCAGCCACGCGAGCGCCGCCTGCGCGATCGTGCGCCGGTCCCGGGAGGCGATCTTGCCGAGCTCGGCCACCAGAGCGGCGGCGCGGCCGGGGTCGAGGTCGTAGCCGTGCGGTCCGCTGCGCCAGCGCCCGTCGGGAATGGGTGCGCCCCGGAAGCGGCCGGTCAGGATGCCGCGGCCGAGCGGCCGGTACGGCAGCACCGCGACGCCGAGCGCGACCGCGGCCGCGGCCAGCTCGCGTTCGTAGCCGCCGCGCGCCAGCAGGCTGTAGTGCGGCTGGACGCTCGCGTAGGAGACGAGCCGCGACCGGGCGCTGATGCCCAGCGCGTGCGCGAGGCGCCAGGCCGGGACGTTGGAGCACCCCACGTAGCGGACCTTGCCCTGCCGGACCATCCGGTCCAGGGCGGACAGCGTCTCGTCGTCCGGCGTGCCGGGATCCGGCCAGTGGGTCTGGTAGAGATCGATCCAGTCGGTCCGCAGGCGCGCGAGGCTCGCCTCCACGGCGGCCAGCAGGTGCCGCCGGCTCAAGCCGCGGTCGGTCGGGTGCGGGCCGGTCGGCGATCCTCCCTTGGTGGCGATCACCAGCGCCTGCCGGTGGCCGCGCCGCCGCATCCAGTCGCCGACCGCCTCCTCGGCCGCGCCGACTCGGGGCCCGTAGACGTCGGCGGTGTCGATGAAGGTACCGCCGCATTCGACGAAGGCGTCGAGCACCGGCGCGCTCGTCTCGGCAAAGGGCTGCGCGCCGAACCCGGCCGTTCCCAGGCAGAGCTCGGAGACCATGAGGCCGGTGCGGCCGAGCCGTCGGTGCAGCATCGGGCCGCATCATACCGCGGCCGGTGCCGCGATCGATGCGCCTTGGCGGGGCGCGGCCGTTGCGCTACGGTCGCCGCGGTGGTTCGGTGCTGGTTCGCTTGGCGGCTGATCGCGGCGCTCTGCGTGGTGACGGCGCCGGGCGCGCCGGTCGTCGCGCAGGAGGCTTCCGTGCGCACGGAACGGGCGCCCGAAGCGGCGCCTGAAGATTCGCCGGCGCCGGAAGCGGCGCCCGCGCCGCCTCCGCCGGCGGAGCAGCGCCGCGACTACTGGCCGCTGTTGGCGGCCGGCATCGGCGTGACGGCGGGCGGACTGGCCGGGGCGCGCCTGGCCCGCCTGGAGAGCGAACGGTGGATGGCGCTGCCGGACGTCACGCCGAATCGCCAGCAGCAGATCGAAGCCTTCGACACCTGGACGGTGGCCGGTTCGGTGGCGGCCACCGTCGGCGTGGGATTGATCGTGCTCTGGGCGACGATCCGGCTGGCACAGGATGCGCGCCCGCAAAGCGGGAGCGGGGCGTGACGCGGCGGCCGGACCCGAATCGGACCGGCCCGAATCAGACCGGCAGAGACGGAATCGGCGCGCAGGCGACCGGGAGGAACCGATGGCAGCGATAGACTTCGGGGCGATCAACTACGTGGCGGCGGCGGTCTCGGCGGTGGCGCTGATGGCGCTCGGCTTCGTCTGGTACGCGCCGTTCCTGTTCGGCAGGGCGTGGATGGCGGCGCTCGGCAAGACCGAGGAGGAGATGCGCGCGGCCGGCCCCAGCCCGGCGCTGGCCGCCGCGCTGGCGGACGCGGTGCTCACCTCGCTGACGCTGGCGATCGTCTTCCAGGCGGCGGCGATTTCCGGGGTCGGCGGCGGCATCGCCGCGGCGGTCGGCTTGGCGATCGGGTTCTCCGGCGTGTCGATCGTCTCCAACGGGGCGTTCGAAGGCCGGCCGCGGCCGCTGGTGCTCATCAACCTGGGCTACCGGCTGGCCGGCTACCCGATCGCCGGCATCATCCTGTCGGTCTGGTAGCGCCCGAAGCTGCCGGAGCGCCGGCCCGGCTCGCAGCGCGCCACACCGTTTCGGCGTCGAGCGGCAGCGACGCGGGCTCCGCTCCGGTGGCCGCCCGGACGGCGTTGGCGGTCGCCGCCGCGCCCGCCACGATCGGCGGCTCGCCCACGCCGCGCGCGCCGTACGGCCCGTGCGAAGGCGTCTGCAGCAGGCGGGCGGTGATCGGCGGTACCGAGGTCGCCCGCGGCAGGCCGTAATCCATCAACGTGCCGGTCAGCAGCTGTCCGGCTTCGTCGTGGCGCAGCGCCTCGTGGAGGCCGATGCCCAACCCCTGCGCGGCGCCGCCGTGGAGCTGACCCTCGACGAGCAGCGGATTCATGGCGAAGCCGACGTCCTGCACGGACAGGTAGTCGGTCGGCCGGACCCGGCCGGTCTCCCGATCGACCGCCACGCGTACCACGTGCGCGACGAACACCGCGGCGCCGCCGCGTCCGGCGGCCCGGCCGCTCGCCTGAATCGGCCCCGTCCGTATGGAATCGGTACGCCGGATCGAATCGGTGCGGTCCGGGACCGATGGGCCGGCGCTCTGCGCGGCCTGCGCCAGCGCACCGATCGAGATCGCGCGGTCCGGCACGCCCGCGACCCGCACCGCGCCGTCTGCGGTCTCCAGGTCTTCCACGGCCGCTTCGAAGTGGTCGGCCGCCAGGGCGAGGAGCTGGCGGCGAGCCTCGGCGGCGGCCTGCCGGACGGCGTCGGCCGCCGAGCAGGCGATGTTGCTGCCGCCGGCGCTCGGTCCGTACGGCGCGCCGTCCGAATCGGCGATCCGCACCCGTATCTGCCCCGGATCGACGCCGATCTCCTCGGCGGCCACCAGGGCAAGCGACGAGTAGACGCCGGAGATGTCGACCGCGCCCAGCGTGATCACCACGGTCCCGTCGGGGTCGACGCGGCAGGCGGCGGCGCAGGGATCGACCAGCGGGATCCACCCGGCGATGGCGATCCCGACGCCGCTGTCCCCGACGCCGCTGTCCCCGGCGCCGGCGTCGCGGTCCGCGCGGCGGGACCGCCAGAGCGGATGCGACTCGACCGCTTCCAGGCACGCGAGCTGCCCGCCGGCGGGCCAGGGCGTGCCGTCCGGCTGCGGGTCGCCGGACCGCACCACGTTGCGCTTGCGGAGCTCCAGCGGGTCGATGCCGATCGCGTCGGCAAGGGCGTCGACCGCCGTCTCGAGCGCGAAGGTCGTCTGCGGCGCGCCCGGAGCGCGATAGGCGCCGGCGGCGTGCACGTTCGTGCGGACGTCGCGCCACCGGATGGAGAGGTGCGGCAGCCGGTAGCAGCCGGCCAGCCGGTTGGCGATGCCGGCTCCCATGCCGGCCGGGAAGGCGCCGTTGTCGAGGGTCAGCTCCGCGCGCAGCGCGGTGAACTGACCGCGGCGGTCGGCGCCCAGCTGCAGCTCGATCGCCATCGCCGGCGACGGCGTAGTGACCGCCAGATCGGTCGAGCGGTCGAGCACCAGCTTGACCGGCCGCTGCAGCCGCAGCGCCGCGGCGGCGGCCAACGGATCGATCAACCCGCCCTTGCCGCCGAAGCCGCCGCCCACGGTCATCGGTACGATGCGGACCGCGGCGGCCGGCAGTTCCAGGATGGAGGCGAGCCGCGCGCGCACGTCGAACTGTCCCTGGCATCCGGAATAGACGGTCACCCCGCCGCCGGCCGGGTCGGGGGCGGCGACCGCCGCGCACGGCTCCAGGTACCCCTGGTGCACGAACGGCGTGCGGCAGGTCCGCTCGACCACGTGGTCGGAGGCGCGGAGCGCCGCGCGAGCGTCGCCGCGGCGGTACTCGCCGGCGGCCGCCGGCGCCCCGTCCGCGCATCCGACCGCAGGCGGCAGCGGGTCGTAGTCGATCTCCACGAGCGCGGCGCCGTCGGCGGCGGCAGCGGGCGACTCGGCGACCACCAGGGCGACCGGCTGGCCGCAGAACGTGACGGCGCCGCGCGCCAGCACCGCCTCCTGCCGGGTCGCCGGCGGCGCAGCCGTCACCGGCAGATCGACGGCGGTGAACACGGCCACCACGCCGGGGACCGCGCGCGCCGCCTCGACGCGCACGGCGCGCAGGCGGGCGTGCGCCGCGGCGCTCAACACCGGCTGCGCGTGCAGCATGCCGGCGAGCTGCACGTCGGCGGCGTAGCGGGCGGCGCCGCGCGCCTTGGCCCGCCCGTCGATTGCGGGCCGCCGACGGCCGAGATAGCGATAGGGAGCGCTCATCGGGAACGCTGCAGAGGGTATACTCGACGCCATGAGTACCCAAGCGCGCTTCCGCGCCGGCGCGATCGGCCATACCGGACGCGGCAACTTCGGGCACGGCCTGCACCTCGGCCTGGTGGGCGTCAGCGGCGTGCAGCCGGTGGCGGTGGCCGACCCGGATCCGGGCGGACGGGCCGCCGCGCAGCGGGACATCGGCGCCGCCAACGCCTACGCCGACTACCGGGAGATGCTGGCGAACGAGTCGCTCGACATCGTCGCCGTCTGCCCGCGCTACGTCGACCGGCACGAGGAGTTGCTCATGGCCGCCATCGACGCGGGGTGCCACGTCTACTGCGAAAAGCCGATGACCGCCGACCTGGCGACCGCCGACCGGGTGATCGACGCCGCCGGCGCCAAGCGGCTCAAGATCGCCGTCGCCCATCAGAACGTCTACCTGCCGCAGCTGCAGGAGTTGCGCCGGCGGGTGGCGGACGGCCTGATCGGCACGCTGCAGGAGCTGCGCGGCACCGGCAAGCAGGACCGGCGCGGCGGCGGCGAGGACATGCTGGTGCTGGGCACCCACCTGTTCAACACGATGCGCTACTTCGCCGGCGACGTCGCCTGGATCAACGGCCACGTCACCGTCGCCGGCCGCGAGATCGGCCCCGGCGACGCGCGCGAAGCGTCCGAGCCGATCGGCCTGATCGCCGGCGATGCGGTCACCGGCTACTACCGCTTCGCCGGCGGAGCGGTCGGCAGCTACACGTCGCGCGCGAACCAGCCGGGCGAAGGCCGCGGTTTCAGCCTGCAGCTGATCGGCGACCGCGGCAGCGTGGCGATGCGCGGCGCCGGCAACGACTTCGTGATCGCCCGCCACGACCACTGGGCGCCGTGGGACGGCATCGACGGCTGGGACCCGCTCGACCTGGGCGCCTTCGAGCTTCACGAAGACGGCAATCGGCTGGCGGTCGAGGACCTGATCGCCGCCATCGATGAGGACCGCGAGCCGCTCTCCAGCGCGCGCGCGGCGCGCGCGGCGCTGGAGATGATCCACGGCGTGTACGCATCGCAGCTCGCCGGCGGGCGCGTGGCCGTGCCGCTGGGCGACCGCGGTCATCCGCTCGCGCGGCTGCGGGCCTGCTAGCTTGGGGAGCTGGCCGGATGCGGACCGGCTGGCGGACCGGTCGGGCCGCCGAAGGCGCCGGCCGCGGCCAGATCGGCGATGCGTTCCGGCGAGTAGGCGAGCAGCTCGCGCAGGATGCCGTCGCGGTGCTCGCCGAGCGCGGGAGCGCCGGGACGGCGCGGCGGATCGTCGACGCCGGATATCTTGATCGGCGTGCCGGTCACGCGGAATCCGCCGGCGCCGGCCGCCTCCACGAGCATGTTGCGGGCCGCCACCTGCGGGTCGGCGGCCACGTCGGCGACGCCGGCCACCGGCGAGGCCGGCACGCCGGCCGCCTCCAGCGCCCTGAGCCAGCCGGCCGCGCCGCGCCGCGCCAGCGCCGCCTCCAGCGCCGCCTTCAGCGCGTCCCGGTGCTCGGTGCGCTCCGCGTTGCCGGCGAACCGCGGGTCGGACGCCAGCTCCGGCGCGCCCAGCACGTCGCAGAGGCGCCGGAACAGCCGATCGTTGCCGGCCGCGATCACGATCCGACCGTCGGCGGTGCGGAAGGTCTCGAACGGCGTGATCGACGGGTGGCGCGAGCCGAGCGGCGCCGGCTCGATCCCCGTCGCCTGGTACCGGGCCAGGGCGTTCTCCAGGATCGACACCACGCTGTCGAGCATGGCGATGTCGACGCGGGCGCCGCGGCCGCCCGCGCCGCCGCCGCGCTCGCGCCGCAGCAGCCCCGCCAGCACGCCGATCACCCCGTACAGGCCGCTGACGAGGTCGGCGACCGAGGTGCCGGCGCGCACCGTTTCACCCGACTCCGTGCCGGTGATCGACAGCAGTCCGGAGCGCGCCTGGATGATCATGTCGTAGGCCGGCTTGCCGGCGTCCGGGCCGGTGTATCCAAAACCGGACGACGTGACATATATGAGCCGGTCATTCAGGGCGCGAATCCGCTCCTCATCGAACCCCAGCCGCGCCAGCACCCCGGGACGGAAGCTCTCGATCAGGACGTCGGCCGAACGGAGCAGGTCGGCGAACACCTCCCGCCCCGCCTCCGTCTTGAGGTCGAGCGCGATCGAACGCTTGCCGCAGTTGAGGCTGACGAAGTAGCTGGAAGCGCCGTCCGGCAGGAACGGGCCGAAGCTGCGTGCGTCGTCCCCCTGCGGCGGCTCGATCTTGACGATCTGCGCCCCCAGGTCGCGCAGCACCATGGTGGCGAACGGCCCGGCCAGCACCCGCGTCAGATCGGCGACGACGATCCCGGCCAGCGGCCGCCGGTCGGGCGATCTCAAGCCAGACTCGCCGAGCACCGCCGGCAGAACTTGGCGTCGGGGTCGCTCTCCGCGGTGCCGCACGCCGGGCAGAGCCGCTTCTGGTTGCGGCTCAGCGCCAGCGAGATCTCCATGCTGACCAATCCGGTCGGCACCGCTATCAGACCGTACCCCATGATCATGATGAGGGCCGCCAGCGTCTGGCCGAGCGGGGTCTGCGGCGAGATGTCCCCGTAGCCGACGGTGGTCAACGTGACGATCGCCCAGTAGACGGAGATCGGGATGCTGACGAATCCGCTCTCATCCCCTTCGATCAGATAGATCACCGACCCCACCACCACCACGATCGACAGCACCGCGAACAGGAAGACCGCGATCTTGCGGCCGCTGGCCTTGAGCGCGGCCACGATCAACTCGCCCTCGGCCACGTACTTGACCAGCTTGAGCACGCGGAACACGCGGAGCACGCGGAGCACGCGGACCACCAGCAGATAGTGGCCGCCCGGCAGCAGGATGCTCAGGTAGGTCGGCGCCAGCGCCAGCAGGTCGATGACGCCGAAGAAGCTGCGCGCATAGCGGAACCTGCGGGGAGCGGCGTAGAGGCGCAGCGCGTACTCGACGGAGAACAGGATGGTGAACGCCCATTCGGCCGCCGACAGCTCGTCGCCGACGGCGCGGCGTACCCGGGGCACGCTGTCCAGCATCACGGCCACGACGCTGCCGACGATCGCCAGGATGAGCAGGATGTCGAACCCTTTGCCGGCCGGCGTGTCCGCCTCGAAGATGACGCGGTAGATGCGCTCCTGGAGCCGGCTCCGCCGCCGCCCGGCGGTCATCTCGGCCATCGGGTCAACCCTATCACGCCCCGGCGGCGGCGCGTGGCCGGCGCTTGGCTTCGATCACCTGCGCCATGATCGCCAGCGCGATCTCGGCCGGCGAGGCGGCGCCGATCGCCAGCCCGACCGGGCTGCGGACGCGATCGATCGCCGCCGGCTCGAACCCGGCCTCCCGCAGGCGCCGGCGGCGCGCGGCGTGCGTGCGGGAGCTGCCGAGCGCGCCGACGTAGGCCGCGCGGCTCGGCAGCAGGTGCCGCAGGGCCGCGTCGTCGATCTTGGGGTCATGGGTGAGCAGCACCGCGTAGGTGTTCCGGGTAACCGGGCGCCGGCGGAGCACGCGATCGGGCCACTCGGCCAGCAGCTCGTCCGGCGCCGCCGTGAACCGCTCGCGCGCGGCGAACACTCGCCGCGGGTCGATCACCACCGTTCGGAAGCCGACCTCGCGGGCGAAGCCGATCAGGTGCACGGCGACGTGGCCCGCCCCCACGATCAACAGCTCGTCGGGCCGCGGCAACAGGTGGGCGAAGGTCTCCTCGCCGGAGATCGCGAGCAGCGCGCTCTCCGGCGCGGCGGCGGCGAACTCGCAGGCGGCCACCACGGCGTCCGGCCCGGCGCCGCCGTCGGCGGCCCGCACGCGGCGCTCGTCGACGTCGATCAGGGCGTGCGCCGCGCCGCCGGCGCGCAGCCAGGTGAGCAGCACCGCCGGCCGCTGCCGCTCCAGGCCGTCGAGGATCGCTTCCCACAGGTCCCGGCCCGGCTCGTCCAGGTAGACCGACAGCCGGCCCCCGCACGACAACCCGACCGACCACGCGCGCTCGTCGTCGATGCCGTACTCCAGCCGGCCGGGGCCGCGTTCGCCGGCCAGCAGGCGCGTCGCCTCCTCGATCACCGCCGCCTCGATGCAGCCGCCGCTCAGCGATCCGGCTACCTGCAGGTCCCCGGTGACCGCCATCGCCCCGCCGGGGCGGCGGGGCGCCGAGCCCCAGGCGGCCACCACGCGCGCCAGCGCGAACCGCGTGCCGGCACCGTGCCAGCGGCGCACCGCCGCCTCGATGTCGCGCATCTGCGCGTCAGACTACCGGACCGGGGGCCGTTTCGTCCCGTCCGGGGTTTTGCCGTCCCGCCCGAGTTGACAGCGGCGCGCGCGCGCCCCTACGGTCACGCAGGCTCACCGACGGCGCGGCGGCGCGGGCGGCGGCCCACCCTGATCCAGCGATGCGATTGACCGGCGAATTCTCGTTCGAGGCGGCTCCCGAGGCGGTGTGGACGGCGCTCATGGACCCGGACGTGCTGCGCTCGGCGCTGCCCGGCACCGATCGGATCGACCGGATCGACGACACCCACTTCGACGCGTCGTGGCGGGTCAGGCTCGGCCCGATCCGCGGCTCCTTCACGGGCGCCATCGTCCTCTCCGACGTCCAGCCGCCGGTCAGCTACCACATGAGCGCGTCCGGCCGCGGACCGATCGGCGTGGTCACCGGCGAGTCGGATTTCCGGCTGCGCGCCGAGGGCGGCGCCACCGTACTCGACTACGACCTGGAAGTGCGCGTCAGCGGGCGGCTGGCCGCCATCGGCCAGCGGCTGGTGGAGAGCTCGATGCGCTCGCTGGTGCGGGACGCGCTGCAGGGGCTGGCGGAGCAGATCCGCGCGCGCGTGGCCGGTGCCGGGAACGGCATCGGCGGCGGGAACGACGCGGGCGGCGGGAGCGGCGCGTGAGCGACCAGCGCGCACCGGAACCGGTCACCGTCTCCATCACGATCAACGGCCGCCGCCAGCGGGCGCAGGTGGAGCCGCGCACGCTGCTGGTCCACTTCATCCGCGAGCAGGCGGGCCTCACCGGCACCAACATCGGCTGCGAGACCGGGCTGTGCGGGGCCTGCACGGTGATGCTGGACGGCGCGGGCGTCCGCTCGTGCACGCAACTGGCCGCGCAGGCCGACGGCCGTTCGGTCACCACCATCGAGGGGCTGGCCGGCGACGGTGAGTTGCACCCGCTGCAACGGGCGTTCTGGGAGAAGCACGCCCTGCAGTGCGGCTACTGCACGCCGGGCATGATCCTGGCGGCGCTCGACCTGCTGCGGAAGAACCCCGATCCGTCCGACGCGGAGGTGCGCGAAGCGCTCAAGGGCAATCTGTGCCGCTGCACCGGTTACCACAACATCGTCATCGCCGTGCGGCACGCCGCCGCGGTCATGGCGGGGGAGGCCTGAGCTGTACCCCGCGCCGTTTGCCTACCGCCGCGCCGAATCGCTGGCCGACGCCGTGGAGCTGCTGGAGCGCTGCGAGGACGCCAAGCTGCTCGCCGGCGGCCACAGCCTGTTGCCGATGATGAAGCTGCGTCTGGCGCAGCCGGCAGTGCTGGTCGACATCGGCCGTCTGCCGCTGGCCGGCATCGACGCGTCGGCCGGCGGGCTGACGGTCGGCGCCCTGACCACCCATCACCGCGTCGCCGTCGCCGCGCCGGTGGCGGACCGCTGGCGCGCGTTCGCGGAGGCGGCGGCCGGCATCGGCGACCCGATCGTGCGCAACCACGGCACCGCCGGGGGCAACGTCGCCCACGCCGACCCGGCCTCCGACCTGCCGGCCGCGCTGCTGGCGCTGGACGGCGAGATCGGCGCAGCCGGCCCGGCCGGCGCTCGGCGCATTCCGGCGGACCGGTTCTTCCGGGGGCTGCTGGCCACGGCGCTCGAGCCGACCGAAATCCTCACCGATCTGCGGCTGCCGGCGCCGCGGCCGCGCACCGGCTCCGCCTATCTCAAGTTCGAACATCCCGCGTCCGGGTTCGCGGTATGCGGCGCCGCCGCCGTGATCGAGCTGGACGATGACGGCCGGTGCCGGCGGGCGCGCCTCTGCTTCAACGGCGTCACCGAGACGCCGCTCGACGCGGCCGCGGTCGCCGCGGCGCTGGCCGGCAGCGACCCGCACGACCGCGTCATCGCTCAGGCGGTCGCCGACTGCCTGAGCGTCGAGGACCCGCTGGCCGACACCTTCGCGTCGGGCGAGTACCGCGCGCAGCTCGCTCGCGTCTATGGCCGCCGCGCGCTGCGCGCCGCGCGCGATCGCGCTCGCGGCGGCGGCATGGCGGCGGCGGGGCCATGACGGCGCCGGCGCCTGACGTGCCGGGACCTGGGCGGACGCCGCGGCTCGACAGCGTCGACGCCGTGCGGGAGGCGATGGAGCGGTGCTCCTACGTGGCCGACCGCGACCTGGCCACCTGCGTGTTCCTGGCCGTGCAGCTCGACCGGCCGCTGTTCCTGGAGGGGGAGACCGGGGTCGGCAAGACCGAGATCGCCAAGGTGCTGGCGTCGATCCTGGATGCCGATCTGATCCGCCTGCAGTGCTACGAGGGGCTGGACGTGTCGACCGCGGTCTATGAATGGAACTACGCGCGGCAGATCCTGCGCATCCGCATGCTGGAGGCGGCCGGCGAGGCGAGCGCCGGCCGCCTCCAGCATGCCGACATCTTTACCCGCGAGTTCCTGCTGGCCCGCCCGCTGCTGCAGGCGATCGACCCGGCGGTGACGCGCCGCCGGGTGCTGCTGGTCGATGAGTTGGACCGCGCGGACGAGGAGTTCGAGGCGTTTCTGCTGGAAGCGCTCTCCGACTTCCAGGTCACGGTGCCGGAGATCGGCACCTTCAAGGCGACCGAGCCGCCGGCGGTCATCATCACCTCCAATCGCACGCGCGAGGTGCACGACGCCCTCAAGCGGCGCTGCCTGTACCACTGGATCGACTTTCCCGACCTCGACAAGGAGTTGCGCATCGTGCAGCGGCGCATCCCGGAGGCCGCCGCCGCCCTGTCGGCGCAGGTGGTGGCGTTCGTGCAGGAGCTCCGTTCCCGCGAACTCTACAAGCGGCCCGGCGTCGCCGAGACCCTGGACTGGCTGCACGCGCTGCGCGCCCTGAGCGAACGGGAACTGGCCGTCGACGTGGTGGAACGGACCCTGGGGGTGCTGCTCAAGTATCAGGACGACGTGCAGTCGGTGCGCCCGGCGGTGACCGGCCTGGTCGAGCAGGCGCGCGCGAGCGCCTGAAACGCCGGAGCCGATCCGGTGGTCGGAGATCCGGTGGTCGGAGACCTGGTGGCCGCGCCGCATCTGCCGCGTTCGGCGCTGCTGTTCGCGCGCGTGCTGCGCGGCCTGGGCATGAGCGTCGCCACCGATGACGTGACCGCCTTCCTGCGGTCGATGCAGGCGGTCGGCATCCGTTCGCGCGGCGACGCGCGCGCCGCCGCGCGCAGCCTGTTCACCACCAGCGTCACCCAGCGCGAGCGCTTCGACCGCGCCTTCGACCGGTTCTGGAGCCACCGGCAGCTACCCGCCTGGGAGGGACTGCCGCCCCCGGAGGTGGAGATGGAGCGGACGGCGATCGGCGCGGCGGCCGGCGCGGCCGACGGTTCGGAGGAGCCGGAACGCTCCGACCGGACGCTGACCTGGTCGGCTGCCGAGCGCCTCCGCCGCAAGGACTTCGGCGCCATGGACGACGCCGAGCTGCAACGATTGTACGATTTAGTTGACATGATGCGGGTCGAGCTGCCGGTACGGGCTGCGCGCCGCACGCGCCCTGCGCGCCGCGGCCATCTGATCGACCTGCGCGGCTCGCTGCGCGCCGGCTTGCGGTCGGGCGGCGAGCTGACCCGGCTGCGCTGGCGGCGCCGCAAGCTCCGGCCGCGCCGCCTGATCCTGATCTGCGATATCTCCGGCTCCATGGAGCGCTACAGCGGTGCGCTCCTGGCGTTCGTGCACGCCGCCGCGCGCGGCCTGCCGCGCGGCGAAGCGTTCGTCTTCGGCACGCGGCTGTCCCGTATCACCCGGCTTCTGACCGGCCGCCGAATCGCCGACGCGTTGCGCGCGGTAGCCGATCACGTGCTGGACTGGGGCGGCGGTACGCGCATCGGCGAGGTGCTGCGCGACTTCAACTACCGCTGGGCGCGGCGCGTCCTGTCGGAGCGGGCGGTCGTCGTGCTGATCAGCGACGGCTGGGACCGCGGCGAGGCCGCGCTGTTGCGCGCCGAGATCGATCGGCTGCGCCGCAGCTGCGGGCAGTTGGTCTGGCTCAACCCGCTGGCCGGCTCGCCCGGCTTCGAGCCGCGCACGCGCGGCCTGCAGGCGGCCCTGCCGTTCGTCGACCTGCACCTGCCGGCGCACAACCTGGCGGCGCTGGAACGCTTCGGCGCCCTGTTGCAGTCGTTGGGGCTGCAGGCGCCGGGTGCGCGGGCGGCGTGACGGTCGCGGTCGTGGGGGCGGGCGTCTTCGGGGCGGCCGCCGCCCTGGAGCTGGCCCGGCGCGGCTATCGGGTCACGCTGTTCGAGGCGGGCGCCGTGCCGGCGCCGCGCGCTGCCTCGACCGATGAGGCCAAGGCGATCCGCCGCGTCGGGTACGCCGGTGACAAGGCCGGCTACGTGGAGCTGGTGGAGCGCTCCGCGGATCGATGGCACGCGTGGGAACGGGAGACCGGCCGCCACGTGCTGCACCGCACCGGCCATCTGAGCATCGTCCGCGACGCGGCGCGGGGATCGATGATGTATGAAAGTGTGCACATGCTGCACGATCGCGGCGCGGTCGAGGTGCAGGAGCTGTCCGCCGCGGCGCTGCGCCGGCGGTTCCCGCAGTTCACGGTGGCCGATGGCGAGGCGGGCGTCCACGACCCCTGGGGCGGCTATCTGGAGGGAGCCGCCGCGGTGCGCATGCTCGTCGACTTGGCGGTCGACGCGGGCGTGACGCTGCGCGAGCGCACGGCGGTCGCCGCGGTGGGCGAACGCGCCGGCGCGGCCGCGGTGCGCGTCGATGGCGTCGAGCACGCCTTCGACCGCGTGGTGGTGGCGGCCGGCGCCTGGGTCGGCCGACTGCTGCCGGCGCTGGCCCGGCGGCTGACGATCACCCGCCAGGAGCTGGTGCTGCTGCCGGCGCCCGACGACGCTGCGACGTTCGCCTGGCCGCGGATGCCGACTTGGGGCGCCGAGCCGGACGGCGAGCAGTGGTACGGCTTTCCGCTGCTGCGCGAGGGATACGTCAAGGTTGCCCGCGACCGGCTCGGCCCGGCGGTCGATGCCGACGTGGACCGCGCCGGCACCAGCGCGTTCGCGGCCGACGTAGCGGCGATGCTGCGGCGGCGCATCCCGGCGCTGGCCGGCTCGACGGGAGCGCGCGGCCGCAGTTGCCTGTACACCATGACGCCGGACGCGCACTTCATCATCGATCGGGTTCCGGGCTCCGAACGACTGGTGGTCGCCGGCGCCGGCAGCGGCCACGCCTTCAAGTTCGGCGGCGTCCTGGGGCCGCTGATCGCCGGCGTGATCGAGGGCCGCCCAGACCCGGCGGGAGCGCCGTTCCGCATCGGCGGCCGGCTCGGCTGATCGTCCATCGTGAACATCCCGGGTATCCTCTCAGGCGGTATGGCCGATCGATACCTTGCGCTCCTGCGCGGCATCAACGTGGGCGGCAACAACCTGATCGGCAAGGACGACCTGCGCCACTGCTTTCAGGACCTCGGCTTCGAGCGGGTGCGCACCTACATCCGGAGCGGCAACGTCCTGTTCCGCGCGCCGGCCGGCGGCGCCGCGCTCACGAAGCGGGTGGAGGAGGGGCTGTCCGAGCGCTTCGCGTACGCCGCGCGCGTGGTGGTGCTGTCGCGCGCCGAATACGCGGCTGCGCTGGCCGCCGCACCGCCGGCATGGGGCGAGGGCGCCGACCGCCGGCACAACGCGCTGTTCACCCTGGCCGGCACGACCGCTGACGAGGTGCTGGCCGACCTGCCGCCGGCCAAACCGGACATCGACATCATCGCCGCCGGCCCCGGCGTCGTGTTCTGGTCGGCGGTGAAGGAGCGCATCACCCGCTCGGCGTTCATGAAGCTGCCGACGCTCCCGGTCTACCGGCAGGTGACGATCCGCAACCACAACACCGTCCGCAAGCTGGCCGCGCTGCTGGACGAGCCCTGAGTTCCAGCAGCATGATGATTGGTAACTTGACCAGTCGGGACCGCCCGCGGAACAGGGGGAGGGGTGATGAAACACTTGGTGTATCTGGCTATAGCTATAGCGGCAGGCGCTCTTGCGGTGATGGGATGTGGCGGAGTTGCACCTCCGAAGCCTGCAGATCCGCCGGCGGCAGATCCGCCGGCGCCTACAGCGGCCAAGTACTCCTGCGGCGATGGCTACGTCTTCGACGGTGATCAAGTGCCCGGGCCGGAAGGCGCGGTTGTCAATGATGTCTTCTACTGGGGTTCGAGCACCTCGGGAGCGGCGCGATGCTTCTCTGACACTCGAAACAACAGTATGGTTGGCGTTGGCAGCAGGGTAGAATCGAACGCAGGCGATGCCACAGGCGCAACAGTCATGTCAGTTACCCTTCCTGACGAACGCAGGTGGTATTTCATACTTGAATTCTCCGATGGCACCTACTGTTCTGCGGCCACTGCAGGGGATGGGAGAGCGGCCTGCTTTGCAACGGTGGAACGAGATGCTACCGGATTTCGCTTGGACGATCTCCCTGCTGTTACACTCCCTGTTCCTGCAGGCGCACCGGAGCCTCCTCTTGTTGAAGATCCCCCCGAGCCTCCTGTTGGCAATACTCATTTCCGGTGGGGAAGGATCGAAGAAGTTACTACCGACCAACGTAGGTGGTATCTCATACTTGGGTACGGTCCTGGTGAGATCGTCGACGGGCGCGACGACGGGCTGGGTGACCCCGCCTGTATTGCGGCTACTGCCGGGGATGGGAAAGTGACCTGCACTGCAACAACGTTTGAAGGTAATGGTGACGATAAGTATACCACAGACGATCTCCCTGCCTCTACCTCGCCTCAATCTTCCGAAGGCACCGATGCCATATATGCGTACATTAGAGTTTTTAGTAGCCAGGGGGGTCTCTGGTATCTCGTGCTTGAATCCCCTGATGGCACCTTCTGTTCTGTGGCCACTGCAGGGGATGGGATAGTGACCTGCACGAGCCATCCGTATCCTCCGCTGAGTGGTGATTGGGTCCCTCCCGGTGGTCCTGGTCCTGGTGGTGGCGACGGGGGCGGGGGGCAAACTGGTGCCCCGGAGCCGGAAGATCCTCAGCCTCGTTTCCGGTGGGGAAGGATCGAAGAAGTTACTACCGACCAACGTAGGTGGTATCTCATACTTGGGTACGGTCCTGGTGAGATCGTCGACGGGCGCGACGACGAGCTGGGTGACCCCGCCTGTATTGCGGCTACTGCCGGGGATGGGAAAGTGACCTGCACTGCAACAACGTTTGAAGGTAATGGTGACGATAAGTATACCACAGACGATCTCCCTGCCTCTACCTCGCCTCAATCTTCCGAAGGCACCGATGCCATATATGCGTACATTAGAGTTTTTAGTAGCCAGGGGGGTCTCTGGTATCTCGTGCTTGAATCCCCTGATGGCACCTTCTGTTCTGTGGCCACTGCAGGGGATGGGATAGTGACCTGCACGAGCCATCCGTATCCTCCGCTGAGTGGTGATTGGGTCCCCCCCGGTGGTCCTGGTCCTGGTGGTGGATAGTGACCTGCACGACCGCGGCGCTGGTGAACTCGTCGGCCGCCGGCGCCCGGTCCTCACGCTTGGTCCGGTACCGAGTTCGGCGACCGACATGCGCCCCGTCAACACGCGCCGAAAGGCAAACGCCTCGACCGTGGCCTGTCCGATGAACTGCAGCTCCGCGTCGATCGGCTTCCGCGCCTGCAACAGCGTGAGGAGTTCCTGGGCGCCAAGGTAGCGCCATGCGACCTGTTCGCCGCGAAGTCGGCGGCGGCATTGTCGTCCACATGCCGCTCGACGATGCCCGACATCTGTTGATCGATGATCTGCGCAGCCAGGGAGGTCATCATTCAGGGTCTTCAGGCTTTCGTGTGGACGAGGTGGTCACGGCCGACACCGGCAGGGTAGAGGTCAAGGCCGCCGAGGTGAAAGTAGATCGCGTTGCGGAACCTCTGCCGGTTGCGAAAGCCGCGCGCTGCGTACTTCAACCTCTGCACCCCCGCGTTGATCGACTCCGCCCGCGCGTTGCTCACCCCCTGCACCACCGCCGTCACGATCCCTTCCAGATGACGCTTGACCATCCGCGCTACCCGCTTGACCGGCTCCAGACGACACCGGATCGCCGACCGGTACCACGCCTGCCACGCCTTGCGCGCCCACCCGCGAGAGCGGTACCTCCACAGCGTCATCGCATGTTCCTTGTAGCCCCAGGCGCGCGCGGTCTGCAGCGCGCTGTCCCGCAAGTCAGCGAACTGCCGCCAACGCTCGGCATCCATGTGCTCGGGATTGGTCAGCCACGCATAGCGGCTGCCCTTCAGCCGATCATCACCGCTGCCGGCCAGCCGGCGGCTCTCGGCTCGCCGTACCTGGTCAACGGCGTTGCCGAGGTGCCGGGCGACGTGGAACTTGTCGAACGCGATCTTGAGCTCCGCGTCCGGCACGTAGGCGGCGGTCGCGATGATGTACGGTGGAGTTGACCCGCTTTCGTGGACACATCAAGAGTGAGGACGAGAGGAGGGAATACGATGGCGAGAACGCATCAAGCGTATCCACAGGAGTACCGCCAGCAGATGGTCGAGCTGATCCATGCCGGCCGCACGCCGGAGGACCTGGCGCAGGAGTTTGAGCCGTCTGCCGGCTCGATCCGCAACTGGGTCGCGCAGGACGAGCGCGACGCCGGGCAGCGCAGCGACGGGCTCATCGGTGAGGAACGTCAGGAGTTGCGCCGCCTGCGCCGCGAGAACAAGCAGCTACGGATCGAGCGTGACATCTTAAAAAAAGCAGCGGCTTGGTTCGCACGGGAGAGCGACTCGATCCCGGAGCGGGATTCCGGTTCGTGAAGGCGAATCAGGCCACGTGGCCGGTGCGCACCCTCTGCCAAGTGCTGGGTCTCTCCCCCAGCGGCTACTACGCATGGGTGCGCCGCAGGCCGTCGGCGCGAGCGCGGCGGGACGCGCAGTTGATGGGGCGCATCAAGGAGGTCTGGACCGCCAACCGCGAGGTGTACGGCCGGCTGCGGATACACGCGGAGTTGCAGGCAGCCGGCGAACGGGTCAGCGCGAAGCGGGTCGGGCGACTGATGCGGCGCGCCGGGATCGCGGGGGTGAGCCGCCGGCGTACGACGCGCACGACTACGCGCGAGCAGCGAGCGGAGCGGGTAGCCCCAGACTTGGTAGAGCGGAACTTCGCGGCGACCGAGGCGGATCGGTTGTGGGTGGCCGATATCACCTATGTGACGACGTGGGCGGGATTTCTGTACGTGGCGGTGGTGCTTGATGCGTGGAGTCGGCGCGTGGTCGGCTGGTCGATGGCCGCGCACCTGCGGACCGAACTGGTCCTGGATGCGCTGAACATGGCGATCTGGCGGCGTCGGCCGCAGGGCGTGGTGCACCACAGCGACCAGGGCGCGCAGTACACGTCGATCGCCTTCGGGCAGCGGTGCCGGCAGGCCGGAGTGAGACCGTCGACCGGCTCGGTGGGCGATGCGTATGACAACGCGCTGTGCGAGAGCTTCTTTGCGACGCTGGAGTGCGAGTTACTGGATCGTCACCGGTTCGGCGGTCGGGCCGAAGCGCGCATGGCGGTATTCGAGTTCATCGAGGGGTTCTACAACCGGCGCCGGCGCCACTCGGCACTGGGCTACCGGTCGCCGGTTGCCTTCGAGGCCGACGAAGCCGAGGCAGCAGCATGACGATCGGCTTGACGGCCAACGCCATCGCGAGGACTGTTCCTCTGCGACGGGGTTGTGCACATCAGAGGTTACCCGTCCACCAAACCGGGACAACTCCACGGCTCCCACATGTCCATGGCGACCGTCTCGACAGCAGCCAACTGCTCATGGTCAAACTGCTGGTAGAACTCCTCCAACACCTCCTTGCGGCGGCCATCGGCCACGTGCACGACGTGCCCGTCCAGATCGTTGATCACCGTCACGTACTCATGGCGCTTCTGAAACGACGTCTCGTCCACGCCGATCCGCGGCGGCAGCTGCACCTCGCGCCGTTGTAAGCCGCGGTGCACCGCGCGCTGCATCACCCCGTCGACCTCGTCCCAGCTGAGCCGCATCTGCTGCGCCACCGCCGCGATCGTGGCGTGCTGCAGCCAGTCGATCACGACCGCCTCGCACAGCGCGGTCAGCCGCGAGCGGCCTTCGCTCCACGGCACCTCGATCTGCTTGACCCCGTGCTGCCGGCACTGAGACCGCGGTACGTCGGCAGCCAGAACCGTGCGGTACTGGCAGGTGTCCAGATGGCGCCACCGCCGTTGACGGCTGTCGTAGCGGCGCGCGGCTTGGCCGCAGTGCGGGCAGGTGAGCGGCCCGCCGTGCTCGACGTGGACCACGATCTCGCCCTGCTGAAGGTTCAGTTCGACGTCGGCCACTCGCCACGGTGCCTCGACGCCCAGAATCCTGCCGTACAGTTCCTTGTCACGCATGGCGCCAGCGTAGCCTTGCTGGCGGCGCCACCGCCACCGTCAGGGCGCCCTACCCACACGAAACCCGGAAGCCCCATCATTCATTCCGGCGGGCGGCGGGGCGGCCCGCGTGGCGGTGACGGTAACGGTGATGCGCGGCGCACAGCAGACGGAGGTTGTCGGGCTCGGCGTTGCCGCCGAGCGCATACGGGAAGACGTGATCGACCTGCAACAGGTAGCGGGAGCCGCAGCGGCGGCCGCTGCGCCGGTCCACGTAGCAGCAGCCCTGATCGCGCGCCCAGACCTGCCGCTTGACCGCGGCGGGGATGGCGCGGCCGGCCGCGCGCGGCTTTCGCCGGCGTGAATGCGGCGCCCGCCGGCTGCGCAGGCCGCTTCTCCGCCGTCGGGGCCGGCCGTTGCGGGCCGCACTCCGTCTTCGGCGCCGAAGTGCCGGTGGCGGCCGGCCGCGCAGGCCGCTTCGCTGGCGCGGCGGCGTCGCGGTTCTCGTCCGCCCGCTCCATCGGCGGCGAAGTCCCGGCACCGGCGGACACTGCCGCTCGCTCGGCTATCGAGACCTTGGCGGCGTCCGATTCGGCCCGATTCTTCGGCGCCGAAGTTAGCGCGGCGTCCGCGCGTCCACGTCCACGGCCGCGCCAACCAGGTAGCCGCATGCTTGACGTCGAGCGTCTGCAGACGGTAACTTACGCGGTCATGCTGAAACTTGGTTCGAGGAATGCGGCAGCCGTAGCGGCGATGCTGCTAGCCGGCGCGGTCATGGCGCACGCGCAAGACGAATACAACTTCGGGGCCGGCCCGGTGCCAGCTCATCGCCACCCCCAAGGCGGAGGCTGGATAGCGAATACTGCCACGGTTGCCGAAAGGGTACTTGTGACAGCCGATGCGCGGGTTTTCGATAATGCGAAGGTTTACGATGATGCGCAGGTTTCCGGTGATGCGCGGGTTTCCGGTGATGCGCTGGTTGGCGGTGATGCGCTGGTTGGCGGTGATGCGCGGGTTGGCGGTAATGCGAAGGTTGGCGATAATGCGCAGGTTTACGATAATGCGCAGGTTTCCGGTAATGCGCGGGTTTCCGGTGATGCGCTGGTTGGCGATAATGCGAAGGTTGCCGATAATGCGCAGGTTTCCGGTAATGCGCAGGTTTACGATGATGCGCAGGTTTCCGGTAATGCGCAGGTTTCCGGTGATGCGAAGGTTGCCGGTAATGCGCAGGTTTCCGGTGATGCGCAGGTTTCCGGTGATGCGCAGGTTGCCGGTAATGCGCAGGTTTACGATGATGCATTGGTTTACGATGATGCGTGGATTTTCGGTGATGCGCAGGTTTTCGGTGATGCGCAAGTTTCCGGTGATGCGCGGGTTTCCGATAATGCGAAGGTTGGCGATAATGCGCAGGTTTCCGGTGATGCGGGGGTTTCCGGTGATGCGCGGGTTTCCGATAATGCGAAGGTTGGCGATAATGCGCAGGTTTTCGGTGATGCGTGGATTTTCGGTGATGCGCAGGTTGGCGATAATGCGCAGGTTTCCGGTGATGCGCTGGTTTCCGGTAATGCGCAGGTTTTGGGTGATGCGGAGGTTTACGGTGATGCGAAGGTTTACGGTGATGCGATAGTTTTAGGCAATGCGTGGATTTTCGGTGATGCGATGGTTGGCGATGATGCGCAGGTTTTCGGTGATGCGATGGTTGGCGATGATGCGAAGGTTTACGGTGATGCGATAGTTTTAGGTGATGCGCGGGTTATCAATGAACGAGTAATTCACGGGTACCGCGACAGGTAGCCGCGCCGGCGAACCAGAGCCGGATCGAGCGGCGCCACGGCCGCGCCAGCTTCGCGTCTGGATCGCGCCGGCGCCCGGTTCGAGAGCGGCGCCCGGTTCGAGAGCGGCGCCGCTTCGCGTTTACTCGAAACTGTACAGCGGGCGGGCTACGCCCTTTGTGCCCGCGTGGTATCCGTCGGGGGCAACATCGGTTCGATCTTCGCAATCAGGGGTTGCAAGCGGACTTGGTCATCATTCTTGAACATATTGATCTTCCGCGATGGCAAGCACGTCCCGGCGAAAGTATGGACTCAGGTCTTCCGGCGTTCGCAGGTCCACCTTGCGGCCGTCGAACAGCTCCGCCAACTCCATTTCCATGCCGGCAATGCCGAGCAGACCGGGAACGCGATTCGGTTGAAACTCCACCAGCATGTCGATGTCACTTTCCGGGCCGAAGTCGTCCCGCAACGCCGAACCGAAGATCGCCATGCGCTTGATGCCGTGCTCCCTGCAGAACGCGGCAAGCGCGGGCTTGGACACGGAGACTTGCCGGTTCATCGCCGCTCCTCTGCTTCCGGCTTCAACAGGTCGACCAGGTCGGCCCGGCGGAAGGCCGCGGCCAGCCGTTGCAGCGTTGGCGCCCGCCCGCCGAACAGCGAGCCGAGCGCAGCGTCGATCTGACGCTCGGCATGGGCCAAGTAGCGGCCGCCGTGCCGTTCGATCAGTTGCCGCGCCTGAGTGAAGTTGCGGTGATCGAGACCGGCGAGCGCAACGCCCATTTCTTCCAGAAGAGAACGGCCCAGGAGCATGGCGATGAACCGCGAGCCGTAGGCGAGGAAGTCGGGCGCATCGTCCGGGGCGTTCCTGCGGCGCGCTTCCGCCGTGCCGAGCAGCAGGGCGGCGACCACCGCCTGCGCGCCGTTCAGGTCCTGCGTGAAGATCGTGTCGTACAGCGCGCCGAAGTGGTCGCGGCCCCGGAACCGGGCCTGATGCGGCCGGCGTCGCCAGACCGCCAGCACCGCCTCCGCGACCGCGGCGCTGGTGAACTCGTCGGCCGCTGGCGCCCGGTCCTCACGCTTGGTCCGGTACCGGTAGCCCAGCCCGGAAATCGACGTAGCGAGGTCCTGTTGGCGCCGGTCGTTCGCCCGCAAGTCGCGCAGATCGACCGGGTTCTGACTGTTGGTGGCGAACGTGATCGCCTCCACCAGGGCGTCGTCGTGGCGCTCCAGCTCGTAGATGCGGACCAGCACCTCCGCCGTTTCGATGGCCGGCCCGATCTCGCGGGCGACCTGCTGCACGGTGCGGGCGGTCTGTCCGCCGTTGACGATTTGCAGGTCGTCTACCTGGACGCTCCAGTGCTCTCGTTGCAGCGCATTGTGGCGAAACTTGGAACAGACGATCGTGACGCCGTCGTTGTAGAAGTAGAAGTTGGGCCGCTGGTCCTTGCTGCGCAGGGTGGCCGCCACGGCCTCGTTCACCCGGTTGCCGGCAAGCCCCGGATAGCGGCGGATGTTCCGCTCGAACAGATGACTGTCGTACCGGTCGGTCAGCCGCGCGAGTTCGGCGACCGACATGCGCCCCGTCAACACGCGCCGAAAGCGTCTCGACCGTGGCCTGCCCGATGAACTGCAGCTCCGCGTCGATCGGCTTCCGCGCCTGCAACAGCGCGAGAAGTTCCTGGGCGCCGAGGTAGCGCCATGCGACCTGCTCGCCGAAGTTGGCGGCGGCATTGTCGATGCGCTGCTGCGCCTGCGCGGTCCACCGCGCCCCGTTGTTGGCGGCCACCGCGGTCACCCGCGGAATCGCGCCGGCCCTGACGAACGAACGGACCTCCTCGACCCGCTGCGTCAGCCGCCGGTTCAAGGTAACCGGCCGCTCGGGATCGAACAGCACGCCGGCGGCGTCGATCATCTTTGCGATCCCGTTCTCCGGGAACGCCGCGCCGCCGCGAAGGTCGGATCGGTATTTCCCTTGCATCAGGACGATCGGCAGCTCGCCGTTCTCCGGGGGCGCGAAGTACAGAGCGTCCACGCCGAAGTCGTCGGCCCCATCGACGATCCCGTCGAACGCCTCCCGGTCAGTGAGGTCGAACGCCGTCCGGGCGGCGAGAAGCACGAATGCCGCCGAACGCATCTTCCGCTCGTTGCCCAGCCGAAGCTCGCCGGCAAGAAGGTCCGCGTGCCGCTCGACGATGCCCGACACCTGTTGATCGATGATCTGCGCAGCCAGGGAGGTCATCATATCCACTCACGACCGGGGTTTCTTGGAAGATGATCGTAATTTATCTAATACCTTTTCAACCGGATGGGCTACTTCACCATCGGGAATGATCGGATCATCGTCTGCCCTCAAAACAACGCTATCCGGATTCGGACCGATGATAATCGAATAATCCGCACTCCGTTGCTTAGAAAGACCAGTAATTATCGCTACGCGAACCAAGTCACCGTCGTCGGTGTATCCCAGATCCTCTCGCCATTTACGAAAGATCAACTCACCAGCGTCACCGTTCTCAAAAGCGATAGCAAGAATCGGCAATCTGCCAGGCTGTAGAATAAAACCAGTCGCTCGCCACTTCGCACGATCCCATCGACGTTCTCTGGATATTGTCATTATCAGTCATTGTCTGCCATGTTTGACATATAGCAGGATGGCATGGAGGCTGTCAACCCTGTCGCGCGCCGAATACGCGGCTGCGCTGGCCGCCGCGCCGCCGGCATGGGGCGAGGGCGCCGACCGCCGGCACAACGCGCTGTTCACCCTGGCCGGTACGACCGCTGACGAGGTGCTGGCCGACCTGCCGCCGGCCAAACCCGACATCGACACCATCGCCGCCGGCCCCGGCGTCGTGTTCTGGTCGGCGGTGAAGGAGCGCATCACCCGCTCGGCGTTCAAAGCGGCTGGACGTTCCGGTTAGATGCTACTGTCGAGAATGGCGTGCGGCGTCGGACTGCCGGTGTACGACCGGACGCCATAACGGAATCGACAGTTCCAGAAATCGATGTATATTGGAACCATGTATGCCAGAGCGCTGCGCAGGCCGCTGGAGTTGGGCCACAGCTTCTTCCTGTTCGGACCGCGCGGAACCGGCAAGACCACGTGGCTGAAGCAGCGCCTGCCCGATGCCCTGTACTTCGACCTGCTCGACAGCGGGCTGTACGTCGACTTGCTGGCGCGGCCGGAACGGCTCGGCGAGCTGATACCGCCGGCGTATGACGGCTGGGTCGTGCTGGATGAGATCCAGCGCATCCCGCTGTTGCTCAATGAGGTCCATCGGTTGATCGAAGCGCGCCCCGACACCCCGGTCGCCATGACCGGCTCGAGCGCCCGCAGCCTGCGCCGCCGCGGCGTCAACCTGCTGGCCGGGCGCGCCCACACCTATCGCATGCACCCGCTGACCGCCGGCGAGCTGGGCGCCGACTTCGACCCGGCGGCGGCGCTGCGCTACGGCCACCTGCCGGCGGTCCGCAGCGAACGCGATCCGGACGCGTATCTCGCCTCCTACGTGGAGACCTATCTGCGCGAGGAGGTGATGCAGGAGGGGCTGACCCGCAACTTGGCGGCGTTCGGCCGCTTCCTGGAAGCCGCCAGCTTCTCGCAGGCGGCGCCGCTCAACGTAGCGGCGGTGGCGCGCGACGCGGGGATGGAGCGGCGCACGGTCGCCAACTACTTCCAGGTGCTTGAAGACCTGCTCCTGGCGTGGCGCCTGCCGGCCTTCACGCGGCGGGCCGCGCGCCGGGTGACCGGCCATCCCAAGTTCTTCCTGTTCGACGCCGGCGTCTACCGCCGGATCCGCCCGCGCGGACCGCTCGACCGCCCGGAAGAGGCCGAGGGAGCGGGGTGGGAGACGCTGCTCCAGCAGGAGGTACGCGCGGTCAACGACTACGAGGGGCTGGGCTACGCCTTGTCCTACTGGCGCACGACCGCCGGCGCAGAGGTGGACCTGGTGGCGTACGGCGAGCGCGGCCTGCTGGCCTTCGAGGTAAAGCGGACCGGGCGCCTGCGCCGCGAAGACGGCGCGGGACTGCGCCAGTTCGCCCGCGACTATCCGCCGGCGAAGTGCTTCCTGCTGTACGGCGGCGACCGGCGCGAGTACCAGGGCGGCGTCGAAGTGTGGCCGCTGGCCGAGGCGCTGCGCTGCCTGCCCTCGATTCTGGCCGCCGGCGCGGGCGGCGGCTGACCGCGCCGGCGGTACCATTCGACAGCGCCCGCCGCGCCGAAGCGTCCAACATCGGCGCCGGTTGTAGACCGTGCCGCTCGCTGCTCGCGCGTGGTCGTGCGCGTCGTACGCCGACGACTCACCCCTGCGATCCCGGCAGATGAAAGGTAACTACATGAAAGACAACGAGTTATGAGAAATTGGGGGGAGGGGGGGGGTGACAGCCGAAACGGAATCACCTAACCTGCCCCTCAGACGTCAAGGGAGCAGCCTTGGCCGCGGTCGCCGCGACTGGGCTGTCTAACCAGCCGGGACCGCCCGCTCGCGGGACAGGGGGAGATGATGAAGCACTTGGTGTATCTGGCTCTAGCGGCAGGCGCTCTTGCGATGACAGGATGTGACGACGTTGCAGCTCCGAAGCCTGCAGCTCCGCTGGCGGCCGCACCGGCCGCGCCTGCGCCTACGCCGGCCACACCGGCGGCCGAGTACTCCTGCGGCGATGGCTACATCTTCGACAGTGATCAATTGCCCGGGCCGGAAGGCGCGGTCGTCAATGATGTCTTCTACTGGGGTTCGAGCACCTCGGGAGCGGCGCGATGCTTCTCTGACACTCGAAACAACAGCATAGTCGGCAGGGTAGAATCGAACACAGGCGATGTTGCCACAGGCGCAACAGTCATGTCAGTTACCCTTTCTGGCGAACTCAGGTGGTATCTCATACTTGAATTCTCCGATGGCACCTACTGTTCTGCGGCCACTGCAGGGGATGGGAGAGCGACCTGCTTTGCAACGGTGGAACGAGATGCTACTGGATTTCGCGTAGACGATCTCCCTGCTGTTCCACTTCCTGTTCCTGAAGGCGCACCGGAGCGTCCTGTTGTAGATCCTCCCGGTGGTCCCGGTCCTGGTGGTGGCGACGTGGGCGGGGGGCATACCGGTGCCCCGGAGCCTGCCCCGAAGCCGGAAAAGAGGAAATTCAAGAATGCAAGGGTCGCCTATATTGCGGACCCGGACCAGAGCCGAGGCGGCGTTGACCGCCTGAGATTCGTTACCCGGTATGGATTGGACGATCACGACGATCTTCCTGACGAACGTAGGTTGTATTTAATACTTAAGTTGAACGTTCCACGTGACGGTTACATCACCTCTCATAATTGTATTGTGGCTACTACAGGGAATGGGAGAGTGACCTGCGTTGCACCGTTGAAATTCTGGTGGGACCATTCTCACTGCAGCGACGGCGAATGCAATGGAGACGGTGATGGTCATATGCGGTTTACATATAACGCCACAGGACGGACCGCGCCGCATCCATCAGTAGACCATTTCCCTACCTCTACCTCGCCTCAATCTTCCGACGGCGACAATGCCATAGGCGTGACAGCCTATCTCATCTATAGTGATGTGCAAAACAACCCTCGCCACTATGGCAGGGAGACTTTTTACGTACCTCCAGGCTGGCCTAGTTCTCCTAGCACAGATAGGTGGTATTTCATACTTGCATTCTCCGACCTCCACCCGCATCGCCCGTTTGATCTCGATCTCGATCCAAACGGGGTCAATGATCATACCTTCTGTATTGCGGCAACTAAAGGTGATGGAATAGTGACCTGCCATGAAATGGTGAAAGGAGTTTCTACTAAATATGCGAATGGTTACATTGACCAATGGGAAGTACCATACGTGCCGTAGCGGTGAGCGGTGAGGTGGTCACCGGTTGGTTAGACAGTCCGAGGGGCGTTGACCGTGGCGCAGTTGGGCGAACAACACGCCGCTGAACCGGGTCTATCTCACTTCCATGCTACTGACGATCAGACTGCCTCGGGCACTTTTGCAAAGTTCCTCGTTGAAGAGCTGCGGCGCGGCCAGCAGCTCCGGCGTCTCGGCCTGGTAGCGCCGCAACTGCGCTACGCCGCGCTCGATGGCGCCGGCGTCGGTCGGGTTCTTGTGCTCGACGATCGCCGCCGGCACGCCGTTGACCACGAAACATCACGTCGGCGCGGTTGCCCTTGCGGGCCGGCGGCTTGAGGCGCCACTCCCAGGTGACGTGCAGGGCGTTGGCGGCCGGCGTCTCGAAGTCGATCACGCGCACCGGCCGGTGGCGCCGCTCGGCATCGTCGTAGACCTGCCGCGCGCCGCGCAGCCAAGCCAGCGCCTCGCGGTTGCCGTCGATCGTGGCCGGCAGCGCTTCGAGCCGCTCCACCACCGCGCGCGCCGCGCCGCCGTTCATCCAGGGATTGAACCGCCGCAGGGTCTCTTCCAGCACGCCGCGGAACAGCATGCCGTCCGGCCCGCCGCACAGTTCCAGCGCCGCCGCCGGGGGCAGGGGAGTCCACCCGATCTCCTGATCTCCTCCGCATGCCGCACCATTGGAAACTGCGCCGCCCCGCCTCCGTGATCCCACCTTCCGTCACGGCAAGCCCTACCGGCTATCCGATACCGGGGGCAACATCGGTTCGATCTTCGCAATCAGCGGCGGCAAGCGGGCTTGGTCATTCATCATTCTTGAACATATTGATCTTCCGCGATGGCAAGCACGTCCCGGCGAAAGTATGGACTCAGGTCTTCCGGCGTTCGCAGGTCCACCTTGCGGCCGTCGAACAGCTCCGCCAACTCCATTTCCATGCCGGCAATGCCGAGCAGACCGGGAACGCGATTCGGTTGAAACTCCACCAGCATGTCGATGTCACTTTCCGGGCCGAAGTCGTCCCGCAACGCCGAACCGAAGATCGCCATGCGCTTGATGCCGTGCTCCCTGCAGAACGCGGCAAGCGCGGGCTTGGACACGGAGACTTGCCGGTTCATCGCCGCTCCTCTGCTTCCGGCTTCAACAGGTCGACCAGGTCGGCCCGGCGGAAGGCCGCGGCCAGCCGTTGCAGCGTTGGCGCCCGCCCGCCGAACAGCGAGCCGAGCGCAGCGTCGATCTGACGCTCGGCATGGGCCAAGTAGCGGCCGCCGTGCCGTTCGATCAGTTGCCGCGCCCGCGCGAAGTTGCGGTGATCGAGACCGGCGAGTGCAACGCCCAGTTCTTCCAGAAGAGAGCGTCCCATGAGCATGGCGACGAATCGCGAGCCGTAGGCGAGGAAGTCGGGCGCATCGTCCGGGGCGTTCCTGCGGCGCGCTTCCGCCGTGCCGAGCAGCAGGGCGGCGACCACCGCCTGCGCGCCGTTCAGGTCCTGCGTGAAGATCGTGTCGTACAGCGCGCCGAAGTGGTCGCGGCCCCGGAACCGGGCCTGATGCGGCCGGCGTCGCCAGACCGCCAGCACCGCCTCCGCGACCGCGGCGCTGGTGAACTCGTCGGCCGCTGGCGCCCGGTCCTCACGCTTGGTCCGGTACCGGTACCCCAACCCGGAGATCGACGTAGCGAGGTCCTGTTGGCGCCGGTCGTTCGCCCGCAAGTCGCGCAGATCGACCGGGTTCTGACTGTTGGTGGCAAACGTGATCGCCTCCACCAGGGCGTCGTCGTGGCGCTCCAGCTCGTAGATGCGGACCAGCACCTCCGCCGTCTCGATGTCCGGCCCGATCTCGCTGGCGATCTGCTGCACGGTGCGGGCGGTCTGTCCGCCGTTGACGATTTGCAGGTCGTCTACCTGCACGCTCCAGTGCTCTCGTTGCAGCGCGTTGTGGCGAAACTTGGAACAGACGATCGTGACTCCGTTGTTGTAGAAGTAGAAGTTGGGCCGCTGGTCCTTGCTGCGCAGGGTGGCCGCCACGGCCTCGTTCACCCGGTTGCCGGCAAGCCCCGGATAGCGGCGGATGTTCCGTTCGAACAGTCGGTTGTCGTACCGGTCGGTCAGCCGTGCGAGCTCGGCGACCGACATGCGCCCCGTCAACACGCGCCGAAAGGCAAACGTCTCGACCGTGGCCTGCCCGATGAACTGCAGCTCCGCGTCGATCGGCTTCCGCGCCTGCAACAGCGCGAGGAGCTCCTTGGAGCCGAGGTAGCGCCATGAGACCTGCTCGCCGAAGTTGGCGGCGGCATTGTCGATGCGCTGCTGCGCCTGCGCGGTCCAACGCACCCCGTTGTTGGCGGCCACCGCGGTCACCCGCGGAATCGCGCCGGCCCTGACGAACGAACGGATCTCCTCGACCCGTTGCGTCAGCCGCCGGTTCAAGGTAACCGGCCGCTCGGGATCGAACAGCACGCCGGCGGCGTCGATCATCTTTGCGATCCCGTTCTCCGGGAACGCCGCGCCGCCGCGCAGGTCGGATCGGTATTTCCCTTGCATCAGGACGATCGGCAGCTCGCCGTTCTCCGGGGGCCCGAAGTACAGAGCGTCCACGCCGAAGTCGTCGGCCCCATCGACGATCCCGTCGAACGCCTCCCGGTCAGTGAGGTCGAACGCCGTCCGGGCGGCGAGAAGCACGAATGCCGCCGAACGCATCTTCTGCTCGTCGTTGCCCAGCCGAAGCTCGCCGGCAAGAAGGTCCGCGTGCCGCTCGACGATGCCCGACACCTGTTGATCGATGATCTGCGCAGCCAGGGAGGTCATCGTTCATTCCGGCGGGCGGCGGTGCGGTCCGCGAGGCGGTGACGGTAACGGTGATGCGCGGCGCACAGCAGACGGCGCCGAAGTACGGGTGGCGGCGGTCGGCGAGGGCCGTTTCGCTGCCGCCTCCACGCCGGCGGCACGGTCCGCGTCCGCCCGCTCTATCGGCGGCGAAGTCCCGGCATCGGCCGGCAGTGCAGCCTGCTCAACCGCCGAGACCGTGTCGGCGTCCGATTCGGCCCGTTTCTTCGGCGCCGAAGTTTGCGCGGCGTCCGCGGCGCTGTTGACCGGGCGCCGGCCGCGCGGAGGCCGGGCCGGGTCATGGCGATCCAGCGCCTCCCGTACCAGCCGGCCCAAGAGCTGGCCTGCCGTCAGATGCGGATCGACGTGGGAAAGAAGGCCCCTGAGCCGCTCCAGCCCATGCCGGCAATCGTCGTCGATTACCGCCTTGATCTCCCATCGCCCCGCGCCCAGCGGGCGCATCCGCTCCGCCGGCGCCGCCAGCTCGGGAGCGGCGTTCGCCAACAACTCCTGTACCTGCCGCGTGCTCCTGCCGGCCGCCTGCTCCACCAGCGCTCGCCGCGCCGACGCGTCCAACATCGGCGCCATCGCCGGCCCCGGCGCTGGCCGCGGTTCCGCCGGCCGGGCCGGCCCCGATTTCGGCGCCGTCGAGCCGGCTCCCGCCCCTGCGCGGCGCCCCGCGCGCCCCCGCTTGCGCTCCTGCTGATCGAAGGCGTTCTACAACTGCGCCGCCGCATTCAGCGTCAGCGAGCCGTCCCGCAGCCGCTCGCGCGCGCCTTCGACGTCCGCGCACAACCGCATCGCCTTGATGCGCCGCCAAGCCGCCGCGTCGCTGTACCCCAGCTCGCGCACCGCGTAATCGAACAGGCTGGAGAAGCCCAGCGTCAGATACAGACGGCGCCGGTGAAGCTCGCGCAGATGATCGATGACCACCACCTCAAGTTCGTGTTCCAGCCCGGACAACTCCTTGATCCGTTCCAACAATCGCTGGTCGGAAAGAGCGGAGACCGTGGTCATGATCTCTACGTTCGAGCTCGCATTATCCATGAAAACAATATACTCAAAAGATGAAGCAGAGGCAAGCTTCATTCGATAATCAACTTTGCGAAGTGTGGTCACCAATAGTCCCCATCAGGAAGATCGTAGATCATCTACGCGATCTCGCTCGTCATCAATATCCGAAGAAGCGATCTGAACAGCTCTTCCAATAATGCGGCCTTACGCCGATGGAAGTCGACGGCTTCGCGCACCTTGCTCAGCGCTTGCACGATGGCCTGTTGTTCGCGTTTCGGAGGATGCGGCACCTTGAGCGCGGCCAGCCTGCTGCGGGACAGATTCGGGATCGTGGTCTTGTTGCCGGCGCCTTCGAAGATGCCGAGCTGGGTGAAGGCGGATTGCAGGAAGTACACGTAGAAGCGGGGCTCCACATCTTCAATCAGGCGCAGGCGATGCAGGTGATTCTGGAACGACATCGTTTCCACTTCGCCGTTCCAGATCGCCGCGCGGCCGATCTCGCCGCCTTCGCACACCAGCAGGTCGCCGGGACGCAGCAGCTTGTCGGGCAATTCGTGCTGCGGGATCGACATCTCGGCCAACGGACGGATGTCCTCGGCCGGGATGAAGTTCTTGGGGCGGCCCTTGCGCACGCGCCGGCCGGCGTTCACCAGCACGATCCGATCCTTCCGCGCCGCCGGCTTGCGCTTTGCCAGCACCACGATCACGCCGGCGGCGCTGGTATTGTAGAACAGGTTGTCGGGCATCAGGATCACGCCGTCGATCAGGTCGCGGTCCACGAACCACTTGCGAATCGCGCGCTCGCGGTCCTCGTGCTTGCTGCCGGAGCCGCGGGTCACCGCGCCGGTGTCGAGCACCCACGGCGCGCCGTGCACGCAAGGGCCAGCCGTCAGCATCCGTTGACACGAAGCCGGCCGGAAAGCATCTTCTTGACGTAGGGGGAAGGTGCCCATGATGACGGACGAGCCAATCCGGCAACGGGCATGGCTCGGTCTCCTGGATGCGGACCGCGAGACGCTGTACCTGTTGTTTCTCGCAAACAAGATGAGGCAGGTCCATCGAATCGCTTCCACGATCGTTGCGGTCGGTTCTACGGCCGCGTTCGCATCGTTCGTCGTCGGCGCGTCGGGAGTCGGCGGCGCGCCGCAAGCGGGGACGGTCGGGCTGCAGACCGGAGTGGTCGGCAGCGCTATCAGCCTGCTGGTGGCTGTCGTCGCCATATGGTCCATGATCTCCGACTACTCCAGGAAGGCCGTGATCGCAACATCCCTTTCCGGCGAGTGCTCGGAGCTGGCTTCGAGGTGGCGAAGGCTTTGGATCGACCTGGGCGACCTGGGCGACGATGAGGCGCTGAAGCGGGTAGAGGACCTGGAGCGCGCGGACCGGGAAATCACCAGATCGGTTCCCCACGAGCTGGGAATCAACCGCAGGCTCAATGAGAAATGCGCCGAGCAGGCATACCAACTCATCAAGCAAGAGTACCCCGCTGCCGCGTGACGGCGGGCCGGGTCGATCCTTGAGCCGAAGTCACCGCAGACCGGCGGCTGACGGGTCGGATCGAGGCGGGCGGTAACCAAGTATACAAGGTCTCGCACGCACCGGGGCCTGAGGAACCGGTCCGTGCGGCGTTTCCGGCCCAGGCGGATGCGGTCGAGGCGGCCGGTTGGCGAGCAGGCGCCGCGGCCCCTACCATGGCGGCGCGATGGCTCCGCGAACGTCCGCGGCCGAGCGCAGCAACGCCGAGTGGCTGGCGGCGCTCGCGCCGGATGCGCCCGGGCGGTCGGCCGCCATCGAGGAGCTCCGCCTGACCCTGGTCGCGGGGCTGCGCCGCGGACTGTTGCAGGGGCGCGGCATGCGGCGGCGCGAGTTCGCCGAGCAGGCCGAGGACTTCGCCCAGGAAGCGATGGTCCGGGTCCTGGCCGGCCTCGACGCCTTCCGCGACGAGAGCCGCTTCGTTACCTGGGCGCACAAGATCGCCCTCCGCGTCGCCCTCACCGAGCTGCGCCGCAAGCGCTGGAACGACGTGTCGCTCGACACGCTGCTCGTCTCCTCGGAAGGGGAGTCGATCCCGCGCGCCCTGGCCGACCCGTCGGTCGGCCCGGAGGGGGCTGCCCGGCGCGCCGCCAGCCTGGACCGCGTGCTGCGCTATATCCGCGAGGACCTCACCGACAAGCAACGCACGGCCATGACCGCCGCCGTCCTGCGCGGCATGCCGCTCGAGGAGGTGGCGCGGCGCATGTCGATGAGCCGCAACGCCCTCTACAAGCTGCTGCACGATGCGCGTAAGCGTTTGAAGCGCCGCATGCTCCAAGACGGCATAACTCCCGACGACGTACTGGCGGCATTCTGATGGGGCCGGAGATGAGGGGGCCGGAGATGAAGGAGGCGAGGAGTGCCGGCGCGTAGCCGCGATCCGTACCGCGACCTCAAGGCCGCGCACGGCCGGCCGGCGCGCCCGCCGCGCCGCGCCGCGGCGCTGCAGGACGAGATGACCCGGCTGGCCCGACAGGCGTTGCGCGCCGCGCTCGACCTTACCCGCGACGAAGAACTGGACTGCGGCGAGTGCCACGAGCTGCTCGACCGGTTCGCGGAGCTGCACGCCGCCGGCCGGGACGTGCGCGCGCTGCTGCCGCTGGTCTACCTCCACCTGCAGGCGTGCGGCGACTGCTTCGAGGAGTTCGAGGCGCTGCGCCGCGTGGTCGCCGCCCGGCGATGACCGCCCCGAACCGACAGGTACGGCCGGACCGGCAGGTACGGCTGGTGCTGGCGGGACCGCGCGACGGGCGCAACGTCGGCTCGGTCTGCCGGGCGATGAAGACGATGGGGCTGCGCGACCTCTACATCGTCGCCGGCGACTTCGACCCCAGCGACGCGCGCGCGGCGGCCGTGCACGCCGCCGACGTGTTCGATGCCGCGCCGCGCCCGCGCTCCCTGCCGGAGGCGATCGCCGACTGCGACGAGGCGATCGCCGTCAGCCGCCGCCGCGGCAAGCGCCGCAAGCTGGCGCCGATGCCGCTTTCCCGCCTGCCGGAGCATCTGGCCGCCCGCGGTCCGGGCGTCACCGCGCTGGTCTTCGGCACCGAGGCGACCGGCCTCCGCGACGAGGAGATCGCCTGCTGCACCGGGATGCTGTCGATCCCGACCCATCCCGACTTCCCCTCGCTGAACCTCTCGCACGCGGCGCAGATCGTCGCCTACGAACTGTTTCGCGCCCGCGGCCGGCACGTCCCGGCCCGCTACTACGAACCGGTCGCCCTCAAGCAGGTCGACGCCGCGCTCGACCCGCTGCTCGACCTGCTGGTCGGCATCGACTTCTTCCGCCAGGCCGGCCCGGACGAACTGCGCGTGTTCCTGCGCGACATCCTGTCTCGGGCGGGGCTGGCCGCCGCCGAGTGCGAGCGGCTGCAGACGCTCTTCCACAGCATGCGGGGCATCGTGCTGCACCGCCCCGCGCGGCACCCTGCATCGGGCGACTGAGCGATGGGCTACCGACTGCGCGACGCCGGCGACCTGCCCAGCCCGGCGCTGCTGATCGACCTGGACCGGTTCGACCGCAACGCCGACCGGGTGATCGCCATGGCCGGATCGCCGGATCGGGTCTGGCCGCACGTCAAGACCCAGAAGTCGGCCGACCTGACGCGCCGCCTGATGCGGCGCGGCTTTCGCCGGTTCAAGTGCACGACGATCGCCGAGGCGGAGATGCTGGCCGGCGTGGAGGCCCGGGAGGCGCTGATCGCCTACCAGCTTCTGGGACCGAACCCGCGCCGGCTGGCGGAACTGGCCCGCCGCCATCCCGGCACGCGGTTTTCGACGCTGGTCGACGACCCCGGCCCACTGCGCGCGGTGTCGGCGGCGGCCGCCGCGGCCGGGGTCACGATCGGCGTCATGCTCGACGTCGACCTGGGCATGCACCGGACCGGCGTCGCGCCGGACGGCGACGCGGCGGTCGCCCTCTACCGGCTCATCGCCGGCCTGCCGGGCGTCGAGCCGGTCGGCCTGCACGGCTACGACGGCCACAACCATCAGCGGAGCCGCGGCGAGCGCGACGCCGCCTGCGATCGGGGGGCCGCTTCGATCGCGGCGCTGCGGGATCGGCTGCGGGCGGCCGGCCTGCCGGTGCCGCGGCGCATCATGGGCGGCACGCCCACCTTTCCCTGCCACGCCCGGCAGCCGGACGCGGAGCTGTCTCCCGGCACCTGCTTCCTGCACGATCAGGGCTACGCCGACCTGTTCCCGGACCTGACGTTCGAGCACGCGGCGCTGTTGTTCACGCGGGTGCTGAGCGCCTCCACGCCCGGGTACGTGACCTTCGACCTGGGCAACAAGGCGATCGCCGCCGACCCGCGCGGCGAGCGGGGCCGCTTTCTGGCCATCCCCGGCACGCGCACCCTGGTCCACAATGAGGAGCACTGGTTGCTGGCGGTCTCTCCCGACCTGCGCTTCCGGGTCGGCGAGGAGCACTACGTGGTGCCCGCGCACGTCTGCCCGTGCGTGGCGCTGCACCGGCAGTTCCTTGCCGTGCAGGACGGCCGCGTGCGGGCGGCGTGGGAGGTGACCGCCCGCGACCGCGCGCTGACCGTCTGACGGCCGGCCGATATCCTGAGCGCCGCCGGCGGCCTCTTGGCAATGTCTATGCGAGCGTCTGTACGAGACGCAGTTCCGTCGGTAAGATGCGCGGGCCGGCTGTCCCGCACGCGCGGAGGGCCGAGCAGCGAAGACCAGACCCGAAGAGGATGGAGCGTTGAGCACGAGTTCACAGTTCGCGGCGCCACGAACCCTGGATGAGGCGACGGCCCTGCTGGCGCGGCACGGCTCCGCCGCCCGCGTGGTGGCCGGAGCCACCGACCTGATGGTGCAGGTGCGCATTGCGGGCGACTACCCCGAACACTATGTCGATATCAAGCATGTCCCCGAAGTCAACGTGATCGACCTGCAGGCCGATCACCTGCAGCTCGGCGCGGCGGTCTCCTGCGCCGCGTTGAGCGAACGGGACGACGTCCGCGCGGCCTTTCCCGGCCTGGTGGAGTCGGCGGAGCTGATCGGCTCCACGCAGATACAGAGCCGCGCCACCCTGGGCGGCAACCTGTGCAACGCCAGCCCGGCCGCCGACACGGTGCCGGCGCTGATGGCGCTCGACGCGCAGGCGGTGATCGCCGGTCCGGGAGGAACGCGCACGGTCCGGGTGACCGACGTGCCGACCGGCCCCGGCGCCACCTCGCTGGCGGCCGGCGAGATCGTCGTCGCGTTCCGCATCCCCGTGCCGCCGGCCCGCTCGGCCGACGCGTACCAGCGGTTCATCCCGCGCACGGAGATGGATATCGCCGTGGTCGGCGTGGGAGTGAGCGTGACCCTGGACGCGGCCGGCGTCTGCACGGCGGCGCGGGTCGCGCTCGGCGCGGTCGCTCCCACCGCGTTCGTCGCCCAGGAAGCGGGCGCCGCCCTGACCGGCACCGATCTGGGCGATGCGGCGCTGGCGGAGGCGGGGCGGCGGGCGTCGGCTGCGGCGCGGCCGATCAGCGACCGCCGCGGCACCGTCGAGTTCCGGCACGACGTGACCGAGGTATTGACCCGCCGCACCGCGGCCGCGGCGCGCGACCGCGCGCTGGCGCGAACCTGATGCGCGACAGCCTGACAACGCGAGAGAGGAATCAGAACGAATGGCCAAGATTCACGTAGAGACGACCGTCAACGGCGACCCGACCGAGTTCCTGTGTGAGGCGCACCAGAGCCTCTCCGAGGTGCTGCGGGAGGATCTGCACCTGTTCGGCACCAAGGAAGGCTGCACCACCGGCGACTGCGGCGCGTGCACCGTCGTGCTGGACGGCCGCATCGTCTGCTCCTGTCTGGTGCTCGCCGCCGAAGCGCAGGAGAAGAGCATCGACACGATCGAGGGGGTCGCCGACGGCGAGCATCTGCATCCCCTGCAGGAGGCGTTCCTGGAGAACGCGGCGCTGCAGTGCGGCGTGTGCACGCCGGGCTTCATCGTCGCCGCCAAGAACCTGCTGGAACGGAACCCGAATCCGTCCGAGCAGGAGATCCGCTACTGGCTGGCCGGCAACCTGTGCCGCTGCACCGGCTACGACAAGATCATTCGCGCGGTGCAGCAAGCCGCCGCGGCAATCGGGTAGGAGGTAGGAAACCCATGGCTCAGACGAACGGCAAGGACGGCTCCGGCAACGGCTTCAAGGTTCTCGGCACCCGGCCGGTCCGCCACGACGGCCTCGACAAGGTGACCGGGCACGCCAACTACGGCGCCGACCTGGCGCTGCCCGGCATGCTGTACGCGAAGTTCGTGCGCAGCCCGCACGCGCACGCGCGCATCCGGTCGATCGACGCCTCCGGGGCGGAGGCGATGCCCGGCGTCAAGGCGGTGGTGACCGGCGCCGACTTCCCGCCGCCGCCGGTCGGCATCGCCGAGTCGGGCGAGACGCCGGCCGACTTTTCCGACCTGGCGCGCAACGTGATGGCGCAGGACAAGGCGCTCTATCACGGCCACGCGATCGCCGCCGTGGCGGCGACCACCGTCCGGCAGGCCGAGGAGGCGGTCAAGCGGGTCGCCGTCGAGTACGACGTGCTGCCGCCGGTGCTCGACGTGCGCGACGCCATGCGCGACGACGCGCCGGTGCTGCACGAGTCGATGCGCACCAGGGGGCTCGCCGATGCTCCCGACCGCCCCACCAACGTCGCCAGCTATTCGGTCTACGAGCTGGGCGACGTCGAGGCCGGGTTCGCGGCGGCCGACGTGGTGATCGAGCGCGAGCACACCGTGAACACGGTCCATCAGGGCTACATCGAGCCGCACGCCGCGGTGGTGCGCACCAGCGAGGACGGCCAGGTGACGATCTGGGCGTCCAGCCAGGGTCACTTCATGATCCGCGAGCTCTGCGCGCAGCTCCTGCACCTCGACATCTCCCAGATCAAGGTGATCCCCGCCGAGATCGGCGGCGGCTTCGGCGGCAAGACCACCGTCTACCTGGAGCCGGTCGGCATCCTGCTGTCGCGCAAGACCGACCGGCCGGTGAAGCTGGTGATGACGCGCGACGAGGTCTTTCGCGCCTCCGGTCCGGCGCCGGCCTCCTACATCCGCTGCAAGCTCGGCGCCACCCGGGACGGCCGGCTGACCGCCGGCACCGCCTACATGGCGTACGAGGCGGGCGCCTTCCCGGGCTCCGCGGTCGGCGCCGGCATGATGGGCATCTTCGCCCCGTACGATCTGGCCAACCTCAAGATCGAAGGCTACGACGTGTGCGTGAACAAGCCCAAGTCGACCGCGTACCGGGCGCCGGGGGCTCCCAACGCCACCTTCTCCGCGGAGACGATCCTGGAGGAGATCGCCGCCAAGCTCGGCATCGAATCGATCGACATCCGGCTGCGCAACGCCGCGACCGAAGGCGTGGTCAACGCCACCGGCGTGGCGTGGCCGCGCATCGGCCTGCAGGAGACGCTGGAGGCGGCGCGGGATCATCCCCACTACGGCGCGCCGCTCGGACCCAACCAGGGGCGCGGCGTCGCCGCCGGTTGGTGGATGAACGCCGGCGGGCTGTCGTCGGCGACGCTGCAGATCAACGAGGACGGCACCGCCTCGGTCGCCGAGGGGAGCCCGGACATCGGCGGTACGCGCGCGGTGATGGCGATGATCGTCTCCGAGGAGCTGGGGATTCCGGTCGACAAGGTGCGCCCGCTGGTGGCCGACACCGAATCGGTCGCCTACACCGGCGTCACCGGCGGCAGCCGCGTCGCCTACGCCACCGGCTGGGCGGTCACCAACGCCTGCCGCGACGCGATCCGGCAGATGCGCGAGTGCGCGGCCAAGATCTGGGACGTCGACGCCGGCCGGGTCGAGTGGTCCGACGGCAAGGCGGTCCTGACCGGCGGCGGCAAGGAGCTGACCCTCAAGGAGATCGTCGCCGAGGCGCACGCCACCGGCGGCATGATCACCTCCGCCAGCTCGATCAACGCGCCCGGCGCGGCGGCCGCCTTCGGGACGCACGTCGCCGACGTCGAAGTCGACCCGGAGACCGGCCGCGTGCTGGTCACCCGCTACACGGTGTGCCAGGACGCCGGCAAGGCGCTGCATCCGTCCTACGTCGAGGGACAGATGCAGGGCGGCGCCGCGCAGGGCATCGGTTGGGCGATCAACGAAGAATACCTGTTTAGTGCCGACGGCGTGATGGAGAACGCCGGCTTCCTCGATTACCGGATGCCGGTAGCCCTGGACCTGCCGATGATCGACACCGTGATCGTGGAGGTGCCAAACCCCCGGCATCCGTACGGGGTGCGCGGCGTGGGCGAGGTGCCGATCGTCCCGCCCCTGGCGGCGATCGCCAACGCGATCTACGCGGCGGTCGGCGTACGCATGACCGCCTGCCCGATGTCGCCGCCGCGCGTGCTCGCGGCGCTCAAGGCGAACCGGGCGCGCGCGCCGCAGCACGCGGCCGCGGCCGGGTAGGGCGGGGTCAGGCGCGGCGGGACGGCGTAGCGGCGTGCGGGTCGAGATTCCTGCCCGCTTCCGGACCTTCACCGGCGGCGTGGCCGAGGTGGAGAGTTCGGCGGCGACCGTGCGCGCGCTGATCGACGAGTTGGACGCGCGGTTTCCCGGCCTCGGCCGGGAGCTGCGCCTCACCTCCGCGGTCGCCGTCGACGGCGACATCATCGCCGACAATCTCCGGGCGGCGTCGCTCAAGCGGATCGATCGGGCGGAACGGATCCTGTTCGTGCCGGCCGTGAGCGGCGGCTGACCGGGTGCTCGATCGAACGGCGCCGGCGGTCGAGGGACCGGCGGTCAAGGGGCCGCCGGCGACGCTCAAGCCGCACGCCGGCCGGCGCAAGGCGGCGGTGTTGCTGACGGCGCTGGGACCGGAGGCTGCGTCTTCGGTCTTCGAGCACCTGCGCGAGGACGAGGTGGAGCAGCTCTCCGCGGAGATGGCCGGCCTGCAGGCCGGCCTGCAGTCGATCGCCGCGGAGGAGCGCGACGACGTGCTGATGGAGCTGGGCGAGCAGGTGGCCGCCAACCGCTGGGCGGCGGTCGAGGGTCCGCGCCACGCCGGCGAGCTGCCCGCCGGCTCCGCCCGGTCGCCGTACCCGGTCGCCGTCCCGGTCACGGCCACGCCGGCCGCCCTGTTGCGCCAGGTGCGCGGCACCGCCCCCGAACGGCTGCACCGCCTGCTCCGCTACGCCCCGATCGACACGATCGCGCTCATACTGGCGCACCTCGACCCGGCGGACGCCTGCACCGTGCTCGGCAACCTGCCGGTCACGACCCAGGCGGACGTGGCCGAACGGATCGCCGCGTTGGACCGCACGGCTCCCGAGCTGGTGCGCGAGGCGGCCCGGATGCTCGACGCCGCCGAACCCGCCGCCGCCGGGCCTGCCGCCGCCGGGCCTGCCGCATGACCGGCGTGCGGGCGCGGCTGCTGGCGCTGCTCGCCGGGGTCGCCGCCGGCGGCGTGGCGGTGGCGGAGCCGTTCGCGGTGGTGGAGCTCTTCACCTCGCAGGGGTGCAGCTCGTGTCCCGGCGCGGAGGCGGTGCTGCGCGACCTGAGCGCCCACGCGCGCGAGTCCGGCCGGCGCGTCTTTCCGATCGAGTGGCACGTCGACTACTGGGACCGCCTGGGCTGGCCCGACCCGTTCGGCGACCCGGACTACACGCGCCGCCAACGGCGCTACGCGCGAGCTCTCGGCGAGCGCACGATCTACACGCCGCAGATCATCGTCAACGGGACCGCCGTGGTGCGGCCGGCGCAACGGCGGCAACTCGTCTTCGACGCGATGGAGTCGGCGCTCGCCGCACCGGCGAAGGCGGACGTGTCGCTGACCGCCGACCTGGCGGACGGATCGCTGCGGGTGACCTACGCGGTGCGCGATGCCCCGCGGCGCGCCGCCATGGTGCTGATCGTCGTCGAGCGCGGCCTGGGCAATCACGTGCCGCGCGGGGAGAACGCGGGCAGGACGCTCCGCCATGACGAGGTCGCGCGGGCGCTCCACGACCTGGGCAGGATCGGGCGGCAGGCGTCCGGCACCGCCGATCTGGCGCTGCCGGACGAGGTCGACGCGGCGAAGGCGTCCGTGATCGCCATCGTGCACGACGCCGTCACCCAGGAGATCCTGGGCGCCGCCGGCGTCGATCTGGCGTAAGTTCCCTGACCGATCACCGCGTCGATTCGTACCGTACGCGCTTCGGCCTGCTGATCGGCGCGTTCGCCCTGTTCGGGGCGGGCATGACCCTGTTCGAGATCAACTTTCCGCACTTCCTGCGCGGTCAGTTTCAGATGGGCGCCGGGTTCCGCAGCTTCCTGGAGTTCCCGCGCGAGTCGCAGGGCTTCGCCGTGGTCTTCTACGCGGTGCTGATGGGGGCGGCGACCGAGCGGCGGCTGTTCGCGCTGTCGGCGGCGGTGACCGCGGCCGGCATGACGGCGCTGGCGCTGCTGCCGGCGCGCGCCATCCCGGACTCGATCGCCGGTCTGGCGCCGGCGCTGCCGCTCATCGGCCTGATGATGGTGCACAGCGCCGGCATGCACCTGGCGATGGTCATGGAGCAGTCGATCATCATCGAGTCCGGGGAACTGGACGGCGCCGGGCGGCGGCTCGGCTGGGTCGCCTTCTGGCGGACGATCGCCGCGCTGGCCGCGGCGCTCGCCATCCTGGGGATCGGAGCGCTGTTCGACGTCGGCTACCGGCCCTACTTCATCGCCGGGGCGGCGCTGTCGCTGGCCGCCGCGGCGCTCATCCTGGCCGCCGCGCGCGGCCATCCGGGCGCCCGCGGCAGCCGCCGGCGCCTGCGGTTCGAGCGCCGGTTCAACCGCTACTACCTGCTGTGCGCGCTGTTCGGCGTGCGCAAGCAGGTCTTCATCACCTTCGCGCTGTGGGCGCTGGTGACGATCTACGAGCAGCCGCTCAGCACCGTGGCGCTGCTCTGGTTCCTGTTCTCGGCCGCCGGGTTGGTCACGCAGCCGCTGATCGGCGCGGTCATCGATCGCGTGGGCCCGCGTCTCACCCTGACCGTCGACGCGCTGCTGCTGGTGGTGGTCTGCCTGCTGTACGGATTCGCGGAGCGCCTGTTCGTCCCCGGCGCGGCGATCGTCGTGGTCGGCGCCACCTACGTGCTCGACCACCTGCTCTTCTTCGCCGGGTCGGCGCGCGCGGTCTACGCCGGCAGCGTCACCTCCGGCCGCGCCGACCTGTCGCCGACGCTGTCGATGGGGGTGACGATCGACCACGTCTTCTCGATGTCGGTGCCGCTCGCCGGCGGCGTGCTCTGGAAGGCGTTCGGCTACGAGTTCGTCTTTCTGGCGGCGGCCGCGATCGCCGGCGTGACCGCCGTGGTCGCCGCCGGCATCCGCGCCCCCCGGCCGGAAGCCGAACCGGTCAGCCGCGCCTGAGCGCCGATCACACAGAACGGCGCGGCGCTATCGCCGGTGCGCTATCGCCGGCCGGCGCCGGTCTGACGTAGAATGGATGCGTGAACGACTCGAAAGCACGGCGAAGCGATCGCCGACTACTGCGCCCGCTCCGGCCGGCGTGGCTGGGAATCGTCGGCTCGGCGGCCTTGCTGGCCGTCGCGTGCCAGGCCGACGAAGGGGCAGCGGCCGACGACCGGGCCGCGATCGACGACGCGGCCGCGGCCGACCTGGGGCCCGGCCTGTATGCGGTGATGGAGACCGACCGCGGCACGATCGTCCTGCGGCTGGAGCACGAGCTGGTGCCGCTGACGGTCGCCAACTTCGTCGGCCTGGCGGAAGGGACCATCGACTTCACCGGCAAGAGAGCCGGGCCCTTCTACGACGGCATCACCTTTCACCGCGTGGTCGACGACTTCATGATCCAGGGAGGGGACCCGACCGGCACCGGCCGCGGCGAGCCCGGCTACCGGTTCGCGGACGAGTTCCATCCGTCGCTGCGCCATGACCGCCCCGGCACCCTGTCGATGGCCAACTCCGGCCCGAACACCAACGGCAGCCAGTTCTTCATCACCCACGTGGAGACGCCGTGGCTCGACGACCGCCACGCCGTGTTCGGCTACGTGGTCACCGGCCAGGAGGTGGTCGACGCGATCCGCCAGGGCGACACGATCGAGGCCGTGCGCATTCTGCGCGTCGGGTCGGCCGCCGAGGCGTTCCGGGTCGACCAGCCGATGTTCGACGAGCTGCGCAGCGGCGGCCAGGCGCGGTCGGCCGAGCTGGCGGCCGCCGCCCGCGCCGAGGCGGACGCCGAGGTGCGCCGCCGCTGGCCCGGCGCGACGGTGACGGAATCGGGCCTCCGCTTCCTGGTGGAGCAGCCGGGCGAAGGGGATGAACGGCCCGGCGCCCGCACCTATGTGGCAGTCCACTACGTCGGCAACCTGCTGGACGGAACGGTATTCGACAGCTCGCGCGACCGCGGCGAGCCGGCGGTCTTTCGGGTCAACCAGGTGATCCCCGGTTGGCAGGAGGCGTTGCAGGACATGCGGCGCGGCGAGCGGCGCACGCTGATCGTGCCGCCGGAGCTCGCCTACGGCGACCGCGGCGTCCCGCAGGCGGGAATACCGCCCGACGCCTACCTCGTGTTCGACGTCGAGCTGCTGCGGTTTCCGGTCGATGCGCCCGGTGGAGGCTAGCGGTCGGTCGTCCCGAACGCTGGACAAGGCGCAGATCGCGGCCCTGCCGCTCGGATCGTTTCCCGGCGCGATCCACGTCGCCGACTCGCCCAAGGCGGTGGCCGCGGCGCTCACGGCGTTGGACGGCGTCGGCGTGCTGGGCCTGGACACCGAGACGCGGCCCTCGTTCAAGCGGGGCGAGCGCCATCCGGTCGCCGTCCTGCAGCTCGCCTCCGCCGATCAGGCGGTGCTGGTGCAGCTCCACTGGGCCGGGCTGCCGCCGCCGTTGCGCGAGCTGTTGGAGTCGGAGCGGATCGTCAAGGCGGCGCAGGCGCCGGCGGATGAGTTGCGCTCGCTCCGCAGCATCTACGGCGTATCCCCGCGCGGCGTGGTCGACGTGGGCCGCATCGTGCGCGACGCCGGCTACGCGCCCAGCAGCGTACGCGGGCAGGCCGCGCACTTCCTGGGCATCCGCATCTCCAAGAGCGCCCAGGTGTCGAATTGGGCCGGCCGCCGGCTGAGCCCGGCGCAGCAGCGGTACGCGGCCACGGACGCCTGGGTCTGCCGGCAGAGCTATCTGGCACTGCGGGCGGCCAGCGGCCAGACGGCCGGCGGCGAAGCGGCGCGGTGAGGGCATTCGGCCGCCTGGCGGCCGCCGGTCTGGCCGCGGTCGCGCTGACCGCCTGCGTCGACCTGGAGATGCGCTTCGTCATGCGGCGCGACGGCGCCGGCCGCGTGGAGCTGCGGTACCTCCTGCCGGCGGACGCGCTTACCCTGCTCGACCCCGTGAACGGCGCGCCGTCCCTGCCGCTGCCGCTCACCCGCGCCGACTTCGAAGCGGCGCTCGCCGGCGCCGAGGGGGCGCGCCTGCGCCGGTTCCGGCGGACCGATGACGACGGCGAGGTGCGAGTCAGCGCCTCGATCGCCTTCGACAGCGTCGAAGCCCTGCGGACCGTCACCGGCTTCGACGGCCTGCCGGTCTCGATCACGGCCGCCGGCGACGGCGTGGTCGAGCTGGCGCAGCGCGTGATCCCCGCGCGCGCCGCCGCAGACGCCCCGGACCCGACCGTGGTCGAGCTGGCGCAGGCGCTGGCCGGCGAATCGCGGGTGACCTTCGTGGTCGTCGCGCCGACCTCCATCGAGTCCGCCGCCGGGGCGACGATCGACGACGACGGACGCACGGCGCGCTTCTCGCGGTCGCTGGCCGATTACCTCACCGACCCCGGGCCGGTCGATCTGATCGTGCGGTGGCGGGGTTGACGCGCGCGGCGAAAGTGCCGATAGTAACGGTACCAGCCGCCTGATTCCCCCCTTTAGGCCAATACCCATTTGGAGCTCGGTACGACGATGGACGTTCTCAAAGACGTGAAGAAGGCGGAGGAAGACGCCGAGCGCATCGAGCAGGATTACCGCATCAAAGCCTCCGAGCTGCTTGCCTCCGTGACCGCCAGAATCGACGAACGCCGCCGGGAGTTGACCACCGAGCTCGACGCCGAGCTCGACCGGCGCACGGCCGAGCTCGATCGTGAGTTCCAGTCGGAACGGGACGCGATCGTGGCCTCCGGGCGCACGCAGCGCGAAGCGGCGGAAGCGGCGGCCCGCACTCACCGCGACGCGGCGCTGCAACTGATCCTGAATCGATTGCAGCGGTAGTCGACGCGTGGCGATCGCAGACCTCTCCAAGGTAGAGGTCGTCCTGCCCCGGGACGACCTGGACAGCGCCCTGTCCGGCCTGGAGCGCTCCGGGCTGGTGCACGTCGACGACGTCCACGACCGCCTGGACGAAGACCTCGCCGCGCAGGAAGCGGAGCCGCCGGCGGCGTCCGCCGCCGGCCGGCAGGCCGATACCGACTTCCTGCTGCAGCTCTTCCAGCGCTTCGCTCCGATCAAGAAGGGGCTGCTGGAGGAGTTCTTCGGCTCCCCGCCGCCCCGCACGCGCGACCAGCTCTCCAGCCTCGTCGACAGCGTCGACGTCGCCGAGCTGCGCGGCCGGCTCGGCGGCGAGCTGACCCGCTTCGAGCAGCTGCTCTCGGAACGGGCGCTCCTGCGGCAGCGCCGGGCCAATCTCGAACCCTGGCGGACGCTCGACGTCAACTTGGCCGACCTGACTGCCGGCCGCCACACCACGCTGCTGCCGGTCAGGATGCCCGGCGTCGACGACGCCCTGGCCGCGGCCGCCGGCGCCGGCGAGCTCGGCTCGTCGGCGGCCTGGGTGCCGGTCTCGACCGGCAAGCGCGCCAGCTACGGGGTGCTGGCGGTCGTGAACGAACAGGCGGCCGACGCCCAGGACGGCCTGCGCCGGCTGCGCGGCGAGGTCGTCGACCTGCCGGGCGGCGCCCTGACGCCCGGCGCCGCGCTCGCCGCTGCCGACGGCCGCCTGGCGGAGATCGACGAACGGATCACCGAGCTGGAGCAGCGGTTCGCCAACGCGGCCGAGCGCTACCGCGGCGCCGTCCAGGCGCACGCCGACGCGGCCTCCGGCAAGCGGGCGGAACAGGAGGCGCGCCGCCGTCTCTACTACTCGAAGCGCGCCGCGGTCCTGATCGGCTGGGTGCGCAGCGAGCACGTCGATCCGCTGCGCATCGTACTGGCGCAGACCTGTCCGCGCGCGCGGGCGCGATTTTCGGCGCCGGCCGCTGCCGACGATCCGCCGGTCGATCTGAGCAACCGCACGCTGGTCCGGCCGTTCGAGTTCCTGATCCGCATGTTCGGCATGCCCCGGTACTTCGAGATCGATCCCACGCCGTTCGTGGCGGTCGCCATGACGCTGTTCTACGCCCTGGCGCTCGGCGACGCCGGCTACGGGCTGCTGCAGGTGCTGCTCGCCCTGTGGCTGATGCGCCGGTACCAGTCGGCGGGAGAGACCCGCCTGTTCCTGCGCATGTTCGTGATCACCGGGGTCGCGGCGATGGTGGTCGGCGCGCTCACCTGGAGCTTCTTCGGCGCCAGCCCCGGCTTCGACCCTGGCCGGCCCGAAACCAGGATTCTGGGATTCCTGCCGCTCATCACGCCGACGCAGGACATCGTGCCGTTGATGGCCTTCTCCATCGGCGTCGGCGTGGTCTTCCAGCTCGCCTCGATCGTCGCCGGGCTGATCACCTTCTGGAGATCGGGCCGGCAGCGGGACGCCGTGTTGCAGCAGGGATCGTGGCTGGCGCTGCTGGTGACGCTGCTCCTCTGGATCGCCGTGCGCGCCGCCGGCTCGGCGGCCCTGGAGACGCCGTCCACGGCGCTGGTGGCGGCGTCCGCGGCGGCGGTGGTGCTGTTCGGCATCCGGGAGGGAGGCCGCATCGGCCGCGTCCTGGCCGGCATCGTCTCCCTGTACGGCATCGTCGGCTACTACGGGCTGATCGGCTTCTTCTCCGACGTGCTCTCCTACATGCGCCTCGGCATCCTCAGCCTCACTTCGGCGTTCATCGGCCAGGTCGGCAACCTGATGGGCGGCCTGTTCTTCGGCGGCGGGAGCGGCGCCGCGGTGGTGATGGGCGCCATCGTCGGCGGCCTCATCGTGGTCCTGTTTCATGCGTTGAACCTGGTCCTCAGCATGCTGGGGGCCTTCGTACACTCGCTGCGGTTGAACTACCTGGAGTCGTTCCAGCGGTACTTCGATCCGAAGGGGCGCGCGTTCAACCCGCTGCGCGGCGAGACCCGACACTATCGAATCATCGACACCGTCTTGACGCGGTGACCCAAAGGAGGCATGGATGGAGATCTCTCTCGGCTTTGCGATCGCCCTGCTCGGCGGGGCCATGACCGCCGGTCTGGCGGCGTACGGATCGTCGGTCGGCGTCGGCCGGGCCGGCGAGATGGCCGGCGGCGTCATCTCCGAGGATCCCGACCGCTTCGGCCTGATGCTGATCCTGCAGGCGCTGCCGGCGACGCAGGCGATCTACGGTCTGGTGGTGGCGATCCTGGTGATGCTCAAGCTGAACGCGCTGGGCGGCAGCGGCGCGTTCCTGCAGATCGGACTGCAACCCGGACTGGCGATCTTCGCAGCCTGCGTGCCGGCGATGTTCGGCGAGCTGATCTCGCCGATCTGGCAAGGCAAGGTCGCCGTCGCTTCGATGGGGGCGGTCGCCAAGAAGCCGGACACCTTCGGGCGGGCGTTGATCCTGCCGATCATGGTCGAGACCTTCGGCCTGTTCGCGCTGATCGCCAGCCTGATCATCCTGCAGGTCGTCATCCCCGATCTGGGCTGAGATGGCAGGCGACAATCTCGTCGAGCAGATCCTGGCCACCGCGCGCGCGCGCGGCGAGCAGGCGCTGCAGGCGGCGCAGGCGGACTACGACGAACGCTGTCGGACGGGGTTGGCCGAGCTTTCGCGCGCCATCGACGACCGGCGCGAGCGCGAGCACCGGCAGGCCGAAGACCGGCTGCGGCAACGGTTGTCCGGGGCGCGCCTGGAGCAGAACAAGCAGCTGGTATCGTTGCGGCGGCGCCTGATCGACGATCTGTACCGCGCGGCGTGGGAGCAGGTCAGCAGCGGGGACGCCTACCGCGCCTACCTGGAAGGGGAGCTGCGCCGGCATGCCAGACCCGGCGACCGGATCGTCGTGTCGCAGCGCGAAGCGGACCGCTTCGCCGGCGAGTTGAGCGGCCTGCTGGCCCGGCACGGCGCCACGCTGGCCGAGGAGCAGGGCCGGTTCCGCGCCGGATTCATCATCGAGCGCACCGGGGGCGGTGCGGAGACCGGGGACGGAGGCGGGCAGACGCGCCTCAACTGCACGCTTGATCAGGCATTCGCGCAGCTGCAGGAAGAGACCGAGATCGAGGCGGCGCAGGTCCTGTTCGGGGCAGCTCCCGCCGGGAGCGCCTGAGCGGCCGATGGCGCGGACCGAGCGCGACTTCAACTTCCTGACCGGGCTCCTGAAGTGCCGGGAGCGCGAGTTGGGTGACGAGGCGCTGGCGAGGGAGCTGGTCTCCGCGCGCAGCATGGACGAGGTGATCGCCGCCCTGCCGCCCTGCCGCTTCGCCCGGGTGGTGGCGGCCGACCCGACCGACGGCGGCATCGAACGGGCCGCCGCCGAAGAGCTGGCCGAGCTCTGGAAGATCGTGGCCGACCTCGCCCCGGTGCCGGAGCTGGCCGAGCTGGTCGCGGCGCCGCTCGACATCCACAACCTCAAGACCGCCGTACTGGGCCACCTGCGCGGCGAGCCGGCGGCCGACCTGTACCAGCCCACGGCGCTGGTCGCCGCCGACGTCCTGGCGGAGGTGGGCGAATTGTCCACGGCGCGGGTGCCGCTCCACTACCTGCCGTCGATCCGCATCGGCCTTGCCGCCTACTACGAATCGGGGCGCTCGCCGCAGGCGCTGGAGCTGGCGATGGATCGCGCCCGCAGCCTGCTGCTGGTCGACATCGCCGCGCGGCGGTCGCCGGTTCTGGCGGCGGTCCTGGCCGACTGGAGCGACCTTGCCGCGGCCGAGACGATCATGCGCGGCAAGGACGCCGGGCTGCCGTGGCAGGTCGTCCGCTGGGGGTCGCACGGCATGCCGGAGCAGGCGCGGTTGCAGGCGCTGTTTGCCAGCCCGACCGGCGAATGGGCGCAGACGCGGATCTTCGCGCGCCCGCTGCTGACCGCCGCCGTGCAGGCGCTCGGCCGCGGCGAAGCGACGCGGGACGTGATCCTGCGGCTGCAGACCGGGCTGACCGCGCGATTCGGCGCCTCCCGGTATGCGCCGCCGTCGATCGAGTATGTATATTATTTCATACGGAGAAAGATCACGGATCTCGCCACCTTTCGCATCGCCTGTCTCGGTTCGCTGCGCGAGCTCTCCGCCGACGCGCAGGCGGCCCGGCTCAACCTGGGGTTCGGCTGATCGTGGCGCGCGGCACGGGGGCGACGCACCCGGGGGCGACCTACAAGATCGCCATGATCGGCGATTCCGCTACGGTGGCCGGCTTCGCGGCCGGCGGGGTGCAGGGCTTCGCCCAGGATACCGATGATGCGGCGCGGACGCTGTCCGTGCTGACCGAGCTGGCGAACAGCGGCGAGTACGCGATCATCTTCATCACCGAACCGTTGGCCGAGCCGCTGTTCGACGCGATCGAACGGCTCTCGACCGGGGCGGTGCCGGCGATCATCATCGTCCCCGATCAGTCGGGGACCCGCGGCATCGGCTACGAGCGCATCCGCCATGCCGTCGAACGGGCGATCGGCATCGATCTGCTCGGCGCGAGCTGACGCGAAAGGAGAGGACGCAGGAATGGCTGGGATCATCACGCGGGTATCGGGCCCTCTGGTGCAGGCGCGGGGTCTGGACAACCCGATCATGTACGAGGTGGTCAAGGTCGGCGACGCGGGACTGTTCGGGGAGATCATCGGCATCGAAGGCGACAGCGTATCGATCCAGGTCTACGAGGAGACCGGCGGCATCGGTCCGGGCGAGCACGTGGCCAGCACCGGCACCCAGCTCTCGGTCGACCTGGGCCCCGGCCTCATCGAGCAGATCTACGACGGCATCCAGCGCCCGCTCGACGTGATCGCCGGCGACCACGGGGAGTTCATCGCCCGCGGCATCGAGGCGCCGCCGATCGATCGGCAACGGCTGTGGGAGTTCAACGCCACCGCGTCCGGCGGCGAGCGGGTGAGCGCCGGCCAGCGGCTCGGCTGGGTGCAGGAGACCCGGATCGTCAAGCACTGGATCATGGTGCCGCCCGGTCTGTCCGGCACCCTCAGCGGCCTGCGCTCCGGCTCGTTCACCGTGCAGGACGTGATCGGCACCCTCACCGACGATCTGGGCACCGCCCACGAGCTGCGGCTCTCCCATCGCTGGCCGGTCCGCATCGGCCGCCCGTACCGCCGCAAGGTCAACCCGGACACGCCGCTGGTGACCGGCCAGCGGGTCGTCGACACCTTCTTTCCGCTGGCCAAGGGCGGCACCGCGTGCGTACCGGGACCGTTCGGCTCCGGCAAGACGGTCGTCCAGCACCAGCTCTCCAAGTGGGCGGACGCCGACATCATCGTCTACGTCGGCTGCGGCGAGCGCGGCAACGAGATGACCGACGTGCTGCTGGAGTTCCCGGAGCTGACCGACCCCAAGTCGGGACGGCCGCTGATGGAACGGACCGTGCTGATCGCCAACACCTCCAACATGCCGGTGGCGGCGCGTGAGGCGTCGGTCTTCACCGGCATCACGCTGGCCGAGTACTTCCGCGACATGGGTTACGACGTGGCGCTCATGGCCGACTCCACCTCGCGGTGGGCGGAGGCGATGCGGGAGATATCCGGCCGGCTGGAGGAGATGCCGGGCGAGGAGGGGTATCCGGCCTACCTGTCGTCGCGGATCGCCGAGTTCTACGAGCGGGCCGGTAAGGTGGTGCCGCTCGGTTCGGAGGATCTCTGCTCGCTGTCGGTCATCGGCGCCGTGTCGCCGCCCGGCGGCGACCTGTCCGACCCGGTGGTGCAGGGGACGCTGCGCGAGGTGCGGGTCTTCTGGTCCCTGGAGGCGAAACTCGCCTACGCCCGCCACTTTCCGTCGGTCGACTGGCTCACCTCCTATTCCCTGTACTCCGACGCGATGGGCCGCTTCTACGACGCGGAGGTATCGCCCGCGTTCCTGTCGGACCGGGCCGAGGCGCTGCGGCTGTTGCAGGAAGAGTCGGACCTGCAGGAGATCGTGCGCCTGGTCGGCATCGACTCGGTCTCCGCGCAGGACCGCCTGGTGCTGGAGACCGCCCGGTCGCTGCGCGAGGACTTCCTGCAGCAGAACGCGTTCCACGACGTCGACACCTACGCATCGCTCGACAAGCAGCGGCTGATGCTGCGCGCCATCCTCTGCTTTCACGAGCAGGGCCTGCAGGCGCTGGAGCGCGGCGCCGACGTCGGCGCCATCGTCGATCGGCCGATCCGCGAACGGATCGGCCGCATGAAGTTCGTACCGGAGCAGGAGCGGGAGTCGCTCGCCGAGCTCCGCAACCGGATCGAGGAAGACGTCGCGTCGCTCGGCAGTGCCGCTCCCGGCGGCGCCGAGCCGGCGCCGGCCGTCGAGGGGGTGAGATGATCCGCGAGTACCGCACCGTCGAGGGGCTGGAAGGCCCGCTGCTGATCGTCGATCAGATCGAAGACGTCAAGTTCGGCGAGCTGGCCGAGGTCGAGTTGGCCGACGGCTCGATCCGCCGCGGTCAGGTGCTGGAAGCGTCCACGGGCCGCGCCCTGGTGCAGCTCTTCGAGTCGTCGCAGGGCATCGGCGCCGGCGAGGCTACCGTGCGCTTCCTGGGCAAGAGCATGCGCGCCCGCGTCGCCCGCGAAATGCTGGGACGCATCCTCGACGGCGTCGGCGAACCGATCGATGACTCCGGTCAGATCGTGCCGGAAGCGTTCCGGGACATCTCCGGATCGCCGATCAACCCGTTCAGCCGCGACTTTCCGTCGGAGTTCATACAGACCGGCATCTCCGCCATCGATGGCAACTTCACGCTGGTGCGCGGCCAGAAGCTGCCGATCTTCTCCGGCTCCGGCCTGCCGCACGCGCAGCTCGCCGCGCAGATCGCCCGCCAGGCGCGCACGCTCGGCGACTCCGGGGACTTCGCGGTCGTGTTCGCGGCCATGGGCATCACGTTCGAGGAGGCCAACTTCTTCCGCGACGACTTCGAGCGCACCGGCGCCATCGAACGGGCGGTGCTGTTCATCAACCTGGCCGACGACCCGGTGGTGGAGCGCATCTCCATCCCGCGCGTGGCGCTGACCACGGCGGAGTTCCTGGCGTTCGAGCACGACATGCACGTGCTGGTGATCCTCACCGACATGACCAACTACTGCGAGGCGCTGCGCGAAGTGTCGGCCGCCCGCAAGGAGGTGCCGGGCCGCCGCGGCTACCCCGGCTACATGTACACCGACCTGTCGCAGCTCTACGAGCGCGCCGGCCGCATCAAGGGCAAGCGCGGGTCGATCACGCAGTTCCCGATACTGACCATGCCGGAGGACGACCGCACCCATCCGATCCCGGACCTGACCGGCTACATCACCGAGGGGCAGATCTTCCTGGAGCGCGCCCTGTATCGAAAGGGCATCCTGCCGCCGATCAACGTGTCGCCGTCGCTGTCGCGCCTGATGCAGAAGGGCGTGGGCGAGGGCAAGACGCGGGAGGACCATCAGGGCGTCGCCAATCAGCTCTTCGCCGCCTACGCGCGCGGCAACGAAGTGCGCGAGCTGGCGGTCGTGCTGGGCGAAGCGTCGCTGACCGAAGTCGACCGCCAGTACGTGACCTTCGCCGACCGCTTCGAGCGCGAGTACGTGAACCAGGGGTTCTATGAGAACCGTTCCATCGAAGACACGCTGCGCATCGGCTGGCGGCTGCTCGGCCTGCTGCCGCGGGCCGAGCTGAAGCGGGTCGACGCCGAGCACATCGAGAAGTACCTCGACGTCGAGCCGGATGCCGGGCAGGCCGCCCCGGCCGCGGCGGCGAGCGCGTAGGCGCCGGCGGAGCGCGGGGAGCGGTCGATGGCGATCGCGGTCAGTCCGAACCGGATGGAGCTGCTGCGCCTGAAGAAGAAGCAGGTGGTGGCCGAGCGCGGACACAAGCTGCTCAAGGACAAGCTGGAGGGGCTGCTGCAGGACTTCACGGAGATCGTGCGCCGCTACCAGACCCTGCGCCGGGAGATCGACGCGGAGATCAACGCGTTGTTCAAGCGGTTCATCATGGCGTCGGCGTCGATGCCGGCTCCGCTGTATCGGGCGGCGCTGGCGTTCCCGGAGTGCCAGGCGCGGCTGTCGATGCGGGAGCGCATGATCATGAACGTGCGCGTCCCGGTGTTCGACTTTTCGATCGACGGCAACATGATCTCCTACGGGATCGACGACACCACCAGCGACCTCGACGACGCCATGGGAGCGCTGCGCGAGACGCTTCAGCGCATGGTCGAACTGGCGGAGATCGAGAAGACGATCGAGTTGGTGGCCGACGAGATCGAGCGGACGCGGCGCCGCGTGAACGCGCTGGAGTACGTGCTGATCCCGCAGCAGGCGGACACCATCAAGTACATCAGCGCCAAGCTGCAGGAGCTGGAGCGCGGCAACATCAGCCGGCTCATGAAGATCAAGGACCTGGTCGCGATGTAGCGCCGCCGGCGCGGGCGGTCAGTCGCTGCGCAGGGTTCGTTCCCGCTCGTAGCGTTCAATTCCCAGGCGCAGCAGGCGTTCGATCAGCTCGTCGTAGGGAATTCCCGACGCCTCCCATAATTTTGGATACATGCTGATGCGCGTGAAGCCGGGTATGGTGTTGGTCTCGTTGACCAGCAGGGCGCCGTCGGCCTGGAGGAAGAAGTCGACCCGCGCCATGCCGTCGCAGCAGAGGGCGCGGTAGGCGGCCAGCGACAGCTCCCGCACGCGCGCCGCGACCGGCGGCTCCAGGTCGGCCGGTATCACCAGCTCCGCGCCGTCTGCGTCGAGGTACTTCGCCTGGTAGCTGTAGAACTCGTGGTGCGGGATCACCTCGCCCGGGACCGACGCGATCGGCTCGTCGTTGCCGAGCACCGCGCACTCGATCTCCCGGCCGGCGATGGCGCGCTCGATGACGATCTTGGTGTCGTAGGCGAACGCCTCTTCGACCGCTTCCGCGAAGGGGCCGGCAGCCGCCGGCTTGCGGATGCCGACCGAGGAGCCGAGGTTGGCCGGCTTCACGAACACCGGCGAGCCGAGTTGCGCGGCGATCGCGTCCCACGCCGGCCGCGGATCGGCCGCGCGCACGACGCGGAAGTCGGCCACCGGGATGCCGGCGGCGCGCAGCAGCCGCTTCATCACGTCCTTGTCGAGGCCGACGGCGGCGGCCAGCACGCCGGGCCCCGCGAACGGGATGCCGGCGGTCTTCAGCAACCCCTGCACCGATCCGTCCTCGCCGTACGGGCCGTGCAGCACCGGGAACACCACGTCCAGCATCTGCAGCGCGTCGGGCGTGGAGACGCTCGGCCGCTCGGGCAGATCGAACGGCTGGGCATTCGGCCCCGGGGCGAGGGGGGCGCCGCTGCCCGGTGCGGCGGCGCGCTCGTCCGCCAGCAGGGTGCGCGCCAGGAAGGCGTCGGGGTCCTCGCGCCGCCAGGAGCCGTGCCGGTCGATGCGCAGGACCACCACCTCGTGCGCCGACCGGTCGATCGCGTTCAGGACGTTGAACGCGGACTGGCGGGAGACGTCGTGTTCTGCGGAGCGGCCGCCGTAGATGATGCCGATGCGGATGGCGATTCCTACCCCGGGACGGCCCTGCGTGTCATGCGGCGACCTGTCATGCGGTGACCTGTGTCACGGTGACTTCGTCGACCAGCGCCTCGACCGTCCGGTAGTTGGCGCGCAGCGCCTCCTCGCAGGCCGCCGGATCCCGGGGATCGCGGCCGGGCGGCACGTAGTGGCTGGCGACCGACAGGAAGGCCGGCACGCCGTGCTCGTGCAGATTGCGCAGCACGGTCCGGTAGTCGGTGTGGCCCTGGCCGATCGGGCAGTAGGTGAAGTCGAGGTCGGGGCCGTGATCGACCCGCAGGTCCTTCATGTGGAGACCGTGCACGTACGGCCGTACGTTGTAGAAGCCGGCGGTGGCGGTGTCGGATTCGCCGCAGTTGACGTTGTCGGCCGGCCCCCACATGACGCGGATGCGCGGCGAGTCGAGCCGCTCGGCGATGCGCCGGAAGTTGCCGGTGGTGTTGGTGTAGTTCCAGGGCATCTGCATCAGCACCAGGTTGACGTCGTAGCGTTCGGCCTGCTCCAGCATCAGCGTGAACGCCTTCTCCAGCTTGTCCATCTCGGAGCGGCTGATGATGCCGCCGCGCGTGGCCCAGCGCATCGGCCACGTGGGTGATACGCGTCCCTGCGGCCCGCCGGGGGTGTATTCGCCCGGCCAGGCGAAGGTGAAGGTGCATACGTCGCGGAAGCCGAGCCGAGCGCCGATCTGCATGCCGCGCACCAGCCGCGTGAAGTGCTGCTCGAACTGCGGATGCTCGGCCATCGCGCCGATCTCAAGGTCGGCCAGGTGGACCTCCTTGAAGACGTTCCCGCCGATCAGCCGCGGCCGCACGCCGTGCGCCGCAAGCCGCTTGCCGAAGCGGTCGGCCTGCGCGTCGGTCAGCTCGCCGATCGAACCTTCGTCGCCGAGCGCATGGACCAGGATGTGATCGGCGCCGATCGACCGCACCCGCTCCAGGGCGCGGTCGAAATCGGCGATCTTCAGCTCGCCGACGAACACGCCGAGCGTAAATGCGTGGGTACCCATGGCCGAACATGAAACATCGGCGCGGCGGCGCCGTGCAAGCGGCCGGACGGTCCCGGGCGTCAGCCGGCGGGGCGCTCGTCGGCAGGCAGGCCGAGCTCCCGGCGCAACGCGCCTTCCAGGGTCGGTTCCAGCCAGCGGAAGCCGAGCTCGGTGAGCCGCGCCGGCGCCGCCGCCTGCCCCTTGAGGATGAGTTGGTCGCCCATCTCCCCGAACAGGATGCGGATGGCGATGGCCGGCACCGGCAGGAACGCCGGTCGGCCGAGCACCGCGGCGAGCGTTCGGGTGAACTCCCGGTTGGAGGCGGGGCAGGGGCTGACGACGTTGAACGGCCCCCGCGCGCGCGGGGTAGCGATCAGGAAGCGCAGGGCGCTCACCGCGTCATCCAGGCCGATCCAGCTCAGCCGCTGCTCGCCGGAGCCGACAACGCCGCCGGCTCCCATCCGAAACACCGGCAGCAGTCGGCTGAGCAGCCCCGCACGCGGGCTGAGCACCGGTCCGAAGCGCGCGCGCGCCACGCGGATGCCGGCCGTTTCGGCCGGCTCCGTCGCCTGTTCCCAGGCGGCCGCCACGTCGGCCAGGAAGCCGCTGCCGGCCGGGGCGGTCTCATCCGCGGCGCCGGCCGCCGCGGCGCCGGCCGCCACGCCGTAGATGCCGATCGCGGAGGCCGAGACCAGCACCGCCGGCGGTCTGCGCAGCCGGCCGAGCGCGCCGCACAGCAGCTTTGTGGCCGGTCCTCGGCTGGCGGCGATGCGCTGCCGGCGCGCAGCGGTCCAGCGGCCGGCGCCGATGCTCTCGCCCGCCAGATGGACCACGGCATCGAACCCTTCCAGTCGACCCGCGTCGATGGCGCCGGCGGCCGGGTCCCAGGCGATCTCATCCGGCCCGGGCGGCCGCCGCACCAGGCGGACGACGTCGTGCCCGCCGCTCGTGAGGGCGGCGGCGAGCGCGCCGCCGATCAGCCCGGACGCGCCGGTGATCAGCACGCGCGGCGGCGGCGGCGGACCGCGGTCGGACATGACGGCGTCATGGTACCATGATGCCGGCGTGGCGAAGGCCGAGGTCGACCCGGACGCCCGGACGCCGACGCTGCGCTACCGCAAGAAGCTGATCGAGGTGGCGCTGCCGCTCGACGCCATCAACGCCGCCGCCGCGCGCGAGAAGTCGATCCGCCACGGCCACCCCAGCACCCTGCATCTGTGGTGGGCGCGGCGCCCGCTGGCGGCGGCCCGCGCCGTCATCTTCGCGCAGCTGGTCGACGATCCGGCCAGCCGGCCCGAGCTCTTCCCGACCGAGCAGGCGCAGGACCGGGAGCGCCGGCGGCTGTTCGACATGATCGAAGCGCTGGTCAGGTGGGAGAACACCACCAACCAGGAGGTGCTGCGGCAGGCGCGCGACGAGATCCGCGCATGCTGGCGGCGCGCCTGCGCCGACCACGCCGATCATCCGCGCGCGGCCGAGCTGTTCGACCCGGAGCGCCTGCCGGCCTTTCACGATCCGTTCGCCGGCGGCGGCGCGCTGCCGCTGGAAGCGCAGCGGCTCGGCCTGGAGGCGCATGCCGGCGACCTCAACCCGGTGGCGGTGCTGATCAACAAGGCGATGATCGAGCTGCCGCCGAAGTTCGCCGGGCGCCCGCCGGCGCACCCGGAGGCGCGGTCGAAGCCGGAGTTGGTCGCCCGTCGGGAATGGACCGGCGCGCGCGGCCTGGCGGAGGACGTACGCCGCTACGGGCGCTGGATGCGGGAGGAGGCGGAGCGGCGCATCGGGCATCTCTACCCCAAGGTCGCGGTGACCGACGAGATGGTGCGGGAGCGCCCCGATCTGAAGCGGTACGCCGGGCGGGAGCTGACCGTGATCGCGTGGCTGTGGGCGCGCACGGTGAGGAGCCCGAACCCGGCGTTCGGGCAGATGGAGGTGCCGCTGGTCTCGACCTTCATGCTGTCGACCAAGCAGGGCAGGCAAGCGTACGTCGAGCCGGTGGTCGGCCCGGACGGCTACCGGTTCACGGTCAAGGTCGGCGCGCCGCCGGACGCGGCGGCGGCCAGGGCCGGCACCAAGCTGGCGCGCGGAGCCAACTTCCGCTGCCTGGTGTCGGGCGTGCCGATCCCGCCGGACTACATCAAGGCCGAGGGCATGGCCGGCCGCATGGGCGCGCGGCTGCTGGCTATCGTCGCGGAGGGCGATCGAGGCCGAGTGTATCTGGCGCCGACCGCTGAGCATGAGACCGCGGCATCGCGTATGCAGCCGGAGTGGAAGCCAGAGGGAAGTGTTCCTGAACGGCTCACTGGCGGCACCTGTTACGCTTACGGCCTCACCACGTTCGGCGACCTGTTCACGCCCCGGCAGCTCGTCGCGCTGAACACGTTCACCGATCTGGTTGCCGAAGCGCGCGAGCGCGTCGGGCAGGACGCCGGCGCCGCCGGCATGCCCGACGACGGCCGGCCCTTCCACGCCGGCGGCACCGGCGCCACCGCCTACGCCGACGCGATCGGCGTCTATCTGGCGTTCGCCATCTCGAAATTGGCCGATCGGGGATCGAGCATCTGCACGTGGTTTACCGAACGGGACTCGACCAGGAACACGTTCGCTCGGCAGAGCATCCCCATGACCTGGGACCATGCCGAGCTGAACATGCTCCTCGACGGTACCGGCAGCTTCGCCGGCGCCGTCGAGTGGACGGCGGAAAGCACCGACTGCCTGGCATCGGTCTCCGGTGGCGATCGCGGATCGGCGCAGCTGGCCGATGCCGGCGTTCAGACCCTGAGCGCCGGCAAGATCGTCTCCACCGATCCGCCCTACTACGACAACATCGGCTACGCTGATCTCTCTGACTTCTTCTACGTCTGGCTGCGGCGTTCGCTGCGATCGGTCTTCCCGGATCTGTTCGCCACGATGATGGTCCCGAAGGCCGAGGAGCTGGTCGCCACTCCCTATCGGCACGGCACCCGGGCGCAGGCCGAAGCGTTCTTCATGACCGGCATGACGCAGGCGCTGGAGCGGCTGGCCCGGCAGGCGCACCCCGGCTTCCCGGTGACGATCTACTACGCGTTCAAGCAGGCGGAGCGCCGCGACGACCGCGGCGTCTCCAGCACCGGCTGGGAGACGTTTCTGGAAGCCGTGATCGCCGCCGGCTTCGCCATCACCGGCACGTGGCCGATGCGCACCGAGCTCGGCAACCGGATGGTCGGCAGGGGAGCGAACGCGCTCGCCTCCAGTATCGTCCTGGTCTGCCGGCGTCGGCCGGACGATGCGCCGCTCGGTACCCGCCGGCGGCTCATGGAGGCCATGAAGGCGGAACTGCCGCCGGCGCTGGCCCACCTGCAGCGCGGCAACGTCGCGCCGGTCGACCTCGCGCAGGCCGCCATCGGACCCGGCATGGCGATCTTCACCCGCTACGCCAAGGTGCTGCACACCGGCGGCGACCGCGTCACCGTCCGCGAGGCGCTCGCCCTCATCAATCGGACGCTCGACGAGATACTGGCCGCGCAGGAGGGCGACTTCGACGTTGACAGCCGCTGGGCGCTGGCGTGGTTCGACCAGCACGGCTTCGAGGCCGGCGACTACGGCAGCGCGGAGACGCTGTCCAAGGCCAAGAACACCAGCGTGAGCGGCCTGGCGCAGGCCGGCATCCTGCATGCGCAGGCCGGCCGGGTGCGGCTGCTGCGGCCGGACGAGTTGCCGGACGGCTGGGACCCGGCCAAGGACGAGCGGCTCACCACCTGGGGGGCGGTGCACCACCTGATCCGGGTCAAGGACCGGAGCGGGGAAGAGGCGGCGGCGCGGCTGCTGCACCGGCTGGCAGTGGTTGCCGGCGCGGCGCGCGAGCTCTGCTACCGGCTGTACGCGGTCTGCGAGCGCAAGCAGCGCGCGGCCGAAGCGCTCGACTACAACGGGCTGGTGAAGAGCTGGCCGGAGCTCGCCCGGCTCGCGGTGCGGGAAGCCGGCGTGCAGGCCGCACTGTTCGACGGCGAACCGCCCGCTACGCCGCCCCGGTAGCCGAACGGGTCCGCCGCTGGGCCGCGGCCGTCATGCTGCAGCCCCTGCATCGGCTCCTTCATCGGCGGCCGGCCGGTTTCGAGGGCGCGCAAGCGAGCGTCGAGGGCGTGCAACTTGGCGGTTTCGAGGGCGTGCAGCTTGGCGTCGGTGCCGGTTTCGAGGGCGCGCAAGCGCTCGTCGAGCCGGCGGAACCCGGACACGAGGGCGACGGTAACGGTGACGCTTACCGCGACGATGGCGACGACGACGGCGATCCATTCTGCAGACACGTGAGCTTCCTGTGCGGCCGACTCGGTCTCGATCGACCGGCCGCTGTGTCAAGTCATCGACGATGAAGTGTAACCGGATGGGAGAGGTTCTGGAAGCCGTGATCGACGCCGGCTATCGCCATCAGTGACCGTCACCGACGCTACGCATGCCTTCACGGTGGCCAAGGCGATGGAGACGATCTGCTCTCCGACATCCAGGGCTCCCTCGCCGGCGCCATCGAGGAGGGCGTGCCGTTCGAGCAGTGGCGCCAGGAGATGACCGAGCGCTCGGCCAGCGCGGCTGGTGGGGCTATCAGGTGGAGGGCGAACCCGACGAGGAGCAGCGCGCCAAGCTGGAGGCCAACCTCAGCCGGCGGCTGCAGACCATCTGGCACGTGAACGTCACCCAGGCGTGTACGTCGCGTGGCGCTCCGGGGACGCGGCGCTGCTCTCGCAGATCGACGAGGATCTCGGGGACGACTCAGACCTCGTGTCACTCCGCCAATGGCCGTATGCGGAGTTCTTGCCGATCGCGCTGCAGTTCGATATGCTGTTCGAACGGGTCGGATGGCTGAAGAGAACGTAGACAGCGACTACCACGGGCGCCCCTATCGCCGCCGCCGCCTCACCCTCGAGGAGATCATGCAGCAGCCCCTGCCGCCGGAGCAGTGGGACCTGATGGTGCGGCTGCCGGACGGCAGCTTGGCCGTCGCCGCCCGCGGCGGCTGGTATGTCTTCGACGAGGAACAGGCGCAGCCGGACTTCGACCGCCCGATAAGTCGCCCATCCTGGCGAAGGCCTGCGCCGACGCCGTGACCCTGGCCGCCCAGAGGTTCGAGGCTGCCCTGGAGACCCTGACCCGCAACCTCGCCTCGGAGCTGGCCGTACCCGACCTCGAACGCGCCTGCGCCGATGCTCGCGCCAAGATCACGGCGGCCGTCGCCGAGCAGAGAACCACCCGCCCGTAAGCGCATCGAGCCCAAATCGGAAACCGGTTTCCGATTTGGGCCGCCACCGCCGTCCGGGTCACTCGGCGGCGGCCTCATCGATCACGTCTGATGCCGCGCGGTCTATCTCGCTGCCGGCCAGCGCGTCAGTGACTCCTGCCGCGTCGCCGGCGCTTTCGACCACCTCCCTGCTGATCGCGAGCGGCCATTCTCGACCGCCGATATGACGGTGTGGTCATAGCGATCCCCCATCTCGGCTGCCAAGTCGACCTGCTTCAGCCCCGCGGCCCTCCGGGCGGCGGTCATACGCTCACCGAGCCGGCCCGGCAGCTTCGCGGCGGACCCGTTCGGGTCCGCCGCGCTAGCCCCTAGGGGAATCGAACCCCTCTTTCGAGAATGAGAGTCTCGCGTCCTGGCCGATAGACGAAGGGGCCGGTCGATGACCAGATCATCGCACGTGCCCGCCGGAGAGTCAAGCCGAACACGGGGCCGCTTCCGTGCGGGCATGCAGGTAAGCGTCGGGGGCTGGCGCTTCCTCGAAAACATGAGGCGGCGGGGAGGTCAGAGGAGCGGCGATTGGCTGCCTTTCGTCGATTTACCAGGAAAAACTGGTTCTCACGGGATGGTCGACGGGACGGGTGCGGCCGGGCCGCGGCGGTTGGTGACGACCGCCGCTTCGCCTTCGATACCCCTCCTGGTAAGGTGCATGCCGCCATCGAAGAGACGAACCGATGAGACGGGTGGTGGTGATCGGCGCCGGCTTCGGCGGTCTGGCGGCGGCCGCGCTGCTGGCCAAGGACGGGTTCGACGTGACCGTCCTGGAACGCAACGATCAGCCCGGCGGCCGCGCCATGCTCTACCGCGAGGGCGGCTTCTCGTTCGACATGGGGCCGTCGTGGTACCTGCTGCCGGACGTGTTCGAGCGGTTCTTCGCCCGCTTCGGCAGCGCTCCGACCGATCACTACGGCCTGACGCGGCTCGATCCGGCCTACCGGGTCTTCTTCGACGACGGGCGGCCCACGGACGTGGCCGCCGACCTGCAGCGCAACCTCGATCTCTTCGAACGCATCGAGCCGGGCGGCGCCGGCGCGCTGCGCCGCTACCTGGCGCGCTCGGAGTATCAGTACCGCGCGGCGATGGAACGGTTCATCTACCGCGACTACCGCGGCGCGGGCGACCTGCTGGATCGGGAACTGATCGCCCACGGCATCCACCTGCGCCTCTTCGGCCGCATGGACCGGCTGGTGGCGCGCGCGTTCCGCGACGATCGGCTGCGCAAGCTGTTGACCTACAACCTGGTCTTCCTGGGCTGCTCGCCAAGCCGCGCGCCGGCCCTCTACGCGTTGATGGCGCACGCCGACTTCAACCTGGGCGTCTGGTATCCGCGCGGCGGCATGAACGGGGTGGCCCGCAGCCTGTACCGCCTGGCGAAAGGGCAGGGGGCGCGGTTCGTGTTCGACTCCCCGGTGACCGCGATCCGGCTGCGCGGCCGGCGGGCGACCGCAGTCGATTCGGCCACCGGGCGCTATCCGGCCGATGCGGTGCTGGCCAACGCCGACTACCACCACGTGGAGCGGACGCTGCTGCCGGCCGGGGCGCGCTCCTACTCGACGCGCTACTGGGCGCGGCGCGTGGTGGCGCCGTCGGCGTGCATCGTCTATCTCGGCCTGGACAAGCGGGTGCCGGCGCTGGCCCACCACAACCTGTTGCTGCAGAACGGGTGGGACGAGCACTTCCGCAGCATCTTCGAGCGGCCGGCGTGGCCCGAGCGGCCCGCGCTATACGTCTGCCGCCCGTCCGCCACCGATCCCGCGGTGGCGCCGGCGGGGAGCGAGAACCTGTTCCTGATGATGCCGGCGGCCGCCGGACTGCGGGACGACGATGCCGCCCGCGAGCGGTGCCTCGGCATGATGCTCGGCGCGCTGGAACGCACGATCGGGGAGCGGATCGAGGGGGCGGTCCGCGTGCGCCGCCTGTTCACGCACCGCGACTTCACCGCTACCTTCAACGCCTTCCGCGGCACCGCCCTGGGGTTGGCTCACACGCTGCTGCAGACGGCGTTCCTGCGGCCTGCGATCCAGAGCGGACGGGTCGCCAATCTGTTCTTCGCCGGCCAGTACACGACGCCCGGGATCGGCGTGCCGATGACGCTGATCGCCGCCGCCATCGCGCGCGGCCGCATGGTCGCGGCGGCGGGACGGCGGGCGCATGCCTGATCCGCGCCTGGTGCGCATCTTCCGTCGCGGCAGCAGGACCTACTTCTTCTCCAGCATCGCCTTTCCGCCGGCGCTGCGCGACGACGTGTCCGCGCTCTACGCGTTCGTGCGCACCGCCGACGACTTCGTCGATCGGCCCCCCGGCCGGCAGGACGGGGCGGGCTTCGACCGCTTTCGGGAGCGCTACGCGGCAGCGGCCGCCGGGCGCGCCGGCGGCGACCCGGTCATCGACGCCTTCGTGGAGTTGGCCGCGCGCCGGCGCTTCCGCGCCGACTGGGTGGAGGCGTTCCTCGACGCGATGGCGCAGGACCTCACGCAGACCGACTACGCGACCGTCGCCGACACGCTGGCCTACGCGTACGGGAGCGCCGAGGTGATCGGGCTGATGATGGCGGCGATCATGGAGCTGCCGGACGAGGCGTACCGGCCGGCGCGCATGCTCGGACGCGCGATGCAGTACATCAACTTCATCCGCGACATAGCCGAGGACCTCGACCTGGGGCGCACCTATCTGCCGGCGGAGGCGCTGGCGTCCGCCGGGCTGCGCAGCCTCGACCCGGCGGAGGCGAAGCGCCGGGCGCCGGCGTTCCGCCGCTTCGTGCGGGGCGAGATCGACCGCTACCTCGGCTGGCAGCGGGCCGCCGACGCCGGCTTTCACTTCATCCCCCGCCGCCCGCGGGTGGCGATCCGCACCGCCTCCGACATGTACCGCTGGACCGCCGACCGGATTCGCGCGGAGCCGCTGATCGTCTACCGGCGCAAGGTGCGGCCGTCGCCGGCCCGCATCCTGGCGGCCGTCATGGCCGGCGCGGTGCGCGCCTGAGCGCGGCCGGCCGTCCGAAAGTGGAGGTGGCGGGAATCGAACCCGCGTCCTGCAAGGCACCGCGCACGCTTCTACAGGTTTGTCCGGCGATTCATTGTCGACATGGACGTGAGGCCGCCGGCGACCGCGTCCCGTCCCAGCTCGCGCAAGTGTCCCCGGCGGCTTGCGAGCCGGCCGTCGGGTAAGCCCTGGTTGCAACGGGGAGGCGGGCGCTCAGGGCTGCGCTCCCGAAACCCCGTGGCTGCCTGCTCAGGCAGCCAGTGCCAGATTTTCTTCGGCAGTTAAAGAGAGTTGCCAAGTTTAAGGAGATTGGCGCTCCACCTGCAACATGCGAGACGTTCTTCCAGTCGAGCCCTGTTCACCCCCGTCGTGCGCCGCCGCCGCTTACCGGTGACTGCGCAGCGCCCGCTGCGCATCACGTTCGTCGTCGCGGCGCCGTATGTCCTGCCGCTTGTCGAAATCGCGCTTGCCCCGGCAGAGGGCGAGCTCGACCTTGACCAAGCCGCGTGAAGTATAGAAGCGCAACGGTACGAGTGTCAATCCGCGTTCGGCTACCCGGCGGCGCAGCGCCCGGATCTCCTTCTTGTGCGCAAGCAGCCGGCGCGGCCGGTCCGGCTCGTGGTTGTAGCGGTTGCCGTGCTCGTAGGGGGAGACGTGCAGCCCGTGCAGCCACAGCTCGCCGTTCTCCACGCGCCCGTGCGCGTCGGCGAAGGCGAACCGACCGGCGCGCATCGACTTCACCTCGGTGCCGGTAAGGACCAGTCCCACCTCCAGCCGTTCGACCGGCTGGTAGCGATGCAGCGCCCGGCGGTTGGTCGCCAGCGTGCGGCGGCCCGCCTGCTCAGCCATCGGACGCACGCGGTGCGGCGATCACGACGCGGAATCCCAGATACGGAGTGGCCCACGCCGGTTCCTGCGCCCCGCGGGAGTCGACGCGGATCAGCTCGCGCCGGCTTGCCCACGAGCCGCCGCGCACCACCCGCGCGGCGCCCACGCGCGGCTGCCCGGCCGTCGCCGGAGTCGGGTCGGCGCCGGCCCACAGCAGGTACGACGCGGGCGCGTACCACGTTGCGGTCCACTCCCAGACGTTGCCCAACAGGTCGTACAGCCCGTACCCGTTCGGTTCCGACGTCGGCGCCGGTCCCGGGCCGGCGCCGCGCAGCCCCGCCAGCCGGGCGCCGCCGGTCTCCGCGCCGAGCGGATAGGGCCGGCCGGTCAGTCCGCCGCGCGCCGCCCACTCCCACTCGGCTTCCGTCGGCAGCCGCACGACCAGCGCTCCGGCCGCCATCGCCGCGTCCGACCACGCTTCGTCCAGCCACATTGCGTCCAGCCACGCGGCGAACGCGGTTGCGGCGTGATGGGACACGTGCGTGACCGGATCGTCGAGCGCGTCGGGCGCCGGCGCGCCGCCGGACCACGCCGCCAGATAGGTCGGCTCGGCCAGCCCCTCCCGCACCAGCCGGGCGGTCGCGGCCGGCGCCCAGCGCGGCACTTCGGCGGCGAACCGGGCGAACTGTCGGTTGGTGACCTCGGTCTCCGCCATCAGGAACGGCTCGACCGCACGCAGGTGGGGCTGGCGGTCGTGCGCGGCGTACTGGCCGCCGCCGCTGTCGTCGCCCATCAGCAAGGTGCCGCCGGGCACCGGCCGAAAGCGCAGGCCGCCCACGACGACGGCGTCCGGCCCTGCCGGCCGTTGCCGGGCCGGCGCTGCGAGCGCCGCACGGGCGTCGAGGGCCCGGCGGTACCGCTGCCCGTGCTCGGCGTGCCAGCGCTGCGCGGCCAGACGCTCCCGGAGCCGATCCGGAACGGCGGCGGCAAGCCACGACGGCAGTCCCGGATAGTCCCGGTCGAGCTGCAGGAACCGGTCGAAGAGGCGCCGCACGGTCTGCGGCGTCACCGGCCCGCCGCCGGCGTCGGAGGCGGCGGCCGCGCGCACCAGCGCGCCGAGCGCCTGACGCCGGTCGATGAAGGGCAGGACGCCGTGCAGGAACGCATACCGGTCGGCCGCTGCCGCCTGCGCCAGCGCGCGGCCGGCGTCCTCGATGATGCCGGTCGCGTGCGGCGCTGCGGCGAACTCGGCCACGCGGCGGCGCGCCGCGGCAGCGCCGTCGAGCAGCTCCAGGTCGGCGTGGGCGGCGGTGCGGTTGCGAACGATCAGCGTCCCGAACACCCGCGGCGCCACCTCGACGCGGAGCCGCTCGGCGGCAAAGCCGGCGCGCGCCAGCTCCAGCTCGTGCGTGCCGGGCGAGGCGTCCAACGTCAGCGGCGTGGTGCCGGCGAACTTCCCGTCCAGCGACACGGTCACGTTGCGTGGGGTGGCGGTCACCTCGATCCGGCCGCCTGGGGCGCGCAAGCCGGGGTAGAGCAGCGCCAGGAACAGCGCCACCAGCAGGGCCAGCCCATAGATGACGGTGAGGTAGGCGCCGGGCGGGATGCCGAGGACCGGACGCAGGCGCACCTGGGCGGCGCGTTCGAGGTCGGCGACCTCGACAGCCGCGGCGGGCGCGTCCGCGGATCGGGTGTTGCGTTTCATGACCGGGGCCTGTTCGACCGGCCGGCAGGATGGAGCGGCGCCGCCGCGGTGTCAAAGCGCGCCGCCCGCGCGGCCGTGTTGCCGGCCCGCCGGACGGGCGGTAGGCTCGCGCCGTGGCCACGGAGACGGCCCGAGCCGGGCGCGGCGCATCGGAGGGCCGGCAGTCGGGATGGCAGGCTTGGTGCGCGGCGCTGCAGCGCGGCACCGAGCGGCTGCTGACCGGCCGCCGGCGCCGCCGGTTGCGGCGCCGCGAGCGCCACCGGCGGCGCAGTCTCATCGTCGAATGGCTCGACGTGATCGGATCGACCGTGCTCATCGTCCTGGTGATCAACCAGTTCCTGTTCCAGGCATACAAGATCCCCTCGCAATCGATGCGTCCGACGCTGGAGATCAGCGATCGCATCTTCGTGAACAAGCTCCTGTACGGTCCCGAGCTGGTGCCGGGCCAGGTCAAGCTGCCCGGCCCCCGGAGCCCGCAACGCGGCGAGGTCATCATCTTCGAGAACCCGAGCTACGTGCCGATCGGCCCGCTCATGGACATCCTGAAGCGGGTCGTCTACATGGTGACGCTGTCGATGGTCGACATCGACCGCGACGAACACGGCAGGACCAAGCACCACACCCTGATCAAGCGCGCGGTCGGCGTCGGCGGCGATCGCATCCGCCTGCGTCGGGGCGAGGTGCAGGTGCTGCTTCCGGGAGCGGACGAATGGATCGACGAGCCGGCGCTGCAGGCGGCGTTCGGGCTCGACTACCGGCCGCGCCGGAGCCCGGACCTGGTCGATTACGACGTGCTGCAGGCCGGCGTCGTGGCCGAGACCAGGATGGCGGCGGGCCAGCCGCTGACCGAGGCGGAACGGGTCGATCTGAACCGATGGAAGCAGCGGCAGGCGACCGGCCGCACCGACCGGATCTTCTGGGAACACTGGCGGTTGCGCACCATCGTCGAGGCGGACCCGACCGATCGCAACGCCGCCCGGCAGTGGCAGTTGCTGGAGCGCGGCTGGCCGGTGCCGGCCGGCGCGGTGTTTCCGCTGGGAGACAACCGCGACGAGTCGAACGACGCCCGCTACTTCGGTCCGGTGACGCTCCGCCGGGTGCTCGGCAAGGCGATGTTCCACTACTGGCCGCCGGCCCGCTGGGCCGGCATCCGCTGACCGGGCGCCGCCGCCCGGGGGCGGGCGATTTGACGGCGGCCGACCCCCATGGGTAGCATGGAAGCCGGGGAGGGGGGATGTCAGGTCACAGCAAGTGGCACTCGATACGCCACAAGAAGGGGGCCGCTGACGCCCGGCGCGGCAAGCTCTTCGCCAAGCTCATCAAGGAGGTCACCGTCGCCGCGCGGCTCGGCGGCGGCGGCGAAGACGCCAACCCGCGGCTCCGACAGGCGGTCCTGAAGGCGCGGGCGGCCAACATGCCGGCCGACAACATCGACCGCGCGATCAAGAAAGGCGCCGGCGAGTTGGGCGGCAGCGAATTTCACGAGCTGCTCTATGAAGCGTACGGCCCCGGCGGGGCGGCGATGCTCATCGAGATCCTCACCGACAACAAGAATCGCAGCGCCGCCGAGGTGCGCAACACGCTCGCCAAGCACGGCGGCAACCTGGGCGATTCCGGCTCGGTTGCCTACCTGTTCAACCGGCGCGGCGTGGTGGCGATCGACGCGGAACGCCACTCCGAGGACGAGGTGATGGAGGTGGCGGTCGAGGCCGGCGCCCTCGACGTGGTCGCGGACGACGGCTTCATCGAGGTTCTGACCGAGCCGTCGGACTTCGACGCGGTGCTGCAGTCGATCCAGGGCGCCGAGCTGGCCACGACCGGGGCGGAGATCACCTGGGTCGCCGACGCGCCGCTGGAGCTGCCGGCCAAGTCGGCGGCGGCCGCGGTACGGCTGATCGAGCTGATCGAGGACCTGGACGACGTGCAGTCGGTGGCCACCAACCTCGATCTCGCGGAGCCCGCGCTCGACGGCGACTGAGCGCAGGGCAGCGTTGGCGGTCATCCTGGGCATCGATCCCGGACTTGCCGCGACCGGGTACGGGGTGATCCGCGTGGAGGGCAGCCGCCTGCGCCACGTCGCGCACGGCGCGGTCACCACCGAGCCCGAACAGGACCGCGGCGGGCGCCTGCTGGCGATCCGGGACGCGCTGACCGAGGTGCTGGCCCGCTACCGCCCGGATCAGGCCGGCGTGGAGTCGCTGTTCTTCTCGCGCAACGTCCGATCCGCGCTGCCGGTCGCCGAGGCGCGCGGCGTCATCCTGCTGTGTCTGGCCGACGCCGGGATCGCCTGCGCCGAGCACACGCCGCTGCGCGTCAAGCAGGCGGTGCTGGGCCACGGCAACGCCGACAAGCAGCAGATCGGCGCGATGGTCCGCATCCTGTTTCGGATCGGTGCTGACGATCCGCTGTCGCACCACGCGGCCGACGCGCTGGCGGTCGCGGTCTGCCACGCCCATTCCGTGCCGCTGGAAGAGCGCGCGAAACGCCGGCAGGACCGGTAGCGAACGAGATGTACAACAGCCTGACCGGCACCGTCACCTTCAAGGACCGCGAGCGGCTCCACCTGCTGCTGGCCGGGGTGGAGTGGGACCTGGCGATCTCCGGCAGCACCGCGGACGCGCTTCCGGAGCGCGGATCGGAAGCGCGGGTGTTCACCTTTCTGCACCATCGTGAAGACGTGATGAAGCTCTACGGCTTTGCGTCCGGAGCCGAGCGGGAGCTGTTCCTCAAGCTCCTGCAGGTCAACGGCGTCGGCCCGCGCCTGATCATGCGCATGCTGTCGGCCGCTACCGAACGCGACATCCGCGCCGCCGTGCAGGCCGGTGACGCCGACGCGCTGGCCCGCGTTCCGGGACTGGGCGCCAAGAGCGCGCAGAAGGTCATCCTGGCGCTGCGCGGCAAGCTGCCGCCTCCCGCGGACGCGGCGACCGGGGTGGAGACCGAGCTGATCGAAGCGTTGACCGGTATGGGCTTCAACCAGCGAGAAGCCGCCAAGGCGGTCGCCGTCGCGGTAGAGGCGTCCGGCCGGGACGGCGACCGCGACGAGGCGCAGCTGCTGCGCGCCGCGATTCAGCTGCTGGGCGCCTCGCGGTGAGCGACCGCATCGTGTCGACGCGGGCCGGCGGCGACGAGGCCGACGGCGAGGAGGTACGGCTGCGGCCGCGCCTGCTGGCCGACTTCATCGGCCAGAAGCAGCACCGCGAGAACCTGCGCGTGTTCGTCAGCGCCGCCCGCGACCGCGGCGAAGCGCTCGATCACGTCTTCTTCTCCGGGCCGCCGGGGCTCGGCAAGACGACGCTCGCGGCGATCGTCGCCACCGAGCTCCGCGTCGAGTTTCGCAGCACGTCCGCGCCCGCCCTGGAGAAGACCGCGGACCTGGTGGCGATCCTCACCAGCCTGGGCCGGCACCACGTCTTCTTCATCGACGAGATCCACCGGCTGCGGCCGCCGATCGAGGAGCTGCTGTACACGGCGATGGAGGACTACGAGGTCGACGTGGTCATCGGCGAGGGGCCGAGCGCCCGCACCATCAAGCTCTCGCTGCCGCGCTTCACGTTGATCGGCGCCACTACCAAGACCGGGCTGGTGTCGGCTCCGCTCTACTCGCGGTTCGGCATCACCGCGCGGCTCGACCTGTACGACCAGGAGGAGCTGGAGCAGATCGTCGACCGCTGCGCGGCGCTGCTGTCGATGGAGCTGGCGCCGGAGGTAGGGACGCGGCTGGCGCGCAGCGCCCGCGGCACCCCGCGCGTGGCGATCCGGCTGGTGCGGCGGATGCGGGACTACGCGCAGGTGTGGGGCGACGGCACGCTGACCGGCGCGATCGTCGACCGGGGCCTGCGCGCGCTGGGCATCGACCGCTACGGCCTCGACCGGACCGACCGCGAGATACTGTCGATCATCGTCGACCGGTACGGGGGCGGCCCGGTCGGCGTGGAGACGCTGGCGATCTCCCTGGGAGAGACCGCGGACACGGTGGAGGACGTGTACGAACCGTTCCTGGTGCAGAGCGGCTTCCTGAAGCGCACCGCCCGCGGGCGCGTCGTGACCGATCTTGCCCTGCAGCACGTGCGGGGGGCCGCGTCCGGTCAGTCCGCGGTCGAACAGGAGGGGGCCGGTGCTCGCTCGGGACTTCTCTTTTGAGGTCCCGCCGCGGCTCATCGCGCAGCGGCCGGCCGCTCGCCGCGGCGCCGAACGGCTGCTGGTCCTGGACCGCGCGCGCGCCGGCAACCGCCACGCCACCATGGCCGAGCTGCCGGCGCTGCTGCCGGCCGGCTCGCTGCTGGTGCTCAACGACTCGCGCGTGCGCAAGGCGCGCATCCACGGCTCGTCCGAGAACGGCGGATCGGTGGAGCTGGTCTTCCTGGAGGAGATCGGCCCCGGACGCTGGCGCGCGCTGGCGCGGCGGGCGCGGCGCCAGCGCGTCGGCAAGCGGCTGCTCCTGCCCGACGGCGTGCAGGCGCGCGTGGTCGCGGCCGACGCCGACCGGCGCGTGCTGGAGCTCCGCCCGCCGATCGGCGAGGACTACTTCGAGCGCCACGGAACCATGCCGCTGCCGCCGTACATCGAACGGACGCCGGATGCGGATGACGACGAGCGCTACCAGACCGTCTACGCGCGGGAGTTCGGCTCGGCGGCGGCGCCGACCGCCGGACTCCACCTCACGCCCGACCTCCTCGACGCGATGCGGGCGCGCGGCATCGACATCGAGTGCGTGACGCTGCACGTCGGTCCCGGCACGTTCCAGCCGGTCCGCACCGAGCGGCTGGAAGATCACCGCATGCACGAGGAGTCGGCGGCGCTGAGCCCGCCGGCGGCGGCGGCGATCGAGGCGGCGCGGCGCGACCGGCGGGAGGTGGTCGCGGTCGGCACCACCGTGGTCCGGGCGCTGGAGTCGCGGCCGGCGCATCACCGCGCCGGCGCGGTGACGCCGGGCCGGTGGCGTACCGACCTGTTCATCCGGCCGGGACACCGCTTCCGGGTGGTCACGCGGCTGCTCACCAACCTGCACACCCCCGGCTCGACGCTGGTAGCCCTGGTGGCGGCCTTCGCCGGCCGCGAACGGCTGCTGGCCGCGTACCGGGAAGCGGTGGCGCGCGGCTACCGGTTCTACTCCTACGGCGACGCCATGCTGATCCTGTAACGATGTCGTCCGTCAATGGTTGGGAGAAAGGAGATGGGTGCGGCAGCGCGGCGGACGGCGCCGCTCGACCGGCGCGGCGGACCGTGACGCGCCGGTCGGCCGCCGGACCGCGCTCAATCGATCCCGAGCAGCGGCCACAGGCGCGAGAAGACCTCCTGCGGGGTCCCGGCGCCGTCGATCCGGTGCACCGCCACCCCCCGCGCCTGCAGCCGGTCGAACGCGGCGCCATAGGCGGCGAGCAGTCGCCGCTGGGTCGCGATCCCGTCGAATCGCTGCCGTGCGGCGCCGCGCGCGCGCAACCGTTCCTGGCACAGCGCGACGGGGGTATTCAGAAACACCACGCGCTCGGGCAGCGCGGCGGTATCGTTGACCGCCTCGATGTAGTCAGGGGGGACCTGGAGGCTCTGATAGGCCAGGCTGGAGGCGATGCACCGATCGCTGATCACCAGTTCGCCGGCGGCGCGGCGCTCGATGATGCCGCCCGCGCCGTGGCAGTGCTCGGCCCGGTCAGCCGCGAACAGCAGCGTGAACGCCCGGCCGGAGAGCGGCCGGCCCGACTCCAGCAGCGTGCGGATGAGCCGCCCGATCGGCCCGTCGGTCGGCTCGCGCGTGCGGAAGTGGCGCACGCCGCGCGCGCGCAGCCGGTCGGCGGCCAGCGCCACCTGCGTGGTGGTGCCGGCGCCGTCGAGCCCTTCGACCGCGACGAATCCCGGCAAGATGCGTGCCTGCAAGATCTGCTCCGCCCCGGTGCGGGTACCGCGTCGGCCCTTCACGCTATGATCGCGCCGATACCATGATCGGACCGGTCACCGCGACACTATCGGAATGCCGCCGTCGTGTCTCCGTGCTGGTGTTGCTGCTGTCCGCGTTCGCCCTGCGCGCCCAGGAGGCGGACGCGCCGGCGATCGAGGGGAGTCCGGTCCGCATTCCCGACATCGTCATCACCGGCGCCGACGCGATCATCATCGTGCCGCCGCTGCCGGTCCTGGCCGGCGGCGGCATACCGGTGCCGCCGGTCGAACTGACGCCGATACGGTTCCGGCCGTCGCCGGCCGATTGCGTGCCACCGTCCGCGGCGGCGGCAGCGCGGCTGGGGGCCAACCGGAGCTCTGCGAGCCGCCGGCCCTGGTGAGGTTGCTGCCGTTCTTCCTGTCAGGAGCGCCGCCGCGGCCGGCGATGGACGATCTGGGGGTCCGCTACCCGGCGCCGGGTAGCGGCGGCGCCGGCGTCCGGCATGACGGGGCCCGGCATGACGACGAAAATGACGAAACGTGACGGAACTGCTCGGAACGAGGGAGGGGACGAGTGATAGAGTTCATCTTGCGCGGCGGGGTATTCCTGTGGCCGATCGGCCTGCTGTCGGTCGGGGCGCTGTACCTGATCATCGAGCGGGCGATCTTCTTCCTGCAGTCGCGGCCGGCGCCGCAGCTCCAGCGGGCGCTGAACGACTTCCTGGGCGGCGAGCCGCCGGTGGATCTGGCGGAGACGCTGGCCGAGAGCAGCGCGCCGGAAGCGAAGCTGGCGCAGGTCGGGCTGCTCGCCGAGGGCGCTGACGCCGGCGACGCGCACCGCCGGCTGGAGCGGGCGCTGTTGGAGGTCGTCGCCACCCTGGAGCATAACGTGGCGCCGCTGGCGAGCATCGCCAACGTGGCGACCCACCTGGGCCTGCTGGGAACGGTGGTCGGCATGATCGCGGCCTTCATCGGCATGGGCGGCGTTGCGACCGCGGACCTGACCGGGCTGACGCAGGGCATCTCGCAGGCGCTGATCACCACCGCCGCCGGCCTGGGCGTGGCGGTGCCGGCGTCGTTCTTCCACCACCTGTACGCCAATCACGTGAAGAAGCGGATTGCGGAGTTGAACGTCACCACCTCCGAGCTCGAGTCGCTGGTAGTGGCCGTGACCGCTGTCGAGCCCGCTGTCGAGACTGCTGTCGAGCCGGGACGGTGAGCGAGCGACGCGGCATCCGGGTCACCGGCAGCGACCTGGGCGTGTCGGCCGCCCTGCCGCTCACCGCGCTGATCGACGTCATCTTCCTGGTCGTGATCTTCTTCATGATCAACGCCGCGTTCGCGGTAACCTCGCAGATTCCGGTCGATCTGCCGGACGAACCGGGAGACGCCGTCTCCGGCAACCGCTCGGTCGTGGTCACCATCGACGCCGCCGGCCTGATCTACGTGAACGAGCAGCCGGTCTACCTGGAGGAGCTGGTCGCCGTGCTCAGCGACCGGCGCGAGCAGGACCCCGACCTGGCCGTGTTCGTGAGCGCCGACGCCGCACTGCCGTATCAGAACCTGATCGACGTCCTCGGCGCGGTGCGCAATGCTGGCATCAGGGCGCTCTCCCTGGTGACCGATCCGGCTTCGACGTCGTGAAGGGCCTGCGCCGGCCGGCGTCGTTCGCCGTGTCGGTGGCCCTCCATTCCGCCGTTCTGATCATCGCCTCGCGCCTGCCGATGCCGCCGCCGCCGCGCGAGACCGTGATCGCCGTGGAGCTGGTCGCGGCGGCGCCGGCGCCGGCAGCGACGGCGCCGGCGGCCGAGGAATCGGCGCCGGAGCCCGACCCGCCCCCGGAGCCGCAACCAGAGCCAGAACCAGAGCCGGAGCCAGAACCAGAGCCGCAACCGGAGCCAGAACCGCAACCGGAACCGGAGCCGCAACCGGAGCCGCAACCGGAACCGGAGCCGCAACCGGAACCGGAGCCACAACCAGAGCCGGAGCCACAACCAGAGCCGGAGCCACAACCGGAACCGGAGCCAGAACCGCAACCGGAACCGGAGCCGCAACCGGAGCCACAACCAGAGCCGGAGCCACAACCAGAGCCGGAACCGGAACCGCCGAAGGTCGACCTGGCGGCGTTGGCCAGGGACGCCGCCGCCAAGGCGGCGGCCGACCTCGCCATGCCATTGCGGGCGCCGTCGGTGCCAACGCCGGACGCGACGCCGCGCTGGACCTCGGAACTGGCCGCGCCGCTGCCGACCGAGGACGACACGATCGACCTGGCGGACGCGGCGCTGAACCGCTCCCTCTCCCCGGAGCCGGGCGCCTTGGCCGGCGGGGACCGGGAGCGGACGTACCGGTGCCCGGAACCGAGCGGGTACCTGCAGGATGGGAACTACCCGGAGCGGATGGCGCGGGAAGGGACCGCGGTCGTCGTCAACGTGACGATCACGGTCAACGCGCGCGGCGTCGTCACGGAAGCCTCGGTCGAGGCGGATGACGAGTCCGGCTTCCCGACGATCGACATCGCCGCGTTGCAGGTGGCGCGCGCGTGCCGCTTCGACGCGAAGCTCGGCGCTCCCGACGTGCGCCGGCTCGTGCCGATCACCTTCGATCCGCGCCGGCGTTGATGAGCGACCGCAGGCGCCGACGTCTTCCCCGCGCCACGATCATCGCCATCGAGATCGCCGTGTTCGCCGGCCTGTTCGCCGCGGTCCTGATCGGCCTGGGCTACGCGCGCGACCGGCTCGACCGGATGGTCGGGCACCTGAAGGAGCAGGTATCCGGTCAGGTCGCCGAGCGTCTGGGCGCACGGGTGCGGTACGGCGCCGTGGCCCCGTCGGCGTTGCGCGCCCTGCAGGTCACCGATCTGGAGCTGGTCACCGAAGCGGGCGACGTGCTGCTGTCCGCGCGCCGCCTGCGGGTCCATTACTCGCTGCGCACGCTGCTCAACACGCGCAGCGCGGTCGACGCCGTGAACCGGGTCGAGCTGACCGGCGTCGTCGTCGACATCGATCTGCCGCGCGACGAGGCCCCGGTGCTGGCCGCGCTCGCCGGACTCGGCGCCGCGGCCGACGGCGGCGTCGCGGCCGATGACGGCGCCCGGATCGGCGTTCTGCCGTGGCCGCTCGACATCGCCGATGCGCGCGTGACCGTCACCATCGGCGCCGACCGCGTGCACCTGGACGAGCTCTCCCTGCGGTTGGAGCCGGAAGCCCGGCCGGCGGGCGATCGCCTCCGCCTCGTGGGCGGCCGCGCCGGTCTCAGCGCAGCCCTGACCGTCGGCGGGCAGGCCACGGAGCTCGATGCTCGCCTGCGCGTGGACGGCAGCCTGGGACCGGGGCAGACCGGCGCCGCGGCAGTGCGGGTAGGCGACGTGCGGACCACGCTCGGCACCCTGGCCGCCCGCGACTTCGAGGCCGTGTGGGACGGCACGGAGATCTTTCTGATGACGCCGGAGGGCGACGCCGGGCCGGAGCTGGCGCTCAGGATCGAACCGCAACAGGGGCTGCGGTTCGGCATCCAGGCGCAGGGCCTGAGCCCGTTGGACGTCTTCCGGCCGTCCGGTCCGCTGGAGCACCTGCTTCCCTGGTTCGACACCACCGTGAGCGGCGGCGCCGCCGTCAACGTCGATAGCGCCGGCGTCGACTACGCGGCCACGATCCGGGTCTCCTCGCCGCCCGCTCCGCTCACCGAGCTGCTGGGCGTCCCCGTGGAGGGGGAGGTGACCGTGCGGGGAGACGCGGCGGCGGCGAACGTCGCGCCCCTCGTCCTGCACGCGGCCGACGGCTCCGTCCGGTTCGACGGATCGATCGATCTTGCGACCGGGCGCGCCGCGGGACGGCTGGTGGCGGCCGACTTCGATCTGGACGGCCGCCCGGTCAGCGCCGCCGCCGACGTGGAGGCCGACCTCCCGGCATCCCGGCTGACGCTGCGGGACGGCGTGCTGGGGATCGGCCCGCTGGCCGTCGGCGGCGTGACCGGCAGCGTCTCCCTCATCGGGAGCGCGGCAGCAGCCGGCGCCGGCGCACCGTCGCTGCAGCTCGATCTGGCCGCCGTCCTGCCGGACTCGCCCGACGGGCGGACCACGGCGGCCGGATCGCTCACGCTGGGCGCGCGGCCCGCGTTCGCCGGCAGCGCCAGCATCCGGGAGGTGAACGCCGGCGTCCTGTATCGATGGCTGCAGCCGGCCGGCGCGGCCGATCCGGGGGCCGCGGAGCCGGCCGATCCGGGGGCCGCGGAGCTGGCCGGCGGGCTGGTCGTCAGCGCGGAGTTGGCCGGTTCGGTCGGTCCGGACCGGCTCGAGGTCGACGTCGCCGCTGCCTCCGTGACCGAGGCGGACGGCCCGCTGCGCGCCCGGTTCAGCGGAGCGGTGACGCGCGAGTCGGCGCGGATCGCCGACCTCGACCTGGCGGCCGGCGACTCGTTTCGCGCCGTCGGCAGCGCCGAGATCGGCGCCGACCACCTGTCGTTCTCAGGACAGCTCCATCTCGACGGCGAGCCGGTGCCGGGCCCGATCCGCATGCAGGCGGGCGACGGACTTACGGTGCGGGGGCCGTACGACCTGCTGCTGGAGCTGTGGCCCGGCGAGCGGCTGCCGCCGGCGGAGGTGCTGCCGCGCATCATGGCCGTCGGCGGCGGGCAACCGACGCCGTTCCGGCTGAGCGCCGCCGGCTATCCGCTCCCGGCGCTGAGCGACCGCGCGACGGCCGCGGTCGAGCTCGCCGGCACGGTGGCGCACCCGCCGGCGCTGCTGGCCGGACTCGGCCCCGGCGCGGAGCTCGATCTTGCCGCCGCCGGCGTCGCCCTGACCGATTCGCGCCTGGTCGTGCAGGACCTGCCGATCGGGGAGCTGCCGAACCGGCTGGAAGTCGACTTCGCCCTGGCCGGCGACCTGCTCACCGCCGACCGGTTTCGCTTCACGAACGAGTACTTCGCGGATCGGGAGACGGCGGTCACCGGCAACGGCGCGCTGCGCGTGACGACCGCGGACCGGCTCGGCGCCTCCGGACGGCTGCTGCTGCAGGTGGGGCAGGAGCGGTACGAAGCCGCGGTCTCGATCGCCGCCGGCGAACTGGAGATCGAAGCCGACGTGGAGCGGCTGCCGCTGGACCGGATCGCGGCGCTGCCGATCTCCGGCACCGCCTCCGGCCGGCTCCGTCTGACCGGACCGATCGCGCAGCCGGTGATCAGCGCCGAGTTGACCTCCTCCGACATACTCCTGAACGAGGACTACCTGACGCTGGCGGTGGCGGGCACGTATGACGGCGCGCGCCTGGTGATCGGCGACCTGGCGGCCGACTACCAGGACCACCGCGTGCGCGGCGTGACCGGCGGCGTCGACACGCAGAGCGGCACGGTCGCGCTGGAGGGCCGCTACGAAGGGGAGTACCTGGGCGGCCCGATGGCGATCGACCTGGCCGTGACCGGGTCCGCGTCGTTCGCCGCCGACCCGGCGCCGGACCGCCCGTTGCTCACGGAAGCCGCGCTGACCGTGGCGGCGACCGCGATCACGATCGGCGGCCAGAACCGAACCCCCTGGGATGCCCGGCTTCGCTGGCAGGACGGCGGTCTGGCCTTTGCGGGCGGCCCTCTCGACGGCCTGTCCGGCGTCCTGTCGCCCGATGGGAGCTTCGAGGTGGCGGCGTCCGCGCCGCTGCCGCTGCAGGGCACCGCCCGCGGCGCCCTGAGCGACGACGGGGTGGCCGCGGAACTGTCGATCGACACGATCGACCTGACGCTGCTCAACGATCTGCTGCAGACCACCGCCGTGGAGATTCGGGCCGGATCGGCGGCGGGCACCCTGCGCGTCCGCGGCACGCTCAACGATCCCGACCTGTACGGCATCCTGCAGGCCACGGGGGTGGTCGTCGACTCGCCGCTCATCACGCAACGGGTCGGACCGGTCGCGTTTCCGGTGATCTTCGACGAAAAGGACCTGACCCTGGAGCGGACCCGACCGGAACGCGGCGTGGCCCCGCTGGAAGTGGACGGGACCGTGCGGATGGGGCAGTGGGCGCCGATCGCCTACGACATCGGCGTGCGGACCACGACCGCCGAGGGCGTGCCGGTCGATTACCGGTTCGGGCCGGTCTCGATCAACGGGACCGCGCACGGCGGCGTACGGATCAGCGGCGACCAACTCGGCACGCGCATCGCCGGCGAGGTCGGCGCCAGCGCAGCCCGCGTATTCATCGCGGCCGCCGAATCGCCGGCCGCCCGGGAACCGCTGACGGTCGATCTTGCGGTCGCCACCGGCCGGGGCGTCGAGCTGACCTGGCCGTCGGAGGGCCTGCCGATCCTGAACATGCTGGTCGACACCGATCAGACGGTCTCCATCCGCTATGACGGCTTCACCGGCGACTACTCCGTGGTCGGAGACGTGGCGCTCCGCGGCGGCGACCTGTTCTTCATCGATCAGACCTTCTACCTGCGCGACGGGATGGTCTCGTTCACGGAGGACGAAGCGCGCTTCGACCCGACCGTGACGGTCCGGGCCGAGACGCGCCAGCGATATGAAGGCAAAACGCTGCGCGTCTACGTCGACGTCGATTCCCGCCTCAGCATGTTCGAGCCGCAGAACGCGCGGATCAGCTCCGACCCGCCGGAGCCGTTGCCGGTGCTGCGCGGCCTGCTCGGGGCGCCGTTCGGCAACGAACCCTCCGAGGGCGTCGACCTGCTTGCGCTTGCCGGCGGCGCGGTGAGCCAGTTCGGGCTGGTCGGTCCCATGGAGCGGGGCGTGCGCGAGTCGTTCGGCCTCGATCTGTTCAGCATCCGCACCGACGTTCTGTCGAACCTGCTGCGCGCGCCGCTCGACCTCTCCTCCAGCAGCCCCGATCTGCGTGACAGCGCCACGACGATCGTCGTCGGCAAGTTCATCGGCGATGACCTGTTCTTCGAGGGGCGGGTGCGGGTAGAATCGGGCGATGCGTCGGCTACGTCCGAACTCAGCGACCTGGAGCTCAGCATGGAGTGGGCGACGCCATTCTTCCTGTTGGAGTGGTCCCTCTTGCCGTCCCTGACCGATCCTTCGTCCATACTGTTTCAGACCGGCAACGAGGTGTCGTTGTCGTGGCGCTTCACGTACTGATGCGCGCGCGCCTGACGCCTCCCGGCATCTTCCGCGTCCTGCCCGCGGCGGCCCTGCTGTTCCTGGCGGTGCCCGGCGCCGCGCAGCAGGGCGACGAGTGGTACTTCGGCAAACCGATTCGATCGGTGGAGTTCGACGGTCTGGCTACGGTCGACGCCGGCGATCTGCGGCCGATCGTCGACCCGTACCTGGAGCGACCCTTCGAGCTCGACCTGTTCTACGAAATGCAGGCGGCCCTGTACGCCACCGAGCTGTTCGAGAGCCTGGAGGCGGATGCCGCCGAAGGCGACGACGATCGCTCCACGGTCGTCGTGCGCTGGTCGGTGCGGGAGCGGCCGACGATCGATGAGATCGTCATCGACGGCGAACGCCGGATTCGGGAAAGCCAGATCCTCGACGCCATGCAGTCGAAGCTCGACACGATCCTGATCTCCCGCCGGCTCGAAGCGGACCTCGACGCGATCCGCGACCTGTACGAGCGCGACGGCTTCGACGGCGCGGCGGTCGACTCGATGGTGGAGATCGACGAGGCGGCCAACCGCGTCACCGTTCTCCTCACGATCGCGGAGGGCATCCGCACCACGGTGGTCTCGATCGAGTTCGCGGGCAACCAGTTCGCCTCGCCCGGCACCTTGCGGAGCCAGATGACGACCAGGGAGCGGGCGCTGCTGCAGCGCGGCCTGTTCTCGGAGAGCGCCTTTCGGCGCGACCTGGAGAGCCTGGTCTTCTACTACCGGAGCAACGGCTACGTGGACGCCGCCGTCGACCGCGTGGAGCGCAGCATCGAGCACGATGCGGAAGGCGAACAGGACCTCCTCAGCCTCACGATATACCTGACCGAAGGCCAGCCGTACGAGTACGCCGGCACCGAGTTCGCGGGCAACGCCGTGTTCACGGACCAGGAGCTGCAGGCGCTGGTCCGCCATCGCCCGGACCGCTCGATCAACATGACGACCGTCGACGCCGACTTCCGGCGCATTCAGGAGCTCTACTGGGAGAACGGCTACATCTTCAATGACTTCGATCAGGAGCTGCTGCGCGACGACGAACGGCGCACCATCGGCGTGCGGGTCGCGATCACCGAGCGCGACGGCGCCCACATCGAGAACATCCGCATCACCGGCAACGTGAAGACGCAGGAGCACGTGCTGCGCCGCGAGCTGCCGTTCGAGGTCGGCGACGTGTTCAACCGGACCGAGATAACGCGCGGCCTGCAAAACCTCTACAACCTGCAGTACTTCACCTCCGTGCAGCCGGACACGCCGGTGGGAAGCGCGCCCGGCCTGATGGACGTCAACATCGCCGTCGAGGAGAGCACCACCGCCGACATCGGCTTCGGCGCCACCTTCTCCGGCGGCGACTTTCCGCTGTCCGGCTTCGTCCGCTGGTCGGAGCGCAACTTCAGGGGGTTGGGGCAGACGATCAGCGTCGACCTGCAGGGCTCGCAGCTCCGGCAGGCGGTGACGGTCGGCTTCACCGAGCCGTGGCTGCTCGGCCGGCCGTGGTCGGCCGGCATCACCCTCGGCGGCGAGCACGCCGTGGTCCGGGGCGTCGCGCAGGACGTGCTGCCGCCGGTGTTCACCGACGACGAGGCGGCGGGCGCGGTGCCGGATCCGTTCGTCGACCAAGCCGATTACGAGGCGGGCGGCGAGTCGAGCCCGGACCAGTATTCGATGGAGTACGACACGTACGCCATCTCGGCCGAACTGTCGAGCGGCTACCGGTTCGACACGCTCGTCGGGCGCGTGATCGTGCGCGGCGGATTCGGCTCCACGCTCGGCTTCCTGGTCTACGACCCGGAGCTGCACCGGCCCTTCGACAAGACGATCCGCGACCAGTTCGAGCGGTGGAGCGTGGTCAGCCGGCTCTGGACCGGCGTGGCGTGGGACCGCCGCGACATCATCCTCAACCCCACCAACGGCACGCTGTTGAGCCAACGGGTGGAGCTGACCGGCGGCCCGCTGGCGGGAGACCGCCATTTCATCAAGTCGGAAAGCCAGGCGGAGGCGTTCGCGACGCTGTTCGAGGCGCCGCTGTCCGATGACTTCGACCTGAAGCTGGTGCTCGCCGGCCACACCGGATTCTCGCTGATCCTGCCGCAACTGCGCAGTTGCGGCGCCGTCAACGACGGGCAACCCGGCCTGTGCTGGGACCAGGTGACCACCAGAGAAGACCTGCTGGTCATCGACGGCACCGGCGTGGCGCGCGGCTGGAACCGAAAGGTCGACGGCGAGGCGCTGTGGGACAACAAGGTGGAGCTGCGCGTGCCGATCGATCCGCAGATCATCTGGGGGGTGCTGTTCCTCGACGCCGCCCTGCTCTGGACCGACCGCGCCGCCATCGCCCGCACGTCTTTGGAGGACGTGCGGTTCAGCGCCGGCTTCGGCCTGCGCTTCGCCGTGCCGCAGCTGCCGTTGCGCCTCTATCTCGCCAAGCCGTTCGCGGTCCGCGACGGCGGATTGGCGGATCCCCCCGATCAGCAGACCGCAGGCCAGCTGGGCGGCATGACCCTGGTCCTGGGACTCGGCGGCGACACGTTTTAGACGGCTGGGATGGGTGCGCGAAGGAGGCCGCTGGCGGTTGCCGCGCTGGCGGCGGCGCTGCTGGCGGCGACCCTGCTGGCCGCGCCGGTGAACGGGAACGCCCAGGAGCAGATCACCCGTATCGGCGTCGTCGACCTCGACGCGGTCGTGCGCGCCTACTTCCGCGAATCGGAGTCGTTCCGCGCCTACGAGGCGCGGCGCGAGCAGATCGACGGCGAACGGGAGGGGATCGAGGCCGAGATACGCAACCTGGAGCAGGCGCTGCTCGAAGCTCGGCAGGCGGAAGACCGGGGTCTGGAGCTGCTGCTCGATCAGCAGCTCTTCGACCGCCGCCAGCACCTGTTGCAGTTCGTGCGCGTCATGAACGATCAGCTGCGGCGCGAGTACGAAGGTCTGAAGACGTCGGATCGATTCACGGCCGAGTTGGCGGAGGCGCTGGCGTACGTCGCCGAAACGCTCGGCTTCTCGTTGATACGGTCTACGCAGAACCTGTTCTACTGGCATACGGACATCGACCTGACCGACGAGGTCATCGCGGACCTTGCCCGACGAGCGGCCCGCCGCTAGCAGGGCCGCGCCGGCCGGCCGGCTCCTGGGCGTCGATCTCGGCACGCGGCGCATCGGTCTGGCCCTCTCGGACCCGGCCGGCATCATCGCCTCGCCATTCTCGGTCCTGTCGTTCACCACCGAAGCGGCGCTGGTCGGCGCGCTGCGCCGCACCTGTACCGAACACGGCGTGCGGCTCGTCGTCCTCGGCCATCCGGTGCGCACGGACGGAACGCCGACGCGGCTCGGCGTGCGCGCCGCGCGGATCGCCGCGACGCTCGCCGCCGGGGGCGTCCCGGCCTGCACGTGGGACGAGCAGTTCACCAGCCGCGCGGCGGCCGCGGCGACCGGCCGCCGCGGCCAGCGCGGCCGCCGCGCCCGGACCGACCCCGGCCGGATCGACCGCGTGGCGGCGGCGCTGATGCTCGCCGACTACCTGCAGCACCGGGGTTCCGGCCGGCCGCGCGCGACCGCATGAACGAGCGTACCTGGTATACTTGGTCGCCGCCGGCAAGCGGCGGCGCGGCAGCGCGCGCGACCGCATGAACGAGCGTTCCCCCATGATGGGGCAGTATCTGCGGCTCAAGGCGTCGCAGCCGGGGGCGATCCTCTTCTTCCGGCTCGGCGACTTCTACGAGATGTTCGCCGAAGACGCGGAGCGGGCGGCGCCGATCCTGGACATCGCCCTGACCAAGCGCAACGGGGTGCCGATGTGCGGCGTGCCGCATCACGCCATGCAGACCTATCTGGCCAAGCTGCTGCGGGCCGGCCACAAGGTCGCGATCTGCGAACAGGTCGGTCCGGCCGGCGGCGGCCTGACCGAGCGGCGCGTCGTCGAGGTGGTCACGCCCGGGACGATCGTCGACGAGCGTCTGCTCGACCACGCCAGCAACAACTATCTGGCGGCGTTGGCCGACGGCGGCGCGGCGCTGGCGCTCGCCTGGGCGGACCTGTCGACCGGGGAACTGCGCGCCGCCCGCCTGCCCGCCGAACAGACGGAGCTGTGGCTGCGCGACCACATGCAGCGCCTGGCGCCGCGTGAGCTGATCGTCCAGGAGAGCCTGCTCGATACCGGGTCGCCGGCGGAGCGGGTGCTGGCGGAGCGGCCGGAGCTGGTGCTCAACCGCTACCCGGACTGGCACTTCGACCTGGACGCCAACCACGACCTGCTGTGCCGGCAGTTCGGGGTGGTCGACCTGCGCTCGTTCGGACTCGATCGGACCGCCCCGGAGGTGCGCGCCGCCGGCGCGCTGGTCGGATACATCCGGCAGCATGCCCTGCAGGATACCCCGCACTCGGCCACCTCCCACCTGACCGACCTGATCGTGGAGGCGGTCGACGCCAATCTCCGCATCGACGAACCGACCCAGCGCAACCTGGAGCTGACCGCCAATCTCCTCGACGGAGGCCGGGAGCACACGCTGCTGGCGACCCTCGACCGCACGCGCACCTCGGTCGGCGCCCGCCTGCTGCGCCGGTCGATTCTGGCGCCGCTCCGCGACCGGGATGCGATCGAGCGGCGCCTCGACGCCGTCGACCGCCTGTTCCGGGACCAGGCGCTGCTCGCCCGCCTGCGGGTGGAACTCGACCGCTTCCGCGACCTGGAACGGCTTACGGCTCGCTGCTCGCTGGGGCGCTCCGAGGTGCGTGAGCTGCTGGCGGTCCGCATCTGCCTGCAGTGCGCGGCGACGGTCGCGGAGCTGCTGGCCGCCGCCGTGCCCCGGCTGGCCGACGCGCTTCGCGCGCACGACGGCGACCTGCTGCCGGTGCTGGCCGTCCTCCGCGACGCCTTGTCCGACGCAGCCGACGACTCGGCGTTCCGAGCCGGACACTCGGCCGACCTCGACCGCCTGCACGCCGACACCGACTCGGCCGAGCGGGAACTCGATGCCTACACGCGCGAGGTCCGGGCCGCGACCGGCATCGCGTCGCTGCGGATGAAGCACAACCGCGTGCTCGGCTATTTCTTCGACATCACCAAGCCCAATCTCGACCGGGTACCCGGCCATTTCATCCGCAGGCAGAGCCTTGCCGGCTCGGAGCGCTTCACGACCGAGCGGCTCATGGACCTGGACGCCCGCATCCGGCGCGCTCAGGCCGACCGGGAAGAGGTGGAACGCGCCCGGTTGATCGACCTGCGCCGGCAGGTGGCCGAGCGGTCGGCCGCGCTGCTCCGGCTGGCATCGGCGGTGGCGGAAACCGATCTGGTGCAGTCGCTCGCCTCGGCGGCGACCGAGCTCGGCTTCAGCCGACCCGCCATCGTCGCCGCGGACATCATCGATATCCGCGGCGGTCGGCACCCGGTCGTGGAGCGCGCGCTGCCGCACGGAACCTTCATTCCCAACAGCATCGAGCTGGGAGCGGCGCAGCGCGTGCTGTTGCTGACCGGCCCCAACATGGCCGGCAAATCGACCTATCTCCGGCAGACGGCGCTGATCGCGATCATGAGCCACGTCGGCTCCTTCGTGCCGGCCGAACAGGCGCGCCTCGGGCTCATAGACGCCGTCTACTGCCGCGTCGGCGCCAGCGACAACATAGCTCGCGGGGAGTCGACGTTTCTGGTGGAGATGGCGGAAACGGCGCGCATCCTGCGTCTGGCGCGCCGGGCCAGTCTGGTGATCATGGACGAGATCGGCCGCGGCACCGGCAGCGACGACGGACTGGCGATCGCCCGCGCCGTGCTGGAGCACCTGCTGCGCGAGGTAGGCGCCAAGACGCTGTTCGCCACCCATTTTCGCGAGCTGACGACCCTGGACCATCCGCGGCTCGCCAACCGGTCCATGGCGGTCATGGAGCGCGGCGGCGACGTGGTGTTCCTCAAGACCGTGGTCGACGGCCCCGCCGACCGGTCGCACGGCATCCACGTCGCGCGCATGGCGGGAATTCCGCGCAGCGTCAGCGACTTGGCCGCGCGCTATCTGGAAGCCGCCCGCGGAGCGGATCATGCGCCGCCGGCGGCGGAAGCAGCGGAAGCGGAAGCGCCGGCAGCGGCCGACGGCCCGCAACAGCCGCGATTGTTCGACACCCGCCAGTCGGTGCGGGGCGCGTCCGTGCTGGACGAGCTGCGCGGTCTCGACCTCGGCGTCCTGCGCCCGATCGACGCGCTCAACCTGCTGCACGATTGGCAGGAGCGGGCGCGGTGAGCGGTATCGCCCTGCGCGCGGCGGCGGCGCTGCGCGCGCTCGCCGCGCACGCGCTGGGCGAGCGTTGCCTGGCGTGCGGCGAGTCGCCGGCGTCCGCGGCCGACTGCCGCGGTCCGGTGTGCGCCTCGTGCCGTCGCCGGCTGGAGGTGATCGACGGGCGGCGCTGCCGCTCCTGCAGCCGCCCGCTCGTCTCGGAGATCGACCGGTGCACCCGCTGCCGCAACCGGGACTACGCGTTCAGCGGCAATACCTCGCTCGCCGCCTACGCGGGCACGGTCAAGCGACTGCTGCATCACTACAAGTTCAATGCGCGGGCGCGTCTGGCGGGCGTGTTCGCTCAGGCGTTGGTCGACGCCGGCCTCGTCGACGGCGCCTGCTGCGTCGTCCCGGTGCCGGCGCGGCCGCGCGGCCTGCTGCGACCGGCGGCGCGGTTCGATCAGGTCGGCCTGCTCGCGCGCCGGTTGCGCCGCCGTACCGGCTGCGCGGTCCTCCCGGTGCTGCGCCGCTTGCCGGGACCGCCGCAGAAACGGCTCGACTACGAAGCGCGCGCGGGCAACGTCGCCGGCCGCATACGTCTGGTCGCCCGAGCGCCGCTGCCGGAGCGGGTGGTGCTGCTGGACGACGTGTTCACCACCGGCGCGACCGCGCACGAGTGCGCTCGGGTGCTGGCGCGAAGCGGGGTGCGCGAGGTCCGGGTCGTGACCGTCGCGCTTGGCTGAAAGCGGCGCGCGCCCGCCGCATCGCGGTCTTGACCGGCCGGACCGATCCGTTCTACCTTGATCGCAGGCGGGTCCGACCCGTGCGGCACGGCGAACCGTGCCGCACGCCGGGGTAGCCCGGCAGGGTAGTATCGGCAGGGAGTCGAGGGGTTCGACTCCTTTTTTGTGCACCGGCTTTCATGCATCCGGGGAGGTGACGTGGCAGACGACGGGCAGTGCGGAGCGGGCGCCATCGCCGCGGCGGGGGCGCGGCAGGACGGCGCTCCGGCCGGCAGTGGCTTCGCGGCCAGCAGCGGCTTCGCGGCCGGCAGCGGCTTCGCGGCCGGCAGCGGCTTCGCCGAACAGGTGCGCGCCGAGGTGGCGCCCGCGGTCCGTTCGTTCGGCTTCGACCTGGTAGAGATCGACGCCGCGCGCCTGGCGCGGCGCAGCCTGGTCCGCCTGGTCGTCTACCGCCCGGACGGTATGACGGCCGACGACTGCGCGGCGCTGGCGCGGGCCGTACGGTACCGGCTCGCGCTGGTGCCGGGCGCGGAAGACGCCCGGCTCGAGGTCAGCACGCCCGGCACCGCGCGCAAGCTCAAGGCGGCGCATGAGTACGCGATCTTCCGGGGTCGCACGGTGGAGGTCCTGCTGGACGGCGTCTGGCTGCGCGGCGTCATCGCCGCGGCCGAAGGCGGTATAGTAACGATCGACACCGGTACGGAAGAGCGGCGGATCGAGATAGGGCGGATCGGCAAGGGACGGTTGAGCGACGACATGATTGACCGACACGACGACGGGAGCGGGACCGATGTCGAGTGAGATGGCGTTGGCGATCCGGCAATTGGTACAGGACCGCGGCATCTCGGAAGACTTGGTCGTCAAGACGATCGAAGACGTGCTGCTGGCCGCCTACAAGCGCCGCTTCGGGACCGCGGAGAACGCCGTCATCCGCTTCACGGACGATGCCGCCGACGTGACCATCTACGCCCAGAAGCGCATCGTCGCGGCGGTCGACGACCCGGTCACGGAGATCGGGCTCGACGACGCGCTGGGCTACACCGATCAGGCGGAGATCGGCGACGAGCTGCTGATCGAGATCAACCCGCGCGAGTTCGACCGCGCCTCCATCCAGAGCGCGAAGCAGCGCGCGCGGCAGACGTTGCGCGAAATCCAGAAGGACACGCTGTACTCGGAATTCGAGGACAAGGTCGGCGAGATGATCATCGGCTACCACCAGCGGGAGCGAAACGGCGCGATCTTCGTCGACCTGGGCAAGACGGAAGGCATCATGCCGCGCAAGTATCAGAGCCCCCGCGAGGTGTATCGGCCGAACGATCGCATCCGCGCCCTCATCTACGACGTCGAGAAGACGCCGACCGGCCTGCAGATCATCCTGTCGCGCACGCACACGCAGTTCGTGCGCAAGATCTTCGAGCTCGAGGTGCCGGAGATCTACGACGGCACGATCGAGATCTACAAGATGGTCCGCGAGCCGGGGTACCGAACCAAGATGGCCGTCTACTCCACGCGCGACGACGTCGACCCGGTCGGCGCCTGCGTCGGCATGCGCGGCGTGCGTATCCAGGCGGTCGTGCGCGAGCTGGAGGGCGAGAAGATCGACGTCCTCAAGTACGATCCCGATCCGGCCGCATTCATCAGGAACGCCCTGCAGCCGGCCGAGGTCGAAGACGTGATCATCGTCGACGACGCGACGCGGCACGCGCTGGCGGTCGTACAGGATGCGCAGTTCTCGCTCGCCATCGGCCGGCAGGGGCTGAACGTGAGGCTTGCGAACCGCCTGGTCGACTGGAACATCGACGTCAAGACCCGCGCGCAGGTCGCGGACATGGACCTGGGCGGCGACAAGAAGCGGGACGCGGCGGCGCTGTTCCGGGAGGACGAGGCGCAGGAGATCGCGCGCATCACGGAGCTTCCCGGCGTGCCGGAGCGGATCGCCGCGGCGCTGGCCGATCAGGGCATAGAACGGATCGAGGACCTGGTCGAGATGTCGGACGATCAGCTCGTGGCGACGCGAGGCCTCACGTCGGAGGATATCTCGACGATCCGCAACCTCCTCGACGAGACGGTGGAGATCGTCGAGGAGGAGGACGCCGATGAGGTCGTTCCGGCGGACGGTGACGAACCCGCCTACGAAGCGGAAGCGGAAGCGGACGCGGTCGACGAACAGGAGCAGGTCGAGGAGATCACCGCCGTGTCGGAGCTCGGCTTCGAGCAGCGCGTCACCGACGCGCTGGCGGCCGCCGGCATCCTTGAGGCCGAAGCGCTCATGTCGATGACGGAAGAGGATCTCGCCGGCGTCGCCGGCCTCAGCGCCGGCGACGTGGCGAGCATACGGAAACTGCTCGATGAAAGCGTCGAGATCATCGAGGAATCGCCGGTAGACGGCGCGTAAGGGCGGGCAGAGAGATGGCGGAAAAGACGGACAACCCCGTGAACCGAACCCCGGAAGATGAAGCCGAGCGCAAGCCCAAGCCGAAGGTCACGCTCATCAAGAAGCGTCCCGACTCGCAGGGGTCAGGCGACGGAGAGCCGCCGGCGCGCCCCCCCGTGAAGCGCCGGGTCGTGATCCGCAGGCGCCCCGTGGAGACGCCGCAGACACACCCGCCACCCCCGCCGCCGCCGAAGGACGGGCCGGCACGACAACCGGCGCCGCCGCGGACCCCGACATCGCCGCAGCCTCAGTCGCCGCCGCGGACCCAGGCGCCGCCGCGGACCCAGGCACCGCCGCGGACGCAGACGCCGCCACAGACGCAGGCGCCGCCGCAGACGCAGGCATCGCCGCAGAAGCAGACGCCGCCGCAGACCCCGACATCGCCGCAGAAGCAGACGCCGCCGCGGACCCAGACACCGTCACGGACGCAGACGCCGGCGCGGAAGCAGACATCGCCGCAGACGCAGGCGCCGCGGACCCAGACACCGGCACGGACCCAGGCGCCCACTGGCGGCCCCGCGAAGGCGGGCCCGCGCATCGATCCGCTGCATCGGCCGCTGCGGCTTCCCAAGCGCGATCCCCGACCCGCGTCGCAGCGGCCGGCGCCGCCGTCCGGGTTTCGCCCGCCGCGGAACTTCCGCCCTCCGCAGGGCCCGCAAGGACCGCGAGCGCCGGGTCAACGCGCCGCGCCCTCGGGGCCGGCGCGGCGCCCGCCGGAACGCCCGCTCAACTTCCGGCCCCCCCAGCCGGGGCGCGGCCCCGGCCGGCAGCCGTTCGGCCCCAACGCCGGCGCGCCGCCGTCCGCGCCGGGACGCGGTCCGGGCCGCTCGCGGAGCAAGCCGCGCCGGCGCGGCCAGTACTCGCGCGAGCGATTCGAGGAACACGCGGAAAGCTGGTGCAGCAGCGCCGCCGCGAGGATGAAGCGGCGGCCGTACCGGGCGAGATCGACATCATGGAGCACGTCACGGTTTCGGAACTGGCGCGCAAGATGAACCTCAAGGCGTCCAGCCTCATCGGCAAGCTGATGGAGATGGGCAGCATGGTCACCATCAACCAGCAGATCGACTCCGATACCGCGACCGTGATCGCCGATCAGTACGGCTGCAAGGTCAACGTCGTCTCGCTCTATCACGAGACGCTGATCGAGTCGGAGAAGCCGGAAGATGCCGACGACGAGCCGCGGCCGCCGATCGTCACCATCATGGGGCACGTCGACCACGGCAAGACCAAGCTGATGGACGCCATCCGCGCGGCGAACGTCGCCGACCAGGAGCATGGCGGCATCACCCAGCACATCGGCGCCTACGCGGTCTCCATCGATCAGGGCCGCATCGTGTTTCTGGACACGCCCGGCCACGAAGCCTTCACCAACATGCGGGCGCGCGGCGCCCAGGTTACCGACATCGTGGTGCTGGTGGTCGCCGCCGACGACGGGGTCATGCCGCAGACCGTAGAGGCGATCTCACACGCCCGCGATGCCGAGGTGCCGATCATCGTCGCCGTCAACAAGTGCGATCTGGAGGACGCCAATCCGGAACGGGTCAAGCAGCAGCTCTCCGACCATGACCTGGTGCCCGAGGAGTGGGGCGGAGATACCCTGTACCGGCAGGTGTCGGCGCTTGCCAAGACGGGAATCGACGATCTGTTGGAAGCGATTCTGCTGCAGGCCGACCTGCAGGAGCTGCGGGCGCCGTATGCGATCCGCGCGGAAGGGCGCGTGATCGAGTCCAAGGTCGACCTGGGCCGCGGCACGGTCGGCACGGTGCTGATCGAACGCGGTACCCTGCGCAGCGGCGATCCGTTCATCGCCGGCGTATTCCCCGGCAAGGTTCGGGCGATGTTCGACGACCGCGGCTCCCCGGTGCAGGAGGCGACGCCGTCCCTGCCGGTCGAGATCCTCGGCTTCTCCGGACTGCCCGCCGCCGGCGATCCGTTTCAGGTGACCGTCGACGAACGGACCGCCCGTACGGTCGGCGCCAAACGGCAGGAGCTGCGCAAGGTCAAGGATGCGGGCTCGGTCAACCAGATCACCCTCGACAACCTGTACGAGACGATCAAGGAAGGGAGCATCCAGGAGTTCAAGATCGTCGCCAAGGGCGACGTGCACGGCTCGGTGGAGGCGCTGGTCTCCGCCCTGGAGCGTCTGTCCACCGACGACATCAAGCTCACCGTCATCCACTCGTCCGCGGGCGCGATCAACGAAAACGACGTGATGCTGGCGTCCGCCTCCAACGCCATCATCATCGGCTTCCACATTCGGCCGACTCCCAAGGCGCAGGAGCTGGCGGACCAGGAGAAGGTGGAGATACGCCGCTACGACCTGATCTACGAAGCGGTCGAAGAGATACGCGATTCGATGGAGGGGATGCTGGCTCCGGAGGTGCTCACCGAGTCGGTGGGCGCCGCCGAGGTGCGCGAGCTGTTCCGCATCTCCCGAATCGGCACCATCGCCGGGTGCTACGTCACCTCCGGGCTCGTGCGCCGCAACGCCGCGGTCCACGTCGTCCGCGACGGGGCGCAAGTGTACGAGGGCAGGATCATGACCCTGCGGCGATTCAAGGAGGACGTGACCGAAGTGGAAGCCGGGTTCGAGTGCGGCATCCGCGTCGAGAACTTCAACGATCTGAAGCAAGGCGACAGTATCGAAGCCTTCGAGACCAAAGAGGTCGCGAAGAAGCTCTAAAGCGCGCCGGCGCGACCGCGGGGGACGGACGACAGGATGGCGAACCAACGAGGCGAGAAGGTCGGGCGGCTGCTGCGCGAGGTCTTGGGAGAGATGATCGTCGGCGGCATCCTGGCCGATCCGCGCATCGACCCGCTGCTCAACCTGACGCGCGTCAAGGTCTCCCGCGACCTCAAGCACGCCACCGTGTTCGTCTCCCACCACGGCGAAGAGCCGGTGACCGGCCCTGCCACGGACGCGCTCAATCATGCCGCCGGCTATCTGCAGGCGGAGCTGGCGCGCCGCATCCGCCTGCGGGAGACGCCCAGGTTGCGGTTCCGGGCGGACTCTTCGGTCGCCGACGGCTTTCGAGTGCTGCAGAAGATCCGCAGACTCTCCTAGCGTCCCCCGCAGGAGCCGGGAGCAGCGGGAGCCTGGAGAAGATGCGATACGACGCGGGCCGGGACCCGGGCATGGTGCTCTTGCGCAAGCCGTCCGGCGTCACCTCGTTCGCCGCCCTCGGCCGCCTGAAGCGCGCGCTCGGCACGCGGCGCATCGGCCATACCGGCACCCTGGACCGCTTCGCCTCCGGTCTGCTGATCGCCCTGGTCGGGCGGCTGACCCGCATCGGCTGGTTGATCACCGACCTGCCCAAACGCTACCGCGCCACCGTGCAACTGGGCGAGCAGACGGCCACGCTCGACCCCGAAGGACCGGTAGAACTGCGCCGTCCGCTGCCGTCTCCGCAGGCGCTCGAACAGGCGCTGCCCGCCTTCGTCGGCCGCATACGCCAGGTCCCGCCCGCGTACAGCGCCGTGCACGTCGGCGGCGAGCGCGCGTCGCGGCTGGCGCGCCGCGGCACCCCGACCCTGCCGGCGGCCCGCGAGGTGCACGTCGAAAGCCTGCGCATCACCGCCATGGAGCTGCCGCGGATGACGATCGAGGTGGTCTGCGGCAAAGGGACCTACGTGCGCTCGCTGGCGCGCGACCTGGCGGCGGCGGCCGGCAGCTGCGGGTACCTCGCGGAGCTGCAGCGTCTGTCGATCGGCGCCTTCACGGTCGACGACGCCGCGCCGATCGACACCGCCGGCGCCGGCGACGTGATCCCTCCGCCGGAGTTCCTGCACCGCATCGACGGCCTGCAGGTGCGGCGCGTGACTCCCGCCGGGGAACGCAGCGTCCGCAACGGGCAGCCGATGGAACCGCGCTTCCTGTCGAGCGAGCCGTCCGGCGAGTCGCCGTGCGCGCTGCTCGCCGGGCGCGAGTTGCTCGCCATCATCGAGCCGGCGGCCCGCAGCTCCGACCGCGCACCGCGCCCCTACCGCTACCGGTGCGTCCTTGCCGACCGACTCGACCACGCCGCGGGGCGGACCGCGTGACGGTCCTGGACTGGCAGGCGCTGGCCGGCCGGCCGCTCGACCACGCCGTCGTGGTCGCCATCGGCGTGTTCGACGGCCTGCACCGCGGCCATCGGACGCTGCTTCGGCACGTCGTCGCGCATGGCGGGGGAGCGCCGGCGGTGCTGAGCTTCGACCCGCTGCCCGCCTCGGTGCTGTTCGGGAGCAGCGACCGTCTGATCCTGTCGCGACGGCAGAAGGAACGGGAGCTGGCGCGGCTGGGCATCCGCTATCTGATCGTCGTTGACTTTTCTCTCAGCTTCAGTCAGATTACCGGTGAAGCGTTCGTCAGCCAGATGCTGCGGCGCGCCGCCGTGCGCGGCGTGGTCGTCGGACAGGACTTTCGGTGTGGGCGGCATCGTGACACCGATACCGGAAAGCTGTGCCGGTTGTTGCGCGGACACGGCGTGGAGACCCGCGTCGTGGAGTTGGTCCGTCGTCGGACGGAGATGGAAGAGGGGCACGGGGGCGACGGAGCGAAGGTGAGCAGCAGCAGCATACGGCGGGCGATCGACAGCGGTGACCTCTCCATGGTACGGTCGATGCTCGGCCGCGACTATGAACTGGACGTGGCTGGCATCACGCCCGACCGCACCGGCACGGACGGCAGTTTGGTGTTTCCGGCCTCGTCGTTGACGCAGATACTCCCCGGACCGGGACGCTACGTCGGCTTCGCCTGCGGCGCATCCGGCCGCACGACGGCGCGCATCACGGTGCAGCCCGACCGGGTCATCGTCAGCGGGGCGATCGACTCGGCGGCCGGAATCGGTTTCGCACGGCGCGAATCGTAGAGGACCGGAGAAGCAGGATGGGATTGACCAAAGAGGAAAAGGCAGAGATCGTAACCGGGTTCGGCGCCGGTGACGCCGATACCGGAGCTACGGCGGTGCAGGTAGCGTTGCTCACCCGCCGGATCACCCAACTCACCGAACACTTCAAGACGCACCCCAAGGACCACACCTCCCGCCACGGCCTCCACCGGATGGTCGGGCAGCGGCGTCGGCTCATGGGATATCTCAGCCGCACGGACGCAGCTACGTACCGGAACCTGCTCGAACAGCTGAACCTGAGAAAGTAGCGGCGGGCGGCACGGCGCCGCGGGAACCGCGACGCAAGGAAGCAACATGGCACATACCGTAGAACTGAGGGTCGGCGACGAAACGCTGACGCTTGAGACCGGCCGCCTGGCCAAGCAGGCCAATGGCGCGGTCTACGCACAATATGCAGGCTCTGCCGTCCTGGCGACGGTCTGCTGCTCCGCGAAGGAGATCGAGGGGCTCGACTACGTACCCTTGCAGGTGGAGTACAACGAAAAGGCATACGCGTCGGGCAAGATTCCCGGGTCGATATTCCGCCGCGAAGGCAGGCCCCGGGACCGTGAGATACTGGTCTCCCGCCTGATCGATCGGCCCATGCGGCCGCTGTTCCACAAGTCGTTCAGCCGCGACATCCAGGTGATTCCCACCGTGATCTCGGCGGATCAGGTCAACCCGCCCGACGTGCTGGCGATCGTGGCCGCATCCGCGGCCGTGACCGTCTCCGACGTACCGTTCCAGGGACCGGTCGGCGGGGTGCGGGTAGCCGTGCTGGACGGCGCCATCGTGGTGAACCCCACGCACGATCAGATCGAGACCGCTCAGCTCGACATCGTGGTGGCGGGCACGCGCGACGGCATCACCATGGTCGAAGGCGGCGCCGACGAAGTCGACGAAGAGACGATGATCGCCTGCATCGAGCGCGCGCACCAGGTGATCGTCGAGCTCTGCGACGCGCAGCTCCGGCTGGCGGAGATGAGCGGCCGTCCGAAGCTGCCGCTGCCCGAGGCGCCGGTCTCGGAGGCGGAGGAGGAGGTCGGCGCGTGGATCCGTCCGAAGATGGAGCAGGCATGCTTCGTCAAGGGCAAGGAGGCGCGGTACGCGGCGATCCGGCAGGTGAAGCAGGAGACCTTCGACCGGTTCGCCGATCGGTTCGGCGATGCCGGCACGGAGAAGATCGAGGCGTTGCTGGAGAAGATCGAGACCGACGTGGTGCGCACGTCGATCCTGGACCATCGCGTGCGCACCGACGGCCGATCGCCCGACGACATCCGCGACATCACGTGTGACGTCGACGTGCTGCCGCGCGCGCACGGCGCGGCGCTGTTCACGCGCGGCGAGACGCAGGCGCTGGCGGTGACTACGCTCGGCACCGCCAACGACGAGCTGCGCATCCTGGACGCGCTGGAGACCGACGTCGACCGCAAGAAGCACTTCATGCTCCATTACAACTTCCCGCCGTTCTCGGTCGGAGAGACCGGTCGGCTCGGTACGGGACGCCGCGAGACCGGCCACGGCCACTTGGCCGAGCGCGCCCTGGAGCGGGTCATCCCCGGCAAGGAGGAGTTTCCCTACACGGTGCGGGTCGTCTCGGAGATACTGGAAAGCAACGGTTCGTCCTCCATGGCGTCGGTGTGCGGCGGCACGCTGAGCCTGCTCAACGCCGGTGTGCCGATCCGGCGATCGGTCGCCGGTATCGCGATGGGATTGATCTCCGACGGCGACCGCTTCGTGGTCCTGTCGGACATTCTGGGAGAGGAAGACCATCTCGGCGACATGGACTTCAAGGTCGCCGGCACCGAGCAGGGCATCACCGCGTTCCAGATGGACATCAAGATCGCCGGGGTCAACTCGCAACTCCTGCGCGAAGCGCTCGACAAGGCGCGCGCGGGCCGCCTGAAGATCCTCGAGATCATGCGGCAGACCATGGACCGCCCGCGCGGCGCGGTCTCCGACTTCGCACCAAAGATCATCACCATGCGCATTGAAGTAGACAAGATCGGCGCCGTCATCGGTTCCGGCGGCTCCAACATCCGTTCGATCACCGACAGCACCGGGGCCGACGTCAATATCGAGGACGACGGGGTGGTCACGATCTATTGCCGCCGCAAGGAGGGAGCGGAGCGCGCCCAACGCCTGGTGGAACAGGCGGTGGAGGAGCCGGAGGTCGGCAAGACCTACGCGGCCCGCGTCACCCGCATCATGGACTTCGGCGCCTTCATGGAGATACTCCCCGGCAAGGAGGGCCTCTGCCACATATCCCGCCTGACCGCCGATCACGTCGGCCAGGTGGAAGACGTGGTCAAGGTGGGGGACGAGGTGCAGGTCAAGCTGATCGAGATCGACCGCATGGGCCGCCTGAACCTGGCGACTCTCGATGCGGTCGGCCCGGACGTGGAGGAGACCGCCGGCGCCCCGGGGTCGCGGCCGATCGGCGACCCATTGCGCGACCGCATCGGCGGCGGCAGGCGTCCCGGCCCGGGGCGCCGCGACCGATTCGGGCCCAACCGCAGGGATGGACGCGACGGCCGGCCGCCGCGGTCGAGAAGCATGTCCGGCGGGCGCGGTCCGCGCCGCCGCGGCCGACCCGATGGCGAGCATCCGGCGGATTGATTCTACCGTCTGAGCCGTCGAGGCACGCCATCCGCGCCGCGCTGATCGCCATCGCACTGTCGGCCGCCGGTTCGGCGGCCGGTCAGTCGCTCGACCCCGCCGCCGCGCTGACGGAGGCAAGGGCGGCGTTTTCGCGGGGCGATTATGCCGACGCGCTGGCGGTGGTTCGGACCATGCGCATCCGGGCGCCCAACAGCCGGCATCTGCCGGAAGCGCTGCTGCTCGCCGCCCGCGCCGCGCTGCAGAGCGAGCCGTTTCGCGCCCGGTACTTCCTCGACACGGCACGGTCGCACCCGCAAGCGTCTGACGAGACCCGCTTCGAGATCGCCGTCACGGCGGCCGAGATGGCGCGGCGGGACCGCCTGCTGCACCAGGCGCTGCAGGAGCTGCTGACAGCGCTGCGACTGCCGCCGGCCGGCGTGTCGCCGCTCCGGCTCGATCAGGTGCGGATACAGGCCGCCGAGCTGGCGCTCTACGAGCTGGACGACGTGCCGGGCGCCGCCTACCTGGCCATGCAGGTCGTCGAGCCGGAGCGGCTCGAAGCCGCGCAGCGGCGCACGTACGACCGCCTGATCCGGGACGTGCGCTGGAGCACCATCACTCCCGGCATGCTCGGGCTGCCGGACGCCAACATCTCCGTGATCACCGTCGACGACGACGACGTCTGGATCGGCACGTACAACGGCGGCGCGTCGCGCTATTCGCAGAGTACCGGGATCGCGCGCCGGTTCACCAGCGGCACCACCGGCGGCGAGCTCTCCGATACCATCCGCGCGATCGAGGTCGACGGCAACTGGGTGTGGCTGGGCACCTTCGAGGGCCTGTCCGTCTACTCCAAGGCGACCAGCCGTCTCTGGAGGATCGAGCACTTCGGCGCGCCGGGCTCCGGCCGGCCGGCGATCGGCGTGGTGTCGCTGGCGGGCATCGACGGCGGCATCGCGGCCGGCACGCTCGGCCGCGGGCTGTGGCTGGCCGACGACCCGGACGGTGAGTGGAACCGGGTGCAGGACGACGACCTGCTGGGGCCGTTCGTGACCGCGCTGCTGCGCCGCGGCTCCACGCTCTACGTCGGCACGCAGGATCGGGGCGTCGCCGCCATGGACCTGGAGACGGAACGGCTGCGCCGCCTCGACCGTGTGTGGGCGGCCGGCGTGGTGAACGTGCGCGCGCTGGCGCTCGACAAGGCCGGGCAGCTCTGGATCGGCACCTACGGCAACGGGCTGTATCGGTGGGACCCGGGCAGCGACGAGATCACCCGCTACTCCACCAGCTCCGGCACGCTCGCCGACGACTTCGTGCTGGCCGCCGCCGCCGCGCCGGACGCGGACGCGGTCCTGTTCGGAACCTTCGGCGGCGGCGCGTATCGGTATTCGGTCGACGACGCGGAGTGGGAGCGCTTCGATCTGGACAACGGGTTGCCGGCGATGGACGTCAGCTCGCTGGCGCACGCCGCCCCGTTCACGTACTTCGGCACCCTGGGCCGCGGCGTGGCGGTCCTGGCCGACTCGCTGCAGTACGCGGCGGACGCGGCTTCCTTCTGACGGTCGACCCGGAGCCGAAGGTCGGCCGGGCGCCGAAGGTCGGCCGGATCGCAGGCCGCGCGGAGGAGGATCGGTGCTGGGCGTGATGTCGCGCTACGTGGCGCGCGAGTTCCTGTACGCATTCCTGGTCGCCTTCTGCTTCTTCTTCTTCGTGTTCGTCGTCAACGTGCTGCTGGTCACCGCCGAGGATATCTTCGCGAACGAGGTGCCGATCGCGGAGGTGGCGCGCATGACGCTGTTCTCCACGCCGTTGATCATATTCTTCTCGGCGCCGTTCGGGACGCTGCTGGGCGCGCTCATGGCGGTCAGCCGGCTGTCGGCCGACAACGAGATCATCGCCGTCATGGCGGCCGGCATCTCCCTGCCGCGCCTGTTTCTGCCGTTGGCGGCCGCCGGCGTGGTGCTGGCCGCGCTGACCTTCGTCGCCAACGACGTCCTGGTGCCGGCGAGCACCATCGAGTTCAGCCGCGCCTACCGGCGTATGCTGGTCACCAATCCGTCGGTCGAGCTGGAGGCGTTCACCGTCGAACGCTACCAGGACACCACGATAGTGACCGGTTCGATCGACGGCGGCACCATCGACACGCCGCTGATCCTGGACCGGACGGCCGCAGGCGCGCGCCTGATCATCGCCGGCAGCGCCTCCCTGGGCGTCAGTTCCACCCAGGACGGCGTGATCTCGCTGCACCTGCAGGACGTGTTCTCGCACGTCACGGACGATGACGGGGCCGACCACGAGTACCTGCGCGCCGACTCCATGGATTACAACATACTGCTGCGTGACGTCAGCCCGTCGCTGAGCGTGGCCGGTCCGCGTGAGATGAGCTCGGTCGACCTGTGGCGCGAGATACAGGGCATGCGCGAGCGGCTGCGCACCGCCGGCGCCGAGCGCGCCGAGGCGCAGGCCGCCGAACGGTATCGACTGCTCGGCGAGGTCGCCTCGGCCGAGGACACCGCCGGGACCGACCCCGCGCGCATGGCGGACGAGCGCGACCGGCTCGCCGGCATCGCCGCGCGCTTCGAGCACGACGCGCGCACTACCGCCTCGGAGCGCGATCTGCACACCTATCGGATGGAGTTTCACCGCAAGTTCGCGATACCGATGGCGTGCCTGGCGTTCGTGAGCCTGTCGCTTCCGTGCGGACTGCTGGCGCGGCGGTCCGGCCGCACGTTCGGCTTCCTGATCGGGATCGGCATCTGCTTTCTCTACTGGACGCTGTTGATCCTCGGCGAGTCGAACGCCTGGCGCGCCGGCATCCCGCCGGCGGTGCCGGCCTGGCTGCCCAACGCCGTAGTGCTGGCGGCGGCGGGGGTGATCGCCGCGGCGGTCCGCCGGTCGCGATGACGATCCTGCAGCGCATGCTGGTGCGCGCCGTCCTGCCGGTGTTCGCGGCGGCGACGGTGCTCTTCGTGATGATCCTGGTGCTCGTCGACTTGTCGGCCAAGCTGTCGAGCTTCACGGCGAACGACGTGGGCATCGGCCGGATCCTGAGCATCGCCTGGCTGTACACGCCGACGGCGGTGCGCTACGCCGTGCCGATCGCCCTGCTGTTCGCGATCACCTATACGATCGGGACCATCCATGCCCGCAACGAGTTGATCGCCGTGCTCGGCGCCGGCGTCGGGTTGCGCCGGTTCATCAGCCCGCTGCTGCTCATCGGCTTGCTCGCCTGCCCGGCCCTGCTGCTGTTCGACGAGCGGGTCGGCGTCCCGGCGCTGCGCGCGTACCACGAACGGTACCGGGAGGCGGTCGATCGGCCTCTGTCGCTCAGCAACTCGGACGTGACGGTGATGGATGCCGGCGGCCGCCGCGTCTACCGCGCCGACTACTATGACGACCGCGAACGCCTGCTGAACGGGCTGACCATCATCGAGCGCGACGGCGACGGCAGGTTCGCCGGCCGCACCGACGCCTCGCGCGCCGAGTGGATCGGCGACCATTGGATGCTCTACGACGTTCGCCGCTACCGATGGGAAGATTCGACCGCGCAACGGATGATCCGGGACGACTTCGCGGAGCGGGCCGACCATCGCATCGCCGCTCCCGACACCTTTCGCGAAGAGTCGCGTGAGGTGGACGAGATGACCATGCGCGACGGGCTGGCGTGGGTGAGGACCCTGCGCCGCACCGGCCGGCCGTATCGGTCCGTGCAGACCGACGTCTACGCCAAGGCGGGATTCGCCGCGACGCCGCTGGTCGTGTCGGTGATCGCCGCGGCGGTCGGCGGCGTGCTCCGGCGCAACGTGCTGCTGGCCAGCATGCTGGTCGCCCTGGCCGGCTCGGTAGGCTACTTCGTCCTGCAGATGGTGGCCCACATCCTGGCCAAGAGCGACGTGATACCGCCGCTGCTCGGCGCGGCGCTGTCCGCCATCGTGTTCCTGACCCTGGGATCGGCTCTGCTGCGGCGGGCGCGCACGTGAGCTTCCAGGTCACCGCCCGCGACCCGCTTACCCCGGCGCGGGCGGCGACGTTGCGCCTTCCGCACGGCGCGGTGCGCACCCCGGCGTTCATGCCGGTGGGAACCAACGCCTCGGTCAAGGCGATCTGGCCGCGCGATCTCACCGGCCTCGACTACCGGATGATCCTGGCCAACTCCTACCACCTCTACCTGCGTCCCGGCGCCGGCGAGGTGGCGCGTCTCGGCGGCCTGCACCGCTTCATGGCGTGGACCGGGAATCTGCTGACCGACTCCGGGGGGTTCCAGGTCTTCTCGCTGGCATCGTTGCGCGCGGTCGACCAGGATGGGGTCTCCTTTCGATCGCACCTGGACGGCTCGCTCCACCGGTTGACGCCTGAGTCGGTCGTCGACGTGCAGACCGCGCTCGGCAGCGACGTCATGATGCCGCTCGACGTCTGCGCACCGGCCGGCGTCGACCACGCGGCCGCCGCGGAGGCCGAGGAGGCGACCGCTCGTTGGGCGGCCCGATCCGCCGCGCGGTGGCGGCGCACCGGCGGCTCCCGGCGCCAGCAGCTCTGGGGAATCGTGCAGGGCGGCCACTTCCTCGACCTGCGCGCCCGGTCGGCGGGGCGCATCCGGGACCTGGACCTGCCGGGGACGGCGATCGGCGGCCTGTCGCTCGGCGAATCGCCGGCTCGCTTCGAGGCGACCGTCGCGCATACCGCGGCGCTGCTCGACCCGGCGCGGCCCCGCTACCTGATGGGGGTCGGCAGCCCTGACCTGATCCTGTGCGGGGTCGAGCACGGCGTGGACCTGTTCGATTCGGTCTATCCGACGCGCATCGCCCGCAACGCGCAGGCGCTCACGCACGCCGGCCCCCTGTCGCTGCGCTCCGGGCCCGCGTCGCTGCAGGACGAGCCGCTCGACGCCGGTTGCGCGTGCGCGGTGTGCGCGGCGCACAGCCGCGCGTACCTCCGTCACCTCTTCAAGGCGCGCGAGATCATGGCCGCGGTGCTCACCACCTACCACAATCTGGCGTTCCTGGCCGCCCTGATGGAGGCGGCGCGGCAGGCGATCCTCGCCGGCCGCTTCGCCGCCTTCAAGCGCGGCGTGCTGCAGCGCTATCGACGTCGGCCGGGCGAAGCCGGTTCGTGAGCGGTCCATGAGCGCCGGCTCGTGAGCGCGGAGCCGGCCGCGGACCACGCCGACGCCGACGCGATCGAACGGACCGCGGCGGTGCTGATGGTCTGCACGGCGGCCAGTCGGGTGCTCGGCTACCTGCGCCAGGCGCTGATCGCCGCCGCGTTCGGCGCCGGCGGCCAGGCTGACGTCTTCCACGCCCTGTTTCAGGTTCCCAACAGCCTGCGCCGGCTGCTGGCCGAGGGGGCGTTTTCGGCCGCGCTGGTCCCGGCGCTGGCGCGCGAGCGCGACCCGCAGGAGCAGGTCGCGCTCGCGCGCTCGGCGTTCGCGCTGCAGCTTGCCGTCACCGTGCCGGTGATCGGACTGGCGGTGCTGGCCGCCGGTCCTATCACCCGCGTGCTGTTCGCCTTTCCCGAACCGGAGAAGATGGCCAGCGCCGCCGGCCTGTTCCGGGTGATGATGCCGTACGCGGCGCTGGCGGGCGGGGCCGCCGTGCTCATGGGAGGCCTGCACGCGCGCGGTGCGTTCGTGGTCCCGGCGCTGGCGCCGCTGCTCTTCTCGGCCGGCATGATCGCCTCGATCCTGACGCTGGCGCAGCCGCTCGGCATCTACGCGGCGGCGGTGGGGGTGATCGCCGGCGGCCTCTTGCAGCTCCTGTTCCAGGTGCCGAGCTTCCTGCGGCACGGGTTTCGCGTGGCGCCGCGCCTGCGGTTCGACGCCGGGGTGCGCCGGATCGTCCGCGCGTGGGGGCCGGCGGTGGCGTCCGCGCTGGTCTTCGCGGTCATGCAGGCGGTGGCGTACCGGCTGGCGAGCGGCTTGGCCGACGGCAGCGCCAGCGCGATCAGCAACGCGGTGTTCTTCTACCAGTTGCCGCTGGGCGTGTTGTCGGTATCGGTGGTGACCGCCGCGTTCCCCCGGCTGGCCGCGCTGGCGGCCGCCGACCGGCACGCCGAGCTGCGCCTGCGCACGACGGACGGCATGGTGACCCTGGCGGCCCTCCTGGTGCCGGCGGCGGTCGTCTATCTGCTGCTGGGCGGCGCGATCGTGCACGCCGGGCTGCAGCGCGGGCGCTTCGATGCGGAGGCGACCGCGCTGACCGCCGCGGTGCTGCGCGGCTTTGCCATCGGATTGCCTAGCGTTGGCATATTTACCTTCTTGCAAAGGCTTTGTTACGCGGTCGACGAACCCGGCCGGGCGCTGTGGGCGGCGGTTGCGGTCGGCGTCATCGACATCGGCCTGTCGCTGTGGTGGCAGGAGACGCTGGGCGTGACCGGCCTGGCGCTGGCCAACTCCGCGGCGTTCACCGCCGGCGCGATCCTGCTGGCCCTGCCGTCGCGGCGCGTCGCCTGGTCGAAGCTGGGGAAGGGGACCCTGCAGGTTGCGGCGGGAACGGCGCCGGCGGCCGCTCTCATGTGGATCGTCTCAGCGGGGTTGCCGGCCCCCGCGCGGGAGCCGGCAACCCCGCTGCAGGCTGCGTTGCTGACCGGGAGCGTCGTCGCCGCCGCGGCGCTGACGCTGGTGACCTACCGGCTCACCGGTCTGCCGTTCGTCCGGCAGCTCATCGCACGCCGCCGCGGCGCGTCCGCCGAGCGCTGACGCTCGCCGAGCGTTGCGCCGGAGATAGACGGCGCGCGTTTCAGAGCCCTTCGGCCCGCTCTATGCTTTCCACCCGATAGTGGAACGGCTTCTCGTTGATGGTGAACTGCAGGACGTCGGCCCGCCGGTGGCTCCACAGCTCGGCGCCGAGCGGCGAGAGGTAGGAGATCACGTTTCTGGCCGGATCCGACTCCCACGGCCCCAGGATGGTGAACCGCTCGTGGCCGCCGGTGGCGACGTTGGCCAGCAGCACCGTGGTGCCGAAGGAGACGACCTGATCGTCGACCTGGTTATGGTCGAAGATCTGCGCTTCCTGCAGATCCTCCTGCAGCCGCGAGGCGGCGCTCTTCAGCAGCTCCTGTTTTTCCAGCGCGGCCTTGTACTCGGCGTTCTCGCGCAGATCGCCCTTCTGCATCGCCGCGCCGATCTCCTTCGAGTTGAGCGGTATCTCGGTCTCGATCAGGTGGCGGAGCTCGCGCTGCTTGGCCTCATAGCCGCCGCGCGTGACCAGCAGACCCGCCCGCGTGCGCTCGACGGCGAGCGGCTCGCCGGCCGACTCGAACTCCGGAAACCGATCCGTGATCTTCTCCTTCAGGCGGATCTTGATCGACGGATCCAGGTGCTCGATGTCGGCGAGCATCGCATAGATGCGCGTGATCGTCTCCAGGTCGGCGTGCAGGGTGAACTTGAGCAGATTGCCGTCCTTGAACAGATAGTCATGAATCTGCTTGTTGATGCGGCGGCTGACCGAGACGTCGCGCCGGTTTTCGATGTCGCGATAGGTGAGATCGAGCAGATGCATCAGGGCGGTCAGGCATTTCTCCCGCCGGGCGGCCACGCCGGCAAACCACGTTTCGCCCTCGCAGTTGCGCAGCAGCCACACGAACGACTCACGCAGGTCGCGGTAGTTGTCGAACACCCTGGCGGCGATCCGCTCCAGCGAGTCGAACTCCTCGTGGTTGACCAGCTCGTCTACCAGCAGCCGGCTCGGCTGCAGATAGAAGAACCGGGAATAGACCGCCGGCCAGTCGGCGATCTCCTCGCGCACGTGCGCCAGGAAGTCCTTGCGCAGCTCGTTGTTGTCCAGCGCCAGGAACAGCTCCTCCAGATCGTCGACCTGGGCCAACAGCTCGCCGAACTCCATGTCGACGCCGACCGCCAGGTAGGGATGCTTCCTGCCGATCTGCTGCACCAGCAGGAAACTGGCGATCACCTGATCGTTCACCACCGTATACGCCTTCAGGAAGCCGCTGAAGTAGGAGAACATCTCGCTGAAGTACTCCGAGTCGGGGCCGGCGTTGCGCAGGTAGTCCTGCAGGATCGCGACCCGCCCGAAGAACGACTTCTCCGCGGAGAACTTGTTGAAGGTCTTCTCTTCGTAGGAGATCGGCGTGTCGCGCACCACGTAGGTATCGAGCTTCTCCTCGTGGCTGCCGAACGATGGATCGGTCTTCAGGATGCGCCGCGCCGCGGTGCTCCACTTGGACCACTCGGAGGCGGTCAGGATGCGCGGCACCAGCTCCAGCTTGATGCGCTTCATGTCCGCCTGGTTGCCGAAGCTCCTGATGATGGCGCGCAGCGTGCCGGCCGGATCGCGCTTGACGCCGGCGCGCAGCTTGGCGCGAGAAGTGGTGGCCTTGCGCACCCAGAAATGGTCCTTGGCCAGGATCTTCAGGGCGCTGACCGCCATCTTCAGCGACATGCGGTGGTTGCGCCGGTTTGGAAAATCGATGGTGATCTCGTCGTCGTCGATCGCGGAGATGCGGCCGATGCCCCAGCTGCGGTGAAAGACGAAGTTGCCGGCATCGAAGGCGATGTGCTTTTCGAATTCCGCGATCGCCTCGTGGACGTTGCGCCACGACTGCGTCAGGTTGGAGATGCGCAGGTATTCGTCCAGGTGGCTGTGGCCGGCGTATTTCTCGGTATATGCCTCGGCGATCTGCGCGCGCGCTTCGGCGTTCTTCGGCTCGTACCGCAGGATGCGCTTGAGGATCTCGATGGTGGTGCCCCAGTCCTCCTTTTCGTAGTAGTGCGGGTACAGCGACTCGAGCAGCGCCACCGCCCGTTCCTCGCTGACCGTGCGCGCGACCTTGCGCTCGAGCTGCAGATAGAACTCGATCTCGTCGGGCTGGTGCTCGATCAGCTTGTCCCAGACCTCCTTGATGTTCGCGTAGTTGCGCTTGTTGATGTAGCGGTGCAGCGCCTTGCGGTAGTAGTTGACCGCGCCGTCAAGGTCGCCGGACTGCTCGCGGTTGCGGGCCAGCACCTTGACGAAGTCCGCCTCCTCGTAATCGACGCGTATCAGGCGCTCGTAGACGCGGAGCTTGGACGCCTCCTCGTTCTTGTTGTCGTAGCTCTCCGCCAGCGTGCGTAGCGCGAACCGGTTCTCGCCGAACTCCAGGATGCGGTTGCACAGAAACTCGACGATGTTCCACTTGTGGTTGTCGGTGAAGATGTTCACCAGCAGGATCAGGTTGGAATCGTCCACCAGCCGGCGGCTGATCGACACGATGCCGGACAGGTACAGGGCGATGATGCTGTTGCGGTTGCTGCGCAGATGGTCTTCGCACAGCTCCAGCAGCTCGGTCTCATGTCGTTCCTGTCCGGCGGCCGCCAGCACTTCGTCCAGCTCGACGAAGTTGGCGGTGACGTAGCTGTTCAGGGCTGCGCGCGTCCATTTTTCCTGATTGAGCAGCTCGGTGACCTTGGCGGTCAGGCGGCCGGCGCCGGTATCGGTATCGGTATCGGTGGTCGTCTCGGTCGGTGTATCCGTCACTGCGGGCGTCATGCTTACCTCGGTTGCGGCGCGTCCTTGCGGCGCGGGCGTTGGTTTCCCATGCGGCTGGGTTTCTCGTTTCGTCTCGCTATCGAACGTACTCGTCGTGAACCTGACGGTCCAGATCGCGGATCTTCGCCAGCACTTCGTCGATGCGGGGCTGCGCCTCGCCGGTGACGACGTAGTGATCGATGAGCCAGAAATAGTGGTTGAGCAGGCGAGGGATGGTCTGCGGCGGCGCGGCGTCTTCGGCAAGGCCGCGCTCCATGGAGAAGATCGTCTGCTTGAGGTGGCCCAACTCCAGGGGCTTGAGCACGCGCTTCACGGAAAAGAGCCCGCGCAGCGTGGCGTAGACCGGCAGCCATGCGGCGATCTCCCCGGCCGGCCGGCCGGCTTGCTCCATGGCGGCGATCAGCCGGCGTATGGCCGGCGATTCGAGCCGGTCGAGCCGCACCGCCTCCGCGTCGATGAAGAACGCCTCGCGGAACAGCACGCGCGCGTTGCGTTCTTCATCGATCGATGCGTAGCAATCGGCCAACTCGGCCAGGATCGCCGGAGCTCGGGGCCGCTTCCGGCCGGCGAGCTGCAGGTGCTCGATGGCGCTCGCGTAGTCTCCCAGGTCCTTGTGGCAGCGCGCCAGGCGCAGCAGCAGCCCCGCATCTTCCCGCTCCGGATGCATCTCCTGCAGGTTGCGGTAGCCGTGCAGGCACTCGGCCATCACGTACCGCCGGATGTCGAGGATCGTACGCTCCGACACCTCCTCCAGGGGCCCGGCGAACCGCTGAAAGATGTCCCATTGCTGCTCCAGGTACTCGGCCCGCTCGTACGGGTCGGTGATGGTCGCCAGACGCGCCTCGCGCTCCTGCCAGAAGGTCGCGCACTTCAACGCCGACGCGATGCTGGTGAGCTCCGCGTCCAGACGCAACGCCCGCTCCAGCACGCGAATCGCCTTCGAGAAGGTCCCTTCGCGCAAGCACGCGTTGGCACGGTTGACCAGATGCGCTACCTCGTTGGCCGTAAAACTGAGTTGCCGCTCGGCCATCCGTGTCCGCCAGTATGCGCTGATCGCCGGCCGCCCGTCAAACCCGCCGACCGCTCTGGGCACGCGCTCGCGCGCGGCGCTACCATGGCGTCATGGGGCAGGCAGCCATCCAACCGGCCAGCACCGCCGGGACCGGCGCCGCGCGGACCGGCGCGCGCGGGTCCGCACCCCGCCCGCCGGCGCAGGTGGCGCCGTCGCTGTTGTCGGCCGACTTCGGGCATCTGGCGCGCGCGCTTGCGACCGTCGAGCAGGCGCCCGCCGACCTGGTCCACCTGGACGTCATGGACGGCAGCTTCGTGGACGAGATCACCTTCGGCGCCAAGTTGATCGCCGACCTGCGCCCCCGTTCGACGCTGCCGTTCGACGTGCACCTGATGGTGCGGGAGCCGGCGCGGCACGTCGAACGCTTCGCGGCGGCGGGCGCCGACCTGATCACCGTCCACCTCGAAGCATGCCGCGCCGCCGGTAACGACGCGCGGCCGCTGTTGCAGACGATCCGGGCCGGCGGCGCGCGCGCCGGGATCGCGATCTCGCCGCCGACGCCGGCGGCCGCCCTGGAGCCGCTGCTCGACGTCATCGATCTGGCGCTGGTGATGACGGTGCACCCCGGCGCCGGGGGCCAGCCGCTCATATCGTCGTGCCTGGACAAGGCGCGGGCGCTCGCCGATCGCCGCGATCGGTCCGGGCAGGCGTTCCTGATCTCGGCCGACGGCGGCCTGCACCGCGGCAACCTGCCCGCCGCCGCGGCGGCGGGCATCGACATCGCCGTCATCGGCTCGGCGATCTGGCGAGCGCCGGTCCCCGCCGAGGAGATCCGGGCGATCCGCGCCGTGCTCCGGGCAGGCGGGCCGGCCGGCGGCGCGGCGTGAGCGGGCGGGCGGGCCGGCCGCTGCGCCGAGCCGCGTCGCTGGCCCGGCAGCGGCGGTTCGCCGAGCAGATACGCCTGTTGGTGCCGCAGGTCTACCGGTTCCGCGACAGCGCCCGCTTCTATCGCTTGCTGGGCGTGGCCTGCCTCCGTACCGGCGATAGCCGGGCGGCGCGCTCCTTTCTCCTGCGCGCCGCGCAGCTCTCCTCCCACGACATCGGCGTGCGCCTCGCCCTGTGCGCGCTGCACGCCCGGGAGGGCGACGTGGACCGCGCTCTGCATGGATGGCTCGAGATCCTGGAAGCCGACCCGGCCAACCGGGCGGCCAGACGCGGGCTGGCGATTCTGCGCGCCGGGACGCCCGACGAGCTGGTCAGGATCGCCGGCTCCAACGGCGTGGAACCGCTGCTCGCGCCGCGGCCGGCGCGCTGGTGGCGGCGGTGACCTGATGGGACCGAGCGCCGCGGCGGACGGCCCGACGAGAGCCGGGTCGCCGGGAGCGAGCCGATGAGAGCGAGCCGATGAGAGCGGTGGTGCAGCGCGTGGCGCGGTGCGCGGTGACCCCGGCGGGCGAAGCGCCCCGGCGGCAGGGTCCCGGCCTGCTGATCTACGTCGGCGTGGAGCGCGGCGACGGCGAGGCGGACGCCGCCTACATCGCCGACAAGGCGGCCGGACTGCGCGTGTTCCTCGACGACGGCGGCAAGATGAACCGCTCGGTCGCAGACATCGGCGGCGCGGTCACGGTCGTATCGCAGTTCACGCTGGCCGGCGACGCGCGCCGCGGTCGCCGCCCGTCGTTCACGCAGGCGGAGGCCCCGGAGCGGGCGCAGGCGCTGTACGAGCGGCTGGTCGACCTGCTGCGCACGGCCGGCCTGCCGGTGCGCACCGGCGTCTTCCGCGCCTCCATGCAGGTGGAATCCTGCAATGACGGCCCCGTGACCATCCTGCTCGACTCGCGGCGCACCTTCTAAGGGTGTCGCGCCGCGCGCTGCCCGGTTGCGCGCAGGCGCGGCGCAACGCCGGCCGGCGGGCCCGTGCGCATGCGTGTTGACCGCCGCGGCGCGCACCCGGTAGACTGCCGGCGACAACTGGGAGGATGAGACTGGCGGATCATCCACGCCGTTCCATGCAATCGACCAGTCGGGCGCATTTCCAAGATGCAGGGAGGCGTCGGCCGGCTTGGCGGACAGGAGAGCTTCCTTATCAGGGCTTGCCAAGCAATGGAAATGCGCGCGACTAGAAGCGCTGCCGCGGCACGGTGCGTATCTGTCTGTGAACGAAGCGTTCGCAGACCGGGCGCAGACCCGGGGAAGGAGTAGCACAGATGGCAAGACGTTCCGACGGCCGCACGGCTCAATCGACCGGCAACGGCGCCCGCGGCGCCCTGCAGGCCGAACGCCGGCAGGCGCTCGACGCCGCGCGCCTGCAGATCGAGAAGCAGTTCGGCAAGGGATCGCTGATGCGGTTGGGGGAGGGGACCGGGCACCACGATCAACCGGCGATCCACTCCGGCTCCATCCTGCTCGATGCCGCCCTGGGCGTCGGCGGCTATCCGAAAGGCCGGATCGTGGAGATCTTCGGTCCCGAGTCATCGGGAAAGACGACGCTCGCCCTGCACGCGATCGCGGAGGCGCAGCGCCGCGGCGGCATCGCGGCGTTCATCGACGCCGAGCACGCCCTCGATCCGGTCTACGCCAAGAGTCTTGGCGTCGATACCGACGAACTGTGGGTGTCGCAGCCCGACAACGGCGAACAGGCCCTGGAGATCGTGGAATCGCTGGTCCGCTCGGGCGCGGTCGACATCGTGGTCGTCGACTCGGTCGCCGCGCTCACCCCGCGGGCCGAGATCGAAGGAGAGATGGGCGACTCCCACATGGGGCTGCAGGCGCGGTTGATGAGCCAGGCGCTGCGCAAGCTCACCGCCACGATCGCCAAGTCCGGCACCTGCCTGATCTTCATCAACCAGATCCGCATGAAGATCGGCGTCATGTTCGGCAACCCGGAGACCACCACCGGCGGCAACGCCTTGAAGTTCTACTCCTCGGTACGCCTGGAGGTCCGCAAGATCGAAACGATTCAGCGGACCGGAGAGAACGCGATCGGCAACCGGGTCCGCATCAAGGTGGTCAAGAACAAGGTGGCGCCGCCGTTCCGTCGCGCCGAGCTGGAGATCATGTTCGGCACCGGATTGTCGGCTTCCGGCAGCCTGCTGGAGGCGGCGCTCCAGCAGAACATCGTGGAGAAGAGCGGCACCTGGTACTCATACGACGGAGAGCGCATCGGTCAGGGACGGGAGAACGCCAAGGCGTTTCTGGACGCGCAGCCGCAGACGGCCGCCGCCATCGAGGGCAAGGTCCGCGCGTTGCTGTTTCCCGGTGCCGACGCGCCGGCCGGATCATCGCAGACCGAAGGTAACGGCGCGGGGCAGGCCTGACGGCCAGCCCCGAACGCCGCTCTTCCGGGGAGGGGAAGGAGCGATCAGCCAACGACCACACGCCGGCGATGGGGTGCGCTACCGGCTCGACGACTTCGACGGGCCGCTGGATCTGCTGCTGCACCTGGTGCGAAGCGCCCAGGTCAACGTCTGGAACATCCCGATCGCCAGCATCACCGAACAGTACTTGGCGTTCCTGGACGCATCGCCGGAGCTGGACCTGGAGCGGGCCACCGACTTCTGCCGCATGGCGGCGACCCTGCTTCACATCAAGTCACGGATGCTGCTGCCGGTCGGCGGCGCTTCCGGGCAGTTCGATGACGAGGACCCGCGCGCCGAGCTCGTGGAGCAACTCATCGAGTACCGGCGGCTGCGCATGCTCGGCGACGTCCTTGCCGATCGCTTCGAGCCGCACGAGTGGAACATCGTGCCGGAACGCCGCATCCACGCGGCGCAGGAGGCCCTCGGGGATGAAGATGACGACGACGCGGCCGAGCCGGACGGCTCGGCCGCCGAGCTGCTGGAGATGTATCGAGAGCTGCGGTCCGGGCTTGCCGAGGCGATGCCGTTCGACCTGGACGATGGCGTGACCGTGGCGGAAAAGGTGACGCTGCTGCACGAGCGCCTGGCTCGTCAGACGCGGGTGAGCTTCGACGTGCTGGTCCGGGTCGGGTCGGCGGTGGAGCTGGTCTGTGTGCTGCTCGCCATCCTGGAGGTGGTGAAGGCGGGCCGCGCCCGCGTCTTCCAGAACGCTCCGTTCGCGGCGATCGCACTGGAGGCGCGATGATGCCCGCCGGCGGGGACGGGGCGGCGCCGGAGCCCGCCGCGCATGCGGAAGCGGCCGTCGCGGGAAACGGGTCGAACGGATCCCGGCGCGAGGCGGCCAACGAGCCGGTCGTCGAAGCGGCGCTGCTGCTCGAAGGCCACCCGGCGACGCCGGCGCGGCTGGCGCGGATCACCGGTCTGTCGGTCGCGGAGATCGAGCGCTGCCTGGCCACGCTTCGCCGACGGTACGCGACGCCGGAGCATGGTCTGCAGATCGCCCGCGTCGCCGACTGCTACTCGCTCGTGCCGAAGGCGGAGCTGTGGGAGCGGCTGCGCCAGCACTACGGCAACGGCACCGGCAAGCGCCTGTCGCGCGCCGCCCTGGAGACCTTGACGATCATCGCCTACCAGCAACCGGTGACGCGCAGTCAGATCGAGGCGATGCGCGGCGTGTCGGCCGACGCGATGATCCGCTTGCTGAGCGACCGGCAACTGATCCGCCCGGTCGGCTACAAGGAGGACTCCATCGGCCGCCCGACCCTGTTCGGGACGACCAACCGATTCCTCGAGAACTTCGGTATGGAAACGATCGACGACCTGCCGAAGCTCGACAGCGTGGAAGAGAGCCGATTCCTGAGAACCTGACGTGCGCCTCAACCTCTACCTCGCGCGCGGCGGGGTCGCTTCCCGGCGCGCGTCGGACGCCCTGATCGCCGCCGGCCGGGTGACGGTGAACGGCTCGACGGTGACGCGGCTCGGCGTCGCCGTCCGGGACGGCGATCGCGTCTGCCTGGACGGGAACCCGGTGCGGCTCCGCACCCCCGGCCGCTATCTCGCGCTCCACAAACCGCCCGGATTCGTCTGCACCGCGCGCGATCCGCAGGGCCGGCGGCGCGCCGAGGAGCTGCTCGCCGGCGCCGGTGCCCGTGACCGGCTGTTCGGCGTCGGCCGGCTCGACTACCGATCGAGCGGCCTGCTGCTGTTTACCGACGACGGCGCGTTCGCGCTACGCGCCGCGCATCCTTCCTACGGCGTGGAAAAGGACTACCTGGTGCGGACGGCCGGCGGCGCGCCGATCCCGGACGATCTGCTGCGCAGGTACCGGGACGGCCTGCTGGTCGACGGCGAGCGCTACCGACTGCAGCGCTACGCCCGCCGCGCCGGCGACCGGGCGCTCCTGACCTTGTCGACCGGCCGGAACCGGGAGATCCGTCGGGTCTTCGCCGCGGCCGGCATCGAGCTCGGCAGCGTGCACCGTGTCCGCATCGGTCCCGTCCGCCTGGGGCGGCTCGACGCCGGCCGTCACCGGGAGCTGGCGGACGAAGAGGTCGCATGGTTCCTGCGGCTCGCAAGACGGTCGTCGCGATAGACGGTCCGGCCGCGGCCGGCAAGTCGACCGCCGCGCGCTGTCTGGCCGACCGTCTCGGGTTTCGGTACATCAGTTCCGGTCTGCTGTACCGGGCGGCATCGGCGGTCGCCCTGCGCGCGTGCGGCGACCCCGCGGACGAGAGCGCGGTGGCCGCGGCGCTGGCCGCCGCCGGCCTGGCCGCAGTCGGGGCCGGCGTCACGGCCGCCGGCCGATCGCTGCCCGGCGAGGTGCTGCACGGCGCGGAGGTCGCCCGCTGGCTGGCCGCGCACACGGCGATGCGCGCGGTGCGGGCGCACGTCAACGCGCTGCTGCGGGCGGCGGCCGCCGAAGCGCCCTGCGTGATCGACGGACGGGACATCGGCACCGAGGTGTTCCCGGATGCCGAAGCGAAGGTCTTCCTGGACGCGTCGGCGGCGGTGCGCGCCCGCCGCCGGCAGCGGCAGCAGGGAGGCGACGCGCAGGCCATCGCCGACGCGATCGCCGCCCGCGACGCGGCCGACCGGGGCAAGAGGTGGGGCCGGCTGGCGCAAGCGGCGGATGCCGTGCCGGTCGACACCACGCACTTGACCGCCCGTGCGGTTTGTGACAGGCTGGCGGACATCGTGCGGTGCAGGGCGTGTCTTCGCGTGCGGTAGCGCATCGCCATCTCCAACGGTTGTATCCTCCATCGCGTTCATGTGCCATACTAGTCCCTTGTCGCGCGATCGCGCCTTTGGGCCGCAACGAGCAATCAGGTGAGTGAGAGAGACGATCAGGTCAGATCGGGTTCCGGCGACGGCAGCCTGCAGCAACAGTACGTAAACTCGTTTCAGCCGGTCGAGGAAGGCCAACTGCTGAACGGGAAGGTGATCGAAGTGGGGCCGGAGCTGGTCTACATCGACGTCGGCCTGAAGTCCGAAGGACGCGTTCCGGTGGCGGAGTTCACCGAGCTTCCGGAGGTGGGGCAGTCGGTCGACGTGGTGCTGCTGCGCAAGGAGAGCCGCTCCGGAGAGGTGATCGTCTCCCGGCGCAAGGCGGAAGAGCAGCTCCTGTGGCGGACGCTCAGGACCGCGGCCGAGCAGCGAACGCCGATCCAGGGAATCATCCGCCGCAAGATCAAGGGCGGCTACGAAGTCGATCTGGGCGCCGGCACGCGGGCGTTCGTGCCGTTCTCCAAAGTCGACATCATGCGCGTCCGCAACGAGGACGACTATCTGAACCTGCAGACCTCGTTCTTCGTCGAGCAGCTCTTCAGCAAGGGACGCGCCAACGTCGTGGTCAACCGCCGCGACTGGCTGGAGCAGGAGATCAAGAACCGTCGGGAGCAGTTCTACGACCACGCGGAGGTCGGCGCCGTGGTCGAAGGCACCGTCAAGTCGTTCACCTCCTTCGGGGCGTTCGTCGACCTGGGCGGTTTCGACGGGTTGCTGCACGTCAACGACATGCGCTGGGGGCACGTGGCGTCGCCCCGCGATCTCGTCGAGATCGGCCAGCAGCTCACCGTCATGATCATCCGGCTCGATCGCGAAGCCCAGAAGGTGAATCTCAGCCTCAAGCACTTCACCGAGGATCCGTGGACCACGTTCGAAGAGCGGTTCCAGGTGGGCGACACGGTACGCGGCACGGTAACCAAGCTGACCGACTTCGGGGCGTTCGTGGCGATCGCCGACGGCATCGAGGGGCTCGTGCACGTGTCGGACCTGTCCTGGGTGAAGCGCGTGCGCCACCCCAAGGAGATACTGGCCCCCGGTGACGAGATGGAGGTCAAGGTCCTCGCCTACGACCTGGAGCACGCAAAGTTGTCGCTCGGCCTCAAGCAGCTCCTGGCCAACCCGTGGGACGACGTGCCGGAGCGTTACCCGGTCGGCCGGCGCATCACCGCCCGCGTCAGCAACCTGGTCAGCTTCGGGGCCTTTCTCAACATCGAGGAAGGGATCGACGGACTGTTGCACGTGGAGGACATGTCCTGGACCGAGCGCGTCGCCGACCCTTCGACGGTCGTCAAGGTCGGGGACGAGATCGAGGTGATGGTGCTCATGGTCGATCCGCGCCAGCGTCGCATCAAGCTCGGCTTGAAGCAGCTCACCGAGGATCCCTGGACCACGTTGGCGCGCGCCTACAAGAAGGGCTCGGAGATCACCGGAACGGTGAGCCGCAAGGCCGACTTCGGCGTGTTCGTGACGGTCGAAGGCGATCTGGAAGGGCTGATCAGCAAGAACCACCTGACCACCGGAGACGCATCGTTCGAAGAGGCGTCCAACGCGCTCAAGATCGGCGACCCGATCCAGGCGCTCGTGCTGGAGATCAACCCGCAGAGCCAGCGGATGGCGCTGTCGGTTCGCGAGCTGCGGCGCCGGCAGGTCCGCGCCGACCTGGTGCAGTACACGCACACCGACGGCAGCGACACCGTGCCGCTGGGCGACTTGGTTCGCCGTAAGAATTCGGGGTAGGGCAGCGCTCCGGCGACCGAGCACGTGATGCCGCGTCCCCACATCGCCGCCGGCGCCCGAAGCCGGACGCGCTGATGCAACCGGATGTCGTCGCCGTCGATCGCACGATGCAGGCGAAGGTGGCGGTCGCCACGCGCGCCGCGGCGACCGACCTGTCCGTGCTGCTGCTCGGCGAGCACGGCGTCGGCAAGACGTTGTTCGCTCGCCTGATCCACGCCGCATCGGCCCGCCGCGCCGGTCCGTTCGAGGAAGTCAACTGCGCGGCGGTACCGCCGGACCTGCTGGAGGCCGAGCTGTTCGGCGGTGCGGACGGCAGCCCGCACCCGGCCGGCGCCGGCCATCGGCCGGGCCGGCTGGAGCGCGCCGACCGCGGCACCGTCCTGCTCGACGCCGTCGGCGACCTCTCCCCGCCGATGCAGGCCAAGCTCCTCGGCACGCTCCAGCACGGCCGCATCTATCCGGTCGGCGGCGCCGGACGGACCGTGCGCACGCGCATCATCGCCGCCAGCGACCTCGACCTGGAAAGCCAGGTCGAGCGCGGAGCGTTTCGGCGCGACCTGTTCTATCGGCTCAACGTCCTGCCGATCTACCTGCCGCCGCTGCGCGAGCGGCCGGATGACGTCACCGCGTTGGCCAATCACTTCCTGGCGCGGTCGTGCGCCGCCTCCGGCCGCGGCATGCTCCGGTTCACGGCGTCGGCGATGGCGGCCCTGCAGGAGCACCGTTGGCCCGGCAACGTGCGCGAACTCGCCAACACGGTCGAACGCGCTGCGATCGACGTCGCCGCCCATGCCTCGAGCGTCGAAGCGCATCACCTCAGCCTCGGCGCCGCCTTGCAGGACCATGCCATCGACGCGTACCATGGAGAGTCCCTGAAAGAGGCCGTGCGCGCCTACAAGCGCCGCTTCATTCGCGGCGCGCTGGAGTCGCACGGCTGGAATCAGACCAGTACGTCGCGCTCGCTGGGAATCCAGCGCACGTACCTGTCGCGCCTGATCAAGGAACTGGAGATCTCGAACCGATGAGCGAAGCGCAGACCCGCGATCCCGTCCGCCTGGCCGACGCCGTCAGCCACGTCGTCTCCCGGCTGCGTATGCCGCTGCTGGCGCTGCTGGCGGCCGTCGCGGTCGTCCTGATCGTCACCCTGGTGATGACCGAACGGCGCCGGGCGCTGCTGGAGAACTCGACCGTGCTGATCGAAGAGGTGGAGAAGCGCTGGCTGGCCGTCCCCGCCGAAGAGCGCGCGAGCCTCGAAGACGAGATGCTGCCGCAGCTGGAGCTGCTGGCCGAACGCCACGGCCGCCGCTACGCCGGCAGACGGGCCCTGCAGTTGCTGGCCGCCCGTCACGTGGAGCGTGAGGAGTGGCAGGAGGCGGCCGACCGATTCACCGAGCTGGCCGACCGGTCTACCGGCTACCTGGGCGCGCTGGCGTTGAGCAACGCGGCGGTCGCCTACGAGGAGCTGGGCGACCGAGAGACCGCCGCGAACCGCTATCGCGAGGTCGCAAGCCGGTTTCCGGACGAGCTGGCGCTGGCTCCGCGGGCGCTGTTCTCGCTGGCGCGGCTTGAAGAGGAACGCGGCGACCCGGCCGCGGCCAACGATGCCTACGCCGCGCTGGAAGAGGCCTACCCGGGCAGCCGCTGGTCGCTCCTGGCCCGCAATCGGCTGATCTACCTCCGGGCCGCCGGCACGCTTGACGGCCGCTGATCCGCGCGCGCTGGCGGCGGCCGGCCGCGGGCTGGCCGTGGGCGTGTTGGCGATGCTGATCGGCGCGTGCGGTCTGCCGTCGCCGTCGACGCTGCGGAGCCCGAAAGATTGCCAAGGAGACGTGCCGGGGGTGATGCGCTTCTGCGGGACCGCAGGAGGGGGGACCAATTTTCTGGGGTATGAAATATATTACAAGCTGATAACGTCGGGGGAGGAGACGCCGGACCCGCGCCATCATGACGATCTGCGCGCCCGGTTCGGACGCTTGTCGACGACCGCTTCCGTTCCGTGCGCCGGCGGCCGGCCACCGCTGGTGTCCGTCACGACCGCCCGAACGGATCACACGATCTCGCTCGACGTACGGAACCCGGACGAGCCGTTTCTGCGGTTTTCCTGGCAGGAGCAGGGGGCCCCCGTGCGCCGCGGCATCGAGGACGATGGCGATCCGCTCCGCGCCTGCCGGCGCTTCTCGACGATCGACGGCTACCGCGCCGGCCACCGGGACCTCAGCGCGGCCGCGGCCGCGGCGCTCACGGCGCGGACCGGAGCCCTGATCGACCTGGTCGCGTACGCGGTCAGCTACGGGCGCGACCGCGGCCAGCCGTTGTACAGCGCGCCGCTGCGGATCGGCCGCGAACGGCTCGATCTCTACTGACGACCGATCAGGCGTGCTGGCGTACCTGAACGTCGCGCTTACCTACGTGGCGGTCGCCTTGGGCTGCGCGATCCTGATGTTCTACGTGGCGCGCCGGCCGGTGCCGGGCCGCTTCTGGGGAGCGCTGACCGTCGGCTTGATCGGCGCCGTGCTCGGCGGCGTCGCTGACCAGTTGCTGGCCGACGTCTTCGAGCGGCTGGCCGACGTCAACACCGTCAATCTGTTTGCCGCCGCCGGCGCGTCGTTGCTCTGCATCTGGCTGCTTTCCGGGACCGGTCATTCCAAGTGAAGCGATCCCGCTCACGTCTTTCTGGAACCGCCTGCCGACTCAACTTCCGATAATATATATTCTGTCAACCAAGGTCGGTCGTCAAAACGGAAGCGCCGCTCCCCACCCCGTCCCGCTCTTACGGAGTTCGGCGAAAGCCGGCGACGCGGGCCGCGGCGCCGAACCCCAGGCCGCTCGGGCCGTCGCGCCGCAGCACGTGGTAGCCGAATCCGGCGATCATCGCCGCGTTGTCGGTGCAGAGCGCCATACGGGGAAAGAACGTCTCGAACTCGGGCTCGTCGGCCAGACGGCGGCGCAGGTATCGGTTGGCGGCAACGCCGCCGGCGGCGACGATCCGTCGCCGGCCGTGCCGGCGGGCCGCGGCGATCGCCCGGTCGACGACGATGTCGATGGCGGACTTCTGAAACGACGCGGCGACGTCGGCGACGCGCTCCGGCGCGGACCGGTCGACGCGGAACTGCTCGCGCTGATGGATCACGGCCGTCTTCAGTCCCGAGTACGACACGTCGAACCGGTCGCCGCCGGTCCGCACCGACGGCGCCGGGAACCGATAGGCGTCCGGGTCGCCCCGTTCGGCCAGCCGCTGGATGGCGACGCCGCCCGGAAAGCCGATGTCGAAATGCTTGGCGACCTTGTCGAACGCCTCGCCGCAGGCGTCGTCGACGGTCGCGCCGAGCACCTCCCAGCGATCCAACCCCTGCACGTCGATGATCAGCGTGTGTCCGCCGGACAGCAGCAGGGCGACGTACGGGTAGTCGATGTCGCGCTCCATGTGCGGGGAATAGACGTGGGCGCGGATGTGGTCGACCGCCACCAGCGGTTTGCCGGTCGCCAGCGCCAGCCCCTTGGCGTACGAGACGCCGACCAGCAGCGATCCGATCAGTCCCGGCCGGCAGGTGACCGCCAGCGCGTCGATCTGCGCCAGGGTGCAGCCGGCCTCCGCCAGCCCGCGGGCGACCACGGCGTCGATCCACTCCACGTGCATCCGCGAGGCGATCTCCGGCACCACGCCGGCGAAGGGACGGTGCGCCTCCACCTGGGACGCCACCTCGTTGGAGAGGATCGCCGTGCCGCCGCGAACCACCGCGGCGGCGCACTCGTCACAGGAGGTCTCGATGCCCAGGATGAGGCCGGAGGTCACCGCGGCAGCAGATCGGAGAGGTAGACCAGCTCGAACCCGGCGCGCTCGATCTCCGGCAGCCGCATCTCCAGGACCGAGAGTACGACGCGGTTGGTCACGTGACCGATCAGGATCGCCCTCCCCCGCTCGCGGGCGATCGCCATGCCGCGGTCGATCGCGGAGCTCACCGTCGCCTCGTCGGCGGACACGTCGAGGAACACGTCCCGGCTCAGGAACGGCACGCCGTACCGCGCGGCCGACTCCGCGGCGACCGAGTCGGAGGTGGTGCGGCTGTCCAGGAAGAACCGGTCGGTCCGCTTCAGGTACGCCATGATGGTGTCCATGATGCGCCGATCGGCGGTCGCCCGTGAGCCCATGTGGTTGTTCACGCCGCGGGTGCCGACCGAACCGAAGTGCCGGTCCAACAGACCGATCACGGCCGGCTCGTCGTAGCCTACCCTGATCGCGCCGGGGCCGGGGTCGGACGGCCCCTGCGGCTCCATGGGGAGATGCAGGATCACCTCCTTGCCGGCCTGCGCGGCGCGCGCTGCCACCTCCGCGCTGAACTCGAGCTGCGGCAGCACGGCGAGCGAGAGCTTGCCGGGAAAGCGAAGATACGCTTCGGTGTCGGCGACGTTGTGACCGGCGTCGTCGAGCACGATCGCCAGCGGAATCGGCCGTCCCGGGATCGGCCGTCCCGGATTCGGTCGTTGCGCGGTCGGCCGGCGGGGCGCTGCGGCCTGCGGCTCGGCGGTGCGGGGCCGGACGATGCTCGGCAGCGCCGGTTCCATCGCCGGCCAGCTCACCGGAGCCGGCGCGCGCCCGCCGGGAGGAACTACCAGGAGGATACCCAGCGCCAGCGCTCCGGCGCCCAGGACCCCGGACGCGCGTGCCAGGGTGACCTGCGACGGCAGCCGCGGCCGCGCCTTCCGGGGCTTCTCGCTCCGGGGCTTCTCGTTTCGAGCCTTCTCGCTCCGGGCCTTGGGTTCCTTCAAGCCGACTTACTCCCGCCGGCGGGCCGGTGACGGCTCGACCGGCACTGTGTCATTATCGGCACCGGCGCCGTACGCGTTGACGGGGCGCATTTCCATAAAGAAGCCGCCAAGCCGCCCGACGCTCACTTTACCACGTTTTTGGAAATGCGCCCCGTGACGGGGCGCATAGGCAAACGAACGTCCGCTGCACTATGATCCCGCCGTGCAGGAAGCCACCGCATTCGAACGGATCGTCACCCTGGACGGGGCGCACATCAAGTTCGGCCCCGGCGCGACCGGCGAGACCGGTTTCGAAGCGCGCCGACTGGGCACGTCGCGGGTGATGGTCCTGACCGACCGCACGCTCCGCGACGGACCGCAGGTCGCCGCCGTTCTGGCCTCGCTCGATGCCGCCGGCATCGACGCCGGCGTCTACGACCGCGTCCGGATCGAGCCTACCGACCGCTCCTTTCGCGACGCCATCGCCGCCGCGGACCGCGGGCGGTATGACGGCTTCGTAGCGGTGGGCGGCGGCTCGGTGATCGACACCGCCAAGGCCGCCAACCTGTACCACACCTACCCGTCCGATTTTCTGGACTACGTGAACCACCCGGTCGGCCGCGGGCGACCGGTGCCGGGACCATTGAAGCCGCTCATCGCGGTGCCGACCACCGCCGGCACCGGCAGCGAGACGACCGGCGTGGCGATCTTCGATCTGGAGAGCCTGCACGCCAAGACCGGCATCGCCCATCGCGCGCTGAAGCCGGCAGTGGGGATCGTCGATCCCGACAACACCCGCTCGATGCCGCCGCTGGCGGCCGCGTGCACGGGCCTGGACGTGCTCAGCCACGCGATCGAGTCCTACACCGCCCTCCCCTACACCCGGCGGCCGGCCCCGGACGACCCGTCGATGCGGCCCTCGTACCAGGGAAGCAACCCGATGAGCGACGTGTGGTCCTCCCGCGCCATAGAGATGGTGGCCGCCAACCTGCCGGCAGCCATGGCCGGCGACGCGGCGTCGCAGGCGCAGATGCTGCTTGCCGCCACCTTTGCCGGCTTCGGGTTCGGCAACGCGGGCTGCCACCTGCCGCACGGAATGTCCTACCCGGTCTCCAGCAACGTGCGCGACTACCGGCCGGTCGGATATCCGGACGATCACCCCATGATCCCGCATGGGATGTCGGTGATCCTGAACGCCCCCGCGGTGTTCCGCTGGACCGCCGCCGCCGATCCCGATCGCCACCTGCAGGCGGCGGCGCTGATGGGCGCCGAAGTCGCCGGCGTCCCCGCGCCGGAAGCCGGCGAAGCGGCCGCGCAGGCGATCATCGACCTGATGCGGCGCACCGGCATGCCGAACGGCCTTTCGGCCGTGGGATACTCCCCGGCCGACGTCGACACGCTGGTCGGCGGCACGCTGCCCCAGCACCGGGTCACCAGGCTCTGCCCCCGCCCCTTCGACGAACGGGACCTGGCGCGGCTGTTCGAAGGCGCGATGCGCTACTGGTGAGCGCGCGCTCAGATGAGCCGGGTCTCAGATGAGCGCCGGGCTCAGATGCTGACCGGCCGGCCGGAAGCCGCCGACTCGTACCCGGCCATCAGCACCTCGACGTGGTGCAGCGCGTCGCGAGCGGTCACCTCCGGCCGCGCGCCCGAATCGAGACAGTCCAGGAACGCGGCGACGTCGGATCGCTCCTCGCGTTGCAGGGTGACCCAGCGGTCCTTGACCGGCGGCTGCGTCTCCCGCCCCGTCGACGCCCACATCTGCATCGGGTCATGGGGATGCACGGGCGCGGTGGTGATCACCCGGTCGGTGTTGTAGATCTCGACGCGCGGGTGCGACTCCGCGAACGTGGCCGGCCCCTCCTCGCCCGCGATCGTCACGCGCCGCTCGCCGACCTGCGGATGGCACGGCATGCCGATGCGGCCGCAGCACGCCGTGGCGACGGTGCCGTCGTCGAGCGTCAGCACCAGCGCTCCGTAGTCCTCGATCCCCAACTCCGCGTGCTCGGCGAAGAAGTAGTTGCCGGTGACCCCGTACACGGAGGCGGCGCGGCGCCCGGTCAGCCAGTGGATGAGCGCTACCGGGTAGACGCCCATGTCGAACAGCTCGCGCTTCGCCGCGACGTGGGTAAAGATGCCGTCCGAGCCGTGTTCGCGGCGGACCGTGCCGGCCGGCACGGTGCCGGGCCGGCCCTTGGCCATCAGCATGTCGGCGTGCACCGCCCCGATGCGGCCGAGCGCTCCCGAGCGCACGACCGCCTTGGCCTCCTGCGCCCACGGGGCGTGCACGGTGGTGAGCATCTGCGTGACCACGCCGGCGGCATCGGCGGCGTCGGCGATCGCGCGGGCGTCCGCCACGCTGCCGGCCAGCGGCTTGTCGAGGTAGAGATGCTTGCCGCAGGCCAGCGCCGCCTGCGCCACGCGCGCCCGCCGTTCGACGTCGACGCAGCTCACGACCACGTCGACGCCGGGAAGCGCCAGCGCCTCCCCCAGCGACAGGTACGGCACGTCCAGCTCGGCGGCGAGCAGGCGATTCAACCCCTCGCGGTACTGGGAAACGCCGCGCTCGTCGGCGACGGCGACCAGCTCGCAACGCGGGTCGTCGGCGAACTCGCGCGCGTAGCTTTCGAGGTGGGTCCGATTGCCGCCCAGCGCCACCACTCGGTACGCGGCTGCTACCCGGTGCGCGGCCATCACCGCGCCTCGCGCGCGCGGGGTACGGCGGACGGCTCGATGCGGTGATAGATGCAGCCGCGCGATCCCATCAGCACCAGATTGCCGGCGGTGGCGCCGCGCCCCGCGTCGATCGCCAGCAGGGCGCTCTGACCGCCCGGCCAGCGCAGCAGGGACGCGGTGGACCGGTCCGCCTCCCCCGCCCCGTAATCGTGGTCGGCCGGTCCCCCGAACCAGGCGGCTGCGCAACGCCGCGCGGCCGCGGCGGTCTCCGCCTGCGCGCCGGCGGCTTCCGCACGGTCCGCCTGTACGTGCACGGTCAGTCGCAACGCCTTGGGCGCGCCGATACGGCCGGCGTCGACCGCCGCTCCCACGGTGCGCGCCAGCGCGTCCCAGTAGCCGGCGGACAGATCATCGGTCGGCGCGCTCACCGGGTGTGCCTCATCCGTGCTCCTCGCTTCGCCGGCGATCCTAAGCTACTCTGACGCCCTGATGGAATCGGGCCATGCGCTGACGCAGGATCAGATCGACTACTTTGACGCGTTCGGCTTTCTCCGGCTGCGGGGGCTGTTCGACGAAGCGGCGATCGGGCCGGTCGTCGCGGCCGCCGACGCCCTCTGGAAGGAGGACTTCGGCGGCGAACCGGACCCGGCCGCGACCTTGATGCAGGACCGCTTCGTGGAGCGCAGCGCCCTCCTGCTGTCGCTGATCGACGACGCCCGACTGTACGACAAACTGGCCCAGCTCCTGGGTGAGCGTTTCGTCTTCTGCGGCTCGGAGGGCAACCACGGGGTGGCGGGGTCGCCCACCGCCCACCACTGGCACGCCGATCGGCCGGGAGCCGCCGAGCTGGGATACCTGCGCATCAAGGTGATGCTGTACCTGAGTCCCATGACCCAGGACAACGGCGCCCTGCGGGTCATTCCCGGGTCGCACCGCGCGCCGTTCCACCAGGCGCTGCTTCCCTTCAACCGGCGCCACGTGGAGCCTGACCCGATCTTCTTCGGCGAACACGGTTCGCGGATACCGGCCCACGTCATCGAGACCGATCCGGGCGACGCGGTGCTCTTCTCGCAGACCCTGTTTCACGCCGTGTACTTCAAGGTACGCCCGGTCCGCCGCTACGTCGCCCTCAAGTACGCGAGCTGGCCGAAGAGCTACGCGCAGTTCGCCACGCTGCAACGCTGGAGTTCCGGCGCCTTCGATCCCGCGCCGCAGCTCCGATCGTGCCGGCGGCCGCGCGTGCGGGCGATGGTGGAGCCGATTCTGGCCGCCGCGCAGACGGTTGCCGACTGGCCCGCAGACGTGCCCTGGGAAACTTCATAGTCCAGGGCCTTTCCAGGTCGCGAACAGTTGCTCTTGATATTGGCCATTATTTTGTATACATCTTAATATGATGTATGTACTAAAGCATACCTTTATGAATCTTTAGTAGCACATAGTGATAGCAATAGTAATCTTTTGCATACTATATGCCGTCATCCGGACCGGCGGGTCATCACCAGCAGCGCGATCGACAGCGCGCCCAGCGTGACGGTCATCGCCAGATAGACCGCCATGCCGCTGCGGATGCCGAACGCCTCGGCGACCACCGCGATCGCCAGCGGGACCAGCATGCTGCCGAGTCCGCCGGCGGCGCTGGTCAGTCCCATCGCCTGACTGCGGCGGGTCGGGTACTCCGACCCCGCCAGCAGGATCAGCAACGGGTAGAGCGCCGACAGGCCGACGCCGGTGACGGCGGCGCCGGCAGCGGCCCACGTGATCCCGCCGGCCGGTACCGTGATCGCCAGGCCGACCACGGCGACCGACGCCAGCGCCACGATCAGGCGGGAGTGGCGGGTGCCGCGATGCAGGATGGCGACGCCCACCCGGCCCAGGCAGAGACCGACCCAGTACAGGGAGACGACCCGCGCCCCCTGCGCGACGGAGCCGCCGACCGCGGCGACGACGAACTCGCTCATCCACGACGCCGTGCCGAGCTCGACGCCGACGTAGACGCCCATCGCCGGCAGAATCACCATGAGCAGCGCCAGGCTGCGGTCCGGGGCGCCGGCGGACCGCCGCGCCCCCAGCCCGCCGCCGGCGCCCGCCGACGCCGCGCCCGCCGGTGCGGCCGGGACCGATCCGGTGACGGCGAGCGCCGGACGGGTGAGCAGAATGAGCGCCACCAGCACCGTCGCGGCGCCGAGCAGCCGGTATACCGCCCGCCAGTCGCCGCCGCCCGCCAGGAACCAGGACACCGTCCACGTCACGGCGATCCCCCCGACCGCGAAGCCGGCATGCACGAGGTTCATGAGCTGTCCGCGCCCGCGGCGCTCCATGGAGATGGTCAGGTCGTTGCCGGCCACCTCCATCGCTCCGAAGCCGACGCCGAGCACGGCGTAGACCAGCGCGCTCACCGCGACGCTCGGCCACACCCCGAACAGGAGCAGGCCGAACGCCTCCAGGCCGAGGCCGACCGTTACCGTCAGCCGCACGCCCAGGCGGGGCAGCACGAAGCCGGCCGCGGTGCTCGACAGCACGAAGGCGGCGGAGCCGGCCGCCACGACCAGCCCGGCATGCGTGTAGGACCAGCCGAGATCCCGGATCATCTGCGGGATCAGCGCGCCGATCGCCGCGACCGCGCCGCCCATGACGCCGATGTGCAGCAGCAGCGCCGCGAACAACGATCGGACCTTCGGGTCGCGCGGCAACATGGCGGGCCGCAACGTAGCACGGCGGCGCCTCAGCGACCGCGCTGCCGGTCTCCGGTCCAGGTACCCGGGGCCGCGCCTCCGGGCAGGTCAGCGAGGACGAGAGCCAGAAGTCGGATTTGAACCGACGACCTGTTCATTACGAGTGAACCGCTCTGCCAACTGAGCTATTCTGGCCGGTCGTGCGCCGAGCGCACGGACCCTCGTACTATAGCATCGATTGCCAGCGTCGACCAGAACGGCTCGGAAGCCGGCCTTCCCCGACCCTCCCCGGCCTCCCCTCCCGAAGCGTTCGGCGCGTCATCCCCGCCCGTGCCATAATCGGCGGCGTGAAGCCGGGAATCGGCGCGCAGCGCCTCGTCTATCTCAACGGACAGTTCGTTCCGGAGCGGGAAGCCCGCATCTCGATCTTCGACAGCGCCCTCATGTACGGGGACATGGTGTTCGAGATGACGCGCACCTTCCGTCAGGAGCCGTTCCTCCTCGACCGCCACCTCGACCGCCTGTACGACTCGATCGGCTACGCGCAGATCGATTGCGGGTTGAGTCCGGCGCAGATGCTGGCCGCCACCCGGCAGACGATCGAGCGCAACCGCGGCGCCCTCGGCGGCTACGACTTCCAGATCATGCACAACGTCACCCGCGGCGGCATGGACCTGTACGCGGAGCTGGTCCGCGAGGGGACCGCGCCGGTGGTGACCATCAACGTGACCCCGCTCATCCGCCACGTCGGCCGCAGCGCCGATGCCTACGAACGTGGAGCGCACTTCGTCACCACCGCGCAGCGGTCGGTGCCGGCGCGCTACATCGACCCCAAGGCCAAGAACCGGAGCCGCATCTACTACAAGCTCGCGGAGCTGGAAGCCGCCCGCGTCGAGCCGGGCGCGATGGCGCTGCTCACCGACGAACGCGGCTTCGTCACCGAAGGGACCGGCAACAACTTCTTCATGGTGCGCGGCGGCCGCATCCTCACGCCGAAACCGCACGACATCCTGCGCGGCGTCTCCCGCGGCTACTGCATGGAGCTGGCCGACGCGGCCGGCATCCCGGTCGACGAGGCGGACATCGAGCCGTATGACGTCCGCCAGGCCAGCGAGGCGTGGTACACCTCCACCTCCATCGCGATGGTGCCGGTGACCCGCTTCAACGGGGGGCCGGTCGGCTCGGGCGCGCCCGGCCCTGTCTACCGGCGCCTGCTGAGCGCGTGGTCGACCAGCGTGGGGGTCGACATTCCCGCGCAGGCCCGGCGGTACGCCGGCCTGGCCGCCGACTGGCAGCCCTGAACCCTAAGCCCTGATCGTCAGCCGCCGCCAAGGCCGGCGAAGCCCCAGGTGCGCAGCGCCGCGACCCAGCGCCCCCGCGTGGGGCTGCCCGCGGGGTTGGCGACCCAGTGCGGATGGCGCGCCAGCAGCGGAAACGCCTCCAGCAGCTCGGCATCCTGCCGCACCAGCTCCGCCATCGCCGCCTCTTCGGCCGACGTTGCCGGCACGGCAACGTATCCAAGACTGCACATGCTGCGACCTTGGCGACCGCCCCAGCTCGCATGCCACACCCGGCTGTCGAACGCGATCACGTCGCCGGGCTCGGACCGCGCCACGTACGCCGGGACCTCGTCGACCTCCAGTCCGCCGGCGTCCAGGACGCGCAAATTCGACTCCTTGAGGCCGATCTTCCGCAGGTCGGAGTGGAGCGGCTCCTTGTGCGACCCCGGTATGAAGCGCAGGGCGCCGGTCCGCTCGTCGAGCGGCTGCAGATAGAAGGCGAACTTGACCCCGCGGCGGAGGAGCGTGGACGAGTCCGGGTGCCACTCCGTGCGATCGCCGTCGAAGGAGTTGCCGTTGGCGTAGAAGCCGATCACGGGCCCGCCGCAGAACCGCTCGGCAGCGCCGACGAACCGCGAGTCCTCCAGCAGCGAGCCCAGAAACGGCGTGTCCGGCCCCAGGTTGGACCAGTTGAGCTGCTTGCGGATGCCGCGCCGCTCGGTCGCCGCGGCGGCGCGCGAGCGCCCGACGTCGAACTCGGCGCGCACCGTGTCGAGCTCGCCGGAGGCGAACACGCCGCGCAGCACCAGAAAGCCGAAGGTCTCGAACTGCGTCACGTGACGATCGGTAAGCATCGCGGTCTCCTCAAGGTCGTCGTGGTCGGTCCGCCTTTAGCGCCCGTAGCCGTCGGCGTTGCCCTTGCGCCAGTCCGGCACGTAGCCGCTCCCGGCGCCGTAGCCGTAGGAGGGCCGGAGCTGGTTGGGGGTCCGCCACGGCCATCCCTGACCGCCGATCACGCGGTACTCGTCCCCCTTGCCGGCCAGCCACGCGAACATGTGGGCGACGTAGCGCGCCACGAAGTGGCCGCCGTAATCGGCCGTGCGCGGGTCGAAGTCGGCGTCGGCGCGCCAATCCCGCCGCGGCGGCGACGTCCGCCAGTAGTTGTACTTCAGCATACGGCGGCTGCCGGAGGCGACCGACGGCGCCCGGCGGTGCAGGATGCTCTGATGGTGGATGCCGATGGTGCCGGCCGGGCCGTCGCTCGACACGCCGCCCTCCGGCTCCCGGCCGCGGTCGAATCGGGCCAGATGGCTCCCCGGAACGATCTCCGTGGGCCCCAGCTCCACCGGCGTGTCCTGCGGAAAGTAGAAGACCTCCACGAAGTGGAGTTCCGGCCCGAACACGCAATCGGCGTCCTGGTGCCAATTGCCGGCCTGTTCGGGACACTCGACCCGATGCAGACTCGCCAGGATCGGCAGGCCGACCACCGGACCGAGCAGCGACCGCATGATGCCGGCGATCCGGCGGTCCAGGAGCACGTGCTCGATGAACCAGTCCTCCAGGAAGATCGTGCTCGGTTCGTGGCTTCCGCGGATGCGGTCCATCTCCGCCTGCGTCATGCCGTCCGGGACGAAGCTCGGCTCGGCTGGCATCGCGCCGTCCAGCCAGTCGCACGCGCGCCGATTGATCTGGTCGGGGACTACCCCGCGCAGCAGCAGGCAGCCGTCGCGGCAGAACGCCAGCACCTGCGAGTCGGTCATCGTCGGCTCGCAGTCGAAGGTCCAGTCGTCGCGATCGAACCGCACCGTTCCGATCACGGCTCAGGCTCCGGATCGGGCCAGGACGCCGGGCGCCAGATCGCCGATGGAGGCGCCCAGTTCGTCGTCGTCTTCCCGCGCGCGCCCTTGCCCGGCGGCCGCCGGCACCGGCGTGTCGTACTGGTAGTCCGGTTCGACCTGCTGGCGCTTCCAGGTCGCGCGCATCTCCCGCCACGCCCCCGCCAGGGTGCGCGGCGTCGGCAGGTCGGCCGCGATCGTCCGGCTCAACTCGCGCAGGTTGTAGCACGGCACGCCGGCGTACATGTGGTGCTCCATGTGCCAGTTCATGCGCCAGTACAGAAAGGTGGACAGCGGGTCGAGCGTAATCGTGCGCACGCACTTGCGGAATGAGGTGGTCCTGGTTGGTTGGACAGGTTGAGGGGCAGAATAAGGTGTACTCGGGTGGTTGCGCTACCCCCTCGGTCGCTTCGCTTGCGAATGCGGCGGTAAGGCCGGGGTGCCGGGCGACGACCTCGATCCTGGGATGGCGGTCGCCACTCACACCCGCTCGCCTCGTAGACCGGCATCAGCGCGGTCATCCGCCGCCTGTCTTGAATCAGCGGCCCTCCTGTCTGGTGACTTCGTCGGTCCATCGCTACGCCGCCTGCTCGCTGGCCGCCGGCGTGCCGTCGTAGCACTGCGCCGGCGTGCGCCCGCCGAGCGCCGAGTGCGGCCGCTGCTCGTTGTAGAACGCCATCCACTGCCCGATCACCCGCCGCGCCGCCCTGCCGTCGGCCAACTCGTGCAGGTAGACCGCCTCGTACTTCAACGACCGCCACAGCCGCTCGATGAACACGTTGTCCATGCATCGGCGGCGGCCATCCATCGAGCACCGGATGCCGGCCGCCCGCAGCCGCTCGGTGAACGCCCGGCTCGTGAACTGCCTGCCCTGATCGGTGTTGAAGACCTGCGGCCGTCCGTACCGCCGCAGCGCCTCGTCGAGCGCCGCGAGGCAGAACGCGGTGTCCAGCGTGTTGCTCAGCCGCCACGCCAGCACCCGCCGGCTCGCCCAGTCCATGACTGCCACCAGGTACAGATATCCTTCCTGCACCGGGATGTAGGTGATGTCGGCGCACCACACGTGGTTCGCCCGCTCGATGCTCAGGCCGCGCAGCAGATACGGGTACACGCAGTGTTCGGGATGCGCCGTGCTGGTGCGCGGCTTGCGGTAGATCGCCTCCAGGCCGAGCAGATGCATCAGCCGGCGGACCCGGTGGCGGCCGACCGTCACTTCCTCCTGTTCGAGATGGCGCGCCATCTGGCGGCTGCCGTAGAACGGGTAGCACAGGTACAACTGGTCGATGCGGCGCATCAGCGCCAAGGTCTCGGCGCTGTGGCCCTGCGGCGCGTAGTACAGCGTCGAGCGACTCATCGCCAGCAGCCGGCACTGCCGGCTGACGCTCAGGTGTTGGTGGGCTCGATCGACCATCGTGCGCCGTTGGTCGCGGCTCAACGAGCGAGCCCGCGCGCTAAAAAATCGCGCTCCACGGTCAACTCGCCGATCTTGGCGTGCAGGTCGTGGATGATCGCTTCGTGATCGTCCTGCCGGCGCTTGGCGCCGGTGGCGAACAGGTCGTGCAAGCCGTCGACGGCTTGCCGCTTCCAGTCGCTGACTTGGTTGGGATGCACCGCGTGATCGGCGGCGATCGCCTGAATCGTGCGGTCGCCGCTGAGCGCTTCGAGCGCCACGCGCGCTTTGAACTCGGCGGTGAATCGCCGCCGTTTCCTGGCCATCTGGTCGGCCCTCCTCAAGGCCTGGAGTACACCTTAGCAACCTGTCCAGTTTTCTAGGACCACCTCAGAAGTCGGCGACGTTGTCGCGCAGGCCGCAGTGCATCGGCGCGCCGACGAAGTACTTCCAGATGTTGCCGAAGAGATCGGGAAGCTCACCAGCACCGGCAGCAACCAGAGACCGGACGCGATCCCGGCGACGGTCACCGTCGCGTGGAACAGCAGGGTGACGCGCGCCCAGCGCACCGACTTGCCGCGCTCCTCGGGATGCGCCTCATACAGGGCGCGGACCCACTCCTCGGAGTTCTGGCCGGTCGTTTCCGGGGAGCTCTCCACGCCGGGGCGAGGGAATGTCCCCAGCGCCGTGCCGGCGGTGCTGCGCAGCACCGGGATCAGCCCCTTGGACTCGAAGCCGCCGGTAATGCTGATCGTGCAGAGCTGCAGCAGGTACAGGAACCGCAGGGACGGGGTCTTGGGCAACACCAGCTCCCGGTCCCCGTCGGGATGCAGGGTATAGCGGTGATGGTAGGTGTGGCTGAGCGCGTAGTCGTGGAAGTTGAACCACGCCAGCAGGCCGTAGACGTGCAGAAACAGACGGTTGAGCCGCTTGGTACGGAACACGGTGCCGTGGTCGAGCTCGTGGCACGCGGAGCTGAAGAAGCTGGTGACCGCGCCGTGCAGCAACAACGCGAACGCGAACGCCACCCACAGTCCCTGCGAGAACAGGTACCAGGTCAGCGCGCCGGTGCCGGCGGCGATCGCCAGGTGACCGACCGCCTGGAATGTTCCGCGCAGGTCGCTGCGCCGCATCAGCCGGCGCAGCACGGCCGGATCGATCGGGCTGCGGTACCACCGCACCCGCAGGGTGCGGCGCACCCGGGCGAGCGGCGGACGTACGCTGGACATCGGCGGGTCCTCCTTTGGCTGGCTTTAACCGGGCCGTAGCGCGGCCGGCGACGACGCGCACCACTCCCCCATGTGCCGGAACGCGGCGGCGTAGCGCTCGCCCGCCGCCACGCCGGCGGGCCGGCCGCTGGCGATGGAGTCGATGGCGGCGCTCAACAGGGCGAACACCTTGAGGTTGTTGCGGCCGCTGAACGACGGCTCCGGGCCGCCCGCCAGGTAGTCGCGCCAGGCGCCGTAGAACGTCTCCCACGGATCGACGGGTCCCAGGTCGGCGTCGATGGCGAGCGGCCGCAGCTTCTGCCCGCGCGGCGCGAACTCGTACTCCACGTCGTCGACGCTCATGTGGGTGCCGCGGCAGCGCAGCACCCCCTTGGTGCCCTCGATGCGCAGCTCGTAATGGTCGCTCTGCGAGGAGAACCCGCCGTGGTAGAGCACGTGCAACCCTGCGGAGCAGCGGATCAGGGCGTTGACCATGCAGGGGCCGGCGTAGACCGACCAGGAAGGCCGGAACCCGTCGCAGACGATGGTCTCCGGCACGTGGTCCGGGAAGAGCGCCATGAGGGTGTCGAAGTGGTGGCACGACATCTCGTAGAGCGCCGGCTGCGCCAGCGTCGTCAGGTTGAGCGCCCGGTGGCGCGGCTTCGAGTTGAGCAAGGTCACGCTCTCCGGCGTCCCGAGCCGGCCGCCGGCAAGGAAGCGGCGCACCGCCCGGTAGTGCCGGTTGTAGCGCACCTGCTGGCCGACCGACAGCGATCGCCCGGCCCGTTCGGCGCGCTCGACCAGCCGCACCGCCTCGGCGAAGTCGTTGGTGATCGGCTTGGCCACCAGCACGTCCAGCCCGGCGTCGATGCAGGCGGCGCATTGGCGGTAGTGCCATTCCGAAGGCGTATTGATGATCGCGACGTCCGCCTGCGCCGCCCCCAGCGCGGCGTCGAGATCTCGAAACAGGCCGCTGTCCGGCAGGCCGAGCAGCGCCTGCCCCTGCGCCAACGCCTCGTCGCGCACGTCCACGATACCGACGATCTCCGCCCACGGCTGGCGCGCGACGGCCGGCGTCATCACCTTGGCGATGCCGCCCATGCCGACGGCGATGCAGCTCCGCACCGACATGTCACGCTATCATGCCACGACCGCAGGAGACCGTAAACCCTGCGACCGCGGCGCGCGCCGCGTCCGGCCCGCCGGGCAGCGCCGGCGCGGCGGGCCGATGCCGCCGGCGATTGACTGCCGTTTCGTCAGGGCGCATGATCCGCAGCCATACACCGCCGTCGTTCAAGGAGAACATCATGAAACATCGCATCGTTGCAGGCGCATGTCTGCTATTCCTGGCGCTTGCCGCGCCGGCGTGGGGCGCCGGGCAGGAGGAGGCCGGAGCGGGAACCACCACCGTCGAGTTCATCCAGTGGTGGCAGCTCGAAATGGCCGAAGGCTCGTTCGATGGGATCATGGCCGACTTCGAAGCAGCCAATCCCGGCATGGAGGTCTCGGCCATCAACCTGCCCTATCCGCAGGTCCAGGACCAGATCAACGTGGGGGCCGCCGGCGGCACGCTGCCGGACGTGATCGGCATCGACCCGCCGCGCATCAAGACGTTCATCGACCGCAACGTCGTGGAGCCGCTCGACGAGTGCATCGCGCGCGAGGGGATCGACATCGACGACATGGCGGGCGCCAAGCGGATCGACGGCAGCTACTGGATGCTGCCGGTCGTGTCGTTCATCTATCCGCTGTACTACAACGTCGACCTGCTGGAAGCGGCCGGGTTCAGCGAGCCGCCCAGGGACCAGGACGAGTTCATGGCCTACGCCCGCGCGCTGACCGATCCGGACAAGAACCGGTACGGCTGGGCGCTTCCGCTCAGCCTGCAACTGCCCAACGGGGTCTCCAACGACACCTTCCCGTGGCTCTGGACCGGAGGCGACACGGTGATGATGGACGGCAGGCCGAATCTGGATTCCCCGGAGATGGTGGCGGCGCTCACCTTCGTCAACGAGATGTATCAGCAGGGGCTGGTCACCCCGGGGACGCTGACCAAGATGGAGACCGAAAAGGTCGAGGAGTTCGCCACCGGGCGAGCGGCGATGGTGATCACCCCGACGGCCCACATCAACCTGCTGCGGCAGCGCAATCCCGACCTGAACTTCGACATCACCCCGGTGCCCGGACCGGCCGGCTATGACGGGCCGCCGGCGTCGCGGGTCGTCGGCTGGGCGATCGGCATCTCCAAGAACAGCCAGAACAAGGAGGCCGCATGCAAGCTGGTCGCGCACATGGTCGACCAGCAGACCAACGGCGAGGTTTCGTCGGCGGCCAACGCCTTCCCCGGCAATCTCAAGGCGGAGCCGGACTTCATCAAGGGCGACCCGATCTACACCAAGGCGTTCGAGATCTTCACCCAGGCGCAACTGCGGTCCGAGCTCGTAGGCCTTCCCAATACGACCGAGCTGGAACGCGCGTTTGCCGAACAGATGCACAGCATGTTCGCGGGCAAGCAGTCGCCGGCCGACACCGCAGCCGCCGCGCAAAGCGCGTGGGAAGAGATCATAGCGGAGGGATAGCGGCCATCGGCTCGATGACGCCTTCGCCGCCGACCCGCGCGGCCGAGCGATGAGGGGCGTTCGGCCGCGGCTGGGGCAAAGCCTGGCGCCGTATCTGTTCGTCGGGCCGGCGATGGTGCTGATCGGGGCGCTGATGGTGTACCCGATCGGCACCGTCCTGTACTACAGCATGCTGGAGAACGCCGTCATCGAGCCGGACAGCGGCTGGGTCGGCCTCCGTCACTTTCGGGACCTCTTTGCCGAAGACCGCGTGTTTCGCGGCGCGATCGGCACCACGATGGTGTTCACCGTCGCCAGCGTCGCGCTGCACGTGTTCTTCGGCCTGCTGCTGGCGCTGACCCTCAACGCCCACGTCAATCCGCGGGTCCGCTCGGTGTTCCGCACCCTGCTGATCCTGCCGTGGATATTCACCGCCACGATCGTGGCGGTGAACTGGCGGCTGATCCTCAACCCGCTCGGCATCGTCAATTTCTTCCTGCGCTCGATCGGGGTCATCGAGCATCACCTGGAATGGTTCGGCCATCCGGGCCGCGCGCTGCCCGCGCTGATCCTGGTCAACCTGTGGGCGGGGTATCCGTTCGTCATGGTGAGTCTGCTGGCCGGCCTGCAGGGGATTCCGCAGGTGTTGTACGAAGCGGCGACGGTCGACGGCGCCAACCGGCGGCAGCGGTTTCTGCTGATTACCCTGCCGCAGCTCGCCCCCGTGTTGTTGAGCATCTCCCTGCTCGACTTCATCTGGACGTTTCGCCTGTTCCCCCTGATCTGGTTGACGACCGGCGGCGGCCCCGGACGTGCCACCGAGACGCTGTCCGTGTACGCCTACAAGCTGGCGTTCAGCCGCTTCGAATACAGTCAGGCGTCGTCGGTGGCGGTCATCATCCTGCTCGTGACGCTCGGCGTATCGTGGTTCTACGTGCGGCGGCAGCGGATCGTGGCCAACTGATGGTGCGGCCGGCGCGGCGGCTCCCGGTATATTGCGGCCTGGCGCTCGCCACGCTGCTGGCCGCGTTTCCGATCGTCTGGATGGCGCTGATGTCGATCCGCCCCAACTCGGAGATCTTCGCGGCCCCGCCGACGATCCTGCCGCGCAAGATCATCTTCGACTCCTATCTCACGATCCTCACCACCCCGGAACACCTGCGCTTCTTCCTCAACAGCTATCTGGTGGCGGCGGTGGTGACGCTGGCGTCGATCGTCATCGCCGTGCTGGCCGGCTACGGATTCTCCCGCTTCCAGTTCAAGGGCAAGAAGGTCCTCAACCTGTTCGTCATCATGACGCAGACCATCCCGCCGATCACGCTGCTCATCCCCTTCTTCGGTCTGGTCGTGGCGTTCGGGTTGTACGACACCTACACCGCGCTGGTCCTGAGCTACCTGACGCTGACCCTGCCGTACGCCATCCTGATGATGACGGCGTACTTCAACACGGTCTCCACGGAGATGGACGAAGCGGTCCTGACAGACGGCGGCAGCCGCTTCTACGCGCTGTGGCGGGTGATCCTGCCCTTGTCGGTCCCCGGCATCATCGCGGTCGGCGTCTACACCTTTCTCCTGTCGTGGAACGAGTTCCTGTTCGCCCTGACCCTCACCAAGCGGACCAGCCTGCGCACCATCCCGGTCGGGATCGCCCTGTTCATGGGCCAGCACGCGTACGAATGGAACACGATGATGGCCATGTCGATCCTCGGCACCGGGCCGATTCTGGTGCTCTACATGCTGGCGCAGCGGTTCTTTCTGTCCGGGCTCACCGCCGGGGCGTCCAAGGGGTGAGCGCGCCGGCACTGCCCCGCGTGCTGATCGCCGGCAACATCTGCGTCGACCTGTTTCCCGGATTCACCTCCGGGCAGCTCGCTTCCGGCCGGTTCCTGCTGCCCGGCGCCTCCCGCCGCATCGGGCCGGCGACGGTCTCGATCGGCGGCTGCGTCGCCAACAGCGGGATCGCGCTCGACCGGCTCGGCATTCCTGCCACCTTCGTGTTCGCCGTGGCGGACGACCGGTTCGGAGCGATCGTGGAGGATCATCTGCGCCGCCATACCGGACCGCGCGCGCGGCTGGCGGCGCGCCGGTTCACCGGCGCCGGCACCTCCTACACGCTGATCCTGAGCGCGCCCGACCACGACCGTACGCTGCTCTACTACCCGGGCGTGAACGACCTGTGCGACGCTGACTTCGTCGCCGGAGCCGAGCTGGCCGGGCACGACCTCCTCCACTTCGGGTACCCGGCCGCCATGCGGCGCATGTGCCAGGATCACGCCGAACCGTTGCGCGGCGTACTGCAGGCCGCCCGCGACCGCGGCATGCTGACGACCCTCGACGCCTGCACGCTCGACGACCGCGAAACGCGGCGCGTCGACTGGATCGAGCTCTACCGCCGCGTGCTGCCGCTGGTCGACGTCTTCATGCCCAGTCTCGGCGACCTGGTGGTGGTGCTGGAGGACCTCGCCGGCGATGCCATGGCGATCCGCGACTTCGACCGGAGTTCCCCGCACGCTCGCGGTGAACTGGTTCGCGCCCTGGGCAGCCGGCTGCTCGATCTTGGCGCGGCGGTCGCGGTCATCAAGCTCGGCTCCCACGGACTCTATCTGCGCGCGGGCGACTCGATGCGAGCATCGTCGGGGCGGCTGCGGCTCGACGCGGCGGCCTGGGCGGGGTTCGAACGGTACCGCCCCTGTTTCCGGGCGAAGGTCGTCGGTACCACCGGCGCCGGAGACAGCACCGTGTCGGGGTTCATCGCGGCGTTGTGCCGGGGGCTGGGACCGGAGCCGGCGATGACCGCCGCGCTGGCCGCCGGCGCCTGCTCGACCGAAGGGGTCGACGCCACCGGCGCCGTCCCGTCGTGGCCTTCGATCGAGCGGCGGCTCATCGCCGGCTGGCCGTCTCATCCGCCCACCGTCGCCGTCTGAAGCCGGGCGAGACCGACTCCCGCCGCGAGCGGACAGCGCGAGCGAATACCGGCTATCATGGCCCCACCCCACATCAGCACGCCCGCATGAGGTTGGATGGCATATGGTCGATCGAAGCAATCTGCGCGTTGCCCGCCTGTTTGGCGAAGACGGAAGGTCGTTGACCGTGGCGATGGATCACGCCCGAGCGTTCGATACCATCACCGCACTGGCCGACGTGGAGTCGGTGGTGAGCACCGTGCTGGCCGCCGGCGCCGACGCGGTGCTGTTGCCGCCGGGGGCGCTGGCCAAGGCGGGCGCCGCCGCCGCCGCCGCCGGGGTCTGGATGAGCGTCGACAGCACCCCGCAGACCGCCGCGCAGCTCGTGGAACTGGCGTTGCGGCTCGGCGCGGACGGCATCAAGTGCGAGTGCTATCCCTGGGTCGACCGCGATCGCTACCCGCAGTACAGCGCTGCCGAGTCGCTCTGGTGGGGTATGAACCTGAACGCGGTGAGCCTGGCCAACGAGTGCCGCAAGTGGGGGCTGCCGCTGATCGCCGAGGCGGTGCCGGGCGGTTGGGATGACGAAACGCAACGGTCACCGGAGCGGCTGGCCGCCGCCTGCCGCGTGGTCAGCGAATGCGGGCCCGACTTCGTCAAGGCGTTCTACACCGGCGACCGGGAGAGCTTCCGTCGGCTGGTCGACAACTGCCTAGTGCCGGTGGTCGTTCTGGGCGGCGCCCGGAAGGGCTCGGAGCTCGAGGTGCTGCGGATGGTGCGCGACGCCATCGACGCCGGCGCCGCCGGTATCATGATGGGGCGAAACATCTGGGATCACGAGAACGTCGCAGGGATGACCGCGGCGTTGGCCGCCATCGTCCACGACGACGCCGCCGCCGACACCGCGATGCGCCTGATCCGCTAGCGTCGATCGCGGGCGCCGCAGAGCACCCGTCACGATCGGCGGCTCGCGCGCAGCGCCGGGCGTCACGGCGCCGCATTCGCCAGGAACCGGTCGATCACGGCCGCCAGGTCGACCGGCGCATCGAGGTCCGCCTGATGCCCGGCGCCCTCGATCACCTGCAGCGCCGCGTCCGGAAGAGCGCGGCTCCAAAGCTCGCGGTAGCCGGCCGGAAGCACGCGGTCCGCGCCCCCGAACACCAGCAGCGTCGGCCGCTCGACGCGGTGCAGCCGGCGCGCCAGGCGCGTGTCGCCGACCGGCCAGAGCAGCCGCGCCGCCGCCTCCTGGGCGCGCGCCTGCACGACCGCCCACTCGACCGGGTCGCCCGACTCCGGCGCCTCGACGTGGGCATCCCAGGCCGCCGGGTCGCTGCACAGCAACGCTCCCAGATCGCCCGGTCCCTGAGCGAAGATGTCGGCCGTCGGATCGGCGGCATCGAACAACCCGAGCGGCGACACCAGCACGAGCCGCCGTACCGACGCCGGCCACAGCGCCGCCACGTCGGCCGCCAGCGCCGCGCCCACCGACACGCCGATCAGGTCCGCTCCTTCGGCGCCCGCGGCGCCCAGCAGGTCGCGGGCGGCCAGCAGCCAGTCCAGGTGGTCGTCGAGCCGGCCGATCGCCTCCGATCCCGGGAACCCGGGCAGGCTGGGAGCGATCACGCGCCGCGTGCGCGCCAGCCGGTCCAGGAACCGGGTTCGGCGCGGCAGCCCCCCTATCCCGGCCAGGAATGCGATCGGCTCGCCGTCGCCCTGCTCCCACACCCGGCAGGAGACGCCGGCGACCCGCACCGTCCGCCCCCGCGGTTCGATCACGAGCCGTTCGCCGGCGCCTCGCGCCCCGGCGCCCGGCGCGCCGCCGCCGGCCACCAGTGATCCTCCCACCGGTCGGTGAACAGATCGCGTATCTGCGGCAGTACCCGCTCGGCGAACAGCCGCGTGTTGGCGCCGGTCAGGCCGCGGTCCATGTTGCCGAAGTGCAGCAGCAACATGAGCTGACCGACGTTGAGGTCGACGGCGATGTCCCGCAGCCGGTCGGCCACCTCATCCGGCGTGCCCACGATCAGGTAGCCGCGCTCCAGGATCTGGTCGAAAGAGGGCGCGGTGGTGAACTGCGCCACCGGGTTGCCCAGGTTGGCTTGACGGGCGCGGAAGCGGACCGACGCCTCGGTCGCGTAACCGGGCGGCACCGCGAAGCGCGGGTTGGTGTGCAGGCAGTTGGTATAGAAGTACTCGGCCGGCTCGCGGTAGAGCTGCAGCGCCTCACGCCTGCTCTCGGCCACGCCGACCAGTTGCAGGTAGCCGGCCTGGAACGGATTCGGCTCCCGTCCCTGGCGCTGAAGCTCGGCCCGATAGCCCTTGAGCACGCCGCGCGCGGCGTGGTATCCGAAATAGGACAACGCCGCATACACGTAGCCGTGCTCGCCGCACATGCGCCACGTCTCCGGCGCTCCGCCGCCGGGTATCCAGATCGGCGGGCGCGGCCTCTGGATCGGCCGCGGCCAGACGTTGACGTAGCGGTGCTGATGGAAGCGGCCCGCGAACGCGAACGGCTCCGGCTCCTGCCACGCGCGCACCAGCAACTCGCACGCCTCCAGGTACCGGTCCCGCAGCGTGCCGGGGTTGCGGCCGTACGCGTAGCAGGTGTCCATGGGCGTGCCGAGCGGCAGCCCGGCGATCAACCGCCCGCCGGAGATGCAGTCGAGCATCGCCATCTCCTCGGCCACGCGGAGCGGCGGATCGTAGAGCGCCGGCGCGTTGCCCATCACGCAGACCGCGCCGCGGGTCGTGTTGCGGGCCAGGACCGCCGCCATCAGGTTGGGCGATGGCATCATCCCGTAGCCGTTGGCGTGGTGCTCATTGACGCAGACGCCGTCGAAGCCGAGCGCGGCCGCCTCCTCCAGCTCGTCGAGATACTCGCGATACATGGCGCCGCCGCGCACCGGATCGAACAGCCGCGAATCGATATCGACCCAGATCGAGGGGTGCGCTTCGCGAAAGTCCGCGGGAAGCTCCGCATACGGCATCAGGTGGAAGAACAGGACGTTCATCGGCGTGCGGCGGGCCGATCAGCGGCCGGCGACCGTGACCAGCGCCTCGGCGATCGGGCCGTGCGGCTGGCCGTCGACGGCGATCCGCGCGGTCACCAGCCGGCGGATGCCGTCGCCGGCGTCCGGGGCGGCCGCCTGCAGCCGCACCTCTCCCCGCTCGCCGGCGCGGAGGCGAACCGATGCCGCAGCGCCGGCTCGCCAGCCGGGCGGCGGCTCGATCTCTGCGGTATAGGCAGCGTCGCGTTCCAGGTTGTTGCGCAGCAGGAGCCGGTACTCGACCGTCCCGCCCGGTCCGGTGGTGGTCAGGTACGGGAGCAGCCGCGCCCAGAAGAGGTCGACGTAGTGATCGGCCGGCTCGGCCACCAGGTTGCGGAACACCCGTTCCTTGCGGGCGATGAAGTCCGCGTACTCGTCGAGTTGCTGCTTCGAGCAGTCGATCACGTCGCGGTGGCCGGGGCAGATCAGCTCCGGGTCGACGCGGCGCATCACCTCCGCGCAGCGCCGGTGCATGCCGAGCTGGAAGCTGTTGCGCAGGACCGTGGTCTGATACGGCTTGCCGATCGCCGCGCCGGCGCGCAACGCGTCGGCCACGAAGAAGTTGTCGCCGGTGAAGGCGACCCGGCGGCCGTCGATCAGACCGGCGTACACGGAATGGAACTCGGTCTGGCCGGGGGCGTGGTAGATGTCGAACCGGTACTCCTCCCACTCGAAGCGCTCGCCGTCGCGCAGATGGCGGTCGATGCGGATCGGTCGCGGGTACGTGCACGGCGTGCTGGCCCAGGCGGCCGGGTCTTCGAGCACCTGCGCCACCTCCTGCAGCGCCCAGCAGCGGGTGCCGTGATGGCGCTGCAGATACGGGATGCCGCAGGTGTGGTCGTCATGGATGTGCGTCGGCACGACCAGATCGAACGCGGTCACCCCGTAGTCGTCGCGCAGCTCCTCCAGGTGGTGAGCGACGAAGCGCATCGACTCCAGGCCGTGGTGCTCGGCGCCGGTGTGCATGTGCGCGGCCAGCGAGTGGCCGTAGTCGACGAACATCGCCTTGCCGGAGTCGCTCAGGATCACGTAGAAGTTGCTGCAGGTCCACGGCCCGCCCCACAACAGGTGGCGGGACAGCGGCTGCAACCGGGCGTCCGGCAGGAAGTGGGCCGGCGGCAGGTCCGAACCCGACGCCGATCCCGCCACGCGCATGCCGTTGCCCAACGCCACGCAGTCGGCCAGCCGCCGCCGCAGGCGCGCGACGTCGCCGGCCACGTCCGTGATCGCCGTGCCATGGGACGGATAGGCGGTCCGCACGTCCAGACGCGCCAGCGCGTCGATCGATTCGATCGTGAACGCGATCCCCTCCATCCCGCCGTAGGCGTACTCCATGGCGTGGAGTTGGTAGAGCGTGCCGCCGGCGTTCATCAGGTCGCCCGTGAACGCCACCCGCTGGCCGTCGATGGCGGCGATCAGCATCGACGCCCCGCGCGTGTGGCCCTTGGCCGGCACGATCTCGAACCGGTAGCCGCGCCACGTGAAGGTCTCGTAGTCCTGCAGAGCGGCGTCCACGGCGATGTCGCGCGCCGCCGTGAAGAAGGTATTGCGATCGTCATAATTATCATACACTCGCCGCGTCCGCCAGAAGAGCTCGGCGTCCTCGAACAGGTGGCGCTCGTGTTCCGGCGCCGCCACCCTGGCGCCGGCGGCAGCCAGCGCCGGCGTGCCCGCGCACTGATCCCGGTGGTGGTGGGTGTGCAGCACCCACTCGACGGCCGACGCTCCCGTGTCGGCCAACGCTTCGACAACCGCGCCGGAGCCGGAGTCGATCAGCAGCGCCTTACCGTCGTCTACGACGATATAGGCGTTACATATGTCAGAAAAACAATACAGATGCTCGCTCAGCCGCGTCAGACGGGAGTCTCCCATGCCGCGCATCGTAGTGCGGGCGCCGGCGACCGGCAAACCACGCCGATCAGTGCCACGAGAACGGCGGGGTGACCGATCTCCTCGGGCGCGTCGTCAGGTCCCGTCGCCGCCTGCCGCGGCCGGGCCGTTGGATTGGCTCTTGAGCTGCCGGTACTCCTGCTCGCCGATCCCGGTCGCCCGCTCGATCAGCGACCAGTCGACGCCGGTCCGCAGGAAGCCGTCGATCGTCTCCAACCGCCCCTCGCGGTACCGCTGTTCGGCAACCGCGCGCATCTCCTCGCGCCCTTCCTGGCGCAGCCGCTCGCCGCTCGTCATCAACTCGCCTCCTGCCGCCGTGCGGCTCAATATCTCGCCCATCTCCTCGGGCGTGTCCTCGGGTCCCGTCTCCAGGATATACCGCATGAACATCTTCATGTCGTCCTGCCCGTCGCTCCCTTCCCGCTCCAAGTCGCCCAGCAGCGGCCGCATCCGCTGTCGCGCCTCCCGCACCGCGCGGTTGAACGCGTGCATCATCGTCAGTTGCAGCAACCGCGCCCGGACGCTGCCGGCCGCCTGCGCCGGCGACACCTGCGTCTGGTCGAACAGCAGGTGCTCGAACCGGGGCAACCATGGCCAGTCCCGCGTTGCGGCGGGGAACAGGTCGGCGAACTGCGGTGACGGCCGCCAGCCGGTGGGACCCTGGTAGAAGACCAGGGGCAGGATCGGGCGCAGGGAGCGCGCCTCCTTGCGGGCCTGGCGGTCGCGCTCCCAGATGCGGCAACAGTAGCCGAGCAGGCGGAGGCGCAGCCAGAAATCCGGCGTGGACTGGTGCTCGAACAGCAGGTAGAGCCAGAGCGAGGCGAGGTCGTCGCCGGGTTCGGCATAGCGGATCTCGAACAGCAGGTCGGAAGCGGCGCCGCGGAGGTCCGGGGTGACGAAGGAGGCGGGGTGGCGCTTGAGGGTGGGCCAGTCCAGCGAGCGGCGGAGCCGCGGGGGCAGCCGGGCTTGCAGGAATGACGCGGCTTCCGCCGGTGCGCCGAACACGCGCTTGAACAGGTGGTCGTGGGGCTGGTGGATCGCCATGCCCCATACACGGGCCGGCCGTCGGTGGCGCTTCAACGCACGGCGGTCACGGCCGCCGAATCACTTCCAGGGGTCAGCCATCGCCTCAAGCAGGAGACCGCCGGCACGTGCTACGATGATGCTGAAAATGGGATCGTACGCCGCAGGCAGGAGGGGAATCTTGGGTAGAGCATCGTTGGTATCGCTGTTGCTGGCCGCCGGTATCGCCGCGCTGATGGCGTGTTCCCAGGCCGCGCGCCCGGCAGCCGCGCCCGCCGACCCGGCCCAAGGGGGGGGGGGGGGGGGGTAAGCCGCCGAGCGAGCCGGCGCCAACCCCGCAGCCGGCAGAGAAGCGCTGGACGATCGGCGCGGCTGACTTTGGCAATGATGAACCGAACCTGACGGGCGCAGTGTCCAACCGTTCCGCGCCCTATGCCTGGGAGCGGATCACCGCCGGCGGCGTGCGCGTTTCGATTGGCGGGCAGGACCTGCCGTTCACGAGCACGAGCGCCAAGCCGGTCTTCGCGTCCGATCTCTCCGGCGCGGAGTGGACGGTTGCCGCCGAGGTGCGGGCGGGGGAAGTGGTGCTGGTGCTCACCGCCCCCGATCAGTCGGGCGCCGGCGACACGGTTGAGTCGGTGATGATCACGAACCGGGGGAGCGGCTACACGACAGACCCGACCGTGACCTTTTCGGCCCCGCCGGCCGGAGGAGCCACGGCAACCGGCACCGCGACGGGGTCCCGGTACGTCGACTCCGTGACGATTACGACCGTGGGGAGCGGCTACGCCTCGGTCCCCACCGTCACCTTTTCGGCGCCGCCATCCGGCGGCACGGCTACCGGCGCCGCAGTAGGGTCCGGTACCGTCGATTCCGTGACGGTCGGGACCGCGGGAAGCGGCTACACGTCCGTTCCCAGCGTGACGTTCGGGGCGGCGCCGGCCGGCGGCACCACGGCGACCGGCACCGCAACGCGGCGAACCGAAGTAGCGAACGTGACGATGACGAACCGGGGGAGCGGTTACACGGCTGCCCCAACCGTGACCTTTGGCGCTCCGCCGTCCGGTGGCACCCGCGCAACCGGAACCGCGGTGATAGGCGGCGGTCAAGTGTTAAACATAAGCTACACGAACCGGGGGAGCGGCTACACTACTGCCCCTTCCGTTACCTTTTCGGGAGGAGGGGGCAGCGGTGCGGCCGCCACCGCGACGCTGAGAACCAGCAGAATAGAGGCAGTGACGATCACGAACCGGGGGAACGGTTACATGGCTGCCCCCGCCGTGACGTTTCCGGCCTCGCCCATTCTCATCACGGCAACCGGCACCGCGGCGCTGCAAAGCGGCGTGGCGTCAGTGACGGTCACGAACGGCGGGAGCGGCTACACCTCCGCCCCCACCGTGACCTTCGGAGCAGCGCCGGGCGGCGGCACCACCGCGACCGGCACTGCGGCGCTGCGCTACCGCGTAGTGTCGGTGACGGTCGCGGACGGCGGGAGCGGCTACACCTCCGCCCCCGCCGTGACCTTTGCGGCAGCGCCGAGCGGCGGCGCCACCGCCGCCGGCACCGCGGTGCTGCGCTACGGCGTAGCGTCGGTGACGGTCACCAACGGAGGAAGCGGCTATACCTCTGCCCCCACCGTGACCTTCGCGGCAGCGCCGAGCGGCGGCACCACGGCCGCCGGCACCGCGGTGCTGCGAACCGGCGTAACGTCGGTGACGGTCACGAACGGAGGAAGCGGTTACACCGCTGCCCCGACCGTGACCTTTTCGGCGCCGGCCAGCGGTACCCGTGCGACCGGCGCGGCCAAGCTGGCGGAGGGCGGCTACGATCAGTACCAGAACCTGTTTTGGGCGCGCCGGACGCTGGCGGGCAAGCAGCTTCTGATTCAGATAGCGGATTAGGCCGGCGGCTGCTGACGGGAGCTACGACTGCGTTGCGAACACGGTCCCGGCGGGGGTCCAGTACGTGTGAGCGCCGGCCGCTGGCACTCCGCAGACGGCCTCCCGGCTCCCCCGGTCACCAAACGCGCATTCGCCGCGTGGTAGGCTGGGCGCATGAGCATCACGCCGCGGCAGCGGGAGCTGCTGGCTCGCACGTGGGTCGACTTCACCCCCATGCGGCGCTTCGCCGCCGCGCCGCTGATCGTCACGCGCGCCGACGGCGTCTACTACTGGGACGCCGCCGGCCGGCGCTACCTCGACGCCATCGGCGGCATCTTCGTCGCCAGTCTGGGCCACCGCCACCCGCGCGTGCTGGCCGCGGTCCGCGAGCAGATGGACCGGCTCGCCTTTGCCCCGCCCCTGCACGGCATGGCCGACGTCACCCTGGAGCTGGTCGACAAGCTCGGCGCCGTCACCCCCGGCGACCTGGACTTCATCAAGACCTTCTCCGGCGGCTCGGAAGCGGTCGAGGCGGCGCTCAAGCTGGCACGCCAGTACTGGAAGCAGAGCGGCCGCCCCGGCAAGTACAAGGTGATCAGCCGCTACTACGGCTACCACGGCAGCTCCTTCGGCGCCATGGCGGCCAGCGGCACCGGGCCGCGCAAGAGCAAGTTCGAACCGCAGATGGGCGGCTTCGTCAAGGTCTTTCCCCCCACCCACTACCGCGGGCGCCTGTCGACCTGGGAGGAGTGCAACCGCTTCGCCGCCGCCGCGGTGGAGGACGCGATCGTCGCCGAAGACCCGGAGACGGTAGCCGCCGTCGTCGTGGAACCGATCGGCAACACCGGCGGCGTCATCACTCCCACCGAAGAGTACTTCTCCCTGCTGCGCGAGAGCTGCGACCGCCACGCGGTGCTGCTGATCTTCGACGAAGTGATCACCGGGTTCGGGAAGACCGGCAGCATGTTCGCCGCGCAGACCTTCGGCGTGACGCCGGACGTCATCTGCTGCGGCAAGGGCATGTCGTCGGGCGTCATCCCGATCGGCGCGATCGCCGCCCGCCGCGGCATCGGCGACGCCTTCTGGGGATCGGAGCGCGATGACGTCCACTTCATGCACGGCAACACCTTCGCCGGCCACCCGCTCGCCGCCGCGGCGGCGAGCGCCGTGATCGACACGATCGCCGACGGCGACCTGTGCGCCCGCGCCCGCGACCACGGCGCCTACCTCCGCTCCCGTCTGGAGGCGCTGCGCGGCACCGGGGTGATCCGCGAGGTCCGCGGGCGCGGCGTGCTGCTCGGCGTCGAGCTGACCGACCCGCGCGTAGGCGCCGCCCTCGCGCGGCGGGCGGTCGGCGACGGCATCATCCTGCGCGTCGATCCCGCCTGGTTCGCCATCGCTCCGGCGCTGACCGCCGACCGGGACCAGCTCGACGCCATCTGCGACCGGATCGAGGCCAGCCTGCAGGCGGCGATCGCCGACGCCGGGCGGTAGCGGGCCGCCGGCCGATCAGCCCGGATCGTCTTCGATCACGCGGAGCTGCGTGCGCAGGTCCTCGATCTCCCGCTCCCAGAAGGCCCGCCCGCCCCACTGCGGGAACGACTCCAGGAAGCGCAGGTCGCGGCGCTGCAGCGCCTGCCACGCCAGGTAGTAGATCATCCGCATGAGCCGCAGCGGCTCGATCAGCGCCACGGTCCGCCGGTCGAACGGCTGAAACCGCTCGTAGCCCTCCAGCAGCAACGCCAGCTCCCGGCGGCTGTCGGCGACCCGGCCCGGCAGCAGCAGCCACAGGTCCTGCACGGCCGGGCCGATCATCATGTCGTCGAAGTCGATGATCAGCAGCCCCTGCTCCGCGCGATCGAGAATGTTGCCGCGGTGGCAATCGCCGTGCAGGCGCTGCAGCGCGACGCCGTCGAACAGCGGCGCGATCCGCTCCACGGCGGCGTCCGCCAGATCGTAGAACTCGCCGGCCAGGTCCGGCGGCACCAGCTCGGCCTGCTCCATGTCATCCAGGAACCGCGCCGTCGACTCCTCCGGCGTGCAGGTCATCCGGTGCTCGGCGGCGCCGTGCGCGGCGGCCGCGTGCAGCCGCCCCACCAGCGCGCCGATGCGCAGCCAGTCATCGTCACGGTCGGCGTCGAAGGTCCGGCCGCTGCGCTTCGGATAGACCGAGAAGCAGAACTCCTGCTCCCGTTCCGCCCGCACCACGTCCACCACGTGCAGCACGTCGCCGGCGGCGTCGGCGACCGGCGCCACTACCGGCAGCTCCAGGGCGGCGCATTCGCCGACCAGCAGGTGCTCCTCCGCGATCGCCTCGTAGCTCCAGCGTCCGGGGCGGTAGAACTTGGCGACGTATTGCCGGTCGTCCTCGGCCCTGAAGCCGTACACGCGGTTCACGTAGCTGGGGAAGCTGGTCAGCGCCCCGTCCACGCGCGCGCCGATGACCGACTCGATCGCCTGCACCGCCACGTGCGGGGTGAGCAGCTCGAAGGTTCCGACGTTCACACCGAAGTGTAGCCGCCGTCGACCGGGAGCGCCGCGCCGGTGATGAACGACGCCTCGTCGGACGCCAGGAACAGCGCCGCGTACGCCACCTCCTCCGCCGTGCCGAGCCGGCCGAGCGGCTGCATCGCCTCCATCCGCGCGCGCCATGCCGGATCGCCGGTGAGCGTTCGGGTCAGCGGCGTCACCACGAACGCCGGGCACAGCGCGTTCACGCGGACGCCGCGCGCGCCGAAGGCGTTGGCCATGTCCCGGGTCAGGCCGATGACGCCGGCCTTGCCGGGCGGATACGGATCGTCGCCGGTCCCGAAGAACATCGGCCGGCCCACCAACCCGTAGATCGACGAGAGATTGACGATCGCCCCGCCGCCGGCCATCGACTGCACGGCACGCCGCGAGATCAGGTAGGTGCCCTTCAGATTGACCGCCATCACCCAGTCCCAGACCCGTTCGTAGTCCCAGTCGGACGGCGCGTAGCGCGGCGTGACCCCCGCCGAGTTGACCACGATGTCGAGTCCGCCGAACGCCGCGACCGCGTCATCCACGCACGCCTCCGCCTCGCGGCGGACCGACACGTCGGCCGTGATCGGCACCGCGCGGCCGCCGCCGTCGGCGATCGCGCGGGCGGTCCGCGCCGCCGCGTCCGCGTCCCGGTCGGCGCCCGCGACCGCCGCGCCGTGCCGGGCGAACATCGCCGCGACCGCCGCGCCGATCCCGGAGCCGGCTCCGGTGATCAACGCCCGCTTGTCTTCGAGCCGCCCGCCGCCGGCCACCCCTGCACCCATCGCTCCCATGACGGCGATCATAGCGCCGTAGCGCACCGGCCGGGCGGGTCGGTATCATGGAGCCGATGACCGCACCCGCACGCCCGCTCCACGTCGGCGTCTGCTTCGACCTGGGCCCTGACTTCCTGGCCCGGCTCCGGTCGGAGTTTCCCGACACCCGCTTCACCGCCGCCTGCACGCCCGCAGAACAACGGCGGATCGCGCCCGACGTCGACGTCATCTTCGGGCGGCTCGACCGGAACGCCTTTCTGCGCGCGTCGCGCCTGCGCTGGTACCACTTCATCGGCATCGGCTTCGACTCGGTGCTGCGCAGGGTCCCGGAGTTCGCTTCCAGCGGCGTGCTGATGACCAACGCGCGCGAGGCGCACGTCATCCCGATGGCCGAGTACGCGTTGGGTATGATGCTGGCGCTCGCCCACCACCTCCGCGAGTCGCTCGACGACCAGGCCGCCCGGCGCTGGCGCACCGAGCACTACCGCGCGCGCATCCTGGAGCTGGCCGGATCGACCATGGGCCTGCTGGCCTTCGGCGACATCGGCCGGGCCGTGGCGCGGCGCGCGGCGGCGTTCGACATGGAGGTGTATGCGGTCGACCTGGAGCCGATCCCCCGCCCTCCCGGCGTCGCCGCCGTGTGGCCGATCGACCGGCTGCACGACCTGTTGGAGCGCACCGACTGGCTGGTGGTCACGGCGCCGCGCACCGCCGCTACCGAGCGGATGATCGGCGCCGATCAACTCGCCCGCCTGCGTCCCGGCGCACACGTCGTGGTCGTCTCACGCGGGGGCATCGTGGACGAGGAAGCGCTGGTCGCCGCGATCGACGCGGGCCATCTGGGGGGCGCGGCGATCGACGCCACCACCGAGGAGCCGCCGGCGTCGGACAGCCCGCTGTGGGACCATCCGCGCATCTACCTGACCGCGCACGTGTCGGCCGAATCGGCGCAACTCCTGACACGGCGGGGCGAGGTCTTCATCGACAACCTGCGGCGCTATCTGGCCGGCGAAGAGCTCCGCTTCCGTTGCGACCTGGCGCGCGGTTACTGAGCGACCGGACCGATCACGATCGAGAGCGCCTTGGTAGACCTGCACACCCATTCGAGCTGCTCCGACGGCAGCGACCGGCCTGAGGACCTGATCGACGCCGCCCACCGCGCCGGCGTCACCACGGTGGCGCTGACCGACCACGACACCGTGTCCGGGGTCGATGCGGCGGCCCGCGCCGCCGCCGAGCGCGGCATGCGCTTCGTCGCCGGCGTGGAGCTGTCGTTGCAGCACGGGAACCGCCACGTCCATCTGCTCGGCCTGGGCTTCACCCGCCACGACGAGCGTTCCCGGCTGGGGCGGTTCCTGGACCGGAACCAGGAGCGCCGCGTAGAGCGCAACCTGGCGATGGTCGAGCGGATGCGGCAGCATGGGCTGGCGATCGACTACGCCGAGGTGCAGGCGGAGGCGTGCGGCGCGAGCGTCGGCCGGCCGCACATGGCCAGCGTGCTGGTCAGGCGAGGCGTCGCCGCGGACACCGCCGACGCCTTCCGCCGCCTGCTCGGATCGGGTGGCCCGTTCCACGTGCCGCGGCGCGCCGTGCAGCTCGTCGACGCGATCGACGCGCTGCGGGCCGCCGGCGGCCACGGCGTGCTGGCCCATCCGGCGGGCGGAACCGCCGACGAGCTGGCGGCGCTCCTGCGCGCCGTGGCCGCGGCCGGGGTGACCGGCGTCGAGGCGTACCACCCTTCCCTGTCCCGGGAGCGTTCGGCGGCGGTCCGGGCGCTCGCCGACCGACTCGACCTGTTCGTCACCGGCGGCTCCGACTACCACGGCGCACGCTCGCCGGGCCGCGCGCTCGGCTTCTGGCGACCCGGCGAGCCGATCCCGCCGGAGGTCGCCGCCGGACTTCCCGGCGGACCGCCCTCGGCGGAGGAGGCGCGGCCACGGCGGGGCTGAGGCGCGCGGCGCGGGCGGCGCTCGCCGCCTACGGAGCGGTCGCCCGCCGAGTCGGCATCGGTCTGCTCCTGACCGCCGCGGTGGTGGCCGTGAGCGCGGCGATCGTCACGCCGCTCTGGCTGGTGGCCACGCGCATGCGCTCGCTCTACAACATCCTGCTGATCGCCGCCTTCGCGATCGGCGTGGGCTGGATGCTGGTGAGGCGGGTCCGCCGCCAGGCGGAAGAGACCGACCTCCGCACGGCGCTCGCCGGGGCCGGCGTGGCGGCGGCGCGCCTGATCGGCTGGGTGGCTACGCTGGCGGCAGCCCCGTTGTTCGTGCTGGCGCTGTTCACCACCGGGGCGGTTCTGCCGGCGATCGTCCTCATCGTCGCCGACCTGGGAGTGATCGGCGTTCTGCTCAGCGCCGGCCGGCGCCGGCCGGGCGACCGACGCCGATCGGCGGGCGCCGACGACCGGCCTCCCGGCCGGCCGGTGGGTTGACCTGTCGCCGCGAGCGGTTATGCTGTTTTGAATCTTTGGCGATACCTGCGCGGTGCCGCTAAGGTACCGCAAGCAGGTGTCGATAAGGAGAGTGTCGGTTATCTATAGTTCCCCTCCCAGTTTACTATATCTTAACCGGCATTCCCGCAAGGGTTGGTCGGCCCCATGAGGGGCCGGCCATTTTTCGTCTCCGCGGCCCTGCTGCTCCTGACGGCGGGCGTCGGCGTCGCGCTCGGGTTGGCCTTCGCAGGCACGCGGAATATCCGCGGCCTCGACATCTACGAGACCGGCCGCCCCGCCCTCCCGACGCAGCTCCTGGACCGCCGCGGCCGGCTCATCACGCAGTTCTTCTCCGTGGAGAAGCGCGAGATCATCCGCTTCGAGGAACTGCCCCCGCACCTGATCGACGCGCTGCTCACGCGCGAGGACCGGCACTTCTACCGGCATCCCGGGTTCCGCATTCCGGACATCCTGCGAGCGGCCTGGACCACCCTGCGCGGCAGCTTCGGCGGCGGCGCCAGCACCATCACCCAGCAGCTCGCCGGCACCCTGTTCGCGGACCGGTCGGAGATCACCCTGCGGCGCAAGCTCCGCGAGCTCTGGTACGCGATTCAATTGGAGCGCTGGCTCACCAAGGACGAGATCCTGGAGCGCTACCTGAACCTGGTCTACTTCGGCGAAGGGACCTACGGGATAGAGGCCGCCGCGCAGTTCTATACCGGCCGCTCGGCGCGCGACATCACGGTGGCGGAGGCGGCCATGCTGGTCGTCCAGCTCAACCGGCCGGGCGGCAACTCACCCTTCACCGACCCCAACCGCGCACGCGAGCTGCAGACCCTCATCCTGGGGCAGATGGCGGAGCTCGGGCACGTCAGCGCCGAGGAGGCGGCGCGTTCGCTGGCCGAGTACTGGGACGGCTTCGACTTCACGCGCTCCAACGCCAGCAGCGCCTTCTACGAACGCGTCGACCTGGCGCCCCACTTCAGCGAGTACGTCCGCCTGCAGCTCGAGGAGCTGCTGCTCGGTTCGCTGGACGTATACCGGGCCGGCCTGATCGTGCATACCACGCTCGACCTCGACCAGCAGGCGATCGCCGAGGCGGTGATGGAAGAGCACCTGGACCGGGTCAACGATCTCCGCAACGCCCAGCGCCGCACGCGCATCGCCGTCACCGAAGACGATTACCTGCCGCTGGTCGACCTGCTGTCGCTCGCCTTCGACATCGACCGGCTGCGCGTCGGCAACCACGCGGACCGGGTGGCCGGGCGCGCGCGATTCGACGACGAGCTGAGCCCCGCGCTCGACCTGCTGGCGCTGATCTGGGACGCCGGCGAACTCAAGGCGCTGACCCGGCGGGTCCGCGAGGAGCGGACGCTGCGGCAACGGCGCGTCGACGTGCAGGGCGCGCTGGTGTCGATCGCGCCGTCGAGCGGGCACGTCCTGTCGATGGTCGGGGGACGTGACCTGGAGCGGGGCAATCAGTTCAACCGCGCCGTGCAGTCGAAGGTGCAGCCCGGCTCGGCCTTCAAGCCGCTGTACTATTCGGCGGCGATCAGCTCGGGCGCACTCACCCCGGCGACCATGCTGGACGACGCGCCGGTCGTCTTCCGCAACGACGACGGCAGCCCCTACGTCCCCCGGAACTACCTGGGCGAGTGGCAGGGGCCGGTGTTGGCCAGGAGCGCGCTGAAGCACTCCATGAACGTGCCGTCGCTGCGCGTGCTCGACATGATCGGCTTCGACGCCGCCATCGAGCGCGCCAGCCGGATGCTCGGGATCAGCGATCCGCGTGAGATCGAGGCGACGTTTCCGCGCAAGTATCCGCTTGGACTCGGCGTGATCACGGTGACGCCGCTGCAGATGGCACGCGCCTACGCCGCTTTCGCCAACCAGGGCCGCGCGGTGGAGCCGGTCGCGATCCGGTATGTCGAGGACCGCGACGGACGGGTCGTACTGGAGGTGGAAAAGGACCTGCGCGATCGACAGCGGGCGGCCGGTGATCGCCTGCGGATCATGGACCCCGCCGCCGCCTACCTGATGGTCGATCTGCTGCGCAGTACCGTGACGTCGGGGACGCTGACGGGAGCGGCCTGGCGGGTCGGCGGCCTGGACTTCCCGGTCGCCGGCAAGACCGGCACCACGCAGAACTGGTCGGACGCGTGGACGGTGGGCTTCACTCCGCACGTCGTGACCGCCGTATGGATGGGATTCGACGAGCTCGGCGAATCGCTCGGCCGGAGCCTGTCGGGCGGCCGGGCCGCCGGCACGACGTGGGCGGACTACATGAAGCGCGTCCACGCCGGACTGCCGGTCGCGGAGTTCGAGCGGCCGGCCGCCGGGCTGATCGAGGTCGCGGTCAACGCGCGCTCCGGCCTCCTGCCGTCCGGCGAGCCGCGCGAGTCGATCATCCGCGAGCTGTTCCTCATCGGCACCGAGCCGCGGGCTCGTGACACGCTGGCCGGCGCGGAGGCGGCCCGTCGCGAGGCGGTGGCGAACCATCTGCGTCAGGCGGTGGCCACCATCGACGTCGATTCGTCGCCGTTCGAGCCCCTGGACGCGCCCGCCGCCGGGACGGGACAATCGGACCCGGCGGCGGGCAATCCGCTGCTCGACTGATGGCCCGCAACGAACGACGGTACACCCGCGATCACCATTGGGCGCAACGGCATCCATCCGGCGTGCGCGTGGGACTGACCGAGTTCGCGCAGGAAGAGCTCGGCGAGATCACCTTCGTGCAGCTCCCCGAGATCGGCGCCCGGATCGGACGCGGTGAACCGGTCTGCGCGATCGAAGCGCTGAAGGCGGCCACCGAGCTGTACGCGCCGGTCGGCGGCACCGTGACCGCGGTCAACGAACGGCTGCGCGAGCCGGGAGCCGGGCGGCTGATCAACGACGACGCGGAAGGCCGCGGCTGGCTCTTCGAGCTCTCCCCGGCCGACGACGCCGAGCTCGACGAACTGTTGGACGGCGCCGACTACCGCCGCCTGATCGCTTCCGCCGGCCGCGAGGAGGACGACGGCTGATGCAGGTGGAAATCGATTCCATCGTCATTCGCAAGCGGATACGGTATGCGGTCGGCGATCTTTCGTCGCTGATGGAGAGCCTGCGCAGGCACGGGCAGCTCTGCCCGATCCTGATCAACCGCAGCTCGGTGCTGATCGCCGGCAACCGGCGGCTGGAGAGCGCTCGCCGACTGGGGTGGAAGCGCATCAACGCGATCGTGATCGACAAGGAGTCCGAGCGCGAGACCCTGGAACTGGAGATGGAAGAGAACGTCCAGCGCAAGGCACTGCGGCCGGAGGAGCTGCGCGAGGCGATCGAACGGCTGCAGCGGCTGCAGCGGGTCAAGTGGTGGCGCCGAGCGCTGAAGGCGCTGTCGCGGCTGGCAGCCGCCGTCCTGGCGCGGCCCCTGGCGCGGCTCTACGCGCGTCTGTTCCGGCGCCGGACCGGCACCGCGAACGGCCAGTAGTCCCACTCCTCTTTGGCAACCTGGTATACTTGGTAACGTGAGATAACGAGCGCCGTTACCTGGGTAGCAGCGCGCCGAGGCGCCGCGGCGCGCGTCAACGGGCCGGTCGACCTACCGAGCCTTCCAGCGCCGCGCGGCTGATCTCGAACCAGAGCGGCCGGCCGTGCGGGCAGCGTTGCGGGTCGATGCGAAAGGAGCGTTCGAGCAGCCGCTGGCCCGACCGGTCGTCGATCACCTCCCCTTCCTTGATCGCCAGCCGGCACGCCAAGCCGCTGTACAGGTCGCGATCCCAGTCCTCCGGCGTCCCCGCGCACAGGCGGACGAAGCGGCACAGATGGCCGGCCGGCAGACGGGCCGCCGCGGCCGGTATCTCCGTGATCCGATAGCGCCCGCCGGTTTCGGCCTGCAGGCGAAACCCGCACCGCTCCAGGTCGGGCAGGAATCCGCGCAACTCCGTTTCCTGTTCGGGCGACAGCTCGACCGACGGGCCGGCCATCAGCTTCTGCCGGTCGATCTTGCCGAGGCGCAGCCGTTCGTACAGCACCCGCTCGTGAGCGGCATGCTGATCGACGAAGTAGATGCGATCGCCGACCTCGGCGACCAGGAAGAGTTGAAACGCCTGACCGAGGTACCGCACCGGGGCGTCCGGGTCCGGCGCGCGCCCGCGCCAGGCGCCGGCATCGACCCCGGCCGAGACGGGCGGCGGCGGACCGCCGGGCGGCGGCCGGTCGGCGATTCGCGCGCCGGCCGGCGGGCGCGGCGTCAGCGCCGGCAGCGCCGGGACCGCCGGCGCCGCGTCGGCCAGCATGGCGCCGGCAGGGGTGCCGGTCCGATCCGGCGGACGGGAAGCCTGCTCGCCGCTCGCCGGTGACTGCCAGAACCGTACCTCGCGCTGCAGGGTCGCGCTGATCGCCCGATGCAGCTCGCCGGGGCGGCGCAACCGCGCTTCGCGCTTGGCCGGGTGCACGTTGAAGTCGACCAGCTCCGGGTCGATGTCGACGAACAGGAATGCCACGGGGTGCCGGCCGCCCGGCAGAAACTCGCCGTAGCCGTACTCGACCGCTTGGGAAAGGCCGAAGTCGTGGATGCGCCGGCGGTTGAGATAGACGTGGATCCCCGACCGGTCGCGCCGCGCCCGTTCGGGTCGCGCCGCCACCGCCGTCACCTGCAGGCCGTCGCCGCCGCCCTCAAGGCACGTGAAGTCGGCCGCGTCCAGTCCGGCGGCGGCCGCCGCCCGGTCGACCGGCGACGCGGCCGGCAGCGTCAGCGCCCGCTTGCCATCGACCGCGAACTCGAAGCCGATGCCGGCGTGTGGCAGCGCCTTCTCGACCAGCGTGCGCCGGCACAACGCCGTCTCCGCGCCGCGGCTCTTGAGAAAGCGCCGCCGCGCCGGCAACTCGAAGAACAGCGACGACACCTCCACGGCGGTGCCGGGCACGCCGGCGCTCGGCCGCACCGCCTCGACCCGGCCGAAGCGGACCGCCACGCGGTGAGCGGCCGGCCCATCCGGCCGCCGCGAGGTGACCGACAGCACGCTGCAGGCGCCGATGCTGGCCAGCGCCTCACCGCGAAACCCCAGCGTGCGCACCCGCGTGAGGTCCTCGTGGCGGGCGATCTTCGACGTGGCGTGGCGCACGGTGCACAACCGCAGGTCCTCCGCATCCATGCCGGAGCCGTCATCGACCACGCGGATGCGCTCCAGCCCCCCCTTGACGGCCTCTACCCGCACGTTCCGGGACCCGGCGTCGATGGCGTTGTCGAGCAGCTCGCGAACGATCGAGTACGGCCGATCGATCACCTCGCCGGCGGCGATCTGCCGGGCGGTCTCCTCGGTGAGGACGCGGATGCGGCCCACGGCTACGCTCCGGCGCTGCGGGAGGGCATGCGCTGCCGGAATCGAGTCAGAACGGCTTGATCCAGCTTTCCACGGACGGCGCGCCGACCAGGCCGGCGGCCGCCGGGTCATAGTGGCCGCGATAGGAGACGGTGAGCACCGTACTCCCCGTCCGATAGCTGAGCGACGTGCCGAGCGACAGGTGTTCGGCATCGAACAGATCGCCCAGACCGTCCAGGTCACGTTTCCGATAGTCGAAGGCGACCGACATCCCCTCGATTCCGATGTCGCGGACGCCGATGCGGCCCTGCACCTGCAATCCGCTCGGGATCGCGTGCGGAACGCCCGCCAGCGCGCCGCGCTCGCCGGTGAGCGGTCCGGCCAGACCGAGGTCGAAGTCGATGCGCCGGTCCAGCAGCGACAGGCCGAACCGGGCAGCCCAGCCGAGGTGCACCAGCCCCTCGAGCGCGCCGGTCCCGTTCGCCGCCGACTCCGCCGCGCGCAACGCGCGGTACTTGTCGGCCCGCAGCAGATCGTAGTCCTGGTCGAAGTAGACCGGCAGGAAGCGGTCGTCGGTCAGACGGAGCTGGAATCCGTAGCGGATCGCTTCGATCGCATTGCCCCGGACACCCAGCGTCGTGCCGATCGACCGCGAGTCCGCTTCGGAGGTGCCCAGCAACACCACGTCGCCATGGGTGGCGGCGGTGAACGACGGATAGGCGACGATCGGCACCACCACGTCGGCGCCGAGCGCCGACACGTTCACCTGATCGGTCGCATCCGGGCCGGTCGGGTCGTGCTGGAAGGGTGAGTAGTCGGCCGCGGCGGTGACCCCCACCTGCACGGCGGAGAGCAGCGGCAGTCCCAGCGGGTACAACGGGCGTCCCCACAGCCGGCCCGCTCTCAGGTAGGCGGCGGGCAGGTGGTCGATGACCCCTTCCAGCCCCAGCACCGGGAAGTTGAACACCGCCCCGTCCACGTCGAGGTCCACGCCGAAGAGCCGGCGCGCCGGCAGCAGGCGCGTATTGGAGTAGTCGCCGACCACGAACCCGGAACCGAGCGAGGCGTAGTCGTACGAACCGAGGCGGACCACGAACGGCTCCCCTTCCAGTCCGTAGTGCGCGTAGCGGATGATCGGCAGGTACAGGTCGAAGAACGAACGGCCCGGCACGGCCGGGTCGGGGCGCCAGTCCTCGTCCCGTATCTCCCACGTGCGCCCGTCCGGACCGCCGTCGAACCGGAAGCGGAGCTTGACGGCCAGCCCCAGGCGGAACCGGCCGGCGGTCAGCTCCGGGGCCAGGGTCGCCGACTGCCAGGTGACGCCGGCGGCGCCGTCACCCGGGACGTGTTCCACACCCAGGCCGATGGCCGCTCCCACGGCAAAGTCGCCGGGCTGGCCGCCGTCCTGCGCCGAGGACGCCGCGGCGGGGTCCTCGGACTCGCCGCCGTCCTGCGCAAGGGCCGCGGCGCAGCCGGCCGCCAGCGCCACGGCGGCGATCGCGGCCCGGCCCGGCAGGAGGCGGCCGGGCCGGGCGCGGCCGATACCGATCTGCGCAACGTAGGGGATCATGCGTGCATCGCCTGTCCGTGAGGGGGATGGGACGGAGTATACCGCAGGCGCGGCGTCCGGTACGGACGACGGCGCCCGGCGCGCAGCCAGCGCGGCGCGCAGCCCCGCCGGCGCGCCCCGCCCGTCACCCGGCGCCGATCACCGCCGGCGCGACCCGGCGGAGCGCGGCATCCAGCCCCGGTCGCCGCGAGCCGATCACGGCGATCGATCGGAGCGTCTCTCCGAAGCGGGTCACCACGTCCGGTCCGAACACCGTATGCGCCTGCGCGAAGGGGACCGGCTCCGAGCCGTCTTCCGGCTGCACCAGCAGGTCGGTGGCAAAGCTGTTGCGCTCCGGCACGTCGATCAGCACCTCATGCTCGGCGACGGGCCGGCCCAACTCCGCGGCCGCCGCGTCGCGCAGCCGGCTCTCCGCCTGCATGCGGTCCTGCGGGCGCTCCAGACCGCGGTGGCCGTCGCGCCGCCGGTCGTAGCGGACCCGCAACGCCTGCCGGTGCAGGCGCCGGGCGTGCACGGCGCCGACCAGGGCGAACGCCGGGTGGCGCCCGGCGTCGAGCAGGCGCAGGAACCCGGAGTCGGTCAGGCCGTACAGTTCGGGCCGCCGGATCCGTCCGTCCCGCATGCCCAGCAGCACCGCGCGCTTGATCATCGCGGTGGCGATGCGCACGGTCCGGTGCCAGTAGACCGCCCGGTACATCAGGTAGCGGGCGAACAACAGGCTCTCCACCGCCAACGTTCCCTGCTCCGTGATCGCCACCCGCCCGCACGCTGAACGCCGCATCTCCCCGATCACGAAGTCGACGTCCTGGATCCCGTACGGCACCCCGCAGAAGAAGGCGTCCCGGCTCAGGTAGTCCAGACGGTCGGGATCGAGCACGCCGGCCAGCAGCGCCCGCAGGAACGGCAGGCTCGGCGCCGGGTGCGTGCGGTCGACGTCGATGATCGCCGCCACCAGTTCGGGCGCTGCGCGCACGTGGTCGCGCAGCGTCCGCGCCACCTCCCCCTCCTGTACCAGCTCGGCGGTCAGCGTCTCGTGGCGGGCGACCGCCAGATCCTTGAGCGAGTGGGCGTTGGGGTAGTGACCCAGGTCGTGCAGCATGGTGGCCGCCAGAAACGCGCGCACCTCCTCCGCTTCGATGCGCCACTCCGGCGACCGCTCGGCGATCGCGGCGATCATGCGCCCGGCCAGGTGCATGACGCCGAGCGAGTGGTTCAGGCGAGTGTGCGTGGCGCCCGGATAGACCAGGTAGACCGGTCCGAGCTGGCGGATGTCCCGCAGGCGCTGAAACGGCGCGGTCTGCGCCAGCCGGGACATGCCGGGGCTGAGCTCGATGTTCTGCCACACAGGGTCTCGGACCGGTCGGGTGAACTCGGCCAGCACGTCGCGCACGACGCGGGCGGCGTTCAGCGGCACGCGCCAAAGCTACCACGTGCGCCGGTCGCTCCGGCCATCGGAGGATTTGACCCGCGGCGCGAAAACCGGCTAGCGTGCGGCGTGATCCGCCGGGCCCGAGCATCCCTGCCCTGCGTACTCTTGAGCATGATGCTGGTGGCTCAGGGGTGCGCGCGTTCCCGAGGCGGCGCATCCGCAGGAGCGGACGCGCCGTCCGCGGCGCCGGCGCAACAGGCCGCGGAGACCGCTCCGGTGGACGAGGGGCGCGGCGATCACTCGGGCGGGCCGTCGACCGACCGGCAGCCGGCTGCGGTCGGTTCCTCCGGCTTGCTCGCCTACCGCCCGCTCCGCCGGCTGTTGCCGGAAGACGCCATGATCGGCCCGCTGGCCGACGAGTTGAACGCCGCGGCCGGCGAACGCGCCGCGCTGACCGCGGTTGAACGGCTGCTTGCGGCGGTGCGGAGCGGCGGCCTGAACGACGCGCCGCTCTCCGCCGCGGCACGCGTCCACGTGGCGGCATCGATCGGCCACCACCTGCGCCGCGGCGTGACGCTGTCGAGCTTCCGGCTCGGCATGGTGGAACGGACCGGCGACACGGCGTTTCTGCGCGCGCGTCTGTCCGGCCCGCTCGGCAGCATTGCGGCCGAACTGTATCTGATCCAGGAGAACGACCGATGGTTCGTCGACGATCTGCAGGCGGATTGGGCGGCGCTGCAGCGCTCCCAACCCGCACCCGACCCGATACCCCTGCCGCGGCCGCACGGATGGACGTGGTTCTGAGCCGGCTCCGCCGCTGGCGGATCGTTGCGCTGCCGGTCCTGTGGATGGTGTGGATGGCGCTCGGTTCGTTCGCGGCCTCTGCCCAGGAGCTTGAAGCGCCCGCCCGTCAGACCGTGGAACGCGCGGCGCAGCAGGTCGCCGCCGTGGTCGCACGCGCGGTGCCCGATCAGACCCACACGATCCTGTACGTCGAACCGGTGCTGACCGACGAGCAACGCCGGACGCGGCTCGGCGCTCGGCTGCGCGGCGTGCTGCAAGTGACGCTGGTGCGCCACTACCTCAAGACCCGCCTGCTCGAGCAGCCGACCGCCAGCGCTCCCACGGCAGCCGCGGTGCGCGTCGTGGTCGAGCTGCAGCCGTTCGATCACCACGTGACCGCCCTGGTCCGGATCCTCGATCGCGACGGCCTGCTGGTCGATGCCGATCTGGTCGACATGCCGCGCTCTGCCGCCATTTCCGCGCTGCTGCAACCCGACACGTGGCTGGAGCCCGACGCGCCGCAGTTGACGCTCCCGGTCCCGGAGGAGGGACGCCCGGACCCGACGCCGTCCGAGCCGGCCTCGGACCGCCCGGCGCCGCCGCAACCCCCGCCGTCCGAACCGACCTCGGACCGCCCGGCGCCGCCCGAACCTCCGCCGCCCGAACCGGCCTCGGACCGCCCGACGCCGCCGGAACCTCCGCCGCCCGAACCGGCCCCGGACCGCCCGACGCCGCCGCAACCTCCGCCGCCCGAACCGGCCCCGGACCGCCCGACGCCGCCGCAACCCCCGCCGCCCGAACCGGCCCCGGACCGCCCGGCGCCGCCGCAACCCCCGCCCGATCGCTTCCCGGCGCCGACGCCGCCGGAGCCGCCCCCCGCGCAAGCGCTCGCCGCTCCGGCGCCGCCGGCACCGCCGGCACCGCCCCCGGCCGACCCGACGCCTGGCCTGCCGGAAGACGCCTACGAGCCGGACGACGCCCCCGGATTCGAGGTGCCGGTACCCGCGGTGGAGGACGTCCGCTTCGAACGGACCCTCACCGACGACGACCGCGACCGCTTCGAGTTGTCGCTGCCGGCGGCAGCCGCGGTCACCGTGGCGATCGAAGCGGAGATCGAAACGCTCATCGCCCTGTACCTGGCCGGGAACGCCGTCCCGATCGGCGTGCACGACCGCGGGTTCAGCGGCGTGCTGGAGGCCGGCGCCTACCTGATCGAGATATTGGCTGCCAACGCCGCGACGACCGGCGCTTACGCGCTCGCCGTCAGCACGTCGCCCGAGCCTGCGGAAGCGGCCGGCCCCGCCGAACCCGGCGCGCAGCCGGAAGCCGTCCTGCCGCCGAGCGGCTCGGCGCCGGCAGCGGAGGGGGCGGGAGGTGCCGAAGCGCTCGCTCAGGCGACGGAGCTGCAATCCGGAGAGTCGCAGGAGCGGCTGATGCGGCAGCCGCCGGAGTGGCTGCAGCTCACCGCCGACCCCGGATTCTACGGCGTGACGGTCACGTCGGCTGCGGAAACGCTGCGGGCCAGCCTGCATCGCACGCGCGATGAACCGGCGTTCCTGCAGCTCGTGCCGTCCGCCGCCGGGGAGCAGGTCGGCGCGCTGTTCATCGGCGCCGACCTGCCGGTCCTGCGGATAGACGCCCCGGAGGCCGATCCGGGACTGCGCTATTCGGTCGCCTTCGAGCCGGTCTCACCGCCGCGCGCGTTCGCGGATCAGACGTGGGTCGAGCAGGCCGAGCTCGGCTCGCTCAAGCACCACACGCTGCGGATCATCAGCCGGGACGTCTATCAGTTGTCGATGGAGTCGGCGTCGACGTCGGCGGCATCGGCGGAAGTCGAGGTGCTCCACGTGCCCGCCATGCGCCGGGCGGCGCCGCAGGCAGCGGACGTCAGCCGCTTCGACTTGCCGCCGGGAGACTACCTGATCCTGCTCCGGCCGCTCGGTGAGGGTACGGTCGGCCGCGTCTGCTGGCACCTGGCGCAAGGATCGTGGAACTGCAGTTGACTGGAGCGCCCCCGGGTGCTATCCTTCGGCACTGTCGTGCGCGTCTACGAAGCTACGTTCATATTCAAACCGGAAGCCGATTCCGTCGATCGCGGCCAGGTATTGGTCAAAGAGGTCTTCACCAAGGCCGGCGGCACGTTCGTGGCCGAGGAAGACATGGGTGAGCGGCCGCTGGCCTACACCATCAAGAAGGCCGACCGCGGCCGCTACGTCCACTATGAGATAGCGTCCGAGCCGACCGCGCTCCGCGATGCTGAGCGGGCCCTGCAGCTTGCGCCGGACATCCTCAAGTACCTCATCGTCCGTAAGGAGGCGTGAGATGGACATCAATCACGTGGTCCTCGTCGGGCGCCTCACGCGCGATGCGGAGCTGCGATACACCAACAGCGGCAGCGCGGTGGCCAATATCTCCCTGGCGATCAACACCCGCCGGCGCCGCGACGACCAGTGGGTCGACGAAGCCCACTTCTTCGACGCGGTCGTCTGGGGCAAGACCGCCGAGTCCCTGTCGCCGTACCTCACGAGAGGCAAGCAGATCGGCCTGGAGGGAGAGCTGCGGCAGAATCGATGGGAGCAGGACGGGCAACGGCGCAGCAAGGTGGAGATCTTCACGCGCAACATTCAACTGCTCGGCGGGCGCGATGGCGCAGGATCGGGCGGCGCGACCGGGCCGCGGGCGTCCGCCGATCGGATGGGAGCGGACCAGGGTCAGCCTGCCGGCCAGAGTGAGTATGGCGGCCCGGATGAGTACGGCGGCCCGGGTCAGTCCGGCGGCCAGGGTCAGTCCGGTGATCTCGGGGACGAAATACCCTTCTGATCGACCTGATCGATGCCCTGATCAATGCCCGCCTGATTCCCGCGACCGTCCGATGCACCGGGTTCGGAAACGATGAGTGACGCCGACGACGCGCGCGCCGTTCGTTCCTACTGGATCGAGGTGGTCCTGCTGGCGGTCGTCGCGGCGATCAGCTATCTGGTCATTCCCCTGATCGGACCGCTGTTCTGCCTCGTGCCGCTGCAGGCGCTGCTCGTCCGCCGCGGCATCGCGGCATTCGGCTACGGAGCGGCGCTGTTCGGGATCGTTGCGGTCTCGTTCCGACTGCTGACCGGCTTGGCGGGACTGCCGGACCAGGTCGCCTCCGGCCTGATGCGCGCCGAGGCCGTGGTGCTGATCCTGTTGATCGGCGGCCTGTACGCGATCGCCGCGCCCCGTTTCGGTCAATACCGCGCGCTGTACCGGCTGATGGGCGCCACCGTCGCCGCCGGCGTCGTCACCGCGCCGCTGATGGGCGGGTTTCTGGAGATCGCCGGCACCGCGGCGGAGTCGATCCTGTTGAACTGGGCGCAGAGCACCTCCGCTTCGCTCGGCGAAGAGCTGGCCGCCGACACGGTGACCGGCGCGCGAGCCATGGCCGCCTCCTTCCGGGAAATGACCCCCGGCATACTGCGGAGCTATCTGCTGATCTACTTCGTGTTCCTCACCGCCCAGTGGTGGATCGGCACGTCCGTGGGCGCCCGCAGCGCACGGATGCCGTCACCGCTCCGGCCGGTGACGCTGTTCCGGGCTCCCGACCGGCTCGTATGGGTGCTGGCGGGGAGCTTGGCCGTGGTGGCCCTCGATCAGACCGGAGCGCTCGACCAGACCGGTCTGGAACTGCTCGCCGCGGTCGCCTGGAACGCGGGCCTCGTGGCCGCGTTCGTGTTCGGCATCCAGGGGATCGCGATCATACGGGCGTTCGGCGCCCGCTACGGCCACTCCGGCACCACGACCGGTCTGGTGATCGGCGTGCTGCTGATCATCGGCGTCTTTGCACTGTCGTGGCTGTTGCTTATCATCGCCGCGTTCGGAGCTTCCGAGATCTGGGTCCCCTACCGGCAGCGCCTGCAGGCCGGGGGCCCGGATCGGGACGACGAATAGCGAACGACCGTGAACTCGACCGGCGCGATCCGGTCCGATACCTGATGCGAGGTGCCTGATGAAGGTGATTCTGAATGCCGACGTCGTCGGTCTGGGCGAAGAGGGTGACGTCCACGAGGTGAAGCCCGGCTACGCGCGCAACTTTCTGATTCCCCGGCAACTGGCCCTGCCGCACACGCCGGAGAACGTGCGCGCGATCGAGCGCCGCGCCGCCGAGATCGAGGGGCGCAAGAAGCAGAAGCGCACCGACGCGGCCAGCCTCAAGGAGCGCCTGGAGGGCGAGCTGCTGGTGTTCGAGGTGGCCGCCGGTGAGACCGGCAAGCTGTTCGGATCGATTTCGAACGCGAACATCGCCGCCGAGCTCGACAAGCTCGGCTACGGCATCGAACGCCGCCGCATCGACGTGCCGGGCCATTCGCTGCGCACCACCGGCGAGCACAGCGCGGCGGTACGGCTCTACGACAGCGAAGTGGCCACGCTCTCGATACGCATAGACCCCGCCCGGTCTTAGTCGGCTCCCGTGGCTGACGGAGGGCTTCGCGACTCGGTCCCTCCTCACAACCAGGAAGCCGAGGTGGCGGCGCTCGGCGCGCTGCTGCTCAACGAGGAAGCGCTGCCGGTGGTCCTGCGCTACCTGCGGCCGGATGACTTCTACCGCCCCGCCCACCGCCGGATCTTCGAGGCGATCGTCGCGCTGTTCAACCGCAGCGACCCGGTCGATCTGATCACGCTCACCGACGAGCTGGAACGCACCGCAGCTCTGGACGCGAGCGGCGGCGCTTCGTATGTCTCCGGGCTCACCTCCGGCGTGCCGACCAGCGCCAACATCGAATACTACGCGCGCCTGGTGCAGGGATGCAGCCTGCGCCGGCGCATGCTGGCGCTGTCGGCGGAACTCTCCGCCGACGCACGCAACGCCGGCCGCGACGTGCGCGAGGTGATCGACGCTGCGGAACAGCACATCTTCGACCTGTCCGACCAGCAGCTCGCCGGCTCGTACCGGAGCGCGCGGGAGATCATCAGTCCAACCGTGGCCAAGATCGAAGCGATCTCCCGCTCCGGCGCCGCCTATACCGGCGTCCCCAGCGGCTATCCGGATCTCGACCGGCTCACCAGCGGCTTCCAGGAGTCGGAGTTCATCGTCATCGGCGCGCGCCCGTCGGTGGGCAAGACCGCGCTCGCGCTGTCGATGGCGACCAACATCGCGATCAGGGCGGATCAGCCGGTCGCCGTCGGGCTGTTCACCTTGGAGATGTCCGGCTTCGCCGTGATGCAGCGCGTGCTGGCCGGCGAGGCGCGGATCGATTCGACGCGCATCCGCTCGGGATTGCTGAACCCGTCGGACTGGCAGAAGATCACCGAGGCGGCGGGACGCATCTACGACGCGCCGCTGTACATCGACGACACGCCGGGACTGCGCCTGCTCGACCTGCGCGCCCAGGCGCGCCGCATGCGCGCCCGGAACGAAGTGCGCATCATCTTCATCGATTACCTGACCCTGGTCACCTCCGAGCATCTCGACCTGCCGCGCCACGAGCAGATCGCGGAGATCTCACGTTCGCTGAAGGCGCTGGCGCGGGAGCTCGACATCCCGGTGGTGGCGCTTTCGCAGGTGCGCCGCGAGACCGAAGGGCGGCGGCCGGCGCTGGCCGACCTGCGTGAATCCGGCTCCATCGAGCAGGATGCCGACGTGGTGATGTTCCTGCACCGGGAGCGTGAACCGGAAGGTCCGCGGATCGAGACCGACCTCATGGTTGCCAAGCAGCGCAACGGTCCCACCGAGGACGTCAAGCTGGCGTTCATCCCCCGGTTCGTGCGGTTCGAGTCATATCAGCACGGAGAGATCGAGGCGTAGCTCCGAGGGGATCGTCGCGCACGTAGCGGGCGCCGCCCGCCGATGTCCAGTATCGGTCGGGAGAGGTCACCAGCCACTCGAAGTCCCGCCAGACGCGCAGGTCGAGGTGGTGCGCCAACGTGTCCGCCGACCAGACGCTGAGCGTGCCGTCGGCGTTGGCTGCGTAGACCCGCCCTCGGTGGACCGTCACCCGCCGGGCTGCCCGGCCGGTAGCCTGCAAGGCCCGCACGCGCCGCCCGTCCCACGTGCGCACCTGCCCGGCCAGCGAGAAGAAGATCGGTCCTCCGGCCGCCTCGATCGCCACCGAGCCGCGCAGGTCTTCGCCGCCGACCACGAACAGCGTGCGGCGTTGCTCCAGACCGGGCCCGGCGTGCCGTGTCAGCGTGGTGCGGCTGACGGCGCCTTCGTGCACGCCGAGCGAGTAGAGCGCCGCCGACCGCGCGTCGTACTCCAGATCGTAGACGAAGCTGCGCTGATCGGGCATCGCCACCGTCTCACCGGTCGCCGCGGCGACGGTCACGATCGAGGCGCCGGACGCGCCGAAGCCGGAAACCGCGGCGATCAAGACCGGCGCGCCGTTCCGCTCGCCGGCCACCACGTCGGCCGCGCCGGGAATCCTGGCGGTGAACAGCGGCTCGAACACGGCAGAGTCCGGCGCGGCCGATCCCGTATCGGGCGCGGCCGATTGCGCATCGGGCGCGCCCGATTGCGTATCCGGTGGGTCCGCGAACGCGCCGGCCCGCACCGTGAGCTGCGCGGCCTCGCCGCTGCGGTCGACCGCCGCGATCGTCCCGCCGGCGACGTCGAGATTCGCCAGGGGCGCCGCCAGCGCGCGCCGCGGCGGGTCGAGCCGGTCTTCCTGCAGGTGCAGCACCGCGATACCCGGTTCCTCGGCGGCCGACCAGACCAGCACGCGGTCGGTGTCGAGCGCCGTGACCCGCGCCCGGCGGTCCGCGTCCGGTCCGAACGGACGCGGAAACACGTGCGCCTCGATATCGGTTCGCTCCCCCGCGGCGAGCCACAGCGGCGCGCCGAGGACGAAGTCGCCGGTGACGGTGACCACGCCGGCCTCGGTCCCGAGCGCGATGGTGCGGCCGGTCACCGCCACGTCGATGATCGCCAGCCGTTCATCGCGGGCGAGCACCGCGAACGCCGGATCGGATGCACGCAGGTCGAGCGCCAGGATCGTCCCGTCAGCCAAGCCGACGTAGACCGCCTCTCGACCGTACGACAACGCCGCCGGCGCGCCCGCCACCCGCCGCGTCAGCACGGCGTCCTCGAAGCGGCCGGCCGTCACCGGCAGCACGTGCAGCGCCGGGCCGTGCTCGTCCTCCGCGATGGCCAGCACCCGGCCGGCGGCGTCCCAGAGCGCCATCAGCCGCAGGCCGTCGATGCGCCGCCGGTCGATCGCCGCGCCGTCTACCGCGTCGACCGACACCAGCCACTCCCCGGCGCGGCCGATCAGGTAGCGCCGGTCGGCGCTCAGTCCCAGACCGGTGAGGTCCGCCGGTACCCGCAGGCTCTGCCGTATCTGCCCGGTGGCGCGGCTCCGATAGGTCAGCGATCCCGACGGCTGGTAGGTCAGCACCGTCTGTTCGTCGCGGGAACTGACCGCGAAGGTGACGATGCCGGTCCCCCGTTCCAGCCCGGCTTGCCGATCGCCGGTCGCCGGGTCCAGGAGCCACAGGCCATCGAAGGCGGCGCGGCCGACGAGCAGCGATCGCGCGGTGCGCGACAATCCCAGAAACAGCGTTCGATCGTCCTGCGGTACGCTGAACAGCGCGCGATCCCGTTCCCAGTCCCAGGCCGCCACCCGTTCGCCGTCCGCGCCGCCGAGCGCGAGGTAGGCGCGCGGCAGCCGGGGGTGCGCCACGAGCGCCGACGGCACGCCGCCGGCCAGCGCCAACGAGCGCCGCAACGCTCCGTCGCCCGGATCCCACACCCGCAGGGTCCCGTCGGCGCCGGCGGAGATCAGCAGATCGCCGCCGCGCCACGGCGCCAGATGGGTCACCGCGCCCCGGTGACCGGTGTCGAACCACAGCCCGCCGGGGGGGATGGAGCCGGACGCCCCCACGGTTTGCCGGTGCTCCGCCCCGGCCGCCGCGGTCACCAGCGCCAGGAGCGCCGCCGCGGCGGCGCGGCGAACCGCAGAATCGGCCCTCGACGGTGTCGGCCCGGACGCGCTCAACGCTGTCCCGCAAGGAACAGGATGTCGCTCAGCGTTACCGATATCGCGACCAGGATCAGCACCGACACGCCGATCGTCTGGATGCGATAGACCACCGCCGGCTTGACGCGCCGGCCCAGGATCAACTCCACGCCGTACAGCACGATGTGACCGCCGTCGAGCGCCGGGATCGGCAGCAGGTTCATCAGGAACAGCACGACGCTGATCACGCTCAGGAAGCGCAGGAAGTCGGTGATGCCGGCGGCCAGTCCGTTCTGCAGGCCGCCGGTCGCCACCGCGCCCATGTAGTAGGTGAGCCGGAGCGGGCCGGCGACCGCGTCGCGCATGCCGCCGCTGAACAGCTGCCCGATCCCTTCGACCGTCGCCCGTACGGTGCGCCCCACCTCCCGGAGCGCCGCTCCCAGCGCCGGGACCGGAGCCGGCTCGCGGTAGCGGATCTCCGGGATCAGCAGGCGCGCGCCGGCCAACTCGACGCCCCCGGCGCGCACCGCCCAGGCCTGCGGCACCGTGACGGATCGCCCACTCCGCTCGACCGTGAGCTCGACCGGGCTGCCGCTCCGCCGCAGCGCTTCGTGGAGGTCGACCGTGTGGGCGACGGCGACTCCATCGACGGCGACGATGCGGTCGCCGACCGCCAGTCGGGAGGAGCCGGCGCCGTCCACTACCGCGCCGTCCACTACCACGTCGTCCTCGATCGCGCCGATCACCGGGTCGATCCAGGCGTACACGCCGATCCGTCCGGTCCGCGACTCCGCGTCGAGCGCGGGCGTGACGGCGGCCGCGAGCGCGCGGCCGCCCCGTTCCACCGTGATCCGCAGCTCACGCTCCGGCGCCGGCGATACCTCCCGGATGATGTCCTGAAAGCTGCGCACGCGCTGCCCGTCGATGGCGACGATGCGGTCACCGGTCCGCAGCCCCGCGCTCATCGCCGGCGAGTCCCGATCGACCGGCACCACGATGCGGTTGTCGGGCGAACGGATCGTGAAGCCGGTCCACGCCACGACGGCCAACACCAGCACCGCGAAGGCAAGGTTGGCGAGCGGTCCGGCGGCGACGATCGCGATCCGGCGCCAGGGGCTGGCCGCGAAGAAGGCGCCCGGCTCGGTCATGGCAGGCGTCCAGTCGTCCCCGGCGGCGCCGCGCAGCACCTCGTCGCCGCGCATCTTGCAGTAGCCGCCGAACGGGAACCACGAAAGCTGATACCACGTGCCGCCGCGCTGCACCCCGGCCAGCCGCCGGCCCCAACCGATGGAGAAGATCTCGACGTGCACGCCCGCCGCGCGCGCCGCCAGGAAATGGCCCGATTCGTGCACCAGAATCATCACGCCGAGCCCGATCACGCCGAAGGCGACGGTGAGCACCGTGTCCACGCCGTTAAGCTAACACCGTCACGCCACTACCGCGTAGAACACCGGAGCGCCCAGCAGAATCGAGTCGATCGAATCCATCACGCCGCCGCGCCCCGGGACGTGGCGGCCGGAGTGCTTCACCGCGGCCGCCCGCTTGATGGCCGACTCCACCAGATCCCCGGCGATGGTCGCGGTCCCCACCGCCGCCCCCAGACCGAGCGCCGCGACCGGGCCGAGCGGCAGCGCCTCCGGGAACAGCCGCGTCACCCCCGCCCCCAGCGCCAGCGCCATGACCGCCGACCCGGCGAACCCGACCACCGTCTTGTTGGGGCTGACCGGCAGACCGCAGGGGCGGGCGCGGGTGAGCCGGCCGGCCAGGTAGCCGGCGATGTCGGTGCCGAAGACCAGGATGAAGAAGGCGAGCAGCACCTCGCCGGCACGGTCCAGCGACGCCATCCTCACGACGTAGCTGACCAGCAATCCCGGATACAGCAGCACCAGCACGGCCGCCGACGAGCGCTCGCGGATCGGCTCCTCCGCCGGGCGTGCGCTCGGCACCGTGCCGAGCAGCAGCAGCCCGCCGGCGCCGCCCGCCAGGTATGCGGTCATGGCATGCGGGCCGAGCGCGCCGGTGATCTGCAGATAGGTGACCGCCGGCACTCCCGCGCTCGCCGCGATCGCCGCGACGCGCGCGAGCGGGGGCCGGGCCGCGCCCGGCATCAGGCGCAACACCTCGTGCGCGGCGAACGCGGTGGCGACCGTAGTCGCTACGGCCAGCGCCACGTGCCGGTGTCCCGGCAGGAGCAGCGTCACGGCGATGAAGAACGGGACGGAGACGGCAAACAGGAGCAGGCGGCCGGCCGTCTCCCGGCGGTCGGGCTCCGGCGATCTCCCGCGTCCCCGCACACCCGGCTCCTTAAATCGACAGGATCTCCTGCTCCTTGTGCTCCACCAGCTCGCCGACCTTGACGATCTGAGCGTCGGTCAGCTTCTGGATCTCGGCCGTCATGCGGCGCGCGTCGTCCTCGCCGGTCTCGCCGCCCTTCTGAGCCTTCTTGATCGCTTCGTTGGCGTCGCGCCGCGCACCGCGGATGGCGACCCGCGCCCGCTCTCCGGCGGCTCGGGCCAGCTTGGCGATCTCCTGCCGCCGCTCGGCGGTGAGCTGCGGGATGGCGATGCGGATCACCTTGCCGTCGTTGCCGGGGTTGAAGGAGAGGTCGGACTTGTGAATCGCGCGCTCGATCTCGCCGAGCAGCGTGAGGTCCCACGGCTGGATCACGACCAGGCGCGCTTCCGGCACCGTGATCGTGGCGACCTGATTGAGCGGCATGTCCTGGTCGTAGTAGCGCACGGTTATGCGGTCGAACAGCGAGGCCGACGCCCGGCCGGTGCGGATGGTCCGGAACTCGGACTCCAGCGCCTGAATCGCCTTGGTCATGCGTCGCTTCGCGTCGGCGGTCGCGTCAGCCATGTGCGTGTACTCCTCAATCCTGCTCGTCAGGCCGGTCTCGTCAGCCCTGCTCGCCGACCTTGAAGTATCGGAAGTCGGCGATGGTCACCGAATCGCCCAAGCGCTTCCCCAGCCCGGCGAGCACCTGCTTCACCTTCTGCTTCTCGTCCCGGACGAAGCCCTGCTCCAGCAGGCAGATCTCCGACAGGTGCTTGCTCAGCTTGCCGCGCACGATGCTCTCGGTCACCTTCGCCGGCTTGTCGAGCGCTTCCGCCTGCGTGCGGAAGATACGCTCCTGTTCGTCGCGGTAGGCGGCGTCGACATCGCCCGGCTCCAGGAAGCGCGGCGCGAACGCCGCCACGTGCAGCGCCAGATCGTGGGCGGTCTGCCGGACCTGGTCGTCAACCTTCCCTCCGGTGCGCACCTTGACCAGCACGCCGATCGATCCTTCGCCGTGCACGTACTCGGCGACGTGCTCTCCCGCCGCCGCGTCGACCGGCATCACCGCGCACCGCTTGAAGCCGATGTTCTCGCGGATGCGGGTCGCCGCGTCGCCGATCGCCCGGCGCATGTGGTCGTCCGGCTCCTTGAGGTCATGCGCCAGGGTGTGGGCGGCCAGCGACCGACCCAGCTCCACGAACCGATCGTTGCGGGCGACGAAGTCGGTCTCGCTCGACAGTTCCAGCAGCGCGGCGCCGCCGTCCCGGACGACCGCGAACACGCGCCCCTGATCGGCCGCGCGGCCGACCCGCTTGGCCGCCGCCGCAAGACCCTGCTCCTTCAGCTTGCGCTCCGCCGCCTGCAGGTCGCCGTCGGCCTCCACCAACGCGGTCTTGCAGTCCATCATGCCGGCGCCGGTCATGGCGCGCAGTTCCTTGACCGCCGCGGCGCTGACGCTCACAGGTCTTCGTAGAGCCGGTCTTCGTCGATGCCGGCGGTCTCTTCTTCGGTCGGCGGTTCGGCGGCCGTTTCGTCGCGCTCGTAGGCGGACGGATCGAAGTCGGAATAGTCCTGATCGGTGAACCGTCCCGGCGCGCCGGCGTCATCCGCCTGCAGCGCCTCGCCCAGTGCGACCGTCTCCACGGCATCGACCTCCGGAGTGCGGCCGTCCGCCGCCTGCTCCGGATAGCCGGCGTACTCCTCGGACATCTCGTCGTCCTGCAGGTTCTCGATCACCTCCAGACCGACCTCGTTCTCCGCCTCGACCACGGCGTTGGCGATGATCTGGGTGAACAGGTTGATGGCGCGGATCGCGTCGTCGTTGCCGGGTATCGGATAGGCGATGCCCTCCGGATTGCTGTTGGTGTCGACCACGGCGACGATCGGCACGCCGACGGCGCGCGCCTCGTCCACGGCGATCGACTCGTTGCGCGTGTCGATGATGAACACGACGCCGGGCAGCTCCTTCATCTCCTTGATGCCGCCGAGGTTGCGCTCCAGGCGCGCACGCTCCTTGAGCATCAGCGAGATCTCCTTCTTGGTGAGGTTGCGGAAGGTGCCGTCGACCTCCATCTTCTCGATCTTCTTGAGCTTCAGCAGCGATCGTTTGATGGTCGAGAAGTTGGTGAGCATGCCGCCCAGCCAGCGGTTGTTCACGTAGAACATCTGGCAGCGCTTGGCCTCGCGCTCGATCGATTGCTGCGCCTGTTTCTTGGTCCCCACGAACAGTACGGACTTGCCGTCCAGCACGACCTGGCGCACGACGTCGTAGGCGCTCTTGATGGCCGCGATCGTCTTCTGCAGGTCGATGATGTGGATGCCGTTGCGCTCGGCAAAGATGTATCTGCGCATCCTGGGGTCCCAGCGCTTGGTCTGATGACCGAAGTGCACGCCGGACTCCAGGAGGTTCTTCATCGTGACTACCGCCACGTTGTCCCCCTTGGTTGGTTGCGGTTATGCGACGTATCGATTTCCCCAAGGATGCCATACAGCGCCTCCAATGGCAAGCCGACCACGTTGCTGCGCGAGCCCCGGATGCGATCGACCAGGCACGCCCCGCCTGCCTGCACGCGGTACCCGCCCGCCGCCCCGGACCACTCGCCGGTCCGCAGATACGCGCGCCGCTCCGCGCGGCTCAGCGCCCGCACCCGCACGACGCTCTCCGCGCTGGCCTCGCGGACCGAGCCGGTCTCGGCGTCGAGCAGGCAGACGCCGGTGATCACGCGGTGCTCGCGGCCCGCCAGCCGCCCCAGGAAGTCGTCCGCCTGCCGGACGTCGCGCGGCTTGCCCAGGATGGCGCCGTCGAGGTCGATGCAGGTATCGCAGCCCAGCACCAGCGGCCGCCGCGCCGGGGCGCGCGCCCACTCCGCAGGCGGCGGAACCGCCTGCAGGCGGCCGCCGACCGACAGCGCCTTGCCGCGCGCGAGCCGGCGGGCATAGGCGTGCGGCCGGGCGGAGTCGGCCGCCGACGGCGGCGCCTCGTCGATCCCGCTCGGCAGGGCCACGAACGGCACGCCCTCCGACCGCAGCAGCTCGCGGCGGCCCGCCGAACCGGAGGCGAGCACGATCATGCGCGGCGGCATCGGCCGTGTACTATACTCGGCGCGTCGCCGTGCCCGGTTCCCGTTCCGCCTCGCCGATCCAGACGCGCAAGCAGCGCCATCTCGACGCATGCGTCGGCCCCGAGGAGGCGATTTCGAGCGCCGTCGCGGCCGGCTTCGATCTGGTCCGGTTCGAGCACGAAGCGTTGCCGGAGCTCGACCTGGACGAGGTCGATACCACCACCGGCTTCCTGGGGACCGAGCTGGCGCTGCCGCTGATGATCTCCTGCATGACCGGCGGCACGCACCAGGGCCGCCGCGCCAACCGCGAGCTGGCCGCCGCCGCGCAGGCGTGCGGGGTCGCGGTCGGCCTGGGCTCGATGCGCGTGGGCCTGGAGAACCCCGAGGTGCTCGACCACTTCGCGGTCAAGGCGGAGGCCCCGGACGTGCCGGTGGTCGCCAATCTGGCCGCCGCGCAGCTCCGCGGCATCGACCACGATCGGGTCATCGAAGCGCTGCACCGCCTGCGCGTGCAGGCGATCGCGCTCCACCTGAATCCCGGCCAGGAGCTGTTTCAGCCCCGCGGCGATCGCGGCTTCCGCGGTCTGGAGGCGGCGATCGCGGCGTTCGCCGAGCGCTGTCCGCTGCCAGTGATCGTCAAGGAGACCGGCTTCGGCATCTCGGTCTCCACGGCCTTGCGGCTGGTCGACGCCGGCGCCGACTACGTCGACGTCGCCGGCGCCGGCGGCACCAACTGGGTCCTGGTGGAGGCGCAGCGGCTCGACGGCGACGCCGCCGCAGCGGCGCGCGAGCTGGCCGACTGGGGCAACCCCACCGCCGCCGTGTTGGCCGCCATGCGCGGCGAGCCGCGGCTGGCCGGATCGATCATCGCCTCCGGCGGCCTGCGCCGCGGCCAGGACCTGGCCAAGGCGATCGCGCTGGGCGCCGAGATCGGCGCGATCGCCCTGCCATTCATCAAGGACGTCGTCGCCGGCGGCGCCGGCCGGGTCGCGCAGCGCATCCGGCTGCTCGGCCGGGTGCTGCGCGCGGTGATGCTGCTGACCCGATCGCCGACCGTGGAGGACCTGCGGCGCGCGCGGCTGAGCGTCGATCCGGCGCTCGCCGCGGACCGCGCGGCGCTTCCCGCGCGGCGGGTCCCGTGACCGGTTCCGGCATGACCGGCTCCGGCGCGGCCGGCGAAGCGTTCGCCGGCCACCTGCGCGCCGTCGAGCGCTGGGAGCCGACCGTGCGGGCGCTGGTCGGCTGGGATGGCGCGGCGGCGCGGCGGCGGGCGGAGTCGGCCGGCCGCGGGCCGCTGGCCGGCTGGGCGATCGGCGTCAAGGACATCCTCGACCTAGCCGGCGAGCCGACGCGCTGCGGCGTCGACTTCCTGCCGCCCGAGCCCAAGGCGGCGTCCGCCCGCATCGTCGCGCGGCTCACCGAGCTGGGCGCGTACGCGCTTGCCAAGACGGTCACCACCAGCTTTGCCTATCTCGACCCGGGGCCTGCGCGCAATCCGTGGAACCCCGCGCACACGCCGGGCGGCTCGTCGATGGGCTCCGCGGCGGCGGTGGCGACCGGCATGGTGCGCGCCGCGATCGGCACGCAGACGGTCGGATCGGTATGCCGGCCGGCGTCGTTCTGCGGAGTGGTCGGCTTCAAGCCGTCCTACGGCGCCGTGTCCACGGCGGGCTGCTTCGCGCTGGTCCCCACCTTCGACACCATCGGCTTCTTCACCCGCACGGTCGACGACATGGCCGCGCTCTGGCGCGCCGTGCGGCCGCGCCAGGCGTCCGCGGCGGCGCCCGCCGAACGGCCGCCGGTGGCCGGCATCGTCGAAGACCTCCGGTGCGGGCCGTTCGACGCGCAGATGACGGCCGCGCTCCGCTGGGCGCGCGACCGCCTCGACGAACGCGGCATCCGCACCGAGACGGTGACCCTGCCGGCCGAGCTCGGCGCGGTCTACCGCGACAACCGGACGATCTTCGAGGTGGAGGCGGCCCGGTCGCACGCCGCGCTCTGGGAGCGCTACCGCGGCGCCTACCCGCCCAAGCTGCGGGCGGTGCTGGAGGCGGCCGACGGCCGCTCGCAGGAACGCTATGCGGCCGCCTGCGCGGCGCGCGCCGATGCGCAGGAGCGCTTCGCGGCGCTGTTCGGCGACATCGACGTGGTGCTGGCGCCGGCGGCGCCCGGCGCGGCGCCGCGCGACCTGACGATCACCGGCGATCCGCGCGCCAACCTGCTGTTCACCCACGTGCGCGCGCCGGTGGTGTCGCTGCCGGCGCGGCTCGACGACGACGGGTTGCCGCTCGGCCTGCAGTGCGCGGCGCCGGCGGGGGCGGACGCGGCGGTGCTGGCGGCGGCGCGCTCGATCGCCGGCGCGCTCGGCTTCGACGCGCTGCCGCCGGAGCCGGCCGCGCACGGAGGAAACGAGCGATGCGACTGACCGGCGTCAACACCACCGACCCGATCGACGCCATCCGCCTGGGCTGCCGGATGATGGGCAGCGTCTTCAACGCCGACGACGGCGACATCCCCTTCTTCGGCTCCGAGGCACGCCCCAACCCGCGGTTGCGGTTCAGCGGCGTCCATGACGAGGCGCACGTGCCCGGCCGCCATCTCAACGCGCTGCTCAACGCCGAGGACGCGGCCGGCGTCGCCGTGCCGGCCGGCGTGATCGACAGGCACGCCAACGCCGCGTTCTTCTCGTACGGCGGGGCGGTCGCGCTGCCGCTGAACCGCACGGAGATCGGCGGCCCGCTCGACAACTTCACCACCCACAACGTGCGCGAAGGCTTCCACGCCCTGTACGCGCTGGTGAAGTATCGGGACTCCGACCGCGCCCGCGAGCTCGCCGAGCGGAGCATCCGCGAACTGTTCGAGCTGTTCAGCCCGCGCTCCGGCTGGGACTTCGACCGCCTGCGCAACCGCTGCCGGCTGGCGGTGCGCGACGAGACCTTCATCACCGGCACCTTCATCACCGGTATCGCCCGCGCGATCGGACCGCTGGTCAAGTACTTCCGCGCGTCCGGCCACGGGCCGGCGCTGGAGCTGGCGGCCGTACTCGCGGACAAGACGACCGGCGAGTTCTTCCTGGAATCGGGGGCCTACGACCGCGAGCGCTTCGGCTACCACACCCATTCGACCACCTGCGTCATGTCATCGCTGGCGCAGCTCGCCGATCTGCTCGACGACTCGCGGCTGCTCGCGCGGGTCAAGGCGTTCTACGACGGCGGCCTCCGCGAGATCCGCGACGAGATCGGCTGGGTCATCGAATCGAGCCGGGACGCCGCGGTCCCGGACCGGGGCGAGATCAACAACACCGGCGACGTCGTGGAGACCGCCCTGATCCTGGGGCGGCGGGGCTACCCCGAGTACTTCGAGGACGCCGAGCGCATCACGCGCTGCCACCTGCTGCCGTCGCAACTCCGCGACAACCGCTTCATCGAGGACCCGCCCAACCCGGACGGCGTCGACGGGCTGCGCCGCGTCGCCGACCGCCACCTGGGCGCCTTCGGGTTTCCGGCGCCGTACGGGCACGCGCCGCTCGATTCCGACCGCATCAGCTTCAACACCGACATCGTCGGCGGCGGCGTCGGCTCGCTGTGCGAGGTGGTCCGCGAAGCGGTCCGCAGCGAACGGGGATGCCATCGGGTGAACCTGCTGTTCGATCGGGAGACCGGCTGCGTCACGGTCGAATCGCCCTATACGCACGACCGCCTGCGCGTCACGGTCAAGGTCCCCGGCCCCCTGTACGTGCGCATGCCGTCATGGGTCGACCGGCGGCAGGTCGCCGTCGAGCCCGGCGGCGTGCGCCGCACCTGGACCGGCGCCCATCTGCTGATCGCCGAACCGCCGGTCGGCGTCCCGATCGATATCCGCTTCCCGCTCGCCGAGCGGGAGATCGTGCTGCGCCATCGCACGCGCGACATCCGCGTGCGGCTCGCCGGCGACGCGGTGGCGGCGATGGAGAACCACGGCGCCGATCTGACCTACTTCGATCCCCTGTAGCCCGGCTCGCCGGCAGCGCCCGCCAAGCGCCGCAGCTCGGCGATCTCCTCCGCCCACCGCTCCGGCTCGGGCGTCTCCAGGATCAGCGGCATCTCCTCGAAACGGGGATCCTGCACGATCCACGCGAACGGCTCGCGGCCGATCAGGCCGGCGCCGATCGGGGCATGCCGGTCGACGTGACTGCCCAGGCCGCCCTTGGAGTCGTTGAGGTGCCAGCCGCGCAGATAGCGGAGGCCCACGACCGCATCGAACTCGGCGAGCATCCGTTCGTAGCCGGCTCGCGTGCGCAGGTCGTAGCCGGCCGCGAACAGGTGGCAGGTGTCGAGGCAGACGCCGGCGCGCTCCCGGTCGGCGAACCGCTCGAGCAGCGCGGCCAGGTCCTCGAAGGTGTCGCCGACGTTGGTCCCCTGCCCCGCCGTGGACTCCACCACCGCCTCCACCCCCTCGGTCCGCGCCAGCGTCTCGTTGACGTAGCGGGCGATCTGGTCGATGCAGCGCTCCTTCGACAGGCCCCGCTTCGGGGCGCCGGGATGGAAGTTGAGGTAGCGGAGCCCCAGCGCCTGACAGCGCCGCATCTCGTCCAGGAACGCGGCCCGCGACTTCTCCACCACCGCCGGGTCGGAGCTGCCCAGATTGATCAGATAGCTGTCGTGCGGCAGGACGTGGCGCGGCGCGAACCCGTGCTCGCGGCAGGCGTCGCGGAAGGCGGCGGCCTCCGGTTCGGACAGCGGGCGCTGGTTCCACATGCGCGGATTGCGCGTGAACATGCCGATGGCGGTGGCGCCGATCTCCACGGCGTTGGTCACGGCGTTCCGCACGCCGCCGGCGATCGACACGGTCGCGCCGATCCGCTTCACCGCGCGGACCGTTGCGGACGCTTCATGCTCGGCATTACGCTGCTGCCCGGCACTACCCTGCCCGCGTCACCGATGGATGTCCAGGAACTCGCCTCCTATCAACGCCGATCGCGCGCCACCTGGCGGCTGGTGCGGACCGATCATCCGATCGTCTACCCCACGCTGGGGCTGGCCAATGAGGCCGGCGAGGTGGCCGGCAAGATCAAGAAGCTGTTCCGGGACAAGGGCGGCCGCATCGCCGACGCCGACCGCGCGGCGTTGAAGATGGAGCTGGGCGACGTGCTCTGGTACCTGGCGCAGATATGTACCGAGCTCGGCCTCGATCTGGGCGAGGTGGCCGCCGCCAATCTCGAAAAGCTCGGCTCGCGCAAGGAGCGCGGCACGATCGGCGGCGACGGCGATGAGCGCTGAGACGGCGGCCGCCGCGGCGGAACGGGCTCGCCGCGCCGCCGCGGCGCGCTTCTTCCGGGCCGCCGAGCGGGGCGAACTTTCCACCCTGCGCGCGCTGGCGGCCGAACGGCCCGAGTTGGTGCGGCTCGACCGCGCCGAGGACGACGAGCACACGGCGCTCCACTATGCGGTGCTCAACCGGGACGCGGCCTGCACGCGCTTCCTGCTGGAGGCCGGAGCCGACCCGCACAAGGGGATCTACCCGCACCGCGAGGCCACGTCGCCGCTGACCCTGGCCGAGGAGCGCGGCTTCGAAGACATCGCCGCGCTGATCCGCGACGTGCTGGCGCGGCGGGCCGTCCGCGCCGGCGCCGATCCGCAGCGCGGCGACGAGCTGTTCGACCTGGTCCGCGGCGGCGACCTCGACGGCGTCAGGCGGCTGCTCGACTGCGCGGTGCTGTCGTTCGGGTGGACGCAGCGCGATCGGGCCGGCTCGACGTGGGGACGGCAGGTGATCACGGAGGACGAGCGCGGCGCGTTCGCGGCGCTGCTGCTGGACGCCGGAGCCGACCTGACGCGGCGCGACCCGCTGCTGCGCTCCACGCCGCTCGGCTGGGCCTGCCGGTGGGGCCGATACGAGCTGGCCCGGCTGCTGATCGAGCGATCGAGCGCGGCGCGGCGGCCGACGAACCGGACGCCGCGCCGTGGGCGGCGCCGCTGGCATGGGCGGCCAAGATGGGCCACGACCGGCTGGCCGCGCTCCTGCGCCGGCACGGTGCGCAACGATCGGGATGAGCGATCGCCGGTCCGGCATCGGGACATTCAAGGGATACGTCATCCGCAGGCTGGCGCTATCGGTCGTCACCGTAGTGGTCGCCAGCTTCCTGGTGTTCACGTTGATGCGCTTGACGCCGGGCACGATCGTCGACGCCATGGTCGCCCAGTACATGGGGATGAGCCCCGACCGGATCGACATCAACGCGGCGCGCGTCGAGATCGAGCGTTCATTGGGGCTCGACCGCCCGTTCCTGGCGCAATACGGGAGCTGGATGACCGGCATAATCCTGCGCGGCGATCTCGGCGAGTCGCTGTGGAGGCGTACGCCCGTGATCGAGGAAATCGCCGCGCGCTGGCCGGTCACGGCCCAGCTCGGTCTGCTCGCGTTCATCATCAGCCAGCTGCTGGCCCTGCCGATCGGCATCTACTCGGCGGTGCGGCAGGATTCGCCCGGCGACTACCTCGGCCGCAGCTTCGCCATCTTCGCGCTCGCCGTGCCGGGCTTCTGGGTAGGAACGCTGGTGATCGTCTATCCGTCGATCTGGTGGGGGTATGCGCCGCCGTTCACGTACCTTCGATTCGTCGAGGATCCGATCGGCAACCTGAAGATACTGTTCATTCCCGCGGTCGTGCTGGGCATGGGGATGGCGGGCGGGACCATGCGCATCGCGCGCACCATGATGCTGGAGGTGCTGCGCCAGGACTACCTGCGGACCGCCTGGGCGAAGGGTCTCAGGGAACGGATCATCATCGTTCGCCATGCGCTGAAGAACGCGCTGATCCCGGTCGTGACGTCGGCCGGCCCTCAGATCCTGCTCATGGTCGGCGGCTCGGTCATCGTGGAACAGATATTCAACCTGCCGGGGATGGGCCGCCTGACGCTGCAGGCGATCCAGACCCGCGACTACACGGTGGTGAGCGGCGTGCTGCTGATCTTTGCGGTGGCGATCGTGTCGGTCAACCTGTTGATCGACCTGAGCTACGGCTATCTGGATCCCAGGGTCCGGCGCGAACGGCGGTGACGGCGATGCCCGAAGGCCCGCGGCGCTCCCCGGCGATCGGCTTTCTGATCCGTCTGGTACGGGAAAAGCCGTTGGGGGCGGTGGGGCTGGCGATCACGGTGCTGCTGCTCTTCACCGGTATCTTCGCCGATCTTCTGGCGCCGTACGGCATGAACGAGATGCACACCGACGAGCGGTTGGCGCCGCCGTCGGCCCGGTTCTGGCTGGGCACCGACAACCTGGGGCGCGACCTGCTCAGCCGGGTGATCTACGGGGCGCGGGTGTCGATGATCGTCGGCCTTGCGGGCAGCGCCGTGGCTACCGTGATCTCGGTCGGCATCGGCATGCTGAGCGGCTACATCGGCGGCCGGTTCGACCTGATCGTGCAGCGGTTCGTCGACGCGGTGATGTCGCTGCCGATGATCATCATCGTGGCGGTGATCATGTCGATGGTCGGCCAGGGCCTGCTGCCGCTGATCCTGGTCATGGGCATCGGCGGCGGCATCAGCGGTTCCCGTCAGTCGCGCGGCTTCACCATCAACGTGATCGGCAACGTCTACGTGCAGGCGGCGGCGGCGATCGGCTGCCGTACCGGCGCGATTCTGATCCGCCACGTCCTGCCCAACATCGCGCCGCTCATCATCGTCGGTTTCACGGTGCTGCTGCCGGGCATCATTCTCACCGAGGCGGCCTTGAGCTTCCTTGGCTACGGTGTTCCGCCCCCGGCGCCGAGCTGGGGAGCGATGCTGAGCGGCACCAACCGCAGCTACATGTTCCTGGCGCCGTGGATGGTGCTGTGGCCGGGCGTCGCCCTGAGCGTGGTGGTCTACGGGACGCACATGTTCGGTGACGCGCTGCGCGACATCCTGGATCCGCGCTTGCGCGGCGGCGCCGGCCGCTACGGCGCCGGCCGAACCCGACGCGCGGCTTGACAGCGGGCGTGACATGTGATGGATGTAACGGTAGCTCGGCTCGTCGACCGGAACCATTCGACTGCAGGGCGATCAGGAGGAGAGACGTGAAGAAGCGATCATCGGCTCGTTCGGCGGGGGCGCTGCTGGCGGCCGCCCTGGCCTTGATCGGATTCCCCGCATGGGGCGCGGGCGAAGGCGAGGATGCCGCCGCCGCGACCGAAGATTCGATGTACGGCGGCGCCGCGGCCCTCTATTTCTGGGGTCAGGACGTGCCGACGGCCGATCTCGGCCTCAATCAATGGGTCACCCGCATGTACATCAGCCCGGTGCTGGAGCGCCTGGTAGAGGCGGACTTCGTCCGGTACGGCCCGCGCGGCACGGGCGAGTTCACGGGCTTCACCAGCGACGACGTGCCCGAGCAGTACTCGCGCGGCGCGCTGGCGGAGAGCTGGGAGATCACCGCCGACCGGATGGTGTTCCGCATCCGCCCCGGCGTGACGTGGGCGGCCGACGGCAAGGAGCACGTCATGCAGTCGCGCCCCTATACCGCCGAGGATTGCGCGTTCGCGCTGAACCGGATCGCCGACTACGGCGGCGGCTGGTGGCGCACGGAAAACGGCGGCTTCATCGACGCGATCCACGCCGAGGACGAGACGACCTGCGTGGTCGAGACCAGCCGGTTCAGTCCGAGCGGCTTTGCCAACGTCGCGCAGCACGCCGGCTCCGGGCACTACCCGGCGGAGGTGATCGAAGCCGGCCCCGGAAGCTGGGATAACCTGGTCGGCACCGGCCCCTTCCTGGTGAAGGAGGCGGTGGTCGGATCGCACATCGCGTTCGAGCGGAACCCGCAATACTGGCGGACCACGACCATCGACGGCACCGAGTATCGACTGCCGTTCATCGATGAGTTCGTCATGCCCAACCTGCCGGACGAATCGACGCAGATCGCCTCACTGCGGACCGGGAAGCTCGACATCATGGGCACCGTGAGCGTCAAGTACCGGGAGACTCTGGCGGAGACGTCGCCGGAGCTGCGGAGCCAGGGCTGGGTGGAGATCTGGCCGGTGGTGGTGGCGTTGAACACGAACAACGAGTACCTCGCCAACAAGCAGGTGCGCCGGGCGTTGATGATGGCGGTCGATCAGGAGACGATCATCGACGCGGTCTGGGGGTATGGAGCGCTCTACAACTTTCCGGTCGACTGGCGGGACGGTTCGAGCGTACTGGGCGATTTCGATCAGCTGCCGGAATCGATCAGGGAGCTGTATCAGTACAACCCGGACAAGGCGCGGCAGACGCTGGCGGACGCCGGGTACCCGGACGGCTTCCAGCTCGAGATCGCCTTTACGCCGGCCGCGACCGCCGGCACCCATGGTGAAATCGCGACCATGATGGCGGGGTACTTCAACGACATCGGCGTCGACCTGGAGTTGAAGTCGATGGAGCGGACCGCGCTCGCCGCGTTGCGGTCGTCCCGTACCGGCTATGACCTGTTCGCCACCAACTCGTCGTCCAACAATCCGTACGGCATGTTCGGGGCGCTGGCGTCGGCGGATGAGTCGAACGCCTGGAACACCCCCAACTACGACAACGCCGCGTTCGGGGCGCTGCACGAGCAGGCGGGGGCGACGGTCGACGCCGCCGCGCGCGATGCGATTCTCAAGGAGATGTCGCTGATGCTGATGGACGACGCGGCCTACATTCCGATCGGAGCCAGCGGCCGGTTCGTCTACTGGTGGCCCTGGATCAGGAACTACTACGGCGAGGCGATGAGCGGCGGCACCAGCGTCGGGCCCTACATGTCCCATCTGTGGATCGACCAGGCGCTGAAGGAGGAGATGGGATACTAGCGCGGGACCGCCGGCGGCCCTGATGGGCGGTTCCGATGGATAGGGTGCTGTTCATCGGCGGACCGGGGAACATCTCCGGCGGTTGCGCCGAGGAACTGATCGCCGGCGGTCACCCGCTGGCGATCCTCAAGCGCACCGAAAACACCGATCCGAAGTTGGCCGACGCGGTGCGCTTCTACCGCGGCGACCGGAGCCGCCCGGCCGACCTGAAGGCGGCGCTGGACGACTTCCGGCCGCACGCGGTGATCGATTTCGTCTGCTTCGATCCGCAGCGGGTGGAGGAACTGGGGCGGCTGCTGCCGGGCACGGTGCGGCAGTACGTGCTGGTGAGCACGGTCGACGCGTACGGGTACCCGCTGTCCCGGCTGCCGATGCGCGAGGACGATCCCCGGGCGCCGACCCGGGACCCGTACGGCGCGCGCAAGCGGCGCTGCGAGGAGGTGGTCGCCCGGCTGGAGGCCGAGGCGGGCCTGCCGGCCACGATCGTGCGCCCCACCTACTCCTTCGGGGTCCGCAGCGGCATGATGTCGTTCCTTGCCTGGGGAGGCATGGCCGCGCAGGTGCCCAGGATGCGGGCCGGCCGACCGGTCCTGGTGCCGGGCGGCGGCAACACGATCCTGCACGCCAGTTGCGCGCGCGATACGGGACGAATGATCGCGCGCGTGGTGCAGGGACGGTCGACGGCGGCCGGCAAGAGCTACACGTGCGGGCACGACGGCGCCCTCACCTTCGACCAGTACCTGCAACTCGTCGGGAACGTGCTCGGCGTCGAGCCCGAGTTGGTGCACGTGCCGGTGGAGGTACTGCTGGCGATCGACAGCGAGGAGATACGACAGAGCTTCGTGCCCCGGCTGACCCGCTACAACACGTGCTTCTCGGTCGAGTCGTTCAAGCGTGACTTCCCCGACTTCGCATGGAGCATGAGTCTGGAGGATGGGGTCCGGGAGTACGTCGACTGGTATGACCGCCGCGGGCTGTTTGCCGACGCCGGCCGGGAGATCTGCGAGGATCGGGTCATCCGCGCGTGGCGCGCGTGCCTGGCGCACTTTCGGCCGTGACGCCGGACTTAGGGCGGCGGGAATGAGGTGATGATGAGCCGGTCCAAGTACCACTACCCCAGTCCGCACAGCAGGATGAAGGGGCCGGCGGTCGGGCAGAGCCGCTGGACCGACGGGTTCTGGGCGGACCGCTTCGCCCTCTGCCGCCGTACGATCCTGCCGAGCATGCGCCGGGCGCTCGAACATCCCGACAACACGGCGCGCCTGGGCTATTTCCGGATTGCGGCCGGCCTGGAAGAGGGCGAACACCGGGGAACCGACTGGAGCGACGGCGACTGCTACAAGTGGCTGGAGGCGATGGCGCACGTCTACGGCGTAACCCGGGATGCGGCTCTGGACCGGCAGATGGACGAGGTCATCGGCTGGATCGCCGCCGCCCAGCAGCCGGACGGCTACCTCAACACCCAGATCACGTTGGACCCGACCAGGCGGCGCTGGCAGGACGTCCACCACCACGAGCTGTACAACATCGGGCACTGCCTCTCCGCGGCCGCCGTGCACTACGAAGCGACCGGCAAGCGGAGCCTGCTGCAGGTCGCCGTGAAGCTGGCGGACTACCTGTACGGGGTGTTCGCGCCGACGCCCGCGGCGCTCGCCAACTTCGGCTTCAATCCGTCGCAGATCGTCGGGCTGGTCGACCTGTATCGGGTGACCGGCGACCGGCGCTACCTCGAGCTGGCCGACATCTTCGTCACCAACCGCGGCGCGGCGCCCGACCCCGGCGTCAACGGCGACCAGAATCAGGATCGGGTACCGCTCCGCGAAGAGACCGCGGCGGTCGGGCACGCGGTAACCGCCACCTACCTGTGGGCGGGCGCCGCCGACGTCTACGCCGAGACCGGTGAGACCTCCCTGCGCGCCGCGCTGGAGCGGATCTGGCGCGACGTGGTCACCACCAAGCTCTACCTGACCGGGGCGGTGGGGGCGCACCACTACGGCGCCTCGATCCGGCGCGATCCCGTGCACGAGGCGTTCGGCCTGCCGCATGAACTGCCCAACGCCACCGCCTATACCGAGACCTGCGCCAACATCGGGCAGGCGATGTGGGCGCGGCGGATGACCGCGCTCACCGGCGACGCCGCCTGCGCCGACGTGCTGGAGCAGGTGATCTACAACAGCGGGCTGTCGGGGATGAGCGCCGACGGCACCCGGTTCTGCTACACCAACCCGTTGCGCTGGTACGGAGCCGGGCACCGCCGCCTCAGCAACGACACCGCCGAGCGCTGGTTCACCCACCATTGCTACTGCTGCCCGCCGCAGGTGGCGCGCACCATCGCCAAGCTGCACCGATGGGCGTATGGGCTGGCGGATGACGCGGTGTGGGTCCACATCTACGGCGGCAGCCGCCTGCAGGCCGAGGTCGCCGGAGGCCGGCTGGTGCTGACTCAGGAGACCGATTACCCCTGGGACGGCACGGTCACCATCACGATCCGCGAGGCGCCGCCGCAGCCGATCGCCCTGCACCTCAGGGTACCCGGTTGGGCATCGGGGGCGGAGCTCTCCGTGGCCGGGTCGGCGGTCGACGCCGGGTCGGCGGTCGACACCGCGGCGGCGGTCGAAACCGTCGAGGCCGTACCGGGCACCTACGCCTGCGTGCGCAGGCGATGGCGGGCGGGAGACGCGGCGACTCTGAGGCTGCCGCTGCGCGCCGAACTGGTCACCGCCCATCCGCGCCTGGAGCAGAACCGGAATCAGGCCGCGGTGATGCTCGGCCCGGTGGTCTACTGCCTCGAACAGGTCGATCTGGACGCCGGGACACCGCTGGACGAAGTGCTCCTGCCGCGTGACTTTGCGCCCGCGGTGCGCTACCGGGCCGACGTGCTGGGGGGCGTCGCGGTGCTTCAGGGTACGGCGATCCGGGCCCGGGGCGCGGCCTGGAACGGCGAGTTGTACCGCCGGCGGGAGGCACGGAAACCGGAGCCGGTTTCGATCCGGATGATCCCGTACTTCGCCTGGCACAACCGGGCGGACTGCGCGATGGCGGTCTGGCTGCCGCTGGCCTGAGCGCAGGCGCCGGCTCGCCGCGGCGACGCATGGGGCGCCGTTCAGCTATGATCGCCTATGGCGAACGAAGCTGAGCGGCAGCGGCTGTACCGGGTGCGCCACAGTCTGGCGCACGTGATGGCGCAGGCGGTGGTCGAACGCTACCCGGATGCGAAGATGGGTATCGGCCCTCCCATCGACACGGGGTTCTACTACGACTTCGACCTGGGTGCGGGCGAAGACGGCCGGCCGCGCTCCTTCACCGCCGAAGACGTCGAGCGGATCGAGCGGCGCATGCGGCAGATCATCGGCGGGCGCTACCCGTTCGAGTACCGCACGCTGAGCGCCCGGGAAGCGCGCGCCCGGTTCGCCGATCAGCCCTACAAGCTGGAGATGATCGACGCGATCCTGGCCGGCGGCGCCGACGAGTACGGACAGGACCGGGCGGGGCCGGATCAGGGGGACCACGCCGGGGACGGCGCCGCCGCGCCGGTTCTCAGCACCTACCGCCAGAGCGATTTCGAGGACCTCTGCCGCGGACCGCACGTCGAGCACACCGGGCAGATCCCGGCCGACGCCTTCGCGCTGCAGAGCGTGGCCGGCGCCTATTGGCGCGGCGACGAGCGCAACCCGATGCTGCAGCGCATCTACGGCACCGCCTGGCTGCGCAAGCAGGACCTGCGCGCGCACCTGCAGATGCTGGAGGAGGCCAAGAAACGCGACCACCGCCGCCTCGGCCGCGACCTGGAGCTGTTCGCCTTCGACGACGAGGTGGGTCCGGGGCTGCCGCTCTGGCTGCCGCGCGGCGCGGTGCTGATCGAGGAGCTGGAGAAGCTCGCCAAGGAGGTCGAGTTCGCCGCCGGCTACGACCGCGTATGCACGCCGCACCTGGCCAAGGAGGCGTTGTTTCGGCGCAGCGGCCACCTGCCCTACTACGCCGAGAGCATGTATCCGCCCATGCAGACGGAGGGCATCTCCTACTACGTCAAACCGATGAACTGCCCCTTCCACCACAAGATCTTCGCCGAACGGCCGCGCAGCTACCGCGACCTGCCGATGCGCCTGGCCGAGTACGGCACCTGCTACCGCTACGAGCAATCGGGCGAGCTGTACGGCCTGATGCGGGTGCGCTCGATCCAGCAGAACGACGCCCACATCTACTGCGCCGAGGAGCAGTTCGAGGAGGAGTTCCTGGCGGTCGTCGACATGTACCTGGGCTACTTCGAGTTGCTGGGCATCGACCGCTACGGCATGCGGCTGAGCACCCACCACGAGCGCGGCCTGGGCAAGAAGTACGTGGACGACCCGCGCCTCTGGCGCAAGACCGAGGAGATGGTGCGGCGAGCGATGCAGCGCTCCGGCGTGCCTTACGAGGAGGTCGCCGACGAAGCGGCCTTCTACGGCCCCAAGATCGACGTGCAGGTGTGGGGCGCCGCCGGCCGTGAGTTCAGCCTGGCCACCAATCAGGTCGACTTTGCGGTGCCGCCGCGCTTCGACCTGTCGTTCGTCAACCGCGACGGCCGGGACGAAACGCCGCTGTGCATCCACCGCGCGCCGCTCGGGTCGCACGAACGGTTCATCGGCTTCCTGATCGAGCACTTCGCCGGCAGCTTCCCGGTGTGGCTGGCGCCCGAGCAGGTGCGCGTGGTGCCGGTCCGATCGGACCACCTCGACGCCGCCGGAGCGCTGGCCGCCGCCCTGCGCAAGTTCGGCATCCGCGCGCAGGCCGACCTGGGCGCCGATCGCATGAACCGCAAGATCCGCGAGGCGCAGATGATGAAGGTCCCCTACATGGCCGTGATCGGCGACCGGGAGGCAGCCGAAGGCACCGTGGCGCTGCGCACCCGCGCCGGCGCGCGGGAGACGCTTGCCCGGCAGGCGTTCATCGACCGCGTCCGGGACCGCATCGCCAGCCGCTCGCGCGAGCTGTGACGCCGGCCAGGGATGGCGCCGGCGGGGATGGCGCCGGCCGCACGATTGTGGTATCCTCCGTTCGCAGGGCAATTAGCTCAGCTGGATAGAGCGCTGGCCTCCGGAGCCAGAGGTCGTGGGTTCGAATCCCGCATTGCCCGTCACGCGATGCCCGTTACGCGGTCGTCGGTGCTCCGAATACCCGCCGGACCGTTGCCCGCACCGCCTCGCGCGCCGCTCCCTCGAGCGACCGGCGGGGCCGGCGCAGGCGGGCGTTGGGCACCAGCCCGTGCAGTTCCATGGCCGCCTTGACGCTCTCCAGCCAGCCGTGCTCGACGGCCACCGGCAGCCACCGGTCCTCGTACCGCTCGACCATCCCCCACGCCGCCTCCACCTCACCGGCCTGCAGGTGCCCGTAGAACCGCAGCGCCAGGTCGGGACGAAAGGGAGCCACGGTGCAGAGCCAGGCGGCGCCGCCCAGCGGATGGCCGAACATGAAGTTGCGCATCTGGCCGCCGCTGATCACCGCGAAGCGCTCGTCGGCAGTGGCGCGCAGCAGGTCGTAGTAGGCGTAGAACGGATCGCCGTCGTTCTTGATCCCGACCACTTCGTCGCGGGCCGCCAGCTCGCGCACGGCCGCGATCGGATACGGGTCGGGCCACGCTCCCCACAGCAGCAGCGGGATGCCGGCCGCGCCGCGGATGGCGTCGAAGTAGCCGACCAGCACCTCCCGCTCCTGGCCGAGCCACGGATTGATCTGCACCTTGACCGCGTCGGCGCCGGCCGCATCGGCGTGCCGCAGGAACCGCCGACACTCGTCGATGCTCCAGTAGCCGGTCGACGTCACGAACAGCGACCGGCCGGCCACGGTGCGCGCGAACAGCTCGGTGAGCTTCCAGATCTCCTCGGCCGAAAGGGCGGCGAACTCGCTGCTGCCGTAGGTCAGCAGCACGACCGGAACCCGCTGCTCGCACAGCCAGTCGACGTAGCGGCGCATCGCGTCGTAGTCGATCGAATCGTCGGCCGCGAAGCAGACGTTGACCGGGACCACCGGCCCCTTGAGCCGATCGACGACCCCGGCGGCGCGGCTCACGACCGCCCTTCCGCGGCGTCGGCGGCGCGGTAGTGGAACAGCATGCGCACCGGCTCCTCGATCTCCCACGTACAGCGGCTGCCGGCGCGAATCAGAATCGCCTGCCCGGCGCGGTAGGTGGCGCTGCGGCCGTCCTGATCGGTGATGCGCGCGCGCCCCGCGATCAGATAGATCGTCTCGTCGCCGGCATACCGGGACCGGAACGAGCCGGCCGTGCAGGTCCACACGGCGATCCAGGTCCGGTCATCGGCAGCGCGGTAGAGATCCCGCGACGCCATCCGCGGCTGCCCGGCGATGATCTGCTCGGCAGGCATCCGCCACGGCTCCAGGTCGTCGGTCATCACGTCCAGCACCGGGATCGGCGTTCCCATGACGCGCCATTGTCCACGGCGCGGCGCGGAATGGCAATGGGGCCGTGCCATGGTTCGCGATCCGCGTCGTGCCGGTGCGGGCCGCCGCCATTGGACGGGCCGCCGCGGCGCGCCTATGATGCCGTGCCGTGGCGGTCATGCCCTCGACCCGGAAGGCCGGAGCGGCTTCCGCCCGGGGGAGGCCGGCGCTGGCGGCCGCCGGCCTCGGCGCGCGGCTTGCGCGTTACAAGTACTTCTACCTGCTGCTGCTGCCGGCGATTCTGTTCTACTTCATCTTCAACTACATCCCCATGTACGGGATCGTGCTGGCGTTCAAGCACTACCGGTTCAACATGCCCAGCGCGCTCGGCAACCTGCCGATCGTCAGCTACGTCGGTCAGATCATGAACATGGAGTGGGTGGGGCTGCAGTGGTTCGAGATGCTGTGGGGCAGGCCCGACTTCCGGCGGGCCTTCACCAACACCCTGCTCATCAGCTTCTACCGCATCCTGTTCGGATTCCCCGCGCCGATCATCCTGGCGCTGCTGATGAACGAAGTGCAGCGCAACGGCGTCAAGCGCGTGTATCAAACCGTCTACACCTTCCCCCACTTCCTGTCCTGGGTACTGGTCGCCGGCGTGCTGATCGGCATCCTCAGCACCAATGGCGCGCTCAATCAGCTGGTCGTGAAGCTCGGCGGTGAACGGACCCCGTTTCTGACCGACACCTCCCTGTTCCGGGGACTGCTGGTGAGTACGGAGATCTGGAAGAGCGTCGGCTGGGGATCGATCATCTTCCTTGCGGCGATCGCCGGCATCGATCCGCAGCTCTACGAGGCGGCGACCATCGACGGGGCCGGCCGCTGGAAGAGCATGCTGCACATCACGTGGCCGGGCATCACCACGACCGCCGTGATCCTCCTGATCCTGCAGGTGGGAAACATCCTCAACGCGGGTTTCGATCAGGTCCTCAACATGATGAACCCCGCCGTGTACGAGGTCGGCGACATCATCGACACCTATGTCTTCAGGATGTCCTTCTGGGACTCGAAGAACTTCGGCTTCACCACCGCCGTGGGCCTCTTCAAGTCGGTCATCAACTTCACGCTCCTGGTGGCCGCCAATCAGGGCGCCCGGTTGCTCGGCCAACACGGACTGTTCTAGGTACGCCCGGCCGTGTCGGACCGATTGATCGGCGTCGACCGCCAGCCGCTTGGCGGCTCTTTCCGGGAACGGCCAAGAGCGTATGCCCGCAGACGGAGCGCCGGCGGGCGCGTTGCCGATCTGCTCGTGCACGGCGTGCTGCTGCTGCTGGTGGTGCTCACGATCATACCGTTCTACTACATGCTGGTGCTCTCGCTCGCCCGCTTCGAGGACGTCGCCGGCGGCGCCTTCTACCTCATCCCCCGACACATCGACTTCGCCTCCTACGCATTGATCTTCGAGGATGACACGATACCGCGGGCGTTTCTGGTCAGCACCGCGGTCACCGTCGTCGGCACCGCCGTGAGCATGCTGGTCACCACCTCGGCCGCATACGCGCTGTCCAAGAAGGGCCTGCCCGGACGCAACGCCATCTTCACCTACATCATCATCACCATGTTCTTCTCCGGCGGCCTCATCCCCTCCTACCTGGTGATGAAGGACCTGGGGTTCGTCGACAGCTACCTGGTGATGATCCTGCCGCTCTCCCTCAACACCTTCTTCCTCATCCTCATGAAGAACTATTTCCTGACCATTCCCGAATCCCTGGAGGAGTCGGCGAAGATCGACGGGGCGAACGACATCCTCATCATGATCCGCATCGTGATACCGATCGCCGCCCCGATCATGGCGACGATCTCGCTCTTCTATGCGGTCGCCTTCTGGAACGACTGGTTCTTCCCGATGCTCTTCCTGCAGGATCCCGACAAGTACCCGCTGCAGCTCCTGCTGCGCAAGATCGTCGTGGAGCAGGAGATGGCGAACCGTCTGGATCGCGTGTCGGTGATGTTCGGCCGGCACTATTACCGGCTGTCCGTACAGATGGCCACGGTCGCGGTGGCGACGCTGCCGATCCTCCTCGTGTATCCCTTCGTGCAAAAGTATTTTGCCAGAGGGATCATGATCGGAGCGATCAAGGCATAGCATGATCGACCTTATCCGGGCGCATGCCCGGCAAAACACAAGGCAGGAGATTACGATGAGAAGACTCATCAGGATGCTGGCGGCGGCGGTCGTACAGCTGACGGTAGTTGCGGCGCTCGGCTTCGCGGAAGGCGCGCAGGAGCAGGCGGCCGGCGAACGGGTCGAGGTCACCCTGGGGAGCATCAACATCGGTGCGGCGTTCCCGGAGGGAGTCGAAGATCCGATGCGCGACTACATCGAGGAGCGATTCAACATCACCTTGACGCCCAAGGACTACAACTGGGGCGACCTGGAGACCAAGATCAACACCTGGGCGGCTTCGGCGACCCTTCCCGACGTGTTCTTCATCGCCCACATCGGTACCGGCCGGTACTTTCAGTGGATCCAAGACGGGGTGGTCAGGGCCCTGCCGGAGGACCTGTCGGCCTGGCCGGACCTGGAGTGGACGGTCGACAACACCGGCGTGCGGGAGTACGACGTGGACGGACGGACCTACGCGCTGCCGAGAGGCGGGGCGAAGGTGCTTCCTTCCAGCCATCCGGAGCTGGCGACCTCCAACCTGTCGTGGGGCGGTCGGACGCTGTTCGTGCGCAAGGACTGGATGGAGAAGCTCGGCATCGATGACCCGCAGACCGCCGAGGAGTTCATCGAGATGTGCGTGAGGTTTGCCACCGAAGACCCGGACGGCAACGGCGAGGACGACACCATGGGCTTCTCCTTGCGGGCGATCTGGCCGTTCCACAGTCAGACGTTCGGCTACGGATTCACCGACGGGGCATGGATCGAGGTGGACGGCGAGTACCACCTGGGCCACACCACCAGAGCGGCCTTCGAGCTGTTCGGCTTCCTGCGCGAGCTCTATCGGCGCGGCGGCCTGGACCCGGACTTCGTGTTGAATACCGGCGGGTTCGATTCCGTCGACCTGTTCGCGACCGACAAGGCCGGGCTCACGAACTTCCAGTCCGTGCCCGTGCACTACAACGGATTCGTGGAACGATGGAATCAGTTCAATCCGGACCGGCCGTTCTTCGACCACGTGAAGGTGCTGCGGCCGTTCCCGGTCGAAGGCTACGATTTCCACGCCATCGGGCGCGCCGGGGAGACCGGCTTCTGGTCGGAGAGCTACGTCGCCGGCACCGTCGACGACGAGAAGATGGACCGCATCCTCGACCTCTACGACTGGCTCTACAGCTCGGAAGGGACGATGACGGTCATGTTCGGGGTCGAGGGACAGGACTACCGGATGGACGGCGCCGACATCGTGCCGCTGAAGACCGATGCCGACGGCGCCATGCAGCTGGCGAGCGATCTCTATCCGATCATGAGCGCCGCCGGCGGGTTCTCCTACCTGGCCAACTGGCCGGAAGACGCGGTGCAATACGTCAATCCGAAGTTCCCGGCGGAGGTGCGGAACGCGTCGATCGCGGAGATCGAGTGGTTCCACTCGGTCGGCGGCCGGGACACGCCGGCGATCGCGGCCGTGCAGGCGATCGACGTGCCCGAAAAGCAGAACCTGACCATCGACGTCGGGGCCTCCTGGGCGCGCTTCATCCTGGACGATTCCGGGAAGTCGGACGAAGAGCTCTATCAGGAGATGATCGCCGAGTGGAACGCCAACGGCTATGCGGACGCCGTGCGGGCGATCACCGCCAAGGCCAGGGAGATGGGCCTGTAGGCAGATCCGCTTCCGTACCCGGGGGCGGCGCGCCCCCGGGTACTCCTGACGCGCGGGTTTGGGCAGGCCGGGACATCCGGTAGAATCGCCGCGTCATGGCTTTCAAGTACTCCTTGCAGTGCGACACGCTGCCCTGGGTCGGATACAACGTTCTCGAAGAGCCCGACGCGGTGCTCCGGGCGGCCAGGGAGGCCGGCTACGACGGCGTCGACCTGCCGGGCAATCCGCAGGCGATCGATGCCCGCGAATGGCGCGCGCGCGTCGAGGATGCCGGTCTGGCGGTGCCGGAGGTGCTGGCCGCCTGGGGTTACTACCACGCGGGCGAGGAGCGCAACCTGGCCAGCACCGATCCGGCCAAGCGGGCGCATGCGGTGCGGTACGCCATCGACACCGTCGATCTGGCGGCGGACCTGGGGGCGACCTTCACGGAGCTGTGCGCGGCGCAGCCGGCGGTTCCGCAGTTGCCGTTCCCGCTCGAGCCGGTGCGGACGCTGCGCGACAACTTCCGGCGGTCGATCCGGGAGGTCTGCGCGCACGCCGCGACGCGGGGCATCACCATCCTGCTGGAGCCGCTCAACACCTACGAGGGGCTCCCGGGGGTGCTGACCACCGTGTACGAGGCGGTCAACTACGTCGACGAGTTGGGGCTCGACAACCTCGGCGTGCAGCCGGACGTGTTCCACATGAACGTCGAGGAGGGCTCGATCCCGGACGCGCTGCGCTACGCGGGCTCGCGCATCGAGCATTTCCACCTCAACGAGACCAACCACTGCCAGCACGGCACCGGCCACGCGGACTATCAGGAGATATTCCGCATCCTCAAGGGGATCGGCTACGACGGCTACCTGTGCACGTACCTGCCGAAGACCACGCAGGCGGTCCTGCAGAGCGCGCCGGGCAATCCGTTCCTGCCGGACGGCATGTCCTCCGGCGGCGGGGCGCGGCCGGACCTGGTCGAGGTCCTGACCGGCCTGCTCGGCTTCCTGCGAGAGACCGAGCGCGCGGTCGACCGGTCGCGCGCGTTCTACGAGGCCAGCGGCTAGGGAGCCGGCGGCTTTTGAGGCCGGCGGTTCGATCAGGATGGCGGCGTGAGCGGACCCCACACCATCAGGTGCCGGTCCGACACCCGCTCGACGCGCAGGTGCGCCAAGCCGGCCGCGGCGAGCTGCGCGGCCACCTCCGCCGGGCGGTAGGCGGCCAGCAACGAGTGATGGAAGTCGCGCCGCAACGCCTCGGCCTCGTCCGCCGCATAGGCGCTCACCGTCGCCGCGGCATCCTCCGGCGTATCCGGGCGCAGCAGATCCATCACGAACAGGTGCGCGCGCGGCGACAGCCAGTCCTGCAGCACCGCCCAGAGGTCGGCAGGGTCGCTCAGGTGGTGCAGCAAGCTGTTCGACAGGCCCAGGTCGTAGCCGCCGAGCCGGCGGGGACGCGGCGGCTCGACGCCGCCGGCCGCAATGCGCATGACGCGGAAGCGGATGCGGTGCGCGTCGGCGGCCGGCGTCGCCTGCCGCGCGTATTCGATCATCGGCGGCGACCCGTCGATGCCGTCGAAGCTCCAGCGCGGGCGAGCCGCGGCCAGCCGCCGCACGATGTCGCCCGGCCCGCAGCCCAGATCGACGCACGCCGCCGCCGGCGCGTCCGGCGCCCGGTCCAGCACCCAGGAACTGAACAGCGCGTTCGGTTCCTCGAAGTCCGCCTGCGCATAGGCGCGCACCTGTTCGGCGCCGGTCATCAGCTCGGGCTCCGGAACGCGTTGCATCGGCCCCTCGCTCCTCCCCTCGACCCTCAAGGCTCGAACGGATGGACGAACAGACCGCTGCGCAGCTTCGGCTCGATCCAGGTGCTCTTCGGCGGCATGACCGCGCCGGCATCGGCGACCGTCAGCATCTGATCGACCGTCGGCGGGAACAGCGAGAACCCGACCGAGGCGTTGCCGGCGTCGACCAGCCGGTCGAGGCGGGCGACGCTGTCGCGCCCGCCCACCGGGATGAACCGGTCGTCCGTGCGCGGGTCGCCCACGCCGAGCACCGGCGCCAGAACGGTCCGGTGCAGCCGCTCCGCATCGAGCGACGCGACCGGACCGCTGCCGGCCGGCCGCTCCAGATGGAGCTGGCGCCAGCCGGAACGGAGCCGTATCGCAAAGCTGCCGGCCCGCTCCGGTACCGGTTCCGCCGGCTGCACCAGCCGGCCCAGTTCGTCCAGGCGCCGCAGCAGCTCGCCCTCGCCGTACGGGCCCAGACCGCGGATCGCCCGGTTGTACGCCAGGATGCGCAGCTCCTCGGCGGGGAAGAGCACTGCCGGGAAGTGCGCGGGCGCGCCCCCGGCCGCCGCCAATCGCGCCGCGGCGGCCGACCGATGATGGCCGTCGGCCACGTAGAGGCGCGGAACCTGCGCGAACGCGGCGACCAGAGCCGCCGCATCCGGCGCGCGCCATACCGAGTGGCGCACACCGTCGTCGGCGACGGCGGTCAGCAGCGGTTCGCCGCGGACCGAGCGGGCCAGCAACCCGCGCAGGTCGGCAGCGTCGCGAAAGGTGAGCAGTACCGGCTCCGGATGGGCGCCCAGGGCGCGCATGAGGCGCACGCGGTCATCCTCCTGCGCGGCGCGCGTGCGCTCGTGCGTGCGGATCAGTCCGGCGTCGTAGTCGGCGGCGCGCACGCAGGCGGCGACGCCGGTCTGCCGGTGGGCGCCGTCCTCCATCCGGTAGAGGTAGAGCGCCGGCGAGGGTTCCCGGACCAGGACGCGCCGCTCCTGCAGGTCGATCAGGTTGCGGCGCGCGCGCGCGTAGACCTGCGCGTCGCCGGCGTCGACGTCGTCGGGCAGGTCGACCTCGGCGCGCACCACGCGCAGGAAGTTGCGTCGGTCGCCGCGCGCCATGGCGGCGGCTTCGGCGCGGGTCGGCACGTCGAAGGGCGGCGAGACGACCGCCTGCGCCTGCTCCGGCGCGGGCAGCCATGGCCGGAACGGGACGATGGTCATGGATCGGTCCATGATGCCCGATCGGCAGCCGCCGGAACAGGGCGTCGGCGATCTCCGGCATACCGGATCTCCGGCATAATGGCCGCGTCATGAGCGAACCATTGCGTATCCTGTCGATCGGCGCCCACCCGGCCGACGTCTTCGATCAGTCCGGGGGCACGATGGCCCACCACGCCGCGCGCGGCGACTGGGTCGGCTGCGTCGTGCTGACCCATGGAGCGCGGGTGCACGACCAGGTCATCAGCGAAGAGATGTTCCACCGCGACGCCGTTCCGGCAGCCGACGAGCTGCGGAACACCATGCGGGAGCGCGCCGCCGTCAAGGAGGCGGAGACCCGCGCCGCCTGCGCCGCCCTGGGGGTCGAGCACATCGTATTCTTCGGCGCCGACGACGCGGTGCTGCTGATCACCGAGCAGGTCGTGCGGCGGCTGGCGCGCGTGCTGCGCGAGCTCCGGCCCGACCTGGTGCTGACCCACTTCCCCAAGGAGGACGACGGGATCACCGGCCCGCACGCGATCGCCGGCCAGATCGTCATGCATGCGCTGCGGCTTGCCGGCAGCGTCGACCCCGGCGACCGCAACCCGCCGCATCGCGCCGCGCAGGTCTTCTACTTCGGGATCGGCGCGGCCGCTACGCGCCGCGGCCTGTGGGATCAGACCGGCGGGTATGCCTGCGACGTGTTCGTGGACATCACCGACGTGGCGGAGAAGAAGCTCGCCGCGCTCGACGCGCTGGTCAGCCAGGGCTACGGCGGTGCGTACGCGCGCAAGCGGATCGAGACCTCGGACGGCGCATTCGGGCTGGCGGGCAACTGCGCCTACGGCGAGGGGTTCATCTCCTGCAATCCCTCCACCCACTACTACCTGCCGGTCACCGATCACGCCCTGCGCCAGGCGCGCGCCTCCGATCACGAAGTGATGGACGGCTATTCCTTCCGGCTGCCGGTCTGAACATCGGCCGCCCGGACATCGGCGGCCCGGTCAGTACACCTCCGGGACGAAGCGCTGACTGTCGATCGGCGGCCGGTCCGGATCGGGATCGATCTGCCGCTCGGGCAGCGTGACGGGGTCGGGAACGTCGTAGCGATACGGAAACCGGCTCAGCAGGTGGTGGATGCAGTTGAGACGGGCCTTCCGCTTGCTGTCCGACCTGATCACGTACCACGGACACGCTTCGGTATCGGTGCTCGCCATCATCCGGTCCTTCGCCCGCGAATAGTCCTCCCACCTGAGGTAGGACTGCAGGTCCATGTCGGTGAACTTCCAGCGCTTGATCGGGCTGTCGAGCCGCCGCTGGAACCGGCGCGCCTGCTCGTCGGGTCCCACGGAGAACCAGTACTTGAGCAGGTCGATGCCGTCGCGGATCAGCATGCGTTCGAACTCCGGGCACGATCGCAGAAACTCCCGATACTGCCGCTCCGTGCAGAATCCCATGACCCGTTCGACGCCGGCCCGGTTGTACCAGCTCCGGTCGAACAGGACGATCTCCCCGGCCGAAGGCAGGTGCGCCACGTAGCGTTGGAAGTACCATTGCGTGCGCTCCCGCCCGGTCGGCTTCCCCAGGGCCGCGACCCGGCAGACCCGCGGGTTCAACGCTTCGGTGACGCGGGTGATGGTGCTGCCCTTGCCGGCCGCGTCGCGCCCCTCGAAGATCACCGCCACCCGCCGTTCCCGCTGCACGACCCACTCCTGCAGCTTGAACAACTCTACCTGCAGGCGCCGCAGCTCCTGCTCGTACTTCGTGCGCTTCATCGCTTCGCCGGCGCGCCGGGCGCGGCGCCGTCCGGGGCGGCCGCGCGGAACTGGCTCCGGTAGAGGTCGCGGTACAGCCCCGGGCGCCCGGCCAGCTCCCGGTGGGTGCCCCGCTGGACGATGCGGCCCGCGTCGATCACGGCGATCAGGTCGGCCGCCTCCACGGTGCTCATGCGGTGGGCGACCACGATGCTGGTCCGGTCCCTCAGCAGTTCCCGAAGCCCCTGCTGGATCAGCCGCTCGGTGCGGGTATCGATGTTGGCGGTCGCCTCGTCCAGCATCAGGATGCGCGGGTCGACGATCAGCGCCCGGGCGATGGCCAGCAGCTGCTGCTGGCCGCGGCTCAGGTTGCGCGCCCCTTCGGTGAGGACCGTGTCGTACCCGTCCGGCAACGCGCGGATGAACCGGTCGGCTCTGGCCCGTTCGGCCGCGTCGCGCACCTCCGCGTCGTTCGCCGACAGGCGTCCGTAGCGGATGTTGTCGGCAACGCTGCCCGCGAACAGGTAGGGCTCCTGCGTGACCACGCCGAGCGCCTGCCGCACCTGGCTGCGACGGAGCTCGGCGACGTCCTGACCGTCGAGCAGGATGCGGCCGGCGGTCGGATCATAGAGGCGTTGCACGAGCGCCAGGATGGTCGTCTTGCCGGCGCCGGTCGGTCCCACCAGCGCCGCCATGGTCCCGGCCTGCACGGTCAGATCGATGCCGCTGAGCACCGGGGTGTCGGACACGTACGCGAACGAGACGCCGCGCAGCTCCACCCGTCCCGGTCCGTCGGACAGCGCCGCCGGCGCCGCCGGCTCGGCGGCGACGCGGTCGTCGTCGAGCAGCTCGAAGATGCGCTCCATGCCGGCGATCCCGGACTGGATGTTGGCCCACAGGACCGATATGGAGCGCATCGGCATGAAGAAGCGGCGCACGTACTGGATGAACGCCACCAGCACCCCGATCGTGACCAGGTCGCGGCCCGCCAGGAAGCCTCCCCAGAGCAGCACCGCGGCGATGGCGATCACCGTCAGCACGTCGAGCGTGGGCGCGAACGCGGCGGTGATCGTCTCGGCGGTCACGTTGGCGTCGCGGTTGGCGGCGTTGGCGCGCCGGAACTCGCCGGCGTTGGCCCGCTCGCGGCCGAACGCCTGTATCTCGCGGACGCCGACGATGTTGCGCTCCAGATGCGAGCTCACCTCCCCCATCGTCTGGCGGGTGCGGCGGAAGGCGACGCGCGCCTTCCGCGAGAAGTACCAGGTGAGCCACGTCATCGCCGGCAGCACGACGAAGCTGACCAGGGCCATGCGCCAACTCAACGCCAGCATCGCCACCAGAACGCCGATCACCTGCAGAAAGCTCTGGAACATGCGGATCGCGCCCATGCGCAGCACGCGGTCGATCACGCTGGTGTCGTTGGCCATGCGCGACACCAGGTCGCCGGCCTGGATCGAGTCGAAGTAGCCCATCGACAGCGCGTGCACCTTGGCGAACACGTCGCGGCGGATGTCCGCCAGTATCCCCTGCCCGATCCCGACCATCCGCCAGCGCGCGACGGCGTTGGCAGCCCAGCCGACCGCGAACAACGCCAGCGCCGCCACCATCGCCGCGCCGACCGCGCGGCGCGCGGCGAGCAGCGACGACTCGCCGTTCAGAAAGGCGGCCATGCCGTCGACCGCCACCTGCAGCATGCGCGGCGCATAGGAGGTGAGCGCCACCTCCACGACGACCAGCAGGGCGATACCGGCGATCGGCGCTCGATAGCCGCCCAGATAGCGGTTGAACCGCCGCAGCGTGCCGCGCCGGTCACCGGCCTTCTGCAGCTCGGCGCCGATCTGCATCGGGCCGGCGGCGCCGGTGAAACCTCCGCCGATGGTCATCGGCGCGGCGCCGGCGCCCGATCGTCGACGAGCTGCGACGCGCAGATCTCGACGTACAGGGGGCTCTCCTCTTGCAGCGAGGCGTGATCGCCGATCGCGGCGACGCGGCCCTGGTCGAGCACGACGATCAGGTCCGCCTCGCGGACGCTGCTGATGCGCTGGGCGATCACGAACGACAGGCGGTTGCGGCGCAGCTCCTCCAGCCGCTCCCGTATCGTCGATTCGGTGGCGAAGTCGACGCTGCTGGTGGAATCGTCCAGGATCAGGATGCGGGGGTCGATCAGCAGCGCGCGGGCGATGGCGATGCGCTGCCGCTGGCCGCCGGACAGCCGGATGCCCCGCTCGCCGACCAGCGCGCCGTAGCCGCCCGGCAGCCCGGCGATGAACTCGTGCGCGGCGGCGGCGCGGGCGGCCGCTTCGATATCGGCGTCGGCGGCGTCCGGCTGCCCGTAGCTGATGTTGTGCCGGACGCTCCCGGCCAGCAGCTTGGCGTCCTGCAGGACGATGCCGATCTGCCGGCGCAGCGATTCGATCCGCACCGCCCGTACGTCGGTGCCGTCGATCCGTACGCTGCCGGCGGAGACGTCGTAGAAGCGCGGGATCAGCCCCACCAGCGTGCTCTTCCCCGATCCGGTCCCGCCCAGCAGGGCGATCGTCTGGCCGGGGGAGGTGGAGAACGATACGTCCTGCAGCGCGAACGCCCCGGTGCGCGTGTAGCGGAAGGAGACGCGGTCGAAGGTGACGAAGCCCTCGGCCCGGCGCAGGGGCGCCGCGTTCGGGGCGTCGGCGACGTCGGCCTGCGTGTCGAGGATGTCGAGGATGCGCTCCGCGCCGGCGGACGCCTGCGCGACCGCCATCATGATCTGCCCCAGCATCGTCACCGGAAACATCGCCAGCAGCAGGTAGCTCTGCAGCGCGACCAGCTCGCCGATGGAGAGCTGGCTGCCGAGCACTTCCAGGCCGCCGGCCCAGGTGATGACGATCGTGCCGACGTTCGGGATCGCGAACACCGTAGGTATCGACAACGCGAAGATGCGGCCCGCCCGCACGTTGAGCGCGCGCACCTCGTCGTTCTCCGCCGCGAAGCGCTCGGTCTCGTAGGGCTCGCGGGCAAAGGATCGAACCACGCGGATGCCCAGGATGTTGTGCTCCAGGCGGCCGTTGAGGATCGCCAGCCGGTCCTGCGCCAGCCGGAACAGCGGCCGCCCCACCCTGCCCATGACCACGAACAACGCCGCGACCCCGCACAGGATCGGAGCGAACACGGCGAGCAGCCGCGGATTGGTGGCGACGATGAAGGCGATGCTGCCGGCCAACAGCACCGCGGCGCTGATGATGTGCAGCAGGCCGGCGCCGATGAACTGCTGCACCAGGTCGACGTCGCTGGTCGATCGCGTCAGGAGCTGCCCGGTCTCCGCCCGGTCGTGAAAGCTGAAGGAGAGCCGCTGGATCTTGTCGTTGAGCGCATTGCGGATGTCGAACGCCGCTCCCTGCGAGATCTGGGCGGCGCGCCGCTGCTGCAGGTAGGTGAAGACGGAACGGGCCAGCGCCATGCCCACCACCAGCAGCGCGCCGATCCAGATCACGCTGAAGTCGCGGCCGATGATGCCGCGGTCGACGACCCGCTGCGTGACCATCGGCACGGCCAGGTTGCCGGCCGAGCTGATGAGCAGCGCCGCGGTGGCTACCGCGATCGCGCGGCGGTACGGGCGGAGAAACCGCAGGCACCGGGCGAGCGCGCGCGGCGATCCGGCCCCGGGCCGAGCGGAGTCGCGGCTCGGTCGGCGTCGCGACGGTGTCACGACCGGCAGGGTATCACGTCGCCCCCGAGGGGTTGCCGTGCGTTGACACCGGTAGTGCGCTCTTGTACACAGCGCCATGCGGCCTGCAGCGTTGCGCTCCGCGGCCCGGCGATCCTCCCGGCCGCACGTCATGCCTCTGCTGGCGGCGGCGCTGGCGCTGGCGTCCGCCGCGGCAGGGCGCGCCGACACGGCGGAGGCGCCGGCCGGCGTCGAGTGGACGATCGTGCGGGACGGCGCGTCGTCCCATTACCGGGAGATCGCGTGGGGCGGTTCCCGCTTCGTCGCCGTGGGGACCTCGGGCCGCATCGCGTACAGCGCCGACGGGATCGAATGGACCAGGGCCGCCGCGCCGGTCCATGACACGCTGAGCGGGGTCGCCTGGAGCGGCGCGCGCTTCGCGGCGGTCGGCAACCGCGGGGTGACCCTGTACAGCGGCGACGGGATCGACTGGACCGCGGCGGCGAGCGCGACCACGAACAATCTGCGCGGGGTCGCCTACGGCGCCGGGCGCTTCGTCGCGGTCGGCTCCGGCGGTGCGATCGTCTACGGCGACGGCGCGATCTGGACCGCGGCCGGCAGTCCGACGGAGCACGACCTGCGCGGGGTCGCCTACGGCTCCGGGCGCTTCGTGGCGGTCGGCGTGAACGGCACGGTCGTGCGCAGCGGCGACGGGATCGACTGGACCGCCGCTCCCGGCCCCACGCCGGTGCGGCTCAACAGCGTGGCGTGGACCGGCGCGCGCTTCGTCGCGGTCGGCACCGAAGGCGTGATCCTGCACAGCGGCGACGGGATCGAATGGACCGCGGCGGCCACGCCGGTCTCGTCCTGGCTCTACGGCGCCGCCCGGAACGGTACGCGCATGGCGGCGGTCGGGTTCGACGGCACCGCCCTGTACCGCGATGACGGCGGCGCGTGGACGACGGCGGCGAGCGTGCCCACGACGAATGCGCTCTGGGGCGTCGCCGGCGGCGGCGGGCGCTTCGTGGCGGTGGGGATGGGCAGCACGATCCTGCACAGCGGCGACGGGCGCCGCTGGACGGCGGCGCCCGGACCGGTGGTGAACCTGCCGGAGGTGGTCGCCTGGACCGGTTCCCGCTTCGTCGCGGCGGGGTTCGACGGCGCGATCGCCTACAGCCATGACGGACTCGCCTGGAACGCGGCGGCCGCCCCTGCCGCGGACCGGCTCTTCGACCTGACCGGGCACGGCTCCCGGCTGGTCGCCGTCGGCGGCTACTGGCGGCGCGGCAGCACCGTCCTGTACGGCAGCGACGGGATCGACTGGACGGAAGCGACCGTCCCGGACAAGGCGGTACCCCTGCAAGGGGTCGCCGTCAGCGGCTCGCGCTTCGTCGCCGTGGGGGGCAACTGGGCCGACGGGGACGGCACGATCCTGTACAGCGACGACGGCCGCGCCTGGGTGGAGACGGCCAGCCCGGTGGCGAGCCATCTGACCGACGTGGCGTGGAACGGCTCCCGCTTCGTCGCGGTGGGGTTCGACGGCGCGATCGTCCACAGCCGTGACGGAATCGCCTGGGCGCAGGCGGCCGCTGCTACCGAACGCATCCTCGACGGGATCGCCTGGAGCGGCACGCACTTCGCGGCGGTCGGCGAAGGCGGCGTCATCCTGCGCAGCGGCGACGGGATCGCATGGACCGCGATCGCCGGTCCGGTATCGCATTTCCTGTACGACGTCATCTGGAACGGGTCGCGCTTCGTCGCCGTCGGAGATGCCGAGGACGGCGACGGCGCCTTCACCGGCGCTGTGATTCTGCACAGCGAGGACGGCCTAGTCTGGACGCAGGCCGCCGGCCCGCTGATCCGCACCGCCCTGCTGAGCGTCGCCTGGAACGGGTCGCGCTTCATCGCCGTCGGCCGCGACGGCACGATCGCGGCGAGCGGCGGCGGCTGACCGCGGCCGGGGAGCTTCAGGGCGCTTCCCGGTCCGCGTCCGCCAGCGCCGCCCCCAGCACCTCGGCCAGGACCGCCCGCTCGTCCGGCCGGCCCACGGTGACGCGCACGGTGCGGTCGAGCGGCGGCGCCTGCGCCTTGCGTACGAACACGCCGCGGCGGATCAGCGCGCGCAGCAGCGCCTCGGCGCGGGCGGACGAACCGGCGTCGAAGTTGACGAAGTTGGCGCCGGACGGCAGCACCGTCAGACCGTGCCGGGCGGCGATCCGCGCATACTCGCCGCGGCCGGTCCGCACGGCGGCGGCGACGCCGGCGATGAAGCCGGGATCGCCGAGCGATGCCAGCGCCGCCTCCTGGGCGATGCGGTTGATCCCGTAGTGGTGGCGGACCTTCTCGAACCCCTGCCACGCCTGCGCGGCGCAGACCGCGTAGCCGACGCGCCCGCCGGCCATGCCGTGCGCCTTGGAGAACGTGCGCAGGCGCAGCACGTTGGGCGCCAGCACGCCGGCCGGCGGGATCGCCTCCGGCGGGGCGAACTCCGCGTACGCCTCGTCCAGGAGCAGGACCGTGCCGGACGGCAGCCGCTCGATCATCCGCTCCACGTCGGCCGCGTCGCGCCACGTGCCGGCCGGGTTGTCCGGGTTGGCGGCGTACAGCAGGGGGGCGCCGCCGGCGACGGCCGCGTCCAGCAGCCCCTCCAGATCGACGTGGTCCTCCCGGTAGGGCACCTCGATCAGCCGGGCGCCGTAGCCGGCGACGTGGAAGGCGAAGGTGGGATAGGAGCCGGCGGTCATCACCGCCGCCCGCTCGGCGGCGAACGCCCGCACCGCCAGCCCGAGCAGGTCGTCGATCCCGGCGGCGACGGCGATGTTGTCGGGCGCGACGCCGTGCTCGGCGGCCAGCGCCGCGCGCAGTTCGTGGTTCTCCGGATCGGCGTACCAGGACATCCGCTCCAGCGCGGCCATGCCGGCCCGACGCGCGGCCGGCGAGATGCCAAACGCGCTCTCGTTCGCTCCCAAGCGGGCGCGGAACGGCCCGCCCCGTTCGCGTTCCAGCGCCTCCGGTCCCACGAACGGCACCAGCGGCGGCAGCCGTTCCAGGATCGGCGTGTAGGGCAGGCCCGATGGGAAGGGAACGGGCTTCACGGCGGCGGACCCTTCACGGCGGCCCCTTCGCCGCCGGTCAAGGCCCCGGTCAGGCCGCGGGCTGGGCGCGCAGACTGCGGAAGCTCACCATGCGGCCCTGCTCCTCATCGTACAGGTTCCGCCGGAAGCACCGCACCGTGTCCAGCACCGTCAACACCGGCGCCCGCTCCATCAGCGGATGCGCCCGGTGGCAGCTCGGCAGGTGGTAGTACGGTATCCGCGGGTCCAGATGGTGCACGTGGTGAAACCCGATGTTCCCCGTAAACCACTGCAGCACCGCCGGCATCCGCAGGTACGACGCTCCCTCCATCGCCGCCTCCCCGTACTGCCACTCCCCGTCCCGTCGCCAGTACGCATCCTCGAACTGGTGCTGCATGTAGAACAGCCACACCCCGATCACTCCCGCCAGCCCGATCATCGGCAGGTACACCAGCGCCACGTACCGCCACCCCGCCAGCAACACCATCACCGCCACCGTCACCGCCATCCCCGCGTTCGTGAGCCACAGCGAACTGCGCCCCTTCCCCTTCGTGATCTTCCTCGGCAGCCGATGGTTGAACACGAACGTCCACACCGACCCGAACGTCAGCAGCACCACCGGGTTGCGGTACAACCGGTAGCACAGCCGCTCCCACCGCGTCCGATTCCGGTACTCCTGCACCGTGATCGTCTTCACGTCGGTATCGGTGCGCCGGTCCAGGTTGCCCGAACTGGCGTGATGGATCGCGTGGTTGTGCGCCCAGTCCCGCAGCGGCGTCAGCGTCAGTATCCCGGTCAGATGGCCGATCAGCCCGTTCATCCGGCGGCTGCGGAACAGCGTCCCGTGGCCGGCGTCGTGCATGATGATGAAGTTGCGGATGTTGAAGCCGGCCGCCAGCACCATCAGCGGCAGGCAGAGCGGATAGCTGATCGGCAGCAGGAACGCCGCCGCGGTCATGCACGCCACGAACGGCAGCACCGAGTTGCCGACGTTCCACAACGTGCGCGTCATCGACGGCTTGCGATACGGAGCGATGGCTGCGCGCAACGATCGGAGGTCGTCCGCGCCCCACCCTGGTGCGCCGCCATGCGGCGCCGCGGAACTCATGTCGCGGGCGAGTGTAACGGTTCCGCAGCGGCGCGGCTACCCCCCCTCCGTCCGTCCGGCCCCAATCGGTCACCCTGTCCCGGCGCGCCCGCCGCCGGGTATCATGCGCGCATGGCCGGCGCGCTCGATACCCGCTCTTCGGCTCTCTCCTGTCCGGCCGGCTCCTGTCCGGCCGGCTCCTGTCCGGCCGGCTCCTATCCGGCCATTCCGTACGGGCGGGCATCGTTCCCCAGCGTGCGCCGCGACCGTTGCCTGTACGTGGACAAGACGCGCTTCCTCCGCCAACTCGAACGTGAACGATACGCCTTCTTCATCCGCCCGCGGCGGTTCGGCAAGACCTTCTGGCTGGCGATGCTGGAGTGCTACTACGACCGCCGGCAGCGGGACTCCTTCGACACCCTGTTCGCCGGCACCGACATCGGCGCGAATCCCACGCCCGACCGCAGCCGCTACGTCATCCTCTACTTCGATTTCTCCGCCTTCGACAACTCCCTGCCGACCCTGGAGGAGCGCTTCCAGGGCTACTGCGCCACGCAGACGGCGGAGGCGGTAGAGAGCCACCCGGACCTCTTTTCGGAAGCGGAGGCGCGGCGCATCCTGGCGCCGGCGAGCATCGACGGCAAGCTCAACGAGCTGTTCCGGCACGTCCGGGCGCGCGGCGTCCCGCTCTACGTCCTGATCGACGAATACGACAACTTCGCCAACACCATCCTGGCCGAGCAGGGCGCCGACGCCTACCACTCCTTCACCCACGGCGGCGGCTTCTACCGCAACTTCTTCGCCACGCTCAAGGCCGGCACGGCGCGCGCCGGCAGCGTGGAGCGGCTGTTCGTCACCGGCGTCTCCCCGGTCACCATGGACGACGTCACCAGCGGCTTCAACATCGGCGCCAACCTCAGCCTGCGCCCCGAATTCAACGAGATGCTCGGCTTCACCGAAGCCGAAGTCCGGCACGCGCTTTCGACCTACCGCGACCTCGGCGTCTTCGACCAGGACCCCGACGCCGCCCTCGACACGATGCGCGAGTGGTACGACGGCTACCGCTTCGCCAAGACCGCCCCCAACGTCGTCTACAACACCGACATGGTGCTCTACTACCTGTCGTACTCACTGCCCAACAAGCCCGGCCCCGACAGAGGTGTCGGCCGGCAGCGCCGTGCGTTCCAACCCGGAGGGACGGGACGCAGGTCTTGGTATACCAGGTTAAACGCAAACACGGCTCGATGAGGCGGTGCGCGCCGCCCGTCGAGCACGGGGCCGGACCGAGGCGACCGAGCCCGAGCCGTTGCCAAAGGGCGCGCCGCCGGGATAGGATAGGCGCGGCCGTAGCCGGGGACGTTCCCGGTCACCGGCCTCAATTCGATCGCACCGACATGCACAAAAGGAAGGACTCCATGAAACGACTGATCGCGGGCGGCGTGCTGCTCGTCGTGCTCCAGGCCGGCGCAGCCTTTGCTCAGGACGTCAAGATCGGCGTGGTCCTCGGCTTCACCGGACCCATCGAATCGCTCACCCCGGCCATGGCCGCCGGCGCCGAACTGGCCATCGCCGAAGTCAACGACAGCGGCGCCCTGCTCGACGGCCGGCAGGTCGCCTCCGTGCGCGGCGACTCCACCTGCACCGACTCGGCCGCCGCCGTCGCCGCCACCGAGCGCCTCATCACCTCCGACCGCGTCAACGCCATCGTCGGCGGCGACTGTTCCGGCGTCACCATCGCCATGCTGCAGAACGTCGCCAAGGCCAACGGCATCGTCATGATCTCCCCCTCGGCCACTTCCCCGGCGCTCACCACCATCGAAGACGACGGCCTGTTCTTCCGCACCTCCCCCTCCGATGCCCGCCAGGGCGCGGTGATCGCCGACATCCTGGTCGAGATGCGGATCATGGATGCGGCCATGACCTACACCAACAACGACTACGGCAAGGGTCTTGCCGACAGCATCCAGGCCAACCTGGAGCAGCTCGGCGGGAGCATCACCATCTCGGCCCCGCATGAGGACGGCAAGGGCGATTACAGTTCGGAGGTGGCCGCCCTGGCGGCGGTCGGCGGGGACATCCTGATCGTGGCCGGGTATCTCGACCAGGGCGGCAAGGGGATCATTCAGGCGGCGATCGATTCGGGCGCCTTCAGCCGCTTCTTCCTGCCGGACGGGATGATCGGCGAGAGCCTGACCGAGGCGATCGGCGCCGACCTGGACGGTTCGATCGGCACCGCGCCGGGGACCGACAGTCCGGGGTCGGCGCAGTTGGACGAGTTGGTGGCGGCGGCCGGGCATACGAGCGGGCCGTTCGTGGGCGAGTCGTATGACGCGGCGGCGTTGCTGCTGTTGGCGATGCAGGCGGCCGGATCGGTCGACAGCGCCGACTTCAAGGGGCACGTGATGGCGGTCGCCAACGCGCCCGGCGAGCCGGTCTATCCGGGTGAGTTGGGCAAGGCGCTGGCGGTGCTGGCGGCCGGGGGCGACGTCGACTACGTGGGCGCCTCGGACGTGGAGCTGATCGATCCGGGCGAGAGCGCCGGCAGCTACCGGCACTACGAGGTGCGGGACGGCGTGTTCGAGACCGTGGGCTTCCGCTAGGCCAGAGATAGAGCCGGCATCGGCGCATGAGCGGGAACGGCGGCCCGTTGCGCTCATGCGCCCTTCCTGCGGCCGGTCGCAACGGCGTATCCTGGTGACCTCATGATCGCCGTAGAAGAATGATCGCCGTAGAAGACCTGCACATGCACTTCGGCGGCATCCGGGCCGTCGACGGGGCGTCGCTCGCCATCGAGAACGGCACCATCACCGGCCTCATCGGGCCCAACGGCGCCGGCAAGACCACGCTCTTCAACGTCATCGCCGGGGTCCACAAACCGACCTCCGGCCGCGTCTATCTCGACGGGCAGGACATCACCGGCCTGCCTCCTCATCGGCTCTTCGCCAAGGGCGTGCTCCGCACCTTCCAGGTCGCGCAGGAGTTCTCCACGCTGACGGTGCGAGAGAACCTCATGACGGTACCGGGCGGCCAGTCCGGCGAACGCCTGCTCGACGTATGGCTGCGGCCGCAGAAGATCCGCGGCGAAGAGTCGGCGATTCGCGCCAAGGCGGACGAAGTCATCGAGTTCCTCAAGCTGGACGCGGTGGCCGGCGAGCGGGCCGGCAACCTGTCGGGAGGGCAGAAGAAGCTGCTGGAGCTCGGCCGCACGATGATGGCGGAACCGCGCGTGGTGCTGCTCGACGAAGTCGGCGCCGGCGTCAACCGCACCCTGTTGAAGGAGATCGCCGGCGCCATCCTGCGTCTCAACCTGCACCGCGATTACACCTTCTGCATCATCGAGCACGACATGGAACTGATCTCGCTGCTGTGCGATCCGGTGATCGTCATGGCGGAAGGCAAGGTGCTGACGCAGGGGCCGGCCCCGGTGGTGCAGGCCGACGAACGGGTCATCGAAGCCTATCTCGGCGCGGGGCTCGTGACCCGGGCCGAGCGGCCGCGGTGAGGACGCGATGAGTCTGTTGGAAGGCGAAGCGCTGACCGGAGGCTACGGCGGCGTCGATATCCTGCGCGGCTGCTCCCTGGCCGTGGATCGAGGTGAGATCGCCGTGGTGGTGGGACCCAACGGCGCCGGCAAGTCGACCGCCATGAAGGCGCTGTTCGGCTTGCTGCGGCTGCGCGCCGGCAGCGTGCGCCTGGACGGCGAGGACATCACGGCGCTGGCGCCGCAGGCGCGGGCGCGCCGGGGCATGGGCTTCGTGCCGCAGACCGAGAACGTGTTCCGGTCGATGACCGTGCAGGAGAACCTGGAGATGGGCGCGTTCCTTCGCGAGGACGACATCGCCGGCACCCTGCAGGAGGTCTATCACCTCTTTCCCGTACTGCGCGAGAAGCGGCGGCAGCCGGTCGGCGAACTGTCCGGCGGCCAGCGGCAGCAGGCGGCGATCGGCCGAGCCCTGATGAACCGCCCGCAGGTGCTGATGCTCGACGAGCCGACGGCCGGGGTGTCGCCGATCGTGATGCGGGAACTGTTCGAGCGCATCATCGACATCGCCCGCGGCGGCGTAGCGATCCTGATCGTCGAACAGAACGCCCGCCAGGCGCTCGCGCTGGCGGACACCGGATTCGTGCTGGTGCAGGGCCGCAACCGTCATACCGGCCCGGGCTCCGAACTGCTGGCGAATCCCGACATCCGCCGCTCCTTTCTGGGAGGCTGACCGCCCGCTTACCCGGCAGCAAGGACGCTTACGCAGCAAGCAGGGCGACCGACTTCGGCAGCCGTCCCCGTCTTGCCGGCGCGGGAGGCCGGCACGGATGGCGACGGCCGGCCCGGCGGCCCGGCGCCTAATCCGCCAGCTGCACCAGAAGCGGCTTGCCCGCCAGCGTTTGGCGCGCCCAATACAGGTTCTGGTATGGATCGTAGCCGCTCTCCGCCAGTCGTGCCGTGCCGGTCGCGCGGGTACCGCTGGCCGGCGCCGAAAACGTCACGGTCGGGACGAGGGTGTAGCCGCTCCCGCCGTTGGTGACCCTCACCGACGCTATGCCGCTTTGCAGCACCGCGGTGCCGGCTGCCGTGGTGCCGCCGCCCGGCGCCGCCGAAAACGTCACGGTCGGGGCAGAAGTGTAGCCGCTTCCCCGGTTCGTGAACCTCACCGACGCTACGCCGTAGCGTATGACCGCGGTGCCGGCTGCCGTGGCGCCGCCACTCGGCGCTGCCCCAAAGGCCACGGTCGGGGCGGAGGTGTAGCCGCTACCCCCGGTCGTGACCATCACCGACGCTACGCCGCTTTGCAGCACCGCGGTGCCGGCTGCGCTGTTGCCGCCGCCTCCCGAAAACGTCACGGACGGGGCAGACGTGTAGCCGCTCCCCCGGTTCGTGATCCTCACTTCCTCTACCCTGGTCGTCAATATCGTCACGCTCGCGGCCGCACCGCTGCCCCCTCCGCCCGAAAACGTCACGGACGGGGCGGAGGTGTAGCCGCTCCCCCGGTTCTCCCAGCTCAGGGTTTGCAGTGTACCGGCGCCGCTTATACTTGCTGTTGCGGTTGCCTGGGTGCCACCGGCCGGCGGAGCGCCAATCGTCACGGTCGGGGCGGACGTGTAACCGCTCCCCGTGCTCGTAATCAGCAATTGACCCAATTCGGTGCGCCGCGTTGCGGTGCCGGTCGCGGTGGTGCCGCCGGACGGCGCCGCCCCAAACGTCACGGTGGGGTCAGAGGTATAGCCGACCCCCCGGTTCGTGATCGTCACTGACGCTACGCCGCTTTGCAGCACCGCGGTGCCGGCCGCGCTGTTGCCGCCGCCGCTCGAAAACGTCACGGAAGGGGCAGAAGTGTAGCCGCTCCCCGCAGTCCCGACCGTCACGGAATCGACGTACCCGGACCCCACTGCGGCGCCGGTTGCGGTGGTGCCGCCGGACGGCGGCGCCGAAAACGTCACGGTCGGAACCGCCGTGTAGCCGCTCCCGGCGGTCGTAACGTCCACCGAATCAACGCCGCTGGGCCTCACCGCGGTGCCGGTCGCGGTGGTACCGCCGGACGGCGGCGCCGAAAACGTCACGGTCGGGTCCGCCGCGTAGCCGCTCCCCGGGTTGGTGATGTGTACCGATTCAACCGTGTCGCCGACGACCAACCGATCCTCGGCGGTGAGCACCAGCACCACTGCGCCGGCCCGCACCTCGGCGTCGACCGTCCACTCCGCGCCGGAGATGTCGGACGCGAAGACCGGCTTGGCGCTCGTGCTCGTGAACGGCAGCTCCTGTCCGTCGATCGAAACGCGCACCTTGCCGCCGGTGAGCCGCTCCCAGGCATACGGCGCGGAGCGGCTGGACGCGGCGCCCGTCAGGTCCGGTTCATCGTCACCAAAGTCAGCCGCGCCGATCGTCCAGGTCTTCTCGGCCGGCTGCGAAGTCGGCGGCGACTCGCTCGGGGGATTACCCCCCCCCCCCCCCCCCCCCCTGGGCCGGGGCGGCGGGCGCGGAGGACGGGCGCGCCGCCGGCGCGCACGCCATCAGCGCGGCGATGCCGGCGGCCAGCAACAGCGATCCCAGCGATGCTCTACCCAAGATTCCCCTCCGGTGGCGTGTCCGCCCGTCGATCACGCGCCGGCCGCTGCCGGGCGATTGCGAGCCGGACCGCGGCATGATAGCACGCGCTCCCAACGCTGACAACCCGCGGATCCCGCCCACCCGGGTGACGAACGCCAGCCGGCGGGCGCCGGCGGCGGTTATCCGCTTGACGTGTCGTTCTCAAGCCGGTTGTCAGGCCGCCGCGCGACCGTCCAAGGTCGCGCCATGACGACGCAGATCATCGACACGCACACCCACTTCTTCGATCCGCAGCGCCCGCAGGGGGTACCCTGGCCCAGCCCGGACAATCCCGACCTGTACCGCACGACGCTGCCGGAGCACTTCCTGGCGGCGGCGGCCCGGCACGGGGTGACCCACACGGTCGTGGTGGAGGCCAGCCCGTGGCTGGAGGACAACCAGTGGATCCTCGACCTTGCCGGCGACCCGCAGCGCGCCGGGCGGGCGGCGATCGCCGGATTCGTGGGCAACCTGTCCTCCGAAGACGTCGATTTCCGTAGACACCTCGACCGGTTCTGCGCCCATCCCCTGTTCCGCGGCATCCGCCTGGGACGGGAGGCGGTGACCGGATGCGGCCGCGCGCCGCTGGTGGAGACCGTCCGCGCCTTGGCGGAACGCGAGTTGGCGCTCGACCTGCTGGTCGGCGCGGACGAGCTGCCGGCGGTGGTCGATCTCTGCGACGCGGTGCCGGAGGCGCACCTGGTGATCGATCACGTCGGCCACGTGCGCATCGACGAGCGAGCGCCCGACCCTGCCTGGTGCGCGGGCATGGCGGCGCTCGCCGGCGCCCCGCACGTCTACTGCAAGATCTCCGGTCTGGTGGAGCGGGCGGCGCCGAAGCCGGCGCCGGCCGACGTCACCTTCTACGAACCGACGCTCGACGCGCTCTGGGAACGCTTCGGCGCCGAACGCCTGCTGTACGCCAGCAACTGGCCGGTCTGCCGCGCGGCCGCTCCGTACGCGACGGTGTTCGCGATCGCGCAGGCGTACGTGGGACGGTACGGCCCGGACGCCGCGGCTCGCGTGTTCCGGGAGAACGCGATCGCCTGCTACCGGCTGCCGGCGCCGCTGCCCGCATAACGGCAGCCGCAGACGGCAGCCCGCATCGGCGTCACGCCCGGAAGACGACGTGGGAGTTGCGCGGGATGATGCGGGTCGGCGGCCCGCCGGCCGGAAAGGCGGCGGCCCATGCGGCCGGGTCGTAGTCGCGCGCGACGAAACACGCGTAGTGCGCGGGACACGCAAGGCCGGCCCGGCACCGCTGCGCCATGCGCACGCAGCCGTCGAAGTACGGGAACTCCCCTTCCGTGGGGTGGTTGGTGAGGAACGCCGCGGTCGGCTGCAAGGCGGCGACCGGCGCGGTGAGCGACTCGTGCTCGGCGAAGGTGTTGATCGGATCGCCGGTGAAGTAGAGCCGGTGCCGGCCGGCCTCGACCACGAAGCCCAGGTGGGTGGTGTCGGGCGGCGCGATGCCGGCGTCCGGGTCGCCGCCGGGCGGCTTGGCGTAGACCGCGTGCGCGGCCATGGTGCCGATCCGCACCCGTTCGCCGGCCGCGACCGCCGTGCATTGGGCGGGCGCGACCGGCGTCTCCGCGACGATCCGATCGATCGACTCCTGCGGGCCCAGATAGCGGGCGGCCGGCGCGGCGGCGTGCAGCCGCGCCAGCGTCTCGGGATCGGTGTGGTCGCCGTGCGCGTGGGTGAGCAGCACGAAGTCGGCCGGCCATGCCGCTTCGTCCATGGGCGGCTCGGCGTGGATGAAGCGGCCGGCGGGGCGATCGTGGGGCGAATAGGGGTCGACCAGGGTCAGGGTGCCGGCCGCATCGCGGACCGCAAAGCTGCTCTGCTCGAACCAGTGCACGGCGGCGGCGCCGTCCGGCACGGCGGTCTGAGTGAAGGGGTGCATGCGGGACGCATAGCACGGCCCGCCTCAATCGTCCACGACCGATCCGTCCTCATGCAGGCGCGTCACGAACCGCCGCGGACGCGGCGGAATCCGCTCGGCGCCGGGCGCCAGCTCGATGCCGATGCCCGGTCCGTCCGGTACCAGCAGGTAGCCGTCGCGGACCGTCAGCGGCCGTGTGACGATGTCACGTTTGGGAGACACCTCCTCACCGGTCGGCAGCTCCTGGATGGCGAAGTTGGGGATGGCGGCGGCGAGCTGCACGCACGCCGCGGTGCTGACCGGGCTGAGCGGATTGTGCGGCACCACCTGGACGTGGAACGCCTCGGCCAGCGCGGCGATCTTCCTGGCGTGGGTGATGCCGCCGACCATGCAGACGTCGACCCGCGCAAACTGGACCGCCCCGCGCTGCAGCAGCGCCTGGAGCTCCCAAATCGTGTGCAGCCGCTCGCCGGTGGCGATCGGAATGTTGACGCGGCGCGCCACCTCGACCATCTCGTCGAGGTTGTCGGGCGTCACCGGGTCTTCGTAGAACATCGGGCGGTAGCCCTGAATCGCATCGGCAAACACGACCGCCTCCGCGGGCGTGAGACGGCGGTGGATCTCGATGCAGAGGTCGACCGCGTCGCCCACCGCTTCGCGGCACCGCGCCACGGTCTCCACCGCGTCCGCCATCTTGGCGGCATGCGTTCCCGGCGCGTACGGCCGGTCGCGCGGCACGTCGTAGAAGGGCGACAGGTGACCGACCGCCGTGAAGCCGCGCTCCCTGGCGGCGATGCAGCCGTGCACCAGCTCTTCGCGGGTCTCGCCGAACACGTGGTAGTAGACGCGCGCCCGGTCGCGGCAGCGCCCGCCAAGGAGCTGGTAGACCGGGACGCCGAAGCGCTTGCCGGCGATGTCCCACAGCGCGATGTCGACGGCGCTCAGGGCGCCCATGACCGCTGCCCCCCGGAAGTGCAGAGATCGATACAGGTACTGCCAGTGGTGCTCGATGCGGAGCGGATCCTGCCCGATCAGGTACTCCCGCCAGCGATCGATGACCGCGCCGGACGCCTCCAGGTAGCCCCAGGTGCCGGATTCGCCCAACCCGGTGATGCCGGCGTCGGTCTCCACCAGCGCGTAGAGGTAGCGGTCGACGCGCAGCACGCGCACCGCAGTGATCTTCATCGTCTCGAACCTCCTGAAACGTCGTTTGCCCTCATCCCGTCACTGATCGCGGATGCCTTCGGCGATCGGGGTCGCCAGCGCGGCAAACACCGGCACGACTCCCAACAGCCCGCCCACGGCGAGCGCCGCGGCGATGCCGATGAGCACGCTGCCCGGCGAGATGACGCCGCCCAGGTCGGCGGCCGTCACGCCGCGTAAGACCGGCGCCACCAGCTCGGTGAGCGGACCGGACAGGAACCGGCTCAGGACCACGCCGAGCGCCGCCGCGGCGCCTACCAAGAGCAGCGACCGGGCCGCGAACTCGCGCAGGATCACCCCCTTCGAGGCCCCGAAGGCGCGGGCGATCGCGATCTGACGGCTCCGGCCCAGCACCTCCACCAGCATGATGCTGAGAATGCCCACGCAGCCGGTCACCAGCAACACGAAGCCCAACAGGTTCACCACCAGCGAGAAGGTCCGCACGGTCGAGCGCGCCTGGTCCAGGTCGGCGGTCGCCCCGCTCGGCTGCCCCTCCCACACCTCCACCGCGACGCCGTCGCCGTACTGCTGCGCCAGCGCGGCGCGCGCCTGACTCTCGATGGTCGCCACCTCACCTCCTTCGACGAGCAGCGCGACCCGCGACATCAGGTACCCCTCCATGAACGGCGCCGCCGCGCCGGGCACCACGGCGGCGGCGGGCATCAGCATGTCAGCGATACCGTACGCACGGCGCTGCAGCTCGCCGGGGTCGGCGAACACGCCCCGCACCGTCACCGGCGGCGCCAGAGCGGCCCGAAGCTTGTCGATCCCCGCGTCGACCACCGCGTCGACCGCCGCGTCGACGTCCACGCCCGCCGGCATCGAGATCGTCGGGGTCGCCGGCATCGGCGGGCGGATGATCTGACCGATCGCGTCGACCGGCGACCCGAACAGCATCTCCGCCATCGTGGCGGAGACCAGCGCCTGGAGTTCCCCGGTCGCCGGCATCGCCGCGGTGAGGGGTGATCCGGCGATGAGCTGCAGGCCCATCACCTGCAGGTACGACTCGCCGACGCCCAGCACGCTTCGGACTTGGTAGGTGGCGCCGGCGATCTCGAATTCGGTCCAATCGGCCCTCGTCACCGGGCTCGCCGCGCGCGCGCCGGCGACGCCATGCAGGAGCGCGCCGACCACCTGCCGGTCGAACTGAAACGGTTTGACGGCCTCCAGTCCTCCGTGTGAGGCCCGTCGCGCGTTGGCGACCATGACCACGCGGCCGTCCCGTTCCAGGTGCTCGGCGATCGTCCGCGCAAAGGCGCTGCCGATCGACAGCGCGCAGATCAGCACGCCCACGCCCAGCCCTACCGTAGCCAGGGTGATGCACGACTTGACCGGGGAGCGCGCCAGGCTGGTCAGGACCGATCGCAACGTCCGCATCGGAGTGAGCGTCCTACTCGCAGCGGATCGCGTCGGCTGCCGGCAGCCGCGCCGCCGCGGCTGCCGGCAGCACGTTGCAGGCCGCGACGATCGTCCAGGCGGCCGCGACGCCGGCGACGACCAGACCGGCGTGCAGGGCGCCGAAGCCGATCGTCCGCTCCATCAGCCCGGACAGCAGCGCCGCCAGTCCCAGACCGGCGGCGGCCCCGGCCGCGCCGACGATGAGCGCCTCCAGAAAGAAGACGGCGAACACCTGCGGCACGCTGGCCCCCACCGCCTTGAGGATGCCGACCGAGCGCTGCCGGCGTACGGCGCGGCTGTAGAAGATATTGGTCATGTTGACAGCGGCGATCAGCAGCGCCGACAGCGCCAGGAACAGGATGATCGTCACCAGGCGACGGTATCGGTCGTTGATCGCTTCGTACACGTCCCGCGGGATGCTGATCGCCACGGCGCCCTCCCCGTAGACGGCGTCGAAGTGATTGGCAAGCTGCGCGCGAGCGTTGACCAGGTGATCGGGGTCGGCGACCGTGAATCGCAGGCTGGCGGCCATGGCCGCACCCTTGAACCCCCGGAATCGGTCGGCGGCAAGCGGCGCCGGCGTGAACGCCTGCTCGTCCTCCACCGTCCCGGTGGGAGCCAGCACGCCGATGATGCGGTAGAGACGGTCGAGCGACAGCACCTGCCGGTTCAGGGGCTGCCCATCCTCGAACAACGTCGATCCGGCGCGCGAGCCCAACACCAGCACCGGCTCGCCTCGACCCACGTCCTCATCGGTAAAGAGGCTGCCGGCCGCGGCGGTCAGGCCGCGCGCGGCGAAGAACTCCGGCGTCACTTCCCACCCAAGCAGGAGCTCCAGTTGCGGTTTTGGGCCGTCAGGCGTCGACGCCGGCGGCTGGAAGAAGCCGGCCGACTCCTTCGCCGCCCCGGCGCCGCCCGATGTCTTGGCCGAGCCGGCCGGCGCCTTCAGCTCCCCCGGCAGCTCCCCCGGAAAGAAGACGGTCGGGTTCGACAGATAGGCGTACTGGACCGCCTCGGTCGCCGAGCGCGCGCGCTCCAGATCGTCGACGGTCAGCACCACGTCGGTCGCGGTCCGCACCCGCACCGGCAGCGCCATCGTCGAGGTGTCGGCGCGCGTGGCGACGACGATCTCGCGGAAGCGCGGCAGTTCCAGCATCTCCCGGGACCGCGCCCGCGTGGTGCCGGCCAGCGTGAGACCGGCCGCGGTGGCGCCGATCGCCAGCGCCACGCCGAGCGCCAGCAGCAGCGATTCCGCCGGGCGGCCGAGCAGCGCCCGCACGCTCATGCGCAGGTCCTCGCGGAAGATCACGGTGAAGCCGCGGCGCCGCCGAATACCCAACGGTCCAGAAAGTCGTTGCGGAACCGGCCGCGCGGGTCGAGCTCGCGGGCGGCGCCGCGGAAGCGTTGCAGCGACGCTCCGTAGACCCGCTCCAGGTAGTCCGGCGAGCAGGTGAACAGCTTGCCCCAGTGCGGCCGGGCGGCGTACGGCGCGAGCGCCTCCTCGACCTGCGGCAGCACGGCGCGCGCCGCCGGCCAGTCGTTCCGCCAGGAGAAGTGGATCGCCAGCGAGTCGCGGCCGCAGAACGGGCTCAACCAGAACCGGTCGCCGGCCACCGCGCGGAGCTCGGTCATTTGCAGCGCCGGCCTGATGCGGGAGCCGAGCGCGCCGACGGCGGCGATCGCGGCCGGCGCATGCTCCCAGGGCACGAAGTACTCGGTCTGCAGCTCGTCGCCCGACCCCGGCACCCGGTCGACGCGGAAGTGCGGCAGCCGCAGGTGCCACGGCCCCGCGGTGCGCTGTTCGGTGCAGGCCGCCGCGGACCCCTCCGGCAGCGGATGGCGGTCGCGCGCGGTGGCCGGCACGCCGAGCAGTGACTCCGCCTCCGGGCGCGCCGGCGCCCGATCGTCGTCCTCCGCCACGATCCGCTTCACCCAGACGTCCGCGTGGGGCCGGTCCTCCCAGGCGGTGAACAGGCTGACGCTCCAGGCGCGCGCCATGACCGCCTCCGGATCGGCGACGATCCGGTCGAGCGGGACGCGCTCGTGGACGTGCTGGATCATGCGGAACGCGGGCCGCAGCCGCAGCGTCAGCGCCGTCACCACGCCCAGCGCGCCCAGGCTCACGGCCGCCGCCGGGAAGCGGCCATCGTCCCGCGCCAGCGTGACCGGGTCGCCGTCCGCGGTGAGCAGCTCCACCTCGTCGATCTGCGTCGCCAGGCATCCGAGCCGCCGGCCCGAGCCGTGCGTGGCGGTCGCGCAGGCGCCGGCCACGGTCACGTGCGGCAGCGAGGCGAGGTTGTCGAGCCCCCAGCCGGCCGCGTGCAGCCGCGGGCAGAGCTCCCCGTAGGTCCAGCCGGCGCTCACCCGCGCCCGGTGGCGGGCGCTGTCGATGTCGACCTGGCGCGGCAGCGCCGCCAGATCGACCAGATCGCCGCCGGTGTCCGCCACGCGGTTGAAGGAGTGCGCGGCTCCCACGACCCGCACCTGTCGGGCGCCGGTGACCGCCCGCCGCAGTTCCTCCATGCTCCGCGGCCGGTGCCGGCGCAACGGCCGGAAGCGGACGTTTCCCGCCCAATTGGCGGTCATCGGGGAGGAACGGAACGCCGGATCGTTGCTGCGGTCTTCACGTGCTCATGGCATGCTGCCATGGAATGGCCGATCGGTTCATCGTCGTCGGCGCCGGCATCTTCGGCGTCACGGCGGCGCTGGGGCTGCGCGCCCGCGGCCACGCGGTGACGCTGCTGGACGCCGGCCCGATCCCGGCGCCGCTGGCCGCCAGCACCGACATCAGCAAGGTCGTGCGCATGGAGTACGGCGCCGACCGCCGCTACATGGCGCTCATGGAGGCGGCCCGCGCCGGCTGGCTGCGCTGGAACGAGCGCTGGGCGGCCGACGGCGCCGGGCCGCTCTACCACGAGACCGGGGTGCTGATGGTCGCCCGCGACCGCATGGCGCCGGGCGGCTTCGAGCACGACAGCTACCGGTCGCTGCTCGCTCGCGGCCACCGCCCCGAACGGCTGGACGCGCCGGCGATCGCGCGGCGCTACCCCGCCTGGAGCACCGGCCGCTTCGTGGACGGCTTCTACCACCGCATGGGCGGCTACGCGGAGAGCGGCACGGTGGTGGCCGCGCTGGCGCGGCAGGCGCAGGCCGCCGGGATCGAGGTCTCCGCGCGCACCCGCGCGGCGGCGCTGGTCGAGGAGGCGGGCCGCGTGCGCGGCGTGCGCACCGACCGGGGCCGCACGCTCGACGCCGCCGGCGTGGTCATGGCCGCCGGCGCGTGGGCCGGAACGCTGCACCCTCCCCTGTCGCGCGCGATCCGGGCCAGCGGCCATCCGGTGTTCCATCTGCGGCCGGCCGACCCCGCCCCGTTCCGGGCGGATCGGTTTCCGACCTTCACCGCCGACGTGGCGCGCACCGGCTACTACGGGTTTCCGGTCAACGCGGACGGAGTGGTCAAGATCGCCTCGCACGCGCTGGGCCGGCCGATCGACCCCGACGCGCCGCGGTCCGTGGCGCCGGGCGCTGAGACGCGGCTCCGCCGGTTTCTGGCCGACACCTTCCCGGCCCTGGCCGGCGCCCCGGTCGTCTCCACGCGGCTGTGCCTGTACGCCGACACCCAGGACGAGGACTTCTGGATCGCGCGCGATCCCGATCGGGACGGGCTGACCGTGGCCGGCGGCGGCAGCGGCCACGGCTTCAAGTTCGCGCCGGTGCTCGGAGCGCTGATCGCCGACGCGGCGACCGGCGCGGACAACCCCGCGCTCGCTCGATTTCGCTGGCGGCCGGAAGTGACCCTGGCGCACGGCACCGAGGCGGCCCGGTGCCACCTCCCCGGCGTCGACGGCTGAGCCGCGCGCCCCGACCGGGACTCCGCCGGCCGGGCCAGCGCCGGCCGGGCTCTCAGTCGAGCACGCGGCGCCCGGTCTCATGCGCGCGCACCCACTCCCAGTCGATGTCGACCCCCAGACCGGGGCCGGTCGGCACCGGCACGTGGCCGCGGTCGTCGATCGCGTCGAGCGCGTCCGAATAGTCGGCGTACAACCCGCCGTGCCGGGCCGACGACACCTTGGGATGGACCAGCCCCAGCTCGTAGTAGTTGGTGTTGCGGATCGCCGCCATGCACTGCCGCTGCGCCGGTCCGGGGCCGTGGAACTCGATGTCGATGCCGAGCGCTTCGGCGGCATGCGCGAGCTTGACCACCCCGGTGATGCCGTCGTAGCCCACGTCGCCGCGCACGAAGTCGGTCGCGTCGGCCAGCGCGAAGTCGATGTGCGGCTCCAGGGTGCGCACGTGCTCGGTCATCAACAGCGGCGTGCGGACGAGTTGGCGCAGCTTGCGGTGGGCGAACTGCGAGATGCCGCCGTCGCGGAACGGATCCTCATACCAGTAGTACCGCGCGTCGTCGCAGGCGCGGCCGACCTTGACCGCGTCCGCGAAGGTGCGCAGCTCGCACGCCGGGTCGAGCATCAGGTCCATCTCGTCGCCCACCGCGCGGCGCACCGCCAGCACGTTCTCCACCTCGCGGCCCACCGGCCCCTGCCCCCAGCCGTGGATCTTGAACGCCGGATAGCCGATCTCCCGGCACTGCACCGCGAAGTCCGCGAACGCCTCCGGGGAGTCGAGGCCGCCGTTCTCGTCGCCGTGGTAGGTCGACGCGTAGCAGGGCACCGACTCCTTCCACCCGCCCAGCAGCCGGTAGATCGGCTGGTCGAGCAGCCGCCCGGCAAGGTCCCAGAGCGCGACGTCGACCGGCGCCACGCCGATGCGGGCCGACTGGCGCTGGGCGCGCTTGATCTCGTCGTAGATCAGCTCCCGCTGCAGGGCATGGCGGCCCTTGAGGAACGCCCACAGGCGAGGGATGACGGCGACGTCGACCGGCGCCAGCCCGGCGCAGGCGCCGCTGACGCCGGCGTCGGTATGGACGACCAGGATCGTGCCGCCGGCCTGCAGCCGGGCGCCCGGCACGTAGACCTGATTGAACGTGTGGTAATCGGCGCCGAGCTCGCGCTGCTCGTAGCGGAAGTCGATCAGCTCGAGGCTGGTGATGATCGGATCGGCCATGGCTGCGCTACCCCCCGTACTCGAACGCCGGCACGCCGCGGGCGCCCGGAACGGCCCGGAACAGCGATCCGGCCAGCGGCTGCTCGGCCAGTTCGGCGGCCGTCAGCCGGTACGACGCGGAGGTGACGTAGAGCTGGTCGAGGTCCGGTCCGCCGAACGCGCACGAGGTCACGCAGGTGACCGGCAGCTCGATCGTCGCCAGATGCTGGCCGGTCTCCGGGTCGTAGCGCTTCACGGCGCCGCCGCCGAACAGGGCGATCCAGACCATGCCCTCCGCGTCGATGGTCATGCCGTCGAAGTGACCGTCGCCGTCGTTGCGGACCGTCACCCGCTCATTGGCGATCGAGCCGGTCTCCAGGTCGTAATCGAAGGCGCGCACGTCGTTCTTCACCGTGTCGATGAAGTACATGGTGCGCGCGTCAGCGCTCCAGACGATGCCGTTGGAGATGCTGACGCGGCCGAGCTTGCGGGTGACCGTGCCGTCGGCGTCGAGGCAGTAGAGCGCTCCCTGCTCCCGATCGCGCATGCCGTCGAACGCCATGGTGCCGGCCCACAGCCGGCCGGCCGGGTCGCACTTGCCGTCGTTGAAGCGGTTGCCGGGCAGGTCGGCCTCCGGGTCGGCGATCGGCGTCATCCGTTCGGTCTCCGGATCGAGGCGCGCAAAGCCGTTGTGCAGGGCGACCACGACACCGCCCTTCGCCCGTGGTACAACGGTACCGACGGCCTGCAGCAGGTTGATGCCGCGGTTCTCGCCGGTTGCCGGATCGTAGAAGAACAGCAGATGGCCCAGGATATCGACCCACAGCAGGCGTTGGCGGCGCGCGTCCCAGATGGCGCCCTCGCCCACCAGACTGCGGCGATCGACGACCGTTTCGACGTCACTCATGACCGTGCCGTTATAGCACGGAGCGCGCGGCCGGCGCCCGCCGTGACCGGCGCGCAGCGCACGGCGCTCATCGTGCAGGGCGGCTGGGACGGCCACGAGCCGCGCCGGGTGAGCGATCTGTTCCGGCAGGTCCTGGAGCGCGAAGGCTTTGCGGTCACCGTCGCCGACCGCCTGGAGGCGCTGGAGGACGCGGAGCTGCTCGGCCGGATCGACCTGCTGGTGCCGATCTGGACCATGGGCAGGATCGGCGCGGAACAGGTGGAGGGCGTCTCCGGAGCGGTGGCGGCCGGCGTCGGCATGGCCGGCTGCCACGGCGGCATGTGCGACGCGTTTCGCGACTCCACGCTGTGGCAGTTCATCACCGGCGGCAACTGGGTGGCGCACCCGGGCGGGGACGGCACCTGCTACACGGTCAACGTCCGCGCCTCATCCAGCGGCATCACCGACGGCATCCGGGACTTCACGGTGCGCTCCGAACAGTACTACCTGCACGTCGATCCGGCGGTGGAGGTGCTGGCCACCACCCGGTTCCCGGTAGCCGACGGCCCGCACGCCGCCAACGGCGCGGTCGACATGCCGGTGGTCTGGACCAAACGCTGGGGCGCCGGCCGCGTCTTCTACAACTCGCTCGGTCACCGCGCCGACGTGATCGCCGCGCCCGCTCCGCTGGAGCTGATGCGGCGCGGCTTCCTGTGGGCGGCGGCCGGCCGCTAGCGTCGGTGGGTACGGCGCGCGCCGGACACGGCGCCGGCGTCGAGCCGGTCCGCATCGGCCTGATCGGCTGCGGAAAGATCAGCGCCGCCTACCTGCAGGCGGCGCCGTCCTATCCCGTGTTCGACATCGTCGCATGCGCGGATATCGATCGGACGGCCGCCGCGCGCACCGGCGCCGCGTTCGGCCTGCAGGCGATGAGCGTCGACGCGCTGCTGGCGCGCGGCGACCTCGACGCGGTCCTCAACCTGACCGTGCCGGCCGCGCACGCGCCGGTGAACCTGGCGGCGTTGCAGGCCGGCAAGCACGTCTATTGCGAGAAGCCGTTTGCCGTCGATCCCGCCGCCGGAGCGGAGGTCCTGGCCGCGGCGCGCGAGCGCGGACTGCGGGTCGGCAGCGCGCCCGACACCTTCCTGGGCGCCGGCCACCAGACGGTGCGCGCGCTGGTCGACGCCGGCCGCATCGGCCGCGTGGTGGCGGCGACCGCGATCTGGATGAACCGCGGGCACGAGGCATGGCACCCCAACCCCGCCTTCTACTACGCGCCCGGCGGCGGCCCGCACTTCGACATGGGACCCTACTACCTGACCGCGCTGGTGCACGCCCTGGGGCCGGTGCGGTCGGTCACGGCCATGGCCGGCCGGGCGTTCGACACCCGTACCGTGGGCTCCGGGCCGAACGCCGGGGCGGTGGTGCCGGTGCAGGTCGATACCCACCTGTCCGGCGCGTTGGAGTTTGCAAGCGGCTGCATCGGCACCCTTGCCATGAGCTTCGACGTGTGGCGGCACGCGCATCCCTGCCTGCAGCTGTACGGCACCGCGGGGAGCATCTCCACCCCGGATCCCAACGGTTTCGGCGGACCGGTGCTGGTCGCCGACCCCGGCGGCGATTGGACCGAGGCGCCGCTCGGCGCCGGACCCACCCGGAACGCGCGCGGCATCGGCCTGGCCGATCTCTGCACCGGCCTGCGGACCGGCGCGCCGCACCGGTGCAACGGCGAGTTGGCGCAGCACGTGCTGGAAGTGATGGCCGCCCTCGACCGCTCCGTCGAGCAGCGCGGCCGGGTCGCGATCGAGTCCCGGCCGGTCCGGCCCGGCCCCGTTCAGGCCGAATCGGCCTGAGCGCCGGGGAGCGTTCCTGCCGGGAGCCGGGGAGCCGGGGAGCCGGGGAGCGTTCCCTACAGCGACGAACGCACGTCGTCGAGCCGTCGCCGCGTCCGTGCGGCGCCGTCGGCGAGCATCCCGTAGTCCCCGGTAGCCAGCACGAACAGGAAGCCCTCCCGCAGGTGCTGGTCGGCGGCGGGGCCGCCGGTGGCGATGCCGGGAAACCGGCCCAGCTCCAGGCAGAGGTCGCGGACCTGCAGCTGCATGCGCGCCTGCGCCGCTCGATCGACCGACGGACCGAGGGAGTTGCCCAGGTCGGCCGGTCCGATCATGCAGCCGTCCACGCCGTCCACGGCCAGGATCTCCCGAGCCGCGTCGACCGCCTGCCGGGTCTCGATCTGGACCATCAGGCAGATCTCGTCGTCGACCGACTCGACGTAGTCCGCGCCGTAGCTCAGGCACCCCGGCCTGCCGCCCAGGGAGCGGTCGCCGTACGGCGGATACCTCACCGCCCGCGCGGCGGCGCGCGCCTCTTCCGGCGAGTTGACCATCGGCACGACCACGGTCAGGGCGCCGCGATCGAGCACGCGGCCGATCGCTGCGTAGTCGTTGCCGGTCACGCGCACCGATGGGGTCGCCGGCCCCGCGCAGATGTGGTGGAACGCCTGCTGAGCGGTGTCGTCGGTCCAGACGCCGTGCTGCATGTCGACCTGCACGAAGTCGAACCCGGCCTGCGAGCAGAGCTCGCCGGCCACCGGGCAGCCCAGTCCCAACTCCGCGCCGACCACCGGCCGTCCCGCCTGCATCGAGCGCTTCATCGTGTTCGTTTTCATGTGTGATTCCCGTTCCGTCGGTGTGGCAAACCGCGACCGGGAGCGCGAACGCCCCCGGTCACGACTCGATTTCGGTCTGTCCGTGCGATGCCCGCCGATCAGCGGTAGTCGCCGATCTCGTCGGTGAAGCGCGTATGGGCCGCCTGGTGCAGCTCCACGTAGCGATCGATCTTCATGGCCTTCATCTGCGCGACGAACTCGTCCCATTCCTCGTCGATGTCGCCCACGCCGGTGATCCAGCGCGCTTCGTTGCTGCGCCACAGCGTGTCGATGTCGGTGCGCAGCTCGTTGACCTCGGTCTGCTCGGCGTCGGTGAACTCCGGCCGCACCCACTGCTCGGCCGCCTTGTAGTCGATGTAGTGGGCATAGTAGTTGTCGTACAGCAGCTGCGAGCTGGCGTCCATGGCCAGTCTGGTCCCGTAGTCCTCGGCCCGGAAGATCGCCGGGATCGCCCCGGTGGTGGAGATCGTCTGCCGTCGTTCCGCGGTGATCTCCTGCGGCGTCCACACGCCGTCGATCATCTCGACCCCTTCGGGAGCGATGCCGAACATGCTCTGCACGCTGTTCTCCAGCGTGTAGAGACGGTCGACCCACGCCATGGTGTGCTCCGGATACGGGTTCACGTCGGTCATGAACCACACGTGCTTGATCGCCAGCCGGCCGGGATGGACCCATATCTCGGGCTCGTAGCCGGGAGCGCGGAACGGCGGCACCGATTCGAACTCGGCTCGGCCGTCGGTGCCCTGGTAGCCGCGCACGGCGATCACGAATCCGTACACGTTGCCGGCCGGATCGTCGACCTTGGCGTTGAAGTCCTGCGCCGACTGCGTGAAGCTCTCCGGATCGATCAGCCCTTCGCCGTACAGACCGGCGAAGTAGGTGATCATCTCCCGATAGGCGTCGGTGATCGGCGCGAAGTACGCCTGCCCGCCGCTGATGGCGATGCCGTTCTTGGTGGGCATGCCCCAGATCCCGTACATCGAGCGGAGGTGCTGGGCGAACCCGTCCTTGGCCACGAAGCCGAACGGCAGCTCGTCCGCCTGGCCGTTGCCGTTGGGGTCCCGGTCGCGGAACGCTATCAGGACGTCGCGCAGCTCGTCGGTGGTGGCGGGGACCTGCAGCCCGAGCGCGTCGAGCCACTTCCGGTTGACCATGTAGTTCTGTTCCAGATAGTGCGATTCCTGGAACTGAAAGCGCGCCAGCGCCGACAACTTGCCTTCGGGATTGAGCATGTACGCCAGGGAATCGGGCTTCTCGGTGAAGATCTGGTCGAGATTGGGCGTGTACCCCTGGAACAGGTAGGGCCGCAGATCGGCGACCACGCCTTCCTGCAGCAGCCGGGCGATGAGATTCTTCTCGAGGCCGGCGGTGCCCAGCATCAGGTCCGGATAGTCGTCGGCGGAGAACGCGATGGTGATCTTCTCGACGTTTTCCATCTCCACGAACTCGAGCGTCACCCCGGTCGGCTCGGCCCAGCTCTGCGCCCAGAGATTGTCTTCCGCGCTGCCCCACCGCCCGGAGTTCCACCCAGCCTGCAGGGTGATGCCGGGCTGCACCGGGAACACCCCCGGCTCGGTGAGCGCCGCGGAGCTCATCGACTCCTCTTCGCCGGCAGCGAACATGAACGCGGGAGTCGCCAGCATGGCGAGCCCCAGAATCGAAACGAGTGCTCTCTTCATCGTAGCACCCTCCTTCATGAGATCGGGTCCCTGTCACTCGGAACCCGGGCCGCTCGGTGCGGCTGAACGGGCATGGCGGCCGGCGTCATCCCTTGATCGAGCCGACCGTGATGCCCTTTACGAAGTGGCGTTGTATGAACGGATAGAGCGCCATCAACGGCGCGATCGCGATCACGATGATGCCGTAGCGCAGCAGGTCCGCCAGCACCTGGCGCCGCTGGATTTCGGCTGGTGAATAGCTCTCCAGCCCCTCGCCGCTGGTCAACAGCTCGTTCAATATCAGCAGCCTTCTGAGCACCAGTTGCAGCGGATACTTGTTCGAGTCGTTGATGAACAACAGGGCATGGAAGAACGCGTTCCAGTTCTGAACGACGTTGAACAGCACGGTGATGGCGACGATCGCCTGGCCAAGCGGCAGCGCGATGCTGGCGAAGAACCGGCTGTTCGTGCAGCCGTCGATCTGCGCCGACTCCAGCAGCTCGTCGGCCACGTTGGTCTGAAAGAACGTGCGCGCGATGATCAGGTTGAAGACGTTCACGGCGTTGGGCAGGATCAGCGACCACGCCGAATCGTTCAGTCCCAGGCGCCGCACCACGACGTAGAACGGGATGATGCCGCCCGTGAAGTACAGGGTGAACACGAAGTAGAACATGATCAGTCCCCGGCCGCGCAGGTCCTTTCGGGACAGGGCATACGCGGCGGGGATGGTCAGCGCCAGCGACACGACGGTCTGCCCGACGGCGTACAGGACCGAGTTGCGGTAGCCGGTCAGGATGTGGCGGGTGCGCAAGATATAGGCGTACCCCTCCACGTTCAGGCCGCGCGGCCACAGGTAGACGTGCCCGGCCGAGACCAGCGTCGGCTCGCTGATCGAGGCGATAACCACGAAATACATCGGATAGACGGTCAGCGCCAGGATCACCGTCAGCAGGCCGAAGTTGACGCCGTCGGTGACGCGATCGGCGCGGCTGCGGAAGTCTACCACGACGACGGCGCTAGCATGACGGCGCTACCACAGGGAGGTCAGGCCGAAGTGGCGCGCCAGACGGTTGGCGATCACCAGCAGCGCGAAGTTGGCCACGGTCTCCAGCAGCCCGACGGCGGTGGCGTAGTCGTACTGAGCCTGCAGGATGCCGAACCGGTAGACGTAGGTCGACACGACCTGCATGGTGGTGATGTTGAGGTCGTTCTGCATCAACAGCAGCTTCTCGAAGCCGATGGTGAGCAGTTGGCCCAGGCGCATGATGAACAGGATCACGATGATCGGCGTGATCGAGGGCAGATCGACGTGCCAGATGATGCGCAGCTTGTGCGCGCCGTCGCAGAACGCGGCCTCGCGGAGCTGCGGATCGACCGCGGACAACGACGCCAGGTAGATGATCGCGCCGAAGCCGGCGTTCTGCCACAACTCGGAGAGCACGTACAGGGTCGGCCCCCAGGACGGGCTGGCCATGAAGAAGATCGACTCTCCTCCCAGCAGCTTCAGCACGGAATTGACCACCCCGATGCGCGGGCTCAGGAACACGGTGAGCATGCCCACCACCACCACCGTGGAGATGAAGTACGGCGCGTAGGTGGCGAACTGCACGGCCTTCCTGAAGTGGCGGTTGCGCGTCTCGTTCATCATCAGCGCCAGCAACAGCGGGATCGGCCAGGTCGCCAAGCTGTAGAGGGAGATGACGACGGTGTTGCGGATGACCGGCAGGAAGTACGCGGAGTCGAAGAATCGGAGGAAGTGGGCGAACCCGTTCCACGCCGGCGCGGACCGCCCGGTGCGCAGGGAAAACCCGTCGGTGAAGGCGATGCTCAGCCCGTAGATCGGCAGGTACTTGAACAGGAAGATATGCACGATCGCGGGAACGATGAAGACGTAGAGCTCCCACGATCGGGCGAGGTACCGCGCCGTCCGGTGCAGTCGGAGGCTCACGGAGGGGCGTGCCAGCGTGTCCGCCGGCAGCCGGTCAAAGCTCCTCATCTATGATGCAAGACCGATCGGACCCGAGACGGACCGCTGGGACGATCGAACGCGGCGATCGGGGTCGACCGGTTTCCCCTTATGTCACCATGACGCACCATCTGTCAACGGACCCGCGAAGGGATGACGTGACGCAGCCGGACGCGGCCGACCGCCGCGCGGTCCGGACCGGCGTGGCGGCGATGCTGGCGGCGACCGCGGTGTGGATCATGATCCCGATCCTGGTGAAGATCGCGTTGCGCGCCTTCGATCCGATCCTGATATCGGCGTCGCGGCTGCCGGTCGCCGCGCTGCTGCTGGCGGCGCTGCACCGGGCGCGGGGCGGGCGCCTGCGCGATCTGCTGCCCGGCAGCGGCTGGCACCTGATCGGCGGCGCCGCGCTGGGCGTGAACTATCAACTGTTCGCGCTGGGCATGAGCCTGACCACCGCCGGCGCGGGGACGGTGATCATCCAGGTGCAGATCGTCACCCTGGTGCTGCTGGCGCGCTGGGTCCTGCGGGAGCGCCTGTCGCCGGTCAAGCTGGCGGCGATCGCCGGCGTCATGGCGGGCGGAGCGCTGGTGCTGGCGGCGCCGGGCGCGGTCGACGATCTGGCCGCGCCTTCGTATCGGACCGGCAATCTGGTCATGATCGCGGCCGCCGCCGGGTTCGGCATCTACGGACTGGCCAGCCGCGCGCTGGCCGGACGGCCGAAGAGCGGCACGGCGCTGCAGATCGCGGTGCCGATCCTGAGCGTCGCGTCGGTCGTGAACCTGTGCCTGCTGCCGTTCGCGCGGTGGCCGGAGTCCGTGCCGGCCGGCCCGCTCGCCGCCCTGCTGTCGCTGGGGGTGGTCGGCACCGCGGCCAACTACGCGTTGATGACGGCCGCCTTCCGGCGCCTGTCGGCGGCCACGGCCGGAACGATCACCGCCCTGACCCCGCCCGGCGTGATCGCGCTGGCCGCGGTCACGCTGGGCGAGCCGGTGCCGCTGTCGATGGCCGCCGCGGCGGCGATCGTCACCGCCGGCCTGCTCGCCCTGATCTGGGATGAGCGGATGCGGGTTGAACGGCGGCGGGATGACCGGCGCTCGCGGCGCCGCACCGCGCCCTGACCGGCGTTTCCCGGTCTAGCTCTAGTCTAGCCTAGCCCAGCCCGATGTCCCGCAGGTATTCCCTGGTCCGCCTGGCGATCGGCAGCGGCGCCCCCGGCGCCGGCGGATACATGTCCTGCTCCACCACGCCGAACCCGTCGTAGCCGATGCGATGGGCGACGTCGCGGAGGCGTTCGAAGTCGACCGCGCCCTCGGACGGCTCGCAGAACATCCCCTGCGCGACCGCCGCCGCGAACGGCGTCCCGCCGCGCAGCACCTGCTCGCGCAACTCGGTGCGGATGCTCTTGAGGTGCAGGTAGGGGATGCGCCGGTGGTGCCGCTCGAAGAACGCGATCGGATCGCCGCCGGTGTAGGCGTCATGGCCGGTGTCCAGACAGAGCATCACCGACGGATCGGCGTCGGCGAGCAGGCGCTCCATCTGCCGGTGGTTCTCCACGTGCGTGTCGGCGTGCGGATGGAACACCACCTGCAGCCCGTAGCCGGCCGCCCGCTCCTGAGCGCGGTCGACGGTATCGATCAGCCGCGCCCACGCCGCGTCGTCCAGCTCCTTGGGCCGCTGCCGCTCACCGGTGTGCAGGTCGGTGTAGACGTCGTCGATGAGCACGATGAACCGGGCGCCAAGCCGCCGAAACGGCCCGGACACCCGGTCGATGTCGCGCAGCACCAGGTCGGCGGCGCCTTCGTCCTCCAGGTGATGCATGACGAAACCGCCGCAGAGCTTCAGGGAGCGCTTGGCGAGCTCCGCCTGCAGCACGTCGAGGTCGGTCGGCAGGTAGCCGATCGGCCCCAGCTCCGTCCACTCGTAGCCCGCCTCGGCCGCCTCGTCCAGATACTGCTCCCAGGGGGGTTGCTTCGGATCCGACGGAAACCACACCCCCCAGGAGTCGGGTCCCGTCCCTACGGTGATCGCCATGGGACGCCGATCATAGCGCGTCGCCCGCCGGCGGCGCCACCGGGGCGGGCACCGGCACGGTGCTGCCGCTCGCCAGCGACCGCAGCGCCGCCTCGGCCAGCTCCAGCGCCCGCTGCCCGTCGGCAAAGGTGACCGACGGCTCCCTGCCGGCCGTCACCGCGTCGATGAAGTCCGCCAGTTCGGCCCGGTACGCCGCCGCGTAGCGTTCGATGAAGAAGCGCTCCAGCGGCGCCGGCGCGCCGGCGCCGGCCGCCGTAAAGAGCCGCGCTTCGTCCGCCAGGCGGTTGCCCGAACAGACCATGCCGGCGCTGCCGTGCACCTCCAGCCGCTGGTCGTAGCCGTACGCGGCGCGGCGCGAGCAATTGACGTGACACTGCGCCCCGGAGGCGGTCGACATCATCACCATGGCGGTATCGACGTCGCCCAGATCGCCGATCGCCGGGTCGATCAGCGCGCCGCCGATCGCCGTGATCGACGTCGGCTCCTCGCCGAGCACGAAGCGCGCGAGATCGAAGTCATGGATCATCATGTCCCGGAACAGTCCTCCCGATACGCGCAGGTAGGCCGCCGGCGGCGGCTCCGGGTCGCGGCTGGTGATGATCACCTGCTGCACGGCGCCCACGGCGCCGCCCGCCGCCAGCTCGCGAACGCGGCGGTGGGTCGGGTCGTAGCGGCGGTTGAAGCCGATCTGAATCGGCACGCCGGTAGCGCGCACCGCCTGCCGGCAGCGCTCCACGCGCTCCAGGCTCAGGTCGATCGGCTTCTCGCACAGCACCGCCTTGCCGGCGGCGGCGGCGGCGATGATCAGCGGCACGTGCGTGTCGGTCGACGACGCGATCAGCGCCGCATCGACGCCGGCGGCCAGCGCGGCATCGACGTCCGGCGCCGCCGCCGCGCCGTGGCGCCCGGCGACCGCCGCCGCCGCGGACGCCACCGGGTCGTAGACGCAGACCAGCCGGGCGTCCGACCGCGCGGCCAGGTTGGCGGCGTGCATGGCGCCGATGCGCCCCGCTCCGAAGAGTGCAACGTTGACCATGCGCCCCATCGTACCCGGAATCGATCAGGTGGCGGTGAACGCATCGGGGATGAGCGGGAGCTGGACCGCAGCGCCGCCGCCGTCGGCAACCGCCGATCCGGCCATGGCCGCATCCCGCGCGACGACGTACAGGTATTCCTTGTTGCGAACGTGGCTGATCTTCCCGACTCGATCGCCGGCGGGATTGTAGATGCCGATGCGCGCGCCGACGTAGCGCCGGTAGTCGTTTTCGACCACGGCGACCCGAGCGTCCCCACCATAGCACTGCGTGAACAGCGTCTCCATTTCCTGGCGAGTGACGTAGCCTTCGTCGTTGAAGGAGACGACCACGAACTTCGAGCGGACGGCCTGCAGCAGATCGCGCAATGCGGTCCTGAAGTGTCGGCGCGAGTTGAAGGCGCTCTTCCGCGAGCGGCAATCGACGCGTTTGCAGGCGACGCCGTACACGTCGGGCTTGTCCCAGAGGATGAGCGACTCCCAGACGTGATAGTTGCCAAGATACGAATGCTGATTGTACGGAGGGTCGAGGTAGACGACATCGGCTTCGACCGATGCGGCCGCCGCCTGCGCATCGAGCTGCCGTGCCGAGCACCGGCCTGCCGTCGGGCGGGGCACGAGGTCGGGAACGCGCAAGGCGAGGTCGTTATATGATCTCGGCGCCCAGTGCTTCAGATAGGCCATCTGGACGCCGGTGGTCGAGTCGACGCGGTCGGCCGCCTCCATCAAGGAAACGAGGACGATCGCCTCCAGCTCGGGATCGAGGGACTTGGCGGCGATCGCTTCACGGATCGCGTCGACGCGGGCTCCGTTCTTGGGCTGGAAGAACCTGGACCGCTCACAGAACGTCTCGGTAAAGTACCCCGGTCTGCCGGGCAACGAGTTGAATTCGGCGATGAGCCGCGGCAGGTCCCGGCGGTGATCCTGGTGATCCGCCTGCACGTAGCACGCGGCCAGCGCGGCGGCGTAGGCATTGTGGTCGTTGGCGTGGACCTGCAGCCCCGCCCGCTTCAACGCGTGGCCGACGCGCGACGTACCGGAGAACGGATCCAGAACCGAGGTCACGTTGCCGAGCGAGTCGATGACGCGCAGGATGGCCGGTATGAGGGCTCGCTTGGAGCCGATGTACTTGATCACGGAGAGCTCACCACGCGCGCTTCGATCCGTGGAACAACCACGCGAGCAATGACTCTATGAAGCGAGCGTACTCATCGATGCTCGTCTTCGCTCCGTGCGGCGGCTAAACGAAGCGCTCGGCATCGACTATGGGATCGAGTCCTGCACGCGGGCCAGCAGCTCCTCCTCCGTCTCGCACTCGATGATCCAGTCGCCGACCTCTACCAGGCGCTCCGGATCGGTCAGATGCTCCAGCAGGACGGACAACCGCGGCCCCGTTTCCGTCGAGAATTTCCGCGCCGCCTGCCGGCACAGCCGCCTTCGTTCTTCGCCACGACCCTGCTCGATGCCCTGCTCGATGCCCTGCTCGATGCCCTGCTCGATGCCTTCCTTCAGGCCCTGCTCGCGGCCTTCCGCGACCCACTCGGCTACCAACTCCTGCAACATCGGCCGTACCTCCTCCGATCCCGGCAACGATTCCAACGCCGTGCCCTGCATCTTGCGCGGCACCAGCACCTGCTTCACCCATTCCCGGAACACTTGCGTCAACTCCGGGTTCCTCAACTCCCGCAGCCGCTCGAACAGCGCTGCCAGCAACTCCGGCACCCGCTCACTCGTGCGATTGGTCTCCAGCGCGATCAGAGCCGATACCAGGTTGCGACCGGGCAGATCGTCCGCTCTCAGCCGCCCCTGGTCAAGCAGATAGTACCGCAGCGACGGCTGATACCGCGCCAGCGCCTCCCCGCCGAACGCGATCAGCTCCGCCACGTCCTCGGACGCCGTCCACGGCCGGCTGCCGTTGTAGATCACGATCGGCAGCACCGGCGGCAGCTTGCCGTGGCGGCGCAGCGCGCCGTCGTCGATCAGCTTCTCGTACAGCAGACCGGTGTAGGTGAGCACCCGCACCGCCATGGCCGGCTCGACGGTCGACTGGAACTCCAGCAGCACCAGCAGGTACAGCCATTCATCGCGGAATCCGACCCGCCACACCAGATCGCCGTGGCGCTCCCGCAGGCGGTCGCTGACGAAGCTGGCCGGAACCGGGGTGAGGGTCGAGAAGTCGAGCGCATCGCTCCAGTCGCGGGCGACGAAGCCGCGCAGCAGGTCCTGAACCATGCGAGGCTGCGAGAACAGCCGCTTGTAGCCGGGGTCGTGCATGATATGTGACGATCATACCGCATGCGAGCGGCAGTACATTGTGAAGACCGGGCCGACGGATACGCTGGATGAGCTGATGCCGCGCATGGCGCCGGAACTGAGAGGTGATCTGATGACCTGTGGCGAGATGCTGCGCCGGGAAGGCGAGTTGAGGGGCCGACAGGAAGGCGAGTTGAAAGGCCGACAGGAAGGCCGGCAGGAGGGTGAGTTGCGGGGCCGGCTGGAGACCATCGCCGGGCTCCTGCGGGCCGGGGTCGGGTGGCCGGTGATCCAATCCGCCGCTGGCATCGATGAGCGGACCTACCGCGCTCTCAAACGCGACGCCTCCCACGGGACGGAGCAGCCCGCGCCCCGCTGACCCCTTCCGGCCCGGGCGCGTCCACTACCGCGAGCACGCGCGCAAGGGCTTCCGGTTTCCGGTTTCGCGGGCGCGCGCTCGCATGGGACACCGCTTCCCTGCCGCCGCTCCGCCGCCGCGCACGGGCTCGCCGTCGCCGGTGAACAGCGATCTGCCGTGCACTTCGGCGATGCGGCTGCCGAACGGGTGCTGCGGTTCATCTTGGCGAGGTCGCCGTTGCTCATTTCGTCGCGTCGCTCGGAACCTGACCTACGCCGCTTCGCAGGACACCAGCTCCCAGCCGTGGAAGACCAGCGCCAGACCGATGAAGCGCACGCCCGGGTACTGCCGCGCCAGCCGCTCGTCGGCCAGATAGCGCGCCAACTGCGCGTGCGCCTGCTCGGCCGCGGCCGCCACCGCCGCCTGATCCACCGCCGCAGAGCGCTTGAAGTACTTGAGCTCGATCAGGTAGCCGAGCCGCAGGTGCGGGTAGCGGGCCACGAGCGGTTCCAGCGCGATGTCCGCATGCCCCTTGCCCAGCTCCGCCTCCGAGCGGAACTCGTAGTAGTTGGTCACGCTCAGATAGGCGGCCAGGAACCCCTGGATCACCTTCTCCCCGGCGATATAGTCCCGAATCCCCGTCTGCCGCGCGATCGCCTCGCTCAGATACTCGAACACCGGCCGCCACTCCCCCTCGTTGGCCATCCGGATCAGCAACTGCTCGACGCGAAACAGGTTGACCGAGAAGACCTGCACGTCGCGGTAGCCGTCGCGCAGAAAGCCGTACATGAGCCGCTTCACGGTCTGGTTGGGAATCGCCAGCCGCGGTATGTCCTGCGTCACGTCGCGGATGCTCAACAGCCCGAAGAAGTGCAGCAGCGAGAGGAAGTTCTCCGGCTCGGCAAGCCGCTCCAGCGGGAAGCCGGGCTGGATCTGGGTGGTGACCTGCTCCTCGCCGATCACGTCGCGCAGCAGATCGAAGTTGCCGTTCAACCGCCGCCCGACCACCAGCAGGTGGCGCAGCTTGCCGTAGTCGATGCGCACGTTGGCGTCGATCAGGGACTTGGGTACCCGCCGGTTGGGAATCGATTGTTTCAGGTAATAGAGCACCATGTCGGAGTTGTAGAGATCGGTGACGGCCTCCTCGGAGAAGCGGTAGCCGTTGTACCACTCGCCCATGATGCCCAGCGCGGTATCGGCGTCCTGGTTGAAGACGCCCAGGTCGCGGTACCTCTCGACCAGATGCCGCACCTCCGCCGCGGTGAAGCCGACCATCTCGTTGAAGTCCGGCTCCAGGCTGATGTTGGCGCCGATGTTGAAGCCGCTGGTGACGTCGTCCAGGGTGACCGGCGACACGCCGGTGATGAACAGGCGTTCGAGGCCGCCGCCGGCGCGGTCGGTGCCGCCCTTGAGGGCGGCGAAGAAGTCGCGGTAGAAGCCGCCGCCGCGGGTGAAGGAGTGGTACGCCTCGGCGCCGTGGTAGGCCAGCACGGTGTTGGCGAAGTTGTCGTACTCGTCGATCAGCACGTACAGCGGGATGCCGTGGTCGCCGGCGTAGCGGAACAGCGCGGAAAGCTTCTCGGCGATCGACGGCGGCGCCAGGATGCGCTGCAGCGCAGCATCGGGAAACAGGTCCGGATGCCGTTCCAGAGTCCCTGCGAGATCGATGTGGCAGTAGCCTTCGAAGCGCTGTTCGAGCGTTTCGAGCTTGGCGTTGACCATCGAGAAGTTGAAGCGCAGGGTGACGTAGCGGCTGCGCTCCTCGGTCGGGCTGCGCCCGATGTCGGTGCCGGCGAACGTGGCGTCGAAGCGGTCGGCCCAGAACCGGTCGTAGTAGCACTCCAGCAGCGCCACCCACAGCGACTTGCCGAAGCGCCGCGGGCGGATCAGGAAGGCGTAGCGCTCCTGCTCCAGCCGCCGCAGGAAGCGGGTCTTGTCGACGTACAGCCACCCGTTCAAGCGGATGCGGCTGAACGACGCCTCCCCGTAGGGAATGCGCGGGTAGTCGGGAACCATGGTCACTGCCGCAGCCGGGACGCGTCCACTCTACCGCGAGGTTCGATAGACGCGGAAGCCGTCGGCGAGCATGGTGCCCTGCTCGATGACGAAGCCGGCCCCGCCGCTGCGGTAGCGGTCGTCCCGTGCCCGGAGCAGGGAGGCGCCGTCGACGGCAAGCTCCAAGCGGTCGCCCGACGCGGCGAACCGCACCGCGTACAGCCGTTCCGTCACGTACGGGAACGACGCGTGCGCGAGCGTGCGCTCCTCCCGGTCCTCGCGCGCCACGATGGCGATGCGGTCGCCCCCGCTGAATACGGCGGCGTAGTAGCGCCGCAGGCCGGCGGCGCGCAGCACCAGGCCGCCCCGGCGGTGCAGGCTGAAGCGGAGCCGCGTCTCTACGACGTAGTCGCGCCACGCGCGGGTGCCGAGCGTCACCAGACCGTCGTCGGCGCTGTGCGAGATGCAGTAGGTGAGCTCGAAATCGGGCGCGAACTGGCGCGCCGCGCTCACCCAGGCGCGCAGCCAGCACGGGCGCAGGTTCCAGATCGATGACATCAGCATGCCGCGCTGCCGGAAGTCGCGCGGCGCGCCGTCCCAGTCGACGCTGCGCAGGCGCAGCTCGCCGGCGAGCGGGCCGGCCGCGCCGGCCGGCGCGCGCAACTCGATCCCCAGCCGGAACAGCGGCATGCCGCCGTTGGCGGGCACGCGCCACCGGAGCGTGTTGGCGCCGGCGCGGAGCGCGCACGGTTCGGAGCGCAGTTGCCGCACGCGGTCGGCGGCATCGTAGTAGAGCGCGTACGCCGCGGCCATCGGCAACGGGACCGACGCCGCCGCCGGCGCCTCCAGGCGCATGGTCACTTCCTGCGTGGCGTAGAGCGTCGGGCTGGCGTGGGTGGCAAAGTTGTCCGCGGTCTCGGCGAAGTCCAGGAACACCGGCGTCGACACCCGCGCCGCGCGCGCCGGCGTCAGGTCCCGATACTGCAGCAGGAGACCCGGATCGGCGCTGCCGGCAACGCGCACCGGCGCCGCGGCCGGCGCCTCGGGGAGCGCGTGCGGGCAGGGCGCGAACCCCTGGCGGGCGCCGGGCAGCTCGAAGGCATAGCGCGGCAGCGCCGCCGGCAGGGGCGCGCCGGCAAAGGCGGCGCCGGCGCGCAGGATGCGGCGCGTCTCACGGACCGCGTCGCTGACGCAGCGGCCGCCTTCGGCGGTGACCACCAGCAGGCGGTCGGCGACCGGCTCGCGCAGATCGGCCGGGATCGCCGCCAGACCCAACCGCACGCCGTTCAGGCAGCCGACGCTGCCGGCGTTGCAATCGGTATCCCAGCCGGCCGAGGCCGCGATCGTCAGCGCGCGGCGGAAGTCGTCGCCGCCGAGCAGCAGAGCGGCCAGCACCATGGCGTGGTTGGTCAGAATCGGACACGGTCCGGGAAAGACCCCGTACCCGTAGCGCGGGTCGAGCCAGTCGCGCACCCGCCGCCAGTCGCGCTCGCGGCTGCAGACGCCCCGCACGTCGTCCAGCAGCCGGCGGAGCCGGTCGCCGGCCGCGAACGGCTGCGCCGCCTCCAGCAATGCATCCAGAGGCCGGTGGGTGAAGGCGAGCGCCTGCAGCGCGCCCAGGAAGGCCGCGCAGTCGAGCGCCACCCCGTCGTGGCTCACCGACGCCGCCTTGCGGATGAGCGCGGCCGCCTGCTCCGGGTCGCCGGGCGACATCAGCGCCAGCGGATCGGTGAAGATCTGAGCGCCGATCTGGGTGGAGAGCATCGCTCCGTTGAGCGCGCGACTCCCGCTCTGCGGAGCGCGGTAGCCGGCCCGCAGGCGCAGATAGGCGGTGTGCTCGGTCGAGCGGCCGAAGCCGCCCCACCAGAGGATGGTCTTGTCCTCGATGATGGTGTTGAGCCAGGTATCGCCGAAGTCCTCGGCGGTGACGCGGCGCGCGCAGCCGCGGTCCTCCAGCGCACGGAAGAAGCCGAAGCTGCCGGAGAGGTCGTCGTCGGCGACCACCAGCGGCAACCCGAGCGGCTCATGCACGTACCGGTCGACCTCCCCGAACCGCGTGCGGATGGCGTCGCAGGTCCATCCCTCGACCGGCCGCCCCAGGTAGACGCCGATCAGCTTGCCGAGCACGCCGGCGTAGGTCGCCGCGGCGGTGCGCCGTTCGTCAGCCGTCATCGTCCATCACCTTCATCGTCATCGGCCGCACGCTCCACCCGCAAGCCGCGCGCCAGGTAGCCGCCCTCCTCCACCAGGAAGCCGGCGCCGCCGCTGACGTACTCTGCGTCGCGCGCCGTGAGGATGGGGCGGCCGGCGACCGCGAATCGCAGCGCGTCGCCGGCCGCGGTCAGCGCCAACCGCAGCGGCGCGTTCGGCGTCACCGCCCAACGGCGGCTCGCCAGCACCCGCGCTTCGCCGTCGCGCCGCTTGAGCAGGCGCGCCTCGCCGCCGCTCAGCACCGCGGCGTAGTACCGGCGGTGACCGCGGGCGCGCGCCACCAGCCCGGCCGTCCGCTGGTGCACGGGCGTCAACTCGGAGGAAACGGTGTAGTCGTCCCAGTCGCGGGTCCCGATCGTGACGACGCCGTCGTCGCCCGGGTGCGAGATCGAGAAGGTGGTCGTGTAGTCGGGGGCGAGGTTCCGGGCCGAGCTGAGAAACGCCTTCAGCCACGGCGCGTCGGTGGTCCAGGGCGTCAGCTCCGGGGAGAGCTCGCCGGCGTCGCCCATGACGAAGCGCTCCGGCGCCCCGTACCAGTCGAGCCGGCGCAGGGTGAGCGCGCCATCCAGCCGGCGCGGCGCGCTCAGCTCGATGCCGAGCTGATGGATCGGCTGCCCGCCGCAGTCCGGCACCCGCCAGCGGAGCTCGTTGGCGCCCGGCTGCAGGTCGGTCGCCGGGCCGTAGCGCGTGCGCAGCGAACCGTCGCCCCGGTAGTGGCGGACGAAGAAGCGCCAGCGGGGATTCGCCCCGGCGCCGCAATCGACCCGGGCGCGCACCGTCTGCGTGCCGTACAGCGTGGGGCTGGCCAGCACCTCGAAATAGCTGGTGTCCCGCACGCCGCTCGGTTCGGGAGGGAAGCAGGTCTGCACGCGCAGGCGCCCGCAACGGCCCGGCGCCAGCCGCTCGTAGGCGATTACCAGCCCCGCGCCCGCGCTGCGCAGGCCGGTGACCGCCTGCGCGTGGCGCGGCTCGCGGTCGGCCCGGAATCCCTGGGTCGCGCCGGGAAACTCGAACCCGAAGCGCGGCTGCCGCGGCGGCAGCTCCTCGCCGCGCAGCGCCGCCGCGGCGCGCAGGATGCGCCGGGTCTCGCGCACCGCGTCGGTCACGCACTCGCCGCCGTCGGCGCTCACCGCGTAGAGCCGGTCGGCCACCGGCGCGCGCAGGTCGACCCCGGTCGAGAGCGCCGCCAACCCCAGCCGCACGCCGTTCAGGCAGCCGACGTTGCCGGCGTTGCAGTCGGTGTCCCAACCGGCGCTGGCGGCGATGCTCACGCTGCCCGGCAGGTCATCGCCGCCGAGCAGGAACGCCATCAGCACCGCCAGGTGATTGGTCACCATCGGGCAGTTGCCGGGGTAGCGGTGGTAGCCGTGCTCGCGCTCGATCCAGTCGCGCACCTCGCGCCAGTCGGCGGCCGGCCGGCAGCGCCGCCGCAACGCGCCGACCAGGCCGCGCAGGGCGGCGCTGCCGGTCAGGGCCAGCGCGCGCTCCAGCAGCCGGTCGACGTCCCGCTCCACGAACGCCAGCGACTCCAGCACCGCCAGGAAGACCGCGCACTCGACCGCGATCCCGTCGTGGCTCACGCCGGCGGCGGCGCGCGCCAGCCGCGCGGCCCGCTCCGGCGCGCCGGGGTTGGCCAGCGCCCAGCCGTCGATGAATATCTGCGCGCCGATCTGCTCCGCCATCGCGCGTCCGTTCAGCGCGATCGAGCCGCTCGCCGGCGCGGCGTGCCCCTGCCGCAGGCGCAGCCAGGCGGTGTGTTCGGTCGAGCGGCTCATCCCGCCCCACCAGAGAATCGTCTTGTCCTCGATGACGTAGTTCAACCAGCACTCGCCGATCTGCCGCGCGCTCAGCCCCGGATCGAAGCCGTGATCCTCCAGCGCCCGCAAGAAGACGAAGGTCCCGGAGATGTCGTCGTCGGGGACGATCAGCGGCATCCCCACCTCGTGGTGGACGTAGTTCGCCACCGTCCCGAACCGTTCCCGGATCGCCTCGTAGCGCCAGCCTTCGACCGCGCGCCCCAGGTAGACGCCGATCAGCTTGCCCAGCACGCCCGCGTAGACGCGCTGGCGCGTCGCCTCGGTCAACTTCCCCTCGGTCAACCGCTCCCCGGTCGCGGCGCTCATCGGCTCAGCCCTTGAGCGCCCCGCTGATCAGCCCCTCGATGAAGTAGCGCTGGACCAGCACGAAGAAGAGCAGCGGAGGCGCGATCATGAGGAAGGTTCCGGCCATCATCACGCTCATGTTGTCGGTAAAGGTGCCGTTCATCGACAGCAGGCCGAGCGTGGCGGTGATGCTCTCCTGGCCCAGGAAGGTGCGCGTGATCAGGAACTCGTTCCACGCCTGCAGGCCGACGATCACGGCGACGGTGATCATGCCGGGCCGTACCGCCGGAAACAGCACCGACAGCAGCACGCGCGCGGTGCCGGCGCCGTCGATCCGGGCCGCCTCCTCGAGCTGTTCCGGCACCGCCAGAAAGAACGCGCGCATCAGGAACACCGCCAGCGGCATGTTGAGCGCCGCCAGCACCACGCCGACCCCGTACAGGCTGCCGAGCAGCCCCAGCACACGCGCAAACAGATAGTAGAGCGGAAACAGGAACAACTGGATCGGGACCGTGATCGCCACCATGAAGTAGATCGTCACGATCCGCCACTGGCGCACCCGCCGCCGCGCCAGCACGTAGCCGGCCAGGGAGGCGCAGAACAGCACCGTGAGCACGGCCGTGCCGCTCAACAGCCCGCTGTTCACGAAGCCGCGCGCGAACTGCCCGTAGCGCCACGCCTGCTCGAAGTTCTCCCAGCGCGGCGTCTGCGGCGCGCCGAGCGGGTTGCGCACCACCTCGCGGTGGGTCTTCAAGCTGTTGATCGCCACCAGCGCCAGGGGCGCCAGCGCCGTGAACGCAAAGAAGATGAGCACCAGATGGGCGCTCAGCGAGTGGCGCGCGCGCCGCGCGGTCACGCCGATACCTCGCGCCGGCTCATCCAGACGTAGAAGACGGAGGCCGCCAGGCCGAAGGCGCTCATCACCAGACCGGTGGCCGCCGCCTTGCCGTATTGGAACGCGTTGAAGGCGAGGGTGTAGGCGTAGGTGCTCAGCATCTCCGAGCCGTGCGCGGGGCCGCCGCCGGTCATGATGTAGACGTACTCGAAGGTCAGGAACGAGAAGATCGTGATGATCACGAAGGTCAGCAGCACGGTCGGCAGGATCGTCGGCAGATAGATGAAGCGGAACAGGTGGAGCGCGCCCGCTCCCTCGACCGTGGCCGCCTCGACCAGCTCCTGCGGCGTCTGCCGCAGCGCCGCCAGATAGATCACGGTCAGGAACCCCCAGTAGTGCCAGATGTCGACCATCGCCACGAAGTAGAGCGCCGTGTCCGGGTTGCCCAGCGGCGAGCGCAGGGGCGCCAGCGGCGAGCCGCGCGGAAACAGATGACGCACGTGGCGCAGCAGGCCGGAGACCGGGTTGAGGATGATGTTGAGCCACAGGATGGCGTTGGTCACCGGCGCCAGCACGTACGGGCCGAGGTAGATCATCTGATAGAGCGTGCGCGTGCGGCGCCGCTTGAGCAGCAGCATGGCGGTGAGCAGCCCCACCCCGACCGGGACGGTCAGGAACAGCAGCGTCCACCTGACGTTGTTGCCCAGCGCCTTCCAGAACACCCGGTCGGCGAAGATCTTCTCGAAGTTGACCGTGCCGATCCAGTTCATGCTGAGCGACACGCCGTTCCAGTCGGTGAACGCGACGTAGGCGGTCATCAGCCCGGGGGCGAAGACCACCGCCACGCTCAGGAACAGCGCGGGCGCCAGCAGCAGGTAATACTGGAAGGACCGGCGCCGCATCGGCGTTCAGGCGGGAGGAGGGTCAGGCAGGAGGAGCAAGCGGAAGGAGGGAGCCGCCGCCGTCCGCCGTCCGGCCGGGCGCTGCTGCCCGGCCGGACGGGCAGCCCGGCCGGACGATGCTGCCCCGGAGATACGGGCCGGCGGCGGACGACGGGACCGCGCGGTCAGCCGCCGGCGGCCACGGGCGGCGGCACGGGAGCTACCAGACCGGCCGCCTTGTCCTCCTCGTACGCGGCCTGGACGTTGGCAAGGAACTCTTCCACCGTCAGCTCGCCCAGCCAGACCGAATCGATGTCGAAGAAGGCGGTCTGCGTAGCCGGCGGAAAGAAGGTCGACGGCGAGTAGCCGAAGTTGCCGGCATTGACCGCCGCGATGGCGTCCTGAATGGCGCTCAGGAAGCCGTGCGACAGCCCGCTGAAGTCGTCCAGGTCGATATCGAGCTGGCTGATCGGCACGCCCCAGTAGCCCGGCCATCCTTCGGTCATGCCGACCAGGAACTCCTGGGTCATCATGCGGTCGATGATCGCGCCCACGGCGTCCTGCACCTCGGGCGGGGAGTAGGCGTTGATCGACAGCGAAGCGGTGGTCCCAAGCAGGAAGATCGGCGCGGGCAGCCCGGCGCGGCTCGGCAGCGGGAAGAAGCCGAGGTCGTCCAGGTTGCCGTCTTCTTCCGAGTAGAAGCTGGTCGCGAACTGAAACACGAGCGAGGGACCGAAGAAGAACGGCGCGTCGTCCGACTCCAGCAGCGACACCGAGTCCAGGAAGTTGAGGTTGAAGTAGTCCTCGCCGGCCAGGTAATCGGCCCGGAACCACTCCGCGCTCTTCCGCATGGCCGCGGCGATCGCCGGGTCGGTCCACGGAATCGTGCCGGTGATCGCGTCGTAGGTGACCTGCGGGCCGGCCCAGTGGGTGAGGAACATCTGCGTATAGTTCTCGTTGACCGGCCGCCAGCCCTTGTTGCCGGTCACCGATGCGTAGAGGCCCTGGTCGAGCGCGTCGTCCATGATCGCCTCCAGCTCCTCGAAGGTGGTCGGGATCTCCCAGCCGTTCTCGGCGAACAGCGCCTTGTTGTAGAAGACGCCCATCGTGTTGAGCGAGTTGGGCAGCGCGTACAGGTCGCCGTCGACCGTGCCCGCTTCGTAGATCGGCGTGAGAATGCGGTCGCGCCAGCCGTACTGCTCCGCGTAGGGCTCCATCGAAGCCAGGTGCCCGGCGGCTGCGAACGGCCGCACGAAGGCGGGCCCCGATCCGTAGACCAGGTCCGGGCCGCCGCCGGCCGGCAGCACCGAAGCGATGACGCTGTCGACGTCGTTGCGGAACTCCATCACCAGCTCGAACTGGTCCTGCGAAGCGTTGTAGGGATCGACCAGCACGGCGCGGATCACGTCCTGCAGGTGCGGACCGGCGCCCCACATCCAGAACTGAATCTTCGTCCGCTCCTGCGCCGCGAGCGGCGCCACGCCGAGCATGCCGACGGCCAGTGCGAGGCCTGCGATCAAGAACTTGCGATGCACGATGGTATCTCCTTTGCGATCTTCTCTCTGTGTGAGGTGCGATGCATTCGCGGAAACGGGGCGAATGGCGGTTCGGTACGGTACCCCGAACCCCGGCGGCGCGCAACCGTCAAGCCGGCCCGCGCAGATCGGGGGTCCAGTGCCGGCGGCCGGCCCGCTCCTTTTCCCGGTCCATCTCCGCCAGGATCGCCAGGCCGCGCAAGGCCATCCGCTGCGCCGCGTCGTGACCGGCCCCGGCGCGAAACGGCTCGCCGGTCACCACGTTGTCCGCCACCGAGCAGATCGATCCGCCGCGCCGGCCGAACAGCAGCGGCAGGGTGATCAGCGCCGCCGACTCGCGGTCGCCGTTGAGCACGCCGACGCGGCGGTAGTAATCGATCACCTCCAGGTGGGGCGGCTGCAGGTAGCCGCCGACCGACGGCCGCCCCCCGCCGCAGAAGTCGCTGTCGCTGGAGCGGGTGATGCCGACGTGGTAGCGGGCGCCGAGCTCCTCCCCCGCCTGCGCCAGGGCCAGCACCAGTTCGGGACTGGCGGCGGCCGGGAACGACGGGGCGACGTACGCCCGGGTCATCCCCTCGTCGCGCACCGCGCCGCGGCTGATCACCACGTCGCCCGGCCGCACCGCTTCGTGCATGCCGCCGGACCCGCCGAGCCGCAGGTAGGCGCTGGCCGCGGTGTTCTCCAGAAACTCGTGCAGGATCAGCTCGGCCTCGGGCGAGCCGCTGCCGCCGCTCACCACGCTCACGTGCGCGTCCCCGTAGTAGCCGCTGCAGGTGGTGAACATGCCGGTGCGCGCCACCAGCTCGCCGTCGCGGAGCTGCGCGGCGATCTGCTGCGCCGGGTCCTCCTCATAGGCGCACAACGGGTCGCGCACCGTCACGATCACGTAGTCGCCGATGCGCGCCGGGTCGATCCCGGTCAGCGCCGGCTTGCCGTCGATCAGAAGGCCGCGGCGCGGCACGTTGGCGGCGTATCGATACCGCCGGTAGAGTTCGTCGCCGGCGTCAGTCATCGTTCCCTCCTCCTTGTGACCCTCCTCGATGCCCTCCCTGGGGCGCCGCCGGCAGCATCTGCAGGTAGACCTGACGGTCGCGCGGGCCGTCGAACTCCAGCAGATAGACCGCCTGCGAGTGGCCGAGCTGCAGCGTTCCCCGCTCGACGATCAGGCTGAGCGAGACGCCGACCAGCGCCGACTTCACGTGGCCGGCGGCGTCCTGCGGCGTGTCGTGCTGGTGCTTGAAGTCGATCCGCGTCGGCACCAGCCGCGCCAGCTCGTCGGCGACGTCCTCCAGGCCGAGCGGATCGGGAAAGGAGAGCACGACCAGCCCCGCGGTGGTGTGCGGGATGGTGGCTACCAGCACCCCGGACCGCAGGCCGCTCTCCCGGACGGCGGCGTGCAACGCGCCGGTCACCTCATGCGGGCCGTTGCCGGTGGTGCGCAGGCGGTGGGTACGCATGTGGTTCAGCCTCCCCTGATCGGCAGCCGCCGCGAGCGGCGCGTCGTGCCGCCGTCCCGGCAGTCCTGCCAGCGCCCGCGCGCGCCGCGGCCGTACTCCGCGCCCAGCGCGGCGCTCAACCGGGCGGCGAACAGCGCCGGAGCCGCAGCGTACAGGAACGGCGCGAACAGGGTATTGGGCGGGGCCGGCAGTATGACGGTCCGCTTGAGCCCCTCGCCCAGCGCCGCGTCGGTCACGATGCGCCAGGGACGCTCCAGCCGCTCCAGGATCGGCTCGATCTCCGCCACCCGGCTGCGGTCGCGCCCCGGCGGCGGGCAGAGCACCCAGGTCGCGCAGGCGGCGGGATCGCGCGCGAAGTAGTGCAGATGCAGCCACTCTTCCAGGTCCTGGTCGAGGGCCGGGACGCCGGCCGCCTCCAGCAGCTTGGCGCTGCCGTAGGCGGCCGCGGCGCGCGCCGGACCGGCGGCCAGGAGCTCGTAGCGGCCGTGACCGCGCCACTCCTGCGCCAGCGCGGCGAGCTGCCGGTCGAGCGCCGGCAGCATCCGGCCGATCACCGCGGCGGTCTCGAGCAGATCGCGCCGCAACCGTTCGGCCTCGTCCTGCCGCAGCCGGGCGCGCACCTCGCCGATGCGGATCGCCAGCAGGTAGAGCGCCAGCGCGGAGAGAAAGAAGGACCGCACGCCGGGCGCGGCCGGATACGGCGGCAGCGTGAGCGGCAGGCAGCGCGCGGCCGCCCGCGCCAGGCTGCTGCCCGGATCGGCGGTCAGCGCCACGGTCAGGGCGCCGCGCGCCCGCCACTGCTCGACCGCCTCGACCGTCCGGGCCACCTCGCCGGAGGCGCTGACCGCCAGCAGCAGCGGATCGTGGGGCAGGCGGCGCCGCGGCAACGCCACCTCGTAGCGCGCCGCCTGCAGCGCGTTCAGGGGCCGGCAGAGGATGCCGGTCAGCTCCGTCCAGGCGGCGGCGACCAGCGCGCCCGCGATCCGCGAATCGCCGCAGCCGGTGACGATCACCTCGCGCACCCCGAACGCCTCGGCGTTGGGGAGCAGCGCGCGCGCGGAGGCTTCCAGCTCCGCGTACCCGGACGCAAGCAGCTCCGGCAGGCTGAACACCTGCGCGCGCATCGGGTCGTCCGGGGGCGCCGTCGCGGCGTTCATGGGGCCGCTCCCGCGGCCGCCCCGCGCCGTACCTGTCCGCTCCGGACCTGGCCGCGCTGTACCCGGGCGAGCAGCGCGTCGCGCCGCCGGCGCCACTCATCGCGGACCCGGTCGAGCCGCGGCGGCGGACCGGACTGGGCGATCATCAGCGAGGCGGCGGCCGCCGCGCCGCAGCCTGAGCGCGGCCAATCGTCGTTCCGGGCATGCCGGCCATGCCGACCGAGCCCGGCCAGCAGCGCACCGCCGAACGCGTTGCCGGCGCCGGTCACGTCGACCGCCGGCGCCGGCCAGGCCGGGATGCGCCAACACTCCGCCGGACTGCGCGCCAGCAGCGCGCCGGCGGCGCCGAGCCGCAGCGCCACCCCGCCCACCCCGGCCTCAAGCAACCGGGCGACGATCGCCTGCGGCTCCTGCCGGCCGCACAGGCGGCGGCCTTCGGCGAGGTTGAGCGACACCAGATCGACCTGCGCCAGGCGCGCGGCGACCGCCGGCCAGCAGTCCGGTTCGGCGGCGGCCGCATGCAGCTCCCACAGCAGCGCGGCGCCGGTCCCGTCGCGCAACGCCGCGGCGCCGCGCCAGAACGCCGCGGCGTGATCCTGAAAGAGGTAGTAGCCGCGCGCGCCGCGGTAGGCCGGCGGCAGCCGGTCGACGCGCGGCGCCATCCGGGCGAAGTGCTCGCCGCCGAACGCCGGCGTCTCCGTGCGGGCGTCCTCGGCGCGGTATACCACGTTGCTGCGCGGGGTGCGCCGGCCGCGCCGTTCCAGGCCGGCCGTGTCGACGTCGTTCTCCCGGAACCAGGCCGCGTGCTCGGAGGCGGGGAAGTCCTCCCCCACCCCGCACGCGATCCCGACCCGCTCGACCGGCCGCGCGGCCAGCCGCAGCCCGGCGGCCGCGTAGCTGCCGGCACCGCCCAGCGCCCCGCGCCGCCCGCCGCCGTCGGCGAAGCGCAGGTCGTCGATGATGACGTGCGACAACACGACGTAATCGACCCGCGGCGCGGGTCCGCGGCAGGCGCCGGCCGCCGCCGCAGCCGGTTCATCACGGGCGGGCAAGCCGGTATCGTATGCGTACGGCCGACGGATGACCAGAGTATGAGCGACGCTAGCCACGCCCCTCGTCAAGACCCCCGCGCCGCTCCCCCCACTTCGGTGCTCATCGATTGCGACCCGGGCATGGACGACGCGCTGGCGCTGATCGTCGCGCTCAAGACCGCCTGCCTGCGCGTGCGCGCGGTCACCAGCGTCTCCGGCAATCTGCCGGCCGCGCGCTGCTACCGGAACATCCACGCCATCCTCCGGCTGATGGGGGTGACCGACCTGCCGACCGGCTGCGGCGCGCCGCAGCCGCTGGTGCGCGAGCTGGCCCACGACCCGTTTTCGCATGGCGCGGACGGCCTGGGGGAGACCGGGCTGGCCCCGGTCCCGGTCCCGGTCCCGTCCCCGCCCCGCTTCGCGCCCGACCTCCTGGTCGAGCTGGCGCGTCGGCAGGCCGGCGGCGACGACCCGCTCACCGTGGTGACGCTGGGGCCGCTGACCAACATCGCCCTTGCCCTGCAGATCGAGCCGCGCCTGCCGCAGCTCGTCCGCCGCCTGATCATCCTGGGCGGCGCCTTCGGCCTGCAGCGCGAGGCGGCGCTCAACGCCACCGGCGACAATCCGGTCAGCGAGTGGAACGTCTACGTCGACCCGGAAGCGGCGCGCCGCGTGGTCCACGCCGGCTTCGACCTGGTCGCGGTGGGACTCGACGTCGCGACCCACCACGCCATCCGCCTCATCGCCGCCGACGAAGCCCGGTTGCGCGCGTCCGACCTGCCGGAGGCTCGCCTGGCGAGCGGCATGCTCGACTTCGTGCTCGGACGCGGCTTCCCGAGCTACTGCGTGCTGATCGACTCCTGCGCCGTCGCCGCGGCCGCGCGTCCCGATCTGATCGAGACCGTGTCCCTGCACTGCGACGTGGAGACGGCCGGGGAGCTGACGCGCGGGCAGACCGTCGCCGACATTCGCCGGAACTTCCGCTGGCGGCGCCTGCCGGCGCTGCGGGCCGCGCGCGACGCCGACTTTCCCGCGCTCCGCCGCTTCATCCTCGACACGCTGCTCGAGACCGGCGCCTGACGATCCTCGCCGGGGGCGGCCGAATCCGGCGCCTGCGTGGCGGTGCTGACCACCGGTCGGAACCGGTGCCCATGCTACGCTCGGTGCGGATGGCGACCATGCGTTCGTTCAACACCGCCGGTCCCGTCAAGCCCGACCGGCACTACTGCATTCCGCCGCTGGCGCGCCTCGACCTGGATCAGGTCCTGCGCCTGGTGGCGGACGAGAAGTACTTCGTGCTGCATGCGCCGCGCCAGACCGGCAAGACCTCGTCGCTGCTGGCGCTGGCCGAAGCGCTGAACGAACGCGGCTACCATTGCGTGTACGTCACCGTGGAAACCGCCCGCACCGCCCGCGACGACGTGGCGCGGGCGATGCGCTCGGTGCTGATCAGGCTGGCGTCCCAGGCGCGCGCCACGCTGGGTGATCGGTTCCTGGACGGCGCTTGGGCTGAGATTCTCGCCGATTTCGGCCCTGACGAGGCGTTGGGAGAAGCGCTCTCACGTTGGGCGGAGGCGGCGCCGCGCCCGCTGGTGCTGTTGATCGATGAGATCGACACGCTGGTCGGCGACTCGCTGCTGGCGGTCCTGCAGCAGCTCCGCGCCGGCTACCCCGACCGTCCTGAGCGCTTCCCGCAGAGCGTCGTGCTGTGCGGCCTGCGCGACGTGCGCGACTACCGCATCGGCGCAACCGGCAGCCCCTTCAACATCGCCGCCGCGTCGCTGCGGCTGGGCGACTTCTCGCGCGCCGAGACGCTGGCCCTGCTCGGCCAGCATACCGGGCAGACCGGCCAGCCGTTCGCGCCGGAGGCGCTGGAGGCGGTCTGGACGCAGACCTGCGGCCAGCCGTGGCTGGTCAACGCGCTGGCCTACGGCGCCTGCTTCGAGAACAAGGCGCTGCGCGACGACCGTTCACGTCCGGTCACCGCCGCCGCCGTCGCTGCGGTTCGGGAGGAACTCATCATCGATCGGGTGACCCACCTCGATTACCTGGCCGACAAGCTGCGCGAGGAGCGCGTGCGGCGGGTGATCGAGCCGATGCTGACCGGCGCCGAGCGCTACGCCATCACCGACCGCGACCTGGGCTACGCGCGCGACCTGGGGCTGCTCGCCCGCGAGGCGCCGGTGCGGATCGCCAATCCGATCTACGCGGAGGTGCTGCCGCGCGAACTGTCGTGGGCGGCGCAGGAGACGCTCGACCTGTCGCCGCCGCGCTACGTGCGCGCGGACGGCAGCCTGAACGCGGCGTTGCTGCTGGAGGAGTTCCAGAGCTTCTTCCGGCGCCACTCCGAGCACTGGCGCGACCGCTTTGCCTACGCGGAGGCGTGGCCGCAGTTGCTGCTGCAGGCGTACCTGCAGCGGGTGGTGAACGGCGGCGGGCGGATCGAGCGGGAGTACGCGCTGGGGCGGGGGCGGGTCGACCTGCTGATCGTGTGGCCGGTGGGGGAGCAGGCGCTGGCGCAGCGGGCGCAGGAGGTGCGGGTGCAGGAGGTGGTGGTGGAGTGCAAGGTGGTGCGGGAGCGGGACGGGCTGGAGCGGACCATCGCCGAAGGGGTGGAGCAGACCGCGGGGTACGCGGCGCGGTGCGCGGCGGAGGCGGCGCACCTGGTGGTGATCGACTGCCGGGAGGATCGGACCTGGGAGGAGAAGGTATTCCACCACCGGCGCGGCGCCGCGGCGGCGCCGGTCGACGTCTGGGGCATGTGATTACCCGACGCCAGGATCGATGGCCCTGCTACCCAGGCAGGCCCTCCGGTCGCTGCGGCCCCGCTGCCGGCGTCGCCCTTACTCCTCCTCGTCCGCGATCCGCACCTGCAGCGTCCTGCCTTTCAGCGTCCGGCGCGCCCAGTAGAGGTTCTGGAACTGATCATTGCCGGGCTCCGTCCACTCCGCGATGGCGGTTGCCCCGGTGCCGCTGCCGCCGGTAATGGTGATGGTGGGGCGCATCGGGTAGCCGCTCCCCCGGTTCGTGATCGTCACCTCGCCGAGCACGGCTATCAATGCGGAGGTGGCGGATGCCGCTTGGCCGAACACTTGTGAGAAGATAACGGTCGGGGCGGTCGTGTAGCCGTACCCCGGGTCCGTGACCGTCACCGTATCGACGGCGCCGGACAGCACCGCGGTGCCCGCCGCCCCGCTGCCGCCGCCGCCCGTAAAGCTGACGGTCGGCACCGTCGCGTAGCCGCTCCCATTGCCCACCACTGCCACGGAAGCGATGCCGCTCTGCAGCGTCGCGGTGGCGGTGGCGGCCGTGGAGGGACCGCCGCCGCTAAAGGATACGGTCGGGGCCGACGTGTAGCCGCTCCCCCGGTTCGTGATCGTCACGCCCGTGATGGTACCCGACAGGCTGAGCACCGCGGTGCCGGTCGCCACGTCGGTACCGCTGGCCGGGTTCCCGAAGGTAACGGTGGGGGAGCTGTTGTAGCCGATCCCATTGTTCGTCATCGTCACGGACAGGACGCCGGTTTGCAGGAACGCTGTGGCGGTCGCCCCGGTGCCCGGCCCCCCAAAGGCAACGGTCGGGGCCGACGTGTAGCCGCTTCCATGGTTCGTGATATCCACGTCATAGACTTCGCCCTTCAACGCTGCGGTGGCGGCGGGCATGGCGCCGCCGGACGGCGGCGCCGAAAAGCTGACGGTCGGGGCGACGCGTGACGCGTAGGTTTGAGCTCCATCGTACGTGACCGTCACGGACCCGACGCCCATGGACGCCGCCGCGGTGGCGGTGGCCCTGACGCCGCCGGACGGCGGCGCCGAAAAGGCGACGGTCGGGGCGCTCGTGTAGCCGCTCCCCCGGCTCGTGACCCTGACCCCGCTGACGAATCCGCCCTCGTCCGACTGGTCCGGGGCCGTGAGCACCAGCACCACCTCGCCCTCCCGGACTTCCGCTTCGACCTTCCACTCCGCGCCGGAGAGATCGTCCGCGAAGACCGGCCGGTAACTGACGTTCTCGAGCGGCAGGTCCTGCCCGTCGATCGAAACGCGCACCTTGCCGGCGGCGATCCGGTCCCAGGCGTACGGCGCGGAACGGTTGGTGGTCTGGATAAACACGTCCGCCTCGTCGCCAAAGTGAGCCACGCTGATCGGCCAGCTCTTCATCGTCTCCTGCGGCGTCGGCGTCGTCGGCTCATCGCCGCCCGCCGGTCCCGGCGTCGCCGGCGTCTTGGTATCGGGCGCCCGGTCGGTCTGCGGGCACGCCAGCAGGACGATGGCGGCGACCGCCGCGAGCGCTACGATCCATGTCTTCTTTCTTACCTGACTTCCCAACAAGATTCCTCTCCTGTGAGTCGAGCGCGGCCCATGACTCCGTCGGCCGGCTGAACGGTAGCACGCGGCCCCAAAGCGGGCAACCTCACCCCCCAGACAGACGATGCCGGCGCGCCGCCCCGCCGGATCATGACTCGATCGCCGCGTCGCCGCGTTTCTCCAGCCAGTCGTACAGGGCCCGGTTCGACTCCCAGTCGAGGTCGAGCATGCAGGTGCCGAGGATGACGGCGCCGTAGACCCGCCGCTCGCGGATCAGCTCCTCGCACGCGTCGAGCTGCCGGCGCATGCCGGCGTAGGAGAGCTTCCGCAGGTTGCCGAAGTCGTAGACGTAGATGCAGGTCAGCAGCGGCTTGCCGCCGGTCAGCCGGCTCAGGCGCTCGGCGTAGCCCGGCAACCGGTCGATGTCCGCGGCGTGCCAGAGCGGATTCAGAAAGCCGGCGAAGTACGGCAGCAGGGGAAGCTGGCGGTCATCTGCGAGCGACATCTCATAGAACGTGGCCATCAGCGGCAACTGCGGCGGGCGCGCGGCGTTCTCGAACTGCAGGTCCGCCAGGTGCTTGGGCGTCACGCCGCCGGCGACGCTGCCGGTGCTGAAGTCGTCCAGCAGGAACGACTCGATGCGCGGGTCCCGGGCGGCGAGCCGCTTGGCTTGCAGCAGGGCGTTCAGGCCCGCGTCGTAGTCGACCCGGGTCGCGCCGTCGACCGTCCGGTGCATCGCCCCCTTGGCGATGATCCGCCGAGCCGCCGACAGCCCGGCCATCGTCTCCCCGGTCAGCGGCAGGCCCCCGGCGATCAGCACGTTGCGAATCCCGGTCCGCTCGATCGCCTGTTGCGCCGTCAGCGTCGACGGCTCGTCCCGGAACGGATACGCACGGAGCTCCTGCAGGACGTTCACCGGCATGCCCCACAGCCAGAGATGATCGCGCAGCGTCGAGCCGCTCATAACGGTTACCCTCCGGCGACTATCCTGCCACGGGACCGGCGCTGCGTGCTATACTCCGGCGCCGAGCATGGCCGACAGCATCAGCACGGCCGGCAGCGTCCGCTCGTGGTCGCCGCTCCGCCGCAAGCTGCACCGTTCCCGGTACCTCTACGTACTGTTCGCCGCGCCGTTCCTCTTCTACGTGCTGTTCGAGTACGCGCCGATGTACGGCGTGCTGATCGCCTTCAAGGAGATCAAGGTCTTCCGCGGGCTGGGCGCGATGCTCTCCGCCCCCGGCGTCGGCTTCAAGTACTTCGAGCTCTACCTCTCCGACCCCTACTTCTGGAAGCTGGTGCGCAACACCGTGCTGATCCAGGCGCTCGGCCTGGCGGTCGGCTTCCCGGCCCCGATCGTCCTGGCGCTGATGCTCAACGAGGTGCGCGTCATCGCGTTCAAGCGCGCCATCCAGTCGATCACCTACCTGCCGCACTTCATCTCGCTGGTGGTGATCTGCGGCATGATCGTCAACTTCGTCGCCACCGACGGGGTGGTGAACGACTTCCTGGCCTTCCTGGGCCTGCCGCGCACGCCGTTTCTGGTGCGGCCCGAATGGTTCCGGGCGATCTACGTCGGCAGCGACGTGTGGCAGGACGTCGGCTGGGGAGCGATCATCTACCTGGCCGCCCTGACCACCGTCGATCCGCAGCTCTACGAGGCGGCCGCCCTCGACGGCGCCGGGCGCTGGCGGCAGCTCCGGCACGTCACCTGGCCCGGCATCCTGCCGACCGTGGTGATCCTGTTCATCCTGGCCCTGGGGCGGATCATGGACGTCGGCTACCAGAAGATCATCCTGCTCTACACCGGCGCCACCTATGAGACCGCCGACGTCATCGCCACCTTCGTCTACCGCCGCGGCCTGATCCAGTCCGACTTCTCCTACGCCACCGCGGTGGGGCTGTTCACGTCGGTGATCGGCATCCTGTTCGTGGTCTCGGCCAACCGCATCAGCCGCTCCCTAGGGGGGGGGGTCAGCCTGTGGTAGGGATCGCCCGCGCCGCCACCGTCGGCGACCGCGCGTTCGACGTCGGCAACGCGCTGCTGCTGGCGACGCTCGCCTTCATCACGCTCTATCCGCTCTACTACGTGGCGATCGTGTCGCTCTCGAACGGGCACGCGGTGGTGCGGGGCGAGGTCCACTGGTGGCCGGTCGGCATCAACCTGCAGTCGTACCGCGCCGTGCTGGAAGCTCCGTACGTGCTCACCTCCTTCCGCAACACCGTGTGGTACACCCTGGTCGGCACCGCGGCGAACGTCTCGCTGACCGCCTGCTGCGCCTATCCGCTGGCGATGAAGTTCTTCTACGGCCGGCGCTTCCTCACCGCGTTCGTGGTCGCCACCATGTTCTTCAAGGCCGGGCTGATCCCGATGTACCTGCTGGTGCGCAGCCTGGGCATGCTGGACACCATCTGGGCGCTGGTGCTGCCGACCGCGATCGTCACCTTCAACATGATCGTCATGCGCACCTTCTTCCAGAACATTCCCGAGGAGCTGAACGACTCGGCCTATCTCGACGGCGCCAACGACATCCAGATCTTCGCGCGCATCGTGCTGCCGAACTCCAAGCCGATCCTGGCGACGATGACGCTGTGGTACGCCGTGCTGCACTGGAACAGCTTCTTCCCGGCGCTGATCTATCTGAACGATCGGGAACGGTTTCCCATCCAGCTCATCCTGCGCGCCATGGTGATCGAGGGCGACGTGAGCAACATGCAGGTCGAGTTTCAGGATGACGAGCGGATCGTCGACACCACGGTGAAGTACGCGATCATCATGGTCTCGACGCTGCCGATCCTGCTCCTCTACCCGTTCCTGCAACGCTACTTCGTCAAGGGTATGATGCTCGGCAGCCTGAAAGGCTGACCGCCGGCTGCCTGAAAGGCTGACGACCGGGAGCCTGAAGGCTGACCGGCCCGAACCACAGCGCGCCGCCGGTCGCGGCGCACGGACCCCGGCCGCCGCCGGCCGGACGAATCGACAGGAGGTATCCCCCCACATGCGGAAACTGATGAAACTGACCACGCTCGGCGCGGCGGCGCTGCTCGCCGCCGCCGGCGCATTCGCGTCTCCCGCGGCCGAGCAGGCCGCCGCCATGGAGCCGACCGTGCTGACGGTGGTGCTGTCGGACCGCGGCACCGCCCCGATCAACGTCGACTCGGACGTGATCGACGCCATCGAGGAGCGGTTGAACGTCACGTTCGACCTCACCGCGATCGCCGGCGGCGACTACAACGCCAAGAAGCGGACCCTGATCGCCACCGACGACGTGCCCGACATCCTCCGGGTGCATCGCAACGATCTGGTCGAGTTCGGCGACACCGGCGTGTTCCTGGCGCTGAACGAGATGATCGAAACCAAGGTGCCCAACTACCAGCGCATCCTGGAGCAGAACGATCGCGTGCGGAAGGCGGCGATCGACGGCGTCCATTACGCGTTCGCCACGACCAAGCGGTTCGAGTTCCACCGCGGCATCATCAGCGTGATCCGCACCGACGTCGTGGAGGACCTGGGCCTGCGGATGCCGCAGAGCTTCGACGAGCTCTACGAGGTGCTCGCCGCCATCAAGGCGGCTCATCCCGACAGCCACGTATGGACCAACCGCGGCGGCGGGCGCAGCCTGGTGCGCAACGTCGCCTACGCCTTCGGCACCGGCGGCGACGTCTACTACGACCCCGACCTCGACGGCGGGCGCTGGGCGTACGGCCCGATCCAGGCGCAGTACCGTAACCTGCTGCAGTACCTGCGCGGCGCCTACGCCGACGGCATCCTCGACCCCGACTTCGCCACCCTCACCACCACGCAGTGGCGGGAGAAGCAGGGCTCCGGGAAGAGCTTCTTCTTCTACGACAACCCCACCTACGGCAAGCGCGCCAACGACGCCATCGTGCCGGTCGAACCGGACGCCTGGTGGGCGCCGACCGACGTGCTGGCAAACTCGACCGGCGGCCGCCGCTCGCTGTTCTACGAGGAAGAGGTGTGGAGCCAGATGTGGGCGGTGGGCAGCAAGACCGAGCACGAGGACGCGATCGCGAGCTTCTTCAACTTCGCCTACACCGACGAGTTCGCGGAGATGAAGGCGTTCGGGATCGAGGGCGTCCACTGGGTGCGGGACGGTGACGACTACCGCTTCACCGACGAGATGCGGGCCGAATACACCAGCGACACCGGCGCCTATCTGATCGACAAGTTCATGAACGAGGTCGGCACCGGCGCCTACAGCGCGTTTTCGCCCTACATCGACATGCGCCTGTACCGGATGAACTGGCCCGAGTACCAGATCGGCTGGTACCTGGACATGGAGGCGAGCGGGCACTGGGACGACCCGAAGGTGGTGGCGCCGTTCGACGCGGCCGAGCGCGAGGAGGTCACCAACATCACGGCCGAGCTGGACACGCTGGTGCACGCGGCCATCGACAAGGTGATCCTGGGCGACATGAGCCTGGCGGAGTGGGACGAGCTTGTGCAGCGGATCATGCCCGACGCGCTGCGCCTGGAGGAGATCCACAACGCTGCCGAGCAGCGCTACCGGATGTCGCGCTGAGCGGACGCGCGCAACGACGGTCTCCCGCAGTGCGGGGGACCGTCCGCGCCGCGCGCCGGCGCGGATCGAACGCTTGTGGCCGGCGCTTGGTGAAACTGTCGCCGGCGGCGGTCAGAACTTTTCGGGAACTTCCAGATACCGCACGCCGGCGGCAGCGGCCCGCTTCCGGTCGGCGGCATCGATCCGCTTGCCGGCGACCAGGGGGACGGCCTCATGTCCTTCTCGATGCGGTCCAGCCGTGCAGGCATGCCGAGGAACTCGTTGGTGAGCAGGGCGCGCAGCAACAACCGCTGAGCCTCCGGGTTGGCCTGCAGCTCGGCGATGATGCGGGCTACCAACGATTCCGGATCGAGTCGTTCAGCCGTCACGTGCATATAGGGATCGAAACCGTATTATCGCACGTCTCCCTGGTCAAGCCCGGGAGCCGGGTCGGCGGTCGACGCAAGAGCGCGCTGCCGTTTGACGATCCGCGGCCCCGGTATGAGAATCGGAAGCGTATCCGGTGAGCACTTCGATCGACGACCGCGTGACGTTGCCGCTCCGCGAACGGCGGCAGACCGACGTGCTGGTCGCCGGCGGCGGCGTGGCCGGAGTGTACGCGGCGCTCGGCGCGGCGGATCACGGCGCGGGCGTGCTGCTGGTCGAGCAACACGGCTTCGTCGGCGGTCAGGGGACCGCCGGCGGCGTCCATTCCTTCTGCGGGGAGACCCGGGTCGTGAACGACCGCTGGCGCGAGATGGTACGCCGGCTCGGCGCCTTCGGCGGCATCGCCGCCTACCAGCCCAACCGCGACGGGCGCCCCTTCGACTGCGAGAGCCTCAAGTTCGTGCTGCAGGAGATGCTTGCCGAGGCGGGCGTGGAGCTGTTGCTGCACACCCAGGCGCTGACCGTGGAGCGGGCCGGCGACCGCGTGGCCGCCGTGGTGCTGGCCAACAAGAGCGGCCTGACCCGCATCGAACCGGCGGTCGCCGTGGACGCCACCGGCGACGCCGACCTGGTGGCGCGCGGCGGGTGGCCGTTCCGCAAGGGCGGACCGGTGCTGATGCCCGGCGACCCGCCGACGGTCGACGAGTCGGCCGGCCGGTTGCAGCTGCCGATGAGCCTCTACTTCACCCTGGTCGACAGCGGCGCGCCGGTTGCGCCGGTGCTGCCGCCCGGCTGCCCGGCCTACGGGAATGACGATGAGGTGCCGATGATCACGGTCATCCCGCACGGCCACCACGTGACCGTGAAGATGAAGGTAATCGGCCACGACGCCACCGACGGGGCGTCGCTGTCGGCGGCGGAGCAGGCCGGCCGGCGGCAGATGACGGGGGTCATCCACTACCTGCAGACGCACGGCTATCGCGGCGCGAGCTACCCCAACCACCGCTTGGCGTGGGTGGCGCCGCACGTCGGCATCCGCGAAGGCCGGCGGGTGGAGGCGGTCTACCTGCTGAGCGCCGGCGACATCCTGGCCGGACGCCGCTTCCCCGACGGGGTGGCGGTCGGTTCCTATCACACCGATTACCATTGGCCCACGGTGGCGCAGCGCGCCGGCACCGGCGTCACGGTGCAATGCCCACCCCACCAGATCCCGTTGCGCGCCATGCGCCCGCGCGGCGCCGCCAACCTGCTGGTGCCGGGCCGCGGCCTGGGCGGAGATCATCTGGCGACCAGCTCGTTTCGGGTGATGGGGACCTGCGCGCAGACCGGCTTCGCCGCCGGCGTGGCGGCCGCGCTCGGCGCGCCGGAGCGGTCCGTAGACTCGGTCGCCGTGCCGGAGCTGCGCGCGCGCCTGCGCCGCGCCGGGGTGCGGCTCGACCTGGCCCCCTACTACGGCTACCTGCGCCGCCGCCGCGGCTACGATGAGCGCGCCGGGACAGCGCCGGCGGGCACAGCGCCGGCGGGCACGGCGCCGGCGGGCACGGCGCCGGCGTCGGTCACCGGCTTGGCGATCGCCGAGCTGGCCACCGGCGAGGTGCTGATCGCGTACGCCGCGGCCGGCTCGCTGGGCGTGCTGCGCCGCTGCGAGGAGCGCTGGCAGCCGCCGGTGACGTTGGGAGCCGTCGCGGCCGGCGCCGACCTGGCGTTCGCGGTGACGGACGGCGGGCGCAGCCGCACCGAGGGGCTGGAGCGGACGCCGGCGCTGGCGGCGGAGATCACCGAGTGCGATGCGCCGCCGGCGGTGGCGCTGCACGCCAGCGAACGCGCCGGCGAACGGGGCTGGGTTTCGGCGGACGGCGGCGTCAGGTGGCGCGCCCGTGGCGCTGCGGCCGGCCGGAACGACGGCGCTGCCAGCGGCGACGAAGCCCGCAGCGACGACGCCAGCATCGACGACGCCCGCAACGGCAGCGCGCGGCCGGACCCGCCGGCGCCGGACGCGGCCGTGACGACCCTGACCTTGACCGACCACGATCGCGCCGCGCTGGGAGTGGCGCGTCTGTACGCGGCGGCGTGGCCGACCGGCGATGGCGTGACGCTGGGCACCGCCGGCGCCGACGGGCGCTGGCGACAGACCATGGCGGCGGCGGTCCCCGGCGGCAGCGGTCCGTGCGCCCTGACGGCGACCGCGGACGGGGTGCTGCTGGCCTGCGTCGACGGTCGCGCGATTCGCTGCCGGCGCATTCCGCTCGATGCCGTCCTCGGCGCTGAGGCGGGCTCCGGCGCCGCGGATGCTTCCTGGCACCACGACGGCGCCGACCTGATCGCCGCCCTCGCGGAGCGCCGGCCGGCGGCCGTCCCGTGACCGCCGGGCGGGGCGCGCCGGCACGGCCCAACATCCTGTTCCTGATCGCGCACGACATCTCGCCGCGCTTCGGCTGCTACGGCGACCCGCGCGCCGTGACCCCGCACCTCGACGCGCTCGCCGCCGGCGGCGCCCTGTTCGAGAACGCCTTCTGCCAGTTCCCCTTGTGCGCGCCGGCGCGCACCTGCCTCATGACCGGCTGCCGGCCGGACACCGTGCAGCGCTACGACATCGGCGGTCCGGACTTCTACGCCGGCCTGCGCCGCCGGTTGCCCTGGATCCGCACGCTCCCGGAGCTGCTGCGCGCCGCCGGCTATCGCACGCGGAGCCTGCACAAGGTGCTGCACGAGTACGAGGCCGATCCGCCGAGCTGGAGCGAGCCGCCCTGGTACGCGGCCGCCGGCGAGGCGCCCGCCTGGTGCCCGGACGACTTCGACTGCCGCGAACGGGCGCGGCGCTACCGCTCGGCCGCCAACCGCAGCCTGATGGAGGAGCGCTTCCGCATCCTGCAGGCCGCCGAACCGGACGCCGCAACCCAGTTCAAGCGCTGGCGCGGCGGCCCGGTCGAGCGCGCGCCGGTGGCCGACGACGCCTACGACCCGGGCGCGACCGCCGCCGAAGCGGTTCGCGCGCTCCGCGCCCACGCCGCCCAACGCAAGGCCGCGCCGCTGTTCCTGGGCGTGGGGTTCTGCAACACCCACCTGCCGTGGCTGGCGCCGGACCGCTACTGGCGGCTGCACGACGCCACCGACTTCGGCGCCGAAGCGGGATACGACACGCCGCGCCCGGCGCCGCTGACGGCCGCGCTGGCGGTGGCCGGCAACGAGCCGTTTCAGTACTACGCGCAGACCGACCATCTGCCCGGCGCGCGGGCGGCCTGGCAGCCCACCGCCCGGCAGGCCGACGAGCTGCGCCGCGGCCACTACGCCGCCGTCAGCTACCTCGACGCGCAGATCGGCCGCATCCTGGCCGCCCTCGACGAGACCGGGCTGGCGTCGAACACGGCGGTGGCGTTCACCACCGACCACGGATTCTCCCTCGGCGAGCACCGCCACTGGGGCAAGGGGATGCCCTGGGAACCGGACCTGCGCGTGCCGCTGCTGCTGCGCGCGCCGCGCGGCCGGCCCGGCCGGCGGGTGGCGGCGCTGGCCGAGCACGTCGACCTGCTGCCGACCCTGCTGCAGCTCGCCGGCGTCCGCCCGCCTCCGTGGGCCGAGGGACGCAGCCTGACGCCGCTGCTGGACGACGCTGAGGCGCCGGCCAAGCCGGCGGTGTTCGCGCAGGCGGCCCGCAACGGGTTGACGGCCCGCACCGCGCGCACCACCGACCACCGCTACACCCGCTGGATCGACGCGATCGGCCGCGTGCAGGCGGAGGAGCTCTACGATCACCGCGCCGATCCCGCGGAAACCGCCAACCTCGCGCCGCGCGCCAACCTCGCGCCGCGCGACGAGGGCCGCTCTCCTGCCGGGAGATGGCGGTGAACACGATACGGTGGAGCCGTAGCGTTCCGGTGCGCTATCAGGCGGACGTCGCGGTCATCGGCGGCGGCATCGCCGGCGTGAGCGCTGCCGCCGCGGCCGCCCGCAGCGGCGCCTCGGTGGTGCTGGTGGAGCGCTTCGGCGTGACCGGCGGCAACATGACGGTCGGCGGAGTCGCCAACTTCTGCGGGGAGACCGCCGGTCAGGGCGAGGTGTTCGACGAGGTCCTGCGCCACCTGGAGCGTTTCGACGCCATCGTGCCCTATCGACCGTTCTCCTACGGGGGCTGCCAGTCACGAGTGCTGGATCACGAAATCCTGGCGGTGATCCTGCAGGAAGTGCTGCTGGCGCGCGGGGTCAAGCTGCTGCTCCACACCCGTTTCGTCGACGTGATCGAGCGCGGCGGCCGGCTGGCCGAGGCGATCGTCGCCGGACCCTCGGGACCGGAGGCGCTGCGCGCCGACCACTTCGTCGACTGCACCGGCGATGGTCTGGTCGCCAAGGGAGCCGGCTACGCCGTCGAGAAGGGACGCGCCGAGGACGGTCTGCAGCTTCCGATGAGCCTGATGTTCTTCGTGCGGGAGATGGGCGAGCCGGTCGCCGACCAGCTCCCGGACGGCTGGTTCGCGCCGATCCGCGCGCGCCGGGACCTGCCGATGACCAGCCCCAACTGGCCCAACGGCCCGCGCGGCAGGGCGATCAAGATCAAGGTGCCGATGTTCGACTCGACCGATACCGAGAGCATGACCGCGGCGGAGATCGCGGCGCGCCGCCGGATGCTGGAGGTGCTCTCCTATTTCCAGGCGGTGGAGCGCAAGGACTGGCGCTTCGATCACTGCTCCCCGATCATCGGCATCCGCGAGGGGTACCGGATCGTCGGCCGCTACCTGCTCCGCGTCGACGATCTGCGCGCCGGGCGCGAGTTCGACGACGCCGTGGCGCGCGGCGTGTTCTATCTCGACGGCCACAAGCCGGACGACGACAAGCGCACCTACATCCTGCCCAAGGAGGAACTCTACGTGCCTCCCTACCAGATCCCCTTCCGCTGTCTGGTGGCGCGCGACGGCCGCAACCTGCTGATGGCCGGCCGCTGCATGTCGGCGGATCAGCTTGCGCTGTCCTCCGCGCGCGTCACCACGACCTGCGCCATGATGGGTCAGGCGGCCGGCATCGGCGCCGCCCTGGCCGCGGCGCGCGGCGCCGACGCCGCCGCCCTCGACCCGCTCGACGTGCGGCGCGAGGTGGAGCGCCGGGGCGCCCACCTGGCGGTCGACGAACCTCCGCCGGCGCCGGCGCGCACGCGCTGACCTTCCCCGCGGTACGCAAAACGACGGCTTGACGCGGTTCTCCTCCTGAAATACCTGTTATACTTGGAATTAGGAGCCAACGCTGGATGGCAGGCAGCCTCTGGTGCAGCTAGCCGCGCACCTTCGCGCCGCGCGCCGAAAAGCGCCGCCGACACCGCGTCGATGTCAATGCGTGATGGCACCGTCCCTGCATCAGCCCCACGATCACCTGTTCCGCTTGGTGTTCGCCGACTCCGAGGAGACCGCCGCCTTCCTCCGTGCCCGCCTGCCCGACTCCCTCCGGCGCCGCTTCCTCTGGTCCTCCCTGCGCCGCGCCCCAGGCTCCTTCGTCGACCAGCAACTGCGCGGCTCCGTCTCCGACCTGCTGTTCGAGGTCCGCACCGCCGCCGCGCGGCCGCAGTGGCTCTACCTGCTGTTCGAACATCAGTCCCGCCCCGACCGCTGGATGGCGCTGCGCATGCTGCGCTACTGCTGCCGCATCTGGGAGGCCGACCGCCGCACCCACCCCGACGAGCGGTTCCTGCGTCCGGTGCTGCCTTTGGTGTTCTACCAGGGCAAACGCCGCTGGCGCTACGCCAGCGAACTTGCGGAGTCCTTCCCGCCGGCGCTGCGCGGCCAGCCCTGGGTGCCGCGCTTCTGTCCCCTGCTGCTCGATCAGACCCAGGTGGCGCCGGCGGCCGTGGCCGGGGCGCTGCGCGGGCGGCTGCTCCAACTGGCGATGATGCACACCTTCGAGCAGGCGCCGAGGGAGGCGCGGGAGCGGATCGCGCCGCTGCTGGAGGAGTTGCAGCGGGAGCCGGCGCGCGGCGGGGTGGATTACTACCGGGCGTTCATGGAGTACATTGTGAAAGCTGGGCCGGCGGACACGCTGCAAGCGCTGGATGAGCTGATGCTGCGCCGGGCGCCGGAACTGAGAGGTGATCTGATGACCTGTGGCGAGATGCTGCGCCGGGAAGGTGAGTTGAAGGGCCGGCATGAAGGCCGGCAGGAGGGTGAATTGAGTGGCCGCCGAAAGGGCCTGATGGAGGCCATCGACGGGTTCCTGCGGGCCGGGGTCGAGTGGCCGGTGATCCAATCCGCCACCGGCATCGACCAGCACAGCTACCGCACCCTCAAACGCGACGCCTCCCACGGGACGGAGCCAGCCGCGCCGCGCTAACTCCTCGTGGCATGGGGAGAAAGCGCGGGCGAATACGCCGACGTGCCCGACTCCTGCAAGAGCGCCGCCTGTATGCCGATCGCGTCCCGGCCCCAACAAACGCCGATCCGACGCGAACAGCCCGCCCGCGTTACGCCAGTTTCCAGGTGGTCGTGTTCTGTATGATGGCGATGAGCGCTCGCATCTCCGGCGTGGTCGGCGGCTCTGACGCATACCGCGAAGTGGATGTCGCCGTCGGTGTTGAAGATGATGCGCGGCGGGCGGCGCGTCACGGCGCGTGCCGAAGCTACTCACGCCGCGTTCGCGTCCGCCGCACCGCTGCAACGCGCTGCTCGGCGGTTTCGTCCGGGCATGGCCAGTCGGTGAACGGAGCGGCGTCGAACCGGCATGGCCCCGATTCGATGCGCGGGTCGCCCTGCTCGCGCATGACCGCCTCCAGCCGTTCGGCCAGCGTCCGTCTCTGCGCGGCGAACGCCGGATCGCCGGCCAGGTTCTTCAGGTGATGCGGATCATTGCGCACGTCGTAGAGCTCTTCCGCCGGCCGCTTGCCGAAGCCGAGCGCAAAGAGGTCGCGGACGCCGGCGGCCGCGCGGTTCTCGACCATCCACGCCTTGGTGGGACTTGCGTCGAGGTCCGCGTAGGCCACGCGAGTGTCGTGCTCCCAGCGCTGCGCGCGGCGTCGGCTCCGCGGCAGGATCGTCCATGCCGCGGGGATCGCCCATCGGCCAACGGTCCGGGGCGAAGTTCCGGATGTAGAGGAAGTCCGGCGTGCGGACGGCGCGATGCGGATAGGGCAGATTCCGGTCCCGCGCGGTCGCCACGTGCCGCTCCCGGCCGGTGATCACGAACGTGCGTTCCGGGCAGACCTGCCCGGAGCGGTCGGAGCCGAGGACGTCCATCAGGCTGCGAGCCGGCATGGCCGCCGGCCGCTCCACGCCCGCCGCCTCCAGGAAGGTCGGCGCGAGGTCCATGAGGTTCACCATGTCGTCCGCCACCCGGCCGGCCCGGATCGTCCCCGGCAGCCGCGCGGCGAGCGCCACTTCGCAGCCGATGTCGTAGAGGTTGCACTTCGCCCGCGGGACACCCGGGATGCCGTGGTCGCCGCTGACCACCACCAGCGTGTCGTCGAGCTCGCCCATCTCCTCCAGCATGCCGATCAGCGCGCCGAGTCCGGCGTCGACCGCCATGCACTCGCCGAGGTAGTCGCCGACATCCTCGCGCACTTCGGGAACGTCGGGCAGGAACGCCGGAAGCCGGCCGGCCAGAGCGTCGGGGTCGATGCCCCACAGCGCCTTGCCGGACCCCTTCAGCCACTCGCGGTGGGTATTGGTGGGACCCCACCAGTAGCAGAACGGCTGCTCGGGATTCCGGTCTGCCAGAAAGCTCCGGAAGTTGCCCCGCACCTCGTCGCACAGCCACCGCTTGGCGTGCTCGACGCCGCCGGCCTCCCCGGCCCATTCGGCAGCCCGGAACGAAAACCGGTTGAAGTCGTCGCCGCAGTCCTGATAACGGGTCTCCGCGCCGCCGTACGGATCGTCCTGCGGCGTTCCCGGCGACCAGACCTTGTAGGAGAACCCGATGTGGTACCCCGCGTCCCGAAGCAGGAAGGGATACGACGGTATGGCGCGATCCCACACCGCGCCCAGGAGAATGGCGCCCAGCCCGGTCTGCCAGAAGTAGCGCCCGGAAAGGATCGAGCTCCGACACGGAGTGCAGCTCGGCGCCGGCACCAGCGCGTTGGTGAAGAGCACCCCTTCGTCGGCGACTCGGTCGAAGTGCGGGGTATCGATCAGCGCGCAGAGCGAGCGCTCGCCCTGGTGCGCAGCGTACGCGCTCGCGTAGCGGCCCCAGTCGTCGGCGAAGGCGAAGAGGATGTTCGGTCGCTTCATGCCGGGCTCAGGATGGCCTGAAACGGCGAGCGTCCGCTACGCGCTCGCCGCCGCATGCGTGTAGACTCGACTCGCATGGCCCCGCTGACCGCGGCTGAACGGAACGAGCTCCTCGATCTCTCCCGGTCGGCAGCGCTGCGGGAAGATCTCCGTTCCATCGCGCACGAACGGGTCGTCGACTTCGACGCCTACATCGCCTTCGCCACGAGCGTCGCCCGACTGTCCAACCACGCCCGCCGGCCCTTTCGCCCGATTCGCGGCAGCAACTTCAAGCTGTAGGGTTGACGATGGCAAGCGTCGGACCGATCCATCCCGTGAGCACTTGGCGGAAATCCTCGACGAATTGGGCGTGAGCGAATACCACTTGGCGAAAGCGATCGGTACGCCGCCGAGCCGCATCGAAGAAATCGTACACGGCCGCGCCAACCAAGTAGCCGCCACGCTCGACATCGTGTGTCCGAGACGGTATACTTACGCGGTCATGCTGAAACTTGGTTTGAGGAATGCGGCAGCCGTAGCGGCGATGCTACTAGCCGGTTTGGTTGTGGCGCACGCGCAGGACGAGTACGACTTCGGGGCCGGCCCGGTGCCAGCTCATCGGCACCCCAACGGCGGAGGCTGGGTAGCGAACACCGCCACGGTTGCCGAGACGGCATGGATTGTCGGTGATGCCCAGGTTTTCGGTGATGCGTTTGTTGTCGGTAATGCGCAGGTTGGCGGTAATGCCCAGGTTTTCGATGATGCGATGGTTTACGGCAATGCGCTGGTTTTCGGTAATGCCCATGTCACCGGTAATGCGCAAGTTTTCGATGATGCGCTGGTTTTCGATGATGCGCAGATTGCCGGTGATGCGCAAGCTTTTGGTAATGCGCAGGTTTTTGGTGATGCGTTTGTTGCCGGTGATGCGACGATTTACGGTGATGCTCTGGTTTTCAGCGATGCACTGGTTTTCGGTAATGCCCATGTCACCGGTAATGCGCAGGTTGCCGGTAATGCGCAGGTTGCCGGTGATGCGTCGGTTATCAATGCGCAGGTTGGCGGTAATGCCCATGTTACCAGTGATGCGAAGGTTTACGGTAATGCGCAGGTTTACGGTAATGCACATGTTAACGGTAACGCGAAGGTTGGCGGTAATGCGAAGGTTGGCGGTGATGCACAGGTCTTCGGTGATGCGCAGGTCTTCGGCGATGCGCAGGTTTACGGCAATGCATATGTTAACGGTAACGCGAAGGTTGGCGGTTATGCGTTTGTTGCCGGTGATGCGCAGGTTTACGATGATGCGTCGGTTATCAATGCACAGGTTGGCGGTTATGCGCAGGTTTACGGTAATGCGCAGGTTGCCGGTGATGCGCAGGTTTACGGTAATGCGCAGGTTGCTGGTGATGCGACGGTTTACGGTGATGCGCAGGTCTACGGTAATGCGCAGGTTACCGGTAATGCGAAAGTTTACGGTGATGCGCAGGTTGCCGGTGATGCGAAAGTTTACGGTGATGCGCAGGTTTACGATGAACGAGTAGTGCGCGGGATACGCGGCGCCCAGGACAGCGTGAAGAGCTGGCCGATCAGCGCGGCTCACTTTGGCGATGAAACGGACCTGCGGAGCCAAACCACCAACCGTTCCGCGCCGTACGCCTGGGACCGGATCACCGCCGACAAGGTGCGCGTCTCGATTGACGGGTATGAGCTGCCATTCTCGAGCATCCGGAACGAGCCGGTCTTCGCGTCCGATATCTCTGGCGCGGAGTGGACGGTTGACGCGGAGGTCCGGGCGGGAGCGGTGGTGCTGGTGCTCATGGCTCCGGATCAGTCGGACGAGGGGGCAAGCTCCGTAGAGGGGGTCACGTTTACGAACCTGGGGAGCGGCTACGCGACCGCCCCGGCCGTGACCTTTTCCGTAGCGCCGTCCGGCGGTACCACCGCGACCGGCACCACGGTGCTGTCCGGCGACGTAGGTTGGGTGATGATCACGAATCCAGGGAGCGGCTATACGTCGGCCCCCACCGTTACCCTTTCGGCAGCGCCACCCGGCGGCGTCACGGCAACCGCCACCGCGTTCCTGCAAAGCGGCGTCGCTTCAGTGACGGTAACTACCGCCGGGAGCGGCTACATGACGGCCCCCACCGTTACCTTTTCGAACCCGGCCTTTGGTGCCGACGTCGCGACCGGCACCGCGGCGCTCACCTCTGGAGGCGGCGTCGCTTCAGTGACGATCACGAACGCGGGGAGCGGCTACACATCAGCCCCGACCGTCACCTTTACAGGCGGCGGCAGCGGTGCAGCCGCCACCGCGGTGCTGCCGACTGGCGTCGGTGGTGTGGTAGTGACGAACGCGGGGAACGGCTACACGTTGCCCCCGACCGTCACCTTTTCGGCAGCGCCGTCCGGCGGTACCACCGCGACCGGCACCGCAGTGCTGTCCGGCGACGTAGGTTGGGTGATGATCACGAATCCAGGGAGCGGCTATACGTCGGCCCCCACCGTTACCTTTTCGGCAGCGCCACCCGGCGGCGTCACGGCAACCGCCACCGCGGTGATGACGGAGCTTGGCAACGATCAATACCGGAACCTGTATTGGGCGCGCCAAACGCTGGACGGCAGACAGCTGCAGGTGCAGATAATGGACGAGTGATGCCGGCGTAGTACCGGCCGGCCACGCGCCTGCGTGCACGGCAGCACGGCGATACTGGCAGCCGCCGCGAGCACCAAAGCCTACCTTTGCGACGCGCCAAATGCCGGTACCGACCGCGCGACCGGCATCGCGGTGCTCACCTCCGGGGTAGCATCGCGTCAGTGACGATCACGAACGACCAGCTTCTGCCGAGACTTTCTCAGGGGTACCGTTGCGGATCAATTGACCGGCAACGGGATGGCCATCTCCCAGTCGTCTCCGGGGAAGAGGATGTCGATGGCGATGCCGGTGGCCCGGTCGCGCGCGCCGTCCCCTTCGACGGCGATCGACGCATCGGCCGGCGCCGCCGCCCACCCCTGCCGATCGACCAGGACGTCGACGTCGTGGGTGGTCCGCACCCAGCCGGCGCGCACCACGGCCAGCCCGCCCACCACGCAGTACGCCACCCCATGGCCGTCCAGCCACGCGTGCAGACGGCGCACGATGCGCATCAGCGGCGAGTCGGCGCCGCTGTCGCCGTTGATCCGCAACACCTCCTCGGCCGTCACCTCGCGCAGTGTCCCACGCTCGGAACCGGAAGTGGGCTCACCTGGAATCGATAATCGCCCGAGCCGAGCTCGAACGTGACCCCGTCGCCGCCGGCTGCCGCGGTCGCGCGGCCGACCCCCGGCATCCGCCACGGGCGGGGCGCCCGCGCCGATCCCTGCCCCCATACCGGCCCGCCGTGCTCGTCGATGCGGAACGCCCGCAGGCCCGCCGTGGGCACGGTGACCTGCGCGCCGACCCCCGGCGGCAGCGTCACCTGCAGCGTGAACGCGTCCGCCGTCCGCTCCCAGCGCACGGCGATGCGCCCGCGCACCGTCCCGACCGACCCGGCGGCGCAAGACGCGCCAGCCGACAAGCGCGGCCGGATGCGCACCCTTCCCGGCCCCTCCGGGACGATGCCGAGCGGCTCCGGGCCGGAATCGATCGACCCGGCCGCACGCTCCCCGGCCTCCGCACGCGCGACCGCCAAGCGCACCGGCGCTGCCCACGGCCCGGCGCGGCCGCCCGCGTCCCAGCAGCGCACGGTCCACCAGCCGGTCTCGCCGCCGGCCGGCAGCCGGCCTTCATAGGTCACGTACGCGCCGGCCGGCTCCGGCGTCGCCACCGTGCCGGAGTCCCAGAGATCGGCGCGGCCCGGCTGCAGCAGCTCGCGCGCGCTCGCCGCCAGTATCCGGTACGCCGATTGCCGCTGGCCGCGCTGGTCGCTGGCCAGCGTCCAGCGCAACCGCGGGCGCCCGGCCGGCGCGCCCGACGGACCGGCGCGTTCGCAGGTCAGCTCGCGCGCGCGTACGCAGAGGCGCGCCTCGATCGGCGCGTACGGGTCCGCGGGCCGCTGCCGCGGATCGACGTAGCGCGCCAGATCGCGCAGGGCGATCACGGTATAGTCGTTGTCGGCCAAGTAGTCGGCGAACCGCTCGAACAGCTCCGGCGCGGTGCTGCAGAACCGGTGGTCGTCCGGGATGCCGTGCAGGCAGATCACCGCGATCCGGCCGTCGCGCGCCGTGGAGACCGCCGCGCGCAGGTCGTCCAGGTCCCACGCCGCGCCGCCGATGCCCGCGCACGGTATCAGCAGCGGATGGTCCCTTCCCGGCGCGTAGGGCCGCCCGAAGGCGCCGTCCGCGTGATCGACGTGCTCGGGAGCGGTGCACCGGCGAGCGAACCGATACCCCGCGTCGCGCAGGGCGTCGACCGCGGCGCGGGAGTGATGGCCGCCCGGATAGCAGTAGGTGACCGGCTTGGGGATGCCGTGCGCCAGACAGCTCCGCTCCATGCGGCGCAGATCGCGCTCGAACTCCTCGCGGGTCTGCGTATCGACCGCCACGTGGCGGCCGTGGTGGTTGCCGATCTCGAAGCCGGCGTCGTGCAGCGACCTGATCTCGTCCCAGTCCAGGAACCGGCTCTTGTCCTCGAACCCCAGCCCCTCGGTGACGTAGAAGGTGGCGCCCAGACCGCGGCGCGCGAGCAGCGGCCCCACCAGCTCCACGTCGGACCTGCGGCCGTCGTCGAACGTGAGCACGACCAGTCGATCGGGAATCGGTTCCATAAACGTCCTCCGTCCTGCGCGGCGGCGGCCGGCGGTCGAGTGTGGCATGGTTCGCGCATGGGTCGCAGAACGCCGAACCGGGACGCGGCGGCCGCATGACCGCCGTCGATCTGCGCTGCGGCGGCGCGGTCGATCCGATCGGCATCGACGCGCCGGCGCCGCGGCTCACCTGGTGCTGGCGGTCGGCGACCCGCGGAGCCCGCCAGGCCGCCTGGCAGGTGCTGGCGGCCGGCGCGCCGCACCGGCTGATGCCGGGCAGGGCCGATCGCTGGGACTCCGGCCGCGTCGACGGCGACCGCTCCGCAGTGAACTACGGAGGCGCGCCGCTGGCCGCCGGCGCCCGCTGCTTCTGGGCCGTGCGCGGCTGGGACGAACGGGGCGCGGCGACCGCCTTCAGCGCCCCGGCCAGCTTCGAGATGGGGCTCCTGGCGCGCGGCGACTGGCGCGGCCGATGGATCGCCGGGCCGGCGGGGGTCTCTTCGCCGCTGCTCCGCCGCGAGCTGACGGTGCCGGCGCCGGTGCGGCAGGCGCGGTGCTACGTCGCCGGGCTCGGCTACTACGAGCTCTACTGCAACGGCGCCAAGGTCGGCGACCACGTGCTCGATCCGGCCACCACCTGCTACCACGACGATCAGCCGTTCCCGCTCGGGTCGCGGGTCCTGTACGTGACCTACGACCTGACCGACCGGCTCCGCCCCGGCGCCAACGCGCTGGGCGTGATGCTGGGCCACGGCTGGTACTCGGCCGAGTCGGACGTGCCGCCGTCGCCGATCCATCGCGAGCCGTACGGCGACCGCCCCTGCCTGTTGCTGCAGTTGACCGTGGAGCTGACCGACGGCCGCCGCCTGTCGGTCGCCAGCGACCGGACGTGGCGCGCCGCGCCCGGCCCGATCGTCTACAACGACTACAACCACGGCGAGACCTACGACGCCCGCGCGGAACGGCCCGGCTGGGACGACGTCCGCTTCGATGACGCGGACTGGGCGCACGCCGCGCAGATCGACGGCCCCGGCGGCCGGCTGGTCGCCCAGCCGCTGCCGCCGATCAGGGTGGTGGGCACCCGCAGGCCGCGGCGGCGGTTCGCGCCCCGCCCCGGCGTGTTCGTGTTCGACCTGGGTCAGAACTGCTGCGGTTGGGCCCGGCTGCGGGCGCGCGGCCGGCGCGGCACGGAGATCACGCTGGCGCACGCCGCGCGCGTCCACGGCGACGGCAGCCTGGACGCGCGCAGCAACCTGCACGACGCGGCGGGCGTCCACTGCGCCCGCCAGACCGACCGCTACGTGCTGCGCGGCGACGCCGGCGGGCGCGGCTGGGAGGAGTGGGAACCCCGCTTCACGCTGCACGGCTCGCGCTTCGTGGAGGTCACGGGGTACCCGGGCACCCCCGCGCTCGACGCGATCGACGGCCGCGTGGTGCGCACCGCGGCCCGCGCAACCGGCCGCTTCACCTGCGCCGACGATCTGCTCAACCGCATCCACGCGATGTGTTGGTGGACCTTTGCCAGCAGCATGCAGGGCTACCCGCAGGACGCCGCCGACCGCGCCGAGCGGGTCGGCTGGCTGGGCGACCCGATCCCGGAGGACTACCTGTACAACTTCGACTGCGCCTCCTTCTGGGCCAAGTGGGCGGACGACATCGCCGACGCGCAGAAGGAGAACGGCCACGTCCCCACGATCAGCCCCGTGCACTGGCGCCGCACGCACGACGCCTACGCCTACCCCGCGCCCTACTGGTCGAGCAGCTACGCGGTGGTGGTATGGACGCTCTACTGGTTCCTGGACGACGAAGCGCTGCTGGCCCGCCACTACGACGGGCTGAGGCGGCTGGTCGCCTACCTGGGCGGCCTGGCGGAGGACCACGTGATCGAGCGGGGGCTGGGCGACCACATGGAGCCGCAGCCGGACGGCAGCACCTCGGCGGCGCCCCGGCATACGCCCCCGGCGCTCACCTCGACCGCGATCTACTACTGGGACGTGCGCACGCTGGCGCGGATCGCCGCGATCCTCGATGCCGGCGAGGACGCCGCGCGCTACCGCGAGCTGGCCGAGCGGATCGGCGCGGCGTTCAATCGCCGCTTTCTGAACGCAAAGACCGGCGCCTGTGCATCGGGCAGCCAGACCGCCAACGCCGTGGCGCTGCAGATGGGGCTGGTCCCCCCGGAGGCGGTCGAGCGGGTGCTGGCCAACCTCGTGCGCGACGTCACCGCGCGCGGCGGCCATCTGTCGACCGGCATGATCGGCACCAACGCGCTGGTAGAGGCGCTGCCCCGCTACGGCCGCGCCGACCTGATGTACCGCATCGCCGGCCAGATCACCTTCCCGAGCTGGGGATACATGCTGGAGCGGGACGCCACCACGCTGTGGGAGTCGTGGTCCGACGACCGCGACCAGCAGCTCAGCCTCAACATGAAGCTGCTCGGCAGCGTCGACAAGTTCTTCTACCGCGACGTCGCCGGCATCCGCCCGCTCGCGCCGGGGTTTCGCCGCATCGCCGTGGCGCCCCAGGTGACCGACGCACTGGCGAGCGCCGCCGCCGAGATCGAGACCGTGCGCGGGCCGGCGGCGGTCTCCTGGCGACAGGACCGCGGCCGGCTGCGCCTGAGCGCGACGATCCCGGCGAACGCGGCGGCGCAGGTGCGGCTGCCCGCGGCCGGCCGGCCGTCGTCGGTCCGGGTCACCGAGGGCGGCCGGCCGATCTGGCAGCGCGGCGCGTTCGTCCCCGGCGCCCCGGGCGTGAACGCCGCGTGGGCGGAGGACGGCTGCGTGGTGGTCGAGGTGGGCACCGGCCGCTACGACCTGACCCGCTCCGCGACCACGAGTGGCGCGTACCGCTGACGCTTATCCGAGGAGCTTGGCAAAGGCGGCGCCGGGAGGGTAGCTTGCGCGCAACGGAGGCGCGCGATGTACACGGTCCCGTTCGATCGGCCGATCTTCACGCCGGAGATGTGGGCGTTCTGGAATGAGAACGGCTACGTCATGGTCCCCAACGCCGTGCCTCAGGAGTATCTCGATGCGGCCGTCGCCGCCATCTGGGAGTTCCTGGAGATGGACCCGGACGACCCCGACACGTGGTACGGGTACCGCCCGCGCGGCGGTGACTTCTGGCGGTCGCCGATCTCCGCCGTGGGCATCGTGGAGTTCTACCACCATCAGGCGCTGTGGGACATTCGCCAGCACCCGCGCATCTACCAGATCTTCGCCGAGCTGCTCGACGAGCGGCGGCTCTGGGTCACCTACGACCGCGTCAATCTGTTGCCGCCGGCCCGCGCCGACCTGCCGCAGTGGTCGGCGCAGGGCGGGCTCCACTGGGACTGCGAAACGACGCTCGATCCGGTCCCGTTCCGGGTGCAGGGCGTGCTCTACCTCACCGATACCGGCGCCGACCAGGGCGGCTTCCGCTGCATCCCCGGGTTCCACAACGTCTTCCCGGAATGGCGCAAGACGCAGCCGGCCGACCGCAATCCGCATAGCTGCGAAGGGATCGATCAGGAGCGCTATCCGGCGCGGACGATTCCCGGCAAGGCCGGCGACCTGCTGATCTGGACCGGCCTGCTGCCGCACGGCAACGGCGGCAACACCGCCGACCGGCCGCGCATGGCGCAATACGTCACCATGGACACCAGCCCGCCGGACGAGCAGGAGCTGCGGACGCGCGTCAACGCCTGGCAGGAGCGGGTACCGATCGCCAACCCGCAGGGCGACCCGCGCGGCCGCGAGAAGCGGCAACCGGTGGCGGAGCTGACCGAGCTGGGGCGGCGCCTGATCGGCTTCACGCCCTGGGATGAGGAGCCGGCCGGGTAGGCGCCGCCTCGCCGTCGGGGAGCTCGACCACGTAGACTTGGCTGACCCCGGTGCGGTCGGACGTGTAGACGACCCGCGTGCCGTCCGGATGGAACGAGGGATGCGGGTGGCTCTCCTGCGGCCCGTAGGTCGACTCATCGACCGCGTCGTCGTCGGCCGGCGCCGTGAACGCCCACTGACTGCCGCCGTTGGAGCTGCGCGGGTAGCAGAGCGGCCGGTGCCGGCCGGTGGCCGGATCGATCAGCCGCAGGCCGATGTCCGGGCAGGTGGTGTCGCAGACGATCAGCGAGCCGTCGGCATTGGAGGACGGATGCCAGGCGTTGAAGTCCGCCACCACGCGCGCCTGGTCGTCCCGCACGCCGATCGCCATCAGCGCGAACGGCCAGCGCGCGAAGATCACCTGGTCGGTCGGCCCCAGAAACGACTCGTGGGTGATCCACTCGCGCTTGTCATGGCGGTGCAGCGGGCCCAGCTCGCCCCGGCCGACCGCCGCCAGCCACATCCGCTGATTGACGTCGCTGGTATAGAGGATCAGGTCCCGATCGGTCGGGCAGACCATCACGTGTCCCACGTCGCGTGGCGGCTCGCACACCACGGTGTAGCCCGATCCGCCGGTGTCGATCGCCGCCACCGCATGCCGGCCGTCCCGCGCCAGTCCGGTGACCAGGCGTCCGCCGTCGGCCGACAGGCTGCACATGCCGACCCGGCCGCCGGGAAAGCGCGCCAGCACCGATTCCTCCAGCGTCTCCAGGTCGACGGACCGGACCTCGTCGGTCACGTGGTAGAAGACGCGGCCGCCGTCCCGCGACGGACATGCCGCGAAGCCGTCGAAGCCGTGCGCGTCGGTAAGCTGCACCATCCGGCCGGCCGCCTCGTCCAGCTTGAACAGGTTGGGCCGCCCGGAGCGGTGCGAGGTGAGGATCAGCGCGCCGCCGTCGGGGGTCCATGACGGGTTGGAGAAGTAGAGGCTGTGGTTGATCGCCGGGCCGTCGGTCATCTGCCGGATCGCCGCGCCGGTCCGCTCGTCGCGCGTCTCCGTGATCTCCACCGGCCACGTGGTTCCCTTGCTCATACCGATTCCTCCTCCGCGTCCATGTTGCAGAATAGTTCGTAGCGTTCCGCCACCGCTCCGTCCTGCGCGCCGCCGCGGTGGACGTAGACCCCGAACCGAAAGGTGGCGACCGGCGGGCCGCCGTTCGCGCCCGGATGGCGGTGGGAGAGCAGGATCGGCCCGTACCCGGATGCGCTGGCCGCGCCGGGATACCCGACGTTGCCGGGGTGGTCGAAGAGCGCCAGCCCCTGCGGGCCGTCCGGGCCGACGCCCGAATAGTCGATCCAGCGCTCGCCGGCGAACCGTTCGCCGCGGCTCGACCGGCCGCCGGCGCTGCTCATCACGCCGCCGCCGTCGATGAGCGGCCACCGGCCGTCGGCGTCGCGGCGGTCGCCGTCGCGGGCGCGCAGCGCGTCGCAGACCCGCGCGGTGAGCGCGAACGGCCCGCCTCCCGGTTCGGCGGGCACCGGCGCCGTGCTGCGCCAGTCGATGAAGCACTCGCCGCCCGCCAGCGCGTGGACCCGCAGGTCGCGCCGCTCGGTGAGGATCGCGCCGCCGCGGCCATCGACGTACAGCAGCCGCTGCACGACGCGCGCGCAACGGTCGCCGCCGACCAGCAGGTCGAAGCCCTGGTGGAGCATCTTCCCGCACGGGCCGTACGGCGGCTCGTCCCAATCGGAGAAGATGTTGGTCGGTCCGTCCTCTTCGTCGTGGCCGCCGTACGCCAGAAACAGACCGCACTGGTGGGGATGGTCGCGGCCCGCGCCGCGCAGCACGTTGCCGCCCGGCCCCAGCAGCGGCCAGACGTAGGGCTTCCAGCAGCCGACGTGGTTGTAGCGGGCGATCTGCCGCCCGCCGGCGGCGATCGATACGAACGCCGGGTACTCCGTGACGGTGAGCGCTGCCATCGGCCCGCTACAGCTCCGGGAAGAAGACGTCGACGGCCCGCTCCAGGTCGAACGGGTCGCAGCCGTGGTCGAGCCGGAACTGCTCGTGAAGCCGTTCTTCGTACTCGGTCGCCGAACGCAGCGGCAGCTCCACCGCCGCCCGGCCGGGGAGGCCCGCATCGGCGGCGGCCATCGAGATCTCGATGTCGGCGCGGGCGCGGCGGCCGTCGTACCGCGTGGGCCGGCCCTCGACCACCGCCTGCCACAGGCTGTCCATCTCCTCGACGATCGCCAGCCCGCCGGCGGTGGTCCGGTACTGCGGCCACGGGTTCTCCCACACCACCGGCGGATCGGTGTCGATCCGCAGGCGCTCCACCACGGCCGTGCCGCCGGCGTCGCGGGTCACCGTGCGGATCGGATGGACGGTCGCCTTGCCGGCGCCGCGCAGGCGCTGTTCCTCCGTGGTCAGATGGACGTCGTCCTCGACGATCGAGCCGGTGGCGCCGTCGATCTGGAACAGGGTCCTGGCCTTCCGGCCGAGCGCCTGCGCGTGATAGAGGTTCGAGTACGAGGTGACGGCGACCGCCCCGCCGGCGAACTCGATCGTCTGCAGGTTCCACTCCTCCGTGGTGAACCGGCGGACGGGGTTGACGTTCACGCGCGGGACGGCGCTGCGCATGGCGACGCTGCCGACGCGGGTGGCGGCCGCGCCGCCCAGGAACATGCGCAGGCTGCTGACGATGTGGCAGCCGTCGGTCTGAAAGAGCGCGAAGACGCGCAGCACCTCGCCGATCAGCCCCTGCTCGACGATCTGCCGCTTCATCAGGTGCAGCGGGTCGCGGCAGTACTGCTCGGCCACCTCCAGCTTCACGCCGTTGCGCTCGACCGCTTCGATCAGCACGTCGCAGAGCGGCAGCGTCGCCGCCATCGGCGTCTCCACGATGATGTTGATGCCCCGCTCGGCAAGGTAGGCGCCGATGGCGTGGTGGGAGTCGCCCGGCGTCGAGATCGCCGCCGCGTCGAGCCGCTCGCCGGCCACCAGGTCCTGCACGCGCGTGTAGGCCGGCACGCCGCATTCGGCCGCCACGCGGCCGGCCGCGCGCTCGTCCAGGTCGCAGACCGCCGCCAGCTCGAACCGGTCGGACATCATGCGGATCGCCGGCAGGCGCACGTTCCGGCCGCGCTTGCCGGCGCCGATGAGGGCGATTCTGATACGTTCGTTCGTTGCCATCTCTTCTTTCGGAACGAACCACAAGGGAGGACGACGCCTCCCCTGCGGTTCGAGATCAGGGACCCGCATCGGGTCCGGTTTCACGAGAGCGGCGTGTGGCCGCTCAGCCTCCGACCATCGCCAGGAAGTCGTCCAGGGCGGCCTGCTGTATCTCGACGTACCGGTCGGCGCCGAGCGCCTCGTAGCCGGCTACGTACTCGTCCCACTGATCGAACGACGCGTCGCCGATGATGAACTTGGTGCTCCATTCGTCCTTGTAGAGATTCAGCTCCACCGCCAGGTTGGCGGCATCCTCGCTGGCGTCCGTGTCGCGGATGTTGAACAACGGCAGCTCCACGACGTGCGGCCAGTTCTTGGCGACCGCCTCCTCCGTTTCCCACCACGAAGGAGAGATCGCCTTCCAGACGTCGTCGTAGTCCTGCAGGACCTTGGTCGGCAGATAGTTGGGCTTGCCCTGATCGACTTCGGTCCAGACCCGGGCGATCTGTTCGTCGAGGACCTTGAAGTACCGGCCGCCTTCGCGCCACCAGGTGCCCGGCGACAAGGGAACTTCCTGGCCCGCTTCCAGCGCCTCGCTGCCATCCGCCACCGCCTGCCTGCAGGCCGCGGCGTCCGGGCACTCCAGGCCGAAGGTGCGGACGGCGACCCCCTCCAGGGAGAACCAGAAGTCCAGGAACTTCATGGCGGCCGGAACCACGTCGGAATCGGCCGCGATCGAATAGGACTGCTGCTTGACCAGCAGCGGCACCGTCTTGTACCAGATCCGTTCGCCGGCGGCGTTCTTGGGTGTGGTGAATCCCTCCACGGCGATCTCCACGCCGCCTTCGGCCGCGTTGATGCGCGCGTACGAGCTGCGCGAGAAGCAGTCGGCCCAGCTGAAGTCATGGCCGGCGATCACGTCGGGCCACCAGCTCGAATGATCGCGGGTGAAGATGTCGACGTTGGTCAGACCCTCGGCATAGATCCGGTGCGCGAACGTCAGCAGCGCGCGGTACTCGTCGGTCGTCGGCAGGAACTCGAACTCGACGAAGTCGTCCGGGTCATCATAGGTGACCAGCTCGCGCAGGCTGCCGGTCTTGGTGGTCAGTCCGAACGCCGACGTGAACGCCTGCATGAGCGTTCGATAATTCGACCGTCCGCTCAGGGCGACGCCGGGGCCATCGTTCTGCGCCTGGAACGCGCGCCATGCCTCCATCCAGCCATCGGGCGTATCCGGCTCCTCGAGACCCAGTTCCGCCATGACGTCGGTCCGGTAGTTGAGCGACTGGCCGCAGCCGGGCGCCCCTCCCTGGAAGTGCATGCCGATGGCGGCGTACAGGTCGCCTTGGGCATCGCGGTAGGCGGCGGTGATCGACTTGTCGAGCAGCTCGGTCATGTTCGGGCCGTACTCCTCGATGAGCGGATCCATCTTCAGAAACGCCCCTTCCGCGCCGTAGATGTTGGCCAATGACGGCTCGAAGATGTTGACGACGTCCGGCAGGTCGCCGCTCGCCATCATCGTCGCGATGCGCTCGTCGCGCACGTCCTGCGGGGCCGGGAGCCAGTCGATCTCGATACCCAGCATCTCGTTGACCGCCTGCGTCCAGTTGTCGTCGTTGGAAAACAGGTCGTCCGGATGTTGCACGACGAACACGGAGACCGGCACGGGGCCTGCGGTCATTCCCCCCTCTTCCTGGCCGGCCGCCCACGCGCCGAACGGTACGGCAAGCATGGTCAGCGCGGCGACGAATATTCGGCTCGCTCTGGTTCTGGTTGTTCGCATAATCTCTCCTTGCAGGATCGCGTTCCTGCAGAGTTCAGGAATCGCTGTCGATCGGTCGTCACGGAACGTCACGTTCGCATAGGCAGCTCCTTCTCCCCGGCTCTCCTGCGCGTTGCGGCCTCATCCCTTGATCGCCCCGATCATGGCCCCCTTGACGAAGTACCGCTGGATGAACGGGTACACGATCAGGATCGGCAGTGTCGAGATCACGATCACGGCGGCCTTCAGCGACTCCGTCCTGAGGCGTTCGCGCAGGCGGCGCAGATCGTCCGCCGTCTCCATCATCGCCGCCTGCGTCTCTGCCATCTCCTGGAGCTGGGTCGTGGCGATCAGGTTGCGCAGCACCACCTGCAAGGGGTACTTCTTGACGTCGGAAAGATACATGACCGGTCCGAAGTAGTGGTTCCACTGCGTGATCGCGGCCCAGAGCGCCACGGTGGCGATGATCGCCTTCGACAGCGGCACCACCACGCCGGCGAAGATCTGCAGGTCGTTGGCGCCGTCGATGACCGCCGACTCGATCAGCTCCTCGGCGATCTGCTCCATCGACGTGCGCAGCATGATCAGATAGAAGAAGCTCACCATCCCCGGCAGCATGAACGCCCACATCGTGTCGAGCAGACCGAGCCGCTGCACGACCACGTAGGTCGGGATGATGCCGCCGCTGAAGAACCAGGGGAGCAGAAACAGTATCAGCAATGCCCGGCGCGCCTTGAACCGGCGCCGTGACAGCGCGTACGCGGCGCCGGCGGTGACGGCCAACAGCAACGCCGTGTAGACCGACGTGTAGACGATCGAGTTCCGGAACCCGCGCACGACCTCGCCGTATTCGATGACCGCCTTGTAGGTGGCCAGCGTAACCGATCGCGGATAGAGGAAGACCGGGTTGCGGAGTATCTCCTGCGGGTCGCTCATCGAGCTGAACGCGACCATCAGGAACGGATACAGGGTGACGTAGACCACCACCAGCAGGCCGGCGCCGAGCGCCACGTCGAAGACGCCGATCCGCCGCGGCCGGCCGGCGGACGATGCGCGGAGCGCCGCGTCACCCATGCCCGCCTCCCGCCATCAGAAGATCCGCTTGCCGAAGAACCGCCCGGACGCCGCGTTGGCGCCGAGCAGCAGCAGCACGTTGACGGCCGTCTGCCAGAAGCCGACCGCGGCGCCGTAGCTGTATTGGGGAATGCCGCCGTCGATCGCCAGGCCGCGCCGATAGGTATAGGTCTCGATCGTCATCGACACTTCGTAGGTGAGCGGATTCTGCAGCAACAACACCTTTTCGGTGCTGGTGCCGTTCATCAGGGAACCGACGTTGAAGATCAGCAGCACCGCGATCGCCGGCATCAGCGACGGCAGGGTGACGTGCCGCATGCAGCCGAACCGGCCGGCCCCGTCGATCGTCGCCGCCTCGTACAGCTCGGGATTGATGCCGGCGATCGTGGCGATGTAGAAGACCGCCACGAAGCCGGTCGTCTGCCAGATGTGCGTGGTGACGTAGATCGGCCGGAACCAGCCCGGGTCGATCATGAAGTACTCCGGCTCCGCGCCGAACAGCAGCGCGCGGAGCGCGTTCACCGCGCCGTTTTCATCCGGCGTCAACAGCAGCATCACCATGCCTACCACGATCGCGTTGGACAGAAAATACGGCAGCATGCTCACGGTCTGCACCAGCTTCCGGCAGGACCGGTTGAGCACTTCGTTGAGGACCAGGGCGAACAGGATCGGAACCGGGAAGCTCCACAGCAGTTGATAGAGGCTCAGGAGCACGGAGTTGCGTATCACCCTGACCGCCGACGGAGCGGAGAAGAAGTCGATGAAGTGCTCCAGGCCGACCCAGCGGCTCCGGAAGAAACCGCGGACGGGCGAGTAGTCCTGGAACGCCATGACCACGCCGATCATCGGCAGGTAGTTGAACAGGACGACCACCACCACCGCCGGCGCCACCAGCAGATAGAGGTAGCGGTCCGCCTTCAGGTCGCTGAGGAAGGTGCCCGTCGGGCGCGCCGCAATGCCGTCCGCACGGACGGAAGACGCGGCAGGAGACTCTTGCATGTGGCGTGACCGGCGCCCTGCCGGACCTTGCGGCTCCCGACAAGAGCGCGTTCGACGCGCCGATCCTGCCACGGTTCCGGCGCCGGTGCAACACTCCCCGTGATATGCTCCCGGGCGGAGGTGAGCCATGGAACGGGTCGAGCGACTGCTCAACGAGCTGTACATCAACGGATTCGCGGTGATGGAGGACGCCATCCCCATCCCCGTGATCGAGCGCATCCACGCGGCGTTCCTGCCGATGCTGGATCACGTCAGGCGCCGCGAGCAGGAGCTGGGTCATCCCGAACGGGGCGACATCCGCATCGGCTGCGGCCGCCTGCAGCACCCCAACCGCTACACCATGCAGTGGCCGTGGGAGGACGGACTGGCCTGTCCGGAGATCGCCGAGCACCCCACCCTGCTGGCGCTGCTGGAGGCGTACTGGCAGACCGACGACTTCCAGGTGACGTGTCTGCACTCCAACAACCCCTACCCCGGCTCGGTCCATCAGAACTGGCATCGCGACATCCAGCTCATGGCCCCGCACACGGCGATGGCGCGGGTGCCGCACTTCGGCGTCAAGTTCCCGCTGGTCGACACCGGCGTGGAGAACGGCAGCTTCGAGGTGTTGCCGTCGACGCAGTTCCTGGCCGACCCGAAGCTCGAAGGCGACTATGACGACATCATCGAGGGCGGCTCGTACCCGCACCGGACGCGGGTCAACATGAAGCGCGGCACCCTGTGGGTGCAGGACCCGCGCGCGCTCCACCGCGGCACCCCGAATCGATCCGAGGCGCCGAGGCCGGAGCTGGTGATCTGCTATTCGCTGCGCTGGGCGGCGCCGCTCATGACGCGGCCGCTCTGGGTCGGCTCGCGCGAGTTCGAGGAGCTCTCCGAGCGCGGCCGCAAGCTGTTCGAACGGGCGACGATCCTGCCCGATCCGGCGTAGCGCTCGCTTCGCGCGGTCAGAACGGCGGCCGTTGGCCCGGACGGCTGGCGGAGCGGATGAGGGCGACCCGGTCCTGGTGGGCGCGCACCTGCGCGTCGACGGCCGCCGCGTCCCAGCGGGCGAGCAGCGCGCCGCGCAACTCGGCTTCGATCTCCCCCGCCGCCGGATCGCCGGCGCGGTTGCGGAACTCGCCCGGATCCTGCCGCAGGTCGTACAGCTCCACCTCGGGGTCGTCGCCGCCCGACATGCAGAGCTTCCACGGGCCGCGGCGCAACATGGCGCGCGGCCGGTCGGTGCCGTGCGAGGTCTGCTCCGCGAACGCCTCGTCCGGCCAGGCGCCGACCGCTTCGGCCGAGCCGTCGATCAGGCCGGCGAGGCTGCGGCCGTCCAGCCCCAGCCCCGGCCGCGCCGCCCCGGCGGCATCGACCAGCGTGGCCGTGACGTCGACCAGCGAGGCGCACGCCGCGATCCGCTCGCCGGCGACGCCGCGCCCCGGCCAGCGGATCTGCAGCGGCACGCGGGCCGACTGCTCGTAGAACGACATCTTGCGCCAGAGCCCGTGCTCGCCGAGCAGCTCCCCGTGGTCGCTGGTGTGGATCACGATCGTATTCTCGGCGAGTCCGGTCCGGTCCAGGACGTCGAGCAGCGCGCCGAGCTTGTCGTCGGCGTAGCTCACCAGCCCGTAATAGGCCGCCCGCGCGCGGCGCACCTGATCGTCGGCGTGGCCGTGGAACCCGAAGGCGCGGCGCAGGCGCCGCGCGGCCGGCGGCAGCGCCTGCAGATGGCCGGGCGGCAGGTCGGGCAGGTCGGCGTGATCCGGGAAGTAGCGCGAGAACCAGGGCTCCGGCACCACGAACGGATAGTGCGGCGCGATCAGTCCCACGCACAGGGCGAACGGCGCGTCGGCGCGGTCGCGCCCGCGCAGGAAGTCGATCGCCCGCTCCACCGCCAAGTCGTCGGCTTCGATCTCGGGCGTGGTCCCCGGCCCGGTCTCGACGACCCGCTCCATCGGCGCGTCGGCGCCGGCCTCCGCTCCGAAGCGGCGGCCGTGCTCCGGCACCCGCGAGCCGGTGCGCGTCACGCCGGCCCACGGCTCGGCCGCTTCCGGGATGCCCTCCGCCCAGCGGTAGACCGGGTGGACCAGATCGGCATGCAGATCGACGGCGAGCTGGCGCTCGAAGCCGTGCAGCCGGTCCGGCCCGATGAGATGCATCTTGCCGGACAGCACCGCCTCATAGCCCTGCGCGCGCAGCAGATACGGCCACGTGACCGCGTCGACCGGCAGCGCCGCGGCGTTGTCCCAGCCGCCGCAGCGGTGCGTGTAGCGCCCGGTCATGAACGACAGCCGCGACGGAACGCACAACGGGTTGTTGCAGTAGGCGGCATCGAACGTGACCCCCTCCCGGGCCAGCCGGTCCATGGCCGGCGTGGCGATGAACGGATGGCCGTAGGCGCCGGCAAACTGCGCCCCGTGCTCGTCGGTCATGACGAGCAGGATGTTCGGCCGCGGGGCGGTCACGGCTTGCCGCCGGCGACGCGGATGTTGGCGCAGGAGACGAAGCCGGCTGCCGGCGACAGCAGCCAGACGATCGCCTCGGCCACCTCTTCCGGTTCGCCGGCGCGTCCGGCCGGTACGACGCGCGTCGCGCGCTCCAGCGCTTCCGGACGGGGCATCGCCGTGCGGATCGGGCCGGGGCTCACGGCGTTGACGCGCACGCCTTCGGCCATCACCTCCTGAGCCACGCCGGTGGTGAAGCTGTTGAGAGCGCCCTTGGTGACCGCGTAATGGACGGCGGTCCCCGGTTCGCCGACGTACGCGGCGCCGGACGAGACGTTGACGATCGCGCCGCCCGTGCCGCCGTTCACGATCGACATGCGCCGCAGCGCCTGCTGCGTGCAGTGGACGACGCCCATGACGTTGACCGCCAGCAGCCGCTCCAGGTCGGCGGGGTTCAGGTCGGCCACCCGCGCGCTCGGCCCCAGCATGGCGGCGTTGTTGACCAAGGCCGTGACCGTTCCCAGCTCCCGGTCCACGGCGGCGAACAGGCGCGCCACGTCGTCCGCGCTGCTCACGTCGGCATAGACCGCGATCGCCCGGCCGCCGGCGGCCTCGATCTCCGCGCACAGCGCGCGCGCCCGCTCCGGCTCGGTGCGATAGTTCACGCAGACGCGGTAGCCGCGCGCGGCCAGCAGGCGCGCGGTCGCCGCGCCGATCCCGCGGCTGGCTCCGGTCACGATGGCGACTTCATCCACGCTGCAAACCTCCGTTCGGTGATAGAGTGCCGCTGACCTCGATCGTGATGTCGTCCACGTAGAAGCCGCCGGCATCGCCGAGCGCCACGACGATGGAAGCGAACGCGGCGTGGCGCCGGTAGGTGTCGTCGGGCACTACCGCGGCCCAGGGAGCGGGGCGCCCGGCGCGGGCGCCGGCGGCTGCGGGCCGGGTGGCGATCTCGACCCGGCCCGCAGCGAGGCGGATGGTGGTGCGCCACCAGTCATCGCCGACCCGGATGCCGGACCGATACGGAACGCTGCGGTTGTCCCGAGCCCACAGCTCCTCGTACACCGAATCGCTGCGCAGTTCAACGATCGTGTCGGCATCCTGGTCGGCCAGGCGAAGGATCGCCACGCGCTGCCGCCCCCGATGGGTCACGGTCATCTCCACGACTTCGCGCTCCAGGTCGTACGGCCCGACGTCGCGCCGCACCACCTCCTCCAGGCCGCCGACGTTGCGCGATCCGGTCATGCGCTCGCCATCGATCACGACGTTGTTGCCCAGCGGCCCGTAGTCGACGCGCTCCAGCCATTCGGTAGTGCCCCACAGTGCCGGGATCTGCCGCACCCATCCGGCCTGGCCGGCCAGCTTGCCGCGCCGGTAGGGGGGCGCCGCGAAGTCGATGGTCAGACGCCGCTGCGGCCGGAACAGCTCGTCGCGGCTCAGCCGGTAGCCGCGGATCTGCGGCCGGTCGACCGGGGCGGTATCCACGACGTAGTTGACCACGTAGACGTCGCCTCCCGGCAACTCGACCCAGTCGCCGTAGCCCTGGTCAGCATAGGGGCTGGTATCGTTGTCGATCATGCCCCAGCTCGCCGCGGGCGGGTCCGTCCGCGCCGCCGGCCGGTTCGGAATGGCGGCCAGGGCGGTGTCCGGGCGCTCCACGAAGAAGCCGAACCAGTGCTGGGGATTGAATCCCCCGACGCGATGGACCACCAACACCTCCCCGCTGGAGAGCAGCCCGGCGTTGACACGGCCGTTGATCGGCCAGTACCCGGCGGCGTACGGGCCCTCCCAGCTTCTGCCCCCGTCGCGGGAGATCGCCTTCATGCCGGTACCCGCGGGGTTGTCGTCGCTACGGATGTACATCACGAGTTCGCCGCCGGGCATCTCCACCACGTCCCCCTCGGCGCTGGTGAAGTGGCGGTCGGCGACCACCGGGATCGCCTCCGACCACGTGCGCCCCGCGTCCTCGGAGCGATAGAGCACCTGCACGTTCTCCAGGCCGGCAACGTGGAAGTGGGAGCCGGAGAGGAATACGGTGCCGTCGCTCACCTGCTTCAGGTTGAGACTGGCCGTGATGCAGCCGGTGCGCTCAGGCCCGCTCCAGGTCGCCCCGTGATCGGTGCTGCGGTACAGCCACGCTTCCCGGAGCACGCCGTTGGCCGGATCGAAGCTCCAGTCCCAGGGCAGCCCGCGATGCGCGTACCAGCGCTCGGACGGGCCCCGCAGCGTGTCGGTCTTGTTCCAGTCGACCCCAAGCAGCAGCGAGTCGTCGTGCAGCCTGATGATCGATCGGCACATCAGGTACCCGGACTCGGGGCGGTCCATCAGCGTGTCGACCACGATCGGCTCGGACCAGGTGGCGCCCTCGTCCTCGCTCAGACGCACCACCGCGCTGGGCACCGCGCCGCCCCCGTGCCGGTCGGCCTCGGCGTAGCAGCAGACCAGCGCGCCGTTGGCGGCCATGCAGATGCCGGGCCACGCTTCGTGGTAGCGGTCGTCGCGTGACACGGTGAATCGTTGCATCGCCCCTCCCCTGCGTTCGCGTCGCTCGAACGCCCCGATACTACCGCTTCCAGTCCTCGGGTGTGTACCATCGCGCGGCGCCATCCGCTATCGTTTGCTGACGATGCCGCATCTCGACCTCTACGCCGACCGGTGGCTGCGCAGCAGCCCCACGTATCTGCACGCCATGGACCGGTGCACGCCGCGGTCCGCGCTGGCCGCGGACGCCGCCCGCGGCCGTTGGCGCCTGCTCCCGTACCGCAGCCGGGCGGTGTCCGGCACCGCCATCGTCGCCGGTCAGGAGACCGAAGCGCCGCCGGTGCGGCTGGCCGTGAACGCCCGCGGCTGGCATGCCGTCTCCATCGGCGTGTGGCGGCTGAAATCCTGGTACTTCGGGTTCCACGACGACGCCGGACCGGCGCAGCTACTGGTCCGCTGCGCCGGTGAACCGACCTGGTCGATCATGCATCTGCCGACGCTGCCGCCGCCGCGCGATCCGATCGCCGACTGGGACCGACACACCGGCGGTGAGGAGTTGACCGAGTGCTTCTGGCGGATCGCCGAGCTGCGCGGCGCCGACCTGGAGTTCGGGCAGGCGCGATGGCTGGAAACCTCCCGTGACGGGGAGGAGCGCGCGCGCTGCGCGATCGCCAGCGTCGCCTACGTGAAGCTGGTACCGCTCACCGATGCCGAGGTGCGCCGCTTCACGACGGAGCGCACGGCCCCGCGGCTTGCCCTGTTCGGCCATAACGACGTGGCCCTGACCCGTTCCAACACAGCGGAGGAGCTGCGCCGGCACGTCACCGGCTATGCCGATACCGACTTCACGCGCATCTATTGGGAAGGCGCGATGGGCGATCTCGCCTACTACTTCGAGACGCGCTTTCGCACGCCCGAGGCGCCGGGCCGCGCGGACTTCCTGCACGCCTCGGCACGCGACGAGGCGGCCTGCTTCCGGCGCTGGCGCGCTGCCGGCAACGACCCCATGCGCGTGGCCGGCGAACAGACGCACGCCATCGGCCTGGAGTTCCACGCGTGCCACCGGCTCGGTGGCTTTCACCTGCCGCCGCCGCATGATTACTACAACCACGGCGATACGCTGTACGACCGCCATCCGGAGTGGCGGGGGCGCGACCGCTCCGGCAATCCCAGCCCGTTGCTGTCGTTCTCATACCCGGAGGTACGCGGGCACGTGGTGGAGATGTTCCGGGAGATGACCGCCTATGAGATCGACGGCATCTGCCTGCTCTACAACCGGCGTCACCCGATCGTGGAGTACGAGCCGCCGCTGATCGACGGCTTTCGCGAACAGCACGGCGCGGACCCCCGAAAGCTCGATCCGGCCGATCCGACGTGGCTGCGCTATCGCGCGGGCGTGCTTACGACCTTCATGCGCGAGCTCCGCACGGCGATCGACCTGCCGGTCACGGCCATCGTCATGAGCGGCGAGGCGGAGAACCTCGCCAACGGCCTCGACCCGCAGGCGTGGTTGGCCGCCGGCCTGGTCGACACCCTGGTACCGTTCACCGACCTGCCGGAGCTCAACATGACCGCGCGCCCCTGGCGCGACCCGAGCGCGCTCGCACCGTACGCGCGCCTCACCGCCAGCACCGACTGCCTGCTGGCGCCGTGCATCGATCATGCGGACATGGATCCGGCAGCGCTGCGGCGGACCGCCGCTGGTCTGGCCGGACAGGGAGCGGACGCGCTGTTCTTCTGGAACGGGATGGTGGAGCCGCTGATCCATTACGGCCCCGCGTGGACGGCGGCGCGGGACCTGGGGCGCGTCGATGAGATCGCCGCCTGGCAGCGCGCCGGCGAGCCGTCGCTGGCAGCGCCGGTGATCGAGCTTCAGAGCCTCGGCGACTGGGATTGCCGCTACGTGACGCCAGCGTGACCACGCCAAACGTCCCAGAGTCCCCCTCGTCTGTGATCGCCGGTGAGCGCGGCGCTGCGAGTCGCCGCCGCTCACCGGCCCGGGCGTCCTATCCCTTGATGAACCAGGCGCTGCGCTGGGCGGGAATGATCTCTCCCGGCATCGGCTCGGGAACATTGCCGATCCGGTCGTTCTGCACGTAGCTGAACGACGTCTCCGCATCCCACTCCAGAATGCCGAGCTCCCAGAGATTGTCGGTGTGGATCTTGAACGCCTCATCGTACAGATCGAGCTGCTTCTGCGGATCCGGCTCCGCGTAGATCTCGTTCTGGATCTCCCTGAGCCGCTTGACGTCGGCCGGCGGCTCGACCCCCGACTCGCCGTTGGTGTTGAGCCAGCTCGACCACTCGGGCTCGGTCTCGAAGTTGCCGGCAAACAGGTTGGGGCTCATGATCGGCACCATGGGCGGGCCGACGTAGTAGCCGACGCGCAGGCGCAGGTCGGTCTCGTCCGACTCGTTGATCGCCGCGTAGGCGGCGTCATCGAGCGCCTTGACCGCCAGATTGATGCCCACTTCGGCCCAGTAGCCCCTGACCAGCTCACCGATATCGGGATTCTCCGGCGGCCATGAAGGGTGGTACAGAATGAACTGCAGGGCGTTGCCGTCCGGACCGAGACGGAAGCCGTCGCGGCCGCGGGCGGCCAGACCGATCTCGTCGAGCATCCGATTGGCCGTCTCCGGGTCATATTCGATGAACTGCTTGAACATGTCCCGCTCGCCGTGAAAGGGCGGTCCCGAGTTGGGCGCGAGCTGACTCGGAGCGTAGCGCCCGCCGAACAGCAGACCGTTGATCTCGTCCCGATCGATCGCATGCGACAACGCCACGCGGAAGTCCTTGTCGGCGTAGAGCGCGGCCTTTACCGGATCGGCCGTGGTGTGATTGAAGTAGAGCGCCGAATGGTTGCGCCACCAGGTGAAGGACTTCACGGTGTAGCCGCCGCGCGACTCGTTCTCCTTCAGGAAGGTGAAGTTCTTGCCGGGGTCCAGGAACGATCCGATGACCACGTCCTCCTCGCCGGCGACCACCTTGAGCAGCCACGCCTCCGTATCGGAGATCAGCGGGCGCTCGACGCGGTCGATGTAGGGCAACTGATTGCCTTCGGGATCGACCTTCCAATAGTACGGGTTGCGCACCGCCGTCTGCACCGGAGCGGTCTTGGGGTCCTGGAACAGCCAGGGCGCCAGCGTGGGGCAGGCCGGGTCGTTCACGCCGTTCGACGGGTGGCCGACGCAGTCCTTGCTCTGGTACAATTCGGGCCAGCTCGCGAACCCCTCGGACCTCACCAGCTCGTCCAGTTCGGCGCGGTCGGCGTAGGTCGGGTGAAACTGACTCAGGTAGTGCTTGGGCGCGTATTGGGGCACGAAATACATCCACCACGTCCCGATCATGTCGACGAACGGGCTGTTGGGCTGGCTGAACGAGAAGGTCACGGTCTCATCGTCGACGCGGCGCACGATCAGCAGCTCGTTGTTCCGCGTGAAGTAGCTGATCGGTTCGGGCGTCAGTTCCTTGTTGCTGATCAGGTCCTCGTACCAGAACATGATGTCGTCGACGCCGAACGGCTCGCCGTCGCTCCAGCGCATGCCGCGCCGCAGCTTGAAGGTGATGGTGGTGCCGTCGGCCGACACGCTGAACTCCCTGGCGACGTTCGGCAGCGTGCTCAGGAGATCCGGGGAAACGATGGTGAGCGGCTCCTTGGTCATGACCCACGCCAGCCAGTCGGACGAATCGAGATCGCGCACCTGCTGCAGCGCTCCGCCATAGGAGCCGATCTCCTCCACTTCGAGCACGCGCGGCGACTCGGGCAGACGCTGCTCGATCGGCGGCAGCTCGCCGCTGACTACCAGGGCGGCCAGCATCGGCGCCTCCCCGTACCGGCCGGTGCGCACCGGCGCGCCGCTGCTGCCGGCGGTATCTTCGTCCATCTCGCCACTGGCAAAGCCCAGGGTCGATAGCAGGGACAGCGCGAGAACGAGTGAACAGGTCTTTCTCATGGCTTACTCCTTGGCGGGACGTGAGGGCCGCCGTACCGGGTCCGTGAGCCGCTCGCCCGCCAGCGGCCCTCATCGTGACGATGCGGCCGTACCCTGTCAAACCACGCCGGACAGTTCGAGCTCCGCGGCAAAGTGGCAGGCCGCCAGATGGGGTTCTCCCCGGCCCGCGCCGACGTCCGCCAACGGCGGCTCCTGCTCCTTGCAGATCCGTTGCGCGAAGCGGCAGCGGGGATGGAAGTAGCAGCCGGACGGCGGAGCCGCCGGATCGGCGATGTCGCCGCCGAGCAGAACGCGATTCTTGCGATAGCGGGGATCGGGCTTCGGCACGGCCGAAAACAACGCCTCGGTATACGGATGCCGGGGCCTGGAGAACAGGTTCCGGGCGGTCGTCAGCTCCACGATCTTGCCGACGTACATCACGGCGATCCGTTCGCTGAAGTAGTCGACCACCGCCAGGTTGTGGGCGATGAACAGGTAGGCAAAGCGGTAGCGCTCCTGGAGCTCCTGCAGCAGCTCCAGGATCTGGGCCTGCACCGATACGTCCAGGGCGGACACCGGTTCGTCGGCGACGATGAACTCCGGCATGAGCGCAAGAGCCCGCGCAATGGCGATGCGCTGGCGCTGCCCCCCGCTGAACGCGTGCGGGTACCGCGTCATGTAGACCGGGTCCAGACGCACCATGCGCAGCAGCTCGGCCACCCGGTCCTCCAACTCGCGCCGGTTGCGGAGCGCACCGTGGATGACGAACGGCTCGGCGATCGTCTGGAAGACGGTCATGCGCGGATTGAGCGAGGAATACGGGTCCTGAAAGATCATGCCCATCCGGGTCATGACCGCCTTGAGCTCGCGCCGGTTCAGCGCGGTGAGGTCGACCGCGGCCTGGCCGTCGTGCGGATGGAAGAGCACCTCGCCGGAGGTCGGCTCCACCGCGCGCTGCACGCAGCGGCCGGTGGTCGTCTTGCCGCACCCGCTCTCGCCGACCAGGGCAAGCGTCTCTCCGGCATGGACCGTGAAGGTGACGTCATCGACCGCCTTGACGGTGCCGGTCACCTTGCGGCGGAGCCCGCGCGTCCGCGCGAAGTACTTCTTGAGGCGCCTGACCTCGACCAACGGCTTCCGGTCGGACATCAACCGCCTCCTCCGTCCGCATCGTCATGGCCGCCGTACAGGTAGCAGGCGGTCACGTGCCCGGCGCCCACCCCGACCCGCGGCGGCGCGCTGCCGTCGCAGGTGCCGGGCATGAAATCGGGACAGCGCGGGTGGAACAGGCAGCCGCGCACGCGTTCGACGTGCGTCGGCACCGCGCCCCGAATCGGCGTGAGCTGCTGGGCGGCCCCCGCTCCCAGCCTCGGCACCGAGCTGAGCAATCCGCGCGTATAGGGGTGTTTGGGCTGGTAGAAGATGTCGTCCACGGCGGCGGACTCCACCCCCTGGCCCAGGTACATGATCAGCACCGCGTCGGCCAGCTCGGCGATCACCGCCAAGTCGTGGGTGATGATGATCAGCGCCATCGCCAGCGCCTGCTGCAGGTCCCTGATCAGCTCGAGGACCTGCGCCTGTATCGTGACGTCGACCGCGGTGGTCGGCTCGTCGGCGATCAGCAGGCGCGGCCGGCATGACAGCGCCATGGCGATCATGGCGCGCTGGCGCATGCCGCCGCTGAGATTGAACGAGTAGGCGTCGATGATCTGCGTCGGTTGCGGCATGCCGACCCTGGCCAGCATCTCGACCGCCTTGGCGCGCGCCTGCCGCCTGGTGACCTGCTGGTGCAGCATGATCGCTTCCATGATCTGATTGCCGATGGTGTGCATGGCCGAGAACGAGGTCATCGGCTCCTGAAACACCATGGCGATCTCGGCGCCGCGAATCGCCCGGATGGCGCTGCCGTGCGGATCGAGCGTCACGAGGTCGACCGGCCCCTGGCTCGGCGAGTCGAACAGGATCGCGCCGTCCACGATCGCCCCGTTCTTGGGCACGATGCGCAGGATCGACTGGGTCGTCACGCTCTTGCCGCAGCCGCTCTCTCCGGCGATGCCCAGCGTCTTGCCGGCAGCGAGGTCGAAGCTCAGGCCGTCCACCGCCTTGACCGTGCCCTGGCGCGAAAAGAAGTGGGTCTTCAGCCCTCGCACGCTGAGCAGGGCGGCGGCCGAGCGGGTCGCGCGGTCGGCCATCAGACCGCGGCGTACGGGTCGGCGGCGTCCCGCAGGCCGTCGCCGAGGAAGTTGAACGCCAGGATCGAGACGATGACGAACAGCGCCGGGATCAGCAGCCACGGGGCATCGGCCAGCACCCGGATCGCCTGAGCGTCGCGCAGCAGCACGCCCCAGCTCACGGCGGGAGTGCGCAGCCCGAGCCCGATGAAGCTCAGCGCGGTCTCTCCCAGAATCATGCCCGGCACCGACAGGGTGAGCGACGCGATGATATAGCTGTACAGCGACGGCAGCAGATGCCGCATGATGATGTAGCCGCGGCCGGCTACGTGCAGCTGCGCCGCCAGCACGAACTCCTCCTCACGCACCGACAGGAACTTGCCGCGCACCACGCGCGCCAGCGACGTCCAGCCGACGAACGACAGGATCACCACGATGGCGAAATAGACCTTGGTCACGCTCCAGTGGGGCGGCAGCGCCGCGCTCAGCCCCATCCACAACGGCAAGGTCGGGATCGACCGAAAGAACTCGATGAGCCGTTGGATGACGACGTCGATCGGTCCGCCCAGGTAACCGGAGAGTCCGCCCAGCACGATGCCGAGCAGAAAGCTCAGCGCGATTCCCAGGAGCCCCACGGTGAGCGAGATGCGGCTGCCGTAGATGATGCGCGACAACAGATCGCGGCCGAGCGAGTCCGCGCCGAACAGATAGCCGCGCCCGCCCCGGAAGCCGAACAGGTGGACGTCGGACTCGAACAGCCCCCAGAACCGGTACGGATCGCCGCGCACGAACAGCGCCAGCGGGTGGCGCCGCCCCGGATCGACGGTGTACTCCTTGCCGTACGTGACCGGATCGATCTTCTGCGTGAGACCGTACACGAACGGGCGCAGATGAAATCGGCCGTCCACGTCCACGAATCGGATCCGCTGCGGCGGCTGCAGGACCCGTTCCTGATCGTGCAGTCGGCCGTCATAGGGCGCGGCGAACTCCGCGAAGAATGCGCCGAGGTAGAACGCTCCCAGCACGATGAGGGCAGCCACCGCGACCCGGTGGCGCACGAACTTCCAGCGGATGAGCTGCCATTGCGACGCGACGAACAGCCGCTCTTCGGACGGCGCGGCGGCTTCGGCCGGAACCGCCGATTGCGTCACGTCAGACCGCCTCGCGAATGCGCGGGTCGAGCCAGGCGAGCAGGATGTCGGACAGCAGCGTGCCGATCACGGTCAGGACGCTGAGGACGAAGATGATGCTGCCGGCCAGGAACATGTCCTGCGTGAGCAGCGCGGAGAGCAGGACCGGAGCGATCGTGGGCAGGCCCAGCACGATCGACGTCAACAGCGCGCCGTTGACCATCTCCGGCAGGGTGTAGCCGATGGTGCTGACGACCGGATTGACCGCGGCGCGAAACGGGTACTTGTAGAGCAGGCGGCGTTCGGTCAGCCCCTTGGCGCGCGCCACCATCACGTACGGCTTGTGCAGCTCGTCGAGCATGTTGGCGCGCATGATGCGGATCAGACTGGCGGTGCCCGCGGTGCCGACGATCAGTGCCGGTATCCACAGGTGCGACAGCAGATCGAGCAGCTTGCCCAGGCTCCACGATGCGGTGAGATATTCCTTGGAGAACAGCCCGACGGCCGCCTTCCCGGTCCAGAGGAAGAACAGCCACAGGAAGATCAGGGCGAACAGGAAGTTGGGCACGGCAAGGCCGACGAAGCCGATCGTCGTGAACACGTAGTCACGCACCGAATACTGGTTGATAGCGGACACGTTGCCGATCGGTATGGCGATGACGTACACCACCAGCAACGAGCTGAACGCGATCAGTATCGTCCATGGCAGCCGCTCGAACAGCAGCGACCTTACCGACTGATTCCACGCGAACGACCGCCCCAGATCGCCGCGGATGAGGTTCGACATCCACTTCCAGTACTGGACGTGCGCCGGCTGGTTCAACCCGTAGCGTTCCCGCAGCGCGTCGATCTGCCCCTGCTCCACGATCTGCCCGAACTGCCGGAGCCCCGCCACGTAGGTATCGACGAAGTCCCCGGCCGGCGCCTGGATGATCAGGAACGACAGGATCGACACCGCGACCAGCGTGGGTATCATGAGAAGCACGCGCCGCACGATGAACTTCGTCATCCGCTACCCGGTTATAGCAGGAAGCCGTTTCTGATACCATAGGCGCACAGCGACCATGGCGACCGCAGCGTTCGTGACCGAAGAAGGCGCCGCCCATCGGGAGGTCGCTCCCGTGGAGTCCGCCCGCATGACCGCGCAGGAGCTGACGCGGTGGCATGCGGACGGCTATCTGGTGGTTCGCCGGCTGTGGGAGCGTGACGAGATCGCCGCCTGCGCGCAACGGTTCGCCGACGTCGCCGCCGCCGGGACGCCGATCCCCGGCCACTGGAACCCCGACCCGGACAGCGGCGATCCGCTGCTGCGGTTCCCGCGCGTCATGCACCCGCACCGCTTCGACCCGCTGGCGCGGCGCATGCTGCTCGACGCGCGGATCGAGGCGGTGTTGGCGGCCCTGATGGGCGAGGAGCCGATCGCCGCGCAGTCGATGTTCTACTACAAGCCGCCCGGCGCACGGGGCCAGGCGCTGCATCAGGACAACTACTACCTGCGCGTCCGGCCGCATACCTGCATCGCGGCGTGGACCGCCGTCGACCGCTCGCATCCCGACAACGGCGGCCTGTACGTCTGTCCGGGCACGCACGCGATGGAGGTGGCGTGCCCGGAGGAGGCCGACCCGAAGCAGAGCTTCACCACGCACCTCGTGCGGCCCCCGGCGGGGGTGACGCCGGTGCCGGTCCTGCTCGATCCGGGCGACGTGCTGTTCTTCGGCGGCAGCATCGTGCACGGGTCGCGGCCGAACGCCGCCGCCGGCGAGTGGCGGCGCAGCTTCATCTGCCACTACGCGCCGGCGAGCTTCCGCGAGATGTCCGCGCACTACCGCCCGGCGCTCCGCTTCGACGGGCGCGAACACCGCTTCGCCGACGCCGCCGGCGGCGGCCCCTGCGGCGACCAGTCGGCCGGCGGCGGCGAGCTCGTCACCGGCGGACCGGCACCGGCACGGAGCGCAGCAGGCAGAGGAGCGTCAACGCGAACAGGCCCGCGCCGGTCAACACGTGCAGGCTGGCCATCAGCGGCGAACGGGCGGTGAGGACGGTCAGCGCGCCCAATGCCGCCTGGACCAGCACCAGCGCGTTCACCCCCGCCAGCAGGCGCCGCACCTCGGGCCGACCGCGGCGGCGGACGATCAGGTTGACCGCAACGACCACGATCAGGGTTACCGCCGCACCCAGACGGTGGAGGAAGTGGACCGTCACCTGCGCCATGCCGACCGGTTCCAGCCGGAGCGCGAAGCGCTCGGCGTTGATCGCCGCCAACATCCGGTCGTCGAACCGCGGCAGCAGACTGCCGCCCATGAGCGGGAAGTCGGGTATCGCCAATCCCGCGTCGGTATGGCGCATCAGCGCCCCGATCACCAGTTGCAGAAAGACCACGGCCGGCAACGCCGCGACCGCCGGCCACAACGGCGGCTGCTGAGCGGCGGACGCCGCGATCGCCGGTTCGCGCACGCGCCGCTCCCATTCGCGGGACTGAGCATAGGCGATGAACACGAGCAGCATGGCCAGGGACTGCGCCAGCACCGCGTGGGCGATGGAGATCGGGTCGGGCAGCAGCAACAGCACCGTCAGACCGCCCAGCACCCCCTGCGCGACGATCGCCGCCACCGCCGCCCAGGCCAGCGCGCGCAACCACCGGCGCGGCTCCCGCCACGTGAAGACCAGCGCCTGGATCACCACCAACAGGCCGACGCCGGCGGCGATCATGCGATGGCCGTGCTCGTACAGAATGCCGCCCACCATCGGCGGGAACAGCATCCCGTAGGAGAGCGGCCAGTCCGGCACCGCCAGGCCGGAGCCGGTGCTGGTGACCAGGCTGCCGGCGAGGATCAGGAGCAGCGCCGCGCCGGCGCTCACCTTCGTCAGCAGGCGCACGGCGGCACTATACGACAGCGGCAGACGGGTCCTGCTCGGACCCGCCTGCTCGGATGCCTCAGCCGGAGTGCCGATCCTCGGCGCTACGCCAGGTCCAGGGTGATGTCGAGCGCCTGCGCGGCGCGGGCCAGAAGGGCCGACAGCGTGATCGCCAGTTCCTGCGCCTCGGTTCCGAACAGATCGGCCTCGGCGGCGCTGAACCGGTGTCCGGCCCGTTCCCGTTCGTGGAGCACGCTGACGTAGCCGACCAGTTCCACGAATCCGTCGCTGATCTGCGTGTCCAGCGACGCGTCCGCCTCGGCCAGCAGCGACGACACGTGGTCGTAGGCCAGGCTCAGCCCGGTGAGGATGCCGTTGATGTCGAACAGACGGCTGACCGCCACGAAGCTGATCTCCGCGGAGGTGTCGCCGGCGACGAAGCGGGACTCCTTCCACTGTTCGAAGTACTCGTTCATGGTCGGCACCATCACCACCAGCGCCGTGAACACGTCGGTCAGGCTCGGCCTCCAGGCCGAGACCGCCTCCCCCATCTCGGCAGCGGCGCCGTCGATCGCTTCGGCGACCGCCAGCAGGATGTCGGTCTCCGGCAGCACGTCGGCCACGGCGGCGACATGACCGTCCCGGTCCAGGTCGACACGGGCGCCGGCCCATTCGTCGACCGTCCCCCACAGCACCGGCTCGGTCAGGTGATGGAACAGGTTGCCGGGCCGCTCCAGGACGCGGCCGTCCCGCACTTCGAGGGTCCAATCGATCGCCTCGGCCGGATCCTCGGCCCCGGACGGACCGGCGTCGATCCACACGTCGTACCAGGCCAGGGACGGGACGCCGGCGATGATGCCCTCGCTCAGCTCATACGCGGTGCTCGCGTCGACCCACGCTTCGCGGCCGTTGCGGATCAGGTCGCTCAGCGCGTCCGACTGCGCGTTCCAGGCCGCCTGATAGTCGCCGCCGTGCTGCGCGAGGAGCCGGTCGTAGTCGGCCGCCACCCGCGACAGCCGGGCGGTCGCCTCCTGCATCGCCTGCGCGTTGGCCAGGGTGTACGCCTTGATCGGCCCCAGGTCGGGGGCCGACCGCTCCGTCTCCGCGCTGGCAAACGCCATCCCGCAGCTCGCCGCGACGAGCATGGCGGCCCGGAGGAGCCGGCAGGCGCTTGCGGGCGCCCGCGTTCCGATGGATGAAGTCATTGAGAACTCTCCCCGGGACCGATGGCCCCATTCATTAATGTTCATTAACATATTGAAGCATTATTCATCCATGTCAACTCCCCGTGCGCGCCCTGCAGGTCGTCGGCATCGGCCGAGCTCCCTTGCGCCGGCCGACCGGTTCGTGTTTTCATGCGTTAACAGCATTAAGATTCATGAATCGGCTTAATATCCATGAAGGGTTGCGGCCCCTGCTTGCCGCGGCGCTGCTCGCCGGTCTGGGGGCGCCGGCCGCGGCCCTGCCGGACGACGGCGCAGCGGCGCGGTGGCGCCATTCCCGGACGATGCGGAGCGAGCTGCTCTCCATGCTCGTTGCCGCCGAGCGCGGCGACCGCCCCGCGGTCACGCAGCACGTCCGGCAGGCCGCCGCTGCCTACGCGCACCTGACGGCCGCGGTGGCGGCCGCGGCGCCCGCGTCCGACGGGCGCATCCTTACGGGGCTCGATACCCTGCGCGGGCTGCCGGACGGCGCGCTGGCGCACCGCGCCCTGATCCGCGGCCGGGTGCTCGGCGAACTGGCCGCCGCGGCGCGGCTCGGCGCCATCGCCGCGGCCCGTGCCGGAGACCCGGCGGGCGCCGAGGCATGGCTCGCCCTGCGCGAGTACCGCAAAGCCACGCCGGTGACCCTGGTCCACTCGGCGGCGTCCCGCGCCGTTCAGGACCAGGCGGCCGGCTTGCTGGCGCCGGAGGCGGCCGCCGCCATCGTCCGCGACGACCTGGACGATACCTACCACGCCCGCGTGCGCTACGCGGCCGCCGACGCCGTCAAGGCGGCCGATCACGGCCTGGTGATACGGCCGGCCGAGAGCGCCGGGCTGATCGGCGCCTACCTGTCGATGCTCGGCAGCGATTACGCCGTCAAGCGGGGCGCCGGCGCCTGGGCCGAGCTGCAGGCGACCGCCGGCACGCTGGAGGCGGCCGCCCTGGCGGCCGACGGCGCCGCGGTGCGCGAAGCGGCGGACGCGTTGCTGCGCCAGTGGCGGGGCTATCAGGCGGTCGAGCTGCCGGCCGCCGAGCTGCGGCGACGCGCCAACCTCCTGCAGTTGTTCCTGGAATTGGTGGCCGTGGAGTACCGGGACGGCGTGCGCAACGGCGCCGTCAGCATCGAGACCGAGTACCGGGAGGCGGTCGCCTTCCTGGAACAGGCGGCGCTGACCGCCGCCGAGTTGGCGCCGCGCATCGCCGCGGTCGACGCCGCGCAGGCCGACCGGCTGGAACGGCTGCTGGACGAACTCGCGCAGCGGGTGGCGGCACTGGGACCGACGCCGGCGGTCCGGGAGCTGACCGACCAGTCGCGCGCCATCGTCGCCGCCACCCTGGGCGCTGACGGCGCCATCGACGGCGAATCGGCGTTCACCGTGATCGACCAGATGTTCGCCAGTCTGGACGGATTGGTGCGCGGCGGCGACTGGGAAGGCGCCGAACGGATGCGGATACAGGTCTACGGACTGTTCGACGCCGGGCCGGAGCTGTCGCTCCTGGCGCTCGACCCGCCGCTGGCGGCGCGGATCGACGCGCTGTTCTGGTCCGGGCGGCCGGGCACTGCGGGATTGGCGACCATCATCGCCGGGCAGGCGCCGTTTTCCGCCTACCTGGCCACCGCCGGCGAGTTGCGCACCGCGCTACGCGACGCCCGCCGGGTGTTGTCACGCGACGCGGCGCCGATCGCCACGGCGGTGAACGCGGCGGTCATCGTGTTCCGCGAAGGCTTGGAGGCGGTCGTCATTCTGGCCGCACTGGTGGCCGGCATGGTCGGGGCGGCCGCAGCCTTCCGCCGGCCGCTGTTCATCGGCGCGCTGGCCGCGCTGGCCGCCTCCGCCGCCACCTGGTTCGCCGCCTACCGGTTGGTGCACCTGTTCCGGGTCTATGGGGAGCGACTGGAGGCGGTGGTTTCGCTGCTCGCCATCGGCGTGCTGCTGGTCATCACCAACTGGTTCTTTCACAAGATGTACTGGAGCGGCTGGATCGCCAAGTTCCACCATCACAAGCGGTCGCTGCTGACCGGCGCCGCCGGCCAGGCGATCGGCTTTGCCATGCTGGGGTTCGCCAGCGTCTACCGGGAGGGGTTCGAGACCGCGCTGTTCCTGCAGGCGCTCACGTTCCGCGCCGGCGTCGACACGGTGCTGGCCGGCGTCGCCCTGGGATCGGCGGCCGTCGCCGTGGTCGGCCTGGTGACGTTCCGCCTGGGGAAGAAGCTGCCGTACAAGAAGATGCTGATGGTCACCGGGGTCCTGATCGGCGGCGTGCTGGTGACCCTGACCGGATCGACCGTGCACGTGATGCAGGCCGTCGGCTGGGTACCCCTCTCGCCGATCTTCGGGCTGGCGTTGCCGTACTGGCTCGGTACGTGGTTCGGTCTCTATCCGACGTGGCAGACCATGGGCGGGCAGGCCGCGGCGGCGGCGGTGGTGCTGGGCAGCTACGCTCTGGCGCGGGTCCGGCTCCGCAACGGCAAGGCGCCGGCGCCGGATCGTCCGCAAGCCCTGGCGTCCGCATGACCGTGATCCGCGCCTGGCTTCTCGATTATCGGCCGCTCGACCGCTACGCGGCCGACGCGGCGTCCGCGGCCGCCGGCACGCTGCCGACTCAACTGGCCCGGACCGTACCGGCAGCGGCCGGCGCCGGGCCGGAATGGGCGGTCCTGGCGACCTGCCACCGGTGCGAGGTGTACGCCTGCGGCGCCGGCGTCGATCCCTTGCGGCGCCGGCTGGACGAGCACCTGCCACCGGCCGCCCGCGAGGCGGTAACGGAGATCGACGGCGCCCGCGCCGCTCACCATCTGATGCGCGTGGCGGCCGGGCTGGATTCGCTGCTGATCGGCGAGACCGACGTCCAGCGCCAAGTGGTGGAAGCGCTCGATCGGGCGGCGCTCCTCGGCAGCGCCGGACCGGTGCTGAACGCCCTGTTCCGCGCCGCCGTGCACGCCGGCAAGCGGGTCCGTACCGTCACCGCCATCGGCCGTCACGCCACCTCCCTGGCGCCGGCCGCCGTCGATCTGGTGGCGGCGCGCTTCGGTCCGCTGCATCGGGCGCAGGCGTTGGTGTTCGGCGCCGGGACCATGGCGCGGCGCGCCTGCGACCGGCTGCACGCCCTGGGCGTCGGCGCGCTGGCGGTGACCAACCGCACCCTCGCCCGCGCCCAACACCTGGCGCACGCCTACGGAGGCCGCGCCGTGCCGTGGGAGGACGCCGCCGGCGCCCTGCGCGGCGCCGACGTCGCCATCGCCGCCACCGCGGCGCCGGAGCCGTTCATCGATCGATCGATGCTGGACGCGGCGACGGCCGCACGCGACGGCCGGCCGTTGCATCTGGTCGATCTTGCCCTGCCGCGCAACGTGCGCGTCGACGAGGCCCCGCTCGACCGGCTCCGGTACTACGACTTCGCCGACCTGGAGGCGGCGGCCGCCGCCGGACGCGCCGCGCGCGCGGCGGACGTCCCACGCGCCGAGGCGGTGATCGAGCAGGAGTTGGCGCGCTTTCGCACCTGGCTGCAGCAGCGCGAAGTCGTTCCCGCTCTGCGACTGCTGGGAGAGCAGGCCGCCGCCGCCCGAGACGCCGAGCTGGAACGGGCCCGGCGGCGGCTGCCGGAGCTGACCGACCGGCAGCGGCGGGCGGTGGAATCGCTGGCCCACAACCTGACCCAGCGCCTTCTGCGCCGACCCAGGAAGCGCCTGCGGCAGGCCGCCGGCAGCGATCAGGCGGCGCGCTGCCGAGCGGCGCTGGAGTACCTGTTCGCCGAACCCGATCCCGCGGACGACCGCGCCTCGCCGGACGCTCCCGAGCCGGACGCTTCCGCGACCTGAATCAGGAGCACCGCATGACCGTACCCCCGGACCGGGCCCGCGGCGCCGAGCCGCGCACCCTCAACCACTTCGCCGTGTTGCGCCTCACCGCGGCCTGGTGGCGTCTTGAACGCGCCGACCGCTGCCGGCGGCTGCGCGCGCTGCAGGAGGCGCTCGCCGGCGTGGCCGACGTCCTGCACCTGTATCAGATGTTCCCCCTGCACGACACCGGCGACCTGCTGGCGTGGACGGCGCTGCGGTCGGCCGAACCGGAACGGGTCCACGCCTATTTCGGCGGCTACGCGCGGGCGCTGGCGCCGCTGCGCCCGCTGCTGGAAGTGCGGCAGCCGCTGTGGGGCTTTACCCGTCCCTCCACGTACACGAAGACCCGTTCCACGCAGGAGATCGACCCGTTCACCGCGGAGCGCAAGCGCCATCTGGTCGTCTATCCGTTCGTGAAGACCAGCGCCTGGTACGGCCTGAGCCGCGACGTGCGGCAGGGAATGATGAACGGACACATCCGCGTCGGCAAGGAATACCCGGACGTCACGCAGCTCCTGCTCTATTCCGTGGGCGTGCAGGATCAGGAGTTCGTGGTCGTCTACGAGACCGATGACCTGACCCGCTTCTCCGATCTGGTGAACCAGCTCCGCGGCACCGAGGCGCGCGCCTACACCGAGCGCGACACGCCGCTGACCACCGCGCTGCACCACGCCGGGAGCGAGACCCTGGAGCTGTTCTGCTGACCGCTCCCACCGGCGCCGCGCCGCTGCTGGACGCCTGCCGGCGGCGGCCGGTCAGCCGCGTGCCGATCTGGCTGATGCGGCAGGCCGGCCGCTATCTGCCGGAGTACCGGGCGTTGCGCGCCCGGCACGGCATGCTGGACATCATCGGCAACCCCGAGCTGGCGGCGATGGTCACCCTGCAGCCGCTGCGGCGCTTCGACCTGGACGCCGCCATCATCTTCGCCGACATCCTGCCGCCCCTGATCGGCATGGGGCTGGAGCTCTCCTTCGGCGCCGGCTCCGGACCGACGATCCACAACCCGATCCGCTCCCCTGCGGACATCGCTGCGCTGCAGGTTTCCGAGCCGCGGCGTCACGCGGCGGCCACCCTCGACGCGCTGGGACTGGTGCGCCGGGAGCTGCCGCCGGCGGTCACGCTGATCGGCTTTGCCGGGGCGCCGTTCACCCTGGCCACCTATGCGATCGAGGGCGGCACGTCGCGGCAGTTCACCTTGACCAAGCGGATGATGTTCGAGCAACCGGAAGCGTGGCGCGCGCTGATGAGCAAGCTGGCGCGCATGGTGACCGAGTACCTGACCGCTCAGGCGGAGGCGGGCGCCCAGGCGCTGCAGCTCTTCGACAGCTGGGCGGGGGTGGTCGGCGCCTCCGACTACCGGGAGCACGTGCTGCCCTGCGTGCAGGAGGTGTGCGCCGGTCTGGAGTCGACCGGCGTGCCGCTGATCTACTTCAGCACCGGCACCGGCGCGATGCTCGACGTGCTGTCCTCGGTGCCGTGCCACGTCCTGAGCGTCGACTGGCGCGTCGACCTGGCGGCGGCGCGGCGCGCGCTGCCGGAGCGCATGGCCCTGCAGGGCAACCTGGACCCGGCCCTGCTGTTCGCGCCGCCGCACGTGCTGGAACGACGAACGCGCGCCGTGCTGGCCAGCGCGGCGGCCGATCCCGGGTTCATCTTCAATCTGGGTCACGGCATCCTGCCGCAGACGCCGCCGGCCGCGGTCGAACGGCTGGTCGCGATGGTGCACGGCGCGCCGCCGCCGGTGCGGGCATGAGCCTGCTCGGCGTGCTGGTGATGGCCTACGGCGGTCCCGACTCCCTGGCCGACGTTGCGCCCTATCTGCAGGACGTGCGCGGCGGGCGGCCTACCCCGCCCGCACTGGTGGAGGAGGTGCGCGAGCGCTATCGGCTGATCGGCGGCCGGTCGCCGTTGCGCGCCATCACCGAGCGGCAGGCGTCGGCGCTGGGCCGCGAGCTGCGGGCGCGCGGCGTGCGGGCGGTCGTGGCGGTCGGGATGCGGCACTGGCATCCGCGCATTGCGCCGGCGGTGGAGCGCCTGGCCCGGCAGGGCGTGACCCGCGTCGTGGGGCTGGCGCTGACGCCGCACTACTCGCGCCGCAGCGTCGGTGCCTATCAGGAGCGGGCGCGCGCGGCGGCCGCCGCGCTCCCGGCGGCACCTCGCCTTGCCTTCGTCTCTCACTTCGGCGATCACCCGCGATACGTCGCCGCGGTCGCGCGCGATCTGCAGCGCACGCGAGCGTCGCTGCGGGACCCGGCGCGCGCCCGCGTGCTGTTCTCCGCGCACAGCCTGCCGACCGCGTGGGTGGACGGCGGCGACCCCTACCCGGCGCAACTCCGCGCCTCCGCCGATGCGGTCGCGGCATCCGCCGGCTTGCGGCCGCATCAGTGGCGGCAGTGCTTCCAGTCAGCGGGAGCGCGGCCGGGAAACTGGCTGGGACCGTCCCTGGAGGAGGAACTGCGCCGCGCCGACGCTGACGGGGTGGATGAAGTGATCGTGGTGCCGTTCGGATTCGTGGCCGACCACGTAGAGGTCCTGTTCGACATCGACATCGAACTGCGCGCGCTCGGCGCCTCCATCGGAGTCAGCGTGACGCGCACGCCCGCCCTGGACAGCGACCCGGGCCTGATCGCCGCGCTGGCTGACCGGGTGCAGGAGGCGGCGGCGCGTCTGTGACGGACGCGCCATGAAGGCCGCCGCGGGCCGGCGGCGCGTGGTGGTGGTCGGCGGCGGCATCACCGGCTTGGCCGCTGCCTGGTACCTGCTGCGCGCCGCGGCAGCCAGGCCGGGCTTCGAGGTGGTGGCGTTGGAGGCCGATCGGCGCGCCGGCGGCAAGCTGCGCACCGAACGCCGGGACGGCTTCCTGATCGAGGCGGGGCCCGATTCGTTCCTGACCGGCAAGCCCGCCGCCGTCGATCTGTGCCGGGAGCTGGGATTGACCGGAGCGCTCATCCCGCAGCGGCAGCCGCGCAGCGCCAGCGTGCTGCGCCGCGGTCGGCTGGTGCCGATCCCGCCCGGCCTGCGCCTGGTGCACCCCACCCGGCCGTGGGCGCTGCTCCGCTCGCCGCTGTTGTCTCCGGCCGGGCGGCTGCGCGCCCTGGCGCACCCGTTGGTGCCGCGGCGCGCGGATGCCGGTGACGAAAGCGTCGGCGCCTACGTCCGGCGCCGCTATGGGCGGGAGATGCTGCGGGTGCTCGGCGAGCCGCTGCTGGCCGGCATCCATCTGGCGGACCCGTGGCAGCTCAGCCTGACCGCCACCTTTCCGGGACTGCGAACGCCGCACCGGCGCGGCGGGAATGGCGGGACGGCCGCCGGTGCACGCGGGCCGGCGGACGTCCCGCACCTGCGCGGCAGCCCGTTTGCCAGCCTGAGCGGAGGGATGGAGCAGCTCGTCGACGCGCTCGGCGCCCGCCTGGGACGCGCGCTGCGCACCGGCGCGGCGGTCACCGCCATCGCGCCGGCACCGGCGGGCTACCGGGTGCGGCTGGACGGACCGGCCGGCGGCGCGGAGCTGGACGCCGCCGCGGTGGTGGTGACGACGCCGGCGGCGGTCGCCGCACGGCTGGCCGCCCGCCTCAACCCGCCGCTGGCGCAACGCCTTGCCGCCGCCGAGGCGACCACGTCCGCCGTGGTGACGCTGGGGTACGCCGGCATCGGCGGCGGCTTCCCGGCGTCCGGCTCCGGCTTTCCGGCGGCCGGTTCCGGCTTCCTGGTGCCGCGCGGCGAAGGATGCCGGCTGCTGGCCTGCACGTGGAGTTCCGCCAAGTGGCCGGGACGAGCGCCGGCCGGCGGCCTGCTGCTGCGCGCCTTCATCGGCGGTTGGCGCCATCCGCACCTGCCGGACCGCACCGACGACGAGCTGCTGGCCCTGGTGCAGGACGAGCTGGCCCACATCCCCGGCTTCGCCTTCATCCGCGCCGGCGCGCCGGCCGTGCGCCGCGTGCAGCGTTGGCCGGACGGCACCCCGCTCTACCGCGTCGGCCACCGCGAGTGGCTCGCCGGGGTCCGCTCAGCGTGCTCCGCCACGCCCGGCGTGTGGTTGGCCGGCGCGCCCTATGACGGCGTTGGAATCCCCGACTGCATCCGCTCAGCGCGTGCCGCGGCCGACGCCGCAACCGCCTACCTGCGCCGCTGACGGCAGCGGCCGCGCGCCATCTCCGCGGCCTTCGCGACCGGCTACTGACGAGAAAGACGGCCTCGGCTCGCGGCGCCGCTTCGGCAGCGAAGCAAGAGGCCCGATCGGACAGCGCCGCTCCTTCGGCGGCGAAGGTATCGGCTCAGGCGGCGCTTCGCTACCAGCGCTGCGGTGTCGCTGTTGACATTATTCCCCGCCGGTCGTGGAGCTGGTCACCAGCGCGGCGGTCGCCTTGCTGGGCCGTCTGGATGATGGTTGACGATCATGCTCAGAAGTTGGCGGTAGTCCGCCTGGTCAGCGAGCGCTGCCAAGAGCTTGAAACGCCGTCCCCGTTCGGTCGGACCGATAGATTGGATTCTTCCTGCTTGTCCATTGGGGGACGGTATCATCACTCCCTACCCTCGTCGGCATACGGATCGACGGGTCCGTCGCCTGGCTGCGGCGACCGGGCGCTGATCAGGCGCGCGCGGAGGACGTCGGACCCGACCAGGGTTAGATCACTCCATCTTCGGTATACGGGTCGACGGGCTCCTTGCCGACCCGCAGCTTCTCGTCGACCGGGTACCACTTGCCGTCTTCTCCCCGGGTATACTTGCGGCCGTTGATCGTTTCCACTACCAGGTCCGTGACCGGCTCCCACGTGCCGTCTTCGCGCTTGCGAAGTATGGCGCCGCCGTCGACCACTTTCATGACCGCCCGTCCCTGCAGGCGGTCTGCAGGCCGGCCGGACCAATCGGTATCTACGCGCTCGGCGTCTTCGTTACCCATCCCTGATCGACCATGAGCCTATCGAACGCGGCCGCGATCGGCAAGAAGTCGTCATGGGTCCATGCCGCGAGATGCCCGGGTGTAGTAGTCGTCCCGCTCGCTTCTGTCGAGTTTTCGCCGGGAATCGTTGCGGATAACTTGACTCAACTACTTTACATTATTATACTTATGCCATGAACGACAGTCGTTCCGACACGGCCGACACAGCCATCACGACCACCGTTTCCGCCCTCTCCGACGACCGCCTGATAGCGCGGATCCACACATGACGTTAGGTCAGATCATGGGGCGGCTGGTGCAGGAAGGGCTCGACCGCCACGACCCGGCCCGGCCGCCGCGCGGGCGGCGCACCGGCTCTCGCGCGGCCCGCGCGGCAGGCGCCGAGCAGACTTCGGCGGCGAAGATGACGGCCTCGGCTCGCGGCGCAACTTCGGCAGCGAAGCAGGAGGCCCGATCGGACAGCGCCGCTCCTTCGGCGGCGAGGGTATCGGCTCAGGCGGCGGAGTCGGTAGACGAAGCCGCGCCACTGCAGGCGGACCGCATCCCAGACCGCCCGGACACTTCGGCGGCGACGCGGCGCCTCGGCCGGCAGGAGGCTGCGGCGTGCGCGAAGCCGGCGCCGCCGCGGGCCCAAAACTTCGGCGGCGAAGGCGGGCGGCGGCAGGAGTTCAGCGGCCGCCGCGCTCAGGGGCAGCGCTTCCCCGGCACTGCGTTGCGGGCGGTCGCGCGGTGGCGCCGGTACCACTGCACCGTATGCGCCAAGCCGGCCCGCAACGAGGTCCGGGGAGAAAATCCCAGCTCCTTGCGCGCCCGGGAAATGTCGAACCTGCGCCGGGCCTGGCCGGCGGGCCGACTGCGGTCCCACACGATCGCGCCGCGGTAGCCGGTGATCTCCCGCAGCAGCTCCACCACTTCGCGAATGCTGGTTTCGGCGCCGGAGGAAAGGTTCAGCAGCGCGGGCCGGTCGTACCGCTCGGCGGCGCGAATCATGCCCTGCGCCACGTCGCCGACGAACACGAAGTCACGCTGCGGCGCGCCGCTGCCCCAGACGGTCACCGAGGGCAGGGCGTCGTCCGCCGCCGCCACGAACTTGCGCACCAGAGCCGGCACCACGTGCGCCGCCTCCAGGTCGAAGTTGTCGTGCGGGCCGTAGATGTTGCCCGGCAGCGCCACCACGATCGGGAACCGGTACTGGCGCCAGTAGGCGAGCGACTGCACATGCAGCATGCGCTTCGCCAGTGAGTAGGGCGCGCTTTCGTCTTGCGGAAACCCTGCCAAGGCTGGTTTCCGGGCGCCTGCGAGCAACCGGACAGGTAGGTCGGTAAACGGCACTGGCCTAGCGGTGGAATGCCGGCAGCAACGGCGCCTGCGCCTCCAGCATCTCGTCGCAGACCCGCCAGATGTCGTCCAGGGTGAGGGCGGCGGCGGTGTGCGGGTCGAGCATGGCGGCGTGATAGACCGCCTCACGCCGGCGTGACTCGGCCGCCTCCACGGCGGCGAGCTGCACGGCGACGTTGCTGCCGACGATCCCGGCCAGCACGGTCGGCAGGCGGCCGAACTTCACCGGCGCCAGGCCGGCGCCGTCGACATGGCAGGCGACCTCCACGCAGGCGTCCGCCGGCAGGTTGTCGATCAGGCCGCGGTTGAGCACGTTGCCGTGGATGGTCGCCGGCGCTCCGGTCTCGATCGCCTCGATGATGATCGATCCGTACTCGTGGCTCATCGGCTGTATCTCCACGCCGTGGTCGGGATCGGAGAACTCGCGCCGCTGCCGCTCCCAGGCCGCCACCTGCCGATCGCGGCGGCGCAGCAGCTCGTTCAGCGGCACGCGGTACCGGTCGACGACCTGGCCGCCGTGGTGGATGAAGTACGGCGTGTACTCGGCCTGGTGCTCGGAACTCTCGGTGACGAAGTAACCGGTGCGCCGCAGCATCTCGAAGCGCACGGTGCGGCCCAGCCCGTCCGGGTCGTCGCGGAGGCGTTCGAACAGCACCGGGTAGAGGTCGCGGCCGCCGGCGCGGAACTCGGTATAGAACGCCATGTGATTGATGCCGGCGCACCGGAAGCGGACCTCCGCCTCCGGGACGCCGGCGATGCCGGCGAGCTTGGCCGCGGTCCCCTGCACGCTGTGGCACAGGCCGACCGCCGGGATGGCGCGGGCGCGCAGCACCGCCAGCATGTTCATCGCCATCGGGTTGGTGTAGTTGAGCAGCAGGCAGCGCGGCGCGCCGATCGAGGCGATGTTCTCCGCCAGCTCCATCATCACCGGATAGGTGCGCAACGCGCGGAAGATGCCGCCGATCCCCAGCGTGTCGGCGATCGTCTGGCGCAGACCGTAACGGGCGGGGATGTCGAAGTCCTGACGGATCGTCTCGGTATCGCCGACCTGCACGCAGCAGATCACGTAGTCGGCGTCCCGGATCGCCTCGCGCTGATCGCCGGTGGTGCGCACGGCCGCCGGCTTGTCGAGAGCGCGCGCGGTCTTCTCGGCGGCGATGCCGGCGATCCGCAGCCGCTCCGGGTCGATGTCCATCAGACGGAACTCCGGCGCGCCGATGCCGTCGCGCTGCAGGATGTCGCTGATGAGCTTCTGCGCGAAGACGACGCTGCCGGCGCCGATCAGGGCGATGTTGGGCATGGCGCGCAGTCTATCCGCTTCCGACGGTTCCGTCCGGGGCGGCCGCCGCGCCGTCGACGGTCATCAGGTCGAGGTCCGCGCCCCGGTCGGCCTGCAGGACGTGTCGGGCATGGATGCGCGCCCAGCCGCGCGCCGGCAGCGGGCGCGGCTGCAGTCGACGGTGGCGGCGGGCGAGTTCTTCCGGGTCCACCCGCAGATCGATGGCGCCCCGCGATACCGAGAGCCGGATCGGGTCGCCGTCGCGGACCAGCGCCAGCGGACCGCCGACCGCCGCTTCGGGCGCGCAGTGCAGGACGACGGTGCCGTACGCGGTGCCGCTCATGCGGGCGTCCGACACGCGCACCATGTCGGTGACCCCGCGTTCGGCGAGCTTGCGGGGAATCGGCAGCGAGCCGGCTTCCGGCATGCCGGCCGCCACCGGCCCGGCGTTGCGGAGCACCAGCACGTGCCGAGGCCCGACCTCCAGGCCGGGGTCGTCGATCCGCGCCGCCGCGTCGGCCGGCGAGTCGAACACCACCGCCGGGCCCTGGTGCTCGCACAGCTCCGGGGTCGCCGCCGCGCTCTTGATGATCGCGCCGTCGGGAGCGAGCGAGCCGCGCAGCACGGCGAGCGATCCGGCGCCGCCAAGCGGCCGGTCCAAGGTTCGGATCACCGATTGCCACGGCCCCGGCGGTGCTGCGCGCGCCAGGCGTTCGCGCAGCGTGCGCCCCTCGACGTCGATCGGCTCCGGGTGCAGCAGCGGCTCCAGCGCCTTCAGCACGGCCGGGAGTCCGCCCGCTTCGTGAAGATCCTCCATGTACCGCGAACCGGACGGCTTGCAGTCGACCAGCAGCGGAACCCGGTCGGAAGCCGCCCGCAAGTCGTCCAACGACAGTTCGACGCCGGCCCGGCGTGCGATCGCCGTCAGGTGGATGATCGTGTTGGTCGAGCCGCCCACGGCGATCAGGACCGCAAGCGCGTTCTCGAACGCCGGCCGCGTCAGGATCCGGTCGGGGGCGATCGGTTCCCGCGCCAGCAGCGCGGCCCGCCGGCCCGAGGCGACCGCGTTGCGGAGCTGGTCCGCGCTCCCGGAGGTCGGGGACGCGCCGCCGGGGAGCATGAGGCCCAGCGTCTCGGCGACGCAGGCGATGGTGGAGGCGGACCCCATCACCATGCAGGTGCCGGGGGTGGAGCAGAGTTGCCGCTGCACCTGCCGGAGCTCCGCCTCCCCGATCCGGCCCTCGCGAAAGCCCGCGTAGTAGCGGCGGCAGTCGGTGCAGGCGCCGACGCGTTCGCCGCGCCACGCTCCGGTCCGCATGGCGCCGGTCACGCAGACGACCGCCGGCACGTTCGCGGAGGCCGCCGCCATGAGCTGCGCGGGAACGGTCTTGTCGCAGCCGCCCAGCAGCACCACGGCGTCCATCGGCTGCGCGCGGATCATCTCCTCGGTTTCCATGGCCAGAAGATTCCGGTACAACATGGTCGTGGGCGAGAACAGGATCTCGTTGAGGGAGATCGTGGGGAAGACCAGCGGAAGCCCGCCGGCCTGCAGGACGCCGCGCTTCACCGCCTCGACCAGCGCCGGCATGTGGGCGTGACAGGTGTTGTAGTCGCTCGACGTATCGGCTATGCCGACCACCGGACGCTCCAGGTCCGCGCTGTCGAACCCCTGCGACGCCAGGAAGGCGCGGCGTATGAAGCGACTGAAGGCGGGGTCGCCGTAGCTGGTGAGGCTGCGGTCGATGCCGGTCGGCTCGTCCGCCCTGACTGCGCGTATCATGCCGGCGCCGGCGGCTCGATCGACCGGGAGTCTCCGCGCACGGCATCATGCTATCCACCCATGACGCTGCCTGGCAAAGAGACCGACCGGACACCGACCGCATGAACTACTCGGAACCCAGCTTCACGTTCGGCATCGAGGAGGAGTACCTCCTCATCGACCGCGCCTCCCGCGATCTGGCCGCCGACCCGCGCCCCGAGATGATGGAGGCGTGCCGCGCCGCGCTCGGCAGCTCGGTCGGCCCGGAGTTCCTGCGCTCGCAGATCGAGGTCGCCACCGGGGTCTGCAGTGACCCGGGCGAGGCGCGCCGGCAACTGGCCGACCTGCGCGGCACCGTCGATCGGATCGTCGGCCGCTTCGACTGCGCGCTGGTCGCCGCCGCCACCCATCCGTTCGGGAGGTGGCAGCAGCAGAAGCCGACCGCGGCCGCCCGCTACGCGCAGATCGCGGAGGACCTGCGGCTGGTCGCGCGCCGGCTGCTCACCTGCGGCATGCACGTGCACGTCGGCATCGAAGACCCCGAGCTGCGCATCGATCTGATGAATCAGGCGGCGTACTTCCTCCCCCACCTGCTGGCGCTGTCGTCCTCGTCGCCGTACTGGGAAGGAGCGGATACGGGGCTGATGTCCTATCGGCTCTCGGTCCTGGACGAGCTGCCGCGCTCGGGGCTGCCGGACCCGTTTCGGAGCGCTGCGGAGTACGACCGGACGGTCGCCGCCCTGGTCGCCGCCGGCCTGATCGAGGACGCGACCAAGCTGTGGTGGGACATCCGCCCCAGCGCGCGCTTTCCCACGCTGGAGATGCGGGTCACCGACGTCTGCACGCGGCTGGAGGACGCCCTCTGCATCGCCGCGCTGTTCCGCTGCCTGTGCCGGATGCTCTTCCGCCTGCGGCGCAACAACCAGAGCTGGCGCGTCTATTCCCGCCTGCTGGTCAATGAGAATCGATGGCGCGCCCAGCGGTACGGGAGCGATGCGGGCCTGGTCGACTTCGGCCTGGGCGAGGTGGTTCCCTACGACGAGCTGTTGTCCGAGCTGCTCGACCTGGTGGGCGAAGACGCCGCCCACTTCGACTGCGCGCAGGAGGTCGAGCGGGCGCGCGGCATCCTGGCCGAAGGGACCAGCGCCCATCGCCAGCGGGCGATCGCCCACCGCCATGGGGCGACCGGCAGCGAAGCGCAGGAGGCCGGGGCCGACTCCGCCGCCGCGCTGCGGACGGTCGTCGACTGGCTGGCCGAGCAGACGGTCGCCGGCACCTGATCCGGCCGCCGCCGGACCGCCGCTCAACTCAAGCCGGGACGGTCTCCGGCGGCGTCACGCCCAGCGTCCGCGCGAGCTGCGCGGTGCGGTCCCAGGTCGATGCTTCGATCGCGACCGCTTCGCCGCGCTCCGCCTCCGCGCGGGCCTCGGGCTCGCCCGGGTAGAGGATCTCGTCATGGCCGGCCATCAGCCGTGACGACTTCACGTGCGGGATGAGCGCAGTCAGCTCCGCGCGGTAGAAGTCCTCGCCACAGAACGCGGCCGGGTCCAGGAACAGCGCCAGGAACCCGTTCGCTACCCGATCGACGCCGGTCGTGCTGCATCCGGCGCCGGTCAGCGCCCCGGCCAGCACCTCGCAGAACATCGCCAGACCGTAGCCCTTGTGTCCGCCGAACGGCAGCAGCGCGCCCGGCGGATCGGCGTCGTACGCGTTCGGGTCGGTCGACGGCCGGCCGCCGGCGTCGACCAGATGGCCGGGCGGCAGCGGCTCCCCCCGAGCGATGGCGACCTTCACCTTGCCGGCCGCGATCGAGGAGGTGGCGATGTCCATCATCATCGGCGGTCGGTCCGGCAGCGGCGCGCCGGCGGCCAGCGGATTGGCCGACAGGCGGCGCTCGCAGCCGCCGTGCGGGGCGGTGACCAGACCGCCGCCGTGCGTGTTGGTGAACGAGAAGCAGACCAGCCCCTCCTCGGCCGCCTGCTCCATGAACTCGCCGATGCGCCCCAGGTGCGCCGCGCGGCTGATCGTCAGCACGCAGTGCCCGCCGTCGCGCGCACTCTCGATCGCCCAGTCGGTGGCGGTCCGGCCGATGTACTGGCCGAACCCGAAGTTGCCGTCGACCTGCACGACGTGCGGCTCATCGACCACGCACTCAGCCTCCGCCGCGGGGTCGATCCAGCCCCGGTCGATCCAGTCGCAGTACTGAGCCGCGCGGATGAAGCCGTGCGAGTCGTGGCCGCGGCAGTTGGCGAGCACCAGCGAATCCGCCACGATCGCGGCGATGTGGAACGGCGCGCCCTTGGCGTGCAAGAGGCGAGTGACGTACTCGTGCAGAGGCCGGACCGCGACGGAGACCATTGCGCCGGAGGACATTGCGCCGGAGGACATTGCCGCTTACCCGGCGACGACCGCTTCGGTCGCGGTGGTCAGCTTTTCGGCGCCGTCATCGGTGACGGCGTAGGTGTTCTCGATGCCTATCACGCCATACTCCTGGTCGGTATACTTCGGCTCCAGGGCGATCACGTTGCCCGCCTGCAGCGGCTGGTTCGAGCGCGGCCCGATCACCGGCAGCTCGTTGACCTCGAGCCCCACGCCGTGCCCGACGAAGCTCACCCGATAGCCGGCCGGCCCCATGAAGCCATCGCCCAGGCCGGTCGCCGCGGCTTCCTCCACCGCCGATCGGTAGAGCTCCGCAGGTCTCACGCCCGCCCGGAGCCGGCGCTCCAGGCCGCGCAGCAGCCGGCCGATGCGCTCGAGGATCGATGCCGCCCGATCCGGGAAGGCGCCGCGCACCGCCATCCGCGAGCAGTCGACGTGATAGCCGGTGGTGCTCATCAGAAAGTCCAGGATGATCGGCACGCCGCGCCGGATCGGGTCGCGCGTGCCGCCGTGGGAGACCCACGGATGCGGGCCGGCGCCGCCGATCGGGAACATCGAGTTGCTCGGCACCGCGCCGTCCGGGCCGCTCACCGCGATGCCGATGCCGGTCTCCACGTCCAGGCCGCGCAGCCGTACCAGGCCGCAGTGACCGAGCGCCCGCGCCTCCGCTTCCAGCCGCGCCTGCAGGTCGCAGGGTGAGATCTCCTCCGCCAGCAGCCGGCGCAGCGGATCGGCGAACAGCAACGGATGGAGGCGGGCGGCGTCGCGGAATCGATCGAGCTCCCACTCGCTCTTGCGCGAGCGCACCGCCAGGAGCTGAGGCGAGCAGTCGACGATCTCCGCATCGTCGCCAAACACCCGCCGGTAGGTATGCCAGAGGCCGACCGGCAGCACGTCGAGCTCCATGCCGATCCGCCACGGGGGCTTCCCGCAGAGCTCCCGCACGTGATCGGGAAGCTCCCGGAAGCTGCGCAGCGGGACGATGTCCCGGATCGGGGAGTCGGCCTGCGCGGTCTCCCGCACCTTGCGCACCAGCAGGCGGGGCAAGCCGCGGGCCGGCAGCGCCAGATGGCACTGCTGGACGGTGCCGCTCAGGTAGAAGAGATCCGCCTTCTGCACGACCAGCAGCAGGTCGACCGGCGGGTCCGCGCCGGCCAGCTCGGCCTGCACCGCGCGCACGCGGCGATCGATCTCCGTACCGGGGACGCTCGACATCGGTTGAACCGCCTACGCTCGATCGATCTCGCGCATCGCGGCGCGGAACCGGGCCATCGTCCGCCGCGCGCCGCCGACCACGTGGTCGACGTCGTCGCCCACGCCGAACCAGCGCATGCCGCGGGAGGCCCACTCCTTCACCGCATCCCAGTCCGGGCCGAGTGAGGCGCCCAGGTAGAGGTCGCGTCCGGCGCACTTGTCGAGCAGGGTGTCGATCATGCCGCGCACCTGCGGATCATCGTAGCGGCCCAGCTTGCCGACCGAGCCGCTCAGATCGTTGCGGCCCAGGCAGATGCCGTCCAGTCCCGGCGTCTCCAGCAGCGCGTCCAGATCGTCGACCGCATCGACGTGCTCGACCTGGACGATCACCATCACCTGCCGCGCGGCCTGCTCCAGATACTCGTCGAACCCCAGTCGGCCGTGGCCCATGTTGCGGATCGGACCGAAGCCGCGCACGCCGGCCGGCGGATAGCGGCAGGCCGCCACGGCGGCCGCGGCCTCCTGGGCGGAACGGATCAGCGGCACCACGATCGCCGCAGGCGCCATGTCGACGTACGGCTTGATCACGGCGGGATCGTTGACCGGCACGCGCACCAACGGCGCGACGCCGGTGCCGCGCACCGTCAGGACGTGCGCCATCACGTCCCTGGTGGTCTGGTACGCGTGCTCGTTCTCCACCCAGACGAAGTCGTAGCCGGCCTCGACGGCGATCTCGCTGACGATCGGATCCGGCAGGGTGACGCTCATGCCAAGGCAGACGTGACCGTCATCCATGCGCCGGCGGAATCGCTCGACCGCGTTGATCGAGGTGGGGTCCGGTTCGTTCGGAGAAGCGTCCATGGACTTGACCTGCCTGCGCGGAGTCTATCGACAGACTCTAGCGGCGGCCACCGGCACGCGGACAGAGGGCCGCCCACGCCCCATACGACAGAGGCCGCACCCGACGGGTGCGGCCTCCGCAAGCGGCGCGCAGCGCGAACGGCTGCGGGCTACTCCTTGAGGAAGACGGCCGGCTTCACCGTCCGGTTGAGCGGGCCGTTGAAGTTGCCCAGCTTGGGGTGCAGCAGGAAGATGCGCGGCGCGAACGCCGTCCAGCCGACCGACCAGACGTCGGCGATCGCGCGGCGCTGCCATTCCTTGTACGCCTCGGCCATCTCTTCGTCGGTGGCGGCGCGCTGGATCCGCTTCCACACCTCGTGGTTGTCCTTGATGCGCTGCGGCGGCTCCTCGCCCTCGGCGCCGTCGGTCCGCAGCCATGCCTGCCAGCCCTTCGCCCACGGGCGGCCGAAGTTCGAGGACGGAGCGGCGCTGGAGAGCCGGTCCGGCACCTGATTGTCCCAGGCGTCGGCGCTCTGCTGCTGCCAGATCTCCCACTCGTTGGTCTGCGCGAAGTCGCCCGACTGCTCCCAGCCGACCACGCGATGGTTGCCCTTGAAGCCGATCGCCGGCAGCTCCTCGACCAGCATCTGCGCCGCGATCTCCCACTCGCCGGCATGCGGCTCGGACGTGATCAGAAAGGTGATAGGTCTGCCGTCCGGCCCCAGCCGGAACCCGTCCGCATCCTTGTTGGTCAGCCCGATCTGGTCCAGGAGCCGGTTGGCCATGTCCAGGTCGCGCCTCAGCAGCGGCGTGGAGAGCGCTTCCGGCACGAACCACGGGTGGTCCTGCTTGACGATGCCCTGCACCTTGAGGGTCGCCTGCCCGGCGTACAGCACGTCGTTGAGCTCCTGCCGCGGGATGAAGTGCGACCATGCCTGACGGAAGCGGATGTCCCGGAACAGACCGCGCTTGAACTCGTCGTCGGTGTCCAGGTTGAAGAACGTCAGGTTCGAGCTGTAGGCGGCGCCCGGACGGGGCAGCACCTCCATCCGCACCCGGCCTTCGTCAGCGGCGCGCTTGGCCAGCTGCAGGCTGTCCAGCGGCACCGTGGTCGACCAGTGCAATCCCTGCAGCGCGCGCAGCTTGCGAGCTTCGGGGTCCCCGATCAGGAACGTCCGAAATCCGCGGTTGTACGGCAGTTGCTGGTTCGCCTCGTCGACCGCCCACCAGTAGGGGTTGGACACGTACTCGGCCGGATCCGCCGGCGGCGGCTTGGCGACCACGAACGGCGAGAGCTGCGGTGCGTCCGGATTGGTATTGATCACCCGGTCGCGCGCCCAGAACAGGAGCTGATGCCAGTTTTCGAACGGCGACTCCTCAACGCGAGCCGCCAGCGTGCCGGCATCGGTGTACGTGGGGTGGAACTGGCTGAGATACGCCTTGCTCTGCGCCATGAAGTGGCGCTCGGCACGGTCCCCGGTCAGGATCAGGTCGTAGTTCGGCGATGGCTCCTGCAACGTGACGCGCATGGTGTAGTCATCGATCGCCTCGGCGACCGATCCCGGCAGGATGCCCTGATGCGGGGCCGCCGCGCCCGACGCCTCCCGGTAGAGGTCGTTGAGCTCCAGGTCGTACCACCAGAACAGCACGTCGTGCACGGTGAACGGCGAGCCGTCGGAGAACTTCATCCCCTCACGGAAGTAGAACGTCCAGACCGTGTGATCGTCGTTCGATTCCACGTCCAGCAGCCCATACGGCTCCTTGCTCCCCGGGAAGACCGGCATGGTGTAGTCGGTCGGTCCCTGGATGTTGGGCACGTCCGGCGCGTCGCCGGTGGAAAACTCGTCGGTGTAGCGGCCGACCTCGACCATCCCCGTGACGCCGCCGTTCAGGTAGACGTACGGCTGGATCGGCAGCCGTTCGGCGACCGGCGGCAGCTCGCCGCGGGCGACCGCCTCGGCGAACCACGGCGCCTCCCGGTATTGCTGTCCGATGGCGGTGCCGCCGCCGATGGCGATCAGCGACGCGGCCGCGAGTAGTGCTGTGAATCTTCGCACGATTCCGCTCCTCCTTCTCAGGTCAGGTGTGAGTGCCTTTGATTCAATCAGGATCGGCGCCCGGCGGCAACCCCGCTCCCCGCCGGACTACTCGGCGACCCGTATGCGCGGGTCGAGCACTCCCAACAACAGGTCGGAGATCAGCGTGCCGATCACCGTCAGCGTCGACAGCAGCATGACGATGGCGCCGGCGACCTGCGTGTCCTGGTTCAGCACGCCCTCCAGCATCAGCGGACCGATCGTGGGGAGGCCCAGGACCACGGCCACCAGCACCTCGCCGCTGACCAGGGTGGGCAGCAGCCAGCCGATGCCGGAAACCCACGGGTTGGCCGCCATGCGGATCGGGTACTTGATCAGCAGCCTGGTCTCCGGCACCCCCTTGGCGCGCGCGGTGGTCACGAACGGCTGGCGAAGCTGGTCCAGCACGTTGGCGCGGATCGAGCGGAGCCCGCCGCCGATCGACTCGAACCCCAGGATCACCAGCGGCATCCAGATGTGCTTGAGAAAGTCCAGGAACTTCGCCCAACCCCACGGCTCGTCGATCATGTCGGGCGAGAACAGGCCCCCCGGCACGAAGTCGATCAGCTCGTAGGACAGCACCATCAGTACCAGGGCGAACAGGAAGTTGGGCACCGCCATCATCACGAAGGCGGTGAAGCTGAACACGTTGTCGAACAACGCATACTGCCGGATCGCCGCGCCCACCCCCGCAGGCCAGCTCACCGCCGTGCCGATCAGCACGACCATCAACGTCACCATGACCGTCAGCAGGATCCGCCCCTGGACCACGGTGCGCACCGGCAGGTCCCAGTAGAACGAGTGGCCCCAGCTTCCGCGCAGGAAGTCGCGCGCCCACTTCAGGTACCGGACGTGAAACGGCTGCCCGTAGCCGAAGCGCCGCCGCAACGCCTCCAGCATCTCGGTGGCATCCCCGCGAAACTCCTCACCCATGCGCTCCAGCCGGGACACGTAGGCGCTGGCCATGTCTCCCTCCGGCAACTCCACCACCAGAAAGGCCAGAAACGAGATCATGATCAGGGTCGGTATCGCGATCGCGACCCGGCGGATGACGTAGCCCAACATCGCCTTTCCCTGCCCTCTGTCCCTACCGGTACGGATCGACGGCGTCGCGCAGGCCGTCGCCGATGAACTGAAACGCCACGACGGTGACGATTACCAGCAACGCCGGCAGCAGCAGCCACGGGTGCAGGACGACCGATTCGGTGTTCTGCGCGCCCTGCAGCAGCACGCCCCAACTGACCGCCGGCGGCCGCAGCCCCACCCCCAGGAAGCTGAGCGCCGTCTCTCCCAGGATCATCTGCGGAATGCGGTTGGAGGCGTCGACGACCAGATGGCTGGCGAAGCCGGGCAGCATGTGCCGGAAGAGCTGGCGGTGGACCGGCGCGCCGTCCAGCTTGGCCGCCAGCACGTACTCCTCCTCGCGCAGCGCCAGGAACTTGCTGCGCACGGCGCGCGCCAGGCCGGTCCAGCCCAGGATCGACAACACCATGGTGATCGCGAAGTAGACCTGCACGATTTCCCAATCCAGCGGCAGCGCGCCGGCCAGCGCGATCCAGAGCGGCAGTGACGGAACCGACATCAGCACCTCGATGAAGCGGTTGACGACGTTGTCGACGACACCGCCGAAGTAGCCGGCGATGGAGCCGATCAGGATGCCGAGCGTCCAGGTGATGGCGATCGCCAGGATGCCGATCGACAGCGAGAGGATCGAGCCGTGCACCATCCGCGAGTAGATGCAGCGGCCGCTCTGGTCGGTGCCGAGCGGAAACCAGCGGACGTCCGGGTCGCCGGTGCCGAGCAGGTGCAGGTCGGCGTCGATGAAGAACAGCAGCTTGTACGGATAGCCGCGCACGAACAGCCGCAACGGGCGCTCCGACCCTTCGACGCGCACGTAGACCCGCTGGAAGAGCTCGAAGTCGAGCTTGCTGGTCACCCGATAGACTACCGGACGAAAGTTGCGCTGCTCGTCGAACAGGCTGAAGGAGACGTCCTGGCCGCTGAACACCCACGGCTGCAGCTGGATGTCGGTGTTGCGCTCGATCGGATCGTTGATCGCGAAGAAGCCGTTGAATACGGCGACGCAATAGAATACGACCACCACGCCCAGGCCCCACATCGCCCACCGGTGCGCGCGGAACTTGAGCCAGATGAGCTGCCACTGCGTCGCGGTGAAGTACGCTTCCCGCTGCTCGGCCTCGGTCAGCCGTCGGCGGCGAAAGATGCCGCCCGGCCGCTGGCGGGCCGACGGGCCGGCGACGACGCTGGCCGGGGCGTCGCGCACGGTTGGTTCGGCCATCGGCGAACCCGATTAGACCATCGCGCGGCGCCGCCGGTCAAATCCGAACGGCCGGAGCGCCTATCCGCGCGCGGGCTCGGTCATCTCCGCGCGCTTGCGGCGCGACAGCTCGGCCAGGTGCCCGTCGTTGGCCAGCACCTGCTCCAGGTGGACCATGCGCTCCGGGCCGGCGGTTCGCACCATCGCTTCGCCGTACGCCCGTTCCAGCCAGAAGCGGGCGGAATGGCCGATGTACTCGCGCAACTCGTCCAGCCGCTCGTCCGGGTAGCGCGTATGGCAGTTGATCGTGAACATGCGGCGGCGCGCGCCGCCGCCGAAGGCGGCGTGCTTCATGTTGTGGTTGAAGCAGACGACGTCGCCGGGCTGCGACTCCAGCGCGTACGCCGGCACGTCGCGCCCCTCGATCCCCCACCGCGGCGCGCTCTCCCGGATCTGCTCCTGCAGCAGGTCGGCGTAGGCTTCGCCGGGCCGATGACTGCCCGGTATGACCCGCAGCGCGCCGGTGTCGCGCGTCACCGGGTCCAGGTACAAGGCGATCTTGATCGACGGCGGTCGGTTCGCGTACCAGCCGTCCGAGTGCCAGCGCGTGTCGCCGGCGTAGTAGTTTCCGTCGCTGCCGGCGTATACGAAGTCTTCGCCCAGCAGACCGGCGGCGATGTCGTGGATGCGCGGATCGTCGAGCAGGGCCGACAGCCGCTCGCTCCGGTCTATGAAGGGAACGAGGCAGGAACGCTGCCGGCCGTCATGCGGCCGGCCGTGATGGCCCCCGCCGTGCCGCTCCCAGACCGCCTCGAAGTGATCGATGATCTCATCGATGCAGTCCGCCAGCAGGCCGGGAAACCGCAGAAACCCGAATGCGTCGAAGAACGCCTTCTGTCGATCGCTCAGTCGCGTCTGCGCCATGACCGCCTCCTTCACGCGTTGCCGGCAAGGGCCGCGATCACGCGGCGGCGCAGCAGGTACTGAAGCTCCGCCGCGCCGGGGTGCGGCGTGCCCGGCGCCTCCAGGCAGGCCAGCGATGCCTTCGACAGATCGATCGGCGCGGCGTGCAGACCGCCGATCAGCGCCCCCACCAGCGCCCCGAGCGTGGGCTGGTGGCCCACCAGCATCACCGACGGCGTGTCGGCGGGGATCGCGTCGAGCACGTCGCCCGCGTATGCGCCGGGGGCAAGGCGGTCGAGCACCCGGATCGGCGGGCGGCGCCGCTTGCCGGCCATCGCCTCGACGGCGAGCGCGGCGGTCTCCCGCGCGCGCGGCAACGGGCTGGTAAGGACGACCGCCGGGACGCCGCCGAGCACGCGCAGCGCGGCGCCGACGCGCGCCGCCTGGCGCCGGCCCTTCACGGTGAGCCGCCGCCCGGCGTCCGCCTCTCCCACCGCCGCCGGCTCGGCATCGCCGTGGCGTACGACGTAGATGCGCATCGGTCCCCGCCTCATCCTACCCTCGGAGCGCGGCCAGGAAGTCCGCCTCGTTCGCGCAGGCCAGCGCCGCCTCCAGCAACGATGCCTCCGACGCTGCGGAGAACGCCACCGCGTCGGCGGGAAAGCCTTCGCCGACCTCGATACCCCGTGACCGGAGTATCTGGCGGACCATCTCGGCTCGGCCGTGCTGCAAGCCGCGTTCGAAACCCTGACGCCGTTGCGACCGGAACAGCGGATCGTCGTCCGGTCCGGTGCCGTCGCGCACGCCGAGCGCCGTTCCCACCCGCTCCAAGACCGCGCTGGTCCGCGCCGACGGCGCCGGCTCGTTCAGCGCCGCGTGGATCTCGGCCGCGGTCCAGCCCGGAAACGCCCGGCTCTCCGACGACACCCGGTAGCGGCCGCTGGCCAGCAGATGGATCGCCAATCCCGACCGCCGACTCCGGGGCCGACTGGGTGACGGCGCGTCCACCCATACCTCCGGGAATCCCCACGATTCGTACAGCGGCAGCTTGCCGAGGCGCGCATCGGTCGTGTGGTCGACTTCCAGCACCACGTCGGGAAAGTCGTGCTCGCCGACGACCATGGCGGCGGCCCCCGGCAACGCGACGCGCGCCGGATAGAGGTAGACCGACTCGTCCGCCTGCATGATGCGCCGCGGCTCACCCCGCTCGTCGCGCAGCATCAGGTCCATCGAGCCGTAGCATTCGATCGGCGAGCCGCGCACCCCGGCGATCCGTTCCGCCAACCGCGTCAGCAGGCGCGACGGGCGCTCGTGATACGGCGTGGTCGGCTTGCAGATCCAGGCGGTCTCCGTAGCCGCGTCCCAGCACTCCAGCCGGCCTTCGAAGCGGTCGATCTCCGCGCGCGGCAGGCGGACCGGCTTGCAGCCGGGAAACTCCGGCGACGCGGTGCTGACGCGGTCCGGCACCCAGCCGACGCCGGCCGGCCGGGTTGCGGTGACGGCCATGCCGACAGGATAGATCGCCGGAGCCCGCGCGCACAAGCCGCCGGTCGGATCGCCGATCTACGCCGTCCACCCTGAGCGGCGCACCGAGCCCGCACCCGGCGCCTCGCTCCGCGGATACAGTCATACTATGATCCCGGGCGTGATGGTTGCAGAGACTTCCCTCTGCTGCCGCCGGCCCGTATCACCGCCCCCAAGGAGCCGCCATGATCGTCGACGTCCATACGCACTGCTTGCAGCCCGATCACATCAGCGATGCCGCTCACCGGGCCGACCAGCGCGCCGGCTATCCGCCGATGCAGCCGCTGACCGCCGATCGCTACGACCGGGAGTTGTCGGTGGTCGACCGTGCCATCGTCTTCGGCGTGCGGGGCGTCGCCACCGGCGTGCGCAGCCCCAACGAGTTCACCGCAGAGTGGGTCGAACACGACCCCGACAAGCTCATCGGCTTCATGGCGATCGATCCGATGGAAGACGATCACATGGAACAGATCGAACGCGGCATCGAGCTGGGGCTGCGGGGCATCAAGATATACCCCATGCTGGGCCGATATGATCCGGCGGATCCGACGAACTTCCCCATGTTCGAGAAGGCGCAGCGGCTCGGCCTGCCGGTGCTCTCCCACACCGGCACCCATCCCAATCCGCGCGCCATGCTGAAGTACAGCCACCCGCTGCTGGTCGACGAGATAGCGCAGGCGTTCCCGGACCTGAAGTACGTCATGGCGCACATGTCGCACCCCTGGCAGCGAGACTGCGCCGTCGTGCTGCGCAAGCACCCCAACGTCTACGCCGACATTTCCGGCGTATGGGTCCGGCCCTGGCAGGGCTGGGAGGCGCTGATCGGCATGGTCGAGTGGGGGGTCACCGACAAGCTGCTGTTCGGCTCCGACTTCCCGCTCTGGACCCCGCGGGAGGCGCTGGAAAAGATCCGGCGGTTCAACGATCAACTCGAGGGCACGCGACTCCCCCGCATTCCGGATGAAGTCATCGAAGGGATCATCCACCGTGACTCGCTCAGGCTGCTCGGCCTGGAGCCATGACGGCCGTCATGAACCGCATGAAGATCACCGCGGTACGGACCTTTCTGGTCGGAGGAAGCTGGCGTAACTGGCTCGTCGTAAAGATCGAGACCGATGCCGGCGTGCACGGCGTAGGCGAGGCGACGCTCGAGGGAAAGTCGAAAACGGTGGAAGCGGCGGTGGCCGAGCTTGCCCGCTACCTGATCGGCAAGGATCCGGCAGCCATCGAGCTGCACTTTCAGGAGATGTATCGCCGGGCGTTCTACGCTGGCGGCGAAGTGCTCACCAGCGCCATCACCGGCGTCGAGACCGCGATGTGGGACATCAAGGGCAAGGCCTTGGGAGTGCCGGTGTACGAACTGCTGGGCGGCCGCACGCGCGACCGCGTCAAGCTGTACGCCAACGGCTGGTACCGGCAGGGCATGAGCCCGGCGGAGTTCGTGTCCGCGGGCAAGAAGGTCGTGGCGCTAGGCGCCAAGGGGATCAAGTTCAACCCCTGGGGTGGCCGTCCGGGGATCGACTTCCATCGACTGGAAAACGACATACTGAACACCGGCGTCGAGGTGGTGGGCGCGCTTCGCGAAGCCCTCGGACCGACCGTGGACCTGTACATCGACTGCAACGGCATCTTCAACACCGCCGGCAACGCCGTCCGCGCGGCCAAGGCGGTGGAGCAGTTCAACGTCAGCTTCTTCGAGGAGCCGGTTCCGCACGAGAATACCGATGCGATGGCGTACGTGCGGCGCAAGATCGACATACCGGTGGCGGCCGGCGAACGCCTCTTCACCATCTTCCGGTTCCGGGAACTGCTGGAACGGGGCGGCGCGGACGTGGTTCAACCCGACATGTCGCACTGCGGCGGCATGCTGGAGGCGCGCAAGATCGCCGCCATCGCCGATTCGCACTACGCGGCGTTCGCCCCGCACAACGCCAACGGCGAAATCTCATACGCTGCGGCGGTGCAGCTCGCCGCCTGCGTGCCCAACTTCCTGGTGTTGGAGCACTTCCCGCCGGAACCATGGCGTTTCGAGGTGTGCCGCAACCCGTTGGGCGTCGACGACGGCTGGCTGCGGATCCCCGACCGGCCGGGTTTGGGCGTGGAATTCGACGAAACGGCCGCCGCCGCCCACCCCTACGAGCCGGTCGACCTCTACGACCTGCATCGGCCCGAGATGCAACTCAAGGTTCCGAAGTTCGCCGACCGCCTGCGCTGATCTGCAGTCGACGCTACCGATCTCCTGTTCGGCGCAGCAACGCGATGTAGAACAGCGTCAGACCGAGGTTGATCAGAAACATGATCACCGAGAGGCTTGCCCCTCGTCCCATCCGGTATTGGCGGAACGCGGTGTGATAGATGTGGAGAGAAAGCATCTCCGTGCTCCTCCCCGGCCCGCCGCCGGTCAGCGTCTCTACGATGTCGAAGACGCCGAATGTAAGAATCGATCCATATATCCAGCTTATCAGGATGGAAAATCGCATCAGCGGCAGCGTGATGCGGAGAAACGACTGGAGGCCGCCGGCGCCGTCCACGTGCGCGGCCTCGTACAGCTCATCGGCGATAGTCTGCAAGCCGGCGAGCTGTATGATCATGTGAAAGCTCACCCCCCGCCAGACGTTGCCGATCAGCAGCGCGATCATGGCCGGCGTGGGTGCATACAACCACCCCACCGGCGGCAGGCCGACACTGACGAGCAGGAAATTGAACAACCCGTACCGCTCGCTTTGAAAGATCCACTGCCACGTAAAACCCGTGATGATGCCCGGCACGACCCAGGTAAGCAGCAGAATGCTGCGGATGACCGCGGTGACCGGCAGGTCCTTCCTGAGCAACAGGGCCAGCCCGAACCCGAGGACGAACTGCAGCGCGACCGAGCCGATCACGAACACGGCCGTGTTGCCAAGAACCTGCCAGAACACCGGCTGTTCCATGAGGATCCGATAGTTGTCCAGGAAGATATAGGTTCCAGGTTCGCGGCTCAGGAGGTCCTTGTCGGTGAGGCTCAACTGGAATGACTTGGCCACGGGGAATACGCTCATGACCCCCACGTACAGCACCATCGGCAGGATGAAGACGAGGTGTTCCCGACGCTTGAGGAACCGCGCCGGAGGGTTCATGCGGTCGTCCGGTCGGCGATGGCTCGGCGCCCTCGCGCCGCGGCGATCATCCCTTCACCGCACCGCGCCAGCCGGTCACGAAGTATCGGTTGAACGAGAGGTACAGCAGGATGACCGGCACCATCATCAGCACGGCGCCGGAGGCGATGCCGGCCCAGTTGGTCTCGTGCGGTGTCTTGAACAGGTACAGCGCCACCGTGGCCAATCGCTTCGAGGAGCTGGAGGTCATCGTCAGGGGGATGATGAATTCGTTCCATGAAAAGAGAAACGTGAATACGCCCGCGGCTGCCAGGCCCGGAGAGCCGAGCGGTACGATGATACGGAAATAGGTGTAGAGACGACTGGCGCCGTCGACCAGCGCCGACTCGTCCAGGCTGATCGGAATCGAGTCGAAGAATCCTTTCAGCATCCACACCGCCAGCGGCAGATTCATGGCCGCCAGGATCAGATACACCGCCGCCAGCGTATTGAGCAGCCCGAAGCCGATCATCATCTGATAGAGTGGAATTATGTTGATCACGCCGGGCAGCATCTGCGTGCCGAGCACCGCCAGGAGCATCAACTCCTTCCCTCGAAACCGGTAGCGGGAAAACCCGTACGCTGCGAACCCGGAGAGCCCCAGGACGATCAGCGTCGCCATGAAGGAGACGAAGCAGCTGCGCAGGATGGCCTGCACGAAGCCGCGGCTTACCAGAAACGGGTACCACTCGAAGGTGGGCTCGACCGGAACGAGCCGGGGCGGATAGGCATAGAGGTCCGCTTCGGTCTTGATCGACGTGGAGGCGACCCACAGCAGCGGCGCGATGGTCACGACGACCGCCAGAAGGAGGACGAGCGAGCGCGGGAGCCTGCGGCCAAGTCTGCGAAGCATCGCCGGTTGATGAGCGCCGGTGGACACGCAGCCGAGACCGAAACGGCCCGGCTGCGCCTCCGCCGACCGGGCTTCCTGCCCGCTGCTCGGGCGGTTCCTCTTACCGCATGCCTTGAATCATCTCGTCCACCGCCGCCTCCGGCGTCGCCAGATCAAGCGCCACCTTGTTGATCGCTATCTGCAGCAACTCGTCAAGGCTCGACCAGAGGGGCGATTTCGGCGTGGGACGAGCGGAATCGAGCTGACCGAGCGCCGCCGGTGATATCGGCGAGGGCCGGTATTGTAGCGAGTCGAAAGCGCTCTTGCGCGTCGGGAACGACGTGATCGCACTGGCGTTCCGGGCCATCACGTCCGCCGAGGTGATGAACTCCAGTACCTGCCACGCCCGCTCCCGCTTCACCGGATCGTCGGTGGCGATTCCATACCCGTAACCGCCGTTGCGGGCGGCCGGCCGTGCGCCGGCCTCCTGCGGCAGGAAGCCGGCGCCCAGGTTCTCGTAGATCGCCGGAGCGGCGTCACCGATCGCCCCGACCTGCCACGTTCCGCCGAGGTACATCGCTACCTTGCCGTCCAGGAACGCCTGTGGCGGCGCCCCGCCCTGCCAGTCGGCCGACTCCCTGGTCGATACGCCGTGGGTGTAGATCAGATCGTGGTACCACTGCAGCACGTCGATCATGGCTTGGCGGTTGTCCGGTCGGTCGAGCACGAAATCTCCGGCTCCATCGAACATCGTGCCGCCCTGGCCCCAGAACATCCCGAGCATGCCGGTGCTGGCGCCGGCCCACCGTGCGGCGGGGAACATGAAGCCGGTCACCCCGTCCGTGCTGAGCTTCGCGGCGATCTCCGTGAACTCGTCCCACGTGAGGGCGCGATCGACCGGCAACGGATCGATGCCTGCCGCCGCGAAGAGGTCCGTGCGGTAGTAGATCAGATACGTGTCGGTCCAGAACCACAGGGCGTATATCTTGCCGTCCGGCCCGACGGCATGGCTGATAGTTCCAGGGAAGAAGTCCGCTCGATCCAACTCGGGCCAGAAATCGTCCAACGGCTGCAGCGCCCCTAGGCGGATCATCTCCGGAAACCACGAGTTGTCGACGCTGACGATCTCCGGCAGCGCATCTGCCTGCGCCGTCGCGACCAGCTTGTCCCGGTACTCGCCGTAGCCGAGCTGGTACTCCTCGACGATGTCGACGTTGAACATCTCCTCGGCCTGAGCGTAGAGCTCCGTGAACATGGCGGAGATCTCTTCGATCGGCGACTCGGTACCGTTGTAGTTCTGCACCCACATGGTGATCGTGACCGGCTCGTCCGCCGCCACATCGCTTTCTCCGGTGGCCGCGGCAAACGGCACGACCGACACGACCAGTGCGGCCGAAAGCACGTACATGAACGCGTTTCCCTTCATCTCAATGACCTCCTCCCTGAGGTGTGATCAATCCGATTGATCGCCTGACGTCGCCTCCCATCCTTGCGCCTCTAGACGTTCGATTGGTCCCCGGTCAGTCGGCCGAGGACCGGTCGCCGGGCCATGCGGGCCAGCTCCCGAACGCCTTGGCGCTTCTGCCCGAGTAGGCCACGGTGAACAGGCCGCGGGCTTCGTCGCCGATGCCGACCAGCAGGCCGTTCGCCCGCCCGCCGGCGCTGATGGCGATGATGCCGCCGGCGTCGTCCCCGCTGATCGCTATGATCCCTCGCGCCGACCCGGCGCCGATCGCGATGATGCCGATCGCGTTGAAGAGGCCGACGGCGACGACGCCGACCGCAACGAGCGGACTCAGCGCGAAGACCCCGAACGCCACCACGTAGGCGATCGCAGGTCCCTCCGTGACGACCCAGTCCATGTCGACGGCGCCCAGCACGCCGAGCAGCGTGACGATCACGGTAGCGAGCAGCGCGGCCAGCGTCGCCAAGCCGGCCAGTCCCTGGAAGCCCTTGCCGGCCGCCGGTGTCGTTCCTGGCATGATTTGCGTTCCCCCTGGGCGCCAGTCTGCGCCGCCGCCGGCGGTCGGGTCAACCGCGCGACCGCAGCTCGATCACGGCGCCGTGCCTCGACTCCAGGCGGAGCGCAGCAGCCGCACCCAGTTGCCGTGCATCACGTCGGCGACGTCCGCGTCGCCGTAGCCGCGCCCCTTGAGGATTCCGGCCACCTTGCGCACGTCGGCGATGGTGTACAGGTCGGCCGGAGACTGCTCTCTCCCGTAGCCGCCGTCCAGGTCGGTGCCGATCGCGGCGTGCCGGCAACTGCCGGTGACCTGACAGACGTGGTCGATGTGGTCGGCCACCGTCGCCAGCGTGATCCCGGTGTTGTCCATCGCCTCCGGGTCCCACCGCGGCGACAACATCCAGTCGTCGAACGCCGTGCCGATCACGCCGCCGCGCGCGGCCAGCGCCCTGATCTGATCGTCGTCGAGCTGCCGGTCGTGGTCGCAGAGCGCCCGGCAGCAGTTGTGCGTAGCCAGCACCGGTCCGCCGAACCGCTCCAGCGCCTCCCGGAACGCCCGCTCGGCCAGATGGCTCACGTCCAGCAGCATGCCCGCGCGCTCCAGCTCGTCCAGCATCGGGCCGCCGCGCCCGGTCAATCCGCCCGGCGCCTGCGTCCCATGCGCGTAGGAACTGATCCCGTAGTGGACCAGGCTGACGATGCGCAGCCCGTGATCCCACCATTCGCCGACCTGCTCGGGACCGACGATCGGGTCGGCTCCTTCCATGGTCAGCACGAAGCCGATCGGCGTCGTCCCCGGCTCCCGCTCCCAGGCCGCAAGATGGGCATCGAGCCCGGCCCGATCGCGTATTTGCCGGAGGAAGCCGCGCGCCTCCATCCGCCGGTAATAGGCAAGCTCGCCCATCGCCTTGGCATAGGCGATGTCCTGCGTGCGTACGCCGGCGAAGCGCCGCCCGACCGAGGCCAGCCGGCAGTGCACGGTGACGAAGATCAGCCCGATCCCGCCGCGGCGCAGCTCCGCGAAGTTGACCACCCCGGCTCCCCGGCCCTTGCGGGCCATGCCGGCCTCCGACTCGCGGATCGACGTGATGCTCCGCGTCAGGTCGCGGTTCCAGTCGAGCGCGTTGAAGGCGATGTCCAGGTGCGAGTCGACGATCAGCATGGCGGCCTCCGGTGCGGCTGCAGCCGCCTGCGCAGCGTCGCACGTTTTGGCTGCCTCCTGCCTGAGTCCCGCCGGCGCGCAGGTGCTACGATTCGGCCGTGGCCGACATCACCGTGCACCACGTCACCGTCCACTACGGCGATGTGGTCGCCACCCATGGGGTGACCCTGCAGGTCGAGGAAGGCGAGTTCCTGGTCGTGGTGGGCGCCTCCGGCTGCGGCAAGACGACCATGCTGCGCGCCATCGCCGGGCTGGAACAGCCGCTGGCGGGCGAGATCCGGATCGGCGGCGAGCTGGTCTTCAGCGAGCCGCGCCAGATCGACGTAGCCCCGGCCCGGCGGCGCGTCGGCATGGTGTTCCAGTCATATGCGCTCTACCCGCACATGACGGTGGCGCAGAACGTCGCGTTTCCGCTGCGCACCCGGCGCGTGGGCCGGGGCAGGATCGGCACGGCGGTCCGGCAGGCGCTCGACGTCGTGGAGCTGACCGGGCTGGAGCAGCGCTACCCGCGCGAGCTGTCCGGCGGCCAGCAGCAGCGCGTGGCGATCGCCCGCGCGCTGGTCCGGCAGCCGCACGTGCTGCTGCTCGACGAGCCGCTGTCCAACGTCGATCCCAAGCTGCGCGCGCAACTCCGCACGGAACTCAAGCATCTCCATCGCCGCATCGGCTCCACCACGCTCTACGTCACCCACGACGTGGCGGAGGCGATGGCGCTCGGCGACCGGGTCGCCGCCATGTTCGACGGCGCGATCCATCAGGTCGGGAAGCCCGACGAGCTGTACCGGGCGCCGGCGACCGTGCCGGCGGCGGCGCTGTTCGGCGCCCACGGCGGCGCGCTGCTGCGCGGCCGGATCGTCTCCCTGCCGGACGGCGTCCTGGCCCTGCATCCCGACGGCAGCGCCTCGCAGGCGGTCCCCCTGCGCCCCGACGCAGCGCTGTTTCCCGGCCAGCGGGTCGTGCTGGACGTCCGCGCCGAGCACGTCGCGGTGCTCGACGGACCGGCCCGGGACCCGGGCGTCGGCACGCAGGCTGGCGTCGCGCAGGTCGGCGCCGGCACGCAGGTCGAGGTCGCCGCGGCGCAGCCGGAAGGGGCGGTCAGCATCGTGCATCTGCGCCTCCGGGACGGCCGGCAGGAACTGGTGGCGCGCTGCGCCGGGCCGCAGCCGCCGCGTCCGGGGCAGTGCCTCACGGTCCGCGTGCTGGCCGGCAACGTCTACGACGCCGGCACGCAGCGGCTCATCGCCCGCTGCCGGTCGGCGGAGACTCCGCCCGTTCCCGGCGGCGCGCCAGTATCTTCGGCCGGAGGCGCTCGAAGCTGATCTGGTAGCGGTCGGCGATGTCGCGCGCGTAGCTGGAGCCGACCGGCGGGCCGGGGGCGATGCGGTAGGTGCGGCGCATCCGCGCCGGCGAGCCGTCCGCGCCGGCGCCGTCCGGCGCGATGCCGGCGACCAGGCTCGCCACCAGACTGCCGCCGTCGACCTCCGCGTTGATCCGCTCCAGCCGCTCGCCCAGCTCGTGCAGGTGCGTGGCGAAGATCGCCCGCGCGCCCAGCAGCCGCAGCGCGCGCACCACGTCCTCCGCCAGATACAGACTCTCGCTCGGGCTGGTGCTGGACAGCGACTCGTTCAGCAGCACCAGGCTCCGCTCGGAGGCATCGCCGAAGACCGCGCCCAGGCGGCGCGCCTCCTCCGCCAGCCGGCCCCCCTCGACGGCGCCGCCCTCTTCGGACGGAAAGTGGGTGATCACCCGATCGGCCGGACTGATCGCCGCCGTGCGCGCGGCCACCGGCAATCCGGCCTGCGCCAGCACGTGCATCACCCCCACGGCGCGCACGAACGTGGTCTTGCCGCCCTGATTCGGCCCGGTGAGGATGGCGATGCGGCCGTCGTCACCGGCGTCCAGGTCGTTGCGCACCACGGTGCGCGCCGGCTCCTCCGCCGCCCCGCTCAGTGCCAGGGAGACGTCGTACAGCTCGGACGCCTGCGAGCGCCGTTCGCCGGCCGGCGCCAGATCGGGAATGCAGGTCGGCATGCCGCGCTCGCGCAGCGCCAGCGCCAGGCGCGCGCCGCCCAGGTAGAACCGTATCTCCTGCTCCAGGGGCAGCACGTCCCGCACCTGCAGCTGCACGAACTGTCCCAGCGCCTTGGCCAGCGGACGCGCCACCGCCCCCAGCACGCGGTCCAGCTCGCCGAGCAGCGGCGTCATGGCCGACGTGCGGTGCACCCTGGTCAGCGGGCGGAACGGATTGGAGACGCCGAACAGCCGCGTGAGCAGCGGCGTGTCCTCGAACTTGCGGTCGTGGACGCGCAACAGCGCGGCCTCCGCGGGGCGGAGCTGCGAATCGAGATTGACGCCGATCGTGACGCTGGCGCGCCGCTTCAGACCGCCGCGCAGCGCCGGCAACTCCGCTTCCAGGCGGCGGTACATCTCGTCCTGCCGCCGTTCGCGGACGAACTGGCCGAGCGCCCGCATGCCGGCCGATCGCACCCCCGGCAGGGCCGCCGCCTCTTCCAGGGCGGTCAGGCACGCCACGTAGGTCTCCAGCTCGCCCAGGCGCCACACCGCCTGCTGCAACGGGGAGCTCTGCTCCGTGCGGGTCTTCGTGAAGTACGCCAGCTCGTGCAGCATCGGCTGCAGTTGCGCGAAGAGCGTGCGCAACTCGCTCGACGCGACCGCGTCGGCCAGCACCTCCTGGCGGTAGCGGATCGTCGCCGGGTCCGTGCAGAGCTCGTAGAGGAACTCCGCGGGCAGCTCGAAGCGGGTGCGCAGCGCGCTCAGGCCGAGATCACCGGCCGCCCGATCGACCAGGGGACGATCCTCCCCGCCGGCCGACGCGGGCCGGCCCGCCGGATAGCAGAGGCTTACCATCATCGCGGCTTGAGGGTCAGCCGTCGCATCACGGCCAGCCTGTCACGTTTCGTCGTCGTGCATCAACCTGCCGCCGTCTGCTACGGTATCGCCATGATGCGGGTGGCGGTCTGGGGCAACGACCTCTCCGACGGGTATCTGCGCACGGTGACGCAGCTCGGCGCGGAGGCGATCGACATGGGCCGGGGCGCGTTCTTTCCCGGCGTGCGCGAGCAGGGCTATCCGGACGCCGGCGCCCTGGCCGCACTGGTCCGCAAGCTGCGCCCGTACGGCCTCCGCTTCAATCGGGTGACGCTGCCGGACCTCACCGACGAGTTCATGCTGAGCGGCGACGGCGCGGCCCGCGAACTGGAGAACACCTGCCGGGCGCTGCGCGTGTTCGCCGACGCCGGCATCCCGATCGCCCGCCAGCGCTTCGCCGGCGACACCTTCAACCACCGGCTGCTGCGCTACGAGTCGCTGCATCGCGGCGGCTACCGCTCGCGCGGCGAAAGCCGCGACCTGGGGCCGCCCGACCCCGATCCGGCCACCCACGAACGGCTGGAAGCGTGGTGGGACCGCTTCTGCGCGGTCTACGAGAAGCTGGTGCCGATCGCCGACGAGTACGGCATCCGCCTGGCGATCCACCCCTCCGACACGCCGCTGCCCGACACGCCGCTCGGCACCCTGGGCTTCCACCGCGTGACCGACGCCTTCCCGAGCCCCAACGTCGGCTACCTCTACTGTTGCGGCACCCGCGCCGAGGCGGGCGGCCCGCCGCTGGTGATGGACGAGATCAACCTGTACGGCCGCAAGGGGCGCATCTTCACCGTGCACCTGCGCAACGTGCGCGGCAGTCTGGCCACCGCCGGCGGATTCGAGGAGGTGCTGCTCGACGACGGCGACATGAACGTGTTCCGCATCGTGCGCGAGCTCGACCGCGTGGGCTTCGACGGCTGCCTGAACCCCGACCACCTGCAGCCGATCGAAGGGGACGGCGACCGCGCGTATCAGGCGCTCGCCTACTCGATCGGCTACCTCAAGGCGCTGCTGGCCGCGCTCGCCGCCTGAGGTCAAAACACCCGCGGTTCATCTCGCCGGCCGAGGATCCGGTTGGGAGAACCAGGCGAGCGGGTATATCTTCAGCCGCACCTCGCCGTTCATGCCGCCAACGCCCGATCTGATCGTCGAGTAGTAGCCGACCAGCGCCTCGTCCCCCACGAACGTGACCGACGGATAGGCGTTGTCGTAGCCGACGCGGTCCTCGATCGTGCGCCGGTTCCGCCACGTCTCGCCGTCGTCGTTCGAGATCGCGCTGCGCAACGGGTTGCGCGGCTGGTGCGTCAAGCCCGAACCCGGCATCGATGCCGCGTACGGCGGCGTGTCGTTCCAGATCAGCAGCAGGCCGCCGCCCGGCATGCGCTTCATGCAGGTCGCCGCCGACGGCGAATCGAGCCCGGTCGCCGCCGGTTCGCTCCAGGTCTCGCCGGCGTCGCTCGACCACGCCCGGTACAGCTTGCCGAGCGAGGTGCGCAGCAGCGCCAGTAGCGAGCCGTCGCGCCGCTCGATCACCGCCGGCTCCTCGGCGCCCCGCTCAGGGAGGTCGATCTTCACCCGGCTCTCCCGCCACGTCTCCCCCTCGTCGTCCGAATAGAGACAGAACGCCCGGTAGTGGTCGCCGGGGCCGTAGATCGGCCCCGCATGGCACGGCAGGACGATCCGCCCCGAGCTGTGCCGCAGGATGTGGTCGGCGTTCGTGAAGTACCACCCCGGTCCCGGCGTGATGTCGCGCGACGGGCCGAAGGTCTCGCACTCGTCGTCCGACGCGCGCAGCCGCACGCGCAACCGCTGCGCGGCCGCGTCGCGCTCGGTATAGCAGAACAGGATACGCCCGCTCGGCAGCCGCAGCAGATTCGGATGCTTGACGTTGTCCGCGCCGTGGTTCTCCTGCAGGGTGAGCACGCCGCTCCACGTCCGCCCCCGGTCGGACGACACGCGCGCCGCGATCCGGCACGGCGCGTCGTCCCGCATGGCCGCTCCCGCCTCGAACGGCGTCCGGCCGATCGCGCTCGGACGCCGCACGTAATACGCGCACCAGACGAACAGCAGTCGGCCGCCGCTGAGCGGAAACACGAGCTGATGGTCGTTGCGCGGGTGCGCGTGGCTCCACGGCGCCGCCGTGACGGCGTGCGCCTCGTTGCCGAACGCGGACCGGTCGATCACGCAGCGTGCTCAGACCGCGCGTGGGACAGCGCGCTCCGGCGTCGGTCCATTTTGTTCCGGGCCGACGTCACTCGGAGTTGCCGGCGCCGTTGTCGTCGAACTGCTGCTCGAGGCGCCGGAACGTGTCCTCGTCGATGCCGGTGGCCGCCTCGATGGTCGACCATGGTACATCTCGGCCCAGGAATTCCTGGATGGTCTGCAACCGACCCCTCATCTCGCCTTCCTGGCGGCCTTCCTGGCGGCCTTCCTGACGGCCTTGCTCGACCATCCGTTCCACGTTGACCATACCTTCCCGGCGGCCTCGCTCGACCATCTGTTCCACGTAGTTCATCAGCTCTCCTCCACGGCCCGGCACGTTGCGGCGCAGCGCCGCCCCGAACGCCGGTCGCCGTTCCTCCGGCTGCGCCGCCAGCACGTACTCCACGTGCAGCGCCACCTCGTCGATCCCGGCAGCCCGGTACATCTCCCCCATCAACCGCGTCGCCTGCTCCAGCAACTCCTCCCACGTCTCGCGGAACGTGGCCATCATTGCGAGCTGCGCCAACCGCGTTCCCACCGACCCCGCCACCGTCTCCGGGTTCTGCCGCGTCTGGTCGATCAGCAGGTGCTCGAACCGCGGCACCCAGCCCCAGTCCGGCTCCGAGCCCGCAACCAGCTCCGCGAACTGCCGATCATGCCGCCACGGCTCCGCTCCCTGATAGAATACCACCGGCACGATCAGCGGCAACTGCGGCTCGTTCTCGTGCTCCCGGTGCCATCTCATCCAGGCCAGCAGGCAGTAGTTCAGCAACCGCAGCCGCATCCACCGGTCCGGCGTGGACTGATGTTCGAGCAGCACGTAGACGAGCACCGGCGGACCGGAACCCTGCCGCTCGACCGAGAACAGCAGGTCGGCCTCCCGGCCGCGCCAGTCGTCGCTGACGAAGCGGCCGGGTACGTGGGCGAGGGTGGACCACCGCAGCGTGCGGCGACCTCCTGGGGCAGGTGCGGGCGCAACAAGGGCTACCGACGGAACTGCCTCTGCCGTGAAGAGACGACGATGCGCAGCCGCCAGTCGGTCGAACATCGCGTTTGCCGTAGCCATCGTGGGCAGCGCCATGTAGATGCCGTCCGCGCGCCCCGACGCCATCAGGCGATAGGCAAGCATGAGCGCCGCCTCGGTCTTCCCGCTGCCGGTCTCATCCTCGATCATGAAGAGCGCCGGGCCGGCCGGCAGCTCGATTCGCCGAGCCCACGTCTGCATCGGACTGGGGGTATGCGCGCCGATCAACGCGTCGTAGTCCAGACCGCGGCTGACTTCCGCCGGCAGCACACCGGCCTCTTCGACCGCACGTGCCGCTCGTTCACGTGCCTGTTCGATCCAGTACGCCCCGATCTCCCGCTCAGAATCGCAGTAGGGAAACCACTCCTGGCTGGACCCGATCCAATCCGCCAGGACGGCAATGCCGGCTATGACGAATGACGCTCGTCGCGTCCGTCGCGAATCGATGCCCACCGCTGGCGGCGGACCGAATAGCTCTCGCGCCTGTTGGATGAACCGCTCGGCGGCGATGAGCCCCGCCCTGCCGTAGTCCGTCCGTAGCGCGGCGAGTCCTTCGGAAATCCGCGGCTCCGGCGGAGCGCCGTGATGGCCGGCGATCGCCGAAACGATCAATCGCCATGCGCGCGGCAAGTCGAACAGATCGGGATCTGCATCGAACAGTCGCAGAGCGCCGGCTCCATGATCGTAACGAACCGGAACCTCGGCAGGATCGTCACCGAAGCAGGCCGGATAGCGCTTCGGCGCCTTCGCCTGGAACTTCTTGGCGAACTTCCCTATGTCATGCAGACAAAGGAGGAAGCAGACCAGCCGGACGACTTCGTCACGCCGTAGTCCAAGCAGCCGCTGCAGATGGTCGCTCAGCCCGCGATGCCGGGTCAGCAGCGCCTCCCCGACCGCCACCACGTCGAGACTGTGAAACGCCAACGGATGCCACTGCGGACCTCGGTCGGGGTCGCGGGGCCGCGCCTTCCCCCAGAAACCGAGAATGTCCATGCTGCAGCCCTGTATTGACGCCTCGTAGCGTACTCAGACCGCGCGAGGGACTGCGCGCTGCCGGCGTCGGCGCATTTGTTCCGGACCGGCGTCACTCGGCGTTGCCAGCGCCGTTGTCGTCGAACTGCTGCTCGAGGCGCCGGAACGTGTCCTCGTCGATGCCGGTGGCCGCCTCGATGGTCGACCACGGGACATCGCGCCCCAGGAATTCCTGGATGGTCTGCAATCGACCCCTCATCTCGCCTTCCTGGCGGCCTTCCTGACGGCCTTGCTCGACCATCCGTTCCACGTTGACCATACCTTCCCGGCGGCCTCGCTCGACCATCTGTTCCACGTAGTTCATCAGCTCTCCTCCACGGCCCGGCACGTTGCGGCGCAGCGCCGCCGCAAACGCCGGTCGCCGTTCCTCCGGCTGCGCCGCCAGCACGTACTCCACGTGCAGCGCTACCTCGTCGATCCCGGCAGCCCGGTACATCTCCCCCATCAACCGCGTCGCCTGCTCCAGCATCTCCTCCCACGTCTCGCGGAACGTGGCCATCATTGCGAGCTGCGCCAACCGCGTTCCCACCGACCCCGCCACCGTCTCCGGGTTCTGCCGCGTCTGGTCGATCAGCAGGTGCTCGAACCGCGGCACCCAGCCCCAGTCCGGCTCCGCCCCCGCAACCAGCTCCGCGAACTGCCGATCATGCCGCCACGGCTCCGCTCCCTGATAGAATACCACCGGCACGATCAGCGGCAACTGCGGCTCGTTCTGGTGCTCCCGGTGCCACCTCATCCAGGCCAGCAGGCAGTAGTTCAGCAACCGCAGCCGCATCCACCGGTCCGGCGTGGACTGATGTTCGAGCAGCACGTAGACGAGCACCGGCGGACCGGAATCCTGCCGCTCGACCGAGAACAGCAGGTCGGCCTCCCGGCCGCGCCAGTCGTCGCTGACGAAGCGGCCGGGCACGTGGGTAAGGGTGGACCACCGCAGCGTGCGTGCGACCTCCTGCGGAAGGTGGGGGCGCAACAGGCCGGCGGCGTTCCGGGTATCGGAGAACACGCCGTAGAAGTACTTGTCGTGCGGATGGCTGACCGGCGTCTCCGCCGCGGCGGACTCCGGTCGGTCCGGCGCCTGATCGTCGGCCATGAGACCCGGCGGCGACCGTAGCCCCGGGATACTCCGGCGTCAAGCCGGCGCGGGCCAGCCGCGGCCTGCAGTCGGTCCGCCGATTCGTAGTAACGTGAGCGCATGGACTGCGATGCCGCGATAGCGAAGATACTCAAGGCCGAGGGCGTGGAATGGTTGGCCGCCTTTCCCATGCAGACCCTCATCGACGCCGCCGCCAGGGAGGGCATCCGGCCGATCGTCACGCGCCAGGAGCGGGCGGGCGTGAACATGGCCGACGGCTACAGCCGCGTCATGAACGGCCGCCGCATCGGCGTCTTCACCATGCAGCGCGGCCCCGGCGCCGAGAACGCCTTCGGCGGCGTCGCGCAGGGGTTCGCCGACAACGTACCGCTGCTGGTGCTGCCCGGCGGCGCGGAGCGCGGCCGGTTCGGCGCCCACCCCGGCTTCGACGCCGTGAGCCACTACGGCGGCGTCACCAAGTGGTGCGGCTACCTCGCCGACCGCTCGCAGATTCCCGGCCACTTCCGCACCGCGTTCACCCGGCTCAAGCACGGCCGGCCGGCCCCGGTGCTGATCGAGATCCCGGCCGACCTGAGCACGGCCGAATACGGCGGCGACCTCGACTACCGGCCCGTCCGCGCGCACCGCTCCGCGGCCGACCCCGACGACGTGCGCGACCTGGTGACGGCCCTCCTCAAGGCGCGGGCGCCGGTCCTGTACGTCGGCCAGGGCGTCCACTACGCGGAGGCGTACCGGGAGCTGATCGAGTTCGCGGAGCTGACCCGCGTCCCGGTGCTGACCACGCTGGCCGGCAAGAGCGCTTTCCCGGAGAGCCATCCGCTCTCCCTGGGGACCGGCGCCAACTCCGCCACGCTGATGGCCGACCGCTTCCTGCGGAAGGCCGATTTCGTGCTCGGCGTGGGCGCCAGCCTCACCATCACCACGTTCAACGCGCCGCTGCCGGCCGGCGTACCGGTCGCCCAGGTCACCAACGCCGCCGAGGACCTCAACAAGGAGCACGCCATCGACTACGGCGCGATCGGCGACGCGCGGCTGGCGCTGCGGCAGATGACCGAAGAGGTGCGCCGCCAGGCGGGCGCGGACGGACCCGGCGGCCGGGACGGCGTGGCCGGCGATGTGGCCGCGGTCAAGGCGGAGTTCCTGCAGGAGTGGACGCCGCGCCTGCGCTCCGACGAGGTGCCGATCAGCCCCTACCGCGTGCTCACCGAGCTGACCCGCGCCATCGACCCGCGCGCCGCCATCGTCACGCACGACTCCGGCTACCCGCGCGATCAGTTCGTGCCGTTCTGGCCCGCCGATACGCCCCACTCCTACATCGGCTGGGGCAAGTCCACGCAGCTCGGCTACGGACTCGGGCTGGCGCTGGGCGCCAAGCTGGCCGCGCCGGACCGGCAGGTCGTCAACGTCATGGGTGACGCCGCCTTCGGCATGGCCGGCCTGGACATCGAGACCGCCGCCCGCGCCCGCATCGGCATCATGACCGTGGTGCTCAACAACGGCGTCATGACCCACTACGACTCCTACCTGCCCTACTCCAGCGAGCGCTACGGGACCAACGCGCTCGGCGGCGAGTACGCCAAGATCGCCGAAGGGCTGGGCGCCCACGCGGAGGTGGTCACCACGCCCGACCAGCTCGGCCCGGCGATCCGGCGCGCCGCGCAGGTCAACCGGGCCGGCCGGCCGGCGCTGATCGAGGCGAAGACCAAGATCGAGGAGGAGGTGCCGTTCTACTACCGGCGGTAGCCGCGCTGCGGCGACTCCGCCGGACCGGCATGCCCGCTACGTCAGCCGACCGCCGGCGCCTGCGCCAGTTGCGGCACGCGCGGCAATCCCACAGACTCCCGGCGCGGTGAACCGCTCCCCCTCACCATGAGACCATGAGCACGGCCGGCACGCTCGACCGCAGAACCCGCGATCGGGGGACCCTCGACCGGGACACCCGGCAAGCGTTGCGCGGCGCGCGCCGCCGGCGCGCGCGCAAGTACCTGATGCTCTACGGGTTCTGCGTCATCCCGGTGGCGGCGCTGTTCGTCTTCCACTACGTCCCGATCTACGGGATCCTGCTCGCCTTCAAGGACTTCAAGTACAACCTGGGGATCCTGGGCAGCCCCTGGAACGACTTCCAGCACTTCCGCGACCTGTTCACCGATCCCTTCTTTCCGCGCATCGTGCGCAACAGCGTCGTCATCAGCGTCCTCAAGATCGTCTTCGCCTTTCCGGCGCCGATCGTGCTGGCCATCCTGATCAACGAGATACGCACCGACTCGCTGAAGCGCACCATCCAGTCGATCTCCTATCTGCCGCACTTCATGTCGTGGGTGGTGCTGGCCGGCATCATCGAGGAGCTGCTCTCGCCGCAGCGCGGCGTGCCGTTCTTCGTCGGTACGCTGCTGGGCGCGCAGGAGGTCCCCAACCTGCTGGCCGATCCCGAGTTCTTCCGCGCGATGCTGGTCGCCACCCACATCTGGCAGGCGGTCGGCTGGGGCAGCATCATCTACCTCGCGGCCATCGCCGCGATCGACCCGGAGCTGTACGAGGTGGCGGCCCTGGACGGAGCCGGCCGCGTGCGCATCGCCCGGCACGTCACGGTCCCGTCGCTGGTGCCGGTGATCACCGTGGTCTTCCTCCTGCAGGTGGGCCGGCTGCTCAACGCCGGCTTCGATCAGGTCTTCAACCTCTACCACCCGCTGGTGTATGAAGTAGCGGACATCCTGGACACCTACGTATACCGAGTCGGCATCGTGCGCGCCGAGTTCGGCTACGCGACCGCCGTGGGCCTGTTCAAGAACGCGATCGGCGTGGCCCTCCTGGTGAGCGCCAACGTCGTCATCAAGAGATACAACCAGTATGGCATCTGGTGACCTTTCCCGGCCGGCAACGGCCGGTCCCGCCGGTCTTCGGCTGCGACGGCGCACGCCGGGCGAGGCCGCCTTCAGCGTGGTGAACGTGACGGTGCTGCTGCTGTTCTGCTTCACCATCGTCTACCCGTTCTGGCGGATCGTCCTCACCTCATTCGCCGGTCCCGAGGAGCTGGTGCACCTGGGCTTCAAGTTCTGGAACGACAACTGGTCGACCTACGCCTACCAGTACTCGGTGTCGCAGTACGGCAACGTCCGCGTCGGCTACGTCAACTCGATCCTGCGCGTGGTGCTCGGCACCGTCCTGACGCTGGCGTGCACGTTGCTGATGGCCTATCCGCTGGCGAAGCGCGACCTGCCGGGCCGCACCCTGCTGACCCTGTACGTGGTGATCACCCTGTTCTTCGGCGGCGGCCTGGTCCCGCTCTATCTGGTCGTGCGCTCGCTCGGGCTGATGGACACGCGCCTGGCGCTGGTGCTGCCGGTGATGGTCAACGGCTTCTACATCGTGATCATGCGCAACTACCTGATGACGCTCGACCTGGCGTACGAGGAGGCGGCCCTGATCGACGGCGCCAACTACCTGCAGGTGCTGGTCCGCATCGTCGTGCCGCTGTCGGCGCCGGTCATCGCCGTGGTGGTGCTGTGGGCGTCGGTCGACCACTGGAACGAGTGGTTCCACGCCCTGCTCTTCACCAGGAGCCGCGACAAGCACGTGCTGCAGTTCCTGCTGCGCCGCATGCTGCAGGACCTGACCGCGGTGCGCCTGGAGCTGGCATCGTTCGAGGAGGAGGTCGACCTGCTGCCGCTGCCGTCGGTGCGGGCCGCGGTCACGGTGCTGACGATCGGCCCGATCATCCTGGTCTACCCCTTCATCCAGCGGCACCTGGTCAAGGGCATCTTCGTCGGCTCCCTGAAAGGCTGACCGGTTTCCGGTAGCATGGAGCCGCAGAGCGCAAAACGACGTTTCCGCGCCGGCCGCGGAAACGCGCGACAGGAGGATCGATGATGAGACGAAACAAGACGATGGCGATCGCGCTGGCACTGGCGCTGGCGCTGGCCGTTCCGGCGGCCCTGCCGGCAACCGGCGCGGAGGAGGCGGCGGCCGGCGACGGCCACCTGGAGATCACGTGGCTGGGCGACACGCCCGACGAGTCGTGGTGGATCGGCCAACTCGAGGAGATGTTCGACGTCACGATCACCCTGAACGGGGTGGCCCGCTTCGACGGCGAAGCGGAGCGCATCATGGTGGCCGCCGGCGAGTTCCCGGACACCGGCGCGCCGTGCTGCCTCAACACGCTGACGCTGTACGAGGATCAGGTGATCCGCGGCCTGCCGGAAGATATGCTGCGCGCCAACGCGCCCGATTACGCGCGCGCCATGGACGAGCGCTATCCGGCCATCTGGACGATCTATCGGGCGCCGGACGCGGATGGCGAACAGATCGCCATGGGCGCCATCGCCGAGGGCAGCATGGCGTCGGTGTTCCACCTGTTCACCCGCAAGGACTGGCTGGACGCGCTGGGCGTGGAGTTGCCGGACTATGACCGGACCAAGACCTTCCTGGCGCGCGGCATCCACTACTACGAGAACGACGCCCTGACCCTGGACTGGCTCGAGGACGTGCTGGTCGCCTACCGCGACGGCGATCCGGACGGCAACGGCCGGAACGACACCATCCCCTACGGCGCCTACACGCAGAACGATTCGCCCTACAACTCGTGGCCATGGGGAGCGATCCAGGGCGCACTGGGCGTGCCGACCATGAACCTGGACCGCAACCAGTACGTGGACGGTGAACTGTACATCGCCCACGTCAGCCCGCGCTTCAAGGAGTTCACGGAGCTGGCGGCGCGCTGGTGGGACATGGGCCTGATCGACAGCGAGTTCTTCACCATCGACCGCGGCGCGAGCTGGGAAAAGGCGGCGACCGGCGCGTTCGGGGTCTACAGCTCCAACTACAATTACGTCGGCCGCGTGCCGGCCCGCCCCCCGGACAACATGATCTCCGACCAGGAGGTCTCCGACGGCGTCGAGCTGGTGATGTTCGCGCCGATCGGACCGCGCGGCGAGCAGTTCGCCGGCATGTACGGCACCTCCTACGTGCGGTCGCAAGTGCAGGTGATGAACAAGAACCTCAGCGACGCCAAGGCCGAGCGGGTGATGCGGATCGTCAATACCAAGTACCGGCTCGACGACGGCACCACCGAGGGCATCGACCTGTGGATTCAATGGGAGTACAACCACGGACAGGAAGGCGTCCACTGGGAGTGGGCGGGCGAGCCGTACCGGTCGCAGACGCGGCGGATCCCTCCCGACCAGCGGCCCGCGGGCGCGCCGGCGCGCGGCGGCTTCCCCACCAACTACCCCAACTACCAACCGGTGGAGAGCTTCGCGTTCACCTATCCGCCGCCGCAGACGGACTGGATACTGAACCACCTGTTCGGCGACCGCGTGCGGAGCCGGACGTTCGCGACCGAGTACTTCGATATCTTCAATGAGACCGACTTCCGGGAAGTCGCCGCGCGCCGCGGCGAAGCCCTGCAGACCATGACCGCCGAGTTCTTTGCCAAGGCGGTCACCGGCGAGATCGACATAGACGCCGAATGGGACGCCTACGTCGCCAACTGGATGGACGCCGGCGGCGACGAGCTGATGGCGGAGATCGCCAAGATGCCACGCTGGGCGGACTTCTTCTAGGCCAACGGAGAGCTGCTCCGCCTGCCGTCTACGGCAGGCGGAGCACGTCGATCCTGACCCGCGCCACGCCGTCCCGCACCATGTCGATGTCGCGGGCGGCGCCGTTCGACAGGTCGATGACGCGCCCCGGCTTGAACGGCCCGCGGTCGTTGATCCGCACGACGGTGGAAGCGCCGGTGTCGAGCCGGGTCACCCGCACCAGCGCGCCGAACGGCAGCGTGCGGTGCGCGGCGGTACGCGCATGCATGTCGAAGACCTCGCCGTTGGCGGTCTTCCTGCCGTGGAAGCCGGGTCCGTACCAGGAAGCTTCGCCGATCTGTTCCTGGGGCTCCGTCCAGGTCGCGCAGCCGGCGACGACCAGGCAGCAGACGATTCCCACCTGGAGCAAGCGAACGGCCATCACCTAGACTATCGGCAGAATCGATCGATCGGCGAAGCTGTTACTATTCGCCGCATGACCGACGCCGATGCCGCGGTGCGGGCCCTGGAACGGCGCACCATGAGGGCTTCGCCGGAGCAGGCGGCGCTGCTGCGGCGCGCGCGGGCGGCCGGGCTCATGGAGATCGCCCCCGTGGCGCTGCCGGTGAACCCTCCCGGCGACAACGACCACGTCGGCTGGCCGGTGGCGACCGCAGCCGGGGACGCCCTGGTCGTGATCCACCGCCGCATTCCCGGCCACAACCCGAAAGGGGCCGGACGCGGCGGCGCCGACTCGACCTTCGCCATGGCGACCCGATCGACCGACGGCGGCGCCACCTGGAGCGAGTCGTACGACCTGCGCGACGCGATGGGAGCGGAACGCAACCGCGGCGGCGAGCTGCCGCTCTCGCACCGCTACAAGTTCGGGCCGTTCAATCCCGGCCGGCAGGGGTACAAACTGCATCTCAACGCGATCGGCGCCGCCCGCGACGGCACGGTGGTGGTGCTCTGCAACTACGGCGCGTTCCGGTCGGAAGACGGCGGCGTCACCTGGGAGCACCGGAGCGAGCCGTTCCGGGAAGACACCACGCCCGGCGACATCGTCTACCTGGGGCCGCGCATCGTCGACCACCCGGACCACGGCCTGCTGGCGTTCGGCAACACCGTCGGCTACGTGCCGGCCGGCACCGACGGCGCGAACTACTCCCAAAACGCGGTCGACGCGCCCGGCGACCACGGCCGGCCGTTCCTGGTGGTGCTCCGCTCGCGCGACGGCGGCCGGTCATGGGAGCGGATCGATCACCGGCTGCCGGACTGGGCCGGGCAGCACGAACCGGCGGCCCTGCTCCACGACGGCCGCCTGTGGGTGATCGGCCGGGATCAGATCACCCGCACCGATCATCTGCAGATGCGCTTGCGCGCGCCCGGCGGCCGCGTGGAGACGCAGCGGACCAACATGCGCAACCGCCGCGGCATCGACACGGTCGACCTCGACTTCAACCCGGTGACCGGCCGTCTGGAGGTGGTGCGTTCCCGGCGCGAGGCGATGCGCGTCGACCTGTGGAGCATCGATCCGGCCGATTGGGAATCGGCGCGGTGGCGGCTGGAGACGACCCTGTACCGCCGCGGCGGCAGCTTCTACCGGGACGGCGACGGGTTCCATCCGGCGGGCGCGGTCATCGACGCCGCCGCCGGCGTGCAGCACGTCTTCATCTACATGGGCCACCCCAACGGTCCGGCCGGCTCGTTCCGGCTCACCCGCACGCTCGACACGCCGCGTCTGGCGAATTTCCTGGGCGCGTAGCGCCCGGACCCGGACCTGCCGGCATGCTGCGAACGCTCCGCTCGGTGATGCGCTTCCGGCGCCGCACGCGCACCCGCGGCGAGCGGCTGCGCGCGCAGGCGTTGAACATTGCCGAGCTGCGCCGCCTGGCGCGGCGGCGGCTGCCGCGCGGCGTGTTTGGCTACATCGACGGCGGCGCGGAGGACGAGGTGACGCTGCGCGCCAACACCGCCGCCTACCGCCGCCGATGGTTCGCGGCGCGCGTGCTCCGTGACATGTCGGCCGTCGACACCGGCGTCACGCTGCTGGGGCAGCGGCTCCCCATCCCGCTGGTGCTGGCGCCGACCGGGTTCACCCGCATCGCCGATCCGCAGGGGGAGCTGGCCGTGGCGCGCGCCGCCGCCCGCGCCGGCCTCCCCTATTGCCTGTCCACGATGAGCACCCGCTCCATCGAGGAGGTGGCGGCGGTCACCGGCGGCACGCTCTGGTTCCAGCTCTACCTGCAACGCGACCGCGGCGTGGTGCGGGAGCTGGTGCAGCGCGCCCGGGCCGCCGGGTACGCCGTGCTGATGCCGACCGTCGACGTCGCCTCCCTCGGACGGCGGGAACGCGACGTGCGCCACGGCTTCACGCTGCCGCCGCAGTTGGAGTGGCGCACGTTGTTCGACGGCCTGCGGCGGCCGGGGTGGACCTGGGACTTCATACGCTCGGAACCGATCATGCTGGCCAACTTCCGGGGGCGGTCGTCCGCCGACGGCTCCACGCCGGTGGCGCTTGCCGAATACATCAAGTCCCAGTTCGACCCCACCGTGAACTGGCGCGACCTCGACTGGCTGCGCACGCTCTGGGACGGCCCGCTGGTGATCAAGGGCATCCAGTCGGTGGCCGACGCCGCGCTGGCGGCCGAACGCGGTTGCCAGGCGATCGTGCTCTCCAACCACGGCGGGCGCCAGCTCGACGGCGCGCCGGCTCCCGTCGACCTGGTCGCGCCGGTCGTGGACGCCGTGGCCGGCCGGGCGGCGGTGATCTGCGACGGCGGCGTGCGCCGCGGCAGCGACATCGTCAAGGCGGTCGCGCTGGGCGCGGACGCCTGCATGGCCGGCCGCTTCTACCTGTACGGCCTGGGCGCCGGCGGCGAACCGGGCGTCGACTACGCCATCGAGCTGTTGGCCGATGAGATACGTCGGACAATGGCGCTGATCGGCTGCGCGGCCATGGACCGGATCGACCGCGGCTACCTCATGGGGTAGCTGAGTCGGCGCCGCTCCGGCCGGCGCCGGGGCTCCTACGCGCCCGGTTCCACTTGCAGATCGGTCACCAGCGTGTGCTCGGCCGCCACCGCGCTCACCAGCAGCAGGCGATACGCCGGCTCCCCGGTGCCCAGGACGAAGTCTGCTCCGCCCTCCTGCCGCCGCGGCCGCCAGCGCGGCGTGACCGTGAGCCGGCCGTGCGCGCCCTGAGTGACCCAGCCGCGCCCGCGGCGCTCCCATGCATACCGGCTGTGCAGGTAGAAGCCGACCGCCAGCGGCCGGTCCAGACGCAGCCGGTCGGTGACCGCGATGCGCGCCGGATCGTCCGAATCCAACAGGCGTTCGGCGTCGGTGACCGGCGCGGGCCAGACGCCGCTCAGGTCGACCCGGCAGCGCAGGCGGCGCCGGTCCCCCTGACCTTCCGGCGCCGTGGCGACCGGACAGGGATTGCGCTGCCGCAGCGGCGTGCCGTCGTCCGCGTGCGGGACCGCCAGGTTGTGGTAGCGGGCGTACTTGATGATCGACGAGCGCGGATCGACGTACCGCATCTGGCCGCGGTCGACCGCCAGCTCGTCGCCGAACGCCTCCAGGACGAAGCTGCCGCGGTCGTCATGGCCGTGCCCGGCGCGCGCCGGGCCGCCGATGACCTGCACCCGCACCGGCCCGTGCGGGGTCGGCCGGTTCGAGCACAGCAGGCCGGTCACCGTCAGGTTGCGGAACACCGGCGGCCGCGCGGACGGCGGCGGCAGCTCATCCGGGCCGTACATGATGTTCAGCTCGTGTTCCGGGGCATAGTTGGCCCGGGGCAACGCCTCGTTGACGCCGGCCAGCAGCGCCGGCACCGCCGGATCGTCCGACAGCGCGCAGAGCAGCCCCAGCGATCCGGGCGCCACGCAGACGCCGGCCCGGCCGCCGTCGGAGTGCTTGATCACGGCGCCGATCGGCGGCTCGGTGCTCAGCATCGCGGTGAGGTAGTCGACGGAACGCACGGCGACGTCGGGAACGACGTCCGCCAACGGCACGCCGCGGTGCCGGGCGTACAGCAGGTAGCCGGCCAGCGCCTGCTGCAGGGATCCGGTCGCGTAGCCGATCCCCTCGTACGTGCCGCCGTCGGCCGCGTAGTAGGCGCGCACGGTCTGGTCGAGCGCCGCGCGAAACGGTTCCAGAAAATCGCCGCCGTACGGCCAGTGCCGGGCCAGAGCCACGCTGGCCACGATGCCGCCGAACGCGAAGAAGATGCCCTGGTTGTTGCCGCGCACGTACGGGTGGCGCATCAGCGTCTGCTGCATCCACGGCATCGCCTTGATCGACACCGCCTGCGCCAGCAGCTCCCGGCCCGCGCCGGTCAGCAGCGACCCCGCCCAGTCCCAGGCGAAGATGGAGTTGATCGCGTAGCGGTACTCGCTGAAGGCGCGCGTCTCCCAGCTCGATCCCGGCATGGTGCTCATGAAGCCGGGCGTCCACACGTCGCAGTGGGCGGCGGCCAGGGCGTGATGGAGCGCGACGCGCATCAGTTCCCGATCGCCATCCAGCAGGCCCACGAAGGCGCACGTGCGCATCGCCGCGATGTCGATCCAGTTGTGGCGCTCGTTGAGCCCGTCGGTGCGGTGGCCGTTGCGCACCGGGTAGTTGTTGACGGTGCGGCCGATGCCGCGCCACGGCTCGCTGCCCCGGTACGCATGGGCCAGGTCGCGCAGGCGTCCGTAGACCGGCCCCCAGGTCGGCCCCCGTACGCGCGACCGCAGCCGCTCCAGGTCGGCGGCGTCGAAGAACAGGCCGAGCCGCGGCTCGGCGGCGGGCAGGTCGGCGCCGTCGGGCAGCAGCAGGTCGTGCCAGTCGTCGGGGTATGGCAGGACGCGCGCGCGGCGCGCCGCGCGCGCCGCGCCGTCGGTCACGCCGAGCCAGAACAGGTCGGCCGTGCCGGGCGTCGCGCCCGGGTCCGTGAGCTCGATCTCGAGGCTGGAGATGCGGCGTCCGCCGATCGCTCCCTCCAGCTCCTGACCCGCATCGATGCCGGCGGCGCGATCGACGATCACGCGCGGCGATCCGTCGACGGTAGCGCGCACGGTGATCGCGGTCGATCGCATCGACTGCACGCAGAGCACCAGCAGGTCGTAACCGTCTACGTCGATCTCGACCTCGCGGCGCATCGCCGCCGCCAGCGGACGGCCGCCGGGCCACCGGCATTGGACCGAATGGAAGGTCTGTTCGACCTCCGCCGAATCGGCGCCGTCGATCCGCCAGTCGCTGAGCTGGTGGCGCCGCGGATCGAACATGCGCACCAGGACCGCCTCCGCCTCGTTGTGCCGGATCGGAAAGAGCCGCTGACTCATCGCTGACGATCTCCGGTACGGCCCTGGCTCAGCCGATCAGACCGAGCGCCCGCTGCAGCGGGACCTCGGCGAACGACTGCTCGGGAATCGCGCCGCGTTCGACGACCCGCAGCCAGTGGCCGCGCACCTCGCCGCCGGACGCCGCGTCGGACGCCGGGATCGAATCCAGCACGGTCCTGGCCCACTCGGCCGGTTCGGGGCGGTCACAGGCGACCTGCAGCGCCGGCCGCTCCACGGAGCCGGTCGCGCCATAGGCATAGCACCGGCGGATGTTCCGCTTCGCGCCGGCCATCCGCACCGGCGTGAACCGCGCCGCGGCGGCGGTCCCGTCGGGAACCAGCAGCACCGTGATCGCGCGGTCCAGGATCGCGTCGAGCGTCGCTCCGGCATCCGCCGGCACCGGCACGTCCTTGTGCCCCGGCCATACGTCGAACATGGAGTACGATGCGGCCGGCGTCCGCCGCTGGAACGTGTAGTAGTCCGGATAGGCGAAGAACTCCCCGCCGGACGCCCGGTAGCGGTCGTAGAACGCGGTGACGTGGGCCAGCAGCAGCAGACACGCCCCCAGGCCGTCGATCCCGCCGGGCGCGAGCAGGCCCACCCGATCGGTGGCGCGCAGGTCACCGAAGAACCGCTCGTGCGCTACCGCCGCGCGCCGGCAGGTGACCCGAAAATCGGACCCTCGCAGAAAGCTGCTATGCATGATCGCTACCGAATCGGCCGCACGCCGCCGCGTCGGCCCAGACCATACCCTACCCGAAAGACGTCAGGTATGTTCACGCGGCCGTCACGCAACCGCAGAAAGACGCCGAGCGACTCCAGATCCGTGCGCACGCCGTCCGGCCCTTGCTCGACGTGACGCGGCGGCAGCTTCACTTCGTCCTGCTCGGTTTCCCCGCGCAAGCGGTCGAGAACGCCCTCGCTGCGCCAACGCTCGGCGATGTCATCGAACGGACAGGGTACGACCCTGCCGGCAAGCGGAGTCAGCACCCGGTCTATCCACGGATAGTCCTCCCGCATCTCGTTGACACGTATCCTCGACGCTTCCTGGACACCGCGCTTGATGCTTTCATAGTGCAGAGCGTACCGGTGCTCGGGGTGCTCGTCCCGGGTATCCTCCACCGCCCTTCGCAGCGCGGCGAGAAACGACCGCGGGCTCACTCTGCCCTCGGTATCGGCAAGGTGGTTCGGGATCCACGTGTACGGGAACCCTCGTTTGGGACCGCGGCCCATCCACTTGCCGGCGATGTCATGAAACTTGCCGCGTTGGTCATCCTCCTTGAAGATGGTCCGCGGGGCGGAGAATACCGATTGATCGCCCGCTCTGAGCACCGACCAGTCGTGGGGGGTGAGAAAGCTCCGAAAGCGCTCCCCATGCCGTCCGTGGGCGAGAAAGTGCCACAACAGACCGTACAGCTCGCGTCGCGGCCAGCTCAATTCGACGGCCGAGGCAAGGACCTTCGAGGCATCGGGGAAGTCGGCGATCCGGCTCTCGTCGACCTGGTCCGACCGCAGGAAGACCTTGACGCGCAGGCGGCGGTACGCGCGCATGTCGAGGGCGGTCTGCAGCAGACCGCGGATCGCCGGATACATCTCCTTCCAGTCATCGGCGCAGCGATCCAGGGCGTCGAACAGTATCACCAGATAGGCGCCCCTTCGATCGAATTCCACGTCTCGTTCGTGAAACAGCCGGTCGATCACCTCCGGATTGCGATCGACGAACGCTACGCGCTCCGGCCACGAACGCCGCTTCCGCAGATCATGCGCACCGCCGGCGAGCTGCCACGCCTGCACGGTTCTCCAGATCGACCTGGGCTCGACGCCGGCCGACATCAAAGGCCTCAGCACGTCCTTGCTCGGGTACTCGTCGGGCGCCGGCCGGACGCCAAACCCCGTTCGCACCTCCGTGCTCTCGCCCATCGGGGATCGCCCCGATTGTTGACCGACCAGAGCACGTACCGCCTTGTCCTGGAGCGCTACCCACCAGAAGGTCTTTCCCGCGCCGCGCATGCCGGTCACCAACTGGTTGTCCGGATGCAACGCCTTGAGGTGAGATCGCGGCAGGTAGACCTGCGTGGGCGCCGGCAGGTAGACCTGCGTGGGCGCCGGCCGGTCGCCGTGGCTGGTGCCGTCCGGCAGCTCGGCCAGCGCTTCGCGCGCCGTCTCGACGTCGATTGTCCGGCTCACGACGTTTCTCCGTTTCGGCTGTCGGCGAGCTCGTCGAACCGACTCAGGAACTTCGTGTAGGCCGCCGTCGTCTGTTCCCGGTCCAGATCGCGCAGCGACGCTCCGGCCGCAAGCCCTCTGTTCCAGTGGATGGCGATCGGGTCGTGCGGCGCGCCTTCTTCGTGGAGATCGAACGAAAACTCCTCCCGGGAGTCGCCGGACTCGATGTCGTCATACAGGCGTTCGCGAAACAGGTTCCACGCCTGCTCCCGAAACCGCCGGAGGTACCGCTCCGTGTCGATCTCCGGGGTCAGGGCGAAGACGATCGACAGCCGCTCCCTGATCCTCGGAGCCAAGCCATGCGTCTGCCAGTGGCGGAACAGCACGGCGTAGTCGGTCCAGTGGCTCTCGGCGTCGACTGCGAACAGCAGGACCTGCGCACCGAGGTCGGTCACCGTAGCAGCGGCGATGTCGTGCAGGCCGCTGCGGCTTTCCAGCAGCACGATCGACGGCTCGTACCTCTCTTCCAACCGCGACAACAGTCGTTCCAGGCGAACCGTCCAGGGAACCTTGATGTCCAGGTAGACCCGACCCAACTTCGCCAGATATTCACCGGGTTCGCTGCCGTGAGCGGGAACCACGCGCACGTCGCCGTCGAGCTCCTGCGCCCACGCCGGAGCTGCGGCCATTCTTTCGGACACGTAGTCGCCCTGTCCGACCAGGTCCTCCACGAACCAATCGGTGACGCCGAACTCCGGGCGTGCCGCCGGATCGAGCATGGCGGACGACAGCCCGGGCGATTCCAGGTCCAGATCGACCACCAGCACGTGCTCGCCGTTGCGCGCCAGATGCCATGCCAGAACCGCCGCCGTGGTGCTGCGCCCGCGACCGCGGACGAACGCCGTGAACTCGGCCCAGAGTTGCGGCATGTGCGCCCTGTGTTCCCGCTTGGTCGGCACTCCATGTTGCCCGACCGGCATTTCCAAGAGGCGCATGACCGCCTTCAAGCCGCATTCGGCGCTGAGCCCGTACAACTGATCCGCATTCGCCCAGCGATCGTGCCGAAAGAGCAGTTCGGCGTCCTGCCAGTGGCGGAGATGCGCGTCGTGGAAGTCGGCCGGGTGACTCATGAGCCGGCTCCCAGTATCGCCGATCGTTGCGGCCGACGCCAGCTTCGACGCCGGCGTGACCGGTCGACGCGGCGCGCACCGCCGTAGGATGATGCGGGAATGAGCGATTCGGTGCGGCTTGGCGTCATCGGCTGCGGGGTCATCGGCACGATTCACCTGCGCGCGGCGGCGGAGGCGCCGGAGGTCACGCTGGCCGCGGTCGCCGACCGGATCGCCGGCCGTGCGCAGGAGGCAGCCGACCGGTTCGGGGCGGGGCGGGCCTACGCCGCGCCGGAAGCGCTGATCGCCGATCCCGACGTGGAGGCGGTGGTGTTGGCCCTGCCCGCGGCGGGACGGGCTCAGATCGCCGTGCAGGCGCTCGCGGCCGGCAAGCACGTGCTGGTGGAGAAGCCGCCGGCAATGCATGCCGGCGAGGTGGAGATGATGCTGGCCGCTCAGGGCGACCGGATCGCCGCCTGCTGCTCCTCCCGGCGCCGCTTCTACGAATCCAGCGACGCCGCCGCGGCGTGCGTCGCCGCCGGCGAGCTGGGCGATCTGCGTGAGGTCTACTGCCGCGTGCTGCAAGGCGCGGCGGCGCCGCCCGACACCGCGCCGCCGCCGTGGCGGGTGAGCCGCACGCTGAACGGCGGCGGCATCGCCGCCAACTGGACCTCCTACGACCTCGACTACCTGCTGGGGCTCACCGGCTGGCGGCTGCGGCCGGAGCTGACCCTGGCCCGCACTTGGCCGGTCGCCGGACACCTGGCGTCCCGCGTGGCGCCCGGCTCCGATGGCGAGAGCCACTACACCGCGCTGATCCTCTGCGCGGGCGGCGCGGCGCTCCACCTGGAACGGAGCGAGTTCAGCGCCGTGCGGAGCGAGCAGGCGTGGCAGGTGATCGGCAGCCGCGGGTCACTGCGCCTGCGGATGGAGCCGCGCGGGCACAAGCGGATCGTCCTGGACACGGCGACCGACGCGGACGGCGTAGCGAGCCGCGTGATCTGGGAAGGGAGCGAGGACCCGCGGCTGCAGCACCGCCGGCCGGTGACCGACTTCTGCCGGGCCATCCGCGGCGGCGGACCTCCCAAGACCACCCTGCGCCAGGCGCTGGTGATCCAGCGCATCCTGGACAGCATCTACGCGTCCGCGGAACGCGGCGCCGCCGTGGCGGTGCCCGGCGGCTCCACGTGATACCTGTAATACCAAGTAATCCGATCACACGGCGATCCGAACCGGACACCGAAACCCGCAAGCGCCTTCGTCGAGCCGGAACACGGCTCCGTACCGGAGAGGAGCAATCTGTGCAACGAACCGCAGTGCAGCGCATTCGAGACGTAGCGATCATCGTGCAGGCCGTGGGGATGACGGGGGTGTACGTCGCCGTCATCGTGCTGGTGATAATCCTCTACCAGCCGCTGCGCACGTCCTTGCGCGCCGTGGCGACGGCCACGACCGCCGTCGCCGCGACGGCGGAGACGGTCCGCACCACGGTCGACGATATCGCCGGCCAGATGTCCGCCGCGGCCGGCGAGGTGGGCGCATCGTTGACCGGCGCCGCCGATGACTTGGCCAGTGCCGTCGATGAGGTAACCACGGAGCTGACCACCGCCGCCGGCGAGCTTTCCGACGCCGCCGGCTCGGTAGGCGATACGGTGTCGAGCGCCGCGGATCAGGTTGCCGCGGAGCTGACCGGCGCCGCCGAAAGTGCCGCCGGCGCGGTCGCCGCCGAGGCGGCCGCCGGGGCGGGTGCAGCCGGGGCGGCGGTCGACGCCGCCGCCGATACGGTCGCTACCGGGATAGCCGGCGCTACGGATGCGGCCGCCGCCGAGCTGGCGGGCGCCGCCGGCACCGAGTCTTCCGCCGGGCCTTCCACCGGATCTGCCACCGGGATCGTCGAGGACGCGGTCCTTCAGGATGCCGACCGGCTGTTCGCGTACGCTGACCGGCTGTTCGCCTACATGGACCGGCTGCTCGAGTACTCCGACCGACTGCAGGCCCAGCCCGCGCCGTAACCGTCAGACCCGCCGACGCGCACCGGTCAATGCAGACCGGTGACGCGACCGGTGGCCGCGTCGACGTCGATGCGGCGGAACGCCGGGTCGGAGGCGGTGCCCGGCATCAGCGTTACGTCGCCCGCGACCGGCACCGCAAGTCCCGCGCCGTGATAGAGCAGGATGTCCCGCACCGGCAGCTCCCAGCCGGTGGGCCGCCCTTTCAGCGCCGGGTCGTGGCTGAGGCTGAGGTGGGTCTTGACCATGCAGGTCCCGAATCCCGCCAGTTCCGGTTGCGACTCCACCTCCGCCAACCGGGCTCGGGCCTCCGGTCGATAGGTGACGCCGGCGCCGCCGTACACCTCGGTCGCAATCCGCTCGATGCGCTCCCGCAGCGGCAGCGTTTCAGGATAGAGATAGCGGAAGTCGGCCGGCTCATCGCACGCCGCGGCCACCGCCTCCGCCAGCTCGCGCGCTCCGGCGCCGCCGTGACGCCAGTGGCGGCTCACCACGCAGGCGGCTCCCTGCGCCTCCACAGCCCGCCGCACCAGCGCCACCTCCTCGTCGGTGTCGGTGACGAAGTGGTTGATGCAGACCACCGCCGGCAAGCCGCTCTTCCGCACCGTAGCGACGTGCGCCAGCAGATTGGCGACCCCCCGCTCCACCAGCGCCGGGTTGCCCTCCGTATAGGCCGCATCCAGCGGCTTGCCCGGCGCCACCCGCGGGCCGCCGCCGTGCATCTTCAACGCCCGGATCGTCGCCACCACCACCGCGCAGTCGGGCTTCAGTCCGCTGAGCCGGCACTTGAGGTTCCAGAACTTCTCGAAGCCGATGTCCGCGCCGAATCCGCTCTCGGTCACGTGGTAGTCGGCGAGCTTCAACCCGACGCGGTCGGCGATGATCGACGACTGGCCGATGGCGATGTTCGCGAACGGGCCGGCGTGCACCAGTATCGGCTGGCCCTCGACCGTCTGCATCAGGTTGGGGTTGATCGCGCGCGCCATGATGGCGGCCATGGCGCCGTCCACCTCCAGGTCCGCGGTCGTGACCGCGCTCCCGTCGCGGGCGCGGGCCACCACCATGCGCCCCAACCGCGACCGCAGGTCGGCCAGGTCGGCGGCCACGGCCAGGATCGCCATCACCTCCGACGACACCGATATCTGGAATCGGCTGCGCATCATGAGCCCGTCCATCCGGCCGCCGAGCCCGATGACGATGTCGCGCAGCGCCTGCGCGCTGAAGTCGATGGCCCATCCCATGGTCACGGTGCGGGCGTCGACGTCCAGGCGCCGGAGCTTCTTGCGGGCCAGGGTCCGGTCGCCGTAGTTGGCTTCATGCTGCATGCGGCTGGTCAGCGCGACCATCGCCAGGTTGTGGGCGTTGGTGACGGCGTCGATGTCCCCGGTCAGCCCCAGGCTGAGATCGTTCAGCGGAATGCACTGCGCCAGTCCGCCGCCGGCCGCCGAGCCCTTGACGTTGAAGGTCGGCCCCCCCGACGGCTGGCGGATCGCGCCGGCGACCCGTTTGCCGATGGCGGCCAGCCCCTGGACCAGACCGATCGTGGTGGTGGTCTTGCCCTCGCCCAACGTGGTGGGGGTGATGGCGGTGACGTCGACGTACTTGCCGTCCGGGGCGTTCGCGAGCCGCTCCAGCACGCGCGCCTGGTCGACCTTGGCGACGTGGTGGCCGTACGGCAGCGTCTCGCGCGGTTCGAGCCCCAGCTCGGCCGCGAGCCGCTGCACGCTCTTCATGCCGCGTTCGGCGGCCTCGCTGATCTGCCAGTCCGCCATCGTGACGGGATCCAGGGTGTTCATCGCAATGGTTCCTCGCTTCGCATCCTTCGCGTCGGCGGCGCGCGGCTTCTATCGGCTCAGGAAGCCCAGGTCCTCGCGCAGCCGGGCCCGCACGTGCGCTTCATCGGCGACGAGTCCCAGGCCGGGCGCTTCGGTCAGCCGCACCTGACCGTCCCGGATCAGGTGGCCGTCCGGCCCGAGCGGACTGGCGTCGGGCTCTGCGGCGCGTACGTAGCCGGGCCAGTGCGGATCATGGTGAAAGTGATACTCCAGCACCAGGAAGTTGGGTACCGCGGCGCAGACGTGCGCCATCGCGTACGTGCCGACCGGGGAGCAGACGTTGTGCGGCGCCAGCGGCAGGTAGTAGAGATCGCCGAGCTCGGCGATCCGCTGGCCCTCGGCCAGACCGCCCGCCTTGGCCAGATCCGGGCAGATGATGTCGGCCGCCTGGGTCTCCACCAACTCGCGGAAGCCGTGCCGGGTGTAGAAGTTCTCCCCGGTGCAGATCGGCAGCCGGGTGCGGCGCTTCACCTCGCGCATGGCGGCGACGTTCTCCGGCGGGATCGGGTCCTCCAGCCACAGCAGGTCGAGCCCCTCCAGGCGATGGGCGACCTTGAGGATATCGACCGGCGGATAGTTCCAGTGCGCGTCGATGGCCAGCTCGGTGGCCGGATCGATCCCCTCGCGCAGCGCCGTCACCACCGCGACGTAGTGATCGATCTCCGCGGTACTGAGCCCCTTGCTGTGCCGGTCGCGCATCTGCGGCAGCGGATCGATGTCGAACTTCAACGCGCTGAAGCCGCACGCCTCCACCGCCCGCGCCTTGGCCGCGTACGATGCGGGGGTCTCCTCGTCGCCGGCGTGGCAATCGGCGTAGACGCGGACCGTGTCCCGGTAGCGCCCGCCCAGCAGCCGCCAGATCGGCTGGCCGCACGCTTGGCCGGCGATGTCCCACAGGGCCATCTCGATGCCGCTGATGGCGCTCATCACCGCCCCCTGGTAGTAGCCGGAGGCGGACATGGCGCCCATCATGTCCCGGAACAGCGCGTTGACGTCGCGCGGGTCCCGGCCGATGAGCGCGCGCGTCAGACGATCGTCGACGGCGATCTGGTGCACGCCGGCGCCGTGGTACGCCTCGCCAAGGCCGGTGATGCCCGCGTCGGTGCGCACCCTGATCAGAACCCACGACGACTCGACCAGAGCCGAGCCGACCTGCGTGATACGCATGCGGCGAGTATACCCCGCGCCCGCGAAACGCTACATGCCGCCGGCTAAGCTTCCTTGCCGCCGGCTGCTCCGCTACCCGCTACCGCAAGCCCATGCGCGACAGGATCATCTCCAGCGCCACGCCGTCGAACAGGGCGCCGCAGTGGTTGGAGCCGACCGTGGCGTTCCAGCGCTTGTCGTGGCCGGCCGCCGACTCGATGTCTTCGAACACCCGCATGGTGTCTCCCAACGCCCAGTTCTCGTCGCCGTCGCGGCCGCGCACGTCCATGGCGAAGTCGACCGGATGGTCGATGTCCCAGTCGCCGTCGGCGAACGCTAAGCCGCTCTCGTCGAACGGGGCGTAGGGTTCGGCGGCCGCGCCCCGTCGCGGGATGGCGCAGGCCTGCGTGGCGTGCACGTGGTTGATCACGGCCTGATACAGCCGGAAGTTCGGAATCGGACGGGGCAGGTCGCAACGGCTCCCTTCCCCGAGAGCGGCGCAATCGGCGTCGGCGCTGCAGACGACGCCGGCATCCAGATCGCAACGGCCCGAAGTGTAGGTGCGCAGGCCGCAGCCGGCGTTGATGTCCCAGAGCGGCGGCCCGCCGCTGAACAGTTGGTAATCGACCACGTCGTCCACGTCGTACCAGTAGACGGCGCCGAACGTGGCCTGCGTGCCCATGCTGCACCCGACGGTGCCGAACGCTCCGGGCCCCGCCAGATGCTCGTGCACCCAGGCGATGACGCTGGCGACGCGTCCGGTGAGGTTCGGAATGCGGGACGCTTCGGCCGAGGTGCGGGTGAACCATCCCCAGGTGCCCCGGAAACCGGGCTCCCACCGCACCATGACGGTGCCGGCCTCGGAGCGCTCCTCGATCGCTTGAGCCAGCGGCGACAGATAGCCGGTCCCGCCCAAGCCGCCGTGCAGCAGCAGCGTCTGGTCGCCGCCGCGGTCGGTCGCGTATGACACGTGGCCGCCCATGCCGTCGACCACGAACGCCAGCGCCCGTCTGGGAGCGCCGCGCACGGACCGGTCCGGCACGTGGCACTCGCGCCAGTCGTCACAGGACTCCTGGCATCGCCACGTGACGTGGTAGTCGCCGTGCCGGTCCGACTTCGACTTGGTGACGGCAAACGCGGAGTCCGGATGGCGGGGATTGGGTATCCGGCAGATCTGGACCCCCGCCGCCAGCTCCAGGACACGGCCGGACGAGCCGGCGCCGGCGCCGGCCGCCGGCGCCTGTGACGAGACGTGTCCGGCGCAAGCCATGAGCAGGCCCGTACCGGCCAGCACGACGATCGCGGACTTCGGCGTTGCCCATGCGTTCATGGCCTCCGTTGATAACCCGCGGCGGGCGGCCCCTGCAACCGCCCGGATCGATCCACTTGACCGAACGCCGCAAACCGTGAACACGTGACCGGCGTCAGGAGGATGCGGGTGAGCGAGCATGATCGGGACACGCGCGTTTGGGGTTCGGGCAGCCATCGCTACCGCCCGGTGCCCGGCTGGGGCACGGGGCCGGACGGCCGCGAGCCCGGCGGGATGGTGACCGGCGTGGCGGTCGGCGCCGGCGACGCCGACCGCGACCGGCTGTACGCCTTCCAGCGAGACCCGGTGGGCGAGGTCCTCGTCTACGAGCGCGACGGCCGCTTCGTGGACTCGTGGGGCGCCGGCGTGTTCGCCGAAGCGCACAACGTCTCGGTCAGCGGCGACGGGCGCGTGCTCTGCACCGACCGCAACGACCACACGGTGCGGGTCTTCAGCCGCGACGGCCGCCTGCTGCGGACCCTGGGGACCGTCGACCGGGCCGGCGCGCCGGGCGAGCCGTTCGACAAGCCGTGCCAGGCGGTCGTCGATCCCGACACCGGCGCCATATGGGTCGCCGACGGTTACGGCAACGCGCGCATCCACCGCTTCTCGACCGACGGCGCGCCGGAGCTCTCCTTCGGCGCCGCCGGCAGCGACGGCGGGCAGTTCGATCTGCCGCACAGCCTGGCGCTGGACCGGCGCGGCCGGCTGGTGGTGGTAGACCGAGAGAACCACCGGCTGCAACTGTTCGGCCGCGACGGCCGCCTGCTGGCGGTGTGGGGCGCCGGCGACCTGCGTCAGCCGATGGACGTGCACGTCGACGGCGAGGGCACGGTCTACGTGGCCGAGTGCCACCAGCGCATCACCATCTACGATCCGCACGGCGCCGTGATCTCGCGGTGGGGGGAACGGGGCGAGCCGCCCGGGCGGTTTCCGTCGTTCCTGCACGGCATCTGCACCGACTCGCACGGCGACCTGTACGTGGCCGACGAGCAGCGCCTGCAGAAGTTCGAGCGCGTCCCATGACCGGCCCGCACGACCTGTTCGTCGCGCCCGGCGGCGACGACGCCGCGCCGGCCGGAACGCCGCCGGATGCCCCAGCGCGCCGGCACCCGCTTCGCCGCGACGGCGCCGACTGCCGGAGGCGGGCTACGGCAGCGCCAGCTCGCGGCAGAAGGTCCGGAACGGCAGCACGCGCACGTCGCTGTCGGCGTCGCCGAAGTCCGCGTCGCCCAGGTGCACCTGATAGAAGCGGGGAATGGCGGTGCGGCGCCGCACGTAGCGGCAGGCGGGGGCCACGTTGCGCGCGCCGCTCTTGCACTCGACGGCGAACTCCGGGTGGCCGTCGCGCAGCACGACGAAGTCGATCTCGCGCCCGTCGGTATCGCGGAGGAAGCGCAGCTCCATCGCGTACCCTTCGGTGTCTTCGATGAAGTGGCAGTACTTGAGCAGATGGCCGGCCACTAGGTTCTCGAAGCGGGCGCCGGGATCGTCCACGCGCGACCAGTCCCAGAAATAGAGCTTCCGTTCCTTGCGCACGGCCCTGATCGAGGTTGACCCGAACGGCGGCACCCGGTAGCAGAGGTAGAGCCGCTCGAACGCCGCGATCCAGCGTTCGACGCTGTCATGCGACGCCTGCAGGAGCTTGCGCAGGCGGTTGACCGACAGCGGCGCTCCCACGCAGGCGGGCAGGTGGGCCAGCAGCAGATCGAGCCGTGATACGTCGCGGACCTGCTCCAGATCGCGCAGGTCCTCGTGCACGACGCGGGCGGAGTGCTCGCGCAGCCAGCGGCGGTGAAAGCGCTCCTCGCCGCGCAGGAACGGCTCCGGAAACCCGCCGAACCGCAGCAGATGGTCGACCGATCGAGTCTCGGTGAGGTGGCCGCCTTCCGGCAGGGTGAACGGATGGAGGCGGTAGTAGTGATAGCGCCCCTGCAGGGAATCGCCGCCCTTGCGGTAGTAGTCCAGCCGGGCCGAGCCGGTTACCAGGAACGAGATCGATGACCGGTGCGTGTCGTAGAGGCCCTTGATCAGGCCGCGCCATTCCGCGTACTTGTGAAGCTCGTCGAAGATGACGCGCGGCTGGCCCGGCGGGAGGCGCGCGGCCAGGATCGCCTCCCGGTCGGCGAGATGATCCCAATTCAGGCAGGCCGGCGACGACTCGTCGCTCCCTGCCCCGAGCAGCGACAGCGCGAACGTGGTCTTGCCGACTTGGCGCGGCCCGCCGACGAACACCATGCGCTCGGCGAGGTCGGCGGTGACGGCGTGGGTGAGGTAGCGCGGCGCGGGCATGAGCGTTTTCGGGTATGTCAGAATATACTCATGAGCGCTTTCCGGTCAACCCGAAAACACTCATTGATCGAAGATGCCTCAACCGCGCGCGGCTGACGTGGTACGATGGGAGTCGATGTCCAGGCGCCGGCTGCCGATCGGCATCCAGACCTTCCGCGAGCTGCGGGAGGAGAATTGCTACTACGTGGACAAGACCGCCTACCTGCAACGGCTGCTCCACGAAGGGAAGCACTACTTCCTGTCGCGCCCGCGTCGGTTCGGCAAGAGCCTGTTCCTGGACACGCTGAAGGAGCTGTTCGAGGGCAACGAGCCGCTGTTCGCCGGGCTGCAAATCCACGCCGGCTGGAGCTGGTCGGAACGCAATCCGGTGGTGCGGCTGGACTTCGGCAGCGGTCATTTCCGGGAACCGGGCCTGCTGCACGCCAACCTGGCCGCGCAGTTGGACGGCCTGGAGCAGGCGGCCGGCGTGCGCCCCCGCTACGACACCGCGCCGGAGCGGTTCGGCTATCTGATCAGATCGCTGCACGAACGCAGCGGGCAGCGGGTCGCGGTGCTGGTGGACGAGTACGACAAGCCGATCCTGGACGCGCTGGGAACGCCGGCCGCGGCGCGCGCCAACCGCGACTACCTGCGCGGCGTGTACGCGGTGATCAAGTCGAGCGACGCGCACCTGCGGTTCACGTTCCTGACCGGCGTGAGCAAGTTCTCCAAGGTGAGTCTGTTCTCCGATCTCAACAACCTCATCGACATCACGCTGGACCCGGCCTACTCGTCGATCTGCGGCTACACGGAAGGTGACCTGGACACCGTGTTCGCCCCGGAACTCGACGGACTGGACCGGGAACGGGTGCGCGACTGGTACGACGGCTATCGCTGGCTGGGCGAGGAATCGGTTTACAACCCCTTCGACGTGCTGTTGCTCCTGCGCCGCCGCGAGTTCGCCGCCCACTGGTTCGAGACCGGCACGCCGTCGTTCCTGGTCGACACGCTGTTCGAGCGGCGGATCTCCTCGGTCTCGCTGCAGGAGATGGTCGGCACTGCGGACCTGCTGTCGGCATTCGACGTGGAGCACATTGGCACCGAGGCGCTGCTGTTCCAGACCGGCTACCTGACGATCACGGGGAAGGAGGAGCTGGGCGGCCTGCCGCTGTATCGGCTGGGCTATCCGAACCGGGAAGTGCGGCAGAGCCTGAATCAAGTCCTGTTGCGCCGCCTGGTGCAGGACGCCGGGCGGCAGACCGCCAACAGCATCCGTCTGGCGCGCCTGCTGGCAGCGCACGACTGCGCCGGCCTGCGGGAGCTGTTCCATGCCTTCTTCGCCGGCATCCCGTACGAGTGGCACACCAACAACGACATCGCCCGCTACGAGGGGTACTACGCGAGCGTGTTCTATTCCTACTTCGCGGCGCTGGGGTATGACATCGTGGTGGAGGAGTCGAGCGCGGGCGGGCGGCTGGACATGGCGGTGCGGACCGGCGGCCACGTCTATCTGTTCGAGTTCAAGGTGGTGGAGACGGCGCCGCCAGGGGGAGCGCTGGCGCAGTTGCGGGAGCGCGGCTACGCGGCCAAGTACCGCGGGCGGGGCGAGCCGATCCACCTGATCGGCGTGGAGTTCAGCCGCAAGACGCGCAACGTGACGGCGTTCGAGGTGGCCGACGGCTGACGTATATCATCTGCGGTCCTTCGATTCGGGAGCTGCCTTGAGGTCTTTGGAAACCTCGGCGAGCAGCGCGTCGACGGCGTTGCGGTCGTCACGCGGCAGATCACCGTCGAGCACCACGCGCACGTGGAAGCGCAGGTCCGACCCCGCGCTTGCCGACAGCAAGCGCGGCAGCAGGTCGGCAAGGTCCTGTATCTGCGCGCCTTCGAGCACCGTCGCGGCGGCGGACGGCTCGACCTTATACGGATCGGGCTCGTCGCCGGGCTTGCCGGGGCGTTCCAGCAGCAGGCCGCCGGAATCCTCGTAGCCGCAGTCGACCGGCCGGCTGCCGTCGGACAGGCTTAGCCAGCGGCTTGCCGCCGACGCCGCGATGCCGTCGCGCACCAGTCCCCACGGCAGCACCGCGCCGCGGCGGCGCGACAGCGCCTGCGTCAGGGCGATGCCGTTGGTCCGGCCGTCCCGCCACGCGCCGGGCAGGGCCTCCTCGGTCAGCTCGTGCGCCGCTAGCGGCATGGGCGCCGGGCGGAGCACGGCGTCCCGGTCGAGCGCGCCGTACGGTATCGGCTCCTTCCAAACCGAGGTGGGGCCGTTGGTGAGCCATACCGTCCCCGCATGCACCGCACGGTGCACCGCATCCCGCACCATCGTCTCCGCGCAGCGCGGAATCGCGTGCGGTTCGTCGTAGCCCTCTTTCGGAACCTGCACCACGCGGCCGCCGCCGAAGTACTCCACCACCTCGCGCAGCGTCACCTTCGGGTCATCGGCCGTATCTCCCCACAATTCCGGCAGGACCCCCGGCTCCAGCAGGCCGTCGGCCAGCGCGCTCAGCCCGGTCTGCGCCGGCAGGCAGACTTCGAGCTGCGGGTCGTCCCGGGCCGCCGAATCGACCGGCTCGCGCCACCAGGTACGGGTACTGTCGTCGGGCCGAACCAGCCGTCCGACGAACAAGCCTCGCTCCACTCCCTTGAAGACGGTGTCGACCAGAATCCGGGGGGCCGGCACCTTCGGCAGCCGCGGACGGCGGGCGAACGCGCCGGCCAGCTCCCGCACCAGGCGGGCGTGTTCGCCGGCGCGCCACAGATCGTAGGGACCGTCCGGCAGCAGCGCTTCCGCGTCGACCGGCGTCTCCTTGATGCGCGCGCGCTCGTCGTTCTTGATCTCGGTGAACAACGGCCTGCCGCTCGCCGTCAGCTTGAACGCATGGACCTCGTTGCTCTGGTCGACGGTGACCACGACCGCGTACGCTTGGCGAACGACGTCGGGAATCCGGGCGCGCGCTTCCCGCAGCCTGCGCCGCAGGCGCTCCGCCTGGACCGGGTCGACCTGATGGTCCGCAAGCTGCGCCTGCACGTCCTCCCAGCCGAGCAGGGCGAGCACCGACGCGCGCGCCGCTACCAGGCCGTCGCGCGACGGGACGGCCAGGATCACGGCGTTTCTATGCACGCGCGGCCGCTCCGGCCCGGTCGTGTGGTCGAGGTACGATCGGGCCGCCGCGCTCGGCCGGCCCGCATCGGATGCCGCCTCCGGCCCCAGCAGCACGTACCGGAAGCTGCCGTCGTCGCGCACGTCGCGCGGCGCGGTCGGCAGGAGGTGCACGCTGGCGCCCGCCGCCTCGGCGCCCTCGGTCAGCGACCTGGTCCTGCGCACCTCCTGATCCAGCCGCGCCTCGACCGCATCGCCGGTGACCCGCCGCTCGCACGCATCGTCGTGCATCTGGCGCAGGTTGGGGCGGTTGCCGAGCCGCCAGGAGCCGGGCAGCGGCTGATCGCCGGGCGGTTCGTCCACGCCGGCGTCGGCATCGTCCAGGAACCAGGAGATCTCCCGCCAGCGACGCAGTCCCTTCTCCAGCTCGATCGCGTCCGGCCCGCAGCTCCCGGCCATCCGCATCAGCTCCGGCGTATGCGCCTTGTGGGTGATCGGCTGCGAGTGGAGGAACACGGCGATGACCGCCTGCTCGGCTTCGCGGCCGGACCGCAGCGACGGCAACTCGTCCTGAATCTGGCGCGCCTTGGCCAGCTCGGCCTCCAGCAGCGGCGCCCACTCGGTCCGGTTCCCGTCGGCGCCGCCGCCCTCGGACGTGGCCACTCCCGCCAGTTCCCGCACCGCCTCCGAGACATCCTGCCGGTCGGGCGCGGCCAACAGCGCCGCCGGGCCGATCAGCGGGCTGACGTCCCACCGCTCCGCCTCGCGCAGCGCCGTGGCCAGGATGCGCAGTATGCCGCGCGTGCGCTGGAAGCCTTCGAGCTGCGTCCAGCGGCTGTAGAAGACGTCCGTCAGGTCCGGGTGAAAGGGGAAGCTGTCGCAGAACCGCTCCTCGGCCGCGGCCCCCGCGCGCGCGGTCGCGTCGTCGAGCCTGGCGAGCGCCCGCACCACGCCGATCACGTGCGGCCGGAAGGCGGCCGGGTCCTGCATCGCCTCCGGCTCGAAGAACCGGCGGCGCAGCACCGCCGCCACCTCCTCTTTGCGCACCGGCTGCACCCCCTCCTCACGCTGCCGCCGGAACACGTCGAACAGCGCGGAGATCAGTTCGCGCCCCAGATCGCCGCGCTGCTTTGCCGGGTCGGTGGCCAGCAGCGAGGCGACGATCGCCGCCCGGTCGACCTTGGCTACGGCCTGCGTCAGGTACTGGAAGAAGTCGGTGACGCGGTCGCGCCACACGGGATCGGTTCCCGCCTTCTCGCGGGCGTACATCAGCACTTCGTCGACCAGGATCAGGGTGGCCAGCCCGCGCTTCTGCGGCCGCTCGATCAGCTTCACCAGCAGCGGTTCGGCCGGCGGCGTCTCGCGCTCCTCGTCGCGGCCGTCGGCGTGCATCGCGCGCAGCCCGTCCGCGCCGGCGAGCTGGAAGGCCAGCACGCTCCACGGGTGGCGCAGCGTGCGGGTCGCGCCGTCCGGGGCGCGCACCCCGTCGATGCCCCGCTCCACGTCGATCTTGTCGAAGCAGAGCGCCACCGGAAACGCGGGCGGCAAGGCGGCGCCGACGTGCTCCCGGAACTCCCGCACCGTCGGCAGGTCAGGCAGCCGCGCGGGATCGCGGAACAGGTGGTAGAGCGTGATCAAGGTGTGGGTCTTGCCGCCGCCGTAGGTGAGCTCGAGCTGCCGCACCGCCTTGTCGCTCTGCCCCGCGAGCCGGCCGGCGACGTCCTTCACCAGCTCCCGCAGCGCGTGGGTCGGATAAGTGAAGGTGAAGAACCGCGCCGGGTCTTCGTAGACCGGGCGCTGCCCGCGCGCCAGCGTCACCTCGTGCAGGTCGGCCGCGAACTCGGCCAGCGACAGCTCCCCCGACCGCAATTCCTCCTTCAGCCGCACGACTTCGTGCCAGGGCGCCGGCCCGCGCTTCTCCGTCATCCTGTTGCCCTCAGCGTCATCCGATTACTCCGGTGGCGAATAGAAGACTCATATCGGCTCCGGCATGCCGGTTCTTCAGACGAGGGTGTTCATCTCCCTTGATGATGTCCGTCGCCCCATCTTCATCCTTGCCAAAACACAGCGCCTCTTCCGGATTCGCTAATTTCAGGAATACGGGAGAATGGGTCGCGACGAGTACTTGCGATGAGTATGCTGAAGCGAGCGAATCGTAGACGGGTTCGAGCGCTAGTGGATGCACGCCGTTCTCCGGTCCCTCCACAAGATATATCTCGTCTGTGGTCGGCAGATACGGCAGGACGGTAAGGGCCAGAAACCGCAACGTGCCGTCGGCGGTCATCCACGACGGCACCTGTATGCCGGTCTGGTACGACAGCATCAGGTACGCGTGTCGATCGTCCGGACGGAAGACGACTCGTATATCTTCCAGGTCGGTCAGGATCGTCCGCACGTGGCGCAACCACTCCTCGTAGTCCGCCCGGTGATCGTCCCGGAGACGCTCGATGACCCATGGGAGATTGGAGCCGTCGGGCGCGAGTCCGGCGCCGTGCCGATTTGGAGGACTCGCCTGCCGCATCCTGGAGCCGTCGAGAAACAGCGGCTTGATCCGTGTCTGCAGGTTCCGCTTCACGTACGTAGAGGCCGGGAAATTCTCGGACGACTCCGGCAGATTGCGGAGCGTCGAACGGCGATCTCCAAATGACATGCTCGCGGCCCGGCCCGGTCCCAACCGTTCGGCAACCTCTACGTTGAAGGTATCGGCGCCATTCCCGCGCTTGTTCAGTACCGTGCGAATGCCGCGCGGGGTTCCCATCAGTATCGTGTCGGCATCCGCCAGCGGCTCGGGGAACCGGGAGCGGCGGCGTGCGGCAATCCTCCGTTCCGGCATCAGGATGCCGCGTTCGGAAGCGATGGACCCGCCGTGCTCCCCTTCGCCGATCGCGACTTCGTAGCGGAATACCTGAAAGTCCTTCGCCGCAGGAAGGCGGTCCTTCACCTCCTGGGGCAACTGGAACTCCACGGCCAACTCGAACCGCAACGCGCGTTCGGGACGGTCCCATACCAAGTCCTGGAAATTGCGCGTCCGGCGTTCCAGCGCCGCATCGAGGCCGTCCGCCACCAGGTCGCCGAGGAATGCCACCGCGTCGAACAGGGTGCTCTTGCCGCTGGCGTTGGGACCGACCATGACGTGAAAGCGGTCGAGCGTGACGTCGACGTGCCGCAGGCAGCGGTAGTTGAGCGCCTGGATACGGCGGATCACGCGCCCACCACGTTCTTTCTGTCCAAGTCCGTTCCCGACACTTATCTATTCTCGAGGTCGGACCTGCGGCTCAGTAGTGCCTCGAGTTCGGCCAAACGCGCTTCGGCCGCTTGGCGAGCGGCCGCTTCTTGTTGGACGCGGGCTTCTGCGGCTTGGCGGGCGGCTGCCTCCCGGCGGCGGGCGGCCGCTTCCTGCTCCACGCGAGCCTCCGCCTCCCGGCGTCGGTCTTCGGCCTCCTGGCGTCGGTCTTCGGCTTCCTGGCGTTGGTCTTCGGTCTCCGCCAAGTCCGGCAGGTCCTCTCCGCTCTCCGGATCGTGGAACCGCAGCCGCCGGCCGGCCAGACGCACCTCCAGTCCCAGCACCTCGCTCCGCAGCGCCAACGTCCCGTCCGCCAACTCCCGCTCCGGCAGCCGCTCGTACGCTCCTTCCACCAACTCCGACCCCTGCAGCGGCGGCTCCAGGTAGTCCCGCGTCGGATCGTACTGCCAGTACTCCCGCACCCCCAGCCGGCGATACAACTCCCGCTTCTTCCTCTGGTCTTCCCGCCACGTCGCCCGCGACGTGATCTCCAGCACGAAGTCGGGTCCCTGCCCCTCCTCCCACAGTCGGTACGACGAGCGTTCGACGTTGCGCACGCCGAACACCACGAAGACGTCCGGCGCCACCCTCGCGCGCGGATTCCCTTCCTCGTAGTAGATCAGCAGGTTGCCGGAGGCGTACACGTCGGCGTGGTTGCGGAAGTGGTACCGGAGCCGGTCGACGGCGTACGTCAGGGGAATCCGTTGGGAATCGCTTTCGGCCATCGGCTTGCCGTCGGAGCTGGGGTACTCTACCGCTGCCGGCGCCGCCAGCGGAGCGCTGAGTGAACTTGCCATTCGACCATACCTCCGGACGCCGGCCAGCATAGCACGCCGCGCGACAGCGCGACAGACTCCCTGGGCGATTGGAGAGCTTCCTGTCAGTACCTGCCAACAGAGTGGAAGTGCGCCGCCGGCCGGGTCGGCCATCTTGACCACCGGATGGCGGCTGAACGCCTCCAGCGCCGGCCCGGTTGCCGCCCACGGCCAGCCTCCCGAGATACACGACATGTTCTATCCAGCCGGCCGATGAGATGTGTCCTTTCCAGTCGCCGAGTATTTGCCGAGTTCCTGAGAAAACCATTCGACGAACTTGACCGCCGAACGATACATTTGGTATATCTCTTCCGATGTCTTTTCGAGTGTGTAGCTTCCATAATCCTGATGCACCATCCTGTTTCGCTCTCGCCCGATCTCCATGAACGCCTGAATGGACGAAGACAGATTGTCCCTGTTGATCAGTGTACTCATGTGGTCCTTGAACGAATCGCCGAACATACTGAAGAATCGGTTCGCGTTACTCGCATCCCAAGAGAACCAGGTATGGTACTGTCGTTCCACTACCCGTCTCTTGATCAACCACGTAACGACGTGATTCGGTGCCGTCGCAGCCTCCGCGAAAGATACCACTACGTCCGTCAGTTGCCTTTCGAAGTAGCTCGCGGCAGCCAACAGCAGCGCCTTCCTGAAGTTGGCATCCGCCGTACTTCGCAACGAAATCTCGCCTGCCTCGTCCAACACTGCAAGAAGATCGTCAAAGTCGCGATGCAATGCATCGACCGGCGTAGCAGCCATTGATCGACCGTTACAGGGTTCCTACGATGGCAGCCGCCCTGTCCAGACGTTTCTTTACGTTAGCCGTGCTGGTGGTACTCACCGAAGATGCCTCGGAAAACTCCTTGTCCTGTTCCAGATCACGAATCCTGTCGGCATCGAGCGAACCGTCTATCGGTCTCCTTTCCGCTATGGCTCCTTTTCCTGATACGGCAAATACCGCCTCGTAGAGCGCAATGTTGAATCGGTTGTTCCGTTTGTTGCAAAATATGTCTGCAGGCAGATTTGCGCAAGCAAGGAGAAAGGAACCAAACAGCCTCTCGAGATATTCATTTCTTTCGGCGCTGTTGTTCGTGCACTTCTTGGAGAACAGATTGAGGAACCGAACCATCGAGGGAGCATAATTATCGCCGTCTACAAGCATGGCGAACCCTCGGAGCAAGATCTCGATATCCTTCATGTGCAAATCGGGAGCGTCCGATCTCAGCAGCTTTCTCCATTGTGGACTCTCGGCATTGATCCGATAGAGCATCCGATAGAAGTCGGAGTGATACATACTCGTTCGGATCTCCTGCGGTTTCAGGTTGACGCCGCCCGTGTTGAGTCGATTGAACACCTCGAACATCGACGAGTCGTCTCCCGATGGAGCGTTCTGCTTTACCACGATATTTCGTATCGGACGAAGGTCGAGTTGAGTTTTATAGTTGCCGAGCGTAGCATAGTTCAAGCCCTTGAGCTTGTTCTCTCGATTCGGAAGCGAGCTCGCCAGTCTCAGGTTGAACGTCTGAAAGTACTCGTCGTCGTGCAGTACCTGGTCGGGGACAGTACCCTGCTGATCGAAAATGCGGCGAATCTCGTCCCGCCGCTCTTTTCGAGGAAAGCGCTTCTTGATGAAATAGTAGATCGACATCAGACGTTGCTGACCGTCGATCACGAGAAACCTGTTTCGCTCCTGCTCGTAGAGAAAGAGCTGCGGGACCGGAAGACCAAGGATCAGCGATTCGATCAACCTGGAAGATCGTCCGATGTCCCACACGAAATTGCGCTGGAATCCGGGAATCCGTACCGAGCCGGAATCCACGAAGCTGTGGAGGGTCATGACGTTGAAGTCGTTCGGAGAAGCGGAGATGTCGTATTCTTCGATCTGCAGCTCGTCCTTGTCTTCGGCGTCCTTTTCTTCGGCGTAGTCGTCGTACCAGTCCGACCGGCCATTCTGGTCCATGCGGCTTCTCCTGTCGGCGACTACCGCGGGTGACGGCGGTTCGCGCTGCTACTCATCAATACAATAGCACGCCATGCGGCGCGAGGGTGCCGCCACGCCGGCGGCCATCCATCGAGCACCGGATGCCGGCAGCCCGCAGTCGCTCGGTGAACACTGGGTTTCTCGTCTTGATTGTCGCTCGATTCTCATCCTGATTGTCCTGCTACACTCGGGCCACAGGCCGGTGCTGAACGACCGGTGGGGTGGCGGAACTGAGTCAGCTCTCCCGATCTGACGCGTGGATCTGTCGGCGGAGCAACTCGAACGCCTCCTGGTCGAAGCCGGTAGCCTGCTCGATGGTCGACCACCCGACGCCGGCGTGCAGAAAACTCTCGATCATGGCCACTTGGCCTTCCTGCCGGCCTTCCTGCCGGCCTTCCTGCCGGCCTTCCTGCCGGCCTTCCTGCCGGCCTTTCAGCACGCCTTCCCGGATGCCTTCCAGACGACCTTCCTGGATCAGCTGCTCCCCATACGTATTCATATCTCCTCCTGGTCCCCGTACTTCCCGCCGCAGCGCCGCGCCGAACTCCCGCAACGTCTCCTCGTCCTGAGTGCGGAGCACGTACAACACCACCACCGCGAACCGTTCGCTCTGTCCCGCCCGGTCCAACTCTCCCATGAGCCGCACCGCCGTCTCCAGCGCCTCCCTCATCTCGCGGCGCGCCGCCGCCATCAGCGCAAGCTGCGCCAACCGGCCCAACGGTTCGCCCCGTACCGCTCCTACGTCCGTCTGCGACTGGTCCACCAGCAGGTGCGTGAACTGCGGCGTCCAGGGCCACTCCCTGACCGGTTTCGCAAACAAGTCGCTGAACTGGGTCGCATGGCGCCAGCGGGACGCGCCCTGATAGAACACCAGCGGCACGATCGCCGGCAAGTCAGGCGTCTCCTCCGCTTCGTCAGAGCGCAAGAAATCATCCCAGATGCGGCAGCAGTACTTCAGCAGCCGGAATCGCATCCACCGATCCGGCCGCGATTGGTGCTCGAACAGCAGATAGAGCCGCAGCGAACGCGGCTCGTCACCCGGCTCCGCGACGCCTGGGCGCTGCTCGACCGCGTACAGCAGGTCGGACTCGCTGGCGCGCAGATCGTCGTCCACGAAGCTGTCGTTCATCAGCGTCAGGCTGGACCAGTTCAGCGTATCGGCGAGCCACGACGGCACGTGGGCGCGCAGCAAGCCGGCCGCTTCGGCAGGCTCGGAGAACACCTTGCGAAACAGACGGTCATGCGGCTGGTGCATGTCGCGCGTCATGCGTGGTGCCGCGCAGCATAGCATTGATCGAACGGCATCGAATGCCCCGGCGCCATCCTAAGACTCTTCATACAACAGCAGGCCCTGCTGCGGCGCGAAGGAGTGGCCGCGGAGGTGGTTCTGGATCGACTCCAGGAGGGCGCGTTCTTCCGAGCCGGCTTCGGCCAGCTCGATTAGCGCCTGCACCACGCGGGCGAACAGTTCGTGGCGCCAGAGGCCGCGCGCGTCCAGGTAGCCGTTCACGCGGCTCAACTCGCCGGTCTTCCAGAGTTGCATCAGCTTGTGCACCCGGTCGATCAGCGGCGGCGCGGCGCCGTCGGCCGCCGGCTCGCCCAGGTCGCGGGCGCGGCGGCGGTGCCACGGCTTGAGCCGGGCCTCGCCGCCGGAGACGGCGATCGCTTCTTCTTCGTCGCCGGCGCCAGCCTGCGCCGCTCCCGCGCCGCGGACCAGGAGGTCGAGGCGGCCGGCGAGGGTCGCATCTGACAGGTTGCACGACAGCGCGTACAGAATGCAGGCGCCGGCCTGCGCCGCGCCGAGTCCGAAGTCGTTGCGGTGCAGCAGGTAATAGGTGGTCGGATCGTCCAGCTCGTCGGCCGCCCCGCCTTCCTGCCGCAGCAGGCGGCTCACCACGAAGCCGACCACCATGCGCCGCACGTGGCGCAGGAACTGGGCGACCGTCAAGCGCTCGCCCGGCCGGTCGGCCATCTTGACCACCGGATGGCGGCTGAACGCCTCCAGCGCCGGCCCGGTGGCCGCCCACACGAAGTCCGGCCCGCGGATGCCGGCGTCCCAGAAGTCCCGCAGCCGTTCGGTGACGAGCTCCTGCATCTCGTCCAGCACCGGCCCGTCCCAGCCCGGCCTGGTGGCCGCCGGACGCTTCCGGCACACCAGCCAGATCGACGAGGCCAGCCGCGCGCCGCCGGCGACCTTGCTTTCCCGCTCGGTCTGAATCGGCCAAGATGCGTCGACCACGAAGCCGGCGCGGATCAGCGCCGAGACCAGCGTCTCCCAGGCTGACGGCTGCTTGTTGGCGAACACGACCACCAGCCGACCGTCCTCGCGCAGCGCTTCATGGCAACGGCGCAAGGTGCGCGACATGCCGTGCTCGTAGGCGGCTCTCGATGCAGCCCCGTCCGCGTCGAACCGGCTCGGCTGATCGACCAGTTCGCCGTCGTTCGCGTCCCGGTCCCACTTCGGACCGAGCGGCGCGGCGAATGCGGCGTCGGTTTCGGGTGAGATTCCGTGGACGGTGCGCCGCAGCCAGACGTAGAAGAAGTCCATCAGGTCCGAGTAGGGAATCGCGTCGTAGTAGGGAGGGTCGGTGCAGATCAGGTCGAAGCGTTCGTCGAGCGTTGCGGTAGCGGTCCGGTGCGCGACCCGGGGAGTCGGGGCTCCTGCCGCGGCTTCGCTCGTGTACTCGAAGACGCGGGCGACCCACTCGACCGCCTGGATGAAGCCGCCGGTGGTATCGACCAGCGGGCAGGACTCGGCGAAGTCCCAAACCATGGGCAGCGCGAAGCGCGCGAAGGCGTGGCTCACCTGTTCCGCGCCACTGGTCCAGGTAGCCAAGGCGCAGCAGCGATCTGCCAAGCGGCTGATCGTTGGCGCCAGATTGGCAGTCAACGCTTCACGCCACTCCTGCGGATAGGCGTTTCCGGAACTGGCCATATCCTCGAAGCAGCGGCGTATCTCCCGAACGAATACGCCCAGCGCCAGGAGTTGCCGGTCGGTAAAGATCGTGCGCCACGTGTCGAAGCCGTAGCGCGGCAGCCCCGAGGCGCCCCGTGAGTTCGGCGACGGCCGCTCCGCTACGATCGCCTCGTCCGGGAGGCCGAACGGGAGGTCGGCGTACAGCGCTGCGAGCGCTTCGCGGCTGACGCGCGCCGCCTCGATCTCCGCCTCGGTCGGCAGGCGGTACTCCTTGCCCTGCTGGCCGTCCACCACCACGGCGGTCATGCGCTCGCCCATCCGGCCCGCGCGCGCCTCGACGCGCATGTCCTCCATCGTGCTGATGTCGCCGCAGCACGGACAGGTCGCGCCGCTGCGGTGCATGGTGCCGGCGCCGTCGTCCCCAGGAACGTCCCCGGCGGCGGCGACGCCGAACGTGACTCCGGCGCCGTCGGCCCGCGGCGCCATCGTCAGCAGCACGCGCTTGTTCGCCTTCCGGCACAGCCAACGCGTCTTCAAGAGCGGAATCTCCGCCCGGCAGCCCCGGCAGCGGATCGTGCGCGCCCACAGATACGCCACCGCCGGCTTGGCCACCCAGCGCGGGTTCGCTTCGTCTTCCAGATAGTACTCGTCGAACTCCGCGTTGAGCGCCGCCGCCGACACCCGTCCGTCCCGGTCCGGTTCCAGCAGCCGCGGCGGCCGCGGCCGGTAGCGCGCCGTGCGCTGCAGCGCGTTCCTCCCCGCGCCCTTGCGCCGCGCCGGCTCGAACTCCGCGTACGTCGGGTAGCGCGCGGCCAGCTCCCGCCGCGCCCGGTCCAGCACCCGCTGCCCCCACGCCCGCAGATGCCACGCCGCGTCCGCCTCCGCCACCGGCGGCGAGCGCATCGACGTAAACTCCGTCTCGTCGGTCTGACCGTGCCCGTAGCGGGCCAACTCCTGCCGTATCCGGCGCTGGTTCGTGATTCCCAGCGCCTTCGTCACGAATGCCGCCGCGAACGACCGATCTTCCAACGCGAACGCGGGCAGCGGTCTCGTCCGGCCGGCCAGCAGCCGCGGGTAATGCAGCGTGCAGCGCAGGATGAACCACGCCACCGGGTTGATGTCCGCGGCGACCGCCTCGCAGCCCAGCCGCATCGCCTCCAGCGGAATCGCCCCGCCGCCGGCGAACGGATCAAGCACCCGCGGCGCCCGTCCGCCAAACGCCTGCCGAATCTCCCGCCGGAACGCGGCCAGCTCGCCTTCGTGCTCCGGCTCTTGCTCGCGGCCCCAGTGCAGGATGCCGCCGTGGGTCTCCTCCCGCCTCCCGTTGCCGTCCGGCCGCTCCACCACGGCCCCGGCCATGCGCTGCAACAACTCGCGGCGCGCGTCCCGGCTCCCCGGATCGGGCAGCAGCGTGGCCAACAGCGCCGCCCGACTCGCCGCCAACGGCCGCCGCGCCGGCCAGATGTGCAGCGTCGAGATATGCCCGTGGCGCACGTTCTTCTCATGCACCGAATCGAGCGACACCTGCTTCAGCGGAAACGCCGCCTCGATCAACCGCCTATCAGCCATCCCGCTCCAAAAAGTTCCTGATAGTGATTATTGGCAACGCTACACCTCATCGCTATCGCTCGAACCGCGAACATCATCGCGGCGCCACCAAGGCCGCCAAGCTACGCTCATGCTGGTCGAAGAAGCCATCGGGCCAGAAGTCGAGTCGACCATCCTCGCTAATGGCAGGCGTCTCTACCTCGATACTCAGTTCCTTCCGTCGAAAGTAGTGAAATGTGGTCCGGTCCGGGGCGATGATGGCGTTGCGGACCGCCAAGCGGATGCCGTCGAGGATGTGATCACCGTGCGTTTCCAGGATGACCTGCGCGCCGGCGGTCGCAGCCCGTGCCGCAAGCTCGGCCAGCCTGCTCTGCCCCGCCGGGTGCAGATGCGCTTCGGGATGCTCGATCATCACGAGATCGTCGTTCCGGGCCGACAGCAGAGCGACGATTACCGGCAGAGCGTAACTCAACCCGAACGAGAAGCCGGCCTGCGTCCGATCGTCCGGCAACCCGTACATTCTGACCTCGGCGCCCGGACTGATCACGCCGAGCCACGCGTTCACCTGTTCCCATAGCTGCGATTCGTGTTCCTGATCGGGAAACGGCAACGTCTTCTGCGGGCCCAGTCTTTCAGCGCCGAGATAGAACAGGGAAGGCCGGTACAGCGAAGCGCCGGATGCTCCGGGAAACCCCGTGCTGTCGATCATCTCCGCATCCCCGGTACCGGTTCCGCCCACTTCGATACGGACGGAACCGGAAGACTGAAACACGGCCTCCAATACGATCCTGTCCTGTTTCGAACCGGCATGGAGCGCGTCGTCGAAAGAGCCCGGATCGACGAGGCTGCCGCGCCAACGCAACGACTCCGGTCTGCCATCCTTGCCCAATCCGGTTTGCCGCAACAGCAGCAACGACTGGATGACCGCGCTCTTACCCGTTCCGTTCAAGCCGGCCAGGACGTTGAGCCCCGTAAGCTGAATCGACCGTTCCTCGAAGCACTTGAAGTTACGCATTCGCACCGTATCGATCATGTTACAGAGGCCGCTTCATTGCGGCTCGGCGGCGCCGAGCACCGACGCGGCGGAGATGGTGTAGACCGCTGACTCGCGGGTGCGGGCGAGCAGCTTGGCGAATGGATCGCGTACCCGCACCAGGCGCGGGCGGGGCGTCGCGCAGTCGAAGACGACGTATAGCCAGTAGCTGCCGCCCAGGTGGCACGCCTGCTTCCATTCGTTGGCCTCCATCGCAATCGCGCCCTGTCCGGCGCGGCCCTTCACCTCGATGTTACGCACTTCGCCCGGATGCCGCGAGAGCAGATCGAAGCCCGGCCAGTCGGGCAGCCCGGCGGCCCGCGCGCGCTCCGGCTTGGAGACGTCGCTCACCCGCCCGCCCCGTTCCCGCTCCCATGCCGCGGCGATGCCGACGGCGATCTCCTCGACGCGCTCGTCGTAGCGCTCCACCTCGTCCGGGTCGGCGGCGGGTACCGCCAGGGCGTGGACCAGGAAGCGCACCCCGCCCGGGACGATCCGTTCGGCCGCGCCGTCGAGCCGCGCCAGGGACTGCTCCTGCTCCGCGGCGATCATGCGCTGCTCCCGCTTGACCTCGACCAGCGAGTCCTCCGCCGCGGCCCGGCCGCCGCGCTCGGACAACCGCACGCGGCGCTCCGCCAGCTCGGCCGCGCGGAGCGAGAATCCGACCCTGGTCCGCCGCCGCCGCTCCGGCAACTCGGCGCGCGCGGCGTCCCGATGCTCCGCCACCAGCCGCTCCAGCACCGTCCGCTCGGCGTACTGCGCCGCCTCGGCGCGCAGGGCCACGCCGCGGCCGGCCAGCGCCACCGCGCCGGGGGAGACCTCGGGTGCGCCGCGCAGCAGGAGCAGCTGCTCGACGTCGCACTCGACCGGCGCACCGTCGGCGCCGCAGCGCACGCCCACCAGACGGCGTTCGAGGACCCGGCGCCCGTCCCGATCCCCGTGCGCTGCCTGCTCCACCGACGCCTCCAGGAGATGGAACAGGTAGGGAGCGTCCGCCCGCGGGTCGGCGAAGATCGCGCCGCGCTGCGCGTCGCGGCCATGCGCCGCCACGATCCGGCCGGCCAGCGCGTCGAAGACCGGCTCGCCGGGGTGCAGCCAGATACCGTCCGCGTCCGCCGCGGGCCGGCGCACGCACAGTCGCTGCCGCGCCGCCGCCGGATAGGTTTCCAGCGCCGGAAGCAGCCGGTCGAGCGCGCCCGGACGGCGCGGCGCGAGCGCGAAGAACGCATCCAGGTCTCCATGGACGTCGAGGTCGAGCAGCCGGCCCGCCTTCTCCACGAGACGCCGCACGTAACCGGGCAGGAGATGGAGATAGCGCTCGCGTTCCACGTCGGCCCGCACCGCGCCGAGCCGTTCGGCCCCCTCCTGCGCAACGCCGTAGACGGTCCGCTCGCGGTCGCCGATGTCCCGCACCCGATCGGCGGTGACCGCGCCCTCGATCCGGTCGACGACGCCGTCGGCGTCGGCCAGCGCCGCGATCAGGTACTCGCGCAGCGAAGCGTTCTCGAACAGCCGGCCGATCACGTCGAACACCTTGTCGGAGTCGAGGTCGCGCCGGATGGCGTCGAGCTTGTCGAGCAGGACCGCGAGCACCCGCCCCTCGCGGGTCTTGCCGGCGATCAGGTTCACGATGCGCACGTCGTGCCGCTGGCCGTACCGGTGGATGCGGCCCATGCGCTGCTCCAGCCGCGCCGGGTTCCAGGGAATGTCGTAATTCACCATCAGCCGGCAGAACTGCAGGTTGATGCCCTCGCCGGCGGCGTCGGTGGCGATCAGATAGCGGGCGCCGGCCGGCCGCCGAAAGCGCTCCACCTGCTCCTCGCGCTCCGGCCAGGACATGCCGCCGTGGAGCTGCGCGATCCGCCCCGAGAAGCCGAGCCCCTCCAGGCGGCGGGTCAGGTAATCGACCGTATCGCGGTGCTCGCTGAAGATCAGCCACTTCTCGTCCGCGTAGCGGCGGTCTTCAAGCATCTCGCGCAGCTTCTCGAACTTGGACTCGTCCCCGGCCTCGACCAGCCGCCGGGCGCGCGCGCTCAGCTCCTCCAGCCGGCCGATCTCCCGCCGCACCTCCTCGACCGTCACCGCGGTCATAGCGCCGAGCACCGCGTCTTCGTAGGCTTCGCCGCGCTCGCCCAGGCCGTCGCCGCCGGCGTCGTCATCCGCGCCGTGCGTGTCGAAGAAATCGGCGCGAAACTCGCGGTCGAGGCCGCGCTGCCGCCGTTGCAGGTCCGCGGCCCGAAGCCGGCCTGACTGCAGGTCGTCGATGGTCCGCGCCAGTTTCTCGATCCGGCGTTCCAGGGAGCGCAACAGCGCCCAGGTCGAGCTGGCCAGCCGGCGCTGGAACACGCTCATCGCCAGCCGCACCGCCGGCCGGTTGCTCAAGGCGCGGCCGTAGGTGTCGGTCAGGTAGGCGGTGGTGCGGTCGTAGAGCGCCTGCTCGCCGTCCGGCCCGCCGCTCAGGTCGTAGCTGAAGGTGTCGCAGGTGCGCTTCCGGTAGAGCGGGCCGCCGTCCAGGCCGACCAGCTCCTCCTTGGTGCGGCGGATGAAGTGGCGGTGGCGCCGTTCCGGCGGGAAGCGGCGGAACGCTTCGCCGGTGGCAAAGACCTGCGGGTCGAGCAGTCTCCAGAGATGGTGATAGGGCGAGTCCTTGCCCATGTGCGGCGTTGCCGTGAGCAGCAGCAGGTGCCGCGCCGCCCAGCCCAGGCCGGCGAATCGGCCATCGGCAGCCGTGCAGCCGGCCAGCGCCTCGGCCAGCTCGTAGCGCCGCCGCTTGCGGATGCGGCCGCCCTCGGCGGTGGCGCTCAGCTTGTGCGCCTCGTCGAAGACCACCAGGTCGTAGGGGGCAACGGCCGGTTCGCGCAGCGCCGTGAACGCCCGCTCGCCGGTCAGGGTGTCGAGCGACACGATGGCACGGTCGCCGTCCGGCCCCCGGAACGGGTTCTCGGCGCCGGCGGCGGCGGCGATGCGGAAGCGGAGGCCGAAGAGGGTGCGCAACTCGCGCTCCCAGTTGCCGATCAGGCCGGCCGGCGGGACGATGAGCACGCGCCGGATGCGGCCCCGCGACAGCATCTCGCGGACGTAGAGCCCGGTCATGATCGTCTTGCCGGCGCCGGCGTCGTCGGCCAGCAGGAAGCGCAGCGGCTCCTGCCGCAGCATCCGTTCGTAGACGGCGACGCGCTGGTGCGGCAGCGGATCGATCCGCGCCGTCTCGCTGGCGAAGGCCGGGTTGAACTGATGGCCGTAGGCCAGCCGCCACGCCTCCGCCACCGCGGCGACCGCGTCGGGGTCGCCGGCGAAGTCGAGCTCGGGCGGGGCGGCCGGCGGCGGCGCGGCGGGGCCGGCGTGCGGGCCGGCGGTCTGCCGGGCCAGCGTCTCCGCCAGCTCCCGCAGCCGCTCGCGGGCGATCCGTTGCGGGCGCGACTTGCCGGCCTCCCAGCGGTGTACCGTGAGCAGGGTCACCCCCAACCGCTCGGCGAATTGCCCCTGCGTCAGGCCCAGGCCGGCCCGGATGCGCCGCACGTCCGGCTCGACGTCCGTGGTCACCATTTGAGATGCCGGGCAGTTTGGCATGAATGGGACCGGCCGTCAATCGATTTATCACTTGATAAATCGGCAGGCCGGAGAGCCAGCCCTACGCTTCGATCAGTGCCAGCGATTCGGTGATTGAAGGGGTGCGTTCCGGGTCGAGCCATTCGCGCATGACGAAGAACCCCGGCACCGCGCGCGAATCGATCTTCGCCGCTCCCGCGGCGTACTCGACCAGCAGCTCGCCGTCGCGGCGGTAGAAGCGATGGGCGAGCGTCTCCGGGTCCAGAATCCAGTATTCGAGCACGCCGTGCCGCTCGTACGCGGCGAACTTCGGGCCGACGTCGCGATCGGCGGTTCGCGGGCTCAGCGCTTCGACCACCAGATCGGGCGCTCCCTCGACGTGGTTGTCGCGGATCAGGGCCGAGCGCGCCGCTCGATAGAACGCCAAGTCAGGCTGAAAGGCATTTCTGGCGCTCAGCCGCACGGCCACCTCTTCCCGGAACAACTCGCCAAGCCGATGCCGGTCCACGTAGGCGCCGAGCAGGCGGTCGACGAAATTGAGCAGTCGGGCATGGCGAATCGACACCGGGGAATGCATGCATAGCTCTCCGTCGATCAAGTCGGCGCCGCGGCCTGGCTCCAGCCACTCCATGAAGTCCTCGGCGGTGAGCAGCTCGCGTTCCGAATCGACGGCAGCGGAAACCCGGGTCGGCATGGCGGGCACAGTATATTCTCTATATCACCGGCGTCAGGCTTCGATGCGGGTGAACGCTTCCAGGATCGGCGGCGTTCGCCTTGGGTCGAGCCATTCGCGCATGACGAAGAATCCGGGCACCGCGCGCGAATCGATCTTCGCCGCTCCCGCGGCGTACTCGACCAGCAGCTCGCCGGCGCGGCGGTAGAAGCGGTGGGCGAGCGCCTGCGGGTCGAGAATCCAGTATTCGATCACGCCGTGCCGCTCATACGCGGCGAACTTCGGGCCGGTGTCACGGTCGGCGGTGCGCGGGCTCAGCACCTCCACCACCAGATCGGGCGCACCCTCGACGTGGTTGTCGCGGATCAGGCCCGAGCGCGCCGCTCGATAGAACGCCAAGTCGGGCTGAAAGGTATCCCTGGCGCTCAGGCGCACGGCGACCACTTCCCGGTACAGGAACCCGAGCCGGCGGCGATCTACGTACAGCCGCAGAATGCCGTCCAGGAAGTTCAGCAGGTCGGCATGCCGAACCGAAACCGGCGAATGCATGGCTATCTCTCCGGCGATCAGATCGGCGCAACGGCCCGGCTCCAGCCACTCGAGAAAGTCCTCGGCGGTGAGCAGCTCATGTTCAACGGCGGCGGCGGACACGGGCGTCGGCACGGCGGTAAGCATAGCACACGAATGCGGATGCGGTCTGGCGCGCCGCCGCGCGGCGTGCTATGCTGGCCGGCGTCCGGAGGTATGGTCGAATGGCAACTTCACTCAGCGCTCCGCTGGCGGCGCCGGCAGCGGTAGAGTACCCCAGCTCCGACGGCAAGCCGATCGCCGAAAGCGATTCCCAACGGATTCCCCTGACGTACGCCGTCGACCGGCTCCGCTACCACTTCCGCAACCACGCCGACGTGTACGCCTCCGGCAACCTGCTGATCTACTACGAGGAAGGGAATCCGCGCGCGAGGGTGGCGCCGGACGTCTTCGTGGTGTTCGGCGTCCGTAACGTCGAACGCTCGTCGTACCGGCTCTGGGAGGAGGGGCAGGGACCCGACTTCGTGCTGGAGATCACGTCGCGGGCGACGTGGCGGGAAGATCAGAGGAAGAAGCGGGAGTTGTATCGGCGGCTGGGGGTGCGGGAGTACTGGCAGTACGATCCGACGCGGGACTACCTGGAGCCGCCGCTGCAGGGGTCGGAGTTGGTGGAAGGAGCGTACGAGCGGCTGCCGGAGCGGGAGTTGTCGGACGGGACCCTGGCGCTGCGGAGCGAGGTGCTGGGACTGGAGTTGCGTCTGGCCGGCCGGCGGCTGCGGTTCCACGATCCGCAGAGCGGAGAGGACCTGCCGGACTTGGCGGAGACCGGAGACAGACTCATAGAAGCGGAAGACCAACGCCGGGAGGCGGAGGCCCGCGTCGAGCAGGAGGCGGCCGCCCGCCGAGCCGCAGAAACCCGCGTCCAACAGGAAGCGGCTGCCCGCCGCCAGGAGGCGGCCGCACGCCAGGCGGCCGAAGCGCGTTTGGCCGAACTCCAGGCATCGCTACGCCGCCGGTCCGACGTCGAGCGCTGAGCCTGGCGGCTCAGCGCAGCAATCGGCGGCCAAGCGCGCCGGTTCCGCTCAGGACAAGGCGTTCAACTTCTCGCTGATGAACTCGGACTTCTCGCGCAGGTCGATGCCGCCGGTCTGCAGGAGCAGGCAGTTGGGACGCTCCTTGTCGAGCATGACGGCGCCGCCGCTCTCGCCGATCAGGCGCACCACCCGCTCGGCCGAGACGCGGCCGATACGGGCAAACTCCACCGTCACCACGCCGCCCCGCTCCTTGAGCGACGAGATCGCCAGCCGGCGGCACGCCACCCGTATCTCCGCGATCGCCAGCAGGCTCAGCACCGTGTCCGGCGCCGGACCGAAGCGGTCCTCGATCTCCGCGTGCAGCCGCGCCAGCTCGTCCTGGCCGCCGACCGCCGCCACCTTCTTGTAGATATCCATCTTGTCCATCGGCTCGCTGACGTAATCGTCGGGGATGAATCCCGCGTACTCCAGCTCCAGATAGACGTCCGGCGCCTCGACCTCGCCTTCGCCGCGCACCGCCGCGATCGCGTCGTCCAGCAGACGCACGTACATGTCGTAGCCGACCGCCAGGATCTCGCCCGACTGCTCGGCGCCCAGCAGGTTGCCGGCGCCGCGCACCTCCATGTCCTTCAACGCCACCTTGAAGCCCGACCCCAGGTCGGTGAAGTCGGAGATCACCTTGAGCCGCTTCATCGCCAATTCCGACAGCGCGCGGTCGCGCGGATAGAACAGATAGGCATACGCCGGCCGGTCGGACCGCCCCACCCGCCCGCGCAACTGATAGAGCTGGGCGATGCCGAACATGTCGGCGCGGTCGATGACGATGGTGTTGACGTTCGGGATATCGAGCCCGTTCTCGATGATCGAGGTCGACACCAGCACGTCGAATTCGTGGCCGATGAAACGGCGCATCACCCGCTCCAGCCCGTCCTCGTCCATCTGCCCGTGCGCGTGCGCGAACGATACGCCCGGCAGCAGCCGCTGCAGATAGGTGAGCACCTCCCGGATCGTCCGCACGCGGTTGTGCAGATAGAAGACCTGCCCGCCGCGGGCGACCTCCTTGCGGATCGCCTCGGCGGCGAGCTGCTCGTCGAACTCCTCGATATAGGTCTCCACCGGCAGCCGGTTCTGCGGCGCGGTGTTGATGATCGACATGTCGCGGATCTTCGCCAGCGACATGTGCAGCGTGCGCGGGATCGGCGTCGCCGTGAGCGTCAGGCAGTCCACGGAGGTCTTCAGCTCCTTGAGCCGCTCCTTGTGCTTGACGCCGAACCGCTGCTCCTCGTCGACCACCAGCAGCCCCAGGTTCTTGAAGCTGACGTCGCGCTGCACCAGCCGGTGCGTGCCGACCACGATGTCGACCTGCCCCGCCTTGAGCCCTTCGATCACCCGCGTCTGGTCGCGCTTGCTGCGGAAGCGCGACAGCATCTCCACCCGCACCGGAAACGGCGCGAAGCGCGCCGTGAAGGTGTCGTAGTGCTGCTCGGCCAGGATCGTGGTAGGCGCCAGCAACGCCACCTGCCTGCCGCCCATGACCGCCTTGAACGCCGCGCGCAGCGCCACCTCCGTCTTGCCGAAGCCGACGTCGCCGCACACCAGCCGGTCCATGGGCGCGGTGTCCTCCATGTCCGCCTTGACCTCTTCGATGCAGCGCACCTGATCCTCGGTCTCCTGGTACTCGAAGGCGGCGTCGAAGCGGTCGTGCCAGTCGGAATCGGCCGGAAAGGCGAATCCCTGTTGCGACCGCCGGCGCGAATAGAGGCGCACCAGCCGTTCCGCCATCTCCTCGACCGACTTGCGCACCCGTTGCTTGCGGTTCTCCCAGGCGCGCCCGCCGATCCGGTCCAGCTTGGGCTTGAAGCCGTCGCGGCCGACGTAGCGCTGCACCAGGTTGACCTGCTCGATCGGCACGTAGATACGCTCCTCGCCCGCGTACTCGACCTCCATGTAGTCGCGCTCGTTGCCGGCCGCGGTCATCCGCGAGATGCCGTGATAGAGGCCGATCCCGTAGTTGACGTGCACGACGTGATCGCCCGGATTGAGGTCCACGAACGAGTCGATCGCGGCGCTCTGCGTGCTGCGCGCCACGGTCTGCGGCAGACGCCGCTTGCGCCCGAAGATCTCGTTTTCCTGGATGAAGATCACCCGGCAGTCGGGCAGCGCGAAGCCGGCCGAGATGCTGTGCGGCAGGATCGTGATCCCGCCGCCGCCGTCCCCTCCGCCGGCGCCGGAATCGCCGCCGCCCAGGTCGACCATCCCGCGGATGCGCGCCGCCTGGAAGTCGTAGACCGCGAAGATGAAGACCCGGTAGCCGGACTCCACCAGCGCGGCGAGCTGCTCGCGGAAGTACGGGATGTTGCCGAAGAACGAGCGCGGCGGATCGCAGGGCAGACTCAGGCGAGGTTCGGGATCGGGTCCCTCCTGCGCCTGCCGGCCGCTCAGCCGGCCGCGCTCGGCCGGATCGCCGCGCTGCAGGGACGCGACCGTAATGCGCCGCGCGTGCCGCTCGGCGACGCGGGCGTAGTCGAGCAGGACCGACTTGGGGCGCGGGCCGAAGTCGCCGTCCCGCTGCGCGCGGCCGTACAGCTCGTGCACCTCCCGCCGCAGCGCCCGGAAGCCGGCGCGCAGCCGGTCGCCGTCGGCCAGCACCAGGGTGCCGCCGTCGCCGAGCAGCTCCACCACCGAGTGCCGGTCCGGGAAGCACAGCGGGTAGTACTGCTCCACGCCGGTGTGCTGCGGGTCGCGGCGCAACGCGTCCAGCAGCTCCTGGCAGAACGGCTCGGGGAGCTGCTCGCCGGCGAGCGACTCGCGCAGGCGGTCGAGCCGCTCCCCGTCGAGCGTCACCTCGCGCGCCGGGGCGATCTCCACCCGTTCGGCGTGGCCGACGGAGCCCTGCGTCAGCGGATCGAAGCGCCGTATCTCCGTCACCCGATCGAAGTCGAGCACCACGCGCACGGCGGCATCGAGGGCGTAGGGAAAGACGTCGATCACCTCGCCCTTGACCGAGAACTCGCCGTGCACGGTCACGCGCGGCACGCGCAGGTAGCCCAGCGCGGCGAGCCGCTCCGCCGCCTCCACCGGATCGACGTCCTGACCGGTGCCGAAGCCGATCGTGTGGGCCAGCAGGTGCGCGCGCTCCGGCACCGGCGTCAGCAACGCGCGCAGCGGCGCGACCGCCAGGCACCGCTCGCCGCTGGCCAGACGGAGCAGCGCGTCGGCGCGCCGGCCGAATACCGCCGGCAGCGGCGCCTGCCGCGCGTACGGCAGCGTTCCCCACCAGGGCAGCTCGATCACCGGCCGGCCGGTGAACAGGCGCAGATCGTCCGCCGTCAGGTCCGCCTCCTGCTCCGTGGGCGTGACCACCAGGATCGAGCCGCCGTCCTCCTTGCCGAGCAGCGCCGCCACCAGGGAGAGAAAGGAGCCTTGCGGCCCCTGAACCGTCACCGGCAGGTCGCCGCCGGCGTGCGCGCGCAGCAGCTCCCGCACCGGCTCCAGCCGCGCCGCGCACGAGGTGACCTCCGCCAGCGCCGCCCGCAGTCGATCGCTCATGACGGCGCAATGTGGGCCGGAGGCGGCGGCCGGGTCCAGAACCGGCGCATTTGACCGTGCGCCCGGTCTCTGGTACGTTCCCGCGCGGTTCCCGATGACCGCCCGCGAATACACCTTCACGTCCGAAAGCGTCGGCATAGGCCATCCCGACAAGCTCTGCGACCAGATATCCGACGCGGTCCTGGACGCCGCGCTGCGCGACGACCCGGACGCCCGCGTGGCGTGTGAGGTCTTCACCACCACCGGGCTGGTGCTGGTCGGCGGCGAGGTCACCACCCGCGCCAGCCTCGACGCGCCGGCCCTCGTGCGCGGCGTGCTCCGCGACGCCGGCTACGTCGATCCCGACTACGGCATCGACGCCGACACCTGTGAGGTGCTCGACAAACTCCACGAGCAGTCGCCGGACATCGCCCGGGGCGTGGACGCGCATGCCGGCAAAGAGCAGGGAGCGGGCGATCAGGGGCTCATGTTCGGGTATGCCTGCCGGGAGACCGGCCATCTGATGCCCGCGCCGATCGACTACGCGCACCGCATCATGCGCCGCGCCGCCGAGGCGAGGGAGGCGGGCGACCTTCCCTTCCTGCGCCCGGACGGCAAGTGCCAGGTCTCGGTCCGGTACCGCGGCGGCGCCCCGGTCGCCATCCCCACCGTGGTCCTGTCCCATCAGCACGATCCGTGCGTCGACGACGGCGACCTGCGCGAAGCCCTGATCGAGCAGGTGATCCGGAAGGCGCTTCCGGTCGAGCTCCTGAACGGTCAGGTGCGCTACCTGATCAACCCGACCGGCCGCTTCGTGGACGGCGGCCCGCAAGCCGATTCCGGGCTGACCGGCCGCAAGATCATCGTCGACACCTACGGCGGCATGGCGCGCCACGGCGGCGGCGCCTTCTCCGGCAAGGATCCGAGCAAGGTCGACCGATCGGCCGCCTACATGGCGCGCTACGTCGCCAAGAACGTGGTCGCGGCCGGACTCTGCAGCCGGTGCGAGGTGCAGTTGGCGTATGCGATCGGCAAAGCCGAGCCGGTGTCGCTGCTGGTGGAGGGCTTCGGCACGGCCGAGGTGCCGGAGCACCGCATCGAGGCGGCGGTGCGCGGCGCCTTCGACCTGACGCCGGCCGGCATCATCCGCCGCTTCGACCTGCGCCGGCCGATCTACCGGGAGACCGCCGTATACGGCCACTTCGGCCGGGACCGCTTCCCCTGGGAACGGACCGACGCCGCCGAACGGCTGGCCGCCGCGGCGGGCTGAGCCGCTGCCCACCCCCGCGCGGGCGTGGTGAAACCGCTCGACTACGTCACCGTCGTCTTCGCCGCCGGGCTGGTGGCCGCCATCTCGGCGGCGGTCTACGGCGATGCGGCCGAGCGCACTACGGTGCGCATCACCGCTCCGTCGGCCGAGTATCTGTTCGCCTCCACCGCCGAGGAGCAGATCACGGTGCGCGGCCCGATCGGCGAGACCGTGATCGAGATCGGCGACGGCGGCGCGCGCGTGCTCTCCTCGCCGGGCGTCCGCCAGATCTGCGTCCGCGCCGGCCACGTCTCGCGCCCCGGCGCATGGCTCGCCTGCCTGCCGAACCGGGTCTTCGTGTCGATCGAGTCCGCGGGCGACGCCGCCATCGATGCGCGCAGCTACTGAGCGGCCGGGCGGCCGGACCGACCACGATACGGTCGCGCTGCTGGCGGCCGCGTCCCTGTTCCTGGCGTCGATCGAGTTTGCGATCCCCAAGCCGGTGCCGTTCATGCGGCTCGGCTTGGCCAATCTGCCGGTGCTGATCGCCATCGCGCGGCTCGACACCCGCTCGGTGGCGCTGGTGGTGGCGCTGAAGATCGTCGGCCAGGGCTTCGTGCAGGGGACGCTCTTCTCCTACGTGGTGCTGTTTTCCGCCGCCGGCTCGCTCGCCAGCGCCGCGGTCATGCTGCTCGCCTGGCGGGCGCTGGCCGGCCCGCTGTCGCTGATCGGGGTCAGCGTGCTGGGCGGACTGGCCAGCAACGCCGCGCAGGTGGCCGCCGCCCGCTACGTGGCGTTCGGGCCGAGCGCGTGGCTGATCGCGCCGGTGTTCTTCGGCGTCGGCGCCGTCTCCTCGGCGCTGCTGGGCGCGTTCGCCGAGCGCTTTCTGCGCGCCTCCCGATGGGCGGCCGAGCTGGAGGCATCCCGGGGCCGGGAATCGGCCGGCTCCCCGCCGCTCAGCAGCACGGCCGCTCCCACACCCGGCGGGCGTCCTCCAACCGAGGCTCCTGCCCGTCCACGAACAGCCACACGCGGCGCAGCCAGGGGGCGTTGAACAGCAGCGTCGACGCCAGCGCGCGCAGACGTTCGGCCCCCTGCAGGCCGCTGCCGGAATCGTCGATCAGCGCCGCGGCGCTCAGATCGAGATACAGCGTGTCGCCGGCGACCATGAGACTCCGCACCTCGGTGGAACGGGGCAGCGCCGGCCGATGATCGCGGGCGCGCGGACCCAAGATCGACTCTTCGACCAGCAGCCGGAGCCGTTCAGGACGGCCGGCCCGCCGCGGCAGGTATCGCGTCTCTCCCGCCAAGCCCCCGCCGGCGCTGCCGAAGAAGAGCACGCGAGCCGCCGGGGGATCGTTGGCCAGCAACGCCAGAGCGGATCCGGTCACGCTCAGGATCAACGCGACCGCCGCCAGCCACCGATGCAGCCGGAAGCCCCCGCGCCATGCCGGCCGTTCGGCAGATGAGGTATCCGGCGGGAAAGGCGGTGGCGGAGCAGGCGGCGGTTCGGCCGGCTCCGGTCGCTCGTCGTCCGCCTCGACCGCCGCCTCGTCGCCTGAGCCCGTTTCCGATCCGTCCGTTGACACGGCAGATGGCGGCGTTTTGCGCGTCGTGGCGACCATCTCGAGCGCCACGCCACTGGTGTAGGCCGCGGGTTCCCGGGGCGGCGTGTCCGAGACCGGCCTGTTCCCTTCCCACGGATAGCTTCCCGTGGCGCACTCGTACAGCGTTACACCGAGAGCGAACAGATCTCTCACCGGCGCGCCCAGTGGTCTCCGTCGGCAATGGCGACGGCCCGCCGCCCCTTGTTCGTCAGCCGGTACTTCTGCGCGGGGCTGCGCGGCTTGTCGGGAACGGTCATTTCCAGCAGTCCTTCACGCTGGAGCCGATCGAGCCACCTGCGGAAGTGCCCGGTGCGGTGCGCGTAGCCGGCGGCCGCCAATAGCGCTTCACCGGGAACGGGACCGTCGATGCACGCGCGAAGCAGAGCGGTATCCTTCCCGGATGGCGCAGCTTGGCCTCCATGGCCCCCAGCTTGGCCCTCATCATGGCCCTCAGTCGTCGGAGCCGGGACCTCCGCGTTGGCTGACGCCCGCCAAACAGTCGTGACGAATCCGTCTGTGACGGCAAACTCCGGTTCCGGCAGTCCCGCAGCAACGCAGCGTCGAATCATGTCCAGCGTTCCCGTACCCATGCGTTCGATGTACTCCATCAGGTACAGCGACTCCGCAAGTAATGGGTTGCCGGGCACCGACCGATGCGCCTCACGCAGCTTCTCCAGGGTCAACGGCGGCGGGAGTCGTCCGGGATTCCGGACTTCCAGGCGGTCGGCGAACAGCATGACCTGCACGCTGCCGTTGTCCGTGTAATCGCGGTGCGCCACGGCGTTGACGATCGCCTCGGTCACCACCTCTACCGGGATTTCGTACGTTCGAGGCGCCCGTGCGTTCTCCGCTCGGGTGCCGATCGATCGGTTTATCTTGCTGAGCACGAAATCCGTCGCCTGATCGACCAGATCGAACGCCGCACCCTTGTACACCTGATACGACGGAATCGGTTTGGCGACCTCGGTTCCGTGGAAATGAGCGCACCTGATTTCGGAGGAAATCAAGAATCGTTGCGGCTTCTTTCCAAACAACAACACCGCGGCATTCGTGATCCTGTTCCCATTCAGCAGATTCAGGTGCTCCAACAATTGCCGAGGCGGCGTCCCTGCCGGAAGTGGGAACTGACGAACTTGGCGTGCCGTGCGGATGAACTGCGCCATCCGCTCGAAATCGAGATCGTCCAGCGCCGTGTTGCGGCACGGAGCCGCGTCGAACGGCCCCCAGCGGATCATCTCCCTGGTTTCCAGATACTCCACCAAAGCTGCGTACACGCCTGCCTTCAACTCTGCGATGGTGTTGAATCGCTTCCTGATCAATCCCGATTGCGCCTTGGCGATCAGCGACTGCATCTTCGGATGCCGCGCTCTGTCATTGACGACCTTCACGAAGATAAGTCGGTGTGAGCCGACTCGGGTAGCGTGGTCGAACTCCCGCTCCGTCGGAGATATTCCTGTGCCGTTCTCACTCCCATACTCGTGACCGAACAGCCCCAGATAGATGTCCGACCGTCCAACTTCGTCCAGATAGAGATGATCGGGACTGCGATCCGCCGCCGGAGCATCCTCAAACAGAAATACGTCGAAGAACCGGCGCATCAGAACGTCGTCACGTATGTAGGCGCGTAACGTGTTCCGCTCTTCGGCAAACTCGCTCTGTACACTGCTGACGAAGATGCGGATGGGCGTCATGAGAAAGGAAATCTCGATCGTTCGGGGATGGCGGAGCGCCAAGAGTTGCGGACTTTGAATGCAGGCATCTCCTCATCCTGAGCCGTGGTCCATACAATCGTGGCCTTTGCGTGGCACGCCAAGTGTGCGAGCAGACCCTACATCACGCGTATGCCTGCCTCCAACCGACATGTCGACCCAAATCCTCGCCTGAAGGCTCGCCGGCGACGACGGGCCTCGACGAGGTCGGCGGCGGCTCTGGGCAGGATCCCCGCCGGCTCCCTTGCCTCAGCCGGCCGCGTCCGCCGGCGACGACTCGAACCACTCGATGAATCCGGTGACGCCATCGTAGATGCCTTGCGTGAGATCGTTCAAGTAGTCCGCCTGCGTCATCAACCGCGCCTCGGCCGGGTTGGAGACGAAGCCGAGCTCGACCAGCACCGCCGGCATGCGGGAGTGCCGCAGCACCGAGAAGTTTTCGTCGCGTACGCCCCGGTTCTGCGAGCGCGTTCCGACGTGGGCGTCGAGGCCGTCCAGGATCTCGTTCGCCAGCACGACGCTCTCGCGGCTGATCTGCTCTTCCAGCATCGCGTTGAAGATCGGTTGGGTGTCGCGGTCGCCGCTCGGCACCCGGTCGGCCGACACCACGTTCCGCTTGTGGCTGTCGGGCAGCACCCAGACCTCGAAGCCGCTGGCCTGCGCGCGGAACGCGGCGTTCGCGTGGATGGAGATGAACAGCATGACGTCCGGATCTTCGGGAAGCTCGTCATTGGCGCGCACCGACCGTTCCTCCAGCACCACGAAGAAGTCGGCGTCGCGGGTGATCAGGACCCGTTTGTCCGGAAAGCCCTTCGTGAGCCGGGCGTACAGCCTGCGGCCGACGTCCAGCACGATGTCCTTCTCGCGCACCTCGACCCGCCGGCCGCCGAATCGGTGCCTGCCGACGGCGCCGGGGTCTTGGCCGCCGTGACCGGGATCGATCATGATCGCGGCCACCCGCAGCGCCCCCTCCGGCCGCGGCGGGTTCAGCACCGCCGCGATCTGCTCGGCGCCGTCGTCGGTGAAGCGGATGGCGGCGCCCTGCCGCGTGACCGGGCCGATGTCGAGGCGCCGGTCGTAGTCGATCACCGCCCACGACACGCCAACCCCGAACGCCACCGTAGTGTCGCGGCGCAGCAGCAGCCCCTTCTGCGACCAGGGATCCCACTCCAGGGTGGCGCCGGTCTCGCGCCGCAGGTCCATCAGATCGGTCTCGCCCCACGCCGCGGCAGCCCCGCAGGCGAGCACGGCGGCGAACATCGTGACAAGGCGGACCCGTGAGCAGACCATCCGTCGATTCATGTATCGGCAGTCCGGCGCCGCGGGTGCAGAGCCGGCCGGCGCCCGCCCAGGCGCGGGCGCGCCGCGTTGCACCGCCGGGCGAGCGCCACGTACCCTTGCCGCGTGCTGGGGCGAATGCAGATCTATTCGGTGGCCGAGATTACCCGTCGGGTCAGGGGCATGCTCGGCGGCGCCTTTCCCGACATCACCGTCGAAGGCGAGGTCTCCAACGCCCACCGGGCGGCCAGCGGCCACCTCTACTTCAGCCTGAAGGACCGCCGCGCCATGCTGCAGGCGGCGATGTTCCGCACCCAGCTCGCGCGGGCCGACTTCGTCCCGCGCGACGGCATGCTGATCCGCGCGCGCGGCGCCATCGACGTGTACGAGCAACGTGGCACGTACCAGTTGGTGGTCCAATCGGTGCAACGGGCCGGCGCCGGCGACCTGCTGGCGCTGCTGGAGGAACGCAAGCGACGGCTGGCCGCGCGCGGCTGCTTCGACCTGGAGCGCAAGCGGTCGATCCCCCGCGTGCCGCGGCGCGTGGTGGTGATCACCTCGCCGGCCGGAGCGGCGCTGCGCGACATCCTCGACGTGCTGCGGCGGCGGCATGCCGGCATCGATCTGGTGATCCTGCCGGCGCAGGTACAGGGCGCCGGAGCGGGCGGCTTCATCGCCTCCCGGCTGCGGACCGCCAGCCGCCACCGCATGGGCGACGTGATCATCCTGGCCCGCGGCGGCGGCTCGCTGGAGGACCTGCTGCCGTTCTCCGACGAAGCGGTGGTAGAGGCGATCGTGCGGTCCGAGCTGCCGGTGGTGAGCGCGGTCGGCCACCAGACCGACACGTCGCTGGCCGATCTGGCCGCCGACGTGCGCGCCCCTACCCCGTCGGCCGCCGCCGAGCTGGTCTCCAGCGAACGCGACGACCTGCTGCGCCGCCTGCGCGCCGCCGCCGCGTCGATGCTCGCCGGTCTGGACCGGCGGCGCGAACGGGCGCGCTTCATCCTGGAGCGCTTTCAGCCGGCCGGGCTGGAGCGGAGCCTCCGCCTGGCGCTGGCGCCGGCCACGCAACGGCTCGATGACGCGGTGGCGGCGGCCACGCGCGCCATGCAGTCGCGGCTGCTGGAGAGCCGCCACCGCCTGCTGCTGGCCGCCGACGCCGTCCGCTCCCGTTCGCCGCTCGACATCCTGGCCCGCGGGTACGCGGTGGTCACCGGCGCCGGCGGCGCCGCGATCACCGACGCCGCGCAGGTCGGCAGGGGCGATCCGTTGCGGGTGCGCCTGCACCGCGGCCGGTTCCGGGCCACCGTCACCGACACCGAACCCGAATCGGGAGGCCCTGATGGATAGCGCCGGCGCCGCTGACCGGCATCCGGCCGGCGCGCAGTCGGCCGACGCTCAGTCAGCCGGAGCGCAGTCGGCCGGCTCGCCGGACGGCCCGCAGCGCCGCAGCTTCGAGGAGCGCCTGCAGGAGCTGGAAACGCTCGCGGAGCGGCTCAAGGACGGTGAGGTACCGCTTGCGGAGGCGGTCGAACTGTTCGAGCGCGGCATGCAGCTCGCCCGCGGCCTCGGCGCCGAGCTGTCCCGGGTCGAACGGCGCATCGAGATCATGATCAACGAGCCCGAACTGACCGGCGACGCGCCGCTCCTGGAGCCGTTCGCGGACCACGGTTCGCCGCCGCGCGGCCGGGGTCAGGAAGAGGCCCCGCCCTGACCGGATCGGTGGCAGGCCGGCGTCCCGGCGTCTCCGGGCAGCCGGCTCACCGCCAGTTGCGCGGGAAGCCGATCACGTCCCCGACCGCGGCGTCCGCCTCCGCGAAGGCGCCGTCGTTCACCTCCAGCGCATAGCGCGCCGCCTGCCGGGACCGCACCACCAGCTCCGAGTAGGGGATCAGCGACTCGATCTGCAGGATCTCGCCGCGGGCGGAGAGGAACGCGATGGAGAGCGGCAGCGGCGTGTGCTTCATCCAGAAGCCCCGCACCTGATCGTCGTCGAACACGAACAGCATGCCCTGGCGCGGGCCCAGTTCGGTCCGATACATCAGCCCGCGCTCGCGCTGGTCCGGCGTGCGCGCGACCTGGACGACGAACCGGTCGTTCCCCACCTGCAGCGTGACGGTCTCCATCCGGTCGCCCCGGCAGGCGGCGAGCGCGGCGCCTGCCGTCAAGCTCAACGCCAGGCTCAGCGCCGCCAGTCTCAGCGCCGCCCCGGCGCTCCGTACGGCGTTCACGGCCGGTCGTCGTTCACGACCCGGTCGTCGTTCACGACCCGGTCGTCGTTCACGGCCGGTCGGCGTACACGTGCGCGGTCGGCACCCCCCACCCCACGGCGATCCCGAGTGCGGCGCCGGCCAGCACGTCGGTCACGAAGTGCCGCCCGGCAGCGATGCGCAGAACCGCCGCCAGAGAGGCGGTCGCGTAGGCAGCGACCCTGATCAGCGTCGTGTACCGGCCTTGCCAGTACCGCTCGGCGACGGTGCTGATGAAGGAGGCGCTGGCGAAGGCGATGGCGACGTGACTCGACGGGAACGAGTTGGCTCCCGCCGGGTCGGCGGCCCGGTCCGGGGACACGTCCGGGTGATACAGGTACGGACGCGCCCGCCAGACGGCCGCCTTGAGCAGGTATGCGCTGCCGTATGTGATCGACAGCACCTGATAGTGGCGGGCCAGCAGGTCCGTCGCATCGCGGCGCTGCAGCCCGAACGCCGCCGCCCCCACCGGCGCCAGCACGTGACCGTAGGAGACCATGTCGCTGATGGCGGCGAGCAGCGGTTGGTCCGGAAAGACCAGCAGGCGGTCGATCACCGGCAGATCCTTGACCCGGAGCGTCAAGCGCTGCTCCTCGGTCACGGACCGCACCCGGTCGGCCACCAGCAGGCCGGCGCCGGTCATGGTGGTCCCCGCCAGGGACAGCGCCAGGTCGAGCTGCTGCAGGGCGCCCGCGCGGCCGCCGAGCAGCAGGACGGCGGCCAGCACGGCGCACGCGCGGGGGACGCCGAGGCGGCGCTGTCGGTGCTTCAGCGCACCCGCTCGACCGTACGCTTGAAGCGCTTGTATACCGCGTAGAGCGGGAAGTCGAGCCGTTGCGACTCCGCCCACCGGCGCAGGCTGGTGCCCCGCTCCGCGCCGCGTTCGGTCAGGAAGTTCTTCAACTCCCGCTCGCCCTTGCGCAGGCGGCCGAAGTTGAAGTGGTCCTCCAGCAGCCTGACGAACTCGACCGCCTCGGTCCGTTCCGGCTCGTCCAGCACCTCGTCGCTGGGGTTGAGGATCTCCGATACCAGCGCCTCCAGGTTCTCCGATTCGTAGCGGCGCAGCGTCTCTTCCACGCGGACCAGCAGCCGGCTGGGCACGAAGGTGATGCGGTCGATGGCGTTCCTGAGCGTCACCCGCTTGCGGGTCGCCGCGTCCGAGGTCAACTCCTTCCTGCCGATCGCCAGGTACGCGGCGACGCTGGCGCCCAGCGCGATCGCCAACTCGTCGATCACCGGGATCGGCAGCCCGCCGCGCAGGACGTAGGCCATCACGAACATCGCCAGCACGAACACCCCGGCCGACGCCAGGAAGCGCGGTATGAACCGGTTCTCCGACAGCCAGCGGCGCACCGCGGCGTCGACCGTCCGGTACAGCTCGTCGCGGAACATGGTAAGCACTTCGACGCGCGGTTCGGCGCCGAAGCGGCCCTCCACGGTGCGTTCCGCAAGGGTGCCCTCCAGCCGCTCCACGCCGCGGAACGGATCGAGCAGCAGCGACTCTCCGTCTTTGAGGAGCACGTGAAAGATGTATGCCTTTTCCCTGCCAGCTTCCTCTGCAGCCATCTCCTTGTCAGCCATGGGTACGATCCGCCGCCACCGGCAATATAAGCCGCTCGGCGGCGAATCCGCAAGCGAACCCGCAAGCATCGCGCCCGCGCGTCATCGCGCCGCCTTGACCCCGCCGCCGCGGCGGACCCGCTCCACCTCCGCGATCACCTGTTCCTGCCGGACCATGGTGGTGTCGCCGGGCGTGGACTGCACCAGGATGCCGTGCGCGGCGCCCCATTCGACCGCCTGCTGCAGGTCGCGCCCCTGCAGCAGGGCGCTGAGGACGCCGGCGGTGAAGGAATCCCCGCCGCCGGTGCGGTCGGCGATGTGGACGCGCTCGCGGACCGGCGCCACGTACCAGCGGCGCGCCGCCGTCTCGTACAGCACGGCGCCCCAGCTCACCGTGTCGGCATCGTGCGCGCCGCGCCACTGCGTGCCGATCAGGCGCAGGCCCGGATAGTCGGCCGCCACCCGTTCGATCGTCGACCGGTAGCGCTCCAGCCACGGTTCGAAGCGATCGTCGCCGTCCGGGGTTTCGTAGCCCAGGGCGTCGCCGAGGTCCGAGTCGTTGCCGACCAGGAAGTCGATGCTGGGGATCAGCCGCCGGTTGATCCGGCGGGCGCGTTCCCGGTCGGGCTCCACCTTGGAGCGGTAGTTGAGGTCGGCGGCGACGAACGTGCCGGACGCTCGGGCCGCCTGCGCCGCGGCGATCGCGGTGTCGGCGGTGCGCGCGCCGATCAGGGTGAAGATGCCGCCGGTGTTGAATACCCGCACGCCGTCCCCGGCGAACAGGCCGTACAGATCGAAGTCGTTCGGGGTGAGCAGCGACGCCGCGGTGTGCGCGCGGTAGTAGAGCGTTTCGGACGGGAGCACGCCCTTGCCGGCGAAGGTGATCGACATGCCGTTGTGGACCGTGCCCTTGGCGTCGGTGCTGTGCGCGCCGCCGGAGCCGGCGGTGTCCCACCAGATGATCCGGCCCGGATCGACCCCCAGCTCCGCGAGCTGGTTGACGATGTTGCGGCCGATGTCGTCGGCCACCAGGGCGGTCAGCACGGCCGCGCGCAGGCCGAACGTAGCGGAGACTCCGCAGGCCACGTTGGTCTCTCCGCCGCCCTGAAAGACCCGCACCGAGTCGCGTACGCGGGCCAGCGGAACGTCGCGCGGGTCGAGCCGCCAGAGCACTTCGCCCAGCGAGACGAGGTCATGGCGGCAACGGTCGGCGGCCGGCAGATCGATCACGGCGGCAGCCTATCACAACACCCGATCAGCGCGGGCCGTCAAAAGCGGGCCGGCCGATCGCAGACCGGCCGCGGCGGGTTGTGCCGCGCCGTCCCGGCCGCCACCCTGTCGGCATGTCCGCCGCGCCGCGACCGCTGTTCCCGATCGGGCTCGACCTGGTGGGGCAGCCGGTACTGGTCATCGGCGGCAGGGCCGAAGCGGAGGACAAGGCGGGGCGGTTGCTCGACGCCCGGGCGCAGGTCATCGTGGTCAGCCCGGCGGTGGAGCCGAGGCTGCGGTCCTGGGCCTGCGCCGGCCGGCTGATCTGGCGGCGCAGGCCCGTGCGGCCGGCCGACCTGCACGGCTGCCGCCTGGTGATCAATACCCTGGGCGCCGGCAACCCCGCCCACCCCGCGATCACCGGCTGGGCGCGCCGGCAGCGGGTGCTGCTGTCGACCTATGACCAGCCGGAGCGATCCGATCTGGGGATGCCGGCGGTGGTCAGCCGCGGCCATCTCCGCATCGCCGTCGCCACCAGCAACGCCAGCCCGTCGCTCGCCGGATCGCTGCGCCGCGAGCTGGAGCGACTGGTCGACGCGTCGGAGCTGGTCTCGTTTCTCGACGAGCTGGGCGCGCTGCGCGGCGACCTGCGCGAACGGGTGACCGACGGCGAAACGCGCCGGAGTTTGCTGCGGCAGGCGGCCGCCGGTCTGGAGGTCGCCGGGAGCATCCGCACGCCGCCGCGCTGGCGCGAACGGCTGGCCGATATACGGCGGCGGTATTGCATGCTAAGTTCCGACTCCACGTGATCGATATCGCCCTGATCCGGGAATCGCCGGAGTCGGTCCGCGCCGCGCTCGGCAAGCGGCTCGACACCGTGGACCTGCAACCGATTCAGACTCTGGACGCCGCGCGGCGCGAGCTGCTCACCACCGTCGAGCGGCTCAAGGCGCGGCGCAACGACGCCTCTCGACAGGTGCCGCGCATCAGGAGCGCCGGCGGCGACGCGGCCGGGCTCATCGCCGAGATGCGGGCGGTGGGCGACCGCATCAAGGAGCTGGAGACGCAGCTCAGCCGGATCACCGACCAGCTCGACGACCTGCTGGCGCACCTCCCCAACCTGCCGGACGACGACGTTCCGGCCGGCGGCAAGGAGGCCAATCAGGTGCTCCGCGAGTGGGGGGAACGGCCCGCGCCCGGCGCCGACGGCACCGACCACGTGGCGATCGCGCGCGCGCTCGGACTGATCGATTACGAGCGCGGCGCCAAGCTGGCCGGCCACGGCTTCTGGGTATACCGCGGCTGGGGAGCGCGCCTGGAATGGGCGCTGCTCAATTACTTCATCGACACCCACGTCGCCGACGGCTTCGAGCTGATCCTGCCGCCCCACCTGCTGAGCTACCGTTGCGGGTTCAACGCCGGACAGTTTCCGCGCTTCGGCGTCGATGACGTCTACTTCCTGCGGGACGACGACGGCCGCGGCGCGGCGCCGTTCCTGGTGCCGACCGCAGAGACGGCGTTGGCCAGTCTGCACGCCGGCGAGCTGCTGCAGGAGTCGGAGCTGCCGAAGCGTTACGTCGCCTATACGCCGTGCTACCGGCGCGAGGCGGGATCGTACCGCACGCACGACCGCGGCACCCTGCGCGGCCATCAGTTCAACAAGGTCGAGCTGTTCCAGTTCGTGATGCCGGATCGCTCGGAAGCCGCCCTGGAGGAGATGATCGCTCGCGCCGAGCGGCTGGTGCAGGGGCTGCAGCTCCACTACCGGGTAACCCGGCTGGCCGCCCGCGACGCGTCGTCGGCGATGGCGCGCACGCTCGACCTGGAGGTCTACCTGCCCAGCACCGGCAGCTACGAGGAAGTGAGCTCCGCGTCGAATGCCCGCGACTACCAGACGCGCCGCGCGGGCACGCGGGTGCGCTGCGCGCGCGGCACCCGCTTCGTCCACACCCTCAACGCTTCCGGCCTGGCGACCAGTCGCTTGCTGCCCGCGCTGCTGGAGACCCACCGGCGCCCGGACGGCGCTCTGACGGTGCCCGAGCCGCTGCGCGCCGCGCTCGGCGCCGACCGGCTGCCGCCGGCCTAGGAGCGGGAGGCGCCGTTGGCCGTCGTCATCGACGAAGTTTCGCGCACGTTCAGCGAATACCTGCTGCTGCCGAACCTCACGCGCAAGGAGAACGTGCCCGCCAACGTGCGGCTGCAGACCCCGCTGGTCAGCCACCCGATCGGCGAGCCCGCCTCGATCTACCTGAACGTCCCGATGGCCTCCGCGGTCATGCAGACCGTCTCCGACGACCGCATGGCGGTGGCGCTGGCGCGCTGCGGCGGCCTCTCCTTCATCTTCGGCTCGCAACCGATCGACCGGCAGGTGGAGATGGTGCGGCGCGTCAAGAAGTTCAAGGCCGGCTTCGTCGTGTCCGACTCCAACCTCAGGCCCGACGCGACGCTGCGCGACGTGGTCGCCCTGGCCGACCGCACCGGACACACCACCATGGCGGTGACCGGGGACGGCCGTCCCGACGGGCCGTTGCTCGGCATCGTCACCAGCCGCGACTACCGGGTGAATCGCCAGGACCCGGCCAGCCGCGTCGACACGCTCATGACCCCGTTCGACCGGCTGGTGGTCGGGCACGACGGCATCAGCCTCAACGCCGCCAACGACCTGATCTGGGAGCACGGCCTGAGCTGCCTGCCGATCATCGACGGCGGCCGGCGCCTGCGCCACCTGGTGTTCCGCAGGGACTACGACGCCCACCGGGAGAACCCGGACGAGCTGGTCGATGAGGAAAAGCGGTTGGTGGTAGGCGCCGGCATTTCCTCGCACGACTACCGCGACCGCGTGCCCCCGCTGGTCGAGGCCGGCGCCTCGGTGCTGTGCATCGACTCCTCCGACGGGTTCAACGAATGGCAGGCGGAGTGCCTGGACTTCGTCCGCGGCCGCTACCGGGATCGCGTGAAGATCGGCGCCGGCAACGTGGTGGAGCCCGACGGGTTCGAGTACCTGGCCGACGCCGGCGCCGATTTCGTCAAGGTCGGCATCGGCGGCGGCTCGATCTGCGTCACGCGCGAGCAGAAGGGGATCGGCCGGGGACAGGCGACCGCGGTGCTCGACGTGGCCGCCGCGCGCGACCGCTATGCGGAGCGGACCGGCCGCTACGTTCCGGTCTGCTCCGACGGCGGCATCGTCTTCGACTACCATATCGTACTGGCGCTGGCGATGGGCGCCGACTTCGTGATGATGGGCCGCTACTTCGCGCGCTTCGACGAGAGCCCCGGACGGCAGATCCGGCTGGGCACCAACGTCGTCAAGGAATACTGGGGCGAAGGCACCAACCGGGCGCAGAACTGGGCGCGGTACGACGCGGCCGGCGGTCAACTCGCCTTCGAGGAAGGGGTCGACGGCTACGTGCCGTACGCCGGATCGCTCGGTTCCAATCTGCAACAGACGCTTGCCAAGATCAGGGCGACGATGTGCAACTGCGGCGCGCTCGACATTCCCGAGCTGCGCAGCAAGGCGCGGTTGACCGTCGTTTCCGCCACCAGCCTGCGGGAAGGCGGCATACACGACGTGCTGCAGAAAGAGCGCGAGCTGGTGACGGAGCTGTAGGCGTGTGCGGCCGCTTTACGCTGACGGCCGACCTCGACGCGGTGACTTTGGCGGAGTCGTTCGGCGCCGAAGCGGGCGCCGCGGCGCCTGCCGGCGAGATCGGCCCGCGCTACAACATCGCCCCCACGCAGCCGGCGGCGGCGGTGCTGATCGACGGCGGCCGGCGCGTGCTCGACTCGCTTTGCTGGGGACTGGTGCCCGCGTGGGCGCGGGACCGCAGCATCGCCGGCCGCCTGATCAACGCCCGCGCGGAGACGCTTCAGCGGCGGCCGGTCTTCCGCGATGCGTTCGCCCGGCGCCGGTGCCTGATCCCCAGCGACGGTTTCTTCGAGTGGAGCGCCCGCGACCGGACCCCGCACTGGCTCCGGCTCCGCGACGGCGGCCTGCTGGCGTACGCCGGCCTCTACGATCGGCGCACCGAACGCGACGGCACCGAGTTGCGCACCTTTACGATCGTCACCACGGAGCCGAATGAGCTGGTGAGGCCGCTGCATGACCGCATGCCGGTCATCATCCCGCCGGACGGTTATGACCGCTGGCTCGACCCGTCGCGGAGCGGCGCCGAGCTGCGCACGCTGCTGCGCCCGTACCCGGCTGCGGAGATGACCGCGCGGCGGGTCGCGCGCACCGTCAACCGCGCCGACGCGGAGGGCCCGGCGTGCGTCCTGCCGGCGCCCGCGACCGACTGTCCGGGCGCGAATCTCGAACTGTTCGTGGAGGGAACCCATGGAGACGCTTGACGGCCGGGTGGCGATCGTCACCGGCGGAAGCTCCGGCATCGGCCGCGGCATCGCTATCGCGTTGGCCCGCGCCGGCGCCCGCGTGGCGGTCGCCGACGTACGGGAAGAGCCGCGCCGCGGCAAATATCATGAGACCGAGCCGCGGCCGCCGACCGCCGACCGGATCAACGCCGACGGCGGTACGGCCGCGTTCGTGGCGACCGACGTCTCCCGCCCGGAGCAGATAGATCGCATGGTCGACTTCGCCGCCGACCGCTTCGGCGGCGTCGACATCCTGGTCAACAACGCCGGCGTCGGCATCGTCAGCGCCATCGACCGGCAGACCGACGAGGAGTGGCGGCAGGTCATCGACGTCAACCTGCGCGCCCCGTTCCTGGCCATCCGCCGGGCGGTTCCCTGGCTGCGCGCCTCCGCGCACGGGCGGGTGATCAACATCGCTTCGGTGCACGCCTTCGGCGGCAGCTCCGGCCCGGCGTACGCCTCCTCCAAGGCGGCGCTGGTGAACATGACGCGCGACGCCGCGCTGGCGCTGGGACGGGACGGGATCACGGTCAACGCGATCTGCCCCGGATACATCGAGACGCCGATTCAGGACTACCTGACCCCGCAGGAGATCGACGAAATGCGCGACCGAACCGTCTTGCCGCGGCTCGGAAAGCCCCGGGACATCGCGCACGCCGCGCTGTTCTTCGCCTCCGCAGAGGCGGAATGGGTAACCGGCGCCGCCCTGGTCGTCGACGGCGGTCTGATCGCTTCGATCTGAACCGAAGGCCATGTGCGGCATCGTCGGATATACCGGGCCGAAGCCCGCCCTGGAGCCGCTCCTTACCGGGCTGGACCGGCTGGAGTACCGCGGTTACGACTCGGCGGGATTGGCGCTGCTCTCCGAGCGCGGCGGCCTGTCGATTTCCCGATCGGTCGGGCCGGTTCGGAAGCTGCGGCGGCGCGTGGCGGCGGCCGCGAGCGACGGCGAAGCGCGCGCTACGTGCGGAATAGCCCATACCCGCTGGGCGACCCACGGCGCGCCCAGCGAGCGCAACGCGCACCCGCACACCGACGCCTCCGGGCGCATCGCGCTGGTCCACAACGGCATCGTGGAAAACCATCGCGCTATCCGACAATACCTTTCCAAGCAAGGCGTTACGTTCACGAGTGAGACCGATACCGAGGCGTTGGCGCAGCTGATCGGCTTCCTGTACGAAGACGGCAACGGCACCGGCCCGGACGCGCTGCTGGCGGCGGTGTGCGGCGCCCTGCGCGAAGTGCAGGGCACGTTCGGGATCGCGGTCGCCTGCGTCGACTATCCGGGACGCCTGATCGCGGCCCGCCGCGGCAGTCCGCTGCTGATCGGGATCGGCGACGGCGAGCACCTGATCTCCTCCGACGGCGCGGCGATCGTCGAGCATACCAGCCGCGTCGTCTACCTGCACGACGACGAGGTGGTGACCCTCGACGGCGACGTCCTCAGCGCCAGCACGATCGACGCCCTGCCGCTGCGCAAGCAGGTCGATCGCCTGGAGATGTCGCTCGAACAGATCGAGCGAGGCGGCTACCCGCACTACATGCTCAAGGAGATCCACGAGCAGCCGGAGGCGCTGCGCAACACGCTGCGGGGGCGGATCGACCCGGCCGGAGCGGACGTGAACCTGCGCGGCCTGGAGAGCGTCGACTGCTCGCCGGCCGATCTGCGGCGCGTGGTGATCGCCGGCTGCGGCACCTCCTGGCACGCCGGACTGGTCGGCAAATACCTGATCGAGGAGATCGCTCGCGTGCCGACCGACGTCGAGTACTCCAGCGAGCTGCGCTACCGCAACGCGATCGTCGAGGAAGGGACGATCGCGTTCTTCATCAGCCAATCGGGAGAGACCGCCGACACCATCGCCGCGATGCACGAGATGCGCGCCAAGGGCGCGGCGGTGCTGGGCGTGGTCAACGTGGTCGGCTCGACGCTCGCCCGCGAGACGCAGGCCGGCGTCTATCTGCACGCCGGACCGGAGATCGGCGTCGCCTCCACCAAGGCGTTCATCGCGCAGGTGGCGGTGCTGACCCTGATCTCCGTCCGCCTCGGCCGCCGGCGCCACCTGTCGGCGGAGCGCTGCGCGGAGTTGCTGCAGGGTCTGCGGTCGAGCGCCCGCGCGATCGAGTCGGTCCTGCAGCTCGACGGGGCTATCCGCGAACTGGTCTCGCGGCACATCGACCGGCAGAACTGGCTCTATCTGGGCAGGGGCGTCAACTTTCCGGTCGCCCTGGAAGGCGCCCTGAAGCTCAAGGAGCTGAGCTACATCCACGCCGAGGGGATGCCCGCCGCGGAGATGAAGCACGGCCCGCTGGCGCTCATCGATCGCGGCATGCCGGTGGTATTCGTGGCGCCGCGCGACCGCACCACCGACAAGGTCATCGCCAACATCGAGGAGGTGCGCAGCCGCGGCGGCCACGTGATAGCGATCGCTACCGAAGGCGATCACGAGCTGGCGTCGGCCGCCGACGACGCGGTCTTCGTACCGCCGGTGCTGCCGGCGTTGTCGCCGCTGGTGACCACCGTGCCGTTGCAGCTCATCGCCTACCACGCCTCCGTGCTGCGCGGCCACGACGTCGACCGGCCGCGCAACCTGGCCAAGAGCGTCACCGTCGAATGACCGCGCACCGCGGCCTCGACGGCCGGCCCGCCCCCCTTTGCACGACGCTGCGACCATGCTATACTCGACTTGGGTTCGCCCTGTGATGAACCCGCAATCCAAACGATACGAGGTGTAATCGTGCCGAAGCTCATAATCCCCGGCGATGCTCAGGAAGCTGCCGGGATCGCGCCGAAAGTCATCGCGCAGTACCGGCGCTTCATCGACCGCCTGCCGGAGAAAAAGGCCGGCTTCCTGCAGTTCTCGGCCAAGGAGGACATCGGCCTGGGCCGCGAAGCGCTCCTGGAAGCGGCAGGGAAGTCCAAGAAGTACATCAAGATCCGCAAGGCACGCGGTCAGGACCGCACGCTGCAGCTGCAGCGCTGCACCAAGGCCGAATGGGACAAGGCGAACAAGACGGCGCAAGCCTCGACCAAGTCCGCGACAAAGGGGCGCCGCAAGCGCAAGACCGGCCCGAAGCCCAAGGTTCAACAGGCCGCCGCGGCTGCTGCCCCGCAACCCACCGACGCCCAACCCACCGACGCCCAACCCGCCGACGCCCAACCCGCCGACGCGCCGCAAGCCGCCGATACTTCGGACGCGCCTCACACCTCCGAAGAGACCGCGGCGCAGGAGTAGCGATCGACGGCATACCGCGCTCTGGCGGTTGCTATCTGTTTCGGAACGCGGCGGCCGAGGTCGTGTACGTCGGCAAGGCGACCGACCTCCGTCACCGCGTCCGTTCCCACCTCAACGCTCAGGGCCGGGGTCGAGCGATCGCCGCACGCGCGGCGACGCTCGACCTCATCCTGACCCGTACCCCGTACGAAGCGGCGGTTCTGGAAAGTTCGCTCATCCGGCATCACCGGCCGCCGCTCAACCGCGCCGATCCGCTCGCGCTCGGATTCTGGTACCTGCGCCTGAGCGACGGGCCGTTTCCCCGGCTGGAGCGCTTTCGCCCCGACCGCGGCGAGCCGTGCGCCGCTGACCGGACGTTCGGGCCCTGCGTCTCCTATCGGGAGGCGGAGGACCTGATCGCCGCGGTGAGCGACCACTTCCGGCTGCGCACCTGCCGGCTCGACGGCTCGGGTCGCTGCGCGCGCGCCTACGCCGATCACTGCATTCCGGTCTGCGAGGAGCCGGAGCGGCGCGAGCGGTACGCGCGCGCCGTCGCGCAGGCGTCACGGCTGCTGCGCGGCGACACCGCCGCGCTGGCGCCGCTGCGCCGCCGCATCGCCGCGGCGGCGGCCGAGCGCCGCTTCGAGACGGCGGCGGCGCTTGCCCGGCGGCTGCGAGCGCTGGAACGGGGCGCGATCCCGCAGTCGGTGGTCAGGCCGGGCGGCGGTGACGCCGCGGTCGCCTGCGCGCGGCGTTGCCCGGACGGTCACTGCCGGGCGGCGGCGCTGCGGGTGCAAGGCGGTGCGCTGATCGCCGTGATCGGCGTCGACGCCGGGCCGGCGGCCACAGCGCCGGCGGCGGCGCAACGCGCGGCGCTGAGAACGGCCGCCGGCGGACTGCGCGATCCGGTCATCGTCACCGCCACCGCAGGCCGTACCGGCGGCGGCTGGGTGACGCGCGAGCACGCGCGCGGATTGCTGGAGCTGGCGCTGCTCAACCTGCCCCATGCGGCGGCCGTCCGGGTATCCAGTCCGTGCCGGCCAGCGGCACCCCGGCCATCGCCGCCGCCTCCACCGTGAGCGCCGCCAGGTCCTCGCGCTCCAGGTGGTGGACGTCCGACTTGCCGCAGGCGCGCGCCAGGGTAGCCAGTTCCATGGTCAGCGTCGCCAGATAGTTGCGCACGCGCCGCGCCCCCCACTCCGGATCGAGCCGCTGCTCCAGCTCCGGGTCCTGCGTGGTCACCCCGACCGGGCAGAGCCCGGTCTGGCACTGGTGGCAGCGGCCCGGCGCGGTACCCAGGCGGTGGTAGTCAGCGGTGGCGTCGACCCGTTCACCGCCGCGCACGTAGGCAGGGCTGTTGCAGCCGAGCGCCATGAGCACCGCCTGGCCGATCGACACCGCGTCCGCTCCCAGGGCCAGCGCCTTGGCGACGTCCGCCCCGGAACGGATGCCGCCCGACACCACCAACTGCACCTCGCGCGCCGGGTCGACCTCCTCCAGCGCCTCGACCGCCTGCCGCACCGCCGGCAGCGTAGGGATGCCGGCGTGCTCGATGAAGACCTGCTGGGTCGCCGCGGTGCCGCCCTGCATGCCGTCCAGGACGATCACGTCGGCGCCCGACTTCACGCACAGCTTGACGTCGTCGGTGACGCGGGTGGCGCCGATCTTGATGAAGACCGGGATGCGGTTGTCGGTGATCTCGCGCAACTCCTCGATCTTGATCGCCAGATCGTCCGGCCCCACCCAGTCGGGGTGCCGACACGCCGAGCGCTGATCGATGCCGGCCGGCAGCGTGCGCATGGCGGCGACCCGCTCGGAGACCTTGAGGCCGAGCAGCATGCCGCCGCCGCCGGGCTTGGCGCCCTGACCGACCACGATCTCGACCGCGTCGGCGCGGCGCAGGTCGTCCGGGTTGAACCCGTACCGCGACGGCAGGCACTGGTAGACCAGCGTCCGCGACGCCCGGCGCTCCTCCGGGGTCATGCCGCCGTCGCCGGTGGTCGTGGAGGTGCCGGCGGCGGTGGCCGCGCGGCCCAACGCCTCCTTCACGTTGGCCGACAGCGATCCGAAGCTCATGCCGGCGATCGTGATCGGCGTGGCCAGGGTGAGCGGGCGCTCGGCGCGCCGCGAACCGAGCACGGTCTCCGTCGAGCAGCGCTCGCGGTAGCCCTCCAGCGGATAGCGCGACATCGACGCGGTCAGGAACGTCAGGTCGTCGAAACTCGGCACGCGGCGCTTGGCGCCGAGCCCGCGGATGTCGTAGACGCCGGTCTCGGCGGCGCGCTGGATGTAGTCGAGCGTCTCCGCGTCGTAGTGGCGGCTCACGGCGCCGGCCCAGCGCGGCGCTTCGGACCGGCGGTCCTGCCGCGGCGGGCCCGATCGGACCGCCGTGCCGCGCTCGCTGTCCGGAATCCAGTGGTAGAGCTGCCTGGCGGAGGCGACGCGGGTGAACGATTCCGGCGCCTCGTCCCGGCCGGCGCGGCGCAGCAGTTCGCCGAGCGCCTGCCGGTCCTCCTCGCCGAGCGGCTCGATGCGCGCGTCGGCGCCCAGGCCGCGGATGCGGCCGCGCACGTAGATCACCGCCTCGTACAGTGAGTCGCCGAGCCCGGCGCCGGCGTCGCCGCAGACGACGATCCGGCCGGCTTGCGCCATGAAGGCGCTCATGTGGCCGACGCTGCCGCCGACCACGATGTCGCCGCCCTTGAGGGAGATGCCGCACCGGGAGGAGGCGTCGCCGTCGATCACCAGCAGCCCGCCGTGCGCGGATGCTCCGGCGCACTCGGAGGCGAAGCCGGCGACCCGCACGGTTCCCGACATCATGTTCTCCGCGACGCTCCACCCGACGTTGCCGTGCACGGTCACCGACGCGCGCTGGTTCATGCCGGCGGTGAAGTAGCCGCTGTGGCCGCGTACGTGCACGTCGAGCGGCGCGTTCAGCCCGCAGGCGACGTTGTGGCGGCCGAGCGGGTGGAGCAGCTCGACGGCGGCGGGGCCGGTGAGCGCGTGCAGGCGGCGGTTGACCTCCGTGACCGAGCGTTCGGCCAGGTCGAAGGTCACGGGCAGCCCGCCGCGGCGCGCTCGGGCGCCGGGACGCTCCACGAATAGATCTCCTCCGGCGCCGGCTCGAACAGGTTGGCGTGCTCGATGCCCGGCAGGTGCGCCAGCGTGCGGAACTCCGAGCCGATCGCGACGTAATCGTCGGTCTCCGCCGCCACCGCCGGCTTGCACGCGAACGCGTCGCGCACCAGCACCAGCCGGTCGGCGGTGCCGATCAGCAGCGTGAAGAACCCGTCGAGCTCCCCGAACGCGCCGGCGATCGCCGACTCGATCGTCGCGCCTTCGCGCATGCGCCATTGCAGGTAGCGGCACGCCGCCTCCGTGTCGTTGTCGGTGTCGAAGTCGATGCCGAAGCGGCGCAGGCGCCGGCGGATCTGCCACGGGTTGGAGATCGAGCCGTTGTGCACCAGGCAGAAGTCGGCGCCGGCGGTGAACGGATGCGAGTGGGCCGGCGTGACCGCCGACTCGGTGGCCATGCGGGTATGGCCCACGCAGTGGGAGCCCCGTACCCGGTCGAGGCGGCAGGCGGCGATCAGCTCGCGGGGATGGCCGGCGTCCTTGTAGACGCGCATGCGGCGCCCGTATCCGAAGGTGTCGATCCGTTCGGGCCGCTCGGCGAGCGCGGCCCCGACCTGGTCAGGAGCGGCGGCGGTCGCCAGGACCGCGCACCGGCCGACCGCTTCGACGCTCCCGTCCGGGAACCGGCCGGCCAGACCGTCCCAGTCGGTCCCGCCCTCGGCGAAGAGGCTGTAGCGGTAGCGCCGCGGGTCGCCCTCCTCCTCGAAGACCGCCAGGCCGGCCGAGTCCGGACCCCGGTCCCCCATGCAGGCGAGCATGGGCGCGACCAGTCGGCCGAGCTGCCGGCGGCCGTCCGCCCGTTTCGCCGCGAAGCCGACGATGCCGCACATGATCCGCCAACCCCGATCCGGCGCTCAGTAATACTCGAGGTAGCGCTCGATCTCCCAGTCGGAGACGTGCCGCTGGTACTCGATCCATTCCATCTCCTTGACGGTGATGAACTCCCGCACCACGGCGCCGAGCCGGTCGCCGAACAGCGGGTCGGCGGCCAGCGCGTCGAGCGCCTCGCGCAGCGTCTGCGGCAGCGTGCCGATGCCGATCTCCCGGAGCTGCTCCGGCGTGTAGTCGTACAGGTTGAGATTGTGCGGATCGCCGGGGTCGAGCCGGCGGTCCACGCCGTCGAGCCCGGCCGCCAGCATCGCGGCGGTGGCCAGGTAGGGGTTGCAGCTCGAATCGCTGAGGCGCAGCTCCAGGTGCCCGCGCGGCACCCGGACCATGGCGGTCCGGTTGTTGTCGCCGTAGGCGACGTGCGCGGGCGCCCAGGTGGCGCCGGACAGGGCGCGGCCGACCACCAGACGCTTGTAGGAGTTGACCGACGGCGCGACCAGGGCGGTCAGCGCCGGCGCGTGGCGCAGCAGGCCGCCCAGGAAGTGGTAGGCGAGCTCCGACAGTCCCAGTCCGCGGCGGTCGGAATCGTCCTCGAACAACGACGTTCCCTGCGCGTCGGCGATCGACAGATGGACGTGCATGCCGCTGCCGGTGCGCGCCGACATCGGCTTGGGCATGAACGAGCAGATCATGCCGAGGTCGCGGGCGATCTCGCCGGCGGCCATGCGGAAGAAGACGTAACGGTCGGCCGAGGTGAGCGCGTCGGTGTAGGTGTAGTTGATCTCGAACTGGCCGTTGGCGTCCTCGTGGTCGACCTGATAGACGTCGAAGCCGACCTCCTGCAGCGACGCGACCAGCTTCTCGATGAAGTGCCGGCTGCGCGACAGGCCCTTGTAGTCGTAGCACGGCTTGTCGAGCAGGTCGGTGCGGTCGGCGGGATGGATGCTGCCGTCATCGTCTCGGCGCAGCAGCATGAACTCCGGCTCCAGTCCCGTGTTGAGCGTCCAGCCGCGGTCGCCGAGCGCGCGGAGTTGCTCCTTGAGCACGTGGCGGGTGTCGTACGGCCACGGCTGCCCGTCGACCCGCCCGTCGCAGACGATGCGGGCGTAGCCCGGCTGCCACGGCACCGGCGACAGCGTGGCCAGATCGCCCACCGCCATGAAGTCCGGGTCGTGCGGTTGCTGGCCCATGCCCCACACCGCGAAGCCGGCGAACCCGGCGCCGGCATCGAGCACGTCGTCGAAGTGCGCCGCCGGCACCGCCTTGGTCTTGGCGACGCCGTGCAGGTCGACGAACTGAGCGAGCACGAACTTGATGTCGTGCCGTCTGAGCAGTTGGTGCGCGTCCTCGCGTGTCATCTCTCTCCTTCGTCCTGCCGTTCCGTCGGCCGCGCCGGCAGCAGCGCCGCGGCGGCCAGCTCCCCTACCGGGCCGCCGCCGCACTCCCGCACGATCGTCAGCAGCTCGTCCCACAGCCAGGGGCCGTAGCTCGGCGCGGCCCACAGATGGTAAACCGGGACGGGCGGCGCGTCTTCCTCCCGCATCGCCTCCCCGCGGTCGGCCAGGACCGCGCAGGAGACCAGCGCCACCCGCGTCATCACGAAGCGGCCGGCGGCGCCGCGAAAATCATACGCGCAGGTCTGCGCCAACACATCCGGCGCGCGCCGGCCGCAGAGCAGCAGCGCCGCATCCTCCCGCCGCACCGGCCAACAGGCGGCCGGCGGCGCCGCAGCGAGCGCCGCCGCCACCGCCGCGGCGCCGGCTCCCTCCAGGAACAGCTCGCCTTGGCCCACCCGCACGGCGAGCGTGCCGTCGACCGCGCGCGTCCAGCCGTACCGCTCGGTCGGGACCGCCACCCCCTGCGTCCGCGCCCACGCGACCGCGCCCGGCCCCGTCAGGCCGATACGCGGCAGCGCGCCGCGATCGGCCAACCCCAGCACCGGCGCGGTCGCCGCCTCCGCCGCCGCATCCCCGAAGTGGAGCGCGCGCAACGCGCCGTCGCGCTCTTCCCAGGCCGCTCCGAGCCGCTCCAGACAGGCGTGCACGGCGCTAACGCGCGCGCTGTAGCCCGCGCTATGGCGCGGCGCCGGCGGCGGGGTCACGAGCGCAGCCTCGCCCCGTCCGGATCGAAGAACGGCGTCGCCGCCACCCGCGCCGCGACGATCGCGCCGCCGTCGCCCTTGATCCGCAGCGCGGCTCCCACCCGCGCCGCCGCCGGCGGTACGTAGGCCAGCCCGATCGTGCGCCCGACCGCGCCGCTGCGGCCGACGCTGGTGACCCGGCCGGCGATGCCGCCGCCGGCGTCGACGATCAGGTGGTTTTCACGCGGCGCCGGCGCGGATGCGGGCAGCTCGAATCCGACCAGCCGGCGGCGCGGCTCCTTGCCGGCGATGATCTGCAGGCTGCGCTTGCCCACGAAGAACCGCTTGTCGAGCTTCACCGCCCAGCCGAGTTCGGCCTCGAACGGATCGGTGAGACCGTCGGTATCCTGACTGACGATCAGGTGCCCCTTTTCCAGGCGGAGCAGACGCTGCGCCTCCACGCCGAACGGGACGATGCCGTGCTCCCGGCCGGCGCGCAGCAGCTCGTCCCAGACGCCGGCGGCGTAGCCGGCAGGGACGTGCACCTCGTAGCCCAGCTCCCCCACGAACCCGACCCGCGACACGCGCGCCGGCGCGCCGGCCACCGTCCCTTCGCGGATGCCCAGGTACGGGAACGCGTCCGGCGACAGGTCGATGTCGGTGAGCCCGGCCAGCACGTGCCGGGCATACGGACCGGCGAGGTTGCAGGCGCCGTAGCTGCCGGTCGCGTTGACCAGCGTGACGTCGAGCCGCCAGACCGCCGCCCAGCGCTGCAGCTCGCGGTAGACCTGATCCGCCCCGGAGGAGGTGGTCGACACGTAGAAGCTGTCGGCGTCGAGGCGGGCCACCACGCCGTCGTCGATCACCACGCCGGACTCGTCGCACATCACCCCGTAGCGGGTCATGCCGATCCGCAACCGCGCGAAGCGGCCGGTGTATACGCGCTCCAGGAAGCGGACGGCGTCCGTGCCGCTCACCTCCAGCTTGCCGAGCGTACCGACGTCGATCAGCCCGACGCGGGAGCGCACGTCGCGGGCTTCCGCGTCGATGCAGCCGGCGCGATCCAGACCCTCCCGGGGATACCAGGCCGGCCGCAGCCAGGCGCCGGCGTGCGTCATCCGCGCTCCCAGCCGCTCGTGCCGGTCGTGGACCGGCGTGCGCTGCACCGGCGTGAAGCCGCGGCCGGCCAGATGCGCCATCGGCACCGGCGCGGTGAACGGCCGCGCGGTGGTGAGCCGGGCGCCGGCGAGCGGCCGGCCGGTCAGGCGGGCCAGCACGCGCGCCGCGTTGACGTTGGCGTGCTGCCCCTGGCTCGGCCCCATGCCGACCGTGGCGTACCGCTTGAGGAGCTCCGGGTGATCGAAGCCCTCCTGCACCGCGTGGGCCAGATCGTCGACGGTCACGTCCTCGTCCAGGTCGACGAACGCCTTGGCGTCCGCCTTGGCGTCGGGTTCCGCAAAGATCGGATACGGGTGGCCCGGCTCCGCTGGCTCCACCGGCTCCGGGGCCGGCGGTCCGCTCGCCCCCTCGGCTCCGGCGCCGGCCCCGGCGGACGCTCTGCCCACGTGCGCCGCGGCCGCCCTGCCCGCGCGACGGCCGTCGGCCGCCGCCGCGACGACGCCGGTCACGCTGCCCGCCGCGAACACGCCGGCCGGCAGCTCGTCCGGCACGTGCCGATGGAGCGTTTCGTCATACGCCATGGCAGCGCCGGCCTGCCGCAGCAGCCCGTCGCGCGGAGCGGCGCCGACGCAGACGATTATGCCGTCGCACGGTATGGTCCGCGCCGGGCCGGTCGGCCGACCGGCCGCGTCGAGCGCCCGGATGCGGGCCGCCCGCACGCCGGCGTTCCCCGGCAGCGGCAGCGCCTCCACCACCGCGTGCCCGCGGTAGACCGGCGCCCCTGCCGGTTCAGTCGCTCCCGCCGCCTCGGTCGCTCCCGCCGCCTCGGTCGCCCCCGCCACGCCGCTCGCGCCGCCGGCCGGCGCTCCGTCGCCAGGAGCCTCCGCGCGCAGGTCGACCACGGCGGCGACGCCGATGCCACGCTCCGCCATGGCGTCCGCCAGGCGGTAGCCGCCGCTCCCGGCGGTCAGCACCAGCGGCCGGTCCGCCGGGCGGACCGCGTAGCGCTCCATCAGCCGCCGCGCCGCTTCGCCCAGCATGACGCCCGGCAGGTCGTTGTTGCCGAACACCGCCGGCTGGTCCTGGCAGCCGGCGGTGACCACCAGCGACCGGGCGCGCACCTTGGTGAGCCGCCGCGCGTCGACGACCGCCGCCCACAGGTCGGCGTAGACGCCGACGCAGGCGGCGCCAAAGCGGCGCTCCACCCCGCTGCCGACCGCCTCGGTCACGGAACCGTCGAGCCGTCCGCTCGACTCGACCAGCATGACCGCCGCCCCCTGCTCGGCGGCGGCGTTGGCCGCCGCCACCCCCGCCGGCCCGGCGCCGACCACCAGCACGTCGCAGAACGCGTAATCCTTGGGCGACGGCGGGCGGCGCCCGCCGCCGCGACGCCCGTCGCCGCGACGCCCGTCGCCGGGCACGCGGCCCAGGCCGGCCAGCGCGCGCAGCCCCCGCTCGTAGAGCGGGAACAGCCAGCGCGGGGTGTGCATGGCCTTGTAGTAGAAGCCGACCGGCGTGAAGGCCGACAGGCGGCCGAGCACCGCCAACAGGTCGCGCCGCACGCCGCCCAGCGTGTTGACCGCGCGCAGGTCAAGGCCGTCAGTCAACGGCAGCTCGTCGCCGCGCAGGTTGACGCCCGCCGGCCCCTCCAGCATCACGTTGGCGTCCGCGCCGGTCAGGCTGTAGACGCCGCGCGGCCGGTGATACTTGAAGCTGCGGCCGAGCACCTGCACGCCGGCCGCCAGCAGCGCGGAGCTCACCGTGTCGCCATGCAGGCCGCGGCAGTCCCGCCCCTCGAAGCGAAACGCGATCGGCCGCGACCGGTCGATCCATTCGCCCGGCCGCGGCGGCAGGCGCCGGCCGGCCGGCGCGCTCACGGCAGGCGGTCCGGCAGATAGGTGCGCACCACCCGGTCCGCGCCGGTGTCGCGCTCGGCGATGAACCAGGTGCCGCTCGGCGCGTGATACCACCACTCGCGCCGCACCGCAGCCGCGCCCGCGCGGTCGAAGACGTAGGACGCCCAGACCTCGTCGGAGACCGCGTCCGGGTCCGGCTGCGGGCGGTACTCGCCCCCGTAGTCGAACTCCTGCAGCGGCCGTTCGCCGTTCACCGGGCAGCGCAGCAGCTTCATCTCGGTGCGCGACGATGCGCCACACCGGCCATGCGCGGCAAGGGTGCGGGCAGAGGGCGGGAACCGGCGTCCCCGACCGGGTTGCCCCGACGATCACGGCGGAAGGCTTTGATGCCATCCTCGCCACGGCGTGCAAGTCCAGGAAAACCGGCCGCGGCGTGGAGTCCCCGGCGCGCGCCCAAGCCCGCGGACGGGTCGATCGCGCGATCGCGGCGCTCCTGTTTCAGGCCGGCCTGCGGAGAAGCGAGGCCGCCGCTCTCACCTGGGACGACGTGCACCGAGCGAACGACGGCGTCGGGGTGTTGGTCTGCGTATCCCGTTCAAAGACCGATCAGGAAGGCGCCTCCGCCGACACGCGGTATCTCAAGGACGGCGCCGCCCGCGCCGTTTGGGAACTCCGGCCGGCCGGCCCGCCAGCGGGGGCTCGCGTGCTCGGCGGCCTGAATGGCGCGTCGGTCGCCCGCCGCTTCGGAGCAGCCGCCCGGGCGGCCGGAGTGGTCGGTCGAATCACCGGTCACTCCGGCCGCATTGGCCTCGCTTCGGAACTCACGCGCCGCGGCGCCACCACCACGGAGACGATGCTCGCCGGCGGATGGAAGACGGCCCGTATGGTCGCCCACTACTCGGCAGGCGCCACCGCCGAACGGGGCGCCGTCGCCAAGTACCTGTGAGCGATGAAGAACCAAGACGGTCCGGAAACCTGGTGACTGCTTGACTGAGCTCAGCCATCCGTCGTCGCCTCAGGGTCGTCATCCCACGGCGAGGAGCTTCTCATATAGTAGAACTTCCCGTTTTGCATCGGGCCCCTCGTAGCGCCGTCGGTCCGAGACCGGTGCACGTAACGGCACCGCCGGCACGCAGACCGGTACTCCGCCCCATCGTGCCCGAGGTCGGACGCAGGCAGGGTCGAACGCCATTCCGGCGACCACTCGTGCGGCTCACCGTCCGGGCAAAGGTCATCCGTGGCATCCATCCACGGCGGCCAGGCCACGTCACGGGGTACCGTGAGTTCCGGTTCCTGAGGCGGCGCATCGTCCTCCACGGCGTCCATGCCTTCTCCGTCCAGATCGCCCTTGACACCGCCGTAGGGTTGCGCTTCGTCGACGAACCAGAAGGCACCGTCGGTACGGTCCCCATACCTCCACTCACGGGTCTTCCCTATCGCCACGAGCACCACGCGCTGCACGTTGTCGGAGTCTCCTTCCAGAAACACCGCTTCGCGCAACGCCTCCCCGCGGCTTGGTGCCAACACGTACTCCGCGCCTTGCGTTTCGCGGAACACCTCGACGCTCAGTTCGTAGGGGCGTAGATGGTCCTCATCGTCCTCGTACAGAGACGACGGTTCCACATCCGGCTTGACGTACGGGACGCCGCCGAACCATAGCGACGGATCGACCGTGCGGCCGTCGTCGCTCAACAACTCCACGTAATGGAGGTTGTCGGCGTCGCGGCTTGCCTTGATGGCGGCGGCGAACGCGTCGCGCCGGGTCTGCGCTTCAACGGTCACGCGCGTCTGCGCGCCGCCGAACTCCCGAAGGAGCATCTCGTAACGTCGCAGAGCGGCTCCGGCCGTGGTCATGGTTGGCCTCCTCTTGACAGGGTGACTGCTTGACTGGGCTCAGCCATCCGTCGTCGCCTCAGGGTCGTCATCCCACGGCTCAGGGTCGTCCTCCCACGGGGTGTCGCATATGAAGTAGCTTTCGCGGTTCCATTCCGAACGTTTGGCTCCCTCGACTCGAGACCGGTGCACGTAACGGCAACGCCGGCACGCAGACCGGTACTCCGCCCCATCGTGCCCGAGTTCGGACGCGGGCAGGGTCGAACGCCATTCCGGCGACCACTCGTGCGGCTCACCGTCAGGACAAAGGTCCTCCGTGGCATCCATCCACGGCGGCCAGACCACGTCACGGGGTACCGTGAGTTCCGGTTCCTGAGGCGGCGCATCGTCCTCCACGGCGTCCATGCCTTCTCCGTGCAGGTCGCCCATGACCCCGCCGTACCGTCGGGCTTCGTCGACGAACCAGTAGTCGCCGCTATCGAGGCGCGTCTTGCCGATCGCCACCAGCACGATCCGCAGGACGTTGTCGGAGTCTCCTTCCAGAAACACTGCTTCGCGCAGCGCTTCCGCGCGGCTCGGCGCCCACAAGTACACAGAGCCTTCGCTGCCGCCGAACACCTCGACGCTCAGTTCGTAGGGGCGTAGATGGTCCTCATTGCCTTCGTACAGAGGCGACGGTTCCACATCCGGCTTGACGTACGGGACGCCGCCGAACCATAGCGACGGATCGACCGTGCGGCCGTCGTCGCTCAACAACTCCACGTAATAGAGGTTGTCGGCGTCGCGGCTTGCCTTGATGGCGGCGGCGAACGCGTCGCGGCGGGTCTGCGCTTCAACCGTCACGCGCGTTTGCAAGCCGCCGAATTCACGAAGGAGCATCTCGTAACGCCGCATAGCGGCTCCGGCCGCGGTCATGAAGGCGCCGTCGTCATCGGGCGAGCCGTCGCCCGGCTGCTGAGCGGCCCAGGTGGCGAGCGGCGCCAGCAGGAGCGCGGCGCAGAGCGCGAATCGCAGGCTGCGGTTGGTTATCATGGCGCGCGGGATTGGCCTCCTCGACAGGATGTTTGCGCGAGCAAAGGCAGCAGTCATCGACGCGGTCCGGCGCCATCTCAGTGGCCGACCGCGGCCGCGCCCTTTTCGCCGACCAGATCGTACTCCGCGAACCGGGACAGGCGGAACGGCTCGATCAGCGGATGCGGCCGGCCGTGCGCGACCGTCCAGGCCATGGTGCTGCCGCTGGCCGGCGTCGCCTTGAAGCCCCAGGTCCCCCAGCCGGCGTCCAGGAAGAAGCCCTCCACCGGCGTCAGCCCCATGATCGGCGAGAAGTCCGGGGTCACGTCGGCCAGCCCCGCCCACTGGCGCAGCACCTTCACCTCGCCCAGATGCGGGAAGACCGCCAGCACGTGCGCGGACAGGCCCTCGACGAACTCCAGCGTCGATCGGGTCGAGTGGACCTCGTACGGGTCGAGCGACGCCCCCATCACCATCTCCCCGCGCGATGACTGGCTGACGTAGATGTGAAACGAACCGGAGACCACGATCACGTGCAGCCACGGCTTCAGCGGCTCGGTCACGCACGCCTGCAGCGGATGGATCACCAGCGGCGTGCGGATGCCGGCCATCTCCGTGATCGCCGGCGTGTAGCCGGCGACGGCGCTCACCACCCGGTCGGTCTCGATCACGCCCCGATCGGTCTCCACGCCGGTGACGCGCCCGCCGGCCAGCCGCAGCCCGGTCACCGGCGTATGCTGATGTATCTCCACGCCGAGCCGGTCGGCGCCGCGGGCATAGGCCCAGGCGACCGCATCGTGCCGGGCGATCGCCCCCGGCGGATGCCACAGCGCGCCCAGCACCGGCAGGTCGTGGCCGCAGTCCAGGTCGAGCAGCGGGCAGGAGCGGGCGATGAAGTCCCGGCCGACCAGCTCGCTGCGCACGCCCAGGTGCTTGTTGACCTCCGCCCGCCAGCGCATGGTGCGCACCGCCGAGTCGGTATGGGCCAGCGTGAAGTGGCCCCGCTCGCTGTACAGCAGGTTGTAGTCGAGGTCGGCGGAGAGGCGCCGGAAGAGCTGCACGCTCTCCTCGTAGAAGTTGACCCCTTCCGGGGTCAGGTAGTTGGAACGGATGATGGCGGTGTTGCGCCCGGTGCCGCCGGCGCCGACGTAGCTCCGCTCCAGCACGGCGACGTCGCGCAGGCCGTGATCGCGCGCCAGGTAGTAGGCGCAGGCGAGCCCGTGGCCGCCGCCGCCGATCACCACGGCGTCGTAGCGGCGCTTGAGGCGCGGCGGCGCCCGGAACATGCGCGGTTCGCGGTAGGTCCGCCGCAGGGCGAACCGGATCAGTCGATGCGGCACGGTTCGGCGGCACGGTGCGCCATTCCGGCCATGCGCGGCAAGGGTGCGGGCAGAGGGCGGCGGATGGAAGACGGCCCGTATGGTCGCCCACTACTCGGCAGGGGCGACCGCCGAACGGGGCGCCGTCGCCAAGTACCTGTGAGCGATGAAGAACCATGACGGTCCGGAAACCCGGTGACTGCTTGACTGAGCTCAGCCATCCGTTGTCGCCGCCTCAGGGTCGTCATCCCACGGCTCAGGGTCGTCATCCCACGGCGAGGAGCTTCTCATATAGTAGAACTTCCCGTTTTGCATCGGGCCCCTCGTAGCGCCGTCGGTCCGAGACCGGTGCACGTAACGGCACCGCCGGCACGCAGACCGGTACTCCGCCCCATCGTGCCCGAGTTCGGACGCAGGCAGGATCGAACGCCATTCCGGCGACCACTCGTGCGGCTCACCGTCCGGGCAAAGGTCATCCGTGGCATCCATCCACGGCGGCCAGGCCACGTCACGGGGTACCGTGAGTTCCGGTTCCTGAGGCGGCGCATCGTCCTCCACGGCGTCCATGCCTTCTCCGTGCAGGTCGCCCATGACCCCGCCGTAGGGTTGCGCTTCGTCGACGAACCAGAAGGCACCGTCGGTACGGTCCCCATACCTCCACTCACGGGTCTTCCCTATCGCCACGAGCACCACGCGCTGCACGTTGTCGGAGGCTCCTTCCAGAAACACTGTTTCCCGCAACGCCTCCCCGCGGCTTGGCGCCAACACGTACTCCCCGCCTTCGACGCCGCCGAACACCTCGACGCTCAGGTCGTAGGGGCGTAGATGGTCCTCATCGCCTTCGTACAGAGGCGACGGCTCCGTATCCGGCTTGACGTACGGGACGCCGCCGAACCGTAGCGACGGATCGACCGTGCGGCCGTCGTCGCTCAACAACTCCACGTAATAGAGGTTGTCGGCGTCGCGGCTTGCCTTGATGGCGGCGGCGAACGCGTCGCGGCGGGTCTGCGCTTCAACGGTCACGCGCGTCTGCAGGCCGCCGAATTCCCGAAGGAGCATCTCGTAACGCCGCAGAGCGGCGCCGGCCGTGGTCATGGTTGGCCTCCTCGACAGGATGTTCGCGCGAGCATAGCAGCAAACCGAGTCAAGCACATCACCGGTTCTGGCGTTGGTCGCGTCGCTCGATCAATCGCATCCACCGTATCTCCGTACGTGCGGCGGGCAACTGATCGGCGGACTCGTGTGCCCGCCGCCACCCGGAAGGAGACCGCGCGGTCGTGAACCAGGCTGTTGCGCACGTGTCGGCTTTGGCTTTGCGACGGCGCGTCTTTTATTCGTCAGGTTGTAGCCACGTGATCTGTACTGATCCATGAAGTGCTGCTCCAAATTTTGGCTTCCTGATAAGCCGTTCCCGAGCCTGCCGGGACGTTGCCGGAGTAGTATCTCCGCCACAGCACGGTAGCCTGCTGTTCCACCCAGCGCGTACGCCTCCGGGGTAGCGCCTGCTCATGACGGCGCCGAATCTGCGATTCCCTGCCAGGCTGCTCTGCCGACGTCTGTTCGTGTTCAGGTTCTCCGTTCTTCCTGCGGTTTCTGATCGATGCCGCTATCCCTGCGCCAACCAACACGAGCAAACCGGTGCTGGCAACCACTACAAGCACCGTAACGAGATGGTCAGCCATATTCGCGATCCTCCTCATGGTTCCAGGACATACTACCAACGCTGAATAGCGCCGTCCGGCCAGCGCCAGCGCCTCCACGGTTTCCGGGCGACGAACTTGACTCAACTACTTTCCATGGTTATACTTATTCCATGAACGGCACTCGTTCCGACACCGCCGACGCAGCCATCACGACCACCGTTTCAGCTCTCTCCGACGACCGCCTGCTGGAGCGGACCAAGGAACTGTCCGGCATCGAACACCAGCTCGAAGTCGTCGTCATCGACCACCTGCGCGAGATAGATAAGCGCCACCTGTACCTGCGCCGCGGGTTCTCAAGCCTCTTCGATTACGCGGTCCGCGAGCTCGGATACAGCGACGCCGCCGCTTGGCGGCGCCTCAAGGCGATGCGCCTCTGCGCCGACATCGACGGCGTGCGCGAGCGCCTGCAGGACGGCTCGATGACCCTGAACGCCGCCGCGCAGTTGCAGAACGCCTTTGATCGGCAGGAGCGCAACAGGGATCGCGCGGCGCGCAGCGCGCCGGGCGAGGACGGGTTCGGGGCCGCCGCGCGGTCGCAGGACGGCTCGGCGCCGGGGCCGACTCAGCCGGCGGAACGGAAGCCGGCGCCGGTGCTGGACCGGTCGGCGCGGCGGGCGCTGGTGGAGCAGGCGGCCGGCAAGAGCAGCCGGCAGGTGATGCAGTTGCTGGCCGAGGTGGACCCGGAGATGACGGCGCCGCCGGATCGGGTACGCCCGCTCGGCGCCGGGCGCTGGGAGCTCAAGGCGGTCATCGACGATGAGTGCCGGCGCGGTTTGGAGCTGCTCAAGGGCCTCCTGTCCCACGTCGATCCACACATGACGTTGGGTCAGCTCATGGGGCGGCTGGTGCGGGAAGGGCTCGACCGCCACGACCCGGCCCGTCCGCCGCGCGGGAGCCGCACCGGCTCACACGCCGCAGGCGCCGAGCAGACTTCGGCGGCGAAGACGCAGGCGGCCAGCTCGGCCCAGGCGGCCGGGCAGCCGGGGAACGAAGCGGCTTCGCCGTTGAAGGCGTACCTCGGCCCGGAACACCCGGACACTTCGGCAGCGAAGCCGGCGGGCGATACCACTTCGGCGCCGAAGCAGGATGCCAACGCGGACAGCGCCGCTCCTTCGGCGGCGAAGGTATCGGCCCAGGCGACGGGGCAGCCGGGAGACGAAGCCGCTTCGCGGCTGCAGGCGGACCGCTGCCCGGACACTTCGGCGCCGAAGACGCGGTGCCTCGGCCGGCAGGCTGCGGCGTGTGCAGAGCGGGCGGCTGGCGCGACCGGCCGCTCCATCCCGGCGGCGGTCAAGCGCGCGGTCTGGCGGCGCGACCGGGGCCGCTGCAGCTACGTCGACCGCACCAGCGGGCGCTGCTGCGGCTCTCAACACCTGCTGCAGATCGATCACGTCGTGCCGTACGCCCAGGGCGGCGCCGCCGAGCCGAACAATCTCCGACTGCTGTGCGCCGCGCATCACCGCCACCGCCACGCAGGCACCGGATTCGGCCGCCCCGGCTGAGGATCGTCAGGCGCCGGTCCCGTTCAGCCCGCTGCTGCCGAAGGCGGAAACCGCGATCAGGATCGCCGAGATCAAGTCGGCATATCAGGGCAGGGCGCTTGCCGGCCGGCGGGCCGCCGGGGGAGACTGGCGGCATGAAGATCGCACGGATCGAGACGCACGTCGTCCGGGGCGGACGCCGCAACCTCTGCATAATCCGCATCGAGTCGAGCGACGGCTTCGTCGGCATCGGCGAATCGGGGCTGACCGGCCGCGAGCTGGCCGTGCGCGGCGCGGTCGACCACTTCCGGGAGTTCCTGACCGGCCGCGACCCGCGCCGCATCGGGGCGATCTGGCAGGAGGTCTACCGCAGCCAGTACTTCGAGGGCGGACGCGTGCTCACCGCGGCGCTGTCGGCGATCGACATAGCCCTGCACGACCTGGTCGCCCGCTCGCTGGGCGTGCCGGTCTACCAGCTCCTGGGCGGCCGGCAGCGCGACCGCGTGCCGTGCTTCGCCACCACCCGGCGCGGCTTCGGCGCGGAGGCGGTGTCCGACGTGGTGGGCTTGGTCGACGACGGCTGGCCGTGCGTGCGGCTGCCGGTGCCGGTCGACGACAAGGCCGGCGTCTTCGATCCGCGCGGGTCGATCGGCGCGGCGGCCGAGACGCTGATCGCGGCCCGCCAGGCGATCGGCCGCCGGGCGGCGCTCGGCATCGATTACCACCACCGCCTGTCGGTGGCGGAGGCGGCCAGCTTCTGTCAGGCGATGCCGCCCGGCACCATCGACTTCCTGGAAGAGCCGATCCGCGACGAGACGCCGGCGGCCTATCAGGCGCTGCAGCGCATGACGCACGTACCGATGGCGATCGGCGAGGAGTTCGCCAGCAAGTGGCAGTTCCTGCCCTACCTGGAGGCCGGCATCCCGGCGTTCGCGCGAGTCGACATCTGCAACGTCGGCGGCTTTACCGAGGCCATGAAGGTCGCCGGCTGGTGCGAGGCGCATTACGTCGACCTGATGCCGCATAACCCGCTGGGGCCGGTGAGCACCGCCGCCAACCTCCATCTGGCCGCCGCCTCCGCGCAGTACGCGTGGCTTGAGGATCGCGGTTCGGAAGGGCTCAACCACTTCGACCGGGAGATGTTCCCGGTCATGCCGTTGCTCGACGGGGTCACCTACGCGGTGCCGGACGGCCCGGGCCTTGGCGTCGAGTTCGACCCGGAGGCGCCGCTGGCCAAGGAGCCGTTGCAGCTCTGGGAGGCGCCCCACCTGCGCCGGCCGGACGGCTCGTACACCAACTGGTAGCCCTGCCTGACAGCCCTGCCTGGTCGCGCTGCCGCTCCGTCCGGCGGACCTACTCCCGCTTGACCCGCACCCGGAATCCGCGCGGTATCTCCCTGACGTCCCGATCCGTGGCGATGATCGCGTAACCGCCGCCGGAGTGGCTGGTCGTCCGGCCCGTACCCAGCGCGTCATAGCGGTCGAGCACGGCATCGATCTCCGCGTCGGTGCTGAGCGGCAGTATCTCCCTCCACGTGTCGTGGGTCCGGGTCAGACACCGCCCCAGTGCATCGAGGTCCCGGTTCAGGATGGCGTCGTAGCAATCCCTGCCCGCGGCGCCCAGCTCCCGAATCGCCGCCGGCGTGAAGTTCCGAATCGCCAACGGATCGTATCCGGCCGGCGTCTCGCCGATCGGCGCCAGGACCAGGTGCTCCTGCAGCCACGCGCAGACGCCCGCATCGGTAGTCGACTCGATCTTCTTCGGCCAATACCCCTTGTGCACGCCGTGATCGTAATCGAGCCGGCTGACGCCGGGATGGGTGAGACCGACGTGATCCTGGCTCCCCGACAGGTAGCCGCTTCGGTGCGCAGGGTCCCGATACCCGTTCGTCAGCTCCCTGCCGTTCTCGACGTGGTACAGCAGGACCGCCAGCTCCTCCGCGGGCAGGTCGGTGCGCAACCCCTTGCCGACCAGATCGCTCCATACCTTGCGGGTACTGGTGGCAAGGCCGGAGTGCGCGAAGAGATCCGGCCGATATTCGATGCGGACGACCGTCGCCGACCCGGGTCCATACCGGTTCACGTACGGCTGGTCGATCCATCCGCCGGCCAGACAGAGCCGGTAGGGAAGATGACGGCCGCTCTTCGCCCGCAATTCGGTCGAACTCCTGCCTGGCAGGCCCGGGTGCGGCTCCCGCTTCAGGACCACGTACTCGACGCCCAACGACCGGCACAGCTTCCGCTTGCCGGGCGTGTGGCCATCTTCGTTGACCACGAAGTAATCCGGGCGAATGGCCGTCAACTCATTGCGGAAGTCGAGCATGCCGAAGCCGGTGGCGATCATCGCCTCCTTGACCGGCTTGAGGTTCCGTACGATGTACGCGCGTTCCTCCTGACCATAGGTTGGATCGACCTGCTTCAGCATCCTGATGCTGGCGTCCGTACCGATCACCACGTACAGATCGCCGAACGCCGATGCCTGCATGAGAAACTCGAGATGTCCCGCGTGAAACAGATCGAAACATCCGCTCACCATCACCTTCTTGTGGTTCACCTTCTTGTCGTTCGCCATCATCTCCATCCCAGGGTCGCGGCGCCGAAGGCGCGTTCGAACTCGTCATTGGATGCGTACCGCCACCCGAACGCCCGGTCCCAGATCGCCGCCTTCTCCATGCACAGGTACAGGAACACCCGGCCGTGCCACGGCGCCAGCGCCCGATACATGGTGTGGAACATCCGCACCTTGAGGTCGTCGGGATAGGTGAGCTTGCCGTGCGGGTCGGCGACCAGGTCGGCCTGCAGGATGCGGGTCGGCTCGCCGCGCTGCCGGATGCGCTTCATCACCGGCTTGATGAAGGTGACCGATCCCAGCGAGATGAAGGCGACCTCCGCCGGGTCGAACCGGTCGATCAGGCGGGCCGCCAGCGCCGGATACTCGGTCTCCCAGCCGTCGTAGTGGACCATCGGATGGAAGTGGAACGCCACCTTGCGGCCAAGATCCGCGAAGCGGCGGGCGGCGGCCAGCCGGCGCTCCAGGGGAGCGGTGAAGTGCTCCTCGTGCTCGATGACGGCCGCGGTGTTGAGCGACCAGCTACAGACCAGGTTCGGCGGCGGCGCCGGGCGCTCCAGGAAGTAGCTGACGTTGGCCGACTTGGTCTTCAGCTCCAGCAGGACGTTGGGATGCTCGGCCGCGAACCGGCACAGCTCGTCCAGGATGCCGCCGCGGTTGCCCCAGACCAGCGAATCGGAGGACTGGCCGGTGCCGATGTGGTAGAAGCGCCGGTCGTCCAGCTCGATCGCGCGCAACTTGCGTCCCAGGTCGCGGTCGACGGTCACGCGGTCGCCGTAGAAGGTCTGGATCGTGCAGTAGCTGCAGCCGAACGAGCAGTTTTGCACCGCGTCGATCGTCTTGAGGTTGCAGCACAGGGTGCGGTCGGATCGAACCGGGCAGTCGCCGAACACCTCCGCCTCCCCGGCCGCGTCGGCAAAGCGGAGCGGCGGCCGGCGCGGCGCCGGCGCCGGGCGGCGGTCGTACCGGGTCGGCTCGCGCCGCAGCCGGTCCAGGTGCTCGCGCAGCGCGCCGATCAGCCGCTTCTTGCGCTCGCGCGCCGGCAGGGCGGAGTCGATATCCGACTCGGCGCGCGCCCACCACGCGCCGATGCCGGGCTCGCCCCACATCGCCAGGTCGCGGGCGGCCTGGCACAGGTGCCGCACCTCCTGCGCCGTGCAGCGGTAGCGCGACACCGCGCCGTCGATGCAGGCGCGCGCAGCCGGATCAAGCCGGTCGTACAAGGTCCCCGGATACCGGGTCGGCCCCTGATGCACGGTCGTCCCCGGATGCCGGGTCGCCGCCATGCGCTACGTCTCGCGCGCCGGCAAACCTCAGCCGGCCACCGGCACGCCGTCGAGCTTGCCGTCGGCGTGCATGGCGTTCCATTCGTCCAGGAAGGTGCGGTTCCACTGATCGGTGAGCGGGTGGTCCATCATCTCCTTGAGGGTCGTCCAGAAGATGATGATGCCGTCCGCGCCGGCCCGCAGCGCTGCGTACGCCACGTCGACCGAGCGCACCAGCGCCGCCGTGACGAACGGGCGCTGCGCCCAGCCGTCGAACATGGCGCGGCACTCGCGCACCAGCCGCACCGGATCGTCCTGGAGCTGCTTGACCGGCTCGCAGAACGGCAGCACGTGCGTGGCGCCCGCCTGCGCGACCGCGGCCGCCTGCGTCAGCGAGAAGACCGTGGTGCAGAAGGTCTCCACGCCTTCGGCGGCGAACGCCCGAAAGGCGCCAAGACCCTGCGTCGTGCACGGCACCTTGATGATGATGTTGTCCGCCATGGCCGTGAAGACGTGCCCGACGTCGATCAGCTCGGCCGTGGTGTGGCCATCGATCTCCACCACGACCGGCTTGTCCGTCATGTCCAGGTAGCGCCGGATCACCTGCTGCAAGGTCCCGTACTTCTTGACCAACTGGTTCTGCACGACCGTGTTGGTGACGATCCCGGCAGCGCCGCGGTCCATCCACTCGCCCAGGTCGGCCGGGTCGCCCGCCAGCCAGATCGCCGGCCCCCGCCCCTCGCTACGCGCCTGCTGCGCGGTCTTCATGTTGATCGTCCTCCTCCAGCGCTCAGAACGCGATGGCCAGCTCGATGCTCCACGGAAAGCGCAGGCCGCTGTTCACGTTGGCCACGACGTTTTCCATACCTTTCATGCCGGTCTTGAATCCGGTGAAGGGGCTGAGCGCGAGCTGGTAGCTCACGCCGACGCGCGGAGTGAGCGCGACCGGTCCCCAGATGACCCGGTAGCCGACGTGCGCGCCCGCTCCTATCAGCACCGTCCACGACTCCAGTTTTGTCCCGGTCGGATCTTTGAGCGCCGAATCCTGGAACCGGGCGGAGGCGTACCCCGGGGAGATCCACGCCCCCGCGAACACGCCGGTCGGCGACACGCCGTTCACGTAGTAGTTGGCGCCGGCGGCGATCGACACGGACCAGACGTCGTAGTCATCCCGCACGATGCCCGTGCTAGCGGGCGGCAGCGGATTGAAGATACCAAATTTCGCGTTGTAATAGGCGGGGATGACGAAGATGCTGAGGTCGTCGTCGAGCACCTGCTCGAAGGACCCGCTGTAGAGGCCGACCATCGGTCCCAGGAGGTTGAGGCCGATGACCGTGGTCTTGTCCTCCGCCGTCTGGGCGAAGCTCGGCGCGGCGACCAGCATGCCGAGCGCGACGATCAGCGGCGCGAACCTGAAGCGAAACGACCGATTCATGGCCGTCATGGTATCACCGGGACAGCACGTTGCAAAGCGCGGCCACCACCGCCTCGATCTGCGCCGGCTCGATGATCAGCGGCGGCAGCAGGCGGATCACGGTGGTGCCGGCCGGCAGCGCCAGCACCCCCTGTTCCATCAGCGCGGTCAGGTGCGGCTGCGACCGTTCCTTGAGCTCGATGCCGATCATCAGGCCGTACTGGCGGAGCTCCCGCACGCAGGCCGGCCGCGACCGCTCGAACAGCTCCGCAAAGTACGCTCCGGACTCGGCCGCCCGGCGGGCCAGGTCGTGCGCGACCAGGTAATCGATGGTGGCCGCCGCCGCCGCGCAGGCCAGCGGGTTGCCGCCGAACGTGGAGCCGTGCACGCCGACCGCCGGCTTGACCGCATCGCTGAACAACGCCGCCCCCATCGGCACGCCGCCGGCGATGCCCTTGGCCACGCACATGACGTCCGGCTGCACGCCGCTGTGCTCGACCGCGAACATGCGGCCGGTGCGGCAGAAGCCGGTCTGGATCTCGTCGGCGATCAACAGCGCGCCGCGCTCGTCGCACAGCCGGCGGACGCCGCGCAGGTACGCGTCGTCGGCGCGGTGCACCCCGCCCTCCCCCTGGATCGGCTCCAGCACCACCGCCGCGGTGCGGTCGGTGACCGCCTCCGCCAGCTTGGCGAGGTTGTTGTACGGGACGTGCGCGATGCCGGGAACCAGCGGCGCGAACGGCTCCCGGTACTGCTTCTTGTGGGTGGCGCTCAGCGCCCCCATGGTGCGGCCGTGGAACCCGCGCATCGCGGCGACGATGCCGGTGCGGCCGGTCGCCAGACGCGCGAACTTGAAGGCGGTCTCGATCGCCTCCGCGCCGGAGTTGCACAGATAGGCGCGCGTCAGGCGCTCGGGCGCCGCCGACACCAGCTTGGCCAGGAGCGCCGCGCGCCGGTCGTTGTAGAACACGCCGCCGCAGGTGATCAGCGTCCGCGCCTGCCGGCCGATCGCCTCCGCCACCACCGGGTGGGCATGACCCAGGCAGGCCACGCCGGTGCCGGCGGCGCAGTCGAGGTAGCTGCGCCCCGCCTCGTCCCAGACCACCGCGCCTTCGCCCCGCACCAGGGTCAGGTCGCGCTTCGGATAGACCTCGAACGCGTAGCGTCGTTCCGTCTCTTGAACGTTCATCATCCGATGCTGGTGCCGCGTCCCGCCAAGCCGTCGCGCAGGGGGTGTTCGGTGCGCCCGTCGCAGAGTATGACCTGCGCGCCGCCCAGCGCAATCAGCTCCTTGAGCGCGCGCAGCTTGCGCCGGATGCGGCCGACGGCCTGCTCCTCGAAGCGGTCGAGCGCGGCGGCGTCGAGTTCGCGCACGACCGAAGTCTCGTCATCCGCGCGCGCCAGGAACCCCGGCGCTTCGATGAGCTGGAACACGCGCCGCGCGCGCAGCTCGGCGTGCAGCGCCACCACGATGTCGTCGTTCTCGGAATTGATGGCGATGCCTTCTTCGTCCGCGATCGGGATGCTGATCACCGGCGTATAGCCGCCGTCGAGCAGCGTGCGCAGCAGCGCGCCGTTGACGCCCGCCGGCTTGCCGGAGCGGTCGCGCACGATGAACGTCCGGCCGTCGCGCCGCACGCGGATCCCCCGGTTGCGCCGCCCCCGGATCAGGCGCCCGTCCAGACCGGTCAGCCCGACCGCGTCGACGCCGGACCGCTGGCAGAGCTCGACGAGCTGCGTGTTCCGCAGCCCTGCGTAGGCCAGCATGATCATGTCGAGGGCGCGATCGTCGGAGTAGACGCTGGAGTAGCCGGCCATCGACGTCAGCACCTGCTTGGGGGCGCCCAGGCGCTCGGCCAGCTCGTCGCGCAACGCGTTGGCGCCGTGCACGACCACCGCCGGTTCGCCCAGCTCGGCCAGGTCCGCCGCGATCGCCGGCAGGTTGATGGCGCTGCCGCCGCCGACCTTGATGATGTTCACCGTTCAGGGTCCCGTGGATGTGGTTGGGTAGGCGCGCACGTCACCGGTGGGGAGCGGCCGCCACTCGCCCGCGCGGGGCGCGCCGGCTGCGCCGCCCGCAGGCAGCGGATCGGAACAGACTACCAGCCGCCCCGGACCGCGCGCAACGTGCATCCGAAAGTAGTCCGGCGAGTCGTTGAACCGGTTGGTGACCCGGACCGCCGCGGCGTCGGCGATGATGACGTTCATCGCGCGCACGTAGCGCGTCCTTCTCTCGATGATCGCAAGCCCCTTGCGCATCGCTTCGGTCAGGTCGCCGCGGTCGAAGCGGCGGATGAAGTTGTAGACCTTCTCGGCCCCGATGCGACCGGTCTCCTTCACCCGCACGCCGCGCAACTCGCCATTGAACAGGAACACGGACCGCCCGTCGGTGAACGGCATGTTGTTGCGCACCTCGATCCCTTCGTCGCGGAACGCGCTGCGGGCGTGCGCGACCAGCAACCGCGTGCGCGCGCGCGGCGGCGACCGGTCCTCCCAGACCGGGGCGATGTCGTGATGGAGCCGCCAGCCGTCCGGCGTCATCCAGGCGCAGCCCCAGCCGTGGCCCTGGTACTCGGAGCTGGTGCGGGCGATCTCCGCGAACGGCTGCAGGTAGCGCTGCAGCTCGAACGGCTCGGCGGCCTGGACCGCAAGCAGGCGACACACGGGCGGGACGCGCGAACGCTCAGACCGGATGCAGGCCGGGAAAGCCGAGTCCGGCGCGCTCGTCGAATCCGTACATGACGTTGAACGCCTGCACCGCCTGGCCGGCCGCTCCCTTCATCAGATTGTCCAGCGCGCTCATCACCACCAGACGCCGCGAGCCGGCGTCGAGCTCGAAGCCGACGTCGCAGTAGTTGCTGCCGGCCAGGATCTTCGGCTCCGGGTAGCGGTAGATGCCGCGGCGGCCCTTGACGATCCGCACGAACGGCTCGTCCGCGTAGGCGCGGCGGAAGATGCGCCACACCGCCTTCTCATCGAGCGATTCCGTGAGGAAGACGTGCGCGGTCGCCAGCAGGCCGCGCACCAGCTCCACCGCGGTCGCGGAGAAGCTGAGCGGCAGCCGGTCGCCGAGCTCCTGCCGTATCTCCGCCTGGTGACGGTGTCCGGTCGGCTTGTAGGAGCGCACGCTGCCGGCTCGCTCGGGGTGGTGGCTGGCCGCGGTCGCCTCGTTGCCGCCTTCGCTCGACCCGGCCTTGACCTCCACCACGACCTGGTCGACCACGCCGGCGGCCGCCAGCGGGAGCAGCGCCAGGATCGTCGCGGTGGCGTTGCACCCGCAGCCGGAGACCAGCGCCGCTCCCGCCAGCCGGTCGCGGTGCAGCTCCGGCATCCCGTACACGGCGTCGGCCAGCAGCTCCGGCCGCGGATGGCTGCGTCCGTACCAGCGCTCGTAGCCATCGGGGTCGCGCAGGCGGAAGTCGGCGCTGAGGTCGACGATGCGCTCGGCGACGCCGCGGAACCGGTCGATCCGGCCCATCGCCCGCCCGTGCGGGAGACACAGGAACAACGCGTCGCACGGGTCCAGCTCGTCGGCCCTGACGAACTGCAGGTCGGTGACCCCGCGCAGGTTGGGATGCGCGTGGTGGACGTAGGTGCCGGCCAGCCGCTCGGAGGTCGCCTGCGCGACCGATACCTGCGGGTGGAACAGCAGCAGCCGCAGCAGCTCGCCGCCCACGTAGCCGGAGGCGCCGGCGATCGACGCGCGTATCACGCCCCGGTCTGGCTGGCGCGGGCGATGGTGTAATCGACGACGTGGCCGGGAATGTCGACGCCGGTGGTGTCGATGCTGTTGCTGAACTCCATCGTGTAGTTTACCTCGTTGACCAGCAGGCCGTCATCGCTCTCCAGCAGGTCGACGCCGACCAGGCCGCCGCCCACGGCCCGCGCCGCGCGCACGGCAAGCTCGCCCAGTTCCGCGGTGACCGGCGCGCCGCTGGCGGTGCCGCCGAGCGCGGTATTGGTCTTCCAGTGCGCGGATGTCCGGTAGATGGCGGCGATGCAGCGGTCCCCCACCACGAAGCAGCGGATGTCGCGGCCCGGCTTGTCGATGTACTTCTGCACGAAGAAGATCGAGTGGTGGTAGGAACCGAGGATGCGCTTGTGCTCCAGGATCGATTCGGCCGCTTCCCGGTCGTTCACCTTGGCGAGCAGACGCCCCCAGGAGCCGACCGCCGGCTTCAGGACCACCGGGTAGCCGATCTCCTCGATCGCCTGCAGCGCGGACCGGTCGGTAAAGGCCACGCGGACCTCCGGCTGCGGCACGCCGTGCTCGCGCAGCGCGACGGCGGTGAGGATCTTGTCGCCGCACACCTGCGCGACCCGGTAGCTGTTGAGGCAGCGTATGCCGGCGCTTTCCAGGAGGCGCAGGGCGTGCAGCGCCCGCGAGTGGTTGATGCACCGCTCCAGGACCACGTCGACCGGCGGGCAGCGGTGCAGGTCGAATACCAGCTCGCGGTCGTCGATCAGCGTCACCTGCACGCCGCGCGCGCGGAACGCGGCAAGGAGGAGCTTCTCCTCCTTGCGTATCAGCGAGTGCAGGACGCCGATTCTCACTCGCCCCAGTCCTCGTCTTCCTCCGGCGCCTCGGCCAGCGTGACGGGATCGAGCGAGGTCACCTCCAACCCCGTGCCGCACTCGGGACAGTCCTTCGTCTCCGACTTCTCGACGTTGGCGGGCAGCGGTACGTCGGCATCGCACACGGGACAAGCAGGCATCGATTCATCCTCCTATCGAATGGATGGTGTTCTGAATCGGTAACTGTACTGCGATGACCGGCATACGGACAAGGGGAGCCGCCGTCGCGGGCGCCGCCTCCGATTTTCATTAATTCACGTTCATCTCATTAATGCGACTTGACAAGGATAATGAACCTTGCTTCACTGCCTCCATTCTCATCAAGGAGGTCTCCCCCATGAGACGCATGTTCCTCTGCCTTACCGTGATCGCCGCCGCGCTGGCCGCGGCCGGCCCGGCCCTGGCCGACGGTGAGGTCAACGTCTACTCGCATCGCCACTACGACACCGATCAGGCGCTCTACGACCGGTTCAGGGAGCTGACCGGGATCACGGTCAACGTGCTGCAGGGCAGCGCCGACGAGCTGATCGAGCGCCTGTCCCGCGAGGGCGCGGCATCGCCGGCCGACGTGCTGATGACCGTCGACGCCGGCCGCCTGGTACGGGCGCAGGCGATGGGCCTGCTGCAGCCGGCCTCGTCGGCGCTGCTGGACGCCAACGTTCCGGCCCACCTGCGCGACCCGGACGGCCACTGGTTCGGACTCACGCGGCGCGCCCGGGTCATCGTCTACCACCCGGACCGCGTCTCGCCGGCCGCGCTGTCGACCTACGCCGACCTCACGCATCCCCGTTGGCAGGGGCGCATCCTGATCCGGTCGTCGTCGAACATCTACAACCAGTCGTTGCTGGCGTCGATCATCGCCCATGAGGGCGAGGCGGCGGCCGCCGCCTGGGCCGCCGGGCTGGTCGCCAACATGGCGCGCGCGCCGCAGGGCAATGACCGCGACCAGATGAAGGCGGTCGTCGCCGGCGAAGGCGACCTGGCGATCGTGAACACCTACTACGTCGGCCGTCTGATCGAATCCGCCGACCGATACGAGCGAGAGGTCGGCGCGCAGGTGCGGGTGTTCTTCCCGAATCAGGGCGACCGCGGCGCCCACGTCAACGTCAGCGGCGCCGGGGTCACGGCCGGCGCCGGGAACCGCGGCAACGCGGTCGAGCTGCTGGAGTTCCTGACCGGCGCGGAGGCGCAGGAGCGGTTCTCCGCGGCCAACTACGAGTATCCGGTCAATCCCGCGGTGAGCCCGTCGCCGCTGCTGCAGTCGTGGGGCGCATTCGTCGCCGACGATCTGCCGTTGCACCGGCTGGGCGATCTGAACGCGGACGCGGTGCGCGTCTTCGACCACGCCGGCTGGCGGTAGCGCGGCCGCCCGACAACGCGAAACGCGGGCCGGGAAACGCCGCCGGCGGTCCGGCCCGCCCTTGCGCAATCGGTTTGAATATGCCTATACCTACTTAACGTAGCTTGATTCATATGGTACCGGCTCGGACACGGCATGGCTGACCTGCTGGCGGTACGGCTGCCCCGCCTCCTGCGCACCGGTGCGCTCCGGCGGCGGGCTGCCTGCGCCGCCGCGTCACGCGGCTGGCTGGCGGCGCCGATCACGGCCGGCGTGCTGATCGGCGCGCCGCTCCTGGTCGTGATCGCCAACCTGGGCGGCGTCTTCTCGGCGGAGATGGGTCACCTGCTGCGCACGGTGCTGCCGCGCTACGCGGGCACCACGGCCGCCCTGGTCGCCCTGGTCGCCGCGCTCTGCGCGCTGGTCGGCGTGACCGCCGCGTGGCTGGTGACCGTATACGATTTTCCCGGGCGGCGGGCGTTCGGGTGGCTCCTGGTGCTGCCGCTGGCCATCCCGACCTACATCGGCGCGCTGGCCTACGGCGGCATCTTCGACTACACGGGGCCGGCGCAGTTGCTGTTCCGGGAGGTGCTGGGCGTGCCGGCCGGCGCCTATCCGACCCTGCGGGTGCGCGGCTTCGGCGGGCTGACGTTCGTGCTCGCGGCGCTCCTGTATCCGTACGTCTACCTCACCGCGCGCGCGGCCTTCACCCAGCAGGGCGCGACCCTGCTGGAGGTGACCCGCAGCCTGGGAAGCTCCGGCGCGGAGGCGTTCGCCCGCGCGGTGCTCCCCGCGACCCGGCCGGCCCTGGCCGCCGGCGTGATGCTGGCGGCGATGGAAGCGCTCGGCGAGTTCGGCGCCTCGCACTACCTGGGGGTCGATACCCTGACGATCGGCATCTTTCGCGGCTGGTTCGGGCTCGGCAGCATACGCGTCGCGCTGGCGATGGGGGCGCTGCTGCTGATCGCCGTCGCGCTGCTGCAGGCGGTCGAGCACCGCCGGCGCGGCGCGGCGCGGTTCTGCGGCGCGGCGCTGCACGACCGCCCCCTGGTCCGCCGCCGGCTGCGCGGCGCCGCGGCGCTGGCCGCCTGGGTCGCCTGCGCGGTGCCGGTGATCACGGGATTCGCGCTGCCGGCGGGGCAGCTCCTGTGGTGGGCCGGCCGCCGCCTGCCGGCCTTCGACGCCGATCTGCTCCGGCTGACGGCCACCAGCATCGGCCTGGCCGCGACCGCGACCGGGGCCACGGTGGTGCTGGCCGTGCTGGTGGCATACGCGGCCCGGGTTCGCAAGGATCGGCTGGCCGGCGCGCTGGCGCGCTGGTCGGCCGCCGGCTACGCGGTGCCGGCGGCGGTGCTGGCGGTCGGCATCGCCACCGCCTACACCTGGGTCGACCATCGGCTGAACGGCGCGGCGCGCGCCCTGCTCGGCGTCTCGCCCGGGCTGCTGTTGACCGCTTCCGGCCTGGCGCTGATCGCCGGCTACGTGGTGCGGTTCTTCGCCGTGGGATACCACGCGGTCGATGCCGGCTTCGCCCGCATCCCGGCCCGGTTCGACGAGGTGGGCCGCGTGCTGGGATTCCGGCCAGGGCGCGGGCTGCTGCACGTCGCGTTGCCGAATCTGCGGCCCGCCTTGCTGACGGCGTCGATCCTGATGATCGTGGAGATGCTGAAGGAGCTGCCGTTGACGCTGATCCTGCGGCCGTTTCGCCTGGAGACGCTGGCCACCAACGTGTTCCGGTTGGCCGGCAACGAACAGCTCATCGACGCGGCGCCGTACGCGCTGGTGATCATCGCCGCCGGACTCGGCCCGGTCCTGATCCTCAATCGCGCGGTCGGGGCCAATCGCGCGGCCGGGGCCAGTCGCGCGGCCGGGGCCGGCCGCCGGCGCGCACGGCCGCGGTCACGGCCGGTCGATGCTGCGGCTCCGGCGCAAGCGTAACGCGCCGACCCGCTCCGGCGGCGACCTGACGCTCAGCGCCGTAAGCAAGCGGTTCAAGGGGAGCGCGGCGCCGGCCCTGGACCGCGTTTCGCTCACCGTTCAGGAAGGGGGGACCACCGCCGTCCTGGGCGAGAGCGGCAGCGGCAAGACCACGCTGCTGCGCCTGGTGGCCGGCTTCGAGGAGCTCGATGCCGGCACGATCGAAGTGGGCGATCTGCGGGTCGCCGGCGGCCGGCGCTCGCTGCCGCCGGAGGAGCGCAACGTCGGCGTCGTCTTTCAGGACACCGCGCTGCTGCCCCACCTGACGCTGCGGCAGAACATCGCGTTCGGGTTGCAGCGCCTGCCGGAACCGGCGCGCGAGCAGCGCGTCGACGCGGTCGTCGAGCTGGTGCGGGTCGGCGACGCGCAGGACCGTTATCCGCATCAGGTGTCGGGCGGCCAGGCGCAGCGCGCTGCGATCGGCCGCGCGCTGGCGCCGCGGCCGCGCGTGCTGCTGCTCGACGAACCGCTCAACAACCTGGATGGCCCGCTGCGCGATCGGCTCATCGACGAGCTGCGTTCGATCCTGGCTCTGCGCACCACCACGGCGATCTTCGTCACGCACGACCGTGACGAGGCGTTCCGCATCGCCGACCGGGTGGCCGTGCTGCGCAACGGCCGCCTGCAGCAGACCGGCACGCCCGAAGAGCTCTACTGGTCGCCCGCCAACGGCTTCGTCGCTTCCTTGCTGGGCAAGACCAACCTGCTCGGGGTGCGGCGCAACGGCGCCGGCTGGGTCACCGATCTGGGGCCGGTCGACGCCGCGCAGCCGATCGACGCCGGCGGCCGGCGCGTGGTGTCGATCCGTCCCGGCCAGGTGCGCGTGTCGGCCGCGGCGACCGACGGCCCGAGCCGCGCCGGCCCGAGCCGGCCCGGCACGGTGGTGACCGAGCGGTTCCTGGGCGAGGTGCGGGAGCTGACGATCGCCCTGCACGGCGAACGCGGACCGTTGCAGGTCATCGCCCACGCCGGCGCCGCAACCCGCTTCGCCGCCGGCGACCACGTGTTCGTCTCCCTGCGGACGGATCAGGAAAGGCGCGGCCGACCGGGCTAGGCCAGCCGGCCGAGCAGCGCCGGCGCCGGCGCCAGACGAATCCCTTCCGGCGTCCGAGCGTCTTTGGCGCCGACGGCGCTGATCTGCCACGCGGCGGCATCCGGAAAGCGGAGCTTCAGGTACCGAAGGCCGCCGTCTACCTTCGCGTCCGACCACTTCGTCTCCACCAGCAGCACCGGGACGTTCCGTTCGGTCACGACGAAGTCGACCTCACGACCGTCCCGGTCGCGGAAGTAGCGAAGGTCCAGGTCTCTCCCTTCGGCGTCCTGTTGCTGGTCGACCCACTTCAGGAGCGCCATCGCCACCAGGTTCTCGAATCGCTGCGGCAGCTCGGGAACCAGCGTCCAGTCGAACAGGTAGTGCTTCTGCGCCTTCTTGACGGCGCGAATCGCCGGCGATCCGAACGGACTCACCCGCACCAGGGCGTACAGACGCTCCAGGGCCGCAACCCAGCGCCGCACCGCGTCGTGGCTGACGCCGAGATCCTCGCGCACCGCGTTGAGCGAAAGCGGCGCGCCGACCAGCTCCGGCAGCCTCAGCGCCAGCAGCTCCAGGTTGCCCAGATCGACGATCTGCTCCAGCGATCCGACCTCCTCGCGGATCAGCAGCGTCCGGTAGTCGCGCGACCAGCGGCGCGCGGCGCGCTCGGAGCCGGAGAAGAACGGCTCCGGGAATCCGCCCAGACGCAGCAGATCGTGCAGCGACGCCGGGTCGCCCAGCTCCGCGACCGACAGCGGATGCAGCCGATGCAGGTGGTACCGTCCCTGCAACGAGTCGCCGCCGCGGCGGTAGGCGTCCAGCCGAGCGCTGCCGGTCACCAGGATGCGCGGCTCCCGGCCGGCTCCGTCGTACAGGCCCTTCAAATAATCCCGCCAGGATCGATACTTGTGCAGCTCGTCGAACGCGATCACGTTCACCGGCGGCAATTCGCGGGCCAGGATCGATCGGCGGTGCTCGGGGACGTCCCAGCTCAGGTAGCCGGCGGGATCGATCAGAATCGCCTTCGCCAGCGTCGTCTTGCCGACCTGCCGGGGGCCGGCCACGAAGACCATCTTGGTCTCCAGGTCCGCCCGCACGGCCGCTTCCAGGGAGCGCCGAAGCATGGACGCACCATACGGCAATTTTTGGCGGGTGCCAAAAACCGCCGCGTCAATTTTCGGCTCCTGCCAAAAACTGCCGACGGCCGCTCAGTCGGTCAGGAGCGGCTCATGCCGACGCCCCGGAGTAGCGGCGCAGTCCGCGCGTCCAGACGAGGCGCGCGGCCGCCAGGGCGCCGGCCGCCACGCCCCAGGCCAGCAGGACGCGGCCGCCGGTGAGCCGGCCGACCAGCGCCTCGGCCGGCACCGTGATGGCGATCGCCACCGGCACCACGAAGGTGAGCACCATGCGCAGCCAGTTCGGGTAGATGCCGATCGGCCACCGCGCCGCCCCATACAGGTCGCTGAAGATCAACAGGATGTTGTCGATGCGCAGGAACCAGAAGGAGACCGACGCCAGGGCCAGCAGGAAGCTGTAGATGATCGCGCCGCCGGCCAGCAGCATCAGCGCGAACAGGGCCAGGTCGGCCGGCCCCACCGCCGCGCTGCGCCGCGCCAGCGCCACCCCCAGCACGACCAGCCCCAGCGCCACGTCGACCAGCTTCCACACCCGCATCTCGGCTACGCTGACCAGGAACTGCGCCTCCTCCGGCTTGGTCAAGGTATAGTCCAGGGTGCCCTGCCGCACGTCCTCTATCAGCTTCTGCATGCTCGGCTCGATCACCCCGCCCATCGCGGCGCCCATCAACAGATAGACGCCGAGCACGGCCAGCACCTCGTTCGGCCCCCACCCGCGCAGCGTGTCGGTATGGCCGAACACCACCACCAGCCCGCCAATCGCCCCCGCCACCGCCACGCCCGACTGCATGACCTGCAGGTACAGGTTGGCGCGATACGCCAGCTCGTTCAGCAGGCCGATCCGCAAGAAGGTCCATGCCACCCGCAGGCGGTGCATGCTCAGGACCCCACCGCCGCGTACTTGCGGACGCCCAGCCGCCATACCGCGCCGAGCAGCGCCAGGCCGATCGCCAGCCAGAGCGCCTGCATACGGAATCCGGCGGCGATCAGCTCGGGGCCGAGCCGGCCGAGCGCCAACTCGACCGGGAACCACACCACCCACCGGAACGGCAGGTACCAGGTGGCGCGCTCCATCCAGCCCGGCAACAACTCCAGCGGGGCCAGCCGCCCGGAGCAGAACAGCAGCGCCAGGAAGTAGATCTGGTTGAGCGCCGCGGTGCGCGTGGTCCAGAACGCGGTCAACGCGAATGTCCAATCGAAGAGGAAGCGGATACCGTACCCGGCCGCCAGCGCGGCCGCCGCCAATGCCAGCATCGCCGCGTCCGGCTCGAAGGCGGGCTTGAACAGGACCGACAGCAGCGCCGCCGCCGGCACGATGATCACCAGCGTCAGCGCCTTGTAGCCGAGGTTTTCGGCGATGTCGCTGTGGATGGGATGGATCGGCTTGAGCAGCAGCGACGACAACTCGCCGGAGCGCACGCGCCACCCGAACTCGTGGATGATCCAGGCGAAGGTGAGCTGGTTCACCACCATCAGGACGATGAAGTAGGCGGCGAAGTCGGCGGCTTCGTACCCGCCCACGCCGCCGCGCGCCGCGGCCACGGTCCGCCACACCACCAGATAGACCGTCGGCTCGACGATTCGGTTCAGCATCCAGATCGCCAGGGCGACGCGGTACTGGAACTGCTCCGCCAGCGACGTCTTCAGATAGACCCAGTAGATGCGGAGCACGGGCCTGGCCTAGCTAGCCTGGCGCCGCTCGCCCGGCTCGGCCCGTTCCGCCGCGTCCAGGGCGCCGGCGAACACCTGCTCGATCACGTCCTCGATCGGCGGGTCCTCGACCGTCAGGTCGCCGACCGGCAGATCGGCCAGCAGCCGCGCCGTGACCTGCGGCGTCTCCGCCTTGGGCACCCGCAGCGTGTGGCGGCTCCCCTCGGAGGCGACCACCTCGCCGTAGCGCGACAGGTCGGCCGCGTCGCGGTCCAGCTCGACGATGATCGTCTTGAGCGGAGAGAACCGGCGGACCAGCTCCTGCAGCGCGCCGTCGAACAGGATGCGGCCGTGGTCGATGACGATGATGCGGCTGCAGAGCGCCTCGACGTCGGCCATGTAGTGGCTGGTCAGCAGCACGGTCGTGTGGCGCCGGCGGTTGTAGTCGGCCAGAAACGAGCGGATGCGCCGCTGCATGGTCACGTCCAGCCCGATGGTCGGCTCGTCCAGGAACAGCACCTGCGGCCGATGCAGGAGCGCCACCGCGATCTCGCACTTCATCCGCTCGCCCAGCGACAGATTGCGCACCGGGCGCTCGAGCAGCGGCGCCAGGTCGAGCAGGTCGGTCAGCTCGTCCAGGGTCCGCCGGTAGTCGGCCGTCGGCACCCGATAGACGACCCGGTTGCGCTCGAACGAGTCGATCACGGGGATGTCCCAGAGGAGCTGGTTGCGCTGCCCCATCACCAGCGTGATGCGGCGCAGGAAGGCGCGCTCGCGCCGCGCCGGCACGTGGCCCAGCACCCGCGCCTGGCCCGCGGTCGGATAGAGCAGGCCGGAGAGCATCTTCAGCGTGGTGGTCTTGCCGGCGCCGTTGGGGCCCACGAAGCCCACGAACTCGCCCGGCTGCAGGGCGAAGGAGACCCGGTCGACCGCCTCCACGGCGCGGGTGGTGCGCCGCACCACGCTGCGCAGGGCGGCGCGCAGGCCGGCCCCCCGTTCCGGTACGAGGTAGGTCTTGGTGAGCTGCCGGACGTCGACCGCGAGCATCCCGGCATCATAGCGCCGGCGGGCGGCGCGCGCCGGACGCCGCCCGCGCGCCCCGGGCACGGAGACGCCGCGCGACGGGTCGGCGGTCATGGCGCGCCCGTCGGTGCATAATGACCGGCCGATGCCGATCGAAGTGCCCCGCGCCCCGCGCCGCCTGCGTCCGGCGGCGGCGCTGCTGGCCGCGGCGGCGGTGGCCGCCGCCGCGCTGACCGGCGCCGGCTGCTTCCTGCTGCCGCAGGAGGAGGAGATCCTGGCGCCGCCGCTGGTCGAGCCGCCGCCGATCACCTACCGCACGGTGACCGTGGAGCGGGACACCATCGAACGCCGCGTCGTGGTCGGCGGCGCCATCGTCTACCCAATGCAGATCGCGCTGCAGTTCGGCGAGCGCTCCGGGCGGCTGGAGGAGGTGCGCGTGCGGCTCGGCGACCGGGTCGAGGCCGGTCAGGTCCTGGCGACGCTCGACACCGACACGCTGCGCCTCGACGTGGAGCGCCAGCGGATCAAGCTGCGCCGCGCGGAGCTCGGCCTGCAGCGGGCCGCGGCGCTGGGCGCCGACCGCCTGCAGCAGGAGATCAGCCGGCTCGACGTGGCGTTGGAACGCCTGGCGCTGGAGCAGCTCGAAACCGAGCTGGCCAAGTCGACGCTGCGCTCGCCGATCGACGGGGAGGTGGTGTTCGTCACCCGCGTCTTTCCCGGCGAGCCGATCGGCGCCCGCCAGACCGTGGTGCAGGTGGCCGACCCGCGCGAGCTGCTGTTCGCCTATCAGGGGCAGCGGGACGACGAGTTCTCCCTCGGCAGAGCGGTCACCGTCAACCTGCGCGGCGACACCTACCCCGGCGCGGTCGTCATGACCCCGCGCAACGTCCCGCTCGACGCGCCGGAGGAGCTGCGCGACGTGGTGCTGATCCGCGTCGACGCGCCGCCGGAGGCGCTGACGCGCGGCCAGACCGGCACCGCGTCGATGGTGGCCGACCGCCGCGAGGACGTGATCGTGCTGCCCGCCGACGCCGTGCAGACCTACGTCAACCGCAAGTTCGTGTTCGTCCTGGAGGATGAGCTGCGGACCGAACGGACCGTGGAGGTGGGCCTCTCCACCCCCACGCAGGTGGAGATCGTCGACGGCCTGCGGGTCGGCGAGCAGGTGGTGCTCCGCTGAGCGCGCCGTTGATCGCCCGCCGCGTTCGCGGCCGCGGCTGGCTGGCGATCGCGCTGGCGGCGGCGGCCACGCTCAGCGTGGCGCTGCTCGCCTCCACGCCGATGTACGCCGACGGGGTGCTGCAGCGGCTGCTCACCCGCGACCTGGAGCGCCACCAGCAGCGCACCGGGCGCTACCCCGGCGCCGCCGTCCTGGAAATCGATCTGTATGGGCTGCGCCGGCGCGCCGAGCGCGCGCCCTACGTCCATGAGATCGACCGGGAGCTGACCGAGCGCCTGGTGCCGGCGCTGCGGGTGCCGATCATCGCCGAGATGCGGCAGTTGCGTATGGACTACCTGTACGACGTCCGGCCCGCCGAGCACGGCGAAACCAAGGTGTTCGCCCGGGTCGAGGCGATCGAGCACCTGGACCGGCACGTGACGATACGCCACGGCCGCATGTTCGAGCCGCGCCCGGCCGGTCCGGCCGGAGACGGGCCGGGCGGAGACGGTACGGCCGTCTATGAGGCGATCGTGACCGAGGAGGCGTTTCGCGATCTGGATCTGCAGCTTGGACGCACCTATCAGTTGTATGACCTGCTCGGCCACGTGCCGCGGCTGCGCATCGAGGTGGTGGGGACATTCACCAAGAGCGACCCGCGCGACCCGTTCTGGTTCGGCCGCTTTGCCCGGCTTTCCACCAGCTACCTGATCGACTTCCCGACCTTCGAGCGCGACTTCCTGCAGACCGAGGCGCGCAACATGACGCGCGCCTGGTGGCACTACGCCATCGACTACCACGAACTGACGATCCGCGACGTGCCGAACGTGATGCGGCGCCACGCGGACTACGTGCGCCTGGCGTCGCCCGCCGGCGTCAGCTTCAGCTTTGCCATCGCCCCGCTCCTGGAATCCTATCTGCTGCGCGCGGCCACGCTGCGGCGGACCCTGTCGTTCCTGCAGATACCGTCGGCGTTGCTGCTGTTGCTGTTCGTGGCGATGCTGTCGCAACTGGTCATCGACGGCGACCGCGCGGAGATCGCCGTGCTGAAGAGCCGCGGCGCCGCCGGCCGGCAGATCCTCTCCGCCTACCTGATCGAGGCGCTGCTGTTGGGGGCGGTCGGCCTGGGGCTCGGCCTGCCGCTGGCGGTGCTGATCGTGCGGGTGATCGGCGCCTCCAACGGCTTCCTGGACTTCGTGGCGCGGCCGGCGCTGCCGCTGCTGCTGAGCTGGCGCATGCTGGGCTACGCCCTGCTCGGCGTTGCGATCTTCGTCGGCTCGCTGGTCGTGCCGCTGGCGCGCGCCACCGGCCTGTCGATCGTGGGCCTGAAGAGCCGGCACGGGCGCGCGCCGCGCTCGCTGCCGTGGCAGCGGTACGGGCTCGACGCGCTGCTGCTGGCCGTGGCCGGCTACGCGTTCTTCTCGTTCCGGCAGCGGCAGGCGATCCGGGAGCTGATCCCGGCCGAATCGGCGCCGCTCGACCCGCTGCTGTTCCTGGCGTCGACCGCCTTCATCCTGGGCGCCGGTCTGCTGACGCTGCGCCTGTTTCCGATCGCGGTGCGCGCCGTCTTCCGCCTGGGGCGCGGCGTGTGGCCGCCGGCCCTGTACGCCGGTCTGGTGCAGGTGGGCCGCTCCCGCGGGCGCGAGTACTTCGCCATGACCTTCCTGATCCTGACCCTGGGGGTGGGCCTTGCCAGCAGCACCACCGCCCGCACGATCAATCGGAGCGCGGAAGACGACATCTCCTATCAGGTGGGAGCGGACGTCGTGCTGCTGCCGGAGTTCCAGAGCGACGCGCCGCCGGCGAGCGAGGAGGATCTCGACCCGCTGGCGGCCCCGGCGGCGCCGACCGGCGCGGCGCCGGCGGTCCAGTACCGGGCGCCGCCGCTGGAGCCGTTCCGGGCGCTGCCAGGCGTGGAGCGGCTCACCACCGTGTTCCGCGCCCCGTCCGCCGGCATGGTGATCCCCGGCAACCGGCGGGTGGCGGTGCAGGTGATGGCGGTGGTGCCGCACGAGTTCGGACGCATCACCTGGTTCCGCAACGATCTGCTGCCGGCCCACCTCAACCGTCACCTCAACCTGATCGCCGACGCGCCGACCGGCGTCCTCCTGTCGGCCGACGCCCGCGACCGGCACGGCGTGCGGCTCGGCGACCTGGTGCGGCTCACCTGGAAGCGGCAACTGCCGATCCAGGCGGCGGTGCTCGGCTTCGTCGACTATTGGCCATCGTTCGACCCGACCGCCGCGGCCGGCGGCGGCCGCCCCCCGCCGACGTTCGCGGTGGCCAACTTCGATTACGTGTTCGCCAAGATGGCCACGGAGCCGTACGAGCTGTGGATCGACCTGCAGCCGGGCGCGCCGAGCGGTCCGCTGTACGCCGCCGTGGAGGAGCGGGAGCTCCGCGTGCTGGAGATCCGGGATACCTCGCAGCTCACCATCGAGGCCAAGAACGACCCGCTGCTGCAGGGCACCAACGGCGTCCTCACCTTCGGCTTCATCACCGCCGTGCTGGTGAGCGTGACCGGCTACGTGCTGTTCCTGGTCTTCGCCTTGCGCGAGCGCGCCCTGCAGTTCGGACTGCTGCGCGCCCTGGGTCTGCGCCGGCGGCAGGTGGTCGGCATGCTGGTGCTGGAACAGCTCCTCACCGGCGGGTTCGCGATCGTCGCCGGGCTGGCGATCGGGCAGCTCGCGGCGCTGCTGTTCGTGCCGCTGCTGCAGCTTGCCGGGCCTGCCGCCGAGCAGCTCCTCCCCTTCCGGGTGGTCGCCCTGCGCAGCGACTACCTCCGCTTCTATGCGCTGGCGCTCATCATCATGGCGGCCGGCGGGGCGCTGTTCCAGTCACTGGTGCGCCGGCTGCGCGTCCACGAGGCGCTCAAGCTGGGCGAGGAGTGACTGGGCGAGGAGTGAACGAGCCGGCCGCCTGCCGCATGCGGACCGGCCGGCAATCGGTATAGAATGGCGCCGCGCGATGGCTGAACTACCGACCACGGTCACCCCGCCGGCGCCGCCGGCCGAGACGGCCGCCTCGCAGGCGCTGCCGGCCGATCTGCGCCGGCGCCTGCGCGCCGAGCGCTGGCAGCGCGTCAGGCAGATGCGGACGCTCTACCTGCTGTTCCTGCTGCCGCTGGCGATCTTCGTCGTCTTCCACTACCTGCCGATGTACGGCAACATCATCGCCTTCAAGGACTTCCGGCTCGGCCGGGGCTTCTGGGGCAGCCGCTGGGTCGGCCTGCAGCACTACGAGGACTTCTTCCGCAACCCGTACGCGTGGCGGATCATCCGCAACACCGTGGTCATCAGCGGCCTCAAGCTGCTGTACGGCTTTCCGGTGCCGATCCTGCTGGCGCTGCTGATCAACGAGCTGAACAGTCAGTCCTTCAAGAAGACGGTGCAGACCGTCTCCTACCTGCCGCACTTCATGTCCTGGGTCATCCTGGCCACGATCCTGCACGAGATCCTGTCGCCGCAGAGCGGCCCGCTCGCGCAGATCGCCATCTGGATGGGCCGGCCTCCGCCGGAGGTGCTCACCACCGGCTCCCTGTTCCGGCCCATGCTGATCGTCACCGAGATCTGGAAGGAGATGGGCTGGCAATCGGTGATCTATCTGGCGGCGCTCGCCTCGATCGACCCGGAGCTCTACGAGTCGGCCACCGTCGACGGCGCCAACCGGGTACAGCGGGCGGTCCACATCACGCTGCCGTCGCTGCTGCCGGTCATCACCATCCTGGCGATCCTGCGCATCGGCAACCTGCTCAACGCCGGCTTCGACCAGATATTCAACCTGTACAATCCGCTGGTCCGTGAGGTGGCCGACATCATCGACACCTTCGTCTACCGGCGTGGCCTGGGCGGCGAAGGCGGCCGCCACCAATACGACTTCGCCGCCGCGGTGGGGCTGTTCAAGAGCGTGATGGCGGTCCTGCTGATCCTGGGCGCCCACAAGATCGCCCGCCGGCTGACCGGCCAGGGGGTCTGGTAGTTTGGCCGAGGCACGGGCGCTGCGGCGGCGGAGCGCGGGAGCGGTCGTCTTCGACCTGGGCAATACGCTGCTCATGACGCTGTTCGCGCTGTCGATCCTGCTGCCGTTCTGGATCATGCTGGTGCTCTCCTTCACGCCCAACGAATGGGCCAACGACCTGGGTCTGAAGCTCTGGACCCGCGAGTGGAGCACGGCGACCTACCGGTTCGCCCTCTCCAGCTACGGCGACGTGGTGCAGGCGTACGGCAACTCCATCCTGCGCACGGTGCTGGGCACGGCCGCGATCCTGGCCGCCACGGTGGCGGCCGCCTATCCGCTGTCGAAGAAGCGGCTGCCGGGCCGGACCTTCATGACGGTCGTGATCCTGATCACCATGGTCTTTTCCGGCGGCTTCATCACCCTGTGGCTGGTGGTGCGCAGCGTGGGACTGCTCGACTCGCGCTGGGCGCTGATCCTGCCCAGCATGGCCAACGGCTTCTACATCCTGATCATGCGCAACTTCCTGATGACCATCGACGACGCCTACGAGGAGGCGGCCTTGATCGATGGGGCCGGCTACCTGCAGATACTCACGCGCGTGGTGCTGCCGCTCTCCAAGCCGGTGCTGGCGGTGATCGCCCTGTGGGCGGCGGTGTTCTATTGGAACGAGTGGTTCCACGCCCTGATCTTCATCAACGACGAATCGAAGCTGGTGCTGCAGCTCATCCTGCGCCGCATGATGCGGCTGCTCACCTCCGACGATCTGTTCGACATGCTCGACTGGGCCGATCAGCAAGGCATCATCCTGCCGACCAAGGCGGTGCGCGCCGCGGTGATGATCCTGACCATCGGCCCGATCGTGCTGGCCTATCCGTTCCTGCAGCGCCACTTCGTCAAGGGCATCTTCGTGGGCGGGCTGAAGGGATAGGCCAGGATGACGATGACGTATCCGTATACCGGCGCGTTGCCGCCGGTTTGCGCCGGACGGCGCAGAAAACACATTTCACAGGTGGTACGAATGAAACGAGTACTATTCATGACTTGCGCCGCAGCGCTGCTGCTGGCTCCGATGGCGCTTTACGCCGAAGGCCAGGACGAAGCCGGCGCGGCCGAGGTGACCGAGATGACGTGGATGAGCCAGTACACCGACTCCTACGCATTCAAGGACATGCAGGAGCGGTTCGGCGTCACGGTCACCAGCAACGGCATCTTCGAGAACGACGGCGAGAAGCGCAACCTGATGCTGGCCGCCGGCGAGCAGCCGGACTTCGGCAACTGGTGGGGCAATCCGGTCGAGTTCTATCAGGATGGAGTCAACCGGCCCATACCCAAGGCGTGGGTCCGCGAATACGCGCCCAACATCGCCCAGATGTACGACGACTATCCGCTGGCCTGGAACACCTGGGAGAACCCCGACAATCCCGACGAGCTGCTGGCGATCAACGGCATCTCCCTCAACACCGACGGCAACCTGATGCTGCCGTTCTTTCGCTACGACCGCGCCGCCGAGGTCGGGCTGGAGATGCCCGGCTATGACGACGGCAAGGTCTCCCTCGACGTGCACGGCCGGGTCTTCTACTACGACTACGACATGACCTGGGCCGAGATGGGCGACCTGCTGCGCGGCTATCGCGATGTGCAGCCGGGCACGGTCGAGATCCCGCTGGGCGCCTGCAACCTCACCCACTGGTGCCTCAATCAGTGGCTGGGCGCGTTCGGCATTCGCGGCGACGGCACCAACCGTGAGGTCGACGGTCAGCTCTACTACTTCCATACCGACCCCGGCATGAAGGAGTTCATCAAGGCGTTCGGCGCGTGGTTCGAGGAGGGGCTGATCGACCGCGAGCTGCCGACCCTGAACCGCGACAAGTACTGGGAGAAGGGCCAGGCCGGCCTGTACGGCGTGCAGTCGGAGCCGTACACCAACGCCGGTCAGACCTATGCCATGTACCGGACCCCCAACAACATGGTGCCGGCCGAGGAGCTGGGGCAGCCCGGCGCCGAGGTGGTCGGCATCCCGCCGATCATCGGCCCCGGCGGCGAACGCGGCGGACGCGCCTACTCGCCGATCGCCGGCGTCGGCAACTACAAGTTCTACGCCAGCGCGTCGGTCGATGACGCCAAGCTGATCAGGATGCTGGAGATGTTGGACTTCTACATGGGCACCATGGAGGGGTGGATCATCTTCCGCAATGGCCAGGACGGCATCCACTTCGACTGGGACGGCGACCCGTACGAGTCGTTCGCCCGCAACCGGCCGGAGAGCGAGCTCCCCGCAGGGCAGGGCCACGGCGGCGTATCGGCCTACCCGGTCTTCTACACGCTGGACCGGCTCAAGATCATCGCTCCCCGGCCGCTGGCCGACTTCCAGAGCGGCTACGCGCTGGTCGACGGCGGCGCCAACGTCTACACGTTGCGCGCGCACCGCGCCGACTTCTTCACCGAGACCGAGTACGAAGACCTGCGCCAGCGCTTCATGGCGACCTTGAACACGATGTGGGAGGAGTTCTTCTACCGGGGAATCACCGGCCAGATCGACGTCGACGCCGAATGGGACGCCTACGTCCAGGCGTGGAGCGACGCCGGCGGGGCGGACATCGTCGCCGAGCTCGCCAAGGCGCCGATCGTCAACGAGTTCCGGCAGGGCCGACGCGTCTACTGATCCGATACCGTTCGGTTCTACCGGTTATAGAGGAGCGGCCGTATCGGCCGCTCCTCGCTTCTATGCTGTGGGGCAAACGGTGAAAGCGCTCACGCGGTCAGGCAACCCTGAGTTCGCGGCGTTGCCGGCGCCCGACGGCGAGTGGACGGCGGAAGACTATCTCCGGCTGAGCGGCCGCACCAATCGGCTCATCGAGTTCACCTGCGGATGCATCGAGGTGCTGCCCATGCCGACCGACCAACACCAAGCCATGGTCGAGACCCTGTTCCTGCTGCTGCGCGCCTACGCGGCGCGGACGCACGGCAAGGCGCGCTTCGCCCCGTTGCGGCTCCGCATCGGCCCCGCACGGTACCGGGAGCCCGATATTCTCTTCCTCCGCTCGGCGCAGGATCCGCGCCGTCAGGATCGCTTCTGGACCGGCGCCGATCTGGTGGCCGAGGTGGTGAGCCCCGACGATCCGGAGCGCGACCGCACCGCCAAGCGCTCCGAGTACGCCGCGGCGGGAATCCCGGAGTATTGGATCGTCGATCCGCTGGCGGCGTCGATCACGGTGCTGCGGCTCGAAGGCAGCGTCTACGTCGAGAACGGCCGCTTCCGGCGCGGGCAGACCGCCCGGTCCGCGCTGCTCGACGGGTTCCGTGCCGACGTGTCGGAGATCCTCGACGCCGAGTAGCGAGTAGCGACGCCTCAGCCGTCAACGCCCGGTCCGGCCGACGGCGCCGACCGAGTCAGCTCAGCGTCACGCGCGCGTCGGCCAGCAGCGCCGGCCGCTCCGCGCCGGCGTCCAGCGTCACCTCGATCCGATTCTGGCCCGGCACGATCGCGGCCGGTTCGACCGGCGCGGTGAGCAGGTCGCCCTCACCCGCCTGCAGCGCCAGCGGCTGACCGTTGACGGCGGCGCCGATCCGCGCCGCCGCGGCGTTCCAGACCCGCAGCTCCACCGCGGCCGAGGTCGGCCCGGGTTCGGCGCGCGGGTCCTCTCCCACCGTCAGGTACTCCGCCACCGGCCGGCCCGGAAAGAGCTGCCGCGGGTGCTGCGGCGTGAGGGTCGGCACCCGCAGGAAGCGCTCGTGCGGAAAGCCGTCGCCGGCGATGCGCGCCACGCCGCGCACGCTCACGAAGTAGCGCCGTTCGGCGCCCCGAATCGTCTCCATCTCGCCGAGCTGCCGCAGGATCGGGCTGGCCGGATTGAAGAAGTTGTACAGGTAGACGCCGTCGGCGCCCGCGCGCCACACGTTGGCCGCGCGCGCCCGGTACGAAGCGTCGCTGCCGCGCGGAGTGGTGAAGGTGCCGGTCTTGACGTCGTGCGAGCCCGGCTCCTTCACGCGCGATTCGTCGAGCGCCGGATAGACCATGACGCCGTAGCGGCGCCCCAACTCGACCGAGGTCTCCCAGCGGTCGAGCTGCAGGTAGCCGGCGGGAATGAGCAGGTCGAGCAGGTCATCGGCCAGCCACCGCTCCAGGTCGAGTCCGATCGCCCGGCAGTAGGGGACCGAGTCCGGCAGGCGCGCCGCCACCAGGATCGGCCGGCCGCGGCGCTCGCCCACCTCCTCGGTCATGCGCCGGATGCGCCGCACCAGGCCGGTCATCAGGTCGCGCTCCACGCCGCTGCACGGAAAGCCGCGCGCCGGCTCGTGGAAGAAGACCGGATGCCGGTAGAAGTCGAGCTCGATGCCGTCCACGTCGTAGCCGCGGCAGACCTCCTCCACGAACCGGAAGGTGAGGTCGCGTATCTCCGGTTCGGCAAAGTCGACCGCCGACCAGCCGCCGTACCGGGGGCGCGTCTCCGGCGTGGCGAGCAGGTACTGCGGATTGGCCTGCTTGAAGTCGTTGGCGGCGAACATCTCGGCCGAGTAGCCGCCGCCCTGGCTGTCGTGCGTGTCGTTCATGCGCAGCGACCAGAAGAACTCCTTGCCCTGCGCGTGGATGAAGTCGTTCATCACCCGCAGCGGGTCGATGCCGGCCGCCGCCAACGCCCCCATCAGGTTGCGGTCGAACCACTCGCCTTCGACCGTGAAGAGCTGGCCCACCCTGGTGAGGTGGGTGAACATCGTGAAGCCCGAGCACCACGTCGAGTAGAACACCGTGTCGACCTGGGAGTCGACCAGCGGCCCGGTCCGGTACTTGAGCAGTTCCGCTTCGGTCGGCGCCTCGATCAGGTAGACCGGCTCGTTGCCGTCGTTGTTGAGGATGATGCGCCGGCGGCGGCGCTTGCGCGTCTCGCGCTCGGCCCGGAACGCGGCGGTCACGCGCCCACCCTCGCGATCGCCCGATCGGCCGCTCCGGGCCACAGGCCGAAGCCGGGCGGGTCGCCCGGGTCGCCGGCGCGCAGCGCGTCGGCGTGGGCGGCCACCTTGCGGAACGCCGCGGCGTACCGTTCGATCACCTCCGCCCGGTCGTGCTTGAACCAGGGGACGTGGAAGGTGCGCGCGTAGATGCCCTCCGCGACCGGCAGGCCGTCGGTCGGCTCACCGTTGGTCGGCGCGCCGCGGCCGTAGACGTCGAGGTCCCGGAACAGCGGGTGCAGGTGCAGCGGCAGGTTGATGCCGGCCCCCAGGCGCCCCACCCCCTCGGCCTCCAGGGCGTCCAGAAACCGGGTCAGGGAGAGGCCGTCCAGTTCCTCGGCCGCGTACAGGCCGTGCGGATTGTACCAGCCGCCCATGGTGCTGCCGGTCGACTCGTCGACGCGGTGCGCGCGGAGGCCCGGGCAGCCGGCGAGCAGGTCCCAGAAGCGGTTCATGGCCGCCCTGATCTCGCGCCCGCGATCGTCGAAGTGGCGGAGCTGGACGCGCGCGATCGCGGCGTTGAGTTGCTGCATGCGGTACTTGTAGCCGCCCAGCGGAACGCCGGCGGTGCGGCGCAGCTCGGGGTCGGTCAGTTCGCGCTGGCCGCGCGAGTAGTGGCCCCAGGCGAGGGCGCGCTCGTACATGTCGCGCTCCGCGGTCACCAGCACGCCGCCCTCCCCGGCCGGCAGCGCCTTGCCGCTCATCACCGACATGGCGGCCGCAGCGCCGAAGGTGCCTACCTTGCGCCCGCGGTAGAGCGCGCCGTGGGCGTGCGAGACGTCCTCCAGCACGGGGATGCCGCGCGGCTCGGTGATGGCGAGCACCGCGTCCATGTCGGTGGGGTGGCCGCAGTAATGGACCACGATCACGACCTTGGTGCGCGGCGTGAGGCGCCGCTCCAGGTCGGCGGGGTCGATGCAGAGCGTGTCCGCTTCGACGTCCGCAAAGCGGACCGCGGCGCCGAGCGACAGCGCCGGCGCCGCGGACGCCCAGTAGGTGGTGCTCTGGCAGACCACCTCATCCCCGGCGCGCACGCCCAGCGCGTAGAGCGCCGCCTGGATGGCGCCGGTGCCGGTGTTGTGGGCCAGGGCGTAGGCCGCGCCCTGCCAGGCGGCGAACTCGGCCTCGAACCGCCGGGTGACGTCGAAGCCCGACATGCGGCCGGAGTGCAGCACCGCCAGCACCGCCTGCTCGTCCTCTTCCGTGACGATCGGCCACGTGAACAGATCATCCGGCACCGAGCCGGCGGCGATCGCGGGCGGACCGCCCAGCAGCGCCGGCCGCTGCTCGACGACGCTATCGGTGCGGACCGTGCGGACCGGGGAAATCGGCATCAGAACCTCCGCAACGATCGTATGACGACGAACCGCGCCGCGCAACCTCGGCGACTGCCTGGCGCGCATCGAGCACACCGACGATCGGTTCGTGTTGCTCAAGAACGGCAAACCGGTCGCCGAATTGGTTCCGGTTGGTTCGGCGGCAGGTTCGCGCACCGCCACGCTGCGGGAGGTCTGGGATGCACTCTCCAGCGTTCCCGTCGACGCGCGCTTCGCCGACGACCTGCAGGCGGTCAACTCCGCCGATCGGGTCTTGGACAACCCATGGGATTCGTCCTCGATACCGAGCAGACTTCGGCGGCGAAGGTATCGGCTCAGGCGGCGCCGCCGCCGGGAGACGAAGCCGCTTCGCCGCTAAAGGCGGACCGCGTCCCGGATCGCCCGCACTTCGGCAGCTACGCCGGCGGGCGACATCACTTCGGCGCCGAAGGCGCGGCGCCTCGGCCGGCAGGCTGCGACGGGCGCAAAGTGGGCTGACGACACTCCGCGCTTTGTCTATTCTCCCCGTTTGCGCTGGTCCAACAAGCGAGAATCCCGCCATCTCCGCGCCTACGCGATCAGCTTCTGCCGAGACTTCCATCAGGAAACCGTTGCGGATAACTTGACTCAAATACTTTCCATGAGTATACTTATTTCATGAACGGCACTCGTTCCGACACCGCCCACGCAGCCATCACGACCACCGTTTCCGCCCTCTCCGACGACCGCCTGCTGGCGCGGACCAAGGAACTGTCCGGCATCGAACACCACCTCGAAGTCGTCGTCATCGACCACCTGCGCGAGATCCAGAAGCGCCGTCTGTATCTGCGCCGCGGGTTCTCCAGCCTGTTCGATTACGCGGTGCGCGAACTCCGTTACAGCGACGCCGCCGCTTGGCGCCGCCTCAAGGCGATGCGCCTCTGCGCGGACATCGACGGCGTGCGCGAGCGCCTGCAGGACGGCTCGATGACGCTCAACGCGGCCGCGCAGTTGCAGAACGCCTTCGACCGGCAGGACCGCAACAGGGATGGCGCGGCGCGCAGCGCGGGCGGGGACGGGGACGCAGCGCGGTCGCAGGACGGCTCGGCGCTGGCGCTCGCTCCGGGACCGGCTCAGCCGGCGGAGCGGAAGCCGGCTCCGGTGCTGGACCGGTCGGCGCGGCGGGCGCTGGTGGAGCAGGCGGCCGGCAAGAGCAGCCGGCAGGTGATGCGGTTGCTGGCCGAGGTCGACCCGGAACTGGCGGTGCCGGCGGATCGGGTGCGCCCGCTGGGCGCCGGGCGCTGGGAGATCAAGGCGGTCATCGACCATGAGTGCCAGCGCGGCTTGGAGCGGCTCAAGGGCCTCCTGTCCCACGTCGATCCGCACATGACGTTGGGGCAGATCATGGAGCGGCTGGTGCAGGAAGGGCTCGACCGCCACGATCCGGCCCGACCGCCGCGCGGGCGGCGCACCGGCGCCCGGGCCGCTGGTGCCGAGCGGACTTCGGCGGCGAAGACGCCGGCGGCCTCGGCTCGCGGCGCAACTTCGGCAGCGAAGCAGGAGGCCCGATCGGACAGCGCCGCTCCTTCGGCGGCGAAGGTATCGGCTCAGACGGCGGAGCAGCCGGCGGCGGAGCCGGGAGATGAAGCCGCTTCGCCACTGAAGGCAGACCGCGTCCCGGAACGCCCGGACACTTCGGCGGCGAAGACGGCGGGCGACATCACTTCGGCGGCGAAGACGCGGCGCCTCGGCCGGCCGGCTGCGGCGAGTGCGAAGCGGGCTGCGCCGCCGCCGCGGACCCAAACTTCGGCAGCGAAGGCGGGCGGCGGGACCGGCCGCGCCATCCCGGCGGCGGTCAAGCGCGCGGTCTGGCGGCGCGACCGGGGCCGCTGCAGCTACGTGGACCGCACCAGCGGGCGCCGCTGCGGCTCCCAACACCTGCTGCAGATCGATCACGTCGTGCCGTACGCCCAGGGCGGCGCCGCCGAGCCGAACAATCTCCGACTGCTGTGCGCCGCTCATCACCGCCACCGCCACGCAGGCGCCGGATTCGGCGGCCGACCCGGCGAGGATCGTCAGGCGCCGGATCGATCCAGTCGACGGAGCGCAGGCTGAAGATGGATGCCGCCACCGGCCGCCCAGCGCCCGACCGCAGCGGACGAGCGGACGCGTCCGATACCCATCACCACGGCAACGATTGGATAGAGACCAGTCTCGGCCACGTGATCGAACTGAAGCGTGGTTACGACCTCCGCGGCGGCGCGGAAAGCCGGCTCTGTTCCCGTCGTTTCGTCATCGGGGATTACCGACTGACTACCACTCGGAAAGCAAGGTGCCGGGGCCGGGCGTGGTAACGGGTCGATACGGCACGATCGGGCGCGTCTTCTAATCCCGGGCGAACTGCGCGTGGAGGATGCCGCCCGCGGGCTATCGGCGGCAGGAGCCGCTGACCGGTGATCCGCCGGCCCGTGGTGGTGTAGACTGGCGGCCATGGGACACGACCTGCGCATCGGCATCATCGGCCTCGATTCGAGCCACACGGTGGAGTTCACGCGGCGCCTGCAGGCGCCCGACTGCCCGCCGGACCAGCGGGTCGCGGGCGCCGCGGTGACGCGCTGCATGCGGTTCGAGACGCCCTTTCAGGACCGGGACGGGCTGGACGGCCGGCAGCGGGAGCTCGAACGCTGGGGCGTCGAGGTGACCGAGGACTTCGACGCCGCCGTCGCGGACGCCGATGCCCTGCTGCTCGAGATCAACGACCCGACCCTGCATCTGGAGTACGTGCAGCGCTGCGCCGGTCTGGGCGTGCCGCTGTTCCTCGACAAGCCGCTGGCGCAGGACCTGGCCGCCGGCCTGCGGATCGCCCGCCTGGCGGCCGAGCACGACCTGCGGCTCTGCTCGGCGTCCTCCCTGCGGTTCGCGCCCGCGCTCAAGGATGCGTGCGCGGCCGTGCCGGCCCCCCGGCACGTGACTACCTACGGAGCCATCAACCGCGCGCCCGCCGGCAGCTCGCTGGTCTGGTACGGCGTGCACTCGGTGGAGATGCTGGTCCGCGCCATCGGCCGCGGCGCGGCGACCGCCTCGACCCATGTCTGCGGCGACGGCGCGATCGTCGTGGTCGAGTACGGGGACGGACGCACCGGCGTCGTCGAGCTGAGCGCCGGCAGCGGCTACGGCGGCGCGCTGCGCAACGGTTCCGACGCGGCCCCGTACACCGTGGAGATGGCGGGCGTCTACTCCGCCATGCTCACCGCGCTGGTGCCGTTCCTGGCCGGCGGTGAGGCGCCGGCGCCGCTGGAAGACGCGGTGGAAGTGATCGCCATCCTGGACGCCGCGGAGCGCTCCGCGCAGGCCGGCAGCGCCGCCGCGATGCCGGTCCGGCCGGCGCCGGACCGTCGGTCGGCGCCGGACCGTCGGTCGGCGCCGGACCGTCGGCCGGGTTCAGCCGCGTAGCGCCGGGAGGCATCTTCGAGTACCCGCGCGCTTTCGCTGTACGCCGGCGGTCCGCCGCCCGCCACAGGGGCTGGTCGGCTTCGTCATGAACCGTCGTCCGGCGGGTGTTCGACGGCGCGCAGGACCGCGTCGAGGACGCGCTCGGCGGTGCCGGGCTCGAAGTGAGCGGAGCCGGTCTGCGATTCGTAGCCGCCGGCAAGAAGGTCGGGCCGGAACGGCAGGTAGCCCTCGTAGCCGTTGGCACAGGAGATGACCAGCGCTTCCGGGACGCGCGCCTTCACCCTCAGGCCAAGCTCGGCCAGCACCTCGAACGGGAGCGCCACGAGCGGCAGATCGCCGATACGCATCTGCTGAATGCGGACGGCGAGCGAACCGGCGGGCCACCGGCGCGCGGCGTAGGCCCGATGGAGCGCTTCCAGATAGGCCGTGCGCGCCGGGCCCTCCTGCCCGGCGGAGGCGGCCCGCAACCGGTCCGCGGCGGCCGCCAGACGCGCCTCCGGGTCGCCCGTCAGATCGTGGCGTACCCGCGCGTCGAGCTCGTCCCAACGCACGATCACCCGATCAGCGGCGAGGGGACGGAACGCACGATCGCCGAGCAGCACCGCATGCGCCAGGCTCTCGCCGATCCAGCGCCGCGACTCGCCCAGACGGCGCATCGGCACGACGTCCCCCGCCGCCCCCTGTGCGAACAGCACCGGGCAGCCGTACTCGTCCCTCAGGACGGCTCTCAAATAGTACACAAAATCGGACGACACGAGCAGCGACGGCCCCACGCCGTGTCGATCGCCGGTTACCGGATGGCAGGCGAAGTGGACCAGCACCGCGTGAACCGCGCCGGAATCGGCGGAACGGAACCGCAGCGCCGTCAGGCGGTCGTCGGTGGGCGACAGCGCGGGCAGCGGTTCCGCGCCGTCCGGGTACCGGAGGGTGGTCACCACCGATCCATCGATCTGACGAATCCGCCGGTTGTAGTGGACCTGCGGCGCGCGGGTGCGCAGCACCTCCACCGTTCCCGGCGCCAGACGGCGCACCGCCTCGGCGCATGCCTCCACCACCTTGGCGGTCAGCTCGCCGACGCAGGCGGCGTCCGCGTCGATGACGCCGTTCCGTCCTGCGTCCGGGTGATGGATGCGCTGCAGTCCCATCGCCGGCGCGTAGTGGGTGTGCGAGCAGGCCAGCAGGACCCGATCCGCCGGCACGCCCGCCCCCGCAGCGATGCGGCCGGCCAGCGCGCGCGCCAGCTCGTCATGCACGCCGACCAGGTCCAGCGTGACCAGCAGCGCCGGCTCCTCGCCGGAGCCCTGCAGGGCCATGCAGCCGGCAAGAATCGGCTCGCTGACCCCGGTCGACGGTCCATCGCGCCCTGAGTAACCGGCGAGCCAGACCGGCCGATCGGGCGTCAGGTCACACGTGGCGCACCCGAATCGCAGCATCGATGCATGATAGCGGATTGACGCGGAGGCGGCCGGTTCCTATCGTCGCTCCCATGAGGAACGGCGAATCGCCCGAGGCCCGCTTCGCGAGCGACGGCTTCGTCCGCATCGAGATCTGATGGAAGGCCGCACCGGCGACGAACCGGTCACCTACGTGGAGATCGCCCCGGCGACCGACGCCCATCCGCGCAACGACTCGGCGTCGATCGCGCAGCTCGACGACGGCAGCCTGTTCATGGTCTGGATCGAGATGCATGCGAGCGAGCTCGGCGGGCATGACGAGGCGCCCTCCAGCATCGCGTCGATGCGCTCCACCGACGGCGGTCTCACCTGGGGAGCGCACCGCATCGAGCAGTCGCCCGGCAACGGCGTGCACAGCGTCTACAACCCCAGCCTGATCGCGCTGCCGAACGGCGAGCTGCTGTTCTTCTACCTGCAATACCTCCACCTGGTGTGGAACGAGCCGCTGCAATCCGCAGGCTGCCTGCGGCGCTCCGCCGACGGCGGCCGCACGTGGGGGGATGAGACGCGGATCTGGGACCGCGAAGGCTACGGCTGCGCCAACCACACCTTCACGCGGCTGGCCGACGGCCGGCTGCTCAAGTCGGTCGAATACCTGCCGGTGTGGGGCGCCTACCCCAGCATGACGTCCCGCTCGGGCTGCTTCGTGAGCGATGACGACGGCCGCACCTGGCGGCCGCCGGCCAGCCTGGTCCGCCTGCCGCTGCGCGGCACCATGGAGAACCACGTCGTCGAGACCACGCAGGGCCACCTGCTGATGTGCATGCGCAACCAGCTCGGCTCCGTATTCATGAGCCGCTCCGGCGACCGCGGCGAGACCTGGAGCCTGCCGCAGAGCTCCGGTCTCTCCTCCTCCGAATCGATGCCGAGCCTGACGCGCATCCCCGGCACCGGCGACGTGCTGCTGATCTGGAACCACGCCGAGTTCGACCCGACCTACGACCACTCCGGCAAGCGCACGCCGCTCACCTGCGCGGTGTCGCGGGACGGAGGCGCCACCTGGGGCGCACCCCGAAATCTGGAAGACGACCCCGGCATCGAGTTCACCAACGTCGCCTGCTCCTACACGCGCGATGGCAAGGCGATCGTCACCTACCTCACCTCAAAGATGGTCAACCCCGACCATCCCGGCGCGCTCGGCCGGGCGGCCATGTCGCTCAAGGGCGCGATCTTCGACGTCGAGTGGCTGTATGGCTGAGTCCCTCAATACCGACCCGGGCGAGGGGTACCGGCGTTGCGGCTACGCGGTCGTGCGCGGCATGTTCGACGGCGAACGGGTCGCGCGGCTGCTGCCGATCTGCGAGCGGGTGCTGGCGCAGTGGCGCGAGCGCCCACTGAGCGACAACCCGCCGGTCGGCCCGACGGCCAACTACCTGCGCCACCTGAACGACCCCGGCTACCACCGCGGCCGGCCCGAGGACCTGGCGGCGATCCTGGACGCCGCGGCGGCGCCCGCGGCGCTCCGCGCTGCCGACCAGGCGCTTGGCGAGCCGCACCTGTTCACCAGCACCAGCCTCTACTTCAACCCGACCGGCGAGCCGCTCGACGGCTTCTGGCACAAGGACGCCATCGGCCCGGAAGCCGACGACCCGCGCGATCACGTCACCGGCAGCGGCCTGCAGGCGCAGGTCGCGCTGGTGCCGAGCGATGACCTGGAGGTCGTCCCCGGATCGCACCTGCGAGACTTCACGGACGCCGAGCGGCGCATCTGCGTCGATGACGGCGGCGCCAACCGGCGCTCCAACGACATGCCCGGAGCGGTCCGCGTCGCGCTGCGGCCAGGGGACGGCGTCCTGTTCAACCAGATCGTGATCCATCGCGGCCGCTACCACCGCGAGCCGCCGCGCCGCACCTTCATGATCAGCTTCCGCAAGCGGCGCGTCACGGCGGCGACGCTGGCGCGCCGCGGGCTCGATCAGTACAGCGATCAGCCGTGGTTCCTGGCTCCCGACTATCTGAACGGCACCGCACCGGAGACGCGGCGCTACTTCTCCGACTACACCGCCTTCTACGCCGCGCAGTGGCGCAGCCGGCTCGCGGAGATGCTCAAGTACCACCACCTGATCCGGCACCTGCGCGACACCGGCGCCCCGTACCCGTTCGGCGTTCCGTGACGCTGGCCGACGTACGCGACCCGGCATCGCTCCGGTCATGCATGACCGAGCCGTCGCCGGCGCTGGTGGAGGCCGCCGGCCGGCTGCCGGGACGCGTGCTCATCCTGGGCGGCAGCGGCAAGATGGGACCGGAGTTGGCCGCCACGCTGCGCCGGGCCGACCAGGCGGCCGGCGTCGAGCGCGACGTGGTGGTCGCGTCGACCTTCAGCTCGGACGCGACCCGGTCGGACGCGACCCGGTCGGACGCGACCCGGCGGCGCCTGACCGGGCTGGGGGTGTCGTGCCTGCGGGCCGACCTCACCGATCCCGACCAGATCCGCAGGCTCCCGCACGCGCCGCACGTGATCTACATGCTCGGCTTCAAGTTCGGCAGCGACGCCGACCACCGACGCGCGTTCCACGTCAACGGCATCGTCCCGTACCTGATCGGCCGCCGCTACGCGCGTTCCCGCATCGTCGTGTTCTCGTCGACCAACCCGTACGCGATGGTCCCCTGCGGCAGCGACGGCGTCGGCGACGTCGGCGGCGCCATCGCCGGCTCGCGCGAGGAGGACCCGCCCGCGCCGAGCGGCGTGTACGGCTGGTCGGTCATCGCGCGCGAGTCGGCATTCGCCACCACGGCGCTCGCCGATCCGCAGCAGCGCGTCTGCATTCTGCGGCTGGCGTACGCCCAGCACCTCTGCTACGGGGTGCTGCGCGACCTGGCCGACATGGTCGCGCGCGGCGATCCGATCTCGCTCGCGGTCCCCGCGGTCAATCTGATCTCGCAGCGGGACGCGATCGACTACGCGCTGCGCAGCCTGGAGCGCTGCGCCAATCCCGGCTGGACGATCAACGTGGCCGGCCCGGCGTGCCGGGTCACCGACCTCATCGCCGGCCTGGGCCGCCGGCTCGAACGCGAGCCGCGGCCGGCGGGCGAACCGGGCGAGCGCGCGCCGATCGCCGACGACCGGCGCTGCCGGCGCGCGCTCGGCGAACCGCGCGACGGCGTCGAGGCGATGGTCGATGCGGTAGCCGCGTGGGTCCGTCGCGGCGGCGAAAGCTGGGGCAAGCCGACGTGGTTCGGCAACGTCGAACGTTCCTACTGATGCCGCCGCCAAGACTGCCGATAATACTTGGTATACATGGCAACGCAACGAATTCGAGTCGCCGACGAGGTGTGGGTCGCCACCGCGCTCCTGCACCAACAGAACCCGGAACGGGAGGACTTCACGGTCGCCGAGATCACCGAACGGGCGGCGGAGGAGTCTTCCGGAAGCTCGCGGCCATTGCGCCCCGGCTTCGTCGTCCACGTCTCCCAGCACTGCGTGGCCAGCAAGGCGCCCAATCCTGGCCGGTACCGGATGCTGATCGAGACCGAACGCGGCCGCCGCCGGCTGTTCCGCCCCGGCGACCCGTACCATCCCGAACGGAGGGGCGGCAAGGACGTCCCGCGCACGGAGGAGATCCCGTTCGAGTACCGCGACCTGATCGGCTGGTACCATGCCGAGTATGTGGGGGCCGCCACCATTCCGATCCCGCCCGACCCGATCCTGTCGCTGCTCGACATCGGCAAGTCGTTGCGCGCGACCGAGGCCGCCGACACCCTGGTCCGACGCCTCCGGGAAGCCGGCCGATGAGCCGCATCTTCTGGGACACCAACCTGTTCCTGTACCTGCTGCAGAGCATGGGCGAGCGGTCCCGGCAGACCGCCGAGCTCCGCCGGCGCATGATCGAACGGGGCGACGAGCTGGTCACGTCGGCGCTCACGCTCGGCGAGCTGCTCGTCCATCCGATCGAGCACCGAAACCGGGCGGTACTGAGCGAGGTCGAACGCGCCATTCCGGCCGGCGCCACCGTGCTGCCGTTCGACGCGCGCGCCGCCCGCAAATTCGCCGAGATCCGCGCGGAATGGCCGATCTCCGCGTCCGACGCGATCCAGCTCGCCTGCGCGTCGGTGGCCAACTGCGACCTGTTCGTCACCAACGACGACCGGCTGAACCGTACCAACGTGCCGGGGGTCCACTTCATCCAGTCGCTGCACCGGACGGTGCTGTGAGGCGGATGACACCGGGAGAGAGACGATGAGCACGATTCTGGGAGCGGCGCGCGCGTGGTCGTGCGCCGGCGGCGCGTGGCAGGCCGGCGCCGACGGTGCGATGGCCCCGGCCGACGCCTTCGACGCCAACACCGAATCCGGCATGCAGGGGTGTCGGTTCGCCTTCGCCGCCGACACCGCGTACGGAGATTTTCGCGCCGCCTTGCAGGTGCGCCACGAGACCGCCCACAGCGACGTGGGGTTGATCTTCGGCGCCCGCAGCGCCTGCGACTTCTCCCTGCTGCACTTCCCGTGCTGCGGCCAGGGCTACCGGGCGCAGCACTTCTGGACGGCGCTGTCGCGCATGGACGCGGACGGGTTCCTCCGCATCGACCGGCTCGCCATGGTGAATCGGGTCGAATCCGGGACCCGCATCTGGCACGACGTCGAGGTCGAGGTGCGCGGCGGCGCCCTGCGCGCGCGCATCGACGGCCGCGGCGTCTTCGAGCACCACGGTCTGCGGGCGCGCGCCGGTCGTCTGGGGCTCTTCGTGTTCGGCCGAGCCGGCGTGCGGGCCGTGCGCATCGACGGGGCGCCGGCCGCAGTCCCGGACTGGGACGATGGGCCGGAGCAGCCGACCAACTGGTTCCATCCGGTCGGCGATGCCGGGCGGGGCGTATGGCAGAAGCCGCAGACCCTGCTGCGCGCCGCCGGCGGCGAGCTGGCGCTCACCTTCAACGCGAGCGAACCGGGGCCGTCCGGCGTCACCAGCCACCTGCTGACTCGCTCCGCCGACGACGGCAGGACGTGGAGCGCGCCCGAGGCGACCGGCACCGCCGAAGGAGATCCGTGGACGGTGCGCGGCACGCTGCACCGCTTCCCGGACGGCCGCGTGCGCAAGCTCTCCATCGACCGGGACGGGACGTTCGCCCTGCACGAGGCGTCCGACGACCTCCGCACCATCGGCCCGCCCCGGCGGCTCGATCTGGGACCCGCGCCGGACGGCATGACCGGTCTGCACATGGGTCCCCAGGTGTTCGCCAACCTCGACGACGGCGCCGTGGTGATGTTCCTGTACGGCGGCCACGAGTCCGGCCCCGGCCACGAACGCATCCATACCTGGGGAGCCGCCCACTGCCGCGCCTTCACCTGCCGATCGACCGATAACGGCGCTACCTGGTCGCCTCTCGTCAACATCGACCACGCCGTCGACGGCAGGCGCGCGCCGGTCGACGGCTCCCTCGACCTCACCGAGGTGTGCGGCGCGGAGACCGGCGGCGGCACGATGGTCGCGCTGATCCGCCCGATCTACTCGCCGTGGATGTGGGAGACGTGGTCACGGGACGGCGGCCTCACCTGGAGCCCGTGCATGCGCGGGCCGTTTCCGGGCTACGCGACGCCCAACATGCTGAAGACCCGCTCCGGCGTCCTGCTGGTCGCCCACCGGCTGCCGATGCTGACCGTGCACGCCAGCTTCGACGCCGGCGCGAGCTGGCAGGGATCGATCATCGACAGCTCGATCTGGGTCATGGGATCGATGCTCGAAGTGCGGCCCGATCTGGTGCTGTACGTCTACTACGACAGCTTCGAGTCGCGGATGCGCGCGCAGTACCTGAGCGTCGCCGGCGGCGAACTGGCGCCGGTCCGCCGCGACGCGATCGACTGACCGGTCACCCGGTCGACCGCTGACGCCCGCCACCGAAAAACGGGCCGCCGGCTGCGCTCGGTGGCGTCGCGCCACCGCCGGCAGCGGGCGGCCCGTGCGGTTCCGGTTCGGCCGCAGGTCTCTACCTGTCAGGTATCTACCTGGCAGGTCTCTACCTGGAGGACGCGGTCTTGTACAGGTCGACCAGCTCCCCGGCCCCCAGCTCGCGTATCTCTGCCTGGAAGGCGGCGAACTCGCTCAGCGGGCGCTGGCCGGTGATGAACAGGATCGACTGCTCCTGCGCGTAGGTGTCCAGCGCCGTCTTCAGTTGCGCCTCGCGGTCGGCCTCTTCGGCGGTGAAGTTGAAGATCGGCTCCGGCCGTTGCGGCGTGGAGCCGTCGGCCACGTACTGGCGCGCCTCGTCTTCGAACTGCTGGTAGTCCGGGTCGCTCTCGATCGTCATGTTCGCTTCCATGCGCGGGTTGTCGATGCCGACGATCTCTACGTTGGCCAGGCTGGTGCGCACGCCGAACTGCTGCTCGAACCACGCCGCGTCGCTCAACGTCCCCTGCGGGTTGTAGGGGGTCTTGATCTCCGGCGTGAGCCACCGGTACTTGCCGTCGACGATGTCCCAGTATTCGCCGGGCGGGCCGAAGAAGACGCTGTAGCTGTTCTTCTCCACCGTCATGAAGTTCATCAGCGCCATGATCTCCGGGATGTAGTCGGACTGCGCGGAGATCAGCTTGACGTAACCGTAGTTGCCGTACGGCATGCGGTTGGTCGACCGCGCGCGGGGCCCGCCTTCGACCAGGCTGGGGATGCGCAGCGCGCTGAACGTCCACTCCTTGCCGGGGCCGTAGTCCGGCAGATTGAACTGCGTCACCGGGCTGAACCAGTTGCCCGACGCCGACCACCACCAGGTGAAGAACGACTCGTCGTTGGCCAGCGACTGGCTCCACTGGTCGTAGCTCATGGTGAAGGTGTCGGGATGCAGCAGCTCCTCCGCCCACAACCGTCGGAAGTAATCCAGGAAATACTCGTACTCGGCGTCGAGCGGGCCGTACTGCCAGTCGCGGTTGGTATGGTTGAAGTAGATGCTCTCATCGGTGTTGAAGTTGGCCGACGCCATGAACAGCAGCACCGAACGGTCGCCGGTCTGCCACGCGTTGACCGGATAGGAGTCCGGAAACTCCGCCTTCAAGGTCTTGAACGCCTCGTACAGATCCTCCCAGGTGTCGCGCGGCAGGTCCATCTTCTCCCACAGATCCTCCCGGTACGCCAAGCTGAGCGAGAACGGAATCGGATCGGCGTTGTAGACGGCGAAGCCGTACTTCTTGCCGTCCTTGGTGATCATGTTGCGCAACGGCTCGACCTCGTCGATCAGCTCCATGTAGTTGGGGATCAGGTGCGCGTAGTCCAGGATGTTGACGAAGAATCCCTTGTCACCGTGGGAGTCGAGATCCGCCTTGGTGAGGTTCGCCGCGCCCGGGTTGAAGATGTCCGGCAGGTCGCCGGTGGCCAGCATCACCTGATACTTCGCCTCGATCTCGCCCGGCGGTATCTGGATGTCGTTGATGTGGATGTTGGTCTGGTCCTCCAGCCAGACGAAGCCGGGGTGGCCGTCGTCGGCGAAGGCGTAGTGGCCGATCGTGGTGTGCTCGGCCAGGGAATAGTCGACGGTGATCTTCTCCGGGAGCGGGAAGGTGATCTGCTCCGGCATGGAGCCCGCCTCCGCCGCTTCCTCCTGGCCGGCTCCCCAGGCCAGCCCTCCTGCCAACAGCAGCGCGCCCAGCGCGGCCAGCATACGTGCGAGATGTCGTGTCATGGTAGTCCTCCTCACGGGAAGGCGCGGCGCCTCCCGTTTGACTAAACTGCGCAGCCAGTGTACCACCGTGCCATGCGGGTGTCTACGACCGCGCCGGCCGGCGCGCGCCGCGGCAGGGTGGCGCAGATCGTCCACGACTTCCCGCGCCAGAAGAGCCTGTACCTCATGACCGCCGTGGGCGTGGGGCTGATCGTGATCTTTCAGTACCTGCCGGTCTACGGCATGCAGGTCGCCTTCAAGCGCTTCAACCCCATAGACGGCATCTGGGGCAGTCCCTGGATCGGTCTGGACAACTTCACCGCGTTCCTCACCGGCCCGTACGCCGCGCGCCTGATCAGGAACACGATGCTCCTGGGGTTCCTGTCGATCGTGTGGGGATTCTGGCCGCCGGTCGTGCTGGCGCTGCTGCTCAACGAGCTGCGCCTGCCGACCTACAAGCGCGTGGTGCAGACGATCAGCTACCTGCCGCACTTCATCGCCATGGTGATCATCATCGGCATGATGAAGGAGTTCTTCTCCTACGACGGCATCGTCAACCGCATCGCGGCCAGCCTGAACGGCGGGGTGACCAACTTCTTCATGGAGCCGGGCTGGTTCCGGCCGCTCTACATCGGTTCGGCCGTATGGCAGGGGGTCGGCTTCGGATCGATCCTCTACCTGGCCAGACTGGCCGGCATCAATCCCGAGCTCTATGAGAACGCGGCCTGCGAGGGCGCCAACCGCTGGCAGCTCGCCTGGCACGTCACGCTGCCGGAGCTGCTGCCGATCATGATGATCCTGCTGATCTTCAGCGCCACCGGCCTGGTCGACGTCAGCTTCGAAAAGGTGTACCTGATGCAGAATCCGGGCATCTACGAGACCTCCGACGTCATTCAGACCTACGTGTACCGCGTGGGACTGGCCGGCGGCCAGATCGGTTACGGCAGCGCCGTCGGCGTGCTCAACTCGGCGGTATCGCTGATCTTCCTGGCCGCCGTGAATTACATCGCCCGCCGGATGACCGGCTACAGTCTGTGGTAGCGGCCTCGGCGTCATGACGGCACGGCACAACTGGTTCGACGTCCTCAACGTCATCTTCCTGTTCGCCTTCGCGCTGCTGATGCTGTTCCCGTTCTATCACGTGTTCGCGCTCTCCACCAGCAGCGGCCCCGGTCTGGCGACCGGCAACGCCAACTACATCCCGGTCGGCTTCAACATCGACGCGTACCGGATGGTGGTGCAGAATCCCGAACTGCTGGGCGCCTATTACAACTCGATCCGCTACGCGGCGGTCGGCACGCTGATCTACATACTGGCCACCTCGCTGGTGGCGTACCCGCTCACCATCCGCGGCTTCTGGCTCAACAAGCCGGCCACCATGGTCTACATCCTCACGATGTTCATCTCCGGCGGCCTGATCCCGACCTACCTGCTCTATCGGACGCTCGGGCTGCTCAACACGATCTGGGTCATGGTGCTGCCGGGGGCGGTCACCGTGTTCGGCGTCATCCTGTTCAGAACCAATTTCCGGCTGCTGGGCAGCGAGCTGCGCGAAGCCGCCTACATGGACGGGGCCGGCGACTTCCGCGTGCTGTTCCGCATCGTCATGCCGCTCTCCAAGCCGGTCATCGCCACCTTGGCGCTGTTCCGCATCGTCGAGATCTGGAATGACTTCCGCACGCCGTTCATCTTCCTGGACGACGAGCGCCTGCAGCCTTTGACGATCCTGCTGCGGCGCATGCTGATCACGCTGGAGATCACCGACATCAGCCGCGACCGCAGCCTGCAGGACCTGCTGCTGGAGGTGGAGCGCGACCCGGTGCCGATCCAGGCGTTCCGCGCCGCCACGATCATGGTGACCACGCTGCCGATCATGCTGGTCTACCCGTTCATCCAGCGTTACTTCGTCAAGGGCATCCTGATCGGCTCCCTCAAGCAGTAGCGAAGATGGCGCCCCCTCACCCCGCGATCTTCCTGGGCGCCGAGCCCGCACCGGGCCGCCGGTCGTTGGACCAGCTCCGCGCCGCGATCGCCAGCGACTTCGGAGGGCGTCTCTGGAGGCGGGTCCATCAGGGGGCGCAGGACGCCGTCGGCACCGATCCGCTGCTGCCCGGCACGGCGCTTCCCGGCCGCCCGGCCGAGCAGATCGAGCACGCCAACGCGGACAACTCGATCTGCCAGGCGGTGGTGCGCCGGCTGCTGCGCGCCGCGCTGGTGTTCCTGCTCACCGGACAGGAGCGCTTCCGCCAGGACGCGCTGGCGCAGATGGAAGCGCTGTTCGACCCAAAGCGCTGGCCGCAGTGGCTGGACTTCGCTCACGAGATGTTCAGGGCCGATCTCCGCACCGGCCAGCTCGGCGCGGCCGTGGCGTTGACCTACGACTGGCTGTACCCGCAGCTGAGCGCGGCCGAGCGGGCGGCGATCGTCGAAGGGCTCGACCGGTGCGCCATCCGCCCCTACCTGGCCACCGCCAGGACCGGGCCGCACTGGCTCACGCGGCCGAGCAACTGGATGACGGTCGTGGTCGGCGGGCTCGGCATCGCCGGGATGGTGCTCGGCGCCGACCACGACCGATCCGATCTCCTGGTGGAGATGGCGCAGCCGCGCATGCAGCGCTACCTGAGCGTCATCGGGCCGCACGGCGAGTTCAACGAATCGGTGGGCTACGCCTCCTCCCTGCACTATCCGGTCCGGTACTTCGCCGCGCGCTGCGCGGTCACCGGCGGTCAGGAGGACCGGCTGGCCGGCCGGCCGTTTCCGCACGCGTGCCGCTGGCTGATGCATGCCACCGCGCCGCCGGGACACACCGTCCCGTTCGGCGACTCCCACCGGCAGGCGCCGCTCTCGATCGGCTACTTCGCGCCGGTCGCCGCGGCGGCCCGCGACCGGATGCTGCAGTGGTTCCTGGAGACCTACGGGATCGTCCGCGATCCGGCCGACCTCTCGCACGTCGACGCGCTCGATCTGCTGTGGTACGACCCGACGCTGGCCGCCGCGCCGCCCGACGGAGCCGCCGACGGCCAGGACCGGCTCCCGCTCGGCGCCGCCTTCCCCGGCTGGGGCGGCCTGGTGGCCAGCCGCTCGAGCTGGACCGACGCGGACGCCGTGGCCGTGCACGGCAAGGCCGGCCGCGAGCCGATTCACGAGCACCTGGACGACGGCCAGCTCATCGTCCACGCCGGCGGCGCGCCGCTGATCGTCGATCCGGGCTCTCCGTCGTCCTATCCGGCCGACTTCTTCGGCGAGCACCGGGCGCGCTACTACAACGCCGGCGTCGCCGGCCACAACCTGCTGCAGATCGGCGGGCGAGAGATGCGGATCGAGAAGCCGCGCGCCGGCAGCTTCCTGCACGCCGCCTTCGGCGAGCACGGCGCCGCGTGGTCGATCGACCTGACCGGCGCCTACCGCGGCGTGCTGCGGGTGACCAGGAGCGTGATCCATCTGCTCCCCGACCTGGTGGCGGTCCTCGATGCATGCGATCTGGCGAGCGCCGAGCCGGTGATCTTGCGCTGGCACACCGCCGACCGCGCCGCGATCGACGCCGCCGGCAGCTTCCGCGTGGAGGCGGCCGGCCCGCGCGGCCCGGTCCGCCTGTTCGGGCAGATATGCCCGCTGTCGGGCGCCACCGCCGCGTTCCGGCGGGGCGAGCACCGGTACCGCCCGCCGTACGATCGCACCCGGCTCGACGAACCGTTGGAGCAGCGCCGCGAGAGCTTCGTGGCCGCCGAGACGCGCGCGAGCCGCTGCCGGCTGCTGACGCTGTTCGCCGTCGCCGGCCCCGGCGCCGCGCCGCCCGACTGGCCGCCGGAGCGCGCCGGCGACACGTGGCAGGTGCCGGTCGCCGGCGGCATCGCCGCCGTCAGCGTGGATGCGGAGGCGCTGACCGCCTCCGCCGCCGGCCGCACGGTGCGGCTGCCGTTGGCCGTATCCGTATGAACCGGCCGTGCGGTGCGGATCGAGCCGGCGCTACGAGCGCGGCCGCTGGTTCTCCATCCTCGCCAGAATGTCGCGGATCTCGGCCAGCAGCTCGGCAGCGCCTTCCACCTTTTGGGGGGCACCGGCGGTCTCTTCACCACCGCCGACCGCCTTCTGCCGCTGGAGCAGGACCGCGTTGCGGAACTCGACCACGCCGGTGACCCCGACCAGCTTGCCTTCGCTCGAGTTCTCGCTCGACTGCCCCGCCGTCTCCACCCGCAGACCGCGCAGCTTGTAGGCGCGCATGAGCGGCCCGTCGTACAGGCGAACGTCGGTGATCCGATTGAGCGGGATCGTCGCCTCCGAGCGGAAGAAGACGCCCTTCTTGACCTCCAGGGCCTGCGACGTGAGCCGGGCGGAGAGACGCTCTACGTACGCCGGCACGTACCAGAGGCTGAACAGGAGCCAGAACGGTATGAACGGGATGCCGACGACCGTGACCGCCAGGAAGGCCGACCCCACCCAGCGGACGTAGCATCCGACGGCTCGCTCGAACTGCGCTTCGCGAAGCGTCTCACCGGTCACGTCGGCCGGATCGTTCATGTCTGCCATAGCTTCCTGACGTTCAGGTTGGACCGGTCCCGCGCGCGTCGTCAACCGTCCGTCATGCAGTGTAGCCGCGCGCGACCGCTCCATTTCGCATGTTGACGTGCGGACTGCAAGGACACATGCTCGATACATGCATCGGATGATCCAGATCCGCAACGTACCCGAGCCGCTCCACCGCACGCTCAAGGCGCGCGCCGCCATGGCCGGGATGCCGCTCTCCGCCTATCTGCTCCATCAGATAGCCGTGCTGGCATCGGTGCCGACGCCGCAGGAGATGACCGCTCGGCTCAAACGGCTCGACCCGGTAACGCCTCAGGAGACCGCCGCCGAAGCGTTGCGCCGGACGCGCGACGAGCGGTGATCCCAGCCGATTCCTCGACCCCGGTCGCTTCGACTCCGCTCTCGATCGTGGTAGATGCCTCCGCCATAGTGGAGATGCTGCTGCGCACCGAGGCGGGGATTCGGGTCACGCCGCGGATCCAGACCACGGCTCACGCCGTCCACGGTCCTCATCTGCTCGACGCGGAAGTCACGCACGTGGTGCGCCGATACCAGTTGGCCGGCACGATCGACGCGGCGCGCGGCGCGGAGATGGTGGACATCCTGCGCGGCCTCGGCATCTACCGGCACGATCACCGGCCGCTTCTGCGCCGGGTCTGGGAGCTGCGCCACAGCGTCGGCGCCTATGACGCGCTGTACGTGGCGCTGGCGGAGGCACTCGACGCACCGCTGCTGACCGCCGATGAGCGGCTCGCCTCCACGCACGGCCATCGGGCGATGGTGGAGACGATCTGACGCGGCGGCGCGGAGGCGTCCGGCCGGCGCGTTCAGCCGCGTTCGACCGCGATCCGGTACACCATGTTGTCGGCCTCGAACGGGTTGACCCGCGCATAGAAGCGCGGCAGGTAGAGCAGGATGTCGCCGCTGCCGCGCTCCTCGCGGGCGTAGAAGTTGGACAGCGTGAGGCGTTCGGGCTCGCCCGGCTGCCGATCGTCGATGGCGGTGATCGTGTCGCGTCGAAGCAGGCCGCTGCCGCGATCGACCTCCGCGATCACGATCGGATAACGCGGGCTGTTGCCGCGCGGATTGCCCTTGCACAGATTGCCGAGCCAGAACAGCCGGCCGTCGGTGTGATCGAGAAGCTGCGAGCAGGCGCTGGGCGAATGGAGCGGCACGCCGGCGGTATCGGTCCACGGCCGCACCGCGCCGAACGTCCAGCCGCAGTCCTCGGAGATCGCGTACCAGCGGTAGCCCGGCAGCTCCGGCCGCACGTCGTTGGAGCCGCGCATCACCGCCAGCAGGCGGCCCGGCGACAGCTCGGCGATCGTGGCCTCCAGAAAGCCGCGCGTGGACCTGAGCGGATCGCCGATGATCCGCTCTGACATCTGCCAGCGGAGGCGCGGCCCGCCGTCGATCCAGCGCCCATGCAGCACCGCCGTATCGTGGAACGTGAACCCGCCGCCCTTGTTGTGAAAGGCGCCGTCCGGCCCCACCGGGCAGATCTGGCACGGCACCAGGATGTCGCCGGCATCGCGTCCGCCGCGCAGCGTCATCGGCACGCAGGTCAGGTCGCCCAGCATCACGCCGGCCCGACCTCGCCACACGCCCGGCAGCGGGTGATCGGCGTCGAACGGCGCGCCGTCGGCGTCGCTGCCGGCATGGACCAACGGCTCGTCGACCACGTCGGTCCGCCCGCCGTCCTCGGATACCGCGTAGTGCAGCATCCACTGCCGCATGCCCTCCAGCGGCTCGTCGGTCGGCAGCACGCCCTCCACCCGCACGGTGACGTAACGATCGGTGGCCGCGTCCACGGTGCCGGCGCGCGGATAGCGCCGCCACGTGCCGCCCGCGCGCCGTTCGCCGGTGACGACCTCGGTGGCCGCTCCCCAGGTGGCGCCGCCGTCGGAGGAGCGGCGGTAGACGGCGAGATCGGCGGTGTCCGAGCGGGTGTGGTACGTGTGGACGCTGACCAATTCGTGACCGGCGGCCCGCGTGTAGTAGGCGCCGCCGGCCACCCCGACGCCGGGGCCGGGGGACGGCACGAAGACCTCTTTGGAGACGACCCTCATGGCATCGACTCTACGCCACCGGCCGGCACGGCGCCAGAGTGGGTGGGCGTCGTGGCTCCGCTATCGCGCCGGCCGATGGACGGCGGGGGTGACGCTGGCGAGCACCATGTCGCGGATCGAACGGCCGGCCGGCAGGGCGCCGACGGCGCGCGCCTGCACCAGCAGGTTGCCGATTGCGGTGGCCTCCGCAGGGCCGGCCACGACCGTGCAGCCGCACGCGTCGGCGGTGAGCCGGCAGAGCAGGGCGTTGCGCGCGCCGCCGCCGACGACGTGCAGGACCGGCAGCCGCTCGCCGACCAGCTCCTCCAGCGTGCGCAGCTTCCGCCGGTACGCCTGCGCCAGGCTCTCCAGAATCAACCGCACCGTCTCACCGCGGGTACGGGGCGCCGGCAGCCCTCGGTCCCGGCAGTGGCGGCGGATGCGGGCCGGCATGTCGCCGGTACGCCGCGCGAACGCCGGATCGTCGAAGTCCACGATCGACCGCACGGAACGGGCGGCCTCCGCCTGCCGCGTCAACTCGCCATAGCCGGCGGCGCTTCCCGCATCGCGCCACGCGCGTTCGCACTCCTGGAGGACCCACAGGCCGGTCAGGTTCTTGAGGAACCGGACGGTGCCGTCGACGCCGGCCTCGTTGGTGAAGTTCGCCCGCAAGGCGGCATCGGAGAGCAGCGGCTCGGTCCGTTCGACGCCCAGCAACGACCACGTGCCGGAGCTGACGTAAGCCCACGGCGGACCGCCGGCGTCCGCCGGCACGGCGGCCACCGCGCACGCGGTGTCGTGCGAGCAGCCGGCCACCACCGCCACCCCCTCAGCGGTGCGTCCGATCGGCATGCCCGGCGGCACGATCGGCGGCCACGTTCGCGGGGCGAGTTGCAGACGCCGGATCAGATCGAACGCCCAATCGCCGCTGCGCACGTCCACGAGCTGGCTGGTGCTGGCGAGCGTTCGCTCGGCGACCGCGCGGCCACAGAACCGGTAGTGGAAATAGTCGGCGATCATCAGCCGCACAGCGGTTCGGGCGGTCAGCTCCGGTTCCAGGATGCGATCGGCCAGCGCCTGACAGAGGGTGTTGACCTCCATGAACTGAACGCCGGTGACGCCGTACAGTTCGCGCCGCGGCACCTCCGCCAACGCCTGCGCCATCATCCCGGCGGTGCGCGGGTCCCGGTAGCAGTACGGGGCGCGTACCGGAACGCCGTCGCGGTCGAGCGGCACGTAATCGACCCCCCAGGAGTCGACGGACAGGCTGGCCAGCGCCGGAGCCGCGCGGCGCGCTCGCTCGTAACCGATGCGCAGCTCATCCCAGAGCGCCTGCAGGTCCCAGGTCAACCGCTCTCCGCGCTCGCGGATCGGCGTGGCAAAGCGGTGCACCTCGTCCACGCGCAGGCGGCCGCCGTCCAGCGTTCCCAGCACGGCACGGCCGCTGCCGGCGCCCAGGTCGAAGGCCAAGTGAGTGCTTGTCATTCGAAGCGGTTGGAATCCAGGCTCCAAGGTACCGTGCACGAGGAATCTCGACACGGCGCGGGCTCAACGCTCAACGGCGCGCTCTTCTGAGCTTCGGGTACTCCTGACAAGCCTCTCTCAGTGACGGCGGCGCCGAAGGATCAAGCCGTTGTCGCTCGTGGCACATTCGATACAGCTCGTCTGCGAGCGGATGGCAGTCACGCTCCCTCTTGAACTTCCGGTAGCTCTGCGTCTCGTCGACGTCCGCGTCCCCACGGAGATAGGCGAACCATGTTTCGATATTTCGCTTCGGGACGATGATCATTACCGGATCATCCGGCGCTGTGGGGGAAACGCCCTTGCTCTTGCACTCGTCGTTCAACTGCGATCTCCTGAACGCCGTCGAATTGACGTCAGCATCGATGACCACGACGAGAACCGCCTTCTTTCTGCCACGAATGGCCTTCAGTTCATGTGGATAGCGCTTTCGAACCCACTTTTCTCCGGACCCTTCAACCAGAGGAAGTGTCAGGATGTCGTGAAATTTGCGTTTCCGCAAGAAACGACGGACGAAGCAATCCGTCTGTGAATCTTCGCAGAGCAAGACTATGCTCGCGCTCATTCATCCCAGCCGCGGGCGATCGTCTCCGAAATCGTCAGTCCGTCCACCGTGGCTGCCGGTTCTTTGCTGACGCGTACCGGACCGTCTCCTTCGCGATAGAACCACCGGCCGTGGGCTCCTGCCATGTAGTCGATGGTCACCGGATGATGGGAAACCACGACGATCTGCTCCAGCGACGTACCGCAACGCTCATTGGCCTGCGCCAGCCAGGGCTGAATCTCCCGCAGCGAGAGGTAGTTGTCGGGTTCGTCGATGAACAGCGAAGCCCGGCGATCTTCCACCAGTATGATCAGGCTGTACAAAGCGATCAACGCCCGTTGACCGTCGGAGAGCTGGTCGAACCCGTAGTCGCTCGTGCCGTCTGCCGAACTGCGAAACACCGCTTTGAGGGCGCGTGATTCCTCGCCCGATTCCCGCAGTCGGACCGAATGGAAATCCGGCATCGATTCTCGCAGAGCATCGAACAACTTGCTGATGGAACCCATGTTCTCCTGAGAAAAGTGACGATACCAGCCGACGAAGTTTTCCATCAACGGCTCTAGATGATCGTCTTCCGAACTGGTCTCCGGTTTGTAAAGAGGCGGACATGGCCTGACGATGATATAGTTCCGTATCTCCTTCTTGAATCGCGTGAGCTTGCGGTTGTCGGGGCGTGCATACAAGGCTCCGATTCCGGAAAGTGTCCAATCGAAGGGATATTCGGGACCCGACTCATAGTCGTCGTGATACAGTTGAGCTTGACCACCCCGGAACTCGAAGATCGGTCGGCCGTCGTGTGCAAGGGTCTCCTCGGCGATCCGCATTCTGTCACGCGCCCGGTCGTGCTCTACCGTCAATCCGTAATCATACGTCCGGTCATCCAGGCGGATGCGGAGTTCGAACCGCTGCTCCTTTCTGTTCCCGCTCGACGTGAGGTCGCGGGCCGGAAATACCGCGTCGACTCTTGCTCCGCGTACGATCAGGCGTTGGAGCCTGCGCAACACCGTGAGCACCGAAGTCTTGCCGGTCCCATTGGCGCCGAGGAACACATTCTCCTCGTCGAGCTCGATCTCGAAGTTGATCAGGCATCGGAAATTGTCGACATAGATCCGTTCGATCATGATGGCATCACCCGTGTCGGCGTTGCATGGCGCCCGCGGCCGGAGCAGGTCATTCCTTGAGCGCCAGATAGATCGTGAGCTTCACGCGCGGCGCGTCGCCGCCGCTCAGGTCGCAGCGCAGGCGCAGCCAGCCGCCGAAGTGACGCAGCTCGAGCTGATAGAGGCCGGGGCCGCCCGCCCGCAGCTCGGTGACGCGCACCAGCTCGGCAGAAGGGCTTCTCCCGCGGTCTCGCAGGACCAGGCTTGGCTTGTCGCACCAATCGAGGCCGTCCGGCGAGACCTGCGCTTGGGCGCGGAGTACGGTCCCGCTGGTCAGTTCGGTCACGCGCACGAACCAGGTCGCCTCGCTCGCCCAGCCGCACTCCATCGGCTCGGTGTCGAAGCCGTGCCCGTAGGTCTCGTTCTTTTCCAGGACCGCGGTGTGAAAGCGGCGCAGCATCTCACCAATCCACGCTGACCAGGACCGAGTCCAGGAACAGGAAATTGCGCACCGGCAGGTGCGTGCGCACGTCGACGCAGAAGTTCAGCAGCCGGTCGCAGCCGTAGTACGGGTGGTCGTACACCGGAACCGGCAGCTCGCGCAGGTCGAGCGCGCGGTCGTTCACCCGCAGCTCGACGTTGCGGCGCGCCGCCGTGTCGAAGGTCCAGCTCAGATAGTTCCAATTGATCTTGGTCGGCACCTCGTTGTGGCACAGCGAAAAGGCGCCGCCCGGCACCTCCTCCCAGTCGTCCGGATGCACGGTGTGGTAGTCGGTCGGCGCCGGCATGCCGGCGAGCTGCATCCTGGTGGTCACCTGCAGCGAGGTCTTGTACATCCACTTGCGCACGAAGTTGCCTTCGAAGTCGGTGTTGACGTAGCGCAGCGCGCAGTGATGGCGCGTGCCGTCCGGGCCGTCGTTGACGTCGTTGCTGAAGCAGAAGTCGCCGAACATCGCCTCCACCGGGTGGTAGTTGCCGTCCCATCGCTTCGGGCCGGTGAGCGCCGGATCGAACACCGTCTCCGCCTTATAGGTGAACCAGGTCTCCAACCGCACCAGCCCGCGCCTGACGTACGTGACCCGCTTGATGAGCTGATTCATGTGATTCACGCGCGGGCGCGTAGCAAGCTTCAACGAGTAGACCCCGTCGAAGCTGCCGTGCGTGCCGATGTCGAAGAAGGTGCAGGTGCTGAGCTGCGCCGGCCGCAGGTCGCGCACCAGCGGGCGGATGTTGTCGAGGTCGTTGTCGTGATTGCCGACCAGCTCGCACCAGCCGTTGATCCCCTCGTCGAAATCGTCGAAGAACAGTACCCGCGGCAACGGATCGAACTTGGCCAGGCGCACGTCGGCGGCGCCGGTCCGCCGCAGCCGCGTCACGCCATCCACCGCGGCCAGACCGGGTCGGCCAGGAAGAGCTGCGACTGCCGGCGGTCGCCGGCTCCGTAGGCGACCCAGCGGTCGTCCGGCGAGAAGACCGGATGCGGATGGCAGCAGCGCCACACCGTGTCGTGGCGCGCCAGCGGGCGCATCTCGATGAACGGCCCGCGCGTTCTGAACAGGCCGATCCAGCGGTGCGCCTGCGGCCAGCGGTAGCCGGTCGGCCCGACGGCGGCCGGGTCGGGACGCGCCGACGACTCCGGCGGCTCGGCGGCCTCGCCCTCCCCCGCGTCCGCGTACCGGTCGGGATCGCCCCGCCCCTCGAACCAGTGCAGGCCCGGGTCGGCGGCGTCGCCCACCCAGAGATCGGCCCGCGAGTTGCACTTGAAGTGCACGGGCTCGCGGCCCGGAAAGACCCAGCGGCGGTCGACGCGGTCGATCAGGTCGACGTCGATCATCTCCACGCGCCGCACCGGGCCGACCGGGACGCCTTCGCGGTCGCGCTCCGTGAAGGTGAACAGCAGCGACTCGACGCGGTTGCCGGGCGCCGGGAAGTAGTGGTTGACCATCTCGAACGGCTGCTGGTCGAAGATCGGCACCGGGTCCTGCAGCGGTGTCAGACGCTCCAGGTCGACCCGCATGAACCACATGGTCTTCAACCCGGTCGGCTGCGTGCGGGTGTAGCTGCCGAAGAAGAGGTAGGAGGGATCGCCCCGGCAGATGAACAGGTGGCTGTCGGCCGCGGCGCGGTTCTCGGCGCTCGGTCCGTGGTAGACCACCGCCTGCCGCCGCTCCTGCAGGTCGCACAGCACCACCAGCGTCTCGCTGCCGTGCCGGTAGCGGTTGTCGGCCCGCCACGGCCATTCCGGCGCGTGCTCGGGCCGGCAGCCCAGCACCAGGTAGCGTCCGCAGCTCGACAGGTCGGGGCCGCTCAGCGGCCCGCATCCCGGCGGCGATTCGGCCACGACCTCCTCGCGCAGCGTCTCCATGTCGAGGCAGCAGACCCGCGCGCCGCGGCTGTAGTAGATGCGGCCGCGCACCGGATCGCAGGTGAAGCCGGCCGACCCGTGGCCGCCGCCGGCCCGCCGCCCCACGTCGGCCAGCACCGGCGGGTCCCGGGAATCGGTGAGCTGCACGATCGCGCCGGAGCGGAGCTCCACCGCGTAGATCTGGCCGATGCCCGACCGGTTGGAAGCGAACACGAACCGCTCCGAGCCGTCGACGAACCCCTCCTGGTTGTAGTACGGGTGGACGTTGAAGCACGGCGCGTCGGTGAGCTGCACCACCCGCACGCCGGTCGACGGCTCCCGGTACTCCCGCTTCTCCGCAGGCAGAACGTCACCTCGCGCCATATTTCGCCAACCCCGGTTCATTATCGCTCCGGCCCGCCGGCGCGGCTACCGGCCGGCCCGGTGCCGTGTGGTGCTGGCCGATCCACGCCTCCTCATAGCCCAGCCGGTCGCAACGGACCACCAGCTCCAGGTCATCTTCGAAACGACGCGAAACCGGGTAGACTCCTCCCTGCCGCGGATGAGATCGACCTCCTCGCCTGATCCCTCGCCTCCCGCATCGCCGCACGACACCGGCGTCTATCCGCCGCGCACCTGTCTGTTCCTGGACGACCTGCACGTCGGCCGGCTGGACGGACTGCGCCGCGTGACCGGCCCGGTCGAGCAGGTAGCCGGCGGCCCGGTGCTGGAGCCGGCGGCGCCGTGGGAGGGAATCGGCCTGATCGGCCGCAACTGCGTCCTCTGGGACGCCGAAGAGGCGCGCTTCAAGTGCTGGTATCCGGCCTACGATCCATCGTTGCCGGACGCGCCGGTCGGCGCCAGGCGGCGGTGGGCCTATGCGGAGAGCCGCGACGGCCTGACCTGGGAGCGGCCGAACCTGGGCCTCACCGAGCATGCCGGCTCCACCGCCAACAACCTGCTGCGCCTGGATGGCGCCGGCGAGTCGGCGGCCGCGCTGTGGAGCGTCGCCAAGGACCCGCGCGATCCCGACCCGGCGCGGCGTTACAAGGCGATCGGCCTGGACCGCCACCCGCGGCGTCCCGGCGAGCTGACCTGGACCGGGCCGGATGGACCGGACGAGTGGTACCGCAGCCACGGCCGGCATCTGGCGTGCGGGCTGTACGTCGCCTACTCGGCCGACGGGCTGACGTGGCGCCAGCGCGACGGTTGGGCCGGGTCCGGCGCGCTGATCACCGACAACACGATCCTGCACGGCTACGATCCCGCTACCAGCCGCTGGGTGCTCTGGCAGCGGCCGCGCATCATGCCCAAGCACCGCGTCATCGGCGTCAGCTTCTCCACCGACTTCGACGACTGGACCTTCCCGGAGTGCGTGCTGGCGCCCGATGCCGACGATCCGCCCGGCACGCAGTTCGACCAGCTCTCCACGGTCGCCGCCTCCGACGGCGCCTTCGTGGGGCTGCTCGGCGCCTCCGCCGTGATGCGGCAGGACCGCGGCGTGCTGTCGGTGGCGCCGCAGCTCGTCTACTCCCGCGACGCGCGGCGCTGGACCCGGGTCGACCGAGCGCCCTTCATCCGCCCCGTCGAGCCGCCCGCCTGGGACGACGGCTGCATCATCCCCTTCAATCCGCAGGTCGTGGGCGACGAGGTATTCATCTTCTACTACGGCAAGAACGCCGGCCACATCTGGGGCGAGCCGACCGTCGACGGCGCGCGCGTGACCCGTTCGGCGTTCGGCCTGGTGAAGCTGCGCCGCGACCGCTGGGCCGCGCTGGCCCCCGCCGGCGGCGCGGAAGGCACGCTCACCACCGCACTGATCGCCTTCGCGCGCCCGGAGTTGCGCCTGAACGCGGACGCCTCGGCCGGCTCGATCTCCGTGGAGCTGGTCGACTGCCAGAGCGGCGACGCGGTGCCGGGCTTCACCTTCGCCGAATGCGACGGCATCGCCGGCGACGACCTGGACCATGCGGTGAGCTGGGGCGGCCGGCGGGACCTGTCGGCGATCGTCGGCACCGCCCGGCGACAACCGCGGGTCGGCCGCGGCCTGGTGATCCGCGTGCGCCTGCGCGGCGGCGCGAGGCTGTACGGACTGGCCTGCTGACCCGGCGACGCCAGCGGCGGCGGCATCGAGGTGAGCCGGCCGGCGCAACGCATCAGCCGCGCGCCGGAGCTTCCTCCGCCGACCAGCGCCGCAGCGCCTCCAGGTACTCGCGCCGCGGCAGCACCCCGTAGCCGCCGATCGATGCGCCGCCCGAGTCGAACGAGGTGTAGTGATAGAGCGAGTGCAGGAACGCGCCGCGCGCGCCGGCCTGCCGCGCCGCCCGCACCATGCCCAGCACCTCGTCGACCGTGTACCGGTCCCAGTTGGCCAGGTGAAACGGACCGTAGCCGCGGTTGACGAAGCGGGCGTTGTCCAGCCACAGGAAGAGCGGAAAGCCGTCCGGCAGGGTGCGGCGAAACGGCGCCAGCGGCGGCGCGTCCAGGATCTTCTCGTGCGGGCAGGCGCGCTCCGCGCAGATGCCGTCGACGTAGCCGCCGGCCGCCCACCGCTCCCAGTCCTTGTAGAGCAGCAGGTGCGGCGCCCCCGCCATGCCGCCGTCGCCGAACGCCACGCACAGCTCGTAGCGGTCGGGCGACAGCCCCACCACGAACGGCCGGCCGGCGGCGTGCATCCGGCGACCGGTGCGGGCGATCACCTCGGAGAAGTGCTCGCCCTTGATCCGGTAGAACTCCTCCGCGTCGTACGGTTCGTAGCGGATGTCGACGCCGCGGCGGTCGCGGTAGTCGGCGACCACGCGGTCGGTGAATCCGAACGGCTCCAGGTGCGCGTCCCACGCGGGCGTGTCGAAGCAGGCGTACCAGCTATGCGAGCGGGTCGACAGGTACAGCCCGTCGATGCCGTAGCCAAGCAGCTCGCCGGTGATGGCCTCCAGCCGCTCCTGCACCTCCGCATCGCCGAAATCGGGGATGCCGTGGTAGAACCTTGATCCGTCGCGCGAGCACCAGTACTTGCGCGGCGCGGCGTACCAGACCGGATCGACCAGCGACACGTAGTCGCGGCGCACGCACTGGAACTCGTTCCAGTTGACCCAGCCCCAGATCGGCACGCCGTGCCGCCGCGCCGCCTCCACGGCGGCCGCCAGCGGATCGCCGACGTCCATCATGTCGGCGACCCGGTGCCAGTACCGCGCCGCCGGGTTGCGCGGATCGACGCACCCGTGGTCGAACGGCGCCATCGCCTTGGCCCGGTAGTAGGCGCGGCCGGCGGTGTTGCACCGGTACAGAAAGGTGAGGCCGGCGCCGGCCAGCATCTCGAACAGCCAGTCGAAGTAATCGGCGTCGATCGGCCCGTCGTGGAAGCGGGGCGGATCGGTGGGATCGTAGTTGTAGAAGACCGGAAACCGGCCGGATAGAAACCGGTCGGCCAGAAACCGGTCGGAGCGCATGGCCGGCATCGTACACCAAAAGAGAGGGCGGCCAATCATGCCGCCCTCTCCGATCGGTTCCCCCGGCGAGGAACGGTGCAGCGTACCGGCTACTGTTCGATCCAGTACTGCTCCACGTTGGTGTAGCCGGGGCTCTTGAGGCGCCAGCTCTGGATCACCTCTTCCGGCACGTTGCGGAAGTTGTTCTTGACGATGGCGACCGCCGGATAGCGGACCGTGCCGATCATCCACACGTTGTCGACGTGCGACTGGATGATCTGCTTGCCGATGCGGACGCGCTCGTCCGGGTCGGCGGTGGTCTGCATCTGGTCGTACCAGTCCTGCAGCGCCTTGATGTCCGGCGTCGGCTCCTCGCCTGCCTCACCGTTGGTGGCGTACCAGCGGGCGGCCTCGGGCGCCCAGCCGTGGCTTGCGCCGTTGACCGGCACGTACCAGTTGGGGTCGATCGACCAGTGGATGCCGACCGTGAGATAGGCGTTCACCATGAACTCGCCCGAAGCGCGGTTCTCGGTCCAGAGACTGCGGTCGATGACCCTGATCTCCGTGCGGACGTCGACCGCCTCCCAGTGGTCCTTGAGCAGCTCCAGCATGTCGGCCCCGCCGCCGGCTTCCTCTGCGCCGTAGGAGGATACGATCAGGTGCAGCGGATCGCCGTCGGGGCGCAGGCGGAAGCCTTCGCCGTCGCGGGCGGTCAGGCCCAGGCCGTCGAGCAGCCGGTTCGCCCCTGCCGGGTCGTAATCGGTGTGCACCGGCTCCACGAAGAACGGATCGGCCTCTACCGGCACCGCCTGCCACGGGATGGCGACGCCCAGGTAGACCAGATCGCCGATCTCCTGGCGGTCGATCGCCTTGGACATGGCGATGCGGAAGTCGCGCTCATTGAAGAGTTGGCGCAGCACCGGGTCCTTGTGGGTCAGGTTGAACTTGAACGCGTCCGGAATCGGGTTGATCCACTGCCGCACCTGGAAGTCGCCCGTCGCCTCGCTCTCCACGAACAGCGTGTAGTTGCCGAAGCTCATGTAGCGCGACTGCATGTCGATCTCGCCGGCCATCGCCTTGAAGTTGGCGGCGTCGCCGCCCTGCACCACGTCGATCGCCATGCGGTCGATGTACGGGAGCTGCTGGCCGGTCGTGTCGACCTTCCAGTAGTAGGCGTTGCGCTCGGCGATCTGGCGCGTCACGCCGGTCGCCTCCGACGCCAGCTTCCACGGCCGGATGGAGGGGACGTCCTGGTTGAGGGTCGCGTTGCCGAGCTGTCCGTGGCGCTGGTGCCACAGCTCGAAACCTTCGGCCTTGGCGGCTTCGGTGAGCTTGTCCTTGTCGCCGTAGCTGGCGTGGAACTGGCTCAGGTAGTGCTTGGGCGCGAACAGGCCGTCGCCACGGAAGGTGAGCACCTCCTCAAACAGGCCGTTGGTGGCGGCGAAGGAGAACCGGATGGTGTAGTCATCGACCTTGGTGAGGGTCGGCGCTTGCCCCGCCACGCGCAGCCACGACGGAAAGACCGGGGTGATCTCCGTGTTCATGTAGACGTCGTCGAACTGATACAGGATGTCGTCGGCCGTGAACGGCGCGCCGTCCGACCACCGCATGCCCTCGCGCAGATAGAAGGTGAACTCGGTGCCGTCCGCGTTCGCCTCCCAGCGGTGGGCGATGTTGGCGACCACGGCCGTGCCGTCGCGGGCGCGCCGGATCAGCGGCTCGTAGCCCATCCGGTCGATCAGACGGTTGTCGGTGGGCCGGGTGGCGACGCGCCGCCACGTGCCGCCGTACTGTCCCACCTCCTCGGCGGGGGCGACCACGGCCGGCTCCAGCGGCAGACGGTCGGCGACCGGCGGCAGCGAGCCGTCGGCGACCATGGCCTGCAGGACCGGCGCCTCGGTGAAGCCGGTGATCGTGGCGCCGGTGTCCCGCTCGAAGGCGGCGACGGTGGCCCACTGCCCCAGCGGGTACCCGACGCCGGCCTGAGCAAGGCCCAGGGCAGCCGCGGCGGTCAACAGGACGGCCGCTAGCGAAATGCGAACGTATGACATGTCAGTAGCTCCTTGGTGGTTGATTGTTCGTGTCCGCTCCACGTGCCGGCCAGCATACCGTCCGGCCCTTGGGTCGTTCAAGTCTTGTACGGGTCGGCGGCGTCGCGCAGGCCGTCGCCCACGAAGTTGAGCGCCAGCACGGTCAGGACCACCGCGACCCCCGGCAGCAGGAGCCATGGGTTGAGGGCCACCGAGCTGACGTTCTGCGTCTCCTTGAGCAGCACGCCCCAGCTGATCTCCGGCGGCAGCAGGCCCAGACCCAGGAAGCTCAACGCGGTCTCCGCCAGGATCATTCCGGGGATGCTCAGCGTGATCGAGACGATGATGTGGCTCATGAACGACGGCAGCAGGTGCCGGCGGATGGTGGTCGACTCTTTCGTCCCGGCCACCAGCGCCGCGGTCACGAAATCCTCCCCGCGCGCCGCCAGCAGCTTGCCGCGCACCACGCGCGCCAGCCCGGTCCAACTGATCACGGACAGGATGAGGGTGATGGCGAAGTAGCGCTGCACCGGCCCCCATTCCAGGGGCAGCGCGGCGGCCAGCGCCAGCCACAGCGGGATGGTCGGAAACGATCGGAGCAGCTCGATGACGCGCTGCACCACGGTGTCGGTGGTGCCCCCGTAGTAACCCGACACGCCTCCCAGGATCAGCCCCAGGACCAGGCCGATCGCCACCCCGATCAGGCCGATCGACAACGAGATGCGCGCCCCGTACACGATGCGCGACAGCATGTCCCGGCCCAGACGGTCGGTGCCGAGCAGGAAGATGGTCCCCCCCTCCTCCACGCCGAACAGATGCAGGTCGGTATCGAACAGCCCCCACCACGTATACGGCTGGCCGCGCTGGAACAGCGTGACGTAGTACTTCTGCGACCGGTCCTCCGTGTAGGTGCGGCGCAGCGAGCGCGGGTCGATCTGCCGCTCCAGCCGGTACACGAACGGCCGCAGCGAGAACCCGGTCTCACTGTCGTAGAAGTGGATCGGCTGCGGCGGCACGTAGGTGTGGCCGCTGTGCCGATGCCGCGGGTCGTAGGGGGCGATCACCTCGCAGAATGCGCCGAGCACGTAGAATATCCCTGCCACGGTGATGCCGGTCAGCGCCAGCTTGTGACGCCGGAACTTGATCCACATCAGGCGCCACTGCGACGCCAGGTAGAGCCGGTCCTCGGCGGCGTCCGACGGGTCGCGCGCTCGGTCGAATCGGGAGTCGCCTGCGCCGGTCGATCCTGCGCCGGGGGTGGGAGTGGGCGTCGAAAGCGTGCTCATCCGACCGGCGCCCTGTTTCACGCTCCGCGCTGCCCGAAGCGGATGCGCGGATCGACCACGGCCAGCAGGATGTCGGACACGAAGGTGCCCGCCACCGTCAGGCAGGCCAGGAACATCACGATGGTCCCCGCCAGGAACATGTCCTGGCTCAGCAGCGCATTCAGCAGCAGTGGACCGACCGTCGGCAGGCTGAGCACCAACGCGACGACCAGCTCGCCGGAGAGGATGTCCGGCAGCAGCCACGCGACGCTGGAGACCAGCGGATTGACCGCCAGCCGCACCGGATACTTGAAGAGCAGGCGGGTTTCGCCCAACCCCTTGGCGCGCGCCGTGATCGTGTACTGGCGGCTGATCTCGTCGAGCAGGTTGCCGCGCATGATGCGGATGATCGATGCCGTACCGGCCGTACCGACCACGACCACGGGGATGATCAGGTGCTTGAGCAGGTCGATCACCTTGCCAAAGCTCCACGGCGCTTCGATGTACTCCTCGGAGAACAGGCCGAGCGCTACGAGGCCGAAATTGAGGTAGACGACGACCATCAGGATGAGGGCCACCAGGAAATTAGGAGTCGCCAGGCCCATGAAGCCGACCGTGGTGAATAGATGATCGACAGGCGAGTATTGATGGACCGCCGAGTAGATGCCGATCGGGACCGCCACGACCCAGGTGAAGATCATGGTCCCCAGCGAGAGGATCACCGTGAGCAGCAGCCGCTCCCCGATCAGCGTGCGGACCGGCTTCTCGTACTCGAACGACTGGCCGAATTCGCCCCGCAGGAAGCCCCACAGCCAGCGCAGGAATTGGTGGATGAAAGATCGGTCCAGGCCGTAGCGCGCCCGCAGCGAGGCGATCTCATCCTGGTTCACCGACTCACCGCTGGCGGCGAGATTGGCGATGTAGGAGGTCAGATAATCGCCGGGCGGCAGCTGGATGAGAATGAAGGAGACCACGGCGATCACGAAGAGCGTGGGGATCAGCAGCAGGATGCGTTGGACGACGTACTGTACCATACCGGGAGAGCGGTCGCCGGGCGGCCGTGGTAGAGTGAACGGCGATGAGCGCCATCTGTCAAGGTCCCGCCGCCGGCGATCCGGGCCCGCGACGGACCGCCGCCACCGCCGCCGACCTGCGCAGCCACTGGGCCGGCGCCCGCAACGTGCTGCTGGCCGGCGAGTGCGCGCCGTTCGCCTGGGAACCGCCGCCGGTGGCCGACATCGTCGACCGCCTGCGGCGCGACGACGACGCGCGCCTGCGCGACCTGTCGCCGGACCGGCCGGACGGCCCCTACTACCGGGAGGACGGCTTCATCGACCAGTTCCGCGCCCTGCCGCTGGAACGGGTCATGGAGATGCCGTTCGGGCTCTCCCACTTCTCGCTCACCAACTTCACCAGCCGCGGCGATCTGTTCGCCGGTCTCTGGACGGAGGTGATGGAGCCGTGGCAGGCGTTTCCTGGCGCGCGCCGGCTTCACCTGGTACCGGTGCTACCCGATCGTCTTCATCAGCGGCGCCGGCGTCCCCGGCCGCTACCACATGGACGTGTCGCACGTCGTCGCCTGGCAACTGCACGGCACCAAGGTGTTCAACGGCCTGCGCGACCCGTTCCGGTGGGCGCCGCTGGAACAGGCGGTCGATCCGGACTGGCGCGCGGGCATCGTCAAGCCGGCGGACCTGCGCGACGGGGACGTGCTGAGCTACGTCATGCCGCCCGGCGCCGTCCTCTGGAATCAACCGCTCACCCCGCACTGGGTCGACGCCGGCATCACGGACGCGGGCGGTGCGGACGAGGTGGCGGCCAGCCTCAACATCTCGCACGGCGGACTCCGGCTCGACGGCGACCTGTCGCCGGCCGGCCGCGCCCTCGACCGCTACTACCGCCAACACCCGGACCAGCGGTTCTGACGGACCGGCGGCCTCTACCGTGGCGGCGGCCACGTCATGGCGCCAGCAACGCGAACACCGTCGTCAGCGAAGTGACGACCACGAAGCCCACGCCGATCATCCACGTCAGCGCGTTGAAGCGCTTGTCGACGTGCCCGATCAGATCCCCGAACCGCTGGTCGACCGCCTCGAAGCGCCGCTCCATGAACCCGAAGCGCTCGTCCATCAGCACCCGCTGCGCCTTGAGCTCTTCCTCGACCCGAACCATCCGCTCCAACAGGGCGGCGGGGACATCGACCGTCTCCGCCCGCGGGACCACGTGGTCGACCAGCTCCCGGAGCCACGGCTTGACGTAGTCTCCGATGCGGACGACGTCCTCTTCCTTCAGCATCACCGGCTCTCCCATCGGCACCTCCTGTACTATAGCCAATAACGAGCCGGCGGCGCTGGCGCTTCAATCCGTCCGATCGATCGGTACGAGCGAGGAAGGCGTCTCAGTCAGCCGGGGGCTTGGCGGCGCGCAGCGAGAACGACAGCGGGATCGAGCCGTTGCGCTCCGGGAGCCGCCACCAGCCGTCGGCGCCGCGCACCATACCCGGCAGCGCCCGATAGTTGCTGAACGGGAACTCGTGGAGGAACTGCAGACGCAGCCCGGCGGCCAGCAGCGCGTTCACGATCTCCGCCATGCTGTGCTGCCACTCATAGCAGGGGGACGGGATGGTCCCGCCGTCGGTGTAACCAGAACCGCCGCCGTAGAAGGCGCCGGCCGGATCCGGGAAATAGGGATTGCCGACGCGCAACTCGGAGGAGCCGTCCGGGTCATCGTCATCCGCGAAGATATGGCACAGAGGGTGACCGTCGAATAGATAGAACGCGCCGCCGGGCTTCAGGGCGCCGGCCGCGACTTTGGCCCAGGCGGTGAGGTCCGGCAGCCACGCCAGCACGCCGGTCGCGGTATACACGATGTCGAACTGCTCCTGCAGCACCCCCGGCAGGTCGTACACGTCGCTGCGGATGAACCGCGTGTCCAGCCCCAGCTCCGCGCTCAGGCCGCGCGCCAGGTCGATGGCGGCGTCGGAGAAATCGACGCCGGTGGCGCGCGCGCCGAGCCGAGTCCACGACATGGTGTCCATACCGAAGTGGCACTGCAGGTGGAGCAGGCTCAATCCGGCGACCGGGCCGACCTCCTCCCGTTCGATCGCGTTGAGCGAGATGCGACCGGCCTTGAAGCCGGCCACGTCGTAGAACGCGGAGGCCGCGTGCACCGGCACGCGGTCGTTCCAGTTCCGGCGGTTGACCGCCAAACGCCGGTCCATGGGCTCCCGCGGGGCGGTCTCGTCGAGTCCTCGGTCGACCTACGCGGCGAGCAACGCGAACACCGTCGTCAGCGAGGTGACGACCACGAAGCCCACGCCGATCATCCACGTCAGCGTATTGAAGCGCTTGTCCACCGTCTCGAACCGCTTGTCGACCGTCTCGAACCGCTTGTCGATGTGCCCGATCAGATCCTCAAACCGTTTGTTCATATCCTCGAAGCGCTTGTCGACCGCCTCGAAGCGCTTGTCGACCGCCTCGAAGCGCCGCTCCATGAACTCGAAGCGCTCGTCCATCAGCACCCGCAGCGCCTTGAGCTCTTCCTCGACCCGAACCATCCGCTCCAACAGGGCGGCGGGGACATCGACCGTCTCCGCCCGAGGGACCACGTGGTTCACCAGCTCCCGGAGCCACGGCTTGACGTAGTCTCCGATGCGGACGACGTCCTCTTCCCTCAGCATCACCGGCTCTCCCATCGGCACCTCCCGCTACTATAGCCAATCCTACGAGAGCAACGCGAACACCGTCGTCAGCGAGGTGATGACCACGAAGCCCACGCCGATCATCCACGTCAGCGTGTTGAAGCGCTTGTCCACCGTCTCGAACCGCTTGTCCACCGTCTCGAACCGCTTGTCGAGGTGCCCGATCAGATCCTCGAACCGTCTGTTCATATCCTCGAAGCGCTTGTCGACCGCTTCGAAACGCTTGTCGACCGCTTCGAAGCGCTTGTTTATATCCTCGAAGCGCTTGTCGACCGCCTCGAATCGCCGCTCCATGAACCCGAAGCGCTCGTCCATCAGCACCCGCAGCGCCTTGAGCTCTTCCTCGACCCGAACCATCCGCTCCAACAGGACGGCGGGGACATCGACCGTCTCCGCCCGAGGGACCACGTGGTTCACCATCTCTCGGAGCCACGGCTTGACGTAGTCTCCGATGCGGACGACATCCTCTTCCTTCAGCATCACCGGCTCTCCCATCGGCACCTCCCGCTACTATAGCCGATAACGCGCCGGCGGCGCAGGCGCTTCAATCCGTCCGATCGACCGGTACGGTGTCCGGCGACGATCAAGACGAGAACGCGCTACCTCGACCTTGGGGCGGCCAACAGCATGGCGTCGAGCAGGCGCTTCTCGCGGGCGCCGCGCGGATAGAGCGCCGACAGGGCGTTGGCCAGGCGCAGGAAGTCGGGGCCGCGCTCGTGCTCGGCCTTGAGCAGCGCTCGCAACGCATTGGCGTGGCCGTTCGCCTGCAGCAGCATGGCGGCGTGCACGCGGTCGAGCGTGGTGGCGGCCACCGCCCGCAGCTCGACGTCGCCGTCCAGGATGCCGGCCCGGCGGCGCTTGCGGCCGCCGGTGCGGGGCGCGCGGTCCCACTCCGGGAACAGCGAGCGCTGCAGGCCGGCGGCCGGGTCGGCCTCGATCCAGTCGGCGGCGGCGCCGGCGCCGGCGTCGCCAACAGGTCCTTGGCGCGCTCGGCCACCGGCAGCAGGCGCACCACGCCCTTGGCCTGGGCGATGACGCGGCCGGTCCAGCGCTCCAGGTCGATGCCCATCGGCTGCGCGAAGCGGCGCACCACGTCGAACGGCAGGTTGAGGCTTTGTGCCGCGGCCGCTTCGTCCTCCTCGTCGTCTTCCACGCCACGGCCATCGCCGCCGGCGTCGGTGGTCTGCAGCGTCCAGAGGAACAGCGCCGTGAGGCGCGCGTCTTCTTCCAGCGCGCCGGTCATGCCGTTGCGGGCGCGGGCTTCGGCGGCGCCGAGGACGGTTTCGAGGGCGGCGCGGCCGACCACCTCCCACACCTTTTCCAGGTACTCCGGCAGGCCGACCGTGCGCCCGGCGGCGGTCTCGACCGCGCGGTAGCGGCTGTAGAGTTCGAGCGCCGGGCCGATGCAGGCGAACACCAGGTCGGCGCCGCGCACGCCTTCGCCCTGCAGGCGCGCCATCCACTCGGCGACGCGCACCGGCAGCGCGTGCAGCACGTCGGCCCAATCGCCGACCGGCGCGTCGGCCGGCCGCGGCCGGCAGATCAGGTGAATGCTGGTGGCCAGCGCGGCGGAATCGCGCGCCCGCAGTCGGGTGCCCAGTTCGGTGGCGATCGGCCAGGAGCCGGTGATGGTCCAGCCGCCGCGGATCATGCCGACCAGCAGCGCCTCCCAGCCTTCGGTGGTCTTGTGCGCGAAGACGACGGAGCCGACGCCGTGTTCGGCGAGCATGCGGCGTCCCTCGGCGAACGCTCTTGCCATCGTCTCCTCGAACCACCGGCGGTCCTTCGGGCGGCCATCCTGCCGCTTGGTCTCGTCCTGCACCGCCTCGCGTGTCTTGGGAGACAAGCGATTATCTGCGTCGAACGGGTCCCGCAGGAGTGGATGTCCGGGCAGCGTGCGCTTGAGCCAGACGAGGAAGAAGTCGGAGAGGTCGGCATACGGAACGGCGTCATAGTAGGGAGGATCGGTAAACCAGACCGAGGCGGACTCGTCGGGGAGAGGATGGTCGGTAGCGTCCGCCGGCTGAGTCTGGCCCCGACCGCGGCTGACCGATGCATCGACGACATCGGCGATAAGTTCGTATCCGCTTTGCCAGTTGCCCGGCGCTTCGGCTGTTATCACGACCTCCGCAAAGTCCCACACCATGGGGATCGCCTGGCGACCGAACGTATGCTCTTCTCAGCCATGGCATTCCATCGAGTACACGTCATGTTGCTCATGGATACGCGGTTGAATGCGCAGGCTAATATCGAGGCGATCCCGGCTGCGCTGCCGCTCCGAACGACGTCGAGTAAGTTGACCAGCGCCATTTTCTGGCGAGCGGAGAAGAGGTCGGCCCAGCGGAGCATGCCGTAGCGCTGCACGCGGAACCCCAGCGTGCCGATCGGCGGCAGCGGTTCGTCCGGCACTGGGCACAGTCCCTGCTTGCCGCCGCGCTCCCACTCGCCCAGCAGCGCCGCCAGCCGCTCCTGCGCCCGCCGCACCGCCGCGTAGTCCGCCTCGCCCGCCGGCCGGTAGTGCCGCCCCGGCGCATCCGCCCGCAGCGTCACCACCGCCGTCAGCCGCGCGCCGCCGGTCCGCCGTCCGTCCGCGTCGAACACCGCATCGGCGCCGCCGCGCTGCGCCGCAAGCTGCGCCCGCACCCGCTCCGGCGCCAGCACCGCGCCGCAGCACAAGCACGCCGCCCGCGCCCGCGCCACCGTACCGCCCGGCACCTCCGCGTCCGCCGCCGGCGTGAACACCTCGAACCGCACCGCCGGCGGCCCCTCCGGCCGGCGCTCCACCCGATAGCGCAGCGCCCGCTTGCGCTTCGGCTTGCGGCACAGCCAGAACGAGCGCATCAGCGGCAGCTCCGCCCCGCACTGCGGCGCCTCGCAGCGCACCGTGCGCGCCCACAGGTAGGCGATCGGCGTCTCCCTGTCGGGGTCGGCCGGGTACAGGTCGGCCAACTCCTGCGCCGCCGCGTCCCGTATCTCGCCGCCGGCCCGGCGCAGTTCAGCGGCCAGCCCCGGACCGTGGCGGGGGATGTCCTCCAGCATCACCTTGAGGATCAGGCACGCCACCGGGTTCAGGTCGCTGGCGAACGCCTCGCAGCCGAGGCGTAGCGCCTCCAGCGGGATGGAGCCGCCGCCGGCGAACGGATCGACCACCAACGGCGCCTCCTCGCCATGCGCGGCCCGCACCAGTTCGCGGCCGACGCGCAGGCAGGTCGAGTGCGCCGCCAGGTCCCAGTTGGCGAATTCGCCGATGAACCGGAGCAGCGCGGCGCGCAGCTCGGCGTCATCCGCCGGCGGCTGCCGCACCGCGCCCAGGATGGCGCGCGCCTGCCGCTTGAAGGCGTCGGGGCAGTGCGGGTCGAGCGGATCGGGCAGCAGCAGGGCCAGCAGCACGGCGCGCGACGAGGCGAGCGGGCGCCGCGCCCACCAGAGATGGAGCGTGGACGGATGCCCGTGGCGGATCGACTTCTCCCGCGCCGCGTGCCGGGACACCTCGGCGATCGGAAAGTCGACCTCGGCCAGCCGCCGGCACGCGCGGGGAATCACGATACGACGATCGCCGCTGCGATTACCGTTGATCGCCTATATCGAGAACGTAAAGCGTCCTGAAAATCCATCGTAAGCACTCCTTGGCATATGACGTCGCGGCCAATGAGTACCTGGAAAGGTCTTCATGCTGCATGGGGCGGATTAGCCGGACGGGGACGGGGCATCCTCGCCATGCGCGGCCCGCATCAGTTCACGGCCGGCGCGCGGGTAAGGTCGGGTGCGAGCACGGACGTCGAGCGGCGCACCCCCGGGGGATGCGCCGCTCCATATCGTGAACGAAAACGCCGGGTGCGGTTACTGGACGCTGTCCCAGGTCGCCTTGGCCTCGGCCACCTTGGTGGTCCAGGCATGCATGAGCTGGTCGCCGCCCGCTTCCCGGTACTCGGCCACGTACTCGTCCCAGTCGGCCATCACGTCCTTGTTGCCCAGGACGAACGCGACCCACCACTTGTTCCTGATGTCGGTCAGCGCCGCCGCGATCTGCGTCTCTTCCTCGCTCAGGACGACCAAGTCCAGGTACTGCGGCCATCCTTCCCAACCTTCGGCCAGAAAGGTGTTCCACACCTCGTTGGCGGCCTGGAACTGGCACCAGCTCGGCGGGTTGGGTCCCGCGCACTCGGCGCAGCCGCCGCCCCGCCAGACGTCAGAGTACGGCGCTTCGCAGGCCGAGCCCTCCGGGACCGCCAACGCCGCGCTCTCGCGCTCGGTGCGCACGTCGCGGACGTGCTGGATCGCCTCGAACCAGTTGCCGAACTCGGCGTAGGGGACGATGCCGTTGTCGTAGTTGGAGGTGGCCACGCCCGGATACCACATCAGATCGCCCGGCGCCTGCGCCTCCATCTCTTCCAGCGTGCGCCCCTGCATCCACTGGCCGCGGATGTCCCGGAAGAACTCGTCCATGTCGAAGTCGCTGTAGTCGTCCCTGGTGTAGTGGATGCCCTTGATGCCGAACCAGCGCGCCGCCTGCCCTTCCTCGCTGACCCACCATTCGACCAGATCGAGCGCCCGGTCCGGGTTCTCGCTGAAGGACGGAACGGTGATCGCGCGATAGACGCCCAACGGCACCTCGGTGTCGTGCGCGCGTCCGCCGGGGCCGCGAATCGGATGCAGCATCTGCGGAAAGTCGGCCAGGGTCGCTTCCGGGTTGGCGGCCTGGAACTTCTTGAACTGCTGCACGTAGGAGTCGGGGCGCGGCCCCTTGTACATGCCGGACAGGTGCTTGCCGGCAGCGATCTGGTCGATGTAGTCGAACAGCTCGCCGGTCAGCCAGCCCGGATAGATGAGCTGCTCGGCCGCGTGCTGCTGCACGGTCTGCCAGATCACCTGATTGCGGGGGTCGATCGCTGCGTCGTACCAGTCGCCGTCCGCGTCCTGCGCGAAGCTGGTGTCGCGCGGACCGCCGAATCCGACCTCCAGGCCGTGCGTCTGGAAGTAGAGGTAGTTGAGCCCCTTCCAGTGGATGCCCTTGTAGGTCGGCCAGCCAAAGCCGGTGGCGCCCAGCCGGTCGCGCGCCTGCCGCATGGCGTGGACCTGCTCTTCGTAGGTCTCCGGGACGTCCAGCCCCAGCTCGTCGAGCATGAAGCCGTTGTAGACGATGGCGCTGTCGGTGATCGGCTTGAAGCGGTTGCCGGTCATCACCGCGTAGTAGTTGTCGGCGCCCCCGTTCTGCACCAGGTTGTACAGCCGGTAGACCGGGTCCTGGAAGATCGCGTGCAGGATCGGATAACGGTCCGGCTGCGCGTTGACGATCTCTCCCACGTTGGTCAGCAGGCCGTCTTCGATCCAGCCCTGCCAGCGCGTCAGCCCCAGCCACGGGTGACCGGGCCACATCATCACCAGGTCGGGAGCCGTGCCGGCGGCCATGATCGACACGATGTACTCGCCGTCGCCGCCCCCGCCGTACTCCATGCTGAAGTCGACGTTGAACGTCTCCTCGACGTAGGCCCAGATGCGGTCCTGCGCGACCAGGTCCATGTCCCAGCCGGTCGGATCGAATCCGCGATAGAGCATTCCGATCGGCACCCGCTCCATCATCCCCGCTCCGGCCGCCTCGTCCTGTCCGGCGGCGAAGAGGTGAGCGCCCGCCAAAAGGAACGACGCGCCGATCGCTGCGCAGAGCAGCTTGCGTGCATTCGCCATGTGAGCTATCCTCCAGAGGTCCCGATCGTACCCCACGCGCGCCGCCGCGGTCCAGCGGCCGGAGAGAATCCCCATGGCGATGCCGCGATTGACCGCCGCCATCGGTCCCGACCACACCGATCGGCAGATACTGCGCTTCCACCGCGTCCGCGTCGAGCGTCAGGAGGTGCTGTACGGCGACGCCGACCCGCAGCTCTGCCGGCACGGAGCGGGGCTGGTGCTGTGCGGCCGCGGCGGATCGCTGGCGACCAGCGATGACGGGGGCGAGAGCTGGTCGCAGCTTCCCGACCTGGCGGCGCCGGAGGCGGCGGGCGGCGCGGTGCTGGCGCTGGCCGCGCGCGCGGACGGGACCCTGGCGGCGGCGATCGAGCGGCGCGGCGCCCTGCTGATCCTGTGCGCCGACGACGCGGCCGGGCCGTGGCGGCCGGCCGCCGCGATCGACGCCGGGTTGGCCCGGCATGGGTTGACCGGCGCCGAGGGGCCGGCCGGGCCGCCGACCGCTCGCCTGGCGCCGCTGGCCGGCGGCCCGCTGCTGCTCTGTCTGCCGGGCCGCATCCTCCGTTCGACGGACGCCGCCGCGTGGGAGACGGTGGCCGAGCCGCCGGCCGACTGGGAGCCGCTGCATCCGCTGCAGCTCCGCTCCGGCCGGCTGATCGCGCCGGTGGCGGACGGAGCCGGCGCGGTGGCGCTGGCCGAGTCGACCGACGGCGGGGCCGATTGGGACGTGCCGGACCGATTCGCGCCGCTCGCCGCCGAGTTGACGGAGCTTCCCGACGGCCGGCTGGTGCTGAGCTACGGCATGCCGCACTTCCCCTACGGCGCCCGCGCCGTGATCGGCGCCGCCGGCCTCGGCGCGGGGGACGGCGGAGCGGGGAACGGCGGCGCCGTCGCCTGGGGAGACGAGGTCTACGTGCTCGGCCTCAGCCGCTACGCCATCCGCGCAAAGGCGCGCCCGGTGCTGGCCGGGCCGGGACCGGTGGCCGGTCCGGGACCGCTGGCCGGGCCGGGACCGGTGCTGGCCGGGCCGGGAACCGGCGCCGCGGCGGCGGTGACCGGCGACGGCGTGATCGTCTCCGCCTACCACCGCGGCGCGGCGCTCGGTTCGTACGCGCCGACCATCTACGGTCCGGGGATGGACGAATGGGGGCGCAGGCCGGCGATCGGCGTGGTGCGCTGGACTCCGGAGGGCCTGGACCGGCCGCCGCTGGTCTACCCCAACCTGTGGACGGAGCGGACCGACGCGCGCGGCTACCTGGACAACGGCATGGTGCGCATGCGCCCCGACGACCGCTACGAGGGCGGTGACTACGTCGAAAACTTCGAGATGGTGGTCTACCGCCGCGCGGCGGCCGAACAGCGCTATTTTCCGGGAGCCGGCGCCAAGGGCGTGGTCGTCTGCCGCCACCCTGACGGCAGCTTGGTCTACACCAGCCGCGACCGCCGCATCCACCGCTCCACCGACGAGGGCCGCACCTGGAGCCTGGTGGCCGAAGTCCCCCTGCCCGGTCGGCAGCCGTCGGTGTTCGGGTTCGGCGTGACCGACGCCGGCACCTTGCTGCTCTCCTACGCCGTGCTGGTCGACCCGGCGGACCCGGCGCGCGGCACGCACAACACGCACGAGCCGCGCGTGGCGCGCAGCGACGACGGCGGACGGACCTGGACCGACGCCGAGCTGGCGCCCCGGCCGACGCGCTACTGCGGCCTGGGCGACGGCAGCCGCATCGTGCAGCTCGCCGGCGGCGCCGTGATCGCCGGCGGAGCCGTGATCGCCTGCTGCAGCAACGCCTGGAACGATCCGGCGCGGCAGGCCGGCTACGAAGGCGACGTCCTGCTCCGCTCGCACGACGACGGCCGGACCTGGGGCGACTGGACGGTGCTGCCGCCCGGCTGCTGCGAGTCGAACCTGCTGGAGCTGCCGTCCGGCGAGCTGCTCTGCGCGACGCGCTACCAGCGCGAATACCTGACCGTCGACCTCTTCGACGCGCCGGCCGGGCAGGGCGGCGGCCGCCCGACGTGGCCCGCGCCTTCCCGCAACCGGGCCGGGCCGGGCCGCTTCAAGAACGAGGCGATCATGTTCTCCACCGACGGCGGCTACGACTGGACCACCCCGTTTCTGGTCACCCGCCTGCACATGTGCTCCGCGGACATCGTGCGCCTGCCGGACGGCCGCGTCGTGCTCACCTACGACCACAAGGACGCGGTCGGCGGCCCGCGCGCCCTGGTCAGCCCCGACGGCGGGCGCACCTGGGGCGCCGAGCACTACATCCTCTCCTACCACCCCATGGACGCCCGCACCAGCTCGGTGACGCTCCGCGACGGCCGCGTGCTCACCCTGTGGGCGGGAGCCCGCGACCAGGGCATCCACGCCACCACCTGGTCGCCCGAGGACTGAGGCGCGAAGCCTGCGGATGCCCGCCTCGACGCTCCCCGACCCCAGACCGCCGCGGGACTGGGAGCTGATCTACGTCAGCGATCCGTCCAACGTCACCAACTATGACTTCGATCCCGGCGACGCCCGGCCCCTGATCACCCGGCATCCCGCCGCGCCGGCGGAGCTCGCCGCCTTCATCGACCACGCCGCCGCCAGCGACGCCGACGCGTTCGTGCAGGAGGTCTACAACGCCGGCTGGATCATGTACTTCCGCTCCGATCGCTTCGAGTACGACGCGCGCCCGCAGCACCGGCGGTTCCTGCCGATGATGGACGACGGCGTCATGCCGCTGCAGGTGATGCTGGAGCGATCCCGCACGCGCGGCATGCGCTTCCTGGCCGGCTTCCGGGTCAACGACAACCACGGCGCCCCCGATCAGGGCGGCATGTTCCTGCACCGGAACCCGCAGTGGAAGCTCACCGACGCGCCGCCCGGCGGCGCCTTCCTGCCCGGCAACCGGATGGACTATTCGGTCGCCGAGGTGCGCGACTACCTGTTCGAGGTCGTCGCCGAGGTGGTGTCGCGGTTCGACGTCGACGGCGTGCTCCTCACCTTCCGCGACGGGCTCTACTTCCCCGCCCCGAACGGCGATCGGCGCCTTGCCCGCGAGCGGCAGCCGTTGATGACCGGTCTGCTCGAGCGGCTGCGCGCCCTGCTCGACGAGCGGGGCCGGGCGCGCGGGCGGCGGCTGGAACTGGGCGCGCTGGTGCCGCAGACCCTGGAGGACTGCCATGCCGTGGGGCTCGACGCGCCGGCCTGGATCGGCGGCGGGCTGGTCGACTTCGTGTCGCCCATGGACTCGGCGTTCACGGACTTCAACGCCGCCTACGACGAGTTCGCCGCGCTCACCGCCGGCACGCCGTGCCGGCTCTACCCCGGCGTCCAGCCCTACTGCTCGTCGTATGAGAGCTTCGGCCCGCCGGCGACGCCGGAGAACTACCGGGCCCTGGCCCACGCCCTGCGCCGCCAGGGCGCCGACGGCATGTCGGTCTACAACTTCCAGAAGCACTGGGGCGGGTTCCGTTCCGGCCGGCGCGGCGCGGAGACCGGCTATCCGGCGGCGTTCCGCTATCTGCGCGAGGCGCGCGACCTGCAGCGGGTCGCCGACGGCGTCCGCCACTACACCTACCGCTCCCTGTGGGGCGGGTACCGCGGCATCAGCCCGTCCGGCGCCAACGTGTGCGGGACGATGCGGGACCGGAAGCTGGTGCTGCCGCGCGCGCCGGGCAATCCGTCGGCGAGCTACCGGTTCCGGTTGTTCGAGGAGGTCGAACGGACCGCCGCGGCCACGCTGTTCGCCCGCGCCGTCGGCCTGGGGCCGGCCGACCGGATCGCCGTCCGCCTCAACGGCGCCGCCGTTCCCGACGCGCGGCTCCGCCGCATCCACCACCGCGAAGGCCGGCCCGAGAACGGCGGCCGCGCGCTGCCGCCGCACACCACCTGCGTCATCGATCTGACCCCGGACCTGGTCGTTGCCGGCGACAACGAGCTTGCGGTCACGCTGCTGTTCTCCGGCATGGCCGCGCTGAGCGCGGCCGACGGCCAGGCTATCGTCATCGACGAGGTCGACGTGACGATCGTCCCGGCCTGAGCCGCCACACGCTATTTCCGCGGGCCCACCCGGTCCGCGGCCGCCCTATTCCTTGACGGCGCCGATCAGGATGCCCTTGGCGAAGTGGCGCTGCAGGAACGGATAGAGCGCCATGATCGGCAGGAAGGTGAGCACGATCGTCGCCATCACCAGTTGCCGCGGCGGGATCAATCCCTCCTGCTGAACGAGCCGCTGCGCGGCCTGCGACAACCGGTACATGGTCGGCCGCTCCAACACGTGGCGCAGCAGCATCACGAACGGCTGGATCGTGGTGTCGCGCACGAAGTAGAGCCAACTGGCGTAGTCATTCCAGTGGTAGACCGCCAGGAACAGCAGGATCGCCGCCAGCATCGGCTTCGATATCGGCATGATCACGCGGAAGAACGTCTGCGCCTCGCTGGCGCCGTCGATCAGACAGGCGTCCTCCAGCTCCTTGGGCACGGTATAGGAGAAGAAGTTGCGCATGATGATGAAATAGCTGGTGTTCACGAATCCCGAGGCCAGGATCATGGCGACCGGCGATCCGAGCAGGCCGAGGTTGACGACCAGCAGATAGAGCGGGATCAGGCCGCCGGAGAAGAAGATGGTGAGGACGATCAGGATGTTGATCAGCCGCGTGCCGGGCACCTGCCGCTTGGTCACCGCGTAGGCGAGCATGCCGGTCACCACCACGCCGGCGCCGGCGCCGACGGTGGTCTTGACGACCGAGACGCCCATGGCGCGCAGGAAGATCTGCGGCGCGCCGATCAGCATCCGTTCGTAGTAGGTGAGGTCCGGGGTGAGCGACGGCAGCAGCACGAAGTCGGTGCGAATGTACTCGCCGTACGGCATGAGCGAGACGACCAGCACGTACCACATCGGGTAGACCGCCACCACCGCGAACAGCCCGACGAAGGTCACGGCGAACACGTCGAACAGGTTGAAGCCCAGGCGGGCGCGCAGCGTCCGTGCGCCGGTCATTCGAAGATGCCCATCACGTTCAGGCGTCGGATCCAGCGGTTGGCGGTCAACACCAGCACCAGGCCGAGCAGGTTGAAGACCAGCCCCAGAGCGGTGGCCTGCTCGAACTCGCTGCTCAACAACCCGGTCCGGTACAGGTAGGTGGAGAGCACGTCCCCGGTGTCGTACACGGCCGGGTTATAGAGATTGTACATCAGGTCGAAGTTGGAGCCGAACAGGCCGGCGAGCTGCAGCATGAACAGCACCGCGATCGTGGGAGCGATGCGCGGCAGGTAGATGTGGCGCATCAGGTGGCCGCGGTGGGCGCCGTCGCAGTGGGCGCTCTCCACCAGGTCCGGGTTTACCGAGGAGAGCGCCGCCAGATAGATGATGGTGGCGAAGCCGGCCTCCTTGATCGTGTTGACGATCACGACGATGCCGCGGAAGTACTGCGGCGCGGTCAACCAGTGGCGCGGCTGCCCCCCGAACAGGCTGACGAGCCGGTTGAACGGGCTGTCCGGCTCCGGATAGAGGACGATCGACACCAGCGCGCCGACCACCACCCAGGAGACGAAGTGCGGCAGGTACACCATCGTCTGGACGGTGCGCCGGTACCAGCTCACCCTCACCTCGTTGAGCATCAACGCCAGAAAGACCGTGAAGGTGAAGCCGAACGCCAAGTTGTAGAGATTGATGATGAGCGTGTTGCGCAGCGCGCGGTAGAACGGCGGCGACTGGAACAGCACCTCGAAATTGGCCAGCCCCACCCACGGGCTGCGCGCGATGCCCTTGACGATGTTGAAGTCCTTGAAGGCGACCAGCAACCCGTACATCGGCCCGTACTGGAACACCGCGATCCAGGCCAGGCCGGGCAGCATCAGCAGATAGACGAACCAGTAGCGCCGCAGCGCCGTCAGGACCAACTCCGGCAGGGAGTGGGCGGTGCGCGGCGCGCGGACCTGGATCTCTGCCACGACGTGCCTGCAGACCCTACGTTGGCGCCCCTGCCGGGTCAACCCTGACCGGCCGGTCGGCGCGGCCCGCCGCTCGACCGGGTGCGCTATGATCGGCCCGTCATGGTCACCACCACGCCCCCCGTGCGCACCGCCATCGCCGGCCTGGGCCGCAGCGGCTGGTCGATCCACGCCCGCTTGCTGGCCGAGCAGCCGGAGCGGTTCACCGTGGTCGCCGTCCAGGATCACCTGCCGGAACGGCGCGCCGAGGCCGAGCGGCGCTTCGGCTGCCGCTCCTACGCCGATTTCGACGACCTGATCGCCGACGGCGCGGTCGAGCTGGTGGTGATCGCGGTGCCGAGCCACCTGCATGCGCCGTACGCGGTGGCTGCCCTGCAGGCCGGCCGCCACGTGGTCGGCGAGAAGCCGATGGCGACCTCGCTGGCGGAGGCCGAGCGGATGGTCGCGGCCGGCGAGGCGTCCGCCCGGCGGCTCTCCGTCTTCCAGAACTGGCGGTTCCGGCCCGACCTGCAGAAGGTCCTGGCCGTGATCGGCGCCGGCGCGCTCGGCCGCATCGTACAGGTGCGGCTGGCGAACCACGGGTTCGGCCGACGCTGGGACTGGCAGACGCTGCGGCGCTTCGGCGGCGGATCGCTCAACAACACCGGCCCCCACCTGATCGACGCCGCCCTGGCGCTGTACGGCGAGGGCGAGCCGCGCGTGCTCTACGTGAGCGATCGCGTGCAGACCCTGGGCGATGCGGAGGATCACCTGAAGATCGTGCTCACCCCCGACCCCGGCGACCCGGCTGCGGTCAAGTCGCCGACCGTCGACGTCGAGATCACCTCCACCTGCGCCTACCCTCAGCCGATGCTCCACGTGATCGGCTCGGAAGGCGGGCTGACCGGCGGCAACGGCGAGCTCCGGTGGCGCTTCGTGCGGCCGGGCAGCCGTCCCGAGCGCCGCCTCTCTACCGAGCCGACCGGGGACCGGAGCTACAACCGGGAGGCGGTCGAGTGGGTGGAGCGCCGCTGGACGCTCGAGGAGGCGAAGGCCGCCGGCGCCCCGGAGACCGAGGGCGAAGCCCGCTACTACCGGGAGCTGTTCGACGCGATCCGCGGCGGCGGGCCGCTGCCGGTCACCGCCGAGCAGGCGCTGCGGCAGATGCGCGTCATCGAGGAGTGCCGCCGGCAGTCGGCGCTCGACTGAAGCTCTCGACTGAAGCGCCTGACCGGCGGCGGGCCGCGCCAGGTTGGGCTAGGCGCCGGCCGTCCGCCGCGCGGCGCGGTCTACGCGGGCGAACGCCGCCGCGATCCGTTCCGCCTCCGCCTCGCCCCACGACTCGCGCACCGGCACCACCAGGTGCTCGGCGACCGCCGCATGCGCGTTCGGACAGGGAAAGGCGCGGTCCGGGTCGCCGCGGTACTCGGCGGCGGTCCAGGGGAATCCCCCGCGGGCGCCGAACACGCGCCGCTCGCGGAACCACGTGTAGGTGGCCGGCAGCGCCGCATAGGTCGGGTTGACCGGCACCCCCTCGGCCGCCACCGCGGCGCAGAACCGCTCCTTGTCCCAGCCGCCGGCGGCGCGGTAGCGCAGCCGCAGGAACCACCAGGACGGCTCCGCGCCGTCGAGCGTCTCCGGCACCTGCAACGACGGCACGCCGGCCAGCCGCGCCGCCAGCGCGCGCACGAAGGCGCGGCGGCGCTCGACCGCCGCCGGCAGCTTGGCAAGCTGCGCGCGGCCGATCGCGGCGCTCAGCTCGTCCTGGTTGAAGTTGAGCGATGCCAGGTAGTTGCGCCCCGCCGGCAGCGTGTCCCCGAACGGCTTGCCGCGGTCGGCGGCGCCGCGGATCCGGCGGTACAGGTGCGGATCGCGGGTGAACAGCACGCCGCCCTGGCCGCCGGTGGAATGGTGCTTGCCCCACATGGTGGAGAAGCAGGAGACGGTGCCGAAGCTCCCGGCCGGCGCGCCGCCGATGCGGGCGCCGTGCGCCTGCGCGCAGTCTTCGATCAGCGGCACGCCGTGCCGCTCGGCAAGGCGGGCGATCGGCTCGACCGGCGCCGGCTCCCCCGCTACGTGGGCGACGACCACGGCGCCGGTCAGCGGCCCCATCACCGCTTCGACCTGCTCGGGGCCGCAGTTGAAGGAGCCGGGGGCGGTGTCGGCCACCACCGGGATGCAGCCGAGCAGCGGCACCGGCATGATGCCGCCGGGATCGGTGATCGCCGGCACCACCACCTCCGTGAACGGCTCCACGCCGAGCGCTCGCAGCGCGACGTAGAGGGCCGCGGTGCCGGAGTTGACCGCGTCGGCGTACCCGCCGCCGAGCGTAGCGGCGAACTCCGCGCAGTACGCCTCCTCCTCCGGGCCGCCGTACTCGATCGCCGCACCGGCGGCGATGGCGCGATCGAGCACGCCGAGCACGGCGGCGCGCTCCTCGGCGCCGATCAGGCCGCGCTCCGGCAGGCCGGTGACCACCGGCCTGCCGCCGTCGATGGCGAGCAGGTCGCCCGCCGCTCCGTCTTTACCCATGGCGCGCCAGTCTAATCTATCCGCGCCGGCCGGCCTTGCACGCTGCTTGCAGAGTCGGGCAGTTCTCACTACTATGCGAATCGGAACCGTGAACCCCGCGATCACCCTGGGCATGGAGGAAGAGTTCTTCCTGGTCGACCCGGCTACCCGCGACCTGTTGGCCGACCCCGTCCCCGAGATCCTGGCCTCCTGCGATCGACAGCGCGGGCCGCACCGCGTCGTTCCGGAGTTTCTCCGCTCCCAGCTCGAGACCAACACCCGCGTCTGCGCCTCGGTCGCCGAGGTCCGCGACGCGCTGGTGGAGACGCGCCGGCTGGTCATCGAGTCGGCCGACCGGCACGGCGCCGCGGTGATCGCCTCCTCCACCCATCCCTTCGCCTCGTGGGAGGAACAGGCGCCGACGCGCAAAGAGCGCTACGAGCGGTTCGCGGCCACGTACCAGGAGTCGGTCCGACGGCTCCTCATCAGCGGCATGCACGTCCACGCCGGCTTCGGCGACCCGGACGAACGGATCAAGGTCATGACCGCGTTGCGCCGCTACCTGCCCCTGTTCCACGCCCTGTCGACCTCGTCGCCGTTCAACGCCGGCCACTTCACCGGGTTCAAGTCCTATCGGCTCAACATGTTCGGCGTCCTCCCCCGCACCAGTCTGCCGGCGCCGCTCTACTCGCGGGCGCAGTACGACTGGCTGGTGAACGACTACCGGCAGATGGAGTTCATCCAGGACGGCAGCGAACTGTGGTGGGACATCCGCCCCGCGCACGCGCACCCGACCGTGGAGTTGCGCATCTGCGACATGTGCCCCCGCATCGACGACACGGTCTGCATCGTGGCGCTCTACGCATCCCTCATCCGTATGCTCCTGCGGCAGGCTCGGGCCGGCACGCTTCCCCCCGAGCCGCGCACCGAGATCATCGCCGAGAATCGCTGGCTGGCGAGCCGCTACGGAGTGTTCGCGTTTCTGGGCGATCCCGCCGCCCGCGGGCGCCTGGACATCGACGAGTACGCGGAGGAGCTGGTCGCGAAGTTGGCCGACGATGCGCGCGTGCTCGGCTGCCATGACGATCTGCTCCGCGTACCGGCGATCATCCGCGAAGGGACCAGCGCCGACCGGCAGATCGATCTCTATCGGCTCCGGCGCCTGGAAGGCGCGACGGAGACGGAAGCTCTGCATTCGGTCGTCGATCTGGTGACCGCCGAAACCCGGGAGGGAGTCACCGATTCCCGATCCGAGCGCGAACCGCCCCGCGCCGGCGTGTGACGCGCAACCGGCGGCATGGCGCTCGCGCGCCTACCCGCCGCCGGCGCCATCCTCCTCGTAGATCGCCTGCCCCCGATGCAGGCGCCGCGCGATCAGGGCCGTGCTCAGGCCGGCGCGCCGCGTCGGACAGTGCGCGGCCAGGTTGCGCGCCACGCCGACCATCAGGTGCTCCCGCTCCGGGCCGTCCCCCCAGAGCCGTCCCTGCGCCACCGCCGCTTCCAGTACCTGCAGGCTGTGGAAGTCGAGGTCCTCGCGCACCGTCGCGTGCGCCAGCGTATCGATCAGCCGCTCCGGGGAGCCGCCCGTGCGCAGATAGCGGGCGGTCAGCGCGTCCGCCTGACCGGGAACGCTGCGGCGGTCCATGGTATCGAGCAGGCGGTCGAGCAGCTCCTGCGGTTCCGCCGGCAGCGCGTCCAGGCCGTCCCGCTCGCCCGGCAGTCGGGCCGGCGGCACGTTCAGGAACCGGTCGGCGTGTACCGCCAGCGCCGCCTGCACGATCGCCGCCGCCGTGCGCGTGGTCGGGTTGCGCCGGACGGCCCGGTCCACGGCGTTGGCAAAGATGAAGGTGTGCTGCGCGCTGAACCAGTCGCCTACGTCGTTGGAGGCCGAGAAGCGCGCCAGACGCAGGCCGGCCGCGTAGGCGACCACGGCCGACAGCGTCCGGGGGGCGATCCCGCCGGCGAAGGCATCGGCGATCGCCGCCACCAGCGCCGGCCCGTCATCGCCGAGCAGGACCGGCAGCAGCCGGCCCGCCGTTTCACGCGCCCGCGCCGCGTCGTCCGCTCCGGCGGCCGACCCGTCTGCGGCCGAACCGTCCGCGGCCGCCGCGTTCCGGCCCGATTCCAGCAGGCCCGGCAGCGATCGCTCCACCTCGCGGGCTGCGCTCACCAGATCGACCGGGTGCCGCCAGGCGCTTCCCTCCTCCTCGCCGCGCGCCGCGGCGATCCGGCCGGCCAGGAGCGCCACGTGGGTCTCCGCATCGCCGGCGCCGACGTGATCGAGCAGCTCGAATACCTTGTTGCACGAATCGAGCAAGTGGCCGCCCTCCGCGTAGAGCCGCTGCGCCGCCGCGCCGCACAGCAGTCCGGCGGCGTCGCGCGCGCGGAGCGTTCGCAGCGCGGTCGCCAACGTGCGCTCGATCCCGTCGGCGTGGCGCGCGGCGACGAACGTCTCCAGCCAGCGGGACAGCTCGTCGAGCCGGCGGCCGTCGCCGTCGAGCGCCCCGCGCAGGCGGTGCGGCACCGCCCCGGCCGCCTCCGCGGCGACCTGCCGGGTCGCGTAGCAGAGCGCCAGATAGCGCGTATCCTCGCTCAGGTACGGCGCGAGGTTCGCCACGCAGGTGAGGCGCACCAACCCCTCGCCCCACCTCGCCAGCCTGCGGGCGGCGAAGCCGGCGACGGTGGCGATCACCCCGGCCGCGTCCTGACCGCCGTCCAGGAGCCCGAGCAGCGCCTTGGCCTGGATCAGTCCCACGCCGATATCGAGCCCGCGCTGCAGGCGCCGTCCGTAGAAGGCCGCATCGGCGCGCCGGCGCGGAGTCCGGGAGACCATGACCTGTCCATCGACGATCCGCACCTCGTAGGAGGGTACGTCGTCGGCGAACAGGTCGAACGCGCAGCCGCTGGCGGCGTCGAACCGGGCGTGGTGCCAGTGACAGGTCAGGATGCCGTCGCGGAGCGAGCCGCGGTGCAGCGGAAACCCCATGTGCGGGCAGCGGTTGTCCACGGCCGCCAGGCGGTCGCCGTCGGCGAATACCGCGATCGTGACCCCGTCACCCTCGACCAGGACGACCCCCTTGGCGCGCACCGACTCGACCGTGCCCGCCGCAACGTACCGTTCATCGACCATCGCGCGCCCCCTTCCCTCCCGTTTGTACCCTGTTATCCGGCGAGCCGCCATACCGGCGCGCCTGCCCGTCCGGTGAGTTGTGACGCACGCGAGCGCCGCGCGCGGCGGCGGGTCAGCGTTCGCGCCGCGCCGCCAGCAGCGCCCCGCCCGTGGCCAGCACGACGCCGGCGACGGCCGGCCCACCCACCCGGTCGCCGCGCAGCAGAACGCCCAGCAGCAGCGCCACCACCGGGATCAGGTAGGTGATGAACGAGGCTCGCACCGAACCGGCGCGGCCCACCAGGGTGCCCATGATCCAGTAGGCGGCTCCGGTGCCCACGACGCCGATCGCCAGCACCGCGAACAACGCCGGCCAGGCGAACGCGGAGCCGCCCAGTCCGTACAGGCCGTACGGCGCGGTCCACAGCGCCCCGAGCGCCACGATGCGCGCCATCACCGGCACCGCTCCGTAGCGCTGCTGCAGCGGCACGGCCAAGTTGACCGCCACGCCGTAGCAGAGGGTCGCGCACAGGATCAACGCGACGCCGGCGGCGCTGGTGGCGCCGGGCGCCGCGGTCGACCAGGCGATCGCCGTCACGCCGGCCGATCCGATCAGCAGCCCGGCGAGCCGCGCCGGCCGCGGCGCGCGCCGCAGCAGCGCGGTGGACAGGATCGCGGCGAAGATCGGCATCGCCCCGTTGAGCATGCCGGTGAGCGCCGAGTTCACCCACTGCTGGGCGATCGGGAAGATCGTGAACGGCGCCGCGACCCAGACGAACGACAGCACCACGACCCGCAGGCGGTCCTCGGCCGCCAGCGGCCGGCGCGCGGCCGGCACCAGCCACAGCGTGGCCGCCCCGCCGGCCACCCGCAGGAAGGTGATCAGGCCGGGCCGAAACGCATCGAGGGCGATGTCGATGAGCAGGAACGACGCGCCCCAGATCGTCGATATCGAACAGAACAACGCCCAATCGGCTGCGGTGAAGGCTCCGGGGTTGGCGCTGTCCGCGGTGCTGAAGAGCCGCCTACCGGCGCCCATGCGCCGGACCGGTCGGCAGCCCGACCTCCTCCAGCAGCGCCGGAATCCGCTCCTTGTCCGTCGCGTCCGGGGAACGGAACGGAGCCGACACCGTGTCGTGCTCGATGATCCCCATCAGCTTGAGCGCGGCCTTGAGTCCGGCGTAGCCGATCCCGCTGCTCCCGGCGCGCAGCCGCGTCACCCGCGCGGCGGCGAGCACCCGTTCGAGGCGGCGTTCGGCGGTCTCCCGATCGCCGCGCTGGCCGGCCTCCCAGGCGTCGGCCAGCGCGCGCGGAATCAGGTTGCCGATCCCGGGGACGATGCCGTGAGCGCCGGTGCCGGCCATGGCGGCGCGCCAGACGGAGCCGACCAGCCGGTACAGGGCGAGCCGACGCATGCGGCAGAGCATGACGAGCTGCGCGAACGTCTCGCCCCCGCCGGAGCTGTCCTTGACCCCCGCCGCGGTGCCGTCGGCGGCCAGCGCGGCGATCGTGTCCGGCTCCACCGTCACCTTGACGGTGGAGGGGATGTTGTAGACCCACAGCGGTTGGCCGCAGCGGTCGGCGATGGCGCGGAAGTGGTCGATCAGCTCGTCCTGCGTGTGGTGGTAGTAGTACGGCGGGGTGGCGGCGATGCCGGTGAGCGGGCAGTCGCGAAGCGCCTCCGCGCCGGCGATGGCGGCGCGGGTGGCGGGGGCCGAGACGTTGCCGATCACCGGCACGCGGCCGGCCGCCTGCTCGACGACGGTCTCGATCACCAAGCGGCGGGCGTCCGCATCGAGCGCCGCGAACTCGCCCGTGGTGCCGGCCGCCCAGATGCCGTGCACGCCGCCGTCGATGAGGTAGTCGGTGAGCCGCCGCAGCGAGGCGACGTCGACCGCTTCGTCCGGCGTGAGCGGAGTCAGAATCGGCACGACCACGCCGCGCACGGCGCCGCGCCCTGCTTCGTGTCTCATCGATGGTGCTCCCCGGTTCGTTTGAGCCGCGACGGATTCGAACCGTCGACCCACAGCTTAAAAGGCTGTTGCTCTACCACCTGAGCTAGCGGCCCGTATGACACCGTATGACGTCGAGCCCTGCGGCGCTAGGTAGCCTCCGGCAGAGCCGGCGCGCCGCCGGAATCGGTTGCGGAGGGGTCGTCGCCCATGATGCAGCGCCCGTTGAGCCGGCCGCCGCTCTCCATCGCCAGCTCCGGAGTGGTGACGTCGCCGACCACGGCCGCGGTCGAGTAGAGCTCGACGCCGGCCCGCGCGGTCACGTCGCCGCGGACCCGCCCCTTGCAGCGCAGGCGCTCCACTTCGACCTGCGCGGACACCGTGGCGTGCTCGTCGACGTAGAGTATCCCGGAAGCGGTGACCCGGCCCTTCAGGTCGCCCTTGACGATCAGCGAACGCTCGAACGTCACCTCGCCCTCGAACTCCACGTCCTCGCCCAACACCGTATCGATGGAGTCGTCATCGAACTCCAAAAGCCTTCGATCGGACACAATCGGCCCTCCGCGCGTAGAGTCTGTCGAGTCGCCGCGTCAGCTGCAAGCGCGGCCGGAAGCGGTTCAACTCCAACGGAATTCCACCATCTCCGCGGACGCCTCATCCCGCTATCGTTTCGGCAGCACGTCGCGCTGCGCCATCAGACTACGGGATGCCTGCGTGGCGGTTGCGATGATGGGCGGCGCACAGCAGTCGGAGATTGTTCGGCTCGGCGCCGCCGCCCTGGGCATACGGCACGACGTGATCGATCTGCAGCAGGTGTTGGGAGCCGCAGCGGCGTCCGCTGGTGCGGTTCACGTAGCTGCAGCGGCCCCGGTCGCGCCGCCAGACTTCGCGTTTGACCGCCGCCGGGATGGCGCGGCCGGTCCCGCCGCCCGCCTTCGCTGCCGAAGTTTGGGCCCGCGGCGGCGCCGCCCGCTTCGCGCCCGCCACAGCCTGCCGGCCGAGGTCCGCGTCTTCGGCGCCGAAGTCGTGTCGCCCGCCGGCTTCGCCGCCGAAGTGTCCGGGCGTTCCAGGCCGCGGCCCGCCTGCAGCGGCGGCTTCGTCTCCCGGCTGCGCCGCCGCCGAAGGAGCGGCGCTGTCCGATCGAGCCTCCTGCTTCGCTGCCGAAGCGGCGCGAGCCGAGGCCGCCTGCGTCTTCGCCGCCGAAGTCCGCTCGGCGCTTGCGGCCCGGGCGCCGATGCGACGCCCGCGCGGCGGCCGGGCCGGATCGTGGCGGTCGAGCCCTTCCTGCACCAGCCGCCCCATGAGCTGCCCCAACGTCATGTGCGGGTCGACGTGGGACAGGAGGCCCTTGAGCCGCTCCAAGCCGCACCGGCACTCATCGTCGATGACCGCCTTGAGCTCCCAGCGCCCGGCGCCCAGCGGACGCACCCGATCCGCCGGCACCGCCAGCTCCGGGTCGACCTCGGCCAGCAACCGCATCACCTGCCGGCTGCTCTTGCCGGCCGCCTGCTCCACCAGCGCCCGCCGCGCCGACCGGTCCAGCACCGGCGTCGGCTTCCGCTCCGCCGGCTGAGCCGGTCCCGGCGTCGGCGCCTCGCCGTCCTGCGACCGCGCGGCGGCCCCGAATCCGATCCCGCGCGGCGCGCTACGCGCCGCGCGGTCCCTGTTGCGCTCCTGCCGGTCGAAGGCGTTCTGCAACTGCGCGGCCGCGTTGAGCGTCATCGAGCCGTCCTGCAGGCGTTCGCGCACGCCGTCGAAGTCCGCGCAGAGCCGCATCGCCTTGATGCGCCGCCAGGCGGCGGCGTCGCTGTAGCCCAGCTCGCGCACCGCGTAATCGAACAGGCTGGAGAACCCGCGGCGCAGATACAGTCGGCGCTTATGTATCTCGCGGAGGTGGTCGATGACGACGACTTCGAGCTGGTGTTCGATGCCGGACAGTTCCTTGGTCCGCGCTATCAGGCGGTCGTCGGAGAGAGCGGAAACGGTGGTCGTGATGGCTGCGCCGGCCGTGTCGGAACGAGTGCCGTTCATGGCACAAGTATAATGATGTAAAGTAGTTGAGTCAAGTTGTCCGCAACGGTATCCCGGCAAAAAAAGTCTTCGACAGAAGCTGGTCGCGAAGGCCGCGGTTCTTCGTGTCGATGTTTGGGTCGCGTGCTACTCGGCTGCCGTCGGTTCGACGTGCGAGCGTTTGTGTTCGTTGGCCGCGCTTCCGAACAGATCGCCCTGTTGCGGTTCCCGCGACCGCATCGCGTCCGGCAGCAGGTTCTCGATCGCCGGTACGGAGACGTTGGCCAGCTCCTTCGGTTCCAGCTTGTGGAGGCCGCCGCCGTACACCCGGCCTTCGCCGAGCAGCGCCTGCGGACGGATGGCGTTCAGCATCTCCCAGATCGCCCGCTTCACCGCCGGTTCTTCTTGCAGGAGGCCGGCGATCGGCCCTTTCGGATACAACATGAGATAGACGTTCGACGCGGTCGCCCGCGAGTGATTTGAGGTGGTCCTAGAAAACTGGACAGGTTGCTAAGGTGTACTCCAGGCCTTGAGGAGGGCCGACCAGATGGCCAGGAAACGGCGGCGATTCACCGCCGAGTTCAAAGCGCGCGTGGCGCTCGAAGCGCTCAGCGGCGACCGCACGATTCAGGCGATCGCCGCCGATCACGCGGTGCATCCCAACCAAGTCAGCGACTGGAAGCGGCAAGCCGTCGACGGCTTGCACGACCTGTTCGCCACCGGCGCCAAGCGCCGGCAGGACGATCACGAAGCGATCATCCACGACCTGCACGCCAAGATCGGCGAGTTGACCGTGGAGCGCGATTTTTTAGCGCGCGGGCTCGCTCGTTGAGCCGCGACCAACGGCGCACGATGGTCGATCGAGCCCACCAACACCTGAGCGTCAGCCGGCAGTGCCGGCTGCTGGCGATGAGTCGCTCGACGCTGTACTACGCGCCGCAGGGCCACAGCGCCGAGACCTTGGCGCTGATGCGCCGCATCGACCAGTTGTACCTGTGCTACCCGTTCTACGGCAGCCGCCAGATGGCGCGCCATCTCGAACAGGAGGAAGTGACGGTCGGCCGCCACCGGGTCCGCCGGCTGATGCATCTGCTCGGCCTGGAGGCGATCTACCGCAAGCCGCGCACCAGCACGGCGCATCCCGAACACTGCGTGTACCCGTATCTGCTGCGCGGCCTGAGCATCGAGCGGGCGAACCACGTGTGGTGCGCCGACATCACCTACATCCCGGTGCAGGAAGGATATCTGTACCTGGTGGCAGTCATGGACTGGGCGAGCCGGCGGGTGCTGGCGTGGCGGCTGAGCAACACGCTGGACACCGCGTTCTGCCTCGCGGCGCTCGACGAGGCGCTGCGGCGGTACGGACGGCCGCAGGTCTTCAACACCGATCAGGGCAGGCAGTTCACGAGCCGGGCGTTCACCGAGCGGCTGCGGGCGGCCGGCATCCGGTGCTCGATGGATGGCCGCCGCCGATGCATGGACAACGTGTTCATCGAGCGGCTGTGGCGGTCGTTGAAGTACGAGGCGGTCTACCTGCACGAGTTGGCCGACGGCAGGGCGGCGCGGCGGGTGATCGGGCAGTGGATGGCGTTCTACAACGAGCAGCGGCCGCACTCGGCGCTCGGCGGGCGCACGCCGGCGCAGTGCTACGACGGCACGCGGGCGGCCAGCGAGCAGGCGGCGTAGCGATGGACCGACGAAGTCACCAGACAGGAGGGCCGCTGATTCAAGACAGGCGGCGGATGACCGCGCTGATGCCGGTCTACGAGGCGAGCGGGTGTGAGTGGCGACCGCCATCCCAGGATCGAGGTCGTCGCCCGGCACCCCGGCCTTACCGCCGCATTCGCAAGCGAAGCGACCGAGGGGGTAGCGCAACCACCCGAGTACACCTTATTCTGCCCCTCAACCTGTCCAACCAACCAGGACCACCTCAATTGAGGATGAAGCGAAACGGTCTCCCGCGTCTGTTGTCACTGCGGCCGATATAGGTGCAGACGAACGGCGCCGGCGCCCGCTTCTCCTGCGCGTACCACGGCGTTCGATGCCGGCAGATGTGACTCTCGGCAATACCGTGCGCTCTGCCCGCCTCGAGATAGGACCAGAGCCGCGGATGCCGATCCCTGATCTCCTCCGCTCCCCACCGGCAGTCGAGCAGAAAGAGCCGCCGGTCCAGCAGGGGGTTTCCCCGGTCGTCCGCCGTCACTTCGTCGTCCGCAAGGTAGCGCGGACTCGGCAGGATCGGCCGAAACGGCTCCGGCGGCAGGCCGCGCCGTTCGATCTCCGCCGCCGGCAGGATGAAGAACCGGTTGCCGCCGGTGGCTATCCCGCGCCGTATCTCGAAGAAGTCGCCGAGCACCGGGCCAGCAACCGGCGCCTCGTGCTCCTCCATCGGAAACCGAGTCCACTTCGCAGCGCGCCGCAAGGCCGCGACCGGCACCGGACGATCTACCCGCGGCCGATCCAGGGAGCCTCCGAAGGTGAACCGTACCGCGTGCTCCGGGGGCGGCGCCCGGTTGCTGAACCAGACCACGGCGGAAGAGACCAGTGCATCGCCGAACTGCACGTCGTTCGGATCGAACCGATGGACGTGGCGGAGCGTCACGGTGTCGAGCAGGTAGCGCTTCATGACCGAGCCGTAGTTCACGTCCATGAACTCGCTCGGCACCAACCAGCCGGCAAGCGCGTCCCCCGCCATCCAGGGATGGCTCAGCGCCATGAAGTAGCAGTACAACCCGGCGAGGCCGCTGATCTCCATGCCTCCCGTCTGCCGAGCTCGCGCCTTGAGCCGCTGCTTCTCCGCGTTCGGGATATGGTGATGCCGGACGTACGGCGGGTTGCATATCAACAGGTCGAACCGCTCCTCATCCTGCGGAGGATCGACTCTCGTAAAGTCGTCCAGGCGGACTTCCAAGCCGCTCGCGTTCCAGAGTCGCGCCGCCGGCGCTCCGTAGTGCCGGTCGATTTCATAGCCGACCGCCGCTTCGATACGACCGCGCGGGAATACGGCGAGCAACGCCGAATAGAACGAACCGGTGCCGACGGCCGGATCGATGAATCGCACGGCTCCCGATTTGCCGATACGCTCGTGCGCATAGCGGAGTATGTCCACTGCCAGCGCCGGCGGCGTGGCGAACTGCCCCATCCGGTTCCGCTCCGCCTGATCCTTCCTGGCGTCCAACTCCCGCTGCAACGCCAACCGGCGCGCTTCCCGGTCCACGCTCCTCTACGAGTCGTCCCGGACCTCGTCGAGGCGCGCGGAGACGCCGCGAAACGCCGCTTCCAGGCCGGCGCGCATCTCCACGGTATGCGGGTTGAACCGCTGCAGGTCGGCGAAGAGCTGCCAGGGGTCGTTGCAGGTCTGTTCCACGATCGACAGCAGCCGCTGAAAGCCGAGCGGGGCGATGCCGGATTCCCGCAGGCGCATCTCGGCCAGGACCCGGCCGATGTAGTGGGTCACGCCCTGCGTGAACGCCGCCTCGCGATCGTGCGCGTCCGGCTCCATCACGACCACGTTCAGCTTCAGCCCGGCGAAGAAGCGCTCCCACCGCGCCAGCGGCTCCGGCTCGATGCGGACCGGACACAACACCATCGGCAGACCGGCGATCGTCACCCGCCCCGAGTCGGGGCCGAACATCGGATGGGTGCCCAGGATGCGCACGCCGGCCGGCAGCATCTTTTCCATCAGCCGCGCCGGGTGACCCTTCACGGAGCAGGTGTCCATCACCGTGGCGCCGGCCGGCAGCCGATCTCGAATGCGGCCGAGCACCTGCTCCATGGCCGAGATCGCCACGCACAGGATCAGCACCGGGCACTGAAGCAGGCGATCTTCGGAGACCGGCTCCACGCCGGCCGGCACGGCCCTGCTGCGCCGGGAATACGCCTTCACGGTCGCGTGACGGGCCAGCCGCTCCGCCCAGAATCGGCCGAACCGGCCCAGGCCGTAGATGCCGAGCTCGTCGCCGCTCACGATTCGCCCGTGTCGCGGCGGCGCATCAGCGCCGCGATCCGTTCGCTGACCGCGACCAGATCATCGGCGCTCAGCGCCTCGGCGCGCACGCCCGCCTCGATCCCCATGCGCTCCATGATCGACAACAGGTCGCGCTTGGCCAACGGAAACGGCGACGCCCGCAGCAGATTGTTGCGCAGCGTCTTGCGCCGGGCCGAGAACGCGGCCCGCACCAGCGTGAAGAAGACGGCCCGGTCCCGCACCCGGCCGGCATCGGCCCGCACGTCCATGGTCACCACGCCGGACTGCACCTCCGGCACCGGATAGAACGACCCCGGCTGCAGGTCGCCCTGCCCGGCGACGGCATAGAACGCCTGACAGATCGCCGAGAACGAGGAGTACGCGCGCGATCCGGGCGCCGCGCACATCCGTTCGACCACCTCCTTCTGCAGGGTGAACACCATGCGGCCGACCTGCGGCCCGTGCTCGACCAGCGCCGCCACGATCGCCGCCCCGCTGCTGTACGGCAGGTTGCCGGCCACGCGTTGCGGCGTCCCGTACGCCGCTGCCGCCTGCTCGCGAGTCTCCAGGAAGTCCCCGGCCACGACCCGCACGCTCGCGCCGGAGAACTCCGACCGCAGGTGCCGGACCAGGCCGTGATCGCTCTCGAACGCCACGGTGGCGCCGGCCAGCGGATCGATCATCTCCGTCAACGCGCCCAGTCCCGCGCCGATCTCCCAGACCAACTCGCCCGGCTGCGGATCGAGCAACTCCACGATCTTGCGCCGCGCCCCTCGATTGATCATGAAGTGCTGCCCCCAGCGCTTCTTCAGCGCTATGCCGGCGGCCTCCATCGCTTGCCTGATTTCGGTCGGCGAGTCGTGATTCACGGATCGTCGGTCATAGAGAGATCCCCGGGATGGCGGCGCTGAGCGAGATCCCGGCCTCCAGGATTGTAAACGCCAGATCGAGGATCGCGCCAGCGACCTCCCCCGGAACCGTCCAGGAGAGCTGACCCGCCGCCCCCACGCCGATCGCGGCGGCCAGGAAGACCGTCACCGCGGGCATCAGCACCGGCGCCAACAGCACCGATCCCGGGTACAGCTCCCCGAACACCGTCAATACCAGGGGCGCCGTGGCGACCTGGGCGCCGATCGAGCAGAGCACGGCGCCGCCGGCGTAGCGGAGCGGACCCGGCGGCAGGCGCGCGGCCGCCCGCGCGCCGGCCAGCACGCCGAGCAGCGCCAGGAACGAGAGCTGAAACGAAAGCTGCGCGGCGGCGCCGGGATCGATCGCCAGCAGGATGAGCGCGGCGAGCGCGATGATCGGCACCGGCCGCCGTTCGCGGTCGGTCACCGCCAACAGCGATCCGACCGCGGCCATGATCGCCGCGCGCGCCAGCGCCGGCCCGCCGGTTGCGATCAACGCATAGGCGGCGGCGACCGCAGCGGCGATCGGCGGCCCCGCGCGGCGCGGCGCGGCGCGCATGAGCACCAGCACGCAGCCGTAGACGATGCCGACGTGCAGGCCGGACAGCGCCAACAGATGGGACGCGCCGGCGCGGCGGAAGCGCGCGGCGATGTCGGCATCCAGGAGCCGCCGGTCGCCGATCAGCACCGCCGCAGCCAGCCCCGCCGCCGGCCCGGCGCGCGCCATGGCCGCCACGATCCGCTCGCGCACCGCCGCGCGGACGCTCCAGAGCGGCGACCGAAATCCCTGCCGCTCGAGCCGTACCGGCCCGCCGACCCGTACCGGGCGGCCGGCCGGCCGGCCGGCGCGGAGGTCCGGCGGCGCCTCGATCGCCACCGACACCACCTCGCCGCGATGCAGCGACTCGGCGCCGCGCAGAAACATATCCATTCGCACGTCGGCCGTAGCCCGCAGCGCGCCGCCGCGGCCGGAAGCCCGGAAGACCCGTAGCGACAGGGCGGTGCCGCCTTTCGGCAGCGGCCGGCTGTCGTCGAGCACGACGCCGCGCACCACCAGCGGGCCGGGATCGGCGATCCCCAGGTAGGCCGACCGATCCTCCGCCCGCATCCGCACGATCCCGGTCGCGGCCAGCAACGCACCGAGCGCGGCGGCCGCCGCGCCGGCGCGCAGCGCCGGCTGCCGGTGCACGGTGCCGCAGGCCCAGAGCACGCCGCCGGCCGCCGCCGCGGCAGCCGCGATGCAGAGCGCCAGCGACAGCGCCGCCGGCGCCACGCTCAATCCGGCGGCGGCGACCGCCGCGGCGATGAAGGAGGGACCCATCTCACCGGGAGAAACCGCCCCGGCGGGCGCAGCGCTTCAAGTCGCCGGCCGCGCCGTCCGCCGTTCCCGTCAGGGCACGGCATTCCGTATGATGTCGTCATGCACGGAGGCGGCAGGCCGGCCGAGGGGACCGTCGCCGCGGCGCTCACCCTGGCTCTGGTCTTGGCTCTGGCCGGCTGCTCGGAGCGAACGCAGGGGCCCGACGAGGCCGCTCTCGCCGGTCCGGCCGACGCCGCCCCGGCAGACGGCCCTGCCGCCGCCGGCTCCGCTGCCGCGCCCGGCTCCCCTGCCACGCGGACGGCGGGCGCCGATGCGGAAGCCGTGCGGCAGGCGATGGCCAATCTGGGCTTCGAACCGGCGAAGAAGGAGGCGCGGGTCGACTTCGAGCTGGCGGCCATCGACGGCACGCCGCGCACCCTGGACGACTACGCCGGCAGTTACGTGCTGCTCAACTTCTGGGCGACCTGGTGCGCCCCGTGCCGGATCGAGATGCCGGCGCTGGAGCGGCTCCACCTGCAGCTTGCGAACCGCGGCCTGCGGGTCGTCGGCGTCGATCTGGGCGAAGCGCCGGCCGAGGTCGAGCGCTTCGTTGCGGAGACCGGCATCACCTTCGAGATCGTGATCGACGACGACCTGTCGACCAGCCGCGTCTACGCCGCTCAATCGCTGCCGATGACCTACATCCTGGACCCGGAGGGGACGATCGTCGCGCGGGCTATCGGCGTGCGCGACTGGGATTCGGAGGCGATGCGCGCCATGTTCGCGGCGCTGGTCGAGACCGGGCCGGCCGGATGAGCCGCCGGCGGCTTGCGGCGCGCGCCGATTCGTAGTATCCGTTGGGCCGACGCCATGAGCCGCCGCTTGGTCCGAGGGACGCCCTCCGTGATGTATGACCTCCAGCGACGCTGACGGCGGCCGTTCCACCGCCGCTCGCGCCGACCTGTTTCAGAAGTGCCGCGACTATCAGGCATGGTTCGACGCCAAGGTCGAGGAGATCGGCTTCTATCCCTATTTCGCCGCCATCGAGGAGGTGCGCGGCACCACCGCCGTGATCGACGGCCGCGACCTGCTGATGATCGGCTCCAACAACTACCTCGGCCTGTCGGGGGACCCGCGCGTCCGGGAGGCGGCGATCGCGGCGGTCAAGCGCTACGGCACGACCTGTTCGGGGTCGCGGTACCTGAACGGCACGCTCACGCTGCACGAGGAGCTGGAGGCGGACCTGGCCGACTTCGTCGGCAAGCAGGCGGCGCTCTGCTTCACGACCGGCTACCAGACCAACCTGGGAGCGATCTCCGCGCTGCTCGGCAAGAACGACCACATCTTCTCCGACCGGTTGAATCACGCATCGGTCATGGACGGCATCTTCCACGCATCCGGTCTGCGGCTCGGCTCGATCAAGACCCACCGGTACGCGCACAACAGCCCCCGCGACCTGGACCGAGCGCTGAGCGCGGCGCCCGCGGACGCCGGCAAGCTGGTCGCCACCGACGGGGTGTTCAGCATGGAGGGCGACATCGTGCGCCTGGACGAGCTGACCGCGGTCGCCCGGCGTCACGGCGCCCGGGTCTACCTCGACGAGGCGCACGCGATCGGCGTGATCGGCGACACCGGCCGCGGCACCGAAGAACACTTCGGACAGCCGCTCGCCGACCTCGTCATGTGCACCTTCTCCAAGTCGTTCGGCTCGATCGGCGGCTTCGTCGCCGGCGACCGCGAGATCGTCAACTTCATCAAGCATCACGGCCGTTCGCTGATCTTCAGCGCCAGCATGCCGCCGGCCAACCTGGCGGCGGCGCGGGCGGCGCTGCGGATCATGCGCGAGGAGCCGGAGCGCGCGCGCCGGCTGCAACGCACCGCGGCGCGCATGATCCGCGAGTACAAGGCGCTGGGCTTCGACGTCGGCGTGGCCGAAACGCCGATCGTCCCCTTGATCATCGGCGACGACTATCTCACCTTCCGGTTCTGGCACGCCCTGTTCCAGGCCGGTATCTACGCCAACCCGGTGGTCAGCCCCGGCGTGCCGCCCGACAAGGCGCTCATCAGGACCTCCTACATGGCGATCCACACCGATGACGAGATGGACCGGGTGCTGGAGATCGCCGCCGCGGTCGGCCGGCGCCTGGGCATCATCTGACCGTGAGCCTGCCGGTCGTCACGCGGCTGCTCCCGCATCGGCCCCCGTTCCTGTTCGTGGACCGGCTGGAACGGGCCGAGCCGGAGCTGATCGTGGGCTACCGGCGGTTCCGGGACGACGAACCGTTCTTCGCCGGCCATTTTCCGTCCTATCGGGTCGTGCCCGGCGTGCTGCTGATCGAATCTCTGGCCCAGTGCGGCGGCGCCGGCATCGCCGCGCAGAGCGACGACGCCGGGTCGATCCTGTTCCTGGCGACGGTCGAAAAGGCCCGGTTCCGGCGTCAGGTACGCCCCGGCGATGAGGTGCGCATGGAGATCACCACCATGCGCCGCTCGCGCGCCATGATCCGGCAGAGCGGCAAGGCGTACGTGGGCGACGAGCTGGCCGCCGAGGCGACCTGGCTCTGCCTGCGCGCACCCGGCGGAACGCCCGCCGGGTGACCGACCCGCCCTGCCGGGCGACTCCCCGCCGGGTGACCGACCCGCGCGATCGTCCTGCGGGCGGCCGAATGCCTGCGGTCGACCCAGGTCGGCGGTCAGCCGAAGGTCAGCTCGATGCTCTTGAAGAACCGGTGGACCGTGCGCACCGAGTCGCGCCTGCCGTACGCCAGGATCATCGGGAACGCGCCGTCGTCGCCGGCGGTCTCCCGCACGAACGCGGCCGGCAGCGCCGCCTCCAGCGTGGTGGTCCCGTCGCGCTCGCGCACCGCGTGGGCGCTCGCGACCGCCACCGCGTCACTGACGTCGCGGTGCCGGTGACCGGAGCCTTCCTGCTCCGCAAAGAACACGGCGCCGTCGCGGTCGACGAAGCTGAACAGGATGCGCGCCCCGTCCATCACGTCCGAGCCGAAGCCGACCCCTACCCAGCCGGCGGTCGAAGCGGCGGCGGCCACGTACAGCGTGTCGCCGGCGAGCGCCACGCCGATGGCGATGCCGTCGTAGCGCAAGTCCAGCCGGTACTCCCCCTCGGAGAAGATGCCGTCGACGACCGGCGCCGCCTCCTGCGCCGTGACGACGCCCGCCGACCTCCCGCCGCGATCGGGGGCCTGCCCGGCGGCGACCGCCGCGACGGCCGCCAGCAGCCACGCCACCTTCCAGCGCATGGCGCGATGCATAGCGCAGTCCGGCGCCGCGCGCAACCGGCAGCGCCGCCGCGCAGACCGCCGTGGCTCCCGTAATCGTCTACCTCACCGGCTACCGGCAGCATGCCGGCAAGACCGTGACCAGCCTCGGCATCATCTCCCAGCTCCGGCGCGTGCTGGATCCGTCCACGATCGGCTACGTCAAGCCGGTCGGTCAGGATGTCTCCACGCTGCGCGACGGCGTGCAGGTCGACAAGGACGTGCAGCTCCTGTCGGTGTTCAGTTCCCTGCCCGGATTCGAGCCGCGGCACCTGTCACCGGTGCGCTTCACCTCCGGGTTCACCCGCAACTACCTGGAGTCCGGGGATCCGCAGGCGCTGACCCGGACCCTGCAGCGCCGCATTCAGGAGTCGGTGGCGTCGCTCGCCGACAAGAAGGTGATCATCGCCGAAGGCTCGGGTCATCCGGGCGTGGGCGCCATCGTCGGTCTGTCCAACGCCGACGTCGGCAACATGCTCGGTGCGGAGATCGTCTTTCTGTCGGAGGGCGGCATCGGCCGCGCCATCGACACGCTCGAAATCTACATGTCGTACTTCCTGCACAAGGGGTGCCGCGTGCGCGGCGTCATCTTCAACCGGCTGATCCCGGACAAGATCCCCACCCTGCAGCGCTATCTCACCGAGGAGATGCTCAACGACCGGTATCCCGGGTTCGGCGGCGGCCTGCACGTCCTCGGCTTCATTCCGGCGGTGCAGGACCTGCCGCAGCCGTCGATGGATCTGGTGCTCGACTCGTTGCGCCATGCGGAGGCGATCGGCGACCCCCGCCACCCCACCTGGCAACGCCCGTGCCGGACGATCCGCGTGATCTCGCTCCCCGCGCAGTTCCTGCGGCCCGCGCAGGCGATCCGGCGGCGCGATCTGGTCGTCATCAGCGCCAACTCCACGCCGCGCATCCGCAGCATCCTGGCCTACCATCGACAGCTCGGCGCGACGCGCGGCATCGGCGGGCTGGTGCTGACCTGCGATGAAGGCGAGTCGCTGGCCCCCGAGCTGCGCGCCGACATCGTCGGCGCCGGGCTGCCGGCGGTGCTGATACGGGGCGACTCGGCCGCCACCGAAGCCCGCCTGTTCGGACTCTACGAGAGCACCAAGCTGCAGGTCTACGACGTCGACAAGGTGCGGGAGGTTGAGGAGGTGTTCAGCGCCTCGTTCGACGTCTACCGATTTCTGGACGTCTTCGGCATCAGCTAGCGCCCGCCTCACCGCCCGCCGCGATGCGGCCGCCCGCATCACCCACGATGCGGCCTGCCCTCATCACCAGCACCGGCGCGTTCGGCGGGCGCAACAGGGTGACGTCGCCGCGCGGGTCGCCGGCGACCGCGATCAGGTCCGCGCACTTCCCCGGCTCGATCGACCCGACGCGCGCGTCGAGCCCCAGGGCGCGCGCGCCGCATGCGGTGGAGAGCTCGATCGCCCGCATCGGCGTCACGCCGGCGTGGCGCACGATCATCTCCAGCTCGGCGGCGTTGTCGCCGTGCGGGGTCAGATCGCGGATGCCGCAGTCGGACCCCAGCGCCACCGGCACGCCGCGGTCGAGCGCGTCGCGGACCACCTGCGGATACCGTTCCATCAGCCGCCGCGACGGCTCCGCCACGTCTGCGGAATAGCCGGCCTGCAGGGAGATCTCCGCCTGCGCGACGTAGGGGAACAGGGTGCAGATCAGGTAGACGCCCCGCTCGGCCATCAAGTCGAGACAGCGGTCATCGGCAAGGCAGCCGTGCTCGATGGTGTCGACCCCGGCTTCGATCGCGTTGCGGATCGCCTGCGGGGCGACCGCGTGCGCGGCGACCCGGCACTCCTGGTTATGCGCCTCCTCGCACGCCGCGCGCATCTCCGCCACGGTCAGCTCCGGTCCGCCCTGCGCGGTGGCGGTTCCGCCGGCGCGCCCCGCCATCAGCTTGATGACGTCGGCGCCCGCCTTGAGTTGCCTGCGCGCCGCGCGCCGCACCGAGTCGGGCCCGTCGACCTCGACGAATCCGCCCATGTCCCAGCCGTGGCCGCCGCTCATGACGATGCCGCCGGCGCTGGCAAGGACGCGCGGCCCGTCGGTGAACCCCAGCCGGATCGCTTCGCGCACCGCCACGTCGCCGGCCTGCACGGCGCCGCCCACGTCGCGGACCGTGGTGTAGCCGGCGGCCAGCGTGCGGCGCGCGAAGCAGGCGCCGGCCAGCACGTCGCGGGCCACGCCGGGTATCGCCGCGTCGGTGCCGGCCTCCCGCTCGGTCGGGACCGCCCCCGGCTCGCGCCAGCGGTTGGACTCGCCGACGGCGTTGCCCTTGCACAGGTGGACGTGGCAGTCGATGAGCCCCGGCAACAGCGTGCCGCCGGCCAGGTCGACGGTCCGGTCCGGCGGCGGCCGGCCGGCGACCGCCGCCGGTCCCAGCGCGGCGATGCGGTCACCGTCGACCAGCACGTCGGTCGCCGGATGGAATCCGCCGACCCCGTCGATCACGTCGGCGCCGCGCAGGAGCGTGGTCATGGCCGGCTGCCGGCGACCGGCCGGCCGTGCGGGTCATGGTGCGCCGGCTGCTCGACGCCGGCGGCGCGGCGCGCTTCGCCCTGTCGGTACCGGTGCTCCATCTCAGCGGCCCGCCAGCGCAGGAACGCCTGCTCCTGACGGTCGCGGTTGGCGGCGCCGGGCGCCGCCGGCACGTCGATCGCGCCGGTCGTCACCGCGTCGATCTTCCGTTCGCACGCCACCACCTCGCCCTTGCTGACGATCAACGTCACGCCGACGTTGGCCTCCACGATCGGCACGCCGTTCTCCCGGGCGCGCGCCAGCACGGCCCGGTCCTGGTTCCGCGAGCGCGACCCGTAGGAGGGGATCAGCAGGTAGCGGGCGCCGTCGAGCACCGGGATGCGGGCGATCTCGGGATTCCAGCGATCGTTGCAGATCAGCATCCCGCACGGGCCGAACGGCGTGGCGAACGCGCGCGAGCGCTCGCCAAGGCGGTTGAACCACCAGTCGGCGCGGTATCCTTCGGCAAACTGCATCTTGTGGCAGGCGCCGCACGTCGCCCCCGTCGCGTCGATGAAGACCGCGCAGTTGTAGACGTCGCCGCCGATCCGCTCGGCCAGGCCGAACGCCAGACACATGCCGAGCTCGCGGGCGAGCGCCCGGAACCGATCAATCTCCGGCCCGCGCCGGCTCACCGCCGCTTCACGCATGCGCTCGGCCGGCTCGACCCCCTCGATGATCGGCATCACCACGTACCCGTCGAGCGCCCCTTCGGGGGCGACGGCCAGCTCCGCGCCGGTATCGGCCGCCTGCCGGAACAGCTCCTCCAGGCGGTCGCCGTTGGCGGCCACGTCGAACTTCCGGGGCCGGAACGAACAGGCGGCGACGCGGACCTGCGTAAACATGCCGACCGGCCGGCCGTCAAAGCCGGTACAGATCGCCGAACTTGGCGTCGAGATAGTCGATGAAGTAACGCGCGTCGAGCGCTTCTCCGGTCACCCGCCGGCAGAGCTCGGCGGCCGGATAGACGCGCCCGTGACGGTGGATGCGCTCGCGCAGCCAGTCCAGGATCTCCGCGAACCGCCCGCCGCGGACCCGCTCCTCCCAGTCCGGGAGGTCGCGCGCCATGGCGGCGTGGAACTGCGCGCCGTACAGGTTGCCGAGCGTGTAGGTGGGGAAATAGCCGATCGCGAACATCGACCAGTGGATGTCCTGCAGCACGCCGTCGGCGTCGCGCTCCGGGACGACGCCGAGCAGCGCCCGCGATTCCTCCCGCCAGGCATCGGGCAGGTCGTCGACCTGCAGGTCGCCGTCGACCATGCCGCGCTCCAGCGAGAAGCGGAGCAGGACGTGCAGGTTGTAGGTCACCTCGTCGGCCTCCACGCGGATGAACGACGGCTTCACGGCGTTGATCGCACGGTAGAACCGATCGAGATCGACGTCGGCCAGCGCCGGGAAGCGCGGCTGGAGATGCGGGTAGAAGTGTTCCCAGAACGCGCGCCCGCGGCCGATCGGATTCTCCCAGAACCGCGACTGCGACTCGCAGATGCCGAGCGAGGCGCCGTCGCCCAGCGCGCTGGTGGCCAGCTCCGGCGCCACGCCCAGCCCGTGCAGTCCGTGACCGCATTCGTGAATCGTCCCGAACACGCCGGCGCTCAGCAGATCGGGCCGGAACCGGGTGGTGAGCCGGCCGTCAGCGGCGCCCAGCGTAGCGGAGAACGGGTGCGCGGAGACGTCCAGGCGCCCCGTCCGGGACGAGAATCCGAGCGCCGCCAGCAGATCGTCGCTGAACGCGCGCTGCGCGCTCACGTCATAGTCGCGCCGCAGCACCCCGTCGTCGATCGTGACCGCCGAACCGGCGATCCGCTCCAGCAGGTCGACCAGCGGGCCGCGCAGCGCGTCGAGCACTCCGGCGAGCTCCGCGCTGCTCATCCACGGCTCGAATTCGTCCAGCAGCGGATCGTAGCGGGTATCCCGGAATCCCAGATGGTCGGCCTTCTCGCGGGTGAGGCGCACGGTCTCCCGCAGGTCGTCCCGGAAGAGGCCGAAGTCCGACGCCTCGCGCGCGGCCACCCAGCTCGCCTGGTTGACCGCGGCCTGATGGGCGATCGCGGTCACCAGCTCGACCGGCAACCGGGTCTCCCGATCATAGGTCCTCCGCAGCTCGCGCAGGAATGCCCGATCGGCGTGGTCGAGGTCGGTGCGCGCTTCGCCGGCGGCGATCAGCTCGCCGAGCTCGGGCGCGGTCAGGCGCTCATGGACCTGGCCTTCGAGCAGGGCGAGTTGCTCCGCCCGCTCCGCTATCGCCCCCTTCGGCATGCAGGTCTCCTGATCCCAGCGCAGCACGCCGATCACGTGCCGCATCAGGCAGATCTCCCGATCGAGCGTGCGGAGGCGCGCGAGCGGACCGGTCGCCGGCCGGACGCCGGCCGCGGACCGGTTCAGGTGGCGGTCTCCACCCGCACGTAGCGGGCGTAGCCGGCCGGCAGGGTGATCTCGTTCCCGGCGCCTTCCTTGCGGAATACGACTTCGGCATCGGAAACGCTCGACACGGTGATCCTGGTGCCCGGCTTCAGCCGGTGCTGGTCGAGGCGGCGCATCAGATCGGCGTTCTCCTCGGCCTCTTCGGTGATCCGCAGGATCTCGGACCGGTCGCCGGCGCGGGCGCCGGTCAGCCGCGGCGCGTCGAGCAGGCGGCGCTCGTCCGGGGAGCCGGGAAACGGATTGCCGTGCGGGCAGGTCGTCGGCCGCCCCAGCCGCTCGTACAGATGTTCCTCCAGGCGCGGCGACAGCGAGTGCTCCAGCTTGTCGGCCTCTTCGTCCACGTCTACCCAGTCGTAGCCCAGTACGTCGACCAGGAGGCGCTCCAAGAGGTAGTGGCGGCGGATGGTGTGCTCGGCCTGCACGGTGCCGCGCTGCGTGAGGCGCACGCCGTCTTCGGGATCGAGCACGACCAGCTGGTGCTGTTCCAGCCGCTTCAGGGCCTGCGAGACCGCGGCGGCCGAAACCCCGACCCGCTCGGCGATGCGGGCGCCGACGACCGGCCGACGCTCGCGCACCAGCAGGTAGATCTGGATCAGGTATTCGTTTGCCGTGGCCGACGAAGGGCGATGGACGCGCTGTGCCATGATGTCAGGTCGAACGATTGAGTTTAGTGCCGGACCGGCGCTCCGTCCACCGGCCGCGGACGGGACCGGTCAGCCCAGGCGGTCGAGCAGGTTGCGCGTGATGCGGTCGACCGTCGGATCGCCGCAGTGACCGCCCGCCCGGCGGCGGTCACGTCATCGACGTCATCGAGGCGCGCAGCTGCTTGGCGGCCGGAGCCAGCAGGTGCCAGTCGCCGCCGGCGCAGATCCAGGAGACGCCGGCGTCGATCCAGTGCCGGAGGACGTCCGGGTCGGCGCCGACCGATTGTCCCATCGGCACCCCGCGCGCCCGCGCGGCGTCGAGCATCCGCTGCATGGCGGCGACCACGTCGGGATGGCCGGGCTGGCCCAACCGCCCCATCGTGCCGGACAGGTCCATGGGGCCGGGCACGATGCTGTCGACGCCGGGGATGTCGAGGATCTCGTCGATCCGGTTCACCGCGTCGATGTGCTCGATCTGCAGGATGACCAGCATCTCGGCGTCGACCTCGGCCAGGTACTCGCCGGTATCGCGCGCCCCGAACCGCACGCCCCGGGCCGGGCCGAAGCCGCGCACGCCGCGCGGCGGATAGCGGCAGCCCCGCACCGCCTGCTCGGCTTCCTCGACGCTGCCGATGCGCGGCACGATGACGGCGGCCGGGTGGATCTCGAGCAACGGCTTCATCGCCGCCGGGTCCATGGACGGCACCCGCACGAACGGGGCCAACCCCACGCCGCGGCAGGTGCGCACGTGGTTGAGCGCGTGCTCCGGGGTCATCGCCGAGTGCTCCATGTCGATCCAGACGATGTCGAAGCCGGCCTCGCCCATGATCTCGATCACGGTCGAATCGGTGAGGGAGACGTTGGTGCCGATGCAGACCTCGCCCCGGCTCCACTTGTCGCGAATCTTATCCAGATGGTTCACGGCGCCGAGCATACCGCCTTGGCGCTTGATCGACACGCCCGCCGCTGCCACGCTACGCGCCGGCCGTGCAGGGCATCGCGAGCGGAGTCACCGGCGGAGCGGGGCGGGCGGCGCTGGCCGGCGCCGCGGCGCTGCTGGCGCTGGCGTGCGGCGGCCTCGACGACGGCCTGTACGCGCGGATCGTCACCGATGAGGGCCGCGTGCTGGTGCGCCTCCATCAGGAACGGGCGCCGCTGCCGGTCGCCGCGTTCGTGGGACTGGCCGAGGGCGCGCTCGCTCCCGGCCGCTTCTACGACGGCTCGATCGTGGAGATCGCCTCCGAGCAGCTCGTCATGGCCGGCGGCGCGCGCCCGCGCGGTCCGGGGCGTCCGGCCGGTCCCGACTGGGAGATCCCCGATCAGTTCCATCCGGAGCTGCGCCATGACCGGCCCGGCGTGGTCTCCCTGCTCACCGCGGGGCCGCACACCGGCAGCAGCCGCTTCGTGATCACCCGGCGGGCGGCTCCGGAGCTCGACGGGGTCTATCCGGTCTTCGGGGAGGTGGTGTCCGGCCAGGAGGCGTTGGCGAGGCTGCGCCGCGGCCAGGCGCTGAAGCGGGTCCGCATCGTGCGGGTGGGGCGCGAGGCGCGCCGCTACCGCGTCGACGGCGCGCGATTCGCCGCGCTGCGGTCGCAGGTCGCGGAGGAGTCGTTGCGCCGTCTCCTGCAGCGTGACGAGGAGGCGCGCGCGGTCTTCCGCCGGCGCTGGCCGGACGCGATCGCCACCGAGTCGGGACTGCTGTACGCGGCGCACCGGACCGGGGAGGGGCCGACCCCGGAGTTCGGGGCCAAGGTGCTCCTGCGCTACACGGGCCGCCTGCTCGACGGCACCCGGTTCGGCACCTCCGGTGCCGAGCCGCAGGAGTTCACGATCGGCGCGGTGGTGAAGGGCCTGGAGGAGATGCTGTTGGCGATGCGCCGCGGCGGCCGGCGCACCGTGCTGATCCCGCCCGACCTGGGCTACGGCGCGACCGGCGTGCCCGGCACGGTGCCGCCGCGCGCGCACCTGATCTTCGAGGTGGAGTTGGTCGACTACGCCAACTGACGGCGATCCGGCCGATCGGGCGCGGCGGGCGCCCGGGACTACGGCACGCGGGCGCGGTAGAGCCGGCCGGCGCCGCGCGCTTCATACGCCGGGACCGCCGCGGGGACGAACGCGGCGTCGCCGCGCCGCAAGGCGAGCGTCCCCCCCGGCCAGCGGAGGCGGGCGCCGTCGCCGAGCAGCAACAGGATCTCCGGCCCCCGCCGCGGCGCGAAGGCGCCGCCGGCCTGCAGGTCGATGACCGAAAGCTGAAACTCCTCGGCCGGCGTGGGATAGACCTGCTCGGCCGGCCCGGCCGGCCGCGGCGGCACGCGGGCGGGCGGCGCCGGCCGCAGGTCGGCGGCGGCGAGCAGCTCGTCGACATCGACGTGCTTGGTGGTGAGTCCGGCGCGCAGCACGTTGTCCGAGTTGGCCATCAGCTCGACGCCGGCCCCGCTGACGTAGGCGTGGAGTTGCCCGGGCGGGGTGAACAACGCCTCTCCCGGCCGGAGCGCGACGCGGTTGAGCAGCAGCGCGGCGATCACCGCCGGATCGTCGGGATACCGCTCCGCCAGCCGCGCCAGCAGCGCGCCGGCGGCGGAGCCGGGGGCGGCACTGCCGGGGGCGGCGGTGCCGGGGGCGGCACTGCCGGGGGCGGCGGTGCCGGGGGCGGCACTGCCGGGCGCCGTGCCGGCGACCAGCCGGCGGTGCAGGCGCGCCCCGGCCGCGCGGTCGAGCGTCAGGACGGCGCGCAGCACCCGGCCGACCGCGGCGGCGGCGTCCCGGCCGGCGGCCGTTGCGGCCAGCTCGGCAACGCCGGCCGCGGCCAGCGCGGCCTCGATCTCCGGCAGCGGCCGGATGCCGGCCAGGACCTCCATCGGTTCCAGCGCCAGCATGAGCTCCGGTTTGTGTCCGCGGTCGCGATAGGACCGGTGCGGCGAGTCGATCGGCACGCCGGTCCGTTCCTCCTCGTCGAACCCGCGCGCGGCGCGGGCGCGCGTGGGGTGGACCTGCACCGACACCGGCCGGCCGAGCGCCAGCAGCTTGAAGAGAAACGGCAGCGCCGCTCCCTGCCCGGCCGCCCTCTGCCCGGCTGCCGCGCAACGGCCGAGCGTTTCGATCGGCCGGTCGGCGACCAGCCGGTCCAGCGTCACCCGTCCGGAACCGGAATCGGGACCGACCTGCGCCACGGACGGCGCGACCGGGTGCGCCCCCATCCACAACTCCGCTTCGGGCCGGCCGCTCGCGGGACGTCCTGTCAGGCGGCCGAGCGCCGTACGCGACCCCCAGTCGTAGTGCCGTACCGGACATTCCAGCGGGAGGATGCCGAGCATGAGCGAGTTTAGGCCGCGCCGCACGCCGTGACCACCGATGCCTGCCTTGCCGCGGTCCGGCTATTGCTCCACCCTCACCTCGCCGCATGGACAGCGACCGCGCGCACGCGATCGACCGGGCCGTGATCGACGCCCTGTCGGCCCGATCGGCACCGCCGGTCGACACCCCGGCCGCCGGCGGCCGGCCGGGCGCGCCGGACGACGACGAACCGGTCGACAAGCGCTCCGGCCTGCGACGGGCCGACTATCTCGATATCCTGGAGTCGCAGTACCAGACGCGGCACGTCGACCTGGAAGCGCGCCGGCTCCGCGCGCGCGGCACCGGCTTCTATACGATCGGCAGCACCGGCCACGAGGGCAACGCCGCGCTGGCGGCCGCCCTCCGTCCGACCGATCCCGCCTTCCTGCACTACCGCTCCGGCGGCTTCTTCGCGCAGCGCTCCAAGCAGGCCGACGGCAGCACCCCGGTGTTCGACGTGCTGCTCTCGCTCTGCGCCAGCTCCGACGATCCGATCGCCGGCGGCCGGCACAAAGTGTTCGGCAGTACGGCGCTGTGGATGCCGCCGCAGACCAGCACGATAGCCTCGCACCTGCCCAAGGCGATGGGCACCGCCTTCGCGATGGAGCGGGCCAAGCGGCTCGGACAATCCCTGCCGTTTCCCGACGACTCGATCGTCATCTGCACGTTCGGCGACGGCACGGTCAACCACGCGTCCGCGCTAGCCGGCATGAACGCCAGCGCGTGGGCCGCCTTTCAGAACCTGCCGATGCCGATCCTGTTCGTCTGCGAGGACAACGGCTTCGGCATCTCGGTGCAGACGCCGCCCGGCTGGGTCGAGCGGGTGTGGCATTCCTTCCCGCGCCTCAGCTACCTGAAGGCGGACGGCTGCGACATCATCGACACCTACCGCCAGGCGCGCGCCGCCGCCGAGCTGTGCCGGCGCCGGCGCGCGCCGGTCTTCCTGCACCTGGAGCTGGTCCGCCTGCTCGGCCACGCGGGCGCGGACATGGAGCTGACCTATCGTTCGCGCGAGCAGATCCGCGCGGCGGAGGCGCGCGATCCGGTGCTGGTCAACAGCCTGCGCGCCGTGGAGCTGGGTCTGGCGCCGGCGCGGTCGCTGCTCCGATCGTACCTCGATATCCGCGACCGGGTACGGGCGGCGGCGCGGGAAGCCGAGCGGCGGCCGCATCTGTCGAGCGCCGCCGAGATCGCCGGCGCCATCGCCGGTCACCGGCCGCGGCGCGTGCTGCGGGAGGCCGCGCGGGCCGGCCGCGCGGCGGCGCGCATCGCCCTGTTCGGGGCGGAACGGCTGCTGCCGGAGCGGCAGGGACCGCAGCACCTGGCGCGCCTCCTCAACTGGGGGTTGCTCGACCTGCTGGCCAAGTACCCGCAGATGATCCTGTTCGGCGAGGACGTAGGCCGCCGCGGCGGCGTCTACGGCCTCACCACCCGGCTGACCGAGCGGGTCGGCTCGGCGCGCGTGTTCAACACGCTGCTCGACGAGCAGTCGATCCTGGGGCTCGCCATGGGCGCCGCCCACGTCGGCCTGCTGCCGGTGCCGGAGATCCAGTACCTGGCCTACTACCAGAACGCCCAGGACCAGATACGGAGCGAGGCGGCGACGCTTTCGTTCTTTTCGCAGGGCGGTTTCCGCAACCCGCTGGTGGTCAGGATCGCGAGCTGGGGGTACCAGCAGGGATTCGGCGGCCACTTCCACAACGACAACAGCGTCGCGGTGCTGCGCGATCTGCCGGGCGTGGTCATCGCCAGCCCGTCACGCGGCGACGACGCCGTGGGGATGCTGCGCACGGCCCTGGCGGCGGCGGTCACCGACGGCCGCGTGGTGCTGTTCCTGGAACCGATCGCGCTGTACCAGACCCGCCACCTGCACGCGGAGGGCGACGATCTCTGGCGGTTCCCGTATCCACCGCCGGGCGATGCGGTCGAGATCGGCCGCGCGCGCGTCTACCCGGCCGACGACCCGGAGCTGACCATCGTCAGCTGGAGCAACGGCCTGTGGCGGTCGCTGCAGGCGGCGCGCGCCCTGCGCGAACGGCACGGCATCGCCGCCGAGGTGATCGACCTGCGCTGGCTGGCTCCGCTCGACCTGGAGACGGTCGTGGGCCGCGGGACGCGAAGCGGCCGTATCCTGATCGTCGACGAGGGCCGCGCCACCGGCGGCGTGAGCGAAGGGCTGGTGGCCGGCATCGTCGACGCGACCGCCGACCGGCCGCACCGGCCGGCGATCCGGCGCTATTGCGCGGCCGATTCGTTCATCCCCCTGGGGCCGGCCGCCGAGCACGTCCTGCCGTCGACCCAGGGCATCGTCGATCGGGCGGCGGACCTGGTCCGCCGCACCCGCGGCCGGCCGCCGGCATCGTCGGGGATGGGCGCTCCGGCGGCGACGGCGGCGTCGTGAGCCGCCGCGTCGTGGTGGTCTGCCCCGGCCGCGGCAGCTACGGCGCCGCGGACCTCGGCTCGCTGGCGCGCGTGGTGCCGGCCGCCTCGCGGCATGCGTTCCGGTCGGTCCTGGAGGCGACCGACGCGCGCCGGGCCGCGGCCGGCGACCCGCCGCTGTCAGCGCTCGACGGCGCCGAGCGGATGACCGCCGCGCACAGCGCCGGCGAGCACGTATCGCCGTTGATCCTGGCATGCACCGCCGCCGACTTCCTGCGCGTCGACCGCCAGCGCTGCCAGGTGGTGGCGGTGACCGGCAACAGCCTGGGCTGGTACTCGGCGCTGTTCTGCGCGGGCGCGCTGTCGCTCGCCGACGCGATGCGGCTGGTGGAGACGATGAGCGGCCTGGGCCGCAACGGCCCGGGCCGCGGCCTGGGCGGCGGCCAGCTCGTCTATCCGGTCACCGACGAGCGGTGGCTGCCCGATGACGGCCTGGCCGAGCGGGTGGAAGCCGCGCTGAGCGCCGCGCGCGCGGCCGGGCATCGGGTCGGCGATTCGATCCGCTACGGCGGCTTCCGCGTGCTGTGGGGGGACGACGCCGGCATCCGCGAGCTGCGCGCGCGGCTGCCGCGGCGCGAGTTCGGGGAGCGCGTCTACCCGCTAAGCCTGCACGGCCACGCGGCGTTCCATTCGCCGCTGCTGGCCGACTACGCGCGGCGGGCGGTCGAAGCCCTGGCCGGCGCGGTCGACTGGCGGACGCCCGAGGCGCCGCTGATCGACGGGCGCGGCCGGCAGTGGTCACCGCTCGCCGCCGACACCGCCGCGCTGGCGGAGTACACGCTGCGCACGCAGGTGACGACCACCTTCGACTTCACCGCCTCCGTACGAGTCGCGCTCAGGGAGTTTGCGCCCGACCTGCTGGTCTGCCTGGGGCCCGGCGACGCGCTCGGCGCCCCGGTCGCGCAGGTCATCATCCGGGAACGCTGGCAGGGCATCGACGACCGCGCCGCGTTCCTCCGCCGTCAGCGGGACGACCCGCTGATCGTATCGTTCGCCCGCCCCGAGCAGCGCCGCCTAGTCGTGGAGACGTAGCCGCGCCGCAGTCAGGCGCGCGGTCGATACGGAAGCACGGACATGCCGGTGTATGCCTTCGCCACCGTTCGAGCGCCCCGTTCGACCACGACCTTGAAGTAGCTGATGCCCTGGCGGACGATCTGCATCCTGCCTTCTCCAAGCATCTGTTCGACGCCCGGCCAGCGCCGCAGCCCGTCGGCTTTGGCGGGCACGCACCAGCCTTGCTCCGCGACCCGGTCGATGAAGGGATACCATCCCCTGGCATCGGCGTCGAACCACCGCACGGGGCGGTACAGCTCCAGGCCGAGGCGCGGCCCAATCCCCTGCGCGGTGACTTCCAGGCCGACGGCGACGTAGGCGATCAGGTCGTCCATGGCGGTCAGCACGGCCGCCGCGGCGGCGGTCGATCCGGGCCACTCCAACCGTTCCAGCAGGGCGGGGACTTCCTCTTGCGCGAGGCCCCAGAGGAGAATGCGGAACCCCTTGGGGGAGCGCGCCGGGTGGGCTCCCGCCTGGAACACGAACGCCGTCTCCGGCAGCGCTGCGACGATGCGGTCGACCGTCGGCACCAGCTCCCGGTGGCCGCTCCAGCCTGCGGCAAGGGCCAGCGCCTCGAGCAGCGCGGCGGAGTCCCGATGCTCGTTGATGCCGTCCCGGGAGCCGGGGGCGGAGCCGCTCGGTGAAAAGAAGAGACCCGGCGGCGGCACCGGCCGATGCGGCGCCAGTCCCGCCGTATCGTACTCCAGCATCATGCCGCGCACGCCCCGGGCAAGGTAGGAGTTCGGATCCGCCGTCTGCCGCTCCAGTCCGATTGCAAGAGCCGCGGCCGGCGACCCGCGTTCGGCGCGTTTCCCCGCGCTGACGTAGTGCCGCGCCAAGTCCGATCCCGGTATCGCGAGCACGACGAGGTCGGCGTCCGCGTTCGGCTCCGCGAGATGGAACTCGAAGCCGAAGTGGGTGTCGGCAACGGCGCGCGGCAGCAGCTTCGCCGCGCGCATCACCCGCTCCCAGCCCGCGGCGTCGAGCAGCGCGGGCGGGAACAGGGAACGGCATCGCTCGAGGATCGACGCAAAGGAGCCGCGCGCAACGCCGGTCGAGCGGTCGTCTCCGGCGCTCATTGCGATCCTCGAGTTACGTATGCGCCGATCGCAGCCTAGCGCCAGCCCACTTCATCCCAGGACCAGCCGCCGGCGACCTGCACCAGATCGGCTTCCCCGAGCTGGGCGGGGGGCGGCAGGACCAGATGACTGGTATCGGCCGTGTCCTCGTGCACCTCGACGTTGAACCCGGCGGGCACGGTCACACCGGTTTCCGCCTCGATCGCGGTCTTGGGGTCCGCCATCAATTGGCTGCGAAACTCGCTGTCCGCGGTCGCCTTTTCGATCAGTTGCTTGCGCAGAGCACTGACGGTCATCGTCTCGTCGGCCATATTCCTCTCCTTCGGCAGCTCGCGCAGCATCGTCGATGCAATGTCTGCGCGGGGCTGCTCGCTAATGTCGGATCAGATACTCCGTTACCGCCGGCCAAGTGTCAACACTTGCACCGCGGAAACTGAGTTATCAGGTATTTCCGTGGGTCGGCTACGAGTTCCTCACCTCGTCGTAGGTCCTGCCCTCTTGCCATTGCCCCACGCCGGACCAGTCGATGCCGCCGGCGGCCTGCGCCAGATCGGCTTCCCCGAGCTGGGCGGGGGGCGGCAGGACCAGATGACTGGTATCGGCCGTGTCCTCGTGCACCTCGACGTTGAACTCGGAGGGCACGGTCACGCCGGTTTCCGCCTCGATCGCGGCCTTGGGGTCCGCCATCAATCGGCTGCGAAACTCGCCGTCCGCGATCGCCTTTTCGATCAGCTGCTGACGCAGAGCGCTGACGGTCATCGTATTCTCGGCCATTTCCTCTCCTTCCGGCAGCTCGCGCAGCATCGACGGCAATGTCCGCGCGCGCTACTCAATTTTTGTCAGATCAGATATAGGATACCGTCGGCCAAGCGTCGAGCCCGTGCACGGAGAAAATGAGTTATCAGGTATTTCCGTGGGCAGCGACGGTGGCCGGGGCTGACCAGGAATGAGCCGGCGCTGATATCAGACGCCATCATTCCCATCGAAACAGCCGTATCGACAGCGTCACGGAGGCGGCGAGCCAGACGCCCAGGACCAGCGCGTCCAGACCGAGCCCGTACGCCGGCGGCGCGCCGACCATCAGCTGCCGCAGGGCATCGCCCAGATAGGTGAGCGGAATCGCCTGCACTACCGGACGAATCCAGTCCGGCATGGTCTCCAGGGGAAAGAATATCCCGGAGAGGAACATCATGGGGAAGTTCAGCACCGAGCTGATGCCGAACACGCTCTCTTCGGTCCGCGACAGGGCGGCGATCAGGTAGCCCAGCGAAATGAAGGTCAAGGCGCCGAGCGCGCAGAAGACGGCCAGCAGGCCGACGTCGCCACCGATCTCCACGCCGAACACCACGCGGCCCACGGCGATGATGATCACCACCTGGACCAGGGCGATCGTCAGACGGTGCAGCACCTGCGACACCAGCAGCGCCGAGCGCGGCAGCGGCGTAGTGCCAAGACGGCGCAGCACCTTGCGTTCCCGAAGCTGCACCAGCGGCGCCGCGGTCCCGAACAGACCGAGCTGCATCACCGCCATCGCCAGAATCCCCGGCACCAGGGAGTCGATCGGCCTCAGCCGGTCGGCGGTCACCGTGGTGAACCGGGTGGTGATCAGCGAAGGGGCGCCGCGCAGAACGCCTTCCAGCTCCCGCAGCACGGCGCTGATCACCGGCACGGCGACCTCGCGAGCGGCCGCGGAGGTGGGATCGAAGATCACCTCCACCGTCACGTGGCGGCCGGCCGCCACGTCGGCGGCCAAGCCTGGCGGGGCGTCCACCACGACGCGCAGATCTCCTGCGGCAAGCTGATCCGCCAGCTCCGCGCGCGTGCCGGCGCGGACCTCCAGCGCGGGGGCGGCGCGCAGCGCCGTCCCTACCGGATCCGGCGGCACGGCGCCGGCCGGCTGCGTCACGCCGACAGCTACCGGTTCCCCGCCGGATCCGGAAAAGATCACTCCGAACAGCAGCATCAGGAACACGGGAAAGGCAAAGGCCCAGAACAGCGCCATGCGGTCGCGCATGAATCCCTTCTGCGAGGCGACGTACAGGGGCAGGACGAACGACATGCCGGTCAGTCGCGGATGTGGCGGCCGGTGAGCCGCAGAAAGACGTCTTCCAGCGTCGGACGGCGCACGTGCAGGCCGTCGATGTCGATCCGCCCGGCGGCCGCCATGGCGGTCAGGGCGCTGAGCGTAGCTCCCGCGTCCGACGAATGGAGCGTCAGCCCGTCGCCTTCGCGCTGCAGCCGTTCGACGCCTGGCACGGACACGCCGTCGAACTCGACGCCGCCGGCCGGCAATTCGATCGCGGTCTCAGCGAAGTGCTCGTCGACCAGGCGGGACGGCGGCCCCTCGGCGATGATTCTGCCCCCGTCCATGATCGCGACCCGGTCACAGAGCGCCTCGGCTTCCTCCATGTAGTGCGTGGTGAGCAGCACGGTGGCGCCGCGACGGCGGATGGCGCGGATGGTATCCCACAGCGCCCGCCGTGCCTGCGGGTCGAGTCCGGTGGTCGGTTCGTCCAGGAATACCATCTCCGGCCGATTGACCAGCGCCAGCGCCACCGACAGGCGTTGCGCCTGGCCGCCGGACAGATCGCGGGTCAGGCTGCCGGCCTTGTCCGTCAGGTCGAGCAGATCGATCAGCTCGTCCGCGCCCATGGTGGTCCCGGCGTAGAACGTGCGGAACAGCTCCAGCACCTCGCGGACCGTCAGGCGGGGAAAGAGCGCAGTGGTCTGGAGCTGCACGCCGATGCGTTGCCGCACCGCCGCCGGGTCGGCGCTCAGGTCGCAGCCGAGCACCTGCACGGTCCCCGCGTCCGGCGCGCGCAACCCCTCGATCATTTCCACGGTGGTGGTCTTGCCGGCGCCGTTGGGACCGAGCACACCCAGGATCTCACCCGCCTCCACGGTTATCGACACGCCGTCGACCGCGACGACGTCACCGTATCGCTTGCGCAAGTCGACGGCATGGACCGCAAGCCGGTCAGACGTTCGGTCGGTGGATCCTGCCATCCCGGAACAACTTCTTTCGTAGTATAGTCTAGAGCGGCTCGTCGCCGGCGCGGCGGATGACGATGCCGTCGTCTTCGAGGTCGACGCGCACGCGGTCGCGGCCGGAAATCGACAAGGCATCGAGGTGGTCGCGCGGTATCTGCAGCCGCCCCACCCGGTCGATGACCACGTACTCGCGGTGCGAGTCGGCATCCTCCATGTGCAGGGCCGGCCGCGCGGCGTGCGGGTCGGCGCCGGCATCGTCCGCTCCGTCCCGGCGGATGAACTCGCTGCTGGTGCGACCGTCGCGGATCGCCACGACGCGCCCCACCGACTGCGCCACGGCGCGGTCATGCGTGACGATGACCACGGTCACCCCCAGGTCGCGATTCACCGCGCGGAAGGTCCGCAGCAGATGGCGCGCCGTCTGCGAGTCGACGTTGCCGGTCGGCTCGTCGGCCAGCAGCAACGGCGGTTCGTTGGCCAGCGCCACCGCGATCGCCACCCGCTGCTGCTCGCCGCCGGACAGCTCGGTGAGCCGGTTGTGGGCGCGGTGGTCGACGCCGACCTGTCGCAACAGGTCCAGGGCGCGCGCCCGCCGGCCGCGCCGCCGGCGGGCCAGCAGCATCGGCACCTCCACGTTCTCCGCCGCGGTCAGGTACGGCACCAGATTGCGGGCGCCGTTCTGCCACACGAAGCCGACCGTCTCGCGCCGATAGCGGACCAGGTCCTGCGAGCCGAGCTTGAGCAGATCGGCGCCGCCCACCTCCACGGTCCCGGCCGAAGGGCGGTCCAGCCCGCCCAGGATGTTGAGCAGCGTCGACTTGCCGCTGCCGCTGGAGCCGATGATCGCCATCACCTCGCCGGCTTCGATCTCCAGGTCGAGCCCCTGCAGGGCGACCACCTCGATCTCGTCCGTCTTGAAGATGCGCACCAGATTCTCGCAACGCACCGCCGCGCCCCGCACCCCTGCGCCCCTCGCCCCTGCGCCCGGCACGGCCGGTTCGCCCCGCACCGCCGGTGCACCGGCAGCGCTCACGGCGCCTCCGCCCGGGCGCCCGGCTCCGGCTCCGCGATGCGCCCGTCACGCAGCGACACCCGCCGATCGGCCAAGTCGACGATGGCCGGATCGTGGCTGCTCATCACCACCGTGACCCCCTGTTCTCCGGTCAGCCCGCGCAGGATGCCGACCACCTGCATCCCCGTGTGGGTGTCGAGCTCGGCGGTCGGCTCGTCGGCGAACAGCACCTGCGGGCGGTGCGCGAAGCCGCGCGCGATCGCCACCCGCTGCTGCTCGCCGCCGGACAGCTCGCCCGGGCGGTGATGCATCCGCGACCGCAACCCGACCATCGTCAGGCACTCCCGGGCGCGCCGCTCTCGGCCGCCGCGGTCCGCGCCGGCGATGCGCAGCGCGAACTCGACGTTCTCCAGCGCCGACATGGCGGCGATCAGCGCCACCGACTGGAAGACGAACCCCATCCGCCGCCGCCGCAGCTCGTCCCGTTCGGACTCGCTCAGCGCGGTGATGTCGGCGCCGTCCAGCAGCACCGCGCCGCTGGTGGGCCGATCGAGGGCCCCCAGGATGTTGATCAGCGTCGTCTTGCCGGAACCGGACGGCCCATGCAGCACGGTGAGCAGGCGCGGCTCGATCCCGATGCTCACCCCGTCCAGCGCGGTGACGACCCCGCCGCCGGCGCGGTAGCTGCGGGTCACGTCGACCGCCGTGATCACGCCGGCGGGCCGGTGTGGGTGCCGGCGCCGCTCAACCCGTACGCCGCCCAGGTCTCGGCCAGATCGACGACCGTCCCGCTGCTGAGCGCCTCATCGATGCCGAGCGCCGTGACGCAGGCGACCAGCCCCTCGCGGCCGCCGGCCAGCACCGGCCGGCCGTCGCGCAGCCGCCGGAGACAGTCGCCAAGCTGAAAGCCGTCGCCGCCGCCGTGCTGGCCGGCGCGCACCACCTCGGTCCGCTGCCACGGCGTCCCGTCCCAGTCGCCGGTATAGTTGACCGGCGCGTACTGAAAGGAGCCCCAGTAGAGGTCGCCTTCGATGCAGCCGCGTTCGCCGACCAGATACATGCGCCGGCTCGGCCGGCCGGCGTTCTGGTTGCTGTGGAAGGTGGCGCGGACGCCGTTGGCGAACTCGATGATCGCCACCTGGTGATCGACGATGTCCTGCGCGGAGTTGAAGCAACAGAGGTCGAGATGCCGGCCGCGCGTCAGCTCCGGCTCCGCTGCCGGCTTTGGCGGCAGCGGATCGAGCTCCAGCCGGTGGGCGCAGTCGAGGCCGCAGTCGCGGCAGTAGAGCGGCGCGTCGGAGCGCGGGGTGAAGAACGACCGGCCGCCGAACGACGCCACCCGGCGCGGCAGCGAGCCGGCGAACCAGCACAGGATGTCGAGGTCGTGGCAGCACTTTTCCAGCAGATAGGTGCCGGTAAAGCGGCGAAACCGGCGCCAGTCGCGGCGGAAGAACGCGCCCTGCGCGTACGGCAGGTTCTCGTTCGCCTCGATCGACATGATCGGGCCGAGATCGCCGCGGTCGAGCCGCTCCTTGATCCCCCGGTAGAACGGCGCGTAGCGGAGCACGAAGCCGACGATCAACTCCCGGCCGGCGGCCTGCGCGGCGCTCCAGATCGCCCGGCAGTCGTCCGCGGTGGTCGCCAGCGGCTTCTCGCAGAAGACGTGCTTGCCGTGCTCGAACGCCGCCACCGCCGGCTCGCGATGGGCGTGATCGGGCGAGCCGACGATTACCAGATCGACGTCGTCGCGGCTCACCACCTGCTCGACGCCGTCGACCACCGCCGCGGCCGGCGCGTGCTCGCGCTGCGCCTGCAGCGCTGCCGGTCGATCCGGGTCGTACAGGGCGGTGATCTCGACGCCGCCGGCGGCGGCCGCGCGGCTCAGCAGCGATCGGCCGCGCGCGCCGCAGCCGATCGCGCCGACCCGGAACGGGGAATCAGCCATGCTCGTCCGTCCATGGTGCCCGACCGCGCTGACGCCGACAACCGGGCGCGGCCGGAAGATTCAATGTATGGTACCGATGCCGCATCGTCGCATGGTCACGGCGGCGGATGCGGCGTAGCATCGACATCACCAAAGGCGTTTCACGACATGCCACCTACCAGCCAACACGATCACCCCTTCCTGCCGGACACCGACCCGAGCCATGCCGACGGCTCCGCCCCGATTCCCCTGAGCGGGGAGCAGGTCCGGCAGTTCATCGCCGACGGCTATCTGCTCCTGCGGCCGTCGCTGCCGGACGAGCTGCACGAGTCGATACGGCGGCGGCTCGACCAGGCGGTGCCGGTCCGCGAGGGCCGCGCGGGCAACCCCGGCAACAACATCCTGCCGCTCGTGCCGGAGATGCGGCACGTGCTCCGGTCCCCGGAGGTGCACGGCGCCCTGCAGACCCTGCTGGGGCCCGACTACCTGGAGCATCCGCACCGGTTCTGCCACGTAGAGGAGCGGCCGGCCGACTCCGGCGCGGACCCGGGCGGCTCGGAGCGCCTCGCCAAGATGGCCGCCAACTGTCATCAGGACTCCTACACGCCGCTGGCGCGCCCGCGCCACCACCTCGTCCGCTACGCCCGCGTCATGTACTACCCGCAGGAGACGCCCGAGCGGCTCGGACCGACGCACGTGATTCCCGGAACCCATCTCAATACCGCCCTCAGCGACGCCGAACGGACGCGGACCATCCCGGTCGCCGGCCCCGCCGGCACGGTCTCCATCACCCATTTCGACGTCGGTCACGCCGCCGGCATCAACCGGTCCGGGCAGCGGCGATTCATGGTCAAGTTCATCTACCAGCGCGCGTCGCCGCCGGCGGCCGACGGCTGGTCGGGAGCGGAACACCGCTGGCGCGATCCGCAGCGCTACGGCGGCGCCCGCCAGTCTCTGGCCTGGTCGCACCTCTGGGATTGGCTGCGCGGCGCCGGCGACCGCTACGCCAGCCTGCGCGGCGGCGCGCTGCCGCATGCCGGACGACCGGACGACGGGAACGCGGGCTCGGCGGCGCGGGCGCTGGCGGACGACCGTCCGTGCGCGGAGCGGGTGGCCGCCGCCGAGGCGTTGGCCGTCCTGGGAACGGGGGCCGCGCCGGCGGTTCCGGCCCTGCTCGGCGTCCTCAATCGGCAACCGGATCCGGTGCGGGTGGCGGCCGCTTATGCGCTGGGGGCGATCGGCGCGCCGGCGGTCGGCCCGCTGATCGATGCGCTGCGCGGGCGCGGCGGCGCCGCGCCGGTGCTGGGATCCCGCCTGGCCGCGAGCGGCCGCTCCGGCCCGCCGGAGACCGCCCTGCCGCTCGACGATGCCGCGTTCGCGCTGGCCGCCGCCGGCGCCATCGCGTTGCCGGCGTTGCAGGAGCTGTTGCGCGGGGGCGACGAATGGGCGCGGCTCAACGCCGCGTTCGCGCTGGGCGAGATGGACCGGCAGGCGCAGGCGGCGGTCCCGGCGCTGATCGCCGCGCTGGACGATCCCTCTCACCTGGTGGTCCGCGCGGCGGCGGACGCGCTGGGCGCCATCGGCGCGCCGGAAGCGGCGGCGCCGTTGGGCGCGCTGTTCCGGGTGAGCCGGCCCGGCTGGGAAGAGGAGGCGATGAGAGGCTGGACCGCTCGCGACCAGGTGCGCGTGAACGCGGCCACGGCGCTCGCCCGCCTTGGCCGCCGCGCCGCCGCGGCGGAGGACGACCTGAGACGGGCGCTCGACGACCGGTGCGGTCAGGTCGCGGCCTACGCCGTGGAGGCGCTGCGCCGCATCGGCTCCTCATCCGCGCTGGCTGCGGCGCTCGGCCTGCTGGCTGCGGAGCGCTGGGACCCGTCGATCACGCCGGCCAACGGCTTCTGAACCGGCGACCGGCATCGCCCTCACGCCGATGATCGCCTTCGATCATGCAGCTCTCCCTGCCCTCGTGGGCGCCGGCGTTTCGTTGGCCGGCAGCGTGCTGATCGTCGCCACCCGGCGCTGGCACGGAGGGCTCAGCCTGGACAGCCTGAGCGGGCCGCAGAAGGTTCAGCGACAGGTGGTGCCGCGCATCGGCGGCATTGCCGTGTGCGCCGGGCTGTGGGCGGGCGCCATCGTGGCTCCGCCGGCGATCCGCGGGAATCTGGCGATCATGGGGCTCTGCGGTCTGCCGGCCTTCGCGGTCGGCCTTGCCGAGGACCTGACCAAGAGCGTCTCGGTCCGACTGCGCATGCTCGCTACCCTGCTGTCGGGCGCCGCGTTCAGCATCGTGACCGGCTATGCGGTCGAAAGCGTGGAGATCGGCTTTGCCGACCGTGCGCTGGCGCTGCCATGGATCGCCATCCCGTTCACGGCGTTCGCCATCGCCGGCATCGCCCACTCGGTCAACATCATCGACGGCTTCAACGGGCTGTCGGCGGGCGGCGTCATCATCATGCTGGCGGCGTTCGGGGTGATCTGCCTGCGCGCCGGCGATGCCGAGCTGGCGGCGCTCACCCTGGTCATCGGGGCGGCCCTGGCCGGGTTCCTGGCGGTCAACTTTCCCTTCGGTCCGGTCATCATGGGCGACGGCGGCGCCTACCTCGCCGGCTTCCTGCTCGCCGCCGTGAGCGTGATGCTGCCCGATCGCAATCCCGACGTGTCGCCGTGGATCATCCTGCTGGTGCTGGCGTATCCGGTGCTGGAGACGGTCTATTCGATCGGGCGCAAGACCGTGCTCAAGGGGCACGGCCCCGGCCGCGCGGACAAGGCGCACCTGCACCACCTGATCTACCGGTACCTGCGGCGCGCGATGGTCGGCACCGGCGCGGCGCGGTACGCCAACCCGGCCGTCGGCGCACTGCTCTGGGCGGCGATGGCGGCCGGGCTGGCGTTCGTGAGCGTGGCCCCGCACACCGTCGCGTGGGCCGGTCCGGCGCTGGGCGTGCAGGCGGCGTCGTATCTGATCTGCTATCGCGCGGCCGTACGGTCGTTGCGGCGGCCCCCATCGCCCGGCCGGATGAGCGTCGACCTGGCCCCGTCTGCGGAGCGCCGCGGCGGCGCAGGCCGGGTATCCTGAGCGCACCGCGCACACCACACGCGGCGACTTCAGCGAGTGAGGGGAATCGAACCCCTGTCACGAGCTTGGGAAGCTCGGGTAATGACCATTATACGACACTCGCGGGTCACGGACCTGCACAGCGTAGCATGGATGCGGGCGGTCAGTCGATAGCGATGCGGGCTGCCGGCCGGCGATCGACCTGCCGCCCCAGGACGGTCAACACGATCTGCGCGTCCCGGTGCGTGACGAAGGGGACGGCGATCGGGCCGCCCTGGTACCGGGTCTCCAGCAGCACGACCGGTTCCGGTCGATCGGGCAGCTCCGCCGTCAGCGTCAGGTCGACCAGGATCGCATACCGCTCCACCTCGTGCTCGAACAGACCGAACACCTGATCCTCGCCCGCCGGCTCCGGCCGGGTGATCCCCACCTGCATGACCGTGCCGTGCGGCACCTCGCTGCCGCCGTCGGGCGACTGGAAGACGACCGTTCCCGGCGCGTCTCCGCCCCCGGCGCGGACCGTGAAGACGAACGCCTGATTGCGCTGCGCCAGTTCGTCGAGCGCGTCGGCATAGGCCATGCCGACGAACCGAGGAACCTCGATCAGGTCGCCCCGGGGGCCGCGGCTCACCGTAAACCGGATCGTGGTCTCGCCGGAGATGCGCGTCCCCGGCGGCGGACTCTGCGCCAGGATCGTCCCGGCCGGGCGGGGGTCGGAGATGCGCGGGCCGCTCTCGGCGATCCTGACCGGCGGCTCATCGCCGACGGTCAGCGTCTGCAGCTCCAACCGGACCTCGTCGACGTCGCGGCCCAGGTAGTCGTCGACCTGCGCGATGACCCGTCCCCGGCTCACCACCACCGACACCGGCCGGCCCGCCTTGACCAGCGAGCCGGCCACCGGGGTCTGGCCCATCACCTGCCAGGCCGGCGCGTCCGACGAGAAGCGCCCCTCGACGCGGGCGACCAGTCCCCGCTCCTGCAGCCGCTCCATCGCTTCCAGCAGGTTCACGCCCACGATCGCCGGTACCTGCGTCTCCTCCTCGCCGCGCACCGAGATGAAGAACGCCGTGGCCGCCGCCGCGACCAGCACGGCCGCGATCAGCGCCGCCGGCGCCACGGCCGGGCGGGACGGTCCGGATGCCGCGCCGCTCACGTGAGCCGCACTCCCGCAAGGCCGCCGTAGCCGTTGGCGAACGACTTCCAGTCGATCGCGCGCCGCCCCTCGAGCTGCAGCTCCGTGACGCCCAGCGTGCCCCGCGCGGCGTGTATCAGGATCCCGCGGTCGCCGTCCACGCCGGCGATCTGCCCGGGCGGACCGTCCGACCGATCGGAGACCGGACGCGCCGCCCGCAGGTTGAGCCGCCGGCCGTCCAGGCGGCAGTAGGCGCGCGGCCACGGGTCATAGGCGCGGACCATCCGCTCGACCGCGGTCGCGTCGTGACGGTTCCAGTCGATCCGGCCGTCGGCCGTGCTCACCTTCGCGCAGCGGGTCGCCTGCTCCTCGACCTGCGCGGTCTCTTCGACTTCGCCGCGGGTCATGCCGGCCAGCACCTCCACCAGCAGCTCGGCGCCCGCCGCCGCCAGCGCCTCGCTCAGCCGCCCTGCGGTCTCGGTGCCGTCGAGGGGGTGGACGCGCCGGCCCAGGATCGGCCCCGCATCGACACGCCGCACCACCCGCTGGATCGTCACGCCGGTCTGCCGGTCGCCGGCGAGGATGGCCGCCGGTATCGGCGCCGCGCCGCGAAAGCGCGGCAGCAGCGACGGATGCACGTTCACCGCGCCGAGCGCGAACCGGTCCAGAAAGCGCTGCGTGAAGATCACGCCACAGGCGGCCACCGCCAGCAGATCGGCGCGCAGGCCGGCGATCCGCCGCAGCGCGGCGTCATCGAGCCGCTCGGGAGCGATCACGGGCAGCCCGCGGCGGGCCGCCTCCTGCCGTACCGGGGCCGGGATGAGTCGCCGGCCGCGCCCCGCCGGCCGGTCCGGAGCCGTGAGCACGCCGCAGACCTCGAACCGGTCCGCCAGCGCGGCCAGCGATGGCACGGCGAAGCGGGGCGTACCGGCGAACAGCACGCGCACGGTGGTCGGCTAGCCGCGGTATTCGGCGAGCAGCGCGTCGCGCTGCCGCTTGTCGAGGTGGTCGATGAACAGCACGCCGTTCAGGTGGTCGATCTCATGCTGTATCGCCCGCGCCAGCAGACCGCTGGCATTCAGCCGGAAGGTGCGCCCGTTCAGGCCGGTCGCCTGGACCGACACGCGGGCCGATCGGGTCACGTCGGCGTGTACGCCGGGGATGCTCAGACAGCCTTCCTCGGCGGTCTCCTGCTCGATCGAGGTCTCGACGATCTCGGGATTGACGTAGACGCGCTCGCGGTCGTCCTTGACGTTGGTGACGAAGACGCGCAGCGGGCGGCCGACCTGCACGGCCGCCAGGCCGATGCCATCCTGGTCATACATCGTCTCGAACATCCGTCGCACCAGGTCGCGCACCGCGGCGGGATCGGTCAGCTCCGACCGCGCCCGCAGGCGGCGGTCGCCCAGCGTGATCACCGGCAGCATCCGCCGATCTTACAGCACGGCCACGGGGTCGGGATCGATCTCCAGGTGCACGCCCGGCTCCAGCCGCAGCCGGTTCAGACGGCGCCGCACCGCGGTCAGGACGGGACGGAGCGCCGGCGCGCGCAGCAGCAGGTGGTGGCGATGGTTGTGCGCCACCTTGGCGATCGGACAGGGAGCCGGCCCCAGGAGATCGGCGCCGGCGGCGGCCATCTCCGGCTCGGCGGCCAGCACCGCGGCCAACCGCTCGACGGCGTCGGTGACCTTGCCTTCGTCCCGCCCCCGCACGACCATCCGCAGCAGGCGCACGAACGGCGGAAAGCGCTGCTCGCGGCGCACGGCCAACTCCTCATCCATGAACTCCGCGACCTGTCCGGCGGCGGCGCAGGCGATCGGCGCGGCGTGCGGATGCGCGCTCTGGATGAACACCTCGCCATCGGGGGCGGCGCGGCCGGCGCGGCCGGCCACCTGCACCAGCAACGCGAAGGTCCGTTCCGCGGCGCGGAAGTCGGGCAGGCGCAACGACGTGTCCGCGTCGACGACGCCGACCAGCTTGACCCCCGGCAGGTCCAGACCCTTGGCGACCATCTGCGTCCCGACCAGCACGTCGATACCGCCGTCGCGCAGCCCGGCCAGCAGCTCCGCGAACGTGCCGCGCCCCCGTACCGAGTCGGCGTCCGCGCGCGCGATGCGCGCGTCCGGCAGCACGCGCCGCAGCTCGGCCTCTACCCGTTGCGTCCCGAACCCCGCGTACCGGACGTCGAGCGAACGGCACTCGGGACACGCCTGCAGCGGCCGGGTCCGGTACCCGCAGTAGTGGCAGACGAGCGCCTGCGACGGGCGGTGCAGCGTCAGCGTCACCGAGCACCGCGCGCACGTCATCGCGTAATCGCAGGAACGGCAGTGGAAGTAGTGGGAAAATCCCCGGCGGTTCAGGAACAGAATGCTCTGCCGGCCCTCGGCGCGCACGCGGCGCAGCGCATCGGTCAGCTCGGGGCCGAGCACGCCGCGGCGCGGACCGCTCGGCACCAGGCGCACGCGCGGCGGCGCGCCGCCACCTACCCGCCGCGGCAGATCATAGCGCCGGATCACGCCGGACCGCATGCGCAGGAACGCCTCCGCCGACGGCGTGGCGCTCCCCATGATCAGGCGCGCCCCGGCCACGCGGCAGCGGTGCGCCGCCACCTGCCGGGCGTGATAGCGGGGACTGGCCGACGACTTGTAGGACCCGTCATGTTCCTCGTCGATGACGATCAGGCCGAGCCCGCGCACCGGGGCGAGCCCGCGCACCGGGGCGAACACCGCGCTGCGCGCGCCGACGGCGATGCGGGCGCTTCCCTGCTGGAGGCGCCGCCACTCGGCGAGCCGCTGCGATGGCGTCAGCCCGGAGTGAATCACCGCCACCAGCGCGCCGAACGCCGCCCCGAAGGCGGCGACCACCTGGTGGGTCAGGCCGATCTCGGGCACCAGGTAGATCACCGACCGGCCCTCGGACAGGGTGCTGCGCGCCGCCTCCAGAAAGACCGCCGTCTTGCCCGAGCCGGTCACCCCGAACAGGTACGAGGTGCCGTCCGGCCGGCGCAGGATGCCGTCGAGCGCGGCGCGTTGCGCCGGCGTCAGCGCGTGCGAGCCGGCGGTCGCCGGTTGCACCGCGTCCTGCAACGGCGACTCGCGCCGGCCGCCGGGGACGATCGCCGCCAGCGCCTCGCCGAGCGAGCAGAGGTAGGTCTCCGCGATCCAGCGCGCCAGGGCGAGCAGGTCGCCGTCGACCAGCGGCTCGCCGTCGACGATACGGGACAGCGGCCGAGGCTCGACGCCCGGCGGCGGCCGATCCGCGGCCGCCACGATGAACCCGGTCAGCGTGCGGCGGCCGAACGGCGCGGTGGCGCGGGCGCCGACCGGCGCGGCGCCGCCGTCCGGGACCCGATAGGTGAACCGCTTGTCGATCGGGAGATCGAACGCCAGGTCGACGAACCGGGCCACGCTCAGGCCTCGTCGAGAAAGGCGCGCAGCTTTCTCAGATCCTCCCAGACCGGCGCCCGCAACGACGGATCGCGCAGCACGGCGCTGGGATGGTAGGTCACGAACAGCGGGCGGCCGCGGTGCTCGTATCGGCCGGAGCGGTGCGCGGCCAGCGGGCGGGTCACGCCGAGCAGGTGATCGGCGGCGACCCGGCCCACGGCGAGCAGCGCGCGCGGCCGCAGCAGGTCGATCTGCCGCGCCAGGTACGGCAGGCAGGCGGCGACCTCGTCCGGGCCGGGATCGCGGTTGCCGGGCGGCCGGCACTTGACGACGTTGGCGATGAAGCAGTTCTCGCGGCGGTCGAGCCGGATCGCCGCCAGCCAGCGGTCGAGGTAGCGGCCCGCGGGCCCCACGAACGGCCGGCCGCTGCGGTCCTCGGCCGCGCCCGGCCCCTCACCGATCACCATCACCGCCGGGTCGGGAACTCCCTCGCCGGGGACCGTGTTGGCGCGCCCTGCGCACAACCCGCAGAGCCGGCAACCGGCCACCTCGGCCGCGACGCGGCTCAGGCTCTCCCGGCCCGCATCGGCCTCCGGCTGCGGACCAGCGGGCGGCTGCGGAGCAGCGGACGGCCGGCGCAGAGCGGGGACGGCGTACTCGCGCTCGCCGCGCGTCTGGCCGTCGAAGTAGTCCTCGGTCAGCCGCAGCAGCCGCCAGTACGCCGCGCGCAGGTCGCTCATCGGCCCGCTGCGCCGCCGGTGCCGGCCGCTCCTGCTGCCGCAGGAGCGCCGCGATCGCCCTGGTACGCAAGCGCGCCGAACGGCGGCGGCTCTCCGGCGTACCAGACCCGGTCCAGGAACAGTCCCCAGGCCGGCGCGGTCTGCCCGACCCGCTCCCGGCGCGGCTCCGCCAGCAGCTCGGCCATGCGCGCTCCGGGAGCGGCGGCGTCGGCCCCGCACTCGGCCTCCAGCGCCAGCATGGCGCCGACCAGGCTGCGCACCATCTTCCACAGAAACGACCGGGCGGCGATGCGGAACACGATCAGCGGCCCCTCCGCAAAGAACGACGCCTGCTCCACGCGCCGCACCGCCGCCCCGGACGCGCCGGCGGCGGCGAACGCCGTGAAGTCATGCTCGCCCACGATCGCCGCCGCCATCCGGTTGAGCGCCTGCAGGCGGAGCGCGCGGCGCACCCAGAGCGTGTACCGCCGCAGATGCGGGAGCTGCCGGCCCGGCAACAACTGGTAGCGGTACACCCGCAGCAGCGCCGAGCGCCGCGCGTCGAACCGGTCGGCGGCGCCGGCCGCGTCGATCACCCGCACGTCGCCCGGCAGGAACGAGTTGAGAGCGCGCGGCAGCACCGCCGGCGTGAGGCTGTCGATCCCGGTGCGGAAGCTCGCCACCTGCCCCAGCGCGTGCACGCCGGCGTCGGTGCGGCCGGCGGCGGTGACCCGCACGCGATGGCCGTGCATACGCGCCAGCGCCCCTTCCAGCACGCCCTGCACGGTGCGCTGCGCATCCTGTATCTGCCAACCGGCAAAGTCGGTGCCGTCGTAGGCGACCGTCACGCGCATGGTGCGTTGCAAAGCCGCAGGACCGATCAAACGCCGGCGCGCGGCGCGTTGCCCTGGATGATCACCACCGCGATGGCCGCTTCCTCCTCATGCGACAGCGAGATCAGCACGTCCGTGCCTCCGGCCGCCGCCAGCGCCTTGCGGGCCGTGCCGATCGCCCGCAACACCGGCCGGCCGGCCGGGCCGTTGGTCACGACGATGTCGCGCAGCGCCATGCCGCGCATGCCGGACCCCAGCGCCTTGCCGAACGCCTCCTTGGCCGCGAACCGGGCCGCCAGCGACAGCAGCCCGCCGTCTCCCTTGGCGCGGCACTCCGCCAGCTCGTCGGGGTGGTAGAACCGCTCGAACAGGCGGGGCGATTCCTGCCAGCGGCGCAGCCGCCGCGGGTGGACCACGTCGATTCCCAATCCCAGGATCACCGGATCGTCCCCCTCCTCACCGCCGCCAGCAGCCGGACGGTATCGACGGCGGCAGCCACATCGTGCACGCGAATGATATCGGCCCCGGCGGCCAGGGCAAGGCACCCGGCGGCGATCGTGGCCGCCTGCCGGCCGTCCACCGGCCGGTCCCCCAGGACCTTGCCGAGAAACGACTTGTGGGACAGTCCCAGCAGCACGGGGCGGCCCATCCGGCGAAACGCGCCGACCTCGCGGAGGATCGTCAGGTTGTCCTCCACCCGCTTGCCGAAGCCGATGCCGGGATCGACGATGATCTGGCGCTCGCGTACGCCGGCCGCCAGCGCCCGATCGATCGCCCGCCGCAGTTCGGCGATGACCTCTTCGATCACCGCGTGGTAGTGCGGGGCGCGCTGCATGGTCCTGGGGGTGCCGCGCATGTGCATCAGCACCACGGGGACGCCGCGCTCGGCGGCCAGCGCCCGCATGGCGGGGTCCGCCAACGCGGAGACGTCGTTGATCAGATCGGCCCCGGCGTCCAGGGCGCGCTCGGCCACCGCCGGCTTCCGGGTGTCGATCGAGATGGCGACCCCGGAAGCGGCGCGCAGCCGCTCGATGACCGGCACCACGCGGCCGCATTCGTCGCCGGCGTCGACCGGCTCCGATCCCGGCCGCGTCGACTCGCCGCCGATGTCGACGATCGCCGCGCCGCGCGCCGCCATCGTCAGCGCCTGCCGGCACGCCTCGCCGGCCGACGCGTACCGGCTGGCGGGGAAGAACGAATCCGGCGTGCGGTTGATCACGCCCATGACCGCCTTGCGCCGCAGGTCCAGGATGCGTCCGCCGCCGGTCGCCTCCTCCGTCGAGTCGGCCCCGTGCCAGAGCAACCGCACGGGTTCGGCCGGCGATTCACGATGGACCGACATCACAGCCAGTCGGGACGAGTGGCGAGCGCTAGCCCTTCTTGTGGCGATTCTTGCGCAGCTTCTTCTTTCGTTTGTGCGTAGCGATCTTGTGCCGCTTGCGTTTACGACCGCAAGGCATCAGCGCTCCTGTTGCAGTGTGTCAGTGGCGAGAGTATCGGCATCATGCCGGCCGTTGTCAACCGATCGATGCGCGGTCGAGCCGTCGATCAGCGCCCGCAACGTACGGCGATCATCGGCGGCGATCCACCGCACGCCCGGCAGCGACCGAAAGAAGGTCATCTGACGCTTGGCGTAGCGGCGCGTGCTCCGCTTGATGGCGTCCCACACCTGCGGAGACGCCGCTCCTGCCGCTGCCGCCAGCTCCCGGTAGCCGATGCCGCGCAACCCCGGGCAACCCGGCCCATAGCCGCGCGTCAACAGCTCCCGCACCTCTTGAGCCAGTCCGGCAGCGCGCATCGCCTCCACGCGCGCGTCGATGCGCCGGACCAGCTCCGCACGCGGGCGCTGCAGCCCGATCAGCCGGAACCGGCCGGGGTCGGCGGGGCGGTCCGGCACGTGAAACGAAGAGAGCGGCCGGCCGGCGGCGGCCAGCACCTCCAGGGCGCGCATGATCCGGTAGGAGTCGTTCGCGTGGATGCGCCGCGCCGACTCCGGGTCCGCCGCCTCCAGCTCGCGGCGCAACGCCTCCCTGCCTTCGGCGCGCAGGCGCCGGGTCAGACCGGCGCGGATGGCCGGATCGCCGCGCGGCGACTCCGGCAGTCCGCAGACCAGCGAGCGGAGGTAGTACGCGCACCCGCCGACGACCAGCGCGCGCCGGCCGCGGGCGGCGATGTCGGCCAGCGCGCGCTCCGCGCGGCGGACGAAGCGGCCGGCGTCGAACTGTTCGCCGGGATCGGCGATGTCGATCAGATGATGGCGGCAGCGTTCGCGCTCGGCGGGCGTCGGCTTGGCGGTGCCGATGTCCAGACGGCGGTAGACCTGCAAGGCATCGGCGATGACGACCTCGTCGAGCGGGCCGGCCACCGCGCCGACCGCCGCCGACTTGCCGACCGCGGTCGGTCCGAAGATCACCGGGATCGCCCGGCGGCGACAGGGCACGCCCACCGGCGGCTGCGCGGCGGCTTCTTCGGGGCTGCTACGGCCCCTGTTCCGACTCCTGGTCGATCTCCGTGCGCTCTATCTCGTAGCGGACCTTCCGGGTCAGGATCTGCTTGACGGCGGTGGAGACGACCTTGCCGCCGTTGGCCTCCACGTCCTCATCGGCGGCAAGGCTGAGCTGATTGGCGCGGCGGATGGCGGCCGAGCAGAGCTCGTAACGGTTCGAGTCATCGGCTATCAGGAGATCGAGTGGCAGAACCATAGTCGGTAACGTAGGGCATTCGGCCGCAACGGGCAAACCGGCAGGCCACTGCCGGCAAGGCAGACGGGGACTCCGGTCACTCGTCCCCTCCTACCTGCACCCGAAGCTGCTGGCCGGCCAGGGTCTGGCGCGCCCAGAACAGGTTCTGGCTCGCGTCGTTGCCGCCCGCCACCAGGTTCGCGGTGCCGGTCGCGGTGGTGCCGCCGCTCGGCGCCGCCGTAAAGGTCACGGTTGGCGCGGTCACGTAGCCGCTCCCCCCGTTGGTAATCTCCACCGACCGGATGACGTATTCGAAGACCGCGGTGCCGACCGCCCTGGTGCCGCCGGTCGGCGCCGCCGTAAAGGAGACGGTCGGGGCGGAGGTGTAGCCGCTGCCGGGGTTGGTGACCGTCGCCGACGGAACGGCGTAGACCACGCTGGCGGTGGCGGTCGCCCCGCTGCCGCCACCGCCGGAAAAGGAGACGGTGGGCGCCGAGGTGTAGCCGCTCCCCGCGGTCCCGGCCGTCACCGAGCCGACCCCGTAGTTCATCACCGCGGTGCCGGTCGCCGCGGTGCCGCCGGACGGCGCCGAAAAGGTCACGGTGGGCGCCGAGGTGTAGCCGCTCCCCCCGGCGGTGACCATCACCTCATCCGCCTCGACGACCACGGTCGCGGTGGCGGCCGCCCCGCTGCCGCCGCCGCCGGAGAAGGAGACGGTGGGCGCCGAGGTGTAGCCGCTCCCCCCGCTGGTGACGTCAACCCCGGTGATGGTGCTGCCCATCACCGCGCGGTAGCCGGCGCCGCTGCCGCCGCCGCCGGTAAAGGTGATCGTGGGGGCGGAGGTGTAGCCGCTCCCCGCGTTGGTGACGTCGACCCCTCGAATGTTGGAGTACATTCTCACGTTGAACGCTGCCCCCGTGCCTACCGTAATGGAGACCGTGGGGGGCGAGGTGTAGCCGCGCCCCCGGTTGGTGAATACGAGGCGGTCCGCCCGCCCGTCTGAATGCCTGCTCAAGGTGGCGGTTGCCCTGGTGCCGCCGGACGGCGGCGCCGAGAGGGTCACGACGGAGGCCGACGTGTAACCGCTGCCGTCGGCGGTTTTCGGCGCGCTCTGGACGGCGTCGGGCCCCCACGCGGTGCCGGTCGCGGTGGTGCCGCCGGCCCGTTGTGGGGCCGAGAAGGTCGCGGTCGGGACCGAGGTGTAGCCGCTCCCGTACTGATTGCCGATCCTCGTCACGGAAGCGACGCTGTCGGGCCCGGTCGCGGCGGCGGCAGCTCCGCTGCCGCCGCCGCCGGAGAAGGAGACGGTGGGGGGCGAGGTGTAGCCGCTGCCGGCGGTCCCGACGTTCACCGAAGTGACGGCCCCGCGCGTCGTCGCGGTGGCGGTCGCGCCGCTGCCGCCGCCGCCCGAAATGGTGACCGTGGGCGCCCCCGTATAGCCCGCTCCCCGGGTATCGAGCGTCACCGAAGCGACGCGGCCGCTGAGCGCCGCGGTGCCGGCCGCGTCGGTGCCGCCGGCCGGCGCCGCCGAGAAGGAGACGGTGGGCGCCGAGGTGTAGCCGCTGCCGGCGGTATCCATGTCCACCGAAACGACGCTGCCGCTGATATCCGCGGTGGCGGCCGCGCCACTGCCGCCGCCGCCGGAAAAGGAGATGGTGGGCGCCGAGTTGTAGCCGGCGCCGGCGGTCGTGACGTTCACCGAACCGACGCCGCCGCCGCCCGCTACGTCGGCGGTTGCCCGGGTGCCGCCGGCCGGCGGCGCCGCCAAGGTCACGCTGGGCGCCGAGGTGTAGCCGCTGCCCCGCTCGGTAATCGTGACCGACTCGACGGTGTCCGAGGCGCCCGACTGATCCGGGGCGGTGAGCACCAGCACGATCGAGCCCGCGCTCACTTCGGCGCCAACAGTCCACTGCGCGCCTGAGATGTCGTCGGCGAAGGCCGGCGCGGTCGCCATGCTCGTGAACGGCAGTTCGTTGCCGCCGATCGACACGGTCACCGTTTCGCCCTCGGCGCCGGTGATCCCGTCCCAGGCGAACGGCTCGGAGCGGATCGTCAAGGCGCTCGGGTCCGCTGCGTCAGGCAACGGCAGCGCCGATGACCAGGCATCATCCCCGATGTCCCAGCGCTGCTCGGCCGCCGGCGAAGTCGGGGCCGGCGTGGTCGGCGACCCGCCATTGCCGCCGGCGCCTCCGCTCCCTCCATTGCCGCCCGCGCCGCCCGCGCCGGCGCCGGTCGCGACCGGCGGGGCCGTCTGCTGGCACGCCAGCAGGGCGATGCCGGTGACTGCGGCCAGCGCCAGAAGCGCGGCCTTGCTGCTCATACCTTTGACCTTCCTTGCCACTTGATTCCTTCCTCCTGAGTGCGCCGGGCCGGAGCTGCCGCGGCCGGCCAGAATCTTCGGTCTATGGGGGGGGGGGGGGGGGGGGGGGAGCATGCGTTTCAGTATCGGCGTCGGTCGAATCGGTGTCAACGCAGAGGTCAGTCGAGAAGATTGCGCGACCGCAGCGCCTCCAGTATCTTGCCGACGACCGCGTGCTGGTCGAGGTCTTCGGTGTCGACGACGCAGTCGGCTTGCGCGGCGTCGTCGATGTCGATGTCGTACAGCCGCAGATAGCGGCGGCGGTCGCGGCGGTCGCGCACGCCGGTGGCAGCGAGCGCGGCGCGATACGATATCGCCTCCCGCGACGCGATGCGCGCCGCCCGCGTCTGCTGAGACGCCTCCAGGTAGACCGACAGATCCTGCTCGTCGAGTAGCCAGATCGCCAGCCGCGTGCCGACCACGCACCCGCCTTCGGCGGCAAGCTCCACCAGCCGGTGGTCCAGATCGTGATCGACCGATTGATCGTACTCGGCCAGTTCCCAGAGCTGCTCGAAGGTCAATCCGCGCTCGCGCGCCAAGTCGCGCAGGGTGAAGTTGATCAGCCGCAAGCCGAGCCGTTCGGCGACCAGGCGCGACACGGTGGAGTTGCCGCAGCCCGACTTGCCGGAGATCGTGATCACCAGCCGGCCGGCGCGGCCGCTCATCCGGCCATCTTCGCCCCGCGGCGCCGCCGAGGAGCGGGTCGCCGCGCGATCGCTCGACGCCGGCCGATCGCTCGACGCCGGCCGGTCGCTCGACGCCGGCCGGTCACTCGACATGACGGTCACTCCACATTGCGTAGCTGCTCGCGCATGCGCTCGACGTTCTCCTTGACCGCCAGCACGTGGCCGTCGACGTCGGCCGACGCCGCCTTGGCGACGATCGTATTGGCCTCGCGGAGCACCTCCTGACAATAGAACTCGAGCTTCTTGCCGTGCGGGCCCTCGACGCCGGCCATGCCGTCGCGCATGCCGTTCAGGTGCGCGCGCAGTCGCTGCAGCTCCTCGTTGACGTCGGACCGCGCCAACAGCAGGGCGACCGCGGGCACGACCCGGTCGGCGGCGGCCTCGGAGGCCAGCAGCCGGTCGATCCGTGCCTTCACGTCGCCCTCCAACCGTTCCTGCCACGCCGCCGCCAGGCTGGAGAGCCGGCCCGCCTCCGCCTCCACCCGTTGCAGACAGGCCGACAGATCGGCGGCCAGCTCCGCCCCTTCCCGCTCGCGCTCGGCGTCCAGCCGCTGCAGAGCCTGCTCGGCCGCCTCCAGCGCGCCGGCTCGGACCGCGGCGCCCGCGTGGTCCTCGCTCGGTTCCGCCTCGATCACGCCCAGGCCAAGCTGCCGGTCGGCGGCCAGCAGGTCCCGTACCGTGAGCTCCCCGCTCAGGCCTGCCGCGCGGGCGATCCCGCGCAGCAGGTCGGCGGCGGCCGCCGCCCGCGCCGCGCTTACGCGCGGCCGCGCCGCCGCGCCGGTCACCCGGATCTGCAGCTCCACGCGCCCGCGCGTCATCCGCCCGGCGATCAGCGCCCGCAGCGCCGGTTCCAGGGCGGCGAGCCCCTGCGGTACCGAGACGCCGGCATCCAGGAAGCGGTTGTTGTAGCTGCGGACTTCGGCGGTGATGTCGATCCCGTCGACGTGGCGTTCGGCACGGCCGAAACCGGTCATGCTCTTCATCGGGCGGGGCCTGCCTCAGCTACCGCTCTGCAGGCGCGCCCTGCAGGCGTTCGCGCAGTCGTTCGCCCAGCTTCCAGTTATCCCCGGCGCCCATGGTCACGAAGACGTCGCCCGGCCGTACCGAACGCCGCGCGATCTCCAGGGACTCCGGGTCGTCGACGCCCGGCGCATAGCGGACCGCCGGATGCCGGCGTTCGACGGCGCGGTACAGGTCGCGCCCCGATATACCGTGGTCGTTGCGCTCGCGGGCCGACGCATAGATGTCGTGCAGTATGACCCGCTCGGCATCGCCGAAGACAGTGGCGAAGTCGTCCAGCAGCCGTTCGGTACGGGAAAAGGTGTGCGGCATGAAGTCGACGACCAGCGGCCGGCCGGCAAAGAAGCGCCGCAGCCCGCTCAGGGTGACGCGTATCTCGGTGGGGTGGTGTCCGTAGTCTTCGACGAACGTGACGCCGCCCGCATCGCCGACCACCTCGCTGCGGCGCCGCGTGCCGGCGAACCGGGACAGCCCCCGTGATACGGCGTCGAAGGCGGGCGCGCCGCCGCGCAGGCGTCGGTACGCGGCGGACCCGGCCGCGACCGCCAGCGCCGCGTCCTTGGCGGAGTGGAGCCCCGGCACCCGCAGGGAGAAATCGCCGGGATACGCCGCCAGCCGGAAGCCGGTCCGGCCGGCGGCCAGCGTGACGCCGGCCAGCCGATAGGGGCCGGCGGCGGCGCGCCCGACCGGCGTGCGCACCACGTCGGTCCGCTCGGCGCCGACCGTCGCGGCGACGTCGACGGCGCCCGCATCGTCGGCGTCGTAGATCAGCTCGCCGCCGTGCGGCAGCCGCCGGCAGAACTCCACGAAGGCGGCCGCGGTGTCGCGGTAGTCGGCGAAGTAATCGACGTGCTCCCACTCCACGCCGGAAAGCACGATGCGGTCCGGGTGGTAGTGGAGGAAGTGGCGCCGGTACTCGCAGGTCTCGGCGGCGAGCAATTCGGCGCCGCGGTTCAGGGTGCTGCGGTCGCCGAGGCTGCGGGCCGGGCTGCCGGCCAGCACCGTGGCCGGCAGCTCGAACGCATCGAGCAGGGTGCCGAGCATGGCGGTGATGGTGGTCTTGCCGTGGGTGCCGCATACCGCGATCGCTTCGCACTGCGCGGACAGCGCTCCCAACGCCTGCGGGTAGTTGAGCAGCGGCAGACCCGCTTCCCGCGCCGCGCGCAGCTCCGGGTGGCGCTCCGGGTCGTACGCCGCCGAGTGGACCACCAGATCGACGCCGCGCACGTTGCCGGGGTCGAACCGAAGCACCGGCACGCCGATCCGTCCCAGAACCGACGTGGTGAAGAACGGCTCGTCGACGTCGGAGCCGGTGACGACCGCGCCGCGGGCCAGCAAGACCTCCGCGAACGCCGCCATACCCTGTCCGGCGATGCCGACCAGGTGCACGGCGCGCCCGCGGAGACGGCGGAACAGCGCCGTGATCGCATCGCCGGCGGCTGCGCCGTCCCACCGACCGGGCTCAGGCGGTTGCAACGTTATCTCCTAGGGGAGTCGAACCCCTGTTGCCGGGATGAAAACCCGGTGTCCTGACCGCTAGACGAAGGAGACAGAAAGGGGTACCACAGCGCGTTCGGCGCTCCGGCGCACGAACTATGGAACCGGCGCGCACGCATGTCAACCGCCGGCGCGACTCTGCGCGTTGAGCGCGTCATGCCGCCTGCGGATCGAATCCGGCCAGCGGCTCTTGATGTACGACATCGCGGCGATGATCTCCTCGTCGGACAGGACGCCGCGATAGGCCGGCATGGCGGAACGGTAATCGAGCCCGGCGAACCGCTGCATGCCGTACTTGGTCAGGTCGAACAGCACCTGGTCGGTGTGATGCCACGTATGCCCGGTCTCGTCGTGCGGTGGAGCGGGGAGCAATCCGTCGGCTCCCCGCTGCCGCCAGTTCGCCTGTCCTTCCAGGTTGGCGCCGTGGCACTGCGCGCACGACAGGTCGTAGACGTAACGGCCCCGTTCGACGATGCGGCGATCGTCCGGCCGGAAGAGGGCAGCCTGCCGCTCCGGCCGCTCCGGCGGCGTGGGCTGCCGGCCGGGATGCGGCCGGAAGACGATGACCGCAGCGATGCCGGCGGCCGCCAACGCGGCCAGCCCCGCGGCAAGAACGACCGGTCGCCTCATCGCCCGCATGTTATTCACCACCCGCCCGCCCTTTCAACCACCCGCCGGTTCCGGCATCTCCCGGCGTCGTACTTGACCTTCCCGTTCCGGGACGGTTGACCATGGCGCCCATGAGCACCGGCGAACGCGCGACCGCCACCGATCCGGTCTGCGGCATGACCGTCGATCCCAAGGCCTCATCTCCGTCGCTGGAGCACGAGGGCCACCGCTACCACTTCTGCTGCGCGCACTGCATGCGCCGCTTCGCGGACGACCCGCAGCGGTGGCTCGGCGATCGTCCCGCGCCCGAATCGGCGGGGCCGGACGTCCGCTACACCTGCCCCATGCACCCGGAGGTGGTGCGGGACGAGCCGGACGCCTGCCCGCTCTGCGGCATGGCTCTGGAGCCGACGACACCGGTGGCCGGCGGCGGTCCGAACCCGGAGCTGGCCGACTTCCGCCGCCGGCTGCGGATCGGCGCGCCGCTGGCGCTGGCGGTCCTGCTGCTGGAGATGAGCGGTCACGTAGGCGTGCCGGTCGCCGCATGGCTCGGCGCCCGCCTCCACGCGTGGCTGCAGCTCGCGCTGACCACGCCGATCGTCGTCTGGCTGGCACGACCGGTGTTCGATCGCGGCTGGGCGTCGATCGGGAACCGCAGCCCGAACATGTGGACGCTCATCTCGCTCGGCGCCGGAGCGGCCTATCTGTTCAGCGTGGCGGCGGTCCTGGCGCCGGGACTGTTCCCGGCGTCCGTGCGCGGCGCGCACGGTCTGCCGCCGGTCTACTTCGAGGCGGCGGCGGTCATCCTCATCCTGGTCCTGACCGGCCAGGTGATCGAGCTGGCCGCCCGCGAACGGACCGGCGACGCGCTCCGCGCCCTGCTCGACCTTGCGCCCGCCCGCGCCCGCCGGGTGCGCGACGGCAGCGAGGAAGACGTGCCCCTGGACCGGGTGCAAGCGGGCGACCGGCTCCGCGTCCGGCCCGGCGAGACCGTTCCGGTCGACGGCGTCGTGCTGGCGGGCCATGGCGCGGCGGACGAGAGCATGATCACCGGCGAACCGATACCGGTGGAGAAGACGGCCGGCGACGCGGTGACCGGCGGGACGCTGAACCGGTCCGGCTCCTTCGTGATGCGCGCCGATCGGGTCGGCGCCGACACCCTGCTTGCGCGGATCATCAAGCTGGTCGCGCGCGCGCAGCGCAGCCGCGCGCCGATCCAGGCGCTGGCGGATCGGGTAGCCGGCTGGCTGGTGCCGCTGGTGGTCGCCGTCGCCGTCGCCGCCTGCGCCGCCTGGCTGATCTTCGGACCGCCGCCGGCGCTCTCCTTTGCCCTGATCGCCGCGGTCAGCGTCCTGATCATCGCCTGCCCGTGCGCGCTCGGCTTGGCGACGCCGGTGTCGATCATGGTCGCGACCGGCCGCGGCGCCGGTTCCGGGGTGCTGATCCGGGACGCGGATGCCCTGGAACGATTGGCGGAGACCGACGTGCTGATCGTCGACAAGACCGGCACCCTGACCGAGGGCCGGCCGGCGCTTACCGACGTCGTCCCGGCCGCGGGTTTCGACGCCGCCCGGGTTCTTGGGCTGGCCGCGGCGCTGGAGCGCGCCTCGGAACATCCGCTGGCCGACGCCGTCGTGCAGGGAGCGGCCGACCGCGGCGCCGCGCTTCCGCACGTCGAGCCGGAACGGTTCGCCGCGATCGCCGGCAAAGGCGTCCGCGGCGGCGTCGACGGGCACGAGGTCGCCTTGGGCAACGGCGCGATGATGCGGGAGGTCGGGGTCGATCCGGCGCCGCTGCTTGCGACCTCGCGGAAGTTGCAGGAAGCCGGAAAATCGGTGCTGTTCGCGGCGATCGACGGCGCGCCCGCCGGGATCGTCGCCGTCGCGGACCGCATCAAGGAGACGGCGCCGCATGCCATCGGGGCGCTGCGCGACGCCGGGTTGCGGATCGTCATGGCGACCGGCGACGACCCGCGCGCGGCCGAGGCGGTCGGGCGCGCGCTCGGCATCGACGAGGTGCATGCCGGGATCGGCCCGGAGGGCAAGAGCGCGCTGGTCGATTCGTTGCGCGCCCGGAGCCTGAAGGTCGCGATGGCCGGCGACGGGGTGAACGACGCCCCGGCCCTCGCCGCCGCCGACGTCGGCATAGCCATGGGGACCGGAACGGACGCGGCGATCGAGAGCGCGGGAATCACCCTGGTGAAGGGAGACCTGGGCGGCATCGTTCGCGCGCGCCGCCTTGCGCGCGCTACCATGCGCAACATCCGCCAGAACCTGTTCTTCGCCTTCGTCTACAACGGGGTCGGCGTGCCGGTGGCAGCCGGCGTCCTGTATCCGGTGGCGGGGGTGCTGCTCTCGCCGATCATCGCCGCCGCAGCGATGAGCCTGTCGTCGGTGTCGGTGATCGCCAACGCGCTCCGACTGAGGTCGGTCACGTGACGCGGCCGGCGGCGCGCGGATCGGTCCGGCTCGCGCTGGCGCTCCTGTGTGCCGGCGCCCTGACCGCTTGGGCGGACCAACACGTGGCGGCGACGATCGGCGACCGGCCGGTGCACCGCGCCGATCTGCTGGCGGCGGCGGCGCTCGCCCTGGAAGAGACCGAACTGGAACGCCTGCGCTGTCAGGCCGCGGCCGACCGGCGCCACGCTGACGTCCTGCGGAGCTTTCTCCGGGACATCGTGCACCGGCGACTGCTCGACCTGGAGGCCGACCGCACCGGGACGACTGCGGACACGATGCTGGCGGCGGTCCGCGCGTCGGCGCCGCCGGTCGAGACGGAGGCGGTCGAAACGTTCTACCTGCGGAACCGGGACCGCATTCCGTACTCGCTGGCGGCGGTCGCCGATCAGATCCGCGCGTTGCTGCAGCAGCAGGCGGAGCAGCGCGCCGAGGAGGAGTTTCTCGACGGCCTGGAACGGCGGTTTGCGGTCGATTACCGGCTCGAGCCGTTTCGGATCGACGTGGACGCCGACGGCTTCGCCGCCCGCGGGCCGGCCGGCGCGCCGGTGACGATCGTCGAGTTCTCGGACTTCGAGTGCCCGTACTGCGCCTCGATCCAGCCCGCCCTGGAGCGGGCCGGCCGGGAGTACGCCGGCCGCCTGCGGATCGTCTACCGCCACCTCCCGTTGACCGAAATCCACGCGCACGCGCAGAAAGCGGCCGAGGCGGCGCTCTGCGCGGGCGAGCAAGGCCGGTTCTGGGAGCTGCACGACCTCATGTTCGCCGAGCAGGGCGCCTTGTCCGTGCCCGATCTCAAGGACAAGGCCGGACGGATCGGTCTTGACCGAACGGCGTTCGACGCGTGCCTCGATTCGGGCCGGCACTACGAAACGGTGCGCGCCGACGTCCGCGCCGCGGCGGCCGCCGGGGTGTCGAGCACGCCGGCCCTGCTCGTCAACGGCCGGCCGCTGCCGTCGGGCGCCGTTCCGTTCGAGACGATCGCCGCGGCCATCGACGACGAGCTCGACCGCCTGGGCCGATGACTTGGCAGGTCTCGCTCAAGACGCATACAGAGCGGTCAGCTCCGCGACGACCGCTCAACGCCCGATCGAACGTACTCCTGAAGGTGACATGCGGCGCCGAACATCTCGACTCGCCACTGCTCGTCCGATCGAAGCCGCCGCCGCAGTCGAACGGTGCCCGGCGCCGGCGTCCGCCGCAGCCGGATGCCCGACTCCCTGATCGTTCGGTCGACCGCATGTGCCCGGCGAGCCGGGCGGCTCGAATCGGCCCTCGCCGTGGCATACGCGCGTGAAGTCCTGGCAAGAATTCGCTGCGCATCGCGGTCGCTCGGCAGCGTACGGCCACCTCGCCGCCACGGAGCGAGCAGCGCGACGGGATCAGGAGCCAGCAACCGCTTCCACACGCGGGGTTCGTCGGCGGTCTCGGCGCCGTGGTGCGGCACCTTGAACGCGGATGCCGTGTCGGGAGGACGCGTCCTGTCCTGCAGAATCTTCAACCAGCCGCCCTTCTCCAGGTCGGAACCGAGCAGTACCGCAACGTCGCCGACCTCCACCCGAAGCACCACGGAAGCGTCGTTTGGAGAGAGGCTGGAGATTCTGGTCTCGGCTTGCCCGGTCTTTGGCATCAAACGGCCTAGATCGCTCATGAACTGGAGGAACGCTTCGTCGTCAGGTGAGAGCGCCCGGATGCGACACGTCCCCTTCTCAAGAATATAACGGTTGGCTACTGCCAAGATGGGCGTGGATGACGCTTCCCGAAGTAGGGAAAATACCCGGTGTAGCTCGCGCACGCCGGAGCCGAAAGAAGCATGGTGACGGTCTTCAAGAGCGTCGATCATGGCCAAAAACTCCTCGTTACACAGGACAATTGCACAGCAAAAGGATGCCTTCGCACAGACCTGCACCATCCGTGCAAGGCCTCGTATGTGGTCGTCGTGCCAGTGGGTGGCCACGATCATCGCCACTGCCTGGGACGGATCGACGCCGATGGCCCGCAGATAGTCCAGCGCGGCCGGGGCGTCGGAACGTCCACAGGAATCGACCAGAATCCAGGCGCCGTCGCCGACGTGCATGACCACGCTTTCGCCATATCCGGGACCGATGAGGGTCAGTTCGACTTCATCGGCCCTTGGGGGTTGCCCGCCGTACGTCACCGATCGATATCTTGTATCTTGAGCGCCTGCATCGTCTTGCGAGCCCACTCCCCGCCTTGTTGGAAATCGCGTTCGGTGAGCCGGGGAAGATCGCGGAACACGATCTGGGACACGCGTTTCTTCGTTCCGGAAGGATCACGTTGATAGCCGATGACCCAACGGAAGATACCGCCTTCCCGCAACGTTGCGGCATCTCCGTCGGAGATTTCGGCCAATGGAATGGTCGCCTCTTCCTCCTCATGCGATGACCCGGCGGTCAAATCGACCAGCCTCGCCACGAACTCGCCGCCATGTATCTCCAATACATATCCCTCCCATTCCTGCAGAGCGTGAAATGAGGATCGCGGGACATTGGCGCCGTATTGCTCAGGAAAGGAAAGCGTCGAAGGTTCGACGGCCGGTGATCTCACCGTTCTGGTGCCAAAAACGTCGTCCTGCGCAGGAGATGTCCCTGTCAGCGCCGATTGTATCGCCTCCTCGGGCACGCGGGGAACGAGAGGCGGTACTCCGCTGACCGTCTCCTCAACGGCGCCGCCCGCATCCTCTGCGAAACTGTCAGCGGTCACCGACTGGCCGGAATGCGCCATGCGCGCTAACCCTCCTTCGCCAACGACATGATATGATCGATGATATCATCGCTGCGCCGCAATGAAGTGTCGAAGTTGTCACAGAGGAAGCCCATCAATTGGGCGCGGCCGCGTGCGTCGTCACGGTCGATCCGGTAGTGATCATTGACGCCGACGTAGACGCCCGACCCGTGGCCGATTCGATTGGACGGTTCGACGGTAACGTTGATCTGCCCGCCCGGCGGCCTGCCTTCGGGCCGGAGCTGAGACATCCTGAGCGACGTCATGCCACCGTGCTCGCTGTCCAACCCGAGTTTCTGACCGCAGCGGCCCCAGGGCGCAACCGGCGCCAACGTTCTGCCGATCCGGTCCCGCTCAGCCGAACTACCGGTCCGAAAGTGAACATTGCGGTTGATGCCTATCACCCTGAGCGGCGTGTGGTCGAGGAGCTCCCCGAACACGCGCGCGACGATGTCGCGCACTCGGACATGCGGCGCCTGCGCCGTGTCGGCCGAGAACCGGTCAGTCGTGACATGCAGGTGAAGCCAATCCGTCGAAAACTCGGTCACCTGCGGATGAGCGATCTCCAGCTTCGCGCTGTCCGCGGCGCTTTCCGGCAGGAGACCGTGCAGGGCAAACCACGCCGGCGTGAAGATCGCCGGGTTGAAGTCACCGCGGACGACGACAGCCACCTCGTCGATCTCCGGCTGGATCCTCACGCTACCGCCATCGGGGTCGGAGTATAGCGCCTCACCCTTCCCTAGTATCCGCGCTCGCCGGCCGCCAGCCGGTCATCCGGGCCCAGGCCGGCGGCGGTCAGTACCCGGTCCATGCGCCGCCAGGCGAAGATCGGCATCATGTGGACGCCGGCGACCCCGGGGGTAGCGCGCAGCCGTTGCAGCAGCTCGACCGTGTAGCGCATCCCCTCCTCGGCCGCCTCGCCGCGCGCCTCCGCCCGCCGCAGGCGCGCGAGCAGGGCGTCGGTCTCCGGATGTGAGCCGGTGAAGCCGACCAGGAACAGCCAGGTGCGCAGCGACAGCGGCGACGTGACGATCGGCACGCCGCAGATGATCGGCGCCGTCACGCCGAGCCGCTCGACTTCGGCAAGCCAGCGGGTGAACCGGCGCCACAGGAACGGCGGCTGCGTCAGGATCGCCTCCGCGCCGGCGGCGACCTTGCGCTGCATGCGGCGCGCGCGCGCGGCCGGCCCCGGCAGGATCGGGTTCTCGACCGCCCAGAGCGGCTGATCGGGAAACGCGCGCCGCACCGCGCGCAGGATGCGGAACGAGTTCTGCGGCAGCAGCCACCCCAGCTTGACGATGCCGAACAGCCGGCGCACCAGCCCGCCGCCGGACAGCACCAGCAGGGCCGCCGCGCCGCCGGCGCGCGCCGCCGCCACCCGCCGCGCCACCATGCCGGCGGTCCGCAGGCTGGCCGACACGGTGAACACCGGCTCGGCGCTCTTCGACAGCGCGCCGGCGATACGCCGCTCCAGCCGCTCGCGCGGCGCGCGCCTGGCCGGGCGCCGCCGCGCCAGCAGGTCGCGGAAGCGTCCGACCAGCGGCAGGTCCGGCAGCGTCACCGCGTCGATCAAGCCGCGGTCGACCATCCGCCGGTAGGCGCGCGCCTGGCCGGCCTGCGCCTGCTCCGCGGTGATCACGAACCGGCCGGATGCGAGCCGCTCGCGCGCGGTGCCGAGGCGCGCGCGGATGTCGCCGGCGGCTCCGCCGTCCTTCGCCTTCGCCATGCGGCTCAGAGATAGGGATACATGCGGGCCGGGTCGTAGCCGGGGATGAACAGCTCGTGCGGCCGCCCGGTCACCAACGCGCCGTCGCGGACGAATCCCTCGGGCCGGTCGCGCAGCACCTCGACCAGGCGCGCGCGCCACCGCGCCAGTTCCGCGCCGCCGGCCGGCGCCAGATCGCGCAGCTCCTGCGGGTCGGCGTCCAGATCGAAGAGGTGCTCGCGGCCGGTCTGCGAGTACCAGACGTACTTGCGGCGGCCGTCGGTCAGGTAGTGGTTGCCCAGCGCGTAATCGTACTGGCCGGCGTGCTCGCCGTGCAGGTACTCGCGCACCTCCTGCGCCTCGCCGCGCAGGATCGGCAGCAGGCTCCTGCCGGTCACCGAGTCCGGGACCGGCGCGCCGGCGATGTCCAGAATGGTCGGCATCAGGTCCTGCAGACCGACCGCCGCCGGCGACACCACGCCGGAGCCGAGCGGAGCGCGCCCGGGACCGCTGACGATGAACGGCACGCGCGCCGACCCTTCGTACGGCCACGTCTTGCGGAACAGGTGATGGTCGCCGAGCATCTCGCCGTGGTCGGCGGTGAACACGAACACCGTGTCGGGCAGCAGCGCCTGCATCACCTGCAGCAGCCGGCCGATCTGATCGTCGATGAAGTTGATCATCCCGAAGTAGGCCGCCTGGCTGCAGCGCCGGTCGTGCTCGTCCAGATCGATGTACCAGGCGTTGGGACTGACGCCCTTGCGCGGCACCGGCCGGCCCGGCAGGTCCCGCGCCCAGTCGCCGACCGGCGGCGCCGGCAGGTCGCGGCCGACGTAGCGGTCGTAGTAGTGGCGCGGCGGCGTGAACGGCGGGTGCGGGTCGATGAACGACAGATTGAGGAAGAACGGCTGCGAGTCGTCGCGGTGCTCCAGGAAGTGGATGGCGCGGTCGACGACCCAGAAGGTGTGCAGCAGTTCCTCCGGCAGGTGGTGGGGCCGGCCCACCCAGGCATTGGAGGAGACGCCGTGCGCGTAGCCGGCGTGCCGGTCGCGCACGCCGCGGTCGGCCAGCCACTCGGCGTAGTCGCCCGAGTTGCTGGTGTCGGCGATCTGCACGTGCTCGAACCCGTACCGCCAGCGGCTCGACCCGCGCCCGCGCACGTGGCTCTTGCCGATCATCTCGGTCTGATAGCCGGCCGCGGTCAGCTCGCCGGCCAGCAGGTGCGGCGGCGCCCAGTCGAAGTCCCGGCCCATGCCGACCGCACCGTTGGCCGCCGGCGCCGTCCCGCTCATCATGGTGCGCCGCGCCGGCACGCAGCTCGGGCACTCGGCGTACGCGTGCGTGAAGCGCGCGCCCGAGGCGGCCAGCCAATCCAGGTTCGGCGTCTGCAGCACCGGGTGGCCCTCGATGCCGAGCGCGTCGCCGCGCTGCTGGTCGGTCAGGATCAGGACGACGTTGGGCCGGTCGCTCGCCATGGCGTCGTACTGTAGCACTCGCACAGCTTCAGGCCATAATACGTCATGGACGTACGAAACCTGTTGCAAGGCGGGGCGCCGGCGGCGTGCTTGGCCTTCCCCGGTGCCTTCAAGCCGGAAGCTGACTACCTCAGCAGGATCAAGTCTGCCCCGCCGGCGGTCGTCTGAGCCGGGGACGTACACACCGGCGCGGCGCTCCATCCGGACGGCCATCGGCATGCAGCTCGAACACATCGACGCCATCGAACGGCGCCTCTGGAGCGCGGCCGACACGCTGCGCGCCAACTCCAACTACGCCAGCAACGAATACTTCCTGCCGGTGATGGGCCTGGTCTTCCTGCGCCACGCCTACCGCCGCTACCTGGCGGTGGCGGAGGAAGCCGCCGCCGGCCGGCCCACCCGCGGCGGCCGGGCGCGGCCGCTTGCCAAGCAGGACTTCTCGCAGCGGGGCGCCATCTTCCTGCGCCCGGAGGCGCAGTTCGACCACCTGGTCGCGCTGCCCGACGGCGCCGACCGCGCCGCGGCGATCATCGCCGCCATGGAGTCGATCGAAGCCGACTACGAGAGCCTGCGCGGCATGTTGCCGAAGAGCGAGTATCACGAGCTGGATAACGAGGTCCTCGGCCAGCTCCTGCGCACCCTCGACCCCGACGAGCTGAAGCGGGTATCGGGCGATGTCTTCGGGCGCATCTACGAGTACTTCCTCACCCAGTTCGCCGATCAGAAGGCGCATGACGGCGGCGAGTTCTTCACGCCCTCCTCACCGGCCGCTACGTCGGCATCGCTCCTGACGAGGAGGACTTCGACTTCGCGCAGACGCTGCGGAACATCCACGCGGAGCTCGACGACCTCGACGCCGAATCGGTGACGCTGGCGGCGAAGATTCGCCAGAACTTCAAAGCGTTGCGCGTCTTCTCTTGATTGCCGCTCGCCGGATCATACTGCTACGATGCGGTAATGAGCCCCGGACGCGAGTCCCGTCCCCGATACGACGAGCGGTACAAGATGCTGTTCGCCTTCCCGCGCATGGTCGAGGACCTCGTGCGCGCCTTCTTCAGCGGCGAGCAGCTCGCTACCGTAGACTTCTCGACGCTGCAGAAGCTGTCGGCCGAGTACGTCAGCGACGAGTTGCTGAAGCGCCACGGGGACGCCGTATGGCGGCTGCGGGTGGGAGACGAGTGGACCTGTCTGCTGGTGCTGCTGGAGTTCCAGTCGCGCGATGACTACTACATGGCGCTGCGCATCCTTGTCTACGTCAGCCTGATGTACCAGGAGTGGCTGCGCAACGAGAGTCGGAAGAGGCGGGAAGGGCAGGAAGCGCGCCGCTTGCCGGCGGTGCTGCCGGTAGTGCTCTACAACGGCACGGACCCGTGGGGGGCGCCGCAGGAGGTGGGCGAGTTGATCGCGCCGGTGGGGCAGTGGCTGGCGGCGTACCAACCGGCGCAGCGTTACTTCGTAGTGGACGAGCAGCGGGTCGGGGCGGACTCGGTGCCGCGCGGGAATTTGATGCGGGCGGTGGTGGGGCTGGAGCAGAGTCGGTCGCCGGAGGACTTGTTGCGGGTAGCGAACGCGCTGGCGGAGTGGCTGGCGGGGTCGGAGCACGATGAGTTGCGACGGGTGTTCGAGGACTGGCTGCGGAGTTCGATCGAGCAGATCAAGCGGGAGGGGGAGGAGCTGCCGGAGATGAAGAACCTGGAGGAGGTACGGATGACGCTGGAAGAGCGAGTGAAGGAGTGGCCGGCGCAGTGGATGCGGGAAGGCCGCGAGCAAGGACTTGCGCAGGGACTTGAGAAGGGCCGTGAGGAAGGCCGTGAGGAAGGCCGTGAGGAAGGCCGTGAGGAAGGCCGTGAGGAAGGCCGTGAGGAAGGCCGTGAGGAGGGCCGTGAGGAGGGTCTTGAGCAGGGCCGCGAGCAGGGCCGCGAGCAGGGACTTGAACACGAACGAACTCTGTTGCGCCGTATGGCAGCGCTGCGGTTCGGCGCCGAGACCGGCGAGCGCGCGGCGGCTCTGATGGCGGACATCGGGGAAGCGGATCAACTGGCCGACATCGGCGACTGGCTGGTGCAGTCCGGCGACGGCGACAAATTTCTGGCACGAATAGCGTCGATCGCGCGGTCGTGACGGCGCTCGCGCACATGCGGCGCCACCCCGGTCGAACTCTCCTGCGCGGTACCAGGCACTCCTCTTCCTCGGGCGCGATGCCGACGTAGCGGGCTAGCGACCGAGGGCTTTCAGTGACGAGTTGCTGAACGCCGCGGCGACGCCGTTTGGCGGCAGCCTGGAAAGAGGAGCTGCCGGAGATGAAAACCTGGGGGAGGTACGGATGACGCTGGAAGATCGAGTGAAGGAGTGGCCGGCGCAGTGGATGCGGGAAGGCCGCGAGCAAGGACTTGAGCAAGGCCGTGAGCAGGGACGTCAGTAGGATATTTCGCCTTGATGGACCGCGAAGTCTGTACGAACCAGGGATTTATCAATATCATCCCGCGGGACGCGGGAATGACGATGTATCTCCTCTTCAATCTCATGAGTCGAGTAAACGAAATTCGCAGCAATGCGAAGGGTACGACGTACCCGGAGATCAGCAAGGGGCGCTTTCGCGCGATGGACATAGTGGTTCCGGAGTATCCGGTCGTCGCGAAATTTGCCAACTTCTCGTCGGAGGTGATTCGACAGATTCGCCTCTTGAAGCGTTCCACTCTCCACCTCACTCAAGCACGTGATTTGCTTCTGCCTCACCTGATGAGTGGCCGGATATCGGTGTGATTCGGAAGACCGCGGTTATCATGTCTGAATGTACGTCGACCTTCCGGCGGGCGGGACCGGGACGGCGCGGCCGGGATCTCAGCCGACCGGGATCCGCGAAGGCACCAAGTCGGCACCAAGTCCATATCTTACGTAATTGCCTTGCAAGTAAGTCGATACGGGAAATCATGGCGCTTGCCGGCAGACGCGACCGCACCAAGTTCCGGCACCAAGTCATGCAACCCTTGCTCGCCGCCGGATGGCTGGGATGACCATTCCCGACAAGCCCACCAGCAGCCGCCAGCGGTACCGGCTGACCGCCGCCGGGCGGCAGCTCCTGGACGAGATGCGGGCCGTGGAATGAGCGCCGCGCGCTACACCGAGGAGACGCTCGTCCAGCAGACCGCCGCCGACTACCTGGAGCGCCGGCTCGGGTGGGAGTCGGTCTACGCGCACCACGCCGAGGACTTCGGTCCCGGCAGCCTGCTCGGTCGGGCGTCGGACCGGGAAGTAGTGTTGGAACGGCCATTGCGCGAAGCGCTGGCGGCGCTGAATCCCGGTCTGCTCAACGGTTCGCCGCCTGACGCCGCTGGCGCAGCGCCTCGAACAACAGCGCCGCTCCGGCCATGGCCACGTTGATCGAGTCGGCGCGGCCCAGCATCGGGATCGACACGGCGGCGTGATCGCCGCTCAGCCACGCGCCGTCCAACCCGAACTGCTCGTTGCCCAGCACCACGGCCGCGGCGCCGGTGAGGTCGTGGTCGGTGTAGCAGCGGCCGGAGGCCGGGGTCGTGACCACGGTGCGCACGCCGCGCTCGGCCAGCCAGCGGCGCGTGGCCGCGGCCCCGGCCTGCGCCGCCGGCACCGTGAACAGCGTGCCGACGCTGGCGCGCACGACGTTGGGATTGAACAGGTCGGTCACCGGATCGCAGACGATCACGGCGGCGGCGCCCACCGCGTCGGCGGTGCGCAGCAGCGTGCCCAGGTTGCCCGGCTTCTCGATCGCGGCGGCGATCACGTACAGCGGATCGTCCGGCGGCGCCGGCAGGCGGTCGATCGTCCAGTCCGGCTGCGGCGCCACCGCCAGCAGGCCGTCCGGCCGGTCGCGGTAGGAGAGCTTGGCGAACACGGCGCGGTCGGCCGGGATCAGCTCGGCGCCGCACGCCTGCCGCGCCCGGTCGAGCAGCGCCGGCTCATTGCTGCCCAGATAGAACGCCGGGCAGTGGTAGACCGCCTCCAGCGGCAGCCCGGCCTCCACCGCGCGCAGCAGCTCCCGGTAGCCCTCGATCAGGAAGGCCCGCTCGCGGTCGCGCGCCCGCCTGCGCCGCAACCGCACCACGCGCTTCACCCCGGCGTTCCGCAGGCTGGCCACCGCCGGTCGCTCCATCGCCGTCGAGTATGGACCCCGAGGCCCACCGCGTTCACCGTCCGCGCCGTCACCGTCCGCGTTGCCGGCGCGCTATGCTGCGCCGGCCATGGCACCGATACGCATCCATCCCGACAACCCCAAGCTGTTCGAATACCGCGGCCGCCCGCTCGTGCTGCTGACCGCCACCGAGCACTACGGCGCCGTGCTCAACCGACCGTTCCGGTTCGAGCGCTATCTGCGCGGCGCCGCGGCCAACGGCATGACGCTGACCCGGCTCTTCACGCTGTTCCGCGAGCTGCAGACCCCGATCAACCCGGCCTCCACCTGCAAGCCGGCCAGCCCCGATTACGTGGCCCCGTACGCGCGCACCGGTCCCGGCTTCGCGCTCGACGGCGAACCGCGCTTCGACCTGGACCGCGACGACCCGGATTTCTACGAGCGCCTGCACCGCTTCATCGGCACGGCGGACGACCTGGGCGTGGTGGTCGAGGTGGTGCTGCTCAGCAACACCTACCGCGATTCGGTATGGCGGCTGAACCCCCTGCACGCCGACAACAACGTCAACGGGCTGCCATCGTGCCCGGCCCCCGACTACCTGAGCATGCGCCGCCCGGCGCTGTTCGAGCGCCAGCGCGCGTACGTGCGCCGCATCGTCGCGGAGACCCGCCGGTACGACAACGTGATCTACGAGATCTGCAACGAACCGGGCGGTCGAGCGCCGGCCGCCGATCGAGCGCCGGCTGCCGATCGAGCGCCGGCTGCCGGCAGCCCGGCCGCCGACGGCCCGGCGGCGAGCGGCCCGACGGTGAGCGAGGTGAACGACTGGCTGGACGCGCTGCTTCGGGAGGTGCGCGACGCCGACCACCCAGGCGCCCGGCGCCACCTGATCGCCGGCCAGGAGGCGTTCGCGGACGAGCCGTTCCGGCAGACGCTCGACCGCAGCTACGACGCGATCGACTACGACGTGGTCAACCTCCATCCGCTGCCGGCCACGCGGCTGCGCGGCGCCGAGTACGACCTGGGCGACTTCATGAGCAAGCAGCTCCGCCTGCCGGCGTTCCGGGACCTGACCCTGGCCGCCGGCCGCGAGTCCAAGCCGCTCAATCACGACGAGGACAACGTCGCCAGCCAGTACCGCGACCCGGACGGCTGGACCGTCCATCGCAAGCGCGCCTGGGTCGCCCTGCTGTGCGGCGCCCACTACGACGTGATCGACTTCTCGATCCAGCCGTTCCTGGAGGAAGGCACGCCCGACGCTCAGGCGCACCTGCGATCCTGGTTCCGGCATCTCTCCACCTACGTGCACGGCCTCGACCTGGTCCGCAGCCGCCCCCTGCCGGAGGCGCTGCGCTCCTGGCCGCCGGGCACGGTCGCCGCGGCGTTCGGGGCGCCGGGCGCGGACTACTCGGTCTACGTGGCCGACGCGCGCGAGTACCGCGGCGTGCGCGGCGTCCCCGATCCGGGCGAGGGCACGCCTCCCGGCGAAGCAGGGACGCCCGGCGAGACGGGGACGCCCGGCGAAGCGGGGGCGCCGATCGGCGGCGCGCTGGTGCTGGACCTGCCCGAGGCTCCGCTTGCCGCCAGCGCGTTCGATCCGACCAGCGGCGCCACCGTCGCGCTCGACCGCCTCCGGGGCGGCCCGGCCACGCGTATCGAACTGGCCCCCTTCCGGCACGACGTCGTCATCCGCCTGAAGGTCATCGGCGTCACGGCGGCGGACGCCGGCAACCGGTCCGGTTCGTAACGCCCTCCAAGACGATGCGCGTGCGGCGACAAGCGGCTATGCTGCTGCGCCAATCATGCATGACGAACCACGGCCGGGCGCAATGAACAGCGCTCCGCTCGCTCCGATGATCGCCGGCGCCGCCGCGCCCGAGCTGGGCAACCGCCTCACGTACGGGTACGTGGCCCGCCACGCCCCGCGCCTGGAGCTGCCGGCCGCGGCGGCCGAGTGGGAGTCCCGCGCCGCCGGGCTGCGCGCCCGCTACCTCGACCTCTATCTGCGCGGCCATCCCGCCGATCTGCTGCAGGAGCCGCCGCGCGTGGTGTGGGGCGATACGCTCGATCCCGCGCCGGAGTACCGCATCCGCAAGCTCCGCTTCGAAGGGTATCCCGGCGTCTGGGTGCCGGCGCTGCTCTATGAGCCGACCTCGCCGTTGGGCGGCGACCGCTCGACCCCGGCCGTACTCGACGTCAACGGCCACGAGCCGCGCGGCATCGCCGTCGAGCACAAGCAGGCGCGGTGCAGCAACCTGGCCAAGCGCGGCCTGCCGGCGCTGAGTCTGGAGCTGCTCGGCCGCGGCGAGATGACCAACCTGGCCCCGCACAACCACCAGCAGCTACTCGACCTGCTCGGCCGCGCCGGCGCCGGGGTCTTCTACCTCACCATGAAGCGCGCGCTCGACATCGTGCTCGATCACGAGCTGACCGACCCCGCGCGCGTGGCGATGACCGGGCTGTCCGGCGGCGGCTGGCAGACGATCGTGCTGTCCGCGCTCGACGAGCGGGTCGCCCTGAGCGTGCCGGTCGCCGGGCACATGCCGGCGGCCGACCGGCGCGATCCGGCCGACGTGGGCGATGCCGAGCAGTTGCCGGCCGACCTGTGCGCGATCGGCGACTACGACGTGCTGTCCGCGCTGGTGGCGCCGCGCCCGGTGCTGTTCATCTTCAACCGGTACGACGACTGCTGCTTCCAGCCGCACAAGGCGGCGGCCGGCACCTACGGAGCGGCGCGCGGCGTCTACGAGCTGCTGGGCGCGGCCGACCGCTGCGGACTGCACGTCGGCACCGAACCCGGCCACAACTACGGCCAGGGCAATCGCTGCCGGTTCTACGCCTGGCTCAACCGCCACTTCGGCCTGGACACGCCGGACCGTGAGCTGCCGTGGCGGGACGAGGTGTACCGCGAGCGCGACCTGTGGGTCGGTCTGCCCGCGCACCGGACGACGTTCGGCGCCCTGGCCGCCGACCGCCTGCAGGAGCTCCGCCAGCGGGAGGCGGACCGCCCGCGCCGGCCCACCCGCGCCGACGTCGACACGCTGCTGCGGTACCGCCGCAGCTCCGTGACCGCCGTCACCACGCAGGCGAGCTGGATTTGGGTCCGGGACGATCGGGGCGTGCGGGTCGAAGAGATCACCCTGCAGGTCGACGGCTACTGGCCGCTGCCCGGCCGCTTGGCCGTACCCGACGACGCCGCCGGCGCGACCGTGGTCATCGGCGACGCCGGCGGAGCGACCGCCTCCTGCGCGACCGCCGCCGCCGAGGCCGAGGCTCGCGCCCGCGACACCGGGCAGGCGTTCCTGCACGTCGACCTGATCGGCGTCGGCGCGCTGGCCGCTTCGCACGGGTACGGGCTGCTGCTGCGGACGATCGGCCGGCCGATCCTGGGGCTGCAGACCGCCCAGCTCGCCGCCGCGGCGGCCTGGGCCGGCGAGCGCTTCGCCGGAACGGTCTCCGTGGAGGCCGGCGGCCGGGTCGCCTCCCTGGCGGCGCTGCTCGCCGCCGCGCGCGATCCGGCCGCGTTCGCCCGCGTCGCCACCGACGGGCTGCCCTACTCGCTGGACGACCTGATCGAGTCGCACGTGCCCCCGGACGGCCCGGAATACCCGCTGTTCTGCTTCGGGATGCGCGAGCTGCTCGACGTGCCGGACCTGCTCGAGCTGGCCGGATCGCTGCCGATCGTCGATCGCAGCCGCGGCCCCCTCACGTCGAGCGCCGCGTGACCCGCTACCTGATCACCGGCGCCGCCGGCAACCTGGCGCGCCTGCTGGTGGAGCGCCTGCAGGCCGCCGGCAAGCAGGTCACCGGGCTCGACCGGGAACCGGCGGCGGTCCCCGGCGTCCGCTTCGAGCGGGCCGACGTCACCGATGCGGCGCGCCTGGCGGCGATCGTCGACGAGGTGCGGCCCGAGTGCATCCTGCACATGGCGTCGCTGCTGACCCTCTCGTCGGAGGCCGACCCCGCCGCCGCCTGGCGGGTGAACGCCACCGCCTCGATCGACCTGCTGCGCGCCGCCGCCGAGCGCGGCGTGCGCCGGTTCTTCTTTCCCAGCACCATCGCCACCTACGCGGGAGCGCTTCCCGACCCGCTGCCGGAGGACTACCCGCAGTGGCCGGCTACCGTCTACGGGGTGACCAAGGTCGCGGTCGAGCGGATGGGCGCCTACCTGTGGCGGACCGCCGGACTCGACTTCCGCGCGGTGCGGCTGCCGGTGGTCGTGTCGCCGTACGCGCCGCCGGGGGCGGTGAGCGCCTACCCCTCGCACGGCTTCGCCGCCGCCCGCCGCGGCGCGCCGTTCGCCTACCCCGCCCCCCCGGACCTGCGCGTGTCGTCGATCTACGTGATGGACGTGATCGAAGGCATCCTGCGGCTGGTCGACGCCGACCCGGCGCGCCTGTCCCGGCGGGTATACAACCTGCACGCCTTCGCGCCTTCCACGCAAGACATCGCCGGCGCCGTCTGCCGGCTCGCGCCCGGCTTCCGCTACCGGTTCGAGCCGCGCGCGGACGTCATCGCCATGCTCGGCTCCCTGCCGTCGGTGCTGGTCGACGCCAGCGCGCGACGCGACTGGGGCTGGAACCCGCGGTTCGACCTGGCCGCCGCCGCCGCCGACATGGCGCGTCTCCCGGAGCGCTGACCGCGACGTCTGCGAGCCACCTGCGGTATCCTGACCCCATGAGCAGCGTTGCGACGATGGAGGCCCAGCCGACGGAGGCCCGGCCGTTCGACCGATGGTGCGCGTCGAAGGACTGACCAAGCGGTACGGGGCGGTCCGGGCGCTGCGCGGCGTCTCCTTTACGGTCGACCGCGGTGAGGTGGTCGGGCTGCTCGGCCCGAACGGCGCCGGCAAGACCACCACGATGCGCATCCTCACCGGGTACGTGGCGGCCACCTCCGGCCGCGCCCTGGTCGGCGGCGTGGACGTCGCCGTCGATCCGTTGGCCGTCAAGCGCATGGTCGGGTACCTGCCGGAGTTCGCGCCGCTCTACGCGGAGATGCTGGTGCACGACTACCTGCAGTACGCCGGCGCCGTGCACGGCATGCGCAAGCGGGAACGGCAGCGCAGAATCGGCGACCTGGTGCCGCTCTGCGGCCTCGCCGACGTGATCCACCGGCCGTTCCGGGAGCTGTCGCGCGGCTACAAGCAGCGGGTGGGCCTGGCGCACGCGCTGATCGCGGACCCCGACCTGCTCGTGCTCGACGAGCCGACCGCCGGCCTCGATCCCAATCAGATCGTCGAGATTCGGTCGATCATCCGCGCCGCCGGCGAGCGCAAGGCGATCGTCTTCTCCACCCACATCCTGAGCGAGGCGGAGAGCACCTGCCAGCGCATCGTGATCATCGACCGCGGCGCCGTGGTCGCCGACGGCACCGCCGCCGAGCTGACCCGCGGCCGGTCGCTGGAAGAGCGCTTTCGCGAGCTGACCGCGGCCGGCGGCGCGGCCACGGACGACGGCGCGGCCGGGGACGGCGCCGGGCCGCCCTCCGGCTCGGCCGGCGCCCGGCGGCGGGCCCGCCGCAAGCTGCGCCCGTGAGCCGCGCCGTTCTGCCGATCATCGCCCGCGAGCTGCGCGCCGTGTTCCTGGCGCCGGTCGGCTACCTCGTGGCGATCGTCTTCCTGGTGATGACCGGCTGGCTCTTCATGCAGCCGTTCTTCCTCAACGGCCGCGCCGACCTGCGCCAGTTCTTCGAGCTGCTGCCGCTCACCCTGGCGCTGCTCGTGCCGGCGGTCACCATGCGGGCGTTCGCCGAGGAGTTCTCGACCGGCTCCTTCGAGGCGCTGGTCACCCTGCCGGTGACCCGCCTCGACGTGCTGATCGGCAAGTTCACGGGGGCGGTCGGCTTCGCGGCGCTGGCGCTGGCGCCGACCGTCCTGTACCCGATCGTGATCGCGCGCCTGGGCGATCTCGACTGGGGGCCGGTGGTCGCCGGGTACGCGGGAGCCGTGCTGCTCATCGGCCTGTACTGCGCGGTCGGCCTGCTCGCCTCCGCCCTGACCCGCAACCAGATCGTGGCGTTCGTGATCGGCCTGGCGATCGCGCTGAGCCTGGCCCTGATCGACGACCTGCTGATCTACGTGCCGGGCCGGATCACGGCCGCGGTGCAGTACCTGGGCGCCGACTACCACTTCCGCAGCATCGCGCGCGGCGTGCTCGACTCGCGCGACCTGATCTACTTCCTGTCCGGCATCGCCGTCTTCCTGACCGGCACCGGCCTCGCGCTCCGGCGGCGCTCATGACGGCCGGCTCCGGCGCCCGCGACGGCGCCGGCTCGACGCGGCGGATCGCCCGGCTCGCCGACCGGCTGATCCCGCCGCTGCTCTACCTGGGCGCGGTGGTGATGGTCAACGTCGCCTCCTCCTCCCTCTTCGTGCAGGTCGATCTCACAGAGGGCAGGGTCCACTCCCTGGCGCCGGAGAGCGTGGCGGCGGTGAGCCGTCTGCGCGAACCGCTGACGATCCGCGCCTTCTTCTCCGCCGACCTGCAGGCGCCGTTCAACAACATCGAGCGCGCGGTGCGCGATCTGTTCGATTTCTACGCCATGCACGGCGGCGAGTTCTTCAACACCACCTTCCATTCGATCGGCGACGGCGCCGAAGGGCAGGAGACCGAACGGCTGGCGCGCGACTATCTGATCTACCCGATACAGGTCGAGCAGGTCGACCGCACGGAGGTGGTGGTGCGGTCGGTCTACGCCGGCCTCGCCCTGGTGCACGGCGACCTGGTGGAGACGATCGGCGCGCTGACCACCACCGACGGCCTGGAGCTGCGGATCACGGAGGCGATCGGCCGCCTCACCGGGCGCGTCAGCGCGCTGCTGGCGCTCGAGGAGGACATCGCGGTGCGGCTCTACTTCTCGGGCGAGATCGCCTCGCTGAGTCCCGGCCTGGAGACCCTGCCGGCCGCGGTGGCCGGGATCGTGGAGGAGTTGAACGGCGCCTGGTTCGACCGGCTCGACTTCAGCGCCGTCGACCCGTCTGCGACCCCGCTCGATCCGATCGACGCGCTGCGGCTGCAGCTCACGCCGCTGGCGTTGCGCGCCGCCGACGGCGCGGAACGCTTCGCCTACGCCGGCATCGTCCTGGCTTCCGGCGGCAAGACGCTGACGCTCAACCTGATCGAAACGACGCCGCAGGGCGCGCGCGTCGCCGATCCGGAGACGATCCGACGATCGGTCGACGGCACGCTCAAGGGGCTGCTCGGCAGCCAGCCGGAGATCGGCTACCTGGCGGACTTCGGCACGCCGCCCTATCGGGGCAACCTCACCGAGGGCCGTCAGCCGGTGATGGTCGATCTGGCGGACCTGTACGAGCTGCTGTCGGGCGACTACCGCTACCGCGGCCTGTTGCTCGAAGACCGGGAGATACCGCCGGATCTGCGCGCGCTGCTGATCGTATCGCCCCAGGAGCCGCTCACGGAGTGGGCGCTCTTTCAGATCGATCAGCACCTGATGCGCGGCGGCGCGGTGCTGGCCTTTCTCGACACGCACTCGATCTTCACCACCGCCTCCTTCGGCGGCGGCAGCTCGCTGCCGGTACCGCGGCAGACCGGGCTGGAGGAGCTCTTCTCCCACTACGGCGTGCGCGTACTGCCCCGCTACGTACTCGACGACGAGCAAGCGTTCGTGCAGCGGCAGCCCGACGAGCGCGGCGGCGTCTTCGAGACCCGCATCTCCTTCGTGCCGGTGCTGCGCCGGCCGGACATCGACACCTCGTGGCTGCCGCTGCGGAGACTCGACGACCTCCTGGTGATGAACGCGTCGCCGCTGGAGCTGACCGGCGCGCAGCCCGACGCGCGGTTCGTCGAAGCGCTGCGCAGCTCGGCCACCGCCTGGGAGGTGCCCGGCGGCACCGACCTGATCGACGCCCGCGCCACCGCGCCGCCGCCGGACGACCGCCGCGGCTCCAGTCTGCTCGCCGCCTATGCCGAAGGGCGGTTCACCAGCTACTTCGCCGATCGCACCCCGCCGGCGCGGCCCGCCGGTGACGGCGGCGAGGAGGGAGGGACGCTGATCGGCGACGCGGTGCAGGCCGCGCTCCCGGTGGTGCCGGAGAGTGCGCCGGGCGCCCGATTGTTCGTGATCGGCACCTCCACGATCCTTGGCAACAGCTTCATCGACGCCCGCCGGCCGGGGCCCAACACCATCCTGATCCACAACCTGATCGACTACCTGACCGGGCAGGAGCAGCGGGCGGCGCTGCGCGGCCGAGGCGCTCCGGTGCGCCGGCTCGGCGCCTTCTCCTCGGCGACCGAGAGCGCGGTCAAGACCTTCCTGATCGCGGGACCGCCCGCCCTGGCGGCGCTGGCCGGCGCCGCGCTCTGGCTGTGGTGGCGGCTGCGCCAGCGCGGCATCCAGGCGCGCTTCGGCCCGGGCGCAGCGGACACCGGCGCGGCGCGGGCCGCCGTCCCGTGAGGCCGGTCGTGCGGGCGCTGCTGCGCTACGCGCTGCCGCTGGCGGTGATCGCCGCCCTGTCGGTCTATCTGGCCGCGCGGCGCGACGACCGGCTGCACTACGAGCTGCCGGTCCTGCCGCCGCTGGCGGCGGCCGCCGTCGACCGGGTCGAGGTCGAGCGCGGCGATGCGCGGGTGGCGCTCGAGCGCACCGACGGGGGCTGGCTGATCGACGGTCCCGGCTTCGCCGCCGAGCCGTCGATCGTCGCCGGCATGGTGAGCGCCGCGGCCACCCTCAGGCTGACCGACCTGATCGCCGGCGAGCCGACCTACGGGCGCTATGGACTGGGCGAGGCGGAGGCGATCACCGCCGCCTTCCTGGAAGGCGCGAGCCGCCTGCGGGTGCTCCGGATCGGCAAGCGGGCGCCGACCTACAGCCACACCTACGTGCTGATCGACGACGACCCGCGCGTATACCAGGCGGCCGGCGACCTGACCCGCGCCTTCTCCGCGCAGGTCTCGGTGCTCCGCGACCGGACGATCCTGCGCTTCGAGCCGAGCGAGGTCACGACGATCGCGGTGCAGGGTGCCGGCGCTGGCGCCGCCGTCGAGTTGCTGCGCGGCGTGCCGCCCACGCCGGAGGCGTCGCCCACCTGGAACGCGGCCGGCGGCGGCGAGCGCGACGCGGCAGCGATCGGCCGGGCGATGGAGCTGCTCGCCAGGATGCGGGCCAGCCGCTTCGTCGACGCCCTTCCCGACGCGCCGCCGCTGCTGGAGCTGGAGTTGCGCGGCGCGGATGCCACGCATCGGCTGACGATCTACCCGGAGTCGGAGAACGCCCATACGGCGACCTCCTCCGACGTCGACGGACCGTTCGTGCTGCTGCCGGCGCTGCTGACCGAGGTGTTCGCGGCGTTTCAGGTCGACCCGGCCTGACCGACGCGCACGGTCGAAGCCTCACTCGCCGGCGGCCAGCGCCTCCTCCTCGGCCTTGAGCGTCTTGGCGGCGTCTTCCCGGCGGAGCTGGTCGACGCTCCGCACCGGCAGCCGCGCGGCCCCCTGCCAATCGCGGGTCGGCAGTCGCGGTGCCGAGCGCGCCCGCTCGCGGGCGGCGGCGATCGCCGCGCCGTACTGGGGCAGCCACTCGGCCTGCGCGATCAGCAGGTCGTCGACCATCTGCGCGATCTCCGGGGGCGTGCAGACGGCGCCGACCAGCGGGTCCATCATCATCGCCTGCACCAGCAACCGGTCGTCGCCGCCGACCGCCGCCTCCACCGCCAGCCGTTGCACGGAGATGCTGGCGTTGCAGACGGCGGCGCAGCCGAGCGGCAGCTCGCCGACCAGCGGGATATGGAGGCCGGTGCGGTCGACGTAGCCCGGCGCCTCCACGCAGGCGTCGGCCGGCAGGTTGGCGATGCAGCCCCGGTTCTCCACGTTGAAGTGCCCGCGGTAGACGCGGCCGGTCTCCAGCCCCTCCAGGATGTAGGAGCCGTGCTCGGTGGAGCGGGTCTCCGGCGTATACCGCTCGGGCGGCTCGGCCATCCAGCGGGGGAAGTCCTCCTCGAACCAGTCGCGCCGCTCGGTGCTGAGACGCAGATAGCCGCCGGTCTCGCCATCGATCCAGGAGCCGAGGTCGATCCAGTCGCGGATCTCCTCCGGGCGCTTGCGGAACCAGGGCACGTACTCGCTCAGGTGACCGTTGGACTCGGTCGAGTAGCAGCCGAAGCGGCGCAGCATCTCGATCCGCACCTTCTCCGTGCGGCGGTAGACGGGATGGCGCTCGTACGCCTCCAGCAGCTCGCCCGAGACGTCGCGGCCCCGGTGCAGAAGCTGGACGTACCAAGTCTGATGGTTGATGCCGGCGGCGCGGTAGTCGAGCTCGCCGGCCGGAATCCCCAGCGCGTCGGCGATCTGCGCATGGCCGCCCTGCACGCCGTGGCACAGGCCGACCGTCGGCACGCGCCCGTAGCGGTTGGCCGCCCAGGTGAGCATCGCCATCGGGTTGGAGTAGTTGAAGAAGCGGCAGCCCGGCTCGGCGACCTCGCGGATATCCTTGCAGAGCGCCAGGATCACGGGGATGCCGCGCTGGCCGTACATGATGCCGCCGGCGCACAGGGTGTCGCCAACGCACTGGTCGATGCCGTAGCGCAGCGGCACCTCGATGTCGGTCGCGAACGCCGGCAGCCCGCCGATGCGGGCCGTGCAGAAGACGTAGCGCGCCCCGCTCACCGCCTCCCGCCGGTCCAGGGTCGCGGCAAGGCGCACCCCGTCCCGTCCGTTCGCTTCGATGTCGCGCCGCACCAGCCGCTCCACCATCGACAGATTCCGCTCGCTGATGTCCATGCAGGCGATTTCGATGCCGCCGAACTCGGGAACGGTGAGGATGTCCCCGACCAACTTGCGCGTGAAGCCGATGCTGCCGGCGCCGATGAACGCCACCTTGAACGAGCGGGAGCCGGCGGGACCGTGAGCGGAGGCCATGGCGGTATCCTGGGCCGCTCGGCCCCGGTAGTAAAGCCTCGGTCGTAACGGCTCGGCCGTAACGGCCGGGGCGCCGGCGGCCGGCCGGGCCGCAGCGTTTCGGACCGGGCTCAGGCGAGAGGTTCGCCGCCCGCGCGCCGTATCTCCCGGTCTGACGGCATGGCGCTCTGCGCTCCCTCACGCGTGACGCACAGGGCCGCCGCCACGACCGCGCGCCGCAGCGCGGCGCGGGGATCGCGGCCGGCTGCGATCCCGGCCGCGAATACGCCGGCGAAGCAGTCCCCGGCCCCCACCGTGTCGATCGCCCGCACCGGATGCGCGGCCTGGCGGTGCGCTCCGTGCGCGTCGGCCAGCACCGCGCCCTCCGCGCCGAGGGTCACCAGCACCCGCGAACAGCCGAGCCCGGCTGCTGCGCGGCGCGCCGCCTCGGCAGCCGACTCCCCGGACCGCCGGGGAGTGAGCGCATCGAGCTCGCCCGCATTGACGATCAGGTAGTCGACGCCCGCGATCGCCGCCCGCTCGGCCGCTCCGACCGCCGTCAGCGCGGGAGCGGCGTTCCACATCACCGCCGCGCCGCGTTCGCGCGCCAGCGCGGCCGCCGCCATCGTGACGCTCACGTCGATCTCGTTCTGCAGCAGCACGACGTCACCCGGCCCCAGGTCGGCGCGGAAGGCGTTGGCATCGAGTCGAAAGGCGCCGTTGGCGCCGGGCGCCACGGCGATCTGGTTCTCGCCGCGGGCGTCGACGCAGATCAGCGCCACCCCCGACCGGTGGTCGGGCAGCGCCGCCACGTGATCGGTCACCACTCCGGCGGCGGTCAGGTCGGCGGTGCGCGCTCTGCCGTACGGGTCGTCGCCGACCGCGCCGTGCAACGCGCACGGCGCACCGGCGCGCGCCGCCGCGACCGCCTGATTCGCCCCCTTGCCGCCGGCGGTCTCCGCGAACCGGGCGCCGCCCACCGTCTCACCCGGCGCCGGCAGCCGCTCGACGTAGGCGACCAGGTCGGTATTGACGCTCCCGACCACGACGACCGAACCGGTCAGCGGCACGGCGGCGAGTATAGTACGGCGGCGCGGCGATGACGGCACGAAGCGGGCGGTTCTACTACGGATGGGTGATCGTCGCCGCGTTCTTCGTGCTCAATGCCGCCGGCCAGGCCAGCGGCACGCTCAACTTCGGCCTGTTCGTCATCCCGATGGCGGAGGAACTCGGCCTCTCCCGACAGGCGATCGGCTGGGCGCAGACCATGCGCCTGTGGGCGAGCGGCGCGAGCGGCGTCCTGATCGGCCGCTGGCTCGACCGCCGCGGGCCGCGCGGTCCGATGCTGCTGGCGATCGTAGTGGCGACCGCCGGGCTTCTGCTGATGGCCCGCGCGCAGTCGGCGGCGGTGCTGTTTGGCGTGTTGCTGGCGTTGGGCGTCACCGGCTGGACCGCGCCGGCGGGCGGCGCGCTGATCGCCACGGTGCCGGTCTCCAAGTGGTTCATCCGGCTGCGCGGCCGCGCCACGGGGATCGTGCAGCTCGGCCTGGGGATCGGCGGCGCGATCTTCGTGCCGGTGACCCAGGCGCTCATCAGCGACGGCGGCTGGCGATCGGCCTGGGTGACGCTGGCGTGGTTGACGGCCGCCACCCTGCCGCTGGTGCTGCTGCTCCGCCGCCAGCCGAGCGACCTGGGGCTCGAAGCTGACGGCGGCCCGCCGGCGCGGACCCGGAACGGCGGCGCGGCTCGATCCGCCGTTTCGGACGCGAACGATTCGCCGGAGTCCGGGCACCACTGGACCCTGAGCGAGGCGATGCGCACGGCCGGCACGTGGAAGCTGAGCGCCGCGTTCGCGATCCTGGGGTTCCTGCTGGGCGCGGCCAGCGTGCACCGCATTCCGCACTGGATCGAGCTCGGCTTTCACCCGGCGACCGTGTCGCTGGCGTTCAGCCTGGATGCCGGCACGGCCACCGTCATGGCGCTGGCCGCGGGCTTCGCGGTGGAGCGCCTGGACGCCCGGATCGTGGGGTTCGTCTCATGCGCGTCGTTCAGCGCGTCGGTAGCGCTGATGGCAGCGGCGCCGGCCTGGACGCCGCTGCTGTTCGTCTCCACGCTGCTGTTTGGCTGCGGGGTCGGTCTCTACATGGTCGTCCAGGGCGTGATCTGGGCCCAGTACTACGGCTGGCGGTTCGTGGGCGCCATCCGCGGCGTAGTGCTGCCGTTCATCTTCCTGGCCAGCGGCCTCGGCGCACCGATCGCCGGCGCCCTGCGCGACGCCTCCGGCGACTACCGCAGCTCGTGGCTGCTGGTGACCGCACTCGCGATCGCGGCGGCGGCGCTGCTGCTGACCACTCGGCCGCCGCGCGCTCCGCGCGCCCGGCCGTGACCGGACCGACCCGGATGGGGATGTTCGCCACAGCCTAATCCGCTGTCTGCGCCGGAATTCTCACCAGAAGCCGCTTGCCCGCCAGCGTCTGGCGCGCCCAGAACAGGTTGTGGTATTGATCGTTGCCCTCCTCCGCCAGTATTGCCCTGGCGGTCGCGCCGCTGCCCCCTCCGCCCGTAATCGTAACGGCGGGCGGTGACGGGTAACCGCTCCCCCCGTTCGTGACCGTCACCGACGTGACCTGGGTTTGCAGCACCGCGCTGCCGGTTGCCGTCCGGGGAGAACCACCGCCCGTCGAGGTCTGAAAGGTCACGGTCGGGGCGGACGTGTAGCCGCTCCCGGGGTTCGTGATCGTCACTCCGGTTACTTTTCGGTGCGCCACCTCCATGCGGGCGGCCGCACCGCTGCCCCCTCCGCCCGAGAACGTAATGGCAGGGGGAGACGTGAGGCTGTAGCCGCTCCCCCGGTCCCCCATGTCATAGGCGTAAACTCGACCGTTCTGTATAAGGATCGTTACGGTTGCCTGGGTGCCGCCTGAGCCGGCCGGCGGAGGGTCGATCGTCGCGGTTGGGGGAGAAGTGTAACCGCTCCCCAGGTTCGAGAAAATCGGTCTGACTACTTCGACTGTCATCGTCGTCGTTCCGGTCGCCGTGGTGCCGCCGGACGGCGCCGCCCCGAACGTCACGGATGGGCAACACCCGGAGTAATAATAGCCGCGTTCCGACCCCATCTGCACTCGCGCCACGCCGCCGGGCCCCACCGCGGCGCCTGTTGCCGCGGTGCCGCCTGCCGGCGGCGCCGCGATCGTCACGGTGGGAACCGAGGTGTAGCCGCTCCCCCCGTTCGTGAGCCTCACCGACTCCACGAAGCCCAGGTTTTCGGTCTGATCCGGAGCGGTGAGCACCAGCGTCACCGCGCCCGCCCGAACCTCGGCGGCAACCGACCACTCCGCGCCGGAGATGTCGGACGCGAAGACCGGCTCCGTACTCGTGCTCGTGAACGGCAGATCGTGTCCGTCGATCGAAACGTTCACTTCGGCGCCGGCGGTGATCGGCTCCCAGGCATACGTGGAACGGTTGGACACTTCGCCCACCAGATTCAGTTCATCATTACCAAAGTCCGCCGCGCTGATCGTCCAGCTCCTCTCTGCCGGTTGCGGAGTTGGCGTCGGCTCACTCGGTGGCTGCCCCCCCCCCCCCCCCCCCCTTGGGCCGGGTCGGTGGTTGTGGCGGGCGTGCGCGCCGCCGGCGCGCACGCCATCAGGGAGGCGACAGCGACGGCCAGCAACAGCGACAACCTCAAGTCTCTACCCACGATCTCCTCCTCCCCGGTCGGCTCCGACGCCGAGCGGAGCCATGGTAGCACGCGATCCCAAGCTGACAACCCCGGCGGCGGTCAAGCGTTAAGGTCTGACGGCGCAACGGCAGCGCCGCATCGACATCCGGACCGCCCGGGCCGCTGGTGCCGAGCGGACTTCGGCGGCGAAGACGCAGGCGGACTCGTCGCGGCGCACTTCGGCAGCGAAGGCGGCACTACGCGCCGGACGCCGGCGGATGCCGGAGCGCGCCGACGACGTAGTCCTTGGGGGAGAGCTCCTCGAACGGCTCCTTCTGGTTGGGCGCCTGGCCGATGCTCACCATCCGGTCGTTGCCGCCGAACGCGCACCAGCGCACGCCGTTGGCCAGCACGCGCAGCACCTGCGGATGGTGAAAGATCGGATAGGTCTCGTGACCCGGCCGGAAGTAGAAGACGCGGCCCCGGCCGCGGTGCCACACCGCGCCGCTGCGGAACACCTCGCCTCCCTCGAACCAGCTCACGAACAACAGCTCGTCCGGGTCGGGGATGTCGAAGAACTCGCCGTACATCTCCGCGTTGGGGATCTCGATGAAGCGCCCGCAGCCCTGCGTGATCGGGTGGTTCGGGCTCACCACCCACAGCCGCTCGCGCTCGGCCGCCTCGCGCCACGTCAGGCCGCAGCTCGTGCCCATCAGGCGCTTGAATATCTTCGAGAAGTGGCCGGAGTGGAGCACCACCAGCCCCATGCCGTGCAGGACGCGATCCTGCACGCGGTCGACGATGTCGTCGCGCACCTTGTCGTGGGCGGCGTGGCCCCACCACATGAGCACGTCGGTGGCGTCGAGCACCTCCGCGGTCAGTCCGTGATCGGGCTGGTCGAGCGTGGCGGTGCGAACCTCCAGCCCTTCCTGCGCGCGCAGGTGACCGGCGATCTGCTCGTGAATGCCTTCGGGGTAGATGCCGCGGACGAACTCGTTGCTCCGTTCGTGGACGAACTCGTTCCAGACGGTGACGCGTAGGGGCATGACTCGGATTCCTCCTGGTACGGCTGCCCGCAGACCGGCGGCCATGCGGGGCAGAACCCGTGCCGACTCTACCCGATCATCCGGCCGCCTGCCGTTCCCACTTGGGCGCCTCGTCCGGAGTCGGCGAGTTGGCGAAGGTGCCGCGGGCGATCACCGCCTCGCGGCCGCCGAAGTCCGCGACCTTGCGCCGCTGGTCGGCATGGGCGCGCGCGTCGGCCTGGTCCGGATCGACGATGGCGCGCAGGCGCCGCTCGAACCCGCGCACGGTCGCGGCGTGCTCGGGTCGCCCGGCCAGATCCTCGACCTCGCCCGGGTCGGCGGCCAAGTCGAAGAGCTGCGGCCTCATACCGACGTAGTGGACGTACTTGTAGCGCGCGTCGCGCAGCAGGTAGACGGCGCGGCGAAAGCCGACCGCGTGGTGCTCGCCGAACACGGTGCGGTCGCGGTCGCCGGCTGCGGCCAGGGCGAGCAGGTCGTCGCCCGGCACCGGCGCGGCCGACTCGTCCGGGAGCGGGCAGCCGGTCGCGCGCAGCACCGTGGGAAAGCAGTCGACCAGGCTCACCGGGGTGGCGACGGTACGGCCGGCCGGCACGCCGGGGCCGGCCATGATCAGCGGCACGGCGGCCGACTCGTCGTACATGGTCAGCTTGCCGGCGAGGCCGCGCGCGCCCATCGACTCGCCGTGATCGGAGGTATAGATGACGCGCGTGCGGTCGCGGAGCCGGCAGGCGTCGAGCGCGGCGAGCACGCGGCCGATCTGCTCGTCCAGATGGGTGCAGGCCGCCAGGTACGCCCGCCGGTAGATCGAAAGCCGCTCGGCGGAGAGCGGCTCGCTTAGGTTGAGCAGGTCGCGCAGCTCCGCCAGCGCGGGATGGTCGGGCCGGTCGGCCGGCCGCTCCTGCGGCATCGCCCGGATCGCGCCCGGGTCATAGCGTTCGAAGTGGCGCGGCGGACCGATATACGGCGGATGCGGGCAGACGAACCCCACGAACAGCGCCCACGGCCGCCGGTCGCCGGCGTGGGCGCGCAGCCATTCGACGGCGTGGTCGGCGTTGCGGACGTCGTAGGCCAAGTAGCTCGAATCCCCGCAGCCGGCCTCCAGGACGCCGGCGCGCACGTCGCGGGCGGGCGGGTCCGAGCGCAGGCAGCCGAGCAGGTCGCCCACCCCGTCGACCACGTGCAGCGGCTCGATCTCCTGCGCGAAGCCGTTGTCGTCGCCGCCCCGGAAGTGGAGCTTGCCGATCGAGTCGCAGATCAGGCCGTGCCGGCGCAGGTGGTGGCCCCAGCTCGGCACGCGGCCGTCATACGGATGGGCGTTGTCCCAGTAGCCGACGTCGTGCACGTAGCGGCCGGTGGCGAGCGAGGCGCGCGCCGGTACGCACAGCGGGCAGTTGGTGTAGGCGGCGGAGAAGCGGGCGCCGCCGGCGGCCAGGCGGTCCAGGTTGGGCGTGATGCCGTCGCCGCCGTAGCAGCCGAGGCCGCGCCGGTTGTGCTGATCGGAGAGGATGAACAGCAGGTTGGCGGGCGGGAGGGAGTGGGATTCCGACACCGAGGATGACGCTGAGAAGGACACTGAGAAGATCGCGCTCAGCCGTTACTATACCGCCTCGATGGCCTCCACGAACCGAACCGTGCAGATCCGCGGTGATCTGGCGCGGCGATACGACGACGTCTATACCGCCGCGGCGCTCGACGCGATCACGGCGCTGGCGGAACTCAACGAACCACGCCTCGACCTGATGCGCCGGCGCATCGACCGCCGCGCCGAACGGGCGCGCGAGCGGCGCCGCATCGACTTCCTCCCCCCGGACGCGACGATCGCCGGCACGGGGCTCACCGCGGCCGACGCCCGCGCCGGGCGGTTCACCGGCAGCGCGATTCCCGGCGACCTGCAGCGGCAGTGGATCCAGGGGACCGGGCCGGGCGCCAAGCCCGACGCGCCGTTGCCGCGCAGCATCCGCAACGTCGCCTACGCCCTGCTGTCCGGCGCCGACGGCTGGATGTTCGACGGCGAGGACGCCCTGGGGCAGGTGACGACGATGTCGCTCGACAACCAGCGCAACCTCCGCCTGGGCATCGCGCGCGCGCCCCAGTTCCTGGCCGCCGCCGAGGGGGTCGCCGTGGAGATGAACGCCTGGGCGCGCGCCTTCCTGAAGCGGCCGATCATCGACGACTGGCGCGCGCAGCTCGACCGCACCACGACGATCTTCCGCGCGCGCGGCCTGCACCTCGACGACCGCCACGTGCGCATGGCGGACGGCGCCGGCCTGTCCGCCTCGATCGTCGACGCCGCCCTGTACGTGACGGCCAACCAGGCGGCGTTGCGCGCGCGCGGCGCCTCGGTCGTGCTCTACCTGCCCAAGATCCAGACCGCGGCGGAGGCGGCCTTCTGGCACCGGCTGCTCGCCGCGCTGGAGGGCCATCTGGGGCTGGCGGCCGGCACGGTGAAGACCTACGTCCTGGTCGAGCAGCTCGAAGCCTCGTTTCAGCTCATGGAGATCCGCGCCGCGCTCGGCGCCCGCTTCGTGGGCTTCAACACCGGCCGCTGGGACTACATCAACAGCGTCGCCGACGCGATGGCGTGGGACGACCGGTTCGTGAACCCCAACATCGACGCGATCACCATGACCTACGGCTACATGCACGCCTACGAGGACCGCGTGCGGCGCGCCGTGAACACCCCCGACGCGGCGGGCCGCTGCGCCCTCTGGCAAGGGGGCATGGAGCCGAACATCCCGGTCGGCTCGGCAGCCGGCGTCGCGGCGTCGATGGCCAAGGCGGTGGCCGGCGCGGAACGGGAGCAGCAGGCGGGCGCCAGCGGCAAGTGGGTCGCCCACTGGAAGATGGTGCACGTCGTGCGACCGGTCTGGGAGCGTGTCGGGGAGGTCAATCAGCTCGGCCGGCGGTTCCCGCCGCTCACCCATTCCGCCGCGGACGCGGACCGGCTGCTGGAGCTGGAGCCGGCGCCGCGCACGATCCGCGGCGCGCGCGACCTGCTGAGCGTCGCCCTGCAGTACGGCAACGCCTTCGGCCAGGGCATGCAGGCGGCGGCGCTCAAGCCGGCCGATCACTTCGGCGATGACGACGTGCTGTACCTGATGGAGGACATGGCCACCGGCGAGATCCGTTTGAGCATCCTGTGGGAGTGGCTGCACAAGGAGGCGGCGCTGACCGACGCCGACCCGGAACTGGGCGTCGCCGCCGGCGCGCGCTTCGACGCGGGGCTGTTCGCGCGGCTGCTGGACGAGGAGTACGCGAAGCTGCTGGTGGCGGCCGACCGCGACGTGCATGAGGACTCGAAGACGACCACGCTGCCGATCGCGCGGGAGATCGCCGGCGTCTACGTCGCCAGTCCGGTCAAGGCGCCGTGGTACATCGACCTGCTCAACCTGAACCTGAACAACCACGATCTCGACGAGGCGCGCAAGCGCATCCGGCGCTACGTCGAGGAGTTCTCGCGCGACGGCACCCGTATCACCGAGAACCTCGACTTCTCCTGATCGGTCGCGGTCATGGGGCCGCGTGAAGCGCTGCGGACGCGCAGCCGGTATTAGTGTAGATGGAACGTCACGATGACTTCGACGGCGTCACCGGCGCCGCCGGCCCGACCCTCACGATACGCGACCTGCCGGTGCAGGAACGGCCGCGGGAGCGGCTGCGTCTGGCCGGCGCCGGTCAGCTCTCCAACCCCGAGCTGCTCGCCATCCTGCTGCGCACCGGCGTCACGGGACAGAACGTCATGCAGCTCTCCGCGCGCATGCTTTCCGAATTCGACGGTCTGGCCGGCCTTGCCCGAGCGTCGTTCGCGGAGCTCTGCAGGCTGGACGGGGTGAGCCAGGCGAAGGCGTGCCAGGTGCTGGCGGCGCTGGAGATGGGCCGGCGCGCGGCCGGCCCCACGACCGCCGACCGGCCGGCGATCAGGGAGCCGGATGACGTCTATCATCTGCTCCGGCCGCAGATGGCGCATCTGGAACAGGAGCAGCTCCGCATCCTGCTGCTGAACACGAAGCATGAAGTGCTGCTCGTTCGCGAGCTCTACCGGGGGACGGTGTGCGCGGCGTCCGTCCGCGTCGCGGAGGTGCTGCGGCCCGCCATCAGGGAGAACAGCCCCAACTTCATCATGGTCCACAATCATCCGTCCGGCGACCCTACCCCCAGCCCGGAAGACATCTCCGTCACCCGCCGCATCCGCAAGAGCGCGGAGCTGCTCGATATCGAGCTCCTGGACCACGTCGTGATCGGTACGCGCGGCTTCGTCAGCATGAAGCAGCGCGGGATGGGCTTCGACGGCGCCGGCACCTTGTGACGCCGCTGCTGCGGGGGCTGGTGCCGATCCTGCCCGGCGGCCCGCTGCTCGCTCTGGTGCTCGGTTCCTTTCCGAGCGCCGCCTCCCTGGCGTCAGGGCAGTACTACGCGCACCCGCAGAACCGGTTCTGGCGGGTGCTGGCGCACTGCGGCGTGGTCGACGACCCGGATGCCCCGTACGCGAAGCGGGTCGCCGCGGTGCGTTGCGGCGGCCTGGCGATCTGGGACCTGTACGCGCGCGTGCGGCGGCAGGGCTCCGGCGACGACCGCATCCGGGATGCGGAGCCCAACGCGCTGGGACCGCTGCTGGCCGGGCGGGGTCCGTTCCCGATCCTGCTCAACGGCCGCCGCTCGCGGGAATGGCGGCGGCACTTCGGCGCTCTGCATGCCGAAGTGACCGAGCTGCCGTCGACCAGCCCCCGGCCGCTCCACTGGAACACGCCGGCATCGCGTCGGGCGGCCCTTGGCGAATGGTGCGCCGCGCTTCGATCGGCCGGGATCCCGAGCCGTTAGCCCGACCGATCTCCGGGCGTGTCGTCAGGTTCCGTCTCCCTCTGCCGCCGCCTCGCCGTTGGGTTGGCTCTTGATCTGCCGGTACTCCTGCTCGCCGATCCCGATCGCCCGCTCGATCACCGACCAGTCGACGCCAGTCCGCAGGAGACCGTCGATCGTCTCCAACCGCCCCTCGCGCTGACCTTCCAGCCGGCCTTCGCTCCGGCCCTCGCGGTGCCGCTGTTCGGCAATTGCGCGCATCTCGTTACGCATCTGGTCGCGCATCTGGTCGCGCCCTTCCTGGCGCAGCCGCTCGCCGCTCGTCATCAACTCCCCTCCTGCCGCCGTGCGGCTCAGTAGCTCGCCCATCTCCTCGGGCGTGTCATCAGGTCCCGTCTCCAGGATATACCGCACGAACCGCGGTGACGATGTGCGCCTCGACGACGTGGCCGCGTCGCGGCCCGTCACGCGGAGCCGCCGGCCGCCGGGAGCTTTCCCGCTCGCTCCAGCAGCTCGCTCAGCACGTCCAGATCGACGTCGGCGAGCTTGCGAAAGCTGATGCTGCTCTTGCCGACCTTGGCCTTGCCCAGCCGGCCGGCGTACGCCTCCGCTAGGTAGCGCCGGCCGTCGGCCGCGTTGACGTAGACGCTGTAGTAGTTCTTCTGGCGCGCCAGGCCGACCAGGAACCAGCGCACTTCCTGCTTGTCGGAGCGCACGTACGACAGGTCGCCGTAGCCGATGATCCGCTGCTCGCTGCCGCCCCAGAAGACGCCCTCCCACAGAGAGCGAGCATGCCCCGGCAGCGCCGCCGTGATCCGTTCGTCGAGCGCCGCCATGTCGGCGCCCACCGCCGCCGGCAGCGAAGCGATGTACCGGTCCGGCGACGTCGATGTCCGTTCCATGGCGTCCAGTCTACCCCGCCGCCGGCGCCCGCACCGGGGCGGTTCCGTCACCTGCCGTTTTCGGGCACGGTATCCCGATGAGCGAAGACAGACTGCGCATCGCCCCGCGGGGGTTCACCGACGGCCAGTGGCGGGAGTTCCGGGAGCGGGGCCTGATCAGGATCGAGAACGCGCTGTCCCCGGAGGAGATCGACCAGTACCTGGCGGCCGTCGATCGGGTGGCGGCGGCGGAACCGAGCTACCGGCCGGGGCGATCGCTGCGGCTCGACAACGCGGTCGAGCTCGACCCCGCGATCGCCGGGCTGATCGACCACGACCGGCACGTCGGGTACGTGTACGACGTCTTCGGCGAGATGCTGAAGCTGCTCCGCAGCGACGTGCGCATCCGCGCGCGCGGCACCGATCGCAATGCCTGGCACCCGGACAGCCCGCGCGCGCTCCCCTATCAGGTCTTCTCGCCCGAGCTGCCGTTGCGCATGAGCGTCGGCTATTGGCTCACCGACCTGCCCGCTCCGCGCATGGGCAACTTCGTGTACGTGCCGGGCAGCCACCGCTGGCAGCGCCTGGAGCAGTACCACACCCACGACAGCGCGCCGGGCGAGGAGATCCTGTGCGTCAAGGCCGGCACGCTGACCGTCTACGACGGCAACCTGTGGCATCGGGTCGAGCCGAACGAGACCGACGTGGAGCGCAAGAACTTCTTCCTTTCGTATTGCCCGAGCTGGGTGACCGCCGGCGATCACTACTTCTCCGACGACGACTGGCTGGCTACGCTCGACCGCGAGCAGCGCATCATCATGCGCAGCTATCGCCACCCGCACGGCCTGACCAACCCGGACGCGACCGATTTTCCGCTGTTCCTGGACCGCGAAAGCGGCGCCGACAGCGATCCCGACGCGCAACCGCACGTGCCGCTCCGCATCCGCAAGCGGACCACCGCGGCCGAGAAGCGGCTCGCCGCCGCCGGCCGCGCCTGACCGCCGGCGCGCAGGGCGTTCAGTCGGTTGCCGGCAGCAGGGTGCGGACGCCGTTGCGGTAGACGACCCGCTGCTTGCCGCCGGGGACCGGCAGGGCGCGCAACGCCAGCTCGCCAAAGGTGACCAGCGGCTCGGATGCGAGCAGGAGCTCGTCGAGGGACTCCGCCGGCGTGCGGCCGGTGGTGTCGAGGTCGACGACCCGGCCCACCTTGCGGAACAGGGAGTGCTCCACTTCCTCGGCGAAGCGCTCCTTGACGCGGCCGATGTCGGCCTCGCGGATCACCTGGTGCTCGTGCGGGGCGGCGCGCATGCGCCGGCGGATCTCGCCGTCGTCGGCGGTGAGGTGGAACAGCACCACGTCCGGCAGGCGGCGCTCGAAGATCTGCGCCTCGTAGACCCGCTGCTTGACGTGCCGGTAGCGGCGGTAGTACGGGCTGTCGGGGTCTGCGCCGTAGATGTCGCAATAGACCGCCTCTTCGATGAACCAACCGCCGAACAGCGGGTTCTGGATGAACTCGATCAACTCGACGTGGAACTGGATCTGCATGCGCTGATAGCGCTCCTTCATGTCGTCGGGAGCGTCGAGCAGCAGCTTCCGCGACTCCTCGCCGAGCGTGCGGTCGGGCAGGCTGAAGTGATCGTCATAGTGCGCGGGCAGGCCGCGCGCCTCGTAATAGCTGCCGAGCAGATCGATCAGGGTCGTCTTGCCGGCGTACTCGATGCCGGTGAAGATGGCGCGCATATCAGGTCCTCCTGCGAACTCGATCGTCCGTGTCGTCCGACGCTACCGGGCACGCGACGGCTCGGAGTAGAGGACGAGGCCGGTGCGCAGCGCCGTGACGGCCACGGGGATGCTTTCCGAGCGAATCTCCGGTTCGGTATAGACGAACAGGTCGACGCCGACGCCGATCTCGCCGAAATAGCCATGAAACGCGGGCGCGCGATCGATGATGCGCTCCGTGGAATCGCGGACCACGATCAGGACGTCGGCGTCACTCGACGGGACGGCTCGATCGGCGGCCACGGAGCCGAACAGGACGACCTGCGTTACCTTCTCATGCTCCGTCCCCAGCTTCTGCGCCGCTGCCGCCAGCCGGCGCTTGAGCAGGTCCCGGTCGAGCCAGAATACCGTGACAGAACCGAACGATCTTCTGCGCATGACAGATGGCGCCATCAGCGTCCTCTTTCGCAAAGTAGTCGGCCGGGCTGCCCGACGCCCAGCCGTTCGGATACCGCGCCGGAATGTAGTAGCGGTCGAGCTCGACGGCCGATCGATGCAGATCGCCGGGAACCTCGACCCGTTCCTGCAGGGCGCTGAGCAGATCGACGATCGAGTGACCCCAGGCATCGCCGCCGAGTTTCCCGAAGGCCGCTTTCACCGCCTTCTCGCTCGACTGTTGCGAGATGAAGCACGCCCACTCATGGAACCCGGCGTCACGCTGAGCTCGCGCGCTGTCGAGATCGCGGCGCGCCTGGTTGAACCAGTCCGCGCTCCGGTCAGCCATGGCTCAGCACGCTACAGCCAGCGCCGGAACCATTCCACGGCCCACTCGAAGTACTGCATGGCGAACACGTGGTGGCCGGGCGGCCGGTGGACCAGGAACCGCTCCGGCACGCCGGCCCGGGCGTACGCCCGGCTCACGTAATCGACGAACACGTCGACCCCGTCGCCGGGCATGTCCTCGTCGGCCAGCGGCGCGACCATCATGAACGGCCGCGGGGCGATCGTCGCCGCGATCAGCTGCGGGTGGTCGAAGTAGCGCAACATGTGCGGCACGAAGGCGAACGAGGAGTGACGCCACACCAGACCGTGGTCGATGTTGGCGCGCATCGTTCCCAGGCCGCCGGCGATCGGCGCGGCCGTCTTCACCCACCGGGCGGCCGCCATGCCCAGCCACGACGTCCAGCCGCCCAGCGACATGCCGGTCAACCCGATGCGGTACGGATCGACGCCGTCCAGAGCGCCGAGCACCCACGCGGCGCGCACCGCCTCGTCGGCGACCACCGCCAGCTGCGACCGCCCGAACGGCAGCAGCAGCTTCTGTTCCTCCTCCCACGCTTCCTGGGTCCCGCGCCGCGCCGAAGCCCCCTTGGGCGTGAAGGTGAGCACCGCGAACCCGCGCCGCGCCATCTCCCGCCCCCACCCATACAGCGGCCCGTGGTGCGGGGCCTTGCGGTGGTACAGCGGATGCGCCACGTCCTCGGCCGTGCTGGAGGTGCCGTTCGTGCAGACGACCCCGGGCAGCGTCCCGGCCGGCTCGGCCGGCAGGATGGCGATGGCGTGAATCGATTCGCCCATGCAGTTGCGGTAGCGCAGCCGGGTCAGCGCCAGACCGTCCTCCACCACGGTGCCGGCGGCGGCGAAGTCTACCCGGTCCGGGATCGCGTCCAGGCCGATCAGCTCGCGGAACTTGGCCGGCACCGCCGCCAACGGCAGCGGACACGGAAACGCCGGCTCGATCCCGGCCATGCGCGACGCCATCCCCCGCAGTATACCCGCACGACGCCGCGGATCACGGCGGCGCAGGGAGCAGGTCGGCCGGCTCGCACGCTCAAGTCGCTGCCGAAGTCTGCCGTATACGGAGATATGCAGATGAGCGCTCGCCGAGAGGATGCGACGGCGCGGTGGCGGAAACGCGTAGCGGCCATCGTGACGGCGTTCGTGGTGGCACTGGCCCTGGCGCTTGGCGCCATGTCCTTGCAATCCGGTGAACCGATCACCGGGGGCGCGGCGGGGACCGTGACCACGACGGACCGGCCGGCCGGCGGCTGACGCGCGCGCAGACCGCTCCGTAGCCCACCGCGCGTGCTGCGCCGCGCGCCGCGATGTGGCACGCTTGCGCGTCGATGGACCGCGCAGCGCTGCCGGCACGCTTGGCCGGCCCGATCGCCTACCCGCCCACCCCGTTCACTGACGACCGTCCCGGCGCGCCGGTCGACCTCGACAGCTTCCGCCGCCTGATACGCCGCCTGCTACAGCACGGCGTGCCGGCCATCACCCCGTGCGGCGGGACCGGCGAGTGCTTCTCGCTGTCGATGGACGAGTGGCGCGCCGTGACCGAGGCGGCCGTGCAGGAGGCGGACGGCCGCGCCCTGGTGCTGGCCTCCGTGAGCGGGTCGATCGGCCGCGCGACCGCCCAGGCGCGCGCCGCGCAGCGGCTCGGCTGCCCGGCGGCGCAGATCACCATGGTCGACCCGATGTTCGGCATGACCGACGCCGGCGCCGAGCGCTACAGCCGCGCGGTCGCCGAGTCGGCCGACATCGGCTTCATGCTGTACCGGACGCAGGCCGCGCCCCTGAGCGTGCAGGCCGCCTGCCGGCTGGCCGAGACCGGCAACGTCTTCGCCGTGAAAGAGGAATCGGGCGACCTGCAGTGGTTCCGCGCGTTCATGGCCGCGCAGCGCAGGGCGTCCCCGGACCGCCGCATGGTGGGCGTCTGCGGCGGCGAGGGGCTGTTCCCGTACTACGCGATGGAGGGGGCGGCCGCCTTCTCGACCGGGGCCGTCAACCTGGCGCCGGCGCTGTCGATGGAGCTGTGGCAGGCGGCCGGCGCCGGCGACCGCGACCGCAGCGGCGCGATCCGGGAGCAGCTCGCGCCGCTCGCCGCGCTGCGCGCCAAGCCGGGGCGGTCGATCCCGGCGATCAAGGAGGGGCTGCGCCTGCTCGGCGTCTTCTCGTCCGGCGCGTGCCGCCCGCCGCTGGCCGAGCTGTCCGGCGAGGAGCGCGCGCAGGTGGAAGCGATGCTCGGCGCGTGGAAGGTACGGTGACCGGCCGCGCCGCCTGATGGCATCCCCGCATCGCCGCTTCGCGACCGCGATCGCGCTCCTGTTGGCGGTCACCCTCGCCGGCACGCTCGGCTTCGCCCTGATCGAGGGGTGGCCGCTCAACGACAGCCTGTTCATGGCGGTGATCACCATCTCCACGGTCGGCTACGGCGAGGTGCGGGAGCTCTCCCCGGGCGGGCGGTTGTTCACCGCCGGCTTGATCGTGGTCGCCATCATGGTGATCTGGTACTCGGCCACGTCGCTGGTCGCCTATCTGTTCGAAGGAGCTTTTCTGCCGGTATGGAGGAGGAGACGCATGGAACGAACGATCGGCCGGCTCACCGGGCACTACATCGTGTGCGGCGCCGGCAAGTTCGGGCGCGAGGTCGCCGCCGAGCTCACCGGAGAGCACGTGCCGTTCGTGATGATCGACAAGGACCCCGAGGGTTGCGACTGCGCGGGCGACGAATCGCTGCTGTTCGTGCCGGGCAACGCCGAGGAGGATGAGACGTTGCTGGCCGCAGGCGTGCAGCGCGCCACCGGGCTGGTCTCCGTGCTGCCCAGCGACGACGCCAACGTGTTCGTGGTGCTGTCCGCCCGGCAGCTCAATCCCGACATGAAGATCGTCACGCAGGCGACCGAGCAGCAGACCGTCCGCAAGCTTCAGAAAGTCGGCGCCGACAGCGTGGTGTCCCCGTACCGCAGCACCGGCAACCGCCTGGTCGCATCCCTGCTGCGCCCGTCGCTGACCCGGTTCCTGGACGAGATGATGGATCGGGACGACCCCGCCCTGCAGATCGACGAGGTGACCGTACCCGCCCACTCGCCGCTGGCCGGCGCCCGGCTGCCCGACGCGCAGGCGGGCGACCGCACCGGCGCCGTCGTGGTCGCCATCACCGGCCCGGACGGCATCCGGCTCGACGCGGACGGCACCAACGCGATCGCCGGCATCACGGTGCGTCCGGGCGACGCGCTGGTGGCGGTCGGCACCGCCGCGCAGCTCACCCGGCTGCGCGCGTCGGTTACCGGAGGCTGACCGGCGGCCGGCGGCCGGCCGGAGCGCTCAGTCCAGACCGAGCATCAGTCCAGACCGAGCAGCTCGCGCGCGTTGCCGCCGAACACCGCCTCGCGCAGCTCCTTGGGGAACTGTCCGGCCGTGGGCGTCGGCTCGTCCCAGTCCCAGTGCGGGAAGTCGCTCGCGTAGACCAGCACCTCCCCGGCGTGCATCCACCGCAGGAACGCCGCGGCGTTCTGCTTGCCGGCCGGCAGTTGCAGCGGCTGGGTGCCGACGCGGATATGCTCGCGGAAGTACTCGCTGGGCAGACGCTTCACCCACGGGGTGTACTCGCGCACCGCCTTCCAGTCGGCGTCGAAGTGCCACAGCAGCCCGGGGATCCACCACGTATCGACCTCCACGAACAGCCATCGCAGGGCGGGATAGCGCTCGAACACCCCTTCGCAGATCAGGCTGGCCGAGTGCGCCTGCGCGATCTGCGGCCGCGCCATGCGCATCTCCAGGTAATAGGAGGGGAACCCCGCCGCGGTCGGCGCGTTGGTCGGCCCCTGCCCCTCGCCCCCGAAGTGGGTCACGATCGGCAGCCCCTGATCGGCGGCGGCAGCGTGGATGCGGTCGTAGAACCGGTTGCCGAACGGCGAACGCGCGCCGGCCGGCATCATCACCGCGGCCGCCGCCGGGTGCGGTCCGATCCGCTCGATCTCCGCCGCCGCCTCCTCCGGGGCGTGCACCGGTACGGCGATCGTCATGAGCAGCCGCGGGTCCTTGGCGACCCAGTGCTCCAGGGTGTAGTCGTTGAACGCTCGGCACAGCGCCGCGGCGTAGTCGAGGTCGGGCAGCCCCGCCGCCGAGTAGACGGACGAGCCGGTCAGCAGCGCGGCGTCGAACCCATATGGATCGAGGTGGTGCTCGACCGTGAACTCCGCCAGATCCGTATCGGGCTCGATCGGATGGTCGACCCGATAGGCAAGGCCGCCGCCGCTGTTGCGCACGTTCGTGTACGGATACTTGGGCAGCATCGGCCCGAAGTCCCTGATGCTCTCTACGTAGCGCCGCGGCAGATAGGGAAAGATGTCCTCGACCTGCCGCCACTGGTGGTGGCAGTCGCAGTCGACCAGGTACGGGGCGACCTTGCGCTTGCGCGCCGGTTCGGCCGACGACGCCGGCTCGACCGACGGCACAGGTTCGGCCGCCGGCGCGGCGGCAACGGTCGCGCTCGGTGTCATCGCCGTGAACCTCCCTCGTGTTCCTCGTGCACGTGCAGTATGACCTGATCGCCGCGCACGCTCACGCGGTAGGTCTTCGCACACAGACGCGGCTCGTGCAACGCGCACCCGGTCTTCAGGTCGAACTCCCACTGGTGCGTGGGGCAGTGCAGGATTTCGCCTTCCCGTTCGTAGCGGAACCGGCCGGGCGCCGCGGCGGTGACCAGCGGCCCGACGAAGCCGCGCGTCAGCGCGCCGCCGCGATGCGGGCAGAGGTTGCGGAGCGCGATCAGCTCGCCCGCGACGTTGAACACGCAGACCGCGTGCCGGCCGCCTGTATCGACCTCGCGCCGCTCGCCCGGCGGCAGATCGCGGAGCTTGCAGACCGCTATCTCGCCGGGCTTCGTATCTTCGGCTACGTCCTCACATGCGGAGATTGGCGCTGACGACCGCACGATGCGTGGTCGCCGAGGCGATGTTGGCCCTTTCGTGCTGCGCCTCCAGGTTCAGGTCGAGATCGTCCGTGAGCGCCAGACGGCTGCCCCATCGGTAGCTCGATGCGCCACCGTCGCCCAGCGTAACGGCGCCGTAGGGGGTCAGCAACCCCGGAACGCCGTCGACCTGCAGGCCGCTGTAGCCCATTTCCGCGTTCAGCCGCCCACCGTCGTGCGCGACCAGCGCCGCCGCCGGCGGCGCCGACGCGATCGTCTCGTCCACCGCGCCGTAGCTTGGGGATACGTTCAGGAACGGCCCGTAACCGTCCCGATCGGAGGAGATGCGCACCAGTGCGCCGGCGCCCCATTCCTGCGAGGAGTCGTCCAGCGGCACCAACGCGCGCCCGCGCGCCTCCAGCGTCACGCCCACCGCATGATCGTCGTAGCGCAGGCTGCCGCCGATCTCCACGCCGGCGCCGCTGGCCGCCTCGCCGCCATCGTAGCGGACGCCCGTTTCCAGCGTCGGCGTTATGGAGACGCTGTCGTTGACCGGCAGCAGGTAGGTCCCCTGCAGCAGGACTCGACCGCGCCACGTATTCATGTGCAGGTTCGGCATCGAGCCGCGCGTCCGCGTCACCTGGAACTCGTTCAGGCTCCCTTCCCCCTTGACCGCCAGGCCCAGGCGGGAGGCGGGATCGTATCCGGGGCCGTCGACCACGGTGACGTGCCAGCCCAACGCGCCGCTCAGCAGCGTGGCGTCCCCGGCGTTCGGGGCTTCGCCGACCGACAGGCGTCCGTCGCGGATGGTCGCTTCTCCCCGCCCGTACGTGGCGGTCGCCCACCACCATATGCCGGGGGACAGCACCCAACTGAAGTACGGCGAACCGGTGACCATGAGCACGTCGAGCAGGCCAGCCTCGCCGTCTGCCTCATAGGTGGTGTTCGTCATCGAGACCCCCGCCGATATGCCGGCCAGCATCTCCCGGATCGGCCGGATGTCGAATCCCAGATGACCGCTGATCGAATCACCTTCCCAGGCGACGCGGGCATCCGCGCCGCTGCCCAGGCGGCGGTAGTCTCCGCCCCCCGTGAAGCCGAAGCCCCAGAGCGTGCCGTGCGCGCCGTTGACCTCGATCTCGCCCTCGGCCGGCGGCGCTACGCCGTGGCTGGAGATCGGCCGACTGGTCAGCTTCGGCAGGCCGTAGCGCACCACGCCCGCCTCTTCCAGCCGCTCCATCGTCGCCTGCATGGAGCCCACGGTCTCCGCCCGTGCGGTCACCGCACCCACGATTCCCCAGGTGATCGACTGCGCAACCTTGGGTGCGATCGCCTTGCCGGCGAGCGTGTACCGGTCGTTGGGGTCGATGTTCTGGGCGCCGACCCCCGCCGCTGCCAGCATCAGCAGCGCCGCCGAGATCGGCAGCAGCGCCCGCCGCGCGCGATGTCCTTGCGTATCGTCACGTCTCATCGATATGCCCCCTTCCGGTGCCGAAGGTCTGCTAGCCATGCCGTGATTGTCGGCAGCCGCGGTCCGGCTGTTTACCGGGCATGGCGCGGAACGGGCACTGCGCGCCGTGCCGGAGCGCGCTCCACCGGCCGCAAAACGGCGCCGCCGGCGGCGCGATCGGCGTCAGCTCAGGGGATCAGGAGCAGCTTGCCGCTGGTGGCGCGGGACTGGATGTCGCGGTGCGCCCGGGCGGCGTCGCGCAGCGGATACCGCTTGTGGATGCGCACGTCCAGCTCGCCCGCCGCCATCCAGCCGAACAGGTCGCCGGCGCGCGCCTGCAGCTCGCCTTCATCCCGGATGTAGTGGGCGAGCGTGGGCCGCGTAAGGAACAGCGACCCCTCGTTCAGCAGGCGCGGGTCGAACGAAGTCACCGGGCCGCTGGAGTTGCCGTACAGCGCCAGACAGCCGCGCGGCGCCAGGCAGGCCAGGCTCTGCCGGTAGGTGGCCGCCGCCACCGAGTCGTAGGCGACCTGCACGCCGCGGCCGCCGGTCAGCCGCATCACCTCGTCCTCGAAGTCGACCCGGTCGTAGCGGATCACCTCGTCGCAGCCGGCTTTGCGGGCCAGCTCCGCCTTGGCGTCGGTCGACACGCAGCCGATCACGCGGGCGCCGCGGCGCCGGGCGATCTGCGCCAGCAGGAGCCCCACGCCGCCGGCGGCGGCCAGCACCAGACAGGTCGACGCCGACGACAGCGGATAGGTGGAGCAGGCCAGGTAATGGGCGGTCAGCCCCTGCAGGAACGCCGCGCCGGCCAGCTCGGTGTCGATCCCGTCGGGGATCGGCGCCGCCTTGTCGGCCGGCACCAGCGCCTGCTCGGCGTAGGCGCCGGGAGTCATGGCGTAGACCACCCGATCCCCGACCGCCAACCGGTCGACCCCGTCGCCGACCGCGTCGACCACGCCGGCGCCCTCCACGCCCGGCGTGAACGGCATCTCCATCGGGTAGAGGCCGCTGCGGTGATAGGTGTCGATGTAGTTGACGCCCGCCGCCTCGATCCGCACCCGTACCTGGCCGGCGGCCGGCTCGCCCAGGTCGGCGTCCCGACAGACGAGCACCTCCGGCCCGCCGCTCTGCTCGATCACGATCGCTTTCATGGCGCGATTCTATCGCGCGGCGCCGAACGACAGATCGATGCCGGTGTAGCCGTCCACGTAGCGCTTGTGGCGCTCGGGCAGCGCCTCCACGAACGCGCGCGCCGGCGCCGGCAGCTCCCACGGCGCGTCGATCACGTCGCTCTGCTTGCGGAAGCCGACGCCGCAGGAGAGCCGCGTGCGCTCCTCCCGATTGGGGAACGCGCCGTGGAAGGTGCGGTCGGCGAACAGGATGCAGTCGCCCGGATCGGTGAACAGCGGCACCAGGCCGGGGATGTCGAAGCCGTCGTAGCGTTCCTCGTCGGCCGTGCCTTCCGGAACGAACGAATACCGGTCGGCGGTGAGCCGGAACCCCTCGGGGCCGGTCCAGTCGGCGCGGTTGGAGTCCTCGATCACGCACAGGCCGCCGTGCGTGGGGCGCGAACCGGTGAGGTAGAACCAGATGCCCGACGGCCAGGAGCCGCGGTTGAGGACCTCGCCCGCGTTGCGCGGCGCATCGTCGGTCTGCCCGCGCCAGTCGGTATGCCACCCCACCGGCGCCGAACCGGGGCGGCGGATGATCGCCGCCGAGCGGTTGATGCAGATCGCGCCGGTGCCGAGCAGCGCGCGCGGCAGGTCCATGAAGCGCTGATGGTCGAGCAACTGCCACGCCTCCGTCGCCTCGTCGAACCAGGCGTGACGGGTGCGGCTTTCGCCCGGTCCGAGCGCGCGGTCGGGGTCCGTCACCCGCCAGACTTCGCTGCGCAGCACCTCGACCATGGCGGGGGACAACACCTCCTTGGCGACGCAGAACCCGTGCTCGGCGGTGCAGGCGACGATGCGGTCCAGCCGCTCGGCGTCGAACTCGTAATCGTAGCCCAGCCTGGGCTTGCGGATATCGGCAGCCTCGGTCGTCATCGGTCCATCATAGAGCTTATGCGGTCAACGCGGCGCGCGGTACGGCGGCGACCACCGAATAGTTGGGGTCGCACACGTTGCCGACCCGCAGCTCCAGGGTCTGCGTAATCCAGATCAGGGCGTCGGTGGCGTCCATGCCGTAGTCGGCGGCCACCCACTCGACCAGCTCGGTCGCGGCGATGCGGGTAGCGTCCTCCAGCGGGCGGGCGCTGCCGATCACCATCAGGTGCGTGTCGTTGGTGACGCGCGGCCAGCCGATCGCCTGCCGCTTGACGACCTCGAACCGGCAGATCAGGTTGACCGGCACCTCGCAGGCGACGCCGCCGATCTCGCCATGGCCCTGCGTGGCGTGGCCGTCGCCGCAGAAGAACAGGGCGCCGTCGTTGCGCACCGGCAGGTGCAGGGTGTTGCCCGCGCAGGTCTCCGGGCAGTCCATGTTGCCGCCGTAGCTCGACGGGGTCAGGGCGTTGATCGCCTCCAGCTTCGGGGCGGTGCCGATGGTGCCCATGAACGGCGACAGCGGCCGGCTGAGCCGGCCGAACCAGACGCGGCCGTCGCGGATCGGGACCTTGCGGACCACCTCCGGCAGGGCGTCGGTGAGCATGGCGGTGGCGGCGGTGCCGGTGAGCAGGCCGAAGCGCGGCACCAGACCGGTCACCGCCCAGTCGCGGGTGATCTCGATGTCGTCGATGTGGACCAGCAGGGTATCGCCCTCCTCGGCGCCTTCGACGTAGACGGGGCCGGTCTGCGGATTGAGATACGGGTACTGGCAGACGTCGGCGTAGCGCTGGGACTCGTCGACCAGACGGTTCTCGAAGCAGTCGACGCAGTGGATGCGCACCTGCCGGCCCGGCGGTACGCGGGCGACGGCCGCGTGGTCGGCGGAATAGGTGTAGCGGTACGGGCCCGGCTGGCGGACTTCGATCACGGCGCCACGATAGCACGCCGGCGCGTCCCCGGCGGCGGCCGATCGTTCAGACGCGCAGCAGCGGTTGCAGGTCGGCGAGGACCTGGTCGAGCTCGCGGCGGTCCTCGGCGTCGAGCCGGACGCCCGGAACGCGGGTCGCCGTGGAGCCGAACACGCCGCGGCGCGCCAGCACCTCCTTGCAGACGGCGAGGCCGAGCAGGCAGGCCAGGTTGATCAGCGGCAGCAGCCGGTTGAACAGCTCGCGCGCCCGCGCTTCGTCGCCGGCGCGCCACGCATCCCAGACCTGCACGTGCACGTCGGTCATCTCCGTGGCCGGCATGAAGCCGGCCGCCCCGCGGCGCAGCTCCGACAGCATCCAGCGCCCGTGCGCGCCGCCGAACACACCGCCGCACGCGGCCCCGCACCGCGCGACCAGCGCGCCGACCCGGTGAGCGCTCGGATCGCTCTCCTCCTTGACGTACGCCACGTGCGGTATCCCCAGCAGCCGCTCCAGGAACGCGGCGTCCATGCCGCCGTCCGAGTGCTGGATGAAGACCGGCCGGCCGGCCGCCTCCGCGATCGCGCGATAGTAGCCCTCCAGCTCGTCCGCGCCGGGCCGGTCGGGATACGGCGGCAGCGCGATCACGGCGTCCGCCCCGCAACCGGCCGCGTGCCGGGCATGCTCGGCCGCCGCCCGCGGCGTCGGCGCGGCGACGCCCGCCACCACCGGCGCGCGGCCGCCGGCCTGCCGCACGACCACCTCCACCGCGGCGCGCCGCTCGGCGTCCGACAGGTACTGGAACTCGCTGGCCAGCACCGGGAACACCAACCCATGAGCGCCGGCCGCCACGCCGAAGTCCACCTCCCGCCGCAACGCATCCGCATCGATCGAACCGTCGTCGGCGAACGGCGTCAGCACCACCGGAAAGATGCCGCGCAACGGCCCGCTCACGCCGATCCTCCGTCACCGCCGCGGCGGTGCTCCCGTATGTAGTCCCAGTCGATCCGGTATCCCATGCCCGGCTGCATCGGCACGCGCACGCAGCCGTCGGCGTCGAGCGGGTCGCACAGTTCCTGCAGGTACGGCTCCGGCGTCTCGTAATCGATGCCCGGCGCCAGCAGACCGCGCTCGTAGTAGCGGCAGGTATCCTCGCTGGTGGCGCCCAGCACCTGCAGGTTGCCGAAGCCGGCCATGTGGATCTCCAGGCGCACGCCGAACGCCTCGCAGACCGCGGCGGTCTTCAGGCAACCGGTCACGCCGCCGCGCAGCACGTCGATGCGGCTCATGTCGGCGGCCCCGCGCCGTATCCATTCGGCCCGCGTGTAGAGGCTGCCGGCCGCGATCTCCGGCGCCAGAATCGGGATCGCCAGCTCCGCCGACAGCTTCTCATACGCCGCCACCTGATACTCGTTCAGCGGGTGCTCGTACCAGACGAACCCCAACTCCTCCAGCCGCCGCCCGACCCAGACCGCCTCTTCGTACGTCCGGTACGTGCCCCACACGTCGAAGCTCAGTTCCATTTCCGGCCCTACCGCGTCGCGGACCGCCCGGCACGCGGCTACGTCATGCTCGACGTGCGACGGGCGGCCGGGATCGGGCCGGCCGGTCGCCGGGTCCCAGAAGTAGTAGGGGTGTATCTTGTAGTGGCGGTAGCCCTGCCGCTTGCAGGCGGCCGCGTGCTGCGCGTACACCTCCGGCGGCCCCAGGTTCGGGAAGGTGCTGGCGTAGGCGCGGACGCGGTCCCGGCAGCCGCCGGCCAGCTTGCAGACCGGGACGCCGAGCGTCCGCCCCTGCAGGTCCCAGAGCGCGTTGTCCAGCACGCTGATCAGGTGCTCGGGCAAATTGGCCACCCACAGCCAGCGCCAGAACTTCTCCCGATCGAACGGGTCGTGGCCGACCACCAGATCGCGGATGCGACCGGTCAGCAGTTGGCGGTCGGCGGCGTTCAGGCCGATCTGGTCGCCATGGCCGCCGCCGCCGAAGTAGCAGCCTTCGGCTCCCTGGTCGGTGACCACGCGGGTCACCGTCTGCAGCGTATCGGCCGGCGGGCGCACCTCCGCGTCGTGGAACCCCCGCCGCCGAACGGTGAAGGGAATCACCTGCACGTCGCTGATCTTCATCCGATACGCTCGGCCCGGCGTATGGGCGATACTGGACTCGAACCAGTGACCCCTAGCATGTCAAGCTAGTACTCTAGCCATCTGAGCTAATCGCCCCAGGATGGAACCTTCCGCGTGCGGCGCGGCGCTGTCAAGCGCCCCACGCGATCGCGTCGATCGCCGACGCCAAGTCCACGTCCAGCCGCGTGATGCGATCCCCGACGTCGTGCGTGCTGAGGCGGATGCGGACCGTGCCGTACACGTTCCATATCTCGGGGTGGTGGTTGGCCGCTTCGGCGGCGAAGGCGATGCGGACGATGAAGGAGACCGCCTCACGGAAGCTCCCGAACCGGAACTCCCGCTGCAGGGCGTCCCCGTCCCGGCTCCAGCCGTCCAGGCTCGCTACGGCCTCCCGGATCTGATCGTCGGAGAGGGCTGCCATCGGCACAGCCTACCCGCCGCCCGCCCCGCCCGTCCACCGGCCCTGGCCCTCCGGGACCGACTTGACCCGCGTGCCGGGATGTGGTACAAGTGGATCGGCGTTGGGCGGCGCGCCGCCCAACGCCCCGATCCCCTGTAGCTCAGTTGGTAGAGCGGATGGCTGTTAACCATCATGTCGCATGTTCGAGTCATGCCGGGGGAGCTACCACCGGAGGCGCAACCTGACGCGCGTTACGGCAATGCACCTGCTCCCCATCGACCGCACCGTTCGGAGGCCATGGCATGGATCGGATTCCCACGACGATCTGGGGTGCGGGCTACCCTGTGAAGATAGGGCATGAGAAGAGGAGAGAATGACCTGCTGTATGTCGACAAGGACGGACTGGTGCACTTTCCGCCGTCTTGGACCGAGCAGGCGAAAGAGAACTGGTTCGCTAACCTGCGGGACAAGAATGAAGATGAGACGCCGCCAGGTATGCCGACCGTCTACATCACCGGCATCTATGGCGCCTCGGGGAACGTCCCACGGGTCGACTCCGAATGGGATGGTTCACTTCCCGCCGGACTGGACAGAGGAAGCCAAGGCAGCATGGCTCACATAAACCGCCGTCCGGTCTGGTTCGTCGGGGCCAAGTGGCACGACCACGAGCCGCCGGATCAGACCGAACGTTTCCTGGCGGAAGGAGTATGGGAAGGATACGCCGATCAGCACCTCGATGACGTCAAGTCGGTCCAGCGCGGCGACAGGATCGTCATCAAATCGACGTACACCCGGAAGCACGGGTTGCCGTTCGACAATCGTGGAAAACCGGTCTCGACAATGATGATCAAGGCCGTCGGCGAAGTCACGGAGAACCCCCGCGATGGCCGTCGATTGAAGGTGACCTGGAAGCCGGTGCTCCCCCCGCGGGAGTGGTACTTCTACACCTATCGCAGGACGGTCTGGAAAGTGCAGCGCTCGTCGGAAGCATCGTCGAAAGCAGACGCGCTGATCCGGTTCGCGCTCGACGGAGAGGAGCAGGACTTCGAGACCTTCCTGAAAGCGCCATGCTAGGGGTACAGGCATCGGTTGAATGGGCCGCGTTCTTCTCCGATATGGCTGACAATCTGCTGCAATACCGGGACCACCGCGAGGCGTTAATCACTAAGGTGATCGCCATTTCCCGGAGTCTGGGAATGGCGTCTAGTGACAAGTTCGCGGGTGACACTGAGGGAGACATCCAGGATATCTGCCCGTTTTCTACATTCGGATGCTTCAACAGATCCAATCAGGCGGATCCCAAACGGATGACCTTCGCCGAAGAGCTTGCGAGCTTTCTGCAAGTGCGAAGGCCGGTGCCAACGTTGAACTCGAACGAAGATGGTATCCCGTCACTCGATCCGAAAAGGCTCTGGGTCTTCCCTTTCGAAAAGGATCGGAACCGAGACGACATCGACTCTTTATGGGCACTCTTCGTGGACGCCATCAAACTCGCCGATGCGGGTGATGGAGATGATGACAACGTCCGCTCGGCATTCGTACGGTCTTACGACAAGATATGTCCACGAAAGGGCAAAGGTGTCATCAAGGGCGTCGGCACCACTACACTTACCATCGGACTCTACTGGATACGTCCATATATATTTCCGCCTTTGGATAAGCACTCGATCAAGTACATAAAAGAGACCCTCGGGGAACATGTACCGGAGGAGCCGAAGGCCCAAGACTACCTAGGACTCAGGGACAGACTACTGGAACGGTTCGATAATCCGGATGCTCCGGTCCACTCGTTCCCGGAGTTGACGCGGTCAGCGTATAACCGAAGCGACTCCAACGGTGACGACCCCGGTCCAGAGCCGCCGCCCGCCGGGTACACCATCGACCATATTCTCGCCGATGGCTGCTTCCTTTCACGGGAGTCGCTCGAGAAAGTGATTGGCCGGCTGCGGACTCGGAAGAACCTGATTCTGCAGGGACCGCCGGGGACGGGCAAGACCTGGTTGGCCAAGAGATTGGCGTTCGCCTTGCTCGGCCGCAAGGATGAGGGCCGAATCCGCCATCTCCAATTTCACCCCAACCTGTCATACGAGGACTTCGTGCGCGGCCATCGTCCCGTCGAAGGACGACTGGAGCTGACCGACGGGCCGTTCCTGAAGATCACGCAGGAAGCGCGGAACGATCCCGACCACGCCTACGTTGTCGTCATCGAGGAGATCAATCGCGGGAACCCGGCGCAGATCTTCGGAGAGGTGCTCACGTTGTTGGAGGCCGACAAGCGGACGCCGGACGAGGCGCTGGCGCTCGCCTTTCCCCGTGCTGAGGACGAGCGGGTCCACGTTCCGCCAAACGTCTATCTGATCGGCACCATGAACGTCGCCGACCGGTCGCTGGCCCTGGTCGATCTGGCGCTGCGCCGCCGGTTCGCGTTCGTCGATCTGGAGCCGGTCTTCGGCGTGTCGTGGCGCCGGTGGATGCGGGATCATGGAGGACTTGCCGACGCCTTCCTGCGGAGGATCGAGCAACGCATGATCGCTCTGAACGAGGAGATATCCGCCGATCACGGTCTCGGCAGGCAGTTCCGGGTGGGCCACAGCTATCTTACGGTGCCGCCGGAGACCCGCATCGCCAACCGGGAAGCGTGGTACCGCGAGGTGGTCGAAACGGAGATCGGGCCGCTGCTCCGCGAATACTGGTTCGACCAGCCCGACAAGGCCGATGCTCAGGAGAAGCACCTGCTCACGGACTTCTGATGGCGCCCGACGGTACGGCGGCGGCGCGGCCCGCCGCGAGTGAGCCGGCGGTCGCCGCTGGCCGCGGCAACGTCGGCCGGATTCCGGTCCGCAACATCTGGCTGCTGATGCTGTACGCCTCCCGTCTCTACCGGGAGCTGCCGCCGGCGCGGCGGGTCGCCATTGAGGATAACCCGGATGAGCTCCCCGACTTGGTAGCGCAGCTCCTTACCCGTGCCGTCGAGCGGCGGCTGCGGCGCAACCTGAGCTTCGCGTTCCAGGAAACCAGCGCGGACCTGCGGCGGGTGCGCGGCCGCATCGACCTGCTGCGCACCGAACGGCGTCACCTGCTGCGGCGGGGCCGAGTCGCTTGCCGGTACGAGGAACTGACGGTCGACACGCCGCGCAACCGGTACGTACGGGCCGCGGCGCAGAAGTTGGTCACGGTCGTCGGCGCGGCGCACCTCGTTTCCCGGTGCCGCGCCGCGGACGCCCGCCTGGAGGCCGCCGGCGTGAGCTCAGACCCGGCCCTGGCCAGCCCGCGGGGGCGGAGCGCCGCCGCCGAGTTGCGGGGACGCATGGACCCGGAGGACCGGACCATGATGGCCGCCGCCGAACTCGCCTTCAGCCTTGCGCTGCCAACCGAGACCGCCGGCGGAACCTATCTGCGTTCGCCCGACCGCGATGAGGTCTGGGCGCGGCGGTTGTTCGAGGCGGCGGTGGGCGGCTTCTACCAGGTAGTGTTGGCGCCAAAGTGGAGCACGCAGACGGGGAGGCTGATGCGTTGGCAAGTGGACGGCAGCACCTCTCGACTGCGCGAGCTGCTGCCGTCGATGACGGCCGACATAGTGCTCGAATCCCGCGACCGGCGAATCATCATCGACACCAAGTTCACGTCGATTGTGACCGCGGGTCACTACCGGCAGGCGACGCTCAGCAGCGAACACCTCTACCAGCTCTACTCCTACGTGCGGTCTCAGGAGCGACCGGACGATCCGCGGTCGCTCGGCGCGACCGGAATGTTGCTGCACCCGTCAGTCCGGGAAGACGTCTACGAAGCCGCGGTCATTCAGGGCCACGAAGTGCGCTTCGCCACCGTCGATCTCGCGGCCTGCAGCCGAACGATACGGGAACGGCTGCTGCAGGTGGTGGCCGGAAGCCTGTTCGACCGTGAGTGACCTGACTCACCCTTCCACTACCTGAACCCGAAGCTGCTTGCCGTACAGCGTTTGGCGCGCCCAATACAGGTTCTGGTACCGATCGTAGCCGCCCTCTGCCAGTGTTGCCGTGGCTGTCGCGGTGGTGCCGCCTGGCGGCGCGGCCTGAAAGGTAACGGTCGGGGCCAGCAGGTAACCGCTTCCCGGGTTCGTAATCGTCACTGACGCTACCTCGTATTGCATAGCCGCGGTGGCGGTTGCGGTGGTGCCGCCGGACGGCGCGGCCGTAAAGGAAACGGTGGGGGCGGAGGTGTAGCCGCTCCCCGCGTTCGTGACCGTCACTGACGCTACCTCGTATTGCATAGCCGCGGTGGCGGCCGCGGTGGTGCCGCCGGACGGCGCGGCCGTGAAGGAAACGGTGGGGGCGGAGGTGTAGCCGCTCCCCGCGTTCGTGACCGTCACTGACGCTACCTCGTATTGCATAGCCGCGGTGGCGGCTGCGGTGGTGCCGCCGGACGGCGCGGCCGCAAAGGAAACGGTGGGGGCGGAGGTGTAGCCGTTCCCACCGTTCGTGACCGTCACTGACGTTACGCCGGTTTGCAGCACCGCGGTGGCGGTCGGGGTGATGCCGATGCCGAGGGGCGCCGAAAAGGTAACGGTCGGGGCCGACGTGTAGCCGCTCCCGGCGTTCGTGATCGTCACGGAAGTGATCTGACCCGCGGAGTTCCTGGACGCGGTGCCGGTTGCGGTGGTGCCGCCGGACGGCGCGGCCGTAAAGGTCACGGACGGGATATTCAAAATGTAGCCGCTCCCGCCGGTGTTTATCGTCACCGACGCGACGCTGCCGGGACCTGCCGCGGTGCCGGTTGCGGCAGTGCCGCCGGACGGCGCGGCCGTAAAGGTGACGGACGGGACCGAGGTGTAGCCGCTCCCGGCAGTCGTTATCGTCACGGCATCGACGCTACCGGACCCCGCCGCGGTACCGGTTGCGGCAGTGCCGCCGGACGGCGCGGCCGTAAAGGTGACGGACGGGACCGAGGTGTAGCCGCTCCCGGCAGTCGTTATCGTCACGGCATCGACGCTACCGGACCCCGCCGCGGTACCGGTTGCGGCAGTGCCGCCGGACGGCGCGGCCGAAAAGGTGACGGCGGGGACCGAAGTGTAGCCGCTCCCCGCGTTCGTGATCGTCACGGCATCGACGCTGCCGGACCCCGCCGCGGTACCGGTTGCGGCAGTGCCGCCGGACGGCGCGGCCGAAAAGGTGACGGCGGGGACCGAGGTGTAGCCGCTCCCCGCGTTGGTGACCGTGACGGACTCGACGAAGCCTGCGCTTTCCGTCTGATCCTCGGCGGTGAGCACGAGCACCACTGTGCCCGCCCGGACCTCCGGGGTGACCGTCCACTCCGCACCGGAGATATCGGACGCGAAGACCGGCTTCGCACTCGTACTCGTGAACGGCAGCGCATGCCCGCCGATCGAAACGCGCACGTCGTCGCCGCCGGTGATCCGGTCCCAGGCATACGGCGCCGAACGGTTGACCGTCTGGCTCAGCAGGTTGGCGTCATCACCAAAGTGCGCCGCGCTGATCGTCCAGCGCTTCTCGGCCGGCTGCGAGGTCGGCGGCGGCTCGCTCGGTGGCTTACCCCCCCCCCCCCCCCCCCCAGAGCCGGCGTCGGCGGGAGCAGCAGCGGCCGGCCGCGCCGCCTCGCCGCAGGCCAGCATGGCGATGCCGGCAGCCGCCACGAGCGCGAGCAACGCTGCCTTACGAGCCGGGTGGGCGGGGTTCATGCTTCGTCCTGCCTCCTGCAGAGACATCGTGCGGATGAATGGGCGATGCGCAAGGGAATCGACGCACGACGGTGATGGCCGCGGCTTAGCAGGCCTTGGGGGGGGGGGGGGGGGAGGATTTGGTTGTCGGGGCTCATGCTTTGATCTGCCTCCATGCCTGCAGGACATCCTGCCGGATGAAATGGGCGACGCGCAAGCGGTCGGCTTGATCCTCGCCTCGCCTGACCTGACCGGAACCGGCGCGACCGCCTACGACGGCCGCAGGACGGCGCCGAACACGGTCAGGCCGTCCTCGGTACCGGGGATGATGGCGGCGGCCCGCAACGTGAAGGTGCGGACGCCCGCCTCGACCACGGAGATGCGGCCGATCGGCGTGCCGAACTCCGGGAAATAGTGCGAGCGGGGGCTGGCGATGCGCAGGGTGTCGCCCAGGGCGCCTGCGGCGCCGCGGCCGGCGCCGGCGGACACCTCGACGCGGTGCGGCGTGACCTGCTCGGTGCCGTGCACGGGCGCCGCGATGACCGTCACGGCGAACGAACCGGGCTGACAGATCCGCACCCGCCACGACAGCGCGCTTTCGGTATCGATCCAGCCGGCGGTCAGGCCGTTGGAGAGGATCTCCAGCGTGGACCCCGGCCCGCGCGCCGCCTCGGCCAGGTGCGCGTGCAGGTGGATGGAGCCGTCCGGCTGCTGGACGGTCAACTCGTCGGCTTCGGCAGCGCCGTCGATGCCCAGCGCCACCACCGGCACGTGCGCGACCGCGCCGAGGTCGGGAAGGGTCAACGTGAGCCGGTCGACGCCGCCGGCATCGGTGCGGTCCTGCGCGACCTCCACCGGCGCTTCGAGCCCCAGCACCTCGGCGCCGGTCACGCGCGAGCGCAGCCCGTGCACGACCAGCCGGCCGGCCTGCGGCTGCAGCAGGTGGATGAACAGCCGGCCCGGCTTGCAGGTCATGCGCAGGGAGTCGTGCTCGTAGGGGAACGGACTGCCGCCGGTGCCATGGATCGCCTCGCCGTTGACCGCCATCCAGGCGCCGATCGCGCGCAGCCGCTCGGCGCTGGGTTCGGGGATCACCCCGGCCGCGGTCGGTCCGACGTTGAGCAGATAGTTCACCCCCTTGCTGGCCAGGTCGATCAGCAGCAGGAGCAGCGTGGAGACCGATTTCCAGTGGTGATCGGTGCTCTTGTAACCCCAGGTGTCGTTGAGGGTGGCCGGCGTCTCGTAGTCGGCGCGCACGCGCCCGGCCGGAATCTGGTTGTCGCCCAGGCTGCCGTAGTCGCCCACGTCATTGCCGATGCGGCCGCTGACCAGACACTCCGGCTGCAGGCGGTGCACGAAGTCGCGCAGCTCGATGCTGTGCTCGCGGCTGATGGTGTACGGGGTATCGAACCAGATCAGGCCGATCGGCCCGTATTGGGTCAGCAGTTCGCGAAGCTGCGGCTTGACCTTGCGCTCCAGATAGGCGGCGAAGTCCTTGCCGCCCTCGTCGAAGTCCCAGTCGTTGCGCGACCCGTCCGGGTCGTGCCAGTCCTGATCCTGCGAGTAATAGAGGCCGAGCTTGATGCCGGCGGCAGCGCATTCCTGCGCCAGTTCCGCCAGCGGGTCGCGGCCGAAGGGGGTGGCGTCGACGACGTTGTAGGGACAGCACGGCGAACGGAACAGCGCAAACCCGTCGTGGTGCTTGGTGGTGATCACCAGGTAGCGCATGCCGGCCTGCACCGCCAGCTCCACCCAGGCGCGGGCGTCGAAGCGCACCGGGTCGAAGCTCCGTGCCAGCTCCGCGTAGCGCTGCCGGGGAATGCGCTTGCGAAACATGATCCACTCGCCGATCCCCGGCACCTCCTCGCCCTCCCACACGCCGGCGGGGATGGCGTACAGACCCCAGTGGATGAACATGCCGAAGCGCGCTTCGCGCCACCACCCCAGCCCCGGATGGTCGACCGCCGCGGCCGCGTTACGGCCGCGCATCCGCTCGCGCCAGCTCATCATCTCTGCGATGGATGGGTCATACTCCTTCCGTGCCATCGACCGCAAGCGCCGCGGCCGCCATCCGGGTGGGACAGATTCTGAGCGGCCCGCTGTTCAGCGAGCCGATGCTGGTGGAGACGGTGCGTTCGAACGGGCCGGACACCTGGATCGCGGGTCTGGTCGGCCGGCAGTCGGAGCGGTTTCGGCGGGTCACGCTGACCGCGGCCGACCTCGCCGCGCTGACCATCGCCGACGCCGCCCGCTCCTATGACGGCGACGGCCGGCTGCTGCGCCTCGCCCTGCAGGCCTACGCGCTCGGCATCGCCTACGAGTTCGAGCCCTACTTCGGGCTGTCGATCTCACGGGTGGACCCGTTGCCGCATCAGCTCGAAGCGGTCTACGAACACCTCCTCAAGCTGCCGCGCGTGCGCTTCCTGCTGGCCGACGACGCCGGCGCCGGCAAGACGATCATGGCCGGCCTCTTGATCCGCGAGCTCAAGCTGCGCGGTCTGATCGAACGCATCCTGGTGGTCGGCCCCGCGAACCTGGCGTTCCAGTGGCAGCGCGAGCTCAACGAGAAGTTCGAGGAGCGGTTCGTCGTGCTGAAGGGCGCCGACCTGCGCGGCCAGTTCGGCGTCAACCAGTGGCTGGAGCAGCGGCAGGTCATCACCTCGCTCGACCTGGCCAAGCGCGCCGACATCCTGCCCGGACTGGCGCAGGTGCGCTGGGACCTGGTGATCGTCGACGAGGCGCACCGCATGTCGGCGCGGGACGAGACCCACAAGAGCCAGCGCTACCGGCTGGGCGAGCTGCTGCGCGACCGCGCCGATCACGTGCTGCTGCTGACCGCCACCCCGCACAAGGGCGACGCCGGCAACTTCACGCTGTTCCTGCAGCTCCTCGACCGGGACGCCTACGCCGACGTGACCTCGATCCGCCGGGCGATGGAGCAGCGGCGCGCCCCGTTCTACCTGCGCCGCACCAAGGAGGCGATGGTCTACTTCCCGGAGCGGCAGGAGAACGGCGCCTGGACCGCCCGGCCGGTATTCACCAAGCGCATCGCGCGTACCGCCGGCTTCGCCATCGACAGCGCCGAGCACGAGCTCTACCGCACGGTCACGCGCTTCGTGAAACGGCAGAGCGCCCGCGCCGCGGCGCAGGACGACGACCCGCGGGCGCGCGCCGTGGGATTCCTGATGGCGCTGTACCAGCGGCGCCTGGCGTCGAGCACCCATGCCCTGCGGCGGTCGCTCGAAAACCGGGCGCGGCGCCTGGAGGAGGGACTGAGCCGCGCCCGCGAGCTGCTGCGCACGGCGCCGCCGCAGCTTCCCGATCAGGAGGAGCTCGACGAGCTCGAAGACGCCGAGCGCGAACGGCTGGAGCGCATCCTGGAGGCGGTCACGCTGGCCGGCAACGCCGCGCAGGTGCGGGAGGAAGCCGCCGAGCTGCGCGGCCTGGCGCGGCAGGCGCAGGCGGTCGAAGCCGCGGGCAGCGAGGCGAAGCTGCGCCGCTTGCGGTCGATCATGCGGGATGAGGGGTTCTTCGACCGGCCCGGCCAGCGGTTGCTGATCTTCACCGAGTTCCGGGACACGCTCGACTACCTGCTGGAGCGGCTCACGGCGTGGGGCTTCGCGGCGGGCTGCATCCACGGCGGCATGAAGCCGGGCGCGCGCGACGAACCGGGGACGCGGCTGCACGCCGAGCAGCGGTTCCGCGACGGCGAGATCCAGGTGCTGGTCGCCACCGAGGCGGCCGGCGAAGGCATCAACCTGCAGTGCTGCCACATCCTGTTCAACTACGACATCCCGTGGAACCCGAACCGGCTGGAGCAGCGCATGGGCCGCATCCACCGCTACGGGCAGCGGCGCGACTGCCTGATCTTCAACTTCGTGGCGGCCAACACCATCGAAGGCCGCGTGCTGCGGCGGCTGCTGGACAAGCTCCGGGAGATACGCGACGCCCTCGACGACGACGCGGTGTTCAACGTGGTGGGCGAGGTGCTGCCGTCGGCGCAGGTGGAGCGCGTGCTGCGCGACTACTACGCCGGCAAGCTGGGCGACGCCGACCTGGAGGAGCGGCTGCTGCGCGACGTGGACGAGGGCCGCTTCCGGTCGATCTGCCGGACCGCCCTGGAAGGACTGGCCGCCCGCAAGCTCAACCTGGACCTGCTGATCGAGCGCCGCGCCCGCGCGCAGGAGCGGCGGGTGGTGCCGGAGACGATCGCCCGCTTCATCGCCGAGTGCGCGGGCGGCGCGGCCCTGCCGCTGCGGCCGGTGCGCGGCATGGCGCACACCTTCGATCCCGGGCGCACGCCGGCAGCGTTGCGCCGCCACGAGCGCGACCCGGACTGGAAGCTGCCGGCGCTGGCCGCGCGCTACCCGCGGCTCACCACCGACCGCGACACCGCGGAGCGGCAGGCGCTGGAATGGGTCACCCCCGGCCATCCGCTGTTCGAGGCGCTGCGCCGGCATAGCCTGGCGCGCGGGCAGGATGCCTGCAGCCGCGGCGCCTGCTTCCACTCGCTGGCGCACGCCGCGCCGGCGCGCCTCGACTGCTACCGCGCGCGCATCGTGGACGGCCTGGGCCGCGTGATCCACGAACGGCTGTTCGCGGTGGAGCTGACCGCCGGCGGCGAGCCGCGCCTGCGCGGCCCGGACCTGCTCGGCAACCTGAGCCCGGCGCCCGCTCCCGCCGAGCTGCCGGCCGCGGCGTCCCTCCCGGAGGCGACCGGCTGGCTCCACGAGCGCGCGCTGGCGCCGTTCCTGGACGAGGTGCGCGCCGAGCGCGTGGCCGAAGTCGACCGCGTCGCCGGCCACGTCGAGCTGGCGCTGACCGAGGTGTTGCAGCGCGTCGATCACGAGATCGGCCGCGCCGCGGATGACCCGGAACACGAGGCCGCCGGCGCCGAGGGGCGCCTGGCCCAGGCCGAGGCGCGCCACGCCGAGCTGCTGGCGCGGCGGGAGCGCCGCCGCGAGGAGTCGGGGCGGCAGCGGGCGGTCACCCTGCAGGCGGTCGAACGGCTGGCCAGCGCGCTGATCCTGCCCCACCCGGAACGGGAGACCGCGGCGGTGCGCCGGCTGCGCCCCGATCCCGAGACCGAGCTGACGGCGATGCGGACCGTCATGCGGCACGAGGCCGCGCAGGGCCGGCAGGTCTACGACGTGCACGAGAAGAACCTGGGCTACGACGTGACCAGCCTGGACCTGCAATCGGGCGAGCTGCGCCTGATCGAGGTGAAGGGACTGGCCGGCGCGGCCGGCAGCATCCTGCTCACCCCGAACGAGCGCCGCGTCGCCGAGGACCGGCCCGACTGCTACTGGCTGTACGTGGTCACCGACTGCGCCACCGCCCCCACGCTGCAGGAGCCGGTCCGCGACCCCGCCCGCTTCCCGTGGCGCGAGGTGATGAAGGTCCAGCACTACTGGCTGAGCATCGACGCCCTGCAGCCGCCCATGGAAATCCGCGAACGTGGTATCATCCCCTACGAGGCAGCTCGTGGAGGCTGAGACGGTCAACGGAGGGGCGCTCGACGATCAGTACCGCACGGTCTTCTGCGATGCTTCCAGGATCGTCGACGTCGCCAGGAGCGAGGCGCCCGGTCGGTGAACGCGGCCATGACCGCCGCCTATTGGATGATCGGCCAGCGCATCGTGGAGTTCGAGCAGTCGGGGGCGGAGCGGGCGGCATACGGCGCCGCGCTCCTCGCCAGGCTCGCGGCGGATCTGACGCAACGGTTCGGGCGCGGATTTTCACTCCAGAACATCTATCAGATGCGTCAGTTCTATCGTTCATTTCCGTTGCAACAGATTTTCCAGACGGTGTCTGGAGAATCGGATTACTCCCCCCACGAACGGATTCTCCAGACGGTGTCTGGAGAATCTGAACCCGCTTCGCCTGAGACGCTCATTGGGACGCTGCGCGCGGTCTTTCCGCTTCCCTGGTCGGCCTACGTGAAGCTGCTTGCAGTCAAGAACGTGCGCGCCCGCCGGTTCTACGAAAGCGAGGCGCTGCGCGCCGGGGGGCGGACCGATCGATCAGCGCGTCAACCGTTCGCGCGCAGCGCCGAGCATGACGCCCGGGCGCGCTGCCCTGGTGGGTCTCATGGATCGTTACTTCAGCAGTCTGCTGGACCCGTTCCTGACCCTGCTCGAAGTGCACAAGCTGATGTACTTCATGCAGGCCGCGGGCGAGCCGCTCAAGCTCCGCTTCTCCGAGGCGCCGCAGGGGCCCTACGCCGAACAACCTGCGGCACGTGCTTCACGCCATCGAAGGGCACTTCGTGACCGGCTACGCCGATGGCGGCGACGCGCCCGACAAGCAGTTGGAGCTGGTGCCGCCGTCGATGACACGCGCCGGTTTCTCGGGCGACCGGCGACGCGATTTTCCGAGCGGCAACTGCGGCTCGCGATCGACGTACTGACTCGCAAAGGCTGGATGGCGAATCTCCCCGTCTCCGACTCCGGGGACAGTGCGCGGTAGGTGCCCGTGACTCCCCGACGACTTCAAGCGGCAGCGCGCGCCCTGCCCGACGAAGAACTCCGGGCGGCGGAAATCGCCCGCGCGCGCGACGCCCTGCGCCGGCGCGGGCTGGCGCCGGCCGGCGAATCCCCATGATCGACCCGCGACCGGAGATTTGCCAGACGGCGTCTGGCAAATTCGACCTGCCTCCGTACACGCCGAGTGAGGTCTACGATGCCAGCTGATCCCTCCACCGATGATCCTGGTCGTTCGCGCCCGTCACACGGGAGCGGACGGCGTCGACAGACCCGAAAGCGGCGTCCACTCAAGGAGTTGTTTTCTCCCGGAGACTGGATCTATGTTCCTCCCGGCATCTCTTCGACTCGTTGGCTGCCGTCGGGATACGGGCGGGTGATCGCCGTTCGAGACTCGGAGATCGATGTCGACTTCGGCTCTCACACCTCGACGATGAAATCCGGCGCTGCCATCTCGCGCATCGAGAAAGTAGACGGACCGGAGTCGGGGCATCCAGGAAAGCCGTACGGTGGCCCGGACGGCCCCGACGTGTATATCACGCTCGACGAGCGCCACGGCATCTACGCCGGGAAGCGCGGTAGATTGGCAGGGGGTATCGCACTGGTCGACGGCCCTCCGGACGGGCACTTCGGACCATACTACAAGGTCGAATTTCCGGGCGACCCGAAGCCCATTTGGATCCGAGAAGAATGCGTGTACGGCCTTTGCCGGAACTCTACGTATCATCGAGAGTTGTGGTACTACGAAGACCGGTAGCGGCGATCTTCGTATCGTGATTCCCCGAGCGTGCCGGCGGCTGGCCGAGGTCGACTTTCCGATCGCCGAGGTGTCCCGGCACGCGGCGCGGGAGAAGTCGATCCGCCACGGGCATCCGTCCACGCTCCATCTCTGGTGGGCGCGGCGCCCGCTCGCCTCCTCGCGGGCCGTGCTGCTGGCCCTGCTGCTGCCCGATCCGCTCGACCCGCACTGCCCCGACCACTTCAAGCGCCAAGCGCCCGCCATCCTGGGCGCGGTGCGGCAGCCGCCGGCGGGGCGACGCCGAGCTGCGCGCGGCGCTGCTCCGGGGGCGTCAATCCGCGTCAATCCCGTCAATCCAGGGCCTGCTTGACTCCATTTCGAGAGTGTAGATACCCTGACATCAGGAGGACCACTCATGGGCGAGAAGCTTCAGGACGAGGTCAACGCCAACTTCGCAGCGTTTCAGCGTATACTTCCGGAGCTGCACCGGCGAGATCCGAACCGCTGGGCGTTGATGAGACACGGCACGTGTGTCGCTTGCTACGATACTCTGCGGGATGCTCATACTGCCGCGCGCACCCAGTATGACGACGGCCTGTTCTCGGTGCAAAAGATAACCGCAACCGTCGTGGACTTGGGCTGGTTTTCACATGCCGTGCATTAGCGGTCAGTACGACACGGATGTCGGTATTCTTCTACAAGTCGGACTGGCCCCCGGTGGACGGATTGAAGATCTTCGGCAACATGCTAATGTCTCGGATGATATGCATACTGAATTCGTCGCTTCAGGTGCTCATGGACTCGTCGATACCGGAGCTTCAAAGACCAGCATATCGCCGCGTATCGCTGCTGATCTAGCGCTCCAACCTCGTGGAATAGTCGAAATACAGGGCGCCACAGGATCAACCAAGGTCAATACGTACTATGTCGATTTCATCCTGAGCTTCGGTCCCCAGTCGCTTGTAGTTGCGGACATGGAGGTCTGCGAAATCGACCCAGGGAAAGGATCTTTCCAGGTACTCATTGGCCGCGACGTTATATGCCAAGGAGTGCTTACGATGGATTTTTCTGGACGCTTTACGTTCTCGATATAGGCGATCGCCGGTAATCGCAGCGGCGATCGTCGTATCGTGATTCCCCGCGCGTGCCGGCGGCTGGCCGAGGTCGACTTTCCGATCGCCGAGGTGTCCCGGCACGCGGCGCGGGAGAAGTCGATCCGCCACGGGCATCCGTCCACGCTCCATCTCTGGTGGGCGCGGCGCCCGCTCGCCTCGTCGCGCGCCGTGCTGCTGGCCCTGCTGCTGCCCGATCCGCTCGACCCGCACTGCCCCGACGCCTTCAAGCGGCAGGCGCGCGCCATCCTGGGCGCGGTGCGGCAGCCGCCGGCGGATGACGCCGAGCTGCGCGCCGCGCTGCTCCGGTTCATCGGCGAATTCGCCAACTGGGACCTGGCGGCGCACTCGACCTGCCTGCGCGTCGGCCGCGAACTGGTGCGGGCCGCGCATGGCGAGGAGGCGCCGTTGGTGGTCGATCCGTTCGCCGGCGGCGGCTCGATCCCGTTGGAGGCGTTGCGCCTCGGCTGCGAGGCGTTCGCCAGCGACCTGAACCCGGTGGCCTGCCTGATCCTCAAGGTGATGCTGGAGGACATCCCGCGCCACGGTCCGGGGCTGGCGGAGAAACTGCGCCGGGCCGGCGGCGAGATACGGGACGCGGCGGCGCGGGAGTTGGCCGACCTGTACCCGGCCGACCCTGACGGGGCGACGCCGATCGCCTACCTGTGGGCGCGCACGGTGCGCTGCGAGGCGCCGCAGTGCGGGGCGGAGCTGCCGCTGCTGCGCTCGTTCTGGCTGTGCCGCAAGCCGAAGCGCAAGCGGGCGCTGCGCTATCGGGTGGAGCGCCGTCCGGAGGGGCCGCCGGTGGTGCGGTTCGAGGTGTTCACGCCGGCGGCCGACGGAGAGGTGCCGGGCGGTACGGTGGCGCGGGCGCGGGCGGCGTGCCTGTGCTGCGGCGCGGTGCTGGCGCCGGAGCGGGTGCGGGAGCAGCTTGCGGCGCAGCGCGGAGGCGCCGATGCGGTGTTCGACGCGGAGGGCCGGCGGACCGGCGGCGCGCGGCTGACGGCGGTGGTGACGTTGCGGGCGGATGCGCCGGGGCGGCACTACCGGCTGGCGGGCGAGGCGGACTACGCGGCGGTGCGGCGGGCGCAGGAGCGGCTGGCGGCGCTGCTGGGCGAGTGGGAGCGCGGCGGCAAGCAGGGACTGTGCCCAGTGCCGGACGAACCGCTGCCGCCGATCGGCACGCTGGGGTTCCGCGTGCAGCGCTACGGCATGCTCCGCTGGGCCGACCTCTTCTCCGCTCGCCAGAAAATGGCGCTGGTCACGCTAGGCGGACTGATTTCCAGGGGGAAGCAGGATATTCGGTCGGACTCCGTCGCCGATCCACTCCTTGGAATAGCCGTGAACAAGACGGCTGACCTTGGCAACGCCTTGGCGCCATGGAAGCCGGATGCCGAGTGTCCCGTGCACTTGTTGGCACGGCAAGCGATCGGCATGGCGTGGGATTTCTGCGAATCGGTGCCTCCCGGTGATTCGAGCGGATCGTTCGCCAGCGCATACCGGCGAAGCGCGGACGCTCTCGACTCGGTTCGGGCCGACTTGAACGGCGTCGGGCAGACTCAACCGGCCGACGCTACCGACCATCCCCTCCCCGACGAGTCTGCTTCGGTCTGGTTTACCGATCCTCCCTACTATGACGCCGTTCCCTATGCCGACCTCTCCGACTTCTTCCTCGTCTGGCTCAAGCGCACGTTGCCCGGACATCCGCTCCTGCGGGACCCGTTCGACGCAGATAATCCCTTGTCTCCCAAGACGCGCGAGGCGGTGCAGGACGAGACCAAACGGCAGGATGGCCGCCCGAAGGACCGCCGGTGGTTCGAGGAGACGATGGCAAGAGCGTTCGCCGAGGGACGCCGCATGCTCGCCGAACACGGCGTCGGCTCCGTCGTCTTCGCGCACAAGACCACCGAAGGCTGGGAGGCGCTGCTGGCCGGCATGATCCGCGGCGGCTGGACCATCACCGGCTCCTGGCCGATCGCAACCGAACTGGGCACCCGGCTGCGGGCGCGCGATTCCGCCGCGCTGGCCACCAGCATCCACCTGATCTGCCGGCCGCGGCCGGCCAACGCCCCGGTCGGCGATTGGGCCGACGTGCTGCGCGCGCTGCCGGTGCGCGTCGCCGAGTGGATGGCGCGCCTGCAGGGCGAGGGCGTGCGCGGCGCCGACCTGGTGTTCGCCTGCATCGGCCCGGCGCTCGAACTCTACAGCCGCTACCGCGCGGTCGAGACCGCCACCGGGCGCACGGTCAGCCTGCCGGAGTACCTGGAGAAGGTGTGGGAGGTGGTCGGCCGCGCCGCGCTCGAAACCGTGCTCGGCGCCGCCGAAGCCCGCGCCCGCAACGGCATGACCGGCGCGCTGGAAGAAGACGCGCGCCTCACGGCGCTGTTCCTCTGGACGCTGCAGACCACCGACGCCGGTGCCGCCGGCGACCGTACCGACTTGGAAGACGACGAGGAAGAAGCGGACGCCGCCTGGAGCCTCAACCTGCCGTTCGACGTGGTGCGCCGCTTCGCGCAGCCGATGGGCATCGACCTGGAGCGCTGGACCGGCCGCGTCATCGCCCAGGCCAAGGGCGTGGTGCGGCTGCTGCCGGTGGCCGAGCGCGCCAAGGACCTGTTGGGCGACGCCGGCGCCGGCGCCGCCGCCGACTGGATCGAGGCCGACCCGGCCGCCGGCCTGCAGCGCTCGCTGTTCCCGGAGTGGGACCGCGCGCCCCGCACCGGCGCTCGCCGGCGCCGCCGGGCCGGAATCCTGGACGGCGACGTCGAGCTGCGGGCGGTGGCGGCCACCACGCTCGACCGCGTGCACGCCGCCATGCTGCTGCAGGCGAACGGCCACGCCAATGCGTTGCGAGCGCTGCTCAAGGCCGAGCACGAGCGCGGCCCCGACTTCCTGCGCCTGGCCAACGCCCTGTCGGCGCTCTACCCGCGCGGCGCCCGCGAGAAGCGCCTGCTCGACGCCATGCTGTTGGCAGCCCCAAGGTCAAGGTAGGATTCGATCTTCAGAATGGGACCTCGACAGAGGCGATTCGTGTTGGCATTTCTGCGATAATATCCGGCATGTTTCGATCGCTCAGAACCTCAGCACCATAGTCCATGAGCTTCCGAACCCAAGAAATATCGGTCGACGTGACTGCTGATTCGAGAAAGAACAAAGGTCGGCCAAGACGGATCGCTTCCCACCCCTGATGTCTGGTCCCGCTGTTCGGACCCGCTTCCACGATTATCGTCGCTACTGACAGGAGCGCCATCGTCCGGTTGCGTATCGTAAAGTTCATCTTCTGAACCGGCGCTCCCGGCAAGAATTGGGTGACCGCCAGATGATCGCGGATGATCCGCTGTTGCAGCTTGGAGTTTCCGGGTGGCGCTACGCGGTCCAACGGCGTGGCGAGCACCGCAACCGTACGACCTCCGTAGTCCATCGCCGTTTCGTGCGCGACCGTATCGATCCCCCGAGCCAAACCACTCACTACGACGATATCGCGCCGGGTCAGTTCCCGGGCAAGTCGGCGAGCCCGACGAATCCCCTCGGGGGATGCCGACCGTGAACCGACCACCGAAACCAGGGTTACCCAACTCGAAGATCGATGCATCACCACCGATCCAGAGGCGCTCAGGCGCGTGCTTCCGTTCCATCTCATTGAGCGGACCGATCAAATCTTCGACCTTCACGACCGCGATCTCCGAACCGTCAGACACCGCACACCTCGTCATCGCCATCTCACCTGGTACGCGTCGAGCGCCAGCGCCGGAACGCTGCGGCGAATCGCTCTTCGTCCGGTTGCAGCGCCATCGCCTGCCGGTAGGCGTGCGCTACGCCGCTCTCCGGTTCGCGGAGCCAAGCCAGCGCCCCGGCCAGATCGAACCAGCACCCCGCCTTCCGCAACGGATCGTCCGTGAGCGGTATCGCTCGGCGCAGCAACTCCGCTGCCTGCCGGTTGAGTCGTTTCCTGGCAGGCTGGTCGCGATGGCGGGCGGCGCGAGCAAGGGCGATCTTCGTCCGGGCGAACTCGTGCACGACCTTGGGATCGTCGCTCGCGCGTGCGTAGAGTTCCTCGAACAGACGATGAGCCGCACGGTAGTCTCCGGCTCGCTTGCTCAGAATCGCGGCTTCGAGCAGGTCGTCATGTCCACCTCCGGCCGACACCCGGCCCAACCAAGTGCGCGCTTCGTCTCTCCGCCCCCGGTTCAGCAAGGCTGTGGCATAGCGCAGATAGGGTTGAGATTCCTCGGTACGATGCTCGGCCGAGTCGAAACGCTCCAAATACGCCTTGGCGAGCCGGAGGTCGTCCAAGGCCGCCGCGTACTCGATGAGCTGTCCGGCGACCGCACCGGAGCCCGGCTGATCGTCCGCCGCGCGCGCCAGATGGGCGACGGCTTCGCGGCGTTTGCCGGTGGCCCACAGCATGGCGCTCTCACGAAGCGCGTGGATCACCCGGTAGCGCGGATGAACCGGCAGGATCACCCGGAAGTAGGTACGCGCGCCGTCGAAATCGAAGCGCGGCTCCGGGGACCCGCTCTCCCGCATGTGCCGGCGTATCTTCGGCACGCCGGTGCCTCTCGACTCGGCGAGTTTGAGCTCCTTCAGGAAGCCCCCTATCCGCCGGTTCCGCGCCGGCACGGCCGGCACCGCGCCGCCGCCATCGAAATGGAATAGTTCAACGCCGCGTACAGGTCCGGGGTAACTGGTGATCTCCATCCGGTCCGGATAGACGTAGACCTTGGTCGGCTCGACCTCCTCATAGGACCGGTGATATACGGCGTTTACGACCGCTTCCCGTATCGCCTCGTACGGATAGGTCACCATCCGGTCGACTTCCGCTCTACCCGGCACCTTCTCGATGATCGTACTGCCAAGAGACTCCATATAGCTCAAGGTTTGTCTGACCTGATGGTGGAGCGGCCCCCGAATCGTCCGCTCCTCGATGAGGTCGCCGCCGGCGTCATCGGCAAATTGCACGACGTCGATCTGCGCTCCGGGAAACACCTGGTGCGGATCATCGGTGAAGAACAGAAGGGCGACGTTCCTCGGCGCCTCGTGAGCGTTCAGAGGAGAGGTGAGCTGCATCCGCGAATAGACGCCGCGGCTGAACGGAATGGTTCGGCCTATCTCGCTGCCGATATCGGCCAAGAACCGCTTGACCAATCGTTCCGATACGTCGTCCAATACCACGGCCCTGTTGATGCGGTCATCGAACGGAATCTTCGCCGCTTGTTCGAACAGTTGAGCACGCGCTCCCTTCGCTTCTACGGTCTCCGAGCCTTCCCGGACATAGTACGCTCGATCGCTGCCCGCTGCCGTCCTCGGAGCTTCGTAGGGGCGGTTGTCGCCGCCCGGAGCCCAGATCACCAGAACGGGGCGGTCTTCATAGGTGGCCGGAAAAAGAATCGGGTGATAGAACGGATTGATCCGGTTGCATTGGCCGAGAATCTCTCTCTGCAATCTGTCCGGGTTGGCCTCTCCCAGGCCGCGCGGCGGAAGCACCGGATTGCCTCTGCCGTCGGTCTCGACCCCCAGAATCACGTATCCGCCATTCAGGTTCAACAGGTCGTTCGCGAAGGCGCAGACCGTGCGGACCACCGACGCCTGCGTGGCCGGGTTCCAGACCGCCTTGAACTCCCGCCGATTGTCCTCTACGGACCGGGCATGGATCAGGTCGTCGAGACCGACCGGAAGACCGCTTTCCATCGCTACCGTTTCGTGCCCACTCCTGTCGCGGCGTATCGTGCCGGAAACGATGCTACCATACATCGCGTCCGCGCACTACCCACCGCCACCGACCGCAGGCGCCGCCGGGCGGCATCCTGGACGGGGCTCCGAAGGCGTCTCAGCGCGGCGGTGCGGCTGCGCGCGCCCTTGAAGCTACCCCACGAGTAGTTGCGGATGGGTTGCGGTGTTCGATCGAATGGACTAATGTTGGTCCATCGAAATCCACAATATCCATGATGCCAAGACCAACTTCTCCCGGTTGGTGGAACATGTCCGGCGCGGGGAAGAGATCATCATCGGCAGGGCGGGCCGCCCGGTAGCCAAGTTGGTGCCCTTCGATCGGACCGGCGCGCCCCGGCGCGGGGGCCAATGGCGCGGGCGGGTGCGGATCGCCGCCGATTTCGATGCCCTGCCGGCTGATATCGCGGACGCATTCGGGGCCGCCGGCGACTGACGTGCTGCTGCTCGATACTCACATCCCACTCGGTGGCTTGAATGGAGGACGACATGACGACTGACTCGGAATTACTCGGACGGATTACGGTGCGCACCGACGTGTTCGGCGGCAAGCCGATCATCCGCGACATGCGCATGGCAGTGGAACACGTCCTGGGGAAGCTTGCGGCAGGAGACACCGCAGAGACCATTCTCAGGGAGTATCCATTCCTGGAACCTGAAGACATACAGGCGTGTCTTCTGTTTGCCCATCGATCACTGTACGGCGAGCACGTGACATAATGCTCAACCGATTGACCGTCCGCGGCTTCAAGTCGCTGCGCGACGTCAGCGTCGATCTGCCGCGGCTGGCCGTGCTGTTCGGGCCCAATGCCGTGGGCAAGAGCAATCTGCTGGACGCCGTCCAGGCCCTCTCCTGGATGGGTAACTCGCGCACTTTGTATGACGCGCTTGGCGGTCCGCTGCCGGTACGCGGATACTCCTTCGAAGCCTTCTCCATCGGTCCCGACGGGCTGCCGGCGCTGCTGGAAAGAGGGTCTGCCCGATTCACGTTGGAGGCCGATCTCACCGCGGAGAAGGGCTGCTACCGCTATCGCATCGAGCCGGAGATGGACTTCAGATCGGGTCACCTGAGCGTTGCCGACGAATATCTGGCCCAACTGGGCGCTACCGGCCAACCCAAGGGAACGGCTGCCATCGAGCGCGTAGGCGCCAACCTCCACATCCGCCGCAAGGGGAAACCGGCGCACCCGCGGCAGGAGCCGGTCGGCCAGAATCACTCCATCCTGTCCGATCAAAGCCTGAGCGGCACCGGGTATCCCTGGCTGGAGCACACTCGGACGGAACTGCTGAACTGGCGCACCTACTACTTCGAGCCGCGGATAGGGATGCGCGCGGAACAGTCGCCGGCGGACGTGTTCGACATCGGCATTCACGGAGAGTACGTCGCCGCGTTCCTCTACAAGCTCCGCGCCGAGCACCGCAAGCATTTCGATGCCGTCTCGCGCACCGTGCGCTCGATCGTACCGAGCATCGAGTCGTTGAGCGTCGATCTGGACCAGCGGCGCGGTACATTGAATCTGATGATCCGCCAGGCAGGCGTCGAATACTCCTCGCGCGTCTTGTCGGAAGGCACGCTCCGAGCGCTCGCGCTCTGCACGGTCGCGTTGAATCCCTGGAGCGGTTCTCTGCTGACCCTGGAGGAGCCGGAGAATGGCGTTCATCCGCGGCGGATCGAACTGATCGCTCGGCTTCTATTCTCGCTTGCCGAACGACGCCAGATCGTCGTCACCACCCACTCCCCGCTGTTTGTCGATGCGATGCTGAAGGTGAAAAACGAGCTGTCCGAGCCTGGCGACGTCCGCCTGTTCAATGTTCGCCTCGCTTCGCACGGGACCGTAATCGAGCCCTTCGACGTATCCGGTGCACTGTTCAAGGATGCGGAGATCGTCCGCGCCCTCGCCAGCCGGGCGGAAGACGGCATGTTCGAGAGCCTGGCCCTGCGTGGGTTGATAGATGAGTGACCCGTTCGTGGTGGACATCTTCGTCGAAGACCGTGCTCACGAGGAGTTCGTCAAGCCGCTGCTGACGCGGCTCGCTCGAGAAGAGAACATCGACGTATGGCCGCGCGTACGTTCCGCGACCGGCGGGCACGGACGAGCGGTCACCGAATTTAAGCTCTACCAGCGTTTCGCGGCGCAGAGCGGATTGAGCAGCACTCCCGCCGATCTGGTGGTGGTCGCCATCGACGGCAACTGCTCAACGTTCGTAGATGCACGGAAGCGCTTGCGCGACGCCGCGGAGCCGACGTTGCGTGACCGGCTCGTCGTCGCGTGTCCCGATCCACACGTGGAACGATGGTACGTTGCGGACCCTCAGTCGTTCGAGAGTATCGTGGGTCATCGCCCCGTCGTTGGCATCAGGAAGTGCGCCCGTGACCATTACAAGAAAATCCTGATCTCCGCGATTTCACAGGGCGGCCACCCGGTCGCCCTCGGAGGGGTGGAGTTCGCGCCGGAGCTGGTAGAAGCCATGGACCTCTACCGGGCCGGCAGGAACGATTCGTCGCTCAAGGCGTTCCTCGACGACTTGCGCGCCATACTGCGGCGCCGGACAACACGATAAGGACTGGGAATATGGCTCTGGAACCCTGGTATCGGGTCGTTACGCTGCGCAAGGAAGTGCGGGAGGGGCGTTCGTTCAGCCCGGACGAGTTCGCCATCGCGCTGGAGCAGGTGGTCGCCGGCACGGCGCCGGAGGACTACCGCGATCCGGCGCAGTTCTTCGCCCGCACCTGCTTCACGCGCGCGTTGCGGGAGCACGCCGGGATGGTGCTGCGGCGGCTGGCCGGCCGGAGCGGGAATACCGCGCCGGTCCTCACCCTCATCACCCAGTTCGGCGGCGGCAAGACGCATACCCTCACCGCGCTGTACCACCTCGCCAACACCGGGCCGGCCGCCGCGGGGCTCTCCGGGGTGGCCGGGCTGCTGCGCGCGGCCGGGTTGGCGGAGGTTCCCGCGGCCCGCGCCGGCGTATTCGTGGGCAACGCCTGGGACCCCACGCCCGGGCGGGAGACGCCCTGGATCGATCTGGCGCGCCAGCTTGCCGGTGACCGGGGCGTAGCCGCGCTCGGCGCCGCGGCCCACACTGCGCCGCCGGGAACCGAGGCGCTGGCGCGCCTGTTCGCCGCCGCCCGGGCGCCGGTGCTGCTGCTGTTCGACGAGGTGCTCAACTTCGTCAACCGCCACCGCGGCCTGGCCGAGCCCTTCCACGCCTTCCTGCAGAACCTGACGGTGGCGGTCACCGGCACCGCCGGCGCGGCCGCGGTCGTGAGCCTGCCGCGCAGCCAGGTGGAAATGACCGATTGGGACCAGCAGTGGCAGGACCGGATCACCAAGGTGGTGCGGCGCGTCGCCCGCGACCTGATCGCCAACGACGAGTCGGAGATCAGCGAGGTGGTGCGCCGGCGGCTGTTCGAGGACCTGGGCGGCGAGCGGGTCCGCAAGAAGGTCGCCAAGACCTATGCCGAATGGTGCTTCGAGCGGTCCGCGCGCCTGCCGCCCGAATGGCTGGCGGTCGACACCGCGGCGACCGAATCCCGGGCGCGGGAGTTTCTGCGGAGCCGGTTCGCAGCCTGCTATCCGTTCCATCCGGCGACGCTGTCGGTCTTTCAACGCAAGTGGCGGGCGCTCGCCCAGTTCCAGCAGACGCGCGGCGCGCTGGCGATGCTGGCGCAGTGGGTCTCGTGGGCCGCGCGCGAGCAGTTTCGCAAGGCGCGCACCGAGCCGCTGATCACGCTGGGATCGGCGCCGCTGGAGGTCCCGGAGTTCCGCGCCGTGCTCCTGGGCCAACTGGGCGAGAACCGGCTCGACGCGGCGATCGACGCCGACCTGGCCGGGCCGCTGGCGCATGCGCGGGCGCTCGACGCCGACTCCGCCGGGGCGCTGCGCGACATCCACCGCCGCGCCGGCGCCGCCATCCTGTTCGAGTCGTCCGGCGGGCAGGTCGACAAGGTGGCCCACCTGCCGGAGTTGCGCTTCGCGCTCGGCGAGCCCGACCTGGAAACGACCACCATCGACAACGCCGCCGGCGCCCTGGAAGGGGCCGGCTTCTTCCTGCGCAAGGTGGGCACCGACGGCTACCGCATCCACCATCAGGCGACCCTGAAGAAAGTGGTCAGCGACCGGCGCGCGTCGCTCGACGAGGAGACCGAGATCAGACCGGCGCTGCGCAAGCTGGTCGCCGACGAGTTCAAGATCGGCGCGGCGCTGCCGGTGGCGTTCTTTCCGCAGGAGAGCGCCGCGCTTGCGGATTCGCCGCGCCTGGCGCTGGTCGTGCTGGACCCCGACGAGGAGTGGACGGAGGGCGACGGCATCGTCGAGCGCACCGGCCGCTGGACCCGCGAACGGGGCGGCTCGCCGCGGCTGTACCCCGGCTCGCTGGTCTGGTGCGCGCGCAAGCCGGGCCGCGAGCTGCGCCGCGCGGTCGAGCTGTGGCTCGCCTGGCAGCGCGTGGCGCACGAGTTGGACGAGGGCGTCCTGGGCGCCGAGTATGACCGCGCGGAGCGCGCCGGAGTCCGCGCCCAGGTCGCCGAGGCGCGCGCTGCGGCCCGGGAGGAGGTGTGGGCCGGCTACCGCTTCGTGGCGCTGGCCGACGGCCGCCAGCGGCTCGGCCTCAAGGTGATCGATCTCGGCGCCGGCCACGCCAGCGCCGGCGATACGCTGTGCGCCCGGGTGATCAACGTGTTGCAGGCGGAGGCGCTGCTGAACGAGTCGGTGGGCGCCGGTTACCTCGACCGCAACTGGCCGCCGGCGCTGCGGGAGGCCGGGGCGTGGCCGCTCACCGGTCTGCGCCAGAGCTTCCTCAACGGCACCCTGACGCGGCTGCTCGATACGGACGCGGTCCTGCGCCGGCAGATCGTCGCGTTCGTGGCGAACGGCGCCTTCGGCCTCGCCTCCGGCCGCCGCGACGACGGCAGCTTCCAACGGCTCTGGTACGCGGAGCCGGTCGCCCGCGAGGAAGTGGCCTTCGAAGCCGACGTCTTCCTGCTCACCAAGGCCGCGGCCGAAGCGCTCCGCCCCGGCCCCGACCGGCCGCGCCCGCCGCAACCCGGGCCGGCCCCGAAACCGGACCCCGAACCCCGGCCCGATCCGCAGCCCGCGCCGCCCGGACCGCCCCCCCGGCGCCCCGCCGGCGCGGCCGACACGACCCTGCGGCTGGCCGGCACCGTGCCGCCCGAAGTCTGGAACCGGCTGGGAACCCGGCTGCTGCCGAAGCTCCGGTCCGGCAAGGACCTCAGCGTCGGAATCGAGCTGTCGGTAACCGTCGACGCGCAGTCCGCCCCGAACCTGGAAACCGAGATGCGGCAGGCGTTGCAAGACCTCGGCCTGACCGACCGGGTTCGGGTCGAGGACTCGAACCCGCACGCGTAGAGGCGCTAATTATGGAAAGGGACAGCAAGGTATCTGTTCAATCGCCGTGCAGGGTTTCAAGTCCCTTGCAAAGGAGAGCCGCATCGAGATTCGCCCGCTCACGATCCTGGCGGGCGCCAACAGCTCCGGCAAGTCAGTCCGGGCGCGTGCGGCGCGCGGATTGGAGATCCGCTGAAATTTCCGGAGGACCTTCCGCACGTCGGAGTCAGCTTGCACACGATGCTTGAACCATACCCCATCATGGCAGTACGTTTGGAGTGGGCTCTCGACGACGAAGATATGGGGACCAAGCGCAAGTTCTGGTACGAATGGCCGTCACCGGATGAGAAGTGGCTGTTCAAGTATCCCCGACCGGATACCGGTGAGCACTGGGCCGAAAAGATAGCCGCTGAAATCGCCCGGCTGCTCGACATTCCGCACGCACGGGTCGAGTTGGCGACCTGCCACGGGCAACGTGGATCGGCAACCAAATCGTTCAGACACGAGAAGCAGAAATTGATCCACGGGAATCAGCTCCTAAGGGTCTTCGTCGCCGGCTACGACCCTGGAAGGTCCTTTCATCATTCGAGTCATACAATCGAGAATATCTGGTCAGTCATGGACGACATCTTTGCGGATACACGGAGCGCACAGCGGGCGAGAGTCCGCGTCGCGGAATACCTGGTCCTCGATGCCTTGATCGGCAATACCGATCGTCACCACGAAAACTGGGGCGTATTGGCGGAGATCATCGACAATCAATTGCGCGGTACCATAGCGCCATCGTTCGATCATGCCTCTTCGTTAGGCCGGGAGCTGCAGGACACGCACCGCGATCGACTACTGGCAGAGCACCGGGTCGACAACTACGTCGAAAAGGGACAAGGGGCGATCTTCCGATCGGCTGAAGAACACCATGGGCCGAGCCCGCTGCAACTGGTAAGGTACGGCTTCAAGTCTCACCGCGAGTCGTTCCTCCCGGCATTGCGGAAGATCGAGAATCTGGATCGGAATGCGGTGCGTGAAACAGTACATCGCGTACCTGGCGAGTGGATGTCTTGTTCCGAAAGGAGATTCGCCATCGAGATGATGACCTATGGTCACGCACAATTACAGGAGCTATACCGATGAGTGAACGGACGTTGTTTCTAGCGTGGCAGGACCACTCGAGCCGTCACTGGTTCCCGGTAGGTCGCCTGGATGCCGACGTCGGCAAGGCTTCCTATCGCTTTCGCTATATCGGCGGCGCGAAGCGTGCCAAGCAGGAGGTCGGATTTCCACCTTTGTGGGATTTTCCCGATCTGCATGGCGACTACCTGTCGCAGGATCTGTTTCCGCTCTTTCAGAACCGGGTCATGAACCGTAAACGGCCCGATTTTGCGGACTACCTGCGCAGTCTGGATCTGTCGCAGGAAGCCGACTCCATCGAGATTCTATCGGCAAACGGAGGCCGCCGGGAAACGGACTCCTACGAGGTCTTTCCAAAGATCGAAACCGACGACGCCGGACGCTTCCGCTGTCGGTTCTTTCTGCATGGATCGCGGTACGTGGAAGCGGCAGCGCAGGAGCGTATCGGGTGTTTGCGCGATCATGAACCGCTCCACGTAACCGTGGAGCGAACAAATCCGGCGACCGGCTTGGCAGTACAGATCCGGACCATGGACGACCACAAGATCGGATGGTCACCGAACTATCTCGCGCGCGATCTTGCTAACGCCATAGCTGAACGGCCGGACGACCACCGTGCGATGGTCGTCCGGCTCAATCGGCCGCCAGTGCCTATGAATAAGCGAGTGTTGATCGAAGTGCGGGGAAGGTTGGGAAACCACGAACCGATGAGCAGCAGCGATTTCATCCCACTGGTGACTGACGACGACGGCGCTGCGGCGAAGCCGGAGCCGGCTACTTGAAATAGTCCTCGCTCACGTAGCGCTTCTCGGCGTGGCGGCGCTGCGGGCCGATCAGGCGCAACAGGCGCTCGCTGGCGCCGGCCATCAACTCCGGCGGCATGGCGTGACGGATATAGGCGTTATAGCGCAGAAATCCCCACTCCGATCCATACTGCGACTGCAGCAGGTAGCGCACCCGGTCGGAGTCGTTGGGCGCGCCGCGGTGCCAGCACTGCGGATCGTGCAGGTAGATGTCCCCGGCCTTGCAGTAGATCGACTGCGGCCCATTCCCCTCGAATTCCGGCGTCCCTTCCCTCTGCGGCTTGCGGCCCGAGTAGTGGCTGCCCGGTACGTACTGCGTCGGGCCGTGCTCGATCCGCTCGATGTCGGACAGCGCCATCTGCACGGTGAGCCAGTACACCGGCATCCGGATGCGCGGATCGTGGCGCGGCACGTCGTCGGGCAACGGAAAGAACAGGTCGTCGTCCACGTGCCAATGCTCGATCGCCACGCCGCGGCCGCTGCGCAGCACGTTCATCCCGCACTGCTGCATGCGGTTGCCGAACAGGGTCGCCATCAGGCTATGGATCGGCTCGCGCACCAGCAGGTCCAGGAAGATCGGATCGAGCTCGTTGACGTGGCGCAGGATGCGGTCGTCCTGCACGTAGCCGCCGGCGATCGTCGCCTCGTCGGCCATGTAGCGGTCGGTCGCCTCGCGAAGCGCCGCGACCTCCTCCTCGTCCAGGACGCCGCCGATCACGCAGAACCCGTCGCGCCGGAAGTCGGCCAGTATCCGCTCGGTCCGCTCCGCGTCGAACGGCCGTCCCGCTCTGATCGCCGAGCGGCTCACAGCGCCAGCACCTGATTGTCCATCGCTTCGATCCTCCTGGCCTCCTCATAGTGGTCGACGGTCACCGCGCCGCCGCCGGCGACCGGCGTCGGCCGCCGGATCACCATCTCCGCGAACGCCGGCCGGTTGAAGGCCGCGAACGCCAGCTCGAACACCGACACCAGCAGCCCCTGCTCGCGCTCGCGCGTGAAGTCCGGGAGCAGGATCGGACCGGTGTCGGTCTGGAACACGCCGTCGCGCGGATTGACGTTCATGGTCTTGACCGGATGGTCGATGCGCACGTGATAGCCGGCGTCCCGGTACTGCAGCCGCGCCACCAGCGGGCGCTGCGCGTACGTGGCGTCGATGATGCGCTCGGTGGAGTCCATGACCTCGCCGTCGGTCTCCCGGACCCGGAGCTCGAAGTCGCTGAACAGATCGGCGGTGAGCCCCACCTGACGTTCGGGCTGGCGCCCGAGCGATGGCGGTTCCAGCATCACCTCGGTCTGATTGGTGATCCAGCTCTTCAGGATCATGATTTCCGATTCGCAGGCTACCGGACAGAAGTCGGCGTTGGGGTGCAACCACAGATCGCGGTCCGGCCCTACGATCTCGCTCTTGCAGGCCGCGCCCAGCACGTAGCGGTGCGTGGCGCCGTCGGCCGCGGTCAGCGTGCAGACGCTTTCCAGTTGGATGCGCGCGGCGTTGAACCGGTACGGAGCCGGGTGCGACCGGGTCCGGGGCCGCTTGCGGTCGTCGTCGCTGGTGAAGGTCAGGAAGCTGCGCTGGAAATCCGGTACCCGCATCGACGCCGATGCTACGCCGCCGGCCCCCATCCGGCAACCGACCGTCCGAATGCTATAGTGCGCCTCCGTCATGCGCGGCAGAGACCTGACCATCGGCAACATCCGCACCCACACCTGGGCGCTGGCGTGGCCGGTCATGCTGTCGATCTTCTTTCAGACCCTGTACCAGGCGGTCGACGCCTTCTGGGTGAGCCGGCTCGCCGGCGAGGCGCTGGCCGCCGTGAACATGTCGCAGCTCGCCCTGTTCACGTCGGTGTCGCTGACGATCGGCATCACGGTCGGCTCGGGCGTCCTCATGGCCATGAGCATCGGCGCCCGCGCCATCGACGAAGCGGAGCGCATCCTGGGCCAGTCGTTCGTGCTCAACTTCATCGCCGCGGTGATCCTCACCACGCTGGTCCTGGCGCTGCGCGCGCCGATCCTGCGCGCCGTGGGCGCCACCGACGGGATCTTTCCGCTTGCGAAGGACTACCTGACCATCACCGCATCGGCGATGGTGCTGATGTTCCTGTTCTTCGCCGCGGTGTTCGGGTTCAATTCGCAGGGCGACAACATCACCGTCACCATGCTGTTCGCGATCTCCACGGCGCTCAACATCGTGCTGGACCCGCTGCTGATCTTCGGATGGCTGGGCTTTCCGCGGCTCGGCGTACGCGGCGCGGCGATCGCGACCGTCATCTCGCAGGTCGTGCTGCTGGCGTCCGGCGTCACCCTGCTGGCCACGCGCGACATGATGGTGCGGTTCCGGTTCCGCCAGCTCGTGATCCGCTGGGACTCGACCGTCCGCGTCCTGGAGATCGGCTTCCCGGCGTCGCTCACCAGCATCATGGGCCCGCTGCTGATGGCCACGCTGACCGCCGTGGTGGCCCGATCCTTCGGCGACCACGGGGCGATCGCGGTATCGGTCGGCTTCCGCGCGGATGTCTTTTCGATGCTGCCGGCGATCGGCTTCGGCGTGGCGGGACTGGCGCTGATCGGTCAGAACATGGGGGCCGGGAATGAGGAGCGGGCGCACCGGTCGTATCGCACCGCGCTGTTCTTCGCGCTGTCGTTCGGCACCGCGCTCGGCCTCTTGGCGGTCACCTTTGCAGGCCCGATCGCGCGCACGTTCACCGACGATCCGGTAGTGATCGGCTACGCGCAGCGCTACCTGAGAACGATCCCGTTGTCCTACGGCGTGATGGGCGCCGGCATGGTGGTGATCATGAGCTTTCAGGGGCTGCGCCGTTCGTGGCGCGGGGCGGCGATCTCGGCGCTGCGCCTGGCGGTCCTTTCGGGGGCCGCGATCGTGCTGGCCGACGTGCTCGACGCACCGGTCGGCACCGTCTGGCTGTCGGTGATTCTGGCGAACGTGGTGTCGACCGCGGTAGGCTACCTTGTCCTGGAGCGACAGTTCGCCCGCCCCGTGCAGCCGCCGCAACCACACGGACCGCCGCAACCGCCGGGCAGCGATCGGCACCCCGCCGGCGCGGCCGGCAGGTCGCCGGAGACGGCCGCCCGGACCCCGGAGGGAACGCGATGAACGATCGATACACCGTGCGCGCCGAGCGCTGCGACCACCGCGCGTCGCCGGAGCAGATCTACCGGACGCTGGAACGGATCACGGAGCCGCTGACCCGCTCATGGGAGCGGTTGGAGCGCGCGCGCCGCATCGTCATCAAGTTCAACATGATGCAGCCCCACACCGCCCGGCACGCCGGCCGGCGCCAGGAGCTGGTCGACGAGGAGGTGATGCGCGCCGTGCTGCGGCTGTTGCGCGCCCGCACCGGAGCGACCCTGATCGCCGCCGACACCTTCCTGCACGCGGCGGCCCGCACGATGCCGTCCAACGTCGAATCGGCCGCCGTGCTGCGCGAGTTCGGCGTCGAGCTGATCGACGCCGGGGCGCCTCCGTTGCGCCGGTATGACGTGCCCGGCGGCGGCAACATGTTCGATCGATACCTGCTCACCTCCTGCATCGGCGAATCGGACGAGTTCGTCTCGGTCGCCAAGATGAAGAACCACCTGTTCATGGGCGTCACGCTCTGCATGAAGAACCTGTTCGGGCTGCCGCCGCCGAATCGCCCGGAGGGGCGCGTCCGCCACTACTTCCACCACGCCATCCGGCTGTCGTACGTGCTGCCCGACCTGGCCATGATCGCCGACCCGTGCCTGAACGTGATCGACGGGCTGGTCGGCCAGCAGGGCAGCGAATGGCGCGGCCGGCCGGTCGTGCCGAACGCGCTGATCGCCGGCGACCAGACCACGGCCACCGACGCGTGCGCGGCCTACCTGATGGGCCACGACCCGGCCGGAGACTGGCCGGCGCCGCCGTTCCGCCGCGACCGCAACCACCTGCTGGTAGCCGCCGAGCGCGGCTACGGCACCGTCGACCTCGACCGGATCGACTTCCGCACCGATCTGCAGCCGCCGCTGGCGCAGTTCGACTCCGATCAGCAGGACCCGCCACCGGTCGTGGCCAGCATCCGCCGCACCGCGTGCGAGCAGGCGCTGTTCTATCGCGACGAACGCGAACGGCTGATCGAGCGCTATGCGGGCGAGATGGTGGTGCTGCGCGACCGCCAGGTGGTGTGGCACGGCGCCGAACAACCGTCGTTTCAGAGCCACGGCCACTTCGCGGGCGGCACCGATCCGGGCAGCGCCTCGTTCCTGAAGATGGTCGATCCCGAGGAACGGGAGGGCGAGGCGTTCGCCGTGTACGAGCGGCTGCTGCCTGGGCTGGCGTAGCGCCGGCTGCGCCAGGCGAGCGTTCCGCATCGGCCGGATCAGGCCTTCAGCGCACCCGCCGTAAGACCCGATACGAAGCGGCGCTGCATGAACAGATAGAACACCACTACCGGAAATACCGCCATGAACACGATGGCGAATACATCTTCCCACTTCTGCACGTACTGGCCGATGGCGCGGTATACGCCGATCGTGATCGTGTAGTATTTCGACGTTCCCAGAATGATCAGCGGATTGACGAAGTCGTTCCAGGTCCACAGCGAGACGAAGATGACGACGCTGGCGACCGCCGGGCCGACCAGCGGGTAGATGATGCGCGCGAAGATGAGGAGGTCACCGGCGCCGTCGAGGCGCGCCGACTCGTCGAGCTGGGAGGGGATGGTGCGCACGTAGCCGACGAACACGAACGCGGCGAACGGCAGGTACCACGCCAGGTTGGCAACGAGCAGCCCTTGGACCGTGAACATCAGGTGCAGCCGGCGCAAGACCTGAATGAGCGGCAGCAGAATCACCTGCGCCGGCACCATGAGGCCCGCCAGCAGGAGCAGATATGCGTAGTTGAACACGCGGTGGCGCTTGCGGCTGATCACGTATGACATCGACGCGCCGAGCACGACCACGATCGTTACGGTGAGACTGCTGAGGACCAGGGACGTCCCGTAGGCGATCCCGACGTTGAAGTGCGGGGAATCGAGATTGCGAACGATGTTCTCCAACGTGAGGCGGGCGACCGGAATCCCCAGAGGATTGGCAAAGATGTCCGCGCGGGTCTTGAACGCATTCACGATCGCCAGGTAGAACGGCACCAGGAACAACCCGCCCATCAGCAGCAGGAACCCGGCGCGGCCGGGCAGTCCGCGTGACTTCATACCGCCAGCCGCTGTAGCGCGACAATCAGGATGAGAACCGAGCGACAATCAAGATGAGAAAAACCGGTGTCGCAACGGCCGGGACGTTGCCACAAGGGGACGTGGGTTGGCAAGCACGGGAAGCGGCGGCGGGAGGCGCCCCGTCGAGGTCCCAGAGCAACGGTCAGATCGGCGCTGGTCGGGAGGCGTGATGGCGTTCGCAAACGGCTTGGCGCGTGGTGGGCGGCGGACCGGATCAGGCGTGAGGCAGTACCCGGGGTGTCAGTCGCGGCCGTAGCCGAGCGGCGGCTCGATGCTCTCCAGGTCAGCAAGATCAAGGTCGCAGATCGCCTCCAGCTTGACGGCGACCGCAGACTCCCGGAGCGGGTCGGGCAAGTGGTCGAGCCACGCCTGGTACTCGTCCTGAAGGTCGCGCAGGGTGCGCACCGCATCCTGCCAGCGTTGCGGGCGCGAGCGGCGGTCGTGCGGCCTGCGGAACTGCACCCGGCGGGGCAGCGGCGTTGCGGCGCGCGCGGTAGCGGCGTTGTCGTGCCGCGTTGCTCAACGCCATAGCTAGTGCGCACCGTTACGTAACGGGCGGCTGACCGGCCGATCCTGGATCCTGGGAGCCCTGAGCGGCCGCCGGAGTGTCACTGGCGGCGGCCGGGTCGGTACCGGCGGCCGGCTGGGCAGCCGCGCGGCGCTGCACGGCGGTGCGGCGGCGGTAGCTTTCGACGTTGAGTTCGAAGATGGTCGCGTGATGCACCAGCCGGTCGACGGCCGCCAGGGTCATGGTGGGGTCGGGGAAGATCGTGTCCCACTGGCCGAACGGCTGATTGGCGGTGAGCAGCAGCGAGCGCTGCTCGTAGCGGGCGATGATCAACTCGAACAGCACGCTGGTCTCGGCCTGATCCTTGGTGACGTAGGCGAAGTCATCGAGGATCAGCAGGTGGTACTTGTCGAGCTTGGCGATGGCTGCCTCCAGGGTCAGGTCGCGGCACGCGCGCTGCAGCCGTTGGGTGAGGTCGGTGGTGCGGGTGAACAGCACCCGGAAGCCGTGCTCGATGAGCGCCAAGCCGATGGCGGCTGCCAGATGGCTCTTGCCGGTGCCGGGCGGTCCGATGAGCAGCAGGTTGGCGCCTTCGTCGAGCCAGCGGTCGCCGGCGCAGAGTGCGGTCACGTGCGCCTTGGACAGCAGCGGCACGACGGCGAAGTCGAACGAGTCGAGGGTCTTGCCGGCCGGCAGCCGCGCCTCGCGGAGCTGGCGCTGGAAGCGGCGGCGGGAGCGTTCGGCCAGTTCGTGCTCGGTCAGGGCGGCCAGCAGGCGCGCGCCGGGCCAGCCTTCGCGGTCGGCCTGGGCGGTGAACTGCGGCCACAGCGACTTGATGGTGGGCAGGCGCAACTCGCTGAGCATGAGGTTGAGCGCGGCGTCGTCGATCGGCTGGTCGTTGCGCCGGTTCATGCCGCACCCGCCTGGGAGACGCCGGCGTGGTCGGGATGATCGAGCAGCAGGTCGTAGTCGGCCAGCGAGCCGGCGTGCACGCTGACCTGCGGCAGGTCCTGCGGATCGGGCAGGAAGCGCTCCCGCAGGGTCTCCGGGTCGGGCAGCTGACCGGCGGCCAGCAGGCGCTCCAGGTGCTCGCCCAGGGCGGCCTCGCAGCCCTGATCGTGAGCCAGCGCCAGCAGCCCGACCATGCGCCGGCAGGCCTCAGACTCGTCGAGCGCCGTCAGCAGCGCCCGGAAGGCGCGCCGGTAGGCATCGCGGGGGAACAACTGCTCACGGTAGGTCAGATGGCGCAACGCCATCGGCTTGCGGCGCAGCGCGTGGATGAGGTGATGGTAGTTGACCACGTGCCCGCGGCGCCCGTCGCCCGACGGCTTGCCCCGCGGCAGGCTCAGCAGTTCGCTGGCGCCGAGGAAGACCTGCAGCCGATCCGGGAACAGATGGACGCGCAGGTGGTGGCCGATCAGCCGCGACGGCACCGAGTAGAAGACCTTGCGCAGCGTGAACCCGCTGTGGGAGGTGACCCGCACCCGTTCGATCTCGAAGTCCTGCACGCGGCGTTCGGGCAGCGGCTGCAAGGCCGCGCGTTCGGCGTCGATGCGCTCCCGGTGGCGGGCGTTGTGGCGCCCGACCAGTTCGGCGATCAACCGGCGGTAGGCGTCCAGGTCATCGAACGAGCACGAGCCGCGGAGCAGCAGGGCCTGATGGAGGGCGCGCTTGAAGTGGCCGTGGGCGCTCTCGACGCTGCCGTTCTCATGGGCGGCGCCGCGATTGTTGCGGGTCGGGCGCATGCGGTAGTGCTCGCACAGCGCCCGGTAGCGCTCGGTGAGATCGTCGTGGGCGCTGCGGTCGAGGTTGCGGAACGCCGCCGACAGGCTGTCGGTGCGGTGTTCCTGGGGCGCGCCGCCGAGCGTCCACAGCGCCTGCTGGAGGCCGGCGCTGAGGGCGCTGAAGGATTCGCCGCCGATCACCACGTCGGCGTGCTCGAAGCCGGAGTAGGGCAGCCGGAAGTGGTACAGCAGGTGCGCCAGCGGCGCGCCGGCCACGACGACGCTGAGGTTGGTGGCGGCGGTGAAGTCTGACAGGCCGAGCAGACCGGGCGGCTGACGCTGCGCGAAGATCACCTCCTGGTCGGGACCGTGCAGGGCGCGCCAGCGGCGCACCCGGCGTTCCAGGGTGCGGCGCACGCTCGGCGGCAGTTCGGGGTGGCGGCGCAGCAGTTCCTCGAAGATGGTCACCGGGCGCAGGTCGGGCGTCTGCTGCAGCAGGGGGATGACTTCTTCTTCGAAGATGCCGGCCAGCGGGTCGGGCCGCCGGCGAGTGCGGACGGTCGGTTTCTGGGACGGCAGCTGCGGATCGGATTCGATGCGATAGGCGGTGGCGGTGCTGATCCCCGCCTTGGCGGCGGCCACCGACGGCTGGTCCTTGGTGCGCAGGTTCATGTAGTGCCTCACGTGGTGATCGGTCAGATGTCGGCCCGGCATGGGTGCTCCTTGGGGTGATAGTCCCAAGCACCCTATCCAACGCCGGGCCGGCCACGATCACCGGGCCGCGAAGCCCCCACGGGGGCGCCGCCGCGCGCCGGTGACTACGGTCAGGCTACGCCCTGCCGCCGCCATCGGCGGCCCCTCCATCCTCCTCTGTCGGAGGCAGCCACCCTACCCGCGCATTCTCATCTTGATTGTCGCTGCATTCTCATCTTGATTGTCGCTGGACAAGCCGCTCTTCGCGCCGCCGCAGCAGCAGCACCAGGGAGACCGACAGCACGCCGACGATGAACAGCATGTACATGGCGAGGCTCGACCCGTAGGACATGCGGTTCTGCTGGAACCCGACGCGGATGATCTGCAACGCGATCGTCTCGGTGGCTCCGGCGGGTCCGCCGCTGGTAAGCACCACCACCATGTCGTAGATGCGCATGTAGCCGGTAAAGAGAAACACCACGTTGGCGGTGAGCGCCGGCGCCAGCCAGGGGAAGGTCACCGCAGCAAACCGTTGCCACGCGGACGCCCCATCGATGGTGGCGGCGTCGTAGAGGTCACGCGGCACGGCTTGCAGGCCGGCGAGGTAGATCACCGTCACGAATCCCGTGTCGTGCCACACGTTGATCAGCAGCACGGCCCAGGGCGCAAGCCTCGGATCGCCCAGCCAGTCGATCGGCTCCATGCCCAACGCGGCGAACGCGCCGCTCAGGATGCCGTTGTAGCTGAGCAGCGCCTTCCAGATGAAGCCGATCGCCACGGCGCTGATCAGAAGCGGGAAGAAGAACACGGACCGGTAGAGATTGGCCATGCCTCCCGGCCGGCTCACCAGCACCGCAAGCAGCAGGCCGAGCGCGTTACCGGCGGCCGCGCCGGGGATCGTGAAGAAGAAGGTGATGCGCACGGCGTTGAGGAAGTGCCGGTCCTGCGCCGCGCGCACGAAGTTTCTCAATCCCACGAAATTCATGTTCGAGCGAATCCCGTCCCAGTCGAAGAACGAAAAGTACAGACTGAGCAGGATCGGCAGGAGCATGAACGCGGCGTAGACGATGAACCCCGGCAGGAACAACACCGCCGTGCCGATGGCGTCGCCGCCGAGCACGGCCGGCCGCCGGCGCACGCGGCGGCTCGGCAATCGCCGCCGGGCGCCGGCGCTGCGCAAAGGGACTACTCGCGCTCGGCGTCGTTCCAGAAATCGTCGAATTCCCGGAGCGAACGCCGTACGTCGGTAACGCTGCCGGCCAGAAACGACTGCCCGACGCGATCGTACACGGCCATGATACCCGCGGGCGGAGATTCGCCGACGATCAGGTTGTACAGTCCGGACGTCGTAGGCGGCACGGCCAGCATGTCCATCATCTCCTGCTGGAGCGGCGTCATGGGATAGGTCAGGGGCGGGTCCAGAGCGGAGAACAAGCCGTCGACCTGCAGCAGCCTGGCTCCGTACACGTCGTCCATGTACGCGAACTTCATCAGCTCGAACGCCAGTTCGGGATGCTCCGAATCCACGTGGATGCCGCCGCTTCCGTAGCTCAGGCTCTGCAGCAGGTGCGGGACTCCATCGGACGACGGCGCGAAGAAGACGCCCACCTCGAAGTCCTTGTCGGCGTTGCCTTCGGCGGCCGTGAACCAGCTGCCCATCGGGTAGATCGCCGCCTTGCCCGCCAGGAACTGCTGTTCCAGGTCGGCGTAGCCGACGCTGAGCGCGCCCTTGTTGAAGCACTCGCTATCGACGAGCTGCTTGAAGTACCCGGCGGCTTCCGCGAAGCTCTCCTCGAAGGACACCGCGCCGTCCCACCGGTCCGCGTACCATCGCGGGTTGTGATGAAATACCTCGGCGGACGTGAAGATCGCGAATGCGTAGCCGGCCACCCATTCTCCGCCGGTGATGATGGGCGTGATGCCCGCCGCGCGCAGCTTGCCGCACGCATCTGCGAACTCGTCCCAGGTACGGGGCGTATCGTCGAGACCGGCCTGCGCCCACAAGGACTTGTTGTAGAACAGCAAGCCCTGCGGCTGTATCGCGGTAGGAAGGCCATACAGCGTTCCCTTGTAGCGGGCCGCTTCCAGGTTGCGGATCCGCTCCAGATCCGGATCGTCCTCCGGCAACGGCCACAGGATGCCGGCGTCGGCGAACACGTTGATGGTGACGTTGGACATCAGGTCAGGCACGTCGCCGGCGGCGATTCGGGTCTTTATGAAGTCGTCCGCGGACGGAGTGACCGCCGCGTTGGCCTCGATCAGCTCGACCGTCACGCCCGAGTGCTCGGCCACGAACGCGTCGGCGACCTCCTGCCAGAACTCCAGGCTGAGGTTGGGCGTTACCCAAACCTGCCAAGTGATCTCCTTGGCAGCCGCGGCTGCCTCGTCCTGCCCGGCGGCGAAGCCGCTGGCCGCGCCGTACAGGAATACGCACGACAGAACCGCAAGTCGTTTCTTGGTAGACATCTGTTCCTCCTGTTCAAGAAGCTGCGATCGATCCATGCTGCGCCATTTTGGCCGGTACCGTCAACCTCCGGTCGAGACGATGGCGACACGGTCGGCCGCCCGGCCTACTGCTTGACCGCGCCACCGGTGAGCCCGGTAACCAACTGCTTCTCGATCAGGTAGAACAGCGCCAGCACGGGAATGATCGCCAAAAACGCGGCGGTCGTGAGCATCTCCCACTGCGTCGACCAGCGGCCCACGAAGTTGAACAGCGCGATCGTCAGCGGCATCTTTCCCTTCGACTGCATGAAAGAGAGCCCGAAGAGAAACTCGTTCCACCCATAGATGAAGGTATAGATCATCGCCGTGACCACGCCCGGCGCGGCGATCGGCAGCATGACCCGTACCATCGTGCGCAGACGGCTGCAGCCGTCGATCAGCGCTGCCTCTTCGATTTCCAGCGGGATCGAACGGAAGTAGCCGCTCATCATCCAGGTGGTAAACGCGATCGTGAACACGGCGACGGCCAGGATCATCGACAAGTACGTATCCAGAAGCCCGGCGCCGGCCATGATCTTGAACAGCGAGATCACGACGATGACCGGTGAGAACATCTGTACGACCAGGAACAGGTACAGGATCACGCCGCGCCCCGCGAACCGCAGCCGTGACACCGCGTAGGCGGCCGGCACCGTCAGACAGGCGTTCAGCAGCGTCGCCCCCACGGCGATGATCGAGCTGCTCTTGAAGTACACCAGCAGATCGTACTGAGTCCACACGTCGACGAAGTTCGTGAACACGACGCGCTGGGGGAGCCAGCGCGGCGGCTTCACGAAGATCTCCGTACTCGACTTGAGCATGGTCGAGATCATCACCAGAAACGGAAACAACAGGACTGCAAGGAGCGCGGCGGCCAGAACGATGGTGACCGCCTGCGCGGCGGCGCGCCGCCTCATGCGCGTTCCGTCCGGAAGTAGGCGCGCGCGTAGACGATGCTGACGCCGGTCAGGATCAGAAAGGTGACCACCGCCATGACCGCCGCGCGGCTGAACTTGAGCCACTCGAAGCCGCTCTTGTAGATCGCCGTGATCAGGATATCGGTGGTGCCGGCCGGTCCGCCGCGCGTCAGGATGTAGATGGAGTTGAAGTCGTTGAAGGTCCAGAGCGACGACAGCATCGTGGCGATGAGAATGATGTGGCGTATTCCCGGCAGGGTGATGAACCAGAACCGCTGCACGGCGTTGGCGCCGTCGATGCCGGCCGATTCGTACAGCTCGCCGGGGATCGACTGCATCCCCGCCAGGAACACCAGCGCCATGAACGGAATGCCGATCCAGACGTCGACCCAGAGCGTGGCGATGAACGCCGGCGCCGGATAGCCCAACCAGACCGGCGGATTCGACCACAGGCCGGTTGCGCGCAGCGTATGGTTCAGCAGGCCGAACTCGGCGTGGTACACCCACTGCCAGAGCAGCGCGCTGATCGGTACGGCCGACGCCCAGGGAATGATGAGCAGCAGTCGGGCGACCTTGCGGCCGGGAAAGTCGACGTTGAGCAGCACCGCCGCGACCATGCCCAGCAGGGTCTTGGCGGCAACGCCGAATACGGTCCAATAGAGCGATCGGAACGCGATCCGCCAGAACTCGCGGCCGCTCAGGTGCTCGGCAAAGTTGGCCAGACCGATGAACTCCTGCAGGCGCCCGAGCTTGTCGGTGCGGAACAGCGACATCTGAAACACGTAGACGATCGGGTACAGCATCAGCGCCGCCAGCACCAGCAGCGCAGGCAGCACGAGCGCGTAGGCCAGCCTCGCCTCCGCGCCCCATACGCGAGTCCGTACCACCGTCATCGAACGGTACCGGCCTGACGAACGGGGAAGCTCACGGCATCACGCCGGAGCTTCCCCCGTAAAAACGTGGCCGGCGGCCACCTACATGCCGCGCAGGTCGTCGATCCTGGCCGCCGCTTCGTCGAGCGCTTCCTGGGGCGTCATCTGTTCGAGGTGCGCCTTCTGCACCGCGTCCCATATGATGTCGGTGTACTCGGCGAACCCGTCCATGAGCGGCCAGCCCTTGGCATTTTGGGCCGCTTCGCCGAGCGCCTGGTACAACGGCGACTGGAACTGCGGCAACCGGCCTGCGCTGATGGTGACCGGCGGAAAGCCGACCAGCTCGTCGAACGTCGCCTTCCACTCGTCCTGATAGAAGAAGTCGAGGAACGCGCCGGCCGCTTCGAGATTGGTGCCGCTGAACATCGCCACCGAGTCGGTGATGATGAGCGGAGTCGACGGCTGGCCCTCGAACCCCGGTATCTGCGCGTACTGCGCCTGAAAATCGGACCCGGCCTGATTCATCGCCGACTCTACCCAGGCGCCGATGAACACGTAGCCGGCGTTGCCCGCATAGAAGATCGGATGCGATTCCGTACGATCCAGAGCCAGAAAGCCTTCCTGCACCACCTGATCCTCGTTTGCCAGCGTAACCATGAACTCCAGGGCCTTCACGCCGGCCGGCGAGTTCACCGTCGACCGCCCGTAGCTTCCGTCCGCGAGCGTCTCGAAGAAATTGCCGCCCGCCGCGAGCAGGTAGTAGGCGAAGTCGGTCAACTCGGTCGACTTCTTGCCGGGCATGATCAGACCATAGGCATCGGTGTCGGCGGTGATGCGCCGCGCCTCCGCGCGCAACTCTTCCATGGTCTGCGGCACGACCGACGTGCGGTTCGGGTTGTAGGCCAGGATGCGGGCGCCGGCCGCGATCGGCAGCCCCATCAGGCGTCCGCCGACCAACGCCTCCATCGCGCCGGCGGCGATGTTGTCGATCGTTTCCGCGCTGACGTATCGGGTCACCTCCTCGACGGCGTCGAGGGCCATGAACTCCAGCAGCCAACGGGTGCCGATGACCGAAATCTCCGGCGGCTGGCCGCCCGCGAGCGAGGTGGTCAGGCGATCGTGCATCTGCCCCCATTGGATCGGCACGATCTCTACCTCGATGTCGTCCTGCGCCGCGTTGAACGCATCCTGCAGATCGGCGCGGTACTCCTCGGTCAGCCCGTCGTACAGCGCCCAGAAGAAGGTCACGTCGGTCTTGGCCGACTCCGATTGGGCGGCGGCGAATGCCGTGCCCGCGCCGGCGACCAGCAATGCAAGGATCAGAAACGAACTGATCGCGAGTCTCTTGGCCATTCAAGCCCTCCTGAGTAGTGGTTCCGGCTGACGATGATGACCGGCGGCCCCCGGTTCTGTCAAACGTCGGCGTCGAGGAGGAAGCGCCAGATCGGCACCACCTCGATGACGGCGCCGTCGGCCTCGATCCGCTCCCGTTCGCCGCGGGTCACCAGGGTTGCGGTCCGCACGCCCAGCTCCGCCATGGCCGTAGTCAGGGCGGAGGTCTCCCGCTTCCGCGTCTGCGGATGGCGCAGGGACTCGCACACCTGCACCAGCATCGGCCTGCCGCCGCGGCGCGGGACGGCGAAGTCGACCTCGCGCCCGGTGCGGGTCCGGTAGTAGTGGATTTCCGCGTGCCGGCGCCGCAGCGCCGTGAATACCAGGTTCTCCAACAGATGCCCGGAATTTATCAGGATCCCCGACGCAACCGAGGCGATCAGGGCGTGATCGATGCAGTACACCTTCTTCGGGTTGGCGTTCCTGCGCGCCATCGACGCGTCGAAGATGCGCACCGTGAACAGGAAATAGGCGTCCTCGAACCATGCCAGGTACGCCGACACCGCCGCCTTGGGCACCTTGTGGCCGAGCGACTTGAGATAGCCCGTAAGGCTGTTGACGGTGTAGAGCGAAGCGGCGCTGTCGACCAGCCGGTGGGCCAGATCGACCACGGCGCGAGGATGGGAGACGTCGTGGCGCTCGATCATGTCCCGGAACAGGATGGTGTTGAAGTATTCCTGGTGTATCCTGATCCGCAGGTCGCGTCCCAGGCCGGCGACCTCCGGGAAGGCTCCCCGCTCCCAGTACTCCCCGAATGCCTTGACGATCATGAGGCGCCGCCTGGTCGACAGCTCGCCGGCGCCGTCGATGCCGCGGTAGTCCAGGAACTCACGGAACGAGAACGGGAACAGTTCCCACGACAGCGCCCGCCCCCGCATCTGCGTGGCGATCTCCCGGGACAGCAGTTGCGCCGAAGACCCGGTGAGATGTATCCGACATCGTTCGGTACGCAGCAAGCGGTCCACGAACGGCTCCCAACCGGGCGCCGCCTGTATCTCGTCGAAGAAGCAGTGGACCGTCTCGACGTTCTTCTTCTCCGGGTAGAGCGAGTAATAGGCGTCGGTGATCAGGCCGAGACCGCCGTGCCGCAAGTGGTGGAGCCGGTCGTCGAAGAAGTTGAGGTAGAGGATGTTCTGCCGCGGCACGCCCCGGGCCAGCAAGCCGGCGATCAACTGGTAGAGGTAGGTCGACTTGCCGCCGCGCCGGACGCCGATGCAGACCGCGGCCTTGCCGGGAACCGTCTCGATGCACAGGCGCCGGCGTACGCCGGTGTCCGGCTCCGCCTCCTGGAAGTCCAGGATCAGAGACTTGAGCGCTTCGACGCTCGGCCCGTAATCGGTCATGTTTCTTGCCGGATACTATCGTAACCGGTAAGGATTCTGCCCGGATACGCCGTCGCGCGCCCGATCAGGCCGGCGCGAACGCCACGCAGGTGGGCCGCGGCACCTCGATCGACGCGCCGGTCGGGACCGGCATCCCGCCGGCGCCGTCGATGCGGAAGCTGTAGACGGAGCCGCTCTGCTCGTTGGCCGCCAGCAGCCACGTCCCGGAGGGGTCGACGTTGAAGCCGCGCGGCGTGCGGCCGCCGGTCGACACGTGCCCCAGGGGCGAAAGCTCGCCCGACCGTCGGTCGACGGAGAAGACCGCGATCGAATCGTGCCCGCGGTTGGAGGCGTACACGACGTGGCCGCGCGGGTGCATGCGCACGTCGGCCGTCGAGTTCTCCCCCGAGTACCCGGCCGGCAGCGAGGTGAGCGTCTGCAGGTGGGTGAGCCGGCCGTCGCGCTCGCACCGGAACGCCATGATCGTGGAGGCCATCTCCCCCATCACGTACGCGAACGCGCCGTCCGGCGTGAACGCCAGGTGGCGCGGTCCGGCGCCGGGGTTCGACGCGGCGTCCGAGACGCGCGTCAGGCGCGCCGGGTCGTGCTCGACGCGGTAGGTGACCACGCGATCGATGCCCAGGTCGGGGACGTGCAGGAAGCGGCCGTCGGCGGTGACGTTGGCCGAATGGGGATGCGGCGCCGCCTGCCGCTCCGGGTTGACGCTCGACCCCCGATGCAGCGCCCGGACCGGCGTGCCCGGCACGCCCGCGCCGTCAAGCGGCGCCATCACCGCGCCGCCGCCGGTATAGCAGCCGGCGAATACGGCGCGTTCCTCCGGGTCCAGGCTCAGATGGCACGGCCCCGACACGCCGATCTCCACCGCCGACCGGAGCGCCAGCGCCCCGGTCGCCCGGTCCACGTGGTACAGGCGGATCGCCGCCCCGGCCGGACCGCTGTCGATCCCCGCCTCGGCGACCGAGTAGAGCCGCGCGCCGTCGCGGCTGAACAGCACGTAGTTGGGGTTGGGAGCTTCGGCCGCGAGCTGCATGCCGGACAGCGCGCCGCTGTCCGGATCGAGCTCGAAGCGATAGATGCCGCGGCCGTATCCGTGATCCTCGACTGCATGGTCGGTATAGCTTCCCGTGTAGACGCGCATGCGGGCCTCCTCCTCAGCGGTCCATCCGCCGCATCCAGAGGTGCTCCAGCCGGTGCGGCGGTTCCCAGCCCAGCACGCGGCCGAGCTTGTCGTTGCGGTATTTGCCGTGCGGCACCGCCGGCAGCACGAAGTAGGTCTCGCACCGCGACGGCAGCCGGGCGTGATCGATCTCCAGGGCGGCGCGCACGGCCAGTCCCGTGTCCGGCCAGGCGATGATGTACGGCGGGACCATGTCCTGCCCCACGCCGCCCTTGTCGTTCAGGTCCAGCGCGCGGCTCGCGGTCGGGTGGCGCATCAGATAGAACAGGAGCGTCTGCACGTACAGGTCGTGCCGCTCGCTGTAGACGCGCAGCACCTCATGGCCGAGCGCCTTGGTCAGCGCGTACAGGCGCGTGCCCGGCTGCGGCGGCAGGTCGGGATGGAGGCCGAAGTCGAAGTCGTCGTACGCGGGGCCGGCCACCTGATAGTACGGCCCGGTGTTGACGATGGTGCGGATGCCGTGCCGCACGGCGGCCTCGGCCACGTGGTAGTTGCCGCGCACGTTGACGTCGAAGGCGGCGCGGCGGTCGGCGCGCGACACCGACAGGTTGACGATCGCGTCCATGCCGTGCGCGGCGGCGATCACGCCGTCGCGGTCGCCGACGTCCAATCGACGGTATTCATGGGCGAAGCCCGGCGGAGCCGGAGTGACGTCGGTCACGCGCAGCGCGTGCCGGCCGCGCAGGGCCGCCACCACGTGGGGTCCCATCGCGCCGCCGCCGCCGACGATCAGGACCTTCATGCCGGCAGCTCCTTCACGGGGCCGCGCCTTCCGGGTAGCCCAGCAGCTCCCCGGCGCGGCCCATCAGGTAGCGCGCCGCCGGACTCGGAGACTGCGCGTGCACGACCGTGCAGGGGCCGGGAAGCTCGGCCGTCAGCGCCGGGGCGACCGCCGCGGCGACGTCATCGGCGCAGATCGCCGCGTCCCCGTGCGCGCCGTTCAGGGCGCTGCGGCCGCCGCGCACCACCGGGTAGCCGAGCCGCAGGATGAGCACCTGCAAGCGCCCGTCACGCGCGAACTCACGGGCGATCAGCTCGCCCAGATGGCAGCCGAGCAACGCCGGGTCGCCGGACGGCGGCAGCGTCCGCCATCCCTCCGTGACCGTGTAGTGGTCCGGCCAGTCGGCGAGCAGCCGCAGCGAGCTGAGGTAGACGCAACGGCGCACCCCCGACTCGGCCGCCGCGCGCAGCAGGTCGTACGTGAGGCGCGTCGCGCGGTCCAGCGCCGCCGGCGGATCGACCGAACCGGCAGCGCCGCCGTCCGGCAGCCCCGCCGCCACCACCGCGTCGAACCCGGCCGGCACGGTCCTGGCGCCCGACTCCGCGTCGATCTCCGGGCTCACCGCGTCGAGCACGGCGTCATGGCCGGTCAGCCGGTCGCGCAGGGTTCGCAGCAACCCGCTGTCGCCGGGGCTCAGCAGCACGCGCATGTCGGCACGTTCGCAGTCTGACGCCGACGAATCAAGCCCGGCGCCGTGCGGCGGCCTCCGGGAACCGGGCGGCCTCCGGGAACCGGGCGGCCTCCGGGACCGGTCACCGCGCACCTGGTCCGCTCGCAGGGGTTGCGCGCCGCCGCGCGCATGCGTATAGTGCGGTATCCGCATGCGCCAGCTTCTGCCTGAACCGCTCGATCTGCTTCTCGACCTCCTGGGCCTTACGGCCTGGGTTGCCCGGCGCCACGCGGTAGCGCGCATGTAGCGCACCGAAGCGGCGCGAAGCAGCCCAGGCTTGACGGTCGATCCGATCGACCGATGAGCCTGGGTTTTTTTTCGCCTGCGCAAAGCCCCATGGATGGATAAGGAGAGAACCATGCAACGAGGCATCATCGACAAGTACCGGCCGTTCCCGGCGATCGACCTGCCGGACCGCGCCTGGCCGAATCGGGCCATCGACCGCGCGCCGATCTGGTGCAGCGTCGACCTGCGCGACGGCAACCAGGCGCTCATCAATCCGATGAACCTGCAGCAGAAGCTCAGCATGTTCTCCCTGCTGGTCGACATCGGCTTCAAGGAGATCGAAGTGGGGTTCCCCTCCGCTGCCGCCGTCGAGTTCGACTTCATCCGCACGCTGATCGACCAGGGGCTGATCCCGGAAGGGGTCTACCCGCAGGTCCTCACGCAGGCGCGCGACCACCTGATCCGGCGCACGTTCGATGCGATCGAGGGGACGCCGCAGGCGATCGTGCACCTGTACAACTCGACGTCCGAGCTGCAGCGCCGCGTGGTGTTCCACAAGGACCGCGCCGCGATCCGCCGGATCGCCGTCGACGGCACCCGCCTGGTCCGCGAGTTGGCCGGCCGCACCGACACCGAGGTGGTCTACGAGTACTCGCCGGAGAGCTTTACCGGCACCGAGCTCGACTTTGCCGTCGAGGTGTGCGACGCGGTCATAGAGGCGTGGGACCCGAGCCCTGAGCGGCGCATGATCGTCAACCTGCCGGCCACGGTCGAACTGGCGACCCCCAACGTCTACGCCGACCAGATCGAGTGGTTCCTGCGCCGCGTGCAACGCCGGGACAGCATCATCCTCAGCCTGCACACCCACAACGACCGCGGCACCGGCGTGGCGGCCACGGAGCTTGGACTGCTGGCCGGCGGCGAGCGCGTCGAAGGGACCCTGTTCGGCAACGGCGAGCGCACCGGTAACGTCGACATCGTCACGGTCGCCCTCAACCTCTACACGCAGGGCGTGGACCCCGGCCTGGAGCTGAGCGATCTGGGCCGCCTGATCGAGGTCTCCGACGCCTGCACGGAGCTGCCGGTGAGCCCGCGCCATCCGTATGCCGGCGAGCTGGTCTTCACCGCCTTCTCCGGCTCCCATCAGGACGCCATCAACAAGGGCATGGCCGCGCAGGGCGAAGGGCGGTGGGAGGTCCCCTACCTGCCGATCGACCCGACCGACATCGGCCGCTCCTATCAGGCGATCATCCGCATCAACTCCCAGTCCGGGAAGGGCGGCGTGGCCTACGTCATGGAGAGCGAGTTTGGCTGCCAACTCCCCAAGACCATGCAGCCCGAGGTCGGACAGGTGGTCCAGGCGTTGACCGACCGCACCGGCCGGGAGGTGAACGCGGCGCAGATATGGGACGCCTTCCGGCGTGAATACCTGCAGGCGGACCGGCCGATCCGCTTTCTGGACTACGCATTCGCCAGCGACGCGCAGGACAGCTCGCTCGTCCACGGACGCCTTACCGTGGAGATCGAGGGCGAGGCGCAGGAGCTGTCCGGCAGCGGCAACGGCCCGATCGACGCGCTCAAGAGCGCGCTGGGTCAGGCGGGATGGGACGACTTCAAGCTCACCCACTATTCCGAGCACGCCCTGGGGCAGGGCACCGATTCCACCGCCATCGCCTACATCCAGGTGGTCCGCGACGACGGCACGCAGCGGTTCGGCGCGGGTACCCATCCGAACATCGCCAAGGCGTCCGCGCTGGCGCTGATCTCCGCGCTCAACCGCACCGTGTCGGCCGGCGCCCGCCACGCAGGAGTCCGCCACGCAGCGCCCAAGGAGGCCGCCCTGCCGGTGACGTGACCGCGGAGACTACGGGAGCCTACAGCAGCGCGTCGTTGAGGCGGACGCCGAAGCCCGGCTCGATCGAACCGTCGATGACCTCCGGCTCGCCGAGCCACAGATCCTCGCGCGGCGCCTGCCAGCGCTTCGGCATCGTCTCCGCCAGGTCCAGGCAATCGGTGGCGACGATCAGGTGCAGCCCCCACGGCTCGCCGCCGCGGTGCGGGGCGACCGGCACGCCATGTCGGCGCGCCAGCTCCAGGATGCGCAGCGCGCCGGTGATGCCGCCCGCCCAGGTGACGTCCGGCTGCCACAGGTCGAGCGCGCCGCGCCGGCCGATCTCCGCGAACGCCGCCGGCGTGTAATCGTGCTCGCCGCCGGCCAGCAGCACCGGCTTCACGCGCGGGCGCAGCGCGGCCAACTCGCCCAGGTGTTCGGGCGTGGCCACGTCCTCGAACCAGTACGGGGCGTACGGCGCCAGCAGCTCGGCCATGCGGGCGGCCACCTCCGTCGGCCAGGACATGTAGCAGTCGATCATGAGCTGCGCGGTCGGCCCCAGCGCCGCGCGCGCCGCCGCCAGCCGTTCGGCGGCGCGGTCGAAATCGGCCTCGCCGCGCCAGCGGTGCGACAGCTTCATCGCCGCATAGCCGTAGCGCGCCGCCAGCTCCACGTCGTCGCCGGTGGCGTAGGCGCGGACCCGCCCCTTGCTGCGCGGGCCGATGAGTCGGTGCACCGGACACCGTTCGGCGCGCGCCAGCGCGTCCCAGAGCGCCAGATCGACCCCGCTCAGCGCCATCTGCGCCACGCCGCCGCGGCCGTAGGGGATCGACACGCGGTAGAGCTCGTCCCAGGCGGCGGCGATGGCGGCTGCGTCGTCGATCGATCGCCCGATCAGAAAGCGGCGGAGGTGGTCGTTGATCACGTGCACGGCCGGCTGACCGCCGCCGCCGTAGCCGTAGCCGGTCACGCCGGCGTCGGTGACCACGCGCACCGCGATCTGCCAGAAGTGCGCCTGCCACGCATCGGCCGGCGGCAGGCGCCGCCACTTCGGGTAGGCGGCGCGCACGTCGGTCACCTTCATCGGACCAGCTCCCCCGCTGCGGCGGGGATCCAGGTCTCGCGGCCGTCGATCAAACGTATGCGCCACCACTCGCCGCGATCTTCCAGCAATCGAAACTCCGTGCCGCCGTGCAGCGCCGACCCGAAGCCGGGCTCGTACGAATGGCCGTCACCCTGCCGGGCGACCACCGAGACGGCGGTGATCACGCCGGGCGCCGCCGCCGCGTCGATCACGTCCGCCGCCAGCGACGCGGCCAGTGCCCCGGCGAGCAGCAGGCAGGCGGCGCCGGCCGGTCGCAGCCAGCGCGCGCGCCGCGCGCCGGCGGTCAGCATGCGCAGCAGGACGCCCGCCCAGAACGTCGTCCAGAGCGCCAGGAAGGCGATCGCGCGGGTTCGCGCGGGCACCAGGTCGTGCCAGAACAGCACGACGCGGGCGACCCCGGCCGACACCGGCTCCTCGATGCTGTCGGTGCGCAACCGGCGCGCGTAGGCCAGTCCGCGGCGCACGTTGCGATCGCCGGGCACCAGCTCCGCCGCACGCCGATACATCAGCACCGCGCGGCCCACGTCACCGAGCCGCAGATAGGTGTTGGCCGCATTGTAGGCGAGCAGGCCGTTGCTCCAGCCGGTCGCGGCTCCCACCCGCTCGTAGCGGAGCAGCGCGCCGCGCAGCGCCTCGGCGGCTGCCGCGTTCCGGCCGGCGGTCTCCAGCTCGTCGGCCGTTCGATAGCGTTCGGCCGCTTCGCGCAGGAGCGCGCCGGCGTCGATCGCGCCGGGCGCCGGTTGCGCGGTCGCCCACGCGGCGACGGCAAGCGCCGGCAACAGGGCCGCGGCGTGCCGTGCCCGGTGGGCGATCCGATGGGCGATCCGGTGGGCGATCCGATGCGGGACCTGCGTCACGATCCGCCCCCGCTGGTCAGGAACGGGTCCACCGCCTCCGCCCATTGCCGGATGCGGGCGCCGAGCGCCTCGGCCGGCGCGGCGCCGTAGCGGGCCGCGTCCAACCGCTCCAGGATGTCCTGCAGCTCCTCCACCAGCTCGGGCGCGGCGCCGCGCTCCCGGAGCGCCCGCTCCCACCCCGCGGGTCCCGCCGCGCCGGCCGCGTCGATGCGGGCGTGCAGGTAGCCGTGCAGGGCGGGCGCCAACGCCGCCGGGTCGTCTCCCGCCTCGGCGACCGACCGCCGCAGGCGGGCCAGGGCGCCGCGCGCCGCCGGCGCCGCCGCGGCGATCCGCCGCAGCCGCCTCCACAGCGCGACGATGCCCGCCGCCGCCGGGCCTGCGGCCAGCAGCGCCACGCCGGCGGGAGACCCCGCGAACGCCGCGGCGTCGAAGCGCTGGCGACGGAGCAAGCGGTCCCCTTCGTAGTTGTGGGCGATGCCGTCGGCCGCGGCGGCAAGCCCGCCGCCTTCGGCCGAGGGCGGGTCGCCGCCCTCCACGTCGCGCAACGTCACCTGCCGGGCCGGCTGCACGTCGAGCGCGATCGGCGCGCTCGACGTCTCCGCGTACGCGCCGCGCTGCGGATCGAAGTAGGAGAGCCGCACCGGCGGAACGGCGCTCACCGAGTCGCGCAGGGCGCGGATCGTCGCGCGGAACACGGCCCGGGACGGAAACCGGCCGGATGAACGCTCCACCCGCTGCGCTCCCACCCGGAAGTCCCCGACCTGGTCGAGACGGGTCAGATCGACCTCGGCCAAGCCGGCAAGGTCCCCTGATCCGCGCACCGTCACCTGCAGGGAGATCGGATCGCCCACCTTGGGGTTCGTCGGCGCGGCGACCGCGGCGACCTCGAAGCTCCCGACCAGTCCGGAGAAGTGATCGGGACGCCCGGCCGCCGGCAGCGGCTCGACCTGCAGCTCCTGCGGCTCTGAGGCGATCACCAGCCGGCGCACGTCGCGGATCGTACGGCCGAACCGGTCGCGCGCGGTGCGGAAGCTGGCGACACCCTCGAACGCCACCGTGGCCGCCGGCACCTGCAGGCGGCCCGGCGCGCGCGGCACCGCGGTCAGCTCGAAGACCAGCGCCTGATAGGCGGCGCCCCCCAGGCGCAGGGAGCCGCGCGCGGCCATGAGGTCGGTGCCGTGCACGGTCAACTCCACCGTCTCGCCCTGCGCAGGACGGATCTCCACGTCGAAGTCGGCAGAGTGCATCACCGGATGGGAGAAGCTCAGGAGGCGCCGCGGTCCCAGCCCCTCCTGCCACATCCAGGTGGTGGTCACGGTGATCGGCTGCCCGACCCACGCGCGGTCGACGGACGTGCGGACGAGCAACCGGTACTCGTCGATCGACTGCGGCGCGAAGACGGTTACGGCGAGCGGCTGCGTCGACAGGCGCCGGCCGATCACGGTGAGTCCGATCGCGGGGATCTCCAGCCGGCCCGGGCGGGAGGGGACCAGCTCGTAGTTGAGGATATAGCTCCGCTCCACCCGGCGGGTGGTCCGGCCGTTGACGATCGTGATCGACTCGCTGTTGTTGGGGCCGGCCGACAGCGGCCGCACGGCCACGCCGTCCAGCGGCGGCAGGTCGACCTCCGGGGCGGCGTCGCTGCCCTCGACCCGGACCTGCAGGTTGAACGGCACGCCCACCTCGGTTTCGGCGGCGCTCACCGACGCGCGCGCCGCCAGCGACTGCGCCGCGATCGGCATGCTCAGGCCGCACAGCGCCGCCAGCGCCAGGCCGGCGCGGACCACACGCCGGACGCCGGCGTCACTCAGGGGTTCCACGGCTCACCAGTCGCGCTCCACCGGCTCGGTACGGAGCTGTTCCCGGCGGCGCTGCTCCGCGCGCTCTTCTTCCTCGGCGATGATCGACCGCGCCAGCTCGTCGGGCTCGAGGTCCGGGGCTTCGCCGGCTGCCGGCTGCGGCTGAGCCGGCTGCTGCTCCGGGGGCTCCTCGGCGCCGCCGGCCTGCTCCGGCGATCGGTCCGCCCCATCGGCGCCCGCCGCGTCCTGCCCGGCGTTCTGCCGCTCCTGCTCCCCCTGCTCGTCCTGCTCCCCCTGCGGCCCGCCCGTGGATCGCTCGGGCGGGGGAAGCTGTTCCCGAAGCTGCCGCAGGCGCAGCCGCGTGACCTCCAGATTATGCGCGGCGTCTTCCCAGTCCGGGGCCAGGTCGAGCGCCCGCCGGTAGGACCGCGCCGCCGCGGTCAGACCGGCGATCGCCGCCTGGGGATCGGCCGGCGCGCCGCCGGCCGCCGCCATCGCCTGCTCGACCGCGCGCACGCCCGCGTTCCCCAATGCGAAGTGGCCGGCCGCCGCCAGCTCCGGGCGGCCCGCCTCCTCGACCGCCTGTTGCAGCAGGTCCGCGGCGCCCTCCAGGTTACCGGCGCGATAGGCGGAGATACCGCCGTCGTAGCGCAGCTCGGCTACCTCCGGACGGGCTTCCGCGGCGGCGCCGAAGGCGGCGGCGGCGTCCCGGAAGCGGCCGTCCGCGTACGCCCGCCGCCCGTCGCGCTCGGCCCGCTCCGGGACGCCGGCCGCCCGCACCGGCGGCGGCGCCGCGAGCGCCGCCGCGGCAGCCAGCAGCGCGGTCGCCGCGGCCAACGCGCGCGAGCGGCCCGATCGCCCCCCTGACCGCGGTCCCTGCCGGCGGCCCTCCTGCCGGTGACCCGTTCGCCGGCGAACGGGCCGGATCAGGTCGGGGAGCAGGAACTCCAGCGCCAGCAGCGCCAGCGCCGCGGCCAGGAACGGCTGGAAGCGCTCCTGAAATACCTCGCGCTCGGTGCTTTCCAGCAGCCGCCGGTCGGCGCTGGCGATGAGCTGGACGTACAGGGCTCCCAGATCGAAGGTGCCGGTCGCCACGTTCACGTAGCGCCCGCCCGGAGTCACGCCGGCCAGCTCACGCAACGCCTGGCCGTCCAGGGTGGTGAGCACCGGCCGGCCTTCGTACTGCAGGTAACCCTCGTCGGAGCCGGCGTCCGGGATCGGCTGTCCGGTGATCTCGTCGCCCAACCCGACGGCGATGATTCGCGCGCCCAGCGCCCCCAGCTCGCCGGCCGCCTGCAGCGGCAGGCTCCCCTGGTCGCCGCCGTCGGTAATCAGCACGACGTCCCGGAACGGGCCGACCTGCTCGTCGAAGACCGAATCGCGCACCACGCGCAGGGCGTCGCCGATCAGCGTGCCGCCGCGCGACACGCTGTCGGTCGATAACCGCTCCACCGCCAACCTCACGAAACCGTAGTCGAAGGTGAGCGGGCTCTTCACCACCGCCGTACCGGCAAAGGCGACCAGCGCTACGCGGTCGCCTCTCAGCACCTCCAGGGTGTCCAGGATCGCCAGCCTGGCCCGCTCCAGGCGGTTCGGCGCCAAGTCCTGCGCCAGCATGCTGCGCGAGACGTCGACCACGAACACCACGTCGCGGCCGCGCCGCTCGACCGTTCGCGTCTCCGGGGTCCAGCCGGGCCGCGCCAGCGCGACCACGATCAGGACCACCGCGGCCACCAGCAGGCCGCCCTTGAGCGGGCGCGCGTTGCGGCGCCCGGCGCGAAGCTGCGGTCGGTCGCCGGCGAACCGGAGCAGCGCGCGGCGCCGGCGCAGGGAAGCGTGGATGAGCAGGGCGACCAGCGGGGGTATCGCCCAGAGCAGCAGGAACGCGTCCGGGGAGGTGAGCCGTACGCCGCCGGTCAGCTCCATCGCCTTACGGAGTCCTCCGGAACACGGTGGCGGTGAGCGCCGCGGCCGCCGCCGCCGCACCGAGCGCGCCCAGCGCCCACGGCGCGAACCGTTCGCGGAAGTCGACGTACCGGACCGACTCCACCTCGCTCGTCTCCAGGCGGTCGATCTCACGGTAGATCGCCGCCAGCGACTCGGCGTCATCCGCCATGCGGAACAGCCCGCCGGTACGTTCCGCCAGCGCCTGCAGCGCGGCGGCGTCGACCGGTTGGCCGGCCGGCAGGCGGAAGGTGCCGAGCGGGGTGCGCACGGTCTGTTCGGGAGCGCCCACGCCGATGCCGATCGCGTACACCTTGATGCCCCAGCCCGCCGCCAGCTCCCCGGCCTGCGCCGGGGTGCGCGCGCCGGCGTTGTGGCTGCCGTCGGTGAGCAGGATGATCACCTTGCTCTTGATCTCGTAGTCGTCGCGGGAGCCGAGCGCCTCTTCGGCGACGCGCAGGCGGGCGGCCGCCAGCGCCAGCGCGTCGCCGATCGCGGTTCCGTCCTCACTGCGCTCGGTCACGACCTCCACGCCGCTCAGGAATCGGTCCAGGGTCCGGTGCGACAGCGTCAGCGGCAGCACCGTTTCCGGGTAGCGGGCAAAGGTGACGAGCCCCACCAGGTCGTTCGGCCGGCCGTCCAGCCCTGCCTCGTCGCCGTGCACGAAGCGGGCGACCACCTGCTTGACGGCGTCCAGGCGCGTCGGCCCGCGGTCGCCGATCGGCGCCACCATGCTGCCCGAGCGATCGACCACGATCTCGATGGCGATGCCGCGGCTGACGTCCACGACCTGCTCCAGGCCTTCGCGGGGCCGCGCCAGCGCCACGACCAGCAAGGCCAGGGCCAGCAGCTTGAGCGCCGCCGGCAGCCACTCCAGCCGGTGGCGCAGCGACGGCCGGATGCCGCTCGGCACCGCCACCGACGGGAAGCCCACGCCGATGCGGGCGCGCGCCGCCCAGGCGCGCACCGCCGGCAGCATCGCCACCACCCCCAGCAACGCCAGCGCCCACGTCGTCTCGAACCTCACCGCGCTGTCCCTGCGGCGCCGGCGCCGGGCGCTTCGACGGAGGCCGCGTTCGCGGCCGCCGCCTCCGCGGTCGCGTGCACGAAGCCGCGGGCGGTAGCAGTGACGCGAGTGGTCTCGGCCGCCGAGGGCCGCGCCCGCGCGAACTTCACCGCGTCGCAGGCGGCCAGGAACGCCCGCAGCGTCCGCTGCCGTTCCCGGTCGAAGGTCGCCCCCGCCTCGGCGGCCGCCAGGAACTCCTCGGTCGTCTGTTCCGGGGCGCGCAGGCCGAACCGCGCCTCCACGTACCGGCGCAGAATCGACGAGACCGCCACGTAGAACCGATCCAGGTCGGCCCGGAGCGCGTCGTCGCGCTCCAGGCCGTCCAGCGCGCGCAGCGCGATCACGGCGGGCGGCTCGGCGGGCGCCGGCCGGCGCGCGGCGGCGCGCCGCCGCCGGCGAACCGCCGCCGCCACCGCCGCGGCAACCCCCAGCGCGGCGACGCCGGCCAGCACCGGCCGCCACCAGCGCAGCGGCGCCGGGATCGGAGCGCCGACCTCGCGCAGCTCCGGGACCGCCTCCGCGCCGTCCGGCGCCGCCTCTCCGGCGGCCCGGTCGTCGGCGCCCAGCACCGAACTCACCTGCACCGTCAGCGCTTCGGTCGACAGCGTCGCCGCCTCCTGCCCCGGCGCCGTCCAACCGACCGCCAGCTCGGGCAGCGGGTAGTCCCCGGCCAGGAACGGCTCGAGCCGGTAGCCGCGCGCGTGCCGCGTTCGCCCGTCGCCGGTGAGGGTCGGCGGCTCCGTACGGATCTGCACGTCGAACCCGCTGCCGGTGAACTGTTCGGCGCCCGGCAGCCGCACCGCCACCCCTTCGGGCGCGTCGACCTCGACTTCGACCCGGACGACCTGCGCCGTGGTGATCCGCAACCGGTCGACGCGCAGGCGCACGGCCACCGGATCGCCGGCATAGGCGTGATCGACATCCCAGGCCGCGGCGCCGCCGTCGGGCGACCGCACCGCCGCGCAGCCGGCGACCAGCGCCACCGCGGCGACCGCGGCGCCGCCGACCGCCGCGGACCGCCCTCTCAGGCCCAGGCTGCCCTCCTCTCCCGCATCCGAAAGAAGCTCACCAGCCGATCGACCCAGCCGGCGTCGGTACGGATCGGGATTTCGTCGATGCCGAGCTCGCGGAGCTGACGGGTGAGCGCCGCTCGCCGCTCGCTCGCCCGGCGCTCGTAATCGCGCCGCACGCGGCGGCTGCCGGTATCGAGCAGCGTGAGCCGCCCGGACTCGGCGTCCTCCAACTCGATCATGCCGGCCGCCGGCAGCTCCGCTTCACGCGGATCGAAGATCGACGCCGCGATGAGGTCGTGGCGGCGGGCGGCCATGCGCAGATCGGTCGTGACGGCGATCGGCGCGCCGGCGGCCGGCGCGGAGAGGGCAGCCGGCTCGCTCGCCAGAAAGTCGGAGATGAGAAACACGATAGCCCGCCGGCGCAGCACCAGATTGAGGTAGTGCATCGCGCCGGCCAGATCGGTTCCGGCGCCCGCCGGCCGGATCGAGAGTATCTCGCGCACGATACGGAGCACGTGCGTGATGCCCTTCTTGGCCGGCACGAACAGCTCGATGCGATCGCTGAACGCCAGCAGCCCGACGCGGTCGTTCTGGCGCGCGGCGGCGAAGGAGACCAGCGCCGCAAGCTCGGCCGCCACCTCGGTCTTGGCCTTGCCGGCGGAGCCGAAGCGGCCGGAGGCGGAGACGTCGACCATGAAGAATACGGTCAGCTCGCGCTCCTCCACGAAGCGCTTCACGTGCGGCCGGCCGGTGCGGGCGGTGACGTTCCAGTCGATGCTGCCGACGTCGTCGCCGGGCTGGTACTCGCGCACCTCGTCGAACTCCATCCCCTGCCCGCGGAACACGCTGCGGTACTCGCCCGCGAAGGCGGTGGTCACCGCGCGGCGCGTGCGGAGCTGGATGTAGCGTATCGTGCGGATCAATTCCGGCGAGATCACGGTACCGGCAGCGATTCGAGGATGATGGCGATCAGGTCGTCGGAGGTGCGCTCCTCGGCCTCCGCTTCGTACGTGACGATCACCCGATGGCGCAACACGTCCGGCGCCATGCTCTTGACGTCCTGCGGCGTCACGAAGCCGCGGCCCTGCAGCAGCGCGTGGGCGCGCGCGGCAAGCGTCAGGTAGATGGTGGCGCGCGGCGAGGCGCCGTACTCGATCAGGTTGCCGACGTCGAGGCCGAACGCGGCCGGCTCTCGCGTCGAGCGCACCAGGTCGACGATATATTCCTCCACCTTCTCGTCGAGGTAGATGCGATTGGCCAGCGCGCGCAGCCGCGCGAAGTCGGCCGGCTGCACGATCCCGTCGACCGGCGCCGGCTGATCGGTACGCGCCGCGCGCAGGATGGCCAGCTCTTCGTCGCGGTCGGGATAGCCCACGACCACCTTCAGCATGAAGCGATCGACCTGCGCCTCCGGCAGCGGGTAGGTCCCCTCCTGCTCGATCGGGTTCTGGGTGGCCAGCACCATGAACGGGTCATCGAGCGGGTGCGTCTCGTCGCCGATCGACACCTGACGTTCCTGCATCGCCTCCAGCAGCGCGCTCTGCACCTTGGCGGGGGCGCGGTTGATCTCGTCGGCCAGCACGATGTTGGCAAAGATCGGCCCCTTCCTGGTGGTGAACGCTCCGCTTGCCGGGTTGTAGACCAGGGTGCCGATCAGGTCGGCCGGCAGCAGGTCGGGGGTGAACTGGATGCGATGGAAGCCGGCCCGGATCGCCTGCGCCAGCGTGGTGACCGCCAGCGTCTTGGCCAGGCCGGGGACGCCCTCGATCAGCAGATGGGCGTTGGAGATCAAGCCGATCAGCAGCCGGTCGAGCAGGCGGTCCTGGCCGATGATCCGCTTGCGGAGTTCGCGCCGCACCTGCGCGAGCGTGCCGCCCTCGCGCTCGACCTGCGCCGTTATCTCGCGTATGTCCACGTCAGGTAAACACCGACCCGAAGCGCCGGGTTACCGCGCCGCGGGCGCCCGGCGGCGCCATCGCCGGCGCGGCCGTCGACGCTCAGCCCGTTCGCCCTCCCGCGACCCGCACGACCTCGCCGGTGATGTACCCGGAGACCAGCAGCCCGAAGATGGCGTCGGCCACGTCCTGCGGCTGCGCAGCGCGGCCCATGGGGATCTGGCCGGAGATCGCCTCGATCGTCTCCGCACTGAAGTCTTCGATCCAGCGGGTCTCCACCAGCCCCGGGGCGACCGCGTTCACCTGGATGTCCGGCGCTTGACTGGCCGCCAGGCCGCGCGTCAGCGCGATCGCCGCGGCCTTGCTGGAGCCGTAGACCAGCGAGCTGCCCTGCCCCGTGAAGCCGGCCAGCGAGGTGACCGTGACGATGTGGCCGCCGCCGGACCGGCGCATGTGCGGGATCGCCGCGCGGCAGCACCAGAACACGCCGCTCACGTTGACGGCGTAGAGCCGCCGGAAGTCCCCCGGCATGATGTCGTCCAGGTCGGCCAGCGGCACCGGCCGCGTCGTGCCGGCGTTGTTGACCAGAAAGTCGAGCCGGCCAAGCTCGCCGGCCACCGCGTCGACCATCCTGGTCACGGCGGCGTCGTCGGACACGTCCGCCCGACACGCCATGGCCCGTACGCCGTGCGCCTCGGCGTCGGCGACCGTCCGCTCCGCATCCTCCCGCGAGCGCGAGTAGTTGACCGCGACCGCCGCGCCCTCGGCGGCGAGCATCAGCGAAGTCGCCCGGCCGATGCCGGTGCCTCCGCCGGTGACCAGCGCCACCTTTCCCTCGAATCGTCCCATGCTGCCTCCCGCCTGCAGGATACGACATGACGGCGGCGCGGGGTATCGCGTACCGTGCGCCCATGACCGACCTGCGCGTCCGCGAGCTGAGGGCGGACGACCTGCGCAACGGGTTCCCGGAGACGCTGGACGCCCTCCGGCCCACCAGCGGCATCGACCCCGCAGCGGCCGCCGCCGTCTTCGAGCGCCTGCAGCGCAGCCCGGACACGGTCGTGGCGGTCGCCGAGCGGGACGGCCGCATCGTCGGCACCGGCACGCTCTACCTCCTGCGCAAGTTCCTGTACGGCGGCAGCACCGCCGGTCACGTCGAGGACGTCGCGGTCGCCGCCGGCCGGCAGCGCTCGGGAGTCGGGAGTGCGGTGATCCGCTACCTGCTGGATCGCGCGCAGCAGGCCGGCTGCTACAAGACCGTGCTGTATTGCGACGACGAGGTCATGGCGTTCTACCGCAAGCTCGGCTTCCGGCGCACCACCAACGGCATGCGCTTCGACCACCACGCGCCGGCCGGAGCCGCCCAGTAGGTCGGGCGTCCGGCCCGGGCCTTGCGGCAGGCGCCCGGCTGCGTCTGATACAGTGTCGGCCATGCAGGGGCGCCAGGCTTTGTCTCCCGCGACGTTCATCGGCGTGCGCGGCGGCGACATCATCTCGTTTGGGTCCGGTCAACCGGACCTGCCGCCGCCGCCCGAGGCGTATCGGGTGCTCGGCGATTACCGGGAGTTCAAGTACGGGCTCATCCAGGGCATGGCCGAGTTGCGCGCGGCGCTTGCGGACCGCTATCCGCACGCGACCGCGGACAGCTTCGTCATCACCAACGGCGCGAGCGAGGCGCTGGATCTGGCGCTGCGTCTGATCGGCCGTACCTGCGCCGCCGGCCGGCGGCGCGTGCTGATGGCCCGGCCGTACTACTACTCGTATCCGCCCATGGTGGAGTACGCCGGGCTGGAGCCGGTCTATACCGACACCGTCGACGGCCGCATCGATCCGGACGACTTCGCCGCCAAGGTGGCCGACTGCGCGGCGGTGATCGTCAACTCGCCGGCCAACCCCACCGGCCGGGTGCAGCCCGTGGAGACCCTGCAGCGGATCGAGGAAGTGACGCGGGACCTCGGCGTCTACCTGCTGGCGGACGCGGTGTACAAGGACCTGATCTACGTGAGCGAGACCCATACCCTCGCCGGGCCGCACGTCATCACCATCGACTCGTTCTCCAAGACCTACGCGATGTGCGGCCACCGCATCGGCTACCTGTGGTCGGAGGACGCGCGCTTCGTGCAGGGCATCATCGACATGAAGACGCATACCTCCATGAACACCGGCATCCTGGGCCAGCGGATGGCGCTGGCCGCCCTGGACGCCCCGGCGTCGTACATCGACGACCAGCTCGTCATCTGGCGCGAGCGGCGCGACCTGATCTACGCGGGGCTGTCGGACCTGGGCCTCGATCTGTGGAGACCGGAAGGCGCCTTCTACGTGTTGCCCAAGGTGGAGGACCCGTACCGGTTCGTCAGCGACCTGTTCGAACGCCACCACGTGATCACCTATCTGGGCGAATGGTTCGGCGCCCCCGACCGCGTGCGCCTGTCGTACGCCCTCGACGCGGACAAGATCGAGGAGGGACTGGAGCGGATCGGCGCCTGTCTTGCCCGGCGGTGAGCTCGCCGCCTCTGCGTCTGGCGGTGATCGGCGCCGGCGTGATGGGCTGCTGCCACGTCGAACGGATACGGGAGAGCGGCGCCTGCTCCCTGGCCGCGGTCTGCGATCCGGACCTGCCCCGCGCCCGTCGCGCCGCCGGCGGCGCATGCCCGGTCCACGCCGAGCTGCCCGAGCTGCTGCGGCGTGAGCGGATCGACGGGGCGATCGTCGCCGCGCCGACCGCCCGGCACCACGAGTGCGGCGTGCTCTGCGCCGAGTCCGGGGTGCCGGTGCTGGTGGAGAAGCCGATCGCCGCGACCGCCGCGGACGGACGCGCGCTGGTCGAGGCGGCCGCCAGCCGGGGCGTACCGCTGCTGGTCGGCCAGCACCGCCGCCACAGCGCCTACGTGCGGCGCGCCAGGGAGGTGATCGAGCGCGGCGAGATCGGCCGCCTGGTGAGCTTCACGGCGCTCTGGTTCGTGCGCAAGCCGGACGACTACTACGCGGTCGGCTGGCGGACGCGCCCCGGCGGCGGGCCGATCCTGACCAACCTGATCCACGAGATCGACCTGATGCGCCATCTCGGCGGCGAGATCGAGAGCGTCTACGCCGCGGCCGGCTCGCCGGCCCGCGGCCTGCCGGTGGAGGACACGGTGGCGGTCACGCTGCGCCTGCGCAGCGGCGCGCTCGGCTCGATCGCCGCCTCGGACGCCGCGGTATCGCCGTGGTCGTACGAGCTGACGACCCATGAGAACCCGCTCTACACCCGCACCGATCAGAACTGCTACTTCCTGCTCGGTACGGCCGGCTCCCTGGCGTTCCCGCGGCTCACCCGCTGGCGCCACCCCGGCGCGGCCGGCTGGCAGCATCCGCTTTCCCGCACGGAGCTGCCGGTCGACCCGGTCGACCCGATCGCCGCTCAGCTCGCGCACTTCTGCCGGGTGATCCGCGGTCAGGAGGCGCCGCTCGTGCCGGGAGCGGACGGCCTGGCCACCCTGGCCGCCGCCGAAGCGGCGCTGCGGTCAGCCCGCGAAGGCCGGCCGATCACGCTGGGCGCCGGTTGATCACTGCGGAGCGGCGCCGCGGCAGCCATGGCAGAGACCGTACAGGGTGATTTCGTGCCCCTCGGTGACGAAGCCGGCCGGCGCCAGAGCGTCGACGCCGCGCAGGCAGCCGCTCACCTCCCACAACGCGTTGCAGATGCGGCACAGGAAGTGGTGATGGTGCGGTTTGCCGGCGCGCTCGTAGCGGGCCGGAGCGCCGGGAATCTCGACGGTCCGCAGCCAGCCGGCCGCCACCAGATCGCGGATGGCGCGGTAGACCGTGGCGATGCCAAGACCGGGCAGATGCCGCCGCGCCGCTTCGCAGAGTTCCGCGGGGCTCAGCGGCCGGTCGCACGACTCGACCGCCGCGCGGATCGCGTCACGTTGCCGGGTCTGCCGTTCCATGGCGCTCCTCGCCCTCGCCGGGCACGGCCCGCAGCGTGCGCGCCAGGGCCGAGATGATCAGAAAGATGACGACGCATACCAGGGCGACCGCCGCGCCCGATGCTACGTTCAGATAGTACGAGAGGTACAGACCGACCACGCCGGAGACGATGCCGATCGCCGCCGCGGTCAGGACGGCGTGGTGGAAGCGGCGCACGACCTGCAGCGCCGCGGCGGCCGGCGCCACCATCAGCGTCACCACCAGAGCGATGCCGATCGTCTGCAGCGCCACCGCGATCGCCAGCGCCATGAGCACGTACTGCAACGCGGTGAGCCACCTGCTGTCGATGCGCAATGACGCGGCGAACACCCGGTCGAAGGTGACCAGCACCAGCTCCTTGTAGAACAGGGCGACGACGACCGCTATCAACCCCGCTACCGCTCCGATGCGGATCAGGTCGGCGCCGCTCACGCTCAGCACGTTGCCGAACAGGAAGTGCACCAGATCGACGGCGAAGCTGCGCACGGTGGAGATGATCACGATGCCCAGGGCGAACATCCCCGAATAGACCACGCCGACCGCGGCGTCCTCGCCGATGCGGGATCGGCGGACCAGGACGGACATGCCCAGAGCGGCCAGGACGGCGGTACCGGTCGCCCACCAGAACAACCGGTCTCGGGACAGGTCGCCCGCCAGGTAGCCCACCGCCACCCCCGGCACCAGCGAATGGGCCAGCGCGCTGCCGATGTAGGACATGCCGCGCAGCACGGCGAAGGTGCCGACCAGGGCGCACGCCGCCGCCGCCATGGTCACCGCCAGCATCGCCCGGACCAGGAACGGATAGCCGAGCGGAGCGATCAGCAGGTCGATCACGCGGCGCCGCGGGCGGCCGGCAGGCCGTGGTCGCAGTGGCTGTCCGGCAGCGCGTACTGCTCCCCGTCCGCTCCGACGCGGCGCAGGTTGCTGCCGTACGCTTCCGCCAGCCGATCGGCCACCAGCACCTCCTGCGCCGGACCGCAGGCGATCAGCCGCCGGTTCAAGAGCGCGACTCGCCCCATACGCTCCGCCACGCCGAGGTCGTGGGTGGAGAGCAGTACCGTCACCTCATCGCCCAGCGCCTGCAGGGTCGCATCGAGCAGCCGGCAGGCGTCGGAGTCGAGGCCGGTAAACGGCTCGTCGAGCAGCAGCAACTCCGCCTGCTGGGCCAACGCGCGGGCGATGAACATGCGCTGCCGCTCGCCGCCGGACAGCTCGTCGATCCGGCGGCGGCGCAACGGCGCAATCGCGACGCGCTCCATGGCGGACGCGACGATCGACCGGTCGGCGCGGCGCGGAAACCGGAAGTAGCCGGTGCGGGCGATGCGGCCCATGGCCACCACATCCTCCACCGTGGCGGGAAAGCGCCAGTTGAGGTCCGCGTGCTGTTCGATATAGGCGATGCAGACGTGGCGGTCCGGGTCACTTCCGTAGACCCGGACCGTCCCCGCCGAGGGCCGATGGATGCCGGCCACCACCTTGAACAGGGTGCTCTTGCCGGCGCCGTTGGGACCCACCACCGCGACGCGTCCGCCGGCGGTCAACCGCATCGACACCTGGTCGAGCACGCCTTTGCCGTCGTATCGGGCCGATATTCGGTCGATGTCGAGCAGGACGGCGCCAGCCGGGTGCGGGGACTCGCGGTCGCGCATCACCATCCGGCCCTGTCACGCATCTTCGAGGGCGGAGACGATTCGCTCGACGTTGGTGCGGATGAAGTCCGAGTAGGTGGCCGCCGGGCCGGCCGCGTCGCTCAGCGATCCGGTATAGACCGACACCACGTCGATGCCGAGGTCGCCGGCCACCGCCCGCGCCACCTGTGCGTCGACCGTGAGGCCGACGAAGATCGCCGGCACCCCGTGCTCGGCGATCGCCTCCCTCAGCGCTGCCAGGTGGCGGGCCGACGGCTCGGCGACCGTGCTGAATCCGGGGATGACGGTATCGAGTACGGTGAACCCGTAACGGGCGGCGAAGTACCCGAACACGTCGTGATCGGTGACCATGATGCGCCGGTCCGCAGGAACGGCGGCGACCCGATCCCGCACCCAGACGTCGAGCTCGTTCAGTTCGTCGGCGAGCTCGGCTGCGCGGCGGGCGTAGTCGGCGCCGTGCTCGGGATCGACCTCGCCGAGCGCTTCCGCGATCTCCACCGTCCAGGCGGCGACCAGCGTCGGATCCATCCACACGTGCGGGTCGAACTCGCCGTGCTCGTGCTCGCCGTGTTCGTGCTCGTCCTCTTCGTCGTGCTCGTGCTCGTCGGCATCCTCGTCGTGCTCGTCCTCTTCGTCGTGCTCGTGTTCGTCGGCATCCTCGTCATGCTCGTCATCTTCGCCGTGCTCGTGTTCGTCGGCATCCTCGTCGTGCTCGTCCTCTTCGTCGTGCTCGTCCTCCTCGTCGTGCTCGTGCTCGTCGGCATCCTCGTCGTGCTCGTCCTCCTCGTCGTGCTCGTGTTCGTCGGCATCCTCGTCACCCGCGGACCGGAGCTCCAGGTGCGCGGTCAGGTCGACGACGCGGCCCGCCGTGTTGGCGACCAGGTCGCCCAGGAAGTCGGCCTCCAGGCCGGCGCCGTTGATGAACACGACCGCCGCGTCCGCTACCTGCCGAGCGTCGCGCGGCGTCGCCTGGAAGGCGTGCGGATCGGCGCCCGGCGGCAGCATCACGTACACCGACAGTCGGTCTCCCCCGATCCGGGAGACGATGTCCCCGACGATGGTGGTGGTCGCCACGACCCGGACGGCGCCGGCGGCCGGCTCTTCGATCTGCCCTTCGGCATATGCCGGCATGCCGGCCAACGCCACGACGAAGGCCACGAACATCCCGGTTCTCAAGTGTCTCATGTCTCGAATCTAACGATAATGCGTTATCATGGTCAACAGGCCACGGGGCCGCGTTGACAGCCATCTCCCGATGGACGCGCGTCAGCCGGTGTTGCGCAACCCGGCGGCCAGACCGTTGACGGTGAGCAGGATCGCCCGCTCGACGCGCCGGTCGACCTGGCCGGCGCTGCGGTGCCGGGCGAGCAGCACGACCTGCAGCAGGTTGAGCGGCTCCAGGTAGGCCGACCGCACCTCCAGGGTCCGCTTGAGCACGGGGTAGTCGGCGAGCAGCGTCGGCTTGCCGGTGGTGGCGAGTACGTGACGGAGCGCTCGCTCGTGCTCGGCGGCTACCAGGTCGAATATCCGACGGTGTTCCGCCGGCACCAGCGCCTCCACGTAGCGCTGCGCCGTCACCAGGTCCGTCTTCGCCAGCGTCATCTCCACGTTGGAGATGAACATGCGGAAGAACGGCCAGCGCTCGTACATCTCGGTCAGCGTATCCGTCCCGGCGTCGCGCGCGGCGGCGAGCCCGCTGCCGACCCCGTACCAGCCGGGCACGACCTGCCGCGTCTGCGTCCAGCCGAACACCCACGGGATGGCGCGCATGCCGCCGATGCCGCCGCCGGTTCCCGGGCGCCGAGTCGGTCGCGAGCCGATCTTGAGCGACGCCAGCTCCTCCACCGGCGTCGCGGTCAGGAAGTAGGGCACCAGTGATGGATGGTCGATCAGGTCGCGGTAGGCGCGGTACGCCGCCCGCGAGGTGATGTCCATGGCCTCGTCCCACCGTTTCAGGTCCTCCGCCGAGCGCGTCGAGCTCCGGTGCAGCACCGCCGCCTCGACCGACGCGGCCAGCGTCACCTCCAGATTGTCGCGGGCCAGCCGCGGCAGTCCGTACTTGTCCGCCACCACCTCGCCCTGCTCGGTGATCTTGATCGCGCCGTCCACGGTCCCCCAGGGCTGCGCGAGGATCGCCTCCGCGGTCGGGCCGCCGCCGCGCCCCACCGTGCCGCCGCGGCCGTGGAAGAACCGCAACGGTACGCCGTACTCGCGGGCGACGTCGCGGAGCCGCCGCGCGCATCGATGCAGATCCCACTGCGCCGTGGTGATGCCGGCCAGCTTGTTCGAGTCGGAGTACCCCAGCATCACCTCCTGCGGGCCGCCGCGCAGGCGCAACAGCTCGCGGTAGCTCGGCTCCTCCAGCAGGTCGCGGAGCGTGTCGCCGGCACGCCGAATCGCCTCCGGCGTCTCGAACAGCGGCACGAACCCGATCGCCGCGCGGCCCGACGAGACGTCGACCAGCCCCGCCTCCCGGGCCAGCACCACCGCCGCCAACAGGTCGTCGGCGCTCACGGTCTCGGAAACGACGTAGCTTTCGATCGCGCGTGCGCCGAACCGCTCCAGCGCCGCGCGCACCACGCGCATCGTCTCCAGGGTCCGGCCCGGATCGCCCCGCAGGTCGGCAGCGGGCGTGGCGATCGGCCGCCGGTTGCGCAGCTCTTCGGACAGCAGCGCGAACCGCTCCGCCGGTGACATGCCGCCGTAGTCCGGCGCGGCGGGCAGACGGCGGTAGAGCGCGGCCAGCGCAGCGTGGTGCTTCTGCGCATGCTCGCGGACATCGAGGGTCGCCAGATGGAAGCCGAAGGCCGACGCGCGGCGCAGCAGGCGGCGCAGCGATCCGTTGGCGATCACCTGACCCCGGTTGCCGCGGAGCGACCGCTGCAGCATCTCCAACTCCGCGACCAGCTCGGCGGCGCGGCGGTAGTCGCGCCGCGGCACGTGACGCGTGTGCTCGGCGATCCGCCGGCGCGTGTTCACCAGCCGCTCGCGGATGTAGTGGAGCTTCATCCGGTAGCTCTCGCCGGTGTCGCGGCGCTGAAAGCGCCGATCGGTGGCCGGCAGCGCCTGGCGGTCGCGGCGGATGCTGAGCGTCAGCTCCGTCGAAACGCCGTGGATGCGCTCGGAGCCGCTCAGTTCCGCCGACAGGTCGTCGACGGCTCCTATCAGCTCGCGCAGGGCGTGATCGTGCTGCAGCTCCAGCACGGCCATGGTAACCTCCGCGGTGACCTGCGGGTTGCCGTCGCGGTCCCCGCCGACCCAGCTGCCAAAGCTCAGCGGACGCGCGCGGGCGGGCAGCTCGATGCCGATCCGGTCCATCTGCTGGTCCAGCTCGTCGAACAGGTCGCCGGTCACTTCGCGGAGCATTTCGTTCAGGTAGTAGATCGCCGCCTGCGCCTCGTCGGTGGGGCGAGGACGATGGATGCGCAGCTCGTCGGTCTGCCAGATCAGGTCGATCGACTCGGCTAGGCGGCGCTCGATGCGGTCCAGATCGACCTCGGTCTGCCGCGGGTCGATCCGCTCGTACAGCAGCTCGGCGATGCGGCGCAGCTTGGTGAGCACGGAACGGCGCGCCGCCTCCGTGGGATGCGCCGTGAAGACCGGCCGGACGTCCAGACGCGGCGCTACGTCGCGCAGGGCAGCGCACCGGTCCTGGTCGCCCTCGATGTGGTCGAACAGAGCGCGCAGCCGGCCGCGGCCGACGCCGCTGCGCGGTCCGTACTCGCCGGCCCGATGGGTCTGCTCGGCGACGTTCGCCAAGTGGAAGAAGGTGGAGAAGGCGCGCACCAGATTGGTCGTGTCGGCGATGTCCAGACCGGTCAGCAGGTCGGTCAGCGCAGCGCGCGCGCCGCTTCCCGCCGCCGCGTCGCGCGCCTGCTTGCTCAGCGTGCGCACCTGCTCCACCAGTTCCAGCAACTGCGGGCCATGCTGGCGGACCAGCGTCTGCCCCAGCAGGTTGCCGAGCAGCCTGATGTCCGACCGCAGCGCCGCGTCGTTCCCCGAAGAGCTCATGATCGGTACTATAGTGCTCGTCCTGCGATCGGTCGTTCCCGACCGCCGTCTACTGGCAAGCGACCCATCGCGGCTTGGCGGTCCTGCATGAATGCACTACTTCCCTACGTCCGCGAACTCGAACGTGAGCTGAGCGCGCCGAGTCGCTCCGGTGCGCAATGGGAATCATGGCGCGACCGCTGTCTGGACGGTGGACCGGCCCGCGAACTGCGAGCAGCCGTTCAGCGGGCGGACCTGAGGGAGCAGGGCGCGTTCTTTACCGGCCCCGAACTTGGCAGGAGAGCAGCGCTCGCGTTCGGCCCGCCGATTGCTGACGACTCGGTGTACTTTGATCCGTCCTGCGGGACAGGAGACCTGCTGCTCGCCGCGGCCGGACGGCTGCCCCGAGCGCCGACGGTTGCCGGGACACTTGCGCTCTGGGGAAGCCGCTTGGCGGGCTGCGATCTTTCTCCGGTGTTCGTCCGGGCGGCCAGTGCGCGCCTTGCCCTGCTGGCGATGCGCCGTTGCGGCACCCGCGAGCGGGTCGCGCCGGAAGCGGCAGGTGCTCTGCTGCCGGCGTTAACGGTCGACGATGCGTTGCGCTGTCCCGACCGGTACGCGGCGGCGGGCCGGATCATGATGAACCCGCCGTTCCGTGCCATCCGTGCGCCGGACGGCTGCGAGTGGTCGGCCGGCCGCATCAACGCGGCCGCTCTCTTCACGGAGACCGCCATTCTCAACTCCCGGGACGGAACACGGATCACCGCCATTCTTCCCGATGTCCTACGCTCGGGAAGTCGCTACCATCGGTGGCGCTGCATGATCGGCGGCAATGCGGTCGTAGAAGAGATTACCGCATACGGAGCGTTTGATCGCCACGCCAACGTCGACGTATTCCTGTTGCGCCTGACCGTCGCCAAGGGCAGGGAGGTCCCGACCGCCGAGGAGTGGGCGGGTATCGACAGGGTTTGCAGTGACACCGTGGCGGGGCACTTCACGGTCCGCGTCGGCGCCGTCGTGCCCCATCGGCACGGGGAAACCGGGCCGGAATACCCGTACCTGCATGCGCGCTCGTTGCCGCCTTGGCAAACGGTTACGAAGATAACTAAAACGCGGCGCTTCGCCGGCACGGTCTTCGCGCCGCCATTCGTCGCGGTGAGACGTACGTCCGGCCCCCGGGATCGACACCGGGCGGTGGCTACGATCGTGCTCGGCCGGCGGGCGGTGGCGGTCGAGAATCACGTCATCGTGTGCCTGCCCGACGACGGCACGATCGAGCGGTGTCGGGCTCTGCTGGCTCGTCTGCGCAGCGGCAATACCGATGGCTGGCTCAACCGGCGCATCCGCTGTCGTCACCTGACGACCTCGGCAGTGGCCGAGATACCGTGGTGGGAGCCATGAGCACGGCGCGCATACGGTTTTCCGCCGACATCCTGCGCCGACTGGGCGAGGAATTGAATCCCCATCTGGACAAGGGGATCGTGGAGCTGGTCAAGAACTCCTACGACGCGGACGCGACCTGGTGCCGCATCGAGATGAGCGGAACAGGCGGCGCCGGCGGCACCATCATCGTTACCGACAACGGCGACGGCATGACGCCGGCCGAGATCGAACGGGGGTGGCTGGTGCTCGGCAGATCCACCAAGAATGCGGCGCGACGTACGCGGCTGGGGCGCATCCCGGCCGGCAGCAAAGGTTTGGGGCGGCTGGCGGCCCTACGTATGGGATCGCACGCGCTGCTGAGCACCAGACCGCGGAAGCAGCCTGCGGACGAGTATCGGCTACCGATCGACTGGCGTGCGTTCGATGCCACGGATCTGGTCGATGACGTAGCGCTGAATATCGACCATGCCCCGAGGTCACCGGACTCCGGCCCGGGAACCGAGATCAGGATCAAAGGACTGCGCAAGCGGATACAGCGCATGGAGGTCAAGCGTCTAGCGCGCGAGTTGATCCTGCTTGCTGATCCGTTCGGCGACGATCCTGCCGGGTTCGCGCCCACGCTGATCGCACCCGACTTCAATGACTTGGCCGGGCTGGTGAGGAATCGATACTTCGATGATGCCGAGTACCATCTGGCCGCCGGCGTCGACGAGACCGGCCGCGCAACCGCGGCGGTGGTCGACTGGAAGGGCCAGCTCCTGTTCAGCGCCGGCCATGACGAAATCGCCGCGGCTGACGAACGCCGGCCCTACCACTGTCCCGCGGTCCGTTTCGATCTTTGGGTCTTCATTCTGAATCGCGCCACCTTTTCCACGAGAATCAGCACCCTGAAAGAAGTCCGTCAATGGTTGGGTGAGTTCGGCGGCGTGCACGTCTATCACAATGGGCTGCGGGTGATGCCGTACGGCAACCCCGGCAACGACTGGTTGGAGATGAACCTGCAGCGCGTGCGTAGCCCAGAAGAACGTCCGGGAACGAATACCTCCATCGGCCGCATCGTGGTGACCGATACCGATGCGCGGCTCGTCCAGAAGACCGACCGCTCCGGGTACGTCGAGGACGAAGCGTTTACCGATCTGGTGCGATTCGCCCAGGAGGCCATGGAGTGGATGGCCGACCGGCGGCTGGAGACAGCGGAGCGGCGCCGCGCCACGGCGCGCGGCATCGCCTCGAACAGGTCACGCGAGGCGCAACGAGCGTTGCGAACGGCCATCGACCAAGTTCCGCTTTCAGATCGCGAGCCCCTGGAGGCCGCATTCAAGCAGTATGATCGTTCACGAGACCAGGAGGCGGATACCTTGCGCAAGGAGGTGCAGTTGTATCGGACGTTGAGTACGGCGGGCATCACCGCAGCGACCTTTGCGCACGAGTCGAGCGGCAATCCGATCAAGGTGATAAGGCAGTCGGTCGACGCGCTCGCGCGCCGCGCCGGTGAGATGCTAGGCGACCGGTACGAGCCTCTGTTGAGCCGACCGGTGACCGGTATTCAACGAGCCGTCCGCAGCCTTGCCGTTCTGGGAAACGCCACGCTGAAGCTGCTCGACCACGACAAACGCCGGTTATCGAGAGTCGATCTGCATGACGTCGTACGTGAGGTCGTAGACACGTTCAGACCATTCCTCAATGGAAGAAACGTGGCGACCACCGTGTGCCTGTGTTCAGGTGATCCCTACGTCCGCGGCAGTCGGGCAGCGATCGAATCGATCGTCACCAACCTGCTCAACAACAGCCTCACCGCGTTCGAAAACGCCGGCACGATGGAACGAAGGATCGAGCTTACCACCTCGATCGAAGATGGTCGTTGGCGGCTGGCGGTGTCCGACAACGGTCCGGGGATCACCGACATTAGTACGCGCGACATCTGGCTGCCCGGCCGCACTACGCGCAAGAACGGCACCGGACTGGGACTGACGATCGTCCGGGATGCGGTCCGGGACCTCGACGGCGACGTCGATGCCCATGAGCACGGTGGCCTGGGCGGCGCCGAAATCATCGTAGAGATACCGATTCTGGGAGGCTGAGTGACCAACGGCAGCAGTACGATTGAACGGGTGCTTATCGTCGATGACGACGAAACGGCAAGGGAGGGATTCGGGTATCCGATTGAAGAACTGGGAATCACTCCCGTGCCGGAGACCGGGCCGATAGAAAACCTGCGTCGGTTCGTTGAGGGAGTGCCAGACCGGGCGCAGGCGGTGCTGTGTGATTATCGACTGAAGACGTCCGCCTATTCTTCATACAACGGGGATGAGGTGGTCGCCGCCTGCTATCGGCGCGGCATTCCGGGTCTGCTGTGCACGCAGTACACCGACGTGATCGTCGAAATAAATCGGCGGCTGCGTCGGTTCATTCCGTCTCTCCTCAAGACGAGCTCGCCAACTCCTGAGGCCATTCACGCCTCACTACGCGCCTGCCAGGACGAACTCTCCGGTTCGATTCATCCTGCCCGGCGGCCGTGGCGCACTCTGGTCCGGGTGCATGACGCACCGGCGGATGCGGGCTACTGTCACGTTGTCGTACCCGCCTGGAATGCTGACCAAGCGATTCGACTGTATTTACACGACATTCCCGAAGAGATATTGCCGTGCATGACGGCAGGGTCGCGCGTGCATGCCAAGGTCAACATCGGTGCCGGTAGTTTCGAAGAGGTGTACTTCGATGAGTGGGAGCCGGAATGAGAGATTGCGCCGGGCGCCTGCGTGAGACGCTGGCCGTACTGGACGTCGGACACGGCTCCAGTGCCGTCCTCTTTTCCGGGGGCGACGTGGCGGTCTTCGATACGGGACCCGGCTCCGGCCTGCTCGAGTTTCTCAAAGAGCAGAACGTCAAGCATATCAAGACCGTCTTCGTTTCGCATGCGGACCGCGATCACATCGGCGGCCTGGTCGGTCTGCTGGCCGCGAATATCATCACAGTCGAGCGGGTCGTCCTCAATACCGACAGCTCGAAAGGCTCCGCCGCGTGGGATGACCTGCTCTACGAGCTCGATGCTCGGCATCGGGCCGGAACGACCAGGTTCGACACCACGATCCGCGCAGGTGACAGCGAAGTCTTCGGGACGGTGACCGCGGCCGCGGCCGGCCCGAGTACGTATCTTACGGCAAGAGGACCCGGCAGTACAGACCGGTCCGGCAGGAGAATCACCAGTAACTCGATCAGTGCCGTGATCCGGCTCGCCGCCGACACCGGTCCGGTAGCACTCCTGACCGGTGACCTCGACATGATCGGGCTCGATGCACTGCTGCACGAGGGAGGCGCCATAGATGCGCCGGTACTGGTGTTTCCTCATCATGGCGGAGGAGTAGGCGGCAGCAATGTCGGTGGTTACGTCACCAAGCTGGTCAAGCGCGTGCGCCCGTGTGTCGTGGTGTTCTCCATCGGTCGCCGGCGGAAGGGAACGCCCGATCCTGAGATAGTCCGTTACCTTCGGGGGGCGGCGCCGGCGGCACGCATTGTGTGCACGCAGTTGTCGCAGCACTGCGCGAAGGCGCGTCCGACGTTCGCACCGGCGCACTTGTCACCGGCGTTCGCGCTCGGTCGAAGTGACGGCGCCTGCTGTGGCGGCACGATTCTGATGCCGTTGCGTGATGCGCCCGGGATCACGCCGGACTCCGCCAATCACCTGGAATTCATCAGGAAAGCGGCTGAAACACCGTTGTGCATGGGATGGCCGATCCCCGCCGTAGAACGGCCGCTCAGGCCAAGTGCCGGGAGAAGAACCGGACCCAGTTGCGGTGCATGACGTCGGTCACCTGTTCGTCGTCGTAGCCGCGGCGGGTCAGCACGTCGGCCAGCCGGCGGTAGTCGACCACGGTGTCGATCTCCGCCGGCGCGCCGGCGCGTCCGCCCTGGCCGTCGGTGTCCCCGCCGATGCCGGCGTGGCGCGCGTCGCCGGCGAGCTGACAGACGTGATCGACGTGGTCGGCAAGATCGTCGAGCGTGACGTCGGCCTTGCCGAACGGCCGTTGCAGCCCCTCGACGTTGGCCCAATCGATGCCGCCGCGGTACAGCATGGCGGTGTCCATCGACACCCCGATCACGCCGTCCCGCTCGATGATCGCCCGCAGGATTGCGTCGGGGAACTGCCGCTCACCGGGTACGATCGCCCGGCAGTTCTGGTGCGTGGCGATCACCGGGCCGTCGAACCGGTCGAGCGCCTGCGTGATGGTCGCGTCGGAGGCATGCGTGGCATCCAGCACGATGCCCAGCCGCCGCATGTCCGCCAGCAGCCGGCCGGCCGGTGGAAACAGCCCGCCGTCGGTACCCGTGCCGGTGCCGTGTCCGTACGCGCTGGTGTCGTAGTGGGTCAGGCTGACGATGCGCAAGCCGGCCGCGTGGTACTCCTCCAGCGACTCCGTATCCAGGATCGGATCGGCGCCCTCCAGCCCCAGGATCACGCCCACCGGCAGGTCGTCGAAGCCGCTCCCCGCGCGCTCCGCATCCTCCCAGCTCCGCACGTGCGCGGCCAGGTCGGCCGCCGATTTCAGGACGCGGTAGCGCCCGCGCCGCTCCATGATCCGGTAATAGGCGATCTGGCCCCAGGTCTCCGCGTAGGCCAGCTCGCCGGAGCGGTGCCCCCAGAGCTGCGCCCCCGGACGATGGATGCGCGCGGTCAGCTTGCCGATGAAGGCGGCGATGCCGGCGCGCCGCTGCTCCGGGACCGACGCCATCAGTTCCGTCTGATAGCCCAGGTCCTCGCTCGCCATCCCCGCCGGCGGCGCGGAGCGCACCGCCTCGATCGGCTGGGTGAGGTCGGCGTTGAGCCGCGCCGCCACGTTGACCGGATAGTCGCCGTCGAAGATCAGCATTTCCGCGCCTCCGCTCGCCCAGTCAGGCGCCGGTCCAGTCGAACACGACGTTGACCATGCTCTTATCGCGCTTGAAGGCCATGTCGTACGCCTGCCGCATCTCGGTGTAGTGGAGCCGATGGGTGATCAGCTTGCTGGGCTCGAGCACGCCGTCCGCCATGAGCTGCAGCACGTGAGGCCGGTGATGGCGCGTGCCGGAGGTCGTGCCCGCACGCGCGGCCGGGCGCGGATACAGGCTGGGATCGCCGCCGCTGACGGCGATCAGGGTCACCGCCTTGTCGTAGAAGAGCTGCATCGACAGCGGGTTGAAGTCGAGCGCCTCCTCGCCGCGGCCGAGCAGGCTGACGATCGCCACGCGGCCGTCGTAGCGCACGATCTCCAGCGACGTCCGATACGCCGGCCACGGGTTCGCGGTCAGGATCACCAGGTCGATGCCGCGCCCGTCGCTGAACCGGTCGAGCTTGGCGCGCAGGTCCGGGTCGTCGGACATGAGCGCCTCGTGCGCTCCCATGGTGCGCGCCGCCCGCAGGCGGATGTCGCTGTTGCCCAACGCGACGGTGCGGGCGCCGAACAGCGGACCCAGCGCCACCGCGCCGAGCCCCAGGGTGCCCAGGCCCACCACCGCCACCGTCTCTCCCGGCCGGAACAGCGCCTTGTGGTAGCAGAGCGCGCTCAGCGCATAGAGGTTGGCGTACACCGCGTCCTCGTCGGCGGCGCCGTCCGGGACCTTGGCGGGATCTTCGCCCGCCTGCTGGACGTACATCGACTGGTGCCAGGCGCCGGAGACCACCCGATCGCCGACTGCGAGGTGCCGCACCGCGCTCCCCACCCCGCGTACGATGCCGAGGTTGCTGTCGCCGACCCCGCGCGGGTAGTCGGGCGCGCCGGGAACCCGTTCCGCCCCCTCGTAGTTGCCCCGGTCGGTTCCGATCTTCAGCGCGCTGACCGTCGTCTGCACCCACACTTCGTCCGGCGCCAGGTTGTCGGTATCGAGGGTATCCTCCTCGATGCGCAGGTCGCCGGGTCCGTAGAGGACCGCTTTCTTGCAGATCGTCATGGCGAGTCTCCCTCCTTATGCTCCTCGGCCTCGGCCGGATGCTCCTCGGCCGGATGCTCCTTGGACAGATGCGCCTGCAGACGCTGCGCCTGCTTGCGGCTGCCGATGTGGAGCTTCCGGTATGCCTCTTCCGAGGACGCGAACGGCGCGTCGCCGGTGCCGTGCCAGCCGAGCTGGGTGAACATCGGGTTGCGGCGGCCGGTCTGCGCCTCGCGCCGCTCGACGTGGGCCGCCATCCGCTCCTCCAGCAGGGCGACCACGGCCGGTTCCCGATCGGCCAGGTTCTCCGTCTCATCCGGGTCGCGCACCAGGTTGTACAACTCCACCTCCGGCTTGCGGTGGAAGTCGGGCTCCAGGGCGCGGATCAGCTTCCACTCGGGCGTGCGCCAGCCGTGCTTGCGCATCCAGGTCGCCTCCGTCAGGTAGAGCTCGGTCTCCGGGACGAACGGCTCACCGCGCGCCGGCGGCAGCAGGCTGCGGCCGTCGAACTCCAGCCCCGCGTCGACGCCCAGCAAGTCGAGCATGGTGGGCGTCATGTCCCTGGTCTGCACCCACGGATCGACCCGCGCCCCGGCGGGCAGCTTGCCGGGCGCGCGGATGATCAGCGGCACCACCAGATTCGAGTCGTACAGGCCGTGATGGTCGTACCAGCACTCATGCTCGTTCAGGGTCTCGCCGTGATCGGCGGTGACCACCACCACCGTGTTCTCCGCCAGCCCGAGCTCGTCGAGCACCGTGAACAGCCGGCCGATCGCGGCGTCCATGTAGGCGACCGCCCCGTCGTACAGGCTGTCGACGAACCGGGCGTCGGTGACCTTGCCGGGAAACCAGGACCTGAAGTAATCCGCGAACGGCGCGAACGCGTACAGGCGGTCGAGCGAGCGATTGGCGGGGTCGAGCTCGTCGCCCTCGTAGAAGAGACGGTCGAACGGCGCCGGCGGCAGGTACGGGCTGTGCGGGTCCATGTGACGCAGGAACAGAAAGAACGGATCGCCGCCGGCGGCGGCCGTGCGCAGATACGGGACGGCCACCTCGTTCAGGGCGTGCGCCTTGGGCATCGCGCCGCCGGGCGCGTCCCCCCAGCCTTCGTACTCCAGATAGGTCCGGAAGCCGCGCGACGCCGGATTGCCGGGAAACCCCACGCAGCAGGTCGAGTAGCCGGCCCGCTCCAGGATCTCGGGCAGCATCGGCGCGGCCACGTCGCCCTTGTGGCGCAGGCCCACCACGCCGGTGCCGAAGCAGTCGCGCCCGGTGAGCATCGACGCGTAGGCCGGCGTGGTCGGCACGCTCGGGCTGAAGGGGCGGCGGAACATCGTCCCCTGCTCGGCGAAGCGGGCGAGGTGCGGCGTGGTGAGGCGATGGTAGCCGTACAGGCTCATGTGATCGCGACGCAGGCTGTCGATGGCGATCAGCAGCAGGTTCGGTCGAGCGGCCATCAGCGTGCTCCCAGCGCCTTGAGGCAGGCGTTGAGGTAGCCGGCGCTCTCGGCGGCGATGGTGGCGCTCAGCGCCGGATCGTCCCAGGTCTGGGCGCCGATCACCTCCAGGCTCAGCGCGCCGTCGTAGCCGGCCTCCACGAGCACCCGGCAGTAGCCGGCCAGGTCGATCTGACCGCGGCCGCACGCCTGTTGCGCGGGAGGTCCGGGCGAGGGGTCGCGCGACGGGCAGTCGCGGACGTGCACGTGCCGCACGCGGGCGACCACGGCGCGCAGCGCCTCCACCACGTCCTCGCCCGCGCGGTGGATGTGGCTGGGGTCCATGTTGACGCCGAATCCGGGCGAGTCGATCGCCTCCATGGCGGCCAGCGTGGTCGGCGTGTCGTGGACGGCGCTGCCGACGTGCGCCTTCAGGCAGAGGGTGACCCCGTGCCGGTGCGCTTCGTCGGCCAGCGCCGCGATCCGCTCCACGGCGGCGTCGAGCGAGTCCCGGTCGCCGGCGGCGCCGCCGGAGCCGATGCAGACCACGGGGATGCCGAGCTCGGCAGCCGCCTCGAAGGCAAGGCGCAGGCGCTCCTCATTCAGGGCCGACTCCTCCATGGCGAGCGCCTGCAGGCCGTGGTCGTCGAGGACCGCGCGCAGCTCGGCCGCCTGCCGGCGCCAGCTCGACAGTTTCAGGTGCTCGCACATACCGGCCAGGGCCGCGACCTCGACCCCGTCGTAACCGGCCGCGGACAACAGGCGCGCCGCGGCCGCGAATCCGGACCGGCCGAAGAGAACGGTGTTCGCTGACAGCTTGATCATGGCAGCGCATCTTGTCACTTCGGACGGCCGCGGCGCCACCGGGCGCGCTGCCGAGGCGCTTGACCGCCGCTCCCGTCCGCCGTATGTTCGGGTGCTCCCATGGCATTCGAGTCACGAGTCTACGCCCTGCGTATCGAGCCGCACCCCAACGCCGACCGCCTGGAGCTGGCGGCGATCGGCGGCTTCCGTTGCGTCGTCGGCAAGGACAGCTACGTCGACGGCGACCTGGCCGCGTACATCCCGGAAGGGGCGGTCTGTCCCGAATGGCTGATCGCGGAGCTGGGGCTGGAAGGCAAGCTGGCCGGCAGCAAGAAGAACCGCGTCAAGGCGGTGCAGCTCCGCGGCGCGCTTTCGCAGGGGTTGGTCTATCCGGTCCGCGACGGGATGATCCGCGGGCGGCAGGTCGCCGAAGGGGACGAAGTCACCGAGCTGCTGGAGCTGGTCAAGTACGAACCGCCGATCCCGATCTCCATGCAGGGCGAGGTGCGGTCCGCGCACGGCGCCACCCTCCACTACGACATCGAGGACTTCAAGAAATACCCGGAGGAGTTCCGGGACGGGGACCCGGTGATGGTCACGGAGAAGCTGCACGGCACGTGGTGCTGCCTGGGCTGGCACGCCGACCACGGCCCGATCGTCACCTCCAAGGGTATGTCGGACAAGGGCATGGCGCTGCTGATCGACGACGCGAACAAGACCAATCTGTACGTGCGCACGTGGCGCGCGCATCAGGAGGCGTTCGAGTCGGCGCGCGCCCGCCTTGCCGGCGACGGCCGGCCGTTCTACGTCCTGGGCGAGGTGTACGGCCGCGGCGTGCAGGACCTCCATTACGGGGAGCCCAACCCGGCGTTCCGGGTGTTCGATGCGTACCTGGGCGAACCGGGAACCGGCCGCTACCTGAACCCGGAGGAACTGGCGGAATCGCTGAGCGATCTGTTTCCGCTGGTGCCGGAGCTCTATCGCGGCCCGTTCAGCCTGGCGAAGCTGCAGGAGCTCACCGACGGCGCCACCACGCTCGGCGGCGGCCACGTACGCGAAGGCGTGGTCGTGAGGCCGGCCATGGAGCGCGTGTCGCACGCCTGCGGACGGGTGATCCTGAAGAGCGTCTCCGGCAAGTACCTGACGCGCAAGGGCGGCACGGAGTTCAACTGACTCCGAAAGGCCGGCTCCCCTTCTTTACGACGCCTCGCCGGCGAGGCGCCGGATCAGGTCCGGGAGGCTGACGAAGCGGACGCTGAAACCCGGAAAGTCACGCACCCAGGAGCGTTCCGTGTCCGCAGTCACGACGTAGTTGGCGCCGGTGGGATAGCGGGCGCGGAAGGCGCGCAGGTTCCGGGGATCGAATCCGCCGGCGCGCCACTTGCACTCCACGGTCACCGGGGGCGCGGCGCGATCGTCGATCACGAAGTCGATCTCATGGCCGCGCTTGTCGCGCCAGTAGCAAAGCCGACGCCGTTGCAGGCGTCCGAGGTATTCGTTGAGCACGCAGTGCTCCCACAGGGAGCCGCGATCCTCGTCGCGCAGCCGGTTCCAGCCCATGAACAGGCTGACGAAGCCGGTATCGAAGCCGTAGACCTTGGGCGTCGCCACGATCTCCGTCGCGCGGCGCGTGCTGAAGGGCCGAACGATCTGCACGACGTGGGTATCTTCGAGCACCTGCAGATAGTTGACGATGGTGGCGCGGCTCACCTCGCACGAGGCGGCGTACCTGGTCGCCTCGAACAACCCGCCGCTGGCGGCGAACAACAACTCCACGAAGCGCAGGAAGGACCAGCGCCGTTGCAGCCGGAAGTGCTCCTGGATGTCCCGCGCCCAGTAGGAGTCGATCCAGTCCTGAAACCCGCGCTCCGGAAACTCGGAAGCAAGGAAGAAGGGGGGCAGCCCGCCGTGCAGAAAGCGGTGATCGATGCCGCGCGGGCCGAACTCGTGCTCGTCCTGGAGCAGCATCGGCGTCATCCACAGATCGCGCTTGCGGTCGGTGAGCGTATCCCGAAATCGGCGCGACGCTCCCAGTGACGAGGAGCCGGTAGCGACGATCTGCGTATCGGGATGGTAATCCGCCGCGATCTTCAGCAGCTCGGACGGATTGGGCAGACGGTGTATCTCGTCCAGCACGACCCGCCGCGCACCGACGTCACGCAGGAAGCTCTCAGGGGACTCCAGCGCGCGGCGGGTGCTCGGCAGTTCGCAGTCGAGGTACTCGACGTCCGGCAGAGACTGACACAGGACCGTCTTGCCGGCGCGGCGGACCCCCGACAGCCAGACGACCGACTTCTCGCGCCACAGCTTCTCTACGGCCGCGATCCAGTAGCTTCTCCGTACCATGTGTAAACCAGGATGTCACATGGTGGCACCATATGTCAATCATGGTGGCGTTCGGTAGCAGTTGCGCCATCTTCCCGGACGCGACGGAACCGCGGTGGTGCGTGTGGCTGAACTGAAGTCAGCGCTCCCGATCTGACGCGTGGGTCTGTCGGCGGAGCAACTCGAACGCCTGCTGGCCGATGCCGGTAGCCTGCTCGATGATCGACCACTCGACGCCGGCGCGCAGAAAACTCTCGATGGTGGCCACCTGGCCTTCCTGGCGGCCCTCCTGGCGGCCTTCCTGGCGGCCCTCCTGGCGGCCTTCCTGACGGCCTTCCTGACGGCCTTCCTGACGGCCTTTCAGCACGCCTTCCTGGATCAACTGCTCCCCATACGTCTTCATATCCCCTCCTGGTCCCCGTACTTCCCGCCGCAGCGCCGCGCCGAACTCCCGCAACCTCTCATCATCCTGCGTGCGGAGCACGTACAACACCACCACCGCGAACCGTTCGCTCTGTCCCGCCCGGTCCAACTCTCCCATGAGCTGCACCGCCGTCTCCAGCGCCGCCCTCACCTCGCGGCGCGCCGCCGCCATCAGCGCAAGCTGTGCTATCCGGCCCAGCGTTTCGCCCTGTACCGCTCCCACCCCCATCTGCGACTGGTCCACCAGCAGGTGCTCGAACTGCGGCGTCCAGGGCCACCCTCTGACCGATTCCGCAAACAAGTCGCTGAACTGAGCCGCATGTCGCCAGTGGGACTCACCCTGATAGAACACCACCGGCACGATCGGCGGCAAGTCCGGCGTCTCCCCTGCTTCGTCAGAGCGCAAGAAATCATCCCAGATGCGGCAGCAGTACTTCAGCAGCCGGAAGCGCATCAATCGATCCGGCCTCGATTGGTGCTCGAACAGCAGATAGAGCCGCAGCGAACGCCGCGCGTCACCCGGCTCGGCGGCGCCCGGTCGCTGCTCGATGGCATACAGCAGGTCGGACTCGCTGGCGCGCAGGTCGTCGTCCACATAGCTGTCGGGCATCAGCGTCAGGCTGGCCCAGTCCAGCGTACCGGCGAGCCACGACGGCACGTGGGCGCGCAGCAAGCCAGCCGCTTCGGCCGGCTCGGAGAACACCTTGCGAAACAGATGGTCGTGCGGCTGGTGCAGATCGCGTGTCATGCGTGGTGCCGCGCAGCATAGCATGGATCGAACGGACGCCGAAGCGCAAGTATCTTCGCCGGCAAGCGGCCGTCTGTGGCGCCGGCGCGTCATGCCCTGCGAGCGACGAGAATATAGCCAAAGACCAGACTGTCGACGCGCAGGACCCGGCACGCAGGGGACTCGTTCAGATGATCCAGCACCACTCGCCAATCGAAGCCGAGGTGCGGCCCCCAGCCGTCGGCGTCCGGGTCCCGAAACACGGAGATCGATTGGCCCGTGAGCAGGTGCCACACGTAGCGGGATTCGCTCTGATCGCGGAAGAAGCTCTCGTACGGCCTCCTTCGGAATACCTTCCTCGCACCGTACTTGAGCAATCCGGGCAAGCCGATCTCGTTCGGCACCGAGATGAGCAGCGTGCCGCCGGGCTTGCACGAGGCGAGCAGCGTGTCGATAGCATTCGGGACGTTGCCTACGTGCTCCAACGTCTCGAAGCAGGTGACGACGTCGAACAGACGCTCCCCGGGGGGGGGGGGGGGGGGGGGCGTTGAGATCGACGTAATCGAACACGGCGTTGTCGATGTTGCGAGCCTTCGCCGCGGCCAGCAGATCGGACGAGTGATCGAAGCCGAACAGGCACATCGAACCGGCTTCGGGCAGCGCTCGCAACAGTTCTGCGAAGAAGAATGCGTTGGAGCACCCGAAGTCGGCGACGGCCGCCCGTACCGGTAACGAGAGCGAGCGCATGGTCTCGACGACCCGGCGCAGTCGGGCACGATGGAAGAAGCTGAACGGATGAAGTCCCTTGTAGGAGCTTTCGTGTACGACCACCGCCATGATCCTACGATGAGTCCACCTTTCGCGAAAGATCGGAAGTGAGGCACTCCACCAGGGAGATGGCTGACAGTACGACGGCGGCCGCGAAACCGACGGTGACCTGATCGCCCGATAGGTGCTGACCGTAGTTACCGACCGAATGCAGATGGTTCACTATGAGGCTGGTAGTTCTGGTGACATACGTGCTCTGGCGTTGGGCGCGCTCAGAGCCGGTTATGAGCCGCAGTATCCGGCACTCCCGGCCTGGGGAGTCGTGAGGAATCTTGCCTCGTTCGTCCGGCAGCCTCTCGATTCCTGCGTGCTTCCATTCGTCGAGCCATGCATCGGGTAGACGGCGGTCAGGTGGGAGCTCGGCGGTCCAGATCAGATGCAGCGCCCGATTGGCAATGCTCCTGATCCAGACGAGTGCACTCTCTGGAGCCGGGACGAGGTCGCGGATCGCCAAGCGCACGTAGTCGCAAAGGTCACTGTCCACGGATCCCTGCGACACTTGGTCGAGGCGCAGCTCAAGCAGCATCTGAACATGCGTCTCGAATTTGGCGGCCGTGCCCAGAAGACGGGTCAGGTCGGCAATGGCGGGTGCCTGATCCTGAGCGTAGCGCTGCATCAGGCGACAGGAACTGCGCAGTCGGTTCCTCGACTGTTGGCCGAACCCTCGCTCCTCCAGTGCTTGCCGCCGCGGCTGAGACAGCTCGGCCAGCGGTATTTCGTCGGCAGTCAGCGCGCCGAGATCAGCACGCAATTCGCTGTCGCAATCATCCCACAATGCGTCGAGGAGCTGGCGCGGCCCGTCCAGCACCGCTTCCGCAGCATGATCTATTTCCGATTTGGAAAGACGTTGTCCGCGGTGTCCGGCCCACAGCCTCTGCAGGAGCGCGCAAACGAGCAAAGGCACCCTTCCTGTCCAGTTGGCTATCTCCTTCCGCACCGACTCGTCCAACTCGCAGCCGGCGTCACGGAGCGGCTGCAGGAACGCTTCCAGATCACGGTCGTCGAGCGCGGCCACGCGCACCGGCGTATCGTAGAATATCCCCCAGAAGTCCGAGGTCCGCGACTCCTCCGTCTTGCACAGCTCGCGCAACGGCCGCCGGCTGCCGGTGACCAGTCGCAGACTGGTCCTCTGCGCCAGCGCGCGCAGTTGGTCCCACAGGTTCCGCGTCAACCCGGTACCGGCAAGCGCATAGTCGAAGCCATCGAGCACCGCGAGCAGGCGCACGCCGTCCTTTTCGAGTTGGTCGAATATGATGCCCAGCACCTCATGCCTGGAAACTTCTTCGAAGTCGTCGAAATACCCCACAAGGTCTGGACAGACCCCCTGCAACGCCGCCTTGATCTCGTCCGCAAACCGCCGCATGAATTCGTGGTCCGAGGCCGGTACCCCGCGGCGGAGATCGACGTACGCAGCGGTGACATACTGCTCGACCCCGTCCCGGTAGGTGGCGGCGGCATGGTGCAGCAGGACGGACTTTCCGTAGTGCGCCGGCCCCACGACCGACACGTGATCCGGCGACGGTTTCCGCAGGTGCTTGTCGATGCGGCTCATGAGCGCTGCGCGGCCCAGCATGGGGGGGACCGAAGGTCCCAGGACTTGGTACGGGTCAGGGTCAGGCATGGCGTATGGCCTCCTGGCGGGCGCGCTCCACGAGGTCGTCGAAGTCAACGTTCATCCGCAGCCAGTCGGCCATCAACGGGATGGCCAGTCGGTACGTGACCCCGCGGTTGGATTGGTCGATCTCGAGCAGCTCCAGTTCACGGAGCTCGGTAATGTCGTCAGCGAGAGCTTCGTCATCCCGGACCGGTACACGATATTCCTCGAATTTCAGGCCGATGAGATCGCGGTTGAAGGCGTCCGGGGCGTCCGCCATACGGTCGCTGAGCGCCAGTATCAGTCTGCGCCGTTCGCTGCCGGCGTAGCCCCACAGGGTCTGGAAGTGCTCGTTGTCCCGCACCATCTCGGTTGCGGCCCGGTCCACGAGGTCACCCGTGATGATTCGTTCGCTCCCCGCGGCGGCCTGGTCGAACACCCGGCTGCAGAGCGACTGGATGAGAAACGGATGGCGCGAGCACAGTGCTACCAGCTGGTCACGCGCCTGTGGCAGGTAGCGGATTCGACGCGCGACCGGTTCGGTGACCAGCCGCCGGGCTTCCTCCTCCGGCAGCGCACTGACCCCGATCCGGTGGCCGAACCCGAACAGCGCCGACCAGTACTCTTCGCGCAGCCGCTTCAGCCTGCGGGAGCCGGTGAGGATCGCGCCCAGACCGGATTGGTGCTGCAACAGGTGACGAATGTTCTCGGGGACCTGCTGACTGGTAATACCGCCGTCGATACCATCCTGGAGCTTGTCGAACTCGTCGAGCATGAGCAGGACCCGGCGCCGGCGCGGCTTGGCGGCCTCGATCGCCGTCGACAGGTACAACGCCAACGTCTCGTAGGGGTGATCGTCGGAGAACGCGCCGCGCAATGCGGCGAGGAAGGCCAACTTGAACGGTCGCCCCGACTCCGGGGCCGGCGCATCAGGAATCCAGGTTTCGATGCCGGCGTCGGCAAGGGCAATACCCGTCTGCCTCGCCAACAGCCTGAACACGTTGGACGTGGACATGCTGTCCATATCCTGGAACGAGCAGTAGACGGGAACCCATCCGGGAAGCGCTTCCTCTTTCCGCAACTGCTGCAGGATCGACGTCTTGCCGGTACGCCGATTCCCTTCCAGCAGGATCACGTTGGCCTGCTCACCGCCGAGATGGCGCCTGATCTGATCCATGATGCCGTCGCGGCCGAAGAACATTTCGGCCCGGTCCACCGGAGGCCCGACGATGTAGGGACTGGCGTCGAGGTCGCCGGTAGCGGCGGCCTCATTGCCGGAGCGGACCGGCACGGAGACCTTCGTCCGGCCCTCTACGGGCGTGGCGTCGAGGCGGCGCGCCTGCCACGCCACGTCGATATCCAGCGGCTGCGTATCGTCTTGCGCCCGGACGACAAGCGGAATCTCATGCCGCTGACCTTCGGCCAAGTAGGGCACTTCTCTCACTAACGTACGATCGGCCTGACTCACTAACGTGAGATCGGCCTGCCGCACGGTCACCCGCACCTTGCTCAGCGGCACCGGCGACAGGTTGGCAACCCGAAGCCGCACCTCAGCGACGGTGCCGGCCAGCACTTCCGCGGGTACGGTGATGTCGAGCCTGCCTCTGCGCTGCATGGCGTGGGCCTCATCCTCGACGAGACCCACCAGCCCCCAAGTAACAGAACGCAGGCGCTCACCGAGCGGATCTTCGGCCCGGTCGAGGACGCCAAGCGCCTCGCGCAACTTCGCCACAGCGAATTCGAGAACCACCAGGCGGCCTGCGCCTTCAGGAACCGAATCGAGATAGTCCAAGGAGGCAGCCGCCCTCCTCGCCGCCTCCAGCCATCTGTCGATCGCACCATCGCCGGCCGTCGGTGCGGCTGGGGGAGTATCGAGCGATCGTATCTCCGCCGCGAGCTTTGCAAGCATATCTATGCCGCGCGCGCCGTCAGAACGGCGCCCTGCCGCCAGACTCGCCGCAAGAGGTCCTTCCAGCCAGAGGGCGACCGGATGCCGCGCCATCCCGGAGAGCAGGCGGAAGAGCACGGCCAGCGCGTCTCCGCGCAGCTCGCCAAGTTCCTTGAGCACGGCATCCTGCACCGAGACAGGCGGCACCGGAACTTTCAACGCGCGGAGCACGGGAATCGACAGATGACGAATCGTCGATCCGGTGGCGTGACCCGACAACCAGAACCAATACGCGGGTGAGCGCAACAGGGCGGCCAGGAATCGCGGCTTGACGATCCCTTCGTGCACGCGAACGAACGCGATGGTCTCGTCGGCCATCACCTCATACTCGTGCTCGTGCTCGTTTTCCTCAACCAGAAAGATGCTGCCTACGTTGTCCGTCATCGGGACGAGCAGGTCGCCGCCACGAAGATATGCCCGTGGGTCAGGGTTACCCAACAACGAGCTGAAATCGAAGGGCCAGGTCTGCGGCCGGCGAATACGCACATCCGTCACGTCGGCGGAGCGGAGCAGATTCGGCTCGGGTGCGTCAAAAAAATCGTTTTCCACCCCAGGAAACACCTCTGCGACCTCGTCCAGACTTTTCACCTTCAGAGAAGGGTCTGCCTTGACGAGCCGCTCGATCTCGGCGTCCAGCCGCTCGCTTCCCGACTTCTTGGCGATCAACTCGTAGTCGCGGAGCGTGAGTTCGCGCACGGGGGCGGACCATGACTCGACACCCGGCGAAGCGTAACTCGCAGACGCCTGGCGGTGATCCCCGATCATCTCGGCGACGCCCCGCGCATCTTCCTGGGCCGCCTGCCATGCCATCGGTGAGACGGTCAGAAACCGTACGGCGTCACGCGGTTCATCGCGGGAAAACACGATAACGCTCATGGATATACCGGTGAACGGCTCGAACGAGCCGGCCGGAAGCGCGATCACATCCTGCACGCGGTATTCCGAAAGAAGCGCCTTCCTCAGAGGCAAGGAATCGGCATGGAACAGCGGCCGCTCCGGTAACGCGACTACGGCTCGTCCGCCGGGCCGCATGTTGGCCATCACGTGCTGCAGGAACAGCTCTTCGACGCGATAGCTGGGAAACCGGAAGCTATCGTCTTCGTCGTATAACTCGTCTTCGTCGCTCCACGGCGGGGAGGCGACGACGCAGTCGAAGACCGCCTCCGATCCGTCACTCGGCACTGCCTTTTTCAGCGCGTTACCGTACTCCAGCCCCGGGGGTTCGACCCCGGCCAACAACAGTCGGCACAGTGTGATAAGGTACGCGCGTTCCGCGACTTCGACGCCGGAAACCGCAGCCGGTCCGACATTCGATCGCGGTGATGACGGAAGCGCCGCGTTCAGCCGGCGCGATGCCCCAGCGAGCAGTTCCCCAAAGCCGAAGCACGGATCATAGACGCTTTCACCGGGTTTGAGGTCGGCCAGATCCAGCATGAGATCGGCGACCGGCGCAGGCGTGATGAACTGGCCCAGGCGATCCGCGTGCCGTTTCACCATGAACCGCAACGCGTCGTCGAATACACCCGTCGCACGCCGGCGCCCTTCCGACGTGCTCAAATCGAGAGCGAACAACCAGTCGATTACCCGACGCATCTCGGCGCCGGTAGAAGTTCTCAATATCACATTCGTCGCTAAATCGGAAAATCCATAAAAATCTTCGTCGATAAGATATCGATCTTGCATCCGAAACAGCCCGGCATCGACACGCTTCGCCGCCAGTATGGCATCCGACTTTGGGGGCCTCTTCCATCTCTTTTTCTCGACCAATTCATCTATATCATCGCCTGAATCGATCTGGCCTTCGGTATCGTCCGAACCGGCGTATCCGATGAACAGTCCGGCCAGCCCCCACACTGCGCTCACAGGATGCTTCCACTCTTCGATCAGCGTCCGCAGGTCGGAACGCACCTGTTCCAAGGCTGCTTGTTCGTGCTTCCCGTCATGGTTCATGGCTATACCGTACGTAGCAGAAACCGTGCCATCATTGGGTCAGCCCATACTTCGACAACCAGTTGGTGAGGGTCTGGTAGCTCGCCAGCCCTACCAGCCCGGCGGCCTTGGTCTTGTTGTTGGAGGCGTCCTCCATGGCGCGGGCAAGGTAATGGCGCGCGACCTCCGCCAGGAGATCGGGCAGACTGAAGCCGTTGCCCAGCGCGCGGTCCAGCACCACCGGAGCGCCGACGGCCGGCAGCAACGCATCGCGCAGGTCCTCCGCCGTGACGACCGAGCCGTCGGACCAGATCGCGGCGCGCCGAAGCGTGTTCGACAGCTCCCGCACATTGCCGGGCCAAGCGTGCCGTATGAGAACGTTTCTTGCCGAAGCAGAAAGTTTCTTGTCATGATAGCCCGGTTCGCCCGCACTCTCGGCATTGATCCGTGCCAGGAGTCGTTCGGCCAGGAGCCCCACGTCTCCGGCGCGCTCGCGTAGCGGCGGCAGCTTGAGGACGGCCACCGCCAGACGATAGAAGAGGTCTTCCCGGAAGCGGCCCTCGGCGACCTCGTTCGTCAGCGTGCGGTTGGTCGCGGCGATGACGCGCACGTCCACGGCGCGCGGCGTGGCGGCGCCGACTCGGACCACCGCTCCCTCTTGCAGCGCTCGGAGGAGCTTTACCTGCGCGGCGGCCGGCAACTCCCCGATCTCGTCCAGAAACAGCGTGCCGCCGTTCGCCGCCGCGAAGTACCCCGGACGCGCGCGGTCGGCGCCCGTGAACGCGCCCTTCTCGTGGCCGAACAGCTCGGACTCCACCAATTCGGGCGGCAACGCGCCGCAGTTGACGGCGACGAACGGGCGGTCGCGGCGCGAGCTGGCCTGATGGATGGCGCGCGCCAGCAGCTCCTTACCGGTTCCGGTTTCTCCCTCCAGAAGGACCGGGACGGAGCGCGGAGCCACCCGGCGAGCGCGAAGGATGACGCGCTGCATGGCCCGGCTTCGATGGATGATCGCGTCGAACTCAGGGGCTTCCGGGGCAAGTCCGGCGCTCAGGCGTTCGAGCTCGCGGTCCGACTGCCGGAGCAGGTCCGGCAGGAAGTCCGCCGAGATGTCGAAGGGGACGGAGGCGGTGCGGACGCCGTGCTCGCGCGAAGACTCGATCAGCGTTGCCGGGAAGCGCGTCTTCGCCAGGATGATCCAGACCGCCGCCATGGCCGGCGTGCCGGGGCTCAGGTGAAAGGTGAGCGCGGCCCCGCGGCCGGCGGCGAGCGCCCGTTCACAGGCGCGAACCGCCGCGGTGTAGATCTCCCCGAACTCCGTCGGACCGGTGAGCCGCTCCCGGATCAGGTCGATTGCGGTGCCGCCGGCGCGGGCCTTGAGCCAGCCAAGGTAGCCGACGGCCTCGGCATCGTAATCGGTGAGCAGAAACGCGGCTTCGTAGCTCCCGGTGTCCAGCGCCTGGGCGACCGGCCCGACGCCGGCCGTCGCGCTCTCTTCCACGGCGCGCAGATCCGCATGACCGATCCAGCTGACGAGAATCCCCGGCACCTCAGCCGATCGGCTCGACCTCGACTACCTCGGAACGCTGGAAGGAGCGGACGCACGCCTCGATGACCAGTTGCGCCTGCAGCGCGTCGACGCCGGACGCGTCGATCCGCTCCGGCGGCACGCCCTGGTCGAGTTGATCGACCCAGCGGCCGATGCGGCTGTCGAAGGTCTCGCCGAAGCCCAGCATCCCGCCCAGAAACTGATACGTCTCCGCCTCCTGGCTCTCCCGCGTGAAGAAGGTGAGGCGCTGGCACGCCTCCTCCAGCAGGAAGCGGCCCTTGGAGCCGGTCACGTCGCAGGTCTCCAGGCCGAAGCCGCCGCCGGCGTCGTAGCTGCCGGTGAGCGACCCGATCATGCCGCCGGCGAACTCCAGGACGATCTTGGCGTTCGACCAGATGGCGCGGCCCTCCCCCTGCATGAAGAACGCCGCCACCCGCCGCACGTCGCCGGCGAAGTAGCGCATGACGTCGATCGAATGCGGGTGCAGCGCGCGGATGTGGAACCACGGCGAGGTCTCCACCGGGTTGTCGATCCACATGGTCATGCCGATCATGTGCAGCGTCCCCAGCCGGCCCGACTCGACCCACTCCCTGGCGCGCTCGGCGGCCGGCGTGAAGCGGTGGTTGAGGTTGATGCCGTAGGGCAGTCCCTTGGACGCGGCCAGCTCGACCATCCTGCGCCCCTCGTCGATCCGGTTGGAGATCGGCTTCTCTCCCAGGACCGGGATGCCGGCTGCGAGCAGCTCCATGGTCGGGGCGAAGTGATCGCCGCCGTTCTCCTCACCCTTGGTGCAGACGCTGCACGCCGCCAGCTCGATGCCGCTGGCCAGCATGTCGGCGATCGACGTGAACGCCCGCGCGCCGTGCGCGTCCGCCAGTCGGGAAGCGCGCGCGGCGTCGACGTCGCAGACCGCCGCCACGTCGCTCTTGGGGTGCCTGGCGTATGCTTGCGCGTGGCGGGTGCCGATGCCGCCTGCGCCGACGATTCCGATCTTCATGTCGCGCGGCAGCTTAGCACGGCGCCCGCCCGGGGGGTGACGTGAACCGAGCGTGCGGATACGTGATCGCGAACGACGGCGTGCGGCTCCACTACGACGAAGCCGGCGTCGGCAAGGCGGCGGTGCTCATCCACGGCGGCGGCCTGAGCAACGTATGGTGGGAGCGCAACCTGCCGGCGCTCAGCGGTCGGTTCCACGTGATCGCGCCCGACACGCGCGGCTGCGGGCGCTCGCAACGCACGCCCTGGGGCCATCGCACCGCCCGCTACGCGGCGGACGTGCGGGAGATCATCCACGCCCTGGGCCTGCACGACGTGACGCTGGTCGGCTGGTCGATCGGCGCGCGCACCTGCTACTCCTACCTGGAGCTGTTCGGCGCGCACCGGCTGCGCGGCGTGGTGCTGGTCGATGAGACCGTGCACGTCTCCGTCCACCGGCCTCCCCCGCCGGGTTCGGAGCGGCAGCCGGGCGAGAGCGACGGCGATTACCGGCGGCGCAAGATGCGGGCGCTGCTGGGCCCGGTCTACGGCCCGCAGGCGACCGGCCCGGAGATCGATCGGCTGGCGAACTCCGCCTCCGACTACGCGCCGGCCGGCCAGACGCTCGGCCCCGACTACCACGCGCAGGACTGGCGCCCGCTCTGCCCGGCGATCAGGGTTCCGGTGCTGGTGGCCGCCGGCCGGCACAGCGGCGCACTCCCCGGCTGCCGCTACGCGGCCGATCACATCCCCGGCGCCCGCCTGGAGATATTCGAGCACAGCGATCACGCGCCGTTCTACTCGGAGGCGGAGCGGTTCAACCGCGTCGTCGCCGATTTCGTGAACGATCCGCTCCCGGCGTAGCCGCTCTCCGGCGGCTACGGGTCGGCGTGCGCCTGCGCATGGACGCTCGCCGGTTCGACGGCCGCTCCCGGGCGGCTACGGATCGACGACCTCCTCGATCGTCTCGGCGACCAGGGCGAACAGCTCGTCGATCTGCGCCGGCGTGATCGGCAGCGGCGGCGCCAGGGCGACGGTGTCGCCGGTGACGCGGATGAACGCTCCCTTCCGAAAGGCGCGGTGCAGGGCGGTCATGCCGCGCACGGCCGGCTTTCCCGGAACCGGCGCCAGCTCGATCGCCGCCGTCAAGCCGATGTTGCGGATGTCGATCACGTGCGGCAGACCGCGCAGGCCGTGGGCAGCGTTCTCCCAGTGCTCGCTCAGCTCGGCCGCGCGCGTCAGCAGGCCGTCCTGCCGGTAGACGTCGAGCGTGGCCCGCGCCGCCGCGCAGGCCAGCGGATGGCCGGAATAGGTATAGCCGTGGGTCAGCTCGATCGCGCCCTCCGGCCCCGCCATGAACGTATCGAACAGCTCGTCGCGGACCGCCACCGCCCCCATCGGCACCGTGCCGTTGGTGAGCCCCTTGGCCAGCGTGACCATGTCCGGCAGCAGGTCGAAGTGCGTCGCCGCAAACGGCGACCCCAGCCGGCCGAAGCCGGTGATCACCTCGTCGAAGATCAGCAGGATGCCGTGCGCGGCGGTGATCTCCCGCAGCCGCTCCAGATAGCCGAGCGGCGGCACCAGCACGCCGGTGGAGCCGGCCATCGGCTCCACGATCACCGCGGCGATCGTCTCCGCGCCGTGCAGGGCGATCAGGTCCAACAGGAGGTCGGCGCGCTCGGCGCCGTGCGCAGGCTGCCCGCGGGAAAAGGCGTTGCGTTCCGGGTCGTGGGTGTGCGGCAGGTGGTCGACGCCGGGCAGCAGCGGCCCGTACGGCGTGCGGTTGGGGCCGATTCCCCCCACGGACATCCCGCCGAAGCCAACGCCGTGATAGGCGCGCTCGCGGCCGATCAGGCGGGTGCGGCCCGCCTCTCCGCGCCGGCGATGATAGGCGAACGCGATCTTCAGCGCGGTATCGACCGCCTCCGACCCGGAGTTGACGAAGAACGGATGGCCCAGATCGCCGGGCAGGATCGCCGACAGCTCGGCTGCCAACTCGAAGGCGGCCGGATGGCCCATCTGGAAGGAGGTGGCGTAGTCGAGCTCCGCAACCTGCCGCTGCACCGCCTCCACGATCTCGGTGCGGCCGTGGCCGGCGTTCACGCACCACATGCCGGCGATCCCGTCGATGAGCCGGCGCCCGTCGCGGGACCGGTAGTAGACCCCGTCGGCCGACTCCACCAGCCGCGGGTCGCTCTTGAACTGCCGGTTGGCGGTAAACGGCATCCAGTAGGTCTGCAGGTCGAGATCGCTCTTTCGCGTTGACACCAGCTACCTCCGATCAGAGAATCGTCACGGACGGTACCGCCCCGCAGGCTTGCGCTCAAGGTCACCCCGATATATCCCATGCCAACCGATCCGCCGCCCTACGGAGTCGTCAACGCCCGCAACTGCGGGATGACCGCGCGCGACGGCGCGTGGCTGGCCACCGACGTGTGGCGGCCGGCGCGCGATGGCGAGCCGCTGCCCGGCCCGTTTCCCGCCATCCTGCTGCGCACGCCGTACGACCGCGCGCGCCCCACGGTCCAGGAGACGGGCGAGTTCTTCGCCGGCCGCGGCTACCTGGCCGCGATCCAGGACTGCCGCGGGCGCTACGGCTCGGAAGGCGAGTTCGTCCTGTTGGCGAACGAGGGCCCCGACGGCTACGACGCGATCGAGTGGCTGGCATCCTTGCCGTACTGCGACGGCAACGTCGGCACCTACGGCACCTCCTACCTGGCCTGGGTACAGAACGCCGCGGCGATCGAGCGGCCGCCGCACCTCAAGGCGATGTGGGTCAACCAGGGCGGCGCCAACGGCAACACCGCCACGCTGCGCCACAACGGCGCGCTGGAGCTGCGCTGGCTGACCTGGGCGGTCACCTTTGGCACGGTGTCGTGCGAGGCGCAACGCGATCCGGCGCTGCAGGCCGACCTGACCCGCGCCGGCGAGCGGATGTACGAATGGCTGACGCGGCTGCCGTGGCGGGGCCGCGACTCGCCGCTGGCCGGCCTGCCGGTATACGAGCGCTGGGCGCGCGACCTCTACGAGCACGGCGATGCCGACGAGTTCTGGCAGCAGTCCGGCCTCAACTTCGCCGCCCACTACGATCGCACCGCCGACGTGCCGACCATGTACGCCGGCTCCTGGTACGACTCCTATACGCGCGCCACGGTGGAGAACTACCAGGCGCTGAGCGCGCGTCTGGCCGAGCAGTCGCTGCTGGTGGGGGCATGGACCCACGGCGACGCCACCATGGATACCTGCGTGGCGGGCGACGTCGACCTGGGGCCGGGCCTGCCGGTAGCGGGCAACCTGGCGGCCGATCACCGGCACCTGGTACTGCGCTGGTTCGACCGCCACCTGCGCGGCCGGACCGACGGCGCCCAAGCCGACCCGCCGGTGCGCCTGTTCGTCATGGGCGGCGGCTCCGGCGGCCGCAGCGCCGAGGGGCGGCTGCAGCACGGCGGGCGCTGGCGCGCCGAGCGCGCGTGGCCCCTGGCGCGGGCGGTCGCCACGCCCTTCTTTCTGGCGGCCGACGGCCGGCTCGCAGCCGGTCCGCCGTCTGCGCCCGCCGCGCTGTCGGCGCGCTTCGATCCGGCCGATCCGCTGCCGACCATCTCGGCCAACACCTCCTCCCTCAACGAGATCCTGCCGGCGCCGGAACGCTTTGCGCCGGACGCCCCGAACGCCCTGACGCGGGTGATGGTCGTGCAGGGCGGCGCCGATCAGCGGACGCGGCCCGACCTGCACGGGTGCGCGCCGCCGTATGCGCCGCTGGAGTCCCGGCCGGACGTCCTGCTGTTCGCCACCGAACCGCTCGACGAGCCGCTCGAAGTGACCGGACCGATCGCCGCGACCCTCTACCTCTCCTCCGACGCGCCGGATACCGACCTGTTCGTGATGCTGCAGGACTACTATCCGCCGAGCGCCGCGTGGCCGGACGGCTATCGGCTCAACGTCGCCGACGGCATCATGCGCGTGCGCTACCGCGACGGCATGGACCGGCCGCAGCCGATGGAGCCGGGCCGGGTCTACCGCGTCGTCGTGCCGCTCTACCCCACCAGCAACCTGTTCGCCGCCGGCCACCGGCTGCGGCTGCTGGTCAGCTTCTCGTCGTTCCCGCGGTTCGACGTCAACCCCAACACCGGCCAGCCGATCGGCCGCCATACGCGCACGCAGACGGCGACCAACACGATCCACCTGTCGCCGGAGCACCCGTCCGCGGTCGAGCTTCCGGTGGTTCCGACGTGAGCCTGCGGGTCGGGCTGGTCGGCGCGCGCTTCGCCGCCAACTTCCACGCCGACTGCTACCGCGGGCTCGGTCCGGGAGCGGTCACGGTCGCCGGCGTCTACTCGCCCACCGCCGCGCGCCGCGATGCCTTCGCCGAGCGCCACGGCGTGGCGGCGTGCTCGTCGCTCGACCACCTGCTGGACGTCTCCGACGTGATCGACGTGTGCGCGCCGCCGTACGCCCACGAACCCTGCGTCGTCGCCGCGGCGGCGGCCGGCAAGCACGTGATCGTCGAGAAGCCGTTCACGGGCGCCTTCGGGCCGGACGGCGATCCCGACTGGCGAGGCGACCGCGCCTCCAAGGCCGAGCTCCTGGCGGAGGCGATGGCCAGCGCGGATCGCATGCGGCAGGCGGTCGAGCAGGCCGGGATCACGCTCTGCTACGCCGAAAACTGGGTCTACGCTCCGTCCATACGGAAGGAGGTCGAAGTCATCGTCAAGACGCAGGCGCGCATCCTGTGGATACACGGCGAGGAGTCCCATTCCGGCTCGCACTCCCCGGTCTACGGCATCTGGGCCAGGACCGGCGGCGGCTCCCTGGTCGGCAAGGGGTGCCATCCGCTCACCGCGGCGCTCTACCTGAAGCGGGTGCAGGGCCAGGCGACCGACGGCGCCCCGGTGCGCCCGCGCGCGGTGAGCGCCCGCGTGCACCGCCTGACGGCGGCGGCCGGCTTTCGCGACCTCGGCTGGCTGCGTACCGACTACCGGGACGTGGAGGACTACTGCCAGGTGCACGTGGTCTTCGACGACGGCACCGTAGCCGACGTCCACTCCACGGAGATCGTCATGGGCGGGGTGCACAACTGGCTGGAGGTCTACGCGAACAACCACCGCATGCGCTGCAACGTCAATCCCACCGACGCCAACATCCTGTACAACCCGGAGGAACGGCAGCTCGACGACGTGTACGTCGTCGAAAAGATCGGCACCAAGCAGGGCTGGTCGTTTCCCGCCCCGGACGAGGATTGGGCGACCGGCTACCGCCAGGAGCTGGCGGACTTCCTTGCCGCGATCCGCGACCGCCGCGAACCGGCGAGCGGTCTGCCGCTCGCGCTCGATACGACCGCGGTGCTGTACGCGGCGTACCTGTCGGCCGAGCGCGACGGCCGGGAAGTCGCCGTCCCGCGTCTGACGGAAGGCTGAGCGAAGGCAGGCGACGGATGGCAGGCGAGCTCCGCATCGGCCGCGACCGCGTCGTGGTCCTGGCCAAGACCGGCCGGCAGGCGAGCTGGCACCGGCTGGCGGCCGACCGGCGCCGCGCGGCCGAACGGGAGCACGTCGATCTGATGCTGTCGATCGCGGCCCGGCACCGTCTGCGGCGACTGGAAGGCTATCGGCTGATCGGACTGCAGGGCCGTTGGGAGCGGTTCTGGGTGATCGAGTTCCCCGACCTGGACGGCGCCGAGGCGTGGATCGAGGCGGAAATGGCGCCGCCGTACGGGGCGTACGGATTCTATGAATATCATCTGACCCGGCCGCTGGCGCCGGAAGTCCTGGCCGGCTGGCTGCCGGGGCCGCCGCGGGAGATCGAACCGCAGGCAGCCGATCCGAGGGCGATTCCCGCGCTCGCCGCCGACCGTTCCAGCGTGGCCGTGCTGCAGTTCTCGCGGACCGCCGCGGCAGCCGGTCACGCCGATGCCGAGCGCACCGAGGACCTGCGGCGGATCGCCCGCGAGCGCGGGATGCTGAGCCTGGAGTGCTTCCAGCTCATCGACCCGATCCCGGCCTGGCACCGCGTCTGGATAGGCGAGTTTCCGGACTTGGCCGGCGCCGAGGCATGGATCGACGCCGAGGCGGCGCCGGCGCGCGCCGCGCATGCCGAACGCGCCTCGTATCTGGCGCGCCGCTGGGCGCCGGCCTACTTCGCCTCCTGGCGCCGTCCTTGACGGCCCGTCCGTAAAAACGGCGAGCAGGCGGCAGAACCGATCCATGCTGCTCGGACAGCCGCTGCCGGCGGTGGCGGCGGCGGCGGCGATCGTGGCCGCCGCGTCGGCTCTGCAGGCCACCATCGGCTTCGGTCTGGCGCTGCTGGCCATCCCCTTGCTGCACCTGAGCGGCTTCGCGCCGCCGGAGGCGATCGCCGTCTCCAGCTCGGCCATGCTGGTGCAGATGGCCAACGGGGTAGTGCGGCTGCGCGCCTGGGTACGGCCGCAGGAGCTGCTGTGGCCGCTGGCGGTCGTCATGGCGGCGCTGGCGGCCGGCGTGCTGGCGCTGCGCGCGGTGGTCGCCGTCCGGCCCGATCTGGCCCGGCAGGCCGCCGGCGCCGTGGTGCTGATCGCGCTGCTGGCGCTGGCGCTCCGCCGGCCGCCGCCGCGGCAGCGGGTGGCGGCGCCGTGGACGGTGCTGGCGATGGGCGCCTCCGGGCTGCTGGCCGGCTCGACCGGCATGGGCGGCGTGCCGCTGGCGCTCTGGACCTACGCGCACCGGTGGCCGCCGGAGCGCATCCGCGCCACGATCTGGGCTATCGCGCTGCCGGCCACCGCCATGCTGCTGGCGCTGCTGGCGGTCACCTTTGGCGCCGGCGTGGTCCGCGCGCTGGCGCTGGCGGCGCTGTTGTCTCCGTGCGCGCTGGCCGGATCGAACGCCGGACTCGCCCTGGCGCGGCGCCTGTCGGTGGCGCGTCTGCGGGCGGCCGCCTTCGCGGCGCTGGCCGTACTCGGCGTGAGCGCGGTCATCCGCCCGCTGCTGTAAGGTATCGCCGGAGATACGCAGCGTATCGCCGGAGATAGGGCGGTGCGCCCCGCAGCCCGCGCGCGGACTCGTCAGGCGCCCGGAATCGGTGGCACGGATTGTGCCTGAAACATCGACAGGAGGATTCCACATGCACAAATCACTGATCGCGACCGTACTCGGCGTCATGATCGTCGCCGGCGCCGCCGCCAACGACGACGACGACAACGACGAGGTGTCGACCGTCGATGTCCTGGCGGTGCTCGAAGAGATCAACCAGAAGCTCGATCACGACCGGTCGTTCGACTCTGACGGAGCGCCGGACTCCGGCTTCGGCGGCGGCCCGTGGATGCCGGTGCGCTACCTGCCCGCCATCGCCGACCTCAACGCCTACTTCAAGAAGCTCGGTTCGTACGCTCCCATGAACCCGTTCTTCTTCCCGTTCAAGGACGGCGGCGCCGGCACCTGGCGATGGAGCCTCGACCGCAGCCTGCAGATCGGCATGGAGTACGGGGGGTTCGGCCAGGACGTCCTGGGCTTCGCCACGCATGCGAGCGATCCTCTGGGACCGCGCGACACCGTCGATGCGGACGGCGACGGCTACGACGACTACCACAGCTACGCCGGATACGGGCAGCACTACTTCGCCGGCATCTTCCAGTACAAGGTGCCGATAGCGCCCCGGCTGCTCTATTTGGCGACCGGTATCAAGACCGGCCTGGCGTTCGAGTCGCTGCGGTACGGCATGGACCGCCGCCAAGTGCTCACCGACACGCTCGGCATCACGTCCGGCGGCAACTCCTGGAAGCGGACCAGCCTGCTGGGCGGCGTGTACGCCGGGCTGCAGATCCGCCTGGACGGCGATCTCAACGTATTCAAGCTGGGGATCGAGGCCGGCGTGACCGGACACTACGCCATAAGCGCCTGGGCGCCGGCCACCGGCGTCCACAAACGCACGCCCGCTCCCCCCGACGCCATGCAGGCGCACAACTTCTGGGTGGCGATCGGCCCTCAGTTTCACTACTGAGTCCGCCGTCTGAGGGATGGACCTGGGATCGCTGCTCGACGGGCTGCTCCGGTCCACGGCGGTCGCGCTGGGCCTGATCGGCGTGGTCGAGATCGGCCTGGACCGGCCGGAGGTCCAAACCGACCGTTCCGGGGCGATCACCATCACCGTGCATCTGCACGGCCACGTGACCGATCAGGTCCGCGATCTGATTCAGAGCTCGGCGCGGGTGGCGATCGATTTCGAGCTCCGGTACTTTCCTCGCACGGGCCGGAAGCTCCGGCTGGTCAGCCGCAATCTGATCCGGTTCCACAGCCTGACCGGCCGCTACGAAGTGCGCCGCGGCGATGAGACGGCATCGGTCGCTTCCCTGGAGGAGGCGGCGGAGCTGCTCGGCTCGGCAACGGTGAAGATCGGGCCGGTCGGCCCGGGGCTCGCGGTCATCAAGGCGCGCGCCTCGCTCCCCGACGTTCACGCCGGAGACATGCCCGGCGCACTGTGGTCCGGGGCCGTGCCGAGCACGTCGGCGTTGATCCCCGCGGACCCATGAGAGGCTATGCGGTTGCGCTGATCGCCCTTACCCTGGCCGCGGTCGCCGCCGTCACCCTGGCGGCGATCGGATCGATCGGGCGGCTCTCCGACCCGGCCGACGCGGTGCGGGCCGCCGCTCACCTGCAGGAGGCGCGCGGCGCGGTGCGCAACGCCTACGCCGCCGAATCGGCGCCGGCCGCGCGGGCGCTGCTCGAGGAGGCGGCGCAGCAGCTCGACACGGCCGGCGGGCTGCTCGCCGGAGCCGAGGTCGTGCAGGCTGCGGTCAGCCGCACCGTCCTGGTGACCGTCTTCGCCGCGGCGCTGCTGGGGCTCCTTGCCGGCGCGCTCCTGTGGTTCGGTTCGTTCCGGTGGGTGATCGCACCCCTGTCCGGTCTGGCCGACCGCATGCAGCGACTGACCGACGCGCCCGCGCCGGTCGAGGTGACGGCTCGCGGGCCTCGGGAGATACGCGCGCTGCAGCGCGCCTTCAACCGCCTGGTCACCGCGCTGCGCGACTACCGGGAACGGATCACGGCGATGGAACGCGCCCACATAGGCCGCTTCCTCACGCACCAGTTCCGTAACTCCCTCACCCCGATCCGCCTGGCCGCCGACGAACTGGCGCGGGCGCCGGCCGCCGATACCCGGTCGATCGCCGACCTGCTGAGCGGGGAGGCGGCCCGGATGGAGGAGATACTGCAACGGTTCGGCACGCTCTACCGTTTTCCCGAGCCGGAACCGGCCGATCTCGACATCGCCCTGTTGGCGCGGCGCGTGGCGGCCGGCTATCCCGGTATCCGGGTGGAGGTACCCGGGCATACGGTGCTGGTGCATGCCGATCGCACCCTGATAGAGCAGGCGCTGACCAACCTCATCCGCAACGCCATCGACGCCACGGAAGGGGGCGATTACGGTTCCGTCACCGTCCGGGTAACCGACCGGCCGGCGGTGATCGGCGTCCGCGACCGCGGTGCCGGGATGACGCCGGAACAGCGGAATCGCGCCTTCGACGACTACTTCACCACCAAGGAGAACGGCATGGGCGTGGGCCTCAGCTTCGTGCGGAAGGTAGCCGCCGCGCACCGTATCCGGCTGACGATGCGGTCCCGCCCCGGCCAGGGCACGACCGTCGAGCTGGCATTCCCGGCAACCGGCCGCCCATGAAGACCCGCCCATGAAGACCACCGTGCTGATCGTCGACGACGATGAGAACGTCGGCCGCAGCGTCTCCATGACGCTGGCCCGGCGCGGGATGGAGCCGCGTTGCGCGTCGCCGTCCGAATGGCCTGCGGCGCTGACCGAAGCCGTCGACGTGGTGCTGCTCGACCTGTACCTGGGCGGCGTCAAGGGCCGCGACGTCCTGGAGCGTCTGCTGGCGGAGCATCCGCTGGTGCCGGTCATCATCATGTCCGGTCTCGCTTCGGCCGAGGAGGCGGTCGACTGCGTGCGGCGCGGCGCCTTCGACTACCTGGAGAAACCGCTCACCGCCGAACGGCTGGCGATCACCGTGCGCAACGCCGCCCGCTTCCGGCAGGTGCGGCTGTCGGTCCTGGCCGACACCATGCCGGTCTTCGCGTCGCAGAGCATGCGCGCGCTGGCCGAAGACGCGCGCAAGGTGGCGGCCACCGACGCCGCCGTGCTGATCACCGGCGAGAGCGGAACCGGCAAGGAGGTGACCGCGCGCTACATCCACGGCCTGTCGCGCCGCAGCGGGCAGCCGCTGATCAAGGTCGATTGCGGCGCGTTGCCCGAGAGCCTGATCGAGAGCGAGCTGTTCGGGCACGCGAAGGGGGCCTTTACCGGCGCGAACGCGGACTATGCCGGCAAGCTGCCGGCGGCCGCCGGCGGCACCCTGTTTCTGGACGAGGTAGCGGAGTTGCCGCCCACCGCGCAGACACGACTGCTGCGCTTCCTGGACTCGGGCGAGGTGCAGCGCGTCGGCTCGACTGCGGTCACCACGGTCGACGCACGGGTCATCGCCGCCACCAACGTCGACCTCGAACAGGCCGTCGCCGACGGCGCGCTGCGCCGTGACCTCTACTACCGCCTCAACGTCATTCGGCTGCGGATCCCGCCGCTGCGGTCACGGCGCGAGGACATCGCCCCGCTCGCCGACAGCTTCGTGACCTCGTTGGCCGTGCGGCTGGGCGTGCAGCCGCCGGTCCTGAGCCCGGACGCGTACCGGCGGCTGCGCGCGCTGTCGCTCCCCGGCAACGTGCGCGAGCTCAAGACGATCATCGAGCGGGTGCTGGTGCTGGTCGGCGCGCCGGTGATCGACGCGGCGCACGTCGAGCGAGCGGCGGCCGGCGGCATGGTCGATGCCGACGACCCCTTCGCCCGCACCATGCCGCTTGCGGAGGCGAAGCGGCAGCTCGAACGCCGGTACCTGCAGCGCCAGCTCGATCTGCATGGGCGTTCGGTCAAGCGCACGGCAGCGGCGCTCGGTATACTGCCGAACAATCTGAGTCGCCGCGTGCGCCAGCTCGAATCGCGGGATACGGAAGAGATCGAAGACGGCGAGCCGTGAAGCGGCCGGCCGAGCGGATCGTCCGCCCCGGGCGCTGCGTGCCTCAACCCGACTCCGGGACACATCCCGATATGGAAGGCGATCCATGAAGCCACGCGCCGATCTCAACTACGATCTGGATACGTTCCGCGGCGACCTGTTCGGCGGCATCACCTCCACGGTGGTGGCGTTGCCGGTCTCGCTGGCGTTCGGCGTCGCGTCGGGGCTCGGGGCGGCGGCCGGGCTGTACGGGGCGATCGCGGTCGGCTTCTTCGCCGCCGTGTTCGGCGGCACGCGCTCGCAGATTTCGGGTCCCACCGCCCCCATGGCGGTGGCGATGTCGGTGATCATCACCACCCACGCGTCCAACCTCTCGGAGGCGCTGACGGTCGTGATGGCCGCCGGCCTGCTGCAGATGCTGTTCGGCGTGCTGGGCATCGGCCGCTTCATCGCCTACACGCCGCACGTCGTGGTCTCCGGCTTCATGACCGGCATCGGCATCATCGTCATGCTGATTCAGACGCTGCCGTTCCTGGGAGCGCCGACTGCGGCCGGCGGCGCGATCGGCGCGGTGCGCGCATGGCCGGAGGCGGTGGAGAACCTCAATCTCCACGCCATGGCGATCGCCGCGGCGACGCTCGTCATCGGCGCGATCTGGCCGCGCCGCCTGGCGCGCGTCGTTCCCGGCTCCCTGGTTGCGCTGATCGTGGGCACGGCGCTCGGCGTGCTGGTGTTCCGCGACGCGCCGGTGATCGGCGCAGTGCCCAGCGGGCTGCCGCAACTGCCGCACACGGAATTGCCGTCCGCCGGTTTCCTGCTGCGCGCTCTGCAGCCGGCGCTCATCCTGGCGCTGCTCGGGTCGGTCGACAGCCTGCTCACCTCCCTGGTGGCGGATTCGATCACCGGCACCCGTCACAACGCGAATCGGGAACTGGTGGGGCAGGGCCTCGGCAATCTGGTCGCCGGGCTGATCGGGGGCGTACCGGGAGCCGGCGCGACCATGGGCACCGTGACCAACATCCGCGCCGGCGGGCAGACGCGCCTGTCGGGCGTGGTGCGCGCGGTACTGCTGCTCGGTCTGGTGCTGGGTCTGGGGCGCTACGTCGAGCCGATTCCGCATGCCGTGCTGGCCGGCATCCTGATGAAGGTGGGATGGGACATCGTCGACTGGCGTATGGTGCTTCGCCTCCACCGCATCCGACGCGAGCACCTGATGGTGCTGCTGCTCACGTTCGTCCTGACCGTGTTCGTGGATCTGGTGACCGCGGTGGCGATCGGGCTGATCGCGGCCGGCATGGCGCATGCCCGTCAGCTCGAACGGCTGGAGCTCGACAGCGTGGTCTCGGTGCCGCTGCTGGACCGGACGTTCCTGACCGATGCGGGCGGCGCGATCGACCCGTACTCGGCGCGGGTCGGTCTCATCGCGCTCAGGGGCAGCTTCACCGTCGCCTCCGCCCAGAAGCTGGTCAGAGTGATCGGCCCGGACATCAAGGACCATGAGGTGGTGATCTTCGACTTCTCGGGCGCCACGTACGTGGACGACAGCGCGGCGATGCTGATCCGGCAGCTCCTGGACCTCGCCGGTGACGAGAACACCCAGTGCGTGGTGATGGGGCTGTCCGGCTCGGTCGCCGATACGCTCCGCGCGCTCGACGTGCTGCGCGGCGTCCCCGCCGATCAGGTCGTAGCGACGCTCGACGACGCTCGGCAGACCGCCCGGAAGCTGCTCGACGCCGCCTCTCCGGCTGCCGCATCCTGATCCCGAGCTCCCGCCGACGGCCGATCCGGAATCTTTTTTGAGACACTTGTCTTCGACAGCAAAGGTGTCTTATACTGCATGCGATGTCGAATGACGGCGACCGTCTGGCGATAGACGAACTGTGCGCCCTGGTGGATCTGCCCAGGCGTACCGTCCGCTACTACATCCAGGAAGGACTCGTCGACCGGCCCGCCGGGGCCAAGCGTGGCGCCTACTACACCAGGCGCCACGTGGAACAATTGATGACGATCCGCACCTGGCAGCGGGCCGGCCTGAGCCTGGAACGTATCCGCGAGCTGGTGGCCGGCGGCGGTAAGAGCTCCGCTCCCCTGCCGCCGCCGCGCCCCCGGCGCCCCGGAGACGTGACGTTGCGTACCCACGTCACGATCCGCCCCGGCGTCGAGCTGGTGATCGATCCGCATGAATCGGGTCTGAGCGCCGAGGAGGTGCGTGCGGTCGTCCGTCGAACGGCATCGCTCATCGACGAAACGCGCAAGGAGGATGCAGAGAGATGAGAACGACGACGATCCTGGTCGCAACGATGGAGACCGCTCACGGCGACGTGGTGTTGGAGGAGGTCGGCATCGACGCCGCGATCGACGACCTCATGGCGGCCGTCAGCGTGTGTCAGCGGTACCGCAACCCCGGCACGACCCACGTGGAGGCGGTCTACACCTTCCCGCTGCCGCTGGATGCCGTCCTGTTGCAGTTCGAGCTGGAGCTGGGCGATCGGCGGATGGCCGGCACGGTCATAGCCAAGCCGGACGCCGAAGAGCGGTATGAGAACGCCATCGCCGAAGGCGACGCGGCGGTGCGCCTGGAGCAGTCGCAGCCGGGGCTCTACACCGCGAACGTCGGCAACCTGGCTCCGGGCGAGACGGCGACCGTCCGCTTCCGGTACGGGCTTCTGCTGCGCTGGAACGGCGACACCGTCCGGCTCATGCTGCCGACGACCATCGCCCCGCGGTACGGCGATCCGGCCGCCGGCGGCCTTGCCCCGCATCAGGCGCCGGAGTACGCGTTCGACGCCGAACGCTCCTTTCGGCTGCAGGCCGCGGTGCGGGGCGCGCTGCAGGGGGCGCGCTGGGCATCGCCGTCGCACGACATCGCGGTCACGCCTGACACCTGGCAGACGGTGATCGAGATCGCCCGGCCTGCGGCGATGGACCGCGACGTGGTGCTGGAGGCGCGCGCCGCGGCGGCGGTCGATACCGGCGATAGCAGGGCGTTGCTCGCCCGCGACGGAGGAGGCTGGGTCGTCCTGGCGAGCTTCCGGCCCGAGCTGACCGACCTGACCGAACCCGCAGCGCACCGCAACCTCAAGATCGTCGTCGACTGCTCCGGATCGATGAGCGGCGACTCGATCGCCCAGGTGCGGATCGCCGGAGAGCGGATACTCGAAAGCCTGCGGCCCGGCGACCTGTTCGACATCGTCGCGTTCGGCAGCCGCCATCGCGCGCTGTTCGGCCGCGAGACGCCGGCGTCCGCGGCCAACGTCGCCCGCGCGCGCCGCTTCGTGAGCGGCCTGGACGCCGACATGGGCGGCACGGAGATACAGGCCGCGCTGCGGGCCGCCTACCGCATCGCCGGAGAACCCGGCATGACGCGCGACCTGCTGCTGATCACCGACGGCGAAGTGTGGCAGACCAGGAGCGCCGTCGATGAGGCGCGCCGGTCCGGCCACCGCATCTTTACGGTCGGCGTCGGCAGCTCGGTCGCCGAGCCGTTCGTCCGCGCGCTCGCCAAAGCGACCGGCGGCGCCTGCGAGCTGGTAGCGCCGCGGGAAGACATGGCCGAACGCATCCACCGCCACTTCCAGCGCATCCTCGCGCCGCCCGCGCGTACGGCTCGCGTCGTCTGGCCGGCCCCCGTACGGCAGACGGTCCCCGATCCGCTGCCGCCGCCGTACCCCGGCGACACCATGCACCTGTTCGGATCGTTCGCCGAGCGGCCGTGCGGACCGGTCACCCTGGAGCTGGAGTTGGCCGACGGCCGCACGATCACCCAACGGATGGAGGTCGGCCCGGAGCCGACCGATGACACCGTGGACGGGCCGAGCGCCGTTCGGTCCGACGTGGCGCGCATGGGCGCCGCGCAGCGGTTGCCGGCGATGGCCGACGGGGCGGCGGCGACCGAGCTGGCGGTCCGGTATCAACTCCTGTCGGAGTGGACGGACTACCTGGTCGTTCACGTGCGGGCGGAGGCCGACAAGGCGAACGATCTGCCGGCCCTGGTCAAGGTCCCGCAGGTGCTGGCCGCCGGCTGGCACGGAGTCGGCACCGTGCTGCACGATCGCGCCGCGCCGCGCCCGATGGCCGCGCCACAGCCGATGGATCAGGACGTCGGCGAACCGCTCTGTGAGTACAGAGCAAGACCTTCTGCGGGCCGTTCTGACAAATCCCGAAGAGGCACGCGGAAACCAGCGTCTGGGGCGCGAGCGAGCCACCGCCGGTCGGATCTCACCTATGCAGAACGCCGGCTTCCAGATGAGGCCTTCTCCCCAGAGCCCCTTCCAGCGCCGCACGCGATCACCCCTGTCGAACTCGTCGCCGCGCTGAACGAGCGCCCGCTGCCGGCCGCGCCGACGCTCGACGATCTGCTGGCGCGCGGCGTTCCCGACGAGATCGTCGACCAGCTCCGGGAACTGGCCGACGGAGGCGGTGAGGACCCGTCCGCTATCGCCATCATCTTCCTGTACCTGCTGTGCCGGTCATCCGCCGGCAAGGCGCTGGACGCGCAGCAACGCCGGTCGATACTGGCCGCCTACCGGAAGCTGTCGGACCGCGAGGCGACGGTCCGCGCCGTCCGGCGCGTCTGGCGGGAGTGGGAGGCATCCGGCGCCCACGCGCTCCCGTAACCCTTACGGCCGGCCGGGGGAACCCGGCCGGCCCTTCAGGCGCCTCACGTCCGCAGCCGACGGCCCGGCGCATCGCCGGCTCACCCTCCTTGACCGTGGCCGCCGGTTGCGGTAATCACGTCCGGTCACTCACGAGATGAGCATTACCCGCACCGAGTTCGGCGTTGCCGGCGACAGCCCGGTCTACCGCTATGAAATGCGCAACCGCCGCGGCACGACCGCGGCGGTGTTGACGCTGGGCGCCAATCTGCAATCGGTGCGCGCGCCGGGCCGGCATGACCCGGAAGAGATCACCCTGAGCTACGACGACGTGAGCGGCTACCTGGACCCGGACTACCCGTACTTCGGCGCCGTGATCGGCCGGGTCGCCAACCGCATCGCCGGCGGCGTCTTCGATCTCGACGGCGCCCGCTACGAGCTGGCGCGCAACGCGGGCGACCTGCACCTGCACGGCGGCGCGATCGGCTTCGACCGGCGCATCTGGGAAGCCGACGCGCACGAGGACGACGGCGAGGACCGCATCGCGCTGCGCTACCGCAGCCCCGACGGCGAGGAGGGATACCCCGGCGCTCTCACCGCGCAGGCGGTCTACCGATTGACCGAGCACGACGAGCTGGTGATCGATCTGCAGGCGTCCACCGACGCGCCGACGATCGTCAACCTCACCAATCACGCCTACTGGAATCTGGCCGGCGCCGGCAACGGGACCGTGGAGGGCCACGAGCTCCACCTGCACTGCTCGCGCGTGCTGCAGCGAGGCGCCGACGGAGTCCCCACCGGCGCAGTGGTGCCGGTGACCGGCAGCGCCTTCGACTTCACTCACCCGCGCCGGATCGGCGATCGGATCCGGCAGGCCGGCGGTTACGACCACTGCTTCGTGATCGACGGAGCGCCCGGACAGCTCCGCACGTTCGCCCGCGTGTACGCGCCGGGCTCCGGCCGGGTCATGGAGGTGGCCACCACGCAGCCCGGAGTGCAGCTCTACACCTCGGAGTTCCTGCCGCCCACCGTCGGCGCCGGCGGGCGGATGTTCGGGCCGCGCGGCGCCCTCTGCCTGGAGACCCAACACTTCCCCGACAGCGTGCACCACCCCCACTTTCCCTCGATCGTGCTGCGGCCGGGCCAGACCTACCGGCACCGCACCGTGCACCGCTTCTGGGTGACGTAACCGACGCCAGGAACCGCGGCTCCGGCCGCCAGGGAACGGCGGCTCCGTCAGACCGCCAGCCGGTACTCCTCGTAAGCGTTGGCGCGCGGGTTGCCGCGGCTGACGTGCATGCGGCCGGCGTCCGCCTCGATGACGACCGAGAACACGCTGGTCCAGAAGCCGTGCCGGGGGTGATCGTTGGCGTGCCGGCAGATCGACCGCGGCGCGCCCTGATGATCGCGCAACGCCGCCTGCGCCGCCCGGAGGACGTCGCCGCCGCCGGCGGCCCCTTCCAGCAGGGCGTCGATGCGCCGCTTGCGCGGACCGGACTCGATCAGCTCCGGGAAGCGGTCGTTCACCGCGGCCAACGCCGGATGCAGGCAGTGGTTGGTGTGGGTCAGCCAGGCGGCTCCGCCGTCCGGCCGCAGCACGCGCAAGTCGTCGATCAGAATCTCGAAGTCGGCCGGCCCCTGCGGCGTAGCCAGCAGGAGGTTGGCCGGAATGGCGCGCCGCGCGCTCCGCACCTCGTCGATAGCGGCATCGAGCGATTCGGCCTCCAGCACGCGGCGCACGATGAAGTAATGCGGTACGCCGACCCCGCGGGCTGGCGCCGGCAGCGCGTTCAGACAGACGCCGATGCCGCGCTCGCTGCAACCGACGTAGCCGATCAACCCGGCCTGGCCGATCGTCAGCGTCGCCGGAGCGGCCAACGGCCGGCGGGTCAGCACCACCGTGTACGGGTCGAGTTCCGGGTCGTTGTCCCAGTTCTGGGCGACCAGCGCCGGCCGCCGCGCCGCCAGAGCGGTGCAGCCGCCGTCGCCCGGCGCCGCCTCGCCTGCGTGCCGCCGCCCGGCGTCTTCGCTGCCCCGAAGTTGATTGCGGACCTGCAGGAGCATCAACTCCGCAAGCGATAGGCCGCTCGATTCGGCCATTCCGTGCAGCTCGGCAAGCAGCTCCGGCGCATAGTCGGCGACGTACGGGATGCACGCGGAGGCGGCGGCGAGCGCATGCTCGCGGGTGACCGGTACCGTCTTGTTGACCCGGTCCAGGGCGATGCGCGCGAAGCCGCGAATCTCCTCTCCCGCCGCTTCGCCGATCCGGCGGCCGATTTCGCGCGGCGTCCCCTCCACCTCGATTTCGCGATAGCGCCAAGCACTGCCGGCCGCAATGCGGCGGTAGCCGCTGGGCGGCGCGCCGCCGGCGATCGGTTCCATCACGAATCGAGATCGATCACGACCTGGCAGGCGCCGTCGTCGCCGGAGCGCGACAGCTCATAGGCCCGCGCCGCGTCGTCGATCGACAGGCGGTGGGTGATCAGTCCGTCGAAGTCGAAATCGCCGCGGGCCAGATGGTTGGTCGCCAGTCGATAGGCGTGGTAGCCGCCGGCCTCGTAGGTGGCCGGCGTCGACATCAGCACCGCGCACTGCTTCTGGTAGAGCACGCCGTAGTCGAGCGGAACGGTCGGCGCGCGCGGCTCGCCGTACAGCAGCAGGCGCCCCTCCGCGCGCACCAGCGCAAGCGCCAGGTTGATCGACGCCGCGGCGCCGGCCGCCTCCACCACCACGTCCGGGAGCGCGCCGGAGACCGCGGCCACCTGCGCCGCCGCATCGGCAGCGCCGCCGCCGGGATCGACTACGGCGGTGGCGCCGTAGCGCAACGCCGCCTCGCGCCGCGCGGCGATCGGGTCGATCCCGATCACCTGCCGCGCGCCGGCGCGCCGCAGCACCGCGTCCAGCACCACGCCGGCCGGCCCCTGACCGACCACCGCCACCGACCGCCCCACGACGTCGCGGAGCCGGTCGGCCGCGATCAGGGCGCAGGCGAGCTGATGCACCAGCGCCAGCCGGTCGAGCGGCGTGTCGAGCGTCTGATGGATCAGCTCGCCGATCGGGACCAGGATCTGCTCCGCCAGTCCGTCGTAGCCGGGACGCCGGACGATGGCGACCTCGTCCACCACGAACGGCAGCGGCTTGACGCCGACGTACTCGATCGCCTCGACGCGGCCCACGATCTGATGCGCGCACGTCGACTGAGCCAGCGGGTAGGAGCCGGGGGCGCCGTCGTAGACGCGGCGCGTGTCGCCGCCGCCGATGGCGATGACCAGCGGTCGTACCACCGCGCTGCCGGGCCGGACCGTCAGATCGGCGACCTGATCCACTTCGACGCGGCCGGGCGCGACGATCCGGGCGCTCTTCATGCCGCCCCGATCCTACCGAACTGGCCGCAGGCGACAACAGCCCGATACAATCCGCACCGATGAAGCTGCTGTTCATGGACCGGCGCGACGTGCATCGGCCCTGGGGCCACGTGCGGTTCCGGCCTACCCCGTTCCGGTATCTGGGCAGGACCGGGATGCGCGACGTCATCTGCTTTGCGGCGCCCCGACCCGACGGCGCTGCGGACGTGTTCCACTACCGGATGAGCCGCCACACGCCCTGGAAGCTGCTGCGCAGCGTGACGGCCGACGGCATCCGGTTCGAGGAGACGCACGTCGTCTGCGAGCGCTCGGAGCACAAGTGGCACTACGCCGCGCGCATGATGCACAGCCCGGAGCTGGAGCGTTACGTCTTCATGAAGAACGCGTTCCACGACGGCGAGATGCAGATGTACGTCTTCCACAGCCGCGACGGCGAACGCTGGGAGGAGCATGCTGGCGGCCCGGTGTTCGCCGAGGGCGACGCCTGGGGCGCGATGTGGTCTTCCGCCGCGCAGCGGTTCATCTACTACGGCAAGGGCTGGCAGCGCTGGGACAAGGGCGTGCACGACCTGGTGCTCAACGGCCGCCGGGTGGTGACGATCCGCACGAGCCCGGACGGCTTCCGGTGGACGCCGGACTCCGCCAGCCGGTATTTCGAGGGATCGGAGTACCGCAACGACATGCTGCTGCTGCGCGGGCGGCTGGTGCCGATCGAGTTCCAGATCTCGCCGGACGATCGGGACCCGCCGGACCTGGAGTTCTACTCGGCCAACGCCTTCGCGTACGAGGGCCGCTATTACCTCCACATGAACAACTACGCCGGCAGCTTCATCCAGCCCGGCATCGACCCGATGCGCGCCAATGGCCACGGCGTGTTCCTGCCCTGCGAGCGCTGGATCAGCCGCGACGGCCTGCACTGGAGCCGGCCGTTCCGGGAGATCGACGTGGGCGCGTTCGCGCTGCACAACCCGATCCTGGCGGGCGGCATGATGCTGTTTCAGCGCGGCGACCGCCTGCACGGGCTGCCGGCCGACCGGCTGACCTACGTGACCTCACCGACCAATTCCCGGTTCGAGACCGACGAGTTCCGGATGCCGGCCGGCCCGTTGCGGCTCAACGCCAAGATTCCCGGCGACGAGTACGACAACCAGGAGAACCAGGCCTACGTGATGGCGGAGCTGATCGACGCCCGCGATCGGGTGATCCCCGGCTACGAGCGGGACGGCTGCCTGCTGCAGGCGCCGCTCGACCGCCCCGACCACCCGCTGGTCTGGCGGAGCGAAGGCCGGCGCCGCGACGGCTCGGCGCTGGCCGGCTCGCCAGTGCGGGTCCGCTTCTACGCCCGCGCGTCCGCTGTCTACGCGCTCACCGGATAGCCGGTCGGCCGAGCGAGGCGTAGTACCGATCATTCGTCGGGAGGCGCCAACAACCATTCGCAGGCGGGCTGCGCCACGACGCCGGCCGGCAGGTCGTCGGGGATGCCGTCGCGAACGAGCGTCAGCAGCCGCTTGCCGGCGCCGGGGAACATCGCTCCGGCGGCGGCGAGCGCGCGCAGTTCACGGTTGGCGGTCGCCGCGTCGGAGAGGTCCGCGCAGACCTGGATCAGTTCCGCTTCGCCGCCGGCGCGCCGGGCCAGAAAGTCGACCTCGAACCCTTCCCGGCTCCGCACGTAGGTGACGTCATACCGGCGCCGTTCCAGCTCTACCAGGACGGCGGTCTCCAGCGCGTGGCCGACGTTCGCCCGGCCGGTGCGATCGAACAACGGGATCAATCCCGGATCGACCGGATACGCCTTGCGGGGGTTCACCATGCGCTGGCGCTCCGACCCGGATTCCATCCACACCAGCCGCACCAGGAAGCAGTCTTCCAGATGGGCCAGGAGCCGATGCAGCGTGTCCCTGCCGATCGCGATGCCCTGCGACCTGAGCGCGGCGTGAAACTTCTCCACGCTGAACATCGAGCCGGCGTTACCCAGAAGGTGACGGACCAGGGCGCGCAAACCGACCACGTTGCGGACCTCGTGGCGCTCGATGACGTCGCGCAGCACCGCCACGTCGACGTAGTCGTGGAGCAGCCGGTGCCGCGACGCCGCGTCGAGACCCTGCGCTTCCGGGAATCCGCCCGCCTGCAGCCAGTCGAGCAGCGCGCGCTCCACCTGGGACCGTTCTTTCGGGGCAAGAAAGCCCGGTTCCGCCGGGACGGGCTGCCGCCGGTGACGCAGGGCCTCCTCGAACGAGAACGGATGCATCACCACCTGCCACGCACGGCCGCGGAGCGCGGTGGCGATCTCCCGCGACAACAACGCGGCCGACGAACCGGTGACGAACACCCGCACCCGGTCGGTGTCGAGCAGGCGGCGCACGAACCGCTCCCACCCGGCGACCATCTGCACCTCGTCGAAGCACCACGTCACCTCGACGTCGTGAAGGTCGGGAAACCGCCGGTAGTACTCTTCCACCGCCAACCCCAGGTCGCGGCCGTCGAGCCCGGCCAGCCGTTCGTCCTCGAACGACAGGTACGGCAGGCGCTCCCGGGGCACGCCGCGATCGACGAGGTCGCGGCGCATCCGGTGGAGGAAGGCGGTCTTGCCCGCGCGGCGGATGCCGGTGACCGCGGTCGCCTTGCCGGCGAACCAAAGCCGGCCGAAGACGCGGCGGGCCGTGTACTCCGGCAGCGGCCGTCGCAGGGAATCGGCGAGCTGCTCGGACAGGACCCGACGCTGCAGGTCATCCATGTCGTCAATGTTCTCCTTGCGAAAAGGAGAAGATACCCGATTTTTCTCCTTTCTGAAAGGAGAAATTATCTTAGAAGGCCTTACTTCAATGGAATACTATCTTTCACTGCAACTGAATCCCGACATATGTCTGCCCGGACTCACGCCCTCAGCGTCTCGGCCAAGGCGATGCAGTCGTCCGCGGTCAGGCCATGCGGAGCGGCCGGCGCCTCGGCGCTCCCGTTCGGTCCCCACTCCTGCGGCCGCGGCAGAAAGGCGGTGCGAAAGCCGACCGCCCGCGCCCCGCGCAGGTCGTCGTCATGCGCCGCCACCATGAGGATCCGCTCCGGCGGCAGGCTCAGGCGAGCGGCTGCGGTGGTATAGACCGCCGGCGCCGGCTTGTAGGTGCGCGCGTGCTCGGCCGACAGGATGCGGTCGAAGCGCAACCGGTTGTAACTCGCCAAGTCCTCCAGCAGCAAGACGTTGCCGTTCGAGAGCGCGCAGACCCTGAAGCGCCCGCGCAGCCGCTCCAGCCCCTCCCGCACGTCGGGCCATGACGGCAACCGGTGCCAGGCGTGGTTGAGCCGGCGGCGATCGTCTTCCTCGATCCCCAGGCCGAGATCGGCCAGCAACCGGTCGAGTATCTCCCGGTGCAGCACGTCGATCGGCGCCCACGGGCGCCGGCCGCTGCGCACCTCTTCCATCGCCGGCTCGTAGCCGCCGCGCCACGCGTCGGCGAACCGCGCCCAGTCCGTGTCGATACCGGTCCGCCCGCGCAGTTCCCGGCCGGCGTCGATCACCCCGGTGCGCCAGTCGACCAGCGTGCCGAACACGTCGAAGGTGACCGCTTCGATCGATCCGGGGGCCGGTCCGTCGCCGTCGTTGCCGCGCTGCGCCACGTCGCCGCATCATAGCAGCCCGCACGGTGCCCCGGGGCGCCGGAGGAGGAGCGCCGATGCCATACTCGCCCGACGCCGACCTGCCCGCCCGCATCGCGTTCGCCATGGCGTACGTGAGCCGCTGGTGCGAGCGCAGTCTGAACGCCGGCGTCCCGGATCCGCACAACTACGGCCGGGCGGTCGACGCGCTCCTGAAGGGAGCCGCGGCGAGCGGTACGCCGGCCCCGGAGCCGATCGTCGACCGCCTGCGCACCGTGCTGTTGGAACTGACCGACAACCCGCTGGGATTCCCGTACGCCAACGGCCGAACCGATCCGCACGACCTGCGCGAGATCGTGCAGGCGTTCACGGAGCTCGGTACCGCCCGCGACGACCGCGCCGCCCGCGCGCGGTTGGGCCGGCTGCTCGACGCATGGCTGCGCCTCACCAACCCGGACGGCACGTGGCGGGCCGATCCGGTAGCGGCCGAGCCCGGCCTGCGCCACCCGGGCTTCACCGACGACCGCCACGGAGTCGAGTCCCCGCCGCCGCGCTCGCGGACGCGGGCCGTGATGGCGCTCACCCACCTCTTCCGCCTCACCGGCGATCAGCGCGCCCTGGAGCTGGCCGACCGCTTCGTGCGGCTGGCGCGCGCCAAGGCGTTCACGGATGACGGCCGGCTCACCATGCAGGCCGGCGTCCATACCCACTCGGTGACCGGCGCCGTGCACGGCCTTGCCGACTACGGGCTGCTGATCGGCGATCTGGACATCGTCGAACACGCCCGCCGCATCTTCGACGTGGGACTGGCTCCCACGCGCAGCAGCTTCGGCTGGTCGATCGAGAGCCTGGGAAACGAGCGCGTGCCCGGCCGCGGCGAGATCAACAACACCGGCGACATGATCCAGACGGCGATCGTGCTGGGACTGGCCGGCCGGCCCGAGTACTTCGGCGTGGCCGAGCGCATGATCCGCAGCCACGTGCTGCCGAGCCAGTGGCTCGTCGGGCAGGAGATACTCCGGCCGGCGGACGCTCCCGATTACGCGATGACCGCCTTTCCGCGGGAAGCCGACGGCGGCTGGGGGTTTCCCGGCCCCTCGGACCGCCACGTCCCCGACCCGCTGGGGATCGCCAACAGCGTGCTGGACATCACGCAGGGCGGCATCCAGTGCCTGTGGGCCGCGCTCCGCCGCGGATCGACGCGCCGCGGCGCGGACACGCGGCTCAACCTGCTATTCTCCAGCGACCAGGCCGCCGCGCGCACTCGCAGCCGGCTGCCCGGCGCGGGTGAGGTGACGGTGACCATGCCGGCCGCCGGCCGCCTGTGGGTGCGCACGCCGGACTGGTTGCCGCCGGAGGAGCTGGCCGTCGACCGCGTCGATCAGGCCGGCGGCCCGCTCGGCTTGCTGCGCATCGCGCCGTGGGCGGTGACCGATCCGCTGCCGACGGGCGCGGAGGTGCGGGTGCGCTTCAGGCCGGTGCGCCGCGTGGAGGAGGAGTGGAGCTACTGGCAGCGGTACCGCATGGCGTTCGAAGGCGATACCCTGGTGGAGATGAGCCCGCGCGGCCGCCACGCGCCGATGTTCCCGGCGCTCCGCAGCCCGGCCGAACGGACGCGCTGAGCGGACCGGCTCAGCGCGGACCGGCTCAGCCCAGACCGCTCAGCCCGGCCGCGGCGAGTCCGGCCAGATGCCGTCCGGGTACTCGTAGCGCAGCTCCAGCTCGACGTCCTCTACGGTGATGGCGAACTCCGCGGCCAGCCGTTCGTTGCGCTTGGCCATGCGCAGGGTCACCTCGTTGCGGCCGCGCCGCGGCAGATGGTCCGACAGGTCGTACTCGAACCAGTCCCGCCCGGTCCAGCGCATGCAGTACGCGCCGGGACGCTGCGGCGTGGCGCACTCCAGCAACTCGCCGTTCAGCCTCACCTCCACCTGGTCGTACACGGTCATGTTCCGCAGGTGGACGCGCAGCCGGCACCCGCTCAGACGGTCCGCCTTGCCGCGCGCGTCATCCGCCACCTCAATCGTGATCGGCAGCGGCCGGGAGCCGAGCACCGCCGGTATCTGCCGCTCGGTCCGCAGGCAATTGGGGAACGAGTCGTGCGAACGCATGACCACGTAGGTCTTGTCCTTGCACTCCAGCCGCAGCGGGCTGCCTATGTCGTCCAGCGCGTCGCGGTTGTCGTAGTTGTAGGTGGGAGCGGTGCCGAAGTAGTTGAACACGTACAGGCCGGGGACGCCCTTCGCCAGATGGCGGGCGGCGATCGCGCGCGTCATCTCATTGGTCATGCGCGTCATGATCGGCGTGCGGATGAACCAGCGCTTGTCGTCGGCGTCGCCGGCCAGGTAGCCCTCCTCGATCGCGGGATATACCTGCACGTCGGTCGACGCGGTCAGCTCGACCCACTCGCTCACGTCCTCCTCCACGTCCTGCCCGAAGAAGCAGGACGGCACCAGCAGGTCGACCAGGCCGTCGCGCACCCAGGAGCGTACGTCCAGCCCCAGCCGTTCGCTGCCGGCGATGGTGTTGGGCACGCGCGCGGCAAAGCCGATCGGCCGGCCGCGCGCGTCGCCGATGCGGTCGAGCCCGGCGCGCATCTGCCGCATCAGGTCGGTCATGAGCGGCATGCCGGCCTGCTCCGCGCCGCGCTTGAAGTAGCCGGGGCAGCGCATGAAGTCGCACAGGAACCCGTCCACGTCGTAGCGCTCGCACGCCTCGAACGCCAGGTCGCGCCGCAGGTCGCGGACCTCCCGGTGGGCGTAGTCCTGGAAGAAGCGGAGCACGTTCCACAGGTTTTTCGGCCAGCCGGCGGCGCCGTCCTCGCCGATCAGGTATTCGGGATGCTCGGCGAAGAACTCGCCCGACCAGAGGTTGGCGTCGTCGGCGTCCGCCCCCCAGTGGTGCCAGTCGTTCATGGCCAGCCGGAACCAGAAGTCGACGCCGATCCGCTTGGCCTCCCGCACCTTGACCGCTTCCGGGTCGATGCCGGCGGCGAACGCCAGGCGCAGGTGCTCGGCGTGGCGCCACAGCTTGAGGTCGCCCACGCGGGCGCCCCGCTGCATGCGATCGACGATGAACTCCGCGCCCTCGACCTGCGTCGGCCACCCCACGGTGAAGCCGGCGTTGGAGCCCATGGCGCCGACGTAGGCGTCGACCGGGCGGCCCTGGAAGAAGCCGAAGTGCGCCTGCGCTATCCGTTCCGCCGAGATCGGCGGGTGATAGAACATCTCCTGCCCCGCGTTCTGGTCCCACATGACCCGGTAGCGCCGCACGCGCCGGTCCCCGCTCCGATCGTCAGCCACCGTTTCGACCTCCGTGTCATGCTACTATTGCATCTAACGCCTGCGTTCGCCAGGACGCAGCGCAAGGGAGGGACGATGACCGCCACGCAGAAGTATCTCTTCGACCTGCAGGGCTTCCTGATCGTCGAGGACGTGCTCTCGGACGAGGAATGCGAGCTTGCCAAGCGCAAGATAGACGAGCGCATGGAGCCGATGGACAAGACGCCGGACGGCTACGACGCGAACGGCACCTGGCACCGCGCCTGGGGGCTGGTCAACGCCGGCGAGCCGTTCACCACGCTGATCGACCATCCCAAGCTGATCTCGGTGCTCACCGAGATCATCGGCCCCAAGTTGCGGTTGGAAGGCAACTACAGCTTCGTGCGCTCGAAGGGCTGCCCGCACTTCGAGATGCACGGCGGCCACCGCGGCGGCCGGGTCAACTTCCGCTACTACGTGCATGGCGATCAGATCTACACCGGGCTCACCGTCGTGTCGTTCACCCTGCAGGACATCGCCGAGGAGGACGGCGGCTTCGCCTGCATCCCCGGCTCGCACAAGTCCGACTTCAACGTCCCGCGCGAGGACCACAAGCGCCTGTTCGCGATCGACGGCCCGCTGGTCCGCAACATCGCCGCGCCCAAAGGCTCGGCCATCATCTTCACGGAGACGCTCGCGCACGGCGCCGCCTCCTGGCAGGGGGACGAGCCCCGCTACGGGGTGTTCTACAAGTACAACGACCGCGCGGCGACCTACGGCTACCGGCCCTATCGGCTCCCCGGCAAGGAGACGCTGGCCACGCTCACGCCGGCGCAGCGCGTCTTCTTCAACGGCACGTGGGAGGCGTTCGGCCCGGAGGACAACCCGCACAACGAGTACGCCGAGGCGTAGCCGTTCCGGGGGTCGGGCGCAGGATCAGACCGCCCAGGCGGCGGACAGCGCCTCGGCCTGTTCGAGGACGGTGCGGGTCGCCTTTTCCTGCTTGTCGGGCGGGTAGCCGTGCTTGCGCAGGACGCGCTTGACCAGCCGGCGCAGGTTGGCGCGCACGTTCTCGCGCAGCGTCCAGTCGATGGTGACGTTGCCGCGCACGGTTTCGACCAGCTCGCGCGCGATGCCGCGCAGCGTTTCGTCGCCCAGCACCTGCACGGCGCTGTCGTTGGTCTCCAGCGCGTCGTAGAAGGCGAGCTCGTCTTCCGACAGCCCGAGCTGCGCGCCGCGGGCGCCGGCCGCGCGCAGCTCGCGCGCCAGCTCGATCAGCTCCTCGATCACCTGCGCGGCTTCGACCGCGCGGTTGCGGTAGCGGCGCAGGGTCCGCTCCAGCATTTCGGCGAAGGAGCGCGCCTGCACCACGTTCTTGCGCCGCCGCGCGGCCAGCTCGCCCTGCAGCAGCTTGCGCAGCAGCTCGACCGCCAGGTTGCGCCGCGGCAGGCCGCGCACCTCGGCCAGGAACTCCTCCGACAGGATCGAGATGTCCGGCTTCTCCAGGCCCGCGGCGCCGAAGACGTCGATCACCCCTTCAGGGGCGACCGCGCGCGAGATGATCCGGCGCACCGCATGGTCCAGCACCTCGTCGGGCCGCGCGCCGCCGGTGACGCGCTTGGCCAGCACCGACCGGACGGCCTGAAAGAACGCCACCTCGTCGCGGATGCGGATGGCGTCATCGTGCGGCACGGCCAGCGCGAACGCCAGCGAGAGCTCGCGCACGGCGATCAGGAAGCGCTCCTTGCCCTCCCGCTGCGCCAGGATCTGTTCCTGCGCCGCCGGCAGCAGCGCAAGACGTTCCCCCGCCGTGCCGGCGGTCCACCGCGAGCGGTCGAAGCCGTGGAACAGGCCGCAACACACCTCGTACTTCTCCAGCATCGCCGCCACCGCCTCGTTCTGGTCGAGCGCGGTGCGCCCGGTGCCGCCGCTCGCCGTGTAGGTGGCCAGCGCGCGCTTCAGCTCGTGGGCCAGGCCGAGGTAGTCGACGACCAGCCCGCCCGGCTTGTCCCGAAAGACGCGGTTGACGCGGGCGATCGCCTGCATCAGGCCGTGGCCGCGCATCGGCTTGTCGACGTACATGGTGTGCAGGCTCGGCGCGTCGAAGCCGGTCAGCCACATGTCGCGCACCAGCACCACCTGCAGCGGATCGCCGGGGTCGCGGAAGCGGGCGGCGAGCGCCTCGCGCCGCGGCTTGGTGCGGATGTGCGGCTGCCAGTCCGCCGGGTCGGAGGCGGCGCCGGTCATCACCACCTTGATCCGGCCCGCGCCGTCGGCGGCGTGATGCCAGTCGGGGCGCAGGCGCGTCAGCTCGCGGTAGAGGTCGATGCAGATGCGCCGGCTCATGCAGACCACCATCGCCTTGCCCTCCATCGCCTCCAGGCGCTGCTCGTAATGGGCGATGATGTCCCGGGCGACGAGCTGCAGACGCTTGCCGGCGCCGACGATCGCTTCGAGCTGCGCCCATCGGTTCTTGAGCCGCTCCTTGCGCTCGACCTCCTCCCCCTCGGTCGCCTCCTCGAAGCCGGGGTCGATCCGCGGCCGCTCGCGTTCGTCGAGCGCCAGCCGGGCGAGGCGGCTCTCGTAGTAGATCGGCACCGTCGCCTGATCCTCGACCGCGCGCTGGATGTCGTAGACGCTGATGTAATCGCCGAACACGGCGCGGGTGTTGGCGTCCTGCAGCTCGATCGGCGTGCCGGTGAAGCCGATGAACGAGGCGTTGGGCAGCGCGTCGCGCAGGTGGCGGGCGAAGCCGTCGATGAAGTCGTACTGGCTGCGGTGCGCCTCGTCGGCGATGACCACGACGTTGCGCCGCTCCGACAGCAACGGGTGGCGGTCGCCCTGCTCTTCCGGGAAGAACTTCTGGATGGTGGTGAAGACCACGCCGCCCGAGGCCACGGCGAGCTTGGCGCGCAGGTCGGCCCGGCTCGCCGCCTGCGCCGGCGGCTGGCGCAGCAGCTCCCGGCAGCGGGCGAAGGTGCCGAAGAGCTGATCGTCGAGGTCGTTGCGGTCGGTGAGGACGACGACGGTCGGGTTGGCCAGCGCCGGCTCGCGGATGATGCGCCCGGCATAGAACGCCATGGTCAGGCTCTTGCCGGAGCCCTGGGTGTGCCAGACCACGCCGATGCGCCGGTCGCCGGGATCGCCGCCCGGCCGGCGGCCGGCCTCGTAGCGGCCGCCGGTCTCGGCGATGCGCCGCGCTTCCTGCTGCAGCGCCGCGGCGCGCAGGGTCTCGCCGACCGCCGCCCGCACCGCGTGGAACTGATGATAGCCGGCCATCTTCTTGACCGGCGCGCCGCCGTCGTCCTCGAACACGATGAAGTCGCGCAGCAGCGCCAGGAAGCGGCGCTGCTCGAAGACGCCCTCGATCGCCACCTGCAGCTCGGTGTAGAAGACCGGCGCCAGGTCCTGGCCGTCGATGGTGCGCCACGGCTTGAACCACTCCCGGCCGGCGGAGAGCGTGCCGAGCCGCGCCTGCATCCCGTCCGACGCGAGGAGCACCGCGTTGCAGGCGAACAGCGAGGGGATCTCCGCCATGTAGGTCTGCAACTGGTGGAACGCCGTCCACACGGTGGCGCCGGCGTCGGCCGCGTTCTTCAGCTCGATCACCGCCAGCGGCAGGCCGTTGACGAACAGCACCAGGTCGGGCCGGCGGGTGTTGCCGTGTTCGATCACGGTGAACTGGTTGATCGCCGACCAAGTGTTGGCGTCAGGATCATCGAAGTCGATCACCTGCGCCTGCGCGCCGCGGATGGAGCCGCCGGCGGTCCGGTACTCGACCGTCACCCCGTCCACCAACAGGCGATGGAAGGAGCGGTTGCGCGCCGCCAGGGTGGCCCCGGCCGGCCGCGTCAGCTTGCGAAAGGCGTCGTCGAGCGCCTCCTCCGGCAGGTCGGGGTTGAGGCGGCGCAGGGCACTGCGCACGGCGCTCTCGAACACCACCTCCGCATGGCTGACGCGCATCCCGTGCGGTCCGGGCGCCATCTCCGGCTCGCCGGCCACGTGGTAGCCGAGCTCCCGAAACCAGTCGAGCGCCGCATCCTCCACCACCGATTCGGTCAGCACCGGCATCGCCCGTCCTCCCCTGTGACGATGACGAATCTCACCGTGCCGGCCCGCCGCTGATCACGTTCGCCTTCCAAAGTTGGCCCAGAGAGTACTCCTTTAGCCAGTCCTGCAGGCGATCCGGGTCCAGCCGCTCGAAGGCCGACTCGCCATCCCGGCGATCGACCACCACGATGTCTTCCGGCCGAAACTCGCTGACCAGGTCGGCGGATTGCGTGGAGACGATCACCTGCCGCGCTTCACTCGCCGACTGCAGCATCTCCGCCAGCAGCGTAAGCGCGAACGGATGCAGCCCCAGTTCCGGCTCATCGATCAGAATCAGCCGCGGCTGCATCGCGGTCGGCTGCAGAAGCAGGGTGGCAAGGCACAGGAAGCGGAGCGTGCCGTCCGAAAGCTGAAGCGGTCCCAGCGGCGTATCGGCATCGTCGACGTGGTGCCATTCGAGCTCCATGCGCTCATCGACATCCCTGCGATAGACGAAGCCGCCGAAGAACGGCGCGGCCAGCCGCACGGCGTCGACGATCTCGCGGTGCTCGTGCGGATGGCGTTCATGGAGCAAGCGCAGGAATGGCCCCAGGTTGGCCCCGTCCGGCTTCAACCGCAGGTTGTCGCGCACCGCCTGCGGGCAGCGCATGCCCGCAACCTCACTGGTATCGTGAAAGTGATACACCCGCCAGTCCCGCATCGCCGGCAGCACGTAAGCCGCAAAGTCGCCGCCCTCGATACTCGCCGCCTGCGCTTCCAGGTGGCCCGACCAAGTCGATCTTTCCGGAAAAACGTGCTCTCGCGCGAACGCCATTCCGTCCGCCACCGGCTCAAGCGAAAAGCCGTATCGGCGGCTGTTGCCGTTGAAGGACAACTCCACGTCCAGACCCGAAGTCCGCCGGCGACCGCCGAACAGCAGAGCGTCCGCTCTCCCCTCCCGCTTGACGAACAGTTGGAGTCTCTTCGCGGCAAGTTCGGACACCATCCGAAACAGACTCATCAAGTTGCTCTTGCCCGCTCCGTTCGCTCCGACGAGGACATTCAGTCCGCGCAACTCGAAGTCCTCCAGCACCCGAATCGACTTGAAGCCGCGAACGGACAGTCGGTCTATCGCAGCCATGTCGTGTCTCTCGCTTCGAGAAGCTGGGCGTCCCATACGCGAATGACGACCTTCGTCGCCGCGACCGTCTCGTGCATCATCCTCATTCGCGCCACAGGTACCGACTCAGACTTCGGCGCCGAAGTCCCGCCCCGCCCACAGTCCGACTCTGCCCTCTCCCGCTGCCGGTCATCGCCGCTAGCGACTTCAGTTTCCAGCCTCGACGGAAATGATGCATGCGTTACGTAAGGAAAGACGTTGACGGTGTTGCTCTAGATCGCCTCTCATAACGACCGTTGATCTCTGCCTATGGGCCTCCGTCAGTCGCTCGTAATCAGTTCTCTTGGCGTAAACCTTGACCGATTTCCATTGTCCGTCAATAGGCGCCCGCATGGTGACCACACCGTCGCTCTCCCATTCCTCGCGATGCAGACGGTGTATCGGTCCGGTCAGAGATATGTCGGGGTGAGGCTCGCGCTCGCGAAACGACCGCGCTGCTTCCCGCAGGATCGGAGCGTCGGGGTTAGAGAATTCAACGATCTTTCCAGCCGACTTCATCGGCCGTGTACGAGCCCAGGTCATGTCTACATCAAGCGTCGGAAACGGACTGATCATCCTGTATAGCGCTTCGCACAGGTTCGCGCTAACCCCCTTGTCGACGACTCTCGCAAAGGCTTCTCCGTCACCTGCAACCGTGCTCTCCGTAGCGCTCCGGGCAGCGTCGAGAGCCTCGATCAGACGTGTTGTCATCCGTCGTTCGATGGGGGCGTCGAATTCCTCAGAGTCTCCGAACAAGGTCGGAATCGGTGGAGGTATCGAGATCACTAGTGCGACAACGAAACTTCCCTGTTCGGTCTGTCCCAGACGAACTCGGCTCAGAAGGTCGGCCGCCTCCTTGTTGGCGCCCGCGCGGTACAGTGCCTGCGGCTCACGCAACGAGCAGGCCGCCGCCAAGAGCATGTCACGCGCGCCATCGATGAGGTCGACGCCGTCGTTCACTGTCAGGCTGCCGTCATCGCTTCCGCCGGCTCTTACCCGCACGACATCACGGTTGGCGTTCACCAAATCGCGGTAGAGGGCGAGTTCGTCGCGTTCGGTTACTCTCGTGAATATCTCGATCAGTTGGGCTACGACACTTGCGTAGTCACCTAAACGTTGCGTGCGTGGCAGGATGATCTCAGGCAGCCCCTCTGCGGCATAAACGTCGGAATGGGCGCCGTATCTCTCATTCGTCTTGGACCAACCCGCAGCCCGCGCGTAAGCCGAAAGCGCATCCGGCGAAATCGCCCGCAAAGCGTCGCGATCTCGAATATTCACCTTCATCGGACGTTCCCTCCTCTCGATCGATCCATGATCAGACGCAAATTTTTGACGTCAAACACGTTCTCATTCGGAATCCGCACCGTGACAGAAGATCGGTTGTCGGTCTCATCCGCTCCCACCAAGCTCAGCCAGTAGGCACACCGCCTCAGAGCCAACTCGTCGGTCGTAACTTTAATCCATTGGTCCTCATCTCTGGGTAGATCGAGCACTACGAGCACGCGTGGTGTCTGGGTCTGAATGCGGAGCAGGTCGTAGTTGCGCCGTTTCAACTCAAAGCGGTAGTGACCATCGCCCACCGGATTCAGATTGACGGTCGCCTTCAACTGCAAGTCGATGGCCGGCCTCATCCGTCCGCCCGAATGAATTCGGAGATCGACACCGTCACGGTCGAAGTCGCAGTCTGCTGTCACGTACCCCGCACCCGCCGCCACGGCGCGCGCGTACACACGGGACAGCGCTTCTTCCCGATCCGCGGGCGTAAGCAAAGCATCCTTCACACGGCCTCTATATTCCACTGTCATCCACACAGCTCCCCGGAAATCAGTTTCGGCAAGAGCGCGTCGAGCTGCGCCATCAGATTACGGGATGCATTCTGGTTTGCCAGAATACCCTCCATGTACGGAGACACCAAGTCATCGAACATGCCCGCTACTTTCGTCGGAGGGATAATCGTCGTTGCGACTGTGAACGTGTCACGTGTTATCGTGTCGAAAATCGTACCATGGGTTCGGGTGGTAAGCTCCTTGATCGACATTCGCAGGTTCCAATAGGTGAATAGATCCGGGTACCCGTCACGTCCACGAATTCCATAACACGTCTGGTTCATTGCCATCGGGACCCCTAAGCATGCTAATTTGCCTACGGTACCTCGCGCCGTAATGATTGTCGTCCGAGCAGGAAGGATCCGAGTGGAACTATTGGCGACGCCCAGCGGTGATATGGTACGCTCGGTGTCGATAGCGAAAACGCCGTTGAACGAAGGATCGTCCTTTGCGGTATACCAGGGAATATCACCATCCCAGTATTCCGGCACGGACGTTCGGGGAGTGCCTCCGTTGATGATCTCAACGATATTCGCCAAGGCTCCAATCTCCCAACCGTAAGGTACGTTCGCTCCGTTGTTCGACGCCACGAAGCGGTCAGGGAACAGGTCGGCGATATCTTTGGGCAGGCCGGTGTCGCGATCTTCTTGCTTGGCCCATACCGGCTCAAAATCGACAAACCACGACATGAACAGCGCTCGTGCCGTTGCATCCAGAGTCTCGTTCATGAGGCAGTATAGCTTAATTCTTTCGTCAAGTGGTTCAAGTACGCGGACAATGGCGCGCTGTACGTCGAGGGGCGGAACCGGTATCGATATGGATCGAAGATAAGAGATCGGCTGCGCTATCGAGGGGACGCCGACCTGGGACGTGTTCGCGAGTAACTTGTGCCGACCTTCGGGTGTCTTGAAGTAGTACGCCACGAACTGCGGGAGCACCTGACGTCGATCACAGCGCATGTAGAACTGGCTTTGAGAAATGACGTAACGATCGTAGATTGAATTCTCCGGGACATAGGCGACCTGGCCGATGGTACCTCGATGAGTGAATACTACGTCGCCTCGTGCTACGTTCGCGTTCCGCAGCCGCTCTGCATGTTCTTCAGTGATGAAGTTGAATCCCGGTCTGTCATCGACCATCATTCCGTGGAGATGCTGGCCGCTGATTATCGGTACGCCCGTTGGTACGAACGTGTTCACGCGAATGGATGACCCGAAAGGACCCATCGCGACCTTCTCGGCGATCTCCTCAATGCGCTTCTCTTGCCACTTCACCCGCCGAGACCGTTCCTTTTCTATAAGAGCCACGTAGTCCCTTTCAATGCGGGAATGAAAGCTCTCCGGCAAGCGTGCCCAGTCGTGCGCTTCAACCAGGAACGGAACCGTGGAATCGCGCAGTGCTTCCTCGAAATCGGCCAGCCGCGTAATGTCGATCTTGGCGAGGCCGGGGCCGCGCAGCACGAGGTCGAGGTCGCTGCCGTCGTGGCTCTCGCCGTTCACGCGGCTGCCGTAGGCCCACACTTCCACCTCGGGCAGGTGCTCCTGCAGCAGCGCTTCGAGCATGGCGCGATGGCGAGCCGACAGATGCAGCGTGCCGGCGGGCCGCTCACCCGGTGCGTCAGGCATCGCCCGTCCCGTCGATGACGGCAGCCAACCTCTTGGCGTCGGCGATGAAGGCCGGGAGCAGCTTGAGGGTCGCCTCGGCGAAGCCTTCACCGTAGTCGTGGGCAGTGTCGTTACGGTTGTCGCGGTACTCCAGCCAGCGCTCGCAGGCGTCCGCCGGCAGCAGGCAGTGCTTGGCGGCGTGGCGGAACACGTCCTTGAACACGAGGCGGTCGGCCTGCCGGTTGCTGGCAAACCAGGGGCGCAGGCGCTTCTTCAGCAGCTTGCCGCTCTGTTCCAGCACCAACTCGAACTCCTTGACGCAGGCAGCGCGGTAGATGTCGCGGAGTACGTCGTCGCCGGCAGCCTGGTCGCGGAGTCTGTCGAGCGCCTGCTCCAGGGTCCTGATGCAACGCTTCAGATAGGTGGTGTCTATCGCCCTCTGTTCCATTGGGTCCTGGCTCAATCAACCGTGCGCCGGCTACCGAGCCGACGAATCTCGCACGACCGAGCGCTTCAACATACCATGGCGAACGCCCCCCATTCACCGGCCGGCGGGCACCGCGGCGCTTGACGTACCGATCTCCGCACGTACAGTACACGTACTCATGGCGAGTGAACGGATTACGAACTACACTGAGGCCCGTCAGAATCTCAAGTCGTTGATGGACAGCGTCATCGAGGACGGCACACCGGTGATCATCACGCGGACGACAGGCGACCCGGTGGTCATGCTGGCCAAGATGGAGTACGACGCCATGATGGAGACCCTTCACCTGCTGCGCTCGCCACGAAACGCGACACGCCTACGCGACGCGATGGCCGGCGTCGAAGCGGGTAACGTCGTCCACGCCGGCCTCATCGACGGGGAGATCGCCGAGCGGCCGTAAACCGGGAGCGCACCGGCCGTCATCGCGTTCTCCCGGCAGGGCTTGGCAGGGTCGTCCGCCGGAACGCGCGGCTGATCAAGGAGTCACCCATTCGTCGTAGCCACGTACGGGGTCACGTGTTGGATCACGGGGAGAAATGTCTGAGGACACGTACCGCTTGGCTCAAAGTTCCGCCATGAGAGCGCAGCCACTGAGGAACATCGTTTGGGTCAACTGTTAGCCATGCCGTATCTCTACCAGCGCGACCGCCGTGCTGTGACTGGATTTCACCCGAACGCCACTTCTCCATCATTATCGACTTTGGGACAATCCAGCAGTGGGCGTTGAATGGTGCTATTCCGAGCCAGATTCCGATGTGGTAATTCTGGTCACGAAGTTGCTGAAACTTGTACGAACCAGCCTTCCACAGTGTGGAAAATTTGATCTCTACGCGGACGCCGCCAATGATCCTGTCAGCTTCGCTATCCGGGGACTTGGCTACGTCGAAGTTCTTTGCGGCGAAGAAACCCGCGACCAGTTGCTCGCCGATCTTTCCTATCTGGCGAGACGGCCGTGACTTGATCCAGGCGAAGGGACTCCCGGCCCATGACATATCCCCATCTTCATAATCAGCATACAGCGAAGTGGCGATCCCCGTAAGCATCCTTACGTCCGGATCGGCAATGTTGTAGCTATTGTCCATGAGTTTCCTGAAACAGCGTGGGCTGAGCATCATCATCGTGTAGAACGAGGCTTTCGCATCCGTCGAACTCGACGCCGTACGGCGCCAGGCGCTTGCTCATGACCCGTATCGCATCCGGGTTGTCGTCGATCAGGATGAAGTCGCGGCCGAGCCGCGCAGCGGCCTCGCCCAGCGTTCCGCTGCCCGCGAAGAAGTCGATCACCAAGTCGCCGGGATGGGTGTGCACGCGGACGATTCGCTCGATGATGCCGAGCGGCTTCTGCGTCGCGTAGCCGGTCTTTTCCTTGCCATTGGGACTGACGATCGTATGCCACCAGACGTCGGTCGGCGTCTTGCCTCGGGCTGCCTTTTCGGCACCGACCAGGCCGGGAGCCAGGTACGGAATCCGGTCGATCTCGTCGTACCGGAAGGTGTAGTTTGCCGGATCCTTGGCGTACCAGAGGATGTTGTCGTGCTTGGCCGGCCATCGGGACTTGGAGCGGCCGCCGTAGTCGTAAGCCCAGATGATCTCGTTGATGAACGACTCGCGACCGAAGAGTTCGTCCAACAGCACCTTGCAATAGTGGACTTCCCGATAGTCCACGTGCAGGAAGAACGAGCCGTTCGGTTTGAGCACGCGCCGCGCCTCGCGCAACCGAGGTTCCAGGAAGCCGAGGTAATCGTCGAACGCGTCGGCATAGCCGCTGGAGCCGAGCTCGATAGTCCGATAGCGCTTGCCCTGGAAGCCGGTGCGGTCGCCGGTTACCTCATCCCGCACCGTGCTGATGGTCGTCCTGGACTGCGTCCGCCCGGTATTGAACGGCGGATCGATATAGACGAGCGCCGCCGACTCGTCCGGCACCGACGCTAGCGCTTCGAGATTGTCGGCAAAGATCACCTTGCCCATACTCAACTCATCTATGAGGTATAACGCTCGATCCTTATGCCACGAGGAGTTACAACGGCGCAGCCTGCTCCGCCCCGGGGGAGGCGTCGCGTTTGAGGGTGCGGTAGGTCTGCTCGTCGATGCCGGTGGCGGATTGGATCACCGGCCACCCGACCCCCTCCCGCAGGAACCCTTCGATGGCCTCCATCAGGCCCTTTCGGCGGCCCTTCAACTCGCCTTCCTGCCGGCCTTCCCGGCGCAGCATCTCGCCACAGGTCATCAAATCACCTCTCAGTTCCGGCGCCATGCGCGGCTTCAGCTCATCCAGCGTGTCCGCCGGCCCGGTCTTCACAATGTACTCCATGAACGCCCGGTAGTAATCCACCCCGCCACGCGCCGGCTCCCGCTGCAACGCCGCCAGCAGCGGTGCGATCCGCTCCCGCGCCTCCCTCGGAGCCTGCTCGAAGGTGTGCATCATCGCCAGTTGGAGCAGCCGGCCGCGCAACGCCCCGGCCACGGCCGCCGGCGCCACCTGGGTCTGGTCCAACAGCAGGTGACGGAAGCGCGGCACCCAGGGCTGATCGCGCAGCGCCGGCGGGAAGGACTCCGCCAGTTCGGTGGCGTAGCGCCAGCGGCGCTTGCCCTGGTAGAACACCAGCGGCAGCACCGGGCGCAGGAACCGTTCCTTGGGGTGGGTGTGGCGGTCGGCCTCCCAGATGCGGCAGCAGTAGCGCAGCAAGCGCAGCGCCATCCAGCGGTCGGGGCGGGATTGATGTTCGAACAGCAGGTAGAGCCACAGCGGCGGCGCGGCCGCGGCGGCGGTGCGCACCTCGAACAGCAGGTCGGAGACGGAGCCGCGCAGTTGCTGGTCGACGAAGGAGCCTGGGGCGCGGCGCAGGGAGGACCAGAGGAAGCGGCGCCGGAGGGAGTCCGGCAGGCGGGCGCGGAGGAAGGCGGCAGTCTCCTCGGAGTCGGCGAACACTAGGCGGAACAGGTGATCGTGGGGCTGGCGCAGCGGCGGTGCCATCACGCATTGACATCGACGCGGCGTCCGTGGCGCTTTTCGACGCGCGGCGCCGGCGAGATCGTGCGCGGCGGAGAATCGACGGTAGAAAGCGGGTCCCCATACGGTTCTCTCCTAGACCTAGAGCGTTGCTTCCGGCGCGGGTTGCGGCATGATCGCCGGTCATCCGCCGAACCCGAGCCGCTTCAGGTTGTCGGCGATGGCGGCGTCGAGTGAGCGCGCCTCTGCCTGCTGCTCGCGCCACGAGGAGGCGAGGCGCTTCATCTTCTCCGCGAACGGCTCGCCGTCGTCCGCCGGCGCTGCGGCGCCGACATACCGGCCGGGGGTGAGCACGTAGCCGTGCCGGCGCACCTCCTCCAGCGCGGCGCTCTTGCAGAAGCCGGGCACGTCGGCGTATTCGCCGGCGCCCTCCTCCCCGCGCCACGCGTGATAGGTGTCGGCGATGCGGGCGATCTCCTCCGCGGTCAGTTCGCGGTGGGTGCGGTCGACCATGCGGCCGAGCTTGCGCGCGTCGATGAACAGCAGCTCCCCGCGCCGGTCGCGCAGCGCGCCGTTGCCGCGGGCGCGGGCCAGGAACCACAGGCAGGCCGGTATCTGCGTCGAGTAGAACAGTTGCCCCGGCAGCGCCACCATGCAATCGATCAGGTCCGCCTCGAGCAGGCTCCGGCGAATGGCGCCTTCGCCGGCTTGGTTCGACGACATCGAGCCGTTGGCCAGCACGAACCCGGCCACGCCGGCCGGCGCCAGATGATGCACGATGTGCTGCGCCCACGCGAAGTTGGCGTTGCCCTTGGGCGGCGCGCCGTAGCGCCAGCGGCGGTCCTCGGCCAGCCGTTCGCCGCCCCAGTCGGAGACGTTGAACGGCGGATTGGCCAGGATGAAGTCCGCCTTCAGATCGGGGTGGCGGTCGTCGTGGAAGCTGTCGCCGTGCTCGATCCGTCCGTCGATGCCGCGAATCGCCAGGTTCATCTTGGCCAGCCGCCACGTCGTGTAATTCGACTCCTGGCCGTAGATCGAGATGTCGGTCGCGGCGCCGCGCGGCGCCTTGCCGCCGTTGCCATTGCCGGTGGCGTGCGCGTCGATGAACGCGACCGACTGCACGAACATGCCGGACGAGCCGCAGCACGGGTCGTACACCCGCCCCCGGTAGGGCTCCAGCATCTCCACCAGCAGCTTGACGATGCAGCGCGGGGTGTAGAACTCGCCGCCCTTCTTGCCCTCGGCGCTCGCGAACTGCGACAGGAAGTACTCGTAGACCCGGCCGAGCACGTCCTTGGAGCGGGCGTCTTCGTCGCCCACCTTGATGTTGCCGATCAAGTCGATGAGCTGGCCGAGGCGCTGCTGGTCGAAGCCGGGGCGGGCGTAATCCTTGGGCAGCACGTCCTTGAGCGCCGCGTTGTCACGCTCGATGCCGGCCATCGCGTCGTCGACCGCGCGCCCGATGGCAGGCTGCCGCGCCAGCGCCCGGAGGCGCTCCCAGCGCGCCTCGCGCGGCACCCAGAAGATGTTTTCGGCGCGGTACTCGTCAGGGTCCTCGGGGTCGGCCCCCTCGCCCCGCTCCGCTTCCAGGACGGCATGACGCTCCTCGAAGGCGTCGGAGATGTACTTGAGGAAGATCAGCCCCAGCACGACGTGCTTGTACTCGGCGGCGTCCAGCGAGCCGCGCAGGGTGTCGGCCATGCGCCACAGCTCCGCCTCATGGCCGGTGGTGGCGCCGCTGGCGTCGGCGGTAACGGCTGCCTTGCGGGCGGCGCCGGCGTTGCGCCTGTCCGGCCGCCCGCGCGCCCGTCCTTCCGAATCGCCGTCCCTGATGATGAGTCGTGGCATCCTCGCATCAACCTCGTCTCGGGTAGTATACGCGCTATCGGGCGGTATCGGCGGCCTTTACGCCGGTACCCGCAGGAGCATGACGCACGTGACGCTGGCACCTCGCAGAATACGCACCTCGATCGTCGGTTTGGTCGCCGCGGTACTCGCGATACTGCTGTGGGCCGGTTCGAGTTCGCCGGCGCGGGCGCATGAACGTCAGGACGGCGTGGCGCGCACCGCCGTGGTATCTGCCTTCGCGCCGGAGCTGTCGATCCTCAAGGCGGAGCTGGACGGCGCCGTCACCCATTCGCTGAACGGCGTGGAGTTCTCCGCCGGGACCCTGCAGGGGCGCCCGGTCGTATTGTTCCTGAGCGGCATCAGCGTCGTCAACGCGGCGATGACGACCCAGCTCGCCCTGGACCACTTCACCATCGAGCGGATCGTGTTCTCCGGCATCGCCGGCGGCGTCGATCCCGCGCTCCACGTCGGCGACCTCGTGATCGCCGACCGATGGGGCCAGTATCTCGAACTGGTCTTTGCCCGCGAGGAGGAAGAGGGATGGCGTCCGCCGCCGTTCTTCGACTATCCGTACCCCAACTACGGCATGATGTTTCCGCGCTCCGTCACCGTGCAGGGCGTGGGCGCCGGCGCAGGCGCGGACGCGCCGGAGACCCGCTTCTGGTTCCCGGTCGACGCGGCGCTGCTGGCCGCCGCCGGGGAAGCCGCCGCGGCGGTGACGCTCGCTCGCTGTACCGCGGCCGGCGCCTGCCTGCGGCGCGCGCCCAGGATCGTGGTCGGCGGCGCCGGCGTCTCCGGGAGCGCCTTCATCGACAACGCGGCGTTCCGGGAATACACGTTCGAGACCTTCGGCGCGCGCGTGCTGGACATGGAAAGCGCCGCGGTGGCGCACGTGGCCTACGCGAACGGCGTCCCGTTCATCGCCATTCGCAGCCTGTCCGACTTGGCGGGCGGCGGCGAGGGTGAGAATCAGTTGGAGGTCTTTCTCGATCTCGCGGCCGGCAACGCGGCGGCGGCCGTCAAGTCGCTCCTGCGCGCGCTGCCCGCATAGACCGGCCTTGAACCTTGAACAGACCACTTGCCCATACGTGCCAAACGTGAGATATTGATACGTAGCAGCGTCATGAGCACGAAACTCACCCTGAGCGTCAACGCTACGATCGTCCAACGGGCGAAGGAGTTGGCGAGACGGCGACGAACGAGCCTCTCCGGACTGGTCGAGGAGTATCTCCGATTTGCCAGCGCCGGCCTTGATGAGCCGCCCGCCGTCAGCGTCCGAGTTCAGGCGGTTGCCGAATCACTGCCGATGCCGCCGGACGCTACCTACGATCGCTTGCAGGAGCAGTACCTGCGGGAAAAGCTACTCGGTGCGGAAGATTCTACTTGATTCCGACGTCATTCTGGATCTGTTCGTCTCGCGCGAACCGCATCACACGGTCGCCCTGCATTTCTTCTCGTGCATCGATCTCGCGCGAGACACCATCAGCGCAACGGCGTCGCCGGTGGCTATGGCCAACGTCGCCTACGTGTTGTCCAAGTTGAAGAATCAGGCATTTGCGGTGGGTAAACTGCGCGAACTCAGAACCATGATCGGGGTGTCTCCCATCAACCAAACGGTCGTGGACCGTGCCCTGGCACGTCCGCATCGTGATTTCGAAGATGCCCTGCAACGAGAATGCGCGCTGGAGAATGGCATCGAGATTCTCGTGACTCGCAACACCCGCCACTATCCCAAGACCGACGTCGCTATCCTCTCACCGGCTGACTTCTTGCAGCTTCACGGCGCCGCGCTGGCGCTCATGGGCGGCGGCGGACCGGGCAGACCGTCCTGATCCGCCAGCCGAACCAGAAGCTGCTTGCCCTCCAGCGTTTGGCGCGCCCAATACAGGTTCTGGTATTGATCGTAGCCGCCGTCGCTCTCGCTCTCTGCCAGCCTGGCCGCGCCGGTCGCGGTGGTGCCGCCGGACGGCGCCGCGCCGAAGGTCACGGTTGGGGCAGTCGTGTAGCCGCTCCCACGGTTCGTGATCGTCACCGACGTGACGCCGGTTTGCAGCACTGCGGTGCCGATTGCCGTGGTGCCGCCGGACGGCGCCGCTCCGAAGGTCACGGTAGGAGCGGAGGTGTAGCCGGCCCCCGCGTTCGTGATCGTCACCTCCTCTACTCTGGTGGTCCGTAACGTCGCGGTGGCGCTCGCGCCGGAGCCTCCTCCTCCCGAAAACGATACGGTTGGGGCAGAGGTGTAGCCGCTCCCCCGGTTCAATAGGATTATGTTCACCACACTACCGGAACTTATCGTCGCCCATCCGATTGCCCGGGTGCCACCGGCGGCCTGCGGAGCGCTGAACGTTACGGTTGGACCAGACGTGTAGCCGTTCCCCCCGCTCGTGAGCGTCACCGTCCCTACTTCTGATCGCAGCGTTGCGGTGCCGGTCGCCGTGGTGCCGCCGGACGGCGCTGCTCCGAACGTCACGGTGGGAGCGGACGTGTAGCCGTTCCCCCGGTTCCCGATCGTCACTGACGCGACGCCGCCGGGCCCCACCGCGGTGCCGGTGGCCGCGGTGCCGCCGGACGGCGGTGCGCTGAACGTCACGCTGGGAACCGACGCGTAGCCGCTTCCCGCAGTCCCGACCGTCACCGCGTCGACGGCGCCCGCCGCGGCGCCGGTCGCCGTGGTGCCGCCCGACGGCGGCGCGCTGAACGTCACGGTAGGGACGGAAGTGTAGCCGCTTCCTGCGGTCCCGACCGTCACGGCATCGACGGCGCCCGCCGCGGCGCCGGTCGCCGTGGTGCCGCCGGACGGCGGCGCACTGAACGTCACGGTGGGAGCGGATGCATATCCGCTTCCTGCGGTCCCGACCGTCACGGCATCGACCGAGGCCACCGCGGTGCCGGTTGCCGTGGTGCCGCCGGACGGCGCCGCCTCGAACGTCACGCCGGGAACGGACGCATAGCCGCTCCCCGGGTTCGCTATCGTGACCGCCTGAACCGTGCCGACGGCGCCTGGCTCGATCGTGTCGGAGCCCGACTGATCCGGGGCGGTGAGCACCAGTACCACTGCGCCCGCCCGGACGTCCGGGGTGACCGTCCACTCCGCGCCGGTGAGGTCGGACGCGAAGACCGGCTTGGCGCTCGTGCTCGTGAACGGCAGCGGGTGCCCGCCGATCGACACCTGCACCTTCTCGCCCTCGCCGCCGGTGATCCGCTCCCAGGCATACGGCGCGGAACGGTTGGTCGTTGCGCTCAGCAGGCCCGCGCCGTCACCAAAGTCAGCCGCGCTGATCGTCCAGCTCTTCTCGGCCGGCTGGGCCGGCTGCGGGGTTGGCGGCGGCTCGCTCGGCGGTTTACCCCCCCCCCCCTTGGGCCGGGTCGGCGGGCGCGGCGGGCGTGCGGGCCGCCTGCGTGCACGCCATCAGCATGGCGATACCGGCGGCCAGCAACAGCGATACCAGCGACGCTCTGCCCAAGATTATCCTCCTGCCGGGCGGTTGGTCCCAGGCGGCGGCACGGTAGCACGCGCTCCCCAAGCTGTCCATCCCCACGTCGCTCGCTCGCTCGCTCGCGGGCGCATTTCCAAATGTAGGTAAGCGTCAGGCCGCTTGACGGCCAAGCCCAAGCCCTATGATCACCGGTCTACGGGTGCCCACGATCCTCGCCGGGGCGGCCGAATCCGGCGCCGAGGTGGCGGTAGCGGTGATGGGCGGCGCACAGCAGCCGGAGATTGTTCGGCTCGGCGGCGCCGCCGCAGGCATACGGCACGACGTGATCGATCTGCAGCAGGTGTTGCGAGCCGCAGCGGCGCCCGCTGGTGCCGTCCACGTAGCGGCAGCGGCCCCGGTCGCGCCGCCAGACCTCGCGCTTGACCGCCGCCGGGATGGCGCGGCCGGTCACGCCGCCGGCCTTCGCTGCCGAAGTTTCGGTCCGCGCAGGCGGCGCAGCCCGCGCCGCGCCCGCCGCCGCAGCCTGCCGGCCGGGGCGCCGCGTCTTCGCCGCCGAAATGGTGTCGGTCGCCGGCTTCGCTGCCGAAGTGTCCGGGCGGTCAGCGGCTTCGTCTCCCGGCTGCGCCGGCGCCTGAGCCGATACCTTCGCCGCCGAAGGAGCGGCGCTGTTCGAGCCGGCGTCCTGCTTCGCTGCCGAGGCAGCGCCGCGAGCCGAGGCCGCCTGCGTCTTCGGCGCCGAAGTTTGCTCGGCCCCTTTGGCCGGCGCGGCGCGCCGCCCGCGCGGCGGCCGGGCCGGGTCGTAGCGGTCGAGCCCTTCCCGCACCAGGCCGCCCCATGAGCTGCCCCAACGTCAGGTGCGGGTCGACGTGGGACAGGAGGCCCTTGAGCCGCTCCAAGCCCCGCCGGCACTCATCGTCGATCACCGCCTTGAGCTCCCAGCTCCCGCCGCCCAGGGGCCGCACCCGATCCGCCGGCGCCGCCAGCTCCGGGTCCACCTCGGCCAGCAACTGCATCACCTCCCGGCTGCTCTTGCCGGACGCCTGCTCCACCAGCTCCCGCCGCGCCTCCGAGTCCAGCGCCGGCGCCGGCTTCCGCTCCGCCGACCGCGGCGGCGCCGAGCCCTCCTGCGACTGAGCGGCAGCCCCGAACCCGGCCCCGCGCGGCGCGCTACGCGCCGCGCGTTCCTTCTTGCGCTCCTGCCGGTCGAACGCATGCTGCAACTGCGCGGCCGCGTTCTGCAGGCGCTCGCGCACGCCGGCGACGTCCGCGCAGAGCCGCATCGCCTTGATGCGCCGCCACGCCGCAGCGTCGCTGTAACCCAGTTCGCGCACCGCGTAATCGAACAGGCTCGAGAACCCGCGCCGCAGGTAGAGGCGGCGCTTATGAATCTCGCGCAGGTGGTCGATCACGACCACTTCGAGATGGTGTTCGATGCCGGAAAGTTCCTTGGTCCGCTCCAGCAGGCGGTCGTCTGAGAGGGCGGATACGGTAGTGGTGACGGCCCCGTCGGAAGCACGATTGTACATGACATAAGTATAACCATGGAAACTACTTGAGTCAATTTCTTCGGCCCGGAAGATGCCACCTGCGGGAGTGACTCGGCGGCGCATTTCCCAAGACCGACGTCGCTATCCTCTCACCGGCTGACTTCTTGCAGCTTCACGGCGCCGCGCTGGCGCTCATGGGCGGCGGACCGAGCAGACCGTCCTAATCCGCCAGCCGAACCAGAAGCTGCTTCCCTCCAGCGTTTGGCGCGCCCAATACAGGTTCTGGTACTGATCGTAGCCGCCCTCGCTCTCGCTCCCTGCCAGCCTTGCGCGCCGGTCGCGGTGGTGCCGCCGCCCGGCGCCGCGCCAAAGGTCACGGTTGGGGCAGTCGTGTAGCCGCTCCCACGGTCCGTAACCCCGGTCACGTGAGTAAACGCGCGGTTGCGCGACCGGCGCGGCCCGCGTACCGTGGCGCCATGGCTATCGCCAAGACCGCCGTTGGGCCGCCCCGTCCCGACACGGCTGCCGCGCCGGAGCCCGAGTTCCCCGGCTGCACGCCGGTCCATCTGCCGGCAGACGAGATCGAACGCAGCGACCAGCGGTTGGAGTACTGGGACGGCGCTACCGAGACCGCCTGGATCTGCGAACCGGTCAGCCCCTGTCACGAGCGGCCGCCGGCCGCCTGACCCGGCTCACCGAACGGATCGCGCAGCTGCGCGGCGCGCCGATCGAAAGCTACGGCTCGATGGACCTGCGGCAGCACGACGGGCCGCGCAGCATCATGCAGGCCGACGAGTCGGTGTACCTGCATCCGGGCAGCGCGCGGTTGCCGGGACCGTCGGCGATGGTGATCGGCGTGGACGACTATCCCGACGTGGTGCTGGAGGTCGACCACACCACCGACGTGCGGCGCGGCAAGCTGGGGCTGTACGAGTCGTGGGGGTTCCCGGAGGTATGGGTGGAGGTGCCGGACGAGACCGCGCCGAGCCGCCCGCGGGGCCGGCGGCCGGGGCTGACGATCCACCTGCTGGAGGCCGGCGCGTACCGGGCGGCGCCGGAGAGCCGGGCGTTTCCGGGCTGGACGGCGGAGGAGATCCACTTGGCGCTGAACGAACCGGCGCTGTCGGCGCAGACCAGCGCGATACTGGAGCGGGTGGGGAGGGCGCTCGGCAAGCGGGAGGGCACCGGGCCGGACCACGATCCGCTGCTGCGGTCGCAACGGCGCCGCGGGTACGAGCGCGGCCTGGAGCACGGGCGGGCGGAGGAACGCGCGCTGCTGTGCCGGCAGGCGGCGCGGAAGTTCGACGACGACACGGCGCAACGGCTCGCAGTGCTGCTGGAGCGGACCGCCGATCCGGACCGCCTGGCGCAGGCCGGCGACTGGATCATCGAGTGCGCGACCGGAGCCGAGCTCCTCGACCGGGTAGCAGGCAACACCGCGCGCCGGACGTGACCCGCGGGGGCCAAAATGGCGCAGCGGACGACTTCCACTGACCAAGGCCGCACCGCATGATGGGCGAAGCACGCTGATCGCACGACATTCTTGAAAATCGGTAGTTGACCTATCGATTTTCAAGGATCATGCCCGTTCGATGCGCGTCGCTCTGGCCGACCTGGGGCTGGATCACCTCTGGGTCCTCTATCCGGGTGACCGGACCTACCCGCTGGACGACCGGATCACGGTACTACCGGCGGCGCTGATTCCACGTCTGGCGAAGTCGATTCGGTAGATGCTTGGCGGGTCCAGGCACGAGTGCGTCGCGCCAGCTCGCCCACGGCGCCCGCTCCTTCGTCCACGAATCGCGCCACGCGACCGAAGCGCAGGTCGAGATACTCGTGCGCCATCAGGTTGCGCACCGCCGCCAGCGGCGCCGCCAGCGGCTGCAGGCGCTCCGACAGTCCGGTGAAGCCCGGCAGGGTCTCCAGGTCCGCAAGTATCTGGCCGTAGGAATAGGGCAGCGGCCGGCCGCCGGAGGACAGCACGATCTTGCCGATGTCGATCGCGGCGTTGATCAGCGTCTCCACCCACCGCTCGAGATTGCGCCGGAGGTCGCGGTCGGATCGATAGCGCCGCTGCGTGATGCCGCGGAAGCGCTCGCGGTCCTGCAGCTCGGTTTCGATGAAGTCCGCGATCCGTTCGAGCCGGCTGCGGTCGACCGGCGAGAGCGAGCGACTGCGGCCGCGTATCGCGCGATACTCGCCTTCGGTCTGCAGGAAGTCGGTCGCTATCGAGGTGACCGCGAGCAGATACCGCGTGTAGAACGCCCGGTCCCGCATCAGGACGATGCGTCCGGTCGTGAGCGCCGCGGCGCACACCGTCGCCGGCGCCCGGTTCAGGATCAGAAGCTCCACGTTGCGCTGCGTCGCTCGCTCCAGGGCGATCTGCAACTCGGTCTCCCGGTCGATCTCCCGGTCCCGTTCGATTTCGAGCCGTCCGCCCGTTGCGCCGTAGACCGCCACGTCGATGTCCGAATCGGGCCGCATCCGGCCGGCGGCCGCCGATCCGAACAGCACCGCGAACGTCAGCTTCGGAAAGCGTTCCAGCCCCGCGCCGACCGCCGCGGTGATCTCATCGGCTGCCGCCATCGGATCCATCGTCTCATACCGGCGCGCAGCCGGCCTCCTCGTCCCTGCCTATCCCTCGGGCAGCACGTGCACGGCGCGCAGGATCGTCTCCTGCACGGCAAGCTCATGATCGAGCGAGCGGTCGGGCGCGCGCTCGCCGCGGATCACCCCAACGATCGCCCGCAGGCTGCCGACGTAGCGCGGCTCGTCCGCCACCGGAACCGGCTGCGGCCCCTTGCGGAACCCGTCGCGGTCCGCGTCCAGGCTCAGCCGTACCGACGGCGGCTCGATCGGGCTGAGCGCAACCGAGCCGCGCGTGCCGTGCACCTCCAGCCGGCGGGCGCCATGGTCGACCTCGAAGGCGGTCGACTGCAGCAACGCCAGCGCCCGCGGGTACTCCAGGATCACGGCCGTATTGTTCACGGCGCCGGCAAGCGATGCGGCGTGGTCGCGCAGGATGCCGGTGACGTGCTGCGGCCGCCCCAGCAGCGCCACCACCAGATCGATCACGTGGCACAGGATTTCATACGCCGGCCCGCCCGGAAGCCGCGTCAGCGTGGCCCGTGCGGACTGCGTGCCGGTCAGCGAGATGTGCCCCTGCACGGCGTGGATATCTCCCAACCGTCCGGAGCGCGCCCAGTCGAGCAGGAACCGCGCGCCCGGATTGTACCGGAACATATAGCCAAGCTGGACGAGCAGGTTGCGCTCACGGGCGGTCTCCACCACTCGCCGGAACGCCTCCATGTCGAGGCCGGCCGGCTTGTCCAGCCACACGTGCTTGCCGGCGCCGACCGCGCGCTGCGCCCACCCGAGGCCCTGGAAGACGTCCCCTTCGACCGCTACCGCCTTGACCGTCGGGTCGGACAGCGCCTCATCGGCATCGGCCAGCCAGCGCACGCCGGCGTACGCGGCCTGCTGCCCGGCCGCCGCGCGCCGCTCGGCGTCCGGTTCCCACACGCCTGCCAACTCCACGTCGGGGTTGTCGGCCATGACCTGCGCCTTGCCGGCCGCGTGCGAGTGACCGACGCCGAACTGTGCGAAGCGAATCGGAGGAAGACTGCTCATGCCGGCAGCATAGTGTCACCGGTGGCGCGCTGCCAGTCGCGGACCCGCGCGGTCAAGGCGCGGCAGCGCTCGGCGTGTTCCGGGCGGAAGGCGAGGTTGACGGTCTCGCCCGGATCGACGTTCAGATCGTACAGCTCGTGCTGGCCGGCGGCGCTCAGGCAGAACTTCCAGCCGTCCGGGGCGATGACGCAGCGCACGCGGTCCGCCAAGTCGGCCAGCCCGGCTGCGCGCGTGGTGATCCGGGCAAGATAGCCGGGCAGCGGGTCGCGTTGCAGATCGTCATGGACGAGGTAGTTGATGCCGGTCCACTCCACGAACGCGGGCCGCGCCGGCGGGCCGGCGCCGTCCAGCCACGGCGTGAGCGAGCGGCCCTGCAGGTGGCCGGGCGCGGCGATGCCGAGCTCGTCCAACACGGTCGGCGCGACGTCGACGTGGCTCACCGGCGCGCGCACGTGCCGGGCGCCGCGCTGTCCCGGCCGGCTGATCAGCAGCGGCACGCCGATCGACTCCTCGAACATCAGGTTCTTGCCGAACAACTGGTGGCTGCCGGCCAGTTCGCCGTGATCGGCGGTGAAGATGACCAGCGTGTCGTCGGTCACGCCGGCGGCGTCGAGCTGATCGAACACCCGCCCCAGGGCGCGGTCGACCTGCGCGCAGAGCCCCCAGTAGCGCTGGATCAGCAGGCGCCATGCCTGCTCGGACCGTAGCGAGATGCCGTCCTTGCCGTGCCGCAGCACGCACCGGTGCTCCAGCAGCGCCTTGCGCGGCTGATCCGGGGCCGGCGGACAGGACCAGTTGGCCGGCAGGGGCACCTGGTCGAAGGGATGCAGGTCGTTCAGCGGGCCGGACAGCGGATCGTGCGGCTCGTAGAAGCAGAGGGTGAGGGCGAACGGCCGGCGGCAGTGTCGGCGGATGAAGTCGCACGCCTTGGCGGCGATGTTGGCCGGCCCGCCCAGATGCTCCGGTATGGAGGGGCGGTCCCGCTTGCCGAAGCGGACGCCATCCAGCGGCGTCAGGCCGTGCGCGCGCAGCACCGACGCCGGCGCGCCGTCGTCGAAGTCGAGCTCGTCGATGCCGCCGGCGCGCGGCGCCGGTCCGCCGGCATAGCGATGGTGGCCGCTGCGGCCGAAGAACCCGCACGCCCAGCGGTCGTCGAGCAGATCGGTCAGGCACGGGACGTGGTCGTGCATCGGATGCCGGTCCAGCGTGAGCTGGCCGTTGTAGTGCGGCCAGGTGCCGCTGAAGAGCGCGGCGCGCGCCGGACCGCAGACCGGTTGCGCGCAGTACGCGCGGTGAAAGACCGTGCTGCGCTCGGCCAGCGCGTTCAGGCGCGGCACCCGGATGCGGTCGTTGCCGTAGGCGGCCAGGGTGGAGCGCGCCTGTTGGTCGGTGACGATCAGCAGGAGGTTGGGCGTCATGCCGGATGCGAAAGACGCGTACGCGCAGGCGGCTGCCGGAAGCGGCTACCCGGCGGCGGCGGTCTCCCGGACGAGGCGGCGCTCGTGGTCCGGCCGGCCGTCCGGCTGCGGGGTGATCGGCGCGCCGGCCGGCATGTAGATCACGTTCATGGCCCTCCGCCGGCGGCCGGTCGGGTTGGGGTCGGAACCGTGCAGCACGCGCGGGTCGAGCAGATAGGACTCGCCGGCCGCGGCGGTCAGGACCACCCGTTCCCGGTCGCCGTCCTGCGCGGCGGCGCGGGCACGGGCGCGGGCGGTCACCTCCTGCCACGGCAGGCCGTCGGCGTCGAAGTGCTGGCTGCCGGGCAGGACGTACATCGCCCCGTTGTCCGGGCCGGCATCGTCGAGCGCGGTCCAGATCGTGCAGTACGGCGTGCCGGGAACGGGAAAGCCGGCGCCGGTGTCCTGGTGCCAGCTCAGCGCCGTGCCGCCGTGCGCGGGCTTCATCAGGATCATGGCCCGGTGAATCGCCAGCGGCCGCGGTACCAGCCGGCCGATCACCTCCAGCATGGCCGAACCGGCGATCACGGGGTAGAACACCGGGTCCCACTCCAGACCGCCGATCTTGCGGTAGCCGTCGGACGGGCCGGCGTAGGCGTAGCCGGTGGCGTCGCCGGCCGTGCGGCGCCAACCTTCGTCGAGCTGGAAGCCGACGCGGCCGGGAGGGACGCGGCCGGCGGTCAGGTCGTCGGTGCGGCGGCGGAGCGCAGCCAGCTCCGCGGCGCTCAACAGCGCGCCGAGCGGCAGGTAGCCGCCGGCGTGGAAGCGGTCGAGCTGCTCGCCGGTGAGCGCGGCCATCGATCTAGCCGGCGGGCGGCGCGCCGCGCAGCTTTTCCAGGATGAACTCGTTGCCCAGGCCGTAGGTCTTCGAGTCATCCATGAGCAGCGCCATGTTCGGGAAGCTGACGATCCGCCATCCGTCGTTCATCGCCTCCAACACGCTCTGGTAGGGCCAGTCCTCGGGCGCCTCCGGGCACGCCTGCACCGCGCCGTCCTCGACCAGGGCCATGCCGTTGACCTTGGAGGTGACCGAGGAGAACAGGGTCCACAGGTAGAGGATATCCTGGCGTTGGCGCTGCGCGTTGCCGGCCGCCGCGCGGGCGGCGTCGGCGCACGCGCGCAGCCGCTCCACCGGCAGGCGGCCCGCCTCCAGGAGGTGAACGCACTGCTGCAGCTCGCCGGCCAGATCGTTCGCGTCCATGGATGCCACACTGCTCCCCGCCGCGCCTCCTGTCAATCGCGCGCAGGGACGGGGGGCGCGGCCGGTCCGGCGTCTTGCCTCTGTCTTTGCGCGGTCGTTGCGCGCGCTGGCCGGTTTGGCGATAATCGCGCGGCACGAGGGAGCGGGCGGCCGGCCCGCCTCGGAGGAGGAACACATGAGCTTACGGAAGACGACGATCGCCTCGTTGGCGGCGGCGGCGGTGATCGCGGCGGCCTCCACGGCAACCGCTCAGGAGAGCGGCACCTATCGGTCGGTCAGCAGCTTTCTCCATGGGTACGTCACGGTCGAGCATGACGGGGAGACCTACGTCGGCGGGCCGCTCAAAGGGACGATGACGATCGTCGAGAGCAGCGGCGGGCCGTTCGTCGTCGGCGCTAACACCATCGCGGAATGCGTGGTCTTCTCCCGGAATCGGGCCGACGGCCTGCTCATCGAGGCGCCGTGCGTATTCATGGGCGCAGGCGACGACGTGCTCCATACGTATGCGATACGGAAGGAGGGCACCCTGGCGGTCGGCGGCGGCGGCGAGGGCACGTGGGAGCTGCGGGGCGGCACCGGCAAGTACGCGCGGATCACGGGAAGCTGCTCCTACCGGACCGAGTACCTGAAAGGCGACCGAGTGGTGGTCAGCTCCGACTGCACCTGGAGCCGATGACGAACCCGACCGAGATCAAGCGACCGGGCGGCCGGCAGGACCTGCTCTATCTGCAGGCCGAGCAGACCTCGGTGACCAGCCGGGTGATCGGCATGAGCCTGTTCGTCGATGGGCGGTTCAGCGACGGCCCGGAGGCCGCCGACGATTGGCCGTATCAGACCGTGGCCGAAGCGATGGCGGACGGATGGCGCATCGTCAAGTTCCCGGAGATGGCGCTGCTCCTCGACGACCGGCGCACCTACGGATTGGGCTGCGAGTTCATCCTGGAACGATGGAAGGAGGCGACGTGAGACTGCACGACTGCGAGCCGACCTTGACCGACTCTCAGGTCTTGGAGTTCTGCAAGCGGGGCTTCCTGATGCTGGAAGCGGTCGTCGGCGACGACGTCAACCGGCGGACCGTGGAGTACCTGGAGACCGGCGACAGGGAACCGAGCGACATCCTCCGTCAGGACTGGTTCCTGAACGGCGTGATCCTGCAGCGCGACGCGGCGGGGGCGGTGCGGTCGCTGCTCGGCCGCGACTTCGGTCTGCCGGTCCTGATGAGCAACCATCGCGTCGCCTGTCCCTCGCCTCGCCAGTTCTGGCACCGCGACGGCAACTCCCCGCACGGGCCGGCGCTCAATTATCTGCAGGTCTTCTACTACCCGCAGGACGTGCCGCGGGAACTGGGGCCGACCGAGGTGCTGCCCGGCTCCCACTTCCTCTACACCATGGGGCAACTCCCGCAGAACTACATGGGCCACTACGGCGGTATCAGGGGGTCGGTCTACACCACCGCGCCGGCCGGTACGATCTTCGTCACCGTCTACTCGATCTGGCATCGCCGCAGCGAGGCGACCGGCTCCGGCGTGCGCAACAACCTCAAGTACAACTACTTCCGCACGACGGCGCCGCGCCGGGACTGGACCCGCGAAGAGGGGTTCGACTTCGCGACCGCCGACTACGGATTCGGCCAGCCGCTCACCTACCGGCAGCAGCACCGCGACACGGTCGACAACGCCGAGATGTTCTGCTGGCTGTGCGGCAAGGCGGACCAGTTTCGCGTGCTGGGCGGTCAGGGGTGGCCGGTGGTCAACTCGGACAACCATCCGACCGTCGGCCGCCCATACGGGGTTCCGGCGGGGTTGGCTTCCCGGTAGGCCCGGGGCCGCCGGTCGCCGGTCACGGCGCTGGCGGCGCCTCGGCGACCGGCTCGGCGACCGTCACCCGCCGGTTCGTTGCGACGTCGGTCAGGGTCTGGCGGGCGCCGCCCGGCCACTCGATCTCCACGGCGGCGACCTGCGCCAGGTCGGGTCCCAGGCCGAGGTGGACGATCGCCTCGTTCTGCCCCAGGTAGTTGCTGCCGCCGCTCAGCACCCGCACCAGGCGCCGCTCCGGCTCCTCGGCGCGCGGGGTCACGGTGATGCGCGCGCCGATCCCCTGCCGGTTGGCGGCCGTCCCCTCCAGGCGGAGCTGCAGCCAGCGGTTCGGGCCCGCGGCTCCCGGCCGGTTGGTCCGGTTGCGGTACAGCACCGGGCGGCCGCTGTTGTGCACCACGAAGAGGTCGAGGTCGCCGTCCGGCTCCAGGTCGAACACCGCCAAGCCGGTGCCGACGCCGGTCGCCGCAAGCCCCTCCTGCTGCGCCACCTCGCTGAACCGGCCGTCGCCGTCGTTGCGCCACAGCCGCATCGGGTCGTCGGCGAAGCCGCCGGTATTGGCGGTGTAGGGAACGTCGCCGGCGTAGTCGACGCCGGTGGCCAGCACCAGGTCGAGATCGCCGTCGTTGTCGTAGTCCAGGAAGGTGGTGCCCCATCCCCACGATCCGTCCCGCACCCCCGCGGCATCGGTGACGTCCTCGAAGATGCCGTCGCCCTGGTTGCGGTACAGGCGGTTGCCGTCGCGGTACGGCACGCCTTCCTCGTAGATGGCGCTCACGAACCAGTCGAGGTCGCCGTCGCCGTCGTAATCGCCCACGGCCGATCCCATGCCGTACTCGTCGGTGCCGACCCGCGCCCGCCTGGTGCCGTTGACGAAGCGCCCGTCGCCCCGGTTCCAGTAGAGCTGGCTGGTGGCGTGGTCGCCGGCTATCACCAGCTCGGGATAGAGGTCGTCGTCGAGCAGGACGAAGCGAGAGGTGAGGGTCTGACCCTCGGCCAGCGGATTGACGGAGATGATGCGGTGCTGGGAGACGCCGGCGCGGCGGGTCACGTCCTCGAACCGGCCCGGCGCCTCCGCCCCCCGGTTGCGCAGCAGGCGCGCATTGCTCTGCGCGCCGTCGGTCATCTGGCGCAGGAAGCGCCATTCGGTGGTGTGCAGGTCCAGGAAGCCGTCCAGGTCGTAGTCACCGAACGCGGCGCTGAACCCGAAGTGCAGGTCCTGGCCTTCGATGGCCGCCCCGCGCGCGGCCGCCTCTTCGGAAAACGAGCCGGCGCCGTCGTTCACGAACAGGTGGAAGCGGTGCGAGAAGAGGCTGGTCACGTACAGGTCGAGGTCGCCGTCGTTGTCGATGTCGCCCCAGGCGGCGCCGTTGGACTGCACGCCGGCCAGGTGAGCGGGGCCGAAGGCGGCGTCGGTGACGTCCGCGAAGGCGCCGTCGCCGCGGTTCCGGTACAGGATGTCGCGGTCGTCCAGGCGGGTGACGTACAGATCGACCAGTCCGTCGCCGTCATAGTCGCCGGCGGCCACCCCGCCGGTCGTGTAGCTCTGCATGGCCGACGGGGTGGCCGCCGAACGCCGGAACTGCACGTAGTCGATGCCGGCGGCGTCCGTCACGTCGACGAAGGTCTGCGCCCCCGCCGTCGCGGCGACGGCGATGAGGGCGGTCCCGGCCGCCGCGGCGCGGAGCCACGATCCGATCATTCCTAACCCTTGATGGAGCCGATCAGGATCCCCTTGATGAAGTAGCGCTGCAGGAACGGGTAGACCATCACGATCGGGATGATCGTGACCAGCATGGTCGCGAACTTCAACCCTTCGGGATTGAGATAGTTGTGCCTGGTCTCATCCTGCAGGGCCGCCATTTCCGCAATGAAGCTGCCCGGGCTGCTCTGCTTGATGAGGCGCAGCAGGATCGACTGCAGCGTCTGCAGTCGATCCGATTTCGTGAAGTACGCCGTATCGAACCAGGAGTTCCACTGCGTGACGCCGGCGAACAGCGCGATGGCGGCGATCATCGGCATCGATATCGGGAAGTAGATGCGCAGGAAGATGCGGAAGTAGCCGGCGCCGTCGATGCGCGCCGACTCCTCCAGCGAGACCGGCTGGGCGTTGAAGCCGGTCATCATGATGATGACGTAGAAGAACGAAAACAGGTTCGGCAGGATGTAGACCAGGAAGTTGTCCAGCATCCCCAGGAGGCGGAAGTTCAGGTAGGTCGGGATCAGACCGCCCGAGAAGAAGAGCGGGATGGTGAACAGCACCAGATAGACGTTGCGGAACGGCAGGTTGGGCTTGCGCAGGGCGAACGCGCACATGGCGCAGGTGAACGTCGTGGACACGGCGCCGACCACGGTGCGGAGCGTCGACATCACGAACGCGTTGAACATGCGGTCGTTGGCGACGATCACCTGATAGTTCTTGAGCGTGTAGTTGCCGGGCAGCAGAAACGCGGGCGTGCCCGTGATCAGCTCGGCGTTCACCGAGTTGATCAGGGAGTACCAGAACGGATAGATGATGGAGATGGTGAGCAGCGCGAGCGGCGCGTAGATGCCTAGATACATCGCCGGCGTGACTCGTCGGTGGTGCGACAATATGCCCGGTTGCGCTCTGCCGATCATCGGAACAGGCCCTTGCCGGTCAGCCGCCAGCTCACATTGTTGACCGTGATCAGGACCGCCAGATTGATCACCGACTTGAACAGACCCGCGGCGGTCGCGTACGCGTGGCGGCTGTGCTCCAGGCCGACCCGCACGATCAGCGTGTCGACGATATCCGATACCGAGCGGATGAACGGGGTGCCGAGTATGTAGACCTGATCGAACGTGTCGCCGGTGCCCTCCATGATCTGCGAGCACCGCAGGATCAGCAGGATCATGAAGGTGCCGAGCAGGTGCGGCCACGTGATGTGGATCGCCTTCGTCCAGCGTCCGCCGCCGTCGATCTCGCACGCTTCGTACATCTCCTGATCGATGCCGGCGATCACCGCCAGGTAGATGATCGACGAAAAGCCGACCTCCTTCCAGAAGTCGGACAGGATCAGCAGCGGCACGAAGAAGCTCCGGTCGTTGATCAAGTCTACCGGCTCGTTCACCAAGCCCAGGGCGAGGAGCAGGGCGTTGAGCGGCGAGGTGGGCGTCGGCCGCAGGAAGTTGGAGATCATGCCGCCCACCACGACCCAGGAGATGAAGTGCGGCAGATACGACACGGTCTGCGCCGTCTTCTTGAAGCCGCGGTGCGACGTCTCGTTGAGCATCAGGGCCAGCGCAACCGGCGGCAGCGACAGCAGCCCCAGCTTGAGCACCGATATGACCAGGGTGTTGCGCAGGACCTGGCTGAAGTTGGGCGCCCTGAAGAAATCGATGAAGTGCTCGAAGCCGCCGTTGTCGGCCCAGGCGCTGGCCCAGATGCCGTCGAAGACGTCGTAGTCCTTGAAGGCGATGACGATCCCGTACAGCGGCAGGTATTTGAAGAGGATGGTGGCCAGCAGCGACGGCAGGATCATCAGGTGCAGCACGAGGATGCCGCGGTCGGCCCAGCGCCGCCGGCGCGCGAGCGGGCCGGCTACGGTCTGTGGAGTCAGTTCGCTTACGGTCTGTGGAGTGAGTCCGCTCATCGCGCTCTAATCCGGTCGGAAGCGAGAGGGGCGGCGCGGCGCGCCGCCCCTCTCGGGATGTCGTGAAACGGGTCGGACCCTACAGGCCGACGCTGTACTTCTGGACGCGCGCGTCGCGTCCTTCCAGCACTTCGGTGTACCAGGCGTTGAGCACGTCCAGCCCCAGCTCGCGCATGGTGGCCAGCATCTCGTCGTAGCGCGCCTGCACCTCATCCCCCGGTCCGGAGATGATCTCGAAGATCTGGGTGCTGTAGTAGTCCTTGATGGTCGCGGCGACCTTCTCCTCCTCGGAGCCGGCCGGATAGTTGTCGACGCCGCGGTTCCAGGAGAGGTCCGTGTAGTTGGCGAACGCGGTCTGGTAGATCTGCTTGCCGATGTCGTCGATGAACAGGAAGCCCTGCGCCTCGCCCCAGTACTTGTCCCGGAACGGATACATGGCGGACAGCCCGTACTCGGCCCGGTAGATCTGCATCGGCTGCTCTGCCGCGACCTTCCGGACTTCGTCCCTGATCAACGGGATGTCCCAACCGTCCACGGTGTTCGGATCGGAATGGACCCCTTCGAAGCCGTAGATGATGCGCTTCTGGGTCAGATCCTGGGCCAGGTAGTCGAGCCACTGGATCGCCCGGTCGGGGCGCTCGGCCTGCTTGGTGATCATCGTGCCGCTGCCGCCCACGCCGCCGCGCAGGTCGTCGACCTCGTACTTCATGTGCGGCTCGATCGTGAACGCCGGCAGCATCCAGTACCGCACGCCATCGACGCCGAGCTTTTCGGCCAACGGCTTGCGCGCCTCGATGAACGTGGGGTTGTTGTGGAAGCCGGAGGCGTTGTCGGCGTCTTCGTTCAGCTCGGAGAAGACGTTGGTGAGCACGTTGCCCCAGAGCTGCGGCTGCTTGTCCGTGAACTCCGTGCGCGCGATGAGCTGCTCGTTGAACAGGGTGTTGGCGAACTGCAGCACCTTCACGAAGTCGGGGTGCTCCCAGTACTTGATCCACACGCCGTCGTCCTGCTTGAAGAAGCGCTGGTTGAGGCCGCCCAGCGGCAGCGACCGCTCCACCAAGCGGGGGTTGCCGTCCTTGTCCGGGGACGGACCGCGCAACGACTGCACGGGCGTCAGCTCCGGGAACTCCTGCTTCACCCGGCGCAGCAGGTCGACGTAGTCATCGGTGTTGTTGATCTCCGGCGAGCCGAGGTGCTCGTACACTTCCTTGAGCACCGTCACGCCCTGCATCGCCTTGAGCAGGAACGGGCTCTCGATCTGCCAGTCCTTCACGTAGTAGGCCGGATGGAAGTAGAAGCCCATGTCGTCGAAGTGCATCCGGTAGTAGAGGCGGATGCGGCTGTCCCAGTTGTCCATGTACTTGGGCGCGTAGGTCTGGCTCAGTTCGTCCAGGTCCCACACCAGGCCGCGCTGCACGAGCTGGGTGGCCTGCTGCAGGTTGTGGCTCATCCGTATCATGTCGGGCAGGTCGCCGGAGGCGATCAGCACGTTGAGCATGGTCTGGTCGCTGTCGGGCGCGAAGATCATGTCGAAGTCGACTCCGGTCTCCTCCAGGAACACGGAGGTGATCTGGTCGTCGCCGTAGTGCTCGTTGAGGTTGCTGTCGCTCCCCGCCATGCCGTCGAAGAAGAAGGAGAGCGTGATCGGGCTGGTGTCGGTCGTCCAGCTCGGATCGGCGATCATCATCTGCTCGCCGGCCATGGCCGCGCCCCCCTCTTCGGTGCCGGCGGCCCATGCCGTCATGCTGAGGGTGAGCAGCAGTGCCAGTGCGATCCCCCCCGCGGTCAGCTTTCTCATAGGTGTGTTTCCCCCTTGATGAGAGTTGTGTATGTGCCGCCATGATGGGCGATCGCGCGCCGCTTGTCAAACCCCGCGGCCGGCGGCGGTCAGCCTCTGCCCAGAAAGCGGTCGCGGCCGGCGGCCAGCGCCCGCAGCTTGCCGTCCGCCGCGGGGCGCGGCAGCATCCGCAGGCCGCAGTCGGGATGCAGGTAGGCGATCCGCTCGGCGCCGACGGTCCGCGCCAGCGCCTCGATGCGCCGCGCCACCAAGTCCGGCGTCTCGACCTGCAGGTCCTTGACGTCGATCACGCCCAGCCCCAACCGCAGGCCGGCGCGCACCTCGCGCAGGCGCTCCAGCTCCGCCGGCGCGCGGCGGGTGGTCTCCAGCACCAGGTGGTGGCAGCGCAGCGCGTTCATGAAGTCGATCAGCCGGCCGTAGTCGCCGCGCTGAAGCGTCTGCCCGCTGTAGTTGCCGAAGCAGAGGTGGACGGCCCGCCGCGCGCCGCGCTCGACCCCCTCCAGCAGCCGGTTGATCGCCGCCGCCGCCAGCGCGCCGTCGGCGGGCGAGCCGGGCAGGTTCGGTTCGTCGACCTGCACGACCGCGGCGTCGATGCCGGAAAGCTGGCCGGCCAGCAGCTCGGCGAACGCCATCGCCAGCGACTGCAGGTCGCCGTAGTGGGCGTCGGCCACGGTCTTGGCCAGCAGGTAGGGGCTCGACACCGTGAACTTGAGCGGCGCGTCCGCGCGGGCGCGGGCGCGGTCCCAGTCCCGCTTCAGGTTGAGGCGCCCGTCGCCGAGCGGCCCCACCACCACGCCGGGCGGCGCGCTGCGGAACGCCATGTCGCCGCGCGACCGGTACGCGTCGAGTTGGCCGCGCGTCAGTTCCGCCTCGACCCCTTCCAGGGGCCGCACGAACCGCTCCACCATCCCGCCCGGCGCGCGCCGTTGCAGATCCCAACGGCCCAGTTCGCCGTCGCCGATCAACTCGATGCCGGCGCGCCGTTGCGCGTCCAGCACCACGGTCAGGGCGTCGTCGAGCGCCTCATCGTCCGAGCGCTGCTTCAGCCAGTCGGGGACCGGATAGCTGCCGACGACGGTGGTGGTCACCGGCCGCCGCTCCGCGCCTCCGCCCAGGAGCGGGCCCGCTCGACCGATACCGCTCCGTCGTACGCGACGACGCGGACGCCGATCTCCCAGGCATCGCCTTCGGCGACCGACGCCTGGTCGTCCATCGTCGCGTTGAACATCGCCAGCCCGTAGTCCCGGACGAACCACGGCCCGGTACGGCGATCGTGCGCGGTGTCGTCGAGGATCAGCACGCAGACGCCGAAGCGTCCCAGGCCGGCCGGTTCCGCCTCGTACGCGACGAAGTCGCGCTCCTTGCCGAACGCCGCCTCGTCCGCGCTGCCGCGATGGACCTCCTCGCCCCGGCCGGCGACGATCCGGCCCCCGAACGGCGGCAGGAGCTGCGGCTGGACCCGCACCCCCGCCGTGCCGTGCTTGTTGGCTTCGATCCGCAGGTCGCCGTAGGCGGCGGTCTGACGCGAGGTGACGTCGCACACGGTGGCGTCGGCGACGGCGTACAGGTCGAAGTGACGGGTCTCGTCCAGCACCGGCGCGCCGTCCGAGCCGATCCATGTGCTGCGGTAGGTGAACCGGTACCCGGTCGGCAGCGGCGTGACCTGGGCGCGGTCGCGATAGCGGATCTGCCCCAGGTCGTTGTAGACCTCCGCGTCGGGGGAGCGCCAGTCGGGATGCACCACCCAGAAGTTCGACAGCACGCCGCCGCGCACCACCCGCGCCTGCGCCACGAACACGCCGTTGTGGAAGGCGTGATCGAACGGGTACTCCTGCGTCACGCCGAGTCCGCGCGGGGTATTGAGCGGATAGCACCAGGCGCGCAGGTCGTTGTGGCCGACCCCGCCGAGCAGGCGGCCGGTCGCGGTCTCCATGACCATGTTGCCGAGCGCGTCGGCGGTGCCAGCGCGCCGTATCTCGAAGCCGTTCCCAGTACCCATGCCGGTACGGTGGCGCAGGGCTGCCGCCGCGTCTACCGTCGGGACCGGATGGCGCGCCGCCGCGGCGCGCGTGCGGTAGACTGCCGGAAACGACATGGAACCACTGCCACCGATCGACGTCGCCGAACCGGAGCGGATCGCTGCCCTGACCGAGGCGCCCGACACCGTGAGCTTTCGCGCCGACGCCTCCGAGAATCTGGACGGTCTGGTGCCCGACGTCGGGCTGACCGGCGCGTACCCCTACCGCAGCGTCTACCGGCCGCGCAGCTTCGCGCGCGCCGGCCTGCCGGCCACCCTGACGCATCGCTTCTGGGACACCATCGACGGCACCGGCGACCACACCGGCCGGCGCTACGTCGGCGTGGTGATGTACGACCAGCACGGCTTCGACTGCCGGCTGGAGGTGACCCTGGGCGCCGATCCGATCGGCTGCATGGCGCCGTTCCGGCACGACAATCGGCGCCATCTCTACGTCCTGGACCGCGCCGTCGAGTTCAGGGGAGAGATGGAGGTGTTGCGCATCACCGGTACCGGCGATGCGTCCTATCGGCTGGAGCGCGTCGTGCTGCTCCGGGAACGGCCGGAGCCGACCGACTACCGGCCGCGCATCGACCGTCTGACCGCGCGCCTGCGGCGGCGCGCGGACGGCTCGTGGGCGGTCGCCGTCGACGCCGTCACGTGGCCGGCGGCTCGTTGCGAGGTCGCCGTGATCCGCGCCGACACCGGCGAGACGGTCGCCGCCGCTGAGGAGGAGGGCGCGCGGAGCCTGCACTCGATCGGCGTGACCGGGGTGCCGGCGCCGCCGGCGGCCGGGTACCGGGCGCGGGTCCGAGCCGTCGAGGCCGGCGGGCGGCAGGAGACCGCTGACGTGGCCGTGACCGGCGAGCCGGCCGGCGCCGCCGGGGCCGCCGGGCCGGTCTCCGTGCCGATGGAGCTCTGCAACTTGGCCGACGCCGAGCTGCGCGCGCTGCCGGTCACCTTCGGCGTGCCGGTGCCGCGCGGCCGCTTGACCGGCGCCGTCGAGGGGCGCTGGGAAGCGGCGGGCGGGGCGGCGCCGGTGCAGTGCCGGCCGCACGGCTTCTGGCCGGACGGATCGGCGAGCTGGGTGCTGGTCGACGGCTGCCTGCCGCAGCCGGCCGCGCCGCACGCCCGGCTGGCCGGGACGGTGACCCTCACGCCGGCGCCGGCGCCGGGCGTTGCGGCTCCCGCCGGCGGTCTGCGCTGCACGGCCGCGGCGGACGCGGTGTCGGTGACCGGCGACTCGCTGCGCGTGCGGGTGACCGCCGGCGCGGGCGAGCCGCTGCCGGCGATCGAGACCCGCGCCGGCGGCGGACCGTGGCGCGCCGCGCACGCCGGCAGCAGCGCGGCGCTCACCCTGGGCAGCGGCGCGGAGCTCCGCCAGGGGCCGGTCTGCGACCTCTGCCTGGAGGAGCAGGGGTGGCAGCGCGCCGTGATCCGTTACCGCTTCGCGCATCTCGACCGGGACGGGGTGGCGCACCTGGTCAGCACCGTCCGCGTCCACGTCTACCGCGGGCTGCAGGCGGTGCGGATCGTGCACCGCCTGCAGGTCAGCTCCCCGCACCTGCCGCCGGCGGCCGGCGGCAGCGTCGATGACATGCCGGCGGACGCCGCCACCGCGCGCGGAGCGATCGCCGGCGCCGACGGCGAGCAGGCGACCCTGCTGGTGGTGCGCGGCGCGTCGCTGACGATCCGCCGCGCCGGCAACGACCTCGTGGACTGGCCGGACGGACCGGCCGGCGGCGCCGCGGTCCCGGCGGGCGGCGCCGTGCGGCTGCTCCATGACCACGATCAGGGGTACCGCGTCGAAGACGGCCGCGCTGCGCGCGAAGCGGCGGGCCGCGTTGCCGGCCACGTCACGGTGCGCACCGCCGCCGGAGCCGGCGCCGGGAACCCGGACGCGGAGCCCTTCACCGTGGCGCTGCGCCGCTTCTGGCAGACCTGCCCGCGCGCCGTACGGGTCACCGGCGCCGAGGTCGCGATGGAGCTGCTGCCCGAACCCGGCGGCGCCGCGCGGCCCGGCGACGCGGAGGCGTGGCACCGCATCGACTTCTGGCTCCGCGAAGACGGCTATCTGCTCAAGGCGGGGATGGCGCTCACCAGCGAGCTGCTGCTGGCCTGCGGGCCGCGCGACGAAGCGCTGCTCGCCTGGTTCGAGGAGCCGCCGGCGGTGCGCCCGTCGCTCGACTGGCTCAACGGCTGCGGCGTGCTCGGCCCGCTGGCCGCCAAGGATACCGGCGTGCTGGAGAGCTACGAGCAGGCCGTGGACGGCGGCTATGAGCAGTGGATCGCCGACCGCGACCTCCGGCGCCAATACGGATGGGTCAACTTCGGCGACTGGTACGGAGAGAGCGCCTGGTCGTGGGGCAACAATGAATACGACCCGCCGTTCGCGCACTACGGCGAGTTCCTGCGCGGCGGCGATCCGCGCTGGTTCAGCCTTGCCGCCGAAGCGGCGCGGCACCTGACCGACGTCGACACCATCAACGCCTCCACCGACGCCGATCAGATCGGCGCTCAGTACACCCACATGCCCGGCCATGCCGGCGGCTACCTGCCGCCGTGGTTTCGCAGCAAGATGGGCGGCTCGAGCAGCGCGCCGTCGCACACCTGGGTGGAGGGGCCGGCGCTCCACTACCTGCTGACCGGCGACGAGAACCTGCGCGAGTCGCTCGACCGCACCGCCGGCTGGCTGCTCGGCGCCGGCCTCAAGGACTTCGCCGGCGGCATCGAGCACTACGACTTCGCCAACTGCCGCGAGTGTGGCTGGCACCTGATCCACCTCACCGCGCTGGCGCGCATGAGCGCCTCGCCCCGCTACCTCAACGCCGCCGCGTTGATCGTCGCCCGCGTGCTGGAACGGCAGGAGCCGGGCGGCGGCTGGGAGCGCGTGCTCAAGGAGGGTCACTGCGGCTGCGAGCCACCGCGCGAGCGGGGCGAGGCCGGCTTCATGGTCGGCGTGCTGCTCTCCGGCCTGCGCCGCTACCACGAGCTGACCGGCGACCGGCGGGTCGCGGAGGCGATCACGGGCGGGGTGCGCTGGCTGATCCGCCGTACCTACGACGCCGCCAGCGGCCACTTCAGCTATACCCCGTGCCGGCGCCGCGGCGGCGGCCCGCAACCGGTATACACCCGCCAGGTGATCGAGGGCGTGGCCTACGCGCACGCCCTTACCGGCGACGCCGAACTGCGGGCGATGGTGGAGCGCGGCCTGCGCGATCTGGGCGATCTGCCGACCGCCTCCCCGGAGGCCGATCACGCCGGCTTCGGCAAGGACTGGGCCAGCCAGACCCGTTACGTCCCTTCGCTGCTGGCGTACCTCACCCGCCCGCCGGCAGGCGGGCCGTCGGACGGGTCGGCTGGCCGACAGCGCAGCCGGGCGCCGTGAACGCCGGCATCGACGGCTCGCCGCGCGTCCCGGCGGCCGCCCTGCGGGAGCTTGGCGCCCGCGCGCTGCGCGCCGCCGGGGTACCGGACCGGGACGCGGCGATCGTGGCCGAGGTGATGGTGACCAACGAGATGCGCGGCATCAGCCACGGCGTCGCGCTGCTCGCGCCGTATCTTCGACACGTCCGGGCCGGCGGCATGAACGCGGCCCCCCGCATCGCCGTCGAACGCGACGTGGGCGCGACGCTGGTGCTGAACGGCGACGCCGGCCTCGGCCCGCTGGTCGCGTATCGGGCCATGGAGCTGGCGATCGAGCGGGCGCGCCGGCACGGCGTGGCGTTCGTGGTGGCGCGGGACGGCAACAACTTCGCCGCCGCCGGCTACTACGCCAAGATGGCCGCCGACGCCGGCATGGCCGGCGTGGCGATGACCAACGCCGACCCGACGATGGCGGTCGCCGGCGGGGCCGGCCGAACGGTCGGCAACAACCCGCTGGCCTGCGCGGTACCGGGCGCCGGCGATCGGGCGGTCTACCTCGACGTCGCCATGAGCGCCGTGGCCGGTACCAAGCTGGCGATCGCGGCGCGCGAAGGTCGATCGATCCCGGCGGGCTGGGCGCTCGACGCCGACGGCGCTCCCTCGACCGATCCGGCCGTGATGAAGCGGGGCGGCTCGCTGGTCCCGTTCGGCGGCTACAAGGGCTCCGGGCTGGCGCTGATGATCGAGTGCCTGACCGGCGTGCTGGGCGGCGCCGCGATCATGGCGGAGATGCGCGACTGGGTACGCGACCCCGCCGGGCGCAGCGACCAGGCGCACAGCTTCATCGCCGTCGATATCGAGCCGCTGGTGCCGCTGGCCGAGTTCAAGGAGCGCATGGCGCGGTTGACGGGGCAGGTGCGCGGCGCGCCGCGCGCCCCCGGCGTGGATCGCATCTATATGCCGGGCGACATCGAGCATGAGCGGGAGCGCGACGCGCTGCGGAACGGCGTGCCGTTGCGCGGCGCCACCGTCGCCGGCCTGCGCGATCTGGGCGAGCTGGCCGGCCTTGCCGCGGAGGTAGCGGCGCTGCTGGAAGGCGCCTGAGACCCGCCGCGGTCGCGGTATCGACGGAGACCGGCTATGAGTGACGACATGCTGGCGCGGGACCTGACCCGGATCGACGGCCGGCCCTACCCCCGCTACAAGGAGCTGCGCGGCCGTCGCTATGCGCTGGGCGGCTGCGCGCTCCGCTTCGAGCACGTGCAGGGCGATCCGTTCGCGGCGCCGAGCCGCCTGCGCGTCGACCTCCCCGCCGCCGCCCTGGGACTGCCCGACTGGGCGCGGAGCGGCCGGGACGCGCGCCGCGCGACCGCCGATCTTCTGCAACGGGCGTTGCGTCCGGCGCTGTCCCGGTGCTCGGGCAGCGCGGGGAGCGGCAAGAGCGGGCTGCTGGAGATCAGCCCCGCCGGCCAGGAGGTACTGGAGCGGACCGGCGTCGTGGTCGACGCGGACGGCGGCGCGCGGGTCCGCCTGTGCGCCGGGTTGCCGGCGGCGGGGCGCCGGATCCTCGGCCGGGCCGCGGCGGACCTGCTGGTCCGCGGTCTGCCTGCCGCGATCCGGGAGGTGGCCGGCGGGCTCGACCTCAGCGCGCTGCGCTCCCACGTGCAGGTCGTTGAGGACCAGGTGGCGCTTCGCGCGGAACTCGGCGAGCGCGGGCTGATCGCGTTTCTGGCGGAAGGGAGCGTGCTGCCGCGCCGCAGCGGCGTCGATCCGCGCCCGCTGCAGGACGCGCTGCCGCTACGCGTTCCCGACGCCCTGGCGGTGGAGTTGCACGCGCCGCACGCCGGCACGCTGCGCGGGCTGGGGGTCCGCGCCGGCGTCACGCTGATCGTGGGCGGCGGCTATCACGGCAAGTCGACGCTGCTGCAGGCGCTCGCCCTGGGCATCTACGATCACGCGCCCGGCGACGGGCGCGAGCGGTGCGTATCGGCGGGAACGTTGGCGACCGTTCGCGCCGAGGACGGCCGGGCGGTGCGCGCCGTCTGCCTGACCCCGTTCATTCGCGACCTGCCGCTGGGGCGGGAGACGCGCCGCTTCGACAGCGACGACGCCTCGGGCAGCACCTCGCAGGCGGCGGCGATCGTCGAAGCGCTGGAGGCCGGGGCGACCGGCCTGCTGATCGACGAGGACACGGCCGCCACCAACTTCATGATCCGCGACGCGCGCATGCGCCTCCTGGTGCCGGGCGACCGCGAACCGATCACGCCCTACATCGACCGCGTGCGCCAGCTCTGGGAAACCCGTTCCGTGTCGTCGGTGCTGGTGGTGGGCGGCGCCGGCGACTATCTGGACGTCGCCGATCGCGTCATTCGCATGGACGCCTACCAGCCGCGCGACGTCACGGATCGGGCGCGGGAGGTCGCGGCAGCCCGGCCGCTGGGCGAGGCGGAGCCGCGCGCCCCCGACGACTGGCCGCCGGCCGCGCCGCGGGTCCCCCTGCCGGACGGTCTGGATCCGCGCCGCGGCCGCCGGCCCGAGCGGGTACGGGCGGTCAGGACGCGGTCGATCGAGTACGGGCGCGAAGAGATCGACGTCAGCCTGCAATATCAGATCGTCGACCCGGCGCAGTGCCGGATGATCGGCGACGCGTTGCTGCGGATCGCGCGCGGGCTGTGCGACGGCCGCCGCGATCTGCCGGCGATCCTGGCCGCGCTTGACGCCGCCATCCGGGCGGACGGGCTCGAAGCGCTGGCCGAGCCGGGCTTCGGCGACCGGGCGTATGCCCGAACCCTGGAGATCGCGGCGGCGCTCAACCGCCTGCGCAGCCTGCGAGTGGCGCCGTCGTGAGCGCGGCGCGCGAGAGGCCGCCAACCGGTTCGGTGGTTGCGGCCGCCGTGCGCGGATAGACTGCCGCGGTGCAGGAAGTTCCGCGCCCGCGCGCACCGGCGGCGCGCAACGAGCGCATCGCCGGCCGTATCCTGTCGCCGGTGGTCGCCCTGGCCGCCACCTACTTCTTCGTGCTGCTGTTCGACATGGTGAGCCCGGTGGTGTTCGCAGCGGTCGAGTCGTCCGGCGCCGGGGCGTCCCGCGCGGGCACCCGGCGGTCGGCGGCCGGGTCGCTGATCATGATCGTGCTGGCCGGCGGCTGGGCCTACGCGGTCTGGGTCTCCTTCCGTTACGTCTGGTCGCACCGGTTCGGCACGGTCTGGTCCCGCGCGGCCATGGCGCTCGGCGTGGTGCTGGGCGGCGGCAGCGTCGTGCAGGCGGTCTTTGCCGTGCTGGTCGCCCTGCAGGTCGAGCCGGGCAACCTGACGACGGCCGCGGTCACGGTTCCCGTGCTGATGGCGGCGGCGGCCGCGGCGCTGCTGCTCGGCCGCTCCCTGCGCCGGCGCTCCGGGCGGTCGAGCGCCGGGCAGTCGAACGAATCGCGCGACGTCTGACGCGCTCCGCGCCGTGCATCGGCCCCGCGGATTGACGGTCGCCTCGGATTCTCCTACGATCGAGGCTCGATGGGCGCTTTCACCGGGTCACCCGTCAAGCTGACCTACGACGATTACCTGCTGCTCCCGGACGACAACAACATCCACGAGATCATCGATGGAGATCACTTCATGTCGCCATCGCCAAGCACCAATCACCAGACGGTCTCCCGGCGGCTGCAGTTCCTGCTCTACGAAGCGATCGAGCTGACCGGCGCCGGCGTCGTGTTCAACGCCCCCACTGACGTGCAGCTCTCCGATCACGACATCGTGGTGCCGGACATCTTCGTGATCCGGGCGTCGCGCATGCGGATGATCTCTCCGTCCCGCGTCCTGGGGCCGCCGGACCTGGTGATCGAGATCGTCTCGCCGTCCAGCCGCCGGAAAGACCGCGAGATCAAGCGGCGTCTCTACGAGCAATTCTCGGTGCCGGAGTACTGGGTGGTGAATCCGGAACACCACGCCATCGAACGCTTCCTGCTCTCCGGAGAACGGTACGGGCAATCCGACACGTGCACGGATTCGATCCGCTATCAGGCGGGGCCGATCGACGTGATCGTCGACCTGCGGCGCGTCTGGTAGCCGCCGGCCTGCGGACGACCGTGGCTGAGACCCTCCTCGAAATCGACGACCTGCGCACCTGGTTCCGAACCAAGGCGGGAGTGGTGCGCGCCGTGGACGGGGTCTCCCTGTCGATCGACAAGGGCAAGACGGTCGGCCTGGTGGGAGAGAGCGGCTGCGGCAAGAGCGTGCTGGCGCAGTCGATCCTGCAGATTCAGACGTGGCCGGGCGAGATCGAAGGCGGGCGGGTCATCCTGCACGGCGACGACGGCGCCGAGCCTGAAGTGCTCACCGACTACCTGCCCAAGGCGGAGCGGCTGCGGCAGATCCGCGGCAACCGGATCGCCTACATCCACCAGGAGCCGATGGCGGCGCTGAGCCTGCTGCACACGGTCGGCAACCAGTTGCGCGAGGCGGTGCTGGTCCATCACCCGGAGATGTCCAAGGAGCAGGCGAACGAGATCGCCGTCAAGATGCTGGGCGACGTCGGCATCCCGCGCGCCGAAACCCGGCTCGACTCCTACATCTTCAACTTCTCCGGCGGCATGCGGCAGCGCGTGATGATCGCCATGGCGCTCATCAACCATCCGCGCCTGCTGATCGCCGACGAGCCGACCACCGCCATCGACGTGACCATCCAGGCGCAGGTGCTGGAGCTGATGCGCGACATCCAGCAGCGCTTCGACATGTCGGTGCTGTTCATCACCCACGACCTGGCGGTCATCGCCGAGATCGCCGAAGAGGTGGTGGTCATGTACCTGGGCCGGGTGGTCGAGCGCACCTCCGTCACCCGCCTGTTCGAGAACCCCAAGCACCCCTACACGCAGGCGCTCATCGGCTCGCTGCCGAGCGGCGAGCACGAGCGCGGCGCGCTGGCCAGCATCCGCGGCACCGTCCCCGATCCGTACTCGCGGCCCACCGGCTGCGCCTTCCGCAACCGCTGCGATCACTTCATCGAAGGGGTGTGCGACCGCAACGTCCCGGCCCTGGTGGAACTGGAGACCGACCACGTCGTCCGCTGCTTCCTGCACTCGGAAGAGATCGAGCTGGGAGCGGAACCGGACAGCGGCGTAGCCGACGAGGCGGCTGCCGCCGGCGGGTCGATCGGCCGCCACCGGCGCGCCGCCGCGCAACCCGCCGGGGCCGCGGCGGCCGGCGACGGCGAGGACGCCCGGCGGGCAACCGCAGCGAGCACCGACGGCCCCGGCGGCGCGTCGGTGCTCGCCATCGACGACCTGCGGACCTGGTTCCCGATACGCAAGGGGTTCTTCCGCCGGCACACCGGCTGGATCAAGGCGGTCGACGGTATCAGCCTGGAGATCCGCGAGCGTGAGACGGTCAGCCTGGTCGGCGAAAGCGGCTGCGGCAAGTCGACCACGGCGCGCAGCATCGTGCGGGCGGTAGAGCCGACCGGCGGCAGCGTCCGCTTCCACGCGCGCGACGGCGCCGTCCTCGACGTCACCGACGTCGACCGGGACCAGATCAACCTGCTGCGCCAGCAGGTACGGATGCTCTTTCAGGACCCGTTCCAGTCGCTCAATCCGCGCTTCACGGTCGTCGACATCGTCGGCGAGCCGCTGCGCAACTTCGGCGTCGCCGACGGCGAGGCGCTCCGCGAGCGGGTGGGGGAGCTGCTGGAGGACGTGGGTCTGGACGCCCGGCACATGGGGCGCTATCCGCACGCCTTTTCGGGCGGCCAGCGCCAGCGCATCGGTCTGGCGCGCGCGCTGGCCATGAACCCGCGCCTGCTGCTGGCCGACGAGCCGACCTCGGCGCTCGACGTCTCGGTCAAGGCGCAGATACTCAATCTCATGCAGAAGCTGCAGGACGAGCACGGGCTCTCCTACCTGTTCATCACCCACGAGCTCGGCATCGTCCGGCACTTCAGCGACCGTTGCGGGGTGATGTACCTGGGCCGCATCGTGGAGATGGGTACGACCGAGGCGATCTTCCGCGAACCGCTGCACCCGTATACGGAGGCGCTGCTGTCGGCCGCACCGGTGCCAAACCCGCGCGCCAAGATGGACCGCATCATCCTGCAGGGCGACGTGCCCGACCCGGCCGACGCGCCGGCCGGCTGCCCGTTCCACACCCGCTGCCCCTACGCGGAGGAGCGGTGCAAGACCGAGGCGCCGGCGTTGCAACCGATCGAGGACGGCAGCGATCACACCGTCGCCTGCCTGCGCGCCGAGGAGCTGGAGCTGCGCGGCGTGCGCTGGTAGCGCCGCTCCGCGCCGATCCGGACCCATGGCTGCCGACCGCGTCCCTGCCGGCGCCGACCCGCTCGACCCCGAGTTCGGGGTGAGCCTGACGCCGGCCGAGTTCGAGGAGCGCTTCCTGACCCTGCACCGGCAGCTCTTCGCGTCCGATACGCAGGGATTCGACGAGGTCACCGTGCACGCCTACGCGCCGCCGGCCGGCAGCTATCAGGTCGACCACTGCTTCTTTCACGACGGCAGCAACCTGCATCTGTACTACGTGACCGGCGACATGCGGAACACCGAGGCGTGGATCGCCGCGTACCGCGCGGGCGATTACGAGCGGGCCAACCGGGTCTGTCTGGAACCGGGGTGCGGCCACGCGGTGGGGCCGGACCTGTTCAGCCTGCGCTACCGCGACACCCTGCTGTTCGAGCCGGAGGGCCGCTTCGACCTTGCCAGCCGCTCCAACGCGCAGGTGTTTTCCTTCGACCGGGACGGCCCGCGGCGGTACGGCCTGCTGTACGGGGTGCGCGGCGGCGGCGCGGACGGCACGCCGTTCGTGGGCTTCAACCTCACCTGGTCGCCGGACCTGGAGACGTGGACCGCGGGCGGCGGCAACCCGGTATGGGGTCCGCCGCCGTGGTGCAAGCCCGGTTCGACCTGCAAGGACGCGCACGTGACGCGCTTCGACGGCCGCTACCTGCTCTACTACATCGCCATGGATCGGCAGGGATACGCCTGCGTCGCGCTGGCCAGCACGCGCGACTGGCAGACGATCGCCGATCACGGCGTGGTGCTGGCCCTGCCGCCGTCGCTGCGCGGCACCATGGGGATCGAGTCGCCCTTCGTGCTGCATCGGGACGGCCTGTGGCACCTGTTCTACACCTACGGCGAGGGGCTCCATCACGCGGTCAGCCCGTCGCCCACCGGGTTCGTCGCCGCGCGCGGCAACACCTGGGACGTCGGCACCGGCGCCTATCTGATGGGGCCGTACCACGCGACGGAGATCGTCGAGCAGGACGGCCGCACCTATCTGACCACCGACCGCAAGGAGCACACGCGCAAGCTGAACCGCGCCGCCGGCGTGCTGCGCTACCGCGGCTCCTACGCCGACGAAAAGACCCTGGAGGAGGGCATCTACGTCGCCGAGATCGAGTGGCGCGGCGACCAGCCGGTACTGCGCAAGCCGCATCGGCCGCGAGCATCCGCGCCATGAGCGCGACGTTCGGCCGTGCGCGCCCCAACGTCGTCGTCTTCTTCACCGATCAGCAGCGCTGGGATACCGCCGGCATTCATGGCAACCCCAGCGGCCTGACGCCCAACTTCGACCGGTTCGCCGCGCGCGGCACCCATCTGGCCCATACCTTCACCTGTCAGCCGGTCTGCGGGCCGGCCCGCGCGTGTCTGCAGACCGGCCGGTACGCCACCGAGACCGGCGTGTTCCGCAACGCGATCGCCCTCGACCCGGCGCTGCCCACGTTGTCGGATCACTTCCACGCCGCCGGCTACGCGACCGCCTGCATCGGCAAGTGGCATCTGGCGCCGCGCGGCCGGATCGGCCCGGTGGCGCCGGAGCACCGCGGCCGCTACGACTACTGGTTGGCCTCCAACGTCCTGGAGTACACCTCGGACGCCTACCGGACGACCCTGTACGACGGCGACGAGCGGCCCGTGGAGTTGCCGGGCTATCGGGTCGACGCCCTGGCCGACGCCGCGATCCGCTACCTGGACGGCCGCGACGGCGGGCCGCGCGACCGGCCGTTCCTGCTGTTCCTCTCCTTCATCGAACCGCACCACCAGAACCACCGTGACGACTATCCCGCTCCCGACGGGTACGAGGAGCGGTACACCGGCGCCTGGGCGCCGCCCGACCTGGCCGCGCTGGGCGGATCGACGCAGCAGCACCTGCCGGGCTACTACGGCATGGTCAAGCGGCTCGACGAGGCGTTCGGCCGCGTGCTGGACGCGCTGCGCAGCCTGGGGCTGGCCGACGATACCGTGGTGCTGTACGCCTCCGACCACGGCAACCACTTCAAGACGCGCAACGACGAGTACAAGCGCTCCTGTCACGAGTCGGCGATCCGCATTCCGGCCGCGTTGGGCGGCCCCGGCTTCGACGGCGGCGGCCGCGTGGAGGAGCTGGTGAGCCTGATCGACCTGCCGCCGACCCTGCTGGACGCGGCCGGGATCGAGGCGCCGGCGATGCGGGGCCGTTCCGTGCTGCCGCTGACCGGCGGGCGCTCGGCCGCAGCCGAGTGGCCGGATCAGGTCTTCGTGCAGATCTCCGAGTCGCAGGTGGGGCGCGCGTTGCGCACGAAGCGCTGGAAGTACTCGGTCAGCGCGCCGGGGCTGAGCGGCGGCGAGGCGCCGGCCGCCGACCGCTACGTCGAGGAGTTCCTCTACGATCTGCGCGCCGACCGCTACGAGCTCTGCAATCTGGCCGGCAACCCCGGTCACGCCGAGGTGGCCGCCCTGCTGCGGCAGCGGCTGCTGGGTTGCATCCGCGACGTGGAGGGGGCGGCGCCGGTCATCGAACCGGCCGCCGTGCGGCGGCGCTCGCAACAGATCGCCCCGGAGCCGGCCGACTTGGCGGAGCTGCGCCCGCCGGACTGAAACGCGCCCGGCGCCGGCTGCGGGCGGTCGCTGTCCTTGTTTCTTGTTTCAGCAACTGATCTGCCGAAAAATGACATTTTCCAGCAATTGAGTTGCGGAAAATGATGATTCGGGATAGGGTGACCAGGTGCCTCTGGCCCGCCGCCTCGATCTGCGCCGTGACCTGCGCACGCGCTCCGTGTTCCTGTTCGGACCGCGGCAGACCGGCAAGTCGACCTGGCTGCGCCAGACGTTCCCCGATTCCCGGCGGTTCGACCTGCTGCGCGGCGAGGTGTTTCTGCGCCTCTCGCGCGAGCCGGGCCGGCTGCGGGGCGAGTTGGCGACCGTCGATCCCTCCTCCGGGCCGGTCATCATCGATGAAATCCAGAAGCTCCCGAGCCTGCTCGACGACGTGCACGACCTGATCGAAAGCCGCGGGTTCCGGTTCGTGCTGGCCGCCAGCAGCCCGGCCAAGCTCCGCCGCGCGGGCGTCAATCTGCTCGGCGGCCGGGCGCGCGTCCGCCACCTGTTCCCGTTCGTGTCCGCCGAAGTCCCGGACTGGGATCCGCTCCGGGCGGTCGACGTCGGCGGCATCCCCTCGATCTACTACTCGGACGATCCGCTCGAGGACCTGCGTGCCTATTGCGGGACCTATCTGCGGCTGGAGGTGCAGGCCGAAGGGCTGGTGCGCGGCGTGGAGCCGTTTTCACGGTTCCTTACCGCCGCCGCCCTCTGCTGCGGGGAGCAGGTGGTATTCGATCGGCTGGCCGCGGACGCCGCGGTTCCGCCGCGCACCGTGCGCGAGTACTTCCAGGTGCTGGAAGACACGCTCACCGGCTTCCTGTTGCAGCCGTTCCGGGTCCGCCGGCCGCGGCGCAAGCCGGTAGCACGCGCCAAGTTCTACCTGTTCGACCCCGGCGTCGCCAACGCGCTGGCCGGCGTGACCCACGTCCGGCCCGGCAGCCCGGCGTTCGGGCGCGCGCTGGAGCAGCTGATCTTCTGCGAGCTGCGCGCCTGGCAGGCGTATCACCGCGACCACCGCGGCCTGACCTACTGGCGGACCTCGGACGGATCGGAGGTCGACTTCGTGGTCGGCGACGCGGCGGCGATCGAGGTCAAGGCGACCGGCGCCGTGACCGGCCGCGACCTGACCGGCCTGCGGCGCATCGCCGAGGAAGCGCCGTGGCAGCGGCGCATCGTGGTCTGCACGGAATCGGCCGCGCGCGTGGTCGCCGGCATCGAGATCGTGCCGGTGCGCGAGTTCCTGCACCGGCTCTGGAACGGCGATGTCATCGACCCTTGAACCGCGGCCGATCAGCCTGCGAACGGATTGGCTATCTCAAGGCCGTCGATCCTCCATCCGGAGTGCATGTCTTCCGAGTAGAGTACCGAACATCGTGACACCTGCGCGGCGCGCACAATCAATGCGTCCCAGAACGACACCGAGTGCAGGCGCACCAGATCGATGGCCGCCAGGATGTCTTCGGTCTGCGGAATCACGACATCCATCTTTGCGAACAGCTCCACTTTGCGCCTCGCCACTGCGGCGGCCACACCGAGCTTGCGAGTCGCGGTCACGAAATACTCTTGCAGGACCTGCATCGAGATCACGCCGCTGCCGCTGCTCCGGCAGGTCTGGTACAGAGCCAACGCCTTCGCCTGCTTCGCTCTGTCGCCGGCATCGTCGGTGTAGGCCAGCACGTTGCTGTCCAGGAAGCTACGCACGCCGATGCAGCTCGTCGCGGTCGAAGCGCCAGCCGGCGCGGTCGCCGCACGCCAGCTCGGAGAGGCGGCGGACTTCGGCGATCTCGTCGTCGGCGGAGCTTCGGCCCGCGAGGACCGTCAAGTAATCCCGCACTGCCTGATTGAGACTCAGCCCGAGTGCTGCGGCCGACTTTCGAGCCTCGGCCACCACCTTGTCGTCCAGTGACAGCGTAAGGTTCATGCGCACAGTATATGTGCGCACGTATCCCGTGCCCACCCCTCGTCCACGAAAGCTCAAGGCCATAGCGGCGGCGAGGCCATGGCGGCGGCGAGGCCATGGCGGCGGCGAGGCCCGCCGAGCCGGTTACGCGGTTACGCCGTAGAACGCTTCCGCGTTGGTGCGGAACAGCTTGACCTCCGTCTCCGGGGTCAGGGGGCCGAGCAGCTCGCGGTGGGTGGCGAGCATGCCGGCATAATCGGTGGTGAGCAGCGCCACCGGCCAGTCGCTGCCCCAGATCAACCGATCCGGCCCCAGCTCGTCCAGGTAGAAGGCGGTGTACGGGCGCATCGCGTCGATCGGCCAGCCCCGCTTTGGACGGTCCAGGTACTCCGCAACGCGCGTCACCTGCGGCGACAGCGACAGCTTGCAGAACGCGCCGGTGTCGCGGGCGATGCGCCGCATGGCCCGTTCCCACGCCGGCTCCGGCGCGCCGTCGAAGTCGGGCTTGCCGTAGTGCTCGATGATGCACTTGAGATCCGGCACTCGCTCGATCGAGGCGGCGATGCCGTCCAGATGGCGCACCAGCGGCAGGAAGTCGTGGATCAGGCCGCGCCGCGCCAGCTCCCTGAGCCCGTCGATCACCGCCGGTCTGGCGGCGATATCCGGGTCGGGGTGCGCCTCGAAGTTCATGCGCACGCCGCGAAACTTGGGCAGCTTCTGCCACTCGTCGAGCTTGCGTCCCAGTCCCGGGTCATCCAGGTCGGCGCGCAGTATCAGTCCGCCGACGAAGTCGTACTCGGCGGCGCAGTCGATGATCGACTGGTTTTCGGCGTCGGTAGCGCCGGCCTCGACGATCACGCAGCGGGTCACGCCGACCGGCCGCGAGGCCGCCTGATGCTCGACCGGCGTGTAGTCCCGGTAGAGGATGTCCCAGCTCGGGTCGAGCCAGCTATTGGTCTCCCGCCACCAGAAGTGGCAGTGCGTATCGACTATGCGGTCCATGGCGGCAGGTTACGCGGCGAACTGGAACGCGTACAGGCGGGCGGCGCGCAGGCGCACGTGGAGCTGCACGGGCCGGCCCGCCAGGTCGGCCGGCAACCGGTCGCGGCCGCTCCAGCGGACCGCCCCGTCGAGCGCGTCGGCGCGCAACGGCCGGCAGTCGTCGAAGGCGTGGCCGTCGATCGGCTCGCCGCTCTGCACCGACGCGAGCTGCGCGGTCAGTTCCGCCTCCGGCCCCAGCGCTTCCAGGTTCACCAGCAACCGCGACCCGGAGAACGACAGCGGCCGGGTGATGAACTGGCCGCGCTCCGCGCCGGCCTTGATGCCGATGATCCGGTCGCGCTTGAAGGTGACGCGGCTGACGCGGCTCCTGGGCGCGTAGTCGAGCTCGATCGGCTTGGAGCCGCCGTGCGGCCCGTCGCCCGATCGGTAGTAGAGCGCCAGCGTGTCGTCGTCGACCGCCACGAAGCCGGGAGCGACCGACACGATGAAGCAGTCGAACTCGCCGGGCGCGCCCAGCGGGATGAAGGTATCGCGGTTGGCGCGGAACCAGGCGCGGTTGTCGCGGCTGGTGCAGACCTGCACCTCGAACGTCCCCTCGTAGTGTCGGTAGAAGGACGGGAACATGAAGTGCAGGTTGGGCGAGTACGGATAGCGCGCGTAGGCGCTGTTGTAGATGTCGGTGTCGAGGGTGTCGTGGAAGTCGGCGGCCAGCGCGATGCCGGTGCTCTCCCAGTTGCGGTAGTCGACCGACTCCAGGCGGCCCACGGCGCGCCCGCGCCGCTCGCCGCGGACGCTCACGCTGCCGGCGTGCAGGGCCCTGTGCTCGGCGGTGGTCCGGTGGTAGGCGACGTAGCGTCCCAGGGTGTGGTCCCAGCAGGCGCTGTTCTGCGAGTCGCAGTACTTGCCCAGGAAGTTGTCGTAGTAGCGGGTCCAGCGCAGGCCGTCCGGCGACGCCGCGCCGCGCAGCATGCCCACGTTATGGGTGAACGGCAGCTCGGCGATCTCCGGCCCCCACCAGTCGGTGTAGATCAGCTTGTAGCGCTCCCCGTCCAGGGCGTTCGGGTCGATGAAGACGTTGCCCGATTCGGGCGACACGCCGGCCAGCCCGCCGTCGAACACCACGTTGTTGCGCGTGGAGCCGGCCACCTCGACCAGACCCAGCTCGCGGCGCGTGAACTCCAGGCCGTCGCCCGATTCCGCGTAGCTCAGGAACAGGCCGCTGCGGGCCTCCGGATGGTAGGAGTTGTACCACATGCGGTAGCGGCCATCGTCATTGAGGACCGTCAGCCAGGCGGACCCCTCCTCCCAGGGCCGCTGCCCCTCGAACAGCGCCGCGCCGTGCTTGTCGACCGTGCCGAGCGTCCAGGAGATGCCGCGCGGGTACTGCTCGTGGCCGCGGCCCATCGCCAGGAAGAAATCGTCGACCAGGAGCTGGCGGTCGGCGCCGACGTCGACCGGCTGCACGCGGCGCGGGTCGACGTGCGTGTTGACCGCCAGGTTGAAGTTGTCCATGTCGTGGGAGATGACTGCCATGCCCGACAGTATAGCCGCCGGCAGCATAGCCGGCCGGCAGCGGCCCGCGGCGGCGCACGGCGCGCGGCGCGGGTTATACTAAGGCCCATGCGTACCCATGATTGCGAACCGACGTTGACCGACACGCAGGTCCTGGAGTTCTGCAAGACCGGCTACCACATGATCGAAGCCGCCGTCCCGGCCGAGATCAACGAGCGCGTGGTCGCCGCCATGACCGAGCGGTTCGAGCGCGGCGGGCGGCAGATGCATTCCTTCACGCAGCAGGAATGGTTCGTCGAGTCGGTGCTGGCCAACCCGGCGGCGGCGGGCGTGGCCCGGTCGCTGCTGGGCGCCAACTTCTCGCTGCCGAACTGGGCCACCTGGTTCCGGGAGGAGAGCCCCGTGCCGGCCAACCAGTGGCACATCGACGGCGGCTCGATGTTCGACGGCCGGCTCGACACCCTCAAGTGGTTCTACTACCCGACCGCCTGTCCGGAGGAGATGGGGCCGACCGAGTTCGTCGCCGGCTCGCACCACGTCACCAATCAGGTGCGGTTCATGGCGCACTACGACGCGATCCGCGGCATCTGGAAGTCGACTGCGCCGGCCGGGTCGATCTACTTCACCGCGTACCCGATGTGGCATCGGCGCGCCAGGTCGACCGCGGCCGGGATGCGCTACATGCTGACCGGCACCTATCACCGCACCGCGCCGCCGACCCGCGACTGGCTCCGCGAGCCGGACTTCGATTTCGCCACGGCGAACTACTGGCTGGAAGAACCGCGCTTCGGCGAGCAGTACCGCAGCTCGCGCGATGCCGCCCGCCTGTTCATGTGGCTGTGCGGTCTTGGCGACAAGTTCGCCGTGCGCGAGGGGCCGACCTGGCCGATGCCGGTCGAGGTTGCCGGCCGCCCCTTCGGCGTCCCGGCCGGCGTGTAGGCGGGGGCATCCGCGTGATCACCGTCAGGAACGGCAGCACCAACGGACCGGTCGGCGAGGCGGTCCTGTTTGCATTCGACGACCACAGCCTCCCCTTCACCACCGGTCTCAAGCTCGACCTGGTACCGGGCAAGGAGCCGGGCAGCGCCAACCCGATCGTGGTGAGCCGCGGGCCGCAGGGCGCCCCGGACGACGTCGCCGTGCGCTACTACGGCGCGGTGGCCAAGGTCGATGGCGAGTTGCGGATGTGGTACGAGAGCATCGGTTCGCTGGACGGGACCGGCGGCCGGCGGGTCTGCTACGCGGTCAGCCGCGACGGCGTGCATTGGGAGAAGCCGTCGCTCGGTCTGGTCGAGTACGGCGGCAGCCGCGACAACAACATCGTCGATCTGTTCGGGGGAGCGCCGGTCATCAGCGCGGCGCCGGTGATCCACGACCCGGACGATCCGCACCCGGGCCGGCGCTTCAAGATGTGCATCGAGAGCGGGCGCTACGGCAACCGGCTGGCGGTCGCCTTCAGCGCCGACGGGCTGCGCTGGGAGGCGCCGGACCGCAACCCGGTCGGGCCGCCGCTGGAGATGGCCGGTCTGCTCAAGTGGGGCGGCTGCTACTACGTGAACGGACAGGACGAGTTCGGCTGGCACGGCTCTCAGTGGGGCCGCGCCCGCAAGCTGGTGACCTTCGCGTCCGGCGACTTCGAGCACTGGACGCAGGCGCCGGCGCTCGGATTCCGGCGCGACGGCCTGCCGCCGCGGCGGGTGATGCACGACTGGAACACCGCCGAGGAGGTGCACCTGGGCACCTGCTGCTGGGATCGGGGCAACGTCATCGTCGGGGTGTACGGCATGTGGCACGGCACGCCGTCCGGCAGCCGCCGCTTCATCACCATGGATCTCGGGCTGCTGGTGAGCCAGGACGCGCTGCACTACCGCGAACCGGTGCCGGACTACCGGTTCATTCCGGCGCTGGAGGAGCCCGGCCTGCCGGCCGGCAGCTCGCCGGCGCTGATGCAGGGCCAGGGCATGCTCAACCACGGCGACCGCACGCTGTTCTGGTACGAGCTGTGGGCCGGCAGCGACGTTCGTCTGGCGAGCTGGGAGCGCGACCGGCTCGGCTTCCTGCAGGTCTTCCGGGAGAAGCAGCTCGTCGACCTGCCGGCCCCGCACGCGCTGAGCTGCGCGATCGAGCCGTCCGGCGACACCGCGCTGAGCCTCAACGTGAGCGGCCTGGGACCGCACGCGCAGGTCGCCGTGGAGCTGACCGACGAGCGGTTCCGGCCGATCGCCGGCTACTCGGGCAGCGGCGCCGCCGTCATCGACCGCGACGGCCTGGACGTGCCGGTGACCTGGGGCGGCGGTGCGACCGTCCCGGCCGGGCTCGGCGCCTACCGGGTCAAGCTCGACTTCCGCGGCATCCGCGCCGAGGACGCGCGCCTCTTCGCGGTCTACGCGCGCGGCGCCGCGGACGCGCAGGAGACGCGGTGAAGCGACCGGATCGGTCGAGCGAGCGCGGCTCCTACGAAGCGGCCGGCCGCGGTCTCCACGGCGTCGAAGCCCTCCTCGAATGTCGCCATACGCCGGCCCAATCTGCCGGTTCGGAGCAACGCCGTCAATCCGGCGCCGCCGTCTGCTCCTGCACCTGCCAGAGGCTGAGGCTGAGCGACGGCGGCACGCGGACGTTGTCGAAGGTGATCGGCTCGTCCTCGGCGATGTCGGCGGCGGCGACCGCGCCGTGGGTGAGCGCCATCGGCACCAGGCGGCCGGCGCGCGCCGCCGCGCGCCGCTCGGCCAGTCCGTACACGGTGTAGCCGCCCTCGCCGTCCAGGGTCTCGCCGGCCCGCAACGGCCGCTTGGCGGCCGCCACCACCTCTGCGGCGCGGTGCGTGGGGGCGCCGACGTCGTCGCCCAGCACCGCCATCCGCGCCAGGCCGATCGGCATTTCGTGCCCGATGAAGTGCTGCGGCCGGTAGATCATCGCGTAGCCGGAGCGCTTGCCGATGATCATGCCGGTGATGTCGCCGTAGGAGGCGAGCGATGCGTTGATCTGCGGGGTCGGTCCGTCGATCACGGCGAACAATCCGCCGCGGAGGGAGCGCTCCACGAAGGTGTCGTCGGGATGGATGGCGCTCACCGCCTCGACCACACCCTCGCGGTTCAGTATCCCGCCCCGATCCTTCGCGGCCAGCACGTCGGGGATGTCGCGCAGGTCGGCGGTGGGGAAGTGCAGCCCGCGCACGTCGGGCGGCAGCCCGGTCACGTTTGCCAGCGCCACCACCTCGATCGCGTGCTTGGTGCCGTCCAGGAACGATCCGAACATCTGCGCGTTGTAGTCCGTGCCGCTGAAGCCGTAGACCCGCGGCACGTCGTCCGGATCGAGCTTGCGAAAGCTCGGCGTGAAGCGCGTGCCCTTGCCGGCGGCCACCAGCCGGAAGCCGAGCGTCCGCGCCCAGTCGCAGAGCTCCGCGGCCAGCGCCGGCTCGTCGCCGTAGGCCAGGCTGTAGATCACGCCGGCGGCTTCGGCGAGCTTGCGCAGATGGCAGCCGACCAGCACGTCGGCTTCGACCGTGACCATGGCCACGTGCTTGCGGGCCAGGATGGCGCGGTAGGCGTGCCGGACCCCCGCTTCGACCAGCCCGGTCGCCTCCACGACGATGTCGACGGGGCTGTCGATCAACGCGCCGGCGTCGGCGGTGACCACCGGCGTACCGGCGGCGACCGCCTCCGCGACCTGATCGGCGGAGCCGGCGCGCAGCGGCGGGCCGGCCGAAGCGTCCGCTCCCGCACCGATCGCCGCGGCGGCGGCATCGACGCGCAGGTCGGCGATCGCCGCCAGCCGCATGCCGGGCACGTGGCGTATCTGGCCGGCGATCTGGGCGCCGAAGGTGCCGACGCCGATCAGACCGATCCTGACCGGCGTTCCCGCGCGCTCGCGTTCGACCATACGCTCGTACAGCATGGCGGCGAGGGTACTGTACGCCCCGCACCGCTGCCCACTTACGTCGAGCCGTCCGGTACCTGCCGGCGGATGAAACGGCCCAGCAACGGGACGGCGAACGAGTATCGGCCGTGGCGATTCTTGTACACCAGGCCCTGGGTAGCGAGCGCGGCGAGCATCTGGTTGACGTGGCTGCTGCCGAACGGCTTCTCCTTGCCTCGCCGCGATTCCTGTACGACCTCCTGGACCGTGAACTCCTCGTCGCAGTGTTCCAGCCGCGCTATCGCGAACAGCAGAGCCCGTTGCCGGTCGGTCGCGCGCGCCCAGCGGCCGGCGAAGAAGTCGGTGTCGAGCTTCCGCACGATTTCGGCCGCGGGAACGGCGCCCTGTCGGCCCCGGTCGACTCTCTGCATGAACGCGTCGTATACCTCCCGGCAGATGAATTGGATGAAATAGGGATAACCGCCTGACAGGTCGACGATCCTGGCTACCGAGCGGTCGCTGAGACGAACCGGACAGTCGGTATCGGCTATCGGTCGGCGAATCGCTTCCTCGCTTTCGGTTCTGTTCAGCCGGTTCAGGAACACGACTCTGAACATCCGTTCGGCGAACGTCCGCGCCTCCACCAGCTTGGGGAACAGCGTCGGAAGACCGGTCAGGACCAGCATCAGCGGAAGTCCCTTGCGCTGGAGCGACTGGAAGGCGTCGAGCAACAGCGACAGCGGATATTGATCTCTTGCCGACCGATCGGTGAGGTTCTGCGCCTCGTCATAGGCAAAGATGATGCCGCGTACGTCTCGTTCCTTCGACAGCGCGCTCCATGCCGTCTCGAGCACCGCCTTGATCTTGTCGAGGGAGAGGCCGGGAGTCCGACGATAGTGATCGACCAAGGCGTCATAGCCGAGCGTATATACGATCTCCTCCGGTTCGGCCGATAATCCCGGCCTGCGCACGTGCCCGACGGCCATGACCAGATCCGCGGTCAGCGGAGCCAGATCGGTGCAGAGCCGGATCGCCATGCTCTCCTCGCCGATGCTGGTCGACTCCGACACGTCGGTGCCGACCCACGCCCACCCGTCGCGTATCGCCATCGGTTTGAGCGAGTCGAGCAGCACCGTCTTGCCCGCTCCGCGAAGTCCGGTCAGCACCAGATTCTCCAGAATCGTGCGCTGCCCGAGCAGCCGCAGGAACTCGTCGCGCTCGGCTTGCCTGCCAGCCAGGTAGGGCGGCGGGTGGCCCGCGCCCGGGCGGAACGGGTTGGTGAACTCGGCCATGGCGATGTCAACCTCCGTCAAGTCGACCGCATAAGTTTACACGATCGTCTTAATTTAGGTCAAGCGACTCAGCCGAGGGGGCGCAGGAGGCTCAGGCGGGTCGACTCGGTCTCCAGATTCCCTTCGCAACCAGTTCGCGGAGGGCGGCGAGCGTACGCCTGAGGCTGGGAGAGCGTTGCGCCGCGCGTTCGGGATCCCAGGTTCGGCGGGCGAACGATACGATCCGACTCGTATACTCTGGGCCTACCTTCCGGCCGCTGCCGGACCGCGGCACCATCGCCTCGCGGGTCGCGCGCTGTCCGGAGCGTCGACATGCCTCGACCAGGCCATGCTTGGGGTCGTCCAGATCGTCCGGGCGGTCAGGCAGACGTCGTTCGGCGATTCTGAACTCGCCGGCGAAGCCCTCTGCGTCGGCAAGCATCCAGCTCTCCATGGCTCGGACCGGCACCCGCAGGAGCACCCTTGGCGCGAGTCGGTTCCCGGCGAGCAGGCGCCCGATCAGCGCCGATGCGCACGGCGCGTCATGGTCCAGGTCGCGCAGAATCAGCCAGTTGATGGAAGCGCCCGATCGATTCATCTCGGGAATCCGAGGATCGAGCCGGGACTTGCCTCCGGCTATGCGGGTCGGCCGGGGATCGAGGCCTGCGAAACGGATCATCCGCTCTGCGACCGGTACGTCCGTCTCGCCTTCGACGGCGAAGTACACGGCCGTCATACGTGCGCGAGCCGATCCGGCAGGTCCCGAACCGCTGGCGGTTCGGTCATCGGAGACAGAATGTCGGCGAGGCTCATGCCGGCGTCGAGCAATTCCTGGATGTCCGGGATGGAGCCGGCCGCAAACGCCTCCGTGCCGTCCAACGCAGGGCGCAGGAGCACGACCTCATCCTTGCCGAGCCCCTGATCCTCCAGCACGTCGGTAGAGTGCGTCGTCAACAGGACCTGCGGACCTCCCGTGGTACGAATCCGATGCAGGATGGTCGGGATCTGTCGGACTACCGACGAATGCAGCGACAACTCCGGCTCCTCCAGTAACACCGGCCCCTCGTCCCGCTGCCCTTCCAGCAGAGACCAGAGCAAGCCGATCAATCGCAGCGTGCCGTCCGAGAAATCTCGCTCGTTCTGTCTGGCCGGCCGGGGCCGCCAATGCTCGTACCGCGCCTGCAGATGCCAGTGACCGATCTCGTCCTGATTCAGGTCGAGCTGGTCCAACTGCGGCACCGCCGCCTTCAGAGCTTGGCCGATCCGGCGAAGGTTTCGCGTGCGCTTCCTTACCGTGGTCCGGGCCACCCTCAGTAGAAAATCGGCGCCGTACGGATCGTCGCTTCGGTCTCCCCCGCGGTCCGGCTCCCGGATCAGATGCGGCACCAGGTGGAGATAGCGGATCGAGCCCAGGAAATCGACTATCGCCCGGAACTCGCGGTTGGCATTGACCTGCTCCAAATGGGTCTGTGTCATCCGCTCCGGGTCCGCTTCGTCGTCCGGGTCCGGCCGTTCGAGAATCATCTTGCCATCTCGCGCGACGACCTCGCTCTTGAGGATCGGGCGATGGCGGCCGCGCGGTTCGGCGGTGAATGTCACGTGGTACGACCACGCGGCGGGTCGGCGGTCGTCGCCGATTCCGACCTCCAGGGTGACGTGTCCGTGGTTGAAGTTCCGGGCGGCCAGACAGCGGATGCGCGGTATGCCGCCCCGGTTGGTCACCGCGTCCTGAAAGCCGCCGCCGGGGGACGCGACCTGCCGCAGGAACCGCAGGGCATCCAGGAGGTTCGATTTGCCTGATGCGTTGGCGCCGATCACGAACATCCGGTCGCGGAGATCGAAGTCCGCCAGCTTGAAGTTGCGCCAGTTCTTCAGCGTCAGATGGGTGAGGCGCATCGCCGCGGGCCGGTTCAGCAGATCAGACCGCGTTTCGCGTCCGGGCCGTGGCCGACCGGGGCTTCGCCGATCCAGCGCTCGTCGACCGGCTCGCTTGCGCGCTGGTAGCGCGTGTCGGAGGAGACGCGGACGCGGTCGGTGTGGTTGTCCCCGGCCGAGTGCATGGTGTGCATGGTGAAGATCAGCAGGTCCCCGGCGCGGTAGCCGCTCGCCAGCCAGCGGCCGCCCACCCGGTCGGGGAGCGATACGGCGTCCTTGGTGAAGTGCCCGCCGTTGTGACGGTCCGCCCACCGCGTCTCCCCTGACACCACCGGCCGCTCCTCCGGCGTGCCGGCGCAGTAGGTGTCCACGTCGATCCGGCCGTAGGTCTCGCGGACCTCGGTCAGGCGGTGCGAGCCTTCCAGGATCATCAGGCCGCCCATCTCCGGCGGGACGTCGCACAGCGGCGTCCAGCCGGTCAGCAGGCGGCGAGTGCCGCGGCCCATGAACACGATGTCGTAGTGCGGCGGCGTGACGGTGTCCGGCCCCGGCGACTTGGCACGGACCCAGATGTGGTCGAAGTGCCGCACCGGCGCCTCGAATATGCGCTCGAACACCGCCAGCATCGGCGCGCCGAACACCACCCGCTCCAGCGGCCGGTTACGGCGACCGGCGTCGTGCGCGGACAGGACCGCGCTTCCCGGCGCCGCGACCCCGTCTTCCGGCGGGTGATCGGGATGGAGCTGGCCGGCCGCCGCCAGCCGGCGGTAGAGCTCGTGACCGGCTGCCAGCACGTGGTCGCGCGGCAGCGCGTCGCGCAGCAGGAGGTAGCCGTCCCGGTCGAGCCGCTCGCGCAGCTCGGCCCCGCTCGCGTCGGAGGCGGTCACCTCCAGCGTGCCCGGCGGATGCGCCAGGTTGCGCAGTGAACGGCCCTGATAGGTAAGGTCGGCGGTCGCGGTGGTCTCCATGGCGCGGCTATTATGGCAGAGATGGTGAGACGGCGCGGCCGGCGGTCGATCCGGTCCCTCGCCCTGGCGTGTCTGGGCGCCGCGGCCCTGGCGGCGGGGGCCGAGGTGCGGTTGGCCACCTGCGCCGGCGATCCGCGCCTGTGCCCGGAGGCGACCGGCCTGATCCACGCCCACGCGCCGGCGATCGACAGCTTCTTCACCTTCTCCGGCGGGGCTTCGGTCGGAGACTTCAACCGCGACGGCCGGCAGGATCTGTTCCTGGTGACCGGCGGCGAGGGACCGGACCGGCTCTACCTGAATCAGGGCGGCGGCGCCTTTCGGGAGGTCGCCGAGCGGGCCGGCGTGGCGGCGGTCCACCGGGGACACGGCTCGGTGGTGGGCGACGTCGACAAGGACGGCTGGCTCGACCTGTTCGTCACCAGCCTGGGGCCGATGGCCGACGAGTGGAGCATGCCCGGCCACCACCTGCTGTGGATCAATCAGGGCGGCCGGCCGGGCGGGCTGCTGCCCGACGGCACCCCCACCTTCCGCAACGTCGCGCGCCAAGCGCGCGTCGGCACCACCTCCCCCGAGCAGCCGTCCGGCATGGGGGCCGCACTGGGCGATTACGACCGCGACGGCGACCTCGACCTGGTCGTCGTCGCCTGGGTCGAGTGGGCGGGGGGCAGCATGCTCCTCCGCAACGAAGGGATCGACCAGCGGACCGGCGCGCCGCGGTTCTCCAACGCCACCGCCCGCGCGCGCCTGTTCGGCGCGGGGATGCACGGCCTTACCCCGCACGTCGTCGACGTCGACGGCGACCGCTGGCCGGAAGTGCTGGTGGCGGCCGACTACCGCACCAGCCGTCTCTATCGCAACAACGGCGACGGCACCTTCGCCGACGTGACGCACGCCGCGCGGGTCGGGTTGGACGGCAACGGCATGGGCAGCGTGCTGGCCGACGTCGACAATGACGGACTGCTCGACTGGTACGTCACCTCGGTCTGGACCACCTCGCCGATCGAGGACGTGACGGGAACCGGCAACTACCTCTACCGGAACCTGGGCGACGGCCTGTTCGACCCCGGCCCGCGCACGCGCGGACCGGTCGCCCGGGGCGGCTGGGGCTGGGGCGTGGTGGCGGTCGACCTCGATCACGACGGCCTGGTCGATCTGGTCACCACCAACGGCTGGCGGGAAGAGAACGGCAGCGGCCACCGGGAGTGGCTGCAGGACGCCACGCGCGTCTTCCACAACCGCGGCGCCGGCCGGTTCCGGGACGTCGCCGCCGATGCCGGGCTCGACCATCGCGCCGAAGGGCGCGGCATGGTGCGCTTCGACTACGACGACGACGGCGACCAGGATATTCTGATCGTCAACAGCAGAGCGGTGCCCACCCTGATCGCCAACACCGGCGGCTCCGCCGCCGGCAACTGGCTGCGCGTAGAACTGCGGCCCGCGCTCGACCTGCCGGTGCCGGCCGACGGCGTCGGCGCGGTGGTGCGCGTGCGCGCCGGCGGCGCCACGCAGACGCGCCATATCGAGACCGGCGGCGGCTATCTCGGTTCCTCGGAGCTGACCGCGCACTTCGGACTCGGCGCCGCCGCGGCGGTCGACGAGCTGCGGGTCGAGTGGCCGGACGGCTGCGACACCATCGCGCGCGGGGTGGCGGTCAACCGCCGCCTGCGGCTGGTGCGGCCGGCCGGCTGCGCGATGGAGGTGGTGGTGCTGGAACCGCTCTGACCGGCGAGGAGGCGCATGATGCAGGAGGCGAGGATGGAGGAACTGACGATGGGCGAGGAGATCGACGCGCGTCAGGCGCAGCTCTTCCTGGACGATGCGGTCATCGAGCAGACGGTACGCGTGCAGCGCGTCATCCATCAGCCGTTTCGCTACTGGGGCAATCCGGTGTACGCGCCGGAGGCACCATGGGAAGGCGCCGGCGTCGTCTACCTGGCCGGCGTCTACGTCGACCCGGCCGACGGCGTGTGGAAGCTCTGGTACGCCACGCTCAATCCGCCCGCCTATCCCGGATCACCTACGCGGTCTGCATGCTCACCTCCACCGACGGATTCCATTGGGAGCGGCCCGAGCTCGACGTGGTGCGCTCGCACGACGGCGGCTGGACCAACGTCGTCCTCGACCTGGGCGCGGTGGGCGGCACCGGTTCCGCCACGATCCTGCATGAACCGGAGCGCGGCGGCGAGCCGTGGACGATGGTGATCAGCTCCTGCGAGGCCGGCTCCTGGCAGTACCGGGGCTACCTCCTGCGCTCCGCCGACGGCGTGCATTGGCGTTGGGAGCGCCCCATGCCGAACGGGGTCGCCCACGGCATGCACGACCGCTGCACGGCGATGCGCGGCCCCGACCCCGAGTTCCCGTACGTGCTGCTCAGCCGCGGTACCGAGGATTCCAGGCGCTGGGGGCTGGTGCGCAGCGCGCACCGGGTGGCGATCAACGCCGGCGCCGCCGACGGACCGCCGCGCCGCGTGTTGACCCCGGACCTGGAGGACGACCCGGCCGGGCAGATCTACCACGCCTACGGCTTCCGCTACGAGAGCACCTGGGTGGGGCTGTTCCAGTGGTACTGGGAGCACGACCGGCCGTGGGCGGAGATGGAGCTGCTGACCAGCCGTGACAGCGTCACCTGGCAGCGCCTGCGGCCGCGCCGGCCGTTCTTCTCGCCAACGCCCGGCGGCGGCCGCGTGGGAGCGTACGACGCGGCGCGCACCGACACGGCGCTGTCGCCGCCGGTGCGGACCGCGCACGGCAACGGGCCGGACTCGCCGGCTCCCGACATGGAGACCTTGTGGTTCTATTCGTGGGGAGGCCCGGCCATGCACGGCGACCGCCACCTCACCTTCGGCGCCACGATCGGCGTGGCGCAGCTCCGGGGCGACGGCTTCTGCTCGCTGCGCGCCCGCCGCTTTCCCGGCACGGTCGTCACCAGGCCGTTCACGTGGCCGGGCGGCCGGCTGCTGATCAATGCGGTCGGACTGGGCGGCGGCGGCAGCGCCAGCCTGCGCGCCGCCGTGCTGCGCGCGGACCTGTCGGAGATCGACGGCTTGCGCGCGGCCGACGCGGACCCGCTGTCGCGCGACGGCGTCCGTCAGGAACAGCGGTGGCGCGGCGACGGCGCCGGCATCGAGCGGCTGGCCGGCAAGGTCGTGCGCCTCCGCTTCCTGATGGAGAACACCGACCTGTACGCGTTCCGGGCGTCGGGCGGATGAGCGGCCCGATGACCGCCGCGGCCGGCGTCGAGGTGCCGTTCCTCGACCTGGGGGAGCTGACAGGGCGTGACAACGTCGATCTCCGCCCCACGCGGGCGGTGAAGCACCCGGCCAATCCGGTACTGCAGCCCGGAGCGGCCGGCGAGTGGGACTGCAAGCGCGTCGGCAACTGGGCCGGCGACATCATCTGGGACGCGGACGAATCGGTCTTCAAGTGCTGGTACTACGGCTCCGACCTGCCCGGCACCGCCGCGATCGGCTATGCGGTGAGCCCGGACGGGGTGCTGTGGGAGAAGCCGAACCTGGGCCTTCACGACTACGGCGGCTCCACCGACAACAACATCTGCTTCCGGCCCGTGACCGGCGCCACCAGCCACTTCTGTCTGACCGTCGACGACGACGCGCCGGCCGACCGGCGCTATTCCGCGCTCGCCTGGTCCGACGCGCCCGGCATCGACGGCAAGCGCAACTACCCGTACTACTCCCCGGACGGCATCGACTGGACGCTCACGCCGACGCCGCAGCGCGCCGGCGTCATCGGCGACACCGCCGGCATCGTCCGCGACCCGATCGACCCGGATCCCGGGCGGCGCCTCAAGGTCTATACCCAGCACGGCGCCTGGTACGGTCCCGACCTGGAGCACCTGCGGCCGGGGCCGCGCGCCGTCATCGACCCGGCGGACGGACGCGAGCAGGAGATCCACTTCGTCTACGCGCTGCCGTACCGCGGCGCGCACGTGATGCTCTACGACTTCGACGCCGTGATTCCCTGGCCGCACCGCACCCGGCCGGTCGGGACGCGCGAGCGGCGGAAGCTGCCGGCCGGCGCCTACGCCGGCGACTGCCGGCTGGCGGTGAGCCGCGACGGTCTTGGCCCGTTCCGGCGCATCCGTCCCGACCTGCCGGTGATCCCGCTCGGCGACTGGGGCGCGTGGGACGACGAGCTGCTGGTCCTGGGCGGCGGCAGCATGATCCCGTTCGCCGACCGGATCGTGCTCTTCTATACCGCCCTCTCCCACTTCGGGACCGGCTTCCTGTCCCATCCCTACTTCAAGTGCGAGATGGGGATGGCGACGCTGCGCCGCGACGGATTCACCCATCTGCGCAACCGCGACGGCCTCACCCGGGCGACCGCCACGACCGCGCCGTTCGAGGCTGCGGCCGGCAGGTCGGCCGCCGTGCACGTCAACGTCTCTCATCTGCGGCCGTACCGCGATTGGCTGGAGGTGGAGGTGCTCGACGCCGACTCGGGCCGGGTCGCGCCGGGCTACGCCCGCGACGACTGCCGGCACGTGATCGGGGAAGGTCTGGCGGCGCCGGTCCGCTGGGAACGGCACGCCGACCTGAGCGCCGCGCCGCGGCGCTTCCGGCTCCGCTTCTACCTGTGGGGCCGCGCGCGCCTCTATTCGTTCGGGTTCGATGCGGCCGGAGCGTGACCGGGACTCAAGGGCAGGTCACTCCCAGCGCAAGGCGACCGTCCGTCCGTGCGAGGCCGACCGTTCGGCCGCCTCCACCATGCGCAGGGCGTCCAGCGCGTCGGCCAGGGTGGAGAGCGGCGGCTCGCCGCCGATCACGCAGCGCTCGACGAAGTACGCAACCTCGCAGGAGAAGGCATCGACGTAGCCCGACATGCCGAAGCCGGGTCCCCCCTCCTCCTGGTACACCGCCTCGTTCCAGGAGTAGCTGACGCCGCCGCGCGTGCCGAGCACCTTGTACCGCACCAGCCACGGGTCGTTGGTAGGGTCCACGGCCGCGAAGCTGGCCCACAGGTTGGCCAGCGCGCCGTCCGGCATGAGGCAGGTGATCGCGGTCTGCGCCGGCGCCGGCACGTCCGGCGCATGCACGCCGGGCGCGGCCATGCAGGTCAGCCGCTCCGGGCGGCCCAGCAGATACAGCAGCGAGTAGCAATGGTGCACGCACACCACCCGGAGGACCGATCCGTACTTGCGCACCAGGTCCGCGTCGTGAAACAGGTTGTAGAGCATCCAGAAGGCGGCGACCGGGCCGAGCCGGCCCGCCTCCAGCAGCGCCTTGGCGCGGCGCAGCGCCGGCACGTAGATGAAGTTGTGCCCCGGCATGCAGGTGCGGCCGGCGCGCTCGGCGGCGCGCATCAGGCGGTGCAGGTCGGCGGCGCGCTGGACGACCGGTTTCTCCACCAGGACGTGCTTGCCGGCGCGCAGCGCCGCCAGCGCCGCGCCGACGTGACCCTCCGGCGGGGTCAGGACGTGCACGGCGGCGACGCCGGCGTCGCCGACCAGCTCCTTCAGGGACCGGAACTCGCGTCCGCCATGGCGGGCGGTCAACGCCTTGGCCCGGCCGGGCTCGGGGTCGTACGCGCCGATGAATCGAGCCCGCGCGCACGCGCCGACCGCGCGCGCGTGCAACTCCGCGACCAGCCCGGCGCCCACGAAGGCTATGCCGACCCGGTCGTTCGGTCCGGCGCGCTCGCCGGCGGGCTCGCGGCGCAGGTCGGGATCGCTCATCGCCGGTCAGCCTATGGTCCGGTCGGAGTGCCGCGCAAGCATCCGTGCTACCGTGCCGTCCATGAGGCACCTGTTCATCGACGATGGCGAGCTCACGCGGGTGGAGCGGCTGTACCGGCGCGTCCATCAGCCGCGTAAGCATCCGGCCAATCCGGTGCTGGACGCGGACACGCCGTGGGAGTCGCTGATATCGGTGTACGGCACCACGCTGTATGACGAGGAGCGCGGCGAGTTCCGGCGCTGGTACCTGACCAGCCCGGGCAGCAACGAAGACCGGGTCTCGGTCGGGCCGGCCGGCGGCTCGGCGCGGACGATTCCCGGCAACGTCACGCTGCTCGGCTACGCCACCTCCACCGACGGCGTGCACTGGCGCAAGCCGGACCTGGGGCAGCTCGCCATCGACGGCGACAGCCACAACAACCTGCTCCGCATCGGCCGCCTCAACTGCGAAGGCGCGTCGATCATCGAGGACCCGGCCGATCCCGATCCGGACCGACGCTTCAAGGCGTTCTACTGGGAACACGGCGGCGAGGGCACGCTGACCAAGCTGCCCGGCGGGCGGGTGCTGTTCGGTACCGGGGAGGGCGACGGCATGTGGATATCGCACTCGCCGGACGGCGTGCGCTGGACCGACTACGACGTCAATCCGGCGATCGGCCTTGGCTCGGACACCGACCAGACCGTGCTGCGCGACCCGGCGCTCGACCGCTACGTCGCCTTCGGCCGCTTTGGGGCGGGCGGGCGCAAGATGGCGCGCAGCGAGAGCGAGGACTTCGTCCACTGGAGCGAGCCGCGCCTGGTATTCGAGTGCGACGCCGGCGACGAGCCGGAGACGCAGTTCTACGGCGTGCCGATCGACCTCTACGAGGGGCTCTACCTGGGCATGCCGTGGATCTACCGGGAGGGCGTGGACGGCACGATCGATACCCAGCTCGCGGTCAGCCGGGACGGCATCCGCTGGCAGCGGGTCGGCGCGCGTGAGACGTTTCTGCCGCTCGGCGCGCCGGGAAGCCCGGAGGACGGCATGGCGCGGGTCGGCAAGCGGTTCATCGTGCGCGGCGATCACGTCTACCTGTTCTACGGCGCGGTGCAGGGTCCGCACGGCGGGCGCAAGTTCTCCGGCGCCGGCACGCGGGCGCGCGGTCTTTGCCTGGCGCTGCTGCGCCGCGACGGGTTCGTGTCGATGAGCGCCGACGGCGACGGCGGCCGGCTGCTGACCCGTCCGGTGACGGTCGCCGCGGACGGCGGCGCGGACGCGTTGCGCCTCAACCTCAACGCGGCGCGCGGGCGGGCGGTGGTGGCGCTGTGCGACGACGACGCGGCGCCGATCGACGGCTTCGAGGCGTCGCGGCCGGTGAGCGGCGACCACACCGACACGGCCGTGACCTGGCCCGGCCGGCGGGTCGGCGAGCTGGCCGGCCGGCGGGTGCGGTTGCGCGTCGATCTGCACGACGCCGACCTGTTCTCCTTCTGGTTCGGCTAGGCGGGGCCGGATGAGCGCGGCGCCCGCGTTCGGCCATCCGCGCATCTTCTTCACGCCGGCGTCGCTCGACCGGCTGCGGCGGCAAGCGGATGCGCCGGCGCTCGCCCCGCTGCTGGCGCAGGTGCGCGAGCGGGCCGGAGCGGCGCTCAGCGGACCGATGCCGGCGGTGACGCTGCCGGACGATCTGCTGCTGCCGGGCGAGCCGACCTGGGACCAGCGCTACCCGCGCGACGAGCGGACCTTCGCCGCGCATGAACGGATGATGCAGCCGTTGCGCGCCCTGTATGGCGCGCTGCCGGCGACCTCCTTCGTGGCGATGCTCGACGGCGACCGCGCATGCCGCGACTACGCGGCGGCGGCGATGCGGCACCTGACCGGTCTCGATCTGCGAAAGACCTCCTATCTCAACACGCACCAGTTCCACGGCGTGGTGCCGGCGGTGGCGCTGGCGCTCGACTTCCTGTGGGACGATCTGGGCGACGGCCGCCAACCGATCGCCGCCGGGCTCGCCGCGCGCGCCCGCGAGTTTCACCGGCATACCGTGCTGAACGCCTTCGACGATCCGCTGGACAGCCACAGCATCGTGTACGGGCCGCCGGAGATGACGCTGGCGGCGCTGGCGCTGTATCACCACGTACCGGAAGCGGCCGGCTGGCTGGCCGACGTCGAGCGGTTCCTGGTCGAGGCGTTCCCGGGCTACGGCGGCGCCGACGGCGGCTGGGGGCAGGGCTTCGGCTACGTCTACAGCCACTACTTCCAGCGCATGGCGCACCTGCTCTACGCGGCGACCGGCGCCGATCACTTCGACCGGCCGTGGGGGCGCAACAACGGCCGGCACTTCCTCTACTTCCGGCCGCCGTGGAGCACGTGCTCCAGCTTCGGCGACGCCTCGTACGCGACCCATCCGGCGCTGTACCGGCAGATCATGGGGTTCTACGCGCGGGTGTACCGCGATCCGGTCTACCGCTGGTATGCGGAGCATGCGGACGCCGACGCGCCGGCCGGCGACCCGCTGGCCGAGCTGAGCGCGCGCCTGACGTGGCCGGACCCGCCGCCGGCGGCGCCGCCGTCGGAGCTGCCGCGCTCGATCCACCTGGCCGACACCGGCTGGGTCGCCCTGCACAGCGACCTCACCGCGCGCGATGCCAACGTCATGCTCTGCTTCAAGAGCAGCCGCTTCGGATCGTTCAGCCACAGCCATGCCGACCAGAACAGCTTCGTGCTGGAAGCGTTCGGCCGCCCGCTCCTGATCGACAGCGGCTTCTATCCGTGGTACGGCAGCCCGCACGACTTGGCCTGGACCCGCCACACGCGCGCCCACAACGGGGTGCTGATCGACGATCGCGGGCAGGCGCTGTGGCGGCTGGAAGCGGCCGGCCGCATCGTCGCCTTCGCGGCCGGGCCGGACTACGATTACTGCGCCGGTGACGCCACCGCGGCATACCGCCTGGAGTCGTTCGAGCACACCCACCGGCCGTTGCCGCTGGCCGAGCGGAGCGCGGCCGGGCTGGGCGTCGAGCGGGTGATCCGGCACGTGATCTTCCTGCGCCCGGCCGCCTTCGTCGTGATCGACGACGTGGCCGCCGCGGCGCCGCGGCCGGTCCAGCTCGCCTTTCACGCGCCCGTGCCGTTCGAGCTGCCGGCCGGCGGCGGCGCGGACGTCACGGTGCGCAACGCTCCGGCGCTGGCGCGGCTCACCCTGTGCGCCGAGCCCGGCGCCGCCGCCGCGCGCCTGTCGTCGACCGACCGCTTCCCGGTCGCGCCCGAACGTGCCGGCGAGCAGGAGTATCCCCGGCAGTGGCATCTGACCGCGGCGTTCGCCGCCGCCGGCCGCGAACGCCTGCTGACGACCGTGATCCGGGTCGGGCGCGACGGGGAGGCGCTGCCGCCGGTGCGAGTGGAGCACCGCGTCTCCGGCGCCGGCATCGATCGCCGGCGCGTCGTCGAGGTGCGGTGTGGCGGGCGTACCGCGACGCTTCAGGTGAGCCGGTTCGGCTCCGCGCTCACCTGCGCGGGAGGCGGCACGTCGCCGCTCCGGGTATCCGCGCCGCGGTGAGGCGTCCCGGCCGCGCGACGGAGCCGCGGCCGGCCGTACGGCGCGCGGCCGCGCCGGCCGCCGCCGCGCTCACGGCCGCGTTCACCGTCGCGCTGGCGGGCGCTGCCCGGACCGCGGCCGCCGCCGGCGTGCTGGAGGGTCCGGCGGCCGCGCAGCGCTCGGCGGTGGCGGCGGTGGAACGGCTGACCGTGCGCACGGAGTTCGTGGAGGTGCGGGTGTTCGCCGCGGCGCGGCAGGACGTGGAGGCGGAGCTGTCGGTCTCGGCGCGGATGATGCGCCGCAACCGGCCGGAGCTGGCCGTGCGGCGCGACGGCGGCGCGGTGACGCTGCGCGTGCGCGGCAACGAGCTGCCGGTCAGCCGCGCATCGGTGCAGTGGGGCCCCACGCTCACCCTGTCGGTGCCGGAGGACGTCGAATTGACGGTGCGCACCGCCACCGGCGCGGTCACGGTGCAGGGGCTGCGCTCCGGCCGGCTGGCGGTCTTTACCGCCGCCGGAGACGTATTCGTGGGCGACTGCGCCGTACCGCTGCAGGTGACCGGCGGATCGGGCTCCGTGCGGGTTGCGCGCTCGGACGGCGACAAACGCCTCACCACCACCAGCGGCGCGATCGAGGTGGTCGAATCGCGCGGGGCGGTGACCGCGCGTACCGACGGCGGCGCGCAGCGCTTTCACCGGGTCACCGGCGACCTCACCGTACTGCGCGGCACGCCGCTGGAGGTGTCGGAGCACCGCGGGCGCGTGCTCGTCGACGACCGCTAGCCCGCTCCGGTTTCTCCCGCTCCGGCCCGCGTGGTACCATCGGGCCCGCATGGCTGCCACGCAGGAGGCCGCGCCGGTCGATCTGCGCGCCCGGCGGGGTCTGTTCCGGCGCCGCCAGCTGACCGAGGCGGAGCGGCGGGAGGCATACTTCACCGCCACGCAGTGGCGCCTGATCTGGCTCAAGTTCCGCAGCCACCGGTGGGCGCTCGGCGGCCTGCTGGTCCTCTCGATCTTCTACTTCGTGGCGATATTCGCCGGCTTCTTCGCCACCAACGATCCGGTCACGCGCCGCCCCGAGTACCAGTACCTGCCGCCGTCGATCCTGGGCGAGGCGCGTTCCTTCCGGCTGTTCGACCAGGCGGGCGGCTTTCGGCCGGTGATCTATCCGGTGCGCACCAAACTCAACCTGCAGACCTTCGAGCAGGACGTCTTTCCCGACCTGGAGCACGAACGGCCGCTGCGGCTGTTCGCCAGGGGCGACCCGTATACGCTGTTCTTCTTCATAGAAAGCGATATCCATCTGTTCGGCACGGGCGATCCCGAGGTGCGCTGGTTTCCGCTCGGCACCGATCGGAGCGGCCGCTGCCTCTATTCGCGGATGGTGCACGGCGCCACGCTGTCGTTGTCGATCGGCATTCTGGCGATCGCCGTGACCTGGGTGCTGGGAGTCGTCATCGGCGGCGTTTCCGGCTACTTCGGCGGCATCGTCGACAACGCCATCCAGCGGATGATCGAGGTGCTGATGTCGTTTCCGAGCATGCCGCTCTGGATCGCGCTGTCGGCGGCGCTGCCGCTCGATTGGACCGTGATCGAGGTCTATTTCGCGATCACCATGATCCTTTCGGTGCTGGCCTGGACCGGTCTGGCGCGCGTGGTCCGCGGCAAGCTCCTGGCGGTGCGTGAGGAGGAGTTCGTGCTGGCGGCCACGCTGGACGGTTGCCGCCGGCCGCGGCTGATGGCGCGGCACATGCTGCCGTCGTTCGCCAGCCATCTGATCGTGGTCGCCAGCAATCAGATTCCCGGCATGATCCTGGGAGAGACGGCGCTCAGCTTCATCGGCGTGGGACTGCGGGCGCCGGCGGTGAGCTGGGGCGTGCTGCTGCAGGAGACTCAGAACGTGCAGTCGGTGGCGCTGCGCCCGTGGCTGCTGCTGCCGGCGCTGCTGGTGGTCTTGACCGTAGTGGCGTTCCAGTTTCTGGGCGACGGCCTGCGCGACGCGATGGATCCGTACCGGTGATCGGCTCCTCATGATCGGCGCTCCATGATCGGCTACATCGTGCGCCGGGTCTTCATCATGATCCCGACGCTGATCCTGATCTCGGTCGTCTCCTTCCTGGTAATCGATCTGCCGCCGGGCGACCTGGCCAGCTCGTACGCGGCGCGGCTGCTGGCTTCGCAGGAGATCTTCGAGGACGAGGCGAGGGACCTGATCGCCGAGCTGCGCGCTCGCTACGGGCTGGACGACCCGTTTCACGTGCGCTATCTCAAGTGGGCCGGCCGTTTCGTGCGCGGCGACTGGGGCTTTTCCTTCTTCTGGAACAAGCCGGTGCGGCTGCTGATCCTGGACCGCATCCTGCTCACCGTGTCGATCGCGCTGCTGACCCTGGTGTTCAGCAGCCTGATCACCTGGCCGGCCGGGGTGGGGGCGGCGCTGCGCCAGTATTCGCTGTTCGACAACATCTTCAGCTTCACCGCCTTCTTCATGATGGCGGTGCCCAACTTCCTGTTCGCCCTGATCCTGATGTACCTTGCCTACGAGTGGTTCGATTACCAGCCGGGCGGCCTGTTTTCCCCGGACATGATCGACGCCCCGTGGAGCGTGGCCAAGTTCCTGGACTTCCTGGCGCACATCTGGATACCGCTGGTGGTGCTGGGGTTCGAGTCGGTCGGCGGCGGCCTGCGCGCCATCCGCGCCAACGTGCTGGACCAGCTCCGCATGCCGTACGTGACCATGGCGCGGGCCAAGGGCGTGCCGGAGACGCGGCTGCTGGTCAAGTATCCGATCCGCATGGCCGCCAACCCGTGGATCTCCACGGTCGGCTGGATCCTGCCCGGACTGGTCGGCGGCGAGGTGCTGGTCTCCATCGTGATCGGCCTGAACACCATCGGCCCGCTCATGCTGGAGGGGTTGGTCAATCAGGACATGCAGCTGGCCGGCGGCATCCTCATGCTGCTGGCCGCCCTCACGGTGTTCGGTACGCTGATTTCCGACCTGCTGCTGGCGGTGCTCGACCCGCGTATCCGCATCACGGAGTAAGACGATGAATATACCGACGAATATACCGACGGACGCTGGCGGCGGCCTGGGACCGATCCCGCGGCCGAAGGAGGCCCGGCGGCTGCCGGGCGCGGCGCGCGGATCGCTGCACCTGCAGGCCGGGCCGGATTGCATGGAGGCGGCGGCGGTCTATGCCGAATGCGCGGCGGAGCTGGGCCTGGACGTCGCAGGAGCGGAGGGCGCAGGAGCGGACGGCGCAGGAGCGGACGGCGCAGGAGCGGAGGGCGCAGGAGCGGAGGGCCGCCGCATCCCGGTCTCCCTGGTGCTGGGCACGCCCCCGCCGCCGGCCGGCGGCCGCGGCGCGGAAGCGTACCGGCTGCAGGTGGCCGACGACAGCATCGAGGTGCGCGCCGCATCGCATGCCGGCCTGGTGTACGGCATCCACACGCTGCTGCAACTGGCCCGCCGGCAAGGCGGGGAGGTGGAGGTTCCGGCCTGCGTGATCGACGACTGGCCCGACTTCCGCATGCGCGGACTGCAGGACGATCCGGCGCGCGGCCAGGTTGCCACGGTCGCCGGCTACGAGCGGCTGATCCGCGAGCTGTCGCGTCTCAAGTACAACGTGCTCACGTTCCATACCGAGGACCTGTTCGCCTTCGAGCGCTATCCGGCCCTGGGCCGGGCGCACGGGGCGATGGACGCGAGTCGGTGGCGCCGCCTGGTGGAGTACGGCCGGCGCTACGGCGTGGAGTTGTTCCTCACCTTTCAGACCTTCGGCCATGCCGGGCGCGTGACCGGCATGCCGGAGTTCAACCATCTCTCCGACCTGGACGGCGGCGCCAGCCATTACTCGCCGGCGGTGCCGGCCGTGTACGATTTCCTCGGCGATCTGCTCGACGAGCTGGCGGCAGTGTTCGACGGCGACACCATCCACGTCGGCTGCGACGAGGTAGCGCTGAGCGGTCACGGGCTGCGCTCCAGCGCCATGGTGCGCGAGCGCGGCGCCGCGGCGGTCTACGTCGACCACGTGCGCGAGGTGGCTCGCCTCGCGCGCCGTCACTGGCGACGGGTGCTGTTCTTCGCCGAGTTCGCCGACACGCGCTACCGGCCGCACGCGCAGGGAACCGACGACGACGTCCGCGCGCTGCGCGATGCCGGACTGTCGTTCGTGAACTGGAACTATTACGACGACAAGCCGGAGGAATACTTCCCGTTCCTGCACCGCCTGCAGCGCCACGGGGTCGACCAGGTGATCTCCCCCGGCGTGTGGACGTGGCGGCAGCTCTTTCCGAGCTTCACGCTGACGCGCGAGACGCTGCCGGTGTTCACGCGGGTCGGCTTTGGCGAGGGGATCACCGACAGCATCACCTGCGCGTGGAACGACACGCGCGACTGCTTCCGGGAGCTGCACTACCTCAACTACGCGTTCGCCGCCGAGCACCAGTGGAACGGAGCGGCGCCGGTGGAGGCGGACGAGCCGTTCATCGCCCGCTGGGCGGAGCGGTTCTTCGGCGCCCCCGCCGACGCCTTGGCCCGGGCGCACGCCTGGCTGGGCGACCTGAACGCCAAGGCGTTCGCCGCCGGGCGCCACGACCACCGGTACCCGCGGGACTTCAATTGGCGGCCGATGGCCGCGCACGCGGTGTTCTGGAACTACCCGGTCCCCGGCGCCGGCAGCGCTCAGGACGCGGCGGCGTCGGAGCGGCTCGCCGGGGAGGCGCGGGAGCTGGAGGGCGAGGTGAACGCGGCCGCCGCGGCGTTGCCGCGCAACCGGCCGGTCGTCGATCTGGTGGCGTACGAGCTGCGCCGCGCCGCCTGGCTGTTCGACAGCGTGCGCTTCGGGGCGGCCCCCGACACCGCCGCCGCCAGCCGGCTGGCACGGGAGCTGCGGCGGCTGGGCCGCGACTTCGTGCCGCTCTGGGACGCGACCAACATCCCGCAGGGGCGGGAAGGGGTCGAGGAGCGGTTCGCCAAGTTGGCCGGACTCTACGAGCAGGAGGCGCGGGCGCTCACGCCGTGGGACGGCGGCTGGGGTCCGGCGCGCCGCATGCAGATCGGCCCCCATCCGATGTGACCGAGGCGGTGCGGACCGCGTCGAGCCGGGCGGCGGAGCCGGGCGCTTGCGCCGCGCGACGGAACGGCCGAAAATATCGGTGTACGGATATACGGGTCCGAGTATAGGATTGAGTGTCCGGCCCAAAGAGGAGATGGAGCCGGAGAAGGAGGGCTGCGATGGCAACGCTTGAAGAGATCATCCTCGGCGATATCGAAGACAGCGGCATAGACGCGTCGGATCTCGGTGTCGAGATACGCAAGGGCAAGGGATTCCTGAACCGCCGCAAGGTGCTGGAGGTGTTCGGCGTGGTCCACTCGGAGGAAGACCACCGGGCGGTCATGCGCATGGCGGCGCACCACGCCGGTCAGGAATACGACCTGAACGACGCCGTAAAGGTGCACGCCCGCCGGCACTGACGGCTCGGCCGAACGGCGTTCGCGGCGTAGACCGCCGGCTGCGTAGACCGTCGGCGACGGACCGCTGACCGCCCGTGCGGTTCGCCGGTGCTGTGACAACGCGCGGCGACCGGATACGGTTACGCGCGGTACGGCGGCGACGACATGGTGACGGCGGCGGCGCGACGACTCCCGGCGGCCTGCGCGCGCGCTCTTGCGCGCGCCAGGGCGCGCGCCGTTGCGCCGTGGACGGCCGCCGGCAAGCGGCGGGTGATCGGCATCGCCCTGCTCCTGGCGATCCTGGCGCCGTTTGCGGCGTTCAACCGCCTGCCCAAGCTCGATACGGTGCGCGCCGACTTGGCGGCGGCGCTGTCGCCCACCGCCGAGTGCTTCCAGGGCTTCTGCGTGGAAGCGGAGCCGGAGTCGACGTTCTGGGCGCGCTGGTGGCGGTTCTCCACCACCTACCTGCGCCTGGTGGCGATCGGCATGGCCTTCGCCTTCGCCGCCGCCGGCTTGGCCGAAGCGTTTCTGGCGCCACGGGATGGGCAGGTCCTGGCCGCGCGGACGCCCGGCCGGCTGCGGCGTATCCTGGCCGGGCTGGGCATGGGGCCGGTGGTCAACCTCTGCTCGGCCTGCGTGGTGCCGGTGTCGAGCGCCGTGCGGCGCGGCGGACTCGGCGTGGAGGGGGCGCTGTCGCTGGTGCACGGCTCGGCGGTCCTCAACGTGCCGTCGCTGCTGATGATCGCGGTGATCTTCTCGCCGTCGATCGGCGCCAGCCGCGTGCTGCTGGGCGTAGCGGCGGCGTTCCTGTTGGGGCCGCTGGTGGCCGCCGCGGGGGGCCGGCGGGCGGCCGGCGGGCCGGTGGCAGGCGGCTCGTGCGGCCCGGCTCCGACCGCCGGCGAGGCCCCGGGCGCGACCTGGGGAGAGGTGCTGGCCGCGGGGTTGCCGGCGTGGGCGCGCGCCTCCGGACGGATGGCGGTGCAGATGGGGCCGATCATGGTGGCGGCCGGGGTGCTCTCGGGCGCCGCCGTCCAGATGCTCCGCCCGGAGACCGTGGAGGCGTTGCTGGGAAACGATCTGCTCGGCGTCCTGGTCGCCGCGACGCTGGGCGTGCTGATCAACGTGCCGCTGCTGTTCGAGATACCGCTGGTGACCGTGCTGCTGCTGCTGGGCGCCGGTACCGGACCGGCGGCGGCGCTGCTGTTTGCGGCCGCCGCCGGCGGGCCGGTCACCTTCTGGGGGCTGGCGCGCGCCATCCCGTGGCGCGGGATCGGCGTCTATGCGGCCGGCACCTGGGCGATCGCAGCCGCCGGCGGACTGCTGGTGCTGGCCGCCGGCGCCCTGCTGCCGGAGCGGCCGGCGCTGCGCCTGCACGCCGCCGCCGGTTCGGGCCACGCCGCCGGTTCGGGCGATCGGGCCGCCGCCGCGTCCATGCGTGCGGCGCCGGGCACAGCGCTGGGCGCAGCGGCGCCGGCTCGACTGCCGCCGCTGCGCTTTACCGACGTCAGCGTCGAGTCGGGCGTGTCGGGCGACGTCTACCACTCGCGCTCCGCGCACAGCCTGGGCGTGAACTGGATCGACGTCGACCGCGACGGGCGGCCCGACCTGTTTGCGGTCGGCGGCGACCCGGAGTTTCCGCCGCGGCTGTTCCGCAACCTGGGCGGCGGCCGGTTCGCGGCCGCGCACCACCTGATCCCGGAGCTGCCCCCGTACGAGATGTCCGGCTCGGTCTTCGCCGACTACGACAACGACGGCGACGACGACATCTACGTCTACACGGACCGTCAGGAGTGGTACCTGCACGGCAGCAACGCGCCGGATGGCCCGCCGAACCTGCTGCTGAAGAACCTGCTGGTGGAGAGCGGCGGGCGCATCCCGCCCGGCCGGCCGCTGTTCGCCGAAGCGGCGGCGGCGGCCGGGATCGACGACCGCGCCGCGGAGCCGTTCGGCGGGCTGCCGGCCTACCGCACCAAGGCGGCGGCATGGCTGGACTACGATCGCGACGGCTGCGTCGACCTGTACGTCGCCCACACGGTGATGAACCGAGCCGGCCTGGAAGCGCTCCGCGACCGGCTGTACCGCAACCGCTGCGACGGCGCCTTCGAGCCGGCGGCCGTGACCGCAAGCGCGCCGCGGTCGGGCTTCGCGGTGTTGGGCGCTCACCTGGACGGCGACCAATGGCCCGATCTGTACGTGGCCAACGTGAGCTTCGACCTGGCGTGGCCGCATCACTGGGACCAGATCTACCGCAACCGCAACGGCGTGCTGGTCGAGCTGCCGCCGGAGGCGATCCCGGGGGTGGGGGACGACGCGCAAGCGGCGATGGGCATCGACGTCGCGGACGTCAACCTGGACGGCCGCTGGGACCTGTACATCTCCGATCTGCTGGACACGCCGCACGAGCGTCCGCCGCGGGGCAACGCGCTCTACCTGGGAGGCGAGGAGCGGCTGTTCGGCGACAATGCCGCGGCGGCGGCCGGCGTCGCCGGCGACGACTCGTGGGGGGTCAACTTCTTCGACGCCGACCACGACGGGTGGGAGGACTTGTTCGTGGCGACCATGATGGGCGTCGCATCCGAGCTGCTCTACGCCAACGATCGCGACGGCACCTTTACCAACGTCGCCGCCGGCGCGGGGTATCTCACCGGCGACAGCCGCGGCAGCGCAGTGGCCGATTATGACGGCGACGGCGATCTGGACCTGGCGGTGGTCAACCAGCACGTGTGCGGCAATACCCGCCCGACCTGCTCGCTGCAGTTGTTGCGCAACGACACGCCGGCGGCAGGCAACTGGCTGCAGCTCCGCCTGGTCGGCACGCTCAGCAACCGAAGCGCCATCGGCGCGGTGGTGCGGGTACGGGCTGGCGATCTGACCATGATGCGGCAGGTGAAGGGCGGTTCCGGCGGCCACTCGCAGAGTACGCTGACCGTCCACTTCGGCCTGGGGCAGGCGACGGCGGCCGACGTGGTGGAGATCGACTGGCCCTCCGGGCTCCGCACTCGCTGGCGCCGGCAGGCCGCGAATCGCCTGATCGAGGTGATCGAGGGCCAAGCGTGCCGCTCCGCCGGCCTCGTCGACTGCAGCGAACGGGACCTCGGCCGCTGAACCGTCGTCCTACGGCCGGTCTGGTCGATGATCGATCATGAGGGCGGCGACGCGCTCGCCGAGTTCGGTCAGGCAGTAGCCGGTTTCCAGGCTCTGCGTCAGGCCGAGCGCCTTGAGCTTGCGCACGTTCGCCTTGAACGGCGGCGTCTCCCAGGCCATCGCCGCCGCCAGGTCTCCGGCTCGGGTCGCCGGATGCGCCCGGATGAGCGCCAGCACCGCCGCGGTCCACGGCGCCGCGCTGCGCCGGTCGGTCGCGCGCAGGCGCGCGGCCGCCGCCTCGGCGCTCAACGCCGGCGGTTGCGCGGGGGCCGGCTCTGCGGTCAGCTCGAACTCGACGCGGGTGACGGTGGCCGACTCCGGGAGCCGCAGAAGCTCGGCCACCGCCGCGACGCTGGTGATACCCGCGCGGCGCAGGTCGTCGGCCGCGATGTCGGCCAACCGCACGGCTCGGACGCCCGTGACCCTGACCGCGCCGCGCGGGCGCAGGCGGTAGACGCCGCCGACCGCGGCCCGCGCCCGCTTCCAGTTGCGGAACGAGACGGTGACCCGCCCCTCCAGAATCTCCTGGCTCCCCTGCTTAGTAAACTGCATCAGTAGCAATAGCAACGACGGCGATCAAATATCGCCACGCAACACTTCATCCTCAATCCATTCGGGTAGTTGCTCGATAGCCTTCATGTCGTCCGGGTGTTTCGTCAGCTTGAACGTAACGCTCTGTCCTTCGGCCATTCGCACCAGTCGGCCGGCACGGCCCTCGGCGACCATGCCCTTGCGCCAGCCGTTGAACATGATGTGCGCTGGCGAAACCCCAAGGCACAGCAGGTAGTCGTATTGCCGGTCGAGCCGTATGTGGTTGAACTGATATGATCCGCCAACGTCCTCGGACGCGGTCTTCACCTCGAACTCCTTGTTCTCTATCGTCATATCCGTAGGCGTAGTGCGAGACCCGCCGTGCACTTGAATGCCGTGGAGCGCCAAATATCGGCGGATGAAATCTTCGCCGATCTCACCTCGATTGGTGTTCGCTACCAGCCGAAACCCCTCCAGCGGGGCATCCGTCCACTTCGACTGGGGCGAATGGTCACGGATGACTTCGACAAGCAGATCGACGGCGCTCATGCAGGAGGTTCCCACAGCGGGCCGGTTTCGCCTCGTTTCCAGAAGACGAGGAAATAGGAATGGTTCTTTCTGGCATGTACCTGGCGGACCGTCCGGCTGACGCCGGGGCGATTGTTCCTTACGACGACGAACAGGTCTTCGGAGACGAAGCCCAACCGTTCGTAGTCACGCATGATCTCGACGTGCGTGAAGCGCTGTCGATTCGAGCAGATCTCGTCCTGGCACTTGACGATGAAGACGCCGCGTTCGCGCAGCACGCGGTACGCCTCCCGGCCGGCGTCCCGATACAGGTCGAGGACCGCTTCGTGATACTTGCTCGCCGTCCGGTTGCCCGATTCGTTGTTGCGGTAATGCTCCTCGAACGGCCGGTGGGTCGAATGCGCCGTTCCCCCCGGTGAGTGCATGTAGGGCGGGTCGAGGACGACGCAATCGATCTCCCCGTCCCGGTAGGGGAGCGCGCGGCAATCGACGCCTTCCAGGAGATCGGTAGCACGAAGATCGTAGTCTCCCGGATCGACCTGACGCCAGAACACGCCCTTGCCGTACGTCACGTCGGCGACGACGCTGCCCGGCTTCACGTACAGGTCCAGGATACGCGGGAACACGTTCTCGTTCCCGTCCGCGTAGGCGCTCAGCACCAGATCGTTCGTGGCGGCGCCGTTGCGCACCACGCGCTTCCCGTCCCGGAACAGCGGGAGCATGATCTGGATTCCCTTGCGGGTGACCATCATGACTACCTTACTACGAACACGCGCTCCCGCGGCGCTTCTCACCCGCTCGCACGTCGTTTCCGCTCGCGGAGCGGGCGCTCACGTGATAGGGTCGATTCGTTCCGATGGAGCGAGGACGGCCGGCGGCGACCGGGCAGGCGGCCCGCGTCGAGGCGGCGATCGAGAGCGGCGCGTTGCGCCGGCCGTCGGCGGAAAGGCCGTCGTTCGTCGACTTGGTGCGCGCCCTCCAGCGCGGTGCGGGAGCGGCGGTCCCCGCCAGCCCGCACAGCGACGCGATCGCCCGGCATCTGTTCGATCGCGAGCATCTGCTGCTGGTGCTCGTCGACGCGATGGGCATGACCGCCCTCGCCGATCCGGCGTTCGCCGACCTGCGCAACGGCGTACGGATGCAGCTCGACGCAGTGTTTCCGGCGACGACCGCATGCGCGATGACGACCCTGGCGACCGGCCTGTGGCCGGCGCAGCACGGCATTCCGGGCTGGTGGGCGTACCTGGAAGAACACGATCTGGAGGTCGCCGTGTTGCGCTTCCGGGAGCGCCGCTCCGGGCGTTCTCTCAACCGGCTCCGGGTGAACGCGGACGACCTGTGGCCCCATCCGCCGCCCTTCGCGCAGGCGGCGGCGCAGCAGGGCATCGTCTATCACTATCCGCCGGACATCGCCGGCAGCGCCTTCGTCCGCTACCTGAGCGGCCGGCGGCGCACGCGCGCGTATCGCAGGCTGCGTCAGGCGTCACGCCGAATCGCCCGGAACCTGCGGCGGCGACGGCGGCGCGCGCCCGCCATGACCTGGTGGTACATTCCCCACTACGACAGCGCCTGCCATGAGTACGGGGTGGCGAGCGCCAAGGCGCGCGAGCTGCTGGCTGACATCCAGGGGCTGCTGTTGGAGCTGGCCGCGGCGGTGCCCGACGACGTGCGGATCGTGCTGACCGCCGATCACGGGCAGTTCGACCTGGAGCGCCGCGACCGGTGGCCGCTCTTCGACGGCGATCCCGTGCTCGACTGCCTGCGCGCCGCTCCGACCGGCGAAGGCCGCACGCCCCACTTTCACGTGCGGCCGGGCAAGGAGCGCGAACTGGTGGAACGGGTCACCGACCGCGCCGGCGAACGGATGGCGGTGCTCAGTCGGCAGGAGGCGGAAGACCTGCGCCTGTTCGGTCCCGGCCCGCTCGGCGAGCCGGCGCGGCGGCGGTTCGGCGATTACGTCGGCATCGCGCTGGCGCCGTTCAGCGTCTCCTGGTGCGCGTCCGCCGATGCGCCTCAGCTCCGGTACGTCGGGGCGCATGGCGGCATGACGCCGGACGAGGTGCGGATTCCCCTCATCGTGCTGGAGCGATAGCCATGCGCGAGGTACCGGTCGATCCGACGCCGCGGACCGTGCCGGCGTCCGGCGGGGGCCGATGACCCTGCTGCCGGCGCCGCAACGGCTCCGGATCGACGGCGGCGGGCATCGGCGCGGCGGTTCGAGACGCGATCGCCGCGGCCGGCGCGGCGTGGCGGCTCACCGAGCGCGGCGGCTCGGGACCGGAGATCGGCGCCGCGGTGGCGGTCGATCCGGCGCGGGCGAGCAAGCCGCAGGGCTACCTGCTCACCGTCGGCCGCGAGCGCATCGACATCGTCGGCCATGACGAGGCCGGCGCCTTCTACGGAGCGATGACGCTCCGCCAGATCGCCCGTCACGCGCAGGGCGGCGTCCTGCCGTGCGTGCGAATCGCCGACTATCCCGACATCGCCCACCGCGGCCTCATGCTCGACGTCAGCCGCGACCGGGTACCGTCCATGGCGACCCTGTACCACCTGGTCGATCTGCTCAGCGAGTGGAAAGTCAATCAGCTCCAGCTCTATACCGAGCACACCTTCGCCTACCGCAACCACCGGGAGGTGTGGGCCGGCTGGTCGCCGATGACCGGCGAGCAGGTGATCGACCTCGACGCCTACTGCCGCGAGCGCTATGTCGAGCTGGTGCCGAATCAGAACACCTTCGGCCACCTGGCGCGCTGGATGATCCATCCCCGCTACCGCCCCTTGTGCGAGGACGACGATCCGGCGGTCTTTCACCCGCACCGGGGCGTGTTCGGCACCCTGTGCCCGACCGATCCCGGGTCGGTCGCGCTGGTCGACGAGCTGCTGGAGGAGTTGCTGCCGCACTTCACCAGCCGGCAGGTCCACGTCGGCTGCGACGAGGCGCGCATCGGCATGGCGCGGACGCGCCGCGTCGTGGCGGAGCGCGGCAAGGGGCGCGTCTACCTCGACTACGTCCGCCGGGTGCACGAGCTGGTGCGCCGGCGCGGCCATACGGCGCAGCTCTGGGGCGACCTGATCATCGACCACCCGGAGCTGGCCGCCGAGTTGCCGGACGGCGCGGTCCCGGTCATGGAGCACTACGCCGCCGGCGCGCCGTTCGACACCTACGGCGAGACCTGCGCGCAGGCCGGGCTGCGGTTCTACCTCTCGCCGGGGATCAATTGCTGGAACACCCTCATCGGCGATACCGCCACCGCGCTGGCCAACATCCGCCGCGCCGGTCGGAGCGCGGCGCGCCACGGCGCGGCCGGCCTGCTCAATACCGACTGGGGCGACAACGGGCACTGGCACCATCTGCCGGTGGCGTTGCCGGGCTACGCCTGTGGAGCGGCGGTCGGCTGGGCGCCGGAGCCGAACTCGGACCTTGACCTGCCGGCCGCCCTGGACGCGCACGCCTTCCATGACGCCGCCGGCGTGATGGGGCGGCTGGTATGCGAGCTGGGCGAGGTGTCGCGCTGCCACGAGGCGCTGATCGGCACGCACGGACCGCTGCCGGCGTGGATCCTCATCGGCCTGCCCGGCTTGGTGGAACAGCTCGCCGGCCTGTCCGCAGCGGCGCTCGGCATGGCCGAGGAGCGTCTGGAACAGGCGATGGCGCCGCTCGCCGCGGCGCGCATGGACCGGCCGGACGCGGAGACGATCGCCGCGGAGTTGCGCAACGGCGCCGGCCTCTACCGCCATGCGCTGCGCCTGTGGGCGGCGCGGATGCGGACGCACGGCCCGGCGGTGGCCGCGCGGCCGCTGGCGAGCGATGCGGAGGTGTGGCCGCGGCGTACGATCGACGCGGAGTACGCCGCGCTGCCGGCGCGCGCGCGGGCGGCCCTGAAAGCGGAGCTGGCGCCGCTGGTCGACGACTTCCGGCGGCTCTGGCTGCGGCGCGCTCGCCCCGGGGGGCTTGCCGACAGCACGGGCCGATTCGAACGGTTGCTCGCCGCCTACCGCGGGGATGCCAACGACCCGCTATCATCCGTTGCGCCGTGAGCGACTTTCCCAGTGTCCGACTGTTCCTGATCCGTCATGCGCAGGCCCGCAATGCGGCCGGCGCCAGTTATGACGACGCGTCGCTGTCGGCGGTCGGCCGCCTGCAGGGTGACGCCGTTGCCGGCGCCATCGCCGCGCGGCAGCCGGACGCGCTCTTCGCAAGCCCCGCGGCGCGGGCCCGGCAGACCGCCGATCTGATCGCGAGGGCGGCCGGCCTGCCGGTAACGGTCGATGAGCGCTTGCGCGAGTTCGTCTTCGGCAGCATCTCCGACCCCGGCCTCACGCTGGAGCAGCTCCGCGAACGCCGCGACGATCTCCTGGCGTGGCGTCCGGACCGGAGGCTGGCGGCCGATAGCGATACCCCGCGCGAGTTCGCCGTCCGCGTCAAGGCGGCGCTCGACCAGATCGTCACGCGCCACATCGCCGAGCGCGTGGTCGTGGTCGCCCACGCGGGGACCATCGACATCGCCATGAACTGGGCGATGGGCGTCGATCCGGGCACCCCCGTGATGCACGACTTCCCGATCGCCAACGCCAGCATCACCGAGCTGATACACTGGCCGCACGGCCGTATCGCCGGCGGCTCCCCGCGCTATACCGAATTCGTGAGCGTCGGATCGCTGGCGCACGTGCCGCCCGAGGTTCGTAGCGGCAACTGAGCCGGATGCGACGACGATGCAATTGAAGTCTCTCACGCTGACCAATTTCCGAGGCATTCAAGATCTGAGGCTCGAGTTTTCGGAGCAGGTCAACGTGTTGTTGGGAGTCAACGGAGCCGGCAAGACCGCGATCCTGGACTGCGCGGCGATCATGCTGTCGCGTCTCATCGGGCGGATCCGCTCGACCCACGGTACGGGGCGTTCCTTTACCGACTACGACATCAGCAACGGCATCTCCGAGACTCGAAACGAGATCGACCTGGCATTCCAGGGAAGGTCCTGCCAATGGCGTGTTACGAAAACTCGAAGAGGACGCAAACGACAAACCATAACGAGATTGGAGGAGATCAAGGGGCTCGTTGATCTGATCTATTCAGAGCTCGAGAAAGACGACTCTGCAAGCTTACCGATCGTGATCTATTATCCCGTCGATCGGGCAGTAGTGGATATTCCGCTGCGTATCCGAAACAGGCATCCATTCGATCAACTTGCAGCTTACGACCAGGCGTTGTCGGGAGATCGGAGAGACTTCCGGACGTTCTTCGAGTGGTTCAGGGATCGTGAGGACTTGGAGAACGAACAGCGCCTGGATAGCCCCTCGTTCCGTGATCGTCAATTGCAGGCGGTAAGACTGGCAATCGAACGCTTGCTTCCCGGTTTCACCGGTCTCACGGTAAAGCGGAGGCCATTGTTGCGCATGGTAGTATTCAAACAAGAAGAAGAGCTGATCGTCAACCAGCTTTCCGACGGAGAGAAGTGCGCTCTGGCGATGATCGGAGACTTGGCGCGGAGAATGGCGATAGCGAATCCGGCCTCTGAAGACCCTCTCCACGGCAAGGGCATCGTCTTGATCGATGAAATCGACCTGCATCTTCATCCCGGCTGGCAGCGCCGAGTCGTTACGGCCCTGCAGGACACCTTTCCCAACTGCCAATTCCTGGTATCGACCCATTCCCCGCAGGTAGTCAGCCACATCAAGCCGGAACGTATTTGGATGTTGGAGCGGACCGAGGCGACGGTCAGTGCCAGCCGTCCGGTCGAATCATATGGCCAGACAACGGGAAGCATCCTGGAAGACATAATGGAAGTGCCCGAACGTCCGCAGGAAATAAAGGACCAACTGAGCAGTCTGTTTTGGGCCATACAAGACGAAGACTTGGTAACGGCAAAGAAGCTGCTGGCTGAGCTGCGCAATACTATCGGCAGAGACCAAGAACTGGTAAAAGCCAGAGTTCATATTCGCAGAAAAGAGACTATAGGAAGATGACTGCTCAATGAAGCATATCGTGAAGAACCAGGAGCCGCAACAGTTCTCGGACTGGAAGATGAACGATAAGATGGCCCATCGACCCAACTGGAATCGGGTAGACGGGGCAACCAAGACGGTGATTCACGATGCCCTGATGGACGAGCAAGGACATATTTGCTGCTACTGTGAATCACTGGTCACAAGTGACAGTAGTCATGTGGAGCACTTTCGACCTAGAAGGACATATCCTCATCTTCAGCTCGACTACTCGAACATGCATTGCTCGTGCTTGCTAGAGCCATCATCGGGAGAGCCGGTTCACTGCGGTCATAAGAAAGGTAGCTGGTTCGACGGACAATTGTTTATTTCTCCTCTGCATGAGAACTGCGACAAACGGTTCAGATTCAATGCCAGAGGAGAAATAGCTCCTCGCCGTAGCGATGACTTGGCGGCTGCGACGACTATCAGCAGGCTTGGGCTTGATCTACCGAAACTGAATCGTCTACGGGCGGCCGCCGTGGATGACCTGCGGGATTTGTCACCGACGGAGATCGAGGCTCGGCTTGTCAGAGGACCAGATGGATTCCTGGAGTTCTTCACGACTATCGAAGACGTTCTGCTGTAGCCGCGGGACGCAGGGGCCGGGCAGCGCGGCGGCGGCGCAGATCCTTCAGCAGCGATCCCAGGGCGGCCAGCGCCAGGAGCAGCGACCCGCAGAAGATGAATACCTCCAGGGCGCGCACCGGACCGATCAGGACCGCGCCGGCCGCCAGCGCCGCGACGGCGCCGGCGGTGGTCCACTCGGCCGCGCCGAGGCGGCGGATGCTCACCACGTAGACGCGCATCGCCAGGAAGCAGGTCAGCCAGACGGCCAACTCCCCGAACAGCAGCCGCGCGCCGGTCAGGCCGGAGCCGGCGTCGACCGGCGGCGCAATCGCCCCAGCGGGAACGACGATGCGCCGCGCCGCTTCCAGCAGGCCGGGCGCCTCGGCCCCGCTCCGTCCGACTGAGCCGAAGGCCGTCAGGATCGCCTCCACGGCGGCGGCCATCACCACCACCGCCAGCGTCATCGGCAGATGCAGGTAGGCGAGTATCTGCCCGCCGCCCACGCGCTGGCGCAGCTCGTCGCGGTCGAGCAGGCGGAAATAGAACCACCAGATGCCGACCGGCAGGGCGAATCCGATCATGAAGCCCAGCCGCGCCGCTTCGGCATGCACGGCGCCCACCACCACGCCCCGCACCGCCTCGCCCAGGACGATGATGGTGAACAGCCCCAGCCGTTCGGGGAGATGATGCGGGTTCGCGGGCCAATGGCCGAGCCTGGACACGGCCAACAGGGGCGCCAGAATCTCCGCTCCGATGGCGGCCAGGTAGAGCGGCCGGCGCCACTCCACCGCCAGCCACTCCTGCGCTCCCCAGGCGACCGCCGACACCGCGAAACCGACCAGCAGGAACCACGTGAAGCGGCGTGCGGCGGGAACCCGGAAATGCGCTTCCAGGTAGAGCAGCGCCAGCACCGCGCGCGCCGCGAACTGGGCGCGGGTGAAGGAGGCCGCCTGTTCGTCCATACCGGACTGCACGAACACGGCGGAGCCCGCCAGCGCAAACATCAGGAGCAGCGTCAGCATCGTCTGCAGGATGCTGCCGTCGTCGAAGCGGGTGGCGTAGGTCGTGTGTCCGGCCCACACCAGGAACAGCGGCAGGTAGAGCGCAGCAACCTGACCCAGCGTGTCCGCGTCGGGATGAGCTGCCAGGTGGTGCGTGAGGCCGGCGATGTTGATGACGAAGATCAGGTCGAAGAACAGCTCGAGCCAAGTCGCCGACCGGCCCTCGATCATCCGCCCGCCGTTGCCGCCGCCGTCGCTCAGAGGTTCAGCCAACTTTTCAGCGTTGCGGAGTGGCGATCGGCACTTCTTCTTCGATCGCGCGGCCTCGTGCGCTCTCGACGACCGATACGTCGTACCTGCTCTGCAGATTCATCCATAGCTCGGGGCCGGTTCCGAAGTATCGGCCCAGGCGCAGCGCCGTGTCCGCGGAAACCGCGCGTTCGCCGCGCAGAATTGCCGTGACCCGGTTGGCGGGGACGCGGATGGCGAGCGCGAGTCCGCTTGCGCTCATCTCCCTGGCCTGCAACTCCGCCCGCAGGACGCTACCGGGATGCGTTCTCACTCTTCCCATGACGATGATCTCTCCTCGGGATTACCTCGAAACGTGATTCGCCATCGCAAGTTAACCGTCATCGCCCAAGCTCCTTGCCGGGAACCGGTGAGTCGATGAAGTCGGCTCCCCTGCAGTCTTCGAAGCGGCTCAAGTGACGTTGCAGCATCAAGTGTGTCCAGGAGCATCGAGGCCCGCTCATAATCGAGGCCGCGAAACCCACGCCGTCGGTCGTCCTCGAACAGCCGGCGTGTCCTCCCGTCGTCGAAGGACCGGATCATTGAAGAACGATAGAAAACTCAGCATGGTTACGTCAAGTCTCCAATTGTACTGGATTTGCCGTGTGACATCATCTTTCCTGAGCGGGATCACGTGATAATGCCTTTTCGAGCTGAGCAGCTTCCGTAACTCCAGCGCTGACCAAGGCGTCAACGAGATGGTCAACGCGGTCACGTAACGGGCCGTGATGGAGCAAGGGAGGGCGCTGCTGTCGGATTACTTCAATCAAGGAGCAGAGCCGTTTTCCCGCATCGTAGTCAATCCAGAACATACTGTCTTCGGATTGTGTCTTCATCCACGCTTCGGCCGCTTCTACTATGAATTCCAAGTACGCCGGCCGTGGGCTGATCTCTAACAGACTTAAGGTTACGTGATAGCAGCCGACCCGGTCGGCCATTGGCTGGAGCGTAGGAAGAAGCGGATCGCAAAGGTCGGCGTCATCAGAACTCAGAAGACATCGCTGGGGCTGGCTATACCCGTCAGCCCAAAACAACGCCGCCATCGCACGGTGGAGGCTCGTCTCCACCCGCATCGATCCAGCGTCCCATCGACGCCACCCTCGGCTTTGCGTAAGCCGACGAACGAGGGCCGAACGAATATGAACCGCTTGCCTCTCGTTCATACCAAGGCGTCCGAAGTAGAGCCTGTCTACGTTCAAGATGAATTGCTCAGTAACATCGAAGAACGGTCTGTCCGGCAGAGACGTGATGAGGTTCAGTGCAAACTGGTCCATGTCTGCCGGCTCCAGGCCAGGCATGCAATGAGCCAGTAGCTTGAAGTAGGCTTCGTTCCATTCGTATATCCCCTGATTGAATCTCATCGTGTCGTCCGGGGCGTCCCCGTTCGCGGCAGCGGTCCATCGGGCGTATGTATCGGCCATTATGCGCAGCCATGGGCGAGTATGGACGTCAAGAATATCGGACGCACTCATTAGCCATCTCGTAGCGGAGTAGATGTCAACTCTCTCTTGGAGTCGCTTAAGAGAAGGTAGGGAGTCTGCTTCATCGGTAGGCCACATCGGCTCTCCGCCATTGCCGTCCATCCAGGATAATTCGGAGTCGATGGCTATATCGGAGATAAGTGATGTGATTTCCCGTGGTCCTTCGACGTTACTACGACGGATGCATGCCGCAAATGCCGTCCTCAGTATGGCCGTCGGCAAGCGCTCGTCGATCGCTGCAAGGACATCAGCAACTGCACGAAATCCAGGTGCAGCGGCTCCGTCACTTCGCGCACAGAGGCCAAGGACGGCTTGACGGCCATGTCTGCTGTCGCAATGTGTGAGCAGGTGAGCCCATCCCACCAGTGCGATCGCTACTGGATTGGACCAGAGACTTAAGCCGTCGACATCTATTTTGTGCGCCTGAGACGCACTATCGAAAACCTCTACTGCCCACGTTTCGTTACGGTCTCGCAGATCGTCATCGCCATCTCTCATCGTAAGCACAGCAGCAGCTACGACTATCCAGTGATACTCCTTTGTTAATGGTTTACCTCTGGCCCATGTTGCAGCCGCGGCCGCAAGTTCGGGTGATGACAGCTTCCGATTACGTACCGCTAGCTTGATTGTACTCTGAAGATTGAACTCGGAATACTGTCTATCGAAATCATCACGTAGACGCTTGAGATGATGCTTTTCGACGTCTGGACTACTGTACCACAGGCTACCAGTTTGTTCGTCAACATTCCAGTTATTGGGGTCTATCTGATTAAGAGCGTGGAAGACCATGAAGTCCGGGTCCGCCAGGTTCGAGCGGTTGCCGTACGGTCTAAGCCGATCTTCCGCTGCGTGGAGCAGAGACGCGAGGCGATCGCGCTGTTCTGGGGGCGGGGTAGTAGCGTAGAATCCAACAAGATCAAGAAGCGAAGACTGCCGAGCGCCGCTATCCTGGACTGTGTCAAGACTCGTGCTCAGTATATGATCCAGACACAGGAGTTCGGGGCAGGCGGCAAACGGAATCGCTACCTCGCGCGACATTGGCCAGTGCTTGCACAGAAGGTCAACAGCAACGAGCAGATAGGCCGCTGCAGTACTTGATGGCCTAAGTACATCAGCAAGCACCGCCTTGATAGGGTCGCCCTGTTCAATCCGCCGGTGTCCCCACTTCTCTAAGGCCATCAGCGCGGTAGTCACGACCGACTCGGGACATCGAAACGATCTCGCCCATCCATACGAATCGAGCCGCGAGAATATTCGACGACCGCCCACAAGCGGAATAGTGAATGTCACGGACGTGTCGGCGCGGTCGTCATAGAACGACACTGCGTGATCAACGATCTGGCGAACCAGTTTTAACCCCACGGGTGGAGCATGGCTAAGCAGGTCAAGGAACGGTCCCAGGTCGGGCGACGGGCGCACGAAAAGATTCTGGTGCTCAAAGGCTCTGCGATGGGGAGATGAATGGGGCTCTTCTCGCTTCGGCTTGGGTAGCAGCGCCGCGATAGTAAAGTGAGCAAGTTCCTTAGGAGCAGCGCGGGCAAGAGAACCGGGCTTCCCAAGAACGCTATCGATCAGGATAGAAAACTTCCGACGGGTCTCCAAGGACTGCAGGTATTTTACGGCGAGTGGCGGGTTATGATGACAGAATAAAAGGAAATAGCTGCGGATATGAGTCTCCAATACATCATAGTTGCTCAAGGTACCACCAAAGGGTTTTTGCAGCTGCCGAATATGATCCGGATAGTGCGCATCTTCGATCTCGGTTAGGCGGCGGTAGAACCACGATACCAACCTCGGGGTAATACGATCCTCGTCGGGGATACACCAAGCGTCAAGGATGCACCATTCGGCGTACAACCTTGCCACATCTGGTATCATCACGGACGGAAGTCGCGGGTCCATACTGAGTAACCACTCGATCAGTCGCCACCACGATGGCGCCCCGGGAAGGTACAAATCTTCTGGGATTATCTTGGGATCAGCGCCCGGTGCGGCGAATTCGCGGGCGGGAACGGCGTCGACGGCCATTACGGCTTTAATGAGCTCGCGGAGGACGCGTGCCTCATCGGCCAATAGGTGATTGGAGACACGCTTCAAGAGATTAATCGAGATCTCCGATCGGACGGGAGCCAGAAGCACGGCTCGGCGCCATGAGTGGTGTGCTTCGTCTCGGCTGACCTCTTCGAGCAGTGCTTGCCAATCGGTGTCATCGACGCAACGTTCGAGCGACATGCGCGCCGTAAGTTCGACGCCACGTACAAGAGCGGCGGGAACGGCCCGGTCCAGTTCAAGCTGTCTTCGAGTGTCGGGTCTTGAGTACAAGACGTTCGCGAGCGCCCAATCGCGGTATATGTCGTGGCGAAACATCATACGTTCGCCACCGAGGTCTCTCAGAGTCTGGCTTTCGACGAGAGCGTCGACTACGCGCGAGGGGTAGCGGCTTGAGTCCGTCGGTTCGATGCCGGCAATCGCTTGCTCAGCGAGATGGAGCAAGAGTCTTGATCTGTCGCGGCGACCATCAGATTCGCCGTCGGCAGTTTGCCACCAACGCTCGGCCAAATCTATCTCGGTGCGTGGACGTTCGTTGTCGGGGTACGCTGCCAAGCGGGAGAGACGGAACAGGTTACGAGCTACGTTGCGAGCTGGATGTGACTCGGCCAGAAGTGGGCCTAGTTTGGGCGCGGCGCTGACGATTTCATTGACTTCGATTTCATTTAGTTCATTGATATGGACGTCGTCATGGCGGAGGGTCGCGAGCGCTTCGTCTGGGAGCCAGTTGGGTTCGTCCCCGCGTCCAAAGTCGCTCCGTGCAGTTACGATCAAGGCGATACCCCGTATCTTCGCCGCTTCGCGTACCAAGTCTCGGACGGTGGTACGCTCTTCCTGAGAAAAGAAGTCGAGACCGTCGAGGAAGATCGTAGTACTCCCGGCGCCGGTCATGTCTATCAAGAGGTCATGAGCGGTGCCTTCGAGACCGAGCACAGCCCTCATCTGTGTCCAGCCACCGGCAGGTGTGCGGCCAGGACTGAGGACGATGATCGGGGCCTCGGCCGACAGTTGTTCCGCGAAGTGTTTCAAAAGCGCCGACTTGCCGACTCCGGCATCACCGCGTATTTCTACGTATCGGCCTTGGTCCAGCACTGCGTGGACTGCCGACATTCTTTCGGCTCGTATCAGCGTGACTCCGCCGACGCGGTCCTCGATGTCATCAAGTGCATGACGGGAGGCTTCGGCGAGAGATCGGCGTGCATCCCGGTACCCTCGGCGACCGGCTAGCCGAAACGATCCCTCTCGTAGACGCTCGATCAGTCGGTCGCGGGTAAGGTCTCCGCCGGCAGCCTCGGTCTCGATTGCAAGCTCCACAAGTCGCCGGTGGAAATCACGGGCCCGCGGTCGATCACCGTCGTCAAGCGCTTGAGACGATCGTTCGTTGTCCCACGCCTCAGATAGCGATCCGGGTGCGCCGTAGTCAAACTGGAGAATCTGGAAGCGTGATAACAGATGATGTACAGTTGCATCGTCGTGCTGTGCTTGCGCTACGCGGAGGTTCTCTCTGAACGTGTCTACGAACGTCCGCATGGGCTTGTTGGCGGCGCCAGACCGAAAGAGCCGACCCATGAACGTTTGAGCGGAGTCGACCCGCCGTGCCCACGTCAGGACGTCTTGATAGGGTCCGGCGACCTTTTGCGATCCACGGGAGATCGCCACTGCGAGCTGATGATTGGTGGTCCGAAATGCCGGTCTTCGAGACGCTTCGGCAACTTGGCCAACGACCTCCCGAAACACGCGATCCGAAGGCGCGAAGGTGACGCTGCGTTTGACCTGAATTTCCAGCAGAGTCGCGCATCCCTGGTTGTCGTGGGCGTGTACGACAATGTCATCGAGCGGATGACCCTCCGCACGTCTCTGAAACTCGATGTGGTCAATGACGACGCCAGGTAGGCCGCGGGGATCGCTGTCAATCAGCATCGACAGCAAGTAGTGGGCGCCGACCTGACCTTCGAAATGAGCGCCGGCGGGTCCGGTGGATGCAGGACTCGTACTCATGAACAGGTCCGAGGCGTGAAGTCCGTGCCGGCGACGCCGACGAGCGGTGCATCGATGGCGACAGCTGCGCTGTGGTGTAAGTCTATCGTGATGCTGGACATCCGTGACACCTATCGCCTGCCTCACTGTCGAGGCACAGAGGTAGTATACTGAACCGGCGCACGCAGGGAATGCGAGCCGAAGGCGACGGCCCGGAGCCGGCCGGCGCGCCGGTGACTCGCTACCCGGCCCGCCGCCTGCCGAATGGACCAGAAGCATCTCTCCGAGCGTGACGTCTGCACGACGTTGATCACGCCGGCCCTGCGCCGGGCCGGGTGGGACGAGAGCGCGCAGATCCGCCGGGAGGTGAGCTTTACCAAGGGGCGCATCACCGTGCGCGGCCGGCTGGTCAGCCGCGGCCAGGGGAAGCGGGCCGACTACGTCCTCTACTACAAGCCCAACCTCCCGCTCGCCGTGATCGAGGCCAAGGATGGCGCCCACGCCGCCGGCGACGGCATGCAGCAGGCGCTCGACTACGCCGAGACCCTGAACGTGCCGTTCGTGTTCTCGTCCAACGGCGCGGGCTTCCTGTTCCACGACCGCACCGGGACCGGCGCCGCGCGCGAAACCGTCCTGGCCCGCGACGCCTTTCCCTCGCCTGCCCGCCTGTGGGAACGCTATCGCGCCTGGAAGGGGCTGACGCCCGAAAGCGAGGCGGTCGTCCTGCACGACTATTTCGACGACGCCGGCGGCAAGGCGCCGCGCTACTATCAGGTCAACGCGATCAACGCCGCGGTCGAGGCTATCGCCAAGGGGCGGCAGCGCATCCTGCTGGTCATGGCGACCGGGACCGGCAAGACCTACACCGCCTTTCAGATCATCTGGCGGCTGTGGAAGGCCGGGCGCAAGAAGCGCATCCTGTTCCTGGCCGACCGCAACGTGCTGGTCGATCAGACCATGGTCAACGACTTCCGGCCGTTCGGTCCGGCCATGACCAAACTGTCGTCCCGAGCCGGGACCATCGCGCGCGCCCCTGCCGGCGACCACGGCCGCGGCCGCCGCATCGACACCTCCTACGAGGTCTATCTCGGACTCTATCAGGCGCTCACCGGACCGGAAGAGCGGCACAAGGTCTTTCGCGAGTTTTCTCGCGACTTCTTCGATCTGGTCGTGATCGACGAGTGCCATCGCGGCAGCGCCGCGGCCGACTCGGCTTGGCGCGAGATACTGGAACATTTCTCGTCCGCCACCCAGATCGGTCTCACCGCCACGCCGAAGGAGACGCACTACGTCTCCAACGTCGACTACTTCGGCGCACCCGTGTACACCTACTCGCTGAAGCAGGGCATCCGGGACGGCTTCCTGGCACCCTACAAGGTGATCAAGGTGCACGTCGACCGCGACGTCGAGGGGTACCGCCCCGAGCAGGGGCAACTCGACCGCGACGGCGCCGAGATCGAGGACCGCATCTACAACACCACCGACTTCGACCGCGTGCTGGTCCTGGACGAGCGCACCAGACTGGTGGCGCGCAAGGTCACGGAGTACCTGCGGGAGAGCGGCGACCGCTTCGCCAAGACGATCGTGTTCTGCGTGGACCAGGAACACGCCGGGCGCATGCGTCAGGCGCTCGTCAACGAGAACGCCGACCTGATGGCGCGCAACCACCGCTACGTGATGCGCATCACCGGCGGCGACGCGCCGGGCCAGGCGGAGCTGGGCAACTTCATCGACCCCGAATCCCGCTATCCCGCGCTGGTCACCACCTCGCGCCTGCTCTCCACCGGCGTCGACGTGCGGACCTGCCGGCTGATCGTGCTCGACCGCATCGTCGGTTCGATGACCGAATTCAAGCAGATCCTCGGGCGCGGCACCCGCATCCACGAAGAGACCGGCAAGCTCTACTTCACCCTGATCGACTTCCGCGGCGCCGCGGATCACTTCGCCGATCCCGAGTTCGACGGCGAGCCGGCGCAGGTCTACGAGCCGGAGGAGGGCGGCGGCATCACCCCGCCCGACGAACAGGAAGCCGAGCCTGACGGCGCTCCTGATGTTCTGCCGGAGCCGAGCGGCGGCGCCGCGCGCAAGGTCTTCGTGGACGGGGTGAACGCGGAAGTCATCGCCGAGCGGGTCGAGTACCTGGATCAGGCCGGCCGGCTGGTGACCGAGTCGCTACGCGACTTTACCCGGAAGGCGCTGCGCAAGCGCTTTGCCAGTCTCGACGACTTCCTGAAGCGCTGGCACGCGGCCGACCGCAAGCAGGCGATCGTCGAAGAGTTGGCCGCGGAGGGACTGACCGTAGCCCTGCTGGAGGAATTGGGCCGGGACCTCGACCCCTTCGACCTGATCTGCCACGTCGCCTTCGACGCCAAGCCGCTGACCAGACGGGAGCGGGCCGCGCAGGTGCGGAAGCGCGACGTGTTCGCCAAGTACGGCGCCAAGGCGCGCGCGGTGCTCGACGCGCTGCTCACCAAGTACGCGGACGACGGCGTGCTCAACCTCGACGATACGCTGATGTTACGGGTCCCTCCGTTGACCGAGCTCGGCACCACCGTGCAGCTCGTCAGGGCGTTCGGCGGCAAGGACCGCTTCGTCGCGGCCGTTCACGACCTGCAGGACGCCCTCTATCGGGAGACCGCCTGACAGCCATGTCGGTGCGCACGCACATCAAGTCGATCCAGGACATCATGCGCCAGGACACCGGTATCGACGGCGACGCCCAACGCATCAGCCAACTGTGCTGGATGTTCTTCCTCAAGATCATCGACGATCAGGACCAGGAGCTGGAACTGATCCACGACCACTACGAATCGCCGATCCCCCGGCGCTACCGGTGGAGCGCCTGGGCCGCGGACCCGGAGGGGATCACCGGCGAAGCGCTGCTCGACTTCGTCAACGCCGACCTGTTTCCTTCGCTGAAGGAGCTGCCGGCAGCGGGGGCGGGCGGCGGCCGCCGCCGCGTGGTGCGCGACGTGTTCGAGGACGCCTACAACTACATGAAGTCCGGCCACCTGATGCGGCAGGTGGTCAACCGGATCAACGGCATCGACTTCAACGACCTGACCGACCGCCAGCACTTCGGCGACATCTACGAACATTTGCTCAACGACCTGCAATCGGCGGGCAACGCCGGCGAGTACTATACGCCGCGCGCCGTCACCGCCTTCATGGTCGACCGCATCGACCCCCGGCCCGGCGAAGTGCTGTTCGATCCCGCCTGCGGCACCGGCGGCTTCCTGACCTGCGCCCTGCGCCACATGCGCGAGCGCTACGTCAAGCGGCCGGACGACGAACCGACCATGCAGGGCGCGCTGCGCGCGGTGGAGAAGAAGCAGCTTCCGCACATGCTGTGCGTCACCAACATGCTGCTGCACGGCATCGCGGAGCCCGGCTTCGTGCGCCACGACAACTCGCTGGCCCGTCCCTACGTCAGTTGGGAGCGGAGCGATCGGGTCGACATCGTGCTCACCAATCCGCCGTTCGGCGGCAAGGAGGAGGACGGCATCGAGAGCAACTTTCCCGCCCACTTCCGCACCAAGGAGACCGCGGATCTGTTTCTGGCGCTCATCGTCCGCCTGCTGAAGCCGGGCGGGCGCGCCGCGGTCGTGCTGCCGGACGGATCGCTGTTCGGCGAAGGCGTCAAGACGCGCCTCAAGGAACACCTGATGGCGGAGTGCGACCTGCACACCATCGTGCGCCTGCCCAACTCCGTGTTCCGCCCCTACGCCTCGATCGGCACCAACCTGCTGTTCTTCGAGAAGGGCGAGCCGACCCGCGACCTCTGGTTCTACGAACATCTGGTGCCCGCCGGACAGAAAGCCTATTCCATGACGCGGCCGATCCGCCTGGAACACCTGCAAGGCTGCATCGACTGGTGGGGCGGGCCGGAACGCCGCGGCCGCACCGAGACCGAACGAGCCTGGAAGGTGACCGCCGAGGAGGTGAAGGCGAGAGGCTACAACCTCGACGTCAAGAACCCGCACACCCGCCAAGACGACCATGGCGATCCCGAGACGTTGCTGGCCGAGTTGACCGCCGCCGAGGCGGAAGCGGCGACCGTCCGCGACCGGTTGAAGGCGATGCTGGCCGGCGCCCTGACCCGATGACCGCGCACCGTCTGCTCGCCCACTTCGATGCGGTCGTGGAAACGCCCGGCGCCGTGCAACGCCTGCGCCGCTTCATCCTCGATCTGGCCGTGCGCGGCAAACTGGTGCCGCAGGACCCGAACGACGAACCCGCTTCCGAGCTGCTGAAACTCATCACAAAGGAAAAGAATCGGCTGGTTGAGGCGAGAGAAATCAGGAAGCCTCGTGAGTATCATGGGCGTGATCTCCTTTCAGCACCTTTCGATATTCCATCTTGTTGGCTGTGGGTCAGGCTCGGAACAGTTGGAGCAGTCGTTGGAGGCGGAACTCCAGATGCAAGCGACTCCGACAACTTCACCGATCCCGGGACTGGAATTCCATGGCTGACCCCCGCGGACCTGGGACGACACCGGAAGTTATTCATATCGCGCGGGGCGCGTGATCTTACCGAGCAGGGACTTCGAGCGTCTTCGGCGACACGGATGCCCGCGGGAACCGTACTCTTTACGAGTCGGGCACCGATCGGTTACGTCGCGATTGCTCGCAACCCCATTTCGACCAATCAAGGGTTCAAGTCTGTCGTTCCTTACATTCAGGAATGCTCCCGGTTTATCGCGGTCGTGCTGATGGCGTTCGCTCCGGAGATTGACGCGCACGCTCCTGGAACGACGTTCAGAGAAGTATCGGGCAAGATAATCGCTCGGTACCCGTTCCCACTCCCGCCCCTTGCCGAGCAGCACCGTATCGTCGCCAGAGTGGACGAACTGATGGCCTTGTGCGACCGGCTGGAGGAGCGCCTCGTCACCATGGAAGACACCCGCCGCCGCCTGCTCGACGCAATGCTGCATGAGGCTTTGTCGAACCCACCCGGTGCCTCTCCTCCGCACCGGGAGGAACGACGGTCAGCTTGAGACGTTGAAGGAGAAGGCTTTGCAACCTACGAAGATCGTTGCGCACACGAAGTTTCGGATTGCACCGGTCGATCCCCGCGTGTTCGGCGGGTTCCTCGAGCATATGGGACGCGCGGTGTACCAGGGAATCTACGATCCCGACAGCGCCCACGCGGATGCCGACGGCTGCCGGGCGGACGTGCTGGCCGCGCTGCGGCGGTTGAACATGACGGCGATGCGCTATCCGGGCGGCAACTTCGTCTCCGGCTACCACTGGCAGGACGGCGTCGGCCCGCGCGCCAGACGCCCGACGGTGCGCGATTTGGCGTGGCAGAGCATCGAGCCGAACCGGTTCGGCACCGACGAGTACGTCCGCCTGTGCCGGACCATGGGCTGGACGCCGATGCTCACGGTCAATCTCGGCACCGGTACGCCGGAAGAAGCGCGCGACTGGGTCGAGTACTGCAACTGCCCGCCGGGCACCCGCTACGCCGACCTGCGCGCGGCGCACGGCAGCCGCGAACCGCATGCGGTGAAGCTGTGGTGCCTGGGCAACGAGATGGACGGCCCCTGGCAGCTCGGCCACGTTCCGGCCGACCAGTACGCGATCCGCGCCCGGCAGGCCGCCAAGATGATGAAGGATGCCGATGCCTCCATCGAGCTGGTCGCATGCGGATCGTGCGGCGTCGGGCTGCCCACCTACATGGATTGGGACCGGGAGGTCCTGACCCGCCTGGGCGGCCTGGCGGACTACGTCAGCCTGCATCGGTACGTCGGCAATCCGGACGGCGACACGCCGGATTACCTCGCGGTCACCGCGTCGATCGATCGCCAGATCGAGGAGATGGACGCGGTCTGCCGCTTTGCGCAGGCGCGAGCGCGCAGCCGCAAGCGCGCCTTCCTGTGCTTCGACGAGTGGAACGTGTGGTACAAGAACCGCCAAACCGACGGCGCCGGCAAGTTCGCCCCCCACTTGATCGAGGAGGTCTACAACCTGGAGGACGCGCTGGTGGTGGCCGGGTTCCTGCACAGCTTCGTGCGCCATGCCGACGTGGTGAAGATCGCCAACCTCGCGCAGATCGTTAACGTGATCGCCCCCATCCAGACGCGCGGCGACGAGCTGCTCATCCAGAGCATCTTCTATCCGTTCGAGATGTTCTCCAAGCGCCGCGCCGGCGTTGCCCTGCAACTGGCGGTGGACGGCCCGAGCTACGCCGGCGCGAGCAACGGCCGCGTGCCGTTCGTCGATGCCAGCGCCATCCTCGACGGCAGCGCGCTGCAGCTCTTTCTCACCAACCGCAGCGTCGACACGGCCGCGGACGTGACCCTGGCGCCGGCCGACGTGTCGGTCACCGCCTGCCGCAGCGCCGAGGGGCTGACCGGGCCGGATGCCAAGGCGGCCAATTCATTGGAACGGGGCGACCTCGTCAAGCCGGAGCCGTTCGAGGTCCGGGTGTGCGCCGGCCGCGCCTCCTGTCAGCTACCGCCGCTGTCGTTCGTTGCCATGACGCTGCAATGCGGCTGACGGAGCGGCGATCCGGCGGCGTCCATTCAGGACGCTACGCGCGCGATCGCCAAGCTTAGGTGCCGGCGCCGTTGTCGTCGAACTGCTGCTTGAGGCGCCGGAAGGCGGCCTCGTCGATGCCGGTGGCCGCCTCGATGGTCGACCACGGGACATCGCGGCCCAGCAATCCCTGGATGGTTTGCAACCGACCTCTCAGTTCGCCTTCCTGACGGCCTTCCTGGCGGCCTTCCTGACGGCCTTCCTGGCGGCCTTCCTGACGGCCTTCCTGACGGCCTTCCTGACGGCCCTTCAACTCGCCTTCCCGGCGGCCTTGCTCGACCATCCGTTCCACGTTGACCATACCTTCCCGGCGGCCTCGCTCGACCATCTGTTCCACGTAGTTCATCAGCTCTCCTCCACGGCCCGGCACGTTGCGGCGCAGCGCCGCCCCGAACGCCGGTCGCCGTTCCTCCGGCTGCGCCGCCAGCACGTACTCCACGTGCAGCGCTACCTCGTCGATCCCGGCAGCCCGGTACATCTCCCCCATCAACCGCGTCGCCTGGTCCAGCAACTCCTCCCACGTCTCGCGGAACGTGGCCATCATTGCGAGCTGCGCCAACCGCGTTCCCACCGACCCCGCCACCGTCTCCGGGTTCTGCCGCGTCTGGTCGATCAGCAGGTGCTCGAACCGCGGCACCCAGCCCCAGTCCGGCTCCGAGTCCGCAACCAGCTCCGCGAACTGCCGATCATGCCGCCACGGCTCCGCTCCCTGATAGAATACCACCGGCACGATCAGCGGCAACTGCGGCTCGTTCTCGTGCTCCCGGTGCCACCTCATCCAGGCCAGCAGGCAGTAGTTCAGCAACCGCAGCCGCATCCACCGGTCCGGCGTGGACTGATGTTCGAGCAGCACGTAGACGAGCACCGGCGGACCGGAATCCTGCCGCTCGACCGAGAACAGCAGGTCGGCCTCCCGGCCGCGCCAGTCGTCGCTGACGAAGCGGCCGGGCACGTGGGTGAGGGTGGACCACCGCAGCGTGCGGGCGACCTCCTGCGGAAGGTGGGGGCGCAACAGGCCGGCGGCGTTCCGGGTATCGGAGAACACGCCGTAGAAGTACTTGTCGTGCGGATGGCTGACCGGCGTCTCCGCCGCGGCGGACTCCGGTCGGTCCGGCGCCTGATCGTCGGCCATGAGACCCGGCGGCGACCGTAGCCCCGGGATGACCCGGCGTCAAGCCGGCGCGGGTCGCAACATTCGGACGCCCGCGTAACCGCGGGTTGGCCGCTGCGCTCCTTGGTCTCCGGCAGACCCGCGCCTACATGGACCGCTGCGCCGCGGCGGAAGGGCATCTGGTGATCTTCGACCGCCGATCCGGCACGCCGTGGGAGCGCAAGCTGTACCGCCGCGACGAAACGGAGGGCGGCGCGCCGGTCACCGTGTGGGGGATGTGACCGTCAAGCTGAGCACCGGCGCCGGCCGGCCGCGCGGCGGCCTTGGACAAAACGGCGAAAATCCGGTTCGATTGGTCCTGTCATGGCTACCGAACACAAACAGAAGGCGAGCACGACCGCCATCCTGGTGGCGGCGATCCGGGCGAGCCACTTGATCTGGAACCAACCGGCGATCTTCTCCGACACCTACGCGCTGCAGATGGTGACGCCGTTCTGGCGGCAGGTCGCCAAGAACCGAGTGCTGAACTGGCTCATCAAGGACGCCCTGCTGGGGGTGCTCAAGCCGATCCACACCGAGGCGATTCTGCGCGTTCGCTTCACGGAGGACCGGCTCCGCGAAGCGGTCTCCGGGGGCGTCGGCCAATACGTGATCCTGGGCGCCGGGCTCGACACCTTCTCCCTGCGCCAGGGCGACCTTGCCGGCCGCCTGCGCATCTTCGAGGTCGACCAGCCGGCCTCCCAGGGCATGAAGCGCGAACGGGTGACCGCCGTCAACGGCAGCGTCCCCGACAACCTGACGTTCGTGCCGGTCGACTTCGAGACCGACCACCTGGACGAGGCGCTGCGCCGCTCCGGCTTCGACGCCGACACGCCCGCGTTCTTCTCCTGGCTGGGAACCACCTACTACCTGACCGGGAAAGCGATCAGCGATACGCTCGACCGCATCTCCTCGCTTGCCGCCCCCGGCAGCCACATCGTCTTCGACTACAAGTACCCGCGCGAGATGGTGCCGCCGGACGGGATCGAGTTCACCGAGAAGCTGGAGAAGTTCGTGGCGCGCCGCGGGGAGCCGATGATCTCGACGTTCACCCCCGACGACATGAAAGCCGAACTGGCGCGGGTCGGCTTCGAGGAGGTCGACAGCGTGTCGCCTGCCGAGGCGACCGAGCGCTATCTGCAGGGGCGCACCGACATGCCCGCTCCGGCCCCCAACTTCGCGTTCGCGCTGTTCGCAAAGAAGCCAGGGAAGCCAGGGAAGAAGTAGAACGCTCGTCACGGCGCCCACATGACCCGGTTCGACAACAGGTCAGAGCAGGTCGAACCGGCGGGACCTGCCGTATAGATGATGCCGGGAGCGGCGGGCGGCGGCCCGATCCCCAGGGGGCGTTCAAGATGCGGAAACCAGTGGGCCGTCCGGGGATCGGTCGTGCTCACCTGTTCCACCGCGAAGGTGGCGCCGCCGTCGGCGGACGCGAAGCGCACGACCTCGCTGGCCGGATGACCCCACGGCGCTGCGTCCGAAACCGTTTCGGTGGTCGTCACGCCGACCAGCCGACCCCCGGCGTCGAACACGATACTCGGCGCCAGCCCGAAGCAACGCCCCGGTTCGAGCTCCACCCGCTCGTTCAGGACGATGCGGCGCCAATTTCCGTCACCTGCGGGCGAGCAGAGGGTATTGGTGCCCACGCCGCCGGCCCACTCGCTATGGATCAGCCATGGCGCGCCGTCGGCGGCGACCGCCATCGCCCCGGCCGCCACGGCGCTCCCGTGATCTACGCCGCCGGCGGCGATCACGTCGACGCTCTCGGCCGTCGCGGGCAGACGCACCGGAGTCCCGTCCGAGCGCCGCCAGGTCCGCCCGGCGTCCGGGCTGAAGAGGTAGCCGACGGTCTGCAGTCGGCCGTACGCCCCGGCGTCCGACTTCTCGTGGAAGCGAAGCGCCATATGCAGGCCCCGGCGGTCCGGTCCCCAGGCATAGGACTCTCCGAAGTGGGTGTAGTCGGGATGGCGTGAGCGCGCCAGCACCAGCGGCTCGCTCCATGCTCCGCCGGCGCTCTTGCGCAGCAGATGGAGCTCCCAGGGCCGCGCGTGCCCCAGCCTCCGTCGATCCGACAGGAAGCTGCGCCGGCAGCTCAGCAGGAGCTCGTCGCCGGCGCCCACGAGGAGCTTCGGGTAGGTGTAGTCGCTGCCGATCAGCTCCTCGTCGGTCCATGCCGAGGCGTCGCCGGGGCGCAGGGATCGCCGGTACCGGATCGCGTGGTGGTGCGGGTAATAGGCGACGTGCAGGTACCCCCGGCTGTCGCACGCCAGTGCCGGGCCGCCGTGGTTGTCATACGCCTCGCCGATGGTGTGGGTCTCCGACCAGCTTCCGCTCCTGCGGTCGAGGGTGCGTATCCGCACGCGAAACCCTTCGGCAACCGAGTCGAGCCAGGCGACGTGCACCAGGTCGCCAACCGTGACGATCTTGTTCTCCTGGGGGTACGCGGTGGCGCGACCGCACCCGTCGACGGAGAGTGGCTGTTCCGGCGCGGACGGCCTTTGCATCATGGACACTCCGTGACCGACCATAGCACGCGGCGGGGATCGGGAAATGCGCGGGTTTGGCGGGACGGGATGAGCGGCGGCCCCGGAGTACCGGCGAACGCGCCGCGGCAGCTCGGCATGACCATTCGCCGCGACCGGCTGCTCCGGCTCTCCGCCATGCCGGTGCCCGAAGGGTACGTGCTGCGCAGGTGCCGGGCGAGCGACGGCGCCGGCATCGCCCGCGTGCTGGATGCCTGCGGCTTCGAGGGGTGGACGCCCGGGCGAGTCGCCGACTACATGGCCGAACCCGAGCGCGGCCAAGGCTCGCGCGTCGTCGCCTGCGGCGCCCGGATCGTCGCCTCCACCTTTGCCTCCTGGCAGGAGCTGGGCCGCTGCGGCGTACTGGACTACGTGGCCTGTCACCCGGATCACCGACGGCGGGGGCTCGGCCGCGCCGTCTGCTGCGGGGTGCTCGACTTCTTCGCGCGGCGCGGCTACGAATCGGTCACGTTGTTGACCGACGACGTCAGACTGGCGGCGATCGCCCTCTACCTTTCGCTGGGCTTCGCGCCCGACCTGACGCACGAAGGCGCTCCGGATCACTGGAAGAAGATCATGCGCCGGCTCGGGCGCAAGGGCATGCAGGCGGCGCCGTGAGGAGCCGATGAGCGCGCGGCAGGCCGCCATCGACGTCGGCATCGTCGGCGCGGCCGGTCGGGGCGGCCGGCTCCGGCAGGCGTTCGAGCTGCTCGATCGGGTGCGGATCACGGCGGTGTGCGACATCGATCCCGACGGCCTGGAGCGCGCCCGGCGCGAGCTTGGCGCGTCCGAGCGGTACCTCGACTACGACGAGATGCTTGAGCGCGCGAAGCCGGACGCGGTCGTCATCGGCACGCCGATGCCGCTCCATGCGCCGCAGGCGATCGCGGCGCTCGAGCGCGGCGTGCACGTGCTGAGCGAGGTTCCCGCCGCCGTCTCGATCGAGGAGTGCCGGCGTCTGGTGCAGGCGTGCCGCGGCAGTCGGGCGAGCTACATGCTGGGCGAGAACGTCGCCTATACCCGCCCCAACATGATCGTGCGGGAGCTGGTGCGCAGGGGCGAGTTCGGCGTCCCGTACTATGCCGAAGGCGAATACCTGCACGAGCTGAAAGGCCTGAACGAGGTCACCAGGTGGCGGCGGCGGTGGCAGACCGGGATCAACGGCGTGACCTATGGGACCCACAGCCTGGGGCCGATCCTGCAGTGGATGCCGGGCGATCGCGTCACCGCCGTGTGCTGCGCCGGCAGCGGCCATCACTACCGGGACCCGCGGGGCGACGAGTACGAGAACGAAGACTCCTGCGTGATGCTGTGCCGCATGCGCTCCGGAGGCTTGGTGAAGATACGGGTCGACATGCTTTCGGATCGGCCGCACGCGATGATGAACTTCCAGTTGCAGGGTACCGATGGCTGCTACGAGTCCCGCCGCGCTCCCGCCGAACGGGACCGTATCTGGTTGCGGTCGCGCTCACCGGACGCCGACGCGTGGCTCGATCTGGAGGAGGTGGCCGAGTCGTTCCTGCCGGAACCGTGGCGGACCTGGGGCGAGGCGGGGCGGACGGCCGGCCACGGCGGCGGCGACCTCTTCGAGATGATCGATTTCCTGAGCGCGGTCCGCAGCGGCGCGCCGCCGCGCCTCGGCATCCACGAGGCGATGGACATGACGATCCCCGGCCTGATCAGCCAACGGTCGATCGCCGCGGACGGCCGCTGGCTTCCGGTCCCCGATTCCCGGCAGTGGTGAGTGAGCGGGCGCGCGCTCGAATCGTGACCTGGCCGGCGGCGCGGCGCACGGTGTAGGTGACGCCGGACGGGACCGACGCGAACCGGGAGACCAGGCCGTCCGGCCACTCGACGCGAAGCTCGTCGACCGGTGCGCCGGCGCCCAGCCCGAAGTGAGCCGATCGCTCCGAGCTGGTCAGGTAGCCGGCGCCGCCGAACATGGCGCGCACCTGCTCGACGCCGCCGGTGGTGACGACCACCCGCGCGCCGAAGCCGTCCGGCGCCGCGGCGGCATCGCCGGTGGTGTCCAGGAACACGCGCAGCCAGCCGCCGGCAGGCGGGCGGCCGGGGTGAATCGCGTCGTTGCGGAGCAGGGCCGGCCGGCCCTGGTTGTTGAAGATGACGACGTCCTGGTCGCCGTCGTCGTCGTAATCGAGGTGGACCATGCCGCGGCCCTGGCCGCGGTGCGCGAAGCCGGCCGGCCCGGTGCGGTCGGCGAACCGCGGCAGCGCGGGATCGAGCCGCCGCTCCATGTTGCCGAACAGCACGCTCCGTTGCTCGATCCACTCCGCAACCCCGGCGCCGTTCGCCTCGTTCCAGCCGCCGGTGGCGGCGATGTCGAGCCGGCCGTCCAGGTCATGGTCGATCGCCACCGCCCCCCAACCCCAGCCGCCGCGCTTGACCTTGGCGTCCGCGGCGATCTCCCGGAACGTGCCGTCGCCCCGGTTCAGGTAGAGCTTGTTGCCGGTGCCGCCGGACCGGGGCGGCGGATGCGCGGTGTGGATCGAGGTGACGTACCAGTCCAGGGTCCCGTCGCCGTCGAAGTCGCCGGCGGCGGCGCCCATGCCGTTCTCGTCCAGGCCGGCTCCGGCCGCCTCGGTCCGCTCCGCGAACGTCCCGTCGCCGCGGTTCACGTAGTAGCGGCTCATCCCGAAGTCGGCGGCCAGCAGCAGTTCCGGGTACCGGTCGCCGGTCGCGTCGGCCAGGATCGGCGTGAAGGAGCGCACCCCCGCAGCGGCCAACCCCGCCGCACGGGTCACGTCGGTGAAGCGCGGCACGCCGTCCACGACCCCGTCGTTGCGAAACAGGGTGTTGCCGGCCGCCTCCCCCGACCAGGACGCCACGAACAGGTCCAGGTCGCCGTCCAGGTCGTAGTCGCCGAAGGAGCCGCCCATGCCCGACTCGATACCGGTCGTGGTGGTCGCGACCCCGGCTCGGCGGCCGATCTCCGTGAAGCGGACCATCCCGTCCGCGCCGGCCGGGCCGTCGTTGCGGTACAGCAGGTGGAAGCCGGGGCGCGGCGCGCCGGCCGGCCCGTGGCTGGCCACGAACAGGTCGGCGTCGCCGTCGCCGTCGACGTCGGCTGCCGCCGCTCCCTGACCGCGATGCGCGCGCGCCACCCCGGCGGCAGCGGCCACGTCGGTGAAGACGCCGCCTCCGTCGTTGCGGTACAGCCGGTCGGGAGCGCCGCCGCCGGTCACCACGAACAGGTCCTGGTCCCCGTCGCCGTCGAAGTCGAGCACCGCGCCGCCGCCCGACATCGCCGTACGGCTCCACGCCAGGGGCGCGTGCGCGTGCGCCAGCCCGGTCGCCTCCGGGCACAGCCGCGGGTCGCTCGCGCACGTGGCGAACGGCGGCGGGGCGCCGGCCGCGACCGCGGCGGCCAGGAGCAGCGCCAGCGCCGGCGCCGCCCGGCACCGGCGCCGCCCGGCACCGGGCAGCCTCACCGCTGGAAGCGGATGCGCGGGTCGAGCACCGCCAGCAGCAGATCGGAGATCAGCGTGCCGACCACCGTCAGGGCCGCCAGGATCATCACCACCGCGCCGGCCAGGAACATATCCTGCGTGAGCAGACCTTCCAGCATCAGCGGGCCGATAGTGGGGATGCTCACCACCGTCGCCACCAGAATCTCGCCCGAGAACACCGCCGGCAGGCGCCAGCTTATGCTGGCCACCCAGGGGTTGCCGGCCATGCGGATCGGATACTTGATCAGCAGGCGCGTCTCCGGCACCCCCTTGGCGCGCGCGGTGGTCACGAACGGCATGCGGAGCTGGTCGAGCACGTTGGCGCGGATCACGCGGAGCTCGCCTCCCAGCGCCTCTGCGCCCAGCACCACCAGCGGTGGCCAGATGTGCGCCAGGAAGTCCAGGAACTTGGCGAAGCTGAACGGCTCCTCGATGAAACGGGGCGAGAACAGCCCGCCGGGTATGAAGTCGAACCAGCGGAAGGCGGCGAATATCAGGAGGAGCGCGAACAGGAAGTTGGGCACCGCCATCAGGAAGAAGGCGATGAAGCTGAACAGGTTGTCGAACAGCGAGTACTGCCGGATCGCCGCGCCCACGCCGACCGGCCAGGATATGGACGAGGCCAGGATCATGGTCAGTACCGAGATCACCGTGGTGAGGGCGATGCGGTCGTCGATCAGTTCGCGGACCGGCTTGCGGTAGGCGATCGAGAAACCGAAGTCGCCGCGAATGAAGCGGCTGATCCAGCGGCCGTAGCGCACCGGCAGCGGCTCGCCGTATCCGTAGGAGACGCGCAGGTTCTCCGTCATCGCCTTGATCTCGTCGCCGGAGAACTCCTGTCCGGCCGCCTGCATGCGGCCGACGATGGTGGTGGCGATGTCGCCGGGCGGCAGCTCGATGATGATGAACGACACCACCGACACCAGCCACAGCGTCGGGATCATGATCAACAGGCGCCGGGCGATGAAGGCGAGCATGGCGGCCGCCGCTACCGGTAGGGATCGGCGGCGTCGCGCAGGCCGTCGCCCAGGAACTGAAAGGCCACCACGATGGCGATCACCAGCAGCGCCGGCAGCAGCAACCACGGCCGCGCGTCGATCGACTGCACGTTCTGCGCCCCCTGCAGCAGGACCCCCCAACTGATCGCCGGCTCGCGCAGCCCCAGGCTCAGAAAGCTGAGCGCGGTCTCCGCCAGGATCACGCTGGGGACGCGGTTCGAGCCCTCCACGATCAGGTGGCTGTAGAAGGACGGCAACATGTGCCGGAACAGCAGCCGGGGGGTCGGCGCGCCGTCCAGCTTGGCGGCCAGGGTGAACTCCTCCTCGCGCAACGCCAGGAAGCGGCTGCGGACGATGCGCGCCAGACCGGTCCAGCCGATGATCGACACGATCAGCGTGATCGCGAAGTAGACCTGGATGATCGACCAGTGCAACGGCAGCGTGGCCGACAGGGCCATCCACAGCGGGATGGTGGGAAAGGCGACCAGCACCTCGATGATGCGCTGGATTACCGTATCGACCGCGCCGCCGAAGTAGCCGGAGATGCCGCCGATGACGATGCCGAGCACCCAGGTGATGACGATCGCCAGGATGCCGATCGACAGCGACAGGGTGGTGCCGTGCACCATGCGCGAGTACAGGCAGCGGCCGGAGCCGTCGGTGCCGAGCGGGAACCAGCGCGTCTCGTCGCTGCCGGTGCCGAGCAGATGGAGGTCGGTGCCGATGAAGAACAGCAGCGTGTACGGATCGCCGCGCGCGAACAGACGCAACGGCGTCTCACTCTCGGGAACCGGGAAGAAGTCGCGCGCATAGGTTACGAAGTTGAGCTTGCTGGTCACCCGGTAGACGACCGGCCGGAACCGCCCCTCGGTGTCGAAGAGGCGGAACGCTCCCAGCTTGCCGCCGAGCGCGGGCGGCAGGTATTGCATGTCGGGCCGGCGGTCGACCGGGTCGTTCATCGCGAAGAATCCGGCGAAGATCGCGACGAAGTAGAACCAGCCGATGACCAGCATACCCCAGACGGCCCACCGGTGGCTGCGGAACTTCAGCCACATCAGCCGCCACTGGGTGGCGGTGTGGTACTCTCGTTGGCGCTTCCGTTCGCGGGCGGAACCGGCGCCGCTCGCGCGCACGGCGGCTACCGTTCGATCGTCATCCATCACCCGGTGCTCATGCTCTGAGACGAGAAGACCCGCCGTGCAGGCGGGTCTTCTCTCTCGGTTGCGGTGACGACTCCGCTATTCGAACCACACGCCCAGCCACGGGCGGTCGCCGGTCTCCGGATTGATGCCGTGAGCGCCGGGCTGCAGAACCCACAGCTCCGGCGGCCAGGCGTGGTGGCCGACGACCCACAGATCGTAGGCCGCGTTCTCCTGCCACCGCCGGTACAACGCCGCCAGCTCCTCGCCGTCGGCGTTCTTGAGGTCTGCCCAGATCCGGTAGTTCTCCTTGATGCGGTCGGGCGGCTCCTCGCCCTTGGCGCCGCCGGAGGCCAGCCAGTCGTGCCAGTCGATCGCCCAGGTCGGCTGCTGTCCGGGGAACGAGCCCCCTTCGTGGGTAGGCGCCGCGCACTGCATCGATTCCGGCCAGCGGTGGATCTGCACGTCGCACGACTGCGCGACCCAGATCTCCCAGGCGCCTTCCTTCTGGATCTGCGGCGCGCCGCCCCAGTCGACGGTGCGCACGTTGCCCTTCAGCCCGATCAGATGGAGCTCTTCCAGGATGATGTTGGCCGCCGGGATCCACTCGCCTTCGTGCGGATGGACCGTGATGGCAAAGAGGATCGGCCTGCCGTCCGGGCCAAGCCGGAAGCCGTCGGCGTCGCGGCTGGTCAGCCCCATCTCGTCGAGCAGCGCGTTGGCCTTGTCCAGGTCGCGGTTCAGCCAATCGTAGGTGTGTATCACCGGCGTGTACCATCGGTGATTCGAGTCGACGATGCCGCCACCGGTGGCCAGCGGCCGGGCCTGACCCTGATAGACGATGTCGCCGATCTTCTGCCGGGGCACGAAGTACGACCACGCCAGCCGGAACCGCCGGTCGCGGAACAGGGAGCGCTTGAACTCGTCCTCAGCGCTCATGTTGAAGGCGGTGATGCCGGAGGACAACCCGTCGTTGCGCTTGATCCTGATGACGTGCATCTGGATTCGGCCCTTGTCCGCCTCCGCCTTTGCCAGCTCTATCGCGTCCAGCGTCAGGCTCTGCATCGTCACCTCGCCCGCCAGGGCGCGCAGCTTGCGCGACTCCGCGTCGCCGATCAGGGTGCTGCGCCGGCCCCGCGTGTAGGGGAGTTGCTGGTTCTCCGCGTCGACCACGAAGTAGTAGGGGTTGGGGGTCCAGGTGGTCGGGTTTGCAGGAACGCCGTTCTTGACCACGAACGGCATCAGCACCGGGATATCCGGGTTGACCGAGCCGTAGTGATCCTTGCGGTCGCTCAGCAGGTGCAGCCAGCTCTCCACGCCGGCGGCGTCGACCTTGGCGGCCAGCTCGTTGGCGGCCGCGTGCGCCTCGTGGAACTGGGACAGGTAGTGCTTGGGATAGCCGCCGATCCAGCGCTCGGAGGACTGACCGAGCAGGTCGCCGTCGTAGCTGGCGTTGGGCTCCGGCAGCGTGATGCGGAAGGTGTAGTCGTCCGGGTACTCGATCCGCATCCCGTCGACGATGCCGTTCAGCCGCGACCAGCCGGTGGCGGCGAAGTACTCGGGGCGCTGCTGGATGTCCTCCAGGAAGAACCGCATGTCCTCCGTGTCGTAGGGCACGCCGTCGGACCACTTGAGCCCTTCGCGCATGTCGAAGGTCCAGACCGTGTTGTCGGCGTTGGCCTCCCAGCCCTCGAAGCTCCACGGCGAGATGTTGCCGTCGTTGTCCTCGCGGCCGGCGCGAGCCTCGCCGGTCAGGCCCTGCGTCTCCTCGATCGATCCGGCGACGATCTCCACGTAGCGGTCGGAGTATCGGCCGGTCTCGTAGGTGGTGAACTCGTCGTCGGGGCCGATGCGGCGCGGTTCGAGCGGAAGCCGTTCGGCGACCGGCGGCAACTCGCCGCGCGCCACCATCTCCGCGAACCAGGGCGCCTCCTGATAGTCCTGTGCGACGGCGGCGCTTCCAACGGCGATCAGAAGTGCGGCCGCCAGCGGCGCTGTGACGTTTCTCAAGGTCCCATCCTCCTCTGTCGGTGAGGGTTGCGACCCATTCAACCACCGCGGGCGCCTGCCTGCAAGCACGGCGGCGGGCGAGCTACGGCGGCAGGATGGTGACCGCGCGCGACCGGTTCAGGAACCCCGGACCGGCGACGTACTGCACCGCGCCGTCGTGGATGCGGCAGGCGCCGGAGACGTGGACGTGACCGCACAGCACGGCGATCAGGTTGGGGGCGGCGAGCAGCCGGTCGACGAATTCCTCGGTGCTGGGCAGGTTGCCGGACGTGCGGGCGCGCTCCCGGCCGGGGAGGCGCCGGTCGATGTCCGCCGGCGAACCGGACTCCGGGTCGCCGCACAGCGGAATGGGAGCCCCCGACGAGGGCGGCGGCGCGCAGTGCAGGGCGGAATCGGCGGGCAGCCGAAACGGGATGTGGACCAGCAGCACGACCGGCAGATCGCCGGCGAGACGGTCCTCGAAGAAGGCGATCTGCTCCGGGTCGACCTGTCGCGTGCTGTTGTCGATCGCCACGAAGCGCACGCCGCCCAGATCGAGCGAATCGGCATGGGGCGCCCGGCCGCGGTAGAGCGGCAGCAGCGATCGTTCGCGCCACTCGCGGCGCAGGTCCGCCGCGCTTCCCGGCAGGCCGGACCAGCTCCAGTCGTGGTTGCCGGCGGTGAACATGCTGGCGCGTCCGGCGGACCGCAGGAGGCGCTCGACCGCGGCCACCGCGGTGGGCGACGGGTAGTTGACGTGGTCGCCGGTGAGCGCGATCAGATCGTGCCGCTCGACCCGCGCGCGCTCCATCTGCGCCGCGAACGAATCCAGGGTCGGATAGTCGGCGAACAGCCCGTCCATCCGCCCGCCGTAGCGGGCGTACGGCCGGTCGACCTCCTCGTGCGGGACGCTGATATGGGAGTCGGTCACGTGCAGCACGCGCAACGGCCGGTCGATGCCGGCCACCCTGATCGTCGCCGCGTCCTCGGTCCACGCATGCGTGCTACGGGTCATGGTGAGGCCGCACGGAACCACACCTCCCAGAGATGGTTCCCGGCCAGGTACTGACCCGTCCTGATGTGGGAGATCTCGTAGTCAAAGGCCACGACCGCGGCGCACCGGCCGTTCAGGAGCGTGCCGTGCGCGCCGAAGTCGAAGTCGAGGTTGGCGAAGGCGTACCGCCGGTCCGGCAGGTCGGCGGGATCCGACGGCACGACGTGCAGAAAGAACCGCGCCGTTACGTCGTCCGTTGCGCACGGCTCCTTGAAGTACGTCAACGTGTCGTCGTCGTCGTCGAAGTAGAGGTCGAAGACCGAGCGCGCGGCGAGTCGTACCGAGTCTCCGGCGACGATCGCCTCGAAATCGCCGGCGACGATAGCAGCGATCCGCCGTCGTTCGGCGGAGTCCTTGACCACCACGAAGACCGTGCCGTCGGCCAGCTCCGCGACCGGCACCAGGCCGAACAATGCGCGCAGCCGGGCAAGGTCATAGCCGGAGTCCCGGCTGTCGTCGTCGAACCACACGACGTACTCGTAGTCCTGAGGAACGCGATGCCAGCGCTGCAACTCCTCGTCCCAGACCGGCGGATAGTCGTAACTGGCGGTCGCGTCGTCAGTATGGAGATACAGGACGACGGGCATGTTGCTGCGCACTACGCCCTCGATCGGGTGCTGCCGCACGTATTTCACCGTCTCGGAATCGGCCCAGCGTCGTAAGTAGCCGCGGCAATAGTCGCAGGAGTTGTCGCGCACAATTTCGCGGGCCCCCGGCTCGACTGCCCCGACCATACAGACGCACAGCGCCGCGATGACGACGGCGCCGGCCACTCTCGGCGGTACTCGTCCGAGAAGCGGAAGCGAATGCTGCCGCACGGAGCTGAGCAGGCGATCCAGCGCGAACGCGGCGGTGACCAGCAGCGGCACGTACATCGGCGTCAGGAATCGGGGCTGAAACCCGTGGAAGGTAGCGCCCAGCATGACCGCCGCCGAGGTCAGCATGAGATAGATCAGCGCAAAGCCGCCGAACACGTAGCAGGGGCGCCAATCGAACGGCATCCGCGGCATGCTCCGGCGCGTTGCTGCGCCGATGACGATGAACGCCCCGCCTACCGCCAGCAGCCCGGCGGCCGGTACCAGTCGAAGCCACTCGACGGACGGGACCAGCGGAAGGTCGAAGTACACCCAGTCCGCAAACCCGCGGCCGAGGTCGCTCAGGACCTCCGGCAACGAATAGGGAGCGGCGTTTCGGGGACCGGTGGCGCTCCCGGCGTACAGGAGGTTGCGCGCCAGCCACAACGCCATCGGCGCCGCGGCGGCCAGCGCGAAACCGGCGGCGCGCCGCGCGCGTTGCGCCGGCCGCGCGCCGCGCTGGCAGAGCAGGAGCAGTACGACCGCGGCGACTACCGCCGCGCCCAGGTAGCGGGTCTGCCACGCCAGCGCCGCGCACACCGCCGCCCACGCCAGCGACGAAGTCTTGTTGCCGGTCAGGTAGTCGTCGGTGCGGATCAGAGCGAGCGTGGCCAGCAGGATGAACAGCGGCTCGGTCAACGCCCACGACGCCGACTGCGCCAGCGGAGCGGCCAGGGCGAGGGAGAGAGCGGCCCATACCACCAGGAAGCGCGATTCGAGGCGCCGCCGCAGGTACTGGGCGACGACGAATATGGTGAGGCCGAAGATGACGGCGTTTACCGGTCCGGCGACGGCGAGCGGGTCGAATACGTCCAGGCTGGCAACGGCCAGCAGCAGCGGGTAGAGCGGCGGCCAGGAGACGTACGGGGCCCCATTGAACAGGTGGAAGCCGTTGCCAGCCAGCAGGTTGCGGGCTGCGGCGAGGTAGACGCTGGAGTCCCAGTGCAACGCCACGCCCCAGGTGACTTCGCGCGCCAGGACGAGGCCGGCGCCGAGTGCGGCCACGGCGCCCGGAAGCAGCGCCCCCCCCCCCCCGGAGGGATTACCGCCTCGATGACATGATGATGCAACAGCCGACATGATCTTCTTCCCAAGTACAATAGCGCATGGGCGCGGAGCCGGTCGAGTCGCGGCCGCCGTCGCGCTGATCCTCGGCGCGCGCATGGCCGCCGGCGCGGGGCTCCTGGAGGGAGGCGCGGTCGGGCAGCGCGTCGAGCTGGCCGGGGTCGAGACGGTCGAGATCGATGCCGCGCACTTCACGGTCGAGGTGCTCGGCGAGCGCGGCCCGGACACGGTCATCGTCGTCAGCCGGATGTCCGCACGCTTCCAACGGTTTCACGGCGGCCGGATCGTCGTGGAACGGGACGGCGCCGCCGCTTTTCTTGCGGTCCGGTACGACGGGCGTCCGCTGTCGCAGGCCGCGGTGACGTGGGGGCCGCGGCTGCTCCTGCAGGTGCCGGCGCGCACCGCCCTGACGGTCACCACCACGGCGGGCGACGTGCGCATCCATGACGTGGCTGCGCCGGCCGTGACGATCGTCACGACGGCGGGCGACATCTACCTCAGCGACGTCACGGCCGCGGTCGACATCACCGCCCGCGCCGGCTTCATCGTGCTGGAGCGGGTCCACGGCCCCAAGCGCATCACCGCCGGCGCCGGCTCGATCGCGGTGGCCGATGCGCGCGGACCGCTCTTCACCGACACCGGCGGCACCCAGCGCCTGCGCCGCATAGACGGCGACGTCAGCGTCGCCTCCGCGGAGGGGCTCACGCTGAGCGGCCATCGCGGCGCCCTCACCATCCGCAATGCGCCGGGGATGCCCGACCCGTAGCCTATACCGCGTAGGCGAACACCTTGGCCTGGAACAGGCGCAGGCGGATGCCGACCATCTCCCCGACCGGCGAGATGTCGCTGCGGCCGTTCCAGGTGACCACCGCGTCTTCGACGTCGCCGGTGAGCCGGCCGCAGTCGGCGAACGTGAATCCGGCAACCGGCTCCACGTCGGCGTGGATGCGCGACGGCACCGCGTACAACAGCTCGACCGAAACCCAGCCGCCCGGCCGGCAGCGGTAGTTGAGCCGCAGATCGCCGCGCGTGCGGTACACGGTCGGGATCGTGAAGCGGCCCTCGACCGCCGCCTCCACCCCGCACAGGCGGTGCGGGCGCCACGACGCCCAGCGCAGCTCGGCCGGCAGCGCGCCGGCGGGCCGGCCGGCGTTGTGCAGCCACGATGAGCCGCCGTAGAGCGATCCCCAGGAGCCGTCGGACAACTCGATCAGCCCGCTGCCCCATGAGTACGCCATGCCGCTGTCGCCTTCGCCCGGCGCGCCGACCGGGATGATCGGGCGCCGCTCGGGCCGGTGCCAGAACAGGCCGTCGCGGCTGAAGGCGATCTGGCTGTCCACGTGGTCGGTCGCCTGGTGGTAGACCTGGATCAGCATGCCGTGCATGTCGTCCCGGCCGGGGTAGGGGAAGTAGTCGCAGCCGTAGAAGGAGACGTCCAGATCGTCCTGGCCGTCCGGCGCCAGGATCAGCTTGGGCGGCGGCCACGAGCGGAAGTCGCGGGTGCGGGTCAGGCCGATGGCGCGCCGCACCACGCCGACCTCGGCGGACCCGGCGCCGATCCCCGGCGCCGCGCCGGCCGGCAGCTCCATGCCGTGCACGCGGCAGTAGGCAAAGTAGTGTCCGGTGGCCGCGTCGTAGCCCGCGGACAGGCCGCCGTCCATGGGAAACGGCGCGATCGGTTCGCGGAGCGCCCGCCACCGCCGGCGATCGGGAGATGTCCAGCCGATGGCGACGCCGCGCAACTCGACCCGCGGGCCGCGATACGCCGGCCCCTGGTACTCCTGCGCCTCCCAGCGGCGGACCGCCTCCTCGTTGGCGCCTTCCTCGCCGCCCGAATCCATGCGCGCGCCGGTGTCGGGGTCGTACCAGCCGCCCTCGCAGCCCATCCCCTTGTACCGCTCGCCCGGCGGCGCGGTCGGATCCTCGAACACCGCCTTGAGCCGGTCGCCGCCCCGCTCGGTCACCGCCGCGACCTGCCGCCAGCGATGACCGTCGTCGCTGCGGACCAGGACGATGCTGCCGTTCGCGTCGTGCAGCAGGTGCAGCGCGCCGTCCTCGCGCCACGCGCGGACCGGTTTCAGGTGATCCTCGCCCGCCGCTCCGTCGATCGCGAGCGGAGCGCTCTTGGCCGCCCGCTCGACGCGCAGGCGCACCCCGACCGGCGCGTCGTACAACTCGAACGCGCCGGCCCGGTTCACGCTCCGGTTGCCGGTATGTATCTCCCGGGTGTCGGCGATCGGCGTCCAGCCGCCCGGGTTGGGCCGGGGGCGCACCCAGTCGCCGGGGTAGTAGCCCCCGCGGGGGCGTCGTGTGCGATCCATGCCGCGAGCTTAGCCGATCGCCCGGCCCGGCGGCGTCTTGACGCGGGCGCGGCGTTCTGTGGAAGATCGGAGCCGACGTCGGGGAGTCCCGCGACGCACCCGACCCAGGAGGAACCATGAAGAGACTCATCGGGCTGATCGCGGGCTTCGCCATCGGCGCGGGCGCGTACGCCCAGTACGTCGAAGCTCCCTGGTTCGCGGAGCGGGTGGCGCGCGGCGAGCTGCCGCCGATCGAGGAGCGGCTCCCGGTCGAGCCTCTGGTGCTGGCGCCGGACCTCGGGTACGCCTTCCCGGCCGGAGGACGGCACACCGAAGGGTCGTACGATCGCAGTACCGTCGACATCCCCAACGTCCAGGGGCTGACCAGTACGCCGTTCAGCGTGCACCGGTTCGAGACCCGGCTGCTGCCGTGGGCCTGGAAGGATTGGGAAGGCTCCGACGACCACATGACCTGGACGTTCTACCTGCGCGAAGGCATGAAGTGGTCCGACGGCGACGACTACACGGCCGACGACATCCTGTTCTGGTTCGAGAACGTGCAGGGCGACAGCGGCGCCGCGTTGCAGTACCGGGAAGCGGGCGCCCTGAACCGGAACGCCGTGGCGGACGCCACCGAACGCCTGGAGAAGGTCGACGACTACACGCTGCGCTTCCACCTCAAGGCGCCGGACCCGCGCTTCGAGTGGCTGGTCGGACAGCGCTCGGAACGCGAGCTGCTGAACGTCGACTCCCACTACCTGCCGCAGTTCCATCCGGCGGGCGGCGACGCCGCGGCGCTGGCCGCCAAGGTCGCGGCCGGCGAGCTCGACACGTGGATGCAACTCTTCGAAGACCGGCGCGACCGCATGGGCAATACCAACCCCGACAAGCCGCATCTGATGCCGTGGGGTCCGTTGAACCCGCCGCCGGCCATCCCGGCGGTCTTCACCGCCAACCCGTACAACTGGGCGGTCGACGACCGCGGCCAGCAGCTCCCCTATCTGGAGACGCAGCGCTACTTCCTGGTCTCCGACGGCGAGGCGCAGAAGCTCCGCCTGCTGTCCGGCGCCGACAGTTGGGGGATCATCCAGACCCTGGAGTCCCTGCCGCTGGCCAAGCGGGCGCAGGAAGACGGCAAGATCATGTTCCAGCTCACCCCAAGGGGCGACGCCTACAAGTCGACGGTGACGCTCTTCAACATGAACGCGCAGGAGGAGTGGAAGCGGGAGTTGTTCCGCGACGTGCGCTTCCGCACCGCGTACTCGCTGTTCATCCCGCGGCGCAAGATCGCCGACATCATGTATGCCGGCGCGCCGTTGCCGACGCTGGGCGGCTTCATGTACGAGACCGACCATCCGTGGTACGAGCCGGCGCTGGGCGAGTCGCCGCTGATCGAACGCGACCTGGACCGCGCCAACGCGCTGCTGGACGAGCTGCTGCCGAACAAGGACGCCGACGGCTTCCGCCTCGGACCCGACGGCAGCCCGGTCACCTTCTTCCTGGCGACCGTCACCCACGAGGAGTGGGAGCAGGCCGCCAACATCATCATGGAGGACCTGCACCTGATCGGCTTCAAGGCCAACCACCGCGCCACCGCGTGGGGCGGCTGGGGCGCCTTCGTCCAATCGATGGAGTGGGACGTCATCGTCGACCAGAGCACCGAGGGCTGGAAGAGCCAGCTCCCCGAGCGGCAGTCGCTGATCGTTCCCACCGGACGCTTCGGACCCAACTGGGGCTACCTGTGGTGGCAGTGGCTTGACACCGACGGCCAGAAGGGCGAGGAACCGCCGCAGGAGATCAAGGACAACTGGGACCTCTACCACCGGATGCTCCGGGAGGCGGACGACGACCGGCTGACCGAGCTGACGCACGAGTGGTACCGCCGCCAGGCGGAGCAGGTCTGGACGCTTCCGCACCTCACCTTCCCGCCCGAGTTCGACGTGTGGCAGCCCGACTTCAAGGGCGTCCACCCCAGGACCGGCCGGCCGTTCGAGTTCGGCGGCATGTGGTACGAGTAGCCGGCGCTGACCGTGCACACGAGGAGGGCATCCCGCGCCGCCGGGATGCCCTCCATGCTATCGGTATGGTATCGGCGAAATACGTCGCCGGGTACCTGCGGCGACCGCATCGCATTGCGAACGATCGTATCGACCAGGAACTGCACGCCCGCTTCGACGTGTACGCCGATCGTCGAAGCGGCGATCTGTTTGCCCGCGGAGAGCGCCTCGAATGCTATGCCATGACGCCGGCGGGATGCGCCGAGCCGACACCGGTTCACGTCTGGATCGAGGACGAGTTCCTGGTCGACGAGCGGTCTGCGGACGGCGAACCGGCGCTGCTTGCGAAGATCGCGGCCAACGTCGCGCGCCACGAACGATTGGAGGAACGAGCGGTCGGCGTACTCATACCGGCGAAGCTCGAAACGCAATACCGGTTGGATGGGACGGGTGGAGCCGGCGGTCCGCTGCGCCTCAGGATCGAGTTGTATCGTGATCTTTCGAATGGAGAGCTGTTTGCCACCGCCGAACGGAGAGCGTGGTACGAAGTCCGCCGCTTTGGCTGCGGAAGGCTGGAACACGTCGCCTTTTGGGCGCGAGACGACGCGGCGTGCGCCGTGATCGACAGCATCGCATGCGCCGACTGCGGAGACTTCATGGCGGAAGCGCAGGCACGGATCGCCCGCAGTCTTCGGCTCGACCGCGTAGCCTGCAGCAGACGGGATCATCGCTATCTCTTGGCTCCGTTGGAGATCGACAAGGTCGGCATCGACGATGATGTCGATCACCTGGACGTCGGCGTCGACCTGATGACCGAACCGACCACGGGCCGAGTCCGGGCCGAAGCGAAGGAGCGCGCGGTCTTCGAGCTGCAGCCGGTCGACTACGACGGTACCGCGCATGAGAGCGTCCTGGTCGATGATGCGGTCACCGGCGCCATGCTTCGGCACGTCAGCGCCGCGGACCCGGATGCCCTTGCGGAGGCTGCGGCGGCGGCGATCGCCGGCCGCTATCACGAGCTGCGCGAGCGATGAGCCGCCGGTGCGGTCTTGCGTGGACGGTGCGGGCGCGGCGGCGGATCGCGTGCGCCGCCGCACTGTTGGTCCTGCCGGTGGCGCTGCCGGCGCAGGAACGGCAGCCGGCGCAGGAACGGCAGCCGGCGCAGGAACGGCAGCATGAGCGGGACGCCATGGTCGACCGCCAGATCGCCGCGCGCGGGGTGAGCGACGATCGCGTGCTGCAGGCCATGCGCATCGTGCCGCGCCATCGGTTCGTGCCGGAGCGTCTGGCGCGCTCGGCCTACGCGGACAATCCGCTGCCGATCGGCGAGGGGCAGACGATCTCCCAACCCTATATCGTCGCGCTGATGACCGAGACGCTGGGAGTCGAGGAGGATGACCGCGTGCTGGAGATCGGCACCGGGTCGGCCTATCAGGCGGCGGTGCTGGCGGAGCTGGCGGCGGAGGTCTACTCGATCGAGATCCGCGGGCCGCTGGCGGAATCGGCGGCGGCGCTGCTCCGTGAGTTGGAATACGCCAACGTGCGCACGCGTCATGCCGACGGCTACTACGGCTGGCCGGAGGCGGCGCCCTTCGACCACATCATGATCACGGCCGCGGTCGATCACGTGCCGCCGCCGCTGCTGGAACAGCTCGCGGACGGCGGCCGGCTGGTCCTGCCGCTCGGCAATCCGTTCGCTCATCAGAGCCTGGTGGTGGTCACCAGGACCGGGGACGGCTTCCGCCTGCGCGAGATACTGGGCGTGCTGTTCGTGCCGATGACCGGCGCCGCCCTCCGATAGAGTCGCCCCTGACCCTGCTGATCGCGGCCGCGGTCGCCTCGTTCGCCGCCCTCGCCTATGAGGCGCTTCTGGTCCGGTTCTTCTCGCTGTCGCAATGGAACCACCTGACGTTCCTGGTCCTGGGCGTCGCGCTGCTCGGCTTCTCGGCCTCGGGAGCGGCGCTGGCCGTGTTGGTGACCCGCCGGCCGCAGGCGCCCGCAGCGCTGCGCCGACCCGCCGGCGCCGCGCTGCTGCTGGCCTGCCTGGCGCTGGCGGTGATCGGGTCGTTCGCCGCGGCCCGCGCCATGGAGCTCGACTACTTCCGCATCCCTCTGGAGCTGGGCCAGCTTGCGCTGCTGGCGGCGTCGTTCCTGATCCTGTCGGCGCCGTTCGCGGTCGCCGGCATGATCACGGCGCTCGCATACGCGGCGCCGGGCATCCCGGCCGCGCGCGTCTACGTGGCGGCGATGGTCGGCTCGGGGCTGGGCGCCGCCGCGCCGGTCGGCCTGCTGCCGGCGTTCGGCATTGCCGGAGCGGTCGCGGCGATCGCCGCGGCCCCGGCGGTCCTTGGGGTGGTCCTTGGGGTGATCTCGGCGGCGACCGCGGCGCAGTCGGGGAGCGGCGGCCGTCCGGCCCGCGCCGGGGTGGCCGCCGGCGCCGCTGCTGCGGCGCTGACGATCGGCGCGCTGGCGACCGGCCTGATCGGAACGGCCGCGCCCTCCCCGTACAAGCTCGGCTATCAGGCGCTGCAGTTCCCGGACACCGAAGCGGTCGAGCGCCGCACGACCATCCGCGGCCGCTACGAGCGCCTGCAGGGACCGGCGCTCCGCTTCGCGCCGGGGCTCAGCCTGCGCTGGACCGAGCGGGTTCCCCGTCAGGACGCGCTGCTGACCGACGGCGACGCATCGCTGTTCGTCCCCAGGGACGCCGATGCGCGCTACGCCGGGGAGCTGCTCGGCTCGCTGGGCGCCGCGCTGGCGCCCGACGCCCGCAGCGCGCTGGTGCTGCAGGCGTCCGGCGGCAGCGCGCTGCCGATCGTCGCGCAGGCCGGCATCCCGCAGGTTACGGTGGTCGACCCGTCGGCGTGGCGGGCCGCCGCGGTGCGCGCCGCGGTCGCGGAGCTGGGTTGGGACGGGCGGGTTGCGGTGCGCCGCTCAGCGCTGCGCGGCTTCGCCGCGCGCGCCGCCGGGCGCTACGACCTGATCTACCTGGACCGGGCGGGCGCGTCGGTACCGGGCGTGGAGAGCCTGAGCCGCCAGTTCACGCTCACGGTCGATGCGCTGCGCGGCTACCTCGACCTGTTGGCGCCGGGCGGCGTGCTGATGCTGGGCGGCACGCTGTCGCTGCCGCCGTCGGCCAGCGTGCGCGCGGCGGCCACCGCCATGGAGGCGCTGGCCGGCCGGGCCGCGCAGCCGGAACGCCACTTGGCGATGCTCCGCTCGTTCGGGAACTTCGCGCTGGCGGTGTCGCGGGAACCGCTGTCGGACCGGCGGCGGGCAGCGGTGCGCTCGTTCGCGCGGGAGCGGAGCTTCGATCCGGTCTACCTGCACGATCTGGCGGCGGCGGAGGTGAATCGATTCGCCGTCCTGGTCGAGCCGCACTACGCCGGCGCGATCGGCGGTCTGATCGCCGCCTACCGGGCCGGCAGCGCCGGCGACTGGTTCCGCGCGCAGGCGCTCGACCTGGCGCCGCGCGGCGATGCCCGCCCGTTCTTCAGTCACACGCTGCGGTGGCGGCGGATCGGCCAACTGGCCGCGGCGCTCGGCGGCCGCTGGTTCGGGTTCCTGCTGTCGGCCGAGGTGGTGGTGGCGGCGGTGATCGGCATCGCCGCGGCGGCCGCCGCGCTGCTGCTGGCCCTGCCGGCCGCGGCGGGCGGCGGCCGACTGCGGCCGGGCGTGTTCGCGTACTTCCTGGCGGTCGGCGCCGGCTACATCTGGGCGGAGCTGGCGCTGATCGACCTCTTCACGCTGCTGGTCGGCGATCCGGTGATCGCGGTCGTGGTGGTGCTGTCGGCCATGCTGACGCTGTCAGGGTTGGGCGGGCTGGCGTCGAGCCGCATCGCGGTCGAGCGCCTGCCGGTCGGGCTGCTCCTGATCGGCGCGTTGCTGGCGGCCGCGGCGCTGGCGGCGTTCCCGCTGGTCCGCTGGCTGCTGGCGCTGCCGGCGGTGATCCGGGTGGTCGGCGCGGCGCTACTGCTGGCGGTGGTGGCCGTGCCGCTGGGCCTGCCGTTTCCGGCCGGCATGCGGCTGCTGGCGCCGCGGCCGTATGCGACGGCGCGGGCGTGGGCAGCCAACGGCGCGGCGTCGGTGGTCGGCGCGGCGTTGGCGCCGCAGCTCGCCTGGGACCTCGGCATACCCGCGATCGGCGCGCTGGCCGCCGCGGTCTACGCCGGCGCCGCCCTGGCCGCGCGGGCCGCCACCCTGGGCCGCGCGGCGGATCGCGATCAGCCGGTCATGTAGTTGATCATCCAGTTGACGCCGAACTTGTCGGTGCAGGAGCCGAAGTAGGCGCCCCAGAACTGGTCCTGCATCGGCATCGTCACCTGGCCGCCGTCGGACAGCTTGGCGAACAGCGCGTCCGCCTCTTCCTTGCTGTCCGGGGCGATCGAAAGCGAGAAGTTGTTGCCGGTCGTGAGCGGCGGGCCGAACGAGGAGCTGTCGCTCCCCATCAGCACGCCGGAGCCGATCGGCAGCGACACGTGCATGATCAGGTCCCGCTCCGCATCCGGCATCTCCGTGCCGGCCGGCGCTTCGCCGAAGGTCTGCATGTCCGTGAACTCGCCGCCGAATACGGAACGGTAGAACTCGAACGCCTGACGGCAGTTGTGCGGAAAGGTGAGATAGGTGTTGAGGTGCATCGCCTCGAACTATAGGGCCGCCGCCCGCCGCCGCCAAGCGGCGGGCGTCGAAAGACCGCCTATCCCTCCTTCGCCAGTACGAAGTAGTGCCCGGGGTTCCACGCCTGGCAGATCAGGAAGACCTGTCCGTCCCGCTCGTACCAGACGGCGTTGTGGATGTGGTCGGCCAGCTCCACGCCCAGCTCCTCCTTGGGCCGGATCGTCGAAACCACCTCGTAGGTGTGGCCGTCCAGGACGTAGATCGGCGCCGGCCGCCCCTCCTGCGGATCGTCCAGGCTGCCCACCACCGCATACCAGCCGTCGCCATGCCGCTTGAAGTCGATGCCGCACGGCTTGGAGCCGTCCGGGATCGGGTGAGAGGCGTGGAAGTGGCCGTCGAGCCCCAGGAGCTGGAAGCGGGCGTGCGGCCGGTCGGCGATCGACAGGCGGCCTCCGCCGGGGGCCGGATTGAGGCCGTGCGCGGTCCCGAACAGCCCCGGCGCGTGCGGGTCTTCGGTCTTGCCGCCGAAGATGCCGGTGTAGCGGCGCGCCGCCGGATCGACCGACGAGATGTAGTTGGCGCCGTAGCCGTCCGACACGTACAGCGTGCCGTCCGCAAAGGCGGTGTCGGTCGGTTTGAACGCGACCTGCTCGTCCCGGTACTCCTCGAACTCCGGCCGCGGCAGGATGAAGTCGACGGCGCCGTCGAGTCCCACCACGGCGACCTTGGCGTCGTTGTTGGCCGGCAGCACCAGCCGGCGCTTGCCGTCGAACTCGATGATCTTGGTGCTGTGGAAGTTGATCGGCGTGAGATCGGAAGGGAGCTCGATGATCTCCTGCGCGGTCAGATCGGCGCTGATGCGCATGATGCCGCAGCCCGGCATCCCGTAGTAGAGGTAGCCGCTGGCCGCCGTGTCGTCGGCGAAGCCGCCGTGCAGATCGACCTCGTGCGGCCGTGCCCGCTCCGGCAGGGTGTACAGATCGTCGCAGAGTGAGAACCGGAACGGCTCCCGGCCGCTGGTCTTCTTCGCCTTCGCCATGGTCGTCTCCTTCCGTGCGTGTGGGGGTCGCCTCCCAAGCCTACACCACCACCGGCCAGCGCCGACAGCGCGGCACGGCCGCGCGTTGACGCGGGCGGTCCTGCGGCCCACCATCGGCGCGTGGTTACGGCGCGCGACGTCTATTTCTTCGACCTGTGGGGCTACCTGCATCTGCGCGGCGCGCTCACCGCGGCGGAGGTGCGGGCCTGCAACGACTGCCTGGACGCGATCCCGCCGCTGGCGGTTGGCGACTGGCACGGCTACGTGCACGGCCATACCTTCGGCGATCACGACGGCCTCAACTACCAGCAGATCTACGAGGCCGGCCGGCCGTTCGAGGAGTTGATCGACCATCCCGCGTGGTTCGACAAGGCGCGCCACTTCGTCGGCGCGGAGGGGACCTTCGACGAGCAGCACGGACCGTTGCTGATCGACGAGGCGTTCGCCAACGTCCGCACCGCCGGCGAGAGCATCGGCCTGCACAACGGCGGCCACCTGGGCCTGAGCCGGTGTCAGTTCCGCTACCACGCCGGCCGGTTCCACTGCAATCAGATCAACGTGTTGGTCGCCCTCACCGCCATCGGGCCGGGGGACGGCGGCACGGTGCTGATTCCCGGCTCGCACAAATCCAACTTCGAGCATCCCTCCTTCGAGCGCTTCCGGATGGGCGTCGACCGCCCCGATCCGGCGCGGATCGAGGGAGCCGTGGAGGTTCACATGGACGCAGGTGACGCCCTGCTGTTCGTCGACTGCTGCACGCACGGATCGTCCCGGAGGACCAACGACGGCGCGCGGCGCGTGGTGGTCTATCGCTATGGACCGTCGTGGGGGCGGCTCCGCCACGCGTACCGACCATCGCCGGAGCTGCTCGCCCGGCTGACCCCGCGCCGGCGCGGGATCGTCGCGCCGGCTTCCGACCGGCGGCTGGCGCCGGAGCCAGGCCCGCAATCGCCGGCGCGTCCGCAATCGCAGGCGGCGGCGACGTGAGCGGCCGACCGGTACGGGAGAGCCCGGGCGATACGTCGTGGTTCGTGCGCGACCGCTTCGGCCTGTTCATCCACTGGGGGCTGTACGCGCTGCCGGCGCGGCACGAGTGGGTCAAGAACAAGGAGGAGATACCGGACGAGGTCTACCAGAGGTACTTCGACCGGTTCGATCCCGACCTCTACGATCCCGGCGTCTGGGCCGATGCGGCGGCCGGCGCCGGCATGCGCTACTTCGTGGTCACCAGCAAGCATCACGAGGGATTCTGCCTGTGGGACAGCGCGCTCACCGACTACAAGGTCACCCGCACCCCGTACGGCCGGGACCTGCTGCGGCCCATGGTCGACGCCTTCCGTTCGCGCGGCATGCGGGTCGGCTTCTACCACTCGCTGATCGACTGGCATCACCCGCAATTCGTGATCGACGACATCCATCCGCAACGCAACCACCCGGACCGCGAAGCGATGAACCGCGCGCGCGATCAGAGCCGGTACGTCGAGTATCTGCACGGCCAGGTGCGCGAGCTGTTGACGCAGTTCGGTCAGCTCGACGTGCTGTGGTGCGACTTCAGCTACCCCGGCCGCGGCCGGGACGCCAAGGGCCGGGACGAGTGGGACAGCCCGCGCCTGTACCGCACCATCCGCGAGCTGCAGCCGCGCGTGCTCCTCAACGACCGCATGGACCTGGACGACGGCTGGGACATCAAGACCCCGGAGCAGTGGCAGCCGCAGGGCTGGATCGAGGTCGACGGCGTGCCGGTCACCTGGGAGGCATGCCAGACCTTTTCCGGCTCGTGGGGCTACCACCGTGACGAAGCCTCCTGGAAGAGCGTGGGCCAGTTGATCCGCATGCTGGCCGACACCGTCAGCAAGGGCGGCAATCTGCTGCTCAACGTCGGGCCGACCGGCCGGGGCGAGTTGGACCACCGCGCGCTCGACCGGCTGCGCGGCATCGGCGCCTGGATGCGCCGCCACGGGCGGTCGATCTACGGCTGCACGCAGGCGCCGGCGGAGTTGGCGGTCCCGCAGGACTGCCGGCTCACCTGGAACCCGGACACGCGCCGGCTGTACGTCCACGTGTTCGCCTGGCCGTTCCGGCACCTCCACCTGCGCGGCTACCGCGGCAAGGTCGCCTACGCGCAGTTGCTGTCCGACGCGTCGGAGGTGGCGGTCACCGGCCTGCCGGACCATCAGGCGCGCATGGAGCGCGCGGGGCCGGACGACCTGGTGCTGGAGCTGCCGGTGCGGCAGCCGGACGCGCAGGTACCGGTGATCGAGCTCTTTCTGAACGGCGCCAGGTAGCGCCGCCGGTACGCCCGCGGTGCGCCGCCTGCTCGTTCCGGCCGGCGCGGCCGGCATCGCGCTCCTGGCCGGCGCCTATCTGCTGCTGGCGAACCGGCCGGCGCCTCCGTACGAGGGGCCGGTGGTCTCCTCGCGCCAACAGCTCTCGGACGTCGACGAGTCGGAGATCGTCGCCATGACGCTGGCCCCGCGCGGCGGGCAGACGATCCGGCTGGAGCGTGAAGGCGCCGTGTGGCTGGTGCGGGAGCCGTACCCGTTCCGCTGGGACTGGCCGCGCCTGCAGGAGTTGCGCGCGAGCTTCGCCAGCCTGTTCGCGCAGCGGCTGGTGGTGGAGGACCCGGACGACCGCGCCCAGTACGGTCTGAGCCCGCCGGCGGTGGTCGCCAGCGCGCGCCTGGCGTCGGGCCGGACCTTCGAGTTCCACCTCGGCAGCCCCACCCCGTCGGGCGAAGCCTTCTTTCTCAGTTCGCGCGACGACCGGGCGGTGTTCACCGTGCACGCCGTCCACGGCAAGCGGTTTTCGTGGACCGTGGCCGACCTGCGCGACCAGACCATACCGTCGCTGGCGGCCGACCGGATCAACCGCATCTATTTCCGCGACGGCGATTACGAGGTGGAACTGGTCGCGGTCGGCGAGCAGCCGCGCTACGCGCATCTGCCCGGCTCGCGGATCATGCGCGTTCCCTACGTGGCCGCTGCCGACGAGGAGCGCTTTGCCGCGATCGCCCGCCGGGTGGCCGAGATGCCGGTCAGCGCCGCGGTCGCCGGCGGGAACGGCGGGGAGGCCGGCTTCGGACTCGACCCGCCGCGCGGCGAGCTGCGGGTCCGGGACTTCGAGGACGAGCTCCATCTGCTGCTCGGCGCGACCGCCGGCGAGCGGGTCTACGTCAAGATGCCGGGCGCCGCCGGCGTGCATACGGTCCCGGCCGCGGCGCTCGACTTCCTGACGCTGACCCCGTTCGAGCTCTCCGACCCGCACGTGCTGGCCGTGCCGGAGGAGCGCCTGCAGGCGATCTCGCTGCGCGCCGGCGGCCGTGAACACCGGATCGATCTGCAGCGTGCCGCGGACGACCTGGGCGGCGAGCGGGTCACGCCGGTCCGCGCCGGCGATCCGCTCGACGGGGACGGCTATGCCGCCCTGGCGGCCGAGCTTGCGAACCTGGAGGTCGACGCACCGGCTCCCCTCGGCGGCCGCGGCCGGCCGGCCGGCGATCCGATGCTGACCGTCGTCTACCACCTGCGCGCCGCCGAGCGCGCGGCGGTCACGGCGCGGTTTCTCCCCTACGACCGGGACTTCCACCTGCTGGCGCTGGACGGCAGCATCGACCTGCTGGTCGACCGCCGCGCGGTCACCGCCCTGACGGAACGGATCGAGACGGCGCTCGGTGACCGACCGGGTGAGTAGCGCGCCGCCGGCCGTCCGCTACCGGCGTTCGTACCTGGAGGCGCAGGCTCGGCGCGCGCTGCGCAGCCCGGCGGTGCGCGCGCTGGCGTTGTTGCTGTGGCTGGCGTCGGCGGCCGTGAGCACGGTCCTGCTGGTGCAGGCGGTCAACCATCTGGAGTGGTTGCGCGACTACACGATGCGGGTGATCGGGGTCTCGTTCGCCGCGGCATTCCGCAACCGGTTCCTGTACGGCTTCGTCCTGCCGTTCGCCGCCGGCGGGCTGTGGCTGGCTGCGCTGATCGTGACGGCCAAGTATTACGAGTCGTACGGCCTGCGCACCGGTTGGTGGGGGCCATGGACGGCGACCACGCCGTTTCGCCGGCTGGCGCCGGGATCGGGAGCTTCGGTGCTGATCGGCCGCTTCCTGTTCGTGCTGGGCCTGCAGGGCTGCGCCGGAGTCGTCATCCTGACCGCGCAGGCGGCGCTCTGGTCGGTTCCCGCCGGCGGTCTCGGCCGGCTGGTGGTCGTGGCCGGCGTCTACGCGGCGGCCGCCGGCGTTGGCTTCACGGCCGCGCGTCTGGTCCGCGCCCGGATCGAGCATGCCCTGGCCGTCCGCGACGCCGCGTTCGCCCGCGGCGCCTTCGTCGGCCGGCGGCCGCGGGTCGGGTAGAGAGTCTTCGGACTTGGTTGACGGCGACGGAGTAAGGACGTAAAGACTCATCAGGGTAACTCATGTCCCCCGAACTCATCGCCATCATCGCCGCAGCCGTCAGCATCGGCGGTCTCGTCACCGTCCAGATCAGGGCCGTGCGCGCCGATCTCGCAGCGCAAGTCGCCGGCGTGCGCGCCGATCTCGCGACGCAAGTCGCGGGTGTGCGCACCGATCTCGCGGCGGTCAACGCCAGCGTCCAGGCTCTCGACGGCCGCGTGCGGGCCGTCGAAAACGAGCTCGCCTACCTGCGCGGCCTCCTGCAGGGCGCCGGCGTCGGGCCAATCCGGCAGCCGCAACAGCCGGAACCGCCGGCAGCCGACGAAGGGGCCGCCGCATGAGCGTGGAGGACTGGGTTCGACGGTCAGATCACTGAATATGCTGCCTTGATCTTGATCTTGATCTGATATCTGATCATCGGTTTCCGCTTTCGGCAGTGAGGCTGAACGGGACCGGCGCCTGACGATCCTCGCCGAGGCGGCCGAGTCTGGCGCCTGCGTGGCGGTGGCGGTGATGCGCGGCGCACAGCAGCCGGAGATTGTTCGGCTCGGCGGCGCCGCCGCGGGCGTACGGCACGACGTGGTCGATCTGCAGCAGGTGTTGCGAGCCGCAACGGCGCCCGCTGGTGCGATCCACGTAGCTGCAGCGGCCCCGGTCGCGCCGCCAGACCGCGCGCTTGACCGCCGCCGGGATGGCGCGGCCGGTCCCGCCGCCCACCTTCGCTGCCGAAGTTTCGGTCCGCGGCGGCGCCGCCGTCCGCTTCGCGCACGCCGCAGCCGGCCGGCCGAGGCGCCGCAGTGGTGCCGCCCGCCGGCTTCGCTGCCGAAGTGTCCGGGCGGTCCGGGACGCGGTCCGCCTTCAGCGGCGCAACGTCTTCGCCTCCCGGCTGCGCCGCCGCCTGAGCCGATACCTTCGCCGCCGAAGGAGTCCCATGGGCCGCGGCGCCTTCATTGGCCGGCCGCCCGCGGGTCGGGTAGACCTTTGCCGGCGGCGAGCCTTCGGACCCGGTTGACGGACGATGCAGTAAAGACGTAGAGACTCAGTTAACCGATGTCCCCCGAACTCATCGCCATCATCGCCGCCACCGTCACCCTTGGCGGCCTCGTCACCGTCCAGTTTGCCGGCGTTCGTGCCAGCATCTCCGCTCTCGACGGCCGCTTGCGGGCCGTCGAGACCGAGCTCGCCTATCTGCGCGGGCTCATGCAGGGCGCCGGCGTCGGGCCAATCCGGCAGCCAGAACAACCGCAACAACCGGAACCGCCGGCAGTCGACGAAGGGGCCGCAGCATGAGCGTGGAGGACTGGATGCGACGATATGAGGGGGGCGCGTTGAAGAGTCTCGTGGCGAGATAGCGGCATGGAAGGGGAAGGGCTCAAGGGCTACTATCGCCGGCTGCGCGCGGGTACGGACGAGGAGCGGCGCAAGGTCGTGGTGTTGCTGTTCGCGGTGGTCGCCCTGGCGGCGTTCATCGGCGTGTCGATCAGCTCGCTCAGCGGCTTGAGCGCCGACGACGGCGGCACGGTGCGGATGCTGCTGGTGCCGCGGCTCGGCCCCGCGGCGTCGGAGGTCGGCGGCTTCATCCTGCTCGGCTTGGCCGTGGTCGCCGGCGGCCTCACCTTCGCCTACCTGCAGGAGCGCATCCGCCGCCAGGCAGAGGCGGAGCGCGGCCTGCAGCGCTTCCGCATCCCGCGGGCGGTCGTCATGTTCGTCACCGCTCCGCTGGTGGTGGCCGCGCTGTTCGTGGTGTTCCTGTCGATCGTCAGCCAGAGTCGGCAGGACAGTCTGAGCTACGCGGAGCGGCTCACCGCCGAGCTGGAAGAGGTCGACCGGCAGGCCGAGCGCGGCGAGCTGCCGTCGATCGAGGAGATCGAACGCCGGCAGCTCGCGCGGCAGCGCCGGCCGTTCTTTCTGCTCGGGGCGATCGTCGCGCTGTTCGCGGCGGTGGCGATCTTCGGGGGACGGCTGCTGCGCGAAGCGCCCGAGGCGCTCGACGACTCGTCGCCGATCACCGAGGAGCTGAAACGCGATCTGGCGCGCGCTACGGGGCTCGCCATCGACGACATCGCCGCCGAACCGGACCACCGGCGCGCGGTCGAGATGTGCTATGCCCGCGTGGGGGAGGTGCTCGACGTTCACGGGTTCCCGCACCCGCTGCACCAGACGCCGATGGAGTACATGCACGGCGTGCTGGATGCCGGTCCCGGGCTACCGGCCCGCGAGCTGTTGGAGCTTACCGGGCTGTTCGAGGTGGCGAAGTTCTCCACGCACCACATCGATCCCGACCGGCGCGACCACGCGGTCGACCTGCTGCGCTCGATCCATCGCTTCCTGCTCGCCCAGCTCGCCGAGACGGAAGGCGAGGCGGCGCCGTCGCGCGCGGGGGCGCCGTCCCGGCATGGCGGCTGAACCGCAGGCCGCGGCGGCGGCGCCGGATTACGCCCAGGGCGAGGCGGCGGCGATCGCCCGCGATCTGTCCACGCAGGAGTGGGTGCCGTTCATCGACTGGTCGCAGACCTTCCCCGGCAACCGCGGCGTCGACCGCCGCGGCCGCTACGAGCTGTACGACGCGCCGGTCGGCGTGCGCATTCGCATCGAGGAAGCGGACAAGAGCGATCCGGTGCTCACCGCCAACGACCGCTGGGAAGGGGAGGGCAACATGGTGCCGCTGCGGGTCTGGCAGGACGGTGGCGCCTACCGGATGCTCTACGGCGCCTACCCGCATCGCCGCGACAACCGGAGCCCCGGTCTGGGCGGCGGCCACCACCTGTGCTATGCGGAGAGCCGCGACGGCTACCGCTGGGAGCGACCGGCGCTGGGACAGGTCGAGTGGCAGGGCTCGCGCGCCAACAACATCATCGCCGACGCCCCCACCGGCACGCCGTTCGAGGACCCGCAGGGTACGCCGGAGGAGCGCTTCAAGGCGATCGGTCAGGTAGGCGCCAGCTTCGATCCCGACACCGGCCAGGAGCTCGACGTGGCGGAGGCGTACCGCCGCTGGCGGCGGCAGGAGTACGAGGGGAGCGCCTACGACGGCCCGCGCGCCGAGTCCCGACACTGGGTGGAGGGATGGACCTCGCCCGACGGGGTGACGTGGCGGTCGGTGGGCCGCGTCGGCGACATGAGTTCCGACGGCGGCAGCGCCGCGCAGTACGACCCGGAGAGCGGCGGCTACTACGCCTACATCCGCGTCGGCGGCGCGGGCCGGCGCGCCACCGGGTTGACCCGCACCGACGACTTCTGGCGCTGGCCCCCGGCCTCCCTGGTCCTGGCGCCCGACCCGCAGGACGATCCCGACCTCTCCTTCTACGGCTGCTCCTACTTCCGCTATCCCGGCAACCCGGAGCTGCACTGCGCGTTCGTGGAGACCTACCATCAGATCGGCGACTACAACGACGCGCAGATCGCCTTCAGCCGCGACATGACCCACTGGTTCCGGCCGGACCGCCGCTCGATCATTCCGTGCGGGCCGCCCGGCAGCCCCGATTCCGGCGGCGCGCGGCCGTGGGGCGGACTGATCGTGCTGCCCGACGGCCGCTGGGCGACCATGTACCGCGGTCACGTCGGCCTGCACAACTACCGCGCGGCGGAGCCCGCCATCCCGCATCGCCCCGGCGTGCTGCAGCTCGCCCGCTGGCTGCCGCACCGCTTCTGCGGCGTGGAGGCCGCGATGGAGGGCCGGTTCACCATTCCCACGGTCCGGCGCAGCCGCGGCGCGTTGCGCCTCAACTACCGCTGCCGGCCCGGCGGCCACGTGGTGGCGGAGTTGATCGAGGGGGTGCCGTCGCGCATCCATCCGGACGCCGACCCGATCCCCGGCTACCGCTTCGCGGACTGCGATCCGTTGAGCGGCGATCACCTCGACCGGGCGGTGTCATGGCGCGGCAGCACCGACCTGAACGCCGCCGGCGACCGCATCGCGGTGCGGCTGCGGATGTTCCAGGCCAAGGTCTTCGCGTACTCGGTCTGACCGCGCCGTATCCCGGATCTCGGCTCCGGACGGGAAGCCGCCCGATGACGGCGATGCGGCACTTGCACACCGCTTGCCGGATGTGGTATGGGTTCTTGACGCTGGCGATTCGCAGCTGCTTCCGTCTGACGTCACCGAGGTAGAATCAGTCCCCCCCTCCCAAACCCCGTGCCGTTCCCGTAATCGATTTGATCGGCGGCGATCTCCCGGTAGCGGCTTCCGGTCGGGGCGGCGGTGCAAGCCCTGCCCTCCGGCCAGTAGACCTCCACTCGGTCGGCGCGGGCGGCGTTGCCGAGAAGTCTTGGCAGGAGCCGCTACACGTGCTATCTTCCATTTACCAATGGGACACACGTGGGACTTCATCCGTGACTATGAGACGGAGCCGGCTCAGCTCGCCCAAGGGCACCTGAAACATCTGGCTGATGTATGGCAGGAACAACGCCAGCGGCTGGAGAAGCAGGATGCATTCATCCAGTTCAATCAGAGATTGCTTCGAGAGTGGTCCATAGAAACCGGTCTGATCGAGCGTCTGTACGTGCTCGACCGCGGCGTCACACAACTGCTGATCGACCGAGGAATAGATGCGGCTCTGATCCCGCACGGAGACGGCCAGCATCCGGCGTCGGTGGCCGCCATGATCAAAGATCACCAGGCGGCGGTAGAGGGCGTCTTCAGATTCGTGAAGAATGAGCGGCCGCTTTCCACGAGCTACGTCAAGGAGATGCACGCTGTCATCACCCGCAACCAGCAAGGGACGGACGCGGTAGATGCCCAGGGCCGGATATCCCAAGTCCCTTTGATTCACGGCGACTACAAGAAATGGCCCAATAATCCCAGCCGGCCCGACGGCTCCGTTCATCATTATTGTCCACCTGAGCACGTTGCGGCCGAAATGGATCGGCTCATCGAACTACACTGCAGCCATGTGAACACTGCGCCCGAAGTCGAAGCTGCGTGGCTGCATCATCGATTCGCACAGATCCACCCGTTTCAGGACGGCAACGGTCGTGTCGCCCGCGCGCTCGCCACCTTGATCTTCGTAAAGTCCGGGTGGTTCCCTTTGGTGGTACGGAACAAAGACCGTGAACGGTACGTGGATGCCCTGGAGTCAGCCGATAACGGCGATCTTGGCGAACTGGTCCGGTATTTTGCCAGCCTGCAGCAGGACGAGTTCGTCAATGCTCTCACCATCGCTCGGGACGTTCTGCGATCCGTCCGTGCGGAGCAAGCGATCGAAGCCGTGCGCCGCCAGTTGCAACGACGCCGCGACTCCATGGTGAAGGAGTGGGGAAAAGCCCGCACCGCCGCGGGAGAACTCCGCGAGACCGCCCAGAACCGTTTGCAGGAGGTATGCGACGGACTGCAACGAGAAATGCAGTCTCTGCTCGGGAACGCTGCCTTCTTCGTGGATGGCGATACCGACCACGGAGAGAAGAGTCACTACTTCGGCCGGCAGATCGTAGAGGCTGCAAAGCAGATTGGCTACTATGCCAACCGTGAGACCTACCGATCATGGGCAAGATTGGTGATGGAGAACGGGGACGCCACCGACCGCACGGAACTCCTGGTCTCCTTTCATGGTCTTGGTTGGGAATTCCAGGGCGTCCTCGCCTGTTCGGCGGTCTGCTTTCAGCGCAGTGAAACCGATGGTGGAGAACGTCAACTCACCGCCGGCGAACCGGTGTCGGACGGGATGTTTCAGATAAACTACAAGGAACCGATCGAAGAGGCCAGAAGGCGATTCCTCGTCTGGTTGGAACCTGGCATAGTCCGCGCAGTGGAGATCTGGCAAGAGACGCTGTGACCGCTGCCAGCGGCCTTTTGTCGCCGTGATCGCGGCCGGCCGGGCGACGGCTCCGGGACGATCAGCGTTCGGCGGCGATCTCCCGGCAGCGGCTTCCGGCCGGGACGGCGGCGCAAGCCCTGCCCTCCACCAGGCGCAGGCGTTGCCCGGCCGGCTGATTCTCCCAACGCACGCTGCCGCCGGCCGGCCAGTAGACCTCCACGCGGTCGGCGCGGGCGGCGTTGCCGAGCCCGAAGTGCACGGCCGGCGAGTTCTGCGAGTGGCCGCTCGATCCGCCCTTCACCTGCCGCTTCAGCACCCGACCGCCGGCGTGGACCTCGACCACGGCGCCGATCGCGCTACGGTTGCTGCGCGTGCCGATCAGGTCGAGCTGCAGCGCCGTACCCAGCCGCACGGAGTCGTTGCGGAAGAGCTGCAGCGGTCCGTCCTGGTTGACGACCGCCACGTCGATGTCGCCGTCCCGGTCGTAGTCGGCGATGGCGCTGCCGCGGCCGTCCGGGACGCGGACGCCGGCCTGCCGGGCGACGTTGCGGAACGAACCGCCGCCTTCGTTCGAGAAGAACAGGTCGATCGGCGAACCGGCCATGGCGGCCACGAACAGGTCCTCGTCGCCGTCGTGGTCGGCGTCGAAGAAATTGACGCCCCAGGAGTCGTCGCCGGCCACGCCCGATCGTTCGGCGGCGTTGTCCGCGAACGAGCCGTGCGGGTGACCCAGATAGAGCACGTTCCCCCACGGCGGCTCCTCCAGCGGCGTGCCGCCGCTCCTCAGGTCGGAGATGTAGACGTCCCACGTGCCATTGCCGTCGACGTCGGCCGTGTCGATGCCCATGCCGGCCTGCGCGTCGTCGCCGATCCAGGGCCAGTCGCGAAACACCTGCGTGAACGAGCCGCCGGCGTTGCGGAAGATCTGGTCGACGTGGCTGGTGCGGTTGGCGTAGTCGCCCGCTACGTTGACTACGTACAGGTCGGGCCACAGGTCGTCGTTCAGGTGGGCGCCCAGCACCAGCAGCGCGCCGCGGTAGGCGGTGACGCCCCGGTACAGGCCGGCCGCTTCGGTGGCGTCGGTGAAGGTGCCGTCGCAGTCGTTGCGGTACAGTCGATCGCGGTTGGCGGCCGACCCGGGCGCGTTGATCACCAGATGGGCGACGTACAGGTCGACGCAGCCGTCACGGTCGTAATCGAGCCAGGCCGCCGCCTTGGAGCGATGTCCGGGCAGCGCGCCGTAGGGCGTGTCAGCCAGGTCGTCGACGCCGGCGGCGGCCGCCGCCTCGACGAACAGGGGGCCGCCGGCCGGTATGGCGAATCGGTGCTCCGCCAGGAGGTTGCGCAGCAGCAGGTTGGGCGGGCCGTCCGGCCGGTTCTCGCCGTGCAGGGACCATTCGACGTTGTCGGTGTAGACGTAGATGTCGAGGTCTCCGTCGTTGTCGTAGTCCGCGAACACCGATCCCGACATTTCGGTGGCGGGAAGCTCGGGCAGCAGGTGGTGCGCCGCTTCGAAGCGGCCGCCGCCCAGATTTCGGTACAACCGCGGCGGATAGTCCGGGTCGCCGCCGACCGCGAACAGGTCGGGCCAGCCGTCGGCGTCGACGTCGATCCAGTTGACGCCCAGGCTGTGCGTGGAGCTCGAGAAGAAGCGATCGCCGCCGACGCCCGCCGCGGCGGCGACCTCGGTGAAGCGGATCGGCGTGTCCGCCGTCCCGGCCGCATCCGGTGCGGCCGGTTCGAGCCTCGCCGCCGGCATGGCGGCCGGCGTCCGCAGAGCGGGCGTCTGCTGCGGAAGCAGCCGGCTCGCTCCCAGCACCGCCATCCCGCCGGCCATCGCGATCGCCCACGTGCCCAGCGCGTAGGCGCCGACCCCCCTCCAGCGCAGCGTGCCCAGCAAGCCCCAGAAGGTGATCGGCCCGCCCGCCGCCGCCGCGAACAGCAGCGTCGCGGCCGGGGCGGTACCGGCGCCGAGCAGCAACAGCAGCGCCGCCAAGGGAATCTCGAACAGCAGCGGCACGTTGATCAGGACCCCGATCGTGGCGGCCACGGCGATACCGGTCACGCCGTCGCCCAGGAATGCGTCGACGGTATCGGGACGGAGGAACTGGATCGCGGCGCCGCTCGCAAACCCGGCCAGAACCATGATCGGCCCCATGCGGATGACCATGCGGCCGGTGGCGCGCGCCCACCGCCGCAGACCGTCGGTCAGCTCCGCCGCCCAGCCCGGGTCCGGTTGGGCCGCCGGCGGCCCAACCGGGTCGCACGCGGCCGGCTGCGCGGAGCCGCCCGCCACCCGCGCCACGAGCGGACCGAGCGCGAAGGCGGCGGCCAGCCCCAGCAGCACGCGGCTGGCGCCCAGCAGCGGCGAGAACACGACGGCGATCATCAGCAGCGAAGGCAGGTTGAGCGTGGCCGATCCGTGCACGAGCGCCAGCGCGCCCTCGATTCCCAGCCCGCGCCGGCGAACGGCGCCGGACACCGGCACGACGCAGGCCGAGCAGAGGTTCACCACCGGGCCGATGCCCAAGCCCTTGAGGATGCGGCTCACCGGACCGGCCGGCGCGCGGCGCGCGGCGCCGGCGGGCGCCAGGAACGCCTCGGCGATGCCGCCGGCCAGGAACGCGAACGCCATGCCGACCGCCACCAGCCGCAGATAGGTGAGGGAGAACCGCCACCAGCGGGTGACGAAGCCCGACTGCGGTTCCGCCTCCACGCAGAATCCCTGGAAGCACTCCGCGGTCGGCGCCAGCGCGGCCTGCAGGTCGGCGCGTACGGTGTCGAGCTTGGGCAGGCGGTTGAAGGCGGCGAAGGGCAGCAGGATGGCCAGCAGGAACGCGATGCCGATTACGCGCCGCCGGCCGGCCGGCCGGGCGACGGCGGTGCGGATGCTGCCGAGGAGTGGCAGCCGCCGCGCGCCGGAGATCCGCCCGCCGGTTGCGGTTGCGGCCAGCTTGCGCCACATCGCCTCCGAGATTAGCATTGCCGCATCTGGTTCGAGCAGCGCTTCCGACGCGAGTGACGCGGGTGAGGGGCGCGGCTGCGCTGGCGGCCGCGGCCGTGATCGGGCTGGCCGGCTGTGGCGGCGACCGATCGGGCGGCGACGCCCGGACCGCCGCGGCGCCGCCGGTCTCCTTCCCGCTGGCGGAGCCGGTCACCCTGACCGCCGGCGTGCCGGAGTCGCTCCTCCCCGCGTCGGCCCGCCCCTCGTGGGAGGCGCTCCGCCGTCTCACCAACGTCACGGTGCGGCCGGTCGTGGTCGCAGGCGCCACCGAGGCGGCGCGCCGCGGCCGGCTGGCGGAGCTGGCCGCCGTCGGTGAGTTGCCCGATCTGCTGGCCGAGGGAGTGGCGCCGCTCGACTCGATCCGCCAGCGGGAGTGGCTGGTCAACCTGCTCGAACGCCCCGAGCTCACGCCCCATCTGCACCGCCGGCTGGCCGAGCATGAGCGCTTCCGGCAGAGCACGTACGGCCGGCTGCTGGCGCCGGGTGAGCTCTACGCGCTGGGCGTGTTCGACGAAGGCGCCAGCCCGTACCTGGGCGCCATCGCCTATCGGCAGGACCTGTTCGAGGCGCGCGGCCTGCAGGCCGGTACCTGGGACGAACTGCTGGCCTCGCTCCGCGCGCTCCACGCCGAGTTTCCGCAGAGCACGCCGTTCGCCGCCGCCTACCGGGCGCTGATGTTCCGGGCTCCGTCGTGGTTTCGCTCCGGCCTCGATGAACGGTTGGCCGCCTACCACCATCCCGAGCGGCGCGAGTGGCGGTTCGGGCCGTTCGAGCGGGAGTTCGAGGACTATCTGCGCTTCTTTCATCGTCTGGAGGCGGAGCGGCTGCTGGCGGCCGGCGCGCTCGATCCGCGGACCGCTTTGAGCGGTCCGGACCTGCTGCGCCTGCTCGGCGCGGAGCGCGCGTTCGTGATGCCGTGGGCCGGCCGCACGGGACCCGAGCTGGCCGGCTCGCGCGGCTCCGGCGCGCTGACCGAGGAGGGCGACTGGGACGGCGCCGGGGTCTGGATGGGGCCGATGCGGCTGCCGCGCACGCGCGGGCGGCGCGGCTGGATCGCGCCGTCCGCATGGAACGGCATCGCGCCGGGTTGGGCCGTGACCGCGGCCTCCGCGCACGCGGAGACGGCGGTGGCATTCCTCGATCTGTTGCTGGCGGACCGGGTGGCGCGCCAAGTGGCGGCGTTGCCGGCCGATGGGGGAGGAGCCGGCCGTCTGGACTTCGCGCTGTGGGTGGCAGGCCGGGACCACGCCGCCGACACGCCGGCGGCGCGGTACTTCGAGCGCCGCGACGCGGCGACCTACCTGGACGACGACGCCGTGATCCTGGAGCCATGGCCCGCCATCGACACGCGCAGCCGCACCTTCGTCGACGCGTTGGCCGGACCGCTGGTCGAGCACGTAGTCGTGGAGTCGGCGAAGTTCATCACCGGCGTCCGGCCGCTGACGCAGGTCGAGGCGTTTCGGCAGGAACTGCGCGACCGCGGCGCCGAACGCCTGATGAACTGGCTGACGCTGGGACGCGCGCGGTGAGCGGCTCGGGGGCGAGCGGAGCGGGCGCCGGCCGGCCGATGCGGCGGCGCCCGCTCCGGGTACGGCTGGCGGCGCCGGCGGTGGCGGTCGCCGTCCTGATCGCCGGCTACGCGCTGCTGTCCGGCCGGGAACCGGCCATGGTGGAAGAAGCCGGGACGGAACCGGCGTTGCCGCCGTTCTTCACCGGCGATCCGCAGGCGGTGGCGGCGATCATGCTGCATCACACCGGTCTGACGCTGCAGCGCCGCTCCATCCCGGAGACCAGCCCGGAGACCATCCCGGAGACGGATGCCGCGTTCGACTGGATATACCCGGCGGCGCCCGACGTTCCGCTGCGCGAGTCTCAGGTACTGCAGGTGGTCGAGGCGGCGATCGGCCTGCGTCCGTTGCGCGTCATCGCCGATGAGCCGGCCGATCTCGCCCCCTATCGGCTCGACGCGCCGCGCGGGCGCATGGAGTTGGTGTCGGCCGGCGGCGAGCGCCTGACCATACTGCTCGGCGCGCCGACGGCCACCGATACCGGCTATGCGATGGTGGAGGGCCGGCCGGCGGTCTACACGGTGAGCGCCGCCGCCGCGTACCTCCTGAGCCGCGCGCCGGCGGAGCTGATCGACGCCGCGCTGCCGACCTTCGAGCCGGTGCTGGTGCGGCGGCTGCGGGTGCGCGGCCCGCACGGCGAGCTGCGCGTGCGGTTCGACGCCTTCCACGACGCGTCGCAGGCGGCCGAGCGGGCCGCGTACCTGCTCACCGCCCCCTACGCCGCCCCCGTGCCGGTCGACGACGCCGCGCTGCGCGCGGTGCTGGCGCGGCTCCGCGAGGACCTGACCGGTGACGTGGCCGACGGGATCGTGGCCGAAGCCGCGGCGGACGATCCGGCGCTGGGATTGTCCGAGCCGACCTTCGAGCTGGAGGTCGAGGACGTCGACGGCGTCTATCACCTGCTGGTCGGTGCGCCGGCCGGCGCCCACCATCGCTACGCGGCGCTCGCCGGCCGGCCCGCGGTCTACCGGCTCGGCGACAGCCGCGTCGCGGCGCTGGACCGCCTCCGGCCGTTCGACCTCGTGGCGCGGGCGGCCGCCCCGGTCGACTACGACCTGGTGCGGGAAGTGGTCTTCACGGCGCGGGGCAAGAGCTACCGGATGACGGTCGACCGGGAAGGAGAAGGGATGCGCGCGCCGGTCTACCGGCTCGATCGGACCCCGCTGGCCGCGATCGACGCCGCCGAGCTGCTCGATCTCCTGAACGGCCTGCGGATGGAGGGCGATACCGCCGGCGGTGCGCCGGCCGCGGGACGGCAGCCGGTGCTGGAGATCACGTGGCGGCTCACCAAGCCGGAGCTCCCCGCATGGTCGATCGGGTTTCTGCCGCACGACGGCGATTTCTACGCGGTACGCCGGGGCGCCGGCGGCGCGGCGGCCCCGTTCCTGATCGATCGCCGCGCGGTAGACGCGCTGGCCGACCTGATCGCGCGGCTGGCCGGGAGCACGGCGACCGGCTGACCGTCACCCGCCGTCCGTGCCGCGTTCGCCCTTGACCGGCGCCGGCGCCTGCGTGACCGTCCCGTCCAGCTCCTCGATCCGCATGGCATCGAACGGAACGTTGGTCACCACGTCACCGGTCACGCCGCGCAGCGTCACGCGGCCCGTGATGGTCTGCACGCGCACTTCGCCGGAGCCGCCGTGCACGGCGATGTCGCCGTCGGAGGAGAGCAGCCACTTGCGGCCGCGGCTGTCGTACACGCGGGTGGCGCCGCGGCCGTTGGTGGTGAACAGCTCGGCCGTCACGCCGCGCACGATGATGTCGCCCTCGAAGGTATAGAGGTCCGCGCTGGGCGCTTCCAGGTTCTGCAGGATCAGGTCTCCCGCCGCGGTGACCGCCACCGACACGCCGTGCGGCACGCGCAGGAGGAGCCGCGGATACCAGTCCATCGACGACCGCAGCACGCTCCGGTCGTTCGTGGCGACCTGCACGATCGTTCGGTGCGCGCCGTGGTCGGTGACGATGGCCACCTCGTTTCGGCGGCGGACCCGGTCCGACATCACCGCCCGGCCGGCGATCGTGTCGCCGTCGTAGCCGGTGACGTCCAGGGAGAAGAAGGAGCCCTTGACGATCACCTCGGCTCGCGCCGGGACCTCGAAGCGCTCCTCGACGGCCGCCCCTTCGAACAGGCCCGCGGCGAACCCGTCGAACGAGCTCAGCAGCCACAACAGGCCGGCAAGCGTCGCTCCATGACCGCGCACCGGTCCCGGATTTGACAACGCTCCGGCCGGGTTTGCAACATGGCGCCGATGATCGGGTACGTCAGCCGCCGGGTTCTGGTCATGATCCCGACGTTGATCCTGATCTCGATCATCTCCTTCATCGTCATCGAGCTGCCGCCGGGCGACATGGCGAGCGCCTACGTGGGACAGCTCGAAGACATGCGCGATCGCGTCGGCAGTCAGGAGGCGGAGGAGATGGTGGCCAACATACGGGCGCAACTCGGGCTGGACGCCCCGGCGCCGGTACGCTACCTCCGGTGGGGCGCGGCCTGGATCAGAGGGGACTGGGGCTGGTCCTTCCAGTGGCGCAAGCCGGTCCGCCAGGCGATCGGCGACCGCCTGGTCCTGACGGTGATGATCGGCCTGATCACGCTGCTCATCTCCACCTCCATCGCTTGGCCGGCCGGGGTCGGCGCCGCCATCCGGCAATACTCGCTGTTCGACAACGTGTTCAGCTTCATCGCGTTCTTCATGATGGCGATTCCCAACTTCCTGTTCGCGCTGCTGCTGATGTACGCGTCCTTCAAGCTGATCCGCTACGTGCCGGGCGGCGTCTTTTCGAGCGAGTACGCGCAGGCTCCGTGGAGCCTTGCCAAGTTCATCGATTTCCTCAAGCACATCTGGATGCCGATCGTGGTCCTGGGCTTCGAGGCGATCGGCGGCGGCGTGCGCACCATCCGCGCCAACGTGCTGGACCAGTTGCGCATGCCGTTCGTCACCACGGCGCGGGCCAAGGGGGTGCCGGAGACCCGCCTGCTCATCAAGTACCCGATCCGGATGGCCGCCAATCCGTGGATCTCCGGCATCGGCTGGCTGCTGCCGGCGCTCGTCGGCGGCGAGGTCCTGGTCGCGCTGGTGCTCGGCCTGCCGACCATAGGACCGTTCCTGCTCGAAGGCCTGATCAATCAGGACATGCAGCTTGCCGGCGCCGTCATCATGTTGATAGCGACCTTGACGGTGATCGGTACGCTGATCTCCGATCTGGCGCTCGCGCTGCTCGACCCGCGCATCCGGCTGGTGCAGTGACCATGGCGAGCGGCGGTCGCCGGCATACGCAGCAGGACCGACCGGCCGGCGCGGCGGGTGCGCCGGACCGGGCCGCGGCGCCGGACCGGGACGCGCGGGCGCGGGAGGCGTACTTCAACGCCGGGCAGTTGAAGCTGATCTGGCTGAAGTTCAAGAGCCACCGATGGGCGCGCGCCGCGCTGGCGGTGCTGACGCTGTTCTACGTACTGGTGATCTTCAATGGGTTCTTCGAGATCAACGACCCGGTCGAACGGCGCGCCGATTTTCGTTTCCTGCCGCCCGCGCGCATCCATCTGTTCGACCGGGAAGGCCGCTTCCGCCCGGTCGTCTATCAGATCACCAGCCAGCTCAACTGGGAGACCCTGGAGCGCGAGTTCACGCCCGACCTCGATACCGAGACGCCGCTGCGGCTGTTCGTGCGCGGTCACGAGTACGATCTGTTCGGCTTCATCCCCAGCACGCTGCATCTGGTCGGCACCGGCACGCCGGAGGTGCTCTGGTACCCGCTCGGGACCGACAGCCAGGGTCGCGACCTGTTCTCGCGCATCGTGCGCGGCTCCGCCATATCGCTCACCATCGGCCTGGTCGCCATCGTCATCACCTGGGTGCTGGGAATCACCATCGGATGCATCTCCGGGTACTTCGGCGGCACCACCGACAACGTCATTCAGCGGCTGATCGAAGTCTTCATGTCCTTCCCGACGGTGCCGCTGTGGATGGCGCTGAGCGCCGCGCTGCCGCTCGACTGGGGCATCGTCCAGGTCTACTTCGCGATCACGCTCATCCTCTCCGTCTTCGCCTGGACGGGGCTGGCGCGCACGGTACGTAGCAAGTTCCTGGCTCTTCGGGAAGAGGAGTACGTGATGGCCGCCAAGCTGGACGGCGCGCCGGTCCGCCGGCAGCTCTTCCGGCACATGCTGCCGTCGTTCGCCAGCCACCTGATCGTGGAGGGCAGCAACCGGGTACCGGCGCTGATCCTGGGAGAGACCGCGCTGAGCTTCCTGGGGATCGGCATGCGCGCGCCGGCGATCAGTTGGGGGGTGCTGATCCAGGAGGCGCAGAACGTCAGCGTGGTGGCGTTGCGCCCGTGGCTGCTCATTCCGGCGCTGATGGTGATCTTCACCGTGGTCGCCTTTCAGTTCCTGGGCGACGGCCTCCGCGACGCCATGGACCCGTACCGGTAGGCGCCGGGCGGCTGCTCGGCGCGCCGACCTCACGGCGCGTGCGGCGGCGGTTGCGGTCGGGTCCCGGACGGGATACCCTTCCGGGCCGTTGCGCCGGCCGAGTCCCCGGCGACATCAGGCATCGAGCGCAAGGAGGAACGTTTTGAACAGGACAAGGTCGCTTTGGATCGTGCTGATCGCTGCGCTGACGGCGGCGCCGCTGGTCGGCCAGTATCAGCAGTCTCCGTACCTGGACGGCATGGACCTGCCGCCGGTGGAGGATCGCATCCCGGTCGATCCGCTCGTCATAGCTCCCGGCACGTACGGGATGACCGAGATCGGCGAATACGGCGGCATCTTTTCGGGGCAGGCCAGCGATGCCCCGAACACCCAGGGCATGACCAACGTGGCCATCCCGTTCTGGGGTGAGGCGAAGATGGAGCGGCCGGAGGTGCTGCCGCTCGGCTTCAAGAGCATCGAGGCTTCCAACGGCAACCGCGTCTTCACGGTCAAGCTGCGCACCGGCCTGCGCTGGTCCGACGGCGAGCCGTATACGACCGAGGATTACCTGTTCTGGTGGGAGGACTACGCCAACAATCCCGAGCTCAACCCGGCCATCCCCGGCTGGCTGGTGCAGGGTGACGCGTTGGCGGAGATCACCGCCATCGACGACGTGACGCTCCGCATCGAGTTCCCCAATCCCTATCCGGCGTTCGACATCGCCTTCGGCGCCCGCCAGGAACGGCAGGCGATGGGGATGGCCAAGCACTACCTGAGCCAGTTCCACAAGGACTACGTGGATGCCGACCAGCTCGCCGCCAGCGTCGCGGCCGGCGGCTTCGAGGACTGGATTCAGCTCTTCCAGGCCCGGCGTGACGTGTACGTGCAGTCCAACCCCGATGCGCCGTCGATGGTGCCGTGGGTGCCGTCGACCGGCATCGAGGCGACGCCGGTCATCTGGACCCGCAACCCGTACTACTGGGCGGTCGATTCCGCCGGAAACCAGCTCCCGTACATGGACGAGCAGCACACGCAGATCGTCCCGGACGCCTCGGCCCGCGACCTTCGGGTCCTTGCCGGCGAAGTGACCGTGGCGAGCGTTCCGTTGCCGAAGGTGGAGATACACAAGCAGGCCGCCGATGCCGGCGACCTGCAGTTGATCTCGTTCCCGTTCCGCGGCGACCTGTCGGAGCGCACGCTGAGCTTCAACTGGTTCGCGCAGGATCCGTTCAAGGCGGAGATGTTCCGCGACAAGCGCTTCCGGCTGGCGATCAGCTACTGGGCGCCCCGGCAGTTGATCAGCGACCTGGAATTCGAGGGCTTGGCGCCGTTGCGCCAGATCGGCGTCAGCGACCCGGAGAGCCCGTGGTACGTCGAGGAGCTGGCCACCCTGGCGGTCGATCGTGATCTCGACATGGCCAACGCGCTGCTCGACGAGATGGGCTTGACCGACCGGGATGCCGACGGTTTCCGGCTCGGTCCGGACGGCAGGCCGATCACGCTGACGATCTTCTCGATCGCCACCTGGTTCGACGATACCTGGGCGTTGCTGGTCGAAGAGCTCCCCAAGATCGGCTTCAAGGGCAACTTCCGCGGCGTCGGCTGGGGCGGGCAGACCGAGGTTCTCAACAACATGGAGTGGGAAATCATCGGCTGGCAGAGCCTGACCGGCTACGCCAACCGCGACTGGCCGTCGAACTTCGGCGGAGGGTCGGCCAGCCTGCATCCGTCCAGCACGTGGTCTCGACCGTGGTACCTGTGGTTGACCACCGGGGGCGCGCAAGGTGAGCAGCCGCCGGCGTTCGCGCAGGAGATGTGGGATCTGGCTCAGGCCGCCAAGTCGGCCGAAAGCGATGCGGAGCTGGACGAAACGATCATCGCGCTGCAGAAGCTGCAGGCGGAGTATCTGATCGGTACCGATCTGGTGCAGTTCGCGCCGCGCTTCCGCGCCTATGCCGCCGACATCGGCAACGTGCAGGCGTGGTTCATCCAGATGCCGACCATCTACTACCACAAGGACGCGGCGGAGCGCGCCAAGACGCTGGGCGGCTGACCGCTCAGCGTTCGCCGTCCGTCTATCGACGCCCCGGGGCCTGTTCGGCTCCGGGGCGTTTTCGCGGCCCACTGACCGGCGCTCCACCCACCTCGACGGAAGCTCGCTCATCGCAGTACTTCCCCGTTCCAGAGCCGTTTCAGAAACTCCGGCGCCGGCAGCACCCGGACGCTTCCCCACGACGCCGGCCGCTCCCCTTCGTAGACGCCGTAGCAGGTGACCCGGCCGGCGCCGAGCTCGTCGCGGAGCCGGTCGAGGCCGCGGTTGTAGCGCGCGTCCCACCGCGCCGACGCCTTCATCTCCACGGCGATGAAGCCGGCGCCGCCCTCGCACAGCAGGTCGACCTCCACCCCGTCGTGGGTCCGCCAGTAGTGGAGCGGATACCGCAGCCCGGCGTACGCGAGGTACGCGCGGATCTCACCCAGCAGCAACGTCTCCAGCAGAGCGCCGCGCTCCTCCGGGGACGGCGGATAGGCGATTCGGCCGGACAGGGCGCGCGCCACCCCGCAATCGAACAGGTAGAACTTGGGGTGCGCGACCTGTTTGGTCGCGCGCTTGAGCTTCCAGGCAGGCAGCCAGTTGCCGATCAGGGTGTCGATGAGGATCTCGAAGTAGTTCTGCACCGTGGACCGGCTCACCGCGGCATCGCGGGAGATGGAGGAGACGTTGGTCACCTGTCCGTTCTGCCGGGCCGCTATTTCCAGGAAGCGGTTGAAGCTGCCGACGCTCCGCGTCAACGCCTCGGCGCGGATCTCTTCCTGCAGATAGGTCTCGGCATAGGCGCTCAGGTAGGCGGCCGGATCGTCGCCGGTGACCGCAAGCGGCAGGGCGCCGTGGCGGAGCGCATCGTCGAAGTCGACCCGAAACGATCGTTCCGCCGACACCAGCGGAAACAGATGATGGACCACCGCCCGTCCGGCGAGCAGGTTGGCGCCGCCGCGGCGCAGCTTGCGGGCGCTCGATCCCGACAGGACGAACCGGAGCCGGCGCTTCTCGATCAGGCGGTGGACCTCGTTGAGCAGCTCCGGGACACGCTGGACCTCATCGATCACCACCCAGTCGCCGGCGGACAGTCCCTCCACTTCCCGAAACAGCGTGGCGGGCTCGCGCGCCAGGCGCAGCGCCTCGGTCGTGTTGAGCAGATCGTAGAGCCGGGCGCCCGCGAAGTGGTGCGCGATCCAGGTCGACTTGCCGGTACCGCGCGGGCCGAACAGAAAGCACGACGATCCGGGGCGCCGCAGCAGCCGTGCAAACACGCCTGTCATTTTTCCGTCAAAAATGCCAGGAGTCAAGACATTTCAATAGCAGTCACCAGAACGCCTCGGTGAGATCGATCTGGTCTCCTATCGGGGTCTCGATCGACGCTGGCGGGACTGGCAGGCGGTGGTCGGTGGGTGCCGGCGGGTTGCCGTGCGCGTCCTCGACTCATTGGCGGAGGAAGCGGAGTGATCCATCGACACCTTGAGACGGCGGACACGGCGCCGCCGGAACGGCTACCGCTGGCCGCTGTCGTCGATCTCCTGCAGCGCGGTGACCTGGATGACTGGCGGCCCATCGCCCGGGCGATCAAGCGCGACCCGCACGGGCAATTCGCAGATCGGGTGCTGCGGCTGCTCGATGCCTACCCGACCTATGGGACCTCGGCGCTGTGGCGCGCCTGGATCGACCGCTGCCGCAGACCGACCGCGGCTACTCGGCCCGATCCCACGGCAACGTGAAGGTCGGCTGCTCCGCGTAGCGGTCCTGCTCGAATACGATCCGCTCGCCGCAGCCGGCCTCCAGGCGCACCCGCACGTACGGCCGATCGACGGCCGCCCGCGCCGAGCCCGTCGCCGCGGCGCCAAAGCGGTGCTCGCCGTAGGCGCCGGCCTGCACCACCACGGTGCGCGCCTCAACCTGATCCAGATTGACCAGCGTGACCGCCACCTCCGTCGCGGACATCGAATCGACCAGCGCCGCCACGTTCGGCGGGATGCCGGGCCGCCGGCGCTCGGGATCGAAGTAGCGCAACCGGCTGTAGAGCGGGAACCCGTAGTGCCCGGTCTCCAGGCCGCCCAGCATCTGCTGCGTGAGCGCCGTCACGACCGCCGGATTGGAGCCGTTGGGATCGTCTGACATGCGCGTATCGGGGCTATGGGTGTCGGCGCGCATGCGCTCGACGCGCCGCCGCACCTCCGCAAAGTCGCGCTGCAGCGACTCGACCGGGAAGCCGGGATTGTCGCCGTCCAGGTAGCGCACCCAGTCGTCGCCGGCGATCAGCTTCTTGTCGGCGTCCCGCATCGACCAGAACCAGACCGGCATGGCGCCGTTGGTGTACGGCTCGGGCGCGTAGTTGTACCAGCCCGGCTCCCCTTCCTCCTCGCCGTAGTTCTGCGGGTACATGGTCTGCCCGTCGATCACCTTGGCGTTGGCGTTCACGCCGTCGATCACGCCCCGCCACGTGTCCACGTAGCCCTGGTCGCCGGTCACCAGCAAGGCGTTGCCGAACCCGCGCGGCGCCCGCTCGATGAACAGGTGCCGGTGCAGTCGGCCGCCGGTGCCGGGGTTGAGGTAGTCGTCGATCGAGAAGCCCCAGCCGTAGGTGCCGCCCCACCAGCGGCCGTCGCAGGCGCCGCCCAGGGAGCCGTCCAGCCCCACGTTGGTGGGGATGATGCCGTCGTTGGCGGCGGTGCGCTCCCGCCAGGCGTCCACGTATTCGATGATCCAGTCCCGGTACTTGGATTCGCCGGCGATCATGTAGGCGTTGATCGCCAGGGTCGTGGTCTGCAGGTTGAGCGGATGGTCGCCGACCACGTCGTTGTACTCGGCGAAGTGGGCCAGCATCTGCTCGTAGCTGGTCTCCCGGTGCCCGGGCTTGAAGCGGCCCTCGATCTCGATGCGGTCGCCGGTCCAGTCGAGCGCCGTCGCCTTGCGCAGCAGCGGACCGCGGCTGCCGTTGAACATGCTGCGGATCACCCGATGGCGCGGGTCGTAGTTCTTGGCGATCGGGTCCTCGTCCATGTAGAAGCCGGCGTAGCGGCGCGTGCGGTCCCGGAAGAGCCGGTCGTACGGAGTGCAGAGGCCCTGCAGGTAGAAGGCGTTGAAGCCCTCGCCGTTGTGGCCCCAGTCGAACATGACCGGGAACTCCTTGAAGTACATGCCGTCGCGGGCGAACGGCACCTCGACCGTCTTGGCCTCGGTGTACTGCCGCAGGTGGCCTTCCCAGGCGCTCAGGTAGCGGTCCAGGATGCTTCGGTCGGCGCCGAGCGCGTAGAGCATGGTCCAGCTCGTGAAGTTCTCCGCGGCATCGTCGGCGCCGTCGTCACCTCCCCAGCGCGGTACGCAGAGCAGGTATCCCCGCTCGTCGAAGTACTTGGCGTAGAACGCCTCGATGGCGTGGGCGTGCGAGCGCAGCAGCTCGCGCTGCATGACCGCCCACGCGGGCGGCGCCATCGGCGTGTCGATAGTCAGAAGCGAACGGGTAGCGGTCGACATGGGCGGATGATACCGTATCTGCGCCGGCGGTCGAAGTTGACGGTCCGTGCGCCCTCCGCTACCGTCGGGCGCACGGCTGGGGGGCCGGGCCGCCCTCGCCGGGAGGCGGTATCCGGATGCAGCGTATGACCTTGGAGCTGTCGGACAGCTTTGACGTGGTGTTGACGAACTTCGCGGCGCGCAACCGCGTCAGCAAGCCGGAAGCCGTACGCCGCGCGCTGGCCGTGCTCGCCCTGGCCGAGCGGGAGAAGACCAGAGGCCGGTCGCTGGGGATCGTGGAGGAAGACCGGGACACCCACGAGTTGCACGCGGTCGGGCGCATCCTGGGACTGTAGAGGTGCCGGCGCGCGACGCGGACGTCGACATCGCCGAAGTGGTCCCGGACGACGTACGGGTCATCACCGAAGGCGACCGCCTGCGCTTCGCGAAGCAGTTGCTGCTGTTCGTGGGCGTCATGTGCGTGCTGATATTCGCCGCCTACGTCGTGTTTCCCGAAAACGGCGCGCTCGCCAACATATTCGAGCTGATCAGGATCGGCCTGCTGCCGCTGGTGACGCTGGTCATCTCGTTCTACTTCCCCAAGACCGATCGCTGACGCGGCCGGTGTCGGCGCCGGGAGCCGGGAGCGGAGCGCCGGGCGGCCGTGCTACGGTGCGCCCGTGCCGGCTTCGGGCGGAGCCGGCGAGGGAGGAGCATGCCGAGCGTGAGCGTCGACGAGGCGATTCGACGGGTGGCCGTCGAGGGCTGGTGCGTCCTGGACTCCGTCATCCCGCCGGCCGAGGTGGCCGGCGTGCGCGAGGCGGTGCTGGCGGTCTCTCGCCGTGAGCCGGATGCGGACAAGCCGCGCATCGGCATCGGCGGCCTGATCGCCAAGACGCAGGCGTTCGCCCCCTACGTCGCCGAGGAACGGCTGCTCGGCGTGGCGCACGCCCGGCTGGGCCGGCCGGTGCGCATCTCCATGACGCACGGCATCGTCACCGCGCCCGGCTACGGCCGCGCCAACTGGCACGGCGACTGGCCGTTCAGCCTGCGGCAGGACCAGAAGGTCCTCCACCCGTACCCGGCCGACGCGCCGATGCACGTCACCACCCTCTGGGCGCTCACCGAGTTCAGCGCCGCCACCGGCGGCACCGCCATCGTCCCGGGCAGCCACCGCTTCGCCAACAACCCGTCGGGCGATAACGGTTACGGCGAACACACGCCGGCCCCTTCGGAACTGCAACCGCGCATGGACCCCGGCGACGTGCTGATGATCGACAGCCGCGTCTGGCACACCAACGGCGACAACGTCAGCGACCGCACCCGCGTCGGCATGGCGGTCCGCTACGCGCCGTGGTGGTTCAACGTCCACGTGCTGACAGCCGGCCTGAGCCAGTACGAGCGGACCATGGCCGAGCGCGGCGTGCGCGGCGACGACGTGATGCCGATCACGCCCGATCAGTACGCGGCGCTGCCGGCCGCCGTGCAGCCGCTGCTGCGCCACGTCGTCATCGGCCAGAAGGTCCGCGCGGCATGAGCGACGGTCCTCACGGCGACGGTCCGCTGGCGTGAGCGCTTTCCGGGCCGCTCCCGCCGTCGGCGCCGAGGAGGCGCTCCGCCGCGTGCGGACCGAGGGCTGGTGCGTGATCGACGGCGTCATCCCGCCGGACGATCTGCCCGCCGTCCGCGCCGGCGTCACGGACGCCCTGGACGGCGGCGCCGAGCTGCGCGGCGTGATCGCCCGCGACCGGTCGTTCGCCCCGTACCTGGTCGACGAACGGCTCGTCGCGATCGCCCGGGGCGTCTTCGGCCCCGACTTCCGCATCGCCCGGACCGACGCCGGCGCGGCCGGCCGCGGCTACGCCGGCACCGGCTGGCGCGCCGACTGGCCGTTCGCCGGCGGCGACGGCTACCGCGTGGCCGTTCCGTACGGCGACCTGACCATGGCGGTGACCACCATCTGGACGCTCTCCGACGACCCGGCGGCGCCCGGCGCCACCCTGATCGTCTCCGGCAGCCACCGCACGCACGACAATCCGGCGGTCGCGCCCGGCTACGACCCCGCCGCGGCGGTCGCCTCGCAGATGCTGCCGGCCGTCCCCGCCGGCAGCGTGCTGGCGTTCGACAGCCGCCTGTGGCACCGCCACGCCCCCGGCGCCGGCGTCGGCGCCGGCGAGGAGCCGCGCCTCTGGCTCGACGTCCAGTACGTGCCGTGGTGGCTCGACGTCACCAGCATGATTCCGGGGCTGGCGGACTATGAGACGCGCGCCGAGGGCCTGGGCTACCGGCCCGTCGATCTCCGGCCGCTCGACGACGCGGCGTTCGCGGCGCTGCCCGACGCGGTGAAGCCGCTGTTCGACCACCTGCGTCTCGACCAGGAGGTGATCGCGTGGCATCCGCACGCCCCAACCTCGTCCTGATCTGCGCGGATCAGTGGCGCGGCGACGTGCTCGGCGTCGCCGGCGATCCGGTGATCCATACGCCGGGCATCGACGCCATGGCCGCCGCCGGCCACTACTTTCCGCGCGCGGTCACCGAGCTGCCCTCCTGCGTGGGGGCGCGGCGCACGCTGTTCAGCGGCCAGTGGCCGGTGACGCACGGCATGACCGGCTTCGACGACCTGGAGCCGTGGCCGGAGACCGACACCCTGTGCCGAGTCCTGCAGCGCAATGGCTACCGGACGTACGGCATCGGCAAGCGCCACGTCTACCCGCAGGACGCCCGCTACGGCTTCGACCTGCTGCGCACCCATGAGGAGGGCCGCTTCCTGAGCCCCGGCTACCGCGACGATTACCTGTCGATGCTCGACGACCAGGGGTGGGGGGACTTCGGCCTGTTCGGCGCCGGCGTGACCAACAACAGCTACCACGCGCGCGCCAGCGTCCTGCCGCCCGAGCTGCACGTCACCACCTGGACCGCCACCGAGGCGATCCGGGTGATGGAGGGCCACGTCAGGACCTACGGCCGCGACCAGCCGTTCTTTCTGTACGTCTCCTTCAGCAAGCCGCACCCGCCCTGGGACCCGCCGGCGCAGTTCTTCGACCATTACTACGGCGATCCCGACCTGCCGATGCCGGTGGTGGGAGACGCCGCCGGCTACGTAAGCTCGCCCCGTCCGTTCGTGTCGGGCACGCGCGGGCCGATCCCGGAGGGCGAAGTCTTCCAGCTCAAGGCCCGCGACCTGCGTCGAGCGCGCGCCGGCTACTACGGCCTGATCGACCAGATCGACGCCCAGATCACCCGTTTGGCCTACCATCTGTGGCGCTCCCTGCTGGTGCGCAACACCATCTACGCCTTCGTCGCCGACCACGGCGAGATGCTGGGCGACCACCACTGGTGGGCCAAGTCGGTGGGATACGAGGGCTCGATCCGCGTGCCGTTCGTCCTCAGCTTCCCCAAGGAGATGCCGCTGCCGGCCGGCCGCCGCCATCCCGACTCCACGGTCGGCCTGGCCGACCTGATGCCGACCGTCCTCGATGCGTGCGGTCTGCCGATCCCCGACCGCTGCGACGGCGCGTCGCTGATGCCGCTGATCCGGGGCGAGGCGGAGCGGCTCGACCGCGGCCTGCTGCACGGCGAGCACCTGGAGTACTGCCATTTCCTGGTCGACCACACCCGGAAGTTCATCTGGCACTACCGGATGGGGGTGAAGGAGTACTACGACCTGCAGGAAGATCCGACCGAGTGCCGCAACCGCTATGCCGGCAACCCGCGGGCGCGCGAGCTGGAGGAGCGGCTGAAGGCGCTGCTGGCCGATCAGGGGCGCGAGCGCGACTTCATGCGCGGCGGCGAACTGGACGACGCGACCGCGCAGGCGCACACCCACGAGCCGCCTGCGTACGCGCGGTAGGGCGGGGACCGACCGGCCGGTGCGCATCGGCATCGACTCCGGCGGCACGTTCACGGACGTGGTCGCCTGCGACCCGGAACGAGGCCGCCTGGTGTTCCACAAGGTCGCCTCCACGCCGGACGACCCGGCTGCCGGCATCGTGGGCGGCGCGCTGGCGGCAGCCGAGCGCGCTCAGGCGCGGCCGGGCGAGGTGACGATGCTGATCCACGGCACCACGGTCGCCACCAATCAGGTGCTGCAGCGCTCCGGGGCTCGGGTCGCGTTGATCACCACCGCCGGATTCCGCGACGTGCTCCACATCCAGCGACAGGCGCGTCCGCGGCTGTACGACCTGCGCGCGCGCCGCACCGAGCCGCTGGTGCCGCGCGAGCTCCGCTTCGAGGTGCGCGAGCGCATGCGCTTCGACGGCACGGTACTGACCCCGCTCGACCGCGCGGACCTGGCCGCCGTGATCGACTCGATCCGCGCCGCCGACGTGCAGGCGGTCGCCGTGGGGCTGTTGCACAGCTACGCCAATCCCCGGCACGAGCGGGAGATCGGCCGGGAGGTGGCGCGCCGGCTGCCGGGCGTGGCGGTCAGCCTCTCGCACGAGTTGATGGGCGAGCATGGCGAGTACGAGCGCTTCAGCACCTGCGTGATGAACGCCTTCGTGCAGCCGGGCATCGAGCGGTACGTCACCCGCCTGGGCGCGGGCCTGCGCGAGGCCGGCTTCGCGGCGCCGCTGTACGTGATGAAGTCGAACGGCGGGGTGATGACCGCCGGGGCGGCGGCGCGGCGCTGCGTGGAGACGGTGCTGTCCGGACCGGCCGGCGGGGTGGTCGCCGGCGCGGCGGTGGCGCGGGCGCGCGGGGCCGCTGACCTGATCACCTGCGACATGGGCGGCACCAGCTTCGACGTGGGCGTCATCCGGGACGGCGCCATCCCGTTCGCCCGCGACACGGAGATGGGCGGTCTGGCGATCGGCGTGCCGATGCTCGATCTGCACACCGTGGGAGCCGGCGGCGGCAGCATCGCCTGGCTGGACGCCGGCAACGCGCTGCGCGTCGGGCCGCGCTCGGCTGGCGCGGTGCCGGGCCCGGCCTGCTACGGGACCGGCGGCGCCGAGCCGACCGTCACCGACGCCGATCTGGTGCTGGGCCGGTTGGGGACCCGCACGCTGCTGGGCGGCGGCATGACGCTCGACCGGGAGGCGGCCGAACGGGCGATCCACGACCGCGTCGCCGCGCCGCTGGGCATCGGCGTCGCCGAAGCGGCGGAGGGGATCGTGCGCGTGATCGACGCCACCATGACCGCCGCGATCCGCAAGCTGACGATCGAGCGCGGCCACGATCCGCGCGACTTCGCGCTCTGCCCGTTCGGCGGCGCCGGTCCCATGCACGGCGCGGAGCTGGCCGCCGAGTTGGGGGTCGCCGAGACGGTGATCCCGATCGCCCCCGGCGTGCACTCGGCGGTGGGACTGCTGATGACCAACCTGCGCGAGGACCGCACCAGGACGCTGGTTCGCCGGCTCGACGCGGCGGCCGGGGACGAGTTGCGCGCCGCGCTGCGCGAACTGGAAGCGGCCGGACGGGAGCAGCTCCGGGCGCCGGCCGGGGCCGAGCCGACCGTCAGCCGCGCGGTCGGCCAGCGCTACCTGGGGCAGCGCTACGAGCTGCCGGTGCCGGTCGGCGCCGCGTTGCCGGCGCCGGCGGAGCTCTGCGAGCGGTTCCACCGGCTGCACGACCAGCGCTACGGCTACCGGCGCGACGACCATCCGGTGGAGGTGGCGAGTGCCTGGGTGGCGGTGGAGCACGACCTGCAGCCGCTGGCGCTGCCGGAGTGCCCGGCGTGCGATCGGGCGCCGGAGCCGCGGCAGACGCGGCCGGCGCGGTTCGACGGTGTGGAGCGGGAGGTGCCGGTGTACGCCCGCGATGACCTGAGAGCCGGGCACGCCCTGCGCGGACCGGCCGTCGTCGAGCAGCTCGACGCCACCTCGGTCGTGCCCCCGGGACACCGGCTGGCGGTCGATCGCTTCGGCCACCTGGTGGTATCGCGGACCGATGGCTGACCGGTCCCGGGAGCGCCGGGCCGCCGGCCGCGCGGCGGCGATCGATGCGATCACGCTGGAGATCATGCGCAACCGCTGGTTGGGGATCGCCGAAGAGTGCTGCGCCGTCCTGGTGCGCGCCAGCTACTCCACCAACATCAAGGACCGCCGCGACTGCTCGGTGGCGCTGGCCGCGCCGGAGGGGGCCATCGTCGCGCAGGCCGAGGTCGGCACGCCGCTCCACCTTGGCATCATGCCGGGCGTGCTCGGCGCGATTCTGGCCCAGTTCCCGCCGGACTCCATGCAGCCCGGCGACATGTACGCCAGCAACCTGCCCTATCCCGAAGGGCCGGGGCATCTGCCGGACCTGTCGCTGGTGGCGCCGGTCTTCCACCGGGGCGAGCTGGTCGCCCTGTCGGCCTCCACCGCGCACCACGTCGACATGGGCGGCTACGCGCCGGGGAGCATGCCGTTCGGCGTGACCGAGATCTACCAGGAGGGGCTGCAGATACCGCCGATCGCGCTGGTGCGCGGCGGCGAGCTGCAGGAGCCGATCCTGCGGCTGATCGAGCAGAACGTGCGCACCCGCATCGAGGTGCGCGGCGACCTGATGGCGCAGTACGCCACCGCGCGCACCGCGCAACGGCGCGTTGACGAGCTGCTCGGCTCGTCCGGCGACGGCCGGCTGGCGCTCGACGCCATCCCGGCGATCCTGGATCACGCCGAGGCGTGCATGCGGGCCGGCATCCGCGACCTGCCCGACGGGGCGTATCGGTTCGAAGACTACCTGGACGACGACGGCGTCACCGACGAGCCGGTGCGGATCGCCGTCGAGATACGGGTCGACGGCGACGAGCTGACCGTCGACTTCGCCGGCACCGCCGCCCAGGTGGCGGGTCCCTTGAACGCGCGGCTGAGCGCCGCGCGGGCGGCGGTCTACTACACCTGCAAGGCGGTGATCGACCCCGACCTGCCGACCTCGGCCGGCGCCTACCGGCCGATCCGCGTGACCGCCCCGGAAGGGACCGTGATGAACGCCCGATTCCCGGCCGCGATCGGCAACGCCAACATCCTCACCGACCAGCGCGTGGTCGACGTGCTGATGGGGGCGTTGGCGCAGTGCGTGCCGGAGCGGGTCTGCGCCGCCTGCTCGGGCGAGATGAACCTGCTCAACGTCGGCGGCGCCGACGACCGTCCGAACGCGCCCGACTCCTACTACAACTACGTGGAGACCTACGCCGGCGGGCAGGGGGCGATGCACGATCTGGACGGCGAGGACGGCGTGCACACGCATCTGACCAACACCCGCAACGCGCCGGTCGAGGTGATCGAGCGCACCTATCCGCTGGAGGTGGTGCGCTACGGGCTGGTGCCGGACACCGAAGGCGCCGGGCGGCGGCGCGGCGGCTGCGGCATGGTCCGCGAGCTGCGCTGCCTGGGCGAGCGCACGGTGGTCACCGTCGGCGCCGACCGCCGGCGCTTCACGCCCTGGGGGCTGGCAGGCGGCGGCAACGCCGCCGGGTCGATGCTCACCGTGACCGCCGCCGACGGCGCGGTGCGGGTGCTGCCGACCAAGGCGTTCACGGAGCTGCGGCGCGGCGACCTGCTCACCGTCCGCACGCCGGGCGGCGGCGGCTGGGGCGCGCCGGCCGAGCGCGAGCGCGAACGCGTGGACCGCGACGTGCGCTCCGGCCTGATCAGCCGGGAGCGGGCGCGGGACGTGTACGGCGCCGATCCGTCCGCCGATAGCGGCTGACCTGATCTGACGCCGCAGCCCGTTAATTGCGTTCCGTGCGCAGAACATGCAAGAATCGGCCACCTTGCCGTTGATCTACTACACGCACGCACGGCGCGACGAGGCCAAGGTCGCGCTCACCTTCGACGACGGCCCGAACCCGCCGCGTACGGACCAGATCATGGACATCCTGGACGCAAAGGGGGCGCGCGGCACCTTCTTCGTGCTCGGCAAGTGGGTCGAGCGGTGGCCGCAGGCGGTCGAGCGCATCGTGCGCCGCGGCCACTGCATCGGCAACCACAGCTACCTCCACCACGCCCATCTCGGCGACTTCGACCGCGCCGAAGCCGTGATCGGCAATCTGCTGGGCCGCCCCACGCGGTTCCTGCGCGCCCACTACTTCAATTATTTCACCTGCCTGTACTCACCCCTGGCCCGGTGCGGGTCCATGGCGATCGTCGACTCCGACGTCAACCCGGCCGACTACGCCAAGACCGACCCGCAGGAGATCGTCGACGCCACGCTGCAGCACCCGTCGCTCGCCGCGGGGTCGATCATCGACCTGCACGACAGCGCGGAGACCGACGACGACGGGCTCCGTCTGGCGCGGCCGCTGCCGCTGATCGCCGCGCTGCCCAAGATCATCGACGGCCTGCTGGCGCGGGGCTTCCAGCTCGTCGGTCTGGACCGGATGACTCTGGTCGACCCGGTGGAGTGGCAGCCGGACGACCGCGCCGCCTACGCCTCACCGGAGGCTCGCGCCGCAGTGTACGAGCTCGGCCGGCCGCGATGACTCCGCTTCGGCTTCCGTTCATCAGACCTCGGTTCACGTAAGGAGGAGAGAGGAATGAACATCCGTATCAGACCACTGTTGGTGGCCGCGCTGGCGACGGCGTTGTCGTTCGGCGGCGCCGCAGCCATGGCAGATGATGACGTCCTGATTATCGCGATAGCGGGCGACGTCGAAACGCTCGACCCGCCGTTCTCGCGCTTTCAGCGCTCGAACGAGACGAATCTGAACGTCTACGACCAGTTCTTCCGCTACGGGCGGCGCGACACCGGTCAGGGCTACGACATCGCCGATACCGGCGTGATCGAAGGGGCCGCCGTGGAGTCGTGGGAGTGGTCGGACGATCAGACCTCGATCGTGCTCGATATCCGGCAGGGCGTGACCTTCCCCAGGACCGGCCGCGAGCTGACCGCCGACGACTTCATCTACTGGTTCGAGCGGGCGCACGGAACCGAATCCGGCACCGCCTGGAACGTCAACACCGCCGGCATCACCTCGTATGAGAAGACCGGCGACCATCAGGTGACGCTGCAGTTCGCGAACCCCAGCCCGTGGTTCTTCTACCTGTTTCGCGACCAGTCGCAGGGCCCGATGGACCACGTCGAGGCGCAGGCCCACGTCGAGTCGGACGATCCCTGGGCCACGCGCTGGCTGGCCAAGAACGACATCGGCTCCGGCGAGTATTACGTCGAAAGCTGGGAGGCCGGCGTGGAGATGGTGCTGCGCGCCAACCCCGACTACTGGGCCGGGCCGGCCTTCTTCGAGAAGATCATCCTGCAGATCGTCCCCAACTCGGCCGACCGGGCGCTGTTGCTGCGCGAGGGAGAGATCGATATCGCCACCGGACTCTCCACCGACGAGCTGAGCGCCCTGCGCGGCTCCGACGGCGTGCAGGTGCTGTCGATCCCGACCCGCAACCAGATGATCTTCGGCCTCAACGTGCAACGCGCGCCGTTCGATGACGTGCGCGTCCGCCAGGCGCTGTCGTACGCGGTGCCGTACGAGGCGATCGCGGAGGGGATCTTCGGCGGCAATGCGCTGGTGTCGGCCGGTCCCATTCCGGTCGGCGGACAAAACCACGACGGCGCCCTGTGGCCGTACTCATTCGACCCGGACAAGGCGTCCGCGCTGCTGGCCGAGGCCGGCTACGGCGACGGATTCGAGTTCACGCTCGACATAGCCTCCGGCCTGCCCACGATCGAGCAGATCGCGGTCGTCCTGCAGGATGCGTTCGCCGACGTCGGCGTCACCATGAACATCAACCCGCAACCCGCCGCGGTCTTCGCGGAGCAGCTCGGCACGCTGGAGCATCACGCCTGGATGCGCGACCTGCTGTGGTACGTGGATGACGCCGGCTACACCGGCGACCTGTTCTTCCGCACCGACGCGGTCGCCAACTGGATGGGCTACGGCGACGCCGAGCTGGACGGCATCATCGATGAGCTGACCGTCACGCTCGATGCCGGACGCAAGGCCGAGCTGGCGCAACGCTATCAGGAGATCCTGATCGAGGCCGCGCCGGCGCTCTACATCGCGGAGATGCCGTTCGAGATCGCGATGCGGGACGACATTCACGGCTACGTGCAGCTCCCCGACAACCTGCTGTGGTACTGGCCGCTCTATCGCGGCGACGGTTGACCCTGGCGCAAGGTCGCGCGCCGGCGCACGGTCGCGCGGCGTCGGAACGCTGGGCGTCGGAACGCTGGGCGTCGGAACGCTGGGCGTCGGAACGCATGGCTACGGATCACATGGCGCCGTTCGCGGGGTGCGGGCGCTGAGCGCTCGTCACCCCGCTCGTCGTTCCGCGGCCTGCCTGAGCGCGCGCTGAACCGATGCTTCAGTCCGCGCGCGAGTGGGCGCGGTTCCTGCTCAAGCGGATCGGCATCCTGGCGATCTCCCTGCTGGGCGTGTCGATGATCACCTTCGCGGTCACCCACGCCATCGGCAACCCGGTCTACCTGCTGGTCGGTCCCCGGCACAACCAGGAGATGCTCGACAACCTGACCCGCGAGCTGGGACTGGACCGGCCGCTGCCGGAGCGCTATCTCAACTACCTGGGCAATCTTGCGCGCGGCAACCTGGGGGTATCCCGCTACTCCTACAACCCCGTGCTGACCGACATCCGCTCGCGGTTGCCGGCTACCCTGGAGCTGTCGACCTGCGCGCTGCTGCTCGGGGTGCTGTGGGCGGTGCCGGCCGGGGTGATCGCCGGCATCCGCCGCCGCGGCCTGTTCGCCCGTTTGGCGGACGTGACCGCGCGCGGCGGCGTCTCGATGCCCGGTTTCTGGCTCGGGCTGCTGCTGATCTTCGTCTTCTTCGCGGAGCTGGGTTGGCTGCCGGCGCCGCTCGGCCGCCTCGATCGAGACTTCACCAGACCGCCGTACGTCACCGGCTGGTACACTATCGACACGCTGCTGGCCGGCGATGGCGGCGCGTTCCTCTCCAGCGTTCGCCACCTGATCCTGCCGGCGGTGACGCTGGCGCTCACGACCAGCCCCAGCACGCTGCAGATCACGCGCAACACGATGCGGGAGGTGATGCGGAGCGACTACATCCGCACCGCCAGGGCATTCGGGATGCCGTCCTCGACGATCTATCGCTACGCGCTGCGCAACATCCTGGGGCCGGTGATCACGATGATCGCCATGACCTACGGCTATCTGCTGAGCGGAACCGTGCTGGTCGAGGTGGTGTTCACGTGGCCGGGGTTGGGACTCTATGCGGTCGACGCCATGAACCACTCCGACTACGAGCCGATCATGGGCGTCGTGCTGCTGACCGCCGCCTTCTACCTGTCGATCTACCTCGCCGCCGACGTCATCAACGCGCTCCTCGATCCGCGCGTGCGCAGCCGGGACCATTGAATGCGGCCGGTCCGCCATCCACGTAGACCTCGATCCGCGCGTGCGCATCCGGGACTGAGCATGGGTGACGCCGCTGTCGCGCCCGCCGCCGACACTCCGGTCGACGCCCCGGTCGACGCTGCGCGGTCGAGCTTCTACCGGCGCCTGGAGCACGCCAACGGCGCGGCCCGGGTGCGTATCAACCTTGCCGTGCTGTCGCTGCTGATCGCGCTGGGCGTGATCGCTCCGCTGCTGCCCTTGCCGGATCCGGTCGATCCGAATCCGCTCTCCCGGTTCGCGCCGCCGTCGCGGGAGCACTGGTTCGGGACCGACGTCAACGGCATGGACGTCTTCTCTCGCACGATCCACGCGATACGGGTCGACTTTTCGCTGGCGCTCAGCTCGGTGCTGATCGGCATCCTCGCCGGCGTGCCGCTGGGCGCGCTGGCCGGCTACTTCGGCGGCCGTTTCGATACCGTGGTGACGCGGATCACGGAGGTGTTTCAGGGCTTTCCGCAGATCCTGTTCGGCATGGCGGTGCTGGCGGCGGCCGGCAACACGCTGGTGAACCTGGTGCTGATCATTGCGTTCTACAACGTTCCGGTCTACAGCAAGATGGTCCGCAGCGCCGCCGTACCGCTGCGCGAGGCGGACTTCGTACTGGCGGCGCGCGTGTTCGGCAACTCGCCGCTGTCGGTCGTCTTCCGGCACGTCATTCCCAATACGCTGGTGCCGGTCTTCTCGCAGCTTCCGTTGAGCTGCGCCTACGCCGTGCAGATGATCGCCGGGCTGAGCTTCATCGGCCTGGGCGTCTCCATCCCGACGCCGGAGTGGGGTTCGATGATCCAGCTCGGCGCCAACCAGCTCGTGTTCGGCAAGTGGTGGGCGTCGGTCTTTCCCGGCCTGGCGCTGTTCGGCTCGGTCTGGGTGCTCAACAACGTCAGCGACCTGCTCGGTTCGCTGGTGGTCCGGCGGGCGTAGCCCTCCACGAGCACTGGCCGTGGCGTTGCTGTCGATCCGCGACTTGGCCGTCGACTTCCTGGTCGACCGCCAGACGATCCACGCCCTGCGCGGCGTGACCATGAGCCTGGCGGAGGGCTCGCGCACGGCCGTGGTCGGCGAGAGCGGCTCGGGCAAGACCGTGACCGCGCTCAGCGTGCTGCGGCTGCTGCCGCCCACCGCACGGGTCACCGCCGGGCGGATCGACTTTGCCGGCCGGGACCTGACCGCGATCGACGATGCGCGGCTGGGCGAGATCCGCGGCTCGCAGGTAGCGATGATCTTCCAGCACGCCGCGGCTGCCCTCAACCCGCTGTGGCCGGTAGGTCGCCAGATTGCCGACGTCTATCGCCGTCACCGGGGAGGAACGCGGCGCCAGGCGTGGCAACGGGCGGTCGAGGTGCTGGCCGCTACCGGGATTCCCGATGCGGCCGCGCGTGCGCGGGACTATCCGCATCAGTTTTCGGGCGGCATGGCGCAGCGGGTGATGATCGCGATGGCGCTGGTCTGTTCGCCGCGGTTGCTGATCGCCGACGAGCCGACCACCGGGCTCGATCTGACTATTCAGGTGCAGGTGCTCGAGCTGATAGCCGAGGTGGTCGAGCGGCTCGATGCGACGCTGATGCTCATTTCGCACGACCTGGCGGTCGTCGGAGCGCTCTGCGATCACGTGGTAGTGATGTACGCGGGCGAGGTGATGGAGAGCGGCACGACCGCGCAGGTGCTGGAAGAGCCGGCCAATCCGTACACGGCAGGGTTGCTGGCGTGCTTCGCCGAGGCCGGCGGCGGCGACATGCCGTCGATCCCCGGACGTGCCCCGGACATGCGCCGGACGATGGCGGGCTGCGGGTTCGCCGAGCGCTGCGCGCATGCCGAGGAGCGGTGCCGGCGGAACCCGGCTCCGGTCGTCGAGGTCGCTGCCGGGCATCGGTCCCGGTGTCACTTTGCCGGAGAGCGGTAGGCGGCATGGACGACCGGCCGCTCTTGAGCGTCGAGCATTCGGTCAAGCGCTACGCGCTCCGGCGGCGCGGTCTGCGCCGATCGCACGTGACCGCCCTGGACGACGTGTCGATCGCCGTGCGGCGAGGCGAGTGCGTGGGTCTGGTCGGCGAATCGGGCTCCGGCAAATCGACGCTGGGCCGCTGCGTGCTCAACCTCACGCCGCTGGACGCGGGCCGCGTCGTGTTCGGAGGAGACGAGATCCAGGCGCTGGGCGAACGCGGCTGGCGGCCGTTGCGGCGGCGGCTGCAAATCGTCTTCCAGAACCCGCTCACCTCCTTCAACCCGATGATGACCATCGAACAGTCGCTGCAGGACGCGTTGCGTCACACCACCACCCTGGAGGCGGCGGCGCGGCGCAACCGCGCGCGGCTGCTGCTGGAGCAGGTGCAGCTCGATCGACGGTTCGCCGCGCTCTACCCCTACGAGCTCTCCGGGGGACAGCTGCAGCGCGCCGCCATCGCGCGGGCGCTGGCGCCGGGTCCTGACTTCCTGTTCCTGGACGAGCCGACCGCCGCCCTCGACATGTCGGTCAAGGGGCAGATCGTCAACCTGCTGCGCGACCTGCAGCGTCGCCACGAGCGGGCGCTCATCTTCGTGTCGCACGACCTGCGCGTGGTGCGCTACGTGGCCGATCGCGTCTACGTGATGTATCGGGGGCAAGTCGTGGAGCAGGGCAGCCGCGAGGCGGTGTTCGACCGGCCGCGGCATCCCTACACGCGCGCCCTGCTGGCCGCCACGCTGATCGGACGCGGCGCCCGCGCAGCCTCGACCGCGCCCGGCGGTGACGGCGAATCGGCCGGGCGGTCGCCGACGGGGTGCCGGCTGGTCGGCCGGTGTCCGTTCGCCCGCGAGCGCTGCCGTCAAGAGCCGCAGGCGCTGCGCGCCGTCGCGCCGGGCCACGAAGTCCGCTGTTGGCGCTCGGAGCACCTGCCCCCGGTCGGGTGAGATGCTCATGCCTGACGAACCCCACCGCGCCCCGGCTCACGGCCGGACGGTGAGGGTCCGGTTCGCGGTCACGCCGCGCAGCACGGTGCGGGCGCCGTCGGGCCAGTCGACGGCCAGTGCATCGACGGTCGCCGCGGCGCCCAGCCCGAAGTGCGCGGACAGCTCGGAGGCGCCGAAGAAGCCGCCGGCGCCAATCGCGGCGGCCTGCGTGCGGCCGCCGGCGGTGACCGTCACCACGGCGCCCCAGCCGTGCGGGGCCAGCCCCGAACCGCGCGGCGGCTCCAGGAACACCCGCAGCCAGCCGGCGTCCCCGACGCCGCTCGGGCCCCTGACGCCGCTCGGGCCGCCCGCGCCGCCCAGGTCGTTGCGGAACAGCGACGGCCGCGCGCCGGCGTTGAAGATGACGATGTCGCGGTCGCCGTCCGCGTCGTAGTCGAGCGTGATCAGCGCCCGCCCCTGCAGGCGGTGCCGCAACCCGACGCGGGGGGCGTCGACCCGCTCGAACACCGGCACGCCGGCCGCGTCGGCGCCGGTGTTGCGGAACAGGAACGTCGGCTGTTGCTCCCATTCGTAGAGGCCGATACCGTTCGGTTCGATCCAGCCGGTGGTGGTCACCAGGTCGCGCAACCCGTCATGGTCCAGGTCGACCGCCTCCACGCCCCAGCCCCAACCGCCGGCGCGCACCTGCGCGGCGCGCGCCGCCTCCCGGAAGCGGTCGCCGCCGACGTTCAGGTAGAGCGCGTTGCCGGTCCCCGGCGTGCGGTGGATCGGCCAGCGCGTCGATACGCTGGTGACGTACCAGTCCGGGCGGCCGTCGCCGTTCAGGTCGGCCACGGCGCTGCCCATGCCGTTCGCCTCGCGTCCGGTGCCGGAGGCGAAGGTGAGGTCGGTGAAGGTGCCGTCGCCCTCGTTGCGGTAGTAGCGGCTCGAACCGAAGTCGCCGGCCACGATCAGCTCCGGGTAGCGGTCGCCGTTCAGGTCGACGAACTGCGCGGCAAAGGCGATCACCCGATCGTCGGCAACGCCGGCGCGGGCGCCCACTTCCGTGAAGCCGCCGTCGCCGTCGTTGCGGAACAGCACGTTGCCGCGGATGCCGGACGCCCAATTGCCCGCGAACAGGTCGAGGTCGCCGTCCAGGTCGTAGTCCCCGAACGCCGCCGCCATGCCGCCGGCGCCGCGGTCGAGCCGGCCGTCCGGGTCGCGGTACGGCGCGCAGCACGTGAAGCCGCCGGCGCCGTTGCCGCGGTACAGCAACAGGTGTCCGGGCGGCGGCAGCCCCGGCGGCTCGGGGCCGGCGGACGGAATGAACAGGTCCAGCGCGCCGTCGCCGTCGAAGTCGGCGGCCGCCGCGCCGTGGGCGCGATGCACGCGCGCCAGACCGGCCGGCCCGGCCCGGTCGATGAAGGTACCGTCGCGCCGGTTGATGAACAGCCGGTCGGGGGCGCCGCCGCCGGTGGCGTAGAAGATGTCCTGCCACCCGTCGCCGTCGAAGTCGCCGGCCGCGCCGCCGGGAGCGGTGGGCGGTGCGGAGACCGCGCCCGGATGGCCGCGGCCCAGGCCGGCCGGCACGCCGACCTCTCGAAACTGCATCGGCGGCGCGGCCACCGCGGCCGGCGCCGCGCAGAGCGCGGCCGCCAGCGCGCCGATCGCGAAACGGCGGCGGTGGTGCGTCGTGAGCCTCCTTGGGGGAGCGCGCCGCTTGACATCGGCCGCTCGCACGTCAATCTAACCTGACCCGGCGACGGTTCGCAGGAGGAGTCGATGGCGACGATCAAGGGGACGATCACCGACCGGACGAGCGGCCAGCCCGCCGCGTGCACGGTCCACGTGCTGTCGTCGGACGGCAGCTTCGTGCATCCGTACGGGGCGGTACTGAAGGTCGGCCCCGGCACGCCGGCGTTCTATTGCGACGGCGCCTTCGAGGTGAAGGTGCCGACCGGCGGGGTGCGCGTGCTGGTCGAGCGCGGCACCGAGTACGTGCCGCTGGAGCGGCGGTGACGGCCCGAAAGCCGCGCGGGCGGCTGGCGCGGAACTACCGGCTGACCTGGGTCGACGACTCGGGCTTTACCGCCGCGGCGATCAACCCGCCGGTGAGCCCGGCACGGCTGGCGCACCTGATGGTGGGCGGGCTGGCCGGCACCCCGGTCGATGCGTTCGTGGCTACGGTCGGCCCGTCGGCGGGATACACGTTGTCGTATCCGACCAGGGTGGACGGCATGGAGTTCCTGGTCGATCGCCTGAACGCCGGCGCCGTGCTGGGAGGCGGCGGGCAGTGGCGCGGCGGGGAGAACCTCCGCCGGCTCTGGGCGGACGGTCACGATCCCGTGCGGATCGTCATGGACGAGGCGCACCGGCTGGGGATCGACTTTTGGCTGCAGCTGCGCATGAACGACTGGCACCACGTCGACCACCGCGGCAAGGTCTACCGGCTGATCGGCAGCGACTGGTACGAGAGCCACCCGGAACTGCTGATCGGCACGGACGGGGCGGCCGGCTGGCCCGAGTCGCTGCAGGCGTCGATGGCGTGGTTCCAGGACTTCGCCCACGAGCGGGTGCGCCGCATCCGCTTCGAGACCGCCCGCGAGGCGATCGAGCGCTACGACGCGGACGGCTGGGAGTACGACTTCATGCGCTGCCCCGGCCTGTTCCGGTATGGCGAGGAGCGCCGCAACGCGCACCTGATCACCGATCTGATCCGCGACACGCGGCGCATGCTCGACGAGGTCGGACGCGCGCGCGGCAAGACGCTCGGCCTGTCGGTGCGCGTCCCCAATACGGTCGCCGGCGCCGCCATGCTCGGCCTGGACGTGGAGGAATGGGTCGCCGATCACCTGATCGACATCGTGGTCCCGTCGACCTTCTTCGCCCAGGACACCGAAGAGGACATGCGCGAGTGGGTGAAGCTGGCAGCCGGCACGCCGGTGCTGGTCCATCCGGCGATCGAGGAGGGCTTCCTCACCGGCATGCGTACCGGATACGGCATCCCCTATTTCCAGGTGAAGTCCGACCCGATGCAGGCGATGACGGTCGAGATGATCCGCGCACTGGCCGCCCGCCACCACGCCGCCGGCGTGGACGGCCTGTACCTGTTCAACTTTCCCGGCACCTGGGGAACCTACCGGTACGACAACAGTCCGGCCCTCGATGACATAGCCTCGCCGCTGCGGCTGCGGTTCAAGGACAAGCGGTACGCGGTCATGCGCCGCAACGGATCGTTCCCGAACTGCTTTCCGCAGGAGCGGCGGATTCCGGCCGAGCTGGGGCCGGAGCCGACCGAGGTTCGCATCGAGGTGGCGGACGACCTGGCCGCCGCCGGCGCGCGCGTGCGGGCGGTGCGCCTGAAGCTGCTGCTGGTCGAGCCGTGTCACGAGGATCGGCTGGAGGTGCGCCTGAACGGAGGCGAGCCGCTGCCGGTCGCCAACCCGATGGCCGCCGGCCGGGCGGCTCCCGGCGAGCGCGCGTGGGCGGTGTTCGACCTGACCCCGTCACCGCCCCGCCGGGGCGTCAACCGGATCAGCGTGCGGGCGGAACGCCACCCGCGCCTGGCCGCGGAACTGCCGCTCGTGCTCAGCGACGTGGAGATCGACGTCTCGTACCGCTACCCGAACGGCCCCTGGCGCCGTCCTCCCGGCTTCGACCCGCGAACGTAGCGGCTCGGTACCGCGGGCCGAAGCGGCGCAATCCGCTGGCCGGCTGACCGCTGGGCGGTTGAGCGGATCGGCTACGCGTTGCCGAGCAGGTCGTCCTCACCCTTGAGGCGCAGCTCGCCGGCGAAGTGGCAGGCGGACAGGTGGCCGTCGCCGCCGGCCGGCGCGAGCGGCGGCAGCTCCTCCTCGCAGACCGGTTGCCGGTACGGGCAGCGGGTGTGGAACGGGCAGCCGGTCGGCACCTTGGCCACGTCCGGGATGTCGCCTTCCAGGATGATGCGCTTGAGCGGGCGGTGCGGGTTGGGCTGCGGGATGCCGGAGAAGAGCGCCTCCGTGTAGGGGTGCCTGGGTCTGAGGAAGATATCGCGCCGTTCGCCGATCTCCACGAAGTGTCCGAGGTACATCACGGCGACGCGGTCGGTCATGTGTCGGATTACGCTGAGATCGTGCGTGACGAACAGCACGGTCAGGCGCAGGTCGCGCTGCAGGTCCAGCAGCAGGTTGAGGATCTGCGCCTGCACGGAGACATCCAGGGCGGAGGTCGGCTCGTCGGCCAGCAGGAGCTGGGGATCGAGCGCCAACGCGCGCGCCACGCCGATGCGCTGCCGCTGGCCGCCGGAGAAGGCGTACGGGTACCGGTTGAGCTGCTCCGGCTTCAGCCCGACCATCCGCATGAGCCGCTTCACCGCGTCGTCGAGCCGGTCGCCCCTCAGGCCGTCGTTCACCATCAGCGGCTCGCCGATGATGCGGCGCACGGTCATGCGTGGATTGAGCGACGACTCCGGGTCCTGAAAGACGACGCGGATGCGGCGCCGCACCGTCTTGAGCGCCTCCCGATCGGCCGCCGCCACGTCGATCGGCGGGGCGTCGTGCGGGCTGAACAGGATATGGCCGCCGGTCGGCTCCACGGCGCGCACCAGCAGGCGGAGCACGGTGGTCTTGCCGGAACCGCTCTCGCCGACCAGGCCGAGTGTCTCGCCGCGCCGCACCTGGAAGCTCACGTCGTCGACGGCGCGGATCCACCCCACGGTGTGCTTGAGGATGCCGCGCTTGATCGGAAAGTACTTCTTGAGGCCGCGCACCGACAGGACGTCGGCCGTACCGGTCCCGCTCGGGCCGGCGCCGCTCGGGCCGGAGTCGTTTGCGCCGGAGTCGCCGCGTTCAGCCACCGGACGCCTCCCCGGCCGGCTCCGGCACGGCCGGCTCGACCACCTCGCTCCCCTCGTAGAGGAAGCAGCGCACCGTATGGCCGCCGGCCGTGCGGTAGAGCGGCGGCAGGTTCGCGTCGCAGGTGCCGGCGATGAACTCCCGGCACCGGTTGCTGAACGGGCAGCCGCGCGGGCGGCTGTAGGGGTCCGGCACCGTTCCCTCGATCGCCTGCAGGCGGCTCTTCGGCTCCACGCCGATGCCGGGGATCGAGTTCAGCAGCGCCCTCGTGTACGGATGCTTGGGCTCGTCGAAGATGGCCGCCACCTCGCCCTGTTCCACCACGGCGCCCAGGTACATCACGACCACCTCGTGCGCCAGCTCGGCGATGACCCCCATGTTGTGGGTGATGAAGATCATCGACATGCGGTTGGCGTCGTGCAGCCGGCGCAGCAGATCCAGCACCTTGGCCTGAATGGTGACGTCGATCGCCGTGGTCGGCTCGTCGGCCATCAGCAGGCGAGGGCTGCCGGCCAACGCCATGGCGACCAGCACGCGCTGCCGCATGCCGCCCGACAGCTCGAAGATATAGGAATCGATCAGGGTGCGCGGGGAGGGGATGCCGACCTCGGCCAGCAGGTCCGCGCAACGGTCGCGGCCGGCCTCCCTGGTGAGATCGGGGTCGTACAGGCGGAGCGCCTCGACGATCTGGCTGCCGACCGTGTGCACGGGGCTCAGCGCGCTCATCGGTTCCTGGAAGATCATGGCGATCTCCCGGCCGCGGATCGATCGGAACTCCTCGCTCTTCGGGTCGAGGCGCGCCAAGTCCATGACGCCGGAGGCGTCGGCGGCTTCCGTCCCGGTCGTGACGGTCGTGCCGTGGAAGCGGATGCTGCCGGCGACGATCCGGCCGGGCGGCGGGATGATGCCCAGGATGGAGCGCGCCGCCACCGACTTGCCGCAGCCGCTCTCTCCGACGATGCCGACGATGCGCTGTTCGGGCACCCGGAACGACAGCCCGTCCACGGCGCGGACCACCCCCAGATTGGTGAAGAACCACGTGCGCAGCCCGGAGACGTCCAGGAGCGGCTTTCCAGCCCCGCCGCCGGTGCCGGCTCCTGCCACGTCAGCCATGCGCAATGCGCCGTTTCAGGAGAGCGTGACCGTTCCTGTCCTGCCCTCATAGACCAAGGTGAATTCCTGCAGGAACGTTCGGCCCATGAGCGCATAATGCGGCTGTCCTCCGGCAGTCAGGTGAACGCCGGCGAATACGCCGTACATCGTAAAATCCAAGGCCGGGACGTAGATATGGGCAAGATGCATGTCGACCTCGCCACTGCCATGGACTCCAGCCACCTGCTGTCGATCGACAGTCGGCAGGTTCAACGTGACGGCGAGCGCCGAGTCGACGCAACACTCGGCCGCGCCCGTATCCACCAGCGCGGGAAACTGTTGCCCCGGTAGACGGGGCCGGGCGCCGGGCCGAAAGTTCGGATCGAAGCCGATCTCCACCGGCAGCGACGGACCGAACAAGGCCAACGCATCCCGTCCTGACTGCCCCGGACGGTCAGGGAAGCCGCAATCAACCGCCGGCATGGACCGGTCGATACTTCACCGAAGCAGGTAGTACCAGCGGCGGCGCACCGATCCGTCTGATCAAATACGGCCCCCTGCCGAAGCGCTGTACCGCGTCATCGGCTGCCTTCTCGAGTGATTCGTACGTGCCGACGAGCTTTTCGTCGCGCACCACGACCCACTCGCCGAGGTGGTCGACTTCCAGGTCGTTGCGCATGCGCTCGTAGGCTGCGATCTCATTACTCAAAGTGGCCATGGTTCTGTGTCCCTCCTGCTCAGGGGAGTCGGGCCGGGGCGATTCCTCGGGAGAACGAGAGAGCATATGGTAATCGGTTCCCGATCCCGCGCCAAGTCACGTCCACCGCTACCGGTAGCGGATGTCCGCCTCCACCTTTTCGACGACGATGCCGTTCCCGTAGGTGGCGGGGCGGTACGGGGCGCGGGCGCCGGCGGCGATGGAGATGCGGTTCTCGCCGGTGATCAGGTCGCCCGCGGGCAGCTCGAAGGTGACCTGCAGCAGCCGCTGCTCGGCGTCCTCGACGTAGGCGGGGATGCTGCCGGCCGGAAGCTGCGGTCGGCCGCCGTAGATCTGCGGGTCCTTGATCGAGGCGTCGCGGCCCAGCTCGCGCAGGCGCCGGCCGCCCAGCCAGACCTCGATCCGATCGCCGGGATCGGCGGCCCACAGGATCACGCGCAGGCGCGCCCGGGCCACCGTTTCGGCCGGCACGTCCGGCCAGACGTACAGCGGCAGGTCGACCGGCGGCCCGTGGTTGGGCAGCTCCGCCGGCAGCGGCCGGTCGTGGTTGCAGCAGTGGAAGCAGCCGCGATCGGTCCACGGAAAGCCGCCGCGGCGCTCGATGACGTAGGTGGCGTCGCGTCCGGCCATGGCGTCCGGCTCGCCGATCAGGAACATCGCCTCGGTATGCTGCCGGTACGTGCCGGCCATGACGTCGCCCTGCGAGCCGAGGCGGGCGTAGCGCTCCTCGGGAGCGGTCGGCCAGTTGAAGACGGTGACGAAGTCGGCGCCCTGCGCCCGGAAGTTGGAGAACGCCCCGATGAAGACTTCCAGCGGCGGGCTGCAGTAGCCGTCGGTCGAGTGGTGGGCGTCGTGGGTGGCGGCGATGCGGATCGGCGTGCCGGCGGCGACGGCGCGGAAGCCGGCCACGTCGACGGTGAGCGTGCGCGAGCCGATCACGAAGATGTCGACCAGCAGCTCGCGCGCCCAGGTCGCCGCGTCCAGGCCGTCGGCCGCGCAACCGGCCACCGTCTCCGGCACCTTCGCGGCCAGCAGGATCGGCCGGCCGGTCTGCGCCTCCATCCGCAGGGTCATCTCCCGCACGCCGCGCACGTAGGCGGTGGCGTCCTCGCGGTGCTGCCACTGGCGGCCGATCGGCAGGGTCGGCTGGTGCCGGGAGAAGTCGAGCTGGATGCCGTCGAAGGCGTAGCGCGCGAGCAGATCGCGCAGCACCGCCACCTTGTGCTCGCGGAGGCCGGGCGAGGAGAGATCGTAGAGCCCCTGCCACCACCAGCAGCGCTGCACCCAGTCGGGATGCTCCGCCTTCAGCCAGTTCCGGCGCGCCGGGTCGGTGAGCGGCTGGCCGAGCGACGGCTGCGCGGGATCGACCGGCGCCACGCGGCTGTTCCAGAACACCTCCAGTCCGCGGCGGCGGGTCTCCTCGACCAGGGTGCCGACGAAGTCGACCCCCTGCTCGCGCCACCGGTTGAGACCCGGGTCGTCCAGCAACGGCAGCCGTTCGGTGGGGTAGAGCGCGTAGGCGTCCTCGCCGTCGCCCACGTCCCAGATGAAGCCGTCGATCTGGCTGCCGGCCATGTCGGCGTGGTGGAAGCGCAGATCGACGTAGTCGCGCATCGGGATGCCCAGCAGGTCGAGCGGCGTCATCCCGTCCATCTGGTCGAGGATGCGCCGCCGGCGGGCGACCGCCGCCAGATGCGCGTCGGTGAGCCGAATCACGCGCGCCAGTCTATCCGATCGGCGCTATTCCCGATCGGTGGGATATGATCGGCGTCCACGCGCATGTCGGTCCTGCTGGTCGTGCTGCTGGCCGCCGCCGCGGTCGGCGGCGTGTCGTTCCTGTTGCGGCTCATGCTCACCCGGGGGCTCCGCCGCGTCGAGACGCTGATCAACGACGCCGTCGCCGACACCGCCGACATCGTCAACGATCGGGCGTTGCCGGAGCGCTGGCGCCGCGAGGCGGCGCGGGCGGTGCGGCGCCGCGCCGCGCCGCGCCGGGACGAAGCGGCGAAACGGCTGGTCCTCAAGCGGCTGGACCGGCTGATCGCGCAGGTGGAGCGCGGCGTCGTGATGCAGGGGGAGACGCGCGCGTTCGCCGCCGAGCGGCTGCGCGCCGCCCGCCGGCGCTGGGCGGCGCTCGGTTGGCCGGAGATCGCTGCCGCGGTCGCCCCGCCGCCGTCGGCCGAGTCGCACGCGGCGGATTAGCTGACCGGCAGGCCCAACTCGGGGACGTCGGCCGTCGCGCCGTGCGGCGGCAGCCGGCCGCTTCGGGACCCCTCGTAGCCGATCTCCAGTTCCGCGTCCTCCACGGTGAGCGGCAGCTCGCCGGCGGTGCGCGGATTGCGCCGGAGGGCGCGCACGGTGAAGCGGTTCACGCCGGCGCGCGGCGGCGCGCCGCGCAGATCGTAGATGAACCACGCCGACAGCGGGTCCTGGCGGACGCCGGGCGCCATCGGATTGACCACCTGCAGCGGCGCGGCGCCGGCCTCGCCTGCCATGCGCACCTCCAGCTCGTCCGCCACGGTCGCGTTGGCCACGTGCAGCAGCAACCGCACCGAGCGGACCAAGTCCCCGGCGGCGGCCGGGTCGTCGGCGATGTCGAAGGAGAGCGGCGCCGGATCGCCGGTGATGGTGAGCGGCAGGTCGCGCCGGGCGCGCAGGCAGTTGGGAAACGACTCCGACGAGCGCATGACCAGGTAGCGCTTGTCCAGGTAGCGCAACCGCTCGGCATCGGCGATGTCGTCGAGGGCGGGCGCCAGGTCGTAGTCGTAGGTCGGGGTGGTTCCGAACCAGTTGAATACGTACAGGCCGTCGACGCCGGCGCGGTGGTGGCGCGCGGCCAGGGCGCGCACCATCTCGATCGACATCGGCGTCATCAGCGGCGGGTTGTAGAACCAGCGGTTGTGGCCGTCGGTATGGCCGGCCAGGTATCCCTCCTCGAGCGCGGCCAGCAGGTACACGGGCGATTCCCGCACCAGCGGCGTCCACTCGGCCGCGTCGTGCTCGGTGTCCTGCGCGAAGAAAGGCGAGGTCACCACCACGTCGACCAGGTGGTCGTCGATCCAGGTCTCGATGTCGATCCCCAGCCGATGGGCGCCGTCGACGGTGGGCGGCAGGCGCACCGCCAGCCCCAGGGAGCGGCCCTTGGCGCGGCCGATCTCGTCCAGGCCGGCCCGCGTCTCGCGCATCATCCGCGTCAGCAGCGGGGCGTTGCGCCGCTCCTCCCCGAACCGGAAGTAACCCGGCACGCGCATGAAGTCGAACAGGAAGCCGGCGCAGTCGTAGCGCTCGCACACCTCCAGGGCGATGTCGCGGCGCAGGGCGCGCACCTCCTCGTGCGCGAAGTCCTGCATCCAGGTCAGCGGAGCCTGCAGCGACGGGTGGTCCCGCCAGCCGGCGGCGCCGTCCGCGCCGATCAGAAGGTCGGTGCGCTCCTCGTAGAACCGGCTGCCGCCGAGCCGATAGACCGTGCCGGCGGCGCTGTCGACGTGGTGCCAGTCGTTCATGCTCAGGCGGAACCAGAAGTCGATGCCCAGCCGGCGCGCCTCCTCCACCTGCAGGGCCAGCGGGTCGAGGCCGGCCGCCCAGGTCCGCTTCAGGTTCTCGGCGTGGCGCCAGTAGCGGACGTCGCCGAGCGCGGCGCCCCGCTCGTACCGCTCGACCAGATACTCCATGCGCGTCTTGCGCGAGGGAAACGCGCAGACGTAGCCGGCGTCCGGTCCGATCCCCTCCGCGCAGGCGTCGACCGGGGTCCCCTCGAAGAAGCCCAGGTGCGCCGCCGCCACCGTCTCCGGCGCCATCGGCGGATTGTGGGCCGACTCGAAGCCGTGGTTCTGGTCCCACATGACGCGGTACCGCCGTGCCAACCGTCCCTGGGGCTTGCTCATCCGTCCTCCCTCCTGCGCGCGGGCCGGGTCAACCGTAGACGGGTCGGCGCCGCCGCGTCGAGTTGCCGGCGGCCGGCCGGCTCTTATCGAGCCGCGATTGACCGGCGGCGCGGCCGCTCCGCATCATGCGGCTCTCCGCATGGGCTCGTACATCATCCGGCGCCTGCTGATCATGGTCCCCACGGTAGCGCTGATCGCGGTGCTCACCTTCGTCGTGGTGGAGCTGCCGCCCGGAGACTACGCCAGCCGCGTCGCGGAGGCGATGGAGCTGCGCGGCGAGAACGTCGATCCCGAGCTGATCCAGGCGATCCGCGAGCTGCATCGCCTGGACGATCCGCCCGTGGTCCGCTTCTTCGGCTGGCTGGGCGACCTGGCGCGCGGCGATCTGGGCTACTCGATCGAGTTCCGCATGCCGGTCCGGGAGATGTTCGCCGACCGCTTTCCGATCACCATCCTGCTGTCGGTCGCTTCGATGCTGTTCACCTGGGCGGTGGCGTTCCCGATCGGGCTCTATACGGCCGTGCGCCAGTACTCGGTCGGCGATTACTTCTGGAGCGTGATCGGCTTCTTCGGGCTGTCGGTCCCCAACTTCCTGCTGGCGCTGGTGCTGATGTACTTCTCCGCCAAGTACTTCGGCGGTGCGATCGGCGGTCTGTTCTCGCGCGAGTTCGAGGATGCCGCCTGGAGCGTGCCCCGGGTGCTCGATCTGCTCAAGAACCTGGCGATACCGGTCATCGTGGTCGGCACCGCGTCGACCGCGGGGCTGATCCGCATCCTGCGCGCCAACCTCCTCGACGAGTTGAAGCGCCCCTACGTGGAGTTGGCGCGCGCCAAGGGGCTGACCGAACGGCGGCTCATCATGAAGTACCCGCTGCGCATCGCCATCAATCCGTTCCTGTCCGGCGCCGGCAGCATCCTGCCGGGACTCATCTCCGGCGCGGTGATCACGGAGATCGTGCTCGACCTGCCGGCCATGGGGCCGGTCTTCTGGCGCGCGATCCGCGCCGAGGACATGGCGCTGGTGCAGAGCTACATGCTGCTCATCGCCATCCTCACCGTGATCGGCACGCTGGTATCCGACCTCCTGCTGGCGGCGGCCGACCCGCGCATCCGCTATGAGTAGCGGCGCCGTCGCGGAGGCCGCCGCTCCGGTCGGCCCCCGGCCGCAGGTCTACGACGCCAGTCAATGGCGTCTGATGCGGACCGCCTTCTTCAAGCACCGGCTGGCGGTCGTGGGAGCGGTGATCGTGACCATGGGCTACCTGTGCCTGGCGTTCGCGGAGTTCCTGGCGCCCTACGACCCGACGCGCGGCGCCTACGTGTCGCCGACGCAGTCCAACCAGCTCATACCGCCGCGGCTGCCGCGGATCTTCAGCCCGGACGGCGCGCTGCGCTGGCCGTACGTGCACCCGCTGAAGGAGACGCGCGACCGGGTTACGCTGCGGGTCACCTACGAGGAGGATCGCCGCGTCAGCTACCCGATCCGCTTCTTCGTGCGCGGCGAGCGCTACAAGATGTGGGGCCTGTTCCGGTCCGACCTGCATCTCTGGGGGGTCGACGGCGACACGCGCCTGAACCTGCTGGGCACCGATCAGAAGGCGCGCGACGTCTTCTCGCGCGTGCTGTGGGGCACGCGCGTCTCGCTCAGCATCGGCCTGCTGGGCGTGCTGATCACCTTCGTGCTGGCGATCGTCCTGGGCACGGTCTCCGGCTACTACTCGGGACCGGTCGACACGGTGATCCAGCGCGTGATCGAGGTGATCTCCAGCGTGCCGACGCTGCCGCTGTGGATGGTGCTGTCGATCTCGATCCCGCTGAACTGGCCGCTGGAGCGGGTCTTCTTCGCCATCACCGTGATCCTGGCGCTGCTCTCCTGGCCGGGGCTGGCGCGGACCGTGCGCGGCAAGGTGCTGGCGCTGCGCGAGACCGATTACGCGATCGCCGCCCAGCTCGACAACGGCTCGACCCGGCGCGTGATGTTCGTACACGTGATCCCCGGCGTGATGAGCCACCTGATCGCTTCGCTGACCCTGTCGATCCCCGGCATGATCCTGGGCGAGACCAGCCTGAGCTTCCTGGGGCTGGGCCTGCACGAGCCGGTGGTGAGCTGGGGCGTGATGCTGCAGGACGCGCAGCAGCTCCGCACCATCCTGTTTGCGCCGTGGCTGCTCTGGCCCGTGGCGGCCGTGGTGATCTTCATCCTGGCCTTCAACTTCGTGGGCGACGGCCTGCGCGACGCCGCCGACCCGTACAAGTCGTAGCCTTGCGCGCCGGTGCGGCGGCGCGTACCATGTCGCAATGCACTCCAACGGAAAGGAAGGTCCGATATGACGAAGAAGATGGTTCGCTACGGTTTGCTGGCGTTGCTCACCTGCGCCGGCGCCGCCTTGGCGTTCGCCGCCGGGGAAGGCGAGGAGGCGATGATGGCCGACGGCGGTTCGGCCGCCGTGATCGCCGACAACCACGGCATGAACGCCTGGGACCTGTCGGCATGGCAGCAGGTCACCGGGCAGATGCTGACCCTCACGCAGGCGCCGATGCTCGACGCCATGGACCTGCCGCCGCTGGAGCAACGGCTTCCGGACGAGCCGCTGGTCCTGCTGCCCACCAGCCAGGTGAAGAAGATCGGCGCCTACCAGGACGTCGCCAGGATTCAGGGAGGCGGACCCGAGGCGGTCGCCGCCAACCATTCGCGGGTCATGTGCCGCTCCGCCGAGTATGGCGGCCAGGTCAACCAGTTCCTGCGCACCTGCCAGGCGATGGAGTCGTCCAATGACGGCCGCACCTGGACCATGACGCTGCGCAAGGGCGCCAGGTACTCGGACGGCAGCCCGGTCACCACCGAGGACGTCGCCTTCTTCGTCGAGGACGTCGCCCACTACGAGCCGTTTGGCGTGGCCGTCACCGGTGGATCGCGCCACATCGCGGATGCGGAGTTCGAGGTCATCGACGACTACACGTTCAGCTTCACCTACCCGCAGACCAATATCGCCGAGGTGGGACGGCTGGCCGAGCACTACCTGGTCTGGTTCCACAAGGGCTACCTGAGCCAGTTCCACCCGAAGTACGCCGGGCAGGACAAGGTCGACGCCATGGCCAAGGAGGCCGGCTTTGCCACCGCCGCCGAGTTCTTCAAGGACCGGATCGACGAGGGGCAGGGCTTCCCGCGCGCCAACCCCGATCTGCCGACGATGTCGCCGTGGGTGCTCAAGGTCGGGGCGCCGGCCACCACCTACGTGTTCGAGCGCAACCCGTATTATCTTGCGGTCGACGCGATCGGCCAGCAGCTCCCGTACTTCGATGAGGTGCGCCAGGATTCGACCACCGATCCGACCGTGCTCAAGTTGCGCGCGCTGAACGGCGAATACGATTGGGCGTTCTTTCTGGGGCTCGATATCTTCCCGGCCGCCAAGACGGCCGAGGCGAACGAGCAGACCATCCGCGCGGTGAGCTGGGGCGGCACGCATCTGGTCGGCGGCGCGCAGCTCCTGGAGTTCAACCAGACCACCAACGATCCCGACATGCGCGAGCTGATCTCCAGCCGCGACTTCCGCTGCGGCGTCTCGCACGCTGTCAACCGCGAGGCGATCGCCACGCTGATCTACTTCGGCGCGGTGCCGTACGGGCCGCTGGCGTACTCAGAACGCAGCCCGTACTACAACGAGCGCGCTGCCACGGTGTGCGGCGACTACGACCTGGAGACGGCCAACCGCCTGCTCGACGGCGCTGGCCTGAACGAGCGTGACGAGGACGACAACCGCCTGTGGAAGGGCAAGCCGCTGGCGTTCACCGCGACGATACGCGTTCAGTACAACAGCGCCGAAGTGGCCGACCTGGTCAAGATCAACTTGGCCGACGTCGGCATCAACATGAACATCCGCTCGACCGACGGGTGGGGCGGACTGCAGTCGGTGCGCAACAGCGGCGAGATGCAGGCGTACATCGGCCCGGCGTGGAGCACCTACTCGACCGCCGTGCTGGAGACCGCCAGCTTCGGAGCGCCGTACAGCAACCACGCCTACTTCGCGCCCAAGTGGACGCAGTGGGTCGCCACGGACGGCGCCGAGGGCGAGGAGCCGCCGGACGTGATCAAGGAAGGCGTGGCGCTTCGCCAACTGCTGGCGACCCAGGCCGACATCGACGATCGGATCGCCACCATGAAGCGGATCACCGACCTGCATGCCGACAACCTGTGGGCGATCGGCATCGTCGGCGGGGTGAACACGATCATCACCTCGTACGACATGGCCAACGTGCCGGGGGACGACCCCGCGAACTGCTGGCATTGCGGCGACCTCGGCCGGCCGGAGGTCTGGTTCCGCGACCAGTAGGCGATCGCGCGGGATCGCGTATCCCGGCGGGATTCTCAGCCCGCCCCTGCGCCCGATGACGGCGCCGGAGTCGGCTCGACCGAGCCGACTCCCGGCGCCTCGTGCGGGTCGAGGAACACCTCCCGGTACAGCGATTCGATGCGCACGATCTCGGCGCCGGTCAGCGCGGCGAATTCCCGCGTCCGGCCGCGGCGCGACAAGGTCCCGCGGTTCTGACGGAGGAACCGGCACAGCAGGTCGGACAGCCGGTCCGGCATGTCGACGATCAGATTCAGTCCGGTGCGAAACGCATCATGGCGCCGCAGGAACTCGGCCTCGTCCGGCAGATGGCGCTCGATGGTGTCTTGAACGCATCCATACAGGAATTCGGCGTGCGGGGTGGCATCGAAGAACCGGTAGAAGTCGGCCGTGTCGTTCAGCACCGCGACGTTGCCCCCTGCGGTCGGTTCCCAGTCCACCGCCGGCAACAGTCTCTTCGAGTAATCTTCGAGGACCGTTCGGTAGTCGTGGATGCGCTCCAGAATCGCCGCTGAGACCGGAAAGGTGACCCCCAGCGGATTGAAGCCCCGTTGCGCCAGCAGGTGGTGGATCAGGTAGCGGTGCACTCTGCCATTGCCGTCGTCAAACGGGTGGATGTAGACGAATCCGAACGCCAGCACGGCGGCGGCCAGCACCGGATCGAGCTCCCGCGCCGCCTTCCGGTCGAAGGCGATCAGGCCGTCGACCAGCCCCGCCAGATCTTCCGGCTTGGCGCTCACGTGGTCCGGGATCGGCTGCTGCGTCGTTCGATCCCGCGCGCCGACGAATCCGCCTTCCGTGCGCAGACCGAGCCGCACGAAGCGGGCGTCGCCGATCACGATGCGCTGCAGGCGGCACAGTTCGTCGAGGTGGAGCGGCTGCCGGCCCGCTTGGCCGATCGCCTGGCCCCAGCGCCGGATGCGGTTCTGGGGCGGCCGCTCACCTTCGATGGCGTAGCTCGACCGGGAATCCTCGAGCAGCAGGAACGCCGCCGCGCGCGCCAGCAGGTCGCGCGGCACCGCCGCCGCGGCGGCTCGTGCGCGGCCCTGCAGGTCCAGCGCAATGCAGCGGTCCAGGCGTTCGCTGCGGGACACCAGCGGGCAGAACCCGGGGGTGCCGGGGAGGTTGTTCTTGACTCGATGGCGGGCGGAGTTCTCGGCGCCGGCCGCGTATTGCCGCTGCGGATCGACCACCGGCGGATAGGCGCCGCGGTCGGCATTCGGCAGGTCGAGCCGCCGCCCCGTGAGCCACTCGTAGAGGAACCAGAGGCGCCGTGCGTAGGCGCCGGTCGGCGCGGCCCGCACCAGCGCTTCGATCGGCGCCGGACCGCTGGCGGCGTAGAGGCGCTTGAGCACGGCGAGGTCGATGCCTTCATGTCTCAGGGCGAAGATCAGGTGGCCTGCCAAACTGGGCGGGGGCGCGTAGCGCGGCGAGTAGATGCGCCAGCCGTCTTGCACCAGGAAGCGATGACGCTCCCCAATGGCGCTCAGCGTGCGCGGGAGCGGCACGTTCAGATCACAGGCGTCGATGAGCGCCGCATAGCCCGCCGGGGCGGCGGTTACGGGAAGGCGCTGGTCCCGAAAAACGTTAACTGGTGGTGAAAAACGATGCTGTATAGCCTCACCCATGCAAGACCGGGAATCCTTTGGAAGTAGTAGCGCCGCCTGGCGCGCCTCGCCTGCGATGATCCGGGGTGAAGACGCTTGCCATGACGCCGGCAGTGTAACGCGGGTACGCTCCGCTTGTGGGCTACCGGCTGATGGAGCGATGATGGACCGGGCCGTCGCAAACCCGGCCGCGCAGGAGGCGGCCGCCGCGAACCGGGCGCACGCCGAGCGGATGCGCGCGCTGCAGGCGGAGCAGCGGGCCAAGGCGGCGCGGGCCGTGAATCCGCGGCGCGGGCTGGTGCTGGTGCACACCGGCAACGGCAAGGGCAAGTCGAGCGCCGCCTTCGGCGTCGCCGCGCGCGCCCTCGGCTGGGGGCAGCGCGTGGCGATCGTGCAGTTCATCAAGGGCGCCTGGAAGACCGGCGAACGCCAGTTCTTCAGCCGCTTCCCGGAGCAGCTCGAATGGCGCACGACCGGGCAGGGGTTCACCTGGGACACGCAGGACCGGGAGGCGGACTCCGCCGCGGCGCGGTCGGCGCTCGCCATGGCGCGGGAGTTGATCGCCGGCGGCGGCTTCGAGCTCGTGGTGCTCGACGAGATCAACGTGGTGATGAGCTACGATTACCTGCCGCCGGAGGCCGTGGTGGCGTGCCTGGAGGCGCGGGCGGCCCGCACCCACGTGGTCCTGACCGGGCGCGGGGCTCCGCCGGAACTGATCGAGTACGCCGACCTGGTGAGCGAGATGGTCGAGATCAAGCACCCGTTCCAGGCCGGCATCAAGGCCCAGCGCGGCATCGACTTCTGATTCACGTTTGGTACGTATGGGCAAGGGTCTATCTGTCATCACGGGCCGGCGCCTGATCCGCTAGCTGCACCAGAAGCTGCTTGCCGTCCAGGGTTTGGCGCGCCCAATACAGGTTCTGGTATTGATCGTAGCCGCTCTCTGCCAAGTTGGCCGTGCCGGTCGCGCGGGTACCGCCGGCCGGGGCCGAAAAGGTCACGGTAGGGGCGGAGGTGTAGCCGCTCCCGCCGTTGGTGACCCTCACCGACGCGACGCCGTAGCGCAGCACCGCGGTGCCGGCGGCGGTGGCGCCGCCACTCGGCGCGGCCGTGAAGGTCACGGTAGGGGCAGACGTGTAGCCGCTCCCGCCGTTCGTGACGTTCACCGACGCCACGCCGTAACGCAGCACTGCGGTGCCGGCGGCGGTGGCGCCGCCGCTCGGCGCGGCCGCGAAGGTCACGGTGGGGGCGGAGGTGTAGCCGCTCCCGCCGTCCGTGACGTCCACTGACGCGACGCCGTAGCGCAGCGCCGCGGTGCCGGTTGCGGTGGTGCCGCCGGCAGGCGCGGCCGCGAAGGTCACGGCAGGGGCGGAGGTGTAACCGCTCCCGCCGTTGGTGACCCTCACCGACGCGACGCCGCTCTGCAGCACCGCGGTGCCGGTTGCCGTAACACTACCACTCAGCTGGGCCGCCGAAAAACGTTACGGAAGGGGCTGACGTGTAGCCGCTCCCCGGGTTCGTGATCGTCACGGCATCTAACCTGCTTGATCGCAAGTTAGCGTTGGCGGCCGCGCCGCTGCCCCCTCCTCCCGAAAACGTGACGGAAGGGACAGACGTGTAGCCGCGCCCACCGTTCGTCACGGTTACGGAACTCACTTGACCGCCACTGATCGCCGCTGTAGCGGTTGCCTGGGTGCCACCGGTCGGCGGAGCGCCAATCGTCACGGTGGGGGCGGACGTGTAACCGCTCCCCCCGACGCTCACCAACACGGTATATACTTCAGATCGCCGCGTTGCGGTGCCGGTCGCCGTGGCGCCTCCGGACGGCGCCGCCCCGAACGTGACGGTTGGGTCAGAGGTATAACCGTTCCCGCGGTTCGTGAACGTCACTGACGCGACGCCGCTTTGCCGTACCGCGGTAGCGACCGCGCCGCTGCCGCCTCCGCCCGAAAACGTGACGGCAGGGACCGCCGCGTAGCCGTTTCCTGCGGTCCCGACCGTCACGGAATCGACGTGCCGGGTCCCCACTGCGGTCCCGGTTGCCGTGGCGCCGCCGGGCGGCGCCGCCCCGAACGTTACGCCGGGAACCGCCGTGTAGCCGCTCCCGGCGGTCGTAATCGTCACGGAATCGACGTGCCGGGTCCCCACCGCGGCGCCGGTTGCCGCGGCGCCGGAGGGCGGGGCCGAAAAGGTCACGGTTGGAACCGAGGGGTAGCCGCTCCCTGCGGTCGTAATCGCCACGGAGTCGACGCTGCCGGACCTTACCGCGGTGCCGGTTGCGGTGGCGCCGCCGGACGGCGGCGCCGAAAAGGTCACGGTCGGGTCTGTCGTGTAGCCGCTCCCCGGGTTGGTGATCGTGACCGACTCAACCGTGTCGCCGGCGCCCGACTGATCGGGGGCGGTGAGCACCAGCACCAGTTCTCCCGCCCGCACCTCGGCGGCAACCGTCCACTCCGCGCCGGAGAGATCGGGGGTGAAGACCGGGTTGGCTCGCGTGCTCGTGAACGGCAGCTCGCGCCCGCCGATCGAAACGCGCACGCCGCCGGCGGTGATCCGCTCCCAGGCATAGGGCGCGGAGCGGTTGGTCAACAGGTGCGCGCGGTAGCTGTCACCAAAGTCGGCCGCGCTGATCGTCCAGCGCTGCTCGGCCGGCTGCGAGGTGGGCGGCTGCGAAGTCGGCGGCGGCTCGCTCGGTGGCTTACCCCCCCCCCCCCTTGGGCCGGGTCGGCGGGCGCGGCGGAGGGGCGCGCCGCGGGCGCGCACGCCATTAGCGCGGCGACTCCGGCGGCCAGCAACAGCGATACCAGCGATGCTCTACCCACGATTCCCCTCCGGTGGCGTGTCCGCCCGTCGATCACCCGCCGGCCGTCGTTGGCGATTGGCCGCGAGCCGGACCGCGCCATGATAGCACGCGCTCCCCCACGCTGACCACCTGCGTATTGCTGCGCTGCGTCCAGCCGCTTGGGAATGCGCCGCCGAGTCACGCCCGCAGGTGCCATCTTCCGGGCCGGATAACTTGACTCAAGTAGTTTCCATGATTATACTTATATCATGTACAATCATGCTTCCGACGGGGCCGTCACCACTACCGTATCCGCCCTCTCAGACGACCGCTTGCTGGAGCAAACCAAGGAACTTTCCGGCATCGAACACCATCTCGAAGTGGTCGTGATCGACCACCTGCGCGAGATTCAGAAGCGTCGCCTGTATCTGCGCCGCGGGTTCTCGAGCCTGTTCGACTACGCGGTGCGCGAGCTGGGTTACAGCGACGCCGCGGCGTGGCGGCGCATCAAGGCGATGCGGCTCTGCGCGGAGGTCGACGGCGTGCGCGAGCGCCTGCAGGATGGCTCGATGACGCTGAACGCGGCCGCGCAGTTGCAGAACGCCTTCGACCGGCAGGAGCGCAAGAAGGAACGGGCGGCGCGTAGCGCGCCGCGCGGGGCCGGGTTCGGGGCTGGCGCTCAGTCGCAGGCCGGCTCAGCGCCGCCGCGGCCGGCGGAGCGGAAGCCGGCGCCGGTGCTGGACTCGGAGGCGCGGCGGGAGCTGGTGGAGCAGGCGTCCGGCAAGAGCAGCCGGGAGGTGATGCAGTTGCTGGCCGAGGTGGACCCGGAGCTGGCGGCGCCGGCGGAGCGGGTACGGTCCCTGGGCGGCGGGTGCTGGGAACTCAAGGCGGTGATCGACGATGAGTGCCGGCGGGGCTTGGAGCGGCTCCAGGGCCTCCTGTCCCACGTCGATCCGCATATGACGTTGGGGCAGCTCATGGCGCGGCTGGTGCGGGAAGGGCTCGACCGCCACGATCCGGCCCGGCCGCCGCGCGGGCGGCGCGCCGCGCCGGCCAAAGGAGCCGAGCAAACTTCGGCGGCGAAGACGCAGGCGACCTCGGCTCGCGGCGCAGACAGCGCCGCTCCTTCGGCGGCGAAGGTATCGGCTCAGGCGCCGGCGGAGCCGGGAGAGGAAGCCGCTGACCGCCCGGACACTTCGGCAGCGAAGCCGGCGACCGACGCCACTTCGGCGCCGAAGACGCGGCGCCTCGGCCGGCAGGCTGCGACGGCGGGCGTGGCGCGGGCTGCGCCGCCAGCGCGGACCGAGACTTCGGCAGCGAAGGCCGGCGGCGTGACCGGCCGCGCCATCCCGGCGGCAGTCAAGCGCGAGGTCTGGCGGCGCGACCGGGGCCGCTGTCGCTACGTGGACCGCACCAGCGGGCGCCGCTGCGGCTCCCAACACCTGCTGCAGATCGATCACGTCGTGCCGTATGCCTGCGGCGGCGCCGCCGAGCCGAACAATCTCCGGCTGCTGTGCGCCGCCCATCACCGCTACCGCCACGCCGGCGCCGGATTCGGCCGCCCCGGCGAGGATCGTGAGGCGCCCGTAGACCGGTGATCATAGGGCTTGGCCGTCAAGCGGCCTGACGCTTACCTACATTTTTGGAAATGCGCCCGCGCCGGACCGCGGCATGGTGGCACGCGCTCCCCACGCTGACCACTGCGTAAATTGCCGCCTCGGTTGCCTCGCCGGGCCGTCGATGAACATCTGTCATGATGCTACCCATGCGAACGACGTTGACCCTGGAAGATGATCTGGCCGCTGCGCTCAAGGAGAGGGCCGGCAGGTTTGGTCTCTCCTTCAAGCAAGTGGTGAACCAGACGATTCGGCAAGGGCTGGGGCAGCCATCCGCAGGACCCGGCGATCCGCCGAAAACCCGGCCGCATCGCTTTGGCTTCCGGCCGGGAGTCGACCTCGACAAGCTCAACCATCTGGTCGATGAGTTGGAGGCGGACGCGTTCGCCGCGCGCCATAACCAGGAGACCGGACTCGTTTGATACTCCTGGACGTCAACCTGCTCGTCCCATGCCCACAACGCCGACTCGCCGGTTCACGGTGGCGCAATCCGCTGGGCGGCTGACGGGTCGGCCGGGTCGGCCAGGTTGTTGACGCTCGTTTCGTCAGTTGAACTGATATATTGCGTCCCATTGTGTCAGAAGTACTGAGATTCTTCGACCATCCGGCCGGCAGCTACTTCCTGTTCGGCCCGCGCGGCACCGGCAAGTCGACGTGGCTGCGCGCGGCGTACCCGGATGCGGCCTGGATCGACCTCCTGGACGCGGAAGCCGAGCGCAACTACTCCGCCCGGCCGGAACGGCTGCGGGAGTTCGTGCGGGCCAACGCCGGGCGGGGGACCATCGTCATCGACGAGGTCCAGCGCGTCCCGCAGCTCCTCCCGGTGGTGCACCAGCAGATGGAGCTCGACCGGTCGCTCCGCTTCGTCATGACCGGCTCCAGTGCCCGGAAGCTGCGGCGCGAAGGGGTCGATCTGCTGGCGGGCCGGGCGGTGCGGTGCACGATGCACCCCTTCATGGCCGCCGAATTAGGTGCGCGGTTCGACCTGGACCGGAGCCTGGCGCTCGGCATGGTGCCGCTGGTGGTCACCGCGGCCGCGCCGGAGCGCACCCTGCGCGGGTACATCGACCTGTACCTGCAACAGGAGGTGAAGGCGGAAGGGCTGGTCCGGCGGCTCGACGACTTCAGCCGCTTCCTGGAGACGGCGTCGTTCTCGCACGGGCAGGTGCTCAACGTCGCCGCGGTGGCGCGCGAGTGCGTGGCCAGCCGCAATACGGTGGAGTCCTATCTCGGCATCCTGGAGGACCTGCTCATCGCCGTCCGGCTGCCGGTGTTCCGGCGCCGCGCCAAGCGCTCGCTGGCCGCGCATGCCAAGTTCTACTTCTTCGACTGCGGCATATTCCGCTCGTTGCGCCCCGCCGGGCCGCTCGATACGCGCACCGAGATGGCCGGGCCGGCGCTCGAAGGACTGGTCCTGCAGCACCTGCAGGCCTGGGTCGGCTACGGCAACGCCGATTGCCGCATCTACTTCTGGCGCACGCGGGGCGGCTCGGAGGTCGACTTCGTGCTCTACGGCGAGGCCGGGTTCCATGCCATCGAGGTGAAGAACAGCCGTTCGCTGCGGCCGCACGATCTGCGGGGGATCAGGACGTTCCATGCCGACTACCCGGAAGCGGCGCCGCTCCTGCTGTACCGGGGAGACGAGGCGCTGGAACGGGACGGCATCCGCTGCCTGCCGGTGGACCGATTCCTGACCGAGCTCACCCCGGGTCGGGAACTGCCGCGCTGAGAGGGCCGCCCTGCCGGAGCGCAGACGCGCCTGGGCGTAGCGCTGGCCGCCGGCGGGAAGCGCACGGCCCCCACTCCGGGAGCGCCGGGCGCGGTGGTAGTCTAGCCCATTGAGCTCGCCCATCGTCTCAGCAGTGCTGAATCGCCCCGCGCGCGGACCGCAGGCGGTCGTCGGCTTGCACGGAAGCGTCCGCAGTCGTACAATCGACACGTTGGCGATGAAGCATGAGATTGAACTCCAGCAGCACTCCATCGTAGCCGTAGGCAATCTCAACCCCGCGATCTTTCAGCCGGCTTGGTTCGCCTCCGAAGGTCTCATCAGTCACCGCGAAGCTCAGGCGGCGGTGGAGGCGGGCGGCATGATCAGCGCTCAGGACACTCTTTTCCAGGTGGACTGGCTACAGGTACGGGTCGTGCCGGATCGTTTTGTCGTTGCGACCCAGAACGAAGCGTATTATCGACATCTGCACGACCTCGTTGCCGCCACATTCTCGAAACTGATTCATACTCCTGTCTTCTCCCTCGGGATCAACTACAGTTGCCATTATCCTCTCGACGACGCACTGTGGCGCGACATCAGCGAAGACCTTGCGCCGACCGACCCGTGGTCGAACTTGTTGCACGCGCCACGCATGCGTAGCCTGACGATGCAGGGCGCACGACCGTCGGGCCCCAAGGGATACGTGCAAATTACAGTAGAACCGTCGTTACGGGTCGAGAACGGCATGTACGTCGACATAAACAATCATTATGACCTGACCGAGGAAGCTCATGGATGTCGAGCGATGCTCCGCGTCTTAGACTCGAAATGGAACGGTACTTTCCAGGAGTATAAGACTGTAATCGACAGGATATATCAGGATGTCTGAACACAACAGCGAGGCCCTGGCTACCTCGATATTTCAATATCGTGAACCAAGCAAGGGGCCTCCACCGCCCCGCATCTACGAACCTCCGCCAAGAATCGACGAAGTCTTCAATGCTCAGGATGTCAATTCGTCGAAAGGAGATCAGCAGGCGGGTCATGTAGTTCACCGTTCATATGTGCATCCTGACAACATTCCGTTTCCGCAGCCGCGCAGCAACTTTCATACGCTCCAGGCCTGGGAAGGAGTCGTCACCGCCGTGGATGGAGAATCGTTCTCGGTCAAGCTCGTGGACCTGTCTGATGATGAACCGGATGAAGAAGCCGAAATCGACTTCGAGGAAGTGAGCGCCGATGAACGAGAACTCATAGCGGTCGGAGCCGTCTTTCTACTACATGTCGGCTACGCGACCAGTGAGGGGGGGCAACGCAGCCGGACTTCGATTCTGCGGTTTCGACGCCTCCCGGTCTGGACCGAAACGGAGTTGGCAAGCGCCAGGAGCACTGCTCAGGAACAGGCCGAAACGATACGTTGGACGACGTAACTCCGCCTGCTCCGAACGAGTTGGAGCTTACCCTCTTGGGACCGGGCTATGGGGAATGTTCCGTCATTCACCTTGGGCAAGGCGATTGGATCATTGTGGATTCCTGCGTAGATGATGAGGGCAATCCTGCAGCGCTTGGTTACCTGAACCAGATCGGCGTCGATGCCGAAGCTGCCGTTCGCCTGATCATCGTTACCCACTGGCATGACGATCACGTCCGCGGAGTTGCACGAGTTGTCCGCGACTGTCCGCGCGCTGAGTTTGCGTGCCCGGCCGCATTTCGTACGAAGGAGTTCTTGACACTCGTCGCCGCGTATGCGGACGGCGCCATGATGCGTGAGACCGGTATTCAAGAGATGTCCGAGACCCTTGCGATCCTGCAGGACAGGAAAATGACGGTGCGATTGGCGTCCGAGAACAAACTGCTGCTACGAGATAGCGCTTGCGAGCTGTGGGCGCTGTCGCCGTCGGACGCATCGATCGCTTTGGCAATGCTACACCTTCATGCGCCTCGCCCCATGCAGGCGAAGACTGCCTTGCCGGCACCGATGCCGAATCACCTATCCGTCGCACTACTTGCCAAACTCGGAGACACCGCAATCCTGCTTGGCGGCGACGTCCTTCGCTTCGGCGACCGCGACCGAGGATGGTCGCGGATAGCGGACCTGTACACGAAGTATGGCCATCCGGTAGCGGACCTGGTGAAGATTCCGCATCATGGCTCTGCCGGAGCAGATTGCGACGAAATGTGTGAGGTGGTCCTGGTTGGTTGGACAGGTTGAGGGGCAGAATAAGGTGTACTCGGGTGGTTGCGCTACCCCTCGGTCGCTTCGCTTGCGAATGCGGCGGTAAGGCCGGGGTGCCGGGCGACCGGTCCGATCCTGTGGGATGGCGGTCGCCACTTCACACCCGCTCGTCTCGTAGACCGGCGTCAGCGCGGTCATCCGCCTCCTGTCCTGAATCAGCGGCCCTCCTCCTGTCTGGTGATTTCGTCGGTCCATCGCTACGCCGCCTGCTCGCTGGCCGCCGGCGTGCCGTCGTAGTACTGCGCCGGCGTGCGCCCGCCGAGCGCCGAGTGCGGCCGCTGCTCGTTGTAGAACGCCATCCACTGCCCGATCACCCGCCGCGCCGCCCTGCCGTCGGCCAACTCGTGCAGGTAGACCGCCTCGTACTTCAACGACCGCCACAGCCGCTCGATGAACACGTTGTCCATGCATCGGCGGCGGCCATCCATCGAGCACCGGATGCCGGCCGCCCGCAGCCGCTCGGTGAACGCCCGGCTCGTGAACTGCCTGCCCTGATCGGTGTTGAAGACCTGCGGCCGTCCGTACCGCCGCAGCGCCTCGTCGAGCGCCGCGAGGCAGAACGCGGTGTCCAGCGTGTTGCTCAGCCGCCACGCCAGCACCCGCCGACTCGCCCAGTCCATGACCGCCACCAGGTACAGATATCCTTCCTGCACCGGAATGTAGGTGATGTCGGCGCACCACACGTGGTTCGCCCGCTCGATGCTCAGGCCGCGCAGCAGATACGGGTACACGCAGTGTTCGGGATGCGCCGTGCTGGTGCGCGGCTTGCGGTAGATCGCCTCCAGGCCGAGCAGATGCATCAGCCGGCGGACCCGGTGGCGGCCGACCGTCACTTCCTCCTGTTCAAGATGGCGCGCCATCTGGCGGCTGCCGTAGAACGGGTAGCACAGGTACAACTGGTCGATGCGGCGCATCAGCGCCAAGGTCTCGGCGCTGTGGCCCTGCGGCGCGTAGTACAGCGTCGAGCGACTCATCGCCAGCAGCCGGCACTGCCGGCTGACGCTCAGGTGTTGGTGGGCTCGATCGACCATCGTGCGCCGTTGGTCGCGGCTCAACGAGCGAGCCCGCGCGCTAAAAAATCGCGCTCCACGGTCAACTCGCCGATCTTGGCGTGCAGGTCGTGGATGATCGCTTCGTGATCGTCCTGCCGGCGCTTGGCGCCGGTGGCGAACAGGTCGTGCAAGCCGTCGACGGCCTGCCGCTTCCAGTCGCTGACTTGGTTGGGATGCACCGCGTGATCGGCGGCGATCGCCTGAATCGTGCGGTCGCCGCTGAGCGCTTCGAGCGCCACGCGCGCTTTGAACTCGGCGGTGAATCGCCGCCGTTTCCTGGCCATCTGGTCGGCCCTCCTCAAGGCCTGGAGTACACCTTAGCAACCTGTCCAGTTTTCTAGGACCACCTCAGTGGGATCGGCTTTTGCGGGATCGACCGGTCGCCGCTTTGACCGCGTTCCGTCGAGGCGCCGTGGCGCTGCCCACTGCGGCGGACGTCACACGCATTTGCGAGAAATGTGCCGACGTATACCTCACGTCACAGCCCCGTCCGCGGAGGCCAAAAAAGCGCGATTCCGCCGTGGAAAAGAGCGTCGCCGATCTGCTTCGAAATCGACGACTTCGGTCACTGGAGCTTGGTCGAGTGACGCTGCGCTCCACCTCGAACCAGGGTATGCACTGGACTGCCCAACTTGCAGGACCCGCATGCCGTATGTGTCCAGGCTCTGTATGAATACCGTTCGGGTCACCGCACGAGGACCTTGAAAATCGATAGGTCAACTACCGATTTTCAAGAATGTCGGTACGAGCCCTATGCTGCCGGACGGTAGCGGCGGATGCCGCGCACCATCAAGCCCCAGTCGTCCTCGGTCTTTTCGGTGATCGGCGTCCGTTCGGCGCGTTGCCGGTCGGCGACGTTGGCCACGTCGATCACGCAGAAGTCGTCCGCGCGGCGATAGCGCTGGATGAACACCGGCCGCGGCCGGTCCGAGCGGTTGTCCGGCGAGCCGTGGATCGTGCAGGTGTGGAAGATCACCGCATCTCCGGCCCGGCCCTCCACCGGCACGGCCCGTTCCCACCAGACCGGATCGCTGAGCGCGAAGCCGGCCCAGCGGTCGTCCTCGTGCCGGATCAGTCCCAGCTCATGCGATCCCGGTACCACGAACAGCGGCGCGTTGCCCATGTCCACGTCGACCGCGTAGCTGAGCACCGCGGTCGGGCTCTGCAGGCGGTGCTCGAAGTAGTACCCGTCCTGATGCAGCGACTTGGGCACTCCGGTCCGGGGCTGCTTGTAGACGCACTGGCCCCACTTCCACAGCTCGATGTCCGGGCCGATCAGGGCGGCCAGCAGCTCCAACAGCTCCGGGTTGGCCAGCGAGCGCAGGAAGGCGCCGGAGATCATCGCGTTGAGCCGTAGCGTATTGACGACCATGCGTCCGGGATCGCCGGGGTCGGGATTGAACAGCGTTCCGTCCGGCGTCATCACCGCATTGGCGTGATGCGTCGCGACGACCGCCTCCGGCAGGAGCGCCTGACTCTGGTGCAGGATCGCCTCCATGTCCTGCAGCAGGGCCGGCACGTACGCGCCCGACAACCCGCGGATCACCACGGCGCCGTGCCGTCGATACGCCGCCGTCATGGCGGCCACGTCCACGCGCCCGGCCGTGAAGTCGAAGTCGTCGACGGACGTGGTTGAAGGCGCGAACGAGGCCGGCATCATCATGGGCCATTCTACCTTGCTGCGTCGTGCGTTGCACGACAAGCCGTCAATCGCGTCACTCCCGCACCCGGTAGGCGGCGTTCACGTTCGCCAGCGCCTGGGTGAATTCGGCCTCGTCGAAGATCAGCCGGAAGGTGCCCTTCGCGGGGCCGTCGCGGACCTGCATGCGGCCCACGTTGAACGCCTGCTCAAGGGTCGCCAGCACCTTGCGCTTGTATTCGGTGTCCGGGTTGCCGCGCAGGTGCTTGCCCTTGGTCTCGAACACCAGCAGGTGCGGCTGGCCGGCGCTCTCACCCGCCATGGCGATGAAGTCGGGGTAGATGCGCTCCTGCCGCCAGCCGCGCAGGTGGTACTCGCCCGGCTGGCGCACCGCCACCCGATGCCACCAGCGCAGCGCCTTCTGTTCGTCCAGGTAGTACGCGAAGCGCCGCTCCAGCTCGCTGTCGAGCTGGCGCTCGAACACCGGCTCGAACAGATTGAGCTGCACCGGTTGGCCGAGCCGCTGCAAGGTGCGGTCGGACTCCAAGACCGGTATCTCGTAGCGCTCGCGCATCCGGTAGCGAGGTACGCCGGCGTCCAGATCGAAGCGGATCTCCGCTTGCATCAGTTTGTCGCGGAACACCCGTTCCGCCATCCGTTCCACGCCGTCGATGACCGCTTCCCGCAGCGCGTAGGCGAGCGGGGCGCGGCGGTCGAAGATGCTTTCTTCCGTCGCGCCCGTCTCCCGCAGTCGTTCCAGTTCCAGCAGGCGGCCGGCGATGCCGGCGGCGTGCCAGGGGTTGGGCACCACGTCCGCCAGCCGGCGCACGAAGTAGGAGAGCCGCACCCTCTTGTCGACCCGGAGGTCCTGGGACGCCCCCGGCGAGGCGACCGCGGCGCCGGCGCCCAGGTCCACGCTCGCCGTCTCCCGCCGGGCCGCGGCCGGCAGGGAGGCGGCCGGGTCCGGCGGTTCGATCCGCTCCCAGGCGATGGCCGGCAGGATGTCCCGGTGATAGTCGAGGTTGCGCCAGCCGTCACCGTCCCGGTGCAGCACCTTGGGCAGGAAGATGTCGGCGCCGCGGAACGGCTCCCGCCGCCGCGCTTCCACGAGCTGCAGCTCGCCGCCGCTCCCCGTCACCTCGTCGCCGAGGCCGGTCAGCCCCTCCTGTTCCAGCCCCTGCTTGATCTGCTGCACGGCGTCGGCCACGGCCATGTTCAGGCAATAGACCGCGCACCGGTCCAGCCGCTCCCGGCCGGTGCGGCGGGCGTGCGGTTGGCGCATCACCCGCCCCACCAACTGGGTCAACGCGCGCTGCGCGCGGGTCGTGTCCAGCATCACCAGCAGGTAGGCGAAGGAGCAGTCCCAGCCCTCCATCAGCGCCGCGCGGGTGATGATCCAGCGCACCGGCGAGTACTCGGAGAGCAGGTCCTCCTTTCCCAGCTCGTCGTTCTCGGCCGACTTCACCCGCACCGCTTCGGCGGGAACGCCGAGGTTGCGGGTCAGGTACTCGCGCACGTCCTCGGCGTGAATCCGTTCGCCGTCGCGCTGCGCCTTGCCGGTGCGCTCCACCCGTACCACGGCGATGGGCCGCAGGTAGCGGCCTTCGCTCTGCTGCAGCGACGCCGCTTCGGCATGCAGCCGGTCCAGCTCCTCGGCCGCCTCGCCGAGCACGTGCTGCCATTCGGCGTTGGTGAACGACTCCACCCGCACCGGCAGCTTGATCATCTCCTCCTGCTTCAGATCGACGCCGGAGATGTCGACCAGCAGGTTGCTGATGCTGCGGTTGGGCGTGGCCGACAACTCGATCACCAGGCTGGGGTCCAGGCGGTTGATCGAGCGCACGAACTCCTGCGCCGCGGCGGCCTTGCCGTACGCCTTGTGGGCTTCGTCCAGCACCACCACCGGGCGCAGCATCTTGAACACGTTGAACAGGCTGTGCTTGACCGGCCCGCCGTCCGAGGTGCATTCCAGGTCCGGGTAGTCGAGCAGCAGGCGGCCGTCGCCGAGCAGGTCGTCGCTGTCGGGAAACAGCGTCGGGTAGCGCCCCGAGTCGCGGAACATGCGCAGGAACTCCCTGCCCCGCTGGCGGTTGGCGGCCGGCAGCATGAGCAGCATCACGCACAGGTAGTGGGCGACGTCCAGGGCCGTGAACGGATCGTCTTTCTCCAGCATCTTGACGCGCCCGCCGCTGGCCCGCTCCAGCATCTGGCGGTAGGGGTGCTCGCGGTTCCAGAGCGCGGTCCTGGTCTGCTGGTAGATGGCGCGTGTGGGGGTGATCCACAGGGTGAGCCCGGCGGGCCGGTTCATCCGCTCCAGCGCCGCCGCGGCGAGCAGCGTCTTGCCGCCGCCGGTCGGCACCTTGAAGCAGGCATGCGGGATGGGATACCCGGCGTCCGCGGTGCGGTCGGCGTGCCGCTCGCTGCCGGCGGCGACCCCGCCGGCCTGCGCCAGCTTCCGCCACGCCGCCTTGGGGTAGTTGTCCAGGTCTGCGGGAACGTCCACCCTGGCTTTCCGCAACGCTTCGACCGCGATGGCGGACTCCCGCCGCGCCTCGTCCAGCGCGGTCAGCCAGCGGTCGAACGCCTCCAGCGCGCGCGTCTGATATTCCTTCAGTTCCATCGCTTCGCGCCGCGTCTCCCGGTCATTCCTCCGTCTATTCTTTCGGGGACTTGCCGCCAATGATGATAAGGAAAGCGCTATCTTCTTTGGCTTCAACGGTGTGCAGGACATCGGCAGTGAAGACAACCGCCTCGCCTTGTCCAAGTCTGACGTTCTCATTGCTTGACGAAAACACGATGCTTCCGTTCAGGGTAACGACAGTCGCCGAACTCGGCGCCCGATGCTCGTGAAGGACGGTGCCGGCCGTCATTGCAGTAAGAACGACAGTCAAGTCATCGCCGTGCGCAAGCGTGAGGGAAGCGCGTCCCGTCGATGCCGCAGTGGCCTCTTCCATGAGCTGTTCCGCCATCGAATTAAGGGGAAATCCCTTCGTTATCGGTGCGTCCAGATGTACAGGTCTGTAGGGATGTTCATATACCCGCATGGTCTCGTCAGGATACCGCAGAACCACCAACGGCTCAAGCCGCCACGACCGTTCGCCCCGTCCGCCGCGCTGCCCCTCTCACGTCCCGCAGGCGTAGAATCGGCACCGGTCTCCGGGCTGTTGGTTCATTCCACCCGGCTGGACAGCTCGTAGGGGAGCTGGCAGAAGGTGATGCCCCAGGCCGACAGTTCGCGCTGGCCGATGTACTTGGCGGCGGCGAACACCACCGCCTTGCGGTTCCGGGGGCGGGCCGCGGCGCTGATCCGCTTGGCGCGTTCCTCGTTCAGGATGGCGTCGTTGCTGCGCAGGAACGCCAGGTCGGGTTGGTAGAGCAGGTGGTAGTTGAGCTTGTCGGAGGAGTGAAACAGCCCGTCGCCGTCCTGCGGCGCGAGGTCGCCGGCACCGGCGGAGACGCCGGACGCGGTATGGAGCAGGTACGCGGCCAGGGCTGGATATGGCGGCAGGGTCTCGCCGGAGAGCATGCCATCCAGCTCGATCGGGTCGCCAAGCCCGCTTCAGCAGTCGAGTCGGCTTTGGATTGTCGAACGCGGCCCGGCCGAGAATCTCTTCGAGCTCCTTGCTGCCTTCATCGGTGGTACCCGTATCTCCATGTTTCCACAAGTCCACGGGCACCAACCCAACGGACACTTCGGACAGAAATTTCTTCAATCTCGGGTAGTTCAGTCCGCCATCCTTACCCCACCAGAGTCGCTTCTCGGCTACGTGTCTTTTGTGTTCCTCAAATTCGTACTTCCACGCGTTCGTCGCGTGAGAGACCGTCCTTCCCGTGACCGGGTTCGTAATGTCGTAGACCAGATTCGGTCGCTGGGAGCGCGTCGCCGGATTCACGTAGGAGACGCTTGTCCACGGTCCGCGCTGATCACCATCCGGATTGTCGTATATTGCATCGCTCTTTTCATTTCTCGGTTCCCGGAGAAAAACCAGTTCGTCGCTCCTACGATAGGCAAGTATCTTGTCTACAACCGACGTGAACATCTTTGCGTTATTGCTGCGGGTATACCGCTTCTCCCACGAGACGCACGACAGAAAGTTTTCTTCGCCGAATACCTCGTCCATGAGCATCCGCAGATGGTGCTGCTCATGGTCGTCGATGGATACGAAGATCACGCCGTCCTCCGCCAACAGCTCCCGCAGCAGGTGGAGGCGCGGCCACATCATGCAGAGCCACTTGTCGTGCCGCTCCAGGTCCTCGTTGTCCACCGGACCGTGCGCCCGCAGCCACTCCTTCAGCAGCGGACTGTTCACGTTGTCGTTGTAGACCCACCCCTCGTTGCCGGTGTTGTAGGGCGGGTCGATGTAGATGCACTTGACGCGCCCGGCGTAGCGCGGCAGCAGCGCCTTCAGGGCGTGCAGGTTGTCGCCGTGGATGATCAGGTTGTCGTTGGCGCCTGCCGGACGGCAGGAGCGCGCCGGATCGGACAGCAGCGGGCGGTACGGCACCGTGAGATGATGCGCGTAGATATGCTGCTTCCCCTTGAACTCAAGCACCGGCATCGTCTCCGCCCGCTACGCGGCTCCCTCCCTGGTGGTTTTCGGCGGCAGGTTACGGGCGCTCCAGAACATCCCTTCGATCACCCCTTCGACCTTCGACAGCCGGTCTCCGACGTTGGTCAGCCGATCGGCAATCACTTCGAAGCCGGCCTTCATCTCGTCTTTGATCTGGCCGTCGCCGTCCCTCATTTCGCTCCGGAGCCGGCCTTCGCTCTCCCTGATTTCACTACGGAGCCCAACGATCATGGTTTCGAGCCGGCCGTCGTTCTCCCGGAGTCGGCCATCGAGCTTGCCCATCTCGCCGCTGAGTCGGCCATCGAGCTTGCCCATCTCGCCGCTGAGCCGGCCTTCGAGCTTGCGCATCTCGCCATTGAGCCGGCCTTCGAGCTTGCTCATCTCCATGCGGACCTTCTCCACGTCCTTGTGGATCCAGCGTGTGGAGCCGAACATGCCGATGCCCAGGGCGACCGCGGCCCCGATGGTCGCTATCATATCCCCGCTCACCTGCGCACCTCCTCAGAGCGCCATCCGTTCCCGCCCGATCATAGACGATCGACCGTCCGGTCGTCATCACGCGCGAGCCGTTCGACGCCCGCGCACGTCGGTTCGGGCCGCGTCCTCGTGGGATGGACGCCGTCACCACCAGAAACGCGCCGAGTCGCGCTGCCGCTTCAAAATGCGCGCGCAGATCGAACCGGGACCGCGCAGGCATGCGGCACCCGACGCCCGGCGCGTCGATCATGGTAGGATGCCCGCGAAGGGAGGACGCATGATCAGACCGTTCGGCGACGGACGCGACCGCTACTTCACGGAACGATTGGGGCTCTTCGTCCACTGGGGGCTGTACGCGATCCCCGCGTGGCACGAGCAGATCCTGTGGCGGTCGGACATGCGGCGGCGCGACTACGAGCAACTCATCCATCGTTTCAACCCGCAGCGGTTCGATCCGGACGAGTGGCTGGCCGCGGCGGAGAGCGCCGGCATGAGCTTCGTCCTGATCACCACCAAGCATCACGACGGGTTCTGCCTGTGGGACACCCGGCTGACCGACTATTCGGTGATGCGCACCCCATACGGCCGGGACATCCTGGCCGAGCTGGCCGCCGCGTGCGAGCGTCGCGGCATCGCCCTCGGCTTCTACTACTCATGCCCCGACTGGCACCACCCGCAGTATCCCAACCTGGGGCGCCATCACGAGATGTTCGGGCCGCGGCGCGGCGACCGGCCCGACCTGGCCGCGTATTGGGAGTTCGTCCGCGGCCAGGTGCGGGAATTGTGCACCAACTACGGGCCGCTGCGCGATTTCTTCTGGGACGTGAACGTGGCCGAGCATCACGACCCGAGCCTGAACGACATGGTGCGCGAGCTGCAGCCCGGCATCCTGATCAACGACCGCGGTCCCGGGCCCGGAGACTATGGCACCCCGGAGCGCCACGTGCCGGACGCGCGCGAGTTCGACGCGCCGACGCAGGCGGTGCAGGCGCTCGGCCGCGAGAGCTGGGGCTATCGAGCGGACGAGGACTACTACAGCGACCGCTACGTCATCGAGAGCATCGACCGCGTGCTGGCGATGGGCGGCGACTACATCCTCAACGTCGGCCCGAAGGCGGACGGCAGCCTGCCGGAAGAGAACGTGCGCACGCTCGCCCGGGTCGGCGACTGGTACCGCCGCGTCCGGGAGGCGTTCGACGGCACGGCGCCGGCCTCGACCGTGATCGACGACGACGCGATCGGCATGGACGACGTTCCGCGCGTGCACCGCGACAGCATGCTGGTCACGCGCACCGGCAACACGCTGTACGTCCACCTGCCGACGGCGCCGCAGAGCACCGGTCTGATCCTCAAGCCGTTGCGGGTCGCACCCGAACGGGCGACGCTGCTCAACGACGGCAGCGAGCTGCGCGCCGCGGTGGAAACGACGCCGTGGCACTGGCAGGAGCCGCCCTGTCTGCGCCTGAGCGGCCTGCCGGTCAACCGCATGACCGACACCGTGATGGTCATCCGCCTCGATTTCGCCGACGACGTGGCCGACTAGCGCCGGCCTCTCCCCCGGCATCTTGCTCGACAGCGGCCGTATCCGCCGACTAACGTCGGTCGGCGGTGGACCAGGAACGCATGCGCTTCCTGCGCGGGTCGACCTGATCGATCTGCCGAACGCCGGTCCGGTCATAGCCCGCGCCATCGAGCAACACGGCAGGATCATCTATGAACGAGAGAACGCGCGTCGCAACGTTGATCGCGGAACTGAACGGTGACGTCGAGAGCCTCGGCGAGCTTGCCGAGACCAACCGGAAAGCCGACGGCCGCATCCGGCACGCGATCTATTCGAGCCGCTTCACCTCGAGCGCGCACGGGCCGCGGTCGTTCCTGCCGAGCACGAACTCGACCATCTCTCCCATCTCCAGATCGTTGAAGTCGCCCCCATCCATCGACGTCCAATGGAAGAAGAGGTTGTCACCCCCGGAATCGGGAGTGATGAAGCCGTAGCCGTCCTTGACGGCCTGTATCGCGCCCTTCTGCCGCTCTTCCGACACGATCGTAGACCGTGACGGGCGGGCGACGGCCGGTTGCGAAGGCGGCGCGACGAACAGGTTGTTCACTATCGGGTCGTTGGCGCGCGATCGATCGTCGATGATGCTGTCCATCGGGGCGATGTACGTGACCTCGTTGATCAGGAACTGGGACGTTCTGGTCTCCCGCTCCTGACCGTTGATCGGGTCGCTGACCTTGAAGTCCCATGCGGTCACCATGGTCCGCGCGCCGAGCGTGTTCAACTTGCGGACCAACGGCACGTAGTCGCCGTCTCCGGCGACCAGCACGACGACGTTGAAGTGCTTGGAGATGGCGAGCTCGAACGCTTCCAGGGCCAGCCATACGTCGATCCCCTTCTCGCCCCGCGACGAGGTCGGCAAGAAATGCGTCGTGACTCCCTCACGTATCAGAACGTCCTCGAAGACCCGTTCGCGGTACAGGGCGTCTCTCTCCTGCGCGTCGGCCGCCGAAGACCGGGCCCGGAAGTAGTGGGCATCCACGATCCGGCAGTAGCGGGCGTCGGCCTGCTCGTTCTTGGCGACTTCGTCGCGTATGAAGGAGTGCAGGCCGGAGATGTTGATGCGCGCCTTCCGGTGATGGTCGTAGCAGTAGTAGTTGCTCACGTGCGAAAAGAAACTTCCATCGTAGAATACTCCGATCCGCTTGAGCTTGCCGTCCGGTATATGCTGCACGTCATTTCCCCCTGGCTATTCGTTCGATAAACGAATCATATGTTTACTTGCGGTAACCGCGTTGCGGCGCCGGCGCGCCGATTGGATGCCGGCGGCGACCCGCTTGCTGCGCTCCAATATGCCTTCCGGCCCGCCCGATCGTCAAGGGCGGCGGCCCGCGCCGCGAACCGTTCCGGTTGCCCGGACCGAAGAATCGCGCCGAGCGATCAGCATCGCGCCGAGCGGTCAGCGGGCGTAGATCGCATACAGCCGGGCGTCCTCGGGGCGGATGCCGGCGAAGGTCACCTGCAGGCGCAGCGGGCCGGCACCGGTCGGCACGGGGCGCTGCCAGCGGATCGGCTCCCGCAGCCCGGCGGCCGGCGCCGGCTTCCGCCGGCTCTCCTGACCCGGCACCAAGTCTTCCTGGCCGCCGGCCGCCCCTTCCAGCGCGGTCAGCACGGCGGCGTCGGCGCCGCTGAAGCCGGGCAGCGGATGGAACCCCTCGTCCAGCAGCTCGAAGCGCAGCTCCGTGTGCGGGCCGAGCCCGCCGACGTTGGCGCTGAACTCGGCGGCGCCCGTCAGCGGGCAGGTCAGCAGGTGGCCGCCGTCGCCGCGCATCGCCTCGAAGTAGCCGATGCGGTCGCGCTCCCAGGTGGCAAGCCGCACCTGCACCGGCAGGTTGCCCCAGTTCTCGTACCACAGCAGGGTCTTGTCGCCCCAGTTGACCATGCCCTGGCCGTGGCTGACCGTCGGCGGCTTGCCGACCACGGCGCCGGTCTCCTCGTAGGCCGGCAGGATCGGGAAGTCCTTGATCGGCTCCTGGAAGTGGAGCGCGTCGTGGCTGACCAGCAGGCCCAGGTCCATGGAGATGAGCTGCCGGTCGCTCGTCGGCGTACCGTGCCAGATGTCGTAGATGCCCAGGATCACGTTGCCGCGATCCCAGAGGCCGGCCCCCAGGTGGACCTCCTCGCTCTGGTTCCACTTCGCCCGCGGCGCCGAGGCGAGCGGGTCGAACGGCAGCGGGTGCGGCGGTACCATGTCGCGCCGGAAGCCGACGCACGACGCCTGCGTCCAGGTCTCGAAGTCGCAGGAAGCGAAGGTGGCGAGCACCCGCCCGGTCGTGTAGTGCGAGCCGCCCTGGCCGTTGACGTAGTAGCAGCCGTTGTGACGGATCAGCCCGGTCTGTTCCAGGCCGGGGCCGACCGGGTTGTTCGGCGACTCGGTCCAGCGGAGGCCGTCGGCGCTGTAGGCGACCGCGAACCGGTTGCCGTACGCTTCGCTCTCGAAGACGCACTTGAAGCGCCGCGACGGGTCCGGATCGTCGGGCTCGTACATCACCGGCAGGGCGGCGAACTCGCAACGGCCGCCGCGCAGGTCGACGATGTTGTTGCGCGTGGAGCCGTCGAACTCGATCAGGCCCAGGTCGGGCTTTTCCCAATGCACGCCGTCGGTACTGGTGGCATGGCAGCAGCGGAGCTGACCGCCGTTGCGGCCGTCCGCGTCCCGGGTGCTCCTGGCCAGATACCACATGCGCAGCTCGCCGTCGATCGGGATGACCGTGCCGTAGAAGCGGGTGCAGAAGTCGTCGGGAGCCCCCGGCTCGCCGGCCGCCACGACGATCGGGTTGGCGCTGCCCGGCGTCTTGCCCGGTATGAGGTGCAACCGGAGCCCGGCGCTGAACGGGCAGCTATAGCTGTCGAACGGGAACAGGACCGCCTCTTCGACGACGGGGTTGGGGACGCTGTTGCGGACGGTGATCATGGTGCGCTCCTTGGTCGGGTTCCGAACGGTCGGGCGGTGACGGACGTCACCGCAGCCAGTAGCTGTACAGGCGCGCGTTCGTCATGAGGAAGCGGATGCGCGCCGGCGCGGCGATCGCGGACAGCGGCCGGCCGGCCGCCTGCCCGCGCCAGCGGATGACCTGATCGGTCGAGTCCGCGCCGGCCGCGACGCAGTCGCCGGCCGCATAGCCGGGGATCGGCCGGTAGCGTTCGTCGAGCAGTTCCGCGGCGACGCGGCCGAAATCGCACTTGGCGTTGACGTGCAGCTCGGCGCCGGCCAGCTCGAAGGGCACCGTGGTGATGGCGCCGCCGTCGTAGCTGGCATCGATGGAAGCGAAGCCGTCGAGCCGCAACGTGGCCAGCCCGATCGCCATCGAGCCGCGTTCCTGGTCCGGGTCGATCCTCGGCTCGAACTCGCCCACCACCTTGTTGTGGCGGCGCGAGGTGCCCCGGTAGTAGACGTGCAGCCGGTCGCCGACCGGGATCGGCGGCGCGCCGGTGAGCATGATCTGGAAGCGGTCCCAGTCGCCCACCTCGCCCAGTCCGACCAGCGGGTCGGGCGCCGGCGCCCGCATCCACACGTCGCCGTCGCGGCTGGTGAGCAGCCGGAGGGTCTGCGACTGATGCTCCGCGCGCCGGTCGAAGTGGGTCATGATGCCCAGGTACTGCGCGCCGTAGACGAAGCCGTTGTTGTTGTAGAGCGCCTCCTCGTGATTGAGCTGAAACAGAAAGCGCTCCGGGCGGGTCCAGGTGACGAAGTCCCGGCTCACCGCCATGACCCGCCAGCCGGGATGATCGGCGGCGCTGCGCAGCATCGCCACGTAGCGGCGCCGGCGGGTGTCGATCATCAGCGCCTGCGCGTCGCCGATCGGCCCCAGGTCGGCGGTTCCCGGCCGCGGGTGGTAACGGACGATCGGCTCCGGCGTGAACGTCCAGCGCATGCCGTCCGGCGAAGTGCCGGTGTAGATGCCGCTCATCGGCCCGTCCCAGTCGTAGCTCGACCAGCCGATCGCCTTGTAGCGGCGCTCCGGGTCGGGGTCGATCGGATCCTTCATCATCGTCTCGAAGTGATCCTTGCCGTCGTGGTACTCGGCCGGCACGACGATGTTGTTGTCCGTGTTGCCCAGCGCCTCGTGCAGCCCGAGCACCGGCCTGGTCCACGAGATACCGTCGTCCGACAGCGCCAGGCACTGCACGTGCTCCTTGCCCGGCGCATAGAAGCCGGCCATGTACCACGCCTTGAAGACCGATTCCTCGCGGTCGTAGATGACCGAGGCGGTCATGCCGCCCATCCGCTCCCACGGCTCTTCCTGAGCGATGACCGGCAGGCCGTGCTTGCGCGCCTGGTGGAAGGCGCGGCTCACGTTGTCTCGTCGGTCGACGTCGAGCAGATCGACGAACAGGCGCCGCTCGGCGTCGAGGCGTTCGGGTACGGTTGCGCTGCTCACGGACCGGAGGATAGCACGTCGGCGCGCCTCCGCGCCGGGGGTGCACGACGCACGGAGTGCGCACGCACCGGAGTGCGCACGCACGCACCGGGGTGCGCAAACGCCGTTCCCGTGCTATCCTGCCGGCCCATGGCTGAGGCGGATAGGAACGTTCGCGACGCGAGGGGCGAGTGGCGGCCGGCGGCGCTTCCGCAGCCGTCCCCGATGTGGGACCGGCCGGTGCGGCTGCGGGTGATTCTCAAGGCGATATTCGGCCACGACGGCATCCTGTGGCCCAAGAACCTGATCTACGTCGGCATCGCGGTGGTGGCGTGGTTCTTCTTCACCCCCTCCCTGGAGCGCACCGCCACCTTCCAGATCGGCTGGATCGCGGAGATCTACCTGCGCAACGTGGCGCTCCTCGTCCTGATCGCCGGCGGCCTGCACCTGCGGCTCTACGTCAAGCGCGTCCAGGGCAGGAAGTACAAGTTCAACGCGCGCTGGCTGTCGACCGGGAATCGGGCGTTCCTGTTCGGCAACCAGACCTGGGACAACATGTTCTGGTCGCTGGTTTCGGGCGCCGGCATCTGGACGGCGTACGAGGCGGTAACCCTGTGGATGTACGGCAACGGATGGCTGCCGCGCGTCGAGTGGCGCACGCCGGCCGGCATCGCCTACTGCTCGCTGATGATGGTCGCCGTCCTGTTCATGCGGCAGATGCACTTCTACTGGACCCACCGGTGGACGCACTGGAAGCCGCTCTACAAGGTGGCGCACTATCTGCACCACCGCAACGTCAACATCGGCCCGTGGTCGGGTCTGTCGATGCATCCGATCGAGCACCTGATCTACTTTTCGGGCGTGCTGCTGCACTGGGTGATCCCGTCCCACCCGATCCACGCGGTCTTCCACCTGATGCATACCGGGCTGAGCCCGGCGGCCGGCCATGCCGGCTTTTCGGAGTTCGTGGTCAAGGACGACAAGACCTTCAGCAACGGCGGCTACTTCCATTACCTGCACCACCGCTACTTCGAGTGCAACTACGGCAATGAGGGCGTGCCGCTCGACAAGTGGTTCGGCAGCTTCCACGACGGCTCGCCGGAGGCGCATGCCGCCATGCGCGCGCGCCGCAAGGGGTTCGTCGATGGCGCGAGCGGCCCCCGGAGTGAGCGGCAACCGGCCAGGCGGCAACCGGCCGGGCGGGAACCGGCCGGGCGGGAACCGGCGTAGCGCCACGTGGAAACGGCAGGCGATGCGGAACTCCGTGCACGGATAGCGGGCGCCCTCACCCCCTCCCCGGAGGCCGACGGGGCGGTCCACGCCGGCGCGAACGGCGCCATGGCGATCGGCCTGCAGCAGGGTCCGCGCCCCGAGCAGCAGGACTGCGGCGCGGCGCTGGCGTGGGTCCCGAACGGCCTTAGCCTGTCTCCGTGGTGCGCGGCCGTGATCGCCGACGGCATGGGAGGCATGGAGGACGGCGGCTGGGCGAGCCGGGAAGCGGTGCGGATCGTCGTCGAGACCTGCCTCTTCGGCGATTGCGACACGCCCCGCGACGTGCTGGGGGCGGCCCTGCTCCGCGCGCAACGGGAGGTGCTGGAAGCGCTCGAGGGCCGCGGCGGGACGACCTTGACCGCCGCCGTGTGGCGGCGCCGGAACGGCATGCTCATCCATACCGGAGATACGCGGGCGCATCTGCTCGAACCGAATCGTCCGCTGCGGTGCCTCACCACCGACCATACCCAGGCCGGCCTCACCGAAGCGCTCGAGCGTCTGATCGCCGGAGAAGCGCCGGCCGAGCCGTACCGGCCGACCGCGCCGGACAGCAACCTGCTCGACGCGATCGGCATCCGCCAAGGCGTGCTCGCCGAACGCCACGTCCTGCACACGCCGCGCGACGGACGATGCGTCATGACGACCGACGGCGCGCACGATCCGATCCGCCGGGCAGGAGCAGCCGCCTTCGCCGTGGAGGGCGAGCGACCGACCGCGCAGCGGAGCGTAGAGGCGATCTGGGAACGGCTGGCCGGCGAGAAGCTGACCGACAATGCGTCCGTCGCGGCGATCGAGCCCGGCCGGACGTTGCGGTGGACGGAGCGCGAGTTCCGATTCGGCGACCTGCTGCTGGTGGCGCCGAACGGGACGCTGCGCGAAAAGCTGGAACGATGAACCGCCCGCCGGCAGCCGAAGAAAGGAGTTGGCGATGGAACACGGCGCCGGTCTGACCGAAGCGCAGCGCGCGGAGTTCCGGGATCGTGGGTTCCTGGTCCTGCCCGCGCTGCTGCCGCAGGCGGCGCTCCGGCCGCTTACCGACGATCTGGCCGCCGCCGTCGAGCAGGGGGTACGGCAACTCGTCATCTGGGAGCGTCTGCAGCCGACCGCCACCTTCCCGGAACATCCCTTCGACCGCCGCCTGGCCGCCGTCGCCGCCGAGCTGGACGATGAGTCCCTTGCCTGGCTCTGGCACCAGCTGCACGGCAAGCAGCACAAGACCGCCGGCATGTACGCGCTGCGCACCCATCCGGCCCTGCTCGACGCCGTCGAATCGGTAATCGGCGCGGAGATCCTGGCCCATCCGCAGACGGTGCTGCGCGTGAAGCTCCCCGATCACGACCCTGGCGTCGTGCCGTGGCACCAGGACGATGCCTACCTGAGCGAGGAGATCGGCGACACGGTGATCGTCAACGTGTGGATCCCGCTGGCCGCCGCCGGACGCGAAAACGGCTGCATGGAGGTGATCGCCGGCTCCCACCGGCGGAGCATCCCGCACCGGCTGAAGACGAGCATCTACCACGGCATCTACGACGAAGATCTGCCGGACGGCGAGCGCGTCACCTGCGAGATGCAACCCGGCGACGCGCTCATGACCATGGAGCGGGTCGCGCACCGCTCGCTGCCGAACACTTCGTCGACGGTGCGGTGGAGCCTGGACACCCGCTACTGCCGCATCGGCGTGCCGACCGGGCGCAGCTACGTCCCCGGCTTCGTGGCCCGCAGCCGCGAGCGTCCGGAATCGGTGACGCGCAATCACCGCCAGTGGGTGAGTCTGGTGCGCGCCGCCGGCCGCGATCCGCTCGAGAAATCGGCGCCGCCGGCGCTGCCCGACGTCGACCGGCTGCACGGCGAGTGGCGGACCGACGCCCCGCGGCCGGAGCTCGCGCCGCTGGCCCGGATCGAAGCGGGCGCCGGAGGCGAGCGGGAACTGGTCCTGGAAGGGACCGGCGACCGGCACGCCTTTGGCTGCTGGCACCGTCCGGCGCGCCTGGTCCCCGGCTGCTGGTACCGCGCGACCGTGCAGGCCCGCACCACGGGCATTGAGCGGCCCGGCCTGTCGGTCTTCGCCCAGGTCGCCGGCCACTTCCTGACGCCGCGGCCGGCGCTGCAGTCGCCGCGCGAGCCCGCCCCGGCCGACACCCTCTACCTGCAGTGCACCTTCCGGCACGAACCGCATCCGGCCGAGCAGGACCGGATGGAGCTCTATCTGCGCGCCGCCCCGACCGGCCGGATCGCGTGGTCGCGGGCCGCGGTGACGCAGATCCCCCGGCCGCCGGCGCGGACCGCGCGCATCGCCGCGATCCGCTTTGGCGAGCCGCCCGCGCCGCTGACGATGGCCGACCAGCGGGAGCGCATCGCCGCCAAGCTCGACCAGGCCGGGGCGATGGAGGCCGACATCGCCGCCCTGACCGAGTTCTGCCCCGTGCAGGGCGTCCCCGAAACGGTCTACGGGTCATGGGCGGACGCCGCGGAGCCGGTGCCCGGCGGTCCCGCGTGCCGGGTGCTGGCCGAAGCCGCGCGCCGCCACCGCATGTACGTGATCGCCGGCGTCATCCGCCGGCGCGGCCGGCACGTGTTCAACACCGCGGTGCTGTTCGACCGTTCGGGCGAGCTGCTCGGCTGCTACGACAAGACCCACCTCACCTTTGGCGAGCTGCGGGCCGGCATCTCCTGCGGAACCGACTACCCGGTGTTCGACCTGGACGTCGGCAGGGTCGCGATCCACATCTGCTACGACGAGTGGTTCCCGGAGGTGGCACGCTACTACGCGCACCGCGGCGCCGAGCTCCTGTTCCTGCCGGTCGCCGGCGGCAAGCCGATCACGTGGCGCACGCGCGCGCTCGACAACCGCCTCTACTTCGTCGCCGCCGCTACCGGACCGCCGAGCATGATCATCGATTCCTCCGGGGCGGTCATCGCGGAGATGCACGGCGACGGCGTGGCCTGCGCGGACATCGATCCGGGCGACCGGCAGACCAACTGGTACGGCGACCCGACGCTGGCGCGCGGCATGCCCTGCATCGCGCCGCAGATGCGCATGACCACCGATGATCGGCTGCTGTCGGACCTGCACCGGCTGATGCATGACGTCCCGTTGACGATGCCGGCGGCTGACGATGCCGGCGGCTGACGTCGCCGGCGGCGCACCGCCTCCGCAGCGGTGAGCGCCCGCGACCGCGACCTGCGCTTCGGCCTGATCGGCTGCGGCAAGCTGGGCGCCGTGCACGCCCGCTGCGTGCGCCGGGTGGGCGGCGCGCGCTTCACCGCCTTTGCCGACGCGGCGCCGGCCGCCGCCGAACGACTGCTGGCCGAGCACGGCGGCGACTACGCGACCGCCGACGTCGCCCGCCTCCTCGACGACCCGGCCCTGGACGCCGTCTACGTCTGCACCCACCACGACTCGCACGCGCCGCTGGCGATCGCCGCGGCGCAGGCCGGCAAGCACGTCCTGGTCGAGAAGCCGCTGTCGCTGTCGGTGGAGGAATGCACGGCGGTGGCCGCCGCGGTCGAGGAGGCCGGCGTGCGGCTGATGCCGGCGTTCAAGATGCGCTACTACCCGCTGCTGCGGAAGGCGCGGGAGTTCGTCCCGGAGCCGCAGGTGATCGTGGGCCAGATGATGGACGACCGCTGGGCCGACGACGCCTGGGCGCAGGACCCGGTGCGCGGCGGCGCCAACGTCTACAGCCAGGGCTGCCACACGACCGACGTGATCCGCTGGATGGCGCGCAGCGAGCCGGAGCTGCTGTGGGCGGCCGGCGGCGCCATGACCCATCCGGGCCATCCGCGCATCGACCAGTGCGTGGCGTCGATCCGCTTCGCCTCGGGCGCCGCGGCGAGCTGGATTCAGGGCGACGCGGCCCTGGGCCGCATGACCGGCAAGTTCTTTCTGGAGCTGTTCGGCGGCGGCCGTAGCGTGCAGCTCTACGACCGCTTCAAGGCGGCCACCTTCTCCGACGGCGCGCGCGAGTGGTCGGAGCGGGTCGACCAGGAGGAGGGGTTCCTGCTGGAGAACCGGGAGTTCATCACCGCGCTGCGCGCCGGGCGGGCGCCGGAGCTCGACGCCACCGACGGCATCCAGGCGACGCGGATCGTGCTGGCCGCCGACCGGGCGATCCGCACCGGCGAAGTGCAACGGCTGTGAACGCCCCGCCCCGGATCGATCCGTCCGCGATACGTCTGCTGCAGTATCGGGCCGCCTGCGGCGAGCGCCGCGTCGGCGTCGCCGTCGATCGCGACCGGGTCGAGGAGATCGCCGGAGTCGCGTCGACGCTCGAACTGGCCCGCGATGCGGATGCGGCCGGCCTCGCGCTGATCGACGTGGTGGCCGGCTGCCGCCGCGCCGGCCTGGTCGACTACCAGGCGCTGGTCGACGAGCGGCGCCTGTTGCCGCCGATCGACCACCCCGACCCCGCGCATCTGGTGGTATCCGGCACCGGCCTCAACCACACCGGCAGCGCCCTGGCCCGCGACGCCATGCACGGCGGGCCCGGCGCCGGCGATGACGCCGAAGATGATGACGCCGGAGACGAAGGCGCGACCGATTCGATCCGCATGTTCCGGCTCGGCGTCCGGGGCGGCAAGCCGCCGGCCGGCCGCATCGGCGCGGCGCCGGAGTGGTTCTACAAGGGCGACGGCGGATGCATCGTAGCCCCCGAACGGGAGTTGCCGCTGCCGGGATTCGCCGGCGACGGCGGCGAGGAGGCCGAGGCCGCGGCGATCTACCTGATCGGCCGCAACGGCCGCCCGCGCCGCGTCGGCTTTGCGCTCGGCAACGAGTTCGCCGACCACGTCATCGAGCGGCAGAACTACCTGTATCTCGCGCACTCCAAGCTGCGCGCCTGCTCGATCGGCCCGGAGCTGCTGCTCGGCCCGCTGCCGGAGTCGGTCGCCGGCGAGGTGCGCGTGCGGCGCGGTGAGACCGTACTCTGGCAGGCCGCGTTTCTGACCGGCGAGGCGAACATGACGCACAGCCTGGCCAACCTGGAGCACCACCTGTTCAAGTACGACCTGTTCCGCCGGCGCGGCGACGTCCACTGCCACTTCCTGGGCGCGCCGGTCCTGAGCTGCGCCCACGGCATCGAGCCTCGGCCCGGCGACCGTTTCGAGATCGAGTCCCCGCTCTTCGGCCGGCCGCTGCGCAATCCGCTCGCCGCGCGCGGCGAAGACCGCCCGATCACCGTCGAGCCACTCTGAGATGACGATCGCCCGCGTTCGCGCGCATGTACTGAGCGCCGCGCTGCCGGACGGCGAGGTGTTCGCCTACTCGCAAGGGTGGTGCCGGCAGCGGCGCTCTCTGGTGCTGGAGATCGAGACCGCCGGCGGCGAGGTGGGATTTGGGGAGGCGTTCGGCCCGCCCGCCACCAACGCGGCGCTGATCGAGGAGGTGTACGCCCCGCTCCTGCGCGGGCGCGACGCCCGCGACCGGGAGACGCTCTGGCTGGAGTTGTACAACGCCATGCGCGACCACGGCCGCAAGGGCACGGCGCTGGAGGCGCTCAGCGCGGTCGACATCGCGTTGTGGGACCTTGCCGGCAAGCGCTTCGGGGTGCCCTGCTACCGGCTGGCCGGCCGCGCCTTCCGGCAGCGGGTCGCCGCCTACGCCACCGGCTTCTACCGCAAGCGCGCCGCCTCCGGCCTGACCGGTCAGGCGCCGCTGCTGGCGGACGAGGCGCGGCGCTACGTCGCCGCCGGCTTCAGCGCGCTCAAGGTCAAGATCGGATTCGGCATCGACGATGACGTGACCGTGGTCGCCGCGGTGCGCGACGCGGTGGGGCCGGAGGTGCGCATCATGGTCGACGCCAACCACGCCTACGACCGCGCCGCGGCGCGGGAGGCGGCGATCCGTCTGCACCCGCTGGGCATCGACTGGTTCGAGGAGCCGCTGGTGCCGGAAGATCAGCGCGGGCTTGGCCGGTTCCGGCGCGAATCGCCGATCCCGGTGGCGACCGGGGAGGCGGAGTTCGGGCGCTGGGGGTTCGCCGACCTGTTGCGGCACGACGGCGCCGACATCGTGCAGCCGGACTGCTGCGCAGCCGGCGGACTGACCGAAGCGCTGAAGGTTGCCGACCTGGCGGACGCCGCCCACGTGCGCTGCATTCCGCACGTGTGGGGCACCGGCGTCGCGGTCGCCGCCGCGTTGCAGATGGCGGCGATGATCGCGCCGTGTCCGCCCGGCCTGACTCCGCGCGAGCCGCTGCTGGAGCTGGACCGGACCTGGAACCCGCTCCGGGAGGAGCTCAACCTCACCCCACCGGCGGTGGGCTCCGACATGGTCTTCACCGTCCCCACCTCCGCCGGGATCGGCTTCGAGCCGAACCGCGCGATACTGGAGCGCTACCGGGACTCCGCGCGCAGCGCCGATTGATCGATCGACCGCACTACAGCTCCGCGCGGACCGCGGCAACGACATGGCGGGCGGTGTCGACCGCCGCTGCCGCCTGGTCGCCGGTGTACACGTCGGAGGGAATGCCGCCCGGCAGCCCGTTCGGATACCTGGTCGGCACGTAGTACTGGTCGAGCACCGCCAGACTGTCGCGGAACCTCGCCATGACCGGCAACGAGGCCGAGAGCTCTATCAGCGCGTGACCGAGAACGGCACGCTCGCCGCATCCGTAGCGGAGCGCCTTGATCGCCTTCTCACAGACCTGTTGGCACTGAAAGCAGACCTGCGCGTAGAACCCTTCGCGCAGTCCCAGCTCGGCGTAGGCAAGGTCACTCTCGGCCTGTCTGAGCCATCGATCGGCTTCTCTGTTGGGTTCCTTCAATTCGGTATCCTGTTCGGACCGCCTGCTTGACGAAGTGACGGCCCTCCTCCGCCAGCATCGCGTCGAGCTCGGCCGGGGTATAGATCAGCAGATCGGCCGCGCCGAGCTCGAGTCGAAGCGCCATGATCTCGCGCACGCGGTCGAAGAACGGCCGGGCGGTATCGCGCGCCAGAATGACGTCGATGTCGCTCTGCTCGTCGGCCGTACCGGCAGCGACCGAACCGAACACCCAGGCCGTGACGAACCGGTGCGCGTGACGGGCAAAGATCGCCCTGGCCGTGTTCAGGTTCACCGAGCGAGGGTACCACGTCCGGCGGCTGCCGGCCCGCCGCTGCGCAGCCGGTCTTGAGTTCAGGCGATGATCTCGCCGGCATAACGGGAATGAACTCCTGATTTGCAAAGCTAACAAGGAACTCTATCGCCGGGCGAGCCGGACCGCCAGCTTCTCGTGTCCTCCGGCCTTGGCCCAGCCGGCCGGCGTGCCGTCGAATACGTCGTCCCGCATGGTCGGGTCGGCGCCCCGCGACAGCAGCGTTTCCACCAGGGCCGCGTCTCCGTCGAACGCCGTCTGGTGCAGTGCCGTCGCCCCGTCGCCGCGCCGCGCATTGACGTCGACGCCCGCCTCCAGGAGCGCGCGCACCAGTTCCGTCTCGCCCAGCGTGACGCTCTCCACCAGGGCGCGGCCGGCCACCGGGGACGAGGGGTCGACGCGCGCCCCCGCGGACAACCGCACCAGCAGCGTATCGACGTCATCCAGCCGCGCGCCGCCGCGCGCGAGCGCCGCGATCATCGGCAGCGTCAACCGCGCATCCCGGGGCGGCGCGCTGCCCGCCAACAGGCCCCGCGGCGTCTGGTCCGGGCCGCCCCGATACGCATAGCAGCTCGCGTTGGGATCGCTGCCGGCCGCCAGCAACAGCTCGATCACCTCGACCGCATTCGCCGGCGTCCGCTGCCGTTCGCCCTCCACCCCGTTCGCCGCTACGTAATGCAGCAACGTGCACCGGTGCGGCCGCGGCGAACGCGCCGTCGCCAACTCCGGATGCTCCGACATGAGCGCGCGCAGGCCGTCGACGTCGCCGCGCACCACGGCGTCCGCAGCGCGCTCGAAGGCGGCGGCGAGCGCCGGGTCGTCGCAGCCGAGCGCCGGCTCCCGCCGCCCGTCCGCACCCAGCAGCGCGGCCAGCTCCCGCCGCGCCGCGCCGTCCTCCAGGCCGAGCGCGCAGTCGGCCGCGGTCCGTCCCTCGTAGTTCGGCGCCCGCGGATCGGCGCCGGCCGCCAGCAGCGACCGGCAGGCGGTCACGTCTCCGGCGAGTGCCGCCAGATGCAGCGCGGTCTGCCCGTCGTCATCGACCGCAGCGGCGTCCGCGCCGCCCGCCAGCAGCATCGCCACCGCCTGCGTGTCGGCGCCGCGGGCCGCGCGGCAGACCCATACGTGATCCGCCGGCCGGAGCGGCAGCCGACCTGCCGACTTCCGCATCTCGGCAGCTCGCTCGACGTCGTGCGCGAAGCAGGCGCCAACCCAGCGGTCGACCTCGCCTACGTCCTGATCCCGCGCGCCGTGCTCGCGCAGCAGCCCCGCCAACCCGTCTCGCGCAAGACAGACCGCCAGCGCCAGCGGCGTCCGCCCGCTTCGGTCGCGGAACTCCACGTGCGCCCCATGCTCCAACAACGCGCGGACCACGGCCGGGCCGGCATCGAGCGCCACCGCCTCGTGCAGGCAGTTGCCGCCGAATCCCCAGGCGCCCACCGTCCAGTTCGGATCGCCGCCGGCCGCCAACAGGCGGCGGGTCAACGCCTCGTCGTCATACGGCAGGCTCTGCGGCAGGGCGTGGCAGACGTGCCACTGTGGAGGCTCCGCGCCGAGCAGCGCCTCGAGGCTCTCCCGGTCGCCATGCCGCACCGCCTCCCACATGGCGCACCCCTCGTAGAGGGTCGGCCCGTCGGCCGCGTCGGCGCCCGCGTCCAACAGCAGCCGGACCAGCGGCGCGCTCCGCGCCTGGCCGACCGCCGCGCCCAGCACCGTCCGGTAGCCGCGCGCGGTCTCCGTCTCCGGCGCGCCGGCGTTGGCGTCGGCGCCCAGCTCCAGGAGCCGGCGCGCTATCGCCAGACGCGCCGCGCCGGCCGCGGCAGCTACCGCCCGGTACCGCACGCTGCAGAGCATGAGCAGCACCGTGTCCGGGGCAACGTCCATGCGCCAATGCTGCCGCTAACTTAGCTCCCGCGGCGGTTGCAACAGCTCCAGCGGGATGCCGTCGAAGTCGTTGAAGTAGACGGCGAAGCCGCCCTTGTTGCGGCCCGCCTCGATCGGCACCGGCGCGCTCTTGAAGCGCACGCCCTCGGCGGCCAGCCGATCGTACATCGCGTGGATGTCGCCGACCGCGAACGCAAGGTGAGCGACGCCGGGCCGGTTGGTGGCGGTGTCGATCGGCGCGCCCGCCGGATGGAGGTACTGCACCAACTCCAGGTGGTGGCCGCTCACGTCGACCGGGCAGTCGGGGATGCGCAGCATCGCCACGTCCAGATCGGCCCCCTCGTACGCCACCAGCCGCTCCGTATACGGATTGGCCTGCCGTTGCCGGTGGACCAGCTCCATGCCGATCAGCCGGCAGTAGAAGTCGATGCTGCGGTCCAGGTCGCGCACCGTATAGCTGAAGTGCCACAGGCCGCTCGCCACCGCGTTCCTGCGCCCTGCGGACCGGGTTTCGCCGCTACCGGCCGATCGGCCGCCCCGCTCGATACCGCTCATACCCGGTAGGCGAACAGCGTGGCGGCGAACATCCTGATACGGATCACCACCGTGGAGCCGGCGCCGCGCAGATCGCTGCTGCCGTTCCAGGAGACCGCGCGGTCGGCATCGTCGCCGGTGAGCGGGTCGCACGCCGCGAACGTGTAGCCGTCGATGCCGGGCACGTCCGGGTTCAGGCGCGAGGGAATCGATCGGATCAGCTCGACCTTGATCCAGCCGCCGGCTCGGCAGCGGTAGTTGAGGCGCAACGGGCCGCCCGAGCGGGTGATCGTGGGGATGGTGAAGCGCCCTTCGGTCTCGGCATCGATGCCGGCCAACCGGTGCGGGCGCCAGCGCGCCCAGCGGATGACGCCGTGGGCGCGCGGCATGGTGCGGCCGGCGTTGTGCAGCCAGGAGGTGGCGTCGTACGGGACCGCCCACCAGCCGTCCGGCAGGGTGATCAGCCCCACGCCCCACGGCCAGGTGATGCCGGCTTCGTCGCTGCCGGGAGGTCCGACCGGGATCACCGGCCGCCGTTCGGGGCGCGTCCAGTACAGGCCGTCGCGGCTGAAGGCGAGCTGCGCGTCGCCGTGGTCGCCGATCTGGTGATAGACCTGCACCACGCCCACATGCAGATCGTCCCGTCCCGGATAGGGGAAGTAGTACATGCCGTAGAACGAGGTGTCCGGCGGGTCCTGGGGATCGGCGGTGAGCACCAGCCGCGATCGCGGCCAGCGGCGAAAGTCGGTGGTCCCGGTGATGCCGATGCTGCGGCGGCCGGTGCCGCCGGGACGCACGAACGCGAAGTAGCGGCCGGTCGCCGCGTCATGGCCGGGAGCGATGCCGCCGTCGGCCGGCATGTCGGCCAGCGGTTCGTCGATCACCGTCCAGCGCAGGCCGTCCGGTGAGGTCCACCCCTGCAGCCAGGTGCGGTTGACGATGCGCGGGCCGTCGTAGGCGGCGCCGGCGTAATCGGCCGCCGCCATGCGCTGCTGCCACTCTTCCGTCGGCAGCAGCTCGTCCGTGTCGGGATCGAAGTAGCCGCCGGTCATCCGTATCGCCTTGAAGCGCTCGGCCGGCTCGGCGGTCGGGTCGATGAACATCCCGCAGTGGGCCGGCCCGTCGGTGACGTTGTCGGCCCGCCCGCCGACCGGCGCCTTGTCGAAGCGGTAGCCGTCGGCCGAGCGCGCGTAGCGGAGCGTCGACTCGCCGCTCGGCGGGAAGGCGCCGTACAGGATGTGGTAGTGCCCGTCCTCCTGCCAGGCGAGCACGTTGTGCAGCCCGCCGCCGCCTTCCAAGGCCGGGTCGGAGCGGATCAGCGCCGCCGACTTGCAGGCCGGCTCGATCCGCAGGCGGATGCCGACCGGTGCGTCGAACAGTTCATAGCGGCCGTCGCGGGTGACCCCGCGATTGCCGGGATGGACCTCTTCCCAGTCGATCAGCGGGTTCCAGGCGGCGCGGGCATCGCGCGTGTGCAGCGTCTCGCGCCCTTGTCCTTCGTCGCCCCAGCCCGCCGGCCGGAAGGCGTGCGCACCGATCCCGGTCAACCCCTCGGTCATACCCCCGACGATACCGGCTTGACGCTCCGGCGGCAAAACCTCGTGCCGTGGTATGCTGGCGGTCGGATGAGCAGCGCTACCTGGGGACCGTCGGCGTTTCGAGCACGCGCCACCGGACGCAGCCGCACGCGGCGCATCCTGAACACGATCGGTCTGGCGGCGCTCACCGCCGGCTTGGCGCTGCTGGTGACGTTCACCTCCGGCGTCCAGGACCTGGACGAGGTGATCCTGGCGATCGGCGCCGCGGTCGCTTCGCTGGCGGCGGTGGTGGCCGTGCGCGCGGTGCAGAGCGAGCTGGCCTTTCACGAAGCGCCTCGACTGGAACGGATCCGACACGACCAGGACGCCCGCCGGGGGCAGCCGGCGGTGCCGTCGCCGCTGGCCAAGATCGCATCCGAGCTGGAACTGGCGCAGACCAGCAAGCGCTACTACCGGCGGGTCCTGGGTCCCCGGCTCGCGGCGGTCGCAGCCGGGCTGGTCGACCGCGCCGCCCGTGAGCGGCTGCTGGCCCGCATCGACGCGATCGGCCGGCCCGGCGACGCCTTCGCCGATCGTCTGCCGGAGCGGATCACGCGCCGCGGCGTCCCGCTGGCGCAGCTCGCCGGCGTGGTGCGGGAGATGGATCGAGCCGACGCCGGCGACGTCACCTGACACGACGACACGACGAAACTGAGGAGCGACCATGGAACTGACACGGGTCAGTGAGACCACACGCCGGGCGGTCGATGAGGTCGGCCGTTTCATCGTCGGCAAGGACGACGTCCTGCGGCAGATACTGATGGGACTGATGGCCGACGGGCACATCCTGCTGCAGGACTTTCCCGGCTTGGCCAAGACGATGATCGCGCAGTCGTTCGCGCAGGTGCTCGACATCCGCTTCACGCGCATCCAGTTCACGCCCGACCTGCTGCCCGGCGAGATCACCGGCGGTTACGTCTACAACCAGCGCGACGCCGCGTTCGAGTTCCGCAAAGGGCCGATATTCGCCAACCTGCTGCTCGGCGACGAGATCAACCGCGCGACGCCCAAGACCCAGTCGGCGCTGCTGGAGGCGATGCAGGAGCGGCAGGTCACGGTGGAGGGCGAGCGCTTCGCGATCGAGAAGCCGTTCGTGGTCATCGCCACGCAGAACCCGGTCGAGTTCGAGGGGACCTACCCGCTGCCGGAGGCGCAGCTCGACCGCTTCATCATGCGCACCGGCATCGGCTACCCGAGCGCCGAGGACGAATACGAGATCCTGCGGCGCCGACAGGAGCGCAAGGAAGACACGGTCGCGCTCGCGCCGGTCGTCTCCAAGGAAGAGCTGCTGGCCATGCAACTCGCGCTGGAGGAGGTGCACGTCTCCGAGCCGATCGGCAAGTACATCGTCGACCTGACGCGCGCCACGCGTGAGGACGCCAAGGTGCAGGTCGGCGCTTCGCCGCGCGGCGTCTACGCGGTGTTCAAGCTGGCGCGCGCGCACGCGGTCCTCGACGGCCGCGACTTCGTGACCCCGGAGGACGTCAAGGAGGTGGCGGTGATCGCCCTGGCCCACCGCATCGTGATGAAGCCGGAGTACTGGGTTCGCGGCATCTCCGACGAATCGATCGTCCAGGACGCGATGAACGAGGTGCCCACGCCGCAAGCCGACGCGTGACGTGACCAAGCACTTCGGAGCGCGCTTCGTCTCCTACCTGGCGCTGACCCTGGTCAGCCTGGTGTTCGCGGCGCTGCTGCGGCGCATCGAACTGGTGATGATCGGCGCCACCTTCGCGGTCGCGATCGTCGCCGCGCTGCTCGGCGACCGCACGCCGCGCATGCGGTTCAGCCACAGCATCTCCCGGCTGACCATGTTCGAGGGGGACGAGGTCGACGTCGAGTTCACCGTCCACGCCGGCACTGCGGTGCCGATCGCGGAAGTGGTCGACCCGCTGCCGGCCGGCGCGTCGCTGGTCTCCGGGCGCAACGCCGTGGTCGTCTCGCTCGGCCCCGGACAGACCGAGACCTGCCGCTACCGGTTGCGCATCGACCGGCGCGCCCGCTTCACGCAGGGCCGGCTGTTCCACCGCGCCTACGCCGGCTCCGGCATGATCCTGTGGGAGGCGGAGTGGAGCGACCCCAAGGTCTGCACCGCCTACCCGCGCGTCGATTCGGTCAGCCGCCCGATCCGGCCGTTCCATACGCAGGTGAACGTCGGCAACTACCCCTCGCGCGAAGCGTCCGAGGGGTTGGAGTTCGCCAGCATGCGGGAATACGTACCGGGCGACCGGCTGCGCGCCGTCAACTGGCGCGCGACGCAGCGCACCGGCCGCATGTACGTCAACGAGTACACGCGCGAGCGCAACGCCGACATCGTGCTGCTGCTCGATGCGTTCGAGGATGCGGGCGCGTTCGGCTCGACCGTGCTCGACCAGGCGACCCGCATCGTCGCGTCGCTGGCGCGCTACTTCCTCACCGGCAACAACCGCGTGGGCTGCATCGAGCTGTCGGGGCTGCTGCGCTGGGTGAGCCCCAACCTCGGCACCCGCCAGCAGTACCGGATATTGGAGTTTCTCACCGACGTGCGCGCGCGGGAGAGCGACGTCGACCGCGACATCACCAAGGTGCCCCGGCAGATCCTGCCGGCGCAAGCGCTGATCGCCGCGTTCACGCCGCTGATCGACGTGCGGTTCACCGACACGCTGCTCAATCTGGCCAGCCGCCGGTACGACGTGGCGGCCGTGGTGATCAATCCCGCGCTGGCGCTGGCCCCGGTCTACGGCGCCACGCCGAGCGAGGCGGCGGCGGTGCCGCTGTGGCGCATGGAGACCGACCGCGCGTCGCGCCAGTTCTCCGAGGCCGGCGTGCCGATCATCCGCCTGGAGCCGGACGAGCCGGTCGAGCTGCTGGCGTCCCGGATCGACGCCCTGCGCCGCCGCCGGTCGTTGCTGCAATGACCCGGCTGGTGCTGCTCGGCCTGCCGCTGGCGCTGGGCGCGTGGAACCTGGCGCTGGCCGGCATCACCCTGGGCACGGTGCTTGCGTCCCTGGTCGGGGCGGCGGCGGTGATCTACGGCGCTCAGCAACGCCGGTCCGGCTACGTCACCGCCGGCGTGTTCGCGCTGCTGGTGGCGCACGCGGGCGCGCTGGTGACCGCCGGCGCGCCGGTGCAGGTGTGGCCCGGCCTGGCCTACGGTCTGGGGCTGCTCGTCATCATGGAGGCGTCCTACGATCACCTGACCATCCTGCGCGGCCGCGCCGCCGGCAACCGCTACGCCGTGCGGCGCAGCTATCTGATCCGGGTCGGCGCCGCCGCGGTCGCCGCCGGCTTCGCGGTCGCCGTCCTGGGCGTGGGATACACGCCGCGGCTGGCCGACCAGTCGGCGCCGGCGATCTTCTGGATCGGCGGCTTGAGCGTGGTCGCCCTGTCGGTGGCGGCGCTCATGTTGCTGCGCTTCTGGCTCAAGGAGCGCTCCTCCGCGGATGCCGACAGCCGCAGCGAAACGTAGTAGACTCCGCGGGTTCCGCGCGTCCTGGCGACCGCGGGGCATGGAGGGGAACAAGCAATGCAGAGGACGAAGCGCAGGCGGTCGGTCTGGTTGGCAGCGGCAGCTCTGTCGCTGGCCGCGTCGGGAGCCGCCGCGGCTCAGGAAAGCCCGCAACAGGAGCTGCTCGCGGCGTTCTACGGACCGCCCGATCTGACCATGCTCACCTACTACAGCGCCGGCTGGACCCATCTGTTGTTCGACAATGCGTACCCTGATCTCCTGGCCCGACTGGGCCAGAGCAGGACCCCGGAACGGAACAGCTTTTCGCACGGCTGGGGGGCGCTGGTCACCTACGGGCGGTTCGTCGCGGTGCTGGAGACCAGCCACGCGGGCTCCGCCAGCAGGAACGCCCGGAAGGAGTCGGTGGAACTGTCGACCGACGATCTGTCGCTCCAGGTCGGCTACGCGCCGATCAAGCTGCCGGCCGCCATCGGCTTCATCACCGCCGGCGCCGGCATGCAGACGGTGGGGCTGCGCGGCTATCCCGAATCTCCCGGCACCTTCGACGCCGTGGTCGTCGACGGCAGCGAGGATCGTATATTCTCGGTCAGCGCCAGCACGCTGGTCCTCAAGGCTTCGGCCGGATTCGAGCTCGCGGTCCTGCCGCCCGGCGACCCGTGGGGCCTGCACGCCGGCATCATCGCCGGCGTCGCCTACGCGCCCCTGGATCCGAAGTATCGGCTGTTCGGCGGCGCCGGCCTACTCGACGGCGCGCCGCTGCTCACCGGCAACCACCCCAAGCTCACCCCCTGGTCATTCAGCGTCAGCCTGCTGCTGGGGGTCGGCGGCGGCCTGTAGGCGTCCGCCGGGGCTCGCCTCAAAATGATAGACGCGATCGTCGGCTGGATCGGCGATCTGGCGGCATCGATTCGGGAGCGGTACGCGGTCGATCCCTACCTGTTCCTGGCGCTGTCGGCGGTCTGCGGCCCGCTGTTCTACTACTCGCTGTACCGCATGGCGCGCGCGCTCAGGAACGACCGTCAGGCGGTCGCCCGCTGGAGCCTGCTCTTCCTGGCGGCCACGGTCATCCCGTACCTGTACGTGCTGGTATTCGGGCGCAACCTTCCCTGGTGGGTCTACGTGGTGCTGGCGGCCGCGGTCGGCTGGGGCGTCTATCAGCTCGCCGTCAAGCTGCGGGCCGGCCGGAACGGATCGACGCCGGTCAAATCCTGAGCAGTCGCGCCGCGTTTTCGCCGAGCACCTTGCGCTTGGCCGCTGCGCCGATGTCGGCGGTGAGCACCTTGGCGATCTGGCTGCGCGGGTCCATGAGCGGCAGGTCGGACCCGAACAGCACCCGGTCCTCGCCCCCCTCGGCGACCAGCTCTTCGATCACCCCCGGCGTGCGGAAGGTGGAGCAGGTCTCCAGGTAGACGTTCGGAAACGCCCGCGCGGCGGCGATCGCCTGCCCGCGGTACGGCTGCACGTTGCCGCTATGACCGGCGACGAAGCGCGCGCCGGGAAACAGCGGAGCGACGGCCGACAGGTGCCGGGGCTCGGCCTGCCACTCCCTGCCGGTATGGCTGATCACCGCCAATCCGCGTTCGTCCGCGAAGCGGTAGATCGGCCAGTACCGCTCGTGGTCGAGCGGCCACGGCGTGTACGGCGGATAGATCTTGATCGCCGCCATGCCCAGGTCGTCGAAGGCGCGGCGCAACTCGGCGTCGATCTCCGCGGCCGACAGGTGCGGCGACACGAAGGCGAACCCTGTGAAGCGGTCCGGGTGGGCGGCGCAGAACGCCGCGGTCTGATCGTTGGCCCGCGTGCCGGCGGGATGGAAGATGTTGAACAGGCACGAACGGTCCACGCCGGCGCCGTCCATGGCGCGCAGCATCTCCGCCGCCGAGGCGTCCATGCCGGTATGGCCGTGGAAGTCGATGATCACGCGCCGAGCCCCAGCAGCCCTTGCAGGGTCCCGCCCAACACGGCCGCGCGGTCGGCGTCCGACAGGCGGATCGTGCGCAGATAGTGGACCATGGTCCCCATCGCGTAGCGCGGATACCACGATCCGTAGAGCAGCCGCGATGAGCCGAACTCCCCGCACAGACTCTCCACGCCGCCCAGCGGCTCGTAGCGGCTCAGCTCCAGGTGCATGCCTTCGACCGCGCGCAGCATGGCGGGCACGAAGATCGCGTGCGTGGGATGGGCGCCGACCAGGATGCTGCGCAGGCGCGGGAACGCCTGCAGCGTGCGCACGATGACGTCGGGGTCGAGCTCCGGCAACTCGATCACCGCCGGCGCGCCGATCTCCGCCAGCCACGTCAGCAGCTCGCCGTACAGCCACGGCTGAAACGGCGACAGCACGCGGTCGCCGCCGGCGCAGATGCGGACGCTGGTCAGGTCGCCGGCCGCGTGGCGCCGTTGCAGGCACTCGATCGACGCGGGCGTCGGCCATCCCGTCCACTGCGGGAGCAGCCGCTCGTCACGCCATTCGTCCAGCTCGTCATCGGTCACGGTACCGTCGACCAGCGGCTGGTGGCTGTTGGCGTGGTAGATCAGGGCGCGGCCGACGCCGTGGCGGTCCATCTCCGCCAGGAGCTGCCGGCGCCCGCGGAGCGGCGACAGACCGTACTTGGCGTCGCCGACCGCGACGTTGGCATCGAAGACCGGCATGCGCATGGGATGCTGCACGTTTTCGACCGACACGATAGCAGATCGGGCGCGATGAGGTCAGCGGCGCCGTGCTACCCTCCCCTTAAGAGGAACCGCCGATGAAGTGCGTGATGCTGATGTTCGATTCCCTGAACCGCCACCTGCTGCCCCCCTACGGCGGCGCCGGCGCGCCGCCGGTGCACGCCCCCAACTTCGCCCGGCTGGCCGAGCGCACGGCGGTATTCGACCGCTCCTACATCTGCTCCATGCCGTGCATGCCGGCGCGGCGCGACCTGCACACCGGCCGGCCCAACTTCCTGCATCGAAGCTGGGGGCCGATCGAGCCGTTCGACGATTCGGTACCGGACTTCCTGCGGCAGAACGGCGTCTACACCCATCTGTCGTCCGACCACTACCACTACTGGGAAGAGGGCGGCGCCAACTACCACGCCCGCTACCGGAGCTGGGAGTTCTTTCGCGGTCAGGAGGGCGATCCCTGGATCGGCATGGTCACCCCGCCGCCGACCGGCAACGCCATCGGCCGGAATGCCTCCGACCACCCGTCGCAGACCCAGGACCGCGTCAACCGCCTCTTCATGCGCACCACCGCCGAGTTGCCGCAGTCGCAGACGGTGGCGGCCGGCATCGAGTTCATGCGCCGCAACCGCGGCGACGACAACTGGTTCCTGCACATGGAGACCTTCGATCCGCACGAGCCGTTCTTCAGCAATCGCGAGTTCCGGGACCGGTACGCCGAGCACTACGCGGCGTGGCGCGCCAAGAACGGACCGGTGTTCGACTGGCCGCGCTACGACTACGTCAGCGAAGACGCGGACCTGGTCGACCACATGCGCCATGAGTACGCGGCCCTGGTCTCGATGTGCGACGCACGGCTGGGCGACGTGCTCGACGCCATGGACGAGCTGGCGCTGTGGGACGACACGATGTTCATCGTCTGGACCGACCACGGCTTCCTGCTCGGCGAACACGAGTGCTGGGCCAAGGTGTGGGCGCCCTACTACGAAGAGGTGTCGCACACGCCGTTCTTCGTGTGGGACCCGCGGTCCGGCGCGCGCGGCGAGCGGCGCGAGGCGCTGGTGCAGCCGTCGATCGACCTGGGACCCACGCTGCTGTCGTGGTTCGGGTTCGAGCGGTTCCCGGACATGCTCGGCTGCGACCTGGCGCCGGTGCTGGAACGGGACCGGCCGGTGCGCGACGCCGCGATCTTCGGCCAGCACGGCGCGCACGTGAACGTCACCGACGGCCGCTACGTCTACTGGCGAGGCCCCCGGGACATCGACGATCAGGAGCTCTACGACTACACGCTGATGCCGGCGCGCATGCGCGCCCGCTTCGGCGCCGGCGAGCTGCGCGAGGCGACGCTGGCCGAGCCGTTCTCCTTTACCAAGGGCCTGCGGACCCTGCGCATTCCGACCGGGGAGCGGTTCGGGGCGGAGCGAGGCCGGCACGCCGATCGAAGCCGATCACGGCTGTTCGACCTGCGGAACGACCCCGGGCAGACGACACCGCTGGAAGACGACGCGATAGAGGCGCGCATGATCGACCACCTGGTGCGGCTGATGGCCGAGGCGGACGCGCCGCCGGAGCAATACCGCAGGCTGGGGCTCGCTCCGCCGTCCTGACGCGGAGCGGGCCGCCTGCGCCGCCGGGAGGCCCGCTCCGATCAGCAGAGCTCGATGCGATCCTCGCCGTTCGGGACGACGCACAGGAACTCGAACGGCGCCTGCGTCACCTGATACGAGTGCGGCGTGCCGCCGGGGATCAGCAACACGTCGCCCTCCGCGACCTGATGCACCGTATCGCCGACCGTGACCTGCGCCCGGCCGCGGACCACGTACTGCTCGTGCTCCACCACGTTGGTGTGGCGCGGCATGCCGCCTCCCTCGCCCATCCTGAAGCGCCGCATGGCAAAGTTCGGCGCTCCGTCATCCGGACCGATCAGCACCGACGTCTCGGTCGCGGTGCCGGCGGCCACGGGCGCGCACGGCACCTCGGTCGAACGCTTGACGACCCCTTCGCGTGCCATGCCGGCCAGCGTAGCATGAGACGCGCCGGTTCGCCCGCCGACCGTTCGCCCTCGACGGAGGCGCCCTCCGGATGGGATGATGGGCTCACCCCATCCGGTAGTGGAGATCCCCTTATGCCGACGCTCATCTTTCATGGTCACGCGTGCTGGGAGGTGCAGGGCGAGCACCGCCTGCTGATCGATCCGTTCCTGTCCGGCAATCCGGCGGCCGACGTCGGCCCCGAGCACTTCCGCACGCTGGACGCGATCCTGCTCACCCACGGTCACGCCGACCACATCGGCGACGCGGAACAGATCGCCCGCGCCACCGGCGCGCTGATCGTCGCCAACTACGAGATCGCGTCGCACTACGCCGACAAGGGGCTGGCCGCCCACCCGCTGCACATCGGCGGCGGCCGGCAGTTCCCGTTCGGCTACGTCAAGCTCACCATCGCCCAGCACGGCTCCACCGGACCGAATGGCGAGGCGTTCGGCAACCCGGCCGGCATCATCCTGCGCGCCGGCGGCAAGCGCATCTTCCACGCCGGCGACACCGGCGTGTTCCTGGACATGCAGCTCATCGCCGAGTTGAACGGCCCGTTCGACGCCGCGCTGCTGCCGATCGGGGACAACTTCACCATGGGCATCGACGACGCGGTCAAGGCGACGGAGTTCATCGGCGCGCGCATGCATCTGCCGATGCACTTCAACACCTTCGAGCAGATCGCCGTCGATCCGCAGGAGTTCAAGCGCAAGGCGGCCGCGGCGGGACAGGCGGTGACGATCCTGGAGCCGGGCGGCGCCTACGCCATCCCCTGAGCCGGCCGACCGCGGCTGGCCCGCATCGACCGAGCGGTCAGGAACGGATCGCCTCGGTCAGGAACGGCCGCAGGCGCTCCAGACCGTAGAGCGGGACCGACACGATGTCGCCGTCGCGGCGCAGGCGCCCCCCGTAGACGCGCACGGCCAGCGGCGGTCGATACCGCTCCGCGAACACGGCCAGACTCCGCAACCGTCCGGTCTTGCCCGCCTTGACCTCGACCGGCACCACGCGACCGGCCGCCACCGTCAGGTAGTCGACCTCGGCGCTGCTGTTCTTCTGCCGCCGGTGCCAGTAGCTCAGCTCCGGACGTTCGTACGGGCTGCGGTACGCCAGCAGCTCCTGGCCCACGAACTGCTCGGCGACCGCTCCGTCGTCGATCCGCATGGGATCGCCGTCCAGAAGCTGCTCGGCGGCGCCGCTCAGATTCTGCATGAGCCCGACGTCGACCATGACCAGCTTGTAGTGGCGGTCGTCCGCTTCCGCTCCCAACGGCAGGCCGGCTCCCGAGGTGGAGCATACGCGGTGCACCACGCCGGCCTTCTCCAACAGCTCCACCGCCGAGCGCAGATCACGCGACCGGCTGTCCGGGTCGACCTTGGAGTAGACGAACTTGCGCCCGACCAGCCGCGCGGCGTGCAGGAAGACCCGATCGAGGTGGGGATGACGGGCCGCCCGAGCGTACTTGCCGAAGTCGTCGCGAAACGTCTGGGTGATGGCGGTCTGAACGCGGGCTGCCCGCGCGATGCTGCCGGTCGCCCGGTACTCGGCCACCACGGCCGGCATGCCGCCGAGCAGCAGATAGGTGCGCAGCAACGCGCTCAGGTGGTCGTGCACGGGGGCGCTCACGCCGGCCATCGACCGCGCAGCCTGCCGCGCGGGTTCCTGGCCGACCGCCGGCAGGAACTCCGCGAACGACAGCGGGTGCATGAACAGCGGCTGGATGCGGCCCACCGGCATACGGAGCCGCTCCGCCTCCAAGGCGAACTCCAGCAGCGATCCGGCTCCGATCACGTGCAGGTCCGGCGCCTGCTCGTAGAAGTAGCGCAGCGCCATGATGGCGGCAGGACACTCCTGAATCTCGTCGAGGAAGAGCAGCGTCCGGCCCGGCTCGACCGGCTTCCCGCGCAGCACGCCGATCCGGTCCAGGATCTCCTGCGGGTCCAGGGTGTCGAAGCAGCGCCGGTAGCGCGGCTCCTGCTCCAGGTTGATCGAGGCGAAGTCGGCGAACGTCCGTTCGGCAAGGGCCGTGACCGCGTAGGTCTTGCCGACCTGCCGGGCGCCCCGGATCAGCAGCGGACGGCGGCCGTCGCCCTCTGCCCAATCGTCCAGCACGGCGTCCACCTCTCGTTGCACAGCAGTCTTACCGGGTCGCCGGCTCACCATACCGTGGAGGATGGCTGAAATCAAGGGCTATCGTAGCCACTCGATGGCTTTAGTAGGGTGGTATCTTCGCCATTTGCGGGACCGTCGCGGCTGCCGTCGTGACGTCGACGGGCGATCTGCGATAATGGTTCCAGGAGGTGTACGGCATGAGCATTGCGGATGAGCAGGTGGCGGCGTACCGCCACGACGGCTTCACGGTGGTGGAGGACATCCTGACGGCGGACGAGTTGCGGCGGACGCGCGAGCACATCGAAGGGATCGCCGAGGGGCGGATCCCGTTCCCGGAGGCCGGCCTGGAGTACGAACCGGGCGCGCGGGACAAGGGCCGGTCCCTGGACACGCTGCGCAAGATCAACGGCGCGGCGCCGCACGATCCGTTCTTCCTGGCATTCGCGCGCCATCCCGGCCTCCTGCAGGTGGCGACCGCGCTGCTCGGCCCCGACGTCAAGCTGTTCGGCGACCAGACCTTCATGAAGCCGCCCGGCGGCGTGGAGAAGCCGTATCATCAGGATTCCGCATACTTCACGATCGAACCGACCGATCTGGTCACCGCCTGGGTGGCGCTGGACGAGGTCACGCTGGAGAACGGCTGCCTGTGGGTCATCCCCGGCAGCCACCGGCAGGGCATCCGCGACCACAGCCAGGCGTGGGTAGTGGGCGACCGCACGGACAAGCAGGTGCCGGACGAGGCGATCGACCTGGCGCGCGAGGTACCGATCACGCTCAGCGCCGGCAGCGCCTCGTTCCATCACAGCGTGCTCCTGCACCGTTCGGGGCCGAACCGCACGCCGCACCGGCGCCGCGGCCTGGCCGTGCACTACATGAGCGCGCGCTCGCGCTGGACCGGACCGCCGGAGGAGAAACCGGACTATCCCCTGCTCCACGGCGCGTCCCACCCCGGCTGCGTGTAGCGCTGCGACAAGAAGCGTCACGTCGACTGCAACTCGGATCGACCATGTTCCAGCCCGATGCTCGACCGAAGGCGCTCAACTCCGGCGGGTCAGGCAGTAGCCTCGCGGGCGGTCTTCAGCGCTGCGCGCTCGTCGGCAGTCTCGGCCGGTACCAGGCCGGGCAACGTTCCGAGCCTGCGACAGCACGGGAAGCACTGCGCTACGTCTCCACAGACCAGAGCGTACCGTTCCGGAGCGCGGCGCCCGCACTCGCAGCACACGTGCAGCGTGGCGCCACGCTCGGCACGGCGGCGCTCGTCTTCGGCACGGTGCCGCGCAAGCTCCTGAGGAGAGCTGCTGAACGCGACGTTGATGGCCTGGGCCAAGCTGCATCCCGGGCCGTAGTTCCCGCGCTGTCCCCGCTTGCCGTAGGCGTTCTCTTGCAGCACGCTGAATCGTATATCGGCAAGCGCCGCCGAGTAGTGCTGCTCCTGCTCCCCGGATGTCAAGGAGTTCCAGTACTCGATCTCGGCGGCCGTCAGATCGAACCGCGCGCGGAGGGACTCGGTCACTTTGGGTGTCGGTCGAGTCGCAGCGTTTCCCATATCCGGATTGTATCACAGACAGAGCGCGTTGGGACCCCACGGCTTGCAGCATGATCTGATCGATCCGGTAACTACGATAAGATGACGCTGGACGAGTTTCGTCAGAAGCTGACCAATCTCAACGTCTGGAAGCAGGGCAGGCAACGCGCTCCCCACAAGCCGTTGCTGCTGCTGTTGGCGATGGGACGGGCCGCTCAAGGAGCAGAACGCCTCGCCCCGTTCAACGAGATCGAGGAGACGCTTACCGGCCTGCTCCGGCACTTCGGGCCGCCGCGACAGACGCACCACCCCGAGTTTCCGTTCGGCCGCCTGGTTACGGATGGGCTGTGGGAGATCCCCGGAGCCGATTCGCTGCGCCGGACCAGAAGCGGCGATCTGTACAAGACCGAGCTGCAAGAGCGCGGCATCACCGGCGGCCTGCCTGAGCCGCTGTACCGGCTGCTTGCCGCCGATCCTGCGAGCGCACGGGCGGCGGCACACTGGATCGTGGACGAGCATTTCCCCGTTTCGATGCACCAGCACGTCCTGGAGACCGTAGGGCTGGCGGGCGCGGTGGAGGAGGAAGAGAAATCCAGACTTCGTCGTGATCCCCATTTCCGCGACTTGGTGCTGACCGCATACGAGCGCCGGTGCGCGATCTGCGGCTTCGACCTGCGGCTCAAGGACGACCTGATGGGCCTCGAAGCCGCGCACATCCAGTGGCACTCCCACGGCGGTCCGGATCGCGTCACCAACGGACTGGCGCTGTGCACGTTCCACCACGGAGCGTTCGATCGTGGGGCGGTCGGTTTGGAAAGAGTAGCCGGCGGAGCCGGATACCGGTCGCTGGTATCGGAGGAGATCAATGGTGCGAGCGCGGCGATTCGCTGGCTTCTGGACTACCATGGCCAGCCCGTGCGTCCTCCTCAGAACGACGCCGGTGAGCCTCATGAGAAGTACGTGAAGTGGCACAGCGAAGAGGTATTTCGGGCGCCGGCACGGAAACTCCCGCCCGTGGAAGTCCGCCGGCGATGACCGGCACGTCGGGAGGCGTCCGCCATCAGCCCGCCGCCCCTTGCTGCCAACCCACGCCCGCTTGTGGCATCGTCCCGCCGTTGCGACACTGGGGCTTCTCATCTTGATTGTCGCTCGGTTCGTCCTGATTGTCGCTACCCAGGCCGCCCGAAGCTACCTACGTTTGGGAAGTGCGCCCGAAGTGGGGTGAGGGTTGACGCTGCTTGCGCTATCGGTATACGCTATCGGTATCATCCCCGGACCATCAGGGAGGAAGAGGGAAGCGTTGACCGAGTTCATCGAGAGCGAACGGCTGCAGAACCTGAACAGGGCCGCCTCTCTAGAAAGCATGGGACACGGTTCCTCATCTCCACGAATCCCCTGTACCGCTGCCACAGTCCTTATGATGCCCATGCTCCGGCCGGATTACGGGGTCCACCGATGCCTGGTGCGATAGGATTGACGACCTCAGCGTTGGACGAATTCCGCGGTCACTATCAACCACGTGAACCAAAGAAGATCGACCATCCTCATGAGTCGAAAGAGATCGAATCCAAGGATGGCTTGGCATTTCTGCGACAGGCTCCGGCCTCGGGCGTGAAATTCGGTAATCCTCAGAAACCCGAAGATTCTGTCCGCAATACTTACCTATGGGTGATCGACTATCGCGGGATACCCTATCTTATCGAGAGTCCTATGGCTATTCTCGACTTTCATTGTCCAAAACATACCAATATAACCGGTGGCAAGTCAGCTTACATCGGCGGCGAACTCTGGTTCTCTGACGTCAACCGTATATTTGTATCCGGTGGTTCCGGGCGCTTTCCCCCATTGAACGAACGGCAACTCGATGACGCAATAGGCGTATTTTCATCCTTCAAATATATCGTAAAGTCACTGGGATGGAATCGTGAGACGGGCCGTGCAAGGCGAGTTCTGGAGTCGTGGAATGAGTAACGTAGCAGCCGTATTCGGACCCAAGCTGGGTCACTTGAGCGCGACACAGGCTGCGCTCGAATCGAACCTCCTGTTCGTAAGAGGAAGGAATGAACTCGGGGTGTTCGATGCATCCCGATGTCCGACCGGACATGTTTTGACCGCGTGGGAAGCATACCAAGCGTATGGGATGCGCATACTCGAAGAGGCGGTAGAATACGGAAGCGCAATCTTGATTCGTTCCGGCGGCAGCATGGAGCCGACCATACGCAGTCGCATCGAACAGCTTGGCTTGACCGACTCCGCCGTTGCCCGTGAGAGCGACCTTGCCCTCGAGGTCGTGAAGCGAGCCGGTCATCGAAGCGTTGACAATGAAACCGGTCATCTGGAACGTATCGGGTTCATCCTGGGCCTTGACGAGCTACGGCTCGGATACCGGCCAACCGGTGAAGCGGATGCAGGCTTGGCCGTCCGCCTCAAGACATTGCGACCTCCGACAGCTACCGGTGCGGTCGGTCTGAGTCCGACCGCGGTACTCAAGTTCGCTCATTCCGCTTCCGTGATCCGAACGCAGCACCGGCTGCAGCGCTGGCTCGGGATGGAGGACGGCATTGGGTGGTTTGACCCGACTGACGACTACGGCACGGCGATTTCTCCAGCATACAAGGTCGGATACAATCTCGCCGAACGTGCACGACAGCGTCTGAACATCGGCGACAGACCGATCGTCTCTATGAAAGAACTGGTGGAGAAGACTCTCGGAATCCCGGTGATTCAGACGAGACTGTCCGCCAACATCGCCGGGGCGACCATTGCCGTGAGCAATGACGAACACGGGGAAGCCCGGGGAATCGTTCTCAACACGATCGGCGCGAACTCCAATGTTTGGGTGCGGCGAGCTACGCTCGCTCATGAACTTGGGCATCTGTTGTTCGATCCCATACAGTACCTGGAGCATGTGCGCGTAGACACGTATCAGGCGAATGAAGTTGATCCTCAGGTCACTGCGACGGATTACGTGGAGCAACGAGCGAATGCTTTCGCAATCGCCTTTCTCGCTCCCCGGAATGCTGTGCGTAACATGGTCCTGACCGGCCGTCGAACGGATCCTATACGAGAGGTCATGGAGACCTTCGGAATCAGCCATACGGCCGCCTGCTATCACATCAGGAACTCTTGTTATGGTCGCTATGAATTGACGGAGGATCGGTCACTTGATGCGGTGCCTTCCGATGAGCAAAAGGCAGCGGAAGACTCCACACTCGACTACTTTCCCATCCGCACCACACCGGATATACGACGCGGCACGTTTTCTGAAGTCGTGACAGATTGCTATGATAAGCGCTACCTTTCAGACCACTCGGCAGCCCAGTATATGAACTGCAGCAAGTCCGACTTTAAGGATAATATAGAAGCAATTCGCGATCTATATGGACTAAATTAGAGCTATGATCGACGGGAACTATTGCTGGTAAAGGTGCGAATGTCGGCGTCCGGCGTTCGCCAACGCGCACCGCGTTACTTACGAGCGCCATCAGGCCTCCCGGCGCCGATCTGACCGGTTCTATGGGACCCTCGACGACGCCTCCTGTCGCTGTTTCCCGTGCTTGCCAACCCACGACCGCTTATGGCATCGTCCTGCCGTTGCGACACTCGGTTCTCATCCTGATTGTCGCGCGCTACAGGATCGAGAGAGATTCATAGGTGCCATGGTGCCCATTGTGTCGAATCGCTTCTTGGCGTGAGCAGCCGTAGGAGAGAGCAGGGAGAATGCTGAACGTTCTACATCTCGGAGCGAACCGGACGCACGCGACCGTGAGCCGGGGTTCCGGCTTGCCAGCGGACGCGAAGTATCCCAGCACGCCGTATTGGCCCTGGTCTCCGACGATTGGCCGCGGCGACGACGTGCACATGAACCCGGAGCGGTTCGTCGGCGCGGAGATCGTCGTGACCGAGAAGCTGGACGGCGGCAACACGCTGCTGCATGCCGGCGCGGTCTACGCGCGCAGCGTGGCCGCCCCGTCGACCGGCAAGTGGATGGCGATGATGAAGAAGCACCACGCCTGGAAGGTAACCGAACCCGGCGTCTTCCTGTACGGCGAGGACATCTACGGCGTGCACAGCATCGAGTACGGACCGGTCGCGGAGCAAGCGACGTTCTACGCTTTCGCGTTGCGCAGCGGCGACGGCGCGTTCGCCGCCTTTGCCGATCTCGAAGCGTACGTGCGGCAGCGTGATATTCCGCTGGTGCCGGTGCTGTTCAAGGGGCGCTTTCGTTCGGTTGCCGAGCTGCGCGCGTTCCTGGAGCAGGCCCATGCCGAGCCGTCCGCCCTCGGGGGAGAGCGGGAAGGGGTCGTAGTGCGGCTGGTGCGCAGGTTTCCGGCGGCGGAGTTTCAGGCCAACGTCTGCAAGAGCGTCCGGTCCGGCCACGTGCAGAGCGACCAGCACTGGACCCGCAACTGGAGACCCTGCCCGATCTCTCGCTCCGAGACTTGACGCCGGATCAGCATGGCGCTACGGTCGTCGCCGGTCCCATGCCCGACGATCACGCCGCGGACCAACCGCAGTCCGCGAGGCCGTGACGACTGGCACGGCCGCGAGACCGAGCTGCTGTTCACGGTCGAACGCGAGGAGAAGATGTAATGACTTACGTGCACCGGATGATCGAGCGGGGCATCCAGGAAGGCATCCGGAAGGCCCGCCGGGAAGCTGAGCTGACCCGCCGGGAAAACGAACTGAAGGGTAAGTTGCAAATCATCCAAGGGTTCCTGGGACGCGCGGTACCGTGGGCGACCATTGAGGCGGCCACCGGCATCGATGAGGCTACCTTCGGGCGCCTCAAGCAACAGTTCGACGAAGCGCTGGCCGTAGATCATGGCGATGTCGATCGGGCGGACGATGATGCCGGCCCGCTTGGTTCGGCGACGGTATCTGCCGCTGCGGCACTCGTGATCGACTTGCCATCGGATCTTCCAACGCCGGATGTGTGCGCGACGCCGAAAGGCGAGATCGACCTGACGTGGTTTGTTCCGGGCGGGACCGTATCTCTGAGCATAGGTCCCGACGGAAGAGACGTAGTGCTGACCGCAACGCTTGACGACGGTAGAGAGTATAGCGGACGTGAGCCGTGGCGAGGGAATATACCGGCGACGATGAAATGTTGCCTTCGAGACATCTGCATTGAATAGCAAACGGAACGATCTCACCTGATGAAACGATTACGGCATCGGCCGGAAGCTCTCGTGCAGCGCAAATCTACAGAACTGAGAATCCTTCGATCTGTGCGGCTTGCGAGAGGCGACCGTCGCTGACTACCACTCCAGGGTGGCGGGCTCTCCTCTGGCAGCGGTCAAGGCGGCCGCCAGTTGCATCACATCCGCGGCCCCAGCCGCAGAGTATCTCAGCGCCCGGTCCTTCGTTCCGCTACGACGAGTTCGCTGACGCTCAGGCCGTTCGGAAGACGAGGCCGAGGCGTGGCAAGAAATCGATCGACGTCGAGTGGCGCTTCCGGCGGATCGGCCAACCCGTTGCGTACAAGTTCCAGCGCCGCTTGGTCGTCTGTCAGTCCCGGATCGCAACGCGTGATCTTTGGTTGCCGGCCGGCTCCGTTGCATGATGACTACCGTCTCACCCTATAGCCGATGCACCGGAAATGTCAACGGCGCGTCAGGACGGCAGGTAGCTGACCGGCAACTCGGCGCCCACGGTCGCCAGGCCCAGCGTGTACTGGTAGACGTTGATGCGGAAGTCGGGGTTGACGCAGGTGTGCAGGTAGGCCCGTTCGGCGCTCACGCCGTAGTCGTCGACCAGCCAGCGCATCAGGTCCTCGACCGCCTGGTCGACCAGCACGGCCAGCGGCGCGCCGGTGCGCAGGGCGACGATCGAGTCCCGCTTCAGCAGCCGGATGCCGGGGATGCGCTTGCCCGCGATCACCCGGCAGCGCGCCTGCACCACCGCCCGCGTCTCGTCGGCGGTGCCGTAGTACTCGGTGTCCGCCTGGCTGGCGTGCACGTCGCCCAGGAACAGCAGCGCGCCCGGGTGGTACACGTTGATCTGCACGCGCGTCCCCACCGTGACGTCGCGCGAGTCGAGGTTGCCGCCGGAGACAGTCTGGCCGGTCGAGGTGTTGAGCGCCTCCCGCTCCGGGGCGACGCCGATGCAGCCGACCATCGGCCGGGTCGGCCACAGCCGCTCGCCGTCGAGGAAGGTGGCGCCGTCGCGGTGCTCGAACACGCGCACCGTCCACCGGTTCAGCTCCGGCCAGCGGAAGTCGTCGCCGATCTTCGTGCGGTCCGGGCCCCAGTTGGTATAGCCGGTCGGCTGCAGGTCGATCGCCTCGATCTCCACCTCCAGCAGATCGCCCGGCCGCGCGCCGGCCACCGCGATGGGACCGCCCACCGGATTGCTCTTCGGCGGCGTGGAGCGGCGGGTCGGCAGCGACGGGATGCGGTCGGCCATCGCCGGGGAGGTGATCAGTCCGGAGCCGGCGTCCTCGGTCTCCACCTGAAAGCTCTCGCCCTGCTCTACCGTGATGAGCGGCTCGCCCGCGGTGAACTCGTAGCGCATCGCCTGCGCTCGCCTGATCCTCTGCATGGCCGCCCACGATAGCAGCTTCGCGCCCGACCGACCGGGCGGTTGAGCGGCGGCGCCGCCGGCCCTATGCTGGCGCGCATGGAGCGAGTGAAATGCGCGGTGATCGGCGCCGGCTGGTGGGGGACGACCGCCCACGTGCCGGCCTTGCGGGACAATCCCCACGCCGACCTGGTAGCGGTTCAGCATCACGACCGTCAGACGGCGGAGCGCACCGCCCGCGACTTCGGCGTGCCGCATGCCTGTACCACGGCGGACGAGGTGCTGGCGATCGACGGCCTGCAGGCGGCGGTGATCAGCTCGGTGCCGGCGCTGCACTACGCGCAGGGCAAGGCGGCGCTCGAACGCGGCCTGCACGTGCTGATCGAGAAGCCGTTCACGATCCGCGGCGCCGAAGGGCAGGAACTGGTCCGCCTGGCGGACGCGAAGGGGCTGCACCTGATGGTCGGCACCACCTATCACTTCACGCGCCACTGTCAGGAAGCGCGCCGCGTGCTCCGGTCCGGCGGCATCGGCACGGTGCGGATGATCACCATCCTGTTCACCAACCTCACCGAGCGCCTCTACCGCGGCCTGGAGTGGGATGAGGCGATGCCCGGCAAGGAGGAGGCGCGCCCGGAGCACCAGCGGCCCTATCTGGTCCCCGGCGTCACCTCCTACAGCGACCCGGCGATCGCCGGCGGCGGTCAGATATACACCCAGGTCTCCCACCCGGCCGCCTACGTCAGCTACCTGACCGAGCGCCGGCCGGTCGAGGTGTTTGCGCGCTTCGAGAACGACGGCGCCGCGGTCGACGTCTACGACGCGATCGTGATCGTGCTCGACGACGGGACGCTGGTCAGCCTGGCGTCCAACGGGGCGGCCACGCCCGCCAAGATGCACTACGAGCTGCGCGTGCACGGCACCGGCGGCGTCCTGGAACAGGAGCTGTGGGACGGGACGCTGAGCGTGGACGGCGCCGGCGGCCGCACCGATTACGAGCCGCTGCCGGCCGAGGACAACTACCCGGTCGGCGCTCCCTCCGCCAACCTGATCGACTTGGCTCGCGGCGCCGCGGAAAACGGATCGCCCGGCCGCCACGGCGCGTTCGGCTCGGTCATCAGCGAGGCGGCGCTCGAGTCGGTGCGCACCGGACAGCCGGTACGCCTGTAGCGCCCGGAGGGGTCGAGGGCGGCAGCCGCTAACCGCCGGCGGCGCTGCGGTCGTAGCGGTAGGTGATGGCGACCGCGTCGATCGCGCTCGGCAGGTCCCAGCCGAGCCGGAACACCAGCGACAGCTCACGGGACTCGCCGGCCTCCAGGCGCTCCTCGAAGAAGCAGAAGCACCGGATCAGCTCGACGTGGCGCTGCGCGGCCGGCGGCGAGTAGGCGTGCGCGGCCATCACCCGCAGCGATTCGTCGGCGGTGTTGCGGATCGCGAAGGCGGCGCGCCCGGTCTCCCCCGGCCGCAGGCGCAACTCCGGCGCGGTCAGGATCGTGAACTCCAGCGGCACGCCGCCGGCCACTTCGGCGCGCAGCGTCACCGGCAGATCGGCGTCCCAGCCCATGATCACGCGCCAGCGGCCGCCTTCGCGGATCAGGTCGACCGTCTCGGTCACCTCCACCATCGGCAGGCGGCCGGCGCGCGCGTCGGCGCGTATGCCCCGCGCCACCTCCGCCGGCGACCCCTCCGGCGATGCCGTGCCGCCGAACGCGCGGTCCGCCTGCGCGGCCTGCAGCAGCGGGCCGAGATCGCGGTCGGCGGAGTTGGGGAGCGCCGCGCGGATCGTCACCCGCGCCTGATCGCCGGCCGCCTCGGTGTCGGCGTCGAGGAATCGTATCGCCTCCGCCAGGGCGTCGACGGCGGGCTGCAACGATGCCGGGAACGGCGGGTTGACCGCGATGAACTCGGCCAGCGTCCGCTCGGCTCGGTCCGCCGCCGAGGCGAGCTCATGGAGCCGCTCCGCCTGCCGCGCGTAGCGGGCGCGCAGGAACCGTTCCGCCACCTCGACCGGGGATGGGGGCGCCGCCACCGCGATCACCAGCGCGGCGGTGACCGTCACCGCCGCGGCGGTCAGGACGACGATCGCGGCCCGCCGCAGGCGCGGCGTCGGTTCGGTTCCCATCGCGGCGTCCGCCATCCTACACTGCCGCCGCGATGAAGCACTGCATGCTCCCCGCCGGAAGATCGTGATGGCGGCGCTCGACGGCGCCGCCGCAATCGTTACGGGCGCCGGAACCGGCATCGGCGCCGCCATCGCCGCCGCCCTGCACGACGCGGGCGCCGCGGTAACGCTCGTCGGCCGGCGCGCCGAGCCGCTCGCCGACGTCGCCGGCCGGCTCGGCGCCGATCGCGTGCGCGTCCGTCCCTGCGACGTATCGGACCGGGACGCCGTGCAGGCCGCCTTCCGGGACGCGGCGCAGGCGCACGGACCGGCCACGATCCTGGTGAACAACGCCGGCATCAACACCAATCCCCGCTCGGTCGCGGAGGTGTCGCTCGCCGACTGGGACCGGACGGTGGCGGTCGACCTGTCGGGCGTCTTCTACTGCGTCCGCGCCGCGCTGCCGGCCATGCGCGCCGCCGGCGGAGGCACCGTCGTCAACGTCGCCTCCACCGCCGGACGCTGGGGATCGAGCCTGGCCGGGGCCGCCTACAGCGCCGCCAAGCACGGCGTGGTCGGCCTGACGTCGGTCATCAACGACGAGGAATCCCGCCACGGCATCCGGTGCACGGCCATACTTCCCGGAGAGGTGGAGACGCCGATCCTGGAGCAGCGCCCGGAGCCGGTGAGCGCCGAGCGGCGGCGGGCCATGTTGCAGCCGGAGGACGTCGCGGCCGCCGCCTTGCTGGCCGCCACCCTCCCCGACCGCGCCTGCATCACCGAGCTGGTGATCAAACCGCGGGTGGCGTATACGTAGCGGTCGCGTGACGGATCGCCCGTCGGCGTACTATCTTTCTTCGCGTGCGGTTCCTTGCGTCGTTGGCGCGCGCGGCTACGCAGCCGGGTCGGGCGTTCCGCCCCGAGCACACGCCGACCTTCTCCATGTTCGCCCTGCTGGCGCTGGTGTTCGTCGCCACCGCCGCCGGCGAGGTCCTGACCCTGTGGCACTACCGGTCGCCGGTGGTCCGTGAAATCGCGCTGGTCGAGTCGCGCCAGATCGCCGAACGCAACGCGGTGCTCAGCGGCGAGCGGGACATTCAGCAGCAGCAGGCCAATATCTACAACCGGTTGACCGCGCCGTCCACGTCGGGCGCCAAGACGTTTCGGGTGATGCTGGCCTCGGCCGTCCTCCTGGCCGCCCTGGGGCTGACCTGGGTGGCGTTGATCGTGCTGGCGCTCTTCTTCGGCGGCGAAGAGCCGACGGCGCCGGACCGGCCGCGCGCGTCGATCCGTCTGGTCGGCGTTGCATTCGTGCCGCTCGCCGTACGGCGGCTGCTGTCCGGGGCGCTCACCCTGGCGACCGACCCGGAGTCGGCCGCGAACGCCACCACGGTCGCCGAGTACCGGGAGTCGATCACCGTGCGCTTCGACCTGGCATCGCTGATCGACTGGAACCTGCCGGGGATCGTGGAGCGGTTCGCGGTGCTGCTGTCGGATCCGTTCGCGCTGTGGGCGCTGACGGTGCTGGCGTTCGGGGCGGCGATGCTGCTGCGCCTTCCCGCGCGGCGCGCCATCGCGCAGACTGGGTGCATCGCGGTGTTGTGGGCGGTGATCGACGCCGTCATCGGCGGCCGCCTGGCCGTTCTGGCATGATGGGGGTGGCATGAGAGCGTCTGACACAGGAGGAACTCCGGCATGAAACGACGAACCGGCGTGCTGCTCCGCTTCGCGGGAATCGCGGTGGTCCTGCTGATCGTCGCCAGCTTCGCGCTCAGCCGCCTGTTCGCCAGCGATCCGCTGGCCGACGCCGTCCCGGTGGAGGTCGAGGAGGCGGTGACCACGGCGATGCAGACGCGCGTCGTCGGGAGCTGCACCTTCCGTGCGCGGCGTAGCGTCGACGTCACCTACGACGCGGGGGGGCGGGCGATCGCCATCCCGGTGCAGGTCGGCGATCGGGTCACCGCCGGTCAGACGCTGGTGCAGTTCGAGCAGACCGAGCTGCGCAACGCTGTGACGCGGACGCAGGCGTCGTTGCGCGAGACCGAGCTGGGGCTGGCGCACAGCCTGGCCAAGCAGCGCGCCGCCATCGTGTCGTCGGAGCGGGCCTGGAACGACCGGGTCCAGGCCTTGTCGCGCAAACGATCCCTGCACCGCAGCGGAACCGTCTCCGACGACGAGTTGACGCAGGCGGAGCAGGCCGAGCGCCAAGCGTTCGATGCGCTGCAGACCGCCCGCGCCGATCTCAACCGCGCGGCCGGCCTGCCGGTCGATGCCGAACCGCCGATGGACGGCGCCGGCGACGCGCGTACCATCGCCAACGACCCGAACGTGATCCAGGCGCGGCTCGCCGCCGAGAACGCGGCCCAGGACCTTCGCCGGTCGACCGTGACGGCGCCGCTCGACGGAACCGTGACCGGACTCGACGCAACGCTGGGCAACCGCACCAACTCCGGCGGCAGCGTCGCCACGGTGCAGACTCTGGACGACATCCTTGCCGGTGTTCAGATCGATGAGGTCGACATCGGCAAGCTCCGCGTCGGCCAGCAGGTCCTCCTCACTACCGAGACCCTGCGCGACGTGGAGCTGTCGGGGATGATCACGATGGTGCCGCCCAGCATGGAGACGACCGGCAACGTGCCGCTGGTCACCATCGACGTGGACGTAGACGAAGGCAGCCTGCCGGCCGGAGCCAACCTGCTGGCCGGCTCCTCCTGCCGCGCGCGCATCGACGCGGAACTGAAGCAGGACGCCACCGTGGTCCCCTACGCCGCCCTGCTCGAACGGGCCGGCGTCACGATCGCGTTCGTAGCCAACCCGGTCGACGGCGAGGGCGGCCGCTACCTCCTGGACCGCCGCGAGGTTCGCACCGGCGCGTCCACGCCGACCCAGATCGAGGTGACCGACGGCATCGAACCCGGCGAGCTGGTCGTGATCGGCAATCTGGCGCTGCTGCGCGACGGCCTGTCGGTGACGGCCGGCCAGGAGACGCCGGCTCAGGAAGGGGCGCCGGCCGAACCGGAGCCCGACGGCGCCGCAGAGCCGGCGGAAGAAGCGCCCGCCGAACCGTCGTGATCCGCTTGGCCGGCATCACCAAGGTCTACCCCATGGGGGCCGATGTCACGGTCACCGCCCTCGCCGGGGTCGATCTGCTCATAGAGGATCACGAGTTCGTGGCGGTCATGGGACCGTCAGGATCGGGCAAGTCGACCCTGATGAACATCATCGGCTGCCTGGATCGGCCGAGCTCCGGGACCTACGAGCTGGCCGGCTCCGACGTATCGACGATGTCGGACCACGATCTGGCGCGCGTGCGCAACGACCGGGTCGGCTTCATATTCCAGACGTTCAACCTGCTGCCGCGCATGACCGCCTTGCGCAACGTGGAGCTGCCCATGATCTACGCCGGCGTCGGACGCCGCGAACGCCGCCGGCGAGCCACCGATGCCCTGCAACGCGTCGGCCTGGCCGAGCGCGCGCGCCACCGCCCCACCGAGATGTCGGGAGGGCAGCGGCAGCGGGTGGCGATCGCGCGCGCGCTGGTCAACGACCCGTCGATCGTGTTCGCCGACGAGCCGACCGGCAACCTCGACTCGTCGACCGGCCGAGAGATCATGCAGATACTCACCGAACTGAACCGCTCGGGCGCCACCATCGTCCTGGTCACGCACGACGCCGACGTCGCAGCCCACAGCCGGCGCGTGATCTACCTGCGGGACGGACAGATCCTCCGCGACGATCGGCTTGCCATGCATGCGCCGGCCGCCCCGGAGCGACCGGCGTGAAGGCGACCGAGGGGATCCGCGAGGCGTTCGACACCGTACGCCACAACAAGCTGCGCACCGCGCTGACGATCCTCAGCCTGGTGATCGGCGTCGCGTCGGTGATCGCGGTAATGGCGATCGGCATCATGGGAAGCCGGGCGGTGATGGACGACGTCGCCTCGCTCGGCGGCGGCGTCTACTGGATCGCGAGCGAGCGCGGCGAAAACTGGTGGGAGGAAGATGCGCGGCGGCGGCAATACCTGCGCGACTATCACGTGGCCGGCATCCACGATCTGGTGCGCGACACCAGTTGGCTCACGCCGGTGCTGCGGGGGAATGGCAAGATCGGCTTTCGCAACAAGGAGGAGAACGCCCAGCTGTTCGGAGTCGGTCCCGAGTACGACGAAATCTGGTCGCCGCCGGTGCTGGCGGGCCGTTTTCTGGACGAAGACGACCAGCGACTGACCCGTCGAGTGATCGTCCTGGGCAACCGCGTGGCCCGCACGCTGTTCGGCGACGCGCAGGGCGCCGTGGGCGCCACCGTGCAGGTCGGCCGCCTCCATCTGCAGGTGATCGGCGTACTGGCGGCACGCGGCCTCGGCTCCGCCGGCGACGGCTCGGACGACGCCACCTCGTACCTGCTCTTCGACGTCTACGGCACCATCTACGCATGGCCGGCAAGCGGGCCGCACGTCCCGGAGGTGACCATGCGCGCGCGCGACACCGCGCGGCTGCCCGAATCGATCACCCGCGTGCAGTTCTTCCTGGACCGCGTGCTGCCGGGCTCCGGGTCGCTGGCCCCGTTCACGGTGCAGACCGACCAGGCGCGCCTCGAAACGGAGGGACAAGTGCTGCGCATCGTCACCACGGTGGTGACGCTGGTGGCCGGCATCTCGCTGCTGGTCGGCGGCATGGGGATCATGAACATCATGCTGGTCAGCGTCAGCGAGCGCACCCGCGAGATCGGGCTGCGCAAGGCGGTCGGCGCCCGCGACGGCGACATCATGAGCCAGTTTCTGATCGAGTCGGTGGTGATATGTCTGCTCGGCGGGACCGCCGGCGTGGTGCTGGGGTTCGGCGGCACGCTGATCGCGGCGCTGGCGCTGTCATGGAATCTCGTCCTGCCGCAAGTGGCCGCGGTCGGTCTGGGCGTCTCCATCGCGATCGGCGTCTTCTTCGGCGTCTACCCGGCCAGCAAGGCGGCGCGGCTGCCGCCGGTGGTCGCGTTGAGCCGCGAGTAGCTCGGAAGGCAGCCCGGAAGGCGATCGACGTATGGCTTCGCTCATCGGCCAGCCGGACCGCACCGCTCGGCGTTCGCCGACCCGCAGGCGGACCATCCCCGGCATACGAGTCGGCTCGCTCGTCATCGAGGCCGCAGCCGCGGTGGCCGCCAATCGGTTCCGCATGGTGCTGGCGTTGCTGGGCATCACCATCGGCGTCGGCTCGGTGATCGCGATCGTGGGACTGGGCGACGGCGCCAGGGTATTGGTGCGCGAGTCGATCTCCAGCTTCGGGGCCGGCTCCCTGATGGTGATGCCCAACTGGGGAGCGACCGACGCCGACGGCGAGCGCTACGAGACGGAAGCGATCACCGTCGAAGACGTCGAACAGATCAACGCGCAGGCCGACGCCGTACAGATGGTGACGCCGGAGCTGACGTTCTCGGAGTCCGCGCGCTACGGCGGCCGCAGCACCGATGCGACCCTGTATGGCACGTTGCACTACTACCTGGAGGCCAGCTCGGTGCCGGTGGCGCAAGGCCGCTTCCTGAACCCCGAAGATCAGCGCTCGCAGCGCAAGGTGGCGGTGCTGGGCTCAGAAGTCGCGGCGGAGCTGTTCCGGGACGAATCGCCGCTCGGGGCGCTGATCTCCATCGGATCATGGTTCGAGCTCGAAGTGATCGGCGTGATGGCCCCCGAAGAGAGGGGCCTGCTGTCCGTCGGCGACGAATCGGTCGATGCCCGCGTATACCTGCCGGTATCGACCATGGAGCGGCTCTTCGGGCGGCAGGGTATCTACTTTCTCTGGGGGCAGGCGGCCAGCCTGACCGAGGTCGATGCCGCCAAGCAGCAAATCCTGGGGATCCTGGACGCCAACCACGGCCGGTTCGACGGCCGGTACCGCAAGTTCCAGATAGAGGACATGAACCAGCTGCTGGAGACGATCGAATCGACCACCGGCACCATCACCAGCCTGGTCTCGCTGCTGGGCGTCATATCGCTGGTGGTGGCCGGCATCGGCGTGATGAACATCATGCTGGTCTCGGTGCGCGAACGGACGCGGGAGATCGGCACGCGCAAGGCTATCGGCGCCCAGCAGGCGTCGATCCTCAACCAGTTCGTGGTAGAGGCGGTGTTGATCTGCGGCGGCGGCGGGCTGGCCGGCATCGGCCTGGCGGCCGCCGCCATCGCCATCGTCGCGCAGGCGACCGAGTGGCCGGGTCTGATCTCGCCGGCCACGATCCGGTTGGCGTTCTTCCTGGCGCTGGGAACCGGCCTGGTGTCGGGCCTCTACCCCGCCACCCGCGCCGCGCGCATGGACCCGGTCGAGGCGCTGCGCCACGAGTGAACCGGCCGCCGATGAGGGGGTTGCCGCCGTGAGTAAGTTGACGGTCTTTTCGACAGCAAGCGTCAGTCGGCTCCCACGTAACGCTTCGTCTCACGCGTGGAGAAGACGTCTCCGGCCGCATCGATCAGCTCGACGACGCCTACGTCAGTCTCGACCTCGGCGGCGGGAAGAGCGTCACCATCTTCGCGGAAATTCTTGCCGGATGGGAATTACATCTCGACGCCGGGGCCGTGAACGAGGATCGACGCGAACGCCTGACGCCCCCGGCAGTGCACGACGAAAAGCACGCCTCGGATGATGAGTATGAGAAAAAATCCGCCGTCGAGTCGACGTTGGCACGGGTCGAGGCCAAGTTCTCGGAAGCGGTCAAACGTGCGCAGTCACCAACCGGTACAACGGCCCCGCCGCGCCGGCGCTTCAAAACCGAGGAAGAACAAGCAGGCAGGGCAGAAGCAGGCGAGCGACTTGACGGCTCCCCCGTAACGTGACAGGGTGGCAGGCATGAACCGGTCGCCCGTTCCCCTGCCTCGAGCTCCCGTCGCCTCGTTGGCGAAACGCGCCGCCGGGGCGGCGCTCCTCGGGCTGGCGGTCGCCGCCTCGTTCGGGCTCGGCGCCTGCTCGGGCGCCGCCGGAACCCCGGCGCCGGCGGCGCCCGCCGCCCCGGCCGACCCCCCCCCCCCCCCCCCGAAAACCCGACCGAACCCGTAACTCCTACCGAACCCACTGAACCGACAACGCCACAGGATCCGACAGAGCCCGTTGATCCTATCCCGCCGCCTGCGGGCGGCGGCGGTCCGTCGGGAGGCGGTCCTTCAGGTGGTGGTGGTCCGTCAGGAGGAGGGGGACCTCCGCCTGCAACTCCGCCACCGCCGAACAGGGCACCGATAATAACTTCAAGTCCGGTTACGGAAGTTAATGAAAGTTCTGCTTACAGTTATCAGGTTACCGCAAGGGATCCCGACGGGGACAGCATGAATTATAGCCTGCCGACGAAACCCGCGTGGCTTTCAATGAATTCATCGGGACTGATTACCGGGACGGCTCCTTCCGTGAATTCTGACACGAACGTTAATCTTGAAGCGAGGGTTTCCGACGGGCAGGAAACGACGAGTCATTCTTTCGCGGTTTCGGTGAAGGACGTGCCGACGCTGAGCGTTTCAGGCACCCTGCAAGACAGCGAGACGGACACGGGAAAGGCGGGGGAAGTCAGGGCGTATAAAAATAACGGCGACGGGACTTATACTTTACTGAAAAAAACGACGGCGGGAAGCACGGGTGCGTTTTCAATGTCGTTCAGTCACAGGGGAAATTTTGACCTGCAGGCGAGACTGAAACAGGGAACGGCTGACAAGAGTTACGTGAGGACGATACCGACGTCATCAACTTCAACTTTAACGGGACTGACGATAAGGGCGGTTCCATACACGGACCTTTCGGAAACACAAACGATAAGTGTGACCGACACAATCGTAAGCATACCCGAATTCAAGTCATTCATTGAAGACGTTAATAACCATGCCGCTAATCGTGCCGGCGGAGGATTCATGAAGTGGAATTTGGACAATTTAAACGGGGTTGAAATTTTAAGGGAAAATCCGACGGCAAACACGGGAAGTTTTGACACGACGAAGCAGAATTACATAGAAAATAAAATAAAGGCATCGGATGACATAGCGTTGTTGTTTGACGGAAGAACGGTAACGGTGCAGAAGGACGCCACGAGAACGGCTCAGGACGCGAACAAGAAATACACGGTTACGGGAAGCACGATAACGCCTAACACGGGCTGGATTGTCGTCGTTCCGGTGCATAATTTAGATGCTTCAGGCCTTGCGTTTGGAGGAGATTCAGACAATGACGGTTACATTGACGGATACAGGATAGATTTAAAATCAAACGTCGCGGGCATTTATACAGACGCCATCAGAGTAATAACGCACGAATTTGCCCACACGACTCTTTATCCCGGGGGTGACGTTACGATGGGGCATACAAGCAGGTTGGTTCATGATCAGTCAATTACTGCTCTGGTCGCCGTCGGTGGAAGGACGGCATGCACGAAGCCATGCACTTTTGACCAGAAGGCTGCCAAGTTGATTTACGAATCTACCTTTGCCGTGGGGACGCCTTATAGTGAGATTTTGGGGACGAGTTGGCGGACGAACGAATAGTCTGCGCCCTCGCCCACCCCACCCGCCGCCCGCCACCGGCAACCCAACCGTGCGCCCCCCTCCTCCGCCAACCGCGCGCCGCGCGCCGCCCTCCTCCGCCAACCGCGCGCCGCGCCGGGCGGCGACAGGGGCTACCGGTCGAGACGCGTCTTCGGCGCCGAAGTGGCGTCGCCCGCCGGCTTCGCTGCCGAACTGTCCGGGCGGTCAGCGGCTGCGTCTCCCGGCTGCGCCGCCGCCTGAGCCGATACCTTCGCCGCCGAAGGAGCGGCGCTGTCCGCTCTGGGCCACCGCTTACGACCGCTTGACCAATCGCTGACGAGAGGCTAGATTCATGGCATCCGCCCCTTGGCAGTACGCCTCGCTCCCAGTCGAAGATCTGGCCATCCTGAGCGGCGCCGATTCCTTGGGGCCTTTCCTTTCTTCTTACGGCCCCAGGCGGACTCGTTGATCTCGTAAGTCGAGGAGGTTGCAGGCGGTGGCAACGTCGCTCCAGCCGCAGGCGTCGAGCGCGGCGCGGTGTGTGGCGGTAATCGTTAGTACGCCTTCCGGCGGCTTCAGGGCGGGATCGGTACCAACAATTGGAAGTGCGCCCCCTGCCTCAGAGGGGTTGCACCTGCCGGATGGGCGCACCTACCATAAGCGCGCGACATGCCGACCCCCTTGCGGGGCGGTTGGGCGATGCGGCATCCGAACATGGAGAACTGCGGTGAGCGCACGGGGAGCCGGCTCGATGGACGCTGACGGCGTAGGCCGTCGATGATGATGGCGGTGTTGCGGCCGTGAACAAGTTGGCGGTCTTTCGACAGGAAGCGTCGATCGGCGCCCGCGTAACGCTTCGCCTCACGCGCGGAGAAGACGTCTCCGGTCGCGTCGCGCAGCTTGACGACGCATACGTCCGTCTTGATCTCGAAGGCAGGACCGTCACCATCTTCGCGGAGATCCTTGCCGGGTGGGAGCTACACCACGGAGCGGGAGCGGAACCCGTGACCGCAGGACGCCGCGAGGCCCTGCGTTCCCCGGCGAAGCTCTACCCGGACGATGATTTTCGTCATCTTGACAATCGGTACGCACCATTCGCCGAGGGGGGACCGGTTGACGAGCCGAACATGTTTGTCGGCCGCGGCGAGCTCCTGGATCGGCTTGAACACTCACTTCTCGCCGGATCGGCAAGCAAGTCGATCGTCATGTTCGGCCAGAAACGCGCCGGAAAATCATCCCTGATCGAACACCTCAGGAGGCGACTAGCTGGTAACGACCGAGTCGTACCGGTATGCTTCAGCATGCAGGATATCGCGTCCGATTTGTCGGTAACGGCCTTCCTTTACCGCATCCTTCAGAGTGTCTCCGAGGTACTGGAGGAGCGTCGATTCGACGGCCGCGATGTCCCCGATTTTGCGCCGCCTGCGATCGAAGAGATGGAATCTCACCCGGAGACACGGTTCCACGGCGCCTTGACTTCTCTGATGCGAGACACGAGACATCACCCATCCCGTCTCAGTTTCGTCTTTCTGATAGACGAATTCACGGATATCTTCAAGGAGATCAGGAGAGGACGTATCCCGAGTCAGTTCATGAAGACATGGAAGGCGATCATAGAAAAGAAGTACTTCGCGTCGGTGCTTGTCGGACAGGACATCATGCCGGCGTTCAAGGCCGCGTTTCCCAATGAATTCGGAGTCACCGAAGACATCAGGGTGACGTATCTGGACGAAGCGGCTGCGACGACGTTGGTCGAAAAGCCGATCGGCAAGGATCGCTTCGCGGGATGCGCGGTGAAGCGGCTTCTTGATCTGACCGCCGGCAGTCCGTACTACACGATGATGTTCTGCGCTCGACTCGTAGACTACATGAATACGACCCGTTCGATGATCGTGACGGAAGCCGACATTCGCGCCGTGGAAGAGGAAATGCTGCGCGGGGAACGCAGACTGACGAAGGACAAGTTCGACAATCTGTTGTCTGCGGGCGACGGAGTGGAGGACTCCGGCATCGACCCGGACGAAACCTATGCCGTATGCGCCGCGATCGCCTGCGGCTCCGGGAAGGAGACGTGGTGCTCACGTCATGTGATACGGGAGTTTGGAGATGCCGATCTAGACCGTCTTCTCCAGGACCTGGAGACGCGCGACGTCGTTGAGCGCAAGGGAGACGCCTACCGTCTGCGAGTAGGGCTGTTCAGAGACTGGTTGATGGCGCGTCAGGGTTGACCGACATGGCGCGTCCCAATCCGTATGCTGATTTTGGCGGAACGGTGACGGAGACCGGCCGCACTTTGGGGAACCGCTCCTCGGACGCAACAAGCAGGACTGGGCTACCAACTTCAAGGTGCTCGCCAAGGTGAGGACGCCTCTGGCCCACAATCGTGAGGAGGCGGTCACCGAAGCGGATCGGTTGCAGGCGGAGGGGATCTGCCGCGCGATACTGGAACGGTACGAGACTTGGAAATCGGCCCATGCTTCGGCCGGATGAGCCACAGGCGTAACCAGGAACCGGATGTCAGGAGCGACGCTCCGATCGTGATCGCACTTTCCGTGCTGATTCCGGGCGGGCTGCTCGGAACTGGCCACGTGTTTCAGTTCAGAACCGCCGCGACCATGCCTCCGGCCAGCGTTCGACGACCACCTTGGTCTGCGTGAAGAACTCGATGGCGTGCTTCCCCTGGCCGTGCAGCGTGCCGAAGAAGCTGTCGCGCCAGCCGGAGAAGGGAAAGAAGGCCATGGGCGCCGCCACGCCCAGGTTGACGCCGATGTTGCCCACGTCCGCCTCATGGCGAAAGCGGCGGGCCGCCGCGCCGCTGCCGGTGAACAGGCACGCCATGTTGCCGTAGCGGCCGCTGTTCACCAGGCGGATCGCGGCGTCGACGTCGGGCACCTCCATCACGCCGAGTACCGGTCCGAATATCTCGGTGGCGGCGGTCGTGCCGGCCGGCGGCACGCCGCGCAGCAACGTCGGTCCCACGAACGACCCGCCGGGGTGGCCGTCGACGGTCCGACCGCGGCCGTCGACGACCACGCGCGCCCCTTCGTCGGCCGCCGCGCCGATCGACGCCTCGATCCGGTCGCGGCTCTGCCGCGTGATGACCGGGCCCATCTCCACGCCGTCGTGCAGGCCGTTGCCGACCACCCGTGAGCCGGCGATCTGCCCCATCACGTCGACGAACGGGTCGGCGGCATCGCCGACCGCAATCGCCAGGGAGGCGGCCAGGCAGCGCTGCCCGGCGCAGCCGAAGGCGCTGTCCGCCGCGATCGCGCCGGTCATGTCGAGGTCGGCGTCCGGCAGCACCACGATCGGGTTCTTGGCGCCGCCCTGCGCCTGCACCCGCTTGCCGGCGGCCGACGCGGCGGCGTAGACGTGTCGGGCCACCGGCGTGGAGCCGACGAAGCTGACCGCGTCGATGCCGGGGTGCTCCAGGATCGCGTCGACGACGCGGCGGTCGCCGTTGATCAGGTTGGCCGCGCCGGGCGGGAATCCCGCCTCGTCCAGAAGCTCGAAGACCGCCCGCATGGTGAGCGGCGTCCGCTCGGACGGCTTGACGATGCAGGTATTGCCGCACGCCAGCGCGTACGGAAGGAACCAGAACGGGATCATCGCCGGGAAGTTGAACGGACAGACGATCGCGCAGACGCCGACCGGCTGCCGGATCATCACTTCGTCGATGCCGGCGGCCACGTCCTCCAGGAAGTCGCCCTGCATGAGCATCGGGGCGCCGCACGCGACCTCGACGTTCTCGATCGCGCGCTTCAACTCGCCCTGCGACTCGGCCAGCGTCTTGCCGTTCTCCTCGGTGATCACCCGCGCCAGCTCGCCCGCGCGCTCGTCCAGCAGCGCCTTGAGTCGAAACAGCGGCTGGATGCGGTCCTCCACCGGCGTGGCGCGCCACTCGCGCAAGGCCGCCGCGGCCGCCGCTACCGCCGAATCGAGATCGCGGCCGGCCGACAGCGCCACGCGGCCGATCGTCGCCGCCGTTGCCGGGTTGCGGACGTCCAGGAAGTCGGCGTCGCCGGATCGCTGCCATCCGCCGCCGACATGGTTCAGTGCCGTGGTCATCGCCTGGACGGTACCATGCCGGTCAGAACAGATGAACGGCCCCACGACCGGCGACGACCGCTGGCGGCACGGCCGAGAGCTCTACGCGGCCGGCCAGCACTGGCGCGCGCATGAGGCGTGGGAAGCGCTCTGGCTCCGCAGGAAGGGCACGGCGGACGGAGCGTTTCTGCGGGCGGCCATCCAGGTGGCGGCGGCGATGGTGAAGGCCGAGCAGGGCAACCTGACCGGAGTGCGCAAGAACCTGCTGAAGGCGGTCGCCAACCTGAGCGGTCTGCCGGCGCGCTGCCGGGACGTCGATACGCGCGCGCTGGCCGCCGCCTGCGAGCGCTGCGCGCGCTACGCGGCACGCCGCGCGCAGGCGAAGGACGGCGGCGCGTTCGACTGGCGCTGCAAGCCGGCCCTGACCTGACCGGCCGGGCGGCGCATCCCCGGCAGGGCGTTCGGCGGCCTCAGCGGACGGCGGCTGCGGGCGCTTCGGGGGGACGTTCCGGGATCGCGGGCACCCGGAGCAGCAGCGCGCCGCCGATCACGAACAGCGCCACCAGGCTGAGCACCCCGGTGCTGGTGTCGCCGGTGAGCTGCGCGAACACCCCCACCAGCAGAGGTCCCAGAATCGCCGCGAACTTGCCGAATATGTTGTAGAAGCCAAAGAACTCCGCCGCGGACGCCGCGGGGATCAGCCGCGCGTAGTAGGAGCGGGACAGCGCCTGGATGCCGCCCTGCGAAGTGCCGACCAGCAGCGCGATCGCCCAGAACATCGGCACCTGCGCCGACTCCGGCAGCCGCGGGATCGCGAATGCCGCCGCCGTCACCACGACGTAGACGCCGATGCCGGCCAGCAGCATCGTGCGCGGCGAGGTGAGCGCGGCGAGCTTTCCGTACAGCAGCGTGCACGGGAACGCCACCACCTGGACCGCCAGCAATACCGCCAGCACGGTTTCGGCGGCCAGCCCGATGTCGGTGCCGTAGGCGGTCGCCAGTCTGATGATGGTGCCGACGCCGTCGATGTAGAAGAAATAGGCGAGCAGAAACAGCATCACCGTCCGGTAACGCCGGATCTCGCGCACCACGCTCACCATCCGCCCCAGCGCGTCGCGGAGGGTATCGGCGACGCCGCGGCCGGCGACCGGCAGATAGTGGACCTGACGCACGTGACGCAGGAGCGGCACGGTGAACAGCAGCCACCACACCGCCGCGATCACGAACGCGATCCGCACCCCCGAGCCGCCGATCGTCAGGCCGAGCTGCGGCAGGCCCATCGCCACCGCCAGCGCCAGGACGAACGGCAGGGAGCCGCCGACGTATCCCCAGGCGTAGCCGGCGGCGGACACCCGGTCCATGCGCTCCGGCGGACTGACGTCGGGCAGAAATGCGTCGTAGAAGACGTTGGCGCCGGCGAAACCGATGCCGGACACGACGTACAGCGCGAGGGCGGCCAACGGCCGGCCGGCGGCGGCAAAGGCGATGGCGCCGGTCGCGGTCACTCCGACCGCGAAGAAGGACGCGAAGAACCGCTTCTTGCGGCCCTGGTAATCGCCCAGGGGGCCGAGCGCCGTCGCCAACACGGCCACCACCAGCGTGAACAGGCTGTTGGCGAACGCCAGCCAGGCGGTCGAGGTGGCGCCGGGAACATCGGCGGCGATCTCGGTCTTGAAGAACAGCGGGAACACGGCCGTGGTGACCGCCAGCGAATAGGCGGAGTTGGCCACGTCGTACAGCACCCAACTGCGCTCGCCGCGGCTGAATCCGGTTGCCATCGCCGCGATCAGCCGGCGCGGGCGTTCCGCGCCCAGGCCAGGAACCGCTCCGCCGGCCACGTGTTGACGATCGCCGCGGGAGGAACCCAGCCGCCCTGGGCGAGCTGCACTCCCCAGCGCATGCGGTCCAGCTCGCGCACGTGGTGAGCGTCCGTGCTCGCCACGAACATGACGCCCGCCTCGGCGGCGCGCCGCAGCAGAGCCGCATCCGGGTCGAGCCGCGGCAGGCCGCTGTTGATCTCGATCGCCGTGCCGGTAGCGACCGCGGCGCCGACGATCCGTTCGAAGTCGAGCTCGATCCCCGGCCGTTTGCCCATCATCCGCCCGGTGAGGTGGCCGATGACGTTGACCGCAGGATCGCGCATCGCCGTGATGATCCGCTCGGTCTGCCGATCGCGGTCCAGATCGAATCCCGAGTGCACGGACGCCACGCACCAGTCGAACCCGCCTCGGAAGGCGGCGTCGTAGTCCAGGCGGCCGTCCGCGGCGATATTGAGCTCTACGCCGTGCAGGAGGCGGATGTCGCCGTGCCGCTCCTGCGCGCGCGCCAACCTCCGGCGCTGGTCGAGGAACCGTTCACGGCTCACGCCGTTGCGGCCGATCCCTTCGGCATGGTCGGTGACCGCCAGGTAGGCGTAACCGCGCGCGCGGGCCGCATCGACCACCTCCGCCAGGGTCGAAACGCCGTCGCCCGACAGATCGGTGTGCAGGTGCAGGTCGCCCCTTATGTCGGCCAGCGACACCGGCGGCGGCAGCCGGCCGGCCGCCGCGGCGGCCACCTCGCCGGCGCCGAGCCGAGCCGGCGGCGGCACGGACTGCAGCCCCAGACGTTCGTAGATGCCGGCCTCGTCCGCGACGGGGATGAGCGCGCCGTCGCCGTCCCGCAAGCCTTCCCGGTCGAGCCGCAGCCCACGCTCGGCGGCCCGCGCGGCCAGCGCCTGCAGGTGCGGCGCCGAGCCGGTGTCGCGGAGCAGGGCGGCCGCGAACCGTTCCGGCGGCGCCACGGCCAGCCGGACCGGCACGCCGCGGTGGGTGGTCAGCGTGGCCGACCGGGCTGCGGTGCGGACCGAACGTCCGTCGCGCAACCCGGTAAACCGGTGCAGCGCCGCGGCAGCATCGGACGCGGCGGCCAGCAGCCGCGCCTCGCGCACCATGGGCAGGAGGCGGCGCAGCTCCCCCGACACCTCGACCCGCTCCACGCCGTCCGCGCGCGCCAGCTCGGCGGCGATGCGCTCGGCCACCGGCATGACCCGCGCGATCGGCCACGCGTCGCGGCCCATGGAGACCAGGAACCGCTCGCCGCGCGCGAGCGCGGCCTTGACGCCCTTGCCAAGGCCCGGCAGCGCCTCCACCGCGCCGCTGGCCAGCGCCTCCTGCAGCCGCTCGATCGAGTCGACGCCCAGCTCGCGGCGCAGGCGGGCCAGCGTCTTGGGGCCGACGCCCGGCATCTGCGCCAGACGCTGATAATCGGGCGGATACCGCGCCCGCAGCCGCTCCAGCTTGGCGATCGCGCCGCAGTCGACGCATTCCCGGATCTTGCGCGCGATGGTCGCCCCCACCCCGGGCAGCGCCACCAGCTCCGCTTCGGTCATGGCCGGCAGGTCCCGGCCCGACTCGCGCAGGACGGCGATCGCCTTCCCGTACGCGCGGGCGCGAAACGACTGCCCGCCGTCGTCCAGGATCGTCAACGCGCGCAGCTCGTCCAGCGCTTCGAGCACCGCCTCCGCGGAGATCCGCGCATCCGGCTCCGACATGGGCACAGACTACCCGCTCCGCCCTATAGTGTCCGTCGTGGCCGGCACTCCGGCGGAGACGCTCGACATCGGCGGGCGCTCGGTCCGCATCTCCAACCCCGACAAGGTCTACTTTCCGGAGGCCGGCATCACCAAGCTGGAACTGGTCCGCTACTACCTGACCGTAGCCGAGGCGGCGGTGCGCGCCGTCTACGACCGGCCGATCGTGCTGAAGCGCTACGTGGACGGCATCACCGGCGAGGGATTCTTCCAGAAGCGGGCTCCCGCACACCGGCCGACGTGGGTGCGAACGGTGGAGTTGCGCTTTCCCTCCGGCCGCACCGCCCACGAGCTGGTGGTCACCGAGCCGGCGCAGATCGCCTGGATGACCAATCTGGGAAACATCGACCTGAACCCGCATCCGGTGCGCGCGAGCGATCTGGAGCATCCCGACGAGCTGCGCATCGACCTCGATCCGTGTCCCGGCGTGCCCTGGGACGACGTGCGCCGCGTCGCCGCGGTCACCCGCGCGGTGCTGGAGGAGAACGGCCTGATCGCCTGGCCCAAGACGACCGGCTCGCGCGGCATGCACGTCTACGCGCGGATCGAACCGCGTTGGGGCTTCACGGACGTGCGCCGCGCGGCGCTCGCCGTCTCGCGCGAGGTGGAGCGGCGCGCCCCGGGACTGGCCACCAGCAAGTGGTGGAAGGAGGAACGGGTCGGAGTCTTTCTGGACTACAACCAGAACGCCAAGGACCGCACCATCGCCGCCGCCTACTCGGTCCGCCCCAACCAGTGGGCGCTGGTCTCCGCTCCGCTCACCTGGGACGAGGCGCCGGCGTGCGACCCGGCCGACTTCACGCTGCGCACCATGCCGGCGCGGCTGCGCGAGCGCGGCGATCCGGCCGCCGACATGGACGCCCGGCCGGGATCGCTCGATTCGTTGCTGGAGGTGGCGGCGCGCCACGAAGCGGCGGGACTGGGCGACGCGCCGTGGCCTCCGCACTATGCCAAGCAGCGACGCGAGCCGCCGCGGGTGAGTCCGTCGCGCCGGCGCCGCGGGCCGTCCCCGACCGGCCGGCGCCGATCGACCATGCCGCTGATCGTGATCGCTCAGGCAAAGACCGAGGCGGAGGCACGCGCCGGCCTGGACCGCTGGCGCGCCCGCCATCCCGAGGCGGCGGCCCGCCTGCGGCCCGACGACGTGCTGGTCGACGCGATGCGCGGCCGCCACTCGGTCTGGACCCGCATCCGCGTCAACCTGCGCCACGTCCCGGAGGCCGACCGGCCGCCGCAGGAGCCGCCCGACCCCGACTACGACCCTTCCGTCGAATGGGACCCGCCGCGCAGCCCCGGTTGACACGGCGTACCTGACCGTTCAGTAGGGGCGGCTGGTCCCGTCGGAAAGACGCGGCACGGGCCGCAGGCTGGCGCGGTCGTCGCACGGGAAGCGGGCGGCCAGCGCCTCGTCCATCTCGATCCCCCATCCGGGCCGCTCGCTTACGTCCACGGCGCCGTCCCGGACCTCTGGGATGCCGGGAAACAGATCCTCCTCGGCCGGGGCGCGGAACGCCCACTCCTGGATGCCGAAGTTCGGCGCGTGCACGTCCAGATGGACGTTCGCGGCCATGCCGATGGGCGACACGTCACGCGGACCGTGCCACGCCGTGCGCACGCCGAAGGCCGAGCAGAGATGCGCCAGCCGGAGCGCCGCGGTGATCCCGCCGTAGGTGGAGACGTGCACGCGCACGAAGTCGATCAGCCGCTCGCTCACCAGCGGCTCGACCTCCAGGGGATGGGCGAACAGCTCGCCCATCGCCAGCGGCACCGCGCACTGCGAGCGGAGCATGCGGAAGTAGCCCAGGTCCTCCGGCGCCAGCGGGTCCTCCAGGAAGAAGAGCCGGTACGGCTCCAGCGCCTTGGCCAGCCGCACCGCGTCGATCGGCGCCAGGCGCTCGTGGATGTCGTACAGCAGCTCCGCCTCCGCCGGCAGCCCGGCGCGCACCGTCGCGAACAGCTCCGGCACGCGGCGCAGCTTCTCGCCCGGATCGAAGAAGGCCGAACCGGTGCCGCCCGCGTGGGCCAGGCTGCCGGCAGCCGTGCCGGCCCGCCCGGCGCCGGCACCCTCGTAGCCGCCGAGCTGGCAGCGGAGGTAACGGAACCCCTGCTCCCAGTAGCGCAGCGCGTGATCGAGCACCTGCTGCGGCTCCCGGCCGTCGGCGTGCACGTACACGGCCGCGGCGCCGCGGCTGCGGCCGCCCCAGAGCTGGTAGCACGGCAGGCCGACGGCCCTGCCCTTGATGTCCCACAGCGCCATCTCCACGGCGCTCACGGCGTTGTTCAGCACCGGGCCGTTGCGCCAGTAGCCGTCGTGCATGGCGCTGTGCCAGAAGTCGGCGATCGCCGCCGCGTCGCGGCCGATCGCGAACGGCTTCAGATGGCGTTCGATCGCGGCCTGGACCGCCCGGTACCGTTGCGTGAAGGTGCCGCAGCCCCAGCCGTGCAGGCCGGGCTGATCCGTGACGACCTTGGCTACGATCAGCGGAATCCCGGCCGGCTGCACCGCGTAGGTGACGACGTCCTCGATACGCACGCCGCTACGCCGCGCTGCGGATGCTCGCTCCGGCTCCCGCTTCAGGTGCTCGTGGGTGTCGACCAGCGGCGTCTCTCCGGATGTGATGTGTCAGCTCCGTTGCCACCGTCTCTCTCCTTCCCGCGCGCGGCGACGGTCGAGCCATGCCATGCCATGCCGCAGATGCTCAGCTCCCTCCTTCCCGCGCGCGGCGACGGTAGGCGACCTGACCGCGAGGGTCAAACACGGCGGCACACGACGACCCGACGCGGCCATTGAGCTGAGCCGTCGCTTGGCCGAGGCGACCGGACGCGCGTCTGGCCGCGAAATTCCTGATATGCAGCCTTGATCTCGACGATCTTTGATCAGCGGTTTCCGCTTTCGGCAGCGGGGCTGAACGGAACCGGCGCCTGACGGTCCGCGCCGGGCGGCCGAATCCGGCGACTGCGTGACGGTGGCGGTGATGAGCGGCGCACAGCAGTCGGAGATTGCTCGGCTCGGCGGTGCCGCCCTGGGCATACGGCACGACGTGATCGATCTGCAGCAGGTGTTGGGAGCCGCAGCGGCGCCCGCTGATGCGGTCCACGTAGCTGCAGCGGCCCCGGTCGCGCCGCCAGACCGCGCGCTTGACCGCCGCCGGGACGGCGCGGCCGGTCGCGCCGCCCGCCTTCGCTGCCGAAGTTTGGGTCCGCGGCGGCGCAGCCGGCTTCGCGCATGCCGCAGCCGGCCGGCCGAGGCGCCGCGTCTTCGCCGCCGAAGTGGCGTCGGTCGCAGGCTTCGCTGCCGAAGTGTCAAGGTGGTCCGGGCGGCGGTCCGCCTGCAGCGGCGAAGCGGCTTCGTCTCCCGGCTCCGCCGCCGGCTGCGCCGCCGCCTGAGCTGCGCTGGCCTCCTGCTTCGCTGCCGAAGCGGCGCCGGGAGCCGAGGCCGCCTGCGTCTTCGCCGCCGAAGTCCGCTCGGCGCCTGCAGCCCGGGCGCCGGTGAGCCGCCCGCGCGGCGGCCGGGCCGGGTCGTGACGGTCGAGCCCTTCCTGCACCAGCCGCCCCATGAGCTGCCCCAACGTCATGTGTGGATCGACGTGGGACAGGAGGCCCTTGAGCCGCTCCAACCCGCGCCGGCACTCATCGTCGATGACCGCCTTGATCTCCCAGCGCCCGGCGCCCAGCGGGCGCACCCGATCCGCCGGCACCGCCAGTTCCGGGTCGACCTCGGCCAGCAACCGCATCACCTGCCGGCTGCTCTTGCCGGCCGCCTGCTCCACCAGCGCCCGCCGCGCCGACCGGTCCAGCACCGGCGCCGGCTGACGCTCCGCCGGCTGAGCCGGTTCCGGCGCCGAGCCGTCCTGCTGCGCGGCAGCGCCGAACCCGTTCCTGCCTGGCGCGTTGCGCGCCGCGCGATCCCTGTTGCGGTCCTGCCGATCGAAGGCGTTCTGCAACTGCGCGGCCGCGTTGAGCGTCATCGAGCCGTCCTGCAGGCGCTCGCGCACGCCGTCGATGTCCGCGCAGAGGCGCATCGCCTTGATGCGCCGCCAAGCGGCGGCGTCGCTGTAGCCCAGCTCGCGGACCGCGTAATCGAACAGGCTGGAGAACCCGCGACGCAGGTAGAGACGGCGCTTCCGAATCTCGCGCAGATGGTCGATGACGACCACTTCGAGCTGGTGTTCGATGCCGGACAGTTCCTTGGTCCGCTCTATCAGGCGGTCGTCGGAGAGGGCGGAAACGGTGGTCGTGATGGCTGCGTCGGCGGTGTCGGAACGAGTGCCGTTCATGTCATAAGTATAATCATGGAAAATACTTGAGTCAAGTTAGTCGCCTCCGGATTCCCGGACCGTGGAGGATGAGAGGCAAGAAGTCCGCATACCCGCACTCGACGACACCGGGCCGCACCGGCACGATGGGCCCATGCCGGTAGCCCGTACCTTGGTGCGCACTACCTACCTGGAGCTGGCGGCCGATGAGCCGCTGCTGCGTCCCGCGCGGGCCCGGCCCGACTACGATCTGCGCCATGCGGTCGCGGTCACGCCCGACTTCGCCCGATTCCTGTACCGCGGGGTCGGGTACCCCTGGAACTGGACGCGGCGGGTCGGCTGGAGCTACGCGACGTGGGAGCGCTACTTGGCCGATGACGCCGTGGAGATCTGGGTCGCGTCCTGCGGCGGCACGGTGGCCGGCTACTTCGAGCTGGTCGCCCACGCCAAGGGCGATGACTCCAAGGGCGACGACGGCGTGGAAATCCGGCAGTTCGGGATATTCCCGTCGTTCACGGGCCGCGGCCTGGGCGGTCACGTGCTCTGCGACGCCGTGGAGCGCGGGCGCTCGATCGGCAACGGACGCGTCTGGCTGCACACCTGCACGGCCGATCACCCGCATGCGCTCGCCAATTACTTGGCGCGCGGCATGCGGCCGTTCAAGGAAGAGGAGGGATACGAGGACGTGGAGACCGGCGCCGAACCGTGGCCCGGCGCGTTCGCACCCGCGGCGCGGAGGTGACGGCGCAGCCTCCGGCGCGCTCAGGCGCGAAAGATCGCGCTCAACTCCACCGGCGGGGTAACCGCAAGCTGCTCGCAGGTGCACTCGCGCGGGTCCTTGTCGGGCCGCCACCGCACGAAGTGGGCGGTGTGCCGGAAGCGACCGCCCTGCACGTGGTCGTAGGTGACCTCGACGACCCGTTCGGCCCGCAGCGGCACCCAGCTCTGATCCTTTCCCTGGCTCCACCGGCTCACGCTGCCGGGCACGCGTCGGTCGGGCACGCGTCGGCCCGCGCCGTCCTCGCCCCGGGCGCCGTCCTCGCCCCGGTCACCCGCCGCGGCTCCGGCGCCCGCCGCCTGCATCCAGCCGAACCACGGATGGCCGGCGTCGATGCCGTCGCGCAACGGCGCCAGCTCCGCCGCCAGCTCCCGCCGGCGGGATGCGCGGAAGCTGGCCGCGACCCCCACGTGATGCAGCCGGCCTCGCTCGTCGTACAGCCCGAGCAGCAGCGACCCGACCAGGGTGCCGGGACCGTTCTTGTGCCAGCGCAGTCCGCCCACCACGCAGTCGACGGTGCGCTTGGGCTTGACCTTGACCATGGCGCGCGCGCCCGGCCGGTAGCGGCCCGCCGGATCCTTGGCCATCACGCCGTCCAGGCCGGCCCCTTCAAACCGCCGGAACCAGTCCTCCGCGACCGCCCGATCCCGCGTCATGGGGGTGAGATGGAGCGGCGGCGCGCAGCCGGCCAAGAGCTGCTCGAGCGCTGCGCGCCGCTCGGCAAACCCGGCCGACGACAGATCGGCGCCGTCCGCGACCAGCACGTCGAACGCCACGAACGACGCCGGCGTGCGCTCCGCGAGCATGGCCACGCGCGACGCGGCGGGATGGATGCGCTGCTGCAGCGCCGGGAAGTCGAGGCGCGAACCGGCAGCGACCACCACCTCGCCGTCCAGCACGCACCGCGGCGGCAGCTGCGCCGCCAGCGGCTCCAGGAGCTCCGGAAAGTAGCGGTTCATCGGCTTCAGATCGCGGCTCTGCAGGAGCAGCTCGGCGCCCGACCGGAAGACCAGCGTGCGAAAGCCGTCCCACTTCGGCTCGAACATCCAGCCCTCGCCGGCGGGGCCATCCTGGGCCGGAAGGGCGTGCATCGCCTTCGCCAACATGGGCCGCACCGGGGGCGGCACGGCCAGCGCCGCCAGCGCGGCTCCCTCATCCGGCGCTCCCTCATCCGGCATTGCGCTCATCCGGCATCGCGCAACTCCGCGGGCGGCGACGCGGCCAGCCAGCCGCCCACCGCCTGCACGGTGACGCCGCGCAGGGAGTCGATGACCCGGTCGGCATGGTCGAACGGCCAGTCACGGGTGACGCCGTTGGGTACGGCGACCACGTAGATGCCGGCCGCCTTGGCCGCCTGCGCGCCGTTCGGCGAATCCTCGAAGGCGGCCGCCTCCGACGCGCGGACCCCCAGACCGTCCAGAGCGGCCAGATAGAGATCGGGCGCCGGCTTGGTCCGCCGCACGTCGTCGCGGCAACGGACCGCGTGGAACGCGTCCAGCGCGCCGATACGCTGCAGATGGCCCTCGACCCAGCGGCGCGACGCGGACGACGCCACCGCCAGCCGCAAGCCCTGCGCCGCGGCGGCCCTGATCAGCTCCACCACGCCGGGGCGCGGGCCGAGCCGCGCGACCGCGGCGCGGTGGCGGACCTCCTGCTCCGCGCGCACCGCGGTCAGGTCGACCTCCGGTCCGACCAGCCGCTGCAGATGGCCGTAGGGATCGACGGTGGCGCCCACGCACCGCCGCCACTGCTCGGACGGCAACTCGAAGCCGTGACGGCGATACGCCTCCTGCGCGACCGCCAACGAGGAGGTCTCCGTGTCGACGATCAGCCCGTCGAAGTCGAAGATCAGAGCGCGCAGAGCCATGGTTTGCCGGCCCGATCCTACCGTCTCCGGCGCCTGTCCGACAGCATGGCCTGTCCGCAGGGTGTATCCTGCAGCGCATGCAGATCGCCGACCTCAGGCTGACCACCTTCCGCTACCGCTCCCGGACCGTCCGCGACTACGAGGGCCATCCCCATCCCGGCCAGGAGCATTGGGCCGTCAACCGCCTGCTCACCGTGGTCACCGACCAGGGGGCCATGGGCCACTTCGTGTCCGGCGGCTGCACGCCGGAGCTGGTCGACGGCCTGCTGAAGCCGGCGCTCCTCGGCGAGGACCCCTTCTTCCGCGAGCTGCTGCACCAGCGCCTGCAGCGGATCGCCAAGCTCACCAACCTGGGCGAGATGGCGATCGGCCAGGTCGACAACGCCCTGTGGGACCTGGCCGGCCGCACGCTCGGCATGCCGGTCTACAAGCTGCTGGGGGCGGCCCGCACCAAGGTGCTGGCCTACGCCAGCACGATGCCGGGCGACGACATCCCCGGCGGCTTGAGCACCATCGAGGAGTACGCCGCGTTCGCGGAGCGGCTCGTGGCGCAGGGCTACCGGGCCATCAAGCTGCACACCTGGATGCCGCCGATCGTGCCGGAGCCGGACGTCAAGCGTGAGGCGGCGCTGTGCGCGGCCGTGCGCGAGGCGGTCGGCCCCGACGTCGACCTGATGCTCGACGCGCACCATCACTACGACCGCCACGAGGCGCTCTATCTGGCCCGGGAGTGCCAGCGGCTGGGGTACGTCTGGATCGAGGAGCCGATGAACGAGTCGCGGCTGGCCAGCTACGTCTGGTTGCGGAGCAAGCTGGACGATCTGGCGGTGTGCGGACCCGAGCACGCCGAAGGCGGGGCGCTCACGCGCGTGCAGTGGGCAGAGCGGGGCGGCTGTGACATGCTGCGCGCGGCCGCCGGCTCCGGCGGCGTCACGCAGATCATGAAGACCATCCACCTGGCCGAGGCGTACGGCATGCGCATGGAGGTGCATGGCGGCGGCCCGGACAACCTGCACGCGCTGTGCGCGATGGGGATCAACGGCAAGTACTACGAACGCGGGCTGGTCCACCCGCTGCGGGAGTTCGAGGTCCCGTTCCCGTGGCAGAAGACCCATTACGACCCGCTGGACGCCGACGGGTACGTGCACGTGCCGGAGCGCCCCGGCCTGGGCGACGACATCGACTTCGACTTCATTCGCGAGCACGAGATCGCTTCCTGATCGATGGCGAACCTGCCGCAGGCCGAGCGGGCGGCCGATGCCGCCGGGGCCGACTACCGGCGGGTCCTACGCCGCCAGACGATCGCGCGGGCGTTGCGCATGCGGCCGGTCTACCTGCTGCTGTCGATCTCGCTGGCCATGGTGATCCTGTGGCGATACGTGCCGATCTACGGCCTCAGCCTGGCGTTCAAGGACTTCAGCCTGCACGACGGCTGGCTCGGCAGTCCCTGGAACGGCTTCGACCACTTCAAGCGGCTGCTCACCGACCCGTTCTTCGGACGGGCGCTGTTCAACACGGTCTGGCTCAGCATCCTGCGCATCCTCTTCGCGTTTCCCGCTCCCATCATCATGGCATTGCTCCTCAACGAGATGCGATCGCCCTGGTACAAGCGGACGGTACAGAGCGTGAGCTACCTGCCGCACTTCGTCTCCTGGGTGATCCTGGGCGGCATCTTCGCGCAGATACTCAATGTCAAGCGCGGACCGATCGCCTGGACGTTCGTGCAACTCGGCCTGGAGCCGATCAACTGGCTCACGCATGAGCCGACCTTTCGCGGCCTGCTGGTGGTGACCGGCATCTGGCAGAGCGTGGGCTGGGGGACGATCCTGTACCTGGCCGCGCTGGCGTCGGTCGATCCCAACCTGTACGAGGCGGCCGAGATCGACGGCGCCAACCGCCTGCGCAAGGTGCTGCACGTCACCCTGCCGGCGCTCGTGCCGGTCATGGCCGTCCTGTTGCTGCTGCAGGTCGGTAACCTGTTCGACGACCAGTTCGACCAAGTCTTCAACATGGCCAACGCCTCGGTCATGGCCAAGGCCGACATCTTCGGCACGTTGATCTACCGGTCCGGCGTGGTGAACGCGCAGTACGACTATACGATCGCGGTGGGCCTGTTCCAGAACGTGGCCGGGCTCATCGTGCTGCTGTTCGCCAATTGGGTGTTCCGCCGCATCGGCTACGGCGCCTACGCGCTCTGGTAAGGCGAGCGGCTCCATCATGCCTTCGGTCATCGGCAAGCGGTCGCCCGGCGGTCTGATCTTCGACGTCTGCAACTACGGGTTCTTCTTTCTGATCAGCCTGACCTTCATCTACCCGTTCTGGATGATCATCATGCAGTCGTTCTCCTCGGCCGAGGACGTCTATCGACTCGGCTTCCACCTCTTTCCGCGGCGTTTCAGCACCGAGGCGTGGGGGTACGCGGTCGAGGAGGAGCGGGTCGGACTCGCCTACTTCAACACCATCTTCCGCGTGCTGGCCGGCACCGCGTGGGCCGTGTTCGTCACCTTCACCGGCGCCTACGCGCTGGCCAAGCGCGACCTGCCCGGGCGGCGGGCGCTGACCATCCTCTACGTCCTCACCCTGTTCTTCTCAGGCGGCCTGATCCCCACCTATCTGCTGGTGCGCGGGCTGGGACTGATCAACACGCGGCTGATCCTGACGATCTCCATGGGCAGCGCGGTGGCCATAGGCGTCAACGTCTTCTTCGTCATCATCGCCCGCAACTTCCTGATGACGATCGATCAGGCGCTGGAGGATTCGGCGATGATCGACGGCGCCTCCTACTGGCAGGTGCTGTGGCGCATCGTCACGCCGCTCTCCAAGCCGGCCATCGCCGTCATCGCGCTGTTCGCGGCGGTCGCGCACTGGAACGGCTGGTTCGACGCGATGGTGTATGCGCGGAGCAGGGATCTGCGCGTGCTGCAGCTGATGATCCGCGACCTGATCGCCGACCTGCAGGTCGCGGCGCTGGAGGACTGGTGGGAGCAGCTGCGGCTGGCCGGCGTCGACATCGAGCCGTTCCCGCCGGAGGCGGTGCAGGCGGCCACCATCGTCATCACCATCGGGCCGATCATCTTCATCTACCCGTTCATCCAGAAGTACTTCGCCAAGGGGGTGATGCTCGGATCGCTGAAGGGATGAGTACGAGCGGCAATGGAGGTCCGCAACCGTTATGCTGTCCGTGCAGACCGGACCCGGCCCGGGCCGCCGCCGGAACCACGAACGACGTGCGCAGCACGATCAGAAGAGGAGAACCCATGCATCGAAAGAGACTCGCCATGGCGCTCGCACTGCTCATGACGGCAGGCTGGGCGTTTGCCGAGGGCCAGACCGAGAACGACCGGCTCTCGTTCACCACCGACGACCACATGACCATCTCGTGGGGCGGCCTCACCTCGGAACTGACCGAGGAGGGGAATCCGGTCCAGCGGCACCTGGAGGAGAAGTTCAACGTCACCATCGTGACCGCGGGCGTGTCGCGCTCGGACGAGGAGGCCAAGCAGCTCTTCATGTCCTCGGGCGAATATCCGGAGGCGTTCTACACCTGGATCGACATGGTCGACTGGTTCCACAAGGGCGCCTTCCGCACCATTCCCCGCGACATGATCGAGACCTACGCGCCGCTGCACTCCGCCTACCGGAGCCAACAGGGGCCGCTGGCCTGGGGCGTGAGCCTGGCGCCGGGGACTACCGACGAATACATGAACATCCCGCGCGGGGAGCACTACCAGCACCACTGCGACGCCGTCCTGATCATGCGCCTGGACTGGCTGGAGAAGATCGGCATCGACCCGTTCGCGCTGGATCCCAAGGCTCCCGGCTGGGACCGCGCCGGAGAGAAGATCGACCTGGGCGAGCCGACGGCGCCGGATACCTACTTCTGGTGGGCCGGCCACTTCGACTGGGACGAGATGGAACGGGCCATGTACGGCTTCCGCGATGCCGACTTCAACGGCAACGGCAAGCGTGACGAGATCCCGTACGGCACCATCGGCGACAGCGGCGGATTTCAGGGACGCGAGTGGCTGTACCACTCGGGGCCGGCGGTCCCGTTCTGGGCCTACGGCGTCAACGACGTCGACAACTACCTGGACGACGAGACCGGGCTGACCGTCAAGGTCGACATCGCCTCACAATCGCGCGAGGCGCTGAAGATCCTGCAGCGCTGGTTCGCCGACGGCATCCTGGACCCGGCGCTGCCGGCGGTCGATCGCAACGAGTGGCGCCAGCAGGTGCGGGCCGGGCTGGTCGGCATGTGGGCGCGCGGTCCGTGCGGACTGTCGGCCTTCACCGGCGGCAACGACGACTGCACGATCATCCGCAGCGAGGTGCCCGACGCGCGCTTCGTGAACATGCTGCCGGCGTACGGCCCGACCGGAAAGATGCGCTGCCAGTGGGACAACCGCGCCACGGTGCTCAATCCGCACGAAGGCTTCTCGGTAAAGACCGGCGTCTCCGACGAGAAGCTGGCCCGCATCCTGCAGATCTACGACTACGTGAATCACGACCCGGAGGGTACGCTGGTTTCCGGTTACGGGGTCGGCGGCCCGTTTGCCGAGGATGCGAACTACTCCTGGCTGGGCACTCCGGGTGACTGCAGCGTCTCCCAGCTGATTCGAACCCCCACCAACCGGCGAAACACCGACGGCTTCGGCCTGATCTACAACGCCTATAGCTGGCACGACCAGTTCTGGCTGTGCCCGCAGATGAAGAACGGGCTGCCGATCGAGGCCGCCGGCGGGGCGACCATCAATGCGGCGCAGGGCATCAACTGGGCCATGATGCTGCGCGAGCCGTACACGATGGAGATCGCCGTGCGCGACCACCGCGAGGACATCTTCAACCGCACCGACTACGTCAAGCTCTGGGCCCGCTACGGCGGCAACCTGCAGGCGTTCCGCGAGGAGACCTGGTGGAAGTGGGTGACCGACAGCTCGATCGACATCGACGCCGAATGGCCCGGCTTCGTCGAGCAGTGGCTGGCCAACGGCGGCCAGGAAGTGATCGACGAGCTGCAGAAGGCTCCGCTGGTGGAGGACATCCTCAGCGGCGCGCTGCCGATGCCGACCAACTGATCCGCTCGGACACGGGTGAGCCGGCCGACGCCGGCTCACCCGCTACGACGGCATGCCGAGCTTGCTGAGCTTGGGAGCGATCACGATGCGGCAGTAGCCGGCGCGGCGGTTCTGGTTGTAGTAGTTCCGGTGGTAGCGCTCGGCCGGATAGAACGCTTCCAGCGGGACGATCTCCGTGACGATCGGCTTGCGGAACCGCCCGCCGGCCCGCTCCCTGGAGCGGACGGCGACCTCCCGCTGGCGGTCGTCGTGGTAGCAGATGATCGACCGGTACTGCGTGCCGACGTCCGCTCCCTGGCGGTTCGGCGTGGTGGGATCGTGCGCGCGCCAGAAGACCTCCAGGATATCGGCGTAGGAGACCGCGCGCTCGTCGAACTCGATCTGCACCACCTCGGCGTGGCCGGTGTTGCCGGCGCACACCGCCTCGTACGTGGGATTGCGCTGCTTGCCGCCGGCGTAACCCGACGTCACCCGCCGGACCCCGGCGGTGCGCTGATAGACCGCCTCCACGCACCAGAAACATCCGCCGCCCAGCGTCGCCGCCGCCATCTCCTCAGCCTCCTGCCGCCTGCCGTGCCGGTGATGCTATCGCCCTGCCGCACCCCATGGCCAGAGCGGGCCAGAGCGCAGCGGCGACTCGGCGAAATCGACGCGAACGTGCGAATGGACGCGGCTCCTGCCGGGCGGATAGGCTGACGGCCAGCCGAGACTCCCCGCATGCCGACCCCAGTCGACCGGCGCAGCCGCGCCGCCAAGGCCGCCTTCATCGTCGAAGCGCTCGACGATCTGATCGGCGACGTACCGATCCCGCTCCGGCACCGGGACCCGTTCACCCTGCTGGTGGCGGTGATCCTGTCCGGGCAGAGCACCGACGCCAAGGTCAACCAGATCACCCCGGAGCTGTTCGCCCTCGCCGACACGCCGGCGGCGATGGCCGCCCTGCCGGTCGCCGCCATCGAAGACGTCATCCGGCCGTGCGGGCTGGCGCCGAGCAAGGCGCGCAACATCGGCGAGACCTCGCGCATGCTGCTGGACCGCCACGGCGGTCAGGTGCCGCGCACCCAGCCGGAGCTGGAGGCGTTGCCCGGCGTCGGTCCCAAGACCGCGCAGGTCGTGCTGGCGCAAGCGTTCGGCGCGGACGCGTTCCCGGTCGACACCCACATCCACCGCCTGGCGTACCGCTGGGGGCTGTCGACCGGCCGCAGCGTCGCCCGCACCGAACGCGATCTCAAGCGCGCCTTTCCCCGGCGGCTCTGGAGCCGCCTGCACCTGCAGATCATCATCTTCGGCCGCACCCACTGTCCGGCGCGCCGCCACCGGCCGGCCGAATGTCCGATCTGCGGCGTCGTCGGCCGCCGCGGCCTCCAACCCTCCTGACCGGCGGCGCGGCACTCGCCCGGCCGGAGACCGGAGAGCCTCAGGCGGTCCCGTCCGCCATGAACACCTCGGCGTCCGGGACGACGCGCGCATACGGCAGACCGGGATTGACCAGCGCGTCGCGCACGATGCGGCGGTTGAAGTCGTGCACGTCCGCCGAGCCGAGATAGTCGTCGACCGGCATCCAGAAGCACTCCTCGATCTCGCTCGCCTGGATGACGATCTTTCGGGTGAGCGGCGCGAGCCGGCAGACGACGTACAGGTCGGAGTGATCGAACGCTCCGGTGTGACGGTGCCGCACGGAATTGATCGCCAGGAAGCGGGTGCGCACGCCGGTCTCCTCGAACACCTCGCGCACTACCCCGTCGGCGAGGTCCTCGCGGTGGTGCAGCAGGCCGCCGGGGAGCTTGTAGTAGGGCCGGCTCATGTCGCCGCGGTAGCGCTCGCTCACCACCAGCACCCGGCGCCGGTCGTCGATCACCACCCCGCCCGCGCCGACGTAGTGCGACGCGCCGGGATAGACGAAGCTGTCCGGCAGCGGCGCCAGCGTCAGCGTGACCGCCTCCGGCCGCGCGTGGTGGAACACGAAGCCGGCGGCGACCGCGGCCGGAATCAACGCGGCGGCCGACAGCGGCACTTCCAGCCACAGCACCTTGTGGCCGGCGCGCCAGGCGGGCAGGGCGCGGCTGAGCTGCTCCCGGAACTCGGACGCTGACGCCGGCAGGCTGCCGGCGTCGATGACGAAGTCTCCGTAGCGGTTGCCGGCGCCGCTGAGCCGGCCGGATCCGTCGGTCGCCATCCGTTGCAGTCTACACCGAGCGAGCGGGCGCGCCGGAGCAGCGGCTTGCCCGCGCGCCGGCCCCGGCGTACGTTTGCGTCAGCCGCGCTGACCGGGCGCGGGAGGGGGACCGATGGCCGAGCAGGGCAGCACCGCAGTCATGACGCGTGGCCGCGCCGGGAAGCGCACCTTTCCCGGCATCAGCTCGCGCACGTGGGAGCATCCCGCGGACCGCGCCGCGCTGAACGCGCTGAAGAAGATACCGGGGTTCGACGAGCTGTTGCGCAAGTTCATCGGTTCGACCACCGAGCGCTCGTTGCGCCTCCTGCACCTCGCCTCCGCCGTCCGCGTCGACGACCGGCAGTTTCCGCGTATCAACGTCCTGCTGCAGGAAGCGAGCGCCTGCCTGGACGCCGAGCGGACGCCGGAGCTGTACGTCGTACAGTACCCGATCCTCAACGGCACCATCATCGGCGTCGACCGGCCGTTCATCACGCTCACCAGCTCCATCGTCGAAACGATGAGCGACGACGAACTGATCGCCGTGATCGGGCATGAGCTGGGCCACTGTCTGAGCGGACATGCCCTCTACAAGACGCTGCTGGCCATGCTCCTGCAGGTATCGATGTCCTACGTGCGGGTCGGCCAGCTCATCGTACTGCCGATCCTGCTGGCGCTGCTGGAGTGGGACCGCAAGAGCGAGATGAGCGCCGACCGCGCCGGACTGCTGGTCTGTCAGGAGACCGGCGGCAGCTACGACCTGCTCATGAAGCTGTCGGGCGGGGGCGACACCACCCAGCTCAACGTCGGCGCGTTCTTCGAGCAGGCGGAGGAGTACCGCAAGGACACCGGCTTCCTGGATCAGGTCTACAAGGTGCTCAATCTGCTGGGGCAGCGGCACCCCTTCGCCGTGCTGCGGCTCACCGAGCTCAAGACCTGGGTCGACGCCGGCGCCTACCAATCGATCCTGGACGGCGACTACGTGCGGCGCGGCCAGGAGCCGGACGACACCGCCGCCGACTTCCAGGAAGCGGCCGACAGCTACAAGGACGGGTTCGAGAAGGCCAAGGCGACCGTGTGGGACGGGATCGACTCGATCCGCGGCACGCTCGACGGGCTGTTCAAGCGCCCGGAGCGCACGGAGCGCGCCGCGAAGGACGGCGGCCCGGAGAGCGGCGCGTAAAACGACCGCGCGCGCCGGCCGGCGGCAGCCGGCTGCCGGACACGCCGCCGGCGCGCCGCACCGGGCCAGCGCGCCAAGCCGGCGCGCATCGGTTCAGAGAGAGGCGTACAGCCGGCTTACCGCTTCGATGATGGTCTGCAGGTAGCGCCGCCCCGCCTCCGGCGTGGCGGACGCCGGGTCGTCGGTGTAGCCGGGGCCGATCCCCCAGTCGCGGTTCTGCTGCGCAAACGCGCCGGACTTGCCGGCCGGCAGGCCGACCCGTTCGCGGTCGACGGCCGGCAGGTCGGCCAGCACCTCCTGCCGCACCAGCTCCGGCCGGACCGCCATCACCATCGCGGTCTCGAAGTGGCCGGCGTGACCGGGCAGGCGCTCGTTGGCCAGGCCGCCGGCGACCAGCTCGGTCCGCGCCACGTCCCAGTAGGCGGCTGCGGACACCCGGCCGGGCAGCCCGTACCGGTTGACCGCGTCCTGGGCGGCGACCTGATTGGCGGCGGTGTTGCCGCCGTGGCCGTTCAACAGCAGGATCCGCCGGTACCCGGACAGGCTCAGCCCCTCGATCACGTCGCGGGTGGTCGCCAGGAAGACGTCCGATTGCAGCGACAGCACGCCGGGATGCGGGCGGTGATGGTGGGAGTTCCCATAGCAGACGGTAGGCGTGACCACCACGGAGCAGGACGCCGCCTCGGCGCTGCGGCGGGCCACCGTCTCCACCAGCAGCGTGTCGGTGACGACCGCCAAGTGCGGGCCGTGCTGTTCGATCGACGCGGTCGGCACGACCGCCAGCGAATCGGCAGCGCGGTCGGCGGCCTCCTGACGGGTGAGTTCGGCAAACAGGGTCAGCATTGGTCCTCCATTCGCATCATCATGCCATTCTCATCATTATAGCCGACGATGAAGATCCACGCCGCCGCCACGCTCGGCTTCTCCGCCTACGGACTCGACACCGCGCTCGCCCAGTTGGCGGACGCCGGCTTCCGGGCCGTGGAGTTGAGCCACATGGGCACCTTCTGCGTCCATCTCCCCTACCCCGACACCGAACCGGCGGCGGTGGCCGACGCGCTGGATCGGCACGGCGTGCGGCCGATCGCCTGCAACGTCTCCACCGGACGGCGGGAGCCCGACGGGCGGCACCGCTTCTTCGACTACACCGAATCCGCGGACGCGCGCGAGGCCGTGGCGCAGGGCCGCTGGTACCTGGAGCTGGCCTCCGGCCTGGGCGCGCGCACGGTGACCATGAGCACGGCGCGCCGCCAGCTCCAGGAGCGCGAGTGGCTGCGCCACCTGCGGCCGGCGGCGCGGGCGATCCGGGAACAGGCGCGGATCGCCGCCGACCTGGGCGTGCGCGTCCACCTGGAAGTGCCGCACCTGTTTCAGATCACCGATTCGGTCGATCACGTCAAGGCGATGTTCGAGGAGGTCGACCACCCCGCGCTCGGCGCCACCGTCGACACCAGCCACTGGGGCGTCATCGGCTACGACCCGGACGACCTGTTCGGCTTCCTGGGCGACTGCCTGCGGCACGTGCACCTGCGCGACAGCGCCGGCGGCGACACGCAGGACTTCCGTCAGGACCTGGAGCTGACCCCGGGCCGCGGCGCCGTCGACTTCGCCGCCTTCCGCGAGGCGCTGGAGCGGGCCGCCTACCGGGGGACCGTGTCGCTCGACTTCGAGTACCGGATGCCGGACATCCCCCACATCCGCGACGAGTTCGCATTCGGACTCGACGCGCTCGCGGCGGCCGGCTGGCAGATGGGCCGCTGATGCCGGCGCCGATGACGATCGCTACCTGGAACGTCAACGGCATGCAGGCGCGGCTCGACTTCGTCCTGCACTGGCTGGCGGCGCGCGGCCCGGACGTCGCGCTGCTGCAGGAGTTGAAGCTGCCCGACGACCGGTTCCCGCACGACCGGCTGCGGGCGGCCGGCTACCGCGCGCTCGTGCACGGCCAGAAGAGCTGGAACGGCGTGGCCGTGCTGACGCGGGAGGAGACGGTGCGCCGCGCGGAGGTCTTCCGCCGCGGCCTGCCGGGACTCGATGAGCAGGGAGCGCGGCTGATCGGCGCGCAGGTCGAGGTCGCCGGCTGCGGCGCGCTCGACTGCGTTTCGGTCTACGTCCCGAACGGGCGCGCCGTCGAGCATCCGGAGTTCGGCCACAAGCTGGCGTTTCTGGACGGACTGATGAGCTTCGCCGAGCGCGAGGCGCGCCCGGATCGGCCGCTGGTGATCGGCGGCGACTTCAATCTGTGCCCCGGCGAGCTCGACACCTGGGACGAGGAGGCGTGGCGCGAGAAGATCTTTCACACCGCCGAGGAACGCCGGCGCTTCCGGACGCTGCTGGACCTGGGCATGACGGACCTGTTTCGCGCCCTGCACCCCGATCTTCGCCGGTTCTCCTGGTGGGACTACCGCGCCGGAAACTTCCACAAGAACCGGGGCCTGCGCATCGACCTGCTGCTCGCCGCGCCGCCGGTCGCGGCGCGGGCCGCCGGCGTCACGATCGACCGAGACTACCGCAAGAAGAAGGACGGCATGATCGCCAGCGACCACGCGCCGGTGATCGCCGAACTCCGCCGTTCACCCGCCTGACCGCCGCCAGACTATGAGGCCAGGCTAGATCGTGGTGAAGCCGCCGTCGACCATCAGGTTGTGGCCGGTCACGTACGCGGAGGCGTCCGAGGCCAGAAACACCACGGCGCCCTTCAGGTCCTCGTTGTGCATCATGCGGCCCAAGGGGACCCGCTTGCCGTAACGTTCCACGAACGCGCCGGCCTGACCGGTGAAGTAGCCGCCCGGCGAGATGCAGTTGGCGCGCACGCCCTGCTTGCCGTAGTAGTTGGCGACGTAGCGGGTGAAGTTGATCATGCCCGCCTTGACGAAGTTGTAGCTCGGCGGCTGCACCATCTCCGTCTCCTCGTACAGCGACGGATCGTTGCCGACGACGCCGTAGATGCTGGAGATGTTGATGATGCTGCCCCCGCCGGCGTCCGCCATCGAACGGACGAAACGCTTGCAGATGGCGTACAGGCCGACCATGTCGCCGGCCGCCGAGCGCTGCCAGTCGTCGGCGGTCTGCGTCTCGAAGCTGCCGGCGGTCGCGTCGCGGACCAGGGCGCTGTTGACCAGCACGTCGACGCGGCCGAAGCGTTCGGTCACCTGGTCATGGAAGCGTCCGATCGAGCGGACGTCGCCGATGTCGAGCTGCATGCCGTGCGCGTCCGCGCCGGTCCGCTCCGCCAGGGACGCCGCGTACTCCCGGTTCCGCTCCAGCGAGCGCGAGGCGGTGACCACGCGGGCGCCCGCTTCCGCCAGCGCTTCCGAGATGCTGCTGCCGAACTGCGGTCCGGCCCCGGCGGTGACGACCGCCGTCTTGCCGCTCAAAGAGAACGTGTCCAGAACACCCACGGCGGCTATGATGCGCGGTCGGCCGCGCCGCCGTCCACCCTCACCCCGACAGCCCCGCCCCGGGCAGCCGCCGCAGCAGCGCCCGCAGCATCCGCGCCATCTGCCGTTCATGGCAGGGGGCGAACCGGGTGAACTCGCGCAGGTTGCGCGCCGCCTCCTCCGCCGGATCGAACCGACCGCCCATCAGCGCGTAGTCGCCGGCCAGCTCGCGGTTCCACACCCGCAGCTCGTCCAGGGTGAGCTGCGGCTCGAACTGAAAGCCGTACGACCGGCCGCACCGGAACGCCATGGGAATACGCGCGTACCCCCCGTCGCGGCGCAACATGGTCCCCTCCGCCAGCAGCTCCCCGCCGGCCGGGACGGAGAACCGCTCGCCGTGCAGGACCGGCACCAGCGGTATCTCGATCTCCCGGAAGACCGGATCGGCCGCGCCGGCCGCGGTCACGTCGATCTTGCGCAGCCCGAACTGGTACCCGCCGGTCGGCCGCACCCGGCCGCCCAGCGCCCGCGACAGCAATTGCGCGCCAAGGCAGACGCCCAGCACCGGCGTCGGCGGGCTGCCCACAGCGGCGGCGCGCAGGTAGTCGAGCTCCTGCCGCAGTGCCGGCAGGTCGTCGTTGGCCGACATCGGACCGCCCAGCGCGACGATCAGGTCGACCTCGGCAAGGCGCGGAGCGTCGAACCGCTCGAAGCGGGGCGCGCCCTGAAAGACCGGCACCGGGATCGGCCGGTAGCCGGCCTCTGCCAGGACCGCCGCGAAGTTGCCGCCCAGCGTCTCCACGGCCGCGTGCTGGATGACCGCTGCGCGTCCGGCCCTCGCCCGCTCCATCGTCTACCCCTCGCTGCCTTCGCCCGCCATGCTATCCTTTGCGACAGGCACGCCGACAGGAGGGGATGCGGATGTACTCGATCGGAATGGCGCTCAAGCTCAGGCCCGGCAGGTACGCGGAGTACAAACGGCGCCACGATGAGCTGTGGCCGGAGATGGAGCGCATGATGCGGGCGCAGGGCGTCAGCATGGTGATCTATCGCCATGAGGACTGGCTGTTCGTGCACGGGACCGCGCCGAGCGCCGAGCACTACCGGCGCACCACCGTCGATCCGATCACCCCGAAGTGGAACGAGTACATGAAGGAAGTGCTGGAGGTCGACGCCGCCGGCGACCTGATCGTCCGCGAGCTGCCGCTGGCATTCAGCTTCGGCGACTTTGCATGACGCACGCCGATCGAGGAGCGCCGCACGCATGAAGTTCCTGTTCGCCGATCACTCGGACATCTTCGAGCCGTGGGGCAGCGTGAGCTTCGGCGCCAGCGCCGCGCGCGTCTTCGCTCCGGCGCCGCCGATTCCGTTCAACGTCAGCCATACCCGCCGGCTGGCCGACGGGTCGTACGACGTCATCGGTCACAAGGTCGGTACCCGCATCCCCTGGCAGATCTATCGGGCGACCACCCGCGACGGCATCCACCTGGAGAACATCCGCATCGTCCACGACGAGCCGGGCGACCATTGGGGCTATAACGCCCGCTGCCTCTACAGCCCCGAGCTCGACCGCTACATCTACACCAAGAACACCTCGGACGACTCCGGGTTCACCATGCACGTCTTCCACAGCACGGACGGCGACCACTGGACCCCGTACGAGCGCAACCCGGTCTTCAATGAGGGCGATGCCTGGGGCGGCGTGTGGAGCTCGGTCGCGCAACGCTTCATCCTGACGCCCAAGGGCATCCAGCGCTACCAGGACAAGGCGGTCAACGAGCTGTTCCTCAACGCCCGGCGCGTGCTGACCGTGCGCACCAGCCCGGACGGCTTCACCTGGACGCCGCAGATCGCCAGCGACTACAAGGTCGACAAGGAGGTCGTGCGCGGCATGCGCATCCTGCACGCGCCGCTGCTGAGCGCCGAGTACCAGCTGGAGCAGAACGAGCTCGACCCGCCCGACCTGGAGTTCTACAACGGCTCCCCGTTCGCGTACGAAGGCCGCTACTTCATGGGCGTGAACAACTACTCCGGGTCGTTCACGGAGCCGGCCTGGTCGCCGGTGCGCGCCGACGGCCACGGCGCCGGCGGCGCGCTCGGCAACGAGCTGTGGACCAGCCGCGACGGCCTCACCTGGAGCCGCCCCAACCAGCACGGCGGCCGCGGCATCGGCGGCATCCACGATCCGATGCTGATCGGCGACCGCGTCATGTTCCGCGAGCGGGACTCGGCCGGCGGCGTGCCGGTCGACCGGTTCACCTACGTGACCGGATGGTCCAACAGCCACTTCACCACCGCGTCGCTGGTGATGGGCCGGGGCGGCCTGTTCCTGAACGTCGCGGTGCCGGGCGAGGGCGTCGACAACAGCGCCAACGAGAACTACGTGCTGGCGGAGCTGATCGACGCCGCCGGCAAGGTGATCACCGGCTACGACCGCGAGAGCTGCCAGCTGCAGGGGCCGCTCGATCGGTTGCGGCATCCGCTGCGGTGGCGCGGCAAGGACGGCGGCGAGCTGGCCGGCGAACGGGTGCGGGTGCGCATCTACCTGCGCGGCGCCAACGTCTACGCGCTGACCGCGCCCGATGCCGAAAGCGATTGCGCGACCGGCAGCTCGTACGCGGCGGTCACGCCGCCCGCGCCCACGCGCCGCCGCCACAGCAGCGGCAATTAGTGGAGCTATCAGGGAGAAGCCGGATGAGGAGATACCGATGAAGTCGGTGCGCGTGACCGCTGCCGGAACGATCGAGGTGATCGACGGACCCGAACCGACCCTGGAAGACGACCAGGTGATGGTGCGGCCGATTACCGCCACGCTGGCGGGCGACGACGTGCGCCGCGTGTACGACGGCGCCGCCGGCCGCTACCCGCTGCCGGCCGGCGCGAGCGCCCACGAGCTGGTGGCGCGCGTGGTCGATGCCAGGTACACCGACCGCCAGTGGCGGGAATTCCAACCGGGCGAGACGGTGGTGTTCTACGGCGCCCGGGCGGTCGGCCTGGCGGAGACCCTGGTCGTCCCCCACTCGACCGTGTTCTGGCTGCCGCCGGCGGAGGACCCCGACCTGCAGGCGGTGACCACCGTACGCCCGCTCGGCCAGGTGATCGAGGCGTGCAACACCTTCCCTCCGCTCACCACCGCCTGCGCGGCCGTGGTCGGGCAGGGATGCTCCGGCCTGCTGTTCGACGCGATGCTGGACCGCATGGGGGCCGGCGTGATCGCGGGCATCGACGCGCGGGCCGAACGGGCCGCGGTCGCCGGCCGATTCGGGGCCACGCTGGCGCTGGCGCCCGGCCCGGACACGGTGCGGCAGGTGCGGGACGCCAACGGCGGCTTCCTTGCCGACGTGGTGGTGGAGACATCCGGCACCACCGCCGGCCTGCGGCTGGCGGTCGACCTGATACGGCCCGGCGGCCGGCTCCATCTGTTCGGCGCTCCGAACGAGTCCCCGTACCACCTGGACGCGGCGGCGCTGGCGGAAAAGCGCTTCGACGTGCGGGCATCCGGCGCCGGGATACGGAACGCCAGCCCGTACTGGTCGCCGTACGGCGCGGCCATGAACCTGATCCTGCGCGGCGAGGTCGACACGCGGCCCCTGCTGACGCACCGGTTCCCGCTGGAGCAGGCCGCCGAGGCGTTCGCGCTGGCCCGCTCCGGAAACGACGGCGCGCTCAAGGTGAGCATCGACTACGGCCATGACGCCTCAACTCATGACGCCTGAACTGACGGCGGCGCAGATCCGCCACTTCGACACCTTCGGCTTCGTCATCCGGCCGCGCATGCTCACGCCGGCCGAGACGGCGGAGATCGAGGCCGCCTTCGAGGCGGTGATGGCCGAGGATCGGGCCGGGGAGTCGTTCCGCGGCGACAAGCGGCATTCCGTGATCGGCTGCGCCGAGCGCCATCCGGCGCTGCGGGCGCTGATCGACGATCCGCGCATCGTGCGGCCGATCGAGCAGGTGTTCGGGCGGTCGATCATGTGGTGGGGCTCGGACGGCAACTACTACGTGGGCGATACCGCCTGGCATCCCGACGGCACCGACCTGGGGCTGGCGCTGCGCCGCATCAAGGTGTCGGTCTACCTCGACCCGGTCGACGGCGACTCCGGCGCGATCCGCTTCATTCCGGGCTCGCACCGCAACCCCATGCACGGCGATCTGGAGGCGCTGCAGGTCGATCGGGTCAAGCAGACGATCGTCGAGGGCCGCGCCGACCGGTCGGCGCTCGACCGGTACCGCGAGCGCGGCTTCGACGTGGATGCTCAGGAGCCGACGTTCGGCGTCGATCACGACGCGCTGCCGTGCTGCGTGGCGGCCTCACGGCCCGGGGACGTGGTGTTCTTCGATCAGAACCTCTTCCACGCCTCGTTCGGCGGCCGCTCGGGCCGGCGCATGTTCACGTTGTGCTACTGCACGGTCCCGGAAGAGCAGCCCGCCCGCGCCTGCATGCAGCGGTCATACGAAGGCTCGCATCGCGCCGTGCGGGCGCTGTCGTACGGGGGCGCCGCGCCGAGCGGCGGGGGCGGTGGGGGCAGCGGGGGCGGCGGCGGCGTCCACCATCCGGCGATCCTGCGCACCGACCGGCCGACCCTGCGCCGGCTGACCGAGCCGCTGGTGAAGCTGGGCTGGGTCTGACCGCCGGCCGGCTCCCACGACCGTTCCCTTCAGAAGCAGCCGCAGGCGGCGCCGTGCGAGCACCCGCCGCGCGCTACGGCCGGGTTGTCCCTGCAGACGTCGGCCGCTTCCTCGGCGCCGGTGGCGACCATCGGCGCGCTGAAGACCCGCTTCACCGGCGCGTCGGCCGGCGTGTCGCCGGGGTCGAACCCGCCGGCGTCGCAGAGGTCCTTCCAACTGGCGATGGCGACCGCCATCGAGTGGTTGACCTCCACGGTCTGACCGTTCGTGGGGCAGTGGTAGTCGTAGGCTGGCATGGTTTCCTCGTCTCCTCCGGCCGCAATTGAGCCGCAGGGCCGCCCGCCGCGTCAACGACGCGCGACCGCAGGTCGGAACGCCGAACCGCCGGTGCGCCTTGCATCGCAGCGGAAGCGCTGGTAGTCTGGAACCTTGACGTCGGCCCGGGCCGCCGGGCACGACGTGGCGTTGGGATGGCCCTGAGCGAGGCGTCCGGCGCCGACCGCTACAAGGAGGCATCCATGATGAAACGCTTATTGCCCGGCATGCTGCTCCTGCTGCTTGCCGGCTTCGCCTGGGGCAGCGGGGACGAGGAGGCTGCCGCCGAGAGCGGCGGCGTTCCTGAGATCGAGTTCCTGGGATTCTTCGAGTTCACCCCTGACGCCACCGCCGACACCGAGATCTTCGCGTGGTGGGGCGAGGCGGTCGGGGCGCGCATCGTGCCGATCAACGTCGCCACCGAAGATCAGGCCACGCGCGTGCAGACCATGATCGCCGCCCGCGACGTGCCGGACGTCATGCACCTGTCGAGCCCGGACGTCCGCAACATCCACTTCGACTTCGGGCCGCGCGGCGCGTTCGTGAACGTCTCCGAGCAGCTCGACGCGGGCAACATGCCCAACCTGGCCGAAGTGCTGAAAGCCGCCCCCGACGGACTCAAGATCGCCCCGGACGGCAACAGCTACGCGCTGCCGCAGTTCAACATGTGGGCCAACGGTCCCATGGTCGGCATCAAGGTGCGCAAGGACCACCTCACCGCCGGCGGCTGGAGCGGCGACATCGACGACATCGCCGGTTCCGTGCGGACGCTGGAGGACTGGGAAGAGGCGTTCGCCGCCGTATACCGCGGCTACAACCAGGGGCGCGAACCGCAGCCGATGATCATCAATCGCCGCGGCAGCGCGATCCGCGGCTGGGTGGTGCGGCCGATGACCCACATGATGGGCACCTGGATACGGATGTGGTACGACGACAGCGATACCTACGTCTGGGGTCCGGCGACCAATCGCTTCCGCGGCGCCATGGAGTTTCTGTCGACCGCCTACGCCAACGGCTGGCTGCATCCGGCCTGGGTCACCATGACCGAAGAGGAACAGGTCGCCCTCTATGAGAAGGACGGCTACGCGGTCTTCTTTGGCCCGATCGGCGGCAACTTCGGGGACCGCATGGTCAACAAGCCGGCCGAGCATCTGGATCTGCTGCTTTCGCAGGAGGTCAACCTGCTGCCCCCGGTCTATGAAGGCATGCAGGCCAGGATACGCGCCCCCAAGCGCGTCTCCGATTCGGCCATCGTCATCGACGCCAACAGCGCGGCGATCGACGCCGCGGTGCGCATGATCGATTACGCCTACAGCGATGCCGGCGCCGAGCTGCTCAACTACGGACCGGAGGGCTACGCCTGGGAACGGGACGACAATCCGTACTGGGGACGCCGCTGGATCCTCAACTGGAGCGGATTCTATCCGGCCGCGGAGGTCGAGGCGGACCCCGCCCGTTCCAAGACCCGCGGGCTCGGCATCGGCCAGTTTTCGGTCATGCACCCGTCGGACACCTGGGGCAAGGACAACCTGGGACGCTACTACGATGTCACCCAGCCCGGGGTCGGCGCGCAGATGCCCAACGTGCCGGTGATCGAGCAGTTTCAGGCCGCCGGCGTCTGGAATGCGACGCCCGAACCGAGCTTCCCCTTCACGCCCGAAGAGCAGGAGGAGAAGAACTCGTTGGAGGCGGCGCTGGCCACCTACGTCGACGAGCAGGTGGTCGCATTCGTCAACGGTCACCGGCCCCTGTCGGAATGGGGCGACTTCGTACAGACCCTGCAGGACCTGGGCCACCAGCGGCTCGAGGAGATCTACCGGACGGCGCTGGAGCGGTACCGGTCGCTGTAGACCGTCCCGCCGGGAACGAGATGAGATGATCGAACGGCCGGCCGCACCGCGGGCGAACGTGCGGCCGGCCCGGCGCGGTGGGCGGTACCGCCCGCCGCGCGCGCCGATTCCCGGAACCGGCCGATGAGCCGGTCCGACCTGACCGCGCCGGCCCTGCCGGCGGCCGCGCGCCGCCGTAGTATCCGCAACTCGATCCGTCAGGCGCCGGCGCTCTACGTCATGATCGGCATCGTCATCCTGTGGTCGCTGGTCTTCCACTGGGTGCCGATCTACGGCATCACGATCGCCTTCAAGCGCTATACCGCGCTCGACGGCTTCTTCGGCGGCGAGTGGATCGGCCTCAAGCACGTAAGCGACTTCCTGAACGATCCGTTCTTGTGGCGGCTGATACGCAACACCGTACTGCTCGGCTTCCTCACCCTGGCGTTCGGCTTTCCGGCGCCGGTGATCTTTGCGCTGCTGATCAACGAGCTGCGCAAGCGCTGGTTCAGCCGCCTGGTGCAGTCGATCTCCTACCTGCCGCACTTCATCGCCGCGGTGATCGTGGTGGGGTTGATCTTCCAGTTCTTCAGCTTCGACGGACGGGTCACGGTGACGCTCAAGGAACTGGGCGTCGACGCCGATTTCCTCGATTTCCTGGGCGATCCGGCGTGGTTCCGCCCGCTGTACGTCGCCTCCCACGTGTGGCAGAGCGTCGGTTGGGGGACGATCATCTATCTGGCGGCGATGGCCGGCATCAGCGCCGAGCTCTACGAGTCGGCCACGATCGACGGCGCCGGCCGCCTGCAACAGGCCCGGTTCATCACCATACCCGGCATCATGCCGACCGTGGTGGTGTTGTTCATCCTGGCGACCCGCAACGTCGTGGACACCGACTTCGAGAAAGTGCTCCTGATGCAGAACCCGGCGATCTATGAAACCGCCGACGTCATAGAAACCTACGTGTACCGCCGCGGCATATTGGGAGGCGAGTATCCCTATGCCACGGCGATCGGGCTGCTGAAAAACCTGGTGTCGTTCGCGGTGGTGCTGACGGTCAACAAGCTGGCCCGCATTCGCGGCGAAGGACTCTGGTAGTGGCGGTCCGGTACCGGGAATCGGTCCCCTCCCGCGTCTTCGACGCTGCCAACGCGGCGTTGGGCGTGGTCGCGTGTCTGGTCTTCCTCTACCCGTTCATCTACATCTTCTCGGTATCGATCAGCGGCTATGAGGAGGTGGGGCTGGGCAAGATCATCCTCTGGCCCAAGAACATCCATTTCGGCATCTACGGCTTCGTGTTCCGCACGCGGGTGCTGCTGCGCGCCTTCCTCAACTCGGTCATCTACACCGCGCTGTTCACGGCGCTGACGTTGTGGCTGTCGTCGATGGCCGGGTTCGTGCTGGCCGAAGAACGGTTCCGCTTTCGGCGTTCGGTAGCGCTCTATCTGGCGGCCATGCTGTTCTTCCAGGGCGGTCTGATCCCGGTATTCCTGTGGATACGGTCGCTCGGCATGGTCAACACGCTGTGGGCGATCGTGCTGCCGACCGCCGTGAACCCGTTCTACATCTTCGTCTTCCGCACGTCGATCCGGCAGATGGTGCATCAGTCGCTGAAGGATTCGGTCTACATCGACGGCGGCGGCGACTTCCGCATCTACACCCGCATCGTGCTGCCGCTGATCACCCCGATCCTGGCCACCATCGGCCTGTTCGCCGCCGTGTCGATGTGGAACGAGTTCTTTCGGCCGCTGGTCTATCTCTACGACCAGGAGAAGATGCCGCTCACCATCGTGTTGCGCCGCTTCCTGATCCTGCGCGACTTCGGAGGCAACATCAACAGCATCATCGAGGGGCTGGAAGAAGACGCCAGCGCCGCCTACATCCGCAACGGCTGGCTGGGCAAGATGCGCAGCGCCATCGTCATCGTCTCGGTGGCGCCGATCGTGATGGTCTATCCCTTTCTGCAGCGCTACTTCATACGCGGAATCATGATCGGCTCCATCAAGGAGTGAGGGAGCGGCGCGACCGATCGGTCACGCGCCGGTTTGGGCAAAAGACGTGCCGGTTAGGTTAGGGGCAAAAGGGACGGCTTGGGCAGGAAGGCGTCAGGAGGTCGCCGAGCCGTCTGAGCTGAAACCCGGCGTGGCCGGGCTTCGCGCGTGCCACAGATCCTGTTCTTTGCGGGCCGCTGGTAAACGGCCATCTCACCTGTCCATCGGCTCAGATGCCTCCGCGGTTGCTGTGAAGGTTCGACTGCAGAGCTCCCTCGATGCTGAGGTGCGTCTCGGCGGCCTCCCGACACTATGAGTGTCGGCATCGGCAGCGCAAACCTGAACAAACTGAACAAATTTCTCCGGCGGCGGCCTTGGAAGATCGCCGCGGACCGCGATCTGGCCCGCGGCAGCGCCGCCGCGGTATGCTTCAGGGCGCCGTGAGTCATCGCCCGAACACGCTCCGCGCCCGACCTGCGCTCCATTCCCGACCTCCCCGATGCGCCTGAACACGACCCTGCGCGCCCTGCCCGCCGGTCAGATCGCCGTGCTGGCCGGCGCCGGCTTCCGCGACGGCGTGCCGGCCCGCGACGCCCCGGCCGGATGGCCGATGGGGGTGGCGCGGAGGCCGGACGGCGACCTGATCGTCAACGACTACTGGGCCAATCGCATCTGGCGCATCGACCGCCGCGGCATCCTCCACCGGTTCGGCGGCGACGGCATCCCCGGCGCCGATGGCGACGGCGGCCCGGTCGCCGAAGCCCGCTTCCGGGAGCCGCACGACCTGCACCAGGACCGGCACGGCAACCTCTACCTGTCGGACCTGGGCAACCGCACGATCCGCCGCATCGACTACCGCACCGGCATCGTCACCCTGGTGGCCGGCAACGGCCGGATCGGCCGCGGCGGCGACGGCGGCCCGGCGGTCGAAGCCGAACTCGACTGCACGTGCGGGGTTGCGGTCGACGCCGCCGGCAACGTCTACCTGTCCGACGAGTGGGCCTGCAACATCCGCCGTATCGACGCGCGCACCGGCATCATCGACCTGTTCGCCGGCTACGCGGCGCGCCACTACCCCTCCGAACGGGGCGCGAGCCGCCCGTTCGCCGGCGCCGGCCTGAGCCTGATGGGCTACCACGGCGACGGCGGCCCGGCCGCGCAGGCCGCCTTCCACCACCCCGAGCACCTGGCGTTCGACTCGCGCGGCGACCTGTACGTCTGCGACAACTCCAACGACCGCATCCGCCGCATCGACATGCGCACCGGCATCGTCACCACCGTCCTGGGCAACGGCCAGCGCGCCTCCAACGGCGACGGCGGCCCGGCGGTCGAGGCCAGCACGCTGATGCCGGACGCGATCTGCCTGGACGTGCACGACAACCTCTACGTTGGCGAGAAGTACGGCTTCCGCATCCGCACGGTGGCGGCCGCCACCGGCATCGTCTCCACCCTGGTCGGCACCGGCGTCCCGGCATGGGGAGAAGAGGGGCTGCACGGCAGCCGCACCGGCTGCAACTCCGTGGAGGCCGGCATCTGGGCCGACCCGGACGGCACCGTGCTCTGGGGCGACTGCTCCGGCCGGCTGCGCCGGTACGACGGGGCGACCGGGATCGTCACCACCGTCCTGGGCGGCACCGGCATCGGCGACGGCGCCGCGCCCGCCGGCGCCTTCCTGCGCGGCCCGGCCGGCATCGACGTGGCGGCCGACGGATCGATCTACTTTGCCGATCGCTGGAACCAGCGCGTGCGCCGCATCGACGCCGCCGGCGCCGAGATCGCCACCGTGGCCGGCAACGGCGCCCGCGCCTACGGCGGCGACGGCGGCCCGGCGGCCGACGCGTACCTGGGGAACCCGTCCGACGTGGCGGTCGACCGGCAGGGCCGGGTCGCCATCGCCGACAACCGCCACCAGCACGTCCGCGTGGTCGACCCGGACGGCACGATCCGCGCCGTGTGCGGCATCGGCCAACCGTGGGACAAGGGCGACGGCGGGCCGGCGATCAGCGCCGGCGTGGTCATGGTGACGTCGGTCCGGTACGGCCCGGACGACGCGCTCTACCTGGGCGACGCCGCCGGCCGCATCCGGCGCATCGATCCGCGCAGCGGGATCATCTCCACGGTGGCCGGCATCGGCCTGCCCGGCTACGCCGGGGACGGCGGCGCGGCCAGGGCCGCCCGCGTCGGCACGCCGGAAGCGCTGGCGTTCGGCCCGGACGGCAGCCTCTACTTCGCCGACAGCGCCCAGCACGTCATCCGCCGCGTGGCGCCGAACGGGATCATCGACACCGTGATCGGCGACGGCACGGCCGGGCGCGGCGAAGACGGCAGCGACCCGCGGCGCGCGCGCATCGACACGCCGCGCGGGCTCGACGTCGGTGCGGACGGCGCGCTGTTCTTCACCGACTCCGGCAATCACCTGATCCGCTGCCTCACCACCGGCGGCGCGCTGCGCACGCTGGCCGGTTGCGGCGCGGCGGGCGAGACCGGTTCCGGCCCGGCCGGCAGCGCCCGCTTCAACCAGCTCGGCGGCATCAGGCGCTACGGAGACGACCACCTGATCTTCGCCGACCACCTCAACAACCGGCTCAAGGTACTCCGCTGGCGGTGAGCTCGGCATAATCGACCGATGATTCACGACAACGTCGAGCTCCACAACGTCGCCGAGCTCCGCTATGAGCCGGACCGCGGCGGTTACCGGCTGCAGCGCGCGCCGGAGTCGGTCCGCACCGCGCTCAACCCCGGCGCGCAGGAGTGCCTGCTGCAGCCGGACAACGCCGAGATACGCTACGTCGCATCCGGTCCGTCGCAGGTGACGCTCTCCTCGCACGGACAGACCCGCGTCAGCGTCTTCTTCGGGGCGTTCGACTCCTGGCAGCGCGCGATCGTCGGCCGCGAACCGCAGACGATTGCCATCGTCCCCAGCGAGGCGCTCGACGCCCTTGCCGACCGCTACACGGCCGACATGCCGTTCTCGCCGCGCGTGGTGCGCCTGGTCCTGGGCGGCCCGGAGCGCGACCCGGTGCTGCTGCACGGCGTGGAAGGCGCGGACCTCCGCCCGCCGGCGGCGGCCGAGCTGCCGTCGCTCCGCCTGCTCACCTACGGCACCTCGATCACGCACGGCTACTTCGCCGAGGGGCCGCACCTCTCCTACGTCGGTCACGCCGCGCGCCGCCTGGGAGCGGACCTGATCAACCTGGGGGTGGCCGGCTCCGCGCACTGCGAGCCGGAGCTGGCCGACTACATCGCCGAGCGCGGCGATTGGCACGCCGCCAGCCTGGGCCTGTCGGTCAACATGCAGGGCTTCCCGATGCCGGAGTTTCGGCGGCGCGTGCAGTATCTGGTCGACCGCGTCGCCGGCGCCGATGCCGGCCGGCCGGTCGCCTGCATCACGCTCTACCCGTACTTCCGCGACTTCGGTTGGGAGCCGCCGGGCGAGTACGGGGGCTCGCCGGAGGAGTACCGGCAGTCGCTGCGCGACGCCGTGGCGGCGACCGGACACCCCAACGCGCACCTGATCGAAGGCCCCGAGCTGCTCACCGACCTCGGCGGCCTGAGCGCGGACCTGATCCACCCGGCCGACTACGGCATGCTGGAGATCGGTCAGCGCCTGGCCGACCGCCTGTCAGGGCTGCTTGCGGGTTAGCCCCAGGTCAGCCCGCTTCACGGCCTTAGCCCGCCGCCACGGCCTTAGCTTAGCCCGCCGCCACGGCCGCTTCCGCCGGCTGGAGCGCTGCGGCCAGCGCGGCGATGCCGGCATCCATCTCGTCCGGGCGGTTCCAGCCAAAGCAGAGCCGCATCCGGTCCCGCCCCGACACGCCGTCGGCGGCGGTGCGCGGTCCGGGGGCGAACAGCACGCCGTTGGCCGCCGCTCGCTCGCCGGCGTCCACGGCGTCGGCTCCGTCGAGCATCCGCACGAACACGAACAGGCCGCCGGACGGCTCGGTCCAGTGCGCGCGGCCGCCCAGGTGCGCGTCGAGCGCGGCCAGGATCGCGTCCCGCTTGGCGCGCAGCAGGCCGCGCACGCGGTCGATGTGGGCGTCCAGACCGGTCTGCGCGAACCGGTGCACGGCCATCGCCGTGAACTGGCTGACGCCGCCGGTCCCCTTGACGGCGGCCATCCGCTCCATGAGCGGCGGCGCCGCGGCGACGTACCCCAGCCGCATGCCGGGACCGATGTTCTTGGAGAACGAGGCGACGTAGATCGTCCGGCCGCTGTCGTCGAGCGATCGGATCGCCGCCGGCACCTCCTGTCCGTCGAAGGCCAGATCGACGTAGCAATCATCCTCCCACACCGGCACGCCGCGGCGGGCGGCGATCTCGAGCACCGCCTCCCGCCGCGCCGGCGAGGCCACCCAGCCGAGCGGGTTCTGAAAGGTCGGCACCGTGTAGACCGCCTTGACGCGCTTGCCCGCCTCCGCCGCCTCGCGGAAGCGGTATTCCAGCGAGTCGGGCAGCATGCCGTCGCCGTCCGACTCCACGCCGCGGATGTCGGCGCCGAACCGGCGCAGGATGCCGAGCGTGCCGGCGTAGGTGAAGTCCTCCACCAGCACCACGTCGCCGGGATCGATCAGCGCTTCGGCGACCAGGAAGTTGGGCTCGCTCGACCCGGAGCCGAGCAGGATGTCGTCGGGGTCGACCGTGAATCCGCGGGTGTCGGCAAGCCGGTCCGCCAGCCACTCGCGCAGCGGCGGATAGCCGAGCGGATGGGGATAGTGCGCCAGGCTGCGGCCGGCCACGGCCAACTCCTCCCGCAGGCACTCGACCAGCTGGTCGAGCGGCAGCGAGTCGGGATCGGGATAGGCGACTCCAAAGTCGTACCGCGCCGCCGGATGGGCGGTGCGGGCCACCGGCTCGCCCGGAACCGAGCAGGCCAGGAGCGCGTCCCACTCGCAACACCGTGCACTCATCAACGATAACCTCCGCTTGGGCCATAATAGCGATCGACGCGCGCCGCCGCGACCCTGGGTCAGGGCGGGGCGGGATCACGGCCGGCGATGGAGGGTGACCGGATGAGGTACGGGACCGTGCGCGGCGTCCGCAAGCCGGTGGCGCGATTGGTGCACGGCACGACCATGCTGAGCACGGCCGCACTGCAGGAAGGCATCGACCTGCTGGACGGGGTGTTCGCGGCCGGCGGGACCGCCTTCGATGCCGCGCACGTCTACGGCGCCGGCGAGTGCGAGCGGGCGCTCGGCGCATGGATGGAACGGCGCGGCAACCGCGAACGGGTAGTGATCATCACCAAGGGGTGCCACCACAACCCCGACCGTAACCGGATGACCCCGTACGACCTCACCGCGGACCTCATGGACTCGCTGGCGCGGCTGCGCACCGACTACGTCGACCTCTATCTGTTGCACCGCGACGATCCGGCCCTCCCGGTCGACGGGATCGTCGCCGCCATGGCCGAGCATCGCGCAGCCGGGCGCATCCACGCGTACGGCGGCTCGAACTGGAGCGCGCCGCGCATCGAGGAAGCGAACGCCTACGCCGCCCGCCGCGGGCTGCCGGCGTTCGCGGCGAGCAGTCCCAACTACAGCCTGGCCGTGCAGGTGCGGGCGCCCTGGGCCGGTTGCCGGTCGATCGGCGGACCGGCCGCGGCTGCCGACCGCGCCTGGTATCGCCGTACGCGCCTGCCGGTCTTCGCCTGGTCGAGCCTGGCCGGCGGCTTCTTCTCCGGCCGGTTCGCGCGCGGCGCGCCGCAGCCCGATTCCGAACAGGACGCGCTGGCGGCCGCCACCTACCGGTCGGACGCCAACTTCTCCCGGCTGGAAGCGGCGCAGGCGATCGGCCGCGAGCACGGCGTGTCGGCCGCGCGGGTAGCGCTGGCCTACGTCAGGCAGACCGGGCTCGACGTCTACCCGATCGCCGCCGCAGCGACGCCGGCCGAGTTCGCGGACAACGCCGCCGCGCTCGACCTGCGGCTTGCTCCCGGCGAGATCGCGCGGCTGGAGACCGCCGGCCTGGAATAGCCTGACCTGACCTACCGGACCTGACTCCCGGACGCTCCGGCCTCGACCGCTGTCCAGGTCCCGGTGTCGCGGGACCGTTCGGCGGCAAGACCGAGCCGGTGGAGACGCGCGACGCGGTAACGCCCGGCTCCGCCCTCCCCCTCCGCGTTCGGCGTGGCCGACTCGATGCAGTCCAGAAAGGCGCGCACGCATTCGTGCATGCCCGGCAGGCCCACGATCGGCTCGATCGGCGCCCACGTCTCGGTCGTCCAGGCCGGACCGGCGGCGCTGCGCCAGCGCACCTGGCCGGTCAGCAGGTCGACGCGCACGTCGCCGGCCGTGCCGGTCACGGCGATGCGCATGTCGGGGCCGGCGACGGCGCCGGTATTGACCGCAAAGGTCCCCCAGCAGCCGTCGTAGTCGAGCTGCAGGAGCCCTTGCGCCTGCGCCCGGCCGGTCGATCCGGCGCCGTCCATGGTCAGGACGCGGCCGGCGGTCCTGCCAAGCACCCGGTCGAGCGGATCGACGTACCACGGCGCCAGGTGGTCGAGCTTGCAGAGGTCCTCCTCCGGCAGCGCGCCCCAGTCGGACTCCAGCCGCACCTCCGCGAACTGCGGGACGCCGACGGTCCCGCCGGCGACCAGCTCGGCCGCCCGCCGCACGACCGGCAGGAAGCCCAACTCGATGTCGGCGTGGGTGGGACCGCGCGCGCGCAGCAGCCGATCGATCATCCCCGGGATCGCCTGCCGCCTCGCCGCCAACGGCCCTTCGTAGAAGACCGCCGTCCCGGCGTCGAGCGCCGCGCCGATCGCCGCCTCGTGCGCGGCCTCCGACACGGCCACCATCACGCCGTCGACCGCCGCAGCCGCCAGCAGCTCGCCGGCGCCGGCGCAGACCTCGATCTCCGGCCCCAGCTCGCGCGCGGCGCGCTCGCGGCTGGCCGCGCTGGGCGCCGCCACCGCCGCAATGCGCGCGCGGCCGTCCGCTTCCAGCGCCGGCACGTAGGCGGTGCGCGCCCAGTCGCCGTACCCGATCAGACCGATCCGTATCTTCGCTGCCATCCCGGCAGTGTAGGGCGCGCCGCCCGCTCGTGGGTATCGGTCAGGAGCGCGACGGCCGGCGCCTTGGCATGCGCACTCGGCAGGCCCTACCATCCGATACGTGATCACGTACACCGGCGACCACGCCTACCAGGACCACGATCGGGAGTTCTTCGAGCGCGAGCTTTCCTCGTTCGTTCCCGACAAGGTGTTCGACTGCCACGCCCACCTGTGGCGCGCCGACGCCTACGACGCGCCGCTGCCGCCCGGCTTTCCGGCCGACATGAACAGTGACGACTACCTGCGCCTGACCGGCGAAGTCTTTCCGAACCGGACGTTGGGCGCCTGGTTCCTGCCCAAGCCGTTGGTCAAGCACCGGGAGCAGACCCTCGGCGTCAGCGAATGGGTCGGCAGCTCGCTGGTCGGCAAGCCGACCTGCCGGGGAGCGTTCCTGGTCAAGCCGGAGGACGACCCGGAGTGGGTGCGCCAGCACGCCCGCCGGCTCGGCCTGAGCGGGCTGAAGTGCTACCACACCTTCGCGCTCCGCACGCCGACGCTGCAGGCCGAAATACCGGAATATCTGCCGGAGGCGGTGATGCAGGTCGCGCACGAGGAGGGGTGGTTCGTGACCCTGCACATGGTCAAGGACCGGGCGGTCGCCGATCCCGGCAACCAGCACTGGATCCGCACCTACTGCGAGCGCTACCCGGACATGAAGCTGATCCTGGCGCATTCGGCGCGCGGCTTTCAGCCGTCGCACAACTTCGAGGGGCTGCCCAGGCTGGCCGACCTGCCGAACCTCTACTTCGACTCCAGCGCCAACTGCGAGCCGATGGCGCACGCGGCGATCATCCGCACGTTCGGCCACGACCGGTTCATGTTCGGCACCGACTTCGGCGCCGCCAGCCACAGCCACGGCCGCCACGCATCGGTCGCCGACACCTTCTTCTGGGTCTACGACGATGCGCCGATCTGGGAGGAAGTGCACACCTCGATCCAACCGGTCAGCATCGTCCTGGAGCACCTGCGCTCGGTGAAGTGGGCGTGCTGGGCGGAGCGGCTCACCGACCGGCAGATCGAAGACGTGTTCTGGGGCAACGCCGCGCGCCTGTTCAAGCTCTGACGCCCGCCCCGGAGCCCGGCGGAACGACCAGCGGTCGCCGCGACCATCACCACTCGATCCTGCCGGTCGATCCTGCCGGACGAATGAGGGTATGATTCCCACCCATGAGAATCGATCGCTATCCGCAGGGGTCGCCGTCGTGGATCGACCTGTCGACCACCGACCAGGACGCCGCCAAGTCGTTCTACGCCGGCCTGTTCGGCTGGTCGTACCGGGACATGCCGATCGACCCGACCGGCGACCGCGTCTACACCACGGCGACCGTCGACGGCGCCAGCGCCGCCGGCATCGCCGCGCAGCCGCCCGAGGAGGCGCAACGGGGCATCCCGCCGCACTGGAACGTCTACCTGACGGTCGACGACGTCGATGCCGCCGCGGTGGGCGCGGTCGAGCACGGCGGCGCGGTGCTGGCCGAGCCGTTCGACGTGTTCGACGCCGGCCGCATGGCGACTATCGGTGACCCGACCGGCGCGGTGGTATCGCTCTGGCAGCCGCGGCGGAGCATCGGCGCGCAGATCCGCGCCGAGCACGGCGCGCTCTGCTGGGCCGAGGTCCTGACCGACGATCCCGCGGCCGTCGCCGAGTTTCTGGCCGCGCTGCTGGACGTCCGCACGGAGACCGCTCCCATGCCGGACGGCGTCGAATACACCGTGGTGATGGCCGGAGACACCCCCCTGGCCGGCGTCATGGCGATGCCCGAGCACCTGCGCGAGATGCGGCATCCGCCGCACTGGAGCGTCTACATCCAGGTCGACGATACCGACGCGGCCGTCCGGGCGGCGGTCGCCGCCGGCGGCGACGTGCTGGTGCCGGCGCGGGACATCGCCACCGTGGGCCGCATCGCCTTCATCGCCGACCCGCAACGCGCCGCGCTCGGCCTGTTGACGCCGGCCTGAGCGGCTCCCCCCTCTCTCCGTCGATGCAGTTTCGGACGATGGGGCGCAGCGGTATCGACGTGAGCCTGCTCAGCTTCGGTACCGGCGGCCCTACCACCTTCACGGATGCGGAGCTCACCGACGCGGACAAGACCCGCCTGCTGCGCCGCTGCCTGGATCACGGCGTCAACCTGTTCGACACCTCGCAGGGATACGGCGACAGCGAGCGGTTTCTGGGCGCTGCGCTGGCCGGCGTGCCGCGCGACCGTTATCTGCTGTCGACCAAGTGGCCCTACTCGCAGTGGAGCGGGCCGGAGGCCGAGCCGCGCGCGCTGGAACGGGCGGTCGACGCCAGCCTGCGGAGGCTGCGGACCGACTACGTCGACGTCATGTTCATCCACGGGCTCAAGCCGGACGACTACGATTCGGTCTATCAGCGCCACGGAGCGGCGATCGAACGGCTGAAGCAGGCCGGCAAGATCCGCCTGGCCGGCTTCAGCGAGCGGATGGGCGAGGACCTGGAGCACCGCGTCACCGTCGACGCGATCACCCGCCATCCGTCGTTCTGGGACGTGTCGATGCTGCGCTACGGCATCCTCAACCAGTGCGCCCGCGACCGGGCGCTGCCGCTGGCCGCCGAGCACGGCGTGGCGGTGATGAACATGTCGCCGGCGCGCTATCTGCTGCCGCATCCCGAGCAGCTCGCCGATCGGATCGCCGCCTGGAAGGCGGACGGCTCGCTGGCGCCGGATGCGGTCCCGGACGATGATCCGCTCGGCTGGCTGGTCCACGGTCCGGTCGAATCGGTGGTGAGCGCCGGCCTGAAGTTCGCCGCCGACCATGCCGGCGTCTCGACCGTGCTGACCGGCACCCGCAGCTTCGAGCATCTGGACGCGAACGTCCGGGCGCTCGACGACCCCTGCCTGCCGGCCGCCGATCACGACCGCCTGGTACGGCTGTTCGGTTTCGCCCGTGAGTGGCGCTGACCGCGCAGCGAACCGGGTGGCCGACGCTCCGTCACCGACAGCCCTCGCGCCCGACGCGCCGGCGTCCGATCGGGGGGCGCCCGATCGGCGAACGCTGGCCCGCGCCAAGCGGCGCCGGACCCTGGAGCGCGCCTGGCGCATGCGCGTCTTCTACCTGCTGCTGGTCCCGGCCGTGGCCCTGCTGATCGTCTTCAAGTACGTGCCGATGTACGGCGTCGGCATCGCGTTCGTCGACTACAACATCGTCAAGGGCATCCTGGGCAGCGCCTGGAACAACTTCAAGTGGTTCGAGTGGGTCTTCAACGACCACTTCTTCTGGCGCGTGCTGCGCAACACCGTGATCCTCAGCCTGCTGCGGCTGGCGCTTGGCTTTCCCGCGCCGATCCTGCTGGCGCTGCTGCTCAACGAGGTGCGCAACACCTCGTTCAAGCGCTCGGTGCAGTCGATCAGCTACCTGCCGCACTTCCTCTCCTGGGTGGTGCTGGGCGGCATCATCAAGGAGCTGCTGTCGATGCAGCGCGGCGTGGTCCCCTACCTCATGACCGTCGTCGGGCTGGAGCCGATCAACTTCCTCACCAACATCCCGACGTTCCGGGCGCTGCTGGTGGCGACCGGCATCTGGCAGGGTATCGGCTGGGGTTCGATCATCTATCTTGCCGCGCTGTCCGGGATCGACCCCGAGCTGTACGAAAGCGCGACCGTCGACGGCGCCAACCGGCTGCAGATGGCGCTGCGCGTCACCCTGCCGGCCCTGGCCCCGATCATGATGATCCTGTTCCTGCTGCAGCTCGGCAACATCCTGGAACAGGGGTGGGATCAGATCTTCAACCTGTACAACGACGTAGTGGTGTCGGTCTCCGACGTGTTCGAGACCCTGGTCTACCGTTCCGGCATAGAAGGACCGAGGTATTCCTACGCCACCGCCATCAACCTGTTCCAGAACGTCGTGGGATTCGCGTTGCTGATGCTGGCCAACCAGATCGTGCGCCGCCGCAACGAGTACGCGATCTGGTGACCTCTCCCTGCCCGTGGCGGGCGCCGGCACGGCGACGCGCCGGTTGACGCACCGTGCACGGACCGGTAGGGTCACCGGCAGCGGCCCGCCGCCCTCCATGACCCACCACCACCGACACCGAGCGATCCATGGCTGACCCCCCCCCTACCACCACCGCGCGACCCGACCCGTCGCCGGCGCCCGCCGCGCCGAACGCCGGCCTGTACGACAGCTTCGGCACGGAACAGGAGCGGGCCGCGTACCTGAAGCGGGTGCTCCGGCGGCAGACCGCGCGGCGCGCATGGCGCATGCGGGACTTCTACCTGCTGCTGGCGCCGGCGGCGGTGCTGCTGTTCGTCTTCAAGTACATCCCGATGTACGGAGTGAGCATCGCCTTCGTCGACTACAACATCGTCAGGGGCATCCTGGGCAGCACCTGGAACGACTTCAAGTGGTTCGAGTGGATATTCAACGACCACTTCTTCTGGCGCGTGCTCCGCAACACCGTGATCCTGGCCGTGCTGCGCACCATCTTCGCCTTCCCGGCGCCGATCATCCTGGCGCTGCTGCTCAACGAGGTGCGCGCGACCCCCTACAAGCGGGTCGTGCAATCGATCAGCTATCTGCCGCACTTCATGTCCTGGGTCGTGCTGGGCGGCATCATCAAGGAGTTGCTGTCGCCGCAGCGCGGCGTGGTCCCCTACATCATGCAGCAGCTGGGGATGGAGCCCTACCCGATTCTGACCACCCCGGAGACGTTCCGGGCCCTGATCATCGTGGTCACCATCTGGCAGGGCGTCGGCTGGGGCACGATCATCTACCTGGCGGCGCTGTCGGGGGTCGACGTCCAGCTCTACGAAAGCGCCGCCATCGACGGCACCAACCGCTGGCAGAACGCCATCCACATCACCCTGCCGGCGCTGGTGCCGGTGATCACGATCCTGTTCCTGCTCAACGTCGGCAACATCCTGGAGTTCGGCTTCGACGTGATCTTCAACCTGTACAACTCCAACGTCTTCGAGAAAGTCGACGTCTTCGAGACGCTGCAGTTCCGACAGGGCATCGAAGACGCCAAGTACTCCTACGCCGCCGCCATCGGGCTCTTTCAGAACCTGGTCGGCCTGATCGTCCTGGTCGGCGCCAATCAGATCGTACGCCGCTACAACGAGTACGGAGTCTGGTAGGGACATGGCTAATCCGTTGGTCAGAGTGTCGCCGGCCGGCCGTTTGTTCGACGTCGCCAACTATCTGTTTCTCGGACTGTTCGCGCTGACGATCCTGTATCCGTTCTGGACCGTCGTCACCACCTCGCTGGCGTCACCGCTGTCGTTGCCGACCCTGGGGCTGCACCTCTGGAACGACGAGTGGCGTACCGAGGCGTGGATGTTCATGTTCCGGGAGAACGACATAGGCACCGCGTACGTCAATACGCTGCACCGCGTCGTGTTCGGGACGACGTTGACCCTGTTCGTCACCTTCTGCGCCGCCTACGCGCTGTCGAAGCGCAATCTGCCCGGTCGTGCCGTGATCAACTTCCTGCTCGTCTTCACCCTGTTCTTTCAGGGCGGCCTCATTCCCACCTACCTGCTGGTGCGGAACCTCGGCATGATCAACTCGCGCTGGGTCCTGGTGATCCCGCCGGCGGTCGCCGCGTTCTCGATCATCATCACGCGCAACTTCATCATGACGATCGACCAGGCGATGGAGGACTCGGCGGTGATCGACGGCGCCAGCTACTGGCGCATCATGTTTCAGATCTTCATCCCCTTGTCGAGGCCGGTGCTGGCCGTCATCGCTCTGTGGACGGTCGTACAGCACTGGAACGCGTGGTTCGACGCCCTGCTCTACATCACCGACCGGGACAGGCGCATCCTGCAGCTCCTGCTGCGTGACCTCGTGGAGCGTCTGCAGGGCTTTCAGAACGACGAGTCGATGCAGCGTCTGGTGGAGGAGCTCCGCGCCCAGGGGATCGAGCCGGACTGGGCGCGCATCCCGCACCGATCGATCCAGGCCGCCACCACGTTGATCACGATCGGCCCGGTGATACTGTTCTACCCGTTCGTTCAGAAGTACTTCGTGAAGGGCGTCATGCTCGGATCGCTGAAGGGGTAATACCCATCCGCATTCCGCGTCGGGAGCACGTTTACCTTCCGGCGTAGGCAGGCGCCGCCACGGAAATCCCGGATAACCCAATCTTTGAGAGCTTGGTTGACGCCCGCCTGCGCCTATGGTAGGGACTTTGAGAGTCATGGAACCAACAAATCCCCCCCCCCCCCGGGGGAAGATGATAAGGTAACCTCGAAGGCGCAGGCGCGCCGCCGGCTGCGCCTCCCCCGGGCCGCGGCTGCCGTCGTCCCGGTTCTGCTGTTCTTGTTCTTGCTCGCGGCGCCCGCGGACCGCGCCGCCGCCCATCCCGGCCACGGGACCTCACCCAACAGCCCGGTGACCTTCCCCGACTCCAACTTGGAGTCGGCGATCAGAGTGTCCAGCGACAATCAAGATGAGAATGCAGCGACAATCAAGATGAGAATGCGCGCGTAGGGCGGCTGCCTCCGACAGAGGAGGATGGAGGGGCCGCCGGTGGCGGCGGCAGGGCGCAGCCCGACCGTAGTCACCGGCGCGCGGCGGCGCCCCCCGTGGGCTTCGCGGCCGGTGATCGTGGCCGGCCCGGCGTCGTTAGGGTGCTTGGGACATCACCCCAAGGAGCACCCCATGCCGGGCCGACATCTGAGCGATCGCCAAGTGAGGCACTACATGAAGCTGCGCACCAAGCACCGGCCGTCGGTGGCCGCCGCCAAGGCGGGGATCAGCACCGCCACCGCCTATCGTCTCGAATCCGATCCGCAGCTGCCGTCCCAGAGACCGACCGTCCGCTCTCGCCGGCGGCCCGACCCGCTGGCCGGCATCTTCGATGAAGAAGTCGTCCCCCTGCTGCAGCAGACGCCCGACCTGCGCGCGGTGACCATCTTCGAGGAACTGCTGCGCCGCCACCCCGAACTGCCGCCGAGCGTGCGCCGCACCCTGGAACGCCGGGTCCGCCGCTGGCGCGCCGTGCACGGCCCCGAGCAGGAGATCATCTTCGCGCAGCGCCAGCCGCCCGGACTGCTCGGCCTGTCAGACTTCACCGCCGCCGGCGACCTCGGAGTCGTCATCGCCGGCGAGCCGCTGGCGCACCTGCTGTACCACTTCCGGCTGCCCTACTCCGGCTTCGAGCACGCCGACGTGGTGGTCGGCGGCGAATCGTTCATCGCCCTCAGCGCCGGCCTCCAGCAGGCGCTGTGGACGCTCGGCGGCGCTCCCCAGGAACACCGCACCGACAGCCTGTCGGCGGCGTTCCGCAACCTCGACCGCGGCGCCCAGGACGATCTCACCGAGCGCTACCGGGCGCTGTGCGAGCACTACCGCATGCGTGCGACCCGCAACAATCGCGGCGCCGCCCATGAGAACGGCAGCGTCGAGAGCGCCCACGGCCACCTCAAGCGCTCCCTCGATCAGGCGCTGCTGCTCCGCGGCTCGCGCGCGTTCGATGACCTGGACGCCTACCGCCGGTTGATCGCCGAACTGGTCGGCCGCCACAACGCCCGCCACCGCAGGCGCATCGACGCCGAACGCGCGGCCTTGCAGCCGCTGCCGGAGCGGCGCGTGCAGGACTTCGAGATCGAACGGGTGCGGGTCATCACCTCGCACGGCGGGTTCACGCTGCGCAAGGTCTTCTACTCGGTGCCGTCGCGGCTGATCGGCCACCATCTGCGCGTCCATCTGTTCCCGGATCGGCTGCAGGTGTTCCTCGGCGCCAGCGAACTGCTGAGCTTGCCGCGGGGCAAGCCGGCCGGCGACGGGCGCCGCGGGCACGTGGTCAACTACCATCACCTGATCCACGCGTTGCGCCGCCCCGGCAGGCGCGGCATGAACCGGCGCAGCGACCAGCAGCCGATCGACGACGCCGCACTCAACCTCATGCTCAGCGAGTTGCGCCTGCCGGCCATCAAGTCGCTGTGGCCGCAGTTCACCGCCCAGGCCGACCGCGAAGGATGGCCCGGCGCTCGCCTGCTGGCCGCCCTGACCGAACAGGAACTGGCCGAACGCGCACGACGCCGCTTCCAGCGACACCTCCGCGTTCGGACAGTGGGACACGATCTTCCCAGACGCCACCATGACCCTGGCGGCCGTCGATCGGCTGGTCCACCGCGCCACCATCCTCGAACTCAACGTCCCCAGCTACCGCCGCCGCACCGCCATGCGGCACAAACGCGCGCAGCAGCCGCCCGCCGAGCCCGCCGGTACCGACCCGGCCGCAGCGGGTGACCCTCCTGCGGCCGGTCAGGGCTCCCAGGAGCAGCCGGTCAACGGCCCGTTACGTAACGGGGAGCAATAGACCATGGCGTTGAGCAACGCGGCACGACAACGCCGCTACCGCGCGCGCCGCACCGCCGAGCCCCGCCCCGTGCAGTACCGCAGGCCGCGCGACCGCCGCTCACGCCCGCAACGCTGGCAGGATGCGGTGCAGACCCTGCGCGACCTCCAGGACGAGTATCAAGCCTGGCTCGACCACCTGCCAGACCCGCTCCGGGAGTCGGCGCTCGCCGGCAAGCTGGAGGCGATCTGCGAGCTTGACCTCGATGAACTGGAGAGCATCGAGCCGCCGCTCGGCTACGGGCGCGACTGACCGAACCGCAGTTCCCGGTTCGCCGGCATTGCCCTGCAAGCCCTGATCCGGCCGCCGCAGTTCGGCCCGCCGCCTGCGAGCAGGTCCCGCAGCCCGCTCCGCGCCTCCCCAACCGGCCGCCCTCCGACCGCCGCGCTCATGGCCTGCCGGCGCGCCGGAGCCGCCGTGCGGCGGCAGCCGATGTGCCGGCGCCCGCCCGCCGCAGTTGCTCCGGCCGCTACCGTCCCGCCGCACACACGCCGTTTGCGAGCGCCATCACGCCTCCGACCAGCCGGACCTGACCGTTGCTCTGGGACCTCGACGGCGCCTCCTGCCGCCGCTTCCCGTGCTTGCCAACCCGCTCCTGAAGCAGCCCTCACCGCACGCCGGTCTGGGACTCTACGATACGAATCGTGGACCGGCGCGTGCGGGCCGCCCCTCATGCGTAGGGATCGGCGGCGTCGCGCAGGCCGTCGCCGAGGAAGTTGTAGAGCAGCACCGTCAGCACCACGAAGATGCAGGGGATGAGCAGCCACGGCTGACTCGCCACCGCCTGGAAGTTCTGCGCGTCCTGTAGCAGGGTGCCCCAACTGACCGCCGGCGGCTGGATGCCGAGCCCCAGAAAGCTCAGCGCGGTTTCGCCCAGGATCATCGCCGGAATCGCCAGCGTCAGCGACACGATGATATAGCTCAGGAACGACGGCAGCAGGTGCCCGAAGATGATGGTGCGCTCGGTCGCCGCCGACACCACCGCGGCCATCACGAAGTCCTCCTCCCGCAGGGACAGGAAGCGGCCGCGCACCACGCGAGCGAGCTGCGTCCAGCCGACCAGTGAGGTGGTCCTGGTTGGTTGGACAGGTTGAGGGGCAGAATAAGGTGTACTCGGGTGGTTGCGCTACCCCCTCGGTCGCTTCGCTTGCGAATGCGGCGGTAAGGCCGGGGTGCCGGGCGACGACCTCGATCCTGGGATGGCGGTCGCCACTCACACCCGCTCGCCTCGTAGACCGGCATCAGCGCGGTCATCCGCCGCCTGTCTTGAATCAGCGGCCCTCCTGTCTGGTGACTTCGTCGGTCCATCGCTACGCCGCCTGCTCGCTGGCCGCCCGCGTGCCGTCGTAGCACTGCGCCGGCGTGCGCCCGCCGAGCGCCGAGTGCGGCCGCTGCTCGTTGTAGAACGCCATCCACTGCCCGATCACCCGCCGCGCCGCCCTGCCGTCGGCCAACTCGTGCAGGTAGACCGCCTCGTACTTCAACGACCGCCACAGCCGCTCGATGAACACGTTGTCCATGCATCGGCGGCGGCCATCCATCGAGCACCGGATGCCGGCCGCCCGCAGCCGCTCGGTGAACGCCCGGCTCGTGAACTGCCTGCCCTGATCGGTGTTGAAGACCTGCGGCCGTCCGTACCGCCGCAGCGCCTCGTCGAGCGCCGCGAGGCAGAACGCGGTGTCCAGCGTGTTGCTCAGCCGCCACGCCAGCACCCGCCGGCTCGCCCAGTCCATGACTGCCACCAGGTACAGATATCCTTCCTGCACCGGGATGTAGGTGATGTCGGCGCACCACACGTGGTTCGCCCGCTCGATGCTCAGGCCGCGCAGCAGATACGGGTACACGCAGTGTTCGGGATGCGCCGTGCTGGTGCGCGGCTTGCGGTAGATCGCCTCCAGGCCGAGCAGATGCATCAGCCGGCGGACCCGGTGGCGGCCGACCGTCACTTCCTCCTGTTCGAGATGGCGCGCCATCTGGCGGCTGCCGTAGAACGGGTAGCACAGGTACAACTGGTCGATGCGGCGCATCAGCGCCAAGGTCTCGGCGCTGTGGCCCTGCGGCGCGTAGTACAGCGTCGAGCGACTCATCGCCAGCAGCCGGCACTGCCGGCTGACGCTCAGGTGTTGGTGGGCTCGATCGACCATCGTGCGCCGTTGGTCGCGGCTCAACGAGCGAGCCCGCGCGCTAAAAAATCGCGCTCCACGGTCAACTCGCCGATCTTGGCGTGCAGGTCGTGGATGATCGCTTCGTGATCGTCCTGCCGGCGCTTGGCGCCGGTGGCGAACAGGTCGTGCAAGCCGTCGACGGCTTGCCGCTTCCAGTCGCTGACTTGGTTGGGATGCACCGCGTGATCGGCGGCGATCGCCTGAATCGTGCGGTCGCCGCTGAGCGCTTCGAGCGCCACGCGCGCTTTGAACTCGGCGGTGAATCGCCGCCGTTTCCTGGCCATCTGGTCGGCCCTCCTCAAGGCCTGGAGTACACCTTAGCAACCTGTCCAGTTTTCTAGGACCACCTCACAGCGACAGGATCAGCGTGATAGCGAAGTAGGTCGTGATCACACTCCACTGCCGGGGTACCGCCGCGGCCAGCCCCATCCACAGCGGAATGGTGGGAATGGACGACAGCAGGTCGACCAGCCGCATCACCACGCGGTCCGCGATGCCGCCGAAGTAGCCGGCCAGTCCGCCCAGCAGCACGCCCAGCACGGTGCTGACCGACACACCCACCAAGCCGATCGACAGGGAGATGCGGGCAGCGTGGAGCACCCGCGAAAACAGGTCGCGCCCCAGCCGGTCGGTACCGAACAGAAACAGGGGCGCCCCTTCTTCGGCCGGCACGAACAGATGCGCGCGGGTCTTGAACAGCCCCAGAAAGCGGTACTCCTCGCCGGCGCCGAAGAACCGGATCGGGTACCGCCGCATCAACGCGCCGCCTGCTCGGCGTGCGGCGTGCGCGCGACCACCGCTTCCAGTGCTGGAGCGTCCCCGGCAGCCGCGCCGCCAGGCAGTCGGGCCGCAGGCCGAAGGTGGTATGGGCTCGGCCAGCGGCAGGCCGGAGTGGCGGCGGTCGACCGGCTCGGTGGCGATGCCGTATGACACCGAGCTGTGCGAGAGCTTCTTCGCTGGGGTGCGAGAGCTACTGGATCGTCACCGCTTCGGCGGTCGGGCCGAGGTGCGCATGGCGGTATTCGATTTCATCAAGGGTTCTACACCGGCGCCGGCACCACTCGGCACCGGGCTACCGGTCACCGGTCGCCTTCGAGGCCGACGAAGCCAAGGCAGCAGCATGACGATCGGCACGGTCGGCTTGACGGGCCAACGCCATCGCGGGGACTGTTCCCCTGCGTCGGGGTTGCGCACATCAGAGGTTACCTGTCCACCAAACCGGGACAACTCCAGTCTACCTGCACGAGTTGGCCGACGGCAGGGCGACGCGGCGGGTGATCGGGCAGTGGATGGTGGATGGCGTTCTACAACGAGCAGCGGCCGCACTCGGCGCTCGGCGGACGCACGCCGGCGCAGTGCTACGACGGGGAGCGGGCGGCCGGCGAGCAGGCGGCGTAGCGATGACCGACGAAATCACCAGACAGGAGGGCCGCTGATTCAGGACAGGAGGCGGATGACCGCGCTGACGGCGGTCGACGAGACGAGCGGTGTGAACGGCGACAGCCATCCTACGGGATCGACCGGTCGCCCGGCGCGCCGGGGCCTTACCGCCGCATTCGCAAGCGAACCGACAGAGGGGGTAGCGCAACCACCCGAGTACACCTTAATCTACCCCTCGACCTGTCCAACCAACCAGGACCACCTCATGGATCGAGTTCTGCAACGAGGTACGACCCACTCGGCGCTTGATGGGCGGACGCCTGCGCTTATGGGTATGGCAACGGGTCCTTCATCAAATCCGTGTAGTTCAACCATTCGTCCCCAACCCCAGCCAACCTTCTCGCATTTCCGAATCTCGGATGTCCCATAACTGGCTTCGACGGCAAGAACGGAGCACACAGCTGAGGAATGAATACCTTGATCAGTCGCAATCTATTCCACTCTGGAGGAGTAAGATCAAATATTATAGGATCGATTTCATTTCTCTCCAATATCCGCAAGAGCTTCTCGAGTCCATTTCAACTCTAATCGGCGGTATCTTTGCATACCATCTGAGGTTAACACCGTCTCTTTCAATCACTTCAGTGACACCATGATACACCGCATTATCCATCGAAACATGGCAGCTAAGGCCTCCACTTTGCGAGTATCCGATAGCCGTCTCGCCAGGCAAAAATAGGTACCAGAACTCTACCAGCTGAGCAGGTACGTATATCGTATCTCCGGTTAACAGGCTTTCCCAGCGGTCCATGCAACCTTTGTATCGTCCGTAAATCGGGAGTATAGCCCATGAGGGCTATACATTTCATTCTGCTCTGAAGCGAATAGATGTATATCGCTCGGTCCCAGGTGTCTGATGCACTCGCGCTGCATATCTTTAGCAGTTCCAAACTTATATCTCTCGAAATTCGCAAAGTAACGCACACTAGCCACTAGTCTTTCTACTGCTTCTCCTAAGCTAGACAAGAACATGTCGCTCAGCGAGTAGCCCTTTCCTCCTCCCTGGACACTCGTCCCTACTCCAGTTTCCATCGACGGTGAGCCGGCTAACCGTGCGAGTACATGATTCAAGTCAAATTGATCAACATGCCCCGAACTTACATGAAATTGACTGTCGATTCCGAAGTACGAAAGCACTCTTCTGACTGGTCCGTTTAGGGAGTCGAGATGCGATACGAGCTCATCAATAGCCTCTCGATGTCCCGCCTCGATCATATAAGGATAAAGTTCAGAACCCGTGTTGACGTGGTTCGACCGCAATTTCATTATTCACTCCCACCGCAATAAGCGACAAATGAGAAGAGTTGACACGACAGCGTAACCGAGCAACAATAGGATGCTCATAGACAGGTCACCTATCGGCATGTCGCTCCAAGCTGCCTTCATCACCAATCCGACGTGTGTCAACGGGAGAAATTTGCTCAAATTTTGAACAACCTGGGGAAAGTATTCCGGCGGTACCGTGAGCCCCGACAATAGGAGGTTAGGGATGAACAACAACTGGCCGAACGGAGCGACGGTTGCCTGTGACCGTGCCACCGCGGCAACCATCAAGCCCGTCGGTACCATTGCGGCCGCACCTAGCACTGAGCCAACCATCGCAATCGCTATGCCATTTATAGTACTCGGCAAGTAAACGTCATAGAACAGATGATTGGTAGCAAAAGCGACAATGAAGAAAAACAGGACGAAAACGCCATTACCGAAGAGAAAGGAAAGAATCACATCGGCTCGAGATAGTGGAGACGCTTTGAACATTTTGAGCAAACCGTATGACCGCTGGAGGGCGAAACCTGAAGGTATGGTAATAGGGGCTTCCGGGTTTCGTGTGGGTAGGGCGCCCTGACGGTGGCGGTGGCGCCGCCAGCAAGGCTACGCTGGCGCCATGCGTGACAAGGAACTGTACGGCAGGATTCTGGGCGTCGAGGCACCGTGGCGAGTGGCCGACGTCGAACTGAACCTTCAGCAGGGCGAGATCGTGGTCCACGTCGAGCACGGCGGGCCGCTCACCTGCCCGCACTGCGGCCAAGCCGCGCGCCGCTACGACAGCCGTCAACGGCGGTGGCGCCATCTGGACACCTGCCAGTACCGCACCGTTCTGGCTGCCGACGTACCGCGGTCTCAGTGCCGGCAGCACGGCGTCAAGCAGATCGAGGTGCCGTGGAGCGAAGGCCGCTCGCGGCTGACCGCGCTGTGCGAGGCGGTCGTGATCGACTGGCTGCAGCACGCCACGATCGCGGCGGTGGCGCAGCAGATGCGGCTCAGCTGGGACGAGGTCGACGGAGTGATGCAGCGCGCGGTGCACCGCGGCTTACAACGGCGTGAGGTGCAGCTGCCGCCGCGGATCGGCGTGGACGAGACGTCGTTTCAGAAGCGCCATGAGTACGTGACGGTGATCAACGATCTGGACGGGCACGTCGTGCACGTGGCCGATGGCCGCCGCAAGGAGGTGTTGGAGGAGTTCTACCAGCAGTTTGACCCTGAGCAGTTGGCTGGCGTCGAGACGGTCGCCATGGACATGTGGGAGCCGTACATCATCGCGACCGCCGCCTACGTGCCGGACGCGGAGCTCAAGATCGCGTTCGACAAGTTCCACGTCGCCCGGCACCTCGGCAACGCCGTTGACCAGGTACGGCGAGCCGAGAGCCGCCGGCTGGCCGGCAGCGGTGATGATCGGCTGAAGGGCAGCCGCTATGCGTGGCTGACCAACCCCGAGCACATGGATGCCGAGCGTTGGCGGCAGTTCGCTGACTTGCGGGACAGCGCGCTGCAGACCGCGCGCGCCTGGGGCTACAAGGAACATGCGATGACGCTGTGGAAGTACCGCTCTCGCGGGTGGGCGCGCAAGGCGTGGCAGGCGTGGTACCGGTCGGCGATCCGGTGTCGTCTGGAGCCGGTCAAGCGGGTAGCGCGGATGGTCAAGCGTCATCTGGAAGGGATCGTGACGGCGGTGGTGCAGGGGGTGAGCAACGCGCGGGCGGAGTCGATCAACGCGGGGGTGCAGAGGTTGAAGTACGCAGCGCGCGGCTTTCGCAACCGGCAGAGGTTCCGCAACGCCATCTACTTTCACCTCGGCGGTCTTGACCTCTACCCCGCCAGTGTCGGCCGTGACCACCTCGTCCACACGAAAGCCTGAAGACCCTGGTATAATAAATGCCGCCGCGGCTAAGTTTATCCCGACCGCATCCCACGCGACAACATTCCGGGAAAGCACTCCCGGCAAATTTTGTTTCGTAGTCGCCGAACATCTCACCAAACAACGGAACGACACCGATCGAAAACACTGCAGAGAACGTCAGACCGACCGGCTCTCTCGCCAACAGCGTCACCTGATATCGAGTGGCTCTCAGTACGTGGTGGACATTCACGACGCGCTACCAGATTCGCCGACAGATCACAAACATGGAAGTAGTGCCTGCAAAGTCCCCGCGATCATCCTATTGCATCCCCTCGTTTGCCGTTTTATTGGGTCCCGGCTTTTAAATCGATCGTCTAGAGCCGGGACCCGAAACGGTTCTCCCGTCACGACAGCTCCTCGTCTGTTTCCGTCCACAGTGTGTCGGCTGCGGCATGCCGCGGCTGATCAACCGCATCGCCCATTACGCCCTGTCGGCCTGTGCGCTCGCCAACGAGCGGCGCGTCACCGCCGATCACCTGCAGCACGCCCTCGACGACCTGCAGCCATGAACGCAGCACCTCCGGGCACTGCCGGTCCGGCGCCGCCGTGGTCCGTGGTCCGTTGCCCGGCGCGCCGAGACCGGCGCCCAACTCCGCGCCGGACGCCACGCCAGCGCCGGCCGGCGCTACCAGGCAGCCGCACGTCCCTGCGGTGACGACGATGACCTGCCGGCCTGCAGTTCGCTGTCCCGCATTCATTCACATGACGGGATTGTCCGGGAAACCCCGAGTCTATCAACGCGATTTATTCCGGGATTCCAGTGACGAGATTATGTGAGAAACAACAGGGGCACTCACGACGCGCTATTCGATTCGCCAACAGAGCTCAGCATGTAGAAGAGATCCTCCAAATTTGACGGCCTGACGATCTTCTGAGACAGGGCCATTTCAGAAATGGCTGTTTCGACGTGCCGATTGACAACTTCGTCTGAAACCACGATTCGCAAGCCTCCGAGCACTCGACCGGTCCATGTTATCCCCGGAATCTTCGAAATTCGTTCGGGTTGCGCGCCACGTCCTCCGCGCTCAGCGCGCGCAGCCGGTAGTAGTCGAACCGGGCGGTCATCAGCCGGTGCTTGGCCAGCGTCAGCGCCACCCGGCTGGTGTCGGTGGTGATCCAGCGCCGCCCCCACTGCTCGGCGACATAGGCCGTCGTGCCGCTGCCGCAGGTCGGATCAAGCACCAGATCGCCGGGGTCCGTGGTCATCAACAGGCAGCGTTCGATGACCTTCGAGTTAGTTTGCACGACATATAATTTGGGATCGCCGTATCCAGCAATACCAGTATCTGTCCACACGTTGTTGAACGGAAAAACGGGAAAGTTGTCGGCGTATCTGACATAGCTGAGCGTGTTTCCAACAAGAATCAGCTTTCCCGAATTTCTTAATCTTTCCAGTCCTTCCGGGGATGTCTTCCAGTGACTGTTTCGACCAGGATTGAGTATTCTATCCTCGAAAACGAAGTCGGCACTTGTGCTGGTCGAGCCCTGTGAATCCATGCCTCCTGCCTTGAACAGCCTCACCTGTTCCGGAAGCCCCCCATTTTCAATGTCAGTCTTGGCAATTCTCCTTCTGAAACCGTCCGGAAACTCGATGTAGTCATAGCCTCGTCGTTCCGAGCCGCTTGAGCTCGGGTTTTGAAACAGTTGTCGATATTTCATGTTCTCTCTATCGCGAGAAAACCATAGGATATAGTCGACAACATTATCGAGACGATCGCTGCTGAACCCGCTTGTCTTTACAAACGAAATCACGGAAACGAAGTTCTCCGTGCCGAATACCTCGTCCATCATGCAACGCACGCGGTGCAGGTTCTCGTCGCTGATCTGGACGAAGATGCTGCCGGTGTCGCTGAGCAGCTCGCGCGCCATCGCCAGCCGGTCGCGCAGGTAGGCCAGGTAGGAGTGGACGCCCAGCGTCCAGGTGTCGCGGTACGCCTTGACCATCTCCGGCTCGCGGGTCAGGTCCTGCCGGCGGTCCTTGACGTCGCGCTGGCCGAGCTGCGGCTGGAAGTTGGAGGCGAACCTGATCCCGTAGGGCGGGTCGACGTAGATCATCTGCACCTTGCCGGCCAAGTCTTCGCGGCGGGCGAGGCTGGCCATCACCTGCAGCGAGTCGCCGAGGATCATCCGGTTCGCCCAGTCCACGTCGTGGCGGTAGAACTGCACCGCCCGGGCGTAGTCGAGCTGCGGGTCGGCGAACAGGTCGCGCTGCGCGTCCTGCCGCTTGAGCACTCGCAGGATCGCCTGCGTGGAGACCCGCTCGTGCATGTGCAGCGCCACCGGATCGACCTCGAACCACGGCCGCTCCCGCTTGCCGCTCCACTCCAGCCACGGCTCATGCCGGCGCAGCGCGGCCGCCAGCAGCTCCGCCTCGTCTTCGGAGAGCGCCCGCTGCCGCGCCGCCGCCAGCAACTCCGGCAGCCGGTCCTCGGCCGCCGCGTCCGGCGCGGAGCGCAGCGCCGGCGGCAGATGCGGGTTGTAGTCGTACCGCACCGTCGGCGTCTCCCGGACCACCCCCTGCGCCTCCAATCCCGCCGGCGGAATGTTCTTCCGCTTCGCCGGATACGTGATCGACGCAACGGCGCCCGCCTCACCGCTGCCGCTCGCCGCGGCCTTCCTACGCGCCATGACCTATCCTCGGCTCCTCGGTCGCGTTAAATCGATTCAGGTGCAAGATTCCGATATGCGGTCGTCTCTATTTTTTCGAAGACCGGCTCGTTCCGCTTCACGACACTCTTCTTAGCGGCTCGTGTATGTCGTCTGCGCAGTAACAACAATGCAAACTGCACGGTCGTCCAGAAAAGGAACACAGGTGACGTCCACATCATGTAATTTAATATCGCCACGGGAATGCCATCCCATATATCGACCGCCTTGTTACGGGTGTATTCATCGGGTATCTTCTTGATGCTTCCCGTAATCCGCTCAATGGGCTCAACGTCCGTTTCGATATTCTGGATACGTTCTCCTATCCGTACCAGTACAATAAATGAGAACGAGACGCGGTGGGCGAATTGCAGCATACCGCACAAGGACTGCTCTACAGACCGATACAGCGGGCTGTCGAACTGAATCGTCGAACTGGGATCGAGAGCAAGATCGAACCATCTCTCTCGCAGATGAAAGAGATGGTCCCGAAATATATCCAAACGCAGTCGGCGCCACAGGAAATAGATCAGGAAAAGAAGAGCAACTCCGGCCGTTGTCGTCAGCGCTACGATCGCGTGATCCATCATTCGTCCTCCCTCCGTGTTGAACCGGTCCGATTCAGGCGACTGGATTGTCGATCATTATCGAGTTCTTTTTCCAGAGACTTGACACGTCTACTAAGACGCTTACCTTCGTAACCCTAATTCTTCGCTCCGTTAATCCATATACGATACCTGCTATCCCTATGCATAGAAAAATAATGCCTCTAACAGAAGTATTCTTAATGACGTCGAATACTACGTTTATGTCTGCGTCAGTATCAAGGCCAGCAAGACTGTCTATCGAAAGAAAGACGAACCAAAAAGGAATGATTGTAGCTGTGGCTGTCATGAGATACTTGAATATTTTCGTAATCGTGCTGGACCAAACTTCGGTCCGTTGTCGTCGATACTCCAGTATCTCCCTGTTCAACTTGAACTTCGACATGCCAGATCACACGCTCACGGCGCCAACGTACCCGTCGCGCGCTGCCTCGTCAACGTTGCGGCATGCACGTACGTAGCACGATTCGCCCGCCGGCGCGACTGTTCGGCAGCGTCGGTTGTTCAATTTCGGTCCCGATAGTATCGAAAGCTTCAATCGCGCGTCATCCAGGATCACAGACAGCTCCTGCCCGCGATGTATCCTTCCCACTGGGCGTTGTCGAGGCGACACCCTCCTTCCAGGATAGGGACGGAACCGCTGGCGCCACGCGAACAGAGTAGCGGCGGGGGGTGTTAGTGGTACCTGACGTCCGGTACCGGGCCGGCTCACTCGGCGCGGCCGGCGCCATTGTCGTCGAACTGCTGCTTGAGGCGCCGGAACGCAGCTTCGTCGATGCCGGTGGCCGCCTCGATGGTCGACCACGGTACATCGCGTTCCAAGAGTCCCCGGATAGTTTGCATCTGTCCCCTAAGCTCGCCTTCCCGGTGGCCTTCCCGGTGGCCTTCCCGGCGGGCCTCTTGGCGGGCCGCCCGGATGCCTTCCCGGATGCCTTTCCGGATGCCCTCGTCGATCATCTCATGCACGTAGGTCATTACCTCTCCTCCTCGGCCCGGCACGGTCCGCCGCAGCGCCTCCGCGAACGCCCGCTGCTGCTCATTCGACTTCAGCGCCAGCAGCACGTACTCCACGTGCAGCGCCACCCCGTCCAATCCTGCGGCCCGATACCGCTTCCACCAACCGTACCAATTGGTTGAACAACTCCTCCCGGCCCGCGCGGCGGAACTCGGCCATGAACGCGAGCTGCGCCAGCCGCGCGCCCGGCGTCCCCTCCACCGACTCCGGGTTCTGCTCGGTCTGGTCGATCAGCAGGTGCTCGAACCGCGGCACCCAACCCCGGTCGGGCTCCGCGCCCGCCACCAACTCCGCGAACTGCCGCGGGAATCTCCATGGTTCCGCTCCCTGATAGAATACCACCGGCACGATCAGCGGCAACTGCGGCTCCTGCTCGTGATCCCGGTGCCAATCCATCCAGACCATCAGGCAGTAGTGCAGCAACCGCAGCGGCATCCAGCGGTCGGGCGTGGACTGATGCTCCAGCAGCACGTACACGAGCGCCGGGGGACCGGAATCCGCGCGCTCGACGGAGAACAGCAGGTCGGCCTCGCGTCCGCGCCAATCGTCACTGACGTAGCGGCCGGGCAGGTGGGTGAGGGTGGACCACCGCAGCGTGCTGACGAGTTCCTGAGGCAGATAGGAGCGCAACAGGCCGGCGGCGTTCTCGGGGTCGGAGAACACGCCGTAGAAGTACTTGTCGTGCCGCTGGCTGATCGGCGGCTGCGACTCGGCGGACTGCGGTTGGTCCGTTGCGTGATCGTCGGCCATGCGGCCCGGCGACCGTAGCCGCGCCCTACTCGGGCGTCAAGGCATCAAGATGTCTGTGCCCCTTTCGCCGCGCCGCCGCGCGGGTAGACGTGACAGCCGGTAACGTCACCGTCCCGTTCGCACAGGCGGCGCACGAACGAAGCCAGCGAACTCTTGCCGATGCCCCGTTCGCCGGTAATGAACCCGATCTTGAACACGCCGCGGTCGGCGGCGCGCACCAAGCCGCGCAGGCGTTCGATCGCGTCGAGCCGCCCTACGAACAGCTCGGCCGGGACCGGTTGGCCTGGCCGGAATGGACTCGATTCAGGCGTCACTCGCAGCAGCTTAAGCCGAGCGGGCGGCAGGTGTCTATCAGGTACGGCGGTGCGGTCAGCCGCCGCCCGCACCGGCGGACAGAATCGACGACGAGGCAGCGCTCGGCCAGCGGCCACACTTCGATGCCGCCCTGGTACTCGCGCCGGTCGCCGCCGTACAGCAGGAAGCGCCTAGCCGAGGGTAGTCGCGGACGAAAACAGGCGCAGTCCCGCACCGTCCTCGCGCAGGCGCCCGGCGTTCACCTTCGGGTGCACGCCGCGCAGAGGAGACCTTGACGCCATAGCCGGTGCGCTGTACGCTCCCGTGCAGCGGACCGGATCACCAGCGATGGTCATCCTGCTCCGAGTCGTTACATGGAGGGAAGCGCATGTCCCTGGCCGTAGTCGTTAAGGGTCCCGAAGGCTTGGTGCTGGCGGCAGATACTCGAGTAACGGTTACCGCCCAGCGGACCGGCACCCCAAGTCCGATTATCCTGAACTATGACAATACGACCAAGGTGCTCAGTTTCTCGGCACCTCATGCCTGGGTCGGCGCGGTGACCTACGGTGAAGCGTTGATCGGCACCAGAACCGCTCACAGCTTTGTCCCGGAGTTGGAACTGAAGCTGTGCGGCCAGAGGCATACTGTCTTCGACTATGCGCAGCTTCTTAGCGATTTCTACCGAAGCCGTTGGGAAGATGCCGGCTTGCCGTCCGGAACACCGAATGGCGGCATGTCGTTTATCGTCGGAGGATATGATGAGAACTCTCCGTATGGCACAGTGTTTCTCTTCAATATACCGAATGCTCCTGAACCCGAGCCGCGAAACAATCCCGACTTCGGGATGACGTGGGGCGGACAACTTGAAATAACCAGTCGCATCATTCACGGCTATGACCCTCTACTCTTTCCGCTCATACGCGAACGGCTCAATATGCCGGATGAAGCGATCAGGTCTCTGGAGGATGCCATCAAGCCTCGTTTCGAGTATACCATACCGTACGACGTACTTCCTCTACAGGACTGCGTAGATCTTGCCATCTTCCTGATAAGGACCACTATTACCGCTCAGAATCTCGCGATTGGGATGCGAGGGGTGGGAGGCGCCATAGAGGTCGCGACGGTAACCAGGACAGGCGGACTGAAGTGGATTCAGAGAAAGGAGATTCACGGAGAAAACCTATGCTCCCACTGAACGATACGGCAAGTACGAAAGACTGGTACGATGGCGCCGGATGGACCATTATTCCGGGCTATGTCATCGGCGCAGAAACGGGAGGATTCGAGCTCGTACATCACGGCGAGCACGATCAGGAGCTTGCCGAAGACCTGGCCGTCGCTGAGCGGGCGTTGGATGAGCACGGAAAGAAGGGAATCGAAGACACCGTATCATATCACGAGTACCGGACCAATCGACTTGAGACCGAGCCTTGAGTATGAAATCCGGATGGATGCTCACGCTGCACGGGACCTTCGCCGTCTATCCCATGCAGACTACATACGAGTAGACAAGCGCATTTGTTCACTCGGAACGAATCCTCGTCCACTGGGAGTGACCAAGCTTCGAGATAAGGTACATCGTATACGGGTTGGCCCTTGGAGAGTGATCTACTTGATCGACGATGCCAACCGTACGGTAGTGATAAACGCTGTCCGTCGTCGAGAGAAGGACACCTACCGATGACTTGGCTCGCCGGTCCTTTCGACGTACCTGCCGGCTTGGCGCTGCGTGGTGATCGGGCAGGGTCGTCGAGGCGTCGCCTGCCGGCTCGACCATCCGGCCGTCGAGCATCTGCCACACCCGTCCCGGCCGGACGTGTCGAACGCGGCAAGCCCCCGACGGGACCCGACGTTGGTCACCGGCCGGCGATTCCGATACCCTTCCGGTTCACCTGCGAAACGCCGCGCCCCGTGCCGGCGTTTCGGCCTGACGGGAGTGTAAGAAGAGATGGCAGACCCTGAAACCGGCCCTGAGACCGTTTTGGCGCTCGCGTCCCAGGCGCCCGGGTTCGATGCGTTGCGCCCGCACCGCCCGGATCAGGCCGAAGCGGGCATCGACCGGCTGCGCGACACGGCTGCCCGCCAAGGGCGGGACGCGCTCGGCGCGGCGCTCGACACGCAGGCCGGCAGGACCTTCTTCTCGTTCCTGTTCGGCAACAGCCCGCACCTGAGCCTCCTGCTGCAGCGCGACCCGGAGTTCACCCAGTCGCTCGTCGAGGAGACGCCGGACGCCCTCACCGATCGCGTGCGCGGCGAACTTGCCGGCGCGGACCCGGCCATGGACCGCGACCGGCTGATGACCTTCCTGCGCCGCCGGCGCAACCGCGTGGCCGTGATCGCCGCGGTGTACGACTGCTTCGGCATCCGCGGCGTCATGGATTGCGCGGAGCTGCTCTCCGACATGGCGGATCACGCGGTGCGTCTGACCGCGTCCCACCTGCTCCTCGACCGGGTCCAACGGGGCGACCTGGAGCCGCCGGCCGGGGAGCGGTGGGGATACTTCGTCCTGGCGATGGGCAAGCACGGCTCGCGCGAGCTGAACTACTCGTCCGACATCGACCTGATCGTCATGTACGACCCGGAAGCGGTCCGCTACACCGGCCGCAGGACCCTGAGCGACTGCTTCGTGCGCGTCACACAGGATCTGGTCCGCATCCTGCAGACCCGCACCGGCGACGGCTACGTCTTCCGCACCGACCTGCGGCTCCGCCCCGATCCATCGTCGACCCCGGTCGCCATCACCGTCGACTTCGCCATGAATTACTACCAGCGCTTCGGGCGCACCTGGGAGCGGACCGCGCTGATCAAGGCCCGGCCGGTCGCCGGCGACCTGACGGCCGGCGCGGCGTTCATGGAACGGCTCTCGCCGTTCATCTGGGACGAGGGGCTGGACTTCACCTCGGTGGAGGAAATCCGCTCCATGAGCCAGCAGATCCACGACTTCCACGGCCATGGAGCGGTCCGGGCACCCGGCCATAACGTGAAGCTCGGCCGCGGCGGCATCCGCGAGATCGAGTTCTTCGTACACATGCATCAGTTGGCGTACGGGGGCCGCAACCGCCGCCTGCGCGGCCCTCGCCTCCTTGCCATGCTGGAGACGCTCGACCGCGAGCACCACATCATGCCGCGCGAGACGGCCGCCCTGCGCGACTCGTACCTGCTGTTGCGGCGGGTCGAGCACCGCCTGCAGATGGTCAACGACGCCCAGACCCAGAAGCTTCCGGAGTCCGACGAAGGACTGGAGCACGTCGCCGCCTTCCTCGGGCTCGACTCGAAGGACGATCTGGTCGGCCGGATCGAGCGCACCGCCGCGGAGGTCCACGACCTCTATCGCACGCGGTTCAACCCCCCGGAGACCGAGCAGGACATCACGGCCGCGATCCTGGAGGGACCGGACGAGAATCCGGACGCGGTCGCCAAGCTGGAGGCGGCCGGATTCACGCAGGCGCTCACCGCCATCGAGACCTTCCGGGGATGGGCCGAAGGACGCCACGCGTCGACCGGCTCGGAACGGGCGCGCGCCATCATCCGGGAGATACTGCACGAGATCGTCGACGCCGTAGGCAAGACGCCCGACCCGGACCGCGCCCTGGACCGCATGGACCGCTTCCTGGCGACCCTGCCGGAGGACATCTCGTTCTTCTCCATGCTCAGGGCCAACACGTGGCTCCTCAACCTCATCGCCGTCGTGATGGGCAGCGCGCCGCGCATGGCCGATATCCTGGGAGCCAACCCGCGGCTCCTGCAGGCCGTGCTGGACCCCTCGTTCTTTCTGCCGCTCCCCGGCAGAGAGCGGTTGGCGCAGGACCTCGACGAGCGCCTGGAGGGCCGGCGGGATGCCGCGGCGCGGGTCGAGCAGGTGACCGCCTGGGCCGGCGACCGCCGGTTCCAGGTCGGCGTCCAGACGCTGCAGAATCTCGTTACGGTCGACGAGGCGTCCACCTCTCTGTCGGACGTCGCCGCCGTGGTCATCGACGTGCTGTTCCGCGATGCGATCGCCGGGTTGCAGGAGCGTCACGGGCCGGCGCCGGGCGGCGGCTGCGCGGTGGTGGCCCTGGGCAAGCTCGGCGCCGCCGAGATGACGTTCGAGTCCGACCTGGACCTGCGGTTCGTGGCCGAACTCGGCGCGGACGGACAGACCGCCGGCCCGCAGCCGATCGACGCGCGGAGCTTCTACCGGCGCGCGGCCGGGGAGCTGGTCGCGCACCTGCGGAGCCGCTCCACGTACGGCCAGCTCTATGAGGTGACGAGCGCCGGCGCCCCTCCGGGCGGCGGCGAGCCGGCCGTCGACACCCTCGACGAGTTCCGCGACCGCTACGCCGCGGCGCCGACCCCGGACCTGATGGCGCTGACGCGGGCCGGCGTCCTGTGCGGCGACGCGGCCGCGGTCGAAGCGGTTGCGGCCGCAATCAAGGGAGCGCTCGCCCGCTCCCGGGATCCCGGACCGTTGCTGCAGGAGGTGGCCGGCCGGCGAGCGGAGACCGCCGCCGCGCATCGATCCGGCGATCCGTTCGATCTGCAGCACGCGCACGGGGGCTTGGCGGACCTGGAGTCCTGCGCCCAATACCTGCAACTGCGGCACGCGCACGAGTCCCCGCAGGTGCTGGCGCGAGCGACGGCGGCCTGCTTCGAGGCGCTGGGCAGCGCCGGCGTCCTGCCGGAAGACGAGGCGCGTCTCCTGGCCGCGGCGGTGCGGATGCAGCGCACCCTGCAGGCGATGCTCCGCCTGACGTGGCGCCGGGACGCTCCGGTGCGGGACGCCCCGGAACCGTTGCGACAGAAGCTGGCCGCAGCCCTCGAATGCGACCGGTTCAAGGCGCTGGAGGCAAAGCTGCGCGGCACGCAGGCGGCGGCGTTCAAGGTCTTCCGGCGCCGCGTCGGCCCGCCGGCAACGCCGGAAGCCTGACCGCCGGGGCCGCTCGCCTCAAAACCCGGCCGATCAGACCGGCGCCGCTTCCGTTCCCGCGAAGCTCGGCAGCCGGCCCGCCAGAGCGCGCATGCGTGCGCTGGGGTGACGCGCCAGCGACTCGTTGGCGGCGCGTATGCCGCGTTCACGGCGCACCACGGCGCGGTGACGCTCGGTGCGGGGCATGGAGACGAACTTGAGAATGATCGCCCGCCGCGGCCGGACCTTTCCGTAGACCGAGTGAAACAGCCAGTTGTTGAAGAACACCACGTCGCCCGGATCGGTCTCGATGGCATGGGCGGGAACGTCTGCGCCGCTCCGGCCGAAGTACCTGCGGCTGCCGCCGGGCGCGGACGCATCGTTGAACGGCAGCAGCGACTCGTGCAGCAGCGAGCGGTGCGACCCCGGGATGACGCGCAGCGCACCGGTGTCCGCGCGCAACGGATCCAGATAGAGCATCACCTTGAGCCGGAACGGCGCCGTCTGCTCCGGGAGCCAGCCGCCGTCCGCGTGCCAGTCGTGATCGGCCAAGCTGTCGTCGAAGCTCCACATGCATTCGGAACCGGACCACAGCACGTCGTCGCCGAGCAGGTCGCAGACCGCCAGGTAGACGCGGTCGTCGGCGACCAGATCGGTCAGCGCGCGGCTTCGTTCCACGAACCGGGGCTTCCACACCACGTCGCCGCCGCCCGGAGCGTGGCCCAGGAAATCCGCGCAGACCGACTCCAGTTCGCGGACCGCCGCGGCGACCTCGGCGGAGCCGAAGGCTCCCCGGCGTATCACGAACCCCAGCGCGTCGAACTGCGCGACCTCATCCGTGGTGAGGAACCGCGGCGCGTGCCGTTCCATGCCGCAGTCTCTCACGCGGCGCCACCCCCGTGCTCGCGCCACGCCTGCCGGGCCGCTTCGAGCTGCTCCATCAGCACCCGCCGCGAGTGTTCGTCGGCGAACACCGGCGCGCGGGCGAAGTAGCGCAGCAGGTCGTCGATCCCCTTGAGCGACCGCCGCCGGGCCTGCGCCTCCAGCCGGGCGATGCGCCGCTCGATCGCCGCCGGCTCCGGACCGCCGGACGCCTGCAGCGCGTCGATCCGCTCGAAGTAGGGCCGGGTCCATGCCTCCGGCGCCTGGCCGGTGGTGGTGATGTATTCGGCGTGGTGATGCCGCTCGTCGATCACGCGGCCGAGCACCTTGCCGATGATCACCGCGCCCCAGCGGACGCCGAGCGTGAACAGGGCGACCACGGCCACGAAGGCGAGCAGGACCGGCAGCATGGCGAGCCCTATCATAACCGGTCCGGCGGGTTGACCTGGACGCGCCGGCCGCGCACACTGAGGCATCCCGTGAAGAACGCCGACCAGACTCCGGTGCTGGAGCTCAAGGACCTCAGGACCCACTTCTCGCTCGATGAAGGCACCCTGAAGGCGGTCGACGGGGTCAGCCTGACCGTCCGTCAGGGCCAGACGCTCGGCATCATCGGCGAAAGCGGCTGCGGCAAGAGCGTGACGGCGCAGTCGGTACTGCGCATCGTCCCCACGCCGGGACGCATCGTGTCCGGTCAGATCCTGCTGCACCGCGACGGCGAGGAGTCGGTTGACCTGGCCGACATGGACCCGTTCGGTCGATCGGTACGCGCCATCCGCGGCAAGGAGATCTCGATGATCTTCCAGGAGCCGATGACCAGCCTGTCGCCGGTGCACACGATCGGCAATCAGATCGAGGAAGCGATCCTCCTGCACAAGACCGACGACAAGCGCGAAGCGCGCACGCAGGCGGTCGACATGCTCGACAGGGTCGGCATCCCGAACCCGTCGCAGCGCATCGACGAATATCCTCACCAGCTGTCCGGCGGCCTGCGCCAGCGCGCGATGATCGCCATGGCGCTCTCCTGCAATCCCAAGCTGCTGATCGCCGACGAGCCGACCACCGCCCTCGACGTCACCGTCCAGGCGCAGATCCTCGATCTGATGGCCCACCTCCAGGAAGAGTTCGGCATGGCGATCCTGTACATCACCCACGATCTGGGCGTCATCGCCGAGATCGCCGCCGACGTCGCGGTGATGTATCTGGGGCGCGTGGTCGAGCACGCCGAGACCAGGGAGCTCTTTCGCAACCCGCTCCACCCGTACACGCGGCTGCTGCTGAAGTCGATCCCGCGCATGGGCAAGGACGCCAAGAAGCGCCTGGAGGCGATCGAGGGCACCGTGCCGATCCCGCTCGATCCGCCGCGCCAGTGCGGCTTCTTCAGCCGCTGTCCCGATGCGATCGCCGGCACCTGCGATCTGGAGGTGCCGGGCCTGGTCGAGGTGTCACCCGGCCACTCGGTGCGCTGCTACCTGCACAGCGAACAGACGGAACCCCACATCGACCCGCCGGCGCAAACCCGGCGAGCGTCAGGAGCGGCGCGATGAGCGATACCGACAGCCGCGGCAGCCCGGAGTCGGCTGCCGCCACCGGCGCACGACCGGCGGCGAACGGCGCCCGCCGGCTCCTGCAGGTCGACCAGCTGCGCAAGTACTTCCCGATCGAGAAGGGGTTTCTGCGCCGCGTCACCGGTCACGTCAAGGCGGTCGACCGGATCAATCTCTTCATCAACGAGGGGGAGACGCTCGGCCTGGTCGGCGAGTCCGGGTGCGGCAAGACGACTCTGGGCCGGTGCATCCTGCGCGCCATCGAGCCGACCGACGGCTCGATCAACTTCCAGTTCCAGGCATCCGACGCGCCGGTCGACATCACCAAGCTCGACAAGAATCGGCTGCGGCAGATCCGGCGCCACATGCAGATGGTCTTCCAGGACCCGTACTCGTCGCTGGATCCGCGCATGACCGTGCTCGACATCGTCGCCGAGCCGATAGTCGCCAACAGTCTGGCGCGCGGCCGCGAGCTGGAGGAGCGGGTCAAGGAGCTGGTGCGCATCGTCGGCCTGGAAGTCAAGCACCTCAAGCGCTATCCGCACGCCTTCTCCGGCGGCCAGCGGCAGCGTATCGGCATCGCCCGCGCGCTCGCGCCGCAGCCGGAGTTCATCGTCTGCGACGAGGCGGTCTCCGCGCTCGACGTCTCGATCCAGGCGCAGATACTCAACCTGCTGGAGGACCTGCAGGCGGAGTTCAACCTCACCTATCTGTTCATCGCCCACGACCTCAGCGTCATCGAGCACATCTCCGACCGGGTCGGCGTGATGTACGTCGGCAAGATGGTGGAGCTGGCCGAGACCAACGAGCTGTTCGGCAACCCCAAGCATCCGTACACGGAAGCGCTGCTGTCAGCCGTGCCGCAACCGGACCCGGAGACGCACATGGACCGCATCATCCTGCCGGGAGAGGTGGCCAATCCCGCCGATCCGCCGTCCGGGTGCTACTTCCACCCGCGCTGCCTGTACGCCAAGGAGACCTGCCGCACCACGGAGCCGGCCTGGGAGGAGGTGGCGCCCAACCACTTTGCCGCCTGCCACTTCGCCAAGGAGCTTGCCCTCAAGGGCGTGCATTGACGCGCGCATCCCGGTAGAACTCCCGTAGACGAAAAGAGAGCGGCGAAGACTCGCCGCTCTCTTTAATTCATCCGCCCTGCGGGCGCCGGAACGGCGCCGGGGTTGCGCGAGGGCTACTGCCCCAGCGCTACTGCCCCAGCGCCTCCTCGACCGAGATCAGGCCGGCCTTGAAGTCCGGAATGTTGTAGCTGAGCTTGTGCAGCTCATCCAGCAGGCGCTGCGCGCCGGCGTTCAGGTACTTCTCGACGTAGGCGTCCCACTCGGCGTCGACGTCGAAGTCGGCGTTGGTCATGGCCTTGAAGTAGAACTCGTCGCGGATCGTCCAGAGCGCGGCGGTCACCTCGCCGGCGATCGCCGTGTAGTCGGTCTGATTGAAGACGTCTTCCCGGTACGGCGGCAACGAGAATTGCTGGCCGGGGCCGGTGAAGTAGTGGTCGATCCACGCCTGATGGTCGTCATTCCGCGCGCGCGCGATCGCGTACCGGGCCGGAAAGGTCTGGTGCGTGAAGTAGTGGCCGCCGACGTTCTCGAACGTCCAGCCCTCCAGCGCCCGCCGGGGCGAGTTGGCCAGGGCGATCGGGCTGGAGCGATCGGGTTCGCCGTCCCACTCCCAATGCACGCCCTCCAGGCCGCCCGGACTCGACGCCAGGATGCGGCCCTCCGGGTCGAAGTTGACGTAGTCGTAGATCTGCAACAGACGCCGCAGCTTCTCATCCGACACGTTGCGGTTGACGGTATAGGCGACCACCCGGCTGCCGAACGGCAGCGCCGCGTTGTTGTACTTGGTGCGGTAGGTGCCGTTGTGGCTGAGGCCGGTAAAGGCCATCCACTTGGCGCCGTCTTCGCGCACCGCGGTGTGTCCCTGTCCCTGGCCGGTGCCGTCGCCCCAGCTCCAACCGGTCGGGGCGCAGGTGGTGCAGATGCCGTAGACGCCGGAGGCGATGCGGTCCTTCGACTGCTGAAAGTTCACGGCCGGCAGCTCCTGGTCGATGTAACCCTCCGCGTACCACTTCTGCAGCCGCTTGGTCGCATCCCGGAAGCACGGACAGTTGCCGTCCATCACCAGCTCGCCGCCGTACGGGGGCACGGTGTCGCCGTCGTAGTCGTAGCTGGCCTTGTTGTTGAGCCCGTAGGCGTACAGGACCAGCGACCCGCGGAACATGAATGCCTGCGTCTGGTCGCCGGTGAACCCGTACGGGACCCGCACCCGGCCGTCGTCGAAGCCGAGCCGGTCGCGGAACGCCGCCAGCACCGACTCGAACTCGTCGATGTCGTAGACGTCGGGGGCCCAATAGAAGGTGTCGGGCTTGTTGTCCGGGCTCTGGTCGACCGTATCGAAGAAATCGGTCATGCCGACCCGTTCCAGCCAGTCGTAGCGCAGGTAGTGCTGGGCGCCGTTGCCCTCCTTGCCGAACTGCTGCTGGAAGCGCGGAATCGCCCAGTACTCGTCGGTCATGCCGGGGGCCAGGAAGTAGGCCCAGCCGGCCGCGCCGATCTCGTTCATGGCGTCGACGTAGTGCGGCATCTCCTCTTCGATCATGCTGCGCGGAATGGAGCGGTAGGCGCCTTCCATGTACTTCTGATCGTGGAAGTTCCAGACGTACCAGGCATCCGGATGCTCGCCCGACGCCACCAGCAGATTGTGCTTCTCCCGATCGTTCTGGTGGTAGCGGATCGTGTCGATCTCGACGTTGAACCGCTCCTCCAGGAGCTGCTCGATCACCGTGTTCTCGCCGACGTTGGCCCCGCCGACGCCGGCCCAGGTAATCGGCATCGGCCCGCTGGCGGCCATCTCCGCCTCTCCGGCCGCGAACAGCGCGGCTGCCGGCAGCAGCAGTGCGAGCAGGACTATCGATAGCTTTCTCATCATCACTCCTTTGGTGCTGAATGGCCGGGACGCGGTCGGACCCGGCGATGTTGCCGCGATCATACCCCCTGGCGCGCGCCGCGTCACCACCGGGCGACCCGCGCGGAGCGCTACAGGCGGCCGATCTCGGCCAGCGTCTCCCACAGGTCGAGCTGATCGACCGCATGGTGCCGGTAGACCCCGGCCCCGTCGGCGCCCGCTGCCAGCGCGCGGCGCGCTCCGGCCAGCAGCAGGCCCGGTTCCTGGAAGCTGCCGGCGTGGTAGCAGGAGAGCTCGACGTAGAGCGGCACGCGGCCGGCCGCCACGCGCGCGGCATGGCCGACGCGGCGTTCGACCGCGTCCGGGTCGCTCTCCGTGCGAAACCACAGGTAGAGCTCGTCGAGCACGCCCCGCTCCACCCAGGCCGGCCAGTCGAGCAGCCCGTGCAGGTACCGGTCCGCTTCGCGGGCGATGATGGTGGCCGAGAAGACCGCCCGCGAGGAGCGCGCCTTGACCAGCGCGCGCGCCTCGACCAGCGTCTCGGTCACGTAGCCGGCCCGGAACGCCAGCCACTCGGGGTCGTCGGCGGGAAGCCGGCGCGCGTCGCGGCCGGAGGCCTGCCGGAATTCCTCCACCGTGCGCTCCTCGTACCCGGCCGGCACCAGCCCGCCGGCGTCCTCCAGGCCGTTCACGAACTCCACCTGCACGCCGTCCGCGCCGGTATCGGCCAGCGCCCCGGCGATCTCCGCCGCCTGCCGTCGGCGCACTTCGGGAAACGCGGGGCTGAGGCACAGACGGTCGCAGAAGCTGAGCGTATCGGCGCCGTCGGCGGTCCTGGATCGGTACTCGGGGTGCGCGGCCGCGAACGGACCGATGCTCGGCTCGCCGCGGTGCGGGCCGACCAGGATCGGCCGGTGGCGGTCCAGGACCGCGCGCGCCGCCGGCGAGCGCGGGTCGATCCCCAGGTAGTTGAGCGACCACGTGTATGAGACCGGCCGCTGGCCGTGCGTCGGGAACGGCGTACAGGCCACGTAGGGGTGGACCTCCAGGCCGCGGTTCCGCGCCAGGCGGACCACGTCGGGCGCGCGCGGGCCGATCAGCCGGGTAACGCCGGCATCGACCGCGCGATCGACGTAGTACGCAGCGCCCTCGCGGTCGATGATGCCCCACAAGGGGAGCGGCCGGCTCACCGCGCTTATCCGCACACGGCCCGCGCTATCCGCACACGGCGCGAAACACGCGCAGGTGGTTCAGCCCCAGCACGCCGCGGATGACCTGCTCGTCGTGGCCGCGGGCGGCCATCCCGGCGGTCAGAGCGGGGTATTCGCCGGCGTGCGGGACCACCGTGCCGCCGCCGTCGAAGTCCGATCCCAGACCCACGTGCTCCGGCCCCGCCACCGCAAGCGCGTGATCGACGTGGTCGAGCAGCCGGTCCAGGTTCGGCTCGACGGCGGATACGAACTTGGGCACGAAGGTGAGCGCCACCACGCCGCCGGTGGCGGCCACCGCCTCGATCTGCCGGTCGTCCAGGTTGCGCGGATGGCTGCAGAGCGCGCGGCAGTTGCCGTGCGAGGCGATCAGCGGCCGATCGGTCTGGGCGATCACGTCCCAGAAGCCCGCGTCGTTGAGGTGGGATACGTCGACCAGGATGCCGAGCCGGTTCAACTCGCGCACCAGCGCCACGCCGTGGCTGGTGAGGCCACCGCTGGCCGGCTCGTCCGCGCCGGCGGCCGCCCACGACACCGGGTTGTGCGTAATCCCCACGGACCGCAGGCCGAGCGCGTGCAGGGCGGTCAGGATGTTGAGGCTCCGCTCCAGCCCGTCGGAGTCCTCCAAGGCCAGGATCGCCGCCACCGCCCCGTCCCGCTTCGCGGCCGTGACGTCGTCTGCCGTACGCGCGATGCGGAAGCGGTCGTCCTGCGCCATCTCGGCCAGCAGGATGCCGAAGCCGTCCAGGGCGTACGCGGCATGGTTGTTCCAGGCGCGGGTAACGCAGACGGCGAAGAACGCGGCGTCGATGCCGCCGTCGCGCATGCGCTGCAGGTCGAGTTGCAGGCGCGCCCCTTCGGGCGGGCCGGGGAACGCTCCCCGAAGCTGCGCGATGGTGCCGGCGCCGGCGTGGCGCGTGGGCCGGACACCCAGTCCGCAGCCGCTCGACACGCTGGCCGCGATCGAGTCGTTGTGGCTGTCGATGACGAGCGCGTCGCCGTGCAGTGCCAACGGGTCCATGCGCCGATGGTGCCCGGCCGGCCGGGTTTGTTCAAACCGGGGAGCCGGCGGCTCCGAGCCGCCTGCCCGGCCGCGCTTGCGGCGCGAACCGTGACGAACGATGCTCAGGCGGCATGGCTGCGGGCGTGACGGAGGTCGACGTGGCGTTGTGCGGCGGCGGCTTGCAGAGCGCCCTGATCGTCGCTGCCCTGCACGGGACCGGCTACGGAGGCAGCGTGGCGCTGGCCGAGCGCGAGCGGATCGGCGGCAACCACACGTGGTGCTTCCATGCCGGCGACCTGTCGCCGGCGATGCGGCGCTACGTCGAGCCGTTCGTGGCGCACCGCTGGAGCTCCTACGAGGTGCGCTTCCCCGGCTACCGGCGGGTGCTGGACGCGTCGTACGCCATGATCTCCAGCGAGCGGTTGCGGTCGGTGGTGCTGCGCCTGTTGGCGCATCGCCGCGGGTGGATGGGGAGCGAACACACGTCCGTCGCATCGCTCGGCGCCGGCGCGGTGCGGTTGGCCGACGGGCGCACGATCGCGGCACGGACCGTGGTCGACGCCCGCGGCGCGGCCGGCGCGGCCGGCGCGGCCGGCTATCAGAAGTTCTACGGAGAGGACCTCACCCTGCGGCATGAGCACGACCTGACCCGGCCGATCGTGATGGACGCCACCGTCGAGCAGCGCGACGGATACCGGTTCATGTACGTCCTGCCGCTCGGCTCCACGCGGGCGCTGGTCGAGGACACCTCCTTCTCCGACGCCCCGGAACTGGACGACGACGAGCGCCGGGGGCGGATCGCCGCATGGCTCCGGGAACAGGGCTGGGAGACGCTCCGGGTCGAGCGCACCGAGCGCGGCGTGCTGCCGATGCCGCTGGCCGAAGCGCCGGCGGATCGAGCGGAGCCGGCGCCCGCCGCCGGAGACGCAGGAGCCGCCGTCATGCGGGGCGGCTACGGCGGCGGCTGGTTCCACCCCGGCACCGGGTACTCCCTGCCGCTGGCCGCCGAGCTCGCCGAGCTGATCGCCGCCACGCCGGCTGCCGACCTGCCGGCGGCGGTAGCCGCGGCCACGCGCGACCGGCGGCGGCGCGCCCGGTTCTGCCATCTGCTCAACCGGCTGCTGTTCCGGTGGTACCCGCCGGCAGCGCGCCGGGCCGTCTTCGAGCGCTTCTACCGGCTGCCCGAGTCGACGATCGAGCGCTACTACGCGATGCGGCTGCGCCCTTTCGACAAGCTGCGCATCCTGGGAGGCCGGCCTCCCGCCGGCCTGGCGATACCGGCCGGACGCCGATGACCGCCCGTACGACCGGCGCGCCGGAACGGCCGGGCGGCCGCGTCGCCGCCGACTTCGACCGCGTCGCTTCCGCCTACGACCTGCTGGTCGGCCTCAACCCCGGCTACCGCAGGCACCTGACGCGGAGCGCGGAACGCCTGCGGTTGCCGGACGACGCGCGCATCCTGGATCTCTGCTGCGGCACCGGACAATCGACCCTGGCGTTGCGCGCGGTCTACCCTCACGCGACGCTGTGCGGCCTGGACGCCGCCGCCGAGATGCTGCGGATAGCCCGCGCCCGCCCGCAGCTCGCCGGCGTAGAGCTCGTGCACGGCGACGCGATGGACCCGAGCGCGGCCGGCGTCGACGGTCCGTTCGACGGCATCCTGATGGCCTACGGCATCCGCAACGTCCCCGACCCCGACGCCTGCCTGCGGCGGATACGCCGCCTACTGGTTCCCGGCGCGCCGGTCTGCCTGCACGAGTACTCGGTCACCGGCTCGCGCCGGAGCACCGCCGTGTGGAAAGCGGTGACCACGTCGATCGTCATCCCCGCCGCGCGCGTGGTGACCGGCGATGGCGGCCTGTTCCGCTACCTGCGCGACAGCGTGCTGGCGTTCGACAGCGTCGACCGGTTGGAGCGCCGCCTGCGGCAGGCCGGCTTCACCGCGGTGCGTACGTTGCCGGCCCGCGGCTGGCAGCACGGCATCCTCCACTCCTTTCTGGCCCGCCGGCCGGACGCCGGCCCATGAACGGCGCGCCGCAGGTGGCGGTGGTGGGCGGCGGCATCGCCGGCATGGCGGCGGCGGTCGTGCTGGCCGAGCGCGGCATCCGCACCACCGTGCTGGAACGGCAGCCCTGGCTGGGCGGGCGCGCCGGGGCGTTTCCGGTCCGGCTCGCCACCGGCGAGACGGTGCAGATGGACCGCGGCTTTCATGCGTTCTTCCGCCAGTACTACAACCTGCGCGCGCTGCTGCGGCGCATCTCGCCGGACCTCGACCTGCTGGAGCCGCTCGACGACTATCCGGTCATAGGTCCGGACGGGACGCGCCAGTCGTTTGCGCGCCTGCCCCGGCTGGCGCCCTGGAACATCGTCGCCCTCACTCGACGCACGCCGTCGTTGACGCTGCCGGCGCTGCGCCGGGTGCGGTTGCGCGCGGCGCTGTCGATGCTGGCCTTCGACGCGCGCCGCACCTATGAACGCCACGATCGCCGCTCCGCGGCCGAATACCTCGACTCGCTGCGCTTCCCGCCGGCTGCCCGGCAACTGCTGTTCGACGTGTTCGCGCATTCCTTCTTCAATCCCGAAGGCGCCATGTCCGCCGCCGAGCTGCTGATGATGTTCCACTTCTATTTCACCGGAAACCGGGAGGGCCTGCCGTTCGACGTGGCCCGGCGGCCGTTCTCGACCGGCATCTGGGAGCCGATGCGCCGCTACGTGGAGGCGCGCGGCGCCACCGTCCGCACCGGCGCCGAGGTGCGCGGCGTTCGTCGCGCCGCCGGCCGTTGGGCGATCGACGCGGGCGGCGCTTCGGAAGCGGTCACGGCCGACGCCGTGGTGCTGGCGCTCGACGTGGCCGGGCTGAAGCGGCTGCTGCCCGCCACGCCGTTCGATCGCGGCGCCTGGGCGGCCGGCGCGCGCGCGTTGCAGGCGACCCTGCCGTTCGCGGTGTGGCGGCTGTGGCTGGATCGGCCCACGGCCGCCGGACGGGCGCCGTTCGCGGGCACGGCCGGGTTCCCCTTGCTGGACAACGTCTCCCTGTTCCATCTGTTCGAGGACGAGAGCCGCGCCTGGGCGGCCGAGCATCGCGGCTCGGTGGTCGAGCTGCACGCCTACGCGGTGCCGGACGGCACCGCCGAGGCGCGCGTCCGGAGCGCGATGCTGGACGGCCTGCACCGCCTGTATCCGGAGACCCGAGCGGCCCGGCCGCTCGACGAGGTCTACCTGCTGCGCAGCGACTGCCCGGCGTTCGCGCCCGGTTCGCGCGCGAGCCGTCCGGGCATCGACACGCCGTACGCGGGCATCTATCTGGCCGGCGACTTCGTGCGCATGGAGCAGCCGAGCGCGCTCATGGAGCGCGCGGCGGTATCGGGAATCGCCGCGGCGAACGCCATCCTCACGGCCGGAGGGCTGCCGCCGGAGCCGGTGGCGTCGATCCGCCGCAACGGCATCCTGCCGGCGGTGGCGGCGTGAGCGGCGACCGCCGCGAGCGCGGCTTCCTGTTCGGCCGGCCGCCCACGCGCGCCGAGTCCGTCGGCGAGTTGCAGCGGCTGCCCGATTGGCAGCAGTCCGATCCCAAGTGGATCAAGTCGGCCGTGCGGCGGGCGATGGCGCTTCCCGCCGGCGGCTGGCACGTCATCGACGCCGCCCGCGCCGTGGGCGCGCGGCCGCGGCGCTACCGGATCGACGACCGGGAGCTGGTGGTGTGGCGCGGCGCCGGCCGCCTGCTGGTAGCGCCCAACGCCTGCCCGCACCTGGGGGCGTCGCTGGCCGACGGACAGGTGCGCGACGGCTGCCTGGTCTGCCCGTGGCACGGGCTGACCCTCGACGAGCGCGGCCACGCCGGCTGGCGGGTGTTGCCGAGCCATGACGACGGCGTGCTGCTCTGGGTGCGGCTGGACGGCGTGGAGCAGCCATCGGAGCAGCCCTTCCTCTGCGCGCGGCCGGCCGGCGGCATCGACGCGGTGGTCCGCATGGAGGCGGCCTGCGAGCCGGAGGACGTGATCGCCAACCGCCTCGACCCGTGGCACGGCGCGCACTTCCACCCCCATTCGTTCGGCCGCCTGCGGGTCATCGAACGGACCGTCGACAGCATCGTGGTGCGCGTGACGTATCGCGCCACGCGCCGCATGGGGGTGGAGGTCGACGCGCGCTTCGACTGCCCGGACCCGCGCACCATCGTCATGACGATCGTCGACGGCGAGGGCACCGGCTCCGTGGTGGAGACCCACGCCACGCCGGTCGCGCCGGGCCGCTCGGCCATCGTCGAGGCGACCGTCGCCACCTCCGACCGGTTCGGCTTTCGGCTGGCCCGGCATGCCGCCGGACTGGTACGCAGAGGGATGCGGCGCCGAGCCCATCGACTGTGGGTCGAGGACGCCGCCTACGCCGAGCGCCGCTACGCCCTGCGCTGCGGCACCGTCTGAAACGAGACCGGCATCACGGCGCCAGCAGGCGGTAGGCGAATCCCGCCGCTTCGACCCGGGTGAGACACGCGGCGGACGGGGCAGAGCCGGCCTCATCGGAGTCGGCCTGCATGCCGCGTACGCGTAGCAGCTCGTTCCACTCAGCACGCGTGACGCCGCGCCCGGCCGGCGCGCATTCCAGGATGCGGCGCGCCAGCGCGGAAGGCACGTTGCGCCCGCCGCGCACCGCCGCGATCCCGTCGACCCAGCAGGCGGCTTCGGCCAGATCCAACGGCTTGTCCGGCTGCGCGTCGTACGACGGAAAGAAGCCGTGCACGCCGAGCATCTGCAGTGCCGGCACGCACGCGCCGGCGCCGGGATTACCGTCGTTCAGAAAGGTGATCATCGCGCCGGATTCGACCAGCGCGCGCTGCACCTTGTGGACGTCGACCGCCGCGGCGGGCACTCCGTCGGCACCGGCCTGAGCCGCGGCGCGGCCGGCGGCTTCGCCGATCGGCACCATGGTCGGCTCGACCCGGATGGTTCCCCATCCCACGTGGCTGGCCGAACAGCAGCCCGGCACCAGCAGATTGTCGACCTCCTGCGGAAGCAGGCAACGGTAGGGGACCTGTCCCGGTCGAGTCAGCTCGGTCATCAGGATCTTCCCCTCCCGGCTCGAACCGCCGATGGTGTCCCAGTGGCACTCGTGGGAGTCGAGCGCCCACTCGGTGACGCCGATGCTGTCCTGATGGATCGGCGCGCGATCCAGACCCGGCGCCAGGGTGCCGTCGTGCTCCGTGAACAGGTAGCGGCCGGCCAGGCGCCGCGCCTCCCGCACGTACATCTCATACGGGACGTTGTCGTTATCGGCGAACTCGTCCGTCGCCAAGCCCCATTGCCGCGCCCGGCGGCGCAGTTCCTCGGGTACGGCGGCATCGTTCTGGAGGAAGTGCAGCAAGCCCACCGCCCAGTCGCGATGGCACTCGAGGATGCGGTGGCGTTCCTGCCAGGAGGCGAGCGGATAGCGCCAGCCGCCCTCCGGCAGATTGGCGGCATTCCAGCTTATCTTGCGTATCGGGACATCGCCCGGAATCAGCCAGCGGTCACGCAGCTTGTGGAACAGTTCGGGGCGATACCGGTCCGGCTTGGCCGGCAGCCGCCTCTGCCGCGGATCGTTGGTCAGGCAGAGGCGTACGTTATACGCCTGGATCGCGGCATCGCCTTCGCCGGTCGAGCCGGCGCAGATCTCGCCGGTGATCGCGCCATACGGCCGCAGGCGCAGTTCTCCCCGGCGCACGGCGCGCGGGTAGCCGTCACGGTCGGAGTCGCGGCGAAGAATCGAATAGATGCGTCCGGCGTGGAGCTCGTTCAACTCCTGCCGTGACTCTCGTCCCACGCGAAAGCGGACGCCGGCCGCCGCGTACAGATCTCCCTCGTAACTGGCATCGGCGAAGGTGGCCGCCTCGATCTCGCGTTCGCCGCCGGCCCCGGCAAAGGCGGCGCCAAGCAGCATGCGTCCGGCGCGCATGACGCGCCGCGGCGCATGTTCCCGGAACAGGCACAGTCCGGAGGTCTCATCGACCAGTGCGTCGAGCGCCTTCTCCGCGACGTGGGGGGCGAAGTACGGATGGCGCGAAGACACGTCGGCCGGGTCCCACTGCGTGAGCCGGTACGCCTCGGAGTCGGCGCCGCTCTCGGCCCGGGTCAGCTCGCACATGCGCGCCACGATCTCGTCGTACAGCGGTGCCCGGGAGCCGTCGTAGACGGTGTCCAGCACTCCCAGGCCGTTCGTCCACATCCCGCCGACGTGGGCATGGTGGTGCACCAGAGCCACCGTCAATCCTTCCCGCGCGGCGCGCACCGCGCAGGCGATTCCCGCCGGCGTCGCGCCGTACACACACAGATCGAACCGATTCCCGCTCATCGTGGCATACCTATCCCTTGACGGCTCCGATCTGTATCCCCTTGACGAAGTAGCGCTGGATGAAGGGGTACGCGAACACGATCGGCAGCGTGCTGATGATGATCATAGCATATCGGATCGTTTGCGCGGGCGGCAGTTGCTCGACGTCTATGTCCTGAATCGAATCGACATCGGTACCGGCGATCACCAGCGCGCGCAGGATATTCTGCACGGGCAGCTTGGCCACCGAGTTGATGTAGATGGCAGCGTCGAACCACGCATTCCAGTGAGCTACCGCATAGAACAGTCCGATGGTGGCGAAGGAGGGCGCGCTGAGCGGCACCACGATCGTCACGAGGGTGCGCAACGGGCCGGCGCCGTCGATCTCCGCCGACTCCTCCAACGATCGGGGTATCTGATAGAAGAAATTGCGCATGATCAGAAGGTTCCACGTGCTCACGAGATTGGGCACGATCAAAGCTCCCAGGTTGTCGATCAGGCCGGTGGCCCTCACCACCAGAAACGTCGGTATCAAACCGCCGGAAAACAGCATGGTGAAGAACAACAGCGCGGTGATGAGGGTGACGCCGGGCATCCGGCGCTTCGACAGCCCGTACGCCAGCGCCGCGGTGACCACCAGGTTCGCGGCGGTGCCAAGCACGATACGCAGCGCCGTCACCCGGTAGGCGTTGATGACGATGGAGCCGGAGCTCAGCAGGTACCGGTACGCGGAGACGTCCAGGCGGCGAGGGACCAGAACGAACACGCCGCGTTCCCGCAACTCCTGCTCGCCTACCAGCGACGAGGCCAGCACCAGCAGGAACGGCACCAGGAACAGCAGGCTCACCAGCGTCAGCACTCCATAGTTGAACGGCGTGAACATGCGTTCGGCGCGCGACCGCGGCCGCTCCGCTACGCGCGGCGCCGCCCGAATCACCACAACCCCGACTGACCGAGCTGCTTGGCCGTGCGGTCGGCGATCACCACCAACAGCAATCCGACGACCGACTTGAACACCCCGACGGCGGCGGCGTACGAGTACTGCACCTGCAGCAACCCCTCTCGATATACGAAGGTGTCGATGATGTCCGCCACCTCGTAGACGCCGGGCGAGTAGATGTTCAGGATCAGATCGAAGCCCCCGTCGAGGATGTCGCCGATGCGCAGGATCAGCAGGATCACGATGATCGGCGCGATGGTGGGGATGGTGATGGCAAACACCTGCCGGATGCGGCCGGCGCCGTCGACGATGGCGGCGTCGTAGAGTTCCGGGTCGATGCCGGAGATAGCGGCCAGATAGATGATCGATCCCCAGCCCACGCCATGCCACATCCAGGTGGAGACGGCGATGATGCGAAAGAAGCGCGGCTCGCCCAGAAACAGGACTTCCTCGGCGCCCAGGCGCGTAATGATCAGGTTGAGCAGCCCGCCATCGACGGACAGGATGGCGTGCACCAGCGACGCCACCACCACCCACGAGATGAAATGGGGCAGGTAGGAGATGGTTTGCGCCACCCGCTTGAACAGCAGGTTGCGCACCTCGTTCAGCAGCAGCGCGAGGATGATGGCCAGCGTCGGCCCCAACATCAGCCGCAACAGGCTGAAAACCAGGGTATTGCGGACGATGTTCCAGAAGTAGAACGACGAAACGAAGCGGTTGAAGTACTTGAGTCCGACCCACTCGCCGCCGAAGTATATCTCCCAAAATCCGCTCAACGGGGAGATATCCTTGAACGCGATGACCACCCCGTACATCGGCAGGTACTTGTAGATCAGATAGTACGCCAAGCCGGGCAGCATGAGCAGATATACGCCGCGGTAGCGCGCGATGCGACGACGCAACGGACGGAGAGAAGGTGCCGTGGCCACGATCGGACCCGTGTGACCTCGGGCGGAAGGCAACCGCGCCGCCGGCCGGCGGCGCCGGCGGCGCGGCTCCCGTCAGCCGCCCTTGGCGGCGCCGCCCCTGGCGGCCCGGTACTGGCGGGTGAGCTCCGCGACCAACGTGTCGATGCCGAGCCGGCGCAGGTCGGCCACGAAGCCGTCGTAGGTGTCGAGAGAGCGCGCGCCGGTGATGAACTTCACCGTCTCCTCCCCGATCATCCGGTCGATGTCATTGTAGGCGCTGACGTTCTCGAGCAACTGCCCCGGATCGTAGACGACGTCCCAGTCGAACGGCCGCTTGACCCTGCTGAAGTCCCAGAAATGGGTGCCCAGGAACTCGTAGAACTCCGCGCGGTCCGGCGTGGCGGCGCCCGAACGCACCGCGTTGACGATGCTCACGCCGACGGCCAGGTCGCCTTTGTACGAATCATCCAGCACGCTGAGGCCGGTGTCGTTCACGGTATCGGCAAACTCCCAATGCACCCCCTGGATGCCGTGACGGGTGGTGAGATAGCCGTACGCCTGGTCCCATTGGAACCCGAGGTCGATGAACTGCATCGCCGCGTCGGGATGCCGTGAACGCTTGTCGATCATCAACGCGCGGTCGCTGCCCTTGCGCATCGTCTCGGCAAGGCCTTCGGGCCCCGACAGCGGACTCATCACGTACTCCGCGGTCGGTATTGCCGCTCGGAGGTGGTAGTGGTTGCGGTCGGCGATGCGGCCGGCGCCGGCAAGCGAGGCCGCGACGCGGTTGTCGCGCACCGCCTGATCGATGGCGGCCCGATTGACGATGGAGAACTCCTTGTACAGGTAGCCGTCGACGAACCAGCCGTTCATCGCCGCCAGGAAGTCCCGATAGCCGGGATGTATCTCCGGCGGGTTGATGGAACCGCGAGCATCCTGCCAGTTGGCGTAACCGCCGGGGATGAAGCCGCCGGCCACACCGGACAGCAGACCCGTGAGGTTGGCCATCAGCGGAATGGTGGTGCCATTGCCGGCGGGATCGGCCTCCATCACCGCGGCCAGGAACGCCTCCAGCGACGTCACGTCGGTCGGGACCGCCATGTCGAGCTGCTCAGCCCAGTCGCGCCGCACGTAGAGCGGCTGGTCCGCGCGCGGGAAATCCGCCACAACCCCCCAGATGTTGCCCTCCGAATCGCTCATCAGGTCCCAGAACTCTGCGGGAAAGGCGTTCATCACGGTCGGACCATACTCGGGCAACACGTCGTTGATCGGTTGAATGGCGTCGAGCGCGCGGTACTTCGCCCAGGAGCTGCGGAAGATGTCGAGCTGCTCACCGGATGCGAGGAGCAGTGTCAGCTTCTCCTCAGCCTCGCCGCGCGGCGGCAGGACCGGATGTACCAGCACGCCGATCTGCTCCAGGATCCAATCCTGCACCAGCTTCACGCTTTCCGGCGCGGAAGCGTTCTCTTCGTTCAACGAGAACGCGTAGAAGTATATCTCCGGAGTATCGCCGGCGGCGGACGCCTCGGCCGATGGCGCCGCGACCGCTGCTACCGGCGCCCACGCCAACGCGCCGAACGCCAGAACGATCGCTTTCATCATGGTCTTGTTCATGGCAAACGTACCTCCGGGCAGGAGGCTACCTCGACGGCGCCGCCGGCGCAAATGAGTCGGCGGCGTTGGTCGCTACAGGCCGGCGGCGTGGGCGGTGTGGAAGGTGTCGGCGCCGCCGCGCAGGCCGTCGGGTCCGCGCGTGATGGCCACGGGGCTGGCGAACGGGCTCATGCCCTCGGTGGCGTAGCGCGGGTCGATCACCGCCACGCGGTGGCGGCGCGCACGCAGCTCCTCGATCACGTCCGGGTCGAGCCGGCCGTCGACGGCGGTCAGCGGCGTGCTGCAGTCGAGCCGGGGCGCGTCGATCGCCGCCTGCGGTCCCATCCCGAAGTCGACGATCTTCACCACCAGGCTGGTGACGCAGTTGGTGATCCGCCGGCCGCCGGAGGCGCCCACCGCCAGCCGCGCGCCGTCCGCGCCGAGCACCAGCAGCGGTGACATGTTGTTGAGCGGCTGCTTGCCGGGAGCGATCGAGTTGACGCGGCCCGGCACCGGATCGAACCACATCATGCCGTTGTTGAGGATCACGCCGGTGCGGCCCGCCACCACGCCGGACCCGAAGCCGGACATCAGCGTGTTGGTCAGCGACACCGCGTTGCCATCGCCGTCCATCACGCAGAGGTGGGTGGTTCCGTCCTGGTACGCCGGCGCGCTGCCGGGCGGCCGCTTCGGCGCCCGCCGGCCCTCCTCCCGCCACGGATCGCCCGCTCTGAAGCGCGCCGGCGCCGTGTCGCGGATGCCGGCCTGACGGCGCGCGGCGTAGGACGGGGAGGTGAGTCCCCGCCAGGGCACGTCCGCGCTCTCCGGGTCGGCCAGATAGGCAAACCGGTCGGCATAAGCCAGCCGCGCGGCGCAGACGTAGCGGTGCAGCGCCTCCGCGTCGTTGTGCCGGCAGGCGCTCAGGTCGGTCTCGGACAGCAGTTGCAGCGTCATGGCGCTGGTGATGCCGCCGGAGGCGAACGGCGCCACGCGCACGCGCGCATCCCGGTAGGCGACCTCCAGCGGCGCGGTATCGCCGCCGGTCTGCCAGTGGAAGGGCCGGTACCCATCCAGATCGGCGCGGTCGATCAGGCCGCCGGCGCCCCGTACGGCGTCGACCAGCCGGTCGCCGATCCTGCCGCGATAGAACGCGTCGGCTCCCTCCGCGCCGATCGCGGTCAGCGTGTCGGCCAGGTCGGGCTGCCGGATCCGGACCGGCTCCGCGCGGAGCCGATCGCCGCGCCGGTAGCGAGTGCCGGGGACCTCGACTCCGGCCGGCAGCTCGCCGCCCGGCAGGAAGACCCGGCGCAGCTCCGGGTAGCGCGTGAGCTTGCCGATCTGCCCCGCGAACGCCATCAGGTCGTGGAACTCGGGTGCGAAGCCGTACTGGGCCAACTCCACGGCCGGCGCCACGACCGCGTCGAGCGGCAGGCGGCCGAACGCCGCGTGCGCGGCCGTGAGGCCGGCCACCGCCCCCGGCGTGGCGATGGAGCGCGGCCCCTCCAGGTTGGCGTCGTCCTCCACCCCCGGCCAGCCGAACGATCCGACCGCCGGCGCGCCGGTCAGGCGGTACATGTCCGGCGCAGCCGCCCGCGGCGCGCGCATGGGAAAGGCGAACACGCCGCCGCGCTCGCCGATCCGGTAGACGAGGTACCCGCCGCCGCCGATGCCGCTCGAGGCCGGCTCCACCACGCCCACGGCGAACGCGGCCGCCACCGCGGCGTCCATGACGTTGCCGCCGGCGCGCAAGGAACGGAGGGCGGCGGCGCTGGCCGACCGGTGCTTGGTCGCCACCATGGCGCGCTCGCCGCGCGCCTCGCTCTTGCTGGCGGCGAAGGCGCTGTCGCTCACCATCGCTCGACTCGTCCTGCCGTCTCCCCGGCCGCCGGCTACGCCTTCTTCGCGTACGGCGGCAACGGCCAGCCGGACGCGGCGCCGATGCGCATGGCCCGTTCCCGCTCGGTCGGCGACAGCGGCGGCACGTCCGCGGCGCCGGCGTTCTGCGCCAGTTGCGCGCGGTCCTTGGCGCCGGGGATCGCCGCCGTCACGCCGGGCGTATCCAGCACGAAGCGCAACGCCGCCTGCACCATCGTCCGCCCGCGCCCGGTCAGGAAGCGCAGCTCGGCCAGTCTGGCCAACGCCGCGCGGGCGCGCGGGTTGGTGAAGCGTTCGAAGCGCCGGTCGGCGCCGTCGAGCCGTTGCGTATCGAAGTACCTGCCGGTCAGGGCTCCCTGGCCGAGCGGCACGCGGATCAGGGTGCCCAGGTTCGCTTCCTGCGCCAGCGCCAGCGCCTCGTCCGCGGTGGGATTGACGATGCTGAGTCCCACCTGCGCCATCGCCAGCTCGCCCAGTCCCAGCAACTCGCGCATCGCGTCCGCGTCGTTGGTCGAGATGCCCCAGCAGCGGATCGCGCCGGCCTGCTGCAGCGCGGTCAGCTCCTCGACCACCGCGGCCATCAGCTCGCTCGGCGGCACGCCGTGGAGCTGGTAGATGTCGATGTAGTCGGTGCCGAGGCGCCGCAGGCTGCCGGCGCACGCGGTCCGCACGCGGGCGCGCGCTTCCGCTTCGCCTTCGCCTGCCGGTGGAGGCGCCAGCTTGGTCGCCACCACGTAGCGGTCGCGGCGGCCGGCCAGCGCTCGACCGATGATGCGCTCCGAGTGGCCGGCGCCGTAACCCTCCGCGGTGTCGAGCAGGTTCACGCCGAGCGCCTCCGCGTGCTGGATGGTGCGCACCGACTCCTCGTCGTCCATGCCGGTCCAGCCGCCGCCGCCGTGGGTGCCGCCCATCTGATAGCAGCCCAGGCCGATGCGGGAGACCCGCATGCCGGTCTTGCCGAGCGTTCGGTATTCCACTCGCCTCCCCCTTCAGCGCTCGACCGGCACGGCGCGGCCCTCGCCCAGGCTGCGGTGGACCGCCTCGGTGAACGCCATGTACTGAACGCCGATCTCGAAGGTGTTGCGCTCGATCGCGCCCTCGCCCCGGACCGCGGCGCAGAACTCCTCCTCCACTCGCCAGCCGGGCGGCATGTGCCGGCCCGGACGCGGCGGCGCCTCCGGGACCGGCAGCGGCTGCAGCGCGCCGTCGCCGCGCCGGGCGCCCAGCAGTTGCCCGCCGGCGATGCGCAAGGTCCCTTCGGAGCCGTAGATCGTCGTGCCCGACGCGCCGTGGCCCAGCACGCCGGAGACCTGCAGGTGCAACGTGGCGCCGCACGCCAGGTCGGCCAGGATCTCCAGATGGTCGGGAAGCTCCATGGCCCGCGCGACGCCCGCTTCGTCGCGCCGCGTCTTCACGAAGGTCCGGCCGATGGCGCTCACCCGGGTGGCCGGCCCCACCCAGCGCATGATCGTCTCATAGGTGATGCCGAGCGAGCCGACGTTCAGGCCGCTGCAGACCACGTCGTCGCGCCAGACCATCGGCGCGTCGCGGTCGATGAAGCCGCCGCCGCCCAGGTGCTCCACCGCCAGCACGTCGCCGACGTACCCGCCGGCGAGGTGCTGGCAGATCGTGGCGTCCATGCCCAGGGTCATGGCCGCCGGCACCACCTGCGTGACCAGATCGGGACGCGCGCGGGAGGCGGCCAGCATCTCGCGCGCCTCGGCCAGATTCAGGGCGAGGCGCGCCTCGGTCAGCACGTGCTTGCCGGCCGCCAGCGTAGCGAGCGTCACCGGTCGGTGCAGGTAGGGCCACGTGCCGATCAGGACGGCGTCGACGTCGTCGGACTCCACCAGATCGCGCCAGTGATCGTGGACGCGGCCGATGCCGTGGTCGGCGGCCGCCCGCTCGGAAGACGCTCGGGAACGGTTCACGACGCTCATCAGTTCGACGTCGGGCTGCGCCTGCAGCCCCGGTACGTGGCGGTTGCGGGTGTTGTTGCCGGCGCCGACGATGCCGACGCGGATGGTGCCGGTGGTGCATGCCATACGGAAGGGATGATACCGCAGAACCGGCCGGCGCTCCGAACCGGCGCCGGCGGCTACGAGCCGGTGAGCACCTCCGCGAAGAGCTGCCGGTCGACATTGCCGCCGGAGAGCACCAGCGCCGCCCGGGTGCCGCGCATCCGCGACCGTTCCTGGAGCAACGCCGCCAGCGGTCCCGCGCCCGCGCCCTCGGCGACGTTGTGCGTGTCGGTGTAGTAGGCGCGCATCGCCGCGCGCATCTCGGCCTCGGAGACCGCGACGACCCGATCAACGCCGGCCAGGATCAAGGCGAGCGCCGCTTCATCGGGAACGCGGACGGCCATGCCGTCGGCGATCGTCGCCGCCGGCCCGGTCGACCGCGCCTCGCCGGCGGCGAACGAGCGCTGATAGGCCGGCATGGCCGCCGACACCACGCCGATCACGGCGGTCGCCGGCGACAGCGCGTTGCGGGCGGCCATCACGCCGCAGATGCCTGAGCCCAGGCCGATCGGCGCGTAGACGGCGTCCAGGTCCGGCACCGCCCGGAACAGCTCCACGCCGTAGCTGGCCACGCCCAGGACCAGTTCCGCACTGAAGGACGGCATGAGATGGACGCGGTCGCCCACGGCGATGCGGGCGGCATGGGCGTACGCTTCGTCGAAGTCGCCGCCGTGCTCGACCAGTCGGGCGCCGAAGGCGCGCATCGCCTCGTTCTTTTCGCGGCTGTTGCCGGTCGGCATCACCACGGTGGCGGCCAGCCCGGCGCGGCGCGCGGCGAAGGCGACGCTCTGGCCGTAGTTGCCGCGCGTGGCGGCTACCACCTCGGTCACCTGCGGCTTGGCGCTCCGCAGCCGGTCGACGGCCACCAGCGCGCCGCGCAGCTTGAACGATCCGATCGGGCTGTGGTTTTCGTGCTTCACCCAGACCGAACATCCGGTCCGCTCGCACAGCAACGGCCAGCGGTACTGCGGAGTCGGCGGCATGGCGCGGTAGACGATCTGCGCGGCGCCGTCGATTTCTTCCAGCGTGGGCAGGCTCACATCGGACACGGCTCCAGCCTACGCCGACGACGCGCCGGCGGGAACCCCGGCGGCGGCAGGAATCCCGGCGGCGGCAGGAATCCCGGCGGCGGCAGGAATCCCGGCGGCGGGCGGAAGCTGCCCGCTTGCGCGGCGCACCCGTCAGACCCATAGTCAGCTCCATGGCCCATGCAGCTATCGAGCGAGCGATGAGCGTCTCCTGGGGAGCGCCGGGAGCGAGCGACGACGAATCCTGTTGGGAGCGGATACGGGCCCGGTTCCCGTTGGACCCCGACCTGGTCTACCTGAACAGCGCCGCGCTCGGCGTGCCGCCGGACCCGGTGATCGCCGCCGTGCACGAAGGCTATCTGCGGCTGTCGCAGGACCCGGACGCCGGCAAGATCGACTACCGCCGCTACAACGCCGAGGTCGCGGTGCCGGAGCTGGCGGCGCTCATGGGAGCCCGGCCGGAGGAGCTCGCCATCAACCGCAACGCTTCCGTAGGGCTGGCGCTGGCCGCCGACGGCGTGCGCGGCCTGCGCGCCGGCGACGAGGTCCTCACCACCAGCCACGAGCACCCGGTCGGGGTGCAGCCGTGGCGCGACCGGGCCGCCCGCGAGGGGCTGGTGGTGCGCGAGGTCGCCCTGCCGAGTCCGGTCGAAGACCCGGCGGAGTTGATCGAGCCGCTGCGCGCCGCGATCACCGCGCGCACCCGGGTCCTGTCGTTCTGCCACGTCACCCGCGGCGGCGTGCGCTATCCGGTCGAGGACTTGTGCCGCCTGGGCCGCGAGCACGGCTTGATCATCTCCATCGACGGCGCGCAGGCGGTGGGCCGCGTGCCGGTCGACGTCAGCGCCTGCGACTGCGACCTGTACGCGGCCAGCCTGCACAAGTGGCTGCTCGCGCCGTCCGGCACCGGCGTGCTGTACGTCCGGCAGGGCTTCCAGGAGCGCTTCGGCACCGTCGCCACGCCGCCCGGCACCACCGCCGCGCGCTACGAGGAGGAGGGCACCTTCGACCTGCCGACGCGCGCCGGCATCGGCGTGGCGGTCGCGTGGATGAGACAGATCGGCATCGGCGCGATCGAGGCGCGCAATCACCGGCTCGCCGAGCGGCTCCGCGCCGGCCTGGCCGAGATTCCCGGCATGCGCATCGTCAACTCCTCCAGGCGAGCGCTGGTCGCGCCGGGCACCACGCTGGTCGAGCCGCCCGGCGGCGACGCGGTCGGCTGGCGGGCCCGGCTGCAGGAGCGCTACAACCTGCGCGTCGACGACCACGTCCGCGACGGCCACGACGCACTGCGCATCTCCACCCACTACTTCGTCTCGCCCGCCCAGGTCGACCGGGTGATCGCGGCCATGGCCGCCGAGGCTGCCAGGGCCGCGTAGGCTGCATGGGCGAGTCGGGAACTCGAAAACATGACTTCGGCGATGGCAATGGAATGTTCGCGAACGATATGGCCTCATGCAGCTATGCGCCGGAGAAGCTTCCGGTTGAAGTCTTCGTGAGCTTCGAGTGAAGAAATCATCTCACCACCGACGTCGGAGAGCCTGGCGAGATCCATTCGAGGTATCTCGGTCTGGTTTTCGAAAACGAGAATCGACTCGAATTCGAGTCCATGCAGGTGAAAGAAGGACAACATGATCGTCGTCAACCGTGCTTTATCGCGGTTAGGAACGCCATACAGGAACAAGGGGACGTCGTTATTTCCCTCGATCCGGTAGTCCACGGGATACGCTTCGGCATTCGGCACTTCCGGCAGGTAGTCCTGCTCTATCTTGGATTCGTCGACTGCGCGAAGGAGGTACTCGGCAAGATCGTCGTAGAAGCTGGACCCGACGCTCGACCGGGATAGAAAAGTCAAGTCGTAGATCCTGGTCAGCGACTGTCCAAAATGGAAGACAGCCGCCGACAGCTGTTCCGGTGAAGTGTCATAGCAAAACGCGCCGCCGTCCCACTTCAATCCGCTTTCTCCCATAATGCGATCAAGGAGCATCCGCCGGGTTCCGTCCATGAACGAGTCGACGTCATGGTCGTAGCTGATGTGCATCATCGTGTGGCCGCGGTCTGACAATCGAAGTTCCCCGGTTGCGGTCTCAGCGAGATGGATCGGATAGCCGTCACCATCGGGGAACCGGAAGTGCGTGCGAAGCATGAGAGCGCCATCGGGTCGTTCTTCCACCACGACCTCCGCGCACAGACGTTCGCACAGGAGCTTCCGAAGCGCAATCGGGTCAAGCGTCATGGAAGACGAGCTCCGGATGATCCGCTTCCGACTTGATGCCACACAGATTGAAGTCGTCGATCAAACACGACAGGGCACCGGCCAGAGTCCGAAATCTATCGGTCTCCGTCGCTTCCGACTCCGGCTTCAATCCTTCGGAGATGGCCTTTTGCGAAGCACGATGGACGTGCGGGCGGTAGAATATGTTTCCGTGCCAATGACTCGGACCGTTGTAGCGAGCCAAAGTCAACGACGATCCTCCTGGAGGTAAATAGGATATTCCGCAGGAGAAATCACTCTGATCGTCGATGTTCTGTCGCTGATAGACGCTGAAAAGTCCTTCTACTTCTCGTGCTGAAACCTGAAAGATTCGCTGACGGTGCATAGGTTTGACCCGTGGCTTTTCCAGCCAACGTGCTCTCGGATTCATCACGTGTTTCCGCATATTCCGGAGCTTGGTCAGTTCATCGTCAGTATAGAGTCGGGTACTCATCACTTCGGCCGAGTGTCGCTTACCGTCAGTCAGGCATGTCGACGACCTACAGCGCTGCCAGGGCTTCCCGTTGTCGGGCGAGGCGCCGGTCGCGGTCGGCGGCGAAGCGTTCGACGCCGGCGGCGATCGAGTCCTGGTCCAGGTGCGCCTCGGCGATCACGTCGGACTCGGTGCCGCCGGTCAGCCAGCGGTCGTGCCAGTCGGAGACCAGCGAGTACTCGCCCGTGAGCGGGCCCACGCCGCGCACCGGCCACATCCGTTGCGTGCCGGTGGTGACGACCATCAGGTCGTTCTTGGCGGCGGCCGGCAACACCGCGTCGCGGTACGCCTGCGGCTGGCGGTCGAACAACTCCTCGCTGATCGCGGCGATCACCTTGACGTTGATCCCCTGCTCTTCGAGATATGGCAGCGCCTGCACCAGGTTGAAGGTCGAGCTGGAGCCCTGCGCCAGCACGTAGCCGTGCCGGGGCTTGCCGGGATCGAAGTCGCGCACCACGTAGAACCCCTTGGCAGCCGCCTTGAGATCGGTGTCGGCGAAGGTCGAGCGGTCGGCCACCGGGAAGTCGGGGCGCGCCACCTCGATCACGATCACGCCGACCAGCGGTTCGCGCGCGGCGATCTCCGCCGCGGCGAAGTAGCCGGGCGCCACGTCGTTGTAGTCCCAGAAGCTGAGCGTGATCACCTGCCCGCGAGGGAACAGCTTCCACACCTGCGGCGCGAAGATGCCGAAGTGCGTGCGCGCGTCGGCGGCGGTCTCCGGGCCGGAGTGGCCGGCCAGGATGTTGAGCACGCCGACCCGGAACGGGCTGTCCTGATTCTGCTGGCTCCAGACGCGCGCCGGCAGATACATGAACGGCGTGAACGCCCCGTAGCTGCCGCTCAGCGCCCATACGCCCGAATGCACGTTCGGGTCGAGCGACGCGCTCTGTCCGACCAGCCCCACGGCGGTGGAGGCGTTGCCGGCCTCCTGAATCGCCGCCTTCAGCCGCGTGCCGCTCGGGTTGCCGAGCGGGTCGTAGTGGCCGGTCAGCGATCCCTTCTCTACGTTGATCGACCCCGACAGGTCGGCCGACACGGTGAGGAACCGGTTGCCGGTGACGTGATTGAGCCACTTGACCACTTCCGATATCGCGCGCCGCGTCCCCTGCACTTCGCCCGGCTGCTTGAACAGCTCGATGCCGACCTGCTCATCGGTCCCGTCGCCGCCCCCCGCGGCCACCGTCTGCGGCTCGATCGGGATGGCCGAGACGCGCAGCCGCTCGTCCCGAAACGGGTCGGTGCGGGTGTCCACGCGCAGCGCGCCGTCGTCGCTCACCTCGTCGCCGATGTCGACCAGCCGGTCGCTCAGCCACTCGCCGAGCCGGTCCTGCTCCAGTACCGACATCACGACGTCGACGTTGGTCTTGAACTGGCGCAGGCGCTCCGCCTCGCCGGTGACCGGACCGTCGTGGATCCCCTCGAAGGTGACCCCGAACCGCTCCTCGAACGTACCGGCCAGGGCGACGAAGTACGGGACGTTCATCTTCATCTCGTAGGGGTGGCTGTGATAGCCGACCACCTGCTCGCCGAATCCGGGGATGCGCCCGTCCACGGCCGCCGGCCACCAGCCCTTGGTGGTGCGGCCGATCACGATCATGGGCCGCCGGTCGGTCGGATCCCAGTCTTCCATGGTCTTCAGCGCGCCCAGAACCTGGTCGTAGTCGTTGCCGTCGTCCAGGGTGAGCACGTTCCAGCCGTAGGCGGACCACTGGTCGGCGATCCGGTAGCCGTCGAACGATTCCGACACCACGCCGCCGACCAGCGAGTCGTCGATGCCGGCGTTGTTGAACGACAGCAGGATGCGCAGCCGTTTGCCCACCTTCTGAGCCATCGCCTGTGTCTTCATCTCCTGCGAGTGGCCGGAGGTCATGGCGAACTCGCCTTCCAACGCGACGATCTTGGGCGAGTCGCCGGCCCCCATGAAGTCCCAGAAGGCGGCCTTGCCGGCCGCGGTGGCGATGCCGATGCCGGACGGACCGCCGTTGACGTCGTTGATCAGGTCGGTCGTCTCCGCGTGGCCGGCGAGCGATCGGATGCCCCGCAGCCGGGCCTGCGCGAACAGCGGATCGTCGGCCAGGCCGTGGTCCTGCAGCAGCGTGGCGAGCGCCCCGGCGCCGCGCCGGAAGCCGAGGCAGTCGATCGGCAGGATCGCAACCTCGGGGTCTACCCGGTAGCGGTCATGGTCGGTCGCCGCGTAGCGGCGCGCCAGCGCCTCGCCCATGATCATCCACAACGCGTACAACGTCGGGATGTTGTGGCCGCCGGCCAGCAGCAGCTTGTCCCCGAACGGGTGCTTGGGCCGGCGGTAGTCGTAGCGCAGGCCGCCGTGCTCCGGCCCCACCAGGTGCAGGGCGACGTTGTACGGCGTGTAGGCGAGCGGGCCGCCGAAGTGGCCGGTCTGCGCGTAGTTGCCGAGCAGCGTGAGCGTCATCGCCGTCATGAAGCCCACGTCCTCCAGCCGTTGCCGGTCGTAGGCGGGAAGCTGCACGCTGCGCGCGGCGGCCTCGCCGGCGGGGGCGGCGGTGCGAACCAGAACCGATGTTCCGTCAGTACCCATCTGTCAACTCTCTTGCCGGACCCGCGGCGGTCGGCGGGTGCGTGTTTTGGTCTCTTTCGAGAACGCCGCGGCGCGGCGGCGCTATTCGATTGAGCCTACCGCACGGCGCGTCCGCCGTCACCACGCGCGGCTCCCGGCTCCTTTACCTCAGCGCCGCGAACGCGCGGTCGAACCGGCCGCTCAGCTCATCCATGCCGGCGCGCTTCTGCGCGCCGTTCAGGTCGGTGCGCCGGATCATCACGTGCGCCTGCTTCTCGAAGTCGTTGACCAGCCGGCACGCCTCGACGATATGCGGGTGGTTGGGTTCCGGGATGACGATGCAGCCGCCGCCGTCGCCGTGGATCAGGTCGCCGGTCCGCACCGTGATGCCGCCGACCTGCGCCGGCTCGCCGTAGCCGGACCAGCGCAGCGCCGCGTGCTGGATCACCCGGGCGATCGCGAACACGCCGAATCCCTGATCGATGATGCCGGGCAGGTCGCGGACGCCCCCGGAGGTGACCATGCCGACGGCGCCGGCGGCGATGAAGCCCTTGGCCATGCCGTCGCCCATCACGCACTCCCGATACGGATCGGGGCCGACCGTCTCCACCACGATCACGCGCGGCAGCTCGCTCGCCTCGATCGCGTCCATCATCTCGACGTAGGCATCGTTCGCCGGCCCGCCTTCCGGGGTGCAGGTATCGATCTTGATCGTGATCGCCTCACCCACCAGCGGCGGCAGGTCCGGCGTCATGCACCGGATGCGCCCATCCATCGCGTAGGTGTGCGGCTCGGAGCGGCCGAGCGCCGAGAGCGCGTTGCAGACGAGGGCGGTCTCCGAGTCCCGGAGGCTGTCGATCAGTGCCTGGTCCATCAGACCCGCGAGCGTACCGGCCGCCCGACCGCACGGCAAGGAACCGGCGAGACTTGACCCCTCGCCGCCATCTCCCGACACTGCCGGACCATGCGGATCGCGGTGGTCGGCGGCGGCGTGATCGGACTGAGCACCGCGTTCCACCTGGCCGACCGCAACGCCGGCACGGTCATCCTGGTGGAGAAGGGGCCGATCGGCGACGGCTCCAGCTCGCGCGCCGGCGGCATCATCACCGGCCTCATGGGCACGGAGACGGCGGTGCGCGCGCGCAAGATCAGCCTGGAGCTGTTCCAGCGGTTCAGCCGCGAAGTCGACGGCTACACCTTCCACGACGTCGGCACCCTCAACCTGGCGGCCGACCGGGGCGCCGGGCCGGTGCGGATGCTGCCGCTCTATGACCGTCTGGACGCCCCCTACGAAGTCCTCGAAGCGGACGAGATGCGGCGCCGCTGGCCGCTGATGGCGGTCCCGGACGACGCCTGGGGGCTGTACGACCCGATCGCCGGCTACAGCGAGCCGGACGAGTACGTGGCCGCCATGGCGGCCCACCTGCGCAAGCTCGGCGTGGAGATCCGGGAGTTCGAGCCGGTGCTGGAGTTCCCGATGCGGGGCGACCGCGTGATCGGCGTCCGCACCGACGCCGGGACGATCGAAGCCGACGTGGTCGTCTGCGCGTCGCACGTCTGGTCGATCCGCCTGCTGGAGCAGTTTGGCTGGCGCATGCCGGCCAAGACGTTCGTCCACCAGCGCTACGTCTCCACGCCGGTGCCGCTGCCGGTCATCCTGCCGGCGGTCAACGACCATCCGCGCCGCGGCTACTACCGCCCCGCGTTCGGCAACCGCGTGCTGATCGGCATCGAGACGCCGGACCGCGAAGAGGCGCCGCCGCCGGAGCGCGATCTTCATCTGTCGCGCTTCTCCGTGGACCCGGAGATCCGGCGGCGCGAGCTCGACCGCCTGCAGTACGTGGTGCCGGACGTGGCGCCGCTGTCGTGGGAGATCGAGAAGGTCGGGCTGCTCGCCTACTCCGCGGACGGCGAGCCGATCCTGGGCCCGGTGCCCGGCGTGCGCGGCCTGATCTGCGCCGGCTGCTTCCACTCCGGGGGCTTCGCCTACAACCCGGTGGCCGGCCTGCTGGCGGCCGAGTGGGCGGTGGACGGCCGCACCGGCATCGACGTCAGCGCCTTCGCGCCGGACCGGTTCGATCCGCACCAGGCCCGCGCCTTCATCGAATCCCGGATACGCCACGGCGAATACCAGCACTCGCTCCACGCGGGCGGCCGGCACTGACCGCCGATCCGCGCAAGAGCACGGCACGGCACACGGAGGATCGACATGCCCGAACCGCTCAATCCCGACAAGATCTCGGTCGCCGTCATCATCGGCGGGCACGCCTACGACGTGCCGGCGTTCAAGCGCCTGTTCGATTCGTTCGAAGACGTCGTCGCCTACCCGCAGGACGTCGGCAACTTCTCGCGCGCGTGGGGCGTGCCGCCCGACGCCTACGACGTGCTGCTGTTCTACAACGCCGGCGGCGACACGGCCGCCGACCTGGACGAAACCTGGGGCGCCGGCGCCGCGGCGGCGGTCGAGGCGATCGGCCAGGCGGAGCAGGGCGTGGTGATGCTGCACCACGCGATCCGTTCCTACATGGCGTGGCCGAAGTGGTCGGCGCTGCTGGGCATTCCCCACGAGCAGCGCGAGGGCTCCGAGTTCACCGTCCAGTTCGGGCCGACGATGCGGGTCACCGTCACCGACCCCGACCATCCGATCGGCCGCGGCATCGAACCGTGGAACGTGGTCAACGAGGCGTGGCCGACCATGGCCTGGACGCCCCGCGAGGGCGCGTCGGTCATCATGACCACCGACGACGAGGCGACCAGGACCAAGGCGATGGCGTGGTGCCACGACCTGGACAAGGCGAGGGTGTTCTGCCTCACGCCCGGCCATGACGATCAGGCGTACTCGCACCCGACCTATCGGACCACGCTGCACCGCGGCATCCGCTGGGCGGCCGGCCGGTCGTAGCCACCGCCCCACGCCCAGGGTGATCCGTACGGCTCACCCGTCGGCCAGCGCGATCCTGATCGTCCGCAGCAGCGCCTCCAGCCGGGCCGCGGCGGCGCGCGCCTGCGCGCGTTCGCGCGCCTCGCTCCACCCCAGCTCGCGCGCCAGCAGCGCCGCCACCCGCGGGACGCAGCGCAGCGCCGCATCGCCGTCCAGGAACGCCAGCCGCGTGCGCCGCGCCACCACGTCGTCGACCGTGCAGGCCGCCTCGCGGCGGGCGGCGTGCACGACCTCGGCTTCCAGGTACGGATAGCGCGGGGAGAGCCGGGCGCCGAGTCGGGCGCCGGGGCGCGCGCCGGGGCGGCCGCCAAGGCGGGCGCCGGCAAGCTCGGCCACCCGGCCGGCATCGGCGCCGTACGCGCGGTCCAGGTGACGGGCGACATCGGCCGGCACGCGATAGTCGCGTTGCAGGCGGTCCGGGTCGGGCCGGTATCCGGCGCCGCCGGCGAGCGGCGTGCGGCGCGTCCGGGAGGGCCGCTCGGGCGTCAGGTCGGCCATCTCCACCGCGCGGTTCACGGCCTGCACCGCCATGGCGCGATAGGTCGTCCACTTGCCGCCGGCCACGGTCAGCAGGCCGGAGGCGCTCGGCTGCAACAGATAGTCGCGGGCCAGGGTCGCCGTGCCGCGGCCGCGCCCGCGGCCGGCGGCCACCCGCCTGGTCGGCGCGGCGATCAGCGGCCGCAGCCCCGACCAGGCGGCCGCCACGTCCTCCGGCTTCACCTGCAGGTTGAGATAGCTGCGCAGGTGGCTCATCAGGAAGGCCAACTCTTCCGCGCCCGGCACCGGGTCGGCGGCCACCTCGGCGGCCACCTCGGTCGTGCCGGCCAGGGTGCTGCCGTGCCACGGCAGCACGAACAGCACCCGGCCGTCCTCCGTGCGCGGGATGAGCAGCCCGGTGTCGCCGGCGGGGAACCGCGGCCCCAGCACCACGTGACTGCCGGCGCTCACCCGCAGCAGCGGCGGCCCCTGCGGAGCGTCCAGCCGCCGGACCGCGTCGACGAACGGACCGGCCGCGTTGATCACCATGCGGGCGCGCACCTCCCAGGCGTCCCCTGACAGGACGTCCCGAACCGCGGCGCCCGTGATCCGGCCCGCGCGGCTCTTGCGCAGCCGCTCGACCTCGACGTAGTTGGAGACCGCCGACCCGTGCGCCGCCGCGGTCAGGGCCAGGGCCAGATTCATCCGCGCGTCGTCGAACTGGCCGTCCCAATAGACCACGCCGCCGTTGATCTGCCGCCGCGGGCCGCGCCCGACGATCCGCTCGCGCAAGTGGGGAAACCGGGCGACCGCCTCCTCGCGCGGGATGAACTCCGAGCGGCGCAGCGCGTACGTGCCCGCCAGGCGGTCGTACAGCGTGAGACCGATGCGGTAATACGGCAGTTGGCTGCGCTGATAGAGCGGCACGAAGATCGGCAGCTCCCGCACCAGGTGCGGGGCGATCTCCATGAGCGTCTTGCGCTCGCGGAGCGCCTCCCGGACCAGACGGAACCGGGTCCGGTCCATGTGCTTTATCGCCTGCTCCAGATAGCGGACGCCGCCGTGCACCAGCTTGGTGCTGCGGCTGCTGGTGCCGCCGGCGAAGTCGCCGCGCTCCACCAGCGCGACCCGCAACCCGCGCGTCGCCGCGTCCAGCGCGCAACCGCAGCCGGTGGCGCCGCCGCCGATGACCAGCACGTCGAAGGACTCGTCGGCCAGGCGGCGCAGGTGCTCGGCCCGCCTCACCCCTTGATCGCCCCCATCGCCATCCCCTTGATGAAGAAGCGCTGAAAGAACAGAAAGACCAGCAGCGTCGGCAGACTGGCCAGCAGCGACAATGCGCCCTGGACGCCCCAGGCGACGGTGTACTGGCCGCGCAGCGAGACGATCCCCAGCATGATCGTGCGCTTGGCGTCGCTGTTGACGAAGATCAGCGGCCACAGGAAGTCGTTCCAGATCCAGGTGAACTGCAGCGTGCCGAGCACGGCCAGCGCCGGCAGGCTGATCGGCAGCGCCACGCGGAGCAGCACCTGACCTTCGTGGGCGCCTTCGACGATCGCCGATTCGCGCAGCGCGTTGGGGACCGCGGCGAAGAAGTTGCGCATCAGCAGCGTACAGATCGGGATGCCCATGGCGACGTGGACGATGATCATCGGCCACAGCGTGTCGAGCAGGCCGAGTCGATTGAACAGGCGGAACAGCGGGACCAGGACGACCTGCGGCGGAAAGAACATCCCCGACACGATCACCAGAAACAGCGGCTCGCTGCCGCGGAACGGCAGCTTGGCGAATACGTAGCCGCCCAGGATGCCCAGCGCGATCGACCCCGCCGTCGCCGGCGCGGTGACCAGCACGGTGTTGATGAAATAGGCGGCGACCGACGGGTGGCTCAGCGCGACCGAGAAGTTGGACAGATCGAGGGTGCGGGGAATCGTCCACAAGGTGCCGAAGGCGATGTCCCGGGTGCTCTTCAGCGCGCTCAGCACCACGCCGGCCGTCGGCGCCAGAAACAGCACGGCCAGCACCGCCAGCGCCGCGAACACCACGCCGTTCCACGGCAACCGGCGCCGCGCCGGCGCGGCGGCTTCAGTCATACAACTCGTCCAGCTTCTTGAGCTGGCGAAAGTAGACGGCGATCACGCTCAGCGTCATGAGGAAGAGCATGACCGAGATCGAGCTGCCGTACCCCATCCGGTATTTCTTGAAGGATTCGCTGTACATGTACATGGCCAGCGTGTCGGATGAGTGAAACGGTCCGCCGCCGGTCATGATGAACAGGATGTCGAACGCCTTGAGGGAGTTGATCACCGACAACGCCACGGCCACGACCGTCGCCGGCCGGAGCAGCGCCAGCACGACGTGGCGGATCCGTTGCCTGCGGGTCGCCCCCTCGATCTCCGCCGCCTCGATCAGATACGGCGGAATCGACGTCAGGCCGGCAAGGAAGATCACCATCGCCAAGCCCATCTGCTGCCACGACCAGGCGACGATGACGGAGAAGAGCGCGGTCTGCGGCTTCGCCAGCCAGGCGAAGATCGGCGGCTGGCCCGTGACCACGCCGATGGCCGCGTTGAGGAGCCCCCAATCGGGGTTATATATCCAGATCCAGATCTGTCCGACCACCACGGCCGCCAGGCAGATCGGCAGATAGAAGATCGACTTGAAGAGGTCGGCGCCCGGCACGCGCACGTCGAGCATCAGCGCCAGAGTCAGCCCGCCCAGGGTCGGCAGGATGATCGCCAGCAGCGTCCAGATCAGCGTGTTCAGCGTGGCGTTGGTGAACAACCGGTCGGTCACCACGCCGGCGAAGTTGCGCAGCCCCACGAACCGGAAGTCGGGGTTGAAGCCGTTCCAGTCGGTAAAGCTGTAGTAGAAGGTGTTGAGCAGCGGCCAGACGATGAAGACGCCGAACACCGACAACGGCAGGAACAGCAGCGCGATCCGCCAGAAGGTCTCTCGGTGCTTCATCGTCCGGCCGGCCGGAGGGGCGCTGGCGGCGCGCAAAACGCTCGAGCGCCTTCGCCCCTCCCCGTGAACCCGCTAACTGTCGAACACGCCCCTGACGCCCATTTCGGTGTCGGCCAGGTGCCGGCCGTAGCTGGCGGGGTCGTCCATGAAGCGCGCGAACATGTCCAGGCCGTACTCCGCCGCCGGCGGCGTGGTGGCCAGGTCGTAGTTGAACGCGAAGGTGTCGGCGTTGCCGACCGCCTGCAGCGCCCGCCGCATCACCGACGTATAGATGCTGTCGTCGACGTTCACGTTCGGCGACAGGGCGCCCTGCACCTGCGCCCACTTGGCCTGGGACGCCGGGTCGCTGGCCAGGAAGGCGACGAGCGCCTCGGCGTTGGCGCGATTCCTTGCATTGGCGGCGATCAGCCATCCGTCGACCGGCCCCACCACCGCGTTGGGCACGCCGGCGTCGATCATCGGGAACTCGAAGAAGTCGTAGTCTTCGCCGGCCGCCAGTCCGTTGCCGTTCCAGTACCCGGTGATCCAGGTGCCCATCAGCGTCATCGCCGCGTCGCCGCGCGATACCCGGTCCGACGCCGCCGTCCAGTCGTCGGCGTTGGCGTTGGGGGCGAAGTATCCGGCGTCGACCAGGTCCTTCCAGAGCTGCATGGCCCGCTGCACCTCGCCGTCGGTGTAGGAGGCTTCGCCGGCCATCAGGCTGGCGCGGTACTCCGGGCCGGCGGTGCGCAGCAGCAGGTAGTCGAACCAGAACTGCGCGGGCCAGCGGTCCTTGGAGCCGAGCGCGATCGGGGTCACCCCCTGCGACTTGAGGTCCTCGCACAGGGCCAGAAACCCGTCCCAGTCGGTCGGGAACTCGCTCACGCCGGCGTCCGCCATCACCTTGGCGTTGTAGAACATGCCGGCGTAGTGGTATCCGAACGGCACCAGATAGCGCGCGCCGTTGTACATGGTGGCGCCGTCGGCGACCGACTGCGCCACGACGGCGTCCAGACCGTTCGCCGCCCACATGTCGTCGATCGTGCCCAGGCTGCCGGCGTCGACCACGAACTGCGTCCGCGCCCCGGCCCAGTAGCTGAACACGTCCGGCAGGTTGCCGCCTGCGGCCCGCACCAGGATGCCGTCCTTGAAGTCCTCGTGCCCGATCGGACTGTCGACCACGGTGACCCCGGTCTCCGCCTTGAAGTTGCCGAAGATCTCTTCCAGTCCGGCTCGCCCCAGGTCACCGCCGAAGTAGTGGGTGATGGTGACCTCGCCATCGGCCCAGCTCACGGTCGCGACCAGCAGGAACGCGAGCGCCAAGCCGAGCGCCCTCAGTACTCCCCTGCCCCGCTTCCGGCAGGCGTGGCCGGCGCTTCCGGCCGTCCGTCTCCCGTTGTAGTGCATAGCGCTACCTCCTGTCGACGTTATGGGCCGATCGCCGGTTCGTGTCAATGCGCACGGAGCGCACGTGCGAGCCGGCCGGCCGCGGCGGCGGCAAACGGTATACTGCGGCGAGCCGCCACGCCCCCGGCAGGAGCGGCCCGACCCGATACCGGGAGGCCCCGTTGGACACGATTCGAGTCGGCTTCATCGGCACCGGCCGCATCTCCGACCTGCACGCGCCGGAGTACCTGCGCAACCCGCATACGGAGATCGTCGCCCTGTGCGACGGCGACCCGGAGCTGGCGGCCGCGCGCGCCCGCGCCTGGGGACTGGACCGGCCGGCGATCTGCGCCGACTACCACGAGCTGCTGGCGCTGGAATCGGTCGATCTGGTCGAGATCTTGCTGCCGCACCACCTGCACGCGGAGGCCGCCCTGGCCGCGTTCGCCGCCGGCAAGGCGGTCTTCCTGCAGAAGCCGATCGCCCTGAACCTGGCCGACGCCGACCGGGTGATCGACGCGGCCGAGCAGGCCGGCGCGCCCTTCCGGGTGTTCGAGAACTTCATCTTCTACCCGCCGGTGATGGCGGCCAAGGAGCTGGTCGACCGGGGCGCGATCGGCCGGCCGCTGACGATCCGGCTCAAGAGCCACGTCGGCCGCCCGGAATCGGGGTGGGAGGTGCCGGCCGCGGCGCTGGCGTGGCGGCTCGACCCCGCGCGCGCCGGCGGCGGCCCCCTGGTGTTCGACGACGGCATCCACAAGTTCGCGCTCGCCCGGCACTTCATGGGACCGGCCGAGGAGGTGCACGCCTGGATCGGCAGCACCGCCGTGCAGGGCTACGCGATCGACGCGCCGGCGCTGGTCTCGTTCCGCTTTCCCGGCGGGCGCGTCGGCAACATCGAGGTCGTCTTCTCGCCGGAGGTGGCGATCGACACCGAGCACTACGCCCAGGACGACCGGATCGAGATCACCGGCACCGAGGGCGTGATCTGGATCAACCGCGGCCACGGGCAACTGGGGAGCGTGGTTCCGGTGCAGCTCTACCGCGACGGCGCGCGGACCGACTACCGCTCCATGGAGACCGGCTGGGAGACCAGCTTCATGCACGCCGTCCGCCGCGGCATCGAGGCGCTCCGCCGCGGCGAGCAGCCGCCACTGGCCGGCCGCGACGCCCGCGAGGTGCTGCGCTTCGCCCTGGCCGCCCAGGAATCCGCCCGCACCGGCGCCAGCGTCCGGCTCTAGCCAAGTCCGGGACCCATCCCTCGCGTCTCAGCAATTTGGAAGCGCAAATTCAGGATTTGGCTGATATGCGGCGCCGCAGCCGCCGCGGTATCGATATGTCGAGAGGATGACTCCCGGATTCGATCGGACAGGATGACGCATGAACACGAGAGAGATCATGTTGGAAGAGTTGACCGACCGTTGGCCCCCGAACCCGGGTGATACGATACTGACCGGAACGGCCCCCCCATCGCTGGTGCTGCGGCTCCACAGATTCCGGCGAGTATGGACGACGTCGGAGCCACCATGCCCGACTTGCAACACCTGGATGAGGTACAGCGCCGACGACGTCGAATGGCGTTGTCCCCATTGTGGGAACACGCCAAGCAGGCGAGGGATGCGCGAGGTCGCGGTCGACGCGGGCGCTTCGAGAATATTGAATAGCACGGGTGGCCCGAGATGGTACAAGCTGGCGTACGCGGCGTATCTGCGGTGGCGATGGCTTCGACGGTCGACTTGACCGACAGCGTGCATACGGTGATCCGCGGCACGGCCGGCAGTCTTGCATGGATTGCCGGCCGTGCCTTGTCTTCACCGAAGCCGCCACGGTATCGATATATCGCGAGAGAGACTCCTTGATTCGATCGGACAGGAGGTGATGCATGAACACGAGAGAGATCATGTTGGCAGAGCTGATGGACCGCTGGCCCCCGAACCCGGGTGATACGATACGGTCCAGAGCGGGCCCATCGCTGGTGTTGCGGCTCCATTTTCCCGGAGTACGACGGGTATGGACGACGTCATCTCCACCGTGCCCGACTTGTAACACCTGGATGACGTACAGCGCCGCCGACGTCGAATGGTGTTGTCCCCAGTGCGGGAATGCGCCAAGCAGGCGAGGAATGCGCGAGGTCGCGATCGACGCGGGCGCTTCGAGGATATTGAATATCACGGGCGGCCCGGGATGGTACAAGCTGGCGTACGCCGCGTATCTGCGGTGGCGATGGCTTCGACGGTCGCCTTGATCGACGGCGTGCGGCACGGCCGGCAGTCCGTGCATGGATTGCCGTGCCTTCGTCGTGGCGGCTACTCGGACTCGACGACCACGGCCGTGCCGTACGCCAGGATCTCGGAGGCGCCGCTCATGATCGCCGACGTGGTGAACCGCACGTCGGTCACCGCGTTGGCGCCGCGCTGTTGGGCGTCGGCGGTCAGACGCTCCACCGCTTCCGCACGGGCGTCGTCCATCATCGTAGTGTAGGACGCGATCTCGCCTCCCACCATCGTCTTGAAGCCGGCCATGAGGTCCCGGCCCACGTGACGGGAGCGGACCGTGTTGCCGCGTACCAAACCGATCGTCTTGACGATGCGATGGCCGGCGATGGCAGCGGCCGTTGTCAGGATCATCGTTCTCATCCCCTTGCGCTGACCCGGCAGTGCCGGCGCCGGCATAGTATAGCGGCGTGACCGCGCAACGAGTAGCCGACGCGTTCGCACGACGCGGCGGCCGAAGTTTGGGCCGTGCGACATTCCTGCGACATTGCTTCCGCATGCTTCGTGGCGACGAGGCGTTGAGCCTCGAAGAACGACGACGCTCCACGAGGAGGAGAACGATGACCGACCATTCATGGATCAGGTCTTCCCTGAGGAACACGCTCATGACGGCGCTGCTGATCGGCTTCATGGGGGCGGCCGCGATCGGCGGTTGCGCCGGCACCGCGGAGGCGGGCAGCGGCGAGCATGCAGCCGGCGGCGAGGAGTCCGGGACCCTCTTGACGCTGGACCAGACCTACGACGCGGTCCGCGCCGGCGCCCGGCTCATCCTGCGCTACGACCGGGAGGCCAACGCCTTCGCCGGCACGGTGGAGAACACCACCGGCGGCACGCTGCCGTCGGTCCGGGTGGAAGTTCACCTGTCCAACGGCACGGAGCTCGGTCCCACGACGCCGGTCGACCTGGCGCCCGGCCAGAAGATCCCGGTGCGGCTGCAGGCAACGACCGCGGCGTTCACCGGCTGGACCGCCCACCCGGAAGTCGGCTCCGAACAGGGAGCGGCGGGCGAACACGGCTCGGAGGGCGAACGAGGCGGCGAACACGGCTCGGGACGCGAACGGGGCGGCGAACACGGCGGCTGAGGCCGCCTGACCGGACGCCGGTGTGCGCGGGGCTCGAATCAACGGGACGCCGCGTCCGCGTCAGCCGCCGCATCGCTCCGGTGAGTGAGGCATCATGACGAGGCGCACGATTCTGATCGTCGAAGACGAGCCGCGGATCGCCCACTGGCTCAAGATCCATTTCGAACGCGCCGGGTTCAGCGCCGAAGTCGCCGGCGACGGACGCGCCGGCATCGCCCTTGCCCGCTCGCACTGCCCTCACCTGATCGTGCTCGATCTGATGCTGCCGCGCCTCGACGGGATGCAGGTGTGCCGCATCCTGCGCCGCGAATCGGCCGTACCGATCATCATGCTCACGGCCCGCGAAGCCCACGCCGATCGCATCGCCGGCCTGGACGGCGGCGCCGATGACTACGTGGTCAAACCGTTCGACCCCGACGAGGTAGTGGCGCGGGCCAAGGCGGTGTTGCGGCGCGTCGATGACCACGTGCAACCGGTCCTGAGGCGCGGCGCCATCACGATCGACGACGCCACGCGGCAGGCGACCGTCGACGGACGGCCGATCGACCTGAGCCGCGCGCAGTACGCGCTGCTCTCCGCGTTCATGCGCCATCCGAATCAGGTCCTCACCCGCGAGCAACTCATCACGCTGGCCTTCGACGACGACTTCGACGCCTATGACCGCGCCATCGACAACCACGTGCTCCGACTCCGCAAGCTGCTCGGGAGAGACGGGAAGCAGCCGATCCGGACGGTGTACGGCTCCGGCTACCGATTCGTCCCGGAGCGTTCGTGAACGGATTCGCCGCGTCGCTGCACGGCCGCATCCTGCGCGCGTTCGCGCTCATCGTGGTCCTTGCGGTAGCGCTCGGCGTCGGCGTCGCGTACTACGTCACCCAGAGCCAGATGGCGGGGTTCGTCGATGAACTGATCGCCGTCGAAGCGGAGATCGTGGCGCGCAGCCTGAGCCGCGCCTACGCCGCTGCCGGCGGCTGGACGACGGCGGACCGGGTGCTGGCGGATGCCGGCTATCGCTACGATGCGGAAGAGGAGGGACACGAAGGCAGCGGTGAACGGGAGGAACGCGGCTCCGAGACCGTGCACGTCGAGCGCGTCCGCATCGTCGTCGTCGACCGTGACGGTCTGGTGGTGCATGACAACCTGTCCCGGCTGCGGCCGGGGGCGCCGGCGCCGGCGTTGGGCGGAGAGCGGGTCGCCGTGCTCGACGGGGAGGCCGGCCGGCCGGCCGGCGCCGTCTACGTCGACGTGGAGCGCGCGTTTCTGGCGACCGAATCGCATGGACTGCTGCGCCGCATCCTGACCACGACGACGCTGGGCGGCGCGCTGATCGCCGCCGCGGCGCTGGCGTTGGCGGCCTGGACCTCGAGCCGCATCACGGCGCCGGTCACGCGCCTGACGGAAGCCGCCCGGACCGTCGCGCGGCAAGGCGGCAGCGCCCTCCTGCCGATCACCTCAGCCGACGAACTGGGACAGATGAGCGCCGCGTTCAATCGCATGACCAACGCCCTGCGCACCCAACGCGACCTGCGCCGGCGGCTGATCGACGATCTGTCCCATGAGCTGAACACGCCGCTGAGCGTCATCCGCCTGGAAGCCAAAGGGCTGCTCGACGGCTTGCAGAAGCCGGCCGCCGCGGCGGACCGAATCGTTCAGGAGGTGACGATGCTGCGCAACCTGGTGCGCGATCTGAACTGGCTGGCGGAAACCGATTCGGGCGAGTTGCCGCTCAACCGGGAGCCGTGCTCGTTCTCCCCGCTGCTCGGCGCCGAGGTGCGGCGGTGGCAGCCGCAGGCCCGGATGCGCGGGATCGATCTGTCGTTCCGGTCGCAGTCGGGATTGCCGGCGCTCGGTCTGGATCGGATGCGCATGAGCCAAGCGCTGGGCAACGTGGTGCACAACGCGCTGCAACATACTGGAGCAGGAGGCCGGATCGCGGTCGCGGCAGCCCTGGAGACCGACGGACGGGTGGCGGTCACCGTGTCGGACGACGGCGCCGGGATCGACGCGGCCGATCTGCCCCGTCTGTTCGACCGCCTGTACCGCGCGGACGAATCCCGCTCCCGCCGCAGCGGGGCCGCGGGCCTCGGGCTGGCGATCGCGCGCGCCATAATCACCGCGCACGGGGGAACGATCCGGGTGACCAGCGCCGGCAAGGGGCAAGGAACCACGGTGCGGTTCCGCCTGCCGACGGACGGCGCTACGACGCCGGGCGCGGATCAGCCGCGCAGATAGCCGGCCACGTCGATCGGCGCGCCGCCGCGCCGGGCCGACTCCCAGCCGGCCAGCACCGGCGCCAGCGTGCGGAGACCGTCATGATAGTCGTTCAGGAGCGCGCTGCCGTCGCCGGTTCGGACCGCTTCGCAGAAGCGGCGGTCGAGCTCGAACCACGGATTGAAGTCCTGCGCCTCGTACACCGTGCGGCCGTTCATCTCGATGCGCTCGTAGCCGTGCACGCCGAGATAGCCGCCCTCGAAGCAGATCAGGAAATAGGGCTCGCCGGCGGGACCGCCGGAACCGGCGCAGACGAACGTCACGGTCATGGTCGCGCCGCCGGTCATGGCGAAGTTGCACGACGCCGACAGCGGCGTCCGGTACGGCGGGCGCTCGGCCATGAACGCCTGCGCGGTCGTGACGTCCAGGCCGCTCATGAACCGGCAGTAGTCGACGGCGTGCGGTCCCCAGTCGAAGAAGGCCGATCCGTAGCTGCTCAGGTACGGATCGGCGGCATCCTGCGCCGGCAGCTCGCGGAAGCTCTGGAAGCGGAGGTGGACGATCCGCTTGCCGGCGAGCAGCCGCCGCGCCTCCCGGAAGATCGGCCGATAGCGCTCGCGGAAGCCGACGGTCGACAGCACGCCCCCGCGGCGCACCGCCGCGTCGATCCGGCGCGCGGTCTCCATCTCGGTCGCCTGCGGCTTCTCGCTGAACAGGTGGATGCCGCGCTCGGCGGCGGTCGCCTCCACGTCGCCCCGCGCGGCGGCCGGCACGATCGACCAGAGCGCGTCGAGCGCTTCGCCGTCCAGCATCGCCATGCCGTCGGTGTACACGCCGGGAACGTCGAAGCGCGCGGCCGTGTCGCGCGCCGCCTGCGGGTCGACGTCGCAGACCGCCACCACGCGCACGCCGTCGATGCGCGTCAGGTTCGGCAGGTGCTGGCGGTTGGCGAAGTTGCCGGCCCCGTAGACGCCGACGCGCAGCGGGCCGCGCAACGCCCTACTCGTCGTCGACCGCCTGCAGGAGGGCGTGGATGTAGCCGTAGGTATACGCGAACCCGACCTGCTGCGGCTCGGCGCCGGACAGGCCGGGGACGTGATCGGGCATGATCATGTACCGGTAGCCGACCTCCTTGAGGGTCCTGAGCGCCTTGAGCATGTCGACGTCGCCCTCGTCGGGAAAGACCTCCACGAAGTTCCCCAGACCTCCCTTGACGTTGCGGAAGTGGATGTTGAAGAGCTTGCCGCGTTCGCCGAAATAGCGGATGACGTCGTAGACCTCCGCTCCCGGATTCTCCAGGGACTCCGCCATGCAGCCTATGCAGAAGTTGAGGCCGTTATACGGGCTGTCGTAGAGCTCGATCAGCTTCTCGAAGCCGCGGGCCATGCCCAGCACGCGGGCGACGCCGCGGTATTCGACCCCGTAGCCGATGCCGGGATCGGACGGATGGCACGCCATCTGCACCCGGTACTCCTCGGCCACCGGCATGATGTTCCGCAGCCAGTGGTCGATGCGCTCCCACATCGTGTCCTCGTCGGCGGCGCCGCCCTCGAACGTGCCGAGCGACCGGTCGAGCTTGTCGATCTCGAACGATGACAGCGTGGCGCCGCCGCGCCCGTAGCGCGGCTCGGTGCGCAGGTGCCCGAGCAGCGTGACGTTGTAGTTGAGCCCGCGCAGCCCGGCCTCCGCCGCCATCCGCACCGTCTCGCACATGCGCTCGATCTGCCGGTCGCGCGCATCGCCGGGCCCCAGGAAGATCGCCCCCGCCTCGTTCTCCAGGGCGCTCTTCGACCCCAGCGGCACGTGGATCATCTCCAGGTCGATGCCGTACCGGGCAAAGCGGTCGCGCATGCCCTTCAGCAGGTCGGCCGTCCAGTCCCGCCACGGCGCCGTCGGCGTCTGGTCGACGTGCCGGACGCCAAGCTGCGCGAGCACCTCGATATCGGCGTCGTGCCGGCACCGGAACTGCGTGCCCAGGTACATCGCGGCTCCGTCAGCCGGCGATCACCCGCGCGAGCTCCGCCGGCGAGATGCGGTGATGGCTCAGCACGGTGGTGGCGGCGTCCCGCTCGATCTTGAGGAGCTGCGGCGACTCGTGGCGCACGCCGTATCGCTTCGCCACCTGATCGGAAAGCCGGCGCTGCTCGATCACGTCGACCCAGTAGACCGGCAGATCGAAGTCCGTGCGCTCCACCACCCGGGCCGCGGCGGCCGATACCGGGCAGGCGGTCGAATGCTTGTAGACGTAGCAGTCGGCAGGCAGCTTCGTCCTCTTCTCCATCCGCTCGATCATCGCAGCCTCCTCACCGGCCGAATCGGCGTCCTCCGACGCCGCGTCAGCATACCACGGGAGGAGGAAGCACGGACCACCCGCCGCTGCCGGGCCGCTCGAAGGAGGCCCGCACCGTGATGGAGATGCCGCCGCGCACGCTGAAGGCGCCGGTCACCTGGCAGGCGATCGGCCGCAGCGCGGCGACCAGGTCGTCCAGGATGCGGTTGGTCACGTGTTCGTGGAAGGTCCCCTCATTGCGATACGACCACAGGTACAGCTTCAGCGACTTGGACTCCACGACCCGCTGGTCCGGGACGTACCGGATCGAGATGACGGCGAAGTCCGGCTGCCCGGTGATCGGGCATACGCAGGTGAACTCCGGGCACTCCAGGCTGACCAGGTAGGAGCGGCCCGGGTGGCGGTTGGGGAACGTCTCCAGCGTCCGGGAAGGCTCGGCCGCGCCGCCCGCGCCCAGCAGGGTCAACTCGCCGTCGGGGGACCGGTCGTCAGCCATCGGCGCGGAGGCCGAAGCGCAGCGGCGTGAAGTCGGTCCTGGCATCGAAGTGGTCGAGCCCTTCGCGCCGCTTCAGCCAGCCGACCACGGCGTAGGTGAGCGGCGTGGCGATCGCCTCGTAGGCGACCTTGAACAACCACTGCGCCACCACCAGCCACAGCACCTGATCGGCCGGGAGGACTCCCAGGAAGGCGACCGTGATGAAGACGCCGGAATCGACCAGTTGGCCCACGACGGTGCTGCCGACCGTGCGCAGCCACAGCAGCCGGCCCGAGGTGGCCACCTTGAGCTTGGCGAGCACGAACGAGTTGACGAACTCGCCCATCAGGTAGGCCAGGAAGGAGGCGGCGACGATGCGCGGCACTGCGCCCAGCGTGCGCACGTAGGCGTCCTGGCCGTCCCAGAAGCCGGCCGGCGGCAGCGCGCCGCCGATGGCGATCGCGGCCACGGCCACCGCGTTGCAGCCAAAGCCGATCCAGATCACCCGGCGGCAGCGCTGGTAGCCGTACACCTCCGTCAGCACGTCGCCCAGGATGTAGGTCAAGGGAAACAGGATCACGGCCGCGGGCAGCACCACGGCCGGGGTGAAGGCGACCAGCTTGCCGGCGATGACGTTCGACACCACCAGCGTGGTCACGAACAGGGCGGTGATGGCGTCGAGGTAGCGAGGGCGGGCGGACTGCGGGTCCATCAAGGCAGCCTACCCGCGCCGATCGACCGCGCGCAAGAACGCATGACCGCGGCGGGACGCGCGCGGTATCATGGACGAACGGCAAAGGAGTACCGCGGTGGCGACACCTCACGACCTGACGCGACTGGGCCAGGCGGTCTGGCTCGACTTCATCCAGCGCAGCTTCCTGCGCGACGGGGGGCTTTCCCGGCTGGTAGCCGAGGGCGTGCGCGGGGTCACGTCCAACCCAACCATCTTTCAGAAGGCGATCGGCGAAAGCGACGACTACGACCGGCAACTCCGGGAGGTGGCGCGCGGCGCGTCCGCCGAGGAGGCGTACGAGGCGCTGGCGATCGCCGACATCGCGCGCGCGTGCGACGAGCTGCGGCCGGTATACGATCGGCTCGACGGCCGTGACGGGTTCGTGAGCCTGGAGGTGAGCCCGGCGCTCGCCCACGATACGGCGGGAACCGTGGCGGCGGCCAAGCGGCTGGCGGCCGCGGTCGGCCGGCCCAACCTCATGATCAAGGTGCCGGGCACCGGCGCCGGGGTTCCGGCGATCGCGGAGCTGATCGGCGCCGGCGTCAACGTCAACGTCACGCTGCTGTTCTCGCTGGCCGACTATCAGGCGGTGGCGGCCGCCTACCTGGTCGGACTCGCCGCGCTCGCCCGGCGCGGCCCGACGGTACCGGGCGGCCACGGCATCGATCGGATCGGATCGGTGGCGTCGTTCTTCGTGAGCCGCGTCGATACCGCCGTCGACGCCGCGCTGCCGGACGACTCGCCGTTGCGCGGCACCGCCGCGGTCGCCAACGCCAAGCTCGCCTACGCGGCGTTCCGGTCGATCTACTCCGGTGAGCGCTGGCAGACGCTGACCGCCGCCGGCGCCCGCCCGCAGCGCCTGCTGTGGGCCAGCACCGGCGCCAAGAACCCCGCCTACTCGCCCACCAAGTACGTGGACGAGCTGATCGGCCCCGACACCGTCAACACCATGCCGCCGGACACGCTGACCGCCTTCCGGGCCGCCGGCACGGCCGCCGCCACGTTGACCGCCGGCGTGGACGAGGCGCGCCGGCAGCTCGACCGGCTGGCCGCCGCCGGGGTCGACCTCGACCGGGTGACCGCCGATCTGCAGCAGGCCGGCGTGGCGGCGTTCGCCGACTCTTTCGACGCTCTGCTCGCGTCGGTCGATCACAAGCGAGCCGAGCTGGCCGCTTGACGTTCCTCTGCAACCCCGCCTCCCTGACGGCGGAGCTCCGGGCGTGCGAGCGGCGCCTGCGCGCCGAGCGGATCGGCGCACGGCTGCGCGCGCGCGACCACACGATCTGGAATCCCGATCCGACCGAGATCGCCGACCGCCTGGGTTGGCTGACCCTGCCGGCGGCCATGCGCGCGGAGCTGCCCGCGATCGAACGGATCGCCGCCGGCGCGCGGGCGGCCGGCCTGCGCCGCGCGCTGCTGCTGGGCATGGGCGGCTCCAGTCTGGCCCCGGAGGTATTCAGCCGCGTGCTGGGCAGCCGGCCCGGCTACCTGCGCCTGCGCGTGCTCGACAGCACCCACCCCGACGCGGTGCGCGCCGCGGCGGCCGATGCGCCGCCGGAGCGGACGCTGATCATCGTGGCGACCAAGTCGGGCGGCACGGTGGAGACGATCAGCCTGTTCCGCTATCTGTACACGTGGCTGGAGCGGCGGCTGGGCCGCGCCGCGGCGCAGGAGCGCGTGGTCGCCATCACCGATCCGGGCTCCGGCCTGGAGCGCGAGGCGCGGCAGCTCGGCGCCGCGCACGTGCTGTACGGCGACCCGGAGGTGGGCGGCCGGTACTCGGCGCTGTCCGCCTTCGGCCTGGCGCCGGCGGCGCTCATGGGCGTCGACGTCGGGCGGCTGCTCGACGCCGCGGCCGCGGAGGCCGCGCAGCCGCTCGAGGAGAGCGCCGGATTCCGGCTGGGCGCCCTGCTGGGCGCCGCCGAACGGACCGGACGGGACAAGCTGACGCTGCGCGCGCCGGCGGCCCTGGCGCCGCTCGGCGCCTGGATCGAACAGCTCGTGGCGGAGAGCACCGGCAAGGACGGCCGCGGCATCCTGCCGGTGGACGGCGAGCCGGCGCTCGACCCCGACCGCTATCCGGCCGATCGGGTCTTCGCCGTCCACCGCCTCGGCACCGAGCCGGCGGACCGCCTCGACGCGCTCGGCGACGCCGGGCACCCGGTCGCCGAGTGCGTGCTCGATTCGCTCGACGAGCTCGGCGCGCTCATGTACCGGTGGGAGATCGCCACCGCGGTGGCGGGCGCCGTGATCGGCATCAACCCGTTCGACCAACCGAACGTGGAGGCGGCCAAGGTAAGCGCCCGCCGCATGGTCGACGCCTACCGCGCCGGCGGCGCGCTGCCGGCGCCGGCGCCGACCGCGGCCGCCGGCGGCCTGACCCTGTACGGCGACGGGGGGCCGGAAGCGGCGGACCTGCCCGGCGCGCTGGCGGCCTTCCTGCAGCCGGCGGCCGGCGCGGACGGCGGCTACGTCGCGCTCCACGCCTATCTGCCGCCGACGGCCGCCACCGACGCGGCGCTGCTGCGGCTGCGGCGGCGCATCCTGGCGCGCTGCGGCGTCGCCGTGACCTGCGGCTACGGCCCGCGCTTCCTGCACTCGACCGGCCAGTTGCACAAGGGCGACGCCGGCGCCGGATCGTTCATCCAGCTCACGGCCGATCTGCGGGACGACCTGCCGATTCCGGATCGGGCCGGTGAGGAGGCCGGCTCGCTGTCGTTCGGCGTGCTGATCGAGGCGCAGGCGCTCGGCGACCGGCAGGCGCTGCTCGACGCCGGGCGGCGGGTGCTCCGCATCGGCCTGGGCGCGGAGCCGGTCGCCGGGCTCGACGCTCTGGCGGCGGCGATTCGCTGATGGCGATCCGCCGATGGGGCGGCCGATGACCGACTTCGACCCCCGGCGGCAGCGCCGCATCATGGGGATGTTCGCCACCGGCGTGTCGGTGGTGACCACCGGGCAACGGGACGCCGGCTGGGCGATGACCGCCAACTCGATCCTGTCGCTGTCGCTGTCGCCGCCGCTGATCCTGTTTGCGGTCGACCTGCGCAACGCCATGCGCGACCGGCTCACCGAAGCGGCGACGTTTGCGGTCAACATCCTGCGCCGCGACCAGGAAGCGCTGTCGCAGCGCTTCGCCACGCCCGGTCCCAAGAGCCTGGATGGCGTCGCGCTGCGCACGGCGGCGACCGGCGCGCCGGTATTCCGCGACGCGCTGGCGTGGGTCGACTGCCGGCTCACCGAGCGGTTGCCGGGCGGAGATCACGAGATCTTCATCGGCCGGATCGTCGCCGGGGAAGCCGATGCCGGCGACCCGCTGCTGTTCTTCGGCGGCGGCTACCGCGGCATCGCGCCCGCATCGTGAAGGTTCGGGCAACCGTCATTCCCTCTGCCTCTCTTCTTCGTCTTCTTCGTCTCTTTCGTCCGTCTGAAGCCGGATATATCCATCGTATTGGCTGTCGGAGCCGTCCATCTCCGACCAATGAATCCGAAATCCTCCCCTCTCGACGATCTTCCTGAGACCGCTGCCCACCGCCAACACCACGACAGTAGGTGGAACTGACGACGGAACGCCTTCGACGTGTATCACAAAGCCTCCATCGTCGTCGGCTCCCGGGCGGTCAATCATAGACTCACGGTCTACCACGTATCCCGTCGCGCTACCCGTCGGTGTCACCTTGACAACTACAGTCATACAGCTCAGTATAGTCACTTATCGTAAAGTGTAAAGTTACCACCGGATGCCGGTGGTGTGCAGCGCCAGTTCGCGTTCCCGTGGCAGCCACCCGCACACTCCGCGCGGTTTCGGCGTCGCGCGGCACGACAAAGTCGGCGGCGAACGCACCAGCCGCCCCTCAGACCCGTCCAGCTAGGCTAGGCTAGACAACGGCATGTAATCGGATCAGTCCTTCAAATAGTGCCGCGCATTCTCGCGCGGCTCGTGACGACCCCGATCACCGAGGAGAAGTCCGAACTCCCGGCGCTGTCTCAATAGGCCGCGCGTTTCGCGCGGCTGGTGGCCTCCCGTTTGGGGGGACTGCAGGAGGGCGTCGATGGAATTCGTTTCAAGGGTCTTCAGGCTTTCGTGTGGACGAGGTGGTCACGGCCGACACCGGCAGGGTAGAGGTCAAGACCGCCGAGGTGAAAGTAGATGGCGTTGCGGAACCTCTGCCGGTTGCGAAAGCCGCGCGCTGCGTACTTCAACCTCTGCACCCCCGCGTTGATCGACTCCGCCCGCGCGTTGCTCACCCCCTGCACCACCGCCGTCACGATCCCTTCCAGATGACGCTTGACCATCCGCGCTACCCGCTTGACCGGCTCCAGACGACACCGGATCGCCGACCGGTACCACGCCTGCCACGCCTTGCGCGCCCACCCGCGAGAGCGGTACTTCCACAGCGTCATCGCATGTTCCTTGTAGCCCCAGGCGCGCGCGGTCTGCAGCGCGCTGTCCCGCAAGTCAGCGAACTGCCGCCAACGCTCGGCATCCATGTGCTCGGGGTTGGTCAGCCACGCATAGCGGCTGCCCTTCAGCCGATCATCACCGCTGCCGGCCAGCCGGCGGCTCTCGGCTCGCCGTACCTGGTCAACGGCGTTGCCGAGGTGCCGGGCGACGTGGAACTTGTCGAACGCGATCTTGAGCTCCGCGTCCGGCACGTAGGCGGCGGTCGCGATGATGTACGGCTCCCACATGTCCATGGCGACCGTCTCGACGCCAGCCAACTGCTCATGGTCAAACTGCTGGTAGAACTCCTCCAACACCTCCTTGCGGCGGCCATCGGCCACATGCACGACGTGCCCGTCCAGATCGTTGATCACCGTCACGTACTCATGGCGCTTCTGAAACGACGTCTCGTCCACGCCGATCCGCGGCGGCAGCTGCACCGCACGCCGTTGTAAGCCGCGGTGCACGGCTCGTTGCATCACTCCGTCGACCTCGTCCCAGCTGAGCCGCATCTGCTGCGCCACCGCCGCGATCGTGGCGTGCTGCAGCCAGTCGATCACGACCGCCTCGCACAGCGCGGTCAGCCGCGATCGGCCTTCGCTCCACGGCACCTCGATCTGCTTGACCCCGTGCTGCCGGCACTGAGACCGCGGTACGTCGGCAGCCAGAACCGTGCGGTACTGGCAGGTGTCCAGATGGCGCCACCGCCGTTGCCGGCTGTCGTAGCGGCGCGCGGCTTGGCCGCAGTGCGGGCAGGTGAGCGGCCCGCCGTGCTCGACGTGGACCACGATCTCGCCCTGCTGAAGGTTCAGTTCGACGTCGGCCACTCGCCACGGTGCCTCGACGCCCAGAATCCTGCCGTACAGTTCCTTGTCACGCATGGCGCCAGCGTAGCCTCGCTGGCGGCGCCACCGCCACCGTCAGGGCGCCCTACCCACACGAAACCCGGAAGCCCCCGTTTCAATAGGGTCGCGCGTTTCGCGCGGCTGGTGGCATATTTGAATAAAGCCTATGTCCAGACGTATCAGTGGAAGTTTCAATAGGGCCGCGCGGTTCGCGCGGCTGGTGGCATCCAGGATGCGGTTTTCGACGTGACCAGCTACGTGATGTTTCAATAGGGCCGCGCGGTTCGCGCGGCTGGTGGCCGTTGTATGGAGTGTTGTTATTGGCCATGAAGGGTAGGAGTTTCAATAGGGCCGCGCGGTTCGCGCGGCTGGTGGCATAATGAAAGAAGTGAAAGCAGAGGAGACAGAGAGAGGTTTCAATAGGGCCGCGCGGTTCGCGCGGCTGGTGGCCAAAGGGAGAACATGAAAGCACAAACTACCTTCAAGTTTCAATAGGGCCGCGCGGTTCGCGCGGCTGGTGGCCTATCTAATCGCGGGGCGCACAAATCACTCGCTTCAACGTTTCAATAGGGCCGCGCGGTTCGCGCGGCTGGTGGCTGCCTCGGACGGTGATCATGCTCGACCACCCTCGGCCAAGTTTCAATAGGGCCGCGCGGTTCGCGCGGCTGGTGGCGAGGGCAATGCAGCCATCTGAGCCTGGTAGGTCTTCCCTGGCGTTTCAATAGGGCCGCGCGGTTCGCGCGGCTGGTGGCACATCATTTCGGAGCTGATATCGAAGTTTGATGAGTTCTCGTTTCAATAGGGCCGCGCGGTTCGCGCGGCTGGTGGCGTCTTGGAGCAGGCGTCTGCCGATGACGTGCGCGGTGTTTCAATAGGGCCGCGCGGTTCGCGCGGCTGGTGGCCGTTCGATGGAATCGCACCGCCGGATTCTCCCACAAGGTCGTTTCAATAGGGCCGCGCGGTTCGCGCGGCTGGTGGCCTACGATTAGCAGAGAGATCCAAAATCTTACGGAGCAGTTTCAATAGGGCCGCGCGGTTCGCGCGGCTGGTGGCTTCACGTAGGCATGAATCTCTTGAGTCGTTGTAGCAACCAGCAGTTTCAATAGGGCCGCGCGGTTCGCGCGGCTGGTGGCGTCCCAGCCCTTCCCGGCTCAACTTGCTGGGAATTAGCCGTTTCAATAGGGCCGCGCGGTTCGCGCGGCTGGTGGCGTCCCAGCCCTTCCCGGCTCAACTTGCTGGGAATTAGCCGTTTCAATAGGGCCGCGCGGTTCGCGCGGCTGGTGGCGTGCGATCACACCGGATCAGTAGCACCGGGGAACCAACGTCGTTTCAATAGGGCCGCGCGGTTCGCGCGGCTGGTGGCAGCTTGCCAAGAAGCTGTCGGGCTCGGCCTAACGGCTTCGTTTCAATAGGGCCGCGCGGTTCGCGCGGCTGGTGGCACCGTGCACTCTCGGAGTCTCCTCCGGGGTCAAAACCATGTTTCAATAGGGCCGCGCGGTTCGCGCGGCTGGTGGCTTTTCGTGAACGACCCGATCGATCGCGCCGCTTCGGCGTCGTTTCAATAGGGCCGCGCGGTTCGCGCGGCTGGTGGCGAGTCCTCAGGAGTACGTCAACAACATTCCGCGCTGGATGTTTCAATAGGGCCGCGCGGTTCGCGCGGCTGGTGGCTGTAGGTTCGAGTCCTACTGCTAGCTTTTCTAATTGGAGTTTCAATAGGGCCGCGCGGTTCGCGCGGCTGGTGGCCTCGCCGCTTCGGCGGCTCGAAGGGAGTTCGAAACTGCCAGTTTCAATAGGGCCGCGCGGTTCGCGCGGCTGGTGGCTTCCGTAGTCATGCGACGTCCGGAGGAGGAACCGGTTCGTTTCAATAGGGCCGCGCGGTTCGCGCGGCTGGTGGCTGCCGTCCCGCAACCCTTTGATCCGCAAGCACAAATCTCAAGTCCCGCGAGCGGAGGCAGTCATGACGAGCAATCGGACCCTCAACTGGAACGTTTACTCAGGACATCTGGTCATATCTCCCTTGTCGGCAACGTTTTGTGCGACGCGAGCGGAATCGGAAGGATCAGCAGCACACCTCCTCAGGCTCGGTCGCTCTGTCAAAGACCGCCTGCTCGACGGCTACCCTACACCACATCCGGTCATTTGGCAAACACCACAAAGGACCGCCGGCGGCACCAACCTGCGCGACGGTCAGTTCGACCGGCCGCTTGGCGTCATACGATCAGCGCCCGTCGATCGGACTTCGCCTGGTCGGCGGCCGTCTGTCCGTCTTCGTCGAGCCGCGCGATGAGCAGCCGGTCTTCATCGGTCTCCATCACGGCGCGCAGCTCCTGCTCCATCCGGCGGCGGCGGCGCGGATCCAACCGGCAACGGAACACGGAAAGCTGAACCCGGTCGCCGTAACCGTGCAGCAGCCGGAAGACGCGGCGCCACCGCTTTGGGGACGAGACGTCGTAGGCTACCAGATATTCCCTTCCTGCAGACGGCATGAGGACGCTCCTCCTTACTACCGCCAGCTCATCTGCGCCGGCGGCTCGTCGTTGCGGCGCAGAACGCGGGCGAGGCGGGCTGATTCGATGGACGGCAGGTCGCGGTAGATGATGGTCCGCCCCAGGCCGTCGTGGAGGATCGACTCATCCAGCCGATCTTCCAGGGCGTCCAGCAGGACGCGCCGGCCCTGTTCGCCGAGCAGGACGGCGTCGCCTTCCCGTTCCATGTGATCGGCTTTCAGCATTCCCGAATTCAATATGCGCAGGACCGCGGAATCCGCGATCCGCGGCCGCGCCGGTTCCATCAGATCGAGCGCCAACGCGGGACGACCATGCCGGAAGCCGTGCAGGAACCCGGTGAACAGATCGAGTCCGGCGGCGGTGACGGCGACGCTCCAGGAGCGGGTCTGGACGGCGTAGGCGAAGGAGAGCGCCGCGTTGACCGGATCGCGCGGCGGCCGGCGGTTGCGGCCCCGGTACCGGTCGGCGGCCCAGGCCGCCCGCCCGCGCAGCATGGCCGGAAAGGTCTTGAAGTAGGTGGCGGCCGCGGCGCCTTCGTAGCCGCGCAGCTTGTCCAGATCGGCGGTGCGTTCCGCGTCTTCCACGAGTTCCGTCAGTTGACGCACCGCGGTCTTCGCCTCGCGGCCGCTCCCGTTGCGGCGCAGGAGGGTACGGCAGTTCCGGATCTTGGCGGCCACCCAGGTGCGGGCGAAGGCGACACGGCGCGCAGGGTCGGCGGCGGCGGCGTGCTGGGCCGCGCGCAACGCGCCATCGCCGTGGCCGAAGCCGGAAGTGGCGCCCAGGAACCAGCCGGAGGAGGTCGTCCAGCACACCGGGATGCCGCGCCGCATCAGTTCCTGCAGCGCCGGAGTGGTTACCTGGATGTTGCCCATGACGGTCATCTCGGACATTTCGTCCAGGCGCAGGCGCCGGTGTCCGCGTTTGTCCCGCATCGCCACCTCGAGGGTGTGGCCGGCCAGGCCGATGCGCGCGCCCTGGTTGTTGACGTAGACCGGATGGCGGATGGCCGCGGCGCGGTCGCGCCGGTCGGCGTCACGCATCGCCCAACTCCGGGGCGAACAGGCCGAGGCCGAAGTGACAGCCGTAGCCGAACGCCAGCGGCCCGCGCACGGGCGCGGCGAAGACCAGCCGCCACGCCGTGCCCCGGCCGCTCCCCTTCGGCGCGCTTTCGCGCCAGCGCCAGCGCGGCGGGGCGGCGCCGGAGCCGATCAACTCCACCTCCGTCACCGGAGGCAGACCGCGCGCGGCGCATTCGCGGCGGATCATGTCATCCTGCGAGAAGCCGCGCTTCGCGTGCCACGGCCGGTAGTAGGGAGCGATGGAGACCCATTCGACCGCGACCTCCAGCAGGGCCGTGGGAGTGTCCGGCTCGTCATGGCGGCCGATCCAGTCCGAGGCTGCGCGCCAGTGCTCGTGTCGTGCATGGACGGCGATGTCCGCGGCCAACAGCGCCGCCAGCGCCTTCCGGTCCATCGCCCGGGCGTGCACGGTGAGATGGTCGATGCGCCCGTCGCCGTCGGCATCCTCCGGCAGCCAGAAGGCGTGCCGGTGCTCCATGGCCGGCGCGCCGGCCTGGGCGCCGTGGCCCGACAGCGCCGCGGGTATGCCGTCCGGTCCGTACATCATGCGCGCCCGGCCGAGCGCGGAGCGGCGGGCGCGTTCGGCGACCTGATGCCCCAGGCGCGCAGTCGGGAGCCGGTCGCCGGTGAGACGAAAGCGCACGCAATCCGGCATCCGCTCCGGCCCTCCGGTCACGACGCGCGTCTCCGCGGCCCGCGACGCAATTCCTCTACTTCCTGTGCCATGATTCTTCCTCCTTCTTCTTGATCACGAGCCCGAGGACAAGGCCGACGGCCGCCCCACCGACGCAGCCGATGGCCCCCCCGGTCGGACCACCGAAGCGGAGCCCCAGATTGCCGCCGAGGAGACCTCCCATGGCGGAAGTTCTCAGGATCTTTTCAGCTTCGGTCACGTTCGTTCCTCCTTGGGGCTGACGGTTCGTTCTAACTCAGCCCTCAAATACGTAGAAGCAATATCCGTGCCATCATTCCGCCGCGCATTGTTTCAGCCAGTTGCTGAGCCTCTGATGGCTGCGGAGTCCCAGCAGGCCGGCGGCCTTGGTCTTGATGCCGCCGGCCTCCTCCATCGCGCGGTTCAGGTAGTGCAGCTTGATCTCCGCCAGCAGTGCCTCGATGCTGAAATCGCCTCCCAACGGGCGGTCCCACACGTCCCTTTTGCGGTCGCCGGGCGCCGATAGCAGCGCACCGCGCAGGTCGTCCCCCGTGATGGTGTCACCCGCCGACCAGATCGCGGCGCGCATCAGCGTGTTGTGCAACTCGCGTACGTTACCCGGCCACCGGTGCCGAGCCAGAAGATTCCTTGCCGAAGCGGAAAGGCTTTTGCGCTGATAACCGGGAGCCTTCGCAAGCTCGACGTTGATGCCGCCGAGAAGATGATCGGTCACGAGCCCGACGTCGTCGCCGCGCTCGCGAAACGGCGGCAGCTTGAGCACCGCCACCGCCAGCCGATAGAAGAGGTCTTCGCGGAACCGGCCGCCGGCGACCTCCTCCGTCAGGGTGCGGTTGGTCGCCGCGATCACGCGCACGTCTACCGAACGCGTGTCGCTGCTGCCGACGGGCTGGAACTCTCCCTCCTGCAAAACGCGCAACAGGTTCGTTTGCGCCAGCAGTGGCAGCTCCCCGACCTCGTCCAGGAACAGGGTCCCGCGATGCGCCTCGTCGAAGCGCCCCTTCCGCGGCTTGTCGGCACCGGTGAACGCGCCCTTCACGTGGCCGAACAACTCCGACTCGACCAGATTCTCAGGCAACGCGCCGCAGTTGACCGCGACGAACGGTCTCTCCCGTCGCGGGCTCGACTCGTGGATGGCCCCCGCCATCAGCTCCTTGCCGGTGCCGGACTCTCCCTCGATCAGAACCGGCACCGAGTGCGGCGCGACCCGCCGGGCGAGCAGAATGACGCGCCGCATCTCCGCGCTGCGATGGACGATCTTGTCGAAGGCGGCCGCCTGCTGCGACGGCAGCCCGGCGCTCAGACGTTCCAGCTCCCGGTCCGGCTGCCGCAGCAGATCGGCGAGAAAGTCAGCCGAGATGTCGAAGGGGACGGAGACCTCGTGGACACCGTGATCCTTCGACGACTCGATGATCGTTGCCGGGAAGCGCGTCTTGGCCAGGATGACCCACACCGCGGCCATGGCCGGAGTGCCGGGGCTCAGGTGGAACGTGAGCGCGGCGCCGGGGCCGCCGGCCGCACGCGCCCGCTCGCAGGCGCGGACCGCGGCTGGGTAGACCTCGCCGAAGGCCGTGGGGCTGGTGAGCCGCTCGTGCAGCAGGTGGAGACTGATCCCGCTCGCGCGCCCTTCGAGCCAATCGAAGTAACGTCTCGCCTCGTCGCCATACGTGGTGAGCAGGAAGGCCGCATCGAACGTACCGTCCTCCACGGCCTTGGCCACCGGCCCGATACCGTCCGCGTCTTCCTGCGACGCTTTCAGGTCCGCATGGCCGATCCAACTGATCAGGATGCTACGCATCGTCGTCCTCCTTTCCCAATTCCGCAGCCAATACGGCCACCGCAGCCGCTATGATGCCGGCATCGTCGAGCAGTCCCGCGACCGGTATGAAGTCCGGCACCGCGTCGAACGGCGTGACCAGGTAGACCAGCGCGCCGATGGCGATCGCCTTGGCCGCCCAACCCTTCCCCGGGTCGGTGATGAGGTCCCACAGCGCGACTACCGTATCCCAGAGCTCCGCAATCGGCCCCCGGTTCATGCCGGCCAGGTTCTCCCGGATGTTCCTGATGTCGTCGTCTTCCCGTCCCATGATCTCCTCCTGCCGTATGATTCGGCGCCGACGCCTTTCGTTTCAACGGCGGCAGCCCTGATGACACCATTGAAGCAAGGACCGTGCCACGTTCCTCGCCCGGCCCCAAACCCGGTTTGGTACCCCGCCGGCCGAAACCGGTTGGCGCGCCGCAACATGCATTACATGAATGGAAGACTTGTTGCGATCCTCTGAGGCGCGGGGCCTGGACGCCAGGCCAGCCAAACCACGTCAGCCGCTGCTGCGCTTGATTCACCGTTGCCGTCCAGGGCCGAGTCGGTCTATGGTTGCGACTCGGGATTCGAGAATGCAGTCTCAAGATCAGGCACGAGGGTCCGACGGTGGCGAGCGCACGGCCATCGAAGCGAACTACCGAGTGGTGACGCCGCTGTTCTGCGCGGGCTCCGATGGGGAGCGTCCCGAGTTCCGCCTGCCCAGCTTCAAGGGCGTGCTGCGGTTCTGGTGGCGGGCGCTGGCATGGTCGCGGTATCGTGATCTCGAGTCTCTTCAATCGGAAGAGGACTATCTCTTCGGGAGCAGCCGCAGCGGACAGTCCCGCGTTTCCATGCGCGTGGCACGAAGTTCCGTGCCGCAGCCGATTCGCAAGGACGACGTACTCGGTAAATTGAACGGAGACGTCGTCGGCCACGGTGCCCGGTACCTGGGCTACGGCGTCATGGAGGCATTCGGAAGCCAAAACAGGAACACTCAGGACGGTGAACTCATCCGTGCATGTCTTCCGGCGCCGTTCAATGTCACGGTGCGGATGACGGCGCATGGTCTGAGCGGACCGAGGTTGGCGTCTCTCAAGCACGCGCTGATCGCACTTGGAACTCTCGGCGGCATGGGCGCCAAGAGCCGCAAGGGCTACGGCTCGCTGGTCATTCGTTCGCTGTCAATAGACGGTGACCCGCAGCAAGTGCCCCAGTCGGTTGACGATCTACGCAGAGCGATTCTTGCGCTACGTGGAAGCGGGACGGAGGCACCGCTGCCGGAGTTCACGGCGCTGTCCCCGGGTACGCGCCACGTGCTGCTGGAGAGTGATAAGCGGGACCCTCTCGAACTGCTGGACCTTGTCGGTCGCGAACTCGTGAGGTTTCGGAGTTGGGGACGAAACGGAAGGATCCTCGGCGGGTACGTGGAATCGGAACGACGCTTCCGATCTGATCACGATTTGATGGCTGGGAAGCAAGCGGGACGCCACCCTAAGCGTATTGCCTTCGGTCTTCCACACAATTACGGTAGAGGACTAGAGAAGCGGGTTAAACCGCTCGGTAAACTCGATCGACGGGCGAGTCCGTTGTTCATACACGTCCACGAGTGCGCGGAACGTCCTGTCGCGGTTATCTCGTTTCTTCCGGCGCGCTTTCTTCCCAAAGACAACGCGAACATATCGGTAGGAAGAAACAGAGTTCCACAGGTTCCTGAGCAACAACTGTACCGCCCCATACATCAATTCCTCGATCGACTTCTCGATCCATCGCGACGCAAGGAGCCATTTACGAACGCCTTGAAGGTGCCCTCGTGAGAACACGGATCGACATCTCTATCGGTCCCGTACAGGGGTTCGTGTCCCAGTCCCGGCGTACCCGCGATTTATGGGGGAGTTCCTACTTGCTGGCGTTCCTGTCGGCGCACGCCATGGCCGGCGCGCAGCAGGCCGGCGGCACAGTCGTGCAGCCGGTCGTCGATGACGATCCGCTCTACCGGTGGGTTACCGGTCAACGGGAGGGGAACGCCTCTCGTCTGGGATCGCTGCCGAACCACTTCGTCGTGGAGGTTGACGGAACAGCGCAGGCCGTCGCGCATGAAAGCGTCCGAGCGTTCGAGGACGCGTGGCGGCAGGTGTGCGACCCCGTGTGGCGAGAGTACGTGGAACACGCGTGCGCGGATGGCAACGATACCGCTCGGATCTGGGACCGACAGGTCGGTACGTTCTGGGAAGTGATGTGGACTGCGGAACCGGCCGACGGCGAATGCGGACTGCTCGCGCGGCGCAAGCGTTGGCGGAACCACCGGCCGCCCGAAGAACCGGGCGACAAGTGCACGGTGATGCACGATCTGCAGGAGCTGTCAGGATACGTCCGCTCAGAAGGCAGCGCCAGCCGAGAGCGTCAGAATCAGTTCTGGAAGACCGTACGGCACCGGCTTGGCTCCTTGGACCTGAGAGAGGATGAACGATTGTGCGCGGTGGCGCTCGTGAAGCGTTTGTTTCCGAGGGTTGCACCACGGGCGCTGGGTTGGGAGGTAGACCGGTCGCACTGGCCGTCCACGGTCTACGTAGGCGCTGTTCCGTGGATTCGTCGAGTGGAGCAGTCCGTGCCGGAGCTGGCACGTCGCTACGCAGAGACTGTCACGCAGCACGCACCCAAGGACGTCGTGGCTGAAAAGCGTCCGCCGTTCGCAGGTCTGGGGCGCGCCGGCTCGGGCAGGTTCTCGAATCTCGATGCGAACTGGTTCCACCGCCAGTTCGTTACGAGCGAGCCGTTGCGCGACGCTGCGCCGACCGCGCGCGACGAACTGGAACGATCGCTCAAGGTCATCTACGACGCCAAGGACGACGCCGGCCGGCTGGGCGCGCCCTCGTCCTTCTATGCGATGATTCTGGCCGACGGCGACCGTCTGGGGAGACTGGTCGGCCGGCTTGGCGGCGAAACCGTGGGACGAGCGTTGGCGGCGTTCACCGACAGCGTTCCGTCGGTCGTGAGAAACGATGACGGTGTGACGGTATACGCCGGCGGCGATGACGTACTGGCCATGCTCCCCGTGCCGAAGGCGTTGCCGTGCGCGGCCTCGCTGGCGGAGCGCTACCGTTCGGCGTTCCCCGATACGGGAGCGGAGGCGACGTTATCCGCCGCGGTCGTGTTCGCCCACGTTCGACTGCCGCTCCGTGCGGTGCTCGATGAGGCGCATCGTCTTCTCGACGCAGTCGCCAAGGACGGAAACGGGCGCAACTCTTTGGCCGCCGGCGTGCTCAAGCCGGGTGGCTTGCACTGTCAGTGGACCACCACCTGGAGCCGAACGAGACCGGGGGACGGCGACCCGGCGCGCGCCGTGGAACTCCTCGATGATCTGGTCGGCCATCTGCGACGAGCGGCGACGGAACCGGGCCTGTCGTCGGCTCTCATCTATCGGATTCGGGAGACCCTTACCTTGCTCTGTGGAGTGGAGCGTTGGCAGCCCGGCCATTGGGGAGCGCTCCCTGACGCACTCGACGTCCGCGCATTCGTTCACGCCGAGATTCTCCATAGCTTGACGGTGAGGATCGGTGATGAGGATGCGGCCGCCGGAGCCGAGGAATTGACCGATGCGGTGTGGCGCCTTCTGGGGCCATCGCGGGCGGGCCCGGACGACCGAAAACTCGCTGAAGCCGGCGTCGACGCGCTCCTGCTCGCGCGGTTTCTGTCCGACGGCGGCCGGGAGGATGCCGGACCATGATCGGCGTTCAGCTTCGGCCGGTAGATACCTGCTTCTTTCGGGACGGAACGCCGTTCGCGGCAGACAGCGCGCCGCAGGAGGGTGTCGGAAAGCTGTTCCCTCCGTACCCGACGACGGTGGCCGGAGCGCTTCGGGCGGCGCTGGCGCTTGGCAACGGCTGGAACGGGCGTGGTCGATGGCCGCAGACGATCTGCAGCGTCCTTGGGGATGGTCCGGACGATCTCGGTTCGCTCGCCTTTGACTGCCCGATCCTGCTCCGTTGCGGGCAGCCGCTCTTCCGGGCGCCTCGTCATCTGCTCGGCGTGATGGAAGACGACCGGTGGACCCCGCGCATCATCCTCCGCCCAGGTCCGGCGGTCGCGTGCGACCTGGGGGACATGATTCGACTGCCGGAAGCCGCTCGCACCACCGAAGATACGGAACTGGCGGACATGAGCCTCAAGGCCGGCGATGATGAATGGCTGACGCAGAACGGCATGAACGCGGTCCTGCGCGGCGAGCTTCCGGACCGCGGCGACATCGTGTCGAGCAGGTGTCTCTGGTCTGAGGAGCCGCGGATCGGATTGGAGATCGACCGGGACAGGCGCGCGGCCAAGGAAGGCATGCTCTACAGCACGCGGCACGTACGCCCGGAACGCCGCGTCTCTCTCGGCGCGCGCATCGCCGGGTTGCCCGCGGATTGGACCTTGCCGTTCGGCCGGCTGGTCCCGCTCGGCGGCGAAGGGCGGCTTGCGGAATGCACGGAGTGGGAGGCCGGGGCCACCCTCGAAGCACCCATCGCGGCCATCGAAAGCGGCCGTTCCATCGTGGTGATCGCCTTGTCCCCCCTCGACTTGGAACCGGACGTCTGCGACGGCCGGAGTGCGCTGGCGGTAGCGGAACTCGGCAGCGTCCGGGTCGTCTCCGCGTGCCTCGACCGTCCACAGCGGATTGGAGGCTGGGACTCGGAGAACCGTCGACCGCTGCCACTTCGCGGCGTACTGCCGCCCGGCAGCGTGCTGTTCTGCGAAGTACCGGAACCGATCCGCTTGCGCGATTCGGTCGTGGCGCGCGATGGGACGGCGCGCGTGGGCGCCAGGCAGAACTGGGGCTTCGGACTTGTGGCGCTCGGCCTCTGGCCTTGATAACAATAGCGAGGAGATGATTCACATGAGAACGGTCATGCTCGGCTTTCTGGCCGAGACCCCGATACACCCCGGCTCGGGACGCGGAATGGGCGTCGTGGACCTGCCGGTGGCTCGCGAGGCGGCGACCGACTATCCGGTGCTCGTCGGATCGAGTCTGAAAGGAGCGTTGCGCGACAAGGCAGAGACTATCGAGGAGACGACGAGCACCGAAAAGACCGCCGACAGGCGTTTCGGCAAACCCGACCATGCGGGCGACTTGCTGGTATCCGACGGACGGCTGCTGCTCCTGCCGGTGCGGAGCTTGACGACCTCGTTCCGCTGGGTAACGTGTCCGCATCTCATCGAACGATATTGTCGCGACCTCAGAAGGGCAGGCTTGACTCAACCGGAAATTCCCGACGTGACGAAAGATCAGGTGCTTACTTCGGCCACCGGCAATCTTTACCTCGAGGAACGTCAGTTCGCCGTCGCCGGCGAACCGGATCGGAAGTTGGCGGCAGCCGTCAAGCCTCTGATACTCCACAAAGAAACGCAGAAACGTCTCGATTCCACGATCGCCGTCGTGCATGACGACGACTTCGCCTGGTTCGTGCGATACGGGCTTCCCATCCAGGCGCGTAATGACCTCGAAGACAAATCCAAGAAGAGCCGCAATCTGTGGTACGAGGAGACGTTGCCCCCGGATACGATCATGTACGCTCTGGTAGCGGGCCGGAACGACGGCGCGGTAGGCGCGCTGACCACACTGTTCCCGCCCGACGATCCGTACTTGCAGGTTGGCGGCAACGAGACGGTGGGGCAGGGCTGGTTCGCGGTCAGCGCGCCTGGGACTGAAACCGGAGTTGCCGTATGACTCTTGAACAGCGCCGCGCGAGAAGCGCTCTGGCGCGAGTCACCCAGCTTGAGCAGCGGTCCGCCGACTTCAAGAAGCTGTACCGCGCGTACGTGGACCGGCTGGGACCCGCGATCGTCATGAACGGACTGGGACAGGCGCTGGCAGCGGAGCTCGCGGCCGCCGGACCTCAGCCGGACAGCGATCGAGAGCGGGCGCATCGCGAGTTGTATGACAGTCTGAACCACTGGCTATGCCGGGAGGAACGCGGGGAACGCATATTTCCGAACGGCGATGACCTGCTCCGCGCCATTACGGCGAACCGCGAATCGTGCTACCTGCACGCGCAGGCCGAAGCGCTGGCGTGGCTGGAATGGCATAAGAAGTTCTGTCGCGCTTCCTTTCCGAAGGGCGAGGCAGACTAGCCGTGGCGCGCCCACTCTACACCGGCGCAGCTTCGGCCCGTCGCGCGACGGACGGACACGCCGGTCTGTGGTTCGACAAGTTCTGCGACCGGTGGCAGATCAACGATTCTCATTGGTCCATGAAGGGAGACTCCAACGCCAAGCTCGAATGGATCAGGACCGTAACCGACCGTACGGTTGGAACGCAGGATCAGATCGATGAGTACGCGTCCCGGTTGCTGAGAATGGTCGATCGGCGTTGCGGACGCTGGGAGGTGTACGTGACGGAGTCGCGTTTCGTTACCGGATTGGGACGCAGCCATCCCGTCGAAAACGGCTTCGCCTGGCATCCGACCTTGGGAACTCCCTATCTGCCGGGAAGTTCCGTCAAGGGGCTGATCCATGCGTGGGCGAAGACGGGTGCCGGGAACATGGACCCGACAAGGTGCAAGCGCGTGTTCGGGGACATCGGAGATGCCGGCGCCGTGTGTTTTCTGGACGCCGTGCCGACCGCTCCCGTGAAACTCGTCGCCGATGTCATGACGCCTCACTATGCCGGCTGGAGTAGCGACGACCCGCCTGGCGACTGGCGGTCTCCTGTGCCCATTCCCTTTCTGGTCACGGACACTAGTACTACCTTCCTGTTCGGCTTCGTTCCATCCCGTCGCACTGACACTACGACGGACTTGAATGCCGTCGCGGAATGGCTGCGGTCAGCTCTCGAATGGGCCGGGGCCGGCGCCAAGACATCCGTCGGCTATGGTCGTATGGGTCTCGATCGGGACATGCGAATGCAGATGGAAAAGAAGGAAGCAGCACGGCACAAGGAATGGGAGCGGCAGCGAGCGCTTCAGAGTGCGCGGGAGAACCTGCCGAAAGACGCTGCCGAGATCGAAGAGATGATCGTGTCAGGAGATTGGTCCGACAGAAATCCCTTCCTGGACGCCGCGACGAGCTTCTTGAGCGACAAACAGCGGCTCAGCAAAGCAGCTTACGACCGTCTCAAGAAGCAGATATCTGAATACTGGCCGGGGATTATCGAAAATCCCGACGCTGAGCAAGGCAAGAAAAAGAAGCCGAAATACCGACCGCGTCCGCAGGCTTTGGCAAAGAAGCTGCTGTCTATTGAAATCGAAGGAGATTGACGCGCTAGTGCTCAAACGAACGCTCATCGACGGCCGGTAAGACACCACCGGAGCCGTTGAAGCATGCTCATCTCGGAGAGCTCTTGCGCAACAGCAGCCGCCCTGTCTCGCTCCGTCTCAACCACGGCGAGCTTTGCAGCCGTTCTGTCTCGTTCGGCCTCGACTCCCTCAATCCTCGAAGTCAGAGATGACATCTCCTGCTCGATCTTCTCCTTCGATTCGGTAAGCTCCATGTTCTGGAATTCGAGATCCTCGTTTCGTTTGGAGAGTTTGTCAACTCTGGTTTCCAGTTTCTCGATTTCATCCGATTCCATATTGCGTTTGTCTTCATCACTCAGAACGGGCCTCGCATCTACTGCGCCGGACAGCTCCACCCAGTCTTCCGCGTGATAATCAGATTGTTTCTTGCGCCGGATGGTACTGACGTAGGAACTATACTGCGAATCCTTGATGAATAATTCAGCCACGCAGACACTGTCGACAGTAGCCCATCCTGCTATTCGTCGCGTCGAGCGGCTGTCCTTATAGACCTGGATATCTGTATCTATACCCGTCAAGGGATGAATGTGTGAATCTCGCCAAAGGGGATTTCGCGCATCTTCAAGCATTGATTTCATTTCCCTTTCCTGCCGTCCTTTGAGATCTTCAAGGACCTTGCGAGCTTTTCTTGATAGCTTTATCTTTGTGTTGCCTGCTTTCCTGAAGTCATTCAACAGAAATCCGAATGCCGACATCGTTACTTCGTTATCGCCAATCGGCTCGAACAGCCCTTCCAGGGTATCGTAACGTTCGCCCAGCTTTTCCTTGAGCTCAAACGTAGAGATGGAGATGTTTTCTTCTATGTGGTCCAGTACGTCCAACGCACCCAGGACATCGGCGCCAATCCGTAGAGCCTCGTAATCGAAAGACAACGGTAACCTTGGCAACCGCACCAACCTTTGTGCGGATGATCGAGATTTACCGCCGTGAACATCATGACGAAGTTCGTAGACATAGGCGCAGGTAAGCCGATGCATCATGCCATAGAACGTCAAGTAGGGGAGCACGTGGTTTATGCCGGAGCTCACGCTGATGACTGGATCGAGACCTTCGGACTTCGACTTCAAAACGACCTCATCGAGCTTCTTTATGAAGTCGGATAGTCCGGCCCGTTTGAACTGTTCCGCGTCATCCAGCTCCACAGCGGTTTCAACTACTTCAACCTGAAATCCGTTCCATAGCTTTTCCGCCACATGTTTTACAATGGCGGCGGCTCTCTTGCCTGACTCGGTGTTCGTTGTCAGTAGTACACTTCCGTCTCTGGCGCCTACTTCCATGGCGTTCATGAGCGAGATCTCGGCCGACAGTTCATACTTGGCAGGACCGATGCTGTCGAGCCTCTTATTGGTCAAGTAATTGGTTTCTTGCCCTTCCTGAATATCCGGGAACTTCTTCTTAAGGTTCCTGAGAATGGAAATACCCGAGCTGAAGATGATCTTGTAGGGGGCACGATTGTCCGGCATTTCCTTCTCCTTGGCGGCCCGATGAGCCACCTAGGGCTGAACTCTACCATAGAGACGGGCGAGTCGTCACAGGTGCTCGCGCACCAGGCGTTTGATCTCGGCCGGGTCGAGGTCGGTGCCGCGACGCGGGGAGGCGATGATCGTGCCGTGGGCGGGGCCGCCCCAGCCCGGCTCGCGGTCGGCCAGCGGGCCGAGCAAGCCGTCGACCCGCAGGCCGTCGCGCCCGGCGATCGTGAACTTGCGGATCGGAGCGCCGCCGGCCGGCGGGTGGAACGCGGGCGCATAGGCGATGGCGACATCGCACCCGGAGCGGTAGAGCGCCCGGAGCGCGCCGATGCGGTCGGTGCGCAGGTACCCGGCGGTGCGGCCGCCGGCGGTGGGGAACCGCTCGGCGGTGTCCAGCAGCGCCGCAAGCGCCGCCCGTTCCCGCCGGTGGGCGTCGGCGTAGACCTGCCATGCGGGACGCGGCGGCATCGGACCGAACGGGTCGATCGACTCCTCCAGTACGGTACGCAGCACGCGGAGGCCGGCGAAGAACTGCTCGCGCGGGTCCCGAACCGTCAGCCGCATCCCGGAGAAGACGCTCGCCAACGACAGGCTCCCGTCCGCGTCGATCTCCCAGTCCCTGACCGGGGCGCGGCCCAGGTCCACCTCGGCGACGTAGGCGACGAGCCGCTCCAGCGCCGGTGAGCCGGCCGCGCCGACGGCGCGCGACGCCTGCACGCAGGCGGGAGGCCACGAACCCGCGGCGTCGTGGTGGTCGAAGTTGTTGAGCTCCGTCTGCCCCGAACCGCCGGCCTCGATGCACGTCACCGCCGGGTCGGCCAGTTCCGCCGGGGCCGCGCCATCGCGGGCCACCGTTACTTCGGCGGCCGCGCCGGCGCCAAGCAGGAGCGCGGTCAGGCAGGTGTCCAGATCGACCTGTTGCAGCACCACGCGCACGAGAAGATCACTCGTTCACGGCGTCGCAGAAGACCATTTCCCAGCCGTGGAACACCAGCGCCAGCCCGATGAAGCGCACCCCCGGATACTGCCGCGCCAAGCGCTCGTCGGCCAGATAGCGCGCCAACTGCGCGTGCGCCTGCTCGGCTGCGGCCGCCACTGCCGCTTGATCCATCGCCTCGGACCGCCGGCGGTACTTGAGCTCGATCAGGTACCCGTAGCGCAAGTGCGGAAAGGCGGCCACCAGCGGTTCCAGCGCGACGTCGGCGTGCCCCTTGCCCAGCTCCGCCTCCGAGCGGAACACGTAGTAGTCGGTCACGCTCAGGTAGGCCGCCAGAAACCCCTGGATCACCTTCTCCCCGGCGATGTAGTCCCGAATCCCCGTCTGCCGCGCGATCGCCTCGCTCAAGAACTCGAACGCCGGCCGCCACTCCCCCTCGTTCGCCATCCGCGTCAGCAACTGTTCGAACCGGGACAGGTCGACCGAAAAGACCTTTACGTCGCGGTAGCCGTCGCGCAGAAAGCCGTACATCAGCCGCTTCACGGTCTGATTGGGAATCGCCAGCCGAGGCATCCCGTGCGGCGCGCCGCGGATGCTCAACAGCCCAAAGAAGTGCAGCAGCGAGAGAAAGTTCTCCGGCTCGGCAAGCCGCTCCAGCGGGAAGCCGGGCTGGATGCGGGAGTCGACCTGTTCCTCGCCGATCACGTCGCGCAGCAGATCGAAGTTGCCGTTCAAGCGTCGGCCTACCACCAGCAGATGGCGCAGCTTGCCGTAGTCGATGCGCACATTGGTGTCGATCAGGTAGTCCGGCACGGGCTGGTTGGGGATCGATTGGTCCAGGTAGTAGAGCACCATGTCGGAGTTGTAGAGATCGGTATCAGCCCCTCTGGCGAAGCGGTAGCCGTTGTACCACTCGCCCATGATGCCCAACGCGGTATCGGCGTCCTGATTGAAGACGCCCAGGTCGCGGTACATCTCGACCAGGCGCCGCACCTCCGCCGCAGTGAAGCCGACCATCTCGTTGAAGTCCGGGTGCAGACTGATGTTCTTGCCGATGTTGAAGCCGCTGGTGACGTCGTCCAGGGTAATTGGCGACACGCCGGTGATGAACAGGCGTTCGACGCCGCCGCCGGCGCGGCCCGCGCCGCCCTTGAGGACGGCGAAGAAGTTGCGGTAGAAGCCGCCGCCGTGGGTGAAGGAGTGGTACGCCTCGGCGCCGTGGTACGCCAGCACGGTGTTGGCGAAGTTGTCGTACTCGTCGATCAGCACGTACAGCGGAATGCCGTGGTCGCCCGCGTACCGGAACAGCGCGGCGAGCTTTTCGTCGATGGACGGCGGCGCCAGGAGGCGCTGCCTGACGGCATCGGGAAACAGGTCCGGATGCCGTTCCAGCGTCGCTTCGAGCTCGATGTGGCAGTAGCCTTCGAAGCGCTGTTCGAGCGTTTCGAGCTTGTCGTTGACCATCGAGAAGTCGAAGCGCAGGGTGACGTAGTGGCCGCGTTCCTCGGTCGGGTTGCGCCCGATGTCGGTGCCGGCGAACGTGGCGTCGAAGCGGTCGGCCCAGAAGCGGTCGTAGTAGAGCTCCAGCAGGGACACCCACAGCGACTTGCCGAAGCGCCGCGGGCGGATCAGGAAGGCGTAGCGCTCCTGCTCCAGGCGAGGCACGAAGCGGGTCTTGTCGACGTACAGCCAGCCATTCCGGCGGATGCGCATGATGTCGGCCTCGCCGTAGGGGATGCGCGGGTAGTTGGGGACGGAGGTCATTGCCGTACCCCGGAACCCGTCGACCCTATCGGTTCGGACGCTCGCTCGGCAGCCTCATCACTGGTCACGGCGTCGCAGAAGACCATCTCCCAGCCGTGGAAGACCACGACCAGGCCGACGAAGCGCACGCCCGGATACTGCCGCGCCAGCCGCTCGTCGGCCAGATAGCGCGCGAGCTGCGCCCGCGCTTCGCCGGCTGCCACCGCCACCGCAGCCGGCGCCAGAGCCTCCGACCGCCGGCGGTACTTGAGCTCGATCAGGTACCCGTAGCGCAGGTGCGGAAAGGCGCCGACCAGCGGTTCCAGCGCGACGTCGGCGTGCCCCTTGCCCAGCTCCGCCTCCGAGCGGAACACGTAGTAGTCGGTCACGCTCAGGTAGGCCGCCAGAAACCCCTGGATCACCTTCTCCCCGGCGATGTAGTCCCGAATCCCCGTCTGCCGCGCGATCGCCTCGCTCAGGAACTCGAACGCCGGCCGCCACTCCCCCTCGTTCGCCATCCGCATCAGCAACCGCTCGAACCGGGACAGGTCGACCGAGAACATCTCCACGTCGCGGTAGCCGTCGCGCAGCAAGCCGTACATGAGCCGCTTCACGGTCTGATTGGGGATCGTCAGCCGAGGCATGCCGTACGGCGCGCCGCGGATGCTCAGCAGGCCGAAGAAGTGCAGCAGGGAGATGAAGTTCTCCGGCTCGGCAAGCCTCTCCGGCGGGAAGTCGGGCCGGATGCGGGTGTCGACCTGCTCCTCGCCGATGACTTCCCGCAGCAGATCGAAGTTGTCGTTCAAGCGCCGGCCGACCACCAGCAGATGGCGCAGCTTGCCGTAGTCGATGCGCACGTTGACGTCGATCAGGTCGTCCGGCACGGGCCGATTGGGAATCGATTCTTTCAGGTAATGGAGCACCATGGTGGAGTTGTGGAGGTCGGCGGCGGCCTCTTTGGCGAAGCGGTAGCCGCCGTACCACTCGCCCATGATGCCCAGCGCGGTATCGGCGTCCTGGTTGAAGACGCCCAGGTCGCGGTACCTCTCGACCAGATGCCGCACCTCCGCCGCGGTGAAGCCGACCATCTCGTTGAAGTCCGGCTCCAGGCTGATGTTCCTGCCGATGTTGAAGCCGCTGATGCCGTCGTCCAGGGTGACCGGCAACACGCCGGTGATGAACAGCCGCTCCAGACCGCCTCCGCTGCGGCCCGCGCCGCCCTTGAGGGTAGTGAAGAAGTTGCGGTAGAAGCCGCCGTCGATGAAGGAGCGGTCCGTTTCCGCGCCGCGGCAGGCCAGCGCGGTGTTGGCGAAGTTGTCGTACTCGTCGATCAGCACGTACAGCGGGATGTCGTGATCGCCGGCGTACGGGAACAGCTCGGAAAGCTTCGCGGCGATGGACGGCGGCGCGAGGATGCGCTGCCGGACGGCGTCGGGAAACAGGTCCGGATGCCGTTCCAGCGTCGCTTCGAGCTCGACGTGGCAGTAGCCTTCGAAGCGCTGTTCGAGCGTTTCGAGCTTGTCGTCGACCATCGAGAAGTCGAAGCGCAGGGTGACGTAGCGGCTCCGTTCTTCGGTCGGGCTGCGGCCGATGTCGGTCCCGGCGAACGTGGCGTCGAACCGGTCGGCCCGGAAGCGGTCGTAGTAGCTCTCCAGCAGCGACACCCACAGCGACTTGCCGAAGCGCCGCGGGCGGTTCAGGAAGACGTACCGCTCCTGCTCCAGCCGGCGCAGGAAGCGGGTCTTGTCGACGTACAGCCAGCCGTGACGGCGGATGCGCATGAAATCGGCCTCGCCGTAGGGGATGCGCGGGTAGGTGGGGACGGTGGTCATTTTGCCGCGGCCTCGCCGACGAGTCTATCGGTTCGAGCGCCCGCCGGCAACTTCACGGCGTGGCGGCGCCGGTTGCCTGCGGCCCACGTCCATCGAACCTGCTGCATACGTGGCGTCTCGGTCAAACAGAGGCAATTCCTCTGCTCGGTCTGGAGGAATCCGATAGTTCCTATGCGGAAGATTTGCTGAGCGGTCGTGTTGCGCTACGCGGTCGTGACATCAAGGATCGGATCGCATACCTGTTTCGTATCAGAAAGACCCTTTCGGCGTTGTTTCGAGACGAAGAAGTCGAGAATGAGTGGCTGCGAGAGCCGCATGCAGCGTTGAACGGGCAAACGCCGATGGATCGCTTGCTCGAAGGGTCGATGGAGAATCTCTTGCTGGTGAAAGAGTACGTCGAGGCGGCTGCGGGACGATAGGAGTACTCGACCGGATTTCACCGAGCGGCGACGGATCGCGGTTCCGACACCAAAGGGCCGTTCCGGCCTTCCCGCGCGACCCGCCGCCGATGATCGCCCCGATGGTCCGGTCACGCTGGACAGGTTCGGGCTGCTGCGGGACACTTGGTGAACGGCCTCTCCGGGCCGGCAGGAGGACTCTTCACGTGAATCGGATAACGGTTATGGCGCTCGCCATCGCCCTGGCCGCGCTGGCGGCGGCGCCGCTGGCGGCGCAGGACAGGGTCACGGTGGCCTACTTTCTGGAGTGGCCGACCCCCAACCTGGTCGCGCAGGAACGGAAGACCTATGACGAGGCGCTCGGCGTCGAGGTCGAGTGGCGCGCGTTCGGCAACGGCAACGAGATGAGCTTGGCGATGGCCTCCGGCGACGTCGACATCGCCTACTCGCAGGGGCTGGTGCCCTGGGTGGTGGCGGTCTCCAACGGCCTGCCGCTCAAGCTGGTCGGGGTGACCTCGACCTACGGCGAGTCCGACAACTGCGTGGTGCGCGACGGCGCCGGCATCACCCAGGCCAACGCCCGCGAGCTGGAAGGCAAGCGGGTCGCCACGCCGATCGGCAACGTCACCCACTACAAGCTGCTGCGCATGCTCGATCACCTCGGCGTCGACGCCGCCCGGGTCAACCTGGTGCAGATGAACAGCGCCGACGGCGCCGTCGCCCTGGCGCGCGGCGACGTCACCATGGCGTGCGGCTTCGGCGGGCCGGTGCAGCGGATGAAGGAATACGGCTCGGTGCTGATGACCGCCGCCGAGCAGGAGGCGATCGGCGTCTACGTGTTCGACGTGGTGTCGGTGACCGAACGCTTCGCCGAACGGCATCCGGACTTGGTGCGCGCGTTCATGGAGGTCACCGAGCAGGCGAACGCCGCCTACGCCGCGGCGGAGGATCGGGAGGAGCTCGAACGGATCATCGCCCGCGCCGCCGGCATGGAGCTGGCCGCGGCGCAGGCGTTTCTGGCCGACGCCACGTTCCCCACCGCGGAGGAGCAGAAGTCCGCGGCCTGGATGGGCGGCGCGGTGCAGGCCTACATCCGGGACGTGGCGGAGTTCTTCGCCGAGCAGGGGCAACTGGAGCGGGCGCTCAAGAGCTACGACTTCGCGGTAGATCCCAGCTTCCTGTGAACCGGGCGCGCGGCCTCCTTCTCGACCGCGTGTCGATGGTCTTCACCCTGCCGGGCGGCGGCCGGGTGGAGGCGCTCCGGGACATCTCCCTGCACCTGGCGCCGAGCGAGCTGCTGGCGGTGCTCGGCCCCTCCGGGTGCGGCAAGACCACCCTGCTGAACATCATCGCCGGGTTCCTGGCGCCGACCGCCGGGCAGGCGCTGCTCAACGGCAACCCGATCACCGGGCCGCACCGGGAACGCGGCATGGTATTCCAGCAGGGCGCGCTGTTCGAGTGGATGAGCGTGGCGCAGAACGTCGGCTTCGGGCCGCGCATGGCCGGCGCGGGACGCGCCGCAACCGAGGCGCAGGTCGGGCGCCTGCTCGACTCGATGGCGCTGCGGGAGTTCGCCGGCAAGCCGGTCTACCAGCTCTCCGGCGGCATGCAGCAGCGGGTGGCGCTGGCGCGCTGTCTGGCGAACGACCCGGACGTGATCCTGATGGATGAACCGCTCGGCGCGCTGGACGCGTTGACGCGCGAGAAGATGCAGGGGCTGGTGCTGCGCCTGTGGCAGGAGACCGGCAAGACGATCATGCTGATCACCCACTCGGTGGAGGAAGCACTGTTCCTGGGCGAACGGGTGGTGGTGATGGCGCCCCGTCCGGGCCGCGTCCACCAGGAGTACCGCCTGCCGTTCGCGGCGCAGGGCGTGGCCGGCAACGCGCGCGAGATCAAGGCGCAGCCGGACTTCGTCGCCGCGCGCGAGGAGATACTGTCCATGATCTGGGAGATGGAGGAGGAGATCATGGGCGGCGCGCACGTCGACCTGAAGGGGGAGCTATGAAGAACCGCCGGCAGCCTCGGCGGCTGGCCGCGTGGCTGGGGGTCGCCGACAACCCGCTGACCCGGCAGAAGACCGTGCGCTTCGGCGACGCCTCGGCGGTGAACTCCGGCCGGCTGTGGTCGATCGTGACCGTGCTCGCGCTGCTGGCCGCCTGGGCGGTGGCCACGGCCGTAGCGTATCTCGACCCGCTGTTCTGGCCGGCGCTGCACGGCCGCCTGTTCCCGTGGGACGACCCCGACCGCGCCAAGCCCGGCGTGATCGACCGGTTCGTCGGCCTGGTGACGGACGGCTACCGCAACGTGTCGCTGTGGACGCACGTCTGGACCTCGGTCAGACGGGTGCTGCTGGGCGTGCTGTTCGGCGCGCTGCTGGGCATTCCGCTCGGCTTCGCCATGGGCCTCAACTCGGCGGCGCGCGGCATCCTGGACCCGATCGTGGAGTTCGTGCGCCCGATCCCGCCGCTGGCGCTGATCCCGCTGGTGATCCTCTGGCTGGGGATCGACGAGGCGGCCAAGACCTTCCTGCTGTTCCTGGCGGCGCTGTTCATCATGCTGATCGCGGCGCGCGCCGGCGTCGGCTCGGTGCGCATCTCCAAGGTGCACGCCGCGTACTCCCTGGGCGCGTCCAAGGCGCAGGTGCTGCGCTACGTCATCCTGCCCAACGCGTTGCCGGAGATCTTCACCGGCCTGCGCACCTCGATGGGAGTCTGCTGGGGGACGCTGGTCGCCGCCGAGCTGGTGGCCGCCGACCAGGGCGTCGGCTCGATGATGATGATCGCGAAGAACTTCCTGCAGACCGAGGTGGTGGTGATCGGCATCATCCTCATCGGCGCCATCGGCTTCGCCATCGAGATGCTGATGCGCACCCTCGAATCCTGGCTGGTCCCCTGGAAGGGCAAGGGCTGACCCGCCCGCTTCACCGCGCCGCGGCGATGATTGTATATCCTTCATGGCGTGAAGGATCATCAATACCTGCCGAGGCTGCATGAAGCGCACGTCGGCGCCATGCTCGGCCGCCATCCGGCCGTCGTCCTCCACGGCGCCCGGCAGACCGGCAAGACGACGCTGTGCCGCGCCGCGGCCTTCAGCCGCGGCCGGCGCTACCTGACCCGGCCGACCTGCGGGGCCTGCACGTGTTCCAGGAGACCTTCCCGGCAGAAGCGTCGTTCGGCCTGGTGATCTGCGGTTGCCGCGCGCCGGCGGCCCTGTCGCGGCGCATCCTGGCCGTCCCCTTCGAGATGGCCCTGCTTACCTAGCAGCGGCGGCGCCCGCCGCCAGCCGGCGCGAAGGTCACCTCGTCCTCATCCGTAGGGCAGCGCCGGTGGGGTGAACGACCAGTCAATGCCGCCGGCGGCCTGCTCCAGATCGGCTTCCCCGAGCTGGGCGGCGGGCGGCAGGATCAGGTGACTGGTAGTCGCCGTGTCCTCGTGCACCTCGATGTTGAACTCGGAGGGCACGGTCACGCCGATTTCCGCCTCGATCGCGGTCTTGGGGTCCGTCATCAATTGGTTGCGAAACTCGCGGTCCGCGGTCGCCTTTTCGATCAGCTGCTGGCGCAGAGCGCTGACCGTCATCGTCTTCTCGCCCATATTCCTCTCCTTCCGGCAGCTCGCGCAGCATTGATCACGGCAATGTCTGCGCGCTACTCACATTGTCAGATCAGATATAGAGGACAACGTTGGCCAATGTCGAGACCTTGCACCGATAAAATGAGTTATCAGGTATTTCCGTGGGTAGCGACGGTGGGATGCGGTTGCCGCGCGCCGGCGGCCCTGTCGCGGCGCATCCTGGCCGTCCCCTTCGAGATGGCCTGCTTACCTGGCAGCGGCGGCGCCCGCCGCCAGCCGGCTGCTATCCTTCAGCCGACGATGCCGGCTCCCGATCCGAATACGCGCGCGCATCTGGAGTGGCTGGGCTACATCCAGCCGCACGGTCTGGTGGTGTCGGCGCCGGCGCTGGTCAAGGCGGGTGCGATCGTCAATCGGCAGGACGCGCACCGGCAGGCGCTGCTCGCCGGCTGCACGGAGGAACGCGCGGTCGCTCCCGACCGGCAGCCCACAGCGTGCATCCGCGACTTTCGCGAGTTCGCCGGCGCGGTCCTGGGCTGGCGCTTCTCGCCCAAGGGCTACGCCGGCTTCACCGAAGAAACTCCGATCCCTGAAGAACTGACGCTGCCGCTGCCCGATTACGGCGAGACTCTGCGCCCCGACTTCGCGGTGCGCGAGCGCGACCCGGCGAACGGCGCCCCGCCGTGGCAACTGCTGGTGCAGGTGCTGGCCGCCGGCCAGGAGTTCGACCGTCCGGCGCCCGGCAGGCTGGAAGCGTCCGCCCAGGGGCGCGCCGAACGCCTGCTGCGCGCCACCGGGGTGCCGGCCGGCGTGCTGGTCAACGGCGCGGCGCTGCGTCTGATCTCCGCCCCGCGCGGCGAGAGTTCCGGCTGGATCGACTTCCGCTTCGCCGACCTGCTCACCACCGCCGGGCGCCCGCTCTGCTCCGCCCTGCACCTGCTCCTCTCCGAACAGCGGCTGCTGGCGCTGCCGCGCCAGAAACGCCTCACCGCCTTGCTCGCCGACAGCCGCCGGTACCAGAACGAGGTCTCCGAGCGCCTGGCCGAGCAGGTCCTGCACGCGCTGTACGAGCTGCTGCGCGGCTTCCAGAACGCCCACGACGCATCGGACGGCGCGTTGCTGAGCGAGCCGCTGGCCGCCGGCGGCGACCGCAACGACATCTACCGCGGACTGCTCGCCGTCATCCTGCGGCTGGTCTTCCTGCTGTACGCGGAGGAGCGCGGCCTGCTGCCGGAGGACGCGACCTTCGCGCGCCACTACGCGCTAGGCGGCCTCTACCAGCGGCTGCGCAAGGACGCTGCGGCCCACCCGGACACGATGGATCAGCGGTATGGCGCCTGGGCGCAGTTGCTGGTGCTGTTTCGCCTGCTCCACGACGGGGTTGCGGCGCACCGCACCGGCGGCGCGGTGAGTCTGCCGGAGCGGAGCGGCGCGCTGTTCGACCCGGACCGCTACCGGTTCCTGGAGGGCCGCCGCGGCGGCGGGGCGCGGCAGATCGACGAGCGGATACAGCCGCCGCGGGTGTCCGACGGGGTGATCTACCGGGTCCTGGAGAAGCTGCTGGTGCTGGACGGGGAACGGCTCTCCTACCGGACGCTCGACGTGGAGCAGATCGGCTCGGTGTACGAGACGATCATGGGGTTTCGCCTGGAGACGGCGGCCGGGCGCTCGGTGGCGGTCAAGCCGGCGAAGAAGCTGGGGGCGCCCACCACGATCGACCTCGACGCGCTGCTGGCGCAGCCTGCGGCGCGCCGCGGGCGCTGGCTGCAGGAGCGCGCCGACCGCACCGTCAGCGCCGCGGTCGCCAAGGGGGTGCGCGCCGCGGAGAGCGTGAATGACCTGCACGCGGCGCTGGACCGGGTGCTGGATCACGCCGCGACGCCGGACCTGGTGCCGGCCGGCGGGCTGGTGCTGCAGCCCAACGAGGAGCGGCGCCGTTCCGGCTCGCACTACACGCCGCGGGAGCTGACCGAGCCGATCGTGCGCCACACGCTGGCGCCGCTGCTGGAGCGGTTGCGCGGCGCGGACGGGCGCGCGCCGCGCCCGGAGCAGGTCCTCGATCTCAAGGTCTGCGATCCGGCGATGGGATCGGGGGCGTTTCTGGTGGAGACCTGCCGCCAGCTTGCCGACGCCCTGATCGAGGCGTGGGGCGCGCACGGCGCCACGCCCGCCATTCCGGCGGATGAGGACGAGGTGACCTTCGCGCGCCGTCTGGTGGCGCAGAAGTGTCTGTACGGCATCGACCGCAACCCGATGGCGGTCGACCTGGCCAAGGTGTCGCTGTGGCTGAGCACGCTGGCGCGCGACCATCCGTTCACCTTCGTGGACCACGCGTTCCGGCACGGCGACTCGCTGGTGGGGCTGACGCGGCGCCAGATAGAGGCGCTGCACTGGCAGGGCGGGCAGCCGATGCTGGATGGCTTCGGAGTGCGCGAGGCGTTGGCGGAGGCCGCGGAGTTGCGGCGCCGCATTCGGGAAGCGGACGACACCGTGACCGACCGGGAGCTGCAGCGTCTGTGGCGCGGCGCACAGGACGCGCTGGGGGAGGTGCGGCGGTTCGGCGATCTGACGCTGGCGGCGTTCTTCGAGGGCTCCAAGCCGAAGGAGCGGGAGTCGCGCCGGGCGGCGTACCGGCAAGCGATCCTGGATCAGCAGGCGTGGCGGTACGCGGGGGAGCTGGCGGTCCGACGTAACGCCGAGGTGCCGTTCGCGCCATTCCACTGGGAGATCGAGTTCCCCGAGGTGTTCGAGCGGGAGAACCCCGGCTTCGACGGCTTCGTAGGCAATCCGCCGTTCGCGGGCAAGAACAGCGTCGCCGCCGGCAACGTCGCCGGCTATCCGATCTGGCTCAAGGAACTGCACGCGCAGAGCCACGGCAACGCCGACCTGGTAGCGCACTTCTACCGGCGCGCGTTCGACCTGCTGCGCGGCGGCGGCGCGTTCGGCCTGATCGCCACCAACACCATCGCCCAGGGCGATACCCGTTCCAGCGGCCTGCGCTGGATCTGCGAGCGCGGCGGGGATGTCTACCGCGCCGTCAAGCGCGTCAAGTGGCCGGGCGATGCGGCGGTGGTGGTCAGCGTGGTGCACGTGGAGAAGGGCGAGTTTGCCGGCAAGAGGATGCTCGACGGTGCCCCGGTAGAGCGCATCACGGCGTTTCTGTTCCATCGCGGCGGGCATGCCGATCCGGTGCGGCTGGCGGCCAACGCCGGCAAGAGCTTTCAGGGCAGCATCGTGCTCGGCATGGGATTCACCTTCGACGACACCGACAAGAAGGGCGTTGCGTCACCGATTGCAGAGATGCGGCGGCTGATCGAGGCCGACCCGCGCAATCGGGAAGTGATCTTCCCCTACGTCGGCGGCGAGGAGGTGAACACCAGTCCCACGCACGCGCACCATCGCTACGTCATCAACTTCGGCGAGCGAAGCGAGGCCGAGTGCCGCCGGCGCTGGCCGGACTTGATGGCGATCGTCGAGGAGCGGGTCAAGCCGGAGCGCGCCAAGCTCACCAGGAACGCCATCGGCCGGAAACGCGCCAATTTCTGGTGGCACTACGGATCGACCGCCAAGGAACTATGGCGCGCCATCGCCAGCCTGGACCAAGTGCTAGCGGTTTCGCGAATAGGTCAAAGAGTAGCGTTTTCACTCCTGCCGAGCCAAATCGTCTATGCCGACTCCGTCATCGTTTTCCCGTTCCAGACCTACGCAGCGTTCTGCTCCCTCCAATCCCGGTCGCACGAAATCTGGGCGCGGTTCTTCGGATCATCAATGAAGGACGATCTCCGTTACACCCCCTCCGACTGCTTCGAGACCTTCCCGTTCCCGGAAGGCTGGGAAACCGATCCGGCCCTCGAAGCCGCCGGCAAGGCGTACTACGAATACCGCGCCGCGCTCATGGTGGACAACGACGAGGGCATGACCAGCACCTACAACCGCTTCCACGACCTCTACGAGACCGACCCACGCATCGCCGAGCTCCGCGAGCTGCACGCCGCCATGGACCGCGCCGTGCTCGACGCCTACGGCTGGAGCGACATTCCCACCGCCTGCGACTTCCTCCTCGACTACGAGATCGACGAAGCCGCCTGGGGCCGCAGGAAGAAACCCTACCGCTACCGCTGGCCCGACGAAGTCCGCGACGAAGTCCTCGCCCGCCTGCTCGCCCTCAACGCCGACCGCGCCGCCGCCGAAGCCCGCGCCGGCACCGCGCCCGGCCCTCCGGTTTCGCTTCCTATTGACGACGGCGACTCCGACAGCGGGCGGGTTATCTATGAGTTCTCGGAGCTGACCGACGGCCGCGGCAGCCCAGGCTTGGTCTGAGGAACGGACGAGCTCACGCCGCCCTTTCGGCGGAGGTCGAGGCCAAACAGATAGAGGTCCGGCACGTCGATCCGGTCATCCGAACGCCGGCGAAAGATGCCGAGCTCGACCAGGTAATCTACCAGACGGTCGGGCCGTTCCTCCGGCGGGCGGAAGTCGGTGTTTTCGCCTGACCCCCAGGCGCCGTCCCATTCGTGTTCCAACAAGCTCACGATTTCCTCGCGGGACCACGGGACCAGCGGCTGGCCGCGGAGACGTTCCCGCACTCCTTCGAGCCATGGCCACTCGCTGCTCGCATGCCTAACGTGATCCTGGGATACGTCGTCGAGCGCCTGCCGCAGGGCGGTCGGATGCAGCAGCTTCGGCGCGCGCAGCGTTCGATGTGAGGCGTCTTTCGTAGCTGCCTGCTCGAGCAGGCGTACCAGCGTCCGGGGCGAGACCTGCGCGTTCCCGTCGCGCAGATGATCGAGCACCCAGTTGCGCACGTAGCCCTTCTTTCGGCCGGCTCCCATGTACTCCCCGGCTATGCGCTCCAGCAGCGGATATGCGTACTCGGGCCGCTCGATCTTCGGCAGCAGTCCAAGCGCCGGGTCCTGAGCGAATGCGATTCTGGCTCCGCGGCAGTAATCGGCAAGCGGCGCGGAGGTGTTGGCGATGCGCTTCACCAGCATGCCGAGAAGGTTGGCATCGGACCAGACCAGCTCGGATCGATTGGCTGCCAGCTTGGCGAAGTCAGCGGTGCCCATGCCGGAGTGACGGCGAAACAGATCGGACCGCAGGAAGATCTTGGCCCGTATTCGCTGCCACCGCCGGCCGTATTCGGACCAGAAGGCGATAAGTCCGCGAACCAGCCGGGCCATCAGGTCCCAATTGGAACCGCCCAGCGTGTCCAGCTCGTCGTATCCGACGAAGATCCAGCGGTCCTCCTGCTGCAGACGTTTTTCCAGCAAGTCCAACGCAGCCGTGGGATTCACCGTCAGCTCCCCCATCGCTCTGAGAATCGAGCCAATGGCCGCGGCCGTCGGCGCCGTCAAAGACCTGAACTGCTTCCTCACCGAAGCGGGAAACTCGCTGTTGAGGCGTCGTGTCAGCATGATGTGCCAGAGCGTCTTTGCTCGCGCGTCCGAATCGATGCGTCGATCCAAGGCAAAACTATCCGGAAATTCCGTTCCGGCCGGGTACGCCGGTATCCACGCTGCGGAAGCGGGTTGAATCGTCAGTCGGACGGGTTTTGCGGCGTACCGCAAGATGGAGCCGCCAAGTCCGTCGTGCTTGAAGAACGCGTTGAACAGCTCGCTCTTTCCCGAGCCGCGCGGACCGACGACCAGCGCCACGTTCGGGTCGAGTGCCCTGAGATGTTCCGGTACCGGGTACAGGCGGCGGCGAAAGAGATCGGATGCTTCCCCTTCCGCCTGGCCGTAGCCAAGATCGCGGAGCTCGGTACGCAACTCCGCGCATGCCTGCTTGGTGAGTCTCCGGCTCATCGTCGTGATCGCACCCGCTCCACGAGCTGCTTGTAGGGCTCGCCTTCAAGCAGAACGTTGCTCACTTCGCTCAGGTCGCGGAACAGCGCGAGGCGCTCATCGTATGGCAGGACGACCGGAACGTGGGGGGCGTCGGTGCTCTCCATGTCGTCCAACGACCAGGCCCCGTCCTCCTGTTCCCGCTCGGCGTAGTAGTGGTCGCTGAACACGTCGCGGGCGCGGTCGGTGAACGCGGCGACCAACTCCTGATATTGGCGTTCCTGGGATCGAGGCACCATCGCCGCCGCCAGAAGGCACTCGGCTTGAGGTTGCCGCGCCCGCACCCGATCTGCTCCGAGCCGGTCCAGAATCATCTCCAGGCCGCGCCAGCTCGCGTCCGCCAAAGTCGCTGCCAATACGTGGAGGTGGCACAGACCCCCCATCACGAAGCCGGATGCGTTGCCGAGTCCGGCGCGCGCGTCGATGAGTATCCAGTGCGGATGGAGATGCTCGCGGATTTCCCGGAGGAGTTGGACGAAGGGATGCGTCTGATTGATTGGAACACCGTAGTCCAGCCGCGCCAGCTTCCCGACGTAGCGCCGATCGGCGGACCCGGCCGGGAACACCGCGATCTCGCCCGTCCCGGCGTAGAGCGAGGTCGGACACCGATGGAAGTAATCCGCAAGGTCCAGGCCGGAGCCGGCTCCGTCTTCGGCGACGATCGGCCGCTCCAGCAGGTAGTCGGCGATGCCCCACTGCGCCGTGGCATCGTCGTGCCCTGCCAACAGAAATCCGACGCCCGGGGCATCGAGATCGAAATCGACGACCGCCACGCGTTCGCCGGCTGCGGCCAAGTGCAGCGCCGTCGCCGCAAGCGCGGTCGATCGGCCAACGCCGCCCTTGAACGAATAGAACGAGACGATCGCCGGATCGTCGTTCCGAACCGCCCACGGAGGTTCGGCGGGGGCCTGGAACCAACCCTCCTTGGTGCGCTGCCGTTCCATGATCCGCAGCCTGGTCGTATCCGGAACGGCAGCGGCCTGTTGCCATGCTTCGTTCTGCCACGGCCCGTCGGGATATTCCTTCGGTCCGCAGCCTTTGAGCACGTCGCCGGACCAATATGCGGAGGCTGCTTGCTTAAGTGTCTCGTCGATCTCCGTGCGGGCCGATTCCCAGCTCCCTTTCGGGCACCACAGAATGACCCGGAGTCGGTAGAACAAATCGTAGATCAACAGGATGCCCCATGCTGTCGTCTTGTCCCGGAGAAATTCGGTCAGAGAGTCCCGTGCCTGGCGGTGAGCCTCGTCGGCATGGATCATCAGATATTTCCGTCCATTTTCAGCTCGCCAATGATTCGAGAGTAGATATTTGTAGCCTCTCGAAGCCACATTCCGGCGGTGGAAGAGTCAGTGACGTCGGCGGCTTGGTAGCGCATTTCCGGATTCCATGCAAGTATATGAGCGCCCCGCAGAATCTTCCTGGCGGATGCGTACATTTGCTTCGTGGGGCGATCCGCAAGAGCGGCGATAGTCCCCAACGTGCTATCGAGGCCCTGAAGGTCGTGCGAACGATGGAACCGCTCCGTTTGCATTTGAATGAGAGTTTTCAAGGCGCACTCTACTACGTATCCGGCCAGGTAAGCAGTGCCGTCATGGCGAGCGCCGTCCATGAGAACCGACGCGTCATGGAGGTGCTTGCCGGCGGCCTCGGGATAGTCGTCACCATTGCTCTGCAGGCGGCTCATATGCGGCTGACAGCGTCATAGCAGACGGCGCGGGCGGCGTCAACCGTGGACGGCGGCTTGGCTGATGCGTCGAGTCTCCCCGGACTGCCGACAGCCGGACTGGACCCGGAGTTGATGGTCAAGCGGTCGCCGCGCCGTAATCGGAGACGATGCTGACCACCGGCAAGTTGCGCGCGTCGATGACGGATCACGAGTCCGACCGCGTCCGACATTTGGAAATGCGGCGCCGCCCTTCCCGCTGGCGCGGGTGGACCGGCTCATGCTATCGTCTGCCGTATGGAGGATTGCCGCCATGACCAGCTCCACGCCCGCTTCCGGCGCTATCGAGCAGCCCACCGGGACGGTGTCCCTGTGGTCGAAACCGATGCCAAGCCATCCCCCGCATGTACACGGTCGCCGGACTGCGCGACTACTTCCGCCGCCGGCCCGACGACGTCTACGTCTCCGGCAACCCGCTCCTCTACTACGACACTGAGTCATGATCACTAGCCGCGACCATGACTACCTCCTCGGTCTCGTCCGTGAGCTGTGCATGCTGCCGCACGAAACCGAATGGGTCGAGTTCAAGGTCGATCATGACCAGCCGGATCGTATCGGTCGATACATCTCCGCGTTGGCCAACGGGGCGGCGCTCCACGGCAAGGTGAATGCGTACGTGCTCTGGGGGATCGAGAACCATACGCATGCAGTCACGGGTACGGGCTTCTCGCCGAGCACTGCGAAGAAGGGCAACGAGCCGCTGGAGACGTGGTTGCTGCGGCTCCTGAGTCCTCGCATCGACTTCCGCTTTCACGAAGTCGTGGCTGATGGAGCACGGGTCGTGCTCCTGGAGATCGACCGTGCATCTCGGCAGCCGGTCGCATTCAGCGGCGTGGAGTTCATTCGAGTTGGCGGTACCACCGGAAAGCTCAAAGAATATCCTGAGAAAGAACGGGAACTCTGGCGAATCTTCGACCGCGTGCCCTTCGAGGACGGCGTTGCCGCGGAATGGGTAAGCGATGAGGACGTTCTGCTCAGGCTCGACTATCCGGCCTATTTCGACCTCCTTGCCGCGCCGCTGCCGGATGGCCGTACCGCCATCCTCGACGCGCTGCGGAGAGACCGGATAATCGCTCCCGGTAGGGCAGGCGGATTCGACATCACCAATTTGGGCGCCATCCTGCTCGCCAGGAATCTCGGCGACTTCTCCCGACTGAAACGTAAGAGCCTGCGCGTGATCGAATACCGCGGCGCGGGCCGCACCGAGACGTTGAAGGAACACGAATGCACCAAGGGCTATGCATCCGGTTTCGAGCAGCTGGTAGACTACATCGACGCCAGACTGCCGGCTAAAGAGGAACTGGGGCAGGCGTTACGCCAGTCGGTGCCGGAGTTCCCGGCACCGGCGGTGCGCGAGCTGGTCGGGAACGCCCTCATCCATCAGGACTTCTCCGTGACCGGTGCCGGGCCGATGGTCGAAATCTTCGCCGGGCGCATCGAGATCACGAATCCCGGCGAGCCGCTGGTAGAAACGCGGCGCTTCCTGGACAGTCCGCCCGCTTCCCGCAACGAAGCGCTCACTTCGCTTATGCGCCGCTTTCGGATCTGCGAGGAACGGGGCAGCGGAATCGACAAGGTCGTGGCCGAGGTCGAGCGTCACCAACTGCCGGCTCCGCTCTTCGAGGCGCCGCCGAACTTCACCCGCGTCGTGCTCTTCGCCCGCAAGCCGATGGCCGACATGGATAGAGCCGAACGGATGCGGGCCTGCTATCTGCACGCCTGCCTGCAATACGTGAATCGCCAGCGTATGACCAACGCCTCGCTGCGGGAACGATTTGGGATTTCCGAGAACAATGCGTCCATGGCGTCACGGCTCCTCAATGAGGCGGTCACGGCGGGCCTCATCGTGATCGAAGATCCCGCCGTAGGGACGCGAAACCGCAGTTACGCCCCCTTCTGGGGCGGCTCCTGAACTGGTTGGGCCGGGTTGCCGATTTGCTTCATGGATGCTTGACAGATTCCCTTCCGACACGTCGCATTGTTCAATAAAGCGTTGTATGAACAACAAATATTTGTTTGACTGTTGCTTGATCGGTACGGTCCGGTTCGACCGGATGACGTCAACCTGGCATGGTCCGCGGAGAACCGTCACGCCGAGGCCCGCTCCGGCGCCCGGCCACCGGCACCGCAGACGGCTTTCCGGTAGGCTTGCGGTGATGCGCACGATGAAGATGAGAGCGACGGGGCAGCGCCTCCGCGTCATGCTGGCGGCCGTAGCGGCGGCGGCCCTGCTCGGCGCCGGGCCGGCGGCAGCCGACGACGCGGCCGCCGGCCCGATCAGGGCGGCGGCGGTCTACACGCAGCCGGTCACGCAGAAGTGGGTCCGCCGCCTGCACGAGGCGCTCAGCGCGGCGCAGCGCCGGGGCGAGATCGAGTACGTCTTCTCCGAGCAGGTGGCGAGCGGCGGCGACTACGTCCGCGCGCTGCGCGAGTACGCCGCGAGCGGCGCCGCGCTGATCGTCGGCGAGGCGTTCGGCATCGGCGCCGAAGCCCGGCAGGTGGCCGACGACCATCCCGGCATCGCCTTCCTGATGGGCGACTCCCGGCCGCCGCACGGCGCCAACTTCGCGGTGTTCGACAACTACCTCCACGAAGCCTGCTACCTGATGGGCCTCCTGGCCGGTTCGATGACCGCGACCGACCGGATCGGCATGGTCGGCGGCTACCCGATCGGCGAGGTGAACCGCCTGTTCCAGGCATTCATGGCCGGCGCGCGCTCGGTCAACCCGCAGGTCGAGTTCAAGGTGACGTTCATCGACTCCTGGTATGACCCGCCGCAGGCCAGGGCGGCGGCGCTGGCGCAGGTAGCGGCCGGCGTCGACGTGCTCTACGCGGAGCGCGCCGGGGTGGTGGACGCCGCCCGCGAAAGCGGCATCATCGCCTTCGGCAGCGTCACCGACATGAACCGGGAGGAGAACGGCCGCGGCGTCGTCGTCACCTCCGCGCTCTGGGACATGAACCCCGCCATCGGCCACGCCGTTCAGGCGGTCAGAGAGGGCCGCTTCGAAGCTGCCGACTACCGGGAATGGACCATGATGGCGAAGGGCGGCGCCCGCCTGGCTCCGTACTACGAGTTCGAGGAGCGCATCCCGGCCGCCGCCAAGGCACTGGTCGAAGAGATCAGGGCCGACATCCTCGCCGGCCGCCGGGTGGTCGAAATCGACGACGCCGTCCCCGAGTCGACGTACTGACCGACCGCCCCAGGCCGCGCCGGCGGCGGCCGGCGCAACCCGGACGCCGCATTCCGGTATACGATAGGCCGCATGTCTGCGATTCCCGAACCACTGCACGCCGCCGGCGAAGCGATCGACGGATTCACCGTCCGCTCCGTCGATCCCGTGCCGGAGGTGCGCGGCCGCGCCTACCGGATCGACCACCGGGCGAGCGGCGCCCGCATCCTGCACGTCCATTGCGACGACCCGGAGAACCTGTTCTCGATCAACTTCCCCACGCCGCCGCCGGACGACACCGGCGTGCCGCACATCCTGGAGCACGTGGTCCTGGCCGGCTCCAGACGATTCCCGGTCCGCGAGCCGTTCTTCGAGATGCTGAAGATGAGCATGGCCACCTTCATCAATGCCATGACCGCGCCGGACTGCACCTACTACCCGGTGGCCAGCAACACCCGCAAGGACCTGTTCAACCTGGCGGAGGTCTACTTCGACGCGGTGTTCCATCCGCTGCTCACCGAGGATTCCTTCAAGCGGGAGGGGCACCACCTGGCCCCCGCCGACCCGAACGACCCGACCGGAGCGCTGTCGGTGACCGGCATCGTCTACAACGAGATGAAGGGCGCCTACTCCAGCCCCCTCGCCCGGCTGCACCGCGGCGCCATGCGCAAGCTCCTGCCGGACACGATCTACGGCCGCTCCTCCGGCGGGGAGCCGGAAGCGATTCCCGACCTCACCTACGACGCCTTCCGCCGCTACCACGCCGACCATTACCAGCCCGGCAACGCCTATTTCTTCCTGTACGGCGACATCCCGACCCAGGACTACCTGGACTTCCTGGCCGAACGGCTTGCCGGCATCACGAGCCGCACGCCGGCCGTCGACCTGGGTCTGCAACCGCGCTGGTCCGCGCCGCGCCGCTTCGACGACACCTATCCGATCGAGCCGGACGAGCCGACCGACGGCAAGACCTACCTGATGTTGGCCTGGCTGACCGCTGACTCCACGGACGTCGACGCCGCGATCGAGTGGCACCTGCTCGACACGGTGCTGTTCGGCCATGAGGCGGCCCCGCTCCGCAAGGCGATCATCGACAGCGGCATCGGCGCCGATCTGGTCTCGTCCGGCGCGTTCCCGCTGGGACGGGAGACCGCCTTCGCCGTGGGGATCAAGGACAGCGAGGCCGACCGCGACGAGCGGTTCGCCGAGCTGGTGGTGTCCGCGCTCGGTGACATCGCGGCGCGCGGGGTGACCGCCGAGGAAGTCGACACCGCCCTGCAGCAGGCCGCCTACGATTACCGGGAGATCCAGCCCATGCATCCGCTGCACACGCTGGACCGGGTCCTGGACGCCTGGATCTACGGCATGGACCCGCTCACCTTCCTGCGGCTGGGTGAGCACCTGGAGGCGTGCCGGCAGCGATACCGGGACGATCCGAAGCTGTTCGACCGGCTGATCCGCGAGCGGCTGCTGGACAATCCGCACCGCCTGAGCATCTGCCTGCGTCCCGACCCGCAGATGCAGAAACGCACCGACGCCGCCTTCACGGAGCGGATGCGATCGCTGCGCGAGCGCCTGTCCGATGCCGACGCCGAACGGATCGCCGAACGGGCCGCGGCGCTGCAGCGCAGCAACAGCCGGCCCAACAGCCCGGAGGCGCTCGCGCGACTGCCGCAGCTTTCGGTCGGCGACCTGCCGGACGAGATCACGCATATCGACACGGCCGTGAGCCGCCTCGACGGGGTGGAGCTGTTGCGCAACGACGTGTTCGCCAACGGCGTCAATTACCTGGCCCTGTCGTTCGATCTGGCCGGCCTGCCGGCGGAGCTGTGGCCCGTCGTGCCGCGCTACACGACCGCGCTCCGCAAACTCGGCGCCGCCGGCCGGGACTATGCCGAGATCGCTCGGCGCATGGCGGCCGCCACCGGCGGCATCGGCGCCGCGGTCGGGATCGGCTGCCACGCCGACGGCCTCGACCGGCCGGTGTGGCGGCTGACGGTCCGGCTCAAGGCGTTGGACGAGCAGATGGAGCCGGCGCTGGCGCTGCTGCGCGATCTGCTGTTCCAGGTCGACCCGCGCGATCGGGACCGGCTGCGCGAGGTGCTCATCCAGACGCGCTCGCGCTACCGCACCCAGATGGTGCACCAGGGCTTGCACACCGCGCAGACCCACGCCGCCCGCGGCATGAGCGAAGGCGGCTTCCTCAACGACGTGCTGGGCGGCCTGCCGCAGCTCCACCAGAGCGAACGGCTCGCCGGCTCCTTCGACCGGCACGCCGACGCGCTGATGGATCGGATCGAATCGATCCGGGACTTCCTGCTCAACCGCTGCCGTCTGGTGGTGAGCTTCACCGGCAGCGACGCGGCCGCCGACGTCACCGCGGCCGCGCTCGGTCACTGGATACGGACGATGCCGGCCGAGCCGGTGGTCCCCGCCGCCACCGGCTACCAGCCGCTGCCGCCGGCCCATGCCGGGCTGGCCGGGCCGATTCAGGTCGCGCATTGCGCCAAGGTGATCCCCGCTCCGCACGCCTCCGATCCGGTCGAGGCGCCGTTGCGCGTGGGGGCTCACCTGATCCGCATGGACTACCTGCTGCCCGAGGTCCGCTTCAAGGGCAACGCGTACGGCGCCCACTTCTCCTACGACTCGCGGGCGGCGCGCGCCTCCTTCGGCTCCTACCGCGACCCGCACGTCGCGCGGACGCTCGACGTGTTCGACGCCGCGGCGCGCTACGTGGCCGACGCCGCCTGGAGCCGACTCGACATCGACCGCGCCATCATCGCCACCGCCAAGGCCGACTTCCGTCCGGTCCGGCCGGGCGAGGCGACCGGCAGCGCGTTGCAACGCCACCTGAGCGGCATCACCCCGGACCTGCGCCGACAACGCTACGAGCGGCTGCGCCGGGTCACGCCGCAGCAGGTGAAGGAGGCGTTGGCGGCGCTGCTGGAGCCCTCCGAGCAGGCGTCGGTCTGCGTGGTCGCAAGCCGCCAGAAGCTGGAGGCGGCCAACCGGGAGCTGGCGCAGCCGCTGGCGGTACAGGACATCCTGGGCGGAAGCGATGGCGACGGGTGACGCCGCCGCCGGCAGGGGACGCTAGCCGGCCGTACCCTGATCGGCGGCGCCGGCTCGCGGGGCCAGCCACGTAAGGCGGCCGCCGCGGCCCAGGCGCTGCACCAGCACCGCCAGTTCCAGCAGGTGGTAGTCGCCCCACATGCACGCCTCGCCGGCGGGCACGGCGCTGCCGGCCGGCACGTGATCCCAGCCGTTGGGGCGGTGGTACACGGTGTGCAGCAGCAGCCCCTGGTGGCTGGCTTCCTCCGCCAGGTACGGCGCCCCGAACAGCGTACGGGCCGCGGTCAGGCCGGCCTGCGAGTAGCGCTGCGCCGCTGCCTCGTCGCCGCCGGCCAGCGCCGCGCCCAGCCGCAGCAGCCCCTGCGCGGCGATGGCCGCCGCGGACGCGTCGACCGGTTCGGCCGGATTGTCCGGTTCGGCCGGCCGGCTGCGCCAATCGCCGAGCAGCGCCAGCCCCGGCGCCCCCGTGTCCCAGTACGGAATTCCGTCGCTCGCCGTGTTGGCGATCATGAAGTCGGCGGTCACCCGCGCCGCCTGCAGCAGCCGCTCGCGGGCGGCCCGGACCGACTCCATCGACGGAACGGCCAGCTCGGCGACCTCGTCCGGGTCGCACCACGCCAGCAGTTCCACCAGCTCGGCGTAGCCGAGCACGGCCCAGGCCAGCCCGCGGGTCCAGGTGGAGAACGGCGAGTAGCCCTGCTGGGTGCTCGGACAGCGATAGCTGCCGTCGTTGACGTTGAAGATCGACTCGTGCGCGACGCGGCCGGCGACGTCGTAGGCGTCGCGGTCCGCTCCAAAGTAGACGTTGTAGCGCGCCGTGGTCTCGGCGTGCCGGAGGGCGCGGCCGAGCAGCGAGATGCGGCGGTCGCGCTCGCCCATCAGGACGTGGCCCAGGTCGTGGGCGGCGGCCAGCACGCGCATCGAGCGAATGGTGTCGATGAACAGCGAGTGCGGCCCGTTGAACGAATAGACGTAGCCGAGCTCGCCGGGGAGCGCGGTCCAGCGCGCCGCCTGCACGGCGCCGGAGACGCTGATCGCAAGGCGGCAGGTCTCCACGTCGCCCTCGCCTGCCCGCCACCGCCCCTCCCGGGCCAGACGGAGCAGGTTGCCGTAGGTGCTCATGGTGTTGAAGCCGTGGTCGTGCACGCCGACGTGGCTCAGGTGCGGCGCCATGCGCTCCATGGTCTGCCGCCTGCCCAGGTCGAGCAGTTCCTCGTCTCCGCCGCCGTCGAAGGCGAGCAGCGCGCAGCCGTACCGGAAGCCCTCCGTCCACTCGGTCCAGCCGCGTTGCGTGTAGCGGCCGGCGACCGTGTAGACCGGCGCGCCGCGGCTCCGGTCCCAGGCCGCCTCGAGGTCGCGCACCTTGCCGGCCGCGACCGCGAACACCCGGCTCGCCGCGCCGGCCAGGTCCGCGGCGTTCACCTTCACGTCGACCTGCATGGTTCCTCCTGCCCTGCTCGGGCTCGATTGCGTTTACAGGCGCTTCAGGCGGAAGCCGCCGTCGACGTCGATGACCGTGCCCTGCGAGAAGGGGAACGCCCCGGACAGGAGCGCCGCCACCGCCGATCCCACGTCCTCCGGCGTTCCCCAGCGCCGCTGCGGCACCAGGCCGTCGGCGATGAGCGCGTCGTACTTGGCGGTCACCGCCGCGGTCATGTCGGTGCGCATGATGCCGGGCCGCACCTCGTAGACCGCTATGTCTTCCGCCGCGAGCCGCGCCGCCCACAGTTCGCGAGACATCGACAGCCCCGCCTTGGAGATGCAGTACTCGCCGCGCGTGTCGGAGGCGTACTCGGCCGAGATCGACGTCACGAACACCACGCTCCGCGGCCGCCGCGGGCGCGCGTCCCCGGTCAGCCAGCGGCGGGCCACCGCCTGCGTCAGGAAGTGCGGGCCGGACAGGTTGACGCGCAACACCTCGTCGAACGATTCCTCGGTGGCGTCGATCAGATCGTCGCGCCGCCGCGGCGCGATGCCGGCATTGTTGACCAGCGCGTCGAGCGCGCCGAACTCGGCGTGTACCTCGTCGAGCAGCCGCTGCCGATCGGCCGCGCTCGCCACGTCGGCGCGATGGGCGGTAAACCGCTGCCCGACCGGTGAGCCGGCCGCCATCCGTTCCTCCGCCTTCCGGCAGCAGACCTCCAGCGTCCGCCGAGCCGCCGCCTCGTCGCTGCGGTAGCAGATCGCCACGGAGCAGCCGGCGTCGGCCAGCGCTACCGCCACGCCGCGGCCAAGGCCCCGGCTGCCGCCCGTGATCAGCACGGCCGGGACCAGCACGGCCGGGACCTGATCGATCATGGCGACGGGCGGCCGGCCGCCGGCTCGCCTGCCGAGCGGAGGACGGGCCGGTCCAGGCGCGAATGATACGGCGGTTCCAGCACCAGCCGTTGCTCGGGACTCATCAGCGCCAGCATCTCCGCCGGCCAGGCATGGGGCACGTAGGCGAGGTTGCCGGGCGAAAAGCGGAACAGGGCCGTGCGGCGCTGGTGGTCGGCGGTCCACGGCAGCGTGCCGTGCGTGACCGCCTCGGTGAAGATCACGCAATCGCCGGCCTTGCAGGTGATCTGCTTCACGAACTCCCGGTACGACTCGCCCCGGCGCAGCGCGGCCGGGCACGGAAAGTTGCCCTTGTGGCTGCCGGGCACCAGGCAGAGGCCGCCGTCGCCGGGGTTGACGTCGGCGAGCTGGTAGGCGGCGACCGTGAGGCCGTTGTGCATCCGGCCGTCTCTGCAGACGTAGTACTGGTGACGGTCGAAGCCGGGACCCGACGAGCCGTGCAGCACGTGGCCTTCGGCGCCGCGCCGCATGGTGATGACCGCCAGGTCGTGATCCAGGCGGAATCCGGGGCCGAGCAGTTCGTGCAGACAGGGCACGACCCTTCGATTCACCAGCATGTCCCGGAACGGGCGGCCGTACGGCTCTTCCCAGCGCAGCGCCCCGCCCAGGTCGCCGCGGCCGGTGCTGCCCTGCAGCGCCGGCGAGCCGCCGGCGAGGGAGTCTTCCCCGACCCGCTCGCGTATCTGTCCGGCATGCCGATCGATGGCGGCGTTGGCCAGGGCGACGTCCTCGGCCGAAAGCGCGTTGCGGACGACGATATAGCCGTTGATGTCGAACAGATACTTCTGATCTTCGGTCATGGTGGGGCCTGCCGCCAAAGGATGCCGCAGCGCCGACGCGTCCGCAAGCATCGACCGTGCGGGGGCGCCGTTGCGACGATCGGCCGATCATGGTCAGAGTGAGCGCGTGGCTTCCTCCTACCGTCGCGTCGCTTCGCTGAAGTCGGCCGATCGATTCGCCGAGCACCTGCACCGACTCGGCATCGCCGAGCGGCTCCCCTTCGCCGCCGGCGATACCGCCGGACCGCTGTCTGCGCCGCTGACGCTGCCGGACGGCCGGATCGCAGGCAACCGCTTCTGCGTGCAGCCGATGGAAGGGTGGGACGGCACCGCCGACGGGCGGCCCTCGGCCCTGGTCGAGCGGCGCTGGCGCGCCTTCGGCCGCTCCGGCGCCAAACTCGTCTGGGGATGCGAGGCGGTGGCCGTCGAGCACGCCGGGCGCGCCAACCCCAACCAGCTCCGCATCGGCGAGGACACGATCGACGGCTTGGCGGCGCTGCGCGGCGTGCTGGTCGGCGAGCATCGGGAGCGCTACGGCGCCGACGACGATCTGCTGGTCGGCCTGCAGCTCACCCACTCCGGGCGGTTCTGCCGGCCGACCGACCAGGCGCGCGCCGAGCCGTGGATCCCGGCGCGCCATCCGGTCCTGGACCGGCGCTTCGGCATCGCCGCCGATCATCCCGTGGCCGCCGACGCGGAGATCGAGGCGCTGGTGGAGCGCTTCATCGCGTCCGGCGTGCTGGCCCGGCAGGCCGGCTTCGACTTCGTGGACGTCAAGCATTGTCACGGCTACTTCGCGCACGAGCTGCTGGGCTGCCGCGACCGGCCGGGGCGGTTCGGCGGCGACCTGAAAAACCGCACCCGGTTCCTGCGCGAGGTGGCGGCCGGCCTCCGCCGCCGCGCTCCGGGGCTGCTGATCGGCGTGCGGCTCAGCGCCTTCGACGCCGTTCCCTTCCAGCCTTCAGGCGACGAGGGGACCGGCGAGCCGACGCCGGTGGCGCTGCCGTACCGTTCGGGATTCGGCGTCTCTCCGGACGATCCGACCGCCGTGGACCTCACCGAGACCTGCGCGTTCCTGGAGCTGCTGCAGCGGCTCGACATACCGCTGGTCAACATCACCGCCGGCAGCCCCTACTACACGCCTCATCTGCAGCGCCCGGCGCTGTTCCCGCCGTCCGACGGCTACCGGCCGCCCGAGGATCCGCTGGTCGGCGTGGCGCGGCAGATCGACGTCGTGCGCGAGCTGAAGCGGCGCTTCCCTGGCCTGATCTTCGTCGGTTCGGCGTACAGCTATCTGCAGGAATGGCTGCCGGCCGTGGCCGCCGAGGTGGTGCGCCGCGGGCATGCCGACGCGGTCGGACTGGGCCGCATGATGCTCTCCTATCCCGATCTGCCGCACGACGTGTTGAACGGCCTGCCGCTCGCCCGCAAGCGCATCTGCCGCACGTTCAGCGACTGCACGACCGCTCCCCGCAAGGGCCTGATCTCCGGCTGCTTCCCCCTCGACCCGTTCTACCGCGACCGCCCCGAAGCGCAGCGCCTGCAGGAGCTCAAGTCCGCTTCCGCATCGTAGTTGACCCGACGATCGATTGATACTACTTGTAAAGGAGGAGAATGAAGTGAACTGACCGACGACTCGACGGCACTTTATGGAGGTTTGAAAATGTACGATCATTACACATACCGTATCACGTGGTCTTGCGAAGACGACGAATACGTAGCGCTCTGCGCCGAGTTCCCGTTGCTGAGCTGGCTGGCGCCCACGCCGCAGGAAGCTCTCGCCGGGATGCAGGAACTGATCCGAGACGTCATCGCAGATATGCAGGCCCACGGTGAGATACCGCCCGAACCCCTCGCGGACCGAAAGTACAGCGGGAGATTCGTAGTGCGGGTACCACCCGAAACCCATCGGGAGCTGGTGATGCAGGCGGCCGAAGAAGGCGTGAGTCTGAATCGGCTTGCGAGCGCCCGGCTGGCGAGATGATCCGTCGCCCCGCATCGAGATCGACGAGCCGATGACGCGCGTAACCGGCGATCTCCTCGACCGCATGGTTCAGACCATCGTCGATGAGGTCGATACCGAGCAGGTCCTGGCCCGCGCGCTGCGCGAAGGAACGGTGCTCTATGAGCGACGGTAAGTGCGCGCGCGTATTGCTCGACTCCGCCGACCGCGAAGTGAAAGACGGCGCGCATCCGCAGATACCGTACGGCTGGGCCGACTTCGAGGCGATCCGCCGCGAGGGCTGTCTGTACGTCGACAAGACGCGCTTTCTGCACGACCTGGAGCAGGAGCGGTACGCCTTTCTGATCCGCCCCCGCCGCTTCGGCAAGTCGTGCTGGGTCGCACTGCTGGCCTGCTACTACGACCGCACCCGCGCCGACCGCTTCGCGACGCTGTTCGCGGGCACGGACATCGGGCGCCGGCCGACGCCGAACCGGCACCGCTACGTCATCCTGCACTTCGACTTCTCCGCGTTCGACGATACCCCGGAGACGCTGCGCGAACGGTTCGAGTACTACTGCTTTCAACAGCTCCGCTACGCGCTGGAGTGCAACCCCGACCTGTTCCCGGCAGCGACGGTGCGGCGCATCCTGGCGGCGCCAACCATCGATACGAAACTGAACGAGCTGTTCCTGCACGCGCGAAGGCACGGCATCCCGTTGTACGTGCTCATCGACGAGTACGACAACTTCGCCAACACCATCCTGGCCTATCGCGGGTCGGAGGCGTATCACTCCTTCACGCACGGCGGCGGCTTCTACCGCAACTTCTTCGCCACCCTCAAGGCGGGCGCCGGCTACGGCGGCGGCATCGAGCGCCTGTTCGTCACCGGCGTCTCCCCGATCACCATGGACGACGTGACCAGCGGCTTCAACATCGGCGCCAACCTCAGCCTGCGACCGGAGTTCAACGAGCTGCTCGGCTTCACGGAAGCGGAGGTGCGCGCCGTGCTGGAGCGCTACCGCCGGCACGGCGTGTTCGATCAGGACGTGGACCAGGCGATGGCGGTAATGGGCGAATGGTACAACGGCTACCGCTTCGCCGCGGGCGCGCCGAACGATCTCTACCACACCGACCTGGTGCTCTACTATCTGAAGTGGTCGATCCCGAACCGACCGCCGCCGCACGATCCGATCGATCGCAATGTCCGCATCGATTACGGCAAGCTGCGCCATCTGCTCACCGTCAACCAGCGCCTGAACGGCAACTTCGACCTGCTGCGCCACGTCCTCGGCGCAGGCCGGGTGGACGGCGATCTGCAGGACGGGTTTCCCCTGGAGCGTCTGACGGAGCGGGAAAACTTCCTGTCGCTGCTCCACTACTTCGGCCTGCTCAGCATCCGCGAGGTACGCGAGCAGGCGGTCCGGTTGGGGATTCCCAACCAGACCGTCAAGCGCCTGATGTACGGCTATCTGCGCGACGGCGTGCCCCGCCGTCGGCTTGAATGACTAGTCGGCCTTGAACTTCGCCGCCTCCTCGGAGCCGCCGGTGGCGTCGCCCTCGCTGTAGGAGTGCGCTCCCGTGCCGGCCAGCGCGCCGCCCTGCACGATCAGGTACTCGTCCCGTATCGGCTTGCCGTCGAACCAGCACTCCAGAATCTCGCGCACTCCGGCCGCGTACCGGGCCTGCGCCGACAACGAGGTGCCCGACGTGTGCGGCGTCAACGCCTGATTCGGCATGGTGCGCCACGGGTGATCGTTGGGCGGCGGCTGCGGGAACCAGACGTCGCCGGCGTACCCGGCGAGCTGGCCGCTCTCCAGCGCCCGCACGATGGCGTCCCGGTCGCAGATCTTGCCGCGAGCGGTGTTCACCAGGTACGACCCGCGCCGCATCCTGCCGATCAACTCATCGTCGAACAGATGCTCCGTCTCCGGATGGAGCGGGCAATGGATGCTCACCACGTCGCAGGCGGCGACCAGCGATTCGACGCGGTCGTGAAAGGTCAGGCCCAACTCCTGCTCGACGCTGTCCGGCAGGCGGTGCCGGTCGGTGTAGTGCAGATCGACGTCGAACGGCTTCATCCGCCTCAGCACCGCCAAGCCGATCCGGCCGGCCGCCACCACGCCCACGGCCATGCCCTCGATGTCATAGGACCGGGAGACCGCATCCGCGATGTTCCACCCGCCCCGGACGACCCACCCGTGCTGCGGGATGTAATCCCGCACCAGCGCCAGCATCTGCATGACCGCATGCTCCGCGACGCTGATGCTGTTGCACCACGTCACCTCGCACACGGTGATGTTCCGGCCGATGGCCGACTGCAAGTCGACGTGGTCCGAGCCGATGCCGGCGGTGATGGCCAGCTTGAGGTTGGGCGCCTTGGCGATCCGCTCGGCGGTCAGGTACGCCGGCCAGAACGGCTGCGAAATGACGATGTCGGCATCGGTCAGCTCCTGCTCGAACGCCGATTCGGGGCCGTCCTTGTCCGAGGTGACCACGAACGTATGGCCGCGCTCGGCCAGGAACGGCTCCAGGCCGAGCCCGCCGGAAACGGAACCCAGCAGATGGCCGGGCGTGAAGTCGATGGCCGCCGGCGTCGGCATGGTCTGGCCGTCCGGGTACTGAGCAAGCGTGGGGATGCTGTTCCGGGCGTACGGGGGAGGGAACCCTCCCACCGGATCGTCGTACAGGACGCAGAGCACCTTCTGTGCGGCATTGGAGCCCATTGTGTGGAACCTCTCAGGTCTGGAGTATAGCTCCGCCGAGCTTAGACCGAACCGCCGTTTCCCCGCAAACGCGGACCGACTGCGGTCTGCTCGCTTTTCATCTCACTCGGACGCGCGCCAACGCGCTTGAAATCACGCGGCGGCCGCGGAGGTACCGCCGCAGCCCCTGGGACTCCGGTTCGCGCACGACGAGCTTGACGATTGCCGACGAGTCGAGATAAGTGACGCCATCAACGGTCATCGGAACGGAGCCGGGCGAGCCGGACGGACGGTGGCTCCGCACCCGGTCCGGGCGTGAGCGGCGGCGGCACATCGTCTATCGGGCCCTTTGCCTCTTCCAGCTCTCCGGCAAGCCGAAGCTGATCGAGGGGCGAAGCAGCGGGAATTCGGCTCAGGACCGCAACCGGGCGGCCCCGGTTCGTGACCTCGAACGTCTCGCCAGCCTCGACGCGACGGAGGTAGTCGCTCGCCCGCTGGCGTAGCTCACGGACTCCTATCGAGTTCATGGTGCTACATGTAGCACACACAGCGGAGCATGACCAAGCGAGGCGAGCAGGGGCCGCGATCGGCGCGCCTCCGCGGCGGTGCATACTGATGAGGCGATGACATCGGCGCTGGAGCTGAACGAGGAGGCGCTCGCGCAGCGCTTGGCAGCCCTGGGAGAGCCGGCCTACCGCGCCCGGCAGATCCGCACTCACCTGCTGCGCCGCGGCGTCCTGGACTTCGACGACATGACCGACCTGCCGGCCGCCGTGCGCGACCGGCTGCGCTCCGAGTTGCCGGCCACGCCGCTCGCCCTGCAGCAGCGCCGGCCCACCCCGGACGGGCAGACCGCCAAGCTGCTGCTGCGCGCGCAGGACGGCGAGATGATCGAGGCGGTGTCGATCCGCGAAGACGATCGGCATACCGTGTGCGTCTCGAGCCAGGCGGGGTGCGGCATGGCATGCGCGTTCTGCGCGTCCGGACTCGACGGCGTGGCCCGCAACCTCACCGCAGCCGAGATGGTGGCGCAGGTGCTCCACGCCCGCGCGCACAGCGCCGTCACCAACGTGGTCTTCATGGGCATGGGGGAGCCGCTGGCCAACTTCCCGCGGCTGGTCGCGGCGATCGGCGCGTTGACCGACCCGGCAGGGATCGGCCTGGGCGCACGCCGGCTGACCGTCAGTACCGTCGGTCTGGCGCCGCGCATCCGCGACCTGGCGGCGATCGGGCTGCCGGTCGGGTTGGCGATCAGCCTGCACGCGGCCGACGACGCGACCCGGCAGAGCCTGGTGCCGGTCGCGCAACGCTACGGCATCGCCGAGCTGCTGGACGCCGCCGCCGGGTACGCTGCCGCCACCGGCCGGCGGGTTACCTTCGAGTACACCCTGATCGCCGGCCGCAATGCCGAGCCGCGCCACGCCGACGCCCTGGGCCGGCTGCTGGCCGGCAGCGGCTCGCAGGTGAACCTGATCCCGTACAACCCGGTCCCCGGCCTGCCCTTCGCCGAGCCGGCCGCAGAGGCGGTGCGGAGCTTCGCCGCCATCGTCGCCGGCCACGGCGTGACCGTCACCACCCGCAAGGAGCGCGGCCGCCGCGTCGACGCCGCCTGCGGCCAGCTCCGCCGCGCCAATCGCGGCTCCGGCGCATGATCGACGACCGCAGCCCGGACGTCCTGATCGTGGGCGGCGGCGTCATCGGCATGAGCTGCGCCTGGCACCTGACGCGGGCCGGCGCCCGCGTGACGGTGATCGAGTCGGCCGCGATCGGCGACCGCCGGTCCTGCTCCTACGGCAACCAGGGGCTGGTCTGTCCCAGCCACGCGGTGCCGATCGCCGCCCCGGGCGTGGTTGCGCAGGGACTTCGGTGGCTGTTCGATCCGACCGGCCCGCTGTACATCCGCAGCCCCTGGCGCGCCGAGATGCTCCGCTGGCTGTGGCGGTTCACGCGCGCCGCCACGCCGGCGCGAGCCGAGGCGGGAACGGCCGCCATGGCGGAGCTGCTGCTGCGCAGCGCCGACCTGCACGCGCGGATGGCCGCGTCGGCTGCCGCGCCGGACGGCGGCCATCCCTACAGCTACGCCGCCGACGGCGTGCTGTACGCGTTTCTGACGCCGGAGGGGTTGCGGCACCACCTCCACGAGTCCCGTCAGGCCGCCCGCCACGGCATACCGTTCCGGCAGCTCACCGGCGATCAGGTGCGGCAGATGGAGCCGGCCCTGTCGCCGCGCGTGGTCGGCGGCGTGCTGTACCCCGGCGACGCCCACGTCGATCCCGGCTCCTTCGTGCGCTGGCTGCACCGGCAGGCGATCGACGCCGGCGTCCAGGTGGTGGAGCAGACCGACGTGATCCGGCTGCAGCCGGGCGGACCGGGCGGTCGTGCGTCGGCGCTCACCTCGCGCGGCGAGATCGGCGCCGGCCAGATCGTGATCGCCGCCGGCGCGTGGAGCCCGCTGGTCGCCGCCGAGCTTGATCTGCGGCTGCCGGTGCAGGCCGCCAAAGGGTACTCGATCACCTTCAGCCGCCCGCCGTGGCGACCGCGCCGGCCGGTCAATCTGGGCGAGGCGCGCGCCGTGGCGACCCCGCTCCCGCACGGGGTCAGGATCGGCGGCACGCTGGAGCTGGCCGGCCTGGACCGCTCCATCGCCCTGCGGCGCGTCCAGGCCATCCTGGACGGAGCCGGCCGCCTGGTACCCGGCGCGCGCTTCGATGCCGGCGCCCCCGATGCCGAGGTGTGGCGTGGGCTGCGCCCGCTCGCCCCCGACGCTCTGCCGATCATCGGCCGGCCGCGCGCGCACCCGAACGTGGTCCTGGCCACCGCGCACGGCACGCTGGGCGTGTCGCTCGCCCCCGCCACGGGCGAGGCGGTGGCCGCCCTGATCGCCGGGAACCGGCCCGCGATCGACCTGCATCCCTGTCGGCCCGACCGATTCGCGTAGAGATCGCCGCGGTCGATTCAGCCGGGAGCTACCGCCGCCTCGCGTTCCAGTCCAAGTTTGCGCAGCAGCATGAGCGCCTGCTCCATGCGTGCTGCCGTCGCCTTGAGCGGCTTGCGCGCCTTCGTCTCCTCTATCGCGTCATGCACGTAACCGTCCTCTTCGCGCAGAAAGACGATGGCCGCGGCAAGCTCCAGGACGATGTCGGAGGCGTCCTGCATTTCCCTCAACAACGAACGGACCCGGTCGGCTGACAGGTCCCCGAGCCGGTCAGGGGCGTGATCTCCCTTTGATCTGAAGATCGCGTAACGGATGCCGTACGACCCGAGCCGTTCCTCCACGTCGATCCGGTCGTCGGCGTGCGCGTCGATCAACCCGTCGGCAAGCGCCAGGGAGTACGGCCCATAATGGTGATAGATGAACGGGAACGGAAGGTCGAAGTTCGCTCCGCAGCGATGCAGGAGATAAGCTGCCTTCTGCAGCCGTGTCCGACCGACCAGTTCGCCGCCATGCAGCGCGATCAGGTTGACGACTATATCTTCTATGTCTTCGACGTTCACGACGTTCTCACCTCCTGGAGGATCTTGCCGAGATCCTCGATCTTTTCCGTATCGGGTGCGTAGACCCGCTGAACCCGGCCCGGCCTTCCGTCATTGTGGAGAGACTTTACGATCGATGAAACTTCGGCGATGTCCTCCGGCTCGGGCAGGTCCGCACGGACTTTCACCAGGACCTTGTTGAGAGCCGAGGCGTCGTCGAAATCGTACCACGTGTACGGCGTGACCGCGGACTGATCGAACAACAGGTCGCCGGCCCATTCGATGCGGCGCTCATCCAACTCGCGTCGAAACCGCAGATACAGATTACCCTGCGGTTCGTCCCACGATCCGACCTCAAGGCATTTGTAGAGGTTGCGGTCGCGCAACCGGCCGGCCAGCTCGGCGACGCGGGGCTGCGGGCACTCGGCGTATTCCGCAAGAGCGGCCCAGACCGCCGCGTCGTCGAGCCGGAGGTATGCGCCCAGCGACGACGTCCCGGTCGTGAGATACCGCAGCACCGGCTCCCGGCGGGCCAGGCCGCCATTCCGCAGCGAGGACGCGGCAGCCATCAGCAGCGCCTCCAGCATCTTCTCCGCCGCCCGCGTCGTCTTGTGAATGTAGACCGTCCAATAGAGGCGGAACCGCGCCTCCAGATAATCCTCCGCGACGGCGATCCCCTTGGGACCCAGATACAGGCACTGCACCGGGCCGTAGTCCCGCTCGCCGATAGTGACCGATCCGACCTCCAGACAATCGAGCAGCCAATCGCTGTCGACGTGGCCGAACTGGACGCCGCTCATCAGCCGGTCCCGTTGGATGTAGTCGATCCGGTCGGCGTCGAACTGGCTGGAAACGACGGCAGCATAGATGTCTTTCGCCTGCTCCTCCTTCAATAGTGCGCCGATCTGGTCCGGCAGTTGTCCGTCTAGCTCCCGCAGCACGCGGTTGACGTCCGTGTCGCCCTGCACGATCTCCGCGCTCCAGTCCTCGTGTCGTCTGGTCAGTCCCACCGCATTGGCGGCGCGCTCGAACACGTGGCTGAACGGACCGTGGCCGATGTCGTGCAGCAGGGCGGCCAGCAGCGCAACCCGCGCCCGATCCCGATCATGGTCCGGCCCCTGCTCGCGGGCGATCACGTCCAGCAGCCGGCGCGCCACGTGATAGACGCCGATGCTGTGGGCGAAGCGGGTGTGGGTCGCCCCCGGATAGACCAGATCGGAGAAGCCGAGCTGGCGGATGCGGCGCAGCCGCTGGAACTCTTTGGTGTCGAGCAGGCGCCACGCGATCCGGTCCGTCTCGTTCCCGTGAGCATCGCGGCCTCCGAACATGATGAGACCATGGACCGGATCGCGGACTCGTTGCTTCCAGTCGCCTCCCATCGTCGCCGATCCGGCATCATACGCGACGCCGGCCGCAGGCGGGTGGAGGCCAGGCAGCGCAACTCGACGCGACCTGTCGTACACTCGCCCGATGAACGGCGACGCTCCGATCGACCTGCGCAGCGATACCGTCACCCGGCCCACCGAGCGGATGCGGCAGGCGATGCACGCCGCCGAGGTGGGCGACGACTGCTTCGGGGAGGACCCGACCGTCAACCGGCTGGAGGCGCTGGCGGCCGAGCGGCTCGGCATGGAGGCGGCCGTGTACGTGCCGAGCGGCAGCATGGCCAACAGCGCCGCCCTGATCACCCACCTGCGGATCGGCAGCCGCGCCGGCGGCGGCGGGCCGGCGCTGGTGGTCCATGAGGCGCACGCGCACATGTTCTCCAACGACCGTGACCGGCTGGCGCGCGCCCTGTTCGACGTCGAGTCGGCCGCGGTCGACACCGAGTGGGGGGTGATCACCCCCGATGACGTGCGGCAGGCGATCGCCGCCCATCCCGGCGCCGCGCCGCGGCTGCTGTGCATCGAAAACACGCACAACTACACCGGCGGCGGCGCGGTGACGCCCGCGCAGGTGAACGCCGCGGCGGCCGCCGCGCACGCGGCCGGCATGCACGTGCACTGCGACGGCGCGCGGCTGTTCAACGCCGCGGTCGCGCTGGGGGTTCCTGCCTGCGCGTTGGTAGCGCAGGTCGATTCGGCGATGTTTTGCGTCTCCAAGGGGCTGAGCGCGCCGGTCGGCTCGATCCTGTGCGGGGACGCGGCCTTCATCGCCGCGGCCCGCGAGACCCGCAAGCTGCACGGCGGCTCGATGCGGCAGGCCGGCGTGATCGCCGCGGCCGGCACCGTCGCCCTTGCGGAGATGGTCGACCGGCTGGCGGACGACCACGCAAACGCCGCGCGGCTGGCGGCCGGGCTGCGCACCGTCGGCGGCGGCCTGCAGGTGCCGGTCCCGCCCATCCCCACCAACTTCGCCGTGGTCGACGTGCGCGAGCTCGGCTGGACCACCGCGGAGCTGCTCGACCGCTACCGCGCCGAGGGCGTGCTGGTCACGCCGCGTCCGCCGACGCGCGCGCGCCTGGTGCTCAACCGGCACGTCGACGCCGGACAGGTCGATCGGGTGATCGACGCCACCCGCCGCATCGCGGCCGGCGCGGGACGGTGAGCGGTCCGGCAGCCCCCGCCGCCGGACGGGGACGGACCGACCGCGCCGCCGCCGGGAACGCTTCGGAGGCGCTGGCGGCGATGCGCTGGCGCTGCATCGGCCCGTACCGCGGCGGCCGCGTGGTGGCGGTGGCCGGCGACCCGGCGGAACCGCTGGTCTTCTACTTCGGCGCCTGCGCCGGCGGCGTCTGGAAGAGCACCGACGCGGGCCGCTTCTGGCGCAACGTCTCCGACGGGTACTTCCGCACCGCGTCGGTGGGCGCCATCGCCGTCGCGCCGTCGGCGCATCGCACGCTCTACGCCGGCATGGGCGAATCGCAGATCCGGGTCGACGTGACCCACGGTGACGGCGTGTACCGCAGCGACGACGGCGGTGAGTCGTGGCGCCACCTGGGCTTGGCCGCGACCCGCCACGTCAGCCGCGTGCGCGTCCACCCCGAGGACCCGGACACGGTCTACGTGGCGGCGCTGGGCCGCGCGTTCGGGCGCAACCCCGAGCGCGGCGTGTACCGCTCCACCGACGGCGGCGCGACCTGGGAGCAGGTCCTGCACCGCGGCGCGGCGGCCGGCGCCGGCGACCTGACCCTGGACCTCAACCGTCCGCACGTGCTGTTCGCGGCGCTCTGGCAGGTGATCCGCAAGCCCTGGACGATCAGGAGCGGCGGCCCCGACTCCGGCATCTTCCGCTCCACCGACGGCGGCGCGACGTGGCAGGAGCTGACCGGCCGGCCCGGCCTGCCGCGCGGCATCCTGGGCCGCGTCGGCATCGCCGCCTCGCCGGCGCGGGCGGGGCGCGTCTGGGCGCTGATCGAAGCGCGCGACGGCGGGCTGTACCGCTCCGACGACGACGGCGAGTCATGGCGGCTGGTCAACCACGACACGGCGCTGCGCGAGAAGCCGTTCTACTTCACCCACGTGTTCGCCCATCCCACCGACCCGGAGCAGGTCTGGTCGCTGTGCAAGAAGGCGTACCGCTCGACCGACGGCGGCCACACCTTCGAGGTGATCTCCACCCCGCACCACGACGATCACGACCTGTGGATCGATCCGCAGGACCCGGCGCGCATGATCGAGGGCAACGACGGCGGCGCCGCGGTCAGCCTGGACGGGGGCGAGACCTGGAGCAGCGTCTACAACCAGCCGACCGCGCAGTTCTACCGGATGGAGGTCGACGACCGCTTCCCGTACCGGGTGTACGCCACCCAGCAGGACTCCAGCGCCGTCAGCGTGCCGTCGGACGGCGTCTACGGCGCCATTCGCTGGGCCGACTGCTACACCACCGGCAGCGCGGAGAGCGGCCATATCGCCGTCAAGCGCGACGATCCGGACATCGTCTACGCCGGCGCCACCGGCAGCAGCCCCGGCGGTCCCGGCAGCCTGATGCGCTACGACCACCGCAGCGGCCAGGTGCGCCTGATCTCGCCGGTGCCGGCCATGGACGGATCGAGTCCGCCGGCCGAATGGCCGCATCGGTTCAACTGGACCTTTCCGGTGCTCTCCTCCCGCCACGACCCGCGCGTGCTGCTGACCGCCGGCAACGTGGTGTTCCGCTCCACCGACGAGGGATCGAGCTGGGAGCCGATCAGCCCCGACCTGACCCGCGACGACGCGGACCGGACCGTCGCCTCCGGCGGTCCCATTACCGGCGAGGGCGCCTCCGACGTCTACTGCACGATCATCGCGCTGGCCGAGTCCCCGCACCGGCCGGCGGAGCTCTGGGCCGGGTCGGACGACGGCTTGGCGCACCGCACGCGCGACGGCGGCGCGAGCTGGCAGGAGGTGACGCCGGCCGCACTCCCCGCCTGGGCGTCGGTCCTCTGCCTGGAGCCGTCCCCGCACGACCCGGACCGATGGTACCTGGCCGCCGCGCGCTATCGGCTCGACGACACGCGGCCGCTGCTGTACCGCACGGCCGACGGCGGCGCGTCGTGGCGGTCGATCGCCGGCGGCCTGCCGGAGGACGACTTCACGCGCGTGATTCGCTGCGATCCGCAGCGCCCCGGTCTGCTGTACTGCGGCACGGAGACCGGCGTGTACGTATCGCTCGACGACGGGGCTGCCTGGACGCGCGCCAACGAGGCGGCCGAGCCGGGGAGCCGGCTGCCGGTCGCTCCCGTGTACGACCTGCGCGTCCACCGGGGCGACCTGGCGGCGGCCACGCACGGGCGCTCGTTCTGGATCCTCGACGACCTGACTCCGTTGCGCCGTGCGGGCGGCTGCTCCGCGCCGGCGCTGCTGCCGCCGCGGGACCCGGTGCGGACGCTGCATCAGGTCGGTTGGGACCCTTGGACCGGCCCGCAGAAGACCTATCAGATCGGCTCGCTCGGCGTGGAGGCGACCTTCGTGGAACACCGGCTCCCCGGCGGCGGCAGCCGCCGCGAGTTTCTCGACGCCGGCAGCCCGCGGCCGCGCGGAGCGCTGATCTACTACCGGCTGCCGGACGGGTGCCGGGCGGCCGAGGTGCGCATCGTCGATTCGCGCGGGCGGCTGGTCCGCCGGTTCGGGAGCGGCGGGCCGGAAGCCCGCGACGGCCGCCTGCTCTGCGCCGCCGGACTGAACCGCCTGACCTGGGACCTCACCTGGAGCCGGTACGCGGCGGCACCGGGCGCGGACCGGCCGATCGATACCGGCGTGGCGCCGCTGGCGGCGCCGGGCGAGTACCGCATCGAGTTGCGCGCCGGCGGGGAGCGCTGCGCCACGAGCGTGCAGGTATCGTCCGACCCGCGGGTCGGCGCGGACCCGCAGGACCTCCGGGAACAGACGGAGCTCCTGCTCCGCATCCGCGCTGCGATCGCCGAGGTGATGGCCGCGATCGACGCGATCCGGCGTCGCCGCGAGCAGGCTGCGGCGCCGGACGCCGCGCTCGACGAGATCGAACGCATCCTGCACCGGGTGGTGCCGCCCGGCGACCTGGAACGCAACCACGTCGGCGGCGTGCTCGAAGGGCTCGCCAGCGTGGCGCCGGTCGTCGCCAGCGCCGACGCCGCGCCGACCCGGCAGGCGCGCGAGGCGTTCGAGCGCTGGCACCGCATAGGGCAAACGGCGATGGCGCGCCTCGACCGAGCGCTATCGGGACGAGCCTAGCTCGGCCGCGGCCGCGCCGTTGGTCGGCTCTTGAGCCTCCGGTACTCCTGCTCGCCGATCCCGGTCGCCCGCTCGATCACCGACCAGTCGACGCCGGTCCGCAGGAACCCGTCGATCGTCTCCAACCGCCCCTCGCGTTGGCCTTCGAGCCGACCTGCGCGTTGGCCTTCCTCGCGCCCTTCCTGGCGCAACCGCTCACCGCTCGTCATCAACTCCCCTCCTGCCGCCGTGCGGCTCAGTAGCGCGCCCAACTCCTCGGGCGTGTCCTCAGGTCCCGTCTCCACGATATACCGCACGAACATCTTCATGTCGTCCTGCCCGCTGCTGCCTTCCCGCTCCAAGTCGCCCAGCAGCGGCCCTATCCGCTCCCGCGCCTCCCGCACGGCGCGGCTGAAGGCGTGCATCATCGTCAGTGGTCGGGTGCGAGCTCGTCACGCCAGAGGGCGGCGAGGAAGAACTGGAGCGGCCATATCTCGATGCCATGCGCGGCGCCGGGTTCGAGGCGCGGCCGCTCCTCGCGGCAGACGAGGATGGAGCGCTCGATCAGCCCCTCCTCCGCCAGGGCGCGCAGGCCGCGCAGGTGCTTGTCGTGGACGCGCCGGGCGGCCTTGGTCTCGATGGCGACGCGTCCATCCAGGATGAAGTCGACTTCGTACCCTGAGCGCGACCGCCAGTAGGCGAGCCGCGTCCGCGGGCGCCGATAGGCGATCCAGGTGCGCAGCATCCGCGCGGCGATCGCCGAGGTGATGGCCGCAATCGACGCGATCCGCCGCCGCGAGCAGGCTGCGGCGCCGGACGCCGCGCTCGACGAGATCGAACGCATCCTGCACCGGGTGGTGCCGCCCGGCGACCTGGAACGCAACCACGTCGGCGGCGTGCTCGAAGGGCTCGCCAGCGTGGCGCCGGTCGTCGCCAGCGCCGACGCCGCGCCGACCCGGCAGGCGCTCGAGGCGTTCGAGCGCTGGCACCGCATAGGGCAAACGGCGATGGCGCGCCTCCGGCGTCCTGCTCAGCCATGCCGGCCGCTCCCGGCGAACGGCGGGTGACCGAGCTCCTCGGGCGCGTCGTCAGGTCCCGTCGCCGCCTGCCGCAGCCGCGCCGTTGGGTTGGCTCCTGAGCCTCCGGTACTCCTGCTCGCCGATCCCGGTCGCCCGCTCGATCACCGACCAGTCGACGCCGGTCCGCAGGAACCCGTCGATCGTCTCCAACCGCCCTTCGCGTTGGCCTTCGAGCCGACCTGCGCGTTGGCCTTCCTCGCGCCCTTCCTGGCGCAACCGCTCACCGCTCGTCATCAACTCCCCTCCTGCCGCCGTGCGGCTCAGTAGCTCGCCCAACTCCTCGGGCGTGTCCTCAGGTCCCGTCTCCACGATATACCGCACGAACATCTTCATGTCGTCCTGCCCGCTGCTGCCTTCCCGCTCCAAGTCGCCCAGCAGCGGCCCTATCCGCTCCCGCGCCTCCCGCACGGCGCGGCTGAAGGCGTGCATCATCGTCAGTTGCAGCAAGCGCGCCCGGACACTGCCGGCGGCCTGCGCCGGCGACACCTGAGTCTGGTCGAACAGCAGGTGCTCGAACCGGGGCAGCCACGGCCAGTCCCGCGTTGCGGCTGGGAACATGTCAGCGAACTGCGGGGAGTGCTGCCAGCCGGTGGGACCATGGTAGAACACGAGCGGCAGGATCGGGCGCAGGTAGCGCGCCTCCTGGTGATGCTGTCGGTCGCGCTCCCAGATGCGGCAGCAGTAGCCGAGCAGGCGGAGGCGCAGCCAGAAGTCCGGGGTGGACTGATGCTCGAACAGCAGGTAGAGCCAGAGCGAGGCGCGGTCGGCGCCGGGTTCGGCGTAGCGGATCTCGAACAGCAGGTCGGAAGCGGCGCCGCGGAGGTCCGGGGTGACGAAGGAGGCAGGGCGCCGCTTGAGCGTGGGCCAGTGCAGGGAGCGGCTGAGCGGCGGGGGCAGCCGGGCTTGCAGGAATGACGCGGCTTCCGCCGGGGCGCCGAACACTCGCTTGAACAGGTGGTCGTGGGGCTGGTGGATGGCCATGCCCATATAACGGCCCGGCCGTCCGTGGCGCTTCAACGCACGGCGGTCACCGCTGCCGAATCGATCACCACGAGCTCGTCACGCCAGAGGGCGGCGAGGAAGAACTGGAGCGGCCATATCTCGATGCCATGCGCGGCGCCGGGTTCGAGGCGCGGCCGCTCTTCGCGGCAGACGAGGATGGAGCGCTCGATCAGCCCCTCCTCCGCCAGCGCGCGCAGGCCGCGCAGGTGCTTGTCGTGGACGCGCCGGGCGGCCGTGGTCTCGATGGCCACGCGTCCATCCAGGATGAAGTCGACTTCGTACCCTGAGCGCGACCGCCAGTAGGCGAGCCGCGTCCGCGGGCGCCGATAGTCGATCCAGGTGCGCAGCTCGTGGAACACGTAGTGCTCGAAGAACTCGCCGAAGTCCGCCGACGCCTCGTCCACCGGCGGCAGCCGCCGCAGCGCCCGCACCACGCCGGTATCGAAGAAGTAGAACTTGGCGGTCTCGATCGCCTTGCGCTTGACGGTGCGCGTAAAGGGAGGCAGTTCGTCGGCGATGAGCGTGTCGGTCAGTATCTTGTACCACTGCACCACGGTCTGGCGCGGCACCTGCGCGTCCCGCGCCACGTTGGAGTAGTTCAGAAGCTGGGCATTGGTGGTGGCGGCGGTCTCCAGAAAGCGGGCGAAGCCGGGCAGGTTGCGCGCCCAGCCCTCCGCCGCGATTTCCTCGGTCAGGTAGCGGTCGACGTAGGAGGACAACTCCTCGTCGGGATCGTCGGACAGGTAGTGAGGCGGCAGCAGCCCATGGTTGAGCGCCCGCTCCAGCGAGAAGCCGGTGTCCTGCAGCTCGCACCAGGAAAACGGGCGCATCACCCGGTCGCTGCCGCGCCCGCCGAGCAGGTTGACGCCCTTGCTGCGCAGCGCCCGCGCGCTCGAACCGGTGAGCAGGAACCGAATGCCGCGCGTTTCGATCATGAGCTGAACCTCATCCATCAGCTCCGGGCACTTCTGGATCTCGTCGATGCAGATCACCGTGTCGCGCAGGCCTCGTGCCTCCACTTCGCGGCGGACGCGCGACGGGTCGGCCAGCACCGAGGTCAGCAGCCCCCGGTCGAGCAGGGTGAACGTGAGCTCCACGCAGTCGGCGAGCTGACTGCGGACGTAGGTGGTCTTGCCGGTCTGGCGCGGCCCGAACAGGAACACCGACCTGCGCGCGAGGAGCCGCTCCAACTGCAGGCGGCGCGGGATCAAGACAGCTCGTGCGTCACTGGCGCCCGCTGACATGGCGATTATCAGGATAACCGCCATTGGCGATGGCATCAAGGCGAGCTGGCCGCCGTTGTCCTACCCCTCATGGGGATCGGAAACACGCGGTCGGCGGCGGCCGCGTCATGTCGTCCTCATTACCCTCATGGGGATCGGAAACGGCGAGTGCCGGACCATGGCGAAGGGCAGGGAGTCGCCCTCATTACCCCTCATGGGGATCGGAAACCACCCAGGCGGCGAGCGCTGCGGCGGTGATCGACAGACGCTCATTACCCCTCATGGGGATCGGAAACAGTGCCCACGTGATCGTAGGTGACCCACTCCGACACCTCATTACCCCTCATGGGGATCGGAAACGACCAGCCGGCCGGCGGGGCCGCGGTGCCGGCGTAGGTCTCATTACCCCTCATGGGGATCGGAAACCTCAAGGTATGCAGCGTGGAATGGAACCGACGAAGCCTGTCTCATTACCCCTCATGGGGATCGGAAACCTGGATCAGCGCCGCCTTGGATTGATCCAGCTCCGACTGCTCATTACCCCTCATGGGGATCGGAAACTGCCGATGGCGGCGGTGGGCGAACGGCGCTACCCGGTCTCATTACCCCTCATGGGGATCGGAAACACGTCGCCTACCGGTGACAGTCCGTCGGTCTCCTTGGTCTCATTACCCCTCATGGGGATCGGAAACCGCGCATCAGCACGTCAAGGCGCCGGGCGGCCTTCGTCTCATTACCCCTCATGGGGATCGGAAACCCCGGAAGCCGACCTCCAAGGCAACGTACAGGTCCCCTCATTACCCCTCATGGGGATCGGAAACATGAACTCGCCATCGACAGCTACGATCCGGCAGCCGTACTCATTACCCCTCATGGGGATCGGAAACTGGTCACGCATGCCGCCAGGCAGGCAGCAGCGACTACGGTGCTCTCATTACCCCTCATGGGGATCGGAAACCCGCGTACAACAGGGCGAGGGGGAACCAATGACCGACTCATTACCCCTCATGGGGATCGGAAACTGGGCGGCCTTTGCCGCTGGCCTACGACCTCTCGTCGTTCTCATTACCCCTCATGGGGATCGGAAACCCGGGTGAGCCAGGCGTCGGGGAGACTCCACGAGACCGCCGCTCATTACCCCTCATGGGGATCGGAAACGCGTCATACACCATCTTGGTGAAGCCCGGCCGGTCCACCTCATTACCCCTCATGGGGATCGGAAACCGGCTGGCTGCAGCAGACGCGCGGGCGGCGGGTCTGGCCCTCATTACCCCTCATGGGGATCGGAAACTCGATGCCGGCGCCTGGTCGCAGCCGGCTGACTCATTACCCCTCATGGGGATCGGAAACCACTGGTACGCCGCAATGCGATATACCGTCTTCGAAGTGTACTCATTACCCCTCATGAGGATCGGAAACGAGGAGGTGGCCGAGGCCGAGCTCCGGCGGGTGGCGATCGCCCTCATTACCCCTCATGGGGATCGGAAACTCCTGCGTGTTGCTGACGTGGTCTGCCTGGGCCCGGCACCTCATTACCCCTCATGGGGATCGGAAACTCGTCGGCGGCGAGCGGCGCTGGCGGGCCTGCCTGCGCATCGACGACTCATTACCCCTCATGGGGATCGGAAACCCGTCTGTCATGCGCACGGCGCCGCGCCGGCGACCATTCTCATTACCCCTCATGGGGATCGGAAACCACCACCACGCGCTGAAGACCTATCAGCAGGCCATCCTCATTACCCCTCATGGGGATCGGAAACTCGCCGCCGCCATCGAGCAGGGCATGGTCGGCGCCATCCTCATTACCCCTCATGGGGATCGGAAACCTCACGATAGGCCCTGAGCGTCTCCAGCGACCCCAGCACTCATTACCCCTCATGGGGATCGGAAACTGCTGCCGCGTCCGCCGCCTCGGACCACGTGATGCCCTCATTACCCCTCATGGGGATCGGAAACCTGGCCGCCGAGCTGATGAGACTGCTACCAGCTCAGTCTCATTACCCCTCATGGGGATCGGAAACCCCGGCTGATGAATGGGAGCGTCGCCTAGGTCCGCCTCCTCATTACCCCTCATGGGGATCGGAAACACCCCGCCGACGGCGCCGATCAGACCGCCTCCCAAAGCCTCATTACCCCTCATGGGGATCGGAAACATGCCGATGGCGGCGGTCGGGCAGCGGTCCTACCCGGTCTCATTACCCCTCATGGGGATCGGAAACCTGGGCCGGCCTAGAGGGCGACATGGACCGTCCCCAGCCGCTCATTACCCCTCATGGGGATCGGAAACGCGGTAGGACTGCGGCACCAGCCGCGGCGACTCGGTCTCATTACCCCTCATGGGGATCGGAAACTCCCCTGAGATTGAGCATGGATTTTACTCCCTCGGTCTCATTACCCCTCATGGGGATCGGAAACCCGGTCACCAGCCCTGTCTCGGCCCCGTCGACCTCCAGCTCATTACCCCTCATGGGGATCGGAAACTGGATACCATGTGTACGTGAGTGCCTTGCCATTCGGACTTGGTGTTCTCATTACCCCTCATGGGGATCGGAAACACTACCTGGACCGGCAGGGCCTACGGCGGCTCCGGTCTCATTACCCCTCATGGGGATCGGAAACTCGAGCGGCTGCTGCGAGATGGCGCGGAAGAGCTGCTCATTACCCCTCATGGGGATCGGAAACCTCGGTGCTCATGAGCGCCGTCTGGGGTCGGCTCGGCGAGACTCATTACCCCTCATGGGGATCGGAAACGTGAACGCGCGCGCGTGCTCCTCGCGCCAGACCTCGCCTCATTACCCCTCATGGGGATCGGAAACGCGCGGCGGACGCCGGGCACCGACTCTGCCAGATAGCCTCATTACCCCTCATGGGGATCGGAAACCCCTCCCCGCGTGCGGCAGGATCAGACCGGGCACAACGTCTCATTACCCCTCATGGGGATCGGAAACCTCCCGCAACAACCGCGCCAACTGGGCATCGGACACTCATTACCCCTCATGGGGATCGGAAACCGCGGTTGCTCGAAACCCGTGACGCTGACGACGTACTGGCCTCATTACCCCTCATGGGGATCGGAAACCTCCGGGAGCGCGGGCTGCGGCTCCCAGTCGATGAGCTCATTACCCCTCATGGGGATCGGAAACCTGACGATAGGGGGCGGCGCCGCCGCCCCCTCGGTGCCCATGACACTCTCATTACCCCTCATGGGGATCGGAAACTTTCCGCTCCGAGCAGGCAGTGACCACGCCATCACACTCATTACCCCTCATGGGGATCGGAAACAGTCTCCCCGCGACCACGGCCCGACCAAGTGAGCAAGCACCTCATTACCCCTCATGGGGATCGGAAACCCTGAGCCTGTCCGGGGTCCCGGCCGGCGACCTCTCGCTGTCCTCATTACCCCTCATGGGGATCGGAAACCGCCGCCGCGCCTCCATGCGCCGATACCAGCGCTGGGAGGCAGCTCATTACCCCTCATGGGGATCGGAAACGCCGTCGCCGTCGTACCGGAGCCCGGCGCAGCCACGGTCTCATTACCCCTCATGGGGATCGGAAACGTGTAGCCGCTGCCAGGGTCGGTGACCATGATGCCAGGCTCATTACCCCTCATGGGGATCGGAAACAAGGACACGACGGTTGCCAGCAACTTGGGGTTGGTGGCGACTCATTACCCCTCATGGGGATCGGAAACGCGAAGACGGCGGCACGACCTGGCGATGTCTCCCCGATCTCATTACCCCTCATGGGGATCGGAAACTCCAGGCCGCCGCCGCCGCAGGGCTGGCGGACCCGAAACTCATTACCCCTCATGGGGATCGGAAACGACGACAGCCTGCCGGAGCCCCGTGGTCTCCGGAGTCTCATTACCCCTCATGGGGATCGGAAACGCGGCCCGGCGGGGCCGCTCAAGAGCCGCTCAGTGGTCCTCATTACCCCTCATGGGGATCGGAAACCCTCTCACTGGGTCTGACAGCTTCTTGAGGCACACCGCCGTCGATGGCCACGCCTCGAATATCCAGAAATGCCCCACCTGGTGGCGATTCGTGCGCCTGAGCCCCAGCGAAAAGGGGTTCTAGCCTCAAGCGCAGCCTTGAATTTCACAGCAGTGACCAGTTCTTTCCATGCCAATCGTCTTCCTGTTGACGCATATGACCGCCGAGTGCCTCCTTGCTCAGTCTAGCGACATCGACGTTATGACGGTTTCTGCACACGAGCTTCATAATTTTATCCTCCGGCTTGATCTTGCGAGAAATTTTATCTACCATTCTTATGACTTCCGATTCGGGAAGATCTCCCATGAATACCGACGCCTGCTCGTGTACGAGGTACTCCTTGAGCAGTTTCTTGTAAATTTCCGTTCGGTGCGCGGGAACGTCATAGCATACGACGACGAAAACCTGACTACCCTCTCCATACGAACGGCTTGAAGTGCCCGATTCCCAGCGCCTCCCGCTCCAGCGACATACACTGCCGGTGAATCGCTTGACGCAATGTCTCGGTGCCGCATCGTTCTTCGATTCGCGACCAGAAGCGCTCCGTGGTCCTGATTCTGCCTTTTTCGCTGAGCAGACACACGCCCGGCATCCTGCTCCACCACGACTCATCGAGCTTGCCGCGCCGGAACGTCGACAGGATAAGCGCATCGGAAAGCACCGGTCGGAACGTCTCCGCCATGTCGATCGCAAGCGACCGTCGCCCTGTCCCCGGGGAATGCAGAAACGAGATGCTTCGATCCAAGTGTGTCTTGGCAAGCTCACTCGCACATGCGGAATAGAGCAGCATGTTGAAGAACGACATCAGGCAATTCACAGGATCCGGCGGCGGGCGGCGCACTCTGCGCTCCAGTTTCGCTTCCGGGCATACTCGCCCGAAGGCATCATGCAGGAATGCTCGGGCCAACCCCTCGGCACCCATCAGCTCCTCTTGAGTACCAGCCCGGTCGATTACGTCGAGTGCACTCTCGATGCCTTCCACCGAAATCTCGAGCCCGGACGTACCGTTACGACGATAGCGCTGCAATAGCCCTCTCATCGAGCTGGCCTGCGCCCGTACTATAGCTTTGGCTATAAGCAGGCGATCCCGTTCGTCCAGGAACAGTTTTGCCTGGCCAATTCGGACTCTCCCGGATGGCGTTTCATCCTCCGGCTCGAATGCACCCAGGAACCGGCCGCCCGCATCGAGAACCGTGAAGCGAATGCCGTGCCGGCCCATGTCCTTGAGAAGGCGAATGGAAATCGATCCTTCGCCCATGCACACCACGTGCTTGACGCCGTTCAGAGGAATCGACTTGCGTCCCGCCTCCGATGTCACGACCAGTGCGTTTTCGTGTCTGTTCAGACGTGCGTCCCGCGGGATGATGACCGTGTCCAACTCAATCTCCATCCCAACAAAGCAAGCTGCAGCTACAGGCGTCGCAAAGACGGATGCGCTTGGCAGCCGGACACGGACCAGCCCTGAGGTCACCGCTTTGTCGAGCATCCCGAATGAGCTGGTCGAGCACATCCTCCGTGATGTCATAAACGATCTTCTTCCGGGATCCGTATACCTGGACCTCGGCACGCCATGGTTCACCCGTCGCACCCATCATGAACGCGGCATAGAACAGCGCCTGCCGAGATACCGCGTCGCGCGCTTGGGCGCTGCCCTTCCTCTCGATCACGAGTCGCCGTTCGAAGTCGATCGCGTCCGGCGCGATGCCAATCCCGCGCGGTACGTCGGCCGATCGTTTCTCTGTCTGGTGAAGGGCGAGACCTCGACGTACCCGCGCGTGATGTACCGCATGGGTGGCACCCATCAGATGAAGCCAAGCGCGCCGGCGACACAGAGCGACATGCTGGAAGTAGAGTCCATGTAAATCGTATTGTTCGGACAGCTTACGCAAACATCGCGCTTTCTGCAGAATCTTCATAGTCCTCGTCCAGAGGCGGCCTGCCGAGCTTCTCGACCAGGGCCGTGGCGGCCCCCATCACTCTCCTGCGCGGGTCGCGCACCTTCTCGTCAGTTCTCGGGATGAACCGAACGAACCGATGCCGCCACTCCTCGATCAAACGGATATTGAGTCCCTCGGTTCCCTTGTCCATTTCTCTGATCGAAACGGAAAAGCTCCCTTCGTCGATCGGTGACCGAACGTACAGAGTCAGCCGCTGAGCATCCTGGCGGCCGGGAAACGCTCTGATTTCTTCTCGCAGAGTCCGCGACATGAGGTGAACGACTCGTTCCCCGTCTTCTTCAGTCGCGATGTAACGGTTGCGGATATCGGTGGCTCTTCTCAGGAAGGACTCTGTTACCGTGAAGCGATCACCGTTCGGATCCACAACCACGATCGTGGTCCCGATGTCGCGGTAGGTCAGAGCGCTTGCGAGCAGCGCGTCCACCCACCTCCGGTGCGGTTGCGACTGGCGACGGAGGTTGTCGTTCACGACGTCAACCGACAGAATCTCCGTGATCTTCGCCTCGACGAACTTCACGACGCCGGGGGCGATGTCACGCAGTCGAGCGTTCGCTTCCCTCTGCACGCGCATCTTCTTCCGCCGGATGGCAACGATGAACAGAGCGGCCCAGAACACGCCACGCCACGAGGCGCGACGATAAAACGGGATCATCGCAGCATCCGACTCGAAATCGGTTGCCGCTTCCTCCCGCGTAGGCTCCAGGCGGCGTCGCACGTCATGGAGCATCTCATCGATGAACGTCTGCACGCCCACCTCGTCATGCCGCTCGGCGACATCGGCGATCCGCCGTGTCCAGGCATGGCGATTACGCCGCTGACCGGACAACGACACAATGACCCGGCCATCGCAGGCGCCACGCGAGACACGCCCGACGCGCTGCACGAAGCTGGAGAGTCCATGACCGGGTTCGGTGAACATGAGGGTACTTCGGAACGTGACGCCGTTTTCCACTGACGAAGTACACAACAACAGGTCGTAGGAGAGGGGATCATCGTAGCGACGGCCGCGTCGCGAATCACCCGGTTTCCTTTTCGAATCATCCATGGAATTGATCGGCAGCACTCTGATATTCCCGAGTCCGCTTTCGACCAGAGTCGTCCGTATCGCCGGCTCGTCCTGTATAAGTCGCTTCTTTGAGTCGTAGATGACGATGACGGTACGGCCGCTGGCGATCGACGCTCGCACGGCGTCGATGTTCCGCGCGAAAGACTCCGGGAGCGAGCACTCGCGCACGGAGATAGCGACGTTGCCATGGATCGGGCGATGCCCCGGATGATGTCCATCGGTGACCTCCTCCGCGATCTTGTCAATGTCGTCCCGACCGACGCCTACTCGCTCGAGCACCTTCGTAACGTCAATCGGCGTCGCCGACAGGAGTGAAACCCGCCCACGGCGTTCCGAAACGGCAAGCATCGAAAGCAGGCAGGAGAGTCCAAACGATCGGTCGTCGATTGTGTGGAACTCGTCGAAAACGATGTGGTCGAAGCGGCGTAGATAGAGAAAGGGATTGACTACGCTGGCCCCCGTGACCGCGATACCGGAAATCATCCCGACCACCACTTCCGGTATGGCGAAGATGACGCGACCGCCCGAATGCGCACCACCGTCGAGGAACTGGCGCACCCTGACCGTGGTCAGTCTGGAGCGTCCATCCGTAGCTTGGTTACCCGACCATTCGACGATTCGTTCGTCGATCCAGGCGTCGATCTGCGCGTCGCCCAATCCACGCTTGCGAAGGTGCTGCCGAGCCTGCTCATTGGCGTCGTCGATCAGGTTCTGCAACAGACGCTTGGTCGGCACGATGAACAGCACGTGCGCGCCGTCGTCGAGCACTGCCCGCATGAAGGCGTACGACTTGCCTGCGCCGGTCGGCGCCGACACAAGCCGTACCGGCTTCTCGGAACGCAGCAGGCGCTCCTGCATCGGCGACAGGCCGCCGGGCAGCGTCCGTACCGAATGCGATCTGACGGTCATCGACCCGCGGACTTATGACCAGCCCGACGTGACCCGCAACGCCACGTCGGATTCGAGTGGCTGGCTGGGCTGGATGTTGTGGAGGCGGTACGGGCCGGCTTGCAGGTCGATGCCGGGATCGAACAGCCGCGCCGTATGCAGATTGATGCAGATGTCATGCCCCTCCGCGCAGCGTTCGAGCAGGCCGACGCCATTGCGGCCAAGCCCAAGCCGGATGACGAGCCGCTCGCCTCGCTCCCCACCGTACATTTCGTGTGCGATGCGCAGCGGGTCCGCGTGGATGAACCAGCCGTAGAAGACCGAACCAGCACCCACTTCCTGGATATGGTAATAGTCCTTGATGTTTCCGCTCTTTCGCGCGTCGTCCACGCTCTTCGGCATACCGCACTCGGCATCCAGGTTGAGCCGGCGCGCCAGCGGACGGTTCAGCCGATTGTCATGGCCGAGGAACAGCGTCGTCTTGAACGGCAAGGCCGCCACGTGGCGGCGATAGTCAGGTGTCGACGGCAGACACGGCGATCGCGGCATCATGCCGAGTGCGAACGCCGTCCCAAAGGCGATCGCGGTATCGGTCACGACATCGTTGAGCGTGGCCGTTCCCGAGGGCACGGCGAGCCCGTGCCATGCCCAGGGAGACAACGCTGTCAGTCGATATGGAAAGACGACATCGGTCACCGATCAACCTTCTTCGACGTGAAGTGCTGCTCGAACAGATCGGCTATCTTCGACGCCGCGCTCTCGTATCGTCCTCGAAGGTCCGGGTCGTCCCGCTCGAATTCATCGACGAGCTGACGCTGGTATTCGGATGCCTCGTCGCTGTCGGCGTGGGTCCGATAGTGGACCGACATCGCCTGCTCGACCGCCGCTGCGAGTTCGGGCACCGTCTCGGTATCCCCAGGAAGCTCCCGCAGCAGCTCGTACGGCGAAGAGATCGGCGCCTCCAGACGCGCAGCGAATATGCCGGCGACGTGCGTGCGCACGTTGACGCCCGTGACCGAAGTCTGTCCGCCGTACGAACCGGCGAGACCAAGGCTCAACAGCAGGTGTTGAAGACCGACCGGCGGAAGCTGGCGGCCATTGCTGGTCAGAACCTGCACCAGAAAGGTGCCGGGCAGCACGAAGTGCCGCGTGAACAGGTTATCGGTATTCTTCTTGTCCTCGGCATTCCAGAGCGTTCCCGTCTCGTCACCGCGGTGATGGAAACTCTCGTCCACCGCATCACGATACGGCACTGTGCTCAGCGCGTCCGAGTACTGCACCGCCGCCTTTACCGGAAGCACCCTCGTCCCCCACATCACGGAGTCGCCGAATACGAGAGTGTTCAGGTCAAGCGCATCCCGAATGGGCATGCGGTCGCCGACCGCGGTGCGGTTCTGCGGGAGCCGGCCGCCGACGCCCCAGGTGCGCAGCACCAGCAGGCCGCGGCCGCGTTCGCCGAACTTGAACTTGCCGGGAGTCGCCCTCACGCGGCGCACCCCGTTACGGTCCTCGATGTCCGTTATCTCTTCTTCCGCGTTGCGAAATACGGCTGGCGCCGTGATCTCGCGGATGAGGGCGACGACAATGTGCCCCGCGTTACGACGCGCCGGCATCACGTACGTGTCTTTGCCGTTCGCTGCGACCACCTCCTCGACGAGGCTCCCTTCGTTGAGGTATGGCTTGAACTTCTCGATCATCATCGTCTCCCTGTCTCCCCGGAGCGCTCGCTTTCGTGCTCCGCATCTTCTTCATCGGTATCGTTTTCTGACGTTTCGGGAATACCACGCTCTCGGTACACCTCCAATAGAGCAAAACGATATATCTCGGCGGCGCGCCGCTGCTCCTGCGATGCCGGTTCCATGCATTTGAAGACGTTCCCCCAGACTTCGTCTGCAAAGTGCTTTGCGAACTCCACGCACGCGTCGCCCAGCGGCTGATCGTCGCGATGCTTTTTGGCGGCGGCGTCTTTCTTACGCGTGAGGTTCGTTTCGAGCGTTCCCGCCAAACCCAGGATCAGAGCGGTTCTGTCGTCGCTCAGCGATCGTTCCGCACGCGGATAGAAGTCGAGCGCCGTCTTCCAGCATAGCAGCTGCTTGTTGGTCGCGTCTCGTGTGCTGCGACGTCTCTGGATTCGGCTCGCGAGCCACGCAAGCCGAATCAAAGGCTCCTGACTGTTCCTCAGACTCACTGATTTACCTCCGGTACTTCTGATAAGCGCAAGCGCTCGCTCGCGTGCTCCGGTTTCGATTTTCGACCAGCCAAGATCATGGTCTCTGCCTCCCCGTCGATCTATCGCCAGTCCCCAGGCGACGCAGAGCGCGCCCAGCCTGATCGGATCGGGCTCAGCAAGCTGCTTGGCCCACCCGATTCCCAGACCAGGCTTGTTCGCCAGATTCTCGAACAATTCCAGACTGGACAGTGTCTTGTGTATCTGCTCGATCCGAAGCGAATCTCCGCCGAGCAGACGCTCCAACCAGGCTGGCAGCGCGTCGGAGTGGAAGATCGCCGGATGCCGGCGCGGTGCGCCGCGAAAGATGTGGATGGGCCGGCCGAGCCGTTGGACGGCCGTGAGCGTCATGCGAAGCTGCACCACCAGTTCGGCGTCCTTGCTCGGCAACCTCTCCAGCCGCGCTATTCGTATCCGCTTTCTTTGGCAGTCGAGCCCTTCATATACCCGTCCCTTCCTCATATCCAGACGATTGAGATCGTTCAGTCCCATGGATACACCGGCGACGTCTTCCTGCTGAAATGCAAGTCCGCCGAAGAGCCCTGTGGATGCCGGGGAGGAAATCAGGGGAGGCAGGTCGCCGCTGCCTTTGAACTCTTCCTGCGCCTGCCGGCGCAACTGCAGTTCGGCCAAGCATACCGGACACAGGTGAGTATCTCCGGACGGTGACGCCAGATGGTCGTTGCGTCCATCACGTCCCGAGAAGGCTGACGCCTTGATGCCGTGCGCCCGCGACGCGGTGCTGACGCTGCGCGAAGCGTCCACAGGCTCGTTGCACATTATGCAGCGTTTGGTCGAGGCGTCGCGGTCAAAAGGTTGTGCTGCCCTTGCAGTCAGGTAGGCGGAAAAGCGTGCACGCAGCGCATTGCGGATGTCGATGGACACGTCTTCGACTTGATCGGCCAGGCCGCCGCGCTCGTCATTGCCCTCAAGCCAGAGCCCGATAAGACCCGACCGGCCGACGATGCGATCGAGGATTCCTCGGGCCTTGTCCGGATCGTCCTCGGCCAGCCGCCACACCTCCGCGACTGTCCAGAGAGCCAATACTACGCGACGTACCCGTCCGTCCTTCTTGATCGCCGCCACGACCGGCGGTGGTTCCTTTCCTTCGGCGTGAAGAAGGGCCAGGAGCTCCTGCTCCCGACGGTCGGCGTCCGGCGCAGCGGACTTGCGCCTGGAGTCCACGTGGTTGAGCGCAATCGACAGGTAGGTCAACGCATGGGCCGGCTCCATGTCGAGATCGCGCGGGTCTCCTCCCGGATGGTCCAGCGCCGGTTTCACGGTGGCCCCGGGGGCGCCGTCGAGCGGACTCCACGAGGTTTCCATCCCCGCGGCCTGAAACAGGTGGTCGATATCCTCGCTGTACTCCTGTGCGAATTGCCTGGGGAGTGCCAGCAGATTTACGAACCGGTGCCAGTCGTCCGTTCGCGCCATCACGGCGCGACACGCTGCCCACGACACCGCGCCGCCGACGAACTCGCATGCCAGGCGATTGTTGACCGAGAACCGAAGGCCGTACGGAAGGGCGTCAAGGAAGCGGTCGAGCGCCTGTTCCTTGATGACGTTTGCCTGTTCTGCGGGTACTACGCACAACAGCTGCCCGTCATGCACGATTTCGACGAGCGGGAGCCGACCGGCGATTTCCTTGCATGCGTCGGAAAGCGCAAGCTGGAAGCGATCCAGGAGGAAAACGTGCAGGTGGTCATGGATTTCGACTTTCTCCCACTGCGTCAGTGCACGGTTTCGCAGTACCGGCCAGTGATCGGGATTGCGTAGCGAGGCGATCACACCGTCAACACCCCCGCCCCGCTCCCGGCTGGTGAACATTCCCTCCAACTTGTCGGCCAGCTCGATGTAGCGGCAGGTTTCGGCAATCGATCGGTCGTAGTCCGGCGCAGCGGAACTTCGGGCAGCCTGCGTGCCCTCCACCTCCTCGATGTAGTTGAGCATCGCGATTGGCGAGACCCGGATTCCGCGTTTCGACAGAAACTCGTCGATCCCGTAGCGGCTCATCCGTTCGGCAACGGCATCTACGGGGATCTCACCGCCGCGCTGCAAGCGCAGGTCCTTGTCGATGTCATGGAGGAAGGCGATGCACACGACGGCATGCGCCAATCGTTCCAACTCGGCGAGCTCCGCTTCACTTGACCATGGGCGCAGGGCATCGGCCAGCCAGAACATGAGCGCGCCCCGGGCGACCGACAGCAGATGATCGAGCAAGCTGATGTTGTCATTCTTCGCCCACCGCTCTGCCAGCACCGGATCATTGGACCATCCACCCTTGCCGCTGATCGTGGCCAAGCGCACCGGCCGGCCGTCGATCTTTGCCGCGCCCTTTCCCACGGCGGGTTCGGGCGCTTCACCGATGCGGTCCATGCCGACCCGTGCGACCACGCATTCGGCGATGAACGCGCCGTACACTTCCACCGCCGTTCGGTGGGCGTAGTCCTGGGACCGGAAGCTCATACGAACGCCCCGGCGTGTCCGATGCAGCCGAAGCCGTAACGGTTCTTCTCGCCAATCCCGAGCGCCCACGCCGAACGCAGGTCTTCGAGCCGGCCGCTGATGAACAGCGGGCACAGCATGCCGATCACGAATGCCGGCTTCGCGCCCGGAACCGTCCGCGTGCGGACCAGTGTGGAGTGTTTCGGATTGGCTCGCAGGTAAAGCCGGTCGGGCTGGATCGTCAGGCTGACTGCCCGGCCGGTCAACCGCGAAAGGCGGAAATTGATCGCCTCCTCCAGATCCGGACCCGCTTTGCTCAGATCATCGTGCCAGCGGCCCTTCCGGCCGCGTACCGACAGCGCGAGCGGCGAGAGCATGATGGCCCCCAGCGTCGCGAAATCTCCCGGTTGGCAGACTGCCGGGAGATCGTCGCGGCCGAGTTCCCAAGCGGACAGGTCCACGATGTCGCCGTTGGCCGAGGACTTCCGTATCGTTTCGGGAGCCAGCCGCTGCAGGACGGACTCCAGCACGCCCCCCTCCGCTCCGACCACCAGCGATTTCATGAGGAAGCCGGCGGGAGTAGCTGAGCCTACCGCTCCGAACGACCAGTTGCCGGCGTCTCGACCTACTACGTCTGTTCCGCTCGCCCCGCAGGAAGTCCAGGCATTGACAAGAGCGCCGTGCATGCTGTCCAGGTACCGCACGCGCGCGCGCGCCCCCGGAGGAGCAGTCAGTCTGATCCGCATCGCTTCACCTCGTGCTCCCAGATGATAGCAATATCCGATCTGATTTGATACCTGCAAGTTCTGCAGGCATGATGAGTCATATGATGCTGCATCTGGCTCTCGGTCGTCACTTCGTGGAGAACATGCTGTACTGGCGGCGCCATCTGCGCGCGAGGGAGGTCCAGGAGTTCCTCGGCGTATCAGAGCGCACGGCCCGAACCTTGATACGGGGTTGGCGCATCGACGGCATCCTGCCCCCGTACCGGGCGGCGGACGCGCGATACCTCATCCCGCCGCCAGCGTTCGATCCGGGCCCGGTCGTGACGGATCCGAACGTAGCGCTATCGCTCCTGCTCATCGCCGATCGCCTGCCGGGAAATCCGTTTGCCACGGTCGCCCTGCCGGATGGCGGTCACGACGTGGCGTTCTCAGCACCGATTCCGTCGCAGGCGATTCGTAACGTGATCGCTGCGTGTCTGGACCGCCGGCCGGTATGGCTGCTCTACGCCGCCAAGACCGGCCGTGAGGAGTTCGTCTTTCATCCGTCGGCGCTCGTCCGTGCCCGCGGCCGCTATCACCTGCGAGGCTTTCGCCGCGACGGGCAGGATCGCTCGGGCATGCCGCTCGACGATCGATTCGTAGATGTCGTTCCTGCCCGAACCGTCGAAGCGAGGCCGCAGGAAGACACGTCGTTCGTGGGATTGGCCGGCGACGTCGACTGGCACACGTTCGAGAAACGGGATTTCGTTCTGTCCGCGGCTCTGTCGGATGATGAACGGCTGTGCTATGAGCACGAGTACGGCATTGCCGACAGTGGCGTTCTGGAAGTCACGCAACGGCGTGCCCTGATGCCGTACGTCCTGCAAGAGTTGTCCGAACGTCTCTGCTGGCGCACGGACGGCACGTCCGTGGGCGTTTGGGACATCGAGTGATCCACCCCAGCGGCGCGCTCAAAGGGCTCGCCAAGCGTGGCGCCGGTCGTCGCCAGCGCTATACGCACGGAAGGTCACTCTCGTTTACGGCGTCGCAGAAGACCATCTCCAGCAACGACGCCCACAGCGACTTGCCGAAGCGCCGCGGGCGGATCAGGAAGGCGTAGCGCTCCTGCTCCAGCCGCCGCACCGGATGAGATCGCCGGGCGTTGCGTTGAACGGCGGCGTGTAGCAAGATACGCGCCCGCTGCCCCGCGGGTCGTCGAAGCCGCCATGTCCAAAGCCCCCTGCTACGTCACCACCCCGATCTACTACGTGAACGACCAGCCGCATGTCGGTCACGCCTACACCACGGTGACCACCGACTTCCTGGCGCGCTGGCACCGCTCGGACGGCCACGACACCTGGTTCCTCACCGGCACCGACGAGCACGGCGAGAAGGTCGACAACGCCGCCGCCGAAGCCGGCCGGGAGACGCAGGCGTTCGTCGACCGGGTCAGCCGCCGCTTCCGCGATGCGTGGCAGGCGCTCGACATCTCCCACGACGACTTCATCCGCACCACCGAGGAGCGCCACAAGCGCGTGGTGCGCGCGATCCTGCAGCGCATCCACGACGCGGGCGACGTCTACTACGGCGAGTACGAAGGGCTGTACTCGGTCGGCCAGGAACGCTACGTGGGAGAGGACGAGCTGGTCGACGGCAAGCTGCCGGAGGACCGCGACCCGCCGGTCCTGCGCCGCGAAGGCAACTACTTCTTCCGCATGGAGAAGTACCGCCACTGGCTGCGCGACTTCCTGGAAGCGAACCCCGGCTGGATACACCCGGCCGGCTACCGGTCGGAGATGCTCGGCCTGCTGCGCGAGCCGGTCGGCGACCTGTCGATCTCCCGCCCGCGCGACCGGTTGCCGTGGGGCATCGGCCTGCCGTGGGACGACTCGCACGTCACCTACGTCTGGTGCGACGCGCTGATCAACTACGTCTCCGCGCTCGGCTACCCGGACGACCCGCGCTACCGCACGTTCTGGCCGCGCACCTGGCACCTGATCGGCAAGGACATCCTGCGCCAGCACGCCATGTTCTGGCCGACCATGCTCAAGTCGGCCGGCCTGCCGCTGCCGGAGCGCATCCTGGTCGGCGGCTACCTGTCCGGTTCCGACGGCCGCAAGATGAGCAAGTCGCTCGGCAACGTGCTCGACCCCTTCCAGCTCGCCGACCGCTACGGGACCGACGCGGTCCGCTACTACCTGCTGCGCATCCTGCCGTACGGCAACGACGGCAACGCCGGCGAAGCCGGACTGGTCGAACGCTACAACGCCGACCTGGCCAACGACCTGGGCAACCTGCTGTCGCGGACGCTCACCCTGGTCAACCGCCATCTGGACGGCGCGGTCGGCGCGCCGCGCCCGGGTCCCGCCGAGCGGGAGGTGCAGGAGCACGCCGACGGCTTGGCCGATGCGGTGCGCGGCCTGATCGCCGGGATGCGCCTCAACGGCGCCCTGGAGGAGGTCATGCAGTTCGTGCGCCGGTTGAACCGCTACTTCAACGACCGGCAGCCGTGGGCGCTGGCCAAGGACCCGCAGGCCCGCGAACGCCTGGAAACGGTGCTCTACACCGCGGTGGAGGGACTGCGCCTCGCCGCGGTGCTGCTGGCGCCGGCCATGCCGGCCAAGACCGCGACGCTGCTGTCGGCGCTCGGCCTGCAGCCGCAGAGCGTCCGCGACGGGGCGCGCTGGGGGCTGACGCCGCCCGGCGCCACCGTCGATCCCGATCCGCCGGTGCTGTTCCCGAGGATCGACGCCGGCGGGCGGACCGGCGCCGGCACACGACCCCGGACCGCGAAACCGGCGCCGGAGCGATCCGGCCCGGAGCGTTCCGGGGCGAAGCCCTCCGAGCCGCCCAAATCCACCCACAAGGAGCCTGCGGTGAGCGACAACCTGATCACCTTCGAAGAGTTCGGCCGCGTCGACATGCGCGTGGCGGAGGTCCTGACCGCCGAACGCGTGCCCAAGACCGACCGCCTGCTGAAACTCGGCATCCGCATCGGCGACGAGGAGCGCACCGTGGTGGCCGGCATCGCCGCCTGGTACGAGGCCGAGCAGATGGTAGGCCGCAAGATCGTCGTGGTCGCCAACCTGAAGCCGGCCAAGCTGCGCGGCATCGTGTCGCAGGGCATGCTGCTGGCCGCCGAGGACGATGCCGGCAACCTGGCGCTGCTCGAGGTGCCGCCCGATACCGCCAGCGGCGCCAGGGTCAAGTGACCGGGAACGATCGGGGCACGGAGGTCGAGACCCGTGGGTGAGCCGTCATGAGACGCGCGTCATGAGACGCAAGGTGCGCATGGGCATGGTCGGCGGCGGACGCGACGCCTTCATCGGCGCCGTGCACCGGATGGCGGCCGCCCTCGACGGCCACGTCGAGCTGGTCTGCGGGGCGTTCTCCGGCGACCCGGACAAGTCCCGCGCTTCCGGCGCCGACCTCTACCTGCCGGCCGGCCGCGTGTACGGCACCTACCGGGAGATGATGGAGCGGGAGGCCGTGCTGCCGGCCGGCGAGCGCATGGACTTCGTCTCCATCGTCACGCCCAACAACGTGCACTTTCCGGTCGCCAAGGCGGCGCTGGAGGCCGGCTTTCACGTCATCAGCGACAAGCCCATGACCTACGATCTGGACGAGGCGCTGGCGCTGCGCGAGCTGGTCCGCGCCACCGGGCTGCAGTTCGGGCTTACCCACAACTACACCGGCTATCCCATGGTCAAGGAGGCGCGGCAACTGATCCGCGACGGCTCCATCGGCCGGGTGCGGAAGGTGGTGGTCGAGTATCCGCAGGGGTGGCTCTCCAGACTGGAGGAGGCGACCGGGCAGAAGCAGGCCGGCTGGCGCACCGATCCGGCGCAGGCCGGCATCAGCTCCTGCATCGGCGACATCGGCACCCATGCCGAGAACCTGATGGAGCACGTCACCGGACTGTCGATCACGGAGCTCTGCGCGGACCTGACCACGTTCGTCGCCGGCCGCAAGCTGGAGGACGACGGCAACGTGCTGGTGCGCCTGCAGCAGGGCGCCAAAGGGGTCCTGTACGCCAGCCAGGTCGCCGCAGGCGAGGAGAACGCGCTGGCGATCCGCGTCTACGGCGAGCAGGGCGGGCTGGAATGGCGCCAGCAGGAGCCCAACACCCTGATCGTCAAGTGGGCGGACCGCCACCGCGAGGTGCGGCGCACCGGCGTGGGCGATCTGTCGGACGCCGCGCAACGCCATACGCGCCTGCCGCCGGGCCATCCGGAGGGCTACGTCGAGGCGTTCGCCAACCTGTACCGCAACTACGCGCTGACCCTGCAGGCGCGCCTGCAGGGCGCCGAGCCGCCCGCCGGGCTCGATTATCCCACGGTCGACGACGGCGTGCGCGGCATGGCGTTCATCGCCGCCTGCGTGGCCAGTTCCCGGAGCGACCGCAAGTGGCACCGACTGGAGGCATGACATGGGACGCCCCGTAACGCTGTTCACCGGCCAATGGGCCGACCTGCCGCTGGAGGAGCTGGCCGCCAAGGCGGCGGCGTGGGGCTTCGACGGCCTGGAGCTCGCCTGCTGGGGCGATCACTTCGAGGTCGACAAGGCGCTCGCCGATGACCGGTACGTGGCCGCCAAGCGCGAGCTGCTCGACCGGCACGGGCTCGCCTGCTTCGCGATCAGCAACCACCTGGTCGGCCAGTGCGTGTGCGACGTTCCGATCGACGCCCGCCATCAGGCGATCCTGCCGCCGGAAATCTGGGGCGACGGCGATCCCGAAGGGGTGCGCCAACGCGCCGCCGAACGCATGCAAGAGACGGCCCGCGCGGCCGCCGCGTTCGGGGTCGACACGGTCGCCGGCTTCACCGGCTCCAAGATCTGGTACGCGATCGCCGGGTTCCCGCCGGCGGTGGAAGGCATGATCGACGACGGCTACCAGGACTTCGCCGACCGCTGGAACCCGATCCTGGACGTCTACGACGCCGAAGGGGTGCGCTTCGCGCTGGAGGTCCACCCGTCGGAGATCGCCTACGACTACTGGACCACGCGGCGCACGCTGGAGGCGGTCGACCGCCGGCCGGCGTTCGGCATCAACTTCGATCCCAGCCACCTGGTGTGGCAGATGGTCGACCCGGAGCAGTTCGTCCTCGACTTCGCCGACCGTATCTACCACGCGCACGTCAAGGAATCGAAGCGCTCCCACAACGGGCGCAACGGCGCCCTGGCTTCGCACCTGCCGTTCGGGAACCTGCGCCGCGGGTGGGACTTCGTGTCGCCCGGCCGGGGCGACGTGCCGTTCGAGCGGGTGTTCCGCGCGTTGAACGCGATCGGCTACCAGGGTCCGCTGTCGATCGAATGGGAGGATTCCGGCATGGACCGCGAGCAGGGCGCGCCGGAGGCGCTCGCCTTTACGCGCAGCGCCGATCTGTCCGCCTCCGCGATCGCCTTCGACGCCGCCTTCAGCCGCCAATGACCCGGCAGCGAACGCGCTACGCGCAGGTCGGCATCGGCGGGCGCGCCCGTTCCTTCTACGAGTGGATCGCCGGCGACTACGCCGATTCGGCGGAGCTGGTCGGGTTCTGCGACCTGAACCGGACCCGCATGCGCTACGCCAACCGGGTCCTGCAGGAGCGGTTCGGACACGCGCCGGCGCCGACCTATCACGCGGACGCGTTCGACCGCATGGTGGCGGAATGCAAGCCGGACGTGGTCATCGTCACCACGATCGACCGCACGCACCACCACTACATCGTGCGCGCCCTGGAGCTCGGCTGCGACGTCATCACCGAGAAGCCGATGACGGTCGACGCCGCCAAGTGCCAGCAGATCCTGGACGCGGTCGAGCGCACCGGCCGGAACCTGCGGGTGACGTTCAACTACCGCTACTCCCCGCACGCCTCGCTGGTGCGCCGGCTCCTGATGGACGGGACGATCGGCACGGTGACCGCCGTGCACTTCGAGTGGCTGCTCGACCTGACGCACGGAGCCGACTACTTCCGGCGCTGGCACCGCGACAAGCGCAACTCCGGCGGCCTGCTGGTGCACAAGGCGACGCACCACTTCGATCTGATCAACTTCTGGCTCGGCAGCGCGCCGGAGCTGGTGATGGCGCTGGGCGGCCTGCGTTTCTACGGGCACGAAAACGCCCAGGAGCGCGGCGTCACCGATTTCTACACCCGCGCCTACGGATCGGAGGCGGCGCGCGACGACCCGTTCGCCCTCCACCTGGACCGGAGCGAGACGCTGACCGAGATGTACCTGAAGGCCGAACATGAGGACGGCTATCTCCGCGACCGGAGCGTGTTTGGCGACGGGATCAGCATCGAGGACACGATGGCGCTGCTGGTCCGCTACGACTCCGGCGCGCTGATGAGCTACTCGCTGACCGCCTACGCGCCGTGGGAGGGGCTGCGGATCGCGCTTACCGGCGACCGCGGCCGGCTGGAGCTCACGGTGCGGGAGTCGAGCTACGTGAACGCGCAGGGCGCCAAGTCGCAGGAGGGCGCGGCGAAGGAGCGGGAGCTGCGTATCTGGCCCCACTTCGCGGCGCCGTACGAGGTGGAGATACCCGATCCCGAAGGCGGCCATGGCGGCGGCCACAGCGGCGCCGACCCGCTGCTCGCCGCCGACCTGTTCGGCCCGCCCAAGCCGGATCCGCTGCGGCGCGCCGCGTCGCACGTCGACGGGGCGATGTCGATCCTCACCGGCATCGCCGGCAACCTCTCCATGGAGACCGGCGGCCCCGTCCACCCGCAACGGCTGGTGCGCTGGCCGGCCGGCAGCCGCGTCACGTGATCCGCGTCGTGCAGTTCGGCTGCGGGCCGATCGGCTGCCGCATCGCGCGGCTGGCGGCCGGCCGCGCCGATCTGCAGGTGGTCGCCGGCATCGACGTCGATCCCGCCCTGCACGGCCGCGACGTCGGCGAGGTCGGCGGCGGCGCGCCGCTCGGCACGGCCATCGTCGGCTCGTGGGACCGGATGCCGGCCGGCGCGGCGCCGGCGCTGGCGGTCCACGCCACCGGCTCCGGCCTGGAGGCGGTGGCGCCGCAGCTCCGATCGCTGCTGCGCGCGGGCGTCGACGTGGTGTCGACCTGCGAGGAACTGGCCTTTCCGGCCGGCGCCAACGCCGCGATCGCCGGCGAGCTGCACGACCAGGCGGTCGGCGCCGGGGTCACGCTGCTGGGGACCGGCATCAATCCCGGCTTCGTGATGGACGCGTGGCCGCTGTTCATGACCGCCCCGTGCCAGGCAGTGCGCGCGATCCGCGCCACCCGCGTGCAGGACGCGAGCGATCGACGCGGCCCGTTTCAGCGCAAGATCGGCGCCGGGCTCGACGAAGCCGAATTTCGCAGGCGCGCGGCGGACGGGGAGATACGCCACGTCGGGCTCACCGAATCGGCCCGGATGATCGCCGCCGGCATGGGCTGGCCGCTCGACGACTTCACCGAGACGATCGAACCGATCATGGCTTCGCGCGCGATCGACACCGGCCACGTGTCGGTGGCGGCGGGACAGGTCGCCGGGGTCCGTCAGGCCGGCGCCGGCGCCGTTGCGGGACGGCAGGTGATCACGCTGGAGTTCCGCGCCGCGGTCGGATTGGGCGAATCATGGGACGCGGTGTCGATCGACGGCGTGCCGCCGGTGGAGGTCCGCATCACCGGAGGCGTGCAGGGCGATCTGGGGACGGCGGCGGTCGTCGTCAACGCCATCCCGCGCGTGGCGGCAGCCGCGCCGGGGCTGGTGACCATGAAGGATCTGCCGCCGGCGCTCGCGCCCGGCGCCTGAGCGGCCGGCAGCGCGCGCGAGGCGATCGAACTTCCGAATCTTGATCAGCGACGAGGCCAATGGATAAGCTGCTCCCCTCCCCCGACATGCCAAAGCAAAACGGTCGTTCCCGGGGCAGACTCCGTCTGTTCTCCGGCCGAGCCAATCCGGAGCTGACGATCGAGATCGCGCAGATACTGGACGTCGAGCTGGGCCAGATCAGCATCAAGTCCCTGACCGACAGCGAGACCCACGTACAGATCGAGGAAAGCGTCCGCGGCGCGGAGATATACTTGGTGCAGCCGACCTGCCGCCCGGTCAACGAGACGCTCATGGAGCTGTTGATCATCGTCGACGCGATGCGCCGCGCGTCGGCCGACCAGATCACCGCCGTCGTCCCCTACTACGGTTACGGCCGCCAGGACCACAAGTCGACCGGCCGGGAGCCGCTCAGCGCGCGGCTGGTCGCCGACCTGCTGGCCAACGCGGGCGCCGACCGCATCGTCTCCGTCGATCTGCACGCGCCGCAGATCCAGGGCTTCTTCAACAAGGTGTCGGATCATCTGACCGCGGTCACCACGCTGGCCAACCACCTGCGGCAGCGCGATCTCTCCAACGCCGTGATCGTCGCCCCGGACGTCGGCCGGGCCAAGCTGGCCGAGAAGTACACCGACATCCTGGGCCTGCCGATGGTGCTCATGCACAAGCGCCGGCACGGCGTGGGCGGTTCCAGGATGGAGGTGGAAGCGGTGGTCGGCGACATCGAGGGCAGGAAGCCGATCATCATCGACGACCTGATCGCCTCCGGCTCGATCCACCAGCAGGCCGACACGCTCATGCGGCACGGCGCGCAGCCGGCCATCATTTCGGTCACCCACCCGGTGCTGACCGACCGGGCGCCGGAGCTGCTGACCCGTCCGTCGATCGAGGAGGTGCTGGTCACCAACACGATCCCGGTGCCGCCGGAGCGCCGCGCCGGCGGCCTGATCAAGGTGATCTCCATCGCGCCGCTGTTGGCCAGCGCCATTCTGCGCATCCACGAGCGACGTTCGGTGAGCGAGGTGTTCAGCCAGCAGAATCTGCTGTTCCCGGTGTGACCGGATCGCCCGACACCGCTTGCCGCGCCGCCCGTCGCTACGCCATCATTGCTTACCCACAAGGAGAGACGCTTGTCAGACAACATCCCCAGCTCGGCCCCGCCGCCGCGTGAACCCGCCGACCGCCCGTCCGGGCCGTTCACCCCTCGCGAAGCGGGCGGTGAGGGCGGCGGCCGCGGCGCTCCGGCGGGACCCGGCGGACGGCGGCGCCCCTACTACCGGCGCAAGGTCGACCGGACCAGGAATCTCGACATCACCTATCGCAAGCCGGAGATTCTGGAGCGGTTCATCACGCAGAGCGGCAAGATCCTGCCGCGACGGGTGACCGGCACCTCCGCCAAGAACCAGCGCCGCCTGGCGCGCCAGATCAAGCTGGCGCGGGTGCTGGCGCTGCTTCCCTACAAGCGCCAGGGCAGACCTGGCGACAGCAGCTAAACGTCGGAAGACGTCGTGACGGTTACGCTGCGCCGCTGACCGGCGGTCGGTGCCGATGCCGAGTCTGCGCGCCGCGGCGGTGGTCCTGTCGATCGCCCTGCTGGCCGGCTGCGGCGACAAGGCCGAGGTCGCCGGCGATCACGTCCGCGTCCGGCTGGTCAGCGAACAGGCCGCCGTCACCCCGGGGAATCCGTTCTGGGCCGGTCTGCTGCAGACCCTGGACGACGGCTGGCACACGTATTGGCGCAACCCCGGCGATTCGGGAGCGGCCGCCCGCATCGACTGGCATCTGCCGGCCGGCTGGACGGTATCGCCCGTGCGCTGGCCGATCCCGGAGCGCATGCCCTACGGCGACCTGATGAACTACGGATACGCCGGTGAGGTGCTGCTGCCGGTCGTGATCACCCCGCCGGCGGACGCCGGACGCGGCCGGGTCGAGCTGGCTGCCGACGCGCTCTGGCTGGTGTGCGCCGACGTCTGCATCCCCGGCGAGGCGCGCCTCCGTCTCACCCTGCGGGTGCGGCCGCAGCCGCAACCGGCCGACCGCGGTGCGAAATCGCTGTTCGACCGCTGGCGCACGCGCATTCCCCGGCCGCTCGACGGCGCCCGCGTGGAGCGGCGCGATCAGCGGCTGGTCATCACCGCCCCGCTGGCCGGAGCGGCGGATGCGCGGCAGGTCTGGTTCTTTCCGCACGCCGCCGGCGCGGTCATCCACGCGGCCGATCAGGAGCACGCGGTGACCGCGGCCGGCGCCGTCGAGGTGCGCGTGCAGGCGGCCGCCAGGGACGGCGGCGGCAGGGACGTCGGCGCCGCCGCCGGCCGCCTGCACGGCGTGGTGGCGGTCACCACGGACGGCGGCACGCGCGGATTCACCATCGACGCGCCGGTCCGGGACGCGATCCACGCCGATGGCGCACGGCCTGCCGGCGCGCGCTGACGGCGCGGCCGACCTGGCCGGGCTGGCCGCGCAGGGCGGCGGCCCCGTCCTGCAGCGCCGGCTTGCCGAGCTGCTCCGCACCGATCGCGCCGGTCTGATCGCCGCGCTCTACCGCCTCGACGTGGACGAGACGCCGGCGCGGCGGTGGCTCGCCGTCGCCGACCGCGACCGCGACAGCGGCGTCCCGCGCGCGGCGGCGGGACTGGCCGACCTGATCGTCCGCCGCCTGCGCGCCAAGCTGCGCACCACGGCGGCCCATCGGGTGCGGGCGGCCGACCCGCCGCCGGCATGAGCGCATCGAGCGCGCCGCCGGGCCGCGCCGCGCTCGACCGGTACCGCGCCAAGCGCGACTTTGCCCGGACGCCCGAGCCGGACGCGGGCGCCGGCGAAGGCTCGGCGGCGCTCCGCTTCGTCGTCCACCGTCACCAGGCGCGCCGGCTGCACTACGACCTGCGGCTGGAGATGGACGGCGTGCTGCTGTGCTTCGCGGTCCCGCGCGGCTTCTCCTACGACCCCGACCAGAAGCGGCTGGCCGTCCATACCGAGGACCATCCGCTGCCGTACCTGGACTTCCGGGGCGTGATTCCGAAGGGAGAGTACGGCGGCGGCACCATGGAGATCTGGGACCACGGCACCTACCGGATACGGCGCGCGCCGAGTACTGCGGCGGCGCTGGCAGCGGGGGAGATCAAGATCACGCTGCAGGGCCGCCGGCTGCGCGGCGAGTGGCATCTGGTGCGCACGGCGGGCGCCGGCGACGACTGGCTGCTGTTCAAGACGCGCGACCGGTACGCGCGCGGCGCCGGCGACCCGGCGCCCGTCGTCGACCTGGGCCGCGCCCGCCGCGCGCCCATACCGCGGCGGCCGCGGCCCATGCGCGCGGCCGGCGAACGGGAGCCGTTCTTCGACGCGGAATGGCTGTTCGAGATGGAGTTCGCCGGCCGGCGCACGCTGGCGGTCTGCCGCGGCGAACAGGCCGAGTTGCACCCCGCGGCAGGCGGGCCGGCAGCCCGCTTCGACGCCGGCCGCTTCGACACCGTCCTCGCTGCCCTGTGCCGCCTGCGCGCAGAGCACGCCGTCATCGACGGCGTCCTGGTGGCGGTCGACCGGCACGGGCGACCCTCGCGCGCCGATCTCGATCGTCTAGCGGCGCACGGCGATACCGCCCCGGTCGCGTTCTATGCGTTCGATCTCCTCTACTACGAGGAGTGGGACGTGCGCCGCCTGCCGCTGCGCGAACGCAAGGAGCTGCTGCGGTCGCTCCTGCCGGCCGGAGGCGGCGTGCTGTACGTGGACCACGTCACCGCGGACGGCAAGTCCCTGGCCGCCGCCGCGTCGGCGGCGGGACTGGAGGCGCTGGTGGCAAAGCGCGGCGACTCCCGCTATCAGCCGGGCGCGCATGACGCCTGGGCGCGCGTGCCGGTCAACGCGGCCGACGGCGCCGCCGAACTGCCGCTCGACGAAGCGTTGCGCCGGCGGCCGTCACCGGCGGGGGACGCCGCACGCGTAAAGCTGGTCAACCTGGACAAGGTCTACTGGCCGGCCAGCGGCCGCACCAAGGGCGACCTGGTCGACTACTACCTCACGGTCGCCGACTGGCTGCTCCCCTATCTGCGGTCCCGTCCCATCCACCTGCTGCGCTATCCCGACGGCGTGGACGGCGAAGGCTTCTATCAGAAGCAGGTGCCGCATCTCCCCTCGTGGGTTCCCACCGTGGACGTGTCCGCCGCCGGCCGACCGGAGGCGCGCTACATCGTCTGCGGCGACTGCGACACGCTGCTGTACATGGTCAATCTTGGCAGCATCGACTTCCACCCGTGGCTGTCCGGCGTCGATGATCTGGACGCGCCGGACTGGGCGGTCATCGACCTGGACGCCAAGGCATCGTCGTTCGCTAAGGTGGTGCGCGTGGCGCGCACGCTGAACAAGGTGCTGGACGGGATCGACGCCGCCGGCTATCCGAAGACCTCCGGCAAGTCGGGCATGCACGTCTACGTGCCGCTGGCGCGCGGGCACACCTTCGACCAGGCGCGCATGTTCTGCGAGGGACTGGCGCGCGTCGTGGTACGCGAGCACCGCGACATCGCCTCCGTCGAACGGTCGGCCGCCGCCCGCGGCGACCGGGTGTACGTCGACTTCATGCAGAACCGGCGGCAACAGACCGTGGTGCCGCCCTACGCCGTGCGGCCGGTCGCCGGGGCGACCGTGTCCACGCCGCTCTCCTGGGACGAACTGGACGCCGACCTGGCCCCGGAACGGTTCACCATCGACACGGTACCGGAGCGGCTCACGCGCACCGGCGACCTGTTCCGCGACGCGCTCGCCAACCGGCAGGACCTTGCGGCCGCGGCCGACAACCTGGCGCGCTACCTGCGCCGGTCGTGAGCGCCCGACGCCGCGCTGTCCGCGTCCGCCGGTCGGTTCACTGCCGGATCAGCCAAGCCTCGACTCGGCGGTTCTTCCAGCGATTGCGCGTGTCGTCATGCGGGACCACCGGATGCGCGCCGCCCAGCCCGGTGGTCGTCATCCGGCTCGCGCGAATCCCGCGCTCGACCAGCGCATCGCGGACCGCCGCGGCGCGCGCGGCGGAGAGCGGCACCAGCACCTCCGCCTGTTCCTGTCGGGCACGCTCCACGTCGGCCCAGTGCACGGACGCCGCGTGCCCTTCCAGCAGGATGTTGTAGGTCGCGTAGCGGCCCAGTATCACCGCAAGCCGATCCAGGGTCCGCAGGTTCCGGCTCGTCTTTTCCGGGTCGCCGAGCCGCTGGTAGTCGGCGGTGTCGGGCGCGAAGTGAATGCTGGAAATGCGGATGCGCAGGCGGTCTCCGGCCCGCAACACCAGGACGTCGATCGGCAAGACCTTGGTGGCGGTCGCCCGGTTGCCGACGTGATCGGAGACCTCGAGCCGCAACGTATAGTCGACCGCCGCCTCGACCAGCTCACCGGTTTCGACGGAATAGCCGTCCCACCCGAAGGCGGGCGGCGCACCCCGGCCGCTCGTGGCGGTGAACACCTCGCCCTGCGGATCGACGATCTGCAGCGCCCAGGCATCGATGCCTCCCTCGTCGCTGGCGTCGAGGAAGATCATGAGATGGTCGTTCACCCCGTCGTCGTCCGGGGAGAACGGCAGCGACGGCGTGTCCAGCTCCGTACGGATCGCCGCCTGCGGCGGCGACGAGTCGACCAGGAAGGGATCGCCGTCCGCTTCGCTGACGTTGCCCTTTACGTACTCGATGCCGAGCGAGGGGCGGTAGAACCCGTCCGGGACGACGCCCCCGCCGTCGGCGGTGCCGTCCCAGACGATCACCTCCGGCAGCGGGTCGGCGCCCCGTCCGCCCGCGAATACCCGCACCGGCCGGCCGGTGCCGTCGAAGATCGACACCGCCCAGCGATCGATCGACACGTCCGTGGTGGCGGAGATGCGGATGTCGATCGTATCCCGATCCCCGTCGCCGTTGGGCGAGAAGAACTCGCCGTCCCGCGTTACCGCCGCGGCGGTGGCAGCGGTGTCGATCCGTATCCCCTCCAGGACGGCGCTGACGCTGTTACCGCCGGTGTCGACGCTGGCGATCCGGTAGGTGTACGTCCCGTCCGGCAGCGCAACGCCCTCGTCGGTGCGGCCGTCCCACTCCAGGTCCGGCAGCGGCCCCTCAGCGTCCCACACCCGCCGCAGTACCACGGAACCGTCGCGGTCGTCGGTGATCGTGGCGTCCCAGCGGTCCCCCGGCGTCGCCTCGTGGGTCAGCGTGATCGTGTCCCGGCGCCCGTCGCCGTCCGGGGAGAACAGCAGATACGCCGCCCCGACCCGCACCGTCGGCGGCTGGGTGTCCAGCGCCACCGCCTCGCCGGCCGCCTCGCCGACGTTGCCCTTGACGTATTCGACCCGGAACGTCGCCGTGTACTCCCCGTCCGGCACGCGCTCGCCGTCGTCATCGCTGCCGTCCCAGGGTAGACGCACCGGAAAGATGGTGCCGGAGACGCCGCGGTAGGTGCGCACCGCGCCGCCGGCCGCACCGGCAGCCGCATCGGCAATGGTCAGCTCCCACGACTGCAGCTCCACGTCCTCGGTGACCCGCAGCTCGTAGAACACCTCGTCGTCCACGCCGTCGCCGTTGGGGGAGAACCCGGCGGCCGACGCCTCCATCCACGCACCGCCCGGACGAGTGTCCACCACGATCGGCGGCAGTTCGCCCCTGGTCACGTTCCCGGCAAGGTCGGTGCCGCGCACCCGGTAGCGGTACTCGCCGTCCGCCACCACGTCTCCCCGCTCGTCGGTCCCGTCCCAGACCAGGTCCGCCAGTACGCCGTCGCGCACCGTGCGCTCGCTGACGACCGTCCCGTCGGCGTCCGTCAGCTCGGTATGCCACTCGTACTCCGCCTCGGTGGCATGCGTGATCTCGATCACGTCGCGGCGCCCGTCGCCGTCGGGCGAAAAGAGCAGATAGCCGGCCTCCACCTCGAACGCCGGGTAGACCGTGTCCAGGATGACCGGCACCGCCAGCCGGTCCTCGACCACGTCCCCCTTGCGGTAGCCGACCGAGAACACCGCGCGGTATTTGCCGTCCGGGGCCGGCTGGCCGGTGGTGGCGCGCCCGTCCCAGCGCTGTTCCTCCGGCAGTTCGCGACCGCCGCGGAAGATGCGCACGGGAGCGTCGTCAGCATCCAGGACCGTAAGGCTCCAGGTCTCCACCGGCACGTCGGGCGTCGCCGCCAGCGTGAACGTCATCGCGTCGCGCTCGCCGTCCGCGTTGGGTGAGAAGGCCGCCACCGCACCGGCCCGATCGGCCGCCGCGACGCCGACGCTCGCCTCCGTCGGCCGCGTGTCGACCTGGATGCCGGGCAGGCGCGCGGTGACGCTGTTGCCGGCCGCGTCGGTCGCCGTCACTTCGTACTGGTACGCGCCGTCCGCGACAAGGGCGCCCTGATCCCCCCTGCCGTCCCAGCGGTAATCGGCGACCTGACCCTGCCAGTCGGCCGTGGCGACCACCGCGCCCGCCTGATCCAGGAAGCGCGCCTGCCACCGCTCCTCGGCGCTCGACGTCTGCGCGATGAGCAGCTCATCCTTGTTGCCGTCGCCGTCGGGAGAGAACAACAGGTCGTCGGTGCTCGCCTCGATCGTCGGGAACTCGGTGTCTATCACGATCGGTCCGGCCTCGGCGGCGGCGTTGTTGCCGTTGGCGTAGCGCACCGAAAGCCGTACCGAATACTCGCCGTCCGGGAACGGACGCCCGTCGTTGGCCAGGCCCGTCCACTCGAATGGCTCGCCGGCCGCCGGGCTCCGATCGCGATACCAGACCTTGCCGCCGGCGTCGGCGATCTCGACCTGCAGCGATTCTATGCTGTCGGTGACCACCAGCTCGGGGACGACCTCCACGGTGTCCTGCGCGCCGTCGCCGTTCGGGGAAAAGTGCGTGCCGCCGACCCGCAGCGCGACCGGCGTTGCGCGGGTATCGACCGTGAAGACCAGCGGGCGGGAGGAGAACTCGTTGCCGGCGCCGTCGCGCGCCGACAGCACGTAGGTATAGCTGCCGTCGGCGACCGGCTCGCCGCGGCCATCCCGGCCGTCCCACCGGATCGTGACGTTCACGTCCTCCAGGCGCTGCGACCAGACCGGTTCCCCGCGTCCATCCGCGATCGTCGCCAGCCAGGAGGCGTCGCCGAACGCCTCCTGCGTCGCCAACAGCACGTCGCGGACACCGTCGCCGTTGGGTGAGAATCGGTCGTGGTGCAACGTGACGAACGCGTCCGGCGCCGTGACGTCGAGCCGGAACGGCGGCGATTCGATGACGCGCGTGCTGCCGTTGTCATAGAACGCCGACAGCAGCAACGAGTAGTCCGCCTCCGGCAGCACGTCGCCATGATCGCCGCGGCCGTCGAAGCGGAGCGGCTGCGGCACCGGCGGCGACCCGGTCATGGTGCGCATGATCCGGCCGCCGGGATCGCGAATCTCCGCCCGCCAGTTCACCAGGCTGTCCGGCAGGTCGACCGTGACCGGGAACCGCATCTCGTCCAGCACGCCGTCGTCGTTGGGCGAGAAGGCGGGAGCTTCCAGATCGATGCCGACCCGCCGGGCGGCGGTGTCGATCCGTATCTCGTCGACCGTCACCGCGGCGTCGTTCCCGGCAAGGTCGCGGGCGCCGACGCGGTAGCGGTAGGTCCCGTCCGGCAGCCGCTCGCCGCCGTCGTCGCGGCCGTCCCACCGGAAGTCGGCCGGGCGGCCGTCGGTCCAGCGGAACGTGCGGACCGCGTCGCCGGCGGCGTTCAGGAATTGGCCGATCCAGCGTACCTCGCTCGACCCGGACTGCATGACCGGCAGGTCGTCCCTGCTGCCGTCGCCGTCGGGCGAGAATATCCGGTACTCCGGGCTGACCGTGATCTCAGGCGGCGTGTTGTCCACCATGATCTGCCGCGGCTCGGAGGCGCCGCGGTTGCCGTAATCGTCGGTGATCTCCAGGACGTAGCGGTAGATGCCGTCCGGAACCAGCGCGCCGGCGTCGCTGCGGCCGTCCCAGGGGAACGATGCCGGCACCTCGACGGACGTGCGCTCCTGCAGACCGACGTCGATCAGCAGCCGCGTGAGCGGGGCGGGAGCCGGCTCTCCGTCACCGCCCGCGATGGTGCGCACCGGGCGCCCGCCTTCGTCGCTGATCACCAGGCGGTACGCCTTCGGCACACCGCCGGTCTGCTGGATTTCGACTGCGGAAAATAGGTTGGCGACGTCGCGCACGCCCGGTGAGCCGGCCGGCGAGATGTGCGCGACGTCCGCGGTCACCGACACGGCGGGATCGGGAGGCGGCTGTTCCTCTCCGCCCAACGCCGCCGCCCAGCCGGCCACGCACCACAGCAGCGCAGCCGCCGGACACCGCATCCGACGCGCCGGGTACGGGCAAGCGCTCGGGCCGGACCGGGCCCGGTGGGCCGTAGCCGTCGGTGCCGCCTCCCAGGGCATCTCGGTCTGCGCTATCCCCGGCGCCGGTCAGGCAACGCGATGCTCGGCAAGCAGCGCGAAGTCGATCTCGATGCCCAGGCCCGGCGCATCGGGCACCGCGACCCGGCCTTCGTCATCGAGCGTCAGCTTGGGCGTGAACAGCCGCCCGCGCAGGGGATCGATCGTCTCGCGGTAGTACTCCAGGATCAGCCCTCCCTGCACGGCCGCCACCAAGTGGACGTGGATCTCCTGCGCGCCGTGCGGGGCGATCGCCAGATCGTGCGCAGCGGCCAGCGCCGCCACGTTCATGAACTCCGTGACGCCGCCGACGATCTGCGCGTCCGCGTTGAGTATGGCGGCGCCGTCGTGTTCGATCAGATCGCGAAAGCCGTAGCGGGTATACTCGTTCTCACCGGTAGCGATCGGGATGCTGGTGGCCGCCGCTACCCGAGCATGCCCCCGGTAGTCGTCGGGCGCTACCGGCTCCTCGAACCAGAACACGTCGAACTCCTCGACGCGCCGCGCGAAGTCGATCGCCTGGTAGGCGAGGTAGGCGTTGTTGGCATCGACCAGCAGGGAGATGTCCGGGCCGATCGCCTCGCGCACCACCCGGACGCGCTCGACGTCCTCCGGGATCGGCACGGCGCCGACCTTCATCTTCACCGCCCGGGCGCCGAGCTTGAGGTTCTCCTCCATCTCCTGGGCCAGCTCGCGCAGCCCCTTGCCTTCCTCGTAGTAGCCGCCGGCGACGTAGGCGGGGATGCGGTCGCGATAGCCGCCGAGCAGCCGGTGGATCGAGCGGCCGGTCGCCTTGCCGATCAGGTCCCACAACGCGATATCGAGCGCGCTGATCACCTGGGTCGACATGCCCCGGCGGCCGACGATCTTGGGCTCCCACATGGCGTCCCAGAGCCGGCGGTAGGTAAACGGATCGCTGCCGACGAGCGCATTCTTGAAGTGCCCGACCAGCGCCTCGGCGATGGCGCCCGGGCGGCCGGCGGCGGTGCCGCCGGTCCAACCCACGCCGGTGATGCCCTCGTCGGTGTGAATCAACACCGGCGTGAAGGTCACGTCGGTGTAGGTATACTTGCCGTTGCTGATCGGCACGGGACGCGGCCATGCGTAGCAGCGCACCTCGACATCGGTGATTTTCATACGATCTGCTCCCCCTCCTAGATTTTCGGCACAGCGCATTCGAGCCGTGACCCGTCCACGAAGTTTGACAATCGGAGCGGCCGGTCGCTACCGTCCGCCTCGATGCCGTCCGCCTCGATGGTCGCGGCTGCAGCCGAGGATACGATTCCCAAGCTGTTCGCGCGCGTCTGCCGCGACCACGGCCTGACCACGGCGCAACTCAGCAAGGACGCGCGGGGCCGGTTTCAAACCACATCCTACTCGGAGCTGTACGCCGAGGTCGGCGACCTCGCCGCCGGCCTGCATGAGCTGGGCGTGCGCGGCGGCGACCGCGTCGGCCTGCTGGCCGACAACCGCAGAGAATGGCTGGTCGCCGACCTGGCGATCCTGGGCCTCGGCGCCGCCGACGTGCCGCGCGGTGCAGACAGCACGGCCGAGGAGTTCCGCTTCATCCTGGCGCAGGTCGAGGCGGAGACGTGCCTGGTGGAGGACGGCGCGCAGCTCGACAAGGTCCTGTCGGTGCGCGCCGACCTGCCGCATCTGCGGACCATCGTCGTGATCGACCCGGACGCCCTGCCGCGTGACGAGCTCGACGGCGTATCGGTGATTCCCTACGCGCACGTACTCCGCGCCGGCCGCGCCGTGACCGAACTGCAGCCCGATTTCTACCGGCGGCGCTGCGCGCAGGGCGCCGCCGGCGACGTCGCCACCATCATCTTCACGTCCGGGACGACGGGCGAGCCCAAGGGGGTGGTGCTGTCGCACCGCAACTTCGTGTTCCAGACCGGCTGCATCCCGGAGTTTCTGGCCATCGAGCCGGGCCAGATCTGGCTCAGCGTCCTGCCGGTGTGGCACTCGTTCGAGCGCATCTTCGAGTACTGCACCATCGCCAGCGCCACCACGCTGGCCTACTCCAAGCCGGTCGGCAGCGTCCTGATCGCCGACATGGCGGCGGTGCGCCCGCACTGGATGGCGTCGGTGCCGCGCATCTGGGACGCGGTGCGCTCGGCCGTGTACCGCAACGTCGAGCACGAAGGCGGCGTGAAGAAGGCGCTGTTCGACTTCTTCGTCGCCGCCGGCAACGCCCACACGCGGGCGCGCGCGCGCGTCCGGGGACTCGTCGCCCATCTGCAGCCCCGTTCGCGGCCGTCCGAGCTGCTGGGCGGTCTTGCGCCGTTCCTGATGCTCTATCCGCTCAAGGCGCTGGGGGACGCGCTGGTGTTCGGGAAGATCAAGGCGCGGCTCGGCGGCCGCTTCCGGGGCGCCATATCGGGCGGGGGCGCCTTGCCCGACTACGTGGACGAGTTCTTCGCCGCCGCCGGGGTGCTGCTGCTGAACGCGTACGGCCTGACGGAAACGGCGCCGGGGGTGGCGATCCGGCCGGAAACGGCGCCGGTTTCCGGGACCGTGGGACGGCTGCTGCCGGGCACCGGGCTGCGCATCGTCGACGACCAGGGCCGCACGCTGGGGCCGGGGCAGCTCGGCGTCGTGCACGTGCGCGGCCCGCAGGTGATGGACGGGTACTTCAAGCGGCCCGACCTGACGGAGGCGGTCCTGCGCGACGGCTGGCTCGACACCGGCGACCTGGGCATGACGACGATCGGCGGCGACCTGATCATCCGCGGCCGCGCCAAGGACACCATCGTCCTGCTGGGCGGCGAGAACGTGGAGCCGCTGCCGATCGAGGAGCGCGTGCAGGAGTCGCGGTACGTGGACCGCGCCGTGGTCGTAGGCCAGGATCAGCGCTCCCTCGGCGCGCTGGTCGTGCTGAACGAGGAGGCGGTCGCCGAGCACGCCGCGGCGGCCGGCGTGGACGGCGATCTGCGGGCGCTCGTCGAACACCCGCGCATCCGGGCGCTCATCCGGTCCGAGGTCAACGCCCGCGTCAACGGCGCCAACGGCTTCAAGCCGTTCGAGCGCGTCTCCCGCGTCCATCTGCTGCACCGCCCGTTCGAGGTCGGCCGCGAGCTGTCGCACAAGCAGGAGGTCAAACGCGCCGCCGTGGCCGAGCTGTACGCCGAGCAGATCGCGCGGCTGTTCGCCTGACCGCCATGCCGCCGGAGGCTAGCCAGCCTCCGTCGCTTCCAGCCCCAACTCGATCGCGCGGAGCTGCAGGCCGATCGCCGCGCGCGGGTCGACCGGCTCGACGCCGAAGCGCTGCAGGTCGCCGGCGACCGAGTCGCCGCGCTGCGCCCGCATCGTCAACGCCGGCAGCCGCGCGCGAAACGCCGCGTAGCCGCCCGCGCCGGCCGCCACGCGGAACAGCGGCGCCTCCGTTACCAGGCAGAGCGGCGCCTGCCGCCCCGGCGCCGTACGGGCGGCCTGCTCCATCGAGCTGTCGCGGAACAGCGCGGCCGTCTCCGGGTCTCCGGCGGCCCGGAAGTGGGCGCGCATGGCCGCCCCGGTCGGGGTGGCGGCGAATCCCGCGCCCAGGTAGTGGAACCCCTTGTCGCCGCGGCGATCCTCGTCGTGCAGCCCGGCGCCGCAGGCGGCTGCCTGCCGAGCGAAGGCGCTCCTCAGCGACGCGGTGCGCGTTGCCCAGCCGCGCTCGATGAGGAGCGCGGCCCCCTCGGCGAAGGCCATGCCGTGCAGGCTGGCGTGCAGGCGCACGGGGGCCGCGCCGGCCAGGAACGCGGTCACCGCCGCGTTCTCCGGCCGCATCGCCGGGAACCCGAACTCCAAGTCGCGTCCCGGCGGCTCGCGCAGCGCGTGGCGCAGGAAGGCGGTGACCGACGGCCAGCGCTCGATCCACGGCCGGTTGGCCCGCTCGCCGTCCGGGTTCACGTGCGGGACCACCCACAGCCGCCAGCGCCGCAGCACCGTCTCAAGAGCCGGCTCGCGCCGGACGGCGGCCTGCACCAGCAGGCGCAGGGTCTCCGGGCCGACCGGTTCGTCCGCGTGCGCGCCGCCGATCAGCGCGGCATGGCGGCGGCCGGCGCCGATGACCGCGCCCAGGATCGGCCGACCCTGCTCGCTCAGCCCGATCGTCCGGGCGCCGGCCTGCCGGCCCGCCTCCGTCCGCCACTCCGCACTGGTCGTGAAGCGCCCGCGCCAGCGCGCCGCCAGGGTCGTAAGCGATGGGATTTCGCGCCGGGCGCGCCGCACATGTGTCAATGTCATGGAGCTACGCGCTACGCGAGCAGTTCGTCAGCGGTATAGACGATCCGATAGCGGGCCGGCGACTCGCCGGCGCGTAGCGCCTTGAAGTGCGCCTTGCCGCACGCGACCTTGGCCCGTTCGGCGTTGCGGAGATCGTCCAGGAAGGCGCTGCCCTTGGTCTCGACGACCAGGTACAGCCGCTCGCCGGCCTCGTCCTCGATGAGCACCGCCCAGTCGGGAGTGTAGGGGCCGAGCGGGGTCGGAACCTGGAACCAGCGGGGCAGCTTCGCGTAGACCTTGACCGAGGTGAATCGCTCCAGCGACGCCGCGAAGGCGGCCTCGGTCTCGGAGTCGTACACGACGTGGTCGTACACCGACTTCCGCGTAGCGAGCGTGTTCTTGAGGTAGCCGATCAGCTCTTCATTGCGGAACAGTTCCTGGGCGAAGTAGTGCTCGCCGCCGAGCCGCTGGTACTTGATCCCTTCCACCAGCGCCAGGCGCTTGCGGCGGTTGATCGCCTCCGCCGCGGTCTCGATGAACCCGGTCGGGTTGTCGGCGAAGTCATCCAACCGCCCGCTGTCGGCCAGGATGCGGTAGAGGCTGCGCCGGGTCAGCCCGGTCCGGTCCTGCAGGTCGGTGAGCAGGTCCGGCAGCTCCACTTCCGCATCGTGCAGATACGCGGCGCCGGACTCGCGCACCGCTCCCGTCACGCCGCCGCGCCCGACGGCGACGGCGCCCCGCTGCCAGAGCAAGCGGGGCCGCGGAATCGGCGGCGCGCCGGCGAGTCCCTGCGCGCAGGCGGCGAGCAACGCCTCGTTGTCGAAGCGGACGCGAAAGGTGGTCTTGTGCTTGATGCGGTCCCACAGCGCCTGGAACCCGGCGCTGTTCAGCACCGCCTCGCGCGGCTTCACGCGGCGCCGTTCATTCGCCCGGTTGATCCTGATGCGGGCGGTGAATCGGCGTAGCGCCTGCAGCACGGCATCGCGTAGCGGCTCGAATTCGGCCGGCAGCGCCAGGCGTTCGTCGTCCAGCGCTTCCCGCAACGCATCCTGAGCCTGCCCCGTGCGGTTCAAGTAGCCGTGCGCCGTCAAGTGATCCCACAGCCGCCGCGACTGCTCGACGCCGAGCTGTCCGATCGAAGCGAACGCATGCGGCTCCACCAATCCGAAGCGGACGCCGGTTTCTTCCTCGATCTCCCGCTGCAGATTCTCGGCGAATTCCTCGTAGCTTTCGCGGGCGATGACCGTCAGGGTGTTGACCTCGAATCCGCGCTGGCGCTCGCCCTCCTGGTTGACGCACAGCCGCAGGCCGCGGCCGATGGTTTGCCGGCGTTCCCGTTCCGTGGTGATGTCGCGCAGGGCGCAGATCTGGAATACGTTGGGATTGTCCCACCCCTCGCGCAGCGCCGAGTGGGAGAAGATGAACTGCAGCGGCTCCGAAAAGCTGAGCAGCCGCTCCTTGTCGCGCATGATGAGCCGGTACGCGCGTTCGGCGTTGTCCCGGTTGGTCTGGTTGTTCTCGGCCGTGTCCGTCCAGCCGCCGCGGCGATCGATCGAAAAGTAGCCTTCGTGGACCCGTTCCGCGGCTTCGCGCGGGTCTGCGCCGGCGCCCGGCGCCCGGTACTCCGGGCGCTGCACGGCGCGCCGATATTCTTCCTCGAACAGGCGCGCGTACTCGCCCTTGACCGGTCTGCCGTCGTCATCGTAGCGCCGATAGTGCGCTACCTGATCGATGAAGAACAGCGTGAGCACCTTGATGCCCTGCGGGCGCAGGCGAAGCTCCTTGTCCAGATGCTCGCGGATCGCCTGGCGGATCATCTCGCGATGCACCGCGCGCGGCTCCACGCCGCCATGGATTTCGCCGGGCACCATCCAGCGCTCCCGTTCCGGCAGCCGCAGCTCCAGGTACTCGTTGCCGCGTCCGACCCGGATTTCGCCGATGCGATGATCCCGGTACACGGCGCGGCGCGTCTTCCGCTCCAACCGGTCGCCGTCGGTCACTACCAGCGTCCGCCGCCGCACGCCGCCGCTCGGCGTCGCCGCGTCGACCTCGACCTGGGCGCTGATGATCCCCCGCTGCCGGCGCGTGGCCACCAGGCGGACGTAGGGCCGGTTGTGATCATCGGCGACCACGCCGGCCGCCACCTCGATCTGCTTGACCAGCTTGCGCTCGTAAGCATCTACCGCGTTGAGGCGGTAGACCATGTGGTAGCGGTCGGCGTGGGTTGCCGAATAGCGCAGCGTGCACAGCGGATTCATCCGCTGCAGCGCCTGCTTCCCCTGCCCCTTCAAGCCGCCGTCCACGCTCTGCGGCTCGTCCACGATCAGCACCGGACTGGTGGCCCGCACCAGGTCGACCGGCCTCTCGCCGCCGGTCTTTTCGTTCGGCTGGTAGATGTTGTTGACGCCGCGCTTGTTGATGGCGCCGACCGTCACCAGCATGATCTGCACCTGCGGGCTGGCGGCGAAGTTCCGCACCTGTCCCAGTCGCCCGGAGTCGTATACGAAGTGCTCGAACGGCGTTCCCGAATAGAGCGCGCGCAGATGCGGCCCCATGATCCGCAGCGACTTGTCGACGCCCTCCTTGATCGCTACGGAGGGCACGACGATGGCGAACTTCGTGAATCCGAACCGGTGGTTTAGCTCCAGAATGGTCCGCAGGAACACGTAGGTCTTGCCGGTGCCGGTCTCCATCTCCACCGTGAAGTCGCGGGACCGGAGCGTGTCCGCCGGCAACAGACCATTGCGCAATTGCACCTGTCGCAGGTTGGCCAACAGCGCCTCGTCCGGGAGCTGCAGCAGGTTGCCGACGCCGAGCTCTCCTGCCTGGAATCCCGGGAGCCGATCGCCGAGATCATGGGACACCGTGAACTCGGAGCGGCAGATCTCCTGCCCCTGGAACAGGTCGCAGACCGCCGCGATGGCGTCCTGTTGATAGTCCAGATCGGGCTCGAACCGCAGCCTCATCAAAGGCTCCGCACGTCCTTGAAGCCGTACTGCCGCAGTATCTCCGTCATGTTCGTCTTGCTCACGTCGTCCTTGAACGCGCTGTCGCGGAACACCACGGTCACGTCGTCCGCGGCGTCCATCTCGCCGCGCCACGCCGCGATGCCGAGGGCCAGCTCATCGACCTCGGATGCCGCTATCGATTCGGAGAGGCAGGTCACCAACTCGCCGCCGGCCACGACGGTGACCCGTTTGCCGGCGAACTCGCGGTGCGCGGCGGGAGCGCAGAGGTCGAAGCCGAACTTGAGCAGCAGCTCGTAGAACAGGTCGTCCTCGCTGCGGTCCGGCTTGATGTGGTCGATATGGTCGAATACCGTCTGCCGCAGGTTGGTCCGATCCGGCTGCCAGGGCCGGACGTTGGAACTGTCCAGCCTGAACACGCGGAATCCGAGGTCCGCTCCCGTCAAACTCGATCCCAGCTTCAGCGACGCCCGGCGCAGCCGCTCCTTGGTCAGTTCCGAAATGGCGCAGGGTCTGCCGATCTCCTTCAGAAATTCGGCGGCGATCTCGTGGCCGTTGCGTTCCTCGTAAATCGGCTCGGGAAGCTGCACCAGCACGAACCGGCGGCTGCCGGCGTCCTCCAGATTCTGCTCCATTACGGCATGGCCGGTAGTGCCGGAGCCGGCGAAGAAGTCCAGCACGAGGGCGTCCGGGTCGTTGGCGAGTTGCAGCAGATACCTGATCAGGCGGGTCGGCTTGGGCTGCGGGAACACCTTGTCGGCGCCCAGTACCGACCGCAGTTCTCTCGTTCCTTCCGCGTTGAATCCGACATCCTGCGGATCGAGGATGGTGTTGGGCGGCACGCCTTGCTGCACCTCGGCGAGGTAGCGCTTCGCCTTGGGTTCACCGTTGCCGAAGACTACCTCTCCCCGCCGGTCCATTCTTTCGAGTGTCTCGCGCGAGTATGCAGGGTATCTCCCCTTGGGAGGCTCCCAGACCACTCCGTTGCGGAACGTGTGCCGGTACGGCTCATAGTAGTTGCGCGCGTGCAGGGGATCGAGCTTGTACTGGCCGCGCCCGTCGCCGTCGTCATGCGGATAGCTGGCGGACTTGTCCTGCGGTTGGCGAATGTACCGCTCCGGCGACTCGCCGAACCAGTCCTTGTTGCGCGCGTACACGAGCAGGTAGTCGGCGTGCTGATTGAAGTCCTTGCTCGAATTGCGCACCGTGTGCATGGCCCGCCGGGTCAGGATGGCAAAGCGATTCTCCTCTCCCCAGATCTCGTCCATCACCTTCTGCAGGTTGGCGAGCTCCCCGTGGTCGATCGACACCGCGATGATGCCGTCTTCGCGCAGCAGGCTGCGGGCGGCCTTCAACCGCGGGTAGATCATGTTCAGCCAATCGGTGTGGAACCGGCCGGAAGCGTCGGTGTTCGAAGCGAGTTTGTCGCCATTGTCGTCGAGTTGGCCGGTGAGCCGGAGGTAGTGCCTGATGCTGTCCTGATAGTTGTCCGGGTACACGAAGTCCTTGCCGGTGTTGTACGGCGGATCGACGTAGATCAGCTTCACCTTCCCGGTGTAACTCTTCTGCAGCAGCTTGAGCGCCTCCAGGTTGTCGCCTTCGATCATCAGGTTCCGCGTCGAATCCCAGGCGACGCTCTCCTCGGGGTGCGGGCGCAGCGTGCCGGTGCTCGGCGTCAGCGCCAGGCGGAGGGCTCTGCGCTTGCCGTTCCAGCTCAGCCGGTACTTCTCCTCGCCATCGTCGATGGCGCCGCCCAGCAGCTCACGCAGGGCATCGAAGTCCACCTTGCCGTCGGTGACCGCATCCGGGAACAAGCGGGTGAGTCGCGTGACGTTATCCGCCACCCCGTCGGGAGAACGGCTCTCCGGGTCTCTAGCGGTGATTCGCTTCAAGGCCTAGTGGTCTCCGGTGAGATCAAACTCACATCGTAATCCTACGTCACCGACGAAGCCTGTCAAGGTTGCAGGCCCCGCGCGCCGTCGGCCACAGGATGTCGTACACCACGAGGGCGAAAGCTGGCGGAGGGGCGGCGGCGGAGCCGCTGCCGCCGGCGATTCGTGCCGATCGGCCTTGCGGTTGAAGCAGCGGACGAGCGCGTGCGAGCCGGGATCTGAACGGCAGTTGACAGAGGCGCACTCGATCGGTCATAATGCAGGGAAATGATGGAGACGAGTATCCTCACTCCGAAAGAGCTATTCCAGAGAGATGTTCGCTATACGATTCCGCCGCTTCAGCGGCCCTATGTCTGGAACGGATTCGTGCCCGTAGCAGGCGATGGCGATGTATGTCAGCATTATGGCCCGGTCCGGATTCTCGGAAATGGGATTGAGCATCCGCACCGTCATCTCTTCGTCACCGCTGTGGCGCTGGCGCCAGGGACGGCAGTACCCGCGGCGAAGGGAAAACCCTGCTCGTGTTGACTCGACTGCAAGTCTCCGGTTTCAAGAATCTGGTCGACGTGGATCTGCGCCTTGGTTCGTTTACCTGCGTAGTCGGGCCAAATGGGGCCGGGAAGTCGAATCTGTTCGACGCGATTCGGTTTCTGAGCGCACTGGCCAATCGCACGCTCATGGAGGCCGCCATCTCGGTGCGCGATCAACACAGCCGCGCGACGCACGTGCGGGACCTCTTTCATCACGCAGGTTCTCACTATGCCGATCGTATTGCGTTCGCGGCGGAGATGATCGTGCCGGGGAATGCGATCGATGACTTGGGGCAGGAGGCCAGGGCGAGCATCACCTTCTTGCGCTACTCCCTTGAGCTCGCGTACCGGGAGTCGAATGACCATCCGGAGCGAGGTGCGCTCGAGATCGTCAAAGAGGAACTGGTCCACGTCGCGCAGCGGGACGCGCCCAAACACCTTCTGTTCCCCCATAGCGCAAAAGATTGGCGTAAGTCCGTAGTGTCAGGACGACGAGCTGCGCAATACTTCATTTCAACAGAAGGGGAAGGTGAAAGCAGAGTCATAAAGCTGCATCAGGATGGCGGCAGCAGCGGACGCCCGCTGCGGCGGCCGGCTGCCAATCTGCCACGCACCGTATTGTCGGTAGCCAACTCGGCGGAGAGCCCCACGGTACTGGTAGCGCGCCGGGAGATGGAGTCATGGCGGCTGGTGCAACTGGAACCGTCAGCGATGCGGCAGCCGGACGAGTTTGTTTCTCCTACCCATCTGGGAACCGACGGGCGTCATCTGGCAGCCACGCTGTACCGCTTGGCGCGCAATTCCGGACCGGAGCGGCGCGACGGTAACCGCCCGTCCGTCACGGGAGTTCGAACGGAGCAAACCTATAGTCATATCGCCAACCGTTTAAGCGAACTCATCGACGACGTACATGGCATCTACGTCGATCTCGACGAAAAGCGAGAGCTCATGACGCTTTACGTGAAGGACAGGGACGGTACGCCTCACCCTGCGCGAGCACTGTCCGACGGCACGCTGCGGTTCCTCGCGCTGTCCGTCTTGGAAAGCGATCCTGCCATGCAAGGGGTTCTCTGTCTGGAAGAACCTGAGAACGGAATTCATCCCGCACGAATCTCCGCGGTTCTGGAGCTGCTGACTGACATAGCGGTCGACACTCAGGAGTCCGTCGGCGATGACAATCCGCTCCGGCAGGTGATCGTCAACACCCACTCGCCGGCAGTGTTTCAGCAGGTCACCGACGAGAGCGTCTTGTTCGTCAAGGAAACCGAGGAAATGGACAAGACGGGACGCCGCTTCAAACGAGCTCGATTTCTGTGTCTGTCGGGGACGTGGCGAGCAACGGAGAGCGAACACGCAGCGCGCGGCGATCTCCTCGCATACCTGAATCCGGTGGTGCCAGTGGCTCAGGCCTACCCGAAACGAGTCGTTGACAGGGATGACATGCAGCGACTGTTGTTCCACTAGCTCCTGTGCGAAGACTGCGCTACACGCTGGTGGCAGACGGTGCGTCTGATCGTGCCCTTGTCCCGATTCTCACGTGGCTGATGAGGCACTATTGCGGTTCGCTCTCCATCCAGGAGGCATACGCTGACCTGCGGCACCTTCGGAATCCTCCGCGGAGACTTGCCGAACGCATCAAGACGAGTGTTGAACTCTACCCTTGCGATTTACTCTTCGTGCATCGGGACGCGGAACGCGCCACGATCGAACATCGCCGGTCAGAGATCACTGCAGCTCTGGAGGACAGTCGGATCATGCTTCCTGCGGTCTGTGTAGTTCCCGTGCGCATGCAGGAGGCTTGGTTGCTTATCGACGAAGCCGCGTTGAGGCGCGCGTCCGGTAACCCGAACGGTACGGTACCTCTGAATCTGCCCGATGTTCAGAGACTTGAACATCTGCCGAATCCCAAGGAGCTTCTGCATGATCTCATGCGCCAGGCAAGCGGCCTTCATGGCCGCCGTCTGAAGAGTCTCAACCGTCGGTTACATGGTTATCGTGTAGCCGATCGTATTCACGATTTCAGACCACTATACCGGTTGGCGGCGTTCCGCCGGCTCGTAGCCGACGTGGAGCAGGTCGTAGCGGCAAACGGATGGACCTGACCGGAGTGTCCAGCGACAATCAAGATGAGAATGCGCGAGTAGGGGGCAGCCTCCGACAGAGGAGGATGGAGGCCGTCGGTGGCCGCCGCGGAGGCATGGGACATTCGGGACCCGGCCCAGCGCGTGCCTGACCCGGACGGCGACGTTACCAACTGGACGCACCTCAACTCGGTGAGCATCGGTCCGCGCGGCAACGTCGTCCTGTCGTTCCGCGCGCGCAATCAGGTGGTCTCGCTCAGCGCCGACCTGCGAGCGGTCGAATGGCAACTGCACGGCCCGGACAGCGATTTCGAGTCCCGAACCCGGACGACCGGTTCTTCGGCAGCACACCGCACAGCAGCTCGACCATCTGCTGGCGGTACTCCTGTGGATACGCTTGATGCGTTCTCGCCATCGTATTCCCTCCTCTCGTCCTCACTCTTGATGTGTCCACGAAAGCGGGTCAACTCCAGACCATGCGCCGCACATGATATCCGTAGCGGGACCTTCGGCCTACTGGCCGCGGCGCTCGACAGCGCACCCGCCTCGGCCTATGGTTCGATCGGCCAGGAAAGATGGGGGAGCAGGACGGGGCCGGCGCGCTGGCCGGCAGGGTCGCCTGGGTGACCGGCTCGTCGCGCGGGATCGGCCGCGTCGTCGCCGGCCACTTGGCCGGCCTGGGGGCGCGGGTCGCCGTGCACGGCACCACGCCCACCTCGACTCGCGCCTTCGGCGAGGCCGACTCCCTGCAGGCGGTCGCCGCCGAGCTGGCGGAGCAGACCGGCGGCGAGGTGTTCGCCGTTCACGGCGACTTGACCGACGAGCCGACCGTCACGGAGCTGTGCCGCCGCATCCGCGCCCGGTTCGGGCCGATCGACATTCTGGTCAACAACGCCGGCGGCGACATCGGCTCCCGGGGCACCGCCGGGCCGAACGCCGGCAAGCCGGCCGCGAACGACGCCATCGGGGTGTCGCTGGCCGACATCCGCACGGTGCTCGACCGCAACGTCCTGGCCAGCCGGGCGGCGGACGACTCCCGCAAGGTGACGGGCGGCACCCTGACCCGCTACGGCTGGCCGGTGGAGGTGGCCCGCGCCGTGGAGTTCCTGGTCACCGGCGGCGCCTCCTACGTTACCGGGCAGATCCTTCGGGTCGACGGCGGCGCCCAGCTCTGGCCGGCCTGACCGCCGCTCCGCCGCCGCCGGCGCGCCGGCGCGTGCTGCTGGCGGCGGTTCCCGCCGCCGCGGCGCTGGCGTTGCTGGCCGCCCTCTGGCGGGGGGCTGCGGCGGCGCCCGGCGGCGGCCCCCCGCAGCCGACCGCGCTGCCGTCGCAGGCGGACGATGTGGTCGCCGTCGCGCTGCAGTTCGGCTCCCGCGGCGGCGATGGGCTGGATACGGCGAACCTGCCGATCGTCGCCGAGGTCGACGCCTACTTCCGCGCCATGGAGGGGCTGCGCGGCTATTCGTCGCCGTTGCGCGCCACCGTGGTGCGGGCGACCGAGTTCGACATCGTGGTGCGCCCGTTCGTGCCGCCGGCGCTGTTGGAGGCGTATGACGCGCGCGCCGCGGCGGCGCTACGCCGCTCCTACGACCGGTTCCCGGAGATCCATCCCTACTGGAGCGCCGACTTCAGAAGCGCCGCCTTCTACCTGGAGCTCGGCTCGCGCCTGGCGCCGGCGGTGCTGGTGGAGCGGCTGCAGCGGCTGCAGCGCGCCTTGGCGGATGAGCATGGCGCCGTCCTGCACTTTACCGGCGCCCGCCCCATCGCGGAGTCGATCGGCCGCCTGATGGTGCGCGACCTGCGCGCCCTGCTGCCGCTGGTCGGCGCCGCCACCGCGGCGATTCTGCTGCTCACCTTCGGCGGCCCGCGCGGCGCGCTGGTCGCCCTGGCGGCTACCGCCAGCGCCGCCGCGGCCGGCAACGCCCTGTTCCTGCTGCTGGCCGGCGCCGGCTCTCCGCTCCTGATCCTGGCGCCGGTGTTCGCCGGCGGCCTGTTCAGCGACTACGCGATCCACATGGGCTACCACCTGGGCTGGCGCGGCGACCGATCGGGGCGCGCCGCGCGCGCCTACCTGCGCCTGCCGCTGGCGCTGACCGCGGCCACCACCGTGATCGGCTTCCTGGCGCTGGGCGGGGTGGGGAGCGGCGTCCACCGATTCGTGGCGGTTACGGTCAGCGCCGGGGCGCTGGCCGCGCTGGCGCTGGCGCTGTGGTGGATGCCGGCCGCCGGCCGTCTGCGCGGCGCGCGGCGCCGAGGCGCGGCCGGCGCGGTCGCGCGCCGCATCCACCGCCTGCTGGTCGGGGTTCTGCTGCTGCTCGCGCGCCGCCGCTTGCCGGCAACCGTGCTGCTACTGATGCCGGTCGCCGCCGCGGCGCCGCAGCTCGGGCGGCTGGCGCCGGAGCCCTACCCGTTGCACCAGCTTCCGCCGGACTCGACGATCGTGCAGGCGGAACGCATCTTCAACCGGGAGTTCGCCGGGACAGTGCCGTTCGTCGTCGAGATCGACGCCGGCCGCGCGGACGCATTCCTGCAGCCCGCGGCGCTGCGGCACCTTGCGACCGCGCATCGGCTGCTGGCCGAGCTGCCGGCGGTGGGTCACCAGCATTCGCTGCTGTCGGTGGTGCAGCGCATCCACCGCTACTTCAACACCGCGGCGGGCGCCGGGGAGCTGCCCGCGAGCGACGATGCCGAGCGGTTCGCGCGCGTCATCGCGCAATATCTGTTGTTCTACAGCGCTTCCGCCGACGCCGCCGAATATGCGGCGCTGGCGGACCACCGCCTGGCCGCGGTGCGGTTGAACGGCATCCTGCGCTACCGCGACTTCGCCACCCTCGGCGCCCTGCGGCAAGCCGTGCAGAGAATCCGCGCGCGGTTGCCGGAGGAGTGGCGCATCAGCCTCAGCGGCCCGGCCCGCGAGCTGCTGGCGCACGGCGAACGGCTGCGCCGCAACTGGCTGCGCGCGGCCGCGGCCAGCGGCGTGTTGATCTTCGGCGCCGTGCTGGCGGTGTTCCGCAACCTGCGGCTGGCGCTGCTCAGTCTGGTCCCGGCGGGCGCGGTGCTGATCGCCGTCAGCGGTCTGGCGCCGGCCTTCGGGGTGCGCATCGACGACTACACGGTGATCGCGCTCGCCATCACCCTGGGCCTTGCCGTGGACTACACCATCCACGTGCTCAACGCGCTGCGCCATGCCGCCGGCAGCGCGGCCGGCCGGCGGCGCCGCGGCGCTGCGGCGAGAATCGGGCAGGCCTCCGCCATCGTGCGCGGCTGCGGGGTGCCGACGTGCATGAGCTTTCTCACCTCGCTGGCGGCGTTCCTGGCGCTGGCGGTCTCCTCGTTCTCCGGGGCCGTGCACTTCGGTATGATGATCGCAGCCGCAATCCTGGGCGCCCTGCTGTTGAGTCTGTTGATCGCCGGATGGCAACTCGCCCGCACGGAGGTGGCATGCGCCTCGTAACCGTGGTTCCGATGCTGATCGCCGCCCTGGCGGCGGCGCCGTCGACCGCCGCCGCCCAGGACGCGGCCACGATCGCGGCCCGCGCCGACGCGCGCAGCGCGCCCGCCAATCTGAGCGGGTCCCTCATCCTGACCATCACCTCGCCGGACGGCGCGCAGCGCGTGATCCGCGCGGACGCCTACCAGAAGCGGCGTAGCGCCGCGCGCGAAGACCGGCTGTTCGTGTTTACCTTTCCGCCCAACGTGCGCGACACGGCGCTGCTGGTCCACTCCAACATCGAACAGGGCGCCGACAGCATGTGGATCTACCTGCCCGCGCTGGAGCGGATCAAACGCGTCGACCTGGGCGCCGCCGGGGGCGGCTATTTCCTCGGCAGCGACTTCACCTTTCGCGATCTGGTGAGCCGCGACCCGGCCGACTACGCGCACACGCTGCTGCCGGCGGAAGACGCCGACCACTACCTGATCGAGCTGCGCGGCCGCACCCCGGAGCTGCAGCGCGCGTTCGGCTACGCGCGCGAGGAGCACGTCATTCGCAAGGACGACTTTCAGCGCCGGCGGGTGCGGTTCTACGACTTGGCCGGCGATCCGTTGAAGGAGCTGAGCGTGGAGGAAACGCACACGGTCGACGGCCATGCCTTTCCGTCGCGGGTGCGCATGGTCAATCATCGGACCGGCCACGTGTCCGAGATCGTATTCGAGGAGCTGTCGTTCTCTGCCGACATCCCGGACCGACTGTTTACCCAGCGCTACCTGCGGCAGCGGTAGGCGTGGGATGAGGCGGCCCGTCAGGCGCGTCAGGGGTTCGGCCGCGCTGCTGGTCCGGGCGGCGGCGGTGCTGACGGCGACGGTGCTGGGGGCGGCGCCGTCTGCGGCCGACGAGCTGGAGGTGGTCGTGGGCGGCCTGGTGCGGCTCGAGCATTACTGGCTGGCGGAGGATCGATCCTCCGCCGACGACCGGTCGCGGCTTACCGCGCTGAGCCAGATCCGGGCCGGCGCCGGCGACACGTGGACGGCGTACCTGGAGCTGATCGGGCACCTCCGGGTCGACCCCGACGGCGCCGCCGTGGCGCCCGACGAGTTGACCTTGGGCGACGCCGACGATCTGGTCCGCCAAGCGTACCTCTCGTTGCGGCTGGGCGCGTTCGACGTCGACCTCGGCAAGAAGTTCGTGACCTGGGGCAAGGTCGACTTTGCCAGCCCGCTCGACGTCGTCAACCACTTCGACGGCGACCTGCTGGCGCTGACGGATCCGCTGCACGGCCCGCGCGCCGACCCGCTGCTGCACGTCACCGCCTATCCGAGCGATGACCTGAGCGTGGAGCTGGTCTACGTACCGTTTCTCGCGCCCAACCTGCTGCCCTTCGAGGAGCTGGAACTCGACTTCCGGTTGGGCGCGCTCGCCGTGGACGCCGCGTTGCGCTACCCGAAAACGGCGCCGTTCGCGGAGTGGGCGCACTCGCTGCACGGCGCGGTCTCCTGGTCCACCTTCCTGCTCGACCTGCAGGTGACCTACTCCTGGTTCCGCGACCAGATGCCCGACCTCGATCTGAGCCGGCTGCAGGAGCGGATCGGAGCGCGGCACGAGATCGAGGGCGTGGTGGTCCCCGCATACTACCGCGCCCATAACGTCGGCCTCGGCGCCAGCCTGGACCTCGGCGGCTGGGTGATCTCAGCCGACGCCGGCGCCAAGTTCCTCGAGCAGAACCTCGACGGAACGCGCATCGACATCAAGAACCCGGAGCTCCGCTCCGCGCTGCAGGTCGACCGCCTGTTCGCGGTCGGGCAGCAACCGCTCACCGCCACCGCCGGCGTAGCCCACCGCCTGGTACTCTACGACCGGAGCGCCTGGCGGTCGCCGTACAGCGAATTCCTCACCAACTTCATCGGCACCGAGGCCGACCGCCGCCTGCACCTCCAGCACGAGCCGTCGACCTGGTACCTGTTGAGCCGCCTGCAGACCAGCTTGCTGCGCGAACGGCTCAGCGCCGAAACGACCGCGGTGTGGGGCGTCAGCGAGCAGGCGCTGCACTTGGCGCCGCGGCTGAGCTACGCGATCACCGATTCCTGGTCGGTGGCCGGCGGCGCCAACCTGTGGCTGATGCTCGACGGCCCCGACAGCGCCAGGACGGGATTGCTGCGCCGGGACGACGCCAAAGACAACGTGTTCTTCCGGGCCACGCTGCGCTACTGACGCCGCCCTGGACAGCCTGCCGTCCGCCGGCCGCTAACTCGCCGCCGCCTGCTTCGTGAGCGTGAGCTTCTCTTCGGCCGTCTTCGTTGCCCCAAGCAACCTGAGTGCCTGACCGCTGACCTTGAGATCGTTACCCATCAGTTCGTACGTCAGGGTCTGCGGAGCCGTGGTCAGCGCCGGTCTGATGGCAGCAGGGATGGCATCTTCCGGGGTCACGTTGGTGATGGTGACCTCAATCTCCGCAGCTTTCACCTCCATGCTCCCGGTCACTGTGATCGGCGGCTGCGGCGGCGCCGATTCCGGCGCCGTGGTCGTTACCATGAGCGAAATGGTACCCATGTTCGAGCCGGTGCCCTTCGCGATCGTTGCCGTGACGACCCTCGTTACCGGAATCTTCTGCTCCGGGGTCTCGCCAGCCGCCGGAATAGTGACCGTCGCGGCTATCGAACCTGACATCCAGGTGCCGACCAGCGGCGTCACGTAGTCTGTCTTCCTTGTTGCACCGCCGCAGCCGGCCAACACCACCATGGCGACGAGCGCGATCCCGCCAAGCGAAACGAATCTGAATCTCATTCCGATTCCTCCCCGTGTGGGTCGATTCATCCGTACACCCACCGTGCCTGAGCATGTGACGACCCGGGCGGCCTGTCAAGCTACGCGCTAGGCGAGCAGTTCGTCGGCGGTATGGACGACCCGATAGCGGGCCGGCGACTCGCCCGCGCGCCGTCGGCCGCAGGGCGTCGTACACCACGGGGCTGAAAGCTGACGGTGAGTGGCGACGGAGTAGCTGCTGCCGGCGATTCAGGCCTCCCGACGCTGAGGGCGGAGCCTACTCGCGCGCGCTGGATTTGCGGCTGGACGCGGCGGCCGGCACTGCGGTGAAGGTGTGGGAATACCGGCCGACGCCGGACAACTACGCGCCGTCCCTGAGCAGTGCCTACCGGCTGAGCAACGGCAATACGCTGGTCAACTTCTCCCGGGGAGACCATGCAGGAAACCGCTCGGTGGTGGAGGTGGATGCTGCCGGCAACGAAGTGTTCCGGATCGATAATCCGCCGTTGCATGCAGGTGAGGACTTGCCGGTGCGTTATCGAGTCTACGACGGCATCGTGGCGATCATGGACGAAACCACGCTGCGGCCGCCGGCGGCGGCGCCTGCGCACGTGCGCGTCGCGACGTTCGAGAAGGATTACTACTTGGCCAAGGAGCAGGCGCGGTTCCGCGAACTGGAGGAGTCCCTGGACGGACGGCAGCGCGCTGCCGGCGGGGCGTTCGACGTGTATCAGGCAGGGGGCGGCTGGTATACGCGAACGGATCCTGCCGTCCGTGGGATGTCCGGGAGCGCTTCTTTCCGCACGTCTTCCCGGTCGCCGAAGACGACTTGGCCGCCGTCAACCGGGAACGGGGATTCGACAATCTCGGTTTCAGTTTCTGGACGCGCGGCGTGCTCCTGGAAGGCACCTGCCTGATGGCCGCGACACTCCCGGAGTATGAGATCGCCCATGTCCGGACTGGCCAGTACATCAGCGGCGAAGGCTAGCTCTGGACTGCGGAGATTGCAATGCCGTCCGCGGCGCAGCAGCGTGATGCCATCGAGCCGGAGCCCAACCGGTAACGGAGGGCGAACCGGCGGACGGCTCGAACTCCTTCGCCAAGTCCTCCGGCGCTTACATACCCCACACGGTGATCGGCGGGCCGGCGGCGTCGGATGCGGATGCTGTGCGGCGGAACAGCTTCTGCTCCCACGGCTTGTCCGCGCTGCGGTCGAAGATCACCAGGTGCCCCTCGCCGGCGCCGCAGCGGTCCAGGTAGGCGCGGGTCTGGGCGAGCCCGTCGCGGATGGTCCGCTCCAGGCTGCGGTGCAGCAGCTTGCACTCGATCACCATCCGACGGGTGCGCCCGGGCGGCGCCGCGGCCGGCCAGACGATCAGCAGGTCGGTGCGCATCCGGCCCAGGCCATACTCGCGTTCGATGCGCCCGCCGCTGTTGACGATGCGCTGCAGGAACGCCTGCAACAGCAACTGGGGGCCGGCTTCGCGGTACTGAAAGCGCTCGATCCAGTGCTCGGAGTGCGCGCGAAAGAACTCCTGGAACGCGGCCAGCAGCTCGGTGAGCCGCAGGTTGCCCGCGGCGTCCACGTACCACGCCGGGTCGTGCGTGAAGGCCGCCTGAGTGGTCCAGGTGAGGTCGCGCGGGATCATCTCGCGGTAGATCGGGTTGGCGATGCGGACCGGATCGTCCCGCGCCGCCAGGCCCAGGTCGCGTACGTACTGCAGGTCGTCCGGGCGCATCTCGGTGGTCGCCTGCCCGCTCAGCAGCGGGGCGATCACCCGGTGCACGCGCGCTTCCTGCAGCTTGTCGGCAAGCTGGTCCAGGTGGGTGTCGCGGCGCACGATGAGCTGCTCGCGCGCGGCGTGGATGGCGTCCGCGGTGAGTGGGCGGCTGCGGTCGCGGCCGGCGGGGCCGCGGTCGCACGCCTCGTGGGCCAGGGCGTTCACCAGCCACGGCTGGCCGGCGGTCAGCTCCCACACCGTTTCCAGGGCGGCGGCGGTCCACGGCTGGCCCGTCTCGGCGCTGTATTGGGCGAGCAAGGCACGCACCTCGGTTGCTGAAAAATCCCCCAACCGCAGCGACTCGGCCTTGACGTTGAAGGCGCTGCCGCCGGTGATCACGGCGTTTTCGCTGCTCGAACGGATGCGGTAGTCGCGCACGTCGCGCACCCCGCACAGGATCACGCTCTGCGGAAAGTGCCGCGGGCGCCGCGCGTAGCCGGTGCGCAGTTGGCGCAGCACCGCGATCAGGGTGTCGCCGACCAGCGCGTCGATCTCGTCGATCAGGAGCACCAGCGGTTTGCGGTCGGCCGCCGCCCAGCGGCTCAGAACTTCGCGCAGGCAGTTGTGCGGCCCGGCGCGTTCCAGCGCCTCCGGCCAGATCTGCGCCGGGAACGGATCGTCCAGCACGATGCGCGCCTCGCCGGCCAGTTCGTTGAGGATGGCGCGCATGGCGGCGCCGACGTCCTCGCGCGCGGACTGGCCGCTCTCGACGTTGACGTAGAGGCAGCGGTAGGCGCCGCCGGCGTTCAGTTCGTCGGTGAGCGCCAGCAAGGCCGATGTCTTGCCGGTCTGGCGCGGCGCGTGCAGCACGAAGTAGCGCTGCTGCCGCATGAGGGTGCGCACCTCGCTTTCGTCCAGCCGGCTCAACGGCGGGATGCAGTAGTGGGCGTCCGGTTGCATCGGCCCGGCGGTGTTGAAGAAGCGCATCTCCGTTACCGCGTGGGGCGCGGCAGGCGCCCCCTTCGTGCCGCCCCCCCCATTTCAGCGCCCGGCGAGTTGCGCGGCCGCCAGCCGCGGCGGCAGCCGTCGTCCACTTTCAGATCGTCGATGTGCGGCAGCATGGCGCTGGTTCCTCCTCAAACGGCCTTCAGGGCGGTGTGCCGGCCGCACGCCGCAGAGGGCCCCTGAGTATGGCACGACTGCGGCCCCACGCGCCCCCGCCCGGACCCTCCTCGACCGGACCGCCCCTCGCCCGGACCACCGGCACTGCGGTGAAGGTGTGGGAATACCGGCCGACGCCGGACATATACTCGGAGTCCCTGAGCAGTGCCTACCGGCTGGTATACGCGAAAGGAGCCTGCCGTCCGCGGGATGTCCGGGCGCGCTTTTCCTGCACGTCTTCCCCGGCCGGCGAAGACGGATTCGACAATCCGGTGGTGCCAGTGGACCTTGCCGCTTCCGCGCCGAGTCCATCAGACTGACGGTTGCGTATGGACCATGAAGACGGCCGCAACGGCAAGGCGGTCACGCTCGGACTCTCCCCCAGCTTCGGCTTCGGCGACCGCATCGGCTTGGCGACGCCGGGCCACGTGCAGGCACTGCGCGCGGCCGGCGGGCCGATCCGGCCGATCTTTCCGCAGCAGTCGATCCGCGAGATGCAGCGCACCGGGCGCACGCCCGCAGGCGTGATGGCCGACGCGCTGGCCGGCATGGCGCAGGCCGGCTGGGACGGTCCGACCGGGGCGGACGCCGACCATCTCAAGACCCCGGACGACGTGGCGGTGACGACCGCGGCGGGATTCCGCTTCTACACGATCGATCCATCGGACGCCGTGGACGAACACGCCGACCGCTACGACGATTCGACCCTGCGCGAGCGCTACGCGGCGGTCCGCGACCAGGTCGACTGGGTAGCCGACTACCGCGGGCGCACGATCACGCTGCCGGGCGACCTGACGCTGGAGTTCACCGAGGAGGCCTGCCTGCGCTGCGCGGTCAAGTACGGGCCGGCGCTGAACCGCGCGGCGGACCTGGCGCAGGTGATCCGCTCCCGCAACGCCGGCCGCGACTACGAGATCGAGCTCTCCGTCGACGAGACCGAGCAGCCGACCACCCTGGTCGAGCACTACGTCATCGCCGACCAGTGCCGGCGCCGCGGCGTCCCGCTGGTGGCGCTGGCGCCGCGCTACCTCGGCAACTTCGAGAAAGGGGTAGACTACAAGGGCGACGGCCCGACGCTGGAGCGATCGCTGCGCCGGCACTTCGCCATCGCCCGCCACTTCGGCCCGTACAAGCTGTCGCTGCACTCCGGGTCGGACAAGCTGTCGATGTATCCGGCGCTGGCGCGCGCCACCGAGGGATGCTTTCACGTGAAGACCGCCGGCACCTCCTATCTCGAAGCGCTGCGCGTGGTGGCGCGCCACGACCAGGCGCTGTTCCGGCGCATCATCGCCTTCGCCCGCTCCCGCTACGATACCGACCGGGCGACCTATCACGTGTCGGCGACCGTGGAGCGGGTGCCGCCGCCCGAGCGCCTGAGCGGGCCGGAGCTGGAGGCGGTCTATCTGGAGCGGTGGCAGGACGTGGCCGCCGGCGCGGGATTCCGCGCGCCGGGGCGGCAGATACTGCACTGCACCTTCGGCTCCACCCTGACCCATGCCGAACTGGGGCCGGCCGTGCGGGCGACGCTCGAAGCGCACCCCGGCACCTACGCCGAGGTGTTGGCCGAGCACTTCGCCCACCACCTGCGCAGCTTGGCCGCCGGCCTGTAGCGGCCGGCGGCTACCGGTATGCCCGGCAAGCCCGGCAGATCATGGAGGTGTCATCACGTCGATGGCGGGCGCGAAGGCTGCGTAGTGGCGCACGTTCCAGGTAACGATCGTCGATGCCCGTGCCTTCAGCGCGGCTACCGCGATAAGTACGTCATACATCTGCCCGCCGATCACCGTGCGCCGCTCTGCCTCGTGCAGCGCACCCCACATTTCGGGGCCAGTCAGGTGTACGGTCGGCGTATCACTCCAATTCCTCTCGATCAGAGCGACGGCATCAGCCGCCCGGAGCCGATGCGGCGCCGGCAGACGCGTGAGGACGGCATAGGTCTCCGCCAACGAGTGGGCGGCGACGACCAACTGCTCGTCATTGCGCTCTCGTAGCTCAATCTCGGCGTGGGTTCGGGGGTGAAATTCGTGCCATGAACTTACGGCCGCAATCAGGACGCTCGTGTCGCAGAGATAGCGGGTCACTCCGCAAGTCCGCGCGCCACCGGCCTGCGGCGAAGCTCGCCGATCGTTTCCTCCACCTCCGTGGTCCGCAGGACGGGCTGTTCCACCGGTGGTACCGCGACCACGAGAGAGCCGCGGCGCTGCAGCGTGACCGTCAGCGGAACCGGCTCGAGCTCCACACGGCCGTCCCGCAGCCGAAACCGGATCTCCGTGCCGGGTTGTAGCTGCGCTGCTTCGCGAATCGCCTTGGGCACGACGATACGGCCGGCGCGGTCAATGGTTCTTTTCATGGCAATTTCACTACCACGTCCTCCGCCACTTCGCAAGCCGCATCAAGATCATCCTGCGCGTGGAGTTGAAGGAACTGGGCGCCCGGCCGTTCGCCTGATCCAGCCGGCGTGTTTTTGCGGGATACTGGAGCGCACTGATGGGTAGATGGTGAGGTGGTCCTGGTTGGTTGGACAGGTTGAGGGGCAGAATAAGGTGTACTCGGGTGGTTGCGCTACCCCCTCGGTCGCTTCGCTTGCGAATGCGGCGGTAAGGCCGGGGTGCCGGGCGACGACCTCGATCCTGGGATGGCGGTCGCCACTCACACCCGCTCGCCTCGTAGACCGGCATCAGCGCGGTCATCCGCCGCCTGTCTTGAATCAGCGGCCCTCCTGTCTGGTGACTTCGTCGGTCCATCGCTACGCCGCCTGCTCGCTGGCCGCCCGCGTGCCGTCGTAGCACTGCGCCGGCGTGCGCCCGCCGAGCGCCGAGTGCGGCCGCTGCTCGTTGTAGAACGCCATCCACTGCCCGATCACCCGCCGCGCCGCCCTGCCGTCGGCCAACTCGTGCAGGTAGACCGCCTCGTACTTCAACGACCGCCACAGCCGCTCGATGAACACGTTGTCCATGCATCGGCGGCGGCCATCCATCGAGCACCGGATGCCGGCCGCCCGCAGCCGCTCGGTGAACGCCCGGCTCGTGAACTGCCTGCCCTGATCGGTGTTGAAGACCTGCGGCCGTCCGTACCGCCGCAGCGCCTCGTCGAGCGCCGCGAGGCAGAACGCGGTGTCCAGCGTGTTGCTCAGCCGCCACGCCAGCACCCGCCGGCTCGCCCAGTCCATGACTGCCACCAGGTACAGATATCCTTCCTGCACCGGGATGTAGGTGATGTCGGCGCACCACACGTGGTTCGCCCGCTCGATGCTCAGGCCGCGCAGCAGATACGGGTACACGCAGTGTTCGGGATGCGCCGTGCTGGTGCGCGGCTTGCGGTAGATCGCCTCCAGGCCGAGCAGATGCATCAGCCGGCGGACCCGGTGGCGGCCGACCGTCACTTCCTCCTGTTCGAGATGGCGCGCCATCTGGCGGCTGCCGTAGAACGGGTAGCACAGGTACAACTGGTCGATGCGGCGCATCAGCGCCAAGGTCTCGGCGCTGTGGCCCTGCGGCGCGTAGTACAGCGTCGAGCGACTCATCGCCAGCAGCCGGCACTGCCGGCTGACGCTCAGGTGTTGGTGGGCTCGATCGACCATCGTGCGCCGTTGGTCGCGGCTCAACGAGCGAGCCCGCGCGCTAAAAAATCGCGCTCCACGGTCAACTCGCCGATCTTGGCGTGCAGGTCGTGGATGATCGCTTCGTGATCGTCCTGCCGGCGCTTGGCGCCGGTGGCGAACAGGTCGTGCAAGCCGTCGACGGCTTGCCGCTTCCAGTCGCTGACTTGGTTGGGATGCACCGCGTGATCGGCGGCGATCGCCTGAATCGTGCGGTCGCCGCTGAGCGCTTCGAGCGCCACGCGCGCTTTGAACTCGGCGGTGAATCGCCGCCGTTTCCTGGCCATCTGGTCGGCCCTCCTCAAGGCCTGGAGTACACCTTAGCAACCTGTCCAGTTTTCTAGGACCACCTCATGGTTTCTGGTGCGCCACGGGGAGACCGACTGGAACCTCACGGGCCGCGGGCAGGGACAGTCGGACGTGCCGCTCAACGCCCGGGGACGCGCGCAGGCGCAAGCCACCGCCGCGCGGCTGCGGCCGACGCGCTTCACGACCGCGTACGCGAGCGACCTGGAGCGCGTCACGCAAACGGCGCAGCCGATCATGCGCGGCCGGGAGCTGCCGCTGATCACCCTGCCCGCGCTGCGGGAGCGGAGCTACGGCGCCTGGGAGGGGCTGACTGACGCGGAGATCGCAGCCCGCGACCCGCACCGCTACGCCGCGCGGCTCTCCGGGGGCGACACGTGGGCTCCACCGGGCGGGGAGAGCATGCGGCACCTGTTCGCGCGGGTAGCGGCCGCGGTCGACCGGCTGCGAGACGCGCACGCCCGGGATGACGGCGACCTGTTGCTGGTCGCGCACGGCGGCTCGCTGCGCGCGGCGATCGTGCGTCTGCTGAACCTGCCGCCCGCCAGCGTGTGGCGGTTCGCGCTGGACAACTGCGGGCTGTCGGTCGTCACCACGTTCGACGACGGCCACACCGCGCTCGAACTGCTGAACGACACCTGCCATCTGCAGGCCGGCGATCCCGCTGCCGGCTGGCAGGCACGCTGGAAGCACCTGCCTCCGGTCGACCTGCGCGACATCCGGCGCGATCTTGACGAGAGACTCGATCCAGCCCTGTGAGTGGCGTCAGCAAGACGCCCGATCACCCCAGGAACGCCTGGACCGCCAGGTTGCCGGCGGCCAGCACGGCCAACCCCATGGCCGCCGCGCGGAACACCCGCTCCGGCAGGCGCCGGACGATCAACACGCCCGCCGCCGCTCCGGCCAGCACCACCGGCGCGGCCACGGCGTTCAGCGCCAGCGTCGCGCCGGTCATCGTGCCGATCGCCACGTGAAACGGCACCTTCAAAAGGTTGAGGATGAAGTAGTACCACGCCCCGGTACCCATGAACTCATGCTTGGGCAACCGCATCGCCAACAGGTAGGCGGTCAGGATCGGGCCGGAAGCGTTGCTGACCATCGACGTGGCGCCCGCCAGGATCCCCAGCGCGATGGCGATGCCGGTCCGCGCGCCCCGCGGCTCCGATCTCGGAGCGCCCGCGCCGGACGCCGGGCCGCCGCCGGCTGCCGGGTCCGCCCGTCCCGCGGCGCCCGGTGACCCGCCAGCCGGACGCCACGCCGCCGCCGCGCCGGCCACGACGGTCGCCACCACGATCAACGCGATCAGCAGGCGAAGCTGCGCGTCGTCGACCACGCGCAGCAACGCCGTCCCCAGGACGATGCCGCCCAGCGCGGCGGGCACCAGCCGGATCAGGTAGGATCGGACCACGTGACGCCGGAAGTGCACGATCGCCACCAGGTCGGCGGCGATCAACAGCGGCAGCACGATCGCTACCGAGGCGCGCACCGGGAACGCCGCCGCCATCATCGGCGCCACCACCGGCCCCAGTCCCGGCAGGCCGGTCTTGGTGACCCCCACCAGCGCGGCGCTGCCCAGCAGCGTCCCCCACTGCAGCGCCGTCAAGGGAAACAACCGGCGCTCCCGTCAGGCGGAACCCGCGGCCTGCGCGGCCGCGGGCAACCGGGGTAGGATCGGCGCACCGCCATGTTGTTTCTGCTCGGCGACACCCTGCAGCAGCTGTACGGGCCGTTTCGCCTGCTGAGCTCGCATTTCGTCGTGGCCAGCGCCGCGCTGGTCGTCTCGTCGCTGGCCACCTGGGTCGTCTTGCCCCGGTGGATCGGGTTCCTGCCCCGCGACCGCGGCCGCGAGCACGCGGTCGACAAGGAGGCGGCGGTCGGCAAGCCGACCGGCGCCGGGATGGTGTTCGGCATCGTGTTCGCCGTCGTCGGCATCCTCACCGCTCCGCTCGAGCTGCCGTACCTCGGGGTGGTGCTGTGCGTGACGCTGGCGATGATCGCCGGCTTCCTGGACGACCGCAGCGCCGGCGGATGGCACGAGTACCGCAAGGGGCTGGTCGACCTGGCGATCTCGCTGGCGGCCGCGTTGCTGGTGTGCAACACGGAGCCGGCGCAGATCTGGCTGCCGTTCACCACCGCCGTCGTGACGGTGCCGCCGATCTTCTGCATCGCCGGCGGCACCATCCTGATCTGGGGAGCGATCAACGCCACCAACTGCACGGACGGCGTGGACGGCCTGTCGGGCATGTTGGCGATCCAGGCGCTCCTGAGCCTGGGCGGGCTGCTCTACTTCGTGCTCGGCCACGATCAGATCTCCGCCTACCTGCGCCTGCCGCACTACGCCGACGGCGCCAAGTGGGCGATGCTGTCGTTCGCGATGGTCGGCTGCCTGACCGGCTACCTGTGGTACAACGCCCATCCCAGCCAGCTCCTGATGGGCGATGCCGGCTCGCGGGCGGTCGGGCTGCTGCTCGGCGTCCTGGTCATCAACTCGGGCAATCCGTTCCTGATCTTCATCGTCTCCGGCGTGCTGCTGGTCAACGGCGGCACCGGGCTGATCAAGGTCGCGCTGCTGCGGTTCCTGCGCATCGCCATCTTCGCCAAGCTGCGGTTCCCGCTGCATGACCACATGCGCAACAACCTGGGCTGGTCGAGCACCCAGGTCGTGGTGCGCTTCGCGCTGGTGCAGATCATGTTCACGCTGGTCTCACTCGTGATCCTGATCAAGGTGCGCTGACGGCGGCGCACTCCGGTCCTCCAGGGGGCGGCCGCAATGCGGGCAGACGCGGTCGGCCGGAGGCGGCTCACGGCGGGCGTTCCGCCGCTTGGCCAGCTCCTCGATGAAGCCGGAACTGACGATGCCGGTCGGCACCGCCACCAGGCCGATCCCCATCACCGCCACCAGCCCGCTCAGCAGCCGGCCCCAGCCGGTGACCGGCACCACGTCGCCGTAGCCGATCGTCGTGAGGGTCACCACCGCCCACCACAGCGACGAAAGGATGTTCGGGAACTTGTCCGACTGCGCGTCCCCTTCGAGGTAGTACATGAGGACCGATGCGACCAGCAGCAACAGGGTGGTCATCATCACCGTGATCACCAACTCGTCCCGCCGCTCGCGCAGCACCTTGCCGAACAGCGACACCGTACGCATGTACCGGCTGAGCTTCAGCAGCCGCAGGAAGCGGGCGATGCGCAGCACCCGCACGATGCGCAGGTCGATCCCGAGCAACGGCAGGTAGAACGGGACGATCGCGATCAGATCGATCAACCCGGCCGGCGACACCGCGAAGCGCAGCGCGCCGACCACGCCCCCCTGCGCCGGGCGGCGATAGCGGGCGGTCCACAGCCGCAGAAGGTACTCGACCGTGAACAGGGCCACCGAGGCGACTTCCAGCCCGTGCAGCGCGCGCCTCAGCCCCGGCGTGACCCACGGCAACGTCTCGACGACGATGGCCAGCGCGTTGACGACGATCACGCTGATGATGGCGATGTCCACGGCGGAGCTCAGCGGGTCGTCGTCACGCGCGCGCTCCAGCACCTCGTACAGGCGCCGGCGCAGGGTCGCCACCATCGTGCGGTTGACTGTAAGTGCTTACATGTTTAGCGTAAACACACACCGTTATGCAGACGCTTCTGGCTACGCTCACGCTCGTCCTGGAACGGGTCCCGCACTTTGCAGTCGGCATGCTGCTGGTGTTCCTGGGCAAGCTCTTCTACAACCTGACGACGCGCTACCACATCGACCACGAGATCGCGGACAACGGCAACGACGCGGTCGGCATCAGCTTCGGCGCCTACCTGCTGGGACTGGGGTTCGTGATCGCCGGCGCCGCGCGCGGGTCGGGCACGGGACTGCTCACGGATCTGGCCAACCTGGCGGTCGTGGGCGTCATCGCCATCCTCCTGCTGCGCCTGAGCGGCGTCATCAACGATTGGCTGGTGCTCCACTCGTTCTCCACCGCGCACGAGATGGTGCAGGAGCGCAGCGCGGGGACCGGTTTCGTGGTCGGCGGCATGACCATAGCGACCGGCTTGATGATCTCCGGCGTGATGGACGGGCAGAGCGCCGGCTTCCTGTCGCTGCTGCGCGACATCGCCATCTACTGGCTCGTGGGCCAGGCGCTGCTGGTGCTGGACGGCTTGGTGTTCCAGGCGATCACCAGCTACGACGTGCACGGCGTGATCGAAGATGACAAGAACGTCGCGGCCGGCGTCAGCTTCGCCGGCTTCCTGGTGGCGCAGGGCGTGATCGTGCGCACGGCGGTGGCCGGCGCCGGCAGCGATCTGGGGACGGAGGTGCTGATCACGGCGGTGATCGGCGTCTGCGGCCTGATCCTGCTGGTGTTCGGTCGCGTGATCGCCGACCGGGTGTTTCTGCCGCGCGCCGCCCTGTCCGATGAGGTCAGGTCCAAGCGCAACACCGCCGCCGCCGCGATCGCCGCGGCCAGCTTCATCGTCGTGGCGCTCATCTACGCGGGCGCGGTTGACCCCAACGTGGCCCCGGCGGCGCCGGCCGTCGCCCCGTGATCCGGCCTCGCCCGGCTGCCGGCAAGGCGGCCTGCGTCATAGCGATCGCCAGCATCCTGCTGCTGACCGCCGACGATGCGCTGGCGCGGCGCATGGGCGGCTTCTCCGGCGGGCGTTCGTTTTCCAGCTTCGGCTCCTCCCGATCGTTCTCCTCCCGCTCCACCCGCTCCGTGTTCGGCTCCGGCAGCCGCACGACCACCACACGCAGCACGCTGTCCGGCACGCGCGGGGTCTCCTCGCGAGCCAACACCGGCGGCGTCAGCCGCGCCCAGTACGAACGCTCCCGCACCGCCGGCACCACGTTCCGGAACCGCTCGCAGGCAGAGACGGCGTTCCGGCAGCGCAACACCGGTCAGTTTCCGTCGCGCTACGCCAGGGAGCCGGCGGCGCGGCCGACGCACATCCCGCAGACCACGCGGGTCGACGGCCGCAACGTCAACGTCAACTACAACGCCGGCCTGGGCGGCTACGGCTACCTGCACCCGACCCTGGGCACCTGGATCCTGTACGACGCGATGACCGACGCCGCCATGATGAGCATCCTGATGAGCCGCGGCGGCTACTACTACGGCCCCGCGCCGGGCGCCTACGGAGGCGGCGGTCTGCTCACGGGACTGCTCGTGATCGCGCTGATCGCCGGCGCCGCCTGGTGGCTGCTGCGGTCGGTCGGCCGCCGGTACTGACGCGCCCCGGATGCGCCCCCGGACGCGTCTCCGCATGCGAGGGTCCGGCCGATGAGCGACCGGCGACCGCCCGGCGCCGGCCGTCCCGGACGCCGCTTGTTCGGAGGCCTGTTTGGACGCGCAGCGCGCGCGCCCGAACCGCGGGCCACATCGACGGCCGATCCGCGGTTCTGGCGGCAGTTGGGCACCGGCGGCTCGGTGACCCTGCGCGACTTTCAGGCGATGGCGGAGGCGGCCGAGCGCGGCCTGCAGGCGGACAGCCTGGACTACCAGATCACGAACAGGCGCGCCATCGAGGTGCGCTCGACCGCCGGCGCGGTGGCCGCCGAATACCTGCTGTTCGATCTCGCCGGCGCCGAGCACCTCTATTTCCTGCTTGCGGTCATCCGCGGCGGCGACCCGGAGCTGCGCGTCTACTTCATCGCCGACGGGCTGACGCCGGGGCCGCGCGCGGCGGTGATCGACGCCGGCGGCACCTGGTTCTTCGAAGCGCCGGCCGACCCGGACCGGTTCGTCCCCGCCCGGCTGGAGTTCGCGCGGTATCCGGCCGTGCCGCCGATCCTGGACGGCGACCGTGAGGTGGAAGCGGAGTTCGTCTCCCACGGCGGTGCGCTGTACGGCGACTACGCCGATAGCGGCGGCGCACGCGTGCCGGTCATCCTGATGGAGTACGAGACGCAGGCGGACATCCAGAATCCGTTGCTGCTGATCGTCGAGGAGGGCGGCCTGGATGCCGGCGGCGATTCGATCCCGGACGGCGGCTTCATGACGGTGCTGATGGGCAGCCGCGTTGACCGCGGTCAGGTCGAGGTCTTTCCAGGTTGAGCGGATCACTCTCCTTCTACAGCGACAACAGCTCCGGCGCCCACCCGGAGGTATTGGCGGCGATCGAAGCGGCCAATCACGGTCACGTACCGGGTTACGGCGAGGACGAGCACACGCGCCGCACCGAGGCGGCGTTCGCCCGCCACTTCGGCGACGACGTCCAAGTGTTCCCGGTGGTCAACGGCAGCGCCGCCAACGTGGTGTCGGTCGCCTCCTGTTGCCGGCCCTACGAGGCGGTGATCACCACCTCGGCCGCGCACCTGGCGTGGGCGGAGTGCGGGGCGATCGAGCGCCTGGTCGGGTGCAAGGTGATGGAGGCGCCGCACGAGCACGGCAAGATCGACCTGGAAGCGGTGCGGCGGCTGGCGTCCGCCGCGCCCAGCGACCACAGCAATCGGCCGCGCCTGATCTCCATCACGCAGGCGACCGAGCTGCTCACCGTCTACACGCCGGCGGAGATCACCGGCATCGCCCGGCTTGCGCACGACCACGGCCTGCTGCTGCACGTCGACGGGGCGCGGATCGCCAACGCCGCCGTCAGCCTTGGCATGGAGTTGCGCGAGTGCACCCGCGACCTGGGCGTGGACCTCCTCTCCTTTGGCGGCACCAAGAACGGGCTCCTCATGGGCGAGGCGGTCGTCGCCTTCACGCCGCTGGATCACGTCGGCTACGTGCGCAAGCAGGGGCTGCAGCTGCTGTCGAAGATGCGCTTCCTGGCCGCGCAGTTCAGCGCACTGCTCGAAGGCGATCTGTGGCGCCGCAACGCCGCGCACGCCAATGCCATGGCCGCCCACCTGGCCGCGCGCCTGCGCGCCGAAACCGACGTGGAGATACTGCATCCGGTACAGGCCAACGGCGTCTTCGCAAGGCTGCGGCCGGCGGTGATCGACGCGACCATCGGCCGCTTCCCCTACTACGTGTTCGACCCGGAGCACGGCGTGGCCCGCCTGATGACCACCTGGGACACCACCGGGGAGTTCATCGACCGCTTCGTGGACGCCGTCCGCGCGGTGCCGTAGACCGCGCGTAGCACCGTCGGCATTTCGCCCCCATGAACGCCGGAGTGCCGGAGTCGATACGAGAGCGGTTGTCCGCCGCCGGCGTCCAGGACCGGAATATCCTGCACGCGATCAGCTCCGACCTCTGTCTGGACGGGCGCTACGGCGAGGAGTGGGCCGTCGCCACGCCGACCTCCCTGCACGTCGTCACCTCCGGCGGCATCGAAAGCCTGGCGCTCGACCGGATCGGTCCGCTACAGGTCGAGAGTCTGGTCTCCGGCGGGCTGCTCACCGCCGGCCGCGCGGCTCCCGACAGCGCCGGCGTCGCTACCGAAGAGCGGTTGTTGTTGCGCTTCAGCAACAGCCGGGCCCGACAGTTCGGGACGTTCGCCGGCGCCGTCGCCGCCTTGCAGAAGGGCGACGAACCGCCGGCCGCCGAGGCGGTGCGCGAGCAGACCTGCCCCACCTGCGGCCTGCGCTACCCCGATCAGAACCGCGCCGTCTGCCCGCGCTGCATCGACAAGCGCGGCCTGTTCCTCCGGGTACTCGGCTACCTGCGCCCGTACCGGCGTCTCGTGGCGTTCATCGCCGGCACCATGATCGCCAGCACGGCGCTCAGGACCGCCGCGCCGCTGCTCTCAGGCCGCGTGCTGTTCGATGACGTGCTCGATCCCGCCGGACGCTTCCACGGGCGCGTGCTGGAGGTGGTACTGCTGATCATCGCCGTGCACGGCGCCGGCGTCGGCGCCCAGATGATGTACCAGCGGCTCAACGCGCGGGTCTCCGTGCACATGGTCTACGACCTCAAGTCGCATATCTTCAGCGCCCTGCAGCGCCTGTCGCTCGGCTTCTTCGCCCGCAAGCACACCGGCGGTCTGATGGTCCGGGTCAACCACGACTCGATGAACCTGAACCAGTTCTTCATCGACGGCCTGCCGTACTTCGTCGTCAACCTGGTCCAGATACTGGCGATCGTCGCCGCCATGGTCGCGCTGCAGCCGGGGCTGGCGCTGCTCTTGCTGCTGCCGGCGCCGGCCGTGGTCCTGATCGTCAACCGACTGTTCCCGAAGCTGTGGCGCCTGTTCGGCCGGCAGCACCGTTCGCTGGCGATTCTGAACGGCGTGGTCGACGACTCGCTGACCGGCGTGCGCGTGGTCAAGGCGTTCGGCCAGGAGCAGCAGGAGATCGAACGATTCACGCCGACCAACGACGCCGTGCGCGTAGCGCAGTTGCGCACGCAGCGAACGCTCGCCGGTCTGTTCCCGGCGGTCGCCTTTCTGACCCAGACCGGCGCCCTGCTCATCTGGGCGGTGGGCGGCTGGCAGGTGATCGGCGGCGCGCTCACCCTCGGCGTGCTGATCACCCTCGTCACCTACTCGGCGTTGCTGTACGAGCCGTTGCGCTTCATGACGATGGTGGTCGAGTGGTGGTCGATGGCGATGAACTCCGCGCACCGCATCTTCGAGGTGGTCGACGCGGTACCGGAGGTAGCCGAGCGCGCCGACCCGGTGGCGCTGCCGCACGTGCGCGGCTCGGTCGAGCTGCGCGGCGTCACCTTCGCGTATGAGCCCAACAAACCGGTGCTGCACGCCATCGATCTGAGCGCCGCCGCCGGGGAGGTGCTCGGCCTGGTCGGCCACACCGGCGCCGGCAAGTCGACGCTGATCAACCTGATCACGCGGCTGTACGACACCGACACGGGCCAGGTGCTGATCGACGGCATCGACGTGCGCGATCTGCGGATCGCCGACCTGCGCCGGCAGGTCGGCATCATCCTGCAGGACCCCTACCTGTTCGACGGTACCGTCGCGGAGAACATCGCCTACGGGCGGCCGGACGCAAGTCATGCCCGGATCGTCGCCGCCGCCAAGGCGGCGTTCGCGCACGACTTCGTCACCCGGCTCCCGGACGGCTACGACACCCGGATCGGCACCCGCGGCCACGGCCTGTCGGGCGGCGAACGGCAGCGGCTGTCGATAGCCCGCGCCGTATTGATCGATCCGCGTATCCTGATCCTGGACGAGGCGACCTCCTCGATAGACTCGGAGACCGAAGAGATGATCCAGCTGGCGATGGAACGGCTGATCAGCGGCCGCACGACGATCGCCATCGCGCACCGGCTGTCGACCCTGCGCATGGCGCACCGCCTGGCGGTGCTGGAGAAGGGCCGCCTGGTCGAGCAGGGCACCCACGACGAGCTGACGGCCGCCGACGGCATCTACGCCAGGCTGGTGCGCAAGCAGCGCGATGCGCTGCAGGTGATCGGCGTCGGCGCGCAGCGATGAACGAACGACCCGGCGGCGACGCAGACGCCGCGGACGCGGCCGAAAAGCGCCGCCGGGCGCACCGGACGCGCATGCTGCAAGCCTCCGAGCTGGAACTCGAGCGCACGGCCGGCGGCTTCCTCACGCTGGCGGTGCGCGGCGGCGAGCAGCCTGAGCGGTACGAGCGGATCGGCGCCTTCCGCGCCTTTCCGCTCAGCGCCGCCGATCGCTACGTCTCGTTGCGCGACCGCGACGGCGATGAGATCGGTATCGTCGAATCGCTCGACGAGCTCACGCCCGAACAGGCAGCGATCCTCCGCGACGAGCTCGACCGGCGCTACTTCACGCCGTCGATCGAGCGGGTCGAATCGCTCAAGGAGGAGTTCGGCTACTCCTATTGGACGGTGGAAACCGACGCCGGCCGGCGCCGCTTCACCGTCCAGAGCGGCAAGAACAACGTCACGATGGTGGGCGAGGGACGGCTGGTGATCGTCGACGTCGACGGCAACCGGTTCGAGGTGGCCGACTACACCCGCCTGGATCGCTCGGTGCTGCGCACCCTGGAAGGGCTCCTGTGAGCGGCCGGACGACGCGGTTACGGCCATGAGGCTCCGCTTCGAGCTGCCGGCCGACGTCGGCCGCGAGGTTGCCGAGGTCCTGGACGGCGAGGAGGTCCGCTACGCGCTGCCGGCCGACCTGACCGCCGACTCCCGGTACGGCGACGGCTGGACCGTGGTCGGCGCCACCCTGGTCGCGGTGCGGCCGGCGGGCGAGTCGGCATGGAACGCGATCGCGCTTGCGGACGTGGAGCGGTTCCACGCCGACACCATGGTCGGCTCGGGCCGGCTGGTCGCCGAGCCGTCGGCGGCCGACGGCCGCGGCGGCGACGGAGCGCGGACGCTGGCGCGCTACTCGATGAGCCACGCGCCCCGCTACGCGACCCTGGCCCGGACGCTCAACCGGATGATCGAAGGACGGGAAGACCGCTACCGCGATGAGCCGGACGAAGATATCTGCCCCACCTGCGGCCGCCGTCGCGAGGCGGGTACCCGGGTCTGCCGGGCGTGCACGAACAGGGCGGCCATGGCGCGCCGGCTCTGGGAGGTCGCGCGGCGGCAGCTCCGCTGGGTGGCGGCGGCGGCCGTGCTGTTCGCGGCCCACGCCCTGCTGATGCTCCTGCCGCCGGAGATCACCCGCATCCTCATCGACGACTACCTGACCCCGCGGCGCGCCGAGCTCGCCGCCGTACTGACGCTGGTCGGCGCGCTGGCCTTGGCATACGGCTGCAGCGCGCTGCTGGACGCCTTGCGCCACCGGGCGACGGCGCAGGTCGCCACCGGCCTGGCCGGCGATCTGCGCCGCATGGTGTTCACCCACGTGCAGAAGCTGTCGCTTGCGTACCTGAGCGCCCGCGACGCCGGCGACATCCTCAACCGGGTCAGCCGGGACACGAGTAAGATCCAGACGTTCATCAACTTCGGGCTCAACGAAAGCGTCGCGCAGGTGCTCTTCCTGATCGGCGTCGCCGTGATCCTCTTGCTGCGCGAGTGGCGTCTGGCGGTGCTGGTGCTCGTCCCGGTGCCGGTGGTCGTCCTCTTGGCGCAGAGCGTGTGGAACAAGGTGCGGGCGCTGTTCCGCCGCGAAAACCGGATGTTCGACAAGGTCGACACGCTGTTGGAGGACATCCTGGCCGGCATCCGGGTGGTCAAGGCGTTCGGCCGCGAGCGGTCCGAAGTCGGCCGCTTCCGGCAGCGCTCGGCCGAGCTGCGCGACGTGATGCTGCAGAACGAGCGGACCTGGGCAACCCTCACGCCGACCTGGAGCTTCGTCATGCGGGCCGGGGAGTTCCTGGTCTTTCTGGCCGGCGGCTACCTCGTCCTGGGGGAGGAGATGAAGGTGGGCGAGCTGGTGCAGTTCGTCCAGTACGCGATGATGATCTACGGTCCGCTGACCTGGATCGCCAGCCTCCCCCGGCGATTCGCCGAGTCGATGAGCGCCGCCGAGCGGGTATTCGAGATCATCGACGAGCCGCCCCAGGTCGCCGATGCGGCCAGCCCCCGCCGCCTGCGGATAGCCGGCCGGGTGAGCTTCGAATCCGTGGTATTCGGCTACAAGAGCCATGAACCGGTGCTGGACGACATCTCCCTGCGGGTGGAGCCGGGTGAGCTGATCGGCATCGTCGGCCACTCCGGCGCCGGCAAGTCGACCCTGATCAATCTGCTGATGCGGCTGTACGACCCCGACGAGGGGCGGATCACGATCGACGGTGTCGACCTGCGGGACATCGAGCAGCGCGACCTGCACCGGCAGATCGGCGTCGTGCTGCAGGAGACCTTCCTGTTCGCGGGCACCATCGCGGAGAACATCGCCTACGCCAAGCCGGACGCCGCGCGCCGGGAGCTGATCGCCGCCGCCAAGGTCGCCGGCGCCCACGACTTCATCTGCGCCTTCGCGGACGGCTACGACACCACGGTCGGCGAGCGCGGGCAACGGCTCTCCGGCGGCGAACGCCAGCGGGTCGCGATCGCTCGCGCCGTCCTGCACGATCCCCGCATCCTCATCCTGGACGAAGCGACGGCGGCGGTAGACAGCGAGACCGAGGAGTTGATCCAGGAGGGGCTGTTTGCGCTGGTGCGCGGGCGCACCACCTTTGCGATCGCTCACCGTCTGGCCACCCTGCGCAACGCCGACCGCCTCGTAGTGCTCGACAAGGGACGGATCGGCGAGCTCGGCACCCACGCCGAGTTGATGGCGGCCGGCGGCATCTACCACGGCCTGGTGCAGTCGCAGCGGCGCATGAACCGCGCGCAGGCGCTCTCCGGATGACCGCGGCCGGCGCGGCGCGCGGTGGCTGGACGCCCGCCGGCGCTGGTAGGCTCACCATCCGTGGGGGAGGTCGTACATGACCGACAACGAACGATACCTGTTCGATCTGCAGGGCTACCTGACGATCCCGAATGCGCTCGACGGCGATCAGCTGCAGGCGTTGAACGCACTGCTCGACGAACACATCGAAGACGGCATGGCCGCCGACGCCGCGACCCATCGCTTCGGCGGCATGCTCGGCTGGGGCCGGCCGTTCCTGGACGTCATCGACAACCCGTCGGTGGCGCCGTACCTGCGCGAGGTGCTGGGCGACGGGTTCCGGCTCGACCACGTCTACCTGGACGTCATCCGCGCGGGCCTCAGCCCGATCGGCGCCACGCTGCACGGCGGCGGCACCCCCTACAACCCGATCCAGTCCTACGACTTCCGCAACGGGCGCATGTACAGCGGGCTGTTCGTGGCCGCGTACAACCTGGCCGACGTGGGGCCGCATGACGGCGGCTTCGGCTGCGTGCCCGGCAGTCACAAGAGCAACTACCCGTTTCCTGACGAGTGGAAGGACCTGACCCGCCGGCCGCCGTTCGTGCAGGCGGTCACCGGGCCGGCCGGCACCGCGGTGCTGTTCACGGAGGCGCTCACGCACGGCGCGCTGCCCTGGTCCGGAGCCGGCGAGCGCCGCACGCTGTTCTACAAGTACCACCATCACGGCGCGTCATGGGCGGCCGACTACCCCGTGCCCGGCGACCTGCCCGTCACCGACCGCCAGCGCCGTATCCTGGAGCCCCCGCACGCCCCCGGTCAGGGTCAGCCGCTCGCCCGCGCGCGCTGACCGCCGGAAGTGACTTCAAGCTTCGATCCTGATGGACACGACGCATCGGATTCTCCTGTCGGACTCTCGGCGTATGCACCCGCTGGTCGACGGCTCGATCGACTTGGTGGTGACCTCGCCTCCCTACCCGATGATCGAGATGTGGGACCGGCAGTTCATCGCCCTGGACCCGCTGATCGGCACCGCGCTGTCCGACGGGGACGGAGTGCGGGCATTCGAGCTCATGCACGCCGTCCTCGACGATGTCTGGCGCGAGTGTCACCGGGTCCTCCGCCCGGGCGGCCTGGCGTGTATCAACGTCGGCGACGCCACGCGCACGATCGGCGGCGAGTTCCGTCTGTTCTCCAACCACAGCCGCATTCTGCAGGAGTCGTCGCGCCTGGGCTTCTCCGTGCTGCCCGACATTCTGTGGCGCAAGCCGACCAATGCGCCGAACAAATTCCTGGGCTCCGGCATGCTGCCGGCAGGCGCCTACGTCACCTACGAGCACGAATACATCCTGATCCTGCGCAAGGGCGGCCGGCGAAAGTTCTCGCCCGCCGACAAGAGCCGGCGTCGGCGCAGCGCCTTCTTCTGGGAGGAACGCAACGCCTGGTTCTCCGACGTCTGGGTCGATCTGATCGGCGCCAGGCAGCACTTCGGCATTCCCGATGTCGATGATCCGGACGCTCGCGCGCGCAGCGCGGCGTTCCCGTTCGAGCTGGCGTACCGCCTGATTCAGATGCACTCGCTGATCGGCGACACCGTGCTCGACCCCTTTCTCGGCACGGGAACGACCGCCGCCGCCGCCATCGCCAGCGGCCGATCCAGCGTCGGCTTCGAGGTCGATGCCGGCCTCGAACGACCGATTCGCCGCGCCATCGATGCCGCCGTGCCGTCAGGCCGCGCGTACGCGCAGCGGCGGCTGGACGCGCACGTCGACTTCGTGCGCGCTCGGCAGGAGACCGGACGACCCTGCCGGCACGTCAACCGTCACTATGGGTTCGCCGTAGTAACCGGTCAGGAGACCGACCTGCAGCTCTCGATCCCGCGCACGATAACGCCGGAGTCGGCGGACGGTTACTCCGCCCGACATGAACCCGCGCCGCGGCCGGACCGGTCGACGCAGATCCAACTGCCGATCGCAAGCATTTCATGAAGATCAGACTCACTCCACAACATCTGCGCGGGCGCTTGATAGGAAATCGTCCGGCATACGGGAAGTATGTCAGCCCTCTCATCAACCTTGCCAACCGTTTCGCTCACGCAACGAGGCCGAATCAGGTCGGCCAAGTATCGGAATTGATTCGCGAGTGCCCTGCTCAGGACTACGAGGGTTGGCGCGACTGGTATCTCACCCGCTACCCGAAGGCTATAGACAAGGCTACCGATCGCGTCGTTGCAATGCTGGAGCAAATACGCGGCGCGATGGACACAATCGACCGAGAGACCGTTCTTCGTTGGGTGACAGAACTTGTACTTGAAAAGACGTACGCTGGCTTGCGTGTCGAAAGAGCGATCCTTGAAGAGGCCGCTCACTGCTTGGGGAGAACGCTACAGCTTTCATCTCCGGAAGAAGAATCACGCGGAATAGATGGTTATCTCGACGAATTACCAGTTTCCGTCAAACCGAATACCTACAAGGCGATGGGCACGATCGGCGAGACTATCGACGCACGAATGATCTATTACGAAAAGAAGTCAAACGGAACAATTGTCGCGCATCTCGACGAGCTTGAACACTGAATCGGTCATACTCATACTGACGATTTGGGCCGTGCGAGCCTGTCGACTGACTGAGAGCCGAGTTCGATGTCATTCAGGCCGAGGCGTCCGTCGCCACGACGAATTGATGATAGTCGATGGATAGGCTATCCGAGTCTGAGGCGCTGGCACAAAGGATACTTTGTGTGGAGCGGAAATTTACAGACAGCATTGCGATACATAGTTCGCTGAGGATTGGTATAATGTGGACGCATTCATCAAGAACTGAAAGCGTTCTTCAACCTTGCCGGATACGACGAAGGCTTGGAGTGGTGCCAGGGCGTTGACTCTGTGAGTGGATGGCAGTATATTACTATCAAGGTCTGATAGGGAGAAGATGATGAGACACGACGACCAGAGAGGTCACACTGCATGGACCGTGAGAATACGTGGGTGTACAAACCTGCAATTGACTGAGTAGAAACGCCTGCCGGCGTCCGATCCAGGTTAGCCGCCGGACGTTGAACAAGACAGGCTACGGAGGAGACTACCGTGGAAATCACAAAAATAGAGATCGCTGACGACAGGAACGAGTTTCGTGAAGTCGAATACGGTGATCTGAGAGTAGAAGAAAACGAAGGAAGACGAATGGCGTTTTCGTTTCCTGATGCTCAACAAGGTGTTCGTGGGAAGATGAAGCTTCACTCTATCGGGGAGACGTATATCATTGATGATTGCGACTTGCCGTGCAGTGTTTCGAAAGATCAAACAAGAGTGTTGAGGGTCACTCGTTCCAGAGAAGGAGGGAATGAAGTCGTCATGTTCGAGTGTCGAGTACTGAACGTAGGAAAAAGAGGTGTCAAGATGCAGAGAACGTCTGTACTGATTGGAAAGCAGTCCTGACCCGGCGAGACGTACGCCCGGATACGGTCCTGACACATTCCCCACAGACGCGCCAGCGGCTGCCTGGCCTCCTTGCCGAGCAGGTCGCACAGCGCTACGTCCACCGCCCACGCACCGGCCGCCTCCACGCGGATGCGGGACTTCCAGCACGATCGGCTCGACAGCGATTATCCTCATCAAGGCCGGCGCCATGGTAGCCGACGCTAGCGCCACTATCATGCGCGTCCCACGTAAACAACGGCGCATGTACAGCGGGCTGTTCGTGGCCGTACAAGGTAAGCGTCGACGACGTCAATCCCGGTCCCATGAGTACGCGGTTGCGCGACCGGCGCGGCCCGCGTACCGTGGGCTATGGCTATCACCAAGACTGCCGTCGGGCCGCGCCCCGGCACCGAGGCCGCGCAGCCGGCGCCCGAGTTCCCCGGCTGCACGCCGGTCCATCTGCCGGCAGACGAGATCGAACGTAGCGACCAGCGGTTGGAGTACTGGGACGGCACTACCGAAACCGCCTGGATCTGCGAGCCGGCCAGCCCCTACCACGAAAGGCCGTCCGGCCGCCTGACCCGGCTCACCGAGCGGATCGCCGCGGTGCGCGGCGCGCCGATCGAAAGCTACGGGTCGATGGACCTGCGGCAGCGCGGCGGGCCGCGCAGCATCATGCAGGCCGACGAGTCGGTGTACCTGCATCCGGACAGTGCGCGGTTGCCGGGACCGTCGGCGATGGTGATCGGCGTGGACGACTACCCCGACGTGGTGCTGGAGGTCGACCACACCACCGACGTGCGGCGCGGCAAGCTGGGGTTGTACGAGTCGTGGGGGTTCCCGGAAGTGTGGGTGGAGGTGCCGGACGAAAGCGCGCCGAGCCGCCCGCGGAGCCGGCGGCCGGGGCTGACGATCCATTTGCTGGAGGCGGGTGCGTACCGGGCGGCGCCGGAGAGCCGCGCGTTTCCGGGGTGGAAGGCGGAGGAGATCCACGCGGCGCTGAACGAACCGATGCTGTCGGCGCGGACCAGTGCGGTGCTGGAGCGGGTGGGAAAGGCGCTCGGCGAGCGGGAGGGCACCGGGCCGGATCACGATCCGTTGCTGCGGTCGCAACGGCGCCGGGGGTACGAGCGCGGCCTTGAGCACGGCCACGAACGCGGCCTTGAGCACGGGCGGGCGGAGGAACGCGCGCTGCTGTGCCGGCAGGCGGCGCGGAAGTTCGACGACGACACGGCGCAACGGCTGGCGGTGCTCCTGGAGCGGACCGCCGATCCTGACCGCTTGGCGCAGGCCGGCGTCTGGATCATTGAGTGCGCGACCGGAGCCGAGCTCCTCGACCGGGTATCAGGCAACACCGCGCGCCGGACGTGACCCGGCAGGGCACCGGGGTCCTCCGGTTGTGGAAAGAACCGGCTCAGGCGATCCGGTAGCGTTCGATCCTCGATTCGTCGATCTCGATTCCCAGGCCGGGGCCCGGCGGTACGGACACCATGCCGTCGGCGTCGATGCCGATCGGCTCCGCGATGATGCCGTAGAGCTGCTGGAAGCTCTCTACCGTGCGGTACGGCGGGTCCAGCATGTACTCCACGTACGGGCTGTTGGGCAGCGTCGCGCAGAGCTGCAGGTGAGCCGCCAGGCCGATCCCGCAGGAGCCGTGATGCGGCACGAAGCGGCGCCCGGCGAGCTCCGCGGCCGCGGCGATCTTGCGCATCTGCGACAGCGACGCGCCGGCCGCGCAGTCGGGCTGCAGCACGTCGTACGCGCCGGCCCGAAGCAGCCGGGCGAAGGCTGCGGTGCCTCGGTCGCCTTCGCCGCCGGCGATCGCCAGCTCCGCCTCGCCGGTCAGGCGGGCGATGGCCGCGACGTCGCCGCGCGGCAGCGGCTCCTCCAGCCAGCCTGCGCCAAGCCGATGCAGCTCGCGCGCCGTCTGCCGCGCCCGATCGTAATCCCAGGCCGGCCGCGCCGCTCCGGGCGCTACCCCGCCGGCCAGGTTGGCGTCGACCAGGATCTCCATCGACTCCCCGACCCGTTCGCGGACCGCCTGCACCATGGCGATATCTTCGCGCATGGTAGGCCGTGCCGCGCGCAGCTTGATCGCCGTGAAGCCGGCCTCACGATAGCGCGCCGCGTCGTCGGCCAGATCGGCATCCGGCTTGCCGACCACCGGCGAGACGTACGCCCGGATACGGTCCTGACACATTCCCCACAGACGCGCCAGCGGCTGGCCTGCCTCCTTGCCGAGCAGGTCGCACAGCGCTACGTCGACCGCCCACGCGCCGGCCGCCTCCACCGCCGGCGCGTGCGCCTGCAGGCGGGCGCTGTCGGCGCCCAGCAGGGCCGGCTCCACCGCGGCCACCGCGCCCCGGGCGTCGCCGCCCATCGCCCCGTAGCCGATGGCCCCCTCCGCGGTGCGCACCCTCACCAGCGTCAGCGTGCGCGACCGCTCCGCGTGCGGCGACCACGCCTTGCGGTACGGCCGCGGATGCGGGACTTCCAGCACGATCGGCTCGACAGCGGTTATCCTCATCGCGGCCGGCGCCATGGTAGCCGAACGCCGACGCCACTATCATGCGCGCGTCCCACCGAACGGTGACAGCGCCCAGGAAAGGAGACGAACGATGGCAGAACCGAAAGCGAGCGGCATGGACCACCGGCCTGCGGGCGTGTACCGGCGCGCGGTCGAGCCGGGCGAGTTCCCGATCGCCGCCATCCACATGGCCCACAACCACCTGCGCTCGATGTGCGCGGCCCTGGCCGGCGCGGGCGCCGAGGTGCGGGTCGTCTACGACCGCGACCCGGCCAAGCTGGCGCTGCTCCGTGAGGACTTCCCGGACGCGCGGGTCGCCGCCAGCGAGCAGGAGGTGCTCGACGACCCGGACGTCAAGCTGGTCGCCGCCGCGGCGGTGCCGGCCGACCGCGGCGCCGTCGGCGAGCGGGTGATGCGCGCCGGCAAGGACTACTTCACCGACAAGTGTCCCTTCACGACCCTGGCGCAGCTCGAATCGGCCCGCGCGACGGCCGCCGCCACCGGCCGCAAGTTCATGGTCTACTACGGAGAGCGGCTCCACAACGAGGCGATCATCCGGGCCGGGCAGCTCATCCGCGACGGAGCGATCGGCCGCGTGATCCAGGTCGCCGGCTTCGGCCCGCACCGGCTGGAGGCGCACAAGCGGCCCGACTGGTTCTTTCGCCGCGAGCGGTACGGCGGGATCATCTGCGACCTGGGGTCGCATCAGGCCGACAAGTTCCTGCACTTCGCCGGCGCTGCGGGGGCGTGCGTGCTGTCCAGTTCGGTTGCCAACTACGGCAATCCCGAGCATCCGGAGCTGGAGGACTTCGGCCAAGCCACCCTGGCCGTCGACGGCGCCACCTGCTACTTCCGCGTCGACTGGTTCACCCCCGACGGCCTGCGCGCCTGGGGCGACTCGCGGACGTTCGTGTTGGGCACCGAGGGCTATCTGGAGGCGCGTTCCTACCTCGACGTGACGCGCGGCGACGCACCGGTGCTGAACCTGGTGGACGGCCGCGGCGAACGCTCGGTGGAAGTCGGCGCCAGCGGCTTTCCGTTCTTCGGCGACCTGATCCTGGACTGCCTGGAACGGACGGAGAACGCCATGACCCAGGAGCACGCCTTCCTGGCCGCCGAGCTCTGTCTGCGCGCGCAGGCGCAGGCCGAGGCGCTCACACCGCGCTGACGGCGGTCCGCAGGCGGCGTTCAGACGGTCCCGCGCGGATCGTTCAGCGCCGAGTCGGGCACTCCGCCTTCGAGCGCGGTGCGCACGCGCAACGCCGCCTTGGTCTTCAACTCCACCACCGATTCCTCCGTGTAGTAGGCGTGGTGGTCGGAAAGGATCACCGTGTCGAGCTCGCGCAGCGGACTGCCGGCGGCCAGCGGCTCGGTTTCGAACACGTCGAGCGCCGCGTAGCCGATCCGGCCCGCGCGCAACGCATCGGCCAGCGCACGCTCGTCGATGATCCCGCCGCGCGCCGTGTTGACGATGATCGCCGTCGGCTTCATCGCCGCCAAGCGCGCCCGGTCGATCAGGCCTCGCGTCTCCGGCGTCAGCGGAGCGTGGATCGACACGTAGTCGGAGGCGGCCAGCAACTCGTCGACCCCCGCCGGCTGCGCCCCGGCGGCGCGCATCTCGGCCTCGTCGACGTACGGGTCGTACGCCAGCACCCGCGCCAGACCCAGGCCGGACAGCTTGCCGTGGAGGGCGCGCGCGATCGCCCCGTAGCCCAGCAGGCCGAAGGTCTTGCCCCGGATGCGGTAGGAGGGGCGATTGCGCCGGAACCCCCAGCCGCCGGCGCGGATGCCCCGATCGGTGTACGGGATCTTGCGGACGCAGGCCAGGAACAGGCCGAGCGCGTGATCGGACACGTCCTCGATGCCGTAGTCCGGCACCCGCGCCACCCAGATGCCGCGCTCGGTGGCCGCGGCGACGTCGACGTTGTCATAGCCGATCCCGTAGCGGCAGATGATCTTGCAGCGCCGCATCCCCTCGATGGTCGACCGCGGGATCGGCTCCAGATTGACGATCACCGCGTCCGCGTCGCGCACGCCGGCCGCAATCTCGTGCGGATCGGTCGATCGCGTCACCTCCAGGGCGGCGATCGGTCCCAGAATGTGCTCCTCTTCCTCGTATGCCTCGAACCGATCGTCGATGATCGCGACGCGATAGCTCACCGGTGCCTGCCCGGCACAAGCTTGGCATGGTCCGCGGGCGCCATCAACGGTATCTTCCCTGCATGCTGACGGAAAGAATGAGCCGCGCGCTGAACGAGCAGCTCAACGCGGAGTTCGCCTCATCGTACGCCTACCTGAGTCTGGCGGCCCATTTCGGAGCCCAGAGCCTGCCGGGGCTCTCCCACTGGTTCCGCACGCACGCCGATGAGGAGCAGGCGCACGCGATGAAGATCTTCGACTACATCCTGACGCGGGGCGGCACGATCACGCTTGCGTCGGTGCCGGCCCCTCCGGCCCCGGCCGCATCGCCGCGTGAAGCGTTCGCCGACGCCTTCCGCGCCGAGTCGGAGGTATCCGCCGCGATCGATGCGCTCGTGGAGATCGCCGTGCAAGAGAAGGACCGCGCCACGCAGGTGTTCCTCGACTGGTTCGTGGCCGAGCAGGTCGAAGAGGAAGCGCTGTTCAGCGAGCTGCGCACGCAGATCGAACGGATCGGCGACTCGGAGGTGGGGTTGTTCGTGTTCGACCAGAAGCTCGCCGAACGCACGCCCGATACCTCCGGCGCCGGAGCCTGACGCCCTGGTCGATCTCGCCGTCGTCCACTACCACGTGTTGCCGGGCGGCGTTACCAGCGTCATCCGCGACGGCCTGCGCGCGATCATCCGCCATCGGCCGGGGTTGCTCCGTTCGATTCGCGTGATGGCCGGGCGGCCCGAAGGGATGGACGCCCTGCTTGCCTCGTTGCGGGAGGCGGTGGCGGACGCGCGCGCCGATACGGTCGTTGGGGCGACGGTCGACGCGCGCCTTGCCTACGGCCACCGGCGAGCGGCAGGCGGCGAATGGCGGTTTGACGAGATCGGCGGCCCGGATGCCGTCTGGTGGATACACAACCATCACGTGGGCAAGAACCTGCCGTTCACCCGCGCGTTGCTGCGCGGCGCGGCGCACGGCGGCGCGCGCATGTTGCTGCAGATCCACGACTTTCCGGAGTGCGGCCGGATCGACGGATACGCCGCGGTGCGCGCCGCCGTGGACGGCGATCTGTACCCGTTCGGGCCGCACCTGCGCTACGCGGTCATCAACCGGCGCGACCATGCGGCGCTGGCGGCGGCCGGCGTTCCCGGCGCGTACCTGCACCTGCTGTGGAACCCGGTCGCGCCCAGCCCGATCGAACCGGGGTGCAAGCGGCTCGGGCGGCTGATGCCGGGCGGCGGCCGACTCTGGCTCTACCCGGTGCGCACCCGCCGGCGCAAGAACGTACTGGAGGCGGGACTGCTGGCGCGGATGGCCGGCGGCGCAACGGTGGGCGTCACGCTGCCGGCAAGCTCGGCGGCGGAAGCGGCCTACCATCGCCAAGCCTGCGCCCTGTTCCGCGACGGTACGCTGCCCGGACGGATCGGCTTCGGCGGGCAGCCGCGCTTCCGCTCCCGCTCGCTCGCCGAGCTGGCGGCCGGCGCCGACGCGATCGTGTCGAGCTCCATCGAGGAGGGCTTCGGGTACCAGTACCTGCACGCCCGCCAATGGGGCCTGCCGCTGATCGCGCGCGACGTCGATGCGATCGACGGGTTCCGCGACCTGCTCCCCGAACCGTCCACCACGCTGTACGACCGGCTCGACTGCCCGCTGCCGCCCGCCGAGCGCCGGCACCTGACCGCACGGTACCGCGCGCGCCTGCGGCGCCTGCGGCCGTTCGTGCCGCCGGCGACCCTGCGAGACGCCGCCGGCCGGATCGACGCCGTCACCGGCGGGCCGCTGATCGACTACTCCTACCTCAGCGTCGAGCTGCAGCGGGCGGTAGCCGCCCGTTGCGCGTCGGCGGCGGAGCTGCGCCGCCTGCAAGATGCCAACGCCGGCCTGCTCGCGCGGCTGCGCGCCCTGCGTCCGGCGACGGGGCCGGCGGCCAGGCCGCCGGCGGAGCCGAGCGACGATCCGCTGGAGCGGCGGTTCGGACCGGCCGCGTTCGCCGAGCGGGCGGAACGCGCGCTGTCGTGGCAGCCGGCGACCGCCGGCGCCGGCGTGGCGGACGCCGACTCGGTGGCCGCGCGCTTCGCCGCCGCACCCTATCAGCGCCTGCTGTTCGACCCGACGTGAAACGCCCGGTTTACGTGACACGACCCGATTTGGGTTCCGCGCCGCCCGGCCCTACCTTCATGGCCTGATGGCCGCCCTTCCCCCGTTCGAGCTGATCCTGGGCCGGCTGCCGTCACTCCGGGAACGGGTCGCCGAGCAGCGCCACACCCTGCTGGCGGAGCTGGCGATGATCTCGGAGATCCCGGCGCCCACCTGCCACGAGCAGCCGCGCGCCGAGTTCCTGCAGGAACGCTTCGGCCAGTTCGGGCTGGCCGACGTGGTGCAGGACGATCTGGGCAACGTCGCCGCCGTCCACCCGGGGACCGAGGGCGACGGCGCCATCCTGCTGGTCGCCCATCTGGACACCCTGTTCCCGGAGGGGACCGAGCACGTCACCGAGGTGCGGCGCGATCGCGTGGTGGGGCCGTCGGTCGCCGACGACTCGCTGGGGCTGGCGATGCTGGCGACCCTCCCGCACGTGCTGGAGCGCTTGAAGCTGGCCCTCCGCTCCGATCTCATACTCCTCGGCACGACCCGCTCGCTCGGCCGCGGCAACCTTGCCGGCTTGCGCTTCTTCCTGGAACACACCCGCCTGCCGATCCGCACCGCGGTCTGCGTGGAAGGGGCGCCCCTCGGCCGCCTGAGCCACACCTCGATCGGCATGATCCGCGGCGACGTGGTCTGCCGCATCCCCGACCAGCACGACTGGACCCGATTCGGCGCGGCGAGCGCGATCGTGACCGTCAATGAGGTGATCAACCGCGTCCTGGCGATCCCGCTGCCGCGCCGCCCGCGCTCCACCGTGGTGCTGGGCGAGGTTCGGGGCGGAACCGCCGCGCACACGGTGGCGACCCGCGCGACGCTCCGCTTCGAGGCGCGCAGCGAATCGGGACAGGTCGTCGGCTCGCTGCTGCACACCATCGGCAGGATCGCGCAACAGGTCGCCGCGCAGAGCGGGGAGGACGTCGAGCTGGAGATCGTCGCCCGGCGCCATCCCGGCGGCATCGGCCTCGATCACCCGCTGGTCGACCGCTCGCGCCGGATCATGCGCCGCTTGGGGCTGTCGCCCCGCATGACGCCCAGCACCTCCGAGCTGGCGGCGCTGATCGACCGGCGGGTGCCGGCGATCACCATCGGCATCACCGAGAGCGCGCACACCGGAGAAGCGAACGAGACGGTCTACCTCGCACCGATGGCGACCGGTATCACACAGCTTCTGGGCATCCTGCTGGCGATCGACGGCGGCTACTGTGCGGAGTGAAGCCCGGGCGGGCGAGGCGCGCGGCGCCGCCTGGTTGCAGCGCAACACCTATCACCATTCCGACTTCGACGACCTGGCCGGGCTGGTAGCGGCCAAGCAGCGGCTGGGCGTCTCGATCTCGCTCTGCATCCCGGCACTGAACGAGGCTCCCACCATCGGCAAGGAGATCGTCATCTTCCGTTCGGAGTTGATGCACCGGTATCCGCTGCTGGATGAGATCGCGGTGCTCGACTCCGGCTCTACGGACGCCACGCGTGAGGTCGCCCGCGACTTCGGCGCCGACGTCTACCTGGCCGACGACATCCTGCCGCACCTGCCGCGGCACCGCGGCAAGGGCGAGAACCTGTGGAAGGCGATCTACCAGCTTCGGGGCGACATCATCGTCTACATCGACGCCGACATCCGCAACATCCATCCCCGCTTCGTGTACGGCCTGGTCGGTCCGCTGCTGGCGCGTCCGGAGATCGGCTACGTCAAGGCGTTCTACGAACGCCCGATGGCGATGGCCACAGAGACGCGGCCCACCGGCGGCGGCCGGGTCACCGAGATCCTGGTGCGTCCGCTCCTTTCGCTCTTCTTCCCGGAGCTGGCCACGATCATCCAGCCGTTGTCGGGCGAGTACGCGGCGCGCCGCGACGTGCTGGAACGCCTGCAGTTCCCGATCGGGTACGGCGTCGAGACCTCGCACCTGATCGACGTCCACCACCGGCACGGACTCGAGGCGATCGCGCAGACCGACCTGGACCGGCGCGTGCACTACAACCAGGACACGCAGGCGCTGGGCAAGATGGCGTTCCGCATCCTGCAGGCGTTCCTGCGGCGAGCGACCGCCCAGGGCGCGATCGGCGCGATACCGCGCCTCGGCACGGCGCTGCACCAATTCCGGCCGCGCGACCTGGACTACGAGCACGTCGTGAGCGAAATCGAAGAGATCGAACGCCCGCCGATGATCGAGCTGCCCGAGTACCGCGAACGGCGCGCCGAGCTGTCCGGGACCGAGCTACAGGGCGGAGACCGCGCCGGCTGACATCCGCAAACGCCGGGCGCCGGCGGGACGCGCAGCCCGCGCCGGGGTATCTTGAACCTTGCGGTATCGTTACCGGCGCCATGCGCAAGTTCAACACCGAAGGCCCCGTCGTCGCCGCCGACCACTACCTCGTCCCGCCGCTGCAGCGGGTGAATCTCGGCGAGGTGCTGGACCTGGTCAGGGACAAGCGCTACTTCGTGCTGCACGCGCCCCGGCAGACCGGCAAGACGTCGCTCCTCCTGGCGCTGCGCGACCTGCTCAACAGCGGCGCCGAGGGCCGCTTCCGTTGCGTGTACGTCAACGTCGAAGGCGCGCAGGCGGCCCGGGAAGACGTGGCCCGCGCCATCCGCGCCGTCATGAGCCGACTGGCCTCCCGGGCGCGGCGGGTGGGCGACGAGTTCCCGGACCGGGTCTGGGCGGACCTCCTGGCGAAGTGCGGACCGGACGACGCGCTCGCCGAACTGTTGACGCAATGGAGCTTGGCGGACCCGCGCCCCCTGGTGCTGTTGATCGACGAGATCGACGTGCTGATCGGCGACGCGCTGCTGGCGGTGCTGCGCCAGTTGCGGGCCGGCTACGACGAGCGCCCGTCCGGCTTTCCGCAGAGTATCGCGCTGTGCGGCGTGCGCGACGTGCGGGACTACCGCATCCACGCCGGCCCGGCCAACGAGGAGATAGCCGGCGGCAGCCCGTTCAACGTCAAGGCGGCGTCGTTGCGCCTGGGGGATTTTACCCGGACCGAGGTCCGCGCCCTGCTCGCGCAGCACACCGCGGAGACCGGGCAGCCGTTCACGCCGGAGGCGCTCGCTGCGGTATGGAATCAGACCTGCGGGCAGCCGTGGCTGGTGAACGCACTCTGCCGCCGCGCCTGCTTCGACGCCGAGAGCGGTCGCGACCGCGCGCGGGGCATCACGCGCGATGCCATCCTCGCCGCCCAGGAGCACCTGATCGTGAGCCGTCAGACCCACCTCGACCAACTTGCCGACAAGCTGCAGGAAGAACGCGTGCGGCGCGTGGTCGAGCCGCTGCTGAGCGGCGCCGCCGAGAGCGCGTTCACGGCGCGCGACCTGGTGTACGTCCGCGACCTGGGTCTGGTCGCCCCGGAGGAAGCGCCGCGCATCGCCAACCCGATCTACGCGGAGGTGGTGCCGCGGGAGCTCACCTGCGCGGCGCAGGCGGGCCTGGTGCAGGAAACCGCCTGGTACGTCGACGGCGCGGGCCGGCTGGAGGTCGACAAGCTGCTCGCCAACTTCCAGCAGTTCTTCCGCGAGCACTCCGAACATTGGGTGGCCCGCTTCGACTACGCCGAAGCGGGGCCGCAGCTCCTGTTGCAGGCATTCCTGCAGCGCATCGTGAACGGCGGCGGCCGCATCGAGCGGGAGTACGGCCTGGGCCGCGGCCGCACCGACCTGCTCATCATCTGGCCGCGCGGCGGCGGAGCGCCGCCGCCCGCCGCGGACCGCTTCGTGGTCGAGTGCAAGGTGCTGCGCGGCAGCCTGCAGCGGACGGTGGCGGAGGGTCTGGAACAGACCGCCGGCTACCTGGACCGCTGCGCCGCGCAGGCCGGCCATCTGGTGGTCTTCGACCGCACCGCCGGGAAGCGCTGGGCGGACAAGCTCTTTCGCCGCATGGAACACGCCGGCGACGGCCGCGCCATCACCGTTTGGGGAATGTAGTCCCTTGGGCAGACAGGGCACCGGCGCAGGCAGTCCGGCCGGGACAAGCTAACCCTTCGGCCCCAGCATGTGATAGCGGCCGGCCGCCCAGTCCTCGACCCCCTGCCGGTAGTACTTGGAGGACGGACGGCCGCTGGCGCCGCCGGGCATCGACGTGTAGGCGATCTCGTCGGCGAACTCCACGATCAGCCGGTAGGACGGGCCGTTCGCCTTGTCGCGGCGGCCGAAGCGGTTGCCCTGCTGCACGGTCGACTCGTCGCCGCGCGCCTGAAACGGCCCGGCGCGCAGCAGGCGCCCGACCGGCGTGGCGCCCAGCAGCACGTGATTCATGACGATCGGATCCGAGCCCCACGGCGGCTGATCCGCCCCCACCCAATCGAGGACGCGGGGCACGACCGCGTCCCAGTCGATCGCGTCGAACGGCGGCCGGGCGTCGATCCACGCCTCCTCGATGAGCCGGAAATTGTTGCTGAAGAACGGACTGTCGTCGGCGGCAGCCAGCGTCCCGGGCGGGAACAACACGCCCCGGCAGGTCGTCATCAGCAACCCGTGGCAGAACATCGAAAAGGACGTCGCCTCGCGGCTGTCGGACTCCATGCGGCAGTCCCAGGACAGCAGGCGCCGCCCGAGCGGATGGAGCCGCAGCCGATCGTGCAGGAACCGCAGCATCCGCTCCGCGCGCAGCGAATGGACGTCGGCCTGAATCCGCATCATGTCGCGCTCGGTCAACGGTCCGCCCGCCTGCCGGTGACCGGCCTGGAGCAGCTCCGCGATGCGGTCGGCGCGGTCGGCGGCGACCGCCATGGTCTGCGGCGACGCATCGCCGCCGAACCGTTGATTGGCCACCACGACGAGACCGGACGCCGGATCGCGCTCGACCGGAAAGCGTCCGGCGTCGCGCAGCCCGTCCCAACCGGCGTCGGCGCGCCACGCCGGTATCGGCAGCAGGCCGCTCAAGCCGGCGCGCCGTTCCGGGACCGCCGCGTTCATGCCCCGGCCGATGCGGCCGCGCCGGTCGCACAGCACCCAGTGCAGGCCCGGCAGACGGATCGACTCGACCGCCGCCAGCCCCTCGTCCAGATCCCGGGCCGCGTTGAGCGCCAGAAAACCGGCGATGCTGCTGCCGGCGACCGCTGCGGTTCCGGCCCAGCGGCGGGTGAGATAGCGCCCGTCGGCGTGCGGGTTGCCGGTCAGGCAGCCGTTCTCGGTCTCGTAGAACGCGGCGGGCACGGAGTTTCCGGACCGAGTGCGTATCTCCTCCTGCCGCACCGAGAGCGGGCGCCAGCGGCCGTCGCGCAGATAGCGCCCATCGCGGCACTCCTCCACGAACAGGTCCTCGCAGTCGGCGGTGGCATAGGTGACCCCCCACGCCAGGTCACGATTCCACCCGGACGCGAACGCCGGCCCGCCCGCCACGGTGGCGCCCACCACCCAGAGCTCCGGCGTCTCCAGCACCGCTTCGTACCACACGGCCGGCAGGCAGGTGATGTCCTGATGCGGGTCGTTGCAGAGCATCGGCCGGCCGGACCGGGTCCGGTTGCCCGCCACCGCCCAGGCGTTGCTGCCGCCCGGCGCCGGCGGCTGCCGCGTGCGCGGCGCGCCCGGTTGCGCCCCGGCTGCGTCCACCGTCAGCCCGCGGTAGTCCTCCTGCCGATAGCCGTCGGCCAGGGAGGCGAACAACTGGCTCCAGGCGGGGAACGTCCCCGGATCGGCCGCCAGCGCCCGCGCGATCGCCAGCTCCATGTCCCCCTGCGCGTCGTCGAGTCCCAGGTAGGCGATCGCCCGCATGCTGCTGAGAACGTGCTCCGGGGTGAACGGTTCGACGCGGTTGCCGGTGAGCCGCAGCTCGAACGGCCGGTGACCCCGTTCGATGACGTCGTTGACGCCCGCGCAGTACGAGCGCATCACCGCCATGCCGCGCTCGCCCAGTCCGTCCACGTCGCCGTCGGGCACGCGATGCAGGAGGGCCGCCCGCGCGCTCCGGTCGCTGTCGACCAGCGGGGCGGCGTCACCGAACGCCTCGGCCAGCCGTCCTCTGCCGAGCGCTCGGGTGGCGAACATCTGGAACAGGCGATCGGTGGCGTGCATGAAGCCCAAGCCGTAGTAGCCGTCCAGCGCGGTCTGCGCGCGGATGCGCGGCGTGCCGGTGGTCTCGCGGGCGATCAGTACGTCCTGCGCGGGGATGCGCAGGCGGCCGAGCCGGCTGCGGGGAATGAGGCGCACGGGTGCAGATTGGGGGAAACCGCGGCGGCAGGCAATGCCAGCCGGACCTGCCGGCCGGACCTGCCGGCCGGACCTGCCGGCCGGACTTGCCGGCTGGCCGCGCGCCGGCCATGCGGGTACGATGCCGCCTCCCATGGCAGGAGTCGCAGCGCCGCGCGTGGCGGTGGAGACGCTCGGCTGCCGCCTCAACGCCTATGAGAGCGACGCGTTGACGGCGGACTTCGTCCAGCGCGGCTATCGCGTAGTGCCGCCGGGCGAACCGGCCGAGGTGGTGGTGGTCAACAGTTGCACGGTGACCGACCAGGCCGACCGCAAGTCGCGCAACGCCCTGTACCGCGCCGGACGGTCGGGCGGCCCGCGCCCCCTGGTCGTCGCCACCGGCTGCATGGCGACCGGCCAGCGGGCGGCGGTCGCCGCCGTGCCCGGCGTCGACTACGTGGTCGACAACGAGCGCAAGGCCGGCATCGCCGCGCTGGTCGACGCTCACCGCGCCGGCGAGCTCGCCGCCGCCGACGGACGCCCGGCCGGCCCGTTCGCGTACGGCAACGGCGAGCACGCGGCGCGCGCACGCCGGTTTCTCAAGGTCCAGGACGGCTGCGACAACCGCTGCAGCTTCTGCATCATCCCGTTCGTGCGCGGCCGCGCCGTGAGCCGGCCGCTCGCGGCGATCCTTGATGAGGCGCGCCGCGTCATCGACGACGGCTTTCACGAGATCGTCGTCACCGGCGTGAACCTGGGCCGCTACCGCTGCGACGGCGCCGGCTTCGCCGCCATGCTGGAGGCGCTGCTGTCGCTGCCCGGCGACTTCCGGGTGCGGCTGTCGTCGCTGGAGCCCGACCGGCAGCTCGCGCCGGCGATCGAGCTGCTGGCCGACGACCGCCTCTGTCCGCACTTGCACCTGTGCCTGCAATCGGGCTCCGACCGGGTGCTGCTGGCCATGCGCCGGCTCTACGACCTGCGGACATTCGAACGGCTGCTGGAACGCGCGCGGCGCATCCGGCCCGACCTCAACGCCACCACCGACATCCTGGTGGGGTTCCCGGGCGAGAGCGACCGGGACTTCGAAGACACCTGCCGCGCCGTGCAGCGTCTGGGCTTCACCCACTGCCACACGTTCCGCTACGCCAAGCGCGACGGCACGCGCGCAGCCCGCATGACGGGGCAGGTCGAGGAGCGCGTCAAGCAGCGCCGAAGCGCCGCGGTGCGCCGGCTGGCCGCCCGGAACCGCGACGCCTACGTCCGCCGGCTGACCGGCGCCCGGCAGCGGCTGCTGGTCGAATCGGTCCGGGACGGCACGGCGCGCGGCTACGGCGAATGCTACGTGCCGATCGAGGCGCCGTGCGGCGATCCCGGCATGACGCGCCGCCTCCTGGACGTGCGCGTCACCGCCCCCCCGCTCCCCGGCAGTGACGCGCTCCGGGGCTCGGCCCTGGGGAGCGCTGCCGGATAGCCTGAGCTAAGCTAAGAACGCCGGCGGCCGAACAGCAGCCGGCCGCCCCACTTGAACAGCACGAACAGCGCGGCGACCAGCACGAAGAACCAGACCATGGACGCGCCGAAGAAGAGCCACACGCGCAGGCTGCGCAGTACGAACGCCGCGGCGAAGGCGACCGCCAGCATCGTCATGAGCCCCGTCAACCGGTTGAAGCCGGGCACGTCGTCGAAATCGACGTTGCGGCGCATCACGCCCAGGGTCGCCGCCATCGCCACGATCGGCGCCACGTAGATCATCACGTTGACGTCGAGCAGATTCTCGCCGGTGAAGAACAGCGCATAGAGCAGGAGCATGACGGCGAACGTGCCCGGCACGCACGCCGCGTAGACCAGCACCGCGTAGAGGTAGCGCCACGGCGCTCCGCCGCCCCGGCCGCGGCCGTGCAGCGCGCCGATCAGCGCCGTGACGATCACCACCGCGCAGAACCCGATCAACATCGGTATGCGCACCGCGTCGGCCGCGGCGATCAGTTCGCGCAGAGTCACGGGCGACAGGATACTACGAAGGCCGGCCTCTGCTATGGTGCCGGCGATGGCGGGGGCGGCGGCGCAGGCTCTGCTCGCCGCCGCCGCGGAGTTGGCCGCGGCCGGCGACGCGGCGTCGTTCGACGCGCCGGTCGCGTGCGTCTACAACCCCCTGCGATACGCGGGCGCCGCCCACCGGCGCTACGTCGCCGCCTATGCCAAGGAGGGCGTCCGCGCCGTCTTCCTGGGCATGAACCCGGGACCGTTCGGGATGGTGCAGACCGGCGTCCCGTTCGGGGACGTGCGCGCGGTGACCGGTTGGCTCGGCATTGCCGGCGGCGTGGAGCCGCCCCCGCGTCAGCACCCCGCGCGGCCGGTGCTGGGCTTTGCCTGCAGGCGGCGCGAAGTGTCGGGCTCGCGGCTCTGGGGCCTGTTCGCCGAGCGCTTCGGGACGCCGGACCGGTTCTTCGCCGCGCACTTCGTGCTCAACTACTGTCCGCTCGCCTTCATGGGTGACAGCGGCCGCAACATCACCCCCGACAAGCTGCGCGGGCCGGCGATGCGCGCGCTGCTCGCCGCCTGCGACCGGCACCTCCGCGCGGCGGTGGCGGCGCTGCGTCCGGGATGGGTGGTCGCCTTGGGCGCGTACGCGGAGCGGCGAGCGCGCAGCGCCCTGCCGGAAGGGCAGCGCGTGATCCGCCTGCTCCATCCCAGCCCGGCCAGCCCGCGCGCCAACGCCGGCTGGGCCGAGCAGGCGACCGCCGAGCTGACCGCCGCCCGCATCTGGCAGTGACGGCAGTTGGCGGCTGTCATCAGCCTCGCCGTCATCTCGATCGTCGCGATCGTCATTCAAGGTGGTCGCGTAGCTCGCGCGGCGGTTTCAGTATCTCGCTGGCCAGTATCTCCAGATCATTGCGGCCGCCGGTATCTTCGAAACTCGCTACCAATTCCTCCAGTTTATCGTGGGAGCAGGTGGCCAGGACCGCTATCACTTCCGGCAGGGCCTCGACGCGAAACCGCATCTTACTGGCGTCCTTCCCTGCTTCCTCCAGATACTGTCTTACATGCCGAAGTTCCGGGAGAAACTCCCTTCGTTCGTAGGCCAAGGCTATCTGCTCCACCAACGACTTGGCGTCAGGTTCCAGATGTACTTCCTCGATCAGCTCCTTCGCACTCTCTCGGCGCCTTGTCTTTCCTCCAGTTGCATTACCGGACCTGCGAGCCTTGCTCCTTCGCTTGTCTCTCAGTGACTGAATTTCGTTCTGAATCGACGCAATATCCTCGTCCTCGACGATCGCCAGTGCTTCCATTACATCCTTACGACCGTGCTGATGGAGCAATAATTGCAGCTGCAGGTTCAGCACCTGATTCATGCGTCGCTGCCTCGAACGCCCACGGCCTTCAGTATCTGATCCTTCAGCATTGAGAAACCCTTCACACCAGCACCCGGAGCCCATCCGACGCCGCGGCATGAGCGAGCTGGGATGCTATTGTCGTCTTCCCGACGCCGCCCTTCATGTTGATGAGACTGACCGAAACCGCCACTTCCATCACCTATCTACAGTATGGCATGGTGGCGCGGCGCGTCAACGCGAACACAACGTGCGGCTCGAACTTGCCGGGCGCCTGCTTCGGTTGACCGGATGCCGATCGAGACATGACCCACCGGAAGAAGCTGATCGAGGTGGCGCTGCCGCTGGACGCCATCAACGCCGCCGCCGCGCGCGAGAAGTCGATCCGTCACGGCCACCCCAGCACCCTGCATCTGTGGTGGGCGCGGCGCCCGCTGGCGGCCGCGCGCGCCGTGATCTTCGCGCAGATGGTCGACGATCCGGCCAGCCGGCCGGAGCTCTTCCCCACCGAGCAGGAGCAGGACCGGGAACGGCTGCGGCTGTTCGACCTGATCGAAGCGCTGGTCAAGTGGGAGAACACCACCAACCAGGAGGTGCTGCAGCAGGCGCGCGACGAGATACGAGAGTGCTGGCGGCGCGCCTGCGCCGACCACGCCGACCATCCGCGCGCGGCCGAGCTGTTCGACCCGGAGCGCCTGCCGGCGTTTCACGACCCGTTCGCCGGCGGCGGCGCGCTGCCGCTGGAAGCGCAACGGCTCGGCCTGGAGGCGCACGCCAGCGACCTCAACCCGGTGGCGGTGCTGATCAACAAGGCGATGATCGAGCTGCCGCCGAAATTCGCCGGGCGCCCGCCGGTGCACCCGGAGGCGCGGTCGGAAGGGGAGCTGCTAGGCGCGAAGTGGACCGGCGCGCGCGGCCTGGCGGAGGACGTGCGCCGCTACGGGCGCTGGATGCGGGAGGAGGCGGAGCGGCGCATCGGGCATCTCTATCCCAAAATCGCGGTGACCGACGAGATGGTGCGGGAGCGTCCCGATCTGAAGCGCTACGCAGGGCGGGAGCTGACGGTGATCGCCTGGCTGTGGGCGCGCACGGTGAGGAGCCCGAACCCGGCGTTCGGGCAGGCGAAGGCGCCGCTGGTCTCCACCTTCATGCTGTCCACGAAGCAAGGCAAGGAAGCGTACGTCGAGCCGGTGGTCTGCGCGGACGGTTACCGCTACCGCTTCACGGTCAGGGTCGGCGCGCCGCCGGACGCGGCGGCGGCCAAGGCCGGCACCAAGCTGGCGCGCGGCGCCAACTTCCGCTGCCTGGTGTCGGGCGTGCCGATCACGCCGGACTACATCAAAGCGGAAGGGATGGCCGGCCGCATGGGAGCGCGGCTGCTGGCGATCGTCGCGGAGGGCGATCGAGGCCGGGTGTATCTGACGCCGACCGAGGAGCATGAGACCGCGGCATCGCGTGCGCAGCCGGAGTGGAAGCCAGAGGGAAGTGTTCCCGAACGGCTCACTGGCGGCACCTGTTACGCTTACGGCCTCACCACGTTCGGCGACCTGTTCACGCCCCGGCAGCTCGCCGCCCTGAACACGTTCTCCGACTTGGTAGCCGAAGCGCGCGAGCGCATCCGGCAGGACGCCATCGCCGCCGGCCTCCCGACGACGGCCCAATCCCTTCACGCCGGCGGCGCCGGAGCCGCCGGCTACGCCGACGCGGTCGGCATGTATCTGGCCTTTGCGGTAAGTAAGACCAGCAACCGCGCCAGTACACTCTGCACATTCAAGCTCTCCGTCGAGTGCCCGGGAGATACCTTCGGTCGGCAGGCGCTGCCCATGTCCTGGGACTTCGCCGAGGCCAACACCGTCACGGGACCCAGCGGCTCCTTCGATAGTATGTTGTTGAACACCGTCGCAGGATTACACGCGAACGGTTCAACAGAGGGAGCGATCGGCCACGCATATCAGGCGGACGCAGCGGCCCAAGTCGATTGCCACCACCAAGTGATCTCCACCGATCCGCCATACTACGACAATATCGGCTACGCCGACCTTTCCGACTTCTTCTACCTCTGGCTGCGGCGTTCACTGCGATCGGTGTTCCCGGACCTGTTCGCCACGATGATGGTCCCGAAGGCCGAGGAACTGGTCGCCACGCCCTATCGGCACGGCACCAGGGCGCAGGCCGAAGCGTTCTTCATGACCGGCATGACGCAGGCTCTGGAGCAGTTGTCTCGGCAGGCGCACCCCGGCTTCCCGACGACCATTTATTACGCGTTCAAGCAGGCGGAGCGCCGCGACGACCGCGGCGTCTCCAGCACCGGCTGGGAGACGTTTCTGGAAGCCGTGATCGACGCCGGCTTTGCGATCACCGGCACGTGGCCGATGCGCACCGAACGCGGCAATCGGATTATCGGCAGGGGAGCAAACGTGCTCGCCTCCAGCATCGTGCTGGTCTGCCGGCGGCGGCCGGATGACGCGCCGCTCGGTACCCGCCGGGGGCTCATGGAGGCCATGAAGGCGGAACTGCCGCCGGCCCTTGCCTACCTGCAGCGCGGCAACGTCGCGCCGGTCGACCTCGCGCAGGCCGCCATCGGACCCGGCATGGCGATCTTCACCCGCTACGCCAAGGTCCTGCACACCGGCGGCAACCGCGTCACCGTGCGCGAGGCGCTCGCCCTCATCAATCAGACGCTCGACGAGATACTGGCCGCTCAGGAGGGCGACTTCGACGCCGACAGCCGCTGGGCGCTGGCGTGGTTCGACCAGCACGGCTTCGAGGCCGGCGACTACGGCAGCGCCGAGACGCTGTCCAAGGCCAAGAACACCAGCGTGAGCGGCTTGGCGCAGGCCGGCATCCTGCATGCGCAGGCCGGCCGGGTGCGGCTGCTGCGGCCGGACGAGCTGTCGGACGGCTGGGACCCGGCCAAGGACGAGCGGCTCACCACCTGGGGGGCGGTGCACCACCTGATCCGGGTCAAGGAGCGGAGCGGGGAAGAGGCGGCGGGCCGGCTGCTGCACCGGCTGGCAGTGGTTGCCGGCGCGGCGCGCGAGCTCTGCTACCGGCTGTACGCGGTCTGCGAGCGCAAGCAGCGCGCGGCCGAGGCGCTCGACTACAACGGACTGGTGAAGAGCTGGCCGGAGCTCGCCCGGCTCGCCGTGCGGGAGGCCGGCACCGTGCAGGCCGCGCTGTTCGACGGCGACCGCGCGAATGGAGACCGGCCGCCGTAATGAACCGAACCTCCGCCTCGCGCGGGACCGACGGTGGCGGCCACACCGGCGGCCATGACGTCACTCAGCCCAGGAGCCGTCGCAGCCAAGTTACGAACCGAACCGCGTCAGGCGCGTTGACGTCCAGGTCTCCTGCCCCGATTGCCGAACCCATCTGCCGCGGTTCCGCCCGAACGGCGAGCCAAGAGTGCATCTTGGCCCTGAGCGTCTTTCCCGCCTTGAACTTGCGATCGATATCAGGAATGCCTTCGACGTACGCCTTGGACAACGGCCACACGGTGTCGTTCTTCGGGACCATCTCGGCAATGAAGTCTTCCAGTTCACCGGGCGTCCGTTCTGCACAGGTGCGCGACGACGTGCTTATCGTCGGGACCTTCCACGAGCAGCATACGCGGCGGCGAGGTGTTCGGAACAGGCATCCGCTACCTTACTTCAATGCCCTGCTCGGCAGCGGTTTCGAGCGCGTCTTTCGAGTACACGACGGCGCGCAGCTCTTTGTCGTTTCGATCAAGACGGACCAGCACGCCGTCCCCACGTTCGAAGTCGGCCGCCGCCTCGGCAAAACCTCTTACGCAGTCCCAACTATGTGTCGTCGCAAGCACTTGAATGTCGTTGGCGTGCGCCGTACGGAGGATCATGGTCCAGAGATCACGCTGAACGGTGTGATGGATGCCGTTCTCGGCTTCGTCGATGAGCAGAAACCCTCCCCTGCTGTTCGCCAGTGCCAACGCAACGCCGAACAGCCGTACCGCACCATCCCCAAGACTCTTCAGCGGTACCGGTCGATCTTGATTCTTCAACCTGACGATCACACGACGGATGCTCGCTCTGCCACCCTCGCCCACCATCGCGACACCGACCACATCATCTTCCATGACCAGATTGATGGCGTTCAGTACCTGGGCTTCATCATCGGTCAGTGCCACCTGGTCCCAGACGCGAGACGTGAGACGTTCGTCCGACGTTCCCGGCGCCATGTATTCGCAAGCCAGTGCCGATGGCGGCTCATCCCCGTTGTCCAACGGATCATCGAACAACGAACGCTGGTACGGACGTTCGCTCGGCATGAGGCGTAATATGCGATGACTACTTCCATATACCACCTTGAGAGCCTTGATGACCGCATGGCCGTGATCATCATCAAAACGGATTTCGAGCTGCTCTGCCGCGTTTTCGGGACCAATGAGAATCGGCGCCGATTCGCTCGGAATTCGGCCGTGGAACAGCGCCCCCCAATCGAGATCGCTCGCGCGGTCGCCGTCGTCATCGATCATATCGTTGAGCTCTTGCCGATCGCGCAGGAGCTGGTACAGCACGGAGCGTCGAGCCCGAGCCGCATAGACGCGCACGGCGTCCAGAACCGTTGTCTTACCGACGCTGTTCTTGCCCGCCAACAGCGTCACTCGGCCCAGCCGAGGGATCACCAGCTCGGTGATACCGCGGAATCCCCTTATCGAGAGATGCGGAAGAAACAGGTCGCTTGGCATGTACTCAACCCTCGGCGCCACGGGCAATCCGATGTTTGCAGCAATAGTAGCGCACAGACGGCGTTCGCAGGGCGCAGCGCGCCGGCGAGGGCAGCGGGCCGCGCTCAGCGATCCTCGCCGCCGACTGCATCCGGGTTCCGATCGCGCGGCAGATCGATGACGAAGCGAGCGCCGCTGTCATGGTTCTCCGCCCGCACGGCGCCGCCGTGCGCCTCGACGTGCGCCCGCGCGATGGCAAGGCCAAGCCCACTGCCGCCTTCCGGGGCGTGCTCGCTGCGATAGAACCGCTCGAAGACGTGCGGCAGGTCCGCGGCGGCGATGCCGGCGCCGCGGTCGGTCACCGACAACACCGCGCCGTCGTCGCCGGCGTCTATCTCCACGACCACCGTCGTGCCGAGCGCGGTCCAGTCGATCGCGTTCTGCACCAGATTGCCGATGGCGACCTCCAGGGAGCGCCGATCGCCCGAAATCGCGGCTCGGTCGCGCTCCACCAGCTCCACCTGAACGGAGCGCGCCTCGGCCCGCGCGCGCAGCAGCGCGATCGCGCTCCGCGCGGCATCGGCGAGCTCCAGGGGACGCCGCTCCAGGCCGGCCACGCCGCCTTCCAGGCGGGCGATGTCGAGCACGTTGGCCGTGATCCACTCCATGCGCTCGATCTGCCGTACGCACTCCGGCAGGAACTCCTTGCGCATCTGTTCGTCCTCGGGGTGTTTGGCCATCAGCTCGGTGAAGGTGCGCAGCGCGGTCAGCGGAGTACGAAGCTCATGCGAGGCGTCGCCCACGAAGCGGCGCAGCACGTCGCGCTCACGCCGCAGATCCTCGATGGTGGTACCGAGCCGAGACGCCATGGCGTTGAAGGCGACCGCCAGCTCGCGCATTTCGCCCCGGCCGCGCTCCGGCGCGCGCACGCTGAGGTCGCCGTCGCCCATCCGCCGCGCCGACGCGGTCAGCGATGAGATCGGCGCCGTCATGCGGCGCCCGACCAGCAGACCGATCAGCGCCGCCAGCACCGTGGTCGCCACCCCGGCGGCCACGAAGGTGTCGCGCAGCCCGCCGCGCACCTCATCGAGGACGCCCGGCGCGGAGCCGATCTGCACGTAACCGACCGGCCGCGCCGAATCGCCGATCGACACGGTCACCGCCGGTTCGATGCCTTCTTCCGGCTCCTCCCACGCCGCCTGACCGGACGCCGCGTCGTGATCCATGCTGAGCCGATTGCCGAACAGATCGCGCCGCACGCGCATGCCCTTTGCGTACGACTCCAGGCCGAACCGTCGATACATCTCCTCGCGCATTTTTTTTTGCACGGCGAGCGCGGCCGAACTCTCCCTCAGCATCAGCAGGGCCGCCGAACCGAACCCCGGCACGCCGAACGACGGAAAGGCCCAGACCAGCTCGTATTCGTCCATGCGGCCGGAGTCGGCCAGCACGTGCTGCGCGCGGTCGAGGATCCAGACCCGGACGTCGCCCATCAGCGCCGATGTCTTGGCCAATTGCTGCAACCGCCGCTGGTCGACGATCGGCGTGAAGTAGGGAAGGCTCTGCGCGGCGATGGCCGCCGCGGTCGCGCTCAGCATGTCGCGCTCGCGACGTTCGACCAGACGATCGATCACCGCCATGGAAAGACCTCCCATGACGGCGATCGCGACGATCGAGATGACGGCGAAGCTGAGGACCAGCCGCCACCTGATCGTCGCGAACAAGCCGGGCACCGATTCGGATTACAGGGCGCCGTCGGCGTCCATCATGCCGCCGCTCATGTCCTTGTCGGCATCTCCGGCGCGGCCCCCGCGGCGCTGCCAGCGCCGCTCGACGCGCTCCTTCATGTCTTCGAACGCGCGCTTCATGTCTTCCATCCCCGGCAGCGCCTGATAGCGGATGCCCAGCATCGCCGCCCCGCTCTCCGGGTGCTCACCCAGGGTGACCGTTGCCGTCATCGCGTCCTTGCCGCGATGGTAGGCGATGCTCACCTCGTCGCCGGGCTCATGGCCGACGATGACCTCCGCGAGCTGGTCGGCCGCTCCGTCCAGGGACACGTCGCCGACGGCGGTGATCCAGTCGCCGGGCTGCAAGCCCGCCGCCTCGGCCGCGCTCTCCGGCGCCACCTCCATCACGATCACCCCCGGCTTGTCGGACTCGAAGTGGAAGCGCCCGCCGTGCCCCAGCGGCTCCTTCGACATGCGCCTGCCGAGATCGAGCAGCAGGTCCATGTTGGCGCCCGCTCCGCCGGTGATCGCCAACCCGATGCGCGGCCGGCCCCAGACGCGGTCGATCGTCACGACCTGATCGCGCACGTCGTCGCCGTGCTTGACGCTCAGCGTCACCTCCGAGGCGTCCGCGTCGGCCAGCGCCTGCATCAGATCGCGCGCGCTGCCCAGGTCCTGACCGTCGATGCCCAGGATCAGATCGCCGCGCTCGATGCCGGCCGCCGCCGCCGGACCGTCCGGGTCGACGCCGGTGACGATCACCCCGGCCGGTGCGTCGCCGCTCTGGGCGGACAGCGGCGCGCCGATCGCCAGCAGCGCCGCGGTCGCGACCGCCAAAATCTTCGTGCGTCTCGTCGTCATCGCAATTCCCTCCATGCGATTCAAGGTTGACCAGAGGATCGACCGCCGGGATTGCGAGCCGGTTTCCGCCGCATCAAGATTTCGTAACACTCGCGAAGCGATAGCCGAACCCGCGGACGGTCTGAATCCAGCGCGGCGAGGCCGGATCTTCCTCGATCTTTTCCCGCAGCCGCCGCACGTGCACGTCGACGGTGCGGTCGTAGCCGATGTCCGCGGTGTATCCCCACACCGCTTCGATGATCTGCGCGCGGCTGAGCAGCCGCTCAGGCCGCTCGGCCAGATAGCGGAGCAGCCGGAACTCGGTCGGCGTCAGGTTCACCCGGCGGCCGTCGCGCTCGACCGCCATGAGGTCGGGATCGATCACCAGATCTCCGAAGCTGATGCGCTCGGTGCCGGCCGCCGCGGCCAGCTCGCCGTAGGCGCGCCGCAACAGCGCCCGCACGCGCGAGACGAGCTCGCGGAGCTGGTACGGCTTGACCACGTAGTCGTCGGCGCCGAGCTCCAGTCCCAGCACCTTGTCCAGCTCCTCGTCGCGCGCGGTGAGCATCAGGATCGGCTCGCGCCGGCCCTCGGCCCGGATGGTGCGGCACACGTCGAAGCCGCTCATGTCCGGCAGCCGGATGTCCAGGATCAGCAGCCTGGGGTTCCACCTGCGGAACAGCTCCAGGCCGGACGTTCCGTCGCGCGCGCAGCGCACCGTGAAGTCCTCTTTGCTCAATCCGTACTCCAGGCCGCGCGCCACCGACGCGGAGTCCTCGATCACCAGGATACGGTCGCCGCTCACCGCCGGGCCGCCTGCGCCAGCGCGGCGCGCAGCTCGTCGAAGCCCTGCCGGCGCAGGGCGCTCAGCGGAATGGGCCGCGCCGACTCGCCCGGCTCCATGACGTCGGGCAGCGGCGTCCCGTCCGACAGGCGGTCGACCTTGTTGAGCACGGTCACGGTGGGGCGGCCGGCAGCGCCCAGATCGCGCAGCACGCGCAGTACCTCCGCCGCCTGCTGCCGCGCCATCGGGTGGCAGGCGTCGACCACGTGGATCAGCAAATCGGCCTCCACCACCTCTTCGAGCGTCGCGCGAAAGGCGGCGACCAAGTTGGCGGGCAGCTTCTGCACGAACCCCACGGTGTCGGTCAGCAGCAGCGGCACGTCGTCCGCGCGGATGCGACGCGTGGTCGGGTCGAGGGTAGCGAACAGGCGGTTCTCGGCCCGCACGTTGGCGCCGGTGAGCGCGTTCATCAGCGTGCTCTTGCCGGCGTTGGCGTAGCCGACCAGGGCGGCCACCGGGATGCGGTTGCGCCGCCGACGTTCGCGGTGGCCGGAGCGGGCCGCGGCGATCGCCCGCAGTTCGCGGCGCAGCCGGGCGATGCGGGTGCGCACGCGCCGCCGATCGACCTCCAACTGGGTCTCGCCCGGGCCGCGCACCCCCACGCCGGCGCTTCCGGCCGACCGGCCGCCGGCCTGGCGCGCCAAGTGAGTCCACATCCGGGTCAGGCGCGGCAGGCGATATTCGAGCTGCGCCAACTCCACCTGGAGCTTGCCTTCATGGGAGCGGGCGTGGGCGGCGAACACGTCCAGGATCAGCGCCGAGCGGTCGATCACCTTGATCTCCTCGCCGAAGATCTCTTCCAGGTTGCGCTGCTGGTTGGGCGCCAACTCGTCATCGAACAGCACCACGTCGACGCGCAGGCCGGAGGCGAGCTCCGCGAGCTGCGCCGCCTTGCCGGAACCGACGTAGGTCGCGGGGTTCGGCCGCGGCAGCCGCTGTCGCTCCCGGCCGGCGACCGCCAAGCCGGCGGTGCGCGCCAACTGACCCAGCTCGGCCAGGGACGCATCCAACGGCCAGTCGCCGCCGCCTCGCGTCAGCTCGCAGCCGACCAGCAATACCCGCTCAGCGCCCATCGGCAGCCTCCGGTACGCCCGCGGCCGGTCCGGCGTCCGTGAGCCGCGCCGCCGCCGGCCCGGCCAGCCGCACCAACGCGCCGGTCACGACCGAGCGATCGCCCTCCACCTCGTTCCGCAGCTTCCGCACCTCCCGCCAAGCGCCATCCAGCGCCAGATCGCCGGGAGCGCCGGGGTAGTCCTTGGCAAGGGCGGCGGCCAGCGCCGCTCCGTCCCGGAGCGGGCCTTCGCGGCCGGCCTTGCCAAGATCGGCGCCGACCCGACGGTAGGCGTCGCGGAACGGCATGCCCTGCGCGACCAGTTCATAGGCGCGGTCGGCGGCCATCAGTTCCTCCGTACAGCCGGCGCGCAGCCGGCCCCGGTCGACCTCCAGCCGCGGCACGGCCAACCGCATCACCGTGACGCTGCCCGCCGCCTCCTCCAACGCGGTCAGGAACGGCCCCTTGGTCTGCTGGAGGTCGCGGTGGTAGCCGCTCGGCAGGTGATGGGTGATCGATCGGATGATCGCCGCCTGACCGTCGACGAACGCCGCCTTGGCCCGCACCAACTCCAGCAGATCGGGGTTGCGCTTCTGCGGCATGATGCTGCTGCCGGTGGTGAGCTCCTCCGGCAGGCGGAAGTAGCCGAGTTCCGGCAGCGTATACAGCAGCAGGTCCTGCGCCAGCCGCGCGAGCGTGCCGCAGACGCGGCCGGCCGCCTCCGCCACCTGCGCCTCCAGCGCGCCGCGGCTGGTGTTCACGTACAGCACGTTGTTCTGGACGCCCGCAAAGCCGAGCGCCGCGGCCACCATGCCGCGATCGACCGGCAGCGGCGCCCCGTACCCGGCCGCCGCCCCCAGCGGGCTGCGGTCGTTGCGCCGGTACGCGCAGGCGACCAGATCGGCGTCATCGATCAGCGCCTCCGCGAACGCGGCGGCCCACAGCCCGACCGTCGACGGCATGGCCGGCTGCATGTGGGTCCGGCCGGCCATCGGCGTGCGTGCGTGGGCGCCGGCGAAATCGAGGAGCGCCGCGGCCAGCTCGGCGACTTCCGAGCGGAAGTCGAGCAGCCACTCGCGCGTGTACAGGCGCAACGCCGCGATCACCTGATCGTTCCGCGAGCGGCCGGCGTGGATCTTCTTGCCGGCCTCTCCGGCCCGCCGGGTCAGGAATCGTTCCAGCGCCGAGTGGCCGTCCTCCTCGTCATCGCCGATGCGGAACCGACCCGCGTCGATCTCCGTCAGCGCCTCTTGCAGCGCATCCCGCAGCGCGGCGAGCTCGCCGGCCGCAAGGACGCCGATCGCGCCGAGCATGTCCGCGTGCGCGAGGCTGGCGACCGCGTCCGCCTTGAGCAGCTTGCGGTCGTGGCGGCGGTCGTCGCCGACCGTAAAGCGTTCGACCACCGGGTCGAGGCGGCCGCCCTTATCCCACAGCCTGGCCCTTTCCCGGCTCACGGCGCGCCGGTCCCGCCGTCGCGCGCGATCCACAGGTTGAGCATCTTCTCGGTCGCCTCCGCCGCGGCGAGCACCTGGTCGGAGTTGACCCCCTTGGTCATCAGCGAATCGCCGTCGCCGCGCCACGTGATCGTGCACTGCACGATCGCGTCCGAATGGCCGCCGGGCGGGATCGATACGACGTAATCGACCAGCTCCGGCAGCGTCAGGCCGATCTTGCCGGCGATCAGGCCGACGGCATTCATGAACGCGTCGTACCCGCCGTCCCCCTGGGCCGAATCCTCGTGCATCACGGTCTCCTGCGCGCCGGGGGCGGTGAAGCGGAGCTTGACCGCGGCCGTGGAGCGGATGCCGATGGCGGAGACCACCACGGCCGACTCCAACACGAAGTGGCGTTCGTGGGGCCGCGCCAGCACGTCGTCGACGATGTAGGGCAGGTCCTGCTGGGAGATCGTCGCCTTGCGGTCGGCCAGTTCCTTGATCCGTTCCAGCACCGCGCTGCGCTGCTCGCCGCTCAACTCGATGCCGAGCGCGTCGAGGTGATGCTCCAGGGTCGCCTTGCCGGCCAGCTTGCCGAGCGCGTAGGAGCGCTCCCGGCCGAACCGTTCAGGGCGCAGCCGGCCCAGGTAGAGATCGCCCTTGCGATCGCCGTCGGCGTGGATGCCGGCGGTCTGGGTAAAGGCGTTGGCGCCGGAGATCGCCTTGTTGGGCGGCACGCGGCGGCCGGAGACCACGTCGACCCGTTCGCTCACCTGCACCAGCCGGTGTTCGCGAACGCGGGTGGTCTTGCCCAGGAAGTCGTGGACGCCGACCACCACCTCGTCCAACGGGGCGTTGCCGGCGCGCTCTCCCATGCCGTTCACGGTGCAGTGCACGCCGGTGATCCCGGCGGCGACCGCCGCCAGCGTGTTGGCGGTAGCCAAGCCGTAGTCGTTGTGCGCGTGGAAGTCGAAGCGTCGATCGGGATACCGGCCCAGGATGGTCGCCACCATCTCGGTCACCATCGGCGGCGACAGCACGCCCAGGGTGTCGGGCAGCATGATGCGCACGACCGGCGTATCGGCCAGGCCGTCGAGGAGTCGCAGCACGTAGTCGCGGGAGTCGATCATGCCGTTGGACCAGTCCTCCAGGTAGAGGTTACAGGCCACTCCCTGCCGCTGCGCCGTGCGGACGGTGTCGTCGATGTCCTGCAGGTGCTGCTCCGGCGTCTTGCGCAGTTGCCTGGTCAAGTGCTTGAGCGACCCCTTGGCCAGCACGTTCATCACCCTCCCGCCCCGATCGGCGATCCAGCGAGCGGAGGCGTCGCCGTCGGTGTAGCCGAGGATCTCCACGCGATCGGCGACCCCGCGCGCCGCGGCCCACCGCAGCACCGTCTCCGCCCCGGCCCGCTCGCCGGCGCTCACCTGCGCGCTGGCGATCTCGATGCGGTCCACGCCGACCTCTTCCAGCACGAATTGAGCGATGGAAAGCTTCTCGTCCGGCGTATAGCTGACGTCGCGCATCTGCTCCCCGTCGCGCAGCGTGGTGTCCATCACCTCGATCATTTCGCTTCGTGTCTCCTTTGACGCTCCGGGAGGATGGCATCCCTCGATTAACGAGAAAGGCCGTGAGCCTCCGGGAGCCCACGGCCTGCCTCGATCACCGGTCGTGATCGGCTAGCGCGCGTGGGACCCCTGCAGGCCCTCGATAATCTCGAACGGAGCGCACCCGGCCATCGCCTTCACGGTACCGAAGCGAACCACCGCCGTCAAGCGACCGCAGCCGGTCGATCTCCGGCCAGCGCCGCTGCCGCAAGGAATATGTACAAGCAGAGGCTGAGCGCCGCGCAAAGGTAACACGGGACGGCGCACTCCGTACGTTGAAGCGCCAGCGCCGGCAGCGCGCTTATCCAAGCGATGCCGGTGAACCGACCGCACGACAAGTTGTTCCGCGCCGTGTTCGGCCACGCCCCCGAGGCGGCCGCCCTGTTGCGCGCCCATCTGCCGGAGACGCTCGCCCGCGATCTGCACTGGTCCAGCCTCACCCGGCAGGACGCCACCTTCGTCGACGACGAGTTGCGCGACAGCGAGTCCGATCTGCTCTTCTCGGTGGAGCGCACCGCCGGCGACCAACCGCCCGTCTGGCTCTACGTGTTGCTGGAGCATCAGTCGAAGCCGTCCCGCTGGATGCCGTTCCGGCTGCTCAAGTACTGCTGCCGCATATGGGACCGAAGCCGCCGGACGTTCCCGAAGGAACGGTATCTGCGCCCGATCATACCGGTCGTCTTCTACCAGGGACGGCGCCGCTGGCGGCACGCCGCGCAGTTCGCGGAACTGTTCGCCCCGCCGGCGCGAACGTGGCCGTGGGTGCCGCGATTCCTGCACCTGCTGATCGACCAGTCGCCGGCAAGTCCGCCGGAGGTGCGCGGCGCGTTGCGAGGCCGCATCGCGCAGCTTATGATGATGGCAGCGTATCGGCGCCGGCGGGAAGCGTTGCAGCGCGCCGCTCACCTGCTGTCGGACGTGATGCGGCGCGGGGACCGCGACGCGGTCCGCGCGATCGTCATGTACCTGTGGGCGACGCAGGATCGCGCCACGGCCCGACGATTCGGCGAGAAGTTGCGCGACGCGGTACCGGAGCCAGGAGGTGATCTGATGACCTATGCCGAGGAGTTGATCCTGGAAGGCGAACGCAAGGGCGAACAACGTGGACGACGCGAAGGCGAACAACGCGGACGCATCGAAGGGCAGGTACGCACCATCGAGCGCTTGGTGCAAGCCGGCGTGCAGTGGCCGCTCATCGAATCCGCGACCGGCATCGACCGGGAGGCGCTGAGCGCTCTCAAACGCCGGCTCGAAGGACCTGACACCAACGCCGATCCGACTTGACGATCGGCGCGCAATCGACACGACGGGAGAGTAAGCCCAAGCGCCCGATTCTCATCTTGATTGTCGCCGGACAAGTGACCGGCCACCCCGTACGTTGAAGCGCCAGCGCCGGCAGCGCGCTTATCCTAGCGATGCCGGTGAACCGACCGCACGACAAGCTGTTCCGCGCCGTGTTCGGCCACGCCCCAGAGGCGGCCGCCCTGCTGCGCGCCCATCTGCCGGAGACGCTCGCCCGCGATCTGCAGTGGTCCAGCCTCACCCGGCAGGACGCCACCTTCGTCGACGACGAGTTGCGCGGCAGCGAGTCCGATCTGCTCTTCTCGGTGGAGCGGACCGCCGGCGACCAACCGCCCGTCTGGCTCTACGTGCTGCTGGAGCATCAGTCCAAGCCGTCTCGCTGGATGCCGTTCCGGCTGCTCAAGTACTGCTGCCGCATATGGGACCGAAGCCGCCGGACGTTTCCGCAGGAACGGTATCTGCGCCCGATCATACCGGTCGTCTTCTACCAGGGTCGGCGCCGCTGGCGGCACGCCGCCCAGTTCGCCGAACTGTTCGCCCCGCCGGTGCGCATGTGGCCGTGGGTGCCGCGATTCCTGCACCTGCTGATCGACCAGTCGCCGACAAGGCCGCCGGAGGTGCGCGGCGAGTTGCGAGGCCGCATCGCGCAGCTTATGATGATGGCAGCGTATCGGCGACGGCGGGAAGCGTTGCAGCGCGCCGCGCACCTGCTGACGGACGTGATGCTGAGCGGAGACCGCGACGCGGTCCGCCCGATCGTCAGGTACCTGTGGGCGACGCAGGGTCGCGCCGCGGCCCGACGATTCGGCGAGGAGTTGCGCGACGCGGTACCGGAGCCAGGAGGTGATCTGATGACCTATGCCGAGGAGTTGATCCTGGAAGGCGAACAACGCGGACGACGAGAGGGCGAACAACGCGGACGCATCGAAGGGCAGGTACGCACCATCGAGCGTATGGTGCAAGCCGGCGTGCAGTGGCCGCTCATCGAATCCGCGACCGGCATCGACCGGGAGGCGTTGAGCGCTCTCAAACGCCGGCTCGAAGGACCTGACACCAACGCCGATCCGACTTGACGATCGGCGCGCAATCGACACGACGGGAGAGGCCGCATCGCGCAGCTTATGATGATGGCAGCGTATCGGCGTCGGCCGGGAAGCGTTGCAGCGCGCCGCGCACCTGCTGTCGGACGTGATGCTGAGCGGCGACCGCGACGCGGTCCGCGCGATCGTCATGTACCTGTGGGCGACGCAGGACCGCGCCACGGCCCGACGATTCGGCAGGTCTAGTCTAGTCGGGAAATTCCTGCAGCGCCTTATCAAGTCTCCGATCGCCGTCACGTAGTTCCTCTAGACGTCGCTTGAGCCTCCCTTTATCGTCCTCGAATATCTTGATGCGCTCATGGAGCCACTGTCGAAAGCCCTTACAGACGTCTTTGAAGCCAGCTGCTGCCTGACTCTCGATCTTCCTTGCCTCCTGGCGAAGTCCAGCCATCAGCTCCGAGCGCCGTTGCGCTCTCTCCTTGGCACGTTGTTGCGTCCCGATATCATCTAACACGTCCAACATAACGCCGCTAAGCTGCTCGACGATCGGACCAGCTGTGTTCACCACTTTGGGCCAATTGACCAGCTGGCTCGCCTTAACCGCATCTCCGACCGCCTTTCGGAGCTCGGAAAAGTGTTTGATGACGGTTTTCGCAGTTGAAAAACTTGCATCTTTCGTGCCTTCTTCTCCTCTAAGTCGCTGGAAATAATCCTGAACCTTTCGGAACTCCGCAAAGCTCGGGCGAGTCATCCGCTCCTTTAACTCTACCTCTGCTTCCATCGCCAATCGACGATAGTCGGCGAGGCAACTGTCCGACCATTCGTCCACAACACGACTCAATGAATCCTCGATAGTCGAACCGCCATTGGCGACCGACTCCGCACCAAGGCGACTGATATGAAGCAGTGCTTCTTCGACGCCACGATGTAGCTCCGCCTCGGCTTGCCGCTTCAGAGCGTTCAACCGCTGCTCGATCAGCCGATTGAATTCAATCTCGTTGACACAAGCTTCGAGCGCATCTTCAGCCTTGGCGATCAGGTCTCTCAGCCTCTCCCGAGCTTGGCTCGCCAGTCTGGAGACGAAGCGCGCTCCTGCCGCTGCTCGGAGTATGTCCCGTTCCTTAAGCATGCTGCGTAAGGATAACGTCAACGCTTCGACGCCGTCCCAGTCTCGACCGTGATCGTACAACTCGCTCTCAGGGGACGGATCATTCCCAACCTCCTGGTACGGGTCCGCAGACACGCACCGGACAGCGCGTAGATCCGCTTCAACTCTACCGGCGTGAAGCAGCGCCTGTAGTTCAGTAGCCTTCTTCGCCGCCAAGTCGTGAAATCCGTCGGGATTGTCCGCGGGGTCGATGCCGGCCTCGTCCATTCGGGCAACTACGGCGATCGTCGCATCGGCAACAATGGAAGCTGGAAGATTACCGCCGAAATGGCGTCCGCTGGCGAAATCGAGAAACGTCTGTTTGTCGGCTGTTACCAATTGCGGGGGCAGGACCCACAGGTACGCGTCGGCGAGCTGCATCGCGTCGAGGCTGATACGTTCGTGTTCGTCGTTCCCTCCGCTCAAGCCCGGAGTGTCGACAAACATGACACCCTCGACTGTCTGTACCGATTGGACCTCGAACGTCTCTCGGCGGCCGCTGATGGTCAGCCATTCGGGTACTTCCGTCCCCGCGTCGACGAGCAATCGTTTCAGCAGGGTGCTCTTTCCCGCATCGTATGCGCCGAAGATTACCGTTCTCAGATCTTCGCTGGATCGAAGATCGTCCCATCGGCACCTCTGTTTTGCTACGTCTTCCAGAGACGAAGGCAACCTGGACAGTACGCACCACATGTTATCCGTCCACTTGCCAAGTTCATTGTCCATCACTGGGCCTCCTCAGGGTTGCCGAGTCTGCTGCTTGCATCCGACATCAGTTCGTCATAAGTGGCAATCTTGCTCTGTTCGTCACATATTCGTAACTCCAAATTCTTGCGTTCCTTACTGTGGTCGTCTTTAACGTCTTTAAACGTACTAAGGATAGCTTCCAGCTTCATGAGAATGCCTGGCTCACTTTCATCGCCGAATGCGATTGTCTTCACTACTCTGGAGACTGACTCCTGCAGCCAGCGTGCGAACTTCTGTCTATCTTGCTCGATCATCTTGTAGCGTCGTTCAGAGCGCACCCAATCGAAAATGTCAAAACCTATGCCAACCACCGAGAGAACCGCACCTACCTTTACGAGTTTCGCCGACAGCTTTACCGCGCCCCACGGCCTGAATTTTGCGCCAAAAAACTTTCCCATTTGATAGACAACGTTTCGATTTGCTAATCCCATCCATCTTCCGGGCTCCCGGACTACTCTTGCATTTCTCTTGCTGCTCATTCTGAGACCTTCCAGATCAGGAGCAACGTCACGGTGGTCACCCAATACAGCACGAAATTCCAGTGACTGGGCTGTACGTTCGATCGCTTCGACACATCGCTCCCGCCATGAATTGAGCGTATCTGCGGTGGTGCTCATCCACTTCGTCAACTCGACACGTAGCGCTTTATCGTTCCACCACGTTTTCAGACGATCGACGTTGATCTTCAGATTCTCAGGGTCCTGCGCTGACAGCACTTCATCCGCGAACCCTGCGGCGTGCTCCAAAACCAGACGCTCGAGCTCGGCACGATGCTTGGCTCCCAGACGTGTTCCATCGGCGATCGATTCGTCGATCTGTTTCTGAAGTGATGCGAGCGCGGCATCCTGCTTCTTGAGCTTTGCGACTACCGAACGTTTGACAGTCTTTAGGTCCGCCAGTCGAGCCAGACCTCCTCCCAGTATTGATCGGTCACATCCCGATCGAAGCAGCTTTTCTTTGACGCGACGGAAATTAACGAGGAAATATTGAAAGCCATCCCAATTTCGATATGGATCGAACGCCGAAGGCGTAACATCGATACTGTCTCCGACGAGGCCGTACGGATCACTTGCCATGCAGAACACCCGATCAGGCGTGACGGTGACACTTCTTGAACTCAACGCCAAAGACAGCTCCCTCTGCTTGCGCTGTACGAGTTGCCGGAAGGCGTTTGGATCGTCGTCAGGATCGACTCCCAGTTCATCGGAACGGTTTACGACGAAGAACGTGTGATTCTGTCGTGGTACCATTCCGCGCTCCTTGGACCCTCGGAGTACCGTGGTCATGTATTCATCGTCTCCGACGATCAGGTTTGGTTGGAAGAGGTACAGTACTGCGGACGCATCCGATAGCGCTCGCAACGCATTCTCGTCGTGTGCCGAGTTGCTGCTCTGGAATCCCGGGTTGTCGATGAGAGTGATGCCGTCCCAGTCGTATTCACGGGGGGTGTCCATGGTGGGATCCCCGCCAACGTGCATGGTCTCCGGGACCCGTAACCCTGCATCGATCAATAGCCGTTTGATGAAGCTGGTCTTGCCGGCGCTGTAGTCGCCTACCAAGTGGACACGCGGCTTACCGCTATCCGCTATGGGCTGGAGCTCTTTCAGACATGCCACGGCGTCCGCGTCCTTCTTACAGCTCTCAAGCGCGATAGTCAACCACGTGCGTCCCGATCTCCGGTCCGGCGCATCGTCCGCTATCCGGTCAAAGATGTCCCTCATTTCCTTGAAGATACTTTCGAAGATCGTTGGATCGTAGTCCGCGGTGCGACCGGCGTCAGTCGATTCGGACGCGGTCTTGAGTCCCTCTGGATCGTCGATCCAGTCTTCACCCAGCCAGTGCATCACGGCAGCGTCGGGACGCCCCGGATATGCATCGCGTTCGGTGGTAGTGGCCACCTTTCGCAAGAGGGACTGAGGCTCGGCCGTTGTGGGAAGGTCGTTGATGAGCGATGCGATGTTCGCTCGTAGATTACGACAATGAGTCTGTACCGTTCGCGATGTGAGCGCCGATTCGACCAGGCCGCGCAGGACTTCCCTGGAGGCCGTGAGAGCGTGGGAACGAGCTTGCTTCGACACCTCTTCGGTGACCCGGTCGTATACCTCGTGGACGTTCTGCCGTACTTCGGCCAACGCTTCTCGGCGCGCTGCAAGTCGTTGCCGTTCGGCCTTCTCGCGAGCCTTGTGTCCCAGCCAACCGAATGCCATCGACGAAACGCCGCCGACCAACATAACGACTCCCGCCGCCGCCGAAAGCCAACCGAACGGATTCCAGAAGTTCGCCAACGCGAAGGCTCCAAGTGCGCCCGCGACGCCAAGAAGAATGCCGCCACCCTTGAGCCCCCACGCGCTGTGCTTCCAGCCAACCCCCGCCTTGCCCTCTATCCCTATGGTCCGGGAGTGCAGCACTTGCAGGTCGAGCTGGGTATCGCGGATCGCGAGCTTGACATGTCTTTCGAGAAACTTGGCGCCCTCACGTAAAACAGATTCGGCTTTGTCCCGCATCTCGTTCTCCGCGAAGGCTGCCTTCCGCACGTCGTCCGCCGATATGTCGACTCTTCGCTCGAACGCGCCGATCACGCACTCCTCAGCCTTCTGCAGTGACTGCATACGCAGCGCCCCGAGCTCCGTGTCGAGCCGCTGGGCAACGAACTGACGGAACTCTCCTTTGACGGGACCCTGGAACACTCCGCCACGGCTCCGTTCCAATTCCGCCAGTAGGTCGCGGTTGTCATCATCGCGGAACGGCTGCATCGAGCTGTGATCGTCCGGGCGCGGGTAACCGAGGAGTCTCAGGAGCGGAGCAACGAGTCTACTCTCGATGGTGTCGGCAGCCTTGGCGGCCTCGAGTTCGCGGGACTCGATAGCCCTGTCGAGCTCTAGGATAACACCGCGCAGATGATCATTCAGGGCGCCAATCCGCAGTTTGACGGCGTGCTCGCGTACCGATCGGACCAACAACCCTTCGAGGGTAGAGTAACCGGACCAGCGTTCGAGTACGTCGGCGCCGAACGCTTTGCGTTGGTTCGCAAGACTCGGACCATCAGGCCCGTTGAACGGAAGCGCAGCACGCGCGAAGAGCGCTCGCTTCAAACTCAGCGCAGTTACCGGCACACCGGTCAAGCCGATCTTTGCGAGTTCGTCGCGTATGTTGCCCGCGTGCTCGCGCACGGCGCGAGATAAATTCGCCCGTGCCGAACGCGCCGTGACCCGCGGCGGCAACCGCCACCGGGGATTCCGTGGGTTGAGCACCGCAATCACGGGCTTTCGGTAGAGGTGAACCCAGGCGGCCAACTTTTCGAACTCGCCAGCCTGCTGGCTCTGGCTGTCGAAGCAAACAAGTACGAAGTCCGCGACCTCGACCGCTTCCTGGGCTCGTCTCTCAAGATCCTCTCTGCTCTCCGTGCGTCCCCATCCGTTGATCCCCGGCGTGTCGTAGAGCCGGCACGAATGCCAGTCCACAGGTTCGACCGCAGTCGTCCAATCGCTCTCACCTTGGGAAACGGACGCTCCGTCACTCCCCGTCATAGCTGAGATAAGTGTGCTCTTGCCTACACCAGTGCGACCGAACAGGACGATATTGAAGGTCTTGGATGCCTCCCATTGCCGTTCAAGCAGTTTGTTGACTTGGTCAACAAACCGGTCGATCTCCGATATGAGCAGCACACAAGGATCCTTCTTTGACATCGCTTGCTTTGTCGGACGGACGGCATCCGCCGTATCCTTGAGAAGATCGGTCAGGCAACCAACCCGACGGGTGACCTTCTTCATCTCATCCCGGCTTCCTTCGACAGCATCTGTTGCCGCGCGCGCAAGAGCGTCGTACTTGGATGCCTTCTGCTGCGCGTCGCGGTACACCTCTTCGGCGAGCTTCTGGGACGCCTGATTGAGCGCTTCGATCTTGGCCTTGACCGCGGCGGTATCGTTGCCGTCGACGGCCTGCTTCAAGGCCGCGATCGCGGCGCTGATCTTCTCCTTGTCTTCCGCGCCGACCTTGTCGCCGAAGTCGTTCAGCGACTTCTCGGTCGCATAGATCAGGCTGTCCGCCTCGTTCCTGGCCTCCGCCGCCTCTCGCGCGTTCTTGTCTTCATCCGCGTGCACCTCGGCGTCCTTGACCATGCGCTCGATCTCGTCCTCGGACAGGCCCGAAGAGGACTCGATGCGGATCTTCTGCTCCTTGCCGGTATCCAGGTCCTTCGCGGATACGTGGACGATCCCGTTGGCATCGATGTCGAAGGCGACCTCGATCTGCGGGACGCCGCGCGGCGCCGCCGGAATGTCGGCCAGATCGAATCGGCCGAGCGTGCGGTTCTGCGCAGCCATCTCCCGCTCGCCCTGCAGCACGTGGATGGAGACCGCCGTCTGGTTGTCGGCCGGCGTCGGCCGACCAGCCGCAGGTAGCTCCGGCACTGAGAATATCTGACTCTTGCGGGTGGGGATGTTCGTATTACGCTCGATCAGCCGCGTGGAGACTTGGCCGAGCGTTTCGATGCCGAGCGACAGCGGGGTGACGTCCATCAGCAGCACGTCCTTGACGTCGCCGCCCAGGATGCCGCCCTGGATCGCCGCGCCGACCGCCACCACCTCGTCGGGGTTGACGCCGCGGTTCGGGTCCTTGCCGAACAACTCGGCGACCAGTTGCTGCACCGCCGGAATGCGCGTCGAGCCGCCCACCAGGATCACCTGATCGATCTCATTGGCGCTGACGCCGGCGTCCTTGATCGCCTGCTCGCACGGGCGCCGCGTCTGCTGCACCAGATCATCGATCATCTGCTCGAACTTGGCGCGCGTCAGCGTATACTGCAGGTGCTTGGGGCCGGAGGAGTCGGCCGTGATGAACGGCAGATTGATCTCCGTGCTCTGCGTCCCCGACAACTCGATCTTGGCTTTCTCCGCCTGCTCCTTGAGGCGCTGCAACGCCATCCGGTCGTTCGACAGGTCGATGCCGTTGTCGTTCCTGAAGCTGGTGATCAGCCAGTCGATCACCCGCTGATCGAAGTTGTCGCCGCCCAGGTGGGTATCGCCATTGGTCGACTTCACCTCGAACACGCCGTCGCCCAGCTCCAGGATGGAGATGTCGAAGGTGCCGCCGCCCAGGTCGTAGACCGCGATCTTCTCCTCGCTGCTGCCTTCCTTGTTGAGACCGTAGGCGAGCGCCGCAGCGGCACCGTCGTTGACGATCCGCTTGACGTCGAGGCCGGCGATCCGGCCGGCGTCCTTGGTCGCCTGCCGCTGCGAATCGTTGAAGTAGGCCGGCACCGTGATCACCGCCTCGGTCACCGTCTCGCCAAGATAGCTCTCCGCCGTCTCCTTCATCTTCTGCAGCACGGCGGCGGAGATCTCCGGCGGCGAATACCGGTTGTCGTCGATATGGACCCGCACGTCGTTGCCGCTGTCGGTGACCCGGTACGGAACCATCTTGATCTCTTCCGGGACCTCGATAAAGCGGCGGCCCATGAAGCGCTTGATCGAATAGACCGTCCGTTCCGGGTTGGTGACCATCTGGTTCTTCGCCGGCTGGCCGACCAGCCGCCCCTTGTCGGTGAACGCGACGATCGACGGCGTGGTGCGCTGCCCCTCCGAGTTCTGCACCACCGTCGGTTCGCCGCTCTCCATCACCGCGACGCAGGAATTGGTGGTCCCCAGGTCAATGCCGATGATCTTGCCCATGTTACGTGCCTTCCTTTGTGTCGGCTGGCGCATCGCCCGGTGCACACGCCGTATCGCCCGGTCTTACCACCGCATTCGCAAGCGAAGCGACCGAGGGGGTAGCGCAACCACCCGAGTACACCTTATTCTGCCCCTCAACCTGTCCAACCAACCAGGACCACCTCACTTCAACACGCCGATTGAGATTCTTCTCTATCGACGACACGCCGTCAACGACCTGTGGCCGGAGTTTTTTGTACCTGCACGGTCTGGAGCTGGAGACTTCGAGCATGAGGGGTTGCGCGGACTCGCGCGGCGCGTATACTCCGGTCACAGAGCAGCCGACCTCACGTGGAGGCGGCAAGCCCCGGCCGGCCCAGCCGGAGGCGGCGCGCCGGCCGTACCCTGCGGGGACGGCACGGCAGATGCGGCGCGCTCCACACCGGGTCCGCCTTGGGCGAAGGAGATGCCCATGGAACGGTCACGCTACACGCTGACCGACATCACCCGGCCCGACCGCGAGCCGCTGGTGATGGTCACCGCCTACGACGCGGCGAGCGCCCGGCTGACCGACGACGCCGGCGTCGACCTGATCCTGGTCGGCGATACCCTGGCGGAGTTCGCCTTGGGCTACGACAGCACCGCGCCGGTCACCGTCGACGAGATGCTGCACCACTGCCGGGCGGTCACCCGCACCCGCCCGCGCGCGCTGGTGGTCGGCGACATGCCGCTCGGCTCCTATCAGGTGAGCGCCGAGGAGGCGGTGCGCAACGCCATCCGCTTCGTCAAGGAGGGCGGCGTCGACGCCGTCAAGCTCGAAGGGGGCGAGGTCCGCGCGCAGACCGCCCGCGCCATCGTCGACGCCGGCATCGCGGTCATGGGCCACGTCGGCTTCACGCCGCAGTCCGCGGTCAGCTTTGGATCGCACGTCGTCGCCGGCCGCGACGCCGACGCCGGGATGCAGCTCTACCGCGACGCGCTCGCCCTGGAGGACGCCGGCTGCTTCTCCATCGTGCTGGAGGCGGTCGCCCGCGCGGTGGCCAGCCGCATCACCGCGGAGCTGATGATTCCGACCATCGGCATCGGCGCCGGCGCCGGCTGTTCCGGGCAGGTGCTGGTCTTCCACGAGCTGACCGGCATCCACGCCGGCCCGTCGCCCCGCTTCGTCCGCCGCTACGGCGAGGCGGGCGCCGAGATCGGCCGGGCGATCGCCGCCTTCGCCCGCGACGTGCGCAGCCGCGCCTATCCCGACAAGCAGCACGCCTATCTGATGCCGGCCGAGGAGATCGCCCGCTTCGAACACGCGCTGGCGGCGGAACGGCGCGACTCGCGCCTGCGCACGCGGACGGCATGAGAGTCGTCGAGCGGATCGACCAGGTGCGGGCGTTCGTGCGCAGCGTCGGGCGGTCGACGGTCGGCCTGGTGGCGACGCTCGGCGGGCTGCACGCCGGGCACCGCTCCCTGGTCGATCACGCCCTGGCCGCCGGGGACACCGTGGTGGCGACGCTGTTCCTCAACCCGACGCAGTTCTCCGACGCCGCCGACCTTGCCCGCTACCCGCGCACGCGCGCTGCCGATCTGGCGCTGTTCCGCGACGCCGGCGCCTCGCTGGTGTTCGCGCCGCCGGTGCGGACGATGTATCCGCCCGGCTGCGACACGACCGTGGCGCCCGGCCGCGCGGCCGAACGGCTGGAAGGCGCGGCGCGCCCCGGCCACTTCCGCGGGGTCTGCACGGTGGTGGCCAAGCTGCTCAACATCGTCACGCCGGCGCGCGCCTACTTCGGGCAGAAGGACGCGCAGCAGGTGGCCGTGATCCGCCGCATGGTCGCCGACCTGGACATGGACGTCGACCTGGTCGTCTGCCCCACGGTGCGCGACCGCGACGGGCTGGCGCTCAGCTCCCGCAACGCGCTGCTCACCGCCGAGCAGCGCGCCCAGGCAGTCGCGATCCCGCGGGCGCTGGCGGCCTGCCGCGCGCGCTTTCGCGCCGGCGAGCGCGATGCCGAAACGCTGCGCGCCGTCCTCCGCGACCGCCTGGCCGGCGCGGTCGATCCGGAGTACGTGAGCGTCGCCGACCCGGAGACGATGACGGAACTCGACACGGTGGCGCGGCCGGCGGTGGCGTCGGTCGCGGCCCGCGTCGGCGCGGTGCGGCTGATCGACAACGTGCCGCTGGAGCCGGCGGGCTGATGCTGCTCTGCGTCGACGTCGGCAACACCAACATCGTGCTGGGGACCTTTCCGGACGGCGCCCCCGAGCACGCGGCCCCCGGCGCCACGTGGCGGCTGTCGACCCGCGCCAACGCGCAGGTCGACGAATACGCCGTACTGCTGCGCCAACTCCTGCAGCTCGAGCGGCTGTCGGAGGATGCGATCGACGCGGTGGCGATAGCCAGCTCGGTGCCGGCGCTGCAGGGCGTGTTCGCGGCGCTGTGCCGCCGCCGGCTGGGCCTGGAGCCGCTGGTCGTCGGCGTCGGCGTCAAGACCGGCGTGCGGGTGCGCTACGACAGCCTGCGCGACGTGGGCGCGGATCGCATCGTCGACGCGGCGGCGGCGTTCGCCGAGCACGGCGGACCGATCTGCGTGGTCGACTTCGGCACCGGCACCACCTTCGACGCGATCGACGCGGACGGCCAGTACCTGGGAGGGGCGATCGCGCCCGGCATCGAGATCGCCGCCGACGCGCTGGCGGAACGCGCCGCCAAGCTGGGCCGCATCGAGCTGGCGGCGCCGCCCCGCGCGATCGGCGCCAACACCGCGCATGCGGTGCAGTCCGGGCTGATCTACGGCTACGTCGGGCTGGTGGAGGGGATGGTGGCGCGCTTCCGCGCCGAGCTGGGCGGCTCCCCGTACGTGCTGGCGACCGGCGGGCTGGCCGATACCATCGCCCCCCTGACCCGCGCGATCGACGCCGTGGATCCGTGGATCACGTTGAAGGGTCTGCGCCTGATCTGGCAGGCGAACGCGGAGCGCAAGCCGTGAGCGCCGGAGCGGACCGGAGCCGGTTCGCCGGCCGATCGGTGCTGGTCTGCGTCACCGGCGGCATCGCCGCGTACAAGGCGGCGGCCCTGGTCAGCGAGCTGGTGCAACTAGACCTTCGCGTGCGGGTCGCCATGTCCGCAGGAGCCCTGCGGTTCATCCAGCCGCTCACCTTTCAGGCGATCACCGGCGAACGGGTGGTCACCGACCTGTTCGATCCCGGCCATGCCGGCGTCCAGCACGTGCAGATGGCGGCGGCGCACGATCTGGTGGTGGTGGCGCCGGCTTCCGCCAACACCATGGCCCGTCTGGCCGCCGGCGCGGCCGACGACGTGGTGGCCGCCGCCGTGCTGGCCAGCCCCGCGCCGGTGCTGGTGGCGCCGGCGATGGAGAGCGCGATGTGGGACAAGCCGGCGACGCGGCGCAATGTCGAACGGCTCGCCGCCGACGGGATGACGATCATTCCGCCGGGAACCGGCCGGCTGGCATCCGGCGCCCATGGGATCGGGCGCATGGCCGAGCCGGCCCTGATCGCCCGCTACGTCCGCCGCGCGCTTGGAGCCGGCGGCGACCTGCGCGGCCGCACCGTGCTGGTGACCGCCGGCGGCACGCGCGAGGCGCTCGATCCGGTTCGGACGCTGACCAACCGCTCGTCCGGCCTGATGGGCCGCGCCGTCGCCGCGGCCGCGCGCGACCGCGGGGCGGCCGTCACCCTGGTGACCACGGCCGCCGCAGAGCCGGAGCCCGGCATCACGCCGGTTCCGGTAGAGAGCGCGGCCGAGCTGGCGCGCGCCGTCAAACAGGGGCTGCCGAGCTGCGACGCGCTGGTCATGACGGCGGCGGTCGCCGACTTTCGTCCGGCGGCGCCGGCTCCGGGCAAGATCAAGAAGGCCGGCAGGCCGGCGTTGACGATCGTGCTGGAGCCGACCGAGGACATCCTGGCGGCGCTGGCCGACGGACGGGACGGCTGGCAGCGCCCGGCGGTGGTGGTGGGATTCGCTGCCGAGACCGAACGGCTGATGGAAGGAGCGCGCCGCAAGCTGGAGGCGAAGCGGCTCGACCTGATCGCCGCCAACCGGGTCGGTGCGGACAGCCGGCCGTTCGGCGCCGCACGGGTCGCGCTGACGCTGATCGACCGGGCCGGGACCGCGGAGAGGCTCCCCGACCTGAGCAAGGAACAGGCCGCGCATCGGCTGCTGGACCGGGTGGCAGCGCTGCTCGAAGCCTGAGTCCGGGCGGCGCTAGCCGGTTCCTTCGCCGGATTCCCCCGATCCCTTCAACGCCTTGCGGTCGCCTTCTTCGCCGTCCGCATCCTTCTGGCCGGTGGTCAGCCCCTTTTCGAACTCCGCCTTGGCGCGGCCGATCGAGCGCGCGAACCGCGGGATCGCCGAGGCGCCGAACAGCACCAGGACGATCACGCCGACGATCAGTATCTCCGGATGACCAAGCATGCTTGCTACCTCTCTACCGCGTCCCCGGACGAGGTCCGGTCAGTATAGCCCGGCCGCGCGCCGGCGTCCTGCCGGTCCGGCGACGGCCGCGGCTGCATGGGATGGATCGCGTCGTCCGGCGGGGTGTCCGTGCCGGGCTCGGCGGCGGTCCGCTCCAACGCGGAGCCGATCTGCCGCATCTCCGTCTTGGCCCGGGCGATGGCGGTCTGCGCGCGCCGCACCATCCGGCCGGCGGTACGGGCCGCGCGCGGCAGCTCGCTCGGTTTGACGAAGACCACGATCACCACCGCGATGGCGGCGATCTCCCAGATGCCAAGACCGAACACTACCCGTCTCCCAACCGCAGTATACGGGCGATCAGGATCGTCAGAAAGAACATCCCCACCATCGGCAGGGCCAGGCTGATCTGCGACACGACGTCCGGCGGCGTGACCAGCGCCGCCACCGCGAACATGCCCACGATCGCAAAGCGGCTGGCGCGCAGCAGCCCGCGGCGGGTCACCACGCCGGCGCGCAGCAACAGCAGCAGCACCACCGGCATCTGGAAGACCAGCGCGAAGACCAGCAGCAGCTGCAGCAGGTAGAACACGTTGCGGTCGTAGCTCAGCAGGATGCCGACCCGCTCCGGGACGAACCCCGGCCCGGTGAGGAACTCCACCGACAGCGGCACCACCTCATAGTAGCCGTAGAGGAAGCCGACGCAGACCAGCGCCACGCTGGCCGCGAGCGAGCCGGCGATCACGCGCCGCTCCTTGCGCTGCAGGGCGGGAAACACGAACCTCACCACGTTGTAGCCGTGCACCGGCAGCGACACGATCACCCCGGCCAGCAGCGCCACCTTCACCCGGACCAGAAACCCCTCGAACAGCGACGTCGCGTAGAGTTGCCGCTCGCCGAGCCGCTCCCGGATCGCTTCCAGCGGCGCGAGCAGCAGATCGAGGATCGATTCATGGAGCGCGTAGCAGACGCCGGCAGCCACCAGCGCGGCGGCCAGCGACACGATCACCCGCCGCCGCAGCTCCTCGGCATGCTGAAGGAACGTCATGCGCGCCTCCGGCGGGCGCGGCGAGCGGCGGCTCATCCACGTTCGGTCGCCGGCGCGCGCACCCTGCCGGCAGCCGCAGCGTCCGGACGCCGGAGCCGGCGGCGGACCAGCAGCGCGACCGCCGTGAGGAAGACGACCTCGACGGCGGCGTAGATGAGCAATCCGGGGAGCACCCCTTCGGTAAAGCCGTAGGAATGGAGCCCCACGCCGAGCTCGTTGATCCCGAACCAGGCCAGCATCACTACCATGATGCCGATCACCGAGCCGATCGCCATGCCGTACTCGCGGATCATCTTGCCCAGTCGCGCGTGGAACAACAGCGCGCACCACAACACGATCATCAACGCGCCGTTCTCCTTGGGGTCCCACCCCCAGAAGCGGCCCCACGACTGATCGGCCCAGATGCCGCCGAGCATGGTGCCGGTGAACGACAGGATCAGCCCGAACGCCAGCGCGCCGAACAGCAGCCGGTAGGTCTGCCGCAGACGGGCATCGCCGCCGCGGCCCTCGACGAACTGGAACAGGTAGACGTGGCCGACGAAGCCGGCGAACACGCAGGCGCAGTATCCGAAGGTGATCACCACCACGTGCGTCGACAGCCAGAAGTTGGTGTCGAGGACGGCCTGCAGTTGCCGCAGCGTGTCGCCCTCCGCCGCGAACTTGCCGGAGATCCACAGCAGCAGAAAGCCGATCGCCAATCCGCTCAGGGTGCCGATGCCATTGCCGCGCGCCTGACGCAGATAGAGGCCGGCGCCGGCGGCGCCCCAGGCGACGAACACGAACGTTTCGTACAGGTTGGTGACCGGCGGCCGGCCGCTGATGAGCATCCGCAGCAGGATGCCCGCGGTGTGGATGGCAAAGCCGACCGCCAGCGCGCCCACGCCGGCCCGTTCGACCAGCGGGCGACCGATCAGCAGGGCCAGCAACGCCAGCGCGGTGCCCAGCAGGTAGGCCCAGCGGGCATAGGAGAGCGGATCCACGCGGCGGTAGAGGAGCTCCAGCGCCGGATCGGGCAGCGCCATGGCGGTTCCCAGGCGCTGCTCCTGAGCGAGCTCGAACGTGCGCGCCGCAAGATCGAACCGCGCCTGCCGCCCCTCGACGTAGGCGACCTGCAGATCGCGCAGCGCGATCAACTCGTCACCGGCCAGCGCTGCCAGCTCCGGCTCCGCCAGCGCCTGCCAGGGGCTCAGCCACCGTTCCTGTTCCGCGCTCGCCAACGGGATGATCGGCAGCGGCAGGCTCCCGTACGCCTGGTCCCACAGCCGCAGGTTCCGCACCAGACCCAACACGATGCGGTCGGTATCGGAGAGCGCGCCGGACTCGCCATGGTCGGCGATCGCCGCGGCGGCGCGCTCCTCCACCAGCGTCCGCCGCATCGCGATATCGAGGTAGCTGTACGGACCCGGGTTGGGCAGTTGCAACGCGCCGGCCGCCGCGTCCGAGTCGACCAGAAACGCCTCCTGGTCCGGATAGGTGAAGCCAAAGGAGGCGAGCAGCCCGGTGAAGTCCCACAGGTTGTTCCGAACGCGGATCAATTCCCGCTGCACCGGGCTCCGCCGCTCGGCAGGGACCTCCGTGGCCAATCTCGCCAGCTCGTCGAGCTCCACGATGCCCGCGCGGATCTCCTCGAAGCTGTAGCGGCCGCGCCCCCGCGATGGCGCGCCGATCGCCTCCAGCACCTCCGGGTGGTCGATCAGGAATACCTCGTCGCGATGGGTCTTCTGCGGGGTCAGCAGCACCCGCGCCAGCCAATCGATCGCCGGCCGGCCGGCATACCGCTCGCGGCCGGAGTAGCGCAGCAGCGTGTTGCGCGCAAAGCTGTCGAGCGGCTTGGGCCGCCCGTCCTCGATCACCAGCAGCGGCCGGAGCGCCGCGGCGCTGGCGATTTCCGGCTCCGGCGGCTCGTATCCCGTAGAGCGGTCGCCGCGCCCGAAGCGCCCGATCATCGACGCCGCCAGCACCGCCAGCACCGCCAGCACCGCCAGCAGGAGGATGCGCGTCGACCGCGCCATGCCGCCGGCGGGCCCGATCAAGGGGGCCGAACCGGCGCTCACGACGGCTCCGGTACGGCGGCGCGGCGGCGCCGGCCGGGGCGGACCAGGGTCTGGACGAAATGGACGACCAGGCCGATGGCGATCAGGGCGGTCGCCACGTACGGGACCAGACGGCCCCGGTTTTCCACGACCGCCAACGTCGAATAGGCAGCGCCGGCGGCGTCGAAGTCATAGGAAGCCTGATAGAAGGTGAAGCCGTCGAACCGCAGCGGCTTGTTCATGGAGATCAGCACCGGCCGGCGGGTGCCGGGCGCCTCCAGGATCACGTCGCTCTGAAACGACCGGGGCGTGTCGGTGCCGGGGTAGAACTCGGCGCGAAAGTCCTGCAGGCCGATCAGCGCCGGCAACTCGTAGCGCGCGCGGCGCAGGGAGAACGCGTAGCGCCGGCCGCCCAGCGTCACCGGGGTCGGGGCCGGATCGAGCGCCCACAGTATGAGCGAGGCGCTCTCCGAACCGCCGCTCACGCGCAGGATCACGCCGGGCTGGTTCTCCTCCGGGCGGACCGAGCGCCGCCGCGGCTGCAGGCCGGCGATGCCGCGCGCGTTCAGGAATGGGCTGGCCCGACCCTCGCGCGGCAGGAAGGCGTCCGCGCTCGGGTGGTTCTCTTCCACCAGCATGGTCAGGCCCAGCGCGGACAGCGACACCTGATCGCCGGCAGCCAGACGCCTCACGTCGACGGCGCTCACGTCGCGCGCCTCGGTCCCTTCACGCCAAGCGGCCACCTCCCACGCGAAGTAATCCTCGCTGGTGTTGCGCCACTCCCCCTCCTGCAGACGGAGGAAGGACTCCTGCGCGAAGTAGGAGGTGAAGAACATGCCGAAGAACATGACGAACATGCCCAGGTGGGTGATCAGGATGCCGACCCGGGACCATCGATAGACGAACCGAAAGGCGGTGACCGCCAGCAGGTTGACGAACAGCACCCAGAGCACGAGCTGCGCGCCGGGCAGCGGCACGATGCCGCCCACCAGGGTCACCCACGCCCCGAAATAGCGCTGCTGGGCGTCGTAGAGGCCGTGCGATACCTGATGGAAGGTGCCGAGCAGCGTCAGCAGGAACAGCAGCGCCAGGCAGACCACGGTGACGCGCAGGTCTATCGCGGCCCGCACCAGCGGACTGCGCCGGATCGCCTGAACCAGCATCCGCTAGCCCCCGTAATCGGCGCCGGCGGATCGCGGGCCGAACGAGGTCAGGAGTTCCACGAACGCCGCCCGCTGCTCGGCCAGGACGCCGGCCGGCGCCTCCGCCTTGACGAACAGCGTCTGGCCGCCGGCCGAGGCGATCGCCGTCAGGAAGGCCGTATCGTTCCGGCCGGCGACCAGGGAAGTGAAGTCGAAGACGGTGAAGTCGAGCTCGCCCCGCACGGACGACGAGCCGTTCAGGAAGGCGCGCACGCGGTCGGAGGGCAGGCTCAGGTCGAGCTGCGTGAGCCACCGCCGCACGTTGGCTTCCACCCCGCCGGCATCGCCCGCCAGCGCCACCACCGTGCTCTCCCCGCCGCCCGGCAGCCCGAACCGCGCCAAGCGAAGTCCGTCACCGGGCAGCTCGCTCCATTCGCTCGGGGTCACCCAACGCCAGTTCGCGTCCGTCCCCGCGCCGGCGCCGGCATCGGTTCCGGTCGAATCGAACAGCGCGCCGACCGGCGTCGGGGCTACCGTCACCTCTCGGTAGGAACGGATCTCGACCTCCCGGTCGCAACCGGCGAGCGTCCCCAGCGCCGCCAACATGACCGCAAGGCAGACGGGCGCCCGGCGCGTGCTCGACCCCATCGATCCCGACACCAGGATACGGCCGGCCACGCATCGGTTCAAGCGCCCGCGCGGGCACCGGATCACGCCGGGGAGTCGTCGATGTCGGCAAGACGGCGCACCGACGTCACGCCGGACCGCGGTACCGACACGCTGGGAAACCGCTTCCAGACGCCGTAGCGCGCCGCTCGGGACAGATACTCGACCTTGGAGATGCCGTCGGCCCCTTCCTCGTGGCAGTCCGCGTCCAACAGCAGCAGGGAACCGTCGCCGCGCTCTTCGAAGAAGCGCCCGACGTAGACCGGGCCGTCGGTATCGACCACGACGGTGATGCCGTGCAGCTCACCGAGGTGTCGATGCTCGGGGGCGGCAAACGATTGCCGGCGTTCAGCCATGAGGACCGCCTGGATCGGACGCGCGGGTCGGCGGATTCAGCCGCAGTGGCGGTCGAACAGCTTCCGCAGGTCGGCGGCGATCGACTGCGGTTCGCGGCCCTCGATGCGGTGGCGGGGAAACAGGTGCACCAACTCGCCGCCGCGGAACAACGCGAACGAAGGGCTCGACGGCGGATAGTCGGCGAAGTAGCTCCGCGCCCGCTCGGTCGCCTCCAGGTCCTGTCCGGCGAACACGGTGGCGACGCGCTGCGGCCTGGGGCCCTGTTGCAACGCGAGGGCCACGGCCGGGCGAGCGCTGCCGGCAGCGCATCCGCATACCGAATTGACCACCAGGAACGCGGTGCCGTCGGTCTCCGCCATGAACCGATCGACATCCGCGGGGGACATCAGCTCGTCGACGCCGATACGCGCAAGCTCGTCGCGCATCGGCTGCACCATCACAGGGTCGTATGGCATGGATACCTCCACTCTCCGGGGATACCGGCGCGCGCGGCGATCGGTCTCTCCCCGGATGCTCTGGCGTTCACCCTAACGTCCGCACCGGTTCTCGTCGACCCGCCGAAGCGGCGCCGTTGGCGATAACCGGCATGGGCCGCTTGCGGCTGGCGGCGATACCGCCAAAACGCCGCTCCCGTCTGCGGAACTCGACGATGGCCGCGTCCAGATCGGCCCGCGTGAAGTCGGGCCAGAGCGTCTGCGTGAAGACCAGCTCGGCATAGGCGGCTTCCCAGAGCAGAAAGTCGCTCAGTCGTTGCTCGCCTCCGGTCCGTACGATCAGGTCGACGTCCGCCAGATCGCCGCTGCCGCCGGTCAGCGTGCGGGCAAAATCGTAGCGCGTGGGCGCGTCGCCGGCCGGCAGCCGCGCGGCCGCGGCCAGGATGGCGTCGCGCGCCGAGTAATCGGCCGCGATGCGCAGCAGCAGCCGGTCGCAGGTTCGCGTCGCCGCCTCGCTGCGCTCGATCTCGCGCCGCAGCGCCGCGGGGAAGCGATCGCGGCGGCCGATGAACGAGACGCGCACCCCGCGCTGCGCGCAGTTGCCGGTCTCCTGCTGCAGGTACCACTGGAACAGCGACAGCAGTATCCGCACCTCGGCGGACGGCCGGCGCCAGTTGTCCGAGGAGAACGCATACAGCGTCAGCACGCGGATGCCCAGGTCGGCCGCGCACTCGACCGCCTCGCGCACCGCGGCGGTGCCGGCCCGATACCCGTCGTAGCGCGACAGGCGCCGCGCTTCCGCCCAGCGCCCGTTGCCGTCCATGATGATGCCGACGTGCCACGGTCCGGCGCCGGCGCCGTTCCCGTTCGCAGTTCCCGTTCCGTTCCCGCCGTTGACGCCGGACATCACGAACCGCCCAGTGCGCCGGTCGCCACCGGATACGCGACCAGATCGCCGTCCGCGCCCGCGTCCCGGAAGCCGGGAGGACCGTCACCGAGCCGCCCGATCGCCGAGATCAGCGCCTCCATGCGCCGCAGGTACGCCTCCAGCGCCTCACGGCCGGCCCGAGTCAGGGCGAACGTGGTGCGGGGCTGACGCCCGCGGAAGCCCTTGCGCACGGCGATGTAGCCGGCGTCCTCGAGCTTGCGGGCATGCACGCTGAGGTTGCCGTCGGTCACGCCGAGCAGCGACTTCATCTCCCGGAAGCTCATGGCCTGCGCCGCCGACAGCGAGCTGAGAATCGCCAGCCGGGTCCGTTCATGCACCACCGTATCGAAGGTCCTCGCGCTGGCGGCCAGTCCCTGCGCCGGATGCAACGACCGGGCACCGGCCTCCGGCGGACCGCTTTCCAGCGCCGGACCGCTTTCCAGCGTCGGACCGCTTTCCAGCGTCGGACCGCCGCCCTCAGCCGCCATGTCGGTTGGCGATATGCGCACCGAACGCCACGTGCAGGACGCCGAAGCCGCACACCATCAGAACCGGACCCGCCGGCGCGTACAGGAGCGCCGCGGCGCCGAGCAACAGAAAGCCGGTCCCCATGATCGCCACGCTGCGCACCGAGAACGCGCCGCCGGTCAGCGCGGCGATGCCGTACAGGCTGAGCCACGCTCCCGGCATCAGATGGCGCGCTCCGGCCGCGTCGAGCGCTCCGGTGAGCAAAGCGCCCACGATCAGCGGCGGGATGAAGGTGACGACGAACGACTGAGCCGGCCGCGACCAGAGGGACAGCCCGCCACGCCGCGCCTTCAGCGCCATCGCGGTCACCCCGGTGACGAAGGCCGCTACGGCGGTCGTCAGCCAGATCGTCAGCCACATTTCCGGCATGAGCCGCGTAGCGCCGTACGCGGCGACGGCGCCGGACCCCATCAGGACCATGCCGATACCGGGCACGGCGTCGAACCGCACCGCCCGTTCCATCGTCGTACGGATGAACCGCAGCTCGTCCGCCGCATGCCGGTCCATCGCAATCGGAGTTGTCATCGCGCGCAGTGTGCCACCGAATCCGCCCTCGTTCAAGTGCTTTATCCTTCAAAGCAGACCGTTCATCCCGGTTCGCCGCCCGCTCCCGCGGCCCGGTCGGCGTTCGGCGCATCGTCGTTTGGCGCGGCAAGCTCGTCTCCGCCGACCGCAAGGCCCCGGCGCTGCATGCGCCGCGCCCACAGCCGGCGCGCCAACTCCTGCATGTCGGTCGCGGGATCGGTCTCGTCGACGATCTCCAGGCCGAGCAGCGTCTCGATGAGGTCTTCGACGGTGACGATGCCGGCCGTCCCGCCGTACTGATCCACGATCAGCGCGATGTGCTCGTGGCGCCCCAGCAACCGGGAGAAGGCCGCGCGTAACGACAGCGTATCCGGCAACGGCGGGATGTCGCGGCGCAGCGAGGCGACGGGCCGATCGCCTTCCCCGCGCGCGACGCCAAGCAGCAACTCGTAGCGCAGCACGTACCCGGTTACGGAATCGATGCTGCCCCGGTAGATCGGGATCCGCGACGGCCGCAGGTCGGCGGCGGCCGCCTCCGCCAGCGTCTGCGATTCGTCGAGCGCCACCACCACCGTGCGCGGCGTCATCGCGTACCGCACCGTACGTTCCCCGAACCGCATCACGCTTTCCAGAATGCGCGACTCGTCCGCCTCGATGACGCCATGGCTGCGACCCAGACGGGCGATCGCCCTGATCTCGTCCCGGCTGACGGCTACAGCCGACCGGTCGCGGGCGATCAGGGCCGCGATGCGGTTGGAGAAGACCACCATCGGATACATGGCGACGATCAGACCCTGGATCGCCCACGCGGCCGGCGCCGCCAGATGGCGCCAGTAGGTGGCGCCGAGCGTCTTGGGAATGATTTCGGAAAAGATCAGCACCAGGAGCGTCAACGCCCCTGAGACCACACCGACCGGCACGCTGTCGAAGACCTCTCCGGCCCGCCATCCCACCGCCGATGCGCCGGCGGTGTTGGCGATGGTATTCAGGGTGAGGATCGCCGCCAGCGGCCGGTCCATGTCGTTCTTGAGCCGGTGCAGCAGGCTCCCGATGCGTCGCCCGGCGTGCCGCTCGGCCGCCGCGTAGCTGGGGGTCACGCTCAGTATCACCGCCTCCAGCACCGAGCACAGAAAGGAGAACGTCAGCGTGCCCGCCGTCAGGATCAGCAGGAGCGCCATGACCGGACCGTCCTACGGGAGGAACGGCCGGCGGGCGGCCCGCCACAGGTAGCGCTCCGACAGCACGGTGAGCGGCTTCGCCACCAAGTTGAAGTTGTCGGCCAGCTCGGCCAGCACGCCGTCCATGCGCAGCTCGCGGGCGGTACGGTGACGGGACGCCAGACGGTAGAAGCGCGCCCCGTTGTCGATCCACTCGGCGCGTATCACCGAGGCGCTGCGGCCGCCGGCCGCCCGCGCCCGTTCGGGAAAGACGCCGATGGTGAACAGACAGAGGTCCGCGACGCGCTGATAGGCGGAGAACCGCTCCGGCTCGGCTGCCAGGGCCGCCGCCCGGATCAGGCTTTCCAGGTCCATCGTGTCGAACCGCAGCGACCGCGGCCGCCCGCGGTCATCGGCGATCGCCAGGGTAACCCAGCGCACGTGAACGAACGACACGAGCAGCAGCACCAGGTAGTCGAACACGTGCGGCTTGGTCAGGAGCGCGAGCGCCGCATCGGCATCGAACACCACCGCCGCGTGCCGGCCCGCCGCCTCGACCGTGAACGTCCGCGACGACAGGTCACGCCGAACGCGCGCCACCAGCATGGAAAAGAACAGCAACGGCGAGACGCGGAGCAGCGGCTCATCGGCATGCAGCACCGCTTCCGCCAGCCGGTCGGAGACCAGCATGCCCTCGCGGATCTCTCGATCCTCGCGGAAGGCGTCGCCGAGGCGTCCCCGCACGCTGCGCGCCGGTACTACCGCATGCAGCACGAACGCGACGTCCGAGTCGGCGTACAACGGACCAAGATCGATCAAGCGGGCCCCATCGTACACGGAAAACCCCTGAGCGCGTCACCCTCCATCCATCCCCGCCGCAAACGCCGCCCGCCGGCCTTCGGCCGCTCGCGCAACCCGTGCCCGCCGCCGCCGGGCCCGCCGCCGCCGCCGGGCCGGCCGGCGAGCCCAAGGCTCAGGGCACAAAAAAGCCTGGCGACGACCTACTCTCCCGCCCGGAAACGGACAGTACCATCGGCGCTGGAGGGCTTAACTTCCGTGTTCGGGATGGGAACGGGTGGGACCCCTCCGCTATGGTCACCAGGCCACACGCTGTATCGAATCATCATCGGCAGGCGGCGACGGCGGCGCGCCCACCATTGGTCCATCGGCCGACGGGGAGGCCGCGGACCAGAGAAGGGTAGAAAGGTGATATGGACAAGCCGAACGGTAAATTAGTACTGGTAAGCTGAACGCATTACTGCGCTTGCACTTCCAGCCTATCGACCAGATCATCTATCTGGTACCTTCAGTCCGCGCCGAAGCGCGGACGGGTTGCCTCATCTCGAGGTGGGCTTCCCGCTTAGATGCTTTCAGCGGTTATCCCTTCCGAACATGGCTACCCAGCACATACCCCTGGCGGGATAACTGGTACACCAGCGGTTCGTCCACTCCGGTCCTCTCGTACTAGGAGCAGCTCCTCTCAAGCAACCGACGCCCATGGAAGATAGGGACCGAACTGTCTCACGACGTTCTGAACCCAGCTCACGTACCGCTTTAATTGGCGAACAGCCAAACCCTTGGGACCTGCTTCAGCCCCAGGATGCGATGAGCCGACATCGAGGTGCCAAACAGTGCCGTCGCTGTGGACGCTTGGGCACTATTAGCCTGTTATCCCCGGAGTACCTTTTATCCGTTTAGTGACGGCGCTTCCACGCACAACCGCCAGATCACTAAGACCTGCTTTCGCACCTGCTCGACTTGTAGGTCTCGCAGTCAAGCCACCTTTTGCCTTTGCACTCGTACGCTGATTTCCAACCAGCGTGAGGTGACCTTTGCGCACCTCCGTTACCTTTTAGGAGGTAATCGCCCCAATCAAACCGCCCACCAGACACGGTCCGCGCAACCGTTTCAGGTCCACGCGTTAGATACCTAACCGACGAAGGGTGGTATTTCACCAACGGCTCCATCCAGCCTGACGACCGGATTTCGAAGCCTCCCACCTATCCTACACATCGCAGACCAAGTACCAATGCCAAGCTGCAGTAAAGGTTCCGGGGTCTTACCGTCTAACCATGGGTAATCGGCATCTTCACCGATACTACAATTTCACCGAGTCCCGCGTCGAGACAGCGCCCAGATCGTTACACCATTCGTGCAGGTCGGAACTTACCCGACAAGGAATTTCGCTACCTTAGGACCGTTATAGTTACGGCCGCCGTTTACTGGGGCTTCGATTCGGAGCTCTCACCCCTCCTCTTAACCTTCCAGCACCGGGCAGGTGTCAGTCCCTATACATCTCGTTACCGATTAGCAGAGACCTGTGTTTTTGGTAAACAGTCGCCTGGGCCATTTCTCTGCAACCTCGCTTGAATCACCGGCCCGAAGGCCGGCTCTCCACCCGAGGCCACACTTCTCCCGAAGTTACGTGTGTATTTTGCCGAGTTCCTTAACGCGGGTTCTCTCGAGCGCCTGAGAATACTCTTCCCGCCTACCTGTGTCGGTTTGCGGTACGGTCCCTGGCAGGCTCCCCTTAGAGACTATTTCTCGACGCCAGCATCGATGCACTTCACGTCAGCCCGAAGGCTTCAGCTCGCCTTGGCGGCTCGAACTCGGCGAGGGGATTTGCCTCCTCGCTTCGACGTCCTCACCGTTTGGACCGGGACTACCATCGCCCGGCTGCACGTCCTCCGACGTGTCATCCCTGTCGGCATCTCCTGCCAGAGGTACGGGAATATGAACCCGTTTCCCATCGGCTACGCCTCTCGGCCTCGCCTTAGGGGCCGACTAACCCTGGGCAGATTAACTTTACCCAGGAAACCTTAGGCTTTCGGCGGACGGGTTTTTCACCCGTCTTTTCGTTACTCATACCGGCATTCTCACTTCTGTCGCCTCCAGCGCCCCTCACGGGACACCTTCATCAGCCGCCAGAACGCTCCCCTACCGTCCGCCGCAAACACGCAACGTGAAAAACACGCAAAACGCGCGTTGGCGGCGAACCCGTGACTTCGGTGGCGAACTTGAGCCCCGTTACATTGTCGGCGCACAAGTACTTAACCAGTGAGCTGTTACGCACTCTTTCAAGGGATGGCTGCTTCTAAGCCAACCTCCTGGCTGTCTTCGCACCTGCACTTCCTTTTCCACTTAGCTCGCGCTTGGGGACCTTAGTCAACGGTCTGGGCTGTTTCCCTCTCGACCACGGACCTTATCGCCCGTAGTCTCACTCCCGTCCATCATATCGCGGCATTCGGAGTTTGGTTGGGGTAGGTACCCGGTGAAGGGCCCGAATCCATCCAGTGCTCTACCTCCGCGACATTAAGACGAGGCTAACCCTAAAGCTATTTCGGGGAGTACCAGCTATCTCCGAGCTTGATTAGCCTTTCACTCCGATCCACAGCTCATCGGTGCCTTTTTCAACAGACTACCGTTCGGCCCTCCACGCTGTGTTACCAGCGCTTCAGCCTGGCCATGGATAGATCGCTCGGTTTCGGGTCTACAGCATGCAACTAATACGCCCTTGTCAGACTCGGTTTCCCTGCGGCTCCGGCACTACCATGCCTTAACCTCGCTGCATACCATAACTCGCCGGTTCATTCTGCAAAAGGCACGCCATCACCCCGCTGCGAACAGCAGGGCTCTGACCGCTTGTAGGTCTACGGTTTCAGGTTCTATTTCACTCCCCTCTCGGGGTTCTTTTCACCTTTCCCTCACGGTACTTGTTCACTATCGGTAGCTGCTTCGTATTTAGCCTTGGAAGGTGGTCCTCCCGGTTTCCGGCAGGGTTTCACGTGTCCCGCCGTACTCAGGTGCCCCAGCAACGGTGCTCAATCGGATTTCGTGTACGGGGCTTTCACCCGCTTTGGCCGCCCTTCCCAGAAGCGTTCCACTATCCGACGATCACACCGCAGGGAGGTCTTGCAACCTCCCTCGCTGTGGTCCTGCAACCCCATGCCGACAACGGTGCAAGCCTGTCACACCGGCATGGTTTGGGCTGTTCCCCGTTCGCTCGCCGCTACTGAGGGAATCTCTGTTGATGTCTGTTCCTCGGGGTACTTAGATGGTTCAGTTCCCCCGGTTTCGCCTCACGACCCCTTAACGGGCCGCGATGTAGAGCATTTGACAACTCTACGGGTTACCCCATTCGGCCATCCGCGGATCTCAGGATGTTTGCTCCTACTCGCGGCTTTTCGCAGCTTACCACGGCCTTCCTCGCCAAGCAGCTCCAAGGCATCCACCGTAGACCCTTGCCCGCTTGCCATATCACCCATCTACCCTTCCCTGTGTCCGACGACCGCTGTAAAGACCCCGTCGATCAGCGGCGACATCGGAGGTGCGCCGGCGCTCGGCGCCTTGGCGCACCCTTGTCAAAGATACGTCGTCCCAAAAGACGCGCAAGCGTATTACCGCTCAGGCGTCCGTCATCGTCTCGGTTTCGAGCGCTGCCGGGGACACTATCAGTGGTGTGCGACATGGAGGTATGGGGACTCGAACCCCAGACCTATGGCTTGCAAAGCCATCGCTCTGGCCACCTGAGCTATACCCCCGGCAATCGGCGCCGGCGACTGCCGCACGGCATCCGAGCGCTTCCGTGACAACGAAAGGGAATGGGGAAGAGCGGGGTCGTCGCACGCAGGCCAAAGCCTGCTTGCCATCGCCGATCACCGCTGACCGGCGATGGCGTCTGCTCTTGAAAAGGAGGTGATCCAGCCGCACCTTCCGGTACGGCTACCTTGTTACGACTTTACCCCCCTTACCAGGCATACCTTCGGCGCCGCCCTCCTTGCGGTTCGGCAAACGACTTCGGGTACCCCCAACTCGGGTGGTATGACGGGCGGTGTGTACAAGGCCCGGGAACGTATTCACCGCGCCATGCTGATGCGCGATTACTAGCGATTCCACCTTCATGGAGTCGAGTTTCAGACTCCAATCCGAACCGAGGCCGGCTTTCAACGATTTGCTCAACGTCGCCGTCTTGCAACGCTCTGTACCGACCATTGTAGCACGTGTGTAGCCCAGGACGTAAGGATCATGATGACCTGACCTCGTCCCCACCTTCCTCCGGTTTGTCACCGGCAGTTCCGTCCGAGTCCCCAGCTTTACCTGTTGGCAACAGACGGTAAGGGTTGCGCTCGTTGCGGGACTTAACCCAACATCTCACGACACGAGCTGACGACGGCCATGCAATACCTGTGTGCACGTCCCTAAGGACAACCCACTCTCATGGGCGTTCGCGCACATGTCAAGCCCTGGTAAGGTTCCTCGCGTATCATCGAATTAAACCACATGCTCCACCGCTTGTGCGGGCCCCCGTCAATTCCTTTGAGTTTCACCCTTGCGGGCATACTCCCCAGGCGGTGCACTTAACGCGTTAGCTACGGCACAGAGCACTCAACGCACCCTACGCCTAGTGCACATCGTTTACGGCGTGGACTACCAGGGTATCTAATCCTGTTCGCTCCCCACGCTTTCGCGCCTCAGCGTCAGTCTTTGGCCAGAAGCTCGCCTTCGCTACCGGTGTTCTTCCTGATATCTACAGATTTCACCCCTCCACCAGGAGTTCCAGCTTCCCCTCCAAGACTCTAGCGCAGCAGTTCCCAGCGCATTCCTCGGGTTGAGCCCGAGCCTTTTACACCAAGCTTGCTGCACCGCCTACGCGCCCTTTACGCCCAATGATTCCGAACAACGCTTGCCCCTTACGTGTTACCGCGGCTGCTGGCACGTAATTGGCCGGGGCTTCTTCCTCAACTAACGTCATCGATGAGGCGTTCCACTCCTCACCTTATTCTTCGTTGAGAAAAGGGCTTTACAACCGTCAGGCCTTCATCACCCACGCGGCGTCGCACCGTCAGGGTTTCCCCCATTGCGGACTATTCTTAGCTGCTGCCTCCCGTAGGAGTCTGGGCCGTGTCTCAGTCCCAGTGTGACCGTTCACCCTCTCAGGCCGGCTATCCATCATCGCCTTGGTGAGCAGTTACCTCACCAACAAGCTAATGGACCGCAGGCTCATCCCAAAGCGACACGATTGCGTCTTTCATCCGCGGCATCCAAACCGCGGATCTCATGCGGTATTACCCTATGTTTCCATAGGCTATCCCACACTTCGAGGTAGATCACCTACGTGTTACTCACCCGTTCGCCACTGTCCCCCGACACTCCAGCAAGCTGGAGCATCATGGTTCTCGTTCGACTTGCATGCTTAAGACACGCCGCCAGCGTTCGTTCTGAGCCAGGATCAAACTCTCCGTGATATGTGCAGGGCTTCCGCCCGAAGGCATCCGCCCTGCGAATCTACATTCGAGGACCCCACTCTCCCCATCCCTGTGATGTCAAAGAAGCGCTGATTCCGGCCCCTTGCGAGCCCGGAGCGCCGCCGGACGGGCATGATGTGAGCCCGACCGACTCACGGCTCCCTTTCTTCATCCCGGGAGCCGTGACAAGGAGTCTATGCACGATCGATCGGGTCCGTCAAGCGCTCCGCGTCGTTTTTTTCATCTTTCGTCATCGACTCCCCAGCAGGTCCCCCGGCCGCGCCCTGCCCGGCCGCGCTCTGGGCCGCCAGCTGCTCCAGCGCCGCGCGCTTCGCTGCGCACCGGCCCGCCACGTCGTCGATCTGCAGCATGAGGTCCTTCACGCCGGGCGTCCCCCGCGATACCGTGGCTTGGCCCTGGGCGCCCAGCCGATCGTGGATCAGAGACCCCAACTCCTCCAGGAGCCGCCCGCGCTGCCGTTCGAGCTGCAGCAGGTCAAGGCGGAGCGCACCCCGCTCGCCCAACTCCCGAGCTTTCGATCGGGCGCGGTCCAGGGCGTCGCGCGAGCCCTTGAGCCCCTGATTGACGGCCCGTTCGACACCGCGCCAAAGGGCGCTGCCAGCCATAGCGACAGACAGGGTACTACAATCGGCGCCCCGCTACAATCGGCGGACGCCAGCCACCGCGCCGAGCGACCGGTTCGGAGCGCCGGTCCGAGACCAGCGACCGGCGCTCCGACGCGGTCGACCGCGGCTTCGCTTCGCACTACACTCCTGCGGTGACTCGTTCCATGAACCGCTACAAGATCAAGGATACCGCCCTCGCGGATCAGGGCGCGCTGAAGCTCCGCTGGGCGGAATCACGCATGCCGGTGCTTCAGCACCTGCGCAGCCTGCACCGCGACTCGAAGCCGCTTGCCGGCATGCGGATCGCCGGTTGCCTGCACGTGACCAAGGAGACCGCGATCCTGGTCCGCGCCCTGAGGGACGCCGGCGCGGAGCTGGCATGGTCGGGTTGCAATCCGTTGTCGACCCAGGACGACGTGGCCGCGGCGCTGGCGGCGGAGGGCGTCCCGATCTACGCGTGGCACGGCCTTTCCACCGATCAGTTCTACTGGTGCATCGACCAGACCCTGGCCGTCGGCCCCACCCTGACGCTCGACGACGGCGCCGACCTCATCTTTCGCGCGCATGCGGCCGGCGACGACGTGACCGCCGGCATCGTCGGCGGCACCGAAGAGACCACCACCGGCGTGCATCGACTCCGGGCCATGGCCGACGACCATGCACTCCGGTACCCCGTGATCGCGGTGAACGACGCCGCCACCAAGTGGGACTTCGACAACGTCTACGGCACCGGGCAGTCGGCGCTCGACGGCGTGCTGCGCGCCACCTCGGTGCTGTTGGCCGGCAAGCGTGTCGTGGTCGCCGGCTATGGACACTGCGGACGCGGCGTGGCGCAGCGCGCGCGCGGCCTTGGCGCCAACGTCGTGGTGACCGAGGTCGATCCGATCGCGGCGCTGCAGGCGACCCTGGAAGGGTTCGACGTAACCACGATGGAGTCGGCCAGTTCCATGGGCGACGTGTTCGTCACCACGACCGGCATCCGCGACGTGATCACCCGCCGGCACTTCGAGCGTATGAAGGACGGGGCGATCGTATGCAACGCCGGCCACTACGACTGCGAAATCAACCTGCACGACCTGGCCGAAGTCACCGTAAGCTCCGAGGAGGTGCGGGCCAACAATCGCGAGCACGTGTTGCGCGACGGCCGGCGGCTGTACGTTCTGGCGCAAGGCCGTCTGGTGAATCTGGCCGCCGCGGAGGGCCACCCGCCGGAAGTGATGGACATGTCGTTCGCCAACCAGTTCCTGTCACTGATCAGGCTGGCCAAAGAGGGCAGCTCCATGCCGCCGCGCGTGTACCCGGTGCCGGACCGGCAGGACCGGGAGATCGCCGCCGTCAAGCTGCGGACGATGGGTATCGAGATCGACGCGCTCACCGCCGAGCAGCAGGCCTACCGGACCGACTACGCTCAAGGCACGTAGTCGGGCACGTAGTCACCCAGGCCGCAACGGCGCTTGTCCGCCATTACTCCCCGACCTCATGAAGATCGTCCTCCTCGGGCCGCCGGGCGCCGGTAAGGGCACGGTCGCCAGCGTGCTGGCCGGCCGCACCGGCATCCTCCACGTCTCCACCGGCGACCTGTTCCGCGCCGCGGTGAAGGAACGGAGCCCGCTCGGCCGCCGCGTGGCCGCCCTGCTGCAGTCCGGCACGCTGGTCCCCGACTCGCTCACCATCGCCGTGGTGCGCGAGCATCTGACGACCATGCCCGGGAGATCGGCGTTCATCCTGGACGGGTTTCCCCGAACCGTCCCGCAGGCCGAGGCGCTGGCCGATCTTGCCGACATCTGCGCCGCGGTCGAGCTGATCGTGCCCGAGCGGGAAGTGGTCCGACGTCTGTCCGGCCGCCGCACCTGCAGCGCCTGCGGGACCACCTTCAACGTCGCTTCGATGCCGGCGAACGCCGCGCGCTACTGCTCACCGGTGCAGCGCGAGGACGACGACCCGCAGGCGATCCGACGGCGGCTGCACGCCTACCGGGCGCAGACCACCCCGGTGGTCGAGTATTACCGTGCGGCCGGCCTGCTGCGGCGCATCGACGGCACCGCCACGCCCTCGGAGGTCGCCGACCGCCTGTATGCCGCGGTCTCCGGCTCGACCGATGTACAGGACGGCGTGCGTACTCCTATGATGGGGCCGCATCTATGAGGGCTGATATCGCGGTGGTCGGGATGGCCGTCATGGGCCGCAACCTGGCCCTCAACATCGAAAGCCGCGGCTTCACGGTCGCGGTCCACAACCGGACCGTGCGCACGCTCGAAGCGTTCGTCGAAGGCGCCGGCGCCGGGAAGCGGCTCCTGCCGTGCCGCACGCTGCCGGAGCTGGTCGCGGCGCTCGACCGACCGCGGCGGGTGTTGCTGATGGTACAGGCCGGCGCGCCGGTCGACGCGGTGCTGGCGGAGCTCGCGCCGATGCTGGAGCCCGGCGACGTCATCCTCGACGGCGGCAACTCGTTCTTCGCCGATACCGTACGCCGTTGCCGGGACGCGGAAGACGCCGGCCTGCTGTACCTGGGCACCGGGGTGTCGGGTGGAGACGAGGGGGCGCTGCGCGGTCCGAGCATCATGCCGGGCGGCAGCCAAGCCGCGTACCGGATCGTCAGCCCGATCCTCACGGCGATCGCCGCGCAGGTCGACGGCAGCCCCTGCTGCACCTACATCGGCGCCGGCGGCGCCGGCCATTACGTCAAGATGGTGCACAACGGCATCGAGTACGGCGACATGCAGCTCATCGCCGAGGCGTTCGCCCTGCTGCGGCACCTGTGCGGCATGACCTGCGCGGAGATGCACGAACGCTTCGCGGCCTGGAACCGCGGCGATCTCGACTCCTACCTGATCGAGATCACGGCTCGGATACTGGCCGCTACCGACCCGGAGACCGGCGCGCCGATCGTCGACGTGATCCTGGACAAGGCGGGCCAGAAGGGCACGGGGACCTGGACCGGGCAGTCCGCGCTGGAACTGGGCGCCCCGGCGCCCACCATCGCCGAGGCGGTGTTCGCGCGCTCGCTGTCGGCCGCGAAGGCGGAACGGATCGTCGCCGCCGGCGTCCTGCGCGGTCCCGGCACGACCTTCGCCGGCGACCGCGCGGCATTGGCCGACGCGATCGGCGCCGCGCTCTATGCCGCGAAGATATGCTCGTACGCTCAGGGGTTCGCGCTGCTGCGGACCGCGGCCGCCCAATACGACTGGCAGCTCGATTACGGGGCGATCGCGATGATCTGGCGGGGCGGTTGCATCATCCGCGCGCGCTTCCTGCGACGGATCAAGGAAGCATACGAGCGCGACCCCGGCTTGGCCAATCTGATGCTCGACCCGTACTTCGCCGACGTCCTGCATGAGGCGCAGCCCGCCTGGCGGCAGGTCGTCGGGGCGGCCACCGCGGCCGGGATACCGATCCCGGCGTTCGCGTCGGCGCTCAGCTACTTCGACTCCTATCGGACCGCCCGCCTGCCGGCAAGCATGATCCAGGCGCAGCGCGACTACTTCGGCGCCCATACGTACGAACGGGTCGACCGCCCTGGCACGTTCCATACCGACTGGACGTCGACGTGACCGCTTCGCCGCTCTTCTCGCTGGACTGCACCGTCGCCATCTCGGGCGGCGGAGCGACCTTGGCGATCGGTATGGCGCGCGGCCTGCTGGACGCCGGCGCGCGCGTCGCGGTCTGGAGCCGCCGAGCGGAGACGGTCGACCGCGCGCTGAGCACGCTCGACGCTCCGGGCCGGACGACCGGCGCGGTCGCCGACGCCGGATCGCCCGACGCGATCCGGCAGGCGCTCGCGCACACCGAGGAACGCCTGGGGAGTCCGGGCGTCCTGATCAACGCGGTCGGCGGCAACCTGAGCGCCGGCCCGTTCACCGAGATCGACGTAGCCGTCTTCCGGAAGACGATCGAGCTCAACCTGATCGCCGGCTGCGTGGTCCCGACCCAGGTCGTCGCGGCGTACTGGATCGATCGCGGGGTTCCGGGCTCCATCGTCAACATCGCATCGATGTCCTCGTACAAACCGCTGTCGCGCGTCTGGGCCTACGGGGCGGCGAAGGCGGGCGTGATGAACCTCACGGAGGCGACGGCAAAGGAGTTCGCTCCCCACGGCATCCGCGTGAACGCGATCGCGCCGGGGTTCTTCCTTGCCGAGCAGAACCGGCGACTGCTGATCGACGAACGGACCGGCGAACCGACCGAGCGCGGCCGGCAGGTGCTGGGCCGCACCCCGTTCGCGCGGTTCGGCGAACCGGAAGAGCTGGCCGGCGCCGCGGTATTCCTGGCAAGCGCGGCTGCTTCCGGGTTTGTGACCGGCGCGACGATCCCGGTCGATGGCGGCTTTCTGGTGGACAACATTTGAAGGCCGGCGAAGCGTTGACCTGCCAGGACATCCGCAGCCGCATCGAAGCCGGGACGCCGCGAGCGCTGTACGAGTCGCGGCGGGTGCTGGCGATCACGCCCGACGCTACCCGCACCGCGCCGCTGCCGGCGTTGATACGCGCCGTCGACGAGGTGATCGGCGCCCGCGCGCGGCAGCTCGACTACATGGTGGCGCTCGGCACGCACCCGATCATGCCGGACGAAGCGATCGCCCGGCTCTACGGCGTGAGCCCCGCCGAGCGGGCCGAGCGCTTTGCCGCCAACCGCTTCCTCAACCACCGCTGGGACACGCCGGGGACGCTGCAGCGGATCGGCTCGTTCACCGAACGTCAGATCGCCGCGGCCACCGACGGCCGTTTCGCCGAAGCGATCGACGTGACGATCAATCGGATCGTCTTCGACTATGACCTGTTGCTGATCATCGGTCCGGTCTTCCCGCATGAGATCGTCGGCTTCTCAGGCGGCCACAAGTACCTGTTCCCCGGCATCTCCGGCGGCGAGTTTCTGGACTTCTTCCACTGGCTCAGCGCGGTGATCACCTGCATGCGGACGATCGGGCGCAAGGATACGCCGGCACGCCGCGTCATCGAGCAGGCGGCCGATCTGGTACCGACCGCCTGTCACCTGATCGCCATGGTCGTGCAGCCCGGACAGGAACCGCCCGAGCTCGCCGGACTGTACGTCGGAGATCCGCGTCAGGCATGGAGCGATGCCGCCGACCATTCCGCCCGCATTCACGTCACCTATACGCCACGCCGCTACCACACCGTGCTCGGCCACGCCCCGGCGATGTATGACGAGCTGTGGGTAGGCGGCAAGGTGATGTACAAGCTGGAGTCGGTGGTCGCCGACGGCGGCCGGCTGATCATCTACGGGCCGCAGATCGACAAGCTCTCGGCCACCTGGGGCGCCTGCCTGGAGCGGGTCGGCTACCACGTCACCGACTACCTGGTGGCGCAGCGGCACCGCTTCCCGGACGTCCCGCGCGGCGTGCTGGCGCACTCGGCGCTGGTCCGCGGCGTCGGCGAATACCGCGACGGCGTGGAGCGTCCCCGGATCGACGTGGAGCTGGCCACCGCCCTGCCGCCCTCCCTGTGCAAACGCATCGGGCTCGGTTACCGGGATCCGGCGACCGTGGAGCTGGACGACTACCGGAACCGCGAAGAGTCCGGCATTCTGTACGTCCCGCACGCCGGCGAGGTGCTGCATTTGCCGGCGGCCGACTGACGCCGCGGTCGCATGGCACGCCCGCTCCGATTGTTCATCGACTTCGACGGCGTAATCTGCGACTCGGCGGCCGAGTGCCTGTTCAGCTCGTGGGCGGCGTACGATCGTCTGGCCCGGAGCGCCGACGTCGGAGCAGCGGCCGTCCGGCCGCCGGCTGCTCCGCGGGTCGTTCCGATCGCACTGCGAAAGCGCTTCATGCACCTCCGCCCGTTCATCCGCGCCGGCGACGACTATGTCCTGATCCAGCACCTGTTGGCCGCCGACCGCATGCCGTCGCGCCAGGAGGAGTTCGATCGGGCCCGCCGCGACGCGGGGCCGCAGACCCTGGCCCGTTACGCGGATGCCCTCAACCGCGTCCGGCAGGAGCTGCTGGCCCACGACCGCGACCACTGGCTGCGCCTGAACCCGCTCTACCCCGGCATGGCGGCGCTGCTGCGGGCCGCCGACTGGGAGACGACCTCCATCCTGTCGACCAAGCGCCCGCCGTACATCGCGGCGATCCTCGACTTCCATGCGGTCGCGGTGCCGTCGCAGGCTATCCTGCACGCCGCCGCGGCCTCCAAGCTGGAGATGGTCTCCATGGCGCTGAACGAGCGGCCGGACGATCGCGCCGCGCTGGTCGACGATCAGCTCGATCACCTGATCGGCAACGACGACGGGCGCATCGAGGTCTATCTGGCGGATTGGGGATATGCCAAGCCGGAATGGCTCGCCGACCCGCGCGTCCCCACGCTCGCCCGTACCGGGCTGGCCGACCTGTTGGCGCGCGCACGGACCGGCGGCGCGTCGTGATCCGCGGACTGCTGCTGGTCTGCTACCTGCTGATCCGCTTCCTGTACGGTGACCTGCGCGTGGGCTGGTGGAAGCTGTGGGGAACCGGCCGAGCGCCGGCTCCGTCCGGCAGCGGCGCGGGCGGCGGCGACGACCGCGAACGGATGCGGCGCACGGCGGTCACCGCGTTCATGCTCCGCGAGGCGCGGCGGCTGATCCGCGGCGCGGAGGCGCTGACGGGATTCCGCACCGTTGCCGAATCGGCGCTGACGGAGCTGCCGCCCGTGTTCGTACTGGTGAGCAATCACCAGAGCCTGCTGGACATCCCCATCCTGATCACGGCGCTGCCGCAGAGGCGGCTCAAGTTCATCGCCAAGCGATCGCTGAAGTACGGTATCCCGCTGGTGTCGAAGTGCCTGCGCTACGGCGGAGACGCCCTGATCGTCCGGCCTAGCGGCCGCTTCGAATCGCATCAGGTGCGCCTGCTGCTCCGCGAGCTGCAACGCTTTGCCGCGCTCGCCGACGAGGGGATCTGTCCGGTCATCTTTGCCGACGGCACCCGATCGCGGGACGGCGCCGTGCACCGATTCCACACCGGGGGACTTGCCGCGGTCCTGGCGCGCCGGCCGCTACCGATCGTAACGGTCGCAGTCGACGGCGGCTACCGGCTGCGGGGCGTCATCGGCCTTGCCCGCGTGGGGCGAACCCGCTATCGGGTGAAGTTCCTGTCGGTGTACCGGCCGCCGGCCGGCAAGGGCGAGTTGCGCGCGCTCGTGCAGCGCATGCACGCAGAGATCGCGGCGCAGGTCGAGCGCTGGAGGCGGGAGCCGCCCACCCTCATACCGGGCTGATTTCCCAGCGCCGATTCGCCTCATCGAACCGGAAGTCTCCGAAGTCGATGCCGAGAACGACCCCATCCGCGCCGCTGATGCGGGCGCGGCGGGTCAGCGCGTTCAACTCGATCACGCGGAACCGGTCGCCCTGGTAATAGACCGACTTGCCTTCCTTGGGGACCGAACGGCGCGCCTCACGATAGAAATCGTACTCATACGCAAGGCAGCAGAGCAGGCGCCCGCACTGCCCGGAGATGCGCCGCGTATCGAGCGACAGTCCCTGCTCGCGGGCCATGCGCACCGTCACGCGCGGCCGACGGTCGGTGACCCCATTGCAGCAGAGGACCCGACCGCAGACCCCGGCGCCGCCGATGATGCGGGTTTCGTCGCGCATGCCGACCTGCTGCAAATCGATGCGCATACCGACCTCATGCGACAACTCGCCTACCAGACGGCGGAAGTCGACGCGCTTCTCCGCCGTGAAGTAGAGGATCAACATGCCGCCGCCGAACACCACGTGCGCGGCGACCAGCTTCAGCGTCAAGCCGACCCGATCGAGGCGGAGGCGACAGGAGCGGAGCAGATCGCCGGCCAACTCGCGGTTGCGTTCGAAGTCGTCCAGATCGCGGGCGTCCGTTTGGCGGATCACCTCGAACAGCTCGGCGCCGCGCAGCTCCGCTTCGTCATGGACCGGCCCCAGCACGCGGCCGACCTCGGAGCCGTGGCGGGTCGGCACGATGACGCCGGCGCCGGTCCCCAGGTCGATCGCCTCGGACGCGGGCGGTGGCACGCACAAACAGGTCTCGCTGGAGTGGATCAGCTTGACGCGAACGACTTGGCCGCTCACCGCCGCGGCGGACGTCACGACGACCCCGGCGGCAGGGACGGCGGCGGTATCGGCCCATCGTCACGGTCACCATCTTCGCCGTCCGTCAATGCGGCGGTCTCCGCGCGTTCGCCTCCGGCGCGTTCGCCTCCCGCGTGGCACCGTCCGCAGAACCGGCCGCCGTCTTCGACGATCAGGCGCGGCGTGCGGATCGTGCCGACCACGGTTGCGGTCGAGCGCAGCTCGACCAGCTCGGAGGCGACGATGTTCCCCCGCATGACGCCGGCGACGACCACCGTACCGGCGTGCACGGTACATTCGGTCTGACCGGTGCGGCCGATGAGAACCCGGTCGCTGGCGTGCACCACACCGTTGAAATGGCCGTCGATGCGCAGCATCCCGGTCAGATCGAGCTGACCGGTCAACCGCGTGCCCTGTCCTACGATCGAGTCGACGGTCGCCTCGCCGCCGCGCAGCCGATCGGTCGTCATCGCGACGCGGCCGCGGCGATCGCGGACACGGTCAGGAACTCCTCCGGGTTGCGGAGCTGCCCGCCGATGCTCACCTCATAGTGCACGTGGGGACCGGTCGACAGGCCGGTGCTTCCCATCAGACCGATGACCTGGCCCCGTTGCACCCGCTGTCCGGCTTCGACCAGCACGCGGTCCAGGTGCCCGTAACGGGTGACGAAGCCGTACCGGTGGCCGATCTCTATCACGTTGCCGAGATTGTACCGCTCGTACGCGACCCGCTGTACCGTTCCGTTTCCCGCGGCCACCACTTCGGCGCCTCGGTGCATGGCGATGTCGATCCCGCGATGGATGTAGAACGCGCCCGTAAACGGATGCCGCTGCGGGCCGAACCGGAAGCTCACGTACCCGCCGCCGTCCCGTACCGGCCACAGCGTCGGCACGTCGATCAGCAACGCCCGTTGCGCCGCCACCGTATCGCTGAGCTCGGTCAGCGGCGTCATCGCCGCGTCCAGCGCCGCGCTGAGCTGCCGGAGGGCGGTCGCGCCCGCCGATTCGTCGTCCCCCGGCACGGTCGGCCGGCTCACGAAGGCGGCCAGGTCGCCGTCTCCGCCATGCCGCAACGCCGCGCCGGCGGTGACGTTCTCGGCGCTCAGCGTCCGCTGCAGGTGGTCGAGCAGCACGCGGAACTCCCGGATCGACCCTTGCAGGGCGATCGCCTCGTCTCCCACCGCCTCCAACGCCAGCTCGCTTGCCGTCAACGATCGGTTCGCCGCCGCCATCCGCTCATTGGTAACGGTGAAGTGGGTGGAGAGCGCCAGGAACGCGAAGATCACGACGATCAGCAGGGTGACGAGGAACAGCGACGTGAAGACCGAAAGCTGCAGGTGGTACGTCCGCCGCTCGCTGTGGGGGATGAGCATGACGGTGAACCGCTGATTTCCCGTGCGCGCCAGGGAGCGCACCGCGAGCCCGAAGCGCCGCGCCGCCGCCGATGCGCGGGCGCCGCGCGACGTCTCCGCCAAGGCGCCGCTGCGAGGACGAAAGCCTGATTGCACAGTTACCTTATCTACGATGGTGGGCGGTCATGGCTCTCCGGCATCGTCTTGACCGGAAACCGCTTGACCGGACCGCGACCGCCACGGTAGCGTTCGGCCCGCTCTCCTGTCAAACCGCCGGGCTCGACTCCCACGCCGCCAAAGAAGCAACGATGCAGCTCTTCGACACGCACGCCCATCTCGGTCTCATCCACGACGACCCGATCGAACAGTTGCTGGCGGTGCAGGAAGCCAAGCACGCCGGCGTGCGGGCATTCGTCTGCATCTCGAACAACCTGGTCGACTTCGTCGACACCTACGAGCAGCTGAGCCAGGACCACTCGATCCACTACAGTGCTGGCATCTCGCCCTCCGAGGTGGATCGCCTGCCGAACGGCTGGGAGGCGCGGCTGGAGGATCTGGCCGGCTGCGAGCGAGTGGTAGCGATCGGCGAGACCGGACTCGACTACTATCGCAAGTACGGCGACCGCGACTCGCAGATCGACCTGTTCGTCCGCCAGCTCGAGATCGCCGAGCGGGTCGGGCTGCCGGTGGTGATCCACAACCGCGATGCGGGCTCCGACCTGCTGGCGGTGCTGCGCGACAAGTTGCCGGCGCGCGGCGGCGTACTGCACTGCTACTCGGAGGACCTGGAGTTCGCGAAGCGCGCGCTGGAGCTCGATCTGTTCATCTCGTTCGCCGGGAACGTCACCTATCGCAACGCTCGCAACCTGCAGGAGGCCGCGGCGGCCATCCCGCTGGAACGGATGCTCATCGAGACCGAAACGCCGTTCATGGTACCGGCATCCCGCCGCGGTGAACGCAACCGTCCCGCCTACCTGGAAGAGACCGCCCGCTTCGTCGCCGACCTGCGCGACCTGCCGGTCGAGACCTTCGCGGCCGCCGTGTTCGCCAACAGCCAGCGCTTCTTCGGCGTGAGCGGCTGAGCCGGCGACGCGGTCACCCGCCTCCGGGCCCGCTGCGACCGGCCGGAGCGCGCGCGCGTGCCGCGCGGTAGAGCACGATGCCGGCTGCCACGGCCACGTTGAGCGAGCCGACGCTGCCGACGGTCTCGACCGTCACCAGCGCGTCGCAGCGCGCGCGAACGCCCCGGCGAATCCCGGACCCTTCCGACCCGACCACGACCACGCTGCGTTGGGCGAACCGGTACTCGTTCAGCGGCTGCCCGTCGAGGTCGGCGCCGACCACCCAGAACCCGTGTCGCTGCAGCCGCGTGAGCGCGCGCGCCAGATTGGTAACCGTGACGATCGTCAGGTAGGCGGTCGCTCCGGCCGCCGCGCGAATCGCCGCCGGCGTGACCTGCGCAGCCCGATCCGCCTGCAGCACCACCAGATCGACGCCGAAGCCTTCGGCGGAGCGCAGGATCGCGCCGAGATTGGCCGCATCGGTGACTCCGTCGACGGCCAGGACCAGCGCGTCGCCGTCAGCCCTCGCGACGATCTCCTCCAGCTGCCGATCGCCCGATCGCGGCCGTCGATCGCGCACGCGCAGCAGCGCGCCGCGGTGACGCGACGGATCGGCGCGCCGACTCAGCTCCTCCTCCGACACCCGCCGTACCGGCACCCCGGACGCGGCCGCCAACGCCGCCAGCTTCCGATGGCGCGGCCCGGCGCGCGCCAGCAACAGCACGCTGCCGGGCGCCGCCGCCGAGATCAGCTCCTCGATCGCCCGAAAACCGTGCACGAAGAGATGGCGATCGCGATGCATGACGCCCCGCTCCGCGCCGCTCATCCCTCTTTGCGGAACACCAGGATGTTCTGATGCACCATCGAGGGGATGTACGCGTACTGGTAACCGTACGGATGCAGCGCCTTGGCTACGTCGTACCAGATGAGATTGGCCTTCCACACCAAGCCGGGAACGACGCCGAGGACGCCGGCCAACTCCGCGGACAGGCAATGGTACCGGCCCTGCAGGTACATGTCGCCGATGAACGTGGCGAGATAGCGGTCCCGCTCCAGCAACGCCGCCGCCTGGGTGAAGACCTGCTGCATGGCATCGAGCCAGGCCTGCTTGCTGGGGTAGCGGACGTCGCTGTGGGCGTGCAGCCGCGTGGGCCGCCGGGGCTCCGACGGCTGCCCGACCCGCTTGAACGCGCCCTTCGACCGCGGCGCGGTCTCCATCCGCCAGTACGGAACGTCGGTGAGCACGAACTGGAAGCGGCGGTCGCGCAGTGTGGGCAGTACTTCGCGGGCATCGCCCGCGCGGGTCTCCAGGCCGTTCAGCCCCTCCAGGTCGCACACGCGCCGATAGATATCGATCCAGCGCGGGTTGATCTCCACGCCGACGGCGTTCCGGTCGGCCAGCTCCGCGCCGAGCAGCACCCCGCCCACGCCCATGAAGGGGTCGAGCACCGATTCCCCCGCCTTGGTGAACAGGCGGATCAGATCGGCGCACAGCTCCGGCGGCTTCTGGCCGCCATGGGCTCGCCGGAGGTCGTGCCGGCGGTCGGTCGGATAGGGGCGGTTGATCACCGACCGGGTCCAGTACAGCCATTCTTTGCCGGTGAGGTCGTTCAGGCGATTGCGATCGGAATAGAAGCCGCGCGATCGGCCGCCGGGTTCGAACAGCTCCCGCTTGCCTGCGCTCATCGCCGCGGGCCGATCATGACGAGATACTCGGTCACGGCTCTCCGCCGCGCCACGCCCGCACCGCGGCCGAACACGGGATAGGGACGGGCGAGCATGCGCACCGGCCCGCGGCGGCGCGCGAGGGCGGCCAGATCGGCGATCGGCACGATGCCTTCCGAGCTGTAGGAGACGGCGATCCAGCGCGCCCGCACGGCATCGAGCAGCGCGGCAATCGCCTTGGCCGCGCCGCGGCGGGTGCTGAAGGGGCTCTTCAGGTGGCCGCGTGGAAACTTCAGGGTCTTGCCGGACAGCGCCGGCTGCTGCCAACGCGCGATGTTCTCCAGGACGTGGTAGTTGTCGACGTACTGTCGCGTGGTGTAGGGCGGGTCGAGGTAGGCGAACTGGGCGTCGATGCGCGGGGCCAGGTCGAGCAGGTCACCGGTCAGCACCCGCGCCCCCGGCGCTTCGATCGTGCGGAGCGGCGTGAGGCGGAGCGGCTCGTAGACTCTCGAGTCGACCAGATGACGTCCCGCCTCGACCGGCCGCCTGCCCAGGTGCTTCAGATACGCGTCGTATTGCCCGACCGTATTGGCAGCCCGGTCGCATGCCAGCAGGAGGCTGGCTAGGAGCGCCGAGCGCTCGGCCGGATCGATCCGTCCCGCGTCCAGCAGCAGATCGACCTGTGGTCGAATCGCGTCGATGCGCATGCAGTTGTCCCTCGTGAAGTAGGTGCCGGCGTACCAGCAGGTCGCATAGCCGGACCGCCCGGGCATCGCGTTGAGGTGACGCCGCGCCCGGCGCAGCCGCGCCGGATCGGGGCCGGACAGCACGCCGTCGAGAATCAAGGTGTTCGAGCGCAGATTGTCGACGAAGGTCACGCGCCCGACGCCGCGGGACAGCATCTCCAGGCCGATAGCGCCGGTTCCGCAGAATCCGTCGATACAGGAGGTCGGCTTCCCGGCGACCGCGAAGATCGAATCGGCGACCCAGCGGGCCAGGCGTCGTTTGCAGCCCAGAAACTTCCGGCTGGTGGCGCCCTGCGGAGTCTCCAGCATCGCCGCCGGGCCGTGTCCGCTATGCCTCGGGCAGCTCGAGCGTGAACCGCGAGCCGCCCTCCACCGCGTGCCACGTCAAGTCGCCGCCGGCGCGCTGGACGAGCCGCCTGGTCAGGTACAGCCCCACGCCGGTGCTGTCGTCTCCGGACGTACCCAACTCGAACGCCGCGGCCGCCGTCCTGTCGTCCATGCCGCCGGCGTCGTCGACGACGTCGATCGCCACCGTGCCCGGCGCCCCGCGCCGCGAGCCGATGCGGATCGTGGTCGACGGGCCGTCCTTGCCGGCGTGGGCGGCGTTGAGGACCAGATTGGAGATGGCGATGGTCAGGTCGCTCGACCCGATCGCGACGCGGAGCCCGGGCTGCAGATCCTGCTGCACCGTCGCCCGTTGCGGGCGCACGGCGATCCGCATCGACTCGGCGACCGCCTGTACCACCTGCATCACGTCGGCGTCGGGGGAGTCGTCATCCTTCACCTCGCTGAGCAACCGTTCCAGATCCTGATGGGCGGCGCGGACATTGCGGCGGATGAGCTGCAGACTGCGCTGCGCGTCACCGTCCGAGCCGGACGCCGACCCCCAGTCGGCCGCCAAGCCGATTGCGGACAGCGCGTTCTTGACGCCATGGACGGCCCCGGCGGCCAGATGACCGACCGACACGAGTCGGTTCTGCGTCTGCAACAGCTCTTCGGCGTCCGCAAGCCCGTCCCGCGCACCGTCCACGTACCGAGGACGAAACGGCCCCGTATACAGGAGACTCGCCACCGTCCCGGCCACCAGCAGCACCAGCTCACACCAGAGCCCGAGCGCGATCGGTGGCAGTCCCAGCGGCGCTGTCCAGCGTTCGTACAGCCCGCCCGCCACCGCCAGCGCGACTACCGACACGACGACGTTGCGCGCCCGCCGGCGCGCGGGGATGGCGCCCGACGCTAACAGTCGAAGCGGGCCGGCAGCCGCCGTTACGGCCGCGGTCAACGACGTCAGCGCGATCGCCGCCACCGTGCCCTGCAGGCCGAACGCCGCGATCAGGGCGTTCTGTACCACGAGCGAAAAGCAGATGGCATGCCATACGCGGGGCGAGACGCCTCGGTCGCGCACCGCCAACCAGGTGCCGGCCGACCAGATCACCGCCTGACCGCTCAGGATTTCCAGCACGGCGCCGTCCGGTATCAGCCGCCCGATCGCCCGCGCCGAGAGCGCGGCCAGCATCGCCACCTGCCAGAGACCGTTCCACGTGCCGCGGCGTTGCCAGGCGATCGCCAAGCCCAGCGGCACCGCCAGCGTGATGAGCGCGATCGCCCCGATCGTGGTGGGGTGTATCGTGGCCGGCTACTCCGCTTCCGCCAGCGGCACCGGCTCGGGGTCGGGCTCCTCGCCGATCACCTCGGCGACCTTGCCGAGCAGTTTCTTGGCACGAGCGGAGAGCCGGTCCGGGACCGTTACCGCAACCTTGATGTACAGATCGCCGCGCCGCGCCGGGTTGTCCAGGTGCGGGACTCCCTCGCCGCGCACGCGCAGCAGCTTGCCGGGCTGCGTTCCGGCCGGCACCTTGACCCGGATGCGGCGATCGTCGAGCGTGCGCACCAGGATCGAGGTCCCCAGCGCCGCCTGCGTGAACGCCAACGGAATCATGCAGTACAGATCGTCGCCGTGGCGCTCGTAGCATGCGTGCGGCTCCACGTGCACGACCACGTACAGATCGCCGGCGGGCGCCCGGCCGATCCCGGCGTTGCCCTGTCCGGCGAGCTGGATGCGCTTGCCATGCTCCATGCCGACCGGAATGGTCACCCTGAGCCTTCGCTCCTTCTGCTCGCGGCCCGTGCCGCGGCACGCCCGGCACGGGTTCTCGATCACCTCGCCCTCGCCGCCGCATGACGGACAGGCGGTGGCGATCGAAAAGAACCCGGAGTTGCGGCGCACCTGGCCGGAACCGCCGCAGGTCGGACAGATGCTGCGGCCGGCGCTGCCTTCGGTGCCGCTGCCGTCGCAGCGGGAACATGCCTCCTGACGGCGATAGGCGATCTCCTGCTTGGTGCCGAACACCGCGCGTTCGAACGGTACGCGCAGGTCGTAGCGCAAGTCGTCGCCCCGGCCGGCGCCGCCGCGGCGACCGCCGCCGCGGCGGCGATCGGAGCGGGAGAAAAACGATTCGAAGATGCTGCCGACACCGAATATATCTTCGAAATCGCGAAAGACGTGCGAAAAGTCGTGCGTCTGACCGCCGGCCATACCGTCCACGCCGGCGAACCCGAACTGGTCGTACGCCTGCCGCTTCTGTGGATTCGACAGCACGTCGTATGCCTCGGTAGCCTCCTTGAAGCGTTCCTCGGCACGACCGTCGCCGGCGTTGCGGTCCGGGTGATAGCGCACCGCCAACTTGCGGTACGCCTTCTTGATCTCGTCGATCTCTGCGGATCGATCTACCCCCAGGACCTCGTAGTAGTCGCGCTTGGCCATCCCTGAGCTATCGCTTCCGCCTTGCAGTCTGTCGGATCATGCCACCGCGCGTCACTCCGACAGACCCTAACCGCGCTTCTCCTCGTCGTCGACCACTTCGTAGTCGGCGTCCTGAACCGAACCGGCGCCGGCTTTCCTGCCATTGGCTCCCTGATCGGCGCCGCTCTGCGCCTTGTCCCGGGAGCCTGCGGCCTGCTCGCCCCCCGGCGCATCGCCGGCTTCCGCGGATGCCTTCTGCTGCGCGTCGCGGTACACCTCTTCGGCGAGCTTCTGGGACGCCTGATTGAGCGCTTCGATCTTGGCCTTGACCGCGGCGGTATCGTTGCCGTCGACGGCCTGCTTCAAGTCCGCGATCGCGGCGCTGATCTTCTCCTTGTCTTCCGCGCCGACCTTGTCACCGAAGTCGTTCAGCGACTTTTCGGTCGCATAGATCAGGCTGTCCGCCTCGTTCCTGGCCTCCGCCGCCTCTCGCGCGTTCTTGTCTTCATCCGCGTGCACCTCGGCGTCCTTGACCATGCGCTCGATCTCGTCCTCGGACAGGCCCGAAGAGGACTCGATGCGGATCTTCTGCTCCTTGCCGGTACCCAGGTCCTTCGCGGATACGTGGACGATCCCGTTGGCGTCGATGTCGAAGGCGACCTCGATCTGCGGGACGCCGCGCGGCGCCGCCGGAATGTCGGCCAGATCGAATCGGCCGAGCGTGCGGTTCTGCGCAGCCATCTCCCGCTCGCCCTGCAGCACGTGGATGGAGACCGCCGTCTGGTTGTCGGCCGCCGTCGAGAATATCTGACTCTTGCGGGTCGGGATGGTCGTATTGCGCTCGATCAGCCGCGTGGAGACTTGGCCGAGCGTTTCGATGCCGAGCGACAGCGGGGTCACGTCCAGCAGCAGCACGTCCTTGACGTCGCCGCCCAGGATGCCGCCCTGGATCGCCGCGCCGACCGCCACCACCTCGTCGGGGTTGACGCCGCGGTTCGGGTCCTTGCCGAACAACTCGGCGACCAGCTGCTGCACCGCAGGAATGCGCGTCGAGCCGCCCACCAGGATCACCTGATCGATCTCATTGGCGCTGACGCCGGCGTCCTTGATCGCCTGCTCGCACGGGCGCCGCGTCTGCTGCACCAGATCATCGATCATCTGCTCGAACTTGGCGCGCGTCAGCGTATACTGCAGGTGCTTGGGGCCGGAGGAGTCGGCCGTGATGAACGGCAGATTGATCTCCGTGCTCTGCGTCCCCGACAACTCGATCTTGGCTTTCTCCGCCTGCTCCTTGAGGCGCTGCAACGCCATCCGGTCGTTCGACAGGTCGATGCCGTTGTCGTTCCTGAAGCGGGTGATCAGCCAGTCGATCACCCGCTGATCGAAGTTGTCGCCGCCCAGATGGGTATCGCCATTGGTCGACTTGACCTCGAACACGCCGTCGCCCAGCTCCAGGATGGAGATGTCGAAGGTGCCGCCGCCCAGGTCGTAGACCGCGATCTTCTCCTCGCTGCTGCCTTCCTTGTTGAGACCGTAGGCGAGCGCCGCAGCGGTCGGCTCGTTGACGATCCGCTTGACGTCGAGGCCGGCGATCCGGCCGGCGTCCTTGGTCGCCTGCCGCTGCGAATCGTTGAAGTAGGCCGGCACCGTGATCACCGCCTCGGTCACCGTCTCGCCAAGATAGCTCTCCGCCGTCTCCTTCATCTTCTGCAGCACGGCGGCGGAGATCTCCGGCGGCGAATACCGGTTGTCGTCGATATGGACCCGCACGTCGTTGCCGCTGTCGGTGACCCGGTACGGAACCATCTTGATCTCTTCCGGGACCTCGGTAAAGCGGCGGCCCATGAAGCGCTTGATCGAATAGACCGTCCGTTCCGGGTTGGTGACCATCTGGTTCTTCGCCGGCTGGCCGACCAGCCGCCCCTTGTCGGTGAACGCGACGATCGACGGCGTGGTGCGCTGCCCCTCCGAGTTCTGCACCACCGTCGGTTCGCCGCTCTCCATCACCGCGACGCAGGAATTGGTGGTCCCCAGGTCAATGCCGATGATCTTGCCCATGTTACGTGCCTTCCTTTGTGTCGGCTGGCGCATCGCCCGGTGCGCACGCCGTATCTTCGTTCGAGCCGCTGAGCGGCTGTGCGACCTTCACCCGGGCGGGACGCACGACGCGGTCGTGCAGCAGGTAGCCGCTCTGATAGTCCTCCACCACGGTGGCGACCTCATGCGCGTCGGAATCCTCCGCGGCGATCGCCTGATGGCGCTCCGGATCGAACGTCTCTCCCTCCGAGGAGAAGCGGCAGAAGCCCCACTTGCGCTCCAGCAGGCCGGTGAGCTTCTTCTCTATCGACGACACGCCGTCGCGCAACGGAGCGACGTCGGCGTCCGCACTGGTCCGGACGGCGCGTTCCAGGTCGTCGATGACGTCGGCCACGTCGAGCAGGAGGTCCTTGTTGGCGGCCCGGATCGCCTCATCCTTGCCGCGGCTCAGCCGTCTGCGGGAATTCTCGAATTCGGCCCGCTCGCGCAGGAGTCGATCCTGCAACGCGGCTACCTCCGCGGCCAGAGCACGCGTTTCGGCGCCGCCGTCCGCCGCGCCGTCGCCGACGTGCTCCCGGTCGGGAGGCGACTCATCCGGCCCCGCGTCGTCGCGAGAGGTGGCGGCCGTCCAGCCCCGCCAGAGCTTACCCATGCCGTTCTTCCGCTTCGTCGGCCGCTCCGGCCGCTGCCGGCTCTCCGTCCCGGAGGGCCGCTCCCGCGTCCGCCGCGTCCTGCCCCGTCCTGTTTCCGCTTGTGCTCATGTCTGCCCGCCGACCCTGCAGCACTGCCGGCTCGCCCCCCGACAGCGTCGATCCGCGGTCGAAGCCGCAGGAGGATCCGCCGTCGCGGCGCCGAGTGCCGCCAAGTCGACGCCCCGAAGATAATAGCCTCCCGAAAGCGCGGTCAACAACGCGCATGCGCCCACGGCACGCGCGTCGTCGCCTACTGCAGATAGAACAGCACGATCGTGGAAGCCAGGTAGACGGCGAACAGCGCCAGCAGGACCACGCCCTTCCAGCGCCGCAGCGAATACCCCATCCACACCAGACCGAGCATGGCGCCCACCACCACGAACATCCAGGGGAATGAGAACAGCACCACCCGGCGCTCGACGGTGATCGGATTGACCAGCGCCGACGCGCCGATGATCCAGAGCACGTTGAGGATGTCCGCGCCCAGGATGTCGCCGAACGCCAGATCGCCGTGTCCCTTGCGGCTGGCGCTCACGCAGGTGGCGATCTCCGGGAGCGACGTGCCGACGGCGATGATCGTCAGGCCGACGATCGCCTCCGGCACGCCCAGCTCGAGCGCAATGAACTGCGCGGACGGCACCAGCAGCTCGCTGGCCAGCAGCACCCCGGCGACGCCGCCCGCCAGGCGCAGCACCTGCAGCCGGATTCCGCCGGGCTTGACGTGCTCGGCCAGATCCGCTTCCTCCGGCGACGCGCCCTTGGCCGCCTGTCGGCGGTGGGTGACGATCAGCACCACCATGTAGACGACGTACACCGCCAGCAGGCTCGCCCCCTCCAGGCGGCCGATCGTGCCGTTGAGAGCCAGCAGGAACGCCGCCACCCCGACCGCCGGAACGAACATCCCGACCGAGCGCATGATGCGCGGATTGATCGCCACCACGGCCGGCGCCATCACCATCCCCAGGCCGATCGCCGCACCGTCATCGACGATGACCGAGCCGACCGCGTTGCCGAGCGCGATCTCCGGGGACCCGCGCAGCGCCGCAGCGACCGACACGGCAAGCTCCGGCGCCGTGGTAGCCAGCCCGACCACGACGATGCCCACGATGATCTTGGGAAGCCCGGTCCGGTGGGCAATGCCGACGGCGCCGTCTACCAGGAAGCCGGCGCTGTAGATGAGCAGCGCGAACGCGACCGGAATTACGAACGCGTGCGCGATGATGTGATCGGGGATCAGGTGCACGGGGTGTCAGCGCCCGGGCGGGAGCGCGCCGGCCGCCGGCTCCATCTCCAGGATCAACTCCACCTCGCTCCGGCTCAGCCTGGTGGCGCGGGCGATCTCCTCGATCGACCAGCCCTGACCGGCCAGCTTGCTCACCGTCTGGCGGTTGTCGCCGGGCCGCGGCCCGGCGCCTCCACCGTTGCCATCGGAACGCGCCGCCGCCAACGCTTCGAGCTCGCTTACCGACGCACGCGCCTGCTGCCCGATCTGTTCCAGCCGGGTCTCCGCCCGTGCCAGCCAATCACGGGCCGTCATCAATCGAGCGGTGCGGCCGTCGAGCTCGGCGATCAGTCCGTCGATGCCGTCGAGGCTGCGGACTACCGCATCCGCGCTCTCCTTCCTGCTCGCCAGCGCATCGACCCGCCGCTCCATCTCGGCCATGCCGGCGGTCAGTTTGAGGACGTCGGGACGCAGCCCGATCACCTGTTCGTCGAGCTGATTGAGCAGCTCGAAATTGCGGTCGACGCCGCTGGCCGTCACCTCCGCCGCCTCGTGCTTCTGCGCGAGGTGCCGGTACCGTTCGTCGGCCGCATCGGCCAGTGCGCCCAGCTCCCTGAGCCTTGCCTGCAGGTCCTGTACGGCCTGCCGGCTCGCTTCCGCGGCGGTCAGCCGGGCGTCCAGGTCCTCCGCGCTCGCGATCAACCGCTGGAAGTCGCGCTCGATCGATTCCACCCGGTGACGCTCGGCCGCGAACCGCGCGAGCTTGTCCGCCAGCTCCTCGCCGAGTTTGCGGGTCCGGTTCAACTCCAGCTCCATCTCCGCCACCTCGCGCTTCTGTCGCTGCACGTCGGCGAGCTTGGCGCTCAGACGTTCCAGGTGCTGGTGCATGCGGTCGGCGCGCTCCAGGAGGGGCGCCTGGTCGGTGAGGACGGTGAGCCGCGCCGCGAACTCGGTCAGCTCGGCATCCAGAGCCGCAAGCCGTTCCGAGGTCTCCGACCGGACCCCATCCATGGTCGAGCGAACGCTCTCGACCTCGGCGGAAGAGCGCCGCTGCAGATCGCCGGTACGTTCGCGCAGCGCCCGCGCCACGTCTTCGACCGCCGCATCGACACGGGCGGCCGCCTCCTGCCGCAGGCTGTCGATGCGCCGCTCGAGCTCCGCATGGAAGCCCGCCTGCCGAGCTTCCATGCCTTCGGCGCGCTCGTCCAGATCGGCGGCGAACCGGCGCTCGATGGTGGCGAGTCGGTCCGCCAGCGCCTTCCGCACCGTATCCTCGATATCGGTCAGCCGCCCTTCGATCGACGAGGCCTGCAGCCGATCTTCGATCGACGCCGCCTTCGAATCGAGGCCGGTCAGCCGCTCCTGCAGCGCCGTGCGCTGATCGTCGACCCGGCGCAACCGCTCGTCCTCGCCGCGCAACCGACGCAGGTTCTCATCCACCCGTTCGCTCATGTTCACCAGCTCGGCCAGCGCGGTGTCATACCCGTCGATACGGGTGCGGATGGCATCGATCTCCGCCGATCGCTCCTCGAGGTCCCGGCGGCGCACGGCGAGGTCTTCCTGCACGTCCCGCACCGAACGCAGCAACTCCTTGCCCTGCTTTACGCTGACCTGCACCTCGATCGCCAGATCCCTGATTTCGGAGCTCTTGCTCTCGACGAACGTCGACAGGGTTTGCATCACCCGGTCGCCGTAGCGCTTTACCTTTTCGAGCGAACGATTGCTGCGGTCGAGCTGGCGAAAGATGAAGACGACCGCCAACACGATCAGGAGCGTAATGGCATCTCCGATCCCGAACATGATCCCCTCCCAGTGGGATACCCGATTCTATGAGCGCCCGGTGCGGCTGTCAACGAATCACGCGATCGGGTCGCAGGGGAGACGGATGCCGGCCGCGCCGATCGACGGCAACAGCGAATCGTAGCGGCGGAACGTCAGGTCCGCGCGGCTGCCACGCTCCCGCCGGCGGGCGTGGTGCGCGGTCAGCATGTCGACCGCGCTCGCACCGACGATGTCGTACCGGTAGTGGTTGCCGACGTACAGGATGCGGTCAGGGCGTACGCCCATGAGGTCGGCTACGTACCGGAACGGCTCCGGGTTGGGCTTCAGGTAGCCGGCGGCTTCGGAGGTGACCGCGCAGGCAAATCCGTCGAGCCCCATGTGGCGCAGCTTCGCTTCCGGCGGCATGTCCGAAAGCACGCCGAGTTGCGCCCCGCGCCGGCGCAGCGCGTCGAGCGCCGGCTGCACGCCGCGGCACAGGCGGACGCCGCGCAGGGCCGCCGGCAGCCGGGTGTATATCACGTCTTCGATCAACGCACGCGCGGCAGACGGATCGATCCGCATCCGCTCAGCTACCAGATCGGCCTGCAGGGCGTGAAGATCGGCGATCGGACGGATGCCGCGCACCTGTATGCGGACTTGGCGGAACGCGCGAAACAGGGCCGCGTTCCGCAACACCAGCCCCCAGGACCGGGCCGCCGCCTGGCGGGGCGGATAGAGCGTTCCGTCCAGATCGAACACCACGGCCTGCGCAAGCCGATCGCGTAGCTCTGCCATGCGTGGCCGCCCCGATCAGTTGGATCGGCTCCGGATCTGAATCGTTACCGTGCCGTACACCGGCTCACGGTCGTCCACCGGTTCATAGCGCCACTGCCGCAACGTCTTGGTGATTTCGTTGTTGAGCTCGGTCGATCCGGAATCCTGCTCGAATCTCTCCACCCGCACCCACCCGGCGGGGTCGACGCGGATGAGCACCCGAACGGTCATCTGCACGATCTCGTCCGGGTATCGGTCCGGCAACGCGGGGTGGATCACGTTCAGCAATGGCCGGAGTCCCAGGGACCCGGACACGTTCCACCCGGCCGGAAGCCGCGGGTCCCGTCCCGCCGGACCGGCCGCCGCCCCGCCGCCCTGACTACCGGAGCCGTCGTCGCTGCCGGAGCCGGCCGCGACGCGGCCGCCGGCGTCCAGCGCCCTGTCGAGGTCCTGGATACGGGATCCGACGCTCGCGTCGTCGGCAGCCGGCGCGGGCGCGCCTCCGTACACCGTCGCGCCGACCGGCGCCGGCTTGGAGGAACCGGGCGAGGAGTCGGTGATCGGCACGGAGGCGAGCGTCGACGCGGCCACGCCGTCGTCGGCCGCGTCGGCTCGCCTCGCCGTGGGGGTGCCGCTCATCCGTACCGGCGCCGATGCCGCGACCTCGCTGCTCCCGCCGACAAGCCCATCCGGATCGCGAACCACCGGGACGGCACTGTCGGAGACGGCGGCCCGCGCGGCCCGCGCGGTTCGGGCGTCGGGCGTCGGGCTCGAAGCGCTCTTCGCGTACACCGACTCGTCGGCCGACTGCGCAGTCGCTTCCTTGAAGGAAGCGGCGAGGGCGCCCTGATTTACGGCAGCTCCGGCCTGGACCACCGATCCCGCGAACGGGACGGCAACCGCGGCCGACTCGCCGGCTGGCGACCGCGCGTTCAAGCCAGCTCGTCCGTGCGCCTGCGCCGCGTCGAACTCCTTGCGCATCGTCGCCGTCGGCTGCTGCTGAACAGGCGGAGCCGTCGCATTGGTCTCGGCCAGGGTCTCGGCGCGGGGCTGAGTCTCGACCGGAGCCGGTTGCGGTGCAGACGCCGGCTTCTCGGTCACCAGAGGTTGCGGCGTCGGCCTCTCGGCCACGATAGGCTGCGGCGTCGGCTTCTCGGTCACGATCGGCTGCGGCGTCGGCCTCTCCGCCACGATCGGTTGCGGCGTCGGCTTCTCGGTCACGATCGGCTGCGGCGTCGGCCTCTCCGCCACGACAGGCTTGGGCGCTGGTCTCTCCGTCACCGCCGGCTGCGGCGCGGCCCTCTCCGTCACCACCGGCTGCGGCGCCGGCCTCTCCGTCACCGCCGGCTGCGGCGCGGCCCTCTCCGTCACCACCGGCTGCGGCGCCGGCCTCTCCGTCACCGCCGGCTGCGGCGCGGCCCTCTCCGTCACCGCCGGCTGCGGCGCCGGCCTCTCCGTCACCGCCGGCTGCGGCGCGGCCCTCTCCGTCACCGCCGGCTGCGGCGCGGCCCTCTCCGTCACCGCCGGCTGCGGCGCGGCCCTCTCCGTCACCGCCGGCTGCGGCGCGGCCCTCTCCGTCACCGCCGGCTGCGGCGCGGCCCTCTCCGTCACCGCCGGCTGCGGCGCGGCCCTCTCCGTCACCGCCGGCTGCGGCGCGGTCTCGGCGGCTGGAGCTTCCTCTCGCTTCGGCGCCGACGGCAGCACCGGCGCCGTCCGTTCCCGGCCGGTCGCTTCCCGGATCGCAGGACCGAGCAATTGCACCGTCATCGGTCGAGTGTCGAGCCGAGCGTCGAGGTCGAGCAGCTTGTGCACGATGATCAGCAGCAGGGCGTGCAGCACCGCTGCCGCCAGCACGCTGACGAACATCCGCTCCGACTCCAGCCGCAAGGTCATTGCGGATCACCCCGCGGGATCGGGCGGGTTCGCAACGCCACGTTCTTGAAGCCGTTCATGTTCAGGACATCCAGGACGTCGACCAGAAGCTGGTAGGAGACCGCGCGATCCCCTTCGACGATGACGTTTCCCACCGAACCGGGCGCGATACCGTCTTCGACCGAGAACGCATCGGCGAGTCCCGGCAGGTCGAACTCGCGTTCGTTGAGATAGATCAGATCATGAGAATGCACGGCGACGATGAGCTGGCTCATCTCGGTCGGCACCGCCGTCGCCGAATCGGGCAGCGTCAGTCCGATCGCCGGCGTGATCTTGAAGGTCGACGACACCATGAAGAAAATGACGAGTTGAAACACGACGTCGATCATCGGCACCATGTCGACGGTCGTGCTCCGCTGCAGTCGGCGCCGGCGTAACATCAATCCCCCTGAACGCCGAGCAGCAGCACCAGCTCGCTGACCCGGTTCTCGAGTCGGACGATCGTGTTGTTGGCCTTGCTGACCAGGTAATTGTAGAACATGATCACCGGGATTCCGACGATCAGACCGGCCGCGGTGGTCACCAACGCCTCCGAGATGCCGACCGCCAGCAGCGAGGAATCGGCTAACGAGCCGGCCGCGCCGAGGACGCCGAAGGCGCGGATATTGCCGGTCACCGTGCCCAGCAGACCCAGCAAGGGCGCCACGTGAGAGATCGTCCCGAGGGTGGGCAGGAACCGCTCCTGCTTGGGAATCTCCACGTTGGCGGCGTCCGTGATGATCTCGCGCACGACCCGGTTCGGCTGATGCCGGTGCTGGATGCCGACGCTCACCAAGCTGGAAAGCGGCGACGGGTTCGCCTCGCAGATCGCCAGGGCTTCATCGAAGTGGCGCTCCTGCAAGCGACTCTTGAGCCGCCTGAGCAGCTTCTCCTCATCGACGCGGGTACGACGAAAGTAGAGCAGACGTTCGATGATCACCACGACTGCCACTACCGACAGAAAGATGATCACGACCATGATCGGGCCGCCCTGCTGGATGATTTCCACTGCTGTCCCTCGCTACCTAAAGATTGATCTCGACGCCGACCGACGCCTGGAATCCGGGCTCCATGTACGGGGCGAGCTCGTACCGCGGCCGATCGGACAGCGGCTGAAGCACGTCGGCGACGCTGGCCACGACCGCGAAGGTCTCCGAGATGTTGTAGAAGCCGCTGGCCGATACGATCGGCACGGCTACGTTGGGCGCCTGGTGCCGGCTGGTTTCGAGCTCGTTCGGGAACACCCAGTCGACGTTGTTCTCGACGCCCAGGCGGCCATCGGCCCACGTCGCGCGGACGCCCAGGCTCAGCACGTGCGGGGCCTCATACAGCGGTACGTCGAAGAAGGCGCCCGACCAGTCGAGGTTGAGCGCCGCCGCCGGGTTGATGTCCCAGCGCAGACCGACTCCGGTCTGCAGCGTCCCGGTCTCCGTCTTCTGCACCAGCGTGTGCAGTCCCGATCGACCGAGGTCCCCGGCGATGTCGAGACGGTCGGTACCGGTTTCGCCGCGCACCGAGGCGACCACGTGGACGTCCTCGCTCACCGCCGCGCGCATCGACGCGTCGCCGAACCACTGGCGCGTGTCGCGGAGCTGCTGCGGCTCTTCGATGAAGCCGAAGGTGTCATAGATACCGGCCAGGTCGCGGTCGATGATCTCGCGCCCTCCGGCCACCCGCAGGGTGATCAGGTCGTGCGGCATGCCTTCCACGGACAGCTCGAACGGAATCCGCAGCTCCGCCTTGTCCTGGGGGGCATACTGCAGTCCGGCGCGAGCGCCGAGCCGAATCGGAACCGGCAGGTCGTAGCCGATCTCGACCTGCCCAAGCAGCCGGTGCGCGACCGGAACCTCGACGTGCGCCTGCCGGACCTTGTAGTTGGCCGCCAGGCCGATCTCCAGCTCGCGGAGCTGGGCGGTGGCGCCCGCCGAAGCGCGGCCCTCCCATTCCGTCACCGCCGGATCGTCGCTGCCTCTGAATGCCCGCGAGGCGCTCCGGCCGCCGATCTTGCCGCTCAACGTGAGCGAATCGGTCGGCATCGCCTGGATCTGCACGTCGCCGTCGACCAACTGATCGCTCAGTCCATGACCCACGGTGCCGATCCCCTGCAGACCGTCTTCGATCCGGCGATACCGGCCCGACAGGTCGAGCTCCGCGCCGCCGATATCGCTGCGATACGCCCCTTGCAGTTCGTCGGTACGGTGGTAGCCCTGGTCCGGCGCCGCCGGCCCGAATCCTTCCTGCAGGTGATGATCGACCTGCAGATGAAAGAATGGCCCGGGGCCGGCGCGCTGCAGGCCGATGCTGCTTCTGAGCAGCCCGTTGTTGCCCGCCACGACCGACGCCTCGAGCGCCAGACCGGGACCGAGCAGGCCGGATCCGGCGCCGGCGGTATCAGTAAGCACTTCCGGCAGCCCGGGAGTAACCACCCGCAACTCATCCGCTTCCGGCAACGGCACGGCCATGTCCGGCTTCGCCAGCTCCGCCTCCGGCGGCAGACCGGGTTCCACCTGGATCTCGGCCACGTCCTCGATACTCAACGTGATATCGGGCACCTGAAGCGGGCGCGCCGGCTGAGACTCGTTCGCCTGCCCATGGGCGGCCGCGGTCACCATCGCGGCCAGCACGGCGCCGGCCGCCAGCACGGCGCCGATCGGATACTCGGCGACGAGTCGCTGCGCTCGCAATCTCATGATCGCAACCTCATGCTCATCACTCCTCACCTGCGATCGAGCGCGCGGCTTCCGCCCACGGCGAATCCGGGAAGTTGTCCAGGATCCGCTGCGCGAGCGCCCGCGCGGCGTCGGCACGCCCGGCTTGAGCTTCGGCCTGGGCCGACCGATAGATCGCCTCCATGCGCAGGTCGTTCTCGGCTCCGTCTACCAGCGCAGCGTCGAGGAATGCCGCGGCCGCCGCTGTCAATTCCCGGCGCCGCAGGTAATAATCGCCGAGCGACAGGTGAGCGCGGACCAGAACCGCGGCGTCCTGGGCGGTCGAGGTCACGTCCTGCAGCAGCCCGAAGGCGCGGTCGGTGGGCGCCGTCTCGTCGAGCAGGTACAGACGCGCCAGCTCCAGCATCGCCTGCCGCCCCTCGGCGGTCGTATCGCCGCCCAGTCGAGCCACCGAGGCCGACAGTTCGGCCTCCCTGACGGTCAGGCCGGACATCAGCAATCGGACCTTCGCCACGCGCTCAGTCGTGTCGAGCGCTCTCGCCTGATCCGGATGCCGCGCCACCAGCTCGTCAAGGCTCCTCAGCGCGGCGGCGTAGTCCCCCTTCGCCACGTATGCTTCCGCCCGCAGGCTCAGCGCCTCGGGATGAAAGGTGCTGTCCGGGAAGCGATCGATCAGATTCGACCACAGGAACACCGCTTCCTGTGGCTCTTCCAGGCGTTGCGCCGCCAAACCTCCCCAATAGAGAGCAGCGGGAGCCGACTCCCCGTTCGGGTTCTCCTGGCGATACCGGAAGAACGCACGCTTGGAGCGGCGGTAGCGGCCCTCCTCGAACAACGTCTCGGCGCTCCGAAAGAGCGCCTCGGCGCGCAACGAGCTCTCCGAGTAGCGGTCGACCAGCGTCTCGAACGCCGTCACGGCCCGCTCCGCGTCGCCCGCCTCGGCGGCGGTCTCCGCGTACTCGAACAGGGCGTCGTCGGCGATGGCGTCGATCGGGTACCGCTCCCAGACTTCGCGGTAGGAGCGTTGCGCGTCCGCCACTCGGCCCAGGTTGCGCATGCTCTTCGCGTACAGATAGCGAGCTCGCGCCGCCAAGCCGGCGCCGGCGCGGTCCGCCACGTCCCCGAACCGGACGGCCGCCTCCTCGAACCGTTCGTCGCTGTAGTACGCCCAGGCGGTCAGGAACAGCGCTTCGTCGTCGCTCGCCCGGCTCTCCAGGATGGCAACGGCCTCCTCGAACTCGCCAAGTCGGTAGAGCGCCCAGCCGAGCCAGTAGTCGGCGTCCGCGGCCAGATTGGCCAGCTCGCCGCCCATCGCACGCTGTAGTCCCGGCTGGCGGAGCAGATCGATGCCGTTGCGATAGCGCTTGAGGGAGATCTCCGAAACGCCCTGCAGGTACGCGGCGACGGCGTCCGCGCCGGCATCGCTGTCGGCCAGGTCGGGGACCGCGGTGCGCAGATAACCGGCGTATTGGACCACCGCCGCGTGGTCGCCCACGTCGAATGCCAGCTTCATCCGGTCGATCTGCGCGGGGACGTCGGCGGGGAGCAGTTCGATCAGCTCGTCGAGCCGCTGCAGGGCGATTTCCGGCCGGCCGTCGCTCCGCGCGAGGTTGGCGCGCAGGCGCAGCAGGTCGGCGTGATACCGGCTGCCCGTGACGATGTCCTGCGCCTCCTCGGCCGCGCCGACGGCGTTCGCCAAGTCGCCGGCTCGATAGAACGCGTAGGCGGCCAGATAGGCCGCTTCGGCGCGGCGCGAAGATTCCGGGTACCGCCGTCCGAAGTCGTCGTACAGAGCGGCTGCTTCGGCGAACCGCTGTTCCTCCAACGCAATGCTGCCGAGCATCATCCGCGCCGCTGCCGACCGGCTTGGCGCCAGCTCGATGAGCCGCGCGAGGACCTCCTTCGCCTCCGACAGGAGATCCGCCTCCGTAGAGGGGTCGGCGTGAATCAACGCCATCGCCAAGTACAGCGCTGCCGTGCCCTCGATCTTGCCGGCGGCCAGTTCCCGCTCCCATACGCGGCGCAGGAACAGCTCGGCGAGTTGGTCCGCGCCCCGTTCATAGTTCTCGATACCCAGACGAAGCCAGAAGTCGGTCAGGATCTCGGGGGAAGAAGCGAAGCGGCTCTCCGCACTGTCGGTCCAGCTCTGCATCGCGTCCATGTCGCCGGCCCGGCGGGCCGCGGCGAACAGCCGGCGATGCGCGGGCGCCGCGATCTCCGGATTGGCCGCCACCAGTTGCCGGTAGAATCCGGTAGCCGATTCGACCCGGTCGAGCGCCCACAGCGCTTCGGCCTGGTAGAACAGGAGCTGGTCGCGATACCGAAGCGGATAGGAAGCGGTCGGCAGACCGGATGCGAAGGCGATCAACTCCTCGTGCTGGCCGCCAGCCAAATAGCTGTGCGCAAGCAGGACCGCGGCGTAGGCGGTCGTGGCGTCGGACAGGCCCTCGCTCCGGCGGAGCAGCTCGGACAGCGGCTCCTGCGCCGCGGCCACCCGGCCGGCCCCCAACTCGGCGAGACCTTGGTACAGCAGCGCCTGCGGCCGCCGTTCCGGCGCCGCGTCGGAGCTGGCGAAGCGCTTGAGATCGAGCGCGGCAGCCTCGAATGCGCCGAGCCGGTATCGGACGATACCGGTCCAGTACGGTATCTCGTCCCGGAACGAGGCCAACCGGTAGCGGCTTTCGATCAGATCGAAGGTCTCCAGCGCCTCCTCATAGCGGCCCAGATGATACAGCGAGACCCCTCTGCCGTAGTGGACGTCGGCGATCGACTCGGAGTTCGGGTAACGGGTGAGAAAGGCATCGTAGACCTGCATGGCGAGCTCGTACTCGCCTTCGGCCATGCGCTTGCCCGCCTCCTTCAGGAGCTCGCGCTCGTCGGCCCAGAGAGCCGGGGGAGCGACCGCCGCGGCTATCGCCAGGCAGACGCCGACGCGGCACCCGGTGGTCCCGAGCAAGCTCGACACCGTCCGGCGAAGGTTCGCGCCCGCGGACATGCACCCGTTCATCCTTCCTTATTGAATGACGGTACGAAACGCCGCGTTCTTGACGTAAAACTACAAGCTCGGCGCCGGCCCCCGGTCCCCGGCGCGACCCGCCGGCGCTTCGGCCGCCCCGGCGGGAGCGCGCCCCTCCAGCGTGCGGCGGGATGAGCGGACCGCGACCAGCGCCGCTACCAGCTCGTCGCGGATCTCCGCCAGTTTCGCCCGGAGCGCCGGGTCGACCCGTTCGGTCTCCTGCCACAGGCGACGGCGCGTGCCTTCGACCGTGTACCGGGCTCCCTGGAGCAGGTGACGGACGCGGAACAGCACGTTCACCTCGAAACTGCCGTATACCCGCCGTCCGTAGGCGTTCTTGCGCGGGGAGATCAAGGGAATCGACCGCTCCCAATAGCGCAGGATGTGTGGTTTGACGCCCAGCAGCTCGCTGACCTGTCCGATCGAGTAGTACGTATCGCCCCCCTTCAACTCCTGCCGGCGCGGCCGTGCCCGGACGTCCCGCGTACGTCGACGATGATCGGCACCCGGTCGAAGCCCAGGTCCGCGCGCGCCCGGTTTTCCAGGAAGCGGCGGTAGTGGGCCGGCACCTGAACCCGATTGACGAAGAACAGCAGACGCACCGGGTTCGCGCCGGTCTGCACGCCGTACTGCACGCGCAACGACTGGCGGCCGGGCGCCGCTCGATCGGTCGAACCGCCAGCGCCCGACGTGCGGTTCCAGCGTTGCACCGCCTCGTTGATCCGGCTGGTGGAAATCGTGCGCGCGCGTTGCCTGCCGACCTCGACGCACGCGTCGAGCAGGGCCGCGATGCCGGATCGCGTACGAGCCGACAGCGTGACGAGCGGTACGTAGGAGAGCGCCGGCAAGTGGCGGCGCGCCCGTGCGATCACCTGATCGCCCTCATGCGGCCGGCACAGATCCGACTTGTTGAGCGCTACCACCAGGCCGCTCCCCTTGCGAACCGCCAACGACGCCAGCCGCTTGTCCTGATCGGCGATCTCTTCGCATGCGTCCGCAAGCAGCACCGCCACGTCGCTCCGCTCCAACGCAGCCACGGAGCGTTGCGTGGAGTAATACTCCACCGGTTCATGGACGCGGGCGCGCCGACGCAGGCCCGCGGTGTCGATCACTTCGAACTGCGCGCCGCGCGCCGCGAAGCGGCCGATCACCGGGTCCCGTGTGGTGCCGGGAGTCGAGTCCACCAGGGCGAGCGGCCGGCCGATGAGCGCATTCAGCAGGGTCGACTTGCCGGTATTGGGACGGCCGAGCAGCGCAAGACGGACCACCGGGCCGCCCCCCGGGTCAGCGGCGGCCGGGGCGGCGGCGACCGGTTCCGCCGCGTCGGCGCGAGCGGCGGCCGCGGCGGCCAGCCGCGTCCTTGCCAGCTCGGTCAGCGTCTCGATGCCCCGGCCGTGGGCGGCGGAGACCGCCACCACGTCCCGGAAGCCGAGCTCGTGGAATCGCGCCGCATCGGCGTCCCGGCCGGCATGATCGGCCTTGTTCACCACCACGATCGGCTCGGCGCCGCTACGGCGCAGAGCGCCGGCCAGCTCGTGGTCGGTAGCGGTCGGCCCGTCGAGGTCGACGACCAACAGGACCACGTCCGCGGCGGCAGCGGCATCGCGAGCGCGGACGCTCACCCGGCCCGCAAGGGGTTGGTCGCTGCGGCCGGTGATCACGCCGCCGGAGTCGATCAGCGTGCTCGCCGCGCCGCCGAGGCTCCACGTGCCGTAGCCGAGGTCTCTGGTGACACCGGGAGCCGCATGGGTGATCGCCTGCCGGGCGCGGCAGAGGCGATTGAACAATGTGGACTTGCCGACGTTGGGCCGCCCAAGGATGGCGACAGTCATGGTGTGTGGAGCGCTCGCCGCGACGGTGCGCCTGCCGGGACGATACGCCTTCCGGCACGTTACGCCCGCCGGGCCGCGCTGTCAAACTCCGCCGCCGGTTCGTAGAACTGCGGCGGCGTCAAATCGCTCCATCCGGGTGCCGATGATTGCAGTAGACATGGCGCGCAAGCGGTTATCCGTCGGTTTCCTGTTCTGGTTGGCCTTGGTGGCGGCGGTGCTGGTCGTGTTCGTGTTCAGCCGTCCGACCATCGAACGGGTGCTGGACTCGACCGACTTCTTCTCGGCGGTGACGGCGGACAACTCTTCTCCGGTCGTGGTGTTGCGGCCGTCCGGCAAGGCCCCGAACGGGTACGCGAATCAGAAGCCGGCGGCCGAACGTGCGGGGACGACCGCGCCGGAGCCGGCGGCCGTGCCGGAGCCGGTGCCCGCCTTCCGTCCGGGGAACGCCGCCGCGCCGTCGCCGGCGGCGCCGGTGTCTCCTGCCCAGGATCGCACGGCCCGCGTCTTCTTCGTGCTGGTCGACAAGAACGGCGAGATCCGACTCCAAGGGGTACAACGGACGGTCAGCGCCGACGGGCCGCCGCTCACGTCGATGCTGCGCGAGCTGCTGGCCGGACCCACGACCGCCGAACAGCGACACGACCTGATCAGCCTGCTCCCCGATGAGGTGGAACTGCACCGAGTGTCGGTGCACGACGGCACCGCGGTGATCGACCTGGGCCAAGCGTTCCGGTTCAGCTCGCTTGGACGCGAGGGACTCCTGGCGCGGCTGCAGCAGCTCGTCTACTCGGCGACCGAGTTCCCCACCGTGGACGCGGTGCAGGTGCTCATCGACGGAAAGAACGTCGATTATCTCGGCCCGGAAGGGATCTACATCGGCGAACCGCTGACCCGCGAGTCGTTCGGATCCTGAGCGCCGGCTCCTGAGTGCGCTCGGCGCCTCGCCGGTGACCGACGTCAGCCATGCGCCACCTGCACCCGTTCGATCGACACCGCTCGACCGTTGCCTGCGTCTACCTCGACGTGGACGGCGTTCAGCACGCCGGCACCGTCCGCCACCGTCAGCTTCAACGGCATCTGCGACAGGCTGCGCCGAACCGAGTCCCGCGGGTCGAAGCCGATCACGCCTCCGCTCGGCCCGGTCATGCCGACGTCGGTGATGTAGGCGGTGCCGCCGGGCAGGATGCGTTCGTCGGCCGTGGTCACGTGGGTGTGCGTGCCGATCACGGCCGAAACCCGGCCGTCGAGATGCAGAGCCAGCGCCTCCTTTTCCTCGGATGACTCAGCGTGGAGATCCACGACGATCACCGATGCCTTGGCGCGCAGTGCGGCGACGGCCCGGTCGGCGGTGCGGAACGGACAGCGCGGCGACGGCAGCGCGTGCCGGCCCTGGAGGTTGAGCACGGCGACGTCGGCGCCCGGCGCGTTCACGACGCACCACCCATGCCCCGGAGCGTCGGCCAAGTAGTTCTCCGGTCGCAGCAGGCGCTGCTCGCGGTCGAGCGTCGGGTGCAGCGCCGGATGCTGCCAGACGTGGTTGCCGGTGGTGATCACGTGGACGCCGAACCCGAAGATGCGATCCACCAACTCCGGAGTCAGTCCATACCCGTCGGCCGCGTTCTCACCGTTGGCGATCACCACCGCGGCGCCGGTGCGCCGCTTGAGGCCGCGCAGCCCGGCGAACACCACGTGCATACCGGCATCGCCCACGATGTCCCCGATCAGGACGATGTGAACGTTCGTGGATGCCCCCTTACCGCGCGTATTCGGTGATCCGGGTCTCACGGATCACCGTCACCTTGATGCGGCCGGGGTACGTGACTTCGTCCTCGATCCGACGCGCGATCGCGCGGCCCAGCTCGCCGGCGCGGTCGTCGGAGACCGCGTCGGCGCTCACCAGGATGCGCAGCTCGCGGCCTGCCTGAATGGCGTAAGTCTTTTCCACACCTTCATACTCGCCGGCGATACGCTCCAGATCCTCGAGCCGCTTCAAGTAGTTGTCCAGCGCTTCCCGCCGCGCCCCCGGACGCGACGAAGAGACGGTGTCGGCGATCTGGACGATGATGGCCTCTACCGACGCCGGCTCGATGTCGTTGTGGTGGGAGCCGATCGCGTTGCATACCACGTCGTTCTCACCGATCCGTCGGGCCAAGTCCATGCCAAGCTCAGCGTGGCCCACCTCGCCGTCGGAGACCATGCCTTTGCCCACGTCGTGCAGCAGCGCCGCCCGCTTCGCCGACTTGGTGTCGGCGCCTACCTCCACGGCGATGAACCCGGCCAGCACCGATGCCTCTTTCGAGTGGTTGAGCTGGTTCTGCCCATAGCTGGTTCGGTAGCGCAGGCGGCCAAGCGCCGCCACCCCGTCGGGATGCATGTCGTGGATGCCGAGCTCGAACAGTACCCGCTGCCCCTCTTCGAACAGCGTCTGCTCCAGCTCCCGCATCACCTTGCGTACCACTTCCTCGATCCGCGCCGGGTGGATGCGTCCGTCGGAGACCAGCCGCTGCAGCGCAAGCTTCGCCGTCTCCCGGCGAACCGGATCGAAGCACGAGAGGATCACCGCCTCGGGCGTATCGTCGATGATGATATCGACGCCCGTGAGGGTTTCCAGCGCACGGATGTTCCGGCCTTCCCGGCCGATGATCCGCCCCTTCATCTCGTCCGAGGGCAGATCGACCGAGGTGACGCTGGTCTCCGCGGTGATCTCGGTCGCCAAGCGCTGCATCGCGGAGACGATCATCGACCGGGAGCGCCGCTCGGCGCCCTCCGCCGCCTCCGCCTCGATGCGGCGCACCAGATCGTGCGCGTCCCGACGAGCTTCCGTTTCTATGTTCGCGGTCAGTTGCTGCTTGGCCTCTGCGACCGTGAGCTGGGCGACCTTCTCCAGCTCTGCATTCAGTACGGCCCCGGCTTCATCGAGGGCGCCCTCTCGCTCCGTTACTTGCTGCTCGCGCTTCGCGAGTGCTCGTTCCTGACGATTTACGGTCTCAAGTCGCTCCTGGAGGCTCTCTTCCCTCTGACGGACCTTCCGTTCGTAGCGCTCGATCTCGCGCCGTTGGTCCCGTGCTTCCCGGTCCAACGTCTCGCGTTCGGCGAGCAGCAAGTCCTTCGTTTCGATGAGGGCCTCGCGTTTCTTCTCTTGTGCCTCTCGAATCGCGTCTTGGAGAACTCTTCGTGCCTTCTGCTCCGAGGAGGAGAGTTCGAATCTGGCATATGACCATCGGACGAGCCAGCCGATCAGCAAACCGGCGAGAGGAAGCATGAAGAACCATACGAGCTCCATTGCGTTCCTCCATGGTGGCTGTGCCCACGGTACGGGCGCCGCCGGTCAAAGTCAAGGCGGAGGCCGGCCGGGCGATTCCGGGACCCCCAGCGATTCCGGGGTCCCGGAACCCGCGGCTCGCACCAGTCCGAGCCGCGCGGCCAGGGTGGGCGCGTCCCACGCGCGGCCGTCGTCCGCGGCCGCCAGCAGCAGGTAGGCCGGCCTTCCGCCGGCTTGCGCGGGCAGCAGGGCCAGGCGGGCGATTCTACTGCGCGCTGCGGCGGGCAGGCGCTCCGCCATCCCGGCGAGCCGGTATGGCGAACCGACGGCGATGACCGTGACCCGCCGGGTCAGGTAGCGCGCGGCCACCGGATCGGCGGGCGCATACGTCAGCCGCCCGGCCGAACGTCGAAGGATCCCGGTCACCTGCCGTGCGCGGTACCCGCCGGAAGATTCACGGACCAGGAGCGCCGCGCCGATCGCCTTCGCCCTGCGGCAGAGACGATTCAGCGCCCGAGTGAACGGCTCCGCCGCGTCCGCCGCCGATCCGGCGGCGAACGCGTCCAGGTCGATGCCGTCGGGGAGCAGCCGCAGCGGCTCGCCGTCCGGCGACCGCGCCGGCGCGCCGGGCGATCTCGGCGGCGAGCCGCCGATCACCGCTGCCGCCAGCCGTCGCAATCCCGGATCGCGCCCTCCCCCCCCGGATCGACCGTACGCGTGGCGCTGAACCCGGTAGATGCCGCCCTCCGCTGCCACCGCCGGCGAGTCGTCGGCGACCAGATCGAACAGTTCCCGGATGGTATGGAGGTCGAGGCGCTCCGGCCGCTCGGCGGTATCGGGTTCCTCGACCGCCGGGAGAGCTTCGAGCAGCTCCTCGACCCGCTCGACGCCGCGCGCAGGGAGTGCGAGCGCCGGACTCATCGCCGGGTACCGATCGCCGCCTGCCGCCGGCAGCGTCTCCAGTTCCTCGAACTCCGGCGGGCGGTCCCCGTCCGCTGTGCCCGGCTCCACGCTTGCCCCCGGTATCAGTCTATAGCAGAGAACCCCCGCCGCCCTTCACCGTCACCCCTTAACCGGATCGGCCGCGCAGGCGGCCCCACACAACCGCGCAGCCGCAGAGGACCAGCAGGACGACCACGCACGCCGCTCCCGCCACCGTGGTGACGCCGGCGCCGCCCGCCGGCGCCGGTTCGCGCGGCCCGCTCCGAGCATCCAGCAACGCCTGGTCGAGGCTCCGTATCGGGCTGTGCAGCCGGAAGCGGACGCGACCATCCATGAGCCGGGCCAGATAGGCCATGCTGGCGCCGAGCAGCGCGCCGGCCGGACCGGGCAGGCGCAGGCGCGAATCGACCATGAGGCGCGAGACGAACAGCAATCCGCCGAGGGAGGCGGCCTTGCCCGCGCCGACCATCAGCGCGCCCTCCGTGACCGCAACTCCTCCGATGCGCAGGAGTACCCGGCCGGCGGGGGTGAGCAGATTGAACACGACGGTCGCCGCAAGGAACACCGCGGTGCGCCGCAGGCGCAGCCTCGGCTGCACCAACCATGCAAGCACGGAGCAGATGAACGCCTGTGCGCCGCGCAGCATCAGGTCTTCCTGCGCCACCAGCGAGGCCGCCAGCAACACTCCGGCAGCCAGCCGCATGCCGGCCGACAGGTTGCCGTCGAGCCAGCGAGCTGCTGCGGCTCTCAGCGCAGGCGGACGCTCAGCCGGACGCTTCGTCGGTCTCGGCCGGCCGGTCGAGCAGTTCCAGGATCACCATCTCGCTGGCGTCCCCGTACCGCGGGCCGAGTTTGAGCACGCGCGTATAGCCGCCGGGCCGATCCTGGAAGCGCGGACCGAGCACGTTGAACAGCTTGGCCAGCACCGCCGGATCGTGCAGCCGCCGCGCGACGATCCGCCGGCTGTGCACGCTGTCCTGCTTGGCCCGCGTGATCATCTTCTCCGCGGTCCGGCGCACGGCAAGCGCCTTGGCGCGCGTGGTTCGAATCCGTTCATGCCGGAACAGCGCCACGACCATGTTCGAGTGCAGCGCCTTGCGGTGGCTCGGCGTGCGGCCGAGCGGGTTATAGCCAACGCGGTGTCTCATCTCCACACCTCCCGCAGCGTGCGGCCGTTCCCTTCGATCACGGTTCGTCCATCCGTTCGTCGGACGCGGCCTCTTCGCCGCTCATCACCTCCGCATCTGCCGGGACGCCATGCTCGAAGTCGAGCGCGTTGCCGCTGGCAAGGCGCTCGCGCACCGCGCTGTAGTCGTAATCGCTCATACCGAGATGCAGATCCCGCTCTTCCAACCTCTTCTTGATTTCATCCAGAGACTTGCGGCCGAAGTTGCGGGTCTTGGCGATCTCCTCCTCGGTCTTGCGGGTCAGATCGCCGATCGTGCGAATGTTCTCGTTCCTCAGACAGTTGCTCGACCGCACCGACAGCTCCAGCTCCTCGACGGGCGTGTCCAGCAATGCGCGCAGCCGTTCGTCCTCGACGTCCAGCTCCTCGTGGTCGACCTCGTCCTCTTCGAAGTTGATGAAGATCGTGTAGTGTTCCTTGGCGATCTTGGCGGCCTCGGCAACCGCATCTTCCGGCTTCTTGGTGCCGTCGGTCCACACCTCGAGCACCAGCTTGTCGTAGTCGGTCCGCTGGCCGACGCGCGTGTTCTCGACCGTGTACTTCACGCGCTCGATCGGCGAGAACAGGGCGTCGATGGGGATGGTACCGACCACCTCGATGAACCGCTCGCTGTTTTCCGCCGGCAGATAGCCGCGCGAGAACTCGATCTCTACCTCGATCTCCAGATTCGCGTCGGCCATGAGCGTGGCGATCGGCAGGTCCGCGTTGGTTACCGAAATCGCCGAGTCCACGGCCAGATCGCCGGCGACCAGGACGCCGGGGCCGGACTTCTCCAGATAGATCGTCCGTTCCTCCACGCCTTCGTCCAGCGCCAACCTGACCTGCTTCAGAGCGTTGATGAGGTCCGGGGTGTCCTCCACGACGTGCGCGATCGGCTCGAACTCGCTCGACACGGTATGCGCCGTGCCGTCGGCGCCGCGGGAGGCGATACGCACGGCGGTGATCGCGTATCCCGGGATGCCCGAAAGCAGGATGCGCCGCAGGCTGTTGCCGATGGTAGCCCCGTAGCCCCGTTCGAACGGATGCGCGATGAACTTGCCGTAGGCAGCCTCCAGGTCGGTCTGCTGAACGACTATGCCCTTGGCGAGATTGAGCCCCTTCAAGAGGTTTCTGCGCGTCATCAGCCCCTCACTTGGAGTACAGCTCGACGATAAGCTGCTCGTTGACGCCGTCGAGATCGGGCACGTCGGCGCGCCGCGGCAGAGCGAGGACCTGGCCCCACATCGCATCCGGGTCTACTTTGAGCCACGGCAGCGTGCCGGAGCGCGAGTACTCCTTGAGGCTGTCCTTGACCGCCGTCATCGTCTTGCCGCGCTCGCGCAGCTCCAGGACGTCGCCCTTCCGCACCAGGTAGCTCGGTATGGTCACGCGCTTGCCGTTGACCATCACGTGACCGTGCGACACGAGCTGCCGCGCCTGTTTGCGTGAGCTGGCGAAGTGCATGCGGTACACGATGTTGTCGAGCCTTTGCTCCAACATGCGGATCAGGTTTTCGGCGGTCACGCCGCGCTGCCGGTTGGCGCGTTCGAAGAAGAGGCGAAACTGTTTCTCCAGCATTCCGTACATGCGCTTCACACGCTGCTTGCCGCGGAGCTGCATGCCGTAGTCCGACAGCTTCTGCGGGCGCTCCCGCGGCGCCTTGCCCGGCTTGCCGCGCCGCTTGGCGATCTGGCACTTGTCGGAATGGCAGCGCGATCCCTTGAGGAACAACTTGGCCCCTTCCGCCCGGCACAGCCGGCAGGCGGGTCCGAGGTAGCGAGCCATGCCTACACCCGCCGTTTCTTCTGCGGCCGGCAACCGTTGTGTGGTATCGGCGTGACGTTGCGGATGGTACGCACCCGCAAGCCGAGCGCGCCGAGCGATCGCACGGCAGACTCGCCGCCTCCGCCGGGTCCCTTCACGAACACGTTGACCTCCATGAGACCGTAATCCATCGCTTTGCGCGCGGCGGTCTCCGCCGTGGTCTGCGCGCGAACGGCGTGGACTTCTTCGCTCCGCGGAACCCGAGAGAGCCGGCCGACGCCCATGACACCGCGTTGCCCATCAGATCGGTGATGGTCACGATCGTGTTGTTGAAGGTCGCCTGGATGTAGACGTTCCCTTCGCTGACCGCTCGGTCCCGTTTGCCCTTCGATTTTGCCATCTGTCGTTACTCGCAATCCTTCCGTTACTTGGCCGTTGGCGCTTTCTTCTTGCCCGCGACCGTCTTCTTGCTTCCCTTGCGCGCGCGCGCGTTGGTGCGCGTGCGCTGGCCGCGCACCGGCAGGCCGCGCCGGTGGCGTATGCCGCGGTAGCAGCCGATGTCCATCAGCCGCTTGATGTTGAGCGACGCATCCGTGCGCAGCGGCCCCTCGACCACGTAGTCGCTCTCGATCACGCGCCGCAGCTCGTTGACCTCTTCCGGTGCCAGGTCGTTCAGCATGCGGTCGGGATCGATCCCGGTCTTGTCGCAGATCGCGGCTGCGGAAGGAGCCCCGATCCCATAGATGTAGGTCAATCCGACGCACACGTGCTTGTTCGGCAGATCGACCCCGGCGATCCTTGCCATGTCGCTACCCCTGTCGCTGTTTGTGTTTCGGGTTATCGCAGATGACGCGGACGACACCGCGACGCCTGATGATCTTGCACTTCGCGCACATCTTCTTCACGCTGGCTCTGACCTTCATGACTCCTCTACCGGTTCCGGGGCCTACAGGTTGCGGGCCCGTACGCGGCCCTTGCGGACGATACCGTCGTGATGATGCATCTTCAGATGCCCCTCGATCTGACTCATCGTATCCAGGTCCACGCCGACCATGATCAGCAGCGACGTACCCCCCATCAGGAAGGCGACGCTGGAAGGAAAGTTGAAGAGCGCCTGAATGATCGACGGAATGATGGCGATCACCGCCAGGAACAGCGCCCCCGGCAGGATGATCCGGTTCAGTATCCTGGTCAGGTACTCGGTCATGTTGTCCGAGCTGATGCCGCGGATCGAGCCGCCGTTCTCGCGAATCTGCTTGCTGATCTCCACCGGATTCAGGGTGACCTGCGTGTAGAAGTAGGCGAAGAACACGATCAGCAACGCGTAGAACAGCATGTACGGCACGCCGTTCGGCGTCAGCCAGGCCGCGAACCGCGAAAGCCACGGCACGCCGCCGCCGAGATTCTGGGCGATCTGCAAGGGAAAGATCAGGACCGAGGAGGCGAAGATCACCGGGATGACCCCCGACGGATTGATCTTGAACGGCAGATAGGCGTTTTGCGCTCCGTACACCCTGCGGCCGATCACCCGCCGGGCGTAGTTGACCGGAATCCGCCGCTGGCCCTGCTGCTCGTAGATCACCAGCGAGATCACGCCGACGAACGCGCCGAGCACGAGGACGAAGAAGACGGGATTCAGGTTGCCGCGCTGCACCTGATTGATCATCACGTAGATCGCGTCCGGTATGCGCGCGACGATGCCGGCGAAGATCAGCAGAGATATCCCGTTGCCGATGCCGCGCTGGGTGATCTGCTCGCCGAGCCACATCAGAAAGATCGTGCCGGCGGTCACGGTCATCATCGCCAACAGCGTGTACGGGATACGGCCCATGGTGATCGCCCCGGGGATCTGGTTGGCGTACTCGCTGACGGCGAACGACTGGATCAGGCACACGCCGACCGTGGCTATGCGGGTGTAGCGCTGGATGCGCTTGCGGCCGCCGTCCTGCTCGGAGATCTTCTTCAACTTCGGAAACACCAGGACCAGCAGCTGCATCATGATCGACGTGGTGATGTACGGCACGATCCCCAGCATGAACACGGAGAAGTTGGAGAACGCTCCGCCGGAGAAGAAGTCGAAGTAATCGGTGATGCCGATGCCGCCGGACTGCTGCGCGGCGTAGTAGTTCTGCAAGGCGTTGACGTTGATGCCGGGAATCGGCAACACCGCGCCGATCCGGAATATCACCAGGATCGCCACCGTGAACAGGATACGGTCGCGGAGGTCGCGAATGCGAAAGATGTCGAGGAGCGGATTTGCCATCAGCCCTGCTCGCCGTCCGCCGGCGCGTCCGCGGCCGGCCCGTCGTCGATCGCCTGAAACGAACCGCCGGCGGCCGCCACCTTCTGCCGGGCGCCGGCGGATGCGCGATCGAGTCGTACGGTCAACGCCCGTTCCAGGCTCCCGGAGCCGAGCAGCTTCACCGGCACCCCGGCCGACCTGATCACGCCGGCGTCGAGGAGCGCCTGCCGGTCGACGGTAGCGCCGTCCGCAAAGCGATTGAGGGCGCGCACGTCGAGCGTCTGGTACACCGTGCGGAACGGATGATTGCTGAAGCCGCGGCGCGCGATCCGCCGGTACAACGGCATCTGACCGCCTTCGAAGGCGGGACGAACGCCGCTCCCCGCGCGCGCCCGCTGGCCCTTGGTGCCGCGGCCGGAGGTACCGCCGCGCCTGCCGGACGCGCCGCGGCCTACGACCCGCCGCTTGCGCGCGGCGCCGGCCGGGCGGCGTATGCGCGGCGCGCCGGCGCCACCGTCTGCGTCGCTCATGACAGCTGCTCGATGGTCAGGAGGTAGCGCACCTGGCGGATCATGCCGACGACCGGCGCCGAGGCGGTATGCTCGACGGACGAACCGATGCCGCGCAGGCCAAGCGCCGCCACCGTCGCCCGGTGCCGGGGTTTGCGCCCGATGACGCTTCGGGCAAGCGTCACGCGCACGCGCGCGCCGTCCGGCAGCCGCAGCGGGCCGTCGGCGTCCATGGCAGCCACTAGCGCCACAGCTCCGCCACGGTCTTTCCACGACGGGCCGCCACCTCGGACGCCTCCATGATCTGATCCAGTCCCTGAAACACCGCCTTCACCACATTCATCGAGTTCTGCGATCCCAGCGACTTGCTGAGCGCGTCGCGCACGCCGGCCGCCTCCAGCACGGCCCGCACAGGACCGCCGGCGATCACCCCGGTGCCGGGAGCCGCCGGCTTCAGCAGTACCTTCGCACCCTTGAACGCGCCGTTGACCTGGTGCGGCAGCGTGCCGGCCCGCATCGGTACCTTCACCATGTTGCGGTACGCCCGTTCCGCGCCCTTGCGGATCGCGTCGGCGACGTACGCCGCCTTGCCGAAACCATAGCCGACGTGGCCGTTGCGGTCACCGACCACCATCACCGCAGAAAACGAGAATCTGCGGCCACCCTTGACTACCTTGGCGATACGATTGAGCCGAACGAGTTTCTCGAAGTCACCTCGATCGCCGCGTTCCCGGTCTCTGTCGCTCACCTCTGCTCCCTCGAAACCTTACAGGACGATGCCGGACTTGCGCGCGCCGTCCGCTATCGCCTTGACCTTGCCATGATACGGGTAGCCGTTGCGGTCGAACACGACCCGATCTACCCCGGCGGCGCGCAACCGTTCTCCCGCCAGCTCACCGAGACGGCCCAGGTCACTCGCCCGGTTGGGTACGTCGACCGCGGGCTCGCGATTCGAGACCGCCGCCACGGTGCGCCCGTCGTCGTCGTCGATCACCTGCACGTACGTGTACCGATTGCTCTTGAACACCGTCATTCGCGGCCGCGACGCGGTGCCGTGCACCTTGCCGCGGATGCTCCGCTTGCGGCGGAGACGGCGCGCGATCTTGGCCAGCGCCCCCATCAGTTGCCACCTCCCACGGCGGACTTGCCTACCTTGCGCCGCACGTGCTCATCGGCGTAGCGGATGCCCTTGCCCTTGTATGGTTCCGGGGACCGCACCGATCGCACGTCCGCGGCGAACTGTCCGACGCTCTGCTTGTCGATCCCGGAGATGCGGATGCGGTTGCCGCCATCCACCTGGACCGTGAGGTCCGCCGGTATCCGCATCCGCACCGGTTTGGAATAGCGCGCGTCGACGACCAGGGTCGCGTCCTGAACCTCGGCGCGGTACCCGACGCCGCTGATCAACAGCTCGCGCGTGAATCCAACCGAAACCCCGGTGATCATATTGGCGATCAGGTTGCGGGTCAGTCCGTGCATCGCGCGCGATGCACGTTCGTCGTCGGTGCGGCTGACGGCGACCGCTCCGGCTGCGACCTCGACCCGGACGGCGGCGGCCAACGGCGTGCTCAGCGTTCCCTTGGGGCCGGCTACCTCCACCTGGCTGCCGCGAATCGCCACGTCGACTCCAGCCGGCACCGGTATCGGCAGCACCCCGATTCGTGACATCCGCCTACCACACGCAGCAGATCAACTCGCCGCCGATCTGCTGCTGAGCCGCCTTGCGGCCGGTGATCACGCCGGCCGAGGTCGACACGATCAAGGTCCCGTAGCCGTTCAGGACACGCGGCATGGCGCGATAGCTCCGGTATACGCGACGGCCCGGCTTGGAAATCCGCTCCAGGCCCCGGATCACCGGCCTGCGCTCCTGGTCGTACTTGAGAAACAATCGCACCGGTCCCTGTCCGTCCTGGCCCACGCGCTTGAAATTACGCACATAGCCCTCGGTCTTCAACGTCTTGATGATCTCCAGCTTGAACTTCGACGGCACGATGTCCACGCTCTCATGGCCGGCCATGCCGGCGTTGCGGATCTTGGTCATCATGTCCGCTACCGGATCCGTCACACTCATATGCTCACCAGCTCGACTTGGTCACGCCGGGTATCAGCCCCCGGCTGGCGAGGTCCCGGAAGCATATCCGGCAGAGCTCGAAGCGACGCAGGTACCCGCGCGGCCGCCCGCAACAGCGGCACCGGTTGACCTTGCGCGTCGAATACTTGGGTTTGCGCTGCGAGCGCACGATCAGGGCTTTGCGTGCCACCTACACCTCCATCGTCCGGGCCGCCGCCGTCATCACCATCTCCCGCCCGTCATTCGCTGCGAAACGGCATTCCCAGCGCGCCCAGCAGGCTCCGGCCCTCCCGGTCGGTGCCTGCCGACGTCACGATGGTGACGTTGAGTCCGTGGATCGAATCGATCCGATCGTAATCGATCTCCGAGAAGATGATCTGCTCGTCGACGCCGACCGAGTAGTTGCCCCTGCCGTCGAACGAGTTGGGGGACAATCCGCGAAAGTCCTTGATACGGGGCACCGCCACGTTCACGAAGCGGTCGAAGAACTCCAGCATGCGGTCGCCGCGCAGCGTCACCATCGCGCCGATCTCCATGCCGGCTCGGATCTTGAAGGCGGCGATCGAGCGCCGCGCCCGCGTGGTCACCGCCCGCTGGCCGGCGATCAGCGTCAGCTCGTCGACCGCAGTATCGAGGAGCTGCCGGTTGCCGGGCGCGTCTCCAACCCCCATGCTGAGCAGTATCTTGGTGAGACCGGGCACCTGCATGACGCTCTCGTAGCCGAACTCCTCGACCAACGCGGGTACGACCGTGTCCCGGTACAGCGCGCGCAGGCGCGGCGCGTAGCCCGGGTCGGCGCCGTTGCCCGTACCGCCGGCGGCCTTGCTCATGCTCACAGCTCCTGGCCGGTGCGCGCAGCGATACGGCGCTTGTTGCCGTCAGCGGCCACGTCATAGCGAATCCTCGAGCGCCCTTCCGGCGTGCTCAGCATCACGTTCGACAGGTGGATCGGCGCCTCGATCTCGCTGATCCCTCCCTGCTGGCGCTGTTGGGTGGGCCGGATCGCCTTCTTCGCCAGATTGAGTCCTTCCACGACCACCCACTGCTGGTCGACGTCGATGCGCAGCACGCGGCCGGTCTTGCCGCGCTCCTTGCCGGCTATGACCACCACCTGATCGTCGCGGCGCAACCGTACCCGCCTCTGCGCGATTCCGGCTCGGCCCTTTGCGGCCATCGCTACAGCACCTCCGGGGCGAGGGAGACGATCTTCATGTAATCGCGATCGCGCAGCTCCCGCGCCACCGGTCCGAAGATGCGCTTGCCGGACGGATTGCCGGCATCATCGATCAGAACGCAGGCGTTGTCGTCGAATCGAATGTAGCTGCCGTCCACGCGGCGCGTCTCCTTGCGCGTTCGCACGATCACCGCCTGAGCGACCGTCCCCTTGCGGACCGCCGCGGAGGGTACCGCGGTCTTGACCGCGACGACGATCCGATCGCCGACGCCGGCGCTCACGTGACGGGTGCCGCCGAGCACCTTGATGCACTGCACGCGCTTGGCGCCGCTGTTGTCGGCGACGTTGAGATAGCTCATGGCCTGTACCATCAACCGCTCCGTTCCACTATTTCGAGCAGCCGCCACCGTTTGTCGCGGCTCAGCGGCCGCGACTCCACCACCCGGACACGGTCGCCGACACGGCACTCGTTGCCGCCGTCATGCGCCTTCACGCGCTTCGACCTGCGGATGTACTTCTCGTACATCGGATGCCGCTTCTGCGAGCTGATCAGCACGACGATGGTCTTGTCCATGCGGTCGGAAACGACCGTGCCGGCCAGCACCCGGAGACGTCCCGTGCCGCTCATCGTTGCCGGATGCCCAAGTCGTATTCGTGCACGATCGTCTTGGCCCGCGCCAGCCGGCGCCGCAGCACGCGGACGCTGACCGGGTTGTCCAGGTGACCGACCACCGCGTCGAACCGCGCCTTGCGATATGCCGCCACCAGCTCGTCATGCTTCAGGAGCAGCTCCGGGTAGGCCAGTTCGCCATATCGTTCTTTCACGACTGCACCCCCAACAGACCGCCGCGGGCGCAGATCGTGGTCTTGATCGGCAGCTTGCTGCCGGCCAGGGTGAGCGCCTCCCGCGCCAGTCCGTCTTCCACGCCGGCCAACTCGAACATCACCGTACCGCGGCGCACGGGCGCGACGTGGTATTCGACGTTGCCCTTGCCCTTTCCCATACGGGTCTCGGCCGGCTTCTTGGTGTACGGCATATGCGGAAATATCCTGATCCACACCTTGCCGCCGCGCTTCACGTGGCGCGTCATCGCCACGCGGGCGGCTTCGATCTGCCGATTGGTGATCCACTTGTGTTCCAGGGAGACCAGCCCGAAATCGCCGAACGCCAAGTCCTGCTGGCGTTCGCCGCCGCGCCGCAGCGGTCCGCCGCGCTGGCGCTTGCGAAACTTCTCCCGCTTCGGAGCAAGCATCGTTCAGGCCGCCTCCTCGCGGCTGCGCTGCCGCTTCAGCAGCAGACCCGCGTCATCCTTCTTGTCGCGGCCGAACACCTCGCCGTGAAAGACCCACACCTTGATGCCCAGCGAGCCGACCGCAGTGACCGCCACGGCAAAGCCGTACTCGATATCGGCGCGAAAGGTATGGAGCGGAATGCGGCCCTCCTTGTACTGCTGGACGCGCGACATCTCCGCGCCGTTGAGGCGCCCGCCGGCGCGGATCTTGATGCCCTGCACGCCGGCCCGCATCGCGTTGTTGATCGCCATCTTCATGGCCCGCCGGAACGAAATGCGGCCGCGGAGCTGGCGCGCGATGTTCATGGCGATCAACTGCGCGTTGGTCTCCGGCCGCGGTATCTCCTTGATCTTGATCTGGATCTTCTTGCCGACCTGGCGCTGCAGCTTGGCGCCCAGCCGCTCGATGTTCTGACCCTTGGCGCCGATCACCACGCCGGGACGACCGGTGTGGATGATGAGAGCGATGCGCTGCGGATGCCGGATGATCTCCACCTGAGCGATGTCGGCGCCGCGCGTCTCCGGCGCCGAGTCGATCGTCTTGCGCAGCGCCAAGTCCTCGTGCAGCGTCGCCGCGTATTCGCGCGGGTCGACGTACCACTTGCTGCGCCACGACTGATTGATCCCCATGCGCAGCCCGGTCGGGTTGACCTTCTGTCCCATGCTTAGTTCATCTCCTCCACCGCGACCGAGATATGACAGAGCCGGCCCACCAGGCGATCGGCTCTGCCGCGCCCGCGCACCCAGACGCGGTGCTTCAATCGCGGACCGTCGAACACCTGCAGCTCGCGCACGTACAGCATCTCCTCATCGAGGTTTTCGTTGTGAGACAGCGCGTTGTCGCCGGCCGACTTGATCGTCTTGCGCAGCAGCGCTGCGCCCTTGTGCGGCATCGTCTCCAGCAATGCCAGCGCCTCCGCATACGGCTGGCGGCGAACCAGATCGGCGATCGGACGTATCTTGCCGGGCGAGATGCGCAGGAACCGGCTGTGCGCGGTGTAGCCGCGCTTTCCGCGGACCATCAGCGCCGCACCGCCTTGCGATCCGATCCGGCGTGCCCGCGAAACATGCGGGTCGGGGCGAACTCGCCGAGTTTGTGCCCCACCAGGTTCTCCGTGACGTAGACCGGAATCCAGTTCTTGCCGTTGTACACCGAGATGGTCATGCCGACCATCTGCGGAATGATGGTCGAGCACCGCGAATAGGTCTTCACCATCTGCTTGCCGGACGACTTGGACGCCTCGATCACCCGCTTGAACAGGTCGGGCGACACGAACGGCCCTTTCTTGATCGATCGCGACATACCTTACCTCGTCACCATGTCATCACGCCCCTGCGCCGTCACGTCCGCGCGCCATCAACGTTTGCCGACGATGAAGTCGCCCGATCGCTTGCGTTTGTTGCGCGTCTTCATACCCTTCGTCAGCTTGCCCCAGGGCGATACCGGATGGCGTCCGCCGGTAGCCTTGCCTTCACCGCCGCCGTGCGGGTGGTCGACCGGGTTCATGGCCACGCCGCGGACCTTGGGCCGCCGGCCCATCCAACGGGCCCGGCCCGCCTTGCCGAGCGACACGTTCATGTGATCCGGATTGCCGATCTCCCCGATGGAGGCCATACAGCGGACGTGGACGAGGCGCGTCTCCCCGGACGGAAGCCGTACGGTCGCGTACTCACCCTCGCGAGCGACCAGCGTAGCGCTGTTGCCGGCGGCGCGCACCAATTGACCGCCGCGCCCCGGCGTCAACTCCACGTTATGGACGGCGATGCCGAGCGGCAGTTCGCCGAGCGGCAAGGCGTTCCCGATCTCGATCGGCGAGCCGGGGCCGCTCTGCACCGTGGCGCCGACTCGCAGGCCGCGCGGCGCCAACAGGTAGCGCTTGTCCCCGTCGGCGAACACCACCATCGCCAAGTCGGCGCTGCGGTTGGGATCGTACTGGATCGAATCGACCCGGCCGGGGACGCCGTGGTTGTCCCGCTTGAAGTCGACCACGCGATACCGGCGCTTGTGGCGCCCTCCCTTGCGGCGAACGCTGATGCGCCCCTTGGAGCGTCCCGCCCGATACGGCCGTGCTTCGGTGAGGCGCTTCTCCGGCGCCTCGTCGCTCAGCTCGGAGAAATCGCGGACGGTCGTATAGCGCGATGACGGCGTGGTCGGCTTGCGCGTGCGGACCGGCATCAGACGCCCTCGAAGATTTCGATGCTCTGGTCGCCCGGCAGGGTCACGATCGCCTTCTTCCACGCGGCCGTGTACCCGCGCCGATAGCGGACGCGCTTCGGCTTGCGGGGGACGTTGACGATATTGCAGCTCACCGGCTTGACCTTGAAGAGCCGCCGCACCTCGGCGAGCACCTGATGCTTGGACGCTCGCGGGTCGACGCGGAAGCTGTACTTGTGCGACGCGCGCAGGGCGTTCGACTTCTCGGTCACCAACGGTTCCAGAATGATCTCACCGGTCATCACCGCCTCCTCGATCTCCGCCGTAGCCAGCGTTCAACCGGTCCACCGCCTCGCGCTGCAGCAGCACCCGGTCCCCGTACAGAAGCTCGTGAACCTGGAGCTGCCGGCTGGAGAGTATACGCAGCGAAGGCAGGTTGCGTCCGGCGCGCCTGGTCGCCGGGTCGTCGGAGGCCAGCACCAGCACCGTCTTGAGCCCCGGCGACAGGGCATGCAAGACAGCGGCCAGCTCGCGCGTGCGGCCCGACGGGGACTGCACGCCGTCGACGACCATGAGCTGGTCGCCGCGGCGCTTCGCGGTGAGCACCGAGCGGATCGCCAGCCGTTTCACCTTGCGCGGTATCCGATAGCGGTAGTCGCGCGGCTGCGGTCCGAACGTTATGCCGCCGCCAACCCGCAACGGTGAGCGCCACGACCCCGCGCGAGCGCGGCCGGTGCCCTTCTGCCGGTACGGTTTGCGGCCGCCGCCGCGTACCTGGCCCCGTCTCTTGGTCGCGGCCGTACCGGTGCGCCGGTTGGCCAGCTCGTTGCGCAGCGCTTCGTAGACGGCGCCGTCGCTCACCTCGATATCGAACACGCGATCGTCCAGCTCGATTTCTCCGGACTGGCTGCCGTCCGCGCCGATCACCGGGACCTTCATGCCGCACCGCCGGTACCGTCGCCGCCGGCCGGCTTCTTCTTCGCGCTCGTCACCACCACGTGCCCGCCCCGGCGCCCCGGAATCGGACCGGCGATCATCAGCAACTGCCGTTCCGGGTCGACGCGGAGCAACTCGAGGTTCTGCACCGTAGCCCGGCGTCCGCCCATGCGGCCGGCCATACGCGTGCCCTTCAGCACCCGCGAGGGCCACGCGGACTGTCCCGTCGATCCGCCGGAGCGATGGAACTTGGAGCCGTGCGTCGCGCGCCCGCCCCGGAAGCCATGCCGCTTGATCACACCCTGGTACCCCTTGCCGAGCGACACTCCCCGCACGTCCACGAAGCGCCGGCCGGCGAAGATCGTCAGATCGAGCTGCTGCCCTACCTCAAACTCCCCGTCGAAGTCGCGCAGCTCCATGATACGGCGCGTGGGGTCGATGCCGTCCGGAAACTGACCGGCATACGGCTTGGTCAACCGCCGCTTGCGCGCCTTCCCCCAGCCAAGAACCACGGCGTCATACCCGTCGCCGTCGGCAACGCGGGTGCCGATCACGACGTTGGGCTCGACCCGCACGAGCGTGACCGGGCGCACCTCGCCCGCATCGTCGAATACCTGCGTCATGCCGATCTTGACGCCGACCACCGCGACCACGCCGCACGTCCCCTACTGCCTGATCTCGACGTCGACGCCGGCCGGCAGCTCGAGTTTCATCAGCGCATCCATCACGGCGCTGCTCGGCTCCAGGATGTCGATGAGCCGCTTGTGCGTCCGCATCTCGAACTGTTCGCGCGACTTCTTGTACACGTGCGGGGATCTCAGCACGGTGAACTTGTTGATCCGGGTCGGCAGCGGGATGGGACCCGCGACCCGCGAACCCGCCTTCTGTACGGTCTGCACGATAGCGCGCGAGCTCTGGTCGACGAGCTCGATGTCGAACCCTCGCAGCCGTACCCGGATCCGTTCCGTAGCCATCATCCGGTAACCTGAGTCCCGCCGCCTTCAAGCCTCAGTCGAGGATGTCCGTCACCGCGCCGGCGCCGACGGTGCGCCCGCCTTCACGGATGGCGAAGCGCAGCCCGCGCTGCACGGCGATCGTGTTGATCAGATCGATGCTGAGCTCGGTGCTGTCACCGGGCATGACCATCTCCTTGCCCTCCGGGAGGGTGACGGTGCCGGTGATGTCGGTGGTCCTGAAGTAGAACTGCGGCCGATAGCCGGCGAAGAACGGCGAATGGCGGCCGCCTTCCTCCTTGGTGAGGGCGTACACCTGCGCCTTGACCTTCCGGTGCGGCGTGATGGAGCCGGGCTTGGCCAGCACCTGGCCGCGCTCGACATCACTGCGCTCCACGCCGCGCAGCAACGCGCCGATGTTGTCGCCGGCCTGCCCTTCGTCGAGCAGCTTGTTGAACATCTCGACGCCGGTCACCACCGTCTTTTCGGTGTCCCGGATGCCGACGACTTCCACCGTCTCGCCCACCTTGATGCGGCCGCTCTCCACACGGCCGGTAACGACCGTGCCGCGGCCGGCGATCGAGAAGACATCCTCGATCGGCATCAGGAAGTCCTGATCGACGTCACGCTCCGGCAGCGGGAAGTAGGAGTCCATGGCTGCGAGCAGCTCCTCGATCGGCTGGTTCGCCTCCGCATCGTCCGGATTCTCCATTGCCGCCAGGGCCGATCCCTTGATGATCGGCGTCTCTTCGCCGGGGAACTCATACTGGTTGAGCACGTCCTTGATCTCTTCCTCCACCAGCTCCAGGAGCTCCTCGTCATCGACCTGGTCGACCTTGTTGAGAAACACGATGATCGACGGAACCTCCACTTGACGAGCCAGCAGGATGTGCTCGCGCGTCTGCGGCATGACCGAGTCCGGCGCCGACACGACCAGCACGGCGCCGTCCATCTGCGCTGCGCCGGTAATCATGTTCTTGATGTAGTCGGCGTGACCCGGACAGTCGACGTGCGCGTAATGCCGGTCTTCGCTCTGATACTCGACGTGCCTGGTGTTGATCGTGATGCCTCGCGCCTTCTCTTCGGGCGCGTTGTCGATCTGGTCGTAGGTCATCACCTTGTCGCCGTACTTCTTGGCGCAGTACTGCGTGATCGCCGCGGTCAGCGTCGTCTTCCCGTGGTCGACGTGGCCGATCGTTCCGACGTTCATGTGCGGCTTGGTGCGATCGAATTTCTCCTTTGCCATTCCCTTCTTGTCTCCTTGCCCGGCGCTCCTCAGGCGACGGGGGTCTGATTCCGTTCCGCCGCGCGGCCTGCGCGTTGGATGATCTCTTCCTGAACCGCAACGGGTACGCGGCGGTAGGCAGCGAACTGCATCGTATGATTGCCGCGCCCGCTGGTCATGGAGCGCAGCGCGGTAGCATAGCCGAACATGCACCGCAGCGGCACGGCGGCGGTGACCACCTTGCCGCCGAAGCGGTCGTCGACCGATCCGATCTGACCCGAACGAGCGCCCAGGTCGGCGATCACGTCGCCCAGATGCTCATCGGGCGCGCACACCTCGACGTCCATGATCGGCTCCAGGATCGCCGGTCCGGCGCGGCGCACCGCGTCGTGGTACGCCATCGTCGCCGCCACGCTGAAGGCGATCTCGCTCGAGTCGACTTCGTGGTAGGAGCCGTCGACCAGCACGGCGCGAAAGTCGACCATCGGATAGCCGGCGATGGAGCCGGTCTCCTTGGCCTGGGCGATTCCCTTCTGCACCGCCGGAATGTACTCCTTGGGCACCGCGCCGCCTATGATTCTGCTCTCGAACACGAAACCGGCGCCGGCCGGCAGCGGCTCGAACCGTATCACGACGTGACCGTACTGACCGCGGCCGCCGGTCTGGCGAACGAAGCGCCCTTCGGCCTCGGCCGTCCTGGTCAGAGCCTCGCGGTAGGCCACCTCCGGCCGGCCCACGTCGGCATCCACGGCGTACTCTCGCAACAGGCGCTGCACCAGGACGTCCAAATGCAGTTCGCCCATCCCGGAGATGATCGTCTGACCGACTTCCGTGTCGTAGCGAACGTGGAAGGTCGGGTCCTCTTCGGAAAGCGCCTTCAGGGCCAGACCGAGTTTGTCGGACTCCGCCTTCGACTTCGGCTCGATGGCGATCGACACGACCGGGTCCGGGAAGACCATCGACTCCAGCAGCAACGGCGCGCCGGCGTCGCAGAGGGTATCGCCCGTGGTGGTGCGCCGCGCTCCTACCAGCGCGCCGATGTCGCCGGTGCGCAGGGCGTCGATCTCCTCGCGGCGATTGGCGTGCATGCGCAGAATGCGCGTGGCGCGCTCGCGCACGTCCGCCGTGGCGTTGAAGAGGTACGAACTCGAGTGGAGCACGCCCGAGTAGACGCGCACGTAGGTGAGCCGGCCGACGTAGGGGTCGGTGGTCACCTTGAACGCCATCGCCGAAAACGGCTCGTCATCGGCCGGCCGGCGGGCGACGTACTCGCCGTCGGCGGGCCGTATCCCCGACACCGGTTCCTTGTCCAATGGCGACGGCAGGTAATCGACGACCGCGTCCAGGAGCAGCTGGACGCCCTTGTTCTTGAACGCCGCGCCGCAGAGCACCGGAAACAGCTCACCGGCGCAGGTCGCCTTGCGGAGCACCTCCCGCACGCGGTCGACGGAGATCGGCCGGCCGTCCAGGTACTCCTCCATGAATGCGTCGTCGTGGTCGGCCAGCTTCTCGTACAGCTCGATCCGGTGTCCTTCGATCGTGGGCAGAAGGTCGGCCGGGATCGGTCGGGCGTGGTACTCGGCGCCCTGCCCGGAGTCGTCCCACTCGATCATCCGCATGGAGATGATGTCGATGACCGCGGAAAACCCGGGGCCCTCGGTTACCGGAATCTGGATCGGCGCCGCGTTGGCGCCGAGTTTGTCGTGCAGCTCGTCCACGACGTGGGCGAAGCGGGCGCCGGTGCGGTCCATCTTGTTGACGAACACGATGCGCGGCACCTTGTAGCGGCTGGCCTGCTTCCACACCGTCTCGCTCTGCGGCTCCACGCCGCCGACCGCGCAGAACACGGCCACCGCGCCGTCCAGGATGCACAACGATCGCTCCACCTCGACGGTGAAGTCGACATGGCCCGGCGTGTCGATGATGTTGACGACGTGGCCGTGCCACGGGCAGGTGGTGGCGGCGGCGGTGATCGTGATGCCGCGCTCCTTCTCCAGGTCCATCCAGTCCATTTCCGCCTGGCCGTCGTGGACCTCGCCGAGCTTGTGCTTGCGCCCGGTGTAATAGAGCATGCGCTCGGTCGTGGTGGTCTTGCCGGCATCGATGTGCGCCATGATGCCGATATTCCTGGTCCGGTTCAGTGGATGGGTCCGCCCCGATCCACGCCGGTTCGTCCGTTCCGCCATCGTCGTGTCGTTACCCGTGTCTTCCGTCTACCAGCGGTAGTGCGCGAACGCCCGGTTGGCTTCTGCCATCCGGTGTGTGTCCTCTTTCTTCTTGGCGGCCGAACCGGTGTTGTGGTAGGCGTCCAGGAGCTCGGCGCCCAGACGCTCGGCCATCGAGCGCCCGCGGCGGGAGCGGGCGAACTGCAGCAGCCAGCGAATCGCCAGCGCCACCTGTCGGTCTTCGCGAACCTCCACCGGCACCTGATAGGTCGACCCGCCGACGCGGCGCGACTTCACCTCCAGCAACGGCTTGATGTTGTCGACCGCCTTGCGGAACATGGCGATCGCCCCTTCATCTCCCTTGCCTTCCAGGAAGTCGAGCGCCTGATAGAAGGTACGCGCCGCCAGCGACTTCTTGCCGCGCAGCAGCATGCTGTTGATGAACCGCCCCGCCAGCGGGTCGCGATACCGCGCATCGCGCACGTCGCGCCGCTGCGTGCTCACGCTTCGTCTGGGCATTCCGTCGACTCCCTGCTTCTTCCGATTGCGATGCGGCCGACCGTCAGGTCTTGGGCTTCTTGGTGCCGTACTTCGATCGGGCGCGCCGCCGATCGTCGACACCGAGCGTGTCCTTGGCTCCGCGCACCACGTGGTAGCGGACCCCGGCCAGATCCTTGACGCGTCCGCCGCGGATCAGCACGACGGAGTGCTCCTGCAGGTTGTGTCCGATCCCCGGTATGTAGGCGGTCACCTCGACGCCGCTGACCAGCCGCACGCGGGCCACCTTGCGCAGGGCGGAGTTGGGCTTGCGCGGCGTGACGATCATCACCCGCGTGCATACCCCGCGCTTCTGCGGGCACGACTGCAGGGCCGGGCTCTTGCTGGTCTTGATGCTGCGCTTGCGTCCGTTACGGACGAGCTGATTTATCGTCGGCACTCCTGTCTCCTCGTACTCCAACGACCGCCCACTTCACGGGAGGCACCCTGTCGGCCGACGGAACCGCCGGCCTGCGACTCAGGCTGACTGCGGGTGTCTGCGGCTTGCGGAAAACCGAGCCGCTACCCTACGCGCTGCGACACGGGGCGTCAAGTACCCCGACCTACCTTTTGGCGGAACGGCGATGGGCGCGCGTACCCCGTCGCCTCCGCTTCGGGCCCGCCGCCGCACAACGTACCGAGCCGGGCGGCGCGTGTCAAGCGGGGCGGGCCCCGTCCTGCCGGCCGGTCTCGGTGTGGCGGATCAGCCGGCCGGCACCTCGCTCATCGGATCACCCAGCTCCTCCGACATCATCTCGGCGCGCATCCGCTCCTCGCGTTCCTCCTGCTCCTTGCGCTTCTGGTCCAGGATCCGCTGCACGGTGACGTCGAGGTTCTCCATGTTCTCGTCGAACAGCTTGACGTCGCGGTAGGAGCGGCTGCCGGTGCCGGCCGGGACCTGGTTGCCGATGATCACGTTCTCCTTCAGGCCGCGCAGCGAATCGGTCGACCCGGCGATCGCGGAGTTGGTCAACACCCGCGTGGTCTCCTGGAACGACGCCGCGGAGATGAAGGAGTCGATGTTCAGCGACGCCCGCGTGATGCCCAGGAGCATCGGCTGCGCCACCGCCGGCTGACCGCCTTCCTCGATCACCTTCCTGTTCTCGTCCCTGAATCGATGGCGGTCGACCTGTTGGCCGAAGATGAAGTCGGTGTCGCCGACCGACACGATCTCCACCTTCTTCATCATCTGCCGGATGATCATGCCGATGTGCTTGTCGTTGATGCGGACGCCCTGCAGCCGATAGACCTCCTGTATCTCATTGACCAGGTAGGCCTGCAGTGCGTTCTCTCCCAGGATCGCCAGCACGTCGTGCGGGTCGGTCTGCCCTTCGCACAACGGCTCGCCGGCCTCCACGGTGTCGCCGTCGCGCACCAGGAGGTGCTTGCCCATCGGCACGGCGTGCTTGTGCTCATCGCCGAAGGAGTCCTCGACCGCGAGCACGCGCTTGCCCTTGCTGATGCCGCGGAAGTGCACCATGCCGTCGATCTTGGCCAGCACCGCCGGATTCCGGGGCCGCCGCGCTTCGAACAGCTCGCCGACGCGCGGCAGACCGCCGGTGATGTCGCGCGTCTTGACGCTCTCCTTGAGCAGCTTGGCCAGCGTGCGGCCCGCCTTCACCTGGTCGTCCTCCGACACGTCCAGATAGGCCGAACCCGGCAGGTAGTAGACCGCCTCCGTGCCGTCGTCGGTCTCCACCACGATGCGCGGCTGCAGGGTCTCCGCCGAGAACTCGGTGATCTTCTTCTCGATCCTGCCGGTATCCTCGTTGATCTCCTCGCGCAGCGTGGTGCCGAGCACGATGTCTTCGAAGCGCACCGTGCCGGTCACCTCGGCGATGATCGGTTCGGCGAACGGGTCGAAGTAGGCCATCGTCTCGTCCTCGGGGATGATCTGCTCGGTCCCCACCATCAGCTCCGAGCCGTTGCGGATGTCGACGCGGCGCGGCTGGGCGGTGATCAGCACCTGCCGGTCCACGCGGTGCACGTAGCCGATCTCGACGGCGGCGATCCGCTCGCCGTCGCGGGCCACCAGCGGATCGCCGGCCAGCACCTGCTGGCCCTCGGCAGCCAGCAGCTCGTCTCCGCCCTCAAGCGTGATCTGCTGCAACACCCGGTTGACGATCAGGTGTCCCTTGCGGGTGAACAGCCGGTTGCCGTTGTCCAGATCGACCACGTTGCCGTGGACCTCACGGATCACGCACGGATACGGCAGGTAGACGCGGTTCTCCTCGCTCACGCGGGTCGCCGCGCCGCCGATGTGAAAGGTCTTCATGGTCAACTGCGTGCCCGGCTGTCCGATCGACTGGGCGGCCATGATGCCGACCGCCTCGCCGATCTCCACGGTGCGGTTCGAGGCGAGATTGCGGCCGTAGCACTTGCGGCATACGCCGCGCTTCGACTCGCAGGTCAGCACCGTGCGGATGCGCACCGTCTCGATGCCGATCTGCTCGATGTGTTCGGCGAGATCGTCGGTGATCTCCTCGTTGAAGTCGACGATGACCGCGCCGCTGATCGGGTGCTTGACCCGGTCCAGGGTGAAGCGGCCGGCGATCCGGTCGCGCAGCGGCTCGACGATGTCTTCGCCGTCCTTGATCGCCTCCCGGTCGATGCCGTTGATGGTGCCGCAGTCGTCTTCGCTCACCACCACGTCCTGAGCGATGTCGACCAGCCGGCGGGTCAGGTAGCCGGCGTCGGCGGTCTTGAGCGCGGTGTCGGCCAGCCCCTTGCGGGCGCCGTTGGTCGAGATGAAGAACTCGATCACCGACAGCCCCTCCTTGAAGTTGGAGCGGATCGGCAGCTCGATGATCTCGCCGGACGGGCTGGCCATCAGCCCGCGCATGCCGGCGAGCTGGCGGATCTGCTGGCGGCTGCCGCGGGCGCCGGAGGACTCCATCATGTGCATCGGATTGAAGCCCTGGCGGTCCGACTCCAGCTCGGCCATCAACTCGTTGGTGATGTCGTCGTTGGTGGTGCTCCAGACCTCGATGACGCGGTTGTAGCGCTCCTCGTTGGTGATGTGGCCCTGCAGGTACTGATGGTGGATCTCCTCTACCTGCTGGCTGGCGCGATCGATGAGCTTGGGCTTCGAGGCCGGCACCAGGATGTCCTCCATGCCGATGGTCGCGCCGAACCTGGTCGCGTAGTGGAAGCCGAGCTGCTTGATGGTATCGAGCGCCCGCACGGTGACGTGCGGGCCGTGATCGCGGTAGCAGTTCGCGATGAGCCGGCGGAGTTTGCCGTCGTCGAGCTGCTCGTTGATGTAGGCCATCTCGCTCGGCAGGTCCTCGTTCAGCAGGACCCGGCCGGGCGTGGTCTCCACGTACCGGCCGTCGAGCTTCAACTTGATCCGGGCGTGGTAGTCGACCGAGCGGGCGTCGACCGCGCGCAGCACCTGGGCGGCGGTGGCGAAGTGCTTGCCCTCACCGGCGGCGTCCGACTTGACGCCGGTCAGGTAGGCGATGCCCAGGATCATGTCCTGGGTCGGCACCACGATCGGCGATCCGTTGGCCGGATCGAGCAGGTTCTGACTCGACAGCATCAGCGTCCAGCTCTCGATCTGGGCGTCGGGCGTGAGCGGCACGTGCACGGCCATCTGATCGCCGTCGAAGTCGGCGTTGAAGGCCGCGCACACCAGCGGGTGCAGCTTGATCGCCTTGCCCTCCACCAGCACCGGTTCGAATGCCTGGATGCCGAGCCGATGCAGCGTGGGCGCCCGGTTCAGCAGGACCGGGTGCTCCCTGACGATCTCCTCCAGGACCGCCCACACCTCCGGCGTCTCGTCCTCCACCAGCGTCTTGGCCTTCTTGATGTTATAGACGACGTCGTCTTCGACCAGCTTCTTCATGATGAAGGGCTTGAACAGCTCCAGCGCCATCTTGGTGGGCAGTCCGCACTGATGGAGATTGAGCTCCGGTCCTACCACGATCACCGACCGGCCCGAGTAGTCGACGCGCTTGCCCAGCAGGTTCTGCCGGAAGCGCCCCTGCTTGCCGCGCAGCATGTCCGACAGGGACTTCAGCGGCCGATTCGCCGCGCCTTTCACCACCCGCTTCTTCTTCGAGTTGTCGAACAGCGCGTCGACCGCCTCCTGCAGCATGCGCTTCTCGTTGCGGATGATGATGTCGGGCGCGTCCAGGGCCAGCAGGCGCTTGAGGCGGTTGTTGCGGTTGATCACGCGCCGGTAGAGGTCGTTCAGATCGGAGGTGGCGAACCGGCCGCCGTCCAGCTGCACCATCGGCCGCAGCTCCGGCGGGATCACGGGGATGACGTCGAGCACCATCCACTCCGGATCGTTGCCGGAGTCGCGGAAGTTCTCCACGATCTCGATGCGCTTCAAGAGCCGTTTGTCGCTCTTGATACCCTTTTCCATCATCTTGCGCCGCAGATCGCCGGCCAGCGCGTCCAGGTCGAGCGACTCCAGCAGGGTGCGGATCGCCTCCGCGCCGATGCCGGCGGTGAAGCTCATGACATGCCGATCGCGCGCCTCCAGGTATTCCTCCTCCGTGAGGAGCTGCATCCGCTTCAGGTCGGTGTCGCCGGAGTCGATGACGATGTACTTCTCGTAGTAGAGAATCGAACGGAGCGCCGCGATCGGCAGATCGAGCAGCAGCCCCAGGCGCGAGGGGACCGATCGATAGAACCAGATGTGCGACACCGGCGCCGCCAGCTCGATGTGCCCCATGCGCTCGCGGCGCACGCGCGGATGGGTGACCTCCACCCCGCAGCGGTCGCAGATCACCCCCCGGTACCGGATCGACTTGAACTTCCCGCAGTAGCACTCCCACTCCTTGGTGGTGCCGAAGATCCGTTCGCAGAACAGGCCGTCCTTCTCCGGCCGCAGGGTGCGGTAGTTGATGGTTTCCGGCTTCTTTACCTCGCCATACGACCATTCGCGCACCTTGTCCGGCTTGGCGATGCGAATGGTGATCTTCCCGAAATCATCGTATTCACGCATGAGGTCCTCCCCTCCTGTCGGAACTCTGCGACCGCGGACCGCGAACGCCCATCAGAACTGGGTTCCTTCGCGGATGAGCAACTCCTCATCGCGCTCGGTGAGCGGCACCACCCGGCCCTTGCGGTCGATGATCGTGATGTCCAGGGCCAGCCCGCGCAGTTCCTGCACCAGCACGTTGAACGACTCGGGGATGCCGCCGGCCTCGAACGGCTCGCCCTTGACGATGCTCTCGTATACCTTGGCGCGTCCGTTCATGTCATCGGACTTGACGGTCAGGAGTTCGCGCAGCGTGTTGGCCGCGCCGTACGCCTCCAGCGCCCACACCTCCATCTCGCCGAGCCGCTGGCCGCCGTTCTGCGCCTTGCCGCCCAGCGGCTGCTGGGTGACCAGGGAATACGGGCCCGTGGAACGGGAGTGCATCTTGTCGTCTACCAGGTGGCTGAGCTTCATCAGGTAGATCACCCCGCAGGTGACCGGGTTCTCGAACGGTTCGCCGGTCAGCCCGTCGTACAGGGTGATCTTGGAGGTGGTCGGCAGGCCCGCCTGCGCCAGCTTGGCTTCTATCATGTCGTTGGATGCCGACTGGAACACCGGCGTCGCATACCATTCGTCGAGCCGCAGACCGGCCCAGCCCAGTTCGGTCTCCATGATCTGGCCCAGATTCATGCGTGACGGGACGCCGAGCGGGTTGAGCGCCACGTCCACGGGGGTGCCGTCGGCCATGAACGGCATGTCCTCTTCCGGCAGCACGCGGGCGATCACCCCCTTGTTGCCGTGGCGGCCGGCCATCTTGTCGCCCTCCTGCAGCTTGCGCTTGGAGGCGACCAGCACCTTGACCCGTTCCTCGACCCCCGGGCTCAGCTCGTCTCCGGCCGAGCGGCGCATGCGCTGCACGTCGATCACGGTGCCTTCCACGCCGTGCGGGATGCGCTTCGAGGTGTCGCGGACCTCCTTGGCCTTCTCGCCGAAGATCGAGTTGAGCAGCTTGAACTCCGGCGTCGAGTCGGTTTCGCTCTTGGGCGTCACCTTGCCGACCACGATCGACCCCGACTTCACCTTGGCGCCGATGCGCACGATCCCTTCCCCGTCGAGGTGCTCGCAGGCGTCCTCGGCCGCGTTGGGAATGTCGCGGGTGATCTTCTCCGGGCCGAGTTTGGTCTCCCGCACCTCGACGGCGAACTCCTTGATGTGGATGGAGGTGAAGACGTCCTCCTTGACCATCCGCGAGGAGACCAGGATGGCGTCCTCGTAGTTGTAGCCGTTCCAGGGCATGAACGCGACGATCACGTTGCGGCCCAGCGCCAGCTCGCCGGCATAGGTCGACGGCCCGTCGGCCAGCACGTGGCCCGCCTCGACGTGGTCGCCGACCCGGCACACCGGCTTCTGCAGGAAGCAGGTGTCCTGATTGGTCCGCTGGTACTTGACCAGCGGATAGGTGTCCAGGACGCCGGCCTCCCCGTCGGGCCGTACGTCTACGCGCTGCGAGCTGACGTATTCGACCACGCCGGATCGCGTGGCCAGCACCAGCACGCCGGAGTCGTACGCGGTCTTCTCCTCCATGCCGGTGCCGACGCGCGGCGGCTCGGGTATGATCAGCGGCACCGCCTGCCGCTGCATGTTCGATCCCATCAACGCCCGGTTGGCGTCGTCGTGCTCCAGGAACGGGATCAGCGAAGCGGACACCGAGATGATCTGCTTGGGCGAGACGTCCATGTACTGGATGGAGTCCGGCTCGCGGGTGATGTAATCGCCGCCGCGGCGCACCGGCACCAGCGTCTCCTTGAACTGTCCGTCTTCGTCGACCGGAGCGCCGGCCTGGGCGATGAAGTACTTCTCCTCGTCGATCGCCGACAGGTACTCGATCTCGCGGGTGACGCGGCCTTCGACCACCTTGCGGTACGGCGTCTCCAGGAACCCGTAGGAGTTGACGCGCGTGTAGTTGGCCAACGATACGATCAACCCGATGTTCGGTCCCTCCGGGGTCTCGATCGGGCACATGCGGCCGTAGTGGGTGTAGTGGACGTCGCGCACCTCGAAGCCGGCGCGGTCCCGCGACAGGCCGCCCGGGCCGAGCGCGTTCAGCCGCCGCTTGTGGGCCAGCTCGGCCAGCGGGTTGACCTGATCCATGAACTGCGAAAGCTGACTGGAGCCGAAGAACTCCTTGATCGTGGCGACGATCGGCTTGATCGAGATCAGATCCTGCGGGCGGATCGTATCGGCCTCCTTCAGCGACATGCGCTCCTTGGCGATCCGCTCCATCCGGGAGAAGGCGATCTTCAGCTGGTTGGTCAGCAGCTCCCCAACCGAGCGGATGCGGCGGTTGCCGAGGTGGTCGATGTCGTCGACGTTGCCCTCGCCGATGTAGACCTTGGTGAGCATGATCATCGTGTTGACGATGTCGTCCGGCACCAGCGTGTGCGTCTCCGGCGGGTCGGGGTAGTCGAACTTCTTGTTGAGCTTGTAGCGTCCCACGCGCCCCAGATCGTACCGGCGCGACGAGAAGAACATGCTGTGCAGGTCCTTTTCGGCGCTCTCGATGGTAGTCGGCTCGCCCGGCTTGATGGCCGAGGCGACGCGGACGATCGCATCCTCCCTGGTCAGCTCGTCGTCGTCCTCGGCGGGGACCGGCCTGGTGTCCTCACGCTCGAAGCAATTGACCACGATCGGCGAGTGCAGGCTGTCGGGATGGTCGAAGTCGATGACCTCGACCTCGGCCACCTGCAGGTTGATCAGCTCCTCGACGTCGTGCGACAGGAGCTTCTCGCCGGTTCGATACAGGCGGTTGTCGTCCCGATGCACCGGTCGGGCGAGGATCTTGCCGACCAGCCGCGACTTGGCATCCGGTTCGCTCGACACCGGCAGCGTCGTGCGCCGGTAGAACAGGTCGACGATCGCTTCGCGGCTGTCGAACCCCAGCGCGCGCAGGAACACGGTGGCCAGGAGGCGCTTCTTGCGGTCGATCTTGGTCCAGATCAGCTCCTTCTTCTGGTCGATCTCGAACTCCAGCCAGGAGCCGCGGTAGGGGATGATCCGGGAGGCGTACATCCCCTTCTCATGCGAGAAGATCGCGCCCGGCGAGCGGTGGATCTGGCTCACCACCACCCGCTCGGCGCCGTTGATGATGAAGGTCCCCCGCCCGGTCATGAGCGGGATGTCCCCCATGTAGATCTCCTTCTGGCGGATCTCGCCGGTCTGCAGGAAGATCAGGTTGATCTTGGCCTTGATCGGGATCGCGTAGGTCAGCTCCTTGGCCTTGCAGGTGCTCTGCGAAAACTTGATGTTCTCCTCGTCGAGCGAGTAGCCGGCGTACTCCAGGACCATGTCTCCGTTCGGGCTCTCCACCGGAAACACGTCCCGGAATACCTCCTCCAGGCCCTGCCGCTCCGGCGCCTGGCCGGCGCGCAGCCGCGCGCGCTGCAGCAGGCGCTCGTAGGACGAGAGCTGGATATCGACCAGATTGGGTATGGCCATCACGTCGTCGTTGCCGCGGCCCATGAACTGGCGCGGCACCTTGCTGAGGCTACCGGGCATGCATACTTCTCCTGTCAGCGGGGATGAGACGCGCGTCGGTTCCGTTGTCGATCAGCGGTTGCGAACGAGGGTTACTTGAGCTCAATGACACCGCCGGCGGCTTCCAACTGCTCCTTGGCCTTGTCGGCCTCTTCCTTGCTGACCAGTTCCTTGACCGGCTTGCCGCCCGCCTCGACCAGCTCCTTGGCCTCCTTCAGGCCGAGTCCGGTGAGGGCGCGAACCTCCTTGATCACCGGTATCTTCTTGCCGTCGGCGAATCCGTTGAGGATGACCGTGAACTCGGTCTGCTCTTCCTCTTCCTCTTCCGCAGCGCCCGCGGCCGGCGCGGCGGCCACCGCGACCGCAGTCTGCGCGGTGACGCCGAACTTGCTCTCCATGCGTTTGACCAGCTCGGATACCTCCAGAACGGTCATCTCGGCGATCCCATCGATGATCTGCTCCGCTGTCAGCTTGCCCATCGTCTGCTCCTAAAGCTTTCGTTTCTTGTCGTTCGGTGTGTCAACCGTCCGCTTCATTCGCGGCGCCGCCTCGATCGGCGATCGCCTGGACCGTTCCGATCAGCTTGCGGACCACCTCCTGCACTACCCCCGCCACCGAGCGCACCGGTCCGTTCATGGCGCTCAACAGCATGGCGTACAGCTGCTCACGGGACGGCAAGGCGGCGAGCTGCTCGACCTGCGCCGGGTCGAGCAGCTGACCGTCGACGATCGCCCCCTTGATCACCAGCGGCGCATCGCGCCGCGCGTCGACGAGCACCTTGCAGGCGGCGCCCGGCTCCCTGCCCAGCGTGGCGACGACCGTCGGGCCGGTCAGGTGCGCGTCGGAGGCCGGCAGCTCCATCGAATCGAGAGCGATCCGCAGGAACCGGTTCTTCACCACGCGCAACGTGGAGTCCCGCTCACCCAGGGCCCGCCGCAGCGCGGTCATCGCGCCGACGTCCAGGCCGGTGTAGTCGGCGTACACGGCATTCGGGGTCCGCTCCAGCAGCTCGCGCAGGCTGGCCACCGCTTCGATCTTGTACCGTTGCGGCTCGCGCGCGGCGACCGCGTCCGGGGCGCTGGCGGCGTCGCTCATACCGCCACCTTTACGCCCGGGCTCATCGTCGTACAGACCGCGACGCTCCGCAGAAAGTCGCCCTTGGCGTCGGTCGGCCGCTTGCGCTCCACCTCCGAGACGACCGAGCGAGCGTTTTCGGCCAGCGCTTCGGTATCCATGCCGAGCTTGCCGATCGGCAGGTGCACGACGCCGGTACGATCGGCCCGGAACTCCACGCGACCCCGTTTCAGCTCGGCGATGGTGCCGGCCACGTCCTGGGTGACCGTGCGCGTCTTCGGATTCGGCATCAGACCGCGCCGGCCCAGGATCGGGCCGAGCCGGCCGACGTTGCGCATCATGTCGGGCGTCGCCACGGTCACGTCGAACTCCAGCCAGCCGTCGCGTATCTTGTCGATCAGGTCCTGGCCGCCCACGTAGGCGGCGCCGGCCTCTTCCGCCTCCTTCGCCTTGTCGCCTTCGGCGAACACCAGGATGCGCTGCTCCTGCTCGAAGTTGTGCGGCAGAACCATCGTGTCGCGGACCGTCTGGTTGCCCTTGAGGGTAACGCGCACGGCCAGTTCCACAGTCTCCTCGAAGTTCGCCGGCGGCAGGCTCTTCAGCAGCCGCAAGCCCTCCTCGACCGGATAGGTGCGCCGCCGGTCGATCGCTTCACAGGCGGCTCGGTAGCGCTTGCCGTTCCGTGCCATTCGCTCGTCTCCTTTCCGTACCGGGCCTTGTTCAGGTGTCGACCGTGACGCCCATGCTGCGGGCGGTCCCGGCGATGATCGACACGGCGGCATCGTCGTCCACGGCGTTCAGGTCGGGGCGCTTGGTCCGGGCGATCTCCAGGAGCTGAGCGCGCGAGATCGACGCGACCTTTTCCTTGTTGGGCTCCGGCGAGCCTTTTTCCAGGCCGCACGCCTTGCGGATCAGCACCGCCGCCGGCGGCGTCCTGGTCACGAAGGTAAAGGTCTTGTCGGCGTATATCGTAATCTCCACCGGGGTCGTCAAGCCCGGCTCCAGCCCCTTCGTGCGCTCGTTGAACTGTTGTACGAACATCGGCGCGCTCACGCCGTGCGGGCCGAGCGCCGGCCCCACGGGCGGCGCGGGCGTCGCCTGCCCCGCCGGCACCTGGACCTTGACCACCGTGAGTATCCGCTTCTTGGCCATGCTGACGCTCCTTCAGGCCCCTGTCAGACCTTCTCTACCTGTATGAAGTCGAGCTCCACGGGCGTGGAGCGCCCGAAGATGCCGACCATCACGCGCAGCTTCGCCTTTTCTTCGTTGATCTCCTCCACCGCGCCGGTGAAGGAATCGAACGGGCCGTCGATGATGCGCACGCTTTCGCCGATCACGAACGACTGCTTGGGCCGCAGGGGGCGATCGCCGCTCTTGATCTCTCCCGCCTTCTGCAACAGGTCGCGCGCCTCATCGGAGGAGATCGGCTGCGGCTTGCGGTTCTTGGTGGCGCCGACGAAGCCGGTGACGCCGTCGATCTGGCGGACCGCCGCGCACACCTCCATCCACGCGTCGCCTTCCAGGTCCATCTCCACCAGGATGTAGCCGGGCAGGAACTTCCGGGACGTCACCTTCTTCTTGCCGTCCTTGACCTCCACCACATCCTCCGCCGGGACCTTGGCGTCGAACAGATGGTGCTGCAGGCGCGGGGACTCGATCAACCGCGCCAGGTGCTTGTGCACCTTGTTCTCGAACCCGGAGTAGGTGTGGACCACGTACCAACCCTTAGCCATTCGTGCAAACCGTCCTCAACCGTTCCTTTCCAGCCGTTGCGATTCCGCGTTCCGCCGCTCAGAAGACCAGATCGATCGCCTGAAACAGCAGGAAGTCGATCAACCCCAGCGCGAGCGCGATCAGGCAGACCGACACCAGCACCACTTTCGTCGAGCTCGCCACCTCATCGCGACTCGGCCACGCCACCTTGCGCAGCTCCGCGTAGCTCTCGCGGAAGAACTGAATGATCCGACCCACGCTACCGCTTCCTCAACTCGCTTCCAGGCCAGGCAGGATTCGAACCTGCAACATCCGGTTTTGGAGACCGGCGCTCTAACCAGTTGGAGCTACTGGCCTTCCCGATGCCTTCGTCCCGCGCCCGTTCGCCCTCGATCCCGAACCGTCTCAAGAACGCCGCCGGCTACTTGACCCGGGTCTCCCGATGGACCGTGTGGGTGCGGCAGCGGGGGCAGTACTTCCTGAGCTGCAGCTTGCCCTGCGTATTGCGACGATTCTTGGTCGTCGTGTAGTTGCGAAGCTCCAGTCCGTCGTGCTCCGTGCACGCCAGAGCCACCAACTCCACCACCTTGGTCTTGGCCATCGAGAGTACTCCGTTGCCGAAGGGTCACATAGGAATACGGGAACGCGGGACGCGTGTCAAGCGGGCGCACCGCGCCCTTGACGCACGTCACCCTGACACCGGCGCCCTGAGCGGACGGGCCCTCGACGAGCCTCCGACCGGATTTGAACCGGTGACCCCCTCCTTACCATGGAGGTGCTCTACCTGCTGAGCTACAGAGGCAGCTCCTCGCGCATGGCTGCAGTTGTACTACCAAACGCCGGGCGCTGCAACCCCCGGCGGGCGGGGCTGCGCGGCGCCGGCGAGCGGAGACGCCGCAGGCCGCGGGAGCGGCCGTCACGGCCGGAACAGCAGCAGCGCGGACTGCCCGTACCGGCGGTGGCCGATCAGCGTGAGCGGCACGGCCGCGGTGTCGAGCGGGTCACCCGCCGGGCAATGCAGGACGAGACAGCCGGCCGCTTCCACGATGTCGGCCTGCGCCAGCGCGATGAGCAGGCCCTGCTTGTGCGGGTACCGGTAGGGGGGATCGAGGCAGACCACGGCAAACCGTTGCCCGCGCCGGCCGGCGGCCGCGATGAACCGTTCGGCCGGCGCCGTGACCACCGTCGCCTCCCCGCCGGCGGCGGCGATGTTCGCGCGGATCGTGCGCCGCTTGCGCGCGTCGCGCTCCACCGCGACGATCGGCCACGCCCCGCGGGAGGCCGCCTCGGCCGCGATGAGACCCGATCCCGCGAACAGATCCAGGAACGAGCGGCCGCGCACGCCGCCGTCGATCGAGCCCGGCGCGCCGCCGAGCTGGTTTCCGAGGATCACGAACAGCGCCTCGCGCATGCGGGCGGTCATCGGCCGGACACCCGGCGGCACGGCGAGCGCGCGGCCGCGCGCCGCGCCGCCGGTCACCCGCATGCGGGTTGCCCGGCCGGCGCCGCGGCGCCGGCGTGATGGTGGCGCCGCGCGTCCTCCTGCGCCTGGCGCATCAGATCGAGGTCCGAGGCCAGCCGCGCGGCCCGTAGCGGCGGCATTCCCGCCTGGCGCGTGCCGGACAGCTCGCCCGGTCCGCGCAGCGTCAGATCGAGGTCGGCCAGCGCGAAGCCGTCGGCGTGCCGCTTGAGCGCCCGCAATCGTTCCACCGCCTGCGGGGTGAGATCGCTGCCGTAGACGAAGAATGCGTGCGCGGGATCGGTACCGCGGCCGACGCGGCCGCGCAACTGATGCAGCGCCGCCAAGCCGAAGCGCTCGGCATGTTCGACCACCATGCAGGTGGCGTTCGGCACGTCGAGTCCCACCTCGACCACGGTGGTCGCCACCAGCGCATGGACGGCGCCCGCGTGAAACCCGCTCAGCACCGCGCGCTGCTCGGCGGCGGCCATGGCGCCGTGCGCAAGGCCGACCCGGTACCCGGCGAACCGTTCCCGCAGCCGCGCGTACAGCGCCCGCGCCGACCCGGGAGCATCGCCGGCGGCGGCGGTGGGCGCCGGCGGGCGTATGTCGGCGGCGGCGAACAGAGCGCCGGTATCGGCCGGCGCCGTCCCATCCGGCACCGTGCCCTCGCCGCCGATCGACGGACAGACGAAATAGGCTTGGCGGCCGGCGGCCAGCTCCGCCTCGACGTACCGGTAGACCCGCTCCCGGCGATCCTGATGCACCACCCAGGTGCGCAGCGGCGGCCGACCGGGGGGCTGCTCGTCGATGGAGGTGAGCGTCAGGTCACCGTAGAAGGTGAGCGCCAGCGTGCGCGGGATCGGCGTGGCGGTCATCAGGATCAGGTCTCCGGCGGGCGCCTTGGCGGCGACGGCCGCGCGCTGGGCGACGCCGAATTTATGCTGCTCATCGATCACCACCAGTCCCAGGTCGGCGAAGCGGACCGGTTTCGAGAGGACCGCGTGGGTGCTCACCAGCACGTCGAGGTCGCCGTCGGCGAGGGCCGCGAGCAGCGGGGCTCGGGCCGCCCGTTCAGTGCTGCCGGACAGCAGCCCGGTCCGCACGCCGAGCGGCTCCAGCAGCCGCGCGACGGTTTCCGCATGCTGGAAGCAGAGCGCTTCCGACGGGACCACGATCGCCGCCTGTTGCCCGGCATCGACCACGCCGGCGGCCGCCAGCAGCGCCACCAGGGTCTTGCCGCAGCCCACGTCGCCCTGCAGCAGCCGCGCCGAGGTGCGCGGTCCGTCGAGGTCCGCGTCGATCTCCGCCAAGGCCGCGCGCTGGGAATCGGTCAGCGTGAACGGCAACCGCGCGAGCACCGCCGCCCGCAGCGCGCCGCGCGGCCGGCGCGCCGGCCGCGGCCGGCCGGCCGGCGAGCGGCGCGCCAACTCGAGCTGCAGCAGGAACAACTCCTCGTACGCCAGAGCGCGGCGCGCCGCCTCCGCCGCCTCCGGGGTCGCCGGCCGGTGCACGCACGCCAGCGCCTGCGCCTTGTCCGGCAGGCGGCGGGCGGCAGCCGCCTCTGCCGGAACGCGAAACGGGGTCGGCCGCGCACCGGCCGCCAGGGCGGCGTCGACCATGCGCCGCAGCGCCGATTGCGTGAGCCCGGCAGTGGCCGGATAGACCGGCACGAGCGCCTCGGCGGCCGCCTCCTCCGGGCTCATGATCTCGAAGCTGCCGGCCGACAGCCGGCCGCGGCGGCGATCGAACCGGCCGTACACCAGCACCCGCTGGCCGGGCAGCAGCGTCCGGCCGAGCTGCGGGCGGCCGAACGCGTACAGCGTGGCGGCATCGCCGGCGTCGTCGGCCAGCGTGATCGTCGGCGTGGAGCGGCCGCGATAGCGGAACGATCCGACGCGCACCACGGTGGCGCTCACGCAGGCGTCGCTGCCGGAGTCGACCTGCGCCAGCGGCAGCGGCCGCCGGCGGTCCTGGTACCCGCGCGGCAGATGGGTCAGCAGGTCGCCGACGGTGCGCACGCCGAGCCGGGCCAGACGTTCCCGCGTAGCGGCGCCGACGCCGCGGAGCGCCGCCACGTCGTCGTCCCAGGCAAGCGCCGCGACGGGGCGTTCGGGGCGGCCGGGGCCGGCGCTTCGGGCGTGCGCCGGCCCGCTCAGAACGGCGAGCTCTGGAACTGCACGACGACCCAGCCCACCACCACGCGGCCGACGATCAACGACAGCAGCAGCAGCACGGCGATCAGGCTGAGGTAGGCCACCTTCTGCACCGTCTGACTCCGCTCCATGACCCACCGGCCCAGCGACACCCGGCGGGACACGAAGGTGACCATCGGCTGCAGGGTCTGGTCGAGCATGTTCAACAGTCCGCCGCCCTGCTCCCAGCGCATCGCGGCGATGAACGCGCGCGCCACCGACATGATCATGAACACGACCACCAGCACCGACGCCGCTGACCAGACGACCAGCAGTACCTGCGCCAGGACGATGCCGACCGTGACGCGCTGCGAGGCCGCCAGCCGCTGCAGCAGGTTGCCGGCGACGATCAGGGTCAGGACCGCCGCCGCCGGTGAGAAGTCCAGCACGCCGATCCGCAGGAACCGGAGACGCCGGAACCAGTGCAGATAGGGGTCGGTCACGCGGGCCAGGATCTCGGTGGGAGCTCCGTGCTCGGCGCCGCGGAACCACGTGACGATGATCCGCAGTGCGACCAGCACCAGGTAGACCAGCACCAACGCCTGCAGAAATCGGAACAGATCGGTCATTCCGCCCATACATCCACCACCAGCGGCGACGCTTCCAGGGCACGCATCATCTCGCCGTCGCCCGCCACCGCGAGCTGCGGCCCGGCGCGGATCACCGCCTCTCGGGCGGACGCCGCTCCGGCGTCCCCCGCTCCGGCGTCCGTATCTCCGTCGCCGGCGCCGTTAGCATAATGCAGGAACAGCTGACACGGCCCGGGGCGGCTCATGCAGAGGTCGCGCAACTCGACCAGGTCGCGCTCCTCGCTCGCCTGCAGGCGCACGTGCACGCTCCGGTAGGGGCGGTCGGGCAGCTCCTCGGGAGACGTGATCTCCTCGGCCACGATCTTGCTGCTGCCCCGCGACCGGTCGACCCGGCCGCGCACGGCGATCACCGCACCGGTCGAGAGGCGTTCACGCCCGGCGTCGAACGCGTCCGGGAACACCACCACCTCCGCGGTGACACCGTATTCCTCCAGTTGCGCGAACGCCATCCGCTGGCCGGAACGGGTCGCGATCTCCCGGACCTCGCCGACGATGCCGATCGCGGCCACCACCGAGCCGTCAGGCCGCGAATCGAGCTTCGTCAGCTCGGCGATCCCCTTGACCGGCCGCAACTTCCGGTAATCGTCGAGCGGATGGCCGGTGAAGTACATCCCCAGGTGGTCCCGTTCGTCCTGCAGCATCGTCGCCCGATCCCACTCCTGATGCTGGGCGATCTGCGGCTTGGCGGTCCGCACCTCCTCGTACGCGGCGAACAGGTCCTGCTGGCCGTGAGCGGTGCGCTGGCGCTCGGCGTCGACCGCCTCCAGCAGCCGTTCCAGGTTCTCCCACAAGGTGGCGCGGTTGGCGCCCAGCTCCTCGAACGCGCCCACGCGGATCAGCGTCTCGATCACCTTGCGGTTGACCGTGTGCTGATCGATGCGGGACACGAAGTCGGTGAAGTCGCCGTACGGCCCGCCGCTCCCGCGTTCCGCGATGATCGCGTCGACCGCGCCGGTGCCGACGTTCTTGATGCCGCGCAGGCCGAACAGGATGCGGCCGCCGGCGACGCTGAAGTCGGCCGCCGAGCGGTTGATGGACGGGGGCAGCACCTCCAGCCCGAGCTCGCGCGCCTCGCTCACGTACTCGGCCAGCTTGTCGGTGTCGTGCATCTCGTTGGTGAGGTTGGCGGCCATGAACTCGGCCGGGAAGTTGGCCTTCAGGTACGCGGTGCGGTAGGCGACCACGGCGTACGGCGCGGCGTGCGTCTTGGGGAACCCGTACTCCGCGAACGGGACCAGCGACTCGAACAGATCGGCCGCGGCGGCGCGGTCGACGCCGTTGGCTATCGCGCCGTCGATGAAGCGCGAGCGCTGCCGCTCCATCTCCGCCATCTTCTTCTTGCCCATGGCTCGCCGCAGCAGGTCGGCCTGTCCCAGGCTGAAGCCGGCTACGGCGCGGGCGATCTCCATCACCTGCTCCTGGTAGACGATCACGCCGTAGGTCTCGCGCAGGATCGGCTCCAACTGCGGCAGCTTGTGGCTGATCGGGCGGCGGCCCGACTTGGCATCGACGAACTGATCGATGAACTGCATCGGCCCCGGCCGGTAGAGCGCGTTGAGGGCGATCAGGTCCTCGACGCAGGTCGGCTTCACGCGCGTCAGGACGGCGCGCATGCCGGCGCTCTCGAACTGGAACACGCATGCGCTCCGGCCCGCGCCGAGCATGGCGAAGGTCGCCGCATCGTCCTCCGGGACGGTCTGCAGATCGATCTCGACGCCGCGCGCGCGCACCATCGGCAGCGTACGCTCGATCAGCGTGAGGGTCTTCAACCCCAGGATGTCGATCTTCACCAACCCGCAGTCCTCCAGGTACTCGTGCGAGTACTGAGTGGAGATCGCCTCCGTGCGGGTGTCCCGGTAGAGCGGCACGAAGTCCGTCAGCGCCGAGGTGCCGATGACGATCGCCGCCGCGTGGGTGGAGGCATGCCGGCTGAGGCCCTCCAGCTTCAGCGAGGTGTCGATCAGCTCGCGGTACACCTCGCCGCGCTCCCGCACCTCCTGCAGGCGCGCCTCCTGCTTGAGGGCGGCGCCCAGGTCGGAGGTCGGCCCGCCCGGTATCAGCTTGGCGATGGCGTCCGCCTCGCCGTACGGGATCTCCAGCACGCGCGCCACGTCGCGGACCACCGCGCGCGCCTTGAGGCTGCCGAAGGTGATCACCTGCGCGACGCGGTCGGCGCCGTACGTGCGCGTGATGTAGTCGATCACCTCGCCGCGCCGCTCGTAGCAGAAGTCGTTGTCGAAGTCCGGCAGCGTCACCCGCTCGGCGTTCAGGAAGCGCTCGAACAACAGGTTGTAGCGCAGCGGGTCGATATCGGTGATGTGCAGGCAGTAGCCGACCAGCGACGCGGCGCCCGACCCGCGCCCCGGCCCGACGGGGATGCCGTGCTCGCGGGCAAAGCGGATGAAGTCCCACACGATCAGGAAGTAGCCGGCATAGCCCATGCTGCCGATGACGCCGAGCTCGTAGCGCAGCCGTTCTTGCGCTTCCTCGGTGGGGTTGCCGTAGCGCTCGCGCAGCCCCTCCCGGGCCAGCTCGATCAGGTAGGACTCCTGGGTGTGGCCGGCGGGAACCTCGTAGTTCGGCATCTGCGGTCCCGGCATCGGGATCTGCAGGGTGCACTGCTCGGCGATCGCCCGCGTGGCGGTGAGCGCCTGCGGCAGATCGGTGAACAGGCCGGCCATCTCCTCCGGCCCCTTGAAGAACAGCTCGCGGTGCTCGTGCTTGAGCCGGTCGGCGTCCGACCGCCGTTTGTTGGTGCCGATGCAGACCAGCACGTCCTGCGCGTCGGCGTCGCTCTGCCCGCAGTAGTGGACGTCGTTGGTGGCCACCAGCGGCAGGCCGGTGCGCCGGGCCAGGTCGAGCAGGCGTTCGTTCTGCAGCTTCTGTTCGGGAGGGGCGCCGTGGTCCTGCAGCTCCAGGTAGAAGCGGTCGGGACCGAAGATGTCGCGATAGCGGCCGGCCAGCTCGGCCGCCTCATCGACGCGATCCTGCACCAGCAGCATCGGTATCTTGCCGGACATGCAGCCCGAGAACCCGATCAGGCCGGCCGCGTGCTCGGCGATCGCCTCGTCGTCGATGCGCGGCCTATAATAGAAGCCCTCCGTGTAGCCGATCGTGGACAGCGCCATGAGATTGCGGTACCCGACCTCGTCGGTGGCGACCAGCCCCATGTGGTGCGATCGCGAGTGGTCGCCGCCGCGGTCGTGGCGCGACCCGGGCGCCAGGTAGAACTCGCAGCCGATGATCGGGGTCACTCCCGCCGCGCGGCAGGCGCGATCGAAGCGCGCGACGCCGAACATGTTGCCGTGGTCGGTGAGCGCCAGGTGCGACATGGAGTGGCGGTGGGCGCATTCGGCCAGCCCCTCTACGGTGGCCGCGCCGTCGAGCAGCGAGTGGTCGGAATGGACGTGGAGATGGACGAAGTCGGATGCCTGCGGCACGGGTCAACGGTATCCGGTTCCGCGCGAGAATTCCACGTGAAGGCGGACAGGGCGGAACGCGCCCGCGTATGGCGCGCGGCGACCGCCGGCCTGGCGATCCTGCGGCGGCTGAACCGCGCCGAGCGGGCGCGGCTGCGCGTGCTGGCCGGGCGGTTCCTGGCCGGCAAGCGCTTCGAGGCGGCGCGCGGCGCCGAGCTCGACCCGGTCCTGCGGACGCGGGTCGCGGCGCAGGCGTGCCTGCCGATCCTGGAGCTCGGCCTGGACTGGTACGCGGACTGGTCGACCGTGGTGATCGTGCCGGAACGGTTCACCGCCGACTTCGAGGAGGTCGACGAGGCCGGGGTCGTGCACGAGTGGGTCGAGGAGGCGTCCGGCGAGTCCTGGGACGAGGGCGGGCCGATCGTCCTGTCGCGGGCCGACATCGACCAGTCGGGCGCCGGCGACGGATTCAACGTCGTCATCCACGAGGTGGCACACAAGCTGGACGCGCTCGACGGCGGCCTGAACGGCCGGCCGCCGCTGCACGCCGGCATGGATGCGGGCGGGTGGGCGCGCGCGTTCACGGAGGCGTACACGGCGCTGTGCGCAGCGCCCGGCGACTTCGCGCTCGACCCGTATGCGGCCGAGGCGCCGGAGGAGTTCTTCGCGGTGGCCAGCGAGTACTTCTTCGAGCTGCCGAAGACCCTGGCCGACGAGCACCCGGCGGTCTACGCGCAACTCGCCGCCTTCTATCGCCGGGACCCGTGCGGCGCCCGAGGCCAAGGCCAACGGTGACCGAGCGCCAGGCTGCCGTCGAGATCGAGCGGCTCTCCGAGGAGATACGGCGGCATGAGCACGCCTACTACGTGCTGGCCCGCCCGCAGATCGCCGACGCCGAGTTCGACCGGCTGTTGGAGACGCTGATCGAGCTGGAACGCCGGCACCCGGAGCTGCGCGGAGCCGACTCGCCCACCCGCCGGGTCGGCTCCGACCTGACCCGGGACCTTCCCGAGGTCGAGCACACGGTGCCGGTACTGAGCCTGGACAAGGCGTACGACATGGCCGACGTCGAGCGCTGGATGGCCAAGGCCCGGGCCGCGGACCCGGGCGCCGCCTTCGTGGTCGAGGAGAAGATCGACGGCACGTCGATCCTGCTGCACTATCGCGACGGCGTGCTGGAACAGGCCGTCACCCGCGGCAACGGCCGTACCGGCAACGACGTGACCGAGAACGTCCGGACCATCCGCACGGTGCCGCTCCGGCTCACCGCCCCGGAGACGCTGGCGGTGCGGGGCGAGATCTTCATCAGGCGCGCCGCGTTCGCGGCGCTCAACGCCGGCGTCGAGACCCCGTACGCCAACGCCCGCAACTTCGCGGCCGGCAGCCTGCGGCGGGTGAAGAGCATCGACGTCGCCGCCGTGCCGCTCGAGGTCTTCGTGTACGAAGGCTTCATGGCCGACCCGCCGGCCACGCACACCGCGCTGCTCTCCCGCTTGCGCCGGCTCGGCTTCCGCGTCAACCCCGCCACGGTGGTGATACGCCAGGACGAGGACGGGGCGTCCGACCCGGATCGGCTGGACGAGGACGGGGCGTCCGACCCGGATCGGCTGGACGAGTTCGAGGTGATCGATGCGGCGGCGGCCGCGCAGTACGTGACGGAGCGCTCCGCCGCGCGGCCGCACCTGGCCTACGACATCGACGGTCTGGTGCTGAAGATCGATCGGTTGCGCACGCGCGAAGCGATGGGCGCCACCGATCACCACCCGCGCTGGGCGATCGCGGTCAAGTTCGACGCGCCGCAAGGCGTGAGCGTCGTGCGGTCGATCGAGGTCCAGGTCGGCCGCACCGGCCGGGTAACGCCGGTCGCCCGGATCGATCCGGTGCGGATCGCCGGTTCGACGATCGCCAACGTCACGCTCCACAACCAGGACTACATCGACAGCCTGGAACTGGCGGTGGGCGACACCGTCGCCGTGTCGAAGCGCGGCGACGTCATCCCGGCGGTGGAGCGGGTTTTGGAAAAGGACCCGGCCGGCGCGCCGGTCTGGCGCATGCCGCCGGAGTGCCCGGCGTGCGGGAGCGCCCTCACCGCGCAGGGCGCGCACTCGTTCTGCCCCAACGCCGGCTGCCGCGATCAGGTGCGCGGCCGATTGCGGTTCTTCGCCGCCCGCGACCAGATGGACATCGACGGACTGGGGCCGGCGACCATCGATCTGCTGGTCGACCGCGGCTGGGTGCGCGACATCGCCGACCTGTACCGCTTCGACCCGGAACGGCTGCTGGACGAGGAGGGATTCGGCGAGCGGACGGTGGCCGCGCTGGCCGCCGGCATCGAGGCGAGCAAGGCCAAGCCGTTCGCCATCGTGCTGCCGGCGGTCGGTCTGCCGGACCTGGGGCCCAAGGTGACCGATCTCCTGTTGCAGGCGGGGTTCCGCGACATCGACCGCCTGTATGCGGCGGTCGACGCCGGCGACCCGGCGGCATTCACGCGCATCGACGGCATCGGCGAGCGGACCGCGCGCAGCATCATGCGCCAACTGCGCAGACCCGACCCGCTCACCGGTTCGCGCCTGTCGACCTGGCGAGCCACGCCGCGCGGGCTGATCGCCGCGCTGCGCGCCCGCGGCCTGAGGTTCGCCGTCGATCCGTCCGATGCGGCCGCTGCCGACGGCGCCGCCATCGGCAGCGAGCAGGCGTTCGCCGGGCAGACGTGGTGCATCACCGGCTCGTTCGAAGCCTTCAAGCCGCGCGCGGTGGCCGCCGGGGAGATACGCGCGCGCGGCGGCACGGTGACCGGCGCCGTCTCGGGCGCCACCACCCACCTGCTGGCGGGCGCCGGCGGCGGCGGCAAGGTGAGCAAGGCCGAGGCGGCCGGCGTGCGGATCGTCGGCGAGCAGGAGTTCCTGCGCCTGCTGGGACGCTCCCCGGACCGACCTGCGTGATCCTGGCGATCGACATCGGCACCACGGCGGTCAAGTGCGCCCTGTTCGCCGGGGGCACAGGCGGCGCCGAGCCGGGTTCGTGCCTGGCGATCGAGCGCGCGCCGGTGGCGGCGGAAGGGGTGCGGGAGGAAGCCGACGCGCGCGTCTGGTCGGACGCGGTGCAAGCGGCGCTCGCGCGCCTGCCGCACGCGGCCAAGGCGGTCGACGCCTGCGTGATCACCGGCAACGGGCCGACGCTGATCCCGTGCGACCGCGCCGGCCGGCCGGTCGGTCCGGCGCTCACCTGGCTGCATGCCCGCGCCCGGCAGGAGGCTCGGGAGGTGGCCGAGCGGACCGGCATCGTCGTGGACGCCTCCTTTCCGCTGCCCAAGGCGTTGTGGCTGGCGCGGCGGCGGCCGATCACGTTCGAGCGCGCCGCGTGGCTGCTGTCGTGCGCGGAGTGGGTCGTCTTCCTGCTCACCGGGTGCGCGCACGCCGCGATCGGCGCGCATGGCGTGGATCGCTTCTACTGGTCGGGCGAGGCGCTGGCGGCGCTCGGTCTGGACGCGGATCGCTTGCCGCCGTTCGCGGTCGCCGGAGAGGAGATCGGCCGGGTGACGCCGCCGGCGGCGGCGGCGTTCGGGATAGCCGCCGGGGCGCGCGTCTACGCCGGGGCCGCCGACTTTCAGATGGCGCTGATCGGATCGGCCACCGTCGAGGCCGGCCGCACCCTGGACCGCAGTGGCAGCTCGGAGGGGATCAACTACGCCAGCCCCGTACCGGTGGAGGACGCGCGGCTGATCGCGACGCCGCATCCGGTCGGCGGGCTGCACAACCTGGGCGGCGTGACGTCGGCCAGCGGGCGGGCGCTGTCGTGGCTGGCGCGGTCGGCTGCGCCGGCTCCCGTGGCGGTGAGCGCCGCCGTGGAGCGCGGCGCCGCCGCGCCGGCCGGCGCGCGGCGCGCGCTGTTCCTGCCCTACCTGTCGGGTGAGCGCACCCCGCACTGGAACCCGCAGGCGTCGGCCGCCTTCCTGGGGCTTACCCTGGGTCACGGCTGGGAGGAGATGGCGCGCGCGGTGCTGGAGTCGGTGGGGTTCGCCATCCGGACGATCCTGGCGATCCTGGCCGAGCACGGGTGCCGGGTGGAGCGGCTCACCGCCTGCGGCGGCCCGGCCCGCTTCGCCGCCTGGAACCGGATCAAGGCCGACGTCACCGGCGTGCCGGTACGGACCCTGGCCAACCCCGAAGCGGATCTGGTCGGCTGCGCATGCGTGGCGCTGACGGCCCAAGGTCAGTTCAAGGATCTGGCGTCAGCGTCAGCGGCGCTGGTACGACCGGGACGCGACTTCGAGCCGGACCGGTCGCTGGCCGACCTGTACGCCGAGCTGTTCGACGCCTACCAGCGCGCCGGCGAAGCGTTGCAGCCGCTCTATCCGCGCCTCGGCGGAGACGGCGGCACGGTCGATCGCTAGTTCCCGGTCTGGGTCAGGGCGAGTTCGATCGCCTCCGGCAGGCGCCGCACCACCCGGGCGGAGATCAGGAACTCCTGGGCGCCCTGCACCTCGGCGGCGTAGAAGTCCTGATCGTACGGGATCAGACCGACGTCGATGCGCTCCGGCGGCCCGGATTCCAACACGTACCCGATGCGGATCGTGGGGTCCCCGTCGACGGGGTCGCCGGGTAGCTCCAGGTCGGCGAGCAACCCGATCATCGCCTGATACAGATCCTTGGCGGGATCCTCGGCCAGGGCGGCGCCGTTCAGCGTGAAGGTCTCCTCCTCCCCTTCCCCTTCCCGGATCACGTCGAACGTATGGACCTGGTCGCCGACCTGCACGGTCGCCCGATCGATCGCGGTGATGTTGACCAGCGCCAGGAAGCGGCTGACCAGATCGAACGGGGCCACCTCCATGAACCGCTGCACGTCGCGCGCGTCGATGCCGTAGATGATCGGCTCCTGCGCCTGCTTCACGTACAGCCGGTCGCGGCCGTACGCGCTGCCGAACTGCAGGTGCAGGGCCCCCCGGCCGTGATTGACGATGAGCTGCATGCGCGGCGGGGTCAGCCCGTACGCGGCCGGATCGTCGGCCCGGTCGGCGATGAACTCGTCGACGCGGATCGCCGCGGCGGCGTTGATCAACTCTTCCATCTTCTCCGCGTCCGCGCCGCGCTGCATCGCATACGGGCGCACCATGACGTCGCGCGACAGCACGTGCGGCATGCCGTGCGGCTCGAAGTAGCGCACGATCTCCATCGCGCCGTGATCGTTCTCCACCACCAGCCGGTTCACCGTCGCCGTGTCGATGCGGGGCAGACGCCGCACGCGCAGGTCGTCGATCGTCCACGCCATCTGGTTCTTGTTGTTCTGCCACACCGTGAAGACGCGCGAATCGCCGTCGATCATGATGTAGTCGGTGTTGCGGCTCGGCGTGCGGTCGCCAAACGTCACGGTGCGCTCCGTGCCGTCGGCCAGCTTCACGCTGCCCACGACGTCGCCGCGGTCGAGTCCGTAGATCGACAGGTCGTCCGGGTCCTCGGCCACCACGTCGCGGGCCCAGAGCCGGGCGAACATCGACACGATCGTGAGGAGCCGGTTCGGGTCGAGATCCGCGTCCTCCTGTCCCGGCACTACCCAGGCGTCGCCCTGCCGGCGTAGCGACAGCGCGGTGTCGGGCGTGCGCAGGTCGATCTCCACGAGGTCCTCGTCCGGGACGTTGAGCACCTCCACGTTCTCGTCCGGCAGCGGCGGCGGCGGTGGCTCCGGCCGGTTGCTCAGGAACAGGTAGGCGGCCGCCAGCGCCGCGATCGCGACGCCGAAGACGGCCAGCAGGACCCCGCGCTTCAACGCCCCGCCTCTACAGGTGCCGGCGCCGCAGCCAGACCACCAGGCCGGCGCCGAGCACGATCAACGGCACCAGCGCCACCACGACCCCGGTCATGATCCACGTGCTGAGGTTGTTGAGACGCAGCGGCAGCATCAGCGTCACCTTGGGGCGCACCGAAATCGTCTCTTCCCGTTCGTAGACCCAGTTGATGCTGTTCACCATCAGGTCGATGTTGCCCGGAAACGCCTGCGCGAAGTCGGAGCGCAACAGGAACGCGGTGGAGAGCACGACGATGCGGGTGTCGTCGCCTTCTACCGTCGGAGCGGGGTCCGTGATGGCGACCGCCAGCGTGAAGGGGCCGCGCGGGTCGCCTTCCTGCGGCAGCAACTCGCCGCCCTCGGCGCCGATCAGCTCGGAGCGCGCGAACGCCTCCCCGGAGCTTGCGAGCAGCCGATCGATATCGAGCGAGCGGCGGCGCACCTCCAACTCCTCGATCCACGCCGGGCCCGGCAGCACCACCAGCCGCCGGTCGAGCGAGATCGGCGAGGTGATCGGATGGCTCACCACCTCCGGGACCAGCAGGCTGGGCTGGTTCGGCAGATGGCGGCGGGAGTCCCGTTCGATCACCCAGTCCTGACGGAACTGCACGCCGTAGCTGCGCAGCAAGCCGTTGAGGTTGACCAGATCGACGTCGGTGACCTTGCTGAGCGCGAAGATCGCCTTGCCGCCGCCTTCCAGATAGGCGCGCAGCCGGTCGACCTCATCCTCGGTGTAGTCGGTGGTGGGCGCGGCGACCACCACGATCGTCGCATCTTCGGGGACCGCATCGACCAGCAGCAGGTTGAGGTCCTCGAGCGCGAAGTTCTCGATCTCCAGGATGCGGCGCAACCCCAGGCCGGTGACGTTCTGCTCGCGGTGGCCGGTGATCGAGTAGATCTTCGGGTCCTGGTCGGAGAGGACGTACAGCAGCGCGGAGGTGACCTGCTGCTCCACGTTGAGCCCGATCTGGCGGTTGTTCTGCGTGAGCCGCAGCGAGAAGACGCTGATCACGCGGTGCTTGTCCGCGCTCGCCACCACCAGGTCGCCGGTGCGCAGACCGCCCTCGTCATCGAAGCGGTCCGCCTGCGTGGGGCTGCGCTCCGCGTCCAGGGTCTTGATCGTGATGTTCCGGGAGCGGTCGGCGTAGAGATGCAGGATGTCGTCGATCTCGGGATTCTCGTCGCCCAGCGGGTAGACGCCGTAGATCGTCACCGGCTCCTCGATCCGGTCCGCCACCTGCATCGACTGCTCGGAGAGCGTGTAGATGCCGCTCTCGGTCAGGTCGAACTCGACGTCGAGCTGGTCGATCACCAGATTGACCAGCACCAGGCCGGCCACCGCGATCAACGAGACCAGGGTGGCGTAGCCGCCGTAGCGGACCTTCTTCTGCTCCTTGAAGTCGAACGACAACAGATCCTTGAATGCCATCTTTCCGCTCCTCAGGCCCAGCGCCGCTTGTCGATCATCCGCACCGTCAGCAGCAGGAAGAACGCGCTGAAGGTGAGGTAGTAGACGATCGGGCTGAGGCTCAGGATGCCCCGCGCGAAGGTGTCGTAGCGGTCCACGGGTGAGAACCAGACCAGGAACCGGCTGATGAAGGTGTCGAAGAAGGTGACGTCGACCAGCACGATCACCACCACGACGGCCGCCGCCGCGACCGCGGCTCCGGCGGTGACGATCACGTTGCGGGTAGCCAGAAAGGTCAGGCCGGCCACGCCCGCCCCCAGCGCCGCGGTGAAGATGATGCCCGCCGACTGGTCGGCCGGGATCAGCCGCTGCACGCCGGGCATCACCCACATCAGGAACAGCGCGACGAAGGTGACGATCGCCGCGACCACCAGACTCTCCGTGGTCGAGGAGATGAAGCAGCCGACCGCTACGAATGCGGCGGCCAGCAGCAGGAAGCCGACGTAGGCGGTCACGATCTCACCGACGGGAAGCGAGCCGAAGAACGACAGGGCGATCGGGTAGGTCACGGTGATCAGCAGCATGACGACCAGCACGGTCATCGCCGCGCCGAACTTGCCGATGACGATGTCGGTGAGTTGCAGCGGCACGGTAAGCAGCAGCTGGTCGGTGCGCAGCCGCCGCTCCTCCGTGAACAGCCGCATGGTCAGCACCGGGATGACGAAGATCAGCATGAAGCGCATCTGCGCCAGCACGCCGCCGTACAGCGGGCTGCGCGGGAACGCGATGGCGAAGGTGAAGGTGATGCCGAACAGCACCAGGAACAGCCCCATCGAGATGTAGCCGAAGGGCGATTGGAAGTAGGCGCGAAACTCGCGCCGCCAGATGGCTGCCATCAGCCGGCCTCCTGATCGGAATCGTCTTCGGTGAGCTGCAGAAATATCTCCTCCAGCGTCACCTCCAGCGACCGCAGCCCGAACAGCGGCAGCTTGGCCGCGGCGAGGGCGAAGAAGATCGCTTCGCGCGGGTCGGCGTCGCCGGTTTCGACCTCCAGGTCGACGGTGCCGGTGGCGGCGCTCTGCCCGGTGACCCGCACCGCCCGGACGCCGTCGACCTTGTCGAGCACGGCCCGAGCGGCCGGCGCGCCGGCCTTGACGCGGACCGCCAGCCGGCCGGAACCGGCGAGCGCCTTGCCGAGGTTCTCCGCCGTATCGCTGGCCACGATCTTGCCGTGGCTGATGATGATGATGCGTTCGCAGACCGCCGAGACCTCCGGCAGGATGTGCGAGCTGAGGATGACGGTCCGCCGCTCGCCCAGCGCGCGGACCAGATCGCGCATCTCGATGATCTGGTGCGGGTCGAGCCCGATGGTCGGCTCATCCAGGATGAGCGCCTTGGGATCGCCGACCAGCGCCTGTCCCAGGCCGACCCGCTGCCGGTACCCCTTGGACAGGTTGCGGATCAGCCGGTCGGCGACGTCGTCGATGCCGACCGCCCGCATGATCTCTTCGTTCGCGTCGTGCTCCGCCTTCGGCACGCCCTTGACGCGGGCGACGAACCGCAGGTAATCGCGCACCGTCATGTCGACGTACAGCGGCGGCAGCTCCGGCAGATAGCCGAGCTTGCGCTTGGCGCCGATCGGATCCTCCAGGACGTCGATGCCGTCGACGGTCACCCGGCCGTCGGTCGCCGACAGGAATCCGGTGATGATGTTCATCGTGGTCGACTTGCCGGCGCCGTTCGGCCCCAGGAAGCCGACCACCTCACCGTCTTCGACGCGGAAGCTGACATCGTCCACGGCGGTATGCGTGCCGTAGCGCTTGGTGACGTTCGTGACCTCGATCATCGCCTCAGACCGTACGCGGTGTTTGGTGTCGAATGGAAGCCGCCGGCGCCGCGCTCGCGGGGCGCATGGCCCAGCCGACCACGGTACTATATCGGAAGATGGCGAGCGAGAGGCAAGCGCCGGCGGAACGGCGCTTTCTGGTATCGACGATCTGCCGGGGCAGCCGCCCCGGCGAGGCGTGCGGACACCTGTACGTGGTCGACCCGGAGCGCGGCGTCGACAGCGCCTGTCCGGTGCCGCCGCCGCCGCACCTGCACCGGGAGCCGAACCCGCGCGGCGGCATCCGCGGCGGCCGCGGGCTGGCGGCCTGCGGCGATACGGTCTACGTGGCCAACGGCGCCGGGGTGCTGCGCTTCGATCGATCCTGGCGGCTGCTTGCCGAGATCGGCCACCGGTGGTGCGGCAACGTGCACGACATCGCGGTCCGCGACGATCGGCTGTGGGTCTGCTCGACCGCCAACGACGCGCTGGCGGCCTTCGACCCGGCCGGCCGTCTGGCCGACCTGATCGACCTGCGCCCGGCCGCCCTGCTCGCCGGCGACCGCTCGCGCTTCGCGGCGGCGGCCGACTATCGCGACCCGGCCGGCTACCGCGCGGCGGAGAGCGACCTCCTGCACGCCAACGGCATCGGCTTCGATGCGGCCGGCGCGCCGGTGGTGACGCTCGGGCTGGCTGCGGCAGCCACGCCGGACCGCCCCCGCCGCGGCCTGATCGCGCGGGCCGACGGGCGCGGCGCGCCGGTCACGGTCGCCGACGGCGCCGCGGCGCCGATCCACAACGTGGTGCCGCGCGCCGACGGCACGATCCTGACGCTCGACACCGGCGCCGGCGCGCTCCGCATCCTGTCGCCCGACGGCGCCATCCTGCCGCCCGACGGCACCGCGGCCGCTTCGCTGACGCTGGCGCCGCCGGCGCCGCGCGGGTTCCTGCGCGGCCTCTGTCCGGCCGGCGGCGACCGGCTGCTGGCCGGCGAGCGCAACCGGCTCCTGATCGTCGACCTGAGCACGGCGCAGATCGCCGGCACCGTCACGCTGAGCGCCTCGCCCCGCGAAGCGGTCTACGCGATCGCGCCGCTGCCGGCCGGATTCGATCCGCTGCCCCCGTGCCTCACGGTCGCGTGACGAAACACGCGGCGGTACGCGGAGATCGACCGGCGCCGCGCGGCGAACCGCCTACTGAGACCGCTACTGGTGGCGCAGCAGCCGCGGACTGCGCAGCGCGATGAGGACCGCAAGACCGATCAGCAGCGCCCCGAAGATCGCCAACGCCGCGCGCACGCCGAGCAGTTCGGCCAGCGCGCCGGCCGGCAGGACGCCGACCGGCGTGAGCCCGAAGTTCATGGCGTAGATGCTCACCACCCGGCCGCGGTACTCCGCGTCGGCGACCTCCAGCAGCAGCGCCTGGTTGAGCGCGCGCCGCAGCGCGTCACCGATGCCGATCATGGCGGTCAGCGCCACCGCCACCGGCAGTACCGGCAGTGCGCCGATCAGCAGCAACCCGACGCCGGACGCGACCGCGCCGCCCAACAGCAGCGCGCCGCGCCAGCGCCGTCCCGCCCACGCCACGTAGGACGAGCCCAGGATCGCGCCCAGGCCGATCATGCTGGACAGCAGACCGAGCGTGCGCGGCCCGTGCCGGTAGACCTCGACCACCAGCACCGGCAACAGCGACCGGTACGGCATCGCCAACACCGTGAAGGCGAGCGCCACCACGATCAGCGCCACCACCAGCTCGTCGTTGCGCGCATAGCGCACGCCGGCGCCGATGTCGCGGAGGAACGATCGCGCCCCCCGCGACCGCGCGCCGGGCTTGCCCGGCTGGCGCACCAGGCTGGTGCAGGCGACCGCGAGCAGATCGGCGGCCAGGACCGCGGCGTAGACTCCCAGCGGACCGATGGCGTCGTATGCGATCCCCGCCAACGCCGGTCCGAGCAGGGTGGTGACGCTGAACGAAATCGATACCAGCGCCACGGCGTTGCCGGTCAGGTCGTCGCCGACGATGTCGACGATCAGCGACTGGCGCGCCGGCACCACGAAGGCGAACGCCACACCCTGCACCGCCGATGCCGCCAGCAGGTGACCCCAGGCGATCACGCCGAAGTGCAGCGCCGCCACCACCGACGCGGCGCTCGCCGCGATCAGGAGCTGGCCGATCTGGATGATGCGGCGGCGCGGCACGCGGTCGGCCAGCGCGCCCCCCAACAGCGATAACGTCAACATGGGCAGCGCGAAACCCATGCTGACCACGCCCAGGATGAAGGCCGAGTCGGTCAGCTCATAGGCCAGGTACCCGGCGGCGATGAAGGTCGCCTGATTCCCTCCCATGATGATGGAGTTGCCCAGCCACAGGTAGCGGAAATCGCGGTGACCCAGCGCGCGGAAGCGCGACCGCCACGCGGACGCAAAGCCCATTCGAATCGCCGCCGTCTTACCATCCGAACCCGTAGCCGATCACGTTGCGGGGCGACACGCCGCCGCGGATCACGCCGTGCTCCGCGTCGATGCGGGCGGCCATCGGCTTGCCGTGGCCCCACGGTCCGGTCATCCGCACCTGGTGGCCGCGCCGGCGGAGATCGTCCAGCACCGCCGCGTCGATGCGGCTCTCGGCGGAGACGCCCCGCCTGTGCGCGCGGCGCGGATAGAAGGACGACGGAAAGTGGATCGAATGGACCGTGGGCGCCTCCAGCGCCTGTTGCAGCGGCATGCCGAACACCGCGTGGTTGAGGAAGACCTGCAGCGTCCACTGGTCCTGGCCGTCACCGCCCGGCGTGCCGAACACCAGGTCCGGACGGCCGTCGCGCGTGACCAGGCTGGGCGTCAGCGTGGCGCGCGGCCGTTTGCGACCGGCGGCCGCGTTGGCCCGATTCGGGTTGAGGTAGAACATCTGCGCGCGCGTCCCCAGCGCGAAGCCCAGCCCCGGCACCACCGGAGAGGTGCCGATCCAGCCGCCCGACGGGGTGCAGGCGACCATGTTGCCGTCGGCGTCGATCGCGTCGCAGTGCGTGGTGTCGCCCATGTGCGCGTGGCCGGCGCCCGCTCCCGCCCGGCGGCCGGCGATGCCGAGCGCGGCGCGGTTATCGGCCGGCACGTCGGCGAGCGGCAATCCCTCCGCTCCCAGCGGTCCGGCGACCAGCTCCCCGGACGCGTCGGCGCCGATCGCCGGTCGCCGGTCGTCGGCGTAGCCGGCCGACAGCAGCCGGTCGAGCGGCACCCGATCGTGTTCCGGGTCGCCGTAGTACGCCTCCCGGTCGGCAAAGGCGAGCTTGGCGCACTCGATCACGGTGTGCAGGTACTCGGCCGAGTTGTGTCCCATCCCCTGCAGGTCGAAGCCGTCGAGCAGGCGGAGCTGCTGCAGAAAGACCGGCCCCTGCGTCCACGGGCCGCACTTGTGGACCTCGACGCCGCGGAAGTCGGCGCTGCACGGCGTCTCCACCGCCGCCCGCCAGGCGGCCATGTCGTCCATGGTCAGCAGCCCGGCGTGCCGCTCGCCGCTGGCGTCGAGCAGCGGCTCGGCGATGAAGCGGACGATGCGCTCGGCGATCGGGCCCCGGTAGAAGACGTCGCGCGCCGCTTCGATGCCGCGCTCCCGCCCGCCGCCCGCCGCCTCCTCGGCAGCGACCAGCATGCGCAGCATCGCCGCGAAGTCGGGGTTGCGAAACCGTTCGCCCGGCTGCGGCACGCGGCCGCCCGGGCAGTAGATCGCCGCGGTCGAGGGATAGCGCTCCAGGAACAGCGCGGCCCGATCCGCGGTGCTGCGGCTGAACGCCGGATAGACCGGAAAGCCGTCTTCGGCAAGCTCGATGGCGGGGGCCAGAATGTCCGCGAAGCGGAGGCGGCCGAAGCGCGCCACCGCGCATGCCCAGGTGTCCAGGGTGGCCGGCACGCAGGCCGGCAGGAAGCCGTCGCCGGGGATGAGGTCGATACCGTGCTCCCGGCAGTAGTCGATGGTGAGCGCCGCCGGCGAGCAGCCCATGCCGCTGATCGCGTACGGCGCACCCTCCGCGGCGGAATAGATGAGGGTCGGCGCCTCGCCGCCGATGCCGTTGGCGTACGGCTCCAACAGGTTCAGGCAGATGCACATGGCCGCCGCGGCGTCGATGGCGTTGCCGCCCCGATCCATGACGTGCGCGCCGGCCGCCGTGGCCAAGTAGTGCCCGGAGGTGACCACGTAGCGGCGGCCCATGATCTCCGGGCGGGTCGTGAAGTCGTCCATGCTGCTACCTCGTTTCAACGCGACAGGCGGTCGCCGGCAGGGCCGTCGAACAGGAAATCCAGAGTACGGTCGGCCACGGTGCGCCAAGGCCGCGAACCGACTCGGGGCCTCCAGGTTAGCACGGCTGGGCCATCAGGGCGACGCTCCGTGGGACGCGAATGGACTACGCGGTACGGGTCTGCGACGATGTCGCGTCGGCCTGCGGTTGTGCCTCCTGATCGTCAGTTCGAGACCCACCCCCATTCCTTTGCAGGATGGCCAGGGCTCCGGGTCGCGCTGCCGGGGCACTTCGCCGGGCCGGTCGTCCTGGAAGCGATCCGCCCGCTCGGCCCCGGCGGCGCGGGCGGCTGCGAGTGCCGCGTGCGCCTGCCCGACGGGACGCTCGACGAACGCCGCCGCGCGCAGGAGGCGTTCCGCGCCGGCCGGCAGGTGTGCGTGGCCACCGAGGCGGCCGGCGAAGGCATCAACCTGCAGTTCTGCCACCTGCTGATCAACTACGATCTGCCTTGGAACCCGACCCGCCTGGAGCAGCGCCTGGGCCGCATCCACCGCATCGGGCAGGCGCGCGACGTCCATGCCTTCAACGTGATGGCGCTGCTCGGGCGCGAGCGAAGCGAGCCGCAGGTGGCGCTGGCGCGGCAGCGCGCGGAGCGGGACCTGGAAGACCTGCAGCGCACCATGCCGGACGCCTGGCCGGGATCGAGCGGCTGCGCGTCGCCCGCCACGGTCCCGTGCGGCACCTGGCGAGCTGCCTGGTGCTGCCCCCGGACGGCGCCGCCGGCGAGTTGGACGCCAAGTTGCAGCAGCGGGTCGAGCGGGCCGCCGAGGAGGTGGTGGTCGCCTACGAGGAGGGCCGCGGCCGCGAGTGCACCCGGGTAGGGCACGAGAAGATCGGCTTCGACATCCGCAGCCTGGCGCCGCCGGACACGCAGACCGGCTACCGCGATCCGGTGACCGGGGTGCGGCGGATCGAAGTGAAGGGCCGCCGCCGCGGCCGCCCGGTCCGGCTGACCACCAACGAGTGGTACAAGGCGCAACAACTCGGCGACAGCTACTGGCTGTACGTGGTCTGGGACCCGCTGGACGACCCCGACCCGGTGCCGCTGATGATCCGCAACCCGGCGCGCCGCCTGGACCACGCCAAGCAGGAGGTCGTCGGTTCCCGCTCCTATGACCTGCCGGCCGCCGCCGTCGAGCAGGCCGCGCGCGAGCAGTCGACATCCTGACGGATGGACGGATTGAAGCGCCTGCGCCGCCGGCGCGTTATTGGCTATAGTAGCAGGAGGTGCCGATGGGAGAGCCGGTGATGCTGAAGGAAGAGGACGTCGTCCGCATCGGGGACTACGTCAAGCCGTGGCTCCGGGAGCTGGTCGACCACGTGGTCCCGCGGGCGGAGACGGTCGATGTCCCCGCCGCCCTGTTGGAGCGGATGGTTCGGATCGAGGAAGAGCTCAAGGCTCTGCGGGTGCTGATGGACGAGCGCTTCGAGTTCATGGAGCGGCGTTTCCAAGCGGTGGACAAACGTTTCGAGGCGGTCGACAAGCGCTTCGAGGATCTGATCGGGGCTACGGACAAGCGCTTCAACACGCTGACGTGGATGATCGGCGTGGGCTTCGTGGTCGTCACGTCGCTGACGACGGTATTCGCGTTGCTCGCGTAGGATCGACCGGAGACACGACGGAACGGACGGTCGCCGCCGGCCACGACGGGCAAACTCGCCGTACCGTCGGTCGCGGGGACCACAACCGACAGCGTGACTATGGAAACGGGTGACCGCCGGCTGATCGATGATTATCTGCCGCTCGAGGGCTCAATGCGATCGCGGCGCGCGAGAAGTTGCATCCGCGGCGGTACGTGGAGATGGTCATTACTGGCCGGCGCGGCGCCCGATCAGCGCGGTGCGGGCCGCGATCTACGCGGCGCTGGCCACCGCCCCCCGGCGCCGACCGCGAAGTGGCGATCTCATTCACCGCCGACCGTGACAAACTGTTCGACGCGTGGCGCGCCCTCGCCGACCTGACCGGCCGGATCACCATCAGCGCCAAGGCCGCCTCCACCGACCCGCTCGACCGGAACAGACTGGAACACGCCGTCCTCGAACCGCTCCGCGAACTCGGCCTGCTCGATGACTGAACGCCGCCGACGGTCGCTTCGGCTCCTCGACCGGGATCGCCCGGCGGTGAGCAGCTCCGGCCAGCGGTACGGTGCCGTCCTCTCATGGAGAACGGCCGAGTATACTGCCCGGCGATGAAGATCGAACACATCGCCTTGAACGTTCCGGACCCGGCCGCGATCGCCGACTGGTACGCCGCCAACCTGGGCATGCGGATCGTGCGCCGGAGCGGGGCGCCGACGTACACCACCTTTCTGGCCGACGGCGAGGGCGCCACGGTGCTGGAGCTGTACCGCTTCGACGGCGCGCCCCTGCCCGACTACGCCGCGCAGGACCCGATGGTGCTGCATCTGGCCTTCACCTCCACGAACGCCGTCGAGCAGGCCAGGGAGCTCGCCGCGGCCGGCGCGCAGTTGCAGGGCGAGCCGTGCGCGACCGGCGGCGGCGACACGCTGATCTTCCTGCGCGATCCGTGGGGCATCGCCCTGCAGCTGGTGGAGCGAGCCGAGCCGCTGCTGGCGTGATCGCCAGCCGCCGTCCGATCGCGCTGGGGGCGGTCGGCCACCTGCTGCTGGAGGTCACCAACAACTTCCTGCCGGTCACCTATCCGCTGCTGATGCCGCTGCTGGGGCTGTCGTTCACGCAGGTCGGGCTGATCGCGCTGGTCCACTCCGCGTGCGGGTCCCTGCCGCAGCCGTGGCTGGGCGCGCTGGCGCAGCGCTGGGGCCCGGAGCGGATCATCGTGCTCAGCCTGGCGTGGTCGGGCGTGTTCATGGGCTGCATCGGGCTTGCCGGCTCCTTCGGAGGGGCGTTGGCGCTGGCCGGTCTGGGCGGCATCGGCAGCGGCGCGTTTCATCCCGCCGGTTCGATGAGCGTGGCGGGCGCCGCGGCCGACGGACGGCAGCGGCGCGGGGCGGCCATGTCGCTGTTCTCCGTGGGCGGCAACCTCGGCTCGGCGCTGAGCCCGGCCCTGATGGCGGTCGCGCTGGGCCTGTTCGGCCTGCCCGGCACCGGCGCGGCGGTGGTAATCGGCCTGGGCTCGGCGCTGCTGGTCTGGCGGCTGCTGGCGGGCGGCGCGCCATCGCCGCCGCCAACGGCGTCCCCGCCACGGCGCCTGCGGCCGGAACGCCGCGTCTATCCGGTGCTGCCGCTGGTCCTGATCGTGACCTTCGCGATGGCGCGCAGCTGGTTCCAGCTTTCGATCGCCAGCTTCCTGCCGACCTGGACCGCCCAATCGCTCGGCTCCACGGCCTGGCCGCTGGTGCTGTTCATGGGCTGCGTAGGCGCCGGGAGCCTGTCCGGCGGACGCCTGTCCGACCGCATCGGCCGGACCCGCACGGTCCTGGGGGCCGCGCTGCTGATGATCCCCGCGCACCTCACCTTCGTCTACGCGCCGCCGACGGCGCAGCTCGCGGCGGTGGCGGTGCTCGGCGCCGGGATGGGAGCGACCCTGCCGGTCACCATCGTCATGGCGCAGGAGCGCCGGCCGCACGCGACCGGCGTTGCCGCCGGACTGGTGATCGGCCTGGGCGGGCTGCCGGCCGGCATCGGCGCGTCGGTGACCGGGTTGCTGGCGGACGCCCTGTCGCTCTACGCCGCGCTGCAGTGGACGGTGCTGGCGCTCGCGATCGGCGCCCTGGCGGTCATCGGCCTGGCGTTTCTGGAGCGGGACCGCGGCCGTCCAGCACCTCCGCGCACGCCTCTCGAAACACGGCGAGCGACTCCCGCAGCGCCGCCTCGGTGATCACCAGCGGCGGCGCGATCTTGACGCACTCGCCTGCCACCCCCACCGGCGCGAACAGCAGCAGGCCCTTGCGGAAGCACGCCTGGGTGATCGCCGCCGCGGTCGCCGCGTCGGGATCGCGCGTGCCGGGCCGCATCACCTGGATGCCGGCGACCAGCCCGCGGCCGTGCAGGCATGCCAGGACCGGCGCGTAGGGTTCGACGATGCGGATCAGCTCCGCCATCAGGATGCGGCCCAGCGCCTCGGCCCGCTCGACCAGACGCTCGCGCTCGATCAGGTCGAGGTTGGCCAGCGCCGCCGCCGCCCCGGCCGGATAGCCGGAGTGGGTCGAGGTCATGGACCCCGGCGGGTACAGGTCCATGATGTCGCGCCGGCCGATCACGGCCGCCAGCGGCAGGCTGGAGGTGATCCCCTTGCCGCAGGTGATCAGGTCGGGGGTGACGCCGTAGTGTTCGAAGGCGAACATCCGCCCGGTCCGGCCGAAGCCGGACTGCACCTCGTCGAAGATGGTGACGATGTCGTGTTCGGCCGCGTAGGCGCACAGCGCCTGCGCGTACTCGTCAGGCAGGAAGTCCGGCCCGACCCCCTGGAATGACTCGGTGATGATGGCGGCTATCTGGCCGGGTTCCACGCCGGCCTCGGCGAGCGCTGCCGGGAAGGCGGCGAAGGAGGTGTCCGGGTTCTTGAACCCGTCGGGGAACGGCACGCGGACGAAGGTCGCCCCCTCGCCGGCCAGCCACTCGTGCTGAGCGGCCATGCCGCCGGCGAGCTGCGCCCCCATCGTGCGGCCGTGGAAGGCGTTGCGGAAGGAGACCACGACCCGCTTGGCCGGCCCGTGCGTCCGCAGGCCGTAGGTCTTGGCCAGCTTGATGGCCGCCTCGTTGGCTTCGCTGCCGGTGGTCAGCACGAATACCGCGTAGTCGTCCGGGTCCGGGGCGAGCGCCTGCAGGCGCTCGGCGAGGGCGGCGCGCCGTTCGTGCGGGAAGACGTAAGCCGACAGCAGCGGCCGCGCCGCCGACGCCGCCACGGCGTCGCGGATCTCGCCGCGGCCGTGGCCGGCGTTGGCGATGAGCACGCCGGACGACCAATCGATCCAGGTGTTGCCCCAGGCGTCGGAGACCTGGAATCGGTCGGCGCGGTCCCAGACGATCGGCGGCTGGCCGGCCATCGAGCGCGGCTCGGCGGCGCGAAGCCGCCTCAGCACCGGCAGCGACTCCGGCACCGGCAGCGGCGTGCGGATGCGGCGATGCCTGGTGCGGACCGGCGGCACCTCCGCCGGCTCCAGCGAATACTCAGCCACGCCCGACTTCCGGCGACCCGCCATAGTCGATGCGGGCCGGCGCGCCGGCCGCTGCCAGCGAACGCCGCGCCGCCTCGACCACGTGCTCATTGACGGCGCTGTTGCACGGCGTGGCGATGAGGCCCTGCCGGTCGATCGCCTGCAGCCGGACGCGCCGTTCGTCGAGCGGCAGCCCGCGCAGAGCGCGGGCGGTGCGCACGCCGGCGGCCATCGACTCGAAGCCGTAGCCGATCGGCTCCGCTCCGGCGCCGTCCCGCGGCGCCAGGCGGAAGAAGTCGGGGTTCACGAAGTTGAACCGGCTGCCGCCGGGGCCGGTCGCCGCGGCGTAGGCGTACTCGACGCCGCGGTGCTGATCGTCGTGGTCGATCAGCCCGGAGCGGCCGTCCCCTTCGCAATACAGGGTCATGCCCTGATCGTTGGAGCCGGCGCCGGCATCGGGATAGCCGAGGCCGGCGCTCACCGACAGGATCGCGCCGTTCTCCCAGTGCACGCGTCCGTGCGCCCAGAGGTACCCGACGTTGCCGTTGGGAAAGGAGCCGGTCGCGCCGGCGGCGCTCACCAGCACGGGCCGCAGGCCGGTGATGAAGTGGACCAGATCCACGTAGTGGCAGCCAACGTAGGTGAACGGATCGCTGTGGTCGCAGGTGAACCAGTTCTGAAAGTTGGAGTGGCGGTAGAAGTAGGGCTCGAACATCCGCGCCTCGCCGTAGGCGAACCGCCCGAAGTCGCCGCGCCGGTACTGGCGCCGGGCTATCAACGATCGCCGGTCGAAGCGCTTGTGGTAGTCGGTCCCCACGAACAGGCCGCGCTCGGCGGCCAGCCCGCCGATCCTGCGCCCGTGCTCGATGCGCTGCACCAGCGGCTTGACGCTGTAGACGTGCTGGTCGCGCTGCAGCGCGTCGACGATGATGCGGTAGTGCAGGTGGTCCGGCACCGCGACGAACACCAGGTGATGCGGGGGGAGCGAATCGAGCGCGCGCCGGTAGGCATCCGGGTCGCGGACGCCGGAGGCCGGCTCGGGGCAGGCGGCAAAGCCTTGGCCGGGAAACGATTCGGCCAGCTCCGCGTCGGCGGCGAGCGGCCCCAGCCGCGCGCCGCTGGTGGCCGCGATCGAGATGGCGCCCACCTCCCCGCACCGCTGCAGGTGGTAGAGCGACGGCAGGATCACGTCGCGCGTGAACATGCCGGCGCCCACCACCACGACGTCGAGCGGTCCGCTCGCCTGCGAACTACCGTCGGGCTGCATACTGCTCATCGACTCTGGCGTGCCCGGGGCGCGGCGCCCGCGCGCGGCGGCCCATGGTACCGCGCCGCCGAATCCCGGTCAAAATCCGCAGTACCGCCGCACGGCGATCGTGGGATAGCATGACCGGGGAGCCACGACCATGACCGTCGCCGAGAGGATCGCCGACCGGGCGCGTCAGGAGGGACTCGACCGCTACTTCGGCCTGCCGGGGTCGGGCGCACTGATGGACCTGATGGACGCCGGACGCCGCGCCGGGCTCGATCTGGTCCTGACCGGCCACGAGTCGAGCGCCGCCATCACCGCCGCCTACTACGGCTACCTGCGCGGCGGCGCCGGACTGGCGATCGGCATCAAGGGACCGGGAGCCGGCAACCTGGCCGGCGGGGCGGTCAACGCCTTCTTCGAGCGTATGCCGGTCGTTTGCCTGTGCGAGCGGACGCCGGACGGCGGCCGCGCCGACATCGCCCAGCGGTGCGATCAGGAGCCGCTGTTCGCGCCGGTGGCCAAGGCCGCCCTGGAGATCGACGCGGCCGGCGACCCCGGCGCCGCCATCGACGCCGCCTTTGCCGCCGCCGCGGCCGGCCGGCCGGGACCGGCCCTCCTGCAGTGGCCCTCCGACCTGGGGCAGGCCGACGCCGGCAGCGGCCGGACCGAACGGCCGGCGGCGCGGCTGGGCGGACCGCCCCCGGACCCGGCGGCGCTGGCCCGCGCGGCGCGGCTGGCCGGCGGCTGGCGGCGGCCGGTCGTGATCCTGGGCCCGGACATCGCCCGCGCCGGCGCCGGCGGCGCCGTGCGCGCGCTGATCGACCGGATGCGGCCGGCGGTGCTGCTGGGCTTCCACGCGCGCGGCCTGATACCGGAGGACGATCCGCGCTTCGCCGGCGTGTTCATGGCGCTGCCGGGATCCAACGTGCTGGCCAACCGCATCCTGGCCGAGTCCGACGGCGCGCTGCTGATCGGCGTCGACGGCCTGGCGGTGGAAGGCGCATGGGACACCGGTGGCGGCCCGCCCACCTGCGAGCTGGTTGCGCTGCCGGAGTTCGAGACGGTATCGCCGTCGCCCGCAGCGCGCGTCGACGGCGACCTCGGCGCCTCGCTTGCGGCCCTGACCGCCGCCTTGCCGACCCGGACCGACCCGGGCTTCCCGCCGGAACGGGTGGCCGCCATCCGCGCCGAGGTCCTGACGCGCTGCTTCACCCGGCCGCCGGACGCGCGCCTCGCCGCCCAGGACGTGGTGGCGGTCGCCCGCGAGCTGCTGCCGGAGGACGGCATCCTGGTCTCCGAGACCGGCATCTTCATCCTGATGCTCGACCACCTGTGGCCGGTGACCCGGCCGGACACCTTCTTCGGCACCGGCGGCGGCCGCACGATGGGCCTGACCGTACCGGCGGCGCTGGGCGCCAAGCTCGCTCGCCCGGATACGCCGGTGATAGGCATCGGCGGCGACGGCAGCCTGCTCATGCGGCTCGGCGAGCTGGAGACCTTCGCCCGTACCGGCGCGGCCGTGCCGCTGGTGATCGTCAACGACCAGGCGCACGGCACCATCCGGTCACGGCAGAAGACCCGCGGCCTTGCCCCCTACTCCCTGCAGTTCGCGCCGGTCGACTACGCGGCGGTCGCGCGCGCCGGCGGGCTGCGCGGCGCCACCGTGTACGACCCGGACGCGCTGCGGCGCGAGCTGGCCGCGGCGCTCGACGCGGACGTCGCTACGCTGATCGACGTCCGCGTCGACCCGCAACCCTACCAGGACAGCTTCGGCCCCACCGTGGGCGTCCTTTCCTGACGCCGCCGGACCGGCCGGCGACGACCGGCACGCTCGGGCGGCTCAGGCGCCGGCGCCGCCCGGCGCGCGGCCGCGCAACAGGTAGCGGGCGCGCGCCGTCTCGGCAAGGCGAAAGGCGGCGTAGCGCGGGCGGTTGAGGGCCGCGTCGTACGCCGGCGCGCGGTGCACGATCGTCCCGCCGAAGCCGGTCTTCATGCGATACAGGCCGGCCATCGGCAGGGCCGGGTCGGCGCTGCGCGGAATGCCGAACAGGTCGTAGGTATGACAGCCCGCCTCCCGGGCCAGACGCATCGCGGCCCACTGCAGACGGTAGTTGGGCATCGCCTGCCGATGGCGGTCGGACGACGCGCCGTACAGGTAGCGCGCGCGCCGGCCGAACAGCGACACGACGATGCCGGCCACCTGCTCGCCGGCGTACTCGGCCATCAGCAGGAGCAGGCGCGGCCGCCGGCCGGGGTACGCGGCGGCGGTGGCGAACAACTCGCCGAAGTAGCGCCGGCTGTGCCGCGTGATGCCCTGCCGGCGCGCCATGCCGCAATGCAGGCGATACCAGCCGTCCAGGCCCGCCGGGCCGGCCTCGCGCACCACCACGCCCCGGCGCTCGGAGAGGCGGACATTGTAGCGGGTCTTGGGCTTCATCGCCGCCAGCAGCTCCGCGTCATCGCGCCGCAGGTCGACGATCACGGTGCTCTGCGGTTGCACGGCCGGCGCCGCCCGCACCGCGCCCGACCAGCGCTCCTCCGGCCACGGGGGATCGAAGCGGACGGCAAAGCTGGCCGGCGGCAGCAACGGGCGAACGGCGCGCGCCATGCGGTCGAGGTAGGCGCCGCTCTCTCCGGACGGCGCTTCGGTCCCCGGTCCGAGCGGGCAGTACACGAAGGTGCCGGCCGGCGTGCGGCGGCAGAGCAGCAGGACGGTGCCGGCGGCGGCACCGACGCCGGCGCCGGTCACGGCGACCGGCAGCGGCCGCCACCCCAGCCGGCGGCGAAAGGCGCCCCAGAAGCCGCTCTGCAGCAACTCGTCGCCGGCCAGCGCGTCGAGCTCGACGCGCCCGGCCCGCACGTCGTCCGGTCCCGCCACGCGGCGAGCATGCACCGAAGCCGGCCGCAAGACGAAGGAGGCGGCGCGCCGGTTTCGGCGCCGCCGGGCCAGCGGCGGCCGGGACCGCGGCGGCCGGGTCAGCGGCGCAGCGCGCCGATCAGGCGGGTCGCCTCCTCCGCCGACAGCTTGCCCTCCTTGAGCATCTCCAGCACCAGCCGGACCTCTTGCTCCGTATCCGCGGCGCCTTTGCGCTCGGGCTCATGGTCGCCGTCGGCGTGCCGGCCCGGTCCGTGATGCCCGGGCCGGCCGCCGCCGCCACGCCATCGCCCGCCGCCCGGACCGGGCCGGAACCCGGCGCCGCGGCGACCGGGACCGCGGCGGCCGGGACCGCGGCCGAACGCCTCGAACACCTGCCGGGAGATCTCCTCTCCCAGCTTGCCGAACTTGAGGCCGTAGCCGCGCATGTCCTTGAGGAACTCCCACATCTCGGGAGGAAACTCGAACGACCAGTCCGGATCGTCCCACGCGCGGTCGTCATCGTCGGCGCACGCGCGGTCACCCGCCCGGCGCTCCTGATCGTCGAAGTCGTCGAAACCGACCATTTCGCACCTCCCCAGCGTATGCACGAAGATCGAGAACGCGCCCGACCCCAACGCCACCTGCGCGAATCCGGGGCCGGTGGTGACCACCGACGAGCCGAGACGGTTCACCAGGCGGCCGCGCGCCTTTACGGTGGCGGTCGCGTCCGCGTCGGACGGCAGCGCCAGCAGGACGCGGCCCGAGCCCGACATGACCGCCACCTTGCCGTCGCCGGACGGCCGGAACTGCAGGGCCACGCGGCCGCTGGCGTTGTGGAACTTGCCGCCGGTCAGCTCCGCGTCGCGCACCGTCACCTTGCCGTTCGCGGCCGAGACGTTGAGTTGCCCGGTGATCCGTTCCGCGGTGATCGAGCCGTTCGCGCAACGCGCCTCCGCAGTCCCGTTGAGGTCCTGCAGGGTGACCGCGCCGTTGGCCGTGCGCACGCGCACCGTCCCTTCCAGGCCGGCGACCAGCACGCGGCCGTTGACGGTATCGACCGCCAGCTCCCAGGTGCGCGCCGCCGGCAGCGACAGCTCCAGCGAGCCGGTCACCTGTTCGCCGCCGTCTTCGCCGCGCGGCTCGGTGATCTCCAGCCGGTCGCCGTCGCGAACGACCCGCACCGCTTCGAGGCCGTCACCGGCCAGCGTTCCGTGGTCGCCGTCGACCGCGCGCGCGACGATGCCGCGCCGGCGCGAAGCCAGGCGGATCGCCGACGCGCCCTCCAGATCGAGTGTGATGCTATCCATCTCCGGTACCTCCCCCGGCGCCCTTCCCTTCCGTGTGCATGCCCTCCGCATGCAGGCGCCGCATGACCTCATCGAGCGACAGCTCCCCGTCGCGGAGGCGGCGCAGGAGCAGCAGGCGTTCCTCATTCCGGTTCGGCGCGTGCGCGAACGCGGCCGCGGACGGCGCCGCCGCTGCCGCCTCGAGCGCGGCGTTCACCGCCGCCAAACGCGCCTTGACGGTCGGATAGGACAACCCCAGCCGCCGTTCGACCTCCCGCAGGTTGCCTTCGACGTGCAGGAACAGGCGCACGAAGTGGAGCAGGTCGGACGGCAGCGCGCACAGGTCGCAGCGGTCGAAGCGGCCGCGAATCGCCGCGCCGCACGAACGGCACGCATATTCGGTGACCAGCAGCCGCTGATCGCAGATCGGGCACGCCCCCAGCGAGGGCTGTACGTCCGGCGCCATGACGGAAGCTACGAAGCAGCCCTTCACATAGTCAAATCGCTCATGAACTTTTCTCAGGGATGCTCGACCGCCGGCAGAAGGCGGAAGCCGCCGGCCTCCGTGCGGGTTTGACCTTACCGCCGATTCAAGGGTATCGTTCGGAAAGCGTGTAAGGGGCCGGCCGGAGCGGGTCCCCGTCCCCCTCAAGGGAGGAGTCATGTCCGACAACGATTCATCCGCAGAGCGCCGCCCCCCCGGCAGCATCAGCCCGCGGGCGGTCGGCCTCATGCTGATCGCCGTGGTGGTGGTCATCGTCGTGTTATCCAGCTTCTACGTCGTGGACGAACGGGAACGCGGCATCGTGCTGCGGTTCGGCCGCTACATCGGCCGCGAGAGCGCTCCCGGCCTGCACCTCAAGCTGCCGTTCGGCATCGACCGGGTCTTCAACGTGCAGACGCAGGTGCGGCACAAGCTGGAGTTCGGCTTCCGCACCGAGGAGGCCGGCGTCCGCTCGGTCTTTTCCACCCAGGAGTTCCCGGAGGAGTCGATGATGCTGACCGGCGACCTCAACATCGTCGACGTAAAGTGGTCGATCCAGTACCGCATCTTCGAGCCCGACAAGTGGCTCTTCAACATCGTCGACGGCGAGACCACGATCAAGGACGTCTCGCGATCGGTGTTCAACCGGCTGGTCGGCGACCGCGCGATCCTGGACGTGATCGGCGACGAGCGGGCGAACATCCAGTCGAAGGCGCAGGACGAGATGAACGACCTGTTCGAGAGCTACGACATAGGCGTGCGGGTCGTCACGGTGCAGTTGCAGAGCGTGGTGCCGCCGCGCGGGGCGGTGCGGAACGCCTTCGAGGACGTCAACAAGGCGATCCAGGACCGAAACCGGCTGATCAACGAGGGCAAGGAGGCGTACAACGAGGCGATCCCCCGCGCGCGCGGTGAGGCGGACCGGATCATCGCCGAAGCGGCAGGCTACCGGGCCGAGCGGCTCAATCGCTCCCAGGGCGACGTGTCGCGCTACCTGCAGTTGTACGAGGAGTACCGGAAGAGCCCCGACGTGACCCGGACGCGTCTCTACTATGAGATGTTCGAAGAGGTGTTCAAGGACGCCGACGGCACCGACCTGATCGACAAGAACCTGTCCAACTTCATCCCGCTCAAGCAGCTCGGACAGGAGCTGTCACTTGGAGGGAACCAGTGAAACGCTTCGTTACCATCGTCGTGGTCGCCGGCGCGGCCCTGCTGATCTTTCTGATGCTGGGGCCGTTCTACGTGGTGCAGGAAGGGCAGCAGGCGATCGTCCTGCAGTTCGGCCGCATCGTGAACTCCAAGACGACCGCCGGGCTGGCGATCAAGGCGCCGCTGATCGATCAGGTGGTGCGCTTTCCGAAGAAGATCATCTCCTGGGACGGCGAGCCGACCGAGGTGCCGACGCAGGAGGGGCAATTCATCTTCGTCGACACCACCGCCCGCTGGCGCATCGTCGACCCGGAGCTGTTCTATCAGTCGGTCACCGATGAGACCGGCGCGCAGACCCGGCTCGACGCGGTCATCGACTCGGCGGTCAAGGGGGTCATCTCCAATAACCGCCTGCGCGAGGCGGTGCGCAACAGCGACGTCATCAACACGATCGAACGCCGGAACGTCTATCAGGTCGAGTCCGGTACGCCGGGAGGCGAGACGCAGGACGTCGGTTCGATTCTGGGCGACACCTACACGGAGACCGAGTTCGCCGCGATCGAGAAGGGACGCGACGCGCTGTCCAACGAAATGCTGATAAGCGCCAAAGATACGGCGCGGGCCCAGTACGGCATCGAGCTGATCGACGTGATCATCCGTCAGATCCGCTACTCGGACGACCTGACCGAGAGCGTCTACAGCCGCATGATCGCCGAGCGTCAGCAGATCGCTCAGGCGTTCCGCTCCGACGGCGAAGGGTTGAAGGACGAGTGGCTCGGCAACCGGGAGCGCGAGCGGCTGGAGATCATCTCCGAGGCGGAACGGCAGGCCAAGGTGATCCGCGGTGAGGCCGACGCCCAGGCGGCCGCGATCTACGCCGACGCCTACAACGTCGATCCCGAGTTCTACTCCTTCTTCAAGGCGATCGAATCGTACCGCAACCTGTTGCCCAACTTCCGCAAGACCCTGTCGACCGACGCGGAGTTCTTCGACTACCTGTACAACCAGGGCTGAACCGGACGCCGGCAATCGCCTCGCCGGCGGACCGGGGCGGCGTTCCGGGAACGAACCGTGACGGCGGCGCCCGCCGTCACGGTTCGCCCTCGGTCCGGCGCAAAGCGAAGAACCATTCCTGCCGATATAGATAGAGAAAGACCGATCGATGCCCACACACGCGACCATCGCGACCGCGCGATCTCCCCGGGACGCCGGGCGGCTCGCCCGTGAGCCGGGCGAGGCCCGGCCGGCGCGGGACTTGGCCGATCTCGCCGGACGCATCGACGCGTTGCGCGTTCGCGGGGCGGCGACCGGCCCCGTGGCCGCGATCCGCTACGACTCCCGGCAGGTCGGTCCCGGCGAGCTGTTCGCGGCGCGGCGCGGCAGCTGCGACGACGGTCACCGATTCATAGCCGAAGCGGTCCGCCGCGGCGCCCGCGCGGTGATCCACGAGCGCGCACTGCCGGCGTACGACCCCGCCGTCTGCTACCTGCAGGTGGCCGACGCGCGGAGCGCGCTGGCCGCAGCCGGCGCCTGGCACGCCGGCGATCCGGCCGATCACCTGCTGCTGGCCGGCGTGACCGGCACCGACGGCAAGAGCTCGACGGCATGGTTCACGAAGCTGCTGCTCGACCGCCTGGGCGTGCCGTGCGGACTGGTCTCCAGCGTCTACGTGGAAGACGGGACCGGGACGGCGGCCACGCCGTGGCGGCTGTCGACGCCGGAGGCGCCGGAGTTGCACGCGCTGCTGGCGCGCATGGCCGGCCGCGGTCTGCGCGCCGCGGTCATCGAAGCTACCTCGATCGCACTGGCGGCCGGCAGGGTGCACGGGCTGCCGCTGGCCGCGGCGGCGATCACCAACGTCACCCACGAGCACCTGGAGTTTCACGGCGACTGGGAGCGGTACCGCGATGCCAAGGCGGGGCTGCTCGCCATGCTCCGCGACCGCCCCGACGGTTCGCCCGGCGTGGCGGCGCTCAACCGCGACGACGCGGCGTGGGAATCGCTGTCCGCGCGGTTCCCGGCGGCGCAGAGCTTTACCACGCAGCCGCCCGGGTCCGCCGCCGGCGCCGCGGCCGACTGCGCCATCGCGGTGGAGCGGGCCGACCGATCGGGGCTGACCCTGGCGGCCGAACTGCACGGCGTCCGCCGCCGCAGCGGCGTGCGGCTCGGCGATCCCGTGCAGGCGGGCAACATCGCCGCCGCCTGCCTGCTGGCAGCCGGCGTGACCGGCGCGGCCCCGGACCGCGTGCTCGACGAGCTGCCGATGCTGAGGCCGCTGCCCGGCCGCATGCAGCCGATCGCCAACGATCGCGGCTTCACCGTGATCGTAGACCACGCGCACACGCCGGCGGCGTTCGAGCACCTGTTCGCCGGGCTGCGGCGGCGTGACGACACGGCCGCGGACGGCCGCGTCATCGTCGTGTTCGGATCGGCCGGCGAAAAGGATCGACGGAAGCGGGCCATGCAGGGGCGGATCGCCTCCGAGCACGCCGACCTCGTGATCCTGGCCGACGAAGACCCGCGCCGCGAGGATCCGATGCTGATCCTCCAGGACATCGCCGCCGGGTTCGCGGCCGGCGCGCCGGCGCCGCAGTTCATCCCCGATCGACGCGCGGCGATCGGCGCCGCCGTGGGACTTGCCCGGCCCGGCGATACGGTGCTGCTGCTCGGCAAGGGCCATGAGCGGACGATCGAGTACGCCGATCACGTGCAACCGTGGGACGAAGCCGCCGAAGCGCGTATGGCGCTGCGGCCATGACGCGGGTCAAGGCGGCCCTCGCCGCGGCGGCCCTGTTCTTTGCGGGCGCTCCGGCGGTCGGCTCGCGCGTCGCCGAATGGACGATCGATCCGCGCGCCGGCATCGATGCAAGCGCTCTGGTCAGCCGGCTGCACGACCGGCTGTCGGCGGCCGGCGCGGGCCCTGCCGAACGGCCGTTGCGCATCGCCGTGGACATCGCCGTCGCCGACCGCGCCGACGGTTTCGATCTGTTGATCACGACCACCGACCTGGAAGCCGATCTGTCGCTCCGTTCTACCGTGCGATCGACGCCGTCGGCCGCCGACGAGGCGGTCGTGACGGCGCTGGTCGCGGACTTGGGCTACCTGCAGGCGGCGCGCGTCGGCTTCCCGCCGCCGATCTACGTGCCGCCGGACATCACCGACGTGATCGACGGGTACCGGATCGCCGATCTGATCCGAACCGTCGACCGGGCGACCGGCCGCGGAGGAGCCGACCCGGAGCCGGGCGCGCAGATTCTGGACCTGGCCGCCCACGACCGCGGCGTAAGCGTGCTGTTGACCGGAGGATCGGTCGATCTCGGGCCGCGCTTCGAGCTTACCGCCGCCACGCCGGCATCGCTGCTGCCGACGCCGCTCCCACCGGACGCCGCGGCGCCGTACGAGATCGCGCGCACGAGCTGGACCCACGACCTGTTGGCGGTCGACCTGGACCGCGCACGCGTCCTGCGCCGCCGCAACGGCGAGAGCAGCATCGCCGTCCTCGACCTGCTGTCCGGCGCCCACCGGCTGGACGCGGTGCCTGGCGGCGGTCTGATCGCCCTGACCCGGCAGGGACCTGCCTACGTGCGCCTGACCGAGCACGACATCGAGGCGCACCGAGTGCCGGCCGCCGCCCGCTTCATCACCGCCATGGACGTCGATCGGCAGCAACATCTCGTGTTGTACGACCCGGTCGATCGCCGCGTGGTGATCGTCGGCCTCGACGGCCGCGAGATCGACTCGATGCGCCCCCAGGTCGACCCGCGGATGCTCCCGTTCCCGCACGCGGTCGCCGCGCTTTCCGACGGATCGATCCTGCTGGGCGGTTCCGGCATGATCTGGGCGTTCGACCGGAGCGGCCGGCCGCTCTGGTTGCAGGCCGCGCCGCGCGGCGGCCGAGAGACCCTGCCGGCCCAGTTCGCGTTGGAGCCGGCGCAGGACGAACGCGCGTTCTACCTGCTGGATGGGCCGCGCACCCGGATCCTGCGCTTCGGCGACTACCGGGCAGACGCCCCGGACGCCGCCCCCGCCGCCACCGGCCATGAGGACATCGCCCGGCAGCTCGCGGCGCTCGCGCTCGCCCACGCAGGGGCGGCGCAGGAGTGGGGCGACTTGGCGCAGGCGCACGAGCGGGCCGACTTGGCCGCGGAGCTGTACGAGCACGCCCTCGGCCTGTTCCCGGACGATCAGGAGAGCCGGTCGGGACTGGAGCGCGCGGTCGGCATCCGCAGCGATGCCGAGTCGGTGATCTTCCAGGAGCCGTTCCTGAGACTCGGCCCGGACCGGTTGGTCATTGCGGCGGGCGACCGGCGACCGGTACGCATACCGCTGCAGGTGGAGAATCCCGGCGTGGTGGCCGTCGCCGACGTCAGTCTGCTCGCTGCCGGCGTGCGGGTGCCGTTCGGCCGCATCGAGCCGGGCCAGCGGGTGGAGCGGCTGGTGACGCTCGATCTGCCGGACAGCCTGCTGGCTACGCGGGAGTCGATCGCCCTTGACGTCGGAGCCGTGATCTCCGCCGACGAGCCGGGAGGGCCGCCGCGGCGGATGTTCGTGACGCTGCCGTTGCGCATCCCCGCGCCTCCGTGGGAGCAGGTGGTGGCCGGCGCCGCTTCGCCGCGCGCCTGAGCGCGCCGCGACCGGATTCGAGCTTCACCGAACCCGCGCCGTAGATTACGATAGGCACGCAATGGCATCGATAGAGTCGGTGGCGGCGCGTGAGATCCTCGATTCGCGCGGGAATCCCACCGTAGAGGTCGAGGTAGAGCTGTCCGGCGGCTCGAGCGGACGCGCCGCAGTGCCGTCCGGCGCATCGACCGGCGCGCACGAAGCGATCGAGCTGCGCGACGGCGGGAGCCGGTACGGCGGCAAGGGAGTCCTCAAGGCGGTCCAGAACGTCAACACCCGCATCGCTCCCAACCTGGTCGGGTACGATCCGGTCGACCAGGTCGGGGTCGATCGCGAGATGATCGAACTGGACGGGACGGCGAACAAGCGAGTCCTGGGAGCCAACGCGATCCTGGGGGTCTCTCTGGCCGTGGCGCGCGCCGCCGCGGTCGATCTGGATCTGCCGCTGTATCGCTATCTGGGCACCTTCCATTCGTCCCTGCTGCCGGTGCCGATGGCCAACGTCGTCAACGGCGGCGCACACGCCGACAACAGCCTGGAGTTCCAGGAGTTCATGATCGTTCCGGTCGGCGCGCCCAGCCTGCGCGAGGCGGTGCGCATGGGCGCCGAGGTCTTCCATGCGCTCAAGCGGGTGCTCGGCGACCGCGGGCTGTCGACGGCGGTCGGCGACGAAGGCGGCTTTGCCCCCGATCTCCCGTCCGACGAGGCCGCGCTCGACCTGATCATGGAGAGTATCGAGGCGGTCGGGCTGCAGCCCGGCGACGACGTCGCCATCGCGCTGGACCCGGCGACCTCGGAGCTGTATGACCCGCAGACCGGCCGCTACACCTTCCGCAAGACCGGCCGCGCCGCCCTGACATCGGAACAGATGGTGCGGTTCTGGGCGGACTGGGCCGAGCGCTATCCGATCATCTCGATCGAAGACGGCATGGCGGAGGACGATTGGGAGGGGTGGCGGCTGCTCACCGAAGCGCTGGGCCACCGCCTGCAACTGGTGGGCGACGACCTGTTCGTGACCAACGCCGAACGGCTGGGGCGGGGCATCCACGAACGCGTAGCCAACTCGATCCTGGTCAAGGTCAATCAGATCGGCACCCTGACGGAGACCTACGACGCGGTCGACATGGCGCGCCGCGCCGGCATGACCGCCGTAGTGTCGCATCGCTCGGGTGAGACCGAGGACGTCTTCATCGCCGATCTTTCCGTGGCGCTCGCGACCGGTCAAATCAAGACCGGATCGTTCTCACGCTCCGATCGACTGGCCAAGTACAATCAGCTCATGCGCATCGAGGAGGTGCTGGGCGAACAGGCGATCTATCCGGGCCGCGCCGCCTTCCCCAACGCCGCTCTCCCCGGCGCCTGACCCGGCAGGCGTCCGCCCCGGGCTACCGCTTGGAGAACTGAAAGCGCTTGCGCGCCTTCGGACGGCCGTACTTCTTGCGCTCCACCATGCGGCGGTCGCGCGTCAGGAAACCGTTTGCCCGCAGGCTCTCATGGTTGGCGGCGTCGTAGGCGTCCAGCGCACGCGCCAAGCCGTGCCGGCTGGCGTCCGCCTGCCCGGCCGGTCCGCCGCCGGACACGTTGATGAGGATGCTGAGCTTGCCGAGGTTGTCGGTGACGTCGAGCGGAGAGGTCACCCGCTGCACCAGTTCCTCGGATCCGAAGTAATCATCGAGCGACTTGCCGTTGACGGTGATCTGGCCGACCGCGACCCGGTGCAGGTCGGTCTCGCCGGCGCCGGCGCCGGCCACCGGCGCGCGCAGAAACACGCGGGCGACCGCGGTCTTGCGGCGCCCCGTGCCCAGTGCCAAGTTGATGCTGTCGGTTGCTGCCATCAGTCGTGATCCAGTTCGAGGGGTTGGGGATGCTGACCCTGATGAGGGTGCTCGGCGCCGGGGTAGACGCGCACGTTGCGGAACAACTCGCGGCCCAGCGGGCCCTTGGGGAGCATGCCTCGTATGGCGCGTTCCACCGGAAACACCGGCTTGCGGGCGATGACGTGCTCGAACGACTCGCTGCGCAGCGCGCCCGGGTAGCCGGAATGGCGATAGTACCGCTTGTCGCTCCGTTTGTTGCCGGACACGGCCACCTTGGCCGCGTTGATGACCACCACGCGGTCCCCCAGGTCCTGGTGCGGCGCGAAGTAGGGCCGGTGCTTGCCGCGCAGCACGGCGGCCACCCGCGCCGCCAGCCGGCCGAGCGGAGCGCCGTCGGCGTCCGCGACGTACCACCGCCGCTCCACGTCGCGGGGGCGCACGAAAATCGTCTTCATCACCTGCCCTTCATCGTCGGTCTGCTCATCATCCGCCCGCGCGCTGCCCTACGCGGAGGACCCGCCGCCGGCGCTTCCGCCACCGGATCGGCTGGCCGAAGCGGCGGCCTCCGCCGCTTCGGCCTCCTTCGCCGCGCGCTCTTCCTTCCTGGCTTCCATCTTGTCCTTGATGTCGGCGAATCCCACGAACAGCGCGATCAGTCCGATCAACAGGGCCGCGACCGGAATGCCCCCCTTCAGGAAGGCCATGACGTCGGGCCACCACTGGGTGGACCACGGGACCGGCAATACCGTGTAGACCGCGAACAACATGAGCACCACGCCCACCAACAGAGCAATCATCGTCGCCTCACGCGCTGAGAGTCTCTCAAGAGTATCGCTTCGCGGCGCATTGTGCAACCACCGGCCGGCCTCCTTGACCGTGCCGGCCGTCGGCGCCACATTGCCATTGCATCGAATGCCCGGCCGTCGCCGCCGGGATTGAGGAGGACCCATGTCCGACAGGAGCGCAACGCACGGCGCCGTCCACGCCGCAGCCCGGACCGGGCTGATGAGCAACGTCTATCTGTGGATGACCGGCGGCCTTGCTCTGAGCGGAGTCATCGCCTGGTTCGTCGCCAGCCAGCCCGCGCTGTTCAGCGCGGTGGCCGGCAATCCGATGCTCTACTTCGGACTGATCATCGGCGAGCTCGCGCTGGTCTGGTTCCTCAGCGCCCGGATCATGACCATGAGCATCGGCGCCGCCACGGGGAGCTTCATCGCCTTCGCGGCGCTCAACGGGATCACGCTGTCGGTCATCACCGCCATCTACACCCAGCAGCAGATATTCAACGCGTTCTTCATCGCGGCGGGGATGTTCGCCGGGATGAGCCTGTACGGCTACACGACCAGGCGCGACCTGACGACCATCGGCAGCTACCTGAGCATGGGTCTGCTGGGACTGATGATCGCCATCGTCGTCAACCTGCTGATCGGCAGCGACGCCATCGGCTTCCTGATCTCGATCGTCGGCGTCGCGCTCTTTCTGGGCTTGACCGCGTACGACACGCAGATGATCAAGCGCTGGCAGGCGGAGGCGGGAACCATGGACGAAACCGCCTTCGTCCGGCTGTCGGTACTCGGCGCGCTCAAGCTCTACCTGGACATGCTCAACCTGTTCCTGTTCCTGTTGCGGCTGATGCGGCGCTGAAACGCGGTCCGGCGGCCCCCGCCGGCGCACATCATCCGGCGAACAGCCGCATGAGCGCCGCCGCCTCTCCCGCGGAGACCTCATCGGGCAGGATGCTCGGCCCCGGGTGGAACGGGGAGAGCACCGCCCCCGCCTGCAGGAACCGGTCGAACACGGCGTCGTAGGCGGCCGCATCGCAACGCGCCGCCACGTACGGGCCGCGCCGCTCCCAGCCGGCGCATCCGCGCGGGTCGGGCCACGCCTGCGACGCCCAGGCGGCTCCGCCGTAGCGCGGCAGCCGGTCCAGGCCGGCCAGCGCCGCGACCAGCAGCGCCGCCGGCGGCGGCTCCGGCGCGGCCACCGCCGCCGCATCGGCGGCGTCCGGCGCCAGGCAGACCGGCGCCGGCGCCGGCCCGAGCGTGAACGGCAGAACCGGCACCACGACGCGCCAACTCGCCGGCGGCGGCACGGGGCCTGCGGCCGGGCGCCAGAGCCCCGCCCGGCATGCGTCCGCCGGCCCGGCGTCGAGCGCGGGGTCGTGGAGCTCCTCCCGGCCCAGCCCCAGGCGCCGGAGGATCGCGCGCACCTCGGCGTCACCACCGGTCAGGAGCGGCTCGAACCCCGGAACGAGCCGCCGTACGCGGCCGAGCAGGCGCCGCTCGTACACCGACGGCAGGCCGGCGCGCGCCCCCCGGGACAGGACGCCCTTGATCTGCGCCAGCGCCCGATCGGGCCGGTGTCCGAGCAGCGCACGCCCACCGGCCTGCCACAGGTCGAGGTAGCGCCTGCCGCGGTGATCGTACAGCCGGTAGCCGCGCGCCCGGCGGATCGGTCCAAGCCGCTCCAGCCGCGCACGGGCGGCGGGGTGGTTCCCGGTCACGAGCGGATCCGCTCCAGGGCGGCGTAGCGCAGGGCGAACGATGCCTCGTGCTCGGTGGCGAAGCGCACCGTCACGAACCAGGTGCCGGCGTGGTTCCAGCGGCGGGTGACGACCCCGCTGCCGTAGTCGTCGTGATAGACCTCGGCGCCGGCCGGAAAGTCGTCGGCCTCTCCGCCGTACCCGGCTGCCGCTCCGGCGGCCGCATCACGGGCCAGCAGCCGGGCGGGGATCTCCTCCAGAAACCGGCTCATCCGCTGGTCGCGCCGCTGCCCGAACACGGTGCGGCTGGCGCAGCAGGTGACGTGCAGTCGGCTCCGGGCCCGCGTCACGGCGACGTAGAACAGGCGGCGTTCCTCCTCCAGGCCGCGCTGCGCCGGTTCGGCTCCGTCGCGGTCCCCCGGCAGGAGCGGGAACACCCCTTCCTCCATGCCGGTGACCACGACCCGCTCGAACTCCAGTCCCTTGGTGTTGTGCGCCGTGATCAGCGTCACGGGGCGGACCGCCCACTGCCGCTGCTCGCCGCGTTCGCGGCCGGCTTCGTGCAGCCCGGCCGCTTCGAGAAAACGATGCAGATCCCCGCGGCCGACGCCGAACGTCTCGGCGCTCGCCGCCAACTGCTCCAGGTTGCGCATCCGGCTGCCGCCGGACACCGCGTCGAGCCGGCCGTAATGGGCGGCGAGGCCGGAGCGCTCCACCGCGGCAGCGACCAGCGACGCCACCGGCGCGTGCTCGGCCATCTCGCACAGCTCGTCGTGCAGCTCCAGAAAGGCGCCTACCCCGGCGCGGGCCGGCGCCGGCAGGGAGGCGCGCGCCGCGCGCGCCCGATCGACGGCGGTCACGGCGGACGGCCCCACGTCGAAGAGCGTCCCGCTCACGGCTCCCGCGGCCGGGCCCGGCTCCGCCGACAGAATGCGTTGCAGCGTCTTGGGGCCGACCGAGCGCCGCGGCGTGGCGAGCGCCCGCCGCAGCGCGACGGCGTCGGCAGGGTTGACCGTCAGGATCAAGTAGGCCAGTGCGTCCTTCACCTCCTGGCGCTCGAAGAAGCCGATCGCCCCGACCAGCCGATAGGGTATGCGCAGCCGGCGGAACGCGGCCTCGAACGGCTGCGACTGAAAGTTCATCCGATAGAGAATCGCCGTCTCCAGATCGGGCTCTCGATCGACCAGCTCGCAGCACAGGCGAACCTCCGCTTCCTGATCGGTCAGCTCGTGCAACCGGGGAGCCGGTCCGGGCCCGTTCTCCGTCCACAGGGTCTTGCCCAGGCGGTCGCGGTTGCCTTCCATCACGCTCTGCGCGACCGCCAGGATCTGCGGCGTGGACCGGTAGTTCTGTTCCAGGCGCACGATCTCCGCGCCCGCGAAGTGGTCCGGGAATGACAGGAACGCCTGCACGTCGGCGCCCCTGAATCCGTAGATCGACTGGTCGTCGTCGCCGACCGCGCACACGTAGGCGCCGCCGCGCGCCAGCAAGCGCAGCAGGCGCACCTGCGCCCGATTGGCGTCCTGATACTCGTCGACCAGCAGCGCACGGAAGCGACCGGCGATCTCGGCGCCCGGTTCCGTGGACAGCACGTCGATCGTACGCAGAATCAGATCGCCGAAGTCCATGGCGTTGCTGCGCTGCAGATGCTCCTGATACGCGCCGTACAGCTCGGCCAGCGGCACGCCCGTCGGCGCTTCGAGCCGATCGAGATCATCGCGCGGGCGCAGGTCGTGATCCTTGGCGCGCGCGATCAACTCGGCCACCGCCTTGATCTCGTCGGCCGGCCATCCACCGCCGGCCGCGTCCCGCAGCACCGACAGCGCGTCGGCGCCGTCCAGAATGGAGAAGCTCGGATCTATGCCGACGCGGGCTCCGTAGCGCCGGAGCAGCCAGTTGCAGAACGAGTGGAACGTGCGGATGTTCGCGCCGGCGGCGGCCGGAAGCATCGCGGTCGCCCGCTCGCGCATCTCGTCGGCCGCCTTGTTGGTGAAGGTGACCGCCAACATGGCGCGCGGCGGAATGCCGCGCCGCTCGGCCAGGTAGGCGATCTTGGTGGTGATCGCCCGCGTCTTGCCGGAGCCGGCTCCCGCCAGGATGAGCAGCGGGCGGCCCCAGTGCTCCACGGCGCGCCGCTGCGGCTCGTTCAGCATCGCCAAGTCGCCTGCGAGCGCATCACCGCCGGCCGAATCGGAGCCGCCCCCGCCCGACGTCGTTTCGGGCAACGTGCGGTCGTCAGCCTCTGGCGCGGCCGGAGCCGACCGGCGCCGCCTGCGCCGGTTCGTCCCCCGCGCCGCGCTGCAGGGTCAGGTTGACGCGGACCGGACCGCCGGTTCGGTCGACGCTGTTGAACAACACGCGCAGGTCGGTCCGGGCGTCGCCGTCCAGATCGAGCAGCCGCTCGCCGCCGACGGCGAGCGGCGCTTCGTTGTCGCCGTACCGGATGATCAGACCGTCATCGTACCGAGCCAGCAGCACGTCGTAGCGTCGAGCGCCGATCGGCACCTGTACCACGGTGCCGACCTCCAGCACCCGGATCACCACGTCGCCGGTCATCACGAACGGCTCCGGCGGAGCGGCGGCCGGCCGCTCCGCGGCGCGCTCGGCGGCCGCGGGCTGAATCACCCAGCGCACCAGGGCGGCGATCCCGCCCGCGAACACCAGCAGCGTCAGCGCAAGCACCGCCACCAGCGGCGACCGGCTGCGGCCAAGCGGCGCCTCGGCGCCGGGGCTCGTCCGCTGCGCGCGGTAGTGCTCGATGAGCGGCTCAGGATCGATATTGAGGTAGTCGGCGTAGCTGCGGATGAACCCGGTAACGTACGCCTCGCCCGGCAGGTCGGCGTAGTCGCCGGCCTCCAGCGCCTTGAGGAATCGCTTGCTGATGTGAATGTCGCGCGTGACCTGTTCCAGGGAGATGCCGCGCGCCGTGCGGGACTCGCGGAGCGCAGCGCTCTCCGGCGATTCCCGGCTCTCCTCCGTCATCGGTTCAGCCGCCATAGACTCCGGTCAGCCCCCGGCCAGGACGTCTCCGAAGAGGACGTCCCGATAGACGTTCGCGTCGGGCGGCGATTCGTACCGGAACCGCGCGTCCGGTATCGACCGGTCGATCCGTACGGCGCGGAACTCGAGGGCGAGCCGACTCCCGGAGCGGTCTTCGCCGACGATGCTGCGAATCAACCGGTCGCCGCCGACCGCGATCTCGATCTTCTCGAATCCCTCCTCCGCGACCTGTCGTCGCAGGACCAGCCTGACCACCTCCTGACCGGAGCCGTCGTTGAGCGGCACCGGATCGGGGCCCACCTGATAGGCGATCGCGTAGTTGGCGCGCAGGGAGCGCAAGCCGGACGCCGACGCAAGACGGGACGCCAGCGAAGCCGCGGCGGGAGACGCCGCGCCGCCGAGCCGCTGCTCGATGATGAGGTCGAGTCCGGGCACGTAGATGGTGAGCAGCGATCCGTCCGACACCAGAACCTGACCGGACGGATCGCTGAAGTCGATACGGAGCAGATCGGGTCGCTTGAACGAGAGCGTCCCCTCCATCCGCGACAGCTCGACCTCCCGCAGCACGGAGCCGGAGTCCGACGCGCCCGCTCCGCCGTCTTCCGCCACCCGTTGAAAGCGGCGCGTGGCGATCACCACGTCGGCCTGATAATCCTCGATGTCGGCGTAGACTCGCGCGACCTCCGCGAAGAACGCCTGCGCGGTGACCAGCTCGGGGGCTGACGAGACCTCCGCCGCCGCGACCGTCCCGATCGCCGCGACCATCCCGATCGCCGCGGCGGCGACGGCAACGCGCCGCCGCCCCGACGACCCGCGCAGAAGCGGGCGCCCGATCGCCATCCGCGCATGAGCACTCCGCGTATGGGCACTCCGCACTGCGTCGCGCATGCCGGTTCGGACTACGCCCGCCGCTGCTGCAAGGCGTGGATCCGGTCGCGCAGCTCCGCCGCCCGTTCATAGGCTTCCTGCTCGACCGCTTCATCCAGCGCGGCGTTCAACCGCTCCAGCACGGTCGGCTTGCGCGCCTTGATCTGGTTCAACGCGGTGCGCAGGTACTGGAGGGACCGCAGCCGTTCGTAGTGGTAGGTCGGCGTATCGACTTCGTCGAGCGCGCCGATGTCGTCGATCGCGCCCTGCAACGCATCGCGCGCGCCGTCCGGGTTCTCGGCGCCGAGATGGAGCATGGCGTCCGCCATGGCGTTCATGCGGATGATGTAGGGGCGGTACTGCAGTATCTCCTTCTGGTCGTCCGCCTCCTGCACGTAACGCTCGACCAGATCGCAGATCTGCAGGTTGTGCATGGTGTCGCTGACGGTCCGTTCGAAGTCCCCCATCTGAAACAGGATCAGATAGCGGTAGTAGTAGAGGATGCCCTCGTTCTGCAGACGCAGGAAGTCGTCGTGGTCGATCAGGAAGCCGCCGTCGCGGGGGGCCTCACAGGAGTCGAGGCGGTCGAGCATCTCCACCAGCACCGATTCCTTGCCGAACGGACGCAGACCGTCCGGCCGCCCATCGAGCTCGTACTGCTCGATGCCGAGCGGTTGGCGCACCTGCAGCACCCGACGTCCGTCGCGCGCCTTGATCACCCGGTATTGGTCGTCGGCGTCGTACCGCCAGTCTTCGAGGACTTCCGTCAGGTCCCGGTCCATCGATTCATCGCTACCCAGCATGTCAATGATAACGACATGCGAAGGCCGCAAGGCAACCCCGAACGGGCCGATCCCGCCGGCGGCAGCCATGCTATCATCCTGCGTCGATGGCCGTGCATGTCATCGACCTGTCCGGGTCGCTCATCGAGCGTGAGTCGACCGCCGCCGCGTACCTCGACCGGTTTCGCTCCGCCGTGCTCGAAGCCCTGCGCGCGTCGGCCGGCGACAAGGCGATCGTCGTCACCGGCGGCGGCGATCTGGCGCGGGATTACCAGGCCGCCTATCGCCGGCTGGCGGCGGCGCCGGCGGACGAAGCGCAGGACTGGATCGGCGTCGCCGCGACGCGGCTGCACGGCGAGCTGCTGCGCCACGCGTTCGCCCCTGACTGCTGCGCGCCGCTGATCATCGACCCTACCGACGTCCCCGCGTTCCCGGGCCGCGTGATGGTCGCTGCCGGTTGGAAGCCGGGCTTCTCCACCGACTACGACGCCGTGTTGCTGGCGCAGCGCTTCGGAGCCGACACCGTCATCAAGATGTCCAACGTCGCCATGGTCTATTCGAGCGATCCCCGGCTCGACGCCGGCGCGCGCCCGCTCACGCACGTCACCTGGAGCGAGTTGGAAGGGATGAGCGACGGGAAGTGGCAGCCCGGCAGCAGGCTGCCGTTCGACCCGGTAGCCGCCCGCGCCGCCTGCCGGCATGGCATGACCGTGATCTTCACCGGCAGCGACACCGGCAACCTGCGGTCGATCCTGGAGGGCCGCCCCTATCGCGGGACCACGATCACGGGGGGCTGAATGCCGGCCCTGTGCGGGTTTGACATCGGCTCGGGCACCGTTAGGATTGGCCTGGGCCGCGCGCCGCGCCGTTGCGCGCGGCCGTTCACCTCACGCCGGCGTGATGAAATCGGTAGACATGCCAGACTCAAAATCTGGTGGGGGCGACCCCGTGTCGGTTCGAGTCCGACCGCCGGCAGTCCGACCGCTTGGCGCGGCCGCACCGGCCGCTCACACGGTCAGCTCGACCAGCTCCAGGTCGTTGGCCGCCGCGTCGTAGAGACCGTAGGTGAGCGGCCCACCCATGGCGCCCAGCGCGCCGGGGTTGGCCAGCAGCACCGTACGGCCGTCCGCCGGTATCCGCTCCACGTTGGCGCGGTGGTCGTGGCCGTAGAAGACCGCGTCGTACCGGCCGCCGCACGCGAGCGCCCGCGCCAGGCGCGGGTAGTGCTGCATGGCGATACGCCGCCCGCCGATGGCGATCTCCGCCAGCTCCGCGCCGTGGAACCGAAAGCCGGTTCGATCCGCGGTGCGGGTGGTCATCAGGTAATGGTCGCCGTCGACGTTGCCGGCCACCAGGTCGACCTGCCCCGCGAACCGGTCGAGCAACCGCATCAGGGTCAGCGGCGCGCAGACGTCGCCGCAATGCAGCAGGTGCGTGCAGCCCGCGTCGGCGAGGCGCCGGCACAGGGCGTCGAGCGCCGGCCAGTTGTCATGGGTGTCGGAGACGACCGCGACGCGCACCGCCGGCGCTCCGGCCTTCAACCGTCGTACCGCTTCAGGGCGACCACCGCGTTGTGACCGCCGAATCCGAACGAGTTGGTGAGCGCGGCACGCATGGGAGCGTCCTGCCCGCGGTTGGGAACGTAGTCGAGGTCGCACTCCGGGTCCGGCGTCTCGTAGTTGATGGTCGCCGGGTAGAACTGTTCCTGCAAACCCTTGGCGGTCGCGATCGCTTCCACGCCGCCGGCAGCGCCGAGCAGGTGGCCGACCATCGACTTGGTCGAAGATACCTTCAGCCGGGCGGCGTGGTCGCCGAACACCTCCTTGATCGCCAGCGTCTCGGTGGCGTCGTTGAGCTGTGTCGACGTGCCGTGGGCATTGACGTAGTCGAACGCCTCAGGCGGCATGCCGCTGCCGGCGATCGCCATCCTCATCGCGTTCACCGCGCCCTTGCCACGCGGATGGGGAGCGGTCAGGTGGTTGGCGTCACAGGTGACGCCGTAGCCGACCACCTCGCAATAGATCGGCGCGGACCGCGACTTGGCGTGCTCCAGTTCCTCCAGGATGAGCGTTCCCGCCCCCTCGCCCAGGACGAAGCCGTCACGGTCCTTGTCGAACGGCCGGCTGGCCCGTTTGGGGTCGTCGTTGTAGGAGGAAGTGACCGCCTGCAGCCCCGAGAACCCGGACAGGGCCAGCGGAGCGACGGCGGCCTCGGCGCCGCCGGTCACCATGACGTCGACCGTGCCGTCCTTGACCCACCGGTACGACTCGCCGATGGCGTCGTTGGCCGACGCGCACGCCGAGACGACCGTGTACGACGGACCGTGAGCGTGGATCCGGATCGCGACGTGGCCGGCGGCGATGTTGCTGATCATCTTCGTCACCAGCAGCGGATGGACCGCCTTGGGACCGCGGTCGAACAGGTGCTTGAACTCGGCGTGCAGCGTGTGGATGCCGCCGAACCCGACCCCCAGAATGACGCCGGTCCGGTCCGAGTCGAGGTCATCGACCGCCAGCCCGGCGTCGGCCATCGCTTCCATCGCCGTCACCATCGCGAACATGGCGAAGCGGTCCAGGCGGCGCTCCTCGCGCCGGTCGAGGTACTTCGAGGGATCGAGGCCCCGGACCTCGCCCGCCACCTTCGAGGGATAGTCCGAGACGTCGAAGGAAGCGACGTGGTCGATCCCGCACTCGTTGTTCCTGACCGCACGCCAGAACGTATCGACGTCGTTCCCCACGGGAGTGACGGCGCCGAGTCCCGTAACCACCACACGTCTGTCCATTGATCCTTCTCCTTCGACCGGTTCCGTGGCTTCCGCCTACATCGACAGTCCGCCGTCCACCTGCAACACCTGTCCGGTGACGTAGGCGGAGCGGGCCGAGGCGAGGAAGGCGACCAGCTCGGCGACCTCTTCGGGCGTTCCGGTGCGGCCGAGCGGTATCAGACCGGTGATCGTCTTGCGCACCGCGTCGCCGAGCGACGCGGTCATGCCGGTCTCGATATAGCCGGGAGCGACCACGTTGACCCGCACGCCGCGACCGGCCACCTCACGCGCCAAGCTCTTCGAGAAGCCGATGATTCCAGCCTTCGACGCACAATAGTTGGTCTGGCCGGGGTTGCCGGTCAAGCCGACTACCGACGAGACGTTGACGATCGACCCGGCGCGCCGCCGGACCATGTCACGGGCGACGACCTTGCAGGTGAGGAACGTCGCCGTCAGGTTGAGCGCCAGGACCGCGTCCCAGTCCTGCCGCGCCATGCGGAACACCAGTCCGTCACGGGTGATGCCGGCGTTGTTCACCAGCACCTGCACGCCCCGGTTCTCCGCGAGGATCTCGCCGAGGCGCGCGTTCACGGCATCTTCGTCGGCCAGGTCGGTGGCCAGCCACGTGTAATCGCCCCGATCCCGCAGCCCGGCGGCGCCGTCATCGGCGGTCCGCGACAGCGAATAGACCTTGGCGCCGTCCCGCAGCAGGGACCGGACGACCGCCGCTCCGATACCGCGCGAGCCGCCGGTCACCACCGCGACCGCGCCGGCCAGGCTCATGCCGTCGCCGCCGAGACCGCTTCGATCGCCTCCAGGGTGCCGGCCGCCTCGCACCGCAACCGGCCGGGAAAGCCTCGGAACAGGCCGGCGAGCACCTGGCCCGGCCCGACCTCCAGGTAGCGCCGGTATCCGTCGGCCTGCAGGGCGGCCACCTCATCGGTCCAGCGCACGCTCGATACCACCTGCCGGACGCAGAGATCGCGCGCTTCGCTGCCGGAGGTGACCCGCGCGCCGGTGACGTTGGCGTAGACCGGCCGCACCGGATCCGCGAACGGCACGTCGGCCAGCACCTCCGCCAGCCGATCGGCCGCGTCGCGAATCAGCGGCGAATGAAACGGCCCGGAGACCTTCAGGGCGATGAAACGGCGCGCACCCGCCTCCATGCAGGCCGCTTCCGCATCGCGCAGCCCGCCGGCCGTGCCGGCCAACACCACCTGCCGCGGGCTGGAGTAGTTGGCGATGAAGACGCTTCCGGCCTGCAGATCGGCGATCGCGGCTTCCACGCGCTCGGGCGCCAGCCCGACCACCGCGGCCATCCCAGAGCGCCCTTCGGCGGTATCGGAGGCGCGGCTGGCCGCCTCCATGGCGACGCCGCGCGCCTTGGCGATCGGGAAGATGTCGGCCGCGGCGATCACCCCGGCCAAGTGCAGCGCCGAGTATTCGCCAAGGCTGAACCCGGCGAAGCCGTCGCCGGTCACGCCGTGCTCGCCGAGCACCGCGGCCGCCGACAGGTTGGCCAGGGTGACCGCTATCTGCGTGCGGTCGGTGGCGCGCAACTCCTCCTCGGTACCTTCGAACAGCAGGCGCCGCAGGTCGACGCCCGTGGCCTCGGAGGCGACCCCGAACAGATCCTTGACCGCATGGCTGCGCTCCCAGAGATCACGGGCCATCCCCGGGTACTGGGCGCCCTGCGCCGGGAACAGGAAACACGTCCGCATTTGGGTGGTGCTGACCGCACCGTACCCTTTCCCGCCTCGGCAGGTCAACGGCTGGCCCGCGCGCCCAGGCGGGCCGTCCTTCGGCCATTCTTCGGTCTTGGCTACCTGTCGCTGGCCCGCACCCGCGGCGGACCGCTTGACCGCGTGAAGACCGGGGCTTACAGTCGGCGACCGACAGTCGTCTTCCGAAGGCGGACCGACCACCATACCGCTCCAAGGAGACCCGATGGGCGCAAGAATCGAGGGGATCGGCGCCTACACGCCGTCCCGACGCATGTCCAATGACGAGCTTGCCGCGTTTCTGGACACCTCAGACGAATGGATCCGATCGCACACCGGCATCGGCTATCGCCACGTCGCCAGCGAGGACGAAGCCGCCTCCGACCTGGGAGCTCAGGCCGCCAAGGTAGCGCTGGACCGTTCCGGGACCGACCCGGAGTCGATCGACATGGTGCTGGTGGCCACCGCCTCCTCCGACTACGTCGGCTTCCCGTCGACCGCCTGCATCGTACAGGACAAGATCGGCGCGAAGAACGCCGCGGCGATGGACATCGGGGTCGGCTGCACGGGGTTCGTCTACGGCCTGGAGACGGCGAAGGGGTTCATAGCCTCGGGGGCCGCCAACCGCGTGCTGCTGATCGGCAGCGAGGTGCTGACGCGCATCGTCGACTGGACCGACCGCAGCACCTGCGTGCTGTTCGGCGACGGCGCCGGCGCCGCGGTGATCAGCCCCTCGGCCAACGGGCGGGGCATCCTGGACTCGGTGCTCAAGGCCGACGGATCGGGCGCTTCGTATCTGGCGCGGGAGGTCGGCGGTACGCGCGCGCCGTTCAAGCCGGGCCACAGCGCCGAGCGCGACCTGCTGATCAAGATGGAGGGGCAGCCGGTCTACAACTTCGCGGTCCCGGCGATCATCGAGGTGATCCGGCAGATCCTGGACCGCAACCGGCTCACGATCGACGACATCACCTACATCGTCCCGCACCAAGCCAACCGCCGGATCATCGAGGCGGCCGCCAAACGGTCGCGCATCCCCACCGAGAAGTTCTACCTGAACATCGAGGAATACGCGAACACGTCGGCGGCGACCATCCCCATCGCCTTGAACGAGCTGTACGAGCGCGGCCATATCGGCCGCGGCGACCTGCTGATCACCGTCGGCTTCGGCGCCGGCCTCACGTTCGGCGGCAACCTGTTGAAGTGGTAGAGCGCCGGCCTACGAACGCGTGAGCTTGTGCACCAGGTTCTCCACGCCGACCTCCGTCACGTAGATGTCTCCGTGCCGATCGACCCACACGCTGTGCGCCCCATGCGCGCGGTCGCCCGGCTGTTCCGGCATCGGAACGTCGGCCAGCTCGGTGCCGTTCCCATCCAGGATCGCCAGACTGCCGTCGGCCAGGTAGACCGTTCCATCGCTGCCCACGAACAGGCCGCAGGGCGAGCGCCGGCCGCGCCATTCGGCCACCTGACGCCCTGACCGATCGAGCACGCAGATACGGTTGTTGGGCTCCCGGTCGGCGACCAGCACGCGGCCGCGGTCGTCGCACGCAACCGAGTGCGGCAGCGTGAAGCGGCCCGGGCCGGCGCCGCGGCCGCCGAAGGTCGCCAGCAGCTCGCCGGCGGCGGAGAAGCGGTGCAGACACTCCTGGCCGTAGCCGTCGGCCACCCAGATCTCGCCGTCCGGGGCGACGACCGCGCGCGTGGGCCGGTTGAAGGGCATGCCGACGTCGCCGGGCATGCCCGGCGTGCCCAGGGTCTGCAGCACCTGACCGTCGGCGGTACAGATGCGCACCGTGTGGTCGCCGCAGTCGGCGACCAGCACGCGGTCGTGCTCGTCGATCCACAGCTCGTGGGGGACGCTGAAGATGTCCTCTCCCCACACCGTGATCAGGACGCCGTCGCGGTCGTACACGACGATAGCCGGGTCCGGCTCGCGATCGATCACGTACACCCGGTCGCGGCTGTCGACGGCCACGCCGGAGGCGATCCCCAAGGTTCGACCCGAAGGGCCGCCTCCCCAGCCGTCGACGAATCGAAATGCATGCTCCATGATTTCACCCCCGCGCGCAGCATGCCGCTCCGAGCGCCGCAGCGTCCAGCCGCGCGGCGAAACGCGCGGAAACGGCGCCCAAGCCGCCGGGCCGGGCCGCCGGGCCCCAAGCCGCCGGCGCACCGGTGACCGCCGGCGCGCGACGGTCCGCTCGGTTGACACCGGCCTTCCGAGCGTCGACGATCAAGGCCGGCATGGGCCTTGGCGCACCGCAGGTAACGAAAGATCGCGCTATGCTCGACAGCTTGCCCTACGGAGAGATGCTATGACCACGAACCAGGACTGGTGGCCGAATCGGTTGAGCCTGAGGGCGCTTCGTCGGAACTCTCCCAAATCGGACCCGATGCGGGAGGGCTTCAACTACGCCGAGGCGTTCAAGGCCGTCGACGTCGGAGCGCTGAAGCAGGACATCGAGCAGGTGATGACGACCTCCCAGGACTGGTGGCCGGCCGACTACGGCCACTACGGGCCGCTCTTCATCCGCATGACGTGGCACGCCGCCGGCACCTATCGCATCACCGACGGCCGCGGCGGCGGCGGCTCGGGGGACCAGCGCTTCGCGCCCCTGAACAGCTGGCCCGACAACGGCAACCTGGACAAGGCGCGCCGCCTGCTCTGGCCGGTCAAGCGGAAGTACGGCCGCAGCCTGTCGTGGGCCGACCTCATCATCTTCGCCGGCAACTGCGCCCTGGAGTCGATGGGGTTCAAGACGTTCGGGTTCGCCTTCGGCCGCCCGGACGTGTGGGAGGCGGACGAGACCGACTGGGGGGCCGAGACCACGTGGCTCGGCGACGAACGCCACGACGATGACGGTGAACTCCAGGGCCCGCTCGGCGCCGACCACATGGGGCTGATCTACGTGAACCCGGAGGGGCCGGGCGGCAACCCGGACCCCGCGGCCGCCGCGAAGTACATTCGCACCACCTTCGCCCGCATGGCGATGAACGACGAGGAGACGGTCGCGCTGATCGCCGGCGGCCACACCTTCGGCAAGGCGCACGGCGCCGGCCCGGAGTCTCACGTCGGGTCCGAACCGGAGGGCGCCGGCGTGGAGGCGCAGGGCTTCGGCTGGCGCAACGGGTACGGCCGCGGCAAGGCCGGCGACACCATCACCAGCGGCCTGGAGGGCGCCTGGACCACCCACCCCACGCGCTGGGACAACAACTTCATGGAGAACCTGCACCATCACGAGTGGGAACTGACCAAGAGCCCTGCCGGCAAGTCGCAGTACGCGCCCGTGAATGCGGCCCAGGTGGCCACCGTGCCGGACGCTCACGACCCGGCCAGGAAGCACGCCCCGATGATGCTCACCACCGACCTGTCGCTGCGCGAGGACCCGGTCTACGCTCCGATCTCGCAGCGCTTCCTGGAGAACCCGGCGGACCTCGAAGATGCCTTCGCCAAGGCGTGGTTCAAGCTGCTCCACCGCGACATGGGGCCGCGCAGCCGGTATCTCGGACCGCTGGTCCCCGCGGAGCCGCAGTTGTGGCAGGACCCGGTGCCCGACGTAGACCATGAGTTGATCGGCGAGCGGGAGATCGCCGACCTCAAGGCCAAGGCGCTCGCCTCGGGCCTGTCCGTTTCCCGGTTGGTCGCGACCGCCTGGGCGGCGGCGGCGACCTTCCGCGGCACCGACAAGCGCGGCGGTGCGAACGGGGCGCGCCTCCGCCTTGCGCCGCAGAATGACTGGGAGGTGAACGATCCGGCCGCGCTGGCGCAGGCGCTGCGGACGCTGGAGGGGATACAGGCGGAGTTCAACGCCGCGCAGAGCGGCGGCATGCGGGTCTCGCTTGCCGACCTGATCGTCCTTGCCGGATGCGCGGGCGTCGAGCAGGCGGCGAGCGTTGCCGGACACGACGTGCAGGTCCCCTTTGCGCCCGGGCGCACGGACGCGGCGCAGGAGTGGACGGACGTGGAGTCGTTTGCCGTCCTCGAACCGACCGCGGACGGGTTCCGCAACTACGTCAAGGGCGGCAACGGAACGTCAGCGGCCGAGATGCTGGTCGAGCGGGCCTGCCTGCTGACGCTGACCGCGCCCGAGATGACGGCGCTGGTGGGCGGCCTGCGCGTCCTGAACGCGAATACGGGGCAGTCCGCGCACGGCGTCTTCACGGACCGGCCGGGCGCGCTGAGCAATGACTTCTTCGTGAACCTGCTCGACATGGACACCGAATGGCAGGCGTCTTCAGCCGACGGCGTGTTCGAGGGCCGCGCTGCCTCCGGCGGCGTCAAGTGGACCGCCACCGAAGCGGACCTGATCTTCGGCTCCAACTCCGAACTCCGCGCCATCGCCGAAGTCTACGGGTGCGACGACGGGCAGGAGGCGTTCGTGCGTGACTTCGTGGCCGCCTGGAACAAGGTGATGAACCTCGGCCGCTACGACCTCGCCTGATCGGCGGGGCGCCCGCGGCCGCTTCATCCGCGACCCCGATGCATCGGCCAAACCCGTTGCGTCGGTCGACGACCCGGCCAACTACTATCGTCTTCCCCGGCCCGGGCTCCTGTGGAACGGCGAACCCGACGAGCCGTTGGCGGATGACGGCGGCAGGCGGCGGCGTCTCAGGGCGAAAGCCCGGCAGCACGAAAGGCGTTCCGTCCGCCGGCCGGAGCCGGCCGAGAAGCGGACGCCGGTCTGGCATCAGGAACGGCTGCTGGAGAATGCCGAATCGTACGATGAACCGTGATCAGACGGCCCCCTCATCGCCGCCGATCACCCGCACTTCGCGTTCCAACCGCACGTCGAAGCGTTCGGCGACCGCCTCTTCCACCGCTCGGGCCGCGGCCAGCACTTCCGCGCCGCTGGCCCCGCCGTGGTTGACCAGCACCAGGGCATGGCGCTCGGCTACGCCTGCGCGGCCGAAGCGCCGGCCGCGCAGGCCGCACGCTTCTATCAGCTGCGCCGCCGGCACCTTGTAGCCGCGGTCAGCCGCCACCCCGGCGAGCCGGGGGCAGCGCTCCCGGACCCGCTCGTAGCGGTCGGGCGTCAGTACCGGATTCTTGAAGAAGGAGCCGGCGTTGGGCAGACGGAGCGGATCGGGCAGCTTGCGGCGGCGCAGGCGCACGATCGCGCGGCTCACGTCGGCGACCGTGGGATCGGCAACCGCCATCCGCGCCAGCTCCTCGCGCACCCCGGCGTACGCCAGGTTCAGCCGCGGCCGTTTGCACAGCCGCAGGCGCACCTCGGTGATGAGCATCCGGTCGCGCAGCAGGCTGCGCTTGAACACGCTGTCCCGGTAGCCGAACGCGCACGCGGCGCCGTCCATGGTTCGGGGCTCGCCGCCGCCGGCCAGCGGCACCGCCTGCAGGTCGACGAAGACGTCGGAGAGCTGCGCCCCATAGGCGCCGATGTTCTGGATCGGCGCCGCGCCGACCGATCCCGGGATCAGGCTGAGGTTCTCGATGCCGCCCCAGCCGCGCGCCACCGCATGACGCACCAGCCGGTGCCAGTCGTGACCGGCGGCGGCCGTGACGACCACCGACTCCGCCTCCTCCATCTCCCGTACGGCGACGCCGTCGGCGCGCGGCAGGATCACGACGCCGGGGTAGTCGCCGACGAAGAGGACGTTGCTGCCGCCGCCAAGCACCAACCGCGGCAGTCGGTCGAAGCGCGGGCCGGCGAGCAACTCGGCCAGCTCCCGCGCCGCGCGGTCGGACGGGCCGCCCACGCGTACCGCGTAGCGCGCCGCCGCCGCGACGCGCAACGTGTTGCAGGCGGTCAGCGGAGCGTCCGTCTCGACCCGCACCCTCCCCCCTGGTTTGCTGGCCGGAGCATCCCGGCGCCCCCGAGACAGTATCCCGGCGCCCCCGGGCCGCGGTCAAGCGGCCGCCGCGCGGACGGTGAGCCAGCGCACGCGTGATCTTGCCGGCCGGCGCCCCCGGCGGCTACCCTGATCTCCTTGAGCAGCACCACCGTTCCGTCGGCGGTCGCCAAACGAACGCGCTGGCAGAACCGTCTGGCCGAGCTGAACCGGGCCCGGTACCTCTTCATCCTCATGGTTCCGGGGCTCCTCTTCTTCGTCGTCTTCCGCTACGTCCCGATCTACGGCGTCACCTTGGCGTTCAAGGACTTCGTCGCCGCCGACGGCATCCTGGGCAGCCCGTGGGCCGGCTTGAAGTACTTCGACCGGCTGTTCACCTATCCCGGCGTGGGGCGGGTCTTCATGAACACCGTCGAGATCAGCCTGCTGCGCCTGCTGGTGGGGTTTCCGGCGCCGATCATCCTGGCCCTGATGCTCAACGAGCTGCGCGTGGGCGCGTTCAAGCGCACGGTGCAGACCATCTCCTACCTGCCCCACTTCCTGTCCTGGGTGGTGATCGCCGGGCTGGTGCGTCAGGTGCTGTCGCCCTCCACCGGCCTGCTCGGCTACGTCTTCTCCCTGTTCGGGGCCGTGCCCCCGGTGCTGCTGGCCGACCAGCAGTGGTTCATCGCCATCCTCATCATCTCCGACGTGTGGCAGTCGATCGGCTGGGGGACCATCATCTATCTGGCCGCGATCGCCGGCATCAATCCGGAGCTGTACGAGGTGGCCACCATCGACGGCGCCGGCCGCTTCCGTCTGATGTGGCACATCACCATCCCGTCGATCGCCCCGGCCATCGTCATCCTGTTCATCCTGCGCGTCGGGCACCTGCTGGAGGCGGGGTTCGATCAGATCTTCAACCTCTACAATCCGGCGGTCTACGAGGTGGCCGACATCATCGACACCTACGTCTACCGGATGGGCTTGGAGGGGATTCAGTACAGCTTCGCCACCGCCGTCGGGTTGGCCAAGAACGTGATCGGCTGCGTCCTGCTGCTCCTGGCCAACCGCATCACGAAGTCCTTTTCCGAGGCGACCCTGTGGTAGCCGGGCGGAGCCTCATGCACCGCCGCAGCACCGGGGACCGGGTGTTCGACCTCATCAACGTCGGCCTGATCCTGCTGCTCTGCGCCACCATCGTCTACCCGTTCCTCAATCAGATCACCCTGTCGCTGAGCAACCGCGTCGACGCCCAGGCGAAGGGCCTGCACCTGCTCCCGCACCTGGGCCGCATGACCCTCGAATCGTACCGGCGCGTGCTGCTCGGAGGGTCGATCGCGCCGGCGTTCTTCTGGACCACCCTGCGCACCGCGCTCGGCACCTCGATCACCGTCAGCGTGCTGATCATGATGGCGTACTCGATGTCCAAGCGGTACCTGCCGTACCGCAACTTCTGGACCTTTCTGGTGGTCTTCACCATGTTCTTCTCCGGCGGGCTGGTGCCCAGCTTCCTGCTGGTGCGGTCGCTGGGAATGATGAATACGATCTGGGCGCTGGTGTTGCCGCCGGTGGCCAATGCGTTCTCGCTGATCATCGCGCGCAACTTCATGATGTCGGTATCCGAAGAGCTGGCCGAGAGCGCGCGCATCGACGGCGCCAACGACATCACCATCCTGTTCCGCATCTACGTGCCGGTATCGATGCCGATCATCGCCACCCTGTCGCTGTGGTCGATGGTCCAGCATTGGAACTCCTGGTTCGACGCGTTGATCTACATCCAGCGGCCCCCGATCCGCATCCTGCAGGAGATCCTGCGCCGCGTGCTGATCGATGCCTCGTTCACCGCCACCAGCATCGACGAGCAGGCGCTGGCCATGGAGTTTCAGGAATACACCCCGGAGTCGCTGCGCGCCGCCATTCTGATGGTGGTGACGGTTCCGATCGTGTTGACCTATCCGTTCTTCCAGCGCTACTTCGTCAAGGGCATCATGATCGGTTCGCTGAAGGGCTAGCCGGTCAGGAACGTCTCGGGTAACGGGACGCAACAATCCACTATCGTTCTCACGAGGAGGCACGATGAAACGGTTCTTATCACTCACCGGAACGGCACTGCTGTTTCTGGTACTGGCAAGCGGCCTGGCCGGCGCGGCCGCCGAAGCGGAAGGGAGCGCCGCCGAGGACCCGACGGTGATCCGGTGGTTCGGCACCCGCGGCGTACCCGGACCGGACGCGCCGATCCCGCCGATGCTCGAAGAGCTGGTGAGCCAGAAAGTCGGCTTCGACGTCAAGTTCGATATCTACGGCGCGATAGACAACCACATGGAGATCATCCAGCTCAACCTGGCCGCCAACGATCTGCCCGATCTGTTCCATGCGTTCCAAATCAACGAGGACTTTCTGCGCCAGGCGTCGGCCAAGTTCGAGTTGGCGGAGATGGAAGAACACATGCCGGAGTCGACCAAGTGGCTGCGCGGGCTGATGAACCAGCTCGGACTGGACGAAGATGCGACCTGGGCCACGTACCAGGACGCCAGCGATGGCCGCATGTGGGGTACGCCGCGCATCTGGGATCTCGGCTGGGTGCCATCCGGTCAGATGTGGCGCAAGGACATCCTCGACGATCTGGGATACGAGATTCCCACCACCATCGCCGAGACCGAGGAGGTGTTCGCCGCCTACAAGGCCGCGTTTCCGAGCAAGTATCCGATGGGCGCGTCCGGCAAGTCACCGTGGTGGCAGGCGTTCGACCAGGTGTTCAACGCCTACGGCATCACGGCGGGCGGCCAGAGCGTGCGCGACGGCATGATCAAGCAGCACTTCACCCTGCCGGAGTTCAAGGAAGCGCTGGCGACGCTGAGCGACTGGTACGCCAAGGGCTACATCGACCCGGAGTTCATCACCCACACCAACGCCGACAAGTTCCGGGTCTTCGCCCAGGGCGATTACCTGACCAGCGAATGGCTGGGGCGCGGCAACTGGACGGGTGACGAGCACGCGCGCTTCATCGGGGAGCTGTTCCACAACGTGCCCGGCGCGGTCGCGGTGCCGGCCACCCACATCGCCAGAGACGCGGACAGCAAGCCGCTGCAGCGGGTCTGGAACCCGTTCCTGACGCAGCTCATCGTGTTCGGCAAGCACCTGGACGACGACCACGAGCACATGCACAAGATCATGCAGGTGGCGGACGTGATCTCGCAGGACCGGGAGACCAAATTCCTGGCCGAATACGGGATCGAAGGCGATCACTACACGATTCCGGAAGGTGAGACCGCGCCGCAGTTGCTGCCGGCGATCAACGCCCTGAGCGTCGCCGACCGTACCGAACAGTTCGGCTTCGGCTTCTACTGGGGCGGGACGTTCAGCACCTACAGTCTCCAGTCCAGCGCCATCCAGAGTCTCATCGAGGAGCACGTGCTGGATCCGAACGGGATCTACGGCGCCAACAACCTCGACCTGTGGTTCCCGGTCGTGGGCGGAGCGGTGCGCTACGAGAACGGCGAGGACATCGGCGCCATGATGGCCGGCGACGCCAAGCTCGACTCGTTCGTGATGACGGTGCAGATCGTCACCGGCGAGCGCCCGCTCGACTACTACGACGAGTGGTTGGAGTACTACTACGCCAACGGCGGCCGTGATTGGGAGACCCACGCCACCCGGCTCTACCTCAAGTAGCTGGCCTTTTCGGCTTTCGGCCGCGGGCTGCCCGGCGGGCAGCCCGCGGTCCGATCAGGCGCTCAGTCGCTCCAGCACCCGGTACAGCGCCTGCGTGCCCCGGTCCTCCAGCCCCTCCGCCATCGCTGCGGTGTAGAACTGGTTGGCCAGCGACAGCCCCGGCAAGGCCACCCGCATCGCCTGCGCCTCCGCCAGGGCGATGCCCATGTCCTTTACGAAGTGCTTGATGAAGAAGCCCGGCTCGAAATCGCCCTTGACGATGCGCGGCCCCAGGTTGTTGATGGCAAAGCAGCTCGCCGCCCCCTTGCCGATCACGGCGATGATCTCGTCGCGGTCCAGGCCGGCGCGGTGGCCGTAGAGCAGCGATTCCACGACCCCGACCATGGTGGAGGCGATCAGGATCTGGTTGCTCATCTTGGTGTGCTGGCCGGCGCCCGCCGTTCCCATGTAGGCGATGTTCTCGCCCATGACGCGGAAGTACGGCATGGCCCGGTCGAAGTCGGCGCGGTCGCCGCCGACCATGATCGCCAGCGTCCCGGCGCGAGCGCCCGTGTCGCCCCCGGAGACCGGCGCGTCGAGCGAAGCCACGCCGCGCTGCGCCGCCCGTTCGTGGAGACGCTTGGCCAGCGCCGGTTCCGAGGTGGTCATGTCGATCACCATGCTGCCGCTCTCGGTCGCCTCCAGCACGCCGCCCGATCCCAGGTAGACCTCCTCCACGTCGCGCGGATAGCCGACGATGGTGAAGACCGCCTCGCTGCCTTCGGCCACACCGGCCGGCGTGTCGCACCACACGGCCCCGGCGTCCAGCAGATCCTGCGCCTTGTCCTTCGAGCGGTTGTAGACCGCCACCCCGTATCCGGCCCGACGGAGATGCAGACACATCGAGCGCCCCATCACTCCGGTTCCGATCCAACCGATTTTCCCTGCCATTCGATCTCCATTCCCCCTGTCAGCGGACAGAGGCCAAAAGCGTTGCTGCCTGCACGGTAGCTTGCCGCGGTTGGCGCCGCCAACCCTCCCGGCCCTCCCGGGCCGCGCACTTCCGCCCGCGCACTCCCGCGCACGCATTTCGGCGCGTATACTGAGAGGATGCAGAGTCCACCGGACCGGTTCGGCCAGTCCGCCCGCCTGCGGCGGGTGCAGCCGCCGGTCATCCCGCGTATTCACCGCCTGATCGCCGAGAACCCCGGCACCATCTCGCTGGGACAGGGCGTGGTCGGCTATCCTCCGCCGCCGGGCGTGCGGGCGGCGCTGGATCGCTTTCTGGCGGACGCCGACAACCACAAGTACGCGTCGGTGTACGGCATTCCCGCGCTGCGCGAGCGTATCGCCGCCAAGCTGTCGCGGGAGAACGGGATCGCCGTCGACGACGAGCACGAGCTGATGGTGACCGCCGGCGGCAACATGGCGTTTGTCAACGCGCTGCTGGCGATCTGCGACGAAGGGGCCGAGGTGGTGCTGATGTCCCCGTACTACTTCAACCACGAGATGGCCGTGACGATGGCCGGCTGCCGGCCCGTGCTGGTCGAAACCGGCCGCGACTTTCAGCTCGACCTCGACGCCGTGGAGGCTGCGGTCACCGCCAACACGCGCGCGGTGGTCACCATCTCCCCGAACAATCCTTCCGGGGCGGTCTATCCGCGCGCGGACCTGTGCGCTCTGAACCGCCTGTGCGCCGAGCGCGGTCTCTTTCACGTCCACGACGAGGCGTACGAGTACTTCCTCCATGACGGCGCCGAACACTTCTCACCCGGCTCGCTCCCCGACGCGGGCGACCACACGATCTCCCTCTATTCCCTGTCCAAGGCGTACGGATTGGCGAGCTGGCGGATCGGCTACCTGCGCATGCCCGCGTACCTGCACGACGCGGCCGCCAAGATCCAGGACACGATCGCGATCTGTCCGGCGATCATATCGCAATTCGCGGCCGTCGCCGCGCTGGACGCCGGCGTCGACTACTGCCGCGGCCAGCTCGCGGCGATCTCCGCCCGGCGATCGGCGGTGCTGAGGACGCTCGGCGCGCTGCGGCCGCTGGTGGAGGCGCCGGCGACCCGCGGCGCCTTCTACGTGCTGGCCCGCGTGGCGACCGACGCCGACTCGGTAGCGATCGCGTCGCGGCTGATTTGCGAACACCGCGTAGCGGTCGTGCCGGGCACGGCGTTCGGGCTGACCGGCGGCTGCTACCTGCGCATCGCGTACGCCGCACCCGACGACGACACCCTTGCGGAAGCGTTGCGCCGGCTCGCCGAGGGCCTGCGCCGCATCGTATAGTCCGGCCCCATGACGCGCCACGACCCGCCGCTCCGCGCCCGCTACCACGACACCGGCTTCCTGACCGGCATCGACGTGCTCGATGCGCGCGAGGTGGCGGAGCTACGCCGCGCGTTCGACGAATTGGAGCGCTCGGCGCCGGCCGAACAGCGGCAGGTCGGCCTGCAGGGCCGCCACTTCCGGGACGAGTTCGTGTGGCGGCTGACCACCGATGCGCGGGTGCTCGACGTGATGGAGCAGGTGATGGGGCCCGACCTGATGCTGCTCGGCACCCACTTCTTCAACAAGCGGCCCGACCCCGACGCCGAGTCGTACGTCGCCTGGCATCAGGACGTCACCTACTGGGGGCTGGAGCCGGCCGAGGCGCACAGCGCCTGGATCGCGATCGACGACAGCGACGCCGCCAACGGTTGCATGCGGGTGCTGCCGCGCTCCCATCGCGAGGGCGTGAAGGTGCACGGCACCGCGCAGCGGCAGGGCAACCTGCTGTCGATCAACCAGGAGATACCGGACGACCAGGTCGACGCCGCCGGCGCCGTCGACCTGGAGCTGCGCGCCGGCCAGATGTCGGTCCATCACGGCCGGCTGGTGCACGCCAGCAACCCCAATCGGTCCGCCCGGCGGCGATGCGGACTGGTGGCCCGCTATATCTCCCCGATGGTCCGGCAGGTGCGCCCCGACTCTTACGGCAGCAGCCACGAACCGGTGCTGGTCCGCGGCCGCGACCGCTACCGCCACTTTCCGGCGCGCTCCGCGCCCTTCTGAGCGCCGGGCACGGAGCGCGTCCGGTCAGCGAGCAGCCGCCCTTCAGCCGGCCGACTGCTCGCCGCCGCGCGGCGGCGCATCCATGCGGACGGTCACGATCTCAGTGTCGTGGTACTGCTCGTGCCGCACCGAAGACGCCAGGTGCCGCAGGAGCCGCAGCGAGAACTCCCGCTCGTCCGGGGCCTCGGCGGACGGCGCTTCGAGCAGCGCGAGCCGGTCCTGGAGGTTCTCCCTGCCGGCGGACGCGGTGAACTCGAGCACCGCCCCGCCGTCCTGCCGGTAGGCGACCAGCAGCAGTCGCCGCCGGTCGCGCTCCTGACCCGCTTCATCCGGTCCGATGAGCGACAGCAGCGTCTCCTCGGCGGCGGCGTCGAGACGCTGCGCCATCGCCGCGTCCCAGCCGTTGCGGGAGGCGAACGCACCGAGAAACGCCGTGATCTTCGGCAGGTTGGACAGATCGGCCTCTACTTCGAGGCGGCTGCGCCGGGGCGCGGTCAACTCCATGAACAGCGTCATCAGGATCGCCACCAGACCGCCGGCGGTCATGCCGTTCTGCAGCAGACCTCCGGCGAACTCCGAGAAGTACCGGGGAAAGATCACGCCGCTCTGAAAGCCGGTGCCGGCCCAGAACGAGATGCCGACGACCAGTCCCCGGCGATAGTCGATCCCGTCATGCACCACCATCTTCAAGCCCTGTACGAAGAGCATCGACATGATCACCAGCAGGTAGGCCGCGCCCACCGGCCCGGGAATCGCCACCACCGCCGCCAGCGCCTTGGGCAGGAACGCCAGCGCGACGTAGACGATGCCGATAGCGACGCCGACGCGACGGGCCGCGACGCCGGTGAGCTCGGTGATGGCGACGGAGCTCGAATAGGTCGTGTTGGGTACGGTTCCCGCCAGGCCGGACAGCAGGTTGCCCGCCCCGTCGGCGGCCAACCCGCCCTGCACCGCGCGAAAGTCGATCGCCCGAGGCCGGCGCCAGGAGACGCGCTGGATCGCGACCGAGTCGCCGATCGTCTCGATGGCGCCGATCAGCGTCACGAACACGAATGCCGGAAGAAGCGCCCAGAAGATCGGTCCGAAGCTCAGGTCGAAGCCGGGCCAGCCGCTGTCGGGAATGCCGATCCACGCCGCCCTGGCGACCGCGGCCGCGTCATAGACGCCGAACGCGCCGGCGACCGCGGAGCCGGCGGCGACGCCGATGACCGGCGCCCAGAGGCGCAGCGGGCCGGTCGCCTTCAGCGCCAGTCCGGCGATGACCAGCACGGTTGCCAGCGCGCACGCCGGCGCCGACAGCGGCGGAGCGTCGTCCGGCACCTGCTTCAGCATGTCGAAGACGATCGGCATCACCGTGACCGCGATCAGCATGATCACCGTACCCGCCACGGTGGGCGTCAGCACCCGGCGCAGCAACGAGAGCCGCGCGGCCAGCGCGAACTGGAACAGGGACGAGATGATCACCAGCGTGGCGAGCATGGCGGGCCCGCCGCGCGCCAACGCCGTGACGCAGACCGCGATGAACGCGCCGGACGTACCCATCAGCAGCACGTAGCCGGCGCCGATCCGACCCACGCGGATCGCCTGCAGCATGGTGGTGACGCCGCTCACCGCGACGGCCGCAAACACCGCCCACGACAGATATGTTTCGCTGCCGCCGGCGGCGCGGATCACGATCGCCGGCGTCAGGACCACGCCGGCGATGCTCAGTATCATGAATTGCGCCCCAAGGCCGAACGTCAGCGCCCGTGGAGGCTTGTCGTCGGGCTCGTAGCGAACGCCCGCGCGGTCGGCGATCTGGTTGCGCATGCAGTCGGTCTCCGGGCCGTCGCCGGCCTGACGCCGCGCGATCATAGCCGGCCGGCCCCTGGCGTGGCCAGCATCGCGCGGCCAGCATCGCCTCCGCTTTCTGTGAAACCGCCAGCGTGAGTATACTTTGCGGGTCCCGTGAAGTCCGTTAAGCGCGTGCGGCCGGCCGCCGTCGCGGTGCTTGTGCTGGCGGCGGTCGCCGTGGTCCCGTGGATGATCGGGCGCTACGATGACCGCCGCGCGGCGCCGCCCGCCGCGGGCGAGGCCGAGACCGTCGCCGTGCCGGCCGTGGTGCGCGGCGCCGATGCGCCGTGGCTGGTCGGTCTGCAGATCGGGCACCTGGACGCGGCGCTGCTGCCCGACGAACTGCGCCGCCTGCGCACCTCCACCGGGGCGCAGGCCGGCGGCATCAGCGAGGTGGAGATCAACCGGGCGGTCGTTCACGCGGCCGCAGACATCCTCAAGGCCGAAGGCGTCGAGGTCGCGATCCTGCCGGCCACCATCCCGCCAGGATTCGACGCCGACGCCTTCGTGGCGATCCACGCCGACGGCAACGCCAATACCGCCGTGCGCGGCTACAAGGCGTCGCCGCCCTGGTACGCCTCACCGGCGTCGCGCCTGCTGGTCGCCGCATTGCGCGACCACTACGGACCGGCCACCGGCCTGCCGGAGGACCTGAACGGGGTCACCTACAACATGCGCGGCTACTACGCCTTCAGCGGCTATCGCTACCGGCACGCCATCGCCGCCACCACGCCGGCGGCGATCTTCGAGCTGGGCTACCTGAGCAACGACCGGGACCGTGCGTACCTGCGCGAGCGGCCGGAGGAAGCGGCCCGAGCCCTTGCCGGCGGCGTGCTGGCCTACCTGGAGCAGCGCGACCCGCACGACCGCCAAGCGCTCCTGCCGGCACGGCCGATGCTCCTGAGATCGCCGCGCACCGGCGCCGCCGTGCACGCCTCCCCCGACTATCGATCCTCCGTGCGGATGCACCTGCAGCGGGGGGACCGGCTGTCGGTGCTGGGCCGCGTGGGTGACTGGTACGACGTGCGCGTGCTCGGCAGCTACCGCAACTTCGGTTGGGTGCGCGCCGCCGATCTCGCTCCAACCGAATCCTGATCCGCCATGCCGGCAACGCCCGATCCATCGCCAACGCGGTACGACCTCACGATCGTCATCCTCTGCCGCAACGAAGAGGGTTCCATCGCTCACTGCGTCGCCGAGGCCCGCGGATTCCTGGATCGGAACGGCATCGAAGGCGAAGTCGTGGTCGTCGACAACGGCAGCCGCGACCGCTCGGCCGATCTGGCCCAAGGCGCGGGCGCACGGGTCGTTGCCGAGCCGAGCCCGGGGTACGGCAACGCGATCAACGCCGGCATCGACGCCGCCCGCGGGCGCTTCGTCATCCTGGGAGACGGCGACGGTGAACATGATCTGGGATCGCTGGAGCCGTACTACGAAAGGCTGCGCGACGGCTTCGACTTCGTGTTCGGAAACCGGTTCGCGAACGGCGCCGCCGCTTCGGGCCGGTTGCGCAACGCCGGCACCGCGGTCCTGTCGGTGGTCGGCAAGGTGCTGTTCCGCTCGCCGGTCAGCGACTTCAACTGCGGCCTGCGGGGATTCAAGGCGTCGAGCGCGCGCTCCCTTGCGCTCCGGTGCACGGGGATGGAAGCGGCCAGCGAGATGATCGTCAAGGCCGTGCAGGCCGGCATGCGCATCGCGGAAGTGGCGGTGGCGCAGCGCCACGCGATCGACCCGGACCGCGTTTCGCACCTGCGGGTCTGGCGGGACGGCTGGCGTCATCTACGGCTGCTGTTGATGCTGTCTCCCCGCTGGCTCTACTTCTACCCAGGCTGCCTGCTGTTCGCGGCCGGCGCGCTGGCGATCCTGGCGCCGATCCTGTATCCGGTGGAAGCGGGCGGAGAGTACGGGTCGTACACCATGCTGTTCGGCGCGGTGTTCGTCGTGTGCGGGGTGCAACTGATCATCTTCTCGCTGCTGGCGAGCGCGTTCTGCGAGAACATCGGTCTGTCGGACGGACTCTGGGCGCGGCTGAACCCGAAGAGCGGCCTGATCCTGGAAGGCGGCGTGGTGACGGGACTCCTGCTGGTGCTGGTGGGAGCGGCGGGAAGCGTCTGGAGCCTGGTCGTATGGGCGCAGACCGGTAGCCCGAACCTCGAGCTGCGGATGCGCGTGGCGATTCCGTCCGTAACGCTCCTGATCTGCGGCGTCGAGCTGATATTCTCCGCGTTCTTCTACGGGCTGCTGTCGACGCAGGGGACCGTGCGCGGATCGAGCGAGCGGTGACCGGTCCGGGAGCCGAGGGGGGAGCGCCGCGGCGGCGCTCCCCCCTGGCATCGATCGCCGTCTACGCGGCGGCGGCGCTGCTCGGTACGGCGCTGTTCATCTTCCTGCACTACCTTGGCAACCGGATTCACTATCGCGCAGCCGCACAGAGATTCGCCGCGGAGATCGAGACCGACCGGCCGAACGAGAGCTTTGCCGCGGGATTCAATACCCCATTCGAGTACTGCAAGCTTTCGACGATGGTCCTGGCCGGATCGTTCCTGCCGTCCGAAATCGGCAGCAACGGTTTCCGCGACGCGCTGCTGTTGAAGGGGTTGGCGCCGCAAGACGTCTACTACGATTACTGCGACGAGCTGGCGGACGCGGTAAACGGGGTCCGCCTGTATGAGGAATTCTCATCGACGCACTACTGGTGGGGAAGCAAGGCGCTCTATGCGATCATGCTGCGCGCCTTTTCCGTTCAGGACATCCGCCTCCTGATACGGTATGCCGCGTACGCCGGTTGGATCGCGCTGGCGGCCGCGCTGCTGCTGCTCGCGCCCCGCACGCTGATCATCCTGGCACCGCTGATCCTCTTCGGCGGCCTGTTCTCCGGCATCCGCTGGTTCTCCGGCGTACCCAATGGCATGCCGTACGCCTGGACGGTCTGGGCGGCCGTCGCGCTGGTCGTCGTCATGCGCGCGCGGCTGCCGGCGGGGATCACGCCGGAGACGCGCCTGCGGCTGACGCGGCTGGTCTGCTTCGCCGCCGGCATGGTGGCGGCCTACCTGTCGCTGGGCGACGCGATCACCATCCCGCTGTTCACGCTCATCGGCATGCTGGTCTACTTCGGGTACGGCCACCAAGGCGAACCGGCCCGCAGGGCGCGGCTCGCCGGCGGGTGCATCGGGCTCTGCGTCGCCGGATTCGCGGCCTCCTACGCCTTGGGTCAGGCGGCCAAGATGGCGCTCGAGGCGTGTCTCGTTCCCGACTGGTTCGCGTGGCGGGCAGCGTGCGAAGGGGCACCGCAGGATGGACTGACGTGGCGGCTCTTGACCAGCAGGTGGCTCTTAGTCCTGGACCTGACCGTCGAGGAGTCGATCACGAGTCTGCCGGCCGGTACCGCAGGCGTTCTCGAGCCGTACTGGCAGGTCGGGTTGGGAAGCGTGCCGGCCGGCAGAATCCTGACCGGGGCCGCGGCCCTGGCGTGCGCCGCGGCCGCCGGGGCCGCGGCCCTGCAGGCGCGCGGCGGCCGCCCGGCGCCGCTGCGCGCCATGGGGTGGATCGCGGCGCTCATGGCGCTTGCCGCCGTGCAGCTGCTGGTGCCCGACGACCTGATCTACCGCCGCGGGCGATACCTGTTCGTGCCGTACTCGCTGACGCTGTGCGCCGCGCTCGCGGCCGTCCTGGAGACCGGCTTGGCCCGGCGCGCCGCGAACGCCGCGAACGCCGCCCGGCGCGCTCTGGCGCGCAGCCGCGCCGCGAACGCCGCCCGGCGCGCTCTGGCGCGCAGCGGCGCCGTTCGCCGCGCGGCCCGGCTGGACGGGTTGCCGATGTTGCTGGCGGCGCTCGGCGGGGTCGGCGCGCTGCTGGTGCTGCTGCGGGAGGCCGCCTACGGGCCGGGGCTGACGGCCGACTCGGCGTTGTACGTGTCGGCCGCGCGCAACCTGCTGGACGGCAACGGGCTGGTCACCTTTCTGGGCGCCCCGTATCGAGCCGCGGCGCCGCTCTTCCCGCTGACCCTGGCGGGCGCCGGCCTGTTCGGAGCGGACGCGGTCACGGCGGCGGGATACGTCAATGCCGCCGCCTTCGGTCTGACGGTATACGCCGTGGCCACATGGGTGCGCAGCCGCGTCCGATCCCGGCTGCTGGCCGTCTGGGCGGCCTGCGCCTGCGTCCTGTCGACCTCGCTGGTCGACGTCGCGGTGTACGCGTGGCCCGAGATCCCCTTCATCCTGTTCGCCGTCGCGGCGCTGGCCACGCTGGACCGCTTTCTGCGCACCGGACGGCGGTCGTCGCTCCTCCTGGCGACGGCGGCCGCGGCCGCCGCTTGCCTGACGCACTACGCCGGGGTGGCGCTGATCGGCAGCGGGGCGCTGCTCCTGTTGCTGCCGAGAACCGCCGCGGTGCGGAGCCGGCTGGCGCACGCCGCGGTCTGGAGCGGCGGAGCGGCGGCGGCGGTCGGGGCATGGCTGGTGAGCAGCGTCGTGGTGAACGGCGCGTCACTGGCAACGGCCGGTTCCGGCGGATTCCTGCCGCTGCCGAGTCTCCACACCGCCACCAGCGAACTCGTCCGCTGGCTCATCGGAGGCGCCGGGCTCGGCCTGCTGGACCGGCTGGCCCTGGGAATCGCGGGCGCCGGCGCCGCGGGATATCCCCGCGCGGCCGTGCTCGGGTTGCGGATTGCGGTTCTGCTGGTACCGGCGGCCGGCGCCGGGTACCTGCTCGCGCGGGCCCGTTCCCAACTCCTGCCGGCACCTCACGCCGCGGCCATTGCCCTCGTGTTCGCGGCGGCGTACGCGCTGTATCTGCTGCTGGCCCTTCCCGCCGCCGGCGCCGCGCTGGAGCTCAGGCACCTGGCGCCGCTGTTCCCGCCGTTGCTGGTTACGGCAGCGGTCGTCCTGGACCGGTTGATCGCCGCCCTTCGGCCGGAGCGGCGCGGGCTGGTGGGGCGGCGGCTCGCCGCCGCGCTGCTGTTCTCGACGTGGTTCGCGCCGCAGGTGGGAGCGACTACCGAACACGTGAACCAGTGGCTCGCGAACGGCGGCGGCTACGCCTCGCGGCGCTGGTCGGAGTCCGCCGTGATGCGCTACCTGAACGCCGCCGGCGGCACGCCCGCGGCCCCGCTCCTCGGCACCGACGGCGCCGCGCTCTACCTGCTGGCGCCGGCCGCGGCCGGCGCTCCGCGCCAGCTTCCGCGGGATCTTTCCCCGACGCGGACCCGGCTTGCCGCAGAAGGAGCCGCCGGCCGGGAGCACTACATCGTCTGGTTCTACCAGGACTCGGGACGGCACGGCTACGACCTGGAGACATTGATACGAACGCCGGGAATGGAGGTCGCGGCCGCCGTGGACGACGGCGTCATCCTGCGGAGCGGGGCGCCGGACGGGACGCCGGAAGCGGACGGCTTCATGCGCCCCCTGCTGCAGGATGCCGGCATCGGCGTTCAATCCGGGTTCACGGTCTACCTGGACGCCGCCGCCAACCGGCTGATCTACTTCAAGAGCGGGTGTGGGGACGCTGACGCCGCGGCGCGGTTCTTCCTCCACGTCCACCCGGTCAACCACAACGATCTCCCCTTACACTCGTGGGCGTTTCACAACCTGGACTTCGACTTCGACCGCCACGGGTTCCACTACCGCGGTCGCTGCGTGGCGATCCGCGATCTTCCCGACTACCGCATCGCCTACCTTGCGACCGGCCAGTTTACGCCGCGCGACGGGCAACTCTGGAACGTAACGCTGACCGAACCGCGGGCGCGCCGCGACTTCGCCGTCCACTGGCGCGGAAACACGCTGGTCTACCTCAAGGAGCCGTGCGCCGCCGAAGATGTCCGGGCGCAGTTCTTCCTGCGCCTCCGCCCGGCCGCGGCCGAGGGCTTCGACCATCTGGAGTTCGACTTCCGCGACTACGGCGTGGCGGCCGACGGAAGGTGCCGGGCCGTGGTTCCGCTTCCCGCCTATGAAATCGCCGGCATCCGCACCGGCCAGCAGGCCGCCGCCGGCGGCGAGCCGCTGTGGGCCGCGGAGTTCACCGCCAGCCGGCCGCCTCCCGCGCCTCCCGAACTCACCATCGCGAAGTGGTTCGACGACCATGCCGCGGCGATCTCCATCACCTATGACGGCGTGTCCGGGGCGCCCAACCGGATCGACAAGCTGGTACTGGATGAGGGGCTGGTGCTGGACTACGAGATAGTCACCCAGCGTTACCTCGACCAGGTGCCCGATTGGGTCGAGCACGACTTGACCGAGCTGGTCCCGGACGTCGTTCCCGGCGACCTGTACCGACCGATGACCGACGCCGCGATCGAGCACAGCCTGTCGCTCACCGCCCACGGGTTCGGCTTCTTCGGACACGGGCACTGGCACGTCGATCACGACGCCCTCACCTACGCTCAGGCCTACGATTCGTTCCGGCTCTGCTTCGAGGTGATGGAGGATCTGGGGCTGGAGCCGGTGGCCTACGCCTATCCGCGCGGGGCCGGCGGCGAAGCGGAAACCCAACAGGCGCTGGCCGACGCCGGCTTTCTGGCCGGCCGGCTCTCGTTTCCGGCGATGGGTCAGACCCCGTACATCGTCCCCGACGCCGCCACCACCCCCGAAAACTGGTTCTTCCTGCCCGGCCTGACCATGGAAAGCATCCGCTTCCGGGAGTGCGAGTGGTGCATCAACGACACTTCAGAGCTGGTTCCGGTCCTGGATCAGGCGCTCGCCAGGACGGCATGGATCATACCCGTGTACCACAACATCGGCAGCGCGGGTTGGGGATTCTACGAATGGGAAGACTTCGAGGGGGACGTGCGCGCCATCGCCGCCCGCGACTTCTGGGTCGCCCCGATGAACGACGTCGTGCTCTACCTGCGGGAACGGGAGCGCGCCGAGGCCGCCCTGCAGGTGATCGAACGGGACGGAGTGACGCGCCGGATAGCGTTCGTGCTGGCCGACGGCCTGGACAATGACCGGTTCGACCAGCCGCTGACGTTGCGCTTCAGGCGGCCGGCGGACTGGTTCGGAGCGCCGCTCGAGGTCACCCAGAACGGCCGCTTGGTCGCCCGCATCGCCGCGTTCGTGGAGACGGCCGCGATCTCGCTGCCGCCGAACGAGGAACCGTATCTCGTGCAGCCCTCCTAGCCCTGGCCGACCGCGCCGGGCTCGCCGCGGCCGGCCCCGTTCATCGACCGTTCATGCAACGCCGTCATCGTGGTCCAGCGATAGCCTTGACGGCGCAGGCGTTCGCCCAGCGCCGCCAAGTCGCCGAATCCCCGCTGGCGCCGCCGAACCAGCGCGTGGGCGCCCTTCAACCACAGCGGCAGCGGCGACTTGCCGAGGCGGCCGTCCGGCACCAGGTCGACCATGTGCATGTCGTATACCACCAGATCGGGCAAGGCCGCGGCGCGCTCCAGCAGCGATTCGCCGAACGGTCCCAGGAGCTGCCGGTAGGAGCAGATGAACGGGATCGTGCCCCGGCCCCGCCACCGCCAGCTCGCCACCGGATACTCAGCCAGCGAGTCGTCGAACAGAAACCAGTCGCCGCGCCGAAACACGGCGTCCGGCCGGCAGCCGAAGCCGATGCCCGGCAGGATGGAGGAATCCCAGGCGAAGCCGGCCGCCATCAGCGCGTCGAACAAATCTTCCGTCAAGCCGTAGGTGTGCGCGCGGTAGCCGCGCGGCGCGGCGCCGACGAAGCTCCCGAACGCGTCGATGCCCGCCTCGAGGCTCTCCGCGGTGTCGCCCGGCTGGCGGTGGTCATGGCAGTGGAGGTGCAGGTCGGCCCCGGCCTCGATCAGGCAGGTGCAAAGATCAGGGCGTTCGACGAACAGGCGCCCTTCGACGAAGGCCGTCAACGGCATCCCCATGCCCGCTACCGCGGCCAGCAGATCGGGCAACCGGTTCAACGCCTCGCTGCCGCCGCCGTTGTAGTCGTGCTCCACGTCGATGGTCAGCGCGGCGACCTTGTGGGGCACGCGCCGCGCGTCGATCCGGTGCGCCGCGGCGTCGAAGGCCCGTCCGCTGCGCCACCTCATGATTGCCGCGCCAACCGGCGGTATACGCGCAGGCCCGCAACCAGGCTGAGGAGCCAGAACAGGCCGGTGCCGACCCAGCCGACGAAGCGAATGGTCAGCGCCGCCGCGGCGGCGGTATCGGCAGGTGAGCCCAACCAGGCGAGGATGCCGGTGAAGCCCGCCTCCAACAGCCCGAACCCGCCGATCGATTGTACCGGCAGGGCGGTGATCAGATTGCCGCCGGCGGCCGCGAACAGCACCTCGGACCAGGCCGCGTCCAGGCCGACGGCGCGGCAGAGTAGCCAGTAGCCGCCGAAGATTGCCATCCACGACAACGCCGTAGGCACCAGGCAGAGCTGCACGATGCGCCGGCGGCGGACGCTTTCCAGCCACCGCCGGCCGCGCCACAGGTGGCGCAGCAAGTGCGCGCGCCAGCCACGCGGGCGGCCGGCCGCAATTACCAGGCGGCCGGTCAGGCGCAGCCAGACCGGCAGGGTCACGGCTCCCATGAGCGCCAGCGCGCCGGCCGCCACCGCCAGCGCGACGGCCAGCGGCGCTTCGATCCGGCCCGGGATGAAGATGGCCGGCATGGCCAGCAGCAGGAGGGCGGCAATGACCGCCAGGTCCAGCAGCCGCTGCACCAGGCCGCAGACGACTGCCGTGGCCGCGTTCCAGCCGTAGGCCTTGCGCATGCTGACCAGCCACGCCACTTCGCCCAGGCGCATCGGCAGCGCGATCAGCCAGATTGCGTGCCAGGCGCTGACCCGCAGGGCCGTGCTGAACACGTGGTCCTCGGCGATCAGATGCATGCGCAGGGCACTGAACAGGTGCCCCGCCAGCAGCAGCGCCAACGCCGCCCCCACCGGCGGCCAGGAAAGCTGCTCCGCCACCGCCGCCAGCGAAGCCGGGTCGAGCCGGGTGGCGACCACTCCAAACAACGCCAGACTGACCGCCCCGGCGACAGCCCAGGTCCAGGGTTTGGCCCATTGCATCGGTCGCTTCGGTGTGTCCATCGCCCGGTCGAAATCCTCTCCCTCGAAATCATCGTTGTCATGCCGGAGCTTGGAGCGAACCGAAGCTGACAGACGATGCATGCCATCCTACACGAGAGTCACCGGGTGGCGATCCTGCGCCGATCCGATCCCGATTGTTGACGCTTGCGACCATTAGCCGCTACGATCCCGAATCTTGCTCTACTACTACCGCAAGCCGGCGACGTGGAGAACGGAGCCGCCCACCCCGTCGTGAGGAAGCACGTCGATGTTCCGGGTGTTTCCGCGCATGATGGCAGGCGCCTGACCCTGAGGCACAGCGCCGACTTCGTCGACGCGTGGCGGTCGGTAGCCTGCGGCGTCTATCGCTGGCGGCGGGCCGGTCGATTCGCCGTGGTTCCCGCACTCATGGGAAAGCCGGTGTTCGCCTATCTGCCGGGTCTGAGCTATTCCGACCTGGACCCGGTCGAGGCGCAGGAGCTGGCGCGCGAGATGGCGGGGCGTCGGTTCAACATTCGGGCGCTGGCGCCGCCGCGCAGGGAAGGGGAACTGCCGCCGGGATCGCCCGCGGTTCTCAGGGTCGACCTGGCCGCCTTTGGCCATGATCGAGAGGCGGTGTGGCAACGGGGCCTCAATCGCACGGCGCGCAAGTACGTGCAGCGCGCCCGCAGGGCCGGTCTGGCAGCGGCGGAAGAGACCGGCGCGGCCGCGGTGCAGGCATTTTGCGCCATGCTGCGCCTGGCTCATGGCCGGCATGGCGCGCCGCTGCCGCCCGCGGCGTTGTTCGAGGCTTTGATGACGGAGCTGGACGCGCGGATCACGGTGGTTCGGAACCGAATGGACGGCGCTCTGCGGGCCAGCTTTCTGTGGCTGCGTGATGGCCCGATCATCTGGATTCCATGGGGAGGAGCATATCTCTCTGCCGACCACCCCACCTACCTCATGTATTGGACCATGGTGGAGCATGCCGTGAACGAGGGCGCGGATATCCTCGACTTCGGGCGCTCTCCGGCCGGCAGCGGGCCCTACTGGTTCAAGCGCAAATACGGCGCCAGTCCGGTACCGGTCATGTGGCTGACCGACAAGCCGGTCGACCCCTACCGCCGCTACCGGGCAGCGCAGCGGCTCTGGCGGGCATTGCCGAACTTCGTGACCGACCGCGCTGGCCCGCGGCTGTGTCGCTATCTGGCGGATTATTGAGTAAGTTAAGTCCAAGATGGACGAGACGGAACAGACCGATCATGGCCAGGCCCATTACGACGCGCTGCGGCAGCGGTTTGGCGAAAACAGCGCCAGGGCATCGGGCTATCTCTCCGAACGCTGGTTTCAGCGCGAACGAGCGTTCGTGTTGCACGCCGTCGGCGGCGGCGCCGGCACGGTGCTGGACCTCGGCTGCGGCTCCGGCCTGGTGACGTTGCCGTTGATCCAGGCCGGGCGCCGGGTCATCGGCGTGGACCTGAACCGGGCGGCGTGCCGGCAGGCCGGCCGCAACGGGCTGCAGGCGATCTGTGGCGACGCGTCCGATCTGCCGTTGGCGGACGCTACCGCGGAGGCGGCGGTGATGGTCGAGATGGCCCAACAGTGCAGCGCCGACGTGGTCGAACGCGTTCTGCGGGAAGCGGCGCGAGTGCTGCGCGCCGACGGGCGGCTGGTAATCGTATGGGCCAATCGCGCCGCGTGGGTCCATCGCGCCGCGGCCTTCGGGTTGCGCGTCCTCGCCCCGGCCCGCCACATCGCCCTTTTCCATCATGCGCCGTCGCGGATGCGCGCGGCGGCGGACCGCGCAGGACTTGCGCTGGTCGAGTGGTTCTCGATCTTTCCGCCGTGGGGGATGCGGTTGCGGGGCGTTGACGGGCCGCTGGTGGCGCTCATCGGCTCGAGCTTCGTCGCCGTCTTCCGCAAGCGCTCCGAGCGCTGACCGCCGCACGTGGGCGGAGCCGCGCGCGCGCCGCAACACGCCGGGTCAGCGGCCGCCCCGACCCGGTGGGCGCCGCTCGCGCTCGGCGCGCTCGGCGCGCTGCTCATCCTGCTGCGGGAAGCCAACTTCGGCGTGGGGCTGACCTGGGACTCCGGTTCATACCTGTCGGTGGCCCGCAATCTGTTGGCCGGAAACGGGTTCCTGGAATGGAACGGGACCCGGTATCAGGGCGGCGCTCCGCTCTTCCCGCTGCTGCTGGCCGCGGTCGGTCTCTTCGGTGTCGACGCCGCCGCGGCGGCCGGCTCCGTCAACGCCGCCGCGTTCGGGTTGACGGTCTTCGCCGTCACCGCCTGGCTGCAACGCCACGTCCGCGCGCCGCTGCTCGCCGTGTGGGCGGGTTGCGCGTGCGTGCTGTCTCCGGCGTTGGCCCCCGCGGCGGCTCACGCGTGGACCGAAATCGTCTTCATCCTGTTCGTCGTGGTCTCGCTCTCGCTGCTGGAACGGTTTCTGAACACCGGGCAACGGTCGGCGCTCCTGCTGGCGGCGGTCGCTACGGCCGCCGCCAGCCTGACCCGCTACCTGGGGGTGACTCTGATCGGCGCCGGAGCGCTGATCATCCTCTTGCGGAATGACGCTGCAGTTCGTACCCGGATCCGGGACGCAACGATCTGGTCGGCCGCTTCGACGGCGCTGTTCGGCGTCTGGCTGGTACGAAACATATTCGTCATAGGATCGGTTTTCGGAAACAACTATCCCGACGGGTTTTCCGCTCTCGTCAGCCTCCACAACCTGACCGGAGAGCTCGCCTTGTGGTTGTTGGGGCAAACCGGATCTTACTTGCTGAACGCCGCGCTCGGGGGCGCTGTCGGCGTGGGCGCCGCCACCGTACCTGCGGTCGCCGCGAATGCGGCAATAGTGATCCTGCCGGCGATCGGCATCGGGTACGCCCTTGCGCGGAGCCGGCCCGGCTTCCTGCCGGCGCACCGCACCGTACTGACCGTTGCTCTCGTCTTCACCGCGGCGTACGCGCTCTTTCTGGCGATATTCCTGCCGCTCGGCGACACGACTCTTCCCGGCAGGTACCTGTTGCCGATATTTCCGCCGCTGCTGGTAGCGGCGACGCTGGTACTGGACCGGATCATGGCGCACGCACGCGCCCGGAGCGTTCCCGTCGTGGTATCGGTCGTCATGTCGCTGTGGCTGATTTGGCAGGCCGGCGCGAATTACTACGACATCAGGCAGTGGCTGGAGGATGGCGCCGGCTACACGACGAAGGAGTGGACCGAGTCCGACGTCATCCGTTACCTGAACGCCAATCGGCTTACGGGCGCCTGGTGGTCGAGCGACCCGCAGGCGCTCTATTTTCATACCGATATCCGCGCCGGTACGATAGCGATGTCGCTGGCGACCGTGAAGGATCAGTTGGCCAACAGAGACCCGGCCGAATCGACCTACGTGGTCTTGTTCGACCTGTCGTTTCTCTTTCGGAATTACGACTACGACTACGACGACCTGGCGGCGTTGCCGGACGTGGAACCGGTTGCGGACCTGGAAGATGGCGCCATATTCCGGATCGTCGCGCCGAGCCGGCCAAATTTGACGGCTCCTTCGGGAGCCCGATTGGCCGACGCGGCGTATCGACGAGTGGCCGAGTCGATCCGGGCCGGCTCCTACGGCGCGCCGGCGGCGCGCTCGAACTTCGACCTCTATCTCGCGGAAGGCGCGTTGACCTATTTCCGGCAGCCGTGCACGGCGGAAGAGGTGGATGCGCGGTTCTTCCTGCACGTCGTCCCGGCGGATCTCGCCGATCCCGTCGGCCTGCGCCGCTTGCAGTGGCCCTTCGAAAACCTCGATTTTCGTTTTCGGAACGCGGGAATCTACCGGACGGAACGTGCGTCGCGGTCGCGCCGCTGCCCGACTACCAGATCGCCCGCATCCGCACCGGCCAGTACGTGCCGGGAGAAGGCCACCTCTGGGACGTGACGTTTTCGCCATGAACTTCCGCCCTGCCGGCCGCTGAGCGGCCGGCGCCGGCGGAGACCCCATGGAGCGCAGCCGGAACGCCGGGGTACTGGCGGAGCGGTGCGGGAGTTGACGCCGATCCGCCTGAGCGGTTCAATAGAGGAACAATGCGCCCGATACGAGTCGCCTGCGGCCAGTTCCAGGCCGGCAGCCTGTCCGACAACGTGGCGATCATGCGCGATCAGGCCGGTGAGGCTCGATCGCGCGGCGCCCGCATCGTCGTCTTTCCGGAGCTGGCGCTCACCGGCTATCTGCCGGCTCCCGAAGTGCTCGACCACTGCCAGCCCCTGGACGGTGACGGGGTGGGGGCGATGCGCGACGCCGCCCGCGAGCACGACATCGCCATCGTCTTCGGCCTGCCGGAAATCACCGGCAGCGCCCGGTACAACAGCATGCTGGCGGTCGAAGCGACCGGCGCCATCGCCGGCGTCTATCGCAAGATCCACCTCTGGAAGACCGAGGGTTGGGCGCAGCCCGGCGCCGCGGTCGAGCCCTACGAGCTGGCCGGCGTCACCTGCGCCTCGTGGATCTGCTACGACACGCGGTTCCCGGAAGTCGGCCGCGCCGCCGCGCTGGCCGGCGCCGACCTCTGCGTGATCTCCACCGCCTGGCTGGGGCCGGGCGACGAGTGGGAGCTGGCGGTGCGGTCGCGCGCCCTCGACAACACGGTGTTCGTCGCCGGGGCGGACATCATCAACCCCGACCCGGCGCTCCGCACCTGTGGCCGCAGCCTCATCGTCAGCCCGAAGGGCCGCGTGCTGGCGCGCGCCGCCGAGGACACGCCAGGCGTCATCGTCGCCGACCTCGATCCGGAGGAGCAGCAGGCGCAGAAGACGCGCGTGCCGCTGCTCGGCGACCGGCGCCTGGAGACACTGCTGGATCCGGCGCAGGCAGGCCGCGACGCCGATATCCCGCAGTCGGTGGCCGGCTCATCCCGCGGGCCGGCGATCTGGCGTCCCGGTGCCTGATCCCGGACGCTCCAGGCCGGTCGGCTTCGGCATCGTCGGGACCGGTCTGATCGCCGGCATGCACGCCCGGGCGCTGGCGGAGGTCCCTACCGCACGCTTGGCGGCCTGCCTGTCGCGCGACGCCGCCCGCGCCGAGCGGTTCGCGCAGGAGCACGGCTGCGCCGCGTTCAGCGACCTCGACTCGTTCCTGGCCCACCCTGATCTGGATGCCGTCAGCATCTGCACGCCGTCCGGCGCCCATCTGGAACCGGCGCTCGCCGCCGCCGCCGCCGGCAAGCACCTGTTCGTGGAGAAACCGCTGGAGGTGACCCTGGACCGCTGCCGGCGCATCGTCGACGCGGCAGACGCCGCCGGCGTCGTCTGTTCCGGCGTGTTCCAGTCCCGGTCGCTCCCGGACGTCCTGCTGATCCGGCGCGCTCTCGAGCAGGGCCGGTTCGGCGACATCGTCACCGGCGACGCCATCGTCAAGTGGAGCCGGCCGGCCAGCTACTACCGGGACAGTTGGCACGGCACCCAGGCGCTGGACGGCGGCGGCGCGCTGATGAACCAGTCGATTCACACCATCGACCTGCTGCAGTGGCTGCTCGGCCCGATCGAATCGGTGCAGGCGTTCACCGCACGCCGCGCCCACGTCGGGCTCGAGGTCGAGGACACCGCGGTGGCATCGGTCCGGTTCGCGTCCGGGGCGCTCGGCACGATCCAGGGGTCGACGGCGATCCATCCCGGCTTCGAGCGGCGCATCGAGATCGGCGGCACGGCCGGCAGCGCCGTGCTGATCGGCGACGTCATCCGGGAGTGGCACTTCGCGGACGAGACCGAGGAGGACGCGGCGCTGCGCGCGCGCCGCGCCGACGCCGACCCGGGCCGCGGCGGCGCATCCGACCCTGCCGGCGTCGGCATTGCCGGACACCGGCGGCAGTACGAGGAGGTGACGGCGGCGATCCTGCACGGCGCGAAGCCCGACATCGATGGCCGAGCCGCGATGGCCGCGGTCGCCATCGTCCTGGCGATCTACCGGAGCGCGCGCTCCGGGCGGGCCGTCGCGCCGCCCGCCTCGTAGGCTTCTTCCGCAGCCGTCGAGCCGGCCGATCCCGGCCGCTCGGCATCCCCGGCCGCCGGCAGGTTGTCGGGTCACCGCTCGACCCGTAGACTGGAACGTTATGGACGTGCGCAGTTGGTCGAAGTCGATCGTCGATGAAGTCGGCAAGGTGATCCTCGGCAAGGAGCAGGTCATCCGCCGGCTGCTGATCGCCCTGCTGTGCCGCGGCCACGCGCTGCTGGAGGACGTGCCCGGCGTGGGCAAGACGATCCTGGCGCGGGCGCTGTCGCTGGCGCTTGGCGGCGAGTTCCGGCGCATCCAGTGCACGCCCGATCTGCTGCCTGCCGACGTGCTGGGCGTCTCCGTCTACAACCCCAAGTCGGGTGCGTTCGACTTCAAGGAAGGGCCGGTGATGACCAACATCCTGCTGGTCGATGAGGTCAACCGGGCGACGCCACGCACGCAATCAGCGCTGCTGGAGGCGATGGCGGAGGGGCAGATCAGCGTCGAAGGCAAGACCACCCCGCTGCCGCAGCCGTTCTTCATGATCGCCACGGAGAATCCGGTCGAGTTCGAGGGGACCTTCAACCTGCCGGAAGCCCAGAAGGACCGGTTCTTTCTCACTCTGCGCATGGGCTATCCGCCGCCGGAGGCGGAGGAAGAGATCATGCTGGCGCAGCGGCGGCTCACCCATCCGGTCACGGACCTCAAGCCGGCCACCGATCTGCAGACGGTGCTCTCGCTGCAGCAGCAGATACTCGACGTGGAGGTCGAGGACGAGGTGCAGGAGTACATCCTGACCCTGGTGGAGGCGACCCGCAGCGACAACCGGCTCAACCTGGGGGCGTCACCGCGCGCGTCGATGGCCCTGTACAAGGGAGCGCAGGCGGTTGCGGCGATGAACGGCCGCACGCAGGCCACGATCGACGACGTGGTCGACCTGGCGCCGGGCGTGCTGCTGAAGCGGATCAGCGTCAGGTCGGAACACCAGCTCAAGGGGCTGGACGAGGACCTGGTAATCGACGGTCTGCTCGACTCCACTCCCCGCGAGCCGGCGGCCGCCCCGGTAGCTGCCGGCGGCTGACCGGTGACGATCACCGCAGGGGGGCGGCTGCGCTTCTTCGTCGATCTCCTGTTCCCGCTGTTCCTCCTGGGAACGTTTCTGTTCGCGCCGTTCCGCCCGTTCCGCTTCGCGGTCCTGGCCCTGCTGGTGATCCGCGCGCTGTCGCTGCTGTACGCGTACCTGGCGCCGCGCCTCGTGCAGGTGACCCGCAGCGAAACGCTGATCCACGCGCAGCGCTTCCAACGGTTTCGCGTGACCCTCGATCTGCACAATCGCGGGCCGATCCCGATCCACTACCTGACCGTGACCGACACCTACGGCAGCTTCGTGGTGCGCGGCGGCTCCTTCATGGTCGCCCTGCCGCCCGGCGAACGCCGGCAGGTAACCTATGAGGCGGAGAGCCATTACCGCGGCGAGTTCAAACTGGGGCCGGTGCGGCTGCGCGGCGCCGACCCGATGGGCTTCTTCCGTTGGGATCACCAGTCGCCGACCCCCGCCACCGTGCTGGTCTACCCGGCGGTCTTCCCGGTCGAGATGCACGAGAAGGACGGTCTGCCGTCCGGCAGCATCACGGTATCCAGCCGCCTCTACGAAGACACGACCCGGTTCCGCTCCGTGCGCGAATACGTGGCCGGCGACGAGCTGAAGCGCATCAACTGGAAGGTGTCGGCGCGCATGGGCAAGTTGTTCTCCACCGAATACACGCCGTCGATCTACTACCCGGTCATGATCGTGCTGAACCTGACGGAGGCCGATTACCCGATGGGCCAGCGCGAGCACCTCATGGAACGTGCGATCGAGGTGGCCGGCAGCCTGTTGTTCTTCTTCGTCAGCCTCAAGCAGGAGGTCGGCATCATCACCACCGGATCGATACGCGGCAGCGACCGGCCGCCGGCGGAGCCAGCGCGCGCCGGGGTGGGTCACGCCATCGGCATCCTGGAGATGCTGGCGCGCGTCACCGCCGGCAAGGAACGGATCGACTTCACCGGCCACGTGCTGGCATCGGGCGTGACGATCCCCACCGGCGCCAAGGTGATGGTGGTGACGCCGCCCACCACCGGGGCGCAGAACGATTCGCTGCTGGCGTTGCGCCGCCGCGGCCATGACGTGCAGGTCTTCATCGTCTCCACGCATCAGACCCGTGAGGAGGACGCGGTGGTGCCCGGCATCCGCTCGCACCCGGTGCGCGGCTACGGATCGGAGCTGATCAAGCGATGAACCCGGCCCGACTCCGCTTCTACCGCACCACGCTGCATCCATTCCTGTCGATCGCCATACCGTTCCTGTTGCTGTTGTCGGTCGAGACGTTCGTGCGGGCCATGGTCCTGCACGCGGTGCTGCCGCTGCCGGGCTACCTGTGGGCGGTGCTGCTGCTGACCGGCGTGGTCCAGGCGGTGTCGGCCAACCGCATGGCCCAGGAGGGAACCAACAGCATCGCGCCCCGCCTCCGGGAGCTGCTGTTGATACTGATCGGCACGCTGGTGCTGTTCATGCTGGCGCAGGGCCACCTGCTGCGCGGCGACGTCAATCCGGCAAAGGCCGACGTCCTGTATCCGTTGGCGCTGACCTTCGTCTACTGGATCATCGCCTTCGCGCTGCACCGCAACATGCGCGAACGGGAAGCGTTCCTGGCGCTGGTGGTCGACCAGGACGGCGATCAGCTCAAGACCGCGTTTCGCGACTACGCCGAGGAAGCGACCACCTCATCGGCGCGGATGCGCGCCCTGCGCCGCGCCATCCTGTGGTTCCAGTCGCTGTCCCTGATCGCCTTTCTGATCCTGCTGATCGCGGTCGACCCGATCGAGCCGTGGTGGACGGTGCTGGCGCTCGGCCACGTCGGCTTCGGGCTGGTCTTCCTGGCGATCGTCAACGGCTTCATGGAGGAGCAACAGCATCTGGGCGAAGGGCTGCCGCTGCCGGCGCCGCTGCAACGCCGCCGCGTGCGCGCCACCGTGCTGACGTTGCTGTTGACCGCCGCAGTGGCGGCGCCGCTCACCGGCCGCGAGGCGCTGCTGCCGGCGGAGGCGATCGGCGCCTTCATGGAGTGGCTGGAGGAGCGCCTGCGGCTGCCCGAGCGCGAGGTCCGGGTGCGGATTCGCGAAAGCGGCGAGACTCTGGTCTTCGAGGAAGATTTTCGGGAGCCCGACCTGGGCGAACTGGGCGGCGAACGCGAAGAGAACGCCTTCCTGGAGCAGCTGGTGCGCATCGTGCTCATCACTGCCGGCGCGCTGATCCTGACCGGTCTGCTCTATTTCCTGGTCCGGCCGCTGTTGTCGCGCGATTATCGGGAGCGCCTGCGGCAGGCGCGTCCGCTCGCCCGGCTGGCGGCCGCGATCGGCCGCTTCCTCACGTCGTTCGTCGCTTCGGCGCGCCGCATGCTGGAGACATTGGCGCGTTCGCGGCGATCGCTGGCGCGGTTCGGCGAGGCGCTGGTGGAACGCGCGCGCGAGCGGAGCGCGGCGCGCGCCGCCGCCCGCGCACGGGAGGCGGCGCTCGACAAGCAGCGCCAGCGCGCGATCGGGCAGGCGTCGCGGGCGTTCGTGCGCCTGATCCGCTGGGCCGAGCGCGGCGGCGTGCCGTTCCGCACGTGGATGGGACCGATGGAGTACGTGCTGCTGGTGGCCGAGCGGTCGACGGCCAACGCCAGGGCGCTCAGGGAGATCGGCGCCATCTTCGAACAGATCGCCTACGCGGCGACCGACCCGCCCGCGGAACGGTCGCAGACCTACTACCGCCTCATCAAAGAGGTGACTCGCCATCGCCTGCAGGAATCTGCAACGACCCGCACGCCGGATGCCTCGCTGGCTCCGGCGACGCGGTGAGTCGGCAGCGCCTTGCAGGTACGGCGTTCCCGGTAACCGAGAGGAGTAATCGATGGCAGACGTGAAGGCATGGGCCGCGCAGGTACGCGGCTCGGTGGAGCAGGCGTTCTTTGGCAAACAGGACCCGATCGATCGGGTGCTGGTGGCGCTGCTGTGCCGCGGCCACGTGCTGATCGAGGACGTGCCGGGGACCGGCAAGACCGTGCTGGGCCGCGCGGTGGCCAAGAGCATCGGCGGCCAGTTCCGGCAGCTGCAGTGCACGCCCGACCTGCTCCCTGCCGACGTGCTGGGCGTGTCGGTCTTCAATCCTCAGACCGGGGAGTTCGACTTCCGGGAAGGGCCGATCATGACCAACATGCTGCTGGTCGATGAGATCAACCGGGCCACGCCCCGCACGCAGTCGGCGCTGCTGGAGGCGATGGCCGAAGGGCAGATCTCGGTCGAAGGCCGCAGTCAACCGCTGCCCAATCCGTTCGTATTGATCGCCACCGAGAGCCCGGTCGAGTCGGAGGATACCTTTCCGCTGCCCGAGGTCCAGAAGGACCGCTTCTTCCTGTCGATCAGGATCGGCTATCCGTCGCGGGAGGCGGAGAAATCGGTGATCGCGATGCAGCGCGTCATCGAACCGCCCCTGGAACGGATAGGCCCGGTCACGGAGATCGACACCCTGCTGCAGATGCAGGAGGCGGTCATGGAGGTGCACGTCGAACCGTCGATCCGGCGCTACATCCTGTCGATCATCAACCGTACGCGAGAGGACAAGCGCCTGATGATCGGCGTGTCGCCGCGCGGGTCGCTGGCCATGTTCAAGGGCAGCCAGGCGCTGGCCGCGGTGCGCGGGCGGGACTTCGTCACGCCGGAGGATGTCCGCGACCTCGCCCCGTCGGTGCTGCGCAAGCGGCTGCTGCTCAAGTCCGAGCACTCCGCCAAGGGCATGACCGAGGACGCGGCGGTCGACGACCTGCTGGAATCGGTCGACGTACCTCCCCTCGCCGAGGCGGTGTAGCGCCGTCGGCATGGAAAGGGCGCGGCCGTGACGGCCGCGCCCTGCGTGTGAGATCGTCCGGCAGTGCCTAATTGCCGGCAGTGCCTACTGGAACCTGAGGTTGATCTCGTTCATGCGCTGCTCGACGACGTGAAGGTCGCCGCCTTCCTCCCAGCGCGCCATCCATTCGTCGAACGCGGCCAGGTCCTTGGCGCCGGTGATCAGCTCGACGAACAACACGTTCATCTGGCCGCTGACGTCCATCTTCGCCCACAGGTCGTCGCCGTCCTCGTCGGTGATCGGAAAGAACCGGTTGGTCGGAACCCGGCGGATGTTCGCGTCGGAGTAGATGCCGGCCGGGTTCTTGTGGAAGTCTTCCAGCGCCTTGAGGACGCCGGGGTGCTGCCAGTTCGCCGTGTGCGGGGTATAGCTGTAGAGCGCGCCCCAGAAGTAGCCGGCGCCGATCTGCTTGGAGGCGTCGATGCCGATGAAATCCTCCCTGCGCTCCGGGTAGCCGAACTCGTTGATCTCCCAGTGCTTGCCTTCGATGCCCTGGTTGGTCAGCGTGTGGTACGACTCGTCCGTGTTCATCCGGTCCATGATCTGCATGATCAGGTGCAGGTCGTCGGGACGCGATTCCAGGTGCCGGCCGAAGCCGTAGGAGCCGCCGTGGAACGGGTTCCAGACGTAGCGCGCCGGCCGCACGTCTTCGAAGAAGCGCGGGAACGGTCCCATCTCGATGCGCGCCTCCGGCACCACCTTGCGTATCCAGTTGCCCTCGCTGCCGGGCCGATCCAGGGAGTCATCCCATGACCCGTAGCCGATCCACTCCTTGACGATGGTCTCGCCATTGCGGAACAGGTTCACGTTGGTGCCCGAGTCGATGGTCGGGAACTCCGGATCGATGTAGCCCTTCTCGAACCAGTCGCGCGCTACCTCGTAGCCCAACTTCATCTCCGGCTGGTTGAAGCCGTGCACGAGCCGGCCGTCCCGGAGGTTCCAGCGCCATTGCGCCCAGCCGGTGCCGTCGAAGATCATCGGGAAGCATTGCCACGTCAATCCCTTGGCCGGACAGGAGTACGGAAAGTCATCGGCGTTCTGCGCCTTGAAAGCCGCGAAGACCGCCTCGATCTCCTCGTAGGTACCCGGCGCGCTTGCGAAGCCCAGACCCTCCAGCACGTCCAAACGCCAGGCGATGCCGTGCGGAAACTGACCGCCAAACCAGACGTTCGGGATCTGCACCAGCTTGCCATCGCGGTGGAAGCGGTCCCAGGTTCCCTGCTCGTTGAGGCCGACCACCTTCATCACGTCGACCAGCGCCCGGTAGACGCCCGGCATGTACTCCTGTACGTCGGCAAGGTCGAAGCGAGCGGTGCCCTGCTTCATGATTTCCTCGTTCCACCAGACCGGGAACACGTCCGGCATGTCGCCGGAGGCCAGCAGCAGGTTGAGCTTCTCGGTCACCTCGCTGTCGGCGTCGACGCCTTCCGGCAGGATGGTCACCTTGCGGCCCAGGTCGCGTTCGATCCACGACTCGACCGTGGTGAAGACCTCGGTGCGCTCCTCCGGTACCTGACGCAGCCCGAACCAGCGGATCTCGAGCGGCTGGTCCGCTGCTCCTTCGGTGGTGCCGGCGGCGATCGCGGCCCCGCCCCCGGCGAACAGGAGCAGCGCGCCCAAAACGACGGTAAGCAACCTTCTCATCACTTACTCTCCTTGAAGTTGATTGTCTGCCCTGCGACGCAGGGCTGCCCCGCAGGGCATCGGTTTCCCATATGGTACGGGCTCATCCCTTCAGCGATCCCACGATGATACCCTTGACGAAGTAGCGTTGCATGAACGGATAGGTGCAGAGGATCGGTACCGTCGACGCCATCAGGATGGCGGCCTTGATCGTCTCCGGCGTGTACTGCCGTACCAGTTCCTCTTGCCGCTGAATCGCCTGGACGTCCGCACCCAGGCCTGAATAGGCAAAGTTGCTCTCCAGCAACACGCGGCGCAGCAGGATCTGCAGCACCTTGATCTTGGGACTGGTGATGTAGATGAGCGCATCGAACCAGGAGTTCCAGTGCAGCACCATGGTCCACAGCGCTATCGTGGCTACGATCGGCATCGACAGCGGCATGACGATGCGCGCGAAGATCGTCAGGTCGTTGGCGCCGTCGATGCGGGCGCTCTCCTCCAGTTCCTCCGGCAGCGACATCAGGTAGTTGCGGGCGATGATCAGCGTGAACGGGTTGACCAGGATCGGCAGGACCAGCGCCCAGAGCGTGTTTACCAGACCCAGGCCGCGCACCAGGATGAACAGCGGGACGATCCCACCCGAGAAGAGCATGGTGACCAGCACGAAGATCGTCCAGAAGGTGCGTAGCGGCAGGTACCGCTTGGCGAGCGGGTAGCCCATCATCATGGTCACCGACACCGTCAGACCGGTACCGACCGCCGTGCGCAGGATGGTCCAGTAGTAGGCGTTGCCGATGGCCGGGGTCTGCAGGATGCGGCCGTAGGACGCCAGGCTCATCGCTCCGGGCCGGGGGAACGCCTTGAAGCCGATCTTCATCGCCTCCTCGGCCGTGCTCAGCGACAACGTGATCTGGCGCATGAACGGATACAGGATCGTGATGCAGAACAGCACCAGCAGGACGGCGTTGGCGGTGTCGAAGGTCTTGTCGCCCGGCGACTTGCGCAGCGCCATCACCCGCTACCAGAGACCGTAGCCGGTAAATCGCCGTACGATCCGGTCGACGGCAAGCACCAGCACCAGGCCGATGACGTTCTTGGTCAGCCCGACCGCAGTGCCGAACTCGAACTCGAATCCCTGCAGGCCGACCCGGTAGATGTAGGTGTCGATGATGTCGGCTATCTCGTAGACCAACGGGTTGTAGAGGTTGAATATCTGATCGAAGCCGGCGTCGAGGATATTCGCCATCCGCAGGACCAGCAGGATGGCGATCACCGGCAGGATACCGGGCAGGGTGATGCTGACGGCGCGCCGCCACCGGCTGGCGCCGTCGACCACCGCCGCTTCGTACAGCTCGGGGTTGATGCTCGACATGGTGGCCAGGTAGATGATCGTGCCGTAGCCGATCTCCTTCCAGATATCGCTGACGATCAGGATCGGAATGAACCAGACCTGGCTGGTCAGGAGCACGGTCGAATCCAGGTCGAGCAGGCGCACGACGTAACCGTATATTCCGCGTCGCGACAGCAGCTCGGTGATCAGCCCGGCCACCACCACCCAGGACAGGAAGTGCGGGAGATAGGAGATCGTCTGCACCGTACGCTTGAACCTGGTGTTGAATATCTCGTTCAGCAGCAGGGCCAGGATGATCGGCATCGGGAAGCCGAAGGCGATGCGCAGCACGCTGATCTCCACGGTGTTCCAGAACACGCGCGCCACGTCGTGCTGCTCGAACAGCCGCCTGAAGTGCTTGAGGCCGACCCAGGGGCTGAACAGGATGCCCTGGTGGACGTCGTATTCCTTGAAGGCCAGCACGGCGCCATAGATCGGAACGTAACGGAATACGACGAAGTAGACGATGCCGGGCAGCATCAGCAGCAGCAGATAGCGGTGGCGGTACAGTTCCTTTACCAGACTTGGTTTGCGGTATTCGACCAAGTCGATGGGCCGGACGGCGGCGGATCGGTCGGCGGCCATGCGCGGAACCTCCGTCAATCTAACCTTTCAGAGCCCCGATCAGGGTGCCCTTGACGAAATACTTCTGCATGAACGGGTAAGCCAGCAGGATCGGCACCGTCGTCACCATCAGAATCGCCGCCTTGATGGTCTCCGGCGTGTACTCGCGCAGCTGGCGCTCCTGCGCCATCATCTGCGCCGCGGTCTCCGTAGTGCCGAGTCCGGCGTAGCTGAAGTCGCTCTCCAGGAGCACGCGGCGCAGCAACTGCTGGATCACCTTGATGCGTGGATCGGTGACGAAGATCAGGGCGTGAAACCACTCGTTCCAGTGGTAGACTATGGTCCAGAGCGCCACCACCGCGAACACCGGCTTGGACATCGGCATGACGATGCGGAAGAATACCAGCAGGTCGTTGGCGCCGTCGACCCGGGCGCTCTCCTCCAGGTCCTCCGGCAGGGTCATCAGGTAGCTGCGCATCACGATCAGGGCGAAGGTCGACACCAGCCCCGGCAATACGAGCGCCCAGACGGTATTGATCAGTCCCAGACCCCGCACCAGCAAGTAGAGCGGGATCAGCCCGCCGGCGAAGAACAACGTGAGCACCACGAACAGGGTCCAGAAGCGGCGCAACGGCAGATAGCGCTTGGCCAGCGGGTAGGCCAGCATGCCGGTCACCAGCAGCGTGAGCGTGGTGCCGATGCCGATGCGCGCCAAGGTCCAGTAGTAGGCGCGGGCGATGGAGTCGGTCTGGAAGATGCGCTCGTAGGACGCCAGCGTGACCTTCCGGAAATCCGGCACGAGGTGAGCGCCGAACCGAAGCGCCTCGTCGGCGGTGCTGAGCGAGATGGTGATCTGCCGCATGAACGGCAACAGGATGGAGAGCGACAGCAGGATCAGGAACAGGTGGTTGGCGACGTCGAAGAGCCGGCCGCCGGCCCCGGTCCTGCGCAGGGCGGGGCTCGACGCTTCGTTCTGCGGCATCGCCGACAACCATAGCCGATCGAGGCGTCCGCTGCCTACCCCACGCCACGGCCGGGAGCCGCCGACCGCGGCCCGCGACCCTGGACGCCGGTATCGCGGATCGCTAGCATGGACTGCCGATCCTGATGTCTGAGCCGAGCTACTCTGACGATCTGCCGTTCGACATGCGACCGGCCGGCGGCGCGACCGTCGACGACCTCGACCTGGACTTCGTGCGCAACCAATACCTGCCGAACGCCATCGCCGGTGACGTTCTGGAACGGAACGAGCCGATCGCTTGAACATCAACTTCGTTCTCTGCGTCTGGACGGATACAGGCGCGCCCATGGGGAGCCATCCTCGCGTTGGCAGAGACCCTCAGGCATTGGTTACCGGGTGCGTACATTCCGTGCCGGGGGAAGGACACATCTGGGACGTGACGCTCTCGCCGTGAACCACCCTGCCGGCCGCATGCCTGAGCGGACGCGCGCCGACCTCTCGCTGCTGGCCGCCGCGGCCGCGCTCGGCGCCGGCCTCGTGCTGGCGAGCGAATTCACCTGGGGCGTGGCGCTGGACTGGGACTCGGTGAGCTACATTGCCGCAGCCCGCAACCTGCTGGATGGCAACGGTTTCCACACGTTCAACCGAGGGGATCCCTACGTCTGGTGGCCGCCGCTCTACCCGCTGCTGCTGGCCGTTGCCAGCCTGGAGGTATTCGACCCGCTCGCCGTCGCCGGACCGGTCAACGCCGTGCTCTTCGGCCTCACCATATTCGTCGTCGCCCGGTACCTGCGACGGCGCCTCGCATCGCGCGTCCTGGTGATATGGGCCGCTCTCGCCATCTCGCTGGCGGCCCCGCTGGCGGAGTTGGCGTCGCGGGCGCTGACCGAGCCCCTGTTCATCCTGCTGGCCGCGCTTGCCCTGATCCGCACCGATGACTACCTGACCCGCAACAAGACTTCCTCGCTGGCGTGGGCGGCGGCGTGGGCCGCGCTGGCGTGGCAGACCCGCTACCTGGGCGCGGCGGTCGTCGTCGTGGTCACGCTGCTCCTGCTCGGTCAGCGCGGCGCGCGGCCGGCGCAGCGCGCGCGGCGCGCCGCCGGTTTCTCGTTGGCCGCGACCGCGCCGATGGCAGCGTGGCTGCTGCGCAACCGCTTGGCCGCCGGGAGCTACACCGGGTACCGGGACGGCGGCCCCTATTCGTTGCCGGAGGTCCTGAGCGCTATCGGCCGCGGGTTTGCGGACTGGGTGTACTTCGACCTTCCGCTAGTCTCGGTCGAATGGCTGCGATTCGTACCGGCCGCCGGGCTGCTGGTTGCGGTCGGGTTGGTCATCGGCGCGCAGCGACGCCCGGCGATGCCGCGGATGCCGCGGATGCCACGGATGCCGTTCGATTGGCGTCCCTGCTGCGTGTTCGGCGGCTTTGCGCTGATCTATCTCCTACTGCTCCTGGCGGCGATCATGCTGGGCGCTACCTTCCATGGGGTTCAGGCCCGATTCCTGACGCCGCTGTACGTCCCGCTGCTGGTCACCGCCGCGTTCACGCTGGATCGCCTGCTCAGCTCCGTGCGGCAGCATCCGCCGCGACTGGCCGGCGCCATCGTCATCGCGCTGCTTTGCGTCTGGACGGTCGGGCAAGTCGAGCCGGTCGCCCGCGAAATAGCGCGCGCCAATTCCTGCCTCCGCTGCCGCGGCTACGCTTCATCATACTGGCTTGATTCCGAGACGCTGGAATACCTGCGACAGCACCCACTTGAGGGCGTCGTATACAGCAATTGGACCCCCGTGTATCTCTACGTTGACGCAACCGAGTTTCGCGATCTGCCGGTCGGGGCAGAGCAGCTGCAGCGCTGGCTTGCAGGTGTTCAGGACGGCGCATACGTCGTGTGGTTCGACGACGACGTGCAGTCTGGCTACTATGGCTATGACTCTGCCCTGCTGCGAGCGTCGGCGGGCTTGGTGCCGGTCGCGGAGCTGGCCGACGGCGCGATTTTCGAGGTGCTCAAGAACTCCGCCGATCGACGACGGGTCGCCTTCGAGGCTGCTATCGTCGCCGACAATTTGGAGGCTCTCGTCACCGGAGATTCGGTACGACTCGCCGAGGGCTCGGTCTTCGACGTCTATTTCGACGCCGGCGCCAACACGTTGACCTACTTCAAGGAGCCGTGCGCAACGGACGACGTAGAGGCGCGATTCTTCCTGCACGTCGTGCCGTCGGAGCCCGCCGACCTGCCGGACCGGCGGCACCACTTCGCTAACCTCGACTTCGACTTCGGCGCGCACGGCGCGCTCCTGAACGGCAGGTGCGCAGCGGTCGTGGCGCTGCCTGACTACGAAATCGCAGATATCAGGACGGGTCAGTACCTGGCCGGGAACATCCACGTCTGGGACTCGACGTTCTCCCCGTGAACCACATAGACTGCCGATCCTGATGGCTGAGCCGAGTTATTCCGACACGGAGCTGGAGGCGCTGATGTCGGACCTGGAGTCGGATTTGGTGGAGCGCAAGGAGACGGCCGCCGACGGCAGGAAGATTCGCCGGAACATCTGCGCGTTCGCCAATGACCTGCCGGCGCACGGCAAGCCGGGCGTCGTGCTGGTCGGCGTGCGGGATGACGGCTCGTGCGCGTCGTTGTCGATCGATGACGAATTGCTCAATCGGTTGGCGAACATTCGCGGTGACGGCGACATTCTGCCGCTGCCGTCGATGACCGTGCAGAAGCGGGTATTGCGGAACTGCGCGGTGGCGGTCGTCACGGTCCAACCATCCTCGGAGACACCGGTACGGTATCGTGGCCGCGTGTGGGTCCGGGTCGGGCCGTCCGTCCGCGAAGGATCGGTGGCGGACGAGCGCCTGCTTGGCGAACGCCGTCGGGCCTCCGATCTGCCGTTCGACATGCGGCCGGCCGGCGGTGCGACCGTCGACGACCTCGACCTGGACTTCGTGCGCAACCAATACCTGCCGAACGCCATCGCCGGTGACGTTCTGGAACGGAACGAGCGATCGGTCGAACATCAACTTCGATCTCTGCGTCTGACGGATGCAGGCGCGCCTACGTGGGGAGCGATCCTCGCGCTGGGCAGAGACCCTCAAGCATTGGTACCGGGTGCGCACATTCAGTTCCTGCGAGTCCTCGGAACGGAGATCACGGACCCGATAGGAGCCCAGAAGCAACTCACCGGCCGGCTCGATGACGTGGTGCGCCGGCTCGGCGAGCTGCTGGATCTGTGCGTGTCGGTCCGCACTCAGGTCGCCGGGTCGATGCGGGAGAGGCGGCGGCCCGACTATCCCGTGGACGCCTTGCGGCAACTGGCCCACAACGCGGTCATGCATCGCAGCTACGAGGGGACCAACACGCCGGTGCGCGTCTACTGGTATGCCGACCGCGTCGAGATTACCAGCCCGGGCGGTCTGTACGGGAGGATCACGCCGGAGACCTTCGGCACCGGCGATACCGATTATCGCAATCCGTTGTTGGCCGAGGTCATGCACCACCTGGGATTCGCGCAGCGCTTCGGACTGGGCGTGCCGCTCGCGCGCAAAGCGCTGGCGTCAAACGGCAATCCGCAGCCCGATTTTCGGTTCGAGCCGACGCTCGTCGGCGTCACCGTACGGGCTGCGCCGTGAAGAGCATCGCCGTATTCAACAACAAGGGCGGGGTTGGCAAGACCTCGCTCGTCTATCATCTCGCCTGGATGTACGCCGACCTGGACTACAATGTCGTCGTGGCCGATCTCGACCCGCAGGCGAACCTTACCAGCATGTTTCTGGAAGACGAAGCGCTGGAACGACTGTGGGCCGATGGAACCGATGGAACGATCCATGCTGCCTTGCGGCCGCTGCTGGAAGGAACCGGCGACGTACGGAAGCCGCGGGTCGCACGACCGGCGCTCGGCATCGAACTGATCGCCGGCGACATGCTGTTGTCCGGCGCCGAAGACGAACTGGGAAGCAATTGGCCGGATTGCCTCGACGGCAAACCGCGAGCGTTTCGCGTGCTTTCGGCTATCTGGCGGGTACTGCGCATGGTTGCGGAGGAGGGTAGCGCAGACCTGATTCTGGTGGATGTCGGTCCCAATATCGGCGCGCTCAATCGCGCGGCGTTGGTGGCCGCGGACTATGTCGTCGTACCGCTTGCCCCGGACCTCTACTCTCTCCAAGGTCTCCGTAATCTCGGTCCGACGCTGCGCCGGTGGCGGCGGGAGTGGTCCGAGCGCCGGGCCCGCAATCCCTTGCAAGATCTCGAGCTTCCCGGCGGCGGCATGCAGCCGATCGGCTACGTGGTGCTCCAGCATGCGGTCCGGCTGAACCGCCCGGTCAAGGCATATGAACGCTGGATGGACCGTATTCCGGGCGCATACCGCGACTCCGTCGTCGGCGATACCGACACGCCCCGGCCGCAGATGGAAGACGACCACCTGTGCCTCGCCACCCTGAGACACTTCCGGAGCCTCATGCCACTGGCGCAGGAGGCGCGCAAGCCCATGTTCGCCCTGAAGCCGGCAGACGGCGCCATCGGCGGCCATGCCAACGCCGTGCGCGGTTGCTACCGGGACTTTCGGGCGCTCGCGCGTACCGTGGCGCGCCGATGTGAGGTCACCGCCGCCGGCGCGTAGTAGACTTCGAGAATCGCTGAGGAGCACCGAATGGCAGACGACCGCCTCGACCTGTACGTATCCCCGGCCGGCAACGATGCCTGGAGCGGCCGCCATCCCGATCCGACCGGCGACGGGCGCGACGGTCCGTTCGCTACCCTGGAGGCGGCGCGCGACGCACTGCGGAAGCGGCGCCGATCCGGTGCGACGGTCGCCGGAGGTGCGACGGTCGCCGGCGCGACGGTGTGGCTGCGCGGCTGGAGCTACCACCGCGAAACCGCCTTCGATCTCGGCCCCGAGGACGGCGGCACCGAGGATGCGCCGGTCGTCTACCGCGCCTTTCCGGGCGAGGACGTCCGGCTGATCGGCGGCCGCGCCGCGGCGGGATTCCGGCCGATCACCGCAACCGGCCGCACGGCAGAGGCGTGGCAGCGGCTGTCGCCGGCGGCGCGCGGCAGCGTGCTGGTGACCGACCTCCGCGCGCAGGGCATCGACGACTACGGCACCCTCGATCCGGTCGGCTTCGGCCGGGGACGCCGGCCGGCCGCGCTGGAAGTGTTCTACCGTGACCGGCGGATGACCCTGGCGCGCTGGCCCGACCATTCGTTCGTGACCATCGCCCGCGTCGACGCGCCGGGACGCGGCGGCACCGACGACGTGCCGTGGGACGCCAGCAGCGACGAACCCAATCGCAGCTTCGAGTACTTCGGCGACCGGCCGCGCGGCTGGCGCCGTCCGGCCGAGGCGATGGTGCACGGCTACTGGACCTATGACTGGGCCGACTCCTATCAGCGCGTCGAGTCGATCGACCTCGACGCGCGGCTGGTCACCACCGATCGGCCCGGCGCCTACGGATACACCACCGGGCAGCGCTACTACTTCCTGAACGTGCTGGAGGAGCTCGACTCCCCCGGCGAGTGGTACCTGGACCGGCGGGCCGGGCTGCTCTACTTCCGGCCGCCGGGCGATCCGCCGGCGGACCAGGTGGTCGTCACGGTGTCGCTCCTGTCGGAGCCGGTGGTCGCCCTGCGCGGCGCATCGCACGTGCATCTGCACGGCCTGACCGTCGAGTGTTGCCGCGGCGACGGCATCGGCATCACCGGCGGCCGGGACGCCCGGGTCCGCTGCTGCGAGGTCCGCAACACCGGTGAGTACGGCATCCGGGTCGATGGGGGCGCCGGCCACCGCATCGAGCGGAGCCGGGTCCGCGACACCGGCGCCGGCGGCGTGCAACTGGCCGGCGGCGACCGGCGTACGCTGCAGCCGGCCGGCCACGTGGTCGAGCACTGCGACATCCACCGCTTCAGCCGCCTGCTGCTCACCTACACGCCGGGCGTCGACCTGCACGGCGTGGGCCACCGCGTCGCGCACAACCACCTGCACGACGCGCCCCATACCGCGGTGCTGCTGCACGGCAATGACCACGTGATCGAGCTCAACGAGATCGACCGCGTGTGCACGCAGACCGGCGACGCCGGCGCCTTCTACATGGGACGCGACTGGACCGAGCGGGGCAACGCGGTGCGGCACAACTTCTTTCACGACCTGGGCATCTTTGGCTACGGCCACCACGGTGTGCGGGCGGTCTATCTCGACGACTGCGCCAGCGGGACCACGATATTCGGCAACGTCTTCCTGCGCTGCACGCGCGCCGTGCTGATCGGCGGCGGCCGCGACAACCGCGTGGAGAACAATCTGTTCGTGCACTGCGAACCGGCCGTGCAGCTCGACGCCCGCGGCCGGTGCCTGACCGAGCAGTGGCGGAACATGGTCTACGGCACCATGCGCCCGCGGCTCGACGAGATGCGCCACCGCGAGCCGCCCTACGCCGACCGGTATCCGCAGCTGGCCGACCTCGACACCGTCTACCGGGCCGGCGGTGGCTTCGAGCCGACCGGCAACGTCATCGTCAACAATCTGTGCTACGGCGGCCGATGGCTGCTGACCCTGCGCGACGTCGATCCGCGCCTGCTGCCGGACGACGGCAATCTGATCGGCGTCGATCCCGGCTTCGCGGACGAGCCCAACGACGACCTGCGGCTGCCGACCGGCTCCCCCGCCTACGAAGCCGGCATGCAGTCGATCCCGTTCGACCGGATCGGCCCCACCGGCCCGATCGGCCCGGCGCACGCCGCCGTATAGAGACACCGACACCAAAAGGAACAAGGGAACAAGGGAGCTCCGTCATGATGGACGCCGAAGCCAAAGACCCGGAAGGTCTGGACGCCGAAGGCGAGTCATGGGGCGACTATCCTCTCGATGAATTGTTGATCAGGCATGAACATAGAACGATCTATGAAGTCATCAAGAGGATCGACAGCGGCAGCTACATAATGGAACCCGACTTCCAGAGGGACTTCGTCTGGCCGGAAGACAAGCAGAGCAAGCTGATCGAATCGGTGACCATGCGCATCCCGTTGCCGGTATTCTACCTGGCCGAAGACGAGGAAGGCAGGATGATCGTGGTGGACGGTCTGCAACGCCTGTCCACGTTTCACCGCTTCGTGCACGACCGACTGCAGCTCCGTCTTCCGGATCGCTCCGAACTCGACCGTCAGCGGTTCTCCGACTTGCCGCCCAAGCTCAAGAACCGGATCGAAGACTGCAACCTGATCTGCTACACCATCGACTCCAAGGTACCGGAGCGAGCCCGTCTGGACATCTTCGAGCGTGTGAACAGCGGCGAACCGCTCACCCGACAACAGATGCGCAACAGCCTGTTCATGGGACCCGCTACCCGTCTCCTGAAAGAGGCGTCGGGCACCGAATCGTTCCTCGAAGCGACCGGGAAGACCCTGAATGCAAAGACGATGAGAGATCGTGAGCTCGTCAATCGTTTCTGCGCCTTCAGACTTCTCGATCTCGATGAGTATCGCGGCGACATGGACGACTTCCTTGCCAGGTCGCTACGCATGATGAACAAGATGACACCGGACGATCTGTCCCGCTTGTCCGACGAGTTCCAGCGTAGCATGGAGAACAACTATCTGCTGTTCGAGACACACGCATTCAGCAGAAGCTTCCTTGGTTCGTACGAACGCCCGGGGAGAACCCGAAGAGTGCTCAACGCCTCCATCTGGGACGTCATGTCTACCGGGCTGTCGCGCTACAACCGGGATCGCGTCACGAAATCCGCCGACGATCTTCGCAAGTCCTTCTGTCAGCTGCTGCAAGACGATGAGTTCGTCACGGCAATCACCTGCAGCACGAACGACTCCAAGAGGGTCCGAGGACGTTTCCATCGTGCCGAACAGATGTTTCATGAGGTCCTCGGTGCTCGCCCGGATCGCAGCGGCAGCTTCAACAGTTGTAAAGCGCTTGAAGTAGTAACGAAGCGGCCTGACGCATGGCGCTGAAGAAATCCCAACTCTACTCCTCGCTCTGGCAGAGCTGCGACGAGTTGCGCGGCGGCATGGACGCATCGCAGTACAAGGACTACGTGCTGACGCTGTTGTTCATGAAGTACGTCTCGGACAAGTACGCCGACGATCCCCATGCGGTCATCAAAGTGCCGGACGGCGGCGGCTACGCCGACATGGTGCAGCTCCGGGGCGACAAGGAGATCGGCGACAAGATCAACAAGATCATCAGCCGGCTCGCCGAGGCCAACGACCTCAAGGGAGTGATCGACCAGGCGGACTTCAACGACGAGAGCAAACTCGGCGCCGGCAAGGAGATGCAGGACCGGCTCTCCAAGCTGATCGCCATCTTCGACGAGCTCGACTTCCGCGCCAACCGGACCGAGGGCGATGACCTGCTCGGCGACGCCTACGAGTACCTGATGCGGCACTTCGCTACCGAATCGGGGAAGGCAAAGGGTCAGTTCTACACTCCCGCGGAGGTCTCCCGCATCATGGCCAAGGTCGTCGGCATCGGCCAGGGCACCCGCCCCGAGCACACCATCTACGACCCGACCTGCGGTTCGGGCTCGCTGCTGCTCAAGGCAGCCGACGAGGCGCCGGACATTACCGTCTACGGCCAGGAGATGGACAACGCGACCTGGGCGCTGGCGCGGATGAACATGATCCTGCATGACCATCCAACCGCCGAGCTGTGGCGCGGCAACACGCTGGCGGATCCCTACTTCAAGAACCCGGACGGCAGCCTCAAGACCTTCGACTTTGCCGTCGCCAATCCTCCGTTCTCAGCCAAGGCGTGGTCCAACGGGCTCGATCCCGCCCACGACCGGTACCGGCGCTTCGTCTACGGCATCCCGCCGGCCAAGAACGGGGACTACGCCTTCCTCCTGCATCTGATCGCGTCGCTCAAGAGCACCGGCAAAGGCGCGATCATCCTGCCCCACGGCGTACTGTTCCGGGGCAACCGGGAAGCGGACATTCGGCGCAACCTCATCCGGCGCGGATTCATCAAGGGCATCATCGGCCTGCCCGCCAATCTGTTCTACGGCACCGGCATCCCCGCCTGCATCCTGATCATCGACAAGGAGACCGCCGCCGCCCGCCGCGGCATCTTCATGGTCGACGCCAGCCGCGGCTTCCTCAAGGACGGCAACAAGAATCGCCTGCGCGCGCAGGACATCCATCGCATCGTGGACGTATTCAACCGCCAGCTCGAGGTGCCGCGCTATTCGCGCATGGTGCCGATGGCCGAGATTGCCGGCCCCGCCAACGACTACAACCTGAACATCGCGCGCTACGTCGATGCCAGCGAGCCCGAGGACCTGCACGACCTCGACGCCCATCTGCGCGGCGGCATCCCCGATCGAGACATCGACGCGCTCAATGCCTACTGGTCGGTGTTCCCGGCGCTCCGCCAAACGCTGTTCCAGGCCAACGGGCGGCCCGGCTACAGCGATCCGCGCGTAGAACCGCACCGGATCAAAGACACAATCGCGGACTCTGCCGAGTTCACGTCGTACCGGCAGCGGGCTGGCATCATCTTCGACGCCTGGTACGAAAAGCACCGACGGCTGCTCCTGGGTATCGACGCCGAAACGCTTCCCGGAACGGTCATCCATACCCTGTCCGAGGACTTGCTGGCGCGCTTCGCCGACCTGCCCTTGCTCGACCGATACGACCTCTACCAGCGATTGATGGACTACTGGGACACGGTGATGCAGGACGACGTCTACCTCATCGCCGCGGCAGGATGGGTCGAAGCCGCCACACCGCGCGCCGTCGTCGATGACCGGGAACGGCGTATCAAGGAAACGGCGGATCTCGCCATCAAGCGCAAAAAGTACAAGATGGACGTGATACCGCCCGCGCTGATCGTCGCCCGCTGGTTCACGTCCGAGCAGGCCAACATCGAGAACCTCCGCGGCACCCACGAAAGCGCCGCCTCCAAGCTGGAAGATTTCGTCGATGAGCACTCGACTTCAACCGGCGGCGAAGACGGCGTGCTCATGGGGATCGCCAATGGCCTGGGCAGGATCACGAAGGCGGCCGCGACCGGGCGGCTGAAGACCATCCGTCACGAACCGGAGGGCGATGAGGAACAAGACATCCTCATGCGCTGCCTGGAGCTGATCGACGCCGAATCCAGGGCCGGGAAGGCTGTCAGGGAAGCGCAAGCCGCGCTGGCCCGCGCGGTGCTCGATCGCTATGCCGCCCTCACCGCGGCCGAAATCAAGGCACTGGTAGTCGAGGACAAGTGGTGCGCCAGCATCAAGGCCGCTATCGCCGACGCACTCCAGCGGCTCACCCAGCTGCTCGCCGGCCGCGTACGCCAGCTGACCCAGCGCTACGCACGACCACTGTCGGAGATCGAGATAGAGGTAGAAGAGCTCACCACCAAGGCCGCCGCCCATATCACACGCATGGGGCTGTCATACCCACGCGCGTTCGATTCCAGATTCGAAGCAGTGTCCGCTGCACGTGGAGTATGAGCCCGATGCGCGGCTTCAGCGTCTCAAAATGGATGACGGTTTGTCTGGGCGACGTTGCGGCTATCACTATGGGTCAATCGCCTCCTTCCAGTACCATTAACGACGAGGGAATCGGATTTCCCTTTATCCAGGGTAACGCAGAATTCGGAGTTCGAATCCCGCGGCCCATAAAGTTCTGCACCGATCCGCAAAAACAGGCCGTGACCGGAGATATACTCCTCAGCGTTCGGGCTCCGGTCGGTGCGATGAACTTGGCCAATGGACAGCTTTGCGTCGGTAGAGGTCTCTCAGCTATAACTGCGACCGGCGTCAATCCTGGATTCTTGTGGTATGTGCTTGCCCGGGAGGTCCCTAAACTTGGCAGCGTTTCACAAGGAAGCACTTTTGCCGCCGTGAACAAGGCGGACCTGCACAGGTTGGAGTTGGATATCCCGCCGTATCACGAACAAAGAGTCATCGCCGAGGCTTTGTCGGATGTGGACGAGATGCTTGGAGCATTGGAGGCGTTGATTGCTAAGAAAAACGCGATCAGGCTAGCTTCCATGCAGCAACTCCTCACCGGCAAGACGCGCCTGCCAAGCTTCGACGGAGGATGGACACCGACGACGCTTGGAGATGCCGCAGAAATAGTAAACGGCGCAACGCCGAGCAGCAGGAATGCCGCTTACTGGAACGGTCATATTCCATGGTGTACGCCGACCGACATAACGCGTACGCCGGGGAAATATCTCACCCAAACCGAACGAAGCATTACCGCCGCGGGATTGGCGAGTTGCTCGGCTCGCCTGCTTCCTGTCGGTACCCTGCTTCTCTGCAGTCGGGCGACGATCGGGCATATCAAGATCGCCGCGGCTCCCGTCTGTACGAATCAGGGTTTCAAGTCGCTTATCTGCAACGATGGCGTATGCAACGATTTTCTATATTATCTCCTCATCACGATGCAGTCACACTTGATTGAACGATCCATAGGGTCCACGTTCCTGGAAATCGGCAAGCGCGAGGTGGCGTCTGTCGAGGTGCGGCTTCCTCCGCACGACGAACAACGTGCTATCGCTGCCGTCTTGTCTGATTTGGACTCCGAGATCGCCGTGCTTGAGCAACGTCGAGACAAGACCCAAGCCATCAAGCAGGGGATGATGCAGCAGCTTCTCACCGGACGGGTTCGGCTGGTGAAGTCTGTTTCCGTGCCGGAAGATGAGAGCGTGTCGTGAGAGAGAGTCAGATCGTCGAGTGGAAGGAATCATGGCGGGATGAGTACCTGAAGTGGGTGTGCGGGTTCGCCAACGCTCAGGGCGGCGTGCTGGAGATCGGCAGGAACGATCGGGGCGAGGTGATCGGGGTGGAGAACGTGCTCCGGCTGCTCGAAGAGATACCCAACAAGGCGCTGGCGTCGCTCGGCATCGTGGTCGACGTGAACCTGAAGACCGAGTCCGGGCGGGAGTACGTGCAGATCGCCGTCGAACCTCATCCCAACCCGATCAGTTACAAGGGCGAGTTCCACTACCGAAGCGGCAGCACCAGGCAGGTGCTCCGCGGGACGGCGTTGAGCCGCTTTCTGTTGCAGAAGTACGGACGCACGTGGGACGACGTACCGCTGCCCGGCGTCGGCGTCAGCGACCTGGACGGGCGCACGATGGACGAGTTCCGCCGCCGCGCCGCCGCCAGCGAGCGCTTGACCGGAGACATTCTCGACGAGTCCGACTCCGACGTGATCGAAAAGCTCCGCCTGCGGGAGGGAGAGTACCTGAAACGGGCCGCCGTGCTGCTCTTCCACCCGGAGCCGGGAATCCTGGTACGGGATGCGTATGTGAAGATCGGGTGCTTTCGCGGTGCCGAGCTGCTGTTTCAGGACGTGATCGAAGGTGATCTGTTTACGCAAGTCGACCGTACGATGGACCTGCTCTACTCCAAGTATTCGCGGGGGCTGGTCTCCTACGACGGCGTGTACCGCGTGGAGACATTTCCCGTGCCGCGCCAGGCGATGCGCGAGGCGGTGATCAATGCCGTGATCCATCGCGACTACGCCGATCCCGTGCCGATTCAGATTCGCGTGTACGACGACCGGATCATATTGTGGAATCCCGGACACCTGCCGGCTGACTGGACGGTCGAGCGCCTGACCGGTGAGCACGCATCGAGACCCTACAATCCGGGAATCGCCTACGCGTTCTTTCGGGCCGGGATGATCGAGGCGTGGGGCCGGGGCATCGGGCGCATCACCAGCGCGTGCGAGGCGGCCGGCAACCCGCAGCCGGAGTGGAAGATCGAGCCCGGCGGCGGCCTGTGGCTGGAGTTCCACTATTCCGCCGCCTACCAGGCCGCCGACGGGGTCGTCAGGGAAGGGGTAAACGGAGGGCAGCCACAGTCACAGTCGGGGCTGCAGCCAGAGTGGCGGCCAGAGTCACCGCGAGAGTTGCAGCCAGAGTCGCTGGAGGCGAGACTGCTGGCCTTGTTGGCTGGGGGGGCGATGGCAAAGGCCGCGCTGTCGCAGAGTCTGGGACAGAAGACGGTGTCCGGTCAACTCAATAAGGTGGTCCGGCGACTCGTGGCTGATCGGATGATCGAATACACCCTGCCCGACCGGCCGCGCAGCCGACTCCAGAAGTACCGGCTGACCGACCAGGGGAGAGCCGCGGTCGCGGCCTCGACGCGAGGGAGCGCGACGTCGTGAGCACGGTCGGCGAAAGGGAACTCCGCACGCAATTGCGCGTGGTCGAGTTCTTCCGGGACGCGCTTGGCTATGCCGGTCTCGGCCACTGGAAGAACCGCCCCGACAACCGCAACGTCGAACGGGCGCTTCTCGCCGACTGGCTGGAGCGTCAAGGTCACGAACGCCGAATCATCGACCGGGCGCTGGACGCTCTGGACAACGCGGCCGCGGTCGGCGGCAGCAGGACGCTCTACGACGCCAACCAGGATGTCTACGGCCTGCTTCGCTACGGGGTGAAGGTGCGCCCGGAGCTCGGGCAGAATGCCGTTACCGTCTGGCTGATCGACTGGAACGATCCCGGCGCCAATGACTTCGGCATCGCCGAAGAGGTGACGGTCACCGGAGAGAACCCCAAGCGGCCGGACCTGGTACTCTACGTCAACGGAATCGCCCTGGGAGTGCTGGAGCTGAAGCGCTCCACGCGGTCGGTGACCGAAGGCATCCGCCAGAATCTCGACAGCCAGAAGCGGGAGTTCATCCGACCGTTCTTCGCCACCGTTCAGTTGGTGATGGCCGGCAACGACACCGAGGGCCTGCGTTACGGAGTGATCGAGACGGCCGAAAAGTACTGGCTGCGCTGGAAGGAAGCCGCCGCCCATCCGGCGGCCGGTGACAATCCGCTGCTGCGGGAACTGGGGCAGCTCTGCGCCAAGGAGCGGCTGCTCGAGATCGTGCACGACTTCATGGTGTTCGACGCGGGCGTCAAGAAAACCTGCCGGCACAACCAGTACTTCGGGGTGCGCGCGGCGCAGGAGCACGTCGGGCGCCGCGCCGGGGGCATCATCTGGCACACCCAGGGCAGCGGCAAGAGCCTGACCATGGTGTGGCTGGCGAAGTGGATTCGAGAACGGGGCGACGGCTCGCGAGTGCTGATCGTCACCGACCGCACCGAGCTCGACGAGCAGATCGAAGCGGTGTTCAAGGGCGTGAGCGAGGAGATCTACCGCACCACGAGCGGCGCCGATCTCGTGCGCGTGCTCGGCGGCGGCGCGGAATGGCTGATCGCCTCCCTGATCCAGAAGTTCGGCGCGTCGGAGGAGGGTGACGTCGACGCCTTCGTCGACGGCCTGCGCGCCCACGTCCCCGCGGGCTTCCGCGCCAACGGCGAGTTCTTCGTCTTCGTGGACGAGTGTCACCGCACCCAGTCCGGCAAGCTCCATGATGCCCTGACGGAGCTGCTGCCGCAGGCCACGCTGATCGGATTCACCGGGACGCCGCTGCTCAAGGCCGACAAGCGGCGCAGCATCGAGACCTTCGGGCCGTACATCCACACCTACAAGTACGACGAGGCGGTCGGGGACGGCGTGGTGCTGGACCTGCGCTACGAGGCGCGCGACGTCGACCAGAACGTCACCTCCCAGGCCAGGATCGATCAGTGGTTCGATATCAAGACGCACGGCCTGACCGACTTGGCCAAGGCGCAGCTCAAGCAACGCTGGGGCACGATGCGCAGCGTTCTGAGTTCGCGCGACCGGTTGCGAAAGATCGTCGCCGACATCGTGCTCGACATGGAGATACGCGACCGGCTCAAGAGCGGCCGCGGCAACGCCTTGCTGGTCTCCGACAGCATCTACTCGGCGTGCCGTTTCTTCGAGATGTTCCAGCAGACCGATCTGGCCGGCAGGTGCGCCATCGTCACCTCCTATCGGCCGCATCCGGCGGATATCAAGGGAGAGGAGACCGGCGAGGGGCTTACCGAGAAACTACTTCAGTACGGCATCTATCGAACCATGCTTGCCGAGCATTTCGACGAGCCGGAAGAGACCGCGATGCACAAGGTCGAACGGTTCGAGCAGGAGGTGAAGCGGCGCTTCGTCGCCCAGCCGGGGCAGATGAAGTTGCTGATCGTGGTGGACAAGCTGCTGACCGGGTTCGACGCGCCGCCGGCTACCTGTCTCTACATCGACAAGTCGATGCAGGACCATGGTCTGTTCCAGGCGATCTGCCGCGTGAACCGCCTTGACGGCGAAGACAAGGAATACGGCTACGTCATCGACTACAAGGACCTGTTCCGGTCGCTGGAGCGGTCGATCGAGGATTACACCGGCGAAGCATTCGAAGGCTACGATGCCGCCGACGTCAAGGGCTTGCTCAAGGATCGGTTGGGACAGGGCCGAGAGCGGCTGGAAGAGGCGCGCGAGGCGGTCAAGGCGCTGTGCGAGCCGGTGGAGCCGCCGCGCGATACGGCGGCCTATCTGCGCTTCTTCTGCGCAGCGGAGAGCGGCAACGCCGAGCAACTCAAGGAGAACGAACGAGAGCGCCTGTCTCTCTACAAGCTGACCGCTGCGCTGCTGCGCGCGTACGCCAACCTGGCCAACGAGATGAGCGAGGCCGGCTACTCCGCTGCCGAAGCGCAGGAGATCAAGGCCGAGGTGCAGCACCATGAGACCGTGCGCCAGGAGGTGAAGCTGGCCAGCGGCGACTACGTCGACATGAAGATGTACGAGCCGGCCATGCGGCACCTGCTGGACACGTACCTCCGCGCCGAGGAGAGTGAGCGGATTTCGGCCTTCGATGATCTGACTGTCGTGCAGATGATCGTCGAGCGCGGCGCGGCGGCGGTCGATGACATGCCGGACGGAATCCGCAAGGACCGCGAAGCGACGGCCGAGACGATCGAGAACAACGTCCGCCGGCTGATCATCGACGAGAGCGCGGTGAATCCGAAGTACTACGAGAGGATGTCTGAGCTCTTGGACGCGCTGATCCGGCAGCGCAAGCAGGAGGCGCTGCACTACCGGGAGTACCTGGACCGGATCGTCGAGCTGACCAGAGACGCCAGCAATCCGGCATCCCGTTCGTCATATCCGGCACGCATCGACAGCGGACCGTTGCGGGCGTTGTATGACAACCTGAAGGACCAGGACGACCTCAGCGAACGAGAGGCGACGTACGACGCCGGTACACCGCCGGTCGATACCCGGGAGCAGCGCGCACTGGCGCTGGACCGCGCCATCCGCGACGTGAAGAAGGCGGACTGGCGCGGGAACCGGTTCAAGGAACGCGAAGTGCGGAACGCCATCCGCGAGGTTCTTCGTGAGGACGAGGAATCGGTCATGAAGATCTTCGAGGTTGCGAAGGCGCAGCGTGACTACTGAACGGACGGCCCACCGTATCGAGGTACGCGGCATTGCCGTGGACGTGGTCCGCAAGGAGATCAAGAACCTTCACGTCGGCGTCTACCCGCCGTGCGGCCGCGTGCGGGTCGCGGCGCCGCTGCACCTCGACGACGCCGCTCTACGGCTTGCCATTATTTCCCGCTTGGCGTGGATTCACCGGCAGCAGGCTGAATTCGACCGGCAGGAGCGTCAATCTCAGCGCGAGTGCGTGAGTGGCGAGAGTCATTACTATGCCGGCCGGCGTTACCGGCTCGACGTCGTGGAGCATGCCGGTCGGCCGGCCGTTCGCCTGCCAAACAACTCGACGATGAGATTGTTCGTTGCCCCGGACGCCGATCGCGACGCCCGCGAAGCCGTCCTGCAGCGCTGGTACCGCGCCCGACTCCGCGGCCGGTTGCCGGCGTTGCGCGACCGCTGGGAACGGCAGATCGGCGTGACCGTGGCCGACCTGCGGATCAAGAGGATGAAGACGCTCTGGGGCTCCTGCAACTCCGACGCCAAGCGCATCTGGCTCAACCTGGAACTGGCCAAGAAGCCGCCGCCCTGTCTCGTCTACGTACTGGTGCACGAGATGATCCACCTGCTGGAGCGAAACCACACCGACCGCTTCCGCGAGCTGATGGACCGGCACCTGCCCCGGTGGCCGGCTTACCGCGACCAGCTCAACGGCCTGCCCCTCGCGCACGACGACTGGCGTTACTAAGATGGAGAAGACGCAGGAAAACACTCAATCCGGCTTTCCAGTCCGGGAAGCTCCGTTGCGAGACGGCAGCACGTTGGCGATCGAGGTTGCCGAACCGCCGTTCAGCCGCTCATGCGACTGGGAGCGGCTCTGCTGGTGGCCGCTGATCCGCGAGGAGGTGATGCGGGGGAATCTCAATCGCTGGATGCTCGCCCCGCACTTCGTCGGCCGCATCGACGGCCAGATCGCCGGCACGATGTGCTATTACGCGCCGCGCGACACCCGCGACGTGGGCACGCTGCAGTTCGTCTCCACCGAGGAGCGATTCCGTCGTCGGGGCGTCGCTTCGGCGCTCGTGGGAGCGCTCATTCGCCACTTCACCGCGCAAGGAGGCCGGGCACTGTACCTGTGCACCACCAACCCGGTCGCCGGCCATCTGTACGAGAGCCATGGCTTTCGCTACCACGTCGGCGACGGCATGCGTTACCTGGCCCCCGACGCCGACGACTTCGACCGTCGCTGGTTCGCCGCCGGCCGCACGGCCATACGCGACGCGCACTGGGGCGATCTGGCCCGGCTCTGCGTGCTCTACAACCATCCCGATCCGCCGTGGCTGATCAAGGACTCGCTATCGGCATCGCTCCGCGACACGCGGTACGAAAGCCACTTCGTCCGGGTATTTCGCGCGACCGAGGACGGCAATGGCGCGTTCCTGGTGCTGGAGGCGCCGGGCGCGCGCGTGGTCGGCGCAGTCGCCTTCCGGCGGTTCGACACCTTCTGCGATCAGCACGTGGCGGAGCTGAGCTTTCGCATCGGCCGGCCGCACTTCGACCGCGCCGCCGAACTGCTGAACGCCGCGGCCGAACGCGCGTCCGCGCTCGGTATCGAGCAGTTGGCGCTGACGGTCGCCGCCCAGGACGGCGAGCAGCGCCGCCTGGCGGAGTCGGCCGGCTTCGTCGAGGGTGCGCGATGGCCGCGGCGGCTGCGCTCCGGCGGCGGATGCACCGATCTCCTGATCATGCTGCGCGAGCTGACGCCGACGGCTCCCGGCAAGCCTCGGGAGTCGTTCTACGGCGAGCGCCAGCCGTGGCAGGCGGAACGTGTCGCCGGCCGAGGCGCCGCGTCAGCCGTATCGGTGCGCGGCGATGAACTCCCAGTCGAGGGTGACGCCCAACCCGGGGCCGGCCGGCACCGCCACCGTGCCGTCGGCGTCGATGAGGATGCGCTCCCGGGTGGTCCGCCAGCGCAACGGTGAGGAACTGGTCGAGTATTCCAGCACCTCGGCGTCGCGGTGGTTGGCCAGGAAGTGCAGGTTGGCGGCGATCTCGATATTGGTCTTGTACCCGTGCGGAATCACCCGCCGACCGCGTTCGGCCGCCGCGTCGGCGATGCGCCGGATGTGGGTGAAGCCTCCCACCTGGGTGATGTCGGGCTGACAGATGTCGGCCGCGCCGCGCTCCATCGCCTCGATGAACTCGTCCACGTGGGTGAGGCCCAGGTCGCCCACGCCGAGCGGCACGCCGCGGCCGGCCATGCGCGCGTGGCCAGCCACGTCGTCCAGCGGCAGCGGCGCCTCCAGGAACCAGACGCCGACCTGTTGCAGGATCGGAAGCAGGCGCAGCCCCTCCTCCGCGGTCCGGTAGGCCATCTGCGCGTCGACGATCAGCTTGGCCGCCGCGCCGGCCTCCACGCGGCCCGCCTGCAGCAGGCGAGCCGTGGCGTCCGTATCGTCCATCCACCACGGATCGGCCGAGAACTTGAAGTTGCGCAGGCCCAGGCCGCGCGCCGCGGCGACCTGCGCGCGCACCTCCTCGACCTCGCGGGCCATAGGGTAGATCGTCCCGTACGCCTCGACCCGCTCGCGGCGGCGCCCGCCGAGCAGCGTCGAGATCGGCCGGCCGGCCGCCTGCCCGGCGATGTCCCAGAGCGCGAGGTCGATGCCGCCGATGGCGTGCATCATCAGGCCGCGGCGGCCCACGTAGTCGGTGGCGTCGTACATGAGCTGCCAGAGCCGCTCGGGATCGGTCGGATCCCGGCCGATCAGCAGCTCGCGCAGCCCGCGCGCGTGGTTGTGGGCGGCGCGCGAACGCACGATGCCCTGGATGGCCGCCGGCAGCGATTCCACCTCGCCGATGCCGGTCAGCCCCTCGTCGGTGCGCACGACGATCACGCAGTCGTCATAGGAGCCGTCGAACAGGCCGATGTTGGGGTCCTCGATACGGACGTGCAGCGCATCGACGTCGGTGATCTTCATACATCGAGCCTGGCAGCGAGGCTGGCAGCGAAGATCGTGAGCTTGGTCGAGTCGCCGATCTGCTCCAGGCGGGGGCGGCGGCCGGACAACCGTTCGCTGTCGCGGACCAGTTTCAGAAAGCCCTCCCCTCGCGCTTCCATGTAGCTGGCGCCGGTGAGCGGGCTCTTGTAATCGCGCATGAAGCCGGCCAGGAACTGGTTGCGGCGGGCCGGCTGGCACCCCGCGTACAGGTTTTCGACGGTGAGCGTGTTGTACAGGGCGCCGGGGTTCCGCCACTCGATGCGGTCCGGGAACAGGCGGATGATGATCTGCGATCCACGCTCCTCGTAATCGCGGTGGACTACCGCGTTGACGACCGCCTCCTGCAGCGCCGTATGAACGTAGCTCGGATAGTCGCGGCGGCCGTCCTCGTCCTTCCTGGACACGGTGGGGATCAACGGCGAAGCGCCGAAGTAGGTGATGACCTGCGCGATCTGCTCCGGCAGCGGCCCGGTGAATCGCCTGCTGTCGACCGTGTTGCCGTCGGCCGTGACGTGGTGGTATGCGGCCACGTCGACGTACGCTCCGGGCAGATACCGCTCCGGCCGCTCCGCGAACAGGAGGATTCCCAGGTGCGTGGGAACGACGCCTGCATCGGTGGCCGCGGCCAGTTTGTGGGCCACCAGCGTATCCGACCAGTCGTCCGGCGGCGACCAGCCCGGAAACCGGTCGCGGAAATACTTCGCCAGCCGCAGATCGTGGAGATCGGCGAGCGTGCTGCCGAACACCGGCCGCTCCTCGATCGGGCTGGCCAATCGGCGGACGCTCAACATGCGCGCAAGCCGTTCGGCGGGCATCAGCCGCCGGTGGCTGCCGATGCGGTGCAGAAATCGGCCGTCGCTGGTCTGGTGCACGTCGAACGACGGAGGGACTTCGACTATCAGACACAGGACCGGCACTCGGTCGGCCCCCGGCAGATACTCCCAGTTCAACGTCGGGACGATCATGGGCACGCAGTTGACGGTCGCCGCGTTGATCACGAATTGCTCCAGGAGATCGCGCCGGTCGGGATCGATCCCGACCGGCGTTCGGTCGGTGTCGCGTATCCCCATCACCACGGTCCCGCCCCTGGTGTTCGCCATACTCACGAACACCTCGGCGAGCCGCGGACCCGCGCGGGACTCATCCCGGGCGAACGCGACCCGGTTGCCTCGGAACACCACCTCCTTCAGCTCGAGCTCGGTATCCTCACCGGCCTGAATCGAGGCGATGAGAGCGTTCGTGTCCAGCACGATTCACGCCCCCGGGTGCGTTTCCTGCTCGGCTCTCCATTGCTCGTACTCGCGCTGTCCCTCCTCGCTCAGCGGGTAGTACGTGCCGATCGAGCCGCCCTCGGCGAGTCGGAGGCGGCTGAACTCCTCCCATTCCTCGTGGGCGGTGGTGCCTACGGCCAGATCGCTCGCCATCTTGCGCGGGACGATCACGGCGCCATCGTCGTCGGCGATGACGATGTCGCCGGGCATGGCCAGCACGCGGCTCAGCGCGACCGGCACGTTGTAGGCCCACGGGAACAGCGACGCCTGCGAGGCGTAGTGCGGGGTGACGCCGACCGTCCAGAGCGGCAGCCCGATGGTGCGCACCTTGGGCCAGTCGCGGATGCAGCCGTCGACCACCAGGCCGACGCCGCCCCGGCCCTTGAGGTAGGTGATCAGCATCTCGCCCAGGCAGCCGGTGTAGCGGTCTCCGTACGCCTGCACCACCAGCACGTCGCCGGCGCGTATCTCGTCGAGCACGCGCCACAGCGCGCTCACCTTCTCCGCCTGCTCCTGGCCGATGCCGGAGGCGATGTCCTCACGCTGCGGCATGAACTGCAAGGTGACCGCGGTGCCGATGATCTTGGCGCCGGGCAGCCGCGCCACCGGCCCCTGGACGAAGCTCTGCCGTACCCCCATGCCGTGCAGCCCGGCCGCCGCGGTCGCGGCGCTGACGCGGCTGAGTCGTTCGATCAGCTCGGGTTCGGCGCGGGGAAAGTCGGGTCCATGAATCGGCAGCGTCAGGCCGGCCGGCATGTGCTGCGGGCCGACGCGGCGTTCTTCGTGATCGGTCACGGGGGGCTCCTTGCGGGTGACGGCGCGGTCAGTCCCAGGGGGTATGATAGCCGGGCGAGCCGGCGTAACGGTCGATCTCAAGGGTCAGACGCAGCTCGCTGCCGGCCGGCAACGCGACCTGCAGGTAGCGGCCGCCCACCTCCAGCGAGCGCGGCTCGGTGCGGAGCTCCGGCGGCGGGCCGTTGCCGATCGGCCCCGGGTAGTGGCTGACCCGTTCCGGGAACGCGGCCCGCCGGAACCGGTGCTCGCCGAAGCCGCCCGCCTGCAGGACCACGATGCGATCGTCGGCCCCGCTGGTGTTGACCAGGTGCAGGCGCAGACCGCCGGGATCGACCGAGGTCACCAGCGCGGCGACGTCGGCCGGCAGCCCCGGCCGCCGCCACTGCGCGTCGAAGTAGCGCAGGCGGCAGTGGAGCAGTCCGCCGTTGTAGATGATCTGCGGCGAGCCGGTGGTGAGCTGCACCAGCGCCTCGGTGGTGATCGGGTTGGCGTCCTGCCAGTGGTGGATGTGCACGGTGGCGATGTCCGCGTCGTCGCGGCGGATCTGGTCGAGGCGGCGGCACGCCTGGGCGTATGCCTGCCCCAGAATCGCCTCGGGGTAGTCGGGGTTGTCGCCGCACAGATACGCCAGCCATGCCGGTTCGTGATCGGCGTCCTCCTTGCCGCGCATCGGCACCACCCTGCGCCAGTCAGCGCTGGAACGCGCGCGGATGGCGAGCAGTCGATCCCAGTCCTGGTCGGCCTCGGTCACGTTCCAGAGCGCCGCCGGCACGCGGGTCGACATGGGCTGGAAGTCGAACCATCCATGGTCGCCGTACCGGTACGGGACCACGAACTCGACCGCCCCCGGCGGCTGCGCGGCGAAGTGCTCCGGCAGGCTCATCGAAAGCTCGGCGACCGGCATGTCGCGGCCCTGCTTCCAGACCGCGTCGAACTGTCGGCGCGGCAGGTCCAGGAAGCGCTCCTCGCCGCTGATCAGGAAGGCGTTGAGCGCCGCGTCGAGCGCCGCGTAGCCGATGTTGTAGTAGCCGTGCGGCCACGTCCAACCGTACAGGCCGCCGTACCACTTGCCGTCCAGGTACTCCCCCACCCGGCCGGACAGACCGACGTTGTCCGGCAGCAGCCCGTCGGCCGCCCGCGCCCGCCCCAACCACGCGCCGACGTACTCCAGGACCCAGTCGCGGTAGCGCTCCTCTCCGGTGAGCAGGAACGCGTTGGTCACCAGGCTGGTGACGCACAGGTTGCCGGCCACGTCGCCGCGTCCCATGCGCTCCTCCATCACCTGGCCCATCCGGCGGGCCAGCGCCGGGTCGCGCAGATCGTCATAGCTGGCGATGCCGGGTACGTCGTGGTACGGCAGACCGTAGCGGGACATCCCGGCCGACCAGCCGTAGACCGGCTCGTTCAGGAAGAAGCCCCAGCGCGGCCCGCCGGCGCCGTTGTGCGGGGCGCGGATCAGGCGCCGCTGCCGGTCGTAGTTGGGCGCCTCCGGGTCGGTCCCCAGGTAGAAGCCGGCGAACCGCTCCGCCCGCTTGCGCAGCAGCATGTCGCCGGGATCGGCAAGGCAGAGCGCGTAGAAGTAGGTGTAACTCTCCGACTGGTGGAACTGGTCGTAGCCCAGCTCGTACTCGCGCCGGAGCACGCCGTAGGAGGTGAGCTGCTCGGTCACCGCGTCCCACTGCCGGTGGCTGAGCCGCAGCAGATCGGGGTCGCCGCCGAGCAGGTAATAGAGCGGCCAGTTGCCGAACGACTCGTAGAAGTCGTCGGCGCCGTCGCGGCTGGGATAGCCCTCGCTGGCCGCGTCGCGCCAGATCAGGGTCCCCTCCGCGTCGGTGTACTTGTCCAGAAACGGATCGACCGCCGCGTCCAGCAGGTCGAACAGACGCCGCTGCAACGCCGCCCAGGCCGGGAGCCGCGTGTACGGCGTGGTCGCGGTGATGGTGGTCACCGGCGGCTCCTCACGTCTCCGGCAGCTCGTTGCGGAAGTTGTCCTGGGGACCGAACGCCTCCCAGGCGCTGTTGAAGAAGGCGCGCTGCGCATCGGTGAGCATGGCCATCGTCTCCGCGCCGGGTATGCGGTCGCGCTGCCAATGGTAGGTGGCCGCGCGGTCGTTGTACTTGTAGAACAGGCCGTAGCGCGGCTCTTCAGCCGTCCAGCGGTTGGCGCCGTGGGCCAGGGTCTCGGTGAAGATGATGGCCGATCCCTTGGGCGCGGGGATGTTCCGCACCAGCGGGCCGTCGACGGCGTACAGCCGGTCGCGGTCCTGGTCCGGTACGCGGAAGTCGGACTTGTGCGAGCCGGGAATGCAGGCGAAGCCGCCGTCCTTTGCCGTGATCTCCTGCAGCGCGAACGAGACCACGGTGAGCCCCGTGAAGATCCGGTCGCCCTGCACGGCGTAGCGGAAGTTGACCCTGCCGCCGCGATGGCCGCCGTGCATCTCGAACTGCGGGCAGCCCTTGGAGCGCACGAAGCTGTAGGCGCTCTCCAGGCGCAGCTTGGGACCGATGATCTCGGTCAGCACTTCCAGCAGCCGGGGATGGTCGATCAGCGAAATGAACGGCTCGCCCGCTTCGATCAAACCGGCGCAACGGTGCCAGGTGCCGTTGGCGTCGTAGCCGTCTGGGGTCTTGGCGAGCGGCTGCATGCGCTCGCGGATCTTGCGCTTGGCGGTCTCACACTGTTCACCGGTGAGCACGTCCTCGACCAGCAGGTAGCCCTGCAGGTCGAACAGGTATTTCTGCGTGGCGGTCATGCCGCCAAGCCTATGGTCTCGTCAAGCGCCCGACAAGTGGGGGCGCATTCCTCCTCCGGGAGGGACGCCTGCGGCGGCGCTGCCGGCCGGCGCGCAAGAGCGCTTAGCTTAGCGCGGCGCTGCCGTCGATTTTCTTGGAAAATCAGCGGCGGAGCCGTTGATTTCAAGGATGATGCCGCGTATGCTCCGGGACGGTGTACGCACGAGCGCTGGACGTCAGGGAGCTCGCCGCCCGCAAGTCGCTGTTTCTGTTCGGTCCCCGCAGCACCGGCAAGACCACGCTGCTGCGCGCGCAGTTCGACGCGCGCGCGATTCTGGATCTCCTGCGCAGCAGCGTATACCTGCCGCTCGCCGAGCATCCATGGCGCCTGCGCGAGGTGGTGGCCGAAGGCCGCGTCGATGCCGCGGCCGGCGCGCCGGTCGTCGTCATCGACGAGATCCAGAAGCTGCCCCGGCTGCTCGACGAGGTGCATGACCTGATCGAGACGAAGGGGATCCGCTTCGTGCTGAGCGGTTCCAGCGGCCGCAAGCTCACGCGCGGCGGCGTGAACCTGCTGGGCGGCCGCGCGTGGCAGGCCAACCTGTTCCCGCTGACGAGCGCGGAGGTGCCGGAGCTGGACCTGGGCCGCTACCTCCTGCACGGCGGGCTGCCGCAGGTCTACGGCGCCGCGTATCCGGAGGAGGAGCTCGACGCGTACGTCAACACGTACCTCGCCGAAGAGATCCGCGGCGAGGCGCTGGTCCGGAACTTCGTTCACTTCTCCCGGTTTCTGAACGTCGCCGCGGTTTCCAACGGCCAGCAGCTCAACTTTGCGAACGTGGCGCGCGACACCGGGGTACCCGCCACCTCGGTGCGTTCCTACTTCGACATCCTCGCGGACACCTTCATCGGGTTCCTGCTGCAACCCTGGCGCGGTTCCCGCCGGCGCAAGGCCGCGGCGACGGCCAAGTTCTACTTCTTCGACGTGGGCGTGGCCAACTTCCTGCGCGGCATCCGCACGTTGAACCGGAACGGCAGCGAGTACGGCGTCGCGTTCGAGCACTTCATCGCCATGGAGCTGCGCAGCTACCTCTCCTACCGGCGCGTACGGAGCGAGCTCACCTACTGGCGCACGCAGAGCGGAATAGAGGTCGACTTCCTGGTCGGTTCGGCAGCGGCCGTCGAGGTCAAGGCGTCGAGCCGGGTCTCCGACCGCGACCTGCGCGGTCTGCGCGCCCTGGCCGAAGAACGCCCCGGCGCCACGTCCTTCCTGGTCTCCTTCGACGAGTTGGACCGGCGCACCGACGACGGCATCCGCCTCCTGCATTGGCGGACGTTCCTTGCCGAACTCTGGGGCGATGCATTTTCCTGGTAGCATGCTGAGATGATCGATCGCTCCACCACGGCGCCCGATTATCGGGAACGGTTCGCGCACTTCGCCGCCCGCTCCGGGCTGTTGCGCTTCGGGCGGTTCACCACCAGGTCGGGGCGCGCGTCGCCGTACTTCTTCGACACCGGCGCGTGCGCGGACGGGGCGGCGCTGGATGAGCTGGGCGGCTACTACGCCGCCGCGATCGCCGACCGGTTCCCGGATGCGACGCTGCTGTTCGGACCGGCATACAAGGGGATCACGCTGGCCGCCGCGGCGGCGATCGCCCTCAGCCGGGGCCGCGCGCAACCGGTCGGCTTCTGCTTCGACCGCAAGGAGCGCAAGGAGCACGGCGAGGGCGGACTGCTGGTCGGCCGGCTCCCCGTCGCCGGCGACCGCGTGGTGATCGTCGACGACGTGATCACCGACGGGGCCTCCAAACGGCAGGCGATCGAGCTCCTGCGGCGGGAGACCGGCATCCGTCCCGCCGGGCTGCTGGTGGCGGTCGACCGCCAGGAACGGGGCGCCGGCGACCGCAGCGCCCTGGACGAGCTGTCCGGCGAGCTCGACCTGCCCGCGGCGGCCGTCGCCACGATCCGCCAGGTCGTCGACGTCCTGGCGCGGCAGCCGGTCGGCGGCCGCCTGCTGATCGACGCCGCGCTGCGCCGCCGCATCGAAGCCTATCTGCAGCAGTACGCGCCGCGACCGCCGGCAGCCTGATGCGGATTCGGCGGCGCCTGGCCCCGCTGCCGCCTACGCCGCTCAACCGCCGCCGCATCGAATCGCGCGTGCGGTGGCTCGGCCCGCTGGTCCGCTATGGCATGCGGCCCCTGGTGCGCACCACCTTCGGACCGTCCGAGCCGTTGCGCGAGCCGGCGCTGGTCCTGTCCAACCACTCCTCGTTCTGGGACCCGATGTTCCTGTCGCTGGCCGCGGGGCGCGCCATCCACTTCCTGGCGACCGAGCTGGCGTTCTCCGGAGGGCCGGTCGGCTGGGTGCACCGCTTCTTCGGCGCGGTGCCGAAGCGCAAGTACACCGCCGATCCCCGCGCGATCCTTCGCCTGCGCCGCTGGCGAGACCTGGGCGGCTCGATCGGATTGTTCCCCGAAGGTGAACGGACCTGGGACGGTCGGCCGCTGCCGATCCTGCCCGGCATCGAGAAGCTGGTGCGGGCGATGGATCTGCCGGTGGTGACCATGCGCGTGTACAACGGGTGGCGCCAGTCGCCGCGCTGGGCTGCGGCCTTCCGCCGCGGCCGCGTACACGTGGTGGTCGATCGGCCGCGGCGCTTCACCGACCGCGACTCCCTGCAGTCGATCCGCCGCTACATAGAGCAGCGCATCAGCGTCGACGCCGAAACCGCGCCGTGCTGGCCGGTGCGCGGGCGGCGGTTGGCGGCCGGGATCGGCAACGTGCTGTTCGCCTGCCCCGCCTGTCTGCGGCTCGACGCGATCGACGAGCGCGGCGATACCGTCGCCTGCCGGCACTGCGGAGCGGCGTGGCGCGTCGATGCCGAGTGCCGGCTCCTGCCGGCCGACGGCGGCGACGCGATCACCCTGCGCGCGGCCGCCGACCATCTCCGCGGCCGGTTCCCGGAACCGTGGCTGCCGGCCGACGGCGCGCTGCCGGCCGGCGAGCTGCTGCGCAGCGAGCCGGTCCGCCTCTACGACGTCACCGATCCGGCGCCGGCGCTGATCGCGCGCGGCCCGTTGGTGCTGACCGCCGCGTCGCTCCGCGTCGCCGGCGCGCCGTGGTCGATCCCGACGACATGGTCGATTCCGATCGCCGAGCTGCGCGCCGAGGCGGTCGATATCCGGCGGCGGCTCAACTTCTCTTCGCGGCGCCGCGTGTTCGAGGTGGTGATGCCCAAGGAGTCGGTGATCAAGTGGGAGCTGTTCCTGCGCCACGTCCGATCGCGGCATGTCCGATCGCGGCATTGCCGCGCACGCCGTCGTCGGACAGAATCCCGGCGAGATCAGCGGATGGGGCACCCAGCTTCGGCCCGTGGGGGCGCAGCTCACGGAACCGATCGCGCCGGCGCCGGAGCGCCGCCCGTGTCGGCCGCATGACGGGCCGCGTGCGCGCCGCGCTGCTGGTCGCGCTGGCCGCGACGCCGCTCTGCGCCGGAGCCCAGACGCTGGTGTCGCCGAACGATCCGATCTACGACCACCTGCGAGTCTGGGAGCAACGCGGCCTCATCGACTGGCTGCCCCCGCTTCGGCCGCTGCCGGCGCCGATGGTGCGCGGCGCTCTGCAGCGGGTGGCCGGCTCCGCGCCGGCCATCGACCGTCAGATCGCCCGCAGCCTGTTGGCGCGCTACTTTGGGCCGCTGCCGGTGCAGGGCCGGGCGCAGATCGGCGGCCGATCGAAGACCACGGTGGCCGGCGGCATGCTGCCGGCGCAAATCGCGGCGCAGGTCGCGGCGGGCGTGCAGGTGCCGATCAGCGATCGGATCGGCTTCGGATTCTCCGCGCGGACACGGACGACCTCGATCGTGCCCGCTCCCGTGATGCCGCGGCTCACGCACGATCCGTACGACAAAACCGCGCCGGGCGCCCTCACCACGATCCTGGGCGAGGAATTCGACTTCCGCGTAGAGCTCGCCGGCAACGCTTTCGTCGGCGAGGCCGAGCCGGGGACCGGACGCGACGCCTGGTACGTGCAGGCCGGCTACGGACGAAGCTCGTTCGGCTACGGCGAAGACAGCACGATCGTCTCCGATGCGGCCGCTCCGGCCGGCTACCTGGCCGGGACCTACCGTGGATCCTGGATCGCCTATTCGGCGATGTTCATGGAACTGGTCGCCACCTACGGGACCTGCAGCGGCGCCACCCCGGCCGGAGTCGCCTGCGACGAGCACGGCCGCTATTCGCTGCGCGAGCGCGCGCGGGTGGCGGACGGACGCCATCCCGGAAAGTATCTGGTGGTGCAATCGCTGAGCTTCTATCCCGCCGACTGGCTGGAGCTGACCGCGCTGCAGTCGGTGCTGTTCGGCGGACGGCTGTCGCCGACCTATCTGCTGCCGGTATTCCCCAGCGTGTACACGCAGATGCAACTCGGCGACTACGACAACGCCTTCCTGGGGGCGGCCGCCCGCGTGCGGCTGCCGTACGGCGCTTCGCTCGGCGCGGTGCTCTACGTCGACGACATCAACCTGACGGAGATCCGGCGGTTCGACTTCGACTCCGACCAGAACAAGCTGGCGCTCGACCTGGAAGCCGGCATCGCCCCGCCGCTGCCGATCCTCACGGTCCTGTCGGCCCGCTATCGGATGGTGACGCCTTACCTGTACGCGCACCATCCGGCGGCGATCGACTATCTGACGTATACCCACGGGGGGCGTCACCTGGGCACCATGCTCGATCCCAACTCCGACGAGATACGGGTGCGCGCGCAGGCGTTCCCGCTCGACTGGCTCGGCATCGACCTGTCCCTGCGCCGGGTGCGCCACGGCGGCCCCGCCGGCGGCTCGGTCTGGGACCACGGCCTGGTGGGCGGCTCCTTCGTGTTCTACGGGCCGTCGACGTTCCTCAAGCAGGACGTGTTGGAGCACCTTCTGCAAGCGCGGGCCGGCATCGACCTGCGCGTCGACCTGCAGCCGGTGGAGCTGCGCTTCGAGGTCGCCTACACCTACGAGCAGGTGAGCAACCGCGATCTGGTACCGGGCGCCGGCGAGCGGTCGCACCTGTTCGAGGTGAGCACTTCGGTACGCTACTGATCCGCCGGTGCCCGATCCTGCGCCGGTGCCCGATCCTCCGGCGTCCGGTCAGCTTGCGCCGCGACGCGCCGAAGCACGTCGGCGAGCGGCGGGCTCACGTCCAGCGTTGCGGCAAGCTCGCGGGCGAGGGGGGACATCTTGGCCCAGGTACGGCTGAGGACCCGCCACAGCGTCTTTGCATCCCGGCCCTCCGCGAACCCGGCCAGCTCGGCCTCCAGGAACGACAGGCAGGCGGCGTCCTCCAGGACCTGCGTCTCCGCATCGCTGCCCAGCCCTTCCTTGCGGACCAGCGCGGCCACCCGCTCGATCAGCGCGGCGGGAGCGCGCAGATCGTCCAGGATGGCCGCAGCCAGCTCGGCGTGATGGCGGGCGCAGGCGCGGCGCCAGCGCAGATAGCCGGAGCGGCCCTGCGGGTAGCGGGCGCGCGGGATGTCCCAGCGCCGCAGGTGCTGAGCGCGGACCGCGATCGCCAGCGCCGTCGACGGCCGCGTGGTCAGGCGGCCCATCCAGCAGGTCATGCGCCGCCCATATTCGACCGCCTGCCCTGACGGGTCCTCCGCGTTTGCCGCGTCGATGCGCTCGCAGGCGCGGCGGATCAGGTCAGCGCCGGCCGCCATGCGTGACGCCGCCCGGGACCGGCGCCGTCACTCGGACATCGAGATGAGCTCGTCCTTGACGCCCTGCAGCACCCGACCGTAGCGGTCGTCCACCATCATGAGCTGCTGGCGCATCAGCCCCACGTACTCAGGATCGGTCTGCGGGTTGATCTGCACGCGCTGGCCGGCCTTCTTGGAGAGCTCCGCCTCTTTCTGCTGTCGGCGCGGCTCGTAGGCGCGGTCGACCTCCTGCCGCATGCGGTTGCGCTCTCCCAGGTACTCCTGGAAGAACTGATCGAGCTGGTTGAGCAGCATCCTCAGCTTGCGGTGGTTGTCGCTGAGCGCGCGGAACCCTTCGCCGGCGAGGCGGCTGCGCTTGAGCGCGAACTCGTCGGCCGGCAGGGTGAGGTTGCTGAGCAGCGCGTCGCGAACTCCGTCCCGAACCCAGCCGGCCTGCTTGCCGTCGAACTGCTCCAGCAACCCCTCCAGGTCGGCCTCCGGATCGCCGAGGTACCGCGACACCAGCTTCTTGCCTTCGGTGGTGAACTGGTTCTGCTCCAGGTTCTCCCGATCGGCGACGACGTCCTTGGTCCGCTCCAGGGCGATCTCCCATGAAGACTTGATGGTTCCCATGCCGCACCTACTCTCCTTGCTTCGCTCGGGCTGGGCGGACTCGAACCGCCGACCCCACGCCCCCCAGACGTGTACGCTACCAACTGCGCCACAGCCCGAAACGGAAGCGCCCGCATCGAACGCTCCGCCCGCTCAGTGTACCGCCGCGCGCGCGCGGCGTCCATGCCGCGCACGCTCGACCGACCGGCGACCGGTCCGCCCCCGCGTCAGCCGTCGCCGGCTGCCCGCTCGGTCACCATCGCCGCGGTGCGGGTCGACAGGCCATAGAGCTGTATGAAGCCGCTCGCGTCGCCGTGATCGTAGGAGCCGGCCGTGAACGACGCCAGCCCTTCGTCATAGAGGGAGTACGGCGACCGGCGGCCGGCCACCGTGATCCCGCCCTTGTACAGGGTCAGCGTCACCGCTCCGGTGACGCGCGTACAGACGCGCTGCATGAACGCGTCGAGCGACTCGCGCAACGTGGAGAACCAGTGGCCGCCGTACACGGCGTCGGCATAGGTCATCGCCAACTGCTGCTTGGCGCGCAGGGCGTCCGCCTCCAGGGTGAGCATCTCCAGCTCGCGCAGCGCCGCGTAGAGGATCGTGCCGCCGGGCGTCTCATACACGCCGCGGCTCTTCATGCCGACCACCCGCGTCTCCACGACGTCGGCGCGGCCGATGCCGTGCTCGGCGCCCAGCTCGTTGAGCCGCCGCACCAACTCGACGGCGCCGTGCGGCCGGCCGTCCAGCGTCACGGGGACGCCGCGCACGAACTCGACGGTGACCGCCTGTTCCCGGTCGGGAGCGGCCGCCGGCGAGACCGAGCGCTGGAACAGCGCCTCCTGCGGGCGCCGGCCGGCGTCCTCCAGGTCGCCGCCTTCGTGGCTGAGATGCCAGACGTTGTCGTCCCGCGAATAGATGTTGCGCCGCGAGATGCCGGCCAAGTCGATCCCGCGGCGCTCCGCGTAGGCGATCGCGTCCTCGCGCGAGCGGATGTCCCACAGACGCCACGGCGCGATGATCGACAGATCGGGCGCGAGCGCCCGATAGGCCAACTCGAACCGCACTTGATCGTTGCCCTTGCCGGTGCAGCCGTGGGCAAGCGCGTCGGCTCCCTCGGCCCGCGCCGCCTCGACCTGTACCTTGGCCTGCAGCGGGCGGGCCGCGGAGGTGCCGAGCAAGTACTTCCCCTCGTAGACCGCTCCTGCGCGCAGCATCGGGAACAGATACTCCTCCACGAACTCGCGCCGCACGTCGCGCAGGATCAGCTTGACGGCGCCGGACGCGGACGCCCGCGCCTGCAGCCCGGACAAATCGTCGGACTGTCCCACGTCCGCGCAGACCGCCACCACCTCCGCGCCCGGATAGCGTTCCTTGAGCCACGGGATGATGATCGAGGTGTCGAGCCCTCCGGAATAGGCAAGGGCGATCCGTTTCACGTCGGCCGGTGCCATTGACTTCACTCCTGCCGCTGCAGCCCGGACAGCGCCGCGTCGATGCGGCGCAGCCCTTCGGCCAGCTCGGCGGCCGAGATCACCAGCGGCGGCGCGATGCGCATCACGTCCTCGCCCGAGCGCAGCGCCAGCACCCCGGCGGACCGCAGCGCGGCCGCCAGCGCCTGAATGCGGGGCTGGTCACCGGCCGGCCCGCCGACGGTGCCGGGAACGTGCACGCCGCGCAGCATGCCGGCGCCGACCACCGGTCCCAGCCGGTGCGCCTCGCGCAGCGACTCCAAACCCTGTCGCAACTGCTCGCCGCGCTCGCGGACCGCGGCCAGGAACGCCGGGTCGGTGAGTACGTCGAACACGTGCGATGCCAGCGCGCACGTCACCGGTCCGCCGCCGAACGTGGTGCCGTGCTCGCCGAAGTGCAGCCGGTCGTTCACCGCCGCCGGCAACAGCACCGCCGCCAGGGGCAGACCGCCCGCCAGCGGCTTGGCCAAGGTGATGATGTCCGGCTCGAGCCCGATGCCGTCGGAGGCGAACAGGCGGCCGCAGCGTCCCAGGCCGGTCTGCACCTCGTCGGCGATCAGGATGACGTCGTGCTCGGCGCAGCCGGCGTTGAGCGCCGCGGCGAACTCCGGCGTCATGACCGCCAGCCCCCCCTCGCCCTGCACCACCTCGACGATGACGGCCGCGAAGGCGCCGTCGAGCTTCGCGCGCAGCGCGTCGACGTCGTTGTAGGGGGCTACCTCGACACCTGGCAGCATCGGCCGGAACGGCTCCTGATACTTGGGCGACGGCGTGCAGGCCAGCGCGCCGTAGGTCCGCCCGTGGAACGCGCCGGTGAACGCGAGTATCTTGTGGCGCTCGACGTTGTCGGCGCCGCGATGGGCATACATGCGCGCGAACTTGATGGCCGACTCGTTCGCCTCCGCGCCGCTGTTCATGTACTGCACGGCCGCGAAGCGGTCGCCGGTCAGCTTCCCGGCAAGCTCCAGGGCCGGTCCGGTGGTGTACAGGTTGGAGACGTGCACGAGCTTGCGCATCTGCGCGGCGGCGACGTCCGCCAGGTCGTCGCGCCCGTAGCCGAGCGCGTTCACGGCGATGCCGGCGCCCAGGTCGAGGTAGCTCTTGCCGGCGGCGTCGGTGAGACGGCAGCCGGAGCCGCGGTCCAACAACAGCAGCTCGGCCGAGAAGGCGTTGGGAAACGGATGATCGGTGACGATCGCGTCCTTGATCTGCATGGTCAGGTTCTCCTCTGATGCGTGGTGTCGATCGGTGGCACGGCGATCACGGTGCCCCGCGCGCCGTCCAGAAGCTCGCGCAGCGCGCCCGCTGCGTCATAGTCGCCGACGTGCACGCGGCCGACGCCGGCGGCCACGGCGGCGATCGACGATCTGATCTTGGGGACCATACCGCCGGTGATGGTCCCCGACGCGATCTCTCCATCCGCCGCCGCCGGGTCGAGCCGGCGCAGCACCGCCCCGTCCTTGCGGACGCCGTCGACGTCGGAGATGAACAGCAGCGCGTCGGCGTCGATCGCGGTCGCCACCTGAAAGGCGGCGGTGTCGGCATTGACGTTGACGCCGCCGCCGGTTCCGTCGTCGCAGACCGGACTCACCACCGGCACGTAGCCGGCATCGATCAGCGTGGCCAGCAGGCGCGTATCGACGCCTTCGATCCGGCCGGTGCGGGTACCGGCCGGCGCCGCTTCCGGACGGGCCGCCAGGGTCGGCCCGTCCGACCCGCAGATGCCGACCGCGCGCACGCCGGCGGCGCTCAAGGCGCGCACCAGCCGCTTGTTGGCGCTGCCGGCCAGCACCATGTCGACTACCTCCATCTCCGCCGCGGTGGTCAGCCTGATCCCGGCGTGGAAGCGCGGCTCGTGACCCAGGCGCCGACTCATCGCGGTCACCTCGGCGCCGCCGCCGTGCACGACGATCACCCGCCATGCGCCCGCCAGCGAGCGGAGCTCGGCGGCGAAGACGCTACGGAGCGCCGCTTCCTCCAACGCGCGGCCGCCCAGCTTGATCACGGCGGTCGGCGCGCGCGCGCCGGCGCCGGTCACGGGGTACCGTGCACCGGCAGGCCGCGCGTCTCCGGCAGTCCCATGCGCAGGTTCATGGCCTGCACCGCCTGCCCGGCGGCCCCCTTGACCAGGTTGTCCAGCGCCGCGAACAGCAGGACCATGCCGCCGTCGACCCGCCAGGCGACGTCGCAGCGGTTCGATCCCCACACCGCCCCGGTGGCCGGCAGCCGGCCGGTCAGCAGCCGCACGAACGGCGCGTCCGCGTACGCGGCCTGCAGCGCGTCCCTCACCGCCTCCGCGTCGGCTCCCGCCGCGGCCGGGGCGGTGACGGTGGCGGCGATGCCGCGCTTCATGGGCGCCGTGTGCGGCGTGAACCAGAGCGAAGCGCCGGGGCGCACCGCCTCCATCTCCTGGACCATCTCCGGTACGTGCCGGTGGCTGGTGCCCGGGTTGTAGGCGGCGGCGGTCTCGCTGCGGTCGCAGAAGGTCCACGCGGCGTCCGCCTTGCGGCCGGCGCCGGACAGCCCGGTGACGGCGCAGGCGACGATCGGGGCGCGCACCAGACCGGCCGCCAGGACCGGCAGCAGCGGCAGCAGGACCGCAGTGGGAAAGCAGCCCGGACTGGCGATCAGGTCGGCCGACCGGAGCCGATCGCGGTACCGTTCCGGCAGTCCGTACACGGCGCCGCCGAGCAGGTCGGGCCGTGCCGGCGGCTCACCATAGGCGGCGGCGAACCGTTCGGGATCGGCGATGCGGAAGTCGGCCGACAGGTCGACCACGACCGAACGGCCCAGAAACGGCGCGAGCGTCCGCGCCGACTGCAGGTGCGGCAGCGCGGAGAAGACCACGTCGCTGTCGGCTGCCGCGGCCGCCTCGACGGAGATCAGCGCGCCGCCGGGTACCGACGCCAACCCGCGCGGCGAGAGCTCGGGCACCGCCTCCGCGACCGGCGCGCCCGACCGGGAGCCGGACGCCAGATGCAGCGTCCGGACGTCCGGGTGCTCCGCCAGCAGGCGCGCCAGCGTCGATCCGGCATAGCCGGTCGCGCCCAACACCGTCGCCGTCACCGCGACAACCCCGCCACACCCGGCACCACCGCGCCCAGACTGCGCAGGCACTGATCGCGGTCGACGCCCTCGCGCAGCACCGCCAGGACGGTGTCGTCACCGGCAATCGTGCCGGCCAACTCGTCGATCGGCAGGTTGTCGAGGGCGCGCGCCACGCTGCCGGCGTGTCCCGGCAGGGTGCGCACCACCAGCAGGTTGCCGGAGAAGATCAGCTCCACCAGTCCGCTCTTGATGTCGTTCACCAGCCCGGAAAACGATCCCGCCATCGGCTCCGCCTCCGCGAATCCGTAGCGGTAGCCGTGCGCGCCGTCCGGCACGCGCGCCACGCGCAGGTCGCGCAGATCGCGCGAGAGGGTCGACTGCGTCACCGTGAAGCCGTCGCGCGCCAGCGCCGCCAGCAGCTCTTCCTGCTGCGCGGTGCCGCCGCGGCTGATGATCCTGCGAATCGCCGCCAACCTGAGCCTCCGGTCCCGCATGGCATATTCATGCATGACATTGCAATCCCTGTCAACGATGCCGTGCCGCCGCGGGGCATGACCGGCGGACCGGTAATCGGATAGCGTCAAGCCATGCCGTTCGATCCCTATCGGCGGGCCAACCCGTCGGTGCTCGACATCGCCCCGTACGTTCCCGGCAAGTCTCTGGAAGAGGCGATCGAAGAGGCCGGCAGGGACGACGTGATCAAGCTGGCCTCCAACGAGAACCCGCTGGGCGCTTCTCCGGCCGCGGTCGAAGCGATCGGCGCCGCGCTCGGCGGCGCCCACCGGTACGTGGAGTCGAGCGCGAGGCGGGTGCGCGGGCGGTTCGCGGCGATGCTGGACCTGACCCCGGGCCATCTGATCGCCGGCAACGGCTCCGATGCGCTGCTGCTGGCGGTGGCGATGGCGTTCCTCGACCGGGAAGACGAGGTGATCGTGCCGGAGATCACCTTCAGCATGTACGAGATCGTCGCCCGGACGATGGGCGCTCGCGTCGTACGGTCGGCCATGGACGGCATGGCGATCGACGTGGACGCGATCCTGAGCAAGGTCTCGGCGGCGACCAAGGCGGTCTTCCTCTGCAACCCCAACAATCCCACCGGCACGTTGATCGACCGCCGACGCTTTGCCGAGCTGCTGGACGCGCTGCCGGATGAGGTGCTGCTGATCCACGACGAGGCGTACGCCGACTTCGCCGATCCGGCGCTGCGGCCGGACACCGCCGCTCTGGTGCGCGGCGGCGCGGCGAACCTGCTGGCGGTCCGCACGTTCTCCAAGAGCCACGGCCTGGCCGGGGTGCGCTTTGGCTTTGCCTACGGCGATCCGCGGGCGATCGAGCTGATGCACCGGGTACGCCCGCCGTTCGATCTGTCGATCGTGGCGCAGGCGGCCGGCTTGGCGGCGGCCGGAGACGATGGGTTCCGACGGCTCACGCTGCAGGTCAACCGCGATGGCAAGGAGCAGCTCGCCGCCGGCTTCCACGCCTTGGGACTGCCGTTCGTGCCCACGCACACCAACTTCATCATGGTGCGCGTCGGCGACCGGGCGCCGGCGGTGGCCGACTCCCTGCTGCGCCGCGGCGTGGTGGTGCGCTGCTGGACCCGGCCCGCCGCGCTTGCACCGTGGCTGCGGATCACGATCGGCACCGCGGCGGACAACCGCGTGCTGCTGGACGGGTTGGCCGATGCGCCGGCCGGCTAGCGAAAGCGGCGCCGGCGGGCGGCGCGGGGGCGGTCGCGCCGCGCCGCTCGCCATGATCGTCCTGGGTCCGCTCTGCCTGCTGGCCGCGTGCGAGGTCGCCGCCCCCGAGGCGCACGAGCTGTTCTGGAAGCGCGTGGCGTTCGAGGATCTGCGCCTGGGACGCACCTACGAGACCCTGACGGTGTTCGCGCGGGTGAGCGACGCCGACGGACTGGAGGATCTTGCCACCCTGTTCGTGATGAACGACCAGGCGCAACTGTTCTGGCGGCTGACGCCGCAGGACTGGGTGATCGATCGATCCGGCGCCGGCTCCGGCGCCGGCGTCTGGATCGGGTCGACGGCGCTGGCGATGCCCGCGGACGAGCCGGTGCCGGCCGGCGTCTACCGGGTGATCGTGCAGGACGTCGCCGGCCAGATCGCCGAGGTCAGCTTCCGGATCGCCGGGAGCGCCGGCGGCGCGGCGCGACAGCGGGCGGAGGCGATCGACGTCACGATCGAGGCGGACGAGCTTGCCGTCTCCGGTCCGTTCGCGGCGTATGAGGTATGGCTGTACGGAGACACCGGGACCCGCGTGGCGGCGGCGGCGTTTGCGGAGCGCATCGACCTGGAGTCGGCGCTGCCGGCCGAGACCCGCGCCGACGAGTTGCTGGCGTACGTCTACGCAGCCCCGCCGGACGACCCGGCCGGCTACCTGAGCGGTCCCTACGTCTGGCGGCGCAGCTGAGCGGCGCCGCCGGCCCGCGCTGACGCGCGCGGGGTCAGCCCGAATGCCGCCGAACAGAATCGAACTGTTGACACAGGGATTTTCAGTCCCTTGCTCTACCAACTGAGCTACAGCGGCGCCGACGAGATTATTATCATCATTGCGGATCGCAGACAATAGCGCCAGCCATGCCCGCTCACGTTTCCCACCTGCTGTTCGCCGAGGAGGCGGTTCGGCGCCTCGGTCCCGGCGGCGAGCGGCTGCTCGCCGCGGCGGGCAACGCCCTGCGGCTCGGCGCACAGGGGCCGGACCTGTTCTACCACGCCCGGCGGACGCGGCCGCACGGGTTCCGCTTCGGGCCGCTGATGCACCGCGCCCGCTTCGGCAGCCTGGTCGCGGCTTTCCTGCGGCACGCACCGCCGGCGACCGAGCACGCGGCGTTCGCCGCCGGCATGGCCACGCACGCGGCGCTGGATCGCTGCTGGCACCCGTACGTCGTCTACCATGCCGGCTGGGTGGTGCCGTCGGACCCGGCCACGCGGCGCCTGCGGCACTGCCACGCCTTCCTGGAGCGCGTGCTGGACGTGCTGCTGGCCGAACGGCTGCGCGGCGGCATGGCGCGGATCGACTTCTTTTCCGGCGTGCGCCTGGGCGGGGAGCTGCCGGCCGGCCTGCGGGCCGGGCTGGTGGCGGCGATCGCCGAGGTCTACCCGCGCGCCCACGACCCGGCCACCGACCCGGCGCGCGTCGCCAACGCCTACCGCGACGCGCTGCGCTTCTTCGCCGCCACCGACCCGCGCCATCCGGGGTTCCGGCGCCGGGCGCGGGAGATGGAGCGCCGCGAAGGGGCCGGCCGGCGCCGGCTGGCGCTCTTCCATCCGGCCGTGATCGACCGATCCGTCGATTGGGCCAACGAATCGCACCGCCAGTGGCGCCATCCCTGCGACGCCGCCGACGTGTCGACCGCCAGCGTCTTCGACCTGTTCGAGCAGGCGCTGCGGGAGGTCGACCCGATGCTGAGGGCGGTGCTCGCCGCCGCGCAACGCCGCACCGGCTTTGCCGCCGCCGCGCAGGCGGTGGGCGACCACGGCATGAACCTCACCCGGAACGGCTGCCGCTGCGCCCCATCGATCTGCGACCCGCTGCCGGTCGCCGATCTGTTGGACGCCCAGTACCGGGAATAGCAGTCGCGGGAAGAGCAGTTCGGGGACTGGCACGATTTGACCGCGCGGACGGCGACTGCCTACAGTCGGGCGGTCCCGTGAGCACCCCTTCGGCGGCGCGGGCCGCCCCGCCCCCTCGCCCGCCGACCCGCACGCCGACTCCCGGCGAGCTGGCCCACCGCGCCAAGGACGAAGCGCGCGATGCCGGCTACGAGCGCGCGGCCCTCTTCCTGCTGCTGATCGACCCGGATGCCGCGGCGGACGTCCTGCGCCAGCTCGACGCTCACGAGATCGAGGAGCTGTGCCGCGTGATCGTCCGTGTCGACGCCGTCGACGCGCGCGACGCGCGCCGGGTGATGCAGGAGTACGGCGTAAGCGCCGGCGTCCGCTCGACGGCGACCGGGGGCGCGCCGGCCGCCCGCCGCCTGCTCACCGGCGCCTTTGGCGCCGACCATGCCGAGCGGCTGATGAGCCGCATCGGGACCGAGCGCCCATGACCGGCGGAGCGCCGCCCCGCGTCGCCATCAGGGACGCAGGCGCCTACGACGGCCGCTCCGTGGAGCTGGCCGGCTGGCTGTACAACGCCCGCTCCAAGGGCCGTATCCTGTTCCTGCAACTTCGCGACGGCACCGGACGCATCCAGGCGACGGCGATCGACGGGGAGACCGATCCCGAATCGTTCGCGCGCGCGGCCCAGCTCCCGCTCGAGTCCAGCCTCATCGCGCACGGCACGGTACGCGCGGAACCGCGCGCGGCCGGCGGCTACGAGTTGCACCTGCGCGCCGTGCAGGTCGTGCAGGAGCCGACGGCCGAATATCCGATCGCCAACAAGGCGCACGGCGTCGACTTCCTGCTGGCCCACCGCCACCTGTGGCTGCGCTCGCGCCGGCAGGAAGCTCTGATGCGACTGCGCGGCGAGGTCCGCACCGCCATGCACGGCTTCTTCGACCGGCGCGGTTTCGTGCTGGTCGACACGCCGATCCTCACCGGCGCGGTGGGCGAGAGCGCGTCGGCGCTGTTCACGCTGCCCTACTACGACATGGGTGAGGCGCATCTGGCGCAGACCGGCCAGCTCTATCTGGAGGCGGCCTGTCTGGCGCTCGGCCGGGTGTACAACTTCGGCCCCACGTTCCGCGCGGAGAAGTCGAAGACGCGGCGTCACTTGAGCGAGTTCTGGATGCTGGAGGCGGAGGTCGCCTTCGCCGACAGCGACGCGAACATGCGGCTCCAGGAGGAGCTGGTGCTGGCCGTCGTCGAGCACGTACTGGACCGCTGCGCGCCGGAGTTGGCCACCCTGCAGCGCGACACCGCGCCGCTGGCGCGGCTCGGTCGGCCGTTTCCGCGCATCGCCTATGAGGAGGCGGTCCGCATCGCGCAGGCTTCGGGCTCCGGCATGCGGCTCGGCGACGACCTGGGCGCGGACGAGGAGACGGCGGTCAGTCTCAGCTTCGAACGCCCGGTGTTCGTGACCGACTACCCGCGCGCGGCCAAGGCGTTCTACATGAAGGGCCATCCCACCGACCCGGCCAAGGTGCTCTGCTCCGACCTGCTGGCGCCGGAGGGGTATGGCGAGATCGCCGGCGGCTCGCAGCGTGAGGACGATCTCGACGCGCTGGTCGCCGCGCTGCAGGCGCACGGTCTGGCCGCCGACGCCTACGAGTGGTATCTGGACCTGCGCCGCTTCGGATCGGTGCCGCACGCGGGCTTCGGCATCGGGTTGGAGCGCACCCTGGCGTGGATCGCCGGCATCCCGCACGTTCGGGAGGCGATCGCATTTCCCCGCACGCTGCAACGGTTGTACCCTTAGCAGGGGCACGCGCGGCATGATCTACTCACGGGGTACCGCCTATCTGCTGTGGGCGCTCTGTCTGTTCGGCGTTTCAGGGATACATCGCTTCTACCTGGGACGGATCGGCACCGGCATCCTGTGGCTCTGCACCTGGGGCCTGTTCGGGATCGGCAACATCATCGACCTGTTCACGATCCCCGGCATGGTCGACGCGGAGACCGCGCGGCGCCTGCCGGGGCCGGTCCCGAACCGCCTTGCCCCTGCCCCGGCGGCGGCGACCGCCGACCCGATCGAGACCGTGATCCTGCGCGCGGCCAGGGCGCACGGCGGCGTGGTCACTCCGACCCAGGTCGCGGTGGGCGGCGAGTACGGCCTAGACGAGTCCAAGGCCTGTCTCGACGATCTGGTCTCCAGGGGGCACGCGGAGTTGCGGGTGCGCAAGAACGGCGGCATGGTCTACGTGTTCCCGGATCTGCTCACGCCGGAGGCGGAGGAGATGGTCGAGCCGCTCACCTGAAGCAGCGCTCACGGCTGCCATGATGACCAATCAACCACCCCGTAGGATCATCCTACCGTTATCGTCCCGTACGACGACCATCCAACGACTCCGTCTCGACTCGTTCCTTTCATTCGCGCCCGGATCGGAGGCCATCGAACTCGAGCCGCTGAACGTCCTGATCGGCCCCAACGGAGCCGGCAAGTCGAACGTGATCGAAGCCGTGGAGCTGCTCCACGCGACTCCTGCCAACTTGGCGGCCGCGATTCGCGATGGCGGCGGTCCGCAAGAGTGGCTGTGGAAGGGACCAGGACCAGGGCGCCGGGCGGCCACGATCGACACCGTGTTGGATACCGACACGCCGACCGAACGGCCGCTGCGCTACCGCCTCGAGTTCACGGCCGTGGGAGGACGCGTCGAAGTGCTGGATGAGGCGATCGAGGAGACCGAACCTCAGCCGGGGAACGACGACGTCTACTTCTACTATCGTTTCCAACGCGGGAGACCAGCCGTCAACGTAACGGACTTCTCCGGTGGCGATTTCACTCGGCATCTCCAGCGGGAAAAGCTCTTGCCGGATCAGTCAGTTCTGGCGCAGCGCAAGGATCCCGACGTGTATCCCGAGATCACCTGGCTCGGCGAGCGCTTCGGCGCCATGCGGACGTTCCGGGAATGGACGTTCGGCCGTTATACGCCGCTGCGACAGCCACAAAGGACGGATCACCCCGAAGACCGACTGCTCGACGACGCGAGCAACCTGGCATTGGTGCTGAATCAGATCGAGCACCGGGACGGCCGCAGATTCGATGACGTGCTGGCGCGATTCTTTCCCCGCTATGAACGGATGTCGACCCGCATTTCCGGCGGCACCGTCCAGTTCTATCTGCACGAAGCGGGTTTTCGCGCGCCGGTACCGGCGACGCGCCTGTCGGACGGCACGATCCGCTTCATCGCCATTCTGGCGGTTCTCCTGTCTCCGTCTCCGCCGCCGCTGGTATGCATCGAAGAACCGGAGCTCGGCCTGCACCCCGACGCGGTGGCGCTGTTCGCCGATCTCCTGGTCGAAGCATCCACGCGCATGCAACTGATCGTGACCACGCACTCGGATGCTCTGATCTCAGAACTGACCGGCCAGCCGGAAGCCGTGATCGCCTGCGAGCGCCCCGGAGAAGGCACCGTGCTGCGCCGACTCGATCCTGAGCGTCTGCGCAGTTGGCTGGACGACTATCGACTCGGCGACCTGTGGCGGATGGGCGAACTGGGCGCCAATCCGTGAGCGGCATCACCATCTACCTGGAAGGCGGGGGAAAAGGTAAGGAATCCAAGGCTGCGCTACGACGAGGTATGGACGCATTTCTCGACCCGATCAAGCAACGGGCCAGAACGAAGCGGTGGCGTTGGAAGCTCGTCCCGTGGGGTAGCCGGCAGCAGACGTTCGAACGCTTTCGCGATGCGGTTACCCGGACCCAACCTGACGAGTTGGTAGTGCTGCTAGTGGATGCGGAAGAAGCGGTCGGCAACAATACGCCGCGTGCGCATCTGAAAACGCGCGATAATTGGGACTTGGCATTCGCTGCCGACGATATGGTCCACCTCATGGTGCAGGTGATGGAGACCTGGATCGTCGCTGACCCTGATACCTTGGCCAAGTGGTACGGATCGGACTTTCGTAAGAATGAACTGCCTCGGACCGCCAATCTCGAGACCATTTCCAAGGCGAGCGTTATGGACGCACTGAAACAAGCCACTCGGTCCACGCCGAAAGGCGCCTATCACAAGATACGTCATGCCAGCGACATCTTGCAGCGCATCGATCAACAGCAAGTCCGAGAGCGATGTCCGGCTTGCGGCCGACTCTTCGTAACGCTTGAGCGGTGGATCGATGCGGTTTGAGCATCGACGCTGAGCGGTTCAGCGTTCCAGCAGGTCGGGGAGGGTGGCGTTCAGAGGCAGGGCGGATGCCGGCGGCAGAGGTAGTCGGGACGTGGAACAGCGGGTTGCCGAGGGACCACAGCTCGACGCTTTCCGCGATCTCCGCGCATCGGGTTCCACGGCATATCGTAGTTGATCAGCGCGCCGCCGAACCGGAAGTTGAGCCCCTTGTTGGATCCCACATTAAGTCGTTAGCAAGGAAAGGCATCTGCTCAGATTGATCCGGTGACGGATCGTTACCGTATACTTCTGCGCGCCCGCTTACTCGTGCGCCGTCCCTGATCCGCGCGTGGTCCGACACTTCCGCATCTCCGAACACCTGCGCGTCCCGGCCCACGTACACGGTGTCCATAACCGTGGCGGTGTCCGCTATCCATCCGCCACCGTTTGAGTGCCGATGCGCATCGACATTCCCATTGCCATCGCCGAAGTCATGCTTCGAGGTTCCCGACTCACCCATGTCAGCCTGATTGTTGCCGGATACGGGTCGAACCTGTCAACCGGCAGCCGAACCTGCATACTGGCGTCGCGCGCGTGCCAAGCGACGTATGGGCTGACGACGATGGTCCCGTTCCACCCGACCGCCACGAAGCGCCCGTTACCCCAGGCAACGTCGCGCAGCGTATCGAAGGTGGCGATCTCGGAGGCCGGCTCCCAGCGGTCGCCGTCGGCGCTGTACATGATGGTGCCGTCAAAGGAGCCCACTGCCACGAAGCGCCGGCCGTTCCAGGCGACCGCTTCGAAATGCTCATCCACCAAAAAGTCGTGGTCATTCGCCAGCTCCCAGCGGTCGCCGTCCCTGCTGTGCACGATCGGGCCTATGCGGTCGTCGCTCCCGCCCCATCCCACGGCGACGAAGCGCTCACCATTCCAGGCAACGCCGCTGAAGCCATAGTGGTATGTCGTCGGCTCATGAGGGTCGGCCGGTTGCGCGGCCCGAACCGGCACCGCAGGCCGGCTCGCCGGCCGCCAGTGAATGCCGTCGTCGCTGTGCACGATCACTCCGTGATAACCGACCGCTACAAAGCGCTCGCCACCCCAGACCACGTCGTTCAAAGGCTCCGAAGTGCCGCTGTCGACGACCGTCGTCCAGCGGTCGCCGTCGCTGCTGCGCACGATCGTTCCCCCGTGGCCAACGGCGATCAGATCCTGGCCGTTCCAGGCAATGGCGTTGAGGGTTCCTTCCAAAGGAAGCAGAAGCTCCTGCCAGCGGTCACCATCCGCGCTGGAGGCGATCGTGGCGCCAACGGCTACGAAACGGTCGCCGGCCCAGACGACGTCGTTAAGGCCGCGCAGGTCAGGGCCGTACCGGTTAGCGTCAGAGCTGACGCTCGCGTGCTGCCAACGCTGCCCATCGGCGCTATGCAGCACCATCGAGTCCGGCCAGCCTGCGACCGCCACGAACCGCTCGCCGCCCCAGGCGACGCCGACGAGTTCGGGCAGGAGAGCGCGGGAATCGCTTGCCTGCTCCCAATGGAGACCGTCGCCGCTGACCAGGATCGCGCCGCCCCGACCGACGGCTACGAAGCCGGCGCCGTTCCAGGCGATGCCGTCAAGACGATAGTCCCAGTCATCGGACATCCGCCAACTACCTGCCGACCATACCCTGCTGGACGTTTCGATGGCTTCCCCTTTGACCTCTACCGTCGCCGTTTCCCAGCGGTCGCCGTCGCTGCTATGCAGGATACTGTCGCCGACCGCCACGAAGCGTTCGCCACTCCAAGCCACGTCGTCCAGCCGCTCCGGGGGCGGGAGAATACTGCGGCTCAGGTCCCAGCTCTTGCCATCGCTGCTGCGCAGGATGATACCCGCGCCAACCGCCACGAAGCGCTCGCCATTATAGACGACGTCGTGGAGCGTCGAGGTGCCGCCGTCTCGTGCCGTCTGCCAGTGTTCGCCGTCAGCGCTGTACACGATTACGCCATCACTCCCGACCGCTACGAAGCGGCCGCCTCCCCACGCAATGCCGTACAGGCTGGCGCGCGTAGTCCGCTGTCGTACCCGCTGCCAACGCAGGCCGTCGCGGCTCTGCGCGATGGCGCCGTCGATACCTGCCGCGACGAAGCGATCGTTGCCCCAGGCAACGCCGTTGAAGAGGCCCCGCATATTGGGGATGCGTGACCTCTCCCAGATATCGCCGTCGGTGCTGCTTACGATCGTATAGTGACCGACTGCAACGAAACGCCCGCCTCCCCAAATGACTTCGTTGAACCACGCGTGGTCGCAGCAACGTGCCGCGGACCAGTTGTTTCCGTCGCTGCTGCGCAGGATCGTCCCCTCTTCTCCGACCGCGACAAAGAGCTCGCCGCTCGCGGCAACGCTCTCCAGGCTCAGTCCGGTCTTTCCGCTGGAAGAGGTCAAGCCACCGCCGCCGCGCACCAACCGCCATACCGCTCCTGCGGCATCGTCGGGCGGCAGCTCCGCGCGCTGCGCCAGCGCCGGCGCCCACGGGATGAGCAGCAGCACGAGCATCCCGACCCCAATCCTTGCCCGACCGCTGCCCGGCTGGGGTGATGCGTGTGTCATGGCCTACATGGTAACCGGTGGTCCCCAGTACGCGCCACCGTACGCCGCGCAGGCGCGCCGCGTCACTACGCCCCTCCGCGTCAGCCGCCGTACGAGGAGGGGGGCCTGCGTTCGAGTGGAGCTTGATTGAGGCATGCGGCGGGTTGACACCGCGGCGTCCCCGGCGCTACCCTCGGCTATGAAGGTCAACGAGCTCCGCGACGCCTATCTGGAATACTTCGTGTCCAGGGGCCACGCGCTCATTCCCAACCACTCGCTGATCCCGGAGAACGACCCCACGGCGTTGTTCGTGATGGCCGGCGTGCACCCGCTGGTCCCGTACGTGCTGGGCGCTCCGCACCCTTCGGGACGGCGGCTGGTCAACGTGCAGAAGTGCATCCGCACGATCGACATCGATCTGGTCGGCGACCAGTCGCACCTGACGCTGATCGAGATGCTGGGCAACTGGTCGCTCGGCGACTACTTCAAGCAAGGCGCGATCGAGCTGAGCCATGAGTTCCTCACCGACAGCCGCTGGCTGGGCTTTCCGGTCGAGCACCTGCACGTGACCTGCTTCGCCGGCAACGACACGGTACCCCGCGACGACGAGGCGGCGTCCGCCTGGCGATCGCTCGGCATCGCCGAGGATCACATCCACTTCCTCAAGGACGACAATTGGTGGGGACCGGCCGGCCGGACCGGTCCGTGCGGCCCGACCACGGAGATGTACGTCGATCTGCATCCCGACGCCGGCGACGACGGCCGTACGCCGGGCAACGGCGACCGCCACTTGGAGATATGGAACGACGTCTTCATGCAGTACGACAAGACGCGCGAAGGCCGCTTCGTGCCCCTGCAGCAGCAGTGCGTGGACACCGGCATGGGCGTGGAGCGCACCGCCGCGGTCCTGCAGGGGGCGGCCAGCGTGTACGACGTCGACGTCCTCTCCCCGGTCGTCGCCACCGCCGTCGACCAGGCCGGCGGCGCCTACGGAGCGGATGGCGAGCGCGACCGGTCGATCCGCATTCTGGTCGATCACGTGCGCGCCGCCGTGTTCATGCTCGGCGACGAGGCCGGCATCACCCCCTCCAATCTCGGCCAGGGCTACGTGTTGCGCCGGCTCATTCGCCGCGCCATCCGCCACGGGCGCAAGCTCGACATTCCCGGAGAGATGCTGCGCGCCACCGCCGAAAGCGTCATCGACCGGTATGGTGACGCCTACCCGCAGCTCGCCGAACGCGGGGATACGATCCTGAGCGAGCTGTCACGGGAGGAGGGCCGCTTCTCCACCGCGCTGGCCAGGGGCGAGGCGGAGCTGCAGAAGGCGCTGCCGCGCCTGCTGGACCGCGCCGACCGGGTGGTCCCGGGCGACTTCGCCTTCCGCCTGTACGACACGTTCGGGTTCCCGCTGGAGATCACCGCGGAGTTGGCCGGCGAGCACGGTCTGACCGTGGATCGTCCGGCATTCGACCGGGAGTACGCCGAGCACCAGAAGCGATCCAAGACCGGCGCGGACAAGACCTTCAAGGGCGGGCTGGCCGACGCCAGCGAATCGGTGCAACGGCTGCACACCGCCACGCACCTGCTGCATCAGGCGCTGCGTGACGAGTTGGGAACGCACGTGCAGCAGAAGGGGAGCAACATCACCGCCGAACGGCTGCGGTTCGACTTCTCGCACGGCAAGCCGATGTCCCCGGAAGAGATCGAGCGGGTGCAGGCCGTCGTCAACGACCGCATCGGCGAAGATCTGCCGGTCAGCGTGCAGGTGATGAAGCTGCATGACGCCCTGGACGGCGGGGCCATCGCCCTGTTCGGGGAGAAGTATCAGGAGGACGTGAAGGTCTATTCGATCGGCAGCTATTCCCAGGAGGTGTGCGGCGGCCCGCACGTCCGGCGCACCGGCGAGCTGGGCCGGTTCCGCATCGTCAAGGAGCAGTCGTCATCGGCCGGGGTGCGGCGTATCCGCGCCGTGTTGGAGCCCGCGGCCTCGTAGCCGCCGGCCGCCGCTACCCGGCGACTCGGGGTACCCGACGCGCCTGCCGGCACCGTCGGTCAGCCCACGCGGCCCTTCGTGGAGCGCGGTTCCCACCCCGGAGCCGCCCGGAACGCCTGCCCCAGTGCGCGGCCCAACGCCTTGCACAGCGCTTCGGCCATGTGATGGGAGTTGTCGCCGTAGCGGACCGCGGCGTGGACGTTGATACGGGCCCGCCCGGCCAGCGCGGTGAAGAACTCGCGCAACAGCCACACGTCGAAGTCGCCGGCCCGGTCCTGCGGGAAGGAGGCGTCGAACCGGCAGTAGCCGCGCCCGCCGGCGTCGACGGTCACCTCGGCCAGGGCGTCGTCCATGGGGATCACGGCGTGCCCGAAGCGAGCCAGCGGGCAGCCCTGCTGCATCGCCCGAAAGAGACATTCGCCCACTACGATGCCGACGTCCTCCACCACGTGGTGGGCATCGACCTCCAGATCGCCCGACGCTGAAACCTGCAGGCCGATCCCGCCGTGAAACCCCATCGCGTGCAGCATGTGGTCGAAGAACGGCACGCCGGTGGAGACCTCGACGACCGGCGCGCTGCCGCCGTCGGCGGGGTCGAGGTCCAGCCGCACCGCGACCTCCGTCTCCCTGGTCTTGCGCTCGAACGAAGTCTGCCGGCCTGCCATCGGATGGATACTCATGCCCCCGGTGTGGGAGAGTAGCGGGTATGGAGTCGGACTCTCACCAGTGGTCGTAGGAGACGATCTGCCGGAGCGGCTTGCGCCGCTGCTGCGGCGTCGCCCCGGCGCAGAAGCCCAGCGCCAGCAGCAGCACCACTCGCATGCGATGCGGTACGAACAGCAGGTCTTTGACATCCTGCTCGTCGAACGACGTGACGAAGCAGCTCTGCAGCCCCTCGGCCTCGGCCTGCAGGGCCATGAACGCCGCCGCCATCGCCAAGTCGATCGGATACGAGTACTGCCCGTTTGGCATCAGGTAATCGATGTTCGTGGTGCATGCGGCGATGATGACCGGGGCCGTTCCGACGTTCTGCTCACGAAACGCCGCCTCGGCGACCTTGTCGCGCAGGTCGGCCTTGCGTATGACGATGAACCGCCACTCCTGCCGGTTCTTCGCCGACGGCGCCAGACGGCCCGCTTCGACGATCCGGTCGAGCTTGTCCGGGTCGATCGGCCGACCGTCGAAGCGCAGACAACTGCGCCGTTCCGCTATCTCCGGGAGCAGCGCCATATCGTTACACCATAGCCGCCGCCGGCCGGCAATGCAAACTCGCCCGCGGCCGCCGGCGGTACTCTGCATCATCGCAGCCGTCGCGGCCGCGTCGACCGCGGCCGGCCAAGCGGTCGCGCCGTCCGCGGACTTGGCCGCGATCGAGACGATGGCGCCGCGGCCGGCCGGTTCCGCCGCCGAGATCAAGGTCATGCGGTACGTCGAAGCCCGCCTGCAGGCCCTGGCGGTGCCGCACGCGGTCCATCCGTCCGGCGCCGTCGTCGCGTCGGTGCCCGGCCGATACGATCAGACCCTCGCGCTGGTCGTGCCGCTCGATCATGCGCCGCACGCCGTTCCCGGCCGCGACGGCTCGACGGCGATCGCCGCGGCGCTGCACGTGGTGGAGCGCGCCGCCCGGAACCGGTTGCCGCTGTCGCTGCAGGCGGTATTCGTGAGCGGCGACCACAGAGCGCGCGACCGCGCCGCGCCCGCCAGCACCGTGCTGGCGGCCGGCAGCGCCGCGTTGGCGGCCAGCGGCAGCCTGCACGAGGCGGCCGTGGTCGTCTACCTGAACCTGCAAGCGATTCCCGACCGCCTGGTGCTGCGTACCGACGGGCTTGCCGTGCAGACGCCGCGCTGGCTGCTGGAGGCTGCGGCGGACGCGATCGACCACACCGGCCTGCCGTTCACGGCCCGCAGCACCGCCAACCAGCTCGCCAGGATCGGGCTGCCGCTGCAGCCGTCCATGGCCGATCCGTACCTGGCATCGGGCTACCCGGCGATCGAGCTTGCCGGCCGCTACTCCGGCGCCCGCACCGCGGCGGTCGACGCTTGGGTCGAGGACTTCGCGGCCGTCATCGAGGCTCTGCATCCGCGGGTAGCCAGCGCGTCCGGCGACGAATGGGAGCGTCACTACCTGTTCGTGAGGATAGGCGAGCTGCGCCTGACGCTGGATGAGATCGGCGTGATCGCGTCGGTAGCTACCGCGCTGGCGCTGGCGCTGGCGCTGGCCGTGCTGGTGCCGCGGCGCCTGCATCCCTATCGGCGTCTGCTCCTGCGCCATGCGTGGCTGCTGCCGATCGCCGCCGTCGCCGTGTACGCGGCGCTTACGACCGCCACCGCACTGCTGGCGGCGCTGCTGGCCGTACGCGATCTCCCTTCGCTATGGCAGCGGCTTCCCGGTCCGGCTCTGGCCTTCAAAGGGACGACGGCGCTGCTCTTGGTCATGGTGGCGGCAAAGATGCTGGCGCAGGGGGCGGCGGCGTGGCGCACCCACACCCTGCACGGCAGCGATCGAGCGCCGGAACCGGATCCGGACCCGGCGCAGCGCCGCCGTCCGGAGGCAGGCGCCCTGTCGGCCGGGGCGGCGGCGCTGCTGCCGGCGATGGTCGCCGCGGTCACGGCGATCGATCCGACGGCGAGCCTGCCGTTCATCTGCGCCTACGCGGGCGCCTTGCTGTTCTGCCTGGCGCGCCTGCGCGCCGCCAAGGTCATCTGGCTGGCCGTGTCGGTCGCCGCTCCGGCCGCCGCGGTCGCCGATCTGATCGGCGCCGGCGCCGACGGACTGCTGGAGTCGCTGCTGGTGTCGTCCATGACCGGCAACGCGCTCCTCACGTTGGCGCTCCTGCCCTTCGTGCTGATGGCGCTTCGCCTTACGCTGAGGCCATCCGAGCCGCTTGCCGCGTGGGGAGCCCGCCGCCGTCTGCGGCGGTCGATCCTGACGATGGCTCTCATCAGCACGGCCGCAGGCTTGACGCTCGTTGCCTTTCCGTCCGAAGCGCTCGCCGCTCACCCCTGAGCGATCCAGCCGTCCATGTCGCGGCTCCGCAACGTGCCCAGCAGGCGGTCGGCCTCCGGGCGCGATGCGTACGGACCGATCCGCACGCGGTGCATGGTGACGCCGCCGGCGTCGTGCGCCGTAATCCGCCCGGCATAGCCCTGGCCGCTGAGCAGTTTGTACAGGTCGTCGGCTCGTGATCGGGAGGAAAACGATCCGACCTGGATCCAGTACTGGTGGCCGCCGGCCGCGCGTGGCGCCGGAGCCGGCGCGGGCGTCGGCGCCGGCGCGGCGGCGACCGGAGCCGCAGGTCGGGTTGCGGCGGGTTGCGCCGTGCGGGACGGCGCCGGTGCTGCTGCCGCAGGCGCCGGCGCTGCCGGTGGCGAAGACGCTGCCGGTAGCGAAGACGCTACGGGCAGCGAAGAGGCTGAAGAGGGTGCGGCACGCGGCGTCAACCGGCCGGACGTATCGGGGAACGCCGGCGACGCTGCCGGGGCATCCAGGTCGCCTACCACCAGGGATACCTGCCGGGTCGGCTCCGTGCTGTCGATCAACCCCGGCGTCTCCTGGTCGTCGCGCACGTATTCGAACGGATCGAACGGTGAACCGTCGGCGTACGTGACCGTGATCTCGGCCTCCTGGGCGCCGCGCGGTCGCAGGAAATAGAGGCCGCCGGCCAGCACCACGACGACCAGCAGGCTGACCGCCACGACCGCCCAGAGTACCCGTTGCGTATCGGCCGATTGCTTCTCCATTCGTCCTCCCTCATCGGCGGCGATCGAGGATACGCTCGACCTGTCGCCGGAGCACGCCTCTCGTCGCCACGTTATAGACGGAGCGACGAAATACACTACCTGTATCGACGGTCGCGGACCGACGCTTGAGCCGGCGGCCGCGTTGCGCCCACATGGTCCGCAGCACGGTGGCGGGCCGTCCGCCACCGATGGCCAGCGTGCGGTACAGACGCATCAGGAGCGGCGCGCGCACCCAGAGCACCAGGTCGCAGAGCGCGTCGAGCCCCATGGGATGAAGCAGCGCCGCGTCGATGACCACGGCCGCCGGCTCGACGGTGACCAGGGTCGTCACGCGGCGCACCATCACCGGATGCACGATCGCCTCCAGACGGCGCCGCGCCTCCGCCGTGCGGAACACCAGCGCCCCGAGGCGGCGTCGATCGATCTGTCCGTCGGGAAACAGGATGCCCCGGCCGAAGGCGCTGACGATGCGGTCGCGCTCGGTGACCAGTGCCCGGTGGCCAAGCCGGTCGACGTCGATCACCCGGTAGCCGGCATCCGCCAGCATCCCCGCCACCGCGCTCTTGCCGGAACCGAGCTTGCCGGCCACGCCGACGACCACGCCTGTCGGCCGCTCGGGTTACGCCGTGGCGGCGCGGTGTGCGGCGGCCGGCTGCGGCTTGACGCTCTCCGGGAACTGACGGCCGGTGAACAGGCGAAACTGCTCGTACGCCTGTTCGGCCAGCATCTGCCTGCCGTCGATGATGGCGCATCCCGCCTCTCGCGCACGCTTCAGGATCGGCGTCAACCCCTCACCGTAGACCAGATCGTAGACCACCTCGTGTCCGCGAAAGGGGTACGCCGCCAGTGGATCGCCCGGATTGTCGGGCAGCCCCATGCTGGTGGTCTGGACGATCAGCTCGTCGTAGGCCGGCACCCGCGCCAGCCCTGGCGCATCGAGTCCCGCGGCCGTCGCTCCGTGCTCCAAAGCCAAGGCATGCGCGCGCTCCGCGGTCCGATTGAGGATCAGCAGCTCGGCGCCGAGCGAACGCAACGCGAAGGCGACCGCGCGGGCGGCGCCCCCCGCCCCGACCACCGCGGCGCGCCGCGGCGCGAACGACATCCGCCGGAGCGGAGCCAGAAAGCCGTGCATGTCCGTGTTTTCGCCCCGCCAACCGTTCCGCTCCCGCACCAGCGTGTTGCACGCCCCGACCCGCCGAACGGTCGCGCCGGCGACCGACATGCGCGCCGCGCGGCCCTTGTGAGGGATCGTCACCGAACAGCCATCCAGCGGCAGAAGCCGTGCCAGTCGATCGAGCTCCGCCAGGTCATCCAGCTCGATCGGCACGTAGACCGCATCGATATCCGCCGCCGCCAGCGCGGGGTTGTGGATATGCGGCGAGCGCGAGTGCGACAGCGGCGTGCCGACCACGCCCAGTACGCGGGTGCCGGCATGGATCGAGCGGAACCGGTAGAGATCGACCATGGCGGCCGGGTCGAGGTGGCCCGGCGCGGCCGACCGCCCGGCCAGCGAACAGAACGTCAGATAGTTGCCCAGATGGGCCGCCAGGATGCGTGTGGGCAGGCCGAAGCGGCCCATGCCCAGCACGATGCGTTCGCGGCCGTCGCCGGCCGCTCCCAGCCCCCGCGCGGCTTCGATCACGTCGACCATCTCCCTGCCGGTGCGCGGGGTTACCGCCGCCTTGGCGATCTCCGCCGGCGAGCGAGGAAGCTTGCGGACGATCCGGCCAAGCGGCTGCGGAACGGCGCCCGTGTCGTGCAGGGAGCGGATCACCCGCACGCCGGCCGGCACCGCCTCGTCGAAGGACCGGTCCACGTCGGACTCCAGATCGACGTAGCGGTAGCCGTCGGCCGCGGCGGCGATCAACCGGCGGCGCGCCGACTCGTCGCCGCGAAACCGCCCACTCTCGGCCACGCGCCGGACCGTGAGGATGGCGGGCGCCCCGATCATGTCCGGGAACCGGCGCAGGTGCGGCAGTTCTCCCTGGTCCAGAAAATCGGCCCGCAACTCGACGACGTCGATGCGGGCGGCGTTGGCGCGCGCCAGATCGGCCGCGCGCGCCAACGTAGGCTCGGTCAGCGACAGGCAGAGCCGGGCCGACCCGCGATCGCTCAGAGCGCCGGAATGATCAGTTGCCAGTTCGGATAGATCAGGTCAGGATTCTGAATCAGGGTCCGGTTGCGCCGCCAGATTCTGGGCCACAGGAACGGATCGCCGTAGTGGAAGTCGTACTCGGCGATACGCCACAGGCTGTCGCGCCGATCCGGGATGTACCGAACCGTATAGACGGCCAGCACCGCGTACAGCTTGTAGAGGTCCAGGTACCGCCGAGCGTCCTCGAAGAGCGCCATGGCCTGACGGTACTTGCCGTCATCGTTCGCCACGACTCCGTCGATCCACAGCGCCTGCGCCTTGCGCAGCGCGCCGGCGTCCTCACGCTCGACCCCGTCGAGCACCGCCTGCCGTTGCGCCCCGCCGGCGCGCAGCGCGTCCAGCACCTCCTGGCCCGACCACGGCTGCGGCAGGATCACCTCGCCCAGCTCCGTCACCACGGTCAGCTCAGACGCCGCTTCGATCTCCTTCATCACCGCGAGCAGCATCTCGGCGGCCCGCTCCATGTCGTCGATGTAGCCCTCATCGGCTACGGCCATCAACCTGCGGCAGACCTCTACCGCGGCCAGGAACGCCTCTTCCGCGTCGGTGAGGCGGTAGCTCTGCATCGCTTCCAGACCGGTCAAGTACAGGGCGTTGAGCTGCTGATACAGCGACTGCATCTGGTCCAGCCGATGCTGCGACCACTCGCTGGTGTCGAGCCGTTGCGCTTCGGCGAGGCAACGCTCCGCCTCCGCGCGCGCTCCGTACAACACCTCCAGCCGATCCAGGAGCGAGTCCCGCAGGGCCAACATGGCGTCGGCGGTGGTCAGGGCCAACCGGTATGCGCCGAACAGGTCACCGGACCGGTACAACTCCTCGACCTGCTGCACCGCGTCGACCATCTCCTGAAAGGCGACCGGTACCCAGAGGTCCGCCTGGATCTCCCGCAACTCTTCCAGCCGTTCGGCCAGCAACTTGCGCAGCCGCTCCGCCGCCAGCCGCACCGAGTTCTCGAACGCCTCGGTCGCGCTCACTTCGGCTACCTGCAGGGCCATGCGCGCTCCGCCGGGATCGACGTTGAGGAGCCGTTCGGCGGTGCGCAACATCTCGCGAGCCGTTTCCAGGTTCTGCGGATCGTAGAATTCCGCGTTCGCCTCTTCGGCGCGCGCTATGAGCACGCGGACCCGGTCGAAGTCGGCATCCGTCGGCGCCTCTATGACCGTCGGCCCGCCAGCGCTCGACGGCTGCGGATGAGTCAGGGAGACCGGCACCGCCATGACGGCCATCAGGGGCGGAGGCGGCGACGACGGCTCGGCCTGCGCGATCCGTTCGCGCACGGCGTCCGCTCCGCCGGCGGTCATCGGCGGCGCCGGCTCGACCAGCTCGATCCTCGGTCCCATGGCCAGGACCTCGGGATACGGCGGCGGCGCCGGTTCGACTCCTGCCGCCTGCTGCGCCGGCGTGCCGCCTGCGCCCACGCCCACCGGCGCCACCGGCTCCGACACCGCGTTGACCAGCATCACGCCCGACACGTCAGGGTTCGACGGCCGCCCCGGCTCCATCAGCGTCATCTGGCCCGGCACGCCGCCCGCGCCTACGCCCACCGGCGCCGCCGGCTCCGACACCGCGTTGACCAGCATCACGCCCGACACGTCAGGGTTCGACGGCCGCCCCGGCTCCATCAACGCCATCTGGCCCGGCACGCCGCCCGCGCCTACGCCCACCGGCGCCGCCGGCTCCGACACCGCGTTGACCAGCATCACGCCCGACACGTCAGGGTTCGACGGCCGCTCCGGCTCCATCAGCGCCATCTGGCCCGGCACGCCGCCCGCGCCCACGCCCACCGGCGCCGCCGGCTCAGCCATCGCGCCGACCAGCATCACGCCCGACACGTCAGGATTCGACGGCCGCCCCGGCTCCATCAGCGCCATCTGGCCCGGCACGCCGCCCGCGCCCACGCCCACCGGCGCCGCCGGCTCAGCCATCGCGCCGACCAGCATCGCGCCCGACACGTCAGGATTCGGCGGCCGCTCCGGCTCCATCAGCGCCATCTGGCCCGGCATGCCGCCCGCGCCTGCGCCCACCGGCGCCGCCGGCGCCGCCATCGCGGCGACCAGCATCGCTCTCGACACGTCGGGATTCGGCGGCCGTTCCGGCTCCATCAGCGCCGCCTGGCCCGGCACGCCGCCCGCCGGCGCCGCCGGCGCCGCCATCGCGGCGACCAGCACCACTCCCGACACGTCGGGATTCGGCGGCCGTTCCGGCTCCATCAACGCGGTGAGGTTGGCGGTCCCTCCGGCCCCTGCCAGATCGGCGTCGATGACCGGTTGGGCCGGCTGCGGCAGCGCGGCCGCGTCTTCGAGCACCGGCAGCATCGGTCTGGCCGGTTCGGCCGCGACGAGCGCCGTCGATGAAGGCGCCGCGACGTCGACGGCGTCAAGGCGCGGCGCCTGATCCACCGGTCCGGGCGGGGTAACGCAGACCGTAAGCACCAATGGTACTACGGCAGCGATCGCGAGGCGCCACCATCTGCTCATCCAGTGCCTGGTCATAAGTTTCGCCCGTACCTTCCTTTCCTGTCGATCGCGTCAGACGGCGGCGGCCGTAGCCTGGGTGAGAGACGCTTCCGTCTCCAAGTCGAAATAATGCACCCGATCCATGTTCGGACGCAACGAGATCTCCGTGCCGACCCGTACGTCCACGTCCGGAGCGACCTTGGCGATGAGCTGATTGGACCCGACCGTCAGGTAGACGTGCGTCTCGGCGCCCAGCGGCTCGACGACGTCGACCGACGCCGTGATCGTGTCGCCGCGCGTGTCATCCGTATACGACAGGTCCTCCGGCCGTATGCCGAGCAGCACGTCCCGTCCGACGTGCGACCGCAGACGGTCCTGGTGAGCGGTGGCGACCTCGATCTGGAAGCCGGAGTCGTCGATGATCAGCTTGCCGCCCGACTCCTTCAGACTGACCTTCAGGATGTTCATCGGCGGCGACCCGATGAACCCGGCGACGAATCGGTTGACCGGCGTGTTGTACAGCGCGAGCGGCGTACCGATCTGCTGAATCACCCCGTCGCGCATCACCACGATGCGGTCGCCCATGGTCATCGCCTCTACCTGATCGTGGGTGACGTAGACCATGGTCGCCTGCAGGCGGGTATGCAGGGACGCCAGCTCCGCGCGCATCTGCACGCGCAGCTTGGCGTCGAGATTGGAGAGCGGCTCGTCGAACAGGAACACCTTGGGCTTGCGGACGATCGCCCGGCCGACCGCGACGCGCTGCCGCTGACCGCCGGACAGCGCCTTGGGCTTGCGATCCAGCAACTCTTCGATGTCCAGGATCTGCGCCGCGTCGCGCACGCGGGTTTCGATCTCGCTACGCGGGTACTTTCTGATCTTCAGTCCGAAGGCCATGTTCTCGTACACCGACATGTGCGGGTACAGCGCGTAGTTCTGAAATACCATGGCGATGTCGCGATCCTTGGGCGCGACGTCGTTCATGCGCTTGCCGTCGATCGCCAGTTCGCCGTCGGTGATCTCCTCAAGGCCGGCGATGCAGCGCAGAGTCGTCGTCTTGCCGCATCCCGACGGGCCGACGAGTACCAGGAACTCCTTGTCCTGTACGCTGATGTTGGCGTTGTCGACCGCCTTCACCCCGCCTTCGTAGATCTTGGATACGTTTTGGAGATCAACGGTAGCCATGCTCTCTTTCTCCCGGTCCGAGCATGGAGACCATGCCCAGCAGTCGTGTGTTTGGGCGCAAACGTACCGGCCCTTCGCATCCGTGTCAACGCGCCGTCGCGGCGGGTTCCCGGGTCGGGGTTCGCAGAGCGCTCCGGTCCGCGGAAACCGCGCCGAGCCGCCGCTGCCGCCAGTCGTCGATCGCCCGCGCCAGCGGCGGCTGCTCGACGCCTTGCACCGCGGCGCGCAGCCACGGCAGCACCACCGCGGCGCGCAACGCTCCCCAGTCGGAGCTGAGCGCGGCCGGAGCGGTCAGCTCGGCCGCCTCCGGCACGCGCCCGAGCATGAAGGGGTAGCGGGCGGGCAGCTCGTGAGCGGCCACTTCGGTCAGGGCCGGCAGTCCGCCGGCGATGCCGAACCCGGTGAGATGCTCGCGACGGCCGAGGTCGAGCAGCGCCGCCTGCGTCGCCGGCTCGAACAGCCACAGCAGGAACGACTGCGCGCCGCGCGCATTGCGCGCGCCCGCGCGGATCGCCGCATAGGTCACGCCGTCGCTCGGCTGCAGCCGGTCATCCCTGCCGAGCCAGCGGAACCCGAGCAGACCGCTCCGGTCGCCGGGAATGTCCAGAAACCCCTGCAGGTCGGTCACGAAGAAGTCGATCCGGCCGTCCAGGAGCATCTCCGGGAGTGGGCGGGCGCGCGGCGCGCCGTCGAGCAGGGGAGGGGCGAACGGGGCGCCGGCGGCCGCGGCGGTCAAGCCGCGCGCCAGCTCGACCGCCCGGTCGACCGCGCCCGGTTCGAAGCCGATCCGGCCGTCCGGCAACAGCCGGAAATCGGCGCCGTAGAACACCGCCGAGCGGTATACCAACTCCGCGTCCCAACCGAGCGCCGCCGCCTCGCGCCCGGCCAACTCCTCCGGGGTGACCGCGAACGGCGGGACGTCGCCGTCGCGTGCGCCCACCACCACCAGCGGAAGGCGAAACGACAGCGGCACGGCGCGCTGGACGCCGCGCACGCGGCCGGACCGCAGCAGGTCGGGGAAGAAGGCGGAGGCGTCCAGACGGCCGGGGCGGAACAGCCGGTCCAGCGATCGCACCCGCCGCGCCAGGTCGCCGCCGGCAAGTCCCGGCCCGATCAGCACGTCGGCGTCGCTGCCGCCGCGCGCGAGCAGCTCGGCCGGGCCGCTGACGTACCGGGTGAGCACGCGGTACCGGTCCTGAGCAAGATTGTAACGCTCGGCGTACGCGGCGACATCCGGGCTGGCGGTATCGAGCCGCACCAGCGGGCCTGACCACGCCGAACAGGCGGCCAGACAGCCAGCGAAGCACAGGCCGAGCGCGGCCCCGACAGCCCCGACATCCGGCAGCCGGCCCCGCACGCCGCGGATCGACACCCGATGGACCGACCGGCAGCGGATCAGCGCCGCGCCGCGCCGCCTCCGGGCTCGCCGTGACGCGCCGCGCAGCGCTCGGCGGCGGCGTAGATTTCGGCGTACAGCTCCGGCAGGTCGTCGGTGTCGACCCCGGCGAACGCCACGCGCAGGTGTTCGGCGTCGACCGAGATGGTGCCGATGCCGCGCTCGTACAGAAGATGGCGCCGGACCTCTTCGGCGGTCCCGTCCGGCAGGTGGAAGCACATGAAGTAGCCGGAATTGAACGGCAGCGGCCGGATCGCCGAGCTCGACCGCCGGCCGAGCTCGCGCACCGTGGTCAGATAGCGCCGCCGCAGCTCCTCCTGGTTCGCGGCGCGCTGCCGCTCGTGCTCCGGATGGTCCAGGGCGGCCAGCACCAGGTGCTGGGCCATGCGGTTGGCGCTCGACACCGTGGAACGGATCGCCGCCATCGCCTTCTGCTCGAACGCCCGGTAGTGGCCGGCGTCCAGCCCGGCGGCGCCGACGGTGACGAAGCCGATCCGGAAGCCCCAGACGTACTCCTCCTTGGTCGGCCCGTCGACCTTTACCGCCAGCAGGTTCCGGTGCAGGTCCGCCAGGCGGGCGAACAGCGATTCCCGCAGCGTTTCCGCTTCATAGCACAGACCGTGATAGGCGTCGTCGACCAGCACCACCAGGTGCAGCCCGCGCTCGGCCGCGCCGCCCAAGGCGGCGATCAGCCGGTCCGCCTCCGCCCGGTCCGGCGAATAGCCGGTCGGGTTATGCGGGAAGTTGAACATCAGCACGACCTTGGCGCCGGTCGGATGCGCGGCGAGCGCCCGTTCCACCTCACCCACGGCCATGGCGGCGTTGGCGGAATCGAAGAACGGATAGCTGTCCACGCGCGCGCCGCGCCGTTCGTTCATGATCAACCGGTAGTTGCCCCACACCAGGTCCGGCAGCAGCACCGGATCGCCGGCATCGACGAACAGATCGGCCGCCATCGCGATGCCGGCGGTCAGGCCGGCCGTCACGACCGGCCGCGACACCGGAGACGCCAGCGACGGGCTCTTGGCGCGCAACTCGACCGCCCACCGGTCGCGCAGCTTCGGAATCCCGGCCGTGGGCGCGTACGCGAACGCCTCCTCGGCGGTCAGATCGGGCAGGCGGTCGGCGATCGACGGCAGGTGCATCGGCTGGCCGCCGCGGGCGGCCAGCCCCACGGTGGCGTTGAAGCGGCCGGCATGCTCGGCCGCTTCGGCCGACTGCGCCACGACCCCCTTGGGGAAGTAGAGCCGCGCCCCCAACCGGGACAGGGAGCGGCCGATCGCGGTCGGCGCCAGGACCCGGTTGAGGTCGGCGGCGAGCGGGTGAATCGCGGGCGGCGCGGACACGCTGCGCAGGATACGGCCGGGGTATCGCCCGGTCAACGCGGGGACCCCCGGGGCCCCCGGCTTGACAGGACTCGGCTGACTCATGTCTGTTCAGGCAAGGACATGACCGACACTCCGGCCGGGGTGCGGGGCGACGTCGGCGAGCTGACCCTGCTGTTCCGGATCAGCCGTATCCTCGACCAGAGCCTTGACTTGCGCAAGGTGGTCGGTCCGGTCATGGAGGAGCTGCGGAACCGGTTGGGCGTGCGCATCGGCGTCCTCAGCCTGCTCAACCGCGGGACCGGGGAGATCTCCATCGAGGCCGCCCTGGGCCTGTCGGAGCCGCAACGGGAACGCGGCCGCTACAAGCTGGGCGAAGGGATCATCGGCCGCGTGATCGAGACCGGCCAGCCGGTGGTGGTGCCCAACGTGGCGGCCGAGCCGCTGTTCCTCAATCGCACCGGCGCCATCGACGCCGAGCAGGCGGCCGAGGAGTCGTTCACCTGCGTGCCGATCAAGCTCGGCAATCAGGTGGTCGGCGCGCTGGCCACGGGACGGCTTTCGGACCCGACCGCCTCGGAGGACATCGTGCGCCTGCTCTCCATCGTCGCTTCGATGATCGCGCAGGCGGTCAAGCTGCGCCAGATGGCCGAAGAGCAGCGGCAGCGGCTGGCGGCGGAGAACGACCGCCTGCGCGGCGAGCTGCAGTCCCGCTTCCGGCCCTCGAACATCGTCGGCAACTCGGAGGCGATGCGCGCCGTCTATCGGCTCATCGAGCACGTGGCCGGCAGCGAGGCGACCGTGCTGATACGGGGAGAGACCGGCACCGGCAAGGATCTGGTCGCCCATGCCATCCACTACAACAGCCCGCGCGCCGAGCGGCCGTTCGTCAAGGTCAACATCGCGGCGCTGCCCGATTCGGTCATCGAGAGCGAACTGTTCGGCCACGAACGCGGCGCGTTCACCGGCGCGGTCGCCGCGCGCAAGGGCCGTTTCGAGCTCGCGCACGGCGGCACCGTGTTGCTGGATGAGATCGGCGACCTGGCCCCGCACGTGCAGGTGAAGCTGCTGCGCGTGCTGCAGGAGCGGGAGTTCGAACGGGTAGGCGGGGTCGCCACCATCCGCAGCGACGTGCGGGTGATCGCCGCCACCAACCGCAACCTGGAGGAGCTGCTGGAACAGGAGCTCTTCCGCGCCGACCTGTACTACCGCCTGGCGGTGTTTCCCGTCCACATCCCCCCACTGCGCGAGCGCAAGAGCGACATCATGCAACTCGCCGACCACTTCGTGGAGCGCTACGGGGTACGCCGCATATCCACGCCGGCGATCGACATGCTGATGAGCTACCACTGGCCGGGCAACGTGCGCGAGCTGGAGAACTGCATCGAGCGCGCCGCGCTGCTGTCGAGCGATCAGGTGATCCACGGCCACCACCTGCCGCCGAGCCTGCAGACCGCCGAAGCTACCGGCACCGGACCGCCGGGGACGCTCAAGTCGATGGTCGCGCGCGTCGAGCGCGAGCTGATCGAAGAGGCGCTGAAGTGGGCCCGCGGCAACCTGGCAGCCGCCGGCCGGCGGCTCGGCGCCACCGAGCGGATCATGGGCCTGCGGGTCCGCAAATACCGCATCGATCCCGCGCGGTTCCGTACGTAAGGTAAGCCGCCTGTCGTCAAGTCCTACCGAAAGGTATGGATAGTGACGGCATGATACCAAACGGTAGGATCGAAGATCGCCGTTCCTGCCATTCGGTCCCCCCGGTCCTGCCGCCGGCCGCGATCGCCAGTCTGGCACGCTCCTTGCTTCAAGGGGGCGTATGAAACTCATCCACCCACCCGCACGCCGTGTCCTGGTCGTGCTGGGCCTGGGGATCGCCGCCGCCGCGTTCGCGGACGACGCGACGGCCGGTTCCAACGCCCTGGCGATCGACACGGTATGGACGCTGCTCGCCGCCGTCCTGGTATTCCTGATGCAGGCCGGCTTCGCGATGCTCGAAACCGGCCTCACCCGGGCCAAGAACGCCGCCAACATCCTGATGAAGAACCTCATGGACTTCTCGATCGGGTCGCTGGCGTTCTGGGCGGTCGGCTACGCACTGATGTTCGGCGCCAGCCAGGCCGGCCTGTTCGGCGCCAGCGACTTCTTCCTGGCCGCCACCAGCGCCGCCGGCACCGACGGCGCATCGACCTTCGCGTCCTGGCTGTTCCAGGCGGTGTTCGCCGCCACGGCGGCGACGATCGTTTCCGGGTCCATGGCCGAACGGACCCGCTTTCCGGCCTACATGGTCTACAGCGTGTTCGTCACCGCGCTCATCTATCCGGTCGTCGGCCACTGGATCTGGGGCGGGGGCTGGCTCGCCAACCTGGACCCCAAATTTGCCGACTTCGCCGGCTCCACCGTCGTCCACTCGACCGGCGGCTGGCTGGGCCTGGCCGGCGCCATCGTGATCGGCCCGCGGGTCGGCAAGTACGTGCGGAACGGCGCCGGCCTGACCGCGCGCGCCATCCCGGGCCACAGCCTGCCGCTGGCCTCCCTGGGGGTCTTCATCCTCTGGTTCGGATGGTTCGGGTTCAACGCCGGGAGCACCGTGGCCGGGACCGATCTGAGCATCGCCCTGATCGCGCTCAACACCAACCTGGCGGCCGCCGCCGGCGCGGTGGGCGCGCTGTTCACCGCCTGGCTCTGGTTCCGCAAGCCCGACCCCACCTTCGCGCTCAACGGCGCGATCGCCGGTCTGGTGTCGATCACCGCCGGGTGCGCGTTCGTGTCGCCGGCCATGTCGGTCCTGATCGGCCTGATCGGCGGCGTGGTGGTCGTGCTGTCGGTCGAGCTGCTGGACAAGGTGTGCCGGATCGACGATCCGATCGGCGCGGTCTCCGCGCACGGCGTCTGCGGCGCCTGGGGCACCTTGGCGGTCGGGCTGTTCGCCGATGAGGCGATCGGCGGCGTCGCCGGCCTGTTCTTCGGCGGCGGCGCGGCGCAGCTCGGCGTGCAGTTCGTCGGCGTCCTGGCGGTGTTCGCCTGGTCGATGGCGGCCGGATTCGTACTCTTCACGGCGATCAGGGGCGTCATGGGGCTGCGCGTCAGCCGCCAGGACGAGCTGCGCGGCCTGGACATCGGCGAGCACGGGGCCGAGGCGTACTCCGGCTTCCAGATCTTTTCATCCCAATAGGAGGCACGCGCGTGAAACTGATCATCGCGTACATACAGCCGCACAAGCTCAACGACGTGAAACAGGAGCTCTACCAGGAAGAGGTCTTCAAGATGTCGGTCACCAACGCGCTCGGCTGCGGCCAGCAGCGCGGCTACACGGAGACCTACCGCGGCGTCGAAACCGAGGTGAACCTGCTCAAGAAGGTGCGCCTGGAGGTGGCGGTGAACGACAACTTCGTCGCCCGTACCACCGACGCGATCATACGCGGCGCCCGCACCGACTCGATCGGCGACGGCAAGATCTTCGTCCTGGAACTGCCGGAGTGCATCCGCATCCGCTCCGGCGAGCGCGGCGAGGCAGCGATCGGGTAGCGGGCGGCCCGATCGCCGTCACTCGCCATCAGGCGCTGCCACGGTCGGTCAGGAGGGCTCCGTCGCGGCGGAGCCCTCCGGTTCGTGGACGCGCGCCGGCGCCAGCCACGCGCGGTAGGCGGCGTACACGCGATCGGTGACCGCGGCGAGCGTCTCGACCAGCGTCCGCTCGGTCGCCTCCGCTCCCAGCAGGCGGCGCGCCAGCGCGATCAGCGCCGTGCCGCCGGCCGGAATGGCGTGCACCTGTCGATCGTCCAGCACCTGCAACAGGTGCTCGGTGCGGCGCAGCAGCGCATAATCCTCGGCCAGCGCCCGCGCCAAGTCTTCGGCGAGCAGACCGGCTTCGGCCAGCCGTTCGATGCCGATCGGGGTGTGACCGGTCAACACCTGCGGATATTCGCGGGCGTTGGTGAGCTGCAGGCCCTGCACCAGGAACTCGACGTCGCGAATCCCCCCGCGGCCGTTCTTGACGTCGATCCCGCGCCGCAGGCGGGCGACCCCCGGCGGCGCCGGAGGGGGGACGTGAGCGTCGCGCATCCGGCCGATCGCGTCGGCCACCTCGGCATGGCCGAAGCCGCGCCGGACGACCGGCTGCAGGCGTTCGATCAGCCGCTCGCCGAACGCGACGTCGCCGGCCACCACGCGGCAGCGCAGCAGCGCCTGCACCTCCCACAGTCCGGCGCGCCGCTCGTAGTAGTCGGCGAATGCCTGCGAACCGGTGACCAGCTCCCCCGACCCGCCGTACGGCCGCAGGCGCAGGTCGACCCGGTAGGCGTGCTGCTCACCGGTGTGCTCGCTCAGGTCCTGCCGCAACCCGGTGGTGAGCGCCGCGGCGCGCTCGTGGAGGTCGGTCCCCTGAGCGTCATCGTACACCGTCACCAGATCGATGTCCGAGCTGTAGTTGAGCTCGCGCCCGCCCAACTTGCCGAACGCCAGGACCGCCACGCCGCGCGCGTGCGGCTCCCCGAACAGGTCGGCGCCGATCCGTTCCAACGCGGCCGTCACCACCGCTTCGGCCATCGTCGCCAGCTCTCCGGTGGTCACCGCGATCGGCGCGCCCAGGTAGAAGTCGCGCGCGGCGATGCGCAGCAGCTCGCGGCGGCGAAACAGCCGGATCGAGCGCAGCCAGCGCGGGCGGTCGGGCGCCTGCGCCGACAGCGCGCGCAGGTCGGCCAGCATGGCGCCGATCGAACGCGGTCCGTGCAGCCGGCGCTCGTCGGCGATCCAGTCCAGGAACTGCGGATACCGGACCAGCGTGTCGACCAGGAACTGGCTGGTCGCAAACATCGACAGCAGCAGCGCCAGCCGCACCGGCTGTTCCAGCATGCGCGCCAGGTGCGCCTCCGGGTCGGGCTGCGCGGAGACGAAGCGCTCCCAGTTGTTGAGCGCCATGTCGGGATCGGCGCTGCGCCGCAGGTCGTCGAACGCCAGGACCATCAGGCGGGCCAGGGCGCGGCGCGGCTCGCCCGCTTGCGAGCGCGACGCGATGCCCGTGACGTTACGCATCGCCCGCGCCGCATCGCGGAAGCCGGTTCGGCGCAGGAACGCCAGTTCCTCGTCGCCGGGCGGCCGGTCCGACCCCGCGGCGAGCACCAGATCGGCCGGCCCGACCTGGGCGGCGCCCCACGGCACCGACGCGTCGCCGAAGCGGCGATCGACGAACGACCGCACCGCGGCGGTGTGCACCTCGAAGTCGGTGCGGAGCTGCGCCGCCTCGCCCAGCCCGCCGCGGCCGCCATAGCCGATGCGGCGCGCCAGATGCGCGTACTCGGCGCTGTCGGTGGCGGGCAAGAGCAGATCGCGGGCTGAGCCGCGCAGCATGCGGAGACCGTTGATCAGACGCCGCAGGAAGTCGTAGGAGTCAGACAGCGCCTGCGCGTCGCCTGGATCGATGACCTGCAACCGGCGCAGCTCGTCCAGCGCCGCGTGCACGCTGGGCGTGCGCAGCGCCGGGGTGTCGGAGCCGTGCACCACCTGCAGGATCTGCACCGTGTATTCCACGTCGACCAGCCCGCCGGGGCTGAACTTGGCGTTGGCCACGCCGTCCGGACACTTTTCGCGCACCTGCCGCCCCCGCAGGTCGGCGATCGACGCCATGTCGAGCGACCCGCGCGTGTACAGCAAGCTGTCCCGCAGCCGTTCGATACGGGCGCCCAGCGCCGCGTCGCCGGCCACCGCGCGCAGCCGGACCAACGCCAGGCGTTCGTATGAGAGCGCCGCTCCGTCGACGCCGTAATAGGCGGCGAACGTCTCCAGGCTGCAGGCCAGCGGACCCGATTCGCCGTACGGGCGCAGCCGCGTGTCCACGTCGAAGATCCCTTCCCGCTTGGCCGTGATCAGCGCCTCCGTGTCGCGCACCAGCCGGTGGTAGAACTCCCGGTTCGGCAACCGGTCGGAGCCGGTCGTGCTGCCCTGATCGCCGTACACGAACAGCAGCTCGATGTCGGATGCATATCCCAGCGCGCGCCCGCCGAACTTGCCGAGCGCCAGCACCGCGTAGCGCGACTCCAGTCCCGCGAAGGTGCACGGCGCGCCGTGGCGGGCGCAGAGCGCGTCGAACGCCATGGCGACCGCGGCGGCTACCACCGCTTCGGCCAGCTCGGTCAGGCGTTCGCTCAGCTCGCGGAAGCCGAAGCCTTCGGTCAGCAGGTGGTCCAGGTCGAGCAGGAAGACCTCGCGGTCCTTGAAGTCGTTGAGCGCCCGCTTCCTGGCCGCCCGATCGGCCGGGGCGCGCTCCAGGGCCTGAGCCAGCCGCCGGGCGCAGGTGCCGGCCGGCTCGGCGTAACCGGTGGCCCCGGCGTCGCGCAGCCGCGGCAGCAGCGTCTCGTACTGCAGCCGGACGAAGTCCTCCCACAGGTAGTCGCTGGCGCCGAGCAGCCGCGCCAGACCGCGCAGCACCGCCGAGTCGCTCAGCAGCTCCGCCCAGCCGCTCCGGGACGGGCGCTGCAGCAACTCGCCGGCCAGATGGCCGAAGCGTCCCAGGGCCGCGAACGGGTCCGGCGCGCGGCCCAGAAAATGGGTGAACTGCTTGGTCAGGAGCGCCGCCAGCTCGATGTGCGCCAAGTCGTCCGCCGCCACCGTTGCGGCGCCGGACGCGGCCGACACCACGAACTCGTCGGCGATGCGCCCCGCCTGCGTGGTGATCACCACCTGATCGATGACCACGCCCAGCGTGGACAGCGCGGTGGCGAACGAATAGAGGAAGAACGGCGTGTCCTGCGAGGCGATCGCCAGCCGGGCGCGGCCCGGCCGGGCGCCGGCGCCGTCCGGCAGCATCTCGGTGTGGACCTCGACCGGATAGAGGATCGGTTCCTCCGGGGCGTCGGCGGAGACCGCCCGCGCCACCAGCTCGTCCACGTGGCGTTTGGCGACGTCGCGTCCGTCACGTTCCAGCAACGCCAGCACGGACCGCAGCTCGGCGGCCGCCCGCTCCGCGAACCGCGCGGCGCGCGCCGGCGGTACGCGGCCGATGAAGCGGTCGACCACGCGCGCCGCAACCCCCCGCCCGCCCGCCCGGTGTCACCGGACGGCGTCAGCGGCGCGCGCCGAGGGTCGATCCGCCGCCGGGCCTGGCGCCGGCGCGCCGCCGGACCCGGTTCGCCGGCGGGCCGCAGGTCGCGCGCGTAGGTAAAGGCGTGCCCCTGTTCGATGCTCAGCCCCAGGGAGCCGAGCACGCCGGTGATCAGCGCGAACTCGTCACGGTAGTCGAAGGCTACCACCGTGCAGGAGAACCGGTCGAAGGCGCTCGCCTCTATGGAGACTTCGGCCGGCGTCTGCGCATCGAGACGATGGGCGGCGCGCACGTGCCGTATGAGCTGCGGCTCGGTGAACGACGTGACGTACCGTTCACCGAGCCGCGTGAGATGTTCGTCTACGAACCCGGCATCGATGTCGGGGCAACGGACGATGATCCGCCGGCGCACGGCCAGCCGGACCTCGCCCGTGCCGGAGCCTCTCCGTTCAGATTCCGCAGGTTCCGTAATGGCCCGAGTATCGCCGAATGCCGTCAAGTGTCGTAGCGGTCAAGTGGTCAAATGTCGTAGTAGAGGTGGAACTCCCACGGATGCGGCCGCAGGTCCATCTCCTGGACCTCGTTCTCCAGCTTGTAGTCGATCCACGTCTCGATCACGTCTTCGGTGAAGACGTCGCCCTTGGTCAGGAACTCGTGATCGTCGGCCAGCTTCCCCAGCGCCTCGCGCAGCGATGCCGGAGTGGTCGGCACCTTGGCCAGCTCCTCCGGCGGCAGGTCGTACAGGTCGCGGTCGAGCGGCTCGCCCGGGTCGGCCTTGGTCAGGATGCCGTCGACGGCCGCCATCAGCAGAGCCGCGAACGCCATGTACGGGTTGCAGGACGGATCGGGACAGCGGAACTCGGCGCGCTTCGCCTTCGGCGAGGTGAAGTACATCGGGATGCGCACCGCGGCGCTCCGGTTGCGGCGCGAGTAGGCCAGGTTGACCGGCGCCTCGTAGCCGGGGACCAGCCGCTTGTAGCTGTTGGTCGACGGGTTGGTGAACGCCAGCAGCGCCGGCGCGTGCTGAAGGATGCCGCCGATGGCGTGCAGCGCCATCTCCGACAGTCCGGCATAGCCGTCGCCGGCAAACAGGTTCTCGTCGCCGTTCCAGATCGACAGGTGCGTGTGCATGCCGGTGCCGTTGTCGTTGAACAGCGGCTTTGGCATGAAGGTCGCCGTCTTGTTGTAGCGCCGCGCGGTGTTCTTGACCACGTACTTGTACTTCATCATCCGGTCGGCCATCGTCACCATCGGGGCGAAGCGCATGTCGATCTCGCCCTGTCCGCCGGTCGCCACCTCATGGTGCTGGGCTTCGACCGGAACGCCGATCTCCTCCATGATCAGCATCATCTCGCTGCGCAGGTCGTGGAGCGAGTCGGTGGGCGGCACCGGGAAGTAGCCTTCCTTGAGGCGCGGCTTGTAGCCCAGGTTCGGCTGCTCGTCGCTGCCGGAGTTCCAGATCCCCTCTTCCGAGTCGATGTAGAAGTACCCGGAGTGCTCGTTCTGGGCGAACCGGATGTCGTCGAAGATGAAGAACTCCGCCTCCGGCCCGAAGAACGCCGTATCGCCGAGGCCGGTCGACTGCAGGTACGATTCCGCCTTGCGGGCGATGTGGCGCGGGTCGCGCGTGTAGTCCTCGCCCGTGATCGGATCGCGGATGTCGCAGATGACCACCAGCGTCTTCCGCGCCATGAACGGATCGATGAAGCCGGTCGTGGCGTCCGGCACGATCAACATGTCCGACTCGTTGATCGATTGCCAGCCGCGGATGCTGGAGCCGTCGAAGCCCAGCCCGCTTTCGAAGTCATCGACGTCCAGCGAGCGCGCCGGAATCGAGAAGTGCTGCCAGATGCCGGGAAAGTCGATGAAGCGCAGGTCGACGACCTCCACCTTCTCTTCTTGAATGAGCGCCAGTGCGTCTGACGCGGTCTTGAGTTCCTTCATGAACCCTCCTCTTCGCCGTCCATGGTGGCAAGAATCGTACCGATAGGCAAGCGAGCCGCCGGCGCCAGGCAGCCTACGATTCGGTAGGCGCTTCCCGCCGTGCCTACGAAAACGTAGCTATCTCTGCGATACCCGGTTCCATGCTACGCTTCCGCGATCCATGAACCAGAATGAAGCCGCGACTCCCCGCCGCACCCTGGCCATCGTCAAGCCGGACGCCGTGGCCGCCGGCCATACCGGCGCCATCGTCGGGATGATCGAGCAGGACGGGTTCACCATCCGCGCCCTGCGCATGATCCGGCTGTCGATCCCGCAGGCGCGCGCCTTCTACGCCGTGCACGCCGAACGCCCCTTCTACGACAGCCTGGTCGACTTCATGACCTCCGGACCGATCGTAGCGGCGGCGCTGGAACGGGCCGACGCGGTCGCCGCCTGGCGCCGGCTGATGGGCGCCACCGATCCGGCGCAGGCCGAGCCGGGCACGGTCCGCGCCCGCTTCGGCAGCTCGATCGAGCGCAACTCCACGCACGGGTCGGACTCGCCGGAGAACGCCGCCGCCGAGGTGCGCTTCTTCTTCGCCGAGGCCGATCTGCTCTGACGGGTCCCGATCCGATGGCGCGACCCGGCGGGCCAGCCGGCGGGCGGGCCGCCGGACCGGCCGCGCGCCGGCTGGCGCGTGAACGGGGCGTCGATCTGCGCCGCGCGCGCGGCAGCGGCCGCGGCGGCCGCATCACCGTCGAGGACGTGCGGCGGGCTGCACGGCCGCCGGCAGACGCCCCGCCGGCAGACACCCTGCCGGCAGACTCCGCGCCGGTGACGGCGCGAGCCGATCTGAGCGCGCTGCTGGATCGACTTCCGGCGCTTGCCGCGGTCAGCGGTCAGGATGACCCGCCGCTGGCGCCGCTGCTGATCAAGGCGGCGGCCGCCGCGCTGCGCGCCTGTCCGGAGCTCTCGCCGCTCTCTATCGCCCGGGGCGCCGAACGGTGGGCGCTTGCGGACGGGTCGGCGGTCGCCGGCCTGGGCATCGCTGCCCTGACGCGGGCGGCGGCCGCGGCGCGGATCACGGCGCCGGCCGGCCGCGGCGCGGCCGCCGCCAAGACGGCGCTGCGGATGGATGGTCCGGTGACCGAAGCCGCCTATCGGAACGGCGCCATCCACGCCGGTGCCCATCTGCGCCTCACGCTGCAAGGACCGGAAGACGCGGCCTGCGCACCGTTCCTGCGCACCCTGGTCCAGCTCCTGGAGACCCCCGTTCTGCTGCTGTCGGCGTGACGGTCGCCCGCGCTCCTGACCTCCGGCCCGGAATCGGTCTACGATCGCCTTTCACCACTTCCCGAACCATTCCCGAATCGGAGCTGACCCATGATCGACCTGACCCGTTCCACGGAACCGGTGCCGGACATCCAGCGGGCCGAGCGCGATCCCGGCACGGTGTGGCGCAAGCTGCCCGATCCGGCCATCGACGCGCCGCCCGACGGCGACCTGCGCCCGGAACCGGACGCGCGCTGGCCGCGCGCGGCGGCGCGCTCCGGCCTGTGCGGTTCGGTCAGCCCGCGCGTCGTGCGGCTGGCGGACGGGACCTACCGGCTCTACTACACCCAGATCCTGCCGCGTCCCGGCCACCCCGCCGGCGCCAACGACTACGGCAACGCGACCACCCGCATCCTCAGCGCGCGCTCGACCGACGGGCTGACCTGGAACCCGGAGCCGGGGGTGCGCCTGTCGCCCGCCGACGGCGGCGCCGGGGACTTCCGGGTCGTCTCCAGCGAGGTCGGACCGGCGGCGGACGGCAGCGGTCGGCTGCGCATGTACTACGAGTGCTGCCCCGGAACGCAGGACGAGCAGAACTCGATCCGCAGCGCGATCAGCGGCGACGGATTGACCTGGGAGCCGGAACCCGGCGACCGCCTGCGGATAGCGGGCAGCAACATCATGGCGCCGCGCATCGTCTTTCTGGGCGGCGGGCGCCTGCGCATGTACCTGACGCAACGCGGCGTCGGGATCATCAGCGCGGTCTCACCGGACGGGATGACCTTCGAGCCGGAGCCGGGTCCGCGCCTGCCCGGCGATGCAAGCACCTTCGCGCCGGACCTGGTGCTGCTCCCGGACGGCCGCTACCGCATGTATCTGGTCGCCGACGCAAGCGCGCGTCCGCCGCTGCGCGGCGGCGGCCAGCATCTGGTGACCGCCACGTCCGCCGACGGTCTGCGCTGGGACCGGGAAGCCGCGCCGGTGCTCTCGCCCGGCGGCGCCTGGGACCGCGCCAAGGCATCGGAGCCGTGCGTGCTCCCGTTGCCGGCCGCGGCCGGCGCGGCGCCCGGCTACGGCATGGCGTACGAGGCGTGCGACGGCACCACCGCCGACGCGCGCGGCGTGTGGCGAATCGCGACCGGCGTCACCGTCGAGGGCTGATCCGACCCCACCGCGATCAGACGCGCGTGCCGCGGGCCGCGCGGCGCACCGGTGCGTCGACGGTTCTTCAAGAGCCGGTGCTCTGGTAGCGCCTGATGCCGGTGTTCCACAGCGCCACGCCGAGCACCAGCGTCACCACCGCCACCGCCGGGCCGCCGTAGCGCAGCGCGGGCGCGAACGTCCCGTCGCCGCTCCGTTCCAGGAACAGATGCGCCGGGTAGAAGTTGACGAACGCGAACGGCACCACGGTCAGCAGGAGCTGGACCGCCTTGGGGTAGATCGTGATCGGATAGCGAATGAAGTCCGCGAACGTGAAGAATATCCGCTGCCCCATCGAGCCGGCGCGGATGAACCGGAAGCTGAGCGTGCCGATCATGATGATGAGGCCGCTCAGGATCATCACGCCGCACACCAGCGTGACGATCAGCCAGACCACGTCCGCCGCTCCGAGGGAGATGCCCAGCTCGCGCAGGCTGACGACCAGGACGATCAGGCCGATGATGATGTTGCTGAACCAGATATGGTTGAACTTCATCAGGATCACGTGCATCAGCGTGGGGATCGGTTTGGTCAGGACGTTGTCGAACTTGCCGTCGCGGACCAGGTGCTCGACGGTCAGCAGCGGCGAGCGGATGAACACCCCGCACGCGCCCCAACTGATCTGGTACAACGCGACCAGCATCATCACCTCGAACCAGGTCCAGCCGTTGATCACCTGGAACCGGCTCATGATGATCCAGACCGCCGCATAGCCGGCGACGTTGTGGATGGCGAGCGTCAGGAAGTCGAGCCAGAAGTTGAGGCGGTACTCCATCATTCCCTTGAGGATGACCGCCACGAAGGTCCCGTAGAGTCGGAGCAGCCGCACGATCTCACCCGCCCTGCACGACGACCTTGCGTATGCCGGCCAACCACAGGACGCGCTGCGCGACCAGCAGACCGGCTATCCACAACCACTGATGCGCCAGCAGAGCGGCCGCATGCGCCGGCTCGATCTTGCCCAGCCAGACCGCCGACGGGGCGAAATAGAGCAGCCGGAACGGCAGATACGCGGAGACCGCCGCCAGCCAGTCCGGAAAGAACCACAACGGGATGAAGGAGCCCGAGAACAGCCCGACCATCACGTAGAGCAGGGAGCCGAGCTGCCAGACCGACGTGTGCCAGAAACCGACCAGCCCGAGCAGGTACGACATGAGAAAGAGCAGCAGCGCGGCGCCGGGCACCAGCGCCAGACTCAGCAGGCCGGCCGTTGCGGTCGGCGGCCCCTGCACGCCCACGATGGCGATGACCACGACCACCAGAGGCACCATCTGCACGACGGCCCGGTAGAGCGACTCTCCCCACACGGCGGCCAGGTGGGAGAGCAGATGGCTGATCGGCCGGATGAAGTCGATGGCGATCTCGCCGCTCTTGATGCGCTGATCGATCCGCTCGATCACGTACGCGTCGACCAGGTACGAGAGCGCCGTGGCCAACACCACGTAGGTCGTCATCTCCCGCAGCGACACCGCGCCGAAGCCGGTCCGCACGGCGTCCCGCCCCGCGTACAGCGCCCGCCAGATCGCGAGCTGGACGAGGATGAAGACGACGTTGCTGGCGGTGCCCAGCAACGTGTTGAACCGGTAGGCGGCGTGCGAGGTCGCTTCGATGGCCAGCAGCTGCAGGTAGACGCGCAGGCGGGACATGCGGCGCGGCGGCCTACAGACTTGCGTAGAGGTTGCGGATCACGTGCTCGATTTCCGGCTCCTCGGTGGAGAAGTCGCGCACCTCGTTGCCCCGCAACAGCTCGCCGACGAGCGCCGCCGCCGTCGCGCGCGCCGGGTCGAAGGTGATCGTGACCGTGCCGTCGCGCACCGCCACGCTCTTCGCTCCGGCTGCTTCCAGCCGCGACCGGTTCCATATCTTGCCCCGCACGTCGGCGGTGATCACGCTGTCGGCGGCATAGCGGCGCTTCAGCGCGTCGAGATCGCCATCGTACATGATCCGCCCCTTGTCGATGACGATCACCCGGTCGCACAACTTCTCGATATCGCCCATGTCGTGGGTGGTGAGGATGACCGTCTTGCCGTGCGTTCGATTGATCTCGCGGATGAACTGCCGTATCTGCTCCTTCGCCACGACGTCCAGCCCGATGGTCGGCTCGTCCAGGAAGAGGAAGTCGGGGTCGTGCAGCATCGCGCAGCAGAAGTCGGCGCGCATACGTTGCCCCAGGCTGAGCTGCCGGACCGCAACGTCGGCGAACTCGCCGATCGCCAACATGTCGTGGAAGCGGGCCAGCGTCCGCTCGAAGTCGGCCAGCGGGATGTCGTACACGTGGCGCATCACCTTGAAGGTGTCCGAGACCGGGATGTCCCACCAGAGCTGGGTGCGCTGGCCGAACACGACGCCGATGTTGCGGGCGTTGGCCACGCGCTGGCGGTGCGGGACGATGCCGCCCACGGAGACGTCGCCGCCGGTCGGCACCAGGATGCCCACCAGCATCTTGACGGTCGTCGACTTGCCGGCGCCGTTGGGGCCGATGTAGCCGACCACCTCGCCCGGTTCGATCTCGAAGGAGACGCGATCGACCGCGGTGAGCACGTCGTACTCCGGCGCGAACAGTGCGCGCACCGCGCCGCCAATGCCCGGCCGGCGGCGCTGGCGCTTGAACTCGCGGGTGAGGCTGCGGGCTCGTATCCCTTCCCCGGGCGAACCCTTCCCCTTCAAGTCGACCAGTGTAACACCTGCATCGGCCAGGATGCGGCCCGGCGGCTGCGCCCGGCGCGGCGAACCGGTAGACTGGCCGCCATGCTCGACAAACCCTTCCTGACCACCGTGGTCGGCTCCATGCCGCGCCCGAAGTTCTTTCGCGATCGGGTCGACCGCCACCTCGTCGAGGGCGCCGGCGAGGGTGACCTGCTCGACCTGATGGACCGTTCGATTCCCTACGTCGCCGCGCTGCAGGAGGCTGCCGGCGTCGACGTCATCTCCGACGGCGAGTGGCGGCGCAAGTCCTACGTCGGCGTCATCGCCGAGATGCTCACCGGCGTGGAGCAGTTCAAGGTGCCGCTCGACTCGTTCCGCCACGACGCGCGCGTCGGCTACGCGGTCATCGGCCCGGTCGCCCCGACGCGCGAAGGGCTGTTCGCGGAGGAGGCGGTCAAACTGCGCCGCCACACCGGCAAGGCGGTGCGGGTGGCGCTGCCGACGCCCCACCTGACCGCCAGCTTCCTGTGGGACCCGGTCAAGTCACCGCCGCACTGCTCCGAGCGCGAGTTCATCGAGACCATGGTGCCGATCATCCGGCGTGAGGTGGAGCTGCTGCGCGACGCCGGCGTCCGCTACGTGCAGTTCGACGACACCCGCATCGGCGGCGTCCATGCGGAGGAGCCGGAGTCGGCCGCCTACCGCGACGCGCTGTTCGACTCGGTGGACACCCTCAACCGGGTGGTGGACGGTATCGACGGCATCTACACCTCCCTGCACCTGTGCGGCAAGCGCCGCATCGGTCCGGACCAGGTGCCGCGCTACGACACGATGCTGCCGGGCTTCGAGCGCCTGCGCATCGACATGCCGATGTTCGAGATGCTGCAGTTCGACGACTACGACCGCGAGCTGCTGCGCGGGCTGCCCGAGCGCATGGACGTCGGCTGCGGCTGCGTGGCGTCGAAGACGTTCGAGATCGACACCCCGGAACAGATCGCCGCCCGCGCGCGGGAGGCGGCCAGGATCGTCGGCCCGGAGCGCACGGCGCTCCACCCCGACTGCGGATTCTCGCCCGGCACCTACTTCGACATCCCGCTCGACGAGATCTACCGGAAGCTCGCCAACATGACGCGCGCGGCGGAGATGCTGCGAGCCGAAGCGTAGCGCGCCGGCCTGCCGACCACGCCCCGAGAGCCGACCGATGCCACGCCGCGGCCGCACCATATTCGTGGGCGACGTGCACGGCTGCCGCGCCGAGCTCGACGCCCTGCTGGCCAAGGTCGGCTACGCGCCGGGCCGGGACCGGCTGCTGTTGACCGGCGACGCCTTCACGCGCGGCCCCGACCCGGCCGGCGTCTGGCACCGCATCCGCGGGAGCGGCGCCGAGATGGTGATGGGCAACCATGACGACGAGCTGCTCCGCCAGCTCCGCGCCGTCGCCGCCGGCCGCGATCCCCAGCCGGCCCACGGCGACCGCAACCAGACCCTGCGCGCGCTGGCCGCGCACGGCGAGGAGTTGATCGACTGGCTGGCGGCGCTGCCGCTGTACGTCGAGGAGCCGGGGTTCCTGCTGGTGCACGCCGGCATCGACCCGGAGCGGGGACTCGCCGGCACCTCGCGCGAGCAGTTCCTGACCATCCGCACGTGGCCTCCGAACGGCGGCATCACCGGTCCGCGCTGGCACGAGCACCTCGACGAGCGGCACCTCGTGCCGGGCAGGCCGCTCGTATTCGGACACGACGCGCCGCAGGGCCTGGTCAAGCGCGTCGCGGAGGATTCCGGTGACGCCCGGCCCAGCCTGATCGGGCTCGACTCGGGCTGCGTGTTCGGCAACGAGCTGAGCGCCTACCTGCTGGAAGAGGACCGCATCGTCCAGGTCGCCGCCCGACGACGCTGGATCGATCTGTGGCGGAAGCGCAACGCGCCCTGACGCCTATAATGCGCGCGTGATGAGACCTGTCGAAATCAAGTACCAGCCCGAACGGAGCGTCACCTTCCTGGGAAGCCCCAGCATCGCGCGCCTGCCCGACGGCGCCCTGCTGGTCACCCACGACTACTTCGGCGCCGGCTGCCCGCGCAACCACGAGGACGAGGAGAGCCTGACCAGCGTCTACCGGTCCGAGGACGACGGCGCCACCTGGCGCAACGTCACCCACCTGATGAACGCCTACTGGAGCAGCCTGTTCGTGCACGGCGGCGCGGTCTACCTGCTGGGCGTATCGCAGCAGTACGGCTCGATCGTCATCCGCCGCAGCGACGACGGCGGCTTCCGCTGGACCCACCCCAAGGACGCCGGCAGCGGGCTGCTCTTTCCCGGCGGCCCGTTCCACGAAGCGCCCAACTACCACTGCGCGCCGGTGGCGGTGGCGGAGCACGAGGGCCGCATCTACAAGGCGTTCGAAGACTGCGACCCGTGCGTGTGGGGTACCGGCTTCCGCTCCTGCGTCATCTCGGCGCCGGTCGGCGCCGACCTGTTGCGCGCCGACCGTTGGCGCATGAGCAACAAGCTGCCGTTCACGCCGGCGTGGACGCCGGCGTCCTGGGGGCCGGTGACGCAACCCGGCTGGCGCGAAGGCAACGTGGCGGCCGCGCCCGACGGGCAGCTATGGAACGTGCTCACCTTCGAGGCGCGCCCGCTGGCGCAGGACACCGCGGCGATGGTGCGGATCGACGACGCCGGCGAGCGCGTGAGCTTCGACCCCGGCGCCAACCCCGACCCCGCCTCCCCCGGCGGCGCTGGCGGCTTCATCCGCTTTCCCGGCGCCAAGGCCAAGTTCACCCTGCGCCGCGATCCGGTGACCGGCGTCTATCTCACCCTGGCCAACGCGGTGACCGACCCCGACCGGCTGATCGCCCACTGGCAGGTGACGCAGCCGCCGGGCGAGGGGCTGAACAAGCACCCGCGGCAGCGCAATGAGGCGTGGCTGTGCGCCTCCGACGACCTGGTGCGGTGGCGGACGGTGAAGCGCCTGCTGTGCGACGACAGCGGCCTGCGGCCGGAAGACTCGCGGCGCCTCACCGGCTTCCAGTACGTCGACTGGCAGATCGACGGCGACGACCTGATCTACGTCGTGCGCACCGCCTTCCGCGGCGCCCGCAACTTCCACGACTCCAACCGCATCCTGTTCTGCCGGGAGCCCGCGTTCCGTGCCCTGCTCGCCGGCGGCCGCGCGGCCGGTTGACGGCTCGCGCTCAGGCGGCCGATCATCCGGCTTGCCGTGAGGCCAGCCCCGGCGGTCCCCGCGACCGCGCCCCGCATGGCGCCCGCCGCGCGCCTGGCGCGATCATGGCAGCTCTATCTGCTGCTGCTCCCCACCGTGCTGCTGGTGTTCCTGTTCCAGTACGTGCCGATGTACGGGGTCACCATCGCCTTCAAGAACTTCAAGCCGCACCTGGGCGTGCTGGGCAGCGACTGGGTGGGGCTGCGCCACTTCATCCGCTTCGTCGAGTCGCCGAGCTTCTGGCGGCTGATCAGGAACACCGTCCTGCTCTCAGGCTACGAGCTGCTGGTCGGGTTCCCGGTCCCGATCGCGCTGGCGCTGATGATGAACGTGGTCACCGGGCGCCGCTTCAAGCGCACGGTGCAGATGGTCACCTACGCCCCGCACTTCATCTCCACGGTCGTGATCGTCGGCATGCTGGGCGTGTTCCTGTCGAAGAACTTCGGGCTGGCCAACCATCTGCTCGACGCGCTCGGCGGGGAGCGGGTCTTCTTCCTGGGACGGAAGGCGTGGTTCCGCACGCTGTACGTCTTCTCCGAGGTGTGGCAGAACGCCGGCTGGGGCACCATCATCTACCTGGCGGCGCTCAGCGCCATCGACCCGGAGCAGCACGAGGCGGCGGTGGTCGACGGCGCCACCCTCTGGCAACGGGTGCGGCACATCGACATTCCCGGCATCCTGCCGACGATCGTCATCCTGCTGATCCTGAACGTGGGGCGGATCATGAACGTCGGCTTCGAGAAGGCGTTCCTGATGCAGAACGCGCTCAACCTGGAGGTGTCCGAGATCATCCCCACCTACGTCTACAAGGTGGGGCTGATCGACGCGCGCTACAGCTTTTCCGCCGCGGTCGACCTGTTCAGAACGGTGATCAACTTCGCGCTGCTGATCTCCGTGAACCGGGTCGCCAAGCTCCTGGGTCAATCGGGACTCTGGTAGGCCCAAGGCGGAGCGGATGATAGCGCTGGGGCGACAGGACCGCATCCTCAACGGCTTCGTCTACGCCCTGTTGTCACTGGTGCTGCTGGCGGTCGCCTACCCGCTGTTCTTCGTGGTCATCGCCTCGATCAGCGACCCGTACCTGGTCAATCGCGGGCTGGTGTGGCTGGTTCCGCGCGGGATCACCCTGGAGGGGTACGAGCGCATCCTGCAGCACGAAGACCTGCTGCGCGGCTACCGCAACAGCCTGATCTACGCCGCCGTCGGCACGACGCTCAACCTGAGCCTGACCCTGACGTCCGCCTACGCCCTGTCGCGCCGCGACCTGCGCGGCCGCAACGCCTTCATGCTCTACCTCACCTTCACGATGTTCTTCAGCGGGGGGGGGCTGATCCCCACCTTCCTGCTGATCCGCTCCCTGGGCCTCTACAACTCCTTCTGGATCATGGTGCTGCCGGCCGCCGGCAGCGCCCTGCACCTGACCGTGTCGGTGTTCAACATCATCATCGCCCGCACCTTCTTCATGAACACCATCCCGCAGGAGCTGCTCGACGCGGCGGTGATGGACGGCTGCAGCGACCTGCGCTTCTTCCGCACCGTGGTGCTGCCGCTGTCCGGGGCGATCGTCGCCGTGCTGATGGTGTTCTACGCGGTCGGCCACTGGAACGGGTTCTTCCACGGCCTGATCTACCTGCGCGACCGGGAGCGCTTCCCGCTGCAGTTGATCCTGCGCGACATCCTGATCCAGAACACGTTCACCGAGGAGATGGAGATCGACGACGAGAACGCGATGGCGGCGATGATGCTGGCCGAGTCGATCAAGTACGGGATGATCATCGTCGCCAGCGTGCCGATGCTGGTGCTCTATCCGTTCGTGCAGAAGCACTACGTGCGCGGCGTGATGATCGGCGCGATCAAGGGATGATGATCCCGGCATCGCGTAATCCGGCGGGATCGCGTAATCCGGCGGGATCGCGTGATCCGGCGGGATCGAACAGAATGAACCGGGAAACCGGAACCGGAAGTTGGGACCGTACGGGCCCCACACAGACTATCAGGAGGTGTTTCGTGATGAGGAACATCAGCAGGGCTGCCGCCGCGGCGGCGGCCATCGCGATCGCAGCCGGGGCCGCGTGGGCCGCCGGCACCGAGGAGGCCGCTACCGGAGAGGGGCGGCTGGATGCGGTCGGCTTCAACGCCGGCGGCTATCCGATCGTCGACCAGCAGGTGACCGTAAACGCCCTGATTCAGCGGCCCGGCCACATACCGACGCCGTTCGACGAGCAGACGCTGCTGGTCGAGATGCAGGAACGCACCAACGTCGACATCGTGTTCGAAGAGGTGCCGCAGGCGCAGGTGCGGGAGAAGACCAACCTGCTGTTCGCCAGCCGCGAGTATCCGGACGTGATCTTCGTGGCCGGGGTGCAGGACCGGCTGCTCTGGGACGCCGCCCAGGCCGGCGACGTCTGGGCGCTGAACGACCTGGTCGAGGAGTACGCGCCGAACTGGCAGCGGGCATTCGAGGAACGGCCGGTGATCCGCAACGCGATCACCATGCCGGACGGCAACTACTACAGCCTGCCGTACTACCGCGAGATCCTCAACGACTTCGGCATCCGCGACATCCAGGCGATCAACGTCGACTGGCTGAACACGCTGGGGCTGGAGATGCCGCAGACCACCGAGGAGCTGTACGAGACGCTGAAGGCGTTCCGCGCGGGGATCGACGACGGCACGCTGCCGCAGGACGGCATCCCCTGGTACTTCCGCTTCCACCAGTGGGTGGGCGGCGAGTTCGAGATCTACAACGCCTTCAACCTGTGGATGAAGGGTCAGGGCTCCGGCGCGCAGCGCTACCTGTCGGTGAACGACGGCGTGGTGGAGTTCGGCGCCGCCGATCCCAAGCTCAGGGACGCTGTCAACTACATGCACCGCCTGTTCAGCGAAGACCTGATCCCCGAGGAGGTGTTCACCGACGCCTGGGACGACTACCTGGCCAAGTCGCGCTCGGTGCCGCCGATCACCGGCATGTGGGGCTCCTACTTCATCGTGTCGCCGGTCGAGGAGTGGTACGATCCGCTGCCGCCGGCGGCCGGACCGGACGGGACGCGGCGGTTCCGGTCGCAGCCGGTGCGCCTGCAGAAGAACGCGTTCACCATCTTCAGCACGTTCGAGCTGCCGGAGGTGATGGTGCGCTTCATCGACGCCTGGGCGGACGACGACTTCAGCGTGCAGGCGTCCTACGGCGGCCCGATGATCCAGCAGAACGCGGACGGCTCGCGCACCGTGGTGGGGCGCGGCACCGAGTGGTACAACCACGGCCCGCACAACCACTTTCCGTCCTACATCTCGAAGCGGGCGTCGGACGACGTGCGCTGGACCGGTGAGCAGGGCGCCCGCGATCAGTACGTCAACGAGGTGTTCGCTCCCTACCTGTGGCCGCAGGACCGGCATTACGCCTACATCACGTTCACGGACGCGGAGCAGGAGGAACTGTCGATCCAGGAGACCGAGATCGGCGACTACGTCAAGACCACCATCGCGCGCTGGATCGTGGAAGGGACCGCCGACGCGGAGTGGGACGGCTACCTGCAGGACCTCGACCGCTTGGGCTTGCCCCAGGCGATGGAGATCTACCAGGCCGCCTACGACCGCTTCTCCGGCAACTGATCTTACCCGCGCCGGAGGCGGCTACCGGGTAGCCGCCTCCGGCGCGCCGTTCGCTATACTCTTGAGACCATGATCGACGCTCGGCCTCTGCGGACCGTCGGCCGCTGCCTGACGGTCTTCGCCGCGCTTGCGCTGGCGGCGGCGGCCGCCGCGGCCGAGCCGGCGCATTCGGTGGCGCGGCGCTGGAACGAGGTGCTGCTGCAGGCGATCCGCAACGACTTCGCCCGCCCGCCCGTCCACGCCCGGAACCTCTATCACGTCACGGTCGCCATGTGGGACGCCTGGGCCGCCTACGACGACACGGCCCGACCGGTGCTGGTCGACGCGCGCGCCTGGATCGACGAACCGGCGGCCGCCGGCGACGATGCCGCCGCGCGCCATGAGGCGATCAGCTACGCCGCGTACTACGTGCTCTACAGCCGCTACTTCGAATCCCCCGGCGCCTACGAGTCGCTGACCGGCTTCGATGACCTGATGGCGGAGTTCGGCTACGACCCCGCCAATACCGTCCGGGAGGGATCGAGCCCGGCGGCGATCGGCAACCGCATCGGCCACCTGATCATCGAACACGGGTACGACGACGGAGCCGACGAGCTCGGCTCCTATGCCTTCGAGTACGAGTACCGGCCCGCCAACCGGCCGATGGTGGTGGGGGAGTCGGGCGCCGGTCCGGTGCAGGACCCCAACCGCTGGCAGCCGCTGGCGCTGCGCCGGTTCGTGGACCAGGCGGGGCGGCAGCAGCCGGGCAACGTCCAGCGCTTCATCGGCTCGCACTGGGGCGCGGTGACCCCGTTCGCCCTGTCGCCGGACGGCATGGTCGAAGACGGCGTCTACCTCGACCCGGGGCCGCCGCCCTATCTGGGAGGCGATCGCACCCGCGAATACCAGACGGCGTTCGCGGAGGTGCTCCGCTACGGCGCCACCCTCTCCCCCGACGACGGCGTGCTGATCGACATCTCGCCGGGCGCGCGCGGCAACAACAACCTCGGCGCCAACGACGGCCGCGGCCATGCCGTGAATCCGGTGACCGGCACGCCGTACGCGCCCAACGTCGTCAAGCGGGGCGACTGGTCGCGGGTCATCGCCGAGTTCTGGGCCGACGGTCCCGACTCGGAGACGCCGCCCGGACACTGGAACTCCCTTGCCAACTACGTCACCGACCACCCGGACACGGTGCGGCGCCTGGGCGGCGCCGGAGCGGTGCTCGATCCGCTGGAGTGGGACCTGAAGCTCTACCTGGCGCTCAACGGCGCCGTGCACGACGCGGCGATCTGCGCCTGGGGCCTCAAGGGCCGCTACGACTACGTGCGGCCGATCACGGCGGTCCGGTACATGGCGACGCTCGGCCAATCCTCCGACCCGAACCTGCCCGCCTATCACGAACACGGCCTGCCGCTCTACCCGGGACTGATCGAGGTCATCACCGCGGAGTCGGCGGCGGCCGGCGAGCGCCACGCCCACCTTGCCGAGCACGTCGGCTCGGTCGCGGTCTACGGGTGGCTCGGCAAGCCGGAGGACCCGGAGACGCAGTACAGCGGCGTCGGCTGGCTCCTGGCGGCCGATTGGCTGCCCTATCAGCGCGACACCTTCGTCACGCCGCCGTTCGCGGGCTACGTCTCCGGCCACAGCGCCTTCAGCCGCGCCGCCGCCGAGGTGATGGCGCGCTTCACGGGGAGCGAATTCTTCCCCGGCGGCCTGGGCGAGTGGGTCGCCCCCGTCAATGACTTCCTGGTCTTCGAGGCTGGGCCGACCGAGACGGTCACCCTGCAGTGGGCCACCTACTACGACGCCTCCGACGAGGCCGCCATCTCCCGGCTGTACGGCGGCATCCACCCGAGCGTGGACGACCTGCCCGGCCGGATCGTCGGCTCGAAGATCGGCATCGCCGCCTTCGAGCACGCCCTGACCTACTTCGGCGACCGGTCGTAGCGGGCGGCCGGCGCCCCACCCTACCCGACGGCACGCCGCAGGCGAGCGGCCAGATTTCCGCGCCGCTCGACGATCACTTCGCTCAGTTCCAGCCAGGACGCCATCGACCGAAGCTGCGCGGCCAACTCGACCGACACCGCGTCGGGCTCGCACCCTGCTTCCCGGTATGCGCCGCGGACCAGCAGTACGCCGCGCGCCCGGTCGGCCTTGAGGTCGACGCGGGCCGCCAGCGCGTCGTCGATCAGGAACGGGTAGACGTAGTAGCCGTACTGCCGTTCCGGCTCGGGCACGTAGATCTCGATGCGGTACCGGAAGCCGAACAGGCGCTCGGTCCGGTCCCGGCGCCAGATCAGCGAGTCGAACGGGCTGAGCAGCGCGCCGGCGCGTATGCGGCGCGGCGTGCGGGCATCGCGGTGCAGGTACGCGGGCCGATCCCAGCCTTCCACGCGCGCCTCCGCCAACTCCCCCTCCTCGACCAGTTCCTGCAGCCGCGGCCGCGCCTGCGGCATGCGGATGCGGTAGTAGTCGGCAAGGTCGGCGGCGGTGCCGACGCCGTGCGCGCGGCCGGCCAGACGCAGCAGTTCGCGCTGCGCGTCAGGCGCCTCCGGCGCCGGTTGGGAGAGCGCGTGCGCCGGGATCACGCGCTCGGTCAAGTCGTAGACGCGGACGAAGTTGCCGCCCCGGCACGCCGCCAGCCGGCCGGCGGTGAACAGCGACTCCAGGGCGCGCTTGCCGTCGCTGCGCCCCCACCAGGACGGTTTGCGTCGGCGTCCCTGGTCGCGCAGCTCCGACACGGCGAGCGGACCGCGCTCGGCGACGTCCCGGTAGACCGCCTCGACGTAGGCGCCTTGGTCCTGCGCGAAGTCGACCATCGAGCGGGAGCGGGCGGCCTGCATGCGGTGGCGCAGCAGCGGGTAGTGCTCGACCGGCAGCAGCGACGCCTCGTGAGCCCATGCCTCGAACAGCCGCCGCTTGCGGTACGCGTACGCGTCGAGCCGCTCCGGCCGGTACGGGCCGAGGCGGGAGAAGGCCGGCATGTAGTGCGCGCGCACCGCCACGTTGACCGAGTCGAGCTGCACGACCTTGACCCGCTCGAAGAGCCGGTCGAAGTGGCGGCTGTCGATCCGGCCGGCCGGCGCCCGGTCGGCGAATCCTTGCGCCGCCAGCGCGACGCGCCGCGCCTCCCGGTTGGACAGATCGGTCTTCAGAGTCGCCCCCTCCGCGCCTTGTAATCGATTTGAGATGAGGCTAGCGTTTTGTAAGCGTATTTGAACGCGCGTAACCGATTTTGCATGACGAGCCCGTAGGGAACCAGGAGGCAACGGTCTTTCAGAACATGCTCAGCACCAGTCGCAGCCGCTCCTCCAGGGTCTCGAACGAGTAGTAGGTACGGGCGATCCGGTAGTTGTGCTCGGCCGCCGCGGCGCGCAGGGCCGGGTCGCTCAGGTACCTGCGCGCTTCGCGAACGGTGTCGTCGCTGACGAACTCGTCCATCTCGATCGTGCGGAAGCCGAGCGGCTCGATGTCGTGGGTGTAGACCGAGTAGCGGTTCACGACGAGCGGCTTGCGGAAGTAGATCGCCTCCAGGAAGGCGTTGCCGAACCCTTCGAACAACGACGGGTAGGTGACCAGGTCCGCATGCGGATAGACGTCCGCCAGCGCGTACACCCGGCGGCCGTCATCGGTGGCGCCGCGGCGGACGTCGATGATGTCGCTGACGAACAGCGCGTTGACGCCGAGCAGCCGCGCGTATTCGCGGATGCGCACCTCGTACTCGCGTCCTTCATCGCCGGCGGCGTGCGAGATCACCAGCTTCGCCGGCAGGTCGAGCCGCCGCACCAGCTCGATGGCGTGCTCGATCCCCTTGCGCTGCAGCACCCGGGTCGGCTGCAGGATCAGCGCTTCGTCGGCGCCGAGTCCCAGCGACGCGCGCACGCCGGCGTTGTACGCGTCGGTCGGCGGCGCCGCGGCGGCGAAGTCCATGACGTTCGGGATCAGGGTGGCGGTGGCGCCGGTCCGCAGCGCCAACTGCTCGCGGCCTGCGGAGTTGATCACCACGTGCTGGATCGACGGCAGCGACGGCGGGCAGGCGCTCCGCAGGAAATCGCCGATGCAGGTGCGCACGAACCGCTTGCGCTCCCAATGGAAGTCGTGATGGTGCGCGATGGTGGGAATGCCGGTCTCGGCGATCGCCTCGGTCACGGCGAGCGCCAGCGGCACGTTGAGCGGTATCGTCAGGACGTTCTCCACGATCAGCAGCTCGACCCGCGAGCGCCGCAGGAAGTCATGCACGCTCCGTTTGAGCGTCGCGCGCAGATGGTGAATCCGCTCGGTGATCCGCGCGCCGCGCACCTCGCAGCCGAAGCAGGCGGCGGTGAGCGCCTCCACCGCCGGATGCCGGAAATGGGCAAGCGGGCACCGGAACGATCGCTCCGGCGGCGTCTGCAGCTCGCCGCCGAAGTACCAGCTCTCATAGCCCAGCCGGCCGAGCACCGCCGCCCACTTGAACGCTTCCAGCGACACGCCGTCGGTCCCCGCCAGACGGAACGACAGGATGCCCGCTCGCTTGTTCCCTTCCATGCTCACCGTCCCCGGAGCGCGTCCCTGCGCCCCCTATCCTTATCGGCGGCGATTGACCGCGCGCAAGCGGGCGGCCACCATCGCGCGCCATGGGCAACACCTTCGGACACCGGTTCCGGGTCACCACCTTCGGGGAGTCGCACGGCCCGGCGGTCGGCGCGGTGATCGACGGCTGCCCGCCGCGCCTGGCCCTGGCTGCGGCCGACCTGCAGGCCGAGCTGGACCGCCGGCGTCCGGGACAGAGCGCGCTGACCACCCAGCGCCGCGAAGCGGACCGGGCCGAGCTCCTCTCCGGGGTGTTCGAGGGGCTCACCCTGGGCACGCCGATCGCGGTGCTGGTGCGCAACACCGACGCCAAGCCCCAGGACTACCAGGAGGTGCGCCGCGCCTACCGACCGTCGCACGCCGACTACACCTATCAGCGCAAGTACGGGATCCGCGCCTGGATCGGCGGCGGCCGCGCCAGCGCGCGGGAGACCGTGGGCCGGGTCGCGGCCGGCGCGGTCGCCCAGAAGCTGCTGCGCGAGCGCTGCGGCACCGAGGTGCTCTCCTACGTCGCCCGCGTGCAGGCGATCGAGGCGGAGGTCGATCACGAACGCCTCGACCGCGCGGCGATCGAGGCGACGCCCACCCGCTGCCCCGATCCGCAGGCGGCGGAGCGGATGGTCCAACGCATCGGCGCCGCCCGCAAGGACGGCGATTCGCTCGGCGGGGTGGTGCGGACCGTGGTGCGCGGGGTACCGCCCGGCCTGGGCGAGCCGGTGTTCGACAAGCTGGAGGCCGACCTGGGCAAGGCGCTGTTGTCGCTGCCGGCCTGCAAAGGGTTCGAGATCGGCTCCGGCTTCGGCGGCACGCTCCTCACCGGCTCGACCCACAACGATCCGTTCTACGCCGAGGGCGGCCGCATCCGCACCCGCACCAACCGCTCCGGCGGCGTGCAGGGCGGCATCAGCAATGGCGAGGAGATCGTCGTGCGCGCCGCCTTCAAGCCGACCGCCACCATCCTGCGCGAGCAGGAGACGGTCGACGTCGACGGCAATCCCACTACGATCAAGGGTCGCGGCCGCCACGATCCGTGCGTGCTGCCGCGGGCGGTGCCGCTGGTCGACGCCATGATCGCCCTGGTGCTCGCCGACCATTATCTCCTTCAGATGGCGGCAGCTCCGGCCATGCTACAATCCGCGCAGGAGACCGCAACGTGAGTGAAGGCAAGCCGCAGGCAGGACCTGCGGGTTGGGTGTCGTACCGCCCGGAGATCAAGGTGCTCGACTGCACCATCCGCGACGGCGGATTGATGAACGACCATCAGTTCAGCGATGAGACCGTCCGCGCCGTGTACCGGGCGTGCGTCGAAGGCGGCATCGACTACATGGAGATCGGCTATCTCAACTCCCGCAAGCAGTTCCCGCCCGGCGAGTTCGGGCCGTGGAAGCACTGCCGGGAGAGCGACGTGCGCCGCATCGTCGGCGACAACGACACGGCGTTGAAGATCGCGGGGATGGCGGACGCCGAGAAGAGCGACTACCGGGAGGACATCCTGCCCAGGTCGGAAAGCGTGCTCGACATGATCCGCGTCGCCACGTACATCCACCAGATACCGTTGGCCCTGGACATGATCAAGGACGCCCACGACAAGGGCTACGAGACCAGTCTCAACCTGATGGCGCTCTCCACCGTGCACGACCGCGAGCTGCACGAGGCGCTCGCGCTGGTGGCCCGGTCCGAGGTGGAGGTGATCTGCATCGTCGACAGCTTCGGCGCGCTGTACGGCGAGCAGATCGACGACTACATGAAGACCTTTCAGACGTACGCCGAGGACGGCGGCAAGCTGGTCGGCATGCACGCGCACAACAACCGGCAGCTCGCCTTTGCCAACACGATTCAGGCGACCATTCGCGGCGCCAACCGGCTGGACGCCAGCATGGCCGGCCTGGGGCGCGGCGCCGGCAACTGCCCGATGGAGCTGCTGCTCAGCTTCCTGCACAACCCCAAGTTCCGCCTGCGGCCGGCGCTGCACTGCATCCAGCACCACATCGAGCCGTTGCGCGCGGAGCTCAAGTGGGGGTTCGACTACCCGTACATGATGACCGGCGTCCTCAACCAGCACCCGCGCGCCGGCATGGCGTTCAACGAATCGGAACACCGGGGCGACATAATCCGGTTCTACGACTCGCTGGAAAACCCGGACTGACCCGATGGAAGCGCTCATCCAGCCCACGCCCGCGCACGTCCTGAACGAGGATACGCGCGCCGCGCTCCGGCAGATAAACACGACCGCGGTGGTCGATACGCTGGCCAACGCCGGCTATGCCGCCCGCTATACGCTCATGCCGAACCTGTGGAGCATGAATCCGGGCGCGCGGCTGGTGGCCAGGGCGGTGACCGTCCGGTTCCTCCCGGCGCGGCCGGACGGCGTGGCCGACAAGCCGGCCGGCGAGCAGTCCGCCGAGTACGTCGCCTTCGAGCAGGCCGGACCGGGCGACGTGATCGTCATGGAGGCGATGCGCTCGACGCTGATGTCCGTCGGCGGCGACATCAAGTTCCTCCGTCTCAAGCAGCGCGGCGTGGACGGCCTGATCTGCGACGGCGGCATCCGCGACATGGACACCGTCAAGGAGTACGGTCTGTCGCTCTGGGGTCTGGGCCGGACGGCGGCGCTCGGCACGCAGTTCGGCTTCCCGTACACTGCCAACGACGCGGTTTCGGTCGACGGCGTGCTGGTGCGCCCCGGTGACTACCTGGTCGCGGACGACGACGGCGTGGTGGTCATCCCGCGCTCCATCGCGCCCGAGATCGCCCGCCTGACGATCGAGCGCGACGACCTGGAGGAGTGGATCCGCCGCCACCTCGACCGGGAGCACCGTTCCCCGGGCCGGTACTATCCTCCCGACGAGAAAACCTACGCCCGGTACCGCGCGTGGAAGGCGCAGCAGCGATAACGACGGCTCAGGCCGCGTCCGTGACGCCGGCATGCGAGCGGCCGTCGATCTGACGAAAGATGGAGAACGACATGATGAATGCTCAGGAGACGGACCGGAAGGTAAGCGCTACCTTGAGGTCGGCTTGGACTCATGTACGCCCAAGGCCGATCAACTGATTGAGACTTGCCCTCTGTTCAGGTTGTGCATAGCGGACGTAGCGCCGTAACTCCAGACCCGCGTTGATCGCGGCGGCAATCTGGCCGTATCCCTCATGTTCTCCCTGAATCGGCTCATCGTAGTTGATGTCGAACCAGCGACGGACTTCCGACCAGCGCCACAGGCGATAACGTGTCCGAGGATCGGTTACGGGGGCCGGGAATCTTCCCGGCCCCCGTTCATTCGTGATAAGTAAGCGAACACTCTCGCGAGTACGACCGGTACGTGCGGCGATGTCGGCCATGGAAACCAGCCCGCCACCAGCCAGCCGAATCACTTCGACATCGGGAAGGCGTTCAAGGTCCGCGATCGCCGACAGAATAGCAGTCTCCGGACTCGGGGCCTCCCGATCGAAATCCAGATACTGTATTCCGTCAGTACGACCGACAAGCGCATCATCACACCCGTTTTCAAAAAGAACGTCCATGGCCGCATCACTTTGCAGATCAGGACCTTCCACTATCAAAGTAAACTGGTAAGAAGACATATGATGATCGTCAGGATTTACCAAGTATTCAATGCGGGCATCGTCGAAGCGCGAGGCGAATCTGTTTCGCATGGTTTCCGGGACTACGTGGCGTAGACCAGATTGAAACCTGGCAGCCAGCCCTGCCGGGCTCGCTACATTTCATGACTCCCCAACGGTGTCCGTCAGCAACAGTTACCGTCCACCCTGCTGCTTCTGCATCAGCAAGGGCTTCCTCAACTTCCTTCTTTGGGTGGCGCGTTCTTGCCATGCCATCTCCGCGAACCAAACATGTGGTGCACTGATGTGCTCCTTTCCCAGATGGGATTGTAATATCTCGTCACCGTTCTTGACCGTACGCGGTGATTCCCACGCCAGATCAACGGCGGTCGAGTTGACCGCACCAATGCGGCCGCCCGGAAACGACGGTCCGGATAGCGCCTGCTCGCCGCCAACCCAGCCCGTCCCCTGATGGGCACGCGAGATTGGTCGACGAACAAGTACATGGCGCAAAGGTACCTGTTATGTTGGTCTATGTCAACACCCGGCTTCTCAACTGATAATTAACTCAGGGGTAGACAATTGCAACAGTAGCAGGGCGCGGAGATCGCCGCGCTAGGCGGCGGAACCGCGCCACGGCGCGCTGTGGACGCGATGCGCGCAACCGGCCATCGATTGGGCACGATGAAGCCGTCGGTGAGCAGCCTCGACCGGCTGCCGAAGCAGCTGAGCGAGCGCTGGAAGCAAACACCGGAAGCGTTCGAGGAGGCGCATCTGCGCGCCACCCAGCGTGGCGCACACACCACATCTCTCTATTCACTATTGTTGAACGATTTGTGCGTTCGAGCAGAAAACTAACTAACCCGTCATGAACCGGTCGAGATCATCGGTCGAATCCAAAATGAGGTCTTCAGAGACCTTCATCTTGCGCGCTAATTCGACTGATTTCCTTAGCCGAAGAGCCGTGTTCGTATCAGGATCGAATGCGGCCTTGCAGATCCTGTCGAACTCCCCGAAGTACCCGTCCAATTTCTTCATCACTGCTCTGCATTCGTCGTCAAGACGCTCAATGGCCCTTTGTCCAAAGGAGTCCAGACGTCGGATCATCTCGTCCGTGCTACTCATCAGGCCTTTCTTGATCACGGACGCGACTATCTTCCCAGATATACTCCCAAGAAAGGCACCCAGTAGCGGTATGGGAATGACTGTTTGCCCAGCAAAGGCAGCTATTCCAACTATGGCAGCATCGCAAGCTACCAGACAAGATGCTTCAGCGAATTGGTCTGCATCAATCTCCCCGGAACGGCAGCTACGTCGTAGTTCTCTGATCCCAAGGACCGCGCTTACCAGAGACCCTGCAAACGGTGCGGCAAGATCAGTCAGATTGGTCAACCCGTAGAGGGCGCTCCCCGAGACTGCGCCACCAAATATCCCCTTACCGGCCGCTCTGCAGACATCATCCCAATCTGCCGCTGTGAAGTCCCCAGAGAACAGATTCCTCCCGTTTCTAGATTTATCAATGAGCGCGTGGACGATGCCAACGCCTGCCCCGGCAACTCCACCTAATGCGGCCGTTTGCCCTAGTCCCTCCAAGGACGGCCCGTGATCATCGAGGATTCGTTCCTTTATATCTGAGGAACGATCCTTGATGTCGATCTCGCGCTGCTCCAGAGCATCATGTACATGGTCTCGGTGGCTCTCTTGATATGTGAGTTCACCCCGATGGATGGCTTCCATCGGGTCACGACCAAGCTCTCCTTCAATCTGTTCCAGCTTGGAGCGAATATTACCGACCTTTGTTCGAGACAGTCCTTGGATCGTTCCTGTGTCTCGAAGTTCAATGATTTGTTCATGCTGATCACGCGGAATAACGAATTCGAAGTCGTCGCCATCGATGTTGGCGCCGAATTGATCGATGTGATCGCGAATGTGATTCAGGCTGCTGGAAGTAGAATGAGCATATTTCATCTGAACCGGTGTATCGCCATCCCAAAAATCTATCGGTCCCTTACGACCTGATCCTCCGAATGTAGTATTCGGCTCCCTGCCCTCAACGAGGTCCTTTGCTCTGAGAATTGCAACGTGCACGCTCTCTGCAATCTCGCCGTGCTGGGTATTTTGTGGGCCGCGCGGGCCGTTCGTAAGTGGATCTATAAAGTCGCGGGCTTCCTCGAACTCCTCCAGAGCCTTGTCCAAGGCTCTGTCTTGCGCCGTATCATGTTCCGCAACCAATTTACTACGCTGGGCTTTCCCTCGTAGGGCGTAGCTCGCGATTATCTGTGCCGAGACATGCTGACCTCGGTCATTCAGTCGTCTCATACGACCTTCTTCTGAATGAGTTCGCCCAGTGTTCGTATATGGTTGATGACAGCGGCCAGCCGCTCCTTTGAGGCTTTGTCGAACTTGCTATAATCGGATGGTGCGGATTGTCGGAGCACGGCGAGGTCGCTAAGACATCCGTCCGCATGGGCCTTCGTCGCTTTGGCCAATCCTACTATCTCTCGATGCGCAGTCTGCAACGAACGGACTTCTGCCTCAATCTTGATCATAATCTCCTGCGCCTTCATCGCGAGTTTCCGGTTGCGTCTACGCATAAAAACACCGGTGCCAACTACTGCCGCCCCGCCGATGGCCCAGCCAACAGGACCTGCGAGAGCGAGAAAAGCACTACCGGCAGCCATTCCTCCTCCACCTGCGGCCAGCGCGCCACCGCCGAGCCAAGCGAGTGCCGCGCTAGTCGCAGCAGCGCCCGACAAGGCGGAGATCGCCGTACCTGTGGATGCCACACCGAATGTTGTAGCAACTGCCATCGCCGCGGTCGGCCCGAACGCTGCCACTGCCACGCCCGTACCAGCGACGGCTGTTCCTGTAGCGGTGCCGATCTTGACAGCTTGGGTCGCCCCGACTTGGATTTCGTGCACGATTTGATTAAATCGGCATGTCTCGATCCGGTATTCTTGGACGGTTCTATCGAATTCCTTCGGGCTGTTGGATAGTCCGTTTACGTACGTCTCGACGACTTCCACGACTTCTCGGGCCGCTCGCTTCCGCTGGTCAAAGAGCGCAGCCATATCCTGATGCACCAGATTCTGGATGTTCTCGTGGTTCTTGACTGCTTTCTCTAGCTTCTCTCGTTCTTTCTTGAGTAATTGTCTGTTCAGCACGTGATCCCGCACCTCCTGGCTCATCTGCTCGGAGCGGCCGTTCACATAAGCATGCCTCCGTTTCCCTACCATGGGAGATTGAGATTGTCAAGCACCGGCGGTCTCACTCCTGGGCACGTTCCGGCAGCGGCTGCAAACGCCGCGCGTTATCCATCGAGCACCGGATGCCGGCAGCCCGTAGCCGCTCGGTGAACGCCCGGCTCGTGAACTGCCTGCCCTGATCGGTGTTGAAGACCTGCGGCCGTCCGTACCGCCGCAACGCCTCGTCGAGCGCCGCGAGGCAGAACGCGGTGTCCAACGTGTTGCTCAGCCGCCACGCCAGCACCCGCCGGCTCGCCCAGTCCATGACCGCCACCAGGTACAGATATCCTTCCTGTACCGGAATGTAGGTGATGTCGGCGCACCACACGTGGTTCGCCCGCTCGATGCTCAGGCCGCGCAGCAGATACGGGTACACGCAGTGTTCAGGATGCGCCGTGCTGGTGCGCGGCTTGCGGTAGATCGCCTCCAGGCCGAGCAGGTGCATCAGCCGGCGCACCCGGGGCGGCCGACCGTCACTTCCTCCTGTTCAAGATGGCGCGCCATCTGGCGGCTGCCGTAGAACGGGTAGCACAGGTACAACTGGTCGATGCGGCGCATCAGCGCCAAGGTCTCGGCGCTGTGGCCCTGCGGCGCGTAGTACAGCGTGGAGCGACTCATCGCCAGCAGCCGGCACTGCCGGCTGACGCTCAGGTGTTGGTGGGCTCGATCGACCATCGTGCGCCATTGGTCGCGGCTCAACGAGCGAGCCCGCGCGCTAAAAAATCGCGCTCCACGGTCAACTCGCCGATCTTGGCGTGCAGGTCGTGGATGATCGCTTCGTGATCGTCCTGCCGGCGCTTGGCGCCGGTGGCGAACAGGTCGTGCAAGCCGTCGACGGCTTGCCGCTTCCAGTCGCTGACTTGGTTGGGATGCACCGCGTGATCGGCGGCGATCGCCTGGATCGTGCGGTCGCCGCTGAGCGCTTCGAGCGCCACGCGCGCTTTGAACTCGGCGGTGAATGCCGCCGTTTCTTGGCCATCTGGTCGGCCCTCCTCAAAGGCCTGAGTACCCCTAGCAACCTGTCCAGTTTTCTAGGACCACCTCATGCAATCGGCCCAATCGGTGTGATAGATTGCAAGCGATGAGAGCTCAGGACTGACGTGATCCGTAGATCGGTCCGCCGCTGGCGGGTCCCGGCTGTGGCGATCCTGCTGGCGGCGGCGGGCGGCGCGCCGGCGATCGCGCAGACCTGGAGTGAATCGGTCGCGGCCTATGACGCCGGGGACTTCGTCACCGCGTACCGGGGATTCAGGAACCATGCGGGACGGGGTGACGCGGCCGCTCAGTACCGGCTGGGGGTCATGTACTACCTGGGGCGCGGCGTATCCCGGGACTTGGCGAACGCGGCGGCGTGGTACGCGCGCGCCGCCGAACAGGGCGACGTCGACGCTCAGGTCAGCCTGGGGCTCATGTACGCCGAAGGCCGCGGCGTCCCCCGGAATGACGCCGAGGCGCTGCGGTGGTATCGCCGCGCCGCCGATCTGGACGATCCCGCCGGCCAGTATCTCGCCGGCGCCGCATACCACAGCGGCCGCGGCGTTCCCAAGGACGTGGCGAAAGCCGCAACGTGGTTCCGCCGCGCCGCCGAACAGGGACACCCGAACGCGCAGTCCTCCCTCGGCTTTCTCTACCGGGATGGCTCAGGCGTCCCGCAGGACCATGCCGAAGCGGCGCGATGGTTCCGCAGCGCCGCCGAGCGGGGCGACGTACGCGCTCAGACCGTCCTTGGCTACATGCATCGCGACGGTCTCGGCGTCGATCAGGACCACGCCGCAGCCGCAACGTGGCTCCGCCGGGCCGCCGAGCGGGGCGACCCGGACGCCCAGTCCGGCCTGGGCGCCAGCTACTACGTCGGGCACGGCGTTCCCCAGGACTACGTCGAAGCGGCGGCGTGGTTCCGCCGCGCCGCCGAGCAGGGCCACGCCTACGCCCAGTCCCGGCTCGCTGCCATGTACCTGGACGGTTCGGGCTTCCCGCGGGACTTTGCCGAAGCTGCGGCGTGGTTGCGCCGCATCGCCGAACAGGGCCACCCCGCCGCCCAGTATCGGGTAGCGATCATGTACGGGGTCGGCATCGGCGTTTCCCAGGACTACGCCGAAGCGATGCAATGGTTCCGTCGCGCCGCCGAGCAGGGCCACGACGAGGCTCGATACATCGTCAGGCACTCCTCGAACGGTCAGGTCCCGCCGGCCTTGGCCCGAGAGGTCGCAAAGTGGTTCCGCAACGCCGCCGAACAGGGAGACGTGGTCGCTCAGTACACGATCGGCAACATGTACTACGCCGGGCAGGGCGTTGGCCAGGATCATGCGGAAGCCGCCGCCTGGTACCGGCGCGCCGCCGAACAGGGCGCCGCCGACGCTCAGTTAGCCATCGGGACCATGTACGACCAAGGCCTGGGGGTGGAGCAGGACGACGTCCGGGCTCACACGTGGCACGACCTCGCTGCGTCGCGGTTTCAGTCAGCGGAACGGCGGGAAGCGGCCGTGCGCTCCCGGGATCGAATCGCCGCGCGACTCTCCCCGTCCCGCCTGGAGCAGGCCCGCCGTCTGGCACGGGAATGGCGGGCCGCGCATGAGGCGAGCGCGCCGGCTACGGACGCCGCCGCTCAGTGAGCGCTGAGCCAGTCCTTCCCCACGCCGATCTCGACCTCGATGGGGGCGGCCAGAGGCAGGGCGTCGCGCATCAGGCCGCGCACCAGCGGCACCACTTCGTCGCGTTCGTCGCGGTGCAGGTCGAACACCAGCTCGTCGTGGACCTGCAGGATCATCTGCGTGCGCAGGCTGCGGCGCGCGAGCTCGCGCGCGATGTCGATCATGGCGATCTTGATCATGTCGGCGGCGGTGCCCTGCACCGGCGCGTTGATGGCGATGCGTTCCGCGGCGGCGCGCGCGGTCCGGTTGCGGGAGTTGATGTCGCGCAGGAAGCGGCGGCGGCCCTTCAGGGTCTGCACGTATTCGGTGGCGTGGGCAAACGCGATCGCCTCGTCCATGTAGCCGCGGATCTTCGGATACTGCGTGAAGTAGCGCTCGATGATCTCGGCCGCTTCCCGGCGCGCGATGCGGAGGCGCTGCGCAAGCCCGAATGAGGACATGCCGTAGGCGATGCCGTAGTTGACCATCTTCGACTTGCTGCGCATCTCCAACGTGACTTGGTCCAACGGCACGCCGTACACGCGCGACGCGGTGGCGGCGTGGATGTCGACGTCGGTGCTGAGGTCCTCCAGCATCGACTCCTCGCCCGCGATCGACGCCAGGATGCGCAGCTCGATCTGCGAATAGTCAGCCGACAGCAGCAGGTAGTCCGGTCCGCGCGGCACGAACGCGCGCCGTATCTCCCGCCCCTTGGCGGTGCGGATCGGGATGTTCTGCAGGTTCGGGCCCTCGGAGTTCAGCCGCCCCGTGGCCGCCGCCAACTGATTGAAGGTGGTGTGGATGCGGCCGGTCCGCGGCTCTACCGCCGCCGGCAGCGTGTCGACGTAGGTCGACTTGAGCTTCTGCACGATGCGGTAGTCGAGCAGCATCGGGATCACCGGATGGCGGTCGGCGTAGCGCGAGAGCTGCTGCTCGTTGGTCATGTACTGGCCGGTGCGGGTCTTCTTGGGGTTGGGATCTATCTGCAGCCGGTCGAACAGGATCTCGCCGAGCTGCTTGGGCGAGTTGAGGTTGAACTCGCCGCCCGCCGCCTCGTAGATGCTCCGCTCCAGCCCGACGATCTCCGCGCCGAGCTGGTCGGCGTACTCGCGCAGCACGTCGACGTCGACGGTGACCCCGGCGCGCTCCATGTCGACCAACACGCCGATCAGCGGGCTCTCGATCTCGTTGCAGACCCCCTCGTACTCGGCGTCGGCCAGCTCCGCGGCGAGTGCGGCCTGCAGGCGCAGCGCTACGTCGGCCGCCTCCGCCGCGTAGTCGGCCAGACGCTGCGGATCGACCTGCAGCAGGGGCAACTGGTCCTTTCCGTCCCCGCCGACCAGCGAGGCGAGCGGAATCGGCGAGTAGCCCAGGTAGCGCTCGGCGAGCTGGTCGAGCTGGTGCCGTCCCTCCTGATCGATCAGGCTGTGCATGACGTGCGTGTCGCGGACCGCGCCGCGCAGGGCCGTGTCGTGCCACGCCAGGACGCTCATGGCGTGCTTGAGGTAGTGGCCGACCTTGGCCACCGCCTCCGACTCGAACACCGGGCGCAGGTCGTCGAGCGCCTGCCGACAGCCGGCGTCGTCGCCGACCGGGAACGGCGCCCAGGTCGCCGCGTGCGGCGCGGCGCAGAAGGCCACGCCGGCGATCGCCGCCCGCTTGGGATCGGTCGCCGTGCTCTGCAGGGCGATCGCCACCGACTCCTGCCCGAGCAACGCGGCGGCCAGCGCCCGCCGCTCCGGCGCAGTCGCGGCGATGCGGTAGTCGTGCTCGGTATCGTCGATGGTCGCCAGGCCGCGCGCCGCGGGGGCTTCGGCGCCGGCATCGCCGAACAGCCGTTCCTTCAACACGCGGAATTCCAGCCGGTCGAAGATGGCGATGGTGGCGTCCGGGTCGGGGTCGCGGCGCGCGAACCGGTCCAGGTCGACCTGTACCGGGATGTCGACGTCGATCGTCGCCAAGCGCTTGGACAGCAGCGCCTGCTCCCCGTACTGCTCGATCCGCTGGCGCTGCCTGCCCTTCAGGTCGCCGGTGCGCGCGACCAACTCCTCGACCGTCCCGAACTGCGCCAGCAGCTTCTGCGCGGTCTTGTCGCCGACGCCGGGCACCCCCGGTATGTTGTCGACCGAGTCGCCCACCAGCGCCAGCATGTCGACGACCTGCGGCACCCGGGCGATGCCCCAGCGCTCACGCACCTCGGCCGGACCGTAGATCGACGGCGGGCTGCCCGGCGTGCGGCTCAGTCGGTACAGCGTGGTCCGGTCGGTGACGAGTTGCGCCAGATCCTTGTCCGGCGTCACCAGAACCGTGCGGAAGCCGGCCGCCTCGGCCTGACCGGCGATGGTGCCGATGACGTCGTCGGCCTCCGCGTCCGGCCAAGTGATCTCCGGGATGCGCAGCGCCGCGGTGATGGCGCGCACGTCGTCGAGCGATGCGAGCATCTCCTCCGGCGCCTTCTCCCGCTGCGCCTTGTACTCGCCGTACTCGTCGTGGCGGCGGTTGCGGCCGGCGCCGTCGAACACCACCGCCATGTGCGTCGGCCGCTCCTCCTCGATGATCTTGACCAGCGAGTTGGTGTAGCCGAACGCGGCCGAGGTGTTGACGCCGCGAGACGTCAGCCGCGGGTTGGACAGAAAGACGAAGTACGCCTGATAGACGATCGGCATGCCGTCGATCAGGAACAGCCGGCCCCCGTCGCCGACGGTCCGGTCGTCGCTCACGCCGTCAGGTTACTTCCCCGCCCCGCGCCATCACAACTTTGCCGGTGCGCACCATCTCGATGATCCCGAACTTGTTGAGCATGCCGAGCAGCGCGTCGACCTTCTCCGACGACCCCGCGCACTTGAGGATCATCGACTGCTCGGTCAGATCCTCCGTGCTGCAGTCGAAGTGATCGCAGAGCTGCAGCGCCTCCGTGCGCTGATCCGAGGCGCAGGCGATCTTCACCAGCGCCAGCTCCTGCACTACGGCGCGGTCGAAGGTGTGGTCGAAGCAGTGGATCACGTCGACCAGCTTGTTGACCCCCTTGATGATCTGATCCAGCCCGTGCGGATCGCCGGAGGCGCCGATCGTCATCCGCGAATAGGCGCCGTCCCGCGCCGGCGAGACCACCAGCGACTCGATGTTGTAGGCGCGGCGCGCGAACACCTGCGCGATGCGGGCCAGGACACCGGGCTTGTTGGCGACCAGAGCGCTCAACGTGTGGACCGGCTGCTCCTCCGTCGGGCCGCCCACACGGCCGTTCGCCGCCATCAGGTCGATCCCACCGGCTTGGCCAGCTTGGTGCGCGGCCGGTCGATGATCATGGTCTCCAGCGGCTGGCCCGAGGGGATCATGGGGTAGACGTTGTCGGCCTTTTCCACCTGGGCATTGATGACGACCGGACCGTCCTGGTACTCCAGCGCCCTGGTCAGGACCTTGCGCACATCGCCGGGGCGCCGCAGGTTGAGCCCCACGGCGCCGAACGCCTGCGCCAGCTTGGCGAAGTCCGGGTTGCCCTTCAGGTCCACGCCGCTCTCCCGCTCGTCGTAGAAGAGCTCCTGCCACTGCCGGACCATGCCCAGGTAGTGGTTGTTGAGCACGATCACCTTGATCGGCAGCTTGTGGACGCAGGCGGTGGCCAGCTCCGCCATGGTCATCTGAAAGCCGCCGTCGCCCACGATCGCCAGCACCAGGGCGTCGGGCCGGCCGAACTGCGCGCCGATCGCCGCCGGAAAGCCGAATCCCATGCTGCCGGCGCCGCCGGACGACAGCCAGTTGTCGGGATGATCGGTCAGGTAGAACTGCGCCGCCCACATCTGGTGCTGGCCGACGTCGCTGGAGACGATCGCGCGACCGCCGGTCAGGTGGTACAGCTCGTCGATCACGTGCTGCATCTTCAGCCCGCCCTGCTTGCGGTACTTCAGCGGATAGCGCCGCTTGTAGCCGTCCAGCGTGGCCAGCCACTCCTCGGTCTCCAGCCGACCGACGTGCTTGATCAGCTCCTCCAGCGCCACGCGCGCGTCGGCCACGCAGGACAGGTCGGGCTCGATCATCTTGCCGATCTCACCCTCGTCGATGTCGATGTGGATCTTGGTCGCGTTCAGGCAGAACTTGCTTGGGTCGCCGACGATGCGATCGTCGAAGCGCGATCCGACCGACATGATCAGGTCGCACTCCATTACCGCCTTGTTCGCGTAGGCGGTGCCGTGCATGCCGAGCATGCCGAGCGACAACGGGTGGGTCTCCGGGAACGCCCCCTTGCCCAACAGCGTCGTGGTCACCGGCGCGTGCAGCTTTTCGGCCAGCGTGCGCACCGCTTCATGCGCGCCCGAGATCAGGGCGCCGTGCCCGATCAGCAGCACCGGCCGGCGCGCGTTGCCCAGCGCCTCCGCGATGGCGTGGATCGACTCCCGGTCGGTCAGCTCCGGCACCTGATAGCCGGGCAGGTCCAGATCGGGCTCCATGGAGCCGAGGAACGGCCCCTGGCTGACGTTCTTGGGCACGTCGATGAGCACCGGACCCGGGCGGCCGCTGGTGGCGATGTGCACCGCCTCCCGCACGATGCGGGGAATCTCGGCCGTCTCCTTGACCAGGTAGCTGTGCTTCACGATCGGCATGGTCACGCCGAAGATGTCGGCCTCCTGAAAGGCGTCCTTGCCCAGCATCCAGGTCACCTGCTGCCCGGAGACGACGATCATCGGCACCGAGTCCATGTGCGCGGTCATGATGCCGGTCAGGGTGTTGGTCGCGCCCGGACCGCTGGTCACCAGCACGCAGGCCGGCTTGCCGGTGGCGCGGGCGTAGCCGTCGGCCATGTGCGCCGCCCCTTGCTCATGGCGGACCAGGATGAACTCCATGTCCGTGCCGGTCGCCACCAGCGCGTCGAAGATCGGCAAAGCCGCTCCGCCCGACAGGCCGAATACGTGCTTGATCCCCGCCTGCTCCAGGCACTTGATCAGAATGTGCCCGCCTTCGATGCCGTTTTCGGTCACTGCCATCGCTTCACTCCTGAGAATGGGAAGTATACGAGGGCGATCACGTCGGTGTCAAGCCGGCGCCACTCGGCATTACCCTCGTTGTTGACCAACAGCGAATCGACGCTTGGATGAAGAACGACAAATCGACTGAATCATGTTATAGCGGGTCGATCTTCGATCTCGATACGACGGTTTTGCAAGGAAGGTGGCGGGTCAGCCGGACAGACGAGCGGAAATCTCCTCCATTCCTGCACGAAGATCGTCCGCAGCGGCTGCGGCCAGCTCGATTCTGCGCGTTTTGATGCGATCGGCCAGATCTTCGTCGCGCAGGAACGGCAGGTTGACGTCGACCGTCATCAGCGCCGACTGCAACGCGGCATGCGCCAACTGCAGCGCCACGCCGGCGTCGCTGATGGCGTGCGCGGCGCCGATCGGCGCCAGCTTCCGAGCCAGCGCCAACACCTCCGCGCAGCGCTCGGCGGTCGCCAGAGGCGCGCGGGTCATGCGCACCACGGCGGCGGCGACCTCCCGCGAACGCCGGTCGACCGCGGCGGCGTCGTCCCTCGGCATGGCCGACGCGCGCAGGTACGCCTGGTACGAGTCCCCATCCTCGACGGCGGCCTCCTGCAGCGCCTGCATGACGCCGACCGCCCGGCCGCGGAGCCGGTCGACCTCCGCCTCCACCGCACGGTAGCGCTTCCGGCCGGCGGTCAGCTCGCCCACCATGGAGACCAGCGCGGCCGCCCCGGCGCCGGCCAGCGCCGCCATGGCGCCGCCGCCCGGCGCCGCCGCCCGGGACGCCGTCCGGGCCAGGAACTCCCGGACCGGGAGGGCCAGCATGCTCTCATCAGACATGCTCACGTCAGGCATGCTCATGCCCCGACCGATCCGGCGACCGCTCCCCGCTGCGCCGCAGGTCGATGGCGCGCATCACGTTGGCCATGATCATGGCGGTGGTGACCGCGCCCACGCCGCCCGGCACCGGCGTCAGCGCGCCGGCGACCTGGGCCACCGAATTGCGCTCGACGTCGCCCACCAATTCGTCGCCCACCTGATTGGTGCCGGCATCGATCACCGCCGCGCCGGGCCGGATCATCGCTCCGGTCACCAGGCGCGGTACGCCGGCGGCCACCACCACCACGTCCGCTTCGCGCAGCACCGCCCCCAGGTCGCGCGTGCGGGTGTGGCACACCGTGACGGTGGCGTGACGGGTGACCAGCGCGGCGGCCAAGGGACGACCCACGGTCGGGCCGCGGCCCACGACGGCGATCGCCGCGCCGCGAACGGTCCGGCCGCAACGCTCGATCATGCGGATGCAGGACAACGCAGTGGCCGGCAGGAGCGCCCGGTCCTCGCGGCCGTCGAAGATCGCCGCCCGGTTGGCAGGGGTGATGCCGTCCACGTCCTTTGCCGGATGCAGACGGTCGCAGAGCGGCGGCAGCGGTATGCCGGGCGGCAGCGGCAGCTCGACGATCAACCCGTCGACCTGCGGGTCGTCGCTGGCGCGGCCGACCGCGGCGGCCGCCTCGGCCGCCGGCGTCTCGGCCGCCAGCCGCACGATCCGCACGTCGATGCCGAGCCGGCGGCCAAGGGTGCGCTTCGCCCCGGCGTACCAGGCGGACGCGGGGTCGTCGCCGATCAGCAGCACCTCCAGACACGGCGGCCGGCCGGCGGCCGCCGCCGACGCCGCGGCGCGTGCGCGCACCTCCTTCCGTATGGCGGCGGCGACGTCCGCTCCGGAGACGATCGTTACCCCGGTTCGGCTCACTCGTCCTCGGCGCCACCGGTCAGCCGCCGCCACAGGCGCCCCAGCAGCGGACGCTTGGCCGGCTTCGGCGGAACGGATACGGACGCGGACGGCGGCGATTGCCGCGCCGGCTTGGGCGCCGGTCCGGACCCGTTCCCGTTGGTTGCCGGGGCCACAACCGGCGCCGCGCCCGGACCGGTGCTGCCGTCGGCGCGGGCAGCCGCGGGGAGCGCGGCCGGTGCGGTCACCGGCGCCGGCTGCCGCCGGGCGGGGCCGGCGCGGCCCGGACCGGCCGGCCGGCCGCGGCCATCCTGCGCTGCCGCCGGTCGGCGGTCGGCCGGCCGCGGCCCCCGCCGGTGGCCGCCGGCGGTCGGGCGGCCGGCGGGCCGTCGGTCGCGGGCGGACCCCGCGCCGGTGCGATGACGCGGACCTGCCGGCACCCGCGCGCCCGCGGAGCGGTCGCCGACGAAGAGCGCCGGAGCCGCCCGCTCCACCGGGATCGACGTGCGGGTGAACTCCTCGATCGCCTGCAGGCCGTACACGAACTCCTCACACACCAGGGAGATCGCCTTGCCGCGCTTGCCGGCGCGGGCGGTGCGGCCGATGCGGTGCACGTAGTTCTCCGTATGCTCCGGCAAATCGTAGTTGACCACCAGATCCAGGTCGTCGACGTGGAGCCCGCGCGCCGCCACGTCGGTGGCGACCAGGATCGGCAGGTTGCCCTGCTTGAGTTGATCGATGAGCTTGAGCCGCTTCTTCTGCGGCAGGTCGCCGATGATGAACTCCGCATCGTGGTCGTTCATGCGGAGCCGGCGCGCCACCTGCTCGGCGGCGTGCTTGGTGTTGGTGAAGATCAGCGCGCTGTCGGGCTTCTCCTGCGCCAGCAGGCCGAGCAGGAGGCTGAGCTTCTGCCGCTTGGTGACGTGGTAGAGGCTCTGCGTGACGGTATCGACCGTCACCCGCTCCGGCTTGATGGCGATCTCCGCCGGTTTGCTCATGTCCCGCCACGCCAGGTTCCGCACCCGGCCGTCCAGGGTGGCGCTGGACAGCATGGTCCAGCGCTCTTTGGCGGGCGGCACCTTGCGCAGAATCTTGCGGAGATCGGGCATGAACCCCATGTCGAACAAGCGATCCGCCTCGTCTATGACCAGGGCGCCGACGTCGTGCAGCCGCACCTTGCCGGAGCGTTCGAAGTCGAGCAGCCGGCCGGGCGTGGCGATGAGGACGTCGACGCCCTCCCGCAGGCTGCGCTCCTGTTCCTCGTAGCCCACGCCCCCGAACACGCACGCCGTCTTGAAGTCGAGGTGCTTGCCGAGCAGGCGCGCCTCCTGCTCTATCTGCACCGCCAGCTCGCGCGTCGGGACGACGATGAGCGCGAACCGGTCGTCGAAGTATTCCTCCTTGAGGAACAGCTCGAAGATGGAGATCAGGAACGCGGCGGTCTTGCCGGTCCCGGTCTGGGACTGCACGGTCACGTCGATCCCTTCCAGCGAATACTCGAAGGTGCGTTCCTGGACGCTGGTGCATTCGACGAATCCGGCGTCGCGGATTCCCGCCTGAATCTTCGGATCCAGGTTGAGCTCGGTAAACTTCATCTGATTTGTGGGTCTGCTCCATGAGTCGTTGGCGGTCGCCGGCCGGCTCCGCAGCGGGGATCACCGCCCGGCCGACGGCCACGCAGCCGGCGTCCGCCTTCCGCGCCGCGGCTGCGACGGCGCCAGCCGAGCGTGCGGACGCAACGCCGACCGCCATCGGATCGGCGCAATCGAGGGTCGATACCGTTATTCTACTGCCAAAACGCGCCGCCGCATAGCCCGGCGCGTTTCAACCGGCCGCGCTCCGCTCCGAACCCCAACGGATGGAGCCGATCAGATCGCGCAGCGACCCGCCTTCGGCGCGCAGATGGCCGGCGATGCCGTCGCGCACCGCGATCGCCGCGGCCGGATCGACGAACGACGCGGTGCCGACCTGCACCGCCGACGCACCGGCGACGATCATCTGCAGGGCGTCGGTGGCGGTGCTCACGCCGCCCGCGCCGATCACGGGGATGGCGACCGCGCGCGCGGCCTGAAACACCTGTCGGACCGCGATCGGCAGGATCGCCGGCCCGGACAGACCGCCGGTGCCGTTGGCCAGCACCGGACGGCGCGTGCGCACGTCGATCACCATGGCGGTGATCGTGTTCATCACCGTGACGGCGTCCGCGCCGGCCCGCTCGGCCGCCGCCGCGTACACCGCCACGTCCGGCACCTCCGGGCTCAGCTTGGCGACCACCGGCCGATCGGTGACCGCCCGCGCCGCGGCGACCGCGGCGGCGACCAGCTCCGGGTCGTGCGCGAACATGCGCTCATCGGCATAGGCGACGTTCGGGCACGACAGGTTGAGCTCGAAGCCGGTCCGCGCGCCCAGGCCGGGCTCCTGGCAGACGCGCCGCACCACCGCGCGCAACTCCTCCACCGTCTGTCCCATGACGCTCACCAGGACCGGCACGCCGAGCCCGGTCAGGTACGGCAGCTTGTCCCGGCAGAACGCATCGACCCCCACGTTCTGCAGGCCGATCGCGTTGAGCATGCCGGACGGCGTCTCGATGACGCGCGGCGGCGGGTTGCCGGCGCGCGGGCGCAGGGTGACGGTCTTGGTGACGATCCCGCCCAGCTCGCCGAGCGGCAGGAACGGTTCGAGCTCCCGGCCGTAGCCGCAGGTGCCGGAGGCGAGCATCACCGGGTTCGGAGCGGCGAGCCCGCGCGCGATCGTGGTCGTCAGGTCGACCATCACGCCGCCGCCGGCGGCCGCGGCCATGCCAGCCGTTCGGCGTCGAAGGCCGGGCCGTCGCGGCACACCAGCGCGTAGCCGCCGGCCGCGGTCGCCACCGCGCACCCCTGGCAGGCGCCGAACCCGCACGCCATGTGCTCTTCCACCGCGACCTGACACGGGGCGCCGCTCTGCCGGCAGATCGCGGCCACCGCGGCCAGCATCGGCGCCGGACCGCAGGCGTAGACGCGGTGACCCCGGCCGCCCGCGCGCAGCCACTTCGCCAGGAGCGCCGCGGCGGTGCCGCGGCCGCCGGCGCTGCCGTCGTCGGTCATCACGCCCACCTCCACGCCCAGCGCGGCGAACTCGCCGCGCAGGAGCACCTGATCGGCGGTGCGGGCGCCGACGATCACGCGGGGCGACGCGCCGTCGCCGGTCAGCCGCTTGGCCAGCGCGTAGATCGGCGGCACGCCCACGCCGCCGCCGACCAGGATCGAGTCCGCCGCGCCGTCACGGCGAAAGCCGCGGCCGAGCGGCCCCAGCACCCACACGAGCTGCCCCGGCGCGTATCCGAACAGCGCGCGGGTGCCGGCCCCCACCGCCTTGGACAGCACGGCCAGATGGCGCCGGTCGGCCCACAGGATGCTGAACGGCCGCGGCAGGTACGCGGCCTCCACGCCGAGCTGCACGAACTGGCCCGGCTCGAAGCCGGCGCCCAGGCCGCAGGCCAGGGTCAGCACGTGGTGTTGGGGGGCGACCACCCGGTTGGCGGCCACCTCGCAGAGCTGCCGGGTCACCCCCCCGGTCCGGCTCCGCCGGCGGCCGTCGCGTACTGCTCCTGCAGGGACATCACCTGCAGGTTGCCCGACGCCATGGCGCGCACGCCGGAGATGGAGGCGAAGGCGCCGGGAATGGTGGTGATGCACGGGATGCCGCGCGCCACCGCCAGCGAACGGATGATCACGCCGTCGCTGCGCGGGTTCTTGCCGCCGGGTGTGTTGATGACCAGCGCCACCTCGCCCCGCTCGATCATCTCGACGATGTTCGGGCTCCCTTCGCTCACGCGCGCCAGCGCGGAGACGGCGACGCCGGCCCGGTCGAGCTCGGCGGCGGTGCCGCGCGTGGCGAAGATGCGGAAGCCGAGCTCCTGCAGCGCGCGGCCGATGCGGCCGGCGTGGCGCTTGTCCTCGTCGCGCACGCTGAGGAAGGCGTTGCCGCCCACCGGCAACGGCGATCCGGCGCCCATCTGCGCCTTGGCGAACGCCTTGCCGAAGCGGTCGTCGGAGCCCATCACCTCGCCGGTCGACTTCATCTCCGGCCCCAACACCACGTCGATGCCGTGGAAGCGGCTGAACGGCAGCACCGCCTCCTTGACCGCGTAGCGGCCGGGCCGCGCGGGGATGCGCACGTCCAGGTCGGCCAGCGGGACGCCGACCATGACCTTGGCGGCGAGCCGGGCCAGGGGCACGCCGATCGCCTTGGACACGAACGGCACGGTGCGGGAGGCGCGCGGGTTGACCTCCAGCACGAAGACCTCTCCGTCCTTGACCGCGAACTGCACGTTCATCAGGCCGACGATGCGGAGCTCGCGCGCGATCTCCGCGGTCTGCCGCTCGATCTCGCCGATCACGGCATCCGACAGCGAGTGCGGCGGCAGGCAGCAGGCGCTGTCTCCCGAATGGACCCCGGCCTCTTCGATGTGCTCCATCACCCCGCCGACCAGATAGGAGACGCCGTCGCCGATCAGATCGACGTCGACCTCCGTAGCGCCCTCCAGGAAGCTGTCGATCAGCACCGGCCGATCGCCGGCGGCGTCGACCGCCCGCGCCATGTAGGCGCGCAGCGACTCGTCGTCGTAGACGATCTCCATGGCGCGCCCGCCCAGCACGTAGGACGGCCGCAACAGCACCGGGTAGCCGATCCGCCGCGCCTCGCGCACGGCGTCCTGCACGGCGACCGCCGCGCCGTTCGGGGGCTGCACCAGCCCCAGCCCGGACAGCAGCTCCGCGAACCGGGAACGGTCCTCGGCGCGGTCGATCGCGTCATAGGCGGTACCCGCGATCGGCACGCCGGCGGCCTCCAGCGCGCCGGCCAGATTGAGCGGCGTCTGTCCGCCGAACTGGACGATCACCCCGTCGGGCCGCTCCTTGTCGACGATGTTGAGCACGTCCTCCAGGGTGAGCGGCTCGAAGTAGAGGCGGGTGGACGTGTCGTAATCGGTCGATACGGTCTCCGGGTTGCAGTTGACCATGATCGACTCGTAGCCGGCGTCGGCCAGGCCGAACGCGGCCTGACAGCAGCAGTAGTCGAACTCGATCCCCTGCCCGATCCGGTTGGGGCCGCCGCCCAGGATGATGACCCGCTTGCGGTCCGATGCCGGCACCTCGTCTTCTTCCTCGTAGGTCGAGTAGTAGTACGGCGTGTACGCCTCGAACTCGGCCGCGCAGGTATCGACCGGCTTGTAGGTCGGCAGCACCGCCTGCGCCTTGCGGCGCGCGCGCACCTCGCCTTCGCTCCGGCCGAGCGCCGCGCCGATCTGCGCGTCGGAGAAGCCGCAGCGCTTGGCGGCGAGCAGGTCGAGACGGTCGTCCCCGTCCCCGTCGCCGAGGGCCGCGGTGAGCTGCCGCTCCTGCGCCACGATACGGGCGAGCGAGGCCAGGAACCACGGATCGATCGCGGTGGCGTCGTGGAGCGCGTCGAGCGGCACACCGAGCTCCAGGGCGTGCCGGAGCTGGAACAGGCGATCGGCGCTGGGAGTGCGCAGCGCCTTGAGCAACGCCGCCTGGTCCAGGCCGCGCCAGGCGTCGCGGAGCTGGAACCCGTCCGCCTTGATCTCCAGGCCGCGCATCCCCTTCTGCAGCGCCTCGGTGAAGGTGCGGCCGATCGCCATCACCTCGCCCACCGACTTCATCTGCGTGGTGAGGGCGGGGTCGGCCTCGGGAAACTTCTCGAACGCGAAGCGCGGGATCTTGACCACGCAGTAGTCGATGGTCGGCTCGAAGCTGGCGGGGGTCTCGCGCGTGATGTCGTTGGGTATCTCGTCCAGGGTGTAGCCGACGGCGAGCTTGGCCGCGAACTTGGCGATCGGGAATCCGGTCGCCTTGGAGGCGAGCGCGGAGGAGCGCGACAGGCGCGGGTTCATCTCGATGATCACCATGCGGCCGGTGGCCGGATCGAGCGCGAACTGGATGTTGGAGCCGCCGGTCTCCACCCCCACCTTGCGGATGCAGGCGATGGCGGCGTCGCGCATGATCTGGTATTCGCGGTCGGTCAGGGTCTGCGCCGGCGCCACGGTGATCGAATCGCCGGTGTGCACGCCCATCGGATCGACGTTTTCTATCGAGCAGATGATGACGACGTTGTCCTGCTTGTCGCGCATCACTTCCAGCTCGAATTCCTTCCAGCCGATCACCGACTGCTCGATCAGGACCTCGTGGGTCAGGGAGAGCTGCAGCCCCTGACCCACGATCCGTTCGAACTCCGCCGGCGTGCGCGCCACGCCGCCGCCGGTGCCGCCCAGGGTGAAGCTGGGGCGCACGACGCTGGGAAAGCCGGTCGCCGCGACCGCCTCGCGGGCGGCCTGCAGGCTGCCGGCGATCGCCGACTGCGGCACCGCCAGGCCGATCTCCTCCATGGCGCGGCGGAAGTCCTGCCGCCGCTCGGCCACCTGGATGGCGGCCAGATCGGCGCCGATCATCTCCACCCCGAACCGCTCGAACAGGCCGGCCTCCGCAGCCTCGACCGCCAGGTTGAGCGCGGTCTGCCCCCCCAGCGTGGTGAGCACGGCGTCCGGCCGCTCCCGCTCCAGGATGCGCTCCAGCGCCCACAGGTTGATCGGCTCCACGTAGGTGCGGTCGGCCATCTCCGGATCGGTCATGATGGTGGCCGGGTTGGAGTTGAGCAGCACCACCTCGAACCCTTCCTCCTTGAGCGCCTTGCACGCCTGCGTGCCGGAATAGTCGAACTCGCACGCCTGGCCGATCACGATCGGCCCGGCGCCGAGCACCAGGACTCGGTCGATGTCCGTTCTCCTGGGCACTACCGCGACCTCATGAAATCAGTCATTTGCCTGCCGCCATGTCGGCGATGAAGCGGTCGAACAGGGGACGGGCGTCATGCGGGCCGGGCGCCGCCTCCGGGTGGTACTGGATGGCGTAGACCGGCAGGTCGCGGTGCTCGATTCCCTCCACGGTATCGTCGTTGAGGTTGACCTGGGTCAGGCGGTAGTCGGCGGGCAGCGAGTCGAGGCGCACCGCAAAGCCGTGGTTCTGGGAGGTGATGGCGACCGAGCCGGTGGCCAGGTCCTTGACCGGATGATTGCCGCCGTGGTGTCCGAACTTGAGCTTGTAGCACTCGCCGCCGGCCGACAGGGCGGTGATCTGCTGGCCCAGGCAGATGCCGAACACCGGCAGCGCGCCGATCAACTCGCGCACCGCGTCGATCAGGTAGACCGGGCCGTCGGGGTCGCCGGGCCCGTTGGACAGGAACAGCCCGTCGGGGCCGAGCGCCAGGATGTCGGCGGCCGGCGTGGAGGCCGGCACCACCGTGACCCGGCAGCCGCGCGCGGCCAACAGGCGCAGGATGTTGGTCTTGATGCCGCAGTCGACCGCCACCACGTGGTGGGCGCCCTGCGCGCTGTAGACGTATGGTTCGGCGCAGGTGACGGCGGCGACCAGGTCGCGGCCGATCAGCCCCGGCGAGCGGTCGGCCAGCGCCGCGGCATCCGCCTCCGACAGGTCCTCCGTGGTCAGGACCGCCTTGAGCGCCCCGGCGCGGCGGATGTGCCGGGTCAGCGCCCGCGTGTCGATCCCCTCGATGCCGACCACGCCGGCGGCTTGCAGGTACGCGGACAGGTCTCCGGTGGCGCGCCAGTTGGAAACGACCGGCGACAGCTCCTTGATGATAAGCCCCTCCGCCTGCGGGCCGGCCGACTCCGGGTCCTCCTCATTGACGCCGTAGTTGCCGATGAGCGGATAGGTCATGCAGACGATCTGCCCCTTGTAGGAGGGATCGGTGATGATCTCCTGATAGCCGGTCATGCTGGTGTTGAAGACGACCTCGCCGTCGCGGGTGCCTTCGGCGCCGAAGCGGGTGCCGTGAAAGACCCGCCCGTCCTCCAGCGCCAGCATCGCCCGCCGGTTCGCGCTGCCGGCCGCAGGGCTCACGACGCCTCCAGCCGGCCCGACGCCATCAGCACGCGGCCGCCGACGATGCAGGCGGTCGCCCGCCCGGTCATGGCGGCGCCCAGGAAGGGGGTGTTGATCGACTTGGACCGGATCGCGCCGCGGCCGACCACCCACGACGCGGCGGGGTCGATCACGGTGACGTCGGCGACCGCGCCGGCCGACAGATGCCCGCGGTCGACGCCGATGACCGCCGCCGGATTGCAGGAGAGGCAGCGCACGAACCGCGGCCAGTCGATCAGGCCGTCGCGCACCAGGTTGAGCGCCAGCGGCACGGTCGTCTCCAGGCCGATGATGCCGTTTGGCGCGTTGCGAAACTCCAGCGCCTTCTCATACGGGGCGTGCGGGGCGTGGTCGCTGCCGATCGTGTCGATGACCCCGTCGGCCAAGGCCGCCCGGATCGCCGCGCGGTCCGCCTCCGAGCGGAGCGGCGGATACATCTTGGCGTCCGTGCGGTAGCCGTCGACCGCCTCGTCGGTGAGCTCCCAGTAGTGGGGGCAGGTCTCGGCCGTGACCGCGATATCCTCGCGCTTGGCCATGCGGATCAGATCGACCGAGCGGGCGCAGGAGACGTGCAGGAAGTGGACGCGACCGCCGGTGAGCGCGGCGATCTGGATGTCGCGGGCGACCATCGCGCTCTCGGCAGCGCACGGGCTGCCGGACAGACCCATCCGGGTGGCGGCCAACCCCTCGTTCATGGTGCCGTCGCCGGACAGGCCGGTGTCCTCGGCGTGGACGAAGATCGGCAGCTTGAACTTCAGCGCGTATTCCAGGCCGCGGCGCATCACCATCGAGTCGGAGATCGGCCGGCCGTCGTCGGACAGCGCGACCGCGCCTCCCTTGCGAAGCTGACCGAACTCGGTGAGCTGACGCCCCTCCTGGCCCTGCGTGACCGCGCCGGCCGGCCACAGCCGCGCCAGCCCGATGCGGCGCGCCTCCCGGATCAGGAACTCCATGTCGGGACGGCTGTCGGAGATCGGCCGGGTGTTGGGCATCGGGCAGACGCCGGTAAAGCCGCCGGCGACCGCCGCGGTGAGCCCGCTGCGCAGGTCCTCCTTGTACTCGAACCCGGGCTCGCGCAGATGCACGTGCAGGTCGATCAGGCCGGGCATCACCACCTGGCCGGCGCAGTCGATGATCCGGTCCGCCGCCGCCGGGCCGGCGTCCGTGGAGGCGATCACGCCGTCGCGGATGAACAGGTCGCCGACGCGATCGACGTCGTTGCGCGGGTCCAGCACGCGCCCGCCGCGCAGCAGCACCGTCATCGCGCCGTCACCGGGCCAGGCAGGTGTGGAACAGGACCGCCATGCGCACCGCCACGCCGTTGGTCACCTGATCCAGAATGAGCGAGTGCGGGCCGTCGGCCACGTCGGCGGCGATCTCCACGCCGCGGTGCATCGGCATGGGGTGCAACACCAGCACGTCCGGGTCGGCGGCGGCCAGCCGTTCGCGGGTGATGCCGTACTCGACCGCGTATTCGTGGATCGACGGGAAGTAGCCGCCGTGCTGGCGCTCGAACTGGATGCGCAGGATGTTCAGCACGTCCTGATCGCCGATCACCGCGTCCAGGTCGTAGCTCACCGCCACGCCCAGCTTCTCGACGTCGGCCGGGATCAGCGTCGGCGGCCCGCAGACGGTGACCGACGCACCGAGCCGGGTCAGACCCCAGATGTTGGACCGCGCCACGCGCGAATGCAGGATGTCGCCGATCAGGCAGACGCGCAGCCCTTCGATCGGCCGCCGTTCGCGGATCGTGTAGATGTCGAGCAATCCCTGCGTGGGGTGTTCGTGCACGCCGTCGCCGGCGTTGACGACCCCGGCGTCGAGGACGCGCGCCAGCAGATCGGCGGCGCCCGATGCCTGATGGCGCACCACGACGGTATCGATCTGCATCGCCTCGATCGCGCGGGCGGTGTCGGTCAGGCTCTCCCCCTTGGCGGTGCTCGAGGTCGAGCCGGTCAGGTTGACGGTGTCGGCCGACAGCCGCTTGGCGGCCAGCTCGAAGCTGGAGCAGGTGCGGGTCGAGGCTTCGAAGAACAGGTTGGCGATCGTCTTGCCCTGCAGGGCCGGAACCTTCTTGACGTTGCGCGAGGAGACCTCCTTGAAGGAGTCCGTGGAGTCGAGGAGCAGCTCGATCTCCGCGCGGGACAGCTCCTGCAGGCCGAGCAGGTCCTTGCGCGACCAGCGGATGCCGTCCGCGGTCGGCGCCGCGGGGGCGGCGGCCGGCGCCGGCAGGGTGCCCGTCATGACGAGCTGTCCCGGCGCTCGATCAGCACGTCATCGACCCCGTCGGTCTCCATGAAGCGGACGCGGATCTTCTCGTCCCGGGCGGTAGGGATGTTCCTGCCGACGTAGTCGGCGCGGATCGGCAGCTCGCGGTGGCCGCGGTCGACCAGCACCGCCAGCTTGATCTTGCGGGGGCGGCCGAAGTCGGCCAGGGCGTCCATGGCGGCGCGGGTGGTGCGGCCGGTGTAGAGCACGTCGTCGACCAGGATCACGACGGTGCCGTCGATCGGAAAGCCGAGCTCGGTGGGCCGCACGACCGGCTGCGCGGCCACGGCGGTCAGGTCGTCGCGATAGAGGTTGATGTCCAGGGTGCCGAGGGGGACGTCGAGGCCGCCGGCCTCCCGGACCGCCTGCGCCAAGCGCCGGGCCATCGGCACGCCGCGGGTGCGGACGCCGATCAGGCGCAGGTCGTCTTCGGCCGATTCGATGATCTCGTGAGCGATCCGGGTGATCGCGCGCCGTATCTGGCCGGCGTCGAGTACGCGCCGACTCATGGGGCCCGCCGTGCGGCGGGAAAGCGCTGAGCGTGCAGCATGGGCCATCCCTTTCGGGCCTCACAGGACCCGACTTAAAGGTATCGGCGTACGCTAACCCCCCGGCGGCCCGGCGTCAACCGGCCGGCAGGGCGCCCTGACGGAGTAGTCAGATGGCGCGCAGGTCGTCGAGGAACTCCGAGGCGGGCTCGACGCCGGTAACCAGGAGATGATCGCGGGCGCGGGTGCACGCCACGTACAGCAGGTGCCGTTCGGTGGCGTAGACGTCCTCCAGGTCGGCGGGGTCGCCGACGTTCGCGATTCTGGCCGGCGATGGCAGCACTTCGTCGTCGCAGGCGATGACCGCCGCGGCGCGGAACTCCAGGCCCTTCGCCGCGTGCATGGTGCCCACCGCCACCGAGCCTGAGACACCGCCGGCGCGCCGGCGCAGATCGACCGTGGAGAACCCTGCCGCGCGCGCGGCTGCGGCGGCCCGCTCCAGTTCGGCGTTCGATCTGACGAGCAGGCCGATCTCGTGGGGCGCATAGCCGGCCTGCTTCCGCTCGGCCAGCCACTCGGCGATGACCGCGCGTTCCTCCTCCGGCGAGCCGAGGATGGCGACGACCGGTTCCGCGCCGTTGAACACGGAGACCGTGCCGGCGCGCCGCTCGGCGTTGCCGTCCACGTCGGCGATCTCGCCCGGCAGGAGGCGGTCCGCCTGCCGCCGGATCTGGTGGGAGGTCCGGTAGTTGACCCGCAGGGTGTGGGAGCGCCCTCTGACGTCGATCCCGAGCGCCCGCCAGGAGAACGGCGTCCGAAAGATCCGCTGCCCCAGGTCGCCGGCGAAGAACAGGCCGTCCGGGCGCCCGGCGCCGAGGGCGGCCAGCAGCCGCAGCTCGGCCACGCCGAGGTCCTGCGCTTCGTCGACGACGCAGAACTCGAACGGCGGATGCGCGAGCTGCGCGCACTGTCGCTCCAACCGGGCGAACAGCCGCGGCTCGGTCAGCAGCCCGCGCTCGTCGAGCGCGGCCGACACCTGCGCGAAGATCGACCACAGCACGGCGCGCTGCCGTTCGGAGAGGCGGGTCTTGCGGCCGAGGCGCGGCACGTCCCGATACTGCTCCCAGGTCGCAAGCTGCCAGGCGTCGACCACCTGCTGCCACTCGGTGCGGAGGAAGTGCGCGCTGAACGGGTTGCCCTCGACCCCGGCGGCGCGCCGCACGAACTCTTGCACCTGCTCGTCGGCCGCCAGCTCGGCGCGGCCGCAGTGCGCCTGATAGAGGCGGCGCGCGACGTCGCTCAGCGAGCCGACTTCGAGGCGCTCGGCGAGCTTCGGCTCGTGGACGATCAGGCGCGTCAGGCGAGCGCGCAGCGCGTCCGCGAGCGCCGTGGAGAAGGTGGCCAGCAGGACGCGCGCGGCGGGATGGGCGCGCGCCAGATGGACCGCGCGGTGCAGCGCGGCGATGGTCTTGCCGGTCCCGGCGGACCCCGATACGCGCGCCGGGCCGCGGTAACTTCGTTCCACCACCTGCCGCTGCGCGGGATGCAGGAAGACCATCCACTGCTCCCACGGATATTCAAGGGCGCGCTGCAGTTCCTCGTGATTGGCCATCACCCGGAAGCGGCGCTGCGCGTCGGGATGGGCGAACGGGTCGGTATCCGCGGCCGCGCGGGCCGGCCGCTCCGGCGTGCCGCCGGTGGCCAGCTCCAGCAGCGCCTCGGCGGCCTCCGCCGGCAGATGACCGGCCAGCGCCAGCAGCGCATCCTCGCCGGTGACCTGCCGGACGTCGGCCAGCCACTCGGCGGGAACGCCGTAGCTTAGGAGCCGGTCGTCCGCGATCCCGGAGAAGACCGGCCGCGCCGCCTCCTCGGCGGCCATGTACCGCGGCACCGGCACGTCGCGCACCACTTCGCGGACTTCGACGAGCTGCGCCGCTCCCGTGTTGGGGTGCCGTTCGATGCGCCGGCGCTCCGCCCAGCGATACGCGGCGTCGTGCTCGCCGACGTAGCAGAGCAGGAGATCGGCGGCGGTCTTGTGCACGATCATGCGCAGGCCGCGGCTCACCCGCACCGACCAGAAGTTCCGGTCGCGAGCGCCCTCCACCCGGTGGAACCGCATCCCCGGCCGCGCGGGGTCGAGCTGCAGGTCGAACGCCGTGGTCTTGGCCGCGCGCTGCTCATCGCCCGGCAGGCGCGCCAAGCTCTCGGTAAAGGTATCGGCAATGCGAAGTTGCATTCAGTCTCCGGTCACTATGCTCGCCAGCTCGAGTTTGTTCTGCAGGTCGGCGGCGCGATTGTAGAGTGCCTCGGCTACGTCGTCGTACTCCGGCGGCTCCACACCTTCGCTGCGGTCGAATGGAATCTCCTGAATGGTTGATCCTTGATCTGTTCCGTCCTGACGAAATAGCCATACTCCCACTTCGTCGGGGTGCAGCGCGCTGCCGAGCGATGATCCCTCCATAACTCGACCTGTGTGCTCCGCCAGCGTGCCTTCTCGGATCAGATTCCCGATTTCCTTCAGCAGCCACTCGCTATGGGTCGTAATGAGCACCCGGACCCCGGCACGGACAAGGCGGGCCAGCATCACCGCGACGTGCGCTTGGGCCGTCGGGTGCAGGTGGGCCTCGGGTTCCTCGATGATCAAGGTGTCACCGACGTTCACGACGCCTCGAAGGAACAGGACGAGCGGAGCGAGTTCGGACACCATGGACGCCGCCCGGGCCAACACAACGTCTTCCCTGGTATACCATGGGCGGAACGCAAACTCAAGATAGCCTCCCGGCGATTTCGTTTCTTCTATCGATCCGGCAAGGGGCTCCCGCTCCAGCGCCTCTGCAATCTCATTCAGCGCATCGTCGACTGATTGCGGCCTTCTACGCCGGTAAAGAATGAGTTGCTGCATGAAATCAGCGGTCACGCCCGGCAACGTCGGAGTTACCGGTAACCGTTCCAGGCTGACGCGGGTAGCGCGTGCGACAAGGGAGCTGGCGATCACCCGTTGGCTTTGCATTATTCCGCTGCGTGCCGCGGGAAGATAGTGGATACCGCCGGTTCCGGGCCACTCGCCGCTACCCGGATGCCCGCCGTCCAGGAGTTCTCGCAGGAGATCGGTAATTCGTATTCTGCCGGAAAGAAGGATACTCCGCAGGCGAGCCGCTACTTCAGGATTGTCGGAACGAAGGTTCTCAGGCATCAGGTCGAAATCACCCAATCCTATTGAAGCCTTGCCTTGGTTCTCCGACAGACTCATGCAGAGATGCCATAGAGCGCGATCCCGCTCGCGCACCATGAGCGTTACGTCAATCGCGTCGCGTGTGCGTGGAGTACGAATCAAATCGGTAACAGCGTCGGTATCGAAGCATCGATTGAGCTCAAGAACGATGTCGGCCGTTAGACCTGATTCACGAAAGAAGGAACTCAGGGCGCCGCGTAGTCGAACAGGTAAATCGGAGTACTTGAACGCTCTGCCATCGGCATCCAGCTTCTTTGTCACATCGTGATATTCTTGTTTCGACACGCGCCGCCAATCGAACTCGGTACAGCGATCGAAGCCTCGGTTCAGGAACCGCCGAAATCCATGCAGGGCGCGGTGCAGCGCATAGACGGTATTGCCGGCACCGACGAACACCGTCAAGGGACGCAGTTCCACAATGCCGGTCTCGATCGGACCAAGATGTTCGACTTTGAAGCTAACGACTCGCTTTACCATTTCGTCAGAAGGTGATCCGCGATGGGCATAGCTCTATTTGCCCCTTTCTTATTGCTTGCCGCGAAATACAGAGCGAACATTGGAGTTTTGTTGCTATTGCACAGTACTCTCGGAGTCGGTGCTACTTTCTCGAATACTGAATCGAGTCGTTCTCGGTAGAGCTCCATCACCGGTTCGCCACCACTGATGCGTTCTTGATTCTGCTGTCCAAACAATTCCAACTGAGGTGCGTTCTGATATAGGTGCCGCCAGTACTGTCGTCCTCCAAAGACGCGATCGAGATGCCGTGCTAGTGCCGGATCGGGGGCACGCTTTCCGGGCATCATTCTCGAGATTGCACTCAAAGGGAAGAGAATCCAGCAATCTACTTTCTTAGTGTCAGCAAGCGTCTCGACGGTGCTCCATGACACCGCGGTAGCGAATGGGTCAAGGAACACTACCGCTCGGTCATAGGCTCCGAAAGTGCGGCAGAGAGCCGGTATCGCTTTGTTCGCGTCCTCGTTTACTATCTCAATCCGTCGCCCTGTATAGCGGCTGGCGAGTTTTTGTAGGGAACTACAACGATCGTCGTCCTTCTCGATGAACACCAGTCGATCGAAAGGCTTGTTGTCAATGTCGAGTGCCGTCGCTGCGGAGCCCTTCCACATTGCGCGGAAATCGGTGGGGTCTTCAAGGGCACTCGCTGAGCGCGGCTTCCAGAAGCCCGATCCGGCAAATGCGTCGACATAGGTCAGCCGGAACGATTGGTTCTTCAACACCATGGTGTATCTGTCGAGGTAGCTCTTGAGAATATCCAGCTTGGTGCGTGTCCAAGGGCCGCCAAAATCGGTAGGAGACACAGTCATGCCTTGGCCATCACGTTGCGACGGGTAACTGGCGCCACGGTCTGCCGTCGATCGTTGCGTGGTCGCCGCCGCGTTTGTTGCGGACGCCGCCGAGTTGCTTGAGAAAGAAGGGGGTGTCGGTTCGGACCGACTGATCGCGCAGGGCGCGCGCCCATTCGATGCGCATCGGCCTCGCGCCGGGGCCGCTCTCACCGCCGGCGATTACCCAGTGGAGCGTCCCGTCCGACAGCCACGGGGTGAGGTCGAGCGGCGCGAGCAGCGGTTCGGCGGATACGAACCGGACCGGGGCGGGCAGGCGGGCCAGCACGGTCAGTCGCGGAGCGTACTTCTGATTCTCCACGGAGGTCCCGATCCAGATGTTGGCAGGCCACCCGTGAGGGAACCGATCCCGGTACCGGGACCACCAATGGACGGCGCGACCGGGCCGTTTGGTGAGGACCTGGAAGATATGCCCGCGCCGCGCCGCAGCTTCGACCATCACCGAGAATATATCGGTGAGGAAGTCGAACGGCACGCGCGGATGGAACAGGTCGGACATGCTGTTCACGAATACCAGACGTCGGGTTCGCCAGGTGAGCGGCGTCTTGAGGCGTTCCGGCAGGATGCGAACGGTATCGGGCGTCGTGTCGTAGCCGGCGACCCCCATGGCTCGCAACCGCGGGTACAGGGCGTACATGTAGCAGTGATCGCAGCCGGGGGAGACCCTGGTGCACCCGGTCACGGGATTCCAGGTCTCGTCAGTCCACTCTATCGCCGATGCCATGATGTTTCCTCAGACGGTTCATACACGGAACACCTTCATCACTTCGTCGCCGAGGTGGTTGATCACCTTGACGGCGATGCGGCCGGACTCCGGGCGGTCGAAGGGGCGGGAGGTGTCGCTGTGGAGGGTCTCCCAGGCGTCGCGGTCGATCTCGGCCTTGAGGGTGGTCTTCAGCGCCTTGTAGGGATCGCTGGCGCCCAGGAAGTAGGCGTGGCGGACGAAGAAGCTCTCCTCGTCGTAGTCGGTGTCGATGAACCAGCAGGCGATGCCGTCAGGGCCGTCGCTGCGGACTTCGCCGGTGTTGGGATGGAACACGTCGACGCCGTTGACCTTGACCCGGAGGCGGTCGCCGGCGCCGCTGCCGTCGGCTTCCGGCAGGAGGTCGATGTCGGGCTCGCCGAAGATCACGAACAGGTTGCCTTTGCCGGTGTTCTTCAGGTCGCCGGCCATGTGCAGGTCGGCGTTCATGCGCGCCTTCAGGATCGGAATGCGGCCGAGGCGGGCGAGTTCGCCGGCGTGCGCGTCGTAGCTGAAGGCGCAGGCGATCAGCACGTCGTAGTCGGCGTCGGCGGCTTCGCGGGCGGCGGCGGCGAGATCGGGGCGGGCGACGGTGCCGAACTCGGGGCCGATGAAGACGCCGGCGCGCCGTTCGGCGCCGGTGTCGGGGGCGCCCTCGAGGTAGCGCCCTTCGGCGCAGATCAGCTTGCCCGGCCAGGGGGTGAGGGCGGTGAAGGAGATGCGGTCTTCCTTGTGCGCCTGCTGCACGCCGGCGGTGCGCAGGTTTTCGAGGATCATGGCGGCGAAGTCGTGCTGGCCGCCGGCGTGGTAGCCGGTCTTGCGCTCGGCGAAGTGGTCGATCAGGCCGTCGTCCTCGTCCACGTCCAAGGTGCGGTGCGGCGCCAGGCTTTCCACAGTAAACGGGCCGGCTACGCGCACGATGCCCCGATCTTCGTAGGGCTTGTCGTAGAGGTACTCGTAGTCGGCCTTGGCGGCGATGGAGGCGTCGATCTCCCGCTGGCGGGCGATGCGCGCTTCCCACCAGCGGCGGTGCAGGTCGGCGGGGCCGGCGTCCCACGGGTCGAGCGGCCGGTCCGGGACCGCCGCCGGCGAGTAGGTGCGGCCCAGCGCGCGGTTCAACGCCCGCAGCGCGGTCGCCTTGGCGGCGTCGGTCGGCGCGTCCTGAGTCCGCTGCCACGCCGCGGCGGCCGCGGTCGGCCACGGGTCGCCCGGTTCGCGCGGGATTTCCCACTCCTCCCAGGTGCGGTCGAGGGCGGCGTTGAGTGCCGCGCGCAGCGGCTCCAGGGTCTCCTGCCAGCGCTCATGGATCACGTCGATCTCGGCGTTGTTGGCGATCGACTTGAGGGTGACGTGCGGCACGCGCTCGTACACGAACCCCTGCCGGATGTCGCCGCTGGTCACGCTCTCGGACGGAACCGTCTGCGACAGTTCGGCTTCCTCGCGCCGCCCGTCCAGGCTGTCCGCCAGCAGGTAGTAGGGATAGCGCGCGCCCATCACGCGGGAGCGTGCCAAGGCCAGTGCGACGCGCGAGGTGTCGATGGTGATCCAGCGCCGCCCCCACTGCTCGGCAACGTAGGCGGTGGTCCCGGACCCGCAGGTAGGATCGAGCACGAGGTCGCCGGGATCGGTGGTCATGAGGATGCAGCGAGATATGGCCTCTTCTGCCGTTTGCACAACGTAGCTCTTCTTGTATGACACCGGCGAGTCATTCCATTGATTCGTCCTTTTTCGAAAAGGGAAATCATCATAGTACAAGCGATAGCTAAGGCTCCGACCCTCCGATTGAAGTCTTCCTATGGAAGAAAGTAGACGGAGCTTATGCTCGCTGACCACCCAGGATCCATTGCTGGGCGGATCGAAGCGACGGCCTTCATGGGCAAATTGATATACGGTGTTCGGAGAGTATGAAGGTGCCAGTAAGGAAAAAAGTCGATAGTACCTCGTTCCAGTGGGATGTGCGGGACTCTTGAAGTCCGTCGTTCGTATCTTTTTCCAGTTGCCATCAGGAAACATGGCATATGGCCCGTGAGATGAGACCTGAGAGACGTCGTTTGACTCGTAAAGGTGGTGGAACTTGAGACTTCCTCGGTCTTTCGCATAAAATAGAATGTTGTCGTTCATCGTCTCGAGGTACGTTGCGCCTAATGGTATACTCTTTTTGCGAAAAGAAATATCTGCTATGAAGTTGACCTTCCCAAATATCTCATCCAGCAGATTTCTGAGGTAATGTGAATTCTCTGAGTTCATCTGAACGAAAATGGCGCCAGATGATTTCAACAGCTCGCGCGCCACGGTCAGGCGGTCGCGCAGGTAGGTCAGGTACGAATGAATCCCGTCGCGCCACGTGTCGCGGAACGCCTTGACCTGTTCGGGCTCGCGGGTGATGTGTTCGGCCTTGCCGTCCTTTACGTCGCGGCTGGTGGTGGACCACTGGAAGTTGGAGTTGAACTTGATGCCGTACGGCGGGTCGAGGTAGATGCACTGCACCGCGCCGCGCAGCCCCTCGCGCTCGGCCAGCGACGCCATCACCTGCAGGCTGTCGCCCAGGATCATGCGATTCGACCAGTTGGCGTCGTGGCGGTAGAACTCGGTGCGGGCGTCGCCGTCCGGCAGGCCGTTGAAGTCGGCGAACAGGTCGATCTGGTCGTCCGCGGCGCGCTCGCTCGCTTTGCTGCGCCGCAGCAGGTCGTCGATCAGGGCCTTGGGGTGGACCTTCTCCTGGATGAACAGCGGGGGCGCCTGCACCACGAGGTCGGACCAGTCCTGCTCGTCCTTGCCGCGCCACACGAGCTGCGGATCGAGATCGCGGTTGCGCCGCTGATACGCCGTCCGGATCGGGCGCTGATCGGCCTTCTCCATCAGCGAGCGGTACTCGGCGGTGGGAATGTTCTTGCGCGACGCCTCGTCGTGCGTAATGGTCTCGACGGCCTTGGCCGCCCTTCGCTTCGCCATCTACGGATGATCCTTCTCGGTCTCGGCCAACAGGTTGCGCAACGCCGGCACCAGCGCCGGCACGGCTTCACGGATGACGCTCCAGATGATCCTGTTATCGATGGACAGGTAACCATGAGCCAAGCGGTTTCGGGTTCCGATGATGGCGCGCCACGGGACTTCCTGATGAGCTTCACGTACTTCGCTCGGAATGTGAGTGGCGGCCTCGCCGATCAGCTCCAGATTACGGAGAGTGGCATCGTACGTGATGTTGTCCGCAAGGAATTCATCTTGATTCATACCGGAGGAATAAGATAGGACATTTTCGGAAAACGTGATCATGTCGCGAATATGGAAACGCCATTCACGACGTTCACTGGCGTCGTCACACATTGACGGCTTCTCTCTCGACATACGGACGTATCTCGGCGCGGATGTCCATATCCATTGCCAAGTCTACCGGCCGTCCGAATAGGTCTTCCAGATATTCCTGCGCGCCGAAGTAGCGCTTCCAGTCAGGAAGCGAATCGAAGCGCACCAAAACATCGACGTCACTGCCATCGGAAGCTTGGTCTCTGGCAAAGGAGCCGAAAAGAGCCATCTCGGAAATACCGAAGCGCTGCTTCATGATCTCCTTGTGCGTGCGGAGTAGCGCCAAGGCCTGATCTCTATTCACGATTCACCTCCTGCTGCCGCTCATCTCCAGCATCGCGGGATCGTGCTGTAGATAGTTCCGATCTCAATCGACAGACTCCCACTCATCAGGTATCAACTTATTCCCGTCTCTCCAACGCTCTACCACACATTCTTGAAACCACTGATCTTCGATGTTTGCATGATCCGTAATGATAACTTGAAATTGACCGTTAAGTTGCTGTACACGATCGTAAGCAAACCGGTACATTTCCTTGACTCTGTCCCGATCTTCATCACGCGTCGAAGTCCCATCTTCTTGGCGCTGCCAATCGTCGTCTTCCGGAAAATAGACTTGAGACGGTTGGTCGATGAAGAGAAATCGAGGTACCGGTCGAGAGCGTTGAACAAACAACCGGTGAAGCGCGAAGTGCGCAATGAGATGATAGATCACCCAATTCTCACCGCTTCCCATACGTTCCATGGGGATAGGGCCATCGTCTCCGTCCGCGACAACGGTTAACCGACGAATATCCAGACGAACAGGAAACTTATTGTGTTCAAGATGAAGCTCCGACGCCCAACGACTCATGTCCTGGGAAAGGATCGAAAGTGCGGATTGAACTCGCTCCTGTATCTCAGCATCGCTCAATTCCCCTTCTATGCGACCAATTTCGCTCTGTAGACGGACAATATTTCGATGCAAATCACTAGTGTCAGAAATTTCGGGGATGCTACTGACGTATAAGCTAATTCGGCCCAGAAGATAGGCGCGTCGAACGCTGCGTTCCCTATATTCCTGAACCCTCTCGTTCTGTCTCTGAATCGCCTCTAGTTGCTCTCTGTTGGACCTTAGACGCGTTTTGATGTTGTCGCGCCTTTCCTCCAGCGTCGTCACTAGGCGGTCCATCTCCGGAGAACGATCTTCGATATGGCGAATCCGGCCGTCTAGTTGTTCAAGTGATTCTTGAATATCGCGTATAGAAGGAGAAACATCACTATCGGGCAATGATGTCTGACATAGCGGACATTTAGTCGTGTCGTGGGTATCGCCGCCATGAGCGGCAAACAGATGAATGCTCTTGAGACGAACACTCTGGGCGATGGCCTCGCGAGAAAATCCATCCCGGGCCGCGGCTAGTGACTGCGCCGCATCTAGTTGAGCTCGTACAACCCGAAGCTCGTGCGACATCTCATCACGTTCGGTCTGCAATCGGCGAAATTCGTCTCCTTCCACCGCCAGTTCGTCCTCGTCGGAAACGGGGACAGCCGTGCTCAAGCCGCGAAGTGCATCAAGAGTTCCTTCCCAAGTTTCAGGTACTGTTTGGCTGGTGCGCAGACCGAGATCGGTTGCCTCCGCAAGAAGTGTCTGGGCAACGCTGGAATCTCGTCCGGCCAATGCTTGAAATTCTTGTTCTTTTCTCTGCAGCTTTCCAAGCTCTCGTCGGATCTGTCTTAACTCTACCATTCGAGCTATGTAATCGTCAGTTACCGCACCGAGAAAGTACGGCATCGTATCCCTTATCGCTTGCGGAAGGAATTGCTCGCTTTGGCGATGAAAGAGTTGCCGATTGCTGCCGACTTCAGTTTGGTGTTGGAAGCAGTAGACAAGCGCATGGTCGAGCCCGGCCTTCAGTGACGGTCGTGTCTGAACAGGTGGATCGTGGCGGTTCTCTCGGATACCAGCATGGGCTGCAAGGATTTTTTGTAGAGTCGTGGGATTGGTTGTTTGCGTAAGTCGATGCAACTCCGGTAACGCGATCTCGTTCGCGACGGCGTAGAATACATCGGCCGACGACACCCGCGGTGGGTCGGGAACGCGCCGAGCGATGAACGATTCGCCGTTACGGATCGATAGCCTTACACCGACCCAGGCGACTGCTCGGCGAATGATGCCTTCAGGGATTTTGCACTCGGTGGAACCAAAGCAATACTCAAGAACGGCAATCAGTGCCGTCTTTCCGGTCTTGGACGCGCCGGTAATAATGTTTAGACGGCCGGTTGCGAACTCTAACCTGCGCATAGTGCCATTATGGCCGTAGAATACTATTTCTTTGATCTGATAACTCATGGACAAATCCCCCATAGAGACATAGTGGTCTCGGTAGATGCGGCTTTCCCAAGCCACTTCCCCAGGAATCTCGCACGGGACATGCAGTCACGTGCCTCTCCATCTAGCAACCGGTTGCCTCGGCGTAACAAGGAATCGGAAGCAACACGCCTGATCCCGCCCGGGCGGTCAACCGTTATCCAGCCAATCCCCAGTCCATAGCGTATGGCCTCTCTGGTATGTGGCTGCAGCGCCATGAGTCGTTCGTGGAAACCGAGCCTAGCCTCTGTGTGGTTTTGAAGCCAAGCAGGGATTGATGTACGTGTCGTCCTAGGTAGCAATTCTCGTGTACGCTTGTGCAGCGTGAGCGGAAGAACCATGAAGCTGAGTGCAAACGGCAACGGCTGGTCGGTTGAATCCGAGTAGCCCGCACACGCCTCGATGACGATCATACAGCAGAACGCGGGGTTCAACAGGTATGCCTCTTCAGGACTGCGCTCACGCCACGGTCTCATTGAGATACCTCGGCAGACGGAACATTCTGAAGGAGTGTACGGAACTCAGGATGCCATCCGACGCGCAGGAGGTCAGACATTATCTGATAGGTGCCGCGTGCGATAGACGGCTCGGTGACGGCTGTTCGAATTTGATGATGCGTCCCAGTTTCTATCCACTTGTAGAGATCCTTGCCTGCTCTAATTATCGCTTGATCGGCCGCATCGTCACCAAGTTCGTCCTTCATCTGTTGAAACCGTATGTCCCACTCTTCGTTCAACCGTGTATCGTAGCGGTCAAGTTCACCTGCATATAAAAGCTGCTCCCGTACCCACAGCGAGCGTTGCTCAGATGCGCGATAATAATTAGTGATGGCGTGGAGTCGTCGACGAACGTTCACGTCAATAAGATTGAGTTGTTTTACGAAGGTCCTTTTGTCGTATTCGCTTGTGCCTACTGCCTTAGACATGATGTCATCGACCACCGGAAGATTGTCTTGTCTGAGCTGATCGCGAATTCGGCGGCATTCTGCTTCAAGTTCGTCACCGGATATCGGTGTAGCGACAGCTTCTTGGAGATGCGCCACGACGCGTCGATACCACCAACTCTCTAGAAGACGAACAAAGAAACCGAGATGCCTACGCTCGGCAGCAAAATATACAGCCGTCTTCAGGTCTTCGTCTAGCTGCCCGATCGGTGGCGAGTTGTCGAGGACGGTAATACTATTCACAAGACGCTCACGCATCTTAGCCGGCAGTGACTTGAACGAGTGATATGCAGGAAGATTGGTCTGGTTACTAGAGACAGTGGCAGCGGAGTGGAGACGCTCCAAAGCGGTCTTCGGGTCTCGATTTCCCGGTCGGAGATATGCGGCCGCAGTACCGGTAGCGCACTGGGTTGTCGTGATTAGGAAGAACCGTGCATCAATATCGATACGCTCTTCGCAGATTTCATCGATCCATATTCGCAATGTCTTCCACAGGTCAACGGATGAGTCGGAGAGGTTTCCGGGAGACTTGGTATGATGTTTGGTCTGAAGAAGTTCTATCGGTTTTCCTTCCGGTGCGAATACTACATCGTCGAGTGTTTCGATAGCTATGCTGATACGATTCTCGCTTGGTAAGCGACGCAATGCCTCAAGAAGAGCGTACCGACACTGGTAGAAATAGCCTAATAGCGCCGGGGCGGAGGAATGGGTGTTACGGGTGCCGGTTATCATGTGACAGGTGGCGTCACGACGACGAGATCATCTCTGCTTGCGCTATAAATTCTTCGTCCGCGCGGCATTGCACCAGCCGGTCGCCTATATCGGCCAGTTGATCGGCTTCCGTGACGTTGGCCAACAGAGCCGCCAAACGCTCGCTCGCCTCAGCACCGAACCGCAACGCTGCCATACGGCAGAGCAGCGCCCGTTCGTGTTCGAGACCCTGCTCGCGGCCCCGCTCAAGCCCCTGCTCGAGACCCTGCTCAAGCCCCTGCTCAAGACCCTGCTTGCGGCCTTGCTCAAGCCCTTGCTCGCGACCTTCCCGCATCCACTGCGCAGGCCACTCCCTCAAACGTTCTTTCAGCGTCATCCGTACCTCCTCCAGACTGTCCATCGCCGGCAGCTTCTCACCAGCCGGCATGACCTGCCCGATCGAACTCCGTAGCCAGTCGACGAACACCCGGCGCAACTCGACGTTCTCCGACCCCGCCAGCCGCTCCGGCAGCGCGTCCGCCACCCGTACCAAGTCCGCCGGCGTGCGACTCTGCTCCAACCCGATCACCGCCCGCATCAGATTGCCGCTCGGCACCGCGTCCGCCGCTACGTGCTGCTCCTCGATCACCAGGTACCGCTGCGACGGTTGGTACGGCGCCAGCCCCTCCGCCACCGGCGCGATCAGTTCGCCGATCTCCTGCGGCGCACGCCACCGCGGCGTGCCGTTGTAGAGCACCACGGGCAGCACCGCCGGCAGCGCCGCGCGCGCCTCCGGCGCCTTGTTGCGCACCAGTTCCTGGTACAGCAGGCTGGTGTAGCTCAGGATGCGCAGCGCCATGTACCGATCGTCGCGCGACTGGAACTCCAGGAGCAACAGCAGGCAGGCCCAGCCGCCGGGCACGCGCAGCCGCCATACGGTGTCGCCGCGGCGTGTGAGCAGTTCGTCGCTGACGTAATCCGACGACAGCTTCCGCAGCGTCGAGACGTCGATGGCGCCGAGCAGGTCGCGGCCCACGAAGGCGCGTAACAGGTCCTCGACCATGCGCGGGAAGGCGAACAGCTTCTTGTACTGCTCGTCGTACCGGGGGCGCTCCTCGCGTGCGGATGCCATCTTCGGCATCGTAGCATATTGGACCAGCGACCGTGCCGGCGGGCTGGCTGGAGCGCTGGCCAATGGGCATCGGTCAGTGCGTGGTGTCGGTCTCGAACAGGTCGAGGCGAGGCTGGGATGATCGGTCCGGGTCAGGACACAACTGATCGATCCGCAGCAGTTCGCCGGCGGTGAAGAGGTGGTCGTGGAGCGACGAGCGGCCCGCTTTGTCCAGGGGGCCGACTCTGGTTTCGGCATGCTCGGAGAGCACGGCGAGGATCGAGGTGTCGGGGATGGTGTGGTTATCGAGCAGGTCGGCGCTGTGGCTGCTGACGATTACCTGCGCCGCCTGGCTGGCCTCGGTCAGGCTGTCGATGAGCACGCCGGCGGCGGCCGGGTGCAGGGCGCTCTCCGGCTCTTCGATGCCGATCAGGGTTGCCCGCCCGTCGCCGCCAGTGCCCTGGAACAGCGCGACGAGGACCCCGAGCGCGCGCAGCGTGCCGTCGGACATGTTGCTGGCCAGGAACCGCCACGGATGCTTCGCTCCGCGCACCTCTTGACGAAAGTCGAGGGTGCTTTTCGTCCCCATCATGCGAGGCTCAACGCCCGTGACGCCGGGCGTGATAGCGGCCAGATACTCCTCGACCGCCGTCTTGCCTCGGCCTCCGAGGTTGTCAAGGACGCTCGCCAGGTTGCTTCCATCCCGCTTCAGCAGATCTCCGGGGTCCGGCGCCTGGAGATCGCGGATCGCTTCGGGGTTCAGATTGTAGAACCCCATCCCGGACAATGCGTCGTAGACTGGGCGGAACGTGGTGAATCCCGACATGGCGACCAGATAGAGGCGATCGCTCGCGCACGCCGGTGGATTGGGAATCGTGCTGGCCACCACTTCGCCGCCTGCGACCTTGTAGGAGCCGCGGCCGGATGCGCCGGCGATAACGCATTCCTCCTCTTGTACGCTGTAGCCTCCGCGAGGTTGTGCGCCCACCCGGAACGCGTACCAGCCTTCGGCGCGGGGAAGCCGCAGATCGAGCCGTATGCCGAAGTGGTTCGGGTGGCCGCCGGAACGTCTGCGCACTTCCTGAATGCCGCCGCGGTCGCGCAGCGCGTGATCCAGCGAGAAGCGCAACGCCTCGGCCACGAAGCGCAGCGCATCCAGAAAGTTGCTCTTGCCGCTCCCGTTCGGGCCGACCAGAAACGAAAGCGGCGCCGGCCGCACGTCGCACGCGGCAATGCTCTTGTAGTTCCGCAGGCGGATACGGGTCACCAGCCGGGAGTCGGTGTCTTCAGCGTGGCTCACGGGCTGTCTCCTTCTGAGCGGCGGATCTGAACGATCCGATCAGATCGTCGAGAGGCGCGCGGAGCGCGGATAAATCGGCGCGCTTCCAATTTGGTGGCGTGGCGAACTGAGTCAGCTCTCCCGATCTGACGCGTGGGTCTGTCGGCGGAGCAACTCGAACGCCTCCTGGTCGAAGCCTGTAGCCTGCGTGATGACCGGCCACGCGACGCCGGCGCGCAGAAAGCTCTCGATCGTGGCTACTTGGCCCTTCAGCTCGCCTTCCTGCCGGCCTTCCTGCCGGCCTTCCTGCCGGCCCTCCTGCCGGCCTTTCAGCACGCCTTCCTGGATGCCTTCCTGCCGGCCTTCCTGCCGGCCTTCCTGCCGGCCTTTCAGCACGCCTTCCTGGATGCCTTCCAGACGGCCTTCCTGGATCAGCTGCTCCCCATACGTATTCATATCTCCTCCTGGTCCCCGTACTTCCCGCCGCAGCGCCGCGCCGAACTCCCGCAACGTCTCCTCATCCTGCGTGCGGAGCACGTACAACACCACCACCGCGAACCGTTCGCTCTGTCCCGCCCGGTCCAACTCTCCCATGAGCTGCACCGCCGTCTCCAGCGCTTCCCGCATCTCGCGGTGCGCCGCCGCCATCAGCGCAAGCTGCGCCAACCGGCCCAACGGTTCGCCCCGTACCGCTCCTACGCCCGTCTGCGACTGGTCCACCAGCAGGTGCGTGAACTGGGGCGTCCAGGGCCACTCCCTGACCGGTTTCGCAAACAAGTCGCTGAACTGGGTCGCATGGCGCCAGCGGGACTCACCCTGATAGAACACCAGCGGCACGATCGGCGGCAAGTCCGGTGTCTCCTCCGCTTCGTCAGAGCGCAAGAAATCATCCCAGATGCGGCAGCAGTACTTCAGCAGCCGGAATCGCATCCACCGATCCGGCCGCGATTGGTGCTCGAACAGCAGATAGAGCCGCAGCGAACGCGGCTCGTCACCCGGCTCCGCGACGCCTGGGCGCTGCTCGACCGCGTACAGCAGGTCGGACTCGCTGGCCCGCAGGTCGTCGTCCACGTAGCTGTCGTTCATCAGCGTCAGGCTGGACCAGTTCAGCGTATCGGCGAGCCACGACGGCACATGGGCGCGCAGCAAGCCAGCCGCTTCGGCCGGCTCGGAGAACACCTTGCGAAACAGACGGTCATGCGGCTGGTGCAGGTCGCGCGTCATGCGTGGTGCCGTACAGGCGGCTGGCTGATTGCGGCGTCGAAGTCTTCCTGCAGGGTGTAGACGTCGGTGAGCTCGGCGAAGGACCAGCGGCCGCAGGAACGCAGTCCGTTCACTCCCGGCACCCAGCAGGTCTCCATGGTCTCCTTCTTTTCCTTGGCGTCCTCGCGCCGGTAGCCTTTGATCTCGACCACCAGGTGGAGCGGGTCGTCATCGCCGCGGCCGTCGTCGACCAGCACGATGAAGTCGGGGAGGTAGGTGCGCGCCTCGGCGCCGCAGCGATAGGGCACTTCCAGTCCCAGGCCGTGGTTCTTGACGTAGGCGCGGACCCGCGGGTGCGATTCGACGAAGCGGCAGAACTCCGCCTCCCAGTCGCTGTCGCACACCACCCAGTTCACGTGGCAGCGGCGCGGATCGGTCTGCCAGCGGGTCTGCCTGGAGGTGGTGAAGTTGACGTGGATCGTCGAACCGGCCGGGTTGTAGGGGTCGAGCACGGCCGTGACGGGGCGCTCGCCGACGTGGCGCGCCACGATGCCGCGCGTGATGCGCTGGCAGGCGCGTTCCGCCAGTTCCCGGTAGATCAACTGGGCGGGAAAGGTGCCGCCCTTGCAGATCAGGTGATCGGTCAGCCACTGCCGCGTGATGCGCTTGAGCTGGCCGAACAGATGCAGCTTCGGCTCCTCGCCGGGATCGCGCCAATGTTGTTCCAGCAGCGTCTTGGTGAGGTGGTAGGTCACCGTCGAGGGGCGCATCGCCTTGAGATGGTCAAGGCTGAGATCGACCCCCTCGCCGATGATCCCCTCGTTGCGGGTGATGGACGGTCCCACCAGCTCCGGCGTGAGCACCAGCGTCGAGTCTTCGGTGAACGCCGCGGCGACGTGCTCCTCCGGCAGTTCCACGCGGTAGCCCCGCACGTGCGGGAAGCGGAGCTCGCAGCCGTCCCGGTCCGGCGTGACCGCCTTGACGGTTACGGTGGCGCGCGCCCTCTGCGGTCTGGCGACCACCGGTTCGGCGGTGAAGTCGAACGGGATGCCGAGCACGTCGGCGTACTCGACGTCGAACCGCCCCTCCTCGTTCAGTTCATAGGACTGCCGGCGCAGAGCGCGGCCCACGACCTGCTCGCACAGAAGCTGGGTGCCGAACGCGCGCACGCCGAGGACGTGGGTGACGGTGCGCGCGTCCCAACCCTCGGTGAGCATGGCGACCGATACCACGCAGCGGGTCTCGCCCCCCAGCCGGCCGGCCATGCCGACCGTGTTCATCACCTCGCGCAGCAGGTCCTGGTCGGAGAGCGCCTCCGCCTGGCGGCGGTCGCCGGTGCGCTCGACGATCTCGCGCCGGAAGCGCGCGATCTCGTCGCCCGCGGCGGCCCGGAAGTCGGCGCCGAGCGCCTCCCCGGAGTCGAGCTGCTCGCTGTCGATCAGCAGGGTGCGCGGCCGGGCGAGCTGATTGCCATACTCGTCGAAGTTGCGAAACAGCGCCAGGCGCCCGTTCTCCAGCGTGGTGGAGCCGTCCTCGTTGCGGCGCTCGAAGCCGGCGATGTAGTCGTACACCAGCTTCGAGGTCGCGGTGTTGTTGCAGACCACGATGAAGCAGGGCGGCGCCTCGATGCCCGCCTCCCGCCACTGCTCGAAGGTCGCGGCGTAGTGGCCGTAGAGCGCTTCGAGCGCGGTCTGCAGCTCCACCGGGATGTTCAAGGGATCGAGGCCGCCCGCCTTGCCGCGGCCCTTGCGCGGCATGCGCCGGCCGACGTGCGCCCACAGGTTGCGGAACTTGGGCACGTCGGCGCCGGGGATGTTGTCGGCCACCGGCACGCGCGGCAGCTTGACGATCCCGCACTCGATCGCGTCCATCAGCGAGAAGTCGCTCATCGTCCACGGGAACAGCGTCCCCTCGGCATAGCCGGAACCGCGCAGGAAGAAGGGCGTGGCCGACAGGTCGATGACGCGGCTCAGGCCGAGCTTGCGCTGCACCGCCTCCAGGCCGGATATCCAGACCCGCGCCGCTTCCTGGTTCTTCTCCGCCTCCTTGCGGTCTTCCCCCTTGAGGTCGCCTTCCTCGCTCTCCTCCCGGGGGCGCTCGCGGTAGCAGTGGTGCGCCTCGTCGTTGAACGCCAGCACCCGCTTCATGCCCATGAGGTCGGGCATGACCCGCTGCAGCATCTGCCCCTCGGTCTCCTGCGTGCGCAGCTCCGGGCCGCGGCCCTGCAGCAGGGCGCGCCCGCCGCGCGAGAGCTCCTGCGTCTCGCGGCGCATGAAGGCGTGGTAGTTGGTGATGACGATCTTGGCCCGGTGCAGGTCGCCGAGCAGATCGCGCGGCACCAGCTCGCGGCTGCGGTAGTAGCTGTCCGGGTCGTTGGGCTGCAGCACGCGCAGCCGGTCGCGGATGGTCAGCCCCGGCGTGACCACGAGAAAGCCGCGCGTGAACCGGCGGCTGCCGGGATGGCGCACCGCGTTGATCGTCTGCCAGGCGATCAGCATGGCCATGACGGTGGTCTTGCCGGCGCCGGTGGCGAGCTTGAGCGCCAGCCGGGCGAGGGCCGGGTTGGCTTGCTCGTTCACCCTCTCCAGGTGGTCGAGGAACTGCCGCCCGCGCGCCCCGGCCGGCGCCGCCTCGGTCAGCCAGATCACCGTCTCGGCGGCTTCCACCTGACAGAAGAACGGCCGCAGGCCGCTGAACCGGTGATGCCGCCAGTGGTCCAGCAGGCGCGCGGTCTCCGGCGTGACCCGCCAGCGGGCGCGCGGCAGCCGCCGCCACTCGTCCACGGCGCGGCGCACGCTGTCGATGAGCGCCGACAGGTCGTATTGCTGGCCGTCGGCCTCCAACCCGGCCGCCGCGGTGTCGAACACGATCTCGCGCTGCCGGCCGCGCTGCTTGCGGACCGGCGGGATCGGCGTGATGAACGAGACGCGGCGGCGGCGGTCGGCGATGCGGTTGGTGGGCTGGCGGTTCTCGTCCAGCTCCCAGTGCCGTCCCGGATACTCGTACGGCGAGTTCAGGATCGGCCGGCGAAAAAACTCATCCATCGACGGAACGGCTCGCTGCCATCTAAGTGCCGCGTACGGCGAATCCCAGCGCGCGGGCCGCGGTACCGAGCTGGCGGTCATGGGTGAGGAACTCGGCGACCCCGTCCTCGCTACGGCCGTCGGCGATCTCCGCGCTGGCCAAGTGAATCGCGTCCAGCGTGCCAAGGACCGTCCGGCGGGCTTGGCTTGCCCGGTCGAGGATAGTGGTCGAGACACGAACGCGATTGACGGATCGCCAGAACTGGGCGAAGCGTTCGTGCAGGGCGCCGCGTTCATCGTCGCCCAGGTCAGCGTTGAGACGGAGCCGGTCGATGGTTCGGTGAAACTCGACTCGGCAGATCTCACTGGTGTACGCGGCACTCCAGTAGCCCCACTCGTCGATCGTCGGTTCCTGGTTGAGCAGCCGGCTCAACACGACCGACGCGTCGACGTAGACGGTCATCGTCGTCTGCGCTCGGCCAGCAGCACGGCTACCCCCGGTATGGAGCGGCGTGTCGGCAGGCGCTCGAGCGTGCGGAGCGCTTCCGGCGGATCGACCGGCTCGTCAATAAGCGGTTCTTCGTCGACGGGGGGAGCCTGGCCAGCCCGGGCCTGACTGCGAATATGATTTACGATCACGTATGATGGGACACCGAATTCAGCCGCAATATCTTCCACTCCGCGGCCATCCTCCCGCATCCCGACAACGCTCTTGACGGGCGCGAGAAATTCTGCAGCAAAAGCCCGCCCGGTTGCTTGGCGTTCTGCGTGGTGAAGATCGTTTACCACCGATCGCGGCGTGTTGCGAAAGCACACCGCGTCACCTACCGCCCGTGCGAATGCGAAGTTCAACCTCTCGGCACGACCATGATCGTGAAGATGGATACTGACGTCTCCGTCGGGACAGGACACCAGCGCTCGAAACCCGTCGACGAGTTGGACGGGCTCGAACTGTGCAGATCCCAGCTTCTTTGCAAGTGTCACGTAAGATGGAAGTCGGTCGTCCGGCTGGAGGTTCAATGCCTGGCGACAGGCCCAGGCCGCGCGGTATCCCGCCGCCCACGGCCGAACGTGATCGTGTCCGATCGAATCTTCGATTTGGCCAGCCACGCCGCCAAGTTCCGGCAGGATCGCCGCCGCTGTCGGTCGCGATTCCATCTGGCGCACACGATCCAGGACTGACGCTGACCGTTCCTTCGCCTTGATACCCGACAAAAACTCGATCAGCGACTCTTCCGAGAAGAGGTCATTGGCATGTTCGATGAAGCGTGCGTCATCGTCCGAGATCGCATACGGGTCCAACCCCAACGCGCCTGCCGCCTCGCAGAAGGCCCGTTCATCCGGATCGCTGCGCGACACCATGACGCGAGACCAACGCGCGGCGACTTCGCTATCCCTGACCCCTTCACTGGCAAGTCGCTCTACCACTTCCTGGATGAAGCGAGACAGCTCTGATTCCGCGGCAACGCGCGGCAGCGTCTCTCGCCCGTCGGACCGAAAACCAAGGTGTGGATTATCACTGTGAAAGTCCTTGCCCGTCACCTCGAACGTCGAGCCATCGGTCCTGAAACGCAAGTCGGGTAGCGCGAAGCCGGTTCGATAACGTCGTATTCCGTGATCCCGGTCGCGGCCGCCGAAGATGATCCACCAGTCGGTCGCGATCCCTTCGGCAAGGTGAATCGCGGGAACGACAAGAGAGTCCGTATCTTCGTTGGTAACGTAATCGATGAACCGACAGGCGTTCTGACCTTGGATGTATATCCCCAGCTTGCAGAGCGTCGCGCGCTCCTCCGCCGTGCGATTCAGCCCGCCGTCAATCCACTCGACCGAAAATCTCATCTCCGATCTCCTGGTCTCTCATACGCTCTCTGATCATCCGGGAATAGCGTCGACATCGACCTTGACGCCGCATCGCTCGCCCATCTTCCGACAACGCTCCGCGCTCGTGGAATAGTCTCCGTACGGATACATCACGTACCGATCATGTCCCGGTACGGCGCGCATGACGAGCGCCCCCGCCGCGGTGCCGGGAGGATAGCGCTGCGCCGAGTGCACGTTCGAACTGAGCGCTTCTCCCGACAGTCTTTCGGCATTCGCGGCATCTCGACTCAGCAGCGCGCCGGCGACGTTCAGCACCATCTGACTGGCAGCGCTTTCGCTCTGCCAAGGGCCATCGTCAACACGCCACCTGAGTGCCGAACCAGGCGGATCCTGTTCGGGCCACGGCCAACGGCTCAGGACCCGTTGCGTGATCTCTTCCGCACGGCGTTCAAGCGCATCTTCGTCCCATTCGTTCTCGTCGGCGAGGCGCCGCGTCATCCCGATCGGGCTGCTCCGGTACACTTCCCGCTTCTCGGCGAACGTGCGCGCCGCCAAGCTCGAGTTGGTAGCGTCGCCGCTCAACGTCAGGTTCGCGAGCTGGTCGCGGTACTGTTCGTGCTTCTCATCCGGCTCGTCTCCCAAGGCGCGTTTCCATTCGTCCGTCAGCTTCTGGGGCATCACGTGCTCGATCGTCAATCGGTCGCGGGCAGGCGATTCCTCCCGGTGCTCGGCTTCCATCAACGCGCACAGCACCGCAGACGACGCCCCGGTGGCGCTCCCTCCGTATGCCTTCCGGCGCCGGATTCCGGCGCGAACCTCGTCATCGCTCGGGACGCGTACGCGCCCCCGGAACCGGCGAATTCGTCCAAGCCAGTATTCGGCGAAGTCCTCACCTTCATCAGGGCCGTAGCCATGGGCCAAGTCCGCCACCGCCCGGTTCATCCCGGCCGTCGGCCGGTCCGCCAGCCACAGCCGGGTCGTCCAGATGCCGATCCCTTCCAGGACCTTGGCCAGATCTTCGTCGGTCGCTTGGCCATGCTCCGCGGCGTCGTTCAGCAGTCTCAGCGTCAGCGGACGGTGAATATCGATTCCCATTGCCCGCAGGTGTCGGAGCTCTCGTTCGACCCCCGCGGCGTGGTGGTGGGCACCTGCCGAACCGGTTACGATCCCGTAGAGCTGCGCGAGCCGCGCGAGGTCGCGACAAAGCGCCGGTCGATCGCCATCAAGTCCCTCCTGCACCGCCCACCGACGAAATTCATCATAGACGCGATCGATCCCCTGGAGATCGCCGGTTTTCCAGCGCAGGAAGTCCCGCAGGAACGTGTCGATCGGTTTGGTACCGTGTTCGGCCGCGAGTACTCGCTCGATCGTGCGCCAGCAATCGTCATGCAAGTCCTGCTGTTCCGCATCGGGTAGTCCCATCAGGAGCCAATTCTTGATCTTCTCGCTCTCGGTCAGCGGACGGCCGGTGGCGTTCAAGCTCTCGAAGATCTGCTGCGGGTCGTCTCGTTCGCCCAAGCCGATGCTGACCACCCGGAGCCGCTCAAGCCCCTTGAGCAGGCAGGCCACGCCATGCCTGGCGACCAGACGGCGTGCGATGCTCCAAGCCTGGGACACGGCTCCCGGACCTGCCGGCCCCCCTTCGAGACCGCGGCGGTATTCTTCCTCGTCGCCATCCTGGAGCCGCAGCTTGCGGAGCTTCTCGGGAGGCTTGCCCGGATTCATCAGTCGATCATCGCGAATGATCTGAGCGGTCCAGTCGCCGCATCGGCCGTCCGGTCCGAGCTCGTCCGCGATGCAGGCCAACAGGATGCTCACCGTCGTCAGCCGCTGCTGGCCGTCGACCACGCGGATGGTGCTCACGACTCCCGCCGCGCCGGGCTCGGGGAACGTAAGCAGCGTGCCGCCGTAGTGCGCGGCATCGGGGCCGGCGGCCGCGATCGTCACGAGGTCGTCGACCAGCCGTTCGATGTCGGGCTGCCCCCAACGGTACCGGCGCTGCCAGCGCGGCACGACGTACTGGTACTGTCCGTTCAGAAGTGCAAGGAAGTCGATCTGCTGGGTCTGCATCGGACCGGATGGTAGACGAGCGGAGCCGGGACGGTCTATGGGCTTTCGAGCGCCGGTGAAGTGAGCAGTGTATGGGCGCGATGAGCAAGCTGGTCGAAGTCCTCCCTGCACTTCTGTCGAATCTTGGTAATGTTGCGCGCGGCCTCTTCTCCCAATCGCATGCGCCCCTGACCTAGGCCGCCGGCAACTCCACGCTGTCGGGCAAGCGGCGCGAAATAGCGCTCCTTCACGGACACCTCGGCCCGTACCTCCGACCAGCGCCAGGGCAGATCCAGGCCCGCGAGGGTCCAGGTCTCCAACTCCTCCCATGCGTTTTCGGCCAGGAACCGGCGTTGTCCGTCGAACTCCGCTTCGATCTGATCGAGTCGGTTACGGCGGGCTAGTTCCCCGTCCCGGTCCACGCACAGGATGAAGAGGTCGATCATCGCATCGTAGCGTTCGACGATCTCCTGCAGACGTTCGGATTTCAGTGCTTCGCGGATGCCGCCAAGCAGCGGATCCTGGCAGACCGCCACGTTTGCCGGGATGCTCAAAGATCGGAAGAGCCGGTCGAAGAGGGGCCGCAGGAGATACTGATCGTTGCGGAAGTCCTCGGGAATGATGAGCACTCTCATGGATCGTTCGCCGTGTCGGAGCTCGTGAACAGGATTGCGTCTTCCATCCAGTTCGAACGATGGAGCCTTCCCAATCCCTGTGACCGGCGCAGCGCACCGGCCTTGGGGAGGTCCGCCAGCGGACGCACGACGGCGTCATCGGTGTCCGGAAGCCGGCTGACGATGGAGGTATGCTCGAAGGTGCCGTCGCCGATCATTTCCAGAAGATCGGGCGAGTGGGTGGTGGTGACCACCTGGATGCGCCCCTCCGCGGTCTGGCCTTCGATGAGATCGAGCAGCAGCCGTTGTCGAGCCGGGTGAATCCCGTTGTCGATCTCCTCGAACACGTAGAGGCCTGCAGGATTGGGGCCGAGCAGCGCCGCCAACATCGCAAGCAGCCGCAGCGTGCCGTCCGACGCAGCATAGGAAGACACGATCCTTCCGTTCCGTTCACGCAGCGCGAGCTGGACTCGTCCTGTCGTCGGGTCGGCAGGAAACTCGAAGCCCACTACGTCCATCGGCGTCAGCTCCCGAGTCCATTCGGTCAACGCAAGCCTGCGTTCCGGTTCCGCGCACACCTCTTTCAGCACCGTGGGCAGATTTTCGCCGCTGTCTCCCAATATCTTCTGGCCGGGAAACGCGGGTAGCCGCATGTGTTCCGGAGACAGATCGAGGAACCGCATGTTGGAAAAAGTACTTGCGACTCGTTCGGCCCAATCTTTCTGGGACCGGATGACGTGTCGATGCTCTCCAATCTGAGTCAGCGCCGGCTGATCCGGTCTCACGGCGATGCGATGTCCGAGTTTAAGCTGGCGCTCACTTCTGCCCATGCGGAGCAGCAGATGGTTGTCGTCTTCCTGCTCTCGGACCGGGTCCCCGACGTAAGGATGGCTCGTGTAGACAGGTTCATAAGGTAAGACCGAGAGACTCTCCTGCTTTACCGTGAACAATCCCGATTTCTCGCTATCGGGACCGACGACGATCCTGTAGCTGACCTTCCGCTTGTTCAACTCCATGGTGACGTTCAGGTCGAACGACGGCTGATCGAACCTGACGATCTCCTTCGGCGCTCCGCGAAGCGGCTGCCATTCGACTTGACCGCCGGCGCCGTATCTGCCACCGAAGATGTCCGCCAACGTGTACCCGCGCCCGACGCCGTGAAGGAACCGAAATGCATCGCGGAGGTTGCTCTTGCCGCTCGCGTTTGCGCCTACGATCACCGTGAACGGCCCCATGTTCAATCTCTCGTCAGCGAAGTTCTTGAAGTTTCTCAGACTCAATGAGGTGATCATTGCCACGCCTCCGCGGACCGGAATGATATGCAACACGCCACGGTTCAGACTACCACATCCGGGCCGACGGGTTCGCGGTTCAGATGCGGCCGGTGCGGCGCAGCAGGGTCAGGTGGTTGCGCGCGTTGTCGTGCTCGAAATAGGCGTCCTGCAGGTGGCGCCGGCCGCGCGATCGCAGCGCCGTGCGGCCGTGCAACACGCGGTGCGAGGCGGCCAGCAACAGCATGCCCCCTTCCAGCCGCAGGCGGGCCTGGGCGGCGGCCGCGTTGATGCGCGTCGACAGTTCGTGATAGGCGGCGTAGAAATCGCGCAGCCGCGGCTGCGACAGCGGTACCGCCTGCATCTGCTGCGTGTTGAAGCGGACCATCCTGACGTTCCCTTCCACGTCGAGCTCGACCATGGGGCCGACCGCGTAGCTCTCGTCCGTGTCGCTGAACAGACGGAACGGCACCGGCACGGCGCACAGCGCGTCGAACCGCTCGGGGTGATCGCGGCGCAGCCCGTCGACCACCGCGAAGGCGTCCACGATCGAGGAGTCGCCCCCATCGCACTCGTTCACCAGCATGTGCAGCACCTGCACGCTCGGCGGCCAGTGGTAGCTGGTGAAGTCGTTGTGTGGCGCGATCGCCAGGTCGGTGTGCGCGATGCTGTATCCCGACGGATCGACCGTGACGTTGTGGATGCGCTCGAACACCACCTCGCGGACCGGCCCCAACCGGGACGCGAGCTGCTCGGCGGTATCCGGCTCGGTCGGCGCGTCGATCAGGACGCAGACGCCGGTCCTCATGAACTCCTCGATCAGATCGGCGGCGGTCCGATCGTCGCTCAGGAACCGGCCAAAGTCGAACCGGCGCGGCCGGAAGCGGCCGTCCCAGTACTCCGGCGCGCGGCGCGGGCGGTCGAGGAGCGCGTGCAGCTTGCTCGACCGGTAGCGGGTCCGGTGGCCGTCCGGCCATGTGACGGCGATCGCCTCGTCGTCGCACCCGGCCCGTTCGACGGCGGCGCGCTGCGGTCGCAGGTCGCCGGCGACCCGGAAGACGTGGAACCGCTTTTCCGTGGTCTGCATGACGCGGCACTCGCCGCATCCGCAATTGTCCCGCAACCACAGGTGCGGAATCGTGGTCCGCTCCCCGTCGCGCCACACCGCGGTCAGGGCGTCGCCCTCGTCGACGAGGCGGCTGATCAAGTGCTTCATGGCGATCCCCTCAGATCAGAAACGGCCCGATGCGCCTGTCATGCCGGGTTCTTGACCCGGCTATCGTTAAGAATACACCATGCGCGCAAGAGGAGAGAAGTCATGCAGAGCGCCGCACGGACGATCGACGGGCCGACGGTGAGCTTCACCAGCATGGCGGACGGCACGCGTGAGGACTACGAGCTGCTGGCGCGGTTCGAGGACCAGTTCGCCGCCGGCACCGCCGACCGGGTGCTGGCGCAGCTCCGCGAGCTGTCCGGCTCGCTGGCCGGCTACCGGGTCGACCGGCTGGAACACTCGCTGCAGACCGCGACGCGCGCCTGCCGCGACGGGGCGGAGGAGGAGATGGTGGTAGCCGCGCTGCTCCACGACATCGACGACCTGCTGGCCCCGCACAGCCACGGCGAGCTGTCCGCGCTGGTGCTGCGCCCCTACGTGACCGAGCGGACCTGGTGGATCGTTCGGCACCACGGGCTGTTCCAGCTCCACTACTACGCGCACCACCTGGGCGGCGACCGCGACGCGCGCGACAAGTACCGCGATCATCCCTGGTATCAGGACGCCGTGCACTTCTGCCACCGCTGGGATCAATGCTCGTTCGATCCCGACTACGATTCGCTGCCGCTTTCGTTCTTCGAGCCGATGGTGCGCCGGGTGTTCGCGCGCGAGCCGTTCAGCCTGGCGCCAAGGAGGGGACCGACATGACCGGCCAACCGCAAAGCGTCGACCAGTCCGACCGCATCGTTCCGATCAATCTGCGTCAGAGCGGGCGCACCCCCACGGAGCTGCTCATCTCCACCCGCGTGCGCAAGTCGCCCTACTGGCATCTGTCGCACGCGGCCGGCTGCTGGCGAGCCACGGTCTACAACCGCGTCTACCATCCGCGCGGCTACGTGCGGCCGGAGGACGGGGGCGCCGCCGCCGAGCATGAGGCGCTGACGCATCACGTCACGCTCTGGAACGTCGCGGTCGAGCGTCAGATCCGCGTCAAGGGACCGGACGCGGAGCGGTTCACCGACTACGTCATCACCCGCAACGCCGCACGCATCAAGCCGATGCACGCCAAGTACGTCATCCTCTGCAACGAGCGGGGCGGCATCCTCAACGACCCGGTGTTGCTGCGCCTGGCCGAGGACGAGTTCTGGTTCTCGCTCGCCGATTCCGACCTGCTCTACTGGCTGCAGGGCGTCAACGTCGGCATGCGCATGGAGGTCGAGATCGACGAGATCGACGTCTGCCCCGTGCAGATCCAGGGGCCGAAGTCGGAGGCGCTGATGGCCGATCTGGTAGGCGAAGGCATCCGCGACATTCCCTACTACGGCATCATGGAAGCCGTGATCGCCGGCTGCGAGGTAGTGATCTCCCAATCGGGGTTCTCGGGCGAGAAGGGCTACGAGATCTATCTGCGCGACGCCACCCTGCACGCGGAGAAGCTGTGGAACGCGGTGCTGGAGGCGGGCAAGGCGCACCGGCTCATGGTCATCGCGCCGGGCCATCAGCGCCGCATCCAGGCCGGCATCATGTCCTGGGGCCAGGACATCGACCACGAGACGGTGCCGTTCCAGTGCAACCTTGCCTATCAGGTGCCGCGCAAGAAGAAGGCCGACTACATCGGCAAGGCGGCGCTGGAGCGCATCCGCGCACAGGTCGACGCCGGCCGCCCGCCGTTCAAGGTGACGATGGTCGGCATGACCATCGGCGGCCGGCCGATCGACGACTACGCTTCCGACTTCTGGCTGGTGTCGGACGCCGGCGGCGGCGACCCGATCGGCTACCTGACCTCGCCGTGGTACGCCCCGGAGCTCGGCTGCAACATCGGCCTGGGCTACGTGCCGGTCGGCCTTTCGGCCATCGGCACCGAGCTCACCGTATGGCTGCCGGACGAGTACGCCGGCGAGCCGGGCAAGCCCGACCCGGCCCAGGTGTGCGAGGTTCCGTTCCGGCCGTCGGTCAATCCCAGCGCGCGCGAGCTGGCGCACGCCCGCGGCGAGGACGCCGCCGTCTAGCGGCCATGACCAGCTACCAGATCGTCGAGTGGGGCGCGCCGCTGGCCGTGCACCACTACCCGACGCCGGAGCCGCAGGGAACCGAAGTGCTGCTGCGCGTGACCTGCTGCGGCGTCTGTCACAGCGACCTCCATATCCGCGCCGGCTACTTCGACATGGGCCACGGGCAGCAGCGCCGCCTGGAGAACGTCGGCGTCGCGCTGCCGCTGACGCTGGGGCACGAACCGGTCGGCGAAGTGGCGGCCGTGGGACCCGCAGCCGCCGGCGTGGCGGTCGGCGACCGGCGCGTGTGCTGGCCGTGGGTCGGCTGCCGGAGCTGCGCCGTCTGCCGGCGCGAAGAGGACATCCTGTGCGAGCGCGGCCGCTACCTGGGCGCGCGGGTCGACGGCGGCTACAGCGATTACCTGCTGGTTCCGCACCCGCGGTACCTGCTCCCCTACGACGGGGTCGAGGAGGCGGTGGCCGCCACCTACGCGTGCGCGGGCATCACGGCGTACGCGGCCCTGAAGCGGGCCGTCGGCGGCCTTACCCGTGACGACACGCTGCTGTTGGTCGGGGCGGGCGGCCTTGGCACCAGCGGCCTGCGCATCGTGCCGGCCATGACCGAGGCGACGGTCGTCGTGGCCGATACCGATCCGGCCAAGCGGGCGCTGGCCGAACGGCTCGGCGCTGCGCGGACGATCGACAACGGCGACCCCGACGCAGCCGCCCGGTTGCGGGAGCGTACCGGCGGCGTGGCGGCGTCGGTCGACTTCGTCGGCATGCCGCAGACCACCCTGTTCGCGATCGACACGTTGCGCCGCGGCTGCACGCACGTAGTCGTGGGCCTGTACGGCGGCGCGCTCGACATGCCGATGCCCAATCTGATCTACAAGCTGCTTTCGCTGCGCGGCTCGCACGTGGGGACCCCGCAGGACCTCGCCGAGCTGATCGCGCTGCGCCGCGCCGGCCGGATCGAGCCGCCGCCGATCGCCGAGCGGCCGCTCGGCGAGGTCAACGACGTGCTTGCCGAGCTCACCGAAGGCCGGATCGAAGGCCGGGTGGTGCTGCGGCCGTAGCGCGCGATCCCCGTCCGTTGCTAAGGTTGCGCCATGACGCTCAAGCAGATGCGGCAGCGCATGTACGTGGACGGCTGGTGCGTGATCGAGGACGTGATCCCGCCGGCCGAGATCGGCGCCGTGCGCGACAGCGTGCTGCGCACCGTAGACGCCTACAAGCACCTGCGCCGGAACGCCCCAAAGAAGATCGGCGCGGTCTCCGGGATGATCGCCTACGACCAGTCGTTCGCGCCCTATCTGGCCGAGTCGCGCCTGCTGGGGCTGGCCGAGTCGCTGCTCGGCCCCGACCTGCGCATCTCGTACAACACCAGCATCGTCAACTACCCCGGCAACGAGCGCTCCACCTGGCACGCCGACTGGCCGTTCAATCAGCACAACGCCGGCCACATCCGCGCCCCCTACCCGGACGCGGTCTGCCATCTGACGACGCTGTGGATGCTCACCGAGTTCACCGAGGAGAACGGCGGCACGCTGATCGTCAGCGGCAGCCACCGCTCCAACGACAACCCGACCGGCGGAGTCGAGGCGCCGCGGTTCGAGCCGTACCCGACGGAGATGTGCGTGACCGGACGGGCCGGCTCCGTGGCGGTCTGCGACAGCCGGCTGTGGCACGCCGCCGGCGCCAATCGATCGACCGCGCCGCGCGTCGGGCTGGCGGTACGCTACGCCCCGTGGTGGCTGAACCTGGAGGGGCTGCGGCCCGGTTCGCCGGACCGCCGGCGGATCGTGGACGCCAACCCCGGCTTGACGGAGAACGAGGTGCCGCCGGTACCCCGCGACGTCTTCCGGCGTCTGCCGGACGCCGTGCGGCCGCTGTTCCAGCACTGGGTGGCATGACGGCCGGCCGCATGACGGCGGCGGAGCAGGCCGCGCTGAAGGCCGACTTCCGCCGCGACGGCTACGCGGTGGCGCGCGGGTTCTTGAGCGAGGCGGCGGTGGCGGACGTCAACCGGCACATCGACGCCCTCATCGACCGGCTGCCCGACCTGGATGAGCGCACGGCGTTCCACGAGGTTCCCGGCGATCCCGAAACGATCATGCGCCTGCAGAACTTCGGCCGGTACGACCGGGACCTGCAGGCGCTCTATGAGAGCGAGCGGCTGGTCGGGCTGGCCGCCGATCTGCTCGATGACGCGGCGGTGCCGACGGTGCTCCAGTGGTTCGCCAAGCCGCCGCGCGTCGGCAAGGTGACGCCGCCGCACCAGGACGGCTTCTACTTCAAGTTGGAGCCGAGCGAGGCGCTCACCTTCTGGATCGCGCTGGACGCGGTGGATCGGGAGAACGGCTGCATCCGCTACCTGCCCGGCTCTCACCTGCGCGGCTACCGCCCGCACGCCATGTCCAACGTGATGGGCTTCTCCCGCGGCGTCACCGACTACGGCAGCGCCGATCTGGCCGCCGAGCACGCGATCGTCGCCGCCCCGGGCGACCTGATCATCCACCACTGCATGATCGTGCACCGCGCCGACCCCAACCCGAGCGATCGGTGGCGGCGCGCCCTCGGGCTGGTCTATTACGCGGGCCGCGCGCGGGTCACCGAGCGGTCCGAGGCGTACGTCGAGGAACTGGTCAGGAAGTGGGTGGCCGAGGGCCGCGCTTAGGCGAGGTGGGCGTGGCGCAAGAATGGCGCAAGAATGGCGCAAGAATGGCGCAAGATCATGCGTCCGTATCGCTCAGGCGATATTCCTGACGGCTGGTGCTGCCGGAGCGCAGCAACAGCCCGCGCTCGACCAGGACCTTGAGGTCGCGCTGCAGCGTCCGGCGCGCCGTACCCGAGCACAGCGCTTCCACGTCGGAGATCGTGATACGCCCGCGGTCGAGCGCGTGCCCGAGGATCAGCGCCTGTCGCGCGGTCAGACTGCGCTGCCTGACGAGCAGGTCCTGCCGGATCGCCTGCTCGCCGCGTCGCTTGACCTCGGCGAGCTGCGTGGCGAGCCCTTCGGCGTAGAACGCGACCCAACCGGTCATGTCCATGTTCGCCTGCCGTACGCCCTGCAGAGCTCGGTAGAATGAGGTCCGATCCCGGTCGTAGTACTCGCTGATCGTGAAGAGCCGCTTGAAGTCATAGCCCGCTCGATAGAGACAGAGCATCGACAGGAGCCGGGAGGTCCGCCCGTTGCCGTCCAGAAACGGGTGGATGTGGACCAGTTGGAACTGGGCGATCGCGCTGACGATGACCGGATGGACGTCGCGCGGATGGTTCAGCCAGTCTGTCAGGTCGCGCATGAGCATCGGCACGTCTCCGGCCGGCGGAGGGGTATGTATGGTCTCTCCGGTCGCCGCATTCACGACGTAGTTCTGCACGCGCCGATACGATCCCGGACCGGCCGCGCCGCCGCGCACGCCCTCCACCAGCCGGCGGTGGATGTCGCGGATGATCCGCTCCGTAATCGGAGTCTCCCGGTCGAGGTAGTCGCTGACGGACGCGAACGCCCGCCGGTAGTTGAGCAGCTCGCGCGCGTCGTCGGGGTCCGCGGACGGGAGCTCGGCGCCCGCAAGGAGGCGGGCTGCGTCTCGAGCGTCAGGCGGGTGCCTTCGATGTGCGTCGTGTGGTGGGCTTCGAGCAGGAGCGCGCGCGAGCGCATCACGGCGATCCAGCGCTCGGACAAGGTGGCGGCTTCCAGGAAGCCGCGCGCCCGTTCGATGCGGGTCAGCGACGCGGCGATAGCGTTGGTGATGGAGAAGCGCGGGGCGAAGCTCATGTCCGTCGCCGCAGGATTGGCGGGCGGGCTCCGGGTGAACGCCCGAATCGTCGGGCCGGCCGCCCGGAGCCCCGGAGTACGGCGGGAGACTCCTACTGCCGGATGAACTCGGCGTCGATCTCGATGCGGACCTCCGCGCCGACGATCAGGCCGCCGTTGTCGAGCCGGTTGTCCCAGGAGACGCCGAAATCGTGACGGTCGATCTCGGCGCGGCCCTCCACGCCCACGACGACCGCCCCGCCCGGACCGGCGGCCGGACCGACGATGGTGACCGGCATCTCGATCGACCTGGTGGTGCCGCGAATCGTGAGGTCGCCGATCACGACCAGGCCGTCCTCGCCCATCGTCAGGCCGGTGCTGTTGAAGGTGATCGTCGGATGGTTCGCCGCGTCCAGGAAGTCGGCGCTGCGCAGGTGGCCGTCGCGCCGGTCGTTGTTGGTGTCGATGCTGGCCGCCTGGATCGTGGCGGTCAGCGCGAACGAGTCCATGTCCTCCGGATCGTAGGTAAAGGAGGCGTCGAACTCGTTGAACGAGCCGGTGGTCTTGGAGATCACCAGATGCGACACCCGGAAGCCGACGTTGGTGTGGGCCGTGTCCACCTTGAATTCGGCGGCAAGAGCGCCATGCGCGAGCACGAACAGCGCCGCCGCGGCGAACGGAAGTTTGCGAATCATGGTCGAATATCCTCGCAGAACGTGAGATTGCGCGTCTTCGAGCGCGGTGGGAAATATACGTAGGCGCGCTTCCGCTGTCGAGTGCGGCGGGTCAGTGGTAGTAGGGCTCGCGCAGCAGCGCCGCCTTGATCGGGTCGGCCGCCGCCCGCTCGCGCAGCGCCGCGGAGGGGGTGCAGTGCGGCCAGTCGAGCATGTAGGACGGCCCGTACTGGTAGAGCAGCCAGCGCTTGTCGGCCGCTCGCGGGGCGGTCAAGGCATGCGAAAGCGCCTCCGTGTAGAGCAGCGCTTCGCCGGCGGCTAGCGGCAGCGGGCGCAGCGCCGGCAGGTCGTCGGCCAGCCGGTCGGCGTACGGGTGGGGAAAGTTGGCCTTGTGGCTTGCCGGTATCACGCCGAAGGCGCCGTCGCCGGGAGCCGTGTCGTCCAGGGCGATCAGCACCGACACCAGCAGACAACGGAACTCGCCCTCCACGAATGCCCGGTAGCGCCCGAAGCGGCGCGGGTCGGCGCGCCCCCCCTGCGTCACGCGGCTGCTCACCCCGGCCCGGCGCACCAGCGCGCGCGAGGAGATCAGCCGCACCTGCTCGCCCCAGATCAGCTCCACCATGCGGGCGTGCAGGTCCGCCCGCGCGAACACCTCCTCGAACGCGCCGCCGAGCTCCACGACGTTGCGCAGCTCCTGCTCCAGCCCATTCCCCACCGCGGTGACGCCGTCCGGCAGTGCGTCCGGCTCCGCGAGCGTCCGTCGCGCCGCGGCCGCCTGGGACCGGTCGAGCAGGGCGCCGAGCGGCAGGAAGCCGGTGATGTCGAAGCGGAAGCGCTCGGCCTCCGCAAGCCGCCGCTGGCCGGTGCCGGTCTGCAGCGCCGAGGTGTTGCTGGCGGTGCGGCGCGGCGACGGAGCGGGCTCGGACGCTCCGGGCGCCGCCGAATCGGGCGCCGCCGGTTCGCCGGGCGCGGCGTCGATGTCGTACGCGCGCGGCGGCGGCTCCCGCCGCGGGTCCGCGCCGTTCACGAGACCCGTACCGTATCCACGCTGAAGGTGGTCCGGGCGCCGAACGGGTCCGGACCGCGGATCAGCTCGCGCTGGCGCGGGGTGGCCCGATCCTGGAATCCGGGCGCGGTCACCGTCTGGTCGTACCAGGCGGAGTGGAACGCCGGCGCGTAGGAGACGAAGATCGTGCGGCGCACCCGGTCGCTGCGGTTCACCAGCGCGCCGTGGGTGAGGTCCTCGGAGAACAGCACCGCGTCGCCCGCCCGCACCGGGATCGGCTGCACCAGCGGATCGTCGGCCTGCGGCAGCTCCAGGATGCCGGGGACGGCATAGTTGCTCTTGTGGCTCCCCGGTATTACCGCGAACGGCCCGTCGCCGGGACCCACGTCGGTAAGGGCGTAGCCGATCTTGACGCTCACGCACTCGAACCGGTCGCGGTTGAGCGCGTACTCGCTGTAGGCCAGCAGCTCCGCGTAGCCGTGATGCAGCACGCTGCCGCGGCCCGAGGTACGCGCCATGAAGTGCATGGCGTCCAGGCGCAGCGGACCGCCGATCATCTCCTCCACCAGCGGTACCGTGGCCGGAACGTCGATCAGGGACTCGAATACGCCGCCGTACGGCAACAGGACGCAGGAGTACTCCAGACGGCCGTATCGGTCGCGGTCGCCGCGCGTCTGGCGGACCGCGCCGGCCGCATCGGCCTGCGCCGTGCTCATCGCGTCGAGCAGGTCGAGCTCGGCGTTGAGGCGCCGGACCAGTTCGTCCGGCAGCGCTCCGCGCACGGTCAGATAGCCGTTGAGATCGAACAGATAGCGCTGCTCCTCAGTCATGCCGGTACCGTAGCACGGCGAAGTCGGGTTACCGTCGCCGGCGAAGCCATGCAGGTCGTGGACCCGGCGCTGAGCGCCCGCCTGAACGAAGCCGCCGCCCGTTACGGCGCGTTGGAGCGTCTGGTCGCCGACCCGGCCCAGGCCCGGGACCAGCGCGCCTATCGGGAACTGATGCAGGAGTACGCGCAGCTTGCCGCCCTGGTGCGGGAGAGCGATCGCATCCGCACCCTGACCGTGCAGATCGACGAGGCGAACGAGCTGGCCGCCGCCGAGGAGGACCAGGCGATGCGGGAGCTGGCCGACGAGGAGGTCCGCATGCTCCGGCGGACCCTTGCCGAGTCGGTCGATCGCGTCGGCGAGCTGCTGGTGCCGCGCGACCCGAACGCGTCCCGCAACATCATCATGGAGATCCGCGCCGGCACCGGCGGCGATGAGGCAGCGCTCTTCACCGCCGATCTGTACCGCATGTACAGCCGCTACGCCGACGCCAAGCGCTGGAACGTGGAGATGATCTCGTCCAGCCCGACCGAGATCGGCGGGTTTCGCGAACTGTCGTTCTCGGTCGCCGGCGCCGACGTCTTCGACCACCTGCGCTGGGAAAGCGGCGTGCACCGCGTGCAGCGCGTGCCGGTGACCGAGTCCCAGGGCCGCATCCACACCTCGGCGGTGACCGTCGCGGTGCTGCCCGAGGCGCAGGAGACCGAGGTGGCGCTCCGCCCGGAGGAGGTCCGCATCGACGTCTACCGCTCGTCCGGGCCGGGCGGGCAGAGCGTCAACACCACCGACTCCGCGGTGCGCCTGACCCACCTGCCGACCGGCCTGGTGGTCACCTGTCAGGACGAGAAGTCCCAGCACAAGAACCGCGCGAAGGCGCTGCGGGTGCTGCGGGCGCGTCTCTACGAGGCCGAGGAGGCGAAGCGCGCGGCCGAGCGCGCCGAGCACCGGCGCGCGCAGATCGGATCGGGCGACCGCTCGGAGCGCATCCGCACCTACAACGTGCCGCAGAATCGCGTCACCGACCACCGCATCAACCTGACGCTGTATCGGCTGGAGGCGGTATTGCTGGGCGAGATGGAAGAGGTGATCGCCGCGCTGCGCGCCCACGCCCGGCAGGCGGCGTTGCGGGAGGTGTTGGCGTGACGGTAGCCGGCGCGTTCCGTACCGGGGTCGCCGCGCTGGCCGGCGCGCCCACCGACACGCCGGCCCTGGATGCGGCGGTGCTGCTGGCCGACGCGCTGGGCGTGAGCAAGGAGCGCCTGTTCGCGCGGATGGCCGAGCCGGTCGGCGCGCGCGGCGCTGCCAGCTTCCGGCGCGCGCTCGACCTGCGGCGCCGGGCGGTGCCGGTCGCCTACATCCGCGGCGCCAAGGAGTTCTACGGCCACACCTTCAGCGTCGATCGGCGCGTGCTGATCCCGCGTCCCGACACCGAATGCCTGGTGGCGGCCGCGCTGGAGGTGATCGCCGCCGATCCGACCGTCCGGCGGGTGCATGACGTGGGCACCGGGTCCGGCTGCATCGCCATCGCCCTGCAGGCCGCGCGCCCGGCGCTGGCGGTCTCGGTCTCCGACCGCGACGCCGGCTGCCTGGAGGTGTGCCGCGTCAACCAGCGGCGGCTGCTCGGCCGGGAGCGCCTGAGCGCGCGGACAGCCGACCTGCTGGCCGGCATTCCCGGACCGTTCGACCTGATCGTGGCCAATCCGCCCTACCTGGACGCCGCCGCCTGCGCGCGCCTGGCCGGCCGCGGCTGGCCGGAGCCGGTGGGTGCGCTGCGCGGCGGCCGCAGCGGCGCCGAGGTGACGCTCCGGCTGATCGCGCAGGCGGGCGGCCGGCTGCGGCCCGGCGGGTACCTGTTGCTGGAGACCGCCGTCGAGCACGTCGCCACGCTGCAAGCGGCGCTTGCCGCCACCGGGTTCGCGGACCCGGTCGTGCACCGCGACCTGGCCGGCCGGCCGCGGGTACTGGGCGCCCGGTGGCGCTGAGGGGCGCCCGGTGGCGCTGAGAGACGAGGCGTTCGACGCCGGCGTCGGCGAGCTGGATGCGGCCGGCGGCGCGCCGCCGCTCACCGGCAAGGAACTGACCCGGTACCGGCCGGCGGAGGCGGGCCGCATCCGCGCGGCTGCCGAGCTTGCCGCCGCGGCGCACGACGGCCAGCTCCGCGCCAGCGGCGAGCCCTATTTCGCCCATCCGCTCACCGTCGGGCGCATCCTGATCGCCATCCGCATGGACGCCGATGCGGTGTGCGCCGGCCTGCTGCACGACGCGATCGAGGACACCGGCGTGAGCGAACGCGAGTTGCGCGAGCGCTTCGGCTCGGTGGTGGCCGAGCTGGTGCAGGGCGTCACCAAGATATCTCAGCTCCGCGGCCAGAGCCGTACCGTGCAGAAGGCGGAGACCATCCGCAAGATCCTGCTGGCGATGGCGCGCGACGTGCGCGTCATCATCATCAAGCTGGCCGACAAGCTGCACAACATGCGCACCCTGGAATACCTGATGCCGGAGCGGCGCAAGCGGATCGCCGAGGAGTGCCTGGAGATCTACAGTCCGCTGGCCGGCCGGCTCGGCATGTACCGCATCAAGTCGGAACTGGAGGACCTGGCGCTGCGCGTGCTGCGGCCGGCGGTCTACGAACAGATACGCCAGTTCGTGACCCAGCGGCGCGAGGACCGTCACCGCTACCTGCTGCGCATCCGCGACCTGCTGGCCGACCGGGCGGCCGAAAGCGGCCTGGACCTGGAGGTGCAAAGCCGCGTGAAGCACTTCTACTCGATCTATCGCAAGCAACGCGACCGGGGCAAGGCGATCGACGAGATTCACGACCTGTTCGGCATCCGCGTGCTGTGCGCCCACGCCGGTCAGTGCTACGAGGTGCTGGGGCTCATCCACAGCCTGTGGCCGCCGATGGAGAGACGCTTCAAGGACTTCATCGCCATGCCCAAGTCCAACGGCTACCAGAGCCTGCACACCACCGTGATGGGCCCGGAGGGGCGCGTGGTCGACGTGCAGATCCGCACGCGCGACATGGACCGCACCGCCGAGAACGGCGTGGCCGCGCACTGGATCTACAAGCAGCGCCAGCGCCGCAGTTCGGAGCCGTCGATCATCACCAAGCTGCGGGAGTGGGACGCCGCCGGCGACACGCCGGCCAGCCCCGATCCCGACACGCCGGACTTCTTCGAGCACATCAAACGCGAAATCCTGCGCGATTCGATCTACGTGTTCACGCCCCGCGGGGACGTGATCGAGCTGCCGCGCGGCGCCACGCCGATCGACTTTGCCTACCACATCCATACCGAGGTCGGGCACCGCTGCCGCGGCGCCAAGGCGGACGGCGCGATCGTGCCGCTCGGCTCGGAACTGGCCAATACCCAGGTGGTGGAGATACTGACCGCCTCGAACGCCCATCCCACCCTGCGCTGGCTGCAGTTCGCGCGCACTTCGCGGGCGCGGACCAAGATCCGGCAGTGGCTTACGCAGAACGACCCGGACCTGATTCTGGATCGGGCGATCGTGGCCAAGAAGTCGGCCGCCGCGCAGGCGGCGAACCCGGCGCCCGCCCCCGGCCGGCGCCGCGCCCGCTCGTCCGGCGACGCGCAGACCATCCTCGACCCGGACAAGATGTCGGTCCGCGCCGGCGGCTTCGACGGTCTGATGATCAACTTCGCCCGCTGCTGCTCGCCGGCCTCCGGCGATCCGATCGTGGGCTACGTGTCGCGCGGCAAGGGGATCACCGTGCACCGCACCGATTGCCGCAACCTGCTGGCGATCCGCGACCTCGACGAACGCCGCATCGACGTGGCGTGGGAATCGACCTCCCCCAAGCAGACCTTCAGCTTCCGCATCGTCGCCGGCGACACCGCGCACCTGTTCTCGGAGATCGAGAGCGGCCTGCGCAAGATCGGCGCCCACCTGATCGCCGGCAAGCTGGAGGAGGGCGAAGAGGCGACCCGGCGCGGGACGTTCACGGTCGAGGTGGAGCCCGGCACCGACCGCGCCGCGGTGATCAAGAACATCAACGCGGTTCCCACGGTGCATCGCATCGAGGTCGCCTGACGCGCGTGGAGGCGTGACCGACCGCCTGCGCGTCTACCGGCTGCTGTTCGAGCAGCACGGCCCGCAGGGCTGGTGGCCGAGCGAATCGCCGTTCGAGACGATGGTCGGCGCCGTGTTGACCCAGCGCACGGCCTGGGCCAACGCCGCGCGGGCGATCGACCGCCTGCGCGCCGCGCGGCTGCTGGCGCCGCAGCCGATGCGCGCGGAGCCGGTCGAGTCGCTGGCCGCGCACATCCGCGCGAGCGGGTTCTTCCGCGCCAAGGCGCGCAAGCTGCACGCGCTCTGCGGCTTCCTGGGCCGCTACGGCGATGACGTGGCGCGCTTGCGCGCGGCCGGCGCCGCGCGGCTGCGCGCCGAGCTGCTGGCCGTGCACGGCATCGGCCCGGAGACCGCGGACGCGATCATGCTGTATGCGGTGGGCGTACCGACCTTCGTGGTCGACGCCTATGCCCGGCGCATCTTCTCCCGGCTCGGCGAACCGTCGGCCGGCGCCGGCTACGCCCGCTTCCAGGCGTGGCTGCTGGCCGGACTGCCGGCCGATGCCGGGCTGCTCGGCGAGTATCACGCCCTGCTGGTCCGCCACGCCCGCGACGTGTGCGCGGCGCGGCGGCCCCGCTGCGACCGTTGCGCGCTGCGCGGGCGCTGTGCGTTCGCTATTCGCTAGCGCTAGCGGCGGACAGATACTCCCGCAGCGTGCCGGCGTACTGGCCCAGGACGGCGTCCGCGTCGTGCGCGCTGCCGCGCCGGTGGATGACCTCCACCGAGCAGTAGCCGTCGAAGCCGGCCTCCGCCAGCAGGCGCAACGGCGGCTCGTGGTCGTAGCGGCCGGCGCCCAGGGCCACGTTCCGCGCGCTGCCATCCGGGCCGTAGTCGCAGTCGTGCACGTGCAGATGGCGGACCAGACCCGCCAGGTTCTGCGCGGTCACCTCCGGCCGTTCCAGCAGCCGCATCGGGTGCAGCAGGTCCCACAGCACCGCGCAGCGGTCGTGGCCGACGCGCTCCACCACGGCGCGCACCGACGCCGACGCGCTCCAGCGGTCGTGGGTCTCCATCAGGACGGTCACCGAACGCGCCTCCGCCTCGTCCATCACCGCCCGGTAGCCGTCCGCCACGTAGTCGACGATCAGCAGCAGGTCGCGCGCGGCGTGCTCTCCCCCGAAGGTGCGCACGTACGGCGCGCCCAGGTCGCCGGCCAGCTCGATGTAGCGGCGCAGGTCCTCGACCTGTCGGGCGCGCTCGGCGGGGTCGGCCGCCGCCATCCGCGCGCCGGTCGCCACGCAGCAGAACTCCAGCCCTTCCCCGGCGAGCCGGTCGCGCGCGGCGCGGCGCTCGGCCGGCGTCATCGACGCCTCTATCCCTGCGGCATGATCCCACTCCACGCGGGGCTCCAGTCCCCGATAGCCGTGGCGCTTCATGGCCGACGCGATCGTGTCGAGCGTCCAGTCCGGACAGACGCTCGTCATGGTTGCCAGATGCATCATGGCCGCATCTTATCTCATTCGGGGCGCGGGACGAGCCGGGAGCTCCACGGAAATCACCGATAAGTAAAATTCTCGAATGGTCGCATTGACCCGGCCGACAGCCGCCGATACCATGCCTGCCTTGTCGGGCGATGCGATGAAGACAGGAGAGGCGGCGGACGCGGTCCCGTACGTCGAGTTCGAGTCGATCGTAAAGAGTTACGACGGTCGCACGCTGGTGGTTTCGGACCTCGACCTGAGCATCCGCGAAGGGGAGTTCCTGACGTTGCTCGGGCCGTCCGGTTCGGGCAAGACCACCTGCCTGATGATGCTGGCCGGCTTCGAGACGCCGTCGGCCGGCACCATCCGCATCGCCGGCCGGTCGGTGCACGACCTGCCGCCGCGGCAGCGCAACATCGGCGTCGTCTTTCAGAACTACGCGCTGTTCCCGCACCTGACGGTAGGGCAGAATCTTTCCTTTCCCCTCGAAGTGCGCCGGCTCGATCCCGCGCAGCGTCGGGAGCGCGTGCGGCGGGCGCTGCGGCTGGTACGGCTGGAGGGATTCGAGGATCGGCGGCCCGACGAGCTGTCCGGGGGGCAGCAGCAGCGCGTCGCCATCGGCCGCGCGCTGGTGTTCGAACCCAGCCTGGTGCTGATGGACGAGCCGCTGGGCGCGCTGGACCGCAGCCTGCGCGAGGAGATGCAGTACGAGATCCGCCGCATCCAGCGCACGCTCGGCGTCACCGTCGTCTACGTCACCCACGACCAGCAGGAAGCGATGGTGATGTCCGACCGCATCGCCGTGTTCAACCGCGGGCGCATCGAGCAGGTGGCGCCGCCGGAAATCCTCTACGAGGAGCCGGAGCGGCCGTTCGTGGCGCGCTTCATCGGCGGCAACAACCTGCTGCGCGGTCGGGTGACCGAGGTCGACGGCGATTATTGTCTGGTCGGAGTGAACGGCTGGATGATCGCCGCCTACCGCGTGGCGGCGTGCGCGGTGGGCGACGAGGTGACGGTCGCCATCCGCCCGGAACGGGTCGGCATCGCTTCCCGCCCCGGCCACTACAGCAACCAGTTCGAGGTGCGGGTGGAGACGATCGCCTTTCTGGGCGACCACCTGATCGTGCAGGTCCAGGCCGGCGAGCGCACCGACTTTGCCCTCAAGATACCCAACATCACCGGTCACGGGGGGATGCTGGAAGGCGATACGATCACGATAGGATGGACGGCGGCCGACTGCCGCGCACTCGCCATCGACAAGGAGGACGCAGAATGAAGACCACGGGACGCACCCTGACCGCGGCGTTGGCGGCGCTGGCCGCCCTGGCCGGGAGCTTCTCCGCAGCCGCCGAGGAGCTGACCATGGTGTCGTGGGGCGGAGCGTACGGCCGCGCCACCCAGCTGGCGCTGCTCGATCCGTTCGGCGCGGCGACCGGCGTCGCGATCGACCGGGAGGACTACAACGGCGGCCTCGCCGAGATACGCGCGCAGGTAGAGACGGGAAACGTGCACTGGGACGTCGTCGACCTGGAAGCCGCCGACGCCGTGCGCGGCTGCGACGAGGGCCTGTTGGAGGTGATCTCGGCAGAGGACCTCTTTCCCGGACAGGACGCGGCCGCCGCGGCGGAGGACTTCCTGCCCGGCACGCTGACCGAATGCGGCGTCGGGATCGTCGTCTACTCGACGATATACGCCTACCGCACCGATCACTTCACGGCAGAGCAGCCGTCGACCATGGCCGACTTCTTCGACGTGGAGCGGTTTCCCGGCCGCCGCGGCATGCGGCGCTCGCCGTACGGCAACCTGGAGTTCGCGCTGGTGGCCGACGGCGTGCCGGTGACTGAGGTGTACGCGACCCTGGACACGCCGGAGGGCGTGGAACGGGCGTTCCGCAAGCTCGACTCGATCAAGGAGCACGTAGTGTGGTGGGAGGCCGGCGCGCAGCCGCCGCAGATGCTCGCCGACGGCGAGGTGGCGATGACCACCGCCTACAACGGCCGCATCTTCGACGCGCAGGTCTCGGAGGGGCAGCCGTTCGCGATCGTGTGGGACGGTCAGGTGCTCGACCACTCGCAACTGGCGATCGTGGCGGGGGCGCCCAACGCGGAGACGGCGCTCCGGTTTCTGGCCTACATGGCCCAGCCGGCGTCGCTGGCCGCCATGAGCGGCTACATCTCCTACAGTCCGCCGCGGCGTTCGGCGGTGCCCCTGGTCACCACCCACGTCGAGACCGGCGTGGAGATGGCGCCGCACCTGCCGGTCAGCCCGGACAAGCTGGAGCGGTCGGTGTTCAACGACTGGCTCTGGTGGGCCGACTACGGAGACGAGATAACCGATCGCTTCGCTGCGTGGCTGGCGCGCTGAGCCGCGGGCTCAACGCCGGCCAGCGCCGCGGCGCCCGGCTCAACGGCGCCCGGCTCCGGGCCGCGGCGCTGGTGGCTCCGCTGGCGGCGTTCGTGGGGGTGGCGTTCCTGACGCCGCTGGCGACGATGCTGGTGCGTAGCGTCCACGATCCGGTGGTCGCCGCGGCGCTGCCCGACACCCTGGCGGCGCTGGGCGGCTGGGACGGCCGCTCGGCGCCGCCGCCGGCGGCCTTCCGGACGGCGGCCCGCGAGCTGCTGCAGGCGCGCGAAGCGCGCACGCTCGGCCAGATCGCCACCCGCGTCAACCGCGTGGAGGCGGGGCTGCGGAGCGTCTTCACGCGCAGCATGCGCCGGCTGCAGGGCGTGGAGACCGACGACTGGGCCGCCGCCATGGTGGCGGCCGATCCGGCCTGGGGAGAGCCCCGCACGTGGCGGGCGCTGCAGCGCGCCGGCGAACGCTGGACGGTGCGCCACTACCTCAATGCCATGGACCGGGAACGCGGGCCGGACGGCCGGATCGTGCGCCGGCCGCCCGAGCAGCGCATCTATCTGCAGCTCTTCGGCCGGACCTTCCTGGTCAGCCTGGCGGTCACGGCGCTCTGCCTGCTGCTCGGCTATCCGCTCGCCTTTCTGATCGCGCACGCGCCGCCGCGCCGCGCCGCGCTGCTGCTGGTCGGCGTGCTGCTGCCGTTCTGGACCTCGCTGCTGGTGCGGACGACCTCCTGGATCGTGCTGCTGCAGTCGCAGGGCGTGATCAACGACCTGCTGGTGGCGCTGGGCGTGATCGGCGACGGGCAACGCCTTGCCATGGTCTACAACATGACCGGTACCCTGGTGGCGATGACCCACGTGCTGATGCCGTTCATGGTGCTGTCGCTCTACTCGGTGATGCGCACCATCCGGCCGCTCTACCTGCGCGCCGCCGCCTCGCTGGGTGCGGGGCCGATACAGGCGTTTTGGCGCATCTACTGGCCGCAGTCGCTGCCCGGCGTGGGCGCCGGGTCGCTGCTGGTCTTCATCGTCGCGCTGGGCTACTACATCACGCCGGCGCTGGTGGGCGGCCGCAGCGGCCAGCTCATCTCCAACCTGATCGCCTACCACATGCAGGAGTCGCTCAACTGGGGGCTGGCGGCGGCGCTGGGCGGCGTGCTGTTGACGTGCGTGCTCGTCCTCTACGTGGTCTATGACCGCGTGGTCGGCATCAACCGCCTGCGGCTGGGCTGACCATGCCGTCCGGCGCGCCCATGCCAGCCGGCGCACCGCCCCGGAGCTTCGCGGAACGGGCCGGCCGGTTCCTGTTGCTGGCGGTCTGCGCGGCGGTCCTGCTGTTCCTGATCGCGCCGCTGCTGGTGGTGGTGCCGCTCAGCTTCAACGCCGAGCCGTACTTCACCTTCACGGAGGGCATGCTGCGGCTCGACGCCGACGCGTACTCGCTGCGCTGGTACCGGGGCGTCGCCGGCGATCAGGAGTGGCGGCGCGCGCTGGTCAACAGCCTGGTCATCGGCGCCGCGGCGACGGCGCTGGCGACCGCGCTCGGCACGCTGGCCGCGCTCGGCCTGTCGAATCCGGCGATGCCGTTGCGCACGCCGATCATGGGCATGCTGCTCTCGCCGATCGTCACGCCGCTGATCATCTCGGCGGTCGGCATGTTCTTCTTCTACTCGGAGATCGGTCTGGCGCAGAGCCACCTGGGGCTGATCCTGGCCCATACCACGCTCGGCGCGCCGTTCGTGGTGATCACGGTCACCGCCACGCTGTCCGGCTTCGACCGGAACCTGACGCGCGCCGCCGCCAGTCTGGGCGCCGGGCCGCTGACCGGCTTTCTGCGCATCCAGCTCCCCTTGATCATGCCGGGCGTCGTCTCCGGCGCGCTGTTCGCGTTTGCGACCTCGTTCGACGAGGTGGTCACGGTGCTGTTCATCGGCGGGCTGGAGCAGCGCACGATCCCGCGGCAGATGTGGTCCGGCATCCGTGAGGAGATCAGTCCGGCGATCCTGGCGGTGGCCACCTTCCTGCTGGTATTCGCGCTGCTCTTCATGGCGACCGTCGAATGGCTGCGCCAGCGCGGCGCCGGCCGGCCGGCGTCATGACGAACCGCCTTCCTACGGATTGCCGGCCAGGCCCGGGTAAGTTCTTGAGACACAGTCGGCAATAAGGTCCCCGACAAGCGCCGCCTGGGATTCACCGTCCGGTAATCCGCGGATCTCGCAGTGCGATGGGTCGGCCGGATAGTCGCGCTCTTGCGAAAGCGGCCGGTGCTCGAAGCGCAACCGAGCCGCTTCACGTGTCTTTCGTTTCGTCATACCGACGTTCAACTCCGCAAGCCGTCCCCGTCTCCTCATCGTTATGCGCGAAAGACGCCGTACATCTTCAAGTTGTTCCGACCTGACGCGGTTTGCAAAATGCTCCAGCCAGTTGACTGACAGACCGATCTCACCGGATCGCAGACGAAATGCCGATCCATCGACACTGCCGTCTTCCCGAACGAAGGTGGGCTTTACGTAGCGTACTACGTGATGCTCGGCGCTTAATTCCGTGCCGTTCATCGGAGTCATTGCAGAAATGAGGCCAGTTTCGAAGCCCGAATCTGCTCTTTGACACCCTCGAATGTATCGCGATCCGCCTTCGTCCAAAGATTCACCGAACCGGTACGCCGTGTCCACATCACGTACTCGATCCGACGCCCGCCGAGGAATTGGAGCCCCACGTGCTTTACTTCATCTCCACGCCAAACGGCGCGCAGATTGCCGCTGTCCGTGACTACGATTTCAGCTTTCAGAGTATAGGGGACCGATCGCATGAACTTCCAGAAGTCCTGCTCGGAGGTATCGTTGAAAACGATTCCCTCATCCTCGGCGGTTACTTTCAGCATCTCGATTCGGGCTCGATACGCATTGAAGGTGTCGTTTCGCAAACGATCCGAACTCTGTTCCAATTCAGCAGAAAAATCGGCCCATGGGTTTCTATGAATCCTGTTTGCGACAGACGGCGTAGTCTCGGCGTCTTGGCCGCTGCCGCCGATGCACAACCCCCATATGCCGTCTCCAAGTCTTTCTTTCGAAAGAAGATGTTGCGAATGCCGGTAACAGGACCGACGAACGTATAGAGAGAATAATTCCTCATGTTGGCGATTGTCCTGGTCGAACGCCGTCGTGGATTCGGTTTTGGCGAACGGGCCTGTAGGGTCCGCTGCAATCGCCGTGGCGCTCATGACGGATGCTCCCGTTCCCAGTGTTCCTTCTGGACGTGTTGATCCGTCATGCCGAGAAAACAATCCATAACGATTTCATGTGCGCGATCGAACCAGTTATCGGCTTCCGATTTCGCGATGCATCCAAATTGTTCGGTCGCCTTTATTTCAAACACGAGAATGGGAACGCTGGGGGCCTGGATCGTTTTCCCGCTCCGTGCGGCGACCTGTAGATGCATTGCATTCTCTTTCTCCGTACGAAAGGCAAATTTGCAGTCGAAGTCGGCTGAGGACCAACGATCGTCGCCAAGCGTGAGCATGGAGAAAGCCGGGATTATCTTGTTCGTATCCTGTGGTCTCTGCCAATACTTGCACTGCTGAATAGTGTTTACGTAGGTAAGTTCGCATAAATCAATTGCCGGCTCTGCAGATGGAGATTCAGTGCGAACGAACTCCGAAAACAGAGCGTAGTATTTGTCGAAATCGGGTTTTATGGAACGATATCTCGGGTAAATGCCGTCCTGTCGTCGCCGCCAATTGAACACGAACGCGTTCTTCTGAACTTGGATAAGGCTGGCCTCATCGTCAGCGATGAACCAATAGCGAGGCATCGGGAAGAAGTCGGAGCCGTCAGTAATTACCTCTCCTACCGGTGGTAGCTTGCGCACCTCCGGAAACTTGCTCCTGATCCGTGCCCAGTACAGCCCTATGTGCTCGGTGCTCAGTTCAAGGGCAGGCTTGAAGTAGGTGGCGATTACGACTTCGCTGATCGGTGGACGTTTGAAGCGGATGGTTGATTCCGCCCTCTCGATGTGGGGATCTTCAGGGAGTCGCTTGGACGGGGTCACCGGAACGTCGTGCTCACGGTGGATCACGATCTCTCGCTCTGCTGCGGGTTATCTCGACGCCCGCGAATCGTCACGGTACGCACCCTCCTGTCGCGCGGGATGATCCAGCCGTCTCGAGGCCTTCGGAGGCTAGGGTACGGGTTCCCGTCGTGAGCGTCAATCCGGCGCGGGCGGTGAAGCGGCCGTGATCGACTCGCCGGTGGCCGATTCGCCGCTGATCGATGCGGCGGCGTACACGCGGTACTGGTTCGGCTTGCCCGGCGAGCGGTGGCCCACCTCCCAGACGGTGCGGCCGTCGGGCGCCGCCTCGACGATGATGAAGATGCGGCAGCAGCGCTCGGCGCGGCTGGAGCCGAACAGGATCAGGGTGTTGCCGCCCGGCAGGCGTTGCACGCTGGAGCAGCACGCGGCGTACAGCGGCGGGCGGTGCCGGTATTCCCAGACCCGCCGCGCCGCCATCCGCTCCAGGTCGAGCTCCAGCTCCACGGCGCGGGAGAACTGGCCGCCTTCCGCGTAGGGACGGCCGGTGCCGTTGTCGAACAGCAGCACGTTGCCGTTGGCCAGCGGCAGCGCGGTGTGCTGCGCGTAGAAGCGGTCGCGCGGGTCGGCGAACGTGAAGTCGCTCCCCGGCCCCCCCAGGCGCCAGCGTACCGCGCCGGTGTCCGGCGCGATCGAGATCACCTGATTGAGATGGCCGAGCGACAGCAGCACGCTGCCGTCGGCGGCCATCGCCGCCGAGTTGCCGTGGCTCCAGTCCTGCACGCGCCGGTCGCGCCCGCACCCGCCCCACATGGGGTGACCGGGCAGCGTCCGGTTGGAGGCCGGCGCCACCCGGTCGGCCGGCGACAGGTGATCGAAGATGTTCCAGACGATCGCCGCGGCGCCGGCCTCGGCATCCCAGATGCCGAGCGTGTCCCCTTCCTGCGGCGCCGGCGGATCGCCGTAGCCCTCCCACAGTACGTCTCGGGACAGGTACAGCACGCGTCCGTCGGCCAGCGCCTGCACCTCGTGGTGCATGGGGCCGAACGGCGCGCAGACGTCGGTCAGGCGGCGTATCTCGCGGCCGGCGGGGTCGATCTCCACCAGGCCGGCCGCGGTGGTGCCGCCCCGGAAGCCGGCCAAGTAGACGATGTTGCCGTTCGGGCGGCGCGCCATCACCCAGGGCTGCTCGCCGTCCGGCGCCGGGAAGTACCAGACGACGTGGCCGGCGCCGTCGAACGCCGCCAGCCCGAAGAACTCGCTCTGCCGGAACTCCAGGAAGGTGACCGGCAGGGTCGGAGCGCCCCGCCACACGTCGAAGACCGCCTCACGCAGGCCGGCGGGCAGCTCCCCGGTCGTGAAGCGGCCGGCCGGCGCGGGCGCGGACAGGCGGCCGTCGGCGCCGACCGCGCGCGCCCGGTAGCGGTACTCGGTGGCGGCGCGCAACCGGAACAGGTCGACGGTGAAGGCGGCGCCGCGGCTCGCCGCGGGGGCCGAGCGGAGCACGGCGCCGCCGGCGGCCGGCCAGTAGTCGATCACGACGCTGCCGGGCGCGGCCAGTTCGCCTTCCACCACGGCGATCAGCGCGTTGTCGGCGTGGATGCGCGCGGCGGCGCGGAGCGGCGGCGAAGGCGCGGGGAGAGCGTCGTCGGCCCTGCCGGCCGCCGCCGCGACCAGCAGGGCGGCGGCAGCCGGCGCGAGCCGGCGGAGCGCGGTCGTCATGCGGGCGCGCAGCCTGCCACGGCGGCGCGCCCGCCGCCAGCCATCCGGCCCGACCGCTCGGACGGTCCGGCGGCCGAGTCTTGACAGGCCGCGGGCGTTTCGGCGACCATGGCCCCCGGCTGAGCGCGTCCGCGCTGAGCATTGAGCATTTTGGAGGTATCAAACATGCACCGTAAGAAGGCTTGGGGGGCGGTGTTGGCATCGGCCCTTGGCTTGGCCCTGTCGATGCCGGCGGTCGCCCAGATGGTCGATACGTTCGCCTACGACGGCCCGCTGCCGACCACGTTCAACGAGGCGCCGATGCTGGCCGCGCGCGTGGCGGCCGGGGAGCTGCCGCCGGTCGAAGAGCGGCTGCCGATCGCCTCGGACGTCCTGGTCGTCCCGGTGGTCGAGCGGATCGGCGAGTACGGCGGCACGTGGCGGCGCGGCTTCGCCGGTCCCAGCGACGGCCAGAACGCCGACCGCATCATGATGGACCACCTGCTGCTGTACGACATCGACGGCACCAACATCGTGCCCAACAACATCAAGGACTGGACGCTGGAAGACGACGGCGTCACCTACACGTTCGAGCTGCGGCGGGAGATGAAGTGGTCGGACGGCATGCCGTTCACCGCCGACGACTTCCTGTGGGCCAACGAGCACATCGTCTGTCATGAGACGCTCAACCCGGAGAAGCAGTGCCGGCTCGGCTTTTCGTCCTTCAACCCGCAGGTGCGCAAGATCGACGACAGCACGATTCAGTGGTACTTCGAGACCCCGCAGGCCGGCTTCATCGACGACGTGGCGACCTACCGCGTGGCCGGCTGGACGCTCAACGGCCGCGTCGGCTCCCCCTCGTTCGCCCCGGCCCATTTCCTGGAACAGTTCCACAAGGACTTCGTCGACGCGGACGCGATCGACCGGATGGTGGCCGCGGAAGGCTTCGAGAACTGGGAGACCTTCTTCAGAAACAAGATCGACGTGCACAAGACGGTGGAGGCGCCGACGGTCGCCCCGTGGGTCGTCACCAGCCCCAACAACACCGATCTGTGGGCGTTCGAGCGCAACCCCTACTACTACGGGGTCGATCCGGTCGGGAACCAGCTTCCGTACATCGACGCTATCCAGATGCGGCTGTACGCGGACGCCGAGACGCACAACCTGCGCGCCGCCAACGGCGAGTACGACTTCAACCACCGCTCCATCGCCTTCAACAACGTGCCGACCTTCATCGAGAACGCGGAACGGGGCAACTACCGGCTGATGCTGTGGCCGGGCGACGCCACCGTGGCGGTCGCCTTCAACTACACCTACGGCCTGGGCGGCGACGACCTGACCGAAGACCCGGACCCGGAGATCCGCAAGTGGATCACCAACCGCGACTTCAAGATCGCCATGTCGCACGCCATCAACCGCGACAAGATCAATGAGCTGGTCTACTTCGGCACGGCCACCGGCCGGCAGGCGGTCTTCCCGCAGTGGCACGCCCACTATCCGGGCGATGAGGTCGCGTACCGCTATGCCGATCACGACCCGGCCAAGGCGAACGCCATGCTGGATGATATCGGCCTTGCGGACCGGGACGCCGACGGCTTCCGTCTGCGCACCGACGGCAGCGGCCGACGGTTGACGCTCGACTTCTCCTACAGCGCCGGGTGGTTCACCACCGCCGGCATCATGGAACTCCTCAAGGAGGACTGGGAGGAAGTCGGCATCAACGTCAATCTGCGCCTGGTGCAGGGCACCGCGGTCACCGACGAGCGCGGCGGCAACCTGCAGCAGCTCTTCCTGGACGGCGACGTCAACGCGCGCGAGCCGACCAGCCTGATCTCCGGACGCAGCGCCTTCCCGGCGTACTCGAACTGGTACTCGCAGCGTTCCGGCTCCTACACGCTGGGCGCGGTGGCGGTCGAGCCGCCGGAGTCCGACACCGAATTCTGGCGGCTGGTCGAGCTGAGCGACGAATCGCAGTTGATGCGCTACGCCGACCGCACGGCGAACTACCTGGAGACGCAGGAGATCGCCGTGGACAACCTCTACTACATCGGCCTGATCGGCGATTCGGCCGCCTCCAACGGCGTGATCGTCGTCAAGAACAACTTCCGCAACGTGCCGGAGCGCGCGCCCAACGTCTCGGCGCTGCAGAACCCCGGAAGCGGGCGGACCGTGCAGTTCTTCTTCGAAGGCGGCAAGAACGACGCCGGCTTCTGAGTTCGTGAGTTCATGCGAGCGGCCCGCTCCGGCAACGGAGCCGGGCCGCTCCGTGCTTTCGCGGTAACCACCCCATGGGTACCTACATCGCCCGCCGGTTCGGCTACGCGGTGCTCACGTCGCTGGCCATCTCCCTGGTGGCGTTCCTGATCGTGCAGCTCCCGCCGGGTGACTTCGCCACCCATTACATACAGACCCAACTGGGCGCGGGTCAGGGCGCCGGCGCGTCCGGGAACATCATGGGCGATCCGGCCCTGGAGGCGCAATTACGCGCCGAATTCGGGCTCGACCGGCCGGTTTCCGTCCAGTACATCAGGTGGCTGCAACGCATCCTCACCGGCGACTGGGGGATGTCCTTTTCGTTCGGCCGACCGATCGCCGACGTGATCGCCGACCGGCTCACCAATACCATCATCCTGGCCGTCGCCACCATCCTGTTTACCTGGGTTCTGTCGATCCCGATCGGCATCTACTCGGCGACGCACCAATACACGCCGCAGGACTACGCGGTCACGTTCGTCGGCTTCCTGGGTCTGGCGGTGCCGAACTTCCTGCTCGCTCTGGTACTCCTGTGGGCCGGGGCGTTGGTGTTCGGCTGGGAGATCGGCGGCCTGTACGCCCCGCAGTACCTCAACGAACCGTGGTCCTGGGCGAAGTTCGCCAGCATGCTGCCGCGTCTGGCCGTTCCGGCCATCGTGCTGGGCACCGCCGGCGCCGCTTCGCTGATCCGCATCACGCGCAACAACCTGCTCGACGAGCTGGGCAAGCAGTACGTGATGTCGGCGCGCGCCAAGGGCGTGTCCGAGCGGAAGCTCGTCTTCAAGTATCCGCTGCGTCTGGCGATCAATCCGGTCATCTCCAACGCCGCCTATCTGTTTCCGTTCCTGCTGAGCGGCGACGTGATAGTCGGCCAGGTCCTGAGCCTGCCGACCGTGGGACCGGTGCTCCTGCAGGCGGTCCTCAGCGAAGACCTGTATCTGGCGGCCACCGTCTTTCTCTGGCTCGGCATGCTCACCGTGATCGGCACGTTCATCTCCGATCTGATGCTGGCGGTCACCGACCCGCGCATACGGATGGGTTGACGGAATGGCCGCAGACTCCGACCGGGCCGCGGTCCGCCGCACGGCGGTCGAGGAAGACGAGCGCCAGTACGTCGCGGGTCAATGGACGCTCATGTGGCGGCGCTTTCGCCGTCACAAGGCGGCGATCGCGTCGATGATCGTGGTGGCCCTGTTCTATCTGGTGGCGATCTTCGCCGACACGCTGTCGAGCGCCGATCCGGCGATATCGGACGAGCGGTTTCCGACCGTGCCGCCGCAGCGGCTGCGCCTTTTCGACGACGGTGCGCTGCGCCCGCACGTCTACGACCTGATCGGCAAACGCGATCTGACGACGTTCCGCAAGGTGTACGAACCCGACCCGGAGACCCGCCTGCGCGTCCGTCTGTTCGGCGACGGGTATGAGTACCGACTGCTCGGTCTGTTTCCCAGCACCACCCATTTCCTGGTGGTGGAAGGCCACGAGCGGCGGACGGCGCCGTACCTGTTCGGCACCGACGAGCAGGGGCGCGACATCCTGTCGCGCATCGTGCACGGCACGCGCCTGTCGCTGTCGATCGGCTTTGTCGGCGTGGTGATCAGTCTGGTGCTCGGCATCCTGATAGGCGGGGCGTCGGGATACTATGGCGGAGCGGTCGATACGGCGATCCAGCGCCTGATCGAGCTGCTGCGCTCCCTCCCCACATTACCGCTCTGGATCGGGTTGGCCGCGGCGCTGCCGAGGGAGCTCACCGTACAGCAGCGGTACTTCGCTATCACCATCCTGTTGTCGCTGTTTGCATGGACGCAGGTCGCGCGGGAGGTGCGCGGTCGGTTCCTGGCGATGCGCGAAGAGGACTTCATCACCGCCGCGCGCCTGTCCGGCACGCGCGACCTCACCATCATCGTGCGCCACATGGTGCCGAATTTCGCCAGCCACCTGATCGCGACAGCGTCGCTGGCGATCCCGTTCATGATCGTGAGCGAGACCTCGTTGAGCTACCTGGGGCTCGGCCTGCAGGCGCCGGCGATCAGCTGGGGGGTGTTGCTCAAAGCCGCGTCGAACGCGCGCACGGTGGCGTCGCTGCCGTGGCTGATGATCCCGGCCATCCCCGTGATCGTGGCCGTGCTGGCGTTCAACTTCATGGGCGACGGCCTGCGCGACGCCGCCGACCCATACGACCGCAAGTAACGGTCGGGCCGCGCCCGCGTGCATTGAGCCGGCCATGCCTTGGCAGGCGCGCGGCGATGCGGTAGCCTGTGGGTGCGGCCGGCGGTCGCGAGGTATCGTCGCAGCCGGACGACACGGGCAAGAGAAGGAGAGAGCTATGGGCCGTAAGAGCATGTCAGGACTGCTGGCGGCATTGCTGCTGGCCGGCGGCGCGCCGCTGGCGCTGGGGCAGGAGGTGCAGCTTTCCATCCTGCAGTGGAGTCACTTCGTCCCCCGGTACGACGAGTGGTTCGACGCCTACGCGGAGAACTGGGGCAAGGAGAACGGCGTCAGCGTGCGCGTCGACCACGTCAACGTGCCGGAACTGCCGCCGGCGCTGGCCGCGGCGATCGAGGCCGGCGAGGGGCACAGCATCGTCGAGATGTTGTTCCCGGCCACCGCCTTCATCGAGGGGCTGCACCCGCTCAACGACGTCAACGAGGCGGCCGCCGCCGCCCACGGCGAGCGCACCGCGAACTGCCAGGCGACCAGCTACCTGCCGATCACCGACACCTACTTCGGCTTCACGCACGGCTACATCCCCGACCCCGGCGACTACCAGATCAGCCTGTGGGAGAGCGTCGGCATGCCGGCCGGCCCCTCGACCTGGGACGAGCTGTACGAAGGCGGCAAGGCGATCATGGAACGGCACGGCGTGCCGGTCGGCATCGGCCTCAGCCCGGAGCTGGACAGCCGCATGGCCACGCGCGCGGTGATCTGGGCGCACGGCGGCAGCGTGCAGGACGAGAACGAGAACGTCGTGCTCAACTCCCCGGAGACGATCGCGGCGGTCGAGTTCTACGCCAGGCTGCAGAACGACGCCATGACCGACGAGGTGTTCGGCTGGACCGCCTCCTCCAACAACCAGGGGCTGATCGCCGGCGAGCTGAGCTACATCCTCAACTCGATCTCCGCCTACCGCTCGCTGCAGAAGATCGACGAGGACGCCGCCGCCGACATCGGCTTCGTGCAGGCGCTGGAAGGACCGGCCGGCGCCTTCGCCTCCAGCCACGTGTGGCAGATCTACGTGATCCCCAAGTACGTGCAGGGCGCGGAGCTGGAAGCGGCCAAGCGGTTCATCCTGGATCACACGGCCACCTACCGCGACGCGGTGTACCACTCCGAGCTGTACAACTTCCCGTGCTACGCCGGCACGGTGCCGGAACTGACCGGTTGGCTGCGGAACGATCCGTTCGGCTCTCAGCCGGCCGACAAGCTCAAGGTACTGGAGACCGTCAACGACTGGTCGGTCTACATCGGCTACCCCGGCACCGCCAACCCGGCGGTGATGCAGGTCTTTGGCGAGAACGTCGTGGTCAACATGGTCGCCAGGGTCGCCAAGGGCGAGCAGACCGCCGAGCAATCGGTGGCGGCGGCGCATGCCCGCGCGGAGGAGATCTTCGCCGACTGGCGCGCCCGCGGTTACCTGCGCGGCGGCGAGTAGGCCGGCGCGGCAACGGAGCGAAGGGCCGCGCGATGCGCGCCGCGGCCCTTCGTACTCCACTCCATCGGTCTGCGGGAAGCATTCGCGGGGCGGCGGTTCGGGGCGCTGAGGCACGGACGTGAGCGCGGTGCGCGTTGCCGGGATCGTGAAGCGCTTCGGCGATGTCGTAGCGATCGCCGGCGTCGATCTGGAGGTCGAATCGGGCGAGTTCCTGGTCGTGCTCGGGCCGTCCGGGTGCGGCAAGACCACCTTGATGCGCACGGTGGCCGGCCTGGAGAAGCCCACCGAAGGGAGCGTGCGCATCGGCGCGCGCGACGTCACGGCGCTACCGCCGCGCAAGCGCGGCATCGCCATGGTCTTCCAGTCCTACGCGCTCTATCCGCACATGACCGTGGCCAACAACATCGCCTTTCCGCTGAAGGCGCAGGGGCGCACCAGGAACCGGGCGGAGCGCGAGGAGCGGGTTCGGCAGGCGGCGCGCAAGGTGAGCATCGATCATCTGCTCGACCGGCGCCCGCGCCAGCTCTCCGGCGGCGAACGGCAGCGGGTGGCTATCGCCCGCGCGATCGTGACCGAGCCGGAGGTCCTGCTGCTCGACGAGCCGCTGAGCAACCTGGACGCCAAGCTGCGCGCCTATGCCCGCGACGAGCTGAAGTTCTTTCAGCGCGAGCTCGGCATCACCACCATCTTCGTCACCCATGACCAGATCGAGGCGATGGGCCTGGGCGACCGCATCGTGGTGATGGAACGGGGACTGGTGCAGCAGGTCGGGCCGCCGCAGGCGATCTACGACCGGCCGGCCAACACCTTCGTCGCCACCTTTCTCGGCTCGCCGGGGATGAACCTGTTGCCGGTCGCCGAGGAGGAGCTGCTCGGCTTCCGGCCCGAGCATCTGCAGCCGGCGGCGCCGGGCGAAGGCGCCGTGCGCCGGGTCGACTATCACGTCACCCGCATCGAGTACCTGGGCGCCGACCGCCTGCTCTACGGCCAGATCGACGACTTTCGCGGCCAGCCGCGCCTGACGCTGGCGCGGCTGCCGAGCAACGTGACCAAGCCGTTGCAGGTGGGCGCGTCGTACCCGTTCGCGGTCACGGCGTCGCACCGGTTCGACCGGCGCAGCGGCGAACGGCTGGACGGCGCCAGAGCCGGAGCCGGTGCGGGAGCCGAGGCCGCCCGCCGATGACCGCCGCCGGGGCGCGCGGCAGCCTGCTCGACAACCGCCGCCTCATGGGATTCGTCTTTCTGGCGCCGGCGGTGCTCTACATCGCCCTGCTCATCGGCGTGCCGTTCTTCACCGCCATCGCCTACAGCTTCAGCGACGCGACGGTCGGCAACGCCAGCCTGAGCTACGCCGGGTTGCGCAACTTCCGGAACGTCTGGAACTCGCCCGACTTCCACGCCGCGCTGCGCAACACGTTCGCGTTTACCCTCATCGCGCAGTTCTTCGTGCTGATCCTGGCCAACGTCCTGGCGCTGATCCTCACGGCGTCCCTGCCGCAGAACGGCTGGGCGCGCGGCGGCATGTGGGCGGCGCGGCTGCTGCTGATCATGCCGTGGGCCACGCCGCTGGCCCTGTCCGCGATCGGCTGGCTGTGGATGTTCGATTCCAAGTACAGCCCGATCGACTACGTGTTGGAGCAGATCGGCCTGCTCGGCCCCGGCGCGGTCTGGGGGCCGTCCCGCAACCTGACGTGGCTGGGCAAGACCTGGCTGGCCAAGGCGTCGGTGATATTCGTGCACGTCTGGCGCATGACGCCGCTGGCGACGGTGATCCTGATGGCCGGCCTGTCGAGCATCCCCACCGATCTGGTCGACCAGGCCAAGGCGGACGGCGCGCGCTACTTCCGCGCGCTGTTCCAGGTGAAGCTGCCGTTGATCCTGCCGATCATGCTCAACTCGCTGCTGTTTTCCTTCATCTTCACGTTCGGCGATCTGACCGTGGTCTACGTGCTGACGCGCGGCGGGCCGATCAACCACACGCTGACGCTGCCGATGTACAGCTTCCTGGTCGGCATCGACGGCGGCAATCTGTCGCAGGGCGCGGCGATCGCGCTGTTCATCTTCCCGGTGCTGCTGGGCGTGGCCGTGGTGCTGTTGCGCACGGCCAGCCGGGCGCAGGTGCGCTGATGGCCGACGGCTCGGCGACGCCGGAACGGGCGCGGAGCTCGTTCGCGCGCGTCGATCCCCGGCCGCGCGTCGATCCCTGGCGCGTGGCCAAGGGCACGCTCTACACCGTGGCGGTGCTGGTGTTCTGCCTGCTGGCCGCATCGCCGTTCCTGATCATGGGCATCACGACCTTCCAGACCGACCGCGACCTCTACCGGCGCGACGCCAACCCGTTCGACTACGCGGAGGCGCCGACCCTGGAGCACCTGGACAACCTGTTCAATGACACCAACTACGCGGTCTTCGTCCGCAACTCGGCGGTGGTGGGCGCGGCGGTGGTGGTGATCACGCTGGCGCTGGCGCTGCCGGCGGCCTATTCGCTGGCCCGCCTGACCGGGCGCTGGGGGGAACGCGCCGGCATCCTGATGTTCATCGTCTACCTGGTGCCGCCGACGCTGCTATTCATCCCGCTGTTCCGCATCGTCGTGGCGCTGGGGCTGAACAACTCGCTGCTGTCGCTGATCGTGGTCTATCCGACGATCACGGTGCCGTTCAGCGCCTGGTTGCTGATGGGCTTCTTCAAGTCGATCCCGCCGGAGACCGAGGAGGCGGCGCAGGTCGACGGCTACCACCCCTACGGGGCCTTCCTGCGCGTGGCGCTGCCGCTGGCGCGGCCGGGCATCATTTCCGTGATCGTGTTCAGCTTCACGCTGACCCTGCACGAGTTCATCTACGCGCTGGTCTTCATCCAGCGCTCCGAATGGCGCACGCTGAGCGTCGGCGTGCCGTCGGAGCTGATCCTGGGCGACGTCTTCTTCTGGCAGCCGCTGCTGGCCTCGGCGCTGATCGTCGCCATCCCGGTCGGGCTGATCTACAACGTCTTCCTGGACCGCCTGATCCAGGGCTTCACCGCGGGCGCCGTCAAGGGGTAGAGCCGGTAGAGGACGATCGCCAGCACGCAGCCGGCGCAGCCGGCGATGAAGACCGGATCGTAGCCCCAAGCGTCGATCACCGGACCGCCGCCGAAGCCGGCGGCGATGAATGACAGCGCCGCCGCCGTCTCGGTGACGCCGGCCATGGTCGTCCGCCAGCGTGCGGAGACGCTGCTCATGGCGATGAGCACCAGCGCGGTACGGGCGACGTGGGTCAGGCCGTTGAAGCCGACCAGGGTGACGAGCGCGCCGAGCCGGGAGTCGAACAGCGCGATCGGCAGCATGACCAGCGCCACCGCCGACAGGGCGCCGATCAGCGTGCGGTCGGCCCCGAAGCGGCGGATCAGCTCGGCGGAGGCCAGCACCATCGGGATGGCCAGCGCCATGGACGCCGACCACGCCGTGCCGATCGCCTGCGAGGCGGCGCCATGCACCTGATCGAGGAAGACGCTGCCGTAGGTGTACATGATGGCGCCGGGCGTCACCCGCAGCCACATCACCAGGAACATCACCGCGATCGCCGCCACCGGCACCCGGTCGTCGGCCGGGGACGGCGACGGTCGGCCGTCGCGCGCAGCCGGCTGCGGGCCGACGTCCGCCGCGCGCGAGATCAGCAGCGGCGCCGGCATGGTGAGCACGCCGACCAGCGCCAGCGTCAGGGCGAACGGTTCGGGGTGCTGCTGGGTGAGCCGCAGCAGGTCGGCCGCCGCGGCCGACAGGAAGCCGCCGCCCAGGCTGCCGATCAGGCCGCCTCCCATGCCGGCCGCCGCCCACGCCGCATAGGCGCTGCCGTGCGTGCTGGGCGTCGACGCCGCCATCAGGTAGGGCTGCAGCGCCACCGTGTACAGGCCAAGACCGAGCGAGCGGAGCAGCAGCGTGGCCATGATGAACGGCGTGCGCGCCGGCGCCGGCGCGAACAGCGCGAGCGGCACCAGCAGGTTGCTCGCCTGCGCCAGGATCGCGCCCAGTACCATCGCCGCCTGCGGCCGCATGCGCAGCGGCAGACCGCCGGCGCCGACCGTCACCGCGCAGGCCGCGTACATGACCACGCTGATCGCATGCAGCCGGCCCACCGCGGCGACGCCGTAGCCCAGGCGGAGCAGAAACAGATTCATCACCGCGCTCTGCACGCCGAACACGGTGGCGGCGATCATCAGATCGGCGCCCAGCACCCACCAGACGTCCCGGCCCAGCCCGACGCCGGGGCCCGGTCCCGCGACGCCGCGGGCCGGCGAACGAGCGCTCAGCGGAGTTGGCTGACGGCGTTGCGCGGCTCGCCGCGCAGGAACGCCAGGATGTTGTCGACCGCGCCGCCGTTCAGCAGATCGACCCCTTCGGGGGTGGTGTCCGCGCAGTGCGGGGTGAGCACCACCTGCCGGCAGGAGAGCAGCGGGTCGTCCGGGGCGATCGGCTCCTCCGCGAACACGTCCAGGCCGGCCCCGCCCAGGTGGCCGGAGTCGAGCGCGGCCTTGAGCGCGGCGGCGTCGACGACCGGCCCGCGCGCGGTATTGACCAGCAGCGCGCCGGGCCGCATCCGCGCCAGCTCGCGGGCGCCGATCAGGCCGCGCGTCCGGTCCGTGAGCTTGACGTGGATGCTCACCGCGTCGGCGGCGGCCAGCAGCTCGTCCAGCTCCAGGAAGCGCACCCCCAGCCGCTCCGCGCGCTCCGCCGACGGATGCGGCGTCCAGGCCGCCACCTCCATGCCGAGCGCGCGTCCCAGGCGGGCCACGGCGCCGCCGATGTCGCCGGCGCCGATCACCCCCAGCGTCTTGCCGCGCAGGTAGACCGTGTCCCGCCGCTCCCAGCGGCCCGCGCGCATCGACTCCGTAAAGAACGCCGCGCGCTTGGCCACCGCCATCAGCAGCGCCACCGCGTGCTCGGCGACGATCGGAGCGGTGCGGCCGGGCTGGTTGCAGACCATGATGCCGAGTGCCCGCGCCGCCGGCAGGTCGATGTTGTCGACGCCGATCGAGCAGGTGGAGATCAGCGCCAGCCGCGGCAGCCGGCGGAGCGCCTCACCCGGCCACGCCACCTGCGCCCGCGAGTTGAGGATGATCTCCGCGTCGCGGGCCCGCTCCACCTGCTCCTCCAGCCCGCCGGGCAGGTCGGTGAAGACCGTGACCCGGTGCGGTGCGAGCCGGCGCAGGTGCGGAGAGTCGGCGATATGCGGCGGATGGTCCCCCGGGATCACGACGTGCGCCCGCTCCGGTACCGCCCGTATCGGCTCAGCGCTCATCGCGGCGACAACGTAGGGGTTTGGCGGATGCGCGGCAAGCTCCGCGCAGCGCCCGCCCTGCGCCCGGCGCCCGAGCCTGCGACCGGCGGCCTCACGACCAGCGGGGCGGCCGCACCGCGTCCGCCTCCAGGCCGAGCGCGCCGCGCAGGCGTTCGAACCGCTCGCGCGGGGCGCCGCGCCAGCGCAGGTCGTCGAGGGACTCCGCGATCGGCACGTCGGTCACCAGGGTGGCGAGCCGCTTGTAGAGCAGCGCCCGTTCCCGTTCCCGGTTCAGGCTGCGCGCCAGCGCCGCCGCGCCGCGCGGCCGCACCGCCCACCGGTCGTGGTCCTCCGGGATCGCGTCGATGCTGCCGTACCGCGACAGCACCGCGGCCGCCGAACGGGCGCCCCAGCGCGGTATCCCCGGCAGCCCGTCGGCGCCGTCGCCGACCAGCGCCAGGTAGTCGGGGACGGCGGCCGGCGGCACCCCGAAGCGCTCCCGCACGCCGGCCTCGTCGCGGCCCGTGCGCCGGATGCGGTCGAAGGTGACGATGCGGGCGCCGTCCACCACCTGCGCCAGGTCCTTGTCCGGCGAGCAGATCACCACCTGCTCGACGGCCGGCAGCGCGGCGTAGCGCAGCGCTGCGGTCGCCAGGGCGTCGTCGGCCTCGTACTCGACCATCGGCCAGGTGACGATGCCGAGCGCCCGCGCGGCCTCCTCGGCCGGACCGAACTGGTCGAGCAGCTCGGCGGGGACGCCGGCGCTCGACTTGTACGGCGGGAACAGGCGGTTGCGGAACGACTCGATGACGTGGTCGAACGCGCAGGCGAGGTGGGTCACCTCGCGCTGCCGCAGCAGGCCGGCCAGCGAGCGCAGCAACCCGGCCACCGCGCCCACCTCCCGTCCTGACGGCGCGCGCCGCGACGGCGCGCCGTGGTAGGCGCGGAACAGCTCGAAGGTGCCGTCGACCAGATGGACGCGCATCGTACGTGCCGGATCGGGGCCGGTCGGCTCAGGGCCGGTCGGTCAGAGCCCGGTTCGAGAACCGCCGGATCGGGAAGGAGACCCTTACCACCACCCCATCTTGTTGCGCAGCGCGTTGACGTGGGCGATGTGGTGGCGGCCGTGCCATGCGTAGCTCTGCACGATCCAGCTGATGGTGATCACGCCGTGCTCCGGGTGATTGAGCGTACGCTTGAATGCCTCCCCGTCCATGGCGCGCAGCGCCACCACCCAGCGGGAGTGGAGCGCTTCCAGCAGGCTCATGGACGATTCGATCGGCGCCGCCGAAGCGTCCGGCAGCTCGGCCCACGACGCCTGATCGTAGGGCTTGATGGTCGGTTCGTCCTCCGTCAGGGCCAGCTTGGTCCGCACGTAGGCGTTCAAGTGGCTGTCGGCCAGATGGTGCACGAGCTGGCGTACGGTCCAGCCGTCCGGGCGGTAGGGGGTGTCGAGCTGGCGCTCGGACAGATCCTGCACCAGAGCGCGCAGCTCGCCGGGAACCGCGCCGATATGATCGATCCAGCCCTTGTGCTTGGCGCGCGTCGGCTGCGGGTCCGCCTCGAAGCGGCCGATCGGGAACCGGAGGGTCTCCATCCGCGCGTCGTCGAGCGCCGCGCCTTCGGTCGTAGTCGTATCGTTTGCGTAGTCTTCCACTGCGGAGCTTTATACCGCCGCAACGGCGTCTCCGTCGAGCCGTGCTATCGTCAGGCCGCCATGGCACACCTGTTTGGACGGACCTACGCGCGGGAAGAGCTCCTCGATCTGGTCGGCGACGTGAGCCAGGTCGCCGGCGTGCGGCGCGCGGAGCTGATCGAGGGCAACGAGCGCGGCGCCGGACTGATCGAGATCGCCAACGCCTCCGGCCTCGCCTGTTCGCTGCTGCCGGGCCGCGCCCTCGACATAGCCTCCGCCTCGTACCGGGGGATGTCGCTCTGCTTCCGCGGCAACACCGGCGACGTGGGGCCGGCTTTCTACGAGCCGCCGGGGTACGGGTGGATGCGCGGCTTCTTCGGCGGGCTGCTGACCACCTGCGGCATGACCTTCGTGGGCCATCCGGAGGTCGATCCGGAGGAGGAGGACGAGGAGCTCGGCCTGCACGGGCGCCTCTCGTTCCTGCCGGCCAAGCAGGTGCGCGCCGGCGGCCGCTGGCAGGGCGACGACTACGTCATGGAGGCCGAGGGCCGGATCCGCGAGGCGGTGGTGTTCGGCACCTGTCTGGAGATGTCGCGCACCGTGTCGACGACGCTGGGGGAACGGAGCATCCGCATCCACGACCGGGTGGAGAACCTGGCCGCCGAGCGGTCGCCGCTGATGATCCTGTACCACATGAACCCCGGATTCCCGCTCCTCGACGCCGGCGCCCGCCTGCTGGTCCGCAGCCGGCGCTCCACGCGGTGGCGGGACGATCGGGAGGTGGGGCCGGAGGTGTACGCGGCCGCCGCGCCGCCGCCCCGGCCGGGCGTCGACGACATGGTGTACGTGCACCGGCCGATCGCCGATGCCGACGGCATGGCGACCGCCGCGTTCGTCAACGAACGGCTGGGGCTGGGGCTCCGCTTTCGGTTCCCGCTGGCGGAGATTCCGCTGCTGACGCAGTGGCAGCGCTTTGCGACCCGCACCTACGTGACCGGCATCGAACCGGGCAACTGCAGCCCGCTCGGCCGCGCCTGGAACCGCGCCAACGGCTCCCTCCAGTACATCGAGCCGGGAGAGGTCCGCGAGTTCCACATGGAGATCGCGGTGCTGGACGGCGCCGATGAGCTGGCCGCCGCCGAGCGCGAGATCGGGGGCTGACGCCTCCGGGGCGAAAGCGCGCGCCGGCGGGCGGTTCCGCCGCGCCGGCGGATGATCCGCCGGCCGGGATCAGAGGCGCCGGCCGGGATCAGAGCGCCGGCCGGAATCAGAGGCGGGCGGCGTCGATCGGCAGGCCGGCCGCGCTGAGGGCGTGGCCGTTGCGGCCGTGGCCGTTGTGCGGGCGCACCCTTTCGATCTCCGCGCCCAACGACCGATAGACCGTGAGGACGTCCGGATAGCGGCGGCGCAGGATGTTGGTGCCGTGGATGACGGTCTCCGCCGGATCGGCCAGCGCGGCCAGGAACAGCGCCTTCACCGACTGGATCACCTCCGGCGGCGTGACCTCGCCGCCGGTGAAGCGCGCCGGCGCCTCCGGCACCACGACCCGCTGCGAGTCGAGCACTTCGATGTCCGCCCCGAGCTGATTGAGCTGGTGGACGAAGCTCAGCCCGTGCTCGTACATCCAGTTCTGGAACAGGATGCGGCCGTGCATCTTGCAGGCCAGCGAGACCATCACCGGCAGCACGTCGGTGGGGAATCCCGGCCACGGGCGCACGGCCAGCTTGGGCAGCCCGTCCGCGGCGGACGGCAGCAGTTCCGCGTTCAGGAACAGCTCGTCGGTGCCGTCGGCGATCAGGTCGGCGCCGTCCGGCGTGATGTCGATGCCGAACCGCTCGAACCAGTCGATCAGCCCGGTCATGATGTCCGGCAGATTGGCGCCGCGGATGCGGATGCGGCCGCCGGTCATGCCGGCCGCGACGATGAACCCGGAAATGTCGACGTGGTCCGGGGAGGGGCGGAAGTCGACGGTCGTCGAGCGGCCGTCCATGCCGCCGGTCACGGTCACCCGATTGGTGTTGACGCCGGCGATCCGCGCCCCCAGGTCGCACAGCAGATCGAGCAGGTCGCGCACGTGCGGCTCGCAGGCGGCGTCGATGATCTCAACGGTGGTGCCGGTGCCGGCGGCGTACATGGCGATGTTCTCGGTGGCGGTGACGCTGGCCTCCGGGAGCCAGACGGCGCGGCCGGGGCGTCCCCCGCGCGGCGCGGTGAAGCGCAGGTAGCCGCCGACCTCCTCGACCGAGGCGCCGAGCGTGCGGAACGCCGCGATGTGGGTCTCCAGCGCGCGCTGCCCGAGCCGACAGCCGCCCGGCATCGGCAGTTCGGCCACGCCGAAGCGGGCCAGCAGGGGGCCGGCAAACAGCACCGGCGCCCGGAACCGGGCGCCCAGATCGGCGTCGACCCGATACGAGGTCACGGGCCGGCAGTCGATGGTCACGTCGCTGCCGTCCTCTTCGACGACGGCTCCCCAGTGGCGGTAGATCGACAGAAAGGTCTCGACGTCGCTGGTCGCCGGCAGATCGCGAAAGCGCACCGGGCCGTTGCACATCACCGCCGCCGGCAACGCCGCCATCAGAGAGTTCTTGTTCTGGATCGGCAGCACGGTCCCGCTCAGCGGGTGACCGCCTGCGATCCGGTAGGTCCCGTTCATGGTGCTCCCCTCCGCAGGGTAAGCTGCCATCGTACCGTGATTTGCGTAAACGGCGCAACGGGCGTGAGAAAGCCGGCCGGCAGCGGCGGCGGCGCCGTTGCCCTGCGCGGTCGGTCCTGAATGAAGTAGCATGTTCCCCCCTTGCGATTCATTATCGGCAGTAATCACTGCAAGCTGTTGCCCGGCATCGGCATCTCGTCGGTCGGCCGCCGGTCGATCGGCCGGCCGTCACGCGCGTAAGAACCGCCGGCGCCGGTCCATCAGCAACGCGATGCCCACGCCTCCGTCATGCCGGCCTCGATCATGCCGGCTTCGGTCATGCCGGCCGAGCGCGCCGCTCGCCGTCGTCCTCGCCCTGATCCTGGCCGCCGCCGGGGTCGCGACCGCCGGCGCCGGCGGCGAGTCGGAAGCGGCCGTGCCGGCCCCGGCCGGCAGCGTCGAGCTGCTCCCGGAGGAGTCGCCGCCGCCTGGCGCAACGCGCCAGTTCAGCACCGACTTCAGCCGGCACACGGTGCCGTACGACCGGATCCTCTCCGGCGGGCCGCCCAAGGACGGCATCCCCGCGGTCGACGCGCCGCAGTACCTGTCGGTCGCCGAGGCGGACGCCTGGCTGGAGCCGCGCGAGCCGGTCGCGGTCATCGAGGCCGGCGGGCTGGTGCGCGCCTACCCGATCCAGGTGCTCACTTGGCACGAGATCGTCAACGACCGGCTCGGCGACCTGCCGGTGACCGTGACCTTCTGTCCGCTCTGCAATACCGCGATCGCCTTCGACCGGCGGTTCGACGACTTGGTGCTCGACTTCGGCACCACCGGGCTGCTGCACTACAGCAATCTCATCATGTACGACCGGCAGACCGAGACGTGGTGGCAGCAGGCGACCGGCGAGGCGATAGCCGGCGTCTACGCCGGCAGCCGGCTGCGCTACGTGCCGCTGGCGATGATCGCCTGGGAAGACTTCAAGACCGCCTTTCCCGACGGCGACGTAGTCTCCAGCCAGACCGGCCACCGTCGCCGGTACGGCGAAAATCCGTATCAGGGCTACGACCGGTCCGGGAACATTCCGTTCCTGTACATCGGGCCGCCCACCCCGACGGCGCTGCCGCAGATGGCGCGGGTGCTGGCCGTCGAGCTGGGCGATGAGGTGGTCGCCTATCCCTACGACCTGCTGCGCGAGCGGCGCGTCGTCAACGACCGGGTCGGCGGCGCGCCGGTGGCGGTGCTCTGGTCGGCCGGCACCGCGTCGGCGCTGGACCATCCCCTGATCGCCGCCGGCCGCGACGTGGGCGCCGCCGTCCCCTTCTCCCGTCGGGTCGATGACCGGGTGCTGGAGTTCGAGCTGCGCGACGGGCAGGTCGTCGACACCGCCACCGGCTCGACCTGGAACCATCTGGGCCGGGCGACCGCCGGCCGCCTTGCCGGCACTCAACTGACGCCGGTCGTGGGCGTGAACCACTTCTGGTTCTCCTGGGCCGCCTTCCGCCCCGACACCCGCGTCTTCGACGGCTGACGGGAGCCGAGGCCAGCCGGCCATCATCCCCACACCTGAAGCTTTAGCCTAGCCTGCGATAGCGCGCGTGCACGGGACCGGCGATGACTCGGTGCGCGCCGCCGAGGTCGACCGCCTGCCGGATGATCACGAGTCGAACGGCCGATACCGGCAGCGCGACGATCAGCCGACGGACTTGATACTGCTCAAGCCCACCGGCACCACTCCCGATCTGACGGCCGCGCACGAGATCGGCCATCTCATCCAACACCGAGCCGTGCCCGCGTCGCAGGCGAGCCCGGAGAGCGCAGAGCTGTCCGATGTGATCGAGCAGTCGGAACGGACTCGATCGCTGAAAGCGGCGATCGACCGCCTGCGCCGGGTGCTCGCCGATGCCGAGGCTGATGGGAAGGGGAGGATGAACTGGCGCCGATCCGCCGCAGAATGTGGATTCTCTCGTACGCAATCGAGGATCGGGAAGCGTTCGCGCGGGCGTATGCGCAGTGGATTGCGGTGCGCAGCGGGTCGGCGGCCATGCGCGGCGAGCTCGACCTGATCCTCGGCGGCCGCGCCGGCAGCCCATTGCAGTACTGGGGGCACGACGACTTCTTGCCGGTGGCCGCCGCCTTCGATAGACTGTTCACGTCATGGGGATGGACAGTGACTACTCCGGGCGCCCCATAAAGTGGCCGCCGCCCGATCCCAACGATCCGCCATTTGAACTCGACTCTCTGGCAGTGCGGATCGCCGCTGACGGCACCGAGGTCGTGCAGATCAGTGAGGATGAATGGCATGAAGTGACGCCCAAGGGCGGAATCGGGGACCCTATCCCCGACATCGAGGCCCGCAAGCCCTTCAAGTAGCGTAACCTAACCTAACGATCCTCGGGGCGGCCGAATCCGGCGCCTGCGTGGCGGTGGCGGTGATGTGCGGCGCACAGCAGTCGGAGATTGTTCGGCTCGGCGCTGCCGCCGCGGGCGTATGGCACGACGTGATCGATCTGCAGCAGGTGTTGGGAGCCGCAGCGGCGCCCGCTGGTGCGGTCCACATAGCTGCAGCGGCCCCGGTCGCGCCGCCAGACCGCGCGCTTGACCGCCGCCGGAATGGCGCGGCCGGTCCCGCCGCCCGCCTTCGCTGCCGTAGTTTGGGTCCGCGGCGGCGACGGCGCCGCCCGCTTCGCGCACGCCGCAGCCTGCCGGCCGAGGGGCCGCGTCTTCGCCGCCGAAGTGTCCGGGCGGTCCGGCTTCAGCGCCGAAGCGGCTTGGTCTCCTGGCTGCCCTGACGCCTGAGCCGATACCTTCTTCGCCGCCGAAGGAGCGGCGCTGTCCGAGCTGGCCTCCTTCGCTGCCGAAGCGGCGCCGCGCGCCGAGGCCGCCTGCGTCTTCGCCGCCGAAGTCCGCTCACCGCCTGCGGTCCGGCGCGCCTGCGGCGCGGCGCCGGTGCGCCGCCCGCGGGGCGGACGGGCCGGATCGTGGCGGTCGAGACCTTCCTGCACCAGCGCCCCATGATCTGACCTAACGTCATGTGCGGATCGACATGGGACAGGAGGCCCTTGAGCCGCTCCAAGCCGCGCCGACACTCATCGTCGATGACCGCCTTGAGCTCCCAGCGCTCGGCGCCCAGCGGGCGCACCCGATCCGCCGGCGCCGCCAGCTCCGGGTCGACCTCGGCCAGCAACCGCATCACCTGCCGGCTGCTCTTGCCGGCCGCCTGCTCCACCAGCGCCCGCCGCGCCGACCGGTCCAGCACCGGCGCCGGCTTCCGCTCCGCCGGCTGAGCCGGTCCCGGCGCCGGGCCGTCCTGCGACCGCGCGGCGTCCCCGGACCCGGCCCCGCCCGGTGCGCTGCGGGCCGCACGCTCGCGCGTGCGCTCCTGCCGGTCGAAGGCGTTCTGCAACTGCGCGGCCGCGTTGAGCGTCATCGAGCCGTCCTGCAGGCGCTCGCGCACGCCGTCGATGTCCGCGCAGAGCCGCATCGCCTTGAGGCGCCGCCAAGCGGCGGCGTCGCTGTAGCCGAGTTCGCGCACCGCGTAATCGAACAGGCTGGAGAATCCGCGGCGCAGATACAGCCGGCGTTTCTGTATCTCGCGCAAGTGGTCGATGACGACGACTTCGATCTGGTGTTCGATGCCGGACAGTTCCTTGGTCCGCGCCAGCAGGCGGTCGTCGGAGAGGGCGGATACGGTGGTCGTGATGGCTGCGTCGGCCGTGTCGGAACGAGTGCCGTTCATGGTATAAGTATAATCATGAAAAGTAATTGAATCAAGTTATCCGTAACGGTTTCCCGGCGAATAGTCTCGGCAGTAGCTGGTCGGATACGCACTCAGACGCACGCGTACCACGGCCGCGTGGTGTGGCCGCGGCGGCGGTGCCACCGGTCGCCGCCGTACACCAGTACGCCATACTTGGCGGCCGGGCTGCCGCGGGCGCAGAACCAGTCCAGCCCATCGTAGAGCGCACCGCTGAGCGTGAGTCCCGCCTTCATCTCCACCGGCAGCAGGCGCGCGCCGTCGTCGATCACCAGATCGACTTCGTGACCGCTGCGGTCGCGCCAGAAATAGAGCGGCGAGCGGACGCCCCGATGGGTGAACGCCTTGAGGTATTCGCCCACCACGAAGGTCTCGAATATCGCTCCGCGATTGGCGTGCAGCGCGAGCTGCGCGGGTTCCCGTATGCGCAGCAGGTTGCACAACAGGCCGGTGTCCAGAAAGTAGAGCTTGGGACTCTTGATCACGCGCTTGGCGAAGTTGCGGTGATGCGGCGGCAGCAGGTGCACCACGAACAGCGCCTGCAGCACGGAAAGCCAGGCGCCGGCCGTGGTGTGCGAGACGCCGCAGTCGGAGCCGAGCGAGGACAGATTCAGAAGCTGTCCGCTGCGGCCCGCGCAGAGCAGCACGAAGCGGCGGAAGGTGTCCAGGTCGCCGACGCCGCCGAGCTCGCGCACGTCGCGTTCCACGTAGGCGGTGTAGTAGGAACCGAGCCAGTCCGCGGCGTCGAGCCGGCGGTCGTGGATGCGCGGGAACAGCCCCTGGTAGAGGACGCCATGCAGATCGAGTCCTGCCGGCGCCGGCGGGTCGCCGGCAACCGGTTCATGCGGCCGCCACGGGTCGCCGCCCGGCGCCCCGGTCAGCTCGGACAAGCCGAGCGGCAGCAGCACGCACACCGCCGCCCGCCCGGCCAGCGTCTGGCTCACCGAGCGGGTAAGGGGGAGCTGCTGCGAGCCGGTAAGGATGTAGCGGCCGGGCGCCGGGTCCTCGTCAACCAGCGCCTGGATGTAGGACAGGAGCTCCGGCGCCCGCTGCACCTCGTCCAGAATCACCCCCGAACGGTGCGCCGCCAGCAATCCGCGCGGATCGTCCAGCGCATGATCCCTCGTGTCCGGCTCCTCCAGGTTCAGATAGGCATGGGCGGCGAACACCGACTTGGCGAGCGTCGTCTTGCCCGATTGACGCGGCCCGGTCAGAAACAGCGCCGGGAACTGGCCGGCCAACCGCCGCAGCCGGGCCTCGAGGGTGCGCCGAAACATGCGCTCAAGGTACCGCAGCGCAACCCGAACGGCAAATTGAAAGCACGCCTTTCAATCAGCCAACCCGGCGGTCGGCCATCTCCGAAGACTCGCAGCCGTCACGCTGCGTGTCGACACCGCCACCGGCTCGGTCCGGAACCCACTGGCGGTGCGACGGCCGGACGGCTTTCCGGCACGCCACCGGCGCCGTCGTGGGCGTGAGCCACTTCCGGTTCTCCTGGGACGCCTTCCGGCCGACATCCGGGGCTTCGACGGCTGACGGAGACGCGGAGTGGCGGGAGGGGTTGCTGAGCCGGCGGCGATCAGATATGGTCGACCGAGAGGACGGCGAGGATGTTTGACGAGATCGATCGCGTATCGAAGCTGCTGTCCATCATCGAAGAGATTGAAGAGATCGAGAAACGGAAGGCCGAAAAGCCGCTACGGCACTATCGCCCGTTGCGATACTATCGCGGCCAGAGCGACGCCAACTATAAGCTCAACCCGTCCGTCATGCGGAACAAGAATCGCCGCAGGCACGAAGGCGAGAGACTGGATACTCTGCCTTGATGCGATGGCAGGAACGACGTTACACCCAGCCTGCGCTGTAATGGGATGAAGTATGAAGATCGAAGAGGCCGAACTTCAAAGGAGACTCTCTGAACTTAAAGGAAGAGAATTTCACGTGAGTGGCGACATTAACGGTGAACCCGATGCACTAGCCGCTACATCGACGATTTCGGCTATAGTAGCAGCACTATCCATGCCCGGTTTCCAGGCCGCTGTGGGGGGATATCAGAGCGACGAGTTTATTCTGAACAGGGGAGTCGTCTTGGCGCATGTGAAACATAAGCAGACGTCGCAGGAAAAATTCTCCAGAATAATATCAGACTGTTTTGTTCTGACAATAGCTCCGAATGTGTGGTGGAACAGTAAACCACGCTTCTCCTGTCCCTGTCGATTGATCGATGGTGAGATTGACGATTACATCGTCATCAGAGTTTGCGATCGAGACAAGACATCTGACCTGTGGCCCGGAGAGCACACGTTAGGGGTGAAAGCCGTCGGTCGATGGTCGGTACATTTGATACAGCCGGATCTCGGACAGGTATCGGAATCAATCGTCTCAGATGAAATCGAGAAACCATTCGACGAATTTATCGGAGAAGGTCATTACGTCCTACCACCTATGATCACGGGCAACAAGCCTGTAATCGCCAAGGCACAGCACAAAGGGCGTGCCGGGTTCTTAGTCCGTGCGACGTCGGTAGATGGCACCCATGAGGTCACCATATTTGACAGAAAAGGGCAGTTCTTTGAGGAAGGATCGAGAGCTGAACTTATTCCGGGGAAAGAGTATATCCTGGAGATATTCGCAGACGGCGAATGGAACGTAAGCTTCTCTGAAGGGTATTGAACCTGCTCCGGGACATCGGGCGGCGCTGGCCCGCGGCTTCGTCAGCGCTTCCGCCCCGGCAGCGCCGTTGATCGCCGAGACAGCGGAGCATCGCGGCGCTCCTCCATGCCCGACGTCCGTCGCGTCGACCGCCGGCACACGCTCGGCGCCGGTTATGGGATCGTGTCCAAGCGATAGAGCAGCCTGCGTTCTTCGCCACGAACCTGCTCCGGCTGGTCGTAGAGAGTCGCCTCGTCCGCATCCTTGGGCGGCTTGGGGTGGTCCGTGAGCTCGTATGCCGCTCGTCGTCTGCCACCGATGATATGATCGGGGACATCATGCGATCCATCAACCTGTGCCGCGTTGCGGGCGAGCGCGCGAGCCGGCAGGATGCTCCGCCCTGGAAGCGGCCCGTACCGCGTGGGAGGAATCGGGCAGACAGGCCGCGGGCAACGGCGCGGTGATGCGCTGCGCGCCGCTTGCCATCCGCTGGATGGACGACGATACGGCGTTGGTGCGCAACACCGTGGTGAGCGCCGCGGCGACGCACTACGACCCGCGCTGCATCTGGTCCGCGGTGCTGGTGAACTTGGCCGTCGCTTCCCTGGTGAGCGGCGCGGCGGTCGATCCCGACGAGCTGGCGGCGCGCGCCGCCGGCGCGGCGCGGGAGCTCGGCGCGGCGCTCGCTCCGTTTGGGATTGCAGGAGACCGGCTGCAGCTCCCGGCCGAGGTCGCCGGCGCGCTTTCCGGCCTCCCGCCGGCGGCCCCGGAGGAGATCGGCCTCGACGGCGACGCCATGGGCTATACCCTGAAGGCGATGCAGGTTGCCCTGTGGTGCGCGCTCCGGGCGCCGGACTTCGAGGAGGCAATGGTGGCGGTGGTGAGCGCCGGCGGCGATACGGACACCAACGGCGCGGTGGCGGGCGCGGTGCTCGGCGCCCGCTTCGGCTGCCGGGCAATCCCGCCCCGTTGGCGCGGCGCCGTCGCGCGCCTCCGGCCCGGCAGGCAACCGATGGAGGCGTGGGCCGATCGCCTGCTGCGGCTGTCCTGTCGCGCGCCCGGCGAGCGGCACTAAGTCGAACGCCCTGCGGGCGAGCGGCTTGGCGACGCGCGCGGGTCCAGAGTAGGCACCGAGCGCATTTCCAAAATGTAGGTAAGCGCCGGTGACGTCAATCCCGGTCACCGAGCGCGCGGTTGCGCGACCGGCGCGGCCCGCGTACCGTGGGCGGGCCATGGCTGCCATCAAGACTGCCGTCGGGCCGCGCCCCGACACCGATGCCGCGCAGCCGGCGCCCGAGTTCCCCGGCTGCACGCCGGTCCACCTGCCGGCAGACAAGCTCGACCGTAGCGAACGGCGGTTGGAGTATTGGGACGGCGCTACCGAGACCGCCTGGATCTGCGAACCGGCCAGTCCCTACCACGAACGGCCCTCCGGCCGCCTGACCCGGCTCACCGAGCGGATCGCGCTGGTGCGCGGCGCTCCCATCGAAAGCTACGGCTCGATGGACCTGCGGCAGCATGACGGGCCGCGCAGCATCATGCAGGCCGACGAGTCGGTGTACCTGCATCCGGGCAGCGCGCGGCTGCCGGGACCGTCGGCGATGGTGATCGGCGTGGACGACTATCCCGACGTGGTGCTGGAGGTGGACCACACTACCGACGTGCGGCGCGGCAAGCTGGCGTTGTACGAGTCGTGGGGATTCCCGGAGGTATGGGTGGAGGTGCCGGACGAAACCGCGCCGAGCCGCCCGCGGAGCCGGCGTTCGGGACTGACGATCCTCCTGCTGGAGGCCGGCGCGTACCGGGCGGCGCGGGAGAGCCGCGCGTTTCCGGGGTGGAAGGCGGAGGAGATCCACGCGGCGTTGAACGAACCGGCGCTGTCGGCGCAGACCAGTGCGGTGCTGGAGCGGGTAGGGACGACGCTCGGCGAGCGGGAGGGCACCGGGCCGGACCACGATCCGCTGCTGCGGTCACAACGGCGCCGGGGATTCGAGCGCGGGCTGGAGCGCGGCCACGAGCGTGGCCTGAAGCACGGCCTCGAACGCGGCCTGGAGCACGGGCGGGCGGAGGAGCGCGCGCTGCTGTGCCGGCAGGCGGCGCGGAAGTTCGACGACGACACGGCGCAACGGCTCGCAGTGCTTCTGGAGCAGACCGCCGATCCCGAACGCCTGGCGCAGGCCGGAATCTGGATCCTCGAGTGCGAGACCGGAGCCGAGCTCCTCGACCGGTTAGCAGGCAACACTGCGCGCCGGACGTGAACCGGCGGACAAACTGGCGCAGTGGCGCACACCGAGCACGGTATCCGCTGGCTGATCTCCGCCGTTGCGTGGGGGAAGCAGGCACCCTGCGCAGCGCCGCAGCAGGACGACGAGAAGGCATGGACGATCAGTGATACCCCTACCTGGAGGGCTACTCACCCGATTTCGTCAAGAACGTGCTTCACCCCTTTGCTCCAACCGCGGCTCGAGCCGGCACTCGCCCTGCCGACCTGAGCGACGTGCGCGGTGGACGTCGAAGAATTCGAGCCGGCTTCAGTGCGCGTAGCACAATAGACGGTACTTGAATCGTTGCGTTTCGAGGATATAGTCGTCGTGCAGTACTCCTTTTCGAGTCTGGTATAGGGCGTTCGCCGCGCCATGGCAGCATCATCGCATCGTTCGGCCGGGTCTCTCAAAGCGTCCACTGGAGGCCACGCCGCTCCTTGCCCCTCAAACCGGCGGTTGCAGGAGGGCGCGGGCGCTCCTCCATGCCGTCCGGTGGAGCGTTTGACCGCCGGCCGGCCCGGCGGGTATGGTGACCTCGCTACAAGGGAGTGAAACGTGAAGGCGAGTAACGACCGATGGCGCGCGGCCCTGGCCGACCGGATGCCGGCCGAACTGGCCGCCGAGATCGACGTCTTCGAGAGCGAGATCGCGCTGCGCAAGCAGAACCGGATCGAGGAGCGCGTCTTCGCTGAGACGCGGCTGCGCCGCGGCGTCTACGGCCAGCGCTACGACAACGGCCACCGCCACGACGGGCGCGTCGAGCGCACGCTCGACTACCCGTCGGGGGAGCTGACCAAGGGGCCGGACACCGTCTGGGACGCGCCGGGGATGCAACGCATCAAGATCCCGTACGGCGGCATGAACGCCCGGCAGCTCGAAGTCATGGCCGAGCTGGCCGAGGAGTACTCCGACGGCATCGCCCACGTCACCACGCGGCAGGACTTCCAGCTCCACTTCATTCACGTCGACGACACGCCGGCGCTGATGCGCCGGCTGGCGGCGGTCGGCATCACCACCCGTGAGGCGTGCGGCAACTCGGTGCGCAACGTCACCGCCTGTCCGATCGCCGGCGTCTGCCGCGATCAGGTCTTCGACGTCACCCCGTACGCCGCCGCCTGCGCGCGGTTCCTGCTGGGCCATCCCGACGTGCAGGACTTCGGGCGCAAGTTCAAGATCGCCTTCTCCGGGTGCAAGGACCAACCGTGCGGCCTGGTGATGCTGCACGACATGGGCGCCATCGCCGTGCAGCGCACCCGCGGCGACGGCACGGTGGAGCGCGGCTTCAAGCTCTACGTGGGCGGCGGGCTGGGCAGCGTGCCGTTCCAGGCCAAGCTGTTCGACGCCTTCGTGCCGCCGGATGAGCTGCTGCCGCTGGCGCAGGCGATCTCGCGCGTGTACGCCCGCCTGGGCGAAAAGAAGAACCGCGCCGCGGCGCGCATCAAGTTCCTGGTCAAGAAGCTCGGCATCGACCAGTTCCGCGGTCTGGTGCTGGAGGAGCGCGCGCAGCTCCCGGACGATCCGCGCTGGAGGCAATACATCCGGGAAGCCGAGCGGTTCGAGGAGCGGCCGCTCAAGCCGGCGGCGCCCACCAACGGCGCGCAGCCGCCGGCCGGCTTTGCCGCCTGGCGCGAATCGAACGTCTACCGGCAGCGCCAACCGGGCTACGCCACGGTGACGATCACGCTGCCGCTCGGCGACGTCACCGCCCGGCAGCTCCGCAAGCTGGCCGACGTGGCGCGCGCCTACGTGCGGGAGACGGTGCGCACCACCGTGGAGCAGAACATGGTGCTGCGCTGGGTCAGCGAGGCGGACCTGCCGGCGCTCTACCGCGAGCTGGCGGAAGTCGACCTGCACGCCCCCGGCGCCGGCACGATCGTCGACATCACCGCCTGCCCGGGCACCGACACCTGCAAGCTCGGCATCGCCTCTTCGCGCGGGCTGGCCGGCGAGATCCGCGAGCGCCTGCTGCGCCGCTCGATGGAGCTGGACGAGGTGATCCGCGGCCTGCGCATCAAGGTGTCGGGCTGCTTCAACTCCTGCGGCCAGCACCATGTCGCCGACCTGGGCTTCTACGGGGTGAGCCGCAAGCGCAACGACTACACCGTCCCCCACTTTCAGGTGGTGCTGGGCGGACAGTGGGACGACAACGCCGGCTCCTACGGCTTGGCGATCGGCGCGGTGCCGTCGCGCAACATCCCGGAGGCGGTCGACCTGATCACCGGCCGCTATCTGGCCGAGCACTCGGCGGGCGAATCGTTCCAGGACTTCATTCAGCGCATCGGCAAGGCGGCGTGCCGGAAGATGCTCGACGAGCTGACCGCGGTGCCGACCTACGAGGCAGACGCCGCCTTCTACAGCGACTGGGGCGACCCGCGCGTGTTCACCATGGGCGACCACGGCGTGGGCGAGTGCGCGGGCGAGGTGGTGGCGCCGATCGACTTCCAGTTGGCGGCCATCGAGCGGGAAGCGTTCGAGGCGCAACTCCACCTGGAGGCGGGCCATGCCGAGAAGGGCGCGCGCGCCGCCTATCTGGCGATGGTGCACGGCGCCGAGGCGTTGCTGCGCTACAAGCTGGGCAGCTTTGCCGGCGGTGAGGACGACGCGGTCGACGCGTTTCGCCGCGAGCTGTACGACACGGAGCTCTTCTTCGACCCCTACGCCAGGGGCAAGTTCGGCGCCTATCTGCTGCGCGCGCGGGGCCGCTCTCCGGCCGATTACGACGCGGAGGGCGCCCGCCAGCTCGCCGAGGAGGCGTCCCTGTTCGTGGAGGCGACGCATGCCTGCTACCAGCGCATGGCGTCCGATCGGGAGAAGCAGCCGGCCTGACGGCCGCCGGAGACCGCCATGGACATCACCTCGCTGCAACACGTCAACGTCAAGGTAGCCGCGGCCGACGCCGGCGGCTTCGACCTCGCCCGCGCCATCCCGGTGTTCCACCGCTGGATTCAGGATCGGGTGCTGGACGACGAGCTGGCGATCGACGTGGCCGACTACCGCCACGTGCCGGACGGGCCGGGCGTGATCCTGGTCGCCCATGAGGCGATCTACGGCCTCGATCAGGGGGACGGGTCGCTGGGCCTGCTCTACGACCGGCGCGCGGCGGTCGACGGGACTCCGCAGGAGCGGCTGCGGCAGGCGGCGCGGGCGGCGCTGCGGGCGTGCCGGCTGCTGGAGGAAGACCCGGCGCTGGACGGAGCGCTCCGCTTCGACGGCGGCCGGCTGCAGGTGAGCGTCAACGACCGCGCGCTGGCGCCCAACACCGACGCCACCGACCGCGCGTTGCGTCCGCAGGTGGAGCGGCTGCTCGAGTCGCTCTGGGGCGCCGGCGCCCACGCCATCGAACGGCTCGGCGAGCCGCGCGAGCGCTACCGCCTGGGAGCGTCGGCCGGCCGGCGGATCCCCGTCGCGGAGCTGCTCGCCCGGCTCTGAAGCCGCCGGCTCTGAAAGCCGCCCGGCGCCGGCCGGGAGCGCCGCGCCCTACTTGCGGCCGGTGACCAGATCGTCGACCACGCCCGGCTCGGCCAGGGTGGAGGTGTCGCCGAGCGCCGCCGGCGAGGTTTCGCCCTCGGCGATCTTGCGCAGGATGCGCCGCATGATCTTGCCGGAGCGGGTCTTGGGCAGCGCCGGCGCGAACTGGATCTTGTCGGGCGACGCATGCGGCCCGATGTGGGAGCGCACCGCGCGGACGATCCCCTGCTCGACGTCGCCGGACGGCTCCCGCCCGCTCATCAGCGTCACGTAGGCGTAGATGCCCTGGCCCTTGATGTCGTGCGGATAGCCGACCACGGCCGCCTCCGCGACCGCTTCGTGCTGGCCGATCGCCCCTTCCACCTCGGCCGTGCCGATGCGGTGGCCTGACACGTTGAGCACGTCGTCGATCCGGCCCGTGATCCAGTAGTAGCCGTCCTCGTCGCGGCGCGCGCCGTCGCCGGTCAGGTAGTAGCCGGGATAGGTGTCGAAGTAGGTCTGCCGGAACCGTTCATGGTCGCCGTAGACCGTGCGCATGATGCCGGGCCACGCCGCGCGGATGCACAGCGCGCCGGCGGCGGGGTCGCCTTCGACCTCGTTGCCTTCCTGGTCCAGCAGCACCGGCTCGATGCCGAAGAACGGCAGCGTGGCGGAGCCGGCCTTGAGCGGCGTCACCGCCGGCAGCGGCGTGATCAGAATGCCGCCGGTCTCGGTCTGCCACCAGGTATCGACGATCGGACAGCGGCCTTCGCCCACCACCTCGTAATACCAGCGCCACTCCGGCTCCTTGATCGGCTCTCCCACGGTGCCGAGTAGCTGCACGGAGGAACGGTCGTACTTCTCCACCCATGCGTTGCCCTCCTTCATCAGGGCGCGCAGGGCGGTCGGCGCGGTGTAGAACTGCTTGACCCGGTGCTTCTGGCACACCTGCCAGAAGCGGCCGTTGTCCGGGTGGTTGGGCACGCCCTCGAACATGATCGTGGTCGCCCGGTTGGAGAGCGGGCCGTAGATGATGTAGGAGTGGCCGGTGATCCAGCCGATGTCGGCCGTGCACCAATAGATGTCCCCCGGGTGGTAGTCGAAGATCGTCTGGTGGGTGAAGGAGGCATAGACGAGGTAGCCGCCGGTGGTGTGGAGCACTCCCTTGGGCTTGCCGGTCGACCCTGAGGTGTACAGGATGAACAGCGGGTCCTCGGCGCCCATCTCCGCCGGCGCGCACGCGGTCGACGCGCCGGCCATCTCATCGTGCCACCAGACGTCGCGGCCGGCCGTCATCGGCACCTCGTCCCCGGTGCGGCGCACCACGAACACCCGCTCGATCGACGGCGTCTGCGCGACCGCGGCGTCGGCATTGGCCTTCATCGGCAGGCCGCTGCGCGGGCCGCGCAACGCGGTGTCCTGGGTGACCAGCGCCCTGCACTGCGAGTCGTTGATGCGGTCGCGCAGCGAATCGGCGGAGAAGGCGCCGAACACGATGGAGTGCACGGCGCCGATGCGGGCGCAGGCCAGCATGGCGATCGCCAGTTCCGGCACCATCTGCAGATAGATGCAGACGCGGTCGCCCTTGCCGATGCCGTGCGCGGCGAGCACGTTGGCGAAGCGGCAGACCTCGGCCAGCAGCTCGTCGTAGGAGAAGCGCCGATCCTCGCTCGGGTCGTTGCCTTCCCAGATGATGGCGGTTCGATCGCCGTGCCCGGCCTCCACGTGCCGGTCGATGCAGTTGTAGCAGGCGTTGAGGGTGGCGCCCTCGAACCAGCGGATGTCGGCGTCGACGAAGTCGTACCGGCGGACGCGGTCCCAGCGGCGGGTCCAGGTGATGCGCTCGGCCACCTCCTCCCAGAACCCTTCGGGGTCCTCGATGGAGCGCCGATAGCGGCTGCGGTACTGATCCAGCGAACGGATATGGGCGTGATCGATCGGGAAGCGGGTCTGTTCCGGCGGATAGATCTTGGCCATGGGCGCAAGTATACCAGGGGAGAAGATGGCGCTGCGACCCGAGGGCGCCGTGGCCGGGCGGCGGCGTGGCCGGGCGGCGCCGTTCAGCTCGGGGGAACCGGGCCGGGGCTCTGCGGCAGGGGGTAGCGGGTTCCGGTGACGGCGATGCGGAAGCGGTCGTCCGGGCTGGGCAGAGGCTTCATGACGACGTGCAGCGCCTGGTCCGGCGGCTGCATCTCCACGTGGAAGTGGCGGAACAGCACCGCGGTGACGACCAGGTACAGGAGGTCGGCGGTCGACGCCCCCAGGCAGGTGTGCGGGCCGAGGCCGTAGGGGCAGTAGACGTTCGGCTGCATGTGCTCCTTGCGGTCCGCCGCGTAGCGGCCGACGTCGAAGCGTTCCGGGTCGGGAAAGTATTGCGGCAGGTGATGGGTCACCGTGTTGGCGATGATGCAGTACTCGTCCTTGGGTATCTCGTAGCCCTGGAATTCGAAGGCGGCTATCGACGTGCGGGGAAGCGCGGGCGCCGGCGGATGCAGACGCAGGATCTCCATGGCCGCGTGTCGGGTCTGTACCATGCCGCGCAGCGAGTCACGGTCGGGAAAGCCGGGGGCGAACGCCAGATCGGCCTCCGCCACGACCGCCCGGTGCAGCTCCGGATCGCGCAGGATGTGGTACAGCAGGAAGGAGGTGGTGCTGGCCGCCGTATCCATGCCGGCGATGAACGGGCCGATGAGCGCGGCGACCGCGTCCCGTTCGTTCATCAGCCGCGGATGCTCGGCGTGGACCTTGCGGACCAGGTCGACGAAATCGCCGCCGCTTTCCAGGTAGTCGCGCACGTGGTGCTGGTCCCAGATGCGGCGCGCCATCGCGTGCACGGAGCGCTTGGCCGCGACGTAGCGCGGCAGATATTTCATGGAGGCGGGCCGTACCTTCTGGATGTGGATCTGCACCAGCGCGCGAAAGAAGTAGATCAGGTCCTCCATCACCTCCGCCGGTTCCTGGTTGGTCGCCATGAATCCCAGCACGGACGAAACCAGACGCTTGACGTGCGGGAACGCAGCGATCGGTGTCCGCATGGGCCAGCTTCGGAGCAGGTTGAACTGGCTCCTGACCAGCTTCTCCATCTGCGCGTAGAGCGTCCTGCCGGAGTAGCCGTCCTTGAGGCCGGCGCGCATGGTGCGATGGTCGGGGCCGTCCAGCTCGATGAGCGTGGGGTTGTCGCCGCCGAGCACCCGGTGGATGTCCTGCATCACTTCGCCGGAGGCGAACAGGCGATGGCCCTGCCGCTTCATCAGCGCATTCGCTTCGGGACCGGCCAGCACCAGCAGGCGACGATTGAGGGCCCGCACGCGGAACACCGGTCCCAACCGCAGATACTGCCTGGTGAGGAAATCGCCCATCGCCGTCAGCATCGGCAGCATGTTGCCGATGATCGGCGGGCCCGGCGCCGTCGGTATGGTCATGGTCGATGCAGCCGCCATCTGACCGGATAGTACGCACGCCCCGGACCCGGCGACAAGCGGGGCGCGGTCTTCAGTCGTCAATTCCCGCGGCGCCGGTGCTGGCGCCGGCTGCGGGAGCGATCGCCCGCAGCAGATCCGCGTCGGTGTCCACGTCGAGGTCGCCGCCCGGAAAATCGATCACCGCGACCGCCGCGCAGCCGCGCAGCACGCGCTTCGCGCCGCGGTCGCCGGTGAGCGCCGACAACCGGTCGAACAGCGCCGGCGCGAACAGCGCCGGCGGCCCGACCGCGCCGCCGTATCCGCACGCGACCGCCGCGGCTCCGCCGGCCGCGAACCGCTCGATCAGCGCCGTCAGGACGCCGGCCGTCAACCGCGGCTGGTCGCAGGGCAGTACGATGCAGCCGGCCGGCTGGCCGGCCGGCTGGCCCGGCGGCTGGCCGCCCGTGACCGCGCGCACCCCGCAGGCGATCGAGGCGCCCACGCCGTCGGCCCAGCGGGAGTTGGTCACGCGCCGGACCGGCAGATCGGCGACCGCATCGCCCACCGCCGCTCCTTCGGCGCCGAGCACCACGAACACCGGCCGGCACCCGGCGGCAAGCGCCGCACCAGCGGCGCGGCGCACCAGCGGCTCGCCGTCGATCCGCACGAGCTGCTTGGGCCGGCCGAGCCGGGTCGAACCGCCGGCCGCCAGCACCACCGCCGCAACCGCTGCCGCGCCGGCCGCCGGGGGCGGCGCCGGGGGCGGCGCGCTGCCGCTCACGGCGATCGGTCGTGGATCGGGCCGGGGCGGTCGCGCAGGTGGCCGGCGGTGCGCGCGGACAGCACGCCGAGGATCTCCGCGACCACCGAGAGCGCGATCTCTTCCGGCGTCTGCGCGCCGATGTCGAGGCCGGCCGGACAGTAGAGCCGGCCCGGATCGCCGTCCTCCCAGCCCGCCTCGGCGATGAGTCGCTCGGCGCGCGAGCGGGGGCCGATCACCCCCACGTAGGCGGCCGGGGTCTCCTTGAGCGCCGCCAGGATCGCCGCGTCGCGCAGGTAGTCGTGGGTCACCGACACGCACGCGGTGCGCGGTCCCGGCGCGATCCGGCGGACCGCGTCGGCCGCGTCGGCGGCGTGCAGCACGGCGGCGGCGGCCGGATGGCGCTGCGGGTCGGCATAGGCCGGGCGGTGATCGGTCAGGGTCACGGAAAGACCGGCCTGCGCGCCGATCACCGCCAGCGGAGCGGCGTCGTCGCCGGCGCCGAACACCGCCAGGCGGCGCACCGGCATGATGCCTTCGATCATCACCTGCGCCGTACCGCGGCCGGCCGGATAGCGGTCGGCGGTAACCCGCTCGGAGCCTAGCAGCGACCGCGCGCGGCGCTCGACCGCCGCATCGAGGCCGGCGTCGCCCAGCGAACCGCGCGCCGGGCCGCCGCCGGTCACCAGCAGGCGCGCGCCCAGCGGCGCCCGCTCGGGGTCGGTCTCGGGCGGGTCGATCACCGTGGCCAGGGCGGCCGGCCGGCCCTGCCGGAGCGGCGGCTCCAGGCACTCGCGCAGCGACGGCCGATGTCCGTCGTCGACCGGCGCCACCAGGATGTCCACCACCCCCTGGCAGCCGCTGCCGGAGCCGATCACCACGTCGACGGGGGCGGTGGTGTCGTAGCGGTGCCGGGACGGCCGGCCGGTGCGCATCGCCTGCCGCGCCCGATCGTCCAGGTCGAAGCAGCCCCCGGAGAGCATCCCCACCCGCTCCCCGTCCGCGCCGAACAGCATACGCGCGCCGGCCCGCCGATAGCTCGAACCGGCGACCCGCACGACGGTAGCCACGGCGCCCGGCTGCCGGTCGCGCTCCAGGGCGGTCAGCCGGTCGAGCAGGCGCTCGCGTTCCGTCACCGGGACCACGCCGTGCTCCTACGCGCCGATGCGCCTACGCGCCGGGACCGTGCAGCAGCGCATAGATCACTACGCCGGTGACCGACACGTAGAGCCAGACGGGGAGCGTGACGCGGGCCAGCGGGCGGTGGCGGGGGTGGCGCGTCCAGCCCCGGCGCAACGTCACGAGGGCGAGGGGTATGATGGTCACCGCCAGGGTGACGTGCGAGACCAGTATCGGGTAGTAGAGCCAGGGTACCGGCCCCGCGTAGGGCCGGGAGCCGCCGCTCGCTCCGTGATAGATCAGGTAGCCGGTGAGAAACAGCGTCGAGGCCGCGAACGCGGCCAGCACCAGCGCTCGATGGACGGCGACGGCGTTGCGCCGGATGGCGACGTAGGCGGCAGTCAGACAGACGGCGGCGATCGAGTTCCAGACGACGTTCACGGTCGGCAGCGCCGACACGTCGAGCCGCGACCGATCGAGCGGCGAGGCGATGCGGGCGCCGGTCGCCGGGCGCGCGGTCAGCACGAAGGCGACCGCGGCCACGGCGGCCACGCTGAAGATGGCGATGATCGTGAGCCAGAACCGGTCGGCGGCGGCGCGCTGAGCCGCGGTGCGCAGCATGGAACGATGAGTATACCCGCAGCCGGTGCCGGGAGCGGCAGCGGCGCCGGGAACGGCGGCGGCGCCGGGAGCGTCGGTTGCGCCGGGAGCGGCCCCCGGCGCGGGGTGGTGTTCACCGAACGGGCGTTGGCCGCCGCCGGCGGCGCGCCGGCGGTACGCCGCCTCTGCGCGGAGCGCGGCCTGGACGCGGAGTTCGAGCTGCGCGTGGGCCGCGATCGCGCCGGGCTCGACCTGCAGGGTTCGTGGCTGATCGACCGCCGGCACGGGAGCTTCGCGGCGGCGCTGGGCGCCGATCGGGCGCCGGACGCCGATCGGGCGCCGGGCGCCGGGTTTCACGCGGCGGTGCGCGGATCGGTCGCCGCCGCGCTCGATCACGTCCGCGCGGTGTGGGACGAGCGGCCGACCTTCTCATCGTACCGCGCCGCGGCGGCCGCGGTGGAGCGCCTGCGGGGGCGCGGCCGGCTGGTCTTCACCAACGGGGTGTTCGATCTGCTCCACGTCGGCCACCTGCGGTCGCTGGAATACGCGCGCGGCTTGGGGGCGGCGCTGGTGGTCGGCCTCAACGGCGACGCCTCGGCGCGCGCGCTGCGGCCGGCCGGGCGGCCGGTGATCGGTCAGTTCGCGCGCGCCGAGCTGCTGGCCGCGCTGCGCTGCGTCGATGCGGTCATCATCTTCGACGATCCCGATCCGTTGCGGCTGATCGAGGCGGTGCGCCCCGACGTGCTGGTCAAGGGCGGTACCTACGCGCCCGAGCAGGTAGCCGGCGGCGCGGCGGTGCGCGCGGCCGGCGGCGTGGTGGCGTTGTCGCCGGTGCTCGCCGGCGTCTCCACCACCGCCATCGTGCGGCGGATCACGCAAGATCGAGAAGGCGCCGGCACGCGCTGATCACCGGATCGACGGCGATCGACTCCATCGACGCGCCCTCCGCCGGCGGCGGCAGGGACGCGCACCCGTCGTCCGGCGACGCGCCACCGTCGCCCAGCGACGCGCAACCATCGCCCGGCACGGTCGAGCGCGGCGTGACCACCAGAACCGGGGCCGCCGCGGAGGCCGGCGCCCAGACCGCGGCGTCGCTCACCGCGAACAGCGCCACCACCGCCACCGACAACGCGGCGGCCAGGTGGGCCAGGCCGGAGTCGTTGCCCAGCAGCAGCGCGCAGGCGGAGATCACCTGCGCCGTGCGCGCAATCGGCCGGCCGCGCACGATCCGATCGTCGCGGGCGGCCGGCGGGCGCAGGTCCGCTTCCGCCGGCCCCAGCACCCAGGTGACGGCCGCGTCCCGGCGGAGCGCGTCGGCTACGGCGGCGAACCGGTCGAGCGGCCAGTTCTTGCGAGCGCCGCCCGATCCCGGAGCGATCGCGACCCGCCGGCCGCCACGCCCCGATGCGGGCCGCGGCGTGCCCGACAGCGCCAGCGCCGGCACCAGCGCCGGGGCGCGATAGTCCGCCGGACCGGCGCCGACCGCCTGCAGGTGGTGTCGCACGATCGGCTGCCGGTCCGTCGGCGTCGGGCGCACCGCGCTGACCGGACCGGAGACCGCTCCGGCCAGCGCCCGTGCGACCGGGCCGCCCGGCTCCGTGAAGGCCAGCGCCGCCCGGACCGGCGCCGGCAGCGCCGGCGCCGCGCCCCGGTAGGCGCGCGCGAACCACGCCGCGCCGGCGTCCCAAAGATCGTCGACGATGCCGGCGGCGCGCAGCAGCTCGCCCGGATGCCCGCGGCCGAGCAGCGCCAGCCGCCCCACACGCCGCGCCGCCGCCCAGCGTTCGATCGCCGGGATGGCGACGATCAGATCGCCGAGCGCCCCCGCGTGGTACACCAGATCGGTCCGCACGCCGTGCATGGCGTTATAGTACGCGCGCCATGGAACAGGCAGACGCCGCGGCGGCGAGCGGCGGCGACCGTCGGCGGCGCGTCACGGCGGCCGCGGTCACCCTTGCGCGCGGCGTAGCGATGGGCGTCGTCGAGCTGGTCCCGGGAGTGAGCGGAGGCACCATGGCGCTGGTGCTGGGCATCTACGGGGACCTGATCAACGCGATCGACGCCACCTTCGCCTGGATCGGACGGTGGCTGCGGCGGCTGCTGCCGGGCGCCGCTACGCGGGCGCGCGCCGGTCGTGCGCCGACGCGGAGCCGCACTCCGCCGGTCTCGTTCCTGGCGCTGCTGGCGATCGGCATGGCGGCGGCGCTGCTGGCCGGCAGCCATCTGGTGACGGAGCTGCTGCGTACCGCGCGCGGGCCGACCTATGCGTTCTTCTGCGGTCTGGTGCTGGCGTCGGTCGCCACGCCGTGGCGCCTGATGGAGCGCCGCGGGCCGGTCGAGATCGCGGTGATACTCTGCGCCGCGGCCGTCAGCTTCCTGGCGTCCGGGCTGCGCGCCGCGGAGTCGGGCGCGCCCGGGCTCCCGTTCCTGCTGCTCTCCGGGGCGCTGGCGGTGGCCGTGCTGGTGCTGCCGGGGGTGAGCGGCTCGTTCGTGCTCCTGGCGCTCGGCTCCTACGGCTACGTGATCGAGCGGGTGCGCGGCCTCACCGCCGGCGAGCTCGGCGAGTCGGCGCTGCCGCTCGCCGTGTTCGGGGTCGGCCTCGTCGCGGGGCTGGCGACCGCCACGCGGCTCATCTCCTGGCTGCTCGCGCGCCACCGGTCGCTGACCCTGGCGGCCCTCACCGGGTTGATGCTCGGCTCGTTGCGGGCGCTGGCGCCGTTCTACCGGGACGGGCAGACGGTGCCGCTGCGCGAGGTCGGTACCCTGGGCGTCGAGCTGCTGCCGCTGGCCGCGGCCGCCGCCGCCGGCGCCGGCGTGGTGATCCTGATGTCGCGGGCCGCTCGCCGCGGCGGTATGCCGGCGGCGGCGCAGAGGACCGGCGCTCCATAAGGCTCACGACAGGCTGACGCGCGCGCCGCTGCGCGCCGATTCGTGCGCCGCCTCGATCGCGCGCAACGTGCCGGCGGCGAACTCGGCGGTGAGCGGCGCTGCTCCGGCCGTCCCCAGCCGGTCCTGGAAGTGGGCTATGGCGGGCGCGAACGCCGGACCGCCGTTGTCCAGAGTGATGGTGTCGCGCCGGACGCCGTCGAGATGCCCGGCGGTGAGGTGGCCGGTGGTGATGTGAATGGTGCTCTCCGCGAGCGGATGGTAGGGCTCCGGCACGTGCATCACGCCGGCGCTGCCGGTGATCGTGATGCCGCGGTGGCGGTAGTCGTCGAATCCGCCCATGGCGATCGCCTGCACGCCGCCGGGCAGCTCCATCAGCACGCTGGCCGCGCCGTCGATGCCGCCGTCGACGTCGTAGCGCACGGCCGCCTGCACGGTGAGCGGATCGGCGTTGAGCAAATGGCGGATGTACGCGATCGGGTAGCAGACCACGTCGAGCAGTCCGCCGCCGCCCATCGCGGGGTCCATCCGGTAGTCGCCGGCGCGCTGCCGGCGGTCGAAGAAGAAGCTCATGTGGCCGGTGATCTGGCTGACCGTGCCGATGCGGCCGGCGGAGAGCAGCTCGCTCACTACGCGGGTCTGCGGGTGGTAGCGGAAGACGAACGCCTCCAGCAACGGGACGCCGAGCTGACGGCAGCGCGCCGCTACGCGCGCGGCGCTGTCGGCAGCGTCGGTGAGCGGTTTCTCGCAGAAGACCGGGATGCCGCGCTCGGCCGCCTCCAGGGTCCAGCGCTCGTGCTCGGAGTTGGGCAGCGGCACGTACACCGCGTCGATCGCGCCGCTGTCGAGCAGCTCCCGGTAGGAGCCGAACGCCCGCGCCGCGCCGTGCGCAGCGCCGCGGGCACCGCCCACGGCGGCAGCGAACGCCTCCGCCCGCTCTGCGTCGCGGCTGGCGACCGCGGTCAGCTCGGCGCCGCGCACCGTGCGCAGCGCCGGGATGAAGACGTTGGCCGCGATCTGCGCGGTACCCAGGATGCCCCAACGGACCGTCGTCATGATTCCTCCCTGCCGCCGCGCTCAGGCCGCCGGCCGGGGCGCAGCGACCGCAGCCGGCTGCGGTACCAGGTCCGCCGGACCTCTGCGGCGGCGCGCGCGGCGGCGGCGACCTCCGCGGCGGTCGGCCGGTAGCCGGCGTAGGCGACGCGCACGAACAGACCGACGAACTCGCGCAGCCGTGCGGCGGCCGGCGGCAGCCGCCCGGCGAACGACCGTTCCCAGGACAGCCAGCCGGTCGTTTCCGGCAGCGGTATGCCGGCGTGCGCGGCGAGCTTGACGTAGCGCTGCGCGACGCGGCCGATCGGGCTGGCGCGCAGCGATGCGCGCGCGGCCATGATCAGACGCGCCGCCGCCCACGCGACCGCGGCCAGGATCAGCGCCGCCGCGCCGGCCAGCAACGGCCGCGCGTTCAGAGCGCGGCGTTCGGCGCGGATATCCCGGCGCAGCATGGAGGAGAGCTGCCGCGCGGTGGCCGGGTCGAGTTGCACCTCCGCCGCCACCTCCGCCAGCTCCGCGGCCTCCGCCTGACCCAGGTTCGGCGTGAAGCCCGGATTGACCGCCGGGGTCGCCTCCCAGGTCGTCCAGCCATGCGGCTCCAGCCACACCTCCGCCCAGGTGTGAGCGGCCAGGCCGGTCACCTCCGCTTCCGTGGAGACCACCTCCGCGACGTCGAGGTCCGGGTCGTCCAGCTCATCGATGCCGGTCAGGATGGCATCGAGCGACGTGACCGGAAAGTGCACGAGATAGCCGGAGACGTAGCGCGCGGGGATGCCGTTGACGCGGGCGAAGATGGTAAAGGCGGTGGCGAAGTGGACGCAGTAGCCGCGCCGCTCGCCCAACAGAAAGTGGCCGATGAAGTCTTCGCCGCGGCCCGGCGCGGGGGGCGTCAGCGAGTAGACGCAGGTCGACTTGAGGAACCGTTCGATGGCGCGCAGCCGATCGGCGGCGCCGACGGCCCCCCGGGTCGCGTCGTTCGCCAGCGATCGCACCTCCTCCGGCAGGGACGCGGGCACCTGCAGGTAGCGGCTGTCGGTCGGCGGCGCGAGGGTGCGGATCGCCGGGTGGCGCCGCAGGCCGATCGAGGTGCCGCGCAGGATCGGCTCCAGCGGAAAGAAGCCGCGCGCGTAGTCGGCCACGGCGAGCTGCGGCCGGTATGGCGTGACCGAGAAGTCGACCGTATCGACGGTGTGCGGCAACGCGTCGTACGCGTCCGCCAACAGCTCGACGCGCACGTCCGCGTCCCGCGTGAGGGGCGGCGGAAAGAGGATGAAGCGCTCCGTGTCGAGCGCGCTCGCCGGCCCCTGCTGCGTGAACGCCCAGGTAGCGCCGTCGTAGTGGTCGAACACCTCGGTGCGCAGATAGAGCGTGCGCGGGTCCGGCGAGTGGACGCGCAACAGGGGGCGCGGCGACAGCACCGGCGTGCCGCCCAGGCGCCGTTCCTCGTGCTGGGTGCCGAACCCCGGGATGGAGTACAGCAGCGGGAAGCGCGGAAAGGTCGAGGAGATCGCCGCCCGCATGCGCGGGTGCAGGACCAGATCGACGAAGTAGTTGCCGCCGCCGGGGCGGGGGAACAGCAGGCCGACTCCTGCGGCCAGCAGCACGATGACGGCCGCGAACGCCGCGGCGCCGCCGGCGCGCTCCGGTACGCCGCGGCCGCCGAGCACGACCACCGCCAGCACCACGGCCGCCAGGGTGAGCGCATGGAGCACCGGCGACTGGACGATCACCGCCGCCAGCCCCATCCCCAGCACCGCCAGGACGGCCGCCGCCAGGCCGAAGCCGCTCGACAACACCACCCCCGCCGCTGACGAGAACGCCCAGCCGGCGATCAGCGTGAACAGGTTGGAGACCGTTCCCTGCTGCGTGCCCTGCGCCACCTCCAGGAACCACAGCCGGTACGAGGAGAACGGCGTGATGACGATGCCGACCAGGATCGACGCGCCGAACAGCGCCGAGGCGCCGGCCGCCGCCCACCGCACCGGCCTGGCGGCCGGCGCCGGCACGAACGCCGCGGCGATCTGCAGCGCCGCCACTGCGCCGGTGAGGCCCAGCACGAGCGCCGCCGACAGATCGGCGCGCAGCAGCCAGCGCACGGCGATCGGCAGCGCCAGCGCGATTGCGGCTGCCGCCGCGGCCTGCAGTTCAGGCCGAACGGCGGAGCGCGGCCGTCGCAACGCGGACGTCGCCACCGACCAGATCCTCCTCGATCGTGTCAGGTCCCCGCAGCAGCATGACGCGGCCGCCGCGATTGCGCACCGTATTGAAGTACTGCTCGGCGTCGTACAGCGCGCGCCGGTCGCGCCCGGTGCCGTTGAAGATCACGCCGCTCACCTGCTTGGAGCTGACCGACGCCTCGATGATCGCGAACAGCTCCGGGTCGAGGTGATGGGTGAGGAACATGACCGACTCCGCGTCGTCGGCGCGCGCCTCCCAGTCCGCCCAGAACAGGCGCGCCGGCGACACGCCGTCCTTGAACTCCAGCCGGAAGTTCTCCCGGTACAGCCGGTCGAACTCATCCGGATGCCGGCCCGCGAACGCGTAGACCTCCTGACCGACCGCCGCGCGGACCGCGGTCGGCACCCCCGTCGACAGGAAGTGGCGCACCACCGCCAGCAGCGCCTCGATCGTCACGTCCTCGACGGCCAGCGCCGGCGCGTCGACCTCCCCGGCCGGCGGCATGCGCAGGTCGACGTAGATCGTCACCGCCGGCTCCGAGCTGGCCTGATACTGGCGGATGAACGGCTTGCCGATGGCGGCGAACTTGCGCCAAGCGATGTGGCGGGCCGCCTCGCCGTGGCGCGCCTCGCGGAGCTGCGTGAACATGGCGTAATCGGGCTCGCCGACCATCGATTCGCGCCGGCCGGCGTGCGGATGCGCCTCGTCCCCGGCCGCCAGGCGGGAGAGCTTCAGCACGCGCGGAAAGACCCGGAACTCACGGAATCCGACCTCGGGGCGCGCCGCGAACAGGCGCAGCGGGTCGCGCAGGGTGACGCGCCGGATGCCGATCGTGTAGATGCCGCGGTAGGGAAGCCGGATCGGGTAGTCGCGGTCGATCACGGCGTTGCCTCCCAGGTAGATCGACAGATCGGGGAGCGCCGTCTCGCCCAGCGGGCGCACCGCCTTGAACTCCACGTGGAGCTGCGAGACCGGGATCACCGAACGGTTCTCGATCCGCAACGAGTAGACGATCCGCTCGCCCTTGACCGGGTGGGCGCTGGAGAAGCGCTGCCCGTAGGCGACCGCGGCGGAGGCCGCCCGCAGCGCGATGAACGAGAAGAGCGGGAGCAGCAGCAGCGTGATCGCCAGGACGACGAAGAATCCCCCCAGGTAGGCTGCCGCCAAGTAGGCGATGACCAGCGTCGCGGCGTAGAAGCCGAGCGCCCGCGCCCGTTGCCCGAGCGTGAAGGAGCGGGTCATCGGGCGAAATCTACCACGCGCCGGCCTGCGCTGACTCACCGCCCGCGGCGGTGCTACGATAGCCGTTCGACATGGAGCATCTCTCGCCCGCGCTGGCGGGCCGATCGTTCGTGGTCACCGGCGGCGCGCTCGGCATCGGCGGGGGCATCGCGGACGCGGCGGCCGCGGCCGGCGCCAAGGTGCTGGTCGTCGACCGCGACGCCGACGCGGGTCGGGCGCGGGTCGAGCGGATCGCGGCGGCCGGCGGCGCCGCCGCGTTCCTGCAGGCCGACCTGGCCACCCACGACGGCTGCCGCGCGGCGGTCGATGAGGCGGTGGCCGCCTTCGGCGCCGTGGACGTGCTGTGCAACAACGTCGGCATTCAGCCGCCCGCGTCCTACGCGACGGCGGAGGAGACGACCGAGGAGATGTGGGACCTGATCATGGCGGTCAACGTCAAGAGCTACTTCTTGACCGCCAAGTATGCCATCCCGCACATGCGGCGCCGCGGCGGCGGGGCGATCATCAACGTCGCCAGCGTGCAGGGCCTGCAGTCGGCGCCGCTGGTTCCCGCGTACGCCGCCAGCAAGGGCGCGGTGCTGTCGCTGACCCGTCAATTGGCGATCGACTACGCGCGCGAGAACATCCGCGCGCTGGCCGTCTGCCCCGGCAGCATCGACACCCCGCTGCTGCGCGCCGCCGCGGCGATGCAGGACGGTGACGTGGAGCGGACGGTCCGGGACTGGGGACGCTCCCATCCGCTCGGCCGGACCGGGCAGCCGGAGGACATCGCCTCGGTGGTGGTGTTCCTGGCCGGACCGGGCGCGTCGTTCATGACCGGCGAGTACGTCTGCGTCGACGGCGGCTACAACGCGCTGGGCGCCTGGGCCGAGCCGCGCGAGCCGGCGCCGGCCGACGCGTGAGCGACCGCCTGGACGGCCGCGTGGCGGTCGTCACCGGAGGAGCCGGCGGCATCGGGCGCGCGGTCTGCCGGCGCTTCGCGGACCGGGGCGCGCGCGTGACGGTCGCCGACCTGGCGGCCGACCGCGCCGTGGAGACGGCCGCCGAATGCGGCGCCGAGCGCGCGCTCGGCGCGTCGGTCGACGTGGTCGACCCCGATTCGGCCGCGCGCTGCGTGGCGGCCACCGTGGAGCGGTTCGGCCGCGTCGACTACTTGGCGTACTGCGCCGGCAACAACATCAAGGCGCCCGCCCTTGAGCTGACGCTGGCCGACTGGCGCAGCCAGCTCGACGCCCATCTGACCGGCGCGTTCGTCTTCTGTCAGGCGGTGGGCCGGCGGCTGGTCGCGCAGGGCGAGGGGGGCCGCATCGTGCTGCTCTCTTCCGTGGCGGCGTGGGCGCCGATACCGCAGCGGGGCGCCTACAGCCCGTCCAAGGCGGGGCTGGTGAGCCTTGCGCAGGTGTTGTCGGTCGAGTGGGCGGAGCATCGGATCAACGTCAACGCCGTCTGTCCCGGCGTGGCGAAGACACCGATGACCGATTTGGTGTATTCACGTGACCCGGAGTTGCAGCGGATCCGCCGGAGCCGGATGCCGATTCCCCGTGAGGTGCTGCCGGAAGAGATCGCCGACCTGGTGGTCTTCCTGTGCGGCGCCGGCTCGGCCTACGTCAACGGGGCGGCGATACCGATCGACGGCGGCTTTCTCAACTCCGGATTCATGCCGGAGCGGAAGCTCGACGAGGCACATCACAGGCAATTCATGAGCGAAGGAGCATGAGAACCATGGCTGATACTGAGAAACGGGACCTGGACAAGCGGATGATCGGGGTGATCATCGGCGCCGTCGGTCTGCTGCTGTTCGTGCTGGGCGTGCTGGGCGTGCTGCGGGTCACCTTCATCGGGGTGATCGGCGTGATCGTCGGCGTCATCGTCCTGTTCGTCGGCATCAACGACAAGAAGAAGTGGGAAGAGGTGAAGAAGGACCTCTACCCGGAAGGGGAAGACGCCGGCGGCCAGAGCTGATCGGCGGCGCCCGGCGCGCGCCGGTATGACCGCAGATTCACCGTGACGACCGCAGCCGCCGGCGCGCGCCGCCTGTCCGTCCGCCCCGCGCAGCCCGCCGACCTGCGCGCCTTCGTCCGGTTCCCGTGGGCGGTCTACCGGGACGACCCGCAGTGGGTGCCGCCGCTGATCCGGCGCGAACGGCGGCGGCTGGATCCGGCCGCCAACCCGTTCTTCGAGCATGCGTCGATGCAGCCGTTCGCGGCCTTCCGCGCCGGCCGCATGATCGGCCGCATCGCCGCGATCGTCGACGCGCGTCACAACGAGTACCACGGCGAATCGACCGGCTTCTTCGGGTTCTTCGAGTGCGCGGACGACCCGGAGGCGGCCGCGGCGCTGCTCGAGACCGCCGCCGACTGGCTGCGCGGCCGCGGCATGACCGCCATGCGGGGGCCGTTCAATCCGTCCACCAGCGATTCGCTCGGCATCCTGGTCGACGGCTTCGACCGCCCGCCGGCGATCCTGATGGCCTACAACCCGCCGTACTACCCGCGCCTGCTGGAACGGGCGGGACTGGTCAAGGCGATGGACCTGTACGCCTACTACCTGCACTCCTCGGAAGCGGCGATACCGCCCAAGATCGCGCGCGTGGCGGCCGCGGTGCGCAAGCGTCACGGGGTGACCGTCCGGTCGGGGAACCCGCGCCGGATACGCCAAGACCTCGACCTGATAAAGCTGATCCACAATGAGGCGTCCGGCCGCAACTGGGGGTTCGTGCCCAAGACCGACGCGGAGCTCGACCGCATCGCCCGCGACCTGCGGCGGCTGATCGATCCCGAGCTGGCGCTGTTCGCCTTCGTGAACGGCGAGCCGGCCGGGTTTTCGCTGGCGCTGCCCGACTGGAATCAGGTGCTGCGCGACATCGACGGCCGGCTGTTCCCGTTCGGGTTTCTGCGGTTGCTGCGCGGCCGGCGCCGCATCGACCTGCTGCGCGTCTACACGACCGGCGTGCGCCCGCGCTTCCGCAACCTGGGGCTCGACGCGATCTTCTACTACGAGACCTGGGTGCGCGGCGTCGGCCGGGGGCTGCTGGGCGGCGAGTTCTCCTGGGTGCTGGAGGACAACGTCAACATGCGCAACACCCTGGAGAACATGGGCGCGCGCCGGCACAAGACCTACCGCATCTATGAACGCTCGCTGGAGCGGCCGCCCCGCGATTGACCGCGGAGTGCCGGGCCGATAGCATTGCGGCGTCATGTCGGTACTCGAAACCATCGCCGCCCGGCGTTCCGTATTCGACTTCCAGCCGGCGGCCGTACCGCGCCCGCGGATCGAGCGCGCGCTGCAGGCGGCCGTCTGGGCGCCGAACCACAAGCTGACCGAACCGTGGCGGTTCATCGTCGTCGGACCGGAGGGCAAGCACCGGCTCGGCGAGGTCTACGCGCGGCTCAAGCAGGACGCGGTGCCGGTCGAGATCACGCCGGAGGCGCGCAGCGAGATCGGCCGCAAGGCGGTCGCCAAGCTCATGGGCAAGCCGACCGTGATGGCGGTGACCTGCGCGGTGTCCGGCGATCCCCTGCGGGATCGGGAGGATTACGCCGCTACCTGCTGCGCGATCCAGAACATCATGCTGGCGGCGTGGGAGGACGGCATCGGCATGCAGTGGAGCACCAGCGGCCTGATCGATGACGCGGAGGCGCTGACGGTACTGGGCGTCGATCCGGAACGGGAACGGGTGGTCGGCCTGTTGTACGCCGGCTTCGCGGAGCGGGTGCCGACCTCGTCCCGGAAGCCGGCCGCCGAGCTGACCACCTGGCTGGCGTGAGGAGCCGCGCGTGAACGCCGCCACCCCGATCGGACTGCCGGTCGACGATCTCGATACCCCGGCGCTGCTGGTCGACCTGGAGCTGCTGGACCGCAACGTCGAGCGGATCGCCCGCGTGGTGATCGAAGAAGCCGGCATCGGCTGGCGCCCGCACACCAAGGCGCTCAAGACGCCCGCGCTGGCGCACCGACTGATCGCCCGCGGCGCGCTGGGGGTGACCTGCGCCAAGTTGGCCGAGGCGGAGGTGATGGCGGCCGGCGGCGTCAAAGACATCCTGGTCGCCAATCAGGTAGTGGGGCCGGCCAAGGCGCGGCGTCTGGCGCACCTGCGCCGCAGCGCGGACGTGGCCGTGGCGGTCGACTCGGAGATCGGCGTGCGGCAGATCGGCGCCGCGGCCGCCGCCGCCGGCACCGAGGTGCGGGTCGTGGTCGAGGTGAACGTCGGCATGGACCGCGCCGGGGTCGCGCCCGGGGAGGCGGCGGTGCGCCTGGCGCGCGTCGCCGCCGGCACGCCGGGCGTGCGGCTGGCCGGGCTGATGGCGTGGGAGGGGCACACGCTCGACGTCGAGCCGGCCGCCGCCAAGCGCCGCGCGATCGAGAACGCGGTCGGCCTGTTGACCGACAGCGCCGACCGCTGCCGCGCGGCCGGGCTGCCGATCGACATCGTGAGCTGCGGCGGCACCGGCAGCTACCGGATCACCGCCCGCCAGCCGGGCGTGACCGAAATCCAGGCCGGCGGCGGCGTGCTGGGCGACGCCATGTACCGGCAACGGTTCGGCGTCGATCACGAATGCGCGCTGCGCATCGTCGCCACGGTCACCAGCCGGCCGACGCCGGAGCGGGTCGTCTGCGACGCCGGCCGCAAGACCATGAGCGTCGATTCCGCGACTCCGGAGGTCCAGCGGTTGACGGTGACCGGCGCCAGGTTCTCGGCAGAGCACGGCGTGCTGACCCTGGCGGAGCCGTCGGACACGCCGGGCGTTGGCGACCGTCTGGAGTTCATCGCCGGCTACTCGGACACCACCGTCGTCCTGCACGACGCCATCTACGCGACGCGCAACGGCGTGGTGGAGGCGGTCTGGCCGCTACTCGGCCGCGGGCGGTTGACCTAGGGAGCCGCGCCGCCCGCTGGCGGCGCTACCCCTGACAGACCTCCCGCACCATGCGCCGGTAGACGTCCACGGCGCGGCGGAGCTGCGCCACCTCGATCCACTCGCCGTCGGTGTGCGCCTGCGCAATGTCGCCGGGCCCCATCACGACGAGCTGCACGCGTTCCTTGAAGGCGTGCGCGTCGGTGCCGTACGGCACGGTCCGCGGCCGCTCGCCGGAGGCGGCCTGCGCGATCCGCACCACCTCCGCGTCCGGGGCGACGTGGAACGGGGTGCCGGCCCGCGCTTCTACCTGCAGGCCGTGCGCGCGCGCGCGTGCGCTCACCATCTCGATCACGTCCGGCGTGCGGTCGCCCGGCATCGGCCGGAACGCCACGGTGCAGACCGCCTTGGGCGCGGAGACGTTGGGCCGCGTACCGAAGTCGGTGAAGACCATGTTGAAGCCGATGGTCGGCGGGTCGAAATCGCGGTTCCAGAAGCTCTCGTCGGTGCGGAACGTCTCCGCCAGTTCCGCGACCTCCGCCAGGAACGGCGCGATCAGCAGGTTGGCCGACACGCCGCGGTCGGTGGAGGTGTGCGCCGCGCGGCCGTGCGCGGTGACCACCACGCGCGCCCCGCCCTTGTGGGCGTAGACCGGCGCCAGCCGGGTCGGTTCGGCGATGACGCCGCAGCGCGGCAACTCGGCGTTGTACAGCTCCGACTCCCGATCGATCTGCCGCGCGCCGCCGCCCGACACCTCCTCGTCGGCGGTGGCCGCCACGTACACGGCGCGGTCGAGCCGTTCGTGCCGCAGCGCGGCGGTCGCGCACAGCGTGGCGGCCAGCGGCCCCTTCATGTCGCAGCTTCCCAACCCGATCAGGCGATCGTCCCGCACCACCGGACGGTGCGGATCGGTCGACCAGCCGTCGCCGGGGACCGTGTCGACGTGCGAGTAGAACGCCAGCCCGCCGGCGCCGCGGCCCTTCTTGCCGATCACGCTGTCCTTGCGCACGCCGGCCTCGTCGCGGTAGGTGAGCCGCTCGATCTCGAAGCCGTGCCGCTCCATGAAGCGCTCCACGACGTCGCAGACCGGGGCGCTGCTCACGCGGCTGACCGAGTCGACCGCGACCAGCTCCTTGGCCAGGACTACCGGATCAGCCATCGCCGTCGGTCCGAGCCGGCGCTACCGGCCGCCCGGTGCGCGCCGATTCGTACAGGGCGTCCATCAACTCGCTCTGGCGGACGCCGTCGATGGGGCCGGTGGCCGGCTCCTCCGTTCCCCGGATCGCCGCCAGGAAGTTGAGCGCGGTGGGGGTCGCCTCGCCGGTGCAGCTCAGCTCGTCGATCTCGCCATCACCGTCGTAGGCGCGCATCCACGCTCCCGTCCAGCCGTCGATGGAGACGCGGCCGCCGGCGAAGATGAACTCCATGCCGGAGGCGGCCGCCGGGCAGTTGCCGGAGATGACGATGGTGGCCAGCACGCTCTGGAAGCGGGCGACCAGCGCGGAGTTGATGTCGACCGGCATCCCCTTGCAGTCGACCATCGCGTAGACCTCCGTGGGGCTCGACTCCAGCGTCCAGATCAGGCTGTTCAGCAGGTGGGCGCCGGAGTCGTAGGCTTGGCCGCCGCCGGCCAGCGCCGGATCGCGCCGCCAGGGTTGGGCGCCGGGCCGCCGGGCGCCGGAGGTGAGCTTCATCCACGGCTGCGTCAGGTAGCCGGTGACCATCTCCAGCGGCCCCAGCCGCTCGCTGCGCACGATGGAGCGGAGCCGCTGAAAGGTCGGCGTGCACGGCGTGTTGTAGCCGATCAGCAGCAGTTTGCCGGCCGCCGCCACGCGGTCGCGGAGCGCGTACGCGTCGGCGACCGAGGTGACCATCGGCTTTTCGACCAGCACGTGGCAGCCGGCGGCCAGCGCGCGCGAGGCGTGCTCGCAGTGCATGCTGTGCGGGGTGGCGATGACGACGCCGTCCAGGTCCGATTCCGCGTACAGCGCCTGCTGATCGGTGAACAGCGCCGGGCGCGGCGCGTCCGGGACGTGGTCGGCGATGAAGCGCTCCATGATCGCCGTGTCGACGTCGCACATGGCGGCCAGCTCGGCGCCGCCGGCGGCGACCAGGGACTGGGCGTGGCGGCGGGCGATGCCGCCGCAGCCGATCAGACCGATGCGCAAGGGTGAGTCGGATGTCATGGACGGCATGGTAGAGGGAGCGGGGCGGGCTGCCCAGTCCGCTGCTGCCGCCGGTTTACGGACGCTTCGCCGAGTTCACGGCAGGCCGAACACGGCGATCAGGTAGTAGCCGGCGATCGCCAGCATGGCGGCGCCGGCGGCGCGGTTGATGACGCTCTTGTGGCGGCCCAGGAACCGGACGACCGCCCGGCTGAACGCCCCGGACGCCAGCGCCAGGACCAGCAGCGGCGTGCCGATGCCGGCGGCGAAGACCACGAAGTTGAGCAGGTTCAGCCCGAAGTCGCCCACCGACACCGCGAGCTGCTTGGAGAAGAAGGCGCCGATGAATCCGGGATTGCACGGCAGCACGATGAGTCCGAAGAAGGCGCCGTAGCCGAATGCGGCCGGCACCGGCTTGGCGTCGGTGGGCGCGCGCACGGCCGGCAGCAGGCGGCTGAAGTCGACGTCCGCGATCAGCAGCGCGCCGATCACCGCCAGCACCGCGAAGGCGATCGGCGACGCGACCGCGATGACGGCGGTGAGCGACAGCTCCAGGAGCGTGGAGAAGACCAGCCCGATGGCGGCCATCGTGGCGGTGACGCCGGCGACCACGGCCAGACCCAGCGTCAGCGGCGCGTTGCGCGCGCCTTCCCGGCGTGCGGCCAGGAAGGCGATGAACCCGGGATAGAGCGGCAGCACGCAGGCCGCCGTCAGCGGTGTGGCCAGCCCCAGCACGAAGCTGGTGGCCAGGTTACCGAGCGTGGGGAGCCCTCACGCCCCGCCGTCGGTGGCGGGACACGCCGCGATCCGCTCCTGCAGGAAGGCGGGCCGTTTGACGCCCCGTCTCAGCAGCGTCCGTTCGGTCTGCCCGGGACAGATCAGGATCACCGGCGCGGACGGCGGGTGGAGCACCGACACGCCGAACTCGTCGCGCAGCGAGCGCGACAACTCGACCGGCGACACGGCGTAGCGCCAGTCGAAGCCGTGGCGGTCCAGATGGCGGGAGATCTGCGTCTGCGACTCGTTCGGGTCGGTGTTCAGGGCGACCGAGACCACGGAGTCGCCGACTTCGTCGTGCAGGGCGTCGATCTGCCGCTGCTGGTTGGTGCAGATCGAACACCACACCGCGAACGCCTCCAGCAGAACCGGTTGCTCCGCGAACTGGGCGAGCGTGAACGTCTCGCCGGTGCGGACGTCGGTCAGCTCGACCCCCAGCCAAGCGACCGCCGGCGCCGCCTCGGCCGGCTGGGCGGTCGCGTCGGCCGACCGGGTCGCGTCGGCCGACCGGGTCGCGTCGGCCGACTGGGCGGTCGCGCCGGTCGCGCCGGCCGCCAGGAACAGGCCGGCCATGAGGCCCGCCGCGGCAAGCCGCTCTCCCGACCGCTTCATCCGTTGCATGGTTCTGCCTCCATGGTGCTGATCGCCTCGGACACGCCGATCTTACGGTATTTCGCGGCGCTTGAGCAGCGGTCGCCGACCGTTCATCCTGTACGCGGAGGAGTGGAGATGGCGGAAATCAAGATCACGATCAGCGACGACGGACCCTACCTCATCAGCGGACCGGTGCCGTTGCTGGACGCACGCGGCAACCCGGTCGAGGGAGCTTCGGACAAGATGGCGCTCTGCCGCTGCGGCGCGTCGAGCAACAAGCCGTTCTGCGACGGCACCCACCGCGAGATCGGCTTCACCGGCGCGTAGCCGGCTTACGGGTCGGACACCGGATCGTGGTCGGGTCAGCCGCCGGCGCTCGCGTCGGCGCGGCGGCGCTGCTCGGCCGGCTCGGGCAGGCGCGCGAACGCCACCGCGCCGGCCACTCCCAGCACGCCGGCCGCCAGCGCACTGCCGCCCAGGCTGAGCACGGCCGCCAGCGCGCCGGCGATGGTCGGCCCCAGCACGCTGCCGGCGTCGCTGATCAGCCGCCACAGGCCCAGGAACGGTCCGGTGCGGCCGGCCGGCGCCAGATCGGCCCCGTAGGTCATGTTGATGCCGCTGCCCAGACCGTTGCCGACGGCGCCGATCAGGCCGACCACCAGCAGCGCCGCGAACGACTGCGTCAGCGGCGTTGCCGCCAACCCGACCGCCAGCAGCAGCGTAGCGGGGGCGGCGGCGTAGCGCCGGCCCAGGCGGTCCATGACCAGCCCCGCCGGCGGGAACATCAGGATCTCCATCCCCGCGGTCAGGCCGGCCACCAGACCGATCTGCACCACGTTGAGGCCGATGTGGGCGCCCCACAGCGGCACGATCACGCGCCGCGCCGTGCGCAGGACGGCCAGCGCGACCATGGGCGCGCCGGCCGCGGCCAGGATGCGGCGGTTGCTGCGCAGCTCCTGCCAGATCTCGCCGAGCGCGCCGGAGCGCCGCGCTCCGGCAGCCGCCGGCTCGGTTCGTTGCGGAGCGAAGGCGGGCATCAGGTACATCGTCAGCACGGCCGCGGCGAGCCCCAGCACGACCGGCGCGACGAAGATCGCCTGCAGACCGAACCGGTCGCCGATGAAGCCGGCGGCGATCGGTCCGATCAGGGCGCCGATGCGGGTGACGCCGCCGGTGGTGGCCAGCGCCCGGCCGCGCAACCCGGCGGCGGCGGCCCGGCTCATCCACGTCAGGCGCGCCAGCAGCCACGCCCCGTGGCAGCAGCCGATCCCCAGCAGCAGCGCCGCGAACGCCGGCGCCGCGGCGACCAGCGCGGCGCCGACGCAGCAGCCGGCCAGCGCCACGCCGGCGGCGACCTGAATGCCCTTTTCGCCCAGCCGCGCGCAGGCAAGGCCGACCGGTACGGCGACGACCATGCCGCCCAGGCCGTGCAGGGCGAACGCGGCGCCGGCGCCGGCGAACCCGGCGCCCAGCTCGACCGCCAGCAACGGGATGAACGGGAACATCCCGCTGACGCCGACCGATTCCAGCAGGGCCGGCAGGAACACCGGCAGCATCAGCCCGCGCAGGGTGGCGCCGCCGGGGACCGCCTCCCGGCGTGCGCGGCTCAGCGGAGGACCTCGTCCGCCTTCATCTGCCTGAGGGCATCCTCCACCGCGGCGGCGGTGTGGTCGATCTGCGCGTCGGCGTGTACGGCGCTGACGATGAACGTACCGCCCAACGCGTCGACGCCCCGGTTGAGCAGCGCTCGCTTGAACGGCTCCGTGTAGCGCGGCGCGCGCCCCTCGGCGAGCGCCGCCCGCGGCGCCGCGCAGAGTTCGGGATCGCCCTCCCAGGCGCTGCCGAACACGATCCAGACGATCGACGCGCGCTGGTGGCAGAAGGCGGTCACGCCGGCGGCGGCGATGGCGCCGGCGATGCCCTGCCGCAGGCGGCGCGCAGCGCGTTCGGCGGCGGCGTTGGCGGCGCCGTCGGCAAGCAGTTGCAGGCAGCGCGTGCCGGCGGCGGCGCTCAGCGGATTGGCGTTGAAGGTGCCGGGATGGCCGATGCGCCGCCGGGGATCGACGTCGGGAGGGAAGGACAGGACGTTCAGCAGCTCCCGGCGGCCTCCGGTCGCGCCGCCCGGCAGGCCGCCGGCGAGGATCTTGGCCAGCGAGGTCAGGTCGGGGCGGACGCCGTAGCGCTCCTGCGCGCCACCTTTGGAGACGCGGAAGCCGGTGACGACCTCGTCGAAGATGAGCAGCACGCCGCGGCGCGCGGTGATCTCACGCAGCCGGTGCAGAACCGCCGGGTCCAGGGCGTAGTAGCCCATCGCTCCGCCGGTCGGCTCCAGCATCACGGCGGCCACGTCGCCGGCGGCCAGCGTCCGGTCGACGGCCTCCAGGTCGGCGGCCGGCAGCGTGGTCACCGTGGAGCGGGTCGCCTGGGGGACGCCGGTCGCCGGATAGCGGCCCGAGCCGCCCGCGACATAGTCGTGCCACCCGTGGAAGTGATCGGCGAAGGTGACGATGCGGTCGCGTCCGGTGCATGCGCGGGCGATGCGGACCGCCATCATCGTCGCCTCGGTGCCGGAGCTGTGGAACCGGATGCGCTCGACCGACGGCAGCAGCGCGCGCACCGCGCGCGCCCAGGCGATCTCCTGCTCGGTGTTGGCGCCGAGTTGGGTGCCGTGCGGAAGCTGCGCGGCCGCCGCGGCCACCAGCTCCGGGTGGCCGTGGCCGAGCAGCAGCGCGCCATGACCCATCACGTAGTCGACGTACTCGTGACCGTCGGCGTCCCACTTCACGGCGCCCCGGCCGCGGGTCATGAAGACCGGAAACGGCAGCACGCGGCGCACCTCGTGAGTGGCGCCGCCCGGAAACAGGTCGAGCGCCTCCCGGTAGAGCGCGGCGGAGCGCGGGTGGCGCGCGACGTACTCGCGGGTGATCGAATCGTCAGGGGCGCAGGTCGAGCCGGCCATGCCGCACCGTAGGCGATTCGGCGGCTGCCGGACAAATGCGCGTTGCGCCCGGCGGCGTCTACGCGCGGGCCAGTACGCGGCCGGGCAGGGCGCCGGTCGGCGCGCCGCCGGCGATCACCGGCCGGCCGTTGACCAGCACCCAGCGCATGCCGACCGCTTCCCGGCGCGGGTCGTCCCAGGTGGAGCGGGCCGCTGCCTCGCCGGCGTCGAACACCGCCAGATCGGCTGCAGCGCCCGCCCGGATCACGCCGCGGTCGGGAACGCGGAAGCGTTCCGCCGGGAAGCCCGCCATCTTGTAGACCGCCTCCGGCAGGCTCAGCAGCCCGCGGTCGCGGACGAACTCGCCCAGCACGCGGGCGAAGCAGCCGAAGCTGCGCGGATGCGGATGCGGCACGTCGTAGACGCCGTCGCTCGCCACCATCATGCGCGGATGCGCGGCCGTCGCGGCGATCACGCGGTCGTGCTCCTCCACCGGCGTCTGCCAGGGATAGACCAGCGTCACGCCGCCCTGCTCTTCCATGATGAAGTCGAAGGCGAACTCGCCGACCGACGTGCCGGCCGCCGCCGCCAGGGCGTCCATGCGCCGGCCGACGCGGCGGCCGGAGCGGGTGTAGCCGACGATCTGATCGGCGCGGCCCAGAAAGGTGTCGAGCCACGCCACGGAGCGGCGGCGCACGCCGTCCTGCCGCAGCCGCTCGACCATGGCCGGCCAGCCGCCGGGATGCAGATCGATCGGCAGCGCCATCTCCAGGTGGGTCATGCCGGCCGGGTAGAGGTACGACTCGAACGTCAGGTCGACCCCCTCGCGTTCCACCTGCTGCAGGGCCGCGCCCGACTCGGCGTCGACGCGCTCGTGGCTGACGTGCACGGGACAGCCGGACGCCTTGGCCAGCTCGATCGTCTCCCGCCAGGCGACCGGGCGGCCCAGGTGCGCGTACCGCTGGTGGGCGGCGTAGATGCCGCCGTGCTCGGCCGTGACGCGGCACAGACGCACCAGTTCATCGAAGCCGGCGTTGGCGCTCGGCTGGTAGTCGAGCCCCAGGCAGAGCGCGCCGGCGCCGGCGTCGAGCCATGCGCGGGTGCCGTCCTCCATCGCCGCCAGCTCGTCGGACGTCGCGTGGCGGGCCTCCCAGCCCATGGCGCGCAGGCGCACGGCGCAGTGCGGCACCTGCGGGAAGACGTTCAGCGGCGTGGCGCCGGTGAAACGGTCGAGGTAGGAGTCGATGGTCGGCCACCGCGCCTCGATCCGCGGGCCGCCGTAGAGCGTGGCGGTATAGTCGAACAGCTCCCGGCCGGCCGGATGGTCGAGCGGCGCCCAGCCAAAGCCGTCGGGGGCCAGCAGGTTGGTGGTGACCCCCTGCCGGGCGCCGGCCAGCCGGTCGTGTCCGGCGAGCAGCGCCAGCTCGCTGTGCACGTGCACGTCGATGAATCCCGGGGTGACCGTGAGGCCGGCGGCGTCGATGGTGGTGTCGGCCGCGGCCGCGCCGAGGTCGCCGATGGCGGCGATCACATCTCCCCGCAGGCCGACGTCGGCCCGGTACGCGGGACCGCCGGTGCCGTCGACGACCGTGCCGCCGGCGATGAGCACGGAGAAGGTGGGCGCGGCGGTCAGCCGCATGGATCGTCCTCGATCGGTCTGCCTTCGCTCATGGGTACGACTATGAGCGCCGCGCGGGCGGCGTTCAACGGGCAGCCGTGCGGACCTCCGACAACGGGATGGCGGTGGCCCGCTCCGCCAGCGGAAACCGTCGATCGCCGGGGTAGACCACGAACAGGTGGTCGAGTTCCAGGTCGTCCAGAGCCACGTGCATGGACTTCGTCATACGCGGGCTGTCGGTGAGCTTGCACTCGTAGCCGATGCGCGCGCCGCCATGGAGCGCCAGCACGTCGAGCTCCGCTCCGCCGTGGGTCGCCCAGAACCAGCAGTCGCGCTCGCCGCGGACCGCCGCGATCTCTTCCACGCACAGACCCTCCCAGGATGCTCCGTAGCAGGGATGGGACTCGACGTCGCGCCGGCGTTCCAGCCCCAGCAGGGCGTGCAGCAGACCGCTGTCCCGAAAGTAGACCTTGGGCGACTTCACCAGCCGCTTGCCGATGTTCCGAAGCCAGGGATGAAGCTGGCGGATGAGGTACGCTCCCGACAGGAGGTCCAGGTAGCGTCTGGCCGTGGTGTGCGACAGGCCGAGAGACGAGGCCACCGCGGAGCCGTTCCAGCGCTGCCCGTGGAGGTGGGCTGCCATCGTCAGAAAGCGGCGCATGGCGTGCGGCGCCAACTCGAAGCCCAATCTGCCCAGGTCCCGCTCGACGAACGTCTGCAGGAAGCTCTGCCGCCACGCAAAGCTGTCCTCGTCGGACGCCGCCAGAAACGACGGAGGAAAGCCGCCCCGCAGCCAGAGACGATCCTTTTGGCCGGCGTCGGTCTCGCCGATGCGGAACCCCGACATGGAGACCAGCTCGACTCTGCCGGCAAGCGTCTCGGAGGCGCCGCGGACGATCTCCGGAGCGGCGCTGCCCAGGAGCAGGAATCGCGCCGGCAGCGGCTGCCGGTCCATCAGCACCCGTAGCAGCGGCAGCAGGTCGGGACGCAACTGGATCTCGTCGAGGACCACCAGCCCGCGCGCGCGTTCCAAGGTGAGTTTGGGGGCGGTCAGGCTCGCCACGTCGGCCGGATCCTCGAGGTCGAAGTACTCCGCCCGGCGCCGGCCGGCGATCCGTCGCGCCAGGGTGGTCTTGCCCGACTGGCGAGGTCCCAGCAGCACCGCCCCGCGGCTGCGGCCCAGCGCCTTCGTGACCCGCGCTTCGATCTCGTCTCGTGCGATGAAGGACGACATCCTTGAATATTGAACATATGATGTTCAAATTTCAAGGATGTAGCGTTGCTCTGACGACGTTGGCTGAACTACGCGGCCTCAGGCTATCTTGGGCACGTGGCGACGTGGTTCCGGTTCCGATCGTCATCGGCGCGAAGGCGCGCTGAGGTGCGTGCCGGGGTGACGGCGTGAAGTCGGCGGCGTCGGGACCGTCCGCCAAGGAGTCGGGGACGCAGCGATCGCCCGGCCGCTGGACGAGCGATATCCCGCGTTACGTGGCCAACGTGCAGCGCGTCGTGGTGGTGATGGTGCTGGTGCTCGTGCTGGTGTTGCTCGCGGTCATGATCGTGCGGCTCGGGTGGCTGCTGGCCGTGGAGCTGTTGGGCACGCCGGTCGCCCAACTGACGGCCGATCAGATCCTCGGCCTGTTCAGCTTCGTGCTCCTGGTGCTGATCGGCGTGGAGCTGGTCGAGGCGGTGCAGCTGTTCCTGTCCGACGCGCACGTGCACGTCGAGTTCCTGATCCTCATCGCGCTGACCGCTATCTGCCGGAAGATCATCATCCTCGACGTCGCCGCCGCATCGGCGCTCACCCTGGTCGGCCTGGCCTCCCTGGTGGTCACGCTCGCCGGCGCCTACTTCCTGATCAAGGGCCGCCGGTCCACGATTCCGTAGGCAAGCGCCGTGTCTCCGCTGCCGCGCGCCATGCTGATCGACCTGGACGACACCCTGCTCGCCTCCAGCGCGGCGGCCCGGCAAGCGATGGCGGCCGTCGCCGATCGGCTTGCCGCCGATACCGGATTGCCGTCGGCACCCGTGCGCGAGGCGTTGCGGATGGCCGAAACGTGGTTCTGGTCGGACGAGCGGCGCCGAGCGCACGCGCGCATGGACCAGGCCGGGGCGCGGGCGCGGATCGTCGAGCGCGCGCTGGCCGCGTTGCGGGTGACCGCGGCGGTCGACGCGGCGGCGCTGGGGCGGCGGTTCGTAGCCGAACGGTTGCGCGTCCTGGAACCGATAGCGGGCGCGCTGGAGGCGGTCGCCGAGCTGCGGCGCCGCAACGTCCGGCTGGCGCTGGTCACCAACGGCAGCGCCGCCGCACAGCGCGCCAAGATCGGCCGCCACGCCGTGGACCGCCGGTTCGATGCGGTGCTGGTGGAAGGCGAGGTCGGCTTCGGCAAGCCCGACCCGCGTATCTTCCGGCTCGCCCTGGAGCGGTTGGGAACGGACGCCGCCGAGGCGTGGATGGTCGGCGACGACCTTGCCTGGGACATCGCCGGCGCGCAGGCGGCCGGTATCCACGCGGTCTGGGCGCGCGGCCACGCCGCCTCGGGCGCCGCCGGCGACGGGACGGTGCGGCCCGACCGGACGGTCGACACGATCGCCGAGCTTTTGGCCTGATCGGCGCCGCCTGAGTAGAAGAAAGGGTAGCCGCCGGCGAGGCGTCTTCGTTATCTTCCCGGCGGGTCCGATGGTCGAGGTCACGGCACTGGGCAAGTCGTACGGTTCGGTGCGCGCGCTTGACGGCGTGCGCTTCTCGATCGCCGCCGGGGAGATCGTGGGCCTGCTGGGACCCAACGGCGCCGGCAAGACGACGGTACTCAAGATCCTCACCGGCTACCTGCAGCCGGATCACGGCACGGTCACGGTCGACGGCCTGGACGTGCTCACCGATGCCCTGGCGGTCCAGCAGCGCATCGGCTACTTGCCGGAGAACGCGCCGCTCTACCCGGAACTGACCGTGCAGTCGTACCTGCGCCACGTCGCCGAGCTGCGCCGCCTGTCCGCGGAGGAGGGACGCGCGCGGATCGCAGAGGCCCTTGCGAAGACCGGGTTGCTCGACCAGATGACGCGGCCGATCGGGGAGCTGAGCAAGGGCTACCGCCAGCGCGTCGGGCTGGCGCAGGCGATCCTCCACCAGCCCAGGCTGCTGATCCTGGACGAGCCGAGCGTCGGGCTCGACCCGACGCAGATCGTGCAGATGCGCCGGCTGATCCGCGAGCTGGCCCGGCGGAGCACGGTGCTGTTCTCCACCCACATCCTGTCGGAGGTGGAAGCGCTGTGCGACCGCGCGGTGATCATCATGCAGGGCCGCATCCGCGCCGACGCGGACCTGGAGACGCTCGCCGCCGGCACCGCGGTGCTGCTCACCCTGGCCCATGAGATGCCGGCCGTGCGCGAGCGGCTGCTGGCCATCCCGGGGGTCCAGGCGGCGGAGCGGGAGCGCGACGAGCGCGGCGTCCGGTACCGGATCACGGCCGGGGCGCCGGTCGACGCGCTCAGCCGCGCCGTGTTCGACGCGGCGGCCGCCGGCCGCTGGCCGGTGAGCGAGCTGCGCCACGAGCGGCGCACGCTGGAGATGGTGTTCGACGCGCTGGCCTCCGGCGCCGGCAACGGTTCCGCCGACAGCGATAGCGATGCTGCCGGCACGGGCGCCGACGACGAGGGGACCGCATGACGCCGGCGCTGTCGGTCACGCGCAAGGAGGTGGTGAGCTACTTCAGCTCGCCGCTCGCCTTCATCGCCGTGGGCGCGTTCCTGGCGGCGGTCCTGTTCACCTTCTTCTGGGTGGAGGCGTTCTTCGCCCGCGGCGTCGCCGACCTGCGGCCCCTGTTTGCGTGGCTGCCGCTGCTGGTGATGCTGCTGGTGGCGGCGCTCGGCATGCGCCAATGGAGCGAGGAGCAGCGCTCCGGGACGCTGGAGATTCTGCTCACCCTGCCGGTGCGGCCGTTCTCGCTGGTGCTCGGCAAGTTCCTGGCGATCCAGGTGCTGGTGGCCACGGCGCTGCTGCTGACGCTGCCGCTGCCGCTGACGGTCGCGATGCTCGGCGACCTCGATCCCGGACCGGTGATCGGCGGCTACCTGGCGTCGCTGCTGATGGCCGGCGCCTACGCCGCGCTCGCCCTGTTCCTGTCGTCGCGGACCTCGAACCAGATCGTGGCGTTCATCTCGACCGCGGTGGTCGGCGGCGCGCTCTACCTGGTGGGCACGCCGGGCGTCACGGACTTCGCCGGCGGCGCCGGCGATCTGCTGCGGCAGATCGGCACCGGCAGCCGCTTCGCCTCGATCGAGCGCGGGGTCCTGGACCTCCGCGATCTGGTCTACTACCTGTCGCTCACCGCCGGCTTCCTGGTCGCCTGCGTGCTGGCGCTCGACGCCAAGCGCTGGAGCCGCGGCGCGGTGACCGCGCGCTACCGGCGGCGCGCGCTGGCCGCCGCCGCGCTGACCGCCGCCAACCTGATCGTGCTCAACGTGTGGCTGGGGCCGTTCGCGCGCCTGCGCGTCGACCTCACCGCCGACCGCGCCTACTCGCTGTCGCCGGCGACCGTCTCGCTGCTGCAGGACCTCGCCGAGCCGCTGCTGATCCGCGCCTACCTGAGCGAGCGCACCCATCCGCTGCTGGCGCCGCTGGCGCCGCAGATCGGCGGCCTGCTGGAGGAGTACCGCATCGCCGGCCGCGGCGCCGTCACCGCCCAGGTGATCGACCCCGGCACCGACCCGCAAGCCGAGGAAGAGGCCGCGCAACGCTACAGCATCCGCCCCACGCCCTTCCAGGTCGAGGACCGCTTCGAGCAGGGCATCGTCAACTCCTACTTCGACGTGCTGGTCAGCTACGGCGATCAATACGAGGTGCTGGGGTTCCAGGACCTGATACGGATCGACCGCGGCCGCGGCGCCACCATCGAGGTGCGCCTGCGCAACTTCGAGTACGATCTGACGCGCGCCATCAAGAAGGCGTCGTCGGGGTTCCGCAGCATCGATTCGCTGTTCGCGGCGCTGCGCGGTGCGGCGGGGAGCGGTCCCGCGGAGCTGGCGCTGTACGTGACGCCGGCCACGCTGCCGGCCGACCTGAACGAGCCGCGCGCCACGGTGGTGGAGGCCGCCCGCGCGCTGGCCGAGCGGTCGGGCGGCGCGCTGGCGTTCCGGGAGGTCGACCCCGGCCCCGGAGGAGCTGCGGGCCGGCAGGAGCTGGCCGACCGCTACGGCCTGCAGCCGATCTCCGCGTCGCTGTTCTCGACGGAGACCTACTACTTCGACCTGATCCTCACGTCCGGCGATCAGGCGTTCATCGTGCGGCCCAAGGACGAGTACAGCGCGGCTTCGGTCACCGCGGCGGTGGAGGCGGCGCTGAAGCGGATCGCCCCCGGCTTTCTGCGCACCGTCGGCGTCAGCCTGCCCCCCGCCGTCCCCACCCAGGACCCGTTCGGCAGGCCGCAGCAGCCGTTCGCCTCGTGGGAGCTTCTGCAGCAGCAGCTCGCCGGCGACTATGCGGTGCAGGACGTCGACCTGAACGATGGTGAAGTACCGCCGCAGGTCGACGCGCTGGTGGTCGTGGCGCCGCAGGCGCTGAGCGACCGGGAGCGCTTCGCGGTCGATCAGTATCTGATGCGGGGCGGCGCGCTGCTGGTGGCGGCCGGCAGCCACCGCGCCGACGCCGACCCGTTCACGGGCGGTCTCACCTTGAGCCGGGCCGGACAGGGGATGGCGGCGCTCCTGGAATCCTACGGCGTGGGCGTGGCGTCGAGCGTCGTCATGGACCCGCAGAACGAGTCGTTTCCCACGACGGTGCAGAGCGGCTCGATCCTGCAGATTCGCGCCGTCGATTATCCGTACTTCGTCGACGTGCGCCGCGACGGCATGTCACGGACCCATCCGATCACCTCGTCCCTGGAGGCGGTCACCCTCAACTGGGCGTCGCCGCTGACCGTGGACGGAGCGTTGGCGGCCGGCCGACAGGTCGACGTACTGCTGCGCTCGACGGTCGAGGCGTGGACCGTCGAGCAGCCGAGCGCGCAGCCGGACTTCGACAGCTTTCCGAACACCGGCTTCGCGGCCGGCGACGACCGCCAGGAATGGCCGCTGGCGGTGACCGTCACCGGGCGGTTCGACAGCGCCTTCGCGGCGTCCGGGCCGCCCGGCGAGGACGCGGCCGACCGGCGCTCCATGATCGACGCCTCGCCGGACGATACCCGACTGGTGGTGTTCGGCAGCGGCGAGTTCCTCAACGACACGATCATGAGCCTTTCGGCCAGCCTGCACGGAGAGCGCTACCGCAACAGCCTGCAGGCGCTGCAGAACGCCGTGGACTGGGCGGTGGAGGACCTGGACCTGCTGGGCATCCGTTCGGAGGGCGCCGTGACCCGGCTGCTCCTGCCGATCGACGACGCGGCCGAACGCGCCTGGGAGGTGGTCAACTACGTCGTGGTGGCGCTGCTGCTGGCGGGGGTGGGCATCGTGTGGTGGATGCGCCGGCGCGGCGAGCGTCCGATGTACGGCCCGACTGCCGGCGACGACGCGCCGCCGGAAGATCGGCAACCGGCCGACCGGCAGCCGGCCGGCCGGGAGGCGGCGCCTTGAGCGCGTCCCTGCTTCGTGAACGCGGCGTGACCGTGCTGGCGGCGGTGCTGGTCGCGCAGATCGCGGTGCTGGCCGTCACGCGACTGCCCGGCCGGGAGGCGGCGCCGGAGCCGCTGCTTGCCGGCCTCACCGCCGGAGCGGCGGAGCGTATCGAGATCGACGACGGCGCGGGCGGAAGCGTCGTCATGGCCCGTCAGGAGACCGACTGGGTGCTGAGCGACGCCGGCGGCTATCCCGCCGACGGCGCGCGCGTAGCCGACCTGCTCGACCGGCTCGTCGCCGCCCGGCGGGACCGACTGGTGGCGCGCACCGACGCCGGCCGGCGCGAGCTGCGCGTGCTGCCGGACGATTTCGAGCGCCGCCTGCGGATCGCTGCCGGGACCGGCGCGTACCTGTTCTACGTCGGCGCCGCGGCCGGCACGCGCGGCGCGCACGTGCGGGTCGACGGCGAGGACGAGGTCTGGAGCGTGGATGGGTTGGCGCCGTGGCAGGTATCGGCCGACCGGTCGTCCTGGGTCGATCCGGTCTACGTGCGCGTCGAGTCCGATCGGGTCGCCGCCTTCGAGCTGGAGAACGCGGCCGGCTCGTTTCGCTTCGAGCGGTCGGACGAGGGGTGGACTTCGCCCGCGCTGGGCGACGGCGAGGTCGTGGACCAGGAGCGCGTGACCGCCTTCGTGGACCGCTTCAGCTCGCTGCGGATGCGGCAGCCGCTCGGCGCCGAGCCGCCCGATGGCGCCGGGCTCGACCGGCCGGCGGCGGTCGTGAGGATCGATCCGAGGCCGGATGAGGACGGCGCCGCCGGCGGCCTGGAGCTCGTCATCGGCGCGGGCGGGGACGACGGCGCCTACGTCGTGAAGAGCACCGATTCGGAGTACTATGTAGAGGTGTCGAGCTTCACCCTCGCCGATCTGGTCGACGCCGACCGCTCGGCGTTCGTGATGGCCGGCGATGCGGGCGGCTCGCCTGCCGGCGATGCAGCTCGATGAGCGGCCGGCCCGCGCACGTCGGCCGCGCACGTTCGGGAAACGCATGTTCGGCGGAACGCACGGTTTCGTAACGCACTTTCGGAGGTAAGGATCGAATGAAGATGCTTGTAGGCGGCGCCTGGGTCGATGCCGCCGAGACCATTGACGTACTCAACCCGTTCGACGGATCGGTCGTGGACACGGTGCCGCGGGCGACCCTGGACGACGTGCAGACCGCGCTGGCGACCGCGCAGCGGGCTGCCAGGCAGGTAGCCGCCATGACCGGCTACGAGCGCTACGAGATCCTGCACCGCGCGTCGGAACTGATGGCCGAGCGGGCCGGGGAACTGTCCAGGATCATCACCCTGGAGGAAGGCAAGCCGGTCAGCGAGGCGGACCTGGAAGTGACGCGCGCCACCGAGATCATCGCCCTGTCGGCTGAGGAGGCCAAGCGCCTGGGCGGCGAGGTGCTGCCGCTGGACGGGGCGCCCGGCGTGCGCGACAAGGTCGGCTTCACGCTGCGCGTGCCGTGCGGGGTCGTCGTCGGCGTCAGCCCGTTCAACTTCCCGCTGCACCTGGTCTGCCACAAGGTCGGCCCCGCCTTCGCGGCCGGCAACGCCATCATCCTCAAGCCGGCGACCGACACCCCGCTGTCGGGCCTGAAGGTCGTGGAGCTGCTGCTGGACGCCGGCGCCCCGCCGGAGGCGGTGCAGTGCCTGACCGGTCAGGGCGGCCGGATCGGCGACGCGCTGTGCGCCGACCCGCGCGTGCGCAAGATCACCTTCACCGGCAGCCGCGACGTGGGCGAGCACATCTGCAAGGTGGCCGGCTTGAAGAAGGTGACCATGGAGCTCGGCTCCAACGCGCCGTTCGTGGTGATGCCGGACGCCGATCCGGAAAAGGTCGCCAAGGCGGCGGCCATGTCGGGCTATTCCAACGCCGGACAGGTCTGCATCTCCACGCAACGCGTGCTGGCGCACAAGGACGTGTACGGCAGCTTCGTCGACGCCTTCAAGGCGGAGGTGGAAGCGATCAACACCGGCGATCCGCTGCAGGCCGACAGCAAGATGGGGCCGATGATCCGCCAGTCCGACGCCGAACGCGTGGAGGGCTGGGTGACGGAGGCGGTCACCGGCGGCGCCACGCTGGTCACCGGCGGCGGCCGCGACGGACAGATCATGCAGCCGACCGTGGTGGAGGGCGTCAGCCCCGAGATGCGCATCTCCTGCGACGAGGTGTTCGGCCCGGTGGTGGGGATCACCAAGGTCGACGACATCGACCAGGCGATCGCGCTGGCCAACGACACCAACTACGGCCTGAGCGCCGCCATCTTCACGGAGAACGTCAACTGGGCCATGCAATACGTGCGGCAGGTCGAATCCGGCAACATCCACGTCAACTGGGGCACCCAGTGGCGGGCCGACCTGATGCCGTACGGCGGGCTCAAGGACTCCGGCATGGGCAAGGAAGGGCCGAAGTACGCGGTCGAGGAGATGACCGAGCTGAAGATGTGCGTCTTCCACCTGTAGGCGCGTGATGGCGGTACGCATGTACACGACGCCGAGCTGCGGCTACTGCACGCAGTTGAAGCGCTACCTGCGCGAGCGGCAGGTGAAGTTCGTGGAGTACGACGTCAGCCGCGACGAACGCAAGGCGGCCGAAATGGCGCACCGTTCCGGCCAGCACGGCGTGCCGGTGCTCGACTACCACGGCACCGTCGTGGTCGGCTTCGACCGCGACCGCATCGACCGCCTGATCGCCCGCGGTTGACCCGCCGGGAACTCGGAGTCTGTCGGATCGGCCGCTGGCGCCGATCCGACAGACTGATGGATGCTCCTCAGCCGATCCTCTCCACGAGAGATTCATAGAACTCCCGATCCCCGGGTCTTGTGCTTCGGTCAGTATGGCTTTCGATCGTTTGACGTGAATGAGCTCTGTTCCGCTGCCCGACACTGGCTTCCGTTCGCGTCGCACCAAGTCATGCTCCTCCAGGAGCTCGAGCAGGTCGCTCCACCATGGATCGGCGACGTAGGTCTGGAAATGAGTCTGTTTGTCCAGGGGGAGCCAATACGGTTTGGCGCGGCACACGCGACCTAGCAGCCTCAGAAGAGGATGGTCTCGCAAGCTTGGTGGCACCAGACCGGTATCATCATGGTCGCCGTGTTCGCTCCTCCCGTGTTTGCCGAGCCAGTTTTCGATTTGGACGGGGTCGGTGATCACCTCGGTCGATTGCGCGCTGGGTCCCGCGCGTTGGAGCCGCGCGGGAATGGGAAGCGAGACCGGTACGCGCGTAGCTTCATCGACGACGAGCGTGACGATCCTGGTCGCCTCGAACGTCAGAGCCTGAAGATCGGCGCCCCTGACATCCAACTGATTCACGGTCCCGTGATGAAATATGGCGGTCGGCACGGTCCCCCGTATCAACGCTTCGTCGATGTCGAGATTACGGAGCTCGAGATCGGGCCCTCCTTCCATCGCCGGGAGCATCGTGACCAGACAGGCGCCGAGATTGCGCACGCCTTGATCGATCCATGCATAGGTCTCCACCTCACGGGAGGCCGATCTGAAGAATTCGCCGATTCGTTCCGAGTCCGTTCCGGCCATCGCCGCAACCAGGTCGCTGAACGCAGACAGGAAGTCAGCTCCCATGATATTCCGCCTGACGTACTTCGGAATCTCTCCCTTCACGATCGCGTCGATCGTCTCCAGCCCCAGAAAGTGATGGTAGATCTGGGAGTGGGCGAATCGCCGATAGTTTGGCGCGTCGTCCTGCTCCATGAACGCCGTGAACGCGACTCGGTTCTTCAGCAATCTGACGACTTCCGGAGACATGCCTGCGGGCACCACCGCATCGACCGCTGCCTCGACCACCCACGTCAGCATCTGCTCATCGATCGCTTCCGTCCGGTCGTCCGCCATCGTCCGCGCGGCCTCGCGAAGAAGACTCCGCAGATAGTCTCGGCGCTCGTCTTCGTTCAGGACCTCGGCGACCGGGCCGCCGAACTTGCCCGCTTCGCGATCGATCATCGAATCGATGAGGAAGCCGAGCAGACTCCCGGCTGCCTTTTGCCTGATGTTCGAAGCCATTTCGGGATCGGAGAGCTGAGATAGAAAGAAGGGACGCAACGCATAGGAGTCCGGCTCGAAGAGCGCTTCGGCGGATCGCAGATCGTCGTCCGACCAGTTGTTCTTTTTCAGCCAGCTCTTGGCGATAGCTGGCTCGGGAGCCTGCAAGGTCATCACGTCGACGATGTCGCGTTCAGTCAGTGAAGTGATGCGCGCTTGGATGCGTTCGAGGCCGATGAACGTCTCCCGTCCCGCGAGGATGAGGGTGCCCCAGCCGCGAACCTGACCGACGAGCTCGTTGATCTGACCCCATGCCAAGTCGTATCCGTCAGGATCCGCCAACTCATCGAAACCATCGATGGCCAGGGTCACCAATCCATGCCGGACGAGCACCGGAAGTTGATCGAACGTGAGCGCCAAGCGCAGTTTCTGCAGGCTGAACGCGATCATGTCCTGCAGGTGGGTGAGTATGCGGCCGCGACTCTGTACGTGGAGCACGAGCGGCCGCCGACGGGTCCGGAATGTTTCGGCGCGAGAGAGCGCAAGCGACGAGATGAACGTGGTCTTGCCGATGCCCGCCGGGCCGTCGATCAGCATGACGTGGACCGATTGACCGTCGTGACCGTGCGTCGTCAAGCGGTCGTCGAGCGTATCGATGTCAATCGGATCGTTGCCGTCCGGGAGTGATCCGGTAACGGGGATGGGATCGATACCTCTCCTCCGGGCTTGCCGCAGAGCGATCTTCTGGTGTTCCGCCCATGCCCTCAGGTCGCCCCATCCTTCCGATGCCAGGAGCGCCCGATACGACGCGTGGGATCGCGATTTGCCGGTGTCCACGGAACGCTCGCTCACCTTTCCGGCGCCATCATCATGGAACCGAAGTTCCAGCTCTTCTCCTTGACGGATCATCCTGACCAGCTGATCGCCGCGAAACGTCGGCGGCTCGGTACCGAGGTCGGCGAACACGATCAAGTCCTCGAGGATCTGCGAGCTGTCGAGATTCATCGGTTCGCCTCCATCATCAGTCCGTCCAATTTCAGGTAGGGTCCCTTCTTACGGGACCGTACGATATACACGCGGCCGCCATGCGGTTTGGTCCACGCTTCGGCGGCCAAGACGGGCGGTACGAAGTCGTCGTCTTCGGAGAGGATCAGCGCCCACTCACCCGGATCGCTGCGCGCCCAGCTCAGAAGGTCGGCGGCCAGCGCCGTATCGACCGTCTTCTCGTTCTCCGCATGCCGGGTCTGTTCGCGCAATGTGTTCGGCAGGTGGATCGGGGGTCGCGCATGTCGACGTTCCGGCAGCGCGGACAGCAGGGTGTGCCCGGTAATGACGCCGTGCTCCGGTTCGGACCGAGTCTCATCCGGTCACCGCTGTTGCAGGTAGCTGCGGCGCCGCTCGGGGGCGAACTTCTCTATGGCGTAGCGGAGCATGGTGCGCGGCATGCGCGCGGCATGGCGGTCGAGGAAGCGCTCCTCGACCGCCTGGTCGCGCTTGCCGATTTCGCGCAGCATCCAGCCGACCGCCTTGTGGATCAGGTCGTGCGGGTGGTCGCGCAGCAGCTCGGCCAGCCGCAGCGTGTCGTCGAACTGGCCGGCCTGGATGAACCGGAAGGTGGCCAGCACCGCGACGCGCTGGCGCCACAGGCGCCCGGAGCGCGCCAGCTCGTAGAGCACGGCGCGGTCGCGGCTCAGCAGATGGGCGCCCAGGATGTGCGGCGCCGACCCGTCAACCAAGTCCCAACTGTTCACCGCGTCGAGCTGCTGCAGGTAGAAGGCGGCGATCGTCTCCCGGTCTGCCGGCGCCGCGCGCCGGTAGCGCTCGGTCAGCACGAACAGCCCCGCCTGCCGGTGCTCGTGGTACGGGCTCGCCAGCACGTCGGCCAAGTCGGGCAGCGGCAGATCGCGATGGCGGCGGACGATCGCCCGCACCTGCGGGACGCGCAGCCCCAGGAAGCGGTCACCTTCGCCGTATTCGCCGGGTCCCGTGCGAAAGAACCGCTGCAGGTGCCGCGCCTGCTCGGGATCGGCGGCGCCGTCCAGTTCCGCGCACAGCGCGCGCGCCGCGTGCCTCATCGCTCGTCGATCATAGCGTGCCGACCGATTCCCGGCAGCGCCCGCGAACGTCGGCCGCGGCTACAACATGCTCAGCAGGCGGGCGACCGTGGCGGCGCCGACGCCGATCAGCAGGCCGACGACCACCTCCGGGATGGAGTGCCCGACGTCATGCGAGGTCGCCGGCCGGCTCTCTTCGGGCATGGGCGCGACCACCTCGCGCAGAGCTTCGGAGTTGATCTGAATCGCGCCGCGCACGCGGATCGTGTCGTAGATGATGATCAGGCTGAACGCGCAGGAGATCGCGAACAGGTCGGAGGCGATACCGGCGCGCAGGGCGATGGCGGTGGTGAGCGTCGCCACGAAGGCGGTATGGGACGACGGCATGCCGCCGGCGGCGAACAGCCGCCGCCATGCAAAGGAACGCGAGCGCGACGAGCCGACGATCATCTTGAAGACTTGGCAACCCAACTGGACCACGACGGCCACGATCAGGGGTGCGCTCACGCCGGCCGCCATCGGGACACCCTATGATACCATGAGCGAATGGCTCTGGTAGCCCTGATCTCTCGCGACCACTATGCGGTCCCCACCGACCTGCCGGAGAGGATCGCGGCGGCGGGAGGCGACTTGCGGCAACGCGACTGCGCCGGCGCCGCGGAGGTGATCGACGCGGCGCGCGGCGCGGTCGTGGTCTGGGTGTTCGGCGGCGGGCGCTTGCTCACGGAGTCCGTGCTCGCGGCGCTCCCCGACTGCCGTCTGGTGCTGCGCAGCGGCAGCGGCACCGACAACATCCCGGTCGCCGCGGCGCGCGCGCGCGGCATAGCCGTCGGCAACACGCCGGAGGCGACGCGCGACGTGGTGGCCGATCACACCATGGGCCTGCTCCTGGCGCGGCATCGCCGCATCGTCCGCAAGGACCGCGAAATCCGCCGGGGCCGCTACTCCGACGACGATCCGCAGACCGGCCCGGCACTGGCCGGCATGACCCTGGGGCTGATCGGCTTCGGCCACATCGGCGCCGCAGTCGCCGCGCGGGCCGCTCCCTTCGGGCTGCGGGTGCTGGCGACCGACCCGGGCCGGAGCGACGCCGCGATCCGCGCCGGCGGCGCCGAGCCGGTCGAGTTGGACCGGCTCCTGCGCACCAGCGACTTCGTGTCGATCCACGTCCCGCTGCTGGCGACCACCGCCGCGCTGATCGGCGCGCGCGAGCTCGCCGCCATGCAGCCGCACGCAGTCCTGATCAACACGGCGCGCGGCAAGGTCGTCGATCAGGACGCGTTGATCGCCGCGCTCCGATCCGGGCAGATCGCCGGCGCCGCGCTCGACGTGTTCGACCCGGAACCGCTGCCGGCCGACAGTCCGCTGGCCCGCATGGAGCAGGTAGTGCTCACGCCGCACCTGGCCGGCTCGGGCGACGCGTTGATCCGCCGGTTCTGGGAGGACTCGGTCGACGCGATCGGCCACTTCCTGCGCACCGGCCGGCCGCGATGGGAAGTGACCGCGTAGGCCGACAGGCTGGCCGGGCGATGCCGCAGCGCGTAACGGTGGCCGGCCGGAACCGCCCCCTTCCCTCCGGTACCGCTCTTATGGCATACTATGCGGCATGTCACGAAGATGTGCGTTGACCGGCAAGGGGCCGCTCAGCGGCAACAACGTATCGCACGCGCATAACAAGACGCGGCGCGTGCAGCGGCCCAACATCCAGGAGAAGCGCCTGTTCGTACCGGAGCTGGGCCGCGTGGTGCGCCTCAAGCTGTCGGCGCGCGCGTTGCGCACGGTGACCAGGAAAGGGTTGATGCGGTTCCTCAAGGACGAAGGGCTCACCCTCAAGGACGTGGCGCGTCCGGTGAGCGGCCGATGAAGCCCGACATCCATCCCGAGTACCGGCTGGTCGTGTTCAAGGACGCCGCCAGTGACTTCCAGTTCCTGACCCGCTCCACCGCCCGGACCAAGGAGAAGGTGACCTGGGAGGACGGCAATGAGTATCCGCTGGTGACCCTGGAAATCTCCAGCGCCTCTCATCCGTTCTTCACCGGCAAGCAGAAGCTGGTCGACACGGCAGGACGCATCGAACGGTTCCGGCGCAGGTACGGCCTGACCGACAGTAGCTGACCGCCCGGCCCACGGACTCCGGCTCCGGTGATTGAACCGCCGCAGGGCATCTTCGCCCGGCTGGGTGTCCCCACCATCATCAACGCGTCGGGACCCGCGACCCGCCTGGGCGGCGGGCGCGCCGACCCCGAGGTGGCGGCCGCCGTGTCGGCAGCGATGGGCCACTGCGTGGCCATCGAGGCGCTGCAGGAGCGCGCCAGCGAGATCATCGCCGAGCATACCGGAGCGGAGGCCGGTCTGGTGACCAGTGGCGCGGCGGCGGCGTTGCTGCTTGGCGCCGCCGCCTGTCTGACCGGCCTCGATCCGGACCGCATGGGCAGGCTGCCGCACGTGCAGGGCCGCAACCGCATCCTGATCCCGCGCAGCCACCGCAACCTCTACGACCACGCGATCCGCACGGCCGGCGCCGAGCTGGTCGAGGTCGGCATCGCCGATCGATTCTCCGGCGCGGGCGTCCGCGACACCGAGGCATGGGAGCTGGGCGCCGCCATCGACGAGCGTACCGCGGCCATCGCCTACGTCGCCCAGCCGTACTCGCAGCCGCCCCTGGAACAGGTGATCGCCCAGGCGCACGGGCGCGGCGTCCCGGTGATCGTCGATGCCGCCGGCCGGCTGCCGCCGCAGTCGAACCTGCGCGCCTTCGTGGCGGCCGGCGCCGATCTGGTCTGCTTCTCCGGGGGCAAGGCGATCGGCGGACCGCAGGGCACCGGCATCCTGTGCGGCCGCCGCCGGCTGGTGGGAGCGGCGGCGCTGCAGCTCTTCGACCAGGACGTGCTGCCGGAACTGTGGCGGCCGCCGTCCTGGATCTCCGATGAGCCGATCGCGGGCGCCCCGCATCACGGCATCGGACGCCCGTGCAAGGTGGGCAAGGAGCAGATCGCCGGCCTGCTGATCGCCTTGCAGCGATTCGCGGCGACCCCGGACGGGGACCGGATCGCCGGCTGGCGGCGCCTTGCCGACCGGCTTGCCGATCTGCTCCGCGACGCGCCGTGCCGGGTGCAGGTGGACGACGGCCGCGACGGCGTCCCGATCGTCGAGGTACGGCCGGAGCGGCGCAGCGCTCTCGAAGTCACCGCCGCGCTGCAGCGCGGCGATCCGGCCATCTACGTCAACGCCGGCGGCGTGCGCGAAGGCGTGCTGCGCTTCAATCCGACCTGCCTGTCCGATCCCGAAGCAGCGGTGATCGCCGGCCGATTGCGCGCGCTGCTGTAGCGAAGGGAGCGCCGTCTGGTCGATGAGGCGCATCAGCGCCAAGGTATCGGCGCTGTGGCCCTGCGGCGGCGCGTAGTACAGCGTCCGCGTCGGCCGCCACGCCAGCGCCGGCCGGCTCGACCTGTCGGTCTGACGTTCGCTGTCCCGCTGTCTTTCAGCTGACGAGATTGTCCGGCGGAAAGGCCCGCCGGGCCGTTGCCGGCCGGCGGGGCTGTCTTGGGCGATGCGGGGTAGCGTGTGCTACGCCGCCTTCGGGGTTACGGAGGGGTGATCGTGACCGTACTCCGGGGCGTCCCTCTCGATGGATCACTTGACCTTCACCCGCTCGGTGGCGTTCGGTCGCCATTCGCCGCGCATTCTCATCTTGATTGTCGCTGGACAGCCCTCTCAAGTTCGGCCAAACGCGCTTCGGCCGCTTGACGGGCGGCCACTTCCTGTTGGACGCGGGTTTCTGCGGCTTGGCGGGCGGCCGCTTCCTGCTCAACGCGAGCCTCCGCCTCTAGGAGTCTGTCTCCGGTCTCCGCCAAGTCCGGCAGGTCATCCCTCGTCTGCGGATTGTGGAACCGCAGCCGCCGGCCGGCCAGATGCAACTCCAGTCCCAGCACCTCGCTCCGCAGCGCCAGGGTGCCGTCCGCCAACTCCCGGCCCGGCAGCCGCTCGTAATCTTCCCCCACCAACTCCAACCCCTGCAGCGGCGGCTTCAGGTAGTCCCGCGTCGGATCGTACTGCCAGTACTCCCGGACCCCCAGCCGGCGATACAACTCTCGCTTCTTGGTCTGATCTTCCCGCCACGTCCCCGGCGACGCGATCTCCAGCACGAAGTCGGGCGCCTTCGGCTCCTTCCACAGCAGATACGACGAGCGGTCTTCTTTGCCTGCGCCGAACACCACGAACACGTCCGGCGCCACCCTCGCCAGCGTCCCTTCCTCGTAGTAGATCAGCAGGTTGCCGGACACGTACACGTCCCGGTGGTTGCGGAAGTAGTACCCGAGGCAGTCGACGGCGTACGTCAGGGGTCTCCGTTGGGTATCGCTTTCAGCCATCGGCTTGCCGTCGGAACTGGGGTACTCTACCGTTGCCGGCGCCGCCAGCGGAGCGCTGAGTGAACTTGCCATCGACCACGCCTCCAGACGCTGTATAGCGTAGCACGCGGCGCGACGGCGCGACAGGCAAGGCAGTGACGCGCGAACTGGCGGCAGGAGTACCGCCGCCGCGAGACCCGTGCGAGAAGGGCAGGATGCTTTGATCAGTTTGGTGCTGATGAACGGCTGGACGCGCATCATGCCGCGTCGTGCTGCGCTGCCAAGGGCCGGACCGGGTATAGCCGGCAGAACCGGCCGCCCGTCAAGATCCTAGTCGGGCGCCCGCCAAGCGCGCCGGGCGCGACTACGACAGGCGGCTCGAGGCGGCACCAGTGCGGGCGCTGTTCCTCGGACCTTACCCGTCGCCGACCGTCGGTCTTTCGAGCCTGATCTCCCGGCTGGTCCCAGCCGGCGCTATCGTCACTGGAGCCCGACGACCGAAATGACGATGCCGAGGACCACGAACGCCACGGTGCCCATCCACTGGAGCGAGGTGAAGCGCTTGTTCATGTCCTCGAAGCGCTTGTTGATGTCGCGCGCGGCGAAGGGGGAGGCATCTCTCGCGGCGCACCGGTGCGGGCGCTGTTCCTGGGGCCTTACCGTCGCCGGCGCTGACCGTCTTTCGAAGCTCCCGGCCGGTCCAGGCGTCAAGATGCGGGCTTCCCGCTTCTCCGAGGATAGGATCGGCAGCGGTCTCTCTGGGCTTCGTTCAGACACCACGGCGAGTCTGCTCGGGATCCACGATAGGATGGATTCTTCAAGAATTCCTGCACATCTTCCGCGAACCGATTGTCTCTCCACGCCACCGGGTTATTCGTCATACAAATGTCTATCTCGGGGTGAGCGGCCAGATCACATCTCACACAGGTCCACTTCATCACTATGGTGGACGCGATTACTATCGCCGTCGGCTGATGCTTCCGGATGAACCACTCCATGATCTCACTGGAGACCTTCCTGTCCTTATCGAGAATCTTGAACAGTTTCCCCTGCGAGAACCCTTCGTCCTTCTTCGTCGGACGAAACACGTAGTTGAAGAACGCTATCTCCTCAAACGACACGACAGCCTCGATTTTCTGGTAAGTATCATCGTCACTCTCATGCCGATTTCTCACGCACCGGTCAGTATCCATGTATGAACGGGTCTTGGCCGAAAAATCCTCCTGTCGCGCCTCGTACCATTTCTCTGGGTCATGATTCAAGGGAGTGACGCCCGATGGCCACGGCGGCAGGTAGTGGCTCTCGGCCACGATCGCCAGACGCCTTCCGCATCCGTACCTTGAGCCGATCCACGGGCACATGCAGGGGAATCTGTACAGGTGATCCGGTTTCTTGATGTCTTCGTTCATGGCTTGTGCTCCTTGCGCTTTCGTTGGGCGTGAAAAAGCCCGCCGGGCCGTGGGGCGGGCCGGCGGGCTTGTCTTGGGCGATGCGGGGTAGCGTGAGCTACGCCGCCTTCGGGGACCTTCATCCGTTCGGTGATGTTCGGTCGCCGTTCGCCGTTCGCAGCGCATTCTCATCTTGATTGTCGCTGGACAGCCTTCTCAAGTTCGGCCAAACGCGCTTCGGCCGCTTGACGGGCGGCCACTTCCTGTTGGACGCGGGTTTCTGCGGCTTGGCGGGCGGCCGCCTCCCGGCGACGGGCGGCCGCTTCCTGCTCAACGCGAGCCTCCGCCTCACGGCGTCGGTCTTCGGCCTCTGCCAAGTCCGGCAGGTCCTCTCCGCTCTGCGGATCGTGGAACCGCAGCCGCCGGCCGGCCAACCGCAACTCCAGTCCCAGCACCTCGCTCCGCAGCGCCAGGGTCCCGTCCGCCATCTCCCGCTCCGGCAGCCGCTCGTAATCATCCCCCACCAACTCCGACCCCTGCAGCGGCGGCTCCAGGTAGTCCCGCGTCGGATCGTACTGCCAGTACTCCCGCACACCCAGCCGCCGATACAACTCCCGCTTCTTCCTCTGATCTTCCCGCCACGTCGCCCGCGACGTGATCTCCAGCACGAAGTCGGGTCCCTTCCCCTCCTCCCACAGCCGGTACGACGAGCGTTCGACATTACGCACGCCGAACACCACGAACACGTCCGGCGCCACCCTCGCGCCCGGATTCCCTTTCTCGTAGTAGATCAGCAGGTTGCCGGAAGCGTACACGTCGGCGTGGTTGCGGAAGTGGTACCGGAGCCGGTCGACGGCGTACGTCAGAGGTATCCTTTGGGAATCGCTTTCAGCCATCGGCTTGCCGTCGGAACTGGGGTACTCTACCGCTACCGGCGCCGCCAGCGGAGCGCTGAGTGAACTTGCCATCGACCACGCCTCCAGACGCTGCACAGCATAGCACGCGGCGCGGCGGCGCGACAGGCAAGGCAGTGACGCGCGAACTGGCGGCAGGAGTACCGCCGCCGCGAGACCCGTGCGAGAAGGGCAGGATGCTTTGATCAGTTTGGTGCTGATGACGGCTGGACGCGCATCATGCCGCGTCGTGCTGCGCTGCCAAGGGCCGGACCGGGTATAGCCGGCAGAACCGGGCGCCCGTCAAGATCCTGGTCGGGCCCGCCAAGCGCGCCGGGCGCGACTACGACAGGCGGCTCGAGGCGGCACCAGTGCGGGCGCTGTTCCTCGGACCTTACCCGTCGCCGACCGTCGGTCTTTCGAGCCTGATCTCCCGGCTGGTCCCAGCCGGCGCTATCGTCACTGGAGCCCGACGACCGAAATGACGATGCCGAGGACCACGAACGCCACGGTGCCCATCCACTGGAGCGAGGTGAAGCGCTTGTTCATGTCCTCGAAGCGTTTGTCCACCGCCTCGAAGCGCTTGTCGATGTTGGCGTTCATCTCCTCGAAGCGCTTGTTCATGTCCTCGAAGCGCCTGTTCATGTCCTCGAAGCGCTTGTCCACCGCCTCAAAGCGCTTGTCGATGCTGGCGTTCATCTCCTCGAAGCGCTTGTCCACCGCCGCGAAGCCCGCCTGCATCAACTCGCGGAGGGCCTTGAACTCCTGCTTCGTGCGTCCTTCGGACCGCGCCAAGTGTTCCTCGACCCGGGTCAGGTTCTCTTCGATGCGGGAGATGAGCTTTTGCGTGTCGGCCGCGTAGTTGGGTGCGGTCTTGATCAGCATGGCCGGCAGCACGCGTTCGACATGCTCGCCGACACGCCTGTCGACATGCTCGTCAATACGCTTGTCGATATGCTCGACCACGACCTGCAGATCCGTATCGGTGAGCGCCATGGGTCCGTCCTCTTCAGATCACCATACCGCGGCGCGCGCGACCGGGCAAGACTCAGGGCCGGTCAGGTCGATGGCGCGCCATGCCACTTCACGTTGCGGCGGCCGTGCGGGCGCAACGAGGCGAGACACCGGCCGAGAGGATCGTGCGTGGTGGTCCTGCTTCATCCGACGGCACGGCGCCATGGTTCTGCAGGTGATCGGCAGTGACGCGGCGCGTGCGGGCGCGGCCGTCGAAACAGGGCGGTCAGCTCCGCTCGGAAGCCGGCGCGCGTGGTGTGGCAGCAAGCCGATGATCAGCCGCAGCACCTGCGGGACCGAGCTTTACCAAGCATCGACGATCGGCGCGCACGCCGAGCAGCGGGGGCGCAGGAGGCGCCGTCGTGGTCGCGATAGAACGGTCAGATCGGCGCCAGTCGGGAGGGTGTGATGGCGCTTGTGGGCGGCGGGGCGGAAATAGCCCGACGGGCCGCCGGCGGGGTTGTCTGGTGCGATGCGGAGTAGCGTGTGTGCTACGCCGCCTTGCTCCTGCGACGAAGCGGGAGGCCGCGCGCGGCGTACCGGTGCGGACGCCGTTCCTCCCGGCCGTCACCCCCGCATCGGGCGATTCAAGCAGAATCGGGCCAGCGGCGGTATTCCCTGCAGGCGGCAGCCAGAGACGCCGGCGCCGGCTCCCGAAGCCCTCCATTATGACACATCTTGACGAGAGTGTCCACGTGCCGAGCGCAATCTCTCGGCCGTGGCAAACGAGGGTAATCTCGCTTCGTTTCGTCGACTGTTTCGCCCTCTAGATAGGCCAACCAGGTTTCGATGCGCCATGTGGGTATGAATACGAGAACATCCTGCTCTTTCTGAGTTCTGGGGCTCGTTTTGGCTTTCGTGCACTCGCCGGCAAGTTCAGCCATGCGGCCGCTAATGCCGCGGTTGTCGCCGTCCATCATCACCATCAGAGCCCGCGAAACACTAGGGCGAGCCCGGTGTTCGTTGAGCTCCTTGGGGAAACGGTTTCGTACAAACTGCTCCGCAGAGCCCTTCCCTGGTTTGGCGGACCGTATTCGAATCTGATTCTTTCTCCATCCCATCTCGATAAGGAAGCGGTACACGAACGTCGATTGCTGTTTGTCTTCACACAGCAGCACTATTTGCGACTTTCTTCTACTCAGCTTCCCACCCTCGCGCGAACAGCTCGGAGAGCTCCACACCGCCATCGGTTTCGCTGGTATCGAGTCGGCGCGCCGTTATCTCGTCCGACGTTCCGCGTTGCAGAAGAATGCCGTTCTCCCTTCCCAGGTGGTCGATCAGCTCAGGATGATGGGAGGCTATCACTACCTGTGGCAGGGTATCTCCGCAGGCGTCCTCAAGGCTCATCAGCCAAGGCTGGATTTCCCGAAGCGCAACGTAGTTCTCAGGTTCATCGATCAGCAGCGTGTAGCCTTGGCCTCGGGTCAAGTGGATCAGACCGTACAAGACCATCAGGGCGCGCTGGCCGTCGGACATTTCATCGATTCGCAAATCATACTTGACACCGGATTTGGCGCCTACCTGATCGACCATCAGGGCACGAACCTCATCGCTCACCTTCTTCAGCCACATTCTGCTGAACCCGCCCCCGATTACCTCGGTGAGCTCATTATTCAAATCGGAAATCAGCTCCGGGTGTTCCGGGAGCATGTGCCGGAACCAATCGGCGAAGTTGCCGGCGTCCCGGTCCAGCAACGGACTCTCGGCTGCCGCCTCGGTCTTCATCCCCCGAGGTTGGATGTCGCAGACGAGTATGTTCCTCATATAATCCAGGAAGCGGGTAAGGCGTTGATTATGGGGCACAGGGACGACGCGAGCCAGAGCCGATTCTCTCCAGTCGGTAGTAAAAGTTGGTCCTTTCTTTACCTCTCTGTCGTCCGGATCGTCGTCATAGAGCTGGACTTGGTTTTGAACGCACTCGAACAACGTCGTTCCGTCCACGTCCAGCCGTTCGCGGCCGATCCGCGCCAAACGGGTTTCCCGCTGATGTTCCACTTCGAGCAGGTAGGTGAACGTCTCCGCCGCCAGCAGCACCTGGAGCTCGAACACCTGTAGATCACGACTCTGCCAGCCGGTCAGAGTCCGGGTCGGGAACACGTCCGCATCGGTGAACCGTGCGTCGCCGGAGAGCAGGCGGCGCAGTGCGAATACGACATCGAGCACCGCGGTCTTGCCAACTCCGTTCAGCCCGAGCAAGAGGGACAACTCGTCAAGCTCCAGGTCGAAATTGACGAGGCACTTGTAATTTTCGATGCGTATTCTCTTTATCATCGAGCACCGACCTCCATCAGTGAAAGCCGATCATAGCTGATCGCGCGGCCATCGGTCAAGCGCACGCTTCAGGTTTAGGGGCGAAAAGCGCCCGCCGGGCCGTTGCCGGGCCGGCGGGCTTGTCTTCTGCGGTGACTGGCGCTGTCCACATCGCCGGTGCTGACCGTCTTTTCGACGCTCGGTCTCCCGGCCGGTTCAGGGTTCAGGCGTCAAGATGCGGGCTTCTTTCTCCAACGATAGGAGCGGCAGCGGGCTTGCTGGTCTTTGCTCAGACACCACGGTGAGTTTGCTCGGCCTCCAGGATAGGATGGATCTTTCAAGAACTTCCGCACGTCTGTCAAGAACGGATCACTGGAGCCCGACGACCGAAATGACGATGCCGAGGACCACGAACGCCACGGTGCCCATCCACTGGAGCGCGGTGAAGCGCTTGTTGATGTCCTCGAAGCGCCTGTTCATGTCCTCGAAGCGTTTGTCCACCGCCGCGAAGCGCTTGTCGATGTTGGCGTTCATCTCCTCGAAGCGCTTGTTGATGTCCTCGAAGCGCCTGTTCATGTCCTCGAAGCGCTTGTCCACCGCCTCGAAGCGTTTGTCGACCGCCTCGAAGCCCGCCTGCATCAACTCGCGGAGGGCCTTGAACTCCTGCGCCGTGCGTTCTTCGGACCGCGCCAAGTGTTCCTCGACCCGGGTCAGGTTCTCTTCGATGCGGGAGATGAGCTTTTGCGTGTCGGCCGCGTAGTTGGGTGCGGTCTTGATCAGCATGGCCGGCAGCACGCGTTCGACACGCTCGTCGACACGCTTGTCGATATGCTCAATCATGATCTGCAGATCCGTATCGGTGAGCGCCAAGGGTCCGTCCTCTTCAAGTCACCATACCGCGAAGCGCGCCACCGGGCAAGCTCAGGGCCGATCAGGTCGATGGTAGGGCAGCGTGCCGGCACCGGGAGGCGACGAGGCACTGGCCGGAGCCGAGAGGATCACGTGGTGGTCCGGCCGGCAGCGGCGCGCCTGGGCAGGGTGATGTCGTCGCGGCGCACCTGGTCGGCGGCCTGCATCAGACTCGTCGCCTGCTCGGCGTGCACGACCACCGCTTCCAGGTCCGGGACCCGTGGAGAAGGCAGGATGCTTTGATCAGTTGGTGCTGATGAACTGCTGGACGCGCATCATGCCGTGTCGTGCTGCGCTGCCAAGGGCCGGACCGGGTATAGCCGGCAGAACCGGGCGCCCCGTCAAGATCGTGTGGTCGGGCACCCGCCAGGCGCGCCGGTCGCGACTACGACAGGCGGCTCGCGGCGGCACCGGTGCGGGCACTGTTCCTCGGCCTTACACGTCGCCGTCGCTGACCGTCGGTCTTTCGAGTCTGAGTTTGATCCCCGGCTGGTCCCAGCCGGCGCTATCGTCACTGGAGCCCGACGACCGAAATGACGATGCCGAGGACCACGAACGCCACGGTGCCCATCCACTGGAGCGCGGTGAAGCGCTTGTTGATGTCCTCGAAGCGCCTGTTCATGTCCTCGAAGCGTTTGTCCACCGCCGCGAAGCGCTTGTCGATGTTGGCGTTCATCTCCTCGAAGCGCTTGTTGATGTCCTCGAAGCGCCTGTTCATGTCCTCGAAGCGTTTGTCCACCGCCGCGAAGCCCGCCTGCATCAACTCGCGGATGGCCTTGAACTCCTGCGCCGTGCGTTCTTCGAACCGCGCCAAGTGCTCCTCGGCGTAGTTGCCGGGCGCTGCGGATGCATCACCCTGAAGATGGCTGGGGGGTGCGGTCTCGATCAGCATGGCCGGCAGCATGCGCTTGACATGCTCGACCACGACCTGCAGGTCAGTATCGGTGAGCGCCATGGGGTCCGTGCCTCCTCATTCACCATATCGCGGAGCGCGCGACCGGGCAAGACTCAGGGCCGGTCAGGTCGATGGCGCGCCATGCCACTTCACGTTGCGGCGGCCGTGCGGGCGCAACGAGGCGAGACACCGGCCGAGAGGATCGTGCGTGGTGGTCCTGCTTCATCCGACGGCACGGCGCCATGGTCTGCAGGTGATCGGCAGTGACGCGGCGCGTGTTGGCGGGCGCGGCCGTCGAAACAGGGCGGTCAGCTCTGCTCGGCAGTCGGCGCGCGGGGTGTGGCAGCAAGCCGTTGATCAGCCGCAGCACCTGCGGGACCGAGCGTTACCAGGCATCGACGATCGGCGCGCACGCCGAGCGTCGAGTCTGATGCGGGCCGCCGGACCGGTGCGCCGCTACCGGGCGCCATGGTCTGCACGGTGATCGCCAGTAACGCGGTGCGCGTTGGCGAACGCAGGCCGCCGACAGGGCGGTCAGCTCGACGAGGTGCCGCGGCAGCAAGCCGATGACCGGCCGCAGCACTTGCTGGACCGAGGGGAGTACGTCGCTTCATGGAGACGCCAGTAGACTTCGGTTCTCTCGAGTTTCTTGTTCTGTTTGGCGAGATCGAAGGGCAATTGTTCCTTCTCGTTCTTCAACCACTGATCCGCGCCTTTGTCCAGCAGCAATTTCACGATCTCGGGATTCTTCGTCTTCGCTGCCGCCTTGTGGAGTGGCGTATTTCCTGCCCTGTCCCGCGCGTTCAGGCCAGATTCACTCTTACATATCAAGGTCCTTATGACTTCCGTATCTTTGTTCTTCGCCGCCGCAATATGTAGCGCCGTGCGGCCTTTGCAGTCCCTTGCGTCCGGAAAGAAATCAGCGCCTGCCGACAACAGTGACGACACAACTTCGACAGCATGGTCGTGATGCAGCGCTGCTGCAACGTGCAGTGGTGTCAAACCATCCTTGTTTCGAGCGTTGCAGTCAGCACCAGATTTGACCACCAGTTTCTCGACAATACAAAGTGCTTTCCGGATATCAGAATCGCTGCTGAGACCCACCGCAACGTGCAGCGGAGTCCAGCCGTCTCTGCTACTCTTATTTACCAGATGCTTCTTTTGGGTATCGCATAGCAGCTCCGTTACTTTGTCAGGATTGCCGGACGCTACCGCAGCATGAAGATCAGTCCAGCCGTATTGTTTATGAAGCTCCTTGTTACATGCGGTTCGCAGATGCATTTGGATCAGGTCGATATCCATGGGTTTCCTCCGGGTACCTTTGCGTGGGGGGCGTTGTTTCGGCGCTCGGTTTCTTTGACGATCGCCTCCGCGGATTTGACCAGCTCCGGGAACAGAGTCTCCTCCGAGATGTTCAGAGATTGCAGTTCTTCGCGAATCGATGGCTTGCTCTTGGCCTTCACTCTCAAGCGGTAGTAGTTGTAGGGTACGTCGCTGTCGTTCGGTCGGTACCGGCTGTTCCGGTCATGCGCTTCCTTGCTTTCGAAGTCGAATCGCTTGTGGTGCGCCGATACGAGGAAGGCTCCTGACTGCGCTATGACGCGCGGAAACAGCTGGCGCGGCTGCACGATGAAGATGCGGAACAGGTCTCGCGGTTTGATCAGACCCTCGACGAAGTATGGCTTTTCCTGCTTGATGAAGGTCCAGAGACGGCCCATGTCGAAGTAGCGGCCGCGTGCTTCGTTCTCCGGGCGGAGGGAACGATCCATGTATTCGGCGTAGTCCCTGACTTCTTCGATATCCTCGCCGTCGTTGCTCATAATACACTGGCGGTGATCGACGAAGGCGCCTCGTTTCGACAGAAACTTCTTCGTCTTCTTCAGAATCGCCTTTCGCTCGTCTCTGCGGAGTCGCGCGAAGTTGGCGATGATGCTCACGGAGTCGCTGTCGTACGGCTTGACGCACTCCCGCGTCGTCGCGAAGACGTAGAGAAGACCGTCGTCTTCTTTCTTCGATCCGTCGTCCTTCGGTTCGCCACAGGCGAAGTGCAAGCCTACCAGGGGATTCGTGGAGATATCGAGGAACCGCGTGCAAAGGCCGTGATGTTGCGCGAGCATCCACCGGTCGAGTGCTGACGGGAACCTGGAAAACTCGTCAGGATGCCTCGTCATCAGGTCGCGCAGCATCTCTCCTTCGTATCTGCGACGATTCTCTTTTGCCTGCGACTCCTTCTCCTGCATGACGGACGGTACGAGATCGTAGGTGGCGTTGTTCAGGCCGCGATAGTACCGCAGAGGCTGGTCGGCCTCCCGTTTCTTGATCTCTTCGATGTTGGACAGCAGCGTCGATACGCAATCGATGGGCGGCAGGTTCGGCGGCCCGCCGTGGTTCGGCATTCCGTGTGACACGTGCTCGACCCCGCCGGCAGACTCAGCGCGTGGCCGCGCCGCGCCGTAGGCGGTCGTCAAACATCCTCGCCGTCCTCTCGGCCGACCACTCGCCGCGGCGCCTCGATGCCCGGCATCCCGCCGTACCGTTCCTGGTCACGCAGGGCGCCAGCGTAGCCTTTGCTGACGCAGGCGCCGCCATCGTCAGGGCGCCATACCACACGAAACCCGGATGCGGCCTCTTCATCGCCAAGCGTCAACTCCATCAGCAGGGCCGATCATATCTGATCGCGCGGCCACGGTCAACGCAGGCGCGTTGCCGCACAAATCCATCGAGCGGGAAGTTGCGCCTCATCCAATTCCTCTGAATGCTCATCAACGAACTTGTCCACACATTCCGTAAGTATGTCTCTGCTGTCGCCCCTCTGAGCCAAGAATGTCTCGGCTTCCGATTTTTCCCACTTCACAGTAGTATCTGACTCCCGCATGAGAGCCGGTGATTGGTTCTTGCTGCTCGTTGCAATTCCAATCAAGTGAACGCGGACGCCGAAACTCTGGGCAATCTGTACGCCAGTTCTTGTATCTTCGTCTCCGGACAGCAGGACGGCGTCCGAAACGGCGCGATTGCGGGCCAAGTCGATCAGATCCGTGACAATCAGGGAGTCTACACCTTTCTGCTTACCATAGGGAGTGACGACACCCAGGCGCAGCTTTACGTCATTTGTATCAGCAATATTTCTGTGTTCGCCTGATAGTTCCCCCGCTAATGCACCATCGTACCAATAGATGCGCAGCAGCTTCGCGCCGTCGGTTAACTCGCAGGCCGTCTCTTTCAGTTTGTCGATCACAGCCGAAACGTCAAGTTGTAGGTTGGATCGAGGTAGCGTCTGGCCGAAATGGGCGTCCGAGCCGGCTGCATACAAATATCCGGCGTCGACAAAGACAGCAACGCGCATAGTAACCCCAGTGGGACAATATAGTAGGAGGGCCCCCGTAGGGACCCTCTATTGGCCCCCGCTCCAACCTATGTAGGGAGACGCTGGACCATCGCCAACATACCTCACGACCGAGAGGCTGTCAAGGCTGTGGATTGATTGGTCGTTGGTCTGTCGGCCTCACCGAGTTGCGCCGCAGTCTCTCCATGGCGTCCGCCAGGCACTGCTGGCGGCGCTCGGCGAGTCCGAGGTCTGCCGACGCATGGTCGGACTGCTGGCGCTAGCGCACGATCAGAATTGCGAAGCCGGCCCTGGGTGTCCAGCGACAATCAAGATGAGAATGCGCGGGTAAGGCGGCTGCCTCCGACAGAGGAGGACGGAGGGGCCACCGGCGCGCGGCGGCGCCCCCGTGGGGGCTTCGCGGCCCGGTGATCGTGGCCGGCCCGGCGTTGGATAGGGTGATTGGGACTATCACCCCAAGGAGCACCCATGCCGGGCCGACATCTGACCGATCACCACGTGAGGCACTACATGAACCTGCGCACCAAGGACCAGCCGTCGGTGGCCGCCGCCAAGGCGGGGGATCAGCACCGCCACCGCCTACCGCATCGAATCCGATCCGCAGCTGCCGTCCCAGAAACCGACCGTCCGCACTCGCCGGCGGCCCGACAGTTGCATGGCGCCAGCGTAGCCTTGCTCTCTCGGTGCGATTTTATCCGGGATTCCAGCGACGAGATAATGTGAGATACAACACCCAGGGCCGGACCGGGTAGCGGCAGCCGGCAGAACCGGGCAGCCCGTCAAGATCGTGGTCGGGCGCCCGCCAAGCGCGCCGGTCGCGACTACGACAGGCGGCTCGCGGCGGCACCGGTGCGGGCGCTGTTCCTCGGACCTTACCCGACGCCGACCGTCGGTCTTTCGAGTCTGATCCCCGGTTGGTCCGTTGGTCCCAGCCTCGCGCTATGGTCACTGGAGCCCGACGACCGAAATGACGATGCCGAGGACCACGAACGCCACGGTGCCCATCCACTGGAGCGAGGTGAAGCGCTTGTTCATGTCCTCGAAGCGCTTGTCCACCGCCGCGAAGCCCGCCTGCATCAACTCGCGGAGGGCCCTGAACTCCTGCGCCGTGCGTTCTTCGAACCGCGCCAAGGGCTCCTCGGCGTAGTTGCCGGGCGCTGTTGCGGATGCGTCACCCTGAAGATGGCTGCGGGGTGCGGTCTCGATCAGCATGGCCGGCAGCATGCGCTTGACATGCTTGATCACGACCTGCAGATCCGTATCGGTGAGCGCCATGGGTCCGTCCTCTTCAAATCACCATAACCGCGGAACGCGCGACCGGGCAAGGCTGGAGTTGTCCCGGTTTGGTGGACGGGTCAACTCCGCGCCGCCGCCATGGCGTTGGCCCGTCAATCCGACCGTGCCCGCCTTCGGGGTTACGGAGGGGTGATCGTGACCGTACTCCGGGGCGTCCCTCTCCCCTCTCGATGGATCACTTGACCTTCACCCGCTCGGTGGCGTTCGGTCGCCATTCGCCGCGCATTCTCATCTTTGATTGTCGCTGGACAGCCTTCTCTCAAGTTCGGCCAAACGCGCTTCGGCCGCCTCCGCGCGAGCCTCCGCCTCACGGCGTCGGTCTTCGGTCTCCGCCAAGTCCGGCAGGTCCTCCCCGCTCTGCGGATCGTGGAACCGCAGCCGCCGGCCGGCCAGACGCAACTCCAGTCCCAGCACCTCGCTCCGCAGCACCGCCGCCGCGAGACCCGTGCAGAAGGGCAGGTTGCTTTGATCAGTTTGGTGCTGATGAACGGCTGGACGCGCATCATGCCGCGTCGTGCTGCGCTGCCAAGGGCCGGACCGGGTATAGCCGGCAGAACCGGGCGCCCGTCAAGATCGTGGTCGGGCGCCCGCCAAGCGCGCCGGGCGCGACTACGACAGGCGGCTCGAGGCGGCACCGGTGCGGGCGCTGTTCCTCGGACCTTACCCGTCGCCGACCGTCGGTCTTTCGAGTCTGATCCCCGGTTGGTCCCAGCCTCGCGCTATCGTCACTGGAGCCCGACGACCGAAATGACGATGCCGAGGACCACGAACGCCACGGTGCCCATCCACTGGAGCGAGGTGAAACGCTTGTTCATGTCCTCGAAGCGCTTGTCGACCGCCGCGAAGCGCTTGTCGATGTTGGCGTTCATCTCCTCGAAGCGCTTGTCGACCGCCTCGAAGCGCTTGTCGATGTTGGCGTTCATCTCCTCGAAGCGCTTGTCCACCGCCTCGAAGCGCTTGTTGATGTCCTCGAAGCGCTTGTTGATGTCCTCGAAGCGCCTGTTCATGTCCTCGAAGCGCTTGTCCACCGCCTCGAAGCGTTTGTCGACCGCCTCGAAGCTCGCCTGCATCAACTCGCGGAGGGCCTTGAACTCCTGCGCCGTGCGTTCTTCGGACCGCACCAAGTGTTCCTCGACCCGGGTCAGGTTCTCTTCGATGCGGGAGATGAGCTTTTGCGTGTCGGCCGCGTAGTTGGGTGCGGTCTTGATCAGCATGGCCGGCAGCACCCGTTCGACATGCTCGCCGACACGCTTGTCGATATGCTCAATCATGACCTGCAGATCCGTATCGGTGAGCGCCAAGGGTCCGTCCTCTTCAAGTCACCATACCGCGAAGCGCGCCACCGGGCAAGCTCAGGGCCGATCAGGTCGATGGCACGTGCCGGCACCGGGAGGCGACGAGGCACTGGCCGGAGCCGAGTGGATCACGTGTGGTGGTCCGGCCGGCAGCGGCTCGCTGGGCAGTGTGACGTCGTCGCGGCGCGCCTGGTCGGCGGCCTGCATGAAGATGCCGGCCAGCGGGTCGGGCCGCCGGCGAGTGCGGACGGTCGGTTTCTGGGACGGCAGCTGCGGATCGGATTCGATGCGGTAGGCGGTGCTGGTCCCCGCCTTGGCGGCGGCCACCGACGGCTGGTCCTTGGTGCGCAGGTTCATGTAGTGCCTCACGTGGTGATCGGTCAGATGTCGGCCCGGCATGGGTGCTCCTTGGGGTGATAGTCCCAAGCACCCTATCCAACGCCGGGCCGGCCACGATCACCGGGCCGCGAAGCCCCCACGGGGGCGCCGCCGCGCGCCGGTGGCTACGGTCGGGCTACGCCCTGCCGCCGCCATCGGCGGCCCCTCCATCCTCCTCTGTCGGAGGCAGCCGCCCTACCCGCGCATTCTCATCTTGATTGTCGCTGGACAACCGGGCGCCCGTCAAAGACCGTGGTCGGGCGCCCGCCAGGCCGGGCGCGACTACGACAGGCGGCTCGAGGCGGCACCGGTGCGGGCGCTGTTCCTCGGACCTTACCCGTCGCCGACCGTCGGTCTTTCGAGCCTGATCTCCCGGCTGGTCCCAGCCGGCGCTATCGTCACTGGAGCCCGACGACCGAAATGACGATGCCGAGGACCACGAACGCCACGGTGCCCATCCACTGGAGCGCGGTGAAGCGCTTGTTGATGTCCTCGAAGCGCCTGTTCATGTCCTCGAAGCGCCTGTTCATGTCCTCGAAGCGCTTGTCCACCGCCTCGAAGCGCTTGTCGATGCTGGCGTTCATCTCCTCGAAGCGCTTGTCGACCGCCGCGAAGCCCGCCTGCATCAACTCGCGCATGGCCTTGAACTCCTGCGCCGTGCGTTCTTCGGACCGCGCCAAGTGTTCTTCGACCCGGGTCAGGTTCTCTTCGATGCGGGAGATGAGCTTTTGCGTGTCGGCCGCGTAGTTGGGTGCGGTCTTGATCAGCATGGCCGGCAGCACGCGTTCGACATGCTCGCCGACACGCTTGTCGATATGCTCGTCAATACGCTTGTCGATTTGCTCGACCACGACCTGCAGATCCGTATCGGTGAGCGCCATGGGTCCGTCCTCTTCAGATCACCATACCGCGGAACGCTCGACCGGGCAAGGCTCAGGGCCGGTCAGACCGGTCAGGTCGATGGTGCGCGAAGCCTCTTTCACGTTGCGGCAGCCGTGCCCGGCACAGCGAGGGGGAGGCGCTGGCCGAGAGCCGAGAGGATCACGTGCCGGTGGTCCGGCCGGCAGTGGCGCCGGTCGACTATGCTTCGGGCGTTGCAGATGATCGACGAGATGAAGCGGAATGCACGGATGCGGTACTCCAGAGCATCGAGCCGCCGCTCGGCTACGGACGCGACTGACCGATCCGCAGCCCCGGTTACTCCGGCACTGCCTCACGCCTGATCCGGTCCGCCGCCCACCACGCGTCAAGCCGTTTGCGAACGCCATCACGCCTCCCGACCGGCGCCGATCTGACCGTTGCTCCGGGACCTCGACGGGGCGCCTCCCGCCGCCGCTTCCCGTGCTTGCCAACCCACGTCCCCTTGTGGCAACGTCCCGGCCGTTGCGACACCGGTTTTCTCATCTTTTTTGATTGTCGCTCGGTTCTCATCCTGATTGTCGCGCTACAATTTGCCCGCAACCCAATCCACTCGAACGCCTCATCCGAAGAATCCACCGGCGGCCGGCCCACGAAGAATGGGTTTTCAAGAACTCCCGCGCGTCTTTTTCAAGAACTTGCACACGTCTGTTGAGAATCGCTTGTACCTCGTCGGGACATGCGTCATACAAGTTTGTATCTTGGGGTGAGCGGCCAGATCAGATTCCACATTGGTATACTTCCTCACTGTGGCGAACGCTATTACTATGGCCTTCGGCTGATACTTCCAGATGAACCACTCCATGATCTCGCCGGATATCTCCCTGTCCTTATCGACAATATTGAATCGCTTGCATGGCTCCCACTGCGAGTACCCTGGCTTACCTTTCGTCCACGGACGGAACACGTAGTTGAAGAACGCAATCTCCTCAAACGAAAGTCCGTGTCGTTTCAAGACCTTGCCGATATTCCGGTAAGTAGCGATCTTATGCCGATTTCTCACGCACCAATCAGTGTCCATGTATAAATGGGCTTCGTGTTTGTACGGAACATCCTGCTGTCGCGCTTCGTACCATTTCGACGGGCAGTAATTTAAGGGAGTGACATCCTCCGGCGGCAGGTAATGGCTCTCTGCCACGATCGCCAGACGCCTCTCGCTACATTTGTAATTTGGGCCGATCCACGGGTACATGCAGGGGAATCTGCACAGGTGATCCGGCTTCTTCATGTCTTCGTTCATGTCTTGTGTGATTCCTTGCCTCCTTCTTGGAAGTGAAAAAGTCCGCCGGGGCGTTGGCGGTGGCGGGCTTGTCTTGGGCGATGCGGGGTAGCGTGAGCTACTCCGCTTTCGGGGTTACGGAGGGGTGATCGTGACCGTACTCCGGGGCGGCCCCTTGATGAATCACTTGACCTTCACCGCTCGGTGACGTTCGGTCGCCATCCGCTCTCTGAGCGCGATCTTCAAGCCGGCCTTCGCTGCTTCGCTGTTCTCTCCCAGGCTCTTGCGGCGAAGCGGGAGACGGCGCGGGGGCGCACCGATGACCGGCGCTGTGCCTTGGGTTCTCCGTTGTCGGCGCTGACCGTCTTTCGACGCGCGGTCTCCGGCCGGTCCAGGCGTCAAGATGCAGGGCTTCACTTTAGGGGTCTTCAGGCTTTCGTGTGGACGAGGTGGTCACGGCCGACACCGGCGGGGTAGAGATCAAGGCCGCCGAGGTGAAAGTAGATCGCGTTGCGGAACCTCTGCCGGTTGCGAAAGCCGCGCGCTGCGTACTTCAACCTCTGCACCCCCGCGTTGATCGACTCCGCCCGCGCGTTGCTCACCCCCTGCACCACCGCCGTCACGATCCCTTCCAGATGACGCTTGACCATCCGCGCTACCCGCTTGACCGGCTCCAGACGACACCGGATCGCCGACCGGTACCACGCCTGCCACGCCTTGCGCGCCCACCCGCGAGAGCGGTACTTCCACAGCGTCATCGCATGTTCCTTGTAGCCCCAGGCGCGCGCGGTCTGCAGCGCGCTGTCCCGCAAGTCAGCGAACTGCCGCCAACGCTCGGCATCCATGTGCTCGGGGTTGGTCAGCCACGCATAGCGGCTGCCCTTCAGCCGATCATCACCGCTGCCGGCCAGCCGGCGGCTCTCGGCTCGCCGTACCTGGTCAACGGCGTTGCCGAGGTGCCGGGCGACGTGGAACTTGTCGAACGCGATCTTGAGCTCCGCGTCCGGCACGTAGGCGGCGGTCGCGATGATGTACGGCTCCCACATGTCCATGGCGACCGTCTCGACGCCAGCCAACTGCTCAGGATCAAACTGCTGGTAGAACTCCTCCAACACCTCCTTGCGGCGGCCATCGGCCACGTGCACGACGTGCCCGTCCAGATCGTTGATCACCGTCACGTACTCATGGCGCTTCTGAAACGACGTCTCGTCCACCCCGATCCGCGGCGGCAGCTGCACCTCGCGCCGCTGTAAGCCGCGGTGCACCGCGCGCTGCATCACTCCGTCGACCTCGTCCCAGCTGAGCCGCATCTGCTGCGCCACCGCCGCAATCGTGGCGTGCTGCAGCCAGTCGATCACGACCGCCTCGCACAGCGCGGTCAGCCGCGAGCGGCCTTCGCTCCACGGCACCTCAATCTGCTTGACGCCGTGCTGCCGGCACTGAGACCGCGGTACGTCGGCAGCCAGAACCGTGCGGTACTGGCAGGTGTCCGGATGGCGCCACCGCCGTTGACGGCTGTCGTAGCGGCGCGCGGCTTGGCCGCAGTGCGGGCAGGTGAGCGGCCCGCCGTGCTCGACGTGGACCACGATCTCGCCCTGCTGAAGGTTCAGTTCGACGTCGGCCACTCGCCACGGTGCCTCGACGCCCAGAATCCTGCCGTACAGTTCCTTGTCACGCATGGCGCCAGCGTAGCCTTGCTGGCGGTGCCACCGCCACCGTCAGGGCGCCCTACCCACACGAAACCCGGAAGCCCCAATTTTCGTTGCGTAGTACCTCTTCACAGTCAGGCCATTTACCGCGTTTGCCCGGACCATGGAGGATGACATTTCTTTCCAGACACAATTTTGCATGGTTTTTCCCTTCGTTATCGCCGGCCGCTTGCTGCCAAATCGGCTTGTTCAATGGCTTGTGCTCCTTGGGCTTTCGTGGGGCGTGAAAAAGCCCGCCGGACCGTTGCGGGCCGGCGGGCTTGTCTTTGGGCGATGCGGGGTAGCGTGAGCTACGCCGCCTTCGGGGTTACGGGGTGACGTTGAGCGTTACGGTCCCCTGGATATACTGGTCAAAGACGCCTGCGGCGGCGGTGTCGGGTGCCCCATCTCCGTCACGGTCGATAGATCCCTGGGAACCGGTACTACCCAGATAGCTTAATGCGAGGGTCCTGAGGCTTCCTGCGGGGCCTTGTTGCGGCAAGCCGACCTCATCACTCTCTATGAGGTAGGTGATGGTGACCTTGCCTGGATTGTTAGGCGTCGCCGACAAGTTACCGCTATCGATTGTCACAGCGGCAAGCTGGCTCGGTTCCGCCGAGACGTCGGCGACCGGGACATCGAGGCCCGCCCCGCTCGCCTTTTCAGGATCCTTGTAGAAGCTGTCCAGATCACGGATCAGGATCTGCGCGGTACCGGTTGCCTTCTTGGAGTGAACCGGGGGCGGCGGCGTCGCTGCCACCTGGGGGGCGCCATCGACGTAAACCCGTATCGTGTTGGTCCGCTTCAATCCACCTGGGTCCATAGCGGTGAGCTCGACAACGACCGGCGTGTGGGCGTCAGGATTCAGGGATGAATCCCAGGTGGACTTCAGCCCCGTGATCTTGAGACCATTTGTGGCTAAACCGTTCGCGCCTGCGGTGAGCTCAACCTGAATGTGCTCGGCGGCCTTCTTCGGGTCATTGTCGCCACCGCGGGTCATCTTGGTGATCTCTATGACGTGATCTCGAAGGTCCTCATCCTTATTGTCGCTGGTGTCCGTTCCGTCGTCATTGAATAATCCGACGGCAGTTGCCGGGGCGGCGGCACCCGGGCTCCAGGACTTGAGATCCAGGATGTGTACCACGTTCCTGGCCTTCTTCGCGGTGGCGCCGGTACCGTACGTCTCCGACTGCGTCCCCACTACGACATTTCTCTGAGGGTCAGTTTCACCTCGAAAGGCAGCAGGCTTCCGGTTGGCCCGGATCGCTACCAGCTTGGTAACGGTCGCCCCGTTGGCGTCGGTAGCCCTGACGGCCAGCGTGGTGCCCGTGGTGTAGGAGCCGGGGTCTACGAGGTTACCGGCAGCCCCCGTCCGCTTGCCGACGACGATCGCGTTGTCCTTGATCGACGCCGTGAACGGGCCGCCGGCCGCTGCCGTGGAGATGGCGTACGTGATCGGCGCCACGCCGCCGATGAAGAGTTCCGTGACGTCCGCGGAGGTGGCCGGCTTCGTCACGTCACCGACCGCGGGAGCGGCATCGGTGCCGCCGTTGTTGATCAAGATGGCGTAGCGCTCACTCGCGTCACCCACGACCTGGAGTGCGGCCGTTCCCGGCGCACCCGGCGCGCCCGCGGCACCCGTATCACCCTTGTCACCCTTGGCGCCGGGAGTGCCGGCGGGGCCGGCTTGGCAGGCGACAAGCGCCACAAGGCCGAAAACCATCAGCAGAGATGCGGCTCCCTTAGCCGCACGAGCGATGTTCATGTTCTGTTCTCCTTCCTTTGTAGAACGATTGTTACGGCGCAGGAACCCCGCGCCCCTCGGGTCTGAAGCGACGCTACGACGTGTCGCGGCATTCACGATTGAGCACGGACCCCTTTACCTCCTGCCGGCGAGCCTTGTGGGCGCCGGTCTGATTTGCGAAATCGCGGGCCGCCGGGCGCTGCAACGCAGTGCCCGAACACCTCGGTTTCCACCTGCGGGACGGCCGCATCTCACAGAGGGCGACCATAGCATGACCAGTCAAGGGTGTCAACACCCGCGCGGGGCCGGCGGCAACGGGCCGCGGCGGCTCGAAGGCGGGGGGCTCGAAACCGGCGTCCGGACGCAACCCGCAGGCAGGCAGACGGCGCGCCGCCGCCCGGCTGCCGATTCCTCCGGTCTTCTGCGTCTTCATTCCGAACCGTTCGGTCCCTCCCAGCGATCGGGGCCGTCCGGCCCCCTCGCACAGTGTATCGACAGTATACGACGCACTCTTGAGCGGGCCAAGCTCAATCGGCCCTCAGTTCGCGGATCGGTCGATCCCACGCCGCATTCCCCATTCCCAGTGCGCGCAGCATCACCCGTGGAGCGGGGCGTGTCAAGCGCCCGCCGGGGCGGGGTCGGACGGCGCGCTGCGGCCGGCGCTCTCGGCCCGCGGCGGCAGGGCCTCCGGCTCCGGCGCGCGCGCGTGCGCGGCTCGACGGGGCGGCGCCGGCCCGGGGGCGGGCGCTGCCGGCCGGCGAGGGGGGGCGGCTCGCCGAAGCGCATGCCTCGCGCGCGGCCGTTCACGGTCGGGCTCGGCACGGGCTCGGCAGGCCGCGCGCGGGGGCGCGGGGCAGGCTCGGCTCGGGCGGCGGGGCGGACTCGCCCGGCCGGGTTATTGGCGGGGCTCGGCCTGCTCCGCGCCGTTGGCGGAGTCGCGCTTGAGGGCGCGCCAGGTCTGCTCGTCGATGCCGGTCGCGGATTGGATCACCGGCCACCCGATCCCGGCTCGCAGGAGCCCGTCGATGGTTTCCATCCGGCCTTCCTGACGGCCCTTCAGCTCGCCTTCCTGTCGGCCCTTCAATCGGCCCTCCTGTCGGCCCTTCAGCTCGCCTTCCTGTCGGCCCTTCAGCTCGCCTTCCTGGCGGCCCTTCAATCGGCCCTCCTGGACGCCTCGTTCCAGGATTTCGGCTTCCCAGCGATCGATCTTCTCCAACAACATCGCGCTTGCCTCCTCGTAGTCGCGAATCGACGGCAGCTCCACGCCCCACTTCCGCCCCAGGGCGCTCAGCCACAGGTCAAAGCTCCTCGTCAGCTCCGGCTCGTCCTCCGCAGCCAGCCACTGCCCCAACTCCCGCACACGCTCCGCCAGCACCCCGGCGCGCCGGCTGCGCTCCACCTCCGCCATCCAGGCTATCAGGTTCGGCCTCGGCAGATCATCCGCTTCCATCCCAACCAGATCGACCACCTCATAGCTCAGCGCAAGCTCCGGCGGTCCGTCGTACTCACACCTCGGCGTCAACTCCGTCAGCGACCGCGCCGCGTCCCACCGGGCGTCGCCGTTGTACAGCACCACGCGCAGCACCGGTTCGACCGTGTCGCCCTTGCGCCACCGGTGGTCGCGGTACCGCCGCCGGTACAGCAGGTTGGTGTAGTTGAGGAACCGCAGCGGCATCGCGTAGTCGACCGACGACTGATGCTCGATCAGCACGTGCACGGTCTCCACGCTGCCGTCAGCAGCGCGGCGGTCGATGGACCAGACGACGTCGTCGAAGCTCCGGCTCAGGTCGTCGCCGACGTTCTCCGTCGGGCCTTCGCGCAGGGACTCGAAGTCGAGCGCGTCAGCCCAACCGGCCGGGCGCCGGGGCGCGATGAACCCGACCAGCAGGTCCTCGACGATGCGCCGGTGGGTGAGCAGGCGCTTGTATGAAGCGTCGTTCATGGGGGCCTCCGTCGATGGCGGCGCCGTGGCGCAGCGGTCTGCCATCTGCCCCTTACAACGACGCCGCGTCAGCGGCGCTTCACGGCGGACTCGCCGGCCGGGTTATTGGCGGGGCGGGGCCTGCTCCGCGCCGTTGGCGGAGTCGCGCTTGAGGGCGCGCCAGGTCTGCTCGTCGATGCCGGTCGCGGATTGGATCACCGGCCACCCGATCCCGGCTCGCAGGAGCCCGTCGATGGTTTCCATCCGGCCTTCCTGACGGCCCTTCAGCTCGCCTTCCTGTCGGCCCTTCAGCTCGCCTTCCTGGCGGCCCTTCAGCTCGCCCTCCTGTCGGCCCTTCAATCGGCCCTCCTGGACGCCTCGTTCCAGGATTTCGGCTTCCCAGCGATCGATCTTCTCCAACAACATCGCGCTTGCCTCCTCGTAGTCGCGAATCGACGGCAGCTCCACGCCCCACTTCCGCCCCAGGGCGCTCAGCCACAGGTCGAAGCTCTTCGTCAGCTCCGGCTCGTCCTCCGCAGCCAGCCACTGCCCCAACTCCCGCACACGCTCCGCCAGCACCCCGGCGCGCCGGCTGCGCTCCACGTCCGCCACCCAGAGCCGGCAACGGGCTCCCGCCGCGGCCCCGCCAATAGGTCATCCGCGCCGCGTCGGTCTACCCCCACCGCCGGCGCTCCCGGCTCGCCGCAGCAGCGCCTCCAGCTCCGCCACGCGCGCTTGCGCCGCTCGACGGGCCGCCGCCTCGCGCTGCCGTTCGTCGTCGGTCTCCGCAAGGTTCGGCAGGTCGCGCCCGGCGCGCGGATCATGGAACCGCAGCCCCCGCTCGCTCAGCCTCAACTCCAGCCCCAGCACCGCGCTGGTCAGCGCCAGCTCGCCGCCGCTCCGCTCCCGCGCCGGCAGCCGTTCGTACTTCCCTTCGATCAACTCCAGCCCTTGCAGCGGCGGGGTCAGCCAGTCGTTCGTCGGGTCGTACTGCCAGTACTCTCGCACGCCCAGTCGCCGGTACAGGTCACGCTTGACCGTCTGATCTTCCCGCCGTGTGCTCCGCGAGGTGATCTCCAACACGAAGTCCGGCCCCCTCGGTTCCTCCCACAACCGGTACGTCTCCCGGTCCCGGCCGTCCGCTCCCATCACCACGAAGACGTCCGGAGCGACCACCGCCTTCGGGTTGCCCTCCTCGTAGTAGATGAACAGGTTCCCCGACACGTAGACGTCCGGCCGGCCGCGGAAGTGGAGCCGCAGCCGGTCCACGGCGTAGCTCAGCGGCGTACGCTGATGATCGGTTTCCGCCATCGGCTTGCCGTCCGTGCTCGGGTACTCAACCGCGACCGGCGAGAGGACTGATCTCGCCGGCAGGCGTGCGCTCGACGGCCATACAGCCATGAGCGAACCATACCGTTGAGCGCCCCCATGGGCAAACTCCGCCGGGAGCAGGCAGATGGCAGTACCACGAGCGGTAGCAGCGCCCCTCCGATACTTCGTGCATCGCTTCCTCACATATGGCTGGCGACAAGAGGGTCTCACCTCGGCCGCCAAGCCGGATTCATATCTCAGGGACGGCAAACGGGGCTCCGCCGCGGCCTCGAGCCAAATATGGAGAACGAACCGGGACGATGGCGCGCCTTTGCGGATACGCCACCAACCCGTTGCGGACAGGCCCCACTGGCCACCCGCTGTTCTTCAAAACACAGAGGACCTTTCGGCCCGTAGACGAACAGTGGGGTCGTCTACGTGAACGGCTCTTCCCACAACCGGTCGTCCGGCCGGTGCGGGTCGCGAGCGCCGTAGTCGCCGTGGGCCATCCTCCGCGCCGCGTCGGTCTACCGCCGCACGGTGGTGGACGCGCCCGGCCGGCGGGATCAGGGCGGGGCCTGTTCCGTGCCGTTGGCGGAGTCGCGCTTGAGGGCGCGCCAGGTCTGCTCGTCGATGCCGGTGGCGGATTGGATCACCGGCCACCCGATCCCGGCTCGCAGGAGCCCGTCGATGGTTTCCATCCGGCCTTCCTGACGGCCCTTCAGCTCGCCCTCCTGTCGGCCTTCCTGACGGCCCTTCAGCTCGCCTTCCTGTCGGCCCTTCAGCTCGCCCTCCTGTCGGCCCTTCAATCGGCCCTCCTGGACGCCTCGTTCCAGGATTTCGGCTTCCCAGCGATCGATCTTCTCCAACAACATCGCGCTTGCCTCCTCGTAGTCGCGAATCGACGGCAGCTCCACGCCCCACTTCCGCCCCAGGGCGCTCAGCCACAGGTCAAAGCTCCTCGTCAGCTCCGGCTCGTCCTCCGCAGCCAGCCACTGCCCCAACTCCCGCACCCGCTCCGCCAGCACACCGGCGCGCCGGCTGCGCTCCACCTCCGCCATCCAGGCTATCAGGTTCGGCCTCGGCAGATCATCCGCTTCCATCCCAACCAGATCGACCACCTCATAGCTCAGCGCAAGCTCCGGCGGTCCGTCGTACTCACACCTCGGCGTCAACTCCGTCAGCGACCGCGCCGCGTCCCACCGGGCGTCGCCGTTGTACAGCACCACGCGCAGCACCGGTTCGACCGTGTCGCCCTTGCGCCACCGGTGGTCGCGGTACCGCCGCCGGTACAACAGGTTGGTGTAGTTGAGGAACCGCAGCGGCATCGCGTAGTCGACCGACGACTGATGCTCGATCAGCACGTGCACGGTCTCCACGCTGCCGTCAGCAGCGCGGCGGTCGATGGACCAGACGACGTCGTCGAAGCTCCGGCTCAGGTCGTCGCCGACGTTCTCCGTCGGGCCTTCGCGCAGGGACTCGAAGTCGAGCGCGTCAGCCCAACCGGCCGGGCGCCGGGGCGCGATGAAGCCGACCAGCAGGTCCTCGACGATGCGCCGGTGGGTGAGCAGGCGCTTGTACGAAGCGTCGTTCATGGGGCCTCCGTCGATGGCGGCGCCGTGGCGCAACGGTCTGCCATCTCTGCCCCTTACAACGACGCCGCGTCAGCGGCGCTTCACGGCGGACGCGCCCGCCGGGGCTTATTGGCGGGGCGCGGCCTGCTCCGTGCCGTTGGCGGAGTCGCGCTTGAGGGCGCGGCAGGTCTGCTCGTCGATGCCGGTGGCTCCGTGCCGCGTCCGGTCTACCGCCGCACCGCGCGATCAATCGCGGGGCCGGGGGCGCCGATAAGGATAGCACTATGCCGATTGCAGGATTGAACGCCGGATTGAATGCCGAGATGCTCGTGATCGTCGCGCTCGTCGCGCTGGCCGGGCTGACGGCTCTGGTGCTGCTCCAGGGCCTCGGCCTGCGCCGCCGCTTCGATGAGATGGTCGATGAAGATACCGCCGCGCACGCGACGCTGCGCACCGCCGCGGACCGGGTGGCTCGCATCGAGGCGGAGACGATCTCCGCCGATCAGGAGGAGCTGCGCGTGGCGGTCGCGCCCGCGCTGAGCGAACGCCTGGGCGAGCTGGCCCGGCGCAACGGCGTCTCGGTCGCCGCCATGGCGCGGACCATGCTGGACCGGGGGGCGGCGGCCGTCGAAGCCGAGATGCGCCGGCCCGGCGAGCCCGCCGCCCACCGGGCGATGCCGCCGCACGCGGCGATGCGGCCGTTCGAGGAGCAGGCGGCCGCCGGCGCCGCGCCGGCGATGTCCGGCGAGGACGCGCCGGCCTACCGCTCGAACGGGAGCGCGCGGGCGCCGCTCGCCTGAAACCCTGACCGGTTCCGCCGGGCCGGGCGTGGATGTTTGGGCGCGGCGGTAATCCTGGTACGCTCACCGCCATGGACAAGGCGACGGCGAAGGAGGCGGCGGGAGCCGCCGGCAGGGGCGACCTGCAGGCGGTTCGGACGGCGGTCGCGGCCGACGCGGAGATCGCCGGCTACTGGCAGGTGTTGATGAACGCCTGCTACGGGGGTCATGCGGAGGTAGTCGCGTTCCTGATCGACCAGGGCGCCGACGTCGACGTGCTGGCGCCCACCGCGCACCGCTACCGGCCGCTGCACCGTACGGTGGAGTTCAAGAAGACCGCTCCCAAGACCGCCGGCCATGCGGAGACGCTGCGGCTGCTGCTGGAGCACGGCGCCGACCCGATGCTGCGCGGCAGCTACTACCTGGTGAGCGCGGTGACCGTGGCCGCCATGGGCTGCACGGAGTACCTGCCGGCGCTGCTGGAGCGGGTTCCGGGCGACGTCGACCTGTATACGGCGTGCGCGATCGCGGATCACGGGCGGGCGGCCTCCATGCTGGCCGATTCCCCGGCAGCGGCCGCGCGGGCCGATGCCGACTCGCGCGACGGCTCCTGGCTGCCGTTGCAGTACTGCGCCCGCTGCAAGGCGGGCAGCGATCGGGACCGCCTGACCACGGCCCGGCTCCTGCTGGAACACGGCGCCGATCCGGCCGCGGCGCTCGATCAGGCGTGCTGGGCGGACAATGGCGTGATCGTCGACCTGCTGCTCGAACGGGGCGCCCGCCTGGGCGACGACGACACCCCGAACCACTTGGCGTGCGACGGGCAGTTCGCCATCCTGGAGTCGCTGCTGCGGCACGACGCCATCGACATGGACGGCACGCGCGGCACCGGCCATCACGGCGGCTACAACCCGCTCGGCTGCGCGGTCAACATGCGCAGCCTGCAAGGCGTCACGTGGTTCCTCGATCACGGCTGCGATCCGAACCGGGTGATGAGCGCACGCGGCGAGACCGCCCTGCACGTGGCGGTCAACTCCGGCGCCGGCGTGCCGCTGGCCCGCCTGCTGGTGGAGCGCGGCGTGGACGTCGGCCGGCGGGACGACGCCGGTCAGACCGCGCTCGACCTGGCCCGCGCCAAGAACCGGACCAGGCTGATCGAGCTCCTGAGCTGAGCCGGTCGCCGCGGCCGAAAGTCGAGCGGCCGCGCGCATCATGCCTCCCCGAAGGGCAACGCGCGCAGCTCGTCCGGCAGCGGCACCGACCTGCCGGTAGCGGCGCTCACCGCGGCGTGCACGACGGTGACCGCCGCCACCTGACGGCCCGCGGCATCGGTCAGGTCGGCCGTGACCCGCAGCGAGCGGTTGCCGGCCGCGAACGCCAGGCTCACCGTCAGCGCGTCCCCGACGCGAACCGGAGCGGTGTAGTCCGCCTCGGCATGCACTATCGGGATGCGGAATCCGCCGCCGCGCAGCAGCTCGCCCAGCGGCAACCCGCAGCGCTCCATCGCCGCCTCGAACGCCTCCTGCACCAGCTCGAACAGCCGGCCGTAGAACAGCACCCCGGCGGCGTCGGTGTGGTGCAGCCGCACGGTCAACCGGTGGCGCGTCATGCCCATGCATCGATCATGTCACGTTTCGTTGACCGTTGGTTGCGGTAGCCCGTAACCTTCATACCGGCCATCCTTCCATGATCAAGTCGAATGACGGCGCGACGCCCGCCGCCGTGCGCGACGCCGGCGACGGCATCCGCCGCGTCATCGACAACGTCCGCACGATCATCTCGATCGACGAGCGGAAGATGGAGCACCTGCTGGCGGCCAAGCTGGCCGGCGGCCACGTCATTCTGGCCGACTCGCACGGCGTGGGCAAGACCTCCCTCGCCAAGGCGCTGGCCGCTTCCATCCGCTGGCCCGCGGCGGCGGAATCGGATCACGGCGTCGCCATCGATCACTTCAGCCGCGTCCAGTGCACGGTCGATCTGCTGCCGCAGGACATCTTGGGCTTCAACCGCTACGAAATCGCCAGCGGCGCCTTCAGCTTCATGCGCGGTCCTCTGTTCGCGCACTTCGTGCTCTGCGACGAAATCAACCTCCTGACCCCCAAGACGCAGGGCAGCTTCCTGCAGGCGATGGAGGAGCAGGCGGTGACCGTGGAGGGGACCACGTACCGGCTGCCGGACCCGTTCTTCATCATCGCCACCATGAACCTCAAGGGCGCCCACCTGTTCCCGTTGCCGGTACCGCAGCTCGATCGCTTCATGATCCAGCTCTCCCTCGGCTACCCCTCCAGCGTCGAGGAGGAACGCATCGTCCGGCAGCACGGGCAGGAGGACGCATGGGACCGGCTCGCGCCGGTCGTGTCGTGCGACGAGCTGGTTTCCTGGCAGCGGATGGTCGACCGCATCTTCATCCATGAGGAAGTGATCGCCTACCTGGTCGAGTGCGTCCGGGTCACCCGCCGCCATCCGGCGGTCGAAACCGGCGCCAGCCCCCGCACCGGCGTGCGGCTGTCCCGGTTGGCGCGCGCCCTGGCCCTGGTACGCGGCGAGGCGTTCGTCACGATCGATCTGGCAAAGGAGGTGCTGGCGCCCGGCGTCAGCCACCGGCTGCTCCTGGAAGACACGGCCGGCGACCCGCTCGCCGTCATCGACGAAGTTCGTTCGACCGTGAGGGCGGACCGGATACCCGTCCGCGCCGGCTGATGGCGACCGCCTCGACGGCACGTTCCGCGCTGCGCTACTACCCGTTCACGCTGCTCGGCACCGCCTTCCTGGCCGGGGCCGGCTACCTGGCCGGCAGCGCGTTCGCCACCGACAACGGCTACGAGTTCGTGCTCGCCGCCGCCGCAGCGCTCGTGCTCGGCGTACTGGCGGTCGACGGCCGCCTGCAGGCGCGCCGGATGGCGGCGGTGTCGCTGGCCTGGGGGGAGACCGCGCAGCCGCTGTACGCCCGCACCCCGGGCGGCCTGGACCTGCAGGCGGCCGGCGCCCCCCGACCGCACTACTTCTACCGCCTGCACGCGCGGGTCACCGGCCGCCTGCGCGCCGGCAATCGGGCCGCGCTGCTCCTGCGCGCGGAGATCTCATCGGCGTCGAAGGAGCTGCCGTTCCACCTGACGCCGCCGGTGTGCGGCGATCTGGCGGTGCGCGCCCGATTGTCGGTACGCGACGTGTTCGGACTGACCTGCAGCCACCTGCCGGGGCGGGACGAACGGCGGGTGCTGGCGGTGCGCCCGGCGCCGTTGTCGATGCGCTCGACGCCGGTGATCGACGAGGCCGTGGGAGACGACACCTCCAGGCGGCGGCGCTCATCCGACGAGGAACGGTATTACATGCGCGAGTATCAGCCCGGCGACCGGCTCAAGGACATCAACTGGAAGGCTTCCAGCCGCGCCGGCGAGCTGATCACCCGCATCTCCCCGGTCAGCGAACACCGGACCCGGTTGCTGCACGTCGAGCTCCGCCACTTCCGGCCGGCCGGGCCGGAGACGCTCGACTCGGTGCTCCACCTGAACTATCTGAAGAGCTGGCTGCTGGCGTTCCTGCGCGCGGTCAAGGCCGGCAACGAGGACTTCACCTTCCGCGTCATCACCGGTGAAGGCGAGCACGAGATCGATACCGCCGACGACATCGACGAACTGTCCCGCCGCCTCGCCCCCATCACCTTCGCGCCGGGCCCCGAGTACCGGCCCGAGACGTCGCCCCACGAGCGGTTCATCTTCACCACCGCGTTCGACGCCGGCCTGGCGGCGCACGTGGCGCGGCTCGGAGAGACCGCCGTGCATCTGTATCGCACCGTATCGGCGATGCCGCCGCGCACGGAGGACGACGATAGCGTCCGCCTCCCGCTGCTGCGCCCGGCGCCGGCGCCGCTCCTGCCCGGCGCATGGGCGTTGCGCCGCGAACGTTTCACGGTCGGCCCGTCGATCCGCGGCGCGAACGTCCGCCTTGCGGAGGAACCGCTGGAGGTCGGCCTGTCATGACCCTGTTGTTCGCAACGCGCCTGCTGGTCTATCTGGTCGCGATCGCCATCCCGATCGTCCACCCGGCGGTGACGATCTCCTACGACCGCGTGGGATGGGTGACGTGGTTCGCGCTCGTGCCGCTGGAGATGGCGCTGGCCGCGTTCCTGCAGCCGCCGCGGCTGCGGCTCCTGCAGTGGGTGGCGGCTGCGGTCGCGCTGGCGGCGCTGGCCGCCGTCCTCGGCCCCGGCCTGAACACGACCGGCCTGTCCGTGATCGGCGTGGGGCTGGCCGCGTTCGCGCTGACCGCCGCGGTCTTCCACGGCCGGGAGCACGGCCACCTGATCGCCGGCGGCGAGCTGCTGTTCGTGGGCTACGTACTCCTGAAGCTGCTGCGCTTCTCGCGCGCGTCCGACGTGATCGCCGCCCAAAGCTCGCGCATCACCACCGTGCTGGTCGTGATGATCACCTGCGGCGTGCTCCTGCACGCGCTGGCGCTCTATCTGGCCGCCTTTCCCGAGGCGGGAGGCCGCGTCCGCCGGCGCGAGCTCGCCGTGTTCGCGTCGTTCGCGCTGCCGGTCAGCGCCGCGCTGGGCCTGCTGTTGCCGGCCGACTTCGTCTCCAACCGCATCGCGTTCAACGGCCTGAACGAGGTCGCCCGGCCACAGCCGCAGCCGATCGACGCGGAGAGCGCCGGACTGCCCGGCGGCAACCTGCGCGCCAACGATCCGCTCGCCGGCGATGATCCGCAGAACGGCGGTCAGGGCGGCGCCGGAGAGCAGGGCGACGCGGGAGAGCAGGGCGGCTCAGGCGAGCGGGGCGGGAGCGAACCGGCGGAGCGCCGGCAGCGTCTGGAAGGCATCCCGGCGGAGCGCTGGAACGAGTCCGGCAGCGGCGGTTCCGGCGGTTCCGGCGGTTCCGGCGGTTCCGGCGCCGAGCCCGGCGCTCAGGGAGAGCAGGGCGGGGAACAAGGCGGTCAAGGTCAGGACCAGGGCGAAGAAGGCGGCGCCGACGGCCGGGAAGGCGAAGGAGAAGGCGAAGGCAAGCAGTACGCGCGCATGGTGATCGCCAGCGCCACCGACCCGGTGTACGCGGCCGACGGCTACTACGCCGACCTGCATCCGCAAGACGGCTTTTCCTACAGCATCGACGAGCCGCTGAACGATCTGGTGAACCGGCGCCTGTTGACCACGTGGGTCGACGCGCTGCGCCTGCCGGATCGACGCCGCCAGGAACGCGAATACTTCTTCCTCTCCTCAATCTCCGATCGGGTCGTGCCGTACCGGCCGTACACGATCGAGCCGACCGTTCTCAACCGTCTCTACCACCCGTTCGACCTCTCCTACCGCACCGTGTCGCGGGTCAGCGCCACCGGCCCCGATCAGTGGCGCCGCCTGGGCGAACTCTCGCCGGACGAACGGAACGCCCTGGCGCCGTACCTGGAGGTCCCCCTGAGCGCCGAGACGCGGGCGAGCTTCGAGCGATACGCCGCGGCGGTCACCGCCGCCGGCGCCGGCGGCTACTACGACCGGATCGAGGCGATCCTGCAATCGTACCGGACCTATCAGTACGAGATCGGCTTCACCGACGACGTGTCGATCGACCATCTGGAGGACTTCCTGTTCGAGACCCGCTCCGGCGACTGCACCGAGTTCTCCAACGCCACCGCCGTGCTCGGCCGGCTCCTCGGCATTCCCAGCCGCGTGGTGACCGGCTGGCTTGGCGCCGAGAGCCTGCAGACCCCCGTGCACCGGCGCGGCCTGCAGGCGCTGCAGGAAGCGATCGAGCCGCTCCGGGAGTTCCCGCTCGACGACCTCTATCTGGTCACCACCGCGCACCGACACTCCTGGACGCAATTCTATCTGCCCGGCTACGGCTGGATCGATATCGATCCGACCTCGTACGCGATCCCGCCGCCGCCCGAACTGAGCGCCAACGATCAGGACGTCGTCATCCCGATCATCCGGATCGAGGATCGATTCGACCGGGACTTCCGGTTCCCGTGGCTGCTGGCGCTGCGCCTGGCCGGCGCGCTGGCCGGCGCCGGGGTCGCCGGCGCCTACGCATGGCGGTATGGCCGCGAGGCGCTCCTGGCCCTGGCGGCCCGCGCCTCCTCGCGGTACGGGCTGCGGGCGCGGGCGTCGCTGCTCTACATGCGGCTGGCCGCCGACGGCTACGCGATCAAGTCTCCGGCAGAGACCGCCCGCGAATACGCCGAGCGGTATCCCGAGCTGCGGCGCTTCGCCGAGCGCTATACCGCGCTCCGCTACCGGCCCGATCCGCCGGATGCGGCGGTCGCCGAGGAGCTGCGCGCCGGCGCCCGGGCCGCGCTGCGGCGGATGCGCCGCCGCGGCCCGATCGCCCGGCTGCAGCGCCTGTTCAGCCTGCGGGGGCTCACCTGCTGACCGGCCGCGGCACGGCGGCAGCCGTCGCGGCCGTCACCGCCGCGGCGGCGTTGGGGCTGACCGCCTGCGGCGCCGGCGACTGGCTGGAGTTTCGCGGCACGCAGGGCCGCGGCGTCTCTCCCACCACGGTAGCGCCGCCGCTGGCGCTCAAGTGGAAGCTGCCCCTGCAGGAGGGCGCGCCGCGGGCGGCCTCCTTCAATCCGCCGATCGTCTACGACGGCACGATCTACTTTGGCGCCGATGACGGCAACTTCTACGCGCTGGACGTCGACTCCGGCTACATGCGCTGGATCTTCAAGACGCGGGCGCCGATCAACTCGGTGCCGTACGCGGATGAGGAGACCGTCTACTTCGGCTCCAACGACGGCCGCGTGTACGCGGTGTCGCGCGGCGACGGCCGGGAACTCTGGTCGTTCCAGACCGACGCCACCGTGCAGTCGCTGATACTGCGCTACGAGGACCTCATCATCTTCACCAGCGACCGGGGGGCGTCGCACTTCCTCGATCCGGACGGCAACGAAGTGCACCGCATCCCCAATCCGATCTGGTCCTACCACACGTTCCAGGTATACGAGGGCGTGATCTACTGGGCGCCGGCGCCGCCCGAGCGCGGCGTGAGCTTCGGCGCCTACGACATCGATCGCCGCTCATACCTGTGGTTCGCCGACAAGGACGACCCGTACGCGGTGTGGTACTCGTTTCCGGCCTTGCGGGGCAGAACGATGTACTACGCCACCGGCGGCGTGCGCGGCGGCTCGCTGGAGTTCAACTACCTGGCGGTGGACCGCACCACCGGCAACGAGATTTGGCGCGACACGCAGGAGTCGTGGTTCGACGATGGCTCGCTCTACGACCCGGTCCCGCTGTTCATCGACAATCTCAAGCTGCTCGATTACCTGGCGCCGGCGCTGTGGCGCAATCTGGTGATCTTCACCAGCGGCGATCACGTGGTGCGCGCATTCGACGCCGGCACCGGGCGGGAGGCGTGGCGGGTGACGCTGGAGCAGCCCACGTCGAGCGCGCCGACGGTGGCCGGCAATCGCCTCTACTTCGGCGTGCGCGGCGACCCGCTGCCGGGCGGGCGGCCGGCCCGGCTGATCTGCCTGGCGGCGAACAACGGCCGGATGCTGTGGGAGATGGAACTGGACGGCGCGGTGCTGAGCGCCCCGGTGGCGTCCCGCGACCTGATGATATTCGGCACCGACGAGAACTACTTCTACGTGCTGCAGGAGGTGCTGTAGCTCCGGTCCGTCGTCGAAACGAATGCGCGACGGATGGCGGCGCGGCCTGCCGACAGGATGAGCATGAGCACGGTGAGCACCGCGGTCGCGCCCGCCGGCGCTACGGCAACCACCCGCATCGGCGAGCTGCGGGAGCGGTCCCTGCACGCGGAGCTGAAGTCGTGGTACGCCCGGCCCCGCGACCGCATCGAGGCGCCGGTGGAGGGGTACGTCATCGATCTGGTGCGGCGCGGCACCCTGATCGAGATCCAGACCGGCGGCTTCGCCAAGCTCCGGCGCAAGTTGACCCGGCTGGTGAGCGCGCATCGCGTGCGCCTGGTGTTTCCGATCGCGGAGCGGAAGTGGATCGTGACCGCCGACCGGGCCGGGCACGTCCTGCGGCGCCGGAGGTCGCCGAAGCGGGGCGCCTACCGGGACCTGTTCGCGGAGCTGGTGCGGATCCCGCACCTGATGAACAGTCCCAACTTCACGCTGGAGGCGCTGCTGGTGGAGGTGGAGGAGCTGCGGTGCGCCGACGGCCGCGGCAGCTGGCGGCGCAAGGGCGTCAGCGTCCTGGACACGCGGTTGCTGGCGGTGCGCGGCCGCCGCCGCTTTCGAACGCCGGCCGATCTGGCGCGGCTGCTGCCGCCGCGTCTGGAGGAGCCGTTCACCAATCGTTGCCTGGCCGACGCGGCGGGCATGTCGCCGGCCGCGGCAGGCGAGATGACCTACGCCCTGCGGCGCATGGGCGAGCTTGCGGTGGTGGGACGCCGGAGCCGAGCGTACCTGTTCTCCCGCACCTGACCTGCGGCGCGGAGCGGCGCGTTGCAACGTACCGGGGGCGCCCGTATTCTGCCGCTCTCGTGAACATGAATAAATTGTGGCGGAACCGCCTGTTCCTGCTGCTGTCGGCCGCGATCGCGCTGATCGGCGCCGGCTGCAGCCGGATGACTCCCGTTCCCGATGCACGGTCGCCCGTTCCCGATACGCGGTCGCCTTCGCCCGCGCGGCTCTACTGGACGGACGCCGGGAACAACACGATCCAGCGCGCCGGACTCGATGGATCGGGCGTCGAGACCCTGGTGCCGCATGGGCTGGACGAACCATACGGCATCGCCGTCGCGGTCGCCGGCGGGAAGCTCTATTGGGCCGAATGGGGCGTCGGAATCCGGCGCGCGGGACTGGACGGCTCCGGCGTCGAGACCCTGGTGCCGGCCTCCCGGCCGAATGGTATCGCCCTGGACGCGGCGCGCGGCAAGATGTACTGGACCGAATACGACACCGACACGATCCGGCGCGCCGACCTGGACGGCTCGCGCGTCGAAGACCTGATTACCAGCCTGCTGGGCAATCCGTACGGAATCGCGCTGGACGCTGCCGACGGCAAGATGTACTGGACCGACGCGGGGACGCAGAAGATCCAACGCGCCGATCTCGACGGGTCGCACGTCGAGGATCTCGTCATCACCGGCCTGGGGAGTCCCCGGGGCATCGCCCTGGACACGGCGGCCGGCAAGATGTACTGGACCGACCGGGAAACCGACAAGATTCAACGCGCCGACCTCGACGGCAGCGGCGTCGAAGACCTGGTCACGACGGAGTCCGCGTCTCACCGAGACGGACTGGCCCTGGACGCCCCGGCCGGCAAGATGTATTGGACCGAGCGCTTTCTGGGCAAGATTCAACGCGCCAACCTCGACGGATCGGGAATCGAGGACGTGGTGACCCGCGAAGCGCGGCAGCCCTACGAGATCGCGCTGGACACCGCGAACGGCACGCTGTACTGGACCGACCTGACCGCGGGAATCCTGCGCGCCAATCTGGACGGAACCGGGGTCGAGGCGGTGGTGAGCCCCGGTCTTCAGGATCCGCGCGGCGTCGCCCTGGACGTCGGCGGCGGCAAGGTCTATTCGGCCGACGCCGGGGCGAACCGGATCCGGCGCTTCGGCCTGGACGGCACGGCCGGTGAAGATGTCGCGATCCGGGGCCTGTCGGAGCCGTATGCGATCGCGGTGGACGGCGCCGGCGGCAAGATCTACTGGACGGAGTCGGGGACCGCTACCGCGGCCGCGGACGGCATCAGGCGCGCCGACCTGGACGGGTCGAACGCGGAGACGCTGGTGACCGCCGGCCTGCGGTATCCGCGCGGCATCGCCCTGGACGCGGCGGCCGGCAAGATGTACTGGATCGACGCGGGGACGCGGAAGATCCAGCGCGCCGACCTGGACGGCTCCGGCGTCGAAGACGTGATCACGGCCGGCCTGTCGGATCCGCAGGGCATCGCCGTGGACGCTGCCGGCGGCAAGCTGTACTGGACCGACCGGAGGACGGACCGGATTCAGCGCGCCGACCTCGACGGCACCGGCGTCGAAGACCTCGTCACCGCCGGTCTGTCGAATCCGCAGGGCATCGTCCTCGACCTCACGGACCGGAAGATGTACTGGACCGACTGGGGTACCCGGAAGATCCAGCGCGCCGACCTGGACGGCTCCGGCGTCGAGGACGTGGTGACCACCGGGCTCCACACGCCGTGGGCGATCGCCCTCTATCGCCCCTGACCGCGTATGGCGAGCGCCAGGACGCCGGCGTCGAAGTAGCCGGTCAGACGGTCGTAGGCTCTGCCTCCTGCAGCGCCGGCACGAAGAACTGACCCGCTTTCGTGGACACATCGTCCGGATAGTCAGGTCCGGCGGCACTGCGGGCCGTTGGCCGGTCTGCTGGAATGCTGCTACGGTTGCTCTCGTGGAACTCCGATGCCTCGGAATCGAGCGCTACAAGGGTTACGCGCAGCCGGCGGAGTTGGAGCTTGCGCCGTTCACCATCCTGGTAGGCCCCAACAACTCGGGCAAGACTGCGCTCGCGCAGGCCATCCAGTTGTTGGCGGGCGGCTTGGCTCCCGAAGGACGGGACACATCGGAGCCGCTCCCGCTCGAGTCGGGTGGAATCCGGCACGGCGAGACATTCGCGGACTTGGTGACCGGACGCAGCGTGCACGGCCGATTGCACCTGTCTGCCAGCTTGGCTGACGCCGACGGTGAGCTATCCCTGTCCGCTACCGTTCGCCACGTGGAGATTCCATCCCAGCCTCCTGCGCGCCAGATTGCCGACTGGCACCTCACGAGCGACAATAGCGACATCGCGTTGCGGAGATCAGGGTTCGATGACCAGTCCGACTATATGATCACTCATACCGGGTTGGTCCACCTACCCCTGAAGCAGAAGATCCGTTGGATCGGGCTCCTGCCGGAGCTGACGCAGACCTTGGTAGACTTCGGTATGTTGCGGAGATTGCGGAGATGGGCGCGCGGCGTTCGCCATCTGCAGTGCCCGCGCAGTCTCCTGTCAGCGCCTTTCATCACGCCGGAGAGCGCGCCGGCGGTCTTTGCGCCCGACGGCAGGAACACTCCGTTCGTCCTGGCGGCGAACGACGAGTTGCGGGAATCGGTTCGTAACTGGTACCGAGGCGCGTTCGGGGTGACCATCGACGTGGAATCTCAGGGGGCCTACTCTGAACTGATGGTCGGCGCCCCGGCCCGTGACCCCAGGGTACGACTCACGCAATCCGGGCGCGGGCTGCTGCACGTTCTGCCGGTCGTGGTCATGGCGCTGACGGCCAAGGCGGCGGGACCGGGCGTCGATGTCATCGAGCACCCGGAGGCCGAGCTGCATCCGGCCGCTCACGCCCACGTTGCGGAGCTGCTGCTTGCCAACCTCGCAGGTCGGGGTCGGCCTCTCGTCGTGGAAACGCACTCCGAGATGGTGCTGCTGCGCGCCCGGCGCTGGGTCGCGGAGGGGCGGTTGCCGGCCGATGAGGTCGTCATCTATTGGGTGCACGCGGAGCCGGGGAGCGGCTCCGTACTGCGCAAGATCAGAATCGACGAAAAGGGCCAGTTGGACCACTGGCCGTACGGCGTGTTCATCGAAGATTATGAGGAGATCATGGCCATCCGGCGCGCGGCTCGGACGCGGGAACAGAGCTGAGTGCGCATCGAAATCGACCCGCAGGCAGCCGACGATCCGGATTCTCACCAGTGGCTGGACCGCATTCTGCACCGGATCGAAGACGAATGGCACGTGTGGGACACCGCCAGCCAATCGAATACGGACGCGCTGCGCGCCACTTCGTGGATACACGCCCGCGGTGCTCAGGGTCAGTGGGTCAGGAGTATGCTCGTCGCGTCGATTCAGCGTGAAGCTTGGACCAGCGCGCCGCATGAAAGGTCGGTACGGGTAACGGCTGTCTCCAGGGCAGCGGATGAACTCACGCCTCAAGACGCGCTGCGGCTCGCCGATGAACCGCTGCGTCCTGGTCGAAAATCGGTTCAGCGACGGCGCATTCGTCAAACGCGTCGTGAAGGAACTCGACCAGTCCCTTCACACCCTGTGGCAACGTCCGGGAGGGCCGATCCGAATCGACAGCCTCGGAGGCAAGGGGCAGATGGCGCAGGAGGTGACTCGCCGCATGCAGGGAAAACCGTATCGTCCCCGACTCGTCGCCATAGTCGACAGCGATCGGACGGCGCCCGGAGCTGACGCCAGCGCGAATGCACGACTATTGCAAGAAACCTGCACCCAGGCGAGTCTGCCGTGCTGGGTCCTCGCCAAACGGGAGGCCGAGAATTATCTGCCTATAGTCCTTCTCCGTGCACAACCACGCGCGCGCGCAGACCATCAGCAGCGGGTTGCCGCATGGGAACGACTCACCGATGACCAGAAGAACTTCTTCGACATGAAGCGAGGCCTGCCGGCAACCCTGTCTGCGGCCGAGCAGCGGCTGTTCGACGGGCTGTCTGCGGACGATCGAGCGATTCTCAATAATGGATTCGGTCGGAACGTCTACCTATGCTGGAGCCTTGGAAACGGGTCGGTGAAGCGAGACCTCGAGATCCGTGGACAGGGTGATCTAGAACGCGGTATCGATCTGATTAGAAGGGAAGTGTAGATGCTCGACAGCAGTCGAAGTCGTACCGAGGTCGTGTCCGAAGTGGTGTTTCTCGGGAAGCTCATCGAACGTATAATGGCCGGGAAGATCCGCGTGCCGCGGTTCCAGCGGGCGTTCGTGTGGAAGCAGGCGGACCTGCACGCGCTGCTCGAAAGCATCCTGCGCGGATTTCCGATCGGTTCCATCCTCGTTTGGGATACCGGGGAGAACATCGCATCGACCGAACGTATCGGGCCGGTCCCAATCACTCCCGCGCCGGCCGCGCCGATCGGCTACCTGCTCGACGGGCAGCAGCGCGTCTCTACGCTGGCCGGTACGCTGCGATTGACCGACGAGATGGAGCATACCGTGGACCAGGTAGACTGGCGCGTGTACTGCGACCTCGACACCCTGGAGTTTCACCGCGCACCGGCAGACGGCCTCAAGGCGCATCATTTTCCGGTCCGGAGCTTGCTCAATACCGCCGGCTTCTTCGACGCGTGCCGCCGCATCCAGTCGGAAGTCGATGATCCTGATCAGAGCCGGCACTGGCTGGAAGAGGCGGACCGCCTCGCCGGCGCGTTTCGGGACTACCAGCTTCCTCTCATCCATATTCGCGAGGCTGACCTGGACAGCGCGGTTACCGTGTTTGCCCGGCTGAACCGCACCGGGCGCAAGATTACGGCCGACGAAATGGTATCGGCGTTGACCTACGACGCCGGGACGTTCCATCTTGCCCAGCGGCTGAGCGAGTTTCAGGCTGAGCTCACCCCGCGCGGTTTCGGGAACATCGACCGCGTCTTCCTGTTGCGAGCCGTGTTGGCAGCCCTGGATCGCGACATCTACGCGAAGGATTGGGCTGACATCATGGTCAAGGACGAGGTTCGCGCACAGCTTCCGAGTGCCTTTGCGCACGCCGCGCAAGGAATCCGGCGCGCGTTGGATCTCCTCAAGACGCTCGGCGTCACCTGCGATCGGTTGCTGCCCTATGGACTCCAACTCGTACTGCTCGGCGAATTCTTCCGGCGCTGTCCGGAGCCAACCGATCCGGTCGTAGAGCGGCTGAAACGCTGGTTCTGGGTAACCTCATTTACCGGCTGGTTCGGCGGGGTCAACACCGCGCAGGCCAAACGCGCCTTGAGCGAGGTCATCCAGCTTGCCGAGGGCACCGGGGCCGGGTTCAGCGTCATCGATCATGACGCGCCGGCGCAACCGTTTCCTGACCGATTCGATGGCCGGAGCGCTCGCGTACGCGCCTTTCTGCTCTATCTTGCGTCGCTCAACCCGCGTTCTATTCTTGATGAGGAGACAACACTCGATCCGGGGGAACTGCTCTCCACCGCGGGAACCGGAGCCGTCGGATACGTGTCGAAGAACCAGCCGCTTGGGCACCTGATTCGCAGCCCGGCGAACCGCATGTTCGTGGATCGAGGCCACGTCGGTCAGGTGTTCCGCGTGTTGCAGGGTATGGGCGACCGACGGCTGCGGGAGCTGCTGCCAACGCACGGCTTTCCGGTGGACTCGATCCAGCGGTTGCGAGCCGGCGACCGCGAGGGGTTGATCCAGGCGCGGCTGGAGACGCTGATCGACGGTGAGCGGGAGTTCATGACCAAGTTGAACGTAGTGCCGCCGGCGGAGCGGACTGCGGCAACGGTTGCGGACAGCGACGTTTCTGATGAGGATGAAAATGATGAACCTTTGAATTTTGTATATGAAGCAGAGAAGATCGACATATTACCCTATTTATGAACTTGGAGACATAGAGATTTAGGTCCAGCCGCTATTGATGAGCAATACTCCGAGATCGAGATCTTCACGATCGACCACGGGATAACCCGCCCCGACGCGGACCGCAGGCGAAGCAAGCCGCGGCACCGGTCGGTTCAGCCATCCCGTACGTTACCGGTCCGTACCCGGTCCTCCCACTCGCCGTGCAGGTGATGCAGGAAGTCGCGAGGCGTGACGCCTTCGATTCCTCGTTGCTCAGACTGATCCCGACATATGCGGAACATTTCATTCAGATCGTCGGCTCCAAACAGGTCGCCGGCTCCCTGCTCCTCGCCTTGCACGCGTGGGTTCGATCTCGCCGCCTCGCGCCCTCGTTTCAAGTAGAAATCGAACAGTCGGCGGGCCTCCGTCCGGTCTTTGATCGGCGACAACGTTATGATGTCCTGCAGACGGCCTGCCAATGCGGGAAGCATCGCGAAATAACGGTCGCGGGCCTGGGGAGTCATCGCCAGCATCAGGAACAGCCGCTCCGGCAAGGCGTCGATCAACGCCCGTATGGAGAGGAGGAAGCGGAGCACCGGGGTCTTGCTGAGCGAGTAGTCCTGTTTCTCGAGCTCGTCCAGCAACAGGAAAACACCCTCCAGGAGCTGCAACCGTTCGCTGACATAGATGATGTCGCGCAGGGCCTGCGTACGTGATTCGACCGTATCCAGCCGGAAGCTCACGCCGAGCACCTCGCGGTGCCGCTTCAGCACGCGCAAGCCCAGGAACCAATCCAGAGCCAGTTGAGCGCACTCGGCTATCCGTTCGTTATCGTTACTATCGCCCGCTCCCTCCAAACTGTTGAGAACGATCCTCACGTCATGGTGTAGAGCACGTTCCTTGGCACTGTTTCTCACGGCTTCGCTGCCGTGTGCGAGCTTCCTGCCGATGTCTTCGAAGTGGCCACGGTCGAAGCTCTGGAGAATCTTCCTCAGCACCGAATCGAACGACGGCTCCGGATCCGGGTAGTATCTGATGATATAGTATGCCTTGCTATCCCGGTAGTAATCGCGGAACTGATCTTCATAGTAGTTGAGCAGGTTCGTCTTGCCGACGCCCTGCGTTCCCTCGATCGTGATCACCTGCGAGGCATGGCTGCCTTCCTCGAACTGCCGGAAACGATCCACTACCTCGTCGTCGATCGCATCTTCCAGTCGCGGGTGGCCCGACGGCTGCCCTGCGGAGGGAAAGGGATTGTCGATCACGCCATACTTCCGATACAGAGTCCGCTGTCGGACCTCGGAATCCGTGCGCTTCATCCGCTCACGAAGGCTCATCGATCCCCCTTCGACAGCCTGATACTGACGGCGGCTCGGCCCGGCATCAGGAAGTCGCCGTGATAGAGATTGACGTTGCGCACTTTGGGAACCCCGTCGTCGAAGCTGAGTACATGGAGATTTCTGTTCCCGTATCTGGTTTCCGGAGTCGATCCTTCCACGTAACGGCGGATATGTCCACCCTGATGAGCCTCCGCCAAGCGCTGGCGCGCGCGCACCGGGTGTATGCCGAAGCGTTGGGTCATCTCATCCAGCCAAGCGCCCGTGAGGGCGTAATCTTCTCCCCGCCGTACCGTTTCGTAAGCCGCGAGGGCCGGACGTGAGAAGTGCTCCGGCACCGGATTCTCCGGCGTCGCGTAGATTCCCACGTCGGCGAAGCGCACGCCCGCGCAACACAGCTCCGCCAAGGCGCAGTAGGGACGAAAGGCGGTCGCGCGTATCTTGGAATCATCCTGCGTCAATGGACTCGCGACCGCCATGCGGGTAAGAAAAGTGCTGAACGATGGTACCCACGAAAGCAGCTCCCGCATCTCATCGAATGCACGGTCGGCCATACTGCGGATCAAGGAGGAGAGGCGGCCCGTCTTCTGCAGTTCCGCACCGCTCGCGATGGCGAATCCTCCCGAGCACAGGAATCTAAAATACTGTTCGTAGGAGACCATTTTGTTGACGTGCGCCGCCTCCATTCCCGCTACGTCATACAGCGCGCCATGCTGATCCAGCGCCGCCATGAGATCGATCATAGAGCTGGGACTGAAGCTGTAGGCGCCGGATAGTGCCCGGCTCCGCGGCGCGGGTATGATCGTCGAGGTGGATACAAGGGTCGAGTCCGCCTCCGTAGAGTCAGGGGCGACCTTGATCTTCGGCGGCGAAGGCTTCGCGACAGCAGACGTCGGTACCGCCCGCGTCCAGAGAAGATCTTCGCGAGCATGATCGGGATCCGAGGAACGTTCCCCAATCGCGACAGCTTCGAATGAGTCGCCGGAAGCGATGCCGATCAGACGGGCCGAGCCAAACGTCACGGCCAGTTCCCAGAGGATGGCGCCCAAGGAAACCGAGTAGGTACGAAGAGCATCGGTCACGAATGGCTTGAACGTGACGCCGCTCAGGGTGGAGCCGAGCAGCGCCGATGCCGCGTTCGTATCGAAAAAGATCGGTTCTATCCCCTCGGCCAGAGCCATGCGCGCAAGGCCCTGATCGGCCGTCATCAACATCACGGGATGATCGGGGGCGGCGTCATCCCGTCGTTGCACCGCCGTCTCCAGAATGAGACGGTCGGCGAAGCTCCTCTGTATCATCTGCAGGCCCAGTTTCCTGTCTTCGGCATCGGAATCGGGCTGAACGATGCCGCGCAGCGGTTCGGCCCCGAGTCGCGGTCGTTCCACCCGATGAGCCCGTCCCAGCCTGATGAGGGTCCGTTGTCCGGCTTGACTCAGCATGTGGTCGACCAACATGCCAGACCTGGGCCTTTTGTACCGCTGGCTGATGTAGCGGTCGACGAAGTTCTGTATCTCCATCTGCACGATCGCCGGAACGCGCAGGCGGGCGGCCGGTGTCAAGTGGCGGGCGGCAAAGTCGAGTCCCCCTTGCAGCACGGCCGACGTGTCCATTACGATCCCGACAGTCCTGCGAAACGGCAGCTTCGAAAGGGTCGTCGCGTCGAGGACGGGATGCGCCAAGCTGCAGCGGATGGCGGCGTGGGCCACGCCCGCGGCTACTTTACTGATATCCTTTGATATTCGGTCGCAGTCCTGGCGATCAGTTATCTCGTTCGCCAATGCCTCGGTCAGTTTACTCGTCAGGCACTCCTCTCCTGGAAGCTCCCAGTCGAAGAAGCCGTATCGGAATGCCTGCTGCAGCAAGGCGTTCCGGTCCTCCGCATCCTGTGATGCAGCCGGCAATTCGGGATGCAAGGATACGGTGCCGACCGACACCCAGGCGTCGGGTCGAAAGCACTTGTCTTCACGAACTTCGAGCCGCAGGCGTTCGCCGCCGGGCTTGGCGCAAGCGGCAAAGAGGACGGCCAGGGCCGCCTCAGCGCCGGTAACGGATCGCGGTACGTACTCGCTCATCGGAGCAGAACGGACGCATCCGGGACGTCGGCGTAGACTCCCGCCACCCACAGAAAGTGGCGGAGCACGCCAAGCGCGGCGTTGGCGCGCAGATTCAGATCCCCGCTACCCGTGGGCACCGTGTCCGGGCAGTCCGACCAGAATGTCCCGGCGCGTACCTTGGAATCCTCAAGCAGATCGGACAACGCGCGGCGGAAGCGGCTCACGCCGCGTTTGGCCGGAGGCTCGTGCTGGCTGAACGGGCGCAGCAAGCGGTCTTGGATCAGATCAATCACTTCCACGTTGCATGATCCAAAGGGGCCATGCAGGCCGGAGTCCCATGAGTAAATCTGTTTCAGGATAACCGTCTCGTCGAGCGGCGAAAACCGGTCCGATCCCGTCCCGTCATCCTCGGCATACCGGTACGTACGATCGAGGGATGCAGGTCGCCAGATCGACAGGCGAAGGTCAGGTACGTCCAGCATTGCAATCAGTGAGCAGGATGCGGAGGGCCTTCAGCACGCGGCGGGGGCGGCGGCGGTGGATCGCCATGCCCGCCCAGTACGCGGCTTCCTCAGGCTCCATCGCCTCGATGCCCGCGGTCACCATCCGCATGTTATCGCGATTGCGCATCGGCGCAAGGGCGCGGAACAGCAGCCCCAGCAGCAGCGCCGCCTCCTCCGGCAGCGGATAGCCGCGGTCCGCGCCGCCGGCGCGCGGGCCGAGGCGGACGCCGGCTCGCGCCAGCCGGCGCAGCACGCGGTGTTCGATCAGGTCGAGGTTGGCGCCGTGCAGGCGGGCGACGCGCTGCGCCCGCTTCATCTGCGGCGTGGCCGGCGCCGGCAACTGCCAGACCGCGTATTCGGCGGCGCCGGGCCGGTGCCGGCGCACCCGCAGCTCGTAGCGCGGCGCCGACGCGGCCGGCTCGATGCGGATCTCCCGCTCCGCGCGCGCCATCACGCCGCCTGCGCCGCGGCGGTCGCCGCCACGTACGCCGCCCCGCCGGCGAACCTCGCCAACCGTTCGGCGAGCCGCTCCGCGGCGTCGCCCGCCAGCGGCAGGCCGGCGGCGAAGGTGATCCGAAACGACACCTCCAGCGTGCGCGAGGCGCAGTCCCGCAACTGCGGTTCGAGGAACTCGCGCACCGGCTGCGCGTCCGCCACCGGACCGTTGAACTCCAATATGAAGGACCCGCCGTCGCGGGTCTCGTAGCCGCCGGCCATGGTCACCTCCTTGTCCGCGCCGGTCACCGCGCCCACCGCGCCGAGCAGCCGGAAGCCGTCGCCGGCCTCGAACATGCGGATCGTCAACTTCGAGACCCGCGCCGCGCCCCCTGCACGCGCCTGCTCCCACAGCCGCGTCAGCGCTTCCCGCAGCACGCCCTCGGCGGTGAACTCGCCCGGTCCGGGGCTCTCCGGCGGCAATCCCCCGTCCGGCGGCTGACGCACCTCCTCGACCGGTACGCCGCCACTGCGGGACCCCTCGTAAGACCCGGCCCCGCCCCCTGGGCGACCACCGGACCCGGACCCGGCGCCGCCCGGGCGGGGCCAGATGCCCTTGTTGGTGGCGTAGGCCATGGTCAGTACCAGCGCCCGTTCGTCGATCAGCAGGTCGGCCGGCGGGTCGTCCGGGCCGTAGAGCAGCTCGCCGCGCCGGTAGACGTAGTCGCCTCGCTCCACCCCGCGCCGAATGCCGCGCAGAAAGATGTCGTCGCCGCTCAGGATCGGCAGCGCCGGATCGCGGCGGAACTCGTCGCGCAGCGCCAGGGTCGTGATCTGGCCGCGCTTGAGCGGCGTGCGGTCGCGCACGTAGGCCGGCGAGTCGGGTTCATCTTCGGCCAGTCGCAGCTTGGCCAATTCGCGCAACGCGCGAACCACCTGCTGCTGGCCGGCGCCCGGCTGGTCCGACGCCGCCGGCAGCTCGATCGCGGTGTGCGCCAGATCGACGTCGGCGGCGCCCACGCGGTTGCGCGACGGATAGAACAGGTGGCGGTAGCACTGCTGGATGGCGATCGCCAACTCCTGCTCCGACCGCGCCGCCTGCTCGCGCACCGTGGCCTGCTGATGCTCGGCCAGCTCCGCCAGCCGTTCCGGGCGCAACAGCGCCTGCAGGGCCAGCCGCCGGACCGCGGCGCGCTGCATCTCCGCCTTGCGCTCCGCGTCCGCCACCGCGAACACCAGGTGGTTGCGCAGCATGCGCAGCGCCGAACCCTCCGCCCCCTTGCGGGCGTAGATGCGCGCGATCAGCTCCGGCGCCGCGCCGACGCTGTCGCCGACCGCCACCCCGTCATAGGCCGGCACGATCAGCCGCGGGCGCCCGTCGCCAACGTCGTCCGGCACGTCGAACGGCCCGCCCGGAAACGGCACCAGCTCGAACGCGTCCCCCGAAAACACCCGCTTGATGCGGTCGTTCAGATCGGCGCGGGCATCGCCGGCGTCCACGTGCTGTTCTTCGCGGCGGATGATCAGGCTCAGATTGGCCTCCGCCAGGAACCGCAGCGGCGCGCCCGGACGGTCGTCGAGATAGGCCGAATCGGCCACGAACCGGCGGCGCGCCTCGTCGATGAAGCCGACGTCGGTAGCCGGGCCGAGCAGGGAGTAGCGCAGCCGCTCCGGCGACAGCCCCTTGAGAGGATCGTTGAACGCCAGCGTGTGCATGAAGATGGTGCGCGCGACGTAGGCCCCGTAGGGCGGCAGGCCGCCGTGCCGGGCGGCGTCGATCTGCTGCGCCAGCGCTGTGCCGCCCTCGCCCCCGCCGGCGGCGATGTCGTTGGCGATCGCCGGCAGGTAGGCTGACTGCCCCAGGCGGATGACGATCTCCTGGCGGATCGGCTCATGACCCAGGTCGACGTGGTGCAGGTGGATGGCGGCGGCGTCCGAGGGCCGCGCCTGCCAGAGCTGCGCGATGGTGCGCGCCAGCAGCCGCAGCATGCCGCGCACGCGCTGGAAGTTGCTCAGCGTGGCGGTCTTGCCGGTGAGGGTGGCCAGCACCTCGGGATGCAGCGGATAGCTCGCGGCGAAGGTCTGCGCGGTCTCCGGGCGGGCGGCGTCCGCGGGCAGCGCGCCGCCGTGCAGCGCCCACTGCTCGCGGTAGGCGTCGATCGCCGCCTCCGCCCCCGCTTCGTCGATCCTCTCGAACAGGCGCCGCCGCAGCACTTGGACTGTCTCGTCCTCGGCCGTGGGATCGAGCAGCGTGGCCTTGCGCGCCGACACGCTCTCCGCCTCCGCCATGCGGTCGCCGATGAAGCGGTTCTCCGCGCCGTAGGCGTCGGTCGCGCGCCCGTCCTTGCCGATCGCCAAGGTGTAGACCAGGGCGGCGTTGGGCGCTCCTTCGACCGCCTTGAACAGCGAGGTGAGAAACGCGGTCAACTGGTCGCCGGCGCCGGGCAGACGCTGCACCTTGCGCAGGTATACCGACAGCTCGTCGAGCAGGATCAGGGCCGGCGCGCCGCCGAACAGCTCGCGCAGCGTCTCCGCGCCGGGAGCCGCCCCCTCCCGGTCGCTGCGGCTCACCCGCTCGTAGCCCTGCCGGCCGGCCAGCGCGTACGCGAGCTCGCCCCACGGCGTGTGCGCCAGCACCCCGTCGCCCAGCGCGCGCCCGTTTGCGGGATCGGCGTTCTCGCCGTCGAACGCCGCCACCCGCACCGCGCCCGCCGGCAGCAGCGCCGGCGCGACGAACTCGCTCAGGTCGGCGCCGGCTCCCTGCGCGCGCACCGCGTGCGCCAGGGCGATCAGCGCGTGCGTCTTGCCGCCGCCGTAGGAGGTGTCGAGGCGGAAGATCGCCGCCGCCTCGCCGCCGGCGCCGCTCAGCCGCCGGCAGACGTTGGCGAGCAGGGCCTTGAGCCCGCGCGTCGGATAGGTGTTGGCGAAGAACCGGACCGGATCGCGGTATTGCGCGCTGCCCCGGCCGGTGACCACTTCGGCCAGGTCGGCGGCGAAGTCCGCCTCGGCGACGCTGCCGGCGAGGACGTCGGCGCGCGGCCGGCAGGTCTCGAAGATCGTCGGTACCGCCATGCTCAGGCCTTCCGCTCGCGCAGCGCCAACACCAGCATGAACAGCGCCAGCGGGATGAACAGGAGCGGAGCGCCGTGATATTCGTTCGCCGCGACCCGCGGGAACAGCTTTTCGAGCATGTCTGGTACTCCCCTTCGCTACAGCGGCGCGCGCAGTCGGCCGGCGATCACCGCGCAGTGTGCCATCAGAGCGTACCGGCGGGAAGAGAGCGGTTCAGCGGTCCAGCAGGTCGGGGAGGGCGGCGTTCGGGGGCAGGGCGGACGCCGGCGGCAGGTAGTCGGGCGGGCGGAACAGCGGGTTGCCGGGGGACCACAGCTCGACGCTTTCCGCGTTCTCCGCGTAGTAGGCGGGGTCGGTGGTGACCCGCACCCGCGCGCCCATGCCGGGCGCGAGCAGGCCGAACTCGCGCGGCCCCAGCGGTTGCGCGTCGCTGCCCGGCGGCAGCAGGCCGGGGTCGGCGATCACCCGATCCAGGTCGTCCAGCGTGAGCGCCGGCGCCTCCCGCGGCGGCAGGGTGAGCTCCTCGCCCAGCGCGGCGTCCAGGTCGAAGCCGCCGGCCTCGGCCGCCGCGGCGTCCCGTTCCAGCGCCTCCACCGCGGCGGCGCCGCGCTCCGCCGGCCCGGCGCCCGGTCCGCCGCTCGGTCCGCCGGCCAGTACCGCGCCGGAGATCGCCTGCGGCACCTGCGCCAGGATCGGCTGCAGCCGGCCCACCACGTTCTCGAACAGGCCGATGCGGCTGCTCAGCGCGCGGTAGACGTCGGTCTCCACGGTGCCCTCGTAGTGCAGGTTGACGATGCGGATGACCGGATGCGCCTGCCCCAGGCGGTCGATGCGGCCGATGCGCTGCTCCACCCGCATCGGGTTCCACGGCATGTCGTAGTTGATCAGCGCGCCGCAGAACTGGAAGTTGAGCCCCTCGGCGGCGGCGTCGGTGCAGAGCAGCAGGTCCGCCTCTCCGTCCCGGAAGCGGCGCCGGGCGTCGTCGCGGCCGATGGCGCGCCACGTACCGTCGGCGGCCGGCGCCTCGCCGCCACGCCCGGAGAAGCAGAGCAGCCGCAGGCCGCCGTCCCGGCTCAGCTCGTCGCGCAGGAACTCCATGGTCGCGGTGTACTGGGTGAACACCATCGCCTGCCGGTAGCCGGCGCGGCGCATGCCGGCGACCACCCGGCGCAGGTGCCCCAGCTTGCCGTCCGGCGGCAGGCGCGCGATGGCGGCCAGCAGGAGCTCGATCTCCCCGCGCTGCGCGGCGGCCAGCGCGCTCCGCTCGCGGTCGCCCACCTCGTCGGCGTCCAGCGCCTCCTCGCTCGCCGCGTCGTCGGGCGCGTCCTCCTCCAGCTCCGCGGCGCCGGCCGGACGCGGCCCGTCGCCGGCGCCCAGTGCGGCGCGGTGGCGCTCCAGGGTGGCGCGCAACGCCCGGAAGCTGCTCGCCAGGCGGCGGCGGTAGATGGTCATCACGAACCCCACCGCGGACCGTTCCGCGGCGCCCGCCCGCGCGTAGCTGGTGGCGATGTAGCGCTCCACCGCCTCGTAGAGATCGCGCTCGGCGGCGCTCAGGTCGATGAACCGGTCCTCCACCCGGCGCTCGGCGATCGGGGTGGAGAGCAGGCCGTCCCGGAAGTAGCGGCGCAGCAGCTCGCGGGTGTGGCGCGAGATGAGATGGCGCAGCGGCGTGCGCGCCCGCAGCACGGCCAGCGCCGCGCGGCGCTCCGGGGTCTCCAGTTGGCGGCGCGGGATGCTGGCCGCGTCGCGCAGCGCGCGCAGCACCTGATTGGCCTTCAGCGGCGACAGCCCGGTCAGCCGCCGCACCTCCTCGGCGGAGGCCCTGCCATAGGCGCGTTCGGCCGCCTGGAACAGCCGCGCCATGCGGTCCATCGCCGCGGCCGACGGATTCGGCTCGGCCACGTCCCTGAAGAACTGCAGAAACGCCTCCTGCGTCCACTCCGGCGGCAGGCCCAGCAGGCTCAGCAGATCCCACACCTCGACCGGATGGACCTGCATCGGCGTGGCGGTGAGCAGCACCAGGCCGCCGGTCCGCTCGCGGAGCGGGCGCAGCAGCCGCAGCAGGGCGTTCGGTCCGCCCTCGCGCGCCGACCCCGCCGCCCGCCGCCGCGCGTGGTGGGCTTCGTCGACCACCACCAGGTCCCACGGCTCCGCCTGCAGCAGCGCCGCCGCGCGCCCGCGCCGCCGCAGGAGCTGGCTGGAGGCGATCACCGCCGGCTCGGCATGCCAGCGGTCCGGCTCCACCGCCCGCTCCGCATGCCCGCGCACCGCCGGCGAGGGATAGCGCAGCAGCCGGCGCCCGTCGTAGATCGGCCAGTTGAGGTTGAACTTCTCGCGCAGCTCCAACTGCCACTGCGGCAGCACCGCGCGCGGCGCCAGGATCAGGATGCGCCGCGCGCGCCCGGCGAGCCACGCCTGGCGCAGCAGCAGGCCGGCCTGGATCGTCTTGCCCAGCCCCACCTCGTCGGCGATCAACAGCTTCGGCGGCCACTGCCGGTAGAGGCGCTCGAAGGCGCGCACCTGATGCGGCCACGGCGTCACCGCGGCGGTGGCCTCCCCCACCCGTTCGCCGCCGGCGGCGCGCCGCGGCGCCTCCCGGATGAAGGCCCACACCAGGCCGCGCCGGTCGTGCGCCGGCGGCCCGGGCGCGGGCGGCGGCTGCGGGACCGACGCCTGCCCTGCCGGGTGCGCGGGCGCGGCGCCGTCCGCACGCAGCCGCGCCGGCAGGCGGTCGTCGGGCGGCAGGAACCGCAGCAGGTCGCGGCGCGCCGCCTCCGGCACGTCGAGCACGATGGCGCGGCGCGCGCGGTTGGCCCACAGGCGCGCGAAGTTGTCTTCCTCGCAGGCGACCCGCTTCGGTTCCGGGCCCCAGCTCGTGGCGACGTTGATGCTCTCCCAGTTGCGCTGCCAGCCGGCCGCGGTCTCGTTGAGGCTGCCGGTCCAGGCGATGCGGTCGCCGCCGCGGTCCTCGATCACGCCGGTCTTCTCGTGGAACAGGGCGCCGTCGGCGATCGGCCGCCGCTCGGCGTCGCACGGCACCGCCGCCTTCACCTCCAGGTGCCCGCGCGCCACCATCCAGGCCAGCAGTTCCAGCGCGCCCGCCGCGGCCGCGTCGGGCGGCGCCAGCGGCAGTCGGAGCAGGCGCTGCTCGACCCGTTCGCGGAGCGCCTCACCTCGGTCGAGCGCATCGATTTCGTCGGGACCAAGGGTGCACCCGACCACCAGCCGCATGCGGCCCCGGTTGCGCACCAGCCCTTCCACGCCGCGCGCGGCGAGCGCCAGGGCGCCGGCGTCGAAGTAGCCGGTCAGGCGGTCGTAGCGCTCCGCCTCCTGCAGCGCCGGCACGTAGAACAACCGCACCAGGTCGCCGTCATCGGGCGTGTACTTGAGTTGCCAGGGGTGATCGGCGAGCACGGTCAGGCAGCTTCATCCTGCCACAGCCGGAGCTGCTTCGGTTCGTCGATGCGGTCGCCGTACGCCAGGCGCGCCAGATGGTAGAGCGCCTCGAAGTCGCTGCCGGCGGCCGCGGCCTCGCCCGGCAGGTCGATGCCGGTCCACTTCTTGCTGACCGGCAGCACTTCCAGCACCGCTTCCAGCGCGGTCAGGAACGCCCCCTCCCGCGCGCCCAGCTTCTCGTCGAGCAGCTTGCGGGCGTCGTCGAGCGAGCGGGTGCGCGCCAGGTTGGCGGCGTGGTGCACGGCGTCGATCATGCCGCGCGCCCCGTCGGGCGGCCCCAGCGCTCCGCCGGCCGCGCGCCGCGTCGAGTCCCACAGCCGCAGGTCGCTGCCGCGCTTCTCCGCCAGCCGGCCCACCACCTCCCGCTCCAGATCGACACCCACCGCGCGCGCCAGCCGCAGCGCCTCGTCGTAGGCGAACACCGGCGCCTCAAAGGCGTCCCACGCCAGCACGAAGAAGGCGGTGGCAGGGTCCAGGTCCTCCCGCCGCCGCGTCAGTTGCTCCTGCCGCCAGCGCTTCACCTCCCGCCGGGCGGTGTCCAGCACGTCTTCCGGGCTCACCGCGTAGGGGTCCCGCTCCGCCTCCAACTCCGGCTGCCGCCGGCCCCGCCGCCGCTCCTGCGGCGCCGGGCGCGGCGTGCCGCGCGCCAGCGGCCAGTGGCGCGAGAATTCTTCCAGGGCAGGGCCGAAGCAGGCCAGATAGAGATCGACGCCGCGGATGCCGGCCGCCTGGTACTCCGCCACCCGGGCGCGTACCGCGCCCGCTACCCGCGGTTCGATGTCTTCCCAGTAATACGGCGTCTCGTCCGCTTCGCGCGCGGCGGTGCGCGGGCGGCAGGCCAGGAAGATGGTGCTGTTGGCGGCCGCCTTGTTGCGCACGTGCAGGCTGCCCTCCGCCTCGGTGTTGATCGGCCATGACGCGGTGATGGCGAAGCCGGCCTGCATCAGCCCGGTGGTCAGCGCGTCCCAGGCGCCGGCCGCCTTGTGGGTGAACATCAGCGTCATCACCCCGTCGGCCTTCAGCACGCGGCGCATCTCGGCGAAGATGCTCGCCATCCGCTCCTGGTAGTCGCGCCCGGCGAGCGCCTGCGCGCCCGGCTGGCCGCGGAACCGGGCCGGGTTGGCGACCGCCTCGTTCTCCTTGTCGGTGAGGCGGCGGCGGAACAGGGCGGGAAAGACGTGGCCGGCGGTGCGCTTGAGCCAGACGTAGAAGAAGTCGGACAGCTCAGCGTACATCACGTTGTCGTAGTAGGGCGGGTCCATGACCACCGCATCGACACTGCCGGCGGGGATATGGTCGAGGTCGTCGCCCGGCTTGCAGGTGATGGTGACGGCGGGCCGCGCGTCGGACTCGGGGAACAGATCGCCGGCGCCGCCGGCGCCCGGGCGCAGCAGCGCGACCAGTTCCTGGATGCACTTGGCGGTCTGGCCGATGGCCCAGTCGTAGCCCAGGCCGGTGATCAGCGGCGCCATCTCGGCGTAGGACCACTTGAAGGAGAAGTCATGCCGGTCGAAGGTATTGACCATTACTTCGCGCCCTACGTGCCAGCGAGTCATGCGGGAGTTGTAGTCACGAGTCTTGTCCAGCGAGAGGGCCAAGTAGCCGTAGGCGGCTTGGCGCAGCGGGGTGAGCGTGCCGGCTGCACGGTCGGCTTCGAGCAACTCGCGGAACACCTCGACGCCGGTGCCATGGCACAGCAGTTGGCGCGGCGAGAACAGGTCCCGCCAGCGCGGCATCCCGTACTGGATCGGGCGATCGTCGTTGCTCTCCTCCGGGAACCGCTCGTTCGGCACCAGGTCGAACGCCTCCCACTCCGGCAGCTTCTCCGCCAGCCGCGCCTGAATCTCGGCGGCGTTGTCGTCTTCCGGGCGCGGCGCGCGGTAGCGGCGCACCCACTTCTCGCGCCGGCGGCCGGTTTTGGTCCAGGTGTTCACCCGTTCCTTGTAGACCACCGCGAACAGTTGCTCGCCCATCGCGCCGGCCTGCGCCTGCGCCTTGATCTCGTCGCCGGCGATCACCCGCCCGCAATCCGGCCACGGGCAGCTGCCCGCCCCGCGCGCCACCGTTCCCGCCGCCTGCTCCCGCGCCGAATGCACCACCTCGAACCGACACACCCGCCCCGGCGCTCCCGGCGTACCTGGATCACTTGGATCACCGCCGGCCAGCGGTTCCAGCCGCACCCCCGTCCCGTCCGGCGTCAACCGCCAGTTCGGCGCCAGCGGCACCCGCCCCCCGCAATACGGGCAACTCACCGTCCGCGCCCACAGATAGCCGTCGGGTCGGGTATCCTCGCCCGGCTCCTCGGGAAACACGCCGGCGAGCCGTTCCCGGACGATCCGGGTCAGCTCCGCGCCCAACGCTTCGACGGCTTCCTTGACCGCAAGCCCATGCTGCGCCGGCCATGCCGCGGTCGCTTCCTCGATCAACGCCGCGACCGGATTCAGGTCGTTGGCCAGGGTCGCAAGTCCCAGCCGCGCCGCCTCGAACGGCAGGCTGCCGCCCCCGGCGGTCGGATCGAGCACCGTGGCGCGGTCCAGCTCGTGGCCCGCCAGCCACGTCCATTCCGCATCGTCCGGCGTATATCCGAACGCCCGCGGATACCCGTAAGCCGCGGCGCCGAGCCGTTCCCCGCTGCGGTTGGCGCGCGCGATCCGCGCCTTCGCCGCCACCGGGTCGCCGTGGATGCCGAGCACGCGCAGGAACCGCTTCCGGTCGGCGTCCGCCGGCAGCAGCGACGCCAGCACCGCCGCACGCGACGCCACCAACGGCCGCCGCGCCCACCACACGTGCAACCGGTTCGGCGCCGGGAACGGCGTCATCGGCGTCCGCTCGCGGATACTCTCGATCCCAAGCGCCGCGATCGGCAGCCACCGCTCGATCAGCCGCGTGTCAGCATCGCGTTTGCTGGCGGCGCCACTCATGCCCGCCACCAATCCATGCTGTCCATGCTGCTCAAATATCACCAATCGATTCCGAATTCAGGCAAGTCTTCCGTTGTATGCCGCCAACGCGGCGTCAGCCTGCCCACAGAATCCCCATAATTCGGGAACTATATCGCAGATCTCTCTCAACCAGCCTTGAAGCTGATGTCCCTCGTCATCCGCTAACTCACCAAACGCCAGACCTGTCAGCGCACTCCCCACATAATCCATCCACTCCCTCAAATCACTACGACTCGCCGCGGCCGCAAGAACAATCTTCACCGCATCGCCGACCGGCAGTCGGCATCGAGCATCGCGTCGATATTTACCGACCAATACCGCTATCCGGTCTCCAAGTGCCATATTCCTCGTTACAGCGGACACCGTAGCCAGGCCAAGCATTGCTGACACCAAAGACTCTATATCCTGGGAGCCTGAAAACCGGAACCCGTCTTTTTCCACACGGCTCCCAAGCGCCTCCGCTTGATCCGTAACGTCTACAATGCGCACAAGATAGCCCAAACCTACGCACGCAGCCGGATCAAGCGGGTCAACAGCAAGCCGTTCATCGACCAGTTCGGTGATCTCAGATGGAACCCTACCTTCGACGGCGCCCGCACCCTCAAGCGGACCAGGTTGAAGTAGAGGCTTCCAATTCAACCCTCGGCAAGACCCGTCGGCTTCATTCACCGCCACCAGAGACCGCAAGTGATGATCCCTAATGTCGCCAATAATGGGCTGCGCTCCCGCGACTACACGACTCATGAATTCCGACCGGAGATATATGGGATACGCAAGGTCGAAGCTCCATCGTGGTTCCGTACGTGTGTCGATCAGCGTTTGAACCATAAATCGGCCCCCGTAACTTCGCACTATCCGATTGCCGACCTCCGCCATCTTCTCGTCAGAGTCACCGAATATGCGATACAAAAGCGCCGCGTGCGCCATGGAAGCTAATCTACGATAGAATGCCGGCCGGTCGGAAAACAGACGTACCCTAGAAATCTCACCGTCGACGAGTTGAAACAGTGACGACATGAACCGTACTCCACTCTTCGGTCCATGGCCATCATCATCCCGCATGCGCTCAATGAGACGAACGAGAACCGGCTCCAAGTCCGGCATGGTTCCTATTAGCCGAAACCCGACCTCGATCGCCCCAATCCGCGACAGCACGTCACCCTCTTTTTCCAAAAAACGAAACGATCGCATAAGATCGTCAAAGCCAATTCTCTTGACATCTATCTGGTTGACCAACGATGAGTGCGCCGACAAAAGAAGACCGTACAGGAGTCCGTTACAAGGCTCCCATTCCTGTAGTGACCGAATGTGGCGTCCCCCGGCGCCCCGAGCGTAATCCTGTATGCTATCGCTTCCGTCATACACCCCCACCAGTCTCTCGAAATATCGCCGTGTTCGAGGCACCAGGGTGTCAACTTGGACACCTCCATCCCGAGATATCATGCCATGAATGACCTGCGTTCTTCGAACGGGCGTATCCGCGAGATCATCCATCAACTCATCCACCTCGTGATCTTCAAGTGCTCGATCTGATATTACGATCCGCCATGACGATATCGGATCATGTGACAGATTCAAGGTACGTATCAAGCCGTCAAAGCAACCCAACCGTGTACGTTCATCCGGCGACAGTACGACGTAATCGGTCAAATCGACACGGCTGCGGCCGAAAGAAAGTATGATTCTGGGAGCATCCGGAGAGTCGTCCACTTGCTCGACTCTACACTTTCGATTCTGTCGATCGATAATTTCTACCGCCGACGAACCCGATAGGACACTACGGATCGCACCATACAAATCCGATCTCTGGACAAAGAGATCGCGGCCAAACTCCAAAACAGAATTGAACCTGATGTCGTATTCGTCCCGAAAATTTGCACTCCTCAATAGCTCATCGCGCACCAACGGCGCTATATTATCTAAGGTCAAATGTACGACTGAGTTCCTCCAGTAGCGACTACCGCTCACCTTTTTGGGAACTCCTTAAGGTCTGCATTACCGGTTTTCGAAATCATCTTTCGACAATATCCGACCATCTGTAAAAATATTTGACGATCATGGTCTCTGATAGGATTCAGTATATGCTTCTCCAACCAACGATGAAACTCGTCCTGTCTCTCCACAGGAATCGTCATCGGAGAAAACACCAAATCGGCGACTGTCATCATGTACATTTCCGCGATAACGCCACCATCCTTTACTTTGTCGAAAGTGTGTATCCATCCACGAATATCGACCTGGCTCATGATCCAATCCGACCAAGCTCGGACATTGGAAAGTTCATCGCTACCACTCCAGAGATCCTTCAAGGTATCCTTGAGTACCTTGAAGAACGAGTTGATCCAAAGGAATCCGTCGTGATTATGAATCCAATGTCCCATTCTAAGAGCTAGAATGTTCTCTCGAATGGCCCTCAATTCAGCCGTCTCCAAGACCACACCACCCTTTACTGTGGACATCGCAATGTGCTGCTTTAGTTCGTCGCGTTCGAGAGAGATCGAGACGTATCCATATCTACGGAGAGAAGCACGGTAATCCAACCGATCGTCCTCCGACATAGCGCCCTGACCAACCAGTATGTCGATTACATCAAGCGTAGTAAGAACTTCGGTATTGGCTACATTCTGGTGTCTATTCATGAACCTGTCATCGATCACCATCGCATTACAGACATCTGCTAATCCAACGACACCTATCGTAGAGTGTCTCACGATCGACTCGTCCGTCATATCGCGGTTGATGACCCTCTTTCCAACCGAAACCTTGCCTGCGATTAGTCCTCTGTGAAGCGCATCTCTGACCCGTTCAATTGCACGGTCCACGTTCTCCAAAACCTCCTGATGCGAAATCAAGCGATTGGCGTCCGATACGCTTTTTGGGGAAACCAATACTCGATAACCAGCACTGTGAATTCTATCCAAGAGACGGATATGCAGGAAGTAGGTAATCGACAGATCATCCAAATACAATATCGCTCTATCCGCTATCCCAGGCTCATCTGGCCACGATCGTTCATGAAGACAGAGATATTCGCGTGCCGATTTCTCCTCATTCGCCGTGATTACTCCTTTCGTTCGGAGCGTCTTCACGACCGCTCCGCAAGACACCAATACCTCAGAGTGCTCAACTAAATCTACCTCTTCTTCCATTAATGATGACGTTCGATACACGGGAGCCGACCGGACGACAAGATGCTGGCGCTCGTCACCCTCCATTGGTCCCTTTGCCTCTGCTATCATCTGAGCCAGCTCTTCACCAACATGCTCGCACAGATCGCTACTCTGAACCACACTTGCCGACATGATTTCTAACGCTTTGGTCGCCAACAACCGCTGCAATATCCGCGCCTCTTCTACTAGTCTCCGTTGATGGAACATGGACATCTGCTTTTCGTGTAGCAGCCAAGGCAACGTGTTGTGCGCGATATAGACCATGGAGAATGAATCGATAAATTTATCTAACATGTTCAACAGGCTCATTGTGAATAGCGCGGTCCCATCCACCGCGATTGTCGAGGTCCCATCGATTCCAGTCGTGGTCGATCGCTGTCGATTCTCACTATAGGCCGGGATTATCGATCTCCGTCTAGGGTCACGTTCCTCATAGTTACCATACGCATGCCCGAGGACGAATCCGCAGAGAGATGTGTTCATGAGCTGTGCCGCTACGAACATAGGAATCTCTGCGGACCACAATAGTCGCGATATTTCTGTAACCCGACTACCCCAAGACTTGCTTAGATCCTTGACCTCCCTTAGGGAAATCTTCCAAACCGGCCCATCGGTATCTGACCAGGACACGGCATCCCGCAACCACTTCCCTACTTCTTCATGATTATCCCAGCCATGTGTCGACGCCAGAATAAATCCTCTCATCAGAATCGCCGGATCGCTCCTGCCTTTCTCTACGGCTGCAAACATGATATCCTTACCGTACGGAAGTGATAGACCGCATGCTATCTCGGCAAACCTCATCAGCTCTTCCGCACTCCGCTCGTCTCGTCTGCCGTATTCATCAGTCACGATTGCGGTAACAGTTTTCCAATCACCGAGGGCGACCCCGATTTCTATCTGAAGTGTACGATAGGATTTCTCTTGAATCGAGTCTCCCGACTCATCACGCAGCTTCTTCAGATCTTGGAGAGACTCAACAAATCGGCCCTCATTGTATAGCGCCACGCAGCGCAGAAATTTTAGTCGCGACGACTTCTCGACCAGTTCAAAATTATCCGTCAGAAATGTAGACAAGTGGTCGTCACTTGCCGTCATGTGGAAACCATGCGCCAGCCGTTCCGCGTGATCGATCGATTTTGTCCTATCGAAAAGTATTTTTCCATAGCGACATACATCAGACCACCGCTTGGCCGACTCGAGACCGTCTACAAGTTTTATTAAGTCTACAAGATCATCCGTCTGTTCGAACTGATGTCTTCGTATATCGACTGGATCTGCTCCCTGCGATTCTTCTATACACGCCTGAAGTCGATCTATATCAGCATCCAATGTCCCATCGATCGACAACTCATTCATGCGCTCCCTTGCCTCGTGGGGACGGCCGGCGAGCGCAAGCATCTCGATCTCGATCTTTTGTAGTGCCCGATCGTCGATGACATCGGCAATTTCGCATCGGTACCTGGAAAGGTGATCCAGTACTGCTTCCGGTGTCGTTTGGGCCGTAACTATCGCAAATCTTGCCACGGCAGTGTCGTAAGTAGATCCTCCTTTAAGGGCAATCTGCTGTTTGATCTGTCGCTCGACGGCTTGTATGTCCAAATCGATTCCAAACTGAAGGCCGAGCGGCACAAAGCGAAGATACGACGAGTCGTTGCGCAGTATCTGCTTGAGCCGGCATCGCGCACGTACCTTCAAGTCAGGATGTCTGAGACCAATCCATAACGAGTATTCTTCTGCTTCCGCGGCAGCGTCGGAACAATCAAGGTCCCGAGCAGCGTCTCTTGCGCGAATGAAATGGTGATAAGCAGTGCTTAGGCGGATCATCGCCCTCTGACCCGATGCAAGTGGTAACTTAGCTCCGTTGGAAGGCAGGCATCGAAATGCAACATTGCGAAGCTCCGGCGGGACGACTTTCATAAGAGTGGTCATCCCCATAAAAAAGTGCAGCGCCGGCGCTTCCCGTAAATCGCTATCATCGACAATATCAAGACTTGCAAACGCTTCTTCCCAAAGACCTAAGTTAAGTTGACTCTTAAGAAGCAACAGCTTTCCGTCGTGGTCGAGCTTTGCAGGCGGTATATTCGAGGCATCGAGCCACTCGATGGCACACTGCAACCCGTCGTGACGGGCGACCACCGTGAATCCTGCCGATCGGGACGCGGGTGTATCGAGATCTCCTAACTTGCTAAGGGCACCTTTCTTGTTGCCCTTACCTGCCAACGTCATCGCACTGGCGATCTTGATTTCTGTGTACGAACTGAATTCTCTAGCCTCGCCGAGGTATCGCTCGGCATCATCAAGCTTGTCTCCGGCTGACAAAACCATGACACACCACGCAAGTCCGATCATTCTGACCCTGTCCGAACCAGTCGAGTAGTCTCCTTTGGTCAACTGATAGGCAAGTGACAGTGCCGTATCGATCCCGTCGGAATCTTCGAAGGCAAGTCTCCTTCTGCGTCTATTTACGTCCTGTTCGATAATCTCCGTAAGGACTGGTACCGGGATGCGATTGGAATGCACTCTTTTCGCTTCATGCTCTTGCTTCCATCGCTTGAGTATCTCGGCGGTGTAGATCTCTGGTTGCTTGTCCACTATCGCGTGGTGATGCGCACACAGTAGTATCAGGTTATCGTAGGAATCTCGTTCTTCTTCAGTAAGGCAAGGGTTGAACCTAGGGCCACCTTTGCTTCTTGCATGTATGTGGCAGATTTGAATGACAACAGCAGCAGCGGATTGCTCGGTTCCCGATACAGTCGCCGGGTTCTGACACTCGGGGTGCGCACACTGGTCCAAGCTACGAAGGTATAGTAGATTCTTCGTTGACGGTTTCAACGTCCGTCGTTTCCTATTTCGGTGGTCGGGCATTTGGCGCTGTCGGGCGATCGCGCCGTGGGCGGACGTGGAAGTCGGTCACTGCCGGCAATCCGTCGCAGGGCATGGTGTCGAGCAGGATCGCATGGATCACGACTCCCAGCGGGCCAGCTCGCTCTCCGGGAGCGGTTCGAAGAAGCGGTCATCGACGACGATCCGATCCCGCAGCGCGCCGAACCGGCGCGTGCGCCGCTTACCCTTGAGGCCGACGAGACGCGCCACCGGATCGCCGTTACGAGCGGTAACAACGAAACGGGCGCGAGAACTGCGTCTTGGCCTGATGGACGTTCACCGTCACCGCCGGCGATCCGGGTTATGGGATCGCGTCCTGCACGCGGGTCAGCAGCTCGTCCTCGGTCTTGCATTCGATGATCCAGTCGCCGACCTGCAACAGGCTCTCCAGGTCGGTCAGACGCTCCAACAGGACGGACAACCGCGGAGCTGTTTCCGGCGTGAACTTCCGCGCCGCCTGCCGGCACAACAGCCTTCGTTCTTCGCCGCGGCCCTGCTCGATACCCTGCTCGATACCCTGCTCGCGGCCTTCCGCGACCCACCTGGCTACCAACTCCTGCAACATCGGCCCTACCTCCTCCGATCTCGGCAACGATTCCAGCACCCTGCCTTTCATCTTGCGCGGCACCAGCACCTGATTCACCCATTCCCGGTACACTTGCGTCAACTCCGGGGTCTCCAACTCCCGCAGCCGCTCGAACAGCGCTGCCAGCAACTCCGGCACCCGCTCATCCGCGCGATTGGTCTCCAACGCGATCAGCGCCGACACCAGGTTGCGACCCGGCAGATCGTCCGCCGCCAGCCGCCCCTGGTCAAGCAGATAGTAGCGCAGCGACGGCTGATACCGCGCCAGCGCCTCCCCGCCGAACGCGATCAGTTCCGCCACGTCCTCGGCCGCCGTCCACGGCTGGCTCCCGTTGTAGATCACGATCGGCAGCACCGGCGGCAGCTTGCCATGTTCGCGCAGCACGCCGTCGTCGATCAGCTTCTCGTACAGCATGCCGGTGTAGGTCAGCATCCGCATTGCCATGGCCGGCTCGATGGTGGACTGGAACTCCAGCAGCACCAGTCGCGGGCGGCGAAGCCGCGCAGCAGGTCCTGAACCGTGTGCGGCTGCGCGAACAACCGCTTGTAGCCGGCATCGTGCATGGTGAAGTGACGATCATACCACACCGACCGTGGCCGTGATCGGGCTCATCGCAGTACTTCGCCGTTCCAGAGTCGCTTCAGAATCTCGAAGTAGTTCCGGACCGTGGACCGGCTCACCGCGGCATCGCGGGAGATGGAGGAGACATTGGTCACCTGTCCGTTCTGCCGGGCCGCAATCTCCAGGAAGCGGTTGAAGCTGCCGACGCTCCGCGTCAACGCCTCGGCGCGGATCTCTTCCTGCAGATAGGTCTCGGCATAGGCGCTCAGGTAGGCGGCCGGATCGTCGCCAGTGACCGCAAGCGGCAGGGCACCGTGGCGGAGCGCATCGTCGAAGTCGACCCGAAACGATCGTTCCGCCGACACCAGCGGAAACAGGTGATGGACCACCGCCCGCCCGGCGCGCAGGCGCGGCACCGCTGAGCTATTCGGTGTCTTCAGCCGTTGGCGGTGCCTCGGTCGGTTCGGGAGCGGCGGACGAAGCGGCGAGCCGCTCTGCTTGCATGATACGACAACTACTGCGAGACTCCCCCCATGAAGGTCAGCGTAGTGGATTCGAAGAGACGAATCATGCTTGGAGCTGCTAGTCCCGGAGAAGCGTTTAGCGTTGCGGAGGAGTCCGACGGTCGGATCGTCATAACACCGGCGGCCATGACACCATGACCGCGTGGACCGACCCGGAGGAGCAGGCGGTATATGAGCGGTTCATGACAGAGCGGAAGAACTGATCTCGGGTCAGAACGATCGCCGGCCGCAGCCGCGCACGTTACCTCACACGACGAAGTTGACCAGCCGGTCGGGGACGTGGATCACGCGGCGCGGCGCACGGTCGGCCAGGGTGCGGGCCACGTTGCCTTCGGCCTGCGCCAGGCGCTGCGCCTCGTCCCGGTCGATGCCGGCCGGCGCCTCGACCCGGCCGCGGACCTTGCCGTTGACCTGCACCACCAGGGTGACCAGTTCGTCGGCGGCCAGCGCTTCGTCGACCCGCGGCCACGGCTGCCGGTGGATGCTGTACGGCTGGCCGAGCAGCTCCCACAGCTCCTCGGCCACGTGCGGGGCGACCGGCGCCATCAGCGTGAGCAGGGTCAGCACCGCCTCTCGATAGGCGGCGGTGCCGCCGGATTCCTCCTCGGCCGCCAGCACGGCGTTGGTGAGCTGCATCAGCGCCGAGACGACGGTGTTGAACTCGAACGCCTCCAGGTCGTGCGATACGCTCCGGATCGTCCGGTGGGTGACGCGCAGCAGCGCGCGCTGCCCGCCGGCGGCCGCATCGGTCCCGCCGTCCTCGCCGCCGCGCGCGCGCAGCCGCTGCGCCGCATCCCATACGCGGCCGAGCCAGCGGACCACGCCGTGGATGTTGGTGTCGCTCCACGGGCCGCCCTCCGACCAGCGGTAGCCGAACATCAGGAAGGCGCGCACCGCGTCGGCGCCGTAGCGCGCCACCTGCTCGTCAGGGTCGACCACGTTGCCGCGCGACTTGCTCATGCGCTGGCCGTCCGCGCCCAGGATCTGCCCCTGGTTGTAGAGCAGCGTCATCGGCTCGTCCCCCGCGCCGATGCCCAGGTCGCGGCACGCCTTGTGGAAGAAACGGGTGTAGATCAGGTGCATGGTGGCGTGCTCGACGCCGCCGGTGTAGGTGTCGACCGGCATCCAGTAGCGGTACTCGTCACCGTCGAACGGGGCGTCCGCGCAGTCGGGGCTGAGGTAGCGCAGGTGGTACCAGGACGAGCACATGAAGGTGTCCATGGTGTCGGTCTCGCGCTCGCCCGGGCCGCCGCAGCTCGGGCAGGCGGCGTGACGCCACGTCGGGTGAAACCGGAGCGGACTCTCGCCGGTGGGGCGCCACTCGATGTCATCCGGCAGCTCCACCGGCAACTGGTCATCGGGTACCGGCACGTCGCCGCAGCTCGGGCAGTGGATGACCGGAATCGGGCAGCCCCAGTAGCGCTGCCGGGAGATCAGCCAGTCGCGCAGCCGGTAGTTGACGTCGGCATCGCCCAGGCCGCGCTCGACCAGCCAGCGGATGGTGCGCGGGACCGCCTGCTCGGCAGGCGTCCCGGTCAGCGGACCGGAGTCGATCATCGCCCCCTTGGCGGTCACCGCCTCCCGCATGGCGGCGCCGTCCGGCGGCTCCAGGCCGGGCGGCCGGATCACGGGACGTACCGTCAGGCCGTAGGCGCGCGCGAAGGCGAAGTCGCGTTCGTCATGGGCCGGCACCGCCATGATGGCGCCGGTGCCGTAGGTCATCAGCACGTAGTCGGCGATCCAGATCGGGATACGTTCGTCGTTGACCGGGTTCACCGCGTACGAACCGGTGAATACGCCGGTCTTGTCGCGGCCGGCCGCCTCGCGCTCGATGTCGGTCCGGCGGGCGGCGGCCGCCACGTACGTCTGCACCCGCTCGCGCTGCGCGTCCGTGGTCAGCTTGGCCGCCAGCGGATGCTCGGGCGCCAGCACCATGAAGGTCGCCCCCCACAGGGTGTCGGGACGGGTGGTGAAGACCTCCAGGGCGTCGCCCCGCTCGGTGCGGAAGGCGACGTGGGCGCCTTCGCTGCGGCCGATCCAGTTGGTCTGCAGCGCCTTGACCCGTTCCGGCCAGTCGATGCCGTCGAAGCGCAGCAGCTCCTCCGCGTATCGGGTGATGCGCAGGAACCACTGCGCCAGGTCGCGCTTCGTCACCGGCGTGTCGCAACGCTCGCAAAGGCGCGCCTCGCCCACCACCTGCTCGCGCGCCAGCGTGGTGTTGCAGTTGGGGCAGAAGTCGACGGCCGCGCGCTTGCGGTAGGCCAGGCCGCCGGCCAGCAGCTTGAGGAAGTACCACTGCGTCCAGCGGTAGTAATCGGGATCGGAAGAGGTCGCCTCCCGCTCCCAGTCCCACATCGCCCCCATGGTGCGAAGCTGTCGGCGCATGCGGTCGATGTTGGCGTAGGTCCACTCCTTGGGATGGACGTTGCGCGCGATGGCGGCGTTCTCCGCCGGCAGGCCGAAGGAGTCGAAGCCCATGGGGAGCATGACGTTGTAGCCGTTCATGCGCAGGTAGCGAGCGCGGGCGTCCGACGGCGTCATGGTGTACCAGTGGCCGATGTGCAGGTCACCCGACGGATAGGGCAGCATGGTCAGGAAGTAGTGCTTCGGGCGGCCGGGATCGACGCGGGCGCGGTGCAGCCGGTCCCGCTCCCATCGCCGTTGCCATTTCGGCTCGATCGTCGCCGGCGTATACGGCGGAAACCCCGCCCTTGTCTCGTTACTCATCGTGGGTGCTCGGAATGATACCACCGCGCGCGCATCGCAGGCCAGCGCGATCACGCCGGCAGGTTGCGGCGGAGCTGCACGAAGCGGTCGGCGTCGGATCGAATCGACAGGAAGCGATCGGCAAGGCGCTGCAGCAGGCGGCGTTCCAGGTCTGCGGCGTCACCCTGGAGTCGGACAGCGCTTCTCGGCGGTCTCGCTCGCCGTCCGGGGGGACGGCATGGAGATCGTCGAGAGCCTCAACGAGCACATCCGCATCTCCCTGGGCAGCGATGCCTGCCGCTTCACCGGCTACGACGTGCTGAGCTCGACGCCGGAGGACGGCGGCGTGCGCGTGCGGGTGCGGGTCAGCCACGCGTCCTACCGCGTGCCGGGGCCGGACGTGGACCGACGCCGGCTGGCGGTGCTCGACTTCGAGATCGACGAGGTGCATCTGTACGGAGCCGGCGGCGAGCGTGAGCAGCGCACCGGCGGCGGCGCGGCGTGGAGGTCGACTTCGATCTCATGCGCAACCTGCAGGACCGCTTCCGGGCGCGCATCGAGTCGCTGCTCACGCAGGGCCGGCGGTTCGCGGTGCTCGACCGCCGCGCCCCGGAACTACACGTGCAGGTGTGCGCCGCCTGCTCCTTCGCTGCGCTACGTTCCGCTAACTCTCTCGGCGTGCTGCACGTGACGGCGCAAGGCACGATTTATTTCGGCCTGATAGCCACGACCGTCACGGGCATGCTTCTTGAACCAGGCGACGATGTCGGCATCCAGCCGCAGTGTGATCTGCTGCTTAACGGGTCGGTAAAAGACACCTCGTCTTGCCATCGACCAGTCGACTGTTTCGGGTGGGTCGGTCGTATCTATCGAGTCGTCGGGAAGTTCCTTGAGGGCTGCGATCTCTTCCCTCTGTTCGTCAGTAAGCTTGCTAAGGGTATTCTTCATAGTTCCGCCTTTCGCTAGGTGTCGCCTTGCGAGCGCTGATGATGCGGCCCGTCTCGGTACCAGTTTTCCGATCCGGCCAAGTATGGACTACTATAAAGATCACAGATTCGATCTCACCGATGGTTCGCCAACGTTGTTCGTTCGGATACGAATCTGCAATCGTAATCGCAAGCGGGTCGTCGAACACGAGTTGGGCAGTCTCGAAACCAAGTCGGTGACGGCGTTTATTCGCACGGTTCTTCGTCTCATCCCAGACCCAGCGCATAGCTTCCCACGCATGTCAACGATCGAACTGTTCGAACTCGTCAGTCGCACCGGGAAGCCCGGCCAGACAGATGCGATCGATCAGATCAAGGGAACGGGATGCCCACTTGTCGTTCTGGTGTTGTTGGTAGGTACGGAAGATGAGCTTCGCGACCGTAAGCACGTTCGCGTAACGATCAGTTCCAATGTCTCGTGATTCGGAGGAAATATCGAGAAATCGCGTGCAAACCATGCACGTCATCCCAGGCAGACGCTCCCGTGAATTATCCAGCGCGCGAAGGAGCCAGAGTGCGCCGTCAGCGAATTCACTACTGTCGCAGAACGCCGCGATCAGCTTGTCATATGAATCGAGAGACTGACTGCCTATACGGCTGAAACATGACGCCGCTTCTTCCCGCACCTCGGCAACGCAATCGTCGAAGAGAACCGTGAGCTTCGCCTCACACCACGCTCGGCACTCGGGCACTCCGAGGTTGGCGGCAGCCACCTGGGCCACGCCGAGGCGTTGGCTTTGGTCGCCTCGCAGGGCCTCCGCGACGAGGTATGCGGCGCGCTCGTGGTCCAAAGCGGCAAGGCTTGCCATGCGCGCGCCGGCTTCGCGAACCTCCGGTGCGGACGATCGAAGCATACGCTCGACGATCGGTTGCAGTGCCGGAAAGCTGTCGCGGAGGCCGCTGCGGATGAATTCGCACACGTGATGCGTTGCGAGTAGGCGGTCCTCAGCGAAGTTCATACTTCTAAAGAGCCGCACGCCGAGCGTACGATTGTGGTAGGCCACGGCGCGGAGTGTCCCGGCGACGCAGGAGAGCACGGCGGCGCTGCGATCCTGGATCATTCTTTCGATGGTGGGCTTGAACCGTGGTATGTATGCCGAATCAGTGAGGATGAGGTCCCGCACGGCATCGGCCGCCCGCCCGCGCGTGGTGTTGATGCCGTTCATGTGAATCTCGCCGTTATAGTAAGGCTGGCCTCTGCCAGCGTCCATTCTCCATGCTTCACTGGCGGGATCTTCGTGCTCCGTTGCAATCCAGTGCAGCATTCGAACGGCGTCGTCCGGAAGCGGGTCCCCAATACTGCCGAGGAGGTCGGCAATCGCCTTACCGCATGGTCCCGCCGATTCCGCGTATCCCTTGCGGCAGACCGCGATTTTGAGATCGCTTTGGACCTCGGCAGTCTTCAACCCGGCGAGCGTATGTTCGAGGTATACAGGGTTTGCGTCCGCGGGGAACTTCAGACTGAGACGTGCGAATCGATCGGGCTGCTCCTTGACCCGCGTTTCGAGGACGCGCGCCAGTTCCAAAGCGCCGCCTTTGAGCGGGTCAGCCACGGTATACTTCCGATCCTCGCGATACTTGTCGGTCGCGCGCAGCCATTGGTCGTCGGTCATCAGGTCAGCGGCTGACTTATCGATCGGCGACAAAACCATCCCCGCGATAGCCTGTCTCGGCTCGCGTCCCGGCTCACCGAACTTCCGCTTCAGCTCCTCGTAATGCGCGTTTGCGCGGATGCTGCGCAGGTCCTTCGGAATCGCCGAGAGCAAGTCGAATTGAGTGCGTCCGATCTGCTTGTATTGGATTCCAGCGATCGTGCGTTCGAAAGGAGGGACGTAGCGTAAAATCTCGGTCTCCAGGCCCACTCGATTGGCGGCGGTACAGTGCGTTACCACGGCCCGAATCAGTTGCATTGCGCACCAGTTCGAGCTGTCCGAATACCCGCACTGAAATCGCCATGGCTCAGCACACAGCAACAGAACCGCCTCGTCCGCGTAGCGCTCAGCCGCGCCGCCGTAGAGGGCGAGCAGAAGGTGGTTCGCGACATGCGTGTTGCGGCGGCGCAGCTCAGCGATGGCTTGCCCTATCGGTGCGACGCCTTCCTGCGCAAGCGCGGCCAGCGCTCCGGCCAACCCCGTGAGGCACGCATCCTCACCTGTCGGATGCTCGGTTTCGATGAGCATAGGCCACACGGCGTCGCGCTTCGGCGGCTCATCATCGGTCAGCGTTGAGTCGGAGATGTCGAGAACCGCGGGCAGTACGTGTTCGACGAACTCGCCGGGGGCGGCTGCTGCCGATTTGGCGATCATCCTCGCCGCGCTGTCGTCGTGGCCGATAAGCGAGTTTCCGAACATATCCAGGTCCTTGCCGGCGGTTCGGATGACCTCAAGCCGCCGTCGGAGGCGGTGGGCCACAACCTCTGGGAGCCAATCGGGGCGTTTCTCACCCAGCTCGTATAGCGTCAGCCAGAACGTATCGTTCACTACGCCCGATCTGCTGACCTCATCAAGCGTTCCATTGTCCACGAGACGTAGCAGGAGATTGAAGAAGCGGCGGCTGGTGTGATGGATAGCCCGCCCCATCAGTGTTCGCAGGCGCTGCGTCCACTCGCCGCCCCGGTCGGCATACGGTTCGAGCAAGGCCGCGACGCGGTCCGGTGATCGGCGTTGGTGGACGTTCAGGTAGGTCACGGCCATATCGACGAACCTGCCGTTGTCTGATGCCAACCACTTCTCAATGAGGCCTCGTCGATCGATTTCCGCGAACCACGACCGCGACCCGAATATCCGCTGCCAAGCGATGGCAGACAGCCGGTCGGTATTTGTGGTTCCGTCCTCGACGGCCTTGAGCGCAGGCGCCATCCACCGTTCCGCGATAGCCCACTCTTTCTCGGTCGGGTCATTTACTTCGGCAAGCAGCGCGAACGCCAAGTCCTTGAGGTGCGGGCGGATTCCGTCGTCGGCGAGCAGGGCGTCAAGTTCCTCCGCGTACCTGTTGGAGTCAGCTTCACGGAGATAGGCCAGCACCTGCCGCACTTGGGAGCGGCGGAACAGATGTTGATCCGATCCCTTGAGGAAGGACACCAGTGAGCCCGACCGACTACGGAATACGCGCGCGAAGCAGTAGTCGAAGAAGCTCTCGTGGCCGAAGCCGTAGCGGTGGCCATCGAAGGTAAGGACGCCCTCCGACGTGATCTGGTCCAGGTACGCCGGCGGGAAATCGTCGAGGCACTCCCTGGGTGCCGAAAGCTGCTGAGTCGCGGTCATCAAGTCGCAGAGCGTCCTCATGATCGCCATCCAGTGATCCGACACGGACGAGATTCGTTCCGCTACCGCCCGCCGCTTCTCTTGCCAGTACTGGTCGAAAAGTTGTGTTGCCGTACTAAACGTGGGCGTGCTCGCGGTATCGAAGTTGGCGTCGAGCAAAAGGGAGAGGTTCTGCGGCAGGCGCAGCAACGCGACCTGGCGACTCCGGAACAGCGCCGCATCGAATCCTGCCCTCGTGAGAATGGTCTTCACCTCGTCGACCGGGAACTCGCCGACGCCGACCTGCGCGGCTGCTTCCGGCATGAGCCGCCGCAGGCCTGAATCGTTCTCCCAGTCGAACGCACGACAGACCACGACGGTGTGAATCGCTGCCCGCGCGCGGGAACCCCGCGCCTCGTGCAGCAGGTCCTCGATCAGATCGAATGCGCCGGAGCTTCTGCCGGACATGGTGCTCACGGCATCCAACTGATCCACAATCAGGACGCCCGGACGATCGGCAGCCGCTGCCGCCTCTGCAAGTATGCGGACCGGAGACTCTTCCAGACCGAGTTGGTGTCCCAGCTCCACGGTGTTGGATGCCGAAAGGAAGCGGTCGAGCCGGAAGGCCAGCACCGGCACTCCGAGTGCGCGCAGGCGGTCTACGACCTCCACGACGCAGGCCGTCTTCCCCGCGCCGGCCTTTCCGGTCATGGCGCTGTCGGTTGCCGCCGTACCGTCCAGTCGCGACAGAAGCGTATCTGCCGCCGCTCTCGGAACGAGCTGGTGCTGAATGAGCTTTCTGCGCGCGCCTTCCAGGTACCGGTCCGTCGCGTTTTCCACAGCCATTCCGGCGCGTCCGGGCGTCACGGGTCGTAACCGATAGCCGCGGGAGGCGAGTTCGTCACCGAGATCTTGACGCGTAATCGTGCGATGCACGGAGTCTTCGATCAGACGCAGAAGTTCCGCCAGCGTCTTTTCAGGGTCCGCCAAAAAGAGCGCCTGCGCTCCCCAACGCGCCTGTCGTTCGAGATTGCGCTCGTCGATCGTGTGAACTTCGATCCGTTGCAGGATATCGAGCGCAGTCGGAACGTCGCAATTCCAGCATGCCAGGAGCCTCTCGAACCCGCGCTTCCTTTTCTTGGCTGCGAGAAAGGAGCGCTTGACCTCCTCTGTCGATTCGGCGCCCGCCGCCGCCTCGCACAGATCGGCCAGTTCACGGGCGTCGCTGGTCGATGCGAAGACGAACCGATCAGCATTGCCCGTCAGTTGCTCGCCGACGGCCTGCAGCAGTCCGTCGGCGCAGAGCGAAGCAAGGCTCCACTTGCCGTTTGGATGGCTGCGCTTCACCTGATGAAGTACCCGCTGTGCGCCGACTGACACGACAAACTCTGCCTTCTCGACTTCGGGGTCCTCAATGCGAATCGCATCCGTGGTGGTGTCATGGAGCATCCGCATGAACTCCAACACCGTCCACCACTTCTCGTAGCGGTTGCCGAGCTTGTTGGCGGCACCACCGGTAAGCATCATGACTTTGCGAGACGGTCCGACCGGCGGAATCGAAAGCTGCGCACGGCCACGGTCATCTGATTGGCGGCATGGAGGGCAGCCAAACCGATTATGGGAGCAACCACGCCATCACCCGCTGAAGAGTGGGAATCAATACCGCGGCGCCGACCATGACCGTCAGAATCCAGCGGGTTTGCGTAGTGAGTTCCTTGCGTACATCGGCTAGTTCTTTGCGTACATCGCCGATCTCCTTGCTGACGTCGGCGCGCAGGACGCCCATTTGACGTTGGAGATCCAGGAAGCCGGCCTGCATTTCGCTGCGCAGACGGCCTTCGCTCTCCGCGACGTGGCGCAGGAACCGATCCTCGACCGACTGCAACAGAAGTTCTCTCTGGCCGTTCCGGGCCTCGTGCAGCAGATCGATCAGCGCTGCGCTGGCCTCGTCGCCGAGCTTGTCCTGCAACGCAGGTGGTACCGTGAGTGCGGCCACTGCCGCCTAAGCATACCGCGCGGTACGGAATCCGTCTACTTGGCGCGCCGCAGCCTTACGGGGCCAGGTCGCCGCGCTTCACCGACTCCTCGATGAGGGAGCGCGCGAGTTCCCAGAGCCGAGGGGAGCCGGCGGCGATGGCGCCGTTCTTCGCGCGCACCTGTGCGGAGGTGATTCCGTGCCGGCGCCAGGCGGCGCCGCCGGTGCGGTGGTTGTGCAGCACCGGTTGCAGCCGGTCGAGCGCGTACGCGAAGCGCGCTTCCGGCGTCTCGCGTTCCTCGAACTCGTCCCAGGCGGCGCGCAGCCGGCTCGCCTGATCGGCCGGCAGCAGCGCGAACAGCCGGTCGGCCGCTTGACGCTCGCGGTCCTGCTTCGTCGCCTGCCCGGCTTCGTCGTAGATAAAGGTGTCGCCGGCGTCGATCTCCACGATGTCGTGCACCAGCACCATGGCCAGCACCCGGCCGGCGTCGAGGTCCCCGCCGTACTCGGCCAGGACCAGCGCGTACAGGGCGAGGTGCCAGGAGTGCTCAGCCGAGTTCTCCGGCCGGCTGCCGTCCAGCAGCGTCGTCTGCCGCCGGACCCGCTTCAGATCGTCGATCGCGCACAGAAACTCGATCTGCTCGTTCAGCCGCCGGTCGACGGCGCCGGTCACCGGCTGACCGTCACGGCGACGCCGAGGTGGTCGGAGGCCGGGCTCACCGGCATGGAGAAGTCGGTGGCCGTCAGATCGGGACTGGTCCAGACGTAGTCGATGCGCTGCTCCAGCTCGTCGGCCGGCCACGTGAAACCGTCGCCGGGCGGCCCGGCGGCGACGAACGCGTCGACGAAGCCGGCGGCGGCGACCTGCAGCATCTCCGGGTGGTCGGGGGACGCGTTCAAGTCTCCCAGCAGCACCACGGTGCGGGCGCTGTCGATCGCCTCCAACACCGCCAACGCCTGTGGCATGCGGTGGGCGGCATCCTCCTCTTCCTCGCCGTTGTGGAAGTGGGTGGCCAGCACCTCCAGGACCTCGCCGCCGCCCAGGTCGACTTCCATCGTCAGAAAGCCCCGGTCCATGACGATCTGGTCATTGTTCGGCATGCGGTGGTTCCGCACCGCTCTGAGCGGAAAGCGGCTCAGCACGGCGTTGCCCCACACCGGGTCGGCCGCCGGGCCGAAGACGTAGGCCATGCCGAGGCGCCGCGATAGCCAGACCAGCGTGTCGACCGAGCCGTTGATCAGCCAGCCGCGGGATACCTCCTGCAGGGCCAGGATGTCGGGCCGCTCGGCTTCTATGACCTGCGCGAGCGCCTCCATGCCGTGGCGGCCGCGCACGTCGAAGCCCTGGTGGATGTTGTAGGTCATCACCCGCACCGGGAATCCGCTCCGGTCGGCCGGTTCGATCCGGTTCCAGGCGGCGATCTGAACCACCGGCACCGCCAGCGCCAGCAGGGCCGGAACGGCGGCGGAGCGCGCGATCTCCGCCCGGATCGGGGAGCCGCCCAGGCCGGCGCGCAGCGCCGCGAGCGCGACCAGCAGCGCGGCGAGCGGGCGGACGACCGCCTGCGGAATCGGCAGCGCGATGTCGTAGTGGGCGTAGTAGATGAACAGCAGCACCAGCAGCGCCAGCATGCCGGCCGTGGTCCACGCCGATACCGCCGCGCCGCTCCGCCCGCGAGCCGAGACCGGTGCGGAGCCGGCCACCGCGACCAGCAGCACCGCGGTCGCCGCCTGCCCGGCGAGCACCGCGAACGCCGCCGCCGGTCCCTGCCAGTCGCCGGCGACCGACGCGATCAGCACGCCGCCCACCAGCGCCAGCACGCCGGGGTGCAGCGCTCGACCGCGCCGCGCCAGCGCCGTGGCAGCCGCCACCGCCGCCAGGTTCGCGGCCAGCGTCCAGGCGAGCGCCGCCGGCTGCTGCCATCCGGTCAGCACGGTCAGCCGCGCGACGTTCTGGAAGGTCAGGAACTCAAGCACGAGCGCCGGGCCGAATATCAGGCACGGCGCGCCCCAGGAGAGGTGCGATGACGCCCGGCCGCCGGGTGACGCCGCGCGCTCCGGCCGAGCCGGCGCCGCCATCGCCAGCAGCACCCACTGCGCCGCCACCAGCACGGCGGTGACCGCGTGCGCGGCGGCGCCCCCGGCCCAGGAGAGATCGATCGTGCCGAACGCACCCTTGACCGCCGTATCGATCGACAGCGCGAGCAGCAGCGCGACCGCAGCGTGCGGGCCGCCGTCGCCGGCGGCCCGGAGCGACCGCAGCAGGAGCGGCAGCGCCCACAGGAACAGCACCGTGCCGGCGATCGACAGCGCCAGGTCCACGGACAGCGAGGCGGTGAACTGCTCGGCGATCCGCAGCAGTCCGAGCCCGCCGAACATCACCGGCGCCGCGGCGCGCCGGCCGAGCGCCCGGTGCACGGCCGGCGCCAGAAACCCGGCGCCGAACACGACCAGGCCCAAGCCGCCGACCAGCATCGAGCTCAGCTCGTTGATCTGCACGAGGTTCACGGAAAGCGCTACCACGAGCAGGCGCAGGAACTGCAGCCCGAACACGAAGGTCAGCGCGCCGAGCAGCGTGGCGGCGAACGACGCCCGCCCGCCGCCGAGCGCCGGCTGTCGCCGGCCGCCGGGGTCGCTCATGCCGGTACCGTAGTCCGGGGCGTCCGCGCCGTCCACCTCCGCCGGCTGGCCCGGGTACTCGCGCGCGGTACGGTACCGTCGGGCACGGTACCGGCGGGCGCGGTATGGTTGGGCCGTGGTTTCCCTGCTGCTGCGAGGCGAGGTCCTGCTGTTCTTCCTGCTGGCGGTCGCGCTGATCGTGTCGCTGACGTTCCACGAGTACGCGCACGCCGCCGTCGCCAAGCTCTCCGGGGACCGCACCGCCGAACTGGCCGGCCGCCTGACCCTCAACCCGCTGGCGCATATCGACCCGATGGGTCTGCTGATGGTGGTGCTGGTCGGCTTTGGCTATGCCCGGCCGGTGCCGGTCGACCCGCGCAACCTGAGGTCGCCGCGCGCCGACCTGTGGATCGCCGCGGCCGGTCCGCTCATGAACCTGCTGCTGGCAGTGGTGGTCTGGAACGGCTTCCTGGCGCTGCGGGGCGCCGACGTGCGCTTCGCCTTCCTGCCGGGGCCGGCGACCTTCGTCGCGCTGCTGGTGCGCGTCAACCTGCTGCTGCTGCTGTTCAATCTGATCCCGCTCGGCCCGCTGGACGGCCACTACATCCTGCCGCACCTGCTGCCGGAGGCCGCTGCCCGCTGGTACCGGTTCCACAACGCCCGCTACGGCACCTACGCGCTGCTCGGCCTGATCCTGCTCAGCGTCGTCGGCGTTCCGGTGTTCCGCTTCCTGATGGGCATCGGCGACCGGTTGGTGCCGCTGATCACCTTCGTGTAGGTCCCGTACAGCCCCAGGCGGGCGGCCGCGGCGGCCGGCGGTGGGCGCTCCGCCGAAGTTGCAGTATACTGTGCTGCGTACGTGACCGACCTCAGCGAGCGGCGGATCGCCGTGCTCATCGACGGTGACAATGCGCAGCCCGGACACATCGGCGCCGTGCTCAAGGAGAGCATCCGTTACGGCGTCGTCACCATCAAGCGCATCTACGCCGACTTCACCAATCGTCAGATGGAGGGGTGGAAGCGCCAGCTCGCCGCGCATGCCATTTCGCCGATGCAGCAGTTCCGCAACACCGTCGGCAAGAACGCCACCGATTCGGCGATGATCATCGACGCCATGGACATCCTGTACGGGGGGGCCGTGGACGGGTTCGTGATCGTCTCCAGCGACAGCGACTATACGCGCCTGGCCCTGCGCATACGCGAATCGGGCCGCATGGTCGTCGGCATCGGCCGCGACCACACGCCGCGCTCGTTCGTCAGCGCCTGCAACGAGTTCCGCTTCGTGGAGAATCTCACGATCGCCGAGGAGCGAAACCGGCGGCGGACCGGCAGGAAGCAACCGGTGGTGGAGACCGATGATGCCGAGCGCGGCTCCCTGGACCTGGTCACCGTGATCACGGAGTCTATCGAGACCGCGGAAGGCGACGATGACTGGGTCGACCTGGGCACGATCGCCAACAACCTCAAGAAGCTGTATCCCGACTTCGACCCGCGCACCTACGGCAACCGCCGGCTGTCCAAGCTGATCGAGGCGCATACGGAGGCGTTCCGTATACGGCGCGACCGCGAGAACAACAGCGTCACCGTACGGCTGGCGGCGGCCGACGCGGACTGACGCCGGCAATGGCGGCGGCCACCGGCGCGCTGGCGGCGATCGCCACGCACGCGACGCCGGGCGCCCCCATGGTCCTGCATGACGCGGCCGAGCTGCGGCCCGGGGTCGGCGTGGTCGGCGACGTGCCGGGCCGCTCGCCGGCGCGGGAGGTCACGGTGGTCGATCGAGCCGCGTGGCGGTCGGCGTGCCGGGAACTGGGCCAGGACGTGCCGTGGACCGCGCGGCGCGCCAACCTGCTGGTCACGGGTCTGGACCTGCGCGCCAGCGCCGGTTGCGAGCTGCGCATCGGCGCGGTGCGACTGCGGGTGACCGGTGAGACGCTGCCGTGCCGGATCATGGATCGGCAGCGCGCCGGCCTGCGGCGCGCCCTGGAGCCCGACTGGCGCGGCGGCGCCACCTGCACCGTGCTGGCCGGCGGCGCGGTCGCCGTCGGAGACGCGGTCGAGTTGATCCGGGGCGCGGGGTCCGGGAACCGGTCAGGCACTCGCTGAGTCGGGAGGATCGCCGGCGCCGAGCTCGTCGTGCAGCGCCGCGCATGCCTTCGCGGCGGCGCCGGCGGCGGTCGACAGCGGCGTCCGACTCGGCTTCGCGTCGCGGCGCAGCTTCAGTTCCGCCTGATCGACGGCGACCGTACGGGCGCTCACGGTCATGCGGACCGGCACGCCGATCAGGTCGGCGTCGTTGAACTTCACGCCGGGCCGTTCGTCGCGGTCGTCCAGGAGCACGGCGAGTCCGCGCTCGGAGCAGTCGGCGGCCAGCCGGGCCGCACCGTCCTCGCCGCCGCGCAGTGCCACCACGTGCACGTCGAACGGCGCCGCGGTGATCGGCCACCGCAGGCCGGCCGAGTCGTGGTGCTCCTCGGCGATGCAGGCGAGCAGCCGCCCTACGCCGATGCCGTAGGAGCCCATCACCACCGGCTTGGTGGCGCCGTCGGCGTCCAGGAAGGTGCAGCCGACCGCTTCGCTGATCCAGGTTCCCAGGCGGAAGACGTGGCCGACCTCCACGCCGCGCGACAGCGCCAGCGAGCCTGAGCAGGAAGGGCAGCCGTCGCCGGCTTCGGCGGTGACGATGTCGGCGACCACGTCGGCGTGGAAGTCCCGGCCGTGGTTCAGGTTGCGGACGTGGTAGTGCGGCTCGTTGGCGCCGCTGACGAGATTGGGGGTGGCGGCGATCAGGTCGTCGACCACGGTGAGCGCGCCGCGGGTATCGGCAGGCGAGGCGTAGCCGGGCACCGCGCCGACCGCGCGGATCTCCTCCTCCGTGGCCGGGCGCAGGGCGCTGGCGCCGGTGGCCTGCGCCAGCTTGATCTCGTTGACGTCCATGTCGCCGCGCACCAGCGCGAAGATCAACCGCTCTCCTCCGCGCTCGCCGATACCCGCTCCCATCAGCAGCACCGCCTTGGCGGTTCGGGCCGCCGGGATCGCCAGCAGCTCGCACAGCGCCTCGATCGTGGCGGCCCCGGGGGTGTGGACCCGCTCCGGCTCGTCGGGCGGCTCCGAAACCGGTTCCGGTTTGCGGCACCGGGCGATCTGGCGGTTGGCGCGGTAGCCGCAGGCCGGGCACGACAGGATGGCGTCCTCGCCGATCGGCGTCAGGTACATGAACTCATGCGTGCCCGACCCGCCCATCATGCCGGCGTCGGCGCCCACGTCGACGACCGGCAGCCCACAGCGGGCGAATATCCGGCGGTACGCCCCGCAGTGCGCCCGGTACTGGCGATCGAGCCCGGCCTCGTCGCGGTCCAGGCTGTAGGAATCCTTCATGGTGAACTCACGCACCCGAATCAGTCCGCCGCGCGGCCGCGGGTCGTCGCGGAACTTGGTCTGGATGTGGTAGAGCAACTGCGGGAGCTGCTTGTAGGACCGCACCTCGTCACGCACCAGGGCGGCGATCACCTCTTCGTGGGTCATCGCCAGGACCAAGTCGCGCCCTTCCCGGTCCTGCAGGCGCGCCAGCTCCGCGCCGATCTTCTGCCAGCGCCCGGTCGCCTGCCACACGGAGGCGGGATTGACGACCGGCATGGATATCTCCTGGCCGCCGATCCGGTCGATCTCCTGGCGCAGGATCGTCTCGATGCGCCGCAGCGAGCGCTGCGCGAGCGGCAGGTAGCTGAACAGACCTGCGCCGAGCTGGCGCACGAACCCGGCGCGCAGCAGCAGGCGGTGACCGGCCATCTCGATATCGCCGGGGCTTTCCCGCCAAGTCCGGCTGAACAGGGTGCGCATCGACACCGGGCGACGCGCGGAGCGGTGCGGCGCGGCCATGGGCAATCATACGCCGGCGCGGTGAGTCCGTCCCGCAGCGCGTCATATCGGTCGCCGGCGCGCCGAATCCGATAGACTCCCCGGCCGATGATCCGCTCTGCGGTTCGTACCGACCGCTGCCTGGAGGTGAAGCGCTATCCCGACGGCCGGCAGGTCACCTTCGGCTGCGATCTGCTGGCGATCGAGCCGGCCCGGCAGCTCCTGAGCTACACGATGCGCCGGTCCGCCAACGTGGCCGGCGTGTTCGTGCCGGCCGGCGCGCGCTCCTACGGCTGCTTCTGGGCCGGCCGGCCGTACAACCTGTATCTCTGGGTGCGGCGCGGCGGCGCTCGGCGGGCCGCCGCTCGGCGCGACGCCGTGCTCTTCGCCTATTTCAACGTCTGCGACGAGGTGCGACTCGGCAGGAGCGAGGTGAGCTGGCGCGACCTGTGGGTCGACGTCCTGGCGCGGCCGGCGCGGCGTCCGGTCACCCTGGACCGCGATGAGGTGCCGGGCGGTCTGTCGCCGCGGCTCGCCGCCCACATCGAGGAGGCCGCGGCGGAGCTGCATGCGCGCAGCGGAGAGCTGATAGCCGAATGCCTGGGATGGGCCGGCGCCGTGCAGCGCGGCTGATCGGCGATCAGCGTGCGGCCGGAGCGGCCAGCCGCGGCCGGTCGCCGGTGAGCCGTATCTCGACCAGGTTGCCGCCGGGGCCGCCGCGGTCGACGACCAGGAAGTCGGTGGGGCGGCGCCACGCGATCACCGGATGGTGCCAGACGCCCTTGGCGTAGTTCACGCCCTGCCGGCCGTCGGTCACGAACGCGCGCAGGTCGGCGGCCTGCGGCGCCGGGCCGGCCGGCGCGGCCACGATCAGGAACGGCGCGTGGTCGAGCGGGATGAACGCCTGCGAGCCGAGCGGATGCCGCTCCATCACCGTGACGGTGAGCGGCAGGGACAGCGGCCGTGCGCGGAACACGTTGACGAGCGGCCGGCCGCCGCGGTCGGCGACGTCGATCCGGGCCAGATCGTGAAAGCGCACCGTCGTCCCCTCGTTGATGATCCGCCGCTCGGCGCCGGCGGTCTCGATCACGTCCCCGAACGGCGCGAAGGCCGCCTGCGTGAGCGGTACCGGCACGAGCGCCGGCGCGCCTGCGGCGCCGATCGGTCCGTCCGCCTCAGGACGGCGTGCCGAACAGCCGCAACCGGCTGATGCCGCCGTCGGGGATCATGTTGACGCGCACGTGCGACACCGGCCCGCGGCTCTGCAGGGCGTCGCCGGCGAAGGCGTGCTCCCGGTCCGCCTGCAGGCGCTGCTCGTCCAGCAGCACCGGCCAGAACATCGATTGCGCGACCACCGACGCGCGCAACGCGCCGGTGTCCGCCGGCAGCGACGCGCCCTGCAGAGAACAGCGGTCGGGGTAGTTGCCCTTGAAGTGGGCGGTGTCGACCACCACGCGGTCGATCGCGCCGGGATGCGCCAGGGCGATGATGCACCAGTCGTAGCCCGGTTCGCGCCGCCTGCGGGTCTCCCAGCCGTCGCCCATGTCGCGGCCTCGGTCGGGCCGCAGCATGTTGCCCGGATTGCCGTAGTGGGCGTCGTTCCATGCCACCGCCACCGCGCCGTGCACGGCCGATGCCAGGTCCACGGGACCACCGGCCGCCAGCGCCCGCCAGTCCGGCCGCGGCCGGCCGTATACGCGCAGGCGCGCCACGCCGCCGTCCGGCAGCAGGTTGAGCCGCACGTGGCTCCAGGTACGCCGTTCGGCGACCGGAAACAGGTGATGGGCATCGGGGCCGAGCGGCGCCGGCGGCACCAGCGTGACCCAATCGGCGTCCTGGCCCGGGTCGCCGCCGCTCAGACAGGCATCGAGCGAGGCGGCCGGCGGATAGTTTCCCGTGAAGTGGCGGGTATCGATGTCGACCGCGTGAATCTCCCCCGGCGCCGCCAGCCGCACGACGCTGCGGTCGTGCCCTCCGCCGCGGCGTCGGCGCGACTCCCATCCGTCCATCCACTTGCCGTGCTCGTCGTACTTGTCGGGGATGAACACCGGCTCGCCGGGCTCCAGCATGCGCGCCAGGGGCGCGAAGAACTCGTCCGTGCACCAGACTCCGGCGGCGCCCAGCCGCGCGTCCGCGAGGTTGGTGGTCAGCGGCGGCGGGCCGGCGGCGTCCGGCCGCCCCGGAGCGTCAGCCACGGCGGCCGCCGGCATGCGGATGGTGATCGCGCCAGTGGCGGGCGATGTCGACGCGGCGGCAGCACCAGACCGCATCGTGCGCCAGCACGTGGTCCACGAACCGCTGCAGGGAGGCGAAGCGGCCGGGACGGCCCACCAGGCGGCAGTGCAGGCCGATCGACATCATGCGCGGCGTGCGCGCCCCCTCCTGGTACAGCACGTCGAACGCATCGCGCAGGTAGTTGAAGAACTGGTCGCCGGCGTTGAAGCCCTGCGGGAGTGCGAAGCGCATGTCGTTGGCGTCCACGGTGTACGGCACCACCAGGTGGTGCCGCCCGGCGACCACCGTCCAGTACGGCAGGTCGTCGCTGTAGTCGTCGGAATCGTAGAGGAATCCGCCCTCCTCCACCAACAGCCGCCGCGTGTTGGGTCCGGTGCGCCCGGTATACCAGCCGAGCGGCCGCTCCCCGGTGAGCCGGTGGATGCTCTCCACGGTCCGCTGCACGTGCTCCCGTTCCACCGGCTCCGGCACCGATTGGTAGTCGATCCAGCGGTAGCCGTGGCCGCAGACCTCGAAACCCGCGGCCATGGCGGCATCCGCGACCGCCGGGTTGCGTTCCAGCGCCATCGCCACGGCGAATACCGTAATCGGTATTTCGCGTTCGCGGAACAGGCGAAACAGGCGCCACACGCCGACGCGGCTGCCGTACTCGAAGACCGACTCCATGCCCATGTGGCGGTCGGGCACCGGGCGAGCGCCGACGATCTCGGGCAGGTACGACTCGGATTCGGCGTCGCCGTCCAGCACGCACCGCTCGCCCCCCTCCTCGTAGTTGACCACGAACTGTACCGCTACCCGCGCGCCCTCCGGCCAGCGCGCCGGCGGCGGGTCGTCGCCGTAGCCGTACAGGTCACGGGGATAGGTCCGGGTCGAGGGCGCTTCCATCCCGTCCGGCATACCGGCGTGACTATGCTGGCGAACGACGGCGGGAGCAACCTACACTCGCCGTCATGGCGATACGACTGGCGATCGTGGGTTGCGGCGGCATGGGTCATCGCCACCTGAGGGGACTCGGCGAGCTGCGCGCCGCCGGCATCTCGTCGCTGGAGCTGGTCGCCGCCTGCGATCCGGTGGAGGCCAACGCCGCCTCGCTCGCCGACCAGGCGGAGGCGGTCTTCGGCGCGCGCCCGGCCGTGGTCGCGGCGCTTGGCGACCTGCGCGACCACGGCGTGCAGGCGGTCGACATCACCAGCACGCCGCGCACCCATCACCTGCTGGCCGTCGAAGCGCTGCGGCGCGGGCTGCACGTGCTGATCGAGAAGCCGCTGGCGCTGACCGTGGCGGCATGCCGCCGGATCCGCGCTGCGGCGGCGTCGACGGCGGCCGTCCTCAGCGTTGCCGAGAACTACCGCCGCGACCCGATGTGCCGGCTGGCCAAGGCGCTGCTGGACGCGGGCGTGGTCGGCACGCCGCGCCTCATCGTCCAGCATGGCGTAGGCGGCGGCGACCGGATGGCCATCAGCATGTGGCGCCACCGGCGCGAACACGGCGGCATACTGCTGGACGTGGGGGTCCACTTCGCTGACGTGCTGGAGTACCTGCTGGGCCGCATCGATACGGCGTACGCGGTGACGCGGCTGCACGAACCGGTCCGCCGCAACCCGGCCGCCGGCGCGGGCGGCGCCGCCGTCGATCCCGCCGACGCCTACGGGCAGTGGCAGCGCGCCGCGCCCGCCGAGTTCGAGGCGACCGCCGAAGACGCCCTGTACGGGACGCTGACCTTCGCCGGCGGCGCGGTCGGCAACATCATCCAGGATCACGCGGGGCGCGGGGCCGGACTGGGCGGACGGGCGGTGTTCGGGTCGACGGGATCGATGACGCTGCCGGGCGATCGCAGCGGCGGTGAGATCACCGTCCACCGGGACGGCGGCGAACGGCTCGAAGGCGACGCGTTGCTGGAACGGGTGCCGGAGTTCCGCCTGGACGCCAATACCGCGGCGCTGTTCGGCGCGGAACGGCTGCGGCGCTACGACCAGCCGTTCCCGGTCACCGACGCCAAGCTGCTGGCCGTCGAATACGCGGAGCTGGCGGATGCGATCCGGGGCGGAGCTTCGCCGGAGATCGACGCGGAACAGGGGATGCGCGCGGTGGCCAGCTACTACGCGCTGCTGGAATCGGGGGCGTCCGGGGTCCCGGTCCGCGTCCGGGACGTGCTCGACGGCCGCGTCGACGCCTGCCAGCGCGGGCTCAACGACTCACTCGGGCTGACACCGGAGCGGAGCTGATCTCGTGGAGGGCGAAGCGGGGGTTCCATCCTTCGGAATCACGCCGCTCGAGGTTCGGTGATCCCGGCGCGTTGCTGCGGACCTTCGACACGCCGGCTCTCCAGCTATCGAGCGTGAGATCGTCGGTGCTCGTCACGAATACGCGCAACAGTCTTCAGCCATGTCATCGAGTATCCCGGCGATGAAGTCCCTGAAGTTGGCGTACGCATCATTGACGCTGGTGCCACCGGCGGCGGTACCTCCCGGATACACACCGTCGAGCCAGCAGTGTCCGTCGGCGGGGTTGACGATGGCGAGGAGGGCTCCGTCGATTTCGACCTTCGCCCGGAAAGATTCGGCATTGACCAGTTTCGCGTAGCTGAACAGCAGCGGCCACGCTTCTCCCGGAGGATCCCAATTGGGCAGCAGGCTTTCTTCCATGTCCTCTCCTCAACTCACGTGCCGGCAGACATTCGCATCCACATGTTATGACCGTCCGACGTAATATGTTTGTATGTATATGTTTAGTTAGTATGCATAAGTATACGCAGACATCTTTCCGCTCGTCAACGCCTCCGACCGGAGGTCTCAAGAGCCGCGACAGCGTCAGCAGCGCTCCTCTGCCGCCAAGCGGTCGGCGACATGCGGGAGCGGTATGGTACCGTGGCCGGCATGAGCGCGGAAGCGATCGCGATCGTCGCCGTTGGGGTGGCGCTGCTGGCGGCGCTGGTGCCGCTGCTGCTGTCGATGCGCGGCGACATGAAGACGCTGCGCACGGAGGTTCGGGCCGACCTGGGCGACCTGCGCACGGAGGTTCGGGCCGACCTGGACGACCTGCGCACGGAGGTTCGGACCGACTTGGCTGCTCTGCGCGGCGACGTGGTGGGCGTGCGGCGCGATCTGCAAGCCCTGGGTGAGCGAGTGGCGCGCATGGAAGGCCGGCTCGATGCGCTGGCGCCGGTGTTGGCGCCGGTGCGCCCGATGGCCGCGCCTGCCGATCCGCCGGCCCCGGCCGCCTGAGCCCGGCGCGCGTTCGTCGCCGCGGAGCGATCATGGCGGGTGGTCAGGCGGACTGCGGGTGGACGAACCGATCGGCCATGCCGGTGATCAGGGTGCCGGTGCGGTCCAGGATGCGCGCCACGGCCACGTCGTCGGCGATATGCCCGTGCGTGCTCACCGCGCCGGCGCCGGTGAGCGCCGGGCGCATCGCGTCCAGTTCCGCCACCGCGCGGGCGCCCACGGCGATGCAGGTCGCCCAGCCCAGGCTGCCGCCGAAGCCGCTGGGACCGGCCGGTACCGCCGGCGGGCGCAGGCGGTACCGTTCCCGGTAGATGACCGAGCCGTCGCGGACGACGGTCAGGTGGTAGCCGAGCGACGCGAACGCCCACGCCTCGCCCATCTGCGTGCGCCCCGGGCAGCCGCATTCCAGCAGCAGGCAGCCGCTGCCGCCGGCGACGCTGACTACGGTCGACTGGATCACCGCGGCGCCGGCGAACGGGATCAGCGGCCGGCCGACCAGCCGCAGGTAGCTCCGGCCCTGCACCGCGGCGGCGAGCCGCAGATGAGCCGGGCCGCCGGCCGGAGCGGGGCCGCCCGCCGCTCCCGGCAGACACAGGGTGCCGGCCGGCGGCGCCCAGGTCACCGCCGCGCCGTCATCGAGCCGAATCCGCTGCAGGTGGCGATCGCCGGTGCGCAGGCCGCCGCCCTGATCGACCGGCATGGCCAACAGACCGCCGGCCGCCGGGAGCACGTTGACGAACAGCGGCGCGCGACAGCGGGTCCGCCAGCGCCGGCCGGCGCCGGCCAGCCGCAGCTCGCCGCGCCGACCGTTATCGGGAGACGGGCGCGTGGCGGTGGGTATGGTCGTGGTGATGGTGATGACCGCCGCCCCCCCAGGCCGGCCGGCCGCGCCGAGGGGCGCCGAGCGCTGCCACGACCCAGGCGGCGACCTCCTCCACGCCGGAACCGTCCTTGAGGTTGGTCATCACGAATGGCAGGTCCCCGCGCGCGGCGCGCACGTCATCGGCCATCCGCTCCAGGTCGACGTCGACGAACGGGGCCAGGTCGACCTTGTTGACCACCAGCAGGTCGCTGCGCGTGATGCCCAGGCCGCCCTTGCGCGGTATGTCGCCGCCCTGCGCGACGTCGATCACGTAGAGCTGATAGTCGACCAGGTCGGGGCTGAAGCTGGCCGCCAGGTTGTCGCCGCCGCTCTCGATGAAGGCCGCGCGGGCGTCGTCGAAGCGGTCCTGCAACCGCGCCAGGGCGTCGGCGTTCACCGATATGTCATCGCGGATCGCGGCGTGCGGGCAGCCGCCGGTCTCGACCCCCAGGATGCGGCCCGCGGCAAGCGCGCCGGCGCGGACCAGGAACCGTTCGTCCTCCCGCGAGTAGATGTCGTTGGTGATCGCCACGATCGAGTGTTCGCCGCCGAGCCGCTGGCAGAGGCGGAGCAGCAGATGGCTCTTTCCGGACCCGACCGGGCCGCCGATGCCGAACCGGACCGGCCGAGATGCTGCGTCGTGTCCGTGGTCCATCCGCTTCCGTCCATGTTGTAGCACGTCGGCGATGATGCGCGGCGCCCATGGATCGGCCTTCGGAAAGATCGGCTTCGTAAGGTCAGCTTCGGAAGTAGCGCGCCGACAGCTCGGCGTGGCCCAGCACCGCAGCGTCCCAGCCGGGCGCGGCGCTGGCCAGCGGCCGCCGGCGCCGGCCGATCCGCCGCGTCAGCTCGGTGACTTCGTCCAGCAGCGCGCCGGTGACGGCCAACGCCTCCGACTGGCCTATGGGGACGGTGCGGACCGCGACCTGCGTCCACTGGCGGACCGTTCCCAGCAACAATGCCTGCACCAGCTCGCCGGCGTCGATGCCGGTCGCTCCGCCTGTGAATCCCCACGCGACCGGGTGTTGCAGCCGGTCGTCGCGGCCGGCGGCGGCGCGCAGCACGACCGCGTACGCGGGGTGGCGCCGCACGGCGGGCAGCGCGTCGGCGGCGGCGATCAGCAGCGACCGGCCCAACTGGCCGCCGGCCGCCCGCGCTTCACGCGACGGCTGAAAGCTCGTCACCTGGTCGCTGAGGCGGATCAGCTCCCGCGCCGCCGATTCGGGCCGTGCGGCGGTCGCGGCGGCGGCGCGCGCCGCCGCCCGGCCGGCCAGCGGCGCGACCCCGAAGCGGAGCGCGTCGCGGACCCAGCCGGCCACGCCGGCCGCATCGGTCACCTGCCCGGCGTGTACCGCCCACTCCAGACCCCAGGAGTGGGCGAACGCGCCGGTCGGAAAGCCGCTGTCGGCGATCAGCAGGAGGCGGGCCCGTGCTGCGTCCGGGGCCGCGTCATCCACGGTTCGACCGCTCGACCGGCGCTCAGAACATGAAATAGCGCTGCGCCAGGGGGAGCTCGGCCAGCGGCTCGCAGGCCAGCGCCTCGCCGTCGGCGCGCACTTCATAGGAGTCGGGGTCGACCTCCATCGCCGGCAGCGCGTCGTTGAGCGGCAGGTCTCGCTTGGACAGGGCGCGGGTGCCGCGCACCGCCTCCACGCGGCGCCGGATGCCGTCGGCAGCGGCCACCGCGTCGAGCCCGTCCGCGCTCACGAAGGTGACGCAGGTGGCGGCGCGGGCGCCGCCGTGCGCGCCGAACATGGGCCGGCCCCAGACCGGCTGCGGCGTGGGGATCGAGGCGTTGGCATCGCCCATGGCGGCGAAGGCGATGAATCCGCCCTTGAGCACGACCTCCGGATGCACGCCGAAGAACGCCGGCTGCCAGAGGGTCAGATCGGCCAGCTTGCCCACCTCCACCGAGCCGATCAGGCCGCCGATGCCGTGAGCGATCGCCGGACAGATCGTGTACTTGGCCACGTACCGCTTGATGCGGCCGTTGTCGTGCGCCGCCGGGTCGCCCGGCAAGGCGCCGCGCTGCACCTTCATCTTGTGCGCGGTCTGCCAGGTGCGGGTGATCACCTCGCCGGCCCGGCCCATCGCCTGACTGTCGCTGGCGATGATGCTGATCGCGCCCAGGTCGTGGAGGATGTCCTCGGCCGCGATCGTCTGCGGCCGGATACGGCTGTCCGCGAAGGCGACGTCCTCCCGGATCGACGGGTCGAGATGGTGGCAGACCATCAGCATGTCGCGGTGCTCGGCGACCGTGTTGACCGTGAAGGGTCGGGTAGGGTTGGTGGAGCTGGGCAGCACGTTGGGCTCGCCGCACACCCGCAGGATGTCGGGCGCGTGGCCGCCGCCGGCCCCCTCGGAGTGGAACGTGTGGATGGTACGGCCCCGGAACGCGCGGATCGTGTCCTCGACGAAGCCGGCCTCGTTGAGCGTGTCGGTGTGGATCGCCACCTGCACGTCGGTCTCGTCGGCCACGCTCAGGCAGCAGTCGATCGCCGCCGGCGTGGTGCCCCAGTCCTCGTGCAGCTTCAGTCCGCACGCGCCGGCCGCAACCTGCTCCCGCAACGGTTCGGGCAGCGCGCTGTTGCCCTTGCCGAAGAAGCCCAGGTTCACCGGGTACGCCTCGGCCGCCTCCAGCATCCGCCGCAGATTCCACGCGCCCGGCGTGCAGGTCGTCGCCAGGGTGCCGGTGGCCGGTCCGGTGCCGCCGCCCAGCAGGGTGGTGACGCCGCTGGTGAGCGCGGTGGTGACGAGCTGCGGACAGATGAAGTGGATGTGGCTGTCGATGGCGCCGGCCGTGCAGATCATCCCCTCAGCCGCCAGCGCCTCGGTCCCCGGACCGATCGCCAGGGCGGGATCGACGCCGTCCTGCAGGCCGGGGTTGCCGGCCTTGCCGATGCCGCAGATCAGTCCGTCGCGAACGCCGACGTCGGCCTTGTAGATGCCGGTGTGGTCGACGATCAGCGCGTTGGTGATCACCAGGTCCGGTGCGCCCGCGGCGCGCGACGCGCGCGGGTCCTGCCCCATGCCGTCGCGGATCACCTTGCCGCCGCCGAACTTCACCTCGTCGCCGGAGACCGTCAGATCGCGCTCGACCGCCAGCACCAGGTCGGTATCGCCAAGGCGCATGCGGTCGCCGGTGGTCGGTCCGAACATGCCGGCATGGCCGGCGCCGCCGGTCTCGAACCCGTACGTGGCGTCAGGCACCGCCGAACCCTCCTTCGCGCGCCGCCGCCAGACCGGCCGCGCGTACCGAGTCGTCGTCCAGCGGGCCGTTGGCCAGCCCGTTGAGGCCGTGGCATATCCGTTCGCCGCCGAACGGCATCAGGGTCACCCGGTGGCGCTGCCCCGGCTCGAAGCGCACCGCGGTGCCGGCGGCGATGGCCAGTTTCATGCCCCAGGCTTGCCGGCGGTCGAACCGCAGGGCGCGGTTGACCTCGAAGAAGTGGAAGTGGCTGCCGACCTGGATCGGGCGGTCGCCGGCGTTCGCCACCTCGATCCGCACCGCCGGCCGTTCGGGCAGGCTGCGCCAGGAGTCGCGCTCGATCCAGGTCTGCCCCGGCGCCCAGTCGCCCGCGGTTGCCGCGGGCGCGCTCACCGGCCCGCTCACTGGATCGGGTGATGGACGGTCACCAGCTTGGTCCCGTCCGGGAACGTCGCCTCGACCTGCACGCTGGGGATCATCGCCGGCACGCCGCTCATCACCTGCCGCGCGGACAGGATGGTGCCGCCCAGCTCGACGATGTCGGTCAGCGGCCGGCCCTCGCGCGCCCACTCCATGATCTGGGTGGCGATGACGGCCGTGGCCTCGGGGTGGTTGAGCTTGACGCCCCGCTGCAGCCGGTCGCGCGCCACCATGCCGGCGACCGCCAGCAGCAGCTTCTCGCGTTCATGAGGTGTGAACATCGATGCTCCTCGATACTCGATCGGCCGAGAACTCGCCGATTCAGAAGTCCAGGCGCCAGACGCTGGTCGCCTGCCGCGCCATCCAGCGCTGCCGTGAGGCGATCTTGTCGACGGTCCAGGCATCATAGTCTGTCGCGATCCTGCGCGTAACGGCGAATCGGCTGCCGCCGTAGGTGGATCGCTTTGCGGCGAAGCCGGCGTTTCCCGCGGCGCGGTTGTCGGCCGCCGACAGCAGCGTGAGGTTGCCGAGCCGGTAGGTGAACGACTCGCGCTGCCGGTCGTCGAACTGCTCCCAGGCTTCGCCGGGCCGTTCCGGCAGCACGTGCTCGAGGTCGTACTGCGCGCTCTCGAAGTCGAAGTCCTCTCCCGACACGTGCCGTTCCAGCCGGAACAACAGGTACCGCGCCACTTTCCGGTTGCGGCTGCTGGCGGTGCGCAGCTCCTTTTCGGCGAAGGCCGCCCGGAACTCGCCGTCGTCGGGGTAGACGCTGCGCAGTTCCCTGATCGTGTCCGCCGCTCCGCCGAGGGCGTGATTCGCCAGCGCGCAGGCGATGCGGTTGTACTGTCGTTCCTGCTCGTTGCCCTGCCGGCCGCAGATCACGTTGTACCGGAACGACACGACGGCGACCGCGCGCAGCAGGCGGCTGAACCCGGTTCGATCGTCGTCCGCCCAGCGCTCGAACGCCGCCAGCAGCAGCGCCAGCGGTTGGCGCACGTCGAACATCCGCAACGCCGCCAGACTGTCGCGTTCCTCCTGCGACCACGAGGGGTCTTCCGGGCTGCGCAGCGCCGCGTAGGTGAGCGCGTTTCGGTCGAGGTCGCGGATCAGGGCGAACACGGCCGCCCGGCCGCTCACCTTGCTGCGGATCGTCTTGAACAGATCGGCCTTGCGCGCCAGCCGGTTGCGGCTGTTCCAGAACACGCGCAGAAACTCGGGAAAACCCTCGCTGCCGAGGTGCCCGACGATCGTGTCCCAGCGGTTCTCCAGCGCCCGAAGGTCCGCGGCGTGAGCGCCGCCGCGGGAGACGACGAAGAACAGGTAGTTCTTCAACAGATCGGTGGCGGACAGGCGCACCCCGCGCGCGTTCAGCGTCTCGAAGACCTTGAACGCGTTGAGCTCGTCGGTGACCGTGATGACGGTAAAGAACAGCTTGTCGACCGCGGCGTCGACGAAGCTGGCCACCGCTCTGCCGTCGGCGCCGCACCGCTTGTCGATGCGCTCCCTGAACCAGAGAAAGGCGCGGCGCAGCAGGTGCTCGGAGGCGCGCAATCCCCGCTGCGGCAGGCGCTCGAGCGGCACCAGGTAGTCCTGATAGAAGCGGTCGTCGTTGCGGTTGAGCGTCAGCTTGGAGCGCGGCACCAGGCTCACCGGGTCGAGGTAGCCCAGGTAGTTCGCGCGTAGCTGCGCGGCGCGCCGCAGTTCCGGGTCGTCGGCGGTATCCGGCGCGGCCAGCTCGGTGAGGTGCGCCACGGCGGCCAGCATCAACAGGCTGAGCGTGGTCATGCGCTGCTGTCCGTCGATGATCGCGAACGTCCGGTTGTCGGTCGATTGCAGTACCAGGTAGCCCAGGTAGTGGGCCGGCTCCGGGTCTTCCTGAAACAACGCTGCGAGGTCGTTCCACAGGTCGTCCCACTCGTCGGGTCCCCAGGAGTAGTCGCGCTGAAACCGCGGCACGCGATAGCTCAGCCCGTTGCCCATCAACTGGCGAAACGTGGTGTTGGTCGTGTTGAAGGTCATGGAACGCCTGCCGCCCGCCTGAGTGTTCCGCATCGGGGCGCGCGGCTCAAGCGCGCCGCCGGCCGGCAGGCGTGGAGTTGACCGGCTCCGCGCCGCGCCCTACGGTGATCGCTCGATGGCAGCCAGGAAGCGCATCCTCACCGGCGACCGGCCGACCGGCCCTCTGCACATCGGCCACTACGTGGGCAGCCTGAGCAACCGCGTGCAGCTCCAGGACGAGTACGAGTGCTTCTTCATCGTCGCCGACGTGCACACGATGACCACGCGGCCGGAAAAGCACCATCTGGCCGCGGTGCGCGACCACGTCCGTCAGGTGGTGCTGGACTACCTGTCGGTCGGCATCGACCCGGAGCGCTCCACCATCTTCGTGCAGAGCGCCATCCCGGAGACCTTCGAGTTGAACACGCTGCTCGGCATGCTGGTGACCGTGCCGCGCCTGGAACGCGTGCCCACGGTCAAGGAGATGGCCCAGCACGAGCACCTGGACGCCCTGCCGTTCGGGCTGCTCGGCTATCCGGTGCTGCAGGCCGCCGACATCCTGCTGCCGCGCGCCCATCTGGTGCCGGTCGGCAAGGACAACGAATCGCATCTGGAAGTGACCCGCGAGCTCTGCCGCCGCTTCAACAAGCTCTACGGGCCGGTGTTCCCGGAGCCCGGCACCCTGCTCGGCGACGTACCGTCCCTGCTGGGCACCGACGGGCAGGGAAAGATGAGCAAGAGCCTGGACAACACCATCTACCTCTCCGATGACGCCGCCACCGTACAGCGCCGCGTGCAGGGCATGTACACCGATCCCAAGCGGGTGCGAGCGGATATACCCGGCACGGTGGAGGGCAATCCGGTCTTCCAGTATCACGACGCCTTCAACGCCGACGCGGCGGAGGTCGCCGACCTCAAGGACCGCTATCGCCGCGGCGCGGTGGGCGACGTCGAGGTGAAGCGCAAGCTGGCCCGCGCCCTGAACGCGTTCCTGGAGCCGGTCCGGGAACGCCGGGCGGCATACGCGGCCGATCCGCGGCGGGTGGAGGAGATCATCGACGCGGGCAATGCCCGCATGCGGCGCGAAGCGCGGGAGACGATGGCGCGGGTGCGCGCGGCCATGGGCCTGCGGTTCGTGGAAGCGGCCCGCGCGGTGGCCGGCGCCTGAGCGGCGTACTACCTTTCGACCGATGGCCAAGCAGAGATTCAAGACCGAGGTAACCGAGCTCCTCCACCTGATCACGCACTCGCTGTACTCGCAGCGGGAGATCTTCCTGCGCGAACTGGTCTCCAACGCCTCCGACGCGCTGGACAAGCTCAAGTACCTCACCCTGACCGAGGACGACTACAAGGGCTTTCCGTTCGTGCCGCGCATCGATATCGAGTTCGACGCCGGCGAGCGCCCCACCCTGTCGGTCTCCGACACCGGCATCGGCATGGAAGCCGCGGAGCTGCAGGAGAACCTGGGCACGATCGCGCGTTCCGGCACGCGCCGGTTCCTGCACGACGCCAAGGGGAAAGCCGCGGCCGGGACCAACCTGATCGGGCAGTTCGGGGTCGGCTTCTACGCGTCGTTCATGGTCGCCGATCGGGTCGAGGTGGTGAGCAGACGCGCCGGCGCCGAACAGGCGCACCGCTGGGTGAGCGACGGGCGCGGTCAGTTCGAGGTGGAGCCGGCCGAACGGGCGCAGTCCGGCACCACCGTCATCCTGCATCTCGACGAGGACGGCAAGGAGTTCGCCTCCCGGTACCGGATCGAGGGGATCGTCAAGCGCTACTCCAACCACATCCCGCATCCCATCCACCTGCACTACGCGGAGCCGGCCGAGGGAGACGCCACGGACAAGGCCCGGGACAAGAAGATCGAGCAGATCAACGCCGCCTCGGCCCTCTGGAAGCGCCCCAAGTCCGAGCTGTCGGACGACGATTACCGGGAGTTCTACCAGACCCTGACCGTCGACGCGGAGGAGCCGCTACACTGGGTGCACACGCACGCGGAAGGCGCGCTGGAGTACACCACGCTGTTCTACCTGCCGGCTGCGGCGCCGCCCGACATCTACTACGCGGACTACCGACCCGGCGTGAAGCTGTACGTGCGGCGCGTGTTCATCACCGATGACGACCGCGACCTGCTGCCGGCCTACCTGCGCTTCATCCGCGGGGTGATCGACTCGGAAGACCTGCCGCTCAACGTCTCGCGCGAGATCCTGCAGCAGAACCGCACCATGGCGGCGATCAGGCAGGCGTCGGTGAAGAAGATACTTGCCGAGCTCGGCTCCCTGGCGAAGAACACCCCCGCCGTCTACGACCGGTTCTTCACCGAGCTGGGCCGCGTGCTCAAGGAAGGTCTCTACCAGGACCCGGGCAACCGGGAGCCGCTGCTGGAGCTGGTCCGCTACCGCTCCAGCTCGGAGGACGGGTTGGTCGGCCTGGCCGGCTACCGGGAACGCATGTCCTCCGGCCAGCAAGCGATCTACTACATCACCGGCGACCGCTCCGCCGACCTGCGGCGCTCGCCCCTGCTGGAGGCGTACCGGGCCAAGGGATTCGAGGTGCTGATCATGGAGGACGAGATCGACGAGCTGGTGGTGCCGGCCGTCGGCACCTACGGCGATCTGCCGTTCAAGTCGGTCAACCGCTCGGATTCCGCCGACGACCTGCAGGAAGAACGCGACCGGGAGGGCGAGAAGAAGATCGAACCGCTGCTCTCCAGGATGAAGAAGGCGCTCACCGATCAGGTCAAGGACGTGCGGCCGAGCGTCCGGCTCAGCGACTCCCCGTCTTGCGTGGTAGCCGACGGCAGCGACCCGACGCTCGCCTTCCAGAACGTGCTGAAGCAGCTCGGGCAGCGCGACCTGCCGGACAGCAAGCCGATCCTGGAGGTCAACCCCGGCCACCCGATCATCGTCGGCCTTGCCGAACGCGGCGACGACGCCCTGCTCGACGACGCCAGCCGGCTGTTGCTGGAACAGGCGCTGCTCATCGAAGGCGTGCGGCCGCCGGACCCGATCGCGTTCGCCAAGCGCCTGAACCGGGTCATGGAGCGCGCCCTACGCTGACGTGCGCATACTGCTCGTCAGCGACTCGTATGGTCTGATCGACGGCGTCAGCCGCAGCATCGAGGCCGAGCTGGAGTTCTTCCGGGAGCGCGGCGACACGGTCGTGGTGGTCTCCACCAACACGACTCATACGCGCACCTACCGGCTGGCCGCCTACCGCGACTTCTACCGCGTGTTCGACGCCGATCCGCGGCGGCTGGCGCGGCGGCTGCGCGGCTATCGCTTCGACGTGGCCTACGGGCATTGCGTGGCCCCGCAGGGGCTGTTCTTCCTGCTGTACCTGGCGGCGCGCTTCGGCGTGCCGATGGTGAATCGCTTCACCACCTTCGCGCCGGACTACATGGTCTATGCCTATCCGCCGGGCTCGGGGCCGGCGGCGCAGGCGGCGATTCGCCGGATGCTCACCGGCCTGCTCGGCATCACGCAGCGGCGCATGCACCGCGTGCTCCTCAGCATCGCCTGTGAGAAGATGCGGCGGTATCTGGTGGAGGTGCTGCGCGTGGCGCCCTGGCGTATCGTCGAGAACCGATTCCCGCTCCGGACGACGCGGCCGCCGCGCCGGCGGCCGCGTCCGGGGGCGGACGCCGGCGCTTCCTTCCGCCTGCTCACGCCGGGGCGGCTGTCGGCGGAAAAGAACGTCGAGCTGCTCGTCTCGATCTGGAACGACGAGCTGGCCGGTCGCTATCCGCGCGCCGAGTGGCGGCTGGCCGGACCGGGACCGCTCACCGAATCGGTCCGCCGTTCGGTCCGCTCGGGCGAACGCGTGCGGCTGCTCGGCGCGGTCAGCCACCGGCGCATGCTGCGCGAGATGGTGGAGGCGGACCTGATGCTGTACGCGAGCCGCGGCGACACCTTCGCGCTGGTGATCACGGAGGCGAAGCTCTGCAAGCTGCCGATCGTGGCGCTGGCCGACGACGCCGGCGTGTCGGCGCAGATCGCGGACGGCGCGGTCGGCGGCTATCTGGCCGCCGGCAGGGCGGAGTACGTGCGCCGCGTGCACCATGCGATGGCGCACCCGGAGCAGGCGGCGCGTATCGCCGAGCGCGGCGCGCGGGACGTCGCCGAACGGTTCGGACCGGCCGAGCACGACCGGCTGGCCGCGATCCTGCAGCGCGCGGCAGCGGCTCGGCCGAGCCGTTCGCACCGTCTGATCACCCTGGCCGCCGCGCGTCTGGTGCGACTGCTGTGCTGGACGCTGCCGCGCGCGTTCATCCGCATGTACGAGCCGGCATGAAGCGGACCGGCAAGAAGCGGGGCGGCCCGCGGCCGCGCGCGCTCATCATCGAGGATGACCGCGCTATCGCCAAGCTGATCGACTTCAACCTGAGCGGCGCGGGCTTCGATCCCCGGCGGGTGACCACCGGCGAGGAGGCGCTGCACTCGGTGGCCCGCGAGCCGACCGAGCTGATCGTGCTCGATCTGGCGCTGCCGGGGATCGACGGGCTGACCGTCTGCCGGCGGCTCAAGGACGACGCGCAGACCCGGGCGATTCCGATCCTGATCGTATCGGCCCGCGGCGAGGAGGAGGACGTAATCGCCGGCCTGGAGATCGGCGCGGACGACTACGTCACCAAGCCGTTCAGTCCGCGCGTGCTGGTGGCGCGGGCGCGCGCGCTGCTGCGGCGCGGCGGCGAACCGCTTGGCGGGGCCGGGGCGGCCGGCGCGGACGGGGCCGGCGAGCCGGCAGCCGCGGTCACCGCCGGCCCGGTCCGCGTCGACCCGCAACGCCACGAGGCGACCGTGGACGGCCGGCCACTGCGGCTGACCGCCACCGAGTTTCGGACGCTGCAGTTCCTGACCGAGCGCGCCGGCTGGGTATCGTCGCGGTCCCGCATCGTCACCGGCGTGCACGGCGCCGATTATCCGGTCACCGACCGGTCGGTCGACGTCATCATCGCCTCTTTGCGCAAGAAGCTCGGCGATGAGGCGTGGCGGCTGGAGACGGTGCGCGGCGTAGGGTTCCGGGTGCGTGATGATGCGTGATTCGAGGCGTGATTGAGGCGAGAGGCGGTCGCCGTGTGACGGCCGCGCGCGCGGCCGGCGCCGCGGTCGCCGCGCTGGGCATCGCCGCCGCGGCGCTGCTGCCGGCGGAGGCGCTGGGGCCGGGGGTCGCGCGGCTGGCGCTGGCGCTGCTCGGCGCGGCGGTCGCCGTGCTGGCGTGGGCTCTGCGCCGCGTGCGGATGGCGGAGGCGCGCGCCCGGCAGGACGCCGGCGCGACCGCCGCGGAGGCGCGCAACGCCCGCCGGGTGGAACGCCTGCTCGCCCAGCTTCCCGACGCGGTGGTGGCCGTGGACCCGCGCGGCGTCATCTGCATCGCCAATGCGGCGGCGGCCGGGCTGCTGGGGGTGCGTCCCGAACACGTCGGCCGCCCGTTCGCGGAAGCGCTGCCGGCGCCGTCGCTGCGCGCCATCCTGGCGCCGGTGCTGGAGGGCGCCTCCGATCACGGCGGCGGCGATCTGGCCGACCTGGCGCCGAACGCGGTGATCCACGTCCGCGTGAGCCGGGTACGTGCCGACGGCGACGGCTGGATGATCCTGCTCTGTGCGACCGATGCGACCCGGCTGCGCCGGCTGGAGCGGCTGCGGCACGACTTCGTGGCCAACGTCTCGCACGAGCTGCGCACGCCGATCACCGCCATCAAGGGGTTCGTGGAGACGATGCTCGACCGCCGCCTGTATCGCGGCTCCCACGGCAAACGGTTCCTGCGCATCGCCAGCGCGCAGGCCGCGCGGCTGCACGCGCTGGTGGAGGACCTCCTGAGCCTGTCCCGCATCGAGCAGGACGACCCCGGCGGCATCGACGCCACCGCGCAGCCGCTCGCCCCGATCGTCATGCGGGCGATCGACGCCTGCCGGGAGCGGTTCGACACCCGCCGCGTGCGCGTCGACGTCGACGGCGTGCGGGTGCGCGCCAACGCCCCTCTGCTGGAACGGGCGCTGGTGAACCTGCTGGAGAACGCGCTGCTCCACGGCGGCAAGGGAAGCGCGGTGCGCGTCAGCGCGCGCTCCGAGGGAGGCGTGCGGATCGACGTGGCCGACGACGGACCCGGCATCGCCGCCGAGCACCTGGATCGGCTGTTCGAGCGGTTCTATCGCGTCGACCGCGATGCGCGCATCCCCGGATCGGGCCTGGGACTGGCGATCGTCAAGCACGTCGCGCAGGCGCACGGCGGCCGCGTCAGCGTCACCAGTGAGATCGGTTCCGGGAGCACGTTTACGCTGCACCTTCCGGCGTAGGCCTCTCGTGGTAGACCATCGTAAAGCCGAAGTAGAGCAGCATGATGCAGTTCAGCTCGATCAGGGACATGATCGACGAGGCAGCGGCATGGTGGAGGCGGCATGGTGGAGGCGGGCGCGGGACCGGCGCTCGACCGGCACGGCGTGATCGCGGGCACGCTGCCGGTGGTGGCGACGCCCTTCACGGAGGGCGGCGCGGCGGTCGACCGGAGTTCGCTGCGCCGGCTGGTCGACTACGTGGCGGCCGCCGGCGCCGATGGGCTGGTCTACCCCGGCGTTGCCAGCGAGTTCGACCGGTTGAGCGTCGCGGAACGGTCCTCCGCCCTGGAAACGGTCGTCGACGCGGCCGCCGGACGGCTGCCGGTGATCGCCGGCGCCAGCAGCGACGATCCGCGCGCGGCGGCGCAACTCGCGCGCCGCGGCCGGCAGCTCGGCGCCGCCGCCGCCATGGTGATGGCGCCGCGCGCGCTCGGCGGCGCCGCCGGCCGGTTGATCGAGTTCTTCACCTTGGTAGCGGCGGAGGGCGGCCTGCCGCTGGTGCTGCAGAACGCACCGCCGCCGGTCGGCGCGGGGCTGGCGGCCGCGGAGGTGATCGCCGTCGCGCGCGCGGTGCCGGCCGTGCGGACCGTGAAGGAAGAGACGCTGCCGTCGGGGCAGCGCATCACCGAGCTGCTGGCGCTGGCGCCGCCGACGGTCGAAAGCGTGATCGGCGGCGCCGGCGGCCGCCATCTGGTCGATGAGCTGCTGCGCGGCGCCGGCGGGACGATGCCGGCCTGTGAGGTGTGCGAAGTGCATGCGGCGATGGTCGCCGCGCACCGCGGCGGCGACGAACGGCGCCTGCGCGCGCTGTTCGCACGGGTCCTGCCGCTGCTCAACATGCAGGCGGTGTTCCGCATGAGCCTGACCAAGGCCGCCCTGCGCCGGCGCGGCCTGATCCGCTGCGAGGCGGTGCGCGGCGCGGTCCCGGCCCTCGACGACCGGGACCGCGCCGAACTGGCCTTCCTGCTCGACGAGCTGAGCGATCTGCTGATCGAGCCGCCCGTGACCGCAACGGTCGCATGACCGCCACGGTCGCCGGCGTCGAGTCGTTCGTACTCACCCTGCCCCGCGGCCAGCCGTATCTGGGACCCCTGGGCGCGGGAGAGACGGTCAACGCCAAGGGCTACTTCGTACGCGCGCGCAATCGCACGGTCTACTCCACCGTCGACCGCTCGGTGCTGGTGCGGATCACGGCGGACGACGGCGCCGAAGGGTGGGGCGAGACCTATGGGCTGGCGGCGCCGGGCGCCACCATCGCCATCATCGACGATCTGCTCGCCGACTTCGTCACCGGCCGCGACCCGTTCGAGGCGGCGGCGATCCACGACGATCTCTACGACCTGATGCGGGTCCGGGGCTACGTCGGCGGCTTCTACCTCGATGCGCTGGCCGCCATCGACATCGCCCTGTGGGATCTGGCCGGCCGGCTGAGCGGGAGGCCGCTGGTGCAGCTGCTCGGTGAGCAGCGGCGCACCGCGATCCCGGCCTACGTCAGCGGTCTGCCGGCGGCCACGCTGGCCGAACGGATCGCCATTGCGGTCACGTGGCGTGAGCGCGGATTCGATGCCGTGAAGTTCGCCGACGCGGTGGCCGACCGGGGGCCGGTGGCGGAGCTGGCGGCGCTCCGCCGTGCGCTCGGCGCCGCCGTACGGATCGGCGTCGACCTCCACTGGCGCTACCGTCCGGACGAAGCGATCCGGGTGATCCGCGCCATGGAACCGCACGATCCATGGTTCGCCGAAGCGCCGGTGATGCCGGAAGATGTCTCCGCGCAAGCCGCCGTCGCGCACGGCGTGCGCACGCCGGTCGCGATCGGCGAAGAGTGGCGCACCGTCCACGACGCGAAACCGCGCTTCGAGCGCGGCTTTCCCGCCATCGTCCAGCCGGAGATGGGGCATACCGGACCGACCGAGTTCATGCGGATCGCCGCCCTGGCGGCCCGACACGGGATCACCGTCGCCCCGCATGCCACCATCGGCGCCGGCATCTTCCTCGCCGCCAGTCTGCACGCCAGCGCAGCCGTCGCCGGCCTGGGGCTGCATGAGTTCCAACACTCCGTTCTGCGGCCGAATCGTGACCTGCTGGAGGGGATGCCGGACTGCGTCGACGGCGCGTACCGGCTTCCGTCCGGCCCGGGACTCGGCGTCCGGCCGGGAGCCCGGGTGCGCCGGATGATCGGACTCCCGGCGTAGCGGCAGCCGCTTGCCGGCGCTCCGGCAAGCTCCTAAGATGGCGGCACGTCAGGTTCGGAGGCTCACAGGACATGGCCGACACGGCCCGCATTGCGCTGGACGGCAAAGAACTGGATCTACCGGTGGTACGCGGTTCCGAGGGGGAGGTCGGCGTCGACATCGCGGCGCTGCGCAGCGTCAGCGGCGTGATCACCGTCGATCCGGGGTATGCAAACACCGGCTCCTGCCGCAGCGGGATCACCTTCATCGACGGCGAGCGGGGCGTGCTGCGCTACCGCGGCATCCCGATCGAACAGCTTGCCGAGCGCAGCCACTTCCTGGAGACCGCCATGCTGCTGCTCGACGGCGAGCTGCCGACCCGCGCGGCGCTCGACACGTTCAGGGGCCAGATCACCTATCACACGATGGTGCACGAAGACGTGCGCAGCTTCTACGAGGGGTTCCCGAAGAGCGCGCACCCGATGGCGATCTGCGGCGCCGTGGTGGGGGCGCTCTCCACGTTCTATTCCGACTCGCTCGACATGCACGACGAGCGGCAGGTGGAGATCTCCATCCAGCGGCTGATCGCCAAGCTGCCGACCATCGTCGCCTACTCCTACAAGCACTCGATCGGTCAGCCGTTCATGTACCCGCGCAACGACCTGGGGTACGCGGCGAACTTCCTGCACATGATGTTCGCCACCCCGTGCGAGGAGTACGTCGTCGATCAGCAGATCGCCCGCACGATGGATACCATCTTCCTGCTGCACGCCGACCATGAACAGAACTGCTCGGCCAGCACCGTACGCATGGTCGGCAGCTCCATGGCCAACCTGTTCGCCTCCATCGCCGCCGGCGTGCACGCGCTGTGGGGCCCGCTGCACGGCGGCGCCAACCAGGCGGTGGTGGAGATGTTGCAGCAGATCCTGGCGACCGGGGACCGCGGCTCCGACTACCTCGACAAGGTCAAGAACCGGGTCGCCGGCGTGCGGCTGATGGGCTTCGGGCACCGCGTCTACAAGAACTTCGATCCGCGCGCGAAGATCCTCAAGAAGCTCTGCTTCGAGGTGCTCGACCGGGTGCATGCCTCCACCCCGCTGCTCGACCTGGCCGTGGAGCTGGAGGAGATCGCGCTGCGCGACGAGTACTTCATCTCGCGCAAGCTCTATCCGAACGTCGATTTCTACTCCGGGATCATCCTGCAGGCGCTGGGGATCCCGGTCGACATGTTCCCGACCCTGTTCACGATCGGCAGGCTGCCGGGCTGGATCGCGCACTGGCACGAGATGATCCGCGACCCGGACGCGCGGCTGGCGCGGCCGCGCCAGATATACACCGGGCCCACCCAGCGCGACTACCTGGCGATCGACGACCGGTAGGGCCGCCGCGGGCGCGGCAGGTCCGGCTCAGGCGGTGTCCTGGTAGACGCGGCTGCCGGCCGCGTCGCGCTGGTGCTGGTACTTGCCGCGGTATGGCCGCGTCGCCGGCCGGTCCATGCGGGCGAACACGATCTGACAGATGCGCCGGCCGGCGGTGAGACGGATCGGCAGTCGGTTGGCGTTGAACAGCTCCAGCGTGATCGTGCCGTCGAAGCCGGGATCGACCCAGCCGGCGTTCTGGATGAACAGCCCGATGCGGCCGATCGAGCTGCGCCCTTCGACGAAGGCGATCAGGTCGTCCGGCAGACGGATGCGCTCGCGGGTGACCGCCAGCAGGAACGACTGGGGAGGGATGACGATCTGCTGCGCGCGCAGATCGACGTAGCGAACCGGTTCGGTGAGCGAGATGCTGTCGGACCGGTTCTCGTCGACTTTCAGGAAATGGTCGCCGAGCCGCAGGTCCACGGAGGCCGGCTGGAGCTGGTACTCCTCGAGCGGCTCGATCTCCACCGTGCCGTCCGCCAGCAGCTCGCGCATGGTCGCGTCGGAGACGATCATCGCTCAACCGTTCGCGGCGGGCGCCGGAGCCCCGTGCGGGAGTGGAGGATAGGGGACTCGAACCCCTGACCTATAGATTGCGAACCTATCGCTCTACCATCTGAGCTAATCCCCCGTCGGGCGGTGACACAACGTAGCAGGATACCACTCCCCTCGACAAACCGCCGCGCGGCGGTCCTGAAGCCCGCTGCGCGCGCTGCGCGGCCGGGCCCCTACTCTGTCCATCGGCACGACGGTACTCTCAGTACAGCGCGATGCGGGGAACGGCCGGAGCCCTCCCCCATGCTGGATGACTGCACCCATGCCGGATGACGACGTGCCCGATGGCGATCTTCGCGCCGCCGCCGCGCGGCTGCCGCAGGCGCCGGGCGTCTACCTCTTCAAGGACTCGTCCGGCTCGGTACTCTACGTGGGCAAGGCCAAGAAGCTGCGCTCGCGCGTGAGCAGCTACTTCAACCGGGGGCAGCACGACCCCAGGGCCCTGCTGCTGGCGGCCCGCACCGCTTCGATCGAGACGGTGCTGACCGCCAGCGAGTCGGAGGCGTTCCTGCTGGAGAACTCGCTCATCAAGCGCTTCGCGCCGCGCTACAACATCAACCTCAAGGACGGCAAGTCCTATCCGGTGATCCGGCTTACCGCCGAAGAGTTCCCGCGGGTCTACCGGACCCGCACGATCGTGTTCGACGGCTCCGAGTACTTCGGGCCGTTCGCCAAGGCCAACCGGATCGACGTCTATCTCGACCTGATCGATCGCCTGTTCCCGCTGCGCAAGCGCGGCGAGGTGTTCAGGAGCCGCCCCGCTCCCTGCCTGAACCACTACATCGACCGCTGCGCCGCGCCCTGCATCGGCGCCATCGACGCTGAGCGGTACGCCGAGCGCGTGCATGCGGTCCGCAAGCTGGTCTCCGGTCGGGCGGACGACCTGAGCCGCGACCTGGCGCGGCAGATGAAGCAGGCGGCGGACGAGCAGCGATTCGAACGCGCCGCGGCGATCCGCGACCAGCTGCAGGCGATCCGGGACGTCACCGAGCAGCAGCACGTCGCCGGCGTGGAAGCCGACGCGCGCGACTACGTCGGACACGTTCCCGGCCACGACTGGCACCGGTTCCTGGTGCTGCAGTTCCGGGGCGGCAACCTGGTCGGCCGGGAGCGGTTCCACGTGCAGGACCCGGGGCCGCGCTCGAACGCGGAAGCGGCGCGTTCCCGCTTCCTGCTCGACTACTACGGCGGCCGCACCGCGGCGCTGGCCGGGTTGTCGATCTATACGCGTGACGTGGAGGAGCCGGCCGCGCTGGCGGACGCGTTGGGCCGGCTGCTGCCGACCGACTCGCCGCGGCGGCCGGCCGCGCCGCGCCTGCGCGTCCCCAAGCGCGGCCGGCACGCGCAGATCCTGCGGCTGGCCGAGTCCAACGCCCGCCAGGACGCGGAGCGGGCCAATCCGGGCATCGACCGCGAGAGCGGCGTCGAGGAGCTGCGCCGGGAGCTGCGCCTGCCGCTGCCGCCGCGGCGGATCGAGGGCTTCGACATCTCCCATCTGGGCGGGCGCGACACCGTGGCGTCGCTGGTGGTGTTCGACGCGGGATGGCCGGCGAAAGGCGAGTACCGGCACTTCAAGATCCGCTCGCTGGGCGGCCGGGTCGATGACTTCGAGGCGATGCGCGAGGTGGTCGCGCGGCGCTACGCCCGCGTGCTCAACGATCGCCTGCCCCGCCCGGATCTGGTGCTGGTGGACGGCGGCGCCGGCCAGGTGAGCGCCGCCAAGGGGATCCTCGATGGTCTTGGGCTGGCCGATCTGCCGCTGGCCGGCTTGGCCAAGCGCAACGAGGAGATCTACCTGCCGGGCCGCAGCGATCCGGTGGCGCTGCCCGAAGGGAGCGCCGCGCTGCGGCTGGTGCAGGCGGTGCGGGACGAATCGCACCGCTTTGCGACCGGCTATCACAAGCGCCTGCGCACCAAACGGGTGGCGCGCTCGGTGCTGGAGGAGGTGGCCGGCATCGGACCGGTGCGCAGCCGGCGCTTGCTGCAGCGGTTCGCTTCGGTGGCCGGGGTGGCGCAGGCTACGCCACAGGAGATCGCCAGCTGCGCCGGCGTCAGTCCGGAAACAGCCGCCACGCTCCTTGCCCACCTCGAGCTACGACGTAGTAGAGCGCCAGCCGGAGCAGGCTGAGCTGCATGTGCTGCGCGGCGGAGCGGATGCGCACGTCGAACTCGGCCAGCGCCAGCAGGATCGCCTGCAGCTCCGCGGCGCGGTAGCGATCGGCCGCGCGGGCGATGCTGGCCTGCGCCCGCTTGCCGGACACCTTGAGCTGCCGCCACGCCTGCTGCCGGTCCATGCGGGGCAGCAGCTTCTGCAGATCGGCCGCCTTGCGGAACTGGGACGCCAGTCCGCCGAGCAACTGGGACGGGGTCGTTTGCCGGGTCAACATGATCGCCTGCAGGGCGCGGATGCCGGCGGACAGGTCGCGGCTGCCCAGGTGATCGAACAGGGTGAACACCGTCTCGGCGCGGCTGTGATGTACCCAACGGTCGACCTGCTCCACGCCCAGGGTGGTCCGTTCGCCGGCAAACGCCTTGTGCATGGCGGCCAGCGCCGTGCACTCGCTCTCCAGCGCCGCCGATGAGGAGCCGACGATCTCGTTCAGGGTCTCCACCGCCTCTTTGTCGATGGCGATCCCGCGTTCGCGAAAGAACGCGTTTATCGTGCGCCGCCGCTGATCGGGAAAGCGCTCCCAGAACACCCGGCGGCGGGAGGCCGGGATCGCGTCCTGCAGTCCCTTGGCGACGCGCAGCTCCTCGGTCTCGATCACCAGCGTGGTCCCGGCGGCGGGACCGCGGCAGTAGTCGGCCAGCGCCGCGGCTTCGGCCGCCTTCAACGATTCCGCCTGGCCAAGCACCACCAGCCGCCGCGGCGCGAACAGGCTGGGCGTGCGCAGCGACGCGATCACCTCCACGATGACGGTGTCGAACGGATAGTGGCGCTCGATAGCCAGCGGGGCGCCGCCGGCGCTGCGCTGGAGCAGCGCGCGCAGCCGCTCGACCGACCGGCGCTTCTCGCCGGTGTCCGGTCCGCAGAACAGATAGGTGGGCGCCGCCTTCTCATCAGCCATCGGGATCAGCCGTGTTCGGCGCGGAGCGGGCGTCGCGCGCCGCCGCAGCGCCGAGTCAGCGGTAGTCGCGCATCAGGCGCGCCAGCTTGCCCAGGATACGGAGATCGGTAGTGGCGTAGATGTCCGGGTAGGCGTCATTCGCCGCCCGCAGGCATACCTGCCGGCTCTCCTTGTAGAACATCTTCAGCGTCGCGGCGTCGTCGATCACCGCCACCACGATGTCGCCATTGTTGGCGTTCGGCTGCCGCCGGATCACCGCCAAGTCACCGTCGTGGATGCCGGCGTCGAGCATGCTGTCGCCGCGCACGCGCAGCGCGAAGTGCTCCCCGGAGCCGAGGCTGGACCGCGCCATCGGATAGGTGCCGTCCAGGTTTTCCTCGGCGAGCAACGGCTGTCCGGCGACCACGGTGCCGAGCACCGGTACGTAGACGATCTCCGACTCTTCGGCGTCCTGCCGCCTGATCGTGATCGCCCGTGACCGACGGCTGCCGCGGCTGATGTAGCCCTTGCGCTGCAGCGTCCGCAGGTGGTCGTACGCGCCCTTGACGGTAATGCCCAGGTGGGCCGCCACTTCGCGTACCGTCGGCGCAAAGCCGTGCTGGTCGCGGTGGCTTACGAGGAACCGAAAGGTCTGCGCCTGACGCGGCGTCAGGCCGTTCACGATGCGGTGTCCGGCGCCTGGAACTTGCTCTCCACCAGGCGGACCAGCGCTTCGACCGCCTCCACCTCGTCCGCGCCGGTGGCGATGACGCGCAGCGACGTCCGATAGGCGGCGCCCAGGGCGATGATCCCCATGATCGACTTGCCGTTGACCCGTTCGCCGTCCTTTTCCAGGTAGATGTCGGCCTGAAAGCGGTTGGCGGCCCGCACCAGCAGCGCTGCCGGCCGTGCGTGGACGCCGGCCCGGTTCGCGATTCTCACCTCACGCTCGACCATCAGGACCGACCTACCACTCCTCGACCGAGGCGGTCTGCGGGTTGCGGACCGACATCCATGCCATGGCGCTCCGGTCGGCCTGCCGGGCGGAGTGGTACCCCATGTGCTTGACCCGTTCGTTCATCGCCGCGGTCTCGATCAGGATCGGCACGGGCCGGCCGGGTCGGACCGGGATCACGATCTGGCGGATGTGCGTGCCGATGAGGTCCACCTGGATGTCCTGGTCGCCGATTCGATCATATTCGCGCGAGTTGTCCCACTCCTCGAGCTGCACCGCCAATTGGATGTGCTTGGACTCGCGGATGGCGCCGACCCCGAACAGATCGGCGATGTTGATGATGCCGATGCCGCGGATCTCCAGGTGGTGGCTGGTCACCTCCACCCCGTTGCCGATCAGCGTATTGCCGACCCGCCTGATCTCCACCAGGTCGTCGGCCACGAAGCGGTGCCCGCGCTCGATCAGGGCGAGCGCGGCCTCGCTCTTGCCCACGCCGCTGGGTCCCTGCAGCAGGACGCCAAGACCGAACACCTCCAGGAGCACGCCGTGCACGCGGCAGGAGGGCGCGAAGATCGAGTTGAGCGTGCTCACCACCCGCGCCGTGAAGGACGAGGACGAGAGCGACGTGAGCAGGAGGGGGCAGCCGGCCGCCTCGCACAGCTCGCGGAAGTCTTCGGTCGGCGGTTGGCCGTCGGTGAACACGCAGCACGGGACCGCGTGGTCGAACAGGCGCTTCAGGGTGTCGGTCTTGCCCTCCGCGGACAGTTTCCTCAGATAGGCGTTCTCGCCGCGGCCGAACACCTGGATGCGCTGGAACGCGAATTGCTCGTAGAAGCCGGCCAGCGCCAGACCGGGCCGGTTCAACTCCGGGGCGTTGAGCTCGCGCGTCATGCCGGACCGCCCGCCGATGCACGACAGGTGCAGCGCTTCGTTCTCGCGCAGGTCGAGCCGCAGCAGGTCCAGGACGGTAAATGACATCGGCTCTCCGTCAGCGCTCCAGGGAGCTTTCGATGTCGAGCTCGCCGCGGTACTTGGCGACCGTGCGGCGGGCCAGCTTGACGCCGCGCTCGGCCAGCACGGCGGCGATGCGGCTGTCCGACAACCGTTTGCCGCCGGGCGGCTCGGACTCGATGATCTCGCGCACCATCTCCTTGACGCCGGCCTTGGAGTACCGCGATCCGCTCGAACCGGCGCCGGAGATGGAGTTGGTAAAGAAATAGCGCAGCTCGAAGACCCCCCACTCGGTCTGCACGAACTTGCCGTTGACGATCCGCGAGACGGTCGCCTCGTGCAGATCGACCTCCTCGGCCACGTCGCGGAGCGTCAGGGGGCGGAGCTGCTTCGGTCCGCGCCGGAAGAACTCGCGCTGGTGGTCGATCACCGCCCGGGTCACCCGCAGCAACGACCGGTTGCGGGTGTCGACGTTGCGGATGAACGAACGCGCTTCCTGCAGGTTCGCCTTGGCGAATCGGCGCGCCTCCCTGCCGGCGGCTGCGCCGGCGGCCGATCCGTTGCCGCCGCTCGGGCCATTGCCGCCCAGGCCGTTGCCGCCCATGCCGTTGCCGCCCATGCCATTGCCGAGCCGCTCGAAGAAGCGGTCGACGCCGAGCTCGGGGATCACCTCGTCGTTGAAGACGATGACCGGCTCGCCGTCGTCCATGCGGACGATCACGTCGGGGACCACGTAGTGGGTCGGCTCGGACTGGAAATTGCGCCCCGGCAGCGGTTCCAGAGTGCGTACGAAGGCGAGTACGGCGTGCACCTCGGCGACCGTGACGTCGAGCGCCCGCGCGATCTCTTCGAACCGGCCGCGCTCCAGCGCGTCCAGGTGGTCTTCGACCACCGCCGCGGCGTGCGCGGCCGGCGCTTCGTGGTACCGAACCTGGACGATGAGCGACTCATGGTAGTCGGCGACGCAGGTGCCGACGGGGTCGAGCCTCTGCACCAGCCGCTGCGCCCGGTCGAGCGTGCGCGGGTCGGCGTCCGGAAGCGCCGCGGCGAGCGGCTCGCGGAAGAATCCATTGTCGTCCAGATTGCGGATCAGGAGCTCGGCGGTGCGCGCCACCTCCGCGTCGGCCGGCTGCAGGAGCACTTGCCACAGCAGGTGTTCCTGCAGCGTTTCCGGGCGCTGCAGCGCGCCCTCCAGGAAGCGCTGCCTGGCGTCCGGATCCGCGCCGGCGCGCAGGTTCCGGTAGCCCGGATCGGAGGAGACGCCCGGATCGGATGAGAATCCCGGGTCGGAGGAGTCGCCGAACAGCTCCTCCTCCGGGCGTTCCTCCAGCTCGTCGAGGGAGTCGGTAGCGTCCTCGGAGACCACCTCCAGCGCCGGGTTGCGCTGCAGTTCCTGGTCGATGGTGAGCTGCAGGTCGGCCAGCGGCAGCGCCATGATACGGATCGCCTGATAGAGCTGCGGCGTCATCCGCAGGCGTTGTTCCTGCCGAAGGACCGGCTGCTGGGCTTGCATCGTGCGTCTTCTCGTTCCACCGTGAGCGCGACGGTTTGCCGCGCGCTCACGGCCTTGCCGGTCGAGTCTGGCGCGGCCCGGTCCGGGTGTCAATTCGAGCGGCCCGCCGCTACATGCGGAACTCGGCGCCCAGGTAGGCGCGGCGTGCCGCAGGGTCGGCCAGCAGCGCTTCGCGGGTGCCGTCGGCGATGATGCGGCCGCCGTCGATGATGTAGGAGCGGTCGGTGATCTCCAGGGCGTCACGGACGTTGTGATCGGTGAGCAGGATGCCGATCCCCTTGCCGGCGACCGAGCGCACGACGTCCTTGAGGTGATGCACGGCGATCGGGTCGATGCCCGCGAACGGCTCGTCCAGCAGCAGGAACCGGGGATCGCAGGCGAGAGCGCGCGCGATCTCGGTACGCCGGCGCTCGCCGCCGGAAAGGGTGTACGCCTTCTGCGCGGCCAGCTTCTCGATACCCAACTCGGCGAGCAGCTCGTCACAGCGTGCATGGCGCTGGCGGCGGCGCAGGCGGCGGGTCTCCAGAACCGCCAGGATGTTTTGCCGCACGGTCAGCCGGCGGAACACCGACGGCTCCTGCGGCAGATAGGAGATGCCGGCGCGCGCCCGGCGGTACATCGGCAGCCGCGTCATGTCGTCGCTCCCCAGCGAGATCGCGCCGGCCGACGGCTCGATGAAACCGGCGATCATGAAGAACACGGTGGTCTTGCCGGCCCCGTTGGGACCGAGCAGGCCGACCACCTCGCCCATGTCCATGCGAAAGGAGACGCCGTCCACGGCGACCTTGCGGCCGAATCGTTTGCCGAGGCCGCGGACGGCCAGCACCGGCGCGGGTCGGGCCGCCTCTGCCGGATCGTTCACGACACCGTGATGGTGCCTCGAATCTGCCCTTCCATACGGACCGAGTCCCGGTTCAGGTCGACGAAGATGCGCATCGCCCGGTATTCGTCGCCGTTCTGCGTCACCACCGGCATGCCGGACAGGTCGACGGTGTTCTCGTCACGCCGGTAGCGCGCGAACTCCGAGCGGGCGACCAGATCGGGCTTGAGGATGCGGACGCCGATCTGGACGAGCGCCTCGCCGGACTCCTGGTGATACTCCATGAAGCCGCCCTTCACCACCACCTCGTTATCACGGTCGATCACAGCGCGCTGCCCTGGATGCGCAGCACCGATCGCTCGCGGTCGAACAACAGGTGTTCGCTGGCGATCTCGACGTTCTCCTCCTCGTCGATCACCCGCACCGCGCCGCTGGCCAGGATGATTCCATAGTCGTCGCCGAACGCCTCGACGACGTCGGCGTGGATGGCGGTGCCGTTCACGATGATCTCCACGGCGCCGGTGAATACGGTCCGTTCCCGACCTTCCACGAGCACGGTCTCTACATTGTCGGCGGCGCGGAACGACACCTCGTCCGCGGCGGCCGGCGCGGCGGCGGCCAGCGCGGCGCCGACCAGCAGGGCGGCGGTCGCCAGCCGCAACGCAGCCCGCGGGGGCCTCATCGGTCGGCCGCCAAGCGGCCCGACACCGGCCCCAGGAAGCGGATCACGCGGCGCGCGACGTCGGCCTCGAAACCGGCGGCGGTTACCCGCGAACCGTCGCCGCGTTCGATCACCACTTCGGCGCCCCCGCCCTCGGCGCTGCTGCCGCCCTCGGCACCGCTCTCCTTGGCGCCGCCATCCTTGGCGCTGCCGTCGCTGGTCAGCATGCGCTCCGATTCCCGCCAGCGCATCGCGGCGGCGGCGATCCGGGCGTCGTCGCGCCGCGACTCCACCACCACCGAACCCTCGGCGCGCGCGTCATCGGTCTCGAGGTGGTACTCGGCGCGGTCCGCCCACGCTTCGGTCACCACGCTGCCCGACCGGTCGAACTCCGTGAAGTAGATGCCGTACAGCACCCCCACGTCGCGTTCGTCGTAGCTCTCCACCCGATCGACGCGCAGCACGGCGGCTACCCGGCCGTCGCGCACCACGGTGTGCTCGACGCCGAGCAGCACCGTGTTCGGCACCGCCTCGGAAAGCTCGTCCTCCAGCGAGGTGGAGCGGTAGTCGAACGAGCAACCGGCCAGCAGCGCCGCCGCCAATCCCCACGCCAGCCGCCGGGCGCGCCCGGCGGGGCGGCGGTCAACGGGCCGGCGCATCGGTTTCCGGCGGTCCGGCGCAGGGCACCTGCAGGGGCGTCAGAGCCACGGCCCGGCCGTCATCGTCGAAACGAGCCAGCGCCCCTTGCAACTGCAGGTTCCGCCACGCGTCGGCCGACCGCTCGAAGATCCTCGTGCGCCACTTGCGTATCTCGATCTCCGGGTCGAGCCCGCCGACCGAGTCGATGCTGCCGGTCCGCCCGCAGTGGGTGAGGGTGGCGGTGCCCTTGGCGCTGATCGCCGCGTCCGCTGACTGTACTCGCACGTGCGTACCGAATACCGCGCTCACCTTGCCGTCCATCCACACGCACATGTTGCGCTTCTCCGCGGTGGTGCACGCGTGGAAGTCGACGATGGTGATCGGCGTCTCCGCGCGCCGCTCGGCGGCCAGCCGGTCGGCGGCGGCGAACGGGTTGGCGGCGTGCACTCGGTCGTAGCCGGCTTGACCGAGCAGGCACGCCACCGTTACGCGGGCGCCGCCGCGGGCGGTGACGGTCACCCATCCTCGCCCCGGGTTGCTGCGCGGATAGTTGAGCGGGCGCAGCACGTAGCGGACATCCTGCAGGTAGGGCACCATGTCGCGCTTGTAGTAGATACACTCGCCGGACGTGATCACGTCCACGCCGAGCTTATGGAGGTAGGCGGCATGCCGCTTGCCGATCCCGAAGCCGCCGGTGGCTCCGTCGCCGTTGGCGATCGTCAGGTCGACCTGATGCGTGCGGCGCAGGCCGGCCAGCAAGCTCTTGACGCAGAACACGCCCGCCTTGCCGACGACGTCGGCGATGAACAGGACGGTAGTGGTGCGCGGCACGATCGGGCCAGGGTAACAGATGTTGCCACGCCCTGATGACGACGCGGCGGCGTGGACGGCGCTGGTGCGCGCCGTGCACCGCGCGCCGGTGGCGGCCGTGCTGGAGCTGGCCGGCGCCGGCACCCAGGCGCTGGCGTGGCTGCACGCGGTCGGTGGGTCTTCCGCAACGGTCCTGGAGGCGCATGACCGCTACCACCCGGGCGCGCTGGCCGCGGCCCTCGGAGCCGTGCCGGACCGAGCCACCGATCCGGCGGTGGCGGCGGCGCTGGCCGCGGCGGCCTGGGAGCGCGCCGGGGGACTGGCCCCCGGCGGCGCGGTCGTCGGTCTTGGCTGTACTGCCGCGCTGGTCACCGGCCGGCCGCGGCGGGGCGCGCACGTCTGCCACGTCGCCGCGCACGACGGCCTGGGAGCGCGCCGATTCACGGTGCGGCTCGTCAAGGGGGCGCGCGACCGCGCCGGCGAGGAGGCGGTCGCGGGCCGGCTGGTGCTGCTGGCGCTGGCGGCTGCGGCGGGCGTCGATCCCGTCGACGTGCCGCCGTGGCCGGGACCGGAACCGGTACGGGTCGCCTTCGACGCCGGGCCGGAGCTGACGAAGCTCTTGGCGGCGGGCGCCCGCGCCGTGTGCCGTCAGGCAGACGGCGCCGTGCTGGTCGATCCGCCGGCGCCGCGCCGGTCGCGGGTCGGCGCGCTCCTGTCGGGCGCCTTCGATCCCGCGCACGACGGCCATCGCGGGATGGCGGCGGCGGCCGCTCAGTTCCTGGGCATGGAGGTGTCGTACGAGCTGCCGGTGCTCAATGCCGACAAGTCGCCGCTCGACGCGGCCGAGGCGCACCGCCGCGCGGCGCAGTTCACCGGTTGGGCGGAGCTGTGGTTGACGCGCGCCGCGCTCTACACCGACAAGGCGGCCCTGTTTCCGGGGGCGGTGTTCGTGGTCGGCGCCGACACCGCCGAGCGCGTGCTGCAACCGCGCTTCTACGGCGGCGAGCGGCAGATGCGCAGGGCGGTGGCCGCCATCGGCGAGGCCGGCTGCCGGTTTCTGGTTGCGGCCCGGCCGCAGCCGGCCGGCCTGTTGACGCTCGGCCGGTTGCGGGTGCCGGCGGCGCTGCGCCCGCTGTTCTGCGAGCTGCCGGCCGACCGGTTCTGCATGGACCGCTCATCGAGCCGGATCAGGGACGAGCTGGCGGCGCGTGCGCGCGGTTCCGAAGCCGTTTAGCTCGGCTTGCGCGGGCGTTTAGCGCCGACCCGGACTATGGTACGGCACGCTCCTGCGCTCAGGCAGGCGGGCAGATGGCGATGGCTGAGAGCAGGATCGTAGATACCGACAAGGTCAAGGCGTACCGTCCGCCGGGCCAGCGACGGCAGTGGCGCCTGGTGCTGCTGGTAGGCGTGCTGGTAGTGGGACTGGCGGTGGCGGCGTACCTGGTGTTGGGCCCGCGGCAGGAGCTCTATACGCTGCGGTCGTACGACGCGGAGCAGGTGACGCGCGGCCGCCTGGTGCGGACCACTCAGGCCAGCGGCACCGTGGTCTTCCCCGTGCGGATGACGATGGTGAGCCCGGAGGCGGGATCGGCGAAGACCCTGCACGTGCAGGAAGGCGACCGGGTGACCGCCGGCCAGCCGCTGGCGGAGTTGGCCGCGGCCGACCTGGAGGAGACGCTCGACGACCTGCGGGCCGATCTGGCCGGCGCGGAACGGTCGCTGGCCAGGCAACGGCTGTTGAGCCGCGTCGACCTGGACCGCAAGCAGCGTCAGATCGATGACCTGGGGCGGGACATCGACGAATCGACCGCGGAGCGGGATGAGGTGCGGACGCTGGTAGCCGCCGAGGTGTCGACGCCGAGCGATCTGGAGGCGGCCGAGCGCGCCCTGCGGAGGCTGATCGACGACCGCGAGGAGCAGAGCCGGCAGCTCGCCGAGGACCGGGAGGTCGCGGCGCTGGACGATCAGGTGTCGCTGGCGGCGATCGCGGCGCAGCAGGTCGAGATCCGCCGCCAGCAGGACCGGATCGCGGCGATGACGATCGTCGCGCCGATCGACGGCGAGGTGCTGTCGGTGGAGGCGGCGCTCGGCGTTCCGGGCAGCGCCATCAACGACAACCAGGCGCTGTTCACGATCGCCGATCCGGACAGCGCGGTCATCGAGCTGGAGGTGCTGGAGCAGTACGCGGGAGCGCTGCGGATCGGCCAGCCGGTAGAGCTCGGCATCGGCTCGGTCGGCGTCACGGGGGCGGTGGCGGCGGTCGGCCGGGTCGCGCAGCAATCCCCGGACGGCCTGGGCGCCACGGTGCTGGTGCGGGTGCAGCCCGCTCCCGACTCCGGGCCGCTGTTGTCCGGGGCGACCGCCGTGGGGGTGATGGAGGTGGGCGTGACCGAAGGGGCGCTGCTGCTGCCGCGCGGTCCGTACCTCACCACCGGCAGTCAGCGATACCTGTACCGGATCGAAGGCGATCGCGCGGTCAAGGTCGCCGTCACCTTCGGGCAGGTGGAAGGCAACCTCGTCGAGGTGCTGACCGGCGTGGAGGCCGGCGACCCGGTCATCGTGAGCGGCTATCAGAACTTTATCGAGCACGACACCGTCATCATCGAAGGGTCGTGATCAGAGGGGAGCGACGGATGATACGACTGGAGAAGATCGGCAAGCGCTACGACCTGGGCGAGGTGGAGGTGACGGCCCTGACCGACGTCAGCCTGCGGATCGAGCGTGGCGAGTACATCTCCGTAATGGGGCCGTCGGGGTCGGGCAAGTCGACCTTCATGCACATCGTCGGTCTGCTCGACGAGCCGAGCGAGGGCAGCTATCTACTGGAGGACGTGGAGATCACGCGGCTCCCGGACAAGGAGCAGGCGCGCATCCGCAACCGGCACTTCGGGTTCATCTTCCAGAGCTTCAACCTGTTCAGCGAGCTGTCGGCCGTCGAGAACGTGATGCTGCCGATGGGGTACGCCGGCATGGGGCGCGGCGACCGGCGCAAGCGCGCCGCCGAGCTGCTGGAGCAGGTCGGCTTGAGCGACCGCATGTACCACCTGCCGACCATGATGAGCGGAGGCGAGCAGCAACGCGTGGCGATCGCTCGCTCGCTGGCGCTGAAGCCGGACCTGATCCTGGCCGACGAGCCGACCGGCAACCTGCCGAGCGACCGCGGCGCGGAGATCATGGCGATCCTGGAAGGCCTCAACCGGGAGGGGGTCACCATCGTCATGGTCACGCACGACGACGATCTGGGGCGGCGCGCGCGCCGTTGCATCCGCGTCCGGGACGGCCGCATCGCCCAGGACGGAGGCGAACAGGACGGGGCAGGGCAGGACGGGGGCGGGCCGGCATGAACTACCGTGAAGATCTGCGCATGAGCGTGCGCTCGGTGATCGGCCGGCCGGCCGAGTCGGTGCTGCTGTCGCTGGGCGTGGCGCTGGCCGTCGGCGCGACCGCCGCCGGCATCGCGCTGGCCGGGCGCACCGCCGAGCAATCGCGTGAGCTGCTGTCGTCGCCGCGCTTTCGGGAGATCGTCGTGGCCGCACGGGAGGACGCGGACGAGATGGACCTGCCGGCGCAGGTGCAGTCCTCCACCGAGGTGGTGCTGCTCACCGCCGCCGATCTGGAGGCGCGGTCGGCCACGCAGGCGATCCGCTACGCCTACCTGGCCAACCGCACCGGCTTCCGCTTCGGCGAGAGCGGCTTCGGTCAAGGCGGCCCGGGCGGTCAGGCGCAGGGCGGTCAAGCGCAGGGCGGTCAGGCGCAGGCACAGGGCGGCCAAGCACAGGGCGGCCAAGCACAGGGCGGCCAAGCACAGGGCGGTCAGGCACAGGGGCGGTCAGGCACAGGGGGCGGTCAGGCGGCGGGAGGCGGCCCGGGCGGCCAGTTCCAGCGGGTGGCGCCGCCCGAGGGACCGCAGCCGCAGATCGAGTTCGTCGAAGGCATGGAAGTCACGCCCGAGTTCTTCGACGCCTGGGGGCTGACGGCTGCGGCGGGCGACGTGTTCCAGGCGGCCGATCTGGAACGGGACGAGCCGGTTCTGGTGCTCGGCTCGGAACTGGGCGCGACCCTGTTCGAGGACGGGCAGTCGCTGGGCCGGCAGGTGCTGGCGCGCAACCAGCTCTACCGGATCATCGGCGTCCTGGAGCCGACCGGCGGCGAGACGGACGGCCTTGCCTTCACGCCGGCGCGCATCGCCGCACAGCAGTTCCAAGGCTTCCGCGGCCGTTTCCAGGCACTGCGGACCAATCTGCGGTTCATGGTAGGGGAGCCCGGCGACCTGGAGGAAGCGCGGGCGCAACTGACCAACTGGTTCGACTCATCGCACGGGGTTGGCGCGGTGGCGATCAGCGTCCCGCGCGAGGAGGCGGAGGCGACCGCCGACCGCAACAGCCGGCTGGCCACGGTGATTCTGTTCCTGGCGCTGTCGGCACTGCTGATCGCGACGGTCAACGTCACCAACATCTTCTTCAGCCGCGCCGTCCGCAAGCGACGCCAAGTCGGCATCCTCAAGGCGGTCGGGGCGAGCATCCGCCAAGTCTTCACCGTCTTCTTCCTGGAGGCGCTGGCGATCGGCGCCGCAGGGGCGGCGGTCGGCTTCGGACTGTCGGCGCTGCTGTCGCGCCTGATGGAGCGGACCATCGGCTTCGGGGCGCTGCAGATCGGCCTGATCGTCCTTGGCGTGCTGGCGTCGTGGGCGATCGTCGCCGTCTTCAACGTCGTGCCGGCGCAGGCGGCGGCGCGGGTGCCGGCCGCCGAGGCGATTCGTTACGAGTAAACGCGAGCGAGCGAAGGAGGAGAACTCATGCGTACGATCCGTTCCGTGCTGACCGGCCTGGCCCGTTCGCCGGTCAAGTCGTTCGTCACCCTGTCGACCGTGGGGCTGGGGGTGGGAGTGCTGATCTTCGCGCTATCGATCAGCGGCGCCTTCAGCCGTCTGGTGTCCGATCAGCTCGAGCGGGGCGGTCTGGTGGTCATGGTGGCCAACGTCGAGCGGGACGAGGACGGCGCGCTGCAGCAGGTGCGGCCTCCGCAGTTCGACGGCAACGCCATCGACGCGCTGCGCACCGGCGTCTCCGGGGCGGTGGCCGCCAGCCCGGTCGCGTTCACGCCGTGGACGGAGTTCGTGGTCGCCGGCGCCAACTACCGATTCCGCAGCGTGGTCGGCGTGAACGAGGACTACCTGGACGTGATGGGGCTCGAGGTCGTCGCCGGCTCGGCCTTCACCGCGGCCGACATAGCCGAAGGCGTTCGCGCGGCGATGCTGTCCGAGACGATGGCCGAGGTGCTGTTCGGATCGCCGCTGGAGGCGCTCGGTCAGGTCATCCGGCCGCCCGCGTCGAGGCAAGGGGTGGGAGGCGGCGGCGGCGGATTCGGCCGAAACTTCACGCCGCCCACCTATACGGTACGCGGGGTCTTCGGCGACCCGAGTGAGATTCAGCGCCGCGCCTACGGCGTGGGCGACATGATCGTGCCGATGACCTCGGCGTTTCCGAGCACCGTCAACGCCAGCCGGCTGGCCGGCGTCCTCAATTCACGCATCGCCCTGCGCGTCCGGGGCAGCGGCCTGGCGACCATCGAGAGTCAGGCGCGCGGCGCAGTCGCGCAGCAGTACGGCGACGGCGTGACGGTCGAGGTATGGGAAGGCCGGACGGACGGAGAGACGGCGGCGCTCGACGAGGCGCGCTCCACGGTGGCCACCTTCTCGCTGGTGGTGAACCTGCTCGGCTTCGTGCTGCTGGTGACCGGCTGCATCGGCATCCTCAGCATCATGCTGGTAGAGGTGCTGGGCCGCACGCGCGAGATCGCCGTGGAACGGGCCGTCGGCGCGTCGCGGGGCATGATCGCGCGCGAGTTCTTCGCCCGCTCGCTGATCATGGTGGGCGCGGCGGCGGTGATCGGCGTGGCGCTGAGCCTGCTGCTGTCGGGGCCGCTCACGGAGCTGGTCGTGCCGATCTTTCGCGGCACCACGCAGGCCGAGCTCGGCGGCGCCGTGATCGATCTTGCCGCGATCGCGATCGGCGTGGGCGCGGCGGTCGGCGCCGGCGGTCTGTTCGGAGTGCTGCCGGTCTTCTCCGCGTTGCGCGTGCCGATCGCCGAGGGCATGCGCGAGTAGCGCCGGCGCCCTAGGCGCCGGACGGGCGCGGCATGCTCAGCGTCTGCCAGTCCGCTGCCCGCGTGCGCGCCAGGTCGACGATCTGACCCACGTGGTACGACGTGTGGGTCACCGCGCGCAGCAGCGCCTGCAGCACGGTGTGGGGCTCCCCGCGGATGGTGATCGTGCGCTGCAGGTCGGCCGGTTCGAGTTCCGCGAGCGCTCGGTCCAGGCATTCCCAGCCGGCGCGCCACTTGGCCAGTACCGCGTCCTTGTCGGCGACGTCGTTGCGGAACTCGGAGTCGCGGTCGCGGTCCGGCTTCTCGCCGTCGGTGGTGAGGAGATCGGTGAAGCGTGAGCGCAGGTTGCCGCCAAGGTGGCGCATGAGCATCGATACGCTGTTGCCGCGTTCGTCCGGCCGCCAAGCCAGGTCCTGGGCCGGCATCTGCGCCAAGGCGCGCTCCGCCTGCTCGCGCGCCTTGGCGAACTCGGCGGTGACGAAGCGGATGAAGTCGGTGGCGGTATCCATGGGCCGGTATGGTGACACGTCCGGCGCGCGCGTCGCCAACCGGACGGTCAGCGGCGCACGCGGCGCATGAACTCCGCGGCGCCCGCCTGCAGCCACGCCTGCGCGCCGGTCAGCACGAACCGGGCGCCCTTGTCGACGCAGGAGGCGACGTCGTCGGTGGAGGTGAGGGCGCCGGCGACTCGGCCCGCCGCCGCGATGCGGCGGATCGAGTCGTCGATCTTCGCCTGCACGTCCGGGTGCCCGTGGTTGCCGACGTGGCCCATCGAGGCTGCGAAGTCGGAGGGCGCCACGAAGAATACGTCGATATGGTCGACTTCCAGGATCTCGTCCAGGTTGCGGTAGGCGGCGATGTCCTCGATCAGGACGATCAGGCAGGTCTCGTCGTTGCCGCGTTCGGTGTGACCGGCGACGCCGTGGTACTGGCGGCCGGTGTACATGCCGCGGGCGCCGGCCGGCGCGAACTTGCCGCCACGCACCACGTTCTCCGCCTCGGCGCGCGTATTGACGTGCGGGACGGCGATCGACTGGGCGCCGCGGTCCAGGGTGCGGTAGATCAGACCCTGGTGGTTGTCGTTGACGCGGACCACGGAGGTCAGGCTCCAGAGGTCGCAGGCGCGCGTCAGGTTGCCCAGGTCGGCGGCGTCGACCGGCCCGTGCTCGCCTTCCAGCCAGATGCCGTCGATCCCCGTTGCCTCGGCGATCGGCCCGAACGCGTCGATGTCGTCCGCGCCGTTGATGCCGGACACCACGGCGGCGACCTCTCCGGCGGCCAGCTTGTGCTTGATGCGGTTCTTGCGCAGTTCCATGCCGCGACCGTAGCACGCCGGGCCGGGGCGCGGGCGCGGCGGTCGGTCCTCAGTCGGGGGTGAAATCGTGCGCGGAGGTGGTCTTGCGTTCGATGAAGTCCCAGTCGTAGCGGACGCCCAGACCGGGGTCGTCGGGGACCGGCACGCAGCCGTCGGCGCCCACCGCGTCGGGCTGGTCGCTGTACCGGTCGTACACGGGCGGGATCACGTTGGGCATGCCGGGCCCCATCAACGCCAGCTCGTACAGGTGGGTGTTGCGCAGCGCCGAGATCACTGCGCGGTGGGCGGGCCCGCAGGCGTGCACCTGCAGGTCGAGGCCGAACGCTTCGCTGAGGTGGGCGATCTTCATGACGCCGGTGATGCCCAGGTCGTATTCGGGATCGGCGTGGATCATGTCGCAGCCGCCGGCGATCAGGAACGCCGCCTTCTGCTCCAGCGTGCGCACGTGCTCGGTGATCAGCAGCGGCGTGGACAGCCGTTCGCGCAAACGGCGGTGCGCCTCGGCGGCGATGCCGGCGTCGCGGTACGGGTCTTCGTACCAGAAGCAGCCGACCTCGTCGCAGACGCGGCCGACCGCCAGCGCGTCGTTCCAGGTGCGGAGCTGGCAGGCGGGGTCGAGCATGAGGCGGAAGCGGTCGCCGACGCGGGCGCGGACGGCGCGCAGGTTCTCGATCTCGCGCGTCACGTCGCCGTCGTTCCAGCCGTGGATCTTGAAGCCGGCGAAGCCGGCCGCCCGGCATTCGGCGGCGAAGTCCGCGAACGCCTGTGGGGAGTTCAATCCGCCGGGTCCGAGCTGGCCGTGGTAGGTGCTGGCGTAGGTCGGCAGCCGCTCGCGGAAGCCGCCCAGCAGCCGCGACACGGAGGTGCCCAGCCGCTTGCCGGCCAAGTCCCAGAGGGCGATGTCCAGCGCGCCGTGCCCCATGTGGTCATAGGCGCGCAGCTCGCGCTTCAGGTCGTCGTAGATACGCTCACGCCGGTCCGGGTCGCGCCCGAGCAGCAGCGGCGCCAGCATCGCCGCCTGCGCCAGCGACGCCGGCGTACCGACCCAGTGCGTGACGTACTCCCCGCTGGCGCCGTCGTCGCAAGAGACGCGTACCGCGAAGCGGTGGGCGGTGAGGGCGGCGCCCTTGACGTACGCCATGTTGCCCACGCCGGCGGCGGCCTGCTCCAACCCGATGTCGGCGACCTCGAAGGAGAACTCGCGAATCTGCACGCGATCGATCCGGCTCATCCTCACCCAGGATGCCCCGTCGACTCGGCCGGGTAAAGCCCGCGCGGTTGACCGAGAGGCTCCCCGAGGGGATTGTGTCGCTGCCGCGCTTGGCGTTCCTATGCCGGTTCCTTCTCGCCCCAAGCTCTACCACATCACGCACGGCGCCAATCTGCGGGCGATCATCGACTCCGGAGGTCTGCTCGCTGACAGCGAAGCGGTTCAAGGCAGACCGCCGAAGAGGATCGGCATGGCCGATGTGGTTGCCCGGCGCAAGCTGCTGCCTGTCCCCTGCCATCCGGCCACCCGGATCGGCGACTACGTGCCATTCTACTTCTGCCCGCGCTCGGTAATGCTCTACGTGATCTTTCGTCGCAACCATCCAGGTCTCACCTACACCTCGGGGCAGGTCCCGATCGTGCACCTGGAAGCTGACCTGCATACCGTCGTGGAATGGGCTGATGGCCAACGCGTGCCCTGGGCCTTCACGCTGTCGAACGCCGCCAAGAGCGAGGCGGAGTTCCGTCGCCGCCTTGACGATCTGAGTGACGTGAACTGGGACGCGGTGAAGGCAAGTGATTGGAATGGCCCCTTGAAGGAGCCCAAGCAGGCGGAGTTCCTGGTGCACCGACGCCTACCTTGGTCGCTGATCGAGCGGATCGGGGTAATGGACGAGCGCGTGGCGCGCCGGGTGCTCCAGGTCACCGCCGGCGCAGCCGTTCGTGTTGAAGTGCGCGGCGCGTGGTACTATCGAGATGGAGCCCGGTAAGGATGATCAAGTACGTAACGGGCGACCTGTTGGCGGCGGAGTGCGAGGCGTTGGTCAACAGCGTCAACTGCGTCGGCGTCATGGGCCGCGGCGTCGCGCTCGCGTTCAAGCGCCGGTTCCCCGCCAACTTCAAGGCGTACAAGGCTGCCTGCGACTGGGGCGAACTCGAGCCCGGCCGGATGTTCGTGTTCGAGACCGACGAGCTGATGCCGCGCTACGTCATCAACTTCCCGACCAAGCGGCACTGGCGCGGCCCGAGCCGCCTCGGCGACATCGAGTTCGGGTTGTCAGCGCTGGTGACCGAGATCGAGCGGCGCGGAATTCGCTCGATCGCCCTGCCGCCGCTTGGGTGCGGGCTGGGCCGTCTCGACTGGAAGGACGTGAAACCGCGCATCCATGGGGCGCTCGCGGGCCTGTCCAACCTGGATACGCTGGTGTTCGAGCCGCATTCGTCCCCGGCGCCGGAGGGCGTGCTTCCCGAGATCAAGCGCCCGCCCATGACGGCGGGCCGGGCGGCGCTGCTGGGTCTGATGCGCCGCTACTTGACAGGCCTGGCGGAACCGTTCGTGACGCTGCTCGAAGTGCACAAGCTGCTCTACTTCATGCAGGAGGCCGGCGAGCCGCTCCGGCTGCGCTACGTCAAGGCGCCCTACGGCCCGTATGCCGAGAATCTGCGTCACGTCCTGCGGGCTCTCGAAGGACACTTTATTACCGGCGGCGGCTCGGAAGGCGACCGGACGGACCAGCCGCTGCATCTGATCCCCGGGGCGATCAGGGAGGCTGAGGCATTTCTGGATCGCGACCCGGCGGCTCGTTCGCGGTTCGATCGAGTCGTCGAACTGGTAGCGGGCTTCGAATCGCCGTCCGGCCTCGAACTGCTGGCCACCGTGCACTGGGTCATCGACGAGATCGGCTCCGATAACGTGACGGACGTGATCCGCGCAACGTACGATTGGAGCCACCACAAGAAGCAGTTCACCTCACGGCAGATCAAGGTGGCGCGTGACACGCTGCGCGAACGCGGCTGGCTGGCGGAAGGGAAGTCCTGACTCGTCGCTGAGCCATCGACGTATGCCTGATCCGGCTTCGACGACGACGTGCGCCTGGAGTACTACCGCCTGCAGAAGATCAGCGAGGGCTCGATCGCGCTCGGCTCGGCTGCCGGGCAAGCCCTGGATGGGCCGACCGAGGTCGGCAGCGGCGCCGCCCGCGAGCAGGAGGTCCCGCTGTCGCGGCTCATCGATATCGTCAACGAACGGTTCGGTACCGACTTCATCGAGGCCGACCAGCTCTGCTTCGATCAGCTCGTCGCGGCGGCCGCCGCCGATGACGAGCTGCGGCAGACCGCGGCGGTCAATCCCGCAAGTTCGAGCTGGTGTTCCGCAGCCTGATCGACCGCCTGTTCGTGGAGCGGATGGACCAGAACGAGGAGATCTTCGTCCGCTACATGAACGATGCGCCCTTCAGGCAGGTCGTGAGCGAATGGCTGGCCGCGCAGGCCTACCGGCGGCTCCGGGAGGTTCGGGCCGAAGCGGAAGCGGAGCCGGCGGAGCCCGAACGCTTGCGGATCGTCGCCGGCCGGCCCGAGGAACGCTACGTTACTTGCGTGCCCCTGGTCCCCCTGGCGGTGGCCGCCGGCGCGTTCGGCAATCCGCAGACCGTGGCCGCGGAGGATGCCTGGGAGTGGGTGGAGGTCGATACCGCGCGCCGGCTGCGGCCGGGCATGTTCGTCGCGCAGGTCGCCGGCCGCTCCATGGAGCCGCTGATTCCCGACGGCGCGTATGCCCTGTTCCGTGCACCGGTGGAAGGCACGCGGCAGGGCAAGACCGTGCTGGTGCAGCTGCGCGGCGCCGTCGACCCGGAAACCGGCGCGCGCTACACGCTCAAGCGCTACGCCGGCGAGCGGGTTGCGGACGGCGATTCCTGGCGCCACGCCAAGATCACGCTGCACCCGGTCAATCCCGAATTCGATCCCATCGTGCTCACCGCCGCGGACGCCGGCGAGCTGACCGTCGTCGCGGAGCTGGTGGAAGTGCTCACCGCCGCGGCCCCGGCGGCTGCACGCGGTTGACACCTGTGCCTCGACTGCCTCGACGATACCTGGTACGGCAAGAGGCGCCGGTACCGGCAGCGACGCGGGCCAGGGACGTTTCCCGATGAGACTGCTGCACTACCTGGAGATAGCCCGGAGAGGCCTGCAGCGGAGAGGAAGGCGGCGCCGACCGCCGTCTCCCTCTCCGTAAGGCCGCTAGCGGCCGGCCCGGTACTGCCGGGTAATCTCGTCCAGCATCCGGTCGCCGCCGGCGTTGCGCCAGGAGGACACGTAGCCGTCCCAGGCCGCGTCGATGTCGATCTCGCCGGCGATCGCCTTGAAGAAGAACTCGTCCTCCACCGCCTTCACGTCCGCCGACAGCACCTGAAACTCCTCGTCCAGCGTCGGCAGAAACCCGAAGTCCAGGGCGGTCTGGTTCTGCACCAGGTAGTTGTTGACCGGATAGCGCCAGGTGTTGCCGCCCATGTACAGGAACTCCACGCTGGTCGGGACCGCGGTGAGCCGGAAGTACGTGGCGCCGGACTTCATCAGCGACGCCGGCGAAGTCCAGCCTTCGGCGCGAATCGGGCTGCCGCCTTCATCGTAGTCCCAGTGGGTGCCCCTGATGCCGTAGAACGCCGTCGCGTACACCTCCGTGTTGTTGTACAGCTCATCCAGTATCTCCAGGATCTTGGCCAGCTTCTCGTCGGACACATCGACGCCGACCGATGACGGGCTCCACACCGCGCTGCGCGAATAGGTGCCGCGCTGGCCGGACGGCCCCGCCGGCGACACCGCGATCACCGGCTCCACGTCCGGATTGTTCGCCTTGAGCATCCCCCACGCCTGGCTGGTCGATGGACTGGTGAGTTGCGCGGACCACGACTCGAATGCCCCGATCAGTCCGTTGCCGAACTTCTGGCGCATTTCGGCGCTGTCCGCCACGACGAACTCGGGATGGATGATCTCCCGCTCATACCATGAGTTGAGAAACTGCAACGCGTCCCGGTAGGCGGTCCTGATCTGCGAGTACTCCAGGTCGTCACCCCGTTCCTCCCAGGTATTGAGGCGAACGCCGAAGGCTCCCAGTATGTTCGGAAAGAACATCGCGCGGTCGCCGATCGAGCCGCCGCCCTGATACGGCATCAACCCGAACGTGTCGCGGCGGCCGTTGTCGTCCGGGTCTTCGTTGCGGAACTTGAGGAAGATCTCTTCCAGCTCCGCCAACGAGTCGGGGCCCTCGTGGAAGTAGGTGCCGGCCACCGGCCGGGTCTCATACCCGATGGCGTCCAGCCAGTCCTTGCGGATCACCATGCCGGGGCCGGCCGCGGCGATCGACAGCACCGCGGGAATCCCCATGTTCCTGCCGTTCACCATGGTGCGGTGGTACAGAATGTCGCCGCCGAGCTCGAACGCCTGCTGCATGTAGCGGGGCATGTGTTGCAGCAGCATCTCCTCCGGCACTTCCCGCACGGCGCCGATCTGCACCAGGTCCTCGCGCCAGCGGACGTTGAAATCGGGTATGTCGCCGGACGCGATCCGCACCCGCCACTGATCCTCCTGACCGTGGGAGATCTCGTAACCCCACGGCTCGATCTCCACGTCGAAGAGCTCTTCCAGGTAGAGCTCGACCGGCGTGTCGCGGTCCAGCAGTTCGCCGCCCGCGTTGACCCCCAGCCAGGAGATCGACATCCGCTCCTCCGCGGCGCCCTCCTCCGCCTGCGTTCCCGCCGCCCATACGCCCGGCGCGGCGACCAGGACGGCCAGCGCGATCGCCAGCCCCCAAGTTGATCTGCGTACTCTCATGCACTCCTCCCGTGTGGTGTTCGCCGTTCGACCGGCGGCCTTCAACCCTTCAAGGACCCTACCATGATGCCCTTGACGAAGTATCGCTGAATGAACGGATAGGCGATGATGATCGGCCCGATGCTGACGAACATGGTCGCCGCCTTCACCGTGTCTTCGGTCAGCGCGGTCATGGCGGTCTCTTCCGAGGCGAGTTCCAGCCATTCGGCGGCCTGGTTCTCGATGAGGATGCGCCGCAACAGAAGCTGCAGCACGATCAGATCGCGGCGTCCGGCGTAGATCATGGCGTCGAACCACTCGTTCCAGTGGTAGACCACGGACCACAGGCCGACGGTGGCGATCACCGGCAGCGACAGCGGCGCGATGATCTGCGCCAGCAGGGTGAAGATGCCGGCGCCGTCGAGCACCGCGGACTCCTCCATCTCCGCCGGCAGCTCCTGGAAGAAGTTGCGCATGATGATGATGTAGAACGCCGAGGCGAGATTCGGCAGGATGAGCACGACCCTGGTGTTGAGCAGGCCCAGGCTCTTGAACCAGAGGTAGGTCGGAATCAGGCCGCCGCCGAAGAACATCGTGAACAGGATCACCACGGTGATCGTCTTGCGGAACGGCAGCGTCATCTTGGCTATGCCGTAGGCCGCCAGCATGCAGATTACCAGCGTCAGCGAGGTCCCGGAAAACGCGCGGATGACGGTGTTGAGGTAGCCGACGGCCACGCTGTCCTTGGAGAAGACTTCCCGGTACGACTGCAGGGTCACCTCCTCCGGGAACAGCTTGAGCCCCATCCTGATGGCCGCCGCCGGCGTGCTGAACGAATCGACCAGCATCTTCCAGAAGGGATAGATGATCGACAGGCACACCAGGATCAGGACCACCGGCACGACGTTGTCGATGGCCAGGTCTTCGGCGGTGCGCCGGCGTCTCACAGCACCGTTCCGCGCGCGCCGAGGCGTCTGATCACGTAGTTCACGATGAGCAGCAGCAGCAGCCCCAGGACGTTCTTGCTCACGCCGACCGCGGTGGTGTAGCTGAACTGAAAGTTCACCAGGCCCTGCCGATAGACGTAGGTGTCGATGATGTCTCCCACCGAATAGACGATGGGACTGTAGAGATTGAAGATCTGATCGAACCCGGCGTCGAAGGTCTCACCGATGCGGAGCAGGAACAGCACGACGATGACCGGCAGGATGGCCGGCAGCGTGACGTGGCGGATGCGCTGCACGCGCCCGGCGCCGTCGATCTGGGCCGCATCGTAGAGCTGCGGGTCGATACCGGCGATGGCCGCCAGATAGATGATCGATCCCCAGCCCACGGTCTTCCAGATGCCGGTCACCACGACCGCCAACAGAAAGAAGAACGGGTCTTTCATGAACACCACGCGCGGCCTGCCGAGCGCTTCCAGGACGTAGTTGACCGGTCCCTCGAACGCCAGGAACGAATGGAACAGGCCGCCGGCGACGACCCAGGAAATGAAGTGCGGCAGATAGCTGATGGTCTGAATCGATTTCTTCAGGCGCAGGTCGAACACCTCGTTGAGCATCAGCGCGAACAGGATCGGCGCCGGGAACACCGTCGCCAACTTCAGCAGGCTGATCACGATCGTATTGCGAAACACCCGCAGGAAGTCGGCGCTCTGCAGCATGCGCTCGAAGTACTTGAGGCCGGCCCACTCGCTGCCCCAGATGCCGCCGGTGATGGAGAAGTTCTTGAAGGCCAGCACGATGCCGGCCATCGGCACGTACTTGGCGACCGCCAGGCAGACCAGGGCGGGGAGGATGATCAGATAGTAGGCCCGGTGCCGATACATCTCCCGGAGCAGGCCGGGCCGCCCGGCGCCTCCGATCACCGGTCACTCCAGCAGGCGGAAGCCGTAGAGTTCACCATCCTGCAGGCGGAAGCGAAGCGCGACCGGACGCCCGGCCGGCAGCCGCTCGAGGCCGCCCCAGGTGACCTGCTGCCGTACCCCGTCGGCGCGCAGCGGCGCGCAATCGCCGGCGCCGTAGCCGTCCAGGACGGCGCCGTTTCCGTCCAGCGCCTCGACGACCAGGCGGCCGGCGGAGAGGCCGGCGGAGAGATTGGCGTTGACCGCCAGGCGGCGCCCGTCAGCCGCGAACGGCGCCGTCCGCACCCACCCCTCGAAGGGGCCGGCATCGAGCGATACGAAGCCGTCGAGGCGCCAGGAGACGCGCCCGATGGAGCACACCTTGGGCGGCAGCGGACCGCCGTGCGTGGTGTTGATCCCGGTGTAGTAGTGCCACACCTCGTCGCCGTGGATCACCGGGCGGTCCGCCGAGCAGAGAATGCAGCCGGCGTCGAAGCTGCCGCGTTTGCCGCGCGGAATGATCGGCGACCGGTCGGTGAACCGGTGCCAGTGCAGTCCGTCCCGGCTGTGCGCCAGTTGCGCCTCGATGGGACCGTCCCAGGGGCTCTGCTCGGTACGGAGCTCCGGCGGTCGGGCGCGCTCGATGGTGGAGTGCAGCACCACGTCGAAGACCGGCAGGAACCCCAGAAACTGGCCGCCGTAGCAGAATCCGGCCATCCCGTAGAACTCGCTGCGCTGGTCCCGGTCCAGGGTCCAGCGGTCGTCCTGCTCATCGGGCTCCAGGATCGTCCGGGGCGCCGACCAGCGCCGGAAGTCCTGACTGGTCGCAACGGCGATGAGCCGGCGCTGGAACGGGTCTGTTCCCCAGCGGCGATGGAACGCGAAATAGGCGCCATCCTCCGGCCGCCGGGCCAGGGTGACGGTTTCCAGTATCTCGTCTATCTCGTCGCCGCCGGCGAGCACGGGGTTGCCCGGGTACTCCTGCCAATCGATGCCGTCGGCGGAATGAGCGATCCAATAGCCGCGCTGCGCGCTGCGCCAATCCCAGGCCATCATCCGGTAGCGTTCATCGGGGTTGGGAGCCGTCGGATCGATGACCAGGCTGGGACTGTGCTTGTCGAAGGCGATGATGTTGTTGGCCCGGGAGCCGTCGAACGGAAACCGGCCCAGGTCGGGCTTCTCCCAATGCAGGCCGTCCGCCGAGGTGGCGTAGAGGATCAGGTCGCCCTGCCGCTCCCGCATCTCCGGTGAACGGTGCTCGTTGCCCCGGCCGATGCGGCTCAGGTACCACATGCGGAACCGTCCGCTCTCCCGGTCGTGGTGCACGGTGCCGTAGATGTATACCCGCTTCCCCTCCCACGGACGGTCCGGCGTCAACACCGGCCGCTCCAGCTTCTTGCCGGGATGCAGGGTGCGCACCAAGCCGTGCATGTCCGTGACGATGCCGTCGTCCACGAAGAGCTGCGGCACGCCGGTCGCCACGGCGGCCGTTCGGTTCGCGTCCATGGCCCACAGGGTAACACGGCGCGGCCGGCGTGCGCGGCGGCGGTGACGTGGGTTGCCGCCGGCCGGTCGCCGTACGGATATTCCGGTGCATGGTCCTGATCGAAGCGGCCGGACTGGTGAAGCGGTACGGCGAGGTCACCGCGCTGGACGGCCTCGACCTGGAGGTGGCAAAGGGCAGCGTCCTGGGCCTGCTCGGCCCGAACGGGGCGGGCAAGACGACCGCGGTGTCGATCCTGGCCACGCTGGTCGAGCCGGACGCCGGCACCGCGCGGGTTGCCGGGGCGGACGTGGTGGCCCAGCCGCGCGAGGTGCGCCGGCGGATCGGGCTGTCCGGACAGTTCGCCGCGGTCGACGAACACCTGACCGGGTACGAGAACCTGGAGATGATCGGCCGGCTCTATCACCTGGGCCGGCGCCGGTCCCGCGCACGGGCCAACGAGCTGCTGGAGATGTTCGATCTGACCGACGCCGGCGGGCGTCCGGCAAAGACCTACTCCGGCGGGATGCGCCGCCGGCTCGATCTGGCCGGGGCCCTGGTGGCGGAGCCGCCGGCGTTGTTCCTGGACGAACCGACCACCGGTCTGGACCCGCACAGCCGCCGCCAGTTGTGGGAGGTGATCCGCCGGATGGTCGGCAGCGGCACCACCGTGCTGCTCACCACGCAGTACCTCGAGGAGGCGGACCAGCTCGCCGACCGCATCCTGGTGATCGATCACGGCAAGGCGATCGCCGAGGGTACCGCCGACGAGTTGAAGAGCCTGGTGGGCGCCGAGCGGATCGAGGTGACCGTGGCGTCCGCCCAGGCGTTGGCGAAGTCGCAGGAGACGCTGGCGCGCTTCGCGGTGGGGGAGCAGCAGGTCGATGAACGCCTGCGCACGGTGGTCACGCCGATCGCCGGTGGCGCGCCCGTGCTGATGCGGGCGCTGCAGACGCTGCACGAGGCGCAGGTCGAGGTGCGCGACATAGGGTTGCGGCGGCCCACGCTGGACGACGTGTTCCTGACGCTGACCGGGCACGCCGCCGAGCAGGAAGTCGAGGAGGAAGCGTGAACGGACTGGTACGGATGATCGCCGACGCCTCGGTGGTGGCCAAGCGCAACGTGATCAAGATCAAGCGGGTGCCCGAAGTACTGGTGTTCGTGCTGCTCTCGCCGATCATGTTCGTGCTGCTGTTCGCATTCGTGTTCGGCGGCTCGATCGACATTCCCGGCGGCTCCTACCGGGAGTTCCTGATCGCCGGCATCTTTGCCCAGACCGTCGTGTTCGGGGCGCTGTTTACCGGCGCCGGGCTGGCCGATGACATTCAGAAGGGGATCATCAACCGCTTCCGCGCGCTGCCGATGTCGCGCAGCGCGCTCCTGATCGGGCGCACGGTGAGCGACGTGGTGTACAACGCGCTGTCGCTGCTGATCATGTCGCTCACCGGCCTGATAGTCGGCTGGGGAATCAACAGCAGCGTACTGGAAGGCGCGGCCGGGTTCGGGTTGCTGCTGCTGTTCGCCTACGCCTTTTCGTGGGTCATGGCGTGGATCGGCCTGCTGGTGCCGAGCGTCGAGGTGCTCAACAACGCCTCGTTCCTGGTGACGATGCCGCTCACCTTCGTGGCCAACACCTTCGTGCCGGCGGAGAATCTGCCGCCGGTGCTGCGCGAGTTCGCGCTGTGGAACCCGGTCTCCGCCGTCGCCCAGGCGACGCGGGAACTGTTCGGCAACATTCCCCCCGACACCCCCGTGCCGGAGGCGTGGTCGCTGCAGAATCCGGTGCTCTACACGATGATCTGGATCGTGGGCATCATCGCCGTGTTCGCTCCGCTTGCCGTGCACCGCTACCGGCGATCGGGCCGCCGCTCCTGACCGGCTCCGCCGGCTCCGAACGGATCAACTCTCGTAGAGCCAGCACGCGACGGCGTGATCGGGCCCGATCCGGGAGTAGCCGGGATGCGTGGCGCATCGGTCATGCGCGTGCGGGCAGCGCGGCGCGAACGGGCATCCGTCGATGGTGACGGTCGGATCTGGCACCGAACCGGTGATGACCTCCAGTTTCTCCTTCGGCGCCGACGCCATGGCCGGGATCGACCGGAACAGCGCCTGGGTATAGGGATGGGACGGACGCTCGAAGAGATCGACGGCCGGCGCCCGCTCCACGATCCGGCCCAGGTACATCACCAGCACCGTATCCGCCATCTTGGCGATGATGCCCAGATCGTGCGTGATGAAGAGGATCGACATGTGGTATTCGTGCTGCAGCTCTTTCAGGAGGTCGAGTATCTGCGCTTCGATCGTCACGTCGAGCGCCGTGGTCGGTTCGTCCGCATTGAGCAGCTTGGGCCGACACGACAGCGCCATGGCGATCATCGCCCGCTGTCGCATGCCTCCGCTCAACTGATGCGGGTACTCGTTCACGCGCTGCTCCGGGTCCGGCATCCCGACGCTGCGGAGCATGCGCACGGCATGCTCCTTCGCGTCCTGCCGGTTCAAGCCGACGTGCAGCCGCACGCTCTCCATGATCTGTGAGCCGATCGAATAGATGGGGCTCAGCGTCCGCATCGGCTCCTGAAATACCATCGCGATCTCCGCGCCCCGAATCTCGCGGATCTTCTTCCCCTTCGCCGACAGCGCGGCGATGTCGACGGTTTCGTGCTCCCGGTGCAGCAGTATCGAGCCCCCTTCGATGCGTCCCGGAGGGCTCGGCACCAGGCGCAGGATGGAGAGGGCCGTCACGCTCTTGCCGCAGCCGCTCTCGCCGACCATGCCGACGATCCGCCGCTTCGCCAGGTCGAAGCTCACGCCGTCCACGGCGCGGACTACGCCGTCGTCGGTGTGGAAGCTGGTCCGCAGATCGCGGACTTCGAGCAGCAGGTCGGCGTCGGTCTTCATCGCGCCGACCGTGCGTGCCGCCCTGGTCGATGTCAAGGTCGGCGCTTTGATGATCCGGCCGATTCGGGCCATGGTTGGCCGTGTGGCGCCGTGTCAGGCAGCCCGTGCGGGGCGGCGTCGACGGCGCTCTCTCGAAAAGGGTTGCGCCGGTAGCGCCGAGGGAGGAGCCGATGGCATTCGAGAAGGTGTTGGCGGGCGGCTCGGTGATCGACGGCACCGGCGCCAAGGCGTACCGGGCGGACGTGGCGATCGCGGCCGGGCGCATCGCCGCGGTCGGCGATCTGGCCGCTGCCGATCGTGCCGAGACGATCGACGCCTCCGGCCGGGTGGTGTGCCCCGGCTTCATCGACGTGCACGCCCACTCCGACGTCTCCCTGTTCGACGATCCGGGCGGCGAGTGCAAGGCGTACCAGGGCGTCACCACGGAGGTGGTCGGCAACTGCGGTTCGTCGGCGTTTCCGGCGGGATTGCTGAGCCCGGCGGAGCTGCAGGCGGTCGCCCCGGTGCACGTCATCGACGGTTCCGGCGTGCGGTATGCGTGGAGCGACTTCGACGGCTGGGCGACCGCGCTCGAACGCCGCGGCATCAGCCTGAACGTGGTGGGTCAGATCGGCCACGGCACCCTCCGCCAGGCGGCCAAGGCCACGCGGAATCGGCCGGCGAACGACGAGGAGCTGGCGGTCATGAAGCGCCTGGTGGCCGAGGCGGTGGAGCAGGGCGCGGTCGCGCTCACCACCGCGCTCACCGGCCCGCCCGCCATGGCCGCGCCGGCCGGCGAGATCGCGGCGCTGGCCGCTGAAGCGCGGCGATTCCCCGGCGCCTTCTACGCCACGCATGCGCGGCTCCACAACGGCAATCACTTCAACGCCGTGGACGAGGCGATCGAGATCGGCGAGCTGACCGGCATCGCGGTGCAGTACTCCCACATCGCGCTGATCGATACCCGGCACCACGGCGAAGGGGGCGAGATGGTGCGGCGCATGGAAGCGGCGCGGGAGCGCGGCGTGGACGTGCGCTACGACGTCTACCCCTACACCGCCGGGGCCTGCGGGATCACGGGCGTGCTGCCGCTCTGGGCGCAGGAGGACGGACCGGCGGCGGTCCGGCGCCGGCTGGAGGACCCGGAGACCTGCGCCCGGATGGCGGCGGAGGTCGCGCGCGGATTCTGGGGAGGCGTGCCGCTGCCCTGGGACAAGTACGTGATCACCAAGGCCAACAAGGAGTCGATGCGCTGGATGGTGGGCAAGGCGTGGACGGAGATCGCCGCCCGGCGCGGCGAGTCGCCGGTGGAGGCGATCCTGTCGGCGGCGCGCGAGGACTGCTGGCTGGAAGGCGTGATGCACGTCCGTTCGGAGGACGACGTGCGCTACTTCGTCGGACACCCGCTGGCGATGATCGGCTCCGACGGCACCGCGGTATCGCCCGACGGTCCGTGGGGAGCCACGTCGCCGCATCCCCGTTTCTACGGCTGCTACCCGCGCGTGCTCGGCCGGTACGTGCGCGAGTACGGGGTGCTCGCGCTGGAGGATGCGGTCCACAAGATGACCGGCGCGGTGGCGGACCGGCTGCGAATGGCAAGCCGCGGGCGGATCGCCGCAGGCAAGGCGGCCGACCTGGTCGTGTTCGACCCGGACGCCGTCATAGACAACGCGACCTGGGAGGACCCGCACCGGTACCCGGACGGGATCGGCCACGTACTGGTGAACGGCGAGTCGGTGATCCGTGACGGCGCCCACACGCAGGCGCGCGCGGGCCGAGTGCTCCGCAGAGGAGCCGAGTAAGCCGGACCGATCCGAACGATTCACGCACGTACACACTTGTTGACGTTATTGGATACTATGCTATAGTCCGTCGTGACCGGGAACTTGCGTGTTATTGCGTTTCAGCGTCTCGAATCATCTGTCACTCCGAGATTCGCAGGAACTGCTGCTCACGACGTCATCGCTGCAGGACAAGACCGAGGGCTTGATCGACTGCGCAGTCGCGCCGCGCGGATCGATCTTGCCCGCCGTGGTAGTCTTCGGCGCCAACGCGTCGGGCAAGAGCAACCTCGTCCATGCGCTCGGGGCCATGCGGCAAATGGTCCTGTTCTCTCACACTCGCGGAGATGCGAGTGGCGGGGTGCCGCGCCATGCCTTCAGACTGGACGCCTCCTGCCCCGACAGGCCAAGTCGCTTCGAGATCGATTTCGTCCACGAAGACGTGCGCTATCACTATGGGTTCGAAGCGGACGATAACGCATTCCTGTCGGAGTGGCTATACGCCATTCCCAAGTCGCACCGCCGCCTCATGTTCGAACGTGAAGGCAACGGTTTTCGCTTCGGGCGCGAGCTGAAGGGGCAAAACAATACCATCGCAGGATTGACCAGATCGAACAGCTTGTATCTATCGGCCGCCGCGCAAAACAGCCACGAACGACTCTCAAGTCTATACGAGTACCTCAGAGCCATGGACTGTTACATGCGCATCGGCGCAGGTAGTGAGTATTGGATGAGACACGAAGCAATAGATACCCGAGTGATCGAATTTCTTGAGGGAATTGACACTGGGATATGTGACTACCGACGTCGGGAGACCGATCTTCCCGATGAATCAAGAGCCACGCTTGGAGAAGCGATGGAGAGACTGACAAATGCTGCGGTAGACTTGAATGAAGGCAAGCAGGTCACTATCGAACTTGCTCACCAAAGCAGAGACGGAGCCCCCGTCTACCTCGATCTTGGTCTGGAGAGCGCGGGCACACAGCGACTGCTGGTGATGCTGAGTCTCGCATACCGCGCGCTCGACGCAGGAACGCCTCTGGTGATCGACGAACTCGACATGAGTCTGCACACTCTGGCCGGCGCTGCTGTCCTGCAGTTGTTCTGCTCGCCGAAGACGAATCCCAACGGTGCGCAGCTCATTGCGACGGCCCACGACACCAACCTGATGGGGTGGGCCGGACTGCGCCGCGATCAGATCTGGTTTACCGAAAAGGACGAGGATGGGGCGACGCTGCTCTATCCGCTGACCGATATTCGGACGAGCCGGAGCGATAACCTGGAGCAAGGATACCTGCAGGGCCGCTACGGAGCGGTACCCTTCGACGACCCGATTTCCGCACTTGGCTCGAACTAGAAGCAGAGGGGACGTCCCTCCCAACCTGCGGCGGCGCGGAGCTCAGCGGGGGCCGAGATGGCGATTCGTGTTGTACTGCGAAGGCAGTAATACGGAACCAGCCTATTTCAACGCGCTCAAGCGTACCTGTTCGAACGCGCTGATCGGAGTGGAGGTCGTTCCCGGAGTTGGTGTTCCCTACACGATTGCGGAGAAGGCTGCGGAACGAGTCCGATCTCAGCGGGGCGGTAGCCGCAGAAACTCATATGAAGAATCCGACCAGGTGTGGGCGGTATTCGACCGTGATGATCACCCTCGATTCGACGATGCCATCACGCTGTGCGAAAGTAACCATGTCCGTGTCGGTCGTTCCAATCCATGTTTCGAGCTGTGGCTCATCCTTCATGAACAGGATTACAATCGGCCTGAGCGACGTGACCGAATGCAGTCGATACTCGGTGATCTACGACCCGAGTATGACAGGAAACGGGGGAAGACTCCTGATTGCGATGAACTGATCAGCCGAGTCGAGGATGCCGAACAACGCGCCGAGGCTCTATTGCGGCGGCGGGCGGAGGAGGGCAGTCCATACGGTAATCCCTCCACTACGGTCGGCCGGCTCACCCGTGAGATTCGGACGGCTGACAGCCGCGCGCGGGCAAGGATCTGGTGCTAGCGTGCACCGCACGAACGCCCGCCGGAGACGCTACGAAGAAGGCGCGCGGAGCTCGCGCTGATCGGTCAGGAGGCCGGAGTTCCGCCGGCCAGCCTGGGCGACCGAAGTGGCGTTGCCCGGAAGAGGACTCGAACCTCCACAGCCTTGCGGCCACTAGACCCTGAACCTAGCGTGTCTACCAATTTCACCATCCGGGCTGGAACCACAGGATACGGGAGCGCGCAAGCCGTGTCAAATCGCCCGGTCGGGCGCACCGGCCGCGGCCGGCCGCTCGACGCCGCGCGGCGGCATGCGGTAGCCTCCGTGGTCCGATGACGCGGAGCCCGGGTCCGGCGGACCACTCGTCAGGGCGATCCCGGTCAGACCACCGCAGGGGAGACCCTGGCAAGGGAGCAGCATGATCGGGATCGGACTCGATTTTGGCACCACCAACAGCACGCTCGCCGTCTGGGAGGCGGATCGCATCACCTACATCGACCTCGACCCGGCGGCGGTCAACCCCAAGATCATGCCCTCGGCGCTCTACCTGGACCGCGCCATGGGGCGTTCGGTCGGCACGGCGGCGATCGAGCGCTACCTCGGCGACAACCGCGGCCGGACCGTCCGGCTGCAGCGGGTCAACGTGGGGCAGATCGCCATGACCTTCAGCACCACCGACACGCAGCGCGCCGGCCGCGGGCGCGGCGACACCACCCGCGTCCATCAGGTTTCGGGGTATGACGACACCGAGCTGCCCGGACGCCTCTTCCGGGGGCTCAAGAGCTTCCTGGGGGTCGCCGAGCAGAGCCGCTTCAAGGTGTTTCACCGCAGCTTTCACATCGTCGCGCTGATCACGCTGATCCTGGCCGAGATCCGCTCCGTCCTGGAGCAGGCCGGCTACGACGTGGGGCGCGGAATCCACATCGGCCGGCCGGTCCGCTACGTGGGAGGCAACGGCGCCAACGAGGTCGCCGTGCGCCGGATGGCCACCGCCTGCCGCAACGCCGGCTTCGAGGACGTGGTGTTCTACCCCGAGCCGGTCGCTGCCGGGCTGAGCTACCTGCGGGCATCCTCGGCGCAGCCCGATCACCTGCTCACCTTCGACTTCGGCGGCGGCACGCTCGACCTGTGCCTGCTGTCGACGCGCAACGGCGGCTTCGAGGTGGTGGCGACGCGCGGGCTGCCGATCGGCGGCAACCACGTCGACCAGCAGATCATGCGCGACGTGATCTTCCCCGAGCTGGGCGAGGGGTGCGCGGTGAAGAGCTCGCTGTCCCGCCCGGAGCCCGACGCGGTGTTCCCGTTCTACCGGTACCAGGACTATCTGCTCAACTGGCAGACCTCCTACATGTCGAACCGCCCGGAGCTGATGGAGAGTATCTTTGCCGGCATCCAGTCCGGTCCCGACGCGCGCCGCAAGCTGACCCGACTCTGGAAGCTGATCCGCGGCAACGCGGTGTACGCTCTGCTGAGCGCGACGGAGGCGGCCAAGACCGAGCTTGCGGAGCGGCAGACGACCGAGATCGGCCTGGATGAGATCGATCTCCACTTGCCGTTCGACCGCGCCCGGCTGGAGCGGGTGCTGGAGCCGATCATGGAACGGGTCGACGCGACCGCTCGGGCGCTGCTCGACGACGCCGGCCTCGACGCCGGCGACGTCGAGCGGGTGGTCTGCACCGGCGGCTCCTCGCAGCTCGTGCCGGTGCAGCGCTGGTTGGCCCGGACGTTTCCGGGCCGCGTGGAGGACTTCGACTATTACCGGAGCATCGCCGGCGGCTTGGCGATCGCCAACGCCGGCGAGCGGGAGCTCGCGGCCGTCTGACCTTCCGCCCGACCGCCGGGCCGGTCGGGCGCCGCGTGGTATCCTGTACGGCGTGGCAGAGTTACGCATGCTCGTCTACGCCGACCCTGGCGATCGGCGTGAGTTGGAGGCGCTGCTCGAGCGGCTCGCGGCGGCGGTCGGCGGCGACCGGTCGCTGAGCGCGGCGGTCGCGGGATTCATCGCCGACGTGCGCCGCGACGGGGATGCGGCGCTGGTCGCGCACATGCGCGCGTTCAGCGATCCCGCCTTCGACGCGTCGATGCTGCGCGTGCCGCCGCAGGTGGTGCGCGCCGCGGTCGATCGGGTGGCTCCGGAGTTGCGCGCCGCCATGCAGCGCGCCATCGACCACGTGCGGCGCTATCAGGAGCACGTCGCGCCGGCCACGCCGCCGGCGACCGAGATCGACGGGGCGCGCCTGGGGCTGCGCGTCGAACCGGTCGGCTCGGTGGGGCTGCTGGTTCCCGGCGGCCGTGCCGCCTACCCGTCGACGCTGATCATGCTGGCGGTGCCGGCGCAGGTGGCGGGAGTCGAGCGCATCTGCCTGGCCACGCCGCCCCCGGATGTCGATCGCGATGCCGACGCCGGTCGCTGCGCCGGCCCGCGCGGCATCGACGACAGCGTCCTGGCCGCCGCCGGCCTGCTCGGCATCGACGAGGTGTACTGCATCGGCGGCAGCCACGCGGTGGCGGCGCTCGCCCACGGGACGCGGACCGTGGCGGCGGTCGACTTCATAGCCGGGCCCGGCAGCGTCTATGTACAGGAAGCGAAGCGGCAGCTCTTCGGCGCCGTGGGCGTCGACGGCCTCTACGGACCGAGCGAAATCGCGGTCCTGGCCGATCGGTCGGCCGACCCGGCCTGGATCGCCGCCGACGTCCTGGCGCAACTGGAGCACGATCCCGGTGCGGCGTTCGTGGTCTCGGCCCACCCCGAGGTCCTGAACCGCGTCCTCGCCGCGTTGGAGCGCCAGCTTCACGAACGGGGCCGGCAGGCGGCGATCGAGCGCGGCCTGCGCGAGTCGACCGCCTTCGTGCTGGCCTCCGGCGGCGATGAGGCGTGCGCGATCATGAACCGCATCGCCCCGGAGCACGCCGTGCTGGCGGTCGCCGATCCGCACGCCATGCTCGACCGCGTGCGCAACGCCGGCGCCTACTTTCTGGGCGGCGCGCCGGTGGCGAGCGGCGACTATTACGCGGGGCCGAGCCACTGCCTGCCGACCGGTTCCACCGCACGGTTCTCGTCCGGCTGCAGCGTCTCTACGTTCCTGCGCCGCGCCAGCGTCGAGGAGTATCCGCGCGGTATGGCGAGGCAGGCGATCGACGACATTGCGGTGCTGGCCGAGGCGGAGGGGCTCGACGGGCACGCCGCCAGCGTGCGCGTCCGCGGCGACTGAGCCGTCCCGGCCGGCGGTCAGCCGGCCGGTTGCGGCGCCAGGGGCGCCGGCTCGTTCGGCCGCGCCAGAATCTTGGATGCGGCCTGCGTGCCGATGGTCACCGTGCCGCTGTCGGTGCGGAGCGTCACGGCGTCGGCGGCGCGATCGATCGCGTCGACCGTGACCCGGTTGCCGGGGTGCAGGCCGCTGCGGTGCACGAATTGCAGGAACTCGGGGTCCTGATCGGTCACCCGCGCGACGCGCAGCTCGACCCGCTCGGACTGTTCCATGAGGCTGCCGAAGACGGTCTGATCGATCTGACCGCGATGAGTCGGGATCGGGTCGCCGTGCGGGTCGACGGTGGGGTGATTCAGGAGCGCGTCGATACGGTCGAGCACCAGGTCGGAAATGGCGTGCTCCAGGCTGTCGGCTTCGCGGTGCACTTCCGACCAGTCGAGACCGAGCACCTCCACCAGGAACAGCTCCACCAGCCGGTGGCGGCGCAGGACGTCGAGCGCCAGCGACTCGCCGGGCTCGGTCAGGCGGCTGCCGTTACGTGGTTCGTATTCGATCAGGCCAAGGCCGGCCAGGGTCTTCATCATGGAGGTGGCGGTGCCGGGCGATACGTCCATCGCCTCGGCGATCCGGCCCATCGGCAGAAACCCCTCCGGCCGCTCGCGATGGCGCAGGTAGATCGCCTTGACGTAGTTCTCGACGGTGCTGGAGTAGGCGCTCACGGCTTCGGGTTGGCGGCGCGGGCGGCGCCGGTGGTCATGCCGCCGTCGACCAGCAGGATCTGGCCGGTGACGTAGGAGGATTCCTCGGAGGCCAGAAAGACCACCGCGCCGTCCAGATCCGCAGGGGCGCCGAGCCGCTTCAGCGGGATGCGATCGATGATGTAGTCGCGCCACTCGGCGTCCCGGAAGAGGACCTCGGTCTGCGCGGTGTGAAACCAGCCGGGGGCCAGGCAGTTCACGGTGATCCCGTGCGGGCCGAGCGTGTCGGCCAGCGCCCGCGACATCTGCAGCACGCCGCCGCGGCTCGCCACGTAGGGGACGACGGCGCCGAAGCCGAACACGCTGGTGACCGATCCGATGTTGATCACGCGGCCGTACCCGCGTTCGATCATCGCCGGCGCGAACGCCTGCGTGACGAAGAAGGCGCCGCGCAGATTGGTCTCCAGGACGGTGTTCCAGTCGTTCCAGGTCGTATCCAGGAACGGCTTGCGGACGTTGCAGCCGGCGTTGTTGACCAGGACGTCCACGGCGCCCACGTCCTGCGTCACCGCCTGTCCGAAGGCACGCACGCTCGCTTCGGACCGGACGTCGAGCGAGTAGGCGCGCGCCGCGCCGCCCAAAGCGCGGACCTGCTCGATGGTGTCGGCGCAGTCGCGGGCGTCGCGCGCGGTGATCACCAGCGATGCCCCGGCGCGAGCCAGCGCCTTGCTCATGTAGCTGCCGAGCCCGCGGCTGGCGCCGGTCACTGCCGCGGTGCGGCCGGTCAGGTCGAACGAACTCACCGGCCGCCCCCGGCGGCCATCTCCAGTGCCGCCAGCGCCGCCTCTCGCCCCCGATTCACCGTGCCGCCGGCGCGCGCCATCGCCTGTCGACGATCGTTCGCGCTGACCACGCCAAACAGGATCGGCACGCCGGTGGCGAGCGCCACCTGCATGATGCCGGCGGCGACCGCGTGCGCCACCAGCTCGTCGTGATTCGTTTCGCCCTTGATGATGCACCCCACGCAGATGACGGCGCTCACGCCCCCGGCCTGCGCCAGCCGTTGCGCCGCCAGCGGCAGCTCGAACGAGCCGGGGACCCACGCCACCCGCACGTCTTGGGCGCTGACGCCGTGTTCGGTGAGCGCTGCGGTCGCGCCGTCGACCAGCCGCTGGCTGATCTCATGGTTGTAGCGACCGGCGGCGATGGCGAAGCGCCGGCCGGCGCCGTCCAGCACGGCAGCCGGAGCGGGGGCGGCGGCTTTCATGAAGCGAGCTGCGCGACGTGCAGCATCGGCACCCGCAGGCGCGCCGCCAGCCGCGACAGGCCGGCCCGGCGCGCCATGCCGCCGTCGTCGTCCAGTACCGGGCAGATCGCCGCCGCCGCCGGCAGCCCGGCGCGCGCGGCCAACGCCACGGCCGCTTCGGTATGGCCGGGACGTGCGGCTACCCCGCCCGGATCGGCGACCAGGGGAAAGACGTGGCCGGGGCGGGCGAAGTCGGCGGGGGCCGCCCGCGGGTCGGCGACCGCCCGCAGCGTGGCCGCGCGGTCGTGGGCGGACTCGCCGGTGGTGGTGCCGCGCACCGCATCGATGGAGACGGTGAAGCGGGTGCCGTGCAACGCCGTGTTGACCGGCGACATCGGCGCAAGCTCCAGTCGCTCGGCCCGCTCGGCGGTGATCGCCGCGCACAGCACGCCGCTGGCCTGCCGCAGCATGTGCGTGACGATGCGCGGCGTGATCAACGCCGCGGCCGCCACCAGGTCGCCCTCGTTCTCCCGATCGACGTCGTCGATCATCAGCACCATCCGGCCGCCGGCGATCGCCTGCGCGGCTTCGGCGACGCTGGCCATGGCGGAGACCGGCCCGCCGCCGTCGCGGTCCGTCCCGTCATCGACCGCAGCCGCCCGATGCGCGCCGGCCAGCCGCTCCACGTACTTGGCGATCACGTCGATCTCCACGTTGACCGGCTCGCCTACCCGACGGTCGGTAAGCGCGGTCGCGCGCGCGGTGTGCGGGATGATCGAGAAGCCGGCGCGGTCGTCCTGCAGGCCGGCGACCGTGAGGCTGACCCCATCGATGGCGATCGACCCTTCCGGTACGACGTAGGGCAACAGGACCGGCGGCAGACGGACCTCCAGCCAGCGCGCGGCCCCGAGCTGCTCCCACCGCGTGACCGTGGCGGTGTCGTTGACGTGGCCTTGCACCAGGTGGCCGTCGACGCGCGTGCCGAAGGCCAGCGGACGCTCCAGGTTGACCCGCCGGCCGATGGCGAACGAGCCGAGCGTAGTCTTGCGCAGAGTCGCGCCCACGCTGTCGATGGTGAACGTCCGGTCGTCGATGGCGATCACGGTCTGGCAGACGCCGTCGACGGCGATCGACGCACCCACCCCGGCGCCGGCCAGCACCGTGCGGGCGCCGATGGTCATGCGCACCGCGTCCGCGGCGCGACGGGTGAGAGCGGTGACGACGCCGACTTCCTCTACGATACCGCTGAACATTCCGCTTCCTGCCGTTGCGCGCCGGGGAGCGACCCGTTGCCGGCGAGTCCGAGGGTGGCGGCGAGCGAGCGATAGCCGGTGATGACCGCCTGATCGTTGATCTGCCGGTGGCTGACGCGCTCCAGGCGCAGCGCGTCGACCAGACGGCCGTTGCCCAGGTCACCCACGGCGTCGGTTCCGGCGCCGATGACGATCGGCGCCACCACCACGACCAGCCGGTCGAACAGCCGCTGCCGGATCAGCTCGGTGTGCAGCGCCGCGCCGCCCTCCACCAGTACCGAGGTGACCCCCGCTCCCGCCAGGGCGGCGAGCGCCCGATCGAGCGCGACGCGCCCGCCGTCGGCGCTGCGCACCACCGCGACGCGCGCGCCCGCGCCCTCCAGGGCCGCCCGCGCGCGGCGGTCGTGCCGGTCGGTCGTGAACACCAGCGGCCGGCGCTCGCCGGCCGTCAGCCGCGCCGCCGGCGGCAGGCGCAGCGTCGAGTCGATGACCACCGGCAGCGGCTGGCGGTCGCGCAGCGGCGCGGCGAGCCGTACCGTCAGCTCGGGGTCGTCGGCCAGAGCGGTGCCGACGCCGACCATGATCGCGTCATGTCCGGCCCGCAGCTCGTGGGTCATCACCCGCGCGTCGCGGTCGGAAATCCAGCGGGAATCTCCGCCCGCAGTGGCGATCCGGCCGTCGATCGACTGGGCGATCTTCAGGGTGACGAACGGCATGCCGGTGCGGTGGAACTTGAAGTGCACGACGTTCAGGCGCGCCGCCTCGTCCTCCAGCACCCCTTCGACCACCTCGATTCCCGCGTCGCGCAACAGGCGAACTCCGGCGCCGTCGACCTTCGGGTGCGGGTCGGCGGTGGCGATCACCACCCGGCGCACCCCTTCGCGGATGATCCGCTGCGCGCATGGCGGCGTGTGCTTGCCGACGCCGGTCCAGCAGCAGGGCTCCAGGTTGGTGTAGAGGGTGGCGCCGACAGCGCCGCCCGCGCGGGCGGCCCGGTCCAGCGCGACCGCTTCGGCATGGTCGCCGCGTTCGTTGAGGTGGCCTTCACCGACGATCCGGCCGTCGCGGACGACCAGAGCGCCGGTCAGCGGATTGGGTGAGGTGCGCCACGCTCCGTGGCGGGCCAGTTTCAGCGCCCGGCGCATCAGCCCCTCGTGGTCATCCATCCCATTGCTCGTCGAGGGGCGCGCGTTACCGCAGAAGCGGACCGGGACCCGGCTCGCGCGCAGGACGCACGCAGCCCGCCCGGCTCGAACTTCTCCCATCCGGACTGTACCGTCGGCACCGGAATTCCACCGGTTCCTGCTCAGGCTCGTGCGAGCCAGAGCTCACGGGCTGTCACCGTCGGTCTGGAATAGGCGCCGGTTTCAGGCGCCGCACCATGCCCCGAAGTTCTTCTCTCTGGCGGACGAGACTACCCCCGGGCCGGCGCCGGTGTCAAATGCCGCCGCTCGGCGACGATGCGGCGTCACAGCATCGCCCGGCGGCCAAAGGCGAGCGTCATGGGGTCGCCGATCGGCACCGGCCCGCGCATCAGGTACGGCTCGCCGTAGTCGACGCCGATCAGCGAACCGTAGTAGCGATGCCGTCCTTCCCATGCCTCCAGATAGCCGGGCGAGGAGATGGCGGTATCCGGCTCCCCGCGTTGCGGGTCATGGAGCTGCGACCGATAGCAGGCGGCGGCGCGGCGCTTGCGCTCCCAGTGCTCGCTGACGTCCACCACCAGCGACGGCCGGAACTGATAGCGGCTCATGTAGTGCAGCATCGCTTCGGGCCGATGCGGCGCGCCGCGGCCGGGATGCTTGCCGACCCCGGCGAACCACCACGCCTCCTTGGCCAGCAGGCTGGCGTTGGCGTGGTCGGGGTGATGGTCCTCCCAATACGGCCCGATCAGCAGTCGCGGCCGGTGCTCGCGGATCACCTCGAGCAGCCGCACCCGGTGTTCCAGCGTACAGGTCACCGCGCCGTCGGGGAGCTCGAGGTTGACGCGCTCGTCCAGACCCAGGACCGCCGAGGCGGCGGCCGCTTCCCGGTCGCGTTCGGCCGCGGTGCCGCGCGTCCCCGCCTCTCCCCGGGTCAGGTCGCACACGCCGATCGACGCGCCTCCCGCCTTGGCGCGCAACAGCAGCCCGGCGCAGGTCAGCTCGGCGTCATCGGGGTGCGCGCAGACCGCCAGCACGTCGAGGGGCATCGGCGGATCATACGCCGCGGGCCGGCAGGCGGCGAGCCCGGACCCCGGTCTGTGGCATAATCCCGCCGTGCCGTGGCGCAGGCTGCTGTTTCTGGTCGTACTCGCCCTGGTGGTGATTCTGCTCGCCGACAACATGGAGAACCGGGCGTCGTTTTCGTTCGTCTTCGCCCGATTGGACGAGGTGCCGATCTTCATGGCGTTGCTGGTCGCCTTCATCGTCGGCGCGCTGACCATGCTGCCGCTCACCACCGGCCGGCACGGTCCGAGCCGGAGTGAGCGACGGACGGCCGACGCGGGCCGGCCGCAGCCGGACCCGAACCCGGAACCGCACCGGCCCTCCCCCCGGATCGACGTACCGCAGGACGCGCCGTCGGATGCCGGCCGGCCCGGCAAGAAGCGAAAACCGCGCCGGCGGCGGCGCGATCGACGGCAATAAGCCGCCGGAGCGCTTGCGCTACGCCGCGCTGCCGCTCAAGAATCTGCCTTCCCCGTGGAACAGCGCCAAGGGTCCGACGCGCACCCGATGCAGCGCCGATTGCCCGCCGGGCTCGCAAAGCGCGCCCGCGCCGAAGGCGTCGATGCCGATGCCGCCCTGCTGGTAGCGCAAACCGACCTCAATCTGTCCGGCGCCTACGAAACGGTCTATCTGGTGGTCGAGCGGGACCGCCTCACCACCGTCGGCGCGCCCGCCGGCGGCGGCACGGTGACGCGCGTCACCGTCGCCCGCGACGAGATACACGATATCGGCACCCGTTCCGGGGTCGGCGGCGGCTTCCTGGAGGCGGTGATCGAGGATGCCGCGGTCGAGATACTGGCCTACTCGAACCGTTCGGCGCCGCTGTTCCAGCGGGTGGCGGCCAAGCTGCAGGCATGGGTCGCCGGCGAGCCGCCGGAGGTGGGCCCGGAGGACCGGGAGGAGCCCGACAGGTGCCCGACCTGCGGCATCAGGCTGGAGGCGCCCGGCGAGGCGTGCCGGCGGTGTCTGAGCCCAGCCAGTCTGCTCGCCCGGGTGCTGCTGCTCATGCGTCCCTACGCCGGCCGGGCCGCGCTGATGATGGGGCTGGTGCTGGTCTCGATCGGCGCGACGCTGCTGCCGCCACAGCTCATCAGGGTGATCACCGACCGCGTGCTGGTCCCCGGACAGGCGGACAACCCGGTGCTGCCGGATGCCGATGCGATCGCGCTGCTGGTGCGGCTGGTCGCCCTGCTGCTGGCCGCCTACCTCGCCGACGGCATCGTGCAGTCGATCCAGCTGCGACTGAGCAGCACCATCGGCACGCAGATCACCTACGACCTGCGCTCCAAGCTGTTCGGCCACCTGACCAGGCTGTCGATCTCCTACTACGACCGCTACAGCACCGGGCAGCTCATGAGCCGCGTCGTGAACGATACCGAGCAGCTCAAGGGGCTGATCGAGCAGGCCACCGGCGGGTTCGTGGCGCAGATCATCATGGTGGTCGCCGTCGGCCTGATGTTGTTCAGCCTGAACTGGCAACTGGCGCTCGTGACCCTGGTGCCGGCGCCGTTCGTGGTAGCCGCCGCGGTCTGGTTCTGGCGCCGCATCTATCCTCGCTATTACCGGATCTGGGACGCGCGCAGCAAGCTCAACGGCGCGCTCAACTCCATCCTGAACGGCATCCGCGTGGTCAAGGCGTTCGGCCAGGAGCGACGCGAAGTCGCGCGCTTCCGCCGCACCTCCGGCTACCTGCGCGACAGCTTCCGCGGCGTGGAATACATGACCGCGACGTTTCAGCCCGGCATGGCGGTGCTGTTCCAGCTCGGCGGCATCCTGGTCTGGTTCATCGGCGGCCGCCGCGTGCTGAACGACGTGATGACGTTGGGCACGCTCACGGCGTTCCTTGCCTATCTGGGAATGTTCTACGTGCCGCTTCGGCAGATCACCCGCATGACCAACTGGCTGACCAGCTTCCTGTCGGCGGCGCAGCGCACGTTCGAGATTCTCGATACGCAGCCGCTGATCCTGGAGTCCGCCGACACCCGGCCGATCCCCGCGGCGCCGGCGGCGTCGGTCCGGTTCGACCACGTCGATTTCGCCTACGAGCGCAACGAACGGGTGGTCACGGACCTGAGCTTCGAGGTGCGTCCGGGTGAGCACCTGGGCGTGGTCGGCAAGAGCGGCTCCGGCAAGACCACCCTCATCAACCTGATCGCCCGGTTCTACGACGTCACGGCCGGGTCCGTCGCCATCAATGGCGTCGACGTGCGGAGGATGCCGCTGCCGGAGCTGCGCCGGTACGTCGGCGTCGTGCTGCAGGAGTCGTTCCTGTTCCGCGGGACGATCTACGACAACCTGACCTACGGCAACCCGGAGGTGAGCTTCGACGCCGTGGTCGAGGCGGCCAAGGCCGCCAACGCGCACGAGTTCATCATGCAGAAGCCGCTCGGCTACGACACCTACATCGGCGAGCGCGGCGCCGGGCTGTCCGGCGGGCAGCGGCAGCGCGTGTCGATCGCGCGCGCGTTGCTCTACGATCCCAAGCTGCTGATCCTGGACGAGGCGACCAGCAGCGTCGATACCGAATCCGAACATCTGATCAAGGAGGCGCTGGACCGGATCACCGAAGGGCGCACCACGATCGCGATCGCCCATCGGCTGAGTACGCTGAAGAACTGCGATCGGATCGTCGTGCTCGAAGGCGGGCGGCTGCGCGAGGAGGGCACGCACGACGAGCTGGTGAACCGGCGCGGCATCTACTACCGCCTGGTCAAGATACAGACCGATCTGGCGCGTGACGCCGCGGTCGAGTTGCTGGAGGCGAGCCGATGAGTCGGCAACGGGAACTGACCGAAGCGGAGCTGCGCGAGAAACGGGGCGAGGGTCCCGACACCGCCCGGCTGCGCTATCTGGACCCGTCGATGTGCCGCTTCTATCCCGGCAACTTCGCGGCGCTGCATCTCGAGATCACCGGCATCTGGGTCTACGGGGGCGTCTATGCCGCGTACTGCTTTCCGGTGGAACGGCGCAGCGAGTTCATCGCCATCATCCAGAGTCGCCGCCGCGGCGACGACCTGGAGATCGGCATCGTGCGCCGGCTCGACGACTTTCCCGCCGATCAGGCCGCGCTGGTGCGATCGGCGCTGCAGCGGCGCTACTTCTTCCACACCATCAGCCGCATCCGGCGGATCGGCTGGGACGGCGGCTACGTGTCGATGCGCGTCGATACCGACAAGGGCCCGGTCGACTTTCTGATGCGCTGGAGCAACGATCGAGCGGTGAGCTTCGGCCGCGGCGGCAAGCTGCTGATCGACGTGGACGACAACCGCTACCTGATCCCGCGGGTCGATGCGCTGCCGCCGCGCGAGCGCAGCGCCTTTACGCGTATCATCTACTGGTAGGCGCCATGGCACCGGTAGCGCGCGTCAAGGGGACGCAGGATTTCTATCCCGACGACTGGGCGCAGCAGCTCGCCCTGCGAGAGACGATGCTCGCGGCGGGCCGCGCCTACGGCTACCGGGAATACGAAGGGCCGGCGGTCGAGTACCTGGACCTCTACCTGGGCAAGAGCAGCGAGGAGATCGTCGCTCGGCAGACCTTCCGCATTCAGGACCGGGACGGCAAGGAGCTGCTGCTGCGCCCGGAGCTGACGCCGACGCTGGCGCGCATGATCGCCGCCCGCGAGCAGGAGATCCCGCTGCCGGCGCGGTGGCAGTCGTGGGGTCAGTTCTTCCGCTACGAACGGCCGCAGCGCGGCCGCGGGCGGTCGTTCTTTCAGTGGAACGTCGACCTGCTCGGCAGCGAGAGCGCGCACGCCGACGCCGAAGTGATCCAGGTGGCCTGCGAGTTGTTCACCGCGCTCGGGCTGGAGGCGGCCGACGTGCGCATCAAGGTCAACGACCGCGCGGCGCTGGAGGCCGATCTGACCGGCGGTCTGGGCGTCCCGGCCGAGTCGGTGCGGGGCGTGCTGCAGGTGATCGACCGTCTGGACAAGGTCGGCGCGGGCCGAGCTCAGGGCCAGATGACGGCGTTGGGTCTGGCCCCGGGTCAGGCCGATGAGGTGATCGCCTTCGTGCAGGCGCCGGTCGCCGACCCGCCGGAGCGTCTGGCGGCGATCGTCGAGCAGCTCGCGATCACCGGCCACGACCGGTACGTGACGCTCGACCGCGGCATCGCGCGCGGCTTCGACTACTACACCGGCACCGTGTTCGAGGCGTGGGCGGCCGGCGGGCTGCGGCGCGCCGTCTTCGGCGGCGGCCGCTACGACGACCTGACGCGGCAGGTGGGCGGCAAGCGGCGCGTGCCGGGGGTCGGCATGGCGGTGGGCGACATGGCGCTGCTGGAGCTGCTGCGCGAGCTGGACCGGGTGCCGGCTCCGGCGCGGGCGGCGCCCGACGTGCTGGTCACCGTCTTCGGGGCCGAGCAGCAGCAGGCGTCGGCGCGCATCGCCGACCGCCTGCGCCGGCATGGCGTGGCGGTCGAACTGGCGCTGGACCCGGGGCAACGCCTGGAGCGTCAGCTCCGGCATGCCGACCGGACCGGCGCGCGCTATGCGCTCATCATCGGCCCGGACGAGGCGGCCGCCGGCACCGTGCTGGTCAAGGACCTGACCGAACGGAGGCAGGAGCACCTGCCGGCGGACGATGCCGACGCGCTGGCCGCCCGGCTGGGCTAGGCTAGGCGGGGCCGGCGCGTAGCGCCCGGCCCGCGGAGTCTCAGGCGGCCTTGTCCACGGAGACGATGCACGGCAGGTGGCGCAGCGCGCCGGCCGCGTCCAGGCCGTAGCCGGCGACCCATACGTCCGGTATCTCGAACCCCACCAGGTCGGGGGCCGCCTTGGCGCGTTGCGCCCGGACGTGCGGTTGGGGGGCGTCGAGCCGCTTGTTCAGCAGCACGCAGACCTGCACGTTGCGCACGCCCCACTCCGCCAGGCGGTCGCGCAGCGCCGCCAACGTGAAGCCGTGGTCCAGGATGTCGTCGACCAGCAGCATGGAGCGGCCGGCGACGTCGGACGGCTGCAGATCGACGATGACGCGCCGCTCGCCGGGGCCGTCCGCTCCCATCACGGAGCCGTAGGTGCTGGTCTTGGTCAGCGCGTAATGGACGTCCAGCGTGCTCTCCGCGGCCAGCGCCCGGCCCAGGTCGGCCGCGAACATGAACGCGCCGGTGAGCACCGGCGTTACCACCACCTCGGCTTCGCTCGGATAGCGCTCGGCCAGCAGCCGCGCCAGCTCGCGTATCCGTCGCTGCAGCGCCGCCTGCGGGATCAGTACGCGCTGCACGATGCCGCGCAGCGCGCGGGGGAGCGTGACGCCGTGCTGCGCGAGCGTAGCGCAGGCCGGATCGATCCCGGTTTCGGGTACCATCGGCGAACGATACCCGTTGGCGCGGCATCGCGCACGGTCCGCCGGCCGCACGGCCTTGACCGGCGGCCGGCGGACGCCAGAATGACGCCGTGCCAAGGCCGCCTGGGATACCGGATCGGGACTGGAACGACTGGCGGTGGCAACTGCGCAACCGGATCACGTCGATCGGCGATCTGAGGCGATACGTCGACGTGAGCCCGGCGGAACAGGCCGGCATCGAGGCGGCCGGCGCCCGGTACCGGTGGGCGGTGACCCCGTACTACGCCGCGTTGATGGATCGGGACGACCCGGATTGCCCGCTGCGCCGGCAGCAGGTGCCGGCCGCGCAGGAGCTGGCCGACGACCTGGGGGCCGAGGACCCGCTGCTGGAAGGGGAGCACTCGCCGGTGGCCGCGATCGTCCACGTCTACCCCGACCGCGTCGCCTTCAAGATCACCAACGTCTGCCCCACCTACTGCCGCTACTGCTTTCGCGAGTACTTCGTCGGCAACGTCGAGGCGCACCACACGCGCGCCGCCGTGCAGGAGGGGATCGACTACATCGCCCGCACGCCGGCGATCCGCGACGTGCTGGTCACCGGCGGCGACCCGCTGCTGTTCTCCGATGAGCGGCTGGACGACCTGCTGGGCCGGCTGCGCGCGATCGAGCACGTGCAGATCATCCGTACCGGCTCGCGCGTGCCGTGCACCCTGCCGCAACGCATCACGCCGGCGCTGTGCGAGGTGCTGAGCCGCCACCACCCGATCTGGCTCAACACGCACTTCAACCATCCGGCCGAGATCACGCCGGAGGCGGCGGCGGCGTGCGACCGCCTGCTGCGCGCCGGGGTGCCGCTCGGCAACCAGACCGTGCTGCTCAAGGGGGTCAACGACGACCCGCAGGTGATGCTGGAGCTGGTCCATCGGCTGCTGGCGATCCGCGTGCGGCCCTATTACATCTTCCAGTGCCAGCTCGTGGCGGGAACCGCGCACCTGCGCACCTCGATCGAGGCCGGGCTGGCGATCGTTCAGGCGCTGCGCGGCCACACCACCGGCTTCGGGGTGCCGACCTACGTGCTCGACACCCCGTACGGCAAGGTGCCGCTGGCGCCGCAGTATCTGCTGGGCCGGTGCGGCGACGAGGTGGTGGTGCGTACCTACGAAGGCCGCATCTGGCGTGAACCGAATCCGCTCGACGGGCCGCCGCCGGCGGGCGCGGCGCTGCCGGCGCTATCATGACTCTCCATCAAGGTCGCCCCAGCCTTCAGCCTCGGCCTTGGCGATCAGCTCCCGGATCAATTTGAGTGAAGGGAGCATAGCTTGGCCGGCGGTTACGTCCGCCGCAGCGCGTCCCGGTTCAGATAGTCGGGCAGACCGTCCTGGTCGCGGTCTGCGGTGCCGGCATCGCGGTTCAGGTAATCGGGCAGGCCGTCTCCATCACCGTCGCCGTCCGCACGGCGGTAGTTGCGGTCGCCGTCTCGCGGCGCCGGCTCGGACCCCGCGCCGGCGCCGCCGCCCAGGTCGAGGTCGCCTCGATAGCGGCGCAGTATCATGTCGGCGGTGACGCCGGCGTCGGCCGTGACGATCTCGGCAAGGCTGTACTTCGGCTTCACGGTCGTGATCCTGACGAAGCCGACCGGCAGCTCGAGACGGCCCAGGCTTTCGCCGGTGTCCGGGTCGACCAGCGTCGGGCCGAGCGCGAACACCTCGAAGATATCGCCGGCCGCGACCGTGTTGCCGCCCCGGTTCACCGCCACCGTGCCGCCGCCGAGCGCCTGCAGGACGACCGGCGGGTAGATGTTCTCCGTCAACTCGTCGGCGATGCGGGCGGCGGCCTCGTCCAGCACCGCTTCGGCCAACTGCTCGGGCCACAGGTCTTCCTCCGCGACCTGCTCCAGCTCGACCGCGGAGGACCACTTGACCTGCCGGGTGGCGACCGCCAGGACCGAAAAGCGCACCTGCGCCGCCGCCAGCACCCGCGTCCGGGTCTCTCCGGTGAGCTGGATGTTCGTGCGCCGCTCCTCCACCGCGATGCGGTCGACCGTGCCATACAGCAGGTAATCGGCGCCGAGCACCTTGCCCAGCCGCGCGCCTTCGGCCGCGTCCACGTCGGATGACTGCAGGAGCCGCTTCTCCTGCTCGTAGAGGTCCGGGGCGCGGCGGTCGAGCACCGCGAACCGCCGGCCCTGCGTGAGCAGCGACTCGATGCGCGCCCGGAAGCGGTCCTGCAGGTTGCGCATGAGATCGAAGTCGACCTCCACGCCGCGCCGCGCCGCGCCGCCGCCGGTGCGCTGCTCACGCTCGCCGCCGGCTCCGTACAGGTGCACCTCGTCGATCTCGAAGTCGAGCACCGCAAGCCGGCGCCGGTCCACGTCCGGCCCCGGCACGCGGTAGGACGCGTGGCTGACCCGCACCCGCACGCGCACGCCGCCGTCCTCCGGCGTCGAGCTCAGCACCTCGTAGCCGGTGAAGCGGCAGGCATCGCTGCCCAGGGAGATGCGGATGTGCTCGTTGAGGCTTTCGACGACCTCCATGCCGTCCCCCCGGACGGCGAGCGAGACCGCCGAAGCGCTGTCCGACTCCAGGGTGACGCCGCAGACCTGGAACGCCGCCTGCTGCAGCGCCTTGCCGATCGCTTCCTGTCGATTCGATCCGACGCCGACCGCTTCGTGCAGCTCCGCCGCAACCTGCGCCTGGGCGCCCCCGCCGAGCAGCGCCCAGCCGAGCGCCGCTCCCGCGATCACCAGCGCGGAGCGGCGCCGGGGTCCGTGACGGTCAGAAATCGCTTGCATCCATCAGATCCTTGCTCTGCACGGTGCCGCTCACGGTCGGTCTCGACGCCGGTTCGGCATCCGGCGCCGGCTCCGGCTCCGGCGCGGGATGCCTGGCCTCGAGTCCGAGGCTGGCGCGCACCGCATCTTCCCGCGCCGGCGACCAGTAGGCGACGGCCCCGGTCAGTTCCTGGTGCTCCGCCACCGGATGCCGCGCCGACCAGGTGCGCAGGATGTCGAGCCCGGTGAGCTGCACCGTCGACCTGGTCCTGGCTTCCTCGACCATCCGGTCGGCGATGTTCGTTCCCGCCACGTATTCGTGGAACCGGTCGGCGTCGACCTCGACCGCCTCCTCGATGGCGGCGCCCACGAAACTCGACGAGGTGAACTGCGCGTTGACCGTGACGAACTCCGCCAGGGAGCTCTTGGCCTGTATCTCCGCCTGGTTCCTGGCGAACCGGTAGCGGCGGTCCCGCTGGGCGGCGGTCAGCGCCTTCGACGACCAGCCCCATTGGCCGAACGAGACGATGACCGGGTAGCCGTCCTCGTCCCACCATCGGCGGACGCCGAACTGCTCCACCAGGTCTTCGTCCGACAGCTCGCCGATCCGATCGCGGAGCGACACGCCGGCGCGCTCCGGGTCGGGCCGAATCGCATCGCCGTCCTGGATCCGCTGCGCCAGCTCGCGCATGCGCGTCGAGAACACCGCGACCACCCCGACCGTCGAGTTGCCGTCGCAGTCGACCGCCTCGAACGTCTTGATCGGGACGAGGCCGGACGCCCGCCCGAACGCGAGAGAGGTGACCTCACGGGCGAGCGCATCGCGGTACCGGGGGATCTTCTCCCGGACGGACAGCCCCGCGAGCTCATCGTCGCTCATGCCGGCCTCCCTGAGCTCCTGATCGAGCTTCATCTCCGCGAGCAGCGCTTCCTTCTCCTCGATCCGTTCCAGATAGGTAGCCGCATCCTCGTCCGACTCGAAGGCGATGGACGTCTCGTCCTGCAGCAGGTCGCGGACCGTCTCCGTGGTGATCTCCTCGTTGGTCTGCCGCACGAACGCGCCCATCGCATCCAGGTAGGCTCGGGTATAGGCCAACGACCGCGCCTTTCCCCAGTCGCCGTGGTCGACGTGCACGCCGATCTCGGCCAGCCCCTCGATCACGCTGATGTTGCGCTGCCGCAGCGAGCGGACGGTCGGATCCTCGGCCTTCCAGTCCTGCATCATGTCGTCGACGACGCGCATGGCGGTCTTGTCGACGTCGCACGCCGGGACGTCCGACCCGCCGGCGCCGGCGTCCTGCGCCAAGGCCGCCGGCGCGACGGCCAGCAACAGCGCAGCCGCCGGCAGCAGCGCTGCCGCCCTGACCGCCCGACCCGAGCCCCTGCCGCGCAGTACGCCCCGCACCGCTGCCGGTCCCCTCAGTTCCACGAGAAACTCCGGTTGCTGCCCAGCTTGGCGATCACCTGCTCGAACTCCCAATAGGCCAGACCGGTCTCGATGTTGGTGATCGTGAGCTGGAAGTAGTAGTCGACCTGCTGGCCGTCGCCGACGCGGTTGGCGCGCTGGATGATCTTGCCCGACAGGCTCAGTTCGGGAGCCACCATGGTGCCGTCCTGGGCCACGGTCTCCTGATTGAAGAGCCGCGAGTTCTGCAGCTCGCGGGTCCGTGCGCTCAAGGGGTCTTCCGGGCCTTCCAGACCGACCGCGGTGGTGACGATCACCCGCCCGCTGTTCAGGAGGTCGACGCGGATCTTCTTGACGAGCTGGTCGGTGTCGATGTCGAGCGCCGTGTCGTTGATCATGCGGCTGATAGCCATCACCCACGGCGCCGTGCTGCCCGGCTTGCGGGACAACGGACTGCTCAGAAAGGAGGCGACCGCCTGTTCCGCCGCGAACTCGAAGTCCCGATAGTCCAGCCCCAGCGTGGTCCGCTCGCCGGGTTGCGGCGCCGGCGCCGGCGGGCTGGAGGGCGACCGGGTGTCGAGGTAGACGGTACCGGGATCGGTGGCGCATCCCACCAGAGCCGCCAGCGCGACGACGATAGCGATCGGGACGGACGGTTTGATCTTCATGTCTTCAATATAGCGGCGCCGGCCGGTTTCAGCCACCGATCGCCGACGCGTGCACCACCGGCGGCGCGTCGCGAACTATGGTCTTCACCTGCACCAGGACGAAGCGTCCGCTCGGCAACGCGACGTCGATTTCGGCGCCGCCGGCCGCCACGCGAATCCGGTCATCGGGCGGCCGCGGCAGGCTGGCGATGCCGATCGAGTGCGGCAGCGCGCGCCAGATACGGGTGTCGGCCTGGGTGACTACCGCGGAGGCGATCGGCGCGAAGACGCCGATGATCTCTCCCAAGGCGCCGGTATCCCGGGTCTCCTCCTGGATCGCCACCTGCAGGAGGGTGCGAACCACCGTGCCGGCCACCGCCTTGGCGACGACGCCGTCATAGCCGGCGCGAAACTCGGTGGCGGCGTACCGGTCGACATCGAGCAGCCGCTCGGTCCGGTACTCCTGTCCCCCGGCGCGGACGCGCAGGGAAGCCGATGCCGGTCTGCCCGCGTGGAGATCGGGCAGCGCCACGGAGACCAGCAGGAAGCGATCGCGGCTGATGAAGACCGGCAGGTCGAAGCGGAACTGGTCGAGATACGGCCCGGTTCCATCCTCGTGCACGACCCATACCCGGTCATCGACGGCGGCCGCCCCGCCGGCGGCCTGCTCGGCCGCCACCAGATCGGCGATCACGTGGCGGTTGCGCCGGCCGTCCAGGGCGGCGGCGTTGCGGAAGAGGTCGGACGCCCGGTTCGCTTCTCCGGTCGCCAGCCGGAACGCGCCGTGCAGCCAATCGGTGAACGGATTGCGCAGGCCGCGATACGCTCCGAGCGACTCGACCGCCTGCAGGCGCCGGGCGATCGGCCCGTCGGGATCCATCGCCTCGTCGAGCGAGCGGTCGATGTTCTCGCGGTACTCCTCCTCATCCTCCTCCTGCGCGCGCAGCGCCTGCACCTTGGCGGCGAGCTGGTCCACGGCGTTGGCCTGCCGCTGGTTGGCCCGGTTCAGCTCCACCCGGGCGCGCGCCGCGTCGCCGATCATCAGCGCGTTGGCCGCTTTGTAGGTATTGACCAGCACCCCCTCGTAGATGGTCCCTCGATAGGAGACCATCAGGTCGTTGCCCACCAGGGTGAGGCCCGCCGCCAGCAGGTCTTCGACGCCGGCGATGGAGTCCGACTTCCACAGGAGCTGCGACTCGGCGCGATCGAACGCGGTCTGCGAGGTCGGAAACCGGCCGGACGCGCGCAGCGCCATGGCGGCGTGCAGGGAGCTCAGGAGCTGATCCTCAGGGTAATCGAGCCCGGACGCGCCGCCGATCACGGCGCTCGCCGCATCGTAGTCGCCGGCGGCGTAGCTGGTCAGAAACGTCTCGGTCTGGCGGATGTCCGAGAACCCCGCGCACCCCCAAAGCAGTGCGGCGACGGCCAGGGCGACAACGGCCCGGGCCACCGCAGTCCGCGGCGCCGGCGCCCGGCGCCGCCCCGACCCCCGCGCGGCCGGCGGTCCTCTCAATGCTTCCACGCCGACGCAGTGTGCGCCGCGCAGGCCGCGCCCGGCTACTGCCGCGGCGCGCGCAACTCGTCCAGCTCCTGCAGGCTGCGCGGCCAGTCGCCCTTGAGCAGCCGCGACAGGGCGCGGTCCGCCAGCAGCTTGCCGCCGGTCTGGCACGCCGGGCAGTAGTTGCATTCGTTGGCGGCGTAGACGATGCGCTGCACGGGCGTGGCGCAACGCGGGCACGGTTGGCCGAACTTGCCGTGCACGGCCATCTCCGGGCGGAACGCCGTGACCCGCTCCGGGAAGCGTTCACCGGCCTGTTCGCGCAGCCGCCCGATCCAGAGGGTGAGCACCCGCCGCGCCGACGCATGCAGCCGCGCCGTCTCCTGCTCGGTGAGGCGGCTGGTCCACTTCAGCGGCGACAGCCGCGCGTCGTGCAGTATCTCGTCCGAATAGGCGTTGCCGATCCCGGAGCAGAGGCGCGGGTCGGTGAGCGCACGCTTGACGGTGTGATTCTCGGCCAGCAGCGCGCGGCGGAACGCCGGCCGGTCGGCGGCGAGCACGTCGATGCCGCCGCGGTCGAGCGCCCGCAGCGCCGGCGCGCCGCGCAGCAGGTGCAGGGCGGCGCGGCGCCTGGCCCCCTGCTCGGTCAGGATCAGGGTCCCGGCGTCGAAGCGAAACGCGGCCAGCCCCACGCGGCGCGGGATCGGCGCGGCGGACGCTCCCTCCTTCCAGCGAAGGCGTCCGGCGATCATCAAGTGGAGTACCAGATGCAGGTCCCCCTCCAGGCCGAAGGCGATGCGCTTGCCGACCAGGCCGATCGACTCGACGCGCGCGTCTTCGGCCGCCGCCAGCGGCGGATCGCTGGTCTTCAGCAGGTTGGGGCTGGCCACCGTAATCCGCCGCAGCCGCTCGCCCGCCACGCGCCGCGCCAGATGGTCGCGGTACAGGACCAGATCCGGCAGTTCCGGCATCGGCCGCCGTCAGGCGATGAGATCGTAGACCGTCATCAGGATGCCGAGTAACACGAAGCCGCCGCCGACCAGCCACTGCATTCCGCTGAAACGCTTGTTCATATCCTCGAAACGGACGTCGATCGCCGTGAAGCGGGCCTCCATCAGCTCGCGTTGCGCCTTGAGCTCCTGTCGCTGGACGACCAACTCCTGCTCGATCCGCTCCATGCGCGCCAGGATCTGCGGAACGGCTACCACCTGCGGCGCTACCTCCACGAGCCAGCCGTGCAGGTTGACCTTCACGTAGTCGCCGATGCGGCGCAGATCGGATGCGTCGAGCGCCATGCGTGCCTCATTCATACCATACCCTCACACCGAGGCAATGCGAACGCCGGCCGCCGCGCTTCAATCCCGGCGCGCGCCTTTCGGCAGAGCGCGCGCGGGCGTATGCTCCCCCCATGAAAGCGGTTCTGTTCGAGAAGCCGTGGTCGATGCTGCTGGTCGACCTGCCGCAGCCGCGGCCGCGCGCCGGCGAGGTATTGCTGGCGGTCGAGGCGGTCGGCATCTGCGGCAGCGACGTCCACGGCTTCACCGGCGAGAGCGGCCGGCGCGCCCCGGACATGGTGATGGGTCACGAGGTGGGCGCCCGCGTCGCGGCGCTGGGGCCCGGCGCGGAGGGGCCGCCGGTCGGCACGCCGGTCGCCCTGTACAACGTGATCGCCGGCCACGCGCCGAGCCCGGCGGAAGGCGATCCCAGCTTCCTGAACAAGCAGGTGATCGGCGTCAATCTGGCGCATCGCGGCGCCATGGCCGAGTACGTCGCCGTGCCCGCCGGCAACGCCATCCCCATCGCGCCCGGGGTCGGGTCCGATGTCGCCGCGTTGGCCGAGCCGGTGGCGGTGGCGGGCCACGCCTTCGACCGCCTGGCCGCGCACGGCCGCGAGCCGGGGCGGCTGGCCATCCTGGGCGCCGGCACCATCGGCCTGTGCGCCGCCATGACCGGCCGCCGACGCGGCTTCTCACCGATCGTGGTGCTGGACACGGCGGCGGCCAAGGCGGCGTCCGCCGCCGGCTTCGATGCGATCCCGTACCATCTGCAGGCGGGCGAGGAGCCGGCGGCTACCGCGCAGGCGGTGGAAGCGGCGCTGGGCGGGCGTCCGTCGGCGGTCGTCGATGCGGTCGGCACCGGCCCGTCGTTCGATCTGGCCTTTCAGCTCTGCCGGCCGGACGCGGCGCTGCTGGCGATCGGCAACCTGGCCAGGGAGGTGCGCCTGCCGCTGCAGGACATGGTCTCCGACGAGGTGTCGGTGATCGGCAGCTACGGGTTCGACCGTTCCGCCTTCCAGGCGAGCGTGGACGTCCTGCCGGAGCTGGCCGACCGGCTGGGCACGTTCATCGAGGCCCGCTGCACACTGGACGAGGTGCCGGCGGTGATGGCCGCGCTGGCGCGCGGCGCGCGGCAGGAACGGAAGGTTATCATCGACGTGGTGCGGGAGGAGTGAGGAACATGGACGATCTACGCGTAGCTTTGATCGGATGCGGCGGCCGCGGGCGCGGCCACGCGCGCCACTTTGCCGCGATCGACGGCGCCGCGATGGCGGCGGTGTGCGATCCGGACGCGGCGCGGCGCGGCGCGGCGGCTGCCGAGCTGGGCGGCGTCGCTGCCTACGCGGAGCCGGAGCGGATGCTGGCAGCCGAGTCCCCGGACGCGGTGGTGATCGCCGTGCCGCCGGAGTTCAACGCCCCGGTGGCGCAGGTCTGCCTGGAGGCGGGCGTCGCTACCCTGTTGGAAAAGCCGCCGGGGCTGCGCGTCGCGGAGACTCGCCGCCTGCTGGAGGCGGCCGAGCGCTCGGGCGCCCGCTGCATGGTCGGCCTCAACCGCCGCTTCAACCCGGTGATCGGCGAGGCGGCGCGGCTGGTGCGGGAACGCGGCCCGCTCACCACGATCGTCGGCGAGTTCCACAAGAACCTCGTCGATATCGAGCGACGCGGCATCCTGAAGTCTCCGGTGCTGGCACGGTTCTTCTACGAGACGCCGCTGCATGCGCTGGACTGCGTGCGCGCCCTGGCCGACTCGCCGGTGGCCGAGGTGCACGGCTTCTCCGGGAGCTTCTTCTCGCAGTACCGCGACGTCTACGGGGCGCTCATCCTGTTCGAGAGCGGCTGCGTGGCGCATCTGATCGCCAACGTCACCGCCGGCGCGCGGCTGGAGCGCTACGAGCTGCACGGCCGCGGGGCTTCCGCCTATCTGGAGGGCGTCCGCGGCGGGAACGTGGTGATCGACGGGCAGGTGACCGAGCTGGCCACTACCGGCGACCGCAGCACGGCCGACCAGAACCGCTATTTCATCGATCGCCTGCGCGACCGCCGCCCGTTCGGCCCGCCCGCCTGCGACCTGCGCGAGGCGGTGATCAGCATGGAGCTGGTAGAGAAGCTGTTCGGCTGAAAGACGGACCGGCCCGCGGCCTGCCGCTACGCGAAATGTTCGGGAGGTTGAGCGCGCAGCCCCGAATCGGCGACCCGGTACAACTCGCCTCCAAAGAAGGTGACGTACAGGTCGGTGAGATCGGCGCCGCCGAAAGTGCAGTTCGTGGGGCGGTCGGCCGGCGTCCGATGGGCGGCGACCGGCAGGCCCTTGGCGTCGAAGACGTAGACCGCCGGCCCCGGACCGCGCTCGCGATGGCCGGCGGTGGCCACGATCAGCCCGCCCGCCGCCCGGCACATGCCGTCCACGCCGCGGCCGGCACCGAAGTCGTGCAGCAGCGTATAGTCGCCCAGGCTGCCGTCCGTGCGGATCGGATAGGCGCGCAACTGCCGGCGCTGATCGAGCCGCCGCGGACTTTCGGCCACGTACAGGACCGACTGATCGGCCGACAACAGCACGCCGTTGGGGCGGTTGGTGTTTGTGGTGACCTCCGTGACGGTCCATCCCGAGGCGGCGGGATCGGCGCGGTAGACCGACTCGCGCGGCTGCGCGCGGGGCCGCTCCCCGTAATTGGGATCGCTGAACCAGATGCGGCCGGCGGCGTCGACCGCCAGGTCGTTCGGCTCGTTGAAGGGCGCCCCGGCATACGAATCGGCGATCACCTCGGTCGGCTGGCCGGCCGCGTAGCGCACCACCCGCCGCGCCCGGCCCTCGCAGGCGTAGTAGCGGCCGGCGGCGTCGAAGGTCGTGCCGTTGGCGCCGCCGGTCGACTCCCGCCAGACCTCGCGCCTGCCGTCGGCCGGCGTGTAGCGCCAGACTCGGTCCGCGTCGATCTCCGTGTAGCGCAGCCCTTCACCGTCCCAGGCCGGCCCCTCGGTGATCACCGAGTGCTCGGCGATCGGTTCCCACGTCCACGTGTCCCCCATCGCGCCGGATGATAGCATGCTCCGGTGTCGAAGAAGCGGGTCGATCTGGCGTACGGGCGCGACGGGCTCACCATCGCGGTGCCGGACCGCGCGGAGGTGGTGCTGCCCCGTCCGGTCGCCGGGGTCGCCGACGAGCCGGCGGCGATCGACGCCGCTCTGTCCGCGCCGATCGGCGCGCCGCCGCTGGCCGATCTGGCGGCCGGCACGCGGCGCGTGGTGGTGACTCACTCCGACATCACCCGCGCCACGCCCAACGACCGCATCCTGCCGGTGTTGCTGCGGGCGCTCGAAGCGGCGGGGGTGGCGCGCCGGGACATCACGCTGCTCAACGCCCTGGGCACCCACCGCCGGCAGACGGCGCAGGAGCTGCGGCGGATGCTGGGCGCGGGCGTGGTCGAGCGCTACCGGTGCGAGCAGCACGACGCCTGGGACGACACAGCGCTGGTCGCGGCCGGTACCACCAGCCGCGGCAACGCCGTCCGGCTCAACCGCGCGGTGATGGAGGCGGACCTGGTGATCTTCACCGGCTTCATCGAGCCGCACTTCTTCGCCGGCTTCTCCGGCGGTCCCAAGGGCGCATTGCCGGCCCTGGCCGGCAGCGAGAGCGTGTTGACCAACCACGGCTACGCCATGATCGGCGACCCGCGCGCCACCTGGGGGATCACGGAAGGCAATCCGATCTGGGAAGAGATGCGGGAGGCGGCGGCGCTGATCGAGCCGCTGTTCCTGCTCAACGTGACCCTGAACGCGCAGGGGCGGATCACCGGCGTGTTCGCCGGCGACGTGGTGGCCGCGCACCGGCGCGGCTGCGACTTCGTGCGCGAGAGCGCCATGGCGGCGGTGGACGAGCCGTTCGACGCGGTGGTCACCACCAACAGCGGCTACCCGCTGGACCAGAACCTGTACCAGACCGTGAAGGGGATGCAGGCGGCGCGCGGCATCGTGCGCGCCGGCGGCGCCATCGTGCTGGCGGCGGAGTGCGCCGACGGGCTGCCCGGCCACGGCCGCTACGCGGAGCTGCTGGCCGAAGCCGGATCGCCGGACGCCGTGCTGGAGATGCTCCGGCGGCCCGGCTTCTCCGCGCAGGATCAGTGGCAGGTGCAGATACAGGCGCAGATACAGCGCCACGCGGACGTCTACGTCTACAGCGACGGCCTCGGCGATGCGGAGATCCGCGCCGCCCTGCTCACCCCGATCCGCGACATCGAAGCCACGTTGGAGGAGCTCCGACCCGAACGGCTGTGCGTCCTGCCCCAGGGCCCGCTCACCATCGCCTACCTGAACCCGGCCTGACAGATTGGCTCAGGCTCTCCGACTCGGCAGCCTTAGACGATGAAGTTGTAGACCGTCATCAGGATACCGAGTAACGCGAAGCCGCCGCCGACCATCCACTGCATCCCGCTGAACCGCTTGTTCATGTCTACGAACCGTTCGTTCATGTCCTCGAACCGCCTGTTCACGTCATCGAATCGCTTGTTCATGTCCTCGAACCGCACGTCGACCGCGTTGAAGCGGGCCTCCATCAGCTCACGCTGCGCTTTGAGCTCGTGTTGCTGTACGACCAGCTGTTGCTCGATCCGCTCGATGCGTTCCAGGGTCTGCGGCACGGCCAGGACGTTCGGCGCCACCTCCGCGAGCCAGCCGTACATCTGGCCCTTCACGTAGTCGCCGATCCGTCGCAGATCGGCGTCGTCGAGCCCCATCCCCGCCTCACTCATCGTCGTCATCATCATACATCACGCAAGGAACAACGCGCACGCCGACCGCCGCGCTTCAATCCGGCGTACACGTCAGCCTGACAAAGAGCCCGGCCCTTATATTCGTCTGCCGGCAGCGTGACGACGCTACTTCCTTCGGCGCCGGGGATGCTATCTTCGGCCGGCACGATGCCGGACACCCGGACCGTCTGCCGGCCGCCCTTGACATTCGCTCCTTGGCGTCTGCTACTGCCGCGTGATGCCTGACCGGGACGCCGCCGCCGGCGCGTCGATCACCGACGGCATCGAGCCGCAGCACGTCGAGGACGCGCTGCGCATCGTCCACGAAGCGTTCGCTCGGAAGCTGCGCCACGGCTTCCGCGACGCCGACGACCTGGTGCGTCTGTTCCACGACTCCGTGGAGCGGACCAACTGCCATTCCGCAGTCGTCGACGGCCGCTGCCTCGGACTGCTGACGTTCGCCGTGACGGGCCGCGAGTTCTACCGACTGCGCGCAGCCGCTCTGTTCAGCCGATTTTCTCCCTGGCGCGCGCTTCGCATGCTGTTCAACGGCTTGCTGCTGATACACACGCCAGCGCCCGACGAGTATTACGTGGAGTCGATCTCGGTCGCGCCCGCGGCGCGCGGGTTGGGGCTGGGAGCGGCGCTGATGCGGCGGGCGGAGGAGCAGGCGGTCGCTATGGGCAAGCGCCGGATGTCGCTGAACGTGATCGGGGAGAATGAAGGGGCGATTCGGCTGTACGAGCGTCTGGGCTATCGGATCACCCGGACGCAGCGGGGCTCTTTGGTTCGGCTCGCGACCGGTTCGGAGATCGTCCACCGGATGGAGAAGCCGCTGGCCTCTGACGGCGGCTAGAGATAGACGGCGGCTAGGGTCTGTCTACACTACCGGCGCCGGGGATGCTATCTTCGTCCGGCACGATGCCGGACACCCGGACCGTCCGCCGGCCGCCCTTGACATTCGCATCCTTGACGCCTGCTACTGCCGCGTGATGTCCGACCGGGACGCCGCTCCCGCCGCCGCCGGCGCCATCGTGGACAACGTGCGCCGCCGGGTGGGGGACGTGCTGCGCGAGCACGTCGACGCCGGCGCGCGGCTGTCGATCGTGTCCGCCTACTTCACCATCTACGCCTTTGCGGAGCTGCGCGACGCGCTGCGGCAGGCGGCCCATACCCGCTTCCTCTACGGCGAGCCGCGCGGCGTGGGCCGGATCGACCCGTCCGCCGAGGAAGCCAAGGCGTTCCGCCTGACCGAGGACGGCGGCATCGATCTGCAGCGCGCGCTGGCGCAGAAGCCGCTCGCCCGAGCCTGCGCCGAGTGGATCGAGCGGAGCGTCGATATCCGCACCGTCACTCAGGCCAACTTCCTGCACGGCAAGCTCTACCACGTAGCGGGTGGCGGCGGCGACGGCGCCGACGCGGCCCTGATCGGCAGCTCCAACTTCACGCGGCGCGGCCTGGGCTACGGCGCGGCGCCCAACCTGGAACTCAATCTCGAGGTCACCCCCGCCGCCGACCGCGCCGCCCTGCTGGCCTGGTTCGACGAGCTGTGGCGGGACGAGTCCCGCACCGCGGACGCCAAGCAGCAGGTGCTGGCGGCGCTGGAACGGATCGGCCGCCCCTACGCGCCGCGCTTCGTCTACTACAAGACCCTGTTCCACGTGTTCGAGGAGTGGCTGGCCGAACGCGGCGCGCGCGCCGGCCTGCTGCACGACGTCCATCTCTACGACACGGCGGTCTGGAACCGCCTCTACCAGTTCCAGCGGGACGGCGCGACCAGCGCCATCAACCGCCTGCTGCGGCACAACGGCTGCATCGTCGCCGACAGCGTCGGCCTCGGAAAGACCTGGACCGCGCTGGCCGTGATCAAGTTCTTCGAGCTGCGCAACGAACGGGTGCTGGTGCTGTGCCCGAACCGGCTGCAGGACAACTGGCTGCGCTACGCCGCCTGGGCCGGCCGGGCCAACAACCCGTTCGCGCCGGATCGCTTCAACTACACCGTGCTCGCGCACACCGACCTGAGCCGCCAATCCGGCCGCGCCGGGCAGATCGACCTGGCCAACTTCAACTGGGGGGCGTTCGATCTGGTCGTGATCGACGAGTCGCACAACTTCCGCAACGAGGGGCGCGACCGCACCGACGAGGCGGGTAATGTCGTGCGCCGCAGCCGCTATAACCGACTGCTGGAGGAGGTGCTGAAGGACCGCGTGCGCAGCAAGGTCCTGATGCTGTCGGCCACGCCGGTCAACACCTCCCTGCGCGACCTGCGCAATCAGATCTATCTGATGACCGAACGGCGGCAGGATGCGTTTCGGGAAGCGCTCGGCATCGACGATCTGCAGAGTCTGTTCGGGGTGGCGCAGCGCGAGTTCCAGCAGTGGGAGCAGCAACGCCGCGGCGCCACGGGCGACAAGGGAGGAGCGGCGGACAAGAACGCCCTCATCGCCCGCCTGGGCGCCGACTTCCTGGCGCTGCTCGATGCGGTCACCATCGCCCGCTCCCGCACCCACGTGCGCCGCTTCTACCCGCAGGTGCACGCCGCCATCGGCGGGTTCCCGCGGCGCGCCAAGCCGGAGAACCTGCATCCGCCGAGCGACCGCGCCGGCGAACTCTCCTACGACGACCTGCACCGCCGCATCGGCGCCTTCCGGCTGGCGGTCTACAACCCGTCGCGCTACCTCAAGGACACCTCGGCCCTGGACCGTGAGAAGCAGCGGTACCGCTTCGATCAGCGCGACCGCGAGCGGTGGCTGATCGGCATGCTGCGGGTGAATCTGTTGAAGCGGCTGGAGAGCTCCGTGCACGCCTTCACGCTCTCCATGGGACGCATCATCGAGAAGATGGAGGACCTCGACCGGCGCCTCGCCGCCTGGCTGCAGGCCCCGCACCGTGCGCCGGAAACGCGCGACGACCGCCTCGAGGCGATCGAGGCGCTGCCCGACGAGGATGAGGAAGACGACGAGTTCGCGGTCGGCAGCGCGCGCCGCTATCGCCTGGCGGAACTGGACGCCGCGCGCTGGCGGCGCGACCTGCAGGAGGACTACCGGACCTTCGCGAGCCTGCACCGCATGGCGCAGCGGGTCACGGTGGAACGCGACGCCAAGCTGGCCGAGCTGCGGCGGGTCCTGACCCGCAAGGTCACCCATCCCACCACCGACAAGGACGGCCGGCGCAACCGCAAGGCGCTGGTCTTCACCTCCTTCGCGGACACCGCGCGCTATCTGTACGACCAGCTCGACGGCGCCATCGCCGGCGCGCGCCTGGCGCTGGTCACCGGCGGCGACGGCAACCGCCTCGGCGCGGCGCCGGCGCGGTTCGACGACATCCTGGAGCGCTTCGCGCCGCGGGCGCAGCAGCGCCGGAGCGACGGCGATGAGCGGTCGACGCCGGAGATCGACCTGCTGATCGCGACCGACTGCCTGTCGGAGGGGCAGAACCTGCAGGACTGCGACCTGGTGGTGAACTACGACATCCACTGGAACCCGGTGCGGCTCATGCAGCGGTTCGGACGCATCGACCGGCTGGGCAGCCGCAACGAGCAGGTGGCGATGATCAACTTCTGGCCGACGCGCGATCTCGACCGCTACCTCGACCTCAGGAACCGCGTCGAGGCGCGCATGGCGCTGGCCGACGCCGCGGCCACCGGCCTGGACGATCCGCTGGCCGAGCCGCTGGCCGACGAGCCGGAGCGCGCCGCCCCGGCCGTGCAGGGGGAGCTGGCGTTCCGCGACGAGCAGCTCCTGCGCCTGCGCGAGGAGATTCTCGATCTGGAGCAGGCCGGCGACGGCGTGGCGCTGAGCGACCTGACGCTCGACGACTTCATCGCCGACCTGCTGCACTACGTGCAGCAGAACCGCGCCGCCCTCGAAGCCGCGCCGGCCGGCATCCATGCCGTGGTCGCGGCCGTCGCGGCCCGGCCCGCCGGCGAAGCCCGGCCGCCCGGCCCGCCGGCGCGGCCGGGGGCGATCTTCTGCCTCAAGCAGCGCGCCGACCCGCCCCACCGGACGCCGAACCTGCTGCAGCCCTACTACCTGGTCCACGTGCGCGGCGACGGGACCGTGCGCCATTCGTTCCGGCAGGCCCGGCAGTGCCTGACCCTGTTTCGGGAGCTCGCCGCCGGGCGCCCGCATCCCGCCGCGGCGCTGGAGGCCGCCTTCGACCGCGAGACCGCGCAGGGGCAGCGCATGGACCGGTACGAACGCCTGCTCGCCGCCGCCCTGGACGACATCGCCGCCACCTTCGGCAGCGCGGAGCGGCGCGCCCTCACCCGGCACCGCGGTGCCCGGCTCACCCGCCGCTCGGAGCGCCCGCGCGCGGCGCGTGACTTCGAGCTGATCACCTGGCTGGTGATCGCCGACCCGGCACCGGAAGCGGCGGCGCCGGAAGCTGAAGCCGCGGCGGACGCCGATGGCTGAGCTGCGCGCGGCGGTGCGCGCTGCGCTCGCCGGCTTTGCCGACGCCGGCCGTCCGCTGCACCAAGCCGCCGGCGCTCTGCTCGGGGCGCTCGGCTATGACAGCGAGCGGACCGTGGAGGGTGACGGGGACGACGTCGCCGGGTTCGTCGCCGAGTTGGCGGCAGCGCGGGAGCTGTCCGACCGGGAGCGCGCGCTGCTGGCCGATTGGCGGGCCGCGCGGATCGTGTTCCAGCTCACCGATGAAGAGATCGCCGGCCAGACCGGGCCGTTCGACCGGTTCGATAGGGAGCGCATCGAGTCGTTTCTGTTCATCGCGGTCGAGCTGGCGCCGCCGGAGGCCGACCGGCGCTACCCCCGCGCGCGGCTGGCCGACATGACGCGCGCCGTCAACCGGCGCTACCCGATGCCGGCCATCCTCCTGTTCCGGCACGGCGCGACCGTCACCCTGGCGGCGGTCGGTCGCCGCGCCCACCGGCGCGACGCCGAGCGGGACGTGCTGCAGCAGGTGACGCTGATCAAGGACATCCGCGTCTCTCATCCGCACCGCGCGCACCTCGACCTGCTGGCCGAGCTCGCCCTGCCGGGGCTGCGCGCGCGCCGGGGCGTACGGAGCTTCGAGCAGTTGCATCGGGAATGGGAGCGGGTGCTCGACGCCGAGGCGTTGAACCGGCGCTTCTACCGCGAGCTGTTCGCGTGGTTCGAGCAGGCGGTCGCCGCCTGCCGCTTCCCGGACGACGGCGCCGGTCCCGGCAATGCCGAGCGCCACGTGATCCGGCTGATCACCCGGCTGCTGTTCATCTGGTTCCTGAAGGAGAAGGGGCTGGTCCCGGAGGCGCTGTTCACCGAGCAGTTCGCCGCCGCCGCGCTCCGCAACCACGCGCCCGAACGCACCGACTACTACCGCGCGGTGCTGCAGAACCTGTTCTTCGCCACCCTCAACACCGAGCTCGGCAAGCGCTCGTTCAGCGCCCGCGACCGCGACAGCCACCGCGACTTCAGCAAGTACCGCTACCGCGCTCTGCTGCGCGACCCGGACGCCTTCCTGCGCCTGCTCCGACAGGTCCCGTTCGTCAACGGCGGGCTGTTCGACTGCCTGGATGACTACGAGGCGCGCGGCGCCGGCGGCCGGCGCGTCGACGCCTTCACCGACAACATCGCCGACCAGGGCCGCGATCTGGCGGTGCCGGCGCGGCTGTTCTTCGCCGCCGAAGCGGGGCTGTTTCCGCTGTTCGGGCGCTACAAGTTCACGGTCGAGGAGAACACGCCGCTCGATCAGGAGGTGGCGCTCGACCCGGAGTTGCTGGGGCGGGTGTTCGAGCATCTGCTGGCCGCCTACAACCCGGAGACGCGCGACACCGCCCGCAAGGTGACCGGCTCCTACTACACGCCGCGCCGCGTCGTCGACTACATGGTCGACGAGTCGCTGGCGGCGGCGCTGGCCGCGCGCGCCGAGCCGGCCGACCGGGACGCGGACTTCTGGCGCGAGCGGCTGCGCTATCTGCTCGACTACGCGGACGCCGCCGCCGATGCCGGCGAGTTGTTCGAGTCGGGCGAGCAGCGCGCGATCGTGCGCGCGATAGCCGGACTGCGGGTGTTGGACCCTGCGGTCGGTTCCGGCGCCTTCCCGATGGGGGTGCTGCACAAGCTGACGCTGGCGCTGCGGCGGCTCGATCCCGACAATCGGCACTGGGAGGAGTACCAGCGGGAGCGCGCCAAGGACCGGGCGGGAGCGGCGTTCGACGACGTGGACGACGAGCAGGCGCGCCGCCGGGAGCTGGCGGAGATCAGCCGCACGTTCGAGACCTACCGCCGGTCGGACTTCGGGCGCAAGCTCTATCTGATCCAGAACGGCATCTTCGGCGTCGACGTGCAGCCGGTGGCGTGCCAGATCGCCAAGCTGCGCTTCTTCATCTCGCTGGTGGTCGAGCAGCGGACCACCGACGACCCGCGTGACAACTACGGCATCCGCCCGCTGCCCAACCTGGAGAGCCGCTTCGTGGCCGCCGACACGCTGCTCGGTCTGGAGGCCGGCGACGGCAGCGACAACCTGCTCATGGGGCAGGAGGTGATCCGCCCGATCGAAGCCCATCTGCGCCGGGTGCGGGAAGGGTACTTCAACGCGCGGACGCGGCAGGAGAAGCTCAGCTTGCGCGCCAAGGACGACGAGTTGCGCGGCGCGCTGGCGCGCGAGCTCGAGGACCTGGGCTATCCGCACGAGGCGGCGGCGGCGGTCGCCCGCTGGGACCCGTACCACCAGAACGCGAGCGCCGCCTGGTTCGATCCGGAGTGGATGTTCGGCATCGCCGACGGGTTCGACGTGGTGATCGGCAATCCGCCCTACGTGCGGGGCGAGAAGATTCCGGCCAAGGCGCGCCTGCGCGCGGCCTACGGCGGCTTCTACCGGGGGACGGCCGACCTGTATACCTACTTCTTCCGCAGGGGCATCGACCTGCTGCGGCCCGGCGGCCTGCTCTGCTTCATCACCTCCAACAAGTTCATGCGCGCCGACTACGGGCGGCCGCTGCGCCAGTTCCTGACGGAGAAGGCCGCGCCGCGCCTGCTGCTCGACCTGGGCCGCACCGGCACCTTCGACGCCACCGTGCGCCCGTGCGTGCTGCTGGCCGGCGCTGCGGCGGCCGACCGCGGGGCGGTGCGCGCGGCCACCGTGCGCGGGCCGGCGGGCGCACCGGACCCGGCGGCGTTCATCGAGCGGCACGGCTTCGACATGGCGGTAGCGGACTTGGCGGACGCCGGCTGGTCCCTGGCGCCGCCGGCATGGCAGCGCCTGCGCGCCAGGATCGAGGCCGCCGGCCGGCCGCTCGGCGAATACGTGAAGGCGAACGGCGGCGGCATCTACTACGGCATCAAGACCGGCCTGAACGACGCCTTCGTCATCGACGCGGAGACCCGCGCCCGCTTGATCGCCGACGATCCGAACAGCGCCGAGCTGATCCGCCCATGGTTGCGCGGCAAGGACGTGCGCCGCTGGCGCGCGGACTGGGCGGACCGGTATGCCATCGCCATCGCCAGCAGCGCCAATATCGAATGGCCGTGGTCCGCGGCGCAGCGCGAAGCCGACGCCCTCGCCATCTTCAAGCGGAGGTACCGCGCCGTGCACGATCACTTGGCGCCGTTTGCCACCCGACTCCGACGCCGGCAGGACAAAGGCACGTTCTTCTGGGAACTACGCTCGTGCGTCTACTACCGCGCCTTCGACCAGCCCAAGATCGTCTACCCTGTGATTGGACGGGAACTGAGGGCGCTTATCGACCGGGAAGGTCGTCTGGCGAACGACAAGTGCTTCCTGATTCCCGGCGGCGACTGCTACCTGCTGGCGTTGCTGAACTCGAAGCTGCTGGACTTCTACTTTCGCCTTGCCATGCCCTGCCTGGACGATCCATTCAGCGGCGGCGACATGGAGTTCCGTGCCGTCTTCATGGAGCACACCCCCATCGCGCCCGCCGCCGAGCCGACCAGGCAAACGCTCGCCGCCCTCGCCGAGCAGATCCAAACCGCCAAGCAGGCCGACCCCGCCGCCGACGCCACCGCCCTCCAACAGCGCCTCGACCGGACCGTCTACGACCTCTACGGCCTCACCGCACCGGACATCGCCATCCTCGAAGCCGCCCTGCCCGGAGCGCCCTCCGTTTGATCACGGGCCAGTATCGCTTCGGACCGGCCCCTCGCCGATAAGCGCCAGGATTCGGTTCTTCAGTTTCGTGCGCAGCTCCTCCGGCCGGCTCCAGGCAGTGTGGTGATATTGCCGCGTGTCGAAGTGTATCTGGTCGATTGCATCTTCCCGACACGTATGAATGACCGGTATATTCAACCCGAACGCGAACCCTGCCTCGAAGTAGACGCCGCCTCTCGCGCCGCCTTCACCGTGGGTGAAATCAGCTACCAGAAACCGCGAACGTCTGATCCCGGCGATGATCTCATCGTCGATCTTGGTGACATCCGGCTTCCGGTCGATCCGCACGGGTCGGTATCCGGCGTCTCGAATAGCAGGCTCGATTCCGTTGCTGTAAACGTCGTTCATCTCGTCATCGAACCACATCGCCACGAACGCCTGCGCCGAATCAAGATTGGTCTTGACCTCCGCAAGCCGGCGATACCCGTCAACCGTCACAATACATACACATAATTTATGCAGACTCTTGATCCAGCGCTGCTGATCATCTCTCAGATAACCCAGTAAATAATCAATTTCACCTGCCGAAGTCGACTCTGACCACGCCATCGCTTGCATATAAATGTCCGTCGGCGGAGCCATGGAATCAAGCGTTACAGCGTCACCTATCGACTTCGACTGCTTCCCGATGAACCTGAGAAGTCTCTGGACGCGTTCGTCCACGTCCAGCGGCCGTGCTCTACGAGCGCGTTCGATCAGATCCTTGGTAACTTCCGGCACATACGCTTCATCGTTCTGGTTCCGCAAATCGACAAGCAGAGTCGTCAGACGCGCCCTTACGTCTTCATCAAGGCCGTGAAGTTCTACTACCGGCAATGGTGGGTCATCTTTGACGCTATACAATCCTCCTGCTCGTGGCGAATCCACTTTCCAGCGCAGATAAAATCCTCCACGTCTATCACCGACAGGGCTGTAATCAACATTTGCCGGACTGTCCGTCCATATCAGGCATCTCTCGACTTTCTCGTTCTCCGACATTCAACCTCCTGAATACCAACGGCGAGCATGGGATCCTTGCGTCTCCAGAACTAATCGCTTGCTTGACGGAGGTGCCGTTGCGTTGAAGAAAGCGCAACTACTCGCTGAACGTTTACCGTGCGTTCCGGGCGGATACGGCGTCACGGTTGCGTACCTGCATCGTCTCCTCGCCCATCGACACCGCATAGATGCCGTTCCGAGTCAGATAGGTGATCACATCGTCCGGCAGGCGTAGCGACGAGAATACCGCCACCAACGGCAGCTCCCGGTACTCCGGAAAGTAGAGCCCGAACTCCCCGCTCTTCAGAAACTCCACGAATTTTTTCGCGTACTCGCTCAGCGCGGTCGACTTGGTCTCATTGAGCAGCACCGCCTGCGTCCCCACGTAGAGCGCGTCGAACTCGCGCCGGCAGTGCGGATCGTCGCTGCGAACGCGGGACATGGTGACGCTGAACGAGCGTTCGTCGCCGCAGCCCAGTTCGTCGCGCGCGATACGCCGCAGGCTGGGGGCCACGATGTCCTGCACGACGGTGCCCATCTTGTTGGCCAGCTCGCCCCAGCGCCGATTCATCGCTTTCCGATCTCGGGCCGCCTCCGCGCGGTCCTCAGCGCGGTTACGGGCCGCCTCCGCGCGGTCCTCCTCACGGGCTCGGGCCGCCTCCTCACGGGCTCGGGCCACCTCCGCGCGGTCCTCCTCACGGGCTCGGGCCGCCTCCTCACGGTCACGGGCCACCTCCGCGCGGTCCTCCTCACGGGCTCGGGCCGCCTCCTCACGGTCACGGGCCACCTCCGCGCGGTCCTCCTCACGGGCTCGGGCCGCCTCCACGCGGTAACGGGCCGCCTCCGCGCGGTAACGGGCCGCCTCCGCGCGGTCCTCCGCGCGGGCTCGGGCCGCCTCCTCACGGGCTCGGGCTCCCTCCGCCTTCAGCTCCTCGATGGCGTGCTCGATGCTGCGCAGGGAAGCCGCGTTCTGCTCCATGAACCGTTCGAACAACAGCTCCAGGCGATCGGTCCTGTCTTCCAGCACCGCCGTCCGCTCTTCGAGAGTACTCACCGCATGACCACCTGTTCGGCACAGCATACGTCCCTACGCGGTAGGCGGCAACCAGCGCGGGCGGTCGTAGGGCGTTCGTCTAGCCGGCGCGGGCCGTCACCTGTCCGGCGGCGTACGCTTCCGGGCGGATACGGCGTCACGGTTGCGGACCTGCATCGTCTCCTCGCCCATCGACACCGCATAGATGCCGTTCCGCGTCAGATAGGTGATCACGTCGTCCGGCAGGCGCAGCGACGAGAATACCGCCACCAGGGGCAGCTCCCGGTACTCCGGGAAGTAGAGCCCGAACTCCCCGCTCTTCAGAAACTCGACGAATTCTTTCGCGTACTCGCTCAGCGCGGTCGACTTGGTCTCATTGAGCAGCACCGCCTGCGTCCCCACGTAGAGCGCGTCGAACTCGCGCCGGCAGTGCGGATCGTCGCTGCGGACGCGGGACATGGTGACGCTGAAGGAGCGTTCGTCGCCGCAGCCCAATTCGTCACGCGCGATACGCCGCAGGCTGGGGGCCACGATGTCCTGCACGACGGTACCCATCTTGTTGGCCAGCTGGCCCCAGCGCCGATTCATCGCTTTCCGATCTCGGGCCGCCTCAGCGCGGTCACGGGCCACCTCCGCGCGGTCCTCCTCACGGGCTCGGGCCGCCTCCGCACGATCCCGGGCCGCCTCCGCCATGAACCGTTCGAGCAACAGTTCCAGGCGATCGGTCCTGTCCTCCAGCACCGCCGTCCGCTCTTCGAGAGTACTCACCGCATGACCACCTGTTCGGCACAGCATACGTCCCTACGCGGTAGGCGGCAACCAGCGCGGGCGGTCGTAGGGCCAACACCAAGTGGGCACGGCGGTCGTTCCGGGCGTACTACGGGCCTACCGACGTTCTGCGGGCGGTTCCGGAGCCGTCCACGAACTGAACGGCGGCTTGCCAGTCGATCAGCTTGCGGGCGGCGACCGCTGGCTCCGGGTGGGCGTGGCGTCGGCAGCGCTCATGCCGGCCATGCTGTCGCAAGATTTGTGCCGCGCATAGTCGGCGGTGATCTCCACCTACGCAGCGGCACCGGCCTTCCTCCCCGGCCCCCCGCCGGATACGGCGTCACGGTTGCGGACCTGCATCGTCTCCTCGCCCATCGACACCGCATAGATGCCGTTCCGCGTCAGATAGGGGCCACATCGTCGGGCGGACGCGGGACAGGGGTGCTGAAGGAGAGCTCGTCGCCGCAGCCCAATTCATCACGCGCGATACGCCGCAGGTTGACAGCATCTCCTCCATTGGTTATCATCAAAGCGAAAAGCGATGATCACAAAAACGATAATCATCTCAGAGACGGAGGCAGCACGCAAATGAGCGCGAAGGATCATTGTACCGGACTCAGCAAGCACTTCAAACTTGGGTCCGCCAGACAAGTGATCGGCCGCAGACGGTATCGCGTGGCCGATTTAGAGCGGCTCGCTCGCCGTCTCGAACATCGAGTAGAGCATGGAGAAGCGTCATGACGAAGTTCGACTTGAAGACAACGGAGGGTCTCCATGACGCTTGCCGAGAGGCCGAGCGGCGGCTCGACGAGTCCCCGAAGATGGTCGAAAAGATCGCGGATATCGCGGAATTTCTGCAGAAAGTGCAGGAAACGCCGGCCGAGGAGCGCGCGAGCGAGGAATTTCAGCGCCTCATCTGGGAACAGAATCCTCTCTACGATTTAACATACAACCATCTTTTAAGGCCCGGTCTCGATGCAGCGCTGACCGATCAGAAGTTCCGTGGATGGTTCCGCGACATTACCGATGGTCCTCCGGAAGACGTCCAGGGAAGGGCCACTTGGCTGGATGAACGCATGCGCGAGGTAAGGGGACGCGTGTGGCCAGACAAGCCGCACGGATCGCCAGTCATAACCACGCGCGCCTTCTCCGTGCTATTCCCGTACGACTTTGCGGCGCACAAGAGACCGGGACGAACAGAGCATCTGTACGAAATCCTGAGTGGAAACAAGGACGACTCACATGACGCGCAAGTGAATCGGTGGCTCCTGGACCACATAGAACGCGCGGTCGGCCAAGTGGATCGCGCCGACTGGAACGCCGTGGCCCGGCGTATGCTGCTACTCGATGTCCTGGTCGAGATCCACGGCGAGCAAGCCATTGTCCCCGCTTCCGCGTCTACCGACGGCGGTAGCGCGGACAATCTCGAGCAGCCCGATCTCGGTCGGATAACCGAGCACTTCGAGTCGGTCCGGGAGGCCGGCCGGCTCATCTTCGAGCGCGATGCGGTGGAAGCGCTTCACCTCGGCCTCTGGGCGCATGAACGGCGCCACTTCGCGGTGCTCACCGGGCTCTCCGGCACCGGCAAGACCCGACTCGCCATAGAATACGCCACGGCGCTGACCGGACCGACCGACACGTCGAACGATCGCCTCTGCACAATCGCGGTGCAGCCCGGCTGGCACGACCCGACGCCGCTGCTCGGCTACGTCAACCCGCTCGGCGGGAACCGGTACACGGCGACCGAGTTCGTGCGGTTCCTGATGCGGGCGGCCAAGAACGATTCCCTGCCGCACGTCTGCGTGCTCGACGAGATGAATCTATCGCACCCCGAGCAGTACCTGGCGCCGATCCTCAGCGCGATGGAGCTCGATGACGGCCGGATCGAGTTGCACGGCGAGGATGCCGGAGATTCCGGCATCCCGCCGAGTATTCGGTATCCGGGCAACCTCGTGCTCATCGGCACGGTGAACATGGACGAGACGACCATGGGCATATCCGACAAGGTGCTCGACCGCGCGTTCACGCTGGAGTTCTGGGACGTGAAGGTGGACCGGTGGCCGGGTTGGGCCGGCAGTCCGCTGGACGATCAGGACAGGGAGTCGGTCAAGGAAGTCCTCATGCTCATCATGGCTGCGCTGAGCCCGGCGCGGCTGCACTTTGGCTGGCGAGTGATCGAGGAGGTAGTGCGGTTCATGGAGCAGCGGCAGTCACAGAGGGCCGACCTTTCGGTGGAGGCAGCGCTGGACCGGGTGCTGTACGCGAAGGTGCTGCCGAAGCTGCGCGGCGACGATGCTCCGCGGGTGCGGACCGCGCTCGACGGCTGCAAGGCCGCCCTTGCGGAACGGAATCTCAGTCTCTCCGCCGCCAAGGTCGAGGAACTGATCGGCGACCTGGATCAACTCGGCAGCTTCCGGTTCTGGCGTTAGGTTAGGTTAGAGACGTGGCCGCCGACGGGATAACGCTGCGAGCTCGCGGCGAGGACGGGCTTCGCGAACTGGATCCGTGCGACCTGAACCGCGGGTTCTCCGAACGCCGGGAGACCACCTTCGTCGGGCCTCCCGATGGCGAGTGTCGGCTGCTGGTCGACGACGAGCCGCTCGCCCGAGTCGAGGCAGCCGGGAACGAGTGGAGGTGGCAACCGGGGTTCTACGCCGGCGAGGTGCGCGCCGAGTTGCTCGCTGCGGGCGATCGCTTGCTGGGGGTCTGGCGGTTGGACGTGAGCCCCGATCCGGGCAAGACCGGCCGCGAGCTGTTCGCGCGTATGGTCGACGAGATCGTCGATTTCGACGCGCATCTGGTCGTCGGCGAGGAGCCGGCCCGCCGGCGGCTCGGCGCGCTTGGCGAAACCGACGATCCGCTCGTGCTGTTCGAGCGGCTGCGGAGAAGACGGCGCGATCTGGAGACGGCGCTGGCGGCGATTCGACGCGAACCGGTGAGCGTCCTGCGGTCGCGGCGACGATTTGTCCCGCTCCGGGACGTGCGGCGGGCCGACGTGCGGACCGTCCGGTCAACGTTGCGCCAACCCGGCGCGCTGGCGGCGATTCGGCCGGTCGCCGGATCAATGCCACCGGCCGTCGAGCCGATCCTGGACGCGCCCGCCGTGGAGCGCACGCTCGACGCGCCGGCGAACCGGTGCATCCTCCACATGCTGCGCGCGCTGCTGCTCCGGTGCAGGAAGCTCGCCAAGTCGCTGGAAAGGCGCGCGAAGAAACAGGACGAGGACACGCGAACCGGCATCGCCAAGCGCGTCGATCGGTGGCGCCGGATCCTCGGCGACATGGAGCGAGGGTTCACGGCCGCCGCGCGCCACCGGCCGTTCAGCGTAGTACGCCGGCCCGAGGTCACGGCGGCCGGACTCAACGCGGTGGCGGCGCATCCACTCTACGCGCGGTTCTGGCGCGTCGGCTGGGAAGCGTTGCGGCGCGGCGTGTATCGGCTGGACCCGCAGGACCTGCTGCCGCTCAGCCCGACCTGGGAGATCTACGAACGGTGGTGCTTCGTCGCACTGGCAAAGAAGCTGCAGGAATGGCTCCCCGGTTTCGCGTGGACCACCTCGGGCGCCACCGACCGGCGCAGACTGACCGGCAGTCGCGACGACCGACGTAGCGTCACGCTTCATTTGCAGCCGACGTTCCGCAACACCAAGGGCTGTGAACGGGACGAAGGTTGGTCGGCCTCCCGCGAGTGCCAGCCCGATTTGGTAGTGACGTTGCAATCCGCCGGCGAGATGACCCGATTCGTCGTCCTCGACGCCAAGTACCGGGCACGCGCGAACACGATCCTCAGCGGCATGATGGAGAGCGTGCACCCGTACGCCGACGCGCTACGCTGGGGCACGCGCCGGCCAGACCGGACCCTCCTGCTGGTCCCGAACGCCGAGGAGGCGGCATGGCTGACCCGCGCGGCCTACGTCGAACAACACCGCACCGGTGTCGTCGCGCTCCGGCCTGACCTCGAATTACCCGATTGGTTCCGCGCATTTATCACCGGTACCTGACGGCGTGCCGCCACGGACGAGCGGGTGACGCCGGATTCATGACCGTACGAAGATACCGGCGGCGCCCAGCTTCTTGCGTATCGCCGCGGTGAGGTCGCTCCCGGCGAGCAGCTCCACCGCGGTGGCGGAGAGTTGCCGGCCATTCTTGCCGACTGCGGCCAATACCCGCGCTGCGGTCTCGGCTTCGCCGCAGTCCACCACCACCGCCGGGCGCACGGCGATCCAACGCACCTCAGCGGCCCACGCGGCGACTTGCCGTTCCACGTTGTCCGGCAGCGGATGCTTCGACAACCGGCGCAGCGAGGCGACGATGCCATCCGCATCCCGGCCTGCCCTGACGGCGCGTTGCACCGACTCGCGGCGCAGGACGAACAACGTGCCGACCGCATCCGGTCCCTCCAGCGCCGCCGTCGGCTCCGCATAGGCGCGGGCCCGGAGCTGGGCGTCCGCCGACGGCGCCAGGAACACGATTTCGAAGTTGGGCTGCACCAGAACCTCGCCGGTATCCTCGGCCTCCTCGAACTCGAACCGATCCGTATCCAGCAGCAGATAGCGGCCGACAGGCGTGAGACGGAAGCCGACTCGGCCGCTGACGAGCCGCCCCAGCGTCACTCCTCCCAATGCCACCAGACGCTGGAAGAAGAAGGTGACCAATGTTGCCTCCCACTCCTCCTCGAGGATATTGACGACTTCGAGGGGCAGGAAGACGCCGACGCCGCCGCCTTCGGTCAGCGGATTGTTCTTGCTCCGCCACTCGATAATGAAATCGGTCAGAGTCACCGCCGCGGCGCCCGCAATCGAGCGAAAGGCGGCAGCCACCGCTGCGCGGCATTCGATCGGCGGATACCACCGAGCTTCCGGACCGGGATCGTACGGCAGATAATTGAGGTGGGCGTCGAGGATCAACGGGCCGTCGCCGGCGGACTCATCCGCATCTTCGTCGTCGGACAGCGGAAATTCGTCATCCTGGTCGTCGTCGTCCGGCCACGGGAACTCGCCATCCGCGGCGTCGCGCAACGCGTCGAGCACCAGTTTGAGCCGGGCGCCGACGGCGAGGCCCAACCAGCGCCGCCCGCGCTCGGTCACCACCAGGCGGAGGTCCTTGCCGCGGTCACCCGCGACCGCAGCCAACCCAAGCTGGTGCACGGACGCCGCGGCGAGGTCGACCCGAACGCCGTGTGGCAGCGTTGTGCCGGAGGTGTCGAGCCAGGTCGGTAACGCCGTGAGTGCGCGGGCGATCGCGTTGCGGGAGCGCGCGAACAGCTCGAAGTGATCGGCGGCCTTGAGGCGCGGCGGCGCCGCGGTCGCCTCGACCAGCAGCATCGCCATGTCATCGATTAACAGCGGCCGGCAGAACAGCGCTTCGTCGCTGTCGAACTCAGGCGCCGATTCCGGAACAGCGGCAAGCTGCCCCGCGCTGGGTGAGCGCCACACGCCGGCGAAGAGCCGCCCTTCCCGGTCGAGGCCGATCAACGCCAGCGCCTCCCGGCAGGCGAATGCCAGCCCCGGCGCCAGGACCTCCTCATCGGTGGTGCCGCGGAGCGCGGCGAGCAGCGCGGCGATGGGAATCGGCGTGCCGTGATAGAGCACCGTTGCGATCAGTTGACGCGCGCTGGCGACCGTTGTCGGCAGCGCCAGGCGCCATCGTCGCTGCGCGGGTCCCTTGGCTTCGGCGCCGGGCTCCTCCCGCAGAAAGTCGGCCACCCACTCCCCGCGGCCCATCTCCGCGGCCAGTTCGACGCGGCTGGTGTTGGTTCCGGCCCCGGAGCGGCTCAGCGCCGCGCAATCGCGCGGTGAGAAATGCGCGGTCAGGTAGTCGATCAGGCGTTGCGGGTCGCCGCGCCCGTAGTCTTCGAGTACCTGCGCGCGGGACAGCGCGCGCAAGACGCGATGGAAGTAGCGCCGCCGGCTCGGCACGGCATAGTACTTGCCGCCGGCCGGCGCGATCCATCCTCCGTCGATCAGTACCCGGACGCCGGCGCGGTGCAGCTCGTAGCGTTCCTCCGGCTGCATGTCCAGCCAGAGCAGGCGTTGGTTGGGCGGCAACTCGTCCCACTGCGGCAGCAGATCCAGGAGCCGCTCCCACTTGACGTCCGCCAGCTTCACCGCGGCCGACCGGGCGCGCCCGCGGGCGCCAGCAGCAGCCGGCGCTCGCCGCCGGCTCCGGCAGCAGCCGGCGCGGCGGCATCATCCGCCGCCCGGTCGGTGGCCGGCGCCGCGGCTTCTGCGTCGCCAGCGGCCACTTCCACTTCGACGTCGACGATGGCGTATTCGTAGCCTTGCTCGCAGAGGAAGCGCTGGCGGTGCATGGCGTATTCCTGCTCGACCGTGGCGGCGCTGACCAGCGAATAGAAGTGCGCCTGACTCCCGTCCCGCTTGGGGCGCAGGATGCGGCCGAGGCGTTGCGCCTCCTCCTGACGGGAACCGAAGGTCCCGGAGATCTGGATCGCGACGTTGGCCTCCGGCAGGTCGAGAGCCAGGCTGCCGATCTTGCTCACCGCCAGGCAGCGGAGCTCGCCGTTGCGGAACGCGGCGAACAGCTTGTCGCGCCGTTTCTGGGAGGAGCTGCCGGTGAGCACCGGGATGGAAACGGCGGCGGCCAGCTCCTCGATCTGCTCGACGTACATCGCCATCACCAGGATGCGGTCGTCGCGGTGCCGCTCCAGCAGCGCGCGCACCAAGTCGGTCTTGGCCGGATTCTCGGCCGCCATGCGGAACTGCATGCGCGCTCCCGCCGCAGCGTAGCTCAGGCGCCGCGGCGCCGGCAGCGGCACGCGCACCTCCGTGCAGCGCGCGGTGGCGACCCACCCCTGCTGCTCCAGCTCGCGCCAGGGAACGTCGGCCTTCTTGGGACCGATCAGGGCGAATACGTCATCCTCGCGGCCATCTTCCCGCACCAGGGTCGCGGTCAACCCCAACCGCCGGCGCGCCTGCAGGGCTGCGGTAACCTGGAATACCGGCGCCGGCAGCAGGTGCACTTCGTCGTAGATGATCAGCCCCCAGTTGCCGCGGTCGAACACTTCCAGATTGGTCATCGGGTCGCCGGCCCGACGGCGGTGGGTGAGCATCTGGTAGGTGGCCACCGTGAACGGCCGCAGGGCGCGGTCGGGACCGGCGTAGAGGCCCACCTGCTCCGCCTCCAGGGTGGTCTTGTCGAGCGCCTCCGCGATCCACTGCCGGGCGGCGGTGACGCTGGTGCAGAGGACCAGGGTAGTGCACTGCAAAGCCCGCGCGCAGGCCAGGCCGACCACCGTCTTGCCGGCGCCGCACGGCAGCACGATCACGCCGCTGCCGCCGGCGCTGTGGCGGGCGGCAGCGAAGGCGCGCGCCGCCTCCGCCTGGTAGCCGCGCAACCCGAACGGCTGCCCGCTCAGGGTGGTGCCGCGCAACGCGAAGCTGAGCGGCAGGCCGCGCGCGTAGCCGGCTTCGTCGTTGGGCGGAAACCCGGCGCGCACCAGCGCCAGCTTGAGCAGGCCGCGTTTCTCTGCGTCGACCTGGAACGAGCGCCGGTCGACGCGGTCACCGAGCCATCGGGATACTTCGCGGCGGCGGCGCACGATCTCCAGCGCTTCGTCGTCGCTCGATTCGAGCGTCAGGCCGTCGTCCCCGGCCAGCAGGCGCAGCTTGCCGAAGCGGGCGGCGTGCGAGCGGATTTCGACGAGCGTGGCGTCCGGCACCGGGTAGCGGCTGAATTCGCGCAGGGTGGCGACGATCTGGTCGACCGTGACCCCGGCGGAGCGCGCGTTCCAGATCGACAGGGCGGTAATGCGGTAGGTGTGCACGTGCTCGGGCGCCTTGATCAGCTCCGCGAACGCCAGGAGTTGCGACCGTGCGGCCTCGAAACGGGGACTGGCTACCTCCAGCAGGAGCGTATCCACACCCTGCACGATGAGAGGTTGATCACTGGCCATGAATGGGGCCAGCATAACCCGTACGAAATTGCGTGTGGGGCATGGCTCCCGAATCGAGACCGCAGACGCCGCCCTGCCGCGAAGGCGGTTCAGTGCCATGCGCCTGAAGACGGGAGTCGCGCCCGCGCTCTTCGCGGTCGGCCTGCTGGCGGCCGCGCCGCCGGCTCACGCCGAGGAGGAAGCCGGGGCGCCCGCCGGCGGTGAACTGCGGCGTCTTGCGCTCGAACAGCTCCTCGATGGCCAATACCATCTGCCGCTGCTCGGCGACGAGGAGACCCCGATTCGATTCGATCGGGGGCGGGGATCGATCACGTTCGGCGCCGGCGCGACGGAGCGGGTGCACGCCGGGCTGGTAGACGACCTGGCCGCCTTTGGCGACCTCGACGGCGACCGGATCGCCGATGCGGCGGTAGTCGTCTTCATCGACCCGGGCGGCAGCGGCACCTTCATCCACTTGTTGGCGATGCGTGACCGCGACGGCACGCCGGTTCAGGCGGGACGTGCGTTCATAGGTGATCGGGTACGCGTGGAAAGCCTCACCATCCGGGACGGTCGGATCTTCGTGTCGATGGTCGCGCACGGTCCCGGCGACCCGATGTGTTGCCCGTCGACCCGGATGCGCCGCTCGTTCACGCTGCGAGGACGCAGGCTGCTGCGAGGACGCAGGCTGCTGGAGCCGGCTCAATCGACGTGGAAGACCTCCTCGGCGGCAGCCCACCATTCGCCTTCGGGACGGTCCGGCAGCGGCTCCTGCATGGGGTCGGTGAGCTTCCACCACTCCTGCGTCTTGGGATCGGCCGCCATCGCCGCCATGTCGGCGGCGAAGTCGCTGCCGACGTATTCGAAGTAGGCGAACAGGTAGTGCTTGCCGTCCGGCATGCGGCGCAGAAAGATCGAGTAGTTGCGCATGTTGCAGCGGCGCACCCGGTCCAACACCTCGGGCCACACCGCCTTGTGCAACCGCTTGTACTCGTCGATCTGCTCTGCCCGCAGGCCGACGATCCGTGCATGGCGTGTCATGTGTCTCCTCCTCCGCGTAGTCGTGCCCCGGTCACGGCGCCGTCACGGCGGCCGCCGTCCTGATGGCGTCGACGTTGCGCTTGGCCTGATCGGCAAGCATCGCGTTCAGCTCGCCGCAGACGATCAGCCTGGCGCCCATGGCGATCCAGCGCGCCGCGCCGTCGCCGTTGGGAACCACCGTGCCGCACGGCTTGCCGACGCGCGCGCAGCCGTCGATCGCCCGCCGGATGACCGCCTCGTGCGATCCGCCCGGACGGTAGAAGTCGCGCAAGGCGATGCCGTGCGACATCATCAGGTCATACGGCCCGACCAGGCAGGCGGTGACCCAGGGCCGGTCGAACAGGGCCGGATCGCCCACGGCGCGCGGCGTCTCGATCATCGGGATGATGGCGAGCTGCGCTTCCAGCTCCGCCCAGGTCTCCCGGCGAACGTCGCTCACGTGGCGGTTGCCGGGGCCGCCCGGGCCGCGCTCGCCGGCCGGCGGCAGCAAGGCGGCGCGGCGCAGCGTGTCGATCTGCTCGGCGGTGTCGACCATCGGCAGGATGGCGCCGAGCGAGCCGAGGTCGAGCGCGCGGCGCACGTGCTCGTAGGTGCAGAAGGTGCGCACGATCACGGGAAACCCCGCCAAGCGGCCCACGCGGCAGATGGAGGCGATGCGGTCGGGCGGAAACTCGCCGTGCTCGTCGTCGAGCATCAGGAAGTCGTAGCCGGCGCGCTGCAGCAGCTCCAACTGGGACTCGTGGGCGGTATCGGTGGCGAGCGCCCCGATCGGCACTTCGCCTTCCTGGAGCTTGCGCACGACGGCATTCCGGGTCACGGGCATGGACAGACCATACCGCACGCCGGCCGGCACCGTCAGAGGATGCCGACCAGCTCCGGCAGCCCGGAGACCCGCACCGCCATCACCAGCACGGCGACGACCAGGAACACCCGTATCCACCGCTCGCCGCCGGCGACCGAGAAGCGCGCGCCCAGCCAGGCGCCGACGACGTTGCCGGCCGCCAGGGTCAGGCCCGGCCCCCATGCCACCTTGCCGTTCAGCAGGAACACGACGACCGCGGCCACCGTGTAGATCAGGATCACCGCCACCTTGACCGCGTTGATGCGGACCAGGTCGTAGCCGCTCAGGAAGATCAGGGAGCTCATGATCAGGAACCCCACGCCGGCCTGGATGAAGCCGCCGTACACGCCGATGGCGAAGAAGATCGCCATCAGCAGGATGCGGCGCGAGCCGGCCGGCGGCTGCGCCGGCGCGACCCGTTCGCCGGCCGGCTTCGGCTTGACGAAGATCGACACCAGCACCAGCACCATGACGCCCGCCAGCACCGCGTTGAACACGGCGTCCGGGACGTCGACCGCGATGCGCGAACCGACCACGGCGCCGGCCAGGGCCGGCAGGCCGAGCTGCAGGCCGAGCGCCGGCTCGAAGTGGCCCTTGCCGCGGAAGCCGGCGACGGCGGTGAGGTTCTGCAGGAGGATCGCCACCCGCACCGTGCCGTTGGCGACGCTGGACGGCAGGCCCAGGAAGATCAACACCGGCATGGTGAGCGCGCTGCCGCCGCCGGCTACGGTGTTGAGAAAACCGCCGACGACGCCCACGGCCAGCACCAGCGCGAGGGCGGGAAGCTCCACAGGACCCGGACGGACGGACCGAGGTGCTTAGGCCGGCTCGACGGGGACCACGCAGCCGGCGGCCAGGCTGCGGCCGACGGCGTCGGTGAACTCCATGTACTGCAGGCCGACGGTGAACGGCGTCAGCACGATCTCTTCCTCGCCGCGGATGGCGCCGACGAACTCGTCCTCGACCCGCCACGACCGCGCCTCGTCGGGACGCACCGCCACCTCGGCCAGCGCGTCGTCGCCGCGGCGCCCAGCCCATACCGTGTCGGTGTCGCCGTCGTAGCGGATCGTCCCGTCCGAGCCGAACAGATAGACCTCCGAACCGCCGGCCAGCCCCGCCACCGCCGAGACCTGCAAGTGGAGCTGCGCGCCGCAGTGGAGCTCGGCCGTGACGTCGACGTGCTCCGGGACCAGCGCGTCGCGCAGCGCCCCGGACGCATCGCGCCGGCGCGGCACGAAGGTCCTGCCCATCGCCGACACGCGGCGCGCCGTGCCGACCCAGCGCATCATCGCCTCGTACCAGATGCCCATGCTCATGATGTTGCGGCCGGACAGGTCGGCGTCCTGCCGCCAGTGCAGCGGCGCGTCGCGATCCAGGAAGCCGGTGGAGACGCGCGCCTCGACGACCAGGAGGTCGCCCAGGAACCGCTCCGCGACGAGCCGCTGGATGGCGCCGTCGACCCGCAGGGTCATCGGCGACGGGACGATCTGCGCGACCAGCTCCGGGCGAGCGCGCGAGGCCGCCAGCATCCGCCGCGCCTCGGCCGCGTCGCGCGCCATGCGCGCCTCGCACAGCACGTGCTTGCCGGCCTGCAGCGCGGCGACGGTCACCGGTTCGTGCAGGTAGGGCCACGTGCCGATCACCACCGCGTCGACCTCCGACTCGACCACCGCCCGCCAGCTCGGCAGCACCTCCGGGATGCCGAACTCCGCCGCCACGCGCGCGCCGGAGGCGTGCGATCGGTTGCAGACGCTCACCACCTCCACGCCGTCGATCGCCTGCAGGCGCGGGATGTGCATGCCGCGCGTGTTGGCGCCGGCGCCCACGACGCCCACTCTGATCCGCGTGCCCATGTCGCCTCCTCCCGGCGCGCCGCGGCGCGGCGCGTGCACGGCACGGTACAGGATGGCGACGCAGCCTGCCAAGCTGGTCGGCACGGGGACGCCGCCCGAGCGTTGATTGCCGCCTACCGCGTAGGGACCTATTCTGTACCGAACAGGTGGTCATACGATGAGTACTCTCAAAGCGCGGACGGCGGTGGTGGAGGACAGGATCGATCGCCTGGAACTGTTGTTCGAACGGCTCATGGAGCAGAACGCGGCTTCCCTGCGCAGCATCGAGCACGCCATCGAGGAGCTGAAGGCGGAGGCGGCCCGTGACCGTGAGGAGGCGGCCCGTTACCGCGCGGAGGACCGCGCGGAGGCGGCCCGAGATCGGAAAGCGATGAATCGGCGCTGGGGCGAGCTGGCCAACAAGATGGGCACCGTCGTGCAGGACATCGTGGCCCCCAGCCTGCGGCGTATCGCGCGCGACGAACTGGGCTGCGGCGACGAACGCTCGTTCAGCGTCACCATGTCCCGCGTTCGCAGCGACGATCCGCACTGCCGGCGCGAGTTCGACGCGCTCTACGTGGGGACGCAGGCGGTGCTGCTCAATGAGACCAAGTCGACCGCGCTGAGCGAGTACGCGAAAAAATTCGTGGAGTTTCTGAAGAGCGGGGAGTTCGGGCTCTACTTTCCGGAGTACCGGGAGCTGCCGTTGGTGGCGGTATTCTCGTCGCTACGCCTGCCGGACGACGTGATCACTTATCTGACGCGGAACGGCATCTATGCGGTGTCGATGGGCGAGGAGACGATGCAGGTCCGCAACCGGGATGCCGTATCCGCCCGCAAGCGTATGCCGCCTGACTCGCCTGCCGGGCGGAACGCACGATGACGCTCACCGCCGAGTTTGGGTGAGGCAACACGGCTCCTATGCCTGGATGAGCTCCGATGCTCCTTACCTTTACCTCGCGCGTTTCTACGGGCTCGTCAGGATCAGCCCCTTTTCCCGACAGCGCCGACGGCAACGAATCGGTGCGGATGCTTTCTTGTTGTCGATGGAACGCGCGTATACGGTACCTACCCGGCGAGCAGTTGCCGGCCCAGGTCCCAGACGATCACGGCGATGCCCAGGAGCATCACGCCGGCGAACAGGCGGCGGATGCGCGGCCCCCGGAACCGCCTGGCCAGGCGCACGCCGACCTGCACGCCCAGCACCGACCCGGCGGTGAGGAACAGGACCAGCGGCAACTCCACGTGCCGCTGCCCGGCGTGGCGGAGCGCCCCGTAGCCGGAGGCGAGCAGTACCTGCACGGCGCTGGTGCCGATCGCGACGTGGGTCGGCACGCCCAGGACGTAGATCAGGAGCGGAAAGTTGACGAACCCGCCGCCTACCCCCATCAGGCCGGTCAGCACGCCCACGCCAAGGCCCATGGCGAGCGGCACCCAGACCGAGATGCCGGCCAGATCGGAGCGCGGCAGGGCGATGACCGGCCGCAGCCGGACGGCCCGCAGCGCCCGCCCCACGCGCGTGTCGACGCCGCCGCCGGACCGGGTCTCGCGCCAGATCAGCACGGCGACCGCCGCCAGCAGCGCCACGAACAGGCCGCCGAGCACCAAGTCGAGCAGCGTGACGCGGCTGCCGGACACGCCGACTTCGCCGATCGACGCCAGCGCGTTCTGGATGCGCACGCCCAGCTCCGCCCCGGCCACCCCCCCGGCGCCGAGCACCAGCCCCAGACGCCACTCCACGTTGCCGGCCCGTCCGTGCCGGTAGGCGGAGACCGTGCCGGTCAGGAAGATCTGCACCAGATCGGTGCCGACCGCGACCGGGTACGGCACCCCGAACAGCGCCTTGAGCGCCGGCGTGAGCAGAAACCCGCCGCCCACCCCGAACAGCCCGGTCAGCACGCCGACCGCAAAGCCGAGCAGCACCACGCCCGGCAGCCACGCGTCGACCTGGGCCAGGGGCAGGAACAGCGTCAGCATCGCGCCCGCACCTTACCCCGGCGCGCGCCGCGCACGGCGGCCGGACGGCCTCAGAAGGCGACCGGCGTCACCGCCACCCAGTAGTAGACCAGATAGACGCCGGCGCCGAGCAGGAACAGCACGCCGACGTGGTTGGCGAACGGCAGCAGCGCCCGCAGCCGCTGCGCCAGCGTGTCACGCAACAACGCCGCGCCCAGGGTGACCGCCGTGATCACCGCTCCCATGCCGAGCGCGTAGCTGGCGAACTGCGCCAGGGTGATCAGCAGCCCGCCGGCGGTCAACGCCGTCGATACCACCAGCAGGAAGATCGGCAGCGCGCAGCTCAGCGACGCGATGGCGTAGCTCATGCCGAACAACAGCGCGTTCCCGGTGTTGCGCCGGGGCGTGACGTGCACGCGGCTGGCGGCGGCGATGCCGATCTTGCGGCCGGTGATCAGCAGCCACAGCGCCAGCGCCGCCATGCCGGCTCCGGTCGCCGTGGCCGCATACGGCAGGACCGGCCCCAACGCCTGCCCGGCCAGCGCCACCACCGCGCCGACCGGCGCCACCACCGCCACGAACCCCGCGGTGGCGGCGGCGGCGATGCGGACCGCCGCCAGCATGCGCCGCAGCCGCGGCGCGGCCCGGTAGCCCGATTCCTGCGTGCCGAGCTGCAGCGACAGGTAGGTCGGCAGCATGATGAATCCGCACGGGTTGACGCAGGCGACCATGCCGGCCCCGAACGCGGTGCCCAGCCGCACCGAGCGGGCCAGCTCGGTGGCCGCCTGCTCCGCGCCCGCCTGCAGGCGCGCGAGCAGGTAGACCGCGGCGACCACCGCGACGGCCGGCGCCGCGTAGTACCAGAGCAGACGCCGCCAGCCGCCGGTCGCCGGGCGGGACCGGTCGGCGGTCCCTGCGGTCGCCACCGGCCTACGGCTCGGCGTCGAGCAGGGCGCCGCCCAACTCCTCCAGCTTGTCCTTCGTCAGCAAGCCGGTCCAGGTGTGCGCGATCCGCCCCGCGGAGTCGATGAAGTAGGTGGCCGGAAGACCCAGCAACTCGTATGCCTCCTGGACGTGGCCGTCGGCGGTGGTCACCGCCGGGTAGGTAATCGAAAGCGCGTGCAGCAGCGACAGCGCGTGCTCCGGCAGGCCGAGGTTGGCCAGCGCGCCGATGTCGACGCCCAGCATCAGCACCTGCTTGCGATGCCTGTCGTAGTACGCCTGCAGATCCGGCATCTCGACCTGGCACGGCGGGCATTGCGCGGCCCAGAAGTTGAGGATGATCGGCCTGCCCAGCGCGACCACGTCGCTGAGGCGCAGCTCCCGGCCGCCGAGCTCCTTCTCGCCCTGGTATGCCTCGAACGCGAAGTCGGGGGCGATCGGCAGGTCCTCCCGCACCGGGCGGGCTCCGTCTCCCCCGCCGTTCCGGCCGCCGCAGCCGGCCAGCAGCAGTGCCGCGGCCGCAGCGAACAGCAGCGCGCGCATACCCCGTGGTGAACGAGCCATCGCCTTTCCCTTCAGTCGACGCCGGCCGCCGGCCGCCCCTTACCCGCGCCGTCCCCCCACGGCGCCGCCAGGCCGAGCGCCCGCAGCGTGACCTCCGCTTCCGCGCGCTCGCGATTGCGGGCCAGGCGGCCGCGCTCCCCCGTGCGCTCGCCGGCGCGCTCCGCCAACCATCCGGCCGCGCGCGCGATCGATATCCCCGCCTCGACGTCGCCGGCGGTCAGCGCGGCGACCAGCTCGGTCTCGATGCGGCTCAGGCTGGTCGCGCGCAGCCGGTAGTCGCAGAACGCCTCCCAGGCGAGCGGGCACCAGCGGGCGACCACCTCCGTGCCGATCACCCGCGCATAGCGGCGTATCTCCAGCTGCGCGTGATCGTCCATGCGCAGCGCCAGGAAATGGAGCAGGTTGTGCAGGTCGATCTTCCAGTACGCCTCGGTATAGGTCGACAGCGGCAGGTCCTTGCGCGCCTGCTCGCGCGCGACGCCGGCGTCGAGCCGCTCCCGGTAGACCTGACGCGCCTGCCGCTGCAGGTCCGCCTCCGCCGCGCTCAGCCGCTCGCCGGCCGAGCGGTCGACCAGCCCGCCCGATCCCTGCCGGTTGCCGGCCGCCTGCGTGCGCCATTCGGCGGGCGGCGTGGCCTGCGCGGCGTCGATGGCGATCGAGTAGCGGGTCGAGACCTCGTTGACGGACGCGGTGCGGTGGCGGATCCACTGCCGCCAGGCGTCCATCGGCACCCGCACGTGCAGCTTCAGCTCGCACATCTCGAACGGCGTGGTGTGGCGGTGGCGCATCAGGTAGCGGATCAGCCCGCGGTCATCGCTCACCCGGCGGGTGCCCGCGCCGTAGGAGACGCGCGCTGCCTGCACGATCGCGGCGTCGTTGCCCAGGTAATCGACGACGCGCACGAATCCATCGTCCGGCACGTCGAGCCGGCGGCCCAGGAGCCGGTCGAGCGCGGCGGCGTGCGGCCGCTGCAGCGCGTGCTCTACCGAAGGTCCGGTTTCTACCGAAGGTCCGGTTTCTACCGAAGGTCCGGTTTCTACCGAAGGTCCGGTTTCTACCGAAGGTCCGTGCTCGGCAGACGGTCCGTGCTCGGCGCGGGGGGCGCCGCCGCCCGCTTCCAGAAAGCGAGCCGCGCGCTCGACCACGCGGGCGGCTTCCGGAAAGGTGAGCAGCTCGCAGACGCGCGGCAGCGGCAGCCAGCGGTAGTCGGCCAGCTCCTCGGCCTGCAGGCGGACGTCGTCCGCGCCGGCGTCGGCCAGGAAGTAGATCACCAGCTTGTCGTCCCCGGACGGCAGGCGGTAGCGCACCTCTTCGCGAAAGCCCGGGAGGAAGCTCACGCCGCGCAGGCCGACCTCCTCGGCGATCTCGCGCCGGGCGGCCTGCGGCACGGTCTCGCCCGCTTCGAGCCGACCCTTGACCAGTCCCCAGTAGCCGCGCTGCGACCGCGACTCCACCGCCAGGAAGTGCAGGGCGCCGTCGATCCACCGGAAGAGCGCTGCGCCGCTCGCGGTCACCTGAGCCATCGCGGCGGCGATTCTACTCCACCGGCGCCTGCTCCACCGTCAGGACGACCTTGCCCACGTTCCCAAAGCGCTCGACCAGCGCGTGCGCGTCGCCGGCCCGCCGGATCGGCATCGTGCGGTCGATGATCGGCCGCAGCCGCCCGCCGGCGAACAGCGGCAGGAAGCGCCGCGCGAATCCGGCGGTGATCGCCGCCTTCTCCCGGTCGGAGCGGCTGCGCAGCACCGAGCCGATCAGCCGCAGCCGCCGGCGCATCAGCGCGGCCAGATCGACCGTCCCGGCCGCTCCCCCCAGCGTCGCCAGCAGGACCAGCCGGCCGCAGGGGGACAGCACCCGCAGGTTGCGCTCCAGGTAGGGGGCTCCGACGATGTCGAGCACCACGTCCACGCCGCCCCACGCCGCCGCGATCTCCGCGGCGAAGTCCTGCCGCACGTGGTCGATGGCGAGCTCGGCGCCCAGCCGCCGGCACGCCGCCAGCTTGCGATCGTCGCGCGCCGTGACCGCCACCCGCGCGCCCGCGCACCGGGCAAGCTGGATGGCGGCCGTGCCGACCCCGCTGGCGCCGCCATGGATCAGCACCGATTCGCCGGCCTGCAGGTCGGCTTCCCGGAACAGGTTCACGAACGCCGTGAGAAACGCCTCCGGCACCGCCGCCGCCTCCGTCAGGGAGAGCCGGTCCGGCACGCGCATCAGGCTGCCGGCGGGGACCGGGCAGCGCTCCGCGTAGGCGCCGCCGGCGACGATCGCGCAGACCCGATCGCCGGCCGACCATCCCGCCACGCCGGCGCCGAGCCGGACGATCCGCCCGGCCAGCTCCAGGCCCAGGGTGGCGGGCGCGCCGGGCGGAGGAGGGTAGCGGCCGGCGCGCTGCAGCAGGTCGGCGCGGTTCACGGCGGTGGCGGCGACCCGGACCAGGACGTGACCGGCCCGCGGCGGCGCCGGCTCGGCCGCCTCCTGCCAGCGCAGGGAGCGGGCCGGATCGTCGCCGACGACGATCGCCTGCACGGTCAGCCCTGCAGGTTGGCGATGGCGGTGCGCGAGCCCTCGGGGCCGGCGAACCGCACCAGCACGCTCACCAGCAGGGGGCCGGCCAGCGCCTCCCGGAAGCGGGCGCAGGTCGCCTCCGGGTCGGCATCGAAGCGCACGCAGAGCGGATCGCCCGCAAACGGCGCCGGTTCCCCCGGACCGCCGGCATAGGTGGTCACGCACCGCCCGCTGCCCGGCGGCAACCCCTCGCAGGCAAAGACGCTGCGCTCGGTCACCGCCGCGCCGTCGACGCGGCGCGCGCGGACCACCCCCAGACGGCACGCGCCCGGCGCGCCGGTATCGATCGCGCCGGCGATGCGCGGCGTGGCGAGCTCGTCCGGCTCCGCGCACCACGGCTGCAGCGCCCGCTCCAGCGTCTGCCCCGCGCACAGAGCGTCGAGGATCGGCCGGGTCTGCTCGCCGTTGCTCACCACGTGCGTCCCGCCGCGGCTCATCAGCAGCGGATAGAGCACCAGCGCCGGGTCGCCGCCGCGGCCGGGGTCGATGAACTCGGTCCGCACCGTGCCGTCGCCGGACGCCGCCAGCCGCCGGTTGCGGCTGCGCTCGCTGCGGCCGGTGATCCAGTAGACGATCGCCGCGCCGCCGCCGGGCGCCGGGCCCAGCGCCAGGCCGCGCCCGCGATAGCCGCCGTCGGCCAGCCGCGCCAAACCGTCCATCGCTGCCGGCGCGCTACGGGAGCGCCGCGCGGATGCGCGCGGCCTCGGCGGCCAGCGCCTCGTCCCCCGGGTGCGGGCCGGCGTTGGCGAAGTCGAGGTCGCGCATCCGGTCCATCGGGCTCACGTGGACGTGGACGTGCGGCACCTCCAGGCCGGCGATCAGCAACCCGATCCGGGTGGGCCGGTACGCCGCCTGCTGGGCGCGCGCGATGGTGCGCGCCACGCCCATCATCGCCGCCAGGGTCCGTTCGTCGAGGTCGATCCAGTGATCGACCTCGACGCGCGGCACCACCAGTGTGTGGCCGGGGCGCAGCGGCTCGATCGACAGGAAGGCGACGCACCGATCGTCCTGCCACACGAAGTGCGCCGGCAGCTCGCCGGCGATGATGCGGGTGAAGACGCTTGCCATGACGAAGGCAGTGTAACCCGCGCGACGATCGCGCTATGCTGCGGGCCTCGCATGGACCGTATCCGCTCGCTCAACGTGCCGCTGCTCATCATCGCCGTCATCGCCGTCGGCGTGGCGCTGAAACTCGCGCAGCCGGTGCTGACGCTGTTCCTGGTGGCGCTGATGCTGGCCTACCTGATCGATCCGGTGCTGGTGATGATACGCAACCACCTCACCCTGCCGCTGTGGGCGGCGGTCCCCCTGACCGGCATCCTGTCGCTGGCCGCGCTTTCCGGCATCGGTCTGATCATCTTCGTCAGCCTGGTCGAGTTCACCAGAGACTTCGACTCCTATCAGCCGCGCATCGCGCAGACCCTGGAGGACGGGATGGCCTTCGTCTCGCGCATCACCGGAGTGGAGATCTCGCTCGACCCGCTGGAAGAGCTCCGCAACCTGCTGCTGTCGTCCCTGGACCGGCTGGCGACCGCGGCGCAGTCGGTGCTGCGCGGCGTCACCTCGTTCGTGATGGTCTTCTTCTTCGCGCTCCTGTTCCTGTCGGGAAAGCACCTCATGGCGCTGCGCGTCCACGACGCCTTCCCGGATGGGCACAGCTCGGTGCCGGACATCCTGCGCGAGATCGACCGTTCGCTGCGCCGGTTCATCGGCGTCAAGACCCTGATCAGCCTGGCGGTCGGCACCGCCACCACCCTGATCCTGCTGGCGTTCGGGGTCCGCTTCGCCGTGGTGTGGGGATTGCTCACCTTCCTGCTCAACTTCATCCCCACCGTCGGCTCGATCACCGCGGTCGCCGCCATATCGTTGTTCTCCTTCGCGCAGTTCGGCGTCGGCCTGACGCCGGTCGCGGCGATCGGGTGCGTGGTGGCGGCGCAGGTCGTCACCGGCAGCATTCTGGAGCCCAAGCTGCTCGGCGACGCGTTGAACCTGTCGTTGCTGATCGTGTTCGTCTTCCTGTTCTTCTGGGGGTGGCTGTGGGGTCCGGTCGGCGCGCTGCTGGCGGTGCCGATGACCGCGGCGCTGCGCATCGTACTGGCCAACGTACCGGCGACCGCGGCGTTCACCCGGCTCATGGAGGGCCGGCGGCGCGCGTCCTCCTGAGGCGGCCGGCGTGGCTGAGGCGTTGCGGGTCGACGGTCTGTGGGTGCGCCGCGGCGGGCGCGCGGTGCTGCGCGGGGTCAGCCTGGAGCTGGCCGCCGGGACCGGGCTGCTGATCACCGGCGCCAACGGAGCCGGCAAGACCACGCTGCTGCGGGCGATCCTGGGGTTCCTGGCGCCGCAGCGCGGCACGGTCACCTTCGGCGGGCGCCCGGTGCGCTCGCCGGCGGCCGGCTACGTGCCGCAGGGTTCCCCGGCCGGCGACCTGCCGATCGCCGCCGCCGAGGTGGTGGAGATCGGCACGGCGGCGCGGCGCCTGCGCGCCGCTGAGCGCCGCCGCGCCGTGGCCGCCGCCATGGACGATACGCAGTGCCGGCACCTGCGCCGGCGCCGGTACGCGGAGTTGTCCGGCGGCGAGCGGCAGCGCGTGTCGCTGGCCCGGTGCCTGGCGCAGGACGCGCGGCTGCTGCTGCTGGACGAGCCGACGTCGTCGCTCGACGCCGCGGCCCGGACCGGCGTGCTCGAGCTCCTGGAGCGCCTGCGCGAACGGCTGGGATTGACGATCCTGATGGCCAGCCACGACGCGGAGGCGCGCGCGCGCGTTCCCTGGCCGGTGCGCGACCTGCGCGACGGGCGCGTGCACGCCGGCGCTTGAACCCCTTCGAGGCCCTCGGCATAGCGCCGATCGCGCGCGGGCTGGCAGCGGTGTTGATCGCCGGCGCGTCGCTGCCGCTGGCCGGCGTGCTGGTACTGCGCCTGGAGCTGGTCACCCTGCGGTTCACCCTGATGCACGGAGCGCTGCTGGGGGCGGCCATTGCGCTCGCCGTCGGGGTCGATCCGCTGCTGCTCGGCCTGGCGGTCGATCTGCTGCTGGTGATGACGCTGGCGCCGATCGCGCGGCGAACCGGGCTGCGGCTTGGTTACGTGTCGGCGTTCCTGATGGTGATCACGATCGGCGCCGCGGCGGCGGTGATCTATCGCGCCGGGGTGCCGGCGCCGGCGGTGTTCGCGGTGCTGTGGGGCGACCTGTTCGCGCTCAGCCGCGCCGACCTGATCGCCATCGCCGGGTTTGGGGCGGCGCTGGCGGCGTTCGTGGCGGTCGCCCACCGCCGCATCGCGGCGCTGCTGTTCGACCAGGAGGTGGCGGCCTCCAGCGGCGTCGCGGTCGCGCGGCTGCGGGCGGCGGTGTTGCTCGCCGTGGGCTGCGCGGTGGCGTTCGCGATGAAGCTGATCGGCGCGCTGCTGCTCGACGCCATCCTGCTGCTGCCGGCGATCCCGGCGGCAGCCCTGGCGCGCAGCGTGCGCGGGTTGTTCCTGCTGGCCGCGGCGGCCGGCGTGGCGGTGGCGGCCGTCGGTTTCGCGGTCGCGCTGCTGATCGACCTGCCGGCCAGCGCCGGGGTGACGCTGGCGGCCGCCCTGCTGCTGCCGGTGGTGATCGTCGCCCGGCGGCGGAGCCGCTCGTGAGCGGACCCGCCGCCGGCAGCCGCGGCCATGCCTCCCCCCGCGCCGTGACTTCTGCTATCGTGCGGGCGCGGCGGCGAGCATGACCCGATCGGATCGAACCCCCGGCAGCGAGCAGCGGCCCCCGAACGCACGGAACCGCCGCATGATCGGCGCCATTGTCGGGGCGATAGCCTTTCTGGCGATTCTCCTGGTGGTACTGGCGCTCATCTTCCGATCGGACGATGCCCGCGACGTCGGACAGACGCCGAGCAGCCAAGACGCCGCAGCGACCGGTGGCGACGTAGCGACCGATGGCGGCGCCGTAGCGAATGGCGAGGAAGCCGCGCCAAGCGATGAGGAAGCCGTAGCCAGCAGCGAGGATGACGCAGCCGGCAGCGAGGATGGCGCCTCGGAAGAAGCCCCGACGCCCGGCGTCACCGAGGAGTTGGCGTGGTACGAGGGCGGCACGCTGCGGACCGGGAACGGCGACGATTGGAAGAACGCCACCGCCCGGGACCGCCTGGCCACGGCGGCGGCCCTGGCTGCCGAGGCGCTCGGCGACACGAGGTCCGAACCGGTTCATCCGGAAGAGATGTCCGAGGAAGAGCTGAGCGCCTTCCGCGTGGAGGCGGAGGCGCTCGCCGCCTGCATCGACGAGGCCGCGCAGACGGACGGCTCCGCATCGGTGGCGCGCATGGCGACCACCTGTTGGACGCAAGCGCACCCCGCTCCCGAGAAATGATCGGTCGCCCTGATTGAACGGCACGGCGTCGACCACCGGCGCGACGCCGGTGGCTGACCGGCGCCTGTTGCGCTGCCTGTCGGTCGCCGCGTTCTGCATCATCGGCGCCGCGGCGGCCGGCGCCGACGGCGCTGCGGTCGTGGCCTCCACGGAGTGGACCGCCGCCTTCGCGCGCGCGGCCGGCATCGGCGAGGTCGGCGTGCTGGCGCCGGCGGCATCGCGCCACCCCGCCGAGTATCAATTGCGGCCGTCCGACCTGCGCGCCGTCGCCGGCGCGTCGGCGCTGATCTTCGCCGGCTACGAAGCGATGGCCGCCCGCCTGCAGGAGTTGGCCCCGCCCGATGCGGCCGTGGTGCGCATCGACACCGACTACTCGCTGGCGACGCTCCGCCGTTCCCTGGCGGCGCTGCAGACGGCCGGCGGCACCCCGGCCGCCGCGGCCGGCAGCCTGCGGGCGATCGCCGAGGAGTACGCCGCCTGGCGCGCCGAGTTGGCGGCGCGCGGCTTGGCCGGGGCGCCGGCGCTGGTCCACCGCTTCCAGGAGCCGCTGGCGCGCGAGCTAGGCTTCGACGTGGCCGGGGTCTTCGGCCCGCTCCCGCCGCAGGCGGGCGCGATCGCCGCCCTGGCGGAGCCGCCGGTGGCGCTGATCATCGACAACCACCACAACGCGGTCGCCGCGCCGCTCGCCGAGCTCCACGCGCCGGCGCCGGTCGTCGCGTTCCTCAACTTCCCCGGCGCGGCCGGCACCGAGACCCTGCTCGACGTGGTACGCCACAACCGCCGGCTGCTGACCGCGGCCCTGGACGGCTGACTTCGGAACCCACCATAGTACCGTGGTGGGTTGAAATGCGCAGCGCAAGATTTCGACGAGCTGCATTCATCCTGCCGGTGGCGGCAGGGGTGACGTTCGTAGCATGTCTTACGGTGCCGCCAACCGTCGAGCTGTTCATCGTCGGATTCTTCTATTTCTCTTACATGCTGTCATTGTTGCTCGCGTTCTTGCTGCTCAGGTCATATAAGTTGACCCGGGACCGCAGGAAGCTCACCGCAGGTGTATCGAGCGTGTTTCTGAGCGTCCCGGGCTTTGTAGCGTTCTATGTCGCATCCAACGAATACTTTCCAAGACCACTCGACCCGACCGTCATCAAGGATGTTCTCGTTGGCGTGGGATTGGCCGGCGGGGCATGGGTACTGTTCGCTGCGTTTGCCCTCGAACCTCTACTGGTCAGTCGTGCCGAGGCGAGCAGTAGGTGATGAAGGCGAATCGACGATCCGGGCGATGGCGTCGCGCATCCAGCGGGTAGCGGCCAGATCGGCAGGCCGCAGATCGAAGCCGGCAAGGTAGCCGTTTGGCCGGTGAGACTTCATGTTCAGGAACCGGTAGAACTCCTCGAAGTCATCGGCGGCCGTCGCTGTCGCAATCTCCTCGACGGCCCGCGCCTTCAGCTCCCTGGAGAACGTCTTGATGATCTCATAGCTGTTGCGAGTCTTCTCCAGGCTGACCAGCAGGCGGTCCCGCACCGTGCGCATGGTCACGGCGAGCGCGCTCAGATAGCGCGCCCGGTCGTAACCGGCCGGAGAGAGCTCCGCTATGTTGTCAGGATGATAGAGATAGTTCTCGATACAATAATAGCGCAGCACCAGCAAACGCGGACGGACGCGGCGTATCTCGTCGAGCTCCTCGGTGCCCAGAAAGTCGCGGTCGATCAGGCCGTGAAACTCGTCCGATCCTTTCGTCTGGATAGAGATCGAATTCTTGTCCTGCGCTAATATGAACAGTGTGTCCTGCAGGCCGATCGCATTGTAGAGCAGGGCGTCCTTATTCTCGCACAGGATCAGCCGCTTGTTTGGAAACACCTTGAGCGCCGAGCTGCGCGGTACGGCGATATCGAATACGTGCTCGGTCTTGGGGGTCGGCCGCAGCACCTGCGGCCGATCGAAGTCCAGATCGTCGAAGTCGATGATCGCGGTGTCGTCGCTGGAGCTTCCGTAGTCGATGAAGCCGAGCGAGTGGCTGGCCGTCCACAGTTGCGAGTGCTCGGGAATCCAGCGCTCCACGATCTCCTGCAGCAGAGCGTACTGCAGCCGGGTATGCAGGTGCACGTCCAGCTCGTCGATGAAGTAGATGGCATTGGCGAAGTGCTCGCGCCGGACGAACAGGTTGAGCAGGATGTTGAAGACCTCCTTCTCGCCGCTGCTGAGCAGGTCGTAGTGGACCTCGGAATGCCCTTTGCTGAATCGAATGTCCGGCGGCTTGCCCTCCAGCGCCGGAATCATTGCGATCAGGCGCAGGGTGGTGGCGTCACCATTGCCGAATACCCTGGCCATCGCGTCGTTGATCGGATCGAGGAAGCGCGCCTTCATCTGCTCGGAGTCGAATCGCTCTCCCCACACCTCGCGCAGGATGCGCGCGGTGACGTGCGAGATGTCGGCCTCGAAGCGCGTGTCCCGTTCTATCGACCGCTGCGGGCGGTCGGCGTCCGCCGGCAGGTCGGCGGCGCCGCCATCTCGGTGCCGGAGCTCCGGAATCGTTCGGAGCGAACTCCTGCCATAGAACGCCTCCCTGAGATCCACGTCGGGGCGTGCGGGGTCGATCGCTCCGTTCGTCCGGCGGAAGGAATTTCCGCCACCGAACGAACAGGAGACCGATGCATGATCGCCCCGATCCTTCTTGAAATAGATCAAGTATTCGTCGCTCTGGAAGTCGACCCGGACGCCCTTGTACGGACCGGCAAGATACTCGAACGCATCGAATACGGATGACTTTCCGCTGCCGTTCGCACCGATCAGCAGCACCAGCTTTGGCGGAGACGAGCACGCCGACAGATCGATCTCCAGTTCGGTAAACCGCTTGAAGTTCCTGAGCTGGAGTCTGGTGACGTTCATCGACCGCGTTCCTTACGCCCGCTCGGTGAGCTGGAAGGCGTACAGGTCGGCCTCGCTCAGGTAGAACTTCAGGCGGATCGCGCGGCCGCGCAGCCGGGCCAGGCCGGCGCCATTCCACCGCACCGCGTGCGCGAGCGCGTCGCCGGCGAACGCCGCGCACTCCCGCCGGCCGAACCCGTCGATCACCGCGCCGCTCTCGGTGAGCACCTCGACCTGCAGCCGGCCGTTCGCCGCGCATGCGTTGATCTCCAGGTCGTCCCCCGCGCACGGAAACGCCCGGGTCACCAGCGCCCCCTCGGTCGGCCGCACCGGCCGGCGCGCGATGAACCGATCTCGTTTGAGCGTAGCCAGACCCACGGCGCTTTCCTGCGCTCCGGTATCGTTGTGCAGGACGTTGTGGCCGGTGTAGTAGAACCACAGCTCGTCGCCGACGCGCACCGGCGGCAGCGGGAACACCATGCCGCAGTCGAACTCCCGCGCCTGACCGTGCTCGATGCCGCGCTCGATGAAGGACGGCCGCGCCGGCAGCCGATCCCATCGCTTCCCGTCCCGGCTGAAGGCGAGTTGCGCGTCGATGGTCATGGACGTGTCCGAGTAGTACATCTGCAGCAGCCCGAAATAGAGCCCCTCGTACGGGAAGACCGGCATGCCGTAGACCTCGACCGGGTCGAGCTCGTCCGGGGTGACCACGGTCTCCGGGAAGCTCCAGCGGAGCAGGTCGGGGCTCTCCGCGCGCGCGACCCGCCGCTTCCAGCGCCCCGCGTAGACCGGCGGCCGCAGGTACAGCACGTACCGCCGCAGCCGTTCGTCCCAGAACACGGTGTTCATGGTGTCGGACTCGCCCTCGATGACCGGGTTGCCGGCGTGCGGGGTCCAGCGGACGCCGTCCGGCGACCAGGCGATGCAGACGCCGGGACGCAGGGCGCCCGCCCTGGCCTGCGCCACGAGCCGTTCCGGCGCCTCGACCCCGAAGATGTCGGTATAGAGCAGCTTGTAGCGCCGCGCCGGATCGGGCTCGCGGTCCTCCTTCAGCACGGTGCCGCAGGTCGCCCACCACTCGCCGGTCAACACGACGTTGTTGGCGGTCGAACCCTCGAACTCGAACAGCCCGACGTCGGGCTTCTCCCACACCAGGCCGTCGCGTGAGGTGGCGTAGCCGATCCAGTAGGTGTAGGTGTTGTCCTCCGGGCCGTTCCAGTGGACGAAGTGCGATGAGTTGTACCAGAGCTTGAACAGTCCCTCGTCGGCGTCGTACAGCACCGAGTTGCCGTGCAGGCCCTTGTTGCGCTGCCCCGGTCGGTCGCTGTGCTCCCACGGCCGGTCGGCGACCAGCACCGGGTTGGCGTGGTGCTTGGCCGGCCTGGCGACGCGCCGCTCGAGGTTCCAGGTATCTTCGACGACGTAGTCGTCGACCAGCAGTTGCTTGCGCGTGCCGATATTCATGGGCCGGTCCCTCCGGCGGGCATCGCCGCCTGCGCGTGGTCGAGCTGCATGGCGTCCATCATCTCACACCGGCGAGCGGGCCATGGCGCCGGTGACGCGCGCGCCGGGCGGCGGGTCGATCCTGCCGCCGGCGAGCAGCGGGTCGCCGGTGGCCGCCATCCAGCGATCGAGCCGGCCGCGCAGATCGGCGGCGACCGGCGCCACGTCGGGACGAGCGGCGACGTCGTTCTGTTCCGTGGGGTCGAAGGCGAGGTCGTACAGCAGCTCGCGCTCGCGCGGCAGGAACTCCCAGCCGCAGGAGAGCAGCTCCGTCTTGCTCGGGCCGTCGTCGGCGTTGCTCAGCACCACCCGCTCATACCGGTCGTAGCGGCGGATGTACTTGTAGCGCTCGGTTCGTACGCAGCGCGCCGGCTCGTAGGCCGCGTGATAGTTGATCTCGGCGTGGATCTCCTCGTGCAACGCGCCGACCGCGCCGCGCGCCAGCGGCTGCAGCGGCATGCCTTGGACGAAGTCCGGGACGTCGATCCCGGCGGCCGCGTACGCCGTCGGCGCCAGGTCGATCAGGCTGACCATGGCGTCGATGACCCTGCCTCCCTCGAATCCGCCGGGGCCGCGGGCGACGAGGAAGACGCCGATGCCCTGGTCGGTGAGGTTGCACATGTTGCGCGGGAACTGCAGTCCGTGGTCGGAGAAGCAGAGCACCAGCGTGTCGTCGGCCAGTCCGGCATCGTCCAGGGCGCGCAGCACGCGGCCGAACGCATCGTCCATCACGCGCGCCGCCGCCTTGAAGTCCGCCGTGTCGCGGCGCGTGCGCGGCGTGTCCGGCAGCGGCGCCGGCGGCTGGCAAAAGCGCGGGTCTTCGCCCGGATGGCTGGCCGGGTCCGCCTGCGGAAACGGCCGATGGGTTTCGTTCAGCCCGACCGACAGGAAGAACGGCCGGTCGTGTCGGCCGCGGATGAACGCGGCCGCCGCCTCGGCGGCGTCGGCCGCGCCGGTGCCGGCCGGCCCGGGGCCGGCCGGCTCGGTGCCCGGATAATTGGCGTCGTGATCGCAGACGATCCGGTCGTAGCCGACCGCGGCGATGTCGGGGGCGGTGTGCTCGACGCCGGACAGCACGGTCCGGTAGCCGGCCCGCTTCATCCGGTGGACGACGTGGCGCGAGTAGTCGGGCATGCCGAACCCGCGATGCGCCAGGCCCATCTGACCGCACGAATGGGGATACATGCCGGTGAGAAAGCTCGCCCGGCTCGGCGAACAGGTCGGCGCGGCGGCGAACGCCTGACGAAACAGCACCCCCTGTTCGGCCAGACGCTGCAGGTGCGGCGCCGGCACCGCGTGCCCGTACGGCTGCACGAAGCGGCCGGTGTTGTGCGAGTGCAGGAAGACGACGTTGGTCCGGTTCATGGTTCCGCGTTCCGGGGCTTGCCCCGCGTTCCGGGCTTACCCGCGTTCGAGCGGACGAATGGTACGATGGCGGCTGCGTGTGAGACAGCGGCTTCGATCTGACGGCGCCGGCGGCGGTATCGGGTGATCCGCGCCGTCCTGCGCCGGCTGCGGCTGATGGCGATCACCCTGGCCGCCATCTCCGTCCTCTCCTTTCTGATCATCCAGGCGCCGCCGGGCAACTACCTCGACATGCACGTCGCCCAGTTGCGGCAGCGGGGAGACGCCGTGGACGACGCCCGGATCGAAGCGCTGCAGGCGCGCTACGGACTCGACCGGCCGCTCCACGTCCAGTACGCCAAGTGGATGTGGGGCGTCCTGCAGGGCGACCTGGGGCGCTCGATGGCGCACGACGTGGAGGTCAACCGGCTGCTGGCGCAGCGGCTGCCGGCCAGTCTGGCGATCTCCACCACGTCGCTGATCCTGGTCTACCTGCTCGGGCTGCCGATCGGCATCTATTCGGCGACCCGCCAATACTCGGTCGGCGACTACCTGTTCACCTTCATCGGCTTCCTGGGGCTGGCGATCCCGAACTTCCTGTTCGCGCTGATCCTGCTGTGGCTGACGTTCAACGTCACCGGCAACGCGGCGATCGGGCTCTTCTCTACCGAGTACGCCAACGCGCCGTGGAGCCTGGCCAAGTTCCTGGACCTGCTGGCGCACCTCTGGATGCCGGCCCTGATCGTGGGCACCGCCGGCACCGCCGGGTTGATCCGGGTGGTGCGCGCCAGCCTGCTCGACGAGCTGCGCAAGCTGTACGTCACCGTGGCCCGCGCCAAGGGCGTGGCCGAGCGGCGGCTGTTGTACCGGTACCCGGTGCGGATCGCCCTCAACCCCGTGATCAGCACGATCGGCTGGACCCTGCCCGCGCTGGTGTCGGGCGAGCTGCTGGTGTCGCTGGTGATGGGCCTGCCGACGGTGGCGCCCCTGTTCGTGGGCGCCCTGCTGGCGCAGGACATGTTCCTGGCCGGCAGCGTGGTGATGGTGCTGAGCAGCCTCACCGTGATCGGCACCCTGATCTCCGACATCCTGCTGATCGCCATCGACCCGCGCATCCGGGAGGCGGTCTGAAAGTGGCGGAAGGCGGCAGTGCGGTCGGCGGCAGGGCCGGCGCCACCGTCGGTGCCCGGGCCGGCCGCGCCGAGCGCGAGCAGGTCTCCTCGCAATGGCGCCTGATCCGCATCCGCTTCTTCCGCCACCGGATGGCGGTCGCCGCGTCGGTCGTGCTGGCCGTCCTCTACTTCGGCGCGGCGTTCGCGGAGTTCGTGGCGCCGTACGACCCCCGGCGCCGCAGCGCCGAGCAGCAGTACGCCCCGCCGCAGCGCATCCGCCTGTTCCATGACGGCCGACCGACCGCGCCGTTCGTGTATCCGCTGATCTCGGAGCTCGATCAGGAGACCTTCCGCTACACCTACCGGGTCGACCGCGACTCCCCGCAACGCCTGGCCCTGTTCGTGCGCGGCGACCCCTACGAGCTGTGGGGCCTGCTTCCGTCCGACCTGCACCTGTTCGGCGTGCGCGGCGGCCGCGCGTACCTGTTCGGCACCGACAACCTGGGCCGCGATCTGCTGTCGCGGGTGATCTACGGCGGGCGCATCTCCCTGTCGATCGGCCTGGTCGGCATCGCCATCAGCTTCCTGCTCGGCGTCGTCCTGGGCGGGCTGTCCGGGTACTTCGGCGGCGCGGTCGATACGGCCATCCAGCGGATCGTGGAGTTTTTGCGCTCGATCCCGACCCTGCCGCTCTGGATGGCGCTCAGCGTCGCACTGCCCCGGTTCTGGACGGTCGAGCAGATCTACTTCGGCATCGTCGTCATCCTGTCGCTGGTCGGCTGGACGGACATAGCCCGCGTGGTGCGCGGCAAGTTCATGGCGGTGCGCGAGGAGGAGTTCATCACCGCCGCGGTGGTGAGCGGCGCCGGCACGCAACGCATCCTGTTCCGGCACCTGCTGCCGTCGTTCGGCAGCTACCTGATCGCATCGCTCACCCTGTCGATCCCGGGGATGATCCTGGGAGAGACCGCCCTGAGCTTCATCGGCCTGGGGCTGCAGCCGCCGGCGATCAGCTGGGGCGTGCTGCTGCAGGAGTCGCAGCGCGTCCACGTGCTGGCCGGCGCGCCGTGGCTGCTGATCCCCGGCGCGTTCGTGGCGGTCGCCGTGCTGGCGTTCAACTTCGTGGGCGACGGCCTGCGCGACGCGGCCGACCCGTACACCGCTACGTAAACGACGGCATAAGGGCGGAGCAGCCAAACCACTGCGGATCGAGGCCATCGGCGCGCATCGCGTCGTCGTCGTGCATCTTGTCGAACGGAATCGAGCCGTTCCTCCGCAACTCCGTACCGATCGTAGTTGCATAACGCGCTGCGCATGTCTCCCGCTCGCGCCAGCCGCGTTGGAAATAGCGCTCGGAATCGGACCATCGGCGCCGATCGACGAAGTGTCCTATCTCGTGGAGCACGGTGCGGTAGAGTTGGGTGGTTCGGATGGAGGCGAGGTTCGGCCGGATGTTCCAGTAGCGACGGTCTCGCACGACCTGGTGACCGTCGGCCGCCATCCTGCGTACCTCGAGCTGGCTTTCGGGATCGAGCGAAATCGGCCATCGGAGCTTCGCCGCGGGGTTCTGCGCGTCGAGGTGTATCGCGCTGCCAGCGAAGCCGGAATCTTGCCTGCCGAACACCAGACGGCCCCAAACCGGCCTCAGCAGATCCTGCCTGCGCGTCGGTTGCCGTAACACGATCGAGCAAATCCCGTCCCAATCAGCTGCGGGCACGGCGGCGAGCAGGCGGGCTATGTCTGCCACCGTGCAATGATGGAAGAATCCGCTTATCGGTCGTTCGACGGCGAACCGGACCTCTCGCCCGGCGACCGTCCGGGACAAGCGTACCGGTTTCTTCAGTATCTGGTAGAAGGATCGATCGCCGGGCGAACGCGGATGAGGAACCACGTGAACGTTGTCGTGTCCATGGCCCTGCTTTGCCGTACCGATATTTCTGTTGCGACGACGAGGATCCCGACTCACGCCTGCGGTTGCGCCGCGTCCCACTCGCCGATGGCGGCGGCGGCCGTCTCCAGCACCAGCTCCAGGCCGCCCGGTCCGGGGAGGGAGACCCAGTCCTGATAGAGGTTCCGGCCGTACAGGCGGCGGGGGAGCAGGTAGGCGAGCGTGCCGTTGGTGACCGCCGAGACCAGGATCGGACGGCCGGGGAAGCGGGCGCGCAGCTCGGTCTGCAGGGCCGAGTACGGCTCGGCCGGCACGCCGAGCACGAAGGCGCCGCCGATCTGCCAGAGGCCGAGTTCGAACGGCGTGGTGCCGCCGTCCGGCAGGGTCGGCGCGCGCAGCAGGCGCCGCCGCGCCCGCTCCCGCAGAGCGGTCGCGTCACGGATGGCGATCGGGTCGCCGGCGGCTTCGGCGGCGCGCAACGCGTCGGTAGCCTGATCGTGCCGCGCCTGCAACGCAGCGGTCGACTCGCGCGGCTTGATCGGCAGGTCGACGTGCAGGGTGCGGCTGCGCACCGCCTCGCCGCGGCCGCCTGAGGCCGTCTCGATGCCGGCGCGCTTCCAGGCTCCCAGCGTCGCGCCGGAGACGATCGGACCGTCGTACTCGAGCTGCGTCCCCGCCGGCAGCAGCGACTCCACGGCGGCGGCGGCGGCGAACCCGAGCCGGCGGCCGTTGGCGTCGGCCACCGCGGTGTCGCCGGTGAATCCTTCACGCGGGCCGGTCTCTCCGCACGCGCCGAGCATGAACAGGCACGGCGCGCCGAAGGCGTCCTCCATCACCGCGCGCATCGCTCCGACGTAGTCCGGCGAGAGCAGCCGGTTGGTCGGCCCCAACGTGGTCGGGTGGCAGCCGTAATTGACCACGGTCGCCAGCGCGCTGCCGTCGCCGGCGCAGACGCGGGCCGCCAGCACGGTGTCGTCCGCGCGCCCGTGCGGGTTGAACCCGGTGACGTACTGCTGCGAACGCTCGTCCCACGCATCCCGGTTCTGCGCCAGATCGCACGTTCCGGCGCCGAACCCGATCCACGCCGGTTCCAGCCGGTCGACCGCTTCGGCGGCGGCCTCCGCGCAACGGGCGACGAGCCGGGCGAAGTACGGGCCGATCAGGTCCCCGCCCGGATGGTCATGGAGCGAGGCGCTGAGATTGGCGCCCGCGTGCGTGTGCGAGAAGGCGATGAGCAGCCGGTCCGCGCTCAGGCCGAGCGCGCCGCGCACCCCGCTGAGGAGCCGGGTCATCTCGTCCCGCTCCAACCAGCCCAGGTCGACGGCCAGCAGCACCAGCGGGGCGGCGCCGTCCTGCCGAGCGGCAAGGGCCAGGGCGGTGGCGGCAAAGGGCCGGTGCACGCCCTCGGCGGTCTCATGCAAGGCCGCGCCGAAGCTGCGGCTCTGGATGCCGACCGGCGGTGTCACGTCGCGCCGGGCGACCCCGGCGCGGCAGCGGGCGTACGGCTGGCGGTACGGATCGAGCGGGCGCATGGCGCTCCGAATCTACCACCGCAGCGCGTGCTTCGCACCCGCCCGAACCGGTACCATGCCGGCATGCCCTGGGCGGCGGCGGAACCGGACGTGAAAACCGTGCTTGCGGCCCATCCCGACCCGCTCGCCGCGCTGGCCCGGGCGGACGTCCCGGCCGTCGTCCTGCGCGGCGCCTACCCGGCCGAGCGGTGCGCCGCGCTGATCGACCGGTTCGCGCAGCGCGGACTCATGGACCGCCGCCTGCTCGACCCCGGCAGCGCGCAGCCGCGGCGGGTCGACATCGGCACCAGCCTGAGCAACCGCGCGGCCGACAAGGAGGCGTTTCTGGCCCATGCGCGGGAGACCCGCACGCTGTTCGCCACCCTGTTCGCCGGCTACCCGGACCCGGTGCGGCTGGTCTACGACCGGCTGGCCGAGCTGGCCGCCGGCAAGCGGGTCACCACCGCGTACGAACCGGACGGGCGCGCCTACGGGCCGGCGATCTTCCGCATCCACTACGCCGGCCACCGCTACCCGCCGCACGTCGACCACGCCGGCGCGCACGAGCGGCGGATGAGCTACGCGGTGAGCCGCTTTGACCATCAGTTCGCCGGCGTGTTGTGCATGCAGAACAGTCGATCCGGGGCCCGGCAGTCCGGGAGCCGGTGCAGCATCGCGCAGTCGATCCTGCACCGCTGCCGGTGGACTCCGGAGCTGGAGCCGTGCCTGCAGCAGGACCGGTTCGCGGATTACGCGCGCGCCAACGCGATCGAACGCTATCGGGTCGACCTGGAGCCCGGCGATCTCTACTTCTTCAACACCGGTCTGGTCCACGAGGTGCCGGCGCTGGAGGGCTCGGCGCCCCGCGTCGTGCTGGCGGTCTTCATCGGCTACTCGGAAGACGATCCGGAGGTGTTCGTCTGGTCATGACGTGAGGCCGGCGGCGTCCGCGTTTGGCGGTCCGGCGCCGATGGCGTAGAGTTGGACCCGTTCGACTCAAAAGGAGGACGTACCATGCGGATCGGAAGAATCGAGGCGGCCGCCGCCATTGCGGCGCTCTTGATCGCGCCGGCGGCGGTGACGGCGGACACCAACGCCCAGGTCTATCAGCTCGACGAGTGGGTGAGCATGGCGGGGCCGATCGACTCGTTCAGCGAAGCGCCCATGCTGGCGAGCATGGTGGCGGCCGGCGATCTGCCGCCGCTGGCGGAGCGGCTGCCGAGCAACCCGCTGGTGGTCGAGCCGGTCGACGAGATCGGCCGGTACGGCGGCACGTTGCGCGAGCTGCGGGCCGAAAACGGCCCGATCAACGCCAACCATTGGGTCTGGGAGTACGCGGCCGCCTACTCGCCGGACATGAGCTCGATCTTCCCCAACGCGCTGGCCGGCTGGGAGTGGAACGACGAGGTGACGTCGATCACGCTCCACCTGCGCGAAGGGATGAAGTGGAGCGACGGCAAGCCGTTCGTCGCCGACGACTTCCTGTTCTACTGGAACGACATCGGCCTCAACGAGGAGTTGAACCCGTCGCCGCCGTCGCAGATGCGGTTCGGCGGCGAAGCCGGCTCCATGACCCGGCTCAGCGACACCGCCGTGCGGATCGACTGGGAGGTGCCGTCCGGGCTGTTCGTGGAGTTCATGGCGCGCTGGCGCCCCGCCAACTACGCGCACTCGGAGTATCTGAGGCAGTTCCATCCTGACTACGCGTCGATGGAGTCGATCGAGACGGCGATGAAGGAGGGCGGCTTCGAGACCTGGACCGATCAGTTCATGACGATCTACAACCCGCAAAACAGCCCCACCGTGCCGGTGATCGGACCGTGGAAGGTCGAGGGCATGCCGACCGATCAGGTGATCACCATGTCGCGCAACCCCTACTACTGGAAGGTCGACACGGCCGGCAATCAGCTCCCCTACATCGACTCGATCCAGTCGACCGGCGTACCGGTGGGCGAGGCGGAGCTCTTGAAGATACTGGCCGGCGAGTCCGATCTGCAGGCGCCCGGCCAGTGGGGCGGCATCGACAACCTGCAGGTGGTGAACCGGAACGCCGCGGACGCCGGCTATCGCCGCATCCAGTACTGGTGGCCGGGCGGCGAGCAGGGCCTCATCCTCTTCAACTTCTCGCACCAGGACCCGGTGCTGAAGGAGCTCCAGAACGACAAGCGGTTCCGCATCGCGCTGTCGCACGCCATCGACCGCGACGAGATCAACCAGACCTTCTACAAGGGGCTGGGCGTGCCGTCGCAGCCGACCGTGCAGGCGGGGCCGCCGTTCCATGGCGAGAACCTGTTCAAGGTCTATCTCGATCACGACCCGCAGCAGGCCAACGATCTCCTGGACCAGATGGGGCTGGACCGGCGCGACGGCGACGGTTACCGCCTGCGCTCCGACGGCGAGCGCCTGCGCATGCAGATCTACGTGATGCCGCTCGGCCAGAGCAACGAGATCGCCGAGCTGTACAAGGACTACTGGAAGGAGATCGGCATCGAGATCGTCAACCGGGCGGGAACCTGGGACGCGTTCGGCGCGGTATACAACTCCGGCGAGTTCGACCTGATCATGTTCCCGTTCGGCCTGGCCGGCCGCCCCATGAACCCGCTGGTGCGCGGCGAGGTGGTGCCGGTCGGCACCTGGTTCTCGCCCAATGCGCCGTGGGCCGCGTGGCTCAACAGCGGCGGCGACGAAGGCGACGAGCCGCCGGCGGCCCTGAAGCGGATCGCCGAGATGCGCGAACGCGCCATCAGCCTGTCGGACGAAGCGGAGGTGGTCGCCCTGACGATGGAGATCTTCGCCATCCTGGAAGACGAACTCTACATGATCGGCGCCGTCCGGCCGCCCACGCAGGACTACTACGGCATCGCCAGCACCGCGCTCGGCAACGTCCCGGACCCGATCATCGCCGAGCACGTCCACGAGGTCCCGGCGCAGTTCTACGTCAAGCGGTAACCGCGCCGGCCGCGCACGTAACACCGACCGGGGAGGAGGGAGGCTCCCTCCTCCCTGATGAACTCGAAAATGACGTACACGGAGGGATGACAAATGGACTCATTTGAACGACTAGTTCGAGACTGCGCCAAGAACAACAGGTCCACCGTGATCGAGAATGCTTCTCAGGAACATGCTCTCGTTCTGATCCGCGTGCTGTTCGAGACCGCGTTGCGCCACAAGGAAGAGATCCGTATCGTATCCGGCAGCCTCCTGAAGCCTTTCTATGAGCAGCTCGTCGATACCGCTCGGCAGGCGCTCGACCATGGCGTTCGATTTTCGGTCCTGGTGCGGACCGGCAAACAGCTCGAAGGCAACGGTTTTGCCGAGCTTATGGCAGAGCACAGCAACGGTAGCATCGCCACGTTGGAGGACGATGATAATAAAGGCCCTCATTTCGTTGTCGTAGGAGCTCGGCGCTACCGGGTAGAAATGGACGACGAACGCAAGATAGCGCTGGCGGCGTTCAATGACGACACCATCGCCCCGCTGCTTCAAAAGCTCCATGATGGTTTGACGAAGAAGGCCGGGCCTGTTCACTACGGCGACGACACCGTTGTCTCTTCGAAAGCCACCTGCGTTGCAATCTGATAACGATGCCCGTTCCTTTTGAAGAATGAAAGATCACCGTCCGGTGTAACGACCAAGTGGCCTCCGCGTCCTGGAGAATCCAGCGTCCGGTCGAAACGTCGGCCCACCGGATTCGGAACTTCGAGTATCTCCTCCACACTGGAGATCTCAACTGACATTTGGCGCTTGAAATACGTCTTCTGTTCGTGCGAGTAGATGGTCATGATACTCTTAAGAAAGCCATGTTCATACCAACGCCCGATCACATGTCCCGGCACAGGCACGGACAGCAATTCCTCTGCTTCTTCGGCCGTCAACCCTTTTAAGTACAATACTGTCCGAAAGCGGAAAGTTCGGTAGTCTCCAGCCGTGACGGTCGTTGATTTCGACAATTCTCCGTCCGGAGCCCAGTGGATCGAACCGTCCGAGCCGTACTTTCCATGTGTTCCTGGAAACAGAAACTGGAATGTTACAGCATTTACCAAGTCGTTCTTCTTGTGTCGATCATCGACGATCCATCTGGCTACTTGCAACATCTGTTCTTCGGCATACACTTCGGGAAGTCTTATGATATAGAAACGTCGCTGATCGTCTGGACGATCCCACCGACTTACCTCAATGATCTTATGGGCAGGTACGACCTCGACCAACTCCGCTCCGGGAGCGACTTCGCTTGCCTGTTGCCTGTCTCGATCGCCGCAGCCGATCAATCCTACACATGATACAATCAAGGCCAAGAGGAACCCGGCCAAGACTCGGCGGTCGTCGGAGCGAAGGTTGCCCAGGGTAAATCGCGCGACGGCGGGCTGCTTCACGGTCGTCAAGGATGCGCTCTCACCGGCATGAACGCCGTACTCGTACCGATTCTTCTCTCGAGTAAGGTGAAAATCTCTTCAAGGCGAACCCGTCGGCTCGCCTGCAATCCAAGGCACGTTGCGATCCCGTCGGCGTCCGTGCTGAACCGTTCGGCCAATACAAGCCTGTAGAGGTCGCTCTGACTGTCCTCCATCGCGTAGGCGTGGAAGTGCATCGAGTCACCTGACATCGACGGATTCGCAAGATGGTCGAACCTGAACTCTCGCATCATGTAATGCAGAAGTCTATCTTGCGTCACCAGCACGAGCCGTTTGTTGACGTGCTCGAACGTCTGAATCTTGTGATGCATCTGCACCAGGGTAGTCTTGGCGGTCATCTTCCAGTTTACACCGAACCGCTTGTTCGACGTCTCGCTCTCGTCGCTGCGCCGAACGCCAAGATCGCGCAGTAGACGCTGGCGCTCCGGCCACACGGTTCCCGTCGTGTCGACGGCCTGAAGTTCTATTCCTACGAAATCCTTGACGCGATTCTGTCGAACCGATACCAGAAAGTAGTCGACGGTACCGCCCGGTATCCTCACTTCGGAAACAAGATGAAGCTCGTTGCCCGGCTCATGGGTCGTCAAGAGATGTAAGCAATCCGTGAATACCTGACCCCTATGGATCAACCGCGCAGGACAGATCAGAACGGGGACAGACGACTTGCCGTAGAGGATGGTACATGTTCCGATAGATGTATCCGGCTCGCTCTTTCGTACCTTGTAGCACCTTCTTTCCCAAAAACGGACATCGTTGCTCCCGAATGATGCGGGTCCAGTCATCTCCGATCACGGTTCGTCTGCCGAACAGCTCCGTTACGGAATTCATAGCAGGCCGGTGCATCGTTCCCTGGAAATATCGATATAATCTGATGAAATATCTATTCCTACCGACCGGCGCCCCATATTGCGAGCCGCGAGCAGCGTGGTCCCCGTTCCGCAGAATGGATCGAGCACGATCCCGTTCTCCGGACAGGTAGCCAATATCGGGATGCGACAGAGGTCGACAGGGTACGGTGCGAAGTGCGCCCTTCTACGCTGGGTATCTTCGGGCATTATGTCCCAAACGTCGCTGGGCTTGCTGCCGTTCGGATGGTAGCGCAAGAAGTAGAATCCTTTGTCGCGCAACTCCTTTGCGCGCCCCGAAAGCCTTTCACTGTCGGAATGAGTAGTACGTTGTTGCGCTCGAATGATCATTCTGAAGTCGGCAAATTTGCCGGCCGCCACAGCGGCCATCATCCTTTCCAAGGCTTGCGACGCGTCCGCTTTCTCATCATCGGTCAATGCGGTAGATAGTTGGATCTGACGCCTGTAGCGCACGCCCGAAACGCCGGTCGCTGAAACGACAGCGCCGTGGACGATCTTTGCTTCGCGCGGTTTCCGCCGTATCGCGTCGGCGTTGTAGTAGTAACCTTTGGCCAGCTTCACAAAGTGAAACACGTCTTCGTGAGAGGAGCCCAAACGGTCCTTGGTGTTGTCCATGCCGCTCTTGACCTTATTCCAAATCACGCTGTTGCGCAGTATCCAGCCCTGCCGGTCGATCAATTCAAAGGCAACGCGCCATGGTATTCCTACGAGTCCCTTGTTTACATAGCTGTCGCCGATATTGAGCCAGAACGACCCTTGCGGTTTCAGGACTCGCTTCAATTCCTCGCAGATCGCGCACAGGTCTCGCACGTAGTCGCGGTGATCGGCCTCGATGCCAAGTCCGCCATTTGCGTATTCCCGCTTTCGCCAATAGGGAGGAGATGTCATGACGCAGTCGATCGATTCCTTCGGAAGCGCCGTCAGTACGGTGAGCGCGTCGCCATGAAGGAGCAACGGACTATAGATCGCGTCGTTCGCATACTGTCGAAACGCCTTGGCGTAGTGGTCACCGTCTCCGGTACCGAGGCGGCGCGGCGCGGCTTCCGTAGCGGTGGCGTCCGCAGTCGGTGTCACCGCTCGCGTTCTCCAGGCCGGTGGATCACGGCCGTCGCGGGGAGGCATCGATCAGGGCGGCGGGCTCGCCGGCCGACAGGAAGAGTCGTCCCGGTCGAGATGGCAGGCAGTCGCGCAGGCAGCGCATGGGGCGCCATAGTAGATCGACGGCCGCCGGCTGCGCCAGTGACCGCAATGCGCGGTCTCGTGTCAGCCGGTGGAACGGCTGGCCCCGTGCGGTGCAGCTACAGCATAATCGGCTTCTGAACCATGATACGCGTCGAGCATCTCACCAAGCGCTACGGTGAGCGCGTCGCCGTGGACGACGCGAGCTTTTCCGTCGAGCGGGGCGAGATCGTCGGCTTCCTGGGACCCAACGGCGCCGGCAAGTCGACGACGATGCGCATCATCACCGGCTTTCTCATGCCGACCCGCGGCGACGCGTGGGTCGGCGGTCACCACATGGCCACCGAGTCGCTGCAGGGGCGCCGGCGCATCGGCTACCTGCCGGAGACGGCGCCCCTGTATGCCGACATGACCACCCGCGCCTACCTGGAGTACGTGGCCCGCCTGCGCGGGGTGGAACGGCGCGCGGTGCGGGGTCGCGTCGGCGAAGTGGTGGAGCGGTGCGCGCTCGAGGAGTACTACGACGTCCTGCTGGCCAAACTGTCCAAGGGCTTCCGCCAGCGGGTCGGGCTGGCGCAGTCGATCATTCACGATCCGGAGGTGCTGATTCTCGATGAGCCGACCATCGGCATCGACCCGATCCAGGTAGCGCAGACGCGCCGGTTGATCCGGGAGTTGGGCGAGAACCGCACCATTCTGCTCTCCAGCCACATCTTGCCCGAGGTGAGCATGGTGTGCGAGCGGGTGATCATCATCCACCAGGGCCGGATCGTGGCCCAGGACAGCATCAAGCAACTCGCCTCCCTGGCGATCGGCGCCGAGCGGCTGCGGCTGCGCGTGGACGGTCCCGCCGATGCGGTCGGCGCGGCGCTCGACGCAGTTCCGGGCGTCGCCGGCGTGACCTTCCGGCAGCCGGATCACCTGGTGGAGTTCGCCGCCGGCGAGCGACCGCACGGCGCCATCACCGCCGCCATCGTGGCGCGCGGCTGGACGCTGACCGGCATGGAGACGGTGACGATGAGCCTGGAGGATATCTTCCTGCAACTCACCGCCGATGACGATGATCCCGACGCCGGCGGCGACGGAGCCGAGGATTGAAGAACATCGCGACCATAGCGCGCAAGGAACTCGGCACGTACCTGAGCTCGCCGATGGCGTACGTCGTCACGGCGGTGTTCCTGGCGCTGACCGGCACCTTCTTCACGACCTATCTGGCCGGCGTCGGCTACGCGGACACCAGCATTCGCGGCTTCGTGAACGCCGCGCGCTTCCTGGTGCTGCTGTTCGCGGCGGTGCTCACCATGCGGCTGGTGTCGGAGGAGAAGAAGGTCGGCACCTGGGAGCTGCTGCTCACCGTCCCGGTGCGCGACGTGGAGATCGTGGTCGGCAAGTTCCTGGGGGCGCTGGCGATGCTCGGCGCCATGCTGGCGCTGACCCTGTACTACCCGATCATGCTGCTGGCGTTCGGCGACCCTGACGTCGGGCCGATGGCGACCAGTTACCTGGGACTGTTCCTGCTCGGCGGCGCCTGCCTGGCGGCAGGGGTGTTCGCCTCGTCGATCACCGCCAACCAGATCGTGTCCGCGGTAGTGGCCGGCGGCATGCTGTTCGGGCTCTGGTTTCTCGGCGTCCTGGCCAGCCTGGCGCCCGGGGCATTGGGCGACGCCCTTTCGCTGCTCTCCCTGTCGACCTATTTCGCCGACTTCGAGCGCGGCATCGTGGACACCCGCGGCGTGGTCTACTACGTGTCCGTCGCTCTGCTGTTTCTGTACCTGTCGGTACGATCCATCGAAGCGGGGAGATGGCGCTGATGTCCGGTTCGATGCTCGCCATCGTCGGCCTGGCTACGCTGTTCGCGGCGTGGATCATCGGCTTCGTGACGCCGGCGACCCGCGTCGTCACCTACGTCATCGTGGGTCTTGGCGCCGCGCTGGTCGCCGCCGCGGTGGTGGTCGACTTCCGCCGGCTGGGCGGCGCGCTCGCCAGCCGCCGCGGGCTGTTCGGCGTCGGCGCGGGCGCCGGCATGGCGCTGGTGCTGGGTATCGTACTCATGGCCAACGCCATCAGCGTACGCGTCCACCACCGCTTCGACCTTACCGGCCTGTCGCAATTCACCCTGACCACCCAGACCAAGGAGGTGCTGGCAGCGCTGGAGGAGCCGGTCGAGGTGATCTCCTTCTTCAATCCGGCCGACCCGCGCCTGATCGGTATGCGCGACTTCGGCCACAACCTGCTGGCGGAGTACCGGACGTACACCGACCGGTTGACCCTGCGCAGCGTGGATCCGGAGCTGCGGCCCGACGTGGCGCGGCAATACCGCATCGGCCCGGCGGCCGCCAGCCTCGGCGCCATGGTGTTCGTGGGCGGCGCCGGCCAGCGGCAGGTGTTCGGCCCACAGATCGGCTTCGAGGCCGAACACGCTTTCACCAGCGCGATCCTGGAGGTGACCGGCGTCAGGCAGCGGATCATCTACTTCCTCACCGGCCACGAAGAGCGCACCATTGCCGGCGACTACGACAGCGCCCGCCGCGGCCTGCGCGACAATCTGTTCCGGGTAGCGCCGCTCGATCTGCTGCGCGCAGGCGGCGTGCCCGACGACGCCGCCGCCCTGGTGGTCGCCGGCCCGCGGCAGCCGATCTCCGCCAACGAGCTGGCCATGCTGGACGAGTACCTGCAGCAGGGAGGACGCCTGCTGCTGTTGTTGGATCCCGACCCGCAGGAGGAGCTGCGCGAGTTGCTGCGCACCTGGTGGCTCGAGGTCGACGACGGCGCGCTGGTCGATCCCGCCGCCCACGTGGTCCCCAACGCGGACGATCCGCTGGTGGCGCGCAATCGCAATCGCCTGCAGTTGACCGACCTCCACTTTCCCGGCGTGACCGCCGTCCTGCCGCTGCCCGGCCGGCCGGATGAGATCGAAATCGTGGCGCTGGCATGGACGACGCCGGACGGGTGGCAGGAACGCCGGCCGATCGCCGACGCCGAGCCGGAGTTCGATCCCGCAGAAGACGTTCCGGGACCGTTGGCGATCGGCGCGCTGCTGGTACGCCGGCCGCCCGGTGAGGATGACCCGAACCGGGCGACGCGCCTGGCGGTGCTGGGCGACTCCGACTTCGCGGCCAACCGGCACTTTCACGACGGCGGCAACAGCGACCTGTTCCTGACCCTGGTGAACCAGCTCGCGTACGGCGAGGAGATCATCTCGGTCGACCGCAAGGTGCTGCCGGTTCGCCGGCTGGTGCTGAGCCCGGAGGAGGCGCGCTTCTTCAACCTGTCCAGCGCCGGTCTGCTGCCGCTCCTGGTGCTGATCGCCGGCGGGTTGATGTGGTGGCGGCGGAGATGAGCGGACTGCGGCCGGTGAACCTGCGTTCGTTGCTGCTGCTGACAGCGGCGGCGGCCGGATTGGCGGTCGCTCTCTACTACACTTCCCGCCCGAAACCGCAGCCCCGGCCCGAACCGCGCCCCTTCGTGTGGGGGTTCGACATGATGGAGCTGGTCCGGATGGAGATCGAACTGCCGCGGGTCGGCATGCGGGAACGATGGAAACGCGGCGAGGACCGACAGTGGTACTTCGACGACGAACAGGGGCAGCCGGTCAACGGCGACCGCTGGGGCGGCGGGATCGCGCTGCTGGTGAGCGGCCCGGGCGCCAACCGCCGCATCGCCGAGGAGGCCACCGACGAGCAGTTGGAGCGGTTCGGCCTCACCGAACCGCAGATGACGCTCGGCCTCACCCTGATCGACGGCGAGTTCGTGAAGGTGATCGTCGGCGACGCCACGCCCGACGGACGCAGCTACTACATCAAGGAGCTCACCGACCGCGGCGTCTACACCGTGGACTTCACGTGGTACGGCGTGCTGGAGCGTCTGGTGACCGACCCGCCCTATCCCCCGCCCGACCGGAAGCCGATCGAGTAGAGCGCGAATCGTGCGCGAGGTTGATCTTGCGGCCCGACTCTGTTCTCATGGGTTCAGTGCGTCACCGGTGTAGCGGAAAGGTCCGGGGTTGAGCGGAACGGAACCCACAGACCGTCACGCCGAGCGCGAGACGGTACTGGAGGTCGACGGGCTGCGGACGTACTTCTACACCGATGAAGGCGTCGTCAAGGCGGTCGACGGACTTTCATACCGGGTGAGGAAGGGCGAATTCGTCGGTCTGGTAGGCGAAAGCGGCTGCGGCAAGAGCGTGAGCGCCATGTCGGTGCTGCGCCTGATTCCGCATCCGCCCGGCCTGATCGTGGGCGGCGAGATCCGGTTCCATGGCGAAGATCTGCTGAAGGTCGACGAGGCGCGGATGCGCGACATCCGCGGCAACCGCATCGCCATGGTGTTTCAGGAACCTACCACCTCCCTCAACCCGGTGCTGACCGTGGGGCGGCAGATCTCCGAGTCGATCGAGCTGCACCGCAACGCCGACAAGGCCGCGGCAATGGCCGAAAGCGTCAGGCTGCTGGAGTTGGTCGGCATTCCCGACCCGGAGCGGCGCATCAAGGACTATCCCTTCCAGTTCTCGGGCGGCATGCAGCAGCGGGTGATGATCGCCATGGCGCTGAGTTGCAGCCCCGAGCTGCTGATCGCCGACGAACCGACCACCTCGCTGGACGTGACCGTGCAGGCGCAGCTTCTGGAGATCGTCGCCGACCTGCGGGAGCAGCTCGACATGGCCGGTATCATCATCACCCACAACCTGGGGCTGGTGGCGCGCTACGTCGACCGCGTCAACGTGATGTACGCCGGCAAGCTGGTGGAGTCGGGCGCCACCGACGTGATCTTCGCCGAACCCAAGCATCCCTATACCATCGGCCTGATGGCTTCGGTGCCGCGCCTCGACAGCCCGCGCAGAGCGGCGCCGCGCGCCATCGAAGGGTTGCCGCCCAACCTGGCGCACCTCCCCGACGGCTGCGCGTTTGCGCCGCGCTGCTCGTTCGCGATGGATCGGTGCCGCGCGGAGGAGCCACGACCGGAGCCGGTCGGCGAAGGCCACTACCGGAGCTGCTTCTACGATGCGAGCAAGCTTCAGAAGGTGACGATATGAGCAACGGCGGCACCGGCGTCGAACACCTTCTGGAAGTGAGGAATCTGGTCAAGTACTACCCCGTCACCGCCGGCGTGCTGCGCCGCAAGGTGGGCGACGTCAAGGCGGTGGACGGGATCAGCTTTGCCATCGAGCCGGGCGAAACCCTGGGACTGGTGGGCGAGAGCGGCTGCGGCAAGACCACCACCGGGCGCTGCATCCTGCAACTGCAGGAGATCACCTTCGGCGAGGTGATGTTTCAGGGGCAGGATCTGACGCGGATGAAGGGCGAGGCGCTGCGCCGCATGCGGCGCCACATGCAGCTCATCTTCCAGGATCCATTTGCCTCCCTCGACCCGCGCATGACCGCCGGCAACATCGTCGGCGAGCCGTTGCGCGTGCACGACATCGCCCGGGGAAAGCGGTATCGGCAACAGGTCTCGGAACTGCTGAGCATGGTGGAACTGTCGCCCACCGTCGCGGGCCGCTATCCGCACGAATTCAGCGGCGGCCAGCGCCAGCGCCTGGGGATCGCGCGCGCGCTGGCGGTGCGGCCGGCGTTCATCGTGTGCGACGAACCGGTATCGGCTCTCGACGTCTCGATTCAGGCGCAGATCATCACGCTGCTGATGCGGCTGCGCGCGGAGTTCAATCTCACCTACCTGTTCATCGCGCACGACTTGGCGGTGGTGCGCAACATCAGCGACCGGGTGGCGGTGATGTATCTCGGCAAGATCATGGAAATCACCACCAGCGATCGGCTGTACGACGAACCGCTGCATCCCTACACCATCTCGCTGCTGTCCGCGGTGCCGATTCCCGATCCGATGGTAGACCGCACCCGGGAGCGGATCATCCTGAAGGGAGACGTGCCGAGCCCGATGAATCCGCCGAGCGGCTGCGCGTTTCACACCCGCTGCCCGCACGCGGAGGAGATCTGCAAGCGCCAGGTGCCCGAGCTGAAGCCGACCGGTCCCGACCACTGGACCGCCTGCCATCTCGTCGAGGCGTCCTGATCGCGCCATCCGTCGAACCGTCGTGAAGGGCAAGCGCGCGGCGCCGACGCTCAATCTGCCGCAGGTCGTGATCCTGGTCGTGGTGGTGGCCCTGATCGTGGGCGGGGCGGCCGGCTTCGCCATCTATCGGGACCGGGTCAAGCCGTTGCGAACCAAGGTGTTGATCGTCGACGACACGTCGGTCGAGATGCGCTATTTCCTGAAGCGGGTGCGCATGTACGGACGCGAACCGCTGGAGGTGCTCCAGCTCCTGACCCGGGAGCTGATCATCGCGCAGGCGGCGGTACATCCTCCCTACGACATCGAAGTGACGGATCAGGACGTCGAAGATTACCTGCGCGACAGCGCGCGCGCCGGCGCCGCTTCGATCACCGACGAAGAGGTGAGGGAATGGTATCGGCAGGCGCTCAACGACAGCGATCTCGATGATGCCGAGTTCCGCGAACTGATGCGCCGCAACCTGCTCGCGCTGCGCATGGCGGAGTATCTCGGCGAACGGATGCCGACGGTGGTGGAGCAGGTGCGTCTCTACGTGATCGTCCTTGCCACCCCGGAGGCGGGGACCGGCGTCGTGGCTCAGCTCGAAGCGGGAGCCGACTTTCTAGAGCTGGCGCGCAGCGAAGCGAACGCCGATGAACGGCTGCGCGCCAAGGGCGGCGACCTGGGCTGGCTGCCCCGGCAGGCGATGCGGCCGGAACTCGCCGCCGTGTTCGACCTGCCGGTCGGTCAGCCGAGCCGTATGCTGGCGCTCGGCGCCAACGCCTATGCCGTAGCGATGGTGGGCGAGCGCGCCGAGGCGCGGGAGATGGAGCCGAAGGCGCGAGAGGCGGCCAAGGCCGCTGCGCTCACCGCCTGGTTCGACCGGGAGTACCCGTACCATAACGTGGAGATACACGGCTTCACCAACGGTTACGACACCGAGACCGACCTGTGGGTGAAGTGGCAACTCCAGCGCATGGCTCGTCCCGGCCAAGGCTCCTGAGAACCGGCCGGCGGGTCAGATCGAAAGCTCGGCGCCGGCAGCTACCTGATCCCAGTCGATCGGCAGCCCGGGGCCGTCCAGAAATATCAGGTCAGCATCAGCCCTGCCCGGCCCGATGACCGCGCGACGGGTGAGGCACGGCCGTCACCGCGGCGCGCCGTCCATCAGCGCGTCGAACTCGTCGGCCGACAGGAGATTGTCGTCCCGGTCGAGCTGGTAGGCGATCGCGTAGGCGCCGCGGTTGACGCCGCTCAGGTTCGGCTCGCCGCGGTGCCACGTGTAGTTCGTGAAGAAGTACGCGTCACCCGGTCCGCCGGGGATGAGCTCCTCGCGGGCATCGTCCACCACCTCCAGGGCGATCCGCTTGCGCTGGTACTTGGCGCCGTCTCGGCCGTGCTGGGGCACCTGATCCCAGTACAGCTCGTGGTACTGTATCCGCCCGCGCGCATGCGTGCCCGGCAGGAACCCGAGCGCGATGGCGTCCCGCTCCACCCGATCGAGCGCGATCCAGCAGTTGAGACACACCTGCGGCCGCAGCTTCCAGTAGAAGCAGTCCTGGTGGTAGAAGCTGCGCCCGGCCCGGTAGACCGCCGGCTTGAAGATCGTCTGGTCGGTATAGCGCTTGACCGGTCCGCCGAGCAACGCCTCCATGGCGCCGACCAGCCGGGGATGCCCGGTGAAGTCGTCGAAGACCGCCTCGATCATGGACGGCAGTTGCAACGACCCGGACCGGTAGTTGCCGCCGGGCGTGTCCCGGTTCTCGGGGTCCCAGCTCTGCAGATGCCGGTTCGGCCAGCCGTAGTCGTGACGGCCGTCCCAGAGCTCCTCCATCCGCGCCCGCACCGGCCCGGTCTCCGCTTCGGTGAACAATCCGCGAACGACGCAGTAGCCGTCGCGATCGAGCTGCCGCTTGTGCGCTTCCGTGATCATGATGCCCTCCTTCGGCGTGTGCCCGGCGTCCGTATCAGCGGCGATTGCCATCATCGGTTCCTCCCGTATCCCATCTCGTTCCAAATCTCCTTGGCCCGCGCCGTCGCCTCGGGCGTCGGCTCCCGATCCGCCATGATACTGGGCGGCGCATCCGGGGGCTCGGCGCCTCCCGGCCACGGCGACCACGTGTCATGCTGGTGCCGCGCCCTCTGGTTCTCGTCGGCAAAGTCGGGGACCTCGACCGGTTGGCCATGCTGCAGCGCGCTCCTCCACGCCAGGATGCCGACCGAGCTCATCGCCACCGCCCGATATACGTCCAGGAACGGTTGCGCACCCGACCTGATCGCCCGCGCGAAGTGGTGGCTGGTCCAGAAGTCCCCGCCCCCGTGGCCCGCCCGCTCGGCCGACTCGGCGTGCTCCGGCCATTCGGGAAGATACGAGCGCTCCAGCGGCTGATCGGGCCAGCGGTTCCACGGCTCGTGCCAGACCCGCACCTGCCCCGGTCCGAAGTAGCCGGGGCCGCGGGCGATCTCCATCGCCCCGCGCGTGCCGTGCACGCGGTACCAGTTGCTATGCCCCGGCAGCACCAGACCGAAGATGCGGAACACGGAGCCGTCGTCCATCCGGCACAGGATCACCGAACCGGGATCGCCGCGGCGCATGGTGAGATCGCCGACCTCCGGCGCGGCGATGGAGAGCGCGTTGACGGCCCGCGGCATCGATCCGGTGACGTACGTCAGCGGCGCCAGCGCATGGGTGCAGTAGTAGGTCGACGGCAGCCAGTTGCGCCAGTGATGCCTGCCGGGAGCCAGACGCAGCCGTACGTCGGGCGCCATGGGGTGGTTGTACTCGCCCTCCGCATAGGTCACCTGGCCGATCTCCCCCGTGCGGTAGAGCCGGCGCAGCTCCTGGCTGAAGACCGTATAGCAGTAGTTCTCGGCGAGCATGTAGATGCGGCCCGAGCGCTCCACCGCCCGGCAGAGCGCCACGCCCTCGGCGATCGTGCCGTTGGCCGACGTCTCGCTCAGCACGTGCTTGCCGGCTTCCAACGCCTTGATCGCGAACGGCGCGTGCTGGTGGAAGTAATTGGCCAGTATCACCGCATCCAGGTCGTACTCCAGAAAGGCGTCGTACTCGGTGAAGGCGGCGACCCCGTAGGCGCGGCCGGCCGCCCGCAGGCGCTCCTCCCACACGTCGCAGATGGCGACCAGCGTCATCCCCACCGCCTCCGCGGCGCCCTTGATGAAGCTCTCGCCGCGGCGCACGCCGACCACCCCGACCCGTATCTCACCGTCACGCACGGCGCTCTCCCCGACTCGAGGGCGTGCCGCCCCAGTCCGGGACCTCCAACACCTCGCCGTCGCGCAACGCCGACTTGTGGGCGATCACGCCGGGCGCCATGTAGCGCACCGCCTCCCAGACGTCGATCGCCGGGCTGCGGTCGCGCGCCACCGCGTCGACGAACTCGTGCACCAGGTAGGCATGCGACCCGCCGTGGCCGCCGTAGACGTCCGATCCGGTGCCGTCCCGGTACGCCTGCGCCACCTCGTCCGGAAGCGGATCGCGCATCTGTTCCACCGGAACCGGGGCGGCCCCTTCCAGGTCGACCCAGGTCATGTCCTTGTAGGTCGCGCGGGTGCCGAAGACCCGAAAGGTCTCGGTCTCGTGATGGCCGACCTGCCGGTACTCGCAGATGCGGCAGACGGCGTCGTTGGACATCCGAAACTGCGCGGTCTCATTGCTGAACTCGTCGCCATGGAACGGATCGCCGCCGGGGTCCCGGTAGCCCAGGCAGCTCACCTTGACCATGTGAGCGCCCATCACCGAGATCGGCCCGCAGGTCGAATGAGTCGGATAGTGCATCGGGCCGGAGATCAGGCCGCGGCGGTGGTACTCCGCCTCCAGCCGCTGCCACTCCGCGCCCGCCTTGCCGGTCAGCCGGCGCCGCTTGACCTCCCGCAGATTGCTGCGCGGGTCCTCCACGTCGTGGAAGTACTCGCCCTCCGCATAGACGAACCGGCCGAACGCGCCCGCCGCGCTCCGGCGCCGGCAATACATCGTTTCCGGTCGATAGAACGTGGTCTCACCGAGCATGTAGTGGAGCCCGGTCCGCTCCACCGCCCGCACCAGACGATCGCACCACTCCAGGATCTCGTCGCCGTCCGGCACCATGATGATCGGCACGGCGCTGTAGACGTGCTTGCCGGATTCCAGCGCGGCGATCGCCTGCGGGGCATGCAGCCACGGCTGCGTGATGATCGCCACCGCGTCGAGGTCGGCCGCGCACAGCTCGTCCAGGGAGCCGTACGCGTCGGCAGACGTGAACTTGTCCCGGAACGACGGGTCGCGGGCGAAGCGGTCGATGCGCTCCGGCTCGCGGTCGCACAGGGCGATGCGATCGACCTGCGGGTGGAGCTTGAACAGACGGGCGAAGGTGGAGCCGAACGCACCGAGCCCGACGATTCCCAGGGAAATACCCACTATCCTCAAACCTCCTCTGTCAGAGCGCGGCAGGCGGGCCGCTGCCCGCCTGCCCGCTCGCGCGAAAAATCGATCCGCGTCGGATCGGCGGATCGGCCGGCTCCCTTACGTGCCGATCAGCTCTCCGTACCGCTCGTACTGCTGCTGCCGCACGGCGATCACATCCTGCGCGCCAAGCCGGTTCAATCCGTCGACGAACTCGTCGAACTTGCTCAGCGGCTCCTGGCCGGTGACGAACTTGTCGAACCACTCCGTCTTGTACGTATTCAGGTCGGTCTGCAGGCGGTTCAGCACCTCCTGCTCGTCGAGCGTCGGCCGCACCTGCGGAAACGACGGCGCCTTGTAGTACTTCTGGTAGGCGTCGTTGTTGTCCAGCACCCACTGAGGATTGCGGAAATCCCACGCATAGGCCCACTGCAGGTGGGCGTACGGCGGCTGGCTGCCGCCGATCTCGCGCAGCCGCGCATCGAACGGCTTCTCCTCGGTGCCGATCGTCTCGATCTCGCCGTCGACGATCCGGTAGCTGTCGCCCAGGATGCCGAAGTTCTGCAGCATCAGCGCTTCCTCGCTGTTGCGGATGAAGTCGATCCAGTGCATGGCCACTTCAGGCATCGTGGAGTCCTTGGTGATCGCCATCTGGTCGCCGCCGTAGATCTCGCGCTTCACGAAGAACTTGTCGCCGTACGGCCCTTCGATCGGCGGTCCGTTCTCGAAGATCGGGATCGACCCGTCGGGCTTGCCGGCGGGATGGGCGCCCGAGTAGATGCGGGAGAACGTGGTCCACACGCTGATCAACCCGACCTGATCGTTGGAGACCTTCTCCAGGGTCTCGGTCCAACTGTCGGTGGCGTACGCCTTGTCGAGCAGCCCCTCCGCATAGAGCTGGTTCAACCAGGTGAGGTATTCCTTCATGCGCGGACTCTGGAAGATCCAGTAGACCTGACCGTCGTCGTCGACCAGGTATTCGGAGACGATCGAGTACTCGAACCCGTAGAGGTTGCCCAGATACCGCAGGTAGCCGCGGCCGGCCGCCGGCGTCAGCGGAATCTCGTCCTGTTGGCCGTTGCCGTTGGGGTCGTCGTCCCGGAACAGCCGCAGCGCCGTCATCATGTCGGCCTGCGTCTCCGGCATCTCCGGGATGCCGACCGCGTCGAGCCACGGCCGGTTCCACAGCGGGCCGAACGACAGGTAGTGCGGCAGCACGTAGTTGCCCACGCCGTAGATGTTCCCGTCGGGGCTGGTGTCCAGGATCTTGTAGATGCCGTTGTTGCCGGTGTTCCACCACTTGTTGATGTTGGGCGCGTATTCCTCCAGCAGATCGTTGAGCGGGATGATCAGGCCGTCGCGGCCGTGCTGGCCGATGTCCCCCAGCAGCGACATGTTGATCACGTCCGGGAGATTGACGCCGGCGGCGAGGCGCGCCTTCATCACTTCCGCGTAGTTCTTTACCTGGATGTTCTCCCACTCGATGTGTACGCCGCTGAGCCGCTCCAGCTCCTGGTACACCGGCAGGTCGTTGCTGGCGGGCGCCAGGGAGGCAGCCCAGCCGGTGTGGGTTGCCACTTGCAGGGTTGGAAGCTCGTCGGGCGCCGCCGCTTCCTCCGTGCCCGCGCCAAAGGCGCCGGCGGCCACCAGGGCAAGCGCCGCTCCCAGGACGGCCATCCTCGATATGTGCATGTGCATGTCGTTCTCCTTCCTTCGCTCCGTCGTTCGGTGGTTCTCGACAGGTCCACCAACCAGCCAAGCCGGCCGCCTTCCCGACGGCCGAAATCTATCCCTTCAGGGCGCCGATCAGCATGCCTTTGACGAAATACCTCTGCAGGAACGGATACAGCAGCAGGATCGGCAGCACCGCCACGATCATCACCGCGAACTTGATCTGCACCATCGCCATGATGCCTTCCCCCGCCTCGCCGGTCTCGAACTGCTGCACCGCCTCCGGCGACGCCTGGATCAGCACCCGGCGCAGATAGAGCTGGATCGGCTGCAGGTCGACCTTCGGCAGATAGAGCAGGGCCGGGAGGAAGCCGTTCCAGTGGTCCACGCCGTAGAGCAGCACCAGCACGGCGATGATCGGCTTGGACAGGGGCGCCACGATCTTATAGACGATCCGCCACTCTCCCGCGCCTTCGATGCGGGCGCACTCGAACAGGTCCTCCGGCAGGCCCTGAAAGAAGGTGCGGCAGATGATCAGGTTGAAGGTGGCGATCAGCGGCGGGATCACGATCGCCCAGCGCGTGGCGTAGAGCCCCAGCTTGACCACCAGCACGAACAGCGGGATCAATCCGCCGGAAAAGAACATGGTGAGTACGAACAGGAACATCAGCACGCGGCGCGCCGAGAAGTTGCGCTTGGACAGCGGATAGGCGGCCATCATCGTGAAGACCACGTTCAGCGTCGTGCCTACGCCGGTATACCAGATCGTGTTGTAGTAGCTGCGCAGCACGACCGGATCGTTGAGCACGGTGCGGTAGGCGTCCAGGCTGAACCCCTTCGGCAGCAGAAAGACCTCTCGCCGCACCACCGCCACGGGATCGCTGATCGACATGCTGAGCACGAACACGAACGGATAGAGCGTGATCACGAAGGCGAATGCCACGCCCACGTAGACGACGGCATCGACGACCACGTCCTCGACCGTGAGCGCCCTCCGCACGCCGATCCTCCCCGTCATGGCGATGTCACCAGAGCGCCGTGTCCGTATAGCGCCGCGCCAGCCGGTTGAAGACGACCAGGAATCCCAGGTTTATGACGTTCTTGAACAAACCCACCGCGGACGCGAAGCCGTACTTGCTGTCGATGATGCCGCGGCGGTAGACGTAGGTGTCGATCACGTCGGCCACCTCATAGGTGGCCGGGGTGTACATGAGCAGGATCTTCGGCCAGTTCACCGACATGGCTTGCCCGACGCTCAGGATGAGCAGGATGACGATGATCGACGCCATCCCGGGGATGGTGACGAAGCGGATCCGCTGGATGCGAGAGGCGCCGTCCACCTCCGCGGCGTCGTACAGCTCCTGGCTGATGCCGGCGATGGCGGCCAGGTAGATGATCGAGACGAAGCCGAACGACTGCCAGATGCCGGAGCCGATGTAGAGCGGCCGGAACCAGCTCTGCAGGCCCAGGAAGTTGATCGGCTCGCCGCCCAGCGACTTGATGACGATGTTGACGATGCCGTTGTTGGGCGACAGGAAGGTGACCATCATGCCGACGACGATCACCAGGGATATGAAGTGCGGCAGGTAGCTCACGGTCTGCACGATCCGCTTGAGGGGCAGCACCCGCATCTCGTTGAGCATCAGGGCGAAGATGATCGGCACCGGAAAGCCGAAGACGATGGTGTAGAAGCTGAGCAGCAGCGTGTTGCGCATCAGCCGCCAGAAGTAGAACGACTCGAAGAACTCGATGAACCACCGGAAGCCGACCCAGTCGCTGCCGAACACGCCGCGGCCCATCTTGTAGTCCTGAAAGGCCAGCACGATGCCGGCCATCGGCACGTAGTGAAAGATGACGAGGTAGGCGAACGGCAGGATCATCATGGCGTACCAAGCCCGTTCGAGTTTGATCCGCCTCCGCAACGCCGCCCAGGGCGCCGGCTTCGTCAGAGTGGAAGCCGCAGACACCGCTATGCCGTCTTGTTCGTTCTCATGAAGAGATGGTTGCGGCCGTCCTCGTAGCGGTAGTCGATCTCATCCATCATCTCCCGCACCAGGTGGACGCCCAGGCCGCCTACCGGCCGCTGATCAAGCGGCGCATCGGTATCGGGCTCCGGCGCTTCGGAGAGCGGGTCGAAGCGCGGCCCGTCGTCCACGATCTCGATGCTGACCGAGTCCGCATCGCAGATCACGACGACCTCCAGCTCGCGCGCGCCGCCGGCCCGGCCGTGGGTCATGACGTTGAGCGTCATCTCCTCCAACACCAAGTTCATGCGGAACTGGAAGTCCGGGGACCACCGTTCACGCGCCCCCAGCTCCTCGATGGCGCCGGCAACGTCCGCCAGCCGTTCGGGGTCGGGGTCGAGCCTCAGATGCAGATCGGCGCCCGATTCGCTCATGCGCCGCTCCTACCGCCGGAGCTGCGTACCGTGCGGCCGATCGTTCGCCCCACGGAACCTCAAGGCGTCAGGCGCTCACCGCCTGGGTCGCTTCCTCCCTGGACGCGTGGACCTTGATGATGCGGTCGAACCCGCTGATCTCGAAGACTTCCTTGATCGACGGCGACAGCGAGCAGATGGCGAACTTGGCCTGCTGCCGCTGCAGCCGCCGCGCCAGAAGCAGCGTCGCCCGAAGCCCGGAGCTGCTGATGTAGGTCAGCTTGCCCATGTCCAGGACCACCGCGCGATCGTCGTCGGTGATCGCCTCCTCGAACCGGTCCTGGAAGTCCTGGGAATTGCTGCCGTCGATACGACCGTCGACGGCCACGACCAACGCGCTGCCGTCACGCTCACTGTTTACTTGCACTTATCCTTCTCCCCGTAACGAGTTATGACGTGCGCCGACGATGATGGTCCGGCGCCGCTCATCCGTGGATGCGCTTCCGCATGATGAGGCGATTGCGCTCACCGACGCGCAGGTAGGAGACCTCGTCGACCAGGGAGCGCCGCATCAGGCCCGCTCCCAGGCATTCGGTCCCCGACTCGGCGCCGTCCCCCGTATCGTCCATCGGATCGTAGGCTCCGCCGTCGTCTTCCACCGTAACCTCGGCCACGCCGTCGTCGAGCATAGCACGAACGGCGATCTCATATTCGTCGACCGACAGCCGGTCATCGATCGCGTTGACCATGGTCGCCTCCAGCGCCCTGCGGAGATGCTCCGCGTCGTCGGGGCCGATGCCGCCGCTCTTCGCGAACGTCCCGATTTCGTCGGCGATGCGGGGAAGGTCGGCGCGATCGTTGCGCAGCGAGAACCGGCGCACGGCGATCGTGTCATCGGCCGTGCCGCGGCCGAGCGCCAGCATGGTGACGTCATCGAACTGCACCGCTTCGCCGGCGAACTCCTCGACCGACCGGAGCATGATCTCCAGGGTGTCGCCGGCGCTTCGATCGGCGTTCTGCAGGAGGACATCTTCCATGCGCTCGTAGCCGTACTCCTCCTCGGCCACGTTGGCCGACTCGCTGACTCCGTCGGTATAGAGAAACAGCTTGCCGCCGGCCGGCACGGTCACCCGCCCTTCCTCATAGGTGAGCCCGTCGAACATCGCCACGGCGATGCCCCCGGTCAGCGGGAGGCGTTCGATCCGATCGCCGCTCAACAGCATCGGCGGGTTGTGGCCGCCGTTGGCGTACACGAAGCTGCCGTCGCGCACGTCGTAGACGCCGTAGAAGAGGGTGACGAACATGTCCCCGCCGGAGGCTTCGATCAGGGTGTCATTCACCATCTGCATGCACTGACCGGGGGGGCGCTCGGCCTGCCGCGCCGTAGCGCGAATCACCGTGCGGGTGACGGCCATGAACATCGCCGCCGGCACGCCCTTGCCCGCGACGTCGCCGATGACGACCGCGATGCGGTGCTCGTCCAGCGGGAAGAAATCGTAGAAATCGCCGCCCACCTCCTTGGCGGGATGCATGGCCGCGCGGATATCGACTCCCGGCGCCGCGAAACGGACGCCGGGGAGGAACGAGTGCTGCACGCGGCTGGCGATCTGCAGGTCACGCTGCAGGGCCAGATACGCGGTCCTGGTGCGCAGCGCCTCCTGCAGCTCGGCCACCAGCGTGGTCAGCCGCTGTTGCTGGCGGCCGACCCGGCCGGTCATCTTCTGGAACGCCAGTCCGATCATCTGCAGGTCGTTGCCGCTCTCCTGGTCTCCGGACGGGTCGGCATCCGTCGCCCCGTCCGGCGCCTCCACCTCGGCGAGGTCCTTGAGGATGTCGCGTCGTTCCTCCTCGTTCAGGGTGTCGGCCAGACGGGTCATCTCGCTATGGATGAAGCGTTCCTGCTGGCGCCGGCGGAGCAGCGCGCGGCGGCGGTGCCGGCGCAAGGCCAGCGTCTGCGTACGGAAGGTGTTCACCGCGCGGGCGATCCGCGCCACCTCGTCGTCGCTCTCCTGCTCGCTCACCGCCACGGTCGCCTGCGTGTCGCCCCGCGAGAGCGCGTCCAGCACCACCACGCCGTCGGTCAGACGCGACAGCGCGCGCCGCAGATAGAGCGAAATGCCGAGGAGCGACAACAGCACGAACCCCGCGACGGCAAGGACGGTGATCAGACTGACCCGCCGCCGTTCGGCCTCGGCGGCGCTCACGTCCTGCACCGTGACCACGTACGCGACCAGGTTGCCGAGCTCCGCTTCGAGCTCGAACGAAGCGCGCGCGAACGCCTGGTCGCCGCTGCGCTGCGGCTCCGAGGTGCGCCGGTCGAGCCATTCCGTCCCGCCCACGCGGTCCCAGACCTCCCGATCGGTTCCCACCAGCAGACGTCCGCGCCGGTTGACGATCAACGCCTCCGCCCCGGTGTCGTTCCTCAGCTCGGTGAGCGCCTTCAGAATGTCGGTCGCGTAGATCGCTACCGCGAGCAGCGCGCCGTTGCCGCCGTGCACGAGGACGCCGGCCGACAGGGTGACGTTGCGCTCGGCGTCGATCGCGACCCCGCCGCCGCTCCATCTCTGCGCGATCATGCGCGCCAGCGCGTCGTCGCTCGCCGCCGCGACCGGCTCGAAGGCGGGAGCGGAGGAGTACAGCACCTCCCTCGTGGGCGAGACCAGGTCCAGCCGGTCCACGTCTCCGCTGGCGCGCAACGCGGCGAGCGCCGCCTCCGCCGCCGCCAGTATCTCGCCGCGGTCACCGCTCTCCAGGGCCGCCCGCAACGCGGGGTTCGCGGTGACGACCGGCGAGCGCTCGCGCATGCGCTGCACGCCGGTCTCCACGATCTTGCTCCACAGCGCGCGGCCGCCGGTCCGCGTCGTCCGGTCGAGCTGGTCGCGCAGCCCCTGTTCCCGCAGATTCGCGGCGACCACCAAGCCGGCCACCATCGCCGCCATGAAGAGGATGACGATGATGCCGATGCGCGCCTTGAGGCCCACCCGGCGCTACTCCTGCACCACTTGCGCGATGCGCAGCAGGCTGAGCGGGGGATACACCTCCAGGTCGAGGGCTACCGGCATGCGGATCAGCAGCGCGAACCGGGCCAGCGAGGCGACCGGGAGGTCTTCCGCACGCTTGCCGTCGACCAGGATGCGTTCCGCCTGGGCTCCGGCGAGCTTGCCGACCAGGAAGTATTTGCTCACGAGGCCGAGCACGGCATGGGAGCCATTGAAGGTCGCATCGGTGCCGGCGACCGTCGGTATGCCGCGCTCCTTCGCCAAGCCGGTGACCTGCGCCCGGTTTCCGGTCACGAAGGAATCGGGGCCTATGTAGAGGAACTCCACGCCGCCGTCGACCAGCTCGTCGACCGCTTCCCCCAGGCGGGAGGCGTCGGCCCTGCCATCGTCGTCGAGCGGTACCGGCGCTTCCAGCAGATCGATGCCGCGCGCCGTCGCCGCCGACCGGAGCTGCTCGACGTTGATCACCGAGTTGGTCTCCAGGGAGTTGTAGATCACGCCCAGGCGCTTGACGGAGGAGCGGTATGCCAGGAGGGCGTCGAGCTGCCGTTCCACCGGCGGCAGGAACGCGGTGCCGGTGATCGGGCGGCCGGTCGACTCGAAGCTCTCGACGATCCGCGCCTCGATCGGATAGGCCACGATCGAGAAGACGCCGGGTATCCCCTGCACGTGCGTGGCCGGGTCCGATTCGCCGAGCCGTCCGAAGATGCCGGCCGTCGCCGAGGTGCCGAAGGTGTGCACCAGGTCAGGGTTGGCGGCCTGTATCTCGGCGACCACCTCCGGGATGCGGCTCCGGTCCTGACCGAGGTCACGCATCGTGTAGTTCACCGATATGCCGCGCTCCCGCATGTGCGCCCGGAAGCCGCGCTCGACGTCGGTCTCGCCGCGCCACACTACCAGGAATACGTGGAACTCGGCCGGCGTCTGGGCGGCCGCCATGCCGGCCACCCCGAGCAGGCCGGCCAGCCCGAGCAGCAGCGCCGCGGCGAACGCTCTCACGCAGACGCCCTGCCCGCGCTCGTCGCACGGCCGATCACGAGGTAGAGCAGAGTGCAGACCAGCACCAGTCCGCCGACCGCGAGCATCGCCTGCCCGTAGGAGAAGGCGGCCGCCACCGCCCCCACCAGCATCGCTCCCGCCGCGGTGCCGACCCGCTCCAGGGTGCGGTACATGCCGACGATCGCCCCCGGGCCGAGTCCCAGCCGGTGGCTGGCGCCCTGCGCGATCTCCTGCACCACGGCGAGCTGGGTCACGGTCACCATCGCGTGACCGGCGCCCATCACCGCCACCGCGGCCAGCACTACGCCGGTCGCGTTCCGCAGCGCCGGCAGCGCGCACCCGACGGCGATCACGAACCCGCCGGCGATCATCAGCAACCGCGGCTGCCGGCCGCGGTCCGCGCTCCGCGCGACCAACGGCGTGGCCACCACGCAGGCGACGCCGTACATCATCATCACCCGACCGATGTTCGACTGGATGTTGCCCAGGTCGGCCAGATAGAGCGGCACCAGGTAGAAGAACAGGCCGCCGAGCACCAGCTTGCTCGGCAATGCGGAGAGCACCGTCACCTGCAGCAGCTCGCGGTCCGCGAGCAGCCGCAGCCAACCGCGCAGGCCGACCTTGGCCGAGCGTATGCTCGGCGCCCCGCCCGGATCGATGGTGACGAGCGCCGCCGCCGCGGAGACCGCGGCGAGCGCGGCCGCCACCAGCAGCGTCTGCTTGTAACCCAGGCGGTCGGCCAGCATCCCGCCGATCGCCGGACCGCACACGAAGGCCGCGAACACCGCCCCCAGGAAGCCCGACATGCCGACCGCCCGCGTCGACCGATCGGTGTGCTGAGCGACGTAGGCCTGCGCGGAGATGAAGATGATGCCGTAGCCGGCGCCGGAGAGCGTCCACCACAGCAGTCCCTCGCCGATCGTGCCGGCATAGGCGGTCCCCACGTGTCCCGCGACCGACGGAATGATGCCGGCGACGAACATGCCGCGCGGCGCGACGCGATCCGTCAGCGCTCCGGCGATCGGGATCGAGATGAGCACCATGGTCATGAACGCCGTGATCGGCAGTCCGATCGCCAGCTCGCGGCTCAAGCCGGCGATCGGCGTGTAGATGTCGTCGAAGAAGAGCGGCAGGAACGGACGTGAGATCTCCTGCGCCAACATGAACAGGAACAGCGGAATCCTGACGTCCATCGGCGATCGGGAGACCAGCGTGGTCTCGGTGCCGGGGGCGGCGAAGCGGTAGCGCGTCCTGATCGCCGCCAGCACGTCCCTGATGCGCTTCTGCACGCCGCGGTCGAGCTGCACTTCATGCGCGTCCTCGGCCTCCTCCACCAGTTCCGAGAACGCCGCGTTGATACGTCGTAGCGCGCCGTTGAGTATCTGGCCGAAGCGGCCCACCTCGTCCCGGTAGCGCACGCCGAACCGGCTGCCGAAGTCGCCCTTGGCGCTGAGCGCCAGCAGACGGTCCGCCAGCCGGATCGGCCCCGATACCCGCACCACCACCAGAGCCACCAGCAACTCGATGCCGATGAGCAGGGTGACCAGGAGGACGGTGCCGATGTCCAGGCGCAACGCCGCCAACTCGGAGCGCACCGCCCCCCCCTGCACCTGCACGCGCAACGACGCCACCGGCTGGCCGTCCACCAGAATCGGCACCGATTCCAGATCGGCGGCGTCGCGGGCCGACGGCGCCAGCGCGCCCCGCGCATAGATCTCGACGCCGGCGGGATCCACGACCGCCACGTACCGGAAGTCCGGGTTGTCTTCCAGCACCCCGTCCAGGAAGGCGTCCATCTCCACCATCGAGCGGAGCGGGATTCCCAGGGACAGGCCATAGCCGATCTGTTCGGCGACCAGCTCTCCCGCCACTACCGCCTTGCGGCGCACCTCGGGCAGCAGGTTGTCCTCGAACGTCCTGGCCAGCAGGAACGACACGACTCCCTGCGACAGGATCAGCAGCAGCGCCGTCAGAGCGGCCAGCCGCAGGGCTACGCTCCGGTAGACGCTCCGTTCGGACCGTTCCTGCGACGCGTTCGGCGCCGCAGTCCGGCGCGCCGCGCTGGCCGTGCTCATCGCCCGCCGCCGGCCCCGAGCTGCTGGCCGGCCTCCCGTTCGATACGTCGAATCTCCTGGGCGCCGTCATCCAGCGATCGCTGCGCGGCCGACGTCGTCTCCGCGAACCGCACCGCGAGCGGATCTGGCTCCGTCGCCGCGTCGGTCTTCACCGCCGGATCGATCGGCGCCTGCAGCGACTGCAGGCGCTGCCGCAGCGGACGGGTCACGAAGACCGACAGGCCGGCGCCCACCAGCACGAACCCGACCACGATCGCCGCGCACAGCACGGCGATCCGCAACGCCATGTCGCGCACGTTCTCATCGAACTCGGTGCGTGAAAACCGCAACGCCAGCGATCCCACCGGTTGTCCAAGGCTGTTCTCCACGCGCAGGCCGACCACGTGAGCGTCCGGCGCCGGCCGCGACCACACCGGCGGGCCATCCTTCCACGCGACGGTCCAGTCCTCCGACACCAGGTCGCCGCGCAGGCTCTCGTCAGTGGCGTAGAGCACCGTACCGTCCTCGTCGAACATCTCGATCGACAGGATCTGCGGGTCCTGCGCAATCCTGGCCTGCATGTCGTCGCCGACGCGGGGCAACGCGTTGAGGGCCAGGCCGAGCGACAGCGACTCCTCGATGTTGTGACCGATGTCCTGCAGCACCAGCGCGCGCCGGTCGCGTAGCAGATCGCGCAGGTAATTGCGGTATTCGTAGTGGTTGAGCAGCCCCGTCAGGGAAACGGCGGAGGCCAGGATGAAGCAGATACTCGCCGCTACGCGCGGACGGAGGCTGAAGCGAACGGCCGGTGAGGGCGGTCGGCCCGCTACTGTCGTGCCTCGCATTGGCGATACGATGCGCGCCGCGCCGCGCCGTGTCAATCGAGGGTCGCGGGCCGGTCACCGGCCGCGATCCCCAGCGCGCCGGCGCGCTCCGCCTGCCACGCCTCCACCTGCGCGGCGGCGACGTCCTGACGGTGCCAGAGCGCCCAGTTCAGGCAGGCGATCAGGTCGCCGGGATGCTCGACCCCGATCCCCAGCCGGACCAGCCGGTCCACGCCGATGCGCCGCACCTCCTCTGCGGCGGTGAAGTACTCCGATACCGAGCGGTGATGGTTGAGCTTGGTGGCCAGGCCGTCGAAGCTGAGCGCGTAGCGCAGCACCCCGCAGGTCGCCAGCACGTCGCAGAAGTGGCGCGTCTGCGCTTCGTCAGCGCCGCGCAGCCGGAAGCTCACGATCGAGCCCGGCGCCGTGTAGTGGCGCTCGATCACCGCGGCGTCGGGATGGCCGGGGGCCGACGGATGGAACACCGCCTCCACCAGCGGGTGCCCGGACAGGAACGCGGTCACCTCCCGCGCGGTGGCGCAGCGCCGCCGGAAGCGCGGTTCGGCCCGGTCCAGCCCGTCCAGGATCGCCGCGGCGCGGCGCCAGTCGACGATGCCGCCGCGCATCGCCTGCAGGTCCATCACGCCGTTGAGCAGGCGGACGTCGTCGGACGCCAGGTAGCCCCACATGTCCCGGTCCTGTCCGGCCAGCGCCTTGGTGCCGGACACCGCCACCACGTCGACGCCTTCCCAGCGCAACCCCGGCTCCGCCAATCCCCAGGGCGTGGCGATCGTGGTGTCGAGCGCCACCACCAGCCGCGCGGCGCCGGCGGCGCGCGCCTCGCCGGCCGCGCGCGCCAGCGCATGCGGATCGACCGCCCGCATCAGCGGGTTGGTATAGGTCTCCAGGAACAGCAGCCGCGTCGCCGGCCGCAGCGCGGCGGCCAGACCCGCGCGGCTCAGGTCGTCGACCAGGGTCAGCTCGCCGCCGAGCAGGGTGGTGAGCCGGCTCAGGTACGCCTTGCTCTTGTTGTAGACGCCGCGCGCGCACGCCACGTGGTCGCCCGGCTCCAGCACCGCGTCGAACAACAGGGCGCACGCCTGCATGCCGGTGTCGGTGAGCACCGCCGCCTGCGCCCGCTCCAGGTCCCGGACCCGCGCCAGCAGCCGCCGCGCCGGCGTGGTGCCGTACCGGCCGTAGATCTGCGGCATGTCCGACCAGCACGCGGAGCCCAGGAACATCAACTCCTGCTTGCGCTCCTGCCACCGGACCATCGGTCCGCTGCCGAGCAGGTCGAGCTGGATCGTCGCGCCGTCGGGATGCAGGTACGGCACGCCGGCGCGCCGGATCGCGGCGTCGATGCCCTCGTGCAGGCCGCGCGTGGCGGCGTCCATCGCCGCCAGCCCGGGCCGATCCGGCGGCGTGCCGGCCGGATCGAGATAGGCGTCGATCACCGCCGGGTCAACCCGACGGCGTCACGAGGTCACATGCTTCCGGCGGCATCCAGTGCTCGGCCTGCCCCGCCCACTTGACGTTGCAGCCGATCGGGTTGGTCAGCTCGACCGGGACCGCTTCGCCGGCCAGCACCGCGTCGACCGCGTCGCGCAGCTCGCGCGTGCGCGCGTTGGCGGCATTGCGCGGGTCGTCGTCCATGCGGCCGGTGTAGCGCAGCCGCCGCTCCCCGTCGAACAGGAAGTAGTGGGGGGTGCGCAACGCGCCGTAGGCCAGCGCGACGCTCTGATCCTCATCGCGGGCGTACACGAACGGGAACCGCCGCTCGGCGGCGCGGGTGACCATGTGGTCGAACGAGTCGTGGGGGTGGTTCTCGGTCTCGTTCGAGTTGATCGCGATCATGGCGACGCCGCGCGGCGCGTAGTCGGCGGCGAACGCCTTCATGCGCTCCTCGCTGCCGATCACGTACGGGCAGTGGTTGCACGAGAAGACGACCACCAACGCCGGGCCGGCGAAATCGGCCAGGGCACGGGTCGTGCCGTCGGTGGCGGGAAGCGAGAAGTCGGGCGCCCGGTCGCCGATCTGCAAGGTGAAAGCCATCGGTTCTCCTCCGTCAGGTGCGTCGCACGAGTATCCCCCGGCCCCGGCCCCGCATCAACCCACGGCGCCGCCGGCCCCCGTCACTCCCAGACCGGCACCGGCCGGCACGACGGCCACCTCGTCGATCCGGCTAGATCACCCGACATCTCTGACGCCGGCGGGATCACCTGCTCCTCGCCTCCGACATCTCTGACGCCGGCTGGACCTCGGCGATGAGCCGATGCCGATCTCCCGCCAGCTTGCGAAAGTCGCACTCCACCTGAATTCCGTGCCAAAACTGGTCCGACTGACCGAAGAATGCGCCAAAGCGAATCGACATGGCCGGCGTAATCGACCGCCGACCAAGTATGATCTCATCGATCGCGCGCGGAACAACGCCTATCGATCGACTCATGGCGTTCGGCGAGATCCCCATCGGCTTGAGATATTCCTCCAGTAGAATCTCGCCCGGCGTAACAGGACCGTTCATTTCGCGGATACCACCTTACTTGACAAAAAGGATGCCATTGTTCCAAGTCAGGTCGTCAATGTCCTGACGGTGGCGGTGCCGCCGCCAGCAAGGCTACAGCAGGGCCAGGAAGCCGCCGTCCACGTAGAGCACGTGGCCGTTGACGAAGCTGGAGGCGTCGGAGGCCAGGAACACGGCCGGGCCGATCAGCTCGGCGGTATCGCCCCAGCGGCCGGCCGGCGTGCGCTCGCGCACCCAGGCGTCGAACGCCGGATCGTCCTTGAGCGGCTGCGTCATCTCCGTGGCGAAATAGCCGGGGCCGATGCCGTTGGCCTGTACGCCGTGCGGCCCCCACTCGACCGCCATCGCCCGCGTCAGGAGCTGCAGCCCGCCCTTGGCCGCCGCGTAGGCGGCGGTGCCGTGCCGCGCCCGTTCGCTCATCAGCGAGCAGGTGTTGATGATCTTGCCGCGGCCGCGCCCGACCATGCCGCGCGCCACGCGGCGGGCGACCAGGAACGGAGCGGTGAGGTCGGTGTCGATCACCTCCTGCCAGTCCGCGGGGTCCAGATCGACCATCGGCGCCCGGCGCGCCATGCCGGCGTTGTTGACCAGTATGTCGATCGGCCCCAGCGTCCGCTCCACGGCGCCGATCGCCTGGTCGGCCGCGCGCGCGTCGCGGGTGTCGAAGGGGCACGCGCCGGCCTCGATCCCGCCGGCGCGCAGCCGTTCGATCATCATCTCGACCCGATCGAGGCGGCGGCCGTTGATCAGGACGCAGGCGCCCGCTTCGCCCAGGCCGCGCGCCAACGCGGCGCCGATCCCGGAGGTCGAACCGGTGATCAGCGCGCGCCGGCCGTCGAGCCGAAAGCCGTTCGCGGTCACCGGTTCGTTCTCATTGGAGCCGTCCTCATGGAGCCGTCCTTCATGCGGCCGCATGGTAACGGCAAACGGCGCCCTTCGATATACCGTCCGGCTATACTCCCGGCGTCATGACCGCGCACACGCCGATCCATATGTTTGCGCGCTGCCGGCCGGCCGCAGCGCTGCTGAACGCCGCGCTGCTGGCCCTGGCGGCCGCCGGCGCCGGGGCCGAGGCCGGCCGGCCGCCCGTCTACGACGTCTCGGCAGCCGGCCTGCAGCGCTTCCAGGACGCGGACCTGCGGCAGATGACGCCGGCGACCGTCACGCGTCACGTCGACGGGGACACCTTCGACGTCGCGATCGCCGACCCTCCGGCCGGGATGCGGACCGCCGAGACGATCCGCCTGCTCGGCATCGACACGCCCGAGCTGGGCGAGCCGCTGGGCGCCGAGGCGCAGGACTTCACGGCGCGCCGGGCCGGCGCGGGACCGGTGTACCTTGCGCTCGACTTCAGGCGGCGCGACCGGTTCGACCGCCTGCTGGCCTTCGTCTACCTGCGCGACGGCACGCTGCTGAACGCCGAGTTGCTCCGCACCGGGCTGGCCGCCGTGTACCGCGCCGATGACCTGATGTACTTCTTCGCGCAGTTCGAGGACCTGGAGCGGGACGCCCGGCAGGAAGGGATCGGCCTGTGGGAGGGCCGGACCGCAGGCGTGATCATCGTCATCATCCGCAACGCCGGCCGCGCCGAGCACGTGGAGCTCCGCAATGACGGCGCCGCCCCGGTCGACATCTCCGGGTGGCGGATCGCGGACGACGACGGCGACATGGTGTCGATTCCCGATGAGACGATGCTGGCGCCGGCGAGCATGCTGGCGGTGGGCAGCGGCGCCGGCTGCGTGGAGACACCGCATCCCTGCCTGCACGTGTCCCCGAAGAACATCTGGAGCAACAGCGGCGACGACGCCGCGCTGTACGACCGCGGCGGGACCGCCGTTCACCACTACTCCTACTGACCGGCTCCCGCCGTCCGACTCCCTGCCGACCGGCCGCCGGCCGATTGACGATCCGGCGGAGCGGACCTACCATCGACCGGTCGTGAGCAGCGCGGCCCCACCACCACAGCGCCGCGAACTGAGCCCGGCCCAACGGACCGCCGCGCAACGCATCTTCTACCTCTTCAACCTGTTCAACGTCTGCTCGTTTCAGTGTCTGTCCGGCAACCTGATCACCCTCTACGGACTCCGCGTGGGGCTGGGCAGCGTGATGATCGGCCTGCTGCTGGCCTGCATCCCGCTGGCGCAATTCATGCCGATCGCCGGCCGGATATTCGTCAACCGCTTCGGCAACGTGCGGTCCATGGGCGTGTTCTGGATCGCCCGTTACGTCCTGGCGGCGCCGCTGCTGGCGGTGTCGCTGTTCGCCGGCGCCGGTCAGACGCGCGCCGCGGTGGTGTTGCTGTTCATCGGCGTGCTGGGCTTCAACCTGGCGCGCGGGCTCGGCATGACCGGCATGCAGCCGGTCATCGGCCACCTGACCACGCCGGAGGACCGCGGCCTGTTCATGTCGCGGATGCAACTCGTCATCCACGGGGTGATCGTGGTGACCGGTCTGCTGATGGGCCTGATCCTGGATCGGGAATCGCCTCTGGTGGTGTTCACCATCATCCTCGCCGTCGGCGTGGTCACCGGCGTCATCTCCATCTTCTACGTGTTCCGCCTGCCGGAGCCGCCGCGCGAGCCGCGCGCCGCCCCGTTCCTGCCGGCGGCCGCCGCGGCGCTGCGGGACGCCACCGTGCGCCGCTTCCTGATCCTGGTCCTGGCGGTGTTCGCGGGTTCGTTCATGGTCACGCCGTTCTTCATCCTGTTTCTGCGGCAGGTCTACGACATGGGGGACGACGCGATCATGCTGATCACGGTGGTCGGCTCGTTCGGCGCCATCGTCATGGCCCTGCTCAGCGGCCTGATGACCGACCGGATCGGCGCGCAGCCACTGCTGGTCCTGTCGGCCTGCCTCATGGGCGCGGTGATGCTGCCGCTGGTGGTGGCGCCTCCCCTGCCCGCCCCGGCGGCGTGGGCGTACGGCGCGGCGGCGTTCTTTCTGTTCCTGCTGGGAACGAGCGGGATGCAGAGCGCCTCCACCGTCTACTTCCTGTCGATCTGCAAGGCCGAAGAGCGGCTCAACCTGGGCGTCCTGTACATGACCGCCACCGGGCTGGGCGGCGTGCTCGGCTCACTGGCCGGCGGCACGCTGCTCGACCTGCTGGGTCGCGCGCTCGGCGACACCGGCTCGTTCCGCGCCTTCTTCGCGGTGCTGACGGTGCTGTTCGCCCTCATCGCCGTCGGCATGAACGGGCTGCAGCGGCTGGGCGCCTATCGGGCGCGCGACGTGCTGTCGATCATGTTCTCCATCCGCGACCTGCGCGCGCTCGGTCTGCTCAATCGGCTGCAGCGGGTGCGCAGTCCGTTCGAGGAGCAGCAGCTCATCCAGGAGCTCGGATCGTCACGCTCCCGCGTTACCGCCCGCGACCTGATGCGCAAGCTCTCCTCGCCCCGGTTCGCCGTACGCGCCGAGGCGCTCACCGCGCTCAGCACCGTGGAGACCCGCGAGGACCTGGCGCCGGCGCTGATCGCGGAGTTGCGCGATCACGACTTCACCACCGCGTACCTCGCCGCCGAGCTGGCCGGCCAGAAGGGGATCACGGAGGCGATCCCCGCCCTGCGGGAGAGCCTCGGCTCCGCCGATTTCTTCCTCGCCGGCAAGGCGATGGTGGCCCTGGCGCGGCTCGGTGACCGGTCGAGTCTGCCGCGCATCGAGCGGCTCCTGGCCGACACCGACAATCCACGTCTGATCATACACGCCGCCACCGCCCTGGAGCTGTTCGACAGCCCCACGTCGATCCCGGTGCTGATGGCCAAGCTCGACCGCCGGTTCTCGCCCTACGTGCGCGACGAGCTGATCCTGGCGATCGCGGCGATCCTGGGCGCCGCCGGCTTCCTGTATCCCCATTATCGGCACTTCATGGACTCCGCCCCCGCCGGCGTGCAGAGCCTGCGCGACGCGTTGGCGATGCCGCGGCGCCCGCCGCCGCTGCGCGAACGGGTGGAGAAGCTGCTGGACCTGACGATCAAGGACCGCGCGCGCTTCGCCCGGGCCGCCCGTCCGCTGTTGGCCGATGCGGCGCTCGCCGATGCGGGGGCCGGCATTGCGGCGTCCGGCACGCGGGCGGCCGAGCACCTGGCGGCCGGACTGGCCGACCGGGAGCTGCTGCGCCTGGACCGCTTCCGCTTCCTGGTGGCAGCGCTCATCACCTGGGCGGCGATCCGCGCGCCGGCCGACGCGCCGGCGGCGTCCGCGTGACGGCGAACCTGCTGCGAGCAGCGCTGCCGGCCGCCGCGGCGGTCGCGCTGGCGGCGTGCGCGACCGGCCTGACCATGGCCGGCTCGACTGGCGTCCTGGGAGACAGCGCCGCGCATCCGTTCGCCACCGAGGAGGACCCGGAGCTCGCCGCCGCCGCGCTGCCGGCGTTGATCAAGCTGTCCGAAGCGCGGGTCCGGCACGTTCCGTCGGACCCGCAGGCGCGCCTGGACGCCGGCCGGTCGCTGATCGCCTATGCCGGCTCGTTCGTACAGGGGCCCGCCGAGCTGCTCCCCGCCGGTGCATACGATCGACGCGCGGCCGCCCTGCCGCGCGCCAAGCGGCTGCATCTGCGCGGCCTGGACTACGTGCTGTCCGGGCTGGAGCTGCGCCGTCCCGGGACCCTGGCGTCGGTGGCGACCGGCCGCCCGGCGCCGCTGCTGAACATCATCGGGGACGCGGACATCGACTTCGCGTTCTGGGTCGCGGCGGGTCTGCTGGGCGCCCTGGCCGCCGACCGCGATGACGTCGACCTGATGGTCCGCGCGCCGATCGCCGGCGCGTTGCTCAGGCAGGTGCTGAAATGGGACGACGAGTACGGCGGCGGCCTCGCGCACGAGGCGATGATTCTCTTTCTGGGCGGGCTGCCGGAGGCGGTCGGCGGCGATCCGGTCGGCGCGCGGCAGCACTTCCTGCACGCGATGGAGGTGAGCGGCGGCGCCTCGGCCACCGCCTACGTCAACCTGGCGGCCACGGTCGCCGTGGCGGAACAGGACGCCGACCTGTTCCGCCGGCTGCTGGATGGGGCGCTGGCGATCGACGTAGACGCGGACCCGTCGCGCCGGCTGCAGAACATCCTGGCGCAGCGGCGCGCCCGCCACCTCCTCGATCGCGCTGACGATCTCTTCCTGAACGCGAGCTCGATATGATCCGCCATCCCGCGAGCGATCCCGCCCCGGGCCCGGACGCGCCGGCGAAGTCCCGCATCGCGCGCGTCGAAGACGGCATGGTGATCGCCGCGCTCTTGCTGTTGGCGCTGATCCCCACGGCGCAGGTGATCGTCCGGCTGCTGTTCGACGTTTCCCTGACGGCGATCAACGACTACGTCCGGCATCTGGCGGTCTGGGTCGCCTGCCTGAGCGGCATCGTCGCCACGCGTGAGCGGCATCACCTGTCCCTGAGCGCCGGCCTGCCCAAGCTGCCCGCCCCGTACGACCGCTGGGCCGCGGTCGGCGCCGCGGCCATCACCGTGGCGGTCACCACGGCCGTGGCCGTCAGCGCCGCGTCGTTGACGCTGATCGGCTGGGATCCGTACGCGCGGGTCGGGGTGCTGCCCCGGCGCGCGGTGCTGGCGATCATGCCGATCGGCTTCGGGCTCATGGCGCTGCGCGCGGTCTTCGCCGCCGGGAGGCCGGTCGAGGACGGCCGTTCGGGGCGTGCGGGCATCGCGGCGGGCGTGCTCGGCATCGCCTTGGGCCTGGTGCTGGCGCTGCCGTCGCTGGTCAACGTGATCATCGCCGTCTCCTGGGAGATCGGGTCGGGGCTGCCGGCGCTGGAGATACCGCTGCTGGACGCCGCGGACGCCGTGACCGGCGCGGTGCGGTCGCTGCGACTGCCGCTGCTGATCGTGATGATCGTCTCGGCGGTGGCCGGCGTGCCGATCTTCGCCGTACTCGGCGGCATCGCCCTGGTGATGTTTGCCACCAACGGCGTGCTGGAGACGGTCCCCGACGAAGCGTACGGGATGCTCATCGGCGTGCACGTACCGGCGCTGCCGCTGTTCGCCGTGACCGGGTTCCTGCTGTCGGAGAGCGGCGCCGGGCAACGCCTCATCGATCTCTGCACCGTCCTGTTCTCCCGGTTCCGCGGCGGACTGATCATCGCTTCGACGCTGATCTGCGCCTATTTCACCACCTTCACGGGAGCATCGGGCGTGACCATCCTGGCGGTCGGTGGGCTGCTGGCGGCGCTCCTGGTGCAGAGCGGGTTCCGCAAGGACCTGGCGATCGGGCTGCTGACCGCCTCCGGCAGCATCGGCCTGCTGTTCCCTCCCAGCCTGCCGATCATCATGTACGGCATGGTCACCCAGACCGACATCAGGGCGCTGTTCGCCGGCGGTATCGGCCCCGGCGTCCTCATGGTGGCGGCCCTGATCGTCTTCACGCTGGTGCGCGCCCGCCGCATGGCGCGCCGCTCCGCCGCCCCGCGCGGGGCGGCGCCGGCGGGAGCAGCGTATGGCGCCTCAGCTCCGAAGGCTCCCGCCGGACTGCGGGAGATCGGCGGAGCGCTGCGGCGCGCCGGCTGGGAAGCGGCGCTGCCGGTGATCATCCTGGTGCTGCTGTTCGGCGGCATCACCAACCTGGTGGAGACGGCCGCGGTCGCCGTGGTCTATCTGCTGGTGGTGCAGATGTTCATCCATCGCGACCTGCGCCCGCGCGACCTGCCGCGCCTGTTCGCCAAGGCAGCGCCGATCATCGGCGGCATCCTGATCATCCTGGGTCTTGCCAAGGCGCTGTCGTTCGCGATCGTGGACGCGCAGGTGCCGCAGGCGTTGGTGCAGTGGTTTGCCGACCGCGTGCGCTCGCCCTACGCGTTCCTGATCCTGCTCAACCTGGCGCTGCTCATCGCCGGCTGCCTGATGGACATCTTCTCGGCCACCGTCGTGCTGGCGCCGCTGCTGATCCCGATCGGCGAGTCATACGGTCTCGATGCGGTCCACCTGGGGATCATCTTCCTGGCCAACCTGGAGCTCGGCTATCTGACCCCGCCGGTAGGACTCAACCTGTTTCTGGCCTCCTACCGGTTCGAAACGCCGCTGTCGGGGCTGTACCGTTCCACCCTGCCGTTCCTGGCGATCCTGCTGGCGTCGGTCCTGGTGATCACCTACGTGCCTCCCCTGACCACCACGCTGGTCCGCCTGCTGGGCCTGTGAGGTCGAATTGACGCGGCCGGCATCGCGCGCGACCATGCCGGCGACCATGCAGAAGTCAAACCAGCGGGAGTCATACCAGCGGGCAGAGCGGCAGTCAGGATCGAGGGGAAACCGCCGGCATGACGGCCCGCCGCGGCGGCCGTTCGCGCGCCGTTCGCGCGCGGCCCTGGCGCTGTTGGCGCTGGCGGCCGCCGGCGCCGGGGCGCAGAATCTGAAGTTCGGCAGCCTGGCGCCGCAGGATACCGTGTGGGATACGGCGATGCGGCGCATCGGCGCCGAATGGGACCGCATCTCCGGCGGCGCCATCGACATCACCGTCTTCCCCGGCGGGGTGGCGGGGGACGAGGTCGACATGGTGCGCAAGATGCGCACCGGCCAGTTGGACGGCGCCGCCGTGTCCGCAGTCGGTCTGGCGACCGTCTATCCGGGCGTGCTGGCGCTCGGCATGCCGTTCATGTTCGAGAACCAGGAAGAGCTGACGTACGTGACCGAGCGGCTGCAGCCGGTAATCGAAGAGGAGTTCGCGCGCCGCGGCTTCAAGGTGCTGATCTGGACCGCGGCCGGCTGGGTCCGTTTCTTCTCGCGGGAGCCGAACCCGACCCCCGCCGATCTCCAGCGGCAGAAGCTGAACGTCCCGGAAGCCAGCCCGCAGGTGGTCGACGCATGGAAGGAGGCCGGTTTCCGCATCTCGGAGCATCAGGTCACGGAACTGACGCTCGGCCTGCAGACCGGGGCGGTCGACGCCGTGCTCAACAGCCCGCTGATCGTCGCCCCGTTTCAGTGGTTCGGCATCGCCAAGCACATGAACGCGCTGAAGATCGCGCCGTTCTACGGCGCGATGGTGATCTCCGTCCGGTCATGGCGGCGGCTGCCCCGCGATATCCAGTCCGAGCTGCTGGCGGTCGCTCAGGAGATCGGCCGAGAGACGGCGGCGGAGGTGCTGGCCGCCGAGCGGGCCGCCATCGAGATCATGCGCCGATTCGGCCTGATCATCCACGAACCGACGCCCGAACAGGCGGCCGCGTGGCGGGTGCTGCAGCACGGCTTCGAGTCGTTGGTCGGGCCGGTCGTGGAAGAGCGCGTCTTCCGCATGGTCACCGACGCCCTGGCCGAGTACCGGGCCGGGCGCGCCGCCGCTTCACCGTAACGCCGGCCGCGACCGGCGGTAGGCGCGTACCGTGCGATCGATGCCTTCGCGGTAGTCGATCGCCGGCCTGAAGCCCAGCACCGCCCGCGCGCGGGCGATGGAAAAGTGGTAGTCGTGCGAGGTCTGCGCGACCCGGTAGACGGTCAGCGGCGGCTCGCCGGCGGCCGGCACCGCGCGCCAGGCGCGTTCGATCACGTGGGCAGCCGGCAGCGCCAACCACGCCGGTACCGGCCAGCGCGGCGGAGCGCGGCCCAGCAGCGCGGCAGCGTGCTGCAGGAGCTGCCGCCAGCGCACCCGCTCGCCCCCGGTCACCAGCAGGACCTCGCCGGCAGCCGCTTCCACCTCCAGCGCCAGCTCGAAGGCGCGCGCCACGTCATCGACGTACACCGGGCAGGTCAGACGGCGGCCGGCGTCGATGAAGGCCGGCAGCCCGCGGTCGATCGCCTGCAGGATGCGGTAGAAGCTGGTGGTGTCGTCGGGGCCGTAGACGTTGCCGAGGCGCAGCACCACGGCGCCGGCCATGAGCGCTCGCACGCTCCGTTCGGCGGCCAGCTTGCTCTCCTGATACGGGTTGACCGGCGGGTAGAACGGACCGTCCTCGGTGGTGCCGCGATGCGGGCCGAAGCCGTGTACGGCCGCCGAGCCCGCGTGCACCAGGCGGCGGCAGCGGGCCGCCGCCGCCGCTCGGCACAGCCGCGCCGACAGCTCCTCGTTGTGGCGACGGAAGTGCGCGCGCGTTCCCCAGTCGCTGACCGCACCCGCGCAGTGCACGACCGTCGACGCGCCCGCAAGCGCGGCGCGCGCGCCGTGATCGTGGCTCAGGTCGTGGCGCTGCAGGCGCACCCCGGCGGCGGCCAGCCGCCGCATCCGATCCTCCGGGCCGCCGCGCAGGTAGATGCCGCGCACCCGGCGTCCGGTGGCGGCCAGGCGGACCGCCAGCGCGGAGCCGATGAACCCGGAAGCGCCGGTCACGACCGTGTCGACGGGCTCGGAATGGCCGATGCGCTCAGCCCCGCTCAGCGCGTGATCATGATCGTCACGTCCAGGGCGATGCCGGCGGCGGCGTGGATGAGAAGGCCCGGCAGCAGCGAGCCGGTACGCACGGCGAGCATCCCCAGCGCCAGGCCGAAGGGAAAGGCGGCCGCCAGTTCGACGGCCGGATGGCCGATGTGCATCAGCGTCGACGCGAGCGCCTGCGGGGTGGCGGCCAGCAGCACGCCGCCAGCGCCGGCGCCGCGCCGCGGCAACAGCGGGAACAGCAGCGCGCCGCGGAACGTCAGCTCCCACGGCACGTAGTAGAAGCACAGGTACGCCAGCGCGTGCGCGGCCATGCCGACCGGCGACTTGGCCAGCTCCAGCGTGTAGGGCCGCGCGTACGGGTAGAAGGCGGCGAGCTGCGGGTCCCGCAGGGAGAGGACGCTGACGAACGCCGTGACCGCGCATGCCAACAACACGGTGACGGGGCGGATACGCTTGGCCCTGCGGACGCCGATCTCGCGCAAGCGGCCGCCGGCGGCGCGCAGGGCGACCGCCGGCGCCACGCCCAGCAGCGCGACGGCGGCGGCGAAGCGCACGGCATAGTCCAGGAACGGGGCCGGTTCGGCGCCCGCCAGCAGCCGGGCCAGCGGCGCGGAGCCGGGCGGCGTCACCGCGAGCGCGAACAGCGTCAACCCGGCGGCAGCGGTCACGACCACGCCCGCCAGATCGGACCGCATCGACCAGCCGGTCACCGGTTCCCTGCCAGCGCCGCGATCACCGCGCCGGCCACCTGACCGGCGCCGGTCGGCCGCGGCGCGCGGGCCAGCGCCCGCCGGGCGGATTCCAGCTCGCCGCCGACCAGCGCGCGCCGGAGAGCAGCCGCGAAGGCGCGGGGCGACGGAGCGTACCAGCCGTACCCGTTGCGGACGATGAAGCTGCGGCTGTGCCGCTCATTGGGAGCGCCGACCTGGGTGATCAGGAACGGCAGCCGCGCCGCCGTCACCTCCAGCGTGAACAGGGTGCCGCACTTCCCGGCGGCCAAGTCGGCGGCTGCCAGCAGAACCTCCATGTCATCGCGAAAGGGTAGCGGGATGACCCGGCAGCCGGCGAACCGCGACGCCAGACGGCGCCGCAGCGCGGCGTTGCGACCGGTCGATACCAGCAACACCGCGTCCGGCACCGCGCGTATGCACGCGCGCACGAATCCCTCGGCGTCGCCGATGCCGGCGCCGCCCAGACCGTAGAAGACGACCGGCCGGCGTCGATCCAGACGCAGGCGGCGCCGCGCCTCATCGCGGTCCGGCGCCGCCAGGAACCGCCGGTGCGTGATCGGCGCCACCTGCTCGATGCGCGCGGGCGCCACCCCCGACGCGCGCAACGCGGCGGCGGCGGCGGCGCCCATGGCGAAATAGCGGTCGGCGCCGCACGCCAGCAGGTGATGGGCGCCGCCCAACTCGGTGAAGACGTACCAGAGCGGCGGCCGATGCCGGGCGCGCCGCCGAGCGTGGGCGAAGATGTGCGCGGTGCCCCAATGCGCGGCCAGCACCCCCGCCGGCCGTCGGTTGTCGAGCAGCTCGCAGGCGCGCGGAACCGCCGCCGCCGCGGCGCCGCGGTTGACCAGCCGGCTCAGCGCCGGAAGCGCCGAGTCGCCGGCGAAGGCGAGCTGTCCGGCGCGGCGATGGCGCAGGATCCAGTCCCACGAGGAGACGTAGAAGCGCTCGGTGCGCGGCCCGCCGAGCGGCGCCGCGTCGACCGGCTCCGCCGCGCAGCCACGCTCGTCGAGCGCCGCCGCGACCGCGCGGGCGGCCGACAGGTGGCCGGCACCGGCCGCGAAGTACGGAACGATGACCGGTCCGGGACGCGCCGCTTTCCCCTGCGCCGGAGGGGCCGTCTCATCGTCCATCGGTCGCGAGCGCGAGTATAGCGTAGAGGCGCGCCGTGCACGCGCCGGAGCGATGCCGGCTGCGCCGTTGGCGGTGGACAGCGATACGCGCCGGCCGTCAAGCTGCCCCCCGGTCGTACCGCGAAAGAGCCGTGTCAGCCGCGCCAGTTCAGTATCCGCCGATTCCCTACGGGCGAGCCAATTTCCGCAGCCTGCGGCTCGACGGCTGCCTCTACGTGGACAAGACGCGCTTCATCCGCGACCTGGAGCAGGAGCGCTACGTGTTCCTCATCCGCCCGCGGCGGTTCGGCAAGACGCTGTGGCTGACGATGTTGAGCGCCTACTACGACCGCACCCAGGCCAAGGACTTCCAGGCGGTCTTCGCCGGCACCGACATCGGCCGGCAGCCGACCGCCGACCGAAGCCGCTACGTGGTGCTGTACTTCGACTTCTCGGCGTTCAAGCAGACCCTGCCGACGTTGGAGGAGCAATTCGAGCGGCACTGCCTGCTCCACGTCCGCGACGCGCTGCGGCGCAACCGCGACCTGTTCGACCATGACGCGGCGCGCGCCATCCTCGCCTCGCCGTCGATCAACGAAGCGCTCGAGGCGCTGTTCCTGTACGCGCGCGACCACGACTTCCCGCTCTACGTCCTGATCGACGAGTACGACAACTTCGCCAATACCATCCTCGCCCATCAGGGCGCCGAGGCGTACCACGCGTTCACCCACGGCGGCGGCTTCTTCCGCAACTTCTTCGCCACGCTGAAGGCCGGCACCGCGGAGACCGGCTGCGTCGAGCGGCTGTTCGTGACCGGCGTCTCCCCGATCACCATGGACGACGTCACCAGCGGCTTCAACATCGGCACCAACCTCAGCCTGCGGCGCGAATGCAACGACCTGCTCGGCTTCACCGAGGCGGAGGTGCGGGAGGCGCTGGCGGCGTACCGCGGCCGGGGTCTTCTCGACCAAGACGCGGACGCTGCGCTGGCCGTAATGCGCGAATGGTACGCCGGCTACCGCTTCGCCGAAGGAGCGGCCGGCGACATCTACCACCCCGACATGGTGCTCTACTACCTGCGGGAATCGATTCCGAACCGGGGCGCCCCGCGCGACCTGATCGACGACAACATCCGCATCGACTACGGCAAGCTGCGTCACCTGCTGCTGGTCAACCGCCAGGCGAGCGGGCGGCAGTACGCCGCCGCGGGCGAAGCCGAGCTGAACGGCAACTTCGACCTGCTCCGCCACGTGATCGCCGAGGAACGGGTGGACTCCCCGATCCGCAGCAGCTTCCCGCTGCAGCGGCTGAGCGAGCGCGAGAACTACCTGTCGCTGCTGCACTGCTTCGGCCTGCTCAGCATCCGCGGCACGGTCGAGGGCACGCCGCGCCTCGGCATCCCCAATCAGACCGTCAAGCGGCTGCTGTACGGCCACCTGCGGGCCGCGTTCGAGGACCTCGCGTTCACCGCCGACTTCCACGTCCTGGAACGGCGCATCCACGAGATGGCCTACCGCGGCGCGTGGCGCCCGGTGTTCGATTACCTGGCCGGCGCCGTCGCCCGGCAGACCGGCATCCGCGACTACCTGGCCGGGGAGAAGGTGCTGCACGGCTTCCTGGCGGCCTACCTCGGCGCCACCGAGCATTTCCTGTTCCACTCGGAGCGGGAGCTGAACCGAGGCTACGCGGACATCTGCCTGGAGCCGAACCTGGCTAGATACGCGGACATGCGGCACGGCTACGTGATCGAGCTCAAGTACCTCAAGCCCGGCGCGAGGGAGGACCGGGTGGGCGCCGCGGCGGCGGAGGCGACCGCCCAGTTGCGCCGCTACCTGGCCGACCGCGAGCTCCGCCGGCAGTACCCGGCGGTCCGGTTCACCGGCTTGTCGCTGGTGTTCCGGGGCGCGGAGCTGGTTCGATCCGACGCCGTCCCGATGCCGTCGGAGGAGTGAGCCACGCCCGCTCCCGGGGGGAACTGTCTGTCCGCTCCCGCCAGGACCGACTCAGGCCGCGCTCTCCTTGAACTCGCCGACCATCGACTCCACGGTCGCCTTGGCGTCGCCGAAGATCATGTACGAGTTGTCCTTGAAGAACAGCGGGTTGTCGATACCGGCGAACCCGGAGGCCATCGACCGCTTGAGGATGAAGCAGGTGCGCGCCGAGTCGGCGTTGATGATCGGCATGCCGTAGATCGGGCTGCCTTCGTCCTCCCGCGCGGCGGGATTGACCACGTCGTTGGCGCCGATCACGATCGCCACGTCGACGGTCTCCATCGTCGGGTTGACGTCGTCCATCTCCGCGAGCTGCTCGTACGGGACGTTCGCCTCTGCCAACAGCACGTTCATGTGGCCCGGCATGCGGCCGGCCACCGGATGGATCGCGTACTTCACCTCGGCGCCGTTGTGCTCCAGCAGGTCACCCAGCTCGCGCACCGCGTGCTGCGCCTGCGCGACCGCCATGCCGTAGCCGGGGATGACGATCACGGAGCTGGCAGCCTCCAGGATGTAGTAGGCGTCCTCGGTGCTCATCGACTTCGCCTCGCCCTGGATGCCTTCGCCCTTCTTCGACGGGCCGGCGGCGCCGAAGCCTGAGAACAGCACGTTGGTGAGCGACCGGTTCATCGCCTTGCACATGATCGACGTCAGCACGATGCCGCTGGCGCCGACCAGCGCGCCGGTGATGATCAGCAGATTGTTGGAGATCACGAAGCCGGCGGCGCACGCGGCCAGGCCGGAGTAGCTGTTCAGGAGCGAGATCACCACCGGCATGTCGGCGCCGCCGATGGCGATGACCGCCATGACGCCGAGCAGGAAGGCGAGCCCGGTCACCGCCACCGCGATCCAGTACTGGTCGGGGGCGGCGGTGAACCAGACGCCGCCGGCCACGATGGCCAGCAGCACCAGCGCGTTGACCACCTGCTGCAGCGGGAACAGCACCGGCTTCGAGGTGACCACCTCGGACAACTTGCCCCAGGCGATGATGCTGCCGGTGAAGGTGACGCCGCCGATCAGAATCGCCAGATAGATGGTGGCGGCGCTGAACCCGCCGCCCAGCGCCTGCGAGAACTGCGCCAAGTCGGCCGCCGGCGCCTGGAAGCCGACGCCGAACCGGTCGGCGGCCACCTGAAAGGTACCCCAGCCGACCAGCATGCTGGCCAGACCGCCGAAGCCGTTGAACAGCGCCACCATCTCCGGCATGGCGGTCATCTTCACCAGCCGGGAGGCGGCGACGCCGATGCCGGCGCCGATCACGGCGGCCAGCACCACCCACTCGACCCTGATGCTGTCGATGATGCTCAGCACCGTGGCTATGACGGCGATCAGCATGCCCATGGACGAGAGGCCGTTGCCGCGGCGGGCGGTGGTCGCCCTGCCCAGCATCTTCAACCCGAACACGAACATGATCGCCGAGACGATGTAGGCGACCACGATGAGGTAGATCACGACGGCGCTCCCCCGCCCTTGCCGGTCTCCTTGGCCTTGAACATCTCCAGCATGCGGTCGGTGACCAGGTAGCCGCCGACCACGTTGATGGTGGCGAATCCCACCGCCGCGGCGGCAAAGATGGTCACCAGCGTGCCGGAGCCGCCCTGCCCGGCCAGCGCCAGAGCGCCGACGATCGAGATGCCGGAGATCGCGTTGGAGCCCGACATCAGCGGCGTGTGGAGCTGCGACGGCACCTTGGTGATGAGCTCCAACCCAAGGAACATCGCAAGCACGAAGATGAAGAACAGAAACTGAAAGAGTTGCGCGGCTTCCATGACCTTCTTGTTTGTCCTCGGACGCCGGGCGTCCGTTTTTCCAGGATGTGGGTTCGGCGGTTATCCCGAGGTGATCTTGCGGACCATCTCGTTGACCATCTGCCCGTCGTGGGTGACCAGGCTGCCGGCGATGATCTCGTCCTCGCGGTCGAGCTGCATGCCCTTGCTCTCGTCGTCCCAGAACTCGTCGACGTAGTTGTACAGGTTGTTGGCGTACATGGCGCTGGCGGACGCCGCGTAGCGCCCGGGGATGTTGCGCAGGCCGACGATCCTGACGCCGTCGACCTGGATCTCCTTGCCGGGGACCGACCCTTCGACGTTGCCGCCCGACTCGACCGCGTAGTCGACGATGATCGAGCCGGCCTTCATGCGCCCCACCACGTCGGCGCTGATGACGACCGGCGCCCGGCGCCCGAACAGTTGCGCGGTGGTGATGACGATATCGGCGTTGGCGCAGGTCTCCGCCATCAGCTCGCGCTGCTTGGCGAGCTGCTCCGGGGTCAGCTCCTGGGCGTAGCCCTGGTCGGTCTGACCGGTCGCTCCCAGGTCGACCTTGATGAACTTGGCGCCGAGCGACTTGACCTGCTCCTCCACCACCGGGCGGGTGTCGAACGCCTCCACGCGCGCGCCGAGGCGCTTGGCGGTGGCGATCGCCTGCAGGCCGGCCACCCCGGCGCCAATGATGAACGCGCGCGCCGGCTGCAGCGTGCCGGACGGCGTCATCATCATCGGCATGACGGCGCCCAGCCGTTCGGCGGCCAGCACCACCATGGCGTAGCCGGCGATGTTGTGCTGGGAGCTGAGGGCGTCGAGCTTCTGGGCGCGGGTGGAGCGGGGGACCAGTTCCACGCTGATCGCGCTCACGCCCCGCCGGGCCAGCGCGTCGATCAGCCGGGGCTCATTGAACGGGTCCAGGAAGCTGACGTGGATGGCCCCCTTCCGCATGCGGGACACTTCGTCGTCCGGCGGGCGCCGGACGCGCAGGACGATGTCGGCCTTGGCCAGCTCCCGCTTGCGGTCGGTGACGACCTCCGCGCCGGCTTCGCGGTACTGGTCGTCGGAAAAGTGGCAACCGGCGCCGGCGCCGGACTCGACGGCCACCACGGCGCCGTCCTTGCGCCGATAGCGCCGCACCGCGTCAGGGGTGGCGGCCGTGCGCGGCTCGCCGGGATCGGTCTCTTTGGGAACGAAGATGCGCATCGCCCTCTATTTGTGGGGCGATCGGCGCGGAAGTCAACCGCGGCCGGATCGTGCCGCCGCGGCGGCGGCCCGGCCGGCCCCCGGTCAGAGTCCGAACGCCGCGGTCGCCTGGTCGGCGACGTCGCTGCCGATCGCCAGCGCGGCGGTGGCGGCCGGCGAAGGCGCGTTGAGCACGTGCACCGACCGCTCGCCGCGGACGATGAGGAAGTCGTCGACCATGGCGCCGTCGGGCGCGAGCGCCAGGGCGCGCACGCCCGCCCGCGAGGGCCGCACCTCCGCGTCGGCCAGCGACGGGACCAGCCGCCGAACGGCGGCGATGAAGCGCCGACGCGACAGCGCCCGTCCGTATTCGCGGATGCCGTAGCGGGCGTGGCGCAGCAGCAGTCGCCACGTGCCGCGGTAGGCGAGCGCTTCGAGGGCATCCCGCCCGCCGACGTCGGCCTTGCCGTATCCTTCGCGCTTCAGGGCGAACACCGCGTTCGGCCCGCACTCCACCGCGCCGGCGGTGCGCCGCGTCAGGTGGACCCCCAGAAACGGCAGCGCCGGGTCGGGGACCGGATAGATCAGCCCGCGCACCTTGTGCCGGGCGGCGGGCGCCAGCTCGAAGAAATCGCCGCGGAAGGCGACGATGCGGGCCGGCGGGGTCAGGCCGTCGAGCCGCGCGATCCGATCCGAGTAGAGGCCGCCGCAGTTGATCAGATGGCGGCTGGCGCGGCGTCCGGCGCGGGTGTCGATCTCGATGCCGTCCGCGCTGCGGCGGATGCCGGTCGCCTCCGCCAGCGTGGTCACCGCGGCGCCCGCGTCCAGCAGCAGATCGCGCAGCCTGGCCGCCACCGCGTGGAAGTCGATGATGCCGGCGTACGGCACCCAGACGGCGCCCAGGCCGCCCGCGTGCGGCTCGATCTCCCGCAACCCGGCGCGGTCGACGATCTCGACCCGGTCGAGCCCGTTGCGCCGGCCGTTCGCGCACAGGGCCGGCAGGCGTTCGAGCTCCCGCGGGCTGACCGCCACCACCACCTTGCCGCAGGTCTCGTGCGGGACGCCGTGCTCGCGGGCGAACGCCACCATCTGCGTCCGCCCCCGCACGCACGTGCGCGCCCGCGCGGAACCGGGGCGGTAGTAGAGTCCGGAGTGCAGCACTCCGGAGTTGCGCCCGGTCTGGTGCAGTCCGACCTGCCGCTCCTTCTCCAGCACCAGCACGGCCAGGGAGGGATGGCGCTGCACCAGCCGGTACGCGGAGGCCAGACCGACGATGCCGGCCCCGATGACCGTGACGTCGTACCGGCGCACGCCTCACCTTACCACGGTCTGCAACGACCGAGGGACTCCGGTACCATCGCCAGCGGCGCGCCGCGGCAAAACGCGGCGACACGCCCAGACGCAGCTTCCCGGAGGTGCCGCCATGAGTTCCGGTACGGTTCCAGAAGAAATCGACGGCGGTGAAGAACCGGTCGACGACCTCGATGAGGCGCTCGAAGTAACGCCGTACGTCTACTCGATCACGGCATACGGAGCGGACTACCCGGTCGATTCTCTGGTGAAGCGAATCAACGACGACGCCATCATGGTTCCTCGCTTCGACCTGACGACGGACGAGGGCTCCGAGATAGTGGGTTTCCAGCGCGAATATGTATGGCCGCGCACGAAATCCGATCGGTTCATCGAGTCACTTCTCCTCGGATTGCCGGTGCCCGGCATCTTCCTGGTACGACAGCCGTCGGGCCGCCTCCTGGTCCTGGACGGACATCAGCGGCTGCACACCCTCAGCTCGTTCTATGGAGGTGTGATCGATCGTCGAGAGTACCGGTTGGAAGGGGTTGAGGACCGTTTTCTGGGTAAGCGAGGCGGCGGCGGCAACTAGATACCACGTTTGCCCGTGCACGAGGTCTCGATGCCGATCCCGAGCTTCTTTCCGACTTCGCCCGCTATTTGTGCGTCCTGGTCTCCGGCTTCCTGGAGCAGGCGACGATAGAGTTACTGATCGACTCCTTCGACCCGGAATGGCGAAGCGAACTGGAAACGTTCATCGTCGACGAGTACAAGGACGCGCTCGATGGGATTGTCGACCTTCGCAACACCGTGGCTCATGGCGGCTATGCCGGCGGAGTAACGCTGTCCCGCGTAGACGGGTACTACGCGCGCATCAAGACGATCATCGACCGAGTAGCCGATCTATTGACTCCCCGTAACCTGCTCTGAGGCTTGACCCCGCATGCCGGATCAGCCTGCGGCTCTACGGCCCGCCAACGGCCTGCTGCGGCTCTCCTGCGCTTCGTCTATGAACAGTATCCGATCGGCGTCCCCCCGATATCCGAAGCGATCGAGCAGGTCCTCGAACTCGGCAAAGTCCGCGCAGTCGTCGATCGCGGAGCGGACCAGCGTGTCTCGTTCCAGGTCGATCCGTACCGAGTCCTTGGCGGACCGGTCCAGCACGGCGTCCACGAGGGTGGTCTTGCCGACTTGGCGAGCGCCGTCGAGGAGGAGCACCGGCTTGTGGGGCACGGCTTCCGCGATGAACCGCTCGATGTCCCGCTCCCTGCGGCGAGGAACATAGAGGATTGCCATATTCTCTACCCGATCCGGGCAGAGAATAGCCCGATTCTCTGCCCACGGGCAAGATTCGCCTCCCGGGGGGCGACTGGCGGGCCACCTTGACAGTCGCGGTCCGCTTCCTGTCTGCTTGCGCCGGTCATGAAGCTGAGACGTCGTTTTGGTTCGAGGAAGGCGGCCGCCGTAGCGGCGATGCTAGTGACCGGCTTGGTCGTGGCGCACGCGCAAAACGAGTACGACTTCGGGGACGGTCCGGTGCCGGCTCATCGGCACCCCAATGGCGGGGGCTGGGTAGCGAACACCGCCACGGTTGACGAGACGGTGTATGTGGATGCAACAGCCGTCGTGTACGATAACGCTGAGGTCGGGCATTCCGCTCAGATATTCGGGACGGCGAGGATATATGGCAGCGCCTTGGTGGCAGATCACGCACAGATTTCCGGTAATGCGCAGGTTTACGATTATGCGATAGTTGCCGAGAATGCGCAGGTTCGGGATGATGCGCAGGTTTACGATGATGCGGCGGTTTTCGGTGATGCGCAGGTCTACGATAATGCGCAGATTTTCGGTGATGCGGATGTTTACGGTGATTCGCGGATTTTCGGTAATGCACAGGTTTACGGTTCTGTGAATGTCCGACATGCCCGGATTTTCGATGATGTGAGGATTTTCGATGATGCGTCGGTTTTATATTATACGAAAGTTTACGGTGATGCGCAGGGTACTGTAGGATTACTTGCTACCGGACTCACGGACGAGTGACGCTGCTCAGCAGCCGGGGCAGCCGGCGCCGACGCGGCGCGGTCGCAGCTCCGGGAGTATGATGCCGCCATGGGCAAACGGAAGCTCCCGGTCGGCATCCAGACCTTCCGCCAGATACGCGAGGAGGGCTTCTACTACGTCGACAAGACCAGCTACGCCCGCCGGCTCGTCGACGACCCCGGCAAGCACTACTTCCTGTCCCGCCCGCGCCGCTTCGGCAAGAGCCTGTTCGTCGACACCCTCAAGGAACTGTTCGAGGGAAGCGAGGAGCTGTTCCGCGGCCTGGCCGTTCACGACGGCTGGGAATGGACCACACGCCACCCGGTGGTGCGGCTGAGCTTCGGCAGCGGCAACTTCAAGCGACCGGGCGTGCTGCCGGCGCGCATGACGGAGCAACTGGCGGACCTCGAACGCGAGTCGGGGGTGCCCGCCTCCCACGGCGCGACGGCGCCGGGGCGGTTCGCGCGACTGCTGGCCGCACTGCACCGGCAGACCGGGCAGCGCGTGGTGGTGCTGGTCGATGAGTACGACAAACCGATCCTGGACGCCCTGGAGGACCGGGAGCTTTCGACCGCCAACCGGGACGACCTGCGCGGGTTGTATGGGACGATCAAGGACTACGACGCTCACGTGGAACTCACCTTCATCACGGGGGTGAGCCGGTTCTCCAAGGTGAGCCTCTTCTCCGACCTCAACAACCTTACCGACATCACCCTCGACCCTCGGTACTCGGCGATCTGCGGGTACACGAACGCCGACCTGGACGAGGTGTTCGCCGCCGAGCTGCCGGGTCTGGACCGGGAGCGGATAGCCGAGTGGTACGACGGCTACCACTGGCTCGGCGCCGAGCACGTCTATAACCCGTTCGGCATCCTCAAGCTGTTCGCCAGCCGCCGATTCCGCGCGCACTGGTTCGAAACCGCCACGCCGCGGTTCCTGGTCGACACGCTGATCGGCCGCGGCTTCGCGGCGCCCAACCTGGAGCGCGTCCACGCCAGCGAGGCGCTGCTGTCATCCTTCGACGTCGACCACATCGCCGTGGAGGCGCTGCTGTTCCAGACCGGCTACCTGACGATCGCCGCGGAAGACGACGATCCGGACGGCTATCCGCAGTACCGGCTGACCTATCCGAACCGGGAGGTTCGGCGGGGCCTGAACGAGAGCCTGCTGGACGCGCTGGCGCCCAACTGGCGGTCGGCCGGAGACGGCGGCGCGCTGCGGCGTCTGCTGACCGCGCAGGACTGGCCCGGCGTGGAGACGCTGTTCCGCAGGCTGCTGGCCGGCATTCCCTACGACTGGCACCGGCGCAACGACATCGCCCGCTACGAGGGCTATTGGTCGAGCGTGTTCTACGCCTGGTTCCAGGCGTCCATGGACGGCGTGGTGGTGGAGGACGCCTCCAGCCGCGGCCGGCTCGACATGGCGGTCTTTCTGGCCGGCAACGCCTACCTGATCGAGATCAAGGTAGCGGAGCGCTCGGAGCCGGGCGCGGCGCTGGCGCAGCTCCGGGAGCGGCGCTATGCCGACAAGCACCGCGCGCCGGGACGCGCCGTCCACCTGATCGGCGTGGAGGTGAGCTCCGCGGCCCGCGACGTCACGGCGTTCGAGACCGAATCCGCCTGAAGGCCGGCCTCCGTCGCCTTGACGGTCGCGGTCGCCCTGGGCCCGGCGATGCTGATCCGCGCCGACGCCCCCGATCCGTCCACCCGCATCGACCTGGAGATCGTGCGCGGCGGCGCGCCCGCCTTCCGCGGCGCCACCACGCGGAACTGAAGCGCACGCCGCAGGAGCTGTACCGGCACAACACCTTCCCGCTTGACGATATTTCCATACTTCGTTTATTATAGAAACATGGAGACTGAATTCGATCCCCTGGCGGTGGAAGACGCCGCCTCGACCTTTGCGGCGCTCGGTTCGGAGCAGCGACTGGCGGTCCTGAGCACCCTGGTGCGCGCCGGGCCGGCCGGCATCCCGAGCGGCACGCTGGGCGAACGCAGCGGGGTCACCGGCTCGACCCTGACCCACCACGTGCGCGTCCTGACCCAGGCCGGCCTGGTCCATCGCGTCAAGCGCGGCCGCTCGGTGATCTGCGCCGCGGCCGCCTATCCGAAGGTGCGGGCGCTTTCGGCCTACTTGCTGTCCGAATGCTGCACCGGCGATTCCGAGTGCTGCGCCGCTGATTCCGAATGCTGCTGCGCCTCTCAGTCCGAGTGCTGCGCCGGCGACGCGCTGCCCGCTACGCAAGCCGGCCATGCCTGAATCGACCGCCGCGCTCGGCGGGACCGCTTCGTGCCGCGGAACCGCCGCGGGGGCGTGCTGCGGCGACCGGCCCGGCGCCGCGTCTGCGCCGGAGCAGGGGCCGTCGCAGCCGGTTCCCCTGCGCCGCCGGTGGCGGGCGGCAGGTCATTGCCTGCGGCGGCTCGACGGGGCATGGCTGGCGATCGGGCTGATCCCGGCCCTGCTCGCGCTGTTCGATCCCGGGCAGGCGCTGCCCGCCCTGCAGTTCGCCGGGGGAGCGATCCTGCGGACCGGCGTGCTCATCGTCTGCGCGGTGCTGGCGGTGGCCTGGCTGAAGGCGGCCGACGCCGACCGTCTGCTGAGCCGGGCGTTCGCCGGACCCGAGGTGCGGATGATCGCGCTGGGCGCGGTAGTGGGCGGGCTGGCGCCGTTCTGCTCCTGCGAGGTGATCCCATTCATCGCCGCGCTGCTGGCGGTCGGGGCGCCGTTGTCGGCGGTGATGGCGTTCTGGCTCGCGTCGCCGTTGATGGATCCGGCGATGTTCCTGATTACCGCCGGCACCCTCGGCACCGGGTTCGCCGCCGCCAAGACGGTGGCGGCGGTGGCGCTCGGGCTGGCCGGCGGGCTGGTGGTGAAGGCGGGCGCCCGGAGCCCCGTGTTCGCCGCTCCGCTCCGGGCGCGGCCGGCCGCCGGCGCCTGCGCCGCCGCGTGCGGACCCGGCAGCGGGACCGGCGGCGGGTCCGATCCGCTGGCCGGCCGGCCGCAGTGGGCCTTCTGGCGCGAGCCGGCCCGCCGCCGGACGTTCCTCGCCACCGCGGCCGGGAACGCGCTGTTCCTGGGGAAGTGGCTGCTGTTGGCCTACCTGGTGGAGGCACTGCTGCTGGAATACCTTCCCGCCGAGATGATCGCATCGGTCCTGGGCGGCGGCGGGCTGTGGCCGATCGTGCTGGGCGCGCTGGTCGGAGCGCCGGCCTATCTGAACGGGTACGCCACCGTGCCGCTGGTCGAGGCGCTGCTGGCGCAGGGCATGTCGAACGGGGCGGCCATGTCGTTCGTCATCGCCGGCGGCGCCAGTTGCATCCCGGCGGCGATCGCGGTCTGGGCGCTGGTCAAGCCGCGCGTCTTCGGCGCCTATCTGGGCATCGCGTTCGCCGGCTCCGTGGCCGCCGGCGTCGTCTGGAACGCGGTCGCCTGAGCGCGCCGCAGGTCTCTTGGCTTAGCATGTCCGCCGGCGCGTCTCCTGCGCGGCTCCCGCCGCAGCTCCTGCGCGACCTGCGCCGCATGAATCCCTGGTGGGAGGGCGATCCGATGCCGCCGCAACCGCCAGCGCGCCGCCATCTGGTGACCTGGATACGCCGCCGCCTGGAGTCCGGCATCGCCCCGATCGTGGCGGTGCGCGGCCCGCGCCAAGTCGGGAAGACCACCGCCCAACTGCAGATCATCGCCGACCTGCTGGCCGAAGGGGTGCCTCCCGGCAACCTCCTGCGGGTCCAGTTCGACGAACTGGCGTCGCTGCGCGCGGTCGAGGAACCGATCCTGGCCATCGCTGACTGGTTCGAACGGAGCGTGGCCGAGGCCCGGTTCAACGAGCTGGCGCGCCGCGGCCGCACCGCCTATCTGTTCTTCGACGAAGTGCAGAACCTCGCCGGCTGGGACGCGCAGCTCAAGTCGCTGGTGGACAGCGCGGCGCTGAAGGTCGCCGTCACCGGGAGCTCGGCGCTGCGCATCGAGCTGGGGCGCGACAGTCTAGCCGGGCGCGTCAGCACGGTCGAGGCCGGCGTGCTGTCCCTCACCGAGATCGCCGCGCTGCGCGCGCTGCCGGCGCCGCCGCCGCTGCTCCCGGACAACGGCCTGAGCCTGCTCACGGAGCAGGATTTCTGGCGGCGCCTGCGCGCCCACGGACTCATCCACGCGGCGGTCAGGGACGAGGCGTTCCGCCACTTTTCGGAGCGGGGCGGCTATCCGATCGTCCATAAGCGGGCGGATACCGACTGGGCCGTGCTCGCCGACCAGTTGCAGGAAACGGTGATCCGCCGCGTCATTCAGCACGACCTGCGCCACGGCGCCCGCGGGCGGCGGCGCGACCCCGCGCTGCTGGAGGAGATCTTCCGGCTGGCCTGCCGCCACGCCGGGCAGACGCCGGCGGCGGCCACCCTGGCCGAGGAAGCCCGGCTGACGCTGGCCGCCAACGTCGGCGTCCAGCGGGTGACCCACTACCTGCGATTCCTCGGCGACACCCTGCTGCTGCGCCTCATTCCGCCGCTGGAGATACGCCTCAAGCGCAAGCGGGGGAGCGCCAAGATATGCCTGGCCGATCACGGCTTGCGTGCCGCCTGGCTGCAGGAGCAGGTACCGCTGGCGCCCGATCGACTGGCGGCCGTTCCGGCGCTCACCACCCTTGCCGGCCACCTCGCCGAGAGCGTCTTCGGCTCGGTCGCGGCCACGATACCCGGCCTGGACATCGCCCACCTGCCCGCCCGGGGCGCGGACCGCGAGGTCGACTTCGTGTTGACCGCCGGCGCCCGGCGCGTGCCGGTGGAGATCAAGTATCAGCGCCGCATCGACCCCCTGCGCGACACCCTGGGCATCCGGTCGTTCGTCGAAAAGTCCGCCAACAACGCCGCCTTCGGCGTGCTGATCACCCAGGCCGACACCGCGCCCCTCGACGACCCGCGCATCGTCAACCTGCCCCTCTCCACCTTCATGCTCCTCCGATGAATCCTTCGAGACGAGGCTGCGATACCCCGTTCAGTTCATCGACGAACCATCTGAGTGTTACCGGCCAATCATCGTTCTCGTGCATTTGAGCGATCAGTTCGCACGCAAGACGCTTCGTTTTTCTTACGACGCGTCGCGGTGGATTACCGAACAGTGCACGCTTCAAGTCTCTCGTATCCTTACCTTCCCACTTTAGACCGGACTCGTTCTTGCGACCCCAGGATAGCCACGCCTCCATGGCCTGCCTTGGCGTCATCAGCACGATCTTCAGTTCGTCGCGTCGTTGCGCGCCCGTCAGGCTGGCAAGTGTCGTGTCGATCCGCGTTTTGATATCACACCATCTCTTGCTCTGATCTGCACGGATAAATCCATCCGGTAACGTATCGTCCATGTCGAAGTGCACGACCAGCAGGTCGTAGTGTCCGAAATACGCCGCTCGTACGAAATCGGGTACCAGCCGCAGTATGACAGACAGACCACGTGCCGACAGGCTCTTCGATTCAATTGTGTGTGTTCGACCCAAGTACTGCCTGATCAACCGCCCTGCAACTTCTTCGTCACTACGCCCCTCCGCGGCCAGAAGAATCCGCATGCTACGCGGTCAGATCATCGAGCAGTCCGGACTCCCAGAGCTCGCCGGGCAAGGACTCCGGCGAATCGGTTCCCAGTCTTTCCTTGGCTACTTCGAGCAATGGTTTGACGACCGTCCATCCTCCCGGCGCCCTCGTAACCAGTCGGACCTCGCCGAGTCGATCATCGAGCTTGTTCAGAAACGAAGGACTATGCGTGGTGACGACGATCTGTATGCGGTCGCGCCCGTCGAGACCATCATAGGCCGCTTCGGTGAGAACCTCGATCACCTCCGCATACCGCGAATGGTTGAAGCCTCGATCTATCTCCTCGATGGCGATCGTCGCGCCGGGCCGGGTGGTGTACAGCACGCACAGCAGTCCGACCAATTGGCGATCGCCCCAGGAAAGATGCACCGCCGGGAACGAGTACTCCTGTCCCTTGTCGCGCAACCCCCAAAACACCTTCCCGCCCGACGCCCAAACGTCGATGCTCTCCGTTTCGACTCGAAACCGTCGAAAACATGTTTCCAACTGCGAGAAGCATTCCGGATCGGAGTCTTTCATGTTGGCCAGCACGCCGGCGACGCCGTATCCCTCCCTGGAAATATAGCTGTGCTCCGGATCGTTGGGCTGCTCGATATTCCTGGGGTTCAGTTCGTAGCTTATGGCTGACTTGAGTACCTGCGAAACATGTTCGATCTCCGGCTCGTCCGCATCCCTTCCCGGATTCAAGATGGTTCCGGACAGCGGCTGGTTATGGTGACCGAGACTGGCGACCGTGCTATTGTCAGCGAGATGCATCAGCCGTTCTTCGGTGACCAGCGGCTCGTGATCTCTTTCACTCAGGCCAAGGACGTAGCCGTAGCGGCTCTCGGTAGTGCCCTGAACCCCCCGAGGGGGTCCCATCTGAACCTCGAATCGGACTGCCGGGATCCAGCCTGTTCCCTTCGTGCGCTGCCAAACGAGCGACCAGGGCGGTGGCCCGAAAGCACGATCTACGCCACCCCGAGCGAAGTTGCCGAGCAGCTGCAGGCTGTCCAGGATCGTCGTCTTCCCAGCGCCGTTCCTGCCGATCATGATCGTCAGCGGATCGAATTCGATTTCCGTGTCCACGAGCGTCCGGAATCCGTGAACCTTGAGTCGTTCCAGCATGTTCGCCTCGGTCCGCCCGGCGGTGGGCTCAGTAGCCGAGCCGGCGCAGGTAGCACGGGATACTATCGAATTGCCGATTCGCCCCGCAAGCGCGCGCGAACTTCAGCCCGCTTCCCGCGCACTGGCAGCCGCCTCCCTTGACGGTCGCGGTCGCTTCCGGTCTGCTTGCGCTGGTCATGAAGCTGTGGAGAACGCCGGCCGGCACGGTGGTGGAACGGGACGGGGAGCGGCTGCTGCTGCGCGATCACGACTGGGACGACCTGTTCCGTCAGGACGACTTGGCGGCCTATCTGGAACGGCGCCTCGCCGGGGCGGAAGCCGCGCCCGCAGCGGCCGGCGCGGCGCCGCTGGCGCCGGTGGTGGGACAGGAGATCTGGGCTGCCGGCGTCACCTACTACCGCAGCCGCGACGCGCGCATGGCCGAGTCGGAGCAGGCGGGCGGCGGCAGCTTCTACGACCGCGTCTACACCGCCGAGCGGCCCGAGCTGTTCCACAAGGGCAGCGCGCGCACCGCCGTCGCCCCCGGCGGCGCCGTGCGCATCCGCGCGGACTCGGCCTGGAACGTGCCGGAGCCGGAGCTGACCCTGGCGATCGACCGCGGCGGCCGCATCTTTGGCTACACGATCGGCAACGACATGAGCTCCCGCGACATCGAGGGCGAGAATCCGCTCTATCTGCCGCAGGCCAAGATCTACGACGGGAGCTGCGCCCTGGGGCCGGCGATCCTGATCCGCGCCGACGCCCCCGACCCGTCCACCCGCATCGACCTGGAGATCGCGCGCGGCGGCGCGCCCGCCTTCCGCGGCGCCACCACGCTGGCGGAACTGAAGCGCACGCCGCAGGAGCTGGCCGCCTTCCTGTACCGGCACAACACCTTCCCGGCCGGCTGCTTCCTGATGACCGGCACCGGCATCGTGCCGCCGGACGGCTTCACCCTGCAGGCCGGCGACCGCATCACCATCACCATCGAATCGATCGGCACCCTCAGCAACCCGGTGGGCGCCTTCGACACCGCCGGCGCCGCCGGCTCCTGACGGTGGCCGACGACCCCGGCGCGGGCACGCGCGCGGGCGCCGACCCGGACGCCATACTGGGCTTTGCGTCGCCGCCGCTGCCGGCCACCGCCGGCGAGGGCGCGCCCGGCGCCATCCCGCTCACCGAGCGCATGCTGCGCGAGGAGCCGAGCGGCAACCTGTTCGCACTGACCCAGAACGTGGGCATGGGCTGGCAGCCGGCCGGCGCGGGCGGCCCGGCCTACCTGCTGCTGTCCACGCACGGCGGCCTGCGCGCCGAGGACGGATCGCCGGTCGCGCTGGGCTACCACACCGGTCACTGGGAGGTGCACCTGCTGGTGCGCGCCGCCGCCGAAGCGCTGGCGGCCGGCGGCTGCATCCCGTTCGCCGCGCACGTCACCGACCCCTGCGACGGGCGCACGCAGGGGACGCCGGGGATGATGGACAGCCTGCCGTACCGCAACGACGCCGCGATCGTGATGCGCCGCCTGGCGCGGTCGCTGCCGACCCGGCAGGGGGTGATCGGCGTCGCCTCCTGCGACAAGGGGTTGCCGGCGATGCTGCTGGCGCTGGCCGGCGAGCGGGCGCTGCCGGGGGTGGTGATCCCCGGCGGGGTGACCCTGCCGGCCCGCGGCGCCGAGGACCTGGGTACCGTGCAGACGATCGGCGCCCGCTTCGCGCACGGCCTGATCACGCTGGACGAGGCGGCCGCGGCCGGCTGCAAGGCGTGCGGATCGGCCGGCGGCGGCTGCCAGTTCCTGGGCACGGCGGCGACCGCGCAGGTGGTCGCCGAGGCGCTGGGGCTGGCGTTGCCGCACACCGCGCTGGCTCCGTCGGGCCAGCCGATCTGGCTCGACATGGGCCGCCGCGCGGCGGCGGCGGTGGTCGCCCAGCGCGCGAACGGGCGGTCGATGGCGGACATCCTGGACCGGCGCGCGATCGACAACGCGATGGTCGCGCACGCGGCGTTCGGCGGCTCCACCAACCTGCTGCTGCACGTTCCCGCCTTCGCCCACGCGGCCGGCCTGCCGGTTCCCTCGGCGGCCGACTGGAGCCGGGTCAACCGCGCCACCCCGCGGCTGGTCGACGCGCTGCCCAACGGCCCCGCCAACCATCCCACCGTGCGGGTGTTCGTGGCCGGCGGCGTGCCGGAGGTGATGCTGCACCTGCGCCGCGCCGGCCTGATCGATCCCGCGGCGCTGACCGCAGCCGGGCTGACCTGGGGCGAGGCGCTCGACCGCTGGCAGGATTCGCCGCGGCGGCACGCGCTGCGCCGCCACTGCCGGGAGGCGGACGGCGTCGATCCCGACGAGGTGATCATGGACCCGGACACCGCCCGCCGTCGCGGGCTGACCAGCACCGTGGTCTTTCCGACCGGCTCGCTGGCGCCGGACGGCGCGGTCATCAAGGCGACGGCGATCGATCCCGGCGTGGTCGGCGCGGACGGCATCTACCGCCACCGCGGGCCGGTGCGCCTGTTCGGGAGCGAGGCGGCCGCGGTCGCCGCGATCAAGGGCGGCGGCGAGCGGCCGGTACGGGCCGGCGACGTGGTGGTGGTGGCCGGGATCGGGCCGGCCGGCACCGGCATGGAGGAGATCTATCAGGTCACCTCCGCCTTGAAGTTCATCCCCTGGGGCAAGCGGGTGGCGGTGCTGACCGACGGCCGCTTCTCCGGCGTCTCCACCGGGGCGTGCGTTGGCCACGTCGGGCCGGAGGCGCTGGCGGGCGGGCCGATCGGCCGGCTCCGGGACGGCGACACGGTGGAGATCGTGGTCGACCGCGGAGAGCTGACCGGCTCGGTAGAACTGGTCGCCACGGAGGCCGACGGCGAGCTCTCCCGACGGCAGGCCGAAGCGGTGCTGGCGGCGCGCCCGACCGCCCCCTGCATCGCGCCGCGAGCCGACCTGCCCGCCGACACGCGGCTGTGGGCGGCGCTGCAGGCGGCCAGCGGCGGCACCTGGGCCGGATGCGTCTACGACCCGGACGCGATCATCGCCGCCCTCCGCTCCGGCGGCGTCACCGCCAGCGCCTCGGCCGGAACCAGCTCGGCGGCGTAGCTGAAGATCGCCGGCGTGCCGCCCGAGTGCAGGAACACGACCGTCTCGTCGGCGCCGACTGCGCCGTCATCGATACGGTCGATCAGGCCGGCCAGGGCCACGCCGGTGTAGTTGGGATCGACCATGAGCCCGTCGGCGCGCGCCGCCAGCCGCACCGCCTCCAGGACCGCCGGCGCCGGTCCGCCGGGACCCGCGTAGCGGTCGACGACGTCGAAGTCCGCCGGCGCATAGGTGCGCGGCAGGTCGAGCCGCCGCCGCACCGCGTCGGCATGACGGAAGACGTAATCGGGCAGCGGCGGCGCCGAGGCCACGCGGACGCCGGTGAAGCGCCAGTCCAGACCCAGGTTGAGCGACGCCAGCGCCAGACCGCAGAGGCTGCGGCCGGCGACCCCCGCCACCCGCACCGGACCGGCCACGCCGGCGGCGCGGAGCTGATCGGCCAGCTCCAGGCCGGCGCCGACGAAGCCGATCAGGCCGGCGAGCTTGGGAAACGGCTCGTCGTTCATCACGTACGGCGCGGCTCCGGCGCGGCGCAACCGCTCGGCCACGCCGCGCGCCAGCTCCAAATCGCGCCGCGACTCCTCGTCGTTGAGCAGGTGGACGGCCGCTCCCAGCAGGTGATCGATCAGGCAGTTGCCCTGCACCGGCCGGCCGGCCGCGTGGCGCAGCAGGACGTGGTAGCGAAAGCCGGCGCGCACGCAGGCGGCGGCCGCCAGCCGGGCGTTGTTGGAATGGTACCCCATCACGTTGATCACGGTGTCGGCGCCGACGCGCCGCACCTCCGCCATGAGCAGCTCCATGTGGCGCACCTTGTTGCCGCCGAACGCCAGGCCGGACAGGTCCTCGCGCTTGATCAGCACCGGGCGGCCCAGCCGCCGGCTCAGCCCCGGCGCCGACTGCAGAGGAGTCGGGTAGGCGCCGAGCGGCAGCCGCGGGAAGCGGTCCAGACGCGCGCGCAACTCGTTAGCAGTCACGGCGCACGATGATAGAGCGAGCCGCGCTCAGCGGGAACCGCCCTGCGCCGCGCGGGCGCGGCCGGCCGCTCGCCCTTCCGCATCGGCCGATCAACCGGCATGATCCGGTCCATGACGCATCCCGACGGCAGCGGCGCCGCTGCGCATCCGGCCGACGCTACGCTTGCGGCCAACAAGGACGAACCGCTCGCCTACCTGAACGGGGAGTTCATCCCGGCCGGCGAGTGCAAGCTGCCGATCTACGACCTGGGCATCGTCCTGGGCGCGGCGGTCACCGACTTCCTGCGCACCTTCGGCGGCCAGCCGTACCGGCTGGCCGATCACGTGCGGCGCCTGTACCGCTCCTGCCGGTACGCGCACATCGATCCGCCGATCGACGCGGAGGAATCGATGGAGGTCTCGCGGCGGCTCATCGCGCACAACCGCGCGGCCGCCGGCGGCGCGGAGCTGGGGCTGATCTACTACGTCACCGCCGGGCAGAACCCGGTGTACGCCGGCGCCGCCGGATCGCAGGGGCCGCGGCGGGCCACCTACGTGCAGCACACCTTCCCGATGCCGTTCCACCTCTGGAAGCCGCTGTTCACGCGCGGCGCGCACTGCGTGACGCCGTCGAACCGCCACTGGCCGCCCGAGTGCCTGTCGTCGAAGATCAAGAACCGCAACCGGCTGCACATGTGGATCGGCGACCATCAGGCCCACCAGATCGACCCCGACGCGATCGCCGTGTACCTCGACATCCACGGCAACATCACCGAGACCGGCGGCTCCAACTTCGTCATCTACCGCGACGGCCAGGTGGTGGCTCCCCGCCGGCGCAACGTGCTGTGGGGGATCAGCCTGACGGTGCTCACCGAGCTGCTGCCCGACCTGGGCATCGGCTTCGTGGAGGACGACCTGCAGACCTGGGACGCGGTCAACGCGGAGGAGGCGTGGCTGCCGACGACGCCCTATTGCCTGGCTCCGGTGGTGCGCTTCAACGGCGTCCCGATCGGCGACGGCGCGCCGGGGCCGGTGTGGCGGCGCGTGCTGGACCGCTGGAGCGAGGTGGCCGGCACCGACATCTACGGCGAGATCGCCGGCAGCTCCGCGTGCATGGTGCCGATGCCATCCCTTGGACGATCAGCGCCGCCGCCAGTGGAGAGACCGGGCGGCTGCGGCTGGTGTTCGACGCGACCGATGACGCCGACGAGCAGGCTGTGACGTTCTCGGTGCCGACCAGCACGGCGGACGAGGCCGAGGCCAACCGCCGCGCCGACAAGGAGGGCGCGCTATGAAAGCGTTGAAGCATCTTTGGAAGGTTGTCGTAGTCGTGCTGGTGCTTGCGGGCTGTGAGGAAGCGGCGCCGCCGACAGAGCCCTACGACCTTCCGCCGCCGCCGGCGACCGAGCCGAAACCGACCCCGGAACCAACGCCAGCACCAGCACCAACACCAACGCCACCAAGCGCGCCCCCCGCGCCGCCGCCGGCTGATCCGGTGCCGCCGCCCAACGCCCCTTCTACGCAAGGCCCGATGAAGTTTCCTGCCGCCAGCGTGGCGTACTCCGGCAAGGTTGGAGACAGCTTCAGCCAACAGTTGCCCGCGGCGACCGGCGGAAAGGATCCGATTGAATACTCGCTTATCAGCATCGGGGTTATCGAGGGTCTGCGGTTCGATGAATCGACCCGCACCTTGGCGGGAACCCCTACGAGCTCGGGTAGCGAGCGGATGTTGTTGTTTGCCATCGACTCCGGGGATGGGGTTTATCAGCGAGCGGCACAGATGTGGGTGAGGGTGAGCATCGAAGCGCTTCCCGCCCCGACGCCGGCCCCTGCAGCAGAGGTGAAAGAACAATGCGTATCGGTAAGTTTGGCGCTAAAGAACCACGCCGAGGCAACCCGACCGTCAGGAAGATATGGGGACACGGATGGACTCTTCAACATCAGGTGGACGCCAGCAACGCTACCTGCTTGGGTTCCCGCAGCCGGACGGCCGTCAGGCAGGGTTTCTCAGGACATTCGGAATCTGCGCTTATCTCCTTCAAGGGTTGAAGCGGAAAGTTGCACGCTGCGGGGAACGTTCAGCTATGGACAAACAACCGTCTGGCTTCAGGGACGGTGCGCAAGCAGTGGCATCTATAGTACCGCTTCAACCGGAGCGGCATGGAAGCAGTACATGAGAAGTCATACCTTTAGCGGTAAGTGGATGTGTACGCCGCAGGGATGTCGGCAACCCAACCCCTATCGTCGGGAGTGTCGATGACCACGGCGCAGGTACTCCACTACGCCGCGGAGGCCGCCGCAGAGCACCGCGCCATGACCTCCGGCGCGTAGGCCGGACGTAGCAGAGGATAGTGACCATGCGGCGATATGATAACCGGCGGGACATCGTACTCCGCCGCTTCCGTGAGTGCACGGCGGGATGATTCGCGCCCCGGTCAAGCCGGAGCTACTGCGCTGGGCGCGTGAACGCGCCGGCCTGGAGGTGGAGGCATTGACGCGGCGGTTTCCCAGATATCAGGAATGGGAGAACGGCGCCGCGCAGCCGACGCTCAGGCAGGTGGAATATCTCGCCAAGGCAACCCAGGCGGCGGTCGGGTATTTCTTTCTGACAGCGCCCCCCGACGAGTCGCTGCCGATTCCCGACCTGCGCACGGTCGGCAGCGTCCCCATGGGCCGGCCCAGTCCCAACCTGCTCAGCACCATCTATCTGTGTCAGCAACGCCAGGAGTGGTATCGGGAGTTCGCCAATGCGGAAGGGGACGGTCCGCTGTCGTTCGTGGGGTCGGAGACGCGCATCAGTGACACCGAGCAGGTCGCAACGCGGATTCGGAACTCGCTCAAGCTCGACTTGGCGGCGCGGGCAACGCTCCCGACGTGGACCGAGGCGCTGCGTCACTTCATCGCCGCGGCCGAGGCGCTTGGCGTCCTGGTGATGGTAAACGGCGTCGTCGGCAACAATACTCATCGCAAGCTCGACCCGGACGAATTCCGAGGGTTCGCGCTGGCGGACGAGGTCGCTCCGCTCATCTTCATCAACGCCGCAGACACGAAGGCCGCCCAGATGTTCACCCTGGCGCACGAACTGGCGCATCTCTGGTTGGGTCAGTCGGCGCTCTCCGATGCCACGCCAATCTCGATGCCGGCGCACGCGGTCGAAGGCTGGTGCAACCGGGTAGCGGCCGAGCTGCTCGTGCCGCTCCCGGCGTTGCGCGAGCAATATCGACCGGAAGAAGATCTGTCCGCGGCGCTGACACGCTTGGCGCGCCGGTTCAAGGTCAGCACGCTGGTCCTGCTGCGACGGATTCACGATCTGGGAACATTGGGCGAAGCAGCATTTCGGGCTGCCTACCAGGCTGAGCATGACCGTCTGCGGACGCTGACCACGGCAACGGGCGGCAGCTTCTTCCCGACCCTCCAGTCGCGCGTAGGGCGCCGCTTCGGCCGCGCGCTGGTGATCAGCACGTTGGGCGGGCGAACCTCGTTCTCGGAGTCCTTCCACCTTCTCGGAATCAAGACGCCGGCGGCGTTGCGCGACTTCGCGGCCAGCCTGGAGATCGTCGCGTAGATGGCGTATCTTCTTGATGCGAATGTCTTTATACAGGCCAAGAACCTCCACTACGGATTCGACTTCTGTCCGGCATTCTGGGACTGGCTCGTGACGGCAACACGCGCGATCGCGTGCGCCGACGCGCCGCGCGGTTCAGCCGCGTGGCATCGGCTCCGGCGGCTCGGCCCGGATGCCGGCGACGCCCGGGATGATGCGTAGCGGCGCTGCCCAGCGCACGGCGTTGACCAGCACGCGGACGATCTCCGGCTGGTAGTAGATCGGGTAGGTCTCATGGCCCGGCTGGAAGTAGAAGATGCGGCCGTTGCCGCGGCGGTAGGTGACGCCCGAGCGGAACACCTCGCCTCCTTCGAACCAGGAGATGAAGATCAGCTCGTCCGGCGCGGGGATGTCGAAGCGTTCGCCGTACAGCTCCTCGTGCTCGATCTCGAAGTAGTCGCCGATCCCCTGCGTGATCGGGTGGTTCGGCTCAATGTTCCAGACGCGCTCGCGCTCGCCGATCTCGCGGTGGCGCAGGCTGCAGCGCGTGCCGAGCACCCGCTTCATGATCTTGGAGACGTGCGAGGAGTGGAGCAGGATCAGCCCCATGCCGTCGTTGGCGCGGAGTTGCACGCGGTCGACGGTCGCCTCGTCGACCAGGGCATGGCCCTTGTGGCCCCACCAGATCAGCACGTCGGTGGCGTCGAGCCGTTCCTGCGACAGCCCCTGATCGGGTTGGTCCAGGCTGGCGGTGGTCACCGCCAAGTCGGACTCGCGCCGCAGCCCCTGGGCGATCGCCTCGTGGATGCCGTGCGGATAGACCGCGGCGACCTCGGCATCTTCCCGTTCCTGGATGAACTCGCACCACACCGTCACGTCGATCATGCCGCCAGCCTATGCCAGCGCCGGCCGGGCCGTCGAGCCCAGGATCGGGGACCGTACGCATCGACCAGCACCACCACGCGCGCGGCCCTGCCTGCCGGTGCACCGCGGCCAGCAGTCGCGCGAACCACCCCGGCACGTGGATGCGGGCACTCACGGCTCGCATTCGAGGTCGCCAGTTGCTCCGTCATGCGTGCCGGCAGCACGCCCGGTCTCTTGAAGTTGCCGCTGCCGAAGCTCTGCCGCACCAACGGGTGGCGTGTGGCCAGTCCCATCCGTGGTGAAACGGTTCCTTGAGGATTTCGACGAACAGTCTCTTGCCGAAGCGGCGCGGGCAGGACAGGAAGTAGTGCTTGTCAGCGTCGTCCACGGACCGGCGGGCGTAGCTGGTCTTGTCGACATAGCAGAAGTCTCCTGGATCTGCGACCGCGTCATGTCGGCGCCGGATGCGCACGGCTGTTGCTGAGCACCGTGTAAGCGTCCGGGGAATCCCACCCTCTACGTAGCGGGCGGCGGCGGTGGACGCGCGGTCGGCAGGAGCGCCAAGAAATCGGCACGGGTACGCGCGTGCGGCAGCTGCTCGAACAACTCGCGCAGATACCAGTACGGCTCTCGCCGGTTGGCCTTCGCCGTCTCGATCAGGCTGTACAGCGTCGCGCTCGCCGCAGCGCCGCGCGGGCTGCCGGCAAACAGCCAGTTCTTGCGGCCCACCACGAACGGCCGGATCGCCTGCTCGCAGGCGTTGTTGTCCGGCGTCAACTGCGCGTGCTCCACATAGCCGATCAGCTTCGGCCACTGTCCCAACGCGAACCCCACCGCCTTGCCGAGCGCCGAACTCGGCAGCACCTGCTCCCGCTTGTGCCGCAGCCACTCGTGCATCTGCACGAGCACCGGCTCCACCCGCGCGCGCCGCTCGGCCACGAACCGTTCGGGGTCCTCGGTCCGGTACCTCGCTAGCTGCGTCTCGATGCGGTACAGCTTGGCGATGTACCCCAGCGCCTGCAGCGCCGCACCGCTACGGCTCGATACCTTGCTCAACGCCTCGGCGGCCTCCTTGAAGGCGCGCCGCACGTGCGCCCAACAGCCCACGTGCCGGATGCCCGGCTGGCTGCACGGCCGCAGGTAGCCCTCATACCCATCGGTCTGCACGTAGCCCTGGTAGTCGCCGATGATGTCGGCCGCCACCCGTGCGGCCCGACTCGGCTCATACCGGTAGATCACCACCGGCGCCGCCGGCGGCCCGCCGCGGGCCACCCATACGTAGCTGCGCGTCGCGTTGGCGCGTCCCGGCTCGTTGAGCACCTGCACGGTCGTTTCGTCGATTTGCAGGATCGGTCCGCCGCGCAGTTGGTCGCCCAGCGCTGCCAGCAGCGGCCGACAGGCGCCGGCGACCGCCAGCATCCAGTCGGCCATCGTGCGCCGCGACACCGCCACTCCCAGCCGCGCGAACTGCTGCTCCTGCCGGTACAGCGGCAGCGCGTCGCAGAACTTCGCCGTGGCGATGAACGCCAGCAGCCCTTCGCTGGCGACTCCTTTGCGGATCAGCGCCGCCGGCGCCGGCGCCACCCGCACCGCCGCACGCTGCTCGTCGCCGGAGCCCTCGCAGTGATGGCAGGCGTACTTCGGCCGCACCGTGCGGAGCACCCGCACCTGCGGCGGGATCACGTCGAGCTTCTCGGCGGTCTCCTCGCCGATGCGGACCATGCGGTGGCCGCAGGCGCACTGCTGGTCTGCTTCGGGAAGGTCGACGACCCGCTCGACCCGCGGCAGCGACGGCGGCAGCGGTTGGCGGCGCGGGCGCCGGGCGCGGCTCGGCACCGGGGCGGCCGCCGGTTCGGCAGGCAGTGGGTCGACCGGCAAGGCGTGGTCGGCGCTCCGTTCGATCTCGTTGAACAGCCGGATCTGCTGCTGCTCGGCAGCGCTCAGCTGTTCGCTGCTGCGCCCGTACCGCCGGTTTCGGTACCAGGCGAGCTCCTCTTCATAGAGCTCAATCTTCTTGTCCAACTCCTGGACCTGATGATCCAGCGCATGGACCTGATGATCCAGCGCACTATTCCTGGTGACGAGTGAACTATTCCTGGCGACGAGTTGATCGTTGCGCACGATCAACTCGTCTTTTTCCAGGACCAGCAGCCGATTCTCCACGCGCAACCTGTCGCGTTGTTCGACCACCGACGGTGCGGCAGACATGTCTCTACCTTACCTCAAATACCGCCGCCAGTCAAGATCGAACCAAGCCCGTCAGGCGATTTCGGCGTAGCTCAACTCCTCGTGTCGGTTCCAGAAATCGATCCCTGCCAACAGCATCCGCAGCTGCTCGGCGTCGATCTCTCGCCGCGCCTCGGCCGCCGTTCGCGGCCACGGAAAGCTGCCCTGCTCCAACCGCTTCATCCACAGACAGAACCCCGTCCGATCCCAGTACACCGCCTTCAGCAGTCGCCGCTGCCCGTTGCAGAACACGAACAACGACGCCTCGAACGGACTCAACCGCATCTGCTCCTGCACCAGCAGCACCAGCCCGTTGATCTGCTTGCGCAGGTCGGTCGCACCAGGCCGCACGTAGATGCGCGCCGCCTCCAACTCCAGCCGGATCACTTCAGCGCCTCCAGCGCCGCCAGCACCTCGCGCAGATGCTCAGCGCGGACCGACGGCCACAGCCGCAGCACGTACCGCTCGCCGACCAGCAACTCCATCGTCGCGTGCTGCTCGGCGTCCTTGGCCCCGCCGGCCGCCCGCGCCAACTCGACCAGCGGCTGACGCCGGTCGGCCGTCTCCGGCAGCTTGCCGTCCCAGTTGCGCAGCGACCAGTAGGACAGACCATGCTGCTCGCAATACGCCTTCTTCGTGAGCCCACTGCGTCGCCACGCTGCCACGTGCCGGCTCCAATACTCTCGTCCCTGTCTCATCGTTCGTCCCTCCTGCCAGGGACGATGTACCTCTATATATCCCCTTGTAAGGTGGGGTTCACCGGACGCTTACAGCACCGTCACTCGTTCGTGAATCCAGTAGTAATTATTCCTGTGATAATCCACGCATCACCGTAAACCTGCGCATCACCTTGCTGGCGGCGCCACCGTCAGGACGCCCTACCCACACGAAACCCGGAAGCTCCTCAATTCAATTATATCGTTCGGCACGATGTTCGAGCCATTGCAAACGACGATCTACTTCGAGCTTTGAACCGGCTTTGGCCAGCCGATCGATGATCTCAGCTAGACTATAAAAGGTCCCTCGACTGTCCGGACCGCAGACTCTCCAAAGCAAAGAAAGAACGTCCTCGGGATATTTCTCTGGAGCTTGTGAAGACGATATGAAATGAAGATCCAGCGACTCGCCATCGAATGGAACCATATATGGGTCAATTTGCTTAAACGCCGCAGGAAACTCATCGCCTGCTGCAATAACCAGTCCAATGAACGACTCCGTGAGTGATACATTACGAAACTCTCTTTCCTTGGGCCAAACATCATCGAAAAACGATGCAATCGTGTCGCGCCAAAATAGCTCGGCATTTGTATTCTCGTCAATCCATCGCCGTAACACTTCCAGCGCCCCAATTCGAATACTCTGCGACGCCCTGCGTAGAACGCTCGCGACATCAGACACGGTCAGTCCCCAGTCTCCAGGAACGGGAGCCAAAGCAGGTCTGAGAATATTGTCTGCGACGATGTCAGCATCGTCAACGGCCTTGCTTTCGATCGCGCCCTGCAACACCGCATCCCTGAGTTTACGCGTAACATCGGGCGTGATCCGATTGCTCAGCATCACCGCTCGGAGGGCCTTTCCTTCGTCATCCGAAGCGTCGATACGCTCCTTGATGACATCGACGCACGGCTGGCTGACGCCAACCACGAATGCCAGATGATGGGTGAGTACGATGCGTCCGAGCCGTCCGGGATTACCCACGTGGTGAGAAATCTCGCTTAGGAGTTCGAGTTGCGCCGCTGTTGGGGATTTGTCGTTTTGCTTCCTCGCATCAATCTCCAATAGCAATGTGTGAGTGACCTTTCCCGCAACTTCCTGGATCGCCAATTCAAATACATTAGTCGAGCGACCCAATGAGCTTTGCAGTTGTGTCGAGATGTCCCAAAGGCGCCTGAGCCAGCGGTCCATGTCCGCAATACGTGGTCTCGGATCGGACATCAAGAGGGAAGCCAAGCCGGACGCCATCGGACGGAGAGACGCATCATCACTGGCGTTCGCCAAGTGATCGAATGACTTGACTGCCAAGTCGTCACGGGTCGGTTTGGATGCCTCGTGACCGAACTCTATTCCGAAAAGAAAGTCATTCCATAAGGTTCCGTTGGCTGAACTCAGGTCGGCGTTGGCGAGTAGATCGAAGGCCCCCTGTGGATCGGATCGGCAGTACTTGGACCACCCAAGCCTATGCTCCGGTTCCGGCCGTCGGCGAAGTTCGCTTGCGACGCGTAAGCGATCGTCTCCCGCGGCCTCGGCGATCGGTTCAGGATTGCCTGCAACAGATTGGGCTTCAGAGAGGTAGGAGCCAAAAAAGTCCTGGTCCTCGACGGCACGGTCGAGATATTCTCGTCGCTTCCTGATCGTTGATAGTTCCGTGACGCCGATTGAGGAAAGAGCATCTGCTTCCTGCAGCATCGTAAGACGAAGCCACACTTGAGTATCGCGCGCATGCTCACGCCAATCGACCTCATTCGGTTCGATCTGATATTTTTCGTAGAAATCGCTGGCGCCGCGAATTATCCGGTCTTCGACTTGACTGGTCAAGTCTGGAGAGGCTGCGCCAGCCCGATCTTTCAGCAATAGCGGGACCTCTCGGTCATTAAGAAAGAAATCGACTTCGGAGGCAGACAATAACGTCCCCATCGCTTCGTCGGCTTCGAAGATATCGGTGGTTCTCATGGCATGGAGGCAGAGACGCAACCCTATCCGGCCGGGAAGACTCTTCCAATCGAGTATACGCCTCCTGACATGTTGCCGATCCTTCGCGACGGCGGCAGGAAGCACCTTCACCAACACTCGAACCAAGTGATTTACGCTGTCGCGATGTCTGTTTTGAGCATGCGGTTCAATCGATGGAACGTCGAAATCGTTGTGGTCGTGTTCTTTCGTGATCAGCTCCAGATCGGCTTCGAGATAGAGAGCGGATCGAAGTTGAGCTGTTGCGAGGTCTAGAGTACATAACGCGTACTCCTGTTTATCACATAGAGCATCGATCAACTTCTGAATGCTGAGCAAATCGGGAATTTCCATACGCGGCCAGACGACATCACTAAGGCGCTTGATCGGTTGGATTCCTTGCCTGCTTTCACGCAGCGCAAGAGATGGCGCAAGCAGTCGCACTGCCCTTTCCAAATCACCATATACCGTCACGTCGCTCTTGAGACGCCTCGTCGCTTTATGAATTTCCTTCGATAGCTCGATGGGAGGATCGACGAGGCAGAAGATTCGCCATATACGAAGCCATATCCGGCCCACGTCATTGCCGTAGAGCAGTCGCTGTTCGACTGCAGTTGTGAACGAAGGTCCGAGTCGCCTTTGCCACTCGCATGCGCACTCAAATCGTGCACGATCTTCAAAATCACGAGCGATCCACCTGGCTATCACGAAAGTGGCTTCTTCATGACTCCACAGACGTTCCTCCTCGAACACTGCAAACCACGAGGGATCAGAGATCGTCTTGATCGCGACCGACCAGAGATCGCGATGTCCTCCAAACAGCCATCGGAGCGCCTCTCGAACCTTAGTGTCCGCATCCGCTACGGCTCCATCCAAGATATCGCTAGCTTGGTCGGTTCGCCAGCACCTCGGGCGGTCTACGACTTTTCCGAGTGCAGCCAAGTCACGCCAAAGTGGGGAGTGGTCGTGGGGACCCGCCTTACGGTAGGGTAGTGGCGTCACTGCGAGCGTGCCCCACGCCGTGGACGCCTCTTTGGGATCATGCTTGTATGCGTCGAATGCATACACGGGCTTGAGATCCGGAAAGCGTATGCGATCGGCTTCAAGCACATTGAGGAAATAGCGAACCGGAGCATCACTCGCACTGTAGCCCACCAGAACGATCGTCTTGCACCGTGCCAGATCGAAGAGGAAGCGCGATACCCAGCCGGATCGCATGTAGGCGTCTCCATAGTCGGCGCTGGAATGTACCAGAGGCGTAGATTCAAGTCCGAGATCTCTATCGGCGAGACGACCGTGAATATGGATGATTCCCGAGAAGGCCGCGCTTCCCGGTGCAGGAATCGATTGACCGGCAAAGCTGATATTGGCTATCTTTTCGTTGGTGAAGTCCGTAACTGCCCGTTCCAACAGTGTGTCGAAGTTCGTCGTCACCACTGAAACCCGGTTATCCCGACCACGGGACAGACGAAGGATCGTACGATGCTGGTCGAGTTCAGGATCGTCGGGCACCGCAAGTAGATCGGAAACAGTGGCCGTGACACGGTCTGGGTCGGACAACCGGCGACTGAGAGAGCCTAACACCTCCTCGAAGCGACCCCGGTCGAACGAACATCTTTCCGAGTCCGTCTTGTCGACCCCTATCTTCGAGTAGGTGTCCTCAACCAGCCGTTGAAAGCCGGGCATCTGCGGCGCACTCACCCCGGTGCCGCAAAGGAATATCACGTCTCCGGCAAGTAGAGAGTCGACGAAATCACCGGGGAAATCGGGGCCGTCTTCGGAAAAGCTGAGTGTCCCGGCCATTACGGTGCCGATGGGCCGGCACCGGGCCGTCCCCGATGTCGTACTCGTCCTGCGCGTGCGGCATGACCAAGCCTGCCATCAGCATCGCCGCTACGGCGGCCGCGTTTCCTCGAACCATAGGCGAGCTTCAGCTTCATGACCGGCGCAAGTAGACCGGAAGCGGACCGCGACTGTCAAGGCGGCCACCAGCCGTCCCCAGGCGGGTCCGTCTCGAACGTCGTGATGTTGCAGGCCGCGAGGCTACCTCCAGGGCAGATCATCCGCAGTCGCCGAGAACGGGGACGAGGATATTGCAAATGGGCAAGAATCGGGCTATCCTGACCCGTCGCTGAGCATACGTGAACTCAAGTTGATGGAAGGCGTTGGTTTGATATTTCTAAGCCTGAGCCAGTAGAGGACGTATGAGTAATCGAGACAACGGGTGGATAGCTTCCATTAGCGATCTCCATTTCCGAAAGCCCCGACCTGCCGCGCCTGGGAATGAGTGGTCGGCACCTGACCTGCGCCATGGAGACCATGGCTACCACCGGCAGCCGCCGCGGACCGGCAGTGCGGCGCCACGGCCGCGTTCGGACCGCGACCGGTGCGCATCGAGCATCGAGCGGCGCCCGGTTCGCCTCCACGTCGACCCGGATCGTCTCCACGAGCCGCGCCCGCGAAGCGCTGGCAGCCGCTTCACGTGGACGTCGACCGCGACCGGTGCCAGAGCGGCGCCACGCGCCCGGCATCGAACGGCGCCGAACCAAGGGGTAGCCAAGTACCACCGGCAGCCGCCGCGACCGGCAGAGCGGCGCCACGGCCGCGTTCGGCCGCGACCGATGCGCATCGAGCATCGAGCGGCGCCCGGTTCGCCTCCACGTCGACCCGGATCGTCTCCACGGCCGCGCCCGCGAAGCGCTGGCAGCCGCTTCACGTGGACGTCGACCGCGACCGGTGCCAGAGCGGCGCCACGCGCCCGGCATCGAACGGCGCCGAACCAGGGTAGCCAGGTACCACCGGCAGCCGCCGCGACCGGCAGAGCGGCGCTACGGCCGTGTTCGGACCGCGCCCGGTGCGCATCGAGCATCGAGCGGCGCCCGGTTCGTGAGGAACGCCGGCGAACCGGGGTAGCCAGGTACCACGTAGCCGCCACGCTCGACGTCGAAACGTCTGAGACGGTCCGCAACCGCCGTCCACGCCAGAGCCGCCCGCGGACCGCGACCAGAGCCGGATCGAGCGGCGCCACGGCTGCGCCAGCTTCGCGTCTGCAGAAGCGGCGCCGCGCCCGGTTCGAGAGCGGCGCCCGGTTCGCGTCCACGGCCGCGCCGACCAAGTAGCCGCCACGCTCGACGTCGAGCGTCTGCAGACGGTCCGCAACCGCCGTCCACGCCAGAGCCGTGCCGGCGAACGCGACCAGAGCCGGATCGAGCGGCGCCACGGCTGCGCCAGCTTCGCGTCTGCAGAAGCGGCGCCGCGCCCGGTTCGAGAGCGGCGCCCGGTTCGCGTCCACGTCCACGGCCGCGCCGACCAGGTAGCCGCCACGCTCGACGTCGAGCGTCTGCAGACGGTATACCTTACGCGGTCATGCTGAAACTTGGTTCGAGGAATGCGGCAGCCGTAGCGGCGATGCTGCTAGCCGGCGCGGTCATGGCGCACGCGCAGGACGAATACAACTTCGGGGCCGGCCCGGTGCCAGCTCATCGCCACCCCAAAGGCGGAGGCTGGATAGCGAATACTGCCACGGTTGCCGAAAGGGTACTTGTGACAGCCGATGCGCGGGTTGGCGATAATGCGCTGGTTTACGGTGATGCGCAGGTTTACGGTGATGCGCTGGTTTACGGTGATGCGCAGGTTTTCGATAATGCGCAGCTTTCCGGTGATGCGCAGGTTTTCGGTGATGCGCAGGTTTCCGATAATGCGCAGCTTTCCGGTAATGCGCTGGTTTCCGGTGATGCGCAGGTTTTCGGTGATGCGATGGTTGGCGATGATGCGCAGGTTTCCGGTGATGCGTGGATTTTCGGTAATGCGCGGGTCATCAATGAACGAGTAATCCACGGGTACCGCGACAGGTAGCCGCCACGCTCGACGTCGAACGTCTGCAGACGGTCCGCAACCGCCGTCCTCGCCAGAGCCGCCCGCGGACCGCGACCAGAGCCGGATCGAGCGGCGCCAACGGCCGCGCGCCAGCTTCGCGTCTGGATCGCGCCGCGCCCGGATCGAGAGCGGCGCCCGGTTCGCGTCCACGTCCACGGCCGCGCCGACCAAGTAGCCGCCACGCTCGACATCGAGCGTCTGAGACGGTCCGCAACCGCCGTCCACGCCAGAACCGCGCCGCCGACCGCGACCGGTGCGCGTTTACTACTCGAAGCTGTACAGCGTGCTACGCCCTTTGTGCCCGCGTGGTATCCGTTCGATGATGTAGCCCCATGCCACTAACCGATTGAGACTTGACTTGACCGGGCTTCGCTTTAGCCCCGCGCTTCGCGCTTCGATAGCCGGAATAGAAGGCCATGCCCACCTATGGCCGCTACGGTCCGCAGCGCCGCCGTAGCTGAATAGCGCCGCAGACACGGTTACGTCGACCGGCCGCGCATGGCCGTCAGCCAAGTGGAGTTGACCCGCTTGCGTGGACACATCAAGAGTGAGGACGAGAGGAGGGAATACGATGGCGAGAACGCATCAAGCGTATCCACAGGAGTACCGCCAGCAGATGGTCGAGCTGATCCGTGCCGGCCGCACGCCGGAGGACCTGGCGCAGGAGTTTGAGCCGTCTGCCGGCTCGATCCGCAACTGGGTCGCGCAGGACGAGCGCGACGCCGGGCAGCGCAGCGACGGGCTCAGCGGTGAGGAACGTCAGGAGTTGCGCCGCCTGCGCCGCGAGAACAAGCAGCTACGGATCGAGCGTGACATCTTAAAAAGCAGCGGCTTGGTTCGCACGGGAGAGCGACTCGATCCCGGAGCGGGATTCCGGTTCGTGAAGGCGAATCAGGCCACGTGGCCGGTGCGCACCCTCTGCCAGGTGCTGGGTCTCTCCCCCAGCGGCTACTACGCATGGGTGCGCCGCAGGCCGTCGGCGCGAGCGCGGCGGGACGCGCAGTTGATGGGGCGCATCAAGGAGGTCTGGACCGCCAACCGCGAGTGTTGTATCTCACATAATCTCGTCGCTGGAATCCCGGAATAAATCGCACGGAGAGGCTCGGGATTTCTCAGACTATCCCGTCAGCTGAAAGACAGCGGGACAGCGACCGTCAGACCGACAGGTCGAGCCGGCCGGCGCTGGCGTGGCGGCCGACGCGGAGCTGGGAGCCGGTCTCGGCATGGGCCAGCAGGCGGCCGTCCTCGGTCGGCTGCGGTCAGGGGCGCAGTTCGTCGAGGGCGTGCTGCAGGTGCTCGGCGGTGACGCGGTGCTCGTTGGCGAGCGCGCACGCCGACAGGGCGTAATGGGCGATGCGGTTGATCAGCTGCGGCAGCCCGCGGGAAGCGTGGAACAACGCCTCTGCGGCGGGCGGCTCGAACAGCGGGACTTCGCAGCCGGCCAAGTGCAGGCGGTGGGCGAGGTAGTCATCGAGTTCGGCGCGCAGCAGGCCGCCGAGATGATGGCGGACGACCAGGCGCTGGCTGAGCGATTCGTGGACCGCCATGGTGAGCCGGCGGCGCAACTCGGTGAGGCCGACCAGCAGCAGGCACAGGCGGTGTTCGGAGTCCATGGTGTAGTTGGTCAACAGGCGCAGATCGGTGAGCACGTCGTTGCGCAGTGTCCAGCGACAATCAAGATGAGAATGCAGCGACAATCAAGATGAGAATGCGCGGGTAGGGTGGCTGCCTCCGACAGAGGAGGATGGAGGGGCCGCCGATGGCGGCGGCAGGGCGTAGCCTGACCGTAGTCACCGGCGCGCGGCGGCGCCCCCGTGGGGGCTTCGCGGCCCGGTGATCGTGGCCGGCCCGGCGTTGGATAGGGTGCTTGGGACTATCACCCCAAGGAGCACCCATGCCGGGCCGACATCTGACCGATCACCACGTGAGGCACTACATGAACCTGCGCACCAAGGACCAGCCGTCGGTGGCCGCCGCCAAGGCGGGGATCAGCACCGCCACCGCCTATCGCATCGAATCCGATCCGCAGCTGCCGTCCCAGAAACCGACCGTCCGCACTCGCCGGCGGCCCGACCCGCTGGCCGGCATCTTCGAAGAAGAAGTCATCCCCCTGCTGCAGCAGACGCCCGACCTGCGCCCGGTGACCATCTTCGAGGAACTGCTGCGCCGCCACCCCGAACTGCCGCCGAGCGTGCGCCGCACCCTGGAACGCCGGGTGCGCCGCTGGCGCGCCCTGCACGGTCCCGACCAGGAGGTGATCTTCGCGCAGCGTCAGCCGCCCGGTCTGCTCGGCCTGTCAGACTTCACCGCCGCCACCAACCTCAGCGTCGTCGTGGCCGGCGCGCCGCTGGCGCACCTGCTGTACCACTTCCGGCTGCCCTACTCCGGCTTCGAGCACGCCGACGTGGTGATCGGCGGCGAATCCTTCAGCGCCCTCAGCGCCGGCCTCCAGCAGGCGCTGTGGACGCTCGGCGGCGCGCCCCAGGAACACCGCACCGACAGCCTGTCGGCGGCGTTCCGCAACCTCGACCGCAGCGCCCACGACGATCTCACCGAGCGCTACCGGGCGCTGTGCGAGCACTACCGCATGCGCCCGACCCGCAACAATCGCGGCGCCGCCCATGAGAACGGCAGCGTCGAGAGCGCCCACGGCCACTTCAAGCGCGCCCTCCATCAGGCCCTGCTGCTCCGCGGCTCGTGCTCGTTCGATGACCTGGACGCCTACCGCCGGTTGATCGCCGAACTGGTCGGGCGCCACAACGCCCGCCACCGGGAGCGCATCGACGCCGAACGCGCGGCCTTGCAGCCGCTGCCCGAACGCCGCGTGCAGGACTTCGAGATCGAACGGGTGCGGGTCACCTCCCACAGCGGGTTCACGCTGCGCAAGGTCTTCTACTCGGTGCCGTCGCGGCTGATCGGCCACCACCTGCGCGTCCATCTGTTCCCGGATCGGCTGCAGGTCTTCCTCGGCGCCAGCGAACTGCTGAGCCTGCCGCGGGGCAAGCCGTCGGGCGACGGGCGCCGCGGGCACGTGGTCAACTACCATCACCTCATCCACGCGCTGCGCCGCAAGCCGATGGCGTTGCGCCATCTGACCTACCGTGAGCAGTTGTTCCCCCGCGATGCCTACCGGCGCGCCTTCCGGGCGCTGCTGACGGCGCTCGACGAGTCTGAGGCCTGCCGGCGCATGGTCGGGCTGCTGGCGCTGGCTCACGATCAGGGCTGCGAGGCCGCCCTGGGCGAGCACCTGGAGCGCCTGCTGGCCGCCGGTCAGCTGCCCGACCCGGAGACCCTGCGGGAGCGCTTCCTGCCCGATCCGCAGGACCTGCCGCAGGTCAGCGTGCACGCCGGCTCGCTGGCCGACTACGACCTGCTGCTCGATCATCCCGACCACGCCGGCGTCTCCCAGGCGGGTGCGGCATGAACCGGCGCAACGACCAGCCGATCGACGACGCCGCGCTCAACCTCATGCTCAGCGAGTTGCGCCTGCCCACCATCAAGTCGCTGTGGCCGCAGTTCACCGCCCAGGCCGACCGCGAAGGCTGGCCCGGCGCGCGCCTGCTGGCCGCCCTGACCGAGCACGAACTGGCCGAACGCTCCCGCCGCCGCTTCCAGCGCCAGCTCCGCGAGGCGCGGCTGCCGGCCGGCAAGACCCTCGACTCGTTCGACTTCGCCGTCGTGCCGCTGCTGTCCAAGGCGCACGTGACCGCACTCTGCGCCGGCGACCGCTGGCTCGACGAAGGCGCCAACCTGCTGCTCATCGGACCGCCCGGCACCGGCAAGAGCCATCTGGCAGCCGCCATCGGCTTGGCGCTCATCGAGCACGGCTTCCGGGTGCTGTTCACCCGCACCACCGACCTCACCCAACGGCTGCAGCGCGCGTGCCGCGACCTGACCCTGGAGGCAGCCATCGCCAAGCTCGACAAGTACCACCTGCTGATCCTCGATGACTTCGCCTACGTCACCAAGGATCAGGCCGAGACCAGCGTGCTGTTCGAGTTGATCATCGCCCGCTACGAGCAGCGCTCGCTGCTGCTCACCGCCAATCAGCCGTTCGGCCAGTGGGACACGATCTTCCCCGACCCCACCATGACCCTGGCGGCCGTCGACCGGCTGGTGCATCACGCGACCATCTTCGAACTCAACGTCGAAAGCTACCGCCGCCGCACCGCCGTGCAGCGCCGCGCGGCTGCCCAGCCGGCCGCCGGTACCGACCCGGCCGCCGCCAGTGACACTCCGGCGGCCGCTCAGGGCTCCCAGGATCCAGGATCGGCCGGTCAGCCGCCCGTTACGTAACGGTGCGCACTAGCTATGGCGTTGAGCAACGCGGCACGACAACGCCGCTACCGCGCGCGCCGCAACGCCGCTGCCCCGCCGGGTGCAGTTCCGCAGGCCGCACGACCGCCGCTCGCGCCCGCAACGCTGGCAGGATGCGGTGCGCACCCTGCGCGACCTTCAGGACGAGTACCAGGCGTGGCTCGACCACTTGCCCGACCCGCTCCGGGAGTCTGCGGTCGCCGTCAAGCTGGAGGCGATCTGCGACCTTGATCTTGCTGACCTGGAGAGCATCGAGCCGCCGCTCGGCTACGGCCGCGACTGACACCCCGGGTACTGCCTCACGCCTGATCCGGTCCGCCGCCCACCACGCGCCAAGCCGTTTGCGAACGCCATCACGCCTCCCGACCAGCGCCGATCTGACCGTTGCTCTGGGACCTCGACGGGGCGCCTCCCGCCGCCGCTTCCCGTGCTTGCCAACCCACGTCCCCTTGTGGCAACGTCCCGGCCGTTGCGACACCGGTTTTTCTCATCTTGATTGTCGCTCGGTTCTCATCCTGATTGTCGCGCTACAGCGCAGGAACTGCGCCTCGTCGACGACGAGCACCGGCAGCAGCTTGGCTTGCTGGACTTGGCGGGTGATCTCGGCGCGGATGGAGCGGTAGGCGGTGGCGCGGGATCGTTCGGCCGGCAGGCCGAGTTGCCAGGCGATCGACTTGTACATGTCCATGACGTTGCCGGTGGTGAGTGAGACGTAGAGGATTCGGAACAGGCCGGGATGGAGGGCGGCGGTCACGGCACGGCAGACGGTGGTCTTGCCGCAGCCGACCTCGCCGGTGAGCAGGCCGATGCCGCGGAGGTCGAGCAGATGTAAGCGTCCGGGGAATCCCACCCTCTACGTAGCGGGCGGCGGCGGTGGACGCGCGGTCGGCAGGAGCGCCAAGAAATCGGCACGGGTACGCGCGTGCGGCAGCTGCTCGAACAACTCGCGCAGATACCAGTACGGCTCTCGCCGGTTGGCCTTCGCCGTCTCGATCAGGCTGTACAGCGTCGCGCTCGCCGCAGCGCCGCGCGGGCTGCCGGCAAACAGCCAGTTCTTGCGGCCCACCACGAACGGCCGGATCGCCTGCTCGCAGGCGTTGTTGTCCGGCGTCAACTGCGCGTGCTCCACATAGCCGATCAGCTTCGGCCACTGTCCCAACGCGAACCCCACCGCCTTGCCGAGCGCCGAACTCGGCAGCACCTGCTCCCGCTTGTGCCGCAGCCACTCGTGCATCTGCACGAGCACCGGCTCCACCCGCGCGCGCCGCTCGGCCACGAACCGTTCGGGGTCCTCGGTCCGGTACCTCGCTAGCTGCGTCTCGATGCGGTACAGCTTGGCGATGTACCCCAGCGCCTGCAGCGCCGCACCGCTACGGCTCGATACCTTGCTCAACGCCTCGGCGGCCTCCTTGAAGGCGCGCCGCACGTGCGCCCAACAGCCCACGTGCCGGATGCCCGGCTGGCTGCACGGCCGCAGGTAGCCCTCATACCCATCGGTCTGCACGTAGCCCTGGTAGTCGCCGATGATGTCGGCCGCCACCCGTGCGGCCCGACTCGGCTCATACCGGTAGATCACCACCGGCGCCGCCGGCGGCCCGCCGCGGGCCACCCATACGTAGCTGCGCGTCGCGTTGGCGCGTCCCGGCTCGTTGAGCACCTGCACGGTCGTTTCGTCGATTTGCAGGATCGGTCCGCCGCGCAGTTGGTCGCCCAGCGCTGCCAGCAGCGGCCGACAGGCGCCGGCGACCGCCAGCATCCAGTCGGCCATCGTGCGCCGCGACACCGCCACTCCCAGCCGCGCGAACTGCTGCTCCTGCCGGTACAGCGGCAGCGCGTCGCAGAACTTCGCCGTGGCGATGAACGCCAGCAGCCCTTCGCTGGCGACTCCTTTGCGGATCAGCGCCGCCGGCGCCGGCGCCACCCGCACCGCCGCACGCTGCTCGTCGCCGGAGCCCTCGCAGTGATGGCAGGCGTACTTCGGCCGCACCGTGCGGAGCACCCGCACCTGCGGCGGGATCACGTCGAGCTTCTCGGCGGTCTCCTCGCCGATGCGGACCATGCGGTGGCCGCAGGCGCACTGCTGGTCTGCTTCGGGAAGGTCGACGACCCGCTCGACCCGCGGCAGCGACGGCGGCAGCGGTTGGCGGCGCGGGCGCCGGGCGCGGCTCGGCACCGGGGCGGCCGCCGGTTCGGCAGGCAGTGGGTCGACCGGCAAGGCGTGGTCGGCGCTCCGTTCGATCTCGTTGAACAGCCGGATCTGCTGCTGCTCGGCAGCGCTCAGCTGTTCGCTGCTGCGCCCGTACCGCCGGTTTCGGTACCAGGCGAGCTCCTCTTCATAGAGCTCAATCTTCTTGTCCAACTCCTGGACCTGATGATCCAGCGCATGGACCTGATGATCCAGCGCACTATTCCTGGTGACGAGTGAACTATTCCTGGCGACGAGTTGATCGTTGCGCACGATCAACTCGTCTTTTTCCAGGACCAGCAGCCGATTCTCCACGCGCAACCTGTCGCGTTGTTCGACCACCGACGGTGCGGCAGACATGTCTCTACCTTACCTCAAATACCGCCGCCAGTCAAGATCGAACCAAGCCCGTCAGGCGATTTCGGCGTAGCTCAACTCCTCGTGTCGGTTCCAGAAATCGATCCCTGCCAACAGCATCCGCAGCTGCTCGGCGTCGATCTCTCGCCGCGCCTCGGCCGCCGTTCGCGGCCACGGAAAGCTGCCCTGCTCCAACCGCTTCATCCACAGACAGAACCCCGTCCGATCCCAGTACACCGCCTTCAGCAGTCGCCGCTGCCCGTTGCAGAACACGAACAACGACGCCTCGAACGGACTCAACCGCATCTGCTCCTGCACCAGCAGCACCAGCCCGTTGATCTGCTTGCGCAGGTCGGTCGCACCAGGCCGCACGTAGATGCGCGCCGCCTCCAACTCCAGCCGGATCACTTCAGCGCCTCCAGCGCCGCCAGCACCTCGCGCAGATGCTCAGCGCGGACCGACGGCCACAGCCGCAGCACGTACCGCTCGCCGACCAGCAACTCCATCGTCGCGTGCTGCTCGGCGTCCTTGGCCCCGCCGGCCGCCCGCGCCAACTCGACCAGCGGCTGACGCCGGTCGGCCGTCTCCGGCAGCTTGCCGTCCCAGTTGCGCAGCGACCAGTAGGACAGACCATGCTGCTCGCAATACGCCTTCTTCGTGAGCCCACTGCGTCGCCACGCTGCCACGTGCCGGCTCCAATACTCTCGTCCCTGTCTCATCGTTCGTCCCTCCTGCCAGGGACGATGTACCTCTATATATCCCCTTGTAAGGTGGGGTTCACCGGACGCTTACGAGCAGATGCCGCAGGCGCGCCTCGGCTTCCTGACGGGAGGCGGAAGCGAACAGTTCGTCGGCTGCGAGGTTGGCGGCGAACGGCAAGCGGGTGAAGGCGAAATGGCGCAGATACATCAGTGGTGCTCCTGGTTGCGGTGGAGGTGGCGGAGTGCCAGCGGCGAGGGCGGCGGCTGGGGAGCCGGAGCGTCGGGTTCGAGGTGCCGGGAGGGGCGGGCGCGCTTGACGGAGGCGTTGGCGTAGGCGTCGAGGATGGTGGCCTGCCCGGCGTCGGCGCCGTCGTGGAGGACCTGCAGCGGCCGACTGGGCGGCGCGGCGGGGTCGTAGCGCAAGGTGACGGTGCAGCCGACCAGCAGCGGATCGACTTCGTAGAGGCGGCCGTCGAGGCTGACGGTGCGGTCGTTGATGACGCGGCGTCTGGCCTCGAACAGGAACAGATCGTCCAGATCGACGGCGGCCTCGTCGTGGTAGCGGACCTCCTCGGCGCTCAGCGCCCACTGATCGAGGGGGGTGTTGCCGTGCAGGCCGCGATGGGGGGTGTGGTGGTATTCGCCTTCGATGTAGGACCACAGGCGGCGGTTGAGGGCGTCGAGACTGGCGGTGTCAGACGGCGCGAGGGAGGCGAGCAACTGGGCGCGCAGGGTGCGGAAGAAGCGTTCGATCTTGCCCTTGCCCTGCGGCTGATAGGGGCGGGCGTGGATCAGGGCGATGCCGAGCTTGGCGCAGATCAGTTCCAGGTGTCGGGAGCGATAGTTGGCGCCGTTGTCGACGTACAGCCGTTGCGGCAGCCCGCGGCGGATCAGCGCCTGCTTGAAGACCGGCAGGAAGGCGGTGGTGTTCTCGGCGCGGGCGAAGGCGGCGAACGGACAGAGGCGGGTGGCGTCGTCGAGGAAGGCGATGAGGTAGCACGTGCGGCGCTGACGGCGGTCGGCGGCGACTGCCGGGCCGTGCATGACGTCGCTCATCCACAACTGGCCGGGGTAGCGGAAGCTGAAGCGGCGGCGGTCGGCGCCGTCAGCGGCGGCGCCGGGCTGGCGCATCAGCCCCTCGGCGCGCAGCAGACGGTGCACGGTGGAGCGCGCCAGGCGCACGCCGGCCGGGAGATGGCCGCTGTCGTTGGCGTGCTGGATGACCTGCCGCACCGACCAGGCCGGATGCTCGGTCTTGATCGCCAGCAGCAACTCGGCCGCCTCGGGCGGCAGCCGCCGCGGCTGACCGCAGTCGGAGCGCGGCTTGGGGTACAGGGCATCGAAGCCGCCGAGGCGGTAGCGGTGCAGCCAGTCGCGTATGGTCCCGGCGGCCACGCGGGTCCGGTGCGTGCCCGGGATGGTGTGGTGCTGGGCGGCCTTGGCGCGTACCTGTTCGCCGATGCCCGGAGCGCCGGGCGGCAGCTGGGCCAGGTCGACGATCAAGCCGTAGCGGAACAGCGCTATGTCGCGGCGCAGGTCGGCATCGGCATCGTGCATGGGTCGATCTCCTTGGCGAGCGGGTCATGCGACCCGGTGATGGGACCCAAGCTACCGAGGCGGCGCCCGGGGGACAGGCCCCAGGTGTTGTTGGGCGGCGGAGGTGGGATGACACGGCTCGCTTCGGTGCAGACGGAATCCGAGCGGCGCCGGCAGCGCCGGCAGCCACGGGGCGGCCAGCGAGCGCAGCGCTACCAACGCCGCTTCGCTGTCGAGCCGCTGGCGGCAGGCGGTCAGCTCGGCCCGGCAGCCGGCCAGATGCTGCGGCAGCAAGCCGATCACCGCCCGCAGCGCCTGCCGGACCAGGCGCACGCGGCGGCCCAGCCAGCGCATGGCGCCGGGCAGGGTGATGTCGTCGCGGCCGACCTGGTCGGCGGCCTGCATCAGACTCGCCGCCTGCTCGGCGTGCACGACCACCGCTTCCAGTTCCCGGAGCGTCCCGGACAGCCGCGCCGCCAGGCAGTCGGGCAGCAGGCTGAAGGTGGTGTGGCTCTGCGGGCAGTACCAGCGGGCGATCAACACGCCGGCCGGCCTCTTGCGCAGGTAGGTGCCGTGGCGCGCCAACGAGCAGCTGCCGGGGCGGGGATGATTGGGGCACCGGTCGAGCCTTGCGTGGCGCCACGCTTCGGTGCTAACGTACTGCTCGCCGGCATGAAAACCCACCACGGAACCGTAGTCCTGCTGTTCGCAGCGTTGGCAGCGTTGGCAGCGTGCCAAGCTGCCGCCCCCACCGCCGCCCCGACGACTGCCGACCATACGCACGACCCCGCTGTGAACGTCCGCATCATAGGACCATACGTCATCAGAGCGGAAGACTTCACCCGTTCGCCAGCATCCTACAACCTTTATAGCGCGACATACTCCGTCCCAGAGCTTACCCAATCCGTTGTCGACAACGGATTGGTTAGGGCAGAACTCGACATCGCAAACGTGAAACTGTACCAACCTTTCCCCTTCGTCATCGACACCGGTACCGCACACGTTAGACTTGATGCACTGGTTGGCGTAAATGGAGTTGGGTTTGCTATCTCCGCGTTTCCATCTACCGCTATCCGAATCGCCCTAGAGGCAATAGATGGATATCGATGGCGATTAGTCTTGGTAACGCCATCGTAGGCACCGACGCTCCAGGAGGATCCGGAAGGAGTCTGTGAAAGCTGGAGCAGCGCGCGGCGTGCTGCTCCTACCCGTTATCGACCCGCGCGTTGGCTACCATCGCGCGAGGTCGACTTTACGACCCCGTCATGGACCGGCACCGGAAGGAACGTCCCGGCCCGTGGTCTGTCCACGAGCCGGCCGATCACGCAGAGCGCGCGCCGCCCCGATCACCCGCGCCACTGGTTCACATGGACGTAGACGGCCGCCACCGGGTCCGCCGGCTGATGCACCTGCTCGGCCTGGAGGCGATCTACCGCAAGCCGCGCACCAGCACGGCGCATCCCGAACACTGCGTGTACCCGTATCTGCTGCGCGGCCTGAGCATCGAGCGGGCGAACCACGTGTGGTGCGCCGACATCACCTACATCCCGGTGCAGGAAGGATATCTGTACCTGGTGGCGGTCATGGACTGGGCGAGTCGGCGGGTGCTGGCGTGGCGGCTGAGCAACACGCTGGACACCGCGTTCTGCCTCGCGGCGCTCGACGAGGCGCTGCGGCGGTACGGACGGCCGCAGGTCTTCAACACCGATCAGGGCAGGCAGTTCACGAGCCGGGCGTTCACCGAGCGGCTGCGGGCGGCCGGCATCCGGTGCTCGATGGATGGCCGCGGCCGATGCATGGACAACGTGTTCATCGAGCGGCTGTGGCGGTCGTTGAAGTACGAGGCGGTCTACCTGCACGAGTTGGCCGACGGCAAGGCGGCGCGGCGGGTGATCGGGCAGTGGATGGCGTTCTACAACGAGCAGCGGCCGCACTCGGCGCTCGGCGGGCGCACGCCGGCGCAGTACTACGACGGCACGCGGGCGGCCAGCGAGCAGGCGGCGTAGCGATGAACCGACGAAATCACCAGACAGGAGGGCCGCTGATTCAAGACAGGAGGCGGATGACCGCGCTGACGCCGGTCTACGAGACGAGCGGGTGTGAAGTGGCGACCGCCATCCCTGGGATCAGACCGGTCGCCCGGCGCCCCGGCCTTACCGCCGCATTCGCAAGCGCAACGACAGAGGGGGTAGCGCAACCACCCGAGTACACCTTATTCTGCCCCTCAACCTGTCCAACCAACCAGGACCACCTCAGGCAGATGATGGTACTCCGCTATGTTTCCGAGCCACAGGGAGCGGGACATCTAACGCTCATCGCGGAAGCCGTGCCCCACAAGCCGGTGCTCATCCTCGACAGCGCTCGCCAAATCGGCAAGACTACCTCGTGGACGCCGTGCTGGACCGGTCCGCCATGGACACGATGCGGATCGACCTGGAACGGGACACGCTGGCCCGCTCCGCGATCGATTCCGAAATCGCCGACGGACGGACGGAGAGTCGGGAATCAAGATGTCTACTACCGTAAACGTCCTCTGGTGATTGAAGCGGTCCAATTGACCGAAACCGCGGTAGTCAAGACGCTGGAGGGAGACATGACTGGCAGTCCCGGTGATTGGTTGATCACCGGCGTGCACGGTGAGCAATACCCCTGTGGTGATGACACGTTCCGCAAGAGCTACGAACACGTGAAAGGAAACCGCTATCGAAAGCGGCCGATCATAGTCGAAGCTATTCCGCTCATTCATCGCATCTTGATTGAGACTGGATCTGGAACTCTGGTCGGTCGGCCTGGCGACTGGCTTGTCCACGGAGTGAATGGGAGTCAATACCCCTGCTCGTCCGATGTCTTCCGGGAGACCTACGAGCCCGTCGATGATCCCCCAGAGCTGGTCTTGTCCCCGTCCTGAGACTGCTGCGCGACGACCCACAGCGCGTTCTCCTGGGCGAGGATCGCTTCGGTGCGGTCTACGAACATGGTGCGTTTCTGTTCTTCGGCTTTCTCACTGTAGTCGTGGACATCGGCTTTGTAGTAGTTGAGCTCTCTCTTCAGAGCCTCGGCGGTAGCCCGGTACGTTGTCCATAGCTCTTTGAAGCGAAACGCCTGCTGCAGTGTAGCGCGACAATCAGGATGAGAACCGAGCGACAATCAAGATGAGAAAAACCGGTGTCGCAACGGCCGGGACGTTGCCACAAGGGGACGTGGGTTGGCAAGCACGGGAAGCGGCGGCGGGAGGCGCCCCGTCGAGGTCCCGAGCAACGGTCAGATCGGCGCGCCGGTCGGGAGGCGTGATGGCGTTCGCAAACGGCTTGGCGCGTGGTGGGCGGCGGACCGGATCAGGCGTGAGGTAGTACCCGGGGTGTCAGTCGCGGCCGTAGCCGAGCGGCGGCTCGATGCTCTCCAGGTCAGCAAGATCAAGGTCGCAGATCGCCTCCAGCTTGACGGCGACCGCAGACTCCCGGAGCGGGTCGGGCAAGTGGTCGAGCCACGCCTGGTACTCGTCCTGAAGGTCGCGCAGGGTGCGCACCGCATCCTGCCAGCGTTGCGGGCGCGACCGGCGGTCGTGCGGCCTGCGGAACTGCACCCGGCGGGCCGCGGCGTTGCGGCGCGCGCGGTAGCGGCGTTGTCGTGCCGCGTTGCTCAACGCCATAGCTAGTGCGCACCGTTACGTAACGGGCCGCTGACCGGCCGATCCTGGATCCTGGGAGCCCTGAGCGGCCGCCGGAGTGTCACTGGCGGCGGCCGGGTCGGTACCGGCGGCCGGCTGGGCAGCCGCGCGGCGCTGCACGGCGGTGCGGCGGCGGTAGCTTTCGACGTTGAGTTCAAAGATGGTCGCGTGATGCACCAGCCGGTCGACGGCCGCCAGGGTCATGGTGGGGTCGGGGAAGATCGAGTCCCACTGGCCGAACGGCTGATTGACGGTGAGCAGCAGCGAGCGCTGCTCGTAGCGGGCGATGATCAACTCGAACAGCACGCTGGTCTCGGCCTGATCCTTGGTGACGTAGGCGAAGTCATCGAGGATCAGCAGGTGGTACTTGTCGAGCTTGGCGATGGCTGCCTCCAGGGTCAGGTCGCGGCACGCGCGCTGCAGCCGTTGGGTGAGGTCGGTGGTGCGGGTGAACAGCACCCGGAAGCCGTGCTCGATGAGCGCCAAGCCGATGGCGGCTGCCAGATGGCTCTTGCCGGTGCCGGGCGGTCCGATGAGCAGCAGGTTGGCGCCTTCGTCGAGCCAGCGGTCGCCGGCGCAGAGTGCGGTCACGTGCGCCTTGGACAGCAGCGGCACGACGGTGAAGTCGAACGAGTCGAGGGTCTTGCCGGCCGGCAGCCGCGCCTCGCGGAGCTGGCGCTGGAAGCGGCGGCGGGAGCGTTCGGCCAGTTCGTGCTCGGTCAGGGCGGCCAGCAGGCGCGCGCCGGGCCAGCCTTCGCGGTCGGCCTGGGCGGTGAACTGCGGCCACAGCGACTTGATGGTGGGCAGGCGCAACTCGCTGAGCATGAGGTTGAGCGCGGCGTCGTCGATCGGCTGGTCGTTGCGCCGGTTCATGCCGCACCCGCCTGGGAGACGCCGGCGTGGTCGGGATGATCGAGCAGCAGGTCGTAGTCGGCCAGCGAGCCGGCGTGCACGCTGACCTGCGGCAGGTCCTGCGGATCGGGCAGGAAGCGCTCCCGCAGGGTCTCCGGGTCGGGCAGCTGACCGGCGGCCAGCAGGCGCTCCAGGTGCTCGCCCAGGGCGGCCTCGCAGCCCTGATCGTGAGCCAGGGCCAGCAGCCCGACCATGCGCCGGCAGGCCTCAGACTCGTCGAGTGCCGCCAGCAGCGCCCGGAAGGCGCGCCGGTAGGCATCGCGGGGGAACAACTGCTCGCGGTAGGTCAGATGGCGCAACGCCATCGGCTTGCGGCGCAGCGCGTGGATGAGGTGATGGTAGTTGACCACGTGCCCGCGGCGCCCGTCGCCCGACGGCTTGCCCCGCGGCAGGCTCAGCAGTTCGCTGGCGCCGAGGAAGACCTGCAGCCGATCCGGGAACAGATGGACGCGCAGGTGGTGGCCGATCAGCCGCGACGGCACCGAGTAGAAGACCTTGCGCAGCGTGAACCCGCTGTGGGAGGTGACCCGCACCCGTTCGATCTCGAAGTCCTGCACGCGGCGTTCGGGCAGCGGCTGCAAGGCCGCGCGTTCGGCGTCGATGCGCTCCCGGTGGCGGGCGTTGTGGCGCCCGACCAGTTCGGCGATCAACCGGCGGTAGGCGTCCAGGTCATCGAACGAGCACGAGCCGCGGAGCAGCAGGGCCTGATGGAGGGCGCGTTTGAAGTGGCCGTGGGCGCTCTCGACGCTGCCGTTCTCATGGGCGGCGCCGCGATTGTTGCGGGTCGGGCGCATGCGGTAGTGCTCGCACAGCGCCCGGTAGCGCTCGGTGAGATCGTCGTGGGCGCTGCGGTCGAGGTTGCGGAACGCCGCTGACAGGCTGTCGGTGCGGTGTTCCTGGGGCGCGCCGCCGAGCGTCCACAGCGCCTGCTGGAGGCCGGCGCTGAGGGCGCTGAAGGATTCGCCGCCGATCACCACGTCGGCGTGCTCGAAGCCGGAGTAGGGCAGCCGGAAGTGGTACAGCAGGTGCGCCAGCGGCGCGCCGGCCACGACGACGCTGAGGTTGGTGGCGGCGGTGAAGTCTGACAGGCCGAGCAGACCGGGCGGCTGGCGCTGCGCGAAGATCACCTCCTGGTCGGGACCGTGCAGGGCGCGCCAGCGGCGCACCCGGCGTTCCAGGGTGCGGCGCACGCTCGGCGGCAGTTCGGGGTGGCGGCGCAGCAGTTCCTCGAAGATGGTCACCGGGCGCAGGTCGGGCGTCTGCTGCAGCAGGGGGATGACTTCTTCTTCGAAGATGCCGGCCAGCGGGTCGGGCCGCCGGCGAGTGCGGACGGTCGGTTTCTGGGACGGCAGCTGCGGATCGGATTCGATGCGGTAGGCGGTGGCGGTGCTGATCCCCGCCTTGGCGGCGGCCACCGACGGCTGGTCCTTGGTGCGCAGGTTCATGTAGTGCCTCACGTGGTGATCGGTCAGATGTCGGCCCGGCATGGGTGCTCCTTGGGGTGATAGTCCCAAGCACCCTATCCAACGCCGGGCCGGCCACGATCACCGGGCCGCGAAGCCCCCACGGGGGCGCCGCCGCGCGCCGGTGGCTACGGTCAGGCTACGCCCTGCCGCCGCCATCGGCGGCCCCTCCATCCTCCTCTGTCGGAGGCAGCCACCCTACCCGCGCATTCTCATCTTGATTGTCGCTGCATTCTCATCTTGATTGTCGCTGGACACTGGCCGGTCATTAGGCTCAGCAACGCTGTTGCGAGCACCGACAGCCATCGCTCGCGTGCCAAGGCAGCTATCGCCGGTGCCGATGCCGCTAGCACTACCGTGAACACCGTCAGAATATAGTACCATATTTTGTACTTTGCAGACTTGCTGTCATACCATCGAACCTGGACTTGGTGTCGATTGCAGAGGTACTTCTCGAAGTCATTCTCAGTCACTACATGGACCATTTCCTGATGGCGCTAACTACCGACGCGGTGTTCCAGCCGACCATCTCTTTCACTCGGTCCTTCACCTCCCTCGGCTCTCGCTGCTGTCCCCACGGCCTTACACCGATCATCGGTTTGCCGATCTGGTCAGCGAAGTCCATTTCAAATTCGATCCACTCGCTGTGATTCACGTACATCCCCGCCAGAATGATCACAATTTGAACGGGTCTGATCTGCGTTTTCAGCGCTTCTTCGAGGTCGTCTCCGGTCTCTAAAGGATCATGCTCCGGCACACTGTAGTTACTCCCCGAAGTTAGGAGCGTTGTCCAATAGCCGCACGATTCGATAATAATCGTCCGAGTATCTCCATGCGTGGCTGATGAAGAAGCGATATGTGCGCAGTGCTGGCATTTCTTGGATCCTCGCTTGCGGACGCCGGTGGGAAGTGAGCCAGAACGCCGGTCAGTTTGACCAACCTCCCAATAGTGAAGAAGGATTGCAGCAAAGATCGGGCAGGTTGTCAATCCGACGCCGTTACGTGTCGGCGGCCCATTGATCGGTCGATTTCATGCCGGCGTAGTCGATCAGGCTCACGCCTGGAATCCGGCGCCATCGTTCTGCCACGCCCGCCCGGGCAGCCTCTACGAACCGGGCCGAAGCGCGCACGACCAGCGCCATTGTGCCGTCATGAGACGGTAGCTGGAGGCGGGCTGCGCAGCAGCGCGACGGCACTGCGTACGTTGCTCTGCATCGCGGTGCGGCACCGGTAGTCGGCCAGCGACCCCGCGTGCACGCTGACCTGCGGCAGCTCATGCAGATCGGGCGCGGAGCGCTGCTGCAGGGTGTCTGGTCGGCCAGCGGTCAGGTGCTTCAGTTGCTCGTCCAGGGCCTCGCAGCCCCTGATCGTGCACCACGCCCGCAGCCTCGACCATCCCGGAAAGTACGCCGGTAGACACCGCGGTGCCTCGACGCGCCTTCTTGATTCGCCTCGCCGCTGCTGCGGCCTTGACTCCCAAGGCGGTCCCGGCTACAATTACATTCAGAACTTGTGTTAACCACAAAGCCGATCGCCGATACGCCGTCTTGGGATGAACCCTACCTCATGCTCCACGTGGTGTGGCATCCTCGCTGCTCGGAGTCGGAAGGTGCGGCCCGCCATCTCATTGAGCACTTCACGAGAGCGCGCTATTCCATTGAGGAGATGGGAGTAAGCGTATTTGAGTGGTCGACCCCACCGGAAGGATCGTCCGTTCCGACACCGATTGCCATGGACACCGGTGAGGCTGCTGTGGTCGTCGCGCTCATCGCCGATGAGATTCAGCACGACTCCGCGTGGGTCGAATATATTCGGGAGCTTGACAAGCGGTGCCATCCTGACGACGCCACCGGTGCCCAGAGACGCTTGATTCCCGTAGCGATGACACCTCGATCCATCGCCATTGAACTCGGAGTCCAGGCGTTGCGATGGCACGACTGGGAAATGGATCAAAACGGTCGAGCACGGCGCTTGGTCCGTGAAGTTACCTACGAGACCGGCCGAATGCTGCGAACGATGCTAGCGAGCGACCCGAACTTGGCCGGTCAGATGGAGAAGGTCCGCGTGTTTCTGAGTCATTCGAAACACGATAATGCCGGTGAACGAATTGCGCGGCGTATACGAGACTGGCTTCATGACGACGTTCAGCTGTCCGTTTTCCTTGATGTCGCCGATATTCCCGCAGGGTTTCCCCCCGATAGGGTGCTGGAAACGGAAGTCCGGCGAAGTGCCGTCCTCATCGTGTACACCGACTCCTTCTCCTCACGTGAGTGGTGCGTTCGCGAGGTCTTGGTTGCGAAGGAAAGTGACCGGCCGATAGTCGTAGCCGACTGCATCGAAGATCTCGACGAGCGAGCGTTTCCCTATCTCGCCAACGTGCCGGTAGTCCGCCTCTGTTCTCGGCAACCCCACGGCGTCGAGCGGGTCGTTGGCCGCCTTATCGACGAGATCTTCAAGGACTTCCTATGGAGGTTCCGCACGGCAGCCCTTGACCAAGCCAACCCGGATGTGCAGTTCATAGCTCGCGCACCCGAATTGTTGACTGCTGTCAACATCAAGAAGCCATGCCCAAACACGTCGGAGGTAGAGGTAGTCTATCCTGACCCGCCGCTGAGCATACGCGAACTCAAGTTGATAGACGGATTTGGGTTAAAATTTCTCAGCCTGAGCCAATGGAGGTGCCATGATGAGTAATCGCGACAACGGGTGGATAGCATCCATAGCGATCTCCATTTCCGAAAGCCCCGACCTGCCGCGCCTGGGAATGAGCGGTCGGCACCTGACCCGCGCCATGGAGACCATGGCGACCTATCTCTTGTCGTCTGGCTACCGCCTCGCATATGGGGGCGATCTTCGGCAAGGTGGATTCACCGAGCAACTCTTCGATCTGGTGAGCCGATATGATCGGTCACCGAAGTCTCGGGACTTGCCAGCGGTCGTCGACTATCTCCCATGGCCGGCCTGCTCAGCCCTCTCCCTTGACAAGTATCGCGATCTCTCGATGCGCTTGGGCAACTCCGCCAAGGTCAAGTGCCTGGCGTACGACGGCACGGTACTGCAGGACTTCAAGTTCCCGGAGACCCCGGTGACGAACCAGGATGAGATCACGGAGTCGCTGACTGCCATGCGCCGGACGATGCTCAAGGAGACCTCAGCAAGGGTCGTGCTCGGAGGTAGAGTAGAAGGCTACAAGGGGTTCATGCCCGGAATTGCCGAGGAAGCCCTGATGACCCTGCAGGCCGGCAAGCCGCTCTATGTTGCCGGCGGCTTCGGCGGATGCGCTCGAGACATCGCCGTAACCATGAAACTGGTCGAGCCCCTTCACGACCCGCCACGCTCCGCGTGGGACGGCCACGCGGCGTTTTCCACCTATCGTGCTGACGCTTTGAACAACGGCCTGACCGACGATGAAAACCACATACTGGCAAAGACGCCCCACATTCGCCAGGCTGTTGGCCTTATACTGAGGGGACTTGATCGCACGCCTCTTCCACCAGAAGGAGATACTTGATTCCATGACGAATATCATAAAGAACATATTCATCAGTCACGTCCACGAAGACGACGAGGGACTTGGCAAACTCAAGGACTTGCTCAAACGCCACGGTATGAACCCGCGAGATTATTCCGTAAATGCAGACAACCCCAACAACGCCCATGACGACAACTATATCAAATCCGGTATCCTCGCGCCGCGCATCCGCCAGTCGAGCACATTGGTCGTATACATTTCTCCCGAAACCAAGAGCAGCCAATGGGTTGATTGGGAGATCAAGTACGCTCACAGGAGTCACAAGCGCATCGTCGGCGTGTGGGCATATGGGGAACACGGATGTGATATCCCTGACTCACTGGACAAGTACCATGATGCTGTGGTCGGCTGGCAAGGAACCCGCATCATCGATGCTATTCAGCGTCGGATTAACCATTGGGAAAACCCTGACGGTACGAAGAGGCCGCCGCGAACCATCCGCCGGTGCGCTTAGGGCGGGCATATGCGATTGTATTCTTATGTAGTAAGGTGGGACTATGGATTTGCACCCAATCCGTTTCTCGGAACATGCACTCTAGCAACCTGCAAGCCTAAGATCCGTAGATGTGCCAACACAGGTGATTGGATCGTCGGCACCGGCAGCAAGGAGCAGGGAAGACAGGGACATCTTGTCTATATCATGCAAGTTGCCGAAAAGATGACGTTCAACCAATACTGGAACGACGATCGATTCCAGATGAAGAAGCCAAACAGGCACGGTAGCCTGAAGCAAGCGTACGGAGACAACATCTACTTTCGCGGTCGTGACGGCCGATGGCGTCAGAGCGACTCCCGCCATAGCCTGGAAGACGGGTCACCAAATCACGACCACATACATAAAGATACAGCGGCAGACAAAGTATTGATCGGTGGGATCTATGCATATTGGGGCGGGTCTGGCCCTAGGGTCCCATCGTGTTTCCGGAACTGGCAAGGATGGGACCTCTGCATATCAGGACGTAGCCACAAGAGCCGTTTTCCGGGAGCCATGGTAGCCGCGTTCGTCGGTTGGTTTATGGATCTCAACAAACGCGGATTTCTCGGTGAACCATTGGATTGGAATGATGACTAACCCGTGTACTCGGTCGTCAATACACTCCGACAAAGAAGCTAACATATTCCCATTGTCGTCGTCGACGACTCTCGAGGATTACCTTCGAGAGATCGAGCCCACCGACCGACTACCCGCGGACCAGGAGCCGGTACTCATGGGTCTATTCGGCGAGGTGGGCAGTATCCTGGCCGCTCTCAAGAAACGAGTTCGTGACCGATCTGCGTACTCGGAGTATGACGAAGTCGTCGCGGAGGAATTCGGGGACGCACTTTGGTACTTCGCTGCCTTGTGTCGCCGTCTGTCGATCCCAATGGAGTCGGTAGTCGGCCACATACCAGGTCAAGCGATGCGCAGCGCCAGCCCTCTTGAGAATCCCGACCTCCCGGCCACACGCCTTGCAGCGACGCTTATAGAACTAGGAACGGCGGCTGCCGCACTACTCCGAATCAGTACTCCGGGCGCACGAGTCAATGATCTGCTATGCGAATTCTGGACCCGCTACATGGCCTCGTTACATGTCTCCGGCCTCAAGCTGCACGTCGTTGCCATGCGGAACCTCCGCAAAGCCCGCGGCCGTTTCCTTAAGCCGGACCCGTCAAGCCTACCGACGTTCGACTGCGGTTTCCCCGCTGACGAGCGCCTTCCAGAGCATTTCGAGATCACCATCCGTCAACGTCCAAGCGGCCAGACCAACTTGCAGTGGAACGGCGTATTCATCGGCGATCCGCTGACCGACAATATCGCGGATAGCGACGGCTATCGCTACCACGACGTCTTTCATCTGGCGCACGCCGCCATCCTGCACTGGTCGCCTACATTTCGCTCTCTGATCAAGCACAAGCGCAAGACCGTCCCTCACGTCGACGAAGCACAAGACGGCGGAAGGGCCATTGTCGTCGAGGAAGGACTTACCGCTTGGGTATTCTCACGCGCCAAGCAGCTCGGATATTTTGAGTGCCATAGCAACGTGTCCTTCGATGTCCTTAAGACGGTACAGCAGTTTGTACAAGGATATGAGGTCGATGAATGCCCACTCAACCTATGGGAGAAGGCCATCCTCCAAGGCTATGAGGTCTTCAGACAGGTTCGTGATAATGACGGAGGCATCATCGTGGGCGACCGTAGGACGAGGAAGATCGCTTACAGGCCGTTGGCGGACGACGGTTCATGACTCCTGGTCAATTCGTCGAGGAATTGAGCAGACTTCGTTTCGCAAATACGTTCAACCCCTACTCCAACCGATGCGACCGTCACGATGTGTATGACGCGCCCAAGCTTCGCTCCCGTATGTTGATCGAGATGCTTGATGCCGCAGCGGCTAGAATGGTCGATTCTATATGGGTGGGACGAGATCTTGGCTATCGCGGCGGACGGCGAACCGGACTCGCATTCACTGACGACGCGCACCTCTACTACCACGCCCAACGTTGGGGAATATCCGGTTGCCGCCCAACCATCAATGCTTCCTACGCCGAGCGGACGGCTTCAATCATCTGGCGCGTACTTTCCAGAATTGATCTTCCGATTTTCTTGTGGAATGTCTTTCCGCTACACCCTTACGAGCCGGGCAACCACTTTAGTAATCGATTACACAACAGCCGCGAACGGCAGGCCGGTGAACGACTTCTGCGGCAATTGATTGCTTTGCTGGAGCCGCGGCGGTTGATAGCGATCGGCAACGATGCCGCGCGAGTGGTATTCAGCCTGTCCACACAGTGTGACGTCGAGTATGTACGCCATCCCAGCTACGGAGGACGAGCGCTCTTCATGTCGAAAATGTGTAAATTGTACAATCTTGATGATGGTTTCGCGGGAACAGACTATACGCCACAACTCAATGGCTTCTCTGGGCCTCAAGAAAGATCAACGATCCGATGATAGCCACGCCTGAAGAGATGCGTCATGTCTAATCGAGTTGGAGCCGGGAAGCTCATCGTCTTCGAGGGACCTGACGGCGTAGGAAAGTCTACGCTCGCGCGATGTCTTTCCGAGCGGCTCCTGAACGGTGGCATCAGGTCCGAGTACACAGCATTTCCAGGTAATTCTCCCGGCACTATAGGTCGGATAATCTATGATATCCATCACGATCCAGCGAGTTTCGGTATCGAGAAACTCTCTCCTACAAGCCTTCAAGCCCTACACATTGCTGCACATTTAGATGCGATCGAACGGTCCATAATGCGGTCACTGAACGAAGGCATCTGGGTCATTCTTGATCGTTTCTGGTGGTCCACGAGGGTCTACGGTTCTGTATCCGGCGTGGGCCAAAGCGTCCTGAACGCGATGATTGACGTTGAGAAACTTCAGTGGGGAGACACACAGCCGGATGTGCTCTTTCTAATTGCTCGTTCGGAATCAGCTACGTGCTCCAATTGTGACCTTCGCAAGGAATACCGATTGCTGTACGAGTCAGAGCGGAACAGATATCCCGTACACACGATGCAGAATGACGGTACGATTGGTGATTCCATAAGCGAAATACTTGCGGTTCTGGATCTAGATGATCGCTTCGGCGCGGACTCCGATCAAAGCAGCTAAGCCAGCTAAGTATCCAACGGCTCGGCGTCCGCTGATGTGGGCCGGTTGGCGCAGCTTGCGCTGATGGCGGCGGCGCGCCGCGAGATGAGGACGGCGCTGGAGGCGGCGGTGCGGCTCATGGGAGAGTTGGACCGGGCGGGACAGAGCGAACGGTTCGCGGTGGTGGTGTTGTACGTGCTCCGCACGCAGGATGAGGAGACGTTGCGGGAGTTCGGCGCGGCGCTGCGGCGGGAAGTACGGGGACCAGGAGGAGTATGAATACGTATGGGGAGCAGCTGATCCAGGAAGGCCGTCTGGAAGGCATCCGGGAAGGCGTGCTGAAAGGCCGGCAGGAGGGCCGCCAGGAAGGCCAGGTGGCCACCATCGAGAGCTTTCTGCGCGCCGGCGTCGAGTGGTCGATCATCGAGCAGGCTACCGGCATCGGCCAGCAGGCGTTCGAGTTGCTCCGCCAACGGACCCACGCGTCAGATCGGGAGCGCTGACCGGGCGCGCGTACTACCGGAGCGCGTCCAGCACCGCTTGGTGGAGGATGCCGTTGGTGGCCACGAAGGTGCCGCGGTGCACCGATTCGGTGCCGTCGGCGTTGGACCAGCGCCCGCCCGCCTCGGCGATGATCGCCGCCGCCGCGGCGCAGTCCCACGGGGCGTCGAGCAGGTTGACGCAGAAGTCGATGCGGCCGGTGGCCAGACAGACGTACGAGTAGGCGTCCATGAATCCGTAGCTGTAGCCGGTGCGGCGCAGCAGCGCGAACAGGCGCGCGCCGAGCGGCTCGTCGTACCGCTGCAGGTGGCCCAGGCCGCTGCCGATGGCGTCGGCCACCGCGCCGGTCTCCGACACGCGCGCCGGCTCGCCGTTGCACCAGGCGCCGCCGCCGCGCGCCGCCCAGCAGGTCAGCCGCATCGCCGGCAGGTGGATCACGCCGAGCGCCGGGCCGGCGGCGTCCTCCAGCGCGATCAGCACCGCGTGCGTGACGATCCCCCGGATGTAGGGCCGGGTACCGTCCAGCGGGTCGACGATCCAGGTGCGGCCGCTCCGCCCGCCGGCCGCGCCGGACTCCTCGCCCAGGAAGCCGTCGGCCGGAAACGCGCCGAGCAGCTCGCCGCGGATCAGCGCCTCGCACCGGCGGTCGACCTCGGTCACCGGCGACGCGTCCTCCTTGATCGAGACGTCCGCCGCGCCGCGCCGCGCGAGCTGGATGGCGCCGGCGGCGTCGGCGGCCCGCCTGGCCGCCTGCAGCTCGGCGTCGAACGGCACCGTCCCCCCCGGCCGGCCGGTCAGCCGTCGATCGACGGGATCGGCACCTGCGGATCGACGTCGGCGCGGTAGTCGACGTCCGGCATCCCGAAGCCGAACAGCCGCAGGAACTCGCGCCGGTAGCCGTCGACGTCGAGGACCTGCCGGTACCCCTGCTCGGTGACCTGCTCCCAGCGCTCCCGTACCGCCGCCTGCACCGCCTCCGCCATCTCGTGGTCGTCCAGCCGGATGCGGCCGGCCTCATCCACGGGGACGCCGCCGCGAACGCACAACCGCTCCCGGAACAGGCGGTCGATCTGCTCGATGCACCCCTCGTCCGTGCCCCGCTCGCGCAGCAGCGGCGCAAGCATGGCCAGATAGACGGCGACCGTCGGGATCGCGGCGCTGGCCTGCGTCACCAGCGCGCGGTTGACCGACAGCAGCGCCCGGCCGCCGCACCGCGCGCGCAGCCACCGGTCGAGCGCGTCGGCGGTCCGCTGCAGGTCCTCCTTGGCCTTGCCGATCGTGCCGTCGCGGTAGATCGGCCACGTGTGCTCGGGTCCCAGGTAGGTGTAGGCCACGGTGCGGCAGCCGTCGGCCAGCGCGCCCGCGCCGTGCAGCGACTCGATCCAGCGGCGCCAGTCGTCGCCGCCCATCACCGCCACGGTCTGCTCGATCTCGTCTTCGGTGGCCGGCTCGATGCCGGCGTCGGCCAGGGCGCCGGTGCGGGCGTCGATCGTCTTGCCCGTGAACGGAGCGCCGATCGGCTTGATGACCGAGTTGCAGGTCCGCCCGCTCTCCGGATCGATGCGCCGCGGCGCGGCCAGGCTGTAGATCACCAGATCGACCGAGCCGTCCAGATGCCGGGCGATCAGCTCGGCGACCCGTTCCTTGGCCGCATCCGCGAAGGCGTCGCCGTTGTAGCTCCACGCGCCCAGGCCGGCGTCGGCCGCCGCCCGCTCGAACGCCGCGCTGTTGTACCAGCCGGCGGAGGCGGTCCGCCGGGCCGAGCCGGGCCGCTCGAAGAAGACGCCGGCGGTCTTGGCCCCGCACCCGAACGCGGCGACGATGCGCGACGCCAGTCCGTAGCCGGTCGACGCGCCGACCACCAGCACCGACCGCGGGCCGTCGATCGGGCCCCGCGCGCGGACGTGGGCGATCTGCTCGCCCACGTTGGCGGCGCACCCGTCGGGGTGCGCGGTCATGCAGATGAAGCCGCGCACGCGCGGTTCGATGATCATGGGCCGGTACCCTCCGGTCTCCGCCGGCCGGTGTCAAACGCACCCTCGCGCACCGCGCGGCGCAGCAGCGCTCCGGCGCTCGGCAGCGATCGCACCGCGTACCGCGCGGCCAGGATCAACCGCTGATCGGCGGTGAGGCCGCCGTCCGCGCCAAGCGCCGCCGCGCGCGAGCGGCGCGCGTGCTGCAGCACCATCGCCACGGCGACGCTGACGTTGAAGCTGCGCGTGAAGCCGTCCATCGGGATCGAGAACCAGCCGTCGGCGGCCGCCGCGGTCGCCTCCGTGACGCCCGCGTGCTCGTTGCCGAACACCACGGCGACCGGCGGCGAGAAGTCGACCTGTTCGAGCGTCGACCCGCTGCCGGCGCGGGTCGCCAGCACGCGGTAGCCGGCGCCGCGCAGCCGATCGAGCCACCGTTCGCCGGGGTTCCACCACGCCACCTCCAGCCACCGGTCCGCCCCCTGGGTGACGCGGTTGGGCGGGCGAGCGGCCGCCCCCGGTCCGGCCGCCGCCCTGACCACGTGCACGGCCGGGAAGCCGACCCCCTCGCAGGTGCGCAGCACGGCGGCGACGTTGCCGTCGTCGTGGACCTGCTCCAGCACCGTGGCGACCGCAAAGCTGCGCCGGGCGGCCACCTCGCGGATGCGCTGCCGCCGCGCCGGCGTCAGGTGCGGGGCCAGCAGCGACCAGACCGCGGCCGCCGGCAACGCTATGCCGTCGACCTCGACGGTGGCAGAATGGGGAAATGGTTGCGAGCGCATGCGCGGTGCCGGGCGCCTTGAGGGTACGCGCCCGGCGCGCCGGCGTCACCGCGCTGCTGCTGGCCGCCACCGCCGCGCCGGCGGGCGCGGACGCCCTCTGGGAGCGGGCCGTCGCCCTGGTGACGGCCGGCCGGCACCTGGTCCCCGGCACGCGGGTGACGCGCACGCAGGAGCACGCCGCGGACGGCACGCTCCGGTCGGTCCGCGAAACCGAAGCGCGCGCGCGGATCGACGACGGCGAACTGACCTACGAGCTGGTGCGCTCCATGCAGGACGGGCAGGAGACCGATGCCGACGGCGCGACCGGCGCCAGCGCCACGCAGTTCTCCGACGCGTTCCAGGCCGACCTGCCGGCCATCGTCGGCGCCGAGCGCGACGGCGGGACGCGCACGATACGCGGGCAGCGGGCGGTCGGCTACCGCATCGAGCAGCCGCAAGATCGGTACACGATCCGCGGGCGGGCCTGGATATCGGAGCAGGGCGTCCCGCTGGAGCTCCAATACACGGTCGACCCGCTGCCGCGGATGGTGAGCGCCATGGGCCTCCGCGCGACCTACGAGCTCGAGGACGGGCAAGCCCTGGTCAGCGAGGTCGTCGTCCAGGTCGACGTCAGCGTCCTCATCTTCTACCGCGCGCGGTACACGATCACCGTCTTCCTGGAAGACTACTTCGATCCCGGCTTCGATCCCGGCGCCTGACGGTCCGCCCGCCCCATGCTGCGTCAGCCCTGCGCTGAAGCGCCGGGGCCGGCAGCGCCGTTAACCGGTCGAGGTCTCTTGCGAAGATGGACACGGGCCCGGCCGGCGCGGCGCGCGAGTACGACGATCCGGTGGAGGCGGAGGCTTACGCCACCTTCGGGGTGCCGTACCTCTATCCGGCGCAGCGGCTGGTGATCGACGACATCCTGGACGGCCGCAGCCAGATCGTGCTGATGCCGACCGGGGGCGGCAAGTCGCTCTGCTTCCAGCTTCCGGCGCGCCTGCTGGCCGGACCGACGCTGGTGGTCGTCCCGTTGCTGTCGCTGCTCCAGGACCAGCTCCGGCGGCTGCGGGAGGGGCCGTTGCGGGTCGCCGCGCTGGCCGGCGCGCAGGAGCAGCCGGAGCGCCGGCAGATACTGCATCGGCTGGCGGAACGGGAGATCGACGTGCTGTTCACCACGCCGGAAACGCTCGCCGGCCGATTCGGGGAGGCGCTGCCAAGCCTGAGCATCTCTCACTGCGTGATCGACGAGGCGCACTGCATCTCGGAGTGGGGCGACCGATTTCGGCCCGCCTACGTGGAGATGGGGGCGGTGATCCGCGCCGCCGGCATACCGGTGGTGAGCGCCTTCACCGCCACCGCCAGCAGCGGCATCGTCCGGCGCATCCGGGAGGTGATCTATGCCGATGCCCCGGTGTCGGTGGTGGCGGTCGACCCCGATCGGACCAATCTGCGCTACGCGGTCCGCCAGGCGCTCTCCAAGCGGCGCGCGCTGGTCGAGTGCGCGGAACGGATGGCCCGCCCGCTGATCGCCTTCGCCTCCAGCCGGGGCGGCACCGAGCACTACGCCCGCCATCTGCAGGCCGCCGGCATCGCCTCCGCCCGCTTCTATCACGCCGGACTCGACGCCGAAGAGCGGCGGGCGATCGAACGATGGTTCATGGAGTCGGCCGACGGCGTGCTGGTCGCCACCTCCGCCTACGGGATGGGGGTCGACAAGGGCGACATACGCACCGCCGTGCACCTCGACCCGCCGCCGTCGATGGAGGCGTACCTGCAGGAGGCGGGCCGCGCAGGGCGCGACGGCCGGCCGGCCGCCGCGCTGCTGCTGCACGCCGGCGAGGCGGAGCGGCGGCGGATGGCGCTGATGACGCCGGCCGACCGGCGGCGCTACGCCGCCATGCTCGACTACGCCGCTTCCCGCCGCTGCCGACGCGAGCAGCTCCTGGCGCCGTTCACGGATGGCGAGGTCGCCTGCAGCGGCTGCGACGTCTGCGACCGGGAGATCGCGCCGGCGCCGCCGGAGGCCGCGGAGATCGCCGCCCTGGTGCGCCGGCACCGCGGGCGCTTCGGCCTGCGCGAGACCGCGCTGCTGCTGGGCGGCCGGCCCACCTATGAGGCGGCCGCCCTCGGCCTGCGCCGGACGCGGGGGTTCGGCTACCTGCGCGGCTGGCGCGAGGCGGAGATCGACGAAGCGCTCGCCGCGCTGTTGGCCGCGGGGACGATCGAGCGCCGGCGGCGCGGATTCGCGCCGGCGCGCCTGGTCACGCCGCGCCGGCGAGCGGCGGCCGGCGCGGCCGCTTCCGCCGCCCGCGCCGTTTCCGAAACCGACCGGCTGCGGTACGTTGGTCGACAGCCCTGAGATCAGGAGGCTAGGGAGATGTTGTCCGCAGGCAAGCGAAACTTGAAGTCATCGACGTTGGTGGTGGTGGTGCTCGCCGCGGCGCTGGTCGTCACCGCGTCGATCCTCGTCCACGTGCTGTTTGCCAGCAACGTCAACGATCTGACCGTCGAGCTGCTGGCCGCCATCATCGCGGTCGTGCTGGTGGTGGCGTCGGTCGGCGTGACCATCCACTTTCAGGTTCGGTCGGAAACCGAACGGGAGTACCGGGTCGAGCTGTTTCGGCAGAAGCTCAAGCTGTACGAGGACACGCTGGCGTGCATCGCCAAGTCCGACGACGACGGCACGATCCACGACCACGAAATCGAGGAGATGCGCAACTTCGCGCGGATGACCGCACTGGTAGCCAATCGCGACCTGATGGAATCGCTGGCCACCTTCATCACGTCGGTGGAGCGCAACCGAACGCTGACCAACGACGACTACCAGGGTTCCTTTCGGTCGGTCGTCGACGCGATGCGCGAAGACCTGGGCGTGGTGGAAGGAGAGGTACGCGACTTCGTCAAGATGCTCATGAAGGAGTGAGCCGATTCACGATGTCATCCTCCTCCGCACCGGTGCACATCCGCGCCGCCGGCCTCACCAAGCGCTTTCGGGTCGCCGAGCGCCGGCCGGGCATGCTCGGCGCGCTTGCCGGCGTGGTGCGCCGCCGCCATCGCCTGGTCACGGCCGTGGAGGATGTCTCGTTTTCGGTCCGGCGCGGCGAGCTGGTCGGCTACATCGGCCCCAATGGCGCCGGCAAGAGCACCACCGTCAAGCTGCTGTCGGGGATCCTGGTGCCGGACGCCGGCACCTGCGTGATCGACGGCATGACGCCGTGGACCGACCGGCGGCGGTACGTCGCCTCCATCGGCGCGGTGTTCGGGCAGCGCACGCAGCTCTTGTGGGACTTGCCGGTGACGGAATCGTTCGATCTGCTGCGCGACATCTACCGCGTGCCGGCCGGCCGCTATGCAAAGACGCGGGCGGAGATGGTCGACCTGCTCGACCTGCAGGCGCTGCTCGACACGCCGGCGCGGCAGCTCAGCCTGGGCCAGCGCATGCGTTGCGATCTGGCCGCGGCGCTGCTGCACGCGCCGCGGCTCTTGTTCCTGGACGAGCCGACGATCGGCCTGGACGCCGTCGCCAAGCTCGCCGTGCGCGACTTCATCGGCCGGCTGCGCGAGCGCGGCGTGACCGTGATCCTCACCACCCATGACATGGACGACATAGAGACGCTTTGCGACCGGGTGATCGTCATCAGCGCCGGCCGCATCGTCCTGGACGGGTCGGTCGCCGAACTGCGCGCCGCGTCGGCCGGCGAGCGCTACCTGTCGGTCGACCTGGAGCACGGCGCCGACGCCGGCGACCTGCGCGTCTCCGACGCCCAGGTGGTCGAACGCCGCGGACACCGCCTGCGCCTGCGGTTCGATCCCCGCAACGTGCCGGCCGCGGCGCTGATCCGCGCCGTCACCGACCGCTGCGCGGTCCGCGATCTGTTCGTTGAAGCTCCGCCGATCGAGCGGATCATCGCCGAGCTCTACCGCCGCCACGGCTGATCGATGGCCGCCGTCCCGCCGCTGCGCGGCTATGCCGCGCTGGCCGGCGCGCGCCTGCGCGCCATGCTGCAGTACCGCGCGGCGGCGCTCGCCGCCCTCACCACGCAGCTCTTCTGGGGCCTGCTGCGCTTGATGATCCTGGACGGGTTCTACCGCAGCGCGCCGCAGGCGAGCGACTTCGGCACCGAGCACCTGGCCTCCTACGTCTGGTTGGGGCAGGCGCTGTTCGCGCTCTTTCCGCACGCCGTCGACCCGGTGGTCGCCGAACGAGTGCGCGGCGGCGCGGTCGCCTACGAGCTGCTGCGGCCGCTCGACCTGTACGCCCACTGGGCGGTCAGCGTCACCGGCTGGCGGGTCGGCATGACCGTGCTGCGCGCCGTGCCGATGGTGCTGATCGCCGCCGCGGCGCTGCCGCTGCTCGGCGTACGGGAGTGGAGCCTGGGTCCGCCGGCCGGCGCGGCCGCGGCGCTCGGCTTTGCCGCCAGCGTCACGCTGGGGCTGCTGATCGGCACGGCGATCACGCTGGTGGGGCAGGCGATGCTGCTGCGCACCCTCAGCGCCGCCGGCTGGAACGCGCTCCTGCCGGCGGTGATGTGGTTCTGCTCCGGCGCGCTGGTGCCGCTGCCGTACCTGGCCGATTGGGCGCAGGCGGCGCTGACGCTGCTGCCGTTCGCGGGGCTGATGGACACGCCGTTCCGCATCTATACCGGCCACCTGGCCGGCGCCGCGGCGGCGCAGGCGCTGCTGGTGCAGGCGGCGTGGGTGGTGGCGCTGGTGGCGGTCGGCCGCCTGCTGCTTGCGCGCGGCGTCCGCCGGGTCGTGATCCAGGGTGGTTAGGCTCGGCATGAGCCGGCCCGATCGGCGCCGCCCCGGGGCGTTGCGCATGATCGGCCGCTACGCGGCGGCCAACCTGCGCTCGCACCTGCAGTACCGCGCGTCGTTCCTGATGGAGGCGCTCGGGCAGTTCCTGGTCGCGGTCGTGGAGTTCCTGGCGATCTGGGCCCTGTTCGGACGGTTCGGCAACATCAAGGGCTGGACGCTGCCGGAGGTGGCGCTGTTCTACGGCGTCGTGCACGTGGTGTTCGCGGTGGCCGATACGGTCGCCCGCGGCTTCGACCGGTTCAGCGTCCACGTCCGCGACGGCACCTTCGACCGCGTGCTGCTCCGCCCGCGCGCGCCGTTGCTGCAGGTGCTCGGCCTGGAGCTCGCCCCGAAGCGGATCGGCCGGCTGCTGCAGGGCACGGCGGTGCTGATCTGGGCGCTGAGCCGTCTGCCGGGCGGCCCCACCGCCGGCGACGCCGCCCTGCTGCTCTGGTCGGCGTCGGGCGCGTTCGCGGCCTTCTTCTCGCTGTTCCTGCTGGCGGCTGCCCTCACCTTCTGGAGCACCGAGACGCTGGAGATCATCAACATCGTCTCGCACGGCGGGGTGGAGGCGACGCAGTACCCGATCGCCGTGTTCGGCCGCGCGCTCCGCTACCTGTTTCTGTTCGTGGTGCCGATCGGCACGGTGACCTACTTTCCGGTGGCGGCCGTCCTGGGCCGCCCCGACCCGCTGCCGGCGCCGCCGGCGGCCGCCTGGCTCGCGCCGTGCGCGGGGTTCGTCTTCCTGGCCATGGCGGTCGGGCTGTGGCGGCTCGGCGTGCGGCGCTATACTTCCACCGGCTCGTAAAGCCGCGCGCACGGACCGCGTCCCGGGATTTATACTCGGCCCGTGCCCGATCGCTCAGGAGACTGGCTCTCGCAGGCCAAGCGCAACCTCGAGCAGGCGCTGGCATCGCGCGACGAAGGACGGGACGAATGGGCCTGCTTCGCTGCGCACCAGGCGGCGGAACTGGCGGTCAAGGCGCTCCACCTGGCCTGCGGCCAGGAAGCGTGGGGTCATGTCTTGACGCGGTTGCTGGCCGATCTTCCGCAACCGGTCGAACCGGCGCTGCTCGAACGCGCTCGCGTGCTGGACAACTATTACGTACCCACGCGCTACCCCAACGGCCATGCGGAAGGGCCTCCGTTCGAGCACTACGGCCCACTTCAGAGCAGGGAGGCCATCGCGCATGCCAGTGCGATCATTGACCACGTCAGTGCTGCGGTGGCCTAGCCGCGAGGCGGTCCGGGCCGCCGTCGTCGGCTGGGCACGGAACGCCGCCGACCGGGATCGGTCGATCCGCAGGATCGGCTACTTCGGCTCCTGCGCGCGCGGCGACTGGGGCGTCGGCAGCGACCTCGACCTGATTCTGATACTCGACGAGACCGCGACCGCCCGGGACGCGCGCTTCGATACGACCGACCTGCCGGTAGCGGCGGACGTAACGGTGTTCACGGAGGCGCAATGGCATGCACGCCTCCTGCGCCGAGATCGCTTCGCCCGCGTGTTGCAGACTGAGACGGTCTGGCTCCATCCCCGCCACGTGCGCGACGCGGAGTTTGACCCGGCGGCGGCGCGGCGGTAGACTGCGGGCGGTTTCCGGGTCCGGTTCGGGCCCGCCTCCCGCCTGCATGCAAGACCGCTTGTTGGAGACGTACCGGAACAAGCGCGCCGAGGCCGAGGCCGGCGGCGGCGCCAAGCGCATCGCGGCGCAGCACGCCAAGGGCAAGCTGACGGCGCGCGAGCGGATCGCCGCGCTGGTCGACCCCGATTCGTTCATCGAGCAGCAGCCGTTCGTGACGGTGCGGTCGACCGACTTCGGCATGGACCGGCAGCGCGTGCCCGGCGACGGCGTGGTGACCGGCAGCGCCAAGATCGACGGCCGGCAGGTGTTCGTGGCCGCGCAGGACTTCACCGTGGTCGGCGGCACGTTGGGCGAGATGCACGCGCAGCGGATCGCCGCCGCGCAGCACCTGGCGCTGGAATCCGGCGTGCCGTTCATCCAGATCAACGACTCCGGCGGCGCCCGCATCCAGGAAGGGGTCCTGTCGCTGGACGGCTATGCCCGGATCTTTCGCGCCAACACCCTGTCCTCCGGCGTGATCCCGCAGTTCTCGGTGATCCTGGGGCCGTGCGCCGGCGGCGCGGTCTACTCGCCGGCGATCACGGACTTCATCTTCATGGTCGACACGATCAGCAACATGTACATCACCGGGCCGGACGTCATCCGCGCGGTGACGGGCGAGCAGATCTCGCACGGCGACCTGGGCGGCGCCGTCCCGCACGCGGCGACCAGCGGCGTCGCGCACTTCCGCTTTGCGGACGAACCGCAGTGCCTGGCCGGCCTGCGGCGGCTGCTCGGCTACCTGCCGCTCAACAATCAGGAGCCGCCGCCGCTGCTGCCGGTCACCGACCCGATCGACCGCGCCACCCAAGGCATCGACGATCTGATCCCCGACGACGCGCGCCGCCCCTTCGACGTGCGCGCCATGGTCGCCGAGGCGTTCGATCGCGGCTCGTTCATCGAGGTGCAGCCGGAGTTCGCCCGGAACGTGGTGGTCGGCTTCGCCAGGCTGGCCGGCCGCACCGTGGGCGTGTTCGCCAACCAGCCGAGCGTCTACGCCGCCTCCCTGGACATCGATTCATCGGACAAGGCAGCCCGCTTCCTGCGCTTCTGCGATGCGTTCAACGTGCCGATCGTGTCGCTGGTCGACGTCCCCGGCTTCCTGCCGGGCGTCACGCAGGAGCACGGCGGCATCATCCGCCACGGCGCCAAGATCCTGTACGCGATCGCCGAGGCGACCGTGCCCAAGGTGGCGCTGATCGTGCGCAAGGCATACGGCGGCGCCTTCATCGCCATGGCGTCCAAGTCGCTCGGCTACGATCGCGTGCTGGCGTTTCCGAGCGCGGAGATCGCGGTCCTGGGCGCCGAAGGGGCGGCCAACATCATCTTCCGCCGCGACATCGCCGCCGCCGAGGACCCCGCGGCCATGCGCCGGGAAAAGGTGGAGGAGTTCCGCGAGACCGTGATGAATCCGTTCATCGCCGCCGGCCACGGCTTCATCGACGACGTCATCGAGCCCGCCGCCACCCGGATCGAGCTGGTGCGCTCCATCGAGATGCTGGCCCGCAAGCGCCAGGACCGCCCGGCGAAGAAGCACGGCAACATTCCCCTGTAGCGCCATGAATGCCCAGCCGTCCCTAGTGGCCATCGTCCTGCTCGGCATGGGGGTCGTATTCGTCTTTCTGGTCTTTCTGAGCGCGATGATGGCGGCGCTCACGGCGGTCGCCGGCCGGCGCGCGGCGACTCCCGCCGGCTCGCCGCCGGTTGCGGAACCGGCCGGACCCGGCAGCCCCGGATGGATCGTCGCGGCCACCGCCGCCTTTCTGGCCGCCGAGCAGGCCGCCGCGCGGTTGCCGAGCGCCGCCGCATGGCGGCCGTACGACACGGCGGACGCGGTGCGCTGGCGGCTGGGAGCCGCGCCGGCCTACCGCGGCGGCATGCCCGAACGGCCGGCCACGCCATGAGCACGATCCGATTCCGCTACGAGGGGGTCCTCTACGAGGTCGACGTCGTCCGGGACGGGGATACCCTTGCGATCACCCACGAAGGGCGCACCTACCGCGTCGACCTGGAGCCGGAAGCGGCGCCCGCGGACCGGCCGGCGCCCCCCCCTCCCCCGACGTCACCGCCTCCCGCCTCACGTCCGCCGGCCGCGCCTGCGCCGACCGCGCCTGCGCCGGCCGCTCCCCCGCCCGCGTCGGCGGGGCCGGGCGTGCTGCCGGCGCCGATGGCCGGTACCGTCAAGGAGGTCAAGGTCACGGCCGGCGAACAGGTGAGCGCCGGCCAGCTCGTCATCGTCATGGAAGCGATGAAGATGGATATCGACGTCACCGCCCCGGCCGCCGGCACCGTGGCCCAGGTGCACGTGAGCCCCGGCGACAACCGCGCGGCAGGCCAACCCCTGCTCACCATCAGGTAGGCGGCGGCTGATCGATGGGCCTGTTCGACCAGTTCCTGCAGGCGACCGGCCTGCCCGAGCTGACGCTGCCGCGCGCGGCCATGCTGGCCGTGGCGGGCGTGCTGCTCTACCTGGGCATCGTCCGTCAATACGAACCGCTGCTGCTGGTGCCGATCGGCTTCGGCGCGCTGCTGGTCAACCTGCCGGGGGTCGACCTGGCCGATCCCGGCGGCCTGCTGGAACAGATCTACGCGTTCGGCATCAAGTCCGGCCTCTTTCCGCCGCTGATCTTCCTGGGCATTGGCGCCATGACCGACTTCACGCCGCTGCTGGCGCGGCCGCAGACCTTCATCCTGGGAGCGGCCGCGCAGTTCGGGATCTTCGCCACGCTGTTGGGCGCCCGCGCGCTGGGATTCACGTCGCCGGAGGCCGCGTCGATCGCGATCATCGGCGGCGCCGACGGTCCCACCGCGATCTACCTCACCGGCAAGCTGGCCGAGCACCTGCTGGGAGCGGTCGCCGTGGCCGCCTACTCCTACATGGCGCTGGTGCCGATCATCCAGCCGCCGATCATCCGGCTGCTGACCACCCGGCGCGAACGCCGCGTGCACATGGCGGACCTGCGGCCGGTCTCCACCCCGGTGAAGATCCTGTTTCCGATCCTCACGACCGTGACCGCGGCGCTGGTGGTGCCGGCCGCCGCGCCGCTGATCGGCATGCTGATGCTGGGCAATCTCCTGAAGGAGGCGAGCGCGCTCTCCGCCAAACTGGAACGCCTGTCGCAGGCCGCGCAGAACGAGATGATCAACATCGTCACGATCCTCCTCGGCCTGTCGGTCGGATCGCGTATGAGCGCCGACGCGTTCCTGAACGCCCAGACGCTGCAGATCATCGCCCTTGGCCTGATCGCCTTCGCCATCGGCACCTCCTCCGGCGTACTGATGGGGAAGCTGATGTGCGCGCTCACCGGCGGACGGGTGAATCCCATGATCGGCGCCGCCGGCGTGTCGGCGGTGCCGATGGCGGCCCGCGTGGTGCAGAAGGTGGGACAGGACGAGGACCCCGGCAACTTCCTGCTGATGAACGCCATGGGGCCGAACGTGGCGGGCGTGATCGGCTCGGCGGTCGCCGCCGGGGTACTGATCGCCCTGTTCGGATGAGCGGGTCTGGGATGAGCGGATTGAGATGAGCCGGTTGATCGAGTTGCTCGACCGCGTCCGCGAACACACGCCGCGGCCGGCCGGCTTCGCTGCAAGCGGCAGGGACCGCGACGAGTTCGCGCTGATCGCGCAGGCGACCCCGCAGGCGCTGGCCGACGATCCGGAGTTGGCCGACGTCGACGCGGACGCGTTCCTGCTGCGGCCGGGCCGCGCCGACCATCCCGCCCTGCCCGATGCCGCCAAGGTCCTGGGCGACCGCATCTGGGGCGTACGCCTGCCGATGTTCACCCTGGAGCTGACCAAGTCCCTGGTCGAGATCGGCTGCGACTACGTGATCCTCGACGCCGACGGCACCGATGCGGCGCTGCTGACCCTGCCCGACCTGGGCATCGTCGTCACCGTCGACCATCGCTCCGACGAGGGGATGATCCGTGCGTTCGCCGAGCTGGCGATCAACGGCATGCTGTTCCGGCCGGCGATCCGCGAAAAGCCGCTGTCGTTCAACCAGTTGGCGGCCGTCCAGCGCGTCTGCGGCGTCATCGACCGACCGCTGCTGCTGGAGACGCCGGACGGCGTATGCGGCGCCGATCTGGAGGTGCTGCGCAGCGTGGAGACCACCGGCCTGATCGTCGACGTGCCGCCGGCCGGCCGGCCGGCGGCGGTGCGCCGCTGCATGGGCGAGCTGCCGCCGCGCTCCGAAAGCCGCATGGTGCGGCGCGCCATGCCGTTCAGCATCGACGACTATGGTCCGTAGCCGGGGAGGCAGCGCCACGAGCTTCACCGACTACCTCTTCCTGATCCTTGCGCCGACGCTGATATCGATCGGCCAAGTTCTGGTCAAGCGCGCCGCCGGCTCGCTGGTCACGGACTCCGCATTCCGATTCGTCCGCTCGCTGCTGGCCAGCCCGTACTTCTGGACCGCGCTGGCGGTCTACAGCGCGTCGACGGTCCTGTGGCTGCTCGCACTGACGCGCGTGCCGCTGAGCAGAGCCATGCCCTTCGCCGCGCTGACCTTCGTCATCGTGCCGATCATCAGCATGCTGGTTCTGGGCGAGAAGCTGAACCTGCTGTTTTGGGCCGGGGTGGCGATCATCCTGACCGGCGTATACGTCACCGTCGCCGCCCTGCGCCCGACGTGACCCGCTTGGAGGGGATGGACGCGCACGCGGGCCGCGGTCAGCGCCGCCGCGCGCGCAGGTCACGCACGGTCCGGGCTATCCCTTCGGCAAGCGGCACCTGCGGCCGCCAGCCGAGCGCGGCCGACGCCCGCGTCACGTCGAGCCAGCTCTCGCGGAGGTCGCCGGGCCGCGCCGGCCCCGCGCGCGCCGTAAGGTCGGAGCCGCACGCGGCGCGTATCAATTCGAACAGATCGCCCGTGGCGACCGGGCTTCCTCCCGAAATGTTGAACAGCCCCTCGACGCCGCTCTCCAGCGCCCGCAGGTTGGCGCGCGCCACGTCTTCGACGTAGACGTAATCGCGGGTCATCCCCGCCGGCTGATCCGGATAGGCAAAGATCACCGGCCGTTCGCCGCGCAGCAGCCGTTCGATGAAGATGGCGACCACTCCGGCCTCGCCATGCGGGTCCTGCCGAGGTCCGTAGACGTTGCCGTACCGCAGCGCGACCGATTGCAACCCGTATTCCCGGCGATAGTACTCGAGGTAATGCTCGCCGATCAGCTTGTGAATCCCGTACGGAGACCGCGGCAGCAGCGGCGCGTCCTCCGCCGTCGGACGCCGAGCCTCCTCGCCGTAGACGGCGCCCCCGCTCGATGCCAGGACGAAGCGCCCGACCTCGTGCTCCACGCAGCCTTGCAGCGTACGGAGCAAGCCGAGCACGTTGACGCGAGCGTCGAGCTCCGGATCGCGTACGGAAGCCGGGATGCTTATCTGCGCGGCGTGATGGCTGACCAGATACGGCCGTTCCTTGGCGAGGATCGCCGAGAACTCCGGCCCGCCGACGTCGGCGACGTACAGCCGCGCGCCGCGCGGCGCCTGCCCGGCGCGGCCGCTCCGCAGGTTGTCGACGATCGCCACGTCATGCCCGGCGGCAAGCAACGCATCGGCCACGTGCGAGCCGATGAAGCCGGCCCCGCCGGTAACCAGGACCTTCATGTATGGGGGAGACTCCGACGGTACTCCACGCGGTATCTCCCGTCAAAGGCGCGCCGGCGATTCCGCGCCCCGGCATCCACGCCGGCGGCGCGCAGCCCACGGCCCTGCCGTGATCTTGAAATCGCGCGGCGCGCCCCGGTACCATGCGGCCGATGCGTCGCGGCGTTTGCCGCGACCGATCCGTATAAGGAGTGCCGAAGTGCGAGGAGGCGACCACGCCGGCCCCGCGCGCCCACGCGGCGGCGCCTCCCGCGGCGAACCGCTGCCGAGGGCGGTTCGCCGGGTGGTCCTGCCGTTCGTGCTGGCGTGCATCCACGTTCTGGTCTGCCGGTGGCCGGCGTCTTCCCAGGAACCGGCCGGCGATGCGCGCCCGAACGTCCTGATCATCATGGTCGACGACCTGGGGTATCGGGACGTCGGCTTTCACGGCGCGACCGAGATCGAGACCCCCCACCTCGACCGACTCGCGCGCGCAGGAGTCGTCTTCAGCAACGGTTACGTCGCGCACCCGGTCTGCTCCCCTTCACGCGCGGGCCTCATGACCGGCCGCTACCCGTCGCGGTTCGGCATGGAGATCAACCTGACCCACGCGCCCCACCACGAACACCACGGCCTGCCGTTGGAGGAACCGACCGTCGCCCGCTACCTCCGCGAGGCGGGCTACCGCACCGGCATGGTGGGGAAATGGCACCTCGGCGCGGCGCCGGCGTTCCACCCGCTCAACCGCGGATTCGACTACTTCTACGGATTCACCGGCGGCGGGCACGATTACTTCCGCGTCGACGTCACCGAGTCTCCGCTCCGGGAATACCTGCTGCCGCTCAACGACGGCCGCGGCGCCTCCGGGTTCTCCGGCTACCTGACCGACGTCCTCACCGACCGGGCGATCGATTTCGTGGAGGTCGGCGGGGACGAGCCGTTCTTTCTCTACCTCTCCTACAACGCGCCGCACACCCCGCTGCAGGCGCCCGCCGAGACGGTACGCAAGTATCGCCACGTCGAGGACGAGAACCGGCGCAGCTATCTGGCGATGGTCGACTCGCTCGATCACAACATCGGCCGCCTCGTGACGGCGTTGCGGGAGACGGGACGCTGGGAAGAGACGCTGACGTTCTTCCTGAGCGACAACGGCGGCGTGTCCGGGGCGGAAGCGGACTGGGCGGACAATCGGCCGCTGCGGAACGGCAAGGGCAGCCTGTTCGAAGGCGGCATCCGGGTGCCCTTCGTCGCGTCATGGCCGACCCGCTGGCGCGGCGGAACGACCTTCGAGCCGATGGTCATCAGCCTGGACGTCGCCGCCACGGCGCTGGCGCTGGCCGGCGCCGCGGCAGCCGCCGACCCGCCGCTCGACGGCGTGAATCTCGATCCCTTCATACGGGGCGCAGCGCCCGGCGTTCCGCACGAGGCGCTGTTCTGGGCGACCGACCGGATCAAGGATGCGAACGTCGGATACGCGGTACGCACGGCCGACGCCAAGCTGGTCAAGGACCGCCTCGGGGCCGGGCCGGCGCTGTTCGATCTGCGCATCGACCCCGGAGAGACGCGCGATCGGCTTGCGGAGGACCCGGAGACGGTGGCGCGGCTCGCCGCCCTCTGGAACGACTGGAATGCGGGGAACTCCACCGACTTCTTCTTCTGGACCCAGCTATACGAAAGCTATCGGCACGAGATGCGGTGCCGAATGGAGCGGCACCTGCGCGCCAGCGGCGCGGGACAAGCGCCGCTGACGCTCACCGGCCCGGAGGCCGGCGAGCCGCTGACGCCGGTCCGCGCGGCAGCGGCGGCGCCGTCGCCGCCTGCGGGTCTTGCCGCCGCCGGCGGCGACGGGTCGATAGACCTTGCCTGGGACGATCCCGGCGACGCCAGCATCACCTTCTACGAGTTCCGGCTCATCGGTCCGCAAGGGCCTGACTGGAGCGCGTGGACGGTCGTCGACGTCTGCAGCTATGCCGCGACCGACCACACGTTGTTCGGCCTGACCAACGGCGTGACCTACCGGGTGCAGCTCCGCGCTCACAACGCCGCCGGCGCGAGCGAACCGAGCGAGACGTCGGCGGCGCCGCAGGCGCAGAGCGCGAACGACTCGGCCGGCGTGTCGGCGGCAAGCGCCCCGGGGCTGGCGCGGGCCGAAACCCCCTCGACCGGCGCGCCCTGGATACTCATGTGGGCGCTCATCGGCGCGCTGCTCGCGTTGTTGGCGGTCAGCGCCGCGGCCACCCTGCGGCGGAGCGCCGCCCGCCGCCGGAGCGGCCGCTGAAGAGCGAAGGCTCCCGCTTGCCTGAGCCGGCCGGGTTCTCCGCCCGGCTCAGGGACGGATGGACGCGCGACCGCCTGCTGCGTTCGTTCCTCACCCGGATCAGCGGCAGCGTGGTGAGCCAGGCCCTGCTGGTGGCCGCGACCCCGATCCTGACCCGGCTCTACGGACCCGCCGACTTCGGCGTGCAGGCGGCGTACACCGCCTTCGTCGCGGTCATCAGCGTGATCGCCTGCCTGGGCTATCAGCACGCGATTCCCCTGCCTCGGCGCGACGGCGACGCGGCGCATCTGCTGCTGCTCTCCGGCTGCGCCGCGCTGGGCGTGTCGGCCGCCGCCGCGGCCGGCGTGGCGGTGTTCGCGGAACCGGTCACCGCGCTGCTGGAGACGCCGGCGCTGGCGGCGTACCTGTGGCTGCTGCCGCTCGGCGTGCTGGTCACTGCGGGCCTGCAGCTCGTCTACCAGGTCGCCGTGCGCCGCCGGGCGCTCGCCGGCCTGGCGCGCCTGGCGGTGATCCAGTCCGCGGCGGCCGCCGCCGCGCAGATCGGCGGCTCGCCGCTCGGACCGCTCGGCCTCATCGGCGGCCGGCTGGCGGGCCAGATCGCGGCGCTGGCGTCGATCGTCCGGTTGCCGGCCGCACTGGTCGGCGGTCTGTCCGGCCCGATCCGGTTGCCGGAGCTGGCGCGGCTCGGGCGCCGCTACTGGCGGTTCCCGGCCTTCAGCGGGGCAGCCGCCATCGTCACCAAGCTGACCGAGCACCTGCCGGCGGTGCTGTTCCTGACGCTGTTCGGGCCGGCCGCCGCCGGGCTCTATGGGATCGCCCGCCGGGTGTGTCAGGCGCCCACGGCGCTGATCGCGTACTCGGTCTCCGACGTCCTCGGCTCGCAGGTCGGCACCGCGCATCGCGACGACGCCCTGGGCGCGCTGATCTACCGCGCGTACCGCCTCATGGCGGCGGTCGCCGCCCCGCCGCTGGCGGCCGTCGCCGCCGCCGGGCCGGAGCTGTTCGCCGTCGTGCTGGGAGCGGAGTGGCGGGCGGCCGGCGAGCTCGCCCGTTGGCTGACGCCGTTCATACTCCTGCAGGCGATCGCCGGTCCGCTGCACTACTGCTTTTCGGTGTTGCGGAAACAGGCGCTCTTCGCCTGCTATCAGGCCGCCGCGCTGGCCGCCTTGATCGCAGGGCTGCTGGCCGGAGCGCTCCTGGGCGATCAAACCGCCGCCGTGGCGGCGGCGGCGCTGCTCGCCGCCGTCTGCTACTTCCTGCTGACGTGGCACCTGTTCAGGATGACGCGCCTCACGCTCCGGCACGCGCTGACGCCACTCGCGCAGCAGGCCCTGATCGGACTGCTGCTGGCGCTCCCGGCGGTCGCGGCCGCCGCGGCGAGCGACCGGGCCGGCGTGACGCTGGCCGGCGCCGGCGTCACCCTGCTGCTTGCGGGGCTGCGCTACGCGCAGCTCTTTCGGGCGCGCCGGCGCGATCCGCTGTCCGCACCCGCACCGGGCGCCTGAAACGGCCGACTACCGGCCGCCGTCGACCTGCCAGGGCCAGACGATGCAGGAGTCGACCCGGAACAGGACGTAGTCGGCGTAGCCCGCCACCACCAACGTGCGCACGGCGCCGACGCCGGCGTTCGCCAGAGCGCGCGCCGCGGCGCGCAGCGTGGCGCCGGTGCGCGCGACGTCGTCGACCAGCAGCACGCGCCGGCCCGCCACGTCGAAGCCGGGCGGGGTGACCTGCGGCGCCGCCCGCTCCGGCCGGTGCGCGTCGTCGCGAAAGCGGACCGCGATGACCTTCAGGTCGCACGACAGCCGCTGCGCGACCAGCGCGGCGGGAATCACGCCGCCGCGGCCGATGCCGACGACCAGGTCGACCGCCGGCAGCTCCAGGGCGGCCAGCCGCCGGGTCAGTTCCGGAAAGCCGATCGCCGTAACGTCCCCGGCCGCCGCTCCACCCCCGGCCATCGCTCCACCCCCGGCCGCCGTTCCACCCCCGGTCACCGCTCCACCCGCACCCGCACGCGCCCGCCGGCGATCCGCGCCGGGTAGGAGCGCACGCGCGCGCCCGCCTCCGCGCCGGCGCCGGCGAACAGGGCGCGGCCATCGCGCAGTGCGAACGACCACCCGTGCCACGGGCACTGCAGGACGCGCAGGTCGGTCTGCGCCCAACGCTCCTCCTCCCACCGCAGCCGGCAGGTCGAGACGACCCGGCCCGCCGACAACGCCGCGCCCTGATGCGGGCAGGCGTCGCGCAGCGCGAACACCCGCTCGCCGTCCCGGATCAGCACCAGCCGCCGGCGCCCCACCCGGACCGCGACCGGCTCTCCCGGCGGGTAGCCGGTCACCGGGCCCAGGTCGTGTTCGCCCGGGTCGGCCGGCTCAGAACCCATAGGTCGCTTGCGCATTGCCGGCCAGGATGCGGCGGCGCAACCCCTCCGGCAGCGTCTGCGGCAGCGCCCGGTCGGGCGAATCGAAGTCCCAGTGCGGGTAGTCGGTGGCGAACATGACGAAGCCGTCGTCGCCGATCATGTCGAACAGCCAGAGCAGGTGCCGGGGATCCGCCGGCTCCTCCATCGGCTGGCTGGTGGCCCGGAAGTGGCGCCGGACGTACCGGCTCGGCAGCTCGCGCAGCCACGGCACCTCGTCGCGCAGACCTCGGTAATTCTTGTCGAGCCGCCACATCAGCGGCGGCAACCAGCCGAAGCCGCCTTCGATCAGGATCACGCGCGCCTCGGGCAGCTCGTCGAACACCCCTTCGCAGACCAGGCTCAGCACCTGCGCCTCGAACGCCTGCGACATGCTGGTATGGTCCTCGATGTAGAACGACGGCCAGCCGCACGCCGTGATCGGGTTGGCCGGCGAGCCGCCGAAGTGGAGTCCGACCGGCAGCCCGGCCGCCGCGGCGGCGCGGAAGATCGGCCTGAACTGCGGCCGACCGTACGGCGCGCTGGAGCGGACCGGCAGCAGCACCTGCACGAACCGTTCGTCGCCGGCAAACTCCTCGATCACCGCCGGCGCACCGTCGGGATCCTCGGGATTGACGCACAGCGAGCCGCGCCAGCGGTCGTCCGTGTCGAGCCAGCGGTCCTGCAGCCAGCGGTTCAGCGCCGGAGTCAGCTCCCGCGCCAAGTGGTGGTTCTTGATGCCGCCCAGGGCGTACAGATTGTTGAGGATGGCGAGGTCGACCGACCACTCGTCGAGGAGCTGTCGGGCCGCGAAGGCGGGGTCGCCGCCCGGACGCCGGCCGGACGGCGGCCAGGCGTCGCGGCGCGACGCCAGCTCGAACACCTTGGGATAGACCGGCGGCGGCGGCCCCTGATAGGCGGTCTGCTCGATCCAGCTCCGCCACCGCCGCGGCAGATAGGGGGTCAGCTCGTGGATGTCGTTGACGTACGGATGGACGTCGCAGTCGATCAGGGTGAGCGCGCGCGGCGCGCCGGCCGGCGCGGCCGCGGGCCGGGCGAGCGGTTCTGCGGTCTGGGTAGCCATGGGTCCTTCAATCCTGGTCGGCGCACCGGTCACGGCTGTCATCGCGGTAATGGCAGCCGACGCTGCGCGTGTTGTGACAGGCAGCGTACACGACCAGCAAGGCGGTCTGCACCGCGTTGCGCAGATTCAACAGCGGTTTGGAGACCGCGTAGCCGCGGTAGAAGTCATCCACCTGGGCGTGCAGCTCGCGCAGCATGTCCCGCGCGCGCTCGAGCCGCCGGCCGGTGCGGACCAGACCGACGTAGTTCCACATGGTCGCCTTGATCAGGTTGAGGTCCTGTCGGATCAGGTCCTCATCGGCCTGCACGCGGCGGCCCTCCCACGGCCGCACCTCCGGCGGCGCGAAGCGGCTGCCGGCACGTTCGGAGGCCGCCGCGGCCGCCGCCTCGCGCGCCATGGTCACGCACTCCAGCAGGGACGTGCTGGCCAGGCGGTTGGCGCCGTGGAAGCCGGTGCAGGCCGCCTCTCCCACCGCCGACAAGTTGACGATGTTGGTGCGGCCGTACAGGTCGGTGTGCAGGCCGCCGCACGAGTAATGAGCGGCCGGCACCACCGGGATCGGCTCGCGCGTGATGTCGACGCCGGCGTCGAGGCAGTGCCGGTAGATGGTCGGGAAGCGCTCCGTCACGTAGTCGGGCTGCAGACCGGAGAGATCGATGAATACGGAGGGCGCGCCGGTGCGGATCATCTCGAAGGTGATCGATCGGGCGATCACGTCGCGCGGCGCCAGCGACCCGTCGGGATGATGATCCTCCATGAAGCGCCGGCCGGCGGCGTCGACCAGTTGCCCGCCCTCGCCGCGCACCGCCTCGCTGATCAGGAACGGCGCCGCGTCCTTTCTGACGAACACGGTCGGGTGGAACTGCACGTACTCCAGGTCGATCACCCGCGCGCCCACGCGGTAGCCCATCGCCACGCCGTGGCCGTACGCGCTCGGAACGTTGGTCGAGTGGAGATAGAGCTGACCCAGGCCGCCGGTCGCCACTACCGTCCTGGCGGCGGCGATCGCGTACACCTCGCCGGAGGCGACGTCGAGCACGTAGGCGCCGAAGCAGGTGAGCGGCTCGTACTTGTGCAGCGGGTCGGTCGAGCTGTGCGACAGCGTCAGGAGGTCGACGGCCACGGTGTGCTCGGCAAGGCGGATGCGCGGCGAGGCGGCGACCGCCCGGTGCAGGGCGGTCACGATCGCCTTGCCGGTCCGGTCCTTGGCGAACAGGATGCGCGCCGCGGAGTGAGCGGCCTCGCGCGTCATGCGCAGCTCGCCGCTGCGGCCGCGGTCGAACGGGACTTCGAGCTCTTCCACCAGCTCGCGCACCGCCGCTCCGCCCCGCTCGACGATGAAGTCGACCGCGCGCGGATTGGCGGCGCCGGCGCTGGCGGTCATGACGTCGGCGCGCAACGACTGCGGGTCGACCGCCGGATCGACGATGCCGCCCTGCGCGCGCGCGCTGTTGCACTCGGCGGCGCTCGACTCGCTCGACAGCAGCATGCAGTCCAGGCCGGCCTTGGCCGCCTGGTACGCGTAGGCAGCGCCGGCCAAGCCGCTCCCGATCACCAGGCAATCGGTGCGGACCGTGCGCATCAGTCCGCTTCCAGTTCCAGGCTCAGGTCGACCCGCCGCACCGCGCCGGTCAGCGCGCTGGTCGAGATCACGTCGACTCCCGCCTCGGCGTAGGCGCGCGCGTTGTCGAGCCGGATCGATCCGGACGCCTCGGTGACGGCGCGGCCGGCGACCGCCTCCACGGCCGCGCGCACCTGGGCCGGCGACATGTTGTCGAGCAGGATCACCTCCGCCCCGGCGTCCAACGCCTCGGCGAGCTGCTCCATGGTCTCCACCTCCACCTCGACGCGGGCCACGTGCGGCGCGCGCGCACGCACCCGCTGCACGGCGGCGCGGACGCCGCCGGCCGCGGCGAGGTGATTGTCCTTGATCAGGGCGCAGTCGGCGAGCGTGCTGCGGTGCGGCCGGCCGCCGCCGCAGCGCACGGCGTGCTTCTCCAACGCCCGCAGGCCGGGCGTGGTCTTGCGCGTGTCGCAGACGGCGGCGCCGGTGCCGGCGATGGCCGCGCAGAAGGCGCTGGTGACGGTGGCGACCCCCGACAGGTGCTGCAGGAAGTTGAGCGCCACCCGCTCGGCGGCCAGGATCGACCGCACGGCGCCGGTGACCAGCATGACCGGGCGCGGCGGCGTCACCGGTTCGCCGTCGGCGGCGACCTGCTCGATGGCCAGATCGGGGTCGACCGCCCGGAAGGCGTGCGCGGCGACCTGCGCGCCGCACAGGGTGAGGGGTTCCCGCGCCAGGATGCGCGCGCGGCCGCGCCGCGCGGCGCTGACGACCGCCTCGGTGGTTATGTCCCCGTACGCCAGGTCTTCCCGAAGCGCCGCGGTGACGGCCGCCTCGACGATCGGGCGGCTGAGCATGCTGCCGGCGCTCAGGCGGCCAGCTCGAACATGCGGTCGATGCTCGCCTTGGCGGCGCGGGCGATCTGCGGATCGACCTCGATCACCTGATCCGGTTCGGGGTCGACCAGCACGTCGCGAATCTTGGCCAGGCTGTTGAGCTTCATGTACGGGCACAGGCGGCAGGAGCCGATGAAGCGCAGGCCGGGATTCTCCGCCTCCAGTCGGCCGACCAGCCCGCATTCGGTAAGCATCATGAAGTAGGGGGCGTCGGTGTCCCGCACATGGTCGAGCATCGCCTGCGTGCTGCCCACGAAGTCGCTGGCCGCCGTCACCTCCGGGGTGCATTCCGGATGGCTGATCACGTGCAGGCCGGGAAAGCGGGCGCGCTCGTGCGCGATTCCCTCGACGGTGAATTGATCGTGCACCAGGCAGGTGCCGGAGGAACTGACGACCTGCTTGTCGCTGCCGCGCGCGCGCAGGTCGCGCTGCAGGTTGGCGGCCATGATGCGGTCCGGGACGAACAGGATGCGCCGCTCCGGCAGGCGCTCCAGTATCTTGAGGGCGTTGCCGGAGGTGACGCACACGTCGCTTTCCGCCTTCACCTCCGCCGAGCTGTTGATATAGGTGACGACCGCGGCGTCCGGATGCTCGGCCTTGAGCGCCCGCAGCTCCGCGGCGGTGAGGGAGTCGGCCAGCGAGCAGCCGGAGGCGATGTCCGGCACCAGCACGGTCGCGTGCGGCTTGAGGATCTTGGCGGTCTCCGCCATGAAGACCACGCCGGCGAAGACGATCACGTCCGCGTCGCTGTTGCGCGCCTCCAGGGCCAGCGCGTAGGAGTCGCTCTTGAAGTCGGCGACACCGTACACGATCTCCGCATCGACGTAGGAGTGCGCCAGCACGATCGCGTTGCGACGCTCCTTGAGGCGGTTGATCTCACTCGTGAGCGGCGCGATCTCCCGGCAGTGCTCCAGGGTCCAGCGAGTCCCCGGCCGGCAGTCGACGTTCATCAGCACGGTGAACAGCCGTTCAGCCTCCCGTTCCACCGCGGCGGGGGACGCTTCTGCGGTGACCAGCGGACCAGCCGTGACCGTTGGACTGGCGGTCATCGGCCTAGACGTACTCATAACCGGAGCCGCTGTCAACGGTTTACGACCGGTCCGGCGGGCGGTCGGCCAGCGCCAGCATCTGCACCCGGTAGAGCTTGGCGTACACCCCGTCTTGGGCGAGCAGGCGATCGTGGCCGCCCTCCTCGGCCAGCTTCCCGTCGTGCAGGACCAGGATGCGATCGACCGACCGGATCGTCGACAGCCGGTGGGCGATCACGACCGCGGTGCGCCCGGCAAGCAGGGTGGCGGTGGCGTCCTCGATGAGGCGCTCCGACTCCGCGTCGATGCTGGAGGTCGCCTCGTCCATGATCACCACGTCGGGATCGCGCACGAACGCGCGCGCGAACGACAGGAGCTGCTTCTGTCCGGTCGACAGGGACTTGCCCTCCTCCAGCACCTCCTGGTCGTAGCCGCGCGGCAGCGACCGGATGAACGCATCCAGATTGACCGCCTGCGCCGCCTCCATCACCCGGGCGCGGCTCACGGATCGGTCGAACAGGGCGATGTTGTCGTGCACGGTGCCGCTGAACAGGAACAGCGACTGGGGAATGGTGACGATCCGCCGGCGCAACTCGCCCGCCGCGATCCGGCGCACGTCGACGCCGTCGACCTCCACCGTGCCGCGATCGACGTCGTACAACCGGTTGATCAGGTTGATCACCGTCGACTTGCCGGAGCCGGTGCTGCCGACCAGCGCGATCCGCTCGCCCGGCCGCACCTGGAACGACAGGTCGGTGAAGATCGGCGTTCCCGGCGTATAGGCAAAGCTGACGCCGCGAAACGCCACGCCGGCGCCCTGCTCGCCGCGCGGCGGCGGCGGTACGGCCGGGCCGGCCATGGCGATCGATTCGCCGCGGTCGAGCATGGCAAAGATGCGCTCGGAAGCCGCCATCGCCGACTGGAAGCTGTTGAACTTCTCCGCGAGCTGGCGCAGCGGCATGAACAGCATGGTGATGTAGCCGGCAAAGGCGAACACGTCGCCGACCTGAACGGAGACGCCGATGGTGAGATGCGCGGCCAGCATCACCGTGAGCATGCCGACGTGGGTGACCACCTCTATGGTGGGGAAGTACCGCGAGAAGGCGCGGACGACGACCAGATAGGAGCGCAGGTAGTCGCGGTTGTGCTCCCGGAAGTCGGCCAGGCTGCGCGCCTGATGGTTCAGCACCGTGATCTCGCGGATGCCGGTGACCGTCTCCGACAGCGACGTGTTGATCGCCGCGTTGGCGGCGCGCACGCCGCGGAAGCCGCGGCGCAGGGCATTCCGAAAGGCGACCGTGGCGACCGCGAACAGCGGCAGGGTGACGAAGGTGACGGCCGCCAGAGCCGGATTGATCAGCAGCATCGCGCCCAGGATGAACAGGACCTTCACCGAGTCTCCCAGGATGTTGACGATGCCGTCGGCGATGAACTGGCGGACCGCCTCCACGTCGTTGGTGACGTTGGTGAGGGTCGCCCCTACCGGCGTGCGGTCGAAGTAGTCGTTGCCGAGCCGCAGCACCTTGCGCAGCAGGTCCAGGCGCAGGTCGAACAGCAGCCGCTGACCGAGTATCTCGACGATCACCGTGAACCCCACCTGGGTGACGAACCGGCCGACCAGCGCCGCGGCCAGCAGCAGCGCCGTCGTGCGCAGGCCGCGCAGGTCGCCGGCGGCGACGTCCCGGTCGATGCCGAGCTTGACCAGCGCCGGCACCGACACCTGCAGCAGATCGGTCGCCAGCATGGCGGCCAGCGAAGCGCCGACCAGCGCCCGGTGGCCCAGCACGTAGGCGCCGAGCCGGCGGGTGAGGCGGAAGTCCAGCCCGCTCTCGCCGGCCCGCGTCCCTGCCGGCGGCGCGGGACCGCCGCTCACCGCAACGCCTCCTCGAGCTGCTGCAGCTCCGCCAGCCGGGCGTAGCGGCCGCCGGCGCGCAGCAACCGCCGGTGCGAGCCGGCCTCCACCACCGTGCCGCCCTCCATGACGGCGATGCGGTCGGCGAGCTGCAGCGCCGACACCCGATGGGAGACGATCACGATCGTACGCAACGTCCGCAGGGCGCGCAGATTGGTGAGGATCACCGTCTCGGTATCGGCGTCGACCGACGACAGGGCGTCGTCCAGGATCAACAGGTCGCTGTCCCGCACCAGCGCCCGCGCGATCGCCACCCGCTGGCGCTGCCCCCCGGACAGGGTGATGCCGCGCTCGCCCACCACCGTATCGTAGCCGTCCGGGAAGCGCGTGACGTCGTCGTCGACCGCCGCCAGGCGGGCGGCGGCGGCGATCCGCTCGCGGGATACCTGCCGCTCGCTGCCCATGGCGATGTTCTCGGCGACGGTGGCGGAGAACAGGAACGGCTCCTGCGGGACGTAGGCGATGCGGCTGCGATAGACGAACGGATCGATCGCCGCGGCGTCGACCCCGTTGAAGGCCAGCGCGCCGGCCGACGGCGCGGCGATGCCGGCCAGCAGCAGCACCAGCGAGCTCTTGCCGCTGCCAACGCCGCCGGTGACGCCGAGCGTCCGGCCCGCCTCGATGGTCAGGTCGACGCCGCCGAGCGCGTCCCGGTCGGCGTTGGGAAAGCGGTACGCCACGCCGCGCGCGGTCACGGCCAGCGGCCCGGCCGGCACCGGCCGCGGATGAGCCGGGCGGGCGGCGACCGGATGGTCCAGGATCGTGCGGATGCGCTCCATGGCGCTCACCCCCTGCTGAATGAGCGCGGTCACCCAGCCGAGCGACAGGACCGGGAAGGTGAGCACGGCCACGATCGCGCTGAACTGCAGCAGCTCGCCGATCGTGAGGGCGCCGCGGATCACCGCGCCGCCGCCCAGGAGCAGGAGCAGCAGCGTGGCCAACCCGTACAGGAACTGCAGCAACGGCCACAGCACGCCGCGCGTGCGCGCCAGCACCACGTTGGCGGCGACGTAGCGCCGGTTGAGGTCACCGAAGCGCTCGGTCTCCGAGGCGGCGAGCCCGTACAGCTTGACGGTGTTGATGCCGGTGACGATCTGCCACACGCGGTCGTTGATGGCGGCGACCAGCTCCTGCACGCGGCGAAAGCGGGGCCGGAGCCGCGGCGTGACGACGATGATCACGGCGACCAGCACAGCCATCAGCGCACCCAGGGCGGCGGCCAGGGCCGCGTGCAAGCCGACCAGTACGGGGGCGAACAGCGCCAGCCGCGACAGCGCGTCCGGCACGTACATGATGCCGGGGCCGAGCAGGGTGCGCACGTCGTTCAGATCGTTGGTGCAGCGGGAGATGATGTCGCCGGTGCGGCGGCGCTGATAGAAGTCGAAGTCGAGCGCCAGCAGCTTGCGGTACAGCAGATCGCGCAGCTCGTACTCGACGTCGCGCGACACGCCGATGATGAGCCGCCGCATGCCGAACATGCAGACGCCCACGCCGGCGGCGAAGGCGAACGCCCAGGCGATCAGCCGCAGCACGACCGCGCGCTCGTTGGCGCCGGCGGCGATCTCGTCCAGGAGCTGCCGGAGCAGCTCCGAACCCCGCAACAGGGCGTAGTTCTGGCCGATCATGCAGACGAAGCCGAGCAGCAGCCGGCCGGCGCGGCGCCGCAGCGCCGGAAGGAGGATGGAGAGGCTTTTGATGAGAGGTTCCGAGCGACGCCGATTCTAGCACACCGCCGAGACCGGACGGCAGCGACCGGCGAGAGCCGGGACGCGACCAACCATGGCGATGCCGTCCCGCTGCCCTTGCCGTGAATTACGATCCTGAGTAACTTTACTCACAAGGCAGCTACTCAGGATGACAGGCATCTTCGAACGCCGTCAGGTAGAGACCCTCTGCCGGCGACTCGCCGAACCTCCGAACCGGATGATCGCCCTGCTCGGGCCGCGGCGGACCGGCAAGACGACCATTGCGCAGCAGGCGCTACGCCGAATCGACCGCCACAGCCGCTACTTGGCGATCGATGAGCCGGACTCCGCCGCGATCCGCCCGCCGTTCGATGCGGGGGGACCGCTGGTCCGGGCATCGCACGAGCGGAACGCGCGATGGCTGGTACGCAACTGGGAAGCAGCGCGTCTCGAGGCGGAACGGCAGGGCGGCTCCGTGCTGGTGCTGGACGAGATTCAGAAGATTGATCAGTGGTCGGCAACGGTCAAGGGATTGTGGGATGCCGACCGCTCCAGAGGCTGCCCGTTGCACGTCGTGATCCTCGGTTCGGCGCCGCTGCTGATGCAGTCGGGATTGAGCGAGAGCCTGGCCGGCCGCTTCGAGCCGATTCGCGTTACCCATTGGTCGTTCGCGGAAATGACGGCCGCGTTCGGCTTCGACCTGCAGGACTACCTGTACTTCGGCGGCTACCCGGAAGCCGCCGGTCTGCTGGGCGACGAGGATCGCTGGCGCGACTACCTGCTCGGCGCGGTGGTGGAACCGAACATCGAGCGCGACATCCTGGCGTTGACGCGGGTCGACAAGCCGGCGCTCCTGAAGCGGCTCTTCGAGTTGGGCGCCGCCTGGTCCGGGCAGATCCTGGCGTTCAACAAGATGCTCGGCCAACTCGACGACGCCGGCAACACGACCACGCTGGCGCGGTACCTCGACCTGCTGGCCGCGGCCGGGCTGGTCGCCGGCCTGCCGAAATACGTCGGCACCGCGGCCGGGCGCCGCGCCTCCAGTCCCAAGCTCAACGTGCTCAACACCGCCCTGATGACCGCCGGCTCCGGCTACTCCTTCGACGAAGCCGCGGCCGACCGGACCTTCCGGGGACGGATCGTCGAGAGCGCGGTAGGCGCCCACCTGTACAACACCGCGGCGTCCAACGTGCGCCTGCACTATTGGCGGCAAGGTTCGCACGAGGTCGACTTCGTCCTGCAGCGCGGCCCGACACTGGTCGCCATAGAGGTCAAGAGCCGCGCCCGGCGCGGTGGAATGGCCGGTACGCCGGCCGGCATGAAGGCGTTCGAACAGCGGTATCGCCCGCGCCGCTCACTGCTTGTCGGAGGGGACGGCATACCGCTGGAAGAGTTCCTGACGCAACCCGCCGGCCATTGGTTCGAAGAAGCATGAGCCGCATCGTCCCGCGCACCTGCACCGAGCTCCCGGCCGCGAACGCTGCCGCGGATGCGTCGCGCAGTCCGGCCAAGGCCGGTCAGCCTCTGGAGCGCTTCCGTTCCACCCCCGCCTACGTGTTGCTCGGCGACCCCGGCGCCGGCAAGACCACCGCCTTCAGGTGCGAGTGCGCGGCGTTGGGCGACGCAGCCTGTTACGTGACCGCACGCGACTTCCTCACCTTCGCACCGGACGATCATCCCGAATGGCGGGGCAAGACGCTGTTCATCGACGGCCTGGACGAAAGCCGCGCCAGAACGCCGGACAAGCGCACGCCGTTCGACCACATCCGCCGGCAGCTCGACAAGCTCGGAAGACCGCCCTTCCGCCTGTCCTGCCGCACGGCCGATTGGCTGGGCACGAACGACCGCCAGCATCTTGCTTCCGTCACGCCGCAACGCTCGGCGGTAACGGTCCTGCGGCTCGACCCGTTGACGGCCGACGATGCCAAGACAGTGCTGGCGGCTCGGCAGGGCATCACCGACCCCGATGCCTTCATCGGCGAAGCCGGAGCGCGCGGTCTCGATGGACTGCTGACCAATCCGCAGAGTCTGAGCCTGCTGGCGAGCGTGGTCGAACAGAACGGGACCTGGCCGCAGAGCCGGCGGCAGACCTTCGAGCGGGCGTGCCGGCAGTTGGCCGCCGAGCACAACCAGGAACACCGGGCCGCCGGGCAGCCGCCCGACGTGGGCGCTGCGCTGGACGCCGCCGGGCGTCTGTGCGCGATGCTCCTCATCACCGGCGGCGCCGGCTTCACGGCCGACCAGGATCACCCGGACGGCGACTATCTGGACCCCGACGAGTGCGCGTCCGACCCCTGCGCCCCGCACGACCGGTACAACCGGACCGCGCTGCTGCAGGCGCTGTCCACCAAGCTGTTCGCAGCCGGGACCGAGCGGCGGTTCGTCCCGATCCACCGCCATCTGGCCGAGTTCCTTGGCGCCCGCCACTTGGCGCGGCTCATCGCCGACGGCCTCCCCGCGCGGCGCGTCCTGGCGCTGATCAGCGGCGAGGATGGCGGCGTGGTGACGGTGCTCCGCGGGTTGGCCGCGTGGCTGGCGACGCTCTGCAAGGTCGCCCGGCGGGACCTCATCGAGCGCGACCCGATCGGCGTCGTCCTGTACGGCGACGTTCACGACTTCACTACCGATGAGAAGCGCGCGCTCCTGGAAGCACTGAGGCGGGAGGCTGCGGGACTCGGGGACGCGTGGGCCGCCCCGGCGGTCAGCGCCCTGATCACTCCGGACCTGGAGCCGGTGCTCCGTGACGCCCTGAAGCCGCCCCTGGATGAACCGTTCTTCGCCTCGTTCGTGCTGTTGGCGCTCACTCACGGAACACCGATTCCGGAGTTCGCCGGATTCCTGCTGGAATTGGTATATCAACGCCATCGTTGGGTTCAATTTCCATCCTGGGCGCTGGACGCGTTCCTCCACAATTGCCCGGACCAAGACCGCAGAGACCGAACGCTCGAGCAGATCCTGGCCGACCTGAATGATGGCCGAATTTCCGACTGGAATAGCGAACTGCTCGGCACCGCGTTGACGGCGCTCTATCCCCGGCGCGTAACCGCTTCGAATATCTGGCAATATCTGCCGGCAACGAACCTCCGGCACCCTTTCGGACCAGGCTATAGCTTCTGGCGCCATCATCTGATCGAACGGTCCTCGGATTCGAATATCGAAGCCCTGCTGGATGCGCTCGTTACTCGACGCAACGACTTGATACCTGCATTGAAGCTTCTAGGGATGAAAAAGGTCCCGCTCATGCTGTTGGCATGCGGTGTCGAACGGCGCGGCGACACTTTGGATGCCGCTCGGCTCTGCGACTGGCTGAGTCTCGACATAAAACCAACAGCTCCGGGAAGGAACATCGCTGTACGACGTATCGGAACCTGGCTCGAACGACGTCCGCACAGGTTGAAGGAGATAATCGTCGAGACCGAACGCCGGTCTGCCGACCGTGCGAAGACCCCTCGTTCTCTAGTCGACAAAATCCGTCACGGAGCCGAGTTCCCACCTGACTACGGACTCTGGTGTCTGCAGCAGGCGGTGACCGCCACATCCCGGCCATGGACCAGGTACTATCTCCGCCAATCCTGCGATGCGCTCGCTTGCAACACCCACCACCGCGGCCTGACCCTGGAAGTCATGTTCGAACGCACCGGGGATGCCCCCGTCGTTCGAAGGATACTTGAGCAGGAGATGCTCGTCTGCCGTGTTCGCGAGACATTGAAAGAAGACCTCCAGGAACAACAACGTTATCACCAAGAACAGGAGCGATACCATGGAGAGTGGATCGCATACGTGCGTTCCAACGTAGCTGAACTGCGTGCCGGAAGGGGTGCTCCAAAAGTGCTCTCTCTGATCTCAGTGGCATACTATGGCGTACTGTCAGAGGTTTCAGGAGACAGTCCCGAAGAACGGATCAGGAATCTCTTTCGAGACGAAGAATCATTGATCGAGGCGGCGTTTTCGGGCATCCGCGGCACCGTCAGCCGCGGCGACCTGCCGGGAATCGACCAGATCATCGAGAAGACGGGGAGCGATGAGGGGTTTCAGATCGGTCTCCCATTCCAGGCAGCTCTGGACCTCGAACCGGAGCGCCGGCTGAATGACCGGCAGGCGAGGCAGGCGCTTGCGTTCCATTACAGTACTCCTCCTGCGCTGCGCCCGCGGACCCAAAGTCCCGAATGGTACCGTACTCTGCTGGCGCGGGATCCAGCGACTGTCGCCGACGTGCTCGTCAAATGCGTCGCCGCCGGGCTCCGCAACGGCACGCAGGATGCCTCCCTCGTCCATCTGCTACTCGAGGAGGATCACGCCGGCGTGGCACGCCTTGCCGCGTTGCCGTCGCTGCGGAGATTTCCCCTGCGTTGTACGGTGCCACAGCTCCGAATTCTGGATTGCTTGCTCCATGCTGCCCTGCGGTACGTCGATAGATTGCGCTTTCAGGAATTGATTGCGGAACGGTTGTCCCGAAGGAGCATGACCGTCGCCCAACGGGTCCACTGGCTGGCTCTGGGCGTCACCGCGACCTCCGATACCTATCTGGAGCAATTGCAACAACTCGTGCAGCGCCGAGAGCAGCGCATCACGCATCTGGTGAATTTCCTCGCGACCGCGCGGCCCGACATCGAACGACTGCGGGCGCCGGCGCTGAAGTACCTGATCGGTCTGCTCGGAAGCACCGTCGGCCGTTGGACGGCGCGTGACTCCGACCCTCAATCAATGAGGTCTGACAGCGCGTCGTCATGCGTCGATCAGATGATACAACGACTCGCCATCCTGCCGGAACCGGAAGCCGGCGCCGCGCTGGATGAGCTGGCGTCAGATACCGCGCTTTCCTTCTGGCATGCTACCTTGCATCAGGCTGGAGACCGGCACCGCGTACTCCGGCGCGACGCCGGCTATCGACACCCCGACGCCGAGCAGGTCCGTAGTACGCTGCGCAACGGCCCACCCGCCAACCCCGGCGATCTGGCCGCACTGATTACCGATCGGATAGACGAGCTCGCGGGCCGGATACGGACCGCAAACACCGACGACTGGCGCCAGTATTGGAACCTCGATCAATACGAACGACCTTGTGGACCGAAGCCCGAAAACTCGTGCAGAGACGCGCTGCTGTCCGATCTGCGACAAATCCTGCCACCCGAGGTCGACGCCCAGCCGGAGGGAGCATACGCCAATGACAGACGATCTGACGTGCGGATTGGCTGCCGCGGCTTCCACGTCCCGGTAGAAGCCAAGAGAAACTCGCATCGCGACTTGTGGAGCGCAATCCGCCGCCAGTTGATCGAGCAATACGCCAATGATCCGGCAACCGGAGGATACGGTATCTACCTCGTGTTCTGGTTTGAGACCAAGGGCACTCCACGGCCGCCCGACGGTGGGGCTGCTCCGAACCGCCCTGACGCGCTTCGAGAGCGATTGGAAGCATTGCTGACGGAGGACGAGCGGCGCCGGATCTCGGTGCGCGTGATCGACGTCAGCGCGCCGCCCCGATGACCGGCCGGCAGGCGGCTTCAGTGCTCGGCTTCCCGGTCCTGCCATCCCCGCGCCAGGGTTCGCGTCCTGGCGGCGTCGTCCAGTACGCGGGCGCATGACTCCCAGTCGACGGGTCTGACTTCGCGGTAGCGCAGCTCGAAGGGGTGCTGCCGCGGCACGGCGTCGATGGTCCGCCGCGCCTGTTCGGCCTGCCCCAGCGCGACCTGTACCCAGACGTCTTCGAGCGTGTCCGGCAACTGGCCGAACAGCCGGGAGATCCATTCCAGGCGCTCGGACAGCAGCTCGTGCACGCGATCCTCCACCGAGCCGGCGTAGCGCAGGTTGTAGACGTCGACTTCGGAGCGGACCTGCCCGATGCGTTGAATGCGCCCCTTGCGTTGTTCGAGGCGGGACGGGTTCCACGGCAGGTCGAGGTTGATCAGCGACCCCAGGCGCTGCAGGTTCAACCCTTCCGAGGCGGCCTCCGTACCGAGCAGCAGCCGCACTTCGCCGCGGCGCACGGCGTCCTTCAACTCGTCCCGCGGCGCGCGGTCGAAGCGGCCGCCGCGCATCACGCCGGAACGGTCCGCGCCGGCGTAGATGCCGATCGCTTCGTCCGGCAGCTCGCGCGCGAGCCGGCCGGCAAGCCATCGAACCGAGTCGTAGTACTGGCTGAAGACGATGCAGCCCCGCTCCAGCCAGCCGTCGTCCACCAGCAGGCGCCGCACCACGGCGAGCTTGGGGTCCAGCTCGCGGTTCGCTTCCAGCGCCTGGGTGAGCCGCAGCAGCGCGCCGCGTTCCTCATCGGTCAGCGCGCGGAGCCGGTCGGCGCCGGCGGCGCCGTCTTCGTCATCCTCATCGTCATCCCGGTCGCCGGCGCGCGCCGGCCAGCCGGCGAGCAGCCGGGACGCGGTGAGGCGCCCCGCTTCGATCGTGCTGCCGATGCGGCGCAACAGCATGGTGCGGACGAACCCGGCGGCGGCGCGCGCCGCGAGCAGCCGGCAGAACTCCTCGGCGCGTTCGTAGGCATCGGCCAGGAACGGCGGCAGCGCGACCGCATCGGCCGCCGCGTCGCCGTGCAGCCGCACGCGCACCGGCGTGAGATATGGCTCGCCGGTCTCCGCATCGATGGTCGTTTCGAGATACTCGCGGGTGCGCCGGACGATGCCGCGCAGGTAGGGGTTGTGGCGCTCCAGGAACCGCCCGAACCCGTCGTCGACACGCTGCCGGTCCGCGGGACGCAATCGGTCGGCCGCGCTGCCCGGCGCATAGGCGTGCTCGTCGGACAGCGCCAGCGAGCGGCGCAGAATCTCGAAGTCGGTCCCTTCCGCGCGCGGCGGCAGCGGATTGCGCAGCCAGTCCCACCGCTCGTGGAAGTCGGCCGGCGGCGGCGCCTTCCCCAGGAGCAGGTCGAGCGACGCCTGCGGCTGCCGCCAACGGCTGCCGGCCGACCCCAGCACCGCGTCCGACCCCTGCGCCAGCGCGTCCAGCAGGTCGAACGCCTCGATGGGATCGAGCTGCACCGGGGTGGCGGTGGCGAGCAGCATGCTCCTGGTGCGCGGCGAGATGCGCCGCAGAAAGCGCAACAGGTTGTTCGCCCGGCCCGCGGCCGGCCCGCCCGCGGCGCGCCGGCCCGGTTGGCGCCGGGCGCGGTGCGCTTCGTCCAGGATCACGCACTCGAAGCGCAGGGCGGCAAGCCGCTCCACCGCTTCGGAACCGCGCGTGATCAACCCGGTGGAGACGATGCCGATGCGGCGCGGGCAGCGCCGGATCGACTCGTCGCCGGCGCCGGGATGCTCGACGCCGCGCTCGTCCACCCACTGGCGGCCGTCCCACACCGCCGACGGCACGCCGAGCAGCGTCTGGAGCTCGTCTGCCACTGGCGCAGTAGCGGCTTGGGGGCGAGCACCAGCACCGGCCGGTCGCCTGCCAGCGCCATGAGCTGCGCCGCCAGCGCCAGTTGCACGGTCTTGCCCAGGCCGACCTGATCGGCCAGCACGAAGCGCGCGCCGTGCGGGCCGCGGTGCGCGTCGAAGGCCAGCTTCACGAAGTGCTTCTGATGCTCCCAGAGCCCCACCTCCTGGCGGTAGACCGGCGCTTCGACCACGACCGCGGCGGGATCGGGCGCCTCCCGCCAGTGCTCCACCTCCGCTACCGACTCACGGCGGGAGAGCCGCTCCAGGTCCCGGATCACGAAGTCGGCGAGCCGCACCGCCGAGGGCGACGACCAGAGCGCGTCGAACTCCTCCTGCACCCACTCCACCGAATCGGGCGAGTCGTCCTCCCAGATCAGCTCGTAGTTGAGCCGGAACGCCGCCCCGGTTTCGTTCGCGCTGCCGAGGAACGAGACGCGCCGCCCGTCGGCCAGCGTCACCACGCCCGCCTTGCCGTGGATCAGGCCGAAGGCGTCGTCCGGCAGCACGCGAATCTCGACCGCGCCGGAGCGCAGCCACTCGTAGAGCCGCTTGCAGCGCGGCTTGGCCGCAGCGCCCAACCGTTCCGGGCGCGAAGCGCACCATTCGCGGCGCATGGCCTGCTGCGCCGCCTTGGCGGCCTCCACGTCCTCCGGCGCGAGCGCCGAGTTGCAGATCACGCGTACCGGGCCGCGCACGCTCTCCAGCGCCTCCCCGGCGACTTCCAGGATCGACGCGGAGAAGTACCCGGCGATGCGGTCGTAGCTGCGGGCGCCGGCGAGCCGGGCGTTCAGGAACCCGGCGTCGAGCCGCCGGCGGCGGGACGAGTAGCGCTTCAGCATCGCGGCGCGGCGGTCAGGGAGCGGCGGGAAACGTCAGGAACGCGTGGTGCAGCTCGATCGACGGCCGCGCCGGCCGGGGATGGCTGCTGCTGCGCGCCCACGCCTCGGCCAGCACCGTGCAGGAGTCCAGGCATTCGGCGGCGCGACCGCGTTCCGACAGGTACCGGTTGATGCGCCGGATCACGGCGTCGACGCCGCCGGACAACACGTACCCGGCCATGAACGCCACCCGGTGCCGGCCCGCGTACTTGGCGCTGATGAAGCGGTCGTCGATCCCGTCGACGACGTAGCGCCGGCACAGTGTTGCGTCATTCCCCGCAACCCGCTTGCATTCGATTATCGCGTGAGGGTCGTGGGCGTCGTAAACTTCGCGAATCTCTTGGAAGAGGATCGGAATGTCGGTTCGTCCGTCCGGCTTCAAGGCCGCGCTGGAACGAGACTCGGCGCCGGGGAGAATGGTCATCTTCTTGGCCCATTTGCCGATCTGGTCCTTCAGCGCCCGTCGCATGCCCATGCGCAGGCACTCCGTGATCTCGACTTCACCGTCCCGCGCACTGACCATGTCGAGCTGCATCGCATAACCCCAGCCCATACTCAGAATCGACAGCACCGCGATACTGCGCTCAGGCCCGATGTCGACGAACCTTGGGCCAACATCCTCGGGGAACGAACCAGCAGTCACGACCGGCTTGTGTATACGCTGGCGCTCACTACACCATCAGCATCTTCCAGCGCGTGAACGGGCAACCAGTTGCGGCGCGCCGCCGGTTTGATGATCGTCACCTCGTCCTCGGCATGGACGCGCAGGTGGCGGAGTCCAACCAGTTCCTTGCTGATTTGCACGCTGGTCCGTTCGCCGATCCGGGCCAGGACCTCGCTCAATTCCCCCTTCGGGGTGATGACCTTGATCTCTTCCGACGGACCCGGCCCCTCCTCCAGTATGAAACGGATGACCCGAAGCGGCGCGTCGTCCGGCAATCGATAAATCTCGGCCCGCAGGTGTCTGCGTTTCCCGGCGGACAGCCAGGCGTCCATCGTCCACAGGAACGCGCCCGCATACGCCCGCAGGTCGGCCTCATCGGCTGGGGCGACCGAGTGCAGCTTTCCCGCCTGCCACTGCCAGCTTGCCCGATACAGCCCGTCCCGTACGACGATGCGATCCTCGTCGTCCAACCCATACAGATCGAATACCGCGTCGTCGAGCGACCGCCAATCGCCGTCATCCGGGGCCTGACGATGGAAGTGACGTACCAGCCGTATGACACGCTTCCCGGCTGCGGAGTCCAGGGACTTCTCAAGATTGGGAGTCGGCAAGGCATCCAGGTCCGCTCTCATCACTCGACGCATCCATATTCCGAACGCCGATCCAGCCATCAGACAGTACCAAGTCGCCATCGCCGATCCAAGGATTCCCGCCAGAAGGTACGCGAATTCGAGATTGTCGTCGCCGAACGACACTCCAAAGCAGGCGTCCGTGTATACCGTATCCCGCTCCGTGACCGCCACGACCGGACGTGGATGTCCTTGCACCAAGAACTCCTTGATGAGTACGAGCGGAGCACGATACACCGCCAGCGCTCGTGGGCGCTCGGCCCGGGAGTGGTCGAAAGCAGGACGCTCTCCGCCCATGCTGTAGTGGCCAATGGTCCCCGGCCCTGCGAATGGCAGTCCATTGAGGGAGGTGGCGTCTCGCGAGCGATTTCCGAACTTCAAACCGGCTCGCAACCCTGTACCGAGCGCGGCAAGCTGGTTCTTGAGCGGCTGAGTGTTGTCCCACAGATCGTCGAGCAACAGCAGGTCGTGGCGGTTGCCGTGGAACGCCGCCTTGAACAATGCCGGGTTGCGCTTCCAACTGGCCAGGGGAAGCGTCGTGACGTCGCTTGGCGCGATTTCGATGGTATGGCTGCGCTCACCGGCCGGCGACCAGCGGGCCTGCACCAGCGTCATCCGGTCCGGTTGCCGGTCGTCATGACGCGACAGCACCGCCATGGCCGGCATGTCGGCCCGCGGAAACAGCCACTTCGACAGATCCGACAGGTTTACCAGCGTCAAGGGGCCGAGCGACTCGACCAGGCTCTGCGCGGCCGCCAGACCGGTAGCGCTCCGGCTGAAGAACGGCGTGGCGCTCACGATCATGCCGAATCTGGTCCGGTCGTGGGCAAGCTCCATGGCGCGCCGCACGAAGTCCAGGCTCTGGCCGCGCGGCGACCGAGGCACGTCCGGAGCGCGCCGGCGGCGCGCGACGGTACCCGCCCGTCCCTGATGGCTCCACGGCGGATTGCCGACGATCACGTCGAACTTGGCCGGTCCCAGGTCGACGTCGAATGCATCGCCGGCCCTCAGCGTGCGGCCTGTCAGCGGCTCGAACCTGACGCCGTCGGCGGCGCGCGGATCGGGATCGAGCTCCAAGGCCGCCAGATAGAGGCTGAACGCGGCGATGCTCACCGCCTCGGCGCTGAGGTCCACGCCGTATATCTGTTCGTGCAGCGTCCGGCGGATCGCCTCACGGGTCGGGACGCCGCCGTTGCACTTGAGATACACCAGCCGGCGCAGCGCCTCGACCAGAAAGACGCCGGAACCGCAGGTCAGGTCGAGGACCCGTTCGATTCCGGTGAGGCCGGCGAACACTTCGTCCAATACCAGGGAAACGGCGGCGAGCGGCGTATAGTGCACGTCGGCCTGCTGTTCCGTCGGCCCGGCGGAGTGGACGAATTGCTCGTATATGGCGCTGATCAGCTCCACCGGTATGACGTCGAAGCGGTAGGGAAACAGGGACTGTTGGCCGGTTGCCGGGTCGGTCGCCGTGAGGAAGTGGCGCACGCGGCCGAGATGCTTGGCGGAGGGAACCGGCGCCCCTTCCGGAAACATGTCGCCGTTGAAGGTGTCGCGCAGCCAGTCGAACAACCGCGCGGTTGCCGCGCGATCCTGCAGCACGCTTGGAAACTCGCCGTTCCCGCTGATCCGCTCCAACCGCTCCTCGTCCACGATCCGCCGGTCGATCAGGTACTGGGTGAAGATCGATCGGCCGATGAGCGCCTGCGCCTCCCCGCCGGCAAGTCCGGAATTCTCCAGGTCGCTTTTGAGCGCGGCAAGATCGTCGAGCAACCGGCGGTCGACCGCCGACGCGCGGTCTATCGCCGGCCGCTGCCGCCAGAACTGTCCGGTCTCCATGCGCAGCCGTCCGGCCAACCGGTCGAGCCGCGCCAGCTCATGGTCTACGAAGCGAAAGGTGTCGAGACGGTTCTCCTCGGCGTCGGCGGACCGCCGGGGCAGGCCGAAGCCGTTGTAGAGGTCGATGCGGTCCGGGGAGACCAGCCACAGCAGCGGGCAGAAGCCCTGGTTCCAGACCTCCTGCTGCCATTCCGCCACCGGCGCGGCGTCCGGTTCGGCGACAAACTTGAAGTAGACCTTGAGATCGGCGCTGCCGTGCTGGATGGTCGCGTACGGATTGCTCCGCCACCACGCGTCGGGGGCGAACGACGGAGGGCGCGCCAGATCGCCGGCGCCGGCCAGGCGGACGCTGGCCGCCGCCGGCGCGCCGGCGTTCAGGTAGCCGGTCCGTTCCAGCACGTGGCGCAGGGGGGCGGCCAGCTCAGACATGATCGTTTTCCACGGCGCCGGCCAGCCGGCGGGCGGCGGCCGCGTCCGCGCGCCAGTGATCGATGGCGAGCGCTGCCAGCCAGCGCAGGAGGGCGGCCAGCGCCGCGCGCTGCGGCCAGTAGTCGGCGAGCTCCGTATGCAGCCAGGTCAGGCTGTCGGTCACCTCGCCGGTCGCCGCGGCGCGCCACACGGCGTAGAGGGCGTGCCGCAGCAGGCCGGCGCCGGCCAGGTCGGCGCGCTGCAGCTCGGAGGCGGTCTTGAGCCGGGTCCGGTTGGCGGCGCCGGCGTGCAGCAGGCGGACGTAGTCGGTCACGCCCAGGCCGCGCGCGAACTCCTGATAGACGCCGGCGCGGAAGTCGCCGTGCGCTTCGACCTCCAGCCCCTTGAGGTAGAACTTCTCCTCCGGCGCCAGGCCGCGCCACACGTGCGCCGGCAGGCCGGCGGGCACCAGGAAGTTGCTGGCCGTGCGCACCGCGTCTTCGATGATCCCGGCGAGCGGGTTGGCCTCGCCGCGGCGGCGCTCGCGCGCCAGCTCGTAGGCGGCGTCCACCTCTTCGATGGCGCGGTAGCCGGTCAACACGCGCAACGCCGCAGCATAGGCGGCGAGCTGGTAGTCGGCATCGGAGAAGTTGGGCGCGTCGCGGTCGTCCAGATCGTGCATCGAGGCGAGCTGGCGCTCGACTTCGACTTCCACTTCCGGCACCACTTCGTGCAGGAACGCGGTGTCGCCCCCGGTCTGCTTGCGCAGCACCATGAGCACGGTCCCCTGCACGTAGTTGCCTTCCTTCACGCCGAACGGAGTCTCCGTACCGATGGTCCAGGCGGCGGTTACCCGCAACCCGGCAGCCCACAGTATCAACGTCAAATCCGCCCAGATTGCGGCGTCCTGATGCGTAAACATGACGATCTGCAGTCCGTCATCCGGCATCCGCGCAGCGAGGTTGCGATAGCTGTCCACCATGGCGCTGCGGAACGCTCCTCCGGTGCCCTGTACGGCGAGCGCGCGCTTGCTGTCGGCGTACCAGTCCGGGAACAGCCGCGGAAGTGTCTTCCCGTACCAGGCGAGAAAGAACTCGGACAACTCATGATAGTTGATCGCGTCGGCATAGGGCGGGTCCGTGATCCAGATATCCGCGGCGCGGTCGACGGCGCGCACGTCTGTCGCGGAAACGGCAGCCGTTCCGTCAAGATGAGTCGTACGGCAATTCAAGAACCACGAGTCTGACAAGGTAACGTGTCCACGACTGCCGAACGTTGCCAGCGTGTTCAGCGCCTGGTTGCTGAATGTCTGTATGACCTTTTCGTGAGCGCTGTCCGTCCACCACCGCGACAGCTTGCTGTTCCAGTCGGCGCAGCGGGCGGCGCCGAGCAGCATGGCGGCGCGTTCGGGCAGCGCGGCGGCGGTCTCGATCTGCTTGAGCAGCAGCCCGTTGGTGAGCAGTTGCCGGGGCGTGAACAGGTGGTGCCAGTGGGTCCACCCGCGTTCCCGAATCAGGCGGGTGGTCTCGTCTCCCGGCGCAATCGCCCGGTCGGGCAGGAACCCCCGGCGCTGCCAGTCGGGCAGGTTCTCGCTCACCAGGGCGAGCGCGTGATCCTCCCGCTCCAGGTCGTCATCGCGCACTTCGCGGTAGACCGCGGCCGGCACCGCGGCGGTCAGCGCGGCTGCCAGCGCCTCGCGCCGGTTGCGCGCCGCTTCGAGGTCGCGTACGCGGCGCCGCCGCGGTTCCAGAGAGCCGGCCGCCGCACTGCCGCGCGCGGCCTCAAGCTCGCGCCGCGCGGCGTCGAGCGCGGCATCCTCGGCCGGCCAGTCGCGCCCGCGCAAGCCGGCCAGCTCGCGCCGGCCGCCGGCATCGAGGAACTCGCTCAGCGCCCCGATCGCGCGGTCCGGCGGCACCCACGCCGGCAGCGGCGCCGGCGCCTCCCCCCGCTCCTGTTCGGCCCGCAAGAGCGCGTCCAGGCGCGGCAGCCGCCAGCGCACGCAATAGAGCCGCTCCCGGAACACGTCGTCGGGCCGCTGGGTCAGGTCCGCGCTTTCCCAGCGGCGCAGCCCGTAGCCGCGGCCGTCCGCGCCGCGGCGGTCGCCGCGGATCGCCGCCATGGGGCTGGACGCCCCGCAGCCGAGGTTGGGACAGACGAGCCGCGACTGCCGCGTGGTGCCGGCGCGCGCGGCGGCCAGGGCGGCGGCGGTCACGCCGGAACGGATGCGGATGGCGAATCGCCGCCGCGCCGGTTGCGGCTCCAGCTCGGCCACGGTGCGGGTCTTCTGCCCCAGCACCCAGCTCGGCGCCAGCGGCACCATCCAGCCGCACTCCGGGCAGCGGGTCTCCGTGCAATAGAGAAAGGCATCGGCGCGCCAGCCGGCCGCGTTATGTTCGATGCGCCATTCCGTGAGCTGCCGATCGACCGCGCGAAAGGCGCGTTCCTGCGCGCCGCGCACGGCCGCGGCCGTTGCCTCGCCGCCGCCGACCAGGTGGAGCGCGCCCCAGGTGAGCAGCGCCGCCACCGGGTTCAGGTCGGAGCCGTAGGCGTCGCAGCCGATGCGGGCCGCCTCGAACGGCACGCTGCCGCCGCCGCAGAAGGCGTCGCCCACGCGCGGGACGCGGCCGAACCGGCGCCGGCCCAGCTCGCGCACCAGCTCGGCAAGGCTGGCGGCGGCGGTGCCGAGGTGGGCGTTGATCGTCTCCCAGGCGGCGGCGCAAGGGCCGTCCACCTGCTCGGGACGAGCGCAGTACGCCAGCTTCTCGTCGTAGCTCAGCCGGTCGAAGACCAGCAGTTGCAGCCGCTGCCGTTGGCCGGCGGCGGTTCCCGGCTTGAGCCGGAGCCGCCGCGGCCCCGCCGCGGCGTCGAACCAAGCGCGGCGCTCACCGGCGTCGAGCCGCCGGTGCACCTCCGGCAACGGGATGGCGCGGTTCTTGCGCCGCCGCAGTCCGGCGGCGTCCATGGTGAGCAGCGCCAGAAAGACCTCCCGATCGCGGCGCGGGTCGCCGGACGCCGGCAGCAGCAGGCCCAGCAGCACCGCGCGCACCAGGATCAACGGCTTGCGGCCCCACCACTTGCCCAGGCCGGTCAGCGTCTGGCTGTAGTTGGCCTTGCGCTCCTTGTAGCTCTCCTTGGACAGCAGCGAGACCGGGAACTGGGTCTCGATGAAGCTGGGCCAAGCGGCCGGCGCGGGCGCGGGCGCGCCGGAGCAGGCCGCGCGGTGCGCGGCGCCGTTCGACTGCGGCCGCGGGCCGGCGCTCACGGCGCCGCGGCGGATGCCGTTCGCCTGCGGCCGTTGGCGCGGCCGTCGTGGTGGTCATGGTCGTCATGGTCGGCGGCCACCAACCGGAACAGGTCCGCCTCGCGCTCGCGGCCGCCGGCGGCGACCGGGTTCTCGGTCAGGGCGTAGCGCACCGCCTTGCGCCAGCCCCGGTTGCGGCCGTGGAGCGCGTGCCCGGTGGCCGCGTTGGTCATGGTGTACAACCACCAGCGCTCTTCCGGCGCCAGGCCGGACCAGTTGCGGATGGCGGTGGGGATCAGGGCCGGGTCGGCGTCCTCCACTGCCCAGGCCAGCAGCGTCAACTCCTTGCCGAGCAGCCGCATGACCGGATTGTCGCCCCGCTTCCAGCGCCCGGCCGGCAGGCCGTGCTTCTTCAGCCGGCGGTTGAACTCGACGCGCGCCGCGTCCGCGATCGCGTCCCACTTGCTGCGCGCCAGCGCGACGCGGAGCTTGCCGTCCTGCAGGCCCACGCCGAGCGACGCCGGCGCGTAGCCGCCGTTCGCCGCGAAGCTCAGGTGCTCGGCGATCAGCACCTCCTCGCGCCGGCGGGCCGGCACCGTCACCAGGAAGTGATGTTCCGACGCTTCGGGCCGGAAGCCGAATCCCCGCGCCGCGCCGCGCGGTGGTGCGCTCATGGGGTCACCTCCTCCCGGTCGTAGCGCTCCCTGGCGTCTTCGACGTAGTCCAGGAAGCGCTGGCCGGTTTCGAAGCGCAGGCGCTTGGCGTCGACCGCCACCTCGCCGGCGGCGACCAGCGGGCGCAACGCTTCGATGACGCGCTCCAGCTCGTCGCCGGTGAGCTCGATGTCGTCGGAGAGACTCAGCTCGCTCCAGGTCTGCGCCGCCCCGGTCCGGGCGCCGCCGGTCTGGATGGAGACGCGCAAGCCGCCGGCGCGCGCGGCGTGGCGCCGCAGGCGGGCGATGAAGTCGTAGGTCGCGCGGGTGGCGGCGCACTCCAGGCGCGCCGCCGGCGTCCACGTCGCCGGGGCGGCCCGTTCGATCGGTCTGCTGACCGGCGCTTCGGCGACGTCGCGCCGGTGCAGGTCGGAGACGATGCCGTGCCTGGCGGCCACGGCCAGCACCAGCCGGCTGCCGGCGGGCACCGCGAACGGCTCATCGTAGACACCGCCGGCGACGTTGGGATCGGACCCGTCGGTGGTGTAGCGGATCGGCGCCGGCGGGGCGGCGCGCAGCTCGACCATCCTGCCGCCGCCGGCGTCGTATTGGCGGGACTGCAGCGTGATGCGGTTGATCCACTCCACCGCCTCGCCGGTTTCGTGCTGCCCGGTCGAGTCGACCGCCAGCAGGGAGACGCGCAGGTCGGCCGTCTCGAAATCCTGCTGCGGGTCGAGCCGGCGGGACGCCGGGGTAGCGGCGGCGCCGACTTCGGCGTACAGCTCGTCACCGTTGACCGGGCGCAGGCGCAGCTTGGCCACGCCGGTATCGTCGTCGCGGTCCAGTTCCTGCACCCGCACCGTGGTCGCCGGCTTGGGGAAGGGGCCTTTGTTGACGTAGCTCCCCTCCTCGCGCCACAGGTCCTTGTGCAGGCAGTCCGCCTTCAGCCGGTCCAGCGCGTCGGGCCGGTGCCACTGCCACCCCGGCGCCGTCGCGGCGCGCCGCCTGATCTCCGCCCACGGCAGCGACTGCTGCGTGAACAGGAGCGCCTCCACCTTCCGGCGGAAGGTGTCGCCGGCGACGTCGGTGGTGTACTTGTGCCTGCCGGCCAGCGCCTCCCGCACCTGTTCCTCGCCGTCGTAGCGGTTGCCGCGGAACTCCATCATGAAGTCGACCCGGGCCAGCCGGTCGCGCGTCGGGTAGTAGAGCGTGGTGAACGTCTCCCGGATGGCGCTGTGGAACCGCGCCAGAAACCGCGGCAGGAGCTGATCCCGCGCCTGTTGCATCTGCGTATCGCCGTCGGCCACTCCCTCTTCGTGCATCTCCTCGATGATCTGGTTGACGGCCTTGAGTTCGCGCGCGCTTTCGAGCAGCGCGTCGAACGCCCGCTCGCCGGTCAGGAAGCAGAGCCGGTTGCGGAAGGTGTGCTGGTCGTAGAGGGTGCGCAGGTCGGGATGCAGGCCCGCCGGGTGCGGCTCGGCCACGACCAGCGTGACCTGCTCGGCGCCGGCGTCGATCTGGTCGACGGCGGGCAGCGGCATGAGGCGCTGATAGCAGGCGCCGTCGTCGGGACGAAATATCTCCGTGAGCCGCGCCTCCACCTCGCGGGTGGCCTGGTCGCGCAGGTAGGCGCGGGCGGTGGTGCTGACGCGGGCGTTCAGGTTCTGGACGTTGCGCAGGTGCAGGCGGCCGTCGTTGGTGCCGTGCAGATACCAGGCGGCGGTGGTCAGGCGCGCGATCACCTCGTTCTTGAGGCGCGATACGTCGCGTCCGGGCGCGCACAGGTAGGCGACGATCTCGGGCACGGCAAGGCCCTTGACCGCGTTCGGCACGTTGGCGAGCGAGGCGATCAGCAGCAGCCGCATCACGTCCTGGGCGTCCCGGCCGCCGCCCAGGTTGGCGTCCAGCCGCTCCGCCACCGAGGCGCCGCCGGAGGCGATGTCGTGCGCGATGGCGTTGCCGAGGGTGTTGTTGATCTGATTGATCTCGGTGAGCGTCTCGCGGCTGCTCAGGTCGAGGTGATGGGCGGCGATCAGGCGGGGGGCGCGATCAGCCGGGGCGCGGTCATCCGCCCAGATGCGCGCCACGACGATGCGCATCAGGCGGATCAGGCCGCGGGTCTGCTGGAAGCCCTGGTTCTCCCGGAAGCGGGCGTAGAGGTCGCGGATCGCCGGATGGAACGGGTAGGACTCCTTGACCCCGGCGGCGAACTGCTCGGGCGAGGCGTTGGTGACGTCCATCTGCTTCGCCTCCCGCACCGCCGCGCCGTAGGCCTGCGCCACGGCGGCGATCGCGGCGTCGTCCGGCAGCCGCTCGAACAGGCGGCGGCGCAGGATGTGGTAGAACTCGTCGCTGTTCATCCGCACCGGCTCCAGGTTCATCGCGCTACGCCCGGTCTCCGCCTCCAGATCGTTGAGCGCGGTGACGATCTGCGCGCCGCCGGCGCCGTAGGTCGCGGTGAGGTCGGAGATCACCACGCAGACGTTGCGCAACTCGTCGCGGCCCACGGCGACCAGCAGGTTGGAGAGCGCCGTGGTGGTGACCGCGGACAGATCGGAGTTGCCGATGCTCCTGGCCGCCGCGTTGACGAAGTAGGGCGGCAGCTCGTCGAGCATGATGAGCAGGGGAGCGCCCTGCAGCAGGTTGACCCAGGCGCTCTGACCGGGAGCGGACAGGGGCGCGTAGTAGTCGTTGAACCGCTCCCGTTGGCCGAGCTGCTCGGCGATGGCGCCCCAGACGCCGAGCGGCGCGTCGCTCTCGCGGCCCGAGAAGGCGACCACGCGCACCGGCCCGAGCGCGGCGTCCGGCGGGTAGAAGCCGCCCATCACCTCGGCCCGATACTGCGGATGCCGGGCCAGCAGTCCGAAGGCCAGCAGGTTGTGCGTCTTGCCGCCGCCCATCGCCTGGGTGAGCTTGAACACCCCCTGGGCCGACTTCCCCTCCAGCCGGCGGAAGCCCTCCGTGAGCAGCGTGCGCATGCCCTCGGTGAGGTAGTTCTCGGCAAAGAACTCGCCCGGATCGATGCGCCCGTCGATCAGATCGGTCAGGTCGAGCACCGTGTCGCGCCGGCTCGGATCGAAGACGCCGGGCCGGGGCATGCACGCCTCCCTGACGGTCTGCGGCCTGACTGCGTCCTGCTTACCCACCGCCGCCATATTGACCACCGCAGCGCGCCCGCCGTCAAGCGACCCGATGGCGCCCCGGTCTCATACGGGCGAGCCGATCTGATATGCTTTCTGGAGGGAGTAACGAGCCGTGAGCCACCAGATTACCGCACGGTTGCCGGACGACCTTGTGGGGGAGTTGGATGCTGCCGCCAGGGAACTCAACCGAAGCCGAACCGATCTTGTTCGGCAGGCGATAGAGCTATACCTGGAGGACTTTGACGATCTCACGGTAGCCCTGGAGCGGTTGCGCGATCCTGCCGATTCCGTATTGGACTGGAATGACGTCAGGCGCGACGTACTCGGTCCGGACGTACATTAGTGTCTATGAAGTCGATACGGGTCATGTTCGACGAGGCGCTGCTGGCGCGGCTCGACGCGTCGGAGGAGGTGCGCCGAGAGGGGCGGTCGGCAGTGCTGCGGCGGGCTGCGGCGGAGTTTCTGCAACGCCGGCAGCGGGAGATGATCGACGAGCAGTACCGCAAGGCATATGCGGCCGCGCCCGACGGCGGCGAGGAACTGGCCGGCTGGGGCGAAGAAGGCTCCTGCTTTGCTCCCGCGCGCTACCGGCTGCGACTGAGATCGGACTCGGAGTGGTTGGCGTTGGACGCTCGCAGGCGCGTGTGGTAGAATGTTGGCGTGTCCGCAGCCGCTACGATGCCCCCCCCCCCCCCCCGCAGACGCGGCATCCCATTCTCCATTCTGAGCGACGAGTGCGACCGGCCGGCTCCGACAGGGGTTGGGCGAATGGTCCTCTTCGGGAGCGCGCACCATAGCGCACGGACAATCGTTGCGGCAACCGACCCAGCCGACGCGCGTAATGGCGGACTGACACGGCCGCCGGAGGAAGATGAAGATCATGGGTAAGTCAAGCATCGCATCGCTGCTATCGCTGTTGATGGCCGCCGGCATCGTCCTGCTGGCGTGCGAGCAGGCGGCCCGGCCGGCGGCAACGACCGGCGCGGGCGCCGGGAACGGCGGCGGCAACGGCGGCGACGGGTCACCGACCGCGCCGGCACCGGCTCCGCAGCAGGCCGAGCAGAGCTGGTCGATCGGCGAGGATGCCTTCGATGACGAGGCGAACCTGGGCGCCACCACGGTCCGCTCCGCGCCGTTTGCGTGGGAGGGGATCACCGGCGCCGAGGGCGAGAAGGTGACCGTGTCGATCGGCGGCCACGAGCTGCCGTTCACGAGCAAGGCGACCGCGCCGGTCTTCGAGGACGACATCAGCGGCGCGGAGTGGTCGGTTGCCGCCGAAGTGAGCGCGGGCTCGATCGTGCTCGTGCTCACCGCCCCGGATCAGTCGGGAGACACCGACTTCGTCGAGTCGGTCAGGATTACGAACCCGGGCAGCGGCTACACCTCGCCCCCTACCATCTCATTCTCGGCAGCGCCGTCCGGCGGTACCACGGCCACCGGCGACGCCGTGGCAAGCGGGCGCGTCGATTCCGTGTCGGTTTCGACCCCCGGCAGCGGCTACTCCTCGATCCCGACCGTGACCTTTTCGGCGGCGCCGGCCGGCGGCACCACGGCTGCCGCCACCGCAGACGCCAGCGGGAGCGTCGCTTCGGTGGACGTCACCACCCCCGGCAGCGGCTACTCCTCGGCCCCCAGCGTGGCCTTCTCGGCAGCTCCGGCCGGCGGCACCACGGCTACCGCCACCTCGGTGCGCAGCGGGAGCGTCGCTTCGGTATCGGTCACCACCCCCGGCAGCGGCTACTCCTCGGCTCCCACCGTGACCTTCTCGGCGGCGCCGTCCGGCGGCACCACGGCTGCCGCCACCGCGACGAGAGACGGGCGCGTCGATTCGGTGTCGGTCCACACCTTCGGCAGCGGCTACTCGTCTCCCCCCACCGTGTCCTTTTCGGGCGGCGGCGGCAGCGGGGCAACCGCCACCGCGCAGGGCCCCGGGAGCGTCGCTGCGGTGTCGATGACGAACAACGGCAGCAGCTACACCTCGGTCCCCAGCGTGACCTTCTCGGCAGCGCCGTCCGGCGGCACCACGGCCACCGGCACCGCGTGGGGGCCCGACGCCGTCGCTGAGACGACGGTCACGAACGCCGGGAGCGGCTACACGTCGACCCCGACGGTGACGTTTTCGGCGCCGCCGTCCGGCGGCACCAGGGCCACCGGCGCGGGTCAGAGGCTTGGCGACCTCACGTTCTCCCGCGTGTTGATATGGACCCGGGGACGCGGCTACACGTCGGCCCCCAGCGTTACCATTTCCGGCGGCGGCGGCAGCGGGGCAACCGTCACTGCGACGCTGTACACCAACATTCAAGGAGTCGATTTCACGAACCGCGGGAGCGGCTACACGTCGGCGCCCACCGTCTCCTTCTCCGGCGGCGGCGGTTCCGGGGCAGCCGGCACGGCATCGCTGGAAGCCAGAGTTCAAACAGTCGACGTCACGAACGGAGGGAACGGCTATACGTCGGCCCCTACCGTCGCCTTTTCCGGCGGCGGCGGCTCCGGGGCAGGCGGCACCGCGGCGTTGGCATACGGGGTAGGGTCGTTGGTGACGATCACGAACCCGGGGAGCGGCTACACCTCCGCCCCCACCGTCTCCTTTTCGGCGCCGGCGTCCGGCACCACGGCCGCCGGCACCGCGGTCATGGCATACGGGGTAGGAGAGGTGTCGATCACGGACGGTGGGAGCGGCTATACCTCCGCCCCCACCGTCACCTTTTCGGGCGGCGGCGGCTCCGGGGCAGACGGCAGCGCGGTCATGAGCTACGCGGTAGGATCGGCGTCGGTCACGAGCGCCGGGGACGGCTATACGGCGGCGCCCACCGTCTCCTTTTCGGCCGCGCCGTCCGGCGGTACCACGGCCGCCGGCAGCGCGGTCATGGACTACCGGGTACGGTCGGTGCGGGTCACGAACCGGGGGGACGGCTACGCGTCGGCGCCCACCGTGACCTTTTCGGCGGCGCCGTCCGGCGGCACCACCGCGACCGGCACCGCAACCCTGGCGACCGGCGGCAACGATCAGAGCCAGAACCTGTTTTGGGCGCGCCGGACGCTGTCCGGCAAGCAACTTCGGGTGCAGGTAGCGGGAGAGTGACGATCGCCCCTCACCCTCCCCTTTGACATTGCCGGCGCCGCCGGGCTGCCGGCCGAGGACAGGCGCGCCTGTGATAGAGTGTGCGCGTGTCCGCGCCCGCGCTGCCTGCTGATCCCGCGCCGTTCCCGGCGATCCCCTACGGGCGCGGCAACTTCCGCAGCATCCGCCTCGACCGCTGCCTCTACGTAGACAAGACCCGCTTCATCCGCGCCCTGGAGCAGGAGCGCTATGCGTTCTTCATCCGCCCGCGGCGCTTCGGCAAGACCCTGTGGCTTACCATGCTCAACGCCTACTACAACCGCTCCCAGGCCAAGGACTACGACGCGGTCTTCGCCGGCACCGACATCGGCCGCCGGCCGACCGCCAACCGGAGCCGCTACGTGGTGCTCTACTTCGACTTCTCGGCCTTCAAACAGGCGCTGCCCACGTTGGAGGAGTACTTCGACGAGTACTGCAGCCGTCATCTGCGGCACGCGCTGCGCCGCAACCGCGATCTGATCGACGAGGAGACGGCGCGCGTCATCCTCGGGCAGCGGTCGTTCAGCGGCCAACTCGACGAATTGCTCCTGCATGCGAGCGACCGCGGCATCCCGCTCTACGTGCTGATCGATGAGTACGACAACTTCGCCAATACCATCCTGGCCGAGCAGGGCGCCGAAGCCTACCACGCCTTCACCCACGGCGGCGGCTTCTACCGCAACTTCTTCGCCATGCTCAAGGCCGGCACCGCCGAGTCCGGCTGCATCGAACGCCTGTTCGTCACCGGCGTCTCCCCGGTCACCATGGACGACGTCACCAGCGGCTTCAACATCGGTGCCAACCTCAGCCTCCGCCCCGAATTCAACGAACTGCTCGGCTTCACCGAGCACGAAGTGCGGGACATGCTGCAGACCTACCGGGACCTCGGCGTCTTCGACCAGGACCCCGCCGCCGCCCTCGACACGATGCGCGAGTGGTACGACGGCTACCGCTTCGCCGCCGCCGCCCCCAACGTCGTCTACAACACCGACATGGTGCTCTACTACCTGTCGTACTCACTGCCCAACAAGCCCGGCCCCGACAACCTGATCGACGCCAACGTGCGCATCGACTACGGCAAGCTGCGCCATCTGCTCACCGTCGGCCGCCAGCTCAACGGCAACTTCGACCTGCTGCGCGAGGTGATCGCCGAAGGGCGCGCCGACTGCGAGATCGTGGACAGCTTCCCGCTGGCGCGCCTCGCCGAGCGGGAGAACTTCCTGTCGCTGCTCCACTACTTCGGCCTGCTGAGCATCCGCGGCGCGACCGCCGGGACGCCGCGGCTCGGCATCCCGAACCAGACGGTGCGGCGGCTGATGTACGGCTACCTGCGCGACGCCTACCGGGACGTGGGCGTGTTCTCGCTCGATCTGGTGACGTTCGACCGGCTGACGCGGCGCATGGCGCTGGAGGGAGAGTGGCGCCCGGCGCTGGAGCGGCTGAGCGCGGCGGTGGTCGAGCAGACCGGCGTGCGCGACTACCTGCAGGGCGAGAAGATGGTGCAGGGGTTCGTGGCCGCCTACCTGAGCATCTCCCCCTACTTCGTGCTGCACACCGAGCTGGAGTTGGCCAAGGGCTACGCCGACCTGGTGCTGGAACCGCGCGCGCTGCGCTATCCGGGCCGGCGCTACGGCTACGTGATCGAGCTGAAGTACCTGCCCCGCAGCGCAACGCAGGCGCAGGTAGCGGCGCAGGCCGCCGCGGCGGAGGCGCAGGCGCGCCGCTATCTGGCTGACGGGCGGCTGGCGCGCCGGCACCCGGAGGCGGCGTTCAAGGGGCTGGCGCTGGTGTTCCGCGGCTGGGAACTGGTGCATGACGCAGAGGTGCGCGGCGCAGAGTCGGCCCCGGCCGGCGCGGAGGTCCCGGCCGGCGCAGAGGTCCCGGCCGACGACGGTCCGGCGCGGCGGTGACCGCATGGCTCGTGCGTCCGCATCGGTGACCGCTCCCTCTGATCCCACGCCGTTCCCGGCGATCCCCTACGGGCTGGCCTATTTCAAGGGCATCCGCCGGGAAGGCTGCCTGTACGTCGACAAGACGCGCTTCCTGCGCGCTCTGGAACAGGAGCGGTTCGTGTTCTTCATCCGCCCGCGGCGCTTCGGCAAGACCTGCTGGCTGTCGCTGCTGGAGAGCTATTATTCCCGCACCGAGGCCGACGACTTCGCGGCGGTGTTCGGCGGCACCGACGTCGGCCGCGCTCCCACTCCCAACCGCAGCCGCTACGTGGTGCTGCGGTTCAACTTCTCCGCCTTCAACGACGCCCCGGAGACGCTGGAGCGCGAGTTCGAGGAGTACTGCACGATGCACCTGAGGGATGCGCTGGAGCGCAACCCGGACCTGTTCCCGGGGCCGGCGCTGGAGCGCATCCTGGCACCAGCGAGCGTCCACGGCCGCCTCAACGCCCTGTTCCTCCACGCCGGCCCGCGCGGCATCCCGCTCTACGTGCTGATCGACGAATACGACAACTTCGCCAACACCATCCTGGCGCATCAGGGGGCGGACGCCTATCACGCACTCACCCACGGCGGCGGCTTCTACCGCAACTTCTTCGCCGCGCTCAAGGCCGGCACCGAGAACGGCAGCGTGGCGCGGCTGTTCGTCACCGGCGTCTCGCCGATCGTCATGGACGACGTCACCAGCGGCTTCAACATCGGCGCCAACCTCAGCCTCCGCCCCGAATTCAACGAACTGCTCGGCTTCACCGAAGCCGAAGTGCGGCGCCTGCTTTCGACCTACCGCGACCTCGGCGTCTTCGACCAGGACCCGCACGCCGCCCTCGACACGATGCGCGAGTGGTACGACGGCTACCGCTTCGCCAAGACCGCCCCCAACGTCGTCTACAACACCGACATGGTGCTCTACTACCTCTCCTACTCGCTGCCCAACAAACCCGGTCCCGACAACCTGATCGACGCCAACGTTCGCATCGACTACGGCAAGCTGCGCCACCTGCTCACCGTCGGCCGCCGGTTGAACGGCAACTTCGACCTGCTGCGCGAGGTGATCGCCGAAGGGCGCGCCGACTGCGAGATCGTAGACAGCTTCCCGCTGGAACGCCTCGCCGAGCGGGAGAACTTCCTGTCGCTGCTGCACTACTTCGGCCTGCTGAGCATCCGCGGCGCGACGGTCGAAACGCCGCGGCTGGGCATCCCCAACCAGACGGTGCGGCGGCTGATGTACGGCTACCTGCGCGACGCCTACCGCGACGTGGGCGTGTTCTCGCTCGACCTGGTGACGTTCGACCGGCTGACGCGGCGCATGGCGCTGCAGGGGGAGTGGCGCCCGGCACTGGAGCGGCTGAGCGCGGCGGTAGCCGAGCAGACCGGCGTGCGGGACTACCTGCAGGGCGAGAAGATGCTGCAGGGCTTCGTGGCCGCCTACCTGAGCATCTCCCCCTACTTCGTGCTGCACACCGAGCTGGAGTTGGCCAAGGGCTACGCCGACCTGGTGCTGGAACCGCGCGCGCTGCCTTATCCGGGCCGGCGCTACGGCTACGTGATCGAGCTGAAGTACCTGCCCCGCAGCGCGGCGCAGGCGCAGGTAGCGGCGCAGGCCGCCGCCGCGGAGGCGCAGGTGCGCCGCTACCTGACGGACGGGCGGCTGGCGCGCCGGCACCCGGAGGCGGCGTTCAAGGGGCTGGCGCTGGTGTTCCGCGGCTGGGAGCTGGTGCACGACTCAGAGGTGCGTGGCGCAGAGGTCCCGGCCGGCGCAGAGGTCCCGGCCGACGACGGTCCGGCGCGGCGCGGGTGACCGCATGGCTCGTGCGTCCGCATCGATGACCGCTCCCCCTGATCCCGCGCCGTTCCCGGCGATCCCCTACGGGCGCGGCAACTTTCGCAGCATCCGCCTCGACCGCTGCCTCTACGTAGACAAGACCCGCTTCATCCGCGCCCTGGAGCAGGAACGCTATGCGTTCTTCATCCGCCCGCGGCGCTTTGGCAAGACGCTGTGGCTGACCATGCTGAACGCCTACTACAACCGCGCCCGGGCCAAGGACTATGAAGCTGTCTTCGCCGGCACCGACATCGGCCGCCAGCCGACTGCCAACCGGAGCCGCTACGTGGTGCTCTACTTCGACTTCTCGGCGTTCAAGCAGGCGCTGCCCACGTTGGAGGAGCGCTTCGAGGGGTACTGCGCCCGCCACGTGGAGGACGCGCTGCTGCGCAATCCCGATCTGTTCGACCAGAAGAGCGCGGAGCGCATCCTCGCCGCGCCGTCGATCGACGGCAAACTCGACGCGTTGTTCCTGTATGCGGACGCCCGCGGCATCCCGCTCTACGTGCTGATCGACGAATACGACAACTTCGCCAATACCATCCTGGCCGAGCAGGGCGCCGATGCCTACCACTCCTTCACCCACGGCGGCGGCTTCTACCGCAACTTCTTCGCCATGCTCAAGGCCGGCACCGCCGAGTCCGGCTGCATCGAACGCCTGTTCGTCACCGGCGTCTCCCCGGTCACCATGGACGACGTCACCAGCGGCTTCAACATCGGCGCCAACCTCAGCCTCCGCCCCGAGTTCAACGAACTGCTCGGCTTCACCGAAGCCGAAGTGCGGCACGCGCTTTCGACCTACCGCGACCTCGGCGTCTTCGACCAGGACCCCGACGCCGCCCTCGACACGATGCGCGAGTGGTACGACGGCTACCGCTTCGCCAAGACCGCACCCAACGTCGTCTACAACACCGACATGGTGCTCTACTACCTCTCCTACTCACTGCCCAACAAACCCGGTCCCGACAACCTGATCGACGACAACGTGCGCATCGACTACGGCAAGCTGCGCCACCTGCTCACGGTCGGGAGCCGGTTGAACGGCAACTTCGACCTGCTGCGCGAGGTGATCGCCGAGGGGCGCGCCGACTGCGAGATCGTGAGCAGCTTCCCGCTGGAACGCCTCGCCGAGCGGGAGAACTTCCTGTCGCTGTTGCACTACTTCGGCCTGTTGAGCATCCGCGGCGCGACGGCCGGGACGCCGCGGCTGGGCATTCCCAACCAGACGGTGCGGCGGCTGCTGTACGGCTACCTGCGCGACGCCTACCGGGACGTCGGCGTGTTCTCGCTCGACCTGGTGACGTTCGACCGGCTGACGCGGCGCATGGCGCTGCAGGGGGAGTGGCGCCCGGCGCTGGAACGGCTGAGCGCGGCGATCGCGGAGCAGACCAGCGTGCGCGACTACCTGCAGGGCGAGAAGATGCTGCAGGGGTTCGTGGCCGCCTACCTGAGCATCTCCCCCTACTTCGTGCTGCATACCGAGATGGAGTTGGCCAAGGGCTACGCCGACCTGGTGCTGGAACCGCGCGCATTGCCCTATCCGGGCCTGCGCTACGGCTACGTGATCGAGCTGAAGTACCTGCCCCGCAGCGCAACGCAGGCGCAGGTAGCGGCGCAGGCCGCCGCGGCGGAGGCGCAGACGCGCCGCTATCTGGCGGACGGGCGGCTGGCGCGCCGGCACCCGGAGGCGGCGTTCAAGGGGCTGGCGCTGGTGTTCCGCGGCTGGGAGCTGGTCCACGGCGCAGAGGTGCGCGGCACAGAAGTACGCGGCGCCGAGGCGGCGGCACCGGCGAGTACGCGATGAACCGTCGTACGCGCTACAGCGAGGCGGAGACCACCTCGATCTCCGGATCGATCTCGTCGCGCAGGATGCCCTGGATCGCGGTGAGCGTACCGGACTCCGACGCCGGGCAGCTGCCGCACGCGCCCTGGTAGTTGACCACCACCCGCTTGTTCTCATAGGCCAGCACGTCAAGGTCACCGCCGTCGCCCTGCAGGTAGGGGCGCACCGTTCGATCGAGCACCTCCTCGATCGCTCTGACGTCGTCGGGAAGGTCGTCGCGGCTCCGCTCCGGCTCCTGCGGGGTGAAGTCGGGGTCGTGGGACCGGATCTCCCGCGCCGCGATCTCCTTGATGCGGTCGGCCGCGGCCGGCCAGTCGGTCGAGTCGTCCTTGCTGACGGTGATGACGTTCTCAAACAGGTGGACCTGACGGACGTAGGGCAGCTCGAACAGCCGCTCCACCATCGGCACGCCCCGCGCCTGCTCCGGCCCTTCGAACGTGACCTTGCCGGCGCTCTTGACGTCGAGGTTGAGGATGAACTTCATCGCGTTCGGATTGGGGGTGAACTGCGTAAGGATCGCTATCGGCACGGCGCAGCTCCTTCAGCTCTCGGTGGTGACGACGCCGCCGCCGGCGAGCGCGCTGGACAGCGCGTGCCAGGAGAGGATCGCGCACTTCACCCGCGCCGGATACTCCCAGATGCCGGAGAAGACCTGCAGCTTGCCAAGCCCGGCGTGCCGGGCGGGATCGAGGCGGCCGCGCACCAGATCGTGAAACCGCTCGAACAGATCGTTCACCTCAGCCGCGCTCATGCCGGTGACCGTCTCCGTCATCAGCGAGGCGGACGCCTTGGAGATGGCGCATCCGGCCCCGTAGAAGCCGATGGCCGCCACCGTGCCGTCGCCGCCGATGCGCAGATCGATCGTAAAGCGGTCTCCGCACAGCGGATTGTCGCCCTCCGCGCGGTGCGTCGCATCGGCGAGCGGCCCGTAATTGCGAGGGCTGCGGTTGTGCTCAAGGATCACCTGCTGATACAGCTCAGCGCTGTCGCTCACGCGAATACCTCCATGCAGCGGCGGATCGCGCGCACGAGCGTGTCGATCTCCGCTTCCGTATTGTAGAACGCAAACGAGGCGCGCGCCGTCGCCGGCACGCCGAAGCGCCGCATCACCGGCTGCGCGCAGTGGTGGCCGGTACGGAGGGCGACCCCTACGCCGTCGGCGATGGTGCCGAGGTCGTGCGGATGGATGTCGCCGACCACGAAGGAGAGCACCGGCGCCTTGTCCGGCGCAGTGCCGATGACACGCGCGGCGCCGATCCCCTCCACCGCCTCTGTGGCGGCGCGCAGCAGGCGCCGCTCGCGCTCCTCGATCCAGGCGAAGCCGAGCCCGCGCACGTAATCGACCGCTGCCCCCAGACCGATGACGCCGGCGATGTTGGGCGTGCCGGCTTCAAGCCGGTTGGGCAGCTCCGCGTACGTGCTCTCCTCGAACGTGACCGAGCGGATCATGTCGCCGCCGCCGGTCACCGGGGGCATGCCCTCCAGCACCTCGCGCCGCCCGTAGAGCACGCCCACGCCGGTCGGGCCGTACAGCTTGTGGCCGGAGAACGCCAGAAAGTCGCAGTCCAGCGCCTGCACGTCGAGCGGCGCATGCGCGACCGCCTGCGCGGCGTCGACCAACACCGCGGCGCCGCGCTCGCGGGCCGCGGCCGCCAGGTCGGCGACCGGATTGATCGTGCCCAGGGCGTTGGAGGCGAGCGTGACGGCGAGCAGCCGCGTGCGCGGCGACAGCACCCGCTCCACCGCCGGCAGATCCAGCGTGCCGTCTTCCAGGATCGGCAGCACCCGCAGCACGCAACCGCGACGTCGGCATGCCATCTGCCACGGCACGATGTTGGAGTGATGCTCCATCTCGGTCACGACGATCTCGTCGCCGGCGCCGAGATGGGTGTCGCCCCAGCTCTGCGCGACCAGGTTGATCGAGGCGGTCGTGCCGGAGGTGAAGATGATCTCCCGCGGGTCGCTCGCTCCGATCAGACCGCGCACCAGTTCGCGCGTGGCCTCGTACCGCTCGGTGGCGCACTGGCTCAGGTAGTGGACGCCGCGGTGAATGTTGGCCACCTCCTCCCGGTAGTGATCGGCGACCGCCTCGATCACCGGCCGGGGTTTGAGGGTGGTCGCCGCGTTGTCGAGATAGGCGAGCGGCCGGCCGTGGACCAGCCGGTCCAACATGGGGAAGTCGCCGCGCACGGCGGTCAGGGAGACCGGCGGACGATCGACCGCGGCCTGCATCACGCGGCTTCCAGCGATGCCAGGCCGCGGTCGACGTGCGCCTGCAGGAACGCCCCGACCTCCGGGCCCTCGAGCCTGCGGCCCACTTCGTCCAGGAAGCCGCGCACCAGCATGGCGGTCGCCCGGCCGGGCGGGATGCCGCGGCTCTGCAGGTAGTGGAGCTGCTCCGGGGCGAGCGGTCCTGCGGTGGCGCCGTGCGTGCACCGTACCTGATCGGCGCCGATGCGGAGCTGCGGCCGCGCGTCCGCGCGCGCCGTCGGGTCGAGCAGCAGCGCCTTGCTCAGTTGGAAGGCGTCGGCGCCCTGCGCGGCGCGGTCGACCTCGATCGTGCCCTGGAAGGCGGAGCGCGCCCCGTCGAACAACGCGGCCTTGAAGAGTTGATCGCTCGCGCAGTCGGGCGCCCGATGCTGCACGCAGGTGTGTATCGCGCCGTGGGCGGCGCCGGACAGCACGGCGGCGCCGCCCAGCCGGGCGCGCGCGCCGCCGGCGAGCAGCGCGACCGTCACTTCGGTCCGGTCGATCGCCATCCCGCCGCCGACCAGCACCAGGTCGAGCTCGGCGCCGGCGCTCACGGCGGCCCGCAACGAGCCGAATCCGAACGCCTGCGGATCGTCCGCCGCCAGCCGGTAGTAGCGCAGCGCGGCGCCCGGCGCGATCACCAGATCGGCGGCCGACACGTCCAGCGCGGCGGCCGGTTCATGCAGCGCAGCGCCGGCGCCATCGCCATCCATCGGTTCCCAGCGCTCCACCACCGTGGCGCGCGCCCCGCGCGCCAGCTCCACGCGGACCGTGTCGGCGTACAGCGCCCCGCCGCCGGCGCGCGGGCGCCGGCGATGCACGATCTCGATGAAGCGCGGCCGGTCCGCCGCCACGGCTGCGACGAAGCCGAAGTCGGCGAACGCCTGGTTGATGGCGGTGAAGGCGTGCCGGGGATAGTCGGCGACCGCGCTCCGCAACGGCTGCCGGGCGGCCGCCAGCGGCCGCCAGCCGCCGGCGGAGGCGGCGGGTCCGCCGGCGCACTCCCAGCCGGCGCACTCCCAGCCGGCGGGCTGGAACCGTTGGGCCAGCAGCGGCCGCACGTTGGTGTAGGTCCACGCCTCGTCGCGCGCGAGCGGCAGGCCGTGCGCGGCCAAGCGCTCGCGGCCCGCCGCGCGCAGCGCCCGCAGCCAGGGCGGCCCGCCGCGCGCGGCGTCGAAGCGGCGGGCGCGCTCGACCAGGTCCGCGGTCCAGGCGCGCGCCTGCTCGGCGACGGTCACGTCGGCGCAGTCCCGGCCGGCGCACTCCTGACCGACTCGACCGGAGCGGTCAGCCAGTCGTAGCCGCGCCGCTCCACCTCGCGCGCCAGCTCCGCGCCGCCCGAACGGACGATGCAGCCGCCCGACAGGACGTGCACCCGGTCGGGAGTGATGTAGTCGAGCAGTCGCTGGTAGTGGGTGATCAGCACGATCGCGTTCTGCTCGGTGCGCAACGTCTCGATGCTTTCGGCCACCGCGCGCAACGAGTCGATGTCGAGCCCGGAGTCGGTCTCATCCAGGATCGCTAGGCGGGGCGACAGCACCGCCATCTGCAGAATCTCGTTGCGCTTCTTCTCACCCCCGGAGAAGTCGACGTTGAGGTCGCGGTCGACAAAGCTCTCGTCGATGCCGACCGAGCGCGCCTTCTCGCGCAGGAACCGGTCGAAGTCGTACGGGTCGAGCTCCGGCAGGCCGTTGTGGCGGCTGATTTCGTTGTACGCGGCGCGCAGGAAGACCGCGTTGGAGACGCCCGGAATCTCGATCGGGTACTGGAAGCTGATGAAGAGCCCCTCGCGGGCGCGCTCGTCCGCATCCATCGCCGACAGGTCACGCGGGCGCAGGTTGATCTCATACTGCAGGGTGCCGGCCGTGATCCGATAGTCGGGGTGGCCGCCGATCACCCGCGCCAGGGTGCTCTTGCCGGAGCCGTTGGGCCCCATGATCGCGTGCACCTCGCCGGCGCCTACGTCCAGGTCGACGCCGTGCAGGATCGGCGTATCGCCGATGGCGGCGGCCAGACCGCGTACGGCAAGCATCAGCCTACGCTCCCTTCGAGCTTCATCTCCAACAGCTTGACCGCCTCTACCGAGAACTCCAGCGGCAGCTTGCGGAACACCTCCTTGCAGAAGCCGTTGATCAGCAGCGAGAGGGCGCCTTCGGTATCGATGCCGCGGGTCGCCAGGTAGAAGAGCTGATCGGCGCCGATCTTGGAGGTAGACGCTTCGTGCTCGACCGTGGCGGTCGGGTTGCGCACCTCGATCGACGGGAAGGTGTTGGCCACGCACCGGTCGCCGACCAGCATCGAGTCGCACTGCGTGAAGTTGCGCGCCCCGTCGGCGCCGGGCTGGATGCGCACCTGGCCGCGGTAGCTGTTGATCGATCGATCGGCGGAGATGCCCTTGGAGACGATCGTGCTGGTGGTGCGCGGCCCGACGTGGATCATCTTGGTGCCGGTATCGGCCTGCATCCGGTTGTTGGTGAGCGCGACCGAATAGAACTCGCCGACCGACTCGGCGCCGGAGAGGATCACGCTGGGGTACTTCCAGGTGATGGCGGCGCCGGCCTCCACCTGCGTCCACGACACCTTGGAACGCCGGCCCACGCAACGGCCGCGCTTGGTGACGAAGTTGTAGATGCCGCCGCGCCCCGCCGCGTCGCCGGCGTACCAGTTCTGCACGGTCGAGTAGTTCACGGTCGCCTCGTCGAGCGCGACGATCTCCACGACCGCGGCGTGGAGCTGGTTCCGGTCACGCATCGGGGCGGTGCAGCCCTCGACGTAATTCACCGAGCTGCCCTCCTCGGCGATGAGCAGCGTGCGCTCGAACTGTCCGGTCTCGGCAGCGTTGATGCGGAAGTAGGTCGACAGATCGATCGGGCACTGCACGCCGCGCGGGACGTAGCAGAACGAGCCGTCCGTGAAGACCGCCGAGTTGAGCGCCGCAAAGTAGTTGTCCGCCGGCGGCACTACCGAGCCCAGGTAGCGCTCGACCAGTTCCGGGTACTGCTGCACCGCCTCTCCCATCGAGCAGAACACGATCCCCAGCTCCGCGAGCCGTTCCTGGTTGGTGGTGCCGACCGATACCGAATCGAAGACGGCGTCGATCGCCACGCCCATCAGCCGCTTCTGCTCCAGCAGGGGGATGCCGAGCCGTTCGAAGGTGGCGATCACCTCCGGGTCGACCTCCTCCAGCGTGCCGGGGCCTTCGCCCACCCGCTTGGGGGCCGAGTAGTAGCGGATGTCCTGGTAGTCGATCTCCGGGTAGTCGACGAAGCGCCACCACGGTTCCTCCATCGCCTGCCACCGCTCGAGGGCTTTCAGCCGGAAGTCGAGCATGAAGGCCGGCTCGTCCTTCTTTTCCGAGATCAGCCGCACCGTATCGGCCGACAGCCCCTTGGGGACCTCATCGGTCTCTACGTCGGTATGGAAGCCGGCCTGGTACTCGGTGCTCTGCTGTCGGTGCGCTACGATTTCCATGTGGTCTCCTGATTCAAGAGGCCCATGGCTTCCTGGCTGCGGGTAAATCGCTCCCGTATCTCCCGCTCGTCGTCGTCCTCTTCGCTGGCCAGCAGATCGGCGACGGTCAGGCCGCGGTAGAGCCGCTCGACCCGCTTGGCCAGATTGACCACGGCCGAGATGATCGTGCAGGAGCCGGTGAGCTGGCACGCGCACCGGTCATCCATGCAGGTCGCGAACCGCATCGGGCCGACCAGCGCCTCGCTCAGGGCGTACAGCGAGAGCCGCTCCAGGTCGGCGCGCAGCCGGTAGCCGCCCTGAGCGCCCTGTTCGGAGACCAGCACGCCGAGCTGCGCCAGCCGCTGCAATACCTTGGACAACACGTCGAACGGCATCGGATGGACCCGGCACAGCTCACGGGCGGTGACCGGGCGGCCGGCGCCGGCGGTCGCGCCGACCATGCGCATGTGCTGCAGGGCCAGCAGCGCGTACTCCAGCTTGCGGTGAATCTTGAGCAAATAGGACCTCTTGAGTCTTATTTGCCAAGATACGGCCCGGCCGGGCCGCAGGTCAACCGCCGGCCGTCCGCCGGGGCTTCCAAAGGCGCCGGTTGCGCCGCCGCGGCGCTCCCCCCTACCGTGGCGCATGGCAACGACAGGCGATCGGCTCCGGTTCACCGCCGCGGCGGCCCTGTGTCTGGCCTCCCTTCCGTGGCCGGCAGCGGGCGATGCGAACGGTTCGCCGCGAGCGTGCACGGACGGCGCGCGTGAGCTTCGGCTGGGATTCTACGCCTTCTTCGCGCCGGTCAGCTACAGCGCGGACGAAGACCCGGAGTCGCCGGGCTTCGACACCCACCTGGGCTTCGAGGCCGATCTGCTGAACGCCCTCGAAGCGATGCGGAACACCGGCCTCTCCTTTTCCCGCCGCGGCATCGCGCCGTGGGACGACATCTGGCTCCGGCCGGCCGGCCCGGAGTACGACGTCGTCAGCGGCGGCATCACCATCCTCGACTCGCGGACGCGCGACGCCGACGGCCGGCAGGTCATCGCCTTCTCGACCGGCTACGTCGCCTTCCGGCAGAGCCTGCTGGTGCGCGCCGAAGACGCCGGCCGCCTGGCCGATTACGACCGGCTGACCGACGACGTCACCGCCGGCGTCCTGGCCAACACCACCGGCGAAGCGCGCCTGCTGCAGCTGACCGGATTGACCGGCGAGGACGGGACGCTGGCGGCGGGGGTACGGGTCGAGACGCCGGCCGGCACCGTGGTCGCGGACGGCAGCGCCGAGTACTTCATCAGCTCCGCCGGCGAGTCGCCGCTGCTGGCCAAGCGGCTCCGCCTGCACCCGCCGTCCGGCGGCGCGCCGCGGATCGTCTACCTCGGCGACGACCTGGGCGAACGGGAACTGATCGCCGCGCTCCGCGACGGCCGGATCGACGCGATCGCGCGGGGAGAGATCGGCAACAGCGACGCCGCGCACGACTCCGGCGGCGGCCTGGTGGTCGCGGCCCTGGACGATCGGGTCGAGTGGGGCGGCATGGCGCTGCCCGCCGCCGATGCCGAGCTGATCGCCTGTCTCGATGAACGGATCGATTGGCTCACGGACCGGCGGAAGGTCGGATACGCCGAGTGGCGCGCCGACCCCGCCGTGTTCATGCGCCGCGCCGCGGCCTGGAACGCCCGCATCCCGTAAGCCCACACGGAGCCCGCAATGAAAAAGGCCGCCGCACGGGCGACGGCCTTCGATAGATCCTGCAGCGGCGCCCGCGTGAGCGGGTCCGCTCGGATCGGGGAGCGATCCCCTTACATCCCCATGTCGATGGGGTGGGCGGAGAAGTTGCCGAAGCTGGCCGCCGCCGAGCTGGTGCCGACGCCGATCATGTTGTGGCCATCTTCCTCCAGCGATCGACCCAGCGTGAACGTCCACCACGTGACGTCGTCGAACGGGTCCTTGACCCACACGTTTCCATTGCTGGAATCGATGCGGATGCGCACGTGCAACGGCGTGCTCATCACCGTCGACGCCGTGATGCCGGCGATCATCGACGCCGGGATTTCCCTGCTGTAGGTGACGCCGCCGTACTCGTGAATCTCACCGCTTTCGTTGTACACCTGCGCGTGCAACCCCGAACCGCCCAGGTTCTCGGGGTCCCATACCAGACCCATGACGAAGCCGGGCACGATGGCGCCGAAGGCGATGGCGTTGTCCTCCAGCCCGCCGAGGTAGGAGACATCGAAGGAGTACTCGGCCTTGCCCTGAATGCCGGCCGGCACCATGGCGCCGGCTACCCAGGCGTCGGCGTCGGTCTGCGCCAGCCGGCCGTCGATCTCCTGCCACGCGCCGCCGTCGGTGTAGACGCCGACGCCCATGTACATGACGTTCGCGCCCATCATGTCGTCGTCCATCTGCGCGAACGAGAATGAAGCCACCAGGGCTCCGAGTACCAAGATCGTCACTACGCGTTTCACGTTAGCTTGTACCTCTCTTGTTTTGGGAGTTGCGGCCGATCATACCGATGCCGGCAAGCCGGTGCAACCGGTCGCCGGTGATCTTGACGGCGAAGGCGGCGGGTACGACAGTGACGCTCCATGGAGCGGCGGCTGGCGCGGATCGAAGCGGTGCTGTTCGATGCCCTCGCCCTCCTGGAGCCGGGCCCGCACCGGCCGGCGCTCACCTCCGATCGGGGAGCGCAGATCGTGGCGCCGGCCCGCCGTCTGATGGAGCGGGGCGGCAAGCGCTGGCGCGCCCTGTTCATGCAGCTCTCCTGCGAGATGCACGGCGGCGGCGACCGCGCGTTGCCGCTTACCCCGCTGGTGGAGCTCACGCACGCCGGCAGCCTGATCATCGACGACATAGAGGACGGGGCGCGCACGCGCCGCGGCGGCCCGGCCGCGCACCTGGAGTTCGGCGTGGACCTGGCCGTGAACGCCGGCAACCTGGCCTATTTCCTTCCCACGAAGATACTCGACCCGCCGCCGGAAGGCTCGACGACGCTCGCTGCGGCCGAAGCGTTGCGCGTGTACCGCATGTACGCCGCCACCATGCGCAAGCTGCACTACGGACAGGGGCTGGACATTCTCTGGCATCGGCCGGGAGCGGTCTCTCCGAGCGAGGCCGACTATCTGTCGATGTGCCGGCTGAAGTCGGGCAGCCTGGCCGGATTGGCGCTGGGGCTCGGAGCGGCTCTGGGCGGCGCCGAGGCGGCGGTCGTGACCTCGCTGGTCACCATCGGCGAGCGTTTCGGCGCCTCCTTTCAGATCATCGACGACGTCATCAACCTGGAGCGCGGCAACCCCGGCAAGGACCGCGGAGACGATCTGATCGAAGGCAAGAAGAGCCTGCCGGTCATCCTGCATCGGGAGCGCGGCGGCCCGGCCGAGCTGTGGGAATTGCTGGCCGGCATCCAGAACCGGCCGATCGACCAGGTGCGGGCGCAGATCGACCGGGCCATCGCCCTGCTGCAGAGCAGCGGCAGCCTGCAGGACGCCCGCCGGCTCGCGACCGGGCTCTACCGGCGGACGCGGTCCGAGCTCGCCGCGCTCGCTCCCCGCGGCGAACCGGCGCAGCGGCTGCTGGATACGGCCGACGCGCTCATCGGCGCCGGGCGGGGACGGCGCCGGGCGGGGACGACGCCGGGCGGGACGACGCCGGTTTGACCCCGTTCGGCAGCCGGCGGTAGCTTTTCGGGGTGCGCGACCGCGGCATGCTCAGCCGGCCGTTCCCGTACCGGCAGTACAACGCGACCACGTGGTTGATCGGCGTCACCGTCGCCGTCTACTTCCTGGTCCTGGCCCTGCCGGCGTACGTGGACGCGGCGGTCCTGCGACCGCTGATGCTGGCGCGCGAAGGCGCCGTCTGGCAGCTCGTCACCTACCTGTTCCTGCACGGCGGCATGTTGCACCTGATCTTCAACATGCTCATGCTGTTCCTGTTCGGATCGCCCGTGGAACGGGAGATCGGCAGTTCCGAGTTCCTGACCCTCTACTTGGCCTGCGGGGTGCTCGCCGGCCTGTTCAGCACGATCCTGGCGCTGCTGTCAGCCGCGCCGGTGGCGATCCTGGGCGCGTCGGGCGCCGTGTACGGGGTCATGCTGGCCTACGCGGTGCTCAATCCCCATCAGATCGTCACCTTCTGGTTCATTCCCATGCGTTCGACCACCATGGTGCTCATCCTGGGCGGACTGGCGCTGCTGTTCCAGGTGACCGGGCAGCGCACGCACGTCGCCCACCTGACCCATCTGGGCGGGTTGCTGGCCGGCTACATCTACCTGCGCGTGCGGCTCGGCATCGATCCGCTCGACGCATTCCGGCGCCGGTGACCGCCGCAGCCGTCGATCGCCGCAGAACGGCCGGCGCGGCGGCCGTCGTGGTCCTGTCGGCCGCCGCGCTGCTCATCGCCGCCGTTCCTCCCGCGCTCGCCGCCGACGAGGCGGCCGCGCGCGAGCTGACCGTCGCCTACGCCGGCCGGCCGTCGGTCGCCTTCGACCCGCTGCACGCCTTCACGCATACCGAGGCGCAGCTCTTCACGGCGCTGTCGGAGGGTCTGGTCTCCTACCACCCGGTCACCCTGGCCCCGGTCCCCGGCGTGGCGCACACCTGGCGCGTATCCGGCGACGGCCTCCGCTACCGGTTCCTCCTGCGCGACAACGCCCGCTTCTCCGACGGCACGCGCGTGGTGGCGGAGGACTTTCGGGCTTCGTGGATGCGCGTCATCGATCCCGGCGAACAGGCGGAATACTCGCTGATGTTCGACGTGATCCGCGGCGTCGCCGACTACCGCGCGGGGATCACCGGCGACCAGGAGCAGGTCGGCATCCGCGCCATCTCGCCCGGCGAGCTGGAGGTGGTGCTGGAGCGGCCGGCGGAGCACTTTCTGAGCATGCTGGCGCACCACGCCTTCGCCCCGGTCTACCCGGCCTACCGCGCGCAGGTCGGGTGGGAGCGGCAGGCGCCGATCATCGGCAACGGTCCGTTCCGGCTGGCCGAGTGGCAGGCAGGGGGGGGGGGGGGGGGGAGCTGGTCTTCGAGCGCAATCCGCACTACTGGGCGCGGTCGACGGTCGACCTGGACCGCGTCCGCATCCGCTTCATCGACGACCCGCGCGCCATCAACGCCGGCTTCCTGGCCGGCGACATCCATTGGGCCAACGACTTCGAGCTCTCGGATCAGATCCGGCCGTTCGTGGTCGCCAACCGGCTGTTCGGCACCACCTACTTCGTCTTCCGGTCGAGCGACCCGCCGTACGACGACGTGCGCGTGCGCCGCGCTCTGGCGCTGCTGGTGCCTTGGGAGACGGTGCGCAGCACCGAGCAGACATGGTACCCGACCAGCGCGCTGGTACCGCGGATGGCCGACTACCCGGCGGTAGAGGGGATCACCGCCGCGGATCCGCACACCGCCGGGCGCCTGCTCGAACAGGCCGGCTTCGCCGGCGGAGCCGGCCTGCCGCCGATCGTCATCAAGGTGGCGGGCTCCGGGTCGGCGGCGCAGTTGGCCCGGCTTCTGGAGCAGGCATGGGAGGCCGATCCGGGGGTCGACGTCACCGTCGCGCAGATGCGGGAGTACGGCGATTACCTGGCGGAGATCAAGGCCGGCGCGTTCACCCTGACGATCGGCAGTTGGATCGGCGACTTCGCCGATCCGATCACCTTCCTGCAGATGTGGACCAGCGGGAGCAACCTCAACGACGCCGGCTACGCCTCCCGCGACTACGACCGGACGATAGATCGGGCGCTGGGGGCGACCGGCCTGGAGCGCCTGCAGCTACTCGCCGAGGCCGAGGCGTTGCTGCTGCAGGACGCGGTCATCCTGCCGGTCGACCACTCGGCCACCGTATCGCTCATCGACCTGCAGCGGATCGACGGCTGGACGCCCAACCTGCTCGACATCCACCCCTTCCGCTACTTGGGCTTCCGGCGGGCGGACTTGCCCGCCGGGGTCGCCGCGGTACCGGAGCCGACGCCCGGCTGATCGCCCTGACCGCGGCCCGGCTGCTCGCCCTGCGCGAAGCGTTGCAGCAGGTCGAGCAGGTGACGGCGCAGCAGATACCCGGCCGCGAACAGCGCCACCGCCACGCCGAGGGCGATCCCCACCGCCGTCCACTGCCGCTCGGCCAGCGCTTCGCCGAGCACCACGCTCACCGCCACCCCCGGCAGGCGCCCGGCGGTGCTGGCCAGCAGATAGACGCCCAGGCGGATCGGGCCGATGCCGGCCACGTAGCACAGGACATCCTTGGGGATGCCGGGGATCAGGTAGAGCAGGAACAGGGTCGCCACGCCGCGGGGCGACGCGATCAACTCCTCCACCTGCCGGCTGCGCGCCTCCGACACGATCGCGCGCAGAAACGGCCGCCCCAGCGCGCGCGACAGCAGGAAGCCGATCGCGGAGCCGAGCGCGGCGCCGGCCAGCGTGAGGGCGATGCCCAGCGGGATGCCGAACAGGTACCCCGCCGCCACCTGCGGCACCTCGCCCGGGATCACGAAGATCACCACCTGCAGCACCTGGATCGCAATGAACGCGGCAGGGGCGGCCACCCCGTAGCCGTCGACCCAGGCGCGCAGCGCCTCCTGATCGCGCACCAAGCCCCATATCGGTTCCCAGTAGATGATCACGACCGCCGCCATCGCCGCGAACAGCGCCGGGTATGCGGCGATGCTGAGCACCCGCTTCAGCCGGCTGCCGGACCGTTCCGAGCCGATCATGGGCGGGTCGGCTTTGACCCGGAGCCGGGTCTGTGCGATACTTCGTACATGAGGTCAGCCGCGTCTCCCAGTGAGGGTGCGATCCAGTCTACCGAGACGACGGAATCGACGCAGCCGGCCGCAATCGCGCAACCAGAGGCAGGCGCGCAACCAGAGGCGGTCACGCAAACAGAGGAGGTCACGCAACCGGAGGCAGGAGCGCCAACAGAGGCGGTCGAACCGCTGCCGGCGGAACCAGCGGCAGCCGAGCCTGTGGCAGCCCAACCGGCGCGACCCAAACCCGCCAAGCGGAAGTCCGGCGGGAGCCGCAGTACCAGGCGCGCGCCCGCAGACGGGGATGCGCCGCCGCCGAGCGGCTCGGCCAACGGAGCGAACGGCACCGCGGCCGGGGCCTCCGCGCCGGCCACCGCCAAGGCGGACCAAGCACCGAAGGCCGCGACCACGACCACCGCGGCCCGGAGCAGCCGGCGCCGGACGACCCGCCCCCGGACCCGGTACGCCGTGGGCCAGCAGATCGTCTATCCGCTGCAGGGGGTGGGACGGGTCGAGCGGCTGGAGGAGCGGGATTTTCAGGGCAAGCCGACCCTGTACTACGTCGTCTATCTGGAAGTCTCCGACATGACGATCATGATCCCCGTGGACAAGGCGGACCACCTGGGCATCCGCGCCATCGTCAGCAAGCGCAAGGCGGAGCGCGCCCTGCGGCTGATCGCCGAGGACTTCGACCCGATCCCGACCGACTGGAAGCTGCGCTATCAGATGAACCTCGATCTGCTGAAGCGGGGCGCGGTCAACGACATCGCCTCCGTGGTACGCTCATTGTCCTACCGCAGCCGGATCAAGGAGCTGCCGATCCTGGAGCGCAAGCTGTTCGACAGCGCGTTGCGGCTGATGGTGGATGAGGTCTCGTACTCCCTCGGCAAGGACAAGAGCGACATCGAGCAGCTGATCGAAGAGCGGCTGGCGAACGTCAAGCAGAAGGGCGACGAAGAGGTCAAGCCCAAGACCGCCTGATCGACCTTCGGCCCGCTACGACGGTCCCTGACCGCTACGACGGACCCTCCAGCTCGGTGATGCGGTCGCGCAACCGCGCCGCCTCCTCATAGTTCTCTTCGCGGACGGCCGACGCCAGTTCCTGCTTGAGCCGTCCGACCACGTCGACTCCGCCGCCGCCCTCATCGGCCTCGGCGTCTTCCCCGCCGTCGGCGGCCTCGCCGCCCTCCACGTTCGATACCGGGATGGCCGCCTGATCCACTACGTCCTCATCGATGAAGATCGGACACCTGGCCCGCAACGCGATGGCGATGGCGTCCGACGTGCGCGAGTCGACCTCCACCTCCCGGCCGTCCTGCAGCAGCACCAGGCGCGAGAAGAAGGTGCCGTTGCCGCCGATGTTCTTGATCTCCGTGATCTCGACGCGCTCCACGGAGACCTGCAGCGCGGCCAGCGTCTGCAGGAACAGGTCGTGCGTCAGCGGCCGGCTCTGCCGTTCGCCGCGCAGGGCGATGTAGATCGACTGAGCTATGCAGCCGTCGACATAGACCGGAACGGCCACGTTCGCTCCGGTCGGCCGGATCAGCACGGCCGGCCCTTCGGGCGCGCGGGCCATCGTCCAGACGTCAGCGGGGCGCAGCATCGCTAAGCCGACTTCTTCTCGTCGGCGGCGACGAACTCCACTTCCGGAGTCTGGGACTGCTCTATGACGTCACGGGTGACCACCACCTTCTTCATCCCGTGCATCGACGGAATGGTGAACATGATATCGACCATGGCGGCTTCGATGATCGAGCGCAAGCCGCGAGCGCCGGTCTTGCGGTCCATCGCCTTCTCGGCGATGGCGGTGATGGCGTCGTCCTCGAACGACAGGTCGACGTCGTCGATCCGCAACGACGCCTGATACTGCTTGATCACCGAGTTCTTCGGCTCGACGATGATGCGCTTGAGCCAATCGACGGTCAGCTCCCCCAGCGTGACGATGATCGGCAACCGCCCGATGAATTCCGGGATCATGCCGTAGCGGATCAGGTCGTCGGGCTGCAGGTGCGAGTAGAGCGACAGCAGGTTGCGGTTGCGCCGGTTCTCAACCTCGGCGCCGAACCCGAGCGGCGACTGCATCACGCGCGCCGCTACCACGTGATCCAGGCCGATGAACGCGCCGCCGCAGATGAACAGGATGTTCGAGGTGTCGATCTTCAGCATCTCCTGGTTGGGATGCTTGCGGCCGCCCTGCGGGGGTACCGACGCCACGGTCCCTTCGATGATCTTCAGCAACGTCTGCTGCACGCCCTCTCCCGACACGTCCCGCGTGATCGACACATTCTCGCCCTTCTTGGCGATCTTGTCGATCTCGTCGATGTAGATGATGCCGCGCTCGGCGGCGGGGACGTTGTTGCCGGCGTTCTGGATCAGCCGCAGCAGGATGTTCTCGACGTCCTCGCCCACGTACCCGGCCTCGGTCAGGGTGGTGGCGTCGGCGATGGCGAACGGCACCTTCAACTTGCGCGCGAGCGTTCTGGCCAGATGGGTCTTGCCGGTGCCGGTGGGGCCGATCAGCAGCACGTTCGACTTCTCGATCTCCACGTCGTCGCCGCGATCGGGCATGGTGATCCGCTTGTAGTGGTTGTACACGGCGACCGCCAGGACCTTCTTGGCGTCCTCCTGCCCGATCACGTACTGGTCGAGGTAGCGCTTGATCGCGCGCGGCTTGGGGACCTCCTCCCGGAACTCGGCGGAGAACACGTCCTCCTCGTCCAGTATCTTCTTGCAGACGACCACGCACTCGTCGCAGATGTACACGCCCGGCCCGGCGATCAGCCGGCGGGCGGTCTCCGCGGTCTTGCCGCAGAAGGAACAGAGCTTGTCGTCAGTCTTTGCGGTCTTGCCCATCAGCGCGCCTCGTGAGGACCTTGTCGATCAGGCCGTACTCCGCAGCCTCGTCCGACGACATATAGTAGTCCCGTTCCAGATCCTGCGCAACGACGCTCTCGTCCTTGCCGGTGCACTCCGCGAAGTAGCTGATGATCAGGCGCTTCAGACGCACCAGCTCGCGCGCCTGGATGCCTATGTCGGCCGCCTGCCCGGAAACGCCGCCCCACGGCTGGTGGATCAGCAGCCGGGCGGACGGCAGGGCGGTCCGCTTGCCCCTGGTGCCGGCCGCCAGCAGCAGGGCGCCCATCGACGCCGCCTGCCCCAGGCAGATCGTCTGCACGTCCGCGCTGATGTAGCGGAGCGTGTCGTAGATCGCCAGCCCGGCGGTCACCACGCCGCCGGGCGAGTTGATGTAGACGTGGATGTCCTTCTCCGGGTCCTGCGACTCCAGGAACAGGAGCTGCGCCACCACCAGGTCGGCGGTGATGTCATATATCTCTCCGTCGATGAAGACGATGCGGTCCTTGAGCAGCCGCGAGTAGATGTCGTAGGACCGTTCGCCGCGCCCGGTCTGTTCTATGACGATCGGGACGAGCGCGTTGAGCTGTTCGTTCATAGGGTGAGTTCGTCCATGGCAGGTTCGATGCGGCCCGCACGGCGTCTCCCGGCGGCGCCGTCTCAAAGTTAGCCCTTTCCCGATACCAAGTCCACATAGGAGAGCTCGTCGCCGTCCCGGACCGCGGCCAGCTCGATCAGACGGTCGTAGAGCTTCTCGTTGCGGAGCTCGGTGCGCAGCGACGCCAGCATGTCATCGCGCTCGTAGACCTTCCGCACCTGTTCGACATCCGCGGAGCGCGCCTGCGCAAGGCGCTCGATCGCCTGCTCGACCTCCGCGCCGTCGACCTCGATGCCTTCGACGTCCGCCAGCCGGTCGGCGATCAACATCAGGCGCGTGCGCTGCTCGACGGCCGGACGCCACCGCTCGATCACCGTCTCGCGGTCGGTCCCGGACCGCTGCAGCTCGACGGTCGCCCGGCGCTCGCTGCCGCCGTAGCGCGACACCATCGACGCCCACTGGGCCGCCAGGCCGGCATCGACCAGCGATCGCGGCAGGGGGACCACCGAGTTCTCGTCGACGGCGGTGATGATCGCGGAGATCAGCCGCTCGCGAACGATCCGGCGGCCGTTGCGGAGCAGGCGCTCGCGGATGTCCGCCTGCAGGTCTTCCAGGGACTGGAAGCGATCGCTGACATCTTGCGCCAATTCGTCGTCCAGGTCCGGCAATTGCTTCTCCCGCAGGCGGCGCACGCGGACGCGCAGGACCAGCGATCGGCCGGCGAGCGACGCCTCCCCGAAGTCGCCGGGGTAGGTCTTGGCGATGTCGCGCTCCTCGTCGACGCGCATGCCGACCAGGTCGTCGTCGATGCGGTGCAGGTTGTAGCCGGTGCCGACCTCGAACACGAACCCCTCCCGCCGCGTCGCGGCGGCCGGACGGCCGCCGTCGACCTCGACGTAGTCGATCTCCACCACGTCGCCGGCTTCGACCACGTCGCCCTGCTTCTCCACGATCACGGCGTTCCGCTCGCGGATCGCGTCGAGTTCGCGCGCCAGGTCCGCGTCGTCGACGCGGAAGCGGAGCCGCTTCACCGCCACCCCCCGGTAGCGTCCCAGGCTCACCGCCGGCTTGGTGTCGTAGAGCAGGTCGAACCGGAACGGCGATCCGGGCGCCAACGGCTCGGCCGGCTCCGCGCGCGGGTGCGAGGTGCGGATCGGCGGATGTTCTGCCGCCTCCAGCGCCTGCCGGGCCGCTTCGCCGATGATCGTCTCGGCGGTCTCCGCCAGCATCGCGTCTCCCGCCTTGCGGATCAGGACGTCACGCGGCACCTTGCCCTTGCGAAAGCCCTTGATACGGACGGTGCGGCGGTGCTTGGCGACGGTGGCGTCGTACACGCGCTGCACCTCCGACGCCGCGACCGTGACCGACAGCCGGACTTCGGCGTTCTGCTGAAGGTGCTCTTCCTGGTGCTGTATCACGCGCGTCAGTCCGGGTAGCGGCGCTCGCGGCCGAGTGAGCGGCGCAGGGCCGCCGTCAGAGCGTAGCGGGAAACGGGATTTGAACCCGCGACTTCCACCTTGGCAAGGTGGCGCTCTACCCCTGAGCTATTCCCGCGTCGAACACGTGCGAGAGAAGGGACTCGAACCCTCATGCCTTGCGGCACCAGATCCTAAGTCTGGCGTGTCTGCCGGTTCCACCACTCTCGCGGCATCTCGCGTACCCCACACCGTGCACTGCGAGCGGCGCCTGCGTCAAGCGGCGAGACGCCGATTCGCCTGAGCCGTGAAGGACTCGAACCTTCGACCCGCAGATTAAGAGTCTGCTGCTCTACCAACTGAGCTAACGGCCCGCCCCCCACGCCCGGCAGGACTCGAACCTGCGACCTACGGATTCGAAGTCCGTCGCTCTATCCAACTGAGCTACGGGCGCAGCCGTGGAGCGTCGGGTGGGTGATGGGGCTTGAACCCACAACATCCAGATCCACAGTCTGGCGCTCTACCGATTGAACTACACCCACCGTCGGTCGTGGACCGACAGCTTCACCGCCGCCCGCCCCGTTGTCAAGCCGGACCGCAGCCCGGCGAAGCCCTTCCCGGCCGTTCCTCCCCGGACGCCGTCCCTTCCCCGGACGGACCGCGCTCGGTGTAGAATGGACCGGCCGTGGCAAAGAGCTTTACGTTAGCGATCTACCCCTGGGTATACAGCGCCAAGTTCGACGGGACGTGGCGCGAGGACTTTACCGAACAGCGGCATCTGAGCGCGGATGCCGAGGCCGCGCTGCCGAACGACGAGCAGGAGCGGCTCTACCTGGAGCGCAACCGGTTCGAGCAGCTCCCGCTGGTCAACTTCACCACGCAGTACGGGCTGGCCTGCTTCGAGGGCCTCAAGGCGTTCCCGCAGCCGGACGGCTCGCTGTCGCTGTTCCGCCCCCTCGACAACGGCCTGCGCATGGCGCGTTCGATGGAGGGGCTGCTCATGCCGCCCTTCCCCGCCGACACCTTCGTCCGCGCCGTCCGGCAGGTCGTGGAGCGCAACCGGGCGCTCGGCTTCACGCCCGCCTACGACCCGGCGTGGGAGGCGGACGACTTCATCGCCGCCGACACGGTCTACGTCCGGCCGTTCACCTACGCCGAGTCCGGGATCGGCGTCGATCTGTCGGTGCAGCCGTGGGTCATCATCGTCAACACCACGGTCGGCTCGTACTTCAGCCTGGACGGCGACACCTCCACCACCACCACGCGGCGCGTGCGCGCCACGCCGGGAGGCACCGGCTGGATCAAGTGCAGCGGCAACTACGTCACCAGCGCGCTGGCCAAGAAGGAGGCGGAGGCGGCCGGCTGCATGGAGGCGATCTTCCTCGATTCCGCCGAGCACCGGTACCTGGAGGAAGGCTCCTCCTGCAACCTGTTCGCGGTGCTGACGGGCGGCACCCTGGTCACGCCCTCCCTGGGCGACACCATCCTGCCCGGCATCACGCGCCAGTCGGTGATGACCCTGGCCGAAGAAGAGGGCATGACGGTCGAGGAGCGCCGCGTGTCGGTGGAGGAGGTATGCGACGACGCGGTCGAGTTCTTCGGCACCGGCACCGCCGCCGGGGTCGCGCACTTCGGCTCGCTCACGCACGCAGGGCGGACGGTGACGTTCGGAGACGGGAAGATCGGCCCGCGCGCCCTGCACTTCCTGCGGCAGCTCAAGGGCATCCAGTTCGGGCGCCTGCCGGACCGGCACGGCTGGATGGTGCCGGTGGCGGCGTGACCGCAGACGGCCGCCTCTCCTGCCGGACCGGCACGGCTGGATGGCGCCGGTTGCGGCGTGACCGCAGCCCGGCCTAACGGCGCAACGAAACGGTAGCTAGGCGGCCGGCGCGCATGCCGGCCGCCGCCTGCAGGGCGCGGTCGACCCGCCGGTGCTGGCCGCGTATCGCCTCCGCGCCGGCCTCGAACCAGCCGGACGCCTCCTGCTCGGCCGGCAGCTTGCGGCGGATGCGCGCCGGCGCCAGCTCGCCGAAGTAGTAGCCGAGCGTCCGCTCGCCGTTGTGCGCCAGGTACGCCTGGAACTCGTTCCGCATCAAGTCCTCCCAGGCGGTATCGTAGCCGAGGGCGGCCAGATAGGAGCGCCACGCATGGCGCGCCGGCTCGCCGATCTCCTGCCACAGGGCGGCGATCTCGGCTCGGTACCCGGCGTCGACGAAGTAGACGCCGTGCGCGGCCTCGTGCCGCAGGAGCAATGCGCGCTGCGCCGGCGGCGACTCCCGGCTGATCGACAGCACCGCGCCGCCCCGCTCACCGACCTGCCAGCCGGTCCGGTCTCCCTGCCCGGCGGCGCGGATCACGCGCTCGGCCGCCAGGAAGTCGCGCAGCCACCGCTCCCGGTCGTTGAGCGGCACGCCGGCCCGCCCGGCCTCCGTGAAGAACCGCGCCAGGTCGGCGGCGGCGTAGTCGTGGGCGTTGTAGCCGTAGCGGCCGTCCAGCTCCCGATCGCTCCACACCGTGCCCCGGAAGCCGGCCTTCTCCACGTAGTAGGCGAGCCGGCGAAACAGGTCCTCCTGGATCGCGTAGCTGGCGGTATCGAAGATCAACACTTCGGGCAGGGCGTTCCAGCGGAACACCTCCCACGCCGCGCCGCGCCATGCGCTCTGCGGGTAGGCCATGATCGTGTCGAGGTCGGCCGGCAGCGGCGCCGCGCCGGCCGCGGTCCGGCCGACCTGCAGATAGCGGACCGTGCCGCCGGCGTGGCCGAGCGCCTGCACCTCGACCGGCACGAACCCCAACACCGCCTCGTGCAGGTGGATCGACCGTTCGCCGGCGGTCAACACCACCGCCACGGTCGCACGCCGCTCCGCGCCGGCGCCGCCGCCGTCCGACACCGACAGCAGCAGCTCACCGGTGCCGCCGGTGGCCGGCGGCGTGAAGCTCGACCGCACCATCAGCGTCCGGCCCGGCTGCGGAGCGGCGTGCGGAGCCGGCAGGCGGACCGCCAGATCGAGGATGCCGCCGGCGTCCGCCGTGGTGCCGGGCGGCAGGTGCGCGTCGACGCCGACGTGCAGCACACCGTCGATCAGCGCCACGCCGGTGCGCGCCGGCGCGATGCCGGCGGCCGTCAGGTCGAGCGTACCGACCGGCTCGCCGGTCCACAGCCGGAAGCCGCGCAGCGGGCCGGCCGGCACCGGAAGCTGGCGGTGGACCGGCACGCCGCCGCCGGCCGTGAGCCGATAGCGGCCGATTTCGCCGCCGTCTTCGGCCACCACGCTCACGGTCGCTTCCGCCAACGTGGTGCGGTACTGGAGGTAGAGCACCTGGCCGGCGCCGACCGTCACGGCGGTGCGCGGGTGCAGGATTCCGGTCGCCGCGATCCCTTCGGCCGGCGCCAGCCGCGCGTGGCGGCTGCCGTCGACGGAGCTGACGCGCAACGTGCTCCGCCGGCCGTCGGCGGCGTCGAAGCGGGCGTCGGTAGCGGCGGAGGAGCAGCCGAGCGCCAGCAGCGCCGCGCCGGTCGCCGCCGCGCGGGCGATCGCCGCGCCGGCGCCCGCCGGCCCGCCCGCGCCGGTCAGCCGCACGCGGCAGCCGGGATGCCCAGGCCGGGCAGGTCGAGCCGTCGTTCCACCACCGGACGCAACGCCGCGGCGACCCGTTCGGGCGAAAGCGCATGGCCCCGTTCGGCCAGCGTGGTGCAGAACGCGGCGTGCGCGCGCCGCGCCCGGTAGTCCGGCTCCCGGACCGGATGCCGCAGGTACCGGCCGAACAGCGTCAGGTCGCAGCGGACCAGCAGGCTCGACTGGTAGAAGAGCACGTTGCGGCGCCGGAACAGCGAAGCGCCGAGCACCTTGCGGTCGCCGATCGCCAAGTCGCAGATGCCCTGCGGGCGCACGCCGCTCACGCCCAGCCCGGCGAGCGCTTCCGCCACCCAGGCGTTGATCGCGCACAGGTGCTCGCGGTTGCGGTACGCGGAGTCGACCGCCGCCACCAGCGCCAGGACGAGCTGCCCGGGAGCGAGCAGGACGGTGCCGCCGCCGCCGCGCCGCCGCAGCAACGGCACGCCGTCGGCGCGCGCCCGCTCGACGTACACGTCGGTCTGCGCCCGGCCGGCGGCGCCGAACACGATGGCCGGCTCCGCCGGCTCGTAGATGCGCCACGCGGGCCGGCCGGTACGCTCGTGCCGGTCGAGCAGCGCGTCGTTGACGCCGGCCGACTCCGGTTCGAGCGCCGGGCGGTCATGCGCCAAAGCGGCGCCGTTTGCCCGCGTACCCGGCGGCGATCGGCAGCAGGGCGTTGGCGGGCAGCACGCCCCACGCGCCGGCCGCGCAGTCGCGTTCGCCGAATGCGCGGACGGCGTCGGGCCGGCCGGCGGCGGCGCGGATCAGGAACGGCACCGGGTGCTCGGTGTGGGTGCGCGCCACCGCCGGGGTGGAGTGATCGCCGGTGACGATCAACACGTCCGGGGCGAGCGCCAGGATGTCCGGCAAGGCGGCGTCGACCCGCTCGATCTCCGCGACCTTGGCGTCGAAATCGCCGTCCTCGCCGGCCGAGTCGGTCTGCTTGTGGTGCACGAAGAAGAAGCGGTGCGCGCCCGACCACGCTGCGGCGAGCGCCGTGAGCTGCCCGTCCAGGTCGTCGAGCCCTTCGATCACGTCCATGCCGGCCAGGCGGCTGACCCCCTTGTAGTCGGGATAGACCGCGATCGCCAGGCCGCGCATGGCGAACCGCCGGTGCAGCGGCGGCAGCGCCGGGCGCACGGCGAAGCCGCGCAGCAGCAGGTCGTTGGCCGGCCGTCGGCCGGCCAGCCGCTCGCGCGCCTGCCGCAGGAAGTCGGCGACGATGCGGGCGGTCGGCTCGGCGGCCGGCTCCAGCGCGCGCGGCGCGAGCGCCGGAACGCCGGTACGCTGCGGGTCGGTGTCGGCGATCCGGTCGGAGAGCGCCGGTCCGCGCAGCACCGCCACCGCCCGGTAGTCCTTCACCGGCCGTACGAACAGCTCGGCCCCGGCCAGCTCGATACCGTCGAGCAGCGCGCACAGCTCGGCGCAGACCTCGGTCGCGATCCTCCCGGCGCGCCGGTCGGTGATGCGCCCGCCGGCATCGCTGGAGGCAAAGTTGAGCCGCGCCGCCACGTCGCCGTCCCGTAGCGGGAAGCCGATTCCCAAGGCGGCCACCAGACCGCGGCCTACCGGCGCGTCGAGCGGGTCGTAGCCGAACAGCGCCAAGTGGCCCGGCGCCGAGCCGGGCGCCACGCCGTAGCCGACCGGCAGGTGCAGGCCGCATTCGCCGGCCGCCGCGGCGGCATCCAGGTTGGTCGTGCGGGCGCTCTCCAGCTCGGTGCGGCCGCCCGGCTCACGCGGCAGCCCGCCGAGCCCGTCGAGCACCAGCAGCACGATGCGCCGGTCGTTTTCCTGGGCCAGCGCCGCCAGCCGGTCATCACGATTCCGCATAAGCCGATTTCCCGAACGGTGCGGGGCGCCATCGCGTCCAAGAGGACTCGAACCTCTGACCCGCAGCTTAGAAGGCTGCTGCTCTATCCCGCTGAGCTATGGACGCCCACGTCCGGGTGAGAGTCTGCCGAATCGGCGCGGTGAGCGGCAAGTGCGCCCCGTTCGCCGCGGCCGCGCCGCCGCGCGCCGTTCGGTTGACGGCGGCGGTCCCCTTCGCTACGCTGCGCGCCTGCGCTGGCCGGGCCGCCGACCCCGCGGGATGTAGCCTAGTGGCCAAGGCGCCTGCTTTGGGGGCAGGAGATCGGAGGTTCGAGTCCTCTCATCCCGAACGGATGTACCGCTGATGAAGACACTCGCCGACACGATGACCGCGCTCGCCGACCGGGTGGCCGCCAATAACCGATGGCGCCAGCGCGAGTGCATCAATCTGATCCCGTCGGAGACCACGCCCAGTCTGCTGGTGAAGGCGTGCGAGGTGGCCGACGCCGCCGGGCGCTATGCCGAGCACCGCCGCCTGAAGGGGGCGGAGGTCTACTTCTACCAGGGCACCGACTTCATCCGGGAGATCGAGGAAGAGGTGCATGCGGAGGCGCGGCGCTTCTTCGGCTGCGACCGGGTAGAGGCGCGGCCGGTCAGCGGCCAGCTCGCCAACATCGTCGTCTTCGAAGCGTTGCTGCGCCTGAAGAATCGCGGCAACGACGGTCCCCTGCGGCGACTGTCGTCGGTGATCAACAACGGCCTGATCGAAGGCGGCCACCTGAGCGCCCAGTCGATGGGGGCGCTGTTCAACGCGATCGACCGCGACGCCGCCGGCGCCGAGCGCGCCTATCCGATCCCGGTGCGGGCCGACAATCCCTATCTGGCGGACACGGAGCGGCTGCTGGCGCTGATCGGCGAACGGCGCCCGGACCTGATCGTGTTCGGCAAGAGCATGTTCCTGCACCCGGAGCCGGTTCGCGCGGTGGCCGACCTGACCGCCGGATGGGACGAGGCGCCGCTGCTGATGTTCGACATGGCGCACGTGCTCGGCCTCTACGGCGCCTTCCAGGCGCCGCTCGCCGAGGGCGCGGCGGTCGTCACCGGCAGCACGCACAAGACCTTCTTCGGCCCGCAGCGCGGCGTGGTGCTCGGCTCTCCGGCGGCTCGCCCGCTGTGGCCGCACGTGCGGCACCGCGCCTGTCCCGGTACCACCAGCAACCATCACCTCGGTACGCTGATCGGCTTTCTGGCGGCGCTGTATGAGATGAATGCCTGCAGGGACGACTATCAGCGCCAGGTGATCGGCAACGCGCGCGCGTTCGCGCAGGCGCTGGCCGCCGCCGGCATCGCCGTGGAAGGGGGCGAGTCGGAGGGCTACACCCACACCCATCAGGTGATCGTCCGCGTCGCGCCGGCGCTGGCCGGCCAGCAGGCGGCGGAACGCCTGGAGCGCAACAACATCATCGCCAACTATCAGGCGCTGCCGGGCGACGAAGGCTTCGCCGTCTCCGGCGGCGTGCGGCTGGGCGTCCAGGAGATGACCCGGTACGGCATGCAGCAGGCCGACTTCGAAACCCTCGCCGAGCTGATCGCGCGGGTCGTGCTGCGCGATGAGGAGGTGCGCGACGAGGTGGTCGCCCTGCGCGGCCGATTCCTGGACATGCGCTACTGCCTGCCGGCCGACCAGGCGATCCCGCTGGCCATGCGCATGCTGGAGCCGATGTTCCCGGTCGCTGCGGACGCGGTCGGCTCGCTGGTCGGGGCGGCGTGATGGCGGCCGTGCCGACCCGCGCGGAGGCGTGGGAGCTGGTGCAGCGCTACATCGAATCGCCGGCGCTGCGCAATCATTGCCAGGCGGTGGAGGCGGTGATGCGCGCCGAGGCGCAGGCGGCCGGCGAGGACCCGGACGCGTGGGGGGTGATCGGCCTGGTCCACGACCTGGACTGGGAGCGGTTCCCGGAAGAGCACTGCCGCAAGACCGAGGCGATCCTGACCGAAGCGGGGTGGCCGGCCGACTACGTGCGCGCGGTGCTGTCGCACGGCTGGCAGATCTGCACCGACGTGGAGCCGCGCAGCCGGCTGGAAAGGACCCTCTACGCGGTCGACGAGCTGGTCGGCTTCGTCACCGCCTGCGCGCTGGTGCGCCCGTCGAAGAGCGTGCGCGACCTGGAGGTCAAGTCGGTGCGCAAGAAGTGGAAGCAGAAGGGGTTCGCCGCCGGGGTCGACCGGGCCGTGATCGAGCGCGGCTGCGCCATGCTCGGCCGCGACCTCGACGACCTGATCGGCGCCGTCATCGCCGGCATGCGGCCGGTGGCCGCGCAGATCGATCTGTAGGAGCGCCAAAAGTGGACAAGACCGTGGACAAGGTGGCCAAGACCGACGCCGAGTGGCGGCGCGAGCTCTCCGACCAGGAGTATCGGGTGACGCGCCGCAAGGGGACCGAGGCGCCGTTCACGGGCCGGTACTGGCGCAGCAAGGAGCCGGGCACCTACCGCTGCCGCTGCTGCGGACAGGCGCTGTTCGACTCCGCCGACAAGTTCGACTCCGGCACCGGCTGGCCCAGCTTCACCGCCCCGCGCGATGGCCGCGCGGTGCGGACGGAGGAGGACCGCTCGCTGTTCATGCGCCGCACCGAGGTGCTGTGCGCCCGCTGCGACGCCCATCTGGGCCACGTCTTCGACGACGGCCCGGCGCCGACCGGTGCGCGCTACTGCATCAACTCCGCGTCGCTGCGCCTCGACCCGGCGGCGCGCGTACCCTGACCCGAACCTTTCCGGTTGATCGCGGTCCCCGATTTCGGTATCTTCCGGCCGCTCTACGACCATGGCTGATTCGGAGGACGCGACCGTCAAGACCCCGGTCGATCGGATGCGCGACAAGCTGCTGAGCCTCAAACGCGGGATCCTGCAGCACTTGGCCGAAGAGGACTCCCTGGCGCGCGGCGCCCTGGGCAGCCTGGACCCCAAGGACTTGGCCGACGTCGCCACCGAGGACATGGACCGCAAGACGCTGGAGACGCTCGGCGCTCAGGAGGTGCGGCGCCTCAATCTGATCCAGTCGGCGCTGGCGCGGATTCAGACCGGTCATTACGGAGCCTGCATGCGGTGCGGCGACCGGCTCCCCGACGAACGGCTGGAGGCGCTGCCGTACGCGCTGTTCTGCGTTCCGTGCCAGTCGGCGGAGGAACGCCGCAACCGTTGAAGCGGGGGGCCTTCAGCGCGGCCGGGGCATCAGCACGGCCGTTTGTACGCGCAGGCGACCCGCATGCCGGCGCCCACGCCGGCCAGCCGCACCGCGAACGTCGATCGGTCCGCGCCGCGCGGCGCCGCCGCGTCGTCGAGCTGCAGCGCCGGATGGCAGGCGAAAAGCACCCGCGCCTGCACGTGGTAATCCAGGAAGTCGGTCGCGAACAGTATCCGCCCGCCCGCCGCCAGCGCGTTCACCATGCGGTCCAGGACGCCGCCGCGCAGCAGGCGCCGGCGACGGTGGCGCGCCTTGGGCCACGGGTCCGGGAAATAGAGGTGGAACGCGTGGACGCTCCCCGGCGGCAGACGGTCGATCACCTCCTCGGCGCGGCCGTTGATCACGAACGCGTTGCTGAGCCCCCGGCGCTGCAGCTTCCGCTGCGCCTTCTCGCACCGGCGCTGCTTGAGGTCGATGCCGACGCAGACGCGGTCCGGCCGGGCCGCCGCGTAGTCGGCAAGGAAGATGCCGTTGCCGCAACCGATCTCGACCTCCAGCCGCGCACCGGCGGCGGCGGCCAGCGCCGCCTGCAGCGCCGGCGCATGGAGGTGACGCTCACCACCGCCCGGATGCCGGCCCACACCAACGGCCAGCCCGCCTGCATGGTCGCCGGCCACGGCGGGTCAGGCGGGCGGCCGGCCGGTGAGCGCCGTCAGGACTTCTTGCTGCGCGCGTAGTCGACGTTCACGCGCCGCCCGTTCAGGGTCTCGCCGCTGATCTTGTCGATCGCCGCCTGGGCGAACTCCGACGGCACTTCGATGAAGGAGAAGTTGTCGAGGACCCTCACCTCGCCAAGGTGGTCGTGCGGCAGGTCCAGCTTGGCGACGAACAGGTCGGCCAGCATCTGACGCGACACCCGCCGGCTGCGCCCGACGCTCACGAACAGGCGCGCCATCTCATCACCGCCACCGTCGGCCTCCGGCGGGGCCGCGTCCTCCCGCGCAACGGGCGAGCCGGCCGCGCTGGTTGACTCCGCATCGGCGGCGCGCTCGCTGCGCTCGGCGGGTCGCTCGACGGGCGCGGGTCGCTCGGCGGGCCGCGGCGGCTTCCGATCGGTCGCAACGGGGCGGTCGCGTCCGGCAGCCGCGCGCGGCACACCGGCGCCGACCGCCTCCTGCAGCAGGTAGGCCGGCAGGTACCGGCGCACCGACAGCGGCAAGGCGGTCCGTATCTGCCGGCGGATCACCTTGAGGCGTTCCAAATCGGCGTCTTCGCGGATGTGGCGCTCGAATTGGTCGAGCAGGTCCTTGAATCGAGGATCGACCGGGTCGTCGCTTGCCAAGGGTGATCTCCGGTAGCGTTATGGTGGCATCGGCACGGTGCGCGGCGCGGGCGGCAGCGTATGCGCATATACCGCACCTCCGGTGACCGGCCTGCCAAGCACGGTAGGGATCGCTCTCCGGTTTGTCAAACTCCGGCTCGGCGATGAGCGCGCCCTGCGCCGCGCGCCCGGGTCAGTGGCTGAGGATCTGGCTCAGGAACAGCTTGGTGCGGTCGGAGCGCGGGTTGTTGAAGAACTCATCCGGGGTGTTCTGCTCGACGATCTGGCCTTCGTCCATGAGCATCACCCGGTCGGCGACCTGCGAGGCGAATCCCATCTCGTGCGTGACCACCAGCATGGTCATGCCGGACTCCGCCACGTCGACCATCACGTCGAGCACCTCCTTGATCATCTCCGGATCGAGCGCCGAGGTCGGTTCATCGAACAGCATGATCTTGGGCCGCATGCAGAGCGAGCGGGCGATCGCCACGCGCTGCTGCTGCCCGCCCGAGAGCTGCCCCGGGTACTTGCGCGCCTGCTCCGGTATCTTCACCCGCTCCAGAAACTCCATCGCCTGCGCTTCGGCATCCTTGCGCGCCATCCGCCGCACCCAGATCGGCGCCAGCGTGCAGTTCTGCAGCACCGTCAGGTGCGGGAACAGGTTGAACTGCTGAAACACCATGCCGACCTCGCGGCGGATGGCGTCGATGTTCTTCAGGTCGTGGGTCAGCTCGGTCCCCTCCACGACGATCGAGCCGCTCTGGTGCTCTTCGAGCCGGTTGATGCACCGGATGAGGGTCGACTTGCCGGACCCCGACGGGCCGCAGATGACGATGCGCTCCTGCGGCGTCACGGTCAGGTCGATGTCGCGCAGCACGTGCAGCGCCCCGAACCACTTGTTGAGGCCGGCGATGCGGATGATCGGCTCTTGCCGTAGAGGACGGTACGTGTTCTCGGCCGCGTCCTGAATGTCGGTTCCTGGCATGCTCGCTCCCTGGCGTCGGTCCCGGCGTCCTAGCGCCGGGTGGTGTCGAGGCGTTTCTCGAGGTTGATCGAGTAGCGCGACATAGAAAGGCAGATCACGAAGAAGAAGATCGCGGCGATCAGAAACGTCTCATAGTCGACCTTGCCGTTCCAATCCGGATGGCTCTGCAGCAGCCGCGCGTGGCCCAGGATGTCGAACAGACCGATGGTGACCACCAGCGTCGTATCCTTGAACAGGCCGATGAAGGTATTGACGATTCCGGGTATCGCGATCTTGAGCGCTTGCGGCAGTACGATCAGGCGCATCATCTTCCAGTAGCTCAGGCCGACCGCCTGCGCCGCCTCGTACTGGCCGCCGGGAATCGCCTGCAGGCCGCCGCGGATCACCTCCGCCATGTACGCCGAGGAGAAGGCGGTGATCATCACCATCACGCGGATGAGCTGGTCGAGCGACAGCTCGGGCGGCAGGAAGAGCTGCAGGATGATGACCGCCACGAACAGCAGCGTGATCAGCGGCACCCCGCGGATCACCTCGATGAAGCCGACCGCGGCGATGCGGATCGCCGGCAGCCGCGAACGCCGGCCGAGCGCGAGCAGGATGCCGACCGGCAGCGACAATGCTATGCCGGCCAGTCCCGCCACCAGGTTGAGCATGAAGCCGCCGAACTTGTCGGTCGGGACCGTCTCCAGGCCGAACCCGCCGACCAGCAGGATCGCCGCGATCACCGGGTACGCCAGCGAGTACCAGCGGCCGTAGCGGGCGTACGGCAGCTTGTCGAACAGCACGTAGGCTACCGCCGGGATCAGCAGGAGCAGGGCGACGTTGACCCGCCAGTACGAGTCAGGGGGGTAGAAGCCGTAGAGGAACTGATGGATGCGCTGGTCCAGCCACGCCCAGCAGGCGCCGTCCCCGGTGCAGTCGTCGCCGGTGGTGCCGGCGAAGTCGGCGTCGAACAGCGCCCAGTTCAGCAACGGCGGCACCACGCGCCACAGCAGCAGCAGCGCCGCCACCGTGAGGCCGGTGTTGAGCCAGTTCGAGAACAGGTTGGCGCGCAGCCACCCCAGCGCCCCGACCGTCATGGCCGGGGCCGGGCGCGCCGGCAGCATCTGCGCGCGGCTGCGATGGAACGCCCTGCCGTCGGGCTTCCGGCCCGCCGCGGTCGGCTCGCTCATCGTTCGGCCAGCGCGATGCGGCGATTGTACCAGTTCATGAACAGCGAGGTGAGCAGGCTGAGGCAGAGGTAGGCGAGCATGTAGATGGAGACCACCTCCAGCGCCTGGCCGCTCTGGTTCAGGATCGTGTTGCCGACCGAGACCAGGTCCTGGTAGCCGATGGCGATCGCCAGCGAGGAGTTCTTGGTCAGGTTCAGATACTGACTGGTCAGCGGCGGGATGATGGCGCGCAGCGCCTGCGGCAGGATGATCCGGCGCAGCGTCAGCCCGGGCGGCAGGCCGAGCGCGCCGGCCGCCTCGGTCTGGCCCTTGCTGACCGACAGGATGCCGGCGCGCACGATCTCGGAGATGAACGCGCCGGTATAGGTCGCCAGGGCGATCCACAGCGCCACCAGCTCCGGGGCGACGTTGAAGCCGCCCTGCAGGTTGAACCGCCCTATCTCAGGCATGTCCAGGCCGATCGGGCGGCCCGCGATGAAGAACGCCGCCAGCGGCAGTGCGACGATCGTGGCCAGTCCGGTCCAGCCGGCCGGGAACTTCCGGCCGGTCGCTTCCTGCCGCGCCCTGGCCCAACGCGCCAGCAACACCGTCGCCGCGATGCCGGCCGCCAGCGCGATCAGGATGAGGACCGCCCCCTCGCCGAGCACCGGCGCCGGCAGCCGCACGCCCCGGTTGTTGAGGAAGGCGAAGCTGCCGATCGGAATCGTGTCGCGGACCCGCGGCAACGCCAGCAAGATCACCCACCAGAAGATGATCTGCAGCAGCAGCGGCACGTTGCGCGTGAACTCGACGTACACGGTCACGATCCGGCTGATCAGAAAGTTGCTCGACAGGCGCAGGACGCCGGCCAGGAAGCCGATGGCGGTGGCCGCCACGATGCCGAGCGCCGCCACCAGGACCGTGTTGAGGCCGCCGACCAGGAACGCCCTGCCGTAGGTCGACGTCGAGCTGTAGGGGATCAGACGCTGGTTGATGTCGAAGGCGGCCGTGTCGAACAGAAAGCCGTACCCGAAAGCCAAGCCGCGCTGCTGCAGGTTGGCGATGGTGTTCGAGACGATGAAGGCGATCAACAGCGCCGCCCCCAGCACCATCAGGAGCTGCAGGGCGGCGCCGCGCGCCGGACCGCTCCCCAGCGGCCCGGCGATACCCGACCGCCTAGCGGAACGGCGGCGCGTAGAGGATGCCTCCATCCCGATACAGCGCGTTCAGCCCGCGCTGCAGGGTGAGCGGGCTCAGATACCGTTCGAAGATCTCGGCGTAGTTGCCTTCCGCCGCGATCGCGCGCACCGCCCACTGCGCGTCCAGCCCCAGCATCTCGCCGTAGCTGCCCTCGCTGCCGAGCATGCGGTTGATCTCCGGGTGGTCGGTGCCGCCGGCCATGGACATCACGTTGCCCTGCGTCACCCCCAGCTCCTCGGCGATGATCAGCGCGTTGAGCACCCACCGGGCGATGTCCGCCCACTGGTCGTCGCCTTGCTGGACCAGCGGCCCCAGCGGCTCCTTGGAGACGATCTCCGGATAGATCACGTGCGCGTCCGGATTGTCGAACGTCGACCGGGTCGCCGCGATGCCGGATGCGTCGGTGGTGTACACGTCGCAGCGCTCCTCCTCATAGGCGACGCGCGCTTCGGCGTTGGTCTCGATCGGCACCGGCTCGTACTCCATGCCGTTGGTGCGGAAGAAGTCGGCCAGATTGAGCTCGGTGGTGGTGCCGGTCTGGATGCAGACCGAGGCGCCGTCGAGTTCGGTGGCGTTCATCACGCCGAGCGACCGGCGGCCCATGAAGCCCTGGCCGTCGTAGTAGTTGACGCCGATGAAGGTGAAGCCCAGATCGACGTCGCGTGAGAAGGTCCAGGTGGTGTTGCGCGACAGCACGTCGATCTCACCGGCCTGCAGCGCCGGGAAGCGGGTCCTGCCGGTCAGGTTGACGTAGGCGACCGCGTCGGCGTCGCCCAGTACGGCGGCTGCCAGCGCCCGGCAGTAGGCCACGTCGAAGCCGGTCCAGTTGCCGTCGTCGTCGGTGTAGGCGAAGCCGGGAAGACCGGTGTTGATACCGCACTTCAGTTCTCCGGCGGCCTGGACGGCGGCAAAGGTCTGCGCGTGCAGCGCCGAGCCCCCTGCGATCGCCAGTGCGGCGGCCAGTCCGACCGCCTTCATGCGAGGTGTCATACTCGTAACCTCCTTGGTTCTGTCCGAGTAGTGTCCGGGGGCGCCACTCGCCGCCCCCGGTGACTGTGTGTTCGGCTACTCTACCACCTGCGCCGGCCCGTGACAACACGCTGCGACCGGCCGGTGGCAGGCGCCGCGGCCCCCGGCTATGATTCGCCGTCCACGGAGAGGAGTACACATTGAAGGTCCATTACGACGCCGACATCGACCTTGGCCGCATACACGGCGCCAAGGTGGCGGTCATCGGCTACGGCAGCCAGGGGTTCGCGCACGCCAACAACCTCCGCGATTCGGGGGTGGAGGTCGCCGTCGGGCTGCGGCCCGACAGCGCCAGCGTCGCCAAGGCAGAGGACGCCGGCATCCCCGTGCTGCCGACCGCGGAGGCCGCCGCGTGGGCCGACATGGTGATGATGCTGATCCCCGATCACCTGCAGGGAGCGGTCTACCGCGACGCGATCGCCCCCAACCTGGGCGCGGGCAAGACGCTGCTGTTCGCCCACGGCTTCAACATTCACTTCGGCCAGATCGATCCGGACGCGGCGGTGGACGTGTCGATGGTCGCCCCCAAGGGCCCCGGCCACACCGTGCGCCGCCAGTTCGAGCTCGGTTACGGGGTCCCCTGTCTGGTAGCGATCCACAACGACGCATCCGGCCATGCCAAAGAGAACGCGCTGGCCTACGCGGGCGCTCTGGGCGGCGGCCGCGCCGGCGTGATCGAGACCAACTTCCGCGAGGAGACGGAGACCGACTTGTTCGGCGAACAGACGGTGCTCTGCGGTGGCGTCTCCCATCTGATGAGAGCGGGGTTCGAGACGCTGATCGAGGCCGGCTACGCGCCGGAGATGGCCTACTTCGAGTGCATTCACGAGTTGAAGCTGATCGTCGACCTGGTCTACGAGGGCGGCATCTCGCTGATGCGCTACTCGGTCTCCGATACCGCCGAGTACGGCGATTACCAATCCGGGCCGCGCCTGATCTCCCCGGAGGTGAAGGCGGAGATGAAGCGCATCCTGGCCGACATTCAGGACGGCTCGTTCGCGGAGCGCTGGATGGAGGAGAACCGCTCCGGCCGCCGCGGCTTCCTGGCCGATCGCGCCGAGCACGCCGAGCACCAGCTCGAACGGGTCGGCAAGGAGCTGCGGTCGATGATGCCGTGGATCGAAAAGGACCGGCTGGTCGACAAGGGCAAGAACTGACCGGCGCCGCGCCGGCCGGCTACTCCGGCGGCCACGCCGTCCAGCCGTAGCGGCGGGTCACCCGGGCGGCGACGCGGGTGAGCACCTCGTACGGGATCGTGTCCGACCAGCCGGCCACCTCGCCGGCGGTCGGGCCGTCCGCGCCGAACAGAACCGCTCGATCGCCGGCGCGCACCGCCGGCTGCGCGCCGACGTCGACCATGCAGTGGTCCATGCAGACCCGGCCGGCCAACCGGTAGCGCCGGCCGCCGATGCGCACCTCCGCCGCCGCGCCGCCGCGCCCGCCGGGCCACGGGTACCCGTCGCCGTAGCCGGCGGCGATCGTGGCGATCACCGTGTCGCGCGCAGCCCGGTACCGCAGGCCGTAGGAGACGTGGTCGCCGGCGCGGACGCGGCGCAGGGCAGTCACGCGCGCGGCCAGCTCCATCACCGGCTTGAGCCGTCCCCGCAGAGGTCCCGCGAACGACGGATCGTAGCCGTAGGCGGCAAGCCCCGCCCGCACCAGGTCGAGGTGCGCCGCCGGCAGCGCGGCGATCGCCGCCGAGTTGGCGGCGTGCGCGAGCAGTCCCGGGTGGCGCTCGCGCACGACGCGCGCGGCCGCCAGCAGCGCGGCGAGCTGCCGCCGGGTCGGCTCCAGGTCCGCCGCGTCGGCGGCCGAAAAGTGGGTGCAGAGGCCCGCCAACCGCACGCCGTCCACCTCCGCGACGGCGCGCGCGACGGCGTCGGCGTCGGCCGGCCGGCAGCCGGAACGGTGCATGCCGGTGTCGAGCTCCAGATGGACCGCCAGCGGCGCGCCGCCGCGGTTGGCGCCGCCGATCGCCCGCGCCGTGGCGGCGTCCGCGCAGACCGCGGCGAGCCGCCAGCGGACCACGTCCGGCGCCTGCTCGGGCACCGTGGGGCCGAGCAGGAGCACCGGCCGCCGGATGCCCGCCTCGCGCAGCTCGCGTCCTTCGTCGACCGAGCTGACCGCCAGCAGGTCGGCGGCTCCGTCGGCCGCGCGCGCCGCGCGGACCGCGCCGTGGCCGTAGGCGCCGGCCTTCACCACGAAGCAGACGCGGGTCCCCGGCGGCAGGTGCGCGCGGATCTCCGCCAAGTTGTGCCGCAGGTGGTCCAGGCGTATGCGGGCGACCGCCGCCACGTCGTTTTGCCGGAACCGCCTACCGCAGCAGCGGCGGCAACTGCGCCAGCGACGTGAGGATCAGGTCGGGGCGCAGGCTGCGGCAGCGCTCGTCGTCATCGCGCAGCCGCAGCGAGCGCGCATCTCCCGCGAACAGGGCGGTTCGCCAGCCGCACGCCGCCGCCGGCCGGATGTCGTTGCGCATGTCGTTGCCCACGAACAGGCATTCCGAGCGGTCGATGCCGGCCGCCGCGAAGCGATCGGACGCCGCCTCGAACAGCTCGACGCCCGGCTTGGCGCGGCCGTGCCGGTAGGAGCAGACGCGGCGATCGGGGGGAATCAACGCATCGAACGGCGCTCCCAGCAGCTCCCGCAGGATGAGCGGGGTATAGAACTGCGCGTTGGAGACGATGCCGATCGCCGCCCGGCCGTGCAGTGCCTGCAGCGTTTCCAGCGCGTGCGGCATCGGCCAGGTGGGATTGGCGCGCAGCTCGAACTCCACCGCCAGCCGTTCGACCTGCGCGGTCGTCGGCGCGGCGCCCGCGCCGACGGCGTCGTCCAGCACGGCGCGCCACGCGCCGCGGATGTCCGGGTCGGGGTACCGGACGCCGGCCGACCGCTGCGCGGCCCGCCGCCGCGCGATCTCGGCGCCCAGCGCCGCCGGCAGCCGGCCGACAGCGGCCTCCGGCAGGGCGATCCCGGCGGCGGCGACCGCCTCCGCGGCGAAGGCCGCGGTCCCGCTTCCGGGATCCGCGCAGCCGGTCGGCTCGCCGGCCGCGGAGATCAGGAGCGTCCCGTAGACGTCGAACGCCACCGCCCGCACCCCCGGCAGCCGGCGCAGGCGCGCCGCCGCGCCGGCGGGGACCGGCTGCAGGGGTCGGGCGCGGGCGCGGATGACGCGGTGCAGAGGTTGCACGATTGATGCTATCACAGGGCATCAGCGTTCACGGCGCCGGCGCGCGGCCCGCTCCCGAGCTCTCCGCGGTCCGTCTCCGGGCCGGGCTGATCGCCGCCCCCGGCGGTCGGTTCGTCGCCGACCTGTCGATCCGCGACGGCCGGATCGCGGCCGTCGGCTCGATCGGGACCGCGGCGACCGGGACCCCGGCGGAGCGCGTCATCGACGCCATGGGCCGCGTCGTGCTGCCGGGCTGGGTGTTGCCGATGCTCCCCGCCGATCCCGCGGCGGCGCCTCCCCACGAGCGGTGGGCCGGCGCCGGGGTCACCTGCGCCGGCTGGCCGGGCGCCGAGCCGGGCGAGCCGTGGGGGAGCGACGTGGCGCCGATGGAGCCGATCGACACGGCGGAACGGATCGCCCGCGCCCCGAGCACGATCCACGAGCGCGGCCGCGCGGCGTTCGTGCTGCCGGCCGGCCGCGGCGCCGCCCTGCTGGATGACGCAGCGCGGATGCTCGCGCGCCTGCACGCAACGCTCATCGTCGCCGTGGACGGGGAGGGCGAGGAGCCGGCGGCGGTGGCCGCCGCCGAGCGCGCCGTTGCGTGCGGCGGCGGACGGGTCGTGGTCGGGCCGCTCCGCGAAGCGTCGTCGCTGCGCCGCGCCTGGAGCGCCGGGGCGCTGGCCGCCACCGATCCGGACTGGCTGATCGACGATCCGTCCCTGTGGCGGGAGGCGGCGCGCGGCGCCGTGCGGCTGCTGATCAGCGCGTCCTGCCGGCCGCCGCCGGTCGATGCCCTGTACCGGTCGGGGCCGGCGCGCGGACTGATCGGGCTGGAGGCTCTGGCAGCGCTGCTCGCCGCCCGGCCGGCCGCGCTGCTGGGCTGCGCCGCCAAGGGGCTGCTGGCCCCCGGGCGGGAAGCGGACCTCTGCCTGCTGGAGCCGTCCGGCGGGGATGCGGCGATCGTGGAGACGCTGCTGCGCGGCGCCGATGCCCGGCGCCCGCACGGCCGCGTGATCCGCGCCGAGCCGGTCGACGGCCTCCCGGCGGGCTGACCGATCGGGTCAGGACTCTCCCTGGAGCCGGCGCTTCAACGCGCGCAGCTCCTGCTCGGTCTGCAGGTCCTTGAGCGCGTCGGCGGTCGGGTCCGGCTCGCCGGCGATCGACCGCAGGTCGGCCAGGAGCTGATCGGCGTCGATGCCGGAGAGCGCCGGCGCGGCCTGCAGCCGGCTCAACTCCTTCTTCAACCGATCGATGACGACCGACAGCTCGAACTCCTCGGCGGTCAGCTTCTCGCAGGCGGCGCGCGCCTCCTGCAGCCGGGTCTCCGCCCGCTGCGTCAGCTCCCGATCGCCGGCTTGCCGGGCCTGCAGGGTCCGCTTTCGCCAGAGCTCCTCCCGGTCGCGCGCGGACTGCAGTTGCCGCTGCAGCTCCCGCGCCGAAGTGAGATAGCCGGCCACGACCTCCCGAGCCGCCGCCGGGTCCATGCCTTCCAGATCGACGCGCAGGTCATCGATGTTCACTGCCGGCAGTCTACTACGCCCCGTCCGCCGCGGCACGCCCGGCGACGCCTGCCGAGCGGGATCGGGGGTCGATCGTCACCCCTCCGCCGATCGTTCGACGCCGCACTTGGCGGCGATCGACTTTGCCAGCCGCTCGAAGTCCTCGACGGCGTGGTCCGCCTGTCTTGTGTCATTATGACTCAGTGAGAGGCATTCCGGCTTGCCCGGCGGCGTACCCCTTGCCTATACTCCGGCTCTGGAGGTTCACATGCAACTTGGCAAGATTCTTTCGCTGGTGCTTGCGGCCGCCGTCGCAAGCGCCGCATCGGTATTTGCAGCCGGCGTCGAAGAAGCGGCGGAAGCCGCTCCCGAGATGGCCGAACCGGTAACCATCGAGTACTGGACCACTCAGGATCAGTCGGAACGGCAGGCGACGATCCGTCTGATCGCCGACACGTTCATGGCGCTCAACCCGCACGTCACGGTCAACGTCGTGCCGGTCGCCGAACCGGAGGTACCCGCCCAGCTCTCGGCCGCCGCGGCCGCCGGCAGCCTGCCCGACGTCATCGAGTTCGGCTCCGAGAATGCGATCGCGTTCGGCGCGCAGGGACTGCTCGACATGGAGACGCACCACGCGATCATCCGCAGCATCGGCCAGGATCGCTTCTACGCCGGCGCGCTGAGCCTGTTGCGCGCGCCGTCCGGTCAGAACGACTATTACGCGCTGCCGTTCCACGGCTGGATCCAGGGCATCTGGTACCGCACCGACTGGTTCGAGGAAGCCGGTCTGGAGCCGCCCGATTCGTGGCGGAACATCCGCGCCGCCGCCGAGCACTTCTACGACCCGGCGGACAACCGGTACGGCATCCTGGTCGGCACCAAGTCGGAGCCGTACGCCGAGCAGGTGTTCACCCAGTTCGCCATCTCCAACGGCGCGCGCCTGTTCGACGCCGACGGCAACCTGATCTTCAACTCGCCGGAGATGAAGGAAGCGATCGAGTACTACCTGGAGGTGTCGCAGTTCAACCCGCCCGGACCGCAGACCTGGCGCGCCCGCGACTACTACCTGCAGGGCAAGATGGCGATGTTCTTCTACTCGACCTACATCATGGACGATCTGGCGCTGCAGGAAGTGGCCGCCGGCTCGCTGACCGGCGACAACTTCGCCGATCTGGTCGGCGGCGACTTCGATCCGGAGTTGGCCAACAAGACCGGCTTCGTACCGATCATCACCGGTACCGAGCCGGCCTCCTACGGCGTGGTGGTGGCGCTCGGCGTCTTCGAGCAGGATGACGCCGACCGGCTCGCCGCGTCCCGCGCCTGGGTGGAGTACCTCTACACGGAGGACGCCTACGTCACCTATCTGCACATGGCGCCCGGCGGCATGAATCCGGTCCTCAAGGGGGTCGCCGCCAGCGCCGCGTTCGTCGACGATCCGAAGGGGGTGCACGCCCGCTACGGCGCGGAAAAGATGGGAGAGATCGTCGAGGGGTTGGAGAACATCCAGCGCTTCGGGATCGTCGAGGGCAACCTGATCGAGGACTACGGCACGATCTTCGCCCAGCAGATCATCCCGCAGATGATCTTCCGCATCACCCAGGAGGGTGAGGATATCGATGCCGCGATGGCGTGGGCCGAGGCGGAAATGATGAAGGTGATCGACCAGTAGCCCGCCGTTGACCGGTCACGCCCGGAGCATCCGGGCTCAGGAAGCGCGCTTTGGCTGGCGGCTGATCGCTCCGTCGGCCGCCGTCATCGCGCTGCTCATCCTGTATCCCATCGGCTACAACGTCTTCCTCAGCTTCTTCGACGTGCGGCTGCAGGGCGCCAACGTCTACGTCGGCGCCCGCAACTATACCGGGGTACTGGCCGATCCCGCCTTCTGGCGGTCGGTGCTCACGACGGTGATCTACGTGGCCGGCACCACCGCCGGCACCACGCTGGTGGGGCTCGGCGTGGCTCTGGTCATGAACCAGCGCTTCCCGCTGCGCGGGCTGGTGCGGTCGCTGATCCTGCTGCCCTACGTCGCCCCGGTCATCGCCGTCGTCTACGGCTGGCAGTTCATCTTCGACCCGGTCAACGGCATCTTCATGCACGTCACCGTCGAGCTGCTGGGTCTGTTCGAGGAGCGCTTCAACCTGATCGGCGCGCCGCGCAACGCCATCATGGTGGCGATCCTGTTCAACATCTGGAAGAACTTCCCGTTCAGCTACCTGATGCTGCTGTCGTCGCTGCAGGGGATCGACGAGAGCCTCTACGAAGCCGCGCAGATCGACGGGGCGTCGGGGTGGCAGCGGTTCCGCTTCATCACCCTGCCGGAGATCTTCTTCGTGTTGGGGGCGCTGGTGATCCTGCGGGTGATCTGGAACTTCAACAAGTTCGAGGAGGTCTTCCTGCTCACCGACAACGTGCGGGTGCTGTCGGTCTTCACCTACTTCAAGGCGTTCACCGGCGCCCTGGACCAGGGGCAGGGCGCCGCGCTGGCGCTGATCCAGTTCCTGCTGCTGGTCGGCTTCATCCTGTTCTACGTGAAGCGGGTGCTGAAGTGGTAAGCGGCGCCCGCCTGGCGCGGCGCGTCGGCCTGGCGGCGGCGGTGGCGGCGATCCTGCTGTTCGCCCTGTTCCCGTTCGTGCAGATGCTGTCGCTGTCGCTCAAGTACCAGCCGGATTGGGGCAACCCGTCGCTGCTGCCGACGCGGGTGAACTGGCAGGCGTACCAGGAGCTGCTGGCGATCGGACAGGAGCTGCGGGACGTCCCGGAGTCGGCGCGGCGGTTGCTCGACAACCCGGAGCTGAGCGCCGCGCAACGGCAGGCGATCATCGATCGCTTCCGGGACAGCGGCGACGTGTTTCCGTTCCTGCGCTACTTTCGCAACTCGATGGCGCTGTCCGGCGCCGCGGCGCTGGCGTCGCTGGCGCTGGCCACGCTGGGCGCCTACTCGTTCAGCCGCGTCCGCTACCGGGGACGGACGGTGATGCAGCGCGGCGCGCTGTTCGTGTACATGTTCGGCGGCATCCTGCTGGTGATCCCGCTGTTCCAGCTCACCGTGCGCTCCGGGTTGGCCAGCACCGCCGGCGGCACGTTCGCCGCCGTCCTGGTGATCTACCTGGCGCAGACCCTGCCGGTGTCGCTGTACATGCTCGGCAACTACTTCCGCACCATTTCGTCCTCGCTCGAGGAGGCGGCCATGATCGACGGCTGCAGCCGGGCGGCGACGATCGCCCGCATCATCATTCCGCTGGCGCTGCCGGCGCTGGCGGCGGTCTTCATCTATTCGTTCATGATCGCCTGGAACGAGTATCTGTTCGCGTCGGTGTTCCTCAAGTCGTACAGCGATCTGCATACCCTGCCGCTCGGTCTGCGAGCGCTGTTCACCTCCAAGAACGCGATCTGGGACCGGATCATGGCCGGATCGATGCTCACCGCGACGCCGGTGGTGGCGCTGTTCATGGTCGTGCAGAAGTACATGACGCAGGGCCTTTCGGCCGGCGGCGTGAAGGGATAACGCGGTCGGTTGGAGCACCCGGCCCGAAGCTGCTACCATGAGACGACGCACGCCATGGCTACGCAACCATCCGAGCCGGACCGAAGCGGGGCTGCGGACGGCTCGCCGCGCAAGCGGCTGACGCGCTTCGTCCAGCGCGCGCGGGAGCGGGCCGAGCAGGCCAAGGCCCAGTTCACCGTTCACGGCATTACCTACGGCGCCGTCAACGGCCTGCTCGCATTGATCAACCTGCTTACCCGCGCCGACTTCCTCTGGTTTCTGTTCCCCGCCGCCGGTTGGGGGATCGGCCTGCTGCACCACTACACCGAGGCGCGCAGCCGGGCGCAGGAGGCGCGCGAGGCCGCGGCGCTGCCGCCCGCCGGCAAAGGCGAGCTGAAGCTGGTGCGCAAGCTGTTTCGCTCCCGGCGGGGGCTCCGGCACCACCTGAGCACCACCGTCGGCGTGACCGCGCTGCTGGCCGGGATCAACCTCTTCCTGATGCCGGAAGCGGGTCCATGGTTTCTCATCCCGATCGCCGCGCTGGGCGGCAGCCTCGCCATCCACGCCGGCACGGCGCGCGAGCGGATCCGCCGCTTGCGCGATCAGCTGCAGCATGCGGGGGCGGCGCCCGGCCGGGAGGCGGATGTCGCTGCCCTCGAGGCTGACGACGAAGCGGCCGTGCCGGCCGCGCACGCTCCGCTTCTGGTAGAGGCCGAGGAATTGCGTGCCGCGATCCTCACCGAACTCCAGGATGGCGGGGAGGACACGGCGCGTTGGCGGTCGGCGTTGCAACCGGAACTCGCTACCTATACCGGTCACGTCAGAGCCCTGCTGCAGGAGCGCCGCGACCTGGAGCGGGCCGCGGCGCGGGTCTCGGCCGACGACGCAACGCGCCAGCTCGACGACCTGCGCGGCAAGTTGGAGACGGCCACCTCGGACGAACTGCGCCGCGAGTATCGGCACACCGCGGCGCAGTACGAAGGCCAGCTCAAGTCGCTGCAGGACCTGCAGGAACGGATCGAGACGATCGATCTGCGCGCCAAGTCGGCCGTGCTGGCCTTGCAACAGCTCGCGCTCGACGTACCACGCCTGCGCGCCGCGCCGACGGAGGAGCCGACCGCCCTGCTGTCGCTGCGCGACAAGGCGCAGGATCTGACGCAGTATCTCGACGACCTGCGCGCCGGCCGCCAAGAACTGGAAGACGCCGGCCTGAGCGTCCGCGAGCCGCTCGACTGATCCGGATCTGAGTTTCATCGATGGCCATCAAGCTCGGTAACGTAACACTCGAAAGATTTCGTGCGTTCCGTAAGCTGCGCGTGCAAGGACTCGGTCGCGTGAACCTGATTACCGGGAAGAACAACACCGGGAAGTCGTCGCTACTCGAAGGAATTCGCATTCTCGCTACCGGTGCGGCGCTGGACGAGTTGCAGGATATACTGAAAGATCGCGAGGAGTACACCACCGGTCCGGAAGCGGAACTGTCTGCCGGTTCCGACGGCGGTCTTCGATTCTCCGGCCTGTTCCACGGCTTCCCCGACATGACGGAGCGGCCAGAACCGTTGGTCATTTCGACGGACGGCGATATTCATCCAAGAGAAGTCGCCATTCACGTGAGCTGGTTCTCACAGAAGCGTGACGAGAAAGGGAATCATGTATTCAATGAACATAGTCCGGATGAATCGGAAGGCGTAGCCTCGATCGTCATCGCAACTCCTGACGGAATTCGTATCCGCGAGATCGAGAACCTTCGCACAGAAGTCCACCTCTATAAGGCTGGCAAGAGGACGTCCGGCGTGGGCTGCTACTTCATCGGCGCCCATAGCGGCGAAAGCACCGCCGAGCTGGGCGCGCTGTGGGACGGAATCGCGCTGTCCGACAACGAACAGGAGGTCGTGGACGCACTACGCGTCATCGATCCTCATACCTCCAGGGTCACCATGGTTGGCGGCTACGGCTCGCGCCAGCGGCGTACCGCGTTCGTGCGCACTGACAGTATCCCGCACCCTGTTCCTCTGCGCCTGTTCGGCGACGGGATGAATCGCCTGTTCTCCATGGTGCTCGGGCTCCTCAATGCTCGTGGTCGCCTGATGCTGGTCGACGAGTTCGAGAACGGGCTGCACCACACGGTCCAGTTGGATGCCTGGCGCATCATATTCCGCTTGGCGCGGAACCTTGACACGCAGGTCTTTGCGACGACCCACAGTTGGGATGCGATCGAGGCGTTTCAGCAGGCCGCGGCGGAGCATCCCGGCACCGGTGTCCTGCTGCGTCTGGTCCGCAGCGGAGACGAGATCGTGCCTACGGTGTTTGCGGACAAGGAAGTGGCCGTCGCTGCGCGCGAGCGGATCGAGGTGCGCTGAGTTGGGCCGCAACATACTCCTGGTGGAGGGTCCGCAGCGCCCGCCGACCGCGGTCAGGCATCCCCGCCAGTGAGCCAGAGCACGCATGGAACGGGCGCACTATCACGGACACCGCCAGCGACTTCGTGAGCGCTTCCTCAAGAGCGGCTTGGCCGGGTTCGCCGAACATGAGGTCGTCGAGCTGCTCCTGACCCTGGCCATTCCCCGCCGCGACGTAAAGGAACCCGCCAAGGCGCTGCTCGCGCGCTTCGGCAACCTGCGCGGCGTCATGGATGCGCCGCGTTCCGAATTGCAGTCCGTAGCGGGCGTGGGCGAAGTCGCCGCAACCGCGCTGCGCGTCATACGCGCGGCGGCGACGCGCTACCTGCAGCAGGCGTCCGAGGACGATGCGGAGGTGCTGAGCGATCCCCGGCGGCTGAGCGACTTCTGGCGCATGCGGATCGGCGCCCTCAAGCACGAAGTGTTCGCCGTGGCGTATCTCGATTCGGCGTACCGGCTGCTCCGGGACGGCGTGGAGACGCTGCAGGAGGGCACCATCGACCGCGCCGCGGTCTATCCCCGCCGGGTGGCGGCGGCCGCGCTCCGGCGGGAGGCGGCGGCCATCGTGCTGGCGCACAATCATCCGAACGGCCTGCTGCAGCCGAGCGAACACGACAAGCTGATCACGCGCGCGATCGTGCTGGCCGCCGAGACCGTCGGGCTGCGCGTCGTCGATCACCTGATCGTGGCGGCGCAGGACACCTTCAGCTTCCGGCAGGCCGGCCTGCTGTGAGCGCCGCCTGCCGTTCGCTCGTCTCGACGGCGCCGGTCCGAAAAGGGTAGATTCCGGTCAGGAGATCGGCATGCCGTTTACCGTCGACCGCGAAGTTGCCGACCTGCGGCGCGACACCGAGGCCCACTTCAATCGGGTCGAGGTGCAGCTCGGGCAGCTTCTAGTCGATATGAAAGCCATCAGGAATGACTTCGCGCAACTCAACGGCGATAACCTGGAGCGCCGCTACCGGGAACGCGCGCACGCCTATTTCGGCCGGCTGCTCCGCAAGGGCCGGGTGCTGGGGCCGGATGAACTGTCCGATCTCCTGGAGGAGGCCGCCGACCGCGGCGTCCTGTCGCAGAGCGACCGGGACGAGGTGGCGTGGGCCGACGTGATCATGCGCGGCCAGTGGCGCGCTGACGGCCGGCAGGTCATGGTGCTCGCGGAAGTCTCGTGGGTCGTCGACCGCAACGACGTGCGGCGGGCCGTGGACCGGGCGGCGCTGCTGGCCCGGCTGGGCACGCCGGTGGTGCCGGTGGTCGCCGGAGATTCCGTCACCGAGCGCGCGGCGGACATGGCGCAGCCGGAACGTGTGGCAAATGCTCGATGGCCGATTGGTCGAACCGGATGGCCAATGACGGCAGCCGCCGGGGAATCGCGGCGGTTGTCCGGCTCCTGCGAGCGATGTCCGGCGACGTGACCAGGCAGCATCTCCAGGAGGCGCTCGGCCTGAAGCACGAGGACCACTTCCGCAATGCGTACCTGCAGCCCGCCCTGCGCGCCGGCCTGATAGAAATGACCATCCCCGACAAGCCGCGCAGCCGCAGCCAGCGCTACCGGCTGACGCCGGCCGGCCGCCGTTACCTGAAACGAATGGAGCAGACGCCGGACGGGCTGACGCTTCGTAAGGTCGTAAGCGAGCCGACGCTGGTTCGGAAGAAAGGGTTCTTGGTGCATCACGGCACTGCTCGTTCCGGCATCGATATCGTCGAGTTCATCCGTGCCGAGCGCGAGGCCCGCAGCCGTCATATTACCACGGACACCACGGATTGATGCGAAAACCGCGCAGCCGCAGCCAGCGCTACCGGCCCGGTTGCCGCTACCTGAGACGAATGGAGGAGACGCCGTAGATGGCGAAGATCGACGTCACCCGGACCGAGCTGGTCTGGCCGGGCAAGTACAACGAGGACGGCACGCTCAAGGAAGCGCCGCGCGTCAACCTTCCGTTCCAGGTCATAGAGACCGTCAACGAGAGCCGCGCCACCCGCGAAGCGCGCAAGACGAAGGGCATGTCGTTATTCGACGTGTACGAAGGCACCGAAGGCGATACCTTCGAGGAAGGTTGGCGGAACAAGCTGATCTGGGGTGACAATCTGCTGGTGATGGGCTCGCTCCTGGAGAAGTTCGCCGGAAAGATCGATCTGATCTACATCGACCCACCATTCGCGACAGGCGCCGACTTTCGGTTCGAGGCTGAAATCGGGGTGTCCGGCATCACGCTGGAGAAGAGTCAGACTATTATCGAAGAGTACGCCTACCGAGATACCTGGGGCTCCGGAATATCATCCTATTTGTCAATGATGAGTGGCAGACTTCCTTTGGTACGAGAACTTCTGAATCCCAAGGGTAGCGTCATCGTTCACTGCGACTTTCGTCTATCCCATCTACTTGGAGAAATGCTCGATGATTTGTTCGGTCTTGGAGATCGAGGGTCTGCGGTCGACGCCCCTGGGTTTCGCAACGAAATAGTGTGGTTATACGGTCTTGGTGGATCGAGCCCGAAGTGTTACCCGAAGAAACATGATACTCTACTCTGGTACTCAAGATCAGATCAGTGGCAATTTGAGGCACCTATGGTACCTGCTACATCACAGCGTATGAAAGGACAAAATAAGAAGTGTCCTGATTACTGGGACATCCCAAGTATCAACAATATGGCTGACGAGCGTACAGGATATCCAACTCAAAAGCCGGAAGCACTGCTAGACCGAATCATAGCTGCACATTCGTTTCCTGGGAACTTGGTCGCAGACTTCTTCTGCGGTTCAGGTACGACGTTGGCCGTGGCCGAGAAGCTCGGGCGCCGCTGGATCGGCTGCGATCTGGGCCGCTGGGGAATACACGTCACCCGCAAGCGGCTGCTCGGCATCGAAGACTGCAAGCCGTTCGAAATTCTGAATCTCGGCAAGTATGAACGGCAGTACTGGCAGGGCGCGGCCTTCAGCGAACAAGGCTCCGAGCAGACGCTCTACGAGTATCTCGCATTCATCCTCAAACTGTACGGCGCGCAGCCGGTCGCCGGCATGGCGCACGTGCACGGCAAGAAGCATCGGGCGATGGTCCACGTCGGCGCGGTGGATGCGCCGGTGACCATCGACGAGATCGAACAGGCGGTCAACGAATGCCAGCGGCTCCGCCAGAACGAGCTGCACGTGCTAGGTTGGGAGTGGGAGATGGGGCTGGCCGGCCCCAACAACGACCTGCGCAAGGGCGGATTGATGCACGAATCGGCCAAGGCGCACGGCGTCAAGCTCATCCTGCTGCAGATACCGCGCGAGGTGATGGAGCAGCAGGTGCGCGACGAGAACGACATGCGCTTCTTCGAGCTGGCGTACCTGGAAGCGGCGATCGACACGCCGGATACGCTGACCGCGCAGGTGCGGCTCGAGGACTTCGTCATTCCCAACGACGAGCTGATCCCGGACGAGGTTCGCGGCAAGGTTCGGCAGTGGTCCGATTACATCGACTACTGGACGGTGGATTGGGACTTTCGCAACGACACGTTCATGCAGGGCTGGGTGACCTACCGCACGCGCAAGGAGCGCAGCTTGCCGCTTGCCTCCGATCCGCACCGCTACGAATCTCCCGGCACCTATCAGGTGCTGGTCAAGGTAATCGACATCTTCGGCAACGACACGTCGCAATGCTATCCGGTGACGGTATGAACGAGCTACACCTTACACCCGACGAGAGCGCATGGCAGGAGCGGAGCGATCGAGGCTACCCGTTCCAACGCGCCGTCGAGCGTGAAGGCGTGTCCGTCCTGTGAAATCGGACGATGGCTGAGTCGGTCGTTTCGTACGACCGGGACCTGCCGCAGATCGCCGGCCGTTTGCCGTGGGAGGCACCGCGATCCTACTTGGTGAAGGAGGACGGCGCACCTACCGGCTGGCGCGAGGATCGTTCCGGGCGGCGTCCGAGCGGGTTGCTGCTGGTGCCGAAGATCCGCGACGCGGTGGACGCTTGGCGCGCGGCCGGGTACGACGGTGCATCCGACGTGACCAGGCGTCTGTTCGCCTACGAAGGCGGACCGCGGGCCGGACCGCCCGGACACTTCGGCAGCTACGCCGGCGGGCGACACAACTTCGGCGGCGAAGACGCGGCACCTCGGCCGGCAGGCTGCGGCGGGCGCGAAGCCGGCAGCGGCGCTACCGCGGACCGAAACTTCGGCAGCGAAGGCGGGCGGCGCGACCAGCCGCGCCATCCCGGCGGCGGTCAAACGCGCGGTCTGGCGGCGCGACCGAGGCCGCTGCAGCTACGTGGACCGCACCAGCAGGCGCCGTTGCGGCTCCCAACACCTGCTGCAGATCGATCACGTCGTGCCATACGCCCGCGGCGGCGCCGCCGAGCCGAACAATCTCAGGCTGCTGTGCGCCGCTCATCACCGCCACCGCCACGCAGGAACCGGATGCGGCGGCAGCCCCGGCGACGACCATCAGGCGCCGGTCCCGTTTAGCCCCGCTGTCGAAGGCGAAAACCGGTGACGCCGGTCGCTATCCGCTGAAAGCCTGTTCAATAAGTTTCAACTCATCAATGACTTGGCGGCACGCGGTTCTCGTCCGTGTCAGCTAGCGCCTAGTCTTCAATCTCAACGATTGACGATCGGCCTTACACGGTCGTTTCTTCGCATCCTCGTACACCGGACATTATGTCGAATCGCAGGCGTCATGTACAGGACTGTCGGAGTAGTGGACGACCATTTCGGGCATGCGTTGGCGCCGCGTCCGCTGGTAGCGGGACTGGTAGCCGCCGAGTGGGTCTTGTCTTGCTGGACGCTGTCACGGGCCGGCCGGGGCGGTTGCGAGGAAGGTGATGAAGCCGTCGAGGTCGCACACGACCTGATGGCCGCGGGCGAGCCATGGGCTGCGCCGGCAGATCAGGAATCGCCGGCCGGCGGCGATCAGGTCGGCGGCGGCGTTGAGGCGCTTCAGATCGTCGAGTCCGGGGCGGGTGGTCAGCTTGACTTCGAGCGCCCACAGTTCCGCGCCGACGCGCAGCACCAGGTCGATTTCGCGCTGGTCGCTGGTGCGGAACGAAAACGCCTCGAACGGCCGGCCGGCGTGCCGCAGGGCGGTGAACACCTGATCGATGACGAACCCCTCCCAACTGGCCCCGACCCACGGCTGATTCAGCAGCTCGCCGGCGCCGCCGGCGCCAAGCAGCGCATGCAGCAGCCCGCTGTCGCGCCAGTAGACGCGCGGGCGCTTGACGATGCGCTTGCGGATGTTGGCGTGGAACGGGATCAGGCGGCGGATCAGGAACGCGCCTTCGAGGTAGTCCAGGTAGCCGTTGACCGTGTGGTAGGAGAGGGCGAGGCTCTTGCCGATCTGGGTGGCGTTCCACTCCTGGCCGTTGGTCGCCGCCAGCATCTGCAGCAGGCGCCGCGTGGTCGGCGCGCGGGCGGGCAGCCCCCAGTTCGGCAGGTCGCGCTGCATGAGCAGGTCCAGGTAATCGTGCTGCCACTGCGGGAAGCCGCGCCCGGTCAGCACGCCGCCGTCCGCATACCCGCCGCAGGGCCAGAGCCGTTCCCGCTGCCCGCCGGTCAGTTCCGACCACGACAACGGCGCCAGTTCCACTACCGAGAGTCGGCCGGCCAGCGATTCCGAGACCTGCGTCATGAGCGCCGGCGAGACCGATCCCAGCAGCAGAAACCGCCCCATGCGCCGGCGGTCGTCGTCGATGGCGCCGCGCAGGCGCGGAAACACCTCCGGCCACGCCTGCGCCTCGTCCAGCACGACCAGTTCGCGCCCGCTGACCACCGTGTCCCACGTCAGGTCGAGGCGCAGCCGGTCGCTCTCCTGCTCCAGGTCGTAGTAGACGCCGCCGAGCGACCGGGCCAACGTGGTCTTGCCGCACTGGCGCGGCCCCACCAGCGCCGCCGCCGGATAGCTGCGGAGCCGATCGAGCAGCACCGGCGTCAGGCCCCGTTCCACCATGACTATGACATTTTAGAAATCGATTTCTGTTTTGCAAGACTCGGCGGACGCGCGGTCGCCGCGCGTTCAGGCGCGCTCCACCTGGAAGGCGGCCACGTTGCGGGTCTCCTTGCTGAACTCCACGCCGATCAGGTAGATCGGCTGCCCCCGGCCGCGGTACTTGTCGGCGTAGCGCCACGCCCGCAACTGCGCCAGCGCGGCGCCTTCCGGCTCCAGCTCCACCACCTTGAACTCGAACAGGTAGACCGCGCCGTTGAACCGCACGGTCAGGTCGACGCGCCCGCGGCTGCTCGCGTCCTCCACCGTGAGGTCGAGCTCCAGGCCCGCGAAGTAGGAGTAGAACACGCTGGCGTAGAAGCCTTCGTAGGCGGCGATGTCGTTGTTCGTGTACCACTGGTACGGGATGCTGGCGAAGAACGCCTCGAACAGCTCCTTGAGCCCGGCAAAGTCGTTCGCCTGCAGCAGGTCGTAGAGCCGGGCGCTGTGCTCCACGCGCCGGGCCGGGTCGCCGGTCAGCCGGTTCAGCAGGCTTTCGTTCAGACTTTGCCGCACCTCCAGGTTCGGGTAGCCCAGCCGATACCAGGTGCGGTTCCCGCGCCGCTCGGTGCGGCGGATCGTCAGGTAGCCGGTCTGGAACAGCAGCGCCTCGGTGCCGACGTGGCCGACGTCGAACGCCGACAGCAGGTCGTCGCTGCCCAACATGTCGTCCAGGGCCAGGGCGCTCACCTTGCGCGCGACCAGGGTGTCGACCAGGAAGGTGGGCGTCGCCGTCTCGAACCACCAGGCGTTGAACTCCCGGTTGCGAAACAGCAGCAGGATGTCGAACGGGTTGTAGACCCGCTGCTCCCCGCGCCAGTTGTAGCCGTCGTACCAGGCGCGAATCGCCTGCCGGTCCAGGCCGGCGAGCTCGGCCGCGAACACCGTGTCCAGGTCGGCATCGGTGTAGCCGCAGATCGCCGCGTAGCGCGGGTCGAGCGTGATGTCGGTCAGGTTGTTCAGGCCGGAGAGCAGGCTCGCCTTGGAGAACTTGCTGACCCCGGTGAGGAAGGCGAACCGGAGGTCCGCGTCGCAGGTCTTGATGGTCGCGTACAGGCCGCGCAGGTAGTCGCGGTTGGCGCGGGCGATTTCCGGGGTCTCCAGCGCGTCCAGGATCGGCTTGTCGTACTCGTCGACCAGCACCACCACCGGCTGCTCCGCCTGCCGGCGCAACGCCCGGATCAGATGACGGAAGCGGACCGGCGCCGTGGCGTAGCGCGGCGCGATGCCGGCGTCCTCGGCCACCGCCTCCAGTTGCGCCATCACGTCCTCGTGGAGACCGCCCGGCTCCAGGTAGCTGCCGCTCCCGAAGTCGAGCCGCACCACCGGATGCCGAACCGACCAGTCCCGGTCGTGGATCGCCAGCCCCCGGAACAGCGCCTCGTTGCCTTCGAACAGCTCCTTCAGCGTGTCGAGCAGCAGGCTCTTGCCGAAGCGCCGCGGCCGTGACAGGAAGTAGTGCTTGCCGCCGTCGACCAGCCGCCGGATCCAGGCGGTCTTGTCGACGTAGTAGCAGCCCTCCCGGCGGATCTCCCGGAACGTCTGGATGCCGATCGGCAATCCGCGCCTCGTCATGACCGCGTCGCTCGCACGGACCGTCTCCGGTACGCCCCCGCTCCCGCCACGTCGTCGACGAGCCCGTGCGATCTCTGAGCCTGCATCGGCTTGACCGCGAAGACAACCTGCCGCAACGCTGTCGGCATAATCGTGCCGCCGCTCTCCGCCCTGCATGACGGCCTGGACGCGCTCGGCCTGGATGCCGACGCCGGCGCGCTGGCGGCGTTCGTGGCCGAGCTCGAACGCTGGAACCGGGTCTACCGGTTCGTCAAGGCGGACCGCGAGCGGCTGGTCACCCACCACGTCCTGGACGGGCTGACGGCGGTCCCGCTGGTGCGGCGGTTCGGTCCGGCGGTCGCCGACCTGGGCTCCGGCGCCGGCCTGCCGGCGATCCCGCTGGCGATCGCCCTGCCGCGGCTCTCCTTCACGCTGATCGAGCGCTCGGAAAAGCGCCGCGCGTTTCTCTTCTCGGTGGCGGCGCACCTGGGGCTGAGCAACGCGCGGGTCGTCGCGCACGCCGCCGGCGAGCGGTTCGACCTGGTCACCGCGCGCGCCGTCGCGCCGCTGCCGGAGCTGGCCGCCGCCGTGGCCCGCGAACGCCTGGCGCCGCGCCTGCTGGCCTGGGCCGGCACGCGCGCGGCGATCGACGCGGCGCTGCCCGGATTGCCGTATCCTGCGGCCGTGCAGCGCGTCCGGGTGCCGGGACTGGCCGCCGAACGCCACTTGGTGACCGTCGAGCTGCCCGCCCGGGCCGGGCCGTGAGCATCTTCGAAGCGCTGGGACTGGGGTTGCTGCAGGGCGCGACCGAGTTCCTGCCGATCTCCAGCTCCGGCCACCTGATCGCAGCGCGGGCATGGCTGGGGATCGAGGAGCCGCCGCTGCTGTTCGACGTGTCGCTGCACGTCGCCACGCTCCTGGTGATCTGCTACCGGTTCCGCGCCCGCTTGGCCGCGCTGGCGCGCGCCGCGGCGCTGCTGGTCACCGGGCGGACGGCGGCGGCCGACCGCGGCGACCTGCAATTGCTGGCGGCGATCGTGACCGCCTCCGCGGCCACCGCGGTCGTCGGCCTGGCGGTCAGCCGCTTCCTGCTCCCGTCGGCCCGTACGCTCACCGCCGTCTCCGCCGCGTTCATCGCCACCGCCGTCCTCCTGCTCGCCACCCGACTGCGGGCGAAGGCCCCGCCAAGCGCCCGCCAGCCCGGCGCCCGCCAGCCGGCCCTGTGGCTGGCGATCGCGGTCGGCATCGCGCAGGGGATCGCCGTCCTGCCGGGTATCTCGCGCGCCGGCGCCACCGTCGCCGTCTGCCTGTTCGGCGGAATGGACCGCCGCGGCGCCGGCGAGTTTGCCTTTCTGGTATCGGTGCCGGCGGTGCTGGGGGCGCTGGCGCTGAGCCTCGACGACGCCGGCGGCCTGTTCCGGGCGACCGGCGCCGCGGCGCTGGCGACCGGATTCGCCGCCGCGCTGCTGATGGGGGCGCTCTGCCTGAGCGCCCTGCTGGCGGTCCTGCGCCGCGACCGGCTGGCGTGGTTCGCGGCCTACCTGCTGCCGCTCGGCGCCGCCGGCCTGCTGCTGCGCTAGGCCAGGCCAGGCTGGCCGCCGAACGCCTCGACTTCAGCCGCCGCCGCCGGTCTGCCGATAAGGCAGGTGAGGAGGCGGGGTGGCTACGCACGATCCGACGCCCGCGCGCGTCAGCTTGATGGAACGGATGCCGGAGTGGTCCAACTGGGCCCTGGCGATCGCTGCCGCGGTGATGGCCAGCGTGTTGTGCCTGTCGACGGTGCTGGAAGCGTTTTCCGGCGAACAGCTCCGGCAGCAGCCGGGCGCCGTGCTGCTGCTCGCTCCCGGAGCGTTCCTGATACGCAGCCTGAGCTGGGCGGCGATGCTGGTGCCGCTCTACCTGTACGCGGTCGCCTATGCGGTCGGCCGGCCGTCCGATCAGCGCGTGCCGAGCCTGCACATGGCGTTGCCGGTGGCCGTGCTCATCATCCCGATCGCCGCCTCCCTGTCGCACATCCTGACCATGGCCGAGCCGCCGCCGTTTCCCGCCGCGCTCGTCGGCGCCATGGGGCGGCCCACCAGCGTGCTGCTGCTGTTCGTGCTGCTGCTGACGGCCGGCGCCGCGGTGGTGCTGCTGAGCGGCATCTCCCGGAAGCTGGGCATACCGGTGGCGCTGCTGGCGCCGCCCGAACCGCTCCGCGACGAGCCCGCCGCAGAGCCGCCGCCCGAACCCGAGCCGGCCCCCGAGCCGGTCGATCGATACGACGGGGCGAAGATCCTGCAGAGCCGGGAGCCCTTCATGGCGATCCTGGCCGCAGCGACGCCGGCCGCGGCGCCGGCGGCCTCCGCAGAGCCGGGGACGTCAGAGCCCCCGGCGCCGTCCGAGCCACCGACACCGCCCGAGCCACCGACACCGCCCGAGCCACCGGCGCCGTTCGAAGCCCCGGCGCCGCCCGAGCCACCGGCGCCGCCCGAAGCCCCGGCGCCGCCCGGCCCGGCGGTACGCCCGGCTCCCCGCCGCGCCGCCTCCCGCACCGGCGCCGGCCGCAACGGGACCGCGCACGACTCGCCGGCGCCGGCCGACGGCGGCTACCACGTGCCGATCGACCGACTGCTGGACGAGCACTACAACCGCCCCGACGCCGAGCTGCAGGCCGAAGCGGAACAGAACGCCGTGGTGCTCAAGGAGACGCTGCAGGAGTTCCGCATCAGCGCCGAGGTGACCGGCATCAGCCGCGGGCCGGCGATCACGATGTACGAGATCCTGCCCGCCGCCGGCGTGAAGCTCTCCTCGATCGTCAACCTGGCCGACAACATCGCGCTGCAGCTCGCCGCCTCGCGCGTGCGCATCGTCGCTCCGATCCCCGGCAAGCACGCGGTCGGCATCGAGGTGCCCAACCGCTCCCGCGCCATCGTCGGCTTCCGCACCCTCCTCGAGCACAAGGACTTCCGCGCCGCGTCGACCAAGCTGCCGATCGGCCTGGGACAGGGGATCTCCGGCGAGTGCCAGATCGTCGACCTGGCGCAGACGCCGCACCTGCTGATCGCCGGCGCGACCGGATCGGGCAAGTCGGTGTGCGTCAACTCGATCATCTGCTCCCTGATCTGCGCGCGCACGCCGGAGCAGCTCCGCCTGCTGCTCATCGACCCCAAGATCGTCGAGCTCAAGTTCTACAACGACATCCCGCACCTGCTGACGCCGGTGATCACCGAATCGAAGCGCGCGTTCCAGGCGCTCCAGTACTGCCTGTTCGAGATGGAGCGGCGCTACTCCCTGCTCGACGAGGTCGGCGTCCGCGACATCACCTCCTTCAACCGCAAGGCCGCCGAGCAGCTCCCCTACATCGTCATCATCATCGACGAGTTGGCCGACCTGATGGCCACCAGCGGCAAGGAGCTGGAAGCGACCCTGGCGCGGCTGGCGGCCATGGCGCGCGCGGTCGGCATGCACATCGTGCTGGCCACGCAGCGGCCGTCGATCGACGTCATCACCGGCCTGATCAAGGCCAACATTCCGTCGCGCATCGCCTTCATGGTCGCCAGCAAGTTCGACTCGCGCATCATCATCGACGGCGTCGGCGCGGAGAAGCTGCTCGGCCGCGGCGACATGCTGTTCGCATCGGCCTGGGACCCGGCGCCGGTGCGCATCCAGGGCGCGTTTCTCTCCGACGAAGAGGTCGAGGCGGTCGCCGATCACGTCCGCACGCTCGGCGAGCCCGACTACGTCGACGAGGACGTGCTGTTCGAGGAGGAGGAGCTGGACGGGCCGATCGCCGAAGGGAGCGACGATCCGGTCATGGAGCAGGCGCTCGACATCGTGCTGTCGGCCGGCAAGGCGTCCGCCTCCTACCTGCAGCGCAAGCTCAAGATCGGCTACAACCGCGCCGCGCGGCTGGTCGAGGAGATGGAAGCGCGCGGCATCGTCGGCCCGTCGCAGGGCAGCAAGGCGCGCGAGGTCGTGCACGTCCCCAGCCGTTCCGATTGACCGCGGCCGCCGCCGCGGCGGTCAGCTCGACGAGGGGTCGGCCGGCAAGAAGAAGGTCGCCTGCGCCTCCGCGATCGTCGCGCCGCCGGCGGCGAGCCGCGCCGCGGCGGTGACCACGCGCCGCCGCTCGGAGAGGATGCGCCCGGTCGCCTCCACCGCCGTGCCGACCCGCACCGGTCGCCGGAAGCGGACCGAGATCTCGCCCGTGAAGCCGTGCAACCCCTTGCCGGCGCAGGCGTGCGCCATGGTCTCGTCGAGCACCATGGCCAACAGACCGCCGTGCACGACGTCCTTCCAGCCGGTGAAGTGAGCGGGGATGACGAACGAGGCGGCCGCCTCGCCGGGTTGCGGATAGCGAAAGCGGAGCTTGAGTCCCTGCGCGTTGGACTCCCCGCAACAGAAGCAGTGCGGATCGAGGGTGGGCGGATCGAGAGCGGGCGGATCGACGGCGGGCCGGGCGGTCACGGGTCGCATGGCGGTAGCATACGCCGGCCGTTTGGCTGATACTCGCAGGCGGACCGGCGTTCGCGCGCGGCGGGGCGCCGGGCGAGGAGTCGGCACGACATGGGCGCAGCGATCGAGGTCCGCGATCTGAAGTACTCCTATGGCGACATCCGGGCGGTGCGCGGGATCAGCTTCGAGGTGGCCGCCGGCGAGGTGCTCGGCTTCCTGGGGCCCAACGGCGCCGGCAAGTCGACCACGATCCGCATCCTGATCGGCCGCATGCGCCCGCAATCCGGCGCCGCGCGCGTGCTGGGCGCCGACGTGACCGCCGACGATCCGGCGATGCAGGCGCGCATCGGCGTCTGCTTCGAGGAGAAGAACCTCTACGAGTCGATGACGGCCGAGGAGAACCTGCGCTTCTTCGCCAGCCTGTTCGGCATCAGACGTCTCGACCCGGCCCCGCTGCTGGCGCGCGTGGGGTTGGCCGACCGCGCCTGCGACCGCGTCGGCAAGTACTCCAAGGGGATGCGGCAGCGGCTGATGATCGCCCGCGCGCTGGTCAACGCTCCCGACGTGCTGTTCCTGGACGAGCCGACCGACGGTCTGGACCCGGTCTCCGCCGCCGCCATCCGCCGCCTGATCCGGGAGGAGGCGGCGCGCGGCGCGGCGGTCCTACTGACCACGCACGACATGCACGAGGCGGACGAGCTCTCCGACCGCGTGGCGTTCATCAACGAGGGCGCGCTGTACGCGGTCGATACGCCCGAGTCGCTCAAGCTGCGCCACGGCACCCGGTCGGCGCGGGTGCAGGTGCGCCGCGACGACGGCGCGTTGATCGAACGCCGCATAGACCTGGACGCCGACGGGGCGGACGAGGCGCTGCGCGCCGCGCTCAACGCGCCGGAGCTGGTCACCGTGCACACCGAAGAGGCATCGCTGGAGGCGATCTTCATCGAGATGACCGGCCGGCAGCTCGCCGGATGACCCGCACCGTGTCCCGGCCGGCGATCATCGGCGCGATCATCGCCAAGGACGCCCGCGAGTACGTGCGCGACCGCCTGTGGCTGTTCCTGACCGCGCTCTCGCTGGCGTTTCTGATCGTGGTCTTCTGGCTGCTGCCGAATCGCGTGAACGAATCGATCGCCGTGGGCGTCAGCGGCATCGACGCGGCGGCCGTTCGGGCCGCCAGCGGCGCCGGCGGCGAGGCGGGGCTGCAGGTGATCCCATTCCCGGACGCCGACGGCCTGCGGGCGGTCGTGGCCGGCGATCGCGCGGCGTGGCGCGATGAGTCCGGCCGGCTGACGGTCGCGCGGAGCGCGGACCGGCAGGCGCCGCGCGGCGCGGAGGCGGTGCGGGTGGCGATCGGCCTGACGTTTCCCGATCGATTCTTCGCCGACCTGCAGGCCGGGCGGCGCGCCGCGGTCGAAGTCCTGGTCGACGCCGGCGTGCCGGAGGAGCTGCGCGCGGCGATGTCCGCCCTGGTCCGCGAGCTGGCGTACGCGGTCGCCGGCGCGCCGCTGCCGGTGAGCATCCCGGACCCGCAGACGCTCTACACGGTCGTGGGCGAAGATCGGGTCGGCTCCCAGGTGACCGCTCGGGAGCTGTTTCGGCCGATCGTCGTGGTCATGGTCCTGCTCATGGAGCTGTTCGGCATGTCGTCGCTGATCTCCCGCGAGCTGCATGCCGGCACCGCCGCGGCCCTGCTGGTCACGCCGGCCACGGCCGCCGACCTGCTGGCCGCCAAGTGGCTCACCGGCATCGCGCTGGGGCTGGCGCAGGGCGTGGTGCTGCTGGCCGCCATCGGGCTGTGGTCGACGGAGCCGCTGCTGCTGGCGACGCTGATGGTCGCCGGCGCGGCGCTGGTATCCAGCGCGGCGATGATCGCCGGGTGCATCGGCCGGGACATGATGGCCAACCTGCTCGGCGGGCTGGTCTTCATGGTGCCGATGATGATTCCGGCGATGGCGGCGCTGTTTCCGGGCAGCGCCTCAGCGTGGGTTCGCGTGCTGCCGACCTGGCCGCTGGTGCGGGCGTTGATCGACGTGACCGCGCACGGCGCCCGCTGGGCCGACGCCGCCGGCCATCTGGGCCTGTCGCTGGCCTGGGCGGCCGCCTTCTTCACGGCCGGCTGGCTGGTCCTGCGGCGGCGGGTACGCTCCGCATGAGATCATCGGTACGCCGCATGAGCGGCAGGAGGGCGCTGCGATGAACCTGAACCGCGTGCTGTCGATCCTGGGCAAGGACCTGCGGCTCGGCCCCCGCTCGCCGATGGTCCTGTACGGGCTGCTGGTGCCGTTCGTGCTGACCGCGCTGATCCAAGTCGTGTTCGGATCGCTGTTCGACCCGCAGCCGCGGCTCGGCATCGTCGATCGGGGCGCCTCCGGGATCACCGCCGCGCTGGCCGGGGCCGGCGGCATCGAGCTCTCCCGCCTCGATGACGAGGAAGAGCTGCGCAGCCGCCTCGCCTCCCACGACCTGGACGCGGGGCTGGTGCTGTCGGCGGACTTCGACGACCGCGTGCGGGCCGGCGCGCGACCGCCGCTGGAGCTCTTCGTGGGCGGGCAGGCGCGCGCCGCCGACCGGATCGTCCTGGCCGTCACGGCGCTCGACCTGATCCGCCGGGTGGAAGGATCGCCGCCGCCGGTGGAGGTGACCGTCACCCCCCTCGGCTCGACCGCCGTGCCGATCGCCGCGCGCCTGACGCCGCTGCTGGTGATGTACGCGCTGATCATCGTCGGCGTCTACCTGCCGGCGCTGAGCCTGGCCGAGGAGCAGGCGCACGGGACGCTGCTGGCGCTGTCGGTGACGCCGGCCCGGCTGGGCGAGGTGGTGGCGGCCAAGGGGATCGCCGGCTTCGTGCTGGGCGGGATCATGTCGCTGGTCACCCTGTGGCTCAACGGCGCGCTGCGCGGCGGCACGGTGCCGCTGGCGGCGGCGGTGCTGCTCGCCGCCGGGCTGTGCGCGCAGCTCGGGCTCATCTACGGGACGGCCGCCAAGGACCCGACCGCCCTGTACGCCCTGATGAAGGGGACCGGCTTCCTGCTGATCGGCCCGACCGTCTTCTACGTCTTCCCGCACTGGCCGCAGTGGATCCCCAAGCTGCTGCCGACCTACTGGATCATCAACCCGATCTTCGAGGTGACGCTGAACGGCGCCCGGTTCGACGACGTATGGGGCGAACTGGCCGCGGCGGCCGGCATCATCGCCGCCCTGTGCGTGCCGGTCGCGGCCCTCACCCGGCGCCTCTCCGCCCGGCTGGCGGCCGGCTGAACCGGCTCCGTCAGCCCGGCGCCGCCTCCGCGTCCCAGGTCACGCCGGCCAAGTCCAGTTCCTCGGCGAAGTGGCAGGCCGCCGCGCGGCCGGCGCCTGCCGGCGTGAGCGCCGGTTCCTCCTGCGAGCAGATCGGTTGCGCGTAGCGGCAGCGCGGATGAAACGAGCAGCCCGAAGGCGGCTCCGACGGGCTCGGCACGTCCCCGCTCAGCACGATCCGCTCCTTGCGGTGATCGGGATCGGCGATCGGGATGGCCGACAGGAGCGCCTCCGTGTAGGGATGGCGCGGCCGCTCGTACAGCGTGCGCGCATCTCCGGTCTCCACGATCTTCCCCAGGTACATCACCGCCACCCGGTCGCTGATGTGCTCCACCACCGACAGATCGTGCGCGATGAACAGATAGGTCAGGCCGAGCTCGTCCTGCAGGTCCTCCAGCAGGTTGAGGACCTGCGCCTGGATCGAGACGTCGAGCGCCGACACCGGCTCGTCGGCAACGATCAGCCTGGGCCGCAGCGCCAGCGCGCGCGCAATGCCGATTCGCTGCCGTTGCCCGCCGCTGAACGCGTAGGGATAGCGGTTCAGGTGCTGGACCTTGAGACCGACCGACTCCAGCAGCTCCCGGACCCGCGTCTTGAGCGCCGCCCCGGACGCGACGCGATGGATGACCAGCGGCTCGGCGACGATGTCGTTGACGGTCATGCGGGGATTCAGCGACGAGAACGGGTCCTGAAAGATGATCTGCATCTCGCGGCGCAGGGCGATCATCTCCTCCTTCGGCAGGGTGGTGACGTCGACCATCTCGCCGTCGGCGCGGCGGAACAGCACCTCTCCTTCCGTCGCCTCGATCGCTCGCAGGACGAGCCGGCCGGTGGTCGTCTTGCCGCACCCCGATTCGCCGACCAGACCCAGCGTCTCGCCCGCGCGCAGGGAGAAATCGACGCCGTCGACCGCTCGCACGTACCCCACGGTGCGCCGGAACAAGCCCCGCTGAATCGGAAAGTGCTTCTTGAGGTTGCGGACCTCCAACAACACCTCCGCCGCTCGTTCCATCGGCTCAGCCACCCTCCGCATAGAGCGTACAGCGCACGTGATGCGCCGGTTCAACTTCCCGCAACGCGACTTCGGCCTGGCACGCGCGGGTCTTCCGCGCCGGACAGCGCGGATAGAACGCGCAGCCGGCGGGCACCGAGAAGGGGTCGGGGACGCTGCCCGGGATCGGCGCCAGGCGGCCCGGCACGCCTCGGCCGACCTGCGGTATCGAACGCATCAACCCGACCGTGTACGGATGCAACGGGCGGTGGAACACGGTCCGTACGTCGCCGGCCTCCGCCACGCTGCCCATGTACATCACGGCGACCCGGTCGGCCATTTCGGCGATCACGCCCAGGTCGTGGGTAATCAGCAGGATCGCCATGCCCAGGTCCCGCTGCAGCGCCTTCATCAGCTCCAGGATCTGCGCCTGGATGGTGACGTCGAGCGCGGTGGTCGGCTCGTCGGCGATCAGCAGCGACGGATTGCAGGAGAGCGCCATGGCGATCATGGCGCGCTGCCGCATGCCGCCGGAGAACTGGTGCGGGTAGCCGGCCAGCCGTTGTTCCGGCATGCCGATGCCGACCTGCCGCATCAGCTCGACCGCGCGCTCGCGCGCCGCGGCCTTGTCCGCCGCCTGATGGAGCCGCACCGTCTCTTCGATCTGATTGCCGATGGTGTGCACCGGCGACAGCGACGTGAGCGGCTCCTGGAAGATCATGGCGATCTCGTTACCGCGTATCTCCCGGATCAGGTCGCCGTTGGCGTCCAGCGCCGCCATGTCGACCGGCGGCCTCCCGTCGCGCCGATCGAACAGGATGCGGCCGCCCACGATGCGGCCGGTCCGGCGCGGCAGCAGCCGCAGCACGGAGAACGCCGTCACGCTCTTGCCGCAGCCGGACTCCCCCACCACGCCCAGCGTCTTGCCGGGATGCACCTCCAGCGACACGCCGTCCACCGCGCGCACCACGCCGTCGAGGGTCGTGAAGTGCGTTCGCAGCTCCTCGATCCGCAGCAGCGGCCGCTCGCCGTTCGTCACCGACGCCGCCGGTCCCCGGACGCCGCCGCCCGTTCAGTTGGTATACGGATCGGCCGCATCGCGCATCCCGTCGCCCAGGAAGTTGAATGCCAGGATCGCCACCGCGATGAAGATCGCCGGCGTGAACACCCAGGGATAGATCGCGATCGATTGGATGTTCTGCGCCTCCTGTAGCAACACGCCCCAACTGGTGAGCGGCGGCTGCAGGCCCAGGCCCAGGAAGCTCAAGGCGGTTTCGCCCAGGATCATCGCCGGCATCGCCAGCGTCGAGACGACGATGATGTGACCGAGCGTCGCCGGTATGAGGTGCTTGAAGATCACGCGCCGGTCGCCCGCGCCGGCCATCTTGGCGGCGAGGACGAAATCCTCCTGCCGTAGCGACAACACCTTGCCCCGCAGTTGCCGCGCCAGCCACGTCCAGCCGATCAACGACAGGATCAGCGTGACCGCGAAGTAGATGCGCAGTTGCGGCCAATGCGGCGGCAGCGCCGCGGACAGCGCCATCCACAGCGGGATCGACGGAAACGACCGCATCAACTCGATCACGCGCTGGATCAGGTTGTCGATCACGCCGCCGTAGTAGCCCGACGCCACCCCCAGCACCGACCCCAGGAACAGACTGAGCGCGACGCCGACCAGACCGATCGCCAGCGAGATCTGGCTCCCCTTGATGATGCGCGTCAACATGTCCCGGCCCTGCCGGTCGGTGCCGAGCAGGCACACGACCCCCTCGTCTACCTGAAAGAGATGGATGTCGCTCTCGAACAACCCGAACAGCTTGTACGGCTCGCCGGCGGCGAAGAACCGCAGCGGGATGATCCGCTCGCGGTCCGGCTCATATATCTTGCGCAACGTGTTCCGGTCGATGCTGCGCTCGACCGCGTAGACGAACGGCTGGAAGCGGCCGTCGTGAAAGAAGTGGATGCGCTGCGGCGGCATGTAGATGTGGTTTCGGTGGCGCGTGTCCAGCGCGTACGGGGCGACGAAGTCGCCGGTCAGAGCGACCAGGTAGAAGCAGAGGATGACGATGCCGCCGACGATCGCCGCCCGGTTGCGGACGAACTTGCGCCACATCAACCGCCACTGCGAGGCCGCGTACCGCGCCCCGGCGGCCCGCGGCCCATCCGCGGCCGCCGCTTCGTCCGGCTCGGCGCGGCTGTCCAGCCGATCGTACAGCCGATCGTACGACCGGAACAGTTCGGCCGACTTCGACGCCAGATCGCTCACGAGTAGGCGATGCGCGGATCCACCAGCGCCAGCACGATGTCGGCGATGAGATTGGACAACATCAGCAGCAGGGTCATGAACAGCAGGAACGTGCCGGCCAGATACATGTCCTGCGTACGCAACGCCCGCAGGAACAGCGGCCCGGTGGTCGGCAGCGACATGACGATGCCGACCAGCGCCGACTCGGAGATGATCTTCGGTATCTCCAGCGCCAGCACGCTGATGAGCGGATTGATCGCCACCCGTACCGCGTACTTGTTGACGACCGTTCGCTCCTTCAGCCCCTTGGCGCGGGCGGTGGTGATGTATTGCTGCCCGAACACGTCGAGCAGGTTGCCGCGCATGATCCGCTGCAGTTGCGCGGTGCTGGCCAGCCCCAGGATGACCGCCGGCGGCCACAGATGGTTGAAGTAGTCGAACGCCTTCGCCAGGCTCAGCGGCGCGTCCTCCATCTCCGGCGACAGCGTTCCCCACACGTCGATGCGCAGCACCAGCGCGCCGAAGAACATCCAGACCAGCGCGAGCAGGAAGCCGGGCAGCGACAGACCCACGAAGCCGACGAACGACAGCAGGTTGTCGCTGATCGCGTACTGGTGCGTGGCGGTGTAGATGCCGATCGGAATGGCGATGAGGATCGTGAACGCCAGCGACAGGCCGCCGAGCAGTACCGTATAGCCCAGCCGGCCCCGGACCAACGGCCATACGGGACTGTTCCATTCCAGCGACCAGCCGAAGTCGCCGCGCAGAAAGCCGGTGATCCACTTGAGATACTGCACGTACTGCGGCTGATCCAGCCCGTATTGCCTGCGGAGCGACTCCAGCGTCCTGGCGTCCTGGCCGCCGCCGGTCTCCGCTATCTCGGCCTGCAGCGAGGTGAAGAAGTCGCCGGGCGGCAACTGGATGATGACGAAGGTGATGACGGAGACGAACAACAGCAGGGGGACCATCGCCAGCAACCGCTGCACGACGTAGGCGAGCATGGGACGAGCTTACTCCGCGCCGGCGGACCGCCGCGGCGGGCGCCGCGGACGCACGGGAGCCGGCTCCCCTGCGCCCGCCGTCCGCCGCTGGCGCATCCGCCCTGCGCCGGTGCTATTGCGCGAAATAGTAGTGACTCGGATCCTGCGTCCCCGGCGACATGATGAGCCAGTCCGCGGTGAACTCCGTCATCACGTTCTTGAAGTCGTCCTTGACGACGACGATGGACGGCGCCATGCCGACCGTGCCGATCGTGTACAGCCGCTCCGTGGACAGCCGCACGAGCTGCTTTGCGATCTCGAGCTGAGCGCTCGAATCGACGGTGACCTTGTACTGGTCGTAGAGGTCCATCAGCTCCTTCATCTCGGGCGGCGGTTCCTCGCCCAGCTCGCCGCCGGTCTTGTACCACGTGCCGAATGCCGGCGCCCCCCAGGAACGCTCGTCGAAGGGGAACTGGTAGACCGGGTCGACCATCGGCACCAGACCGCGGTCGGTACCCCAGGTGGCGATCATGACCTCGTTGGCGTTGGCGCGCGGCCAATAGACGTCGCGCGTCATGGTCTTCAACGCGGTCTTCAGGCCGATGTCGTTCCAGCCCTCGACGGCGATCTCCAGCGCGTCGACGTTGCCGGTGCCGACCGCCTCGACGATCAGCTCCAGCGAGGAGCCGTCGGCAAAGGTGCGGAAGCCGTCGCCGCCGACCGGCAGGCCGATCTCATCGAGGAGCCCGCGCGCCCGGTCCAGGTCGAACTCGGCGTAGTAGAACTCGATATCGGGCTGGAAGAGCGCCGAGTCGTTGACCACCGAGGCGGTGCGCGGCGTGCCCAGGCCGAGGTGGACCACTTCGTTGATCAGGTCGCGGTCGATGGCCAGCGACAGTGCCTGCCGGAACTTCAGCTCCTGCATCAGCGCGCGGTACTTGGGATCCGCGTAGCTCTGGTTGGGCATGAAGGTGGCGTGCGACGCGCTGGCGTTGTTCCAGAGCAGCGTGTGATAGTCGCCCTGATCGGCGTTCTCCTGGTAGACCGGATACTTGCTGAGGTCCATGTGCCGGGTCTGCATGTCGATTTCACCGGCGATGGCCAGCAGGTTGGCCGCCTCGTTGTCCTCCACCAGCGTGAAGTGCAGCCGGTCGATGTACGGAAGCTGATTGCCCGCCTCATCGACCTTCCAGTAGTAGGGATTGCGCTCGGCGACCAGCTCGGTGGCGCCGGCGCCCCATTCGGTCACCCGCCAGGGGGTCATGGCCGGCCGCTCGATGTTGAAGTCGAACGCCTTCTCCTCGAACTGCTGGTAGTCGGTCACGGCCGAGTTGTACGCGGGATGGTACTGCTCCAGGTAGTGGCGCGGCGCGAAGAACCCGAAGCGCTCGAAGCCCAGCGGCCACTGGTTGCCGTGGAACGCCAGCCCGACCGTTTCAGCCAGCCCGTTGGGACCGGCGAACTTCAGCTTGATGGTGACGTCGTCGATCTTCTCGAGCTCCATCGGCTCGCCGTTGATGACCCACTCCGCATGCGGGGCGGCGGTGACGTCCTTGTTGGTCTCGATCGCCTCCCACCAGAAGATGATGTCATCGACCGTGAACGGCGCGCCGTCGGACCACTTGAGGCCGCGGCGCAGGTGCAGGGTCAGCTCGGTGCCGTCGTCCGACCAGCGCCACTCCTTGGCCAGTCCGGGCTGGACCGGGTCCTTGGGGTCCCGCGGCCAGCGCAGCATCGGCTCGTAGTTGAGACGGCCGAACGCGTGGAAGTCCTTGATCCCCTTGAACGCCCGGCGCCACGTGCCGCCGTACTGGCCGATCGAGTCCTCCGCTTCGACCACCAGCGGCTCTTCCGGGAGCCGCTCGGCCACCGGCTCCAGGTCGCCGGCGGCGACCATCGCCTGCAGCATCGGAGCTTCCTGGTACTGCTGAGCCCACGCTCCGGCCGCTACGATCATGAACCCCGCCACCAGCGCCGGCAGGTACCCTCGATTCCTGAGCGACATGTATCGATCCTCCGTTCGGTTGGTTGCCCGAGCGGATGCCGCCGCCGGCGCCGCTCGGCCGGGTACCCACGCTACCGCTTGCCGGTTGCCGCGTCAACGGCTTGCGGGCCCCCCGCCCGGCAGCCGGGCCCGGCCCCCTCGGTGGGAGTTGCCGGCCGGGCGCTGCCGGCGTAGAGTGCTGACGGCGTAGCGTGACGTCGTTCACGGCGACCCCATTCCCGGAGGATTCAGATGGCAAGCAATCGAGGTGTGGCCTACATCGAGCCCGGCGTGGTCGAGGTGCAGTCGATCGACTTCCCCGAGCTGTCGCTCGGCGATCGCAAGTGCGACCACGGCGTCATCCTCAAGATCGTCTCCACCAACATCTGCGGCAGCGATCAGCACATGGTGCGGGGCCGCACGACCGCCCCCGAGGGGCTGATCCTGGGCCACGAGATCACCGGCGAGGTGATCGAAGCGGGGCGCGACGTCGAGTTCGTCGGCGTGGGCGACATCGTCAGCGTCCCCTTCAACATCGCCTGCGGCCGTTGCCGCAACTGCAAGGAGACCAAGACCGGCATCTGCCTCAACGTCAATCCGGCACGACCCGGCGCCGCCTACGGCTACGTCGACATGGGCGGCTGGATCGGCGGCCAGGCCGAGTACGTGATGGTCCCGTACGCCGACTTCAACCTGCTGAAGCTGCCCGAGCGCGACGTGGCGATGGCCAAGATCAAGGACCTGACGCTGCTGTCGGACATCTTCCCGACCGGCTTCCACGGCGCCTTCACGGCCGGCGTGGGACCGGGCTCGATCGTATACGTGGCCGGCGCCGGCCCGGTCGGACTGGCGTGCGCGCACTCCTGTCAACTGCTGGGCGCCGCCGTGGTCATCGTCGGCGACATGATCCCCGAACGGCTGGCGCAGGCGCGCAGCTTCGGCTGCGAGACCGTCGACCTGACCGCAGAGGCGACCCTGGGTGAGCAGATCGCGGAGATCGTCGGCGAACCGGAGGTCGATCAGGCGGTCGACTGCGTGGGCTTCGAAGCGCGCGGTCACGGCAAGGAAGCCGTGGTGGAGCGGCCGGCGACGGTGCTCAACTCCGTCATGGAGGTGACCCGCGCCGGCGGCGGCATCGGCATTCCCGGCCTCTACGTCACCGGCGATCCGGGCGGTGTCGACGACAACGCCAAGGTCGGCAACCTGAGCATCCGCATCGGCCTGGGCTGGGCCAAGTCCCATCACTTCACCACCGGCCAGTGCCCGGTGATGCGCTATCACCGCCAGCTCATGCAGGCGATCCTCTACGACAAGGTCAAGATCGCCGAGGCGGTCAACGCGCAGGTCATCTCCCTGGACGACGCCCCGCGCGGCTACCAGGACTTCGACCAGGGGGCGGCGACCAAGTTCGTGATCGACCCGCACGAGATGATCGCCGCGTAGGCGGGTCCGGGTCTCCCGCCGGCCCCGTCCCGGCCGGCCGGCCCTCAGTCGCGGAAGCGGGGCGAGGTGTCGGCCTGTTCGGTGAGCTCGCAACGGTCCTGCGGATGGTAGCCGATGGCGCGGCGTCCGTGGTCCAGGTCGTACAGCGGCCACACGGCATCGGAGACGCCGAAGACGATCTCGAAGCCCGCGCCCGGGTGGGTGAGCGCCGCCTCGAACACCCGCACGGCGTCGCCGTGGCTCAGGTCGTGCGGGTGCCGGGTGTCCGCCTGCCCGGCGCGGAAGCTGCCGATGCGCACGGCGACGAACTCGATGCCGAACTCGGCGTGGTAGCGGTAGCCGAGCTGCTCCCCGAACGCCTTGCTGACCGAGTAGTCGTCGAACGGCCGGGTCGGCAGATCGACGGTACGCGTCAGCCTGCGCGGGTAGCGTTCCACCAGCCCGGCGCGGCTGGCGAACACGAAGCGCCGCACCTTCGCGCGCCGCGCCGCTTCCAGCGCGTTGCGGACACCGATGACGTTGGCCGACAGCACGTCCTCCCAACGGTGCGCGCCGCCGACCACTGCGCCGAGATGGACGATGCCGTCCACCCTCGCCGCGGCGGCGGTCAGCTTCTCCACGTCGCCCAGGTCGCCGACCACCGCATCGGTCAGGCCCGGCGTCGGCAGCAGGTCGTAGCCGCGCAGCTCATGCCGGCCGCGCAGCCCGGCGATCAGCACCTGTCCCAGCGCGCCGGCCGAACCGGTCATCAATACGTGCATCGGAACCTCACTTCGGGAACCCGGCCCGGTACCGCCCGCCGATTCACGATTCCACGACCAGCGCGTCGACGAACCGGTCGACCGGCAGGCGTTCAAGCGACTCGCCGTCGTCGAACCACGCCGCGATCCGGTCGACCCGCGCGGCGTCGAACGCCGCGGCCAGATTCGCCCGCAGCTTGGCCCGCAGCCGCGGCAGCGCCTCCGCGCGCCGGCGCGGGTGGCCGATCGGGTAGATCACCTCCACGCGGCCGCTGCTCGTGCCGTCGTCGAAGTGCACCTGCACGGCGTTGCCGATCGAGCGTTCGTCCGGCTGCAGGTACCCGGCGCTGTAGGCGGGTTCTTCGCGCACCCGCATCACCGCCCGCAGCCGGTCGATGCGCGGGTCGGCGGCGAACTCGTCGTCGTAGTGGTGGTCGGTCAGCTCTCCGGCCAGCAGCCCGACCGCCACGATGTACTGCAGGCAGTGGTCGCGGTCGGCCGGATTGGCCAGCGGGCCGGTCTTGTCGATGATCCGCACCGCCGCTTCCTGGGTGCGGATGTCGATGCGCTCGATCTCATCGAGACGGCCGCGCACCTGCGGGTGCAGGGCGATCGCCGCCTCGGCCGCCGTCTGCGCGTGGAACTCGGCGGGAAAATCGACCTTGAACAGCACGTGCTCGACGACGTGGCTGGCCAGCGGCCCGCAGCGCAGGCGTCCGCCGCGCAACAGGACCGCGTCGAATCCCCAGCGCGGCGCCTCGACGGCGCGCGGGTAGCCCGGCTCGCCGCGCATGGTCAGGTAGGCGAGCTGCACGCCGCGCGCGGCCGCATCGCCCGCAGCCCAGGACTTGCGCGACCCGGTGTTAGGCGCGTGGCGGTAGGTGCGCAACGGGCCGGCGTCGACCAGCGCCTGCGACGCCGCCGCCGCCACCTCCTGCCGGCCGCCGCCGAGCAGCGCGGTGACCGTGCAGGCGGTGGCCAGCTTTACCAGCAGCACGTGATCGAAGCCGATGCGGTTGAAGCTGTTGTCGATCGCCAGCACGCCCTGTATCTCGTAGGCGCGGATGATCAGCGACAGCAGCTCGCGCACCGTGACCGGGCGCTGCCCCGCGCGGCTCAGGTAGTCGGCCACCGCCAGCAGCGCGCCGATGTTGTCGGACGGGTGGCCCCACTCGGCAGCCAGCCACGTGTCGTTGTAGTCGAGCCAGCGGATCAGCGTCGAGATGTTGAACGCCGCCTGGATCGGGTCCAGCGCCAGCGCCGTGCCGGGCACCCGGGCGCCGCCGGGGACCACTCCGTTCTGGCCCGGCACGAACGGCCCGAGCAGGCGCGTGCACGCGGGATGCCGCAACGCCAGCGCCGCGCAGCCCAGCGCATCGAGCAGGCAGAGCCGGGCGGCGTCGCAGGCGGCCGGCGAAAACGGCGGCGGATCGGCCGCATAGGAGGCCAGCCGGTCCAACACCGCATCCGCGTTCATGCGCCGGCGTTGTACGGCAGATGCCCGCCGCCGTGCAAGCCGCCCGCTGACGGGACCGTCGCGGCGGATGCCGTGTCAGCCGTGTCGAGATACCGCCCGCTCCTCTCGAAGAGCATCAACTGCTCCTTCGATTTCCGCGGGTCGACCGGAGTCGCCGGGGCGTAGTTGGTCACCAGCGCCTCCAGCATCGGCTTCCGGTTCGCCTCACGGGCGCCGACGTGATAGAAGTGCTGGCGAGTGGAGATCGTAAACCGACTCCAGAGCGTCTGCAGACAGCGGTTTTCCCGGTGCTCGTTGCTGTGCCACGTGGAGAGCATGAAACGCGCCTGCGTACCGTCCAACGCGGCGTGCAGCGACCGCTCCGATCGTTCATCCCAACTGTCGTAGTAGTCCACGTGGCGACCGACATACGGAGGATCGCAGTACACGAAGTCTCCCCCGGTCGCTTCCCGAATCGTCGCCTGGAAATCCTGACACACGAACCGCCAGTCGAACAATTCGACGGCCGCCCGGAAGCGTTCCACCTGGTTGACGATCTTCGTGACGTATGCGGGCGCGAACCGCTGCGGCTTGTGACCGAACGGCACATTGAACATGCCGCGTCGGTTGAATCGGATGAGTCCGTTGAAGCAGGAGCGGTTCAGGAAGAGGAAATCCAGCGGATCGCCCGTGGCGTTGAACCGATCGCGCACCCGGTTGTAGTGATCCTGCCCCCGGCTCGCCAAGCGGCTCCCCTCCCGTTCGAGGAATCTCCTGGTCTTCGCGCCGTCGATCTCGCCATCCGCGAGCGCCCGGTAGAACCGGATCAGATGAGGATTGCTGTCCGCCAGCAGCGCTCGCCTAGGCGCCACGTTGAGCGCAACCACCGCGGAACCGAGGAACGGCTCGATCCAGAGTCCGTCCGGGTCACGATCGATGCTGCGCAGAATCGCCGGCACCAGCCTGGTCTTGATGCCCTGACACTTGATCGGCGGGACGTGTATTCGCAACGTCAGCCCGAAGTATGGCAGAATGCGGTCTCATGCAGGCGACCGCCGTGAGCGCCGGACTGCCGGGCGTCTTCGAGCCCCTGCCGCGGCTGCTCTACTACGACGACTTCAACCACGGGATGAACGGCTGGGGGGCGCTGATCGGCAACTACGAGGACCGTGTCGACGCCATGCTGCCGGAGTACATGGACATGCGCCCGCCCATGCTGAGCAACCTGACCATGTGGGACGCCGGCACCTCCGGGGGGATCGGCGGCTCCTACGCGCTCAAGCTGGCCACGCGCGCCAAGCCGGGAACCTTCTGCACGGCGATCAAGCGGTACACGTTCAGCACGTGGGGACCGCTGCGGGTGGAGGCGATCGTCACCTTCAAGCCGGAGGCGAGCGCGCTGGAGCTGGGCGAGACGGCGGTGCGCGCGTTCGGCGTCCTGCTCGACCTGCAGCACGCCGACGGGCAGGCGGCCGAGCCGCTGCGGGTGATGCCGCACCTCCGCTATCTCAACGCGTGGCAGGGCCGGCGCGCGGAGCGCTGGCAGTACAAGACCCGGCGCGAGCCGCTGGTCGACATCGGCACGCGCGGCAAGACCTGGTCGCACTTCCACTTCAAGTCGAACAACTGGATCGACGTTCCGGGCGGCGGCCAGCGCCTCTGCTACAACGAGATCGCTACCAAGCACAACTGGTACTACCTGCGGCTCGACTTCGACTTGGCGGAGATGCGCTTCCTGGAGTTCCGCTGCAACGAGCGCGACCTCGACGTGACCGGCATCGAGCCGATGCGGCTGCCGGCCATGCCCAACCTGTGGTCGATGCTCAACGTCGCGTTCTTCGTGGAGAACGACGCCGCTACCCGAGCGTTCCTCTACCTCGACAGCGTCGCGGTCTCCAGCGTGTGAGGGGAAGGCGATGAGACAGAGTCACACCGCGGCGATCGAGCTCGGCACCACCTGGGAGGGTGAGTTCGCCACCGAGCCGTACGAAGCGGCCTGGGCGCGCGAGGCGATCTTCTTCATCCGCCTGCTCGACGGCGAAGCTCCCGCCGATGCCGCGGCGCGCGTGCAGATCGCCCCGGACGGCATCCATTGGTCCGACGAAGGGACGGAGGTCCCGCTGCCGCCCGTCGCCGGACCGACCACCTTCGCTCGCCTCCGGCACTTCGGCGGCTGGCTGCGCCTGACCGGGTCGCTGCCCGACGGCGTCGCGCTGCCGGTCATAGTCCACCTGGCCCTCAAGGAGTAGACTCCGGGCAGACGGATCGATTCGAGGACGTGCTGGCGGCGGACCGCCGGCCCGATGCGCTCTATCGGCAGGAAGTGGAGCGCTCGGATATCTACGTAGGGTTGTTCGGCGCCCACTACGGTACCGAAGACGCGGAAGGCGTTTCGCCGACCGAGCGGGAGTACCGCCGTGCGACCGCCGACCGCCTTGGGGCAGACATCGCTTGATCTTCGTGAAAGGAGCGGACGAACGCCGCTCGGCGAGCTATGCTGCGCAACGCTCGGAGGCATGGTCGATGGCAAGTTCACTCCGCGGCACGCGGCCGCGCGTCGACGACTTCACGCTGTTGCTGGCCGCCCTGTCGGTACTCGGCGTCGTCCTCGTGCTGGCGCGGCAGATCGTCTACGGCGCAGGATTGGCCGGGGACTCATTGGAGTACCTGGCTATCGCCGGAAACGTGCTGGCCGGCGAAGGCTTGACCTACCTGACCGGTGAGCCTGCTACGTTGTGGCCCCCGCTCTATCCGCTGCTGTTGGCCGGCGCCACGCTGGGCATCGTCGCCCCGCTCGACGTCGCCGGTCCCCTCAACGCCGTCATCTTCGGGCTCACCATATTCGCCGTGGGCCACTACCTGCGCAAACGCCTAGCGGCCCGCTTCCCGGTGGTATGGGTCTGCATAGCGATAGCCCTGTCGATTCCCTTGGCCGATCTGGCGTCCTGGGCGATGGCCGGCCCTGCCTTCATGCTGTTGGCAACCGCCGCGCTCATCCGCGCCGACACGTTCCTGGTCGAGGGCAGGACGTCGTCTCTGGTCTGGGCGGGCGTGTTCAGCGCCCTGGCATGGCAGACCCGATACCTAGGCATAGCCGTGCCGGTGGTCGTGGGGCTGACGCTCTGCTTCCAATCGGGCGCATCGCTGCGGCAGCGGGTACGACGTTGCGCCGGCTTCTCGCTGCTCGCCGGTGCGCCCATGGCGCTCTGGCTGGTGCGCAATTACCTGATCGCCGGGGCCATAACCGGACACGATTGGCCGATCGAATACCGTTTGCCGGCGATTCTGGGCGACATTGGCGAGGGTCTGTGGAGCTGGTTGGCATTCGACCTGCCGTTGTTCTACCGGCTGTCGAGCGAAGCCCCGGCGCTCTCGACCGCAGCGGGATTCGGATTGCTGTTGGCTGCGGCGGCGGTGGCGGCGAGCGTGATCGCGCGGCAGAAACACCTGCCCTGCTGTCTGTTCGGCGGCTTCGCGCTCACGTATCTCCTGTTGCTGGTCGCCGCGCTTGCGCAGGGGCGTACCCAATATGGATTCGAGGCGAGATACTTGACTCCACTGTATATTCCGCTGCTGGTCGTCGCCGCGGCCGGGCTGGACCGGATTCTCAGCGGCGCACGCAAGCGGACGAGTGTCCCGTCCGCCATCCTGATGCTCTGCCTCTCCCTCGGGGGCGTGGGCCAGACTGCGGCCAACGTCTACCATATCAGGCGAGCCAACGCCGATCACTTCCACATCGGCTTCAACCGGCAACCCTGGTCTGATTCCGAGACGTTGCGCTACCTCCGAGCCAATCCTCTGGTCGGCGAAGTGCACAGCAACATGCCCCACATGGTGTTTCTCCAGTACTCTTACCCCCCCTCGGGGGACCGGCGGGATCTCGACCTTGGAAGAGTGGAATATCGGGAGTTACCTAGAAGCAGGACCGGGGGGTACGTCATCGACCGGCCCCCCGAGTCCGGCGGCGGGCGGGAGCAGTTGGCAGGGTGGCTTGCCGGGATTGTGGACGGAACCTGGGTGGTCTGGTTCGAGGACCAGGCGACCAACGACCTCTTCGACTACGGCGCCGCCCTGTTGCGGACATCATCCGCCTTGGAGCCGGTGGCGGAGCTGGCCGACGGCGCCGTCTTCAAGGTGAACCGGAACTACGCGGTCCGTTCGGACCCGTATCGGTCGACGTATGAATCGATCGCCGGCGGTGGTCACGGCGCGCCTGCAGCGCGATCGATCTTCGACGTCTACTTTGCCGGGAACACGCTGACGTACCTCAAGGAGCCGTGCGCTGCCGGCGACGTACGGCCGCGGTTCTTCCTGCACGTCGTCCCGGAAGACTCAGCCGATCTTCTTGCCGGCGGCAATACGGCTGAAAGGCCAACCTTCGACAACCTTGACTTCAGCTTCCCGGACCGCGGCGTCATCCTGAACGGGAAATGCCTGGCGGTGGTAACGCTGCCGAACTACCGAATCAACCACGTCAGGACCGGCCAGTACGTGGCCGGAGAAGGTCATGTCTGGGATGAGACCTTCCGCCCGCCCGACTGAGCTCTCGAGTATCTGCCTTACGGCGTATCGATCTGCGACCATCGGGATCGGCTCGCGACAATTCTTTTCTTTGTCGATGGAATTCATGCACCGGCCGGCCGGCGCTATCGTTCGGCGATCGGGACGAACGGCCGGTCGTCGGGTCCGACGTATTCGGCGTCGGGGCGGATCAGCTTGTTGTCGGCGAGTTGCTCGATCACGTGCGCGGCCCAGCCGGCCAGACGGGCGATCACGAACACCGGGGTGAACAACCGCTGCTCGATGCCGAGTTGGTGGAACACCACGGCGCTGTAGAAGTCGAGATTGGGAAACAGCCCCTTCTCGCGCCGCATCACCGCCTCGATGCGGCGCGCGATGGCCAGCCGATCAGCGCCGCCGTGCTCCTCGACCAGCCGCTCGGCGCACGCCTCGATGATCGGCGAACGCGGATCGCCGCCGCGATAGACGCGGTGGCCGAATCCCATGATCAGCTTCTTTTCCGCCAGCAGCCGCATGACGCCCGACTCCGCCGCGTCCGGGTCTTCGAAGGAGCGGATCAGGTCGAGCGCCGCCTCATTGGCGCCGCCGTGCAGCGGTCCGCGCAACGTGCCGATGGCGGCGGTCACGGCGGAGTGAAAGTCGGTGAGGGTCGAGGCGGCCGTGCGGGCCACGAAGGTGGAGGCGTTGAACTCGTGCTCGGCGTACAGGGTCATGGCGATGTCCAGGGTGCGCTCCGCCGCCGGCGTCACCGGCCCGGCGCCGAGCTGCGCCAACGTGTAGGCGGCGTGCGAGCCCGCTTCGCCGGCGGCGGCGTCCGCGCGCCGCCAGCAGCCGATCAACGCCGGGAGCTGCGCCAGCAGCGTATCGGCGGCGTCGGCCATGACGGCCGGCTCCTCGACCGGGGCGACCGCGCCCAGCGCCGAGCAGCCGGTGCGCAGCACGTCCATCGGATGCGCGCGATCGGGCAGCCTCCGCACGACGGCGCGCACCGCCTCCGGCAGCGTCCGGCGCGCGCGCAGCCGGTCGCGGTATGCGGCCAGCTCCGCGGCGGACGGCAGCCCGCCGTGGATCAGCAGGCAGGCCACCTCCTCGAAGCAGGCCCCGGCGGCCAGCTCCTCGATCAGGTAGCCGCGGTAGCGCAGCCCGCGGCCGGCCTTGCCGACGGTGGCGATCGCCGACCGGCCCGCGATCACCCCGCTCAGCCCGGCGCCGGCCTCAGCCACGGTCGCCGCTCCACGCCAGGATCGCGTCCGCGCGTTCCTCATAACGCTCGTAGTCGAGCGTCCGGTACAGTTCGGCACGCGTCTGCATCTGCGTGATCACCTCCCTCTGGGTGCCGTCACGGCGAATCGCCTCGAATACGGAGGCGGCCGCCTTGGCCATGGCGCGAAAGCCGGACAGCGGATAGAGCGCCAGCGCCACGCCGGCCGCGCCGAGCTGCTCCCGGCTCCACAGCGGCGTCCGGCCGAATTCGGTGACGTTGGCCAGCACCGGCGCCCGCGCCGCTGCCGCCACCCGACCGAACTGCTCCAGCGCCGTGGCGCCCTCGAAGAAGATCATGTCCGCTCCGGCTTCGACGTAGCGGCCGCACCGCTCCACCGCCGACTCGATCCCTTCGACGGCCAGCGCGTCCGTGCGGGCCATCACGACGAACCGGTCGTCCGGCCGGCCGTCGACCGCGGCGGCGATCCGTTCCCGCATCAGGTCGGCCGGCACCAGCCGCTTGCCGGCGCGATGGCCGCACCGCTTGGCCGGCACCTGATCTTCCAGGTGCATGGCGGCGGCGCCGGCGCGCGCCAACTCGCGGGCGGCGCGGCCGATCGCCAGGCTCTCCCCCCAGCCGGTGTCGGCGTCGACCAGCAACGGCAGCGGCACGGCGCCGGTGATCCGCCGGGTCTCTTCCAGCACGTCGCCCAACCCCGTCATAGCCAGATCGGGCAGCGCGAACCCGGCGTTCGCCACGCCCGCGCCGGACAGGTAGATCGCCCGGAACCCCGCTGCCTGCGCCTGCACGGCCGCGTACGCGTTGATCACGCCCACCACCTGCAGAGGCCGTTCGGCGCTCAGGGCGGCGTGCAGATCGCCGGTCATCACGCTTTCAGGTTGCCGATCCACGGGTCGATAATCAAGTGATGCGCGCCGTATTGCCGGTGTTGTTCGCGCTGGCCGCGACCGGCGCCGCCGCTCAGCCGGCGCTGCCGGCGACCGCGTCCGTGCCGGGGTCCGGCGTTGCGGCGTCGTCGTCGCCGGTCACCACCGGCACCGCCTCCTGGTACGGCTGGCAGTTCCACGGCCGGCCCACCGCCAGCGGCGAGACCTACGACATGAACGGATTCACCGCCGCGCACCGCACCCTGCCGTTCGGCACCCTGGTGCGGGTCTCCCTGATCGACGGCAGCGCCAGCGTCGACGTCCGCATCAACGACCGCGGTCCGTTCGTGGACGACCGCATCATCGACCTGTCGCTCAGCGCCGCCCGCCGGCTGGGAATGCTCCGCAGCGGCGTCGCCGAGGTGCGCCTGCAGGTGGTGGGCCGGCCGCAGCCGCAGCGCTACGTGCTGCAAATCGGCTCCTTCAGCAGCTCCGACAACGCACGGAACCTGCTCCGCAGGCTGCAGGCGCGCAACGTCCCCGCCGCCCTGGAGTCGGCCGGGGCCTTCACCCGGGTCGTCACCGAACCGGCTACGGATGTCGAGCTGCCGGCGATCGAGGACCGGCTGCGCGCGTTCGGGATCCATGCCTGGGTACGCAGGGCGTGCTCGGAGCTGCAGGGCGCAGGAGCGGCACAGGCTCGCACGCCGTGCCCGGCCGGTGTATAACCGTGACGCGACGGCGCGTTCACGTTTTCACGCGGCGCGCAGGCAGCCCCAGTAGCTCAGGTGGATAGAGCAACGGTTTCCTAAACCGTGGGTCGGACGTTCGAGTCGTCTCTGGGGTAGGAGCAGTCCCGGTGTAGGAGGGGTCGTGCGGATCGCCCTGGCTCAGATCAACCCGACCATCGGCGACTTCGCCGGCAACGTCGACCGGATCGCGGCCGCCGCGCAGGCGGCGCGGGCGCGCGGCGCCAAGCTGGTCGTGTGCCCGGAGTTGTCGGTCTGCGGCTACCCGCCGATGGACCTGCTCGATCACCGCTCCTTCGTAGCGGCCAACATCGAGGCGCTGAACCGCCTGCGACAGCGCCTGCCGTTCGGGCTGGGCGTGGTGGTCGGCCACGTCGCGCCCAACCCGACCGGCGTCGGCAAGACGCTGTACAACGCCGCGTCGCTGCTCGCCGACGGCGCCGTGGTCGGCTCGCAGGCCAAGAGCCTGCTGCCCACCTACGACGTCTTCGACGAGGCCCGCTACTTCGAGCCGGCCGCCGCATGCCGGCCGGTACCGTTCGCGGGCCAGCGGCTCGGCCTGACGATCTGCGAGGACATCTGGTGGGAGTCGGCGCCCGACCCGTCCGGCGCCTACGCGCGCGACCCGGTGGCCGAGCAGACCCGCGCCGGCGCGACCATGATGCTGGCGCCCTCCGCATCCCCCTATCATCTCGGCAAGCCGGCGGTCCGCAGCGCGCTGCTCGCGCGGGTCGCCGCCGCCAGCGGCTGTCCGGTCCTGTACGCCAACGCGGTCGGCGGCAACGACGGGCTCATCTTCGACGGGCAATCCCTGGCGTGCGCGGCCGACGGGCGGCTGATCCACCGGTCGCCCGGGTTCCGCGAGGACGTGGCCGTGGTCGATACCGACTCGACCGAGCGCGCCGCGCCCGCCGGCGACGACTACCGGGAGGTCGAAGCCGCCATCGGCATCGGGCTGCGCGACTACCTGGCCAAGACCGGCCACGACCGCGTCTGCCTGGCGGTCTCCGGCGGCATCGACTCCGCGGTGGTGGCGGCCGTCGCCGCCCGGCAGCTCGGCGCCGAGCGGGTCACCGCGTTCGCGCTGCCGTCCCGGTACTCGTCGGCCGGCAGCCGCCGCGACGCGGAGGCGCTGGCGCGGGCGCTGGGGATCGACTTGCACGTATTGTCGATCGAGCCGGCGTTCGCGGCGTTCCTGCGGACACTGGCGCCGGTGTTCGCCGGGCGTCCGCCGGACACCGCGGAGGAGAACCTGCAGGCGCGCATCCGCGGCGCCCTGGTGATGGCGTTCGCCAACAAGACCGGCGCGCTCGCCCTGGCGACCGGCAACAAGAGCGAGTTGGCGACCGGCTACGCCACCCTGTACGGCGACATGGCCGGGGCGCTGGCGCCGATCGGCGATCTGTGGAAGACGCAGGTCTACGCGCTGGCGCGCCGCATCAATCGGGACGGGCCGATCATCCCGGACGCGACGATCGACAAGCCGCCGTCGGCGGAGCTGCGGCCGGGCCAGCTCGACAGCGACTCGCTGCCGCCGTACGGAGTACTGGACGCCATCCTGCAGCGCTACGTCGAGCGGAGCGAAGGGGCCGGGCAGATCGTGGCCGCCGGCTTCGAGCCCGGGCTGGTCGATCGCGTCCTGCGGATGGTGGGCCAAGCCGAGCACAAGCGGCGGCAGGCGGCCACGGTGATCAAGGTGTCGCCGCGGGCGTTCGGCCCCGGCCGCCGCTTCCCGATCGCCCGCGCCATGTCCGCCTGACGCTCCATGTCCTCCTGACGCCGCGCCGCCGGCGCTAGGAAGAGGCGGTCAGCGTCTCCAGGTCGAGCTCGCCTGCCGCGCACGGCACCTGAATCGCCCACGCTTCCAGCACCTCGGGGTGCAGCTCGCCGATCCGGCCGGCCGGCGTCTCGCCGGCGCCGACCAGCACCTCCGCGGCGCGGCCCGGCGCGAACCGCGGATCGGCGCAGGCGCGCAGCCGGTACGGGATGCGCAGGTAGTAGAGCAGCCCGGCCAGATGCTCGTTGACGTCGTTGAAGCCGGCTGCTCCGCTGGCGTAGAGGAACCCCAGATGGGTGCGCGTCACGGTGCCGGAATCATCGCCGGCATCGCGGCGGGCGGTCTTGCCGACCTCGAACAGACGGTGCGGGTAGACCGCGTGCGCGCTGGCCGCCTCGCACCGCAGCAGGCTCGGCAGGGTGGAGGCGCGCACCACCGCGTAGTTCTCGGAGATCGGGTTGGCGATGCGCAGCACCTGCCGGTCGAGCTCCGCGTCGCCGGCCGACCGCATGCGCTCGACGTGATCCCGGTAGGAGCCGAGATAGCTCACCATCAGCTCCTCGTAGCCGAGCCCCACCATCAGCCCGCGCGCGCGCCGGCTGAACCGCTCGATGCCGGTGAGCCGGCCGGCCGTGAAATCCTCCGGCAGCGTCGGCCGGAACGAGTCGAGGCCGCGCCCGATCACCACCTCCTCGATCACGTCGACCGGGTGCAGGAAGTCGTTGCGGAACGGCGGCGGCCGCACCGTCAGGCGGTCCCCGTTCGCCGCCGCCTCGACCCCGGCCAGCCGCAGCGCGCGCAGCGCCTCGCCGGCCGCCACCGGCTCTCCGAGCAACCGGCCCACGGACGACAACTCGACGTCGACCGGCTCCTGGAACGCCATCGGCGCGGTCACCTCCCGTCCGAACGGCGTGTCGTACGGGTAGCGCGTCGTGACCGGACGGATGCGGAAGCCGGCGTCGGCCAAGTCGCACGCGACGATCGAGGCGGCCAGCAGCAGATGGCTCAGGTCGGTGCCGGTCACCTCCACGAACAGGTCGTCGTCTTCCGGCTTGACCGACCCCAGCCCGGCGCTGTTGATGACCGGCGGCATGCTGAGCGCGCGGCCATCGGCGTCGACCAGGAACGGAAAGCGCCGGTGATCGGCGATGATCGGGCCGAACTCCACCCCCTTGGGATGGCGGGCCAGCACGTCGCGCAGGCTCATCTCCTCCGGCGGCCGGTCGTCGGCCGGCAGCGGCGCGAATCGGGTCGCGTCCGGATCGGCGGCCAGGTAGCGGATCGGGTAGCGCATCCGGCCGGCGCGGTACACGCCCATGGCGATCGCGCGGCGCTTGCGGCCGTAGCTCCAGCAGAGCTTCTCCTGCGTCTGGATCAGATCGACCAGCAGGGCTTCGCCCACGGCGGGCCCGCTCGCCTGAAAGCCGACGATGTACGGCCGCACCGGCTCGATCTCCGCATCGACCTCGATGACGCGCCCTTCGCACGGCAGCGGCGCATCCGGCCGCGAGAAGCAGTCATAGGCGGGCGGCGGCTCGCCCAGCCGGGCGCGGAGCAGGCGCGCCAGCCCGGCCGTGGACCAGAGATCGGGCCGATTGGTGTCGTTGAGCTCGATGCGCCGGACGCCGGCGTCGAGGTCCCGTTCATCCAGCACCGCCTTGGCGCCGGACAGCAGCGGCGCCAGCTCGGCGTCATCGATCGGCCGGCCCAGGAACCGTTCCAGCAGCGCGTCGGCCACGTCGATCTTGGGCATGGCTACGCCGTCCCGCCGGCGGCCGCAGCGCGCGTGCGCACGCGCTCCAGGTCCTCGGCGAACAGCTCGCGGACCGTATCGAGCCCCAGCGACAGCAGCGCCATGCGGTCGATGCCAAGACCCCAGGCCAGCACCGGCACGTCCACGCCCATCGGCTCGGTCACCTCCGGGCGGAAGATGCCGGCGCCGCCCAGCTCGAACCAGCCGAGCTGCGGATGCTTGACCCACGCCTCCACGGACGGCTCGGTGAACGGGAAGTAGCCCGGCTCGAACCGCACCTCGGTCGCCTTGGCCACCTCGCGGGCGAACAGCTCCAACAGACCCAGCAGGGTCCGCAGGTTGGCGCGCTCGCTGAGGACGATCCCTTCGGTCTGATAGAAGTCGGCCAGGTGCGTGGCATCGACGTCGTCGTAGCGGAAGCAGCGCACCACCCCGAAGTACTTGCCCGGCACCTCGGCGCCGGCCAGCGCCTTGGCCGACAGCACCGTGCCCTGGCTGCGCAGGATCAGCCGGCGCGTGAAGTCGCGGTCGAAGCGGTAGCCCCAGCCGCGGCTGCCGGTCTGCCCGCCATGTTCATGGGCGGCGGCCACCGGGTCCAGGAACTGCGGGGGAATCGAGGTGGTGTGGGTCGGCTCCCGGACGTAGAAGACGTCGTGGATGTCGCGCGCCGAGTGGGACTGCGGCATGAAGAGCGCGTCGCAGTTCCAGAACTCGGTCTCCACCAGCGGCCCGTCGAACTCCTGAAAGCCGAGCGAGACCAGCTTGTCCTTGAGATCGTCCAGGAACAGCGCGTACGGGTTGTAGCGGCCGAACAGCACGCGGTTGGGCGGCGTCTCCACGTTGTAGGGGCGCAGCCCCCGCTCCCGCCAAGCGCCGGAGGCAAGGAGCTGGGGCGTCAGCACGCCGATCGCTTCCGCCTCGGTCGACGGACCGGAGGCCAACGCGGCGGCCGCCTGCGCGCCCTGCTCGGTAAGGCGGTAGAAGACCGTCTCCCGATCGCTGGCGCGAAACGCCGCGCGCGCCCCGCGCCGGCGGCTGAGCGTCAGCAGCACCGCCCGGTCGCCGTCCGGGAGCACGGACTCGCGCAACGGGCCGGCGACCGCCGCGTCGAGCAGGCGCCGCGCGGTCGCCAGCGACGCGGGCCGGGCGCCGGCCGCCGCCGCGCGCTTGCCTTCATCCATGCGCACCGCCTGCGCGCGCGCCAGCGCGCCGAACGCCGAGCCGACCGCTCGCTGGTCGAGCCCGGTGCGCCCGGCCAGCTCCGGCAGGGAGAGCGGGCCGTCGGCTTCGAGCCGGTCGAGGATGCGTTCCTCCGGCATGCCGTCCCGCTGATACGCATGGCCCAGCTCCGTCAGGCCGTGCTCCACGTCACTGACCCGGCGGGTCTCCGCCACCCAGCCCTTGCCGGTGAGCCAGGAGACGGCCTGATTGACCTGACCCAGCACCAGGCCGGCCCGCGCGGCCAGCGTTTCTGGGGTCGATTCGTCGCTCTGCCGCATCGCCTGCAGCGCGGCCGCTTCCAGCGGGTGCAGATCGGTCGGCGCCGGCATGGTCGATATGCTCCTGTTGGGTCCCGGGCCGGCCGTCAGAGCGCCAGCTCGGACTCGAACTGCGCGACGGCGTGGCGCATGAAGACGAGCTTCTCCTTGGCCATGCGCGCCGACACATCGAAGCAGAACCGCTCCGAGTGCTCCAGGCGCTCCCGCAGGAACTCCAGGACCTCTTCCATGGTCTTCAGATGGTGCCAGAAGAACGCCCCGATCGACAGGCGGGCCAGCCCGACCGCGCCGATCGTGTCGAGCAGGTTGGCGTCGTAGAGCAGCTTGGCTTCCAGCCCTTCCGGGTTCGAGCCGGGCGCGTGCTCGGCGATCGCGTCGCACACGGCGTTGACCTTGCTCACGTCGAAGCCGACCTCGCTCAGGAGCACCCGCGCCCGGTCGGTGGCGGCTCCGGCCCCGCGCGCCGGCGTCTCGATGTTGTGCAGGAAGCAGGCAGCGTGCAGGATGTCGTCGTCGTAGTCCATGCCCTCGCCGATCTCCCGCGCAAGGTGGTAGACGCGCGCGGAGTGCTCGAAGCCGGAGGCCAGACGGCCGGCGGTCAGGTCCTTGACGTACTGCACCAGCAATTTGCGCATACGACAGTGTAGCAATACCGCCGCCGTCATGGATAATCACCGCTTCATGGTGACTGCTGCATGGTGATGGTTCTGAGCCTCGGCATCTCCGCGTCGCGCCAGGCGGCGATACGCCGCGAGCTTGAGCGGCGCGGCTACACGGTGCGGCAGATCGAGGACGGCGAACGCACCGTGCTGGGCGCGGTCGGACCGGAGGTGGCCGATCCGCGGCCGTTCGAGTCGATGGACGGCGTCGACCAGGTGCTGCGCATCTCCAAGCCGTACAAGCTGGCCTCGCGCGAACTGCAACGCGCCGACACGGTGGTGCCGGTCGGCCCGATCCGCATCGGCGGGCAGCGCATCGCCGTGATCGCCGGTCCGTCGTCGGTGGAGAGCCGCGAACAGATCCTGGAGTGCGCGGCGCTGGTGGCCGAATCGGGCGGGGTGATGCTGCGCGGCGCGGCGTTCACCCCGTACGGCTCCCCCTATGCGTTTTCGGGGCTCGGCATGGCCGGTCTGCGCCATCTGCGCGAAGCCGGCGACCGCCACGCGCTGCCGGTCGTGTCGGACGCGGCGTCGCTCGACCATCTGGACGAGCTGGCCGAGCTGGCCGACGTGATCCAGATCGGCGCGCGCAACATGCAGAACTTCGACCTGCTGCGACGGATCGGCGGCATGGGCAAGCCGGTGCTGCTCAAGCGCGGGGTCGGCGCCACCGTGCACGATCTGTTGATGTCGGCCGAATACCTGCTGGCGAACGGCAGCGACGCCGTGATCCTGTGCGAGCGCGGCATCCGCACCTTCGAGACCGGCACGCGCCACACCCTGGACCTGTCGGCGGTGCCGGCCGTGCAGGCGCTGTCGCACCTGCCGATCATCGTCGATCCCAGCCAGGGCGCCGCCGACCGCGCCACGGTGCCGCCCATGGGGCTGGCGGCGCTGGCCGCCGGCGCGCAGGGGCTGATCGTCGAGGTCCATCCCGACCCGAAGCGCGCGCTCTCCAACGGGCCGCAGTCGCTCTACCCGGCGCAGTTCGAGAAGCTGATGCGGGACATCGACTCGCTGGCCGGCGTGCTCGGCATGGAGGTGGCGCGGCTGCCGCTGGGAGCCCGGGTCACGGCGCGGCGGCCGCCCGGCGGCGCGGACGACGTGCCCAAGGTCGCGTTCCAGGGGGAACTGGGCGCCAACAGCGAGATCGCCATCCGCCGCTTCCTGGAGCGCGCCGAGCCGGTGCCGTGCCGGGAGTTTCGGGACGTCTTCGAGGCGGTGCTGTCGGGCGCCTGCCGCTACGGCGCTCTGCCGGTGGAGAACTCGCTGACCGGCACCATCCACCAGAACTTCGAGTTGCTGCTGCAGTTCCCCGATCTGACGATCGTCGCCGAGCGCAACATCCGCATCGTGCACAACCTGATCGGCCGGCCCGGGGCGACCATCGACGACCTTACCCGCGTCTATTCGCACCCGCAGGGGCTGGCGCAGTGCCGGCGCTTTCTGAGCGAGCATGCCGGCTGGCAGAAGGTCTCGTTCTATGACACCGCCGGCGCGGTCGCCCATCTGGCCCGCGAAGGGAAGATGAGCGACGGCACCATCGCCAGCGAGGAGGCGGCGCGCACCTACGGGATGCGGGTGCTGCGGCAAGGGATCGAGGACAATGCGCAGAACTACACGCGGTTCCTGCTGATCGCCGCCGCCGACCACCCGCCGCTGGCGCCGGCCGACAAGGCGTCCCTGGTCTTCGCCACCCCGGACCGTCCCGGCGCCCTCTCCGAGTGCCTGACGGTATTCGCCGCCCACGACCTCAACATGACCAAGCTGGAGTCGCGGCCGATCCCGGGCCGGCCGTGGGAGTATCGCTTCTACGTCGACGTGGCGCTAGGACCCGACCGGCAGGCGCTCCACCGCGCCGAGGCCGAGCTGCGGGAACTGACCGCCAGCTACCGCATCCTGGGCGTCTACAGCTCGTAGGCCGCCGCGCCGTTATCCGCGGTGCGCGGCGGGTTGCGAGGCCGCATCGCGCAGCTTATGATGAAGGCGGCGTATCGGAGGTTGATTTGATGACCTATGCCGAGGAGCTGATCCTGGAAGGGGAACAAAGAGGACGACAGGCAGGACTCCGCGAAGGCGAACGAGGACGGCTGGAAGAGCGGGTACGCACCATCGAGGGTTTGATGCGGGCCGGCGTGCAGTGGCCGGTGATCGAATCGGCCACCGGCATCGACCGGGAGGCGTTGAGCGCTCTCAAACGCCGGCTCGAAGAAGCGGAGAGATCCAGGTCGCTGAGCATATCCCTCGATGAGAGCGACGCACTGGACGTTCCCGTAAACGACCTGATGGAGACGGAAAACAAGTACCGTACACACGGACCGGGCGCGTTCAAGACCCATGAACAACTGAAGCAGGAACTGTTCGGCGACTGAAATGCATCAGTCCTTGGGACGCCAAAGCCGAAAACGACTTGGCCCTTCTCGGAAGGATTGAAAGAATCATAAGCAAGATCGACCTGATGAACGATGCGATGCCGCCGGGAGCAATCAAGCTCTCGCGAGAAACACTAACAGAATTAGTCAAAAGGTTTCATCTCTTGGACGGGGCGTTCATGGCTCAATTTGCAAAGGGTCTTCAGGCTTTCGTGTGGACGAGGTGGTCACGGCCGACACTGGCGGGGTAGAGGTCAAGACCGCCGAGGTGAAAGTAGATGGCGTTGCGGAACCTCTGCCGGTTGCGAAAGCCGCGCGCTGCGTACTTCAACCTCTGCACCCCCGCGTTGATCGACTCCGCCCGCGCGTTGCTCACCCCCTGCACCACCGCCGTCACGATCCCTTCCAGATGACGCTTGACCATCCGCGCTACCCGCTTGACCGGCTCCAGACGACACCGGATCGCCGACCGGTACCACGCCTGCCACGCCTTGCGCGCCCACCCGCGAGAGCGGTACTTCCACAGCGTCATCGCATGTTCCTTGTAGCCCCAGGCGCGCGCGGTCTGCAGCGCGCTGTCCCGCAAGTCAGCGAACTGCCGCCAACGCTCGGCATCCATGTGCTCGGGGTTGGTCAGCCACGCATAGCGGCTGCCCTTCAGCCGATCATCACCGCTGCCGGCCAGCCGGCGGCTCTCGGCTCGCCGTACCTGGTCAACGGCGTTGCCGAGGTGCCGGGCGACGTGGAACTTGTCGAACGCGATCTTGAGCTCCGCGTCCGGCACGTAGGCGGCGGTCGCGATGATGTACGGCTCCCACATGTCCATGGCGACCGTCTCGACGCCAGCCAACTGCTCAGGATCAAACTGCTGGTAGAACTCCTCCAACACCTCCTTGCGGCGGCCATCGGCCACGTGCACGACGTGCCCGTCCAGATCGTTGATCACCGTCACGTACTCATGGCGCTTCTGAAACGACGTCTCGTCCACGCCGATCCGCGGCGGCAGCTGCGCCGCACGCCGTTGTAAGCCGCGGTGCACCGCGCGCTGCATCACTCCGTCGACCTCGTCCCAGCTGAGCCGCATCTGCTGCGCCACCGCCGCGATCGTGGCGTGCTGCAGCCAGTCGATCACGACCGCCTCGCACAGCGCGGTCAGCCGCGAGCGGCCTTCGCTCCACGGCACCTCGATCTGCTTGACGCCGTGCTGCCGGCACTGAGACCGCGGTACGTCGGCAGCCAGAACGGTGCGGTACTGGCAGGTGTCCAGATGGCGCCACCGCCGTTGACGGCTGTCGTAGCGGCGCGCGGCTTGGCCGCAGTGCGGGCAGGTGAGCGGTCCGCCGTGCTCGACGTGGACCACGATCTCGCCCTGCTGAAGGTTCAGTTCGACGTCGGCCACTCGCCACGGTGCCTCGACGCCCAGAATCCTGCCGTACAGTTCCTTGTCACGCATGGCGCCAGCGTAGCCTTGCTGGCGGTGCCACCGCCACCGTCAGGGCGCCCTACCCACACGAAACCCGGAAGCCCCTTTGCAAATCGTACGTCAGGACGTAAACGACGACTCGTGGCCACGACGAGAGATCAACTGTATGACAACCCTGACTTAGACTTAGATCAGCACTCCAGAGACCTTAGCAACGGCTGGTGGATCGGAACCAACCTCAACCAAGAGATGATCCGGAAGCACATTGCGACCGCGTGCGAAGTCATGGGGATATCTCTTGGCTCTCGTTTGACGTTGATAGAACGTTGATATGAGGATTCCTGATGGCCTTGGCGATTGCGCTTGGTGCCGACCGCGCGGTAGCTGTTGAGGAGATTTGGGTGAGCTATGAATCCGTCGATGCACTCCAAAGAACCCTGACCGAATCGGTCTTCCAGTACGCCGCTGACAAGAAGAAGCGGCCGGCCGCGCCTTGGGTACGCTCGTCGAGATCGTCACCTTCCATACGCTCCGCACCTGGAACCTCCGCGACAACATCGTAATCGAACGATCGGTGCCTGAGTTCGGCAATCCCGACATTGTCCATAATGTAGAATTCGCCTTACATCCCGTGAAGACGAGGAAGACGTTGGACATAACCGGTCTTTCCTTGCCCATCACGCCTGCCAAGATCAAGCGCCATCTTTCCATCCTGTTTACGGCCGGCGTCAAAGCAACGCCGATCTTGACCACCGATTCGTTGAAGCGCAACGCTGCAGTGCTCGTGGAGAATGAAACCGGTCCTGTCATTGCGAACATGGACTCGTTCGAAGACTCCCGCTGCACTCTCACGGTCTGCGAGCTCGTACGTAATCCATTTGGCCATCATCGAATGCAAACGGGTTGGAGTAGAGGAAGGGATGCGCAAGGGTCCGCAGACGATAGAAAAGGCAAAGCAAGGCGCGTACGTCGCACGGTCCGTGTCTTCTCTCCAAAAGCTGAGATTGCGGGACGGACGCGTTCGCGGTGTGATCGAGACACGAGACGGTCAAGTTCGGTCCGGACTCTACCACGACATGCTTCGAGAGCTCATCGATGGGCAATCGGGTGAAGACCTCGCCGGCTTCATTCTGACCGTCGGAGTCGTGAGCAACCACGGGAACTGGTTTACATCATCCGATAATCACAACAAGGAGCTCCGCGTGCTCGCTCAGTCATACGATTGGCTCCTGTTTCTCAAGGATGCCGGGTTGTGCCAGTTCGTGGAGACTCTTCTTATCAACCCGACACCGGAGCTCGAGCCGGCTCGCCACGCCTTTCTCGCGAGCTATTCCGGGACCTCTTCAACTAACAGGTTCACCAAAGTGCGGATGGACGCCCGCGCGGACGAGTCGCTGCAGACGTTCTTCAAGACATACGAAAGCGACGTAAGGACTTGGTTCAACGTGATCGCACCGGCGACAGGCACGATCGATACCCTTCGGCAAGACCTGCGCAAGCTGGCTTCGAAGGACTGGTAACGGGCGTCGTATGTCGGCAGGACGCACGAACTCGGAAGCGCTGAGCCGACATTGGTGCACGCCTCCCAAGTACGTCGACGCGGTCAAGGAGTTCTTCGGCGGATCGATCGCGCTGGACCCGTGCTCGAATCGCCATTCCATAGTGAGCGCCCAGGTAGAGTATTCTCTGCCGGAGACCGATGGATTGGCCGCATCTTGGGATTATCCGACCGTCTTCGTGAATCCTCCTTACGGCAGAGACCGGGAACGATGCACGACGATTCGAGACTGGCTTCGAAAATGCGCCGAAGCGCATCTGGAGCATGGCGTCGAGGTGCTCGCCCTGGTACCGGTCGCCACCAACACTCGCCACTGGAAGCAGTGGGTATTCGGAGCCGCTACGTCGGTCGCGTTCCTCTACGATACGCGCCTCCGGTTCCTGGTCGACGGCAAGGATGGCGGCAAAGGCGCTCCGATGTCGTGCGCGATGGTCTATTGGGGTCCACGGCATGAACGATTCGAGCGAACGTTCATTCGTCATGGCGCCGTCGTCCGCCTCGAACACCTGCACGGACGGTCGATCGGCTCCGACGCGCACGCGAAGTCCGCTGAGAACGGAGAGCGCCAGCGCCATCTGTTCGTGGCGGGCGGTCGCGCGGATCATCGTCCCGGACAGCCGTCGGGTTGAGTGCTGGGAACGGCGAACGCTACATCCGTTCCAGCGGGCGCATGCCGAGCACCAGCATGCCGTTGCGGAGCGTCTGACGGGCGGCGTCGACCAGCAGCAGCCGGCCGTCGCGCAGCGGCGCGGGCGCGTCGAGCACCGGACAGGCGTGGTAGAACGCCGTGAAGGCGCGCGTCAGCCCGTACAGATAGTCGGCCACCACGTGCGGGCTGGCGTCCCGCACGGTGCGGGCGATCGCGTCCGGGAAGCCGGCGACCGCCTTGGCCAGCGCCAGCTCGGCGCCGTCGACCAGCAGGCCGAAGTCGGCGCCGCCCGGGAGCTGCCGCCCGCGGCGGCGCAGCAGCGCGCACATGCGGGCGTGGCCGTACATCAGATACGGACCGGTATCGCCCTCGAAGCCGAGCGCCTCCTCGAAGTCGAACCGCACCATCTTCTCATTGGCGACGCGCAGGATGCTGTACCGGATCGCGCTGTGCGCGACCGCTTCGGCGCGCGTGCGGTCGACCGCCTCGCCCCGCTCGGTCAGCGCCCGGCCGGCCCGCCGCACGGCTTCCGCGATGAAGTCCTCCAGGAGCACCACGTTGCCGGACCGCGTCGACATGCTGGCCTCGTCCAGGCTGACCCAGGCGTAATGCACCGCCTCCGGGGCCGCTCCGCCCAGCAGGTCGATCGCCGCGGTGAGCTGCCGGTGGTGCAGGCGCTGGTCCTCGCCCAACACGATCAGATTGCGGTCGGCGCCGCTCTCCATCTTGTCGAGGGTGTAGGCGACGTCGCGCAGCTGGTACATGGAGGTGCCGTCGGAACGTTCGAGCACGACGACCGGATTGCGTGACGGCAGGTCGTAGCCCTCCAGGTTGAGCACCGAACGGCCGTCCCGGTCGGTCGACAGGCGCCCGGTGGCGCGCAGACGCTCGATCACCTGCCGGGTGCGGCCGCTCCACAGGTAGTGCGACTCCTTGTCGAAGCGGTCGTGGCGGATGTCGAGCGCCTCCAGGACCGCGCGCTGCCCGGCGACGCAGACGTCGACGATGGCGTCGAAGCGGCGGCGGGCATCGGCGGCGCCCCGTTCCAGGTCGCGCAGCAGCTCGAAGGTCTGCCGTTCCAGGTCGGGATTCCGTTCCAGATCGGCGTTGGCCTGCACGTAGAGGTCGAGCACTTGCGCGAACGGCACCTGCCGGCCGCCGGCGGCGATCACCAGCAGCGCGATCTGCTTGCCGACGTCGTTGACGAAGTAGCGCACCTCCAGGTCGTAGCCCTCGAACCGTAGCAGCCGCGCCAGCACGTCGCCGATCAGCGCGTTGCGCGCCCGCCCCACGTGCGGCGACGCGTTGGGGTTGATCGAGGTGTGCTCCAGGAGCGCCGTGCGGCCGGCGCCGGTGCCGCCCGAGCCGTAGGCCGGGCCGCCCGCCCGCACGGCGCGGACCGCGCCGGCGATCAGGTCGCCCGGATCGATGAAGAAGTTGAGGTACGCGCCGTCGGCGTTCACCCGCCGAAAGGCGGCCGGCAGCTCGACGGCCGCGGCCAGCTCGGCGGCGATCCGCGCCGGCGAGCGGCGCAACGCTCTGGCCAGCGGAAAGCAGGGCACCGACAGGTCGCCCAGCGACGGGTCGGGAGGCGTGGCGACACTCAAGCCGCCGGCGTCCGCGCCGGCGTCCAGCGTCCGGAGCGCGGCGACGACGGCATCGAGCGCGATGCCGCGATAGTGCTGCATCGGCGCACGCTACGGGTACCCGTTCGATCCCGCAAGGACCCCTGCCGGCGCACGGGGCCTGCCGGCGCAAGGACCCCGCTTGCGGGCGGTGCCATAATCACGGGCGTGAAGCTGCGGGAGCTGGTAGCGGTCGAGCGGGTGGTGTTCCTGCGCAGCCGCGACAAGCGCGCCGCTCTGGCCGAGCTGGTGCAGGCGGCGGCGCGCTCCGGCGGGCCGCTCGATGCGGAGGCGGTGGTCGCCGGACTGTGGCAACGGGAGGCGGCGCTCAGCTCGCGCATGTCCCACCGCATCGCGTTCCCGCACCTGCAGATTCCCGGCTTCGGGCGGACCCTGGTGGTGATCGGCCGGTCCCGCGACGGCGTCGACTACGACCAGGGCGAAGACGGGCGCGTCGTGTTGATCTTCCTGATCCTGGGCGACTCGCTCGACCCGGACGGGCACGTGGCGCTGCTCGCCGACATCGCCGCGACGCTGCGCGACAGCGCCCTGGTCGGGCGGCTGCTGCAGGCCGACCGCCCGGAGACGGTCTACCGGCTGCTGGTCGGGCCGGACCCGGCGCCGAGCCGCGCCGGAGCCGACCGCATCTCCGCGCGCGTGCTGGTCCACGCGGGCGCGCTGGCCGCGGAGGTCGAGGCGAGCACGATCATCCTGCACGTGGACGAGGTGTCCCGCCCCATGGTGCGCGAGTTCGGCGCCGCCGGCGGCTTCGGCGCCGAGCGGCGCGTGATCCTGGCCAGTTCCCGGCCGGCGTCGGAGGCATCGCTGCCGGTCGGGTTCTCCGACCAGGTGCTGATCCCGTTCTCGGTCCCGTCGCGGTCGACGCAGGTAGAGGTCGCCATCCTGCTGGCGCTGTCGCGCGGAGTGATCGACCACGCCGACCGCGTCGTCAGCGTCTTCGGGCTGCCGGAGGCCGGGGTGCTCGACACCGTCGTGGTCTCCGACGTCGGAGTGGAGTTCGAGACCTTCGCGTCCGTGGGCCGGCAGCGGCTGGCCGAGATGGCGCAACGGGGAGTGCTGGAGCGGGTGCTGCAGATCGGCCGCGAGCTCGCCACCCACGGGCGGGAGGGTCGGCCGGTCGGCGCGCTGTTCGTGGTGGGCGATCACGAGCGGGTGCTCGGCCATTCCAGCCAGCTCGTGATGAATCCGTTTCGCGGCTACCCGGACGACGAACGGAACCTGCTCGACCCGGCGCTCGATGAGACGATCAAGGAATACGCGCTGATGGACGGCGCGTTCGTGGTCCGCCGCGACGGCGTGGTCGAGTCGGCGGGCACCTTCCTGGGCGCCCCGGCCTCGCCCGCGCAGACCCCCGGCCTGGGCGCCCGGCACGCGGCGGCGGCGGCGATCACGGCGGCCACCGACGCCCTGGGCATCGCCATCTCGGAGTCCTCCGGCGAGACCCGCATCTTCAAGAGCGGCCAACTCGTCCTCACCATCGGCTGATTGAGAGCGGCCGGCAGGAGAGGTCAGGCGACCGGCTCATCGGTGTCCCCGCCCGTTACGCGACGCCCTCCTTGGCGGTGTCCGGCGGCAGGTTACGGGCGCTCCAGAACATCCCTTCGATGACCCCTTCGACCTTCGACAGCCGGTCCCCGACACCGGTCAGCCGATCGGCGACCAGTCTGAAGCCCGCCGTCATTTCGTCTCGGAGCTGAGCGTCGCGCTCCTTCATTTCATCTCGGGCCTTGTCGAGCCGGGCTTCGAGCTTGATTACTTCGCCCCGGAGCCGGCCTTCACTCTCCCTCATTTCGTCCCGGAGCCCGTCGAACCTTGTGTCGAGCCGGCCTTCGAGCTCTTTCATCTCCCCGCTGAGCCGGCCGTCGAGCTTGTTCATCTCGCCGGTGAGCCGGCCGTCGAGCTTGCTCAGGTCCGTGCGGACCCTCTCCACGTCCTTGTGTATCCAGCGTGTCGAGCCGAACATGCCGACGCCAAGGGCGACCGCCGCCCCGATGATCGCTAGCATCTCCCCGCTCATCTGCACCTCCCCGAGCGCCATCCATTCCCCTGTCCAATCCTACCGATCGACCGCGGGGCCGTCATCACGCGGGGCGCTGCGCGCGCCCGTTCGGGGGATGGAACGCCCGTTAGCACCATAGACGCGCCGAGTGGCGCTGCCGCTTCAAAATGCAAGGGTTACAATGCCCTGACAAACGAAGTGATCGACGTCCGACAAGTCGTGAAGCGCTACGGCGGGCACTTGGCCGTCGTGGCCGCCCCAACTTCCTCGGCCAGGGGTTTCGAAAGGTAGAGCGACTCGATCGTCACCGCGTTTCTGCCCAACAACGTCGCCTGCGACGAACGACCGGCTTCGATCCGCATCAACACGAGGTTCAAGGATTTCGGCAGCAATCGTCCGTAGGGCGTGTCTCCGACACGACCGTCGTAGCTGACGGCAAACCTGATCCCCCGATCATGCAGGCCGCTCAGCCCCGAACAGAATCGGTCGAACGTAACGCCCGATGCATAACGATGGTCTCGCGTTCCACTCACCCCCTGGTACGGAGGATCCAGGTAGACGACGTCGCCGGTTTCGACAGAAGACAGGACCTCGAGGAAGTCGCGCGACGTGAACGTCGTCCGGCCGCGCAAGAGCGTGGATACCGACGTGATGTTGTCCCGCATTCTGGCGGGATTCGTTCCGAGGCGGCGTTTGTCGGGGCTCTGATTGAAATCGCCGTCGCTGTTATAGCGGACGGAGCTCTTGACGCATCTTGCCAGCAGATACAAGAGCAGCCTGGGGTCGTGCGTGCGATTGAACCGATCTCGGACGGCATGATAGTGGCGCACGTGGTCGGCAGCGCGACCGCGCCAGATCGACCGATAGTAGTCCGCTATCTCCTCCGGTCGGTCGACGATCAGCGACAGCAGCTCGGTCAGCGGTCGATTGGCGTCATTCAGCCAGTATTCGTCGCTCCTCGCTCGGCGGGCGCAGGCCAGAGAGACCGCGGCGGAGCCGGCAAACGGTTCGACCAGACGATTCATCCGGACCGGCAGGTAATCGAGAATTCGCGGCGCAAGCAGCCGTTTGCTACCCTGATATTGAAACGGCTGCGGGACGCTCATGGCGTGGCCGGAGGACCGTTCACGGGCGGGTGCGTTTGCGGTCACGGGGGAAGAGGGTGGCCTCCTTGACGTTTTCCAGGCCGAGCACCTTCTGCGTGAGGCGCTCAAGTCCAATGGCGAAGCCGCCGTGCGGCGGGCAGCCGTAGCGGAACACCTGCAGGTAGTCGGCCAGCGATTCGACCGACAGGCCGTTGGCCGTGATGCTTTCGGCCAGCAGGTCGTGCTGCTCGATGCGCCGCCCGCCCGTGGTGATCTCCACGCCCCGGAACAGCAGGTCGAACGACATCGTCTTGCCGTTCGGCGCCGGATGCGTGTAGAAGGGCCGCTTGCGCCGCGGGTCGCCGTACACGAAGCACCCCTCGGTGCCGTGCTCGCGCTGCGCCCACGCGCACAGCTCGCGCTCCACCTCCGGCGAGACCTCGTAGACCCGCCGCCCCAACCGGTCGGAGGCGAGCCGGAGCGCCTGGTCGTGGTTCAGCCGCGGCAGCGCGTCGACCGCCGCCGCGTCCGGCACCGACGCGCCCCAGGCGGCAAGCTCCCGCCCGTTGCGCTCGGCGATCGCCGCAAAGATCGTCTTGAGGATGCGCTGCTCCAGGTCCATCAGATCGTGCTCACTGTCGATGAAGGCCAGCTCCACGTCGAGCGACACGTACTCGTTCAGATGGCGCGGGGTGTCGTGCTTCTCGGCCCGATAGGCGTGACCGACCTCGAACACCCGCTCCAGCCCGGCCGCCACCATCGCCTGCTTGTAGAGCTGCGGCGATTGCGCCAGGAACACCTCGCGGTCGAAATAGCGCACCGCGAACAGCCCGGTGCCGCCCTCGGTGCCGGAGCCGATCAGCTTGGCGGTCTTGATCTCCGTGAACCCTTCGCCGCGCAGATGGCGGGCGAAGCTCTCCACGATCGTCGCCTGCACCCGGAAGACGTCGAGCAGCTTGGGGATGCGCAACGCCAGCATGCGGTGGTCGAGCTGCGCGTCCAGCGACAGGTTCTCCGGCCGGCCGTTGACCGCCAACGGCAGGTCTCCGGCCGCCGCCGACAGTACGCGATGCTCCTGCACCTGCACCTCGAACCCGCCGGGCGCGCGCTCGTTGGCCTCCACCGTGCCGGTCGCGGTGATCACCGATTCCGCGGAGACGTCCACCGCGCCGGGGAACACGAGCTGGGCGACGCCGCTTCGGTCGCGCAGCAGCACGAACGCCACGCGGCCGAGCGAACGGACCCGGTGCACCCAGCCGGCGACCGTGACCACGGCGCCGCGCGCGTCTTCAAGATCGGCGACCAGCGTCCGGTCCGCCCATGCGCCTGCAGCCGCCATCACTCAGCTCCCACCCGCTCCTGCAGGATGCGGCGGAGCGGTTCCGGGGCCGCGCGGCCGCCGGTCCGCTTCATCACCTCGCCGATCAGGAAGCCGATCGGCCGCCGATCGCCGTTCCGCAACTGCGCGGCCGCCGCCGGGAACGCCGCCATCGCGGCATCGACGTACCGGTCCAGCTCCGCGGCGCCGGCGATCAGGCGCAGCCCCTGGCGCTCGACCACCTCGGCCGGATCCAGGTCATCGTTCACCACCGACTCCAGCACCCCCTTGGCGATCTTGCCCGAGATCGCGCCCGACTCGATCAGCTGCAGCAGCTCGCTCAGCCGCTCCACCGTCAGCGGCGACTCCGCGATCGTCATGCCGGTGCGGTTCAACAGCCGGCGCACGTCGCCGGCGAGCCAGCGGGCCGCTTGCTGCGCGCCGGCGCCGGCGGCGACGGCCCGTTCGAACAGGTCGGCGGTCGCACGCTCGTCGCTCAGAAACTCGGCCTGCGCGCTGCTCAACCCGTGCTCGCGCGCCAGCCGGTCGCGCAGCGCGAGCGGCAGCTCCACCTGCGCGGTTTCGACCGAGGCCAGGAACGCCGCGTCCGGCCGCAACGGCGGCAGATCCGGCTCGGGAAAGTACCGGTAGTCGGAGTCCGACTCCTTCACCCGCATCGGCGTCGTCACGTCGCGGTTCTCGTTCCAATGGCGGGTCTCCACCGGCACCGGCCGGCCGGCCTGCAACTCCCGCCGCTGCCGGTCGAGCTCGAACTCGACGGCGCGGCCCACGAACTTGAACGAGTTGAGGTTCTTGATCTCCACCTTGCTGCCCAGGCCGGCGCCGGCGCGATTGACCGACACGTTGGCGTCGCAACGGAGCGAACCCTCCTCCATGTTGCCGTCGCACACGCCCAGGTGGCGGACCACGCGGCGGAAGTATTGCAGGAAGGCGATCGCCTCGTCCCCGCTGCGCAGTTCCGGCGCGGTCACGATCTCTACCAGCGGCGTGCCCGAGCGGTTGAAGTCGAGCAGGGAGACATCGCCAGCGTGGATCATCTTGCCGGCGTCCTCCTCCAGATGCACCTCACGGATCGCCACCGGCCGGGGCGGCGACAGCGGCGCACGCAACGCGCCGCCGGCGCCGATCGGCGCCCCGTACTGGGAGATCTGGTAGTTCTTGGGCAGGTCGGGATAGAAGTAGTTCTTGCGCTCGAACACCGCCTCGGCGCTGAGTTCGCACCCCATCGCCTGCGCCACCACGTAGGCCATGCGCGCCGCCTCCCGGTTCAGCGCCGGCAGCACGCCCGGAAAGCCCAGGCAGATCGGACAGACGCGGGTGTTGGGCTCGCCGCCGAACGCGACCCGGCAGCCGCAGAACACCTTGGTGCGGGTGTCGAGCTGGATATGGACCTCCAGCCCTACGAAGACGTCGAACGCCCCTCGCTCCGCGGCCCCGCTCATCGCCAATCCTCCGCGTATCCTGCCGGACGAGCGGGTGGATGTTCGGCAGCGTAGCGGGCGGCGACGTCCAGCAGGAGCCGCTCCCCGAAGTTGGGTCCGATCAACTGCATGCCGATCGGCACGCGCGGCTGCGGAGTGGGGAAGCTCAACGCCGGCGCGCCGGCCAGGTTGGCCACGGTCGTGTACCGATCGGCGACCTTCTGCTCGAACGGGTCGAGGCGAGCGCTGCCGCGCGCGAACGGCGGCACCGGGTAGACCGGCATGAGCAGCAGGTCGACCCGATCGAACAGGGCTGCCAGCTCGTCGCGCAACGCGGTGCGCACCCGCTGCGCGCGCAGGTAGTAGCGGTCGTGAAAGCCGGAGCGCAGGACGTAGGTGCCGGCCAGCACGCGCAGCTTTACCTCATCCCCGAATCCGTCGGAACGGGAGGCGACGATCGTCTCGTCGGCCGACTCGGCGGCGGCGCGCACCCCGTAGCGGACGCCGTCGAAGCGGGCCAGGTTGGCGCTGGCCTCGGCGCAGGAGATCACGTAGTAGGCGGCCGCGGCGTAGCGCAAGGCGGTGAGGTCCACGTCGACCATACGGTAGCCCAACTCGGCGAGCTGGCCGACCGCGGCGTCGAGCGCGGCCCGTACCTGCGGATCGCGCAGCTCCTGCCGGCACGCGCGCGGCACGCCGATCGTCCGGACCGCATCCCGGTCGGGCGAGCCGGCCACCGTCGACTGGTCGCGCTCGTCCGGCCCGGCGATCACTTCCAGCACCTGCCCGCACCGCGCCGGCGACTCGGCGATGATGCCGATCACCTCCAGCGAGGAGGCGTAGGAGACCAGGCCGAACCGGGAGACCACGCCGTAGGTCGGCTTCAGCCCGAACACGCCGCAGAAAGAGGCCGGCTGCCGGACCGACCCGCCCGTGTCCGACCCCAGGGCGAACGGCACGACGCCGGCCGCCACCGCGGCGGCCGAACCGCCGCTCGATCCGCCGGGAACCAGTTCCGTGTCCCAGGGGTTCGCGCAGCCGCCGTGCACCGAAGACTGCGTGTCGGAGCCCATGCCGAACTCGTCCAGATTGGTCTTGCCGGCGACGATCGCGCCGGCGTCCTGCAGCCGGCCGACGCAGGTGGCGCTGAATGGCGCCACGTGACCGCCGAGCAACGCGGACCCACAGCTCAGGGGCTGGCCGGCGACGGCGATGTTGTCCTTGACCGCGCACGGCACGCCCGCAAGCGGCCCGGCGGGCGCCGCGCCTGCGCCGCCGGCGCCTGCGCCGCTGGCCTCGTCCGCGAACGACGCGAAGGCGTTGATGCGCTCGTTCCATGCGCGCGCGTAGGCCAGCCAGCGGCCCCGTACGACCTCATCCGCGAATATCGCGCGCCAGCGCGCATCGTGAGACATCCCGGGGCCCGCTCCGGCCGTCGCTACAGGACGTTGGGTACGACGATGAACCGCTCGTCGCGATCCGGCGCTGCCTGCACTGGGTCGTAGGCGGTCGGCAGCGTCGAGGCCTGATCGTCGCGCAGTCGCGTCCCGGACGACAGCGGGTGGGTCGTCGGCCGCAGATGGTCCACGTCCGCCTCCGCCAGCAGCGCGAAGTAGTCGACGATGCGCGACAACTCCGCCTCCAGCCGCGCGCGCTCGTGCGCGCCGACGCGCAGCCTTGCCATGGCGGCGGTCGCATCCAGGCTACCACCGGACTCTCGCTGACCCACCGCTCGAGTCAAGCATCATCCCTTGCCCCTGTCAACAGTTGCGCCGACGGCCGCGGCTCGGCCGCGCTTTTGACAGCAAGGCGGTCGCTCGTGGTACCATCGCGCGGCTTCACTCCCTGGGGTTCTTGTGCAGGCATCGGATATCGTGGACGCACCGGCTACGGAACAGACCCCGGTCGTGACCACCGCGCGGGAGCAGCTTCCGCGTCTCATCTACGACCATCAGGCGCTGGTCGACCTGTTCGACGCCACCTGGGAACTGATGCCCGGCTACTGGCGCCGCGGCGAACCCGGCAGCGGCTTCGACCTGACGTTCTGCGATCCGGCGCAGGACCGCGTGAGCCAGGTGGCCGCCTGCTGCGCGACCTTCTCGCTGGTCTACTCGAACCGGGAGTTCCCGGTGGAGGCGCAGCTCGACGCGTTCTACGCCAAGCAGCAGCCGTGCGGGGCGATCCATGGCGAGTACAGCCTGGTGGACGGGCATCCGTTCCTGATCAAGAAGAACCCGCACGGCGTGCAGGCGCCGCTGTTCGCGTGGGCGGAGTACAACCTGTACCATCGCCTCGGCTCCAAGCGCCGCCTGCGCGAGGTGCTGCCGATCCTGGAACGGTACTTCCAGTGGATCAAGACGCACTTCCGGCGCGACAACGGCCTGCTGGCGGTGCCGCGCCAGGCGCTCGCCATGGGCAACAGCCCGCGCGAGGGCACCTCCTACCCGGTCGACTTCAACGCGCAACAGGCGGCCAGTGCCGCGTTCATCTCCATGATCGGCGACGCCCTCAACGACAAGGAGGTCGCCTTTCGCTATAAGCGCGAGTACTTCGCCCTGAAGACGCGCATGCAGTCGCTGATGTGGAACGAAGAGAACTCGATCTACTACGACCTGGACCGCTACGGACAGCAGCTCAAGGTCAAGACGATCGCGGCGTTCTGGACGCTGTTGGCCGAAATTCCGAGCGAGGACAAGGCGCGCCGGCTGATCGGCCATCTGACCAACCCGGCGACCTTCGGTCGCAACCATCCGTTCCCCAGCCTGGCCGCCGACGAACCGCTTTACGATCCGCGCGGCGGCGGCTATCGAGGGTCGGTGCTGCCGTTCGTGAACTACGCGATCATCAAGGGGCTGGAGCGCTACGGAAAGATCGACCTGGCGCGGGAGTTCGCGTTGCGCCACCTGTTCGCGATGCACGACGTGCTGGTGCCGGAGAAGGGCGTGGGCGACCTGTGGGACGCCTACGCGCCGGAGCACGAGGCGGCCGCCAAGTGGCGCGGCAAGGGCGGCTTTCCGCGCAAGTCCTACCTGCCGTTCGTCGCCCTCTCCACGGTGGCGCTGGTGATCGAGAACGTGCTGGGGCTATCGATCTCGCTGCCGCGCAAGACGGTCGACTGGACGCTGCCGGTCATGGAGGGAATGGGGATCGAGAACCTGACCCTGAAGCGCAACCTGGTCTCGATCCGGACCCACCACAGCGAGCGCGGCTGGGAGGTGCGGCTGGAGTCCGAGAAGCTCTACTACCTGGCGATCCACGTCCTGGGCCGCCGGCGCAAGACGCTGCCGATCCCTTCCGGCAAGTGCGCGATCCTGGTCGACAAGATCTGAGCCGGCGGGCGGCCGATCTCAGCAAGCCTCCGTCTGGCTTCGGCATCGCCGTGATCGGCGGCAAGCCGGTAGTAGTGCAGCGCCTTGTCTCGGCGACCTTGTGCGAAGTGAGCATCTCCAATCGCACACTCCTCGAACGCCATTTCCTCGTGCGTAAGAGCACAATTTAAGGCCGATGTGTAGTATCTGATCGCTGTATCATCTTCTTGTATCTTGTAATGGCAATTGCCCAGATTGTGCAGAATATAAGAACGATTGACATCGCCATACGCAGCGTTCTCTTCAAGCGCTTTTTCATAGCATCGCAGCGCATCATCAGGCCGATCAGCCGCCAGGTATGAGTTCCCTGCGTTGTAGTGAAGACTGTCCGTAGGCTCCGATAATTCGACGTTCTCAAGGCTCTCATATACGCTGACCGCACGCTGGTATCGTTCTTTTCGATTGAGCGACTCGATCAGATTGGCAACGAGTGGAGCCTCGATATCAGACCGACGCAAGATGCACCCGTCGAGCATCTCCTGAAAGGTATCGATACTTTGATCGACCATGCCAAGAATCATCTGCAGGTGGGCCAGTTTGAACGTAAGCTCCCTGTCATCGAGGGCCATGATATGCTCACTGAGAAGCCGCCATGCCTTGCCGGGGCGGTTTTCCTTCCTATATGAGGCCAATAGAACCTCGGCAAGCCGGTAGCCTGACCGCGAGCGCGCCATGCCCGCTCGTTTCATGCCGATGAACAGACGTTCCTGAACCGTTATCCGCAGCCCGCCCATAGATCAGACCGTCGTGCGGCCGTTCAGCGCGCGGGCCAGCGTGAGGCGGTCGGCGTACTCCAGGTCGCCGCCGACCGGCAGGCCCATGGCGAGCTGCGTGACGGTCAGCTCGGCGCCCGGCCGGCAGGCCGCCTGCAGGCGGTCGCGCAGGAACAGCGCCGTGGTCTCCCCTTCGACCGTCGGGTTGGTGGCCAGGATCACCTCGCCCACGCCGTGCTCGCGCACGCGGCGGATCAGGTCGTCGATGGTCAGGTCGGACGGCCTCACGCCGTCGACCGGCGAGATCGCCCCGCCCAGCACGTGATAGAGACCGCGGTACGACTGCGTCGACTCGATGGTGATGACGTCGCGCGACTCCTCGACCACGCAGATCGTGTCCGTGTCCCGCGTCGGATCGGCGCAGTAGGCGCACAGATCGGCCTCTGCGTAGACGCCGCAGCGGCTGCAGGGGCGCGTGTCGCGCTTGAGGGCGATCAGGTCACGAGCCAGCGACTCGACGAACTCGACCTTCGCCCCCAGCAGGAAGTAGACGAGCCGGGCGGCGCTCTTGCGGCCCAGTCCGGGCAGGCGCGAGAAGCCGTTCACCAAGCGGTCGAGCGTCTGCATCGGAGCGGGTCTCAGACGCCCGGAAATCCCGGCGGCAGGTTGAGCCCGCCGCCGACCTGCTGCTTGAACGCCTCCCGGACCTTTCGCATCGCGTCGCCCACGGCCGCCGCGATCAGGTCCTCCAGCACCGACCGCTCCTGCGGATCGACCACGACCGGATCGAGCGTCACCTTCACCGTCTCCATGCTGCCGGAGATCTCTATCTGCACCATGTCGCCGCCGGCCGTGCCGGTCACCCGCACGTCCTTCATCTTGTCCTGCATCTCCGCCACGTGCTTCTGCGCACGGGTGAGCATCTTCATAAGATCAAACGGGTTGTTCGCCATTCTCGGTCAGCCTCCGTCCTGCACGATCTCGCCGCGGAAGACGCTTCGGATCATCTCTACGCCCGGCGCCGCGGCGTCCTCCCGACCGTCCTTGCCGGCGCGGTCGGATTCCAGTTGTACGTCGACCGCCCCCGGTCCGGCGAGCCCGAACGCCGCCGCGATCTCCGCGGTCTGCTGTCGTACCGCGTCCACCGCGTATCGGTCCTGCTTGCGGAACGTCACGCGCACCCCATCCCCGCTCCGCTCGATCGACGCCGCCCGCTCCAGTGCGGAGGCGACCGGCGGCCGGCGCTGGCGCAGGACGGCGATCGCCGCCCGGGTCGGATCGCCGGCATCGCCCGGATCGCCCGCGCCATCGACCGCCGCGGGCGCTTCCGCGGCCGCATCCCCGGCCGGCGCCGAGGCGGGCGAGCGGGGCGGGGCGGCTGCCTTGGGCGCGCCGGCGGCGGGTGCGGGAACGCCCAAGGCGGCTTGCAGCTCGCGCAGCCGTTCCAGCACCTCGGCCGGCGTGATCAGGCGGTCGAGCTCGGCCAGACGGCTGAGCGCCAACTCCACTTCACACCGCTCGTTCAGCGCTCCCTTGAGGTTGCGCTGGGCGGCCAGCAGCAGCTCGACCGCCTTTTCGGCCTGCTCGACGCTGAGCGCCTGCAGCACCTCCTGGGGAAACGCCGAAGCGGGCGCCGACAACCAGGCGTGGCGATTCAGGCCGTGCCGGATGAACAGCACGCTGCGGAAGTATTCGACCAGCTCCGCCAGAAAGTGATCGACCGCCACCCCTCTGGCCAGGGATCGGTCGAAGGCGGTGAGCGTTGCCGGCACGTCGCGGCGGGCGACCGCCAGCGCGACGCCGTTCAGGTCGTCGAACCCGATCAGGCCGATGCTGTCGCGCAGCCCCTCCAGGGTCACGCTGGCCGCCTCCGCGCCGCGGGCGCCCTCCGCGCCGCGGGCGCCGGCGATCACCTGGTCCAGGATCATGAACGCGTCGCGCAGCGATCCCGCCGACTGGCGCGCGATCCAGTGCAGGGCGTCGTCGTCGATCGACGCGCCCAGCTCGGCCGCCGCGTCGCGCAGGCAGGCGGCGATCCGGTCGTGGCCGATCAGGCTGAACGCGAAGTGCTGGCAGCGCGAGCGTACCGTCGCCGGCACCTTGTGCGGCTCGGTGGTGGCGAACACGAAGGTGACGTACGGCGGCGGCTCCTCGATCGTCTTCAGCAGCGCGTTGAATGCCGACGTCGACAGCATGTGCACCTCGTCGATGATGTAGACCTTGGTGCGGGCGGAACCGGGCGGGAAGACCACCTGATTGCGCAACTCGCGCACGTCGTCGACCCCGGTGTGGGAGGCGCCGTCGATCTCCACCACGTCGAGCGACTGCGCGCGGGCGATCTCCGTGCACGGCCCGCACGTCCCGCAGGGTGAATCGGTCGGACCGCGCTCGCAGTTCAGCGCCTTGGCCAGGATGCGCGCCGCCGACGTCTTGCCGACGCCGCGCGGGCCGGAGAACAGAAAGGTCTGCGCGATCTTGCCCGAGCGCAGCTCGCTCTGCAGCGTCTGCACCACGTACTCCTGGCCCATCAGCTCGGTGAAAACCTGCGGCCGGCGGCGGGAGGCCGTGACTTCGTAAGCCATTCCCGTACAGTCTACACCGTCACGAGATGATAAAGGGCCCCTCGGCGCTGCCAAGCGTGCTGCGGCTCCCGAATCGGTCGCTTACCGCTGCTACCTTCCGGTCCTGACGGGGTTGGGCGGCGACCCGTAGCACAGTGCCCGGCAGCGGACCCGAGGGGCCGCCATTTCGGAGAGAGTGGGATTCGAACCCACGGTGCCCCGGTAAGGGCACACACGCTTTCCAAGCGTGCACCTTCGGCCTCTCGGTCACCTCTCCCGGCCATCGGTCACGTACGGCCGCGGCGGCGGGCGCCGCCAGCGGAGCGCCCGCCGCCCGAGCGGAGAGAGTGGGATTCGAACCCACGGAGCCACCGCAGCGGCTCAACGGATTTCGAGTCCGCCCGATTCAACCGCTCTCGCATCTCTCCGTCCGTGCCCAAGAGGACTCGAACCTCCGACCTCTAGATCCGCAATCTAGCGCTCTATCCGGCTGAGCTATGGGCACTCAGTCGTCTTGCGGAGAGGGTGGGATTCGAACCCACGGTACCACGGGGGTACAACTCCTTAGCAGGGAGCCCGATTCGGCCGCTCTCGCACCTCTCCTGAGCGGCTGCGCGCCAGCCGCAGTGCGGAGAGGGTGGGATTCGAACCCACGGAGCCACCAAGGCTCAACGGTTTTCAAGACCGTCTCCTTCGACCACTCGGACACCTCTCCGATCCTCCAGGAACCGAAGACAAGACTATAGCGAGTTGGCGGCCGCCTTGTCAAACGCGCGGCGGCCGGTGCGCCGCCGGCCGCCGCCGTGCTATGATGACGGCGTGGTGAACGTGGAGCGTAGCGGCGAGGAGGTGAAACCCCGGAAGCGGCGGTCCGTCAAGAAAGCCGAACAGCGGCTTGCCGGCGGCGTCGCCTGCACCTTCGCGTTCGGCGCGCTCTGGGCCGTCACCGGCGCCTGGTTCTGGCTCTTTCCGCTGGCGTTTCTGGGCCTGGGGCCGATCATCGAAGGCGCGCTCTCCCTCAAGCGGATGCGCTCCGCGCGCATGAGCGAGCTGCCCAAGGGGCCGGACCCGGAGCACGAGGTGCTCCGCATCGCCCGCGCGCAACGCGGCCGGATCACCGCTTCCGTGGTCGCCGTCGAATCGTCGCTGTCGATCGCGGAGGCGGAGCGGGTGCTCGACGGGATGGCACGGAACGGACATGCCACCCTCGCGGTCACCGACGACGGCCGCGTGGAGTACGAGTTCCGTGAATTCCTCCCGCCCCCTGCGCCGCCGCCGTAGCGGCGCGCACGCCGCCCCGGGGCGGGCCGGCGGGGAAACGTCCAAGTCCATGTTCGGTTTCGGTTTACTTTTCTTTGGCATCATCTTAAGCTATAGTCGCCTACCGGCCGAAACAGAGACCAGACGGCTCTCGTAGACCGCTTGGGGGAGGGGAATCAGACTCGTGGCGGAGACCTATACCGCGCAAAACATCCAGGTGCTCGAAGGCTTGGAACACGTCCGCAAGCGGCCCGGCATGTACATCGGCACCACCGGCCCGGAGGGACTCCATCACCTCGTGTACGAGGTGGTGGACAACAGCGTCGATGAAGCGCTGATCGGCTTCTGCACGCAGGTCCAGGTCACCGTCGAGCCCGGCGAGGTGATCCGCGTGGCCGACGACGGCCGCGGCATTCCGACCGACGTCCATCCTACCGAAGGCATCAGCGCCCTGGAGGTAGTGATGACGCGCCTCAACGCCGGCGGCAAGTTCGACAAGAAGAGCTACAAGGTATCGAGCGGCCTGCACGGCGTTGGCGTCTCCATGGTCAACGCCCTCTCGCGCTGGTGCGAGGTCACCGTCCACCGCGACGGCGGGATCTTTCAGCAGCGCTACCGGCGGGGCGTCCCCGAAGCGCCGGTGCGGGAGATCGGCGCCACCGACCGGCACGGCACCATCACCCGGTTCGAGCCGGACCCGGAGATGTTCGCCAAGATCGAGTTCAGCTTCGACATGCTGTCGTCGCGGCTGCGGGAGCTCGCCTTCCTCAACCGCGGCGTCAGCATCCAGCTCGACGACGCGCGCGGGCCGGAGCAACGGTCGAGCACCTTCAAGTTCGACGGCGGCGTGCGTTCGTTCGTGGAGTTTCTCCACCAGAACAAGAAGACCATCCACGAGCCGGTGATCGCCTTCGCGGGCGAACGTGACGACGTCCTGCTGGACATCGCGCTGGCCTGGAACGACGGCTACAACGAACAGGTCTTCAGCTTCGCCAACAACGTCAACACGCGCGAAGGGGGCAGCCACCTGAGCGGCTTCCGCGGCGCGCTCACGCGCACCTTGAACGACGTCATGCGCCGCATGAAGCTCGCCAAGAAGGACGACGAAGCGCTCACCGGCGAAGACGTACGGGAAGGGCTCACCGCGGTCATCTCGGTCAAGGTGCCGGAGCCGCAGTTCGAGGGGCAAACCAAGCAGAAGCTCGGCAACAGCGAGGTGCGCGGTCTGGTCGAGTCGTTCGTCAATGAGGAGCTGGCCCGCTTCCTGCAGGAGCGGCCGCCGGCCGCGCGCGCCATCCTGGAGAAGTGCATGCTGGCCGCCAAGGCGCGTAGCGCGGCGCGGCGGGCGCGCGAGATCACGCGCCGCAAGGGGCTGCTGGAGAGCACCGGCCTGCCCGGCAAGCTGGCCGACTGCTCGGAGACCGACCCCTCCCGGTGCGAGCTCTACATCGTCGAGGGCGATTCGGCCGGCGGCAGCGCCAAGCAGGGGCGCGACCGGCAGTTCCAGGCGGTGCTGCCGCTCTGGGGGAAGATGCTCAACGTAGAGAAGGCGCGGCCCGAAAAGGTGCTGACCAACGAAAAGCTGCTGCCGATCATCACCAGCCTTGGCGTCGGCATGGGCACCGACCTCGACATGTCGCGCCTGCGCTACCACAAGGTGATCCTGATGGCGGACGCCGACGTGGACGGATCGCACATCCGCACGCTGCTGCTCACCTTCTTCTACCGCCACATGAAGCCGCTGATCGCCAACCGGCACGTCTACATCGCGATGCCGCCGCTCTACAAGATCGAGCACTCAGGCGGCGTCGACTACGCCCATGACGACGCGCAACGGGACCACATCCTGACGAACAACGGCGCCAGGTCGAACGTGCAGCGCTACAAGGGCTTGGGCGAGATGAACCCCGATCAGCTCTGGGAGACGACGATGAATCCGGCGACCCGCAGCATCATGCACGTCTCCCTGGACGACGACGTCGAGGCGGAGAGCGCCGTGACCACGCTCATGGGCGAGGCGGTCGAGCCGCGACGGAAGTTCATCGAAGACTACGCGCTTTCGGTCGGCACGCTCGACGTCTGACGCGCGCTTCTGCGCCCGCTCTTTGAGGGCGGGCGACGGTGCGGCCCCGTCAGGCGGCGCCGCACCGGCATAGACCATCGATCGGGGGAGGGCACATGGCCGACGATCACGCGGCCGAAGAGTCGAACAGCCGCGTCATACCGCGGCAGGTGGAGGACGAGGTCCGATCGTCCTACCTGACCTACGCCATGTCGGTCATCGTCAGCCGCGCGCTGCCCGATGCCCGCGACGGCCTCAAGCCGGTACACCGCCGCATCCTGCACGCCATGAACGAGATGGGGCTGAGGTCCGACCGGCCCTACCGCAAGACCGCCCGCGTCGTCGGCGAGGTGCTGGGCAAGTTCCATCCGCACGGCGAGCAGGCGGTCTACGACGCCCTGGTCCGCATGGCGCAGGACTTCTCGTTGCGCTACCCCGTGATCGACGGCCAGGGCAACTTCGGCTCCATCGACGGCGACCCGCCGGCGGCCCAGCGCTACACGGAGGCGCGGCTGGCGCCGATCGCGCACGAGATGCTGGCCGACATCGACCGGGACACCGTCGACTTTCAACCCAACTACGACGACCAGCTCGAGGAGCCGACGGTCCTTCCCGGCGCCTTTCCGTTCCTGATGGCCAACGGCGCCAGCGGCATCGCCGTCGGCATGGCGACCAACATTCCGCCGCACAACCTGCGCGAGGTGGCGCGCGCGGTCGCCGGCTACATCGACAACCCCAGGATCACGATCGACGAGCTGATGCGATTCGTCACCGGACCCGATTTTCCCACCGGCGGCATCATCTACGGCCGGGACGCCATAGCCCAGGCGTACCGGACGGGACGGGGGCGCATCCCCATACGCAGCCGTCTGGTGTTCGAGACGCTGAAGGCCGGCCGCGAGGCGATCGTGGTCACGGAGATCCCGTATCAGGTGAACAAGGCGAACCTGGTCGTGCGAATCGCCGACATGCACCGCAACCGCCGCATCGAAGGGATCGCCGACCTGCGCGACGAGTCGGACCGCCGCGGCATGCGCATCGTCATCGAGCTGAGGCGCAACGCAAATCGCGACGTAGTGGTCAACCAGTTGTTCGCGCACACGCAGATGCAGGTCACGATGAGCATCAACGCCCTGGCGCTGGTGAAGGGCCAACCGCGCCTGCTCGACCTGAAGAAGCAGATCGAGCTGTACGTCGACCACCGCCGCGAGGTCGTGACCCGCCGCGCCCGCTTCGACCTGCGCAAGGCGGAGGAGCGCCTGCACGTCCTGGAAGGCCTGAAGCTGGCGCTCGATCACATCGACGAGGTGATCGCCATCATCCGCGGCTCGCGCGGCACTACGGAGGCGCGCGAGCGGCTGCGCGACCGCTTCACGCTGAGCCGGAAGCAGGCCGACGCGATCCTGGACATGCGCCTGCAGCGTCTGACCAGCCTGGAGGTGGAGAAGGTCGAAGCGGAGATCGCTCAGGTCGGGGAATTGATCCGCTCGCTCAGGGAGATGCTCGGCGACCGGAGCAAGATATTGGCGGTGGTGAAGCGCGAGCTGGCCGACATCTCCCGCAAGTACGGCGACGACCGCCGGACGGAGGTCGTGGAGACGGCGATCGGCGACATCGATCTGGAGGACCTGATCCCGGAAGAGGACGTCGTGGTGCAGATCACCAACCGCGGCATCGTCAAGCGGCTGCCGGTGGCGGCGTTTCGGCGCCAATCGCGGGGCGGCAAGGGGAGCTCGATCGCGGTCGGCGGCAACGACTTCGTGCGCCACCTGTTCATCTCCTCGACGCACAACTACGTCCTGTTCGTGACCGACACCGGCAAGTCGTACTGGGTGAAGGTTCATGAGCTGCCCGACCGCACCCGTTCGGCGATCGGTCAGGACCTGCGCTCACTGCTCGGCATGACGGAGGACGAACAGGTCACGGCCGTAGCCCCGCTGACCGAGTTCACCTCGGACGCGTACCTGTTCATGGCGACCGCGCGCGGCGTGGTCAAGAAGGTGCGGACGACCGACTTCACCCATGCCCGCACGCGCGGCATCGTCGCGATCAACCTCGACCCCGACGACCGGCTGGTGGCGGCGATGCTCACCGACGGCAGCCGCGACGTGGTGCTGGCGACCCGGTTTGGCTACGCGCTGCGCTTCTCCGAGTACGCGACCCGGACGATGGGGCGGGCCACCCGCGGCGTGGCCGGCATCCGGCTGCGGCCCAACGACTCGGTCGTCGGCGCCGTCGTGGTCGACCACCGCCAGCGGATGTTCGTCATCTCGCGCAACGGCTACGGGAAGCGGCTCGCGTTCAGCTCCATGACTCCGCACGGAAGGGGCACCATGGGGCAGATCTGCTACAAGATCATCGAAAAGAGCGGAGAGGTGGCCGGCATTACCGCCACCTTCGACGACGACGACGTCGTCTGCATCACCGAGCAGGGCAAGGTGCTGAAGGCGACCTCCAACGAGGTCCCCGTTCAGGGCCGGAGCAGCTCCGGTGTTCGGGTGGTCCGCATCGACTCGGAGCATCCGGTGGCGGCAATCGCGCGCGCAGCCAAGGAGGACGATCCCGAAGGACCGACCTTCTCGATCGGAGAGCCGGAAGACTGACCGGCTGCGGCGATGTTCCACGTGAAACATCGCCGCTCCGCGCTACTGGTACACGTCGTTACCGCCGGTGGACAACACGGCGGTGCCGGCCGCCGTGGTCCGATGTGGGGGTGCCGAGCCGGGCCACGCAGGCGTGGGCGACCGGCTCGGTCATCCTCGGGATGCTCGCGCTGGTCGTCAGGAGACGATGCGCCGCTCTGCGGCTCACGCCAGACGAGCTTCGGCGCCGCCGCCGCGACCGAGACAGCGAGTCAGACGACCGTCAGGGCGGCCGCGAGTAACAGCGGCTGCCGGACTACGTGCGGTCGGCGTCCGGCAGCCGGATCACCTCGGCCTCGGACGGTGGCTCGCCGGTGCTCAAGCCCTCGATCCACACCGGCCGATCCATGTCCGGCTGGCCGTCGTCCCTGATGTGGTAGAACCGGGAGATGCCGACGCCGACGTCGGCGACCCGTCGGCCGTTCGGCAGGATGACCTGCAGGTCGTACTGGGCAGGCGGCAGGTGCTCCAGGATCTCTGCGACGGAGCGGCGCCGATAGGGCCGCCCCGAGTAGTCGGTGTCTACAGCCTGTTCCTGGTCAGCCATCCTCGTTGCTCGAACAGGTTATCGAACTTGTGTATCAGCGGCAAGAAGTCGGCGTACGGCCACTGCTGCTCGCTGTCGGCCGAGGCGAGCATCCGGTCGATGCCGTCGATCAGATCGTCCCGCCGCCGCCCGGTGCTGAAAGATGGGGCTTCCGGGTTTCGTGTGGGTAGGGCGCCCTGACGGTGGCGGTGGCACCGCCAGCAAGGCTACGCTGGCGCCATGCGTGACAAGGAACTGTACGGCAGGATTCTGGGCGTCGAGGCACCGTGGCGAGTGGCCGACGTCGAACTGAACCTTCAGCAGGGCGAGATCGTGGTCCACGTCGAGCACGGCGGACCGCTCACCTGCCCGCACTGCGGCCAAGCCGCGCGCCGCTACGACAGCCGTCAACGGCGGTGGCGCCATCTGGACACCTGCCAGTACCGCACCGTTCTGGCTGCCGACGTACCGCGGTCTCAGTGCCGGCAGCACGGCGTCAAGCAGATCGAGGTGCCGTGGAGCGAAGGCCGCTCGCGGCTGACCGCGCTGTGCGAGGCGGTCGTGATCGACTGGCTGCAGCACGCCACGATCGCGGCGGTGGCGCAGCAGATGCGGCTCAGCTGGGACGAGGTCGACGGAGTGATGCAGCGCGCGGTGCACCGCGGCTTACAACGGCGTGCGGCGCAGCTGCCGCCGCGGATCGGCGTGGACGAGACGTCGTTTCAGAAGCGCCATGAGTACGTGACGGTGATCAACGATCTGGACGGGCACGTCGTGCACGTGGCCGATGGCCGCCGCAAGGAGGTGTTGGAGGAGTTCTACCAGCAGTTTGATCCTGAGCAGTTGGCTGGCGTCGAGACGGTCGCCATGGACATGTGGGAGCCGTACATCATCGCGACCGCCGCCTACGTGCCGGACGCGGAGCTCAAGATCGCGTTCGACAAGTTCCACGTCGCCCGGCACCTCGGCAACGCCGTTGACCAGGTACGGCGAGCCGAGAGCCGCCGGCTGGCCGGCAGCGGTGATGATCGGCTGAAGGGCAGCCGCTATGCGTGGCTGACCAACCCCGAGCACATGGATGCCGAGCGTTGGCGGCAGTTCGCTGACTTGCGGGACAGCGCGCTGCAGACCGCGCGCGCCTGGGGCTACAAGGAACATGCGATGACGCTGTGGAAGTACCGCTCTCGCGGGTGGGCGCGCAAGGCGTGGCAGGCGTGGTACCGGTCGGCGATCCGGTGTCGTCTGGAGCCGGTCAAGCGGGTAGCGCGGATGGTCAAGCGTCATCTGGAAGGGATCGTGACGGCGGTGGTGCAGGGGGTGAGCAACGCGCGGGCGGAGTCGATCAACGCGGGGGTGCAGAGGTTGAAGTACGCAGCGCGCGGCTTTCGCAACCGGCAGAGGTTCCGCAACGCCATCTACTTTCACCTCGGCGGTCTTGACCTCTACCCCGCCAGTGTCGGCCGTGACCACCTCGTCCACACGAAAGCCTGAAGACCCTGAAAGATAACGGTCGGGGCCGAGGTGTAGCCGCGGCCCGGGTTGGTGAGCACTACCGAGTCGACGTGGTCGCGCATGACGGCGGTGCCGGTCGCGGTGGTGCCGCCATGGAGCGTTTCCGCCTGCAGCAGCCGATCTGACGACAAGGTGTTGGGGGTCGATCTCGATTCCCGACATTCGGGAGCAGTTTCGACGTGCATAGGAACCGCTAGCGATCCCGACGAACCGATAGCGGGCACGGCGCGAGCCCGGTGACCAGGTGTTGTGGTGGGTGGCCGGCGCGCTGGCCGATTCCGGCGCAGGCGAGCGCGTCGAATCGACGCGCCGTCCGCCCTTCCGAACGGGCACGCCCGTTGGCGACAGCCGCTGCTCCGATTCCCCGCCGGTTCCTACCACGACCCGAAGGGCCGATCGCACGACCGGCGAGCCGAACCGGCAGCCGGCCATCTGTTTCACGTGAAACATCCGGCCCGGGGCGCACGCCGCCGGCTGCGTCGGGCGGCGGGTTGCCCGGGAGGCCGCGCACCGGTTATGCTGTCCGCGCCGTATGGGTCGTCGTTTCGCCTTTGCCAACCAGAAGGGCGGAGTCGGCAAGACCACTACGGCGGTCAACCTGGGCGCCTATCTGGCGCTTGCCGGCCGCCGGGTGCTGGTGGTCGACTTCGATCCGCAGGCAAACGCCACCAGCAGCGTCGGCTTGGCCGGCGCTCCGTCGATCTATCAGGCCGTGATCGGCGCGGCCGACCTGTCGGACGTGATCCTGCCGACCTGCATCCCCGGACTGTCGATCGCCCCCGGCGGCATCGAGCTGAGCGGCGCGTCGGTCGAGCTGGCCAACGTGCGCGGCCGCGAGGCGTTCCTGAAACGGGTGCTGAAGGGCGCCACCGCGCCGTTCGACGACGTTCTGATCGACTGCCCGCCGTCGCTGGGACTGCTGACGATCAACGCCCTGGTAGCCGCCACTCACGTCGTCATCCCCTTGCAGTGCGAGTATCTCGCCCTGGAAGGTCTGGCCATGCTGCTTCACACGATCGAGCGCGTCCAGCGCCGCCACAACCGCAAGCTCAGCGTCGGCGGCATCGTCTTCACCATGTACGACGGCCGCACCCGCTTGACCCATGAAGTGGTTCGGGAGGTGACCGGCTACTTCCAGGACCGGGTGTTCCGCACCGTGATCCCGCGCAACGTCCGCCTGGCAGAGGCGCCGTCCCATGCGTTGCCGATCTGCCAGTACGATCCGTCGAGCATCGGCGCCCGGAGCTATCGACAGCTCGCCGAGGAGTTCGTCGACCGTGTCTAAACGATCGCGCACGCAACGCCGCGCCCTCGGCCGCGGCATGGACGCCGTGCTCGGCCGCGGCGTGGACGCCGTGCTCGGCGACGACACCGCGTCTGACCAGCCGCACGAACTGCCGATCGAAGCGCTCTCCCCGAACCCCGATCAACCGCGCCGCCGGTTCAGCGACGAGCAACTCAAGGAGCTTGCGGATTCCATCGCCACGCACGGCGTGCTGCTGCCGGTAGTGGTGCAACCCGCCGGCGACCGCTATCGCATCATCGCCGGCGAGCGGCGCTTCCGGGCGGCCCGTCTTGCCGGCCTGTCGACCATCCCGGCCGTCGTACGACCGACCACGGGACCCGAACACCTGGAATTGGCGCTTGTCGAAAATCTGCAGCGTTCCGATCTCAATCCGGTCGAGGAGGCCCGCGGCTACCGCCGACTCATGGAGCTCGGCGGTCACACCCAGGATCAGGTAGCGCAGCGCGTCGGCAAGAGCCGCGTCGCCGTGACCAATGCCCTGCGCCTCCTCAAACTGCCCGACGACATGGTAGCCGCCGTCGAGCACGGCGAGATCACCGCCGGACACGGCCGGGCGCTGCTGGCCGTCCCCGGCGATTCGGCCCGCAGGGCGCTGTTCGACCGTATCGCCGCCGAAGGGCTCTCCGTGCGCGCTACCGAGACCGCCGCTCACCGTCAGCCCCCCGCACCCGCGACCGGTAAAGACGACATCCGCCCACCCGCTTCCGCCGCCATGGACCCGGAATTGGCCGCCCTCCAACAGCGGCTGATCGACGCGCTCGGCACCAAGGTCGACGTCCGCGGCTCGGCGCGCCGCGGGCGGATCGCGGTCAGCTACTATTCCACCGATGACCTGGAACGCATCTGCGAGCGCATCACCGGCGTCCCCACCGCCGACGCGGATCCGTCTGCCCCGCTCTGACGGTCTCCGCCGGCATCAGACCTCCACGCCGACGGCGGGGCAGATAGCCGGAGAGCCTCTGAAACGGTCTCCCGGGCGCCGCTTGCACCATCCTTGACGGTGCGCTACACTGAATTCGAACCGCCCGTTGATAACCTGTGTATAAATACTGAATAGAGAGTCGCAAAAGCATGACTCTCAACATGTATCGAAACCATCGTCTGAGCGTGATACGGGACCCGATCGAACGACGCGAACAGTTATCGATGTGATAATGATCTACAGATCAACACCCGTTCTGTTGCCCCGGCTCTCGTCGCCCTCGTGGCACCGCTCCCGCCCAAGCCGATCGCCGGCTTGTCCAACGCCGATGTTCATATCCTGTGGATAACATGAGAATCGACACCCCTTCAGGGGACTACGAACCGTTCTGGAGCGAAGCCGTAGCCCATCTTCGCTCGGAGATCACCGAGCAGGAGTACCACACGTGGTTCTCCCGCATGTCCTACGCCGGCGCCGACGACTCGCAGGTGCGCCTGCACGTCCCGTCCTCCTTCTACCGCGACCAGATCGCCCAGCGGTATCGCTCGAAACTCGAAGAATCGCTGTTCGAGCTGTCCGGCCAACCCCTGCGGCTGGCCTTCGAGATCAGACGGACCAACGGCGCGACCGTCCCCACCGCCGACCCGGAGAACCTCCCGCCCCCGACGGCAGCGACCACCGCGCCTCGTCCGCAACGACCGCGCCACGCGCAACTCAACGAGGAGTACCGTTTCTCACGATTCGTCGAAGGCGAAGGAAACTCGTTCGCCCTGGCCGCCGCGATCGCCATCGCCAAGAGCCCTGGCCGCGAATACAACCCCTGCATGATCTACGGCGGCGTCGGACTCGGCAAGACCCACCTGCTGCAGGCGATCGGCAACGAAGTCTACCAGGAGTACCGGGACCTCCGGGTCGTATACGTCACCGTCGAGACCTTCACCACCGAGTTCATCCAATCGATACGGGACAAGACCGTCCACCGTTTCAAGAACCGCTACCGCTCGACCGACGTGCTGTTGATCGACGACGTACAGTTCCTGCAGGGCAAGACCGAAACCCAGCAGGAGCTGTTCCATACCTTCAACGCGCTCTATGACTCCGGCAAGCAGATGGTGTTCTCCAGCGATCGACCGGTGACCGAACTGAAGAGTCTCCCCGACCGCCTCATCAACCGGTTCGAGCGCGGCCTCAACATCGACCTGCAGCCGCCCGACTACGAGACCCGCATCGCCATCCTGACCCAGAAGGTCGACGAGAGCGGCGTCGCCGTACCGTCCGACGTGATCGAGATGATCTGCCGAAACATCGAGAGCAATGTTCGCGACCTGGAAAAGGCCCTCACCAAGCTCACCGCCTACTCGAACCTGGTCAACCGCACCATCACCCTCGACGTCGCCTCCCGAGAGCTCAGAGAGTTCTTCGTCACCCCGTTCAACATCGCCGTCGACACCATCCAGCGCGTCACCGCCGAGCACTACGGGCTCAGCCTGAACGATCTGAAGGGCAAGAAGCGCACCAAGGCGATCGCGTTTCCCAGACAACTCGCCATGTACATCACCCGCGAAGTCACCGAGCTGTCCACTACCGAGATAGGACTGGAGTTCGGCGGCCGCGACCACACGACGGTCATGCACGCGTGTCAGCGCGTCGCCGAGCGCAAACGCACCGATTCCTCGCTCGATCCGCTCATCAAGCATCTCACCCACATGATCACGCAGCGGTCCCGATGAGCCTCTTGGCAACATGTGGACATCTACCGCAGACTCTGTGGACGGTATCCGCACAACCGGGCCGCCCCCGGCCCATCCGTGCACAACCGGGATATCGGCAGCCCGCCTGTCTGATGAGTAACTGAATATATGGTAATGTCTTACAGCCATATCCAGAGTATCCACAGCACTACTACTACCACCATCTATTCCCTCTTCTTCGTAGTCGCGGCCCGGCCGGCCCGGCGCGCGACCGGCAGCCGGGAAGCCAGCGGGAAGGCACTGACAAAGGAGCTACCGACACCATGAAGTTCACCATCGACAAGGACGTGATCCTCAGGGAGACCGCGCACGCGCTGGAGATCGTCTCCACCAGAAACGCCATCACGGTCCTGGCCAACGTGTTTCTGTCCGTCGACCGCGGCGCGCTTACCCTGCGCGCATCCGACCTGAAGGTCCATTATCAGGCGAACGTGCCGGTCGATATGGAACGGGATGGAGTCACCACCGTCCCCTGCGACAAGCTCGCCGGCATCCTGCGATCCTCGCCGGCGGGCGAGATCGAGTTCGAGGTGGGGTCGGACGGCACGCTCGCCGTGCGTCCGCGCGGGAAGCGGATCGACTTTACCCTGAAGACGCTGCCGCCGGACCGCTTTCCGGAGTTTCCGTCGACCTCCGACGGCGACTTCGTCGAGGTGCCGCAGACCGACTTCGTGGAGATGATCGCCCACACGGTCTTCGCGGTATCGGACGATGAGACCCGCTACTTCATGAACGGGACGTTTCTCGACCAGACCGACGGCGAGCTGATGATGGTCGCCACCGACTCGCATCGTCTGGCGTACTGCAAGAAAGCGATCGGGTCGGCGCTCGACGGCGCGGGCGTGATCATTCCGCCAAAGATACTCACGCTGATCCGCAAGTTCTGTACGGGAGAGGGGTCGCTGTCGGTGGCGATCGCCGAACGCAACCTGCACGTGCAGGTCGAGCACCGGCGGATCAACTCGGGGCTGATCGACGCGCAGTTTCCGAACGTGAAGAGCGTCATTCCCGAGAGCCAGGAACACCGGTTGACGGTCGATCGCGCCGGGTTGACGGAGGCGTTGAGAAGGGTGTCGGTGCTGGTCGAAGAGAAATCGCGGCGGGTGCGGCTGGAGATCGAATCCGGGCAGCTGACCGTGCACTGCACGGAGGGAGAGATCGGCACGGCTCGGGAGGAGATTGCGTGCGAGTACGACGGCCCGGCCGTGTCGCTGGCGCTCAACTATCAGTACCTGCTCGATCCGCTGCGCGAGATGGATACCGATCAGGTTTCGATCGGGTTCACCGCTTCCAACAAGGCGATCACCCTGTCGGCCGAGCCGGAACGGCACTACTTCCACATCATCATGCCGATGCAGGTCGGATAGCGGCGCCTTGGGGCTCGAGTCCCTGCGGTTGGACCGCTTCCGCAACCTGGAGCCGTTGCGTCTCGAATCGCTTTCCGAGCGATCGTGCGTGTTCCTGATCGGTGAGAATGGTCAGGGCAAGACCAACCTGCTGGAGGCGGTCTACTTGCTCTGCTTCGGCGGCTCGTTCCGCACTCGTCAGGACGCCGACCTGATCCACCGGGGAGCGGACGAGGCGGTTGTCGGCGGCTCGTTCACGCTCGACGGCGGAATCGGCGGTGCGGTGCACCGGGAGGTGACGTTGCGGCTGCGCGCCGACCGGGCCAGGGAGATACGCGTCGACGGCGCGCGCGTGGCCGACCGCGGCGAGCTGGTCGGCGCCGTGCCGTGTGTGTTGTTCTCGCACGGCGATCTGCGCGCCGTAGACGGTCCGCCGGCCGAGCTGCGGCGCTTCTTCGATCAGACGGCAGCGCTGACCGATCCGACCGCCCTGCCGGCGCTGCGCCGGTATCGCCGGGTGCTCATGGAACGCAACGCGCTGTTGCGCGCCGGACCGGCCGACGACCTGCTCGACGTCTACGATCGGCAGTTGATCGATGCCGGCCTGCCGATCCGCAGGCAGCGCACGGAGATCATCGCCGACTACGCCGAGCGGTTCGCGGAGATCTTCCATCAGGTGACCGAATCGGATGCCGCCGTCTCCATAGGCTACCGGCCGTCCTGGGCCGGCGCCTCGGTCGATGAGGTCGCCGCCCAGATGCGCTCCGCGCGGTCGCGCGATCACGCCTTCACGACCACCACGACCGGCCCGCACCGCGACCGGTTTCCGTTGCGGATCGACGGTCTGTCCTTTCGCCGCTACGCGTCGACCGGTCAGAAGCGGCTGGCGTCGCTGGCGCTGCGGGCGGCGCAGGCTGCGCGGGTGGCGGAGCGCTGCCGTCGGCAGCCGCTTCTGCTCCTCGATGACGTGCTGCTGGAGCTCGATGCCGGCAAGCGGGAGCGGTTCCTGGCGGTGCTGCCGGACGCCGAGCAGCGGTTCTTCACGTTCCTTCCCGATGAGCAGTTCGATCGCTATGACCTCGGTCCCACGTTGCGCATCACCGTGCGCGGCGGAGCTTTGACGCCCTGGACGGAACGGGAGGGCGGGAGGTAGCCGCATGAATCGACTGGGAGACGTGCTGCGGCGATGGATCGCCGAATCGGGCGACGCCGCCGAAGCGTCGGCGCTGTTCCAGGGCTGGAGCGACGTGGTCGGCGCCGAGCTCGCCGCCCACACGCGTCCGGTCGAGGTGGAGCGCGGACGGCTCATCGTCGCCGCCGACCATCCGGGTTGGATGCATCTGTTGCGGACCAGCGAGCCGGCGATCCTCCGGCGGCTCGGACGCTCGCACGCCGCGTTGGGGATCGTCCGCATCGTGACCGTGCTTCGCCGCCCGTCCGGATGAGCTTGACCAACGGTTCGGAGCGGGTGTCAATTCGCTCCATATGAGGTTCCCGCTGAAGTACTGTCCCGCAGTGCGGCCGACGACGGCGGTCCGCCGGATCGTTCTGCCCCTGGTTGCGTGCGTGTTCACGTTGCATTGGGCGGCGGCGCAAGCGCCGGCGCCGAGCGCGCCCGGCGCGCCGAGCGGCCTTGTTGCCACCGCCGGCAACCGATCGATTGCGCTGACGTGGGACGATCCGAGCGACGAGAACATCGCCGGCTACGAGTTCCGGGTGCACGCCGACCGCGAGCCGGACTGGCGGGAGTGGAAGGCGATCGCGGGCAGCACGCACGAGACGACCGACCATACGCTGCCTGCGCTCACCAACGGGATGCTCTACCGGGTACAGGTGCGCGCCCGCAACGCCGCCGGAGCGGGCGAGCCGAGCGAGACGAGCGCCGAGCCGCAAGCGCCGGACGCCGCATCGCCCCCTGGCGCGCCGGACCGGCTTACGGCCATGCCCGGTGACGGGACGATTTCGTTGACGTGGGACGATCCGAGCGACGCGAGCATCACCGGCTACGAGTTCCGGGTGCACGCCGACCGTGAGTCGGACTGGCGGGAGTGGAAGGCGATCGCGGGCAGCACGCACGAGACGACCGACCACCGGCTCGACCTGACCAACGGGGTGCGCTATCGGGCGCAGGTACGCGCCCGCAATGCCGCCGGAGTGGGCGAGTCGAGCGAGACGAGCGCCGAGCCGCAAGCGCCGGCTGCCGAACCTGCGGAGGATGATCGTGCGGAGGATGATCGTGCGGAGGATGCGGCGGCGGACGAGCCCGTGGCTGACGCGCCGCCTGGTGCGCCGAACCGGCTTGCCGCTGCCGCCGGTGACGGGACGATTTCGTTGGCGTGGGACGATCCGAGCGACGCGAGCATCACCGGCTATGAGTTCCGGGTGCACGCCGTCGACCGTGAGTCGGACTGGCGGGAGTGGAAGGCGATCGCGGGCAGCACGCACGAGACGACCGACCACCGGCTCGACCTGACCAACGGGGTGCTCTATCGGGTGCAGGTACGCGCCCGCAACAGCGCGGGAACGGGCGAGCCGAGCGAAGCGAGCGCCGAGCCGCAAGCGCCGGACGGCGGCGCCCCGTCGTCGGTCGGAGCCGGCGAAGAGACGGATGCGCCTGACGACAGCGGCGCGGCATCGCAACCTGTGGAAGGCGCCCCGTCGTCGGCCGGCGAGAGCCCGCGATCCGGCGTGCCGTGGATCGTCATCGTCGTGCTGGCGGTGTGTCTGGCGATCGGCATCGCGATCGCGGCGGTCCGGTTGCGCGGCACGGCCCGCCGCGGCGCCGAGTCTTGACAAGACCGCCGGACCGACGGAGCGCGCTCCCAAGGCGGCGTTCGTTCGTCGTTGCGACCCCGGTTTGACAGCGGCGAGCGCTGAACCTACATTGGCGGTGCTCCTGGAAGCATACCCTGATGAAACGGACCTATCAGCCAAGCCGCGTTCGCCGACGCCGCACCTTCGGATTCCGCGCGCGCATGAAGACACGCGGGGGTCGCATGGTGCTCAAACGACGACGGCGCAAGGGTCGGCACCGGCTGACCGTTTCCGATGAACGCAAGCCCTACTAGGTGGTTGTCCGGCTGCAGACGACCCTCGACCGGCAGACGGATGGGACGAAACGGCAGGTTCGAGCGGATATCCCGCTCCGGCGACATAGACCGGCTGTTCCGTACCGGGCGCTTCACCCGGACCAGAGGCATCAAGCTGGGCTACCGCCCAAACGGACGGGACGGTCACCGGGTGGCGTTCGCTCCTACCCGCAGCCTGCGCCGGGCGGTCGACCGCAATCGACAGAAGCGAATCAGCCGGGAAGCCTACCGCCGGCTCTACGGCGACATCGTCGGATCCTATGACTTGGTGTTCGTCATCTATGGTGATGCGACCACCACGACCCGCGAACGGGGCGACGACATGGTGACCGTGCTTGACGCGGCACGGTTGCTCCGGCGCCGCACGCGGTAGCATCTCCTTTGAACGCGCGATCGATGCTACGCGCGGCGGCGGCGGGCGCGGTGCGCGTCTACCAGCTTCTGGCGTCCCCCTGGCTCCCGCCGTCGTGCCGCTTCACTCCGACCTGCTCGGAATACGCCCGGCAGTCGCTGCTCAAGCACGGCATCGTGCGCGGCGCTTGGTTGGCGCTGCGGCGCCTCTCGCGCTGCCATCCCCTCGGCTCGGGAGGCTACGACCCGGTCCCGTAGCGGGGCCTGACACCGACCATGGACGCAAAGACGATCCTTGCCGTAGTCCTTTCAGTCGGCGTGATATTGGCCTACACGCTCCTGCTGGCGCCCGACCCGGTGCCGTTGACGGAAGGCGATCAGGTACCGGAACAGACCCAGCCGGCGCCGTCGCTGTTTGGCGGCCGCTCCGCGACCGCGGCTCAGCCGGTGGAGCTCACCGCCAGCCCGGTGGTCGCCGCGCAGACCGAGGCCGGAGTGATCGCCGATGACCTGATCCGGCGCGAGACCGACGTCTTCGAGATCGCGTTCTCCCGTACCGGCGGCACGATCGCCTCGTTGCGGCTCAAGGACCACCTCGACGTCGGAGGGGAGCCGGTCGAGCTGGTACATCGTGCGGAGGATGGAACGGAGTACCTGACCATCGCGTTCGGCGGGGTGCACACGGCGCCCGCCGACGACCCGTTCGCCTTCCGGCAGATCGACGATCTCACCTGGGAATTCAGCCGGGACTACCTGGCCTCCGACGGCACCCCGTTTCGGTTGATCAAGACCTATCGGTTCAACCTGGAGTATCTGTTCGAGCTGCGCGTCCGTGTCGAGAACTCCGTCAACTCGGTGCCGGCCCTCGACTTCGACGGCATCAGCTACACGCTCGGCATCGCGCCGCAGCTCGGGCCGGACTACGAGCGGCTCGACCGGCGCAACGAGTACCGGGAATACATGCGCTACTATCCGGAGGGCAGACGCAAGCGACAGCGGCTGCGCAACGACCTCATCGTCGAGGACCGCCGCGTTCGCTGGACCAGCGTCGTCGGCAAGTACTTCACGCTGGTGGTGATACCCGACGAGAGCGACTATCGGATCACCTACGACGGACGCCCGGATTCCGACATCGACCGGCGCACCGCCCTGTACCTGGGCCGGCCCACGATCGCCAGCGCGGCGGAGACCGACGTGTTCCGCATCTACGCCGGCCCCAAGGACCGCAACACGCTCACCCGCTACAACGATCCGTCGCTGCCGTCCGCCGATCAGCTCCACCTGGAGGAGACCGTCAGCACGGCGGCGATCATCGGATGGTTGGCCAATGTCGTGCGGTTCCTGCTCGACGCGTTCTATCGGGTGATTCCCAACTACGGGGTGGCGATCGTCCTGCTCACCGTCTTCATCAAGGCGCTGTTCTTTCCGCTGACCCGCAAGAGCTCGGAGTCGACCAAGAGGATGGCGCAGCTTCAGCCGAAGATCGAAGAGCTGCGCAACAAGTTCAAGGGAAAGCCGGAACGGCTGAACCAGGCGACCATGGAGCTGTACCGTCGCGAGAAGGTGAACCCTATCGGCGGCTGCCTGCCGATGCTGCTGCAGATGCCGATCTTCTTTGCGCTGTACACGGTGCTGATCGAGCACTTCGACCTGCGCGGCGCCGCCTTCATCGCGCCCTGGATCGCCGACCTGTCGGCGCCGGAGAGCTTCCTGCCGTTGGGCTTCCAGCTGCCGCTGCTCGGCTGGGACGAGCTGCGGCTGCTGCCGTTCTTCATGCTCGGCTCCACCTTCCTGCAGACCAAGATCATGCCGACCGCGCAGGCCGGCAACGTCAGCCAGATGAAGATGCTGCAATACGCGATGCCGATCTTCTTCTTCTTCATCCTCTACGACATGCCTTCGGGACTGGTCCTGTATTGGACGGTGCAGAACATCCTGACGGTCGCGCAGCAGCTGTACATCAACGGCCGCGGCGACAACCGCGGCAAACCGCGCTCGGGCGGCGCAGCGGCCCCCAGGAAGCGGCCCGCGTAGCGCGAGACCGACGCGGCGATCGATCCAGACGTGAGGGGCGCCAGGCGCGCCGGCGCCTTGAGGAGCAGATGATGGAGGTTCACGAGTTCGAGGGTCGGACCGAGCAGGAAGCGATCGCCAACGCGATCGAGGCGATGGGTCTGCAAGAGGACGAGATCGACGTCGAAGTGATCAAGACGCGCTCCGGACTGTTCGGCGGCAGTAAGGTCCGGATCCGGGTGCACGTGGGCGACGATCAGCCCGGCGACGAGTTGGAGGAGCCGGACACGGAGCAGGAATCCGAGGTGATCGGATTCGTTTCCAAGCTGCTCGGCCGCATGGGGATCGAGGCCGATCTGCGCATCGTCACCCGCGAGGATGACCGGGTCGTGGTCGAGATGATCTCCGACGACGCCGGCATCATCATCGGCCGGCACGGCGCGACGCTGGAAGCGCTGCAGCTGGTCACCAACATCGCCTGTGGCCGGCGCCATCACGACGGACCGCGGGTGATCCTGGATGCCGAGGACTACCGCTATCGGCGCGAACAGAACCTGACCCGTATGGCGATGCGCGTGGCGCGCGACGTGCAGCGCTCGGGCCGCTCGCAGCTTCTGGAGCCGATGAATCCGTTCGAGCGGCGCCTGGTGCACACGACGATCAGCGGCGTAGAGGACGTCAGCACCGAAAGCGAAGGCGACGGACCGTACAAGCAGGTTCGCGTCACCTACACCGGAAGCGCGTATCAGCACCGCTGAGCGGTCGCCGACGATGCCGGAGGAGCAGCGAACGGAGGCGGTCACGACCGGTGGCGGTGGCGGCGGCGCGGCGTCGGCGGTGGAGCGGCTGACGTGCAGCGGTCGGCCGATCGTCATCCTGGGCACCGCTCACGTATCGCAGCGCAGCGTCGAAGAGGTGCGTGCGGTCCTTGAACGGGAGGCGCCGAAGGTGGTCTGCGTGGAGTTGGACCGGGCGCGCTACCAGACGCTGACCAAACCCGATGCGTGGCGCGATCTGGATATCCGTTCAGTGCTGCGCAGCCGGCGCGGGTTTCTGCTGCTGACGAACCTGGTGTTGGCCGCATTCCAGCGGCGCATGGGGATGGACGCTCAGGTGCTGCCCGGTTCGGAGATGCTGGCGGCGGTGGAGGTGGCGGAAAAGGCCGGGGCGCGCGTCGAGCTTTGTGATCGGGACGTACAGGTGACGCTGCGCCGCGCCTGGTCGCAGAGCGGGCTGTGGGGACGTTCGAAGCTGCTGTCGGCGCTGTTCGTTACCGCGTTCAGCTCCGAGAAGCTCGCGCCGGAGGAGATCGAGCGGCTGAAGACCGACACGGCGCTCACCAGCATGATCTCCGAGCTTGCCGATTACCTGCCGAAGGCCAAGGCGGTGCTGATCGACGAACGCGATCGCTACTTGGCCGCCCGCATCGCGCAGGCGGCCCGCGGCGCCGGCTCGGGTGAGGAGCCGGTCGTCGCGGTGCTGGGCGCCGGTCACAAAGCGGGGGTGGTGCGAGCGCTTCAGGAGATCGAGGCGGGCGGCGAGCTGCCCGATACCGATGAGCTCGGCGCACCGCCGCCGCGCTCGACCACCGCCCGCATCCTGCCGTGGTTGGTGCCGGGAATCGTCGCGGCGGTGGTCGCCGTCGGCTTCGCGCGATCGGGGATCGACCTGACGCTGGCGATGCTCGGCCGCTGGGTCCTGATCAACGGATCGCTGGCCGCCTTGGGGGCGCTGTTCGCCCTGGCTCATCCGGTTACGGTGATCGTTTCCTTCCTGGCGGCGCCGGTGACCTCCATGAACCCGACGATCGGCGTGGGGTTCGTCAGCGGCGCGGTGGAGGCGATGCTCCGCAAGCCGCGGGTGAGCGACTTCGAGTCGATTCACGACGACCTGCTGAGCGTGCGCGGCTTCTTTCGAAACCGGATCAGCCACGCCCTGGTCGTCTTCCTGGGCGCCAGCCTCGGCAGCATGGTCGGCACCTTCATCGGCCTGCCGCTGCTGGGGACGCTGCTGTTCCGCTGACCATTTCGACCCTGGCCGCATCGACCTTGGTGGCGCCGGCCGGGGCGATCGCCGCCCGCACCGCCTGCCGGAGGTCCGCTACCGGCTGCCATCCGGCGCCCGGTGCGCCGGCGCCCGGTTCGTCGGCGCTGGGGCCGGGCGCGAGCACGATGCGGATGCCGAGCCCGGCGGCGGCCCGCCGGCGCCGCTCGGCGCCCGCCGTGCGCCGCACCTGGCCGGCCAGCGTGATCTCGCCGAAGGCCGCCACCGTGGCGGCCGGGGTCAGCTCGGTGCGCGCGCCGTACAGCGCCAGGGCGATCGGCAGGTCGGCGGCTACGTCACGCAGCCGCATGCCGCCGGCGACGTTCATGTAGATGTCGCGGTCCAGAAACGGCACCTGCACCGAGCGCTGCAGCACGGCGGCGATGCGCGCCACCCGCCCGATGTCGATGCGGTCGGAGACGATGCGGGGGCTGGACCGTTGCGCCGGCACCACCAGCGCCTGCACTTCCACGCACAGCACCCGCGAGCCTTCGTAGATCGCGGCGACCGTCACCCCGGGCGGCGGTCGGCTCCCGTCCGCGTGCTCGACGAACCGCGACGACGGGTCGCTGATCTGCCGCAGACCGCGGCCGGTCATCTCGAACAGCGCCACCTCTTCGACCGGCCCGAACCGGTTCTTGGCCGCGCGCAGAAAGCGCAGCTCCGCGGTTCCGGTCTCGAAGGAGAGGACCACGTCGACCATGTGCTCGATCGCCTTGGGGCCGGCGATGCCGCCCTCCTTGGTGACGTGCGCCACCAGCAGGGTGATCGCGTTGCGCGCGTGCGTCCAACCGGTCAGGGCATCGCAGATCTCCTTGATCTGATTCACGGCGCCCGGCTGCGCGCTGGAGCCGGTTGCGATCAGCGCCTGCAGCGAGTCGACGATCAACGCCGCCGGGCGCGCGGTGTCCAGCAGCCGCAGGAGATCGTCCAGCCGGTTGCCGGCCCACACTTCCAGCCGCGGTGCCTGCAGTTGCAGGCGATCGGCGCGCAGCCGCAGGTGTTCGGCCGATTCTTCGGCGCTTACGTAGAGCACGCGGCCGGCCGTCTGCAGCTTCGCGCCGACCTGCAGGAGCAGGGTCGACTTGCCGACGCCCGGCTCGCCGCCGATCAGCGTGGTGGAGCCGCGCATGAAGCCGCCGCCGAGCACGCGGTCGAGTTCGCCGTTGCCGGAGGCGACCCGCAGCCCGGGATCCGCTTCGATAGCCGTAAGCGGCACCGCCAGCGGCGTCTCGGAAGTCGCGGCGGCGCCGCCGCCGACCTCGCGAAAGCTGTTCCATTCGCCGCAGTTGGGGCAACGTCCCAGCCACTTGGGCTCGCGCCGCTCGCATTGCGCGCAGACGAACAGGCGCTGTTCGCGTCCGGCCTGCCTGGCAGCCGGCCGCATCCTGGCGCCCGGCCGCTTGGCAGCCGACTCGCCGCTCATCGCTGCGCGGCGGCCGGCGCTTCCAGCAGGATCTGCCGGAGGCGCCGGAGAGCGCGGCCCCGATGGGAGATCGCGTCCTTGGCCGCGCCGTCCATCCGGGCGAAGGTCGCATCGGCGCCGCGCGGCCGGAAGATCGGGTCGTAGCCGAAGCCGCCGTCGCCCTGCGGAGCGCGTACCACGGTGCCCGCCACGGTCTCCTGCACGATCAGCAGCCGCTGATCGGCCAGCACCACCGCTACGCAGCACACGAACAGCGCCGAGCGGTCGGCTGAACCGGCCAGGGCGTCCAGCAGGAGGAGGTTGCGCCGCTGCTGGGTGACGTCGCCTCCGTAGCGCGCGGACCGCACGCCGGGCGCGCCGCCGAGCGACGGTACCACCAGACCCGAGTCATCGGCCGCCGCCGCCATACCGGTCATGGCGAACAGCTGGCGAGCCTTGCCGAGTGCGTTGTCGACGAAGGTTGCGCCGCGTTCGTCGTAGCAGAACGTCAGCCCCCGGTCGCGCGGCGTCAGAAACCGCACCTCGGGCAAGACGCGGCGAAACTCCCGGGCCTTGCCGGCGTTGGTGCTGGCCAGTAGCAGCGTCAAGTGAAGCGCAGCCTATCGTGGGCGAAGCGGCGCTTCAACCAGAACAGCCCGGTATCGACGGTGCCCTTGGGGATGCCGAGCAGTTGGGCGATCTGGCGGTTGCTCGGTCCCAGGCGTACCACCCGCATCTCGGCCCGGGCGTTGGTCGCCGTCCCGCGCACGCGCCGGAGCCGTGTCTTCAGGAGCTGCCGCCGCTCTGCGTCGGGCTCGGCGAGCAGTTGCCCCTCGATCATCCGCGCCGTCGCGAACGCCCGATTGCTCCGTTCGCGCAACCGGCGCCACCGACGCTGCGAGCCCGCGGTCGCTTGGCGGGCGCGCCCGATCAACGCCGGCAGGTCGGAGCGGTCGCACAGACCGGCCCACGCCGACACCTGCGTGTCCGGGAGCCGGTGACAGTTCTTGAGGACGGCGAACAGCACCCGTCGGCGGGTGGCGCCGTCGTCCAGGCCGGCCGCGGCGCTCGGCGCGCCCTGCTCCGGCGCCCGCTGCTCCGGCGCCCGGGGCGTGTCGGCCGCCAGCGCCGCGGCCTCCGCATCCCACAACGCCGAAGTGCCGGCGAGCCGCCATGCGGCCTCGCGGCGGTCTTTGGAGCGGTAGTAGCTGCTGAGCTGCCACGTCAGCACCGATCGGAGGTATGCCTCGAACGGCCGCCCCTGGTCCTCGAAACGTTCGACCGCCTCCTGCAGACGCGGCCGGCAGAACAGATAGAACTCGCCGCAGTCGTCTTCTTCGTGCTGCCGGCCGTTCCACAGCGGAAAGCGATACGCGTACGCGCCGACCCGATCGAACAACTCGCGCCGACCCGTTCCCGTGCGCTGGTAGCGTACTACCGCTGCCGTCATCGATTCCTCGGATTCCCTGATCTCGGTCCTTATCATGCGGATCAGAGAAGCAGGAATCGTGCCAGGGACGGCGCTGAGGGAATGGGCGTTCTGCAGGTCTTGCAGCGCCCGTTCCGCGCACCACCCTTTACCTGTATTTACCTACAGGGGAGAGCGGGCCTCGCCGGTTCGGCGGCACGCGACCGGGTTTGCGGTGACGGTTACATCAGGGTTCGCGGGTAGCGGCGGCTCGCCGCCGGAGTCGTTCGATCTGCGGCGCGATCGCGGCGAGCGCCGCGCGGCGGGCCTGTTCGATGCTTCCGTGAAAGGTGCAGCCGGCCGCTTGCGGGTGGCCGCCGCCGCCCAGCGCGCGCGCGCACGAGCCGACGTCTACGGCCGTGGTCGAACGCATGCTCACCGAACACTCGCCCGGCCGCTCCTCGCGCACCACCACCAGCGCTTCGGTGCCGGCGACCGTCTGCAGCAGCGAATGGAGATCGTCATCACCGCGGCCGGCGTCGCCGATCTCGGCGCGGTCGCTCGCGTACTGCGCGGTGTACAGCAGCAGGCCGTCGTACAGCCGCTCGGTGCGGGCGAGCATGCGGCCCAGCATCACCCGGCGCTCGAACGGGCGGGAGCCGAACATGCTGTGGTAGGCGGACTCGGTGCTGGCGCCGGCATCGACCAGGCGGGCGACGGCTCGGAACACGTAACCGGTCTCCGTGCGCAGGTGCCGGAAGAAACCGGTGTCGGTGCAGGTGCCGAACAGCAGCAGGTCCGCCTCCTCCTTCGTCGGCCGATCCCCGGAAAGCTCGATGAGCCCCTGCACGATGAGCGCGGTGGCGGGCACGGCCGGGGCGATCAGGCGCACGTCTCCGAACGGTTCGCCGATCGCGTGGTGGTCGATCACCAGCGTCGGCAGTCCCTGAATGCCGGTCCCGGGTTCGCCCGTGCGGTCGGCGGTGGAGCAGTCCAGGACGATGGCCGCCGCATCGCCGGCGCGGTCGTCCGGGGTCACGCGGGGCTGGAAGCGGGTCGCCAGGGAGGCGATCTCCGGCCGGGTGAACGGGCCCTGGCAGAAGGTGCGCGCCTGCTTGCCGCGGCGTCTCAGGAAGCTGGCGAGCGCCAGGGGAGAGGCCAGGCAGTCCGCGTCCGGCTCCCGGTGGCCGAGCAGGAGGTAGGTGTCGTGATCGTCGAGGAACCGCTTGACGGGCGTGGTGAGCTGGAACGGGTAGGGATGAGACACGGCTACAGACGATGGGTGTGCGAAATCGCGGTTCCGGCCGCCGGGATCGCGGTTCCGACCGCCGGGATCGCGGTTCCGACCGCCGGGATCGCGGTTCCGACCGCCGGGATCGCGGTTCCGACCGCCGGGGTCGCGGTTCCGGCCGACCTTAGCAGTCCGGTGAACGCCCGGCAATTGCGCGCCCCTGCCGGGTTCGGCCGGGAGGCATTCACCGCGAAGGGACGAGCAGCAGCGCGTCCTGCGCCGGTCCGCCCGACACCACCGGCCGGCCGCAGCGCACGGATACGTCGATCTCGGTCCGCATGCCGAACTCCTCCGGGAAGTAGACGCCGGGTTCGACCGAGAAGCAGGAGCCCTCGGTGATCGGGCGTTCGTCCGGAAACTCGAACGAGTCCAGGTTCACGCCGGACCCGTGCAGGTCGGTGTCGATGCTGTGGCCGGTGCGGTGCCGTACCGCGGCGAGCAGACCGCGTTCGGCCAACTCCTGGCGGCAGGCGTGGTCGACGCTGCTGCCGGATACCGTGCGGCCCGCCGCCGCGGCGCCGGCCAGAAAGGTCACCGCGCGCTCGCGGGCGGCGCGCACCGCGTCGAAGACGTGCCCCTGCCGTGCGGTCGGACGGTCGGCGGCCACGCCGATCCAGGAGATGTCGGCGTAGACCGCTCCTGGCGCCGGCTCCTTGCACCACAGGTCGAACTGCACCACCTGACCGGCGGCGAGCACCGCGCCGGCCCCGGTCGGGCTGTAGTGGGGATCGGCCGAGTTGGCGCCGAAGGCGACGATCGGCGCGTGGTCGGTGAGCAGCCCCCGCTCCGCGAACGCTGCCAGCATCCGGTCGCGCACTGCTCCCTCGGTTATCCGCTGCCGCGCCGCGCAGGCGCGCGCGATGCGTTGCCAGCAGTCGGCGACGATGCGGTGGAGGGCTGCTGCGGCGCGGTCGTGGCTGGCGAGCTGCGCGCCGCTCAGACCGCCCAGCGTCCATTGCACCAGCTCTTCCGACGGCCGCAGCATGAAGCCGGCCTGCTCCAGCAGGCGCGCGGTGCCGTGATCAAGGGTCGACAGGCGCGGCAGGGTGAGCGAGCACTGCGCCGCCAGGCAGCTGCCGGGAGGCGCCAGGCGGACGAGGTGCTCGGCGAAGCGAGCACGCGACGCGTACCGCCAGGTCGTCCCGTCGACGTGGTCCAGGGTGCCGGCTTCGATGTCGTGGACCAGCTTCAGCACCTCGCCGCCGGGGCGGATGAGCGCCAGCCACGGCCGCGTGTTGGTCGCTTCGGGGTCGATGCCGAACACCGCGTCGGCGATCTGATCGCGGTGGTAGACGTTGTAGAACAGCCAGCCGGCGCAGCCGGACCGGCGGACGGCGGCGTGCGCCTGATGAAGCCGCCCGGCGCCGGTCACGCGTCGCCGACCAGCGTCGCCAGCATCAGCGCCTTGGCGGTGTGCTTGCGGTTCTCGGCCTGCTCCCAGACCATCGAGCAGGGCGCTTCGAAGACGGCGTCAGTTACCTCGTTGCCCTTCACCGCCGGCAGGTCGTGCATGAAGATGGCGGTGCCGCCCGCCCGTCGCATCAGCGCGTCGTTCACCTGATAGCCGGCCAGGAGCCGGAAGCGTTCCGCTTCGCGATCCTCCTCGCCCATGGAGGCCCACACGTCGGTGTACACCACGTCGGCCCCGTCCACGGCGCCGACGTCGGCGCTCACCGTGAGAGGGGCTGCCGAGCCGTTTCGGCAGGCGTCGACCAGCACCGGGTCCGGTTGCAGCTCGCGCGGCGCCACCAGCGTGCAGCCGACGCCGGTCATCGAGCAGCCGACCATGAGCGATGTGGCGACGTTGTTCCGCGCGTCGCCTACGTAGGCCAGGGAGACGCCCTCGAGGGAGCCGTAGTGCTCGCGGATGGTCAGCAGATCGGCAAGCACCTGGGTCGGGTGACGGGTGTCGGTGAGGCCGTTGTAGACCGGGATGCCCGCATAGCGCGCCAGGGTCTCCACCGTCTCCTGCGCGTAGCCGCGGTACTGGATGGCGTCGTACATGCGGCCGAAGACCCGCGCCGTGTCTTCGAGCGATTCCTTGACGCCGAGCTGCAACTCGTCCCGGTTCATCACCACCGGGAAGCCGCCCTCTTCCCCGAATGCGGTCGCAAAGGCGGAGCGGGTGCGGGTCGACGGCTTCTCGTACAGCATGGCCAGCGTGAGCCCGGCGAAGCGTCGATGCCGCTCGCCGGCGCGGCGTTGCCGCTTCACGCGGGCGGAGAGGTCGAGCAGCTCGCCCAGCTCGCCGGGCGACAGGTCGCGCAGCGTGAGCAGCGAGCGTCCGAGCAGGTTCATGTCTACCTCCAGGGTGCGGAGCTCAGAACGAAGCGCGTAACCTACCGACAAGTCGCCGGGAGCGGCAACCCCGGCAGGCGGGCGAACGAACTGCGCGACCATACATTTGACGGCGGGAAACCCGTTTCCCTATAGTGCGAATCGACCCGCCCGGGCCGCTGCGGTGGTGGAATTGGTAGACACGCTAGCTTGAGGGGCTAGTGGGAGTTACATCCCGTGAAGGTTCAAGTCCTTTCCGCAGCAAGTGGAGCTTCTGAAGAAGGCGTACGTCCTGGCACCGCTCGCGCTGGTTCTGGCAGCGTGCGAAACGGGACCGACCGGACCGAAAGGGGAGCCCGGTCCCCCGGGTACGTCGGCGCCGGTGCTCGTTTGCGTACCGGGCGACGACCCGATTCCGGTACCATCCACCATCGGTGAAGGCGGTTTCGTCAGGAACCAGCAGCGGCCGCAGGAGGGTATGTACGAGCATGCGTTCGAGCTGCCGGCAGACGACGTGCCGAGCGCTCGGGTCTGGATACGGCGTCCGGGAGACACGCACCCTGTCGAACGACACAGCATCGTCGGCGCAACCGCGCTCGGCACCACGTACACGCTGGAAGTGACTCCCGCGACCGGCAAGGTACGAATGCTTCTCGTCGGCCACGGGTATGGTCATGAAGCCCCTCCGTCCTCCCCGCCCATAGTGGAGAGCGTTCAGCGGCAGGAAAGCGCGCACCCCGGTGCATCGGTACTCGATTACGCCGTTGCCGCGCTCGACGGCGTCACGGTGTACGTGCGCGTCTGTCCTAGCGAATAACGCTACCGGTCGGCCTTGCGGAGGGCGACGGTGGCCGGCAGGCCGTTGACGGTGAGGTCCTGCGGGTCGCCGGCGCCGTGCGGGAGCGACCCGACGCGAAGGTCCAAGGCCAGGGTCTCGCCGCTCACGTAGTCGCGATGGCCGTCGACGGCCGCTTCCAGCTCGGGGGCGCCCTGCACGCCGAGCTCGATGCGGTCGGAAACCTCCAGGCCGGCGGTCTTGCGCAGGTTCTGGATGCGGTTGACCAGCTCGCGCGCGATCCCCTCGGCGACCAGCTCGGCATCGAGCTGGGTGTCCAGGCCGACGCCGAGGTTGCGCTCCACCGCCGCCACGATGCCCGGCTTTTCCGTGCGCCGCACGTCCAGGTCGTCGATGGTGATGCGGCCGCCGGCGACCTCGACGCTGCCGCCGCGCCGCAGATCGGCGATCTCGGCCGCGGTGAGCGCCCGCACCCGCGCCGCCACCTCCTGCATGCCGGTGCGGAAGCGTGGGCCCAGACGGCGGAAGTCGGGTTTGCAGGAGACTTCGCTCAGCTCGGTCTCGTCATCGACCAGGGTGACCTCCTTGACGTTCAACTCCTCGCCGATCAGGTCCAGCATCGGCGCCAGCTCGTGCCGGCTCGCCTCGTCGGCCGGCAGCAGGTAGAGACGCCGTAGCGGCTGCCGGACCTTCAGATCGTGCTTGCTGCGCAGCGACCGGCCCAGCGCCACCGCCCGCGCCGCCAGCTCCATCTGCCGTTCCAGATCGCGGTCGCGCAGCTCGTCGCGCGCCTGCGGCATGTCGCACAGGTGAATGCTTTCGGGAGCTTCGGGGGCGGCCGAACGCACCAGGTTCTGGTAGATGCGCTCGGTCACGAACGGCAGGACCGGCGCCAGCGCCTTCACGAAGGTGGCCAGCACCTCATAGAGCGTCGCGTAGGCGGACGCCTTGTCGCCGTCGTCTTCCGATTTCCAGAACCGGCGGCGGCTGCGACGGATGTACCAGTTGGTGAGCCGCTCCACGAACGACACCATGGCCGGCACGGTCCGGTACAGCCGATACGCCTCCATCTCGCGGTTTACGTCGTCCAGCAGGGTCTGCAGCGCGGAGACGATCCAGCGGTCCAGGCGGTTGGCGGATCGCGCGCCCGTCGCCGCCGAGTCTGGACGCCAGCCGTCGATGCGGGCGTAGGTCACGAAGAAGCCGTAGGCGTTCCAGAGCGGAATGATCACGTCGCGCAGGCTGCGTCTCATGCCGGACTCGCTCAGGCGCAACTCCTCCGCCTTCATGGCCGGCGAGTCGAGCAGATACAGCCGCAGCGCGTCGGCGCCGTAGATGGCGAGCATCTTGGCCGGATCGGGGTAGTTGCGCAGCCGCTTGCTGAGCTTGCGGCCGTCTTCGGCCAGCAGCATGCCGCCGACGATGCAGTTGTGGAACGCCGGCCCGTCGAACAGCGCCGCCGACAGTACCGTGAGCGTATAGAACCAGCCGCGCGTCTGGTCCAGATTCTCGGAGATGAAGTCGGCCGGAAAGCTCGCCTTGAAGTCCGCGGCGCGCCCGAACGGATAATGGCTCTGCGCGTACGGCATCGATCCCGACTCGAACCAGCAGTCGAGCACCTCCGGGATGCGGCGCAAGGTGCCGTTACCCGACGGTGAGGGGAGCGCCAGATCGTCGATGCGGTGCTTGTGCAGGTCGTCGACCGGCCGGCCGGCCAGCTCCTCAAGCTCGCGGATGCTGCCCACGCAGACCGTCTCGCCGGTCTCCTCGTCGCGCCAGATCGGCAGCGGCGTGCCCCAGTACCGGTTGCGGCTGATCGCCCAGTCGCGCGCGCCTTCCAGCCACTTGCCGAAGCGGCCGTCGCGGATGTGCTCGGGGACCCAGCGGATGCGGCGGTTGGCGGCCAGCATCCGTTCCTTGAGCGGCCCTTCCACCCTGACGAACCAGGTGGAGACGGTGCGGTAGATCAGCGGCGCGTCGCACCGCCAGCAGAACGGGTAGTTGTGGACGATGGTCCCCTCGTCGAACATCGCGCCGGCGGCGCGCAAGGCGCGGATCACCGGCGTGTCGGCGTCCTTCACGAACTGGCCGGCGTACTCGGCGACCTCGCCGGTGAAGCGGCAGTCGGCGTCGATCGGGCAGACCGCGGGAATGCCGGCCCGCAGGCCGAGCAGGTGGTCGTCCTCGCCGAAGCCCGGCGCGATGTGGACGATGCCGGTGCCGTCTTCGGTCGACACGAAGTCGGCGGCCACGACGCGGAACGCCCCTTCGCCGCGCCGGTCGGCGAAGTCGTCGAAGAGCGGGGCGTAGGTCATGTCGAGGAGCTCCGCGACCGGCTGCTCCTCGACGGAGACGACCTCCGCCTTGCGCTTGCCGAATACGGCGTCCAGACGGGCGCGGGCCAGGATCAGCGATTCGCCGGCGGTGGTGGCGACCCGCACGTAGTCGATCTCTTCGCCCACGGCCAGCGCCATGTTCGACGGCAGCGTCCAGGGCGTGGTGGTCCAGGCCAGGATCGACAGATCGGGCGTGCCGCGCACCCGGAAGCGGACCGTGATCGACGGGTCCTGCGTGTCCCGGTATCCCTGATTGACCTCGAAGTTGGAGAGCGGCGTGGCGCAACGCGGGCAGTAGGCGAGCGACTTGTAGCCTTCGTAGATCAGGCCCCGGTCCCAGAGCGACTTGAAGACCCACCAGACCGACTCCATGAAGTCGGTGTCCATGGTCCGATACTGGTGGTCCCAGTCGACCCAGCGGCCCAGTCGCTGGATCAGCGTCCGCCACTCGGCGGTGTAGCGCAGCACCACCTGCCGGCAATACTCGTTGAACGGGCCGATGCCGTAGTCGATGATGTCGGCGCGCGTCTTGAGGCCGAGCTGGCTTTCCGCTTCGTTCTCCACCGGCAGGCCGTGGCAGTCCCAGCCCCAGCGCCGCTCCACCCGGTAGCCGCGCATGGTCCAGTAGCGCGGCACCACGTCCTTGGAGATCGAGGCGAGCAGGTGCCCGTAGTGCGGCAGGCCGGTGGCGAACGGCGGGCCGTCGTAGAAGCGGAACGGACGGTCGGCGGGCCGGCGTTCTACCGACCTGCGGTAGAGGTCGCGCTCGTTCCAGAAAGCCAGTATCTCCTCTTCCATCGCCGGGAAGTCGGCCTGGCCGCTCACCGGCGCGAAGACGGACGGAGGGGCGGCTGCGGTGCTCATCGAGTTTCGGAGTCTGTCCGGAATGCCGCCGGGACGGCAAGGGCCGGATCGGCGGCGCCGCCCGCCGTCATCCCTTCACGGCGCCCAGCACCAGTCCCTTGGTGAAGTAGCGCTGCAGGAACGGATAGACCAGCAGGATCGGCACCATGCCGATGAAGATCTGCGCCGCCTTCGAGTTCTCGTCGGAGATGAACCGGAAGAAATCCTGGTCGGCGTAGTCGAGGTCCACGGAGGTGAGGTCGATCAGGATGGTGCGCAGATAGCTGGCGAGCGGAAACTTGCGCGGGTCGTTGAGGTAGATCGTCCCGAAGAACCACTCGTTCCAGTGGAACACCAGCACGAACAGGGAGATGGTGGCGATCGCCGCGGTGGAGACCGGCAGAAAGACGCGCCACAGGATCTGCAGGTGGCCGGCGCCGTCGATGAACGCCGCTTCCTCCAGTTCGACCGGGACGCGGCGAAAGAAGTTGAGCAGCAGGATGATGTTGAACATCTGCGTCGGCAGCAACGGGATCAACAGCGACCAGAAGCGGTTGATGAGCCCCATCTTGAGCACCACGAAGTAGGTCGGGATCAGCCCCCCGTTGAACAGCATGGTGATGAACAGGAACCAGATGTAGGCGCTGCGCCACGGGAACAGCTTTGGCCGCTTCGACAGCGCATAGGCGGTGATGCAGTTGAACACCATGAACAGGGGCAACGCCGCGCCGAGTCGCAGGAACGAGACGCCGACCGAGCGCAGGAACTCCACGCGGGTGGCTACGAACTCGTACGCCTTGGTGTTGAATCCCACCGGCCACAGCCCGACCAGGTTGGCGACCGCGGCGGCGCCGGTGCTGAACGACACCGCCAGGATGTGGAGCAGCGGGATGAAGCAGATCGCCGCGTACAGCGCCATCAGCGTGTAGTTGCCGACCTGGAAGGCGATCCGGCCCGGCCCGATCCGTTTGCGCAGCCGGCGCGGGGCGTCGGCTGCCGCCTGTTCGGCCATCAGAAGATACGGTAGTCGGCGTAGCGGACCGCCAACCAGTAGGCGACGCTGATCAGCACCAGCGAAACCACGGACTGGAACAGCCCTACCGCCGCCGCCGGGCTGTACTGCGCCTCCAGCAGACCGACGCGGTACACGAACGTGCTGATGATGTCGCCGGTTTCGTAGACGACCGGGCTGTACAGGTTGATGATCTGGTCGAAGCCGGCGTGCAGCTCCTGCCCCAGGCTCAGCACCCCGAGCAGCACGATGACGTGGCCGATGCCGGGGATGGTCACGTACCGGGTCTGCTGCAGGCGGCTGGCGCCGTCGATGGAGGCGGCCGCGTACAGGTTTTCGTCGATCCCGGTGAGCGCCGCCAGGTAGATGATGGCCGCGCCGAATCGTACACGATCACGGCCCCGTTCAGGCAAGCCGGCCGGCGGAGCGGACCGTGTTTACCGGCGCTGGCAGCGCGGGCAATGGAAGCTGGAGCGGCCGCCCTGGCGGAGCGCGCGGATCGCCGCGCCGCAGCGCGGGCACGGCCGGCCGGCGCGGCCGTAGACGGCAAGCTCGATGGAGAACAGCCCCGGATCGCCGCCCGGCGTACGGTAGTCGCGCAGCGTGGTGCCGCCGGCGTCGACCGCCCGCTGCAGCACGGTACGCACCGCGGCCGCGAGCCGCTCCAGACGCACCCGGCCAAGTCGGCCGGCGGCCGTGCGCGGATGCACGCGCGCCAGGAACAGCGCCTCGCTCGCATAGATGTTGCCGATGCCGGCGACGATGCGGCCGTTCAGCAACAGGTCCTTGATCGAGACCGTGCGCCGGCGGCTCACCGAGAACAGGTAGCGCCCGTCGAACCGGTCGCCCAGCGGCTCCGGCCCCAGCCCGGCAAGCAGCGGGTGATCGCCGGGAGCGGCGGCCACGTGCAGCGACCCGAACCGCCGCGGATCGCGCAGCCGCACCGCCAGACCCGAGCTCAGCACCACGTCGACGTGGTCGTGCCGCGCCGGCGGCGCATCCGCGCGCACCAGCAGGAGCCGCCCGGACATGCCCAGGTGCGCGATCAGGCTCTCCGGCCCGGCATCGATCACCAGGTACTTGGCCCGGCGCCGTACGTCGCGCACGGTGCGCCCCGCCAGCCGCGGCGGCAGGTCGTCCGCCACCGGCCAGCGCAACCGCGGTTCGCGGACCACGACCCGGGCGATGCGCCGGCCGCGCAGCGCCGGCCGCACGCCGCGGACGATCGTCTCCACCTCCGGCAGCTCCGGCACGCCGTAGACGCTACGCGCCCGGCTCCGGGGTGTACAGCGGCGCCGGCCGCTAACGCCATGCTAACGGCCTTCTAACGTTCGCTAGCGGATCGCCAAACGTTCGCTAGCGACCACCCGGGACACTGCCTGCGGATTCACCATCGCAAGGGGAGAAACATGCGAACCTACCGAATCATCGCGGGCGCCGCGGCGGCCATGGCGCTCACGTCGATGACCGCGCCGGCCCAGGTGTCGGTAGACCCGGCGCTTTCCGGCTACGAGCCGGTGCAGGGCGTGTCGGGCAGTCTCAAGAGCGTCGGCTCGGACACCATGAACAACACCATGACGCTGTGGGCCGAAGGCTTTCTGGGCATGTACCCGAACGTCCGCATCGAGATCGAGGGCAAGGGCTCCAGCACCGCCCCGCCGGCGCTGATCGCCGGAACGTCGCAGTTCGGTCCGATGAGCCGCGAGATGAAGGCAGCCGAGGTCGACCAGTTCGAGAGTCGATACGGCTATCCGCCGACCGGTCTGCCGGCCGCCATCGACATGCTTGCGGTGTACGCCAACAAGGACAACCCGATCTGCACGATGGGGCTGACCCTGCAGCAGGTCGACGCGATCTTCTCGACCAATCGCCGCGGCGGTCACGCCAGCGGCATCCGCACCTGGGGAGACGCCGGCGTGTCCGACGGCGCCTGGGTCGACCGGCCGATCAGCCTGTACGGCCGTAACTCGGCGTCCGGCACCTACGGCTACTTCAAGAAGGCCGTGCTGGGCGACGGCGACTACAAGCCGTCGGTGAAGGAGCAGCCCGGCAGCTCGTCGGTCGTGCAGGGCGTCGCCAGCGACGCTCCCGGCATCGGCTACTCCGGCATCGGCTACCTCACCGCCGACGTGTGCGCGGTGCCGTTGGCGGTCGACGCCGCCGGCGAGCCGGTCCCGGCCACCGCAGAGTACGCCTATACCGGCGAGTATCCGCTGTCGCGGTTTCTGTACGTGTACGTGAATCACCGTCCCGGCGGCGATCTCGACCCGTTGCGGCGCGAATTCGTCCGCTACCTGTACAGTGCGAAAGGACAGCAGGACGTGATCAAGGACGGCTACTACCCGATCACGAACGCGATCGCCACAGAGGCGATGACGGCGCTGGGTCTCTGAGCGAGACCCGGCGGCGAGGGCGCATGAAGCAGGCAGGGTTCACCGGCTACCGGCGGCCGCACGAGACGCGCCCCGGCGTTCGCATCGCGGAGATCGCCTCGAAGTCGATCATCACCATCGGCGGCATCGGCGTGATCGCCGCGGTGTTCCTGGTGTTCGTGTTTCTGGCCTCGGTGGCGCTGCCGCTGACAGGTCGCGCGCGGCTTTCGCCGTCGGTTTCCCAGCGAGGCGACGGCGGCGCCGCCACCGCGAACGCGGGCGCCGCGATCGACCGGTTCCTGCTGGTCGACGAATACCGCGTCGCCGCCGCGGAGCTGATCGACGGCGGGCGGGCGCTGCGCCATTTCCGCATCGACGCCGGTGTTCCCGGCATGCCGCTGGGATCGCTGCCGCTGTTCGGCGAACCGCCGACCACGCTGACCTACTCGCAGGACGACGGGTGGTTTGCGGCGGGCTTCGCCGACGGCACGATCCGGCTCGGCCGGGCGGCGTTCGAAACGGAGTTCCTGGAGGACGCTGACGTGCCGGCCGCCCTGCGCAGCCTTGCGGAAGGCGAGGTGGGCGTGCTCGACGGCGCGACCGTACAGCGCACGCCGATCGGCCAGCTCCGCGTCCAGCGGCTGACCGCTCGGATCGAAGCGCCGGTGGCGAGCGGTCACGCCGGAGCGGTGCTGCTGATCGATCAGACGGTGCGCTCGGTCGGGCCGGTGATCGCCATGGTGACCGACGACGGGGTGCTGCGGGTCAGCGCCGTGACGCGCCGGCGCAACATCCTCACCGGCCGCGTGACCTCGTCGGTGCGGGGCGGGAGCATCGCGATTCCCGGTTTCGACCGGGCCGTCGAGCTCGCCCGAGTGTTGGTCAGCGGCAACGCCGACGCGGTCTACGTGCTGTGGCGGGACGGGGCGTTCGTGCGCTTCGACACCCGCGATCTCGGCCGGCCGGCGGTGGCCGAGCGCGGCGATCTGGTGCGTGACGACGCGGCGCGGCTCACCGCGGCGCGATTCCTGCTGGGCCGCGATACGCTGCTGGCCGGCGACAGCCGCGGGCGCGTCGGCACCTGGTTCCGCGTGCGCGACGCGGACGCCGCCACCGGCGACGGGTTGTCGTTGACCGGCGTCCATACCTTCGACGGCCCGGCGGCCGTCACCAGCATCGGCAGTTCGGCGCGCAAGCGCATGATCGTCGTCGGCTACGAGGACGGCAGCGTGCGCGCCTTCTACGTCACCAGCGATGCCTTTCTGGCAGAGGCGCGGCCCTTCGCCGGGGTGCCGATCGCCGCGGTCGCACTCAGCCCGCGCGACGACGCGATCGCCGCGGTGACCGATCGGGGATTCGCGCTGCTGTCACTGGACAGCCCGCATCCGGAGGCTACCCTGGGATCGGTCTTCGCAAAGGTATGGTACGAGGGCAACGCCGCCCCCGCGCACGTGTGGCAGTCATCGAGCGCCACCGACACGTTCGAGCCGAAGTACGGGCTGATCCCGCTGATATTCGGCACGCTCAAGGCGACCATCTATTCGATGCTGTTCGGCGTGCCGATCGCGATGCTGGCGGCCGTCTATACCAGCGAGTTTCTCCATAACAGGCTGCGCGCGCGCATCAAGCCGGTGATCGAGATGATGGCCAGCCTGCCGAGCGTGGTGCTCGGATTCCTGGCCGGTCTGGTGTTCGCGCCGATCGCCGAGCGGGCGGTGCCGATGATCCTGGTCGCCTTCCTTACCGTCCCGCTCACCTGTCTGGCAGGCGGCTACCTGTTTCAGCTTCTTCCCGACCGCACGGCGATCATCCTTGCGCGGTACCGGATGCTGTTCGTGCTGGGGGGAGCGCTGCCGGCGGGCCTGTCGTTGGCGCGGATCGCCGGGCCGGCGGTCGAGCGCGCGCTGTTCGCGGGCGATATCAAGCTGTGGCTGGATGGGCAGATCGGTTCCGGCGCCGGCGGCTGGGCTGTGCTGCTGCTGCCGATCAGCGGATTGGCGACGGTGTGGTTCCTGTCCCGCTGGCTGGCTCCCCGGCTGCGCCCGGTCTACCGACGGCTGCCCGCCCGCCAGGCGGCGCTGCTGGAGATCGTCAAGCTCGCCGCCGGGCTGGCGGTCGCGGGCGGCGGCGCGCTGCTGGCCGGTCATCTGCTGCAGGCGCTCGGTCTCGACTCGCGCGGTTCGTTCCCGGTCATCGGTCCGGTGCTCGGCACCTACGTGCAGCGCAACTCGCTGGTGGTGGGGTTCGTGATGGGCTTTGCCATCATCCCGATCATCTACACGATCGCCGACGACGCGCTGAAGAGCGTGCCGGAGCACCTGCGCTCGGCGTCGCTGGCCGCCGGGGCGACCCCGTGGCAGACCGCGGTCCGCGTCATCGTACCGACCGCCATGAGCGGGCTCTTTTCCGCCGTCATGATCGGGCTGGGCCGCGCCGTGGGAGAGACGATGATCGTGCTGATGGCGGCGGGCAATACGCCGATCCTGGAGATGAACCTGTTCAACGGCTTCCGAACCCTGGCGGCGAACATCGCCGTCGAGCTGCCGGAAGCGGTCATCGGCAGCACCCATTATCGCATCCTGTTTCTGGCGGCGCTGACGCTGTTCATGATGACGTTCGTCGTCAACACGATCGCGGAGTCGGTGCGGCAGCGGTTCCGCCGCCGGGCGTTCGAGCTGTGAGCGCGCCGATCGCCCCCGTCGCCGGGCCGGGGACGGCGCGGTCCCGCGCCGCGCGCCGCCGGCGGCGCGGCACGTCGCTGGTCGTCCAGGGGCAGCCGCTGATGTGGCTGACCGCCGGCGCGTTGGTGATCGCGCTGGTCATGACGTTGGGCTTGCTGGTGCTGATCGTGGCGCGCGGGCTCGGCACGTTCTGGCCGGCGCCGCTGGCGCGGTTCGAGACCGTCGACGGATCGACCTACCTGGGCGAGGTGACCCGGAGCGACCGTTACCGGCCGGCGGCGAACGCGGTCGAATCCCTGCCCGCCGCCGCGCAGGAGTCGGCTCGGCGCCTGCTGGACCGGCAGCGCGGCTGGTCGACGCGGTGGCTGGTCAGGACCGGCAACTTCGACGTGACCGGCGCGCACTTCACCTGGGTGGCGGACTATGCGCTGGCCGAGCGCACCTCCCCCGCATGGGCGGTGATCTTCGAGCGGCTCACCTGGGGACGGTTCTACGGTGAGCCGGCGGCGTTCCTGATCGACGGCACGGCGACCGCCACCGGGCCGGAGGCCGCCTGGCGGGAGTTCGAACGGCATCACCCGACCGTCGAACGGTGGCGAAGCGAGCGCCGGAAGCTGGAGCGGCGCGACGTCGGACACGTGAACCATCGCCTGGAACGGGCGCGGCTCCGCGTGCGCGAGGCGGAGCTGCTGCTCGACGACGCGCGAGCCGAAGGATCGGCGGAGCGGATCGAGGCCGCCGCGACGGCGCTCGCCTCGCAGCGGGAGCGGAGCGCCGCGGTCGAGGCCGAAGCGGCCGCGGAGTACGCCGAGATACGCGCCCGGATCGACGAGCTGCACCGATCGAGCGACCGCTACCGGTTGTCTATGCGGCTCGCAGACGGCGCCGAGGCGCTGGTGCCGATCGGGCAGATCGTGCGCGGCTACCCGGCCAACCAGCTCGGCCTGCCGCGCAAGCTCGGTATCTATCTGTCCCGGTGGTGGGAGTTTCTGACCGCCGACCCGCGTGAGGCCAACAGCGAAGGCGGCGTCTTCCCGGCGATCTTCGGCACGGTGGTGATGACGCTGCTGATGTCGCTGGCGGTCGTCCCGTTCGGGGTGGTCGCGGCGCTCTACCTGCGCGAGTACGCCAAGGCCGGACGCCTGGTGTCGACCGTCCGGATCGCGATCAACAACCTGGCCGGCGTGCCGAGCATCGTCTTCGGCGTGTTCGGGCTCGGCTTCTTCAGCTACCTGATCGGCGGCGGCATCGACGAGCTGTTCTTTCGCGCCAAGCTGCCCAGCCCCACCTTCGGAACGGGAGGCATCCTGTGGGCATCCCTTACCCTGGCGCTGCTGACCCTGCCGGTGGTGATCGTGGCGACCGAGGAGGCGCTGGCCGCCGTGCCCGGGTCGATGCGGGAAGGCTCCTATGCGTGCGGGGCGAGCAAGTGGCAGACGATCAAGCGGATCGTCATGCCGCGCGCCATGCCGGGCATCATGACCGGCATGATCCTGGCGATGGCGCGCGGCGCCGGCGAGGTGGCTCCGCTGATGCTGGTCGGCGCGGTGAAGCTGGCGCCCGAGCTGCCGATCGACCGGTACTTCCCGTTCGTGCACCTGGAGCGCAGCTTCATGCACCTCGGCTTCCACATCTTCGACGTCGGCTTTCAGAGTCAGAACAGCGAAGCGGCCATCCCCATGGTGTTCACCGCGACGCTGCTGCTGATCCTGATCGTCGTGCTGCTGAACGTGACGGCGATCCGGCTGCGCAGCCGGCTGCACCGCCGCTTCGCGGAGAGCCAGTTCTAGCAGGTTCAGGAGGGTCTCTTCGGATGGATGCAACCCGGGAACGTAGCGCCCCCCTTCGGATCGGCGCGGACGGCCACCATACGCCGCCCGTCGAGGTCGCTTCCCAGACGGACGGACGCCTGCGAGCCGGCGCGCATGCGCCCGCGCGCGAGAACCCGCTGGAGCGCATAGCCGCCGGCGGCCTGGTCAAGACCGCCGTACATCCGCGCACGCGCGAGCTGGAGTGCGTGCTGGAGGTCGACGGCTTCAACCTGTGGTACGGGGACGCGCAGGCGTTGTTCGACGTGTCGATGGACGTCCCGTTCGGGCAGGTGACGGCGCTCATCGGCCCGTCCGGCTGCGGCAAGTCGACGCTGCTGCGATCGGTCAACCGGCTCAACGACCTGGTCGAAACCGTGCGGATCGAGGGCGACATGCGCCTGTCGGGCGACTCGATCTACGCGCCGGGGACCGACGTGATCGAGCTGCGCAAGCGCATGGGCATGGTGGCGCAGAAGCCCAATCCGTTCCCGATGAGCGTCTACGAGAACGTGGTCTACCCGCTGCGGATCGACGGCGAGCGGGACAAGCAGGTGCTCGATTCGGTATGCCACCGCGCCCTGCAGGGCGCGGCGCTCTGGGATGAGGTAAAGGACCGGCTGCACGAGAGCGCCCTGGGACTGTCGGGCGGCCAACAGCAACGGCTGTGCATCGCGCGCGCGGTTGCCGCCGAGCCGGAGGTGCTGCTGATGGACGAGCCGGCCAGCGCGCTGGATCCGATCGCCACCAGCAAGATCGAGGATCTGATCCATGAGCTGAAGGGCAGCTACACGATCCTGATCGTGACGCACAACATGCAGCAAGCGTCACGGGTCAGCGACGTCACCGCGTTCATGTACCTGGGTCGGCTCATCGAGTTCGCGCCGACGGAGGAGATGTTCGTAAAGCCGCAGTTGCAGGAGACGGAGGACTACATAAGCGGCCGGTTCGGATGAGCCGGTCGGAGGAGGAGTTGGAACATGGGATTTCGTAGAGCGTATGCGCGCGTGCCGGCGGCGGTCGTGATCCTGGCCGCGGCCGGAGCGTCGATCGTCGGTTGCGCGACGACGGATACCGCCCGAGCACCGCTGGCGCTCGACCGGTACGCCAAGCCGGGGTTCGCGGTGCTGGAGGAGGACGGTCGGCTCTGGGTATTCCGCGAGGGATCGGACGACCTTGCGATGTTTCGGGAAGTCGGCGAGCCCGCCAGGCAGGTGGCGCGGCCTCTGGCGGCGCCGGGCGGGGTGACCGTCAGGTCGACCGACAGCGACACGATCGACGAGTACCTCACCACGTTGCCGGATTTCTACACGCAGATGGACGATGGACGGCTGTGGGTGTTCCGCGCCGGCAGCGCGGAGCTCGAGGAGTTCCTGCAGACCGGCGAGCCCGCCAAGCAGGTGGTGCGACCTCTGGCCGGCCCGTTCGGGCTGACGATCAAGGCCGTCGACACGGCGGTGATCGACGAGTATCTGGCGGCCTGGGAGGCCGCGGCGCAGTAGCGCCGGACGCCGGGCGTCCGGTGTCCGATGATCGGGGTTGGACCGCGGCCGGCGCCGCAGCCGGCCGGCCGCCCCCGGGGGGAAGCCGTGAGTGAGCCGCAACCGCTCCGTCACCAGTTCGAGCGTGAGATCGGGGAACTGGAGCAGCGCCTGCTGGGCCTGTCCCAGTCGGTCGAGTCGGCGCTGACCCAGGCGACCAAGGCGCTGCTGGTCCAGAACGAGGAGCTGGCCGAGCACGTCATAGTCGGCGAGAACGAGGTCAACACCGCCGCCTGGGAGATCGAGGACTACGTCAACACGCTGGTGGCGCGCGAGCAACCGGTCGCCACCGATCTGCGCTTCATCATCACCACCCTGCACGTGGTGATCGCGCTGGAGCGGATCGGGGACCTGGCGGTGCACGTCGCCCGGGTGGCGCAGAAGCTCTCCTCGGAGACCTACGTCAAACCGCTGATCTCGATGAACTCGATGGCGGACCGCGCCGCGCAGATGGTGCGCGAGTCCGTGCACGCGTACGTGAGCCGTGACGAGCAGGCCGCCCACGACGTCGCCGCCGGCGACGATCTGATCGACAACACCTACTCGCAACTCTTTCGCGAGCTGCTCACCTACATGATGGAGTCGCCGAAGACGATCGCGCAGGCGCAGACGCTGCTGTTCGTGGCCAAGCAGTTCGAGCGGGTCGGCGACCACGCCACCAACATCTGCGAAGCGGCCGTCTACGTGGCGACCGGACGGCGCGTCGAGCTGAACTGAACGTCGGGTCGAACCGATGCGCGTCAGCGCTCGGGACGCGACCGCCGGGCGATCAGCCTTCCGGCCGGCTCACCGAGCTCGGTGCGGGCGCGCCGCCCGGCGGCCTCGTACATCGCCCGCTGGCTGCGATGGAACGGCTCGTCCGCCGAAGAGCGCCGCACCCGCGCATACGTTCCGTCGCTCCGCAGGCGGTAGGCGTTGGTGTTGTCGGCGAAGGCGGATTCCAGTATCTCCAGCACGCGGCGCTTCAGCCGCGGGTCCTCGATCGGCGCCATGAGCTCGACCCGGCGGCTGAGATTGCGCGGCATCCAGTCGGCGCTCGACAAGTAGCACTCGTCGGCGCCGCCGGCGCGCACGTAGAGGAGCCGCGCGTGCTCCAGGTAGCGGTCGATGACCGACACCACCATGATGTTGCGGCTCATGCCGCGCCGATCCGGGATCAGCAGACATTCGCCGCGGACGTTCAGCCGAATGGTGACCCCGGCCCGCGATGCCGAGTAGAGCGCGTCGATCACGTCGCGATCGGTGAGCTGATTCAGCTTGGCCATGATCAGCGGCCGTTCGTTCGGCTGACGGGCGGCCTCGCGTTCGATCATCGCCAACAGACGCTGCTTGAGGGCGGTGGGCGCCATCGCCAGCCGGCGCAGGTTCGGCACCGTGGAGTAGCCGGTGATGGCGTTGAAGAACATGCCGGCCTCCATGGCCAGCTCGTCGTCGGCGGTCAGCAGCCCGACGTCGGTGTACAGCCGGGCGGTGTCGTCCCGGTAGTTGCCGGTTCCCAGATGGACGTAGCGCCGGATGCGGCCCGATTCGCGGCGGACGATGAGCAGCGCCTTGGCGTGCACTTTGTGCCAGGCGATCCCGTACACCACGATCGCGCCCTGCCGCTCCAGCAGCGCGGCGCGCTCCAGGTTGCGCTCCTCGTCGAAGCGCGCCTTTACCTCGACCAGGACCGTCACCTGCTTGCCGGCTTCCGCCGCCCGGCCGAGCGCGTCGACGATCGGCGACTCCCGCGATACGCGGTACAGGGTCATCTTGAGGGCCAGCACCGCCGGGTCTTCGGCGGCGCGTTCGAGCAGATCGACGACCGCGTCGAAGGTCTCGTAGGGGTGGTGCAGCAGGCGGTCCCGGGTCTGAATCACGCTCCAGATCGACTCGGCGCCGTCCAGCCAGGTCGGACGGACCGGCTCCCACGGCTCGAACCGGAGCCGGTCGAGCCCCGGCATGTCGACCAGGCTCGACCAGCCGGCCAGATCCAGCGGGCCGTCGCACCGGTAGATATCGACCGGATCGACCGATAGCTCGGCGGCCAGCACCCGGCACAGCTCGCAGTCGGCGTCGCTGGTCTCCAGACGCACCGCCACCCCGCCGCGGCGCGCCGAGATCACCTCTTCCATCGCCTCCACGAAGTCGTCGTCGCGCAGCTCGTCGACCTCGGCATCGCCGGAGCGGGTGACGCGAAACACGATCCGGTCCAGGATGGTGAAGCCGGGAAAGAACAGGTCGGCGTTGGCCGCGACCAAGTCCTCCAGCAGCGCGAAGGCGATGCCCGCGCCCTCCTGTGGTACCGGGACCAGCCGGTCGACCGAGCCCGGCAGCGGCACCACGGCGACGATCGGCCCGTCGCCCGCCGCGGACGCGGAACGCGCCTGATCGTCGGCCGGTTCCAGCAGGAAGCCGACGTGCAGTCGCAGACTCGGCAGCGGCACGCTCTCTTCGGGCGTGATGCGGACCGGCGTAAGGGCCGGATATATCTGATTGGTGAAGTGGTCGCGGAGCTGCTCCATGGTGCCGAGCGGATAGGCGTCGCGGTCCAGCAGCCGCACCCCGGCGTCGGCCAGCAGCGGCAGCACGCGCGTGCGCAGACAGTCGGCCTGCGCGCGCACGATCTGCTCGACGCGCCGGCGAACCTCGGCAAGGCGGTTCGCCGTTCCCGCGCGCCGCAGCGCCGGCACCCGCACCATGAAGAACTCGTCCAGGTTGGTGCCGACGATTCCCAGGAAGCGCAGGCGCTCCAGCAGCGGGACGGCGGTCGTCTCGGCCCGGTCCAGCACCCGGCGGTTGAACGCCAGCCAACTCAGCGCACCGTCGAGATACCGCGCCGGCGGTGGCGCGTTGGCCGGTCGAGGGCGTGCGCCGCCTGCGGATATGGCTGCGGCGCTCACGGCAGCAATTCCTCCGCCAGCGATTCCTGCGCGAGTGCCGCGGCGCCGCGCACGACCGCTTCGTCGCCGAGCGTCGCGGCGACCACTTCGACCCCTTCGGCCAGCGCCGGCAGCGCGTGACGCCGCATGGAAGCGGCGGCGCGCTCGATCAACCAGTCGCCGAGCTTCTCCACCAATCCGCCGCCTATCACCACCATCTCCGGATTGAGCAGGTTGACGCAGTTGGCGATGCCGATGCCCAGCCGCTCCGCCGCGCGCTCCAGCAGCGCGATGCCGGCCGGCTCACCGGCGGCCAGCACGCGGGCGATCGCCTTGCTGCGCACGGACCGCACGTCGGTTCCCGCCTTGGCCGCCACCGACGGCACGCGCCCGATCGCCGCCTGCGCGATCAGGTCGCGGGCGATGGCGCTACGGCTTGCCAGCGCCTCCAGGCAGCCGTACTGGCCGCAGCCGCACATCGGCCCGTCGAGCTGCATGATCATGTGGCCGATCTCGCCCGCGTTGCCCCGTGCGCCGCGGTACAGGCGGCCGTCCAGCACCAGCCCGCCGCCGATGCCGGTGCCGGGAAACACGCCGATCACGTGCCGGCGGCCGCGCGCCGCGCCGTAGCGGTGCTCCCCGTAGGTGCCGGCGCTGACGTCATTCTCGACCATGACCGGGACGCCGAACGCATCCTGCAGGCGATCGCGGATCGGGAAGTCGGACACGCCCAGATTCGGCGGCGCCACCAGGGTGCCGCTCCGCGCATCGATCGGCCCCGGCGCGCCGACGCCGATCGCCGCCGGCGCCGACCGCTCGACCTTGGCGGCTGCCAGCGCGGCTTCGACGGTGCCCGCCAGGTCCGCCGCCAGGCCGCCGGCTCCGGCGGTGGGCCTGGTCGACCGCTTGGACGATCCCAGCGCCTGTCCGCCGCGATACACGGTGGCGAGCATTTTCGAGCCGCCCAGATCGACGCCCACTACCAGCGCATCCATCTACCTTCGCCGATGCCTCCTCGACCGTAGTCTGTTCCATGCGGCGCGCGCCCGGTGCACGTCCCGATCGGAGAATCCGCATCCGTCCTTGAGCAGCGCGCGGTCGCCGTGATCCAGCGCCCCATCGAGGTCGCCGGCCCGTAGGCGCCGGTCGATGTACTCGACGTCGAGGCCTGCCGAGAACCGATACGGGACCAGCAGCCGTTCCGCTTCCCGCGGCTCCAGTTCCAGCACGCCGCCGCCGTAGCTCCGCCCGCACACCTCGGCCCAGGCGAAGGTGAGCGAGTTCACCTTCGACGCGCAGAGCATGTCCACGTCCACCCCCGCGGCGACCCGCACGCGGTGGATCGTATCGGTCGACGTCGCACGCGCGTGATTCTCCGCCAGCAATGGCGCATGGTGAATCTGACGGAACAGGAACGCATCCGGCACGTACACCGACGGCACGTCGAACCAGCGGTTGCGTATACGGCACTTGTAGCCGCGGTCGACGCCCTGCTCCTCACCCGAGCGGACGTACGCGTCGAGAGCGGTCGAGAACGATGACCGCGGCTGCCCGTTCAGATCGACCAGCTTCGATCGGTGTTCCGTGCCGTAACGCCGCAAGTCGTCCGCAGTGAACCGAATCGACTTGAGAGCGGCGGTCCGGCCGACCACGTCGACCGCGCGGCCATCCAGGCCCAGCCGCTGCGCCGTGCCTTCCGTAACGACGAAGAAGCTGTTGCGGCCGGTCACGATGCCGACGTCCACGTCCGCCAATTCGCCCATGCGGTCGAGCGCCCGCTTGCGGCGTCGCTCAGGGCGCGAAACTCGTCGTCTTCGAGAAAGAGTGACGTCCACTTCATGTGGGCGTGCGTATGCCGCTCCGGCACGTGCGAAACGAGGCCGGACGTTCGCGCTATCGACAACAACGCTGCGCCGTCGACGACCTGCCGGGTGTACAGTCGGCCGTACGTCTGCGCGTTCCGGTTGCGGCCATCGCCGAGCAGCAGCAGCACCTCCTGCTGGATGTCCGGGAATATCAGCCGGTCGAAGGCGATGACGAATACGGCGTCGAAGAGCCGGGGCAGCGTGTAGTACCCACCTCGCACCTTGGTAGCCGTCGGAACCGTCTTGTTGGTTCCGAACTCCGCGAATCCGAAGGTACGTTGCTCGACAGCACTCGCCATATCTTCGCTGCCGTGCCGGATACCGCCCCACTCCATGAGCTTGTCCGGTTCCACGCGTATCCGGGGCATCTCTCGAAGCTCAGCCACGATCCTCCTCAGCTTGCCGGTCGAGTGCATGCATCATACAGGATCAGCGCTTTCCGGGCGGCGCCGCTTCAAGGCGACCGGTCGGGTCGTGGCGTGGCCCGACCGTAGCGCTCTCCGTTAGCGATCCAGGTTCACCCGGCGCGCGGTTTGCAGGACCGGTGTGGCCCGCGTACCGTAGCGCCATGGCTACCAAGACCGCTGTGGGGCCGCGCCGCCCGGACACGGCTGCCGCGCCGCCGCCGGAGTTTCCCGGCTGCAAGCCGGTCCATCTGCCGGCGGAGGAGCTCGACCGCAGCGACCAGCGGTTGGAGTACTGGGACGGGGCTACCGAAACCGCCTGGATCTGCGAACCGGCCAGCCCCTACCACGAACGGCCGTCCGGCCGCCTGACCCGGCTCACCGAACGGATCGCGCAGGTGCGCGGCGCGCCGATCGAAAGCTACGGGTCGATGGACCTGCGGCAGCGCGGCGGGCCGCGCAGCATCATGCAGGCGGACGAATCGGTGTACCTGCATCCGGGCAGCGCCCGGCTGCCGGGACCGACGGCGATGGAGATCGGCGTGGACGACTATCCGGACGTGGTGCTGGAGGTCGACCACACTACCGACGTGCGGCGCGGCAAGCTGGCGCTGTACGAGTTGTGGGGGTTCCCGGAGGTATGGGTGGAGGTGCCGGACGAAACCGCGCCGAGCCGTCCGCGGAGCCGGCGGCCGGGGCTGACGATCCACGTGCTGGAGGCCGGCGCGTACCGGGCGGCGCCGGAGAGCCGGGCGTTTCCGGGCTGGAAGGCGGAGGAGATCCACGCGGCGTTGAACGAACCGATGCTGTCGACGCGGACCAGTGCGGTGCTGGAGCGGGTGGGGACGGTGCTCGGCGAGCGGGAGGGCACCGGGCCGGACCACGATCCGTTGCTCCGGTCGCAACGGCGCCTGGTCTTTGAGCGCGGCGCCGCGCACGGAGGCCGGGCGGCGGAACGCGCGCTGCTGTGCCGGCTGGCGGCGCGCAAGTTCGACGACGACACGGCGCGGCAACTGGCAGCGCTGCTGGAACAGGCCGATGCGGACCGCTTGGCGCAGGCCGGAATCTGGCTCCTGGAGTGCGAGACCGGAGCCGAGCTCCTCGACCGGGTATCAGGGAACACCGCGCGCACGTGACCCCGGAGCCGCGGCGAAACGGCATTCCATGGCGCGGCGCAGGGCCACCGCCTGATCGGTCTCGTCCACCGTTACGTCGTCCCAGCGCAGGATCGCTCCCGCGGCCAGCGGCCGGCGCAGGGTGACGCCGTGGGCCAGTCCCAGCGGCAGCGCGCCCAGCTCCAGCGAGCGCGCGGCCGGTAGCTGCTTGCCCCAGACGGTGTAGCCGCCCTCCCCGTCCAACTCCTCGCCGGCGGCCAGCTCCCGCTTGGCGACCGCCGCCACGTCGGCGCGGAAGCCGGTGGCGGCGCCGGTCGGCTCGCCGCGCAGGGCGATGGAAGCGATCGACACGCCGAGCTCCAGGCCGATCAGGTGCTCCGGTCGGTACAGCGCCAGATAGGAACCGGTCGGGTCGGCCTGGAAGCCGTACTCGCGGATGCATTGCGCCACGTACTCCTGGCCCGCCTCCACCACCACGTAGGTGCCCATGCGCAGGTCGTGCGGCACGGGGCTGCGGTCGCGGCGCAGGCTGGATACCACCTCGGTCACCCCGGTCGCGCCCGGCTCCATCTCCAGCACGCCGCCGGCGGCGCGCGGGCGCAGGTAGTGGGCCAGCTCATGCCGCGCCGCCGGCGGAAAGCTCAGGCCGTCCGGCTGCGGCACCAGTCCCGTTGCGTTGCACACCGCGGTCATCTCGATGGCCGACTTACTGCCGTCGATGAAGCTGTTGAACATCTTGGGGTCCATACGGCCGCGGGCAGCTGCGGCCGGGTCCATGCCGAAGTTTCCCCACACGGTGTCGGGGTTCGACTGATGGAACGACGGGTGGTAGCGGGTGCCCTTGCCGGCGGCCGTGACGCGGAAGCCGGCGGTGCGCGCCCAGTCGACCTGTTCGCAGATCAGGGCCGGCTGATCCCCGTAGGCCAAGCTGTATACCACGCCCGCCGCGGCGGCCCGCTCCGCCAGCAGCGGTCCGGCCACGGCGTCTGCCTCCACCGTCACCATCACCACGTGGCGGCCGGCGTCGATCGCCGCCGCCGCGTGCCGCAACCCGGTACGCGGGTCGCCGGTCGCCTCCACCAGCACGTCGATGCCGCCGGCGCCGATCACCCGTTCCGCGTCATCCCCCAGGTGGGTGCTCCCGCGGTCCCGTGCCGCCGCCGGCGACGGCGCGGCAAGTTGCTCTGCCGGCCAACCGGCGGCGGCCAGCAACGCGCGCACCTTGGCCACGTCGCGGTCGGCGATCGCCACCACGTGCAGGCCCGGCGTGCGCCGCGCCTGCGCCAGGAACATCGACCCGAACTTGCCGGCGCCGATCACCCCCACCCGCACCGGGCGCCCCGCCGCGGCCCGCCGTTCCAGACCACGCGCCAGATTCACCCGATGCCCTCCGTCACCACCGTTACCCAATGACACCACGAGACTGAGCGAAACGCACGGGGCCGGTCTCTATGTCCGTTGCGGTGCGGCTGCGAGGATGTTTCCGATCAGCCGGTAGACGGTCGTGCGCCACGGCTCCCGCGGCCAATCTCTACACGGCGGAGAATCCCTCGCCTTCGCTCGCTCGACGGCTTTGACGATCTTGTCCCTGGTGAACTTGCGACGATCGACGCTCTTGTCATAATTGAGAAGATGCCGTCGCAGCCGGCGGGAACATTCTCGTGATGACGAGATGCCGGCGCCGGCTTCGAAGTGCAGCAGCAGCCAGTACTCGAACCTGGGATTGCTGAGGGCGAATCCGCGGTTGTCCTCCTCCTGCGACCACTGGTGAAGCTCTGCCAACTGCGCGTCGGTCCACTGGTCCTTGTCCACGACCAGCCACGCCTCGTCGGTCTTCGCGATTTGCTGCCGTTCCAGGTGTCGCTCCAAGTCCCGCAATACCTGCGCCGGCGAGCTCCCGCGGGTGCGTTTCACAGCGCACGTGAATCACCGAGTTATCTTCGAAGATGGCGAAGTAACTCGGTTCGGTCTTGATCCCTTCAGTGGCGATGACGAATATCTTGCGGTAGCGGCGCTGGCCGATCGGTCTCCGGAAGCGGGCTCTATCCCGCGCCATATCGCACCGATTCCGTCGGCGTGATACGGGGGATACCGCCCAATCGGCCCTGCAGATAGCTCTTGCGCAGGTCTTTGTCGTAGCGGACATCCCGGTATTCGCTGAACGAAAGCAGGCCTGAATCACCGGCAGCGCCTCGTTCCGTTATCCACATTTCGTCGCGGCGCAGCCAGCGCTGATCCATCAGCAGCACGTCATGGGTGTTGAACAGCAGTTGTGTTCTAGTTTCGGCAGTACATCCCCCCAGATAGCGTTCAAGAAGCTGTCGAGTGAGCAAGGTGTGCAGGCTGCGGTCCATCTCGTCGACGACGTAGACCCGCTCTGAAGCGCCGGAAGAAAGATCGAGAAACGCCGGCAGGAGATCGATGAGCCGCTGTGAGCCGTCCGACTCCCGAGTAAGGTCGAAAGAGATCTCCGCGTCATCGGTCCGGTGCACGGTCACGCATTTACTAGCTATGAGCTTGCCGTTCTTGCGAGTCACCCCGAAGTATTCCCCGGATGGGCCTGCCAAATGTACACTTTCCCCTTCGTCCAGTTCCTGGAGCTCGTTCTTGACCGGCTCCGGGATGTATTCTATCGGCACTCGCACGTTGTCCATCCTGGAAATTCCGGTGTCGTAATTCGACAACATCTCGCTCATCTTCATGGCGACGGCGCTACTGGCATGAAACGATAGCAGTCCAAATCGTATGTCAGGGGGGAATATCTGCAAAGTTTCATTGAACCAATCGTGGATCGGCCTGAAGTCCCGTACGTTCTGCGATATGGAGTTGGTCAGAAAGAGCTGATTGTCGCGGGTACCGCGAAAGACGAATCTGAGAAACTGAAGCTGTTCCGCCTCCAGGGAACCGTCGAATTCGATTTTCCGGTCCTGGCGGTCGTAGAGTGTCCGCTCGCTGGTGCTGCTGACTCTGACCAGGCGTTCCTCGATCACCTTCTCCCTGATCACCGAGAAGCTGAAGGCATAGACGACCTCGTCTATCAGGAGATCGAACTCGAAATGAGTCGGCTGCTGCGCGCGGTCCTTGTCCAGCAGAAAGGGGATGACCGGGATGCGGGCGTCCGGCCGGGAGCCCTCGACGATCTGGGTCCTGGCGAAGGACAGGGCCTTGAAGAGATTGGTCTTGCCCGACGCGTTGCCGCCGTAGAGGGCCATGACGGGCAGCACCCTCAGCGGGTACCGGCCAATGCGCGCCACCCGATCGCCGTGCTGCCGTTCGAGACTTGCGACCATCGACAGGGTGACCCGATCCCGGAAGGACATCCAGTTCGCGACCGAGAACCTGACGATCATCCGGGATACCTCCAAACGTAAGCGCGATCCGATCACGCCTCGCGGTATCATTGCCCAAAGCGGGGTCCGATCGTCAAACGTCGCGCGCGAAAAAATCTCGTAGCGCGACGGCGCGGTCAGGAGAGTTCGACGCGCAGCCCGAAGACCTGATCCATGAGATCGGCCTTGCGCGCCAGCGCCATGCGCTCCAGCGACAGGTCGCCGTGGTACCCGCATTTCAGGCGCAGCAGGTCCGTGCTGCGCTCGGCGTCGAAGCGGTCGATCCGGCCCAGGTGGCTCACGTCCAGCGCGTCGGCGACCCGCAGGATCGCCGCTAGCTTGTTGACCACCAGCCGCTGCCGGCGCGACAGGCCGGCGTACATGGGATGCGACATCTGCGGCAGCGCCCTGCGGTGGTAGCGCACGACGTTGGCGACCACCGCCGTGTCTCCCTCGTCGATGCCGAACACCTCGGTGTTGGCGACGATGTAGGCGCCGTGGCGGTGATGGCCCGATGCCTTGATCAGCTTGCCGACCTCATGCAGCAACGCGGCCACGTGCAGCAGCAGCCGCTCGCGGGCGCCCAGGCCGTGATCGTCGGTCAACAGATCGAACAGGCGGAGCGCCAGCTTGGTGACGTGGCGGACGTGCGGGTCCTCGGCGTGGTACTTGCGCGCCACGCTCAACGCCGACGCGATCGTCTGCAGCTCGAACTCGCGGCGCGACCGTTCGTCATCGAACGCCGCGCTCAGCAGCACCCCCTCGCGGATGCTCAGCTCGGGGACGATCACCTGCTGGGCGGCCGTCGATTCCAGAAACAGATCGTAGACGATCAGATCGGGCAGGATGCCTTCGGCATCCTCATAGGGGATCTCCAGTCGCTGCACCAGCTCCTCGACCCGCAGCGGCTGCAGGCGGCGGATCAACGCCTGCAGCGCCGGGCGCTCGATCAGCGAGCAGTGCTCGGCGATCCGCCGCCCGCTGCGCGAGGCCGCCAGGCGGATCACGCCGCCGGCCGCCACGAAGCGGCGAATGTGCTGCAGCGGCTGCTCGTGGCTCAGCGCTTCCCGCGTGGGGGCCACGGTCTCCGACAGCACGCGGCGCAGCCGCTCCGGATCGCTCTGCACCGGCCGCAGCATCCCCTCCATGCGGGCGCTGCCGAGCTTCAGGGAGTGGACGAACGCCATCCGGCCGCGGCGCAGCAGCATGAACTCGGTGCTGCCGGTGCCGATCTGCATGATCAGGGAGTTCGACCTCGCGAATCCCGGGATCGCCGCCTTGATCGCGTGCACTGCCGACAGGTAGGTGAGCCGATTCTCCTCCACGCCGTCGATCACGCGCACGTCCAACCCGGTGCGCAGCGCCACCCGGTCGACGAAGGTGTCGCGGTTCTCCGCCTCGCGCAGGGCGCTGGTGGCGATCACGGCGGTCTCCTCCGAGCCGATCCCCCAGCCGCGCAGCAGTTCCTGAAAGGACGCCAACGCCTCCAGCGACGCGCCGATCGTCGTGCGGCTGGCCGTGCCGGAGCCGAATACGTCATGGCCGAGCGGCACCGGCCGATCGGCGCGGTCCAGGATGCGGATGGCGCCGGTGGCGGCGACCTCGGCGACTACCATGCGAATGGCGCTGGAACCTATGTCGATCACCGCCCGCACCATCCCCTTGCGCCCATCGGGCGCGGCGGATGCGGCGGCCGGCGAGCGAACTCCACTATGGGCGGTCGACCCGGAGAAATCGGCATGGCTCACCGTCCCGGGCTGACATCCGCGGCTCATGCCGACGCCTGGGACGCGAACAGGCGCCGGTAGGCGGCGCTGTCGGCGATGAGCCGGTCGTGCGTACCGCGCGCCGTCACCCGTCCGTCCTCGATCACGAAGATGGCGGCCGCCGCCTGCACGGAAGCCAGACGATGGGCGACCGTGATCACGGTCTTGCCGCCGCTCAGGCCCCGGAGACGGTTCTGGATTGCCTGATCGGCGCGGGGGTCGACCTGCGAGGTCGCCTCGTCGAGCAGCAGGCCCGCGCGGTCCAGAAGCAGCGCGCGAGCCACCAGCAGCCGCTGCCGCTGGCCACCGGACAGCTTCATGCCGCGCTCGCCGATCAGCGTGTCGAGCCCGTTCGGGAGCGATCGGATCTCCCGTTCGAACGATGCCGCGGCCAGCGCCTCCCACAAGTCGCCGTCGGCGGCGCCGGGCGCAGCCAGCAACAGATTGTCGCGAATGGAGATGTTGAGCACCGCGCTATCGTCGCCGACGCGCGCGAAGGTATCGCGCAGCGCGCGCGGCGGCATGGCCGTGGTCGGTACGCCGTCGAGCCGGACGCTCCCGGCGGCGGGCCGCAGGTCGCCGGCGATGAGCCGGGTCAACGTCGTCTTGCCGCTGCCGCTCGGTCCGGTCATGCAGACGAACGCGCCGGCCGGAATCCGAAGCGTCGCCCGATCGACGACCGGCCCACGGTGTTCACCGAGGTACGTAGCGTCCGACACCGCTACGCTCACCGGCCGCGCCGGACCCGCGCGCCCCCATTCGTGCGCGCGTATCCGGTCGAGCGGATGCCCCGCGTGGAGAGCGAGCGCCCGTTCGACCGCGGCGGCCGCCTCGTGAAAGGCTATGTTGTTCTCCCGCAACGCCTGGACGTCCTCGACGAAGGCGGCGTAGTACCGCACGAACGCAATCAGTACCCCGGCGGTGATCGCGCCGGCGAAGATCAGCACCGCGCCGACGAAGTAGAGCACGGCGCGGGTCGCCAACTCGTCGACCGCCGTGCCCATCGCCCGGTTGCTCCAACGCATCAGGTTGAGCCGGCCGGCCGCCTGCTGGGCGGGTATGCGCACCCGCGACACCGCATCGGTCTCCCGCCGTTCCAGCTGCAGCGTCTTGATCTCCATCCAGCCGCGTAGCGAGCGGGTCAGCCAGTTGTCCCACACGCCGTCCGCGCGGCGCATGGCGACCCCTGTTGCGCGCGCCCCTTTGGCAAGGCGCCCGGAGATCAGGCTGATGGCCGCCGCGAACGCGAACCCGATCAACGCCAGCTGCCAGCTCATGACGGTCAGGATCGCGGCCAGCGCCAGCAGCCGGATGCCGGCCAGCAGCGTCCCCAGGATGTGTTCCTGCAGCATCCCTTCGATGTGGGTTACGTCCTCTTCCACCGCGCGCTTGAGGTCGCCGGCGCCCACGGCGGCGCCGGTCATGAGCGCGGCCTCCAGGTTCCGGTGCCGAATGCGTAGCGCGATCCGGCCGGCGGCCCGGTTGCGCGCCGCAAGCTCCGCGCACTGCAAGGCGGTCTCCACGGCGAACACGGCCAGGAAGCCGAGCAGCAGCCACGTCACCAGGCCGAATCGGTGTCCGACGATCACGTCGTCGACGAACGAGCGGAGCAGGAGCGGCGGCGCCAGGGCGACCGCCAACCGGCCCGCTCGGGCGGCCAGCGACGCGGCCAGCGCCCAGCGAGCCGAGGTGAGGACCGGCGCCAAGCGCCGCAGGAGGCGCAAGCGGAGCGCGAAGTAACGCGGCGTCACGGCGCGGTCCGGGCGCTTGGCGCGCCGTCGCCGGATGCGCCGCCGCCGGCCATCAGCGAGCGATACCCCGCGTGGCCGCGCAGCAGCTCCCGGTGGGTCCCGACCGCCACGATCTCGCCGGCGTCCAGGAACGCCACCCGTTCGGCGCGGCGCACCGTCGACGGGCGGTGTGAGACGATCAGAACCGTGCGCCCGCGCAGGTCATCGAAGACCGCGTCGTAGACGGCCGACTCGCGCGCGTCGTCGATGCCGGACGTAGCCTCGTCCAGAATCAGCACGTCCGGCCGGCGCAGGATGGTGCGCGCGATGGCGAGCCGTTGCCGTTCACCGCGCGAGATCGCCGCGTCCGCCATCTGGGTGTCGAGCCCGTTCCGCAGGGAGCCGAGCCAGTCGCCCAGGCCGACCCGCTCGCAGGTCGACGTCACTGGGGTGTCGCCGCCGCCGTACCAGGGCGGAATCAGGTTGGCGCGCACGGTGTCGGCGAACAGCAGCGGGTTCTGATACGCCACCCCCACGACGCGCCGCAGCTCGGCGAGCGGGAATGCGCGCACGTCCCGGCCGCCGACGAAGAGCCGCCCGCCGGTCGGCCGATACAGGCGGAGCAGCAGCTGAATCAGCGAGGTCTTGCCGGCCCCGCTGCGCCCCACCAGCGCCAGGCGCTCCCCGCGCGCCGCGCGCAACGAGACCCCACGCAGCACCTCCGGGCCGTCGGGCCGATAGCGGAACCGCACGTCGTGGAGGGCGATGCCGTCCGGGTCGCGGTCCGGGCCGGCGTCCGGGGCGGAGCGGCGCGCGGCAGCGGGCGCGATGGTCGGTCCGGCCGCCTCGGCGGGGCGTTGCCAGGCGGTGTGGACGCGGATGATGCCGGCTACGTCGTGTTGCAGCTGCACGTGGCCCCATCCCATCCGGGCGATGGCCAGGCGACCGATCACGAAGTATTCGACCAGCGCCAGGAAGGTGCCCAGCGTCATCGACTCGGCAGCCGCCAGCGCCGCGGTGAGCCCGTACAGGACCAGCGTCGCCGCCAAGGCGACCATCTCCACCGTCCGCTCTGCGAGCAGGTCGACCCGGAGCGCGCGAAACAGCGCGCGGAGCGCGACGTTGTGCTTCCGCAGCACCCACCGGACCGCGGTCGCGCGGGAGCCGAGCCGCCGCACCTCGGCGCGCGCGTTGACGAACTCCAGCAACAACGCCACGTAGTCGCCGTACACCGAGCGATGACGGAGTCGGCGCTCACGCGACCGCGCCCCGCCGGCCGCACCGGCGATCAACGTAGCGACGCCGGATGCGGCGAGCACCGCCGCGGCCAGGAGGTCGATAGTCGCCACCACCGCCACGGCGATGGCGAACTGCAGCGCGGAGTTGACCACCGTCCGTAGCGTATAGAGCGCCAGGTTGGAAAAGCCCGTGACGTTCGAATTGATGGTCGTGATCAGGTCGCCGGTCTTGATGTCGTCGAGCACCGATGCCTCGGTGCGGATGATCCGTTCGAAGGCGCGCTGCTTGAGTTCGTGGTGAAAGTCGACCTTGAGCGTCCCCCAGGCGGCGGAGCTGCATGCCGACAGGAGTTGAATGGCGGCGAACAGGATCAGAAAGGCGATGCCCAGATACGGGACCAGAGCGATCTGCCGGTAATGGATCACCTCATCGACCACCAGCGCGAACAGGTACGGCAGCCCCATCTCCAGGACGGCGACGGCCGATGAGGAGATCGCCATGTTGACGAACGTCGCTCGATAGCCCCGCGTCATCTGCCACGAAAAGGCGGCGAGATCGCGCACACTCATCGAGGGTCGGGCGCTCATCGTTCCACGATACGGCCCAGCACGCGCGCGCTGAGCCGTTGCGCAATCGTCTCCATCCCGGTCGGAAAGTCGACGGTGGCGTCCCCGGCCGCGCCCCGGTCCGCGGCGGCGATCCGAGCGACGAACGCCGCCGATTCGCCGCCGTTGCGTTGCCATTCGATGAGCTGCGCCGTACGCGGCGGCCCCTGGCCATCGACCGGCCGCCAGAGCACTTCGCCGCCCGGCCCGACCGATTCGACCGCCGCCAGCGGCGCCGTGCCGCGCAGCTCGTCCCCCCGGACGGCCGCGCCGGCCGTGGTGAACCGGGTCAACTCGACCTCGACCGCCAGCAACCACAGACCGGCGGCCGTCGCCGCGATGATCGCCAGCGAGATCAACGGCGTCCGCGTCACCAAGCGCCCGTACCAGCGTTTCCGTACCGCAAACACCCACCCCGACATCCCGTTCGAGGCCGGAGTCGCGGTTCCCGGGCGTGAGATCACGTCGTCATCATAACCGGCCGTCGCTGGAGACCGACGCCGAGTGCGACCGGGTCCGTCGGGAACCTCGCCGCGACACCGCCAGGCCGGCGACGATCAGGGCCAGGGCGGCCGGCGCGCTGGCATGGATGCGCTCGCCGAGCACCGCGGCGATCATGATCAGCGACAGGAACGGCGACAGGAAGATGAGCGTTCCCAGGCGGCCGGCCTGCGCGGTGAGGGCCAGCGCGCGCTGCCACAGCAGGAAGGCGATGCCCATCTCCACCAATCCCACCCAGGCGGCGTAGCCCAGGTTTGCCGGCGTGATCGCCGGCAGGCCGGCGGTCGCCGCGCAGATCGCGCCGACCGCGGCGGTGGCCGCCGCGAACCCGTTCAGCATGAGCGGCACCGCGGGCACGCCCAACCGCACGGTGGTGAGCCAGTACGCCGCCCACAGGATGGTGCTGCCGAGCGCCAGCGCCACGCCGGCGGTGTCGAACCGCCCCAGCCCGGCGGTTCCTCCCCGCGTCAGCAGTACCGCGACGCCGGCGTAGCTGACCGCCACGCCGATCCAGCCGCGCGCCGGCAGGCGTTGTCCCAGCACGGGGATGGCCAGCAGCGCCAGGGTCACGGCCCACAGGTAGTTGAGCGGCTGCGCGATCTGCGCCGGCAGGCGGTCGTACGCCTCGAACAGCACCAGGTAGTAGCCGAGCGGGTTGAGCAGCCCCAGCGCCGCGGCGCTCAGATGCTGGCGCCGGCTCAGCGCGGCGGTGACGAACGGCCGCGCCGCGGCGAAGAACGCCAGCGCCATCACGCAGCCCAGGAACAGGAGTTGCACCGGCTGCATGCCGCGCAGACCCAACTTGAAGCCGGTCGCGACCGTCGACCAGAGGGCGACGCTCAGCAGCGCGTAGAGCAGCGCGCGCCGCTCCCGACCGGCCGCGGCTACCGGAGGCGCCGAATGGAGACGTGGCCGGCGCCCGCCGGAGTATGTCGGCACGCGCCGAAAGCCAGGCTAGGGGCGCCGAGCCGGGCCGGCGGGCGAGGGCGCGGGCGCGCTACCGTCGCCGGCCAATGCGGCGCCGTCGCGCCGCAGCGACGCGCACGCGCGCCGCGCGGCGTCCAGGTGATCGCTCCGCAGCAGGCGGAGCAGCTCCTGCCGGCGCTCGTGGAGCAGCCGCAGGATGCGCACCAGCCCCAGCCGTTCGTCGCGGCGCCGCTCGCGCGCCAGCTCCTCGTCCGTGCCGGCGACCGCCAGCCGCCGCAACCGCGCGGTCTGCGCGGCTGCGACGCGCGCCAGCTCCCGGTCCACGGCGGCGGCCAGCACGCGGGCGTCGTTGAGCTCGCCGAGCACGTCCTGCAGCCCCTTCAGCGCCGATGACGCGGCGGCTCCGCCGGTGAGGCGGTCGATCCCGGGCTCCGCCAGATAGCGGAGCCGCTTCACGGCCAGCCGCGCGTCATGGAGCGCTTCGCCGCCTGCCGATTCGGAGGCGGCCGCCAAGCGGGCGGACAGGTCGGCCGCGTACTCCTGCAGCCGCTCGCCCAACGCGCGGCCGAAGGTCAGGGCTGCCGGCTGCAGCCGCTCCAGGCGCGCGCGCAGCTCGGCTTCCAGCCGCTCGAACCGGCCGCGCACCACCGCCGCGGCGGCCGCGTGCCCGGCGTGCCGCCGGCGGCGCAGGCGCGCCAGCAGGTAGTTGAGGCCGGCCCGCTCGCCGCGCCGCAGCGCCGGCCGCACGCCTTCCAGCCAGAGTATCTGCACTTCGGCGTCGCGGCTCCGGCCGGTCTGCCGCATCAGGCGGCGCAACGACCGGCGGATCCGTTTGCCGGCCGCCTTTCCCAACCACGGCCGATAGGCGCGCAACACGCTGCGGCACCGGCGCAACGCTACCCGAAAGTCGTGGAGCGCCTCCGGCCGGCCGGGCCGGCCCACCTGCCGGACGGCCCGATCGGCCTGCGACAGGTAGCCGCGCACCAGCGCCGCCGCCGACTCCGCCAGCGGCCGTTCCAGAAGGCTCTCCACCCGCGCCGGTTTCATGGGCTCAGCCCGGATACTATACCGGCGCGCCGATCGAATTCGGCCGGAAGCCGGGGCCGCGCGCCGCCCGGATACCGTCCCGTGATACGGGTTCGGCGACCGACCGGGTTCAGTCCCAGGTGAGGGAGCCGGCGGTCTGGTACTCGGTCACGCGGGTTTCGAAGAAGTTCTTCTCCTTGTTGAGGTCGATGATCTGCGCCATCCACGGGAACGGGTTTTCCCGTCCGTACTGCCCGGACAGCCCGATGCGCTCCATCCGGCGGTCGGCGATGTACTCCACGTAGGCCGCGAACTGGTCGGCGTTGATCCCCAGCAGGCCGCGCGGGCAGGCGTCGCGCGCGTAGGCCGTCTCAAGCTCCACGCCGCGACGGATCAGGTCGATCAGTTCGTCCTGGAACGCCGGCGTCCAGACGTGCGGATGCTCGGCCTTGATCGTGTTGATCAGATCGGACCCGAACGCCAGATGGACGCTTTCGTCACGCATGATGAACTCGAACTGCTCGCCTACGCCCACCATCTTGTTCTGTCGCTTGAGGGCCAGCATCATCGCAAATCCGGCGTAGAAGAAGATGCCCTCCATGATCACGTAGTAGCCGACCAGGTCGTGCAGCAGGTCGCGCACCCCCTGCTCGGTGGCGGTGGTGAATCCGGGAGCGAAGATCGAGCGGGTCATCTCGATGACCATCGCGTCCTTGCGCTCGATCGACGGGATGGTCCGGTACATCGTGTAGATCTGGTCAGGGTCCAGCCCCAGGCTGTCGCAGCAGTAGATGAAGGTGTCGGTGTGGATCGCCTCCTCGAATGCCTGGCGCAGCAGATACTGGCGGCATTCCGGATTGGTCACGTGGGCGTAGACGGCCAGGACGATGTTGTTGGCGGTCAGCGACTCGGCGGTCGAGAAGAAGCCGAGGTTCCAGAGGATCAGGCGCCGCTCGTCATCGGAGATCACGTCGGGCGCCTTCCACTGCTCGACGTCCTTCTGCATGGAGACCTCTTCGGGGACCCAGTTGTTCGCCACCCCGGCCTTGTAGTAGCCGCGCGCCCAGGCGTAGCGCAACGGCAGGATCTTGTTGGGGTCGGTGGCGGTGTTGTCGATGATGCCCACTTCTGCTCCGATGGCGCCCGCTATCCAATGGCGCCCGCTACTGGCACGCTTCGCAGTCTTCGTCCAGGTCGCAGGCGTCGCTCCGGCCGGGCTGCGGATCGGCCGGCGCCGCGGCCGAAGCGCCGTTGGCGCGCTTCTGCGTGAAGCCGTACCGGCTGCCCAGGGTCGATTTCTCCACCTGGCTGGCGGCCAGCGTGCGCAGGTAGTAGGTGGTCTTCAGACCGAGCTGCCACGCAGTCCGGTAGATGTCGCTGAGCGCCTGCCCGGAAGTGCCGCGCATGAACACGTTGTGCGACTGGCTCTGGTCGATCCACTTGCCGCGCACCGCGGTCATGCGCAGGCAGTGCAGGGGGTCGATCTCGAAGGCGGTCCGGTACTTGGCGCGCAGTCGCTCCGGGATCGCCTGAATCGCCTGCACGCTGCCGTCGTGGAACTTCAACTCCTCGAACAGATGACGGTCCCACAGACCGGCCTGCTTCAGGTCGCTCACCAGGTACGGGTTGGCGACCGTGAACTCGCCGGAGATGTTCGACTTGACGTAGACGTTCTGATAGATCGGCTCGATCGACGGGAAGCAGCCGGAGATCGTGGAAATGGTCGCCGTCGGGGCGATCGCCATGGTGTTGGAGTTGCGCATGCCGTGCTCGCGCACGTGGGCGCGGACCGGCTCCCAGTCGAGCTCGCCGCCGCGCGGCACTTCGATCCGCTGGCCGCGCTCCTGCTCCAGCAGGTCCAGGGTGTCCTGCGGCAGCAGGCCGCGGTCCCACTTCGAGCCGCGATAGCTGGAGTAGGCGCCGCGTTCGGCGGCCAGCCGCGACGAGCCGAGGATGGCGCTGTGGGCGACCAGCTCCATGGAGCGGTCGGCGAAGGCGATCGCTTCCCGCGACGCGAACGGGATGTCGAGCTTGAACAGGGCGTCGGCGAACCCCATCACGCCCAGGCCGACCGGGCGGTGGCGGAGGTTCGACGCGCGCGCCTCCGGGGTGGGGTAGAAGCAGACGTCGATCACGTTGTCGAGCATGCGCATCGCGGTCTGCACGGTGGCGGCGAGCGTCTGCGCCTGCAGCGCGCCGTCGACCACGTGCTTCTCCAGGTTCACCGAACCCAGGTTGCACACGGCGGTCTCCTCCCGCGAGGTGTTCAGCGTGATCTCCGTGCACAGGTTGGAGCTGTGCACCACGCCGGCGTGGTCCTGCGGGGAACGGATGTTCGACGGGTCCTTGAACGTGATCCACGGGTGGCCGGTCTCGAACAGCATCGACAGCATCTTGCGCCAGAGCTTCAGCGCGGAGACGGTGCCGGTGCGCGCCAGCAGGCCGGCCCGCGCCTTCCGTTCGTACTCCAGATAGCGCTTCTCGAACGCCTGCCCGTACAGATCGTGCAGGTCGGGCGTCTCGTCCGGCGAGAACAGGGTCCAGTCGCCGTCCTCGGCGACGCGCTTCATGAACAGGTCGGGAATCCAGTTGGCGGTGTTCATGTCGTGCGTCCGGCGGCGCTCGTCGCCGGTGTTGCGGCGCAGGTCCAGAAAGTCCTCGATGTCGAGGTGCCAAGTCTCCAGGTAGGCGCAGGTGGCGCCGCGCCGCTTGCCGGAGCGGTTGATCGCCAGGGTCACGTCGCTTGCGATCTTGAGGAACGGGATGACGCCCTGGCTCTCCACGTTGGTGCTCCGGATGTGGGCGCCGGTGCCGCGGATCGACGACCAGTCGTTGCCCAGGCCGCCCGACCACTTGGAGAGCTGCGCGTTGTCGGCCAGCGACTTGAAGATGTGCTCCAGGTCGTCCTCCACCGTGGTGAGAAAGCAGGAGGAGAGCTGCGGATGCGTGGTGCCGGCATGGAACAGCGTCGGGGTCGACGGTACGAAGCGGAGCGTGGACATCACCTGATAGAACGACACGGCGCGCTCATTGCAGTCGTCCTCCTGCAGCGCCAGACCCATCGCCACCCGCATCCAGAACGCCTGCGGCGTCTCCAGCAGCGCGTCGCCCGCGCGGGCGAAGTAACGCTCGTGCAGGGTCTGCACCCCCATGAAGTTGAGCAGATCGTCGCGGGCCGTATCGAGCGCGTCGGCCAGGCGGCCAAGGTTGAACTCCAGCAACCGCTCGTCGAACCGGCCCTGTTCGACGCCGCGGCGGATGCCGCGTACGAACGCCTGCCGGTAGCCGTCCTCGTGGCTGCGGGCGACGCCGATCACCTCCCGGTAGATGCGGCGCATGAACAGCCGCGCGGCCACCTTGGCATAGGCCGGGTCGCGCTCGATGAACGACGAGGCGGCCATCAGCACCGCCCGGTCGATGTCGGCCGTGCTGATGCCGTCGAAGACGTTGCGGACCGTCTCGCGCGCGATCAGATCGGGATCGATCTCGCCGTCGAAGCCGTGCGCGCACAGCTGGATCGCTTCCTGGATCTCCGAGATGTCGAACAGCACCGCGCGGCCGTCGCGCTTGACCACGGTGAGCTTGCCGAGCAGCGACCGCTCGGCCACCCGATTCTTCCGTTCCTCGCGCGCCTTCTGGTGCTCGGCGCGGTACAGGATGTAGCGCTTGGCCACCTCGTACAGGCCGTGCTTGACCAGGTGCTTCTCGACGATGTCCTGGATGTTCTCCACGTTCGGATACAGATCGACGAACCGGTCGTCGAGTTCCGTGGTGACGTCGGTGAGCAGGTCGTGCAGCCTGCCGTTGCCGAGCACGGCGGTGACGTGCGGCTCTCCGGTCGCGCGGACCGCCTTGCTGATGGCGGTGGCGATCCGCTCCCGATCGAAGCCGACGACCTGACCGGTGCGCTTGATGACCTTCAGTTCAGCCAAGGCCCCTCCCCTCGAATCCCGCCGTGTACGGCGGGTCCGCCAAGCGTAAGCCGACACCGGAAGCTCACGCAATCCCGCAGGCGGAGCTACCCCTGGGCGCGGTCCTCCCGACCCGTGGCGATCCGGACCCGGTCCGGGGCGGTGTCGAGCAGCCCTTCGGCGGTCATCGCCTCCAGGTTGCGGCGCATCTGCTGCCGGCCGGCGCGGTCGGCGGCGCCGATCAGATCGCTCAGCTCGGCGCAGGTGAGCGGGCCGCGTTCGGCCAGCGCCCGGAGGATGCGGCCCCGTTGCTGGCGGTTGGAGCCGTCGAACCGGCTCTGCCGCGCGTAGTGGGCGCTCCGCCGGTTGGGGTTGGGGCCGCCGCGCGCCAGCGCGGCGCCGTAGTCCATCAGCGCCCAGTACCAGGTGCGCGGATCCGACCGGTCGAGCGCCTGCTCCAGCACCGGCAGCAGCTCGCGGTCGCTGACCGCCGTGCGCCCGGGAAACAGCTCGTGCAGGGCCGCGCGGCGGATGTTGGTCTCCACGAACAGCGCCGGCCGGCCGAAGGCGAATGCCTGCACGGCCCCTGCCGTGGCCGGACCCACGCCGGGCAGCGAGCGCAGGTCCTGCGCGCCGCTGGGCACCGCGCCGCCGAAGCGGTCCGCGATCAGGCCGGCGGCGCGGTGCAGCGCCACGGCGCGCCGGTTGTAGCCAAGGCCGCTCCACAGCGCCAGCACGTCGCCGCGGTCGCCGGCCGCCAGCGCGCCCACATGGGGAAAGCGCGCCACGAACGGGGCGAACTTGACCAGCACGCGCGCTGTCTGCGTCTGCTGTAGCATGAACTCGGAGACCAGGATCCGATAGGGATCACGCGTCTGGCGCCAGGGGAACCGGCGGCCGTGGCGTCGGTAGTGGTCGAGTACGCGGCGGCGGAAGCGGGCGACGTCAGGCCGGCGCGGGCTCATCGGGGAGGATGATCATCAGGCACGATCTCATCATCATCGGCGCGGGGCCGGCCGGTCTTGCCTGCGCGATCGAGGCCGAAGCGGCCGGCCTGGACTGCGTGGTGCTGGAGCAGGGCTGCCTGGTCAACTCGATCTACCGCTTCCCGCGCAACATGGTCTTCTTCTCGTCCCCCGAGCGCCTGGAGCTGGCGCGGGTGCCGTTCACGACGATGGCGCGCAAGCCGTCGCGCGCCGAGACGGTCGAGTACTACCGGCGGGTTGCGGCGCGCTTCGCGGTGCGCGTGCGGCAGCACGAACGGGTGGTCGGGCTCAAGCGGTCCGGTGCGGAGGACGCCGGCCCGTTCGTGGTCACCACCGTCAGCGGTTCGCGGACCGGCCGGCTGGCCGCGCGCGCGGTCGTGGTTGCCACCGGGTTCTTCGACTGGCCGCGGCGCCTGCAGGTACCGGGCGAGGAACTGCCGAAGGTGGTCTATCGGTTCGACGAGGGTCACCCCTACTACGATCGCGACGTGGCCGTCATCGGCGGCCGGAGCGCCGCGGCGGAGGCGGCCCTGGAGCTGCAGCGCGCCGGCGCCCGCGTCACCCTGATCCACCGCGGCGAGCGGGTGCAGACCAAGTACTGGGTGCAGCCGGAGCTGGAGAACCGCATCGAGCGCGGCGAAATCGCGTGGCTGCCGTCGGCGACCGTGCAGGGCATCGACGAGACGTCGATCACGGTGCGCCGGGACGGGCGGTCGCAGGTGGTGCGCAACGACGCGGTCATCGTGCAGATCGGCTACCGCCCCGACCTGAGCCTGCTGAAAGGAGTCGGGGTCACCCTGGACGGCGCCGACCGGACGCCGCGCTACGATCCGCGCACCTGTCAGACCGACGTGCCGGGGGTGTTCGTCTGCGGCTCGGTGTGCGCCGGCGACCGGGCCGGCAGCATCTTCATAGAAACCGCACGCTTTCACGGCGAGAAGATCGTGGGCGCCCTCACCGCCGGAACCGCTACCGCCGGCTCGCCGCGCTGAGCCGGGCGACCTCGCCGGCATCCAGCTCCGGCCATGGGGTGAGCGCCTCGACCACCTGCTGCGGTCGGCGCGCGCCCAGGATGGCCGCGTGGACCCCCGGCTGCGCCAGCAGCCACCCCAGCGCCAGCCGCGCGAGCGGCCGGCCGCCGGCCACCGCGCGCAGGCGTTCGATGACCTGCAGATGGGCGCCGAGCCGTGGGTCGCGGAAGTCCCGGTGCTCGCGCCGCCAGTCGTCGCCGGGCAGCCGCGCCGCCCGCGCGCGGTCGAAGCCGGTCGCCAGCATGCCGCCGTGCAGCGGGCTGGCGGCCAGCACGGCGATGCCGCGGCTGCGGCAGTAGGGCAGCAGCTCCGTTTCCGCCCCGCGCCGCAGCAGGCTGTACGGCACCTGCAGCGTCGCCACCGGCGCGATGGCGCGCAGGCGGTCGACGACGGCCGCGGAGGCGTTGCACAGGCCGCAGGCGCCGATCAGGCCGTGCTCCCGCAGGCGGGCCAGCGCCTCCCAGCCCTCGGCGAGCTGCTCCGGCGGCCGCGGGTGGTGGACTTGATAGAGGTCGATGCGCTCGACCCGCAGGCGTCCCAGGCTGGCATGCAGCTCGTCGCGGACGCTGGCCGCGGTGAGCCGTGCGAAGGGGCGGGCGCGCCGGCCGACCCACGGCCAGCCGCACTTGGTGGCGACGCGCACGCCGCGGCCGGCGTCGGGCCGCTCGGCCAGCGCGCGGCCGATCAGCGTCTCGGCGTGGCCGCGGCCATAGAGCGGGGCGGTGTCCAGCCAATCGACGCCGCCGTCCAGGGCGGCGTGGATGGTGGCCAGGGAGTCGGCGTCCGCCTGCGCGCCCCAGCCGCCGCGCCAGCCGGGACCGCCGATCGCCCAGGTGCCCAACCCGATGCGGCTGGCCGCCGGCGTGGTCATCGGGCCGCGCGCCGGGCGGCCCGGGGTGGATCGGCCGGGGACGGAGTGCCGGCCGGGGGCGGAGCGTCGGCCGGGGACGGGGCGCTGGCCGGGGACGGGGCGCCGGCCAGCAGTTCCACCAGTCCGGTGTGGCGTTCACGCGCCTGCGCGTTGGCGACCGCGATGCGCGCGGCCCTGTCGCTGCCGACCACCACGGCCAGCCGGCGCGCGCGGGTCAGCGCGGTGTAGAGCAGGTTGCGCTGCAGCATCGGGTAGTGCTCGGTCGCGATCGAGATCACGGCGGCCAGGAATTCGCTCCCCTGCGACTTGTGAATGGTGATCGCGTAGGCCAGGGCCAGCGAGTCGAGCTCGGCCGCCTCGTACCAGACCGGACCGGTGGAGAAGTCGACCAGCACGCGCTGATCCTCTGCGTCCAGATCGCGCACCAGGCCGATGTCGCCGTTGAATACCTCCAACTGATAGTCGTTGCGGGTCTGCATGACGCGGTCGCCGACGCGTATGTCGGCGGCGCCTTCGATGGCGGCGCCGGTCGGGTTGAGCGCTTCCTGGAGCCGGCGGTTGAGGGCGGCGGTGCCCAGGTCACCGCGGTTCATGGGGGTAAGCACCTGGATGTCGGTACGCGGATCGAGCCCGAAGCGGGCCGGCATGCGTTCGGTGACCAGATGCACGATCGTATCGCAGGCGGCGGCGCGATCGTCCCGGCCGATGAAGAAGTAGTCCCCGGCCTCCCCGTCGCTACGCCGCGGCATCCGGCCGTGGTTGACGGCGTGCGCGGCCATGACGATGGCGCTGCGGTCTCCCTGACGGAACACGGTGGTGAGGCGGGCGACCGGACAGGCGCCGGAGGCGATCAGGTCGGCCAGCACGTCGCCCGGTCCCACCGAGGGGAGCTGGTCGCTGTCGCCGACCAGCAGCAGCCGGCAGTCGTCCGGAGTCGCTTCCAGGACGGCGTCCAGCAGCGTGATGTCTACCATGGAGAGCTCGTCGAGGATCAGCCCGTCGCAGTCGAGCGGATTCCGCGCATCGCGCAGGAACCGGCCCTCGCGCGGGCTGTATTCCAGCAGCCGGTGGATGGTCGACGCCGGCCGGCCGGCCTGCTCCTCGATCCGCTTGGCGGCGCGCCCGGTCGGCGCCGCGAGCTGCACGCGCAGATCGGCCGCGTCGTAGAGGCTGAGCACGGCGCGGATCAGCGTGGTCTTGCCGGTGCCGGGGCCGCCGGTCACCACCAGGACCGCGGCCGCCGCCGCCGCCGAGGCGGCATGGCGCTGCTCCGGCGACAACTCCACGCCGCTCGATCGCTCGAAGGCGGCGAGCAGCCGCGGCACGCCGGCGTTCGGCGCGGGCGCCGCCCGGCCGGCCAGCTCCAGCAGCCGCGCCGCGGCGCGCTGCTCGGCGCGCCGCAGGTCGGGCAGGGCGATCGATCGGCCGCCGGCGCCGCAGGTCAGGACCGCGCCGCGGCGGCACAGCGACCGGATGGCGTGATCGACCGCCGCGGCGTCGACCGACAGCAGCTCGGCGCCGGCTTCCGCTACCGCGTCGACCGGCATCTGCGTGTGGCCGCGTCCCGCGCCGGTGCCGAGCACGTGCAACACCCCGGCGGCGGCTCGCTCCGGCGAGTGCGGATCGACGCCGAGTGAGGCGGCGATGCGGTCGGCGATCAGAAAGCCGATACCGGTCACCTCTTCGGCCAGGCGGTACGGGTTCTCGGTGACCGCGCGGCGCGCCGCCGCCCCGTAGCGCCGGTGGATGCGGAGCGCGTACGCGGGGGAGATGCCGTGGCCCTGCAGGAAGATCATGACGTCGCGCAACTGGCGGTGGTCCGCCCACGAAGCCAGGATGCGGTCGCGGCGGTCGGGGCCGATGCCGGCGACCTCGGTCAGTCGCTCGCCGCGGCGGTCCAGGACCTCCAGCGCGCCGGTGCCGAAGCGCGCCACGATCCGCTTGGCGAGCGCGGGGCCGACCCCCTTGACCAGCCGCGAGGCCAGGAAGCGCTCGATGCCGGCCGCCGTGGTGGGAGCGACCGAATGGAACGAGGTGACCTTGAACTGCGGCCCGTGCCGGCGATGGTGGGTCCACGCGCCCTGCAGGTGGAGCAGTTCGCCCGGGCGGACGCCGGCCAGCGGGCCGACCGCGACCGGCCGGGCAGCCGGGTCGGTCTCCGACCGGAGGCGCACGACCGCGAACGATCCGTCGACGGTGACGTAGACGATCGAGTCGACCGTGCCGCGCAACGAGGGTTCATCGCCGCCGGACGCGGCTGCGCCGTCCCCGGCGGGTGTGACGGACTCGCTGCCGGTCAAGCGCGGATCGAGGTGGCGACTCAGACGGTCCGGTCGCGCAGTTCGGCGAAGAACCGCGCGTCGGACTCATTGCCGGCGCGCGTGTGAGCGGCCGCCAGGTTCGCCGCCACGCGCACCATGATCGCGGCGGTCGGGGCGCCGCGGCGGATGCGGGCGAGCTGGGCGCTGGCGTCGTGTCCCTTGGGGATGAGCTGCGCCACGTCCAGGGTCGCTCCGCCGTTGAAGCAATCGACCAGGATGAGCCGGTCGCCGGCGACGGCCCGCGCCAGGAAGTGGTTGGGCACGTTGCAGCCCTCGATGTCGAGTCCGAGCCGGGCGCCGACCAGCAGGTAGATGCACGCCAGACTGATCGGCAGGCCGCGGCCGCGGCCGATCACCGATACCAGGTTGCTCGCCGCCGGCGTGTAGTAATCGTCCTTGCCGCAGCCGGACAGCCCTCTGGTGCGGAACAGGTAGTGGGCCAGGGTGAAGACGTCGGCGCCGACGTGCGCGCTGCGGTAGTCCTGGGCCAGCCCGTCCAGGAGGCGGGTCAGCCGGGCGGCGGCGCCGGCGCCCAACTCATACTCGGCGACCAGACCCAGCGCGGTCTCCAGCTTCACCTTCTCGTGCGGGACGGTCAGGCACTCCTGCCAGCGCTCGCGCAGGCGTTCCCGCCGCTGGACGGCGTACACCTCCTGCAGCAGCTCGCGGCGCCGGTCATCCAGCTCGATCGCCTGCCGTTCGATCTCCGCGTCGAGCTCATCGCCGAAGGCGGCCAGTCCCTCCATGACGCGCTGCCGGACCGCCGGCGTATCGTCGTCCAGCAGTGCGATCATGAAGCGGAGTTGCGCGCGGTCCACGCCGCGATGGTAGATCGTTCGCCGCCGCGCCGGCAAACGGCGGGCAGGCGTCGCGTGCCGGACAGGGTTTGCCGCGATGTGCTATCACCGGTGACGGCATGAGTATCTACGAAGAACTGGGCGTGCGCACGCTGATCAACGCCGCCGGCACCGTAACCAACTACGGCGGGTCGCTGATGGCCCCGGAAGTGTTCGAGGTCATGCAGGAGGCCAACCGCCGGTTCTGCCGGCTGGAGGAACTGCAGCGGAAGGTCGGCGAACGCATCGCCGGCCTGCTGGAGGCGGAGGCGTCGTACGTGACCTCCAGCGCCGCCGCCGGGCTGCTGGTGACGACGGCGGCCTGCATGGCCGGCACCGATCCCGCGCGGATCACGCAGCTCCCGGACGCGACCGGCATGAGGTCGCAGGTGGTCGTCCAGGTCACACCGTCTGGCCTACGATCAGGCGATGCGACTGGCCGGCGCCACCTTCGTAGAGGTCGACGATCAGGTCGCGCCGCCCGCGCAGGCGCTGCGCGAGGCGGTCGGCGCCGACACGGCCGCGATCCTGTGCATGGCGCACCGCCTCGGCGATCCGGCGTCGGTCTCGCTCGACGACCTGGTGAGGATCGCCCGAGCGACCGGCGTGCCGCTGATCGTGGACGCCGCTTCGGAGTCTCCGCCGCCGTCGACCCTGACCCGCTTCTGGAAGGCCGGCGCGGACCTGACCATCTTCAGCGGCGGCAAGAGCATCATGGGCCCCCAGTCGACGGGACTGGTGGTCGGTCGCAAGGACCTGATCGAGGCGTGCGCGGCCAACGGCAATCCGTTCGCGACGGTGGGCCGGCCAGCCAAGGTGAGCCGCGAAGAGATCATCGGCCTGCTGAAGGCGCTGGAGCTCTACCTTGCCCGCGATCACGACGCCGACCGCGCCCGTTGGGAAGCGCAGGTCGACCACGTCGAGCGCGCGCTGGCACGTGCGCGCCACCTGATAGCGCTGGAGCGGATGGTGAAGGGGGAGACCTATACCGTGCCGATGCTCGCGGTGCGGACGCTGCCGGCCGCCGGGTTTACGACCGGGCAGCTCTTCGACGGGCTGCTGGCGGGAGAACCGCGGGTCGTGCTGGCCCAGCACTTCATCGGCGACGGCGTCGTGATCAACCCGCACATGCTCCAACCCGGGCAGGAACGCATCGTCGCCGAGCGCTGCCTGCAGGTGCTGGAACGGCTCGATCAGCCGCCGGCGCGCGCTTCTCGGCCAGTCGGGACGCGATGATTTACAGAGTGACGATTTCGCCGGGACGCATGTCCGGTTTGAGGTCCCAGTACCAGGAGCCGTCGGCCAGCTCGATACGTCGTGAACCGAGTTCCCTGAGCCTCGATCTGACGCTCTGCAGCTTCCGGCGGAGCACGCCGCGGGGATCGAACAGGATGATGCCATGGTGCGTCACGTCGAGCAGCAGCCAGGGCGTGTCGGCCAACTCCTCCTCGGAGTAGTACACGGCTACCGGGGCGGCCGGTATCCACTGCGACGTCAATTCGCTCGTGAGCGGCGTATCGCGCAGACGCAACTTTGCATGGAGGAACGCTTCGAGACCACCTCGCGGGCGCCGCGGTGCACGACGAACAGGTCGATGTCGCTGAAGCGGTGCGCCTCACCCCGCGCCACCGAGCCGTACAGCGCGACCGCCGTCAACCGGTCGCCAAGCCGGACGCGAGCCGCCTCCAGCAGGGCGTCGATCAGCGGCTTGACCTGATCATAGCCGCAGGCGGCGCCTTCTTTCTCCTTCACGCAGAGCCTAAGCGCGACAGGAACTCCCGAATCTTGCGGAACGCGTCGTGATCGAAGTCCCAGACCCGTTTCTTCGCGGCTACCCCTACCGATACGTGCGGATCCGCGGTCGTGGCGAGGTACGCGGTCGTCCGTGCTTTTTCCGGCCGCCGCTGCATCTTCCGTCCGTCCGGATAGATGCACTCGAAGAAGCGGTCGATGCAGTCGTCCTCTGGCGTGCCGGCGAACGAACCGGCCAGCACCGTCTCCAGCATGCCGGCCCCGTCGTCAGGCACCACCAACACGCTTACCGCCGGACATCCGTCTGCGACGATCCCAACCGTATCCGGGAGCACAAGATTGGCTCTGTCGAGTTCTGAGAGCGCACGATTGGCTTTGCCGAGTGCCGAACATACGCTTTGGAACGCCGACCGAGCGGAGTCCTCAGCATCGCGCACGATTCCGAGGCGGCGGACTCTGGCAAATTCACGTGACTTTACGAGCGCCGAGAGATACTCACTCAGCTGGCTTACGCCGCCAAAGTCCTCGATATTCATCTGAGAAATCCCGAGATGTTTGCTGAACGCCTCAAAGAAATTGCGGTGATCGTTTCCTTCGACGAGGAGCAGTGTCTCCGCGCTGATGGTGGTCGGCACGATCAGCGAACCTCGATATCATGGCGTATCGCCGCGGCGATCTCGCCCCGGTCATACGTGACGCAATGGCAGGTGCCGTCATCGTCTCGTCCAAGGCGGTGCAGGGACAGAGCATCGGTCTTGATCGCCTGGTCGGCGGCCTGTGCGCACTCGAAGCTGTGGGTCGTGGCGAACACCTGCACGTCGAATCGACGCGACGCGTTGTCGATCACGCGCCAGATGTCGGCGAGGACGGAGTGATGGAGGCCGTTTTCGACCTCATCGATGAGCACTACGCCGGCAGGGACACTCGCCATTCCCAGTACGATGCTGGCAAACCGCGTCATGCCATCACCCATCACCGATAGCGGTACGAGCTCCGAAAGGCCGATGTCCCCCCAGATCATGGGGGAACCGCTGGCGGAGTTGTCTTCGATGCTCCGCAGGCGCGGCTCGATCACCTGCAGCGCTTCGAGCAGCAGGTCACCCTGCTTCCGCTTCCGCAACGCTCCCAGGCGGACCGCGTCGTCATGGTCGGTCCGGCGGCGAGACGTCGTCAAGGAGCACGAAAAGGGGACGAACTCCTGGTGGTGATCGAACTCGATCTTGTCGTTGACGAGTCTCGCCGCCGTCCTGACAGATTCTGCCTCGCCCTGTTGAAAGGTGAACACCAGCTCGTCCATCGGCGTGAGATCGGTGCGTCCGGCATCCTGCACGGGCAACGCGATGCTGCGCCGAGCTGCGAGGGCGATCTTCATCGACAGATCACCGGAAGGTTCGTGCGCGGCTGCGATTTCGATGGTGTCTCCGGCATCGAAATCAAAGAAAAACGGTTTCCACAAGGTCTCGACCAACGCCTCCTTCGTCATCCGTGCTTCCGAATCTGTGCCCGCGGTCCGAAGGATATTGGCATTCATCGCAAGATGAGGATGACCGGCCCCCGAGAGCAGAAAGACGGCTTCCAGCAGCGCCGTCTTGCCGGCGTTGTTGCGGCCGGCAACGACGTTTACGCGGCTCAGGCGCGGGATGTCGAGCTCCCGGAACAGGCGATAGTTGCGGATGCGCAGGTGATCGAGCATGGTCGCGGAGTCCGTCGTCGGCCGCTATCCGGCCGAGAGCGCCGGCGCCACCTCGGTGGCGAGCAGCTCCACGCAGCGCCACCAGCGCTCGTCGTCGTCGGAGTCCTGCGCGATCATCAGCAGCCGGCCGAAGCCGCCGGTGACGTCGATCACCTCGCGCAGCCGTTGCACGACGGTGTCGACGCCGCCGATGATGCACAGGTTGTTCAGCACGTACTCCACGTCGAGGTCGTCGTCGGTCATGCGAGGATCGAGCTTCATCGCTTCCTGCACCATGCCGGCCTTGAGGATCTTGATCATGTACTCGTACGACCGGCTGTACACGCCGCGGGCGAACTCCCACGCGTCGGCGTCGGTATCGGCCACCATGACGCTGCGGCACACCCGCCACTCGCCGCGGTCGGGCTCCGGCCGGCCGGCCTTGGCCGCCCCCTCGCAATAGACCTCCCACTGCCGTTTGAGCACGGCCGGCGTCACCATGTTGGCGCTGATCGGGATGTAGCCGCGCTCGCCGGCGGTCAGCGCGCCGCGCGACTCCGCCTTGATGATGCTCAGGGCGATCGGCGGGTGAGGCTTCTGATACGGCTTGAGGATGTCGCCCATGCTCAAGTCAGGCCGAGGGTTTTGCACCTTGGCGCGCCAGAACTCGTCCTTGAAGTCGAACGGCGCCGTCGATTCCCACAGCTTCAGGACCATGTCCATGCCGCGCACCGTCATCAGGCCGACCTCGGCCGGGTCGAGATCGAACAGCTCGTAGTCGCACGGCACGCCGCCCTGGCCGAAGCCGACCAGGAACCGGCCGCGCGCCAGGTGATCGAGGTACGCCAGCCGGGTGGCGACGTTGGCCGGATGGTGCAGCGGCATGATCGACACGCCGGTGCCGAGCTTGATCGACGAGGTGCGCGGCAGCGCGTTGGCGATGAACACGTCATTCGAGGGGATCGGCTCCCACTCCAGCGTGTGGTGCTGGCCGATCCACGCCTCCTCATAGCCCAGCCGGTCGCAGCGGACCACCAGCTCCAGGTCCTCTTCGAAGCATTCGGTGCGATCGCGCTCCGGCGGATGCAGGGGCATCATGAACATTCCGAGTTTCATCGAGCTATCCTCCATGCCGCAGACCGCGGCGCGCCGGCGTTCGGACCGGGTAATCGACTTAATCGACTGCGGACTCGTCGAAGGAGGCCGTCAGATCGGCGGTCGGCCGGCCCGCATCGTCGGCGATGACGCGAGCCGCCGGCGGCTGCGTGCGGTACGGCTGCAGCCGGCTGCCGACCCGGACGTCGAAGGAGGTCACCCCCTGCCGCTCCAGGAGCAGCCCGACCGGGATGCGGTCGCCCCATTCCAGCGCCTTCTGCGAGAAGGCCGCCACCTTGGCGCGGAGCTCGCCGGTCTCCGCGCCGGCGGAGATGCGGCCGTCGTAATCGGTCGCCTCGACGTCGTAGATGCGCGAGTCACCGTTGCCGGTGCCGCTGAACCACGCCTTGTCGTGCAGGTCGTTGTAGGTCGGGCACGGCTGGACGATGTCCAGGAACGACAGGCCCGGGTGCCGCACCGCGCGGGTGATCATGCTCACCAGGTGGCGCACGTCGTAGGAGTAGCCGCGGCCGATCCAGGTAAAGCCGCTCGCATAGGCCAGCGACGGCCCGTTGACGCTCTCCTGGATGTTCGGCTCCGCCAGGCTCTTGGTCTGCAAGCCGAGCTGCAGGGTCGGCGCTCCTTGCCCCTGCGTGAGGCCGTACACCTCGTTGTTGAACAGCAGGTAGGTCAGATCGACGTTGCGCCGGCCGGCGTTGACGAAGTGGCCGGCGCCGATGCCCAGCCCGTCGCCGTCGCCGGCGACGATGATCACCGTCAGCTCCGGGTTGGCCAGCTTGATGCCGGTCGCGAACGGCAGCGGACGGCCGTGCAGGGTGTGCACGCCGTAGCAGTTCACGTAGTACTGCGCCTTGCCGGAGCAGCCGATGCCGCCGACCAGCACCACCTGATGCGGCATGAGCCCCAGGCCGGCGAGCGCCTGCTGCAGGGCACCCAGGATGCCGAAGTCCCCGCACCCCGGGCACCAGTCGTTGGCGTAGTCGACCCGGAACTGCTTGAGCGCCTGTCTGCGGTCGAGGGTTGCGGTTGGCATGTCGTGGCTACTCCCAGGGGTTGCGGATGACGGTCTTGGGCTCCGCGCCGCCGGCGGCGATGCGCTGCAGCGGCCCCTGCAGCTCGGCGGCGGTCAGCGGCCGGCCGTTGTACTTGACGATCTGGTGGGCGGGCCGCAGGCCGGTCTGCTGGCCAAGCAGGCGCGCGAACTGCCCGGAGCGGTTGAGCTCCACGGTGACGGTCGGCCCGCGCGCGCCCACGCCGGAGAGCAGCGCCTGCAGCTCCGGGCCCGGGAACGGCCAGAGCAGCCGTACCTGCACCAGCCGCACGGCGAGTCCCCGGCCGGCGAGCGCGTCGATCGCCTCCAGCATCGCCCCCTTGGTGGAGCCCCAGCTCACCACGGTGAGCGCCGCGTCGTCCGCGCCGTACACCGCGACCTTCTCCGGGAGTCCGATCTCCTCCTCCGCCACCTCCAGCTTGCGGTCGCGCTTCTCCATCTGCTGCTCGCGCACCACCGGGTCCTCGGTGACGCGGCCTTCCTCGGTATGCTCGCCGCCGGTCACCCAATGCATGCCGCCGGGCTGGCCCAGCACCGGGCGCGGCGAGATGCCGTCGTCCGTGACCGCGAACCGGGGGAACGATCCCTGCTGCGGCGCGCGGCCGTCGGGCCGGTAGCGCCGGCCGCGGTCGATCGACAACGTGCCGGGATCGAACCGGGGCAGGGTCTGCGTGGTGCTCGACAGCGCCTTGTCGAGCAGGTGGATGACCGGCAGCTGGTAGCGCTCGGCGTAGTTGAACGCCTGCGCGGCGTCGGTGAACGCCTCCGTCAGGTCGGAGGAAGCCATCACGATGCGCGGAAACTCGCCGTGGCCGGCGTACAGGGCGCTCAACAGGTCGCCCTGCTCGGTCCGGGTCGGCAAGCCGGTCGACGGGCCGCCGCGCTGCCAGAGCGTCACCACCAGCGGCACCTCGTTGATGCCGGCCCAGCCGAGTCCCTCGGTCATCAGCGAGAAGCCGGGGCCGGAGGTCGCGGTGGAGGAGCGCACGCCGGTGAGCGCCGCGCCGGCCGCCATGGTGATGGCGGCGATCTCATCTTCGGTCTGGACCACGACCACCGCCTGTTCGCCGCCCGCGCGGCTTGCGATCCGCGGGTGCCGCTCCAGGAAGGTGTTCTCCGCGGTCGCCGGGCTGATCGGGTAGTAGGTCTGAAAGGCGAGCCCGGCGGCCATCTTGCCCATGGCCACCACCTCGCTGCCGTTCACGTAGATGCGGGGACGATCGGGGCTGCCGGGCTGCAATCGCAGGTGGAACGTCCGGTCGGCGAACCGGTCGACCGCGTAGCGGTAGGCCAGATCGATGGCGTGGGTGTTGAGCTCCACGATCGGCTTGCGCCCGCGAAAGACGCGGTCGAGCGCGCGTACCAGGAACGAGCGGTCCAGGCCGAGGGCGGCGCAGCAGACCGCCACCGACACGGTGTTCAGGGTGCGGTCGGCGCGCGCCTGGGTGATGCCGAGATCCTTGGCCAGGGCGCCGGTGACCGAGCCGAAGTCGACCGGCAGCGCGTGCACGCCGCGCTCGGCGGCCATCTCCAGCAGACCGGCGGTGCTGTGCGGGAGGCCGCGTTCGTCCAGCAGGGCGGCCAGGTCGCCGGCCGCGCGCTCATCCAGCATGCTCAACCGGCTCAGCGGGACGTCGGCATCGCGCGCGGAGTGCAGCAGCCAGCCGCCGTCGGTGACGGCCATCACGTGTCGGGCCAGCGTCTCCGCGTCGAAGGACGCCATGAAGTCGACCTGGCTGCGGTGGCAGGTGAGCGGATGGTCGGCGACCCGCACGTCGTAATACGAGTGCCGGCCCATGATGTTGGAGTAGTATTCGCGGTGGCCGAAGACGTGCAGTCCCGCCGCCGCGCAGGAGCGGGCGAAGAATCGCGCGGCCGTATCGACCCCGCTCCCCTGCGGTCCGCCGATCCGCCATGCCAGATCAGTTATCAGTGCCATGCTGTGTCGTCGATCGTTGACTCTTTGCAGCTAGGCGCGTTCGATCGCGCGATGGCTGCGGATCGCGCACGCTTGCCGGAAGCTACGATAGGATATTGAGAAACTTGACGTACTGTCAAACCGCACCGCCGCCGGGGCGGAGTCCCCGTGACGCGGCGTCCGTGACGCGGCTCCCATGAAGGTAGCGATCCTGGCTGACGTGCACGGCAACCTGCAGGCGCTGCAGGCGGTGTGCGATCACGTGGACCGCTGGCGTCCGGATGCGGTGCTGGTGGCCGGCGACACCGTCAACCGCGGCCCGCGCTCCCCGGAATGCCACGATGCGATCCGCGCGCGCCGCGCGTGCGACGGCTGGATCGTCATACGCGGCAATCACGAAGAGTACGTCATGGGGCGCGCCGCCGCCGACGCGCCCCGCCCGCCGGCGCCGTACGACGTGTTCGCGGCGGTCGACTGGTGCCGGCGCTCGCTGGGCGCGCGCGTCGCGGAGCTCCCGGAGCTGCCGGCACAGGCGCGGCTGGAGACGCCGGCCGGCGAGGTATTCATGACCCACGGCACGCTGCTCGGCTCCCGCGACGGCATCTACCCGCACACCACGGAGGACGAGTTGCGCGCCAAGGTGCGCCTGCGCAGCGCGGTGTTCGCGGTGGGGCACACCCACCGGCCGCTGACCCGCACCTGCCGGGGCTGCCTGGTGATCAACGCGGGCTCGATCGGGCTGCCGTTCGACGGCGACCCGCGCGCCGCCTACGCGCGTCTGGAGCTGACCGGCGCCGGCGCGTGCGTACGCATCGTCCGGCTGGCCTACGACCGCGCCGCCGCGGAGCGGGACTTCGCGCTGAGCGGCTTTCTGGACGGCAGCGGACCGATCGGCCGGATCATCCTCAACGAGTTCCGTACCGCGCGCGGCCGGTTGGCGGCGTGGACCCGCGACTTCCAGGCCCGGATACTGGCGCGGGAGGTCACCGTGGCGGAGGCGGCGCAGAGGTTTCTGGCCGGGCAGACCGGATGAGCCGCCGCGGCGGCGGCTGGCGGGAGAGCAGGTCGGCCAGGTCCGTGCGGATCTCCTCATCGGTCAGGCCGGCCTTGCGGTCGAAGGCGATCGCGCGGGCGACCAGCAGGTCGCGCTGCGGGCCGCCCTCATATCGGTCGGGCAGCAGGCCGGCGGCGCGCGCGGCGGCGATCGTCCGCTCGACCCGCGCCGGCGACGGCATGAACAGCCGGCGCAGCGCGTGCGGGACGCGCGCGATCAGCAGCCACAGGCCGGCGGCCGCGGCGCCCGCGAGCGGGGCGGCGCCGATGCTGGCGGCCCGCTCGAAGGCGGACGCCATCGCCTGCCAGCCCACGCCGGCGCTGATCGCCTGCGCCGCGGTGACCCCGGCGCCGAGCGTGACGGCGATGATGCGGTTGGTGGTGCTAGCGCGGGACGGCATCGGCGGTGCGGCAGCCGGGGGTACGGCGCGGACGGCTGCGCCCGCGGTCCGGCTGCGCGCCCATCGTATCCGCCCGGCGCACTCGACGTCAGGCGGCCGGGCGGACCCGACCGGCGACCCGGCCGGCATCGACGGCGCGCCGGCCGCCGATACGGGGTCATGATCCGGTCGCGCGCGGGCGTGCCGGAGCTGGCGTTGCTGATCGCCGGGCTGCTGATTGCCGGGTTGCTCGCCGGCCCGGCCACTTCCGTCGCCGCCCTCGACCCGCCGACGATAACCGTCACCTACGAGTCGGCGCAGGGTATCGAGGAGGACGACGAAGAGGAGCTGTCGCCCAGCTACGTGCGCCGCACCGTCGTGACGACCGTGCGCCAGCCGCTTGGCGGCGGCGCCCGCGTCACGCTTCCGGTACGGCTCACCACCCGTTCCGACCCGCGGGAGCCGGCCGAAGGCGACGACCGGTCGGTGAGCTTTCAGCCGCGGCTCGACGTCGATCTGACCGACCGGCTCGACCTGGGCACGGAGCTGATCCTGCGCCACGACGACGACCGGCGGTTGCTCACCGCCGGCGGCCGGCTGCAGTCGCGGCTGCGGGTGGGCGACGTCGCCCTCGACGGGTGGCTGAAGCCGCTGTTCGATCTCTACGCGGACCGGCCGGAGCGCAACCGGCAGCTCTACACCGCGTCGGTCGGCGTCACCTACACGCGCGACGCCCTGCGCGTGAGCACCCGCTACCGCGGCACGGCGCGGTTCGCCTTCGGGGAAGGGAGCGAGGTCGATCCGCGCTTCTCCCTGCTGGTGAGCGTATCGCTGCGCATCGATCTGGCCGCGGTGCGCTGAGGTTCACCCGTCCGTGCCGCGCTCGAGCGCGTAGGAGTCGACCCGGAGCCGGGCGGGCACGCCCGGTTCGTACGCTTCCCGCACCACTTGGCCGCGAACCGTCACGCGGCGCTGCTGCAGGCGCCGCAGCTCCGCCGCCGGATCGCCGACCAGCTCGTAGGTCACCTCGTCGGTGACCACGACCAGCCGGACGTGGGGCTCCGAGCCGGTCACCGTAATCCGGCCGGTGACCGCGATCCGGCCGGTACCTGACCGGTCGGTAATTGCGGACCGGTCGGTAATCGCGGACCGGTCGTCCGATTCCGCCGGGTCCGGCGCGCCGACCTGGTCCGCGGAGGCGCATGCCAGGAGCATCCCGGCGGACAGCGCCACCGCCGCGCCGGCGCGCGTCACTCCTTGACCACCACCGTGACGCGGTTGCCGGCGGGTGCGGTGACGCGCAGGCGGAGGGTGCCGGCCACGCGGCCGAGCGTGGTGTACATGTTGGAGTGCGGCGGCTGCGTGCGGGCGTTGAACGCGATCAAGTCGTGCAGGTACGGCCCCGGTCGGTCCGGATAGTCTCGGTGGGTATAGTTGTACAGGTTGATCGATCCCAACCGGAAGGTCGTGCCGGCGGCGCGGGAGGTGCTCCACGTCCCCGGGTTGTAGCGGTACGGAACGGGGGCCGCGGTGTTGTCCGACAGCAGGTTGGCCGCCGCCCAGTTGGCCAGCAGTCGCGGGAACGTGACTTCGTGGTCCAGCTCGCCCAGCGCCCCCTCGACCGCTTCGACCCCCGACCGCCCGCTCTGCACGATCCGGCCGAACAGCTCGGCGCCGCCGTAATTGCGGGCCAGGTAGGCGCCCAGGGCGTAGGTGATCGAGTAGTTGGCCAGCGTGCCGTCCCATGCGGTCACCTGAATGTCGTTGTAGCGATTGTACTCCGGGAGGCGGCCAAATCGGTTTTCCGGATCGCCCGCCGCGGCGTCGTCGGAGGCAACCCCGCGCGGTCCGTCGATTTCGAGCTTGTCGGCGATCAGGTCCTGCGCCACCAGGGAGGCCATCTCGTTGAACCACGTTTCACTATCGATATCCCGTACGATCTTCTTCTGATAGAAGTGGATCAGGTGCTGAAACTCGTGCGCCAAGGTGCCGATGATCGTATCCTGGTCCTGCGTCAGAAACGGCGAATCCGCAAACAGCATCAGCCGTTCGTTCGAGCCTCGGAACAGGGGCGGGTTGCCGGCCCGGAGGAAATTGTGCAGTCGCTGGAAGAAGCCCACTACGCGAACGTCCCCCGGCCGGGGGAGGCCGTCCCCGTCGATGTCGAACAGCAGGACGTGAATCTCGCTGGCGGCTTGCGGAGGAATGATGTTGCGGTAGCGGTGCTGCCCCCACGGGGCCCCGAAGATGGCGGTGAGCCAGTCGTAGATGTCGTTGTCGGGACCGGGGCGGAGAAACGCGTTGGCGAGCGCGTCCGCCATCGGCTGGGTCACGCACCCCGCGCCGCACGCCCATTCCCGGTCGGCCACCCACACCACCGCGGTGATCGTTCCGTCGGTGACCACCGCGCGGGCGGTGGCCGGGATGGAGTTGAAGTTGCCGGCGGAATCGCGGATGTCCCGGAGCGTCTCACGGCTGCCTCGCACGACCGCTCGTTGCGGCTGGACGGCGCCCGGCAAGCGCGCCGCCGCGCGTTCCAGCCGCGGGCGGACGTCGCCGATCTCCTCGACCCAGGCCGGTTCCGGCGCCGGCTCGCTCGGCGGCCGCGGCTGCTGCCGGGGCGCGGAGGTCCCCACCCGGCTGGCCGCGCGACCGGTGATGTCCACGATCTCGACCTGCGGGTCCGCTTCCTCGTCGCCGGCGGTGGCGATCACGTAGACCTCGGCGGAGTCGTTGCCCAGGCGCACCGTGTGGAGCGTCTTGTCCAGCGCCTCTCCGTCCGGGTTGAGGGAGAAGACCTGATCCCCGCTGCCGCGCCACGTGAACGAGCGGGCGTTCGCGTCACCGGCCGGCTCGCCCGTGCCGCCGGCGCCGGGCGCATTGGCGCAGCCGCTCAGCAGGACGGCCGCCGCCGCGCCCAGGGCGACCGCAACGGATAGCGGTAGCGACAGCCGGGATCGGCCCTGGAGGCGCATGCGGTCAAACGGCGCTGGTGCGTTCATGGCGCGGTACCATAATCGAACGATCGCGCTCTGACCACGGGCCGCGCCGTTACGTCGTGAACGCGCGCTGCGCTTCGGCGTAGGAATCGGGCGTACCGACGTCGTAGCAGACGCCGGCGGTGACGTAGCCGTACACGGCCATGGCGCGGGTCAGCCGGCTCAGGAAGTGGCCGGGCGCGTCGCGGTCGCCGCCGGCGCGCAGGTAGCGGTCGAGGAACTCCTGCGCCGCGGGGGGCAGCACGTAGACGGCCAGACTGGCGATATTCGATCGGGGGCGCGCGGGCTTTTCCTCGAAGTCGACGATGCGGCCGGCGGGGTCGAGGAGCACGCAGCCGTGCCGGCCGGCCAGGCGCCGCCGGTCCGGCAGCCGCACGCACAGGGTGACCGGCGCCGCGCGTTCCTGGGCGAAGCGGAGCGGCTCGGCCAGCTCGAAGGCCAGCAGCTTGTCGGTGGCCGCTACCAGCACGTCGCCGCCGCGGCCGATCCGGCGCAGGGCGAGCTGCAGGTCGCCCAGGGCGCCGAGGCGTTCGGCCTCGCCTGCGGTGCCGTCGCCGATCACCCGCGTGGGCAGCGGCGCGCCGGCGGCGAGGTGACGCCGCAACCGGTCGCGATACCGCTCGTTGGTCACGACCAGCACCGAGTCGACGGCGCCGGAGCGGGCCAGGTTGGCGATCAGGTGGTCGATGAGCGCGCGTCCGCCGACCTCGATCAACGCCTTGGGCGTGTCCGGGAACAGCGAGCGGATGCGGGTTCCGTAACCGGCGGCCAGCAGGACCGCATTCAATGCCGGGCGCCCGGCGGGTGGCGGGCGACGCGCACGGGGACCACGGAGATGCCGGCCTCCGCGTAGGCGCGCGTGAGCCGCTGCAGATGGGCGGCGTCGTCGCAGGTGCCGATGGCGGCGCCGCCGGAGCCGGCCAGTTTGGCATGCGAGCCGTGGCGGCGCGCGATGTCGATCATGCGCACCTGGTCGGCCGGCAGGTCGTAGACCGAGCGCCGCAGGTCGAAGTCGCGGTCCATGATGGGGCCGAGGCGGTCGCGGCGACCGGCGCGCAGCGCGGCGACCGCCTCGTCGACCAGCGCCGCCTTGCCGGCCATGGCGTCGAGCACCGCCGGGTCGTGCTCGACCGCGGCGCGGTAGCGCATGGCGTTGTGGACGGCGCCGGAGGATTTCGACAGCCGCTCGTCGTAGGCGACGAACAGGGGCGGAAGCAGCTCGGGGGGCAGCGGCCGGTAGTCGCCGTGCCGGCCGCCGTTGCGGGCGAGGGCGGCCGCCGAGAAGTCCATGGCGACCACGCCGCCGTAGACGGCGATCACGCGGTCCTGAGGCCCGGCGGTGATGCCCAGCTCCTCGGTCTCGGTCTCCAGGACGATGGCCGGCTGCTCCGGTTTGGGGAGGTCGGCGTCGGTCAGCTCATAGAAGTCCATGAGCGCCAGGAATACGGCGGTGATGATGGCCGAGGAGCCGCCGAGTCCGACGCCGAACGGGATGTCGGAGCGGTACTCGACGGTGAAGTTGCGCGGCGGCAGATCGATGCCGCGCGTCCGGCAGTAGCGATGGAGGCGGACGATCAGCGCTTCGATGAGGCGGATGCCGCCGTAGTAGCCGAATCTGCGCCGGTAGCGGATGAGCGACTCGGCGTCGTCGAAGGTGGTGCGGTCGCGGGCGCTGGGGACCACGGTCAGAAGCGGCGACTCGTAGACGATGGCGTGCGCGCGGAAGGCGTCGAACAGGAGCGAGATCACCTTCCCGCCGAAGATATCGGAGGGGTTGCCGACCAGCCCCGATCGGGCGTAGGCGGTCCTGCGGATCAGCATCGAGGCCACAGGCTGTCCGCCGGCGGGCGGTCGCGTCAACTCGCGGTCTGTTCGGGCGCTATGGGCGAAGCCGTGTGCCGTCGCACGAGCTCGCGCCGGTTGACGCGGCGAGCCGTCCTCGGAATCCTGTAACCCACATGGTGCCAACTCGCTTGACGGAACTCGATTCTCACGGATCGGTCCTGTTTCTCGGCTCCGGCTTTTCCCGGAACGCCCGGAACATTCAAGGCAAGAATTTGCCCACCGGCGGCGAGCTGAAGGATCGCTTCGCCAAGCTGCTCGGAACCGCGCCTGACGATACGATCTCCCCACGTTGGCCGACGCCGTCAACGCCGGCCCGGACGTCAGCCTGCGTGATCTACTCTATGAGACCTTTACCGCCAAGCAGCTCGCCGACGGCTAGAAGGACGTGCTGGGCCGGCCGTGGATGCGCATCTTATACGACCAATTACGACGACTCCATAGAACCGTTCTATCATCATACCGGTCGTAAGGCCCCGAGTTCAGCTACAACGACGCCAACCGCGACGGATGCCGAACGGCACGGTGATCCATCTGCACGGGTGATACGAGACATCACCGACGGCAACGTTCTCAGTTGTGGATGAGCGACGTCATGCACGGCCCGGCGGTCGCCGCCGACCGCCGTCAGCGCCGCACGTGCTACCTCATCGCCTTCCTCGACGACGCCACCCGCCTCTGTCCGTTCGCCGCCTTCGCCCGCGCCGAGAACACCACCGCTTTCCTGCCGGTCTTCAAGCAGGCGCTGATCCGCCGCGGGCTGCCGCAACGGCTGTACGTCGTCGGGTGGCCGGTGATCCAATCCGCCACCGGCATCGACGAGCAGACCTACCGCAGCCTCAAGCGCGACTCCGCCAACGGCACGGAGCCGGACGCGCCGCGCTGATTCCCGCCGGCCGGGCGCATCCACGTGAAGCGCCGCTGACGCGGCGTCGTTGTAAGGGGGCAGAGATGGCAGACCGCTGCGCCAGCCCCACGATCTCTGTTCCGCGTCAGCACGGCGCCGCCATCGACGGAGGCCCCATGAACGACGCTTCGTACAAGCGCCTGCTCACCCATCGGCGCATCATCGAGGACCTGCTGGTCGGGTTCATCGCGCCCCGGCGCCCGGCCGTTTGGGCTGACGCGCTCGACTTCGACTCCCTGCGCGAAGACCCGACGGAGAACGTCGACGACGATCTGCGCCGGCGCCTCGGCGACGTCGTCTGGTCCATCGACCTGCGCGCCGCCGACGGCAGCGTGGAGACCATGCACGTGCTGATCGAGCATCAGTCGTCGGTCGACTACGCGATGGCGCTGCGGTTTCTCAACTACACCAGCCTGCTGTACCAGCGGCGGTACCGCGACCACCGGTGGCGCAAGGGCGACACGGTCGAACCGGTGCTGCACGTCGTGCTGTACAACGGCGGCACCCGGTGGGACGCGCCGCAGTCGCTGGAGTTGGCGCCGAGGTGGGAGCACGACGGTCTCGCGCAGGTCGCGCTGAGCTATGACGTGGTCGATCTGGTGGCGACGGAAGCGGATGATCTGCCGAGGCCGAACCTGATAACGTGGATGGCGGAGGTGGAGCGCAGCCGGCGCGCCGGTGTGCTGGCGGAGCGTGTGCGGGAGTTGGGGCAGTGGCTGGCTGCGGAGGATGAGCCGGGGCTGACGAGGAGCTTCGACCTGTGGCTGGGCGCCCTGGGGCGGAAGTGGGGCGTGAAGCTGCCGTCGATTCGCGACTACGAGGAGGCAAGCGCGATGTTGTTGGAGAAGATCGATCGCTGGGAAGCCGAAATCCTGGAACGAGGCGTCCAGGAGGGCCGATTGAAGGGCCACCAGGAAGGCCGGCAGGAGGGCGAGCTGAAGGGCCGGTTGGAAACCATCGAAGGGTTCCTGCGAGCGGGGGTCGGGTGGCCGATGATCCAATCCGCCACCGGCATCGACGAGCAGACCTACCGCAGCCTCAAGCGCGACTCCGCCAACGGCACGGAGCCGGACGCGCCGCGCTGATATTGGACTCGGTCCTGTAGTACTGTCGAAGCGGAGACTGCATGAGAGCGCGCCGCGAAGTGGCCCGGAAGATAGGCGCGGGCGCGCTCTTCGCCATGGGCGAGCAACCTGGAGCGCAGCTCGTCATCGCTCCACACGCGGTATATCTGACCGGCCATGTCGTCCACGTCGTAAGGGTCGAACAGGAGCGCCGCCTTGCCGACCTGCTTCGGTACGTCGAAGAGCCGCACGGTCACGATCGGCGTACCGAGGACGAGCGCCTCGATCGGCGGCAGGTTCGTCGGACCCTCGATCGCCGGCGCCACCAGCGCGACGGCCGAGCGGTACAACGCCATAGCGCCCACCTGCATTGCCGCCAAGATAGTGTTCGACAAGTGCGCCGTTGACCACGTGCCGGCGAGAGCCGTCCCGATGGCCCGCCGCGGTGACGATCGCTGAAAGGCAGCCGCTCCCGCCGTTGCGACACCGGTTTCTCATCTTGATTGTCGTTCGGTTCTCATCCTGACCGGCGTTGCAGCGCGCGCTGCCGCAGCCGCCGACCGCTACCACCCGACGGGCGCACCCGCCGGGCTGTTCTGCTAAACACGGCGCTATGCCGGTTTAGCTAAAGGGCTGCGATGATGTCGAGGCGGCGTCCGACGGTCATGCTGCCTGATCGATCATCAGTTGAGTGACATCTCACCGGCAGCGGCCTGGCTTCCTGGACTTGGCGGGTGATCTCAGACCGGATGGCACGGCAGGCGGTGGCGCGGGAGCGTTCGGCCGGCAGGTCGAGTTCCCAGGCGATCGACTGGTACCGGTCCATGACGTTGCCCGGTGATCATCGAGACGTAGAGCATCCGGTACAGGCCGAGATGCCGCACCGACCAGGACGGATGCTCGGTCTTGATCAGCAACTCGGCGGCCTCAGACAGCCGCTGCGGCTAGCTGCGGTCGGCGCGCGGCTCGGGGTACCGGACATCGAAGCCGCCGGCGCGCTAGCGATGCAGCCAGTCGCGCATGGTCCGGCGGCCACGCGGGTACGGTCGGTGCCGGGGATGCGGCAGGCGGTCAGCTCGGCCCGGCAGCCGGCGAGGTGCTGCGGCAGCAAGCCGATCACCACCAGCAGCGCCTGCCGGACCAAGCGCACGCGGCGGCGCAGCCAGCGCATGGCGCCGGGCAGTGCGATGTGAGTCGTGGCGCACCTGGTCGGCGGCCTGCATCAGACTCGCCGCCTGCTCGGCGTGCACGACCATCGTTCCAGTTCCCGGAGCGTTCCGGCAGCCGCGCCGCCAAGCAGTCGCCGACGAAATGGAGGCGGCAGCATGACGATCGGCTTGACGGCCAACGCCATCGCGAGGACTGTTCCTCTGCGACGGGGTTGTGCACATCAGAGGTTACCCGTCCACCAAACCGGGACAACTCCACGCATCCTTCGCCTTGCGCTCCGACGTGCGGCCGGGCACAATCTTCCGCCATGAAGTTCCTCGTTACGGGCGTGGCCGGCTTCATCGGCTTTCACGTGGCTCGCCGGCTGGTGGATCAGGGTCACGAGGTAATCGGCATCGACAACCTCAACCCCTACTACGACGTGCAGTTGAAGTTGGATCGTCTGCGGCAGCTCGGCATAGTCGCGACCGACACGGAAGGCAACGACGGCAGGATGGCGGAGGCGAGAGACCGCCGCTTGAAGTTCATGCGGCTCGACCTGACCGATCAGGACGGGGTTCTGGCGCTGTTCGCCAGCGAGAAGTTCGACATGGTGTGCCATCTGGCGGCCCAAGCGGGGGTAAGGTACTCGCTCAGCGATCCATTTGCCTACGTCGCCAACAACGTCCACGGCTTCCTGAGCGTGCTGGAAGCGGCCAGAAAGCACCCGGTGCAACACCTGGTCTACGCTTCCTCCAGCTCGGTATACGGTCTGGACCGGCACGTTCCCTTCCGTGAGACCGGCGCCGCGGACCATCCCGTCAGCCTGTACGCAGCCACGAAACGATCGAACGAGCTGATGGCGCACAGCTACTCGCACCTGTTCGGGATTCCTACGACCGGCTTGCGATTCTTTACGGTCTACGGCCCATGGGGAAGGCCCGACATGGCGCTGTTTCGGTTTACCGACGCGGTATTGCGCGGCGACGCCATAGACCTCCATGACCAGGGAAGGCCGCGCCGCGACTACACGTACATAGACGACGTGGTGGACGGCATATCGAGCGTGTTGGAGCGGCCGCCGTGCGGCGACCCGGACTGGGACGGCCGTCAGTCGTCCATCTCGCCGGCGCCCGCCCGGGTGTACAATCTCGGCAATGGCCGGCCCGCATCCGTCACGGAGCTGCTGGCAGCCGTCGAAGCCGAGTTGGGAATGAAGGCACGCATACGGATGGCGCCGATGCAGCCCGGCGACGTGGCAACTACGTGGGCCGACTGCACGGCGCTGCGGGGCAGGACGGGCTTCCGACCCCGATTGGATATCCGCGAAGGGGTGCGGCGATTCGTGCATTGGCACCGGGAGTACCATGACGGCGCAGCGTCGAGCGCGTCGAAGCCGTAGTCCGCAGATGCCTGCCGAAGCCAACTCGCCCATACGTACCGTCGTAGACGCGATACGGCGGCGCTCGCCGTCATACGAACGATCGGTGGCGTCCAGGATATCCGGGGCTGTGCTCGCTATCGGCGCGATTACCGTGGTCATCAAGCTGGTGTCGCTGGGCTCTACGATACTGGTGGCATCATTCTTCGGTACGAGCGACGACATGGACGCGTATCTGATAGCGTTCCTGATTCCGCAACTGTGCATCACCGTGATCTGCGGGGCGTTCAGTTCCGCGTTGATGCCGACGTACATCCAGGTACGGCAACGGCACGGCGACGGCCAGGCGCAGGCGCTGTTCTCGCGGGTGATGTTCTTCGCCGTGGCGCTGCTGCTGGTGGTGGCCGCGTGCTTTGCGATCCTGCTGCCGTATGCGCTGCCGCTGCTGGCGTCGAATTTTCATGCGGACAAGCTGGCGCTGGCAACGCGGCTCTCCTACTTTCTGGTGCCGGGGATCGTCATAAAGGGAGTTTCGGTCATATACGGATCGGTCCTCAACGCCGATGAACGGTTCTCCCTGGTCGCTGCGGTACCGGCGCTGATACCGGTATCGACGATGGCGTTCCTGCTGCTGTGGCCGGCGCCGTCGACGCGCATCTACGCCATGGCGATCGGCACGACCGCAGGGATGCTCGGCGAACTCGCGGTGCTGGGCGCGGCGCTGAAGTCGCGCGGCATGGCATTGCTCCCGCGGCGGCGCAGCAGCAGCCCCGCGAGCCGCCAGGTAGTCGCGCAGTACATGCCGATGGCTGCGGGGTCGCTGATGATGAGCGCCACCACCGTGGTCGATCGGGCGATGGCGGCATCGCTGCCGGCAGGAAGCGTAGCGTCGCTCGGCTACGGCGAGCGCTTCGTGAGCGTGATTCTGCAGGTGGTGTCGGGGGCGATCGCGACGGCCGTACTGCCGTTCTTCTCCAAACTCTCGAACGACCGCAACTGGACCGAACTGCGCTCGGTCCTCCGGGTATACAGCAAGTGGATACTGCTGGCGACGACCGTCGTCTCGTTGACGTTGATTCTCTTGTCCGAGCCGTTGATCGGTTTCGTCCTGGAACGAGGTGCGTTCAGCGGCGGCGACACCGTACTGGTCGGACGAATCCAGGCGGTCTATGCATTGCAGATTCCGTTCTATGTCTGCGGGATGATATTCGTGCGGGTGATTTCGGCCTTGAAGGCCAACCAGATTCTGTTGGTGGGATCGTTTCTGAATCTGATCATCAACATCGCCTTGAACTATATCTTCATGAGCATTTGGGGAGTAGTGGGAATAGCGCTATCGACGGCGTGCGTATACCTGTTTTCGTGCGCGTTCGTGATGATCATGGGATACCGGATGCTGCGTCGAGATCAAAGGATCGATTCAGCATGAATCAGGGTAGAAGTCTGTCGCCATGAACGACGCTTCCTACAAGCGCCTGCTCACCCATCGGCGCATCGTCAAGGACCTGCTGGCCGGGTTCATCGCGCCCCGGCGCCCGGCCGGTTGGGCTGACGCGCTCGACTTCGACTCACTGCGCGAAGGCCCGACCGAAAACGTCGACGACGACCTGCGCCGGCGCCTTGGCGACGTCGTCTGGTCCATCGACCGCCGCGCCGCCGACGGCAGCGTGGAGACCATGCACGTGCTGATCGAGCATCAGTCGTCGGTCGACTACGCGATGCCGCTACGGTTCCTCAACTACACCAGCCTGCTGTACCAGCGGCTCTACCGCGACCACCGGTGGCGCAAGGGCCACACCGCCGACCCGGTGCTGCACGTGGTGCTGTACAACGGCGGCACCCGGTGGGACGCGGCGCGGTCGCTGGCGGGGTTGGTGCCGAGGCGGCAGTACGACGGAGCCGCGCAGCTTGCGCTGAGCTATGACGTGGTCGATCTGGTGGCGGCGGAAGCGGATGATCTGCCGAGGCCGAACCTGATAACGTGGATGGCGGAGGTGGAGCGCAGCCGGCGCGCCGGTGTGCTGGCGGAGCGGATGCGGGAGTTGGGGCAGTGGCTGGCTGCGGAGGATGAGCCGGAGCTGACGAAGAGCTTTGACCTGTGGCTGGGCGCCCTTGGGCGGAAGTGGGGCGTGAAGTTGCCGTCGATTCGCTACTACGAGGAGGCAAGCGCGATGTTGTTGGAGAAGATCGATCGCTGGGAAGCCGAAATCCTGGAACGAGGCGTCCAGGCGGGTCGGCAGGAGGGCCGCCAGGAAGGTGAGCTGAAGGGCCGGCAGGAGGGCGAGCTGAAGGGCCGGTTGGAAACCATCGAAGGGTTCCTGCGAGCGGGGGTCGGGTGGCCGGTGATCCAATCCGCCACCGGCATCGACGAGCAGACCTACCGCAGCCTCAAGCGCGACTCCGCCAACGGCACGGAGCCGGACGCGCCGCGCTGATTCCCGCCGGCCGGGCGCGTCCACCGTGAAGCGCCGCTGACGCGGCGTCGTTGTAAGGGGGCAGAGATGGCAGACCCCTGCGCCCAGCCCCACGATCATCCGTTCCGCGTCAGCACGGCGCCGCCATCGACGGAGGCCCCATGAACGACGCTTCGTACAAGCGCCTGCTCACCCATCGGCGCATCATCGAGGACCTGCTGGTCGGGTTCATCGCGCCCCGGCGCCCGGCCGTTTGGGCTGACGCGCTCGACTTCGACTCCCTGCGCGAAGACCCGACGGAGAACGTCGACGACGATCTGCGCCGGCGCCTCGGCGACGTCGTCTGGTCCATCGACCTGCGCGCCGCCGACGGCAGCGTGGAGACCATGCACGTGCTGATCGAGCATCAGTCGTCGGTCGACTACGCGATGGCGCTGCGGTTTCTCAACTACACCAGCCTGCTGTACCAGCGGCGGTACCGCGACCACCGGTGGCGCAAGGGCGACACGGTCGAACCGGTGCTGCACGTCGTGCTGTACAACGGCGGCACCCGGTGGGACGCGCCGCAGTCGCTGGAGTTGGCGCCGAGGTGGGAGCACGACGGTCTCGCGCAGGTCACGCTGAGCTATGACGTGGTCGATCTGGTGGCGACGGAAGCGGATGATCTGCCGAGGCCGAACCTGATAACGTGGATGGCGGACGTGGAGCGCAGCCGGCAGGCCGGGATGCTGGCGGAGCGGGTGCGGGAGTTGGGCCAGTGGCTGGCTGCGGAGGATGAGCCGGGGCTGACGAGGAGCTTCGACCTGTGGCTGGGCGCCCTGGGGCGGAAGTGGGGCGTGAAGCTGCCGTCGATTCGCGACTACGAGGAGGCAAGCGCGATGTTGTTGGAGAAGATCGATCGCTGGGAAGCCGAAATCCTGGAACGAGGCGTCCAGGCGGGTCGGCAGGAGGGTCGGCAGGAGGGCCGGCAGGAGGGCGAGCTGAAGGGCCGGCAGGAGGGCCGGCAAGAAGGCGAGCTGAAGGGACGGCAAGAAGGCCGGCAGGAGGGTCGGTTGGAAGCCATCGAAGGGTTCCTGCGAGCGGGGGTCGAGTGGCCGGTGATCCTGTCCGCCACCGGCATCGACGAGCAGACCTACCGCAGCCTCAAGCGCGACTCCGCCAACGGCACGGAGCCGGACGCGCCGCGCTGATTCCCGCCGGTCGGCCGGTCCGGGCACGTCCCACCTCCGCGCGTGGCGCGCCGCCAAACAAGCGGTGGCTGCCGCGTTTGAGCATGTACCTGATCCACTCGGAGACTCCGCCGGGGGAGTTCGGGACAGGGTTTGAAGGGGCCGGGTGGCGCAGGCAGGAGCAACTGCGCACGTTCCTCGCACCTCATCAAGCACGGCTACCGGGTGCTGTCACCCGCACCACCGACCTCGCCCAAGAGACGGACCGTCTGCAGCCGGCTGGTGGCCCGACCCGCCGGCCGGCATCTTCGATGACGCGGGCTCCCCTGCACTCCGAAACTGCCGCCGAGGGTGCGCCACGCTGGATATTGGACTCGGTCCTGTAGTACTGTCGAAGCGGAGACTGCATGAGAACGATCGCGTACCACCAACCTATCGTCGAGAGGGTCCGAGATGAGAATGAGAACGACTACCGAGGCGGAGCTCGGCGCGCAGTGCAGAAGCTCTTGTCGGCGTATCGCCTTCGGTATGGATTCTACGCACGTGTGTGGGCAGATATTGCCGAACAACCTACTGCATGAACAGGGATATAATGTGAATACGAATCCAAAGGCGATAGTATACGGGTTATGTACGTTCGTGCCGTTCGTGGGACCGTATCTGCTCGGACCTCGAGAAGCACGCAGAAAACGCGGTATTGGTGGAACGGCATCGGCAAGGTACTGTTACGCAGTTTGGTTGCGGCACCTGATCCATGCGAAGGATTGCGGATTAGACGGCATTCCGGAGACGGTCGCAGAGTTGGGACCTGGCGGTTCGATCGGCTGCGGATTGGCTGCATTGCTTTCAGGATGCGCGAGATATTACGCCCTTGATGCTGTCAACAAGGTCAGTGTCGAAAAAAGTCTGCGAGTATTTGACGAGTTGGTGGCGTTGTTCAGAATACGATCGAGAATTCCCGACAATCATGAGTTCCCGGAAATCTATCCATTGCTCGAAACATACAAATTTCCGTCGTCGATACTCCATGACAAACTCCTCGGTAAAGCATTGGAGGAGCGACGGATCAGACAAATCAGAGATGCGATTGCCGGAGGTCGGATGATTACCTATCGAGCGCCCTGGTCTGATCCGTCCGTGATACAAGAACGGTCGGTTGATCTGATCTACTCGCAGGCCGTGCTGGAGCACGTAGACGACCTGTCGCCCACGTATAGATGCATGCTCCATTGGCTCAAACCTGGTGGATATGTCTCACACACTATCGATTTCAGATCTCATGGGATGAGCGATGCATGGAATGGTCACTGGGCATGTAGCGACCTACTGTGGAAGGTAATCCGCGGTAGAAGATCGTACTTGATCAACCGCGAACCGTGCTCAACCCATATGGAGCTGTTGCGCGAATACGGCTTCACCGTAAGACGCCAGATCGCGACACCCACGGTTTCGGCTATTCACAGGAGCGATCTATCAAGGAGATTTCGCGGCATGCATGACAGTGACTTGACGACAAGTCGTGTATTCGTGGTAGCCAAGAAGTCGATAGAGAACTCGATATAGTTACCAAAGCGTCCGATGTTACTTTGTGCGCCTCACGTCGCGCGCGTATACGCCGCAGCCAAGCGGAAGGGCCGCCAGACACAGCAGTCTCGCCCGTCGATTCTCCATCGAAGCCACGATATCGATGGGGTTCTTACGCACATGGAGCGAAAAGCGAACGTAGTTGGCGGCCGATTTCAGAAAAGCAATCGGCGCGTATCGAAGATAATCGATATGCTCGTTCAACTTTATTCGATTGCCGAGCATGTACGAGTATGCATTCCTTCCAACTTCGGCCACAGCGGTTATGCTGTCTGACTCCGTATGATAGATACGCAAGCTATCGTTTACGAAACGGGTTTTATACTTGCGGGCTATACGATTCCACACTATCGATTCGGGGACGTGGGACAGCTTCCGATCAGGGACGGGGAACGGATAGTCCCGCATGACTTCCGTACGTTGAAATCCCCATTTCTCTCCGCGGACCTTGAATCGGTATTGCATTTCGAGCGAATCGGAATCGGTAATGAGATACGGAAAGTGGTCACCGACAATACGCCCCTCCTCGTCCATACACAAGACGGTAACTGCGGAAAACTTTGGTTTTTCCCGGTCGGGTATCGCGTCCCAATAGTGCTTGAGCCTCTCCAACGCATGCGGTATGCAGGCGTCGTCCGAGTCGAGCGTGAGAAAGAACCTGCCTCGGGCGAGCGGCACGGCGTGATTGTATGCGACGTGCTTACCCTGGTTCTTCTGATGGTAGTAGCGTACTGGAAAGTCGGCCTCGTTACGCCATGCTTCTATCAAAGCGCTAGTCTCATCGGTCGAACCGTCATCGACTACCAGCCACTCGAAGTCGCGGAACGTCTGCGCCGTCAGACTGTCGTAGACGCGGTACAACAGGTGAGCCCGATTGTAGGTGGCGGTGAATACCGTAAACTCCATTGGGTGACGTTGCGAAGCATCCTATCGTTTCATTGTGTGCCGTTCAAGCCCTACAGGCGCCGGCTGGGGACTCATTTCGCTTTCGGCGGCTCGGTCGGCGCGGCGCGCCGTGGGGTAGGTTCGCCCTCCAGCGTCGGCCTGGCGTCACTGGGAACCGGGACTTCTTTCATATGCGTGCACTGCATTTTGGAGAGAGATCTTGCAATCCTGTGCCGTCAAGCGATAGTCGCGCCAACGTGGAAGGGGTTCCTCAACGACGGGGCCGTGTCGCGGGCTCACACTTTGGCGGACCGGCAGGTGATCAGAGGCACCCATGATCGGAAGTCCGACAGATACGGCCGCACAAGCCTGTTCGCGTGGCGTGGCACGGGCAATCCGCCACGCGCGGCGCGACGATTGCGTAACGTAGCTTTGGTTACATGCGCATCACGCTAGTCATCTTTTCGCTCCATGGCGGGGGAGCGGAGCGGGTGATGTCGATCATGGCGAACCATTGGGCGGCGCGAGGATGGGACATTACGTTACTCACATACGGCGACGGTACTGAGACGCCGGCGTATGGTCTTCACCCCGCGGTAGATCATCGCCAATTGGGTATCAGTCGCCAGTCAAGCGGGATAGTCGAGGCCGTCAGCAACAATCTGAAACGTCTGCCGGTCCTGCGGCGCGCGATCAGGGATAGTACTCCGGACGCCATCGTATCGTTCTTGGACGTGGTGAACGTAAGGACGATATTGGCGAGCTTGGGGCTCGGTATCCCGGTGATCGTATCCGAGCGCATCGATCCTTCATGCCATCGGATCGGAGCGGCATGGCGCGTACTGCGAAGATGGAGTTATCGCTACGCTGCGTGTGTCGTGGCGCTCACGCCGGACGCGCTCCGCTACTTCCCGGACTCGATTCGGCGGCGAGGACGGGTAATACCCAACCCGGTTTCGGTCCCGGTGGACGCTGGTCTTGCGCGTACTGGCGGCAGGAAGAAGACCGTAATGGCGATGGGCCGACTTGCTCATCAGAAGGGGTTCGACCGGTTGATCGCCGCATTCTCGATGGTCACCGCAAACCATCCCGGGTGGTCCTTGACGATCTGGGGAGAGGGGGACGATCGACAGAAGCTTGAACGGTTGCGCGATCGGCTCGATCTGCATGGGCGAGTTGCGCTTCCTGGGTGGACGCAGGATCCGTTCGCGGAGATGCGGGAAGCCGGACTGTTCGTGTTGTCTTCTCGATATGAAGGGTTCCCAAACGTGCTGTGCGAAGCGATGGCGTGCGGAGTCCCGGTGTTGAGCTTCGATTGTCCTGGTCCTCGTCACATCGTAAGGGATGGCATCGATGGCATTCTCGTTCCATCCGGCGACGTGAACAAGCTGGCCGAGGCGATGGCTCGGTTGATGGCCGACCAGGCGGAACGAGAGCGTCTTGCCGCGAACGGGCTTGAGGTGACCAAGCGTTTCGGAAAGGACAAGGTAATGGGGATGTGGGAGCGATTGATAGCGTCCTGCACGTCAGCCCGTTGACGTCGCGGGCGGGCGCGATTGTGATTGCGCGGCTCGACCGGTAGCATATTGCGGACATGTGCGGCGTAGCAGGGTTCGTTCAGCGCGGCGGCTTTCCGGGAGCGCAGGGAAGGCTGGTTGCGTCGAAGATGGCGGACGCGCTGGCGCATCGCGGACCGGACGACGCGGACGTATGGCTCGACGGAACCGCCGGCGTCGCGTTGGCCCATCGGCGTCTGGCGGTGATCGATCTGTCGGCCGCCGGGCACCAGCCGATGCGCTCCCATTCGGGCCGCTACGTCATTTCGTTCAACGGGGAGATATATAATCATCAGGAGCTGAGACACCGGTTGGATTCTCGATCCGGTCCGGTGGTCGCCTGGCAGGGCGCGTCCGATACGGAGTCTCTCTTGGCGGCGATCGAGCATTTCGGATTGGCGACGGCGCTTCGGTATGCGGTGGGAATGTTCGCGTTCGCAGTGTGGGACCGGCAGGAGCGGACGCTCTACCTGGCGCGGGATCGACTCGGTGAGAAGCCGCTGTACTTCGGGTGGCAGAATGGCGTGTTCATGTTTGCGTCCGAGCTCAAGGCGCTTGCATGTCATCCTTCATTCGCAGGAGTGATCGACAGGGAAGCACTGGCGTTGTACCTGCGGCACAACTACATTCCATGGCCCTGGTCCATCTATCAGGGCATTCGAAAGCTGGCGCCGGGCTCGTTTGTCAAGCTCGCGTTCGGAGACGAATCGTCGCCCGCAGGCGAGTTGCCGGAGGAAGAACGGTATTGGTCGTTGCGGGAGGTTATCGAAGCAGGACGGGAGCGACCGTTCGAGGGCGACGCCGGCGAGGCCGTGGAGGCGCTGCATGAGGTCTTGCGGCAGGCGGTGGTGTCGCAGGTCGTAGCCGATGTCCCTTTGGGAGCGTTTCTTTCGGGAGGCATCGATTCGTCGACGATCGCAGCGCTGATGCAGGCCTGCTCGTCACGACCGGTGCGGACATTCGCCATCGGATTCGACGAGCCGGGCTACAATGAGGCTGCGCATGCAAAGGAAGTGGCTGGGCATCTCGGAACCGATCATACGGAGCTGTACGTTACCCCGCAGGATGCGTTGGCTGTCATTCCCAGCTTGCCCGTGCTGTACGACGAACCGTTTTCCGACTCCTCGCAGATTCCTACGTCATTGGTCTCCGCCATGACCCGCCGGCACGTGACGGTGGCCCTGTCGGGAGACGGCGGCGACGAGCTGTTCGGCGGCTATCGCCGGTACCTTCGAACGCCTATGCTTTGGACGCTGCAGGGAGCGATGCCGAAATGGATACGAAAAACATACCAACGTATGATCTTGGCCATCCCATCTTTCTGGACGTCAACGCGGATGCATCACCAAGCGATAAAGATATCCAAGTTTCTGGACTTTCAATCGCCAGAGCATCTGTATGTCCATTTGATGTCACATTGGAAGGAGCCGGATATGATCGTCCGTCATGCGTCGGAACCTCGAACCTGCCTGTCAGATCACGCGGCGTGGCCGGACACTCCGGAAATCGAGAGCCGGATGATGGCGATCGACGCGTTGACGTACCTGCCGGATGACATCCTGGTCAAGGTGGATCGGGCGGCAATGGGGGTGAGTCTGGAGACGCGCGCGCCGTTCCTCGATCATCGAGTGGTGGAGTTGGCTTGGCGGTTGCCGCTGGCGATGAAGATCAGAGGGGACGAGAGCAAGTGGATATTGCGGCAGGTACTCTACCGGCACGTGCCCCGGAATCTCGTCGAGCGGCCCAAGATGGGGTTCGGAGTTCCGCTGGAGTCGTGGCTGAGAGGGCCGCTCAAAGATTGGGCGGAATCGCTGTTGGCTGAAGGTCGGTTGCGCGACGAAGGGTTCTTTCTCCCGGAACCGATCAGAAAACGATGGACGGAACACCTCGATGGAAGCCGGCGGTGGGACGCCTGCATATGGGACATACTGATGTTTCAGGCATGGCTGGATGAGAACCGAGGAAACTGACGGGCGGCAGATGGCGCCTTGCGATAGACAAGCGGCCGATGATCGTAACTCGCGGATTGTAATGGTGATCGATCATCTGGAGCCTGGTGGGGCACAGCGCCAGTTTTGCCTGTTGGCGACATCGTTGCATCGTAGAGGCTTCAACGTAACAGTGATGGTATTCCGCCCGGACCTGTTTTTCGAGGATGCGTTGCAAGAGGTCGATATTCCGATAGTATATCTGAAGTCGCGCAATCGATTGCATCTATGGTTTCTCCTACGCACGGAGATCGATCGAGCAGACGCCCATGTGGTGATAAGTTTTCTTTCGTGGCCAAATTTGATGGTAGAACTATCGGGGCTGCCGAGTCGTAAGTTTTCGGTAATCGTGTCTGAACGTAATTTGGATGTTACGGTCAGTATGAAGCGTCGTGTTACTTATCATTTTCACAGATTGGCAGATGTCGTGGTAAGCAACTCACATACTCAGGGAGAGATCGTAGCGCGGCTCTTGAGACGCTGGCAAGTACGGACGACAGTGATCGTAAACGGGGTAGACATTCGACACTTCGAGCCTGCCGAAACCCCGCGGCGCGGAGGCGGCGGTCTTCGCTTGTTGGTATTGGCGCGATTCGCGCCGCAGAAGAACGCGCTTCGGTTCATCGAAGCGGTGAGCGTGGTGTGCGCGCGCCATCCGGAGATCGGATTGGAGGTAGACTGGTATGGGAAGGCGCCGACGGATGGTCCGAACGACGACCCGGCGTGGGCTATGGCGCATCGCGACAAGCTGGCGGCATACTACCGGAGTGTGGTGGAGACGATAGAGCGGCACCGGCTTCAGAGGCGATTTCGGGTGAACGCTCCCAGGAAGGACGTCAGAGAGCTGTACCTGCAATCGGACGTGGTGTGCATGCCGTCGCTGCACGAAGGCTGTTCCAACGTGATCGCGGAAGCGATGGCATGCGGGGTGCCGGTATTGGCCAGCCGCGTGGGCGACAACGTGAGGCTTGTCGAAGACGGGCGCAACGGACTGCTCTTCGACCCGATGTCGGTCGACGATATGGTCAGGGCGATGGTCGGCTTTGCGGAGCTGCCCGCTTCTGCGCGAAGGAGGCTGGGGCGGGAAGGACGAAAGATGGCGGAGGAACTGTTGTCCGTGGAAACGTTCACCGACCGATACGTGAAGCTGATCGGGGAAGTAGGTCGCGAGCGGTTTCGCGCATGAGCGGAACCGGGGTGTGCGGAAGCGAACCGCGGCGCGCGGTGCGCACTGGGCTCCGCCGACGGACTCGAACCTGATGCGCGTTCAGGTGGTCGGCGGCGTCCTGCTCGCGCTCTTTCAACTCCTCGGGCGCTCGCAGGCGGAGCGCTTCATCGGTGTCGGAGAAGCGGGATGGTACCTGGAACTCAGGCTGTGGGTGTTGGCCGGCCTTTCGACATGGTTGATCGGTTCGGCAGCGGTGATGGGAACCAGGCGGTTCGATGGGCGGGGCGTCGGAGCGTTCGGCGGCATGTTCGTACTGTTTCTGGGATACATGGTGGTGATCACCAGCCTTTGGGCGCCGGATCCGACACGGGCGGCCACAAAGGCGTACGATCTGTTGTTCGTGATCTGGTCATGCGTTCTGACGGTCGTTGCGCTGAGGACTTGCGGCGTGCGAGCGACGATCGACGGATTCTGGGGAGGCGTGTTTGTCTTCGCGTTGGTGATCGCCGTAATTGGCGCGGTGACGTCTGTCGTCAGTTGGGTACCGGTAGGCCGGTTTTCGGTGTTGTCGGGAGGCCCCAACGTACTCGGGCGGAACATGGGCTTGCTGGCATTGGCATCGCTCCACTTGGTATTCGACGCGCGGCGCCTGCGGAGGGTCATCGGTATGGCGGCGGCTCCGGTGGCCGCGCTGCTCGTTCTGCTATCCGGTTCGCGCGGGGCCATTCTGGCTCTATGTTTTGGGGTGATCGTCTACCTGTTTGTTCATCGCCTGGACCGGCGCGTCCTGGTATCGCTTGTGGCGGTCGCCATACTGGGGGCGGCGGTCGCCGTGGCTACGAGATTCGGCGAACTCGCGGTAGCGCTGTTCAGAGATCGGGTTCTCATCTTGCTCTTCGTCGATCAGTTCTTCTCGTACCGAGATGTCCTGTTTTTGGAAGCGATTCGAGCGGGGCTGCAGAACCCGGTCTTCGGGCTCGGCCTGGCCGGCTTCGAGGAGGTAGGGACCTGGGGGGGTTATCCGCACAACATGTTCTTGGAGGCATTCGCGGAGGGAGGGCTGCCGGGACTGCTGCTGCTCTGCTTGCCGTTCGTGAGATACCTCGCTCGTTGGTTGCGAGGCATGGGACTCGGCGATTCGCTGACGGTGGCCGGATTGGGATTGCTCGTCGTTTCGAGCAGCATATCCGGGGACCTCTTCGACGCCCGCGGCGTGTTCCTGCTCCTCTTGATGGCGGTCGCCAGTCAGACTCGCGACCGCACGGCGGGAAAGAGCAGCGCCGGCCAGCCGTCGCACGACGAACGATGAACGCCGGCGGACCGGGCTCGCTTCGCGTTCTGCTCATCGGGGCGTTGCCTCCACAGGAGCCCAGCTCCGCCAATCCGGTAGGCGGTGCGGCAGTGAACTTCGGGGACATGGTGAGGCAGTTGAAGCTCCGTTCGATGGCCGTGAACGTAGTGGACATTTCTCGCCCGCGCGTGAATCTCGGCGTGCGCCAGATCTGGCACAATTGCGCGACGGTCGCCAGGTTGATGTGGCAGGTGTCGACGCGTATCCGTCACAGCGACGTCGTGATCATGCATATATCGGCAAAGAGCGCGTGGTGGCTCGGATCGGGACTGTGGTTGATCTGCACCGCGTTGCGACGGCCGGTCGTATTGAAGTTCATCGGAGGTGACTTTGCAAAGATATATGACGATTATTCCGTAGCAAGGCGACGGTGGGCGAACGCTACCTACATGCGCTGCGCGTCGATTCTGGTCCAGGCGGAGGCTATCAGGAGACGATTTCACGGCCACGAAAACGTCCGGTGGTTTCCGAATACGCGAGACACTCGAAGGTCGAGCGTGGAGCCGAGAGAGGTTGCGCGGCGCTTCATCTTCGTTTCGCAGTTGCGGATGGAAAAGGGACTGCGGGAGGCGGTGGACGCCTGCAGGGAGCTTCCGAATGACTGCTGTCTGAACGTGTACGGACCGATCATGCCGAATACCGATCTCAGCGTGTTCGAAGGACAGGACAGGTCGGTGTATCGGGGTGTACTGCGGCAGGCGGATGTGCCGGATGCCCTGGAGCGGCATGACGTGTTGGTGTTGCCGACGTACTGGAAGGTGGAAGGGTATCCCGGCATCGTGCTGGAGGCGCTGCAGTGCGGGCGCCCGGTCATATCGACATCATGGAGAAGCGTTCCGGAGGTCGTGGAGGACGGAAGGAGCGGTTTGCTGGTGGAGCCGCGCTCGACGTCCGCGGTCCGGGAGGCGATAGAGCGGGTGATCGGCGATCCGGATCTGTACCGCGCACTGTGTGCGGGGGCGCGGCGGCGCGGAGACTTCTTTCGAAGCGGGAAGTGGTACGACGAGCTCGCGGCCGAGCTGCTGCGGATCACAGGGAGATAACTCACACAGAGAGAGGATCGGCGCGGTCGCGCGCCGCGTCCCGGATGTCGGTCATGCGGCCGGTCAAGTCGCGCCCTCATGCGGGTGTGCGCGGAGTACGGCATGTGATCGAACGGTGCAGGCGGTCGCCGGCGCTGCCGGTCGGACGAACGGCGGGCGCCGGCCGGCTCGGAGCCGGTCGGGTCGGGGATACATGCATTTGAAGCGGCAGCGCCGCACGCGCGCTTGATGGTGTTGAAGGGCGTTGCATCCTCGGCGCGGGCGCGGTGGACGAGGCCGTGCCTCACGGTGACACCCGGTCCATCGATTGGGGTAGGATCGGGTCAAGGGAACGGATGGCGCTCGGGAGGTTCAGGTGAATCAGGAGTTGATGGCGATCATCGCGACGATCATCGGCGGGACGATCACGCTCGGCGCCGTCATGTTCGCGTTGATACGCTGGGTCGACGGCCGGTCCCGTAAGGACATGGCGGCGCTCCGGGATGAGCTGAAGGCATGCGAAGGTCGGCTCCGGGACGAGATGAAGGCGGGCGACGACCGGCTCCGGGACGAGCTGCAGGCGGTCGATGGCCGGCTCCGGGACGAACTGAAGGCAAGCGAACGTCGGCTCGAAGGAGCGATCGGCGAGCTCCGGGACGAGATGAGGGCGGTCGACGGCCGACTTGGGGACGGGATCAAGGAAATCACCGAGCGGCTCGTCAACGTCGGGGACCGGCTGTCGAAGGTCGAGGGCGTCATGGAAGGAATGTTCTGGAGCGCGCGCAACCAGCCGTCCGAGGCGCCGCGAGAGGGGGCGGCGTAGCCGGCAGGGCCGGGGACCGGCTGACAGGATGGCCGCCATGATCTGTTCGGTTCCGGCCGCTTGCGATCATAAGCTCTAAGGTAGCTTGGCTACATTATCGGTCATGCGGCCGGTCAAGTCGCGCCATCAGGCGGTGTGCGCGGAGCATGGCGCGATGGACGCGGGCGGCCGTGCCTTACGGTGACACCCGGTCCATCGATGGGGGTAGGATCGGGGCAAGGGAACGGATGGCGCTCGGGGAGGTTCAGGTGAACCAGGAGTTGATGGCGATCTTCGCGGCAACCATCGTGGGGACGATCCCGCTCGGCGCCTTCATGTTCGCGTTGATACTCTGGCTCGATGGCAGGTTCCGTAAGAACACGGCGGCGCTCCGGGACGAGCTGAAGGCACGCGAACGTCGGCTCCGAGATGCGATCCTGGGACTCGACCGCCGGACGGCGCGCCGGCTTGGCTGTACGTGCTGGTGGAGCATCAATCCACGGTCCGCAGGCGTGACCGGTGGATGCGCCTGCGTCTGTTGCAGTATTGCTGCCGGATCTGGGAACGCGACCGGCGCCGCAATCCTGCGGAGACCGAGTTGCGTCCGATCGTGACCGGAAGGAGACACCATTAATTTAACCTCCTGCGTCCAGGCGTCCACGCCGCGCGTGCGTTACACCATCACGCGGTCGCGGAGGTCGGCGCGCACGCCGGCGATCCGTACGATGACGAGCCGCCGGTTGAAGCGGCAGCGCGCCGCGCGCACTTGATGGTGCTGAAGGGCGTTGCATCCTCGACGCGGGCCGGCGCGGTCGACGCGAGCGGCCGTGCCTCACGGTGACATCCGGTCCATCGATTGGGGTAGGATCGGGCAAGGGAACGGATGGCGCTCGGGGAGGTTCAGATGAATCAGGAGTTGATGGCGATCATCGCGACGATCATCGGCGGGACGATCCCGCTGGGCGCCGTCATGTTCGCGTTGATACGCTGGCTCGACGGCCGGTCCCGTAAGGACATGGCGGCGCTCCGGGACGAGATGAGGGCGGGCGACAGCCGGCTCCGGGACGAGATGAGGGCGGGCGACAGCCGGCTTGAAAGAGCGATCGGCGAGCTCCGGGATGAGATGAAGGCGGGCGACAGCCGGCTCGAAGGAGCGATCGGCGAGCTCCGGGATGAGATGAAGGCGGGCGACAGCCGGCTCGAAGGAGCGATCGGCGAGCTCCGGGATGAGATGAAGGCGGGCGACAGCCGGCTCGAAGGAGCGATCGGCGAGCTCCGGGATGAGATGAAGGCGGGCGACAGCCGGCTCGAAGGAGCGATCGGCGAGCTCCGGGATGAGATGAAGGCGGGCGACAGCCGGCTCGAAGGAGCGATCGGCGAACTCCGGGATGAGATGAGGGCGGGCGACGGCCGGCTTGAGGACGGGATCAAGGAAATCACCGAGCGGCTGGTCAACGTTGGCGACCGGCTGTCGAAGGTCGAGGGCGTCATGGAAGGAATGTTCTGGAGCGCGCGCAACCAGCCGTCCGAGGCGCCGCGAGAGGGGGCGGCGTAGCCGGCACAGGGCCGGTGACCGGCCCTGAGCGAAGCGATCGCGTCATGTCTGTTTCAGCCTGCGGCACGGAGCGGGCCGCGCCCTGCTGGCCTGCTGGCAGCCGGGAACTGATCTGACGATGGCGCAGGACTTGACGCAGCCGCACGACAATCTGTTCCGCGCGGTGTTCGGCGACCCGGCCGAGGCGGTCGGCCTGCTGCGCGCGCATCTGCCGGCGGCGGTCGCCAACGGCGTGCAGTGGTCGACCCTGTCTGTCGAGGACAGCGCCTTCGTCGCCCCGGACCTGAGCGCCACCGAGTCCGATCTGCTGTACTCCATCCGGCGCCGCCCGGACGGCGCGCCGGCTTGGCTGTACGTGCTGGTGGAGCATCAATCCACGGTCCGCAGGCGTGACCGGTGGATGCGCCTGCGTCTGTTGCAGTATTGCTGCCGTATCTGGGAACGGGACCGGCGCCGCAATCCTGCGGAGACGGAGTTGCGGCCGATCGTGCCGATGGTGTTCTATCTGGGGAGCGGACGCTGGCGGCACGCCACCGAGTTCTCGGAGTTGTTCGCCGGCGAGGTGCGAGGGTGGAGGTGGCTGCCGCGCTTCGAGCACGTGCTGATCGACCATTCGGAGACGGAGCCGGAGGGGGTTCGGGGCAGGTTGAAGGGGCGGGTGGCGCAGCTCATCATGCTGGCGGTGTGCCGGGCTGCGGTGGCATGGCCGGCGTTGGAGCGGGCGTTGCCGTTGCTGGCGGAACTGGCGCGCCGGGGTGGTCGGGAGCAGGTGCGGATGTTCGTGTTGTACGTGCTGGCGACCCAAGCTGAGGCGATGCGCGAGCGGTTTGCCGAGGAGATGCAGAGGCAGATACCGGGACCGGAAGGAGACGCGATGAACTACGTCGAGGAGATCAAGCAACAAGGCCGGCAGCAAGGCCGGCAGGAGGGGCGGCAGGAAGGACGACAGGAGGGGCGACAGGAAGGACGACAGGAAGGGCGACAGGAAGGGCGGCTGGAGACCATCGAAGGGTTCCTGCAGGCGGGGATCGGGTGGCCGGTAATCCAGTCCGCCACCGGCATCGACGAGCAGACCTACCGCGCCCTCAAACGCGACTCCGCCAACGGCGCGGAGCAGGCAGCGCCCCGCTAACTCCTGCCGTCCAGGCGTCCACGCCGCCCGTGCGTATTCACCGACGGTGATGTGGCGTTGCCGGCCGGTGGACGCGAGCGGCCGTGCCTCACGGTGACACCCGGTCCATCGAGTGGGGTAGGATCGGGGCAAGGGGCAAGGTTAGCGGAATGGCGCTCGGAGAGTTGGGACCGGCTGTCGAAGGTCGAGGGCGTCATGGAAGGAATGTTCTGGAGCGCGCGCAACCAGCCGTCCGAGGCGCCGCGAGAGGGGGCGGCGTAGCCGGCACAGGGCCGGTGACCGGCCCTGAGCGAAGCGATCGCGTCATGTCTGTTTCAGCCTGCGGCACGGAGCGGGCCGCGCCCTGCTGGCCTGCTGGCAGCCGGGAACTGATCTGACGATGGCGCAGGACTTGACGCAGCCGCACGACAATCTGTTCCGCGCGGTGTTCGGCGACCCGGCCGAGGCGGTCGGCCTGCTGCGCGCGCATCTGCCGGCGGCGGTCGCCAACGGCGTGCAGTGGTCGACCCTGTCTGTCGAGGACAGCGCCTTCGTCGCCCCGGACCTGAGCGCCACCGAGTCCGATCTGCTGTACTCCATCCGGCGCCGCCCGGACGGCGCGCCGGCTTGGCTGTACGTGCTGGTGGAGCATCAATCCACGGTCCGCAGGCGTGACCGGTGGATGCGCCTGCGTCTGTTGCAGTATTGCTGCCGTATCTGGGAACGGGACCGGCGCCGCAATCCTGCGGAGACGGAGTTGCGGCCGATCGTGCCGATGGTGTTCTATCTGGGGAGCGGACGCTGGCGGCACGCCACCGAGTTCTCGGAGTTGTTCGCCGGCGAGGTGCGAGGGTGGAGGTGGCTGCCGCGCTTCGAGCACGTGCTGATCGACCATTCGGAGACGGAGCCGGAGGGGGTTCGGGGCAGGTTGAAGGGGCGGGTGGCGCAGCTCATCATGCTGGCGGTGTGCCGGGCTGCGGTGGCATGGCCGGCGTTGGAGCGGGCGTTGCCGCTGCTGGCGGAACTGGCGCGCCGGGGTGGTCGGGAGCAGGTGCGGATGTTCGTGTTGTACGTGCTGGCGACCCAAGCTGAGGCGATGCGCGAGCGGTTTGCCGAGGAGATGCAGAGGCAGATACCGGGACCGGAAGGAGACGCGATGAACTACGTCGAGGAGATCAAGCAACAAGGCCGGCAGCAAGGCCGGCAGGAGGGGCGGCAGGAAGGACGACAGGAGGGGCGACAGGAAGGACGACAGGAAGGACGACAGGAAGGGCGACAGGAAGGGCGGCTGGAGACCATCGAAGGGTTCCTGCAGGCGGGGATCGGGTGGCCGGTAATCCAGTCCGCCACCGGCATCGACGAGCAGACCTACCGCGCCCTCAAACGCGACTCCGCCAACGGCGCGGAGCAGGCAGCGCCCCGCTAACTCCTGCCGTCCAGGCGTCCACGCCGCCCGTGCGTATTCACCGACGGTGATGTGGCGTTGCCGGCCGGTGGACGCGAGCGGCCGTGCCTCACGGTGACACCCGGTCCATCGAGTGGGGTAGGATCGGGGCAAGGGGCAAGGTTAGCGGAATGGCGCTCGGAGAGTTGGGACCGGCTGTCGAAGGTCGAGGGCGTCATGGAAGGAATGTTCTGGAGCGCGCGCAACCAGCCGTCCGAGGCGCCGCGAGAGGGGGCGGCGTAGCCGGCACAGGGCCGGTGACCGGCCCTGAGCGAAGCGATCGCGTCATGTCTGTTTCAGCCTGCGGCACGGAGCGGGCCGCGCCCTGCTGGCCTGCTGGCAGCCGGGAACTGATCTGACGATGGCGCAGGACTTGACGCAGCCGCACGACAATCTGTTCCGCGCGGTGTTCGGCGATCCGGCCGAGGCGGTCGGCCTGCTGCGCGCGCATCTGCCGGCGGCCGTCGCCAACGGCGTGCAGTGGTCGACCCTGTCTGTCGAGGACAGCGCCTTCGTCGCCCCGGACCTGAGCGCCACCGAGTCCGATCTGCTGTACTCCATCCGGCGCCGCCCGGACGGCGCGCCGGCTTGGCTGTACGTGCTGGTGGAGCATCAATCCACGGTCCGCAGGCGTGACCGGTGGATGCGCCTGCGTCTGTTGCAGTATTGCTGCCGTATCTGGGAACGGGACCGGCGCCGCAATCCTGCGGAGACGGAGTTGCGGCCGATCGTGCCGATGGTGTTCTATCTGGGGAGCGGACGCTGGCGGCACGCCACCGAGTTCTCGGAGTTGTTCGCCGGTGAGGTGCGAGGGTGGCGGTGGCTGCCGCGCTTCGAGCACGTGCTGATCGACCATTCGGAGACGGAGCCGGAGGGGGTTCGGGGCAGGTTGAAGGGGCGGGTGGCGCAGCTCATCATGCTGGCGGTGTGCCGGGCTACGGTGGCATGGCCGGCGTTGGAGCGGGCGTTGCCGTTGCTGGCGGAACTGGCGCGCCGGGGTGGTCGGGAGCAGGTGCGGATGTTCGTGTTGTACGTGCTGGCGACCCAAGCTGAGGCGATGCGCGAGCGGTTTGCCGAGGAGATGCAGCGGCAGATACCGGGACCGGAAGGAGACGCGATGAATTACGTCGAGGAGATCAAGCAACAAGGCCGGCAGGAAGGACGGCAGGAGGGGCGACAGGAAGGCCGACAGGAGGGGCGGCTGGAGACCATCGAAGGGTTCCTGCAGGCGGGAATCGGGTGGCCGGTAATCCAGTCCGCCACCGGCATCGACGAGCAGACCTACCGCGCCCTCAAACGCGACTCCGTCAACGGCACGGAGCAGGCAGAGTCCGGGCGCGCTTCCGGGCCTGAGACGGAAGATCGGTAACGACCGGCGCGCACGCCCGGCATGAGTTCCTCTTTGAGGTCGTCAACTTCGGACCGGTCGGTCACGCCCGCATCGACCTGCGTCGTTCATGGGTCTCCGCCGCGGCGGCGTGCTGGACGCCGTGCCAGCTGCCGACCGCGGTCTATGAGGTTGCGCTTGCGTCCTCGATTTCGTCGATGATGCGCTGCGCTGCTTCCTTGGGCTGATCAGCTCGCAGAACCGGCCTCCCCACCACCAGGTAGTCCGCGCCCTGTCGGATCGCGTCGGTGGGGGTGGTGAATCGCGCATGATCGTCCGGCGTGGTCCAGGTTGGCCTGATCCCTGGGGATACCAGCGTCGTATCGGGGAACGCTTGCCGGCACGCTCCGATAGCGGTCCCGGAAACCACCAACCCGTCGCAGCCGGCCTCCAGCATCGCGCGTCCGCGCTCGATGATGTAGGCGTCAACCCCACCCTTCGGTTCGACTTCCGGGGTTGCGATGCTGGAGAGGAGCGGCACCATCAGGAATTGCGGGAAGCCGGAACCGCGCCTCGCTTCCCGGCCGGCATCCAACGTGTGCCGGGTGATGGCGGGCTCCGCCGCTTCCACCAAGGTGACGAACCGAATCCCCAGAGTAGCGGCGCGTTGCACGAAGCTGGTGACGGTATTGCCGATGTCGCCCGCGATCTTGAGGTCGATGAACACCTTGCCGTCATCCCGCTCCTTGCTCAGACGTTCCAACAGCCCAAACAGGTTTCCCCCAAGGAGTAACTGCAGCCCGACCTTGAAGAACGACACGTTCTCCAGCTTCCCGACCAGATCGACCGCTTCGTCATGGGTCGAAACGTCGAGCGCAACGATGATGCGTCCATCGCTCGCTACCGCATGCTTCATGTCTTGCAGCGTATCATGCCTGATGGGGTAGGATCGGGGCAAAGGGAACGATGGCGATCGGGGAGGTTCAATTGATCCAGGTGATCGTGGAGGTCCCCACCCGGCTGGCCGCGGCACCGGTGGGGTCCACGATCTCGACCTGCGGGTCCGCTTCCTCGTCGCCGGCGGTGGCGATCACGTACACCTCGGCGGAGTCGTTGCCCAGGCGCAGCGTATGGAGCGTTTGGTCCAGCGCCTCTCCGTCCCGGTTGAGGAAGAACATCTGATCCCCGCTGCCGCACCACGTGAACGAGCGGACGTTCGCGTCATTCGGCGCATCGGCGGCGCAATACGACGGTTCTGGAGGTGGCGGTACTACTGGGCCGTCGGCCGGCTGGCCTGCGCCACCGCCGGGTGGTGGTTCTACCGGTTCTGCGCCACTGCCGTCGGGCGCATTGGAGCAGCCGATCAGCAGGGCGGCCGCCGCGCCCAGGCGACCGCAGGGGATAGCCGGGATCGGCCCTGGCGGCGCTCGGTGGGGTCTTCGCGCAGGGAGCGACGCCCTCAATTGTCCGCCGGGCGCTTGACATCCTGCCCAAGTCAGCATCACCCTTTCAGAGAAAGGGTGATGGGTGGAAGTCATCTTCCAGTCGAACCGGCTCCTCAGATGCTACCAGGACTCGTCGAGAGCGGATCGTGAGTGGGGCGCCATCGTTGGTCGGCGATACATTCGCATGGTGAATGAACTGATTGCTCTGCCCGAGTTCCAGGATCTGTTCGCAGTCGTGCGGATGCGTGCGCACCAGTACAAGAGTCGGCCCGGATCGTACGCGTTGAACATGACAGGACGTTGGCGAATGATAGTTCGGCAGAGGGATAGACCTGACCAGGTAGTCGTGGAGGATGTGAGCAACCACTATGGTGACTAAGGGCAAGGCACGCGGTGACGTGTATTCGGACTTGGCCATCCCCCCGGGCGAGACGCTGTCCGACGAGATCGCCTCGCGCGGCATGAGCCAGACGGAGCTGGCGGCGCGTCTGGGACGCCCGGTTCAGGTGGTAAACGAGATCGTGCATGGGAAGAAGGCGATCACCGACCACACTGCGATCGGCCTGGAGAAGGTTCTCGGCATACCGGCGGCGTTCTGGGTCAACTTGGAGCAGAACTACCGGATGACCAAAGCCAGGCTCCGCGAGCGAGCCGACCTGCAGGCCGAGGAGGAATGGCTCCGGGAACTGCCCGTCAGCGAAATGCAGAAGCGCGGCTGGATAGCCGTCCGACGGGATGCGCAGGAGAAGGTGCGCGAATTGCTGCAGTTCTTCGGAGTGGCGAATGTCTCTGCCTATCGCAAGACGACCGCGGTGCTCGGCTTTCGCATCTCCGACAACGCCAAGGTGTCGCCCGGCGCCTTGGCTGCTTGGCTGCGCAAGGGAGAGCTGGAGGCGCAGACGATAGAGACCCGCGCATTCGACCCGGACCTGCTACTGGAGGCGGCTCGGCAGGCGCGCGCGATGACCGAATGTCAGCCGCAGGAGTTCGCCCCGCAGTTGCAGCAACTATTCGCCGACGCCGGGGTCGCGTTCGTCGTGATTCGTGAACTGCCCAAAACCCGCGCCAACGGCGTTGCCCGTTGGCTCACGAATCGGAAGGCTCTGATACAGTTGAATCTACGCTACAAATGGCAGGATATATTCTGGTTCACGTTGTTCCATGAAATCTGCCATGTCCTCAAACACAGCGCTCAGAAGATCATCATTGATGGGACCAATGAGAATGATAATAATGGGCCGCTTGAAGCCGAGGCGAATCGATGGGCGGCCGACTTCCTGGTACCGCGAGATGCCTGGTCGGAGTTTCGAAGCGGGCGCCGGTTCGAGAAGAGTAGCATTATTGCATTTGCTCAGCGGATGGGAATATCGCCCGGCATCGTCGTAGGACGTATGCATCGCGAGCGTCTCTTGAAGTATTCTGAAATGACAGAACTCAAGGGCCGCTTTGGATGGACAAATGAATAGGCGGGTTTCGCAAACCGCATTCGGACGTCGCACTCACACCGGGCCAAGTAGGCGCGTGGTTGTTCAAGCCGAGTACCGGCGCCGCCGGCACCGTGGTCGAGGAGATCCCGCTGGACGTCGAGGTTGGAACCTATCCGGCCGGGTTCGACGAGGTCACCGAATCGTTGTACAACGAATGGGTCGGAATCTCCAACCGCATCGAAGCGGCGCGAGCGGCGAAGGCGGATCGGCGCGGGTGACCTCGGCGCTCACCGGAATCGACGCGAAGATCGACTCCCGCTGCCTGACCGCGGCGCTGAACAAGCAGGGTTGCGAAGTTGGCTCCGAAGGCTACCGGCACTGCGGCGGGTGATCGATATGGATCATCCCAACGCGCCGGTAGAGCGCGCGCGGAAGTGTGACTATCTGCTGCTGGCGAAAGAATCGAATCCCCGGAGGTTGTTGGTGATGCCGCTGGAGTTGAAGAGCACGGGGCTCGATCCTGCTTCGGTCCAGTCCCAACTGCAAGCCGGCGCGCAAGCAGCGGAAGGAATCGTCGCAAGGTATTTCTTCACCGCCCCGGTTCGTTCCGGTCGCCGTGCACGGCCGCGGCAAGATGCGTCGAAGGACGTTCAAGGAGCTGCACAAGAAGCGGATTCAGTTTCGTTCAGGAGAATTTCAGATCATGACGATGAACTGTGGAGATCCGTTGATCTGGGCGCTCGAATAGCTGTAGTAAGCGGCCGTCATGCTGCGCACCGGTCGGCGTCACGGCCGGAGAAGCACGTCCTGGAGCGCGCGCAACCAGCCGCCCGAGGCGCCGCGAGAGGGTGTGGCGTAGCCGGCAGGGACCGCTGACCGCGAATCGCGACCATGTCGTCTACTACTGATTGATCCATTCGTATATTTTCTCGCCGGCGGTGACGGTGTTATTGAACAAGGTGACGACCGGGGCGAGGCGCTGCAGACCGTCGAGCAGGCGCAGCAGTACCTGCCGTTCCACGATCAGGATGTCGCCGCTGCTCACCGGCGCGTCGAGCGCGGTGGTGCCCAGGCTGCGGCCGGTCTTGTCGACGAAGTGGATCAGCCCCAGTTCGGCCTCCCGCGTGACGCCGCCGGCCCGCAGCAGGTAGTCGCGCACCGTCAGACCGAACTGGAACGGAATCACGCCGGGGCGGTTCACTTCGCCCAGCACGGTCACGAACACCTCGGCAGCCGGGATCACCACCATGTCGCGCGGCTCCAGCGGCAGATCGTCGCGCAGCCCGTCCCCGTCCCAGAGCGCTGCGGCGTCGAGCGCGATCCGCTCGCCGGCGCGCACCACGTAGCCTGATTCCGCGCGCGCGAACGGGGTGGGGCCGCCCACGGCGTACAGGGCGTCGTAGGCGGTCATGCCGGGAAAGAACGGCAGGATCGTCCGTACCGGCGCCGGCGCGGGCAGGCCGGCGTTCAGCGCCGGCGTGTCGGGCGGCAGCGCGGCCGGCAGCGCGATCGGCCCCTCGCCGTCGATCGGCTTTCCGTACACCGCGCCTTCGACCACGATCGCCGAGCCGGAGCCGTAGCTCGACAGCACGCGCACCACCGCCGTGTCGTCCAGCGTCACCAGCATCGCTTCCTCGAAGGTCACCGCCATCGACGCGTACCGTCCGTCCGGGTCGGGCTGGCGTACCATGACGCGCCGGCGGTTGGCGTACGGCGTCGGCCCGCCGGCCTGGTTCATCAGGTCCGCCACCGTCGCGCCGCGCAGCAGCTCGTACTCGCCCGGCAGCTCGACCGCCCCGGAGATGGAGACGGTGACGCGGGCGATCGGCGCCACCACCCGGTCCTCGGCCCGCAACGCGACGTCGGGCTGGGCGCCGTCCCAGACCGCGGCCGCGTCGAACGGCACCCGTTCGGCGTCGGCGCGGATGATGAAGCCGGCGTCCGCCGCCGCGTACGGCGTGGGGCCGCCGAGCGCGGCCATCGCCTGCCGCAGGGTCAACCCCGTCGAGTAGGGGAGCGTCGCCTCGACCGGCTCCTTGGGAATCGTGATCGTCGCGTCGCCGTCCTGAGGGCCGCGCTGCGGAGCGCCGTAGAACGCGCCGGACAGAATCACCGGGTCGATGTGCCGGTTCGTGGAGCCGACCACGATCGCGTCGTGGTGCCGCAGCGGAATGCGGTCCGCGTCCTCGAACGCCACCGTCGTACGGCCGAACGAGCCGGGCTCCGGATAGCCGCTGATCTCGATGTGGTCCGGGTCGGCATCCGGCAGCAGCCCGCCCGCCCAGGCGATCAGCCCGGCCAGCCCTTCGGCAGGAAGCAGCTCGTACGATCCGGGATACCGGACGCTGCCGGCGATGGTGACCGTAGTCTCCGCGACCGGCACGAACACGCGGTCGCCGGGCCGCAGCAACGGGTTGAATTCGTCCACTCCGACCTCGAAGAAGCGGGCCAGGTCGATGCGCTGCGACTCCCCGCCGGCGCGGTCCAGCTCGATCAGCCGGCGGCTGCCGTGGTCGTCGAAGCCGCCGGCCAGCCGGATGGCGTCGTGCACGCGGTTGATGGCGTGCATGATCAGGGTGCCGGGGGAGCGGACCGCCCCGCCCACGAACACCTCGAACCGCGCCGGGGAGATCAGCTCGAACTCCACGTAGTCGGCAGGGAGGGAGTTCAGCTGGTCGAGGATGGAGTTGCGCAGGCGCGAATACTCCTGTCCGGCCGTCTCCACCGTGCCGACGTAGGGAACCTTGAGGTCGCCGTCGTCCTGGACGGTCAGGGTGTACTGCGCGGTCTGCGGGAGCGCGATCGTCAGCCGGTAGCGGTCCCCCGGCGTGACCAGGTAGCGCTGGGAGCTGAGCAGCGCGGCCAGCATCTCGGCTTCGGAGAGCGCCGCCGGCTCCGGGATGCGCTGGCCGAACGCGACGGCCGCTCCGCCGCCGGGCGACGCGCCGGCGTCGTCCTGCGCGGCCGCGTGCAGGACCGCGCACAGGGCCAGGAACAGCGTCAGAAGGGGGGAGAGCGTACGGGGCTTGATCATCTTCGCAGTCCGATCTCGTCGCGGATGGCGTCGAGTTGGCGCCGCTGGGCCGGGTCGCCCGCGGCGCGCTTGAAGTACTCCAGGGTGAACGCGGCCAGCACCGACGCCATGAAGGCGGCCAGCGTGCCGATGATGCAGATCAGGGAGCGGCGCGGCCGGCTCTTGCGGAGCGGCACCTCTACCGGCTCGACGATCTGGAAGGATGCATCCTGGGCGCTCTCCTCGATGCGCGCGCTTTCGAACTGCGAACGGAGGAAGGAGAGGATCGTGTCGTGCACGCCCAGCTCCGTCGCCAGGTCGAGGTAGTCTTTGCTCAACTCCGGCAGGGCGCTCAGCGGCGTGTCCGCCTTCCCGAACTCCTTGAAGCCGCTCTCGATCTCCCGGATGAGCGCGCGCAGCTTGTCGACCTCGCTCCGCAGCCGTCGCACGCCCGCGTTGTTCTCTCCCAGCAGGTCGATCTGCGAGGAGAGATCCGCTTCCTTGCGGTACAGGTCGGTCTTGAGCGAAGTGACCTGCTGGATCGTCGACTCCCATTGGGCGGTCGGGTTGGCCATTCCGTGCTCGGTCTGGAAGTCGATCAGCTTGTCTTGCGCCGCCGTGCGCTCCCGCTCGACGGCGGCCATCCGCTCTTTCAGGAACTCCTTGCGCAGGCGCACGCGATCGATCGTCAACGCGTGCACCTTTTCGCGGAGCTGCTCCACCGCGAACTCCAGGCCGGCGGCCGCCCGTGCGGCAACGAAGTGATCGTAGGAGATCACCAGCAGGCCGGAGTCGATCCGGAAATCGGTCGTCAGGTTGGCCTGCAGCCGGTTCCGCGCGTCGAGGATGTCGGCGCCGTCGGACGCGTCGGTGACGAACTCCTGCTGCCGGGCGAGCGCGTCCAGGACCGTCCGGCCGAGCAGGATCTCCTGGGCCCGGTTGGCGTCCGTGCTCGTACCGGTCGCCAGCAGACCCGCGAAGTCGGCCAGGCCGCCGCCGGCGGGAACTTGGCTGAGCAGGCTGGCGGCGGCCGAGCCGTAGTCGGGCGCGTCGTCGGAGATCATCACCGTGACGCTGGCGGTATATCGGTCGGGCAGCAGGTTCAGCGGGGACTCCGCGGGAATGACCCTCGCGGCGAGGTTGTAGGCGACCAGGACCGCCGCCGCGATGCCGGTGGTGAGCGCGATGACCCGCCGGCGGCGGACCAGGATCAAGATCAGGTCCAGGACCGTGAAGGCATCGTCCCGGACGGCCTCCGCGCCCGCCGCGGCGGACGGAGGCTCCTGCGGTTCGCTCATCGGGTACCCCTCCTAGAGTCGGGATGTTGGGCGCGCGACTTGACGCGGCCCGCCGGGAGCGGGACCCGGTCGGGCCGGATTGAAGCGCGGGAGCCGGCCGAGCGCTATCTTTGGCAGGAGGCGCCGCGTGTATACTGGAGACGAGGCTGCATGATGCCGCTGGGAACCGCCGAGCTCGAACAGATCGATGCGTACGTACGGTCCAACGTACGGGAATGGGTGGAGGAGTGCGTCGAATCGCGGCTTCTGGAACGGATGACCCGCGTGGAACACGAACTCAAGCTGCAACGCGAGGTCATGATCGAACGCTTCAAGGCGGTCGACGAACGCTTCAAGGCGGTGGACACGCGTTTCGCGGACATGCAGGCGAGCATGGACAACCGCTTCCATGACATGCAGATCAGCATGGACCGACGGTTCGAGGATATGCACAGACGGTTCAACGGCCTGCAGTGGATGATCGGCGGCGGCGTCGTGCTGCTGGCGACCATGATGTCGCTCTACCGATTCTTGGGATGACCGGCTCGGGTGAAGCCGAGCGCCGGAAGCCGCGCTTCGGCGGCGCGGATCTTCTCCTCGGTGCCCAGGTCGGTCCAGTAGCCGTCGGCCGGCACCGCCACCATGCGGCCGTCGGCGGCGACCCGCCCGTACAGTGACTCGTACTTCACCGCGCCTTCGTGCGCGGCGTAGTCGAGCTCGCCGCGCTCCAGCGCCTGCGAGGTGCGCACCATCGCGTCGCTGAGGTAGCGGGCGAACAGACGGCGCGGGTTGGGGACGATGGAGAACCCGGAGTTGATCGGCGTCCACCGCCGGCCGGCCCGCTGCAGGAATCGATTGCGCTCCTTCGGCGCCTTTTCCCGGAACCCACGCACCAGGCCGCTCGGTTCGTCCAGGTCCAGGGCGCCGTAGTCGCTCGACTCCTCCCAGGGCACCAGCGCGGCGACGACGATCACGCTCTCCTCCGCGTCGAGGCCGCAGGCGGCCGCGCGCTCCAGGCCCTGCCGGTAGCATTGGTACAGGTCGGCGTCGAGCAGGTTGTCCCCGTTGGCGTAGACGACCGGACGCGCCGGCAACCGGCCGGCGGCGTGCAGCTTCACGATCGGGGCGATGGTGCCGGCCGGGCGCGCCTCGATCAGGACCTCCACCGGCAGGCCGCGGTAGCGGCCGCCGTGCGCGGCGCGAACGTGGCGCCGCAGCAGCGCGCCGCCCGCTCCGGCCGCCAGGACGACCCGCTCCACCCGGCCGCAGGCCGCGTGGATGTCGAGGTGCCACTCGATCATCGGCTTCACCGGCCCAGCGCTCCCGGCGCCTCCGGCGCGCATCGACGCCAGCGCCTTGGGGCCGGCGGCGCCCCACGCGCCGGCCGGCAGGTGGGGGTGCGTGTCGCGGTCGAGCCGCTTGCGCGTCTCGGCCAGCCGGGTGCCCCGGCCGCCGGCCAGGACGATCGACCAGAGGGTCTCCGCCGCCGCGGGCGCCCGCACCGGCCTCAGGTCCCGGAGGAGATCGCCAGCGGCTCGTCGCGCGGCTGGTCGACCAGCGGCCGGCAGCCGCCGGACTCGATCACGAAGGAGCGTTCGACGTGCACGGAGGCCGCGCCGGCCGCCCAGAGCGGCGCTTCCAGGTTGATCACCATGCCGGCCTCCAACGGCAGGTCGGCCGGCCGGCTGACGAAGTCGTCCTCGATGCGCAGCCCGGTGTCGGGGACCAGGATCGGGTAGTCGCGCACCTCCAGGCCGATGCCGTGGCCGTGCGGGAAGCCGGTCAGGCCGGCCGCCGCCAGGGACGCGCGCATCGCCGCCGCCGCCGCGGACGCCGGCCGGCCCGGCGCCAAGCGTTCCACGCCGGCCAGCAGCGCGTCCCGAGCCGCCGCCTGCCGCCGGCGGCAGGCCTGGTCGGGCGGGCCGAAGGCGATGGTGTGGCCGGTGTCGGAGAACCAGGACCGCAGCCGGCAGCCGTGGTCGAAGGCCATTGAGCCGCGCTCCGGCAGGCGGTAGTCGGCGTCGGTGGCCAGGCCGTAGCCGGTGGGGCTGCCGGAGAAGTGGTCGAGGTCGGCGCCGTGCTCGGCCAGCCGCAGGCGGTACAGGTCGGAAAGCTCCCGCCAGCTCGATCCCACGCACGCCACGGCCAGCGTTTCCGCGGCCGCGTACTCGGCCGCTTCGGCGGCGCGTTCGAGCTGGGCGATCTGCGGCGCCGACTTCACCATGCGGCTCAGACGGAGCAGGTTGGTGCAGTCGCCGAGCCGGCGCCCGCCGGCGGCGATCCGCTCCCAGGCGCCGGCTGCCAGCGACTCGCGCTCTACGCCGATGCGAGCGCCGGCGCCGGCGCCGTCCAGCAGGGCCGCCAGCGCGTCGGCCCGCGTCGCGTACCGCGGGCGGCGGGCGAAGGCGTCCGCCACCGCCCGGAAATCGGCCGGCAGGTCATGCGGAGCGCCCTCGTCTCCTCCCCACACGACGATCCGGTCGGCGCGCGCGCCGGCGGCGTTGGCCGCCATCTCGGCGGCGGTCAGCAGGGTCACCTCTCCCTCGATCGTGAGGAGCACCAGCGCCTGCTGCAGCGCCGGCGATCCGCCCGGCCGCATCATGTGCTCCCGGAAGAGCGGGTCGAGCCAGTTGCGGTAGTCGGCCAGATCGGCCACCGAGGCCGGGGAGGTGCCGACCAGCACGTCGATCCCGCACGCGCGCATCTCGTCGAGCGTTCGCGCTACCATCGGCCGATGCTCCCTGTCCCGCGGCGGCTGGTGCTGGGCGGCCTGGACTGTCTGCTGCTTGCGCCGCCGGCCGGACGCGCCGCCGGCTTGGCCGTCTTCTGCCATGGGTTCGGCGCTCCCGGCAACGATCTGGCGCCTCTGGGCGCGGACCTGTTCGGCTCCGCAGGGATAGCGGCGGCAGGGATCGGGGCGGCCGCAGGGAGCGGGGCGGCCGCAGGGAGCGGGGCGGCGGCAGGGAGCGGGGCGGCGGCAGGGTCCGGGGAACTGGCGATGCTCTTGCCGGCGGCGCCCTTGTCGCTGGCCGCCGAAGGTCTGCCGGACGGCCGCGCGTGGTGGCCGCTCGACATGTCGCGGCTGCAGACCGGTGCGCCGCTCGATGCGGGGGAGATGGCGCGCCTGGAGCCGGCCGGTTCGGGCGAGGCCGCCGCCGCGCTGGGCGAGGCGGCCGCCGCCTGCGCCGAACGGCTCCGCCTGGAGCCGCGCCGCGTGGTGCTGGGCGGGTTCTCGCAGGGCGCGATGGTGGCCGCCGACTGCGCGTTCCGCTCGGGCCTCCCCTGGGCGGGGCTGTGCCTGTGGTCGGGCGCGCCGCTGCACCTGGCGCGCTGGCGGCGCCAAGCCGAGTCGCTGGCCGGCCGGCCGGTCCTGCAGACCCACGGACGCCTGGATCCGATCCTGCCGTTCGACGGCGCGGAGGCGGTACGCGACACGTTGACGGCCGCCGGCATGGTGGTCGACTTCCGCCCGTTCATGGGCGGACACACGATACCGCCGGAGGCGCTGGCCGCGTTGCCGGGGTTCCTGCGGACCGCCTGCGGGCTGGAGTGAGCGGGGTCAGTCGGAGCCCTGCGCTGCAGCCGGGGCGAACAGCCGCATCGCCCCCTGCACGAGTGCATCCAGCACGAACCACGTAGCCAGGAACGCGACGCATTCCAGCGCGAAGCTGCCGAACTTGTAGAACAGCTCGGCGGTCAGAAAGGCGATCCCCGCGACCGGGAGCTGCCGTGCCAGCAGGTTCCCGGCGCCGAGGGTCTTGATCAGTTGAAACATCGACGCACCTCGTGCAGGGACGGTAGCCCGGAACGGCGGTCGATCGCCAGCGCCGCGCCGCTCGCGCGGTGTGTGGTACCCTGATGCCGTGCTCGCGACCGAGCGGGTCGGTATCGGCAGGACCGGCGTCACCGTCACCAGGATAGGTTTGGGCGGCGCTCCGCTGGCCCATCTGCGCACCAAGGCCGGCGACAAGGCCGCGCAGGGGGCGATCGCCGCCGCTTACGAGGCCGGCGTGCGCTACTTCGACACCGCGCCCCGCTACGGCGCCGGCCTGTCGGAGCAGCGGCTGGGCGAGACGCTGCAGGGCATGCCGCGCGACGAGTTCACGATCTCCACCAAGGTCGGCTTTCTGCTCGACCCGGCGCAGCCGCCGAGCTCGGGGCGCGGCCACGTGCAGGTCGCCTGCGACTTCTCCCGCCACGCCGTGCTGCGCTCGCTGGAGGAGAGCTGCGCACGGCTGCGCACCGACCGCATCGACATCGCCCTCATCCATGACCCCGACTACGCGCCGGGCGACCCCGAAGGCGATCCCGGCGCCGCCACCGGCAACCACTTCCGCGAGGTGATGGAGGGCGCCTATCCGGCGCTGCACGATCTGCGCGCGCAGGGCGTGGTGCGCGCGATCGGCTTGGGCATGAATCAATGGCAGATGCTGCTGGCCTTCGCGCGCGAGGCGCAATTCGACTGCTTCATGCTGGCCGGCCGCTACACGCTGCTCGATCAGACGGCGCTGCCGAAGTTGATGCCCGCGTGCGCGGAGCGCGGCATCGCGGTGATCCTGGCATCCGTGTTCAACTCCGGCATCCTGGCCGCCGGTCCGAGCCGCGACGCGACGTTCAACTACTCTCCCGCTCCCGCGGGGATCAAGGAGCGGACGCGCGGGCTGGAGGCGGTCTGCGCCCGCCATGAGGTGGCGCTGCCGGCCGCCGCGCTGCAATTCCCGCTGGCCCATCCGGCCGCCGCGGCGGCCGCGGTCGGCGCGCGCGACGCGGCCGAGGTGACGGCCGATCTCGGTCATGCCTCCGCGCGGATACCGCACGCCTTCTGGCGAGAGATCGGCCAGCGCGAATTGATCGACCCCAACGCCCCTACGCCGTAGCGCGCCACTCCGGTTTCCGATGCAGCGCTTGCGCCTGTTCGTCTTCACCCTGGGCCACTTCTGCGTCGATTCGTATGCGGCCATGCTCACGCCGGCGTTGCCGTTCGTCCGCGAGCGGCTCGGCCTCACCTTTGCGCAGATCGGTCTGCTCGGCTCCTTCGTGCAGCTCAGCAACCTGGGCCAGCCGCTGCTGGGCATCCTGGGCGATTACCTGCGCGGCCGCTGGTTGATCTTCGTCGGCCTCGGCTTGGCCGCGGTGTTCGCGCCGCTGGTCGGCGTGGCCCCCAGCTTCGGCTGGCTGGTGCCCGGCGTGATGCTGGGCGGACTGGGCGTCGCCGCCTTCCACCCCAGCGGCTTCGCGCTGGCCGGCGACCTCAGCGGTGAGCGCCGCGCGTTCGGGTTGGCCTTGTTCATCTTTGGCGGCACGCTGGCGCTCGGCTTCACGCCGCTGTGGGTGCCGGCTCTGGTGACCACGCTCGGCATGGGGTGGCTGCCGCTGGCGACGATTCCCGGACTGCTGATGCTGCCGTTCGTGATCGCCGTGGTGCCGGCGCGCACGGCGCCCCGCTCCGCGCTGCCGGAGCGGGTGGCGGAGTTCCGCCGCGCGATCGCGCCGATCGGCGCGATCGTGGCCGTGGTGATCGTGCGCTCGATCGCCGGGTTCGGGTTCGCGTTCTTTCTGCCGTTGCTCGGCCAGGAGCGGGGCATGTCGCCGATCGCCTGGGGGCTGGCGCTCAGCGTCTACAACTTGGCCGGGGTGGTCGGCAGCCTGATCCTGGGCTATCTGGCCGACCGGCGGGATCCCAAGCCGCTGGTGCTGGGGTCGCTGGCGCTGTCGGCGCCGTTCATGCTGCTGGCGCTGCAGACCGAGGGGTTGGCCACGCTGGCGCTGCTGGCCGGCGGCGGCGTCATGGTATTCGCCACCAACTCGATCCTGGTGGCGATGGCGCAGCAGCACGCGCCGGCCAACGCCGGCTTCGTCTCCAGCCTGCCGGGCGGCTTCAGTTGGGGCGTGGCCGGGCTCACCATGCCGCTGTTCGGCCTGATCGCCGACGCGGCCGGCGTGACCGCGGTGATGCGGATCTTGGCGCTGCTGCCGCTGGCCGCGGCGGTGCTCGGCCTGTTGCTGCCGCGGCAGGCGGCGCCGCGGCGGGAGCTGCGGTCGGCCGGCGCGGAGGCGGCGCGTGGCTGACGGCCTGACGCTTCGCTACGGCGCCAATCCGCACCAGACCTACGCGCGCGCCGGTCGCACGGGCGGCCCGCTCCCGTTCGCGGTCCGCAACGGGGCGCCCGGATACGTCAACCTGCTCGATGCGCTGAACGCCTGGCAGCTCGTGCGCGAGCTGCGCGCCGCCACCGGTCTTGCCGCCGCCGCCTCCTTCAAGCACGTCAGCCCGGCCGGCGCCGCGGTGGCCGTGCCGCTGTCGGAGGCCGAGCGCGCCGCCTGCTTCGCGCCGCGCGAGCTGAGCCCGCCGGCGACCGCCTGCGCGCGCGCCCGCGGCGCCGACCGCGTCTGTTCCTACGGGGACTGGATCGCGCTCAGCGATCCGGTCGACGAGGCGACGGCGCGCCTGATCCGGCCGGAGGTGTCCGACGGCATCATCGCCCCCGGCTACGCGCCGGCCGCGCTGGAACTGCTGGCGGCCAAGAAGGGCGGCGGCTACCACGTGTTGGAGATCGATGCCGCCTATCGGCCGCCGCCGGTGGAGCGTCGCATGGTGTTCGGCGTGACCCTGGAGCAGTCCCGCAACGACCGCGCCTTCGACGTGGAGGCGCTGACGGCGGCCGGCCTGCCGGCGGAGGCGGCGCGCGATCTCACGGTCGGCCTGATCGCGCTCAAGTACACGCAATCCAACTCGGTCTGCCTGTGCGCGCGGGGGCAGACGATCGGCGTGGCCGCCGGGCAGCAGTCGCGCATCCACTGCACGCGGCTTGCCATCGCCAAGGCGCGCACGTGGCTGCTGCGCCAGCATCCGCAGGCGCTCGCGCTGCGCTTCCGGCGCGGCGTGCGCCGGGCGGATCGGGATACCGCGATCGCCTGTTACGTGGAGCGGGGTCTGAGCGGCGCGGGCGGCCGGGCGCTGGCGGGCCATCTGCAGGAACGGCCCGAGCCGATCGCCGCGGACGACGAGCGGCGCTGGATCGGCCGCTTTCCGGCGCTCGGCCTCTGCTCGGACGGGTTCTTCCCGCACCGCGACAATGTCGACGCAGCCGGCGCGTTCGGCGTGCGCTACATCGCCCAGCCCGGCGGCTCGGCCTTCGACGCCGACGTGGAGGAGGCATGCCGCGAATACGGCATCGTCATGGTCAAGACCGGCGTGCGCCTCTTCCACCACTGATCCGCTGGCAGCCGTGCAGGGCGGACGGTTTGCCCATGGGGCGCGTGATCTACTCGGCGTCTCCGGCCAGCAACAGCGCCAGCTCGGCCATTCGGTGGGAGAAGCCGACCTCGTTGTCGTAGAAGCTGGTCGCCTTCACCAGGGTGCCGCCGCCGGCCGGGACGGCCAGCAGGTCGTCGCGTATCATCGACGAGTAGGGCTCGCCCACGCAGTCGCGCGAGCACTCGTAGTAGTCGCCCAGGCAGGCGATCTGGCCCAGGATGGTCGAGGCGTTCATCGCCGCGATGTTGGCCTGCATCGCCGCCATCACCTCGTCGGCGTCGTGCTGCCCCTCGATCAGGAACACCGCCTCCACCACGCTGCCGGTGTCGGTCGGCACGCGCAACGCGGTACCGTTCAGCTTGCCGTTCAGGTGCGGGAGCACCTTGCCGACCGCCTTGGCCGCGCCCGTGGAGGCGGGAATGATGTTGTTCAGCGTTGCCCGGTTCTTGCTGCCGCCGAACGCGTCCACGACCTTCTGGGTCGCCGTCGCCGCGTGCGTGGTGCTCATCAGGCCGGCGGCGATCGGGAAGGAGCGGTCGATCACCGCCGCCAGCGGCGCCAGGCAGTTGGTGGTGCAGCTCGCGTTGGAGACGATCGTCTCCGCGCCGGTGAGCGATGCATGGTTGACCCCGACGACCACGGTCGGCGTGTCGTCATCGCACGGCGCCGAGACCACCACCCGGCGCGCGCCGGCTCGCAGGTGGGCGGCGCTCCGTTCGCGGCTGAGATAGAACCCCGTGCACTCGAACACCACGTCGACGCCGTGATCGCCCCACGGGACCGCGGCGGCGTCCTGCTCGCCATAGATCGCCACGTGGTGATCGCCGATGCGGATCGCGTTCCCCGACCCACGCTCGACCGGCGCCGGGAAGCGGCCGTACACCGAATCGCGCGGCAGGCTGGCGGCGATGTCGTCCGCCGGCACCAGATCGTTGCCGGCGACGATCTCGAACCGCTCCGGCAGCCGCCCCAGGATCACGCGCATCACGTTCTTGCCGATGCGCCCCATGCCGTTGAATCCGACCCTCAGCTTGCCCATCGAACCGAACATAGGAGCCGGCGTCCGGCGCTGTCAACCGGCTCAGCCGTCAAGGCCGATACGCCAACCGTTGCCGCCGGCGTTTCTGAGGCTTGGTTGCTGAAGATACCGAACTTATGGTGGCTCCCGTATCCAGCAATGCACGAAAGGTCTCCACGTCTTCCGGGTCTTTATCGTCCAACGATGGTTTGGAAACGTTGACGTTCACGAGGATCCGACGATGGTCGATCGATCCGAAGAATGAGGGCAACTCGCTACTCGATCGAAACCGGTTCGGTGTACAAGGTAGCGGCACCGAGAGTGGCAGGTGGTTCGCCGATCTTCTTGATGGAAAAGCGCCCCTCACCGAAACGTTCTTGGCCAACGAGATACGCATCCCACCGGTCGTTGAATACATTCACGAGATTTCCCTCGTGAAGCAAGGCGAAACGGCCGCCACTCGTACGTTCGAGTTCTTTTTGTATTGCTTGGTATGCCTCGATGTTTCGCTTCAGTTCATGCATCGCTTCGCTATCGTTAGCCATCGTGTAGTATCCTGTCCAAAGTCAGCCGTAACTCAGGGGCTCAAGTCGGCCGACGCCGGCCGCTCTCGTCGTCTCACCGTATGGTTTCGTTGATTCCGCTGTCCAGGTCAACCCGGCCGGCTGCACTGGATTGGGTGCAAGCTGCGGTGAGCGAGGTGCCGCGGACGATGGTGATGCTCATCCGATACCGGTGCGCGTCAGCATGGTAGAATCCGGGCCGTGGACACGCAACCGGCCGGGCGGACGGCGCCGGCAAGCGTCGGCGCGCCGACGCCGCTCATCGACGGGGAGGCGCGGGTGCGCGGGCGCCTCCGCTTCACGGCGGACTACATCGAGCCGCGCACGCTGGCCATGCGGCTGGTGGTGAGCCCGTACGCGCACGCGCGCGTGCGGTCGATCGATACCGGCGCCGCCGGCGCGGTGCCCGGCGTGGTGCGCGTGCTGACCGCCGCCGATCTGCCGGACGTGACGCCCACCAACCGCGTGCGGCTGCTGCTGGCGCGCGAGCGGGCGCTGTTCGTGGGCCATCCGGTCGCGCTGGTGATCGCCGCCTCCGAGGCGGCGGCCGAAGACGGCGTGGACGCGGTCATGGTCGACTACGAACCGCTGCCGGCGGTCACCACGATCGACGCGGCCGCCCGGCCCGGCGCCCCGCTGGTGTGGCCGGACGGCATGCCGGGCGAGGACCTGGAGGCGGCCGACCACGGCGCCGACGTCGACGGGGCCGCCGCCGGCCCGGCAGCCCCGTCCAACGTCGCCAACCCCGTCGGCTTTCAACGCGGCGACGCGGACGCCGCCCTGCGCTCCGCCTGCCGGACCGTCGACCTCACCTTCGAGATCGACCGGGTCCACCAGAGCTATCTGGAGCCGCACGCCACGATCGCCGCGCCCGACGGCGCGCGCGGCGCTACGGTATGGAGCGCGTCGCAGGCGCCCACCTACGTCCAGAAGGAGTCTGCCGCCCTGCTGGGCGTTCCGGCGGCCGACGTCGACGCCAAGGTGATGCACGTGGGCGGCGGCTTCGGCGGCAAGTTCATCCTGTACGAGCCGCTGGTGGCGGCGGCCGCGCGCGCGGTCGACGCGCCGGTGCACCTCGTCATGACGCGGCGCGAGGAACTGCTGGCCGCGCAGCCGGCGGCCGGCGGTCGCATCCGCATCCGGCTCGGCGCCGGCGCGGACGGCGCGCTGACGGCGATCAAGGCGGACCTGACCTACGACGGCGGCTGCTTCCCGACGGCGCCGGCCGGTATCGGCGTGCAGATGTGCGGCAGCATCTACCAGGCGCCCAACATCGACGTCCGCGGCCGCACGGTGATGACGCACAAGCCGTCGATCGGCGCGTACCGCGCGCCCGGCATGGTGCAACAGGCGTTCGCGCTGGAGAGCGCCATGGACGAGCTGGCGATCGCCCTGGAGATCGACCCGCTGGAGCTGCGCCTGCGCAACGTCTCCCGCGCCGGCGATCCGCTGGCGGACGGCGGCGCGTGGCCGGACATCGGCATGCGGGAGGTGCTGGAGACCTTGCGCGCGCATCCGCTCTGGCAGCAACGCGGCCGGCCGGACGCCGAGGGGCGCGGCGTCGGCGTGGCGCTCGGCGCCTGGTTCGGCGGCGTCGACGCCAGCAACGCCGGCTGCACGGTCGAGGAGGACGGCGGCATCACCGTGCACGTGAACGCCGTCGACCTGACCGGCGTCGGCACCAGCGTGGTGCTGCTGGCGGCCGAGGAGATCGGCGTCAGCCCGGATGCGGTGCGCGTGCGGTGGCAGGGGCAGGTGGACGGCCCCTACCACCTCTCCAACGCCGGCGGCAGCAAGACGCTCAGAACCGTGGGGCCGGCGGTGATCGCGGCCGCCCGCGACGCCAGGGAGCAGCTCTTCCGCGTGGCCGCCGCGCATCTGGAGGCGGACGCGGCCGACCTGGAGATCGCCGCCGGCGCGGTGCGCGTCAAGGGCGTGCCGGAGTCGGCGGTGCCGATCGGCGAGCTGGCCGCCTTGCGGGCCCTGCACGGCCCCATCGCCGGCCACGGCCGCAGCGCCCCGGGCGGGCGCGCCCCGGCTTTCTGCGGCCAGCTGGCCGAGGTGAGCGTGGACGAGGAGACCGGCCGGGTGACGGTGCACCGCGTCGTGATGGCGCAGGACGTAGGCCGGGCGATCAACCCGCTGACGGTCGCCGGGCAGATGATGGGCGGCGCTGCGCAGGGGGCCGGCTGGGCGCTCTGCGAGCGGCTGGTCTACGATGAGGACGGCCAGCTCCTCACCGGGACGCTCATGGACTACGCAGTGCCGTCCGCCAAGGACGTACCGCCAATCGAGACGCTGCTGGTGGAACGGCCGTCCGACCACGCCCCGCACGGCGCGCGCGGCGTGGGTGAACCGCCGATCATCGCCACCGCCGCGGCGATCGCCAACGCGGTCCGGCACGGCAGCGGCCGGCGGGTCACCGCCGCGCCGCTCACCCCCGGCCGCGTACTCGCCGTCGAGCCGGTGGAGGAGGAGGTGGTGGAGGCGGCCGTTTCTGCCTGACCGGCCGGCGCCGGCCGAACCGCCGCCGGCGCTCCCGTCGCGCCTGGTCCTGGGCACCGCCGGGCTCGCCCGGCACGCCGCGGCGTTGCCGGGCTCGGTGCGCGGACCGCAGGCGCTGGCGCTTCTGGACCACGCGTTCGACCTGGGCATCCGGGCGCTCGATACCGCCGCGATCTATCAGCTCGGCGGCAGCGAGCGTCTGATCGGCGAGTGGTTGCGGCGCGCCGGGACCCGCGACCGGATCTACCTGATCAGCAAGGGCGGCCACCCGTCGCTCCTCGGTCGGCCGCGGTTGCGGCGGGGCGACCTGGAGCGCGATCTGCAGGCTTCGCTGCGGCGATTGCGCACCGATCGTCTGGACCTCTACCTGCTGCACCGGGACGCGCCCGGAGCGCCGCTTCAGCCGATCGCGGAGACCCTCTGGTCGTTCGTCGCCGGCGGGCGCGTTCGCGCCTACGGGGTCTCCAACTGGTCCCATGAGCGGTTCGCGGCGCTGCGCGCGCTGGCGGTGAGCCGGGGAATGCCGCCGCCGACCGCCAGCAGCCCGCAGTTCAGCCTGCCGCAGTGGGTGGCGACGCCCTACCCGGGCTGTCTGTCGATCGGCGGGCCGGCCGGCGCCGGGGCGCTGCGCGCGTACCGGGCGGCCGGCGTCGCGGTGCTGGCCTGGTCGCCGCTCGGCAGCGGCTGGTTGCGCGCGCCCGGCGGCCGCGCGCGCAGCCGGGCGTACCGGGGCGGCGCCAACGACGCGCGCCATCGCCGCCTCGTGGCGCTGGCCGAACGGATCGGCTGCACGCCGGCGCAGGCCGCGCTCGCCTGGGTGCTCGCCCACGGCAGCAACCTGCATGCGATCGTCGGCACGCGGAGGCCGGAACGGCTGGCCGAGCTGCTGGAGGCGGTGGAGCTGACGCTCGGCCCGGAGCAGCTCGCGTGGCTGTCGGCCGGCGGCGGCCGGAGCGCCATGGCGGCCGGTCCGTGAACCGCGCGAACGACGCCGACGCGATCGTGGTCGGGTCCGGCGCCGCCGGCGGCTGGGCGGCCAAGGAGCTGACCGAGGCGGGGCTGCGCGTGCTGCTGCTGGAAGCGGGGCCGGAGCGAACGCCGGCCGGCGCCGGCCGGGCGTGGGCGACGCGGTTGTGGCGGCACGCCCGCGGCGTCCAGCCGGTGCAGGAGCTGCACGTCAAGTACTGGACCGAGGACCCCGACCTCTTCGTGAAGGACGTGGAGCAGGGATACTCCACGCCGCCGGACCGGCCGTTCGTCTGGATACGCGGCCGGCAGCTCGGCGGGCGTACGCTGCTCTGGGGCGGCGTGACGCTGCGGCTGTCCGACTATGAGCTGACGGCTGCCGAGCGGGACGGCTGCGGGCCGTCGTGGCCGATCCGCTACCGCGATCTGGCGCCCCATTACGACCGGGTGGAGCGCTTCCTGCGCATCCACGGCACGCGGGAGGGCTTGCCGCAGCTGCCGGACGGGCGGTTCGTGGGGGCGCGGCCGTTGACGCGGGCGGAGCGCCGGCTGGGCGACGGGGTGGCGGCGGTCTGGCCGGACCGGCGTCTGATCCCGTCGCGCGGGTTGGCAGTGGAGCGTCACGGCGGCCGCGAGCCGCGCTTGAGCAGCGTGGCCACCAGCATCGCGGCGGCGCGGGCGACCGGCCGGCTGCGGGTGCGAACCGGCGCGGCGGTCAGCCACCTCATCCCCGGCGGCCGCGCGGGGGGCGCCGGGGGGGTGCTGTTCGTGGACGCCGCCACCGGCGCGGCGCAGGCGGCGCGGGCCGGCCTGATAGTGCTGTGCGCCTCCACGATCGAGACGATTCGCATTCTGCTCACCACCCGGCAGGAGCATCCCGAGCTGCCGGTGAGCGAGTCGGACTGCCTGGGCCGCTACCTGATGGATCACGTGGTTCTGGGGACCGCGGTGGCGGTGGACGGCGTCCCGTACGATCGGCCGGCGGCGTTGACGGGCGCCGACTCGTTCCTGGTGCCGAGGTTTCAGAATCTGGCCCCGACCGGCGCCGAACCGTATCTGCGCGGCTACGGCTTGTGGGGCGTGATCCAGCGCCGAGGCTTTGCCGGCCGCCGCGGCCGGCCGGCGCTCGGGCTGGTGATCGCGCAGGGGGAGATGCTGCCGCGGAGGGACAACCGGGTGGAGCTGGACGGGGGCCGCGGCGGCGACGGGCTGACCGGCGTGCGCGTCAGTTGCGCGTGGGGAGAAAACGATCGGGCGATGCATCACGCCATGGGCGCGGCGGTCGAGGAGATGGTGCGCGCCGGCGGCGGGCGCACGGTGCGGAGATTCGGGGGGCTCGCCGGGCTGCCGGGTCTGCTGGGGTTGCCGGCGAGGCTGGAGCGGTTCTGGGTGGCGCCGCCGCCGGGAGCGTTCGTGCACGAGGTGGGCGGCGCGCGCATGGGCAGCGATCCGGGCGCGGCGGTGGTCGATGGGCGCAACCGGTGCTGGGGGATGCCGAACGTGCTGGTCACCGACGGGGCCTGCTGGCCTACCTCTGGCTGGCAGAGCCCGACGCTGACGATCATGGCGCTGACCGCGCGGGCGTGCGCGCTGGCGGCGGCCGATCTGCGCCGCGGCGAGCTGCGCGCGGGCCTGGACGCCCCGCCCGCCGGGACCTGGCTGCCCGCCGGCAAGGCGGCGCAGGGCTGAGCGGCGGCCGGCGGCGGCAGGAACCTCGATGCGCATCGCGATCGTCGCCATCGGCTCCTGGGGCGACGTGGGCCCGCTCATCGCGCTCGGCGCCGGACTGGCCGGCGCCGGCTACCGGGTGGTGCTGGTCACGCACGCCGCCTATGCGTCCGACGTCGGCCGCGCCGGCCTCGACTTCGCGCCGCTGAGCGGCGATCCGCTGGCGATTCCGGAGGCCGAGGACGGCCGGCAATGGCTGGAGTCGGGCGGCAACGGGCTGCGGTTCGCCGCGGATCTGATTCGCATCGCCCGCCCGCTGCTGCGCGTGGTGCTGCAGGAGGCGCATGCCGCCTGCAGCGCCTGCGCGGCGATCCTGCACACGCCGTTCGCGTCGTTCGCCGCCCACGTCGCCGAACGCCTGGAGGTGCCGAGCATCGTCGTCGGCCAGCAGCCGGTGACCAGGACCGGCGAATGGCCGGCGTTCCTGATCCCGCAGGGCGCGCGGCTCGGCCGTTACGGCAACCGGCTGTCGTATCGGCTGATGGAGCAGGCGCTGTGGCTGCCGTACCGGTCGCGGTACCAGCGGTGGCGCCGCGGCGTCGGCCTGCCCGGCGCCGGGCCGTTCGGGCCGGCCGGCCGGCTCTATACCGGCCGCGTGCCGGTGCTGTACGGCTTCAGCCGCCTGGTGGTGCCGCCGCCGGCCGACTGGCCGGCGTGGCACCACGCCACCGGCTACTGGCCGGCGCCGCGGCGTGACGCCTGGAGCCGCGCTGACGCCCAGGTCGCCGCGTTCCTGCGTGCCGGGCCGCCGCCGGTGTTCGTGAGCTTCGGCAGCATGACCACCCGCGATCCGGCGCGCGTGCTGGCGCAGGTCGTCGGCGCGTTGCGCCGCGCCGGCCGCCGCGGACTGCTGGCGACCGCCGCCGGCGCGCTCCCGCCGCGGCGGCTGGCGCCGGACGTGCTGATCACGGAAGGATTTTCCCATGCGCGCGCCCTGCCGGGGGCGGCGGCTGCCGTGCATCACGGCGGCGCCGGCACGGCGGCCGCCAGCCTCACGGCCGGCGTTCCCACGGTAGTCGTCCCGTTCTTCGCCGATCAGTTCTTCTGGGGACGGCGGGTGGCGGCGCTGGGGGTCGGACCGGCTCCCCTGCCGATGGCCGAGCTCGACGCCGCGCGGTTGGCCGGCCGGCTCCGGGCCGTGCTAGCATCGCCGTCGATGCGGGAGCGGGCGGCCGATCTGGGCGCGCGGCTGCGCGCCGAAGACGGCGTGGCGGCGGCGGTGCGGCTGATCGACCGCTATCTGGGAACGCGCCGGGAGGCGCTTGGCCGGGCGGCGCGTGGCTGAACGGTCCGGCGTTCCCCGCCGGCTCCACCAGATCTGGATGCAGGGCCAAGGCCGCCTGCCGCCGCGGCTCGCCGCGCTGCAGCGCACGTGGCGGCGGCTCAATCCGCACTACGAGTACCGCCTGTGGGACGGGCCGGCGCTGCGCGCGCTGATCGCCGCCCGCCACGCCTGGTTCCTGCCGACCTGGGACCGCTATCGACACCTGCACCAGCGCGCCGATGCCGGCCGGCTGTTCGTGCTGTACGACCGGGGCGGCTTCTATGCCGACGTCGACGCGCGGGCGCTCCGCCCGCTCGACGAGCTGACCGCGCTGGTGCCGGACGCGCGGGTGATCGCCTCGGCGTTGCCGTTCGCCGGGCTGGACCGCGCCCTGATCGGCATGGCGTGCGGCACGCGCCGGCTGATCAGCAACGCGATCGTGGGCATGGAGCCGGGACTGGACGAGTGGCTGCAGGTGCTGCGGCGGCTACCGCGGCGACCGGCGTTCCTTCGGTTCCACAAGGAGCTCTCGATAGCGTTCGGCACCGGACCGATGTTCCTCTCCGGCGCGGTCGACCGCGCGTTTGCCGGGTGTCCCGAGCAGGTGGCGATCATGCCGGCCCGCATGTTCGAACGTCGACTGGGGTATCAGCCGTACGTTCCCGCTCCGGCCGACGCGTTCATGGATCACCTGATGGACGCGTCGTGGCATTCGCCGTGGCTGCAGCGGCTGCTGCGGATCTACTACGGATGGCTGTTCCGCCGCTGACCCGGCGAGCGGCCCGCGCGCGAAGCGCGTGAGGAGGGCCGGCAGCACGCTGAGGGCGCCGGCCGTGGTGGCGGCGATGGCGACGCTCAACAGCAGCCCGAAGCGTGCGACCGGAATGAAGGTCGATCCCACCAGCGCCAGCATGCCGAAGCAGATCGCCGCCGAGGTGACCAGGATCGGGCAGCCGGCGTGCGCCACCGCGGCGCGCACGGCCTGCGGCGGGTCGGCGCCGCCCGTGCGTTCGCGCTGGTACCAGACCAGCAGGTGCAGGGCGTCGTCGATGCCGATGCCGATCGCCAGGCTGGCGACCATCACCGACAGCGCGTCGAACGGCAACCCGGCGGCGGCCATCAGCGCCGCGGTCGCCATGATGCCGATCGCCAGCGGCGCCACCGCCGCCAGGCCGAGCAGGAAGGAGCGCAGCGCGACCGCGGTCAGCAGCACCACCAGCACCATGCTGGAGATGGTGGTGACGATCTGGTCGCGCCGCAGCAGCTCGGAGAGCCGCAGCGTGAACATGCTCCAGCCCCACAGCTCCGCCTGCACCTCCGGCAGCGTTTCATCCACGGCTTGGCGGACGAAGGCGGCCAGTTCGGACATGCCGCGCTCGAACAGATAGCCGCCGGTCGAACCGTCCAGCACCCAGAGGCGGCTGGTCAGGGTCTGCCCGTCGTCGCCCAGGCCGGGACCGGAGCGGGCCTCGGCGGCCAGCGCGCTCATGCGCGCCGCCAGCTCGATGAAGGGCCGATCTGCGGCCGTCAGGGGACCGGGAGACGCGCCGGCGGCGCGCCGCAGCGCCGCTACGCTGGTCGTGAACGACGAGACGTGGCTGACGTCGGCATGGCCGGCCAGCCGCGCTTCCAGTTCGCTCACCGCGGCCAGCACGTGCGGGTACGTGAAGTAGCGGGCCGTGTCGTCCGGCGCCTGCAGCGTGAGGTTGAGATCGATGAAGCCGCCGAACTCGCGCATGAACGCGGCGTTGGCGGCCACCGCTTCGCTCTCGCCGCGCACGTGTCCGGCGAAGTCGGTCTCGTAACGGATCGCCGGCGCCGCCGCCACGAACAGGACCAGCACCAGCACGGCGCCGATCAGGGCCGCCTGAGGGCGTGCCGTCAGTTTCACGGCCACGCGCTGGAGGAGGGCGAGCAGGCCCCCCGCCCGGCCCGGTTTCGGCCGCAGGCGAGGCCGGCGATGGAGCTGCTGGAGGGCCGCCGGCAGCACGGTCAGGCACAGCAGCGCGCCGATGGCGACGCCGGCGGCCGAGATCGATCCGAACTGGCGCAGCCTCGGCACGCTTGACAGCATCAGGGTGAGGAACCCGGCGATCGTGGTCGCCGCGGCCAGCGCCACCGGTCGGATCACCGCCGCCGCGGCGGCCAGCACGTCATGCGATCCGCGGCCGGAGCGGAACGCCAGATGGACGCCGTACGAGCTGGTGAGGGCGATCACCAGGATCGGCACCACCAGCGTGATGATGCCGATCGGCACGCCGGTCAGCCGCATCAGCCCGGTCGCCCAGACGGCGGCGCTGGCCGCCACCGCCACCACCGCCATCGTGACCGGCAAGCGTCCCAGCGCCACCAGCAGCGTCAGCACGAGCACGCCCACGGCCAGCAGCCCCAGGACCGGCGGGTCGCGGTGCAGCGCGGTCAGCGTGGCTTGATGCAGCGGGATCCACCCGGCCAGGGATACCTGGTAGTGCCGGCGCAGCCGGTCGAGCGCCGGCTCGATCGACGCCAGGAACCGCTGGTAGTCGGGTATCACCCGCACCGCGTACACCAGCGCCAGGGCGGCGCCGTCGGCGGCCAGCACCAGGTTGCGCGCCTCCGGGGCGTCGCGGAGCGCCGCTCGCACCGCCTCCGCCTCCGCCGCGGAGGCCGGCGCGCGGCCGTCCGCGAGCGCCGGCGCGAGCAGCAGCCGCCCCTGGTCGAGGCGGAAGGCCGGCAGATTGAGCGGCGTCACGGCGGAAACGACCAGCGGATCGGCGGAGATGGCGCGGTCCGCCTCTGCCAACGCCTGCAGACCGCTCACCGCGAACGGGTCGGCCGCGCGCAGCACCACGATCAGGTAGTTGAGGTCCTTGTCGGTCGCGCCGTAGGTGTCGAGCAGGCGCTGCGCCGCGTCGTCGCGCGGCAGCAGCCTGACCACTTCCGGGTCGATGCGCACGCCCATGGCGGCAAGGCCGAGCGCCGCCGTGACCGCCACCCAGACGCCGATGATGATTCGGGAGCGCCGAAGAATCGCGGCGGCTGCTTGCAGGGAACGCGCGGAGGGACGGGCGGCTGTCACGGTGGGAGGAACCGGAATATACTACATGCCGTCGGGGCAGGCGCTGCCTGCGGCGATCGATTGCATGGATCTGCACGAACATCAGGCAAAGGAGCGCTTCGCGCGGTACGGGATACCGGTCGCGCAGGGACACGTGGCCGCCACCGCGGCCGCCGCCGAGGACGCCGCCGGGCGGCTCGGCGGACCGGTGGTGGTGAAGGCGCAAGTGCTGACCGGCGGCCGCGGCAAGGCCGGCGGCGTGAAGCTGTGCCGGTCGGCGGCGGCGGCGCGCGCAGCCGCGCAGGACATCCTGGGGATGCGGATACGCGGCCACACGGTCCGCGCCGTGCTGGTCGATCCGGCGGCCGAGATTCAAGGGGAACTGTACTTGGCGGTGACCGACGACCGCGCCGCGCGCCGCCCGCTGCTCATGGCCAGCGCCGCCGGTGGCATCGACATCGAGACGGTCAACCGGGAAACGCCGGAGCTGATCCTGCGCACCCACGTCGATCCGCAGATCGGGCTGCGCGACTACCAGCTCGCCGGACTGGCGTCGGGGCTGGCGAACGCGCCGGGGTCCGCGATGCCGGCGGCGAATCCGTCGGCGGCGAATCCGCCGGCGGGGAATCTGCCGCCCGATCTGTGGCGGCCGTTCACGGCGTTGGCGCGGGGTCTGTATGAGTGCTTCCGCGCATCCGACGCCACCCTGTGCGAGATCAATCCGCTGGCGATCGTGCGGGAAGGGGACGGTCACGTTCTGCGCGCGCTCGACGGCAAGATGAGCGTCGACGACAACGCGCTGTTCCGGCAGGCCGAGATCGAAGGGTTGCGCGATCCGTCCGCCGAGCCGAGCGGAGAGACCGATGCGCGCGCGGCCGGCATCAACTACGTGAAGCTGGACGGTCAGATCGGCTGCATGGTCAACGGCGCCGGACTGGCGATGGCGACCATGGATCTGGTCGGCCACTTCGGCGCCGCGCACGGCATCGGTCCCGCCAATTTTCTGGACGTGTCGGGCGGCGCCTCGGCGCAGCAGGTCGCCGCCGGCCTGCGCATCATCCTGTCCGACGCCGACGTGCGCGCGGTGCTGATCAACATCTTCGGCGGCATCACCCGCGGCGACGAGGTGGCGCGCGGCATCATGGCGGCCCTGGAGGAGGTGTCGACGAACCTGCCGATGACGATCCGCCTGGCCGGCACCAACCACGAGGAGGGCATGCGCCTGCTGGCGGAGGCGGGGCTTGCCAACGTCACCGTGGCGCAATCCCTGCAAGCGGCGGCGAGGAACGCCGTCGAAGCGGCGCGGAGCGGCTGATGGCCATCCTGATCGACCGGGGCACCACGGTGATCGTGCAGGGGATCACCGGCAACCACGGGCGCTTTCACGCCGGTCAGATGATCGCGTACGGCACCGAAGTGGCCGGCGGCACGCGGCCCGGCAAGGGCGGAGAGTCGATCCTGGGGCGGCCGATCTTCGACACCGCGGCAGAGGCGCGCGAGCGGACCGGCGCCGACTGCAGCGTCATCTTCGTGCCGGCGCCGCTGGCCGCGGACGCCATCCTGGAGGCGGTCGACGCCGGTATCGCGCTGGTGATCTGCATCACCGAGGGGATCCCGATCCGGGACATGCAGCTCGTGCGTGCGCGGGTCGACCGCAGCGGCAGCCGCCTGCTCGGCCCCAACTGCCCGGGGTTGCTCACGCCGGGCCGCAGCAAGGTCGGCATCATGCCGGGGACGATCGCCGCGCCGGGCAGCGTGGGCGTGGTGTCGCGCAGCGGCACGCTCACCTATGAGGCGGTGTACGCGTTGACCGAACGCGGCATCGGCCAGTCGACCTGCATCGGCATCGGCGGCGACCCGGTCAACGGCACCGACTTCATCGACGTGCTGGAGCTGTTCGAGCGCGACGAGCAGACCGATCGGGTGGTGCTGATCGGCGAGATCGGCGGCGCCGACGAGCAGCGCGCCGCCGATTACGTCCGGCGTGAGATGTCCAAGCCGGTGGTCGCCTTCATCGCCGGGCGGACAGCGCCTGCCGGCAAGACGATGGGCCACGCCGGCGCGCTGGTGGAGGGCGCCGAAGGGGCGGCCGGCGACAAGATCGAGGCGCTGCGGTCGGCGGGCGCCGCCATCGCCACCCATCCGGAGGAGATACCCGACCTGGTGAGCGGCTGAAGCCGGCCAGAGGGCACAAAAAAGGCCCCTGGGTAAAGGAGGTGAAACCCCAGGGGCCCGAAGGCGAGATGACCTTCGTGATAGGTATACAAACGAAACAACCCGGTCACTCGCGGGTTACACGTTCGGATCGCCGTTCCGCCGAAGCCGCGTCCAGGCGGAGCCGGGCCGTTTCCAGCCGCTGCCTGCCATGATGCGGAAGGTGGCGGCCAGCGCCAGCGCGTAGGCCGCGAGCACGGCGGCCGCCGCTCCGTAGCCGCCGGTGGCGACCGGCAGGTTCAGGGTCAGCAGCAGCGGGATCGCCAGGAAGAAGGTGAGCCCGGAGGCGTAGCAGTAGTCGGCGGCTGCCGGCGTGCGCAGCTCTGGGTCGACCACCCGCACCAGGGCGATGCCGGTGGTGATGGTGCCGGTCAGGCTGCCATAGAACATCAGCAGCCGTTCGAACGAGTGGTCGGCGAACAGCCGCGGGGTGATCCAGATCAGCGAGACCAGCGTCAGCGCGCCGATGAGAAGCGCGAACACCGCCAGCAGCGGCCAGTATCGCGTGATGACGCCGATGCCGATCGACGCCAACCCGGCGGCGATCATGAAGTCGACCGCGCCGCCGGCGATGCGGGTCAGCCCGCCGCCGTCGAGCAGATGCGCGGCGCCGCACCGCTCGGCGCACGCGCGTACGGCCAGAGCGGTCAGCAGTCCGAAGATGAAGGCGATGCTCCACAGGTTGGCGGCCAGCCTGGTCCCGCCCGGTCCGAGCAGGCCGAGCAGTGCGGTGATGCCGGTGAGCAGGACGTAGCTTGCCAGGTAGACGCCGAACACCGCCGCCAGCCAGAGCGACAGCGAGTCGATCGCGTCCGGCTCGGTCCGCTGCCGCGCTGCCTCCGGTCCCGGCTGCCGCGCGTCGAGCACGCCGGTGCGTCCGCCCCGGTCGGCCGGCCGCTCGATCCACCCTCGCCTGATGCCGGCGGCGATCAGCGCCACGCCGCCCACGCAGGCCAGCAGATAGCCGAGCGCGCCGAACGTGAGACCGATGCTGCCGGCGCCGTCGAAGCCGAGCGCCTCCCAGCCGCTGCCGATCGCGAACGCCTGACCCGGCCCCAGGGACAGGCCGAGGACCGCCAGCAGGCCGAAGCCCGGAGAGAGCTCCGGCAGCAGCGCCCGCATCACCGCGAACGTGAGCAGCAGGCCGGCCAGACCCTGCAGGGTCATCTGCGACAGGATCGCCACCGCCGATCCGGTGATCGCCCTGGCTCGCCGCCGCGCGGTGGAGCGCAGCCCGAGCGCGATGATCGCCAGGTTGAACAGGTGATAGGTGAGCTGCTCGACGCCGCCGGTGCCGTGTCCGACCAGCGGCGCCGCCCAGTTGTAGAGCGGGAACAGCAGCGCGCCGGCGGTCAGCGCGTTGGGGATCAGGAAGCGCTGCAGGAGCCGGATGCGGGCGCGGGCGGCCGTCGCCGCCACCAGCGCCGCGCCGATCAGGCCGAAGTCGATCAGCAGCGGCCAGGAGAACGTCAGCCGGCGCGCTCCTGCGGGCGCAGGTCGTACGGCGCGTGGATCAGCGTGCGCACCCCGTTGGCGGTCACCAGCAGGTCGTCCTCGACCCGCACCCCGCCGCGCAGATCGTCGCCGTAGACGCCGGGCTCGACGGTGATCGTGTTGCCCTCTTCCAGGACGCCGTCCGGCCATGCCGGGTTGAGGTAGGGCGGTTCGTGCGGACTCAGGCCGATGCCGTGGCCCAGGTGATGGAACATGCCGCCGGGCACGATCCGGTCCATGCGCTCGCGGGCCAGGTCGTACAGATCGATGCAGGCCGCGCCGGGCCGGGCAAGACGCTTCACCTCCGCGAGCGTCTCGACCGCCTGACGATGCGCGCGCACCTGCTCGTCGGTCGGCGCGGTCACCGCGAACACGCGCGAGGCGTCCGCGTAGTAGCCGCGGTAGTTGACGCCCAGGTCGAGGATCCACAGCTCGCCGGCGCGAGCCGGACGGCGCCGCGGCGGGCCGCCGGGCGTCCCGCACTGGAAGTCCTGCCCGAACCGCAGCGGCAGCTCGCCCGCCTCTTCCACCACCGCCGCGGACAGCTCGTTGTACAGCGCCAGCTCGTCCAGGCCCGGTTCGATGACCTGCGCGGCGCGGGCGTAGGCGGCGTCCACGCATCGCGCGGCGGCCTGGATCAGCTCGACCTCATCCGGGTCCTTGCGGCGACGCAGACGGAGCAGATCGGGCGTCACGTCGGTGAACGCGGCGTCGAGCCGCTGCAGCACGGCGGCCCCCAGCACCCCCTGATCGAGGCCCACGCGGCGCGCTCCGGCCAGCTCGGGCGCCAGCAACGCGGCGATGCCGTCCGCCTGGTCGAGGCGGATCGTCGCGTTGGATTGCGCTTCGGCGATGCGCACGTCGCCCACGGCGACGCCGTCCTCGCGCGGCTGGCTGGTGGCGAGCGCGGAGCGATCGGCGCCGATCGCTACGGCGCCCAGCGCAAACCACGGCGCCAGGCAGCCGCTGACGTAGTAGACGTGGCAGGGGTCGGTCAGCAGCAGCAGATCGAGCTCGCGGTCTTCCAGGATGGAGCGCACCCGGTCGAGGCGCCGGGCGCAGCCTTCTATGGTCAACATGGCCGCGAGTCTACCGCAGCGGCGCCGGAGCCGCTTGCGTGGACCGACCGCTTTCAGGTACTTAAGGGAAGCGGTGGTACTCCTGATCGTGATCGGCGCCATCGTGGCGGTGGGGCTGGCGGTGTTCCTCATCGAACCCGGCGTCTTCGCGTTGGCCTACAGCCTGGTGACGCCGCTGTTCGTGCGCAATCCGCCGTTCGTGGACCTGAATCGGGCGTTCCCGATGCACCGGCTGATCGAAGCGGCCTACCCGACCATCCGCGCCGAGGCGGAGGCGTTGCTCCGCCAACCGGAGCGGATACCGCAGTTCCACGAGGTCGACCGGCTGCAGACGCCGATCTCCGGCAATGACGGGATACCGTGGCGCACCTTCTTCCTCAAGGGCCACGGCATCTGGCACGAGACCAACGTCAACCTGACGCCGAAGACGGTCGAGGTGCTGCGGCAGATACCGGAGGTCGACACGGCGATGCTGTCGATCCTGGGCGGCGGCAAGCACATACCGCCGCACCGCGGGTTCTACCGAGGGGTCTACCGCTACCATCTGGGGCTGATCGTCCCGGACGACGCGCCAGTCTACATCGTCTGCGGCGGCCAGGAATACCACTGGCGGGAAGGCGAGGGCGTGTTGTTCGACGACACCTACCGGCACGAGGTGTGGAACCGGAGCCAGCACCCGCGCGTGGTGCTGTTCCTGAGCATCCTGCGCGAGGCCGACCTGCCGCGCTGGCTGCGTCCGATCAATCGGATGGTGCGTTCGATGATCCAGCGCTCGCCCAAGCTGAAGCGCGCCGGCAAGCGCGCCGAGGTGGCGATGGACCTGTGACGGCCGGCCGGTCGGCGCGGGCTACCGGTCGCCGAACAGCCGCTCGGCCGCCTCACGGGCCCGATCGGCGACCGTGCTGCCGGCGACCGTGCCGCCGGCGGCCGGACCGGAGCCGGCTCCCTCCCGTACCTTGAAGTACTCGCAGAAGTTGGCGCGGTCCTTCTGGCCCACCGGCTCGGCGATCGGTTCCCGGCACTCCATGTGCGCGGAGGTGTCGTAGAAGCGGCAGTTGAGGCAGACGTGCGCGTCCTTGCCGCAGCTCGGGCACGTGGTGGTGCGGAAGATCTCCAGGTACGCGTCGAACGCGGCGCCGCATGCGTAGCAACTTCCCACGACAGCGCGTGATGATAGCGCCGCGGCGGGCCGGTGGCAAACGGCGCCGGTCCGCCGGTCGCCTTGACCGGCATGGTCCGGTCCGGTTCGATGCGCGCATGCCCAGGCGATGCGTCTACGCGGCCAGCTTCGACCCGATCACCAACGGCCACCTGTGGGTGGTGGAGCAGGGCGAGCGGCTGTTCGACGAGCTGATCGTGGCGATCGGCACCAACCCGGACAAACGGTACGAGTTCTCCATCGAGGAGCGCCTCGGCCTGGTGCGCGCCTCGCTGGCCGATCACCCCAACGTCACGGTGGAGACCTACGAGAATCGCTTCCTGGTCGAGTACGCGCGGTCGCAAGGCGCGGAGTTCGTGCTGCGCGGCATTCGCACGGAGCTCGACTATCAGTACGAGCGGTCGATGAAGTACATCAACAGCGACCTGGACGCGGGCGTGGTCACCGTGTTCCTGATGCCCCCGCGGGAGATCGCCGAAGTGAGCTCGAGCGTGGTCAAGGGGCTGATCGGGCTCAATGGTTGGGAGGAGGTGCTGGCCAAGTACGTGCCGCCGCCGGTCCACGCCGCGTTCGTGGAGCGCTTCAGCCGGTTCGAGGCGCCGGCTCCTCCGCCGGCTCGCTGAGGACCGCGCGGCGGCCCAGCTCGGGGTAGCGCCACCGCACCAGCGCCAGACCGCACAATCCGGTCAGCGCGAAGCAGGCGAGCGCCGCCTGCGGCCCGATCCGCTCGGCCGCCAGGCCGAGCATGACGGTGCCGAGCGGCTGCATGCCGATCGCCAGACCGACCACCCCCAGCGAGCGCCCGCGCAGCGTCGGGGGAGCGGTGCGCAGCGTGATCAGGATCTGCATGGCCGCGAAGCCGGAGAAGCCGACGCCGCCGACCAGCAGCAACCCCACCGACAGCAGGTACGTGCCGGAGAGCGCGAACCCGCCGATGCAGGCGAACAGGGTCGCCATGCCGGCGGCGAACACCCAGCCGGGCCGGCGGGCGGCGCGGGCGGCCAGCGCAAAGGAGCCGGCCAGCGCGCCGACGCCCCACGCCGCCACCAGGATGCCAAAGCGGAGCGCGTCGGCGGCCAGCACGTCGCGGCCGATCACCGGCACCATCTGATGGAACGGAAACGCGAAGAAGTTGGCGACCAGGGTGACCGCGACGGTCGCCTGCAGCGCCCGTCGGCCGCGAAGCGTGACCAGCGCGGCGCGGACCCGCGCGGCCGCCGTCAGCCGCTCCGCGCGGCGGACCGGCCGCGCCGTCTTGCGCCGGTCCCCCGGCAGCAGCGCGACCGACGCGGCGTGGATGGCGGCAAGCCCCGCGTAGGCGACCGCGAAGCCGCCGGTCCGCGTCAGGATACCGGCGGCGAGCGGCCCCACGATCAGGCCGATGGTGAAGGTGACGGTATCGACCGGCACCGCGGTCGCCAGCTCGCCCTGATCGAACAGCTCGGTGTACAGCGACCGGCGGTTGGCGAAGTCGACGCTCCAGACCGCGCCGATCAGGCCGATCACCAGGTGGGCGCTCCAGGGAACGGGCGAGCCGAGCGCCAGGTAGATCGCGTAGGCGGCGACCACGGTCAGGCAGATGCTCTGCGTGGCCCGCAGCAGGCGCAGGCGCGCGACGCGGTCGGCCAGCGTGCCGCCGACGTAGCCCAACACCAGCATCGGCAGGCCGCGGGCGGCGCCCAGCGCCGCGACCGCGGCCACCGAATCGGTCAGCTCCAGCACGAGCCACGACAGCACCACCAGCTCGTAGGCGCGGGTGGCGTACCAGAGCCCGGAGGAGGCTATGAGCCGCCGGAAGCGGGGCTTGGCAGCCAGGAGCTGCCAACCCGATACCGGCGCCGCCGGTACGGGTCCGCGATCGTTCAGGTGAGTCGGCTCAGGTTCTGCCGCACCGCCTGCAGCTCCGTGCGCGCGTCCGCCAGACGTTGCCGCTCCCGCGCCACTACGCCGGCGGCGGCGTTGGCCAGGAAGCCGGCGTTGTCCAGCTTCCGTTGCGAGGCGTCGATCTGCCGCTGCAGGCGGTCGCGGTACTTGGCAAGGCGCTGCCGCTCGACGCCGGCATCGACCACGTCCAGCACGTACACCTCATGGTCGCCGACGACCGCTGATGCCGAACCGGCCGGCGGCGCGCCGTCGGCCGTGAAGCGCAGCGACGACAAGCCGGTCGCGCGCCGGATCAGCTCCCCGTAGGCTTCGAGCGGCGACGGGGCGCCGTCTCCCGTCGACCGAATCACGGCATCGAGCGGCTTGCGGGCCGCCACGCCGTGCCGGGCGCGCAGGTCGCGGACCGCGCGCGCAACGCCGCGGAGCCGGTCGATGCCGGCTTCCAGCGCCGCGTCCTCCACGTCCGGGTCCGCCGACGGCCAGGCGGCGACCGCCAGCAGCTCGGCGTCGGCCGGCTGCCAGCCGGCGATGCCGCGGCGCGGCGCCAGCTCCCGCAGGCGCGCCCACAGGGTCTCGGTGATGAACGGCACGAACGGGTGCAGCAGCCGCAGGACGCCGTCGAGCACGGTCGCCGCGGTCTGGCGCGCCGCGCCGGCGTCGGCGTCTCCGGCCTCCTGCTCCGGCGCAGCCCCATCCGCGGCGGCCAGGCGAGACTTGATCAGCTCCAGGTACCAGTCGCACAGGTCGCCCCAGAAGAACTCCCGCACCGCGGCGAGCGCGGCCGACGGGCGGTAGCCGGCAAGCTGCTCGCGCACCGCCGCGCAGGTGCGCGACAGGCGCGACAGGATCCATCGGTCCTCGGCCGGCAGCTCGTCGAGCGTCCGCTCCCGGTACCGATAGCCGCGCAGGTTGATGAACGCGAAGCGCGCCGCGTTCCACAGCTTGGTGCAGAACGCGCGGCCGACCTCGAACCGATCGCTGATCAGGGTCGCTCCCGGCAGGTCGGGGATGGTGCCCAACACGTCGAACTCCTTGCCGGTGTCGGGACAGAGATAGGTGAAGATGGTGCGCCCGTGCTCGGCTGCGGCCAGATCGATCGTCTTGCCGGTGAACGGCGACAACGCCTGCACCGGCAGACGGATGTCCTGGCTGCCGGTCTGCAGATCGCACATCACGTACCGCAGCGCGTCGCCGCCGTACCGCTCGATGATGTCGACCGGATCGATGCCGTTGCCGGCCGACTTCCGCATCATCTCGCCCTTGCCGTCCAGGATGTTGGCGTGGATGAAGCAGTGCTCGAACGGCAGATCGCCCAGGTTGTACATGCCGGCGATGACCATGCGCGCCACCCACAGGGTGATGATGTCGCGGCCGGTCACCAGACAGGAGCCGGGGTAGTAGTAGCTCAGGCAGTCGGCGGCGCCGTCGCCGGCGGCGCCGAGCGGCGTCTGGCCGGGGTCGACCGGGGCGGTTCCCGGATCGGGCCAGCCGAGCGTGCTGTGCGGCCACAGCGCGCTGGAGAACCAGGTGTCCAGGACGTCCGGGTCCTGCTCGAAGCCGAGCGCCGTCAGGTCGTCGCCCAGGGCGGTCTCCGCCTCCGCGTCGCGGAGGCAGACGTCGATCTCCGCCTCGCCGGCGCGGCGCGCTTCCTCGATCGTGAGGGCGCGGCCTTCCTCGCCGACGGCGACGGTGATGTCCCGTATCTGCACCGCCGCGTCGTCGCGCCCCTGCAGGCGCGCGGCCAGATCGAGCGCCCGCCGCAGGCGGTCGCCCGCGCAACGCGCGGTCCAGATCGGGATCTGGTGGCCCCACCAGAGCTGCCGGCTGATGTTCCAATCGCGCTTTTCGGCCAGCCAGTCGAGGTAGGTGCGCGCGTAGCGGTCGTCCGGAAAGAAGGCGAGCTTGCGCCCGGTCGGCGACCGCCAGTCGCCGGCCACGGCGTCGATCGCCGCTTGCGCCAGACCGGGGATGGTCGCTTCGTTGGCGGTGCCGCGGCCGGCGGTGACGCCGCCGGGCACGTCGCCCATGCGCAGGTACCACTGCCGCGAAAGGTACGGCTCGATCGCCGTGCCGGAGCGGTCCGAGTGGCCGATCTCGATGCGGTGCGGCTCGGTCCGTTCCAGCAGCCCGGCGCGTTCCAGATCGGCGACCACGCGGGTGCGCGCCGCGGCGCGGTCGAGCCCGGCGTACGGTCCGGCGGCATCGTTGAGGGCGCCGTCCGGGGCGAGGATGTTGATCAGGCCGATCCGGTCGCGGTGGCGCTGCCACACCTCGAAGTCGTTGGGGTCATGGCCGGGTGTGATCTTCACGCAGCCGGAGCCGACGTCCGGCTTCGCCCACTCGTCGGTGATCAGCGGTATCGGTCGGTCGAGCAGCGGCAACCGGATCAGGCGGCCGGCCGCTGCCATCTCCGCCAGCCGCACCAGGCCGCCCGGATCGGTATCGCGTCGCCGGCGAAGCCGGGCAAGCTGCTCGTCCAGGGCCGGCCGCTCCCGTTGCGAGGCGCGTGCGGCGCGCGCTGCCAGACGCTCGACGGCGCGGTCCAGCGCCCTCAGCGGGTGCGGATGGCAGGCTACCGCGGTGTCGCCCAGCATCGTCTCCGGGCGCGTGGTGGCCACCACCACGTGCGTCGGTTCGCCCGGCGCCGGATCGATCACCGGGTACCGCAGGTGCCAGTAGGCGCCGTCCACCGTGCGGTAGCCGATCTCGTCGTCGGAGACCGCGGTGCGCAACGCGCAGTCCCAGTTGACCAGGCGCGTGCCGCGGAACACCAGCCCGTCGCGGAACAACGACAGGAAGGCGTGGCGCACGGCGCGCGAGCAGACCGCGTCCATCGTGAACCGCTGTCGATCCCAGTCGCACGAGCAGCCCATCGCCCGCTGCTGCTCGACGATCCGCTGCTGGTACCGGTCCTTCCACTCCCAGATGCGCTGCACCAGGGCGTCGCGGCCGATGTCGTGCCGGGTCTTGCCCTCCAGCTCCAGCAGGCGGCGCTCGATCACCGCCTGGGTGGCGATGCCGGCGTGATCGGTGCCGGCCATCCACAGCGTATTGTCGCCCTGCATCCGGTGCCAGCGGACCAGCAAGTCCTGCATGATGCTGTCCATGGCGTGCCCCATGTGCAGGGCGCCGGTGACGTTGGGCAGCGGCATCATCACCACGTAGCGCCGCTCGCGGTCGTCGGGGACGGCGCTGAACGCGCGCGCGGCCATCCAGCGCTCGGTCGCCTCCCGTTCGGCCGTAGCGTGGTCGTAACGGGTCGGCAGCGGCTCGCCGGCGAGCGGCGTTCGTCGATCGTGCTTCGAATCCATCGCTTCCCGCCTATACTAACCGAGTCACGATGGCAAACGCTGAGCTCCAGCGAACAGTGGACGATCGGCGGTCGACGCGGGCTGACGAGAGCCGCCGGTCATGATCGAGGTGCGCGAGGTCGTGAAGCGCTATGGCGGCCACCTGGCGGTCGACCGGGTCTCGTTCCGCGCCCATGCGGGCGAGATCTTCGGGCTGCTCGGCCCGAACGGCGCCGGCAAGAGCACGATCATCCGCATGATCATGAACATCCTGGCGGCCGACGCGGGCGAGGTGCTGTTCGACGGCCGGCCGCTCGGCGAGGCGGACAAGGAGCGCATCGGCTATCTGCCGGAGGAGCGCGGCCTGTATCAGCGCCAGACGGTTCGGGAGGTGCTGACCTACCTGGCGGCGCTCAAGGGCATGCCTCCGGCCCGGTCCGCGGCGGCCATCGACGCCTGGCTGGAACGGTTCGAGCTGGCCGACTGGCGCGACCGGCGGGTCGAGCAGCTCTCCAAGGGGATGGCGCAGAAGGTGCAGTTCATCGCCGCGGTGGTCCACGATCCGGCGATCGTCTTCTTCGACGAGCCGTTCGCGGGCATCGATCCGGTCTCCGCCGACGTGCTGCGCGCTGCCCTGGAGGAGCTGGCGCGCGCCGGCAAGACCGTGCTCTTCTCGACCCACCTGATGGAGCACGCCGAGCGCATCTGCGAGCGCGTGCACGTCATCGACCGCGGTCGGACGGTGATCGACGGCCGCCTGGCGGAGGTGAAGGACCGCTTCGGCACCGGCAGCATCCAGGTGGAGATCGACGGCGACGCCGGCTTCCTGCGCGGCGATCCGCTGGTGGCCGGCCTGACCGGCTACCCGAACTACGTCGAGGTCGAGCCGGCCGCCGGAGTCCCCCCCGAGCGCATCCTCAAGCTGCTGGTCGACCGGGTGCGCGTGCGACGCTTCGAGGTGGTCGCCCCGTCGCTGCACCGCATCTTCGTGGAACGCGTGAAGCGGTGAGCGACGTGAGCAAGCTGTGGCTGGTGGCGCGCATGGAGCTGCGCATGGCGGCCATGACCAAGTCGTTCCTGATCACGACCCTCACCGGCCCCTTCCTCATCGTCGCCCTGGTCGCCCTGCCGCAGGTGCTGGCGCAGAACGCCGCCGAGGATACCTCCTCCCTGGAGGGAACGACGGTGGCGCTGGTGGGCGCGGACGGGCTGCTGCCGGCGATCCGCGCCGAGCTGGAGCCGCTTGGCATGGTCGTGGAGGCGGCCGGCGAGGCGGCTCCGCTGTCCGACCGCGTACGCGCCGGCGACCTGGACGGCTACGTGGTGTTTCCGGCCGACCCGCTCGGGGAAGAGTCTCCCCGGTACTTCAGCGACGATGCGGTCGACATTGCGCTGCGCGCGGCGGTCGACCGCGCGATCGGTCGCGCGGTCGTGCAGCGCCGGCTGGAGCGCGCCGGGCTCGACGTGGACCGCGTCACCCGGCTGACCCGGCAGCCGCGGCTGCAGGCGCTGCTGCTCGATGAGGAGGGCGCGGTCGAGCAGGACCTGCAGGAGTCGTTCCTGGTGGTTACCGCGTTCGTCGGCCTGCTCTACCTGATGCTGGTGCTGTACGGCCAGGCGATCGGCCGTTCGGTGCTGACCGAGAAGACCGGCAAGACCGCGGAGATCATGTTGTCGTCGCTGCGCCCGTTCGTGCTGCTGGCCGGCAAGGTGACCGGCAAGGGGCTGGCGGGCGTGCTGCAGTATCTGGCGTGGATGCTCATCTCGCTCGTGGCGATCGACGTGCTCGGGCCGCTCCTGGGCGTGTCGGTGCCGCCGTTCGTGCGGCCCGGCAACCTGCTGGCGCTGCTGGGATTCTTCGCGCTCGGCTTCCTGCTCTACTCGGCCGCGTTCGCGATGGCGGGCGCTATCGCCGCCGACGAGCAGAACTTCTCGCAGCTCCTGTGGCCGGTGATGGTGGCGCTGGTGGTGCCGATGCTGGTGATGCCCTCGGTGCTGATCGACCCCGGCGGGCCGCTGGCGGTCGCGCTGTCGATGGTCCCGGCGACCGCGCCGGTGGTGATGTTCATGCGCGTGATACTCGGCGAGCCCGGCGCGCTCGAGGTGGCGGCGGCCTCAGCCGGCGTGGCGGTGGTGACCGGCGCCGCGGTGTGGGCCGCCGCCAAGGTGTTCCGGCTCGGCATTCTGCTCACCGGGAAGAAGGGCACCTTCGGCGAGATCGTGCGTCTGTTGCGGACCTAGCGTCCGTCGCGTAGCGGCGCCGCCCAGCGGCGTCCGCATCGATCACCCGCCGTTCGGTGACGACGTGGTGCACCGGCAGGTCCCAGGCGCATGGCCGCACCGAGTCGACCACCTGCGCCTCGAACGCCAGGCCGATGCGGAGCGCCTGCGCGCTGCGCACCAGGAACCGGTCGTAGTATCCGCCGCCGTAGCCGAGCCGGAAGCCGTTCACGTCGAACGCCAGCCCCGGCACCAGCACCGCGTCGATCGACTCCGGCTCCACCGCCGCGGCTTCCGGCGGTGGCTCCATGACGCCCAGGCGGCTGCGCACCGGCGGCGGGCCGGTCAGGAGCGCCGCGTGCATGGTTCCGGCCGCCGCGACCCGAGGCGCGGCCAGACGGTGCGAGCGGCGCAGTGAGCCGATCAGCTCGCCGGTCTCCACCTCGCTGCGACAGCTCAGGTAGACCATGACCGTGTCCGCGCCGGCCGCCGCCAACAGGCGCCGGGCACGGGCGCACGCCTGCGCGCTGAGCCGCGCGCGGTCCGGTGCGGGGATGGCGTCCCGGATGCGGCGCGCCCGCGCGCGCAGGTCGTCTCGGCGGCTCGCCATACGGCCCGCAAGCCTACGCCGCGGCGCGCGGCCCCGAAAGGGACGCCGCGCGCGGTAGTCTTGGGCCGACGTGTTTCGGGTTCCGGGTCTGCTCGTCCTGACCGCCGTCGCGGCGGTGCTCGCCGCGTGCGCGGAGCCGGCCGCGCTGCGGCTGTCCGTGCATCGTTCGGCCTTGCTCGGCGAACACGCCAACCCGCCGCTCTGGGCGTGGGCGGTGGACGGCGGCGCCGCGGTCGCCGCCGTGGAGGTATCGCTCGACGGCGCGCCGTACCGGCGGCTCGACCCGTCGGCGCGATCGTTTCGGCCGCCGGCTCCCCTGGAGCCGGGACGGCATACGCTGCGGGTCCGGGTGCGAACGGCAGGGACGCCGGCGCTGGAGGAATCGGCCGATGCGCAGGTGGCGGCGCTGCCGGGACGGCCGCCGGTTCCCGGCGATCCGTGCTACCGCGCCGGAGACGACCCGCTCCGGTGCGGCGACGGCAGCGATGCCGGGCAGTGGGCGCTGCGGCAGATACGGCAGCCGGAGGTCTGGCAGGCGCTGGCCGCGCGGGTGCTGGGCGAGCCCGGGCGCGTGGTGGTGGCGGTGCTCGATACCGGCTACGTCCCGCATCCGGACCTGCTGCGCAACCTCGACGCGGATGCCGGCTACGACTTCGTCCGCGACCTGGCCGCCGCCGGCGACGGGGACGGCATCGACCCGGACGCCGCCGATCCCGGGACCGACGGGAGGTGGCATGGGACCGCGATCGCCGGCGTCATCGCCGCGCAGACCGACAACGGTCGGGAGCTCGCCGGCATGGGGTGGCCGTGGGGCCGGTCGCGGGTCACGATCATGCCGGTCCGCGTCGTGGGGCGGGGCGGCGCCACGACCTATGACGCCGCGCAGGGTCTGCGCTACGCCGCCGGGCTGGAGAACGACGCCGGCGTCCGGCCGCCCGTGCCGGCCAGGATCATCAACCTCAGCCTGGCGGAGCAGTTCCCGGGTCCCGGAGACCCGGTGCTGGAGGAAGCGCTGGCACAGGTCACGGCCGCCGGCGCGATCGTGGTTGCCGCCGCCGGCAACCACCGCTCCAACGTGCGCTTTCCCGCCAACTCGCCGTACACGGTGGCGGTCGGGTCGGTCGACGCGCGCCGAGCGCTCGCGTCGACCTCCAACTTCGGGCCGGAGATCGACATCGTCGCGCCGGGCGGCGATGACTCGGCGGAGCTCCGCACGCTGGCTGCCGACCCGCGTCGGGGGCCGCCGCACTGGATCGTCGGCAGGGACCACGGGACCTCGCTCGCGGCCGCGCACGTGAGCGGCGCCCTGGCCCTGCTTGCCGGCATCGCCCCGTCGCTCACCCTGAGCGACGCGCGGTCGGCGCTCGCTGCCTCGGCGGTCGACCTGGGGGCGCCGGGGAGGGACGATCGGTTCGGTCCCGGCCTGCTGGACGCCTTCGCCCTGATCGGCGCCTACCCGCCGCAGCGCTCCGCGCCGATCGCTCGATCCGGCCGCGACCGGCGCGCCGCCGGCGCCCTGGCGAACGGCGGATCGGCGCCGGGGGGCGCCGATCCGAGCAGCCTGATCATCCGCTTCCGCGACCGCCGGGCGAGCCGCGCGGCGGCCGCCGAAGCGGGCGAGCGGATGGAGCGGCGCCATGCGGTGGCGAGGGTCACGGCCGGCGCCGGCGGGTATGCGCTGGTGCGGCTGCGCGACGGTCAGGACCGCGGGCGGATCGAGGCGCAGCTCCGGGCCGACCCGGCGGTGGCGGCGGTCTACGACAACCGGCTCTATCGGCCGGCCGGAGTCCCGCCGCGGTAGCGGCTCACCGGCGCACCGGCCCGGCTCAGCGCCGCTCCCGGAGCCAGGCGCGCACGCGCGGGTGGCCGAGCGCGTGCGGATTGAGCACGTGGTCGGGCTGGCGTCCGTGCACGGCGTCGGTCACCTGCTCGAAGGTCTTGGCGTCCAGGCGCGCCGAGGACTCCACGGTGATGCCGCCCGAGTGGTTGCTGGCGATGACGCGCGGGTGATCGCGATGGATGGCGCGCGGTCCGTCGACCGGATCGTCCACGACGTAGTAGTAGAGCTTGCCCTCTTCGACGGCGCGGTGGGCCGCCGCGTCGTCGACCAGGGCGCCGCGCGACGGGTTGATCAGCGATGCGTGCGGCTGCATGAGGGAGAGCTGCTCGTAGCCGACGATGGGATCGGCCCCGGAGACGTGCAGGCTCACCGTGTCGCAGCGCCTGAACAACTCTTCCGGTTCCGCTACCGCCGTGGCCCCGTAGCGGGCGGCGATCCGGTCGATGTCCTCGCGGATGTCGTACACCAGCAGCCGGCCGCGGTCGCCGAGCAACGGGAGCGCGCGCTTGGCGACCTCCCGGCCGATCCGCCCGAACCCGTAGAGGCCGAGGCAGGAGCCCTGCACGTCGAAGCAGCGGATGATCCGCGAGTCGCCGCGGTGGGCCATCCGGTTGAAGGTGTAGGTGCGCTTCATGGTGGCCAGCCACTGCGCGATGGTGTATTCGGCCACCGTGTCCACGTGCACGGGAGTGACGGTGATCAGCACGCCGTGGCGCGTGGCGCCGGCGACGTTGACCTGATCGAAGCCGACCCCCCACCGCGCCACGACCCGCAGCTCGCCGGCGGCGGCGTAGAAGTCGTCGGGGAACGGGGTGCTGTCGGCGATGACGGCGACCACGCCGGCCGCGTCCGCAGGGGTGAGGTCGGCGGGCAGCTCCCGCACCTCGGCGAGCCGCGTCAGGGCCTCCAGCCCTGACCGGCGGGCGTCGCCGGCGAACTCCGGGTTCTGCAACTGGCGGCAGACGTAGATGCGCATGGCACCGTCATTCTGCCCGGTCGGCGCGTCTTCCGCCATGCCGGACGGGCGGCGCGGCGTCGCCGCGCCGCCCGTCCGGGGGACGTCTCGTGTGCGGTTACGAGCAGGTGTTGGCGGCGCCGGGCGTCGCCGTCATGGTGCGGAAGTCGGCGGCGTTGTCGTCGCTGTCGAAGCTGTTCGGGCAGCGGCCGATCGACTTCGAGGCGGCGTTGGCGTCGTCCGCCGGCGCCGGCGAGCCTTCGCCGGCGCCCGCAACGGCGCTTTCGTAGTGGACGGCGTCGACGACGCGACCGTCCGTCTTGGCCACGATGCGGACCGCGTCCGGGCCGTTCTGGATGCCGGACGACTTCAGCGTCACCTTCGTGATGGCGCCCGGCAGACCATCGGCGTCGAGGACCGCCTGGTCGGCGATCAGCAGGAACCCGCCGGCGGCCAGACTGCCGGTCGCTTCGTAGGTCTCATAGGGCACGTCGCCGGTGCCGTTGACCAGTTCGAACCGGTAGCCGGAGAGCGCGACCGGGGAGGTGCCGGGATTGAGTATCTCGATGAACTCGGCGGTGTCCGTGCTGCCCGCCTGGTCGTAGTCGATCTCGTTGACGATCAGCGCCGCCTTCTGCGGCATGAGCGGGAGATCGCGGAACAGGTTGGCCGGCACCGCCAGACTCGCCGTGGTGGTCAGGGAGTTGGCGTCGGTGACCGTGACCGACAGGGTGCCGGCGGTCGTCTGCGTATAGCCTTTCAGGATCGTCGGATTCGTGGCCGAGTCCGTGAACGTGAACGTGCCGGTGACTCCGTCCGATTTGGTGAATGACCACGCGTACGTGAGCCCGGTGCCGGCGGCGGAGACGGCGGCGGTCCAGCGGACGCCGGCAGGGGTGCGCTTGCCGGTGAATCCCTGCACGACCGGTCCCAGGTTGGCGGTGAGGGACGACGTCTGCACCCTGATCTGGAAGTCGACCTCGGCCCGATTGCCCTGCGCGTTCGTGATCGCGATCTGCGCGGTATACCAGCCGGGCACGGTCGGCGCGGCGTAGCTGCTGGTGATGGTCCCCGTGCCGGCCGCCAGGGTGGCGGTGCCCGAGCTTGGCGTGAACGCGCCGCCGCTCAGCTCCCACCCGATCTGCTCGGTGGTTCCCCCGGTCACGGTGATGCTGACGTTGGCCGCCACGCCGGCGGAGACGTTGCTGATGGTGATCCCGGAGACCGTCGGAAATCGATTGGCGACGCCGTCGTCGACCGCGGTGAGCCGGATCGTGATCGATTGGCCGGCGGTGGTGAGCGTGGCGGAGTGGGTCCCGCGGAAGATCACCACGTCGCCCTCGTCGCGCGCCTCCGCCGTGAACGTCAGCGGCGTGTTGAGGGTGAGGCCGGACACGGTTCCCACCCAGGCGCCGCCCGTCGACCGCGAGAGCGTGGCCTGGGCGAGCGGGTCCTGACGGACTCCCGATGCGTCATTGCCGGCGACGCTGATCGTCACGGAGTCGATGTCGGCGTGGCCTTTCCTGGCCGAGGCGACGCCGAGCGGGCCGGCCACCCGCACCGTCACCGACGTGGTGCCCGAAGGGCCGTCCGGCGCGGCCAAGTTCATGAAATCCATGCATCCCATGAGGGACGCGGCGACCAGCGCGGCCAGCACGGCCACGCTGCGGCGAACGGAAGGTGAGTGCTTCATGCCTGAGATACCGCCGGCGCGTCCGCAGCGCTTCAATCGGCAGCCGGGTCGGCGCAGGCGTTGGCCGCTCCCGGCGTGGGCGTCATGGTCGCGAAGTCAGCGCCGTTGTCGTCGCTGTCGGAGCCGTCGGGACACCGCCCGATCGACGTCGGAACGGCGGTCGCGTCCTTGGGCGCCGGCCGGCCTTCCCCGACTCCGGGGACCGGGTCCCGGTAGTGGACGCTGTCGAGCGCCCGCCCGGTCGCGGCCTCGACGATGCGGATGCCGTCCGGCCCGTTTTGCAGGCCGCCGCTCTTGAGCGGCATCGCCGCCGTGCCGGCCGGCAGCGCGTCGATGACCGCCCGGTCGGCGATCACGAAGTACCCGCCGGCGGCCAGGCGGCCGGTCGTCGCGTAGGCGCCGTACCGGCGTCCGTTGGAGCCGTTGACCAGCTCGATGCGGTAGTCGGCCAGGTCGACGGCGGAGGCGTTCGGATTGACGATCTCCACGAACTCGGCGGTATCGGCGCCGGCCTGGTCGTAGTCGAACTCGTTGATCGTCAGCTTCGCCGCCGGCCGGCGCGGCGCGTCCGACTGCGCCCCCGCGGCGCCGGAGGCGGTCGATCCCGGCGTCGAGGTGGTCCCCGGAAAGTCCATGCATCCGCTCAGGGATGCGGCGGCCAGACTCGCTGCCAACGCGGCAACGACGATGCGAACCGAAAGAAGGTGTCTCATGCCGAAGCTACGGTCGCCGGCGCCGCCACGCTTCAATCGACCGCCCAGCCGGTCGAATCGTCTATGATCGGACGGGGAACGGATGGCGCTCGGGGAGGTGCGTCACGGATCGGGCCACGCCATCGCCTCGCCCCGGACGATGCGGGAGCGGCGTTCGTAGCGGCCGGGCCACTCGACCGGCAGGTCGCCGCGCTCGACCATCAGGCGGAGCGGGTTGACGAGCGTCTTCAGCGGCAGGTCGATGCGGCGCCGCTTCCGGGCCGACTCGAACAGCGCCATCATCACTTCCTGCACGGCCCGCCCGCGGTCGGCGCCGCTGATCGGCCGCTCGATGCGGCCCTCCACCCACGCGATCGCCTCCTGGCACTGGCGGACCCACGGGTCGCGCCGGGGCGCCTCCACCGTCTGCCAACCGCCGGTCGCGGCGCCGAGGTAGCGCGCCGTGGCGATCTCGCAGTTGTAGCGGGTCGACGGACCCTCCGGCATGTACATAGGCGCGTCGGAGGGGAGCTCGGATTCCGGGGGAGTCGCGGTGCCGAGCTCCATGATGCCGTCGGTGCCGACCACGCGCAGCGTCTGCGCGGCCGACGGGCTGCCGTGGATCAGGATGGTCGCCCCGTTGTCGCAGCCGGCGAGCGCCAGACAGGCATCCTCCGCCGGCAGGCCGCGCTCCACGTGGTCGGTGGTCCGCTCGACCGTACCGAGCACCCACTCGACCTCCGGCTCGTCCATGAGGAACAACGCCAAGCGGATGTTGTGCGAGTTGACGTTGAGCAGATTGCCGCCCTGCTCCACCGCCACCTGCGCCACCCGGCCGATCGCGCCGGCGCGGATCAGCTCCCGCGCGCGCAGCCACGCGGCGTGGTGCGGGCGCTGGTAGGCGATCAGCAGCTTGACGCCGTTGCGTTCGCAGGCGGTGAGCATGCGGTCCGCCTCGCCCAGATCGACCGCCATCGGCTTCTGGCAGACGATCGCCTTGGGCCGCCGCGCCGCGGCGGCGATGACCATCTCCGCGTGCAGCGCGTGCCAGGAGCAGACGTCGACGAAGTCGGGGCGTTCGCGGTCGAGCATCTCCCGGTAGTCGGCGTAGCGATGGTCGCCGGGGACGCCGAAGAACTCCCCGAACTCCCGCCGGGCGTCGGCGTCGGTATCGGCGATCGCCGCGATGCCGGTCGGCCGGTCGGGAACGCCGAGCCAGCCGCGGGCGTGCACGCGAGCGATCATGCCGCAGGCGATGATCGCGGTACGGTAGCGGGCCATGACGCGGCGATCATACGACGACCGGGGACCGGAATCCGGGACGGGATCGCGGCCCGGCTGTCGCGAATCGCTCCGGCCTGCATAATCGCCACCGCCCATGGAGCTGTTCGCCACCGTCGCCGCCCTGTTGGCGGTCGCCGCCGCGCTCGCCTGGCTCAACGAACGGGTGATCGGCCTGCCCACCACCATCGGCGTGATGCTGATCGCGTTGGCGATCTCCGTGGCGGCGCTGGTGCTGGGATCGCTGGGCGTGCTGTCGATCGCCGAGCGCGCCCGTGAGCTGGTGGCGGCGGCCGCCCTGGAAGAGACGCTGCTCGGCGGCATGCTCAGCTTCCTGCTGTTCGCCGGCGCCCTGCACGTCGATCTGGGCGACCTGCTCGACCGCTGGCTTGAGGTAGGGCTGTTCGCCACGCTGGGCGTGGTGGTCTCCACCGCGCTGGTGGCGCTGGCCGCGTACGCCGGCGCGCGCCTCCTGGGTCTGCCGATCGGCTTTGCGTATTGTCTGGTGTTCGGCGCGGTCGTGGCGCCGACCGACCCGGTGGCCGTGCTCGGCATCCTGCGGCAGAGCGGCGTCGGCGCCGGCCTGCGCGCCCTGATCGCCGGGGAGTCGTTGTTCAACGACGGCTTCGCCGTGGTGGTGTTCGCGACGGTCGCCGGGTTGGCGGCCGGCGCCGTGCAGCTCCACGCGGGCGAGTTGGCGCTCTTCCTGGCCCGGGAAGCGCTGGGCGGCGCCGCGCTCGGCCTGGTGCTCGGCTGGATCGGCTACCTGGCGCTGCGCAGCATCGACAGCTATCAGATCGAGGTGCTGATCACCCTGGCGCTGGTCGCCGGCGGCTACGCGCTGTCGTCGACGCTGCACGTCGCGGGCCCGCTGGCGGTGGTGGTGATGGGCCTGTTCATCGGCAACCGGGGGCGCCGCCTGGGGATGTCGGAGAAGACCCGCGAGCACCTCGATTCGTTCTGGGAGCTGCTGGACGAGGTGCTCAACGCCGTGCTGTTCGTGTTGATCGGTCTGGAGCTGCTGGTGATCGACCTCAATCCCGCGGCGCTCGCTGCCGGCGCCGCGGCGATCGTCGCGACGCTCGGTTCCCGCCTGCTGGCGGTCGGCGGGACGATGCGGCTGCTCCGGCGTCCCGGGCCGCTGGTCGCCACCTGGGCGGGGCTGCGCGGCGGCATCTCGGTGGCGCTCGCCCTGTCGCTGCCGGCCGTCCCCGAACGCGAGCTGGTGTTGACCATGACCTACGTCGTGGTGGTCTTCTCGATCGCCGTGCAGGGGCTGACCCTGAAGCCGCTGGCACGCCGGCGCCGGGAGCGCCCGCGCGCTTCGTGACCGGCGCGTGCTGACCGCGGTCACGGGAGCGACCGGCTTCGTAGGCCGCGCGTGCGCCGCCGCCCTGGCCGCCGCCGGGCAGGAGGTGGTCTGCACCGTGCGCGCGCGGAGCGACACCCGCGCGCTGCGGGCGCTCGGTCCGGCGGTGACGCTCGCGCCGGGGGCGCTGCATGACCGGCGCGCGCTGGCCGCCGCGTTCGCGGGCTGCCGGCGCGTGGTCCATTGCGCGGCGCGTGCGGACGACTGGGGCCGACGGCGCGACTTCGAGCGCGACAACGTCGCGGGCGCGGTCAACGTCATCGAAGCGGCGGCGCGCGCCGGCGTCGAGCACGTGGTCCACATGTCGACCGCCAACGCCGGCGGCTACGGCCGCCGGGACCTGGATGAGGCGAGCCGCGGCCGGCGCTCACCGTCGCCGTACTCGCGCTCGAAGCTGGCGGCCGAGCACGCCGCGCGCGTGCGCGCCGCCGGCTGCGGCGTGCGGTTGACGATCCTCCGTCCCAGCGCCGTGTACGGACCCGGCGACCGTCGCTGGACCCTGCCGATGCTGGATCGCGTCAGCGCCGGCGCCTGGCCGCTCGTCGCCGGCGGCCGGGCGCGGCTGACGCCGCTCTACGTCGTCAACCTGGCGCAGGCGGTCGTGCTGGCGCTCGACCGCCGCCCGCCGGGTACCTTCATACTGACCGACGACGTCACCATGACCTGGCGGCAGTTCGCCGCCCGTTGCGCGCGCGCTCTCGGGGTGCGCGCAATGGCGCGCAGCGTCCCGTACGCGCTCGCGCGGCCGGCGGCGGAGGCGGTCGAGCTGTTCGGCCGGATGGCGCGGCTGCGCCGCCCGCCGGCGATCACGCGCTACCGCGTCATCCGCGCCGCCAAGGACTTTCACTACCGGTGCGATCGCGCGCGAAGCGTTCTGGGATACCGCCCGGACCGCGACGTGGACGACCATCTGCGCGCCTGCGCCGCCTGGTACCGCCGCGTCCGCTCGGCGTGCGCGCCGGCTTGACGCGCCGCGGCGAACGGCCGCCAATGGCGGCCATGGAACGGCAGACGAAATCCGGTTCGGGGGCGGCGCCGGCGCGGGCCAGGATTGCGGTGATCGGCGCCGGCATCGTCGGCAACTGCCTGGTGGCGCACCTGGCGGAGCTGGGCTGGGACGAGCTGGTGCTGATCGACAAGGGGCCGCTGCCCAACCCCGGCGGCTCCACCGGCCACGCCTCCAACTTCATCTTCCCCACCGATCACAACCGCGAGATCGCCATGCTGACGCTGGAGAGCCAGCGCCAGTACGAGGAGCTGGGGGTCAACACCACCTGCGGCGGGGTGGAGGTGGCGCGCACCGAGGCGCGCATGGAGGAGCTGCGGCGGCGCATGACCTCGGCCCGCTCCTGGGGCATCGAGGCGTACCTGCTCACCCCGCAGGAGGTGGCCGCCCGCATCCCGTTCGTGAACGCCGCCGTGATCGCGGGCGGCTTCTACATGCCGGCCGTTTCGGTGGTCGACTCGGTGCGCGCCGGCACCATCATGCGCGAACGCGCGCTGGCCAAGGGGGCGCTCACGGTGCTCGACGACACCGAGGTCACCGGGCTGGAGGTGGAGCGCGGCCCGTTTCGCCGGCCCCGCATCCGCGCCGTGGCGACCGACCGCGGCACCATCGCCGCGGAGCAGGTGGTGATCGCCTGCGGGGTGTGGAGCCCGCGCGTGGCGGCCATGGCCGGCGCCAGCATTCCGCTCACCGCGGCGGTGCACCAGATGGCCGACCTGGGGCCGATCGACCTGCTGCGCGAGACCGGCAACGAGATCGGCTACCCGATCGTGCGCGACATGGACGTCTTCATGTACGAGCGGCAGAGCCACGCGGCGATGGAGGTCGGCTCCTACGCGCACCGCCCGATCCTGGTGCGCCCGGACGACATCCCCTCGCTCGCCGAGGCGGAGCGGTCCCCCACCGAGCTGCCGTTCACCGGCGGCGACTTCGCGCCCCAGCTCGGCCACGCGCGCGAGATCATGGGCGGGCTGCTGGCCGGCTCCGAGATCGGGTACGCGGTCAACGGCCTGCTGTCGCTCACCCCGGACGCGCAGCAGGTGCTGGGCGAGACGGCCGAGGTGGAGCGGCTGTGGTCGGCGGCGGCGGTGTGGATCAAGGAAGGCCCCGGCACCGCGCGGCTGATCGCGGAGTGGATCACCTACGGCTACCCGCGCCTGTGCGATCCGCACGGCTCGGACATCACCCGCTTCTATCCCCACGAGCGTACCGAGCGCCACGTCCGCGACCGCTGCAACGAGCACTTCATCAAGACCTACGGCATCGTCCACCCGCGCGAGCAGTGGGCCTCCGCGCGCGGCATGAAGCGCGCCCCGTTCCACGACCGCACCACCGCCCTGGGCGCCGAGTACTACGACGCGCGCGGCTGGGAGCGGCCGCAGTGGTACGCGTCGAACGCCGACCTAGTGGAGCGCTACGCCATCCCCGAACGCCCGCACGAGTGGGACCGGCGCTGGTGGTCGCCGATCATCGACGGCGAGCACCTGCACCTGCGCGAGAAGGCCGGCATCGTCGACCTGAGCGCGTTTCAGATCTTCGACCTGTCCGGTCCGGGCGTGGTGCCTTGCCTGGAACGGCTGACGGTCAACAAGTGCGACCGCCCGCCCGGCAGCTCGATCTACACCCCGCTGCTGACGCCGGAGGGCGGCATCCGCGCCGACCTCACCATCCAGCGCCTGGCCGATGACCGCTTCCGCGTGGTGACCGGCGCCTTCGACGGCGCGCGCGACGCGGTGTGGTTCCGGCGCCATCTGCCGGCCGACGGTTCGGTGCAGTTCGAGGACCGCTCCTCGGCGCTGTGCACCATCGGGGTGTGGGGGCCGGACGCCTGCGCGCTGCTCGCCGGCATCGCCGACACCGGCCTCTCGCAGGCGGAGTTCCCCTACGGGACGCTGCGCGCGGCGCTCATCGACGGGGTCCCGGTGACCATGCTGCGCATCTCCTACGTGGGCGAGAGCGGCTTCGAGATCACCACCGCGACCGAGTACGGCGTGCGCCTGTGGGACGCCATCCGGCAGGCGGGGCGCCCGTTCGACGCGCGCCCGGTCGGGATCGGCGTCTACGGCACCACCGCGCGCATGGAGAAGGGCTACCTGCTGATGGGCTCCGACCTGACCGCCGAATACTCGCCGGTGGAGGCCGGCCTGGCCCGCCCGCGCGTGAAGCGGGATGCGTTCATCGGCAAGCAGGCCTACCTGCGGGCGCGCGCCGCGGAGCCGGCCGCGCGGCTGTGCGCGCTGACCATGGACGACCACACCGCCGCGGCCGGGATCGAACGCTTCCCCACCGGCGGCAACGAGCCGATCCTGACCGCGGACGGCGCGCGCATCGTCGACGCGCACGGCCGCGAGGCGCGCGTCACCTCGGCCGGCATGGGGCCGTCGGTGGGCAAGTACCTGCTGTTCGCCTACCTGCCGCCCGAGCACGCGGCGCCCGGCACGCGGCTGCAGGTGCTGTACATGAACGAGACCTTTCCGGTCACCGCGGCCGCCGCCACGTCCCTGTTCGACCCGCAGAACACCCGCCTGACGGCCTGACGATCGGCGTACCGGCCGCCGGCGCCCGGAGCAACACTACCGGGCGGCGAGGGGTGTGACGGAGAGGCGCGCGCAGAGATCGTCGAGGGAGCGGATCACGCCGGCATCGAGCGGGATGCCGTGCGCCTGCCGTTCGGCCGCCGAGCGCTGCTCCGGCTCGCCCGGCAGGAGGATCTCCGTCACGCCGGCGCGCCGGCGCGCCGAGCGCAGGTACGCGAAGTAGCGCTCCTGCATCGCCTGCATGGCGCCCCGGTCGATGAAGGCGGCCGGGTCGAACGCCTGCAGCAGGAAGTGGTTGTGCAGCACCGGCCCCATCGTCCCCGGCGCCCCGCCGGTCAGCACGCTGCCGAGCAGGTCGACGATCACCGACAGGCCGTAGCCCTTGTGCGCGACGCTGCCGCCCAGCGGCAGCAGCGTGCCGCCGGCGTACAGCGCCTCCGGGTCGGTGCTCGGCTCGCCGTCCTTGTCGAGGACCCAGCCGGGCGGCAGCTCCCTGCCGGCGGTGCGCGCCAGCTTGACCTTGCCCTCGGCCACCACGCTGGTGGTCATGTCGACCAGGATCGGGTCCCCGCCGGTGGGGACGGCGATGGCGATCGGGTTGGTGGCCAGCCGCCGCTCGGCGCCGCCCCACGGGGCGATGAAGGAGGAGCCTTCCGCGCTGCAGAAGAGCTGCGCGATCAACCCCCGCTCGGCCAGCATGGCGGCGTAGGCGCCGGCGCGGCCGATGTGAAAGGCGTTGCGCACGCCGACCGCCGCCATGCCGGTGCGGTCGGCCTTGGCGGCGGCCAGCTCGGTCGCGAACTCCGCCACCGCGTGGCCCCAGGCGTCGTGGCCGTCGACCACGGCGGTCGCCGCCGTCTCGCGCTCCACGGTCGGGCGCGCCGCCGGATCGACGTGGCCCCGGTCCCGGAAGTCCGCGTACTGCGGCAGCCGGAACACGCCGTGCGAGTCGTGGCCGACCAGGTTGGCCAGCACCAGGTGGCGGGCGACGATCTCGGCGTGCTCGGGATAGCTGCCGAGGGCGCCGAGGACGTCGGCGGCGAAGGCGCGCAGCGTAGCGGCGTCGTAGCGGACCGCTCCGGCGTCAGGCGTCGGGCTCATGCCGATGCCTCCGTGCCGCCGCCCGGTTGCGCGGACCGCGCCGGCGGAGGCGCCGCGCGGGTGATCGCGAAGCCGAACAGGCTGCCGCACACGCCGCCGATGACGTGCGCGAGTTGCGAGATCGAGTCCTCGCCGAAGGCGTTCACCACCTCGCGCGCCAAGTACAGCACGGCGACCAGCACGAAGGTGAGCGGTATCTCCCCGGAGCGGATGTTGGTGAACGAGCTGAGCAGGATCATCATGAAGGCGATGCCGCTGGCGCCCATCAGGGCGGTCGTCAGGAACAGCCAGTTCAGGACCCCGGTCGCCAGCGCCGTGATCGCCATCATCAACAGCAGCGGCCCGGAGCCGTACTTCTCCTCCAGGATCGGCCCGATCAAGAGGATCAGGGTGAAGTTGGCCAACAGGTGCGTCCAGTCGGCGTGCCCCAGCACGTGCGTGACCAGCCGCACGTAACCGATCGGCGAGGAGCCGGCGAAGGTGCCGGGCACCGCGAAGTTCCTGACCGCGAATCCCCCGCCCGCGATCTGGTCGATCGCCATCACGGCCGCGGCGGCGACCGTGTAGCTGAGCACCACCGGCGCGTTGTAACGGACCTTCATGCTTCCTCTTCCTTCCGGCGTCTCACGCGCCGGCGATGATCGCGCGCACTTCCGCCAGCGTCGTCGCCACGGCGTCGCCGTCGCGTCCCTCCAGGCGGAGCCGCAGCAGCGGCTCCGTGTTGCTGGGGCGGATGGTAAACCAGACGTGATCGTACGCCACCGACAACCCGTCCAGGGTATCGATCCGTGCGTCGCGGTAGCGGCCGCGGATGCGCTGAAGCGCCGTCAGCGCGTCCTGCCGGGCGCGGACCGGCAGGTTGATCTCCGCCGACTGCGCGTAGCGGCCGCGCAGCGGGGCGGTCAACTCCGACAGCGGCCGATCGGCTCGCGCCAGGAGCGCCGCCATCATCACGATCGCGTACAGCGCCGACTCGGTAAAGAAGGCGCCGGAGACCCGGAAATAGAGATGACCGGAGGTCTCGCAGCCGAAGGCGGCGCCGCTGTCGACCATGGCGTCGTACAGGTGGGTGTAGCCGACCGGCGAGCGCACCGGCCGGCCGCCGGCGGCGGCCACCTCCTCGGCGAACACGCGCGAGGCGATCAGGTCGTGCACGATCGCCGCGCCCGGATGCCGCCGCAGCATCTCGCCGGCCAGCAGCGCGCCGCTGAAGGCGCCGGCCAGCACCTCCCCGCGCTCGTCGACGAACAGTACGCGGTCGCCGTCGCCGTCCAGGATGGCGCCGAAGGCGGCGTCGCCGGCGCGCACCGCGGCGGCGGCGTCGCGCTGGCTGACCTCCTCCAGCGGATTGGGCGGATGCGCCGGGAACGTGCCGTCCGGCGCGCCGTTGATCACGGTGACGAAGCCGCCCAGACGGTCGGAGACCGCCTGCGTCAACGCGCCGGCCGAGCCGTTCGAGACGTCGACCACGCCCGGCGCCAGCGGCGCGCCGGCGGCCGCCCCGGCCGCAAAGGCGACGTACCGGTCGGCCGGCGGCGACTCCGGAGTCGTCGTCTCCGGAGTCGCCGCGGCGGCGCCCGGCCGCTCGCCTTCGATCGCGGGGAGCAGCTGCTCCACGCGGGAGAGCCCCTTGGCGTAGCTCACCGAGCCGCCGGACCGGTCGAAGACCTTGAAGCCATGGTACTCGGGCGGATTGTGCGACGCGGTGGCCATCACGCCGGCATCGTAACCGGCGTCGAGCTGCAGGAAGTGGAGCGCCGGCGTGGTGGTCAGCCCGGCGCCGGCCACGCGCCGCCCTTCCGCCTGCAGCCCGCGCGCCAGGGCGCCGCAGAGCGCCGGCGAGTGGGTACGCGCGTCGTGGCCGAGCAGGTAGCGCTCGGCGTCCAGGTGGCGCGCCAGGGCGCGGCCGATCCGGTAGGCGAGCGGCTCGTCGATGCCGGCGCCGTAGACCGAACGGATGTCGTAGGCGTGGAAGGGCTCGTTCATGGCGCGGGTCCTACTCGGCGGGCGAGCCGATCAGTTCCCGCTCGCGCTGCCGGTTGCGCGCCAGCGACCGCTTCAGCGCGCGCATCGCCGCTCCGTCGCGCCACGTCTCCTCGCGCGCGAGGTCCGCCTCTATCTTCATCCGTTGCTCCTCCAGCTCCTGCAACTCGGCCAGCACGCGCTCCTCCCGCGCCGCCGGCGAGCCGGCGGCCCCACGCGGCCCGGTACGCCTCCCTCCGGCGCGGCGCCGGCCGCCGCGAGCCGGCGCCGGCCGATCCGGAGCAGGGCGGGCCGTTGCGCCGCCTGCCCGGTCCGCGCTCTCCCGGCCGGCGCTCTCCCGGTCTGTGCGCTTCCACTCGTAGTACGAGAAGTCGCCAGGATAGAGGCGGGCGCCGCCGCGGTCCACCTCCAGGACACCGGTGACCAACCGGCGCAGGAACGCGCGGTCGTGCGAGACCACGATCAGCGTCCCCCGGTACTGCTCCAGGGCGCGCGCCAGCGCCTCCGTGGAGATGATGTCGAGGTGGTTGGTCGGCTCGTCGAGCAGCAGCAGGTTGATCGGCTGCAACAGCAGCCGCGCCAGCGCCACCCGCACCCGCTCGCCGCCGGACAGCACGCCGACCGGCTTGTCGACGTCGTCGGCGGTGAACAGGAAGGCGCCCAGCAGGTCGCGCACCTGCTGCTGCCGACCGGCGGCCGCGGCCGCCTGCACGGTCTCCAGCACGGTGAGGACGGGATCGAGCCGCCGTTCCTGGTCCTGCGCGAAGTACGCCTGTCGCAGGCCGGCGGAACGCCGGATCGTGCCCGCGCTCGGCTCCTCCACGCCGGCCAGCGCCCGCATGAGCGTCGACTTGCCGGCGCCGTTGCGACCGACCACCGCCAGTCGGTCGTTGCGCTCCACCTCCAGGTCGACGTTGGCGTAGACCTGCAGGTCGCCGTAGCGCTTGCCCAGCCCGGCGCAGGTCAACGGCACCTTGCCGCTGCGCGGCGGCTCCGGCAGCGACAGCGTGATCGCCGGCGCCTGCACCGGCCGTGACAGCCGCGGCAGCCGCTCCAGGTAGCGGATGCGACTCTGCACCAGGCGCGCCTTGGAGGCGGTAGCGCGGAAGCGGCGGATGAACGCCTCGATCCGCGCGATCTCCTCCTGCTGCAGCTCGTACGCCTTGGCGTCGGCGAGGTCCTGCTCGGCGCGCGCCCGTTCGAAGTCGGTGTAGCCGCCGGTCCAGGAGCGCAGCCGGCCGTCGCGGATCTCCAGCACGGTCCGGCAGCACCGGTCCAGAAACTCGCGGTCGTGGGCGACCAGCATGAAGCCGCCGGCGCCGCGCGCCAGATAGCCCTCCAGCCATTCGCGCGCCGGCAGGTCGAGGTAGTTGGTCGGCTCGTCCAGCAGCAACAGGTCGGCGCGGCTCAGCAACACCCGGCCGAGCGCGACGCGCATCTCCCAACCGCCCGACAGCTCGCCGACCGGCCGGTCGCGGTCGGCTTCTTCGAACCCCAGGCCGCGCATGACGACGCCGATCTCGCGGTCCCGTTCGTGGTAGCCGCCGCGCTCCAGCCGCTCGACGATCTCCCCGTAGGCGGCCAGCACCGGTTCGCCGTCGTCCCCGCCGGCCATGCGCGCCTCCAGGTCCGCCGCCTGCGCCGCCGCCGCGTGCAGGTCGGCGAAGGCGCGCTCCAATTCCTGGACCACGGTGCGGCCGGAGACCGCCGCGTCTTCGCCGGAGCCGGACTGCGGCAGATAGCAGACGCGCGCGCCCCGCTGCATGCGCACGCTGCCGGCGTCGGGCGCCAGCCGGCCGGCGGCCACGCGCAGGAGCGTGCTCTTGCCGCTGCCGTTGGGGCCGGCCAGCGCGACGCGGTCGCCCTTGGCCAGCGTGGCGCTGACGCCGTCGAGCACGGTCTGCGCGCCGTAGGCGAGGGTGACCCCCTCCAGGGTGACGGCAGCCACGGCTCTATCCCGCGAAGCGGAAGTAGATCACCAGCGGCGCGGCCGCGGCGCCGGTGACCAGAAGCCGTTCTTCGTCGACGCCGCCGGCCGGCACCAGACGGATGCCGGTGTCGTCGCGGGCGTAGAGGAAGGTGACCCGCGCGGGCCGCCTCGATCGGTCGCCGCGGTCGAAGGCCAGGGTGAGCACGCCGGAGTACTCGGCGCGCAGCGCGGCCGGCAGGTGCAGGTGCAGCTCGACGGCGCCGGTGCCGGGCGCGTCGGCCGGGACGACGCCGGGCACCAGCCGCTGGAAGCCGCTCCAGCGGAAGCGCCGCTCCGGCTCCAGCGACACCTCGCCGTAGGCGTCCGACCGCAGCGCCGGGCCGTCCGCGCGCAACGCGTCGTAGATGCGGTCGCGGCGCGCCTGCTCGGCGGCGATCAGGTCTTCCACCGGGGTGTCGAGGACGACGAACCGCTCGGTCCGCGGCCGGTCCCGGTACCGGAAGGAGACCGCGATGCTCCGGTCGTTCTCGGCGACGATCCGCACGCCGCCGCCCTGCAGCACGAAGACATCATCGCCCACGCGGTCGACCCGATCGTACGCGAAGGTAAGGTCGGCGTCCGGCAGCCGGAGGCGCGCGGTTCCGCCGGCGCCGGCCGCCGGGTCTGCGCCCGCGGAGGCGGCTTGATCGGACGGTTGGCCGGACGGTTGGATGGCGAAGCCGTAGCCGGCGGTGACGCGCCGCAGGTCGACGCGCCCGCTGGCCAGCATGTCGGCGTAGTAGCGCGGGCGCCACGCGGCGGCGGCGATGCGGTTCCACGGCGAGTCCTTGCGGCTCAGGCGGTCGGCCTCCGCCTGCGGGTCCTCCTCGGTATCGAAGAGCGGCAGGAACTCCCCGAAGGTAAACCCCTGCGTGCCGTCGGTGGTGAGCACCTGATACCAGAAGTTGGTGAAGGAGCCGACCGTGACCGGTTCCGCCTGGCGGGCGACGATCTTGACCGCCTCGCCCTCGCGCAGGCGGTAGAGCTGCCGCGCGCCGGCGTCGGCCGCCTCCCGCACCGGCAGCCCGTTGCGGGCCGCGTAGCCGAACGTGTTGACCAGGCCGCTGAAGGCGGCGGCGAACTCGGCGGCCTGCTCCCGGTCCGCGAACAACCGCACCCGCCAGCGCGCCAACTCGCCGGCCGCGTCCGCCTCGGCGTAGCGGTAGACGTCGCGGATGTCCGATTCGTCGCTGATGGAAAGCACCGATCCGCCGATACCCGGCTGCGGCGCCCACAGCACCACCCCCCAGCCCAGACGCCGGTCGCCGCAGGCCGTGAAGACGGCGGCGACCGCGAGGACCGCGATCGGGGCGGCCCGGCGCGCCGTGCGGGCGCGCCGGACGGCCTCCGGCGGCGCGGCTTGGCCCATCAGGAGACCGACAGCGTGCCGCCGGCCTGCACCATGAGTATCTCGCCCGGTTTGATGATGCTCTCCGGCGAGCGGCCGTTGCCGGCCGCCAGCGCCTCTACGGTCACCCCGTGCCGGCGCGCGATCCCCCAGAGCGAATCGCCCTCCGTGACCACGTGCACGGCGCCGAAGCCGGACTGCGCGACCCATGCCGTCGCCGGCTCCGTACGCTGCGGTTCCGGCCGTTCGGGCTCGGCGCGGTCCGGTCCGGCGGCGTCGGCCAACAGCGGGATGATCACGGTCTGCCCCATGCGCAGCCGCCGCGGTCGCAGGTCCGGGTTCTCGTCGGCGATCAGCTCGACGCTGCTGCCGTAGCGCTTGGCCATGTCCCAGAAGGTCTCCCCTTCGCGGATCCGGTGCTCGACGAAGTCGAACAGCTTGAAGCGCTCTTCCAGGAGGTCCCGCACCTGCTCGGCGTGCTCCGCCGGGACCTTCAGCCAGTAGCCGAGCATGTCGCCCGCGCGCGCGTCGCGCGAGGCGACCACCGCCGGCGTCACGCGCGAGTCGCTCGGCGTGAACGGCGATTCGAGCTCCGCATTGGCGGTGCGCAGCAGTTCCAGTTCGATCCCCGTGTGCTCGGCCAGCTTGCGCAGGTCGGCGCGCCCGCCGGCGCCGACCCGCACCCAGGTGATCGGTTCGATCTCCGGCAGCCCGTAGCGCTCCGGATACGCGAAGATGCGCGCCGCCGCCAGGAAGCGGGGCACGAATTCGGCGGTCTCCTGCGGCAGCGCCCCCGCCTCGCGCAGTTTCCAGAAGTCCCCGGTGCCGGCGCGATCGACGGCCCGCCGCACGCGGTTCGGCCCGGCATTGTAGGCGGCGATCGCCAGCAGCCAATCGTCGAAGCGGTCGCGGTTGGCCGCCAGCGTGGCGAGCGCTACCTCGGTCGCCTTCCAGAAGTCGCGTCGTTCGTCGATCGGGCCGCCGATGCGCAGGGGGTAGCCGCTGGCCCCCAACGGGGTGATCTGCCAGAGGCCGACCGCGCCGCGCGGCGACACCGCGCCGGGCAGGTACGCCGACTCCACCACCGGCAGCGCCCGCAGCTCCGGCGGCAGGCCGTGCCGGTCGAGCGCCGCCACGATGTGATCGGCGTAGAGCCACGAACGGTTCCAGACGTCGTGCAGCCATCCCCGCCACGTGGGCTGGGTGAACTTCCTGACGTAGTACTCGACGCGCGAGTGATCGCACGTCTTCCAGTCGGTGCGGCATTCCTGAGCCGCGAGGGGAGCGACGCCGATGGTGAAGAGCACGGCGATCGCCCCGAGCGCCCGATTCGGGCGTACCGGTACCGGCATGATCGTCTTCTCCTTTTGGACGGTACGGCCGGTGCGCCGGCGCCGCCCCCTCCCTTACGGACCCCGTTTACAGCTTCTCGCCGAAGTAGATGCCAGCCCACTCCCAGCTACCGTCGATGCGCGGATCGACCGGGTAATCGATCCGGCGGAAGTACAGGTACCACGTCGTGACGCGGAATGTCCATCCGGTAGTGCGCAGGAACGCCTCGCGCTCGTTGGAATCGGGATGGAGCTGCGCGGCGACGTGCACGCGCCGCATCGGGAACGCCTCCAGCCGGAAGCGGCGGGTGAGGGTGGCATCGCTCCCCCATGAGGTGGCGAAGAAGTCGACCTCCGCCTGCAGGCGCCGCATCGCCGCCATGTCGCGCCGTGCGACGGCGCGCTGCACCTCCGCGACCAGCGCCGGCAGATCGTCCCTGATCCATGACTTGTCCGATCGATGGAACCCGATCAGCGCGGCGACGCGCCGGTAGGCGCGCGGCTCGCCGGGAACGTCGGTCGGCGGAGCGCTCAGGAACGCCCGATAGGTGTCGAGCGCCGCCTCCCAGGCGCCGCGCTCGGCGTAGGCGCCCGCCAATCGGTAGAGGGCCAATGCCAAGTCGATCCGGTCGGGGAAGCGCTCGATGAGCTCGTGGTAGTACTCGACGCGACGGACGCGGTCGTCGAGCTCGACCAGGCGCTCCAGGCAGTGCCGGTGCAGCGACCGCCCGCGCACCTCCAGATCGGGGTGGTTGCGCAGGGCGCGGCGGTAGTAGTGCACGGCGAGCGGCGCCTGTCCGGCTTCCCGGTAGGAGTCGGCGGCGGTCACCAGGTAGGCGGTGGCATACGGATCGCGCGGGTCGCGCTGCGCGCGCAGGGTCAGGAAGGTCCGCTCGCGCCCCCCTTCGCCGCCGCGGCGCAGCGTGCGGGCGATCTCCGCGATCAGCGCGTAGCGCCGGGCGGCCGCCTCCGGGCCGTCGCCGGTCCGCTCCATCTCCCGGCTCAGCCGGCGCAGGTCGGCGTTCAGGTCCCGGTCCGGGACCCAGAGGAGCCCCGGCGGCGCGCAGCCGCCCAGCACGACGACGGCGGCCAGCCCGACCGCCGTCGCCAGCGCGGCGCGGCGCGGCAGGACGCGATCGTACGGGTACCCCGCAGCCATCCGGTGGTATAGTCTGCTCACCGATGGGCGAAAAGATCACCATGAGCGCGAGCGGCCTGCAGGTTCCCGAGCGGCCGGTCATTCCCTACATCGAAGGCGACGGCACCGGCCCCGACATCTGGGCCGCGGCCGTGCGCGTGCTGGACGGCGCGGTCGCCGCCGCCTACGGCGGCCGGCGGCGCATCGAGTGGCTGGAGGTGCTGGCGGGAGAGAAGGCCAACGAGCGGACCGGCAGTTGGCTGCCGCAAGCCACCGAGGACGCCTTCCGCGAGTACCTGGTCGGCATCAAGGGTCCGCTGACCACGCCGGTCGGCACCGGCATCCGCAGCCTCAACGTCGCATTGCGGCAGCGGCTCGACCTGTACGTCTGCCTGCGGCCGGTCAAGTACTTCCCCGGCGTGCCGTCGCCGGTGCGGTCGCCGCAGGACGTCGACATGGTGGTGTTCCGCGAGAACACCGAAGACGTGTACGCCGGCCTGGAGGTGGAGGCGGGGACGCCGGAGGCGCGCCGCCTGATCGACTTCGCGCGCGCCGAGCTGGGCTGGGAGATCCGGCCCGACTCCGGCGTCGGCGTCAAGCCGATCAGCGAGGCCGGCACCGCCCGTCTGGTAGAGGCGGCGATCCGCTACGCGATCGACCACGGACGCCGCAGCGTCACGCTGGTCCACAAGGGCAACATCCAGAAGTTCACCGAGGGCGCGTTCCGCCGGTGGGGCTACCGGGTGGCCGCCGAGCGGTTTCCCGATCGCACGATCGCCTGGGACGACCTGCCGGCCGGCGGCGAGGTTCCCGCAGGCACGGTGCTCGTCAAGGACGCGATCGCCGACATCTTCCTGCAGCAGATCCTGACCCGACCGCGCGAGTTCGACGTCATCGCCACCATGAACCTGAACGGCGACTACATCTCCGACGCGCTGGCCGCTCAAGTGGGCGGCATCGGCATTGCGCCCGGCGCCAACATCAACTACCGCACCGGGCACGCGATCTTCGAGGCGACCCACGGGACCGCGCCCAAGTACGCCGGCAAGAACGTGGTCAACCCCAGCTCGGTGATCCTGTCCGGCGTGCTGATGTTGGAGCACCTGGGCTGGACCGAGGCGGCCGCCGCCATCGACCACGCGCTGAGCGCCACCATCGCCGCCGGCCGCGTCACCTACGACTTCGCGCGGCTCACCACCGGCGCCACGCAGCTTTCGACCAGCGAGTTCGCCGACGACATCGTGGCGCGGCTGGAGGGCGCGTGATGCGCGGCGCCGGTCGTCCGCTGCTTGCCGGGGCGGCGCTGGCGCTGAGCTGGCTGCTGGCCGGCTGCCAGACGTCGATGCCGATCACCGACGACATGAGCCCGCCGGAGTTCTTCCAGGCGGCCCGCGACGCCGTCGGGCAGCGGGACTACCGGTCGGCCATGGAGTACTACCGTGTCTATCTGGAGCGGTTCCCGGCCGCCGGCTATCCCGGCGAGCTGGAACGCAATCTCTGGGCGGAGTACGAGATCGGCTTCATGCATCACAAACTCGGCGACGATCGGACCGCGGCCGAGCTGCTGGGCCGGCTGATCGCCCGGTACGACGGCGAAGGCGGCGAAGACCTGCCGCCGGCCCCGGGCCGGCTGGCGCGCCGCGTCGTCGAAGATCTGGAGGCGCCGGAACCGTAGCCCGGCCGGCCGCTGCCGGACGCCATGGCGGACTGACCGAACGCCGCCTTTTGAAGCGCTGCCGCCGCCGCGCGCGTATCCGGGGCATGGAAACACGACCGATCGACCTGCGGCGGCTCGCCGCGGCGGCGATGCTGGCGGCCTTGTCCTGCATCGTCAGCGCCTGCGGCAGAGTATCCGCCTCGCCCGCCTTCATCGAACCGGACCTGATGCCGCCGCTGCTGCGCGCGGTGGAGGTCCCCGACCGGCGTTCGATCGCCGTCTCCTTCAGCGAGCCCGCGGTGCTGGAGGGCGGATCGCTCGTCATCGATCCGCACCTCGACGTGCAGGAGGTCGCGTACGACGGAGCGCGCATGCTGCTCTCCGTCGCCGATCAGTCCGCCGGGGCCGAGTATCGGCTCAAGGCGGTCGTCACCGACGAGCGCGGCAACGGCCTGGGGATGGCGGCCCGCTTCTACGGCCACAACGGCGACGTGCCGCGCCTGATCATCACCGAGCTGACGACGCGCGGCTCCCGCAGGCGGCCCGACCGGATCGAACTGGTGGCGCTGTCGGCCGGCGACCTGGGCGGCGTGACGCTGTACGACGGCACGCCGGGCAACTACCGGAATCGCCTGGTGTTCCCGTCGATCGCGGTGGAGCCGGGCGACTTCATCGTCGTCCACTGCGTCAGCGCCGGTGAGCCGGCCGAGGTGAACGAGACCGCGTCGAAGGCGGAGTCGAGCCATCCGCAGGCGTCGGCGGAGGCATACGATCTGTGGCTGCCCGACGGAAAGGGGTTGTCGGGCAACAACGGCGTCGTGTCGCTCTACGGACAGCCGGACGGCGACCTGCTGGACGGCGTGATCTACAGCGACCGCACGTCCGATTCGGACGAACGCTACCGCGGGTTCGGCACCCGCCGGATGCTGGAGCGGGTCGACGAGCTGGTGGCGGCCGGCGGCTGGCAGGTGGCGGCCGCGCCGGCGCGGCCGGAGGACGCCGTCGACTCGAACGACACCACCTCGACCCGATCGATGGCGCGTGCGTCCGACCACGCCGACACCGACTCCCGCGCGGACTGGCACGTGGTGCCGACCCGCGGGGCGACGTTCGGCGGCCCCAACACCGATGAGGTCTTCAGCCGCCGGTGACCGAGCGGTGCGCGCGGCTTCTCAAGGCCCTATCCCTGGGAGACGAGCTCCTTGAACATCCCCTCGATCTTGGCCTTGGGGACCGCGCCGACCTGCTGGTCGACCACCGATCCGTCCTTGAACAGCAGCAGCGTGGGAATGCTGACCACGTTGAACTTCATCGCCAAGTCGCCGGCGTCGTCGACGTTCACCTTGCCGACCTTGACCCGGCCGGCGTAGTCGTCGGCCAGTTCCGCCACGGCGGGAGCGATCATCTTGCACGGGCCGCACCAGTCGGCCCAGAAGTCGACCAGAACCGGGGTATCCGCCCGGAGGACCTCCGCATCGAAGTTGGCGCCGGTGATCGTCACTTCCTGTCCCATTCGGGTTACCCCCTTGAACTCGTCGAGGAGAACATAGGGCGAAGCGCCGCGGCGATCAAGCCGGCGGCGAGGAGGCGCCGCCGCGGCCGGCCAGGCGGGCGGTCAGGTCGCGCACCGTGCGGTACGGGTCGGCGCCGGCAGGAGCGTCGAGCAGCGCGCGGATGAAGGCGGAGCCGACGATCACGGTGTCGACCAGCCGCGCCAGCGCGTCGACCTGCGCCCGTTCCGCCAGGCCGAAGCCGGCCATCACCGCCACGCCCAGCGCCTTCGCCTCCCGCAGGAAGCGGATGCTGTCCCCGCTGATGCGCGTGTAGCCGCCGGTTACCCCCTTGCGCAACGCGGTGTACAGGGAGCGGGTGCGTGACCGCTCGACCACCGCGCGCAGCCGCTCCGCCCGCGCGGTCACCGGCACCACCGGCACCACCTCCAGTCCCAGCGCCCGTCCGGCCGCGTACAGACCCTCGTCGTAGTCGGGCGGCAGGTCGGGGACGATCACGCCGCGAGCGCCCGCGTCCCGGCAGCGCGTCAGGAACGCCTCGATGCCGGGACGGAACGCCAGATTGGCGTACACCATCACGAATACCCCCGGCGCGGCGGGCCGCCCGGCCAGCCGCTCGACCAGCCGAAATCCGTCGGCGACGGCGAATCCCGCCGCCAGCGCGTCCGCGCACGCGCGCTGGATGAACGGGCCGTCGGCGGTCGGGTCGCTGAACGGGAACTGCACCTCCAGCAGCTCGGCGCCGCCGTCGATCATCGCCTCGCCCATGTGCAGCGACGTCTCCCAGTCCGGGAACGCGGCGACCAGATGGGCCATGAAGGCGGGGCCGCGCGGGGTCGGTTCAGGCATCTTCGATCTCCTGCGCTTCGCGTTTCAGGAACTCCGCCCACCGCCCGGGCTGCAGGGCGCGGGCCAGGATGAACAGATCCTTGTCGCCGCGGCCGGAGACGTTGACCACCACGTTGGCGTCATCCGGCAGCGTTCGGGCCAGCCGGACGGCGGCGGCGCCGGCATGGGCGGACTCCAGCGCGAAGGCCACCCCTTCGCTGCGCGCGAACAGCCGCACCGCGTCGAGCGCCTCGTCGTCGGAGGCGGTGGTGAACTCCACCCGGCCGGCGGTCCCCAGGTGGGCGAGCTGCGGGCCGACGCCGGGGTAGTCCAGTCCCGCCGAAATCGAATGGGTCTCCGCCACCTGCCCGTCGTCGTCGGTGAGGAACAGCGACTTGTAGCCGTGCACGATCCCCGGCGTGCCGCTCCCCGACAGACGCGCCGCGTGGTCGCCCAGGGCGGGCCCGCGGCCGCCCGCCTCCACCCCGATCAGGCGCGGCCGGGGCGCCTCCAGATGCGGCGCGAAGAATCCCAGGGCGTTGGAGCCGCCGCCCACGCAGGCGACCAGCGCGGTCGGTTGCACGCCGAGGCGCCGGCACTGTTCGACTACCTCGCGGCCGACCACGGACTGGAACTCGCGGACCATGTCCGGGTAGGGCGAAGGACCCATGGCGGAGCCGATCACGTAGTGGGTCCGTTCGAAGCTGTCGGACCAGTCGCGTAGCGCCTCGTTGACCGCGTCCTTGAGCGTGCGCGAACCGGAGCCGACCGGCACCACCTCGGCGCCGAACAGCTCCATCCAGAACACGTTGGGGCGCTGGCGGCGCATGTCGACCTCGCCCATGTAGACGCGGCATTGCAGTCCCAGCCTGGCGCTGACCGCGGCCGTGGCCACGCCGTGCTGGCCGGCGCCGGTCTCCGCGATCACGCGCGGTTTGCCCATCCGCCGCGCCAGCAGGCACTGGCCGATGACGTTGTTCACCTTGTGGGCGCCGGTGTTGGCCAGCCCCTCCAGCTTCAGGTAGATCGCCGCGCCGCCGATCTCCGCCGCCGCGTTCACGGCCGGGGTGAGCGGCGTCGGCCGGCCCGCGAACTGCCGGCCCAGGCGGTCCAGCTCGGCCAGGAACGCGGGGTCGGCGATCGCGCCGGTGAACGCCGCCTGCAGCTCGTCGAGCGGCGTGCGCAGCACTTCGGCGGCGTAGCGTCCGCCGAATCGGCCGAAGTAGTCGTTGTAGACCTTCATACGGGACTCCCCATTGCGAACGGCTCCGCGGCCGACGGCTGCCGCCGTGCACGGCTCGCGCCGCCGCGCCGCGCCGCGCGAACGGTCCGCGCGGCGCGGATGGCGGCGAAGAACGCGCGCAACCGCTCCGGATCCTTGCGCCCCGGCGCCGATTCCAGGCCGCTGGACGCGTCGATCAGCTCCGGCGCGTGGCGATCGATCACGGCGCTCACGTTGCCGGGGTCGAGGCCGCCGGCCAGCCACAGCGGGCGGCGTGCGGCGGCGCCGTCGACCAGCTCGGCGCCGACGCGCCGGCCGGCTGCCGGCGCGTCGATCAGCACGCGCGGGCAGCGGTAGGCGTCGATGCGATCCAGGTCGGCGCGATCCCGCACGCGGACCGCCTTGAAGTAGGGCTGCGCCAGGTCAGCGCACCGTGCGGCGGGTTCGGAGCCGTGGAGTTGGACGGCGTCGAGATGCCCGTCGGCGCGCAGCGCCGCCGCGGTCGACGCGTCGTCGACCGCGACGCCTACCTTGAGCGCGCCGACGTCGCCGAGCCGGGCGATCATGTCGGGCGCGGCGCGGCGCGGCGAATCGGCCAGTATGAAGCCGATCAGGTCGGCGCCGGCCTCCGCGGCGCACAGCGCGTCGTCCCGGCAGGTGACGCCGCAGACCTTGACCAACGGCCGGGGCGCCGGTTCCCGCAGCGGCGAGCGCGCGTAGAGCCGGCCGCTCTCGCTAGTCGTCACCCTGCATCCAGCCCGCAGCGGCGAGCGCGCGTAGAGCCGGCCCCAGAAGTCGGGCGGCGCCGCGCCGCGGAAGGCGGCGGCCAGCTCGCCGGCCAGCTCCGGCCGGCGCACCACGCCTTCGCCCACCAGCACGCCCGCGAAGCCGGCGGCGCGCGCCAGCGACGCCTGTTCGGCGAAGAAGATCCCCGACTCGAAGACCAGCCGCGCCGGCCAGTCGATGAGCGGCCGCAGGCGGAGCGGGTGCGCCAGGTCGGTACCGAAGGTGGTCAGGTCGCGCGCGTTGATGCCGACCAGCGGCGGGCGCACGGCGCGCATCCGGTCCACGTCGGCGGGGTCGTGCACCTCCACCAGGGCGGCCATGCCGAGCCGCTCGGCGGCGCGCAGCATCGACGCCAGCCGGTCCGCGTCGATCATGCCGGCGATCAGGAGCACCGCGTCGGCGCCGGCGCGATGGGAGACCTCGACGTCCCGCTCGTCGAGCAGAAAGTCCTTGCGCAGCACCGCCAGATCGGGAAAGCGCCGCTTGATCCGCGTCAAGTCGTCGAGCGAGCCGCCGAAGTGGTCCGGCTCGGTGAGCACCGACACGTGGCGGATGCCGGCCGCCGCGTAGCGCCCGGCCTGCCGCACGACGTCCAGCCCCGCGTCGATCGCGCCGCGGGAGGGCGACCGCTTCTTGATCTCGCAGATCACCAGCGGTCCGGCGGCGAACGGGACGGCCGGCGCCTGCCGCTCGGCGGGCACGGCCGCGCCGAGCGCCGGCCCCTCGCGCGCGACGCGCGCGCGGCGGCGCGCGACGATGCGGTCGCGGATGGTCACGACGACGGTCCGGCGCCGCGTTCGGCCAACGCCGCCGCCAGGGCGGTGATCTCGTCTACCTTGCGCGCCACCGCTCCCGAGTTCAGCGTCCGCAGGGCGGTCCGCACGCCGGCGCGGAGGTCCGCGGCCAGCCCACACACGTGCAGCGCCGCGCCGGCGTTGACCGCGATCGCGTCGCGCAGCGCGGGACGGCCGGCGCCGGCCATCAGCTCGCGGGCCTGCGCGACGTTCTCCGCCGGCGTGCCGCCGCCGACCGCTCCCCGGTCGTGGCGGCCGACGCCCAGCGCTTCCGGCGTCAGGCGCAGCTCCTCCGCTCGGCCCGACTCGTCGATCAGCACCGCGCGCGTGGGGCCGATCACGGAGATCTCGTCGCCGCCGTCATCGCCGTGCACGGTCATCACCCGCCGTACGCCCAGCAGCCGGGCCGCCTCCGCGACCACCCGGCAGAGCGCCCCGTCGTAGACGCCGATGACCTGCCAGACGGCGCCGGCCGGATTGGCCAGCGGCCCGAGCAGGTTCATCACCGTCTTGATGCCGAGCTCCTGCCGCACCGGCGCGGCGTGGCGCATGGAGCCGTGGTAGGTCGGGGCGAACAGAAAGGCGAACCCAGTCCCGGCCAGCAGCTCGGCGGAGGCCGCCGGGTCGAGGTCGGAGCGGACGCCCAGCGCGGCGTAGAAGTCGGCGCTGCCGCTCTTGCGGGTGAAGGAGCGGTTGCCGTGCTTGGCGACGCGGGCGCCGGCAGCGCAGGCGACCAGCGCGGCCATCGACGAGATGTTGAAGCTGCCGGTGCCGGCCCCGCCGGTGCCGCACGTGTCCAGGAAATCGCCCGACGCCGCCAGCGGCGTCTTCTTGCGCCGCAGAACCGACGCGCAGCCGGCGATCTCGGCCGCGGCGTATCCCTTGGCGTTCAACGCCACCAGGAAGCCGGCGATCTGCGCGGTGTTGAGGTTGCCGTCGGTCAGCTCCTCCATGAACTCGGCGGCCTGCTCCTGCGTCAGGTCGGTGCCGGCCGCCACCCGGTTCAGCAGCCCCGGCACGTCGAGCGGTTCGCGTTTGTAGTCGAGAAAATTCGCCAACAGTCTCCTCCCATGATCGGAAGCGATCGATTCCGGGTGAAACTGCACGCCCTCCACGACGCACCGTTCATGCCGGATGCCCATGATCTCGCCGTCCGCCGACCGGGCGGTGACGGCGAACCCGTCCGGCACCGTCTCCGGGTCGAGCACCAGCGAATGGTAGCGGGTGAAGATCGCCGGCGACGGTATGCCGCGAAACACGCCGCGCCCGTCGGAGGTTATCGCGTCGGTCTTGCCGTGCACGATCGCCCGCGCCTGGATGATACGCCCTCCGAAGGCGGCGCCGATCGCCTGATGGCCCAGGCAGACGCCCAGGATCGGGACCTCGCCGGCGAACCGCCGGATCGCCGCCAGGCTCACGCCGGCCTCCTCCGGGCGGCCCGGGCCGGGCGAGATGACGATCCCCGCCGGCCGCAGCGCGGCGATCCCGTCGACGTCGATCCGGTCGTTGCGGTACACGCGGATCTCCTGATCGGTGAGCTCCGACAGGTACTGGAACAGGTTGTAGGTAAACGAGTCGTAGTTGTCGATCAGCACGTACATCAGAGCGTCACCCCCAGCGCCTTGACGAGCGCTCGCAGCTTTTCGTCGGTCTCCTCCAACTCGCGCTCCGGCGACGAGTCGTATACCACCCCGGCGCCGGCCTGCAGCACCATCGTTCCGTCCTTCTTGAGGCCGCAACGGATGGCGATGCAGGTGTCCAGGGAGCCGTCCGGTTCCACGTAGCCGACGACGCCCGCGTAGAAGCTGCGCGGCGCGGCTTCCAGGCGGTCGATCACCTCCATGGCGCGGATCTTCGGAGCGCCGGATACGGTGCCGGCCGGAAAGGTGGCGCGCAGCGCGTCGACCCCGTCGCGGCCCGGCAACAGGTCTCCCTCGACCTGCGAGACGATGTGCATCACGTGCGAGTAGCGTTCGATCACGTTGCGCTCGGTCACCTCGACCGAGCCGGGCACGCACACCCGGCCCAGGTCGTTGCGTCCCAGGTCGACCAGCATCAGGTGCTCGGCCAGCTCCTTCCGGTCGCCGAGCAGTTCCGCTTCCAGCGCCGCGTCCTCGGCCCGATCGGCGCCGCGCCGCCGCGTGCCCGCGATCGGGCGCAGGATGGCGCGGCCCTGCCGGCAGCGAACGTGCACCTCCGGGGAGGCGCCGAACAGCTCGAAGCCGTCGTAGCGCAGGTAGAACATGTAGGGCGAGGGGTTGGTGGTGCGCAGGTTCCGGTACGCTTCCAGCGCCGGCAGGTCCGTGCGCACGGCGAGGCGCCGCGACAGTACGCCCTGCAGGAGGTTGCCGGCGATGATCTCCTCCCGGATCTCCCGGACCCCGGCCAGGTAGCGCGGCGGGTCCCCGCCGTCCGCCACCTGCGCCTCCGCCCGGCGGCGCGCCGGCGCCATGAAGTTGAAGTCCATGTCGTCGAGCCGCTCCATCGCCGCTTCGATCGCCGCGTCCAGGTCGATCTCGTAGCCGTCGTAGTTGAGGCCGAGCAGGGTCACCGAATCGACGTAGTGATCGAACACGGCGAACAGATGGCCGAACAGGAAGGCGGCGTCCGGCAGGCCCAGCACGTCGGGTCGCTTCTGCAGGCGCACGGTATCGAAGCGCGAGGCGTACTCGTAGCTCAGGAAGCCGATGCCGCCGGCCGGGAACGGGAAGTCGAACGCGGCGCCGGCATGCTGGGCCGCGAACGAGGTCAACACGTCCAGGATGTCGCGCTCCGGGTCCGGCAGCCGCGTCTGCGTCCCGCCGCGGGTGAGGAACACGCCGGCGGCCGTCTCGCGGATGCAGAACGCCTCGCGCACCAGCAGGATCGAGTAGCGCTCGCGCCCCTTCATGAAGGACGCCGACTCCAGCAGCACGCGCGCATCCAGCTTCCGGGCCAGCGTCACCGGCGTGAAGCGCTCGGCCGATATCGTCTTCGTCGCTGTCTTCCGCATAATCTCGCCTCCTCCCTGAACAGACAAAAAGCCGCAGGACCCGGTGCAACTACCGGAACCTGCGGCTTTCGGCACGTGCCGCCGTGCGGCCTGGTGCGCGGTTCCGGTTATGACACCGGCCACCACCACGCGCGCACGCCGCGCGTCGAATCGATCGTCGAGCTGTCGTTGCGATCGGTCATTTCGGAGTCGATGCTATCGGCGCGGTTGGACGACGTCAAGCGCTTGCGGCAGGCTTTCGGCATGGCGCGCCGCAACGGGGATCGACCGCACGTCGTCTACGTCGATTGCCACGACCTGGGAGACTGGCTGGGCTGTTACGGGCGGCCCGATCCGCGCACGCCGCACCTGGACGAGCTGGCCGCCGCGGGCGCGCGCTTCGGCATGCACGTGGCCACCGCGCCGATCTGCATACCCAGCCGCTCGTCCATGTACACCGGGTCATTGCCGCACGAGGTGGGGGTCGTCGGCCAGGAGCCGCTCGCGCCCGGCACGATCTGCATGGCGGCGCGGTTCCGACGGGCCGGGTACCGCACGGTGCTGTGCGGCCGCATGATGATTCCCAACGACCCGCAGTGGGCGGGGTTCACGGAGCAGATCGCCGCCGTTCCCGAAGACCAGGCCGACGCGGCGGCGGCCTTCATCGACGCGCAGCGCGCCGGCGGCGGACCGTTCCTGCTGTCGGTGTCGTTCACGCAGTGCCACCGCCCGTTCGGCGCGGCGTTCGACGCGGCGCTGGCGGACCGGATCGCCGTGCCGCCCTATCTTCCCGACACCGCGGTCACGCGCCGCGACCTGGCCGCCCTGGCGCGGCAGATCGCCGACCTGGACGCCCGCGTCGGCCGCATCATGGCCGCCATCGACGGCGCCGGGCTCCGCGAACGCACCCTGGTCGTGTTCACCACCGAGCACGGCCCGGCCGTGGCTCGCGCCAAGCACACCATCTACGACTCCGGACTGCGCACGGCGCTGCTGATGCGGCTGCCCGGCGTGATCGCGGCGGGGAAGACGATCGACCGGCTGTCGAGCAACGTGGACCTGCTGCCGACCCTGGCCGACCTCTGCGGGCTCGAGCGCCTGCACGGCATTCCGGGACTGAGCTGGGCCGCGCAGCTCGCCGGCGAGCCGGCCGCGCCGTTGCGCCGGTGGGCGTTCAGCCAGCTCAACTGGGGCCGGCGCAGCGGCCGCTGGTACTACACGCCGGCCCGCTCCATCCGCGGCGCCCGCTACAAGCTGATCCGCAGCTACCGCCGGATTCCGATCTTCGTCGATAACGGCTGGCTGGCGCGCTACGCCGGCGATCGGACGGCGGTGGAACGCCGGTACCGCGCTCCGCTGCCGGCGGCGCAGCTCTTCGATCTTGCCGAGGATCCGTTCGAGTTGCGCGACCGCGCCGGCGACCCCGCCCTGGCCGCCGTGGAAGCGCGGCTCAGCGAGCGCCTGGACCGGCACCTGCAGGCGACCGGCGACCCGATTCTCCGCGGGCCGGTCGCCAACCACACGGGCGAGCCGGACGTCTGCCAGTGGCGCGAGCGGCCGGACGGCAGCTTCGCCCTGGCGCCCGACGATCCGGTCGACCCCGGCGAAGCGCCCTTCCTCTGACCGGGCCGGGTCAAACGCCCCCGCGCCGTCCCCTCACCACACGCTCCGCATCGCCCGCACGCAGCGCTGCAGGGCCGGCATCGGGTCATGCACGTCCCCTTCGTATTCCAGGATCAGCGGGCCGTCGAAGCCGATCCGGTCCAGGGCGGCGGCCAAGCCCGGCAGGTCCAGGTTGCCGGTGCCGACCACCACGTCGATCGGCTCGCGCCCCTGCCGGTAGACGAAGTCCTTGACGTGCACGCCGTACAGCCGGTCGCCGGCGAGCCGCGCCAGCTCGACCGGATCGGCGCGCGCGTCGATCGCCCAGGCGGTGTCGAGCATCACGCCGATCTCGGGTCCGGTCGACTGGAGCAGCAGCTCCACCATGGCCTGCGACCCCAGCCAGTGGCCGCCGCCGTGGTTGTGCACGGCCAGCCGCAGTCCCAGCTCGCCGGCCACCTGCGCCGCGGTACGGAACGCCTCGGATGAGAACGCGGGCGGAAAGTCGACGCTGACCAGGCCGGTCCCCAGCCGCCGGGCGAGCTCCAGGCTCGCGCGCATCGCTTCCGCATCGCCGGCGAGCTGCACCACGCCGGTGCTGACGATGGCGATGCCGGCGGCCGCGAACGGATCGGGGTCAGCCGCATGCGGGCGGGCCAACTCGATCTGCGCCAGCCCCAGTTCGGCGACCATCCGCGCCGCCGCGCGGGAGTCGGTGCAGCCCCGCAGGCACCACGTCTGGATCGCCAGATCACGGTGTACGCTACCCATGGCGCGAGTCTATGGGTTTGTCAGGGCATCGAAAAGCGACCGCGGACCGTTCGCAACCGCTGGCCGCGCGCATGCGGCCGCGCACGCTGGACGAGGTGGCCGGCCAGCAGCACGTCATCGGGCCGGGCCGCCTGCTGCGGCGGGCGATCGAGGCCGACCGACTCTCCTCGATCATCCTGTACGGCCCTCCCGGAACGGGCAAGACCACGTTGGCGCGGGTCATCGCCAACACCACCCGCGCGCACTTCATCGCCATCAACGCCGTGCTGGCCGGGGTCAAGGACCTGCGGGAAGCGATCAAGGTGGCCGGCCGGCACGCCGAGGAGCACGGCCGCCGCACCATCCTGTTCGTGGACGAGGTGCACCGCTGGAACAAGGCGCAACAGGACGCGCTGCTGCCGTGGGTGGAGTCGGGAACCGTGATCCTGATCGGCGCCACCACGGAGAACCCGTACTTCGAGGTGATCAAGCCGCTGGTGAGCCGCAGCCGCATCTTCCAGCTTCTGGCGCTCGATGCCGGCGACCTGCGCGCGCTCGCCGCGCGCGCCTTGGCCGACGGCGAGCGCGGCTACGGCCGCCTGCAGGTCGACCTGCGGCCCGAGGCGCTCGACCATCTGGTCGACGTGGCGGCGGGCGACGCCCGCAGCCTGCTCAACGCCCTGGAGTTGGCGGTGGAGACCACCGATCCGGCCGGCGGGCCGATCGTCGTCGACCTGGCGGTGGCCGAGGAGTCGATCCAGCGGCGGGCGGTGCTGTACGACAAGGACGGCGACGCGCACTACGACACGATCAGCGCCTTCATCAAGAGCGTGCGCGGCTCCGACCCCGACGCCGCGCTCTACTGGTTGGCGCGGATGGTCTACGCCGGCGAGGACCCGCGCTTCCTGTTCCGGCGCATGCTGATCCTGGCCGCCGAGGACGTGGGGCTGGCCGATCCGCAGGCGGTCGGCGTGGTCGCCGGCTGCGCGCAGGCGTTCGACTACGTGGGTATGCCGGAGGGCCGCTTCCATCTGGCGGAGGCGGCCCTGTACCTGTCGACCGCCGCCAAGAGCAACTCGGCTCTGGGCTTCTTCGACGCCCTGAGCGCGGTGGGCAAGGAGGCGCCGGGCGAGGTGCCGACGCATCTGCGCGACGCCAGTCGCGACGCGGAGGGATTCGGTCACGGCGCCGGCTACGCCTACCCGCACGCGTTCCGCGACCACTGGGTAGCGCAGCGCTACCTGCCGGCGGCGCTGGCCGGACGGGTCTTCTATCGGCCGTCGGCGATGGGATACGAGGGGGAGCTGGCGCTGCAGGTGGCGCGCCGCCGCGAGGAGCAGCTCGCTGCCATGCTCGACGACGACGTGCCGGCGGAGGGGCTCACGTCGGCCGGATCGCGGGTGGCCGACGAGCGCGAGCGCTGGCTGGCCCGCGTCGCCGGCGGCCGGTCGGCGGCGCTGGCAGCGATCCGCGACCGCGTGCTGGACGGCGCGCGGGTCCGGCGCCATCACGTCGTGCTGGACTTGGCGATGGGCACCGGGCTCCTGACCTGGGAGCTGCTGCGGCGTGCGCCGGAAGGCGGCGTCTATGCGCTGGCGCCGTCGGCCGACCGCTTGGCGCTGGCGCGCCAGATGATCGAGGCCGCGCCGGCCGGCGAGCGGCCGGTGCTGCTGGCCGGCGGGCTCGGCCGGCTGGGCGAGGCGCTGGCGGACGCCGGCGCGGCGTCGGTGCGGTTCGATGCGGCGGTCGGCCGCGGCGCGCTGGCGCGGCTCGACGACCGGGAGGCGGCGCTGAGCGGGCTGCGCGCGGCGATGGCTCCGGGCGCGCGGCTGTCGATCGCGGAGACCGACGGCGCGTCGTTCCCGGCGCTGACCGAGCTGTTCCCGCTGCCGGCCGCGCGCGGCGAACTGGCCGAGCGGATCGCACGGGTGCAGCGGAGCATCGCCGGCGCCGCGGCGCCCGCGCCGGAGCGGCTGCGGGCTGTGCTGGAGGCGGCCGGCTTCGCGGAGGTCGCCGTCGACGAGGAACGGCTGCACGCCGACATCCAGGTCAACCCGGCGTGGATCGACCGGCTGCTCGGCAACGAGCGCCGCGCGGGGCCCCTCGCGCAGGCGCTGCGGCGCGAGCTGCCGCCGGACGACTTGGCCGCGCTGCGCGCCGCGGCGACCGCGGCCGTCGGCCGCACCGTCGCGTGGCGGCGGACCGTGATCTACGCGCGCGCCACCGTCTCGAACAGCTTGTCGTAGCCGTCGATCACCTGCGGCCAGGCATGGCGGGCGGCGATCCGCCGCCATCGGCCGCGCTCGGCAGACGGCGTCCGCAGCTCGCGGGTAAGCCGATCGATCAGGCCGGCGGAGTCTTCGTACAGACAGCGTTCGTGCAGCTCCGGCGGGATCAGCTCCGGGTAGACCAGCCGCCGCGGCAACAGCGGCATGCAGCCGGCGTGGATCGCCTCCATGACCGCGATCCCGAAATTCTCCTGCACCGCCGTGGAGACGACCACGCTGCCGGCAGCGAGCAGGCGCAGGTATTCCGGCCGGGCCGGAAACCGGTCGTGGACGATGCGGCCGGCCAGCGCGGCGCGCGCCTGCACCAGCGCATCCGGTTCCGGAATCAGGCGCTCGCCCAGGAGCGCCACCCCGAACGGCACGCCGCGCCGCGCCACCTCCGCCAGCGCGGCGACGAACCCGTGCGGGTCCTTGTCGAACTCCCAGCGGTGGTTCCAGATCACCACCGGCGGACCGGCCGGCCGGGTTCCCGGCGGGCCGTGGTCGAACCGGCAGCCGGGATAGCGCACGCTGGAGCGATCGAGCCGTTCCGACGGCGCCTCCGGCCGCGCCTCCGCGTCGGGGAACCGTTCGATGACCGCCGGCAGCCGCGCGCGAAAGGCCGCGCGGTGGAACTCCGAGTTGAAGACGACGTGATCGGCGGCGCAGACGTTGGTCACGTCGCGCCAGAGCAGTTCGGCGCCGGCCGATCCGCCGGGCGGGACCGGATAGGAGACCTGGCTCTCGTGCAGGTACAGCAGCAGCGGCGGCGTACGCGCGCCCCACACGGCCCGCACCTGCGCCAGATCGAGCAGCCCCGTGGCGACCACCAGATCGTAGCGCTCCGGCTGCGCCACCCGCTGCGCCAGCGTCAGCCCGGCGGCGCGCAGCCGCCACTTCCACAACCGGGCCGGCAGGCTCTGCAGGTCGATCCGGTGCCGCGAGTGCTCCCGCAGCCCGTCCACGAACTCGCGGTGCGAACCACCATAGAACGGCTCCAGGAACAGGATGCGCACGATTCCGATAGTATATGTTGCGGCGTTCGATGGGCGCGATGCAATGAAGGCTTGGTGATGGCGAGGATCGAGGGATTCCGGGTGAAGAACTTCAAGGTACTCAAGGACGTCACCCTCGGTCGGCTCTGGAATCAGCGGGACCGCGCGCCGCTCACCCCCATGGCGGCGGTGATCGGCAAGAACGGGGTGGGGAAGAGCGCCCTGATCGATGCCTTCGGGTTTCTGACCGATGCCCTCACGCTGGGCGTCGAGGACGCCTGCGATGCGCGCGGGCGCGGCGGCTTCACGCGGCTGCGCACCCTGGGGGCATCTGGACCGATCGAATTCGAGCTGTACTATCGGCAGCGCCAAGGAGATCGTCCGATCACCTACGAGATCGAGATCGACCAGGATAACCGCGGCCGGCCGAGCGTGACCTACGAACGGCTCCGGCAGCGGCGCCGCGGCCAGAAACACGGCCGGCCATTCACATTCCTGTGGTTGAAAGACGGCAAAGGCGTAGCGTGGAAGGGGGCGCCGGACGCCGGGATCGCCGAGGGACCGAGAGACTCCCAGGACCGCTTGGAACCGGAGGAATCCGGGGACCGCGAGGCAGTGGAACTGGCGAATCCAAGCCTTCCGGGAGTCGCCGCGCTGGGCGCATTGACGCAGCATCCGCGCATCGCCGCGTTTCGCCGCTTCATAGCAGGCTGGCACCTGAGCTACTTCAGCCCGGACGCCGCGCGCAGCCTGCCGCTGGCCGGCCCGCAGAAGCATCTCAACATGCGCGGCGACAACCTTGGCAACGTCGTGCAATTCATGGAGCGCGATCACCCGGGGCGCTTCGGGAAGGTGCTGGAACGCATCGCTGCCAGGATTCCAGGGGTCGACAAGATCGATACGGAGAAGACCAGTGACGGCCGGCTGTTGCTCAGGTTCAACGACATGGGATTCACGGATCCGTTCTACGCCCAGCAGATGTCCGACGGGACGCTCAAGGTGTTCAGCTATCTGTTGATGCTCGAAGATCCGACGCCGCCGCCGTTCCTGTGCATCGAGGAGCCCGAGAACGGCCTGTACCACAAGTTGCTGGAGACCCTGGCGACCGAGTTCCGCGAACACGCGGCAAGGCCGCGCGGTTCGCAGGTGCTCATCACCACGCACCAACCGTATTTCGTCGACTCGTTGGAGCCTGGAGAGGTCTGGATACTGGAGAAGGGCGCCGACGGGTGTTCGACCGTACGCCGCGCCAGCGAAGATCGGGTCGTTACCAGCTTGGTGGAGGAGGGCCTGCCGCTCGGCGGTCTCTGGTACAGCGACTATCTGGATGCCCGGTAAATACCATGCACTTCGAGATTCTGGTAGAGGATCAGTCCGGCAAGCGGGCGCTCGATATCCTCATGCCGAAGATCGTCAGCGATCCCCATACATTCCAGGTGATCGGTTATCGCGGAATCGGCCGCCTGCCCAAGAATCTCAGAAGCGGATCGGATCCCCGCAAGCGGTTGTTGCTCGACCAGCTCCCACGCTTACTGCGCGGTTATGGCAAGTCATTCAGGAGCCGTCGTGCGGCGGTGATCGTGGTATGTGACCTTGATGACCGGTGCCTCAAGGTATTTCGCCAAGACTTGCGCGGCGTTCTAACTGCATGCAATCCGCGCCCGGAGACGCGCTTCTGCATTGCAATCGAGGAGGGTGAAGCCTGGCTGCTCGGCGATTATCGAGCGGTCGAGGCCGCCTATCCCACCGTCGACATGAGCGTACTGAGGAGCTACCGCAACGACGACATCTGCGGGACCTGGGAGCTGCTGGCGGACGCCGTGTGCCGCGGCGGTGCCGCGGGCCTGAGACGGTCGGGATGGCAGGCCGTAGGCAAGGAGAAGAGTGAATGGGCTGAGCGCATCGCTCCCCACATGGACGTCGACCGGAACTCGTCGCCGAGTTTCCGGTATTTCCGGGAGCGGATTCGCGCGCTGGCGCAGTAGCGTTGCAGCAGCGAGTTCGAGCGCGCGGCTTCGGCAGGAAGGCGGCCATCGCCGTGCGGTAAGGTAGGTCGATGCTGCGTGTCGGGATCGTCGGCCTGCCCAACGCCGGCAAGTCCACCCTGTTCAACGCCCTCACCGGCAGCCGGCAGGCGGACGTCGCCGCCTACCCGTTCTGCACGATCGAGCCCAACGTCGGGGTGATCGAGGTGCGCGACGAGCGGCTCGAACGGGTCCGGGGGCTGTTCGACTCGCCGCGCGAGGTGCCGAGCTCGATCGAGTTCGTCGACATCGCCGGCCTGGTGGCCGGCGCCAGTACCGGCGAGGGGCTCGGCAACCGGTTCCTGGGCCACATCCGGGAGGTCGACGCGATCGCGCACGTCGTACGCTGCTTCGACCGCGACGGCATCCCGCGGGCGGAGGGCTCGGTCGATCCGGTGGCCGACGCGCAGACGGTGGAGACCGAACTGGCGCTGGCCGACCTGGGCACGATCGAGCGCCGGCGCGAGCGCACGGCGCGGCGCGCCCACGCCGGCGACAAGGACGCCCGCGAGGAGTTGGCGCGGCTGGAGCGCTTTCGGGCCGCGCTCGATGCCGGCGCGCCGGCGCGCGCCATCGATCTCCAACCGGGCGACGGCGAGCTGCTGAACGAGTTGTTCCTGCTCACCGGCAAGCCGGTCATCTACGTGGTCAATACCGGGGAGGAAACCATCGGCGCGGACGACGGCCGTATCGCCGCCGTGCGGGCGCATGCCGCCGGCCGGGCGGGCGGTGGCGCCGGCGTCCTGGCGATCTGCGCCGATCTGGAAGCGGAGATCGGCGACCTGGAGCCGGACGAAGCGGTCGAGTTCCTGCGCGACGCCGGCATCGCCGAGCGGGGCATCGATCGGCTGGTACGCCACGCCTACCGCCTCCTCGGTCTCATCACCTTCTTCACCGCCAACGACACCGAGGCGCGCGCCTGGGCGATCCCGCGCGGCACCGGCGCGGCGCGGGCCGCCGGCAGCGTGCACAGCGACATGGAGCGCGGCTTCATCCGCGCCGAGGTGGTCGGCTATGAGGACCTGTCCGCCTGCGGCGGCATGGCGCAGGCGCGCGAACAGGGGCGTCTGCGCGTGGAGGGCCGCGATTATCGGGTGCGTGACGGCGAGGTCATCCTGTTCCGGTTCCGTTAGCAGCGGTCGGCGCCGAGCAGGTCGCGCAAACAGGCCGCGCCCAGGCGCACCTGCTCTACGCGGTCCGCCTGCCCGCCCTCGTACACGATCGACAGGCAGCCGTTGTAGTTCGCGGCGCGGATGATCGACACGATCCGTTCGTAGTCGAGCCATTCCTCGCGTCCGCTCTCGATCCGGTAGAACTTGGTGCGGATGCCGATCGCGTACGGCACGGTCTGCTCCATGTAGGCGTAGAAGTCGTGGGCCGGGTCGGTCACCCCCACCGGCGCCGATCCGGGCGACCCGATCCACTGGCCGGTGTCGACGATGAAGTCGAAGTTGTCGCGATCGACGTCCGCGCGGATGCGGAGCATCTCCGTTCCCGTGACCGGATGGTTCTGCAAGCCGATGGCGACGCCGCGCGCGGCACCGTAGTCGGCAACCTCCCGGTACCCGGCGATCATCGCCGGCCAGGCCGGCTCGCCGTCGCCGTTCTTGTCCGGGACCGTGGCGCAAAACATGCGGATGATCGGAGCGCCCAGAAAGGCGGCCAGATCGATCGCCGCCTTCGCGTTGGCCGCGTGCGCCCGCCGCTCGTCGGTCGTGCCATGAAACAGCCCGCTGACGCCGACGTAACCGATCGGCAGGCCGTACCGGAGGCAGAGCAGCTTGATCGAGCTGAGGTACGCGGTGTCCCGGGACGCGAACGCCGATTCATGAAAGTCGACGCTGTCGAGGCGCAGGTCGTAGCAGGTCCTGATGAAGTCCTCGACGCTCAGGTCGCTCAGGCTCAGGGAGTTGCAACCGATCTTGATCATGGAGTCCGTCCTTTGCGCGGCCAGCATAGTCGGGGGACGGCGCGCCGTATATGCTATCTCGGCAGCACCGGCCATGGTCATCGACAGTCACCTGCACGTATGGAGCGACGATCCGCGGCGCTACCCGTGGGCAGACGGCGGTCCGGCGCAGGCCGGCAGCGTCGAGTTGCTGCTGGAGACCATGGATCGGCACGGCGTCGACCAGGCGTGCCTGGTCCAGTCGATCCACTACCTGTTCGACAACCGCTACGCGGCCGACTGCCTGGCCCGCTATCCGGGCCGGTTCTCGGCGATCGCGGTGATGGACCGCAACGCCGCCGACGCGGTCGAGCGGCTGGAGCGGCTGGTGACCGGGGACGGCTTCGAGGGACTGCGCATGCATCTGTCGCGCGCCGATGACCCGGCCGAGTGGGCCGACCCCTCGCAGGACCCGATCTGGCGCAAGGCCGAGGAGCTCGGCGCCTGCTTCCTGAGCTTCGGCCCCGCGGAGATGCAGCCGGCGGTCGAGCCGATCATCGCCCGCCACCCCGGGGTCGCGGTGATCCTGGATCACCTGGGCGGCGCGCCGTTCGACGAAGAGCCGCCGTTTCCGCTGCTGGGCAACGTACTGGCCCTTGCCCGCCATCCCAACGTCTACGTGAAGTTCACGCCGCAGGCCGCGCGCGCGGCCTGCCCCTTCCCGTTCGCCGACCAGCATTCGGTCTACGAACGCATCTACGACGCCTTCGGTCCGCAGCGCCTGATGTGGGGCACCGACTTCCCGCATATCCTTGCCGACATCGGCTACGGCAACGGGCTCGACCTGTTCCGCGAGCGCCTGCCGTTTCTCACCGATGAGGACAAACGCTGGCTGTTCGCGGAGACCGCGCGGTCGATCTGGAAGTTCGGAGCCGAGCGGCCGCCTCGCGCGCGTTGACGATTCGGCGCCCTCCGCCGGTCAGGCAGGGGCGGGATCGATCCACCTTTGCGGGCTGCCGGTGGCGATCGAGTCGAGGATGCGCTCCACCAGCAGCACGGCGCGGATGCCGTCGGCCGAGCTGACCGGCGGTTCGGCGCCGGCGCGGATGGCGGCGACCAGCGGGGCGAAGCGAGCGGCCGGGGCCGGGCGGATCGTCTCCGTGGCGTGATCCCCGGTCAGCGGATCCCGGCGCGTGAGCGTCACGGCCTGCCAGTGATCGTGCAGCACCGCCGACGCCGAACCGTCGAAGAACTCGAAGAACCACTTGCCGGTCACCTCGTTGCGGCCCGCGTCGGCCATCAGGAACGTGGCCGCGCCGCCGTCGGCGAACCGCAGCGTCGCCGCCACCGTGTCGACCACGCCGCCGCCGCGCAGCTCGTCCGCATGCCGGACCGCGCCGCCGGTGGCGTAGACCTCCACCGGATGGGCGTCGTGCATCCAGCACAGCAGGTCCAGTGCGTGTATGCCCACGTCGTACAGCGGTCCGCCGCCCTGCGTCGGGTGCCACCGCCAGCGCGACAGGTCGGCCGGCGGCTGCGTGCACTGGGCGTGGCTCACCATGATCGGGCCGAGCCGCTCGCGGGCGGCGCGCGCCGTGTTGGCGAAGCGGATCGAGTGGTTGAGCATCAGGCGCCGGTCCGCGGCGGCGCGCTCCGCCTCGATCCGCAGGCAATCGGCCGAGGTCATGGCCATCGGCTTCTCCAGATAGACGTGCTTGCCGGCCCGCAGCGCGGCGATCGCCAGCTCGGCGTGCGAGTCGTGCGCGGTGGCGATCGAGACGACGTCGACGGCCGAGTCGGAGAAGACCACATCCGGCTCCGTCGTGTGCCACGCGTCCGGGTAGTCGCGTCTCAGCGCTGCGGCGGCCTCCGGTTCCACGTCGCAGAAACCGTGCACGACGATATCAGGATCGGCCGCCGCGCCGCGCGTGAGCGCCCGTCCGGCAGCGCCGCAACCGATCAGCGCCCAGCCCAACCGTCCCCGACCGTCCCCCATCGACCGCCTCCTTCAAGCAACCCTGCCGAGATCGTACCATGATGCTGCGCTGCCGTCCGTCACGCCCGGCAGGCGGCATCAAAGGGCCGATCAGTCGGCCAGCAACGCGGTGTATCGCTGCAGCGGCACGTTCACCGACAGGAACGCTCGCCACGTCGACGGCTGGTGCGCGGTGCGCAACGGCACGTCCAGCCCCACGCCGACCGGCACCGACAGCAGGTCGCCCAACGAGGTGAGACCGGCGCTCAGCTCGATGCCGGCGTGCGGGTCCCATGCCCGGCCTTCGGCGAGCGCGTCGAACGCCGTGAAGCGGTTCTCGGCCTCTACGTAGAGCGCCGCCGAAACGCTGCGCGCGATCACCGCGTCCAGCAGCCGGTCCCGGCGGCCGCCGATCAACGGCACGATCACCTCCATGCTGCCGTAGAGCCGGCCGGTGGCCGGCGCGGCCCCGGCGGCGTTGCCGCCGGCGCGCAGGCGGCTGGTCAGGCCCGAGGGCTGCGCCGTGCCGATGCCGAACAGCCGCCAGTCAGCGCCCAGGTCGGCGCTCGGCACCAGGTACACGCGCGGCGCGATGCGAAGCGGCACCGCCAGCGCGAGGCTCGATTGCAGCCCCCAGGTGCGCTCCGCCGGCAGTATGGTCGCGCGCTGGCGCAGCGACGCCAGGTGCGGAACGCCATGCCGCAGCCCGGAGGAATCGAGCCCGACCCACGGCTGCAGAGCGACCCGCTGATCGATGTCCAGCCCGGCCAGGAACGCCTGCGCGCCGCTGTGAAAGACCGGACGCGTACCCACCTCCACGGGTCTCCACAACGGCCGGCGATAGTGGAGCGAGCCGCGCCAGTCGTCCGCCCGGTACCAGGTGAAGCCGGCGCCGACGCGGGTCGACGCCGGCAGGGCGAGGCTGATCGACGCGTACGCGCCCGGTTCCACCGGCAGCGACGGCGTGACCCGCGCGGCGACGCCCGCGGCCAACCGGTACGAGACCGTGCCGGTCGACCAGTACCCCAACCCGGCGCCCAGTTCCACCGTTCCCGGCGCCGTCTCCAGCACCCGGAGATCGAGACCGATCAGATCGGCCTCGTGCGGGCTGTGCTGCCGCGCCAGCCGGCTCAGCTTGCGCGGGTAGTGGTTGTTCTTCCGGTCGGTGTCCAGCGTGTACCAGTCGGGATCGATCTCCACCGTGCGTACGCGGCCCGCCACGTGCAGGACCGCGGCGCCGCGCACCGTGAACGTGCGCACCCGCTCTCCGGCGGCCCCGCCGCTCCCCGACACCACGCGGACCGGGGCGGCCAGACCGCTGTCCCCGTAGTCACGGATCGCGACGCGCGACACGCCCCGTTCGTGCGTCACCCGCTCCACGCCGTAGTCGGGGTACCGCGTAGCCCGCAACACCCGTTCGCCGGCGAGAGCCATTCCCGGACGATGGCGCTCCAGGAGCGTGAGGAACCGCTCGGTATCGGAATGCCGGTAGCGGTAGCGGCGGGCGTAGTCGGCGAGGGCCGCGTCGAAGGCCGGCTTGCCCATCTCCGTGGCGAGCTGGCGAACGGCCAGGGCCCCCTTGGAGTAGATGACCGCGGTCAGACCGTTCTGGTTGCGCTCCTCGTCCCGGTCGGTGACCACGGGAAAGTCGAAGCCCGAGGCGCGCAGCGCACGGAACCCTTCCATCAGCCAACCGCGCACGCTCGCGTACGGCAGCGCGGAGCCGGCGATGCGAGCCAACGGGGCGGCATCTCTCGGAAACAGGTTGTCGTCGGCGCCGTACTTCCGCTCCAGGTAGTCGGCCGCCACGTACTGGGCAAGCGATTCGCTGAGCCAGTTGTCGCTGATGAAGTCGACCGCCGTGCCGACGCCGAAGTGGAAGTGGCCGATTTCATGCGCGACCAGGAACTCCAGCACCCGGTCCCCCAGCTCCGGGAACGGTACGTCGGCGTCGAACGCTCCGCTGCCGAGTATCACCAGGCCGTCGGACGCCAGACCCCACAGCCCCGGCCGCACCCCTTCGACGATGGTGACCTGCCGGTAGTCGAGCGCGCCGAGCCGCGCGGCGTAGTGATCGAGGATCTCGACCGCGTAGCCGGCCAGCTTGCGCGCTTGCCGTTCGCGGCCGGCGCTATGGAACACGCGCACGCGGTGGCCGGAAGACGAGGCCGTCAGCACCTGCCAGCGATCTTCCGCGGCGATGATGAGCGGAATCGCCACGGCGGGGCCGCGGCTCTCGAGCACGTAGGCGGTGCCGTCCGGCGCCGGCGCGCGTTGCTCGGCGCGCGAGATTACCCGGTAGCCGCGCGGCACCACGATGCGCACTCGATAGCTCTCCATGGGCGGCAGCGTGAGGGTCGCCGGGTCGGGGTAGAGCCGCGGATACCAGCCGAAACGTTGGACGAAGACGCCGCCGCGGCTGGTGAGATCGGGCGCGCGCCGGGCCGGCAGGTGCGTGCGGAACGCGACCGTGAGCCGGTAGCGATCGCGCTCGGGAAGCCGCAGCCGCACCGCCAATCCGGGGGCGGGGTAGGTGAGCAGACGCTCGCGCACCGGCGGCGTGAACTCCTGATATTCGATCTCGTTGCCGTCCGCGTCGGCGATGCGTTCGATCCGGGTGTAGCTCGGCTCGAACCCGTCCTGGTACTGCCAGTCTTCCATCACCGGGTTGTCGTACGGGTTGGGGACCGCGCCGATATTGTTGGACAGCGCCAGCACCGCGCCCGCCTCCGCCTCCGCGCGGGTGAAGGAGATGACCTGCGTGCCGGCGACGACCGCCGTCTCGGGGTCGTAGGTCAGGTCGAAGCGGTAGCGCTCGGCGCCGAGCGGGGCCGGTTGCGCCGCGCCGGCGGCGAGGACAAGGCCCGCGGCCGCCGCGCGGAGCCCGGCCTGCGCGCGGCGTGGCATTGAGCAGGCCGGGAGGGTATCGATCGCGCCGGGGTCAGCGCTTCCGCGCCGGGGTCAGCGCTTCGCGGGCTGACCGTCCGCCCATGACTCCCGGAAGAAGCGCAGCGCGTTGCCGTGCAGGATCGCATCGGCGTCCTGCTGCCGGTAGCCGGCCTGGCGGAGGACGCCTCCGAAGCGGCCCACGTCGGCGATCGTGTCGACGTCGGTCGGCGTCAGCTCGGCGCCGAAGCCGCCGTCCATGTCGGTGCCGATGGCGATGTTGGCGATCGAGCCGCCGGCCAGGTCGCCGATCCGTTCCACGTGCGGGAGGAGCCCGTCCATCGCGTACTTCGGCTGCCAGTCGCGCGGCTTCTTGCGGTTGTCCCAGTCGATGTCCGGGTCGATGAAGTACTGGCAGAAGACCAGGCCGATCACGCCGCCGCGGCGCACCAGCTCCTTGATCACGTCGTCGTGCAGGTGGCGCTGCCCCCGTACGAGCGCCCGGCAGGTGCAGTGCGATGCCATCACCGGACCGTCCCACCGCTCGAACGATTCCCACACCGCCTGATCGGCCATGTGCGTGATGTCCAGGATCATGCCGGCGTCGCGCATGGCCCGGTAGAGATCGGCGGCCGGCGGCTTGAGGCCGCCCTCGGTCCCGGTCCCGTGGATGTAGGTGTTGTCGCCGAAGTGCGCGGGGCCCACGACGCGCAGCCCGGCGTCCCACCAGAACGCCACGTCGTCGGGGTCCTCGATCGGGTCGGCGCTCTCCATGGAGAGCACGTGATAGATCGGCGCCGCGGCGGCGGCCCGGTCAGTGGGACCGCTCCAGGCGGCGAGCGCCTCGTCCAGGTCGTCGATGCCCAGGACCGGTTTGAACAGCCCGCGTCGGGCCAGGGTGCGATAGTACGCCAAGTGGCCGCGGCCGACCGCCATGGCCTGTTCCTGGGTGCGCATCCCGTCCCGCATGCGGGCGTGGCGTTGCTGAATGCGCGACATGATGGTGGAGAGCACCAGCCCGACCCGCCCGCGGCGCAGTTCCGGTATGGTCACGGTGCAGATGCCGGTGTTCAGGTCCGGCGACACCTGCGGCGGCTCGTCCTCCTCCAGGGCGCGCATGGCGGCGACCTCGATCGTGAGGTCGCGGTTCCAGAACAGGGCGTCCCACGCCAAGTCCAGATGCAGGTCAATGACGAAGGGGCGTTCCATACGTGCCTCTCATCATCGGTCGGCGGTTCGCAGGCGGCCGTCGACGACCGGCGCGACCGAGCCCTGCGCGGCGATGTAGTCGATCACCTGGCTGGTCATCAACCGGCCGGCGTACCGGTCGACGACGCGCGGCTTGTCCGCGAAGTCGTAGCCGTCGCCGCCGCCGGCCATGAAGTCGTTGACCGCCAGGGTATGGACCGCGTCGAGGTCGAGCGCCGCGCCGTCGCGCCGTACTTCGATCACGCGCTCGCCGGCCGGCCGGTCAGGGTCGTAGACCGCGTCGAGTCCCGACAGGTGCGGGAACCGCCCGGCCCCGTCTTCGATCCCGCCGAGTCCGTTCTCCAGCGCGGCGATGAGGTCGCGGCCGGTGACCTGCAGGACGACCGTGTAGTTCCCGAACGGCAGCTCGGTGACGATGTCGCGGCGCGTCAGCATGGCGCCGGGCTCGTAGAGCCGGTCGCCGCGGATACCCCCGCCATTGGTGAGCGCCACGTCCGCGCCGGTCGCGGCGCGCACGGCGTCCGTGAACAGGTTGCCGATCGCCGCCTCGCCGCTCCGCACGGTCTGGCGGCGGCTGTCGAGCTCGGTCGCCGTCGTGCCGATCACCACGTCCAGATCGCCGGCGAGCCGGTCGAGATAGCCCTGTACCGCGGCGGCCATCTCCGCATCCGGTTCCACCCGAGCGGTATTGACGATGCGAAAGGACGGGCTCCACGCGAACTGCGGGCCGTCGCGGCCTTCCTCCTGGTCGAGCACCAGGTCGATGACCGTGACCCAGTCGGCCTGCTCGCCCGACTCCGCGAACAGTACGTCGCCGCTGTAGTCGATCCGCAACAGGTGATCGTCGCCGCTGAGCAGCAGGTCCACGGCGCCCTGCGCGATCAGCGCCCGATCCTCGGTGACGTCGGTATGCGCCAGCGCGATGATCAGGTCGGCGCCGGCCGCCCGCAGCGCGCCCGCCTGCTCGGCCGCCACCGCTTCGACGGGCCGGAAGGTCACCTCCCCCGGGCTCGACTTGACGGCGGTGCCGAGCGTGGTAAGTCCGAAGATGCCGACCCGGAACCGGCCGGCGGAACGCAGGATCGATTCCCGCGCGCCGTCGATGACGTGGCCGTCGGCATCGATGTTGTTGGCGCCCAGGATCGGGAAGGCCGCCTCCGCAAAGCGTTGCCGGGCGATCTCCGGCCCGAAGTCGTATTCGTGATTGCCGATCGCCATGGCGGTCAGGTCGAGCCGGTTCAGAAGGTCGATCATGTGGGCGCCCCGGTCGAAGCCGGACAACAGGGACGGCGAGATGGCGTCACCGGCGAACGTCACCAGCACGTGTTCGGCGCGCGCCCGCTCGGCGCCGATGACCGCAGCCAGCCGCGCGATCCCGCCCTGTCCGCCGCGCTCCTCCATGCGGTCCAGATCGTTGAAGTGCACGATGGTCAGCTCCACCGGCGCGGCGAAGCCGGCCGCCGCGCCGAGCGACCATGCCGCCAGCGCGATCGCGGCTGACAGGCGGCCGGTCCGGCGCGGACCCGTGCGGTCTGTTCCGCTCATCGGTTCCCGTTGCCCGCCAGCCTGGCAAACTCGCCCACGTGCGACAAGGGGCGGTCGATGGCCGCCTGCCAGAACTCCGGCTGCCCCAGATCGACGCCCAGATGGCGCCGGGCAAGGTCTTCGCAGGTCATGGCGCCGGTGTCCGCCAGCAGCCGCCGGTAGTCGGCGGCGAACCCCGGCCCCTCGGCGGCCGCCCGCGCGGCCAGACCGCTCGCCAGCAGATACCCGACCACGTACGGAAAGTTGTAGAAGGGCACGTCGGTGAAGTAGAAGTGCAGCTTCGACGCCCAGAACAGCGGGTGCCAGCCGTCCGCCGCCAGCGCGCCGCAATAGGCGCGGCGCTGCGCGTCGACCATCAGCTCGTCGAGCTCCGCGGCCGTCAGCGGGCCGGCCGCGCGCCGGCGGTAGAAGTCGATCTCGAACAGGAACCGCGATCGCAGGTTCATCAGCATGGTGAGCGCCTCCTCCAGCACGCGGTCGAGCAGCCGGAGGCGCACGCCGGCGTCGGCGGTCTGGTCGAGCGCCGCCGAAATCAGCAGTCCCTCGCAGAAGGTGCTGGCGGTCTCCGCCAGGGTCATCGGATAGGAGGTCGCGTGGTAGGGGCGGTCGCGCAGCAGCCAGGCGTGGTAGGCGTGGCCCAGTTCGTGCGCCAGGGTGGTGGCGCCGCCGAAGGTCCCGCCGTAGGTCATGAAGATGCGGGTCTCCCGGCGGATCGGCAGCGTCGTGCAGAAGCCGCCGGCCGCCTTGCCTTCGCGGTCGGCCGCTTCGATCCAGCGGCCGTCGAAGGCGCGTTCGGAGAACGCCCGCAGGTCGGGATCGTGCGCGTCGAAGCAGTCCAGGATGCGTTGCGCCGCCGCGTCGAACGAGAGCGCTCCCTCCTCGGCGCCTACCGGCGCCTGCACGTCGTACCAGTGGAGGGTGTCGACGCCGATCAGCCTGGCCTTGGCCTGCAGGTACGGGATCAACCGGGGCGCCGATTCGGCCACCGCCGCCCACATCGCCTCCAGCGACCGGGCCTCCATCCGGTTGAGGTGGAGCGGCTCGTCGAGCACCGAATCCCACCCGCGGTGCCGGTACCAGGTGAGGCGGAAGCCCGCCTGGCCGTTGAGCGCGCCGGCGGCCAGCTCGGCCACCGGACGCCACGCCGCTTCCAGCGCCTCGAACGCGGCCTTGCGGTCCGCGCGCGCCGGTTCCTCCAGACGGGCGGCGAGCTGACCCATGGAGAGGCGGCGCCGCTCGCCGTCGACCTCCACCTCGGCCCGCAACGAGCCGGCGAGCGTCGTGTACTGGCGGTCCCAGGCGTGGTAGCCGTCGGTCGCCAGCTCCTCCACCAGCCCCTCGATGGCGGCGTCCATCTTGCGCCGCGCCAGATCGCGCCGCCGGTCCAGCAGGAACGCTATCGGCCGGAGCTCCGGGCCGCCGGTCAGCGCCTGCCAGCGCTCATCGGGAAGACCGGCGGTGCAGGCCGCCAGCGCGGCGCCGAGCGCCTTGAGCGACGCCGCCACCGTATCGAGCCGCCCGATCCACTGCCCGGCGTCGGCGTCGGCGGTGTCCTGCGCGCGCAGGCACTCGGCGAAGGAGACCGCTTCGTCCAACCGCTGCTCGGCCGCCTGCGCGTCGAGCAACACGGCCCGCAGCTCGGCGTCCGGCGCGGCGCCGCCCAGATCGCGCACGCGTTTGCCCACAGCGGCGACGTCCCGCTCCAGCGCGGCGACGAAGTCCCGAAACGGGGCCGACCGGCTGCCGCCGACGAAGATCGATTCCAGGTCCCAGGTATCCGATACCGTCATGCCGGCATGATAGCGCGCCGGGCCGCCGGCCGCCGAGCCGATGCGCAAAAGAAGGGGCGGCCGCCCCTGTCGCAGGAGCAGCCGCCCGTTTCGGCTCCGGGGTCGTGAGCGTGTCGCCTGCGACCGCCTGAGACTCGGCGCTACGAAGACGGCCAGGGCGCCGTGCCGGCGCGGATGTCCTCGACCAGCGGCGCCTCGTTGAGCTCTTCGAGCACGTCGCGCCCGCCCAGGCTCATCCACTCCTCGACGTAGCGCGGCCAGTCGGCGTCGATGTCGACGTCGGTGGTGATATAGCGCCACCACGTCTCCTGCTTGAGCGTCGTCAGTCCGTCGCCGAACTCCGCCCAGAGCGGCAGGTAGTCGGTCCGGGTGAAGATGTCCTCCCGATGGTCGGGCGTCGAAATCTCCTGGATATACGGGTTCTGCTTCATGAAGGCATCCCAGCTCATGCCCTCGGTAAGGTCGTTCCGATCCTTGTTCCAGGTACAGAAGCGGAACCCGTCGTGCCAATGGTAGGCGTTGTAATAGAAGAAGCCGTAGTGCTGGCCATAGCCCGACACACCCTCCTTGGGCGTGACCCAACTGTTGACGCAGTCGTACGGCGTCCCGTCCGCGCCCTCCTTGCCGTTCCAATCGTAGAACAGACCGGGCGGACCCCACTGGCCATGGATCAGGCCCTGCGGATCGTAGTTGAGGTAGTCGAAGACCTGCAGAATGCGCGCCAGCTCCTCGTCGGTGACGTCGTACTTGATGCTGTAGCCCATGCCCGGGTTCATCGGCGTGGCGCGCCCGTCGAACGGACATCTCGTGATGCCGGTCGGACCGATCATCGGCAGCGCCGTCACCAGCTTGGCCTCCGGTACGTTCTTGGCGACGAGTCCGCAGTGCCCGCCCTGATCGCCGTAGCGGGCGCTGGTGCCGCAGTTCTGACCGCGCGACCACATGCCGGTCAACCCGTTCTGCCAGCGCTGCTCCCACTCGGCGCGGCTGACCGACGGCAGGTTCTGATCGAGGTATCCCAACTGGAACCAGCGCTGCAGCGTCTTGAGCGCCTCGCGGCTCTGCGAGTAGGTGTCCTCCCGCACCGTCAGGTCCTGCTCGGGATCGTAGTAGTTTTCGACCGAGTTGACCCCGAACGCGTCGAAGACCGGCCCCATGCCCATGAAGAACACGATGTCCTGAGCCTCGGACCCCTCGCCCGCGCCCAGGGTGCCGAAGGGGATCTCGTCCGCCTGTCCGTTGCCGTTGAAGTCGGCCGCGCGGAAGCCGGCCATGATCGTCTCCACCTCGTCCCAGTCGAAGTGGCCGAACCACATGTAGAACCGGTCCGCCATGCCGGCCGGGTCGCCCTCGTCGGGCGCGCCCTCGTCGTACATCAGGCCGTTCAGCTCGCCCAGCTTGGGCGCCTTGCCGTCCAGGTTCACGGGGTCCATGCCGATCTGGCGCAGCCAGTCGAGCCGCCACGTCGCCAGCCGGTCGCAGCCCTGCTGATAGTGCTCGGCGCGCGGCAGGTTCATGTACTCGTCGGTGGTGCCGGGCGCCAGGCTCACCCCCCACGCCAGCGGCCCCTGGTTGTCCATGAACTCGCTGTACAGCGGTGCGTAGCGCTCGATCATGTCGCGCGGGATCGTGCGGAAGGCGCCCTTGTTGAACCACGCCACCATGTCGATGAAGCCCCACAGCACGTCGGGATGTTCGCCGGCGGCGATCATCGTGTTGAGCGCCTCCTGCCGACCGCCGTGCATGATCGTGTTGGTGATCTGCACGTTGAACAGCTCCTCGACGTGGGTCTTCACCCAGTTGTCGTCGGTGATCTCCGTGCCGGAGTAGCCGCCCCAGACGAGATCGAGCGTCTCATCGTTGCCGAACGAGAGCCGATCGACCTCATCCTGACCTTCCCCGAACGCCGCGCCCGCGACGAGCAGCAGGCCACATCCGATCAACGCCGGCATTCGCTTCGTCTTCATGTCCTCCTCCTTCTTCAATGGAGTATGTTGCGACAAGGACCTGCGGCCCTCCCTCGGTTGCTGCGCCGATGGTAGCGCAGATGCCCGCGCGCTTCACCCCTTCAGGGAGCCGAGCATCACCCCCTTGACGAAGAACCGCTGCAGGAATGGGTATGCCAGGATGATCGGGCCGATGGTCAGGACGATGGTGGCCGCCTGCACCGCCTCGGCGGCGAACAGCTCCACGTCGATGCCCGCCTGGCGCATCATCTCCTGGTACTCGATGAACCAGTCGCTGCGGATGTCGTTCAGCATCCGGAAGACCAGCATCTGCAGCACGGTCAGGCGCGGATGCGGCGCGTAGATCAGTGCGTCGAACCAGGAGTTCCAGTGCTGGACGGCCGAGAAGAGGGCGACCACGGCGATCACCGGCTTGGCCAGCGGCGTGATGATGCGCCACAGCACCGTCCAGTAGGTGGCGCCGTCGATCACCGCCGAGTCCTCCATCGCCTGATCGATGGTCATCAGGTAGTTGCGGGCCAGCACGATCCAGAAGACGTTGATCGCCGGCACCATGATCAGCACGGCGCGGGTATTGAACAGCCCCAGGCTGCGGACCAACAGGAAGAGCGGGATGATCGCGCCGGTGAAGAACAGGGTGAGCGTATAGACGAGGGTGATCGACTTGCGCCACGGCAGCGTCGGCTTGGAGAGGGCGTAGGCGGCCGTGAAGGTGACCAGCAGGGTCAACAGCACGCCGAACACCACCCGGAAGATCGTGTTGAAGTAGGCCGGCGCGACCGGATGCTCGTCGAACACGTAGTTCCAGGCCTCGGTGTCGATCTCCGTCGGCCATATGTGGAACCCGGTATTTTGGACCGAGTCGATCGAGGCGAACGACTGGATGATGATCGACCAGAACGGATAGATGAAGGTGAGCGACAGCAGCACGAAGCAGGCGTAGTTGGCGGCGTCGGAGGTGACGCCGGCCGTCGTCGTCCTGCCCCGCACCGCCATCGCGCTCAAGCTCCCCGCATCGAATCGCGCCGCCGTCTCACCGGGGGGCGCTCACCACAGGGCGTAGTCGCCGTAGTCGGCGGAACGGCGGATGATCGCGTTGACGATCAGCAGGATGATCAGTCCGGCGACGTTCTGGAACATGCCGATCGCGGTAGTGTAGTCGAAGTTGCCGGCCTGGATGCCGGCGCGGTAGATGAGCGTCTCGAACACGTCGGCGACCCGGTACAGGCCAGGGTTCTTCATCAGGTTGAAGATCTGCTCCCATGACTCCTGCATCAGCGCGGCCACCTGCAGCAGGAACAGGATGAAGATCATCGGCACCAGCGAAGGCAGGCTGATGCTCAACGCCTGCCGGAGGCGGCCGGCCCCGTCGAGCTGGGCGCTCTCATAGAGCTGCGGGTCGATCCCGGACAGCGCCGCCAGATAGATGATCGAGCCCCAGCCCACGCTCTGCCAGATGCCGGTCACGACCAGGAGGCCCCGGAACGTCGGGACGTGATTGAGCAGGTGGACCGGTTCCACGCCGATCTGCTTGAAGAACCAGAAGACCGGGCCATAGGTGTTGACTATCTGCGAGATGCTGCCGGCCAGGAGCACCCAGGAGATGAAGTGCGGGAAGTAGCTGAAGCTCTGCACCGCCCGCTTGAAGGGGGTAAACCGGACCTCGTTGAGCAGCAGCGCAAAGATGATCGGCATCGGAAACTGGAAGACGATGCGCAGGAAGCTGAGGTAGACGGTGTTGAACAGCACGCGGCCGAACAGCGGATCGCGCATCAGCCGCTTGAAGTGGGCAAAGTCGTTCCACTCGCTGCCGAGCAGCCCTCGCTGGACGTTGAAGTCGGTGAAGGAGATCGCCATCCCGTAGATCGGCACGTACTTGAACACGAACAGAAAGGCGAAGGAGATCAGCAGGAGCAGGTAGAAGGGCCGCATGCGCCGGGCGCGCGTGCGGTACTGGCGGCGCAGCAACTCGCGCTGCGCGCCGGTTACCCGCGCACCCGCTTCGACCGCCGCGGACACGGGCCTAGGCCCTCCTCCCCCGCATCATCGGCAGGTTACCACGGCGGCGCGCCGTCAGGCCAAGGCCGCCATGGCGTCGGCCGCCCAGCGCGGGTTGTCGAGCATCGCCGTGCCGACCGCCACCAGATCGGCCTTGCCGTCGCGGACCACGCGGTCGGCGAACGCCGGCGTGCGGATGGCGCCCGGCACGATCACCGGCACGGAGACCGCGGCGCGCAGGCGGGCGGCGATGTCGACGTGGTAGCCCTCCGAGGCGCCGTCCCAGTCCTGCGCCTGCGGGCCGTGCACCCCGCCGGAGACGTGGATCACGTCGACGCCGGCCGCGACCAGCGCCCGCGCGGCGGCTACGGCTCCGTCCGCGTCCAGGCCGCCCGGCTTGTAGTCGAGCGCGCCCAGGCGGTACTGGACCCAGTAGTCAGGGCCCACCGCGGCGCGCACCGCGCGCACCACCGCGCACGGCAGCGCGGCGCGCCGCTCGGCGTCGCCGCCGTAGCGGTCGTCGCGGCGGTTGACCAGCGGCGACAGGAACTGGCTCAGCAGGTAGCCGTGCGCGCCGTGGACCTCGACCAGGTCGTAGCCGGCCTGCGCGGCGCGGCGCGCGGCGCGGGCGAAGCCGCGCGGGTACGCCTCGATCTCGGCGATCGTGGCGGCGCGGCATTCCTCCTGGCCGCGCGGCACCACGCCGGCGGAGGCGCTGATCGGTCGGTGGCCGCTGCAGGCGCTCGGCACCTTGCCGCCGCCGTGATTGAGCTGGACGCCGGCCGCCGCGCCGGTCGCCCGGATGCGCGCGCAGAGTCGGGCGTGGCCGGCGATCAGCGCGTCGTCATGGATGCCGAGCTGATCGTCGCTGGTGCGGCCGCCGGCCGCCACGTAGCAGTGCTCGACCATCACCAGACCGACGCCGGCGGCGGCGCGCGGCACGTAGCGGTCGAGGTGCGCCGGCGTCACCGAGCCGTCCGGCGGCGACAGGTGGCTGGCCATCGGCGGCATCACGATGCGGTTGCGCAGCGTGCGCCCCTTGATCGTGATCGGCGCCAGCAGGCCGGCCGGAGCGGTGCGGACCATGCCGCGTACTGTGCGCGCCGGCGCGCGACGCTGTACAGATCGGCGCGCAGGGTGCCGCTCGGCTCGGCGGCGCTTACCTTCCGTACATGCGGGTGAAGGTGAAGCGGGCCGCGCGCGCGACGCCTGCGCCGCCGCGGCGGCGGCTGCGACGACGGCTGCGGCGCCTCGCGCTGCTGGTGCTGGCGTTCAATCTGGTGATCCCGCCGTACGTGCGGCCGGTATCGGGACCGGTCACCTCACGCTACTTCCTGCGCACGCGGCCGGAGAGCGGCAATCCCCTGGCGCTGGAAGTCCACAAGGGCATCGACTTCGGAGCGCCGCTCGGCAGTCCGGTGCGCGCGGCCAAGAGCGGCATCGTCGATGCGGTGGGGCACAGCCCCACCCTGGGCACCTACGTCATCATCCGCCACTGGCTGGGGTTTTCGACCCTGTACGCCCATCTGGACACCGCCAACACGCGCGCCGGCCGGCCGGTGGTGAAGTGGGCGCGCATCGGCACCGTCGGCCAGACCGGCCGCGCCACCGGACCGCACCTGCACTTCGAGGTGCGCTGGCGCGGCCGGCGGCTGCCGCCGGGTCCGTTCCTGGCCATCGACAGCGCGCGCCGCGCCCTCTGGCGACTGGTGCGCCCGGGCTGAAACGTAAGGAAGGCGAGCGCCGCGGACGGGTTTACGCGTCCGCCGGCGTCCGGTTTCGAGACTCGCCCAGCTTCACCGCGTGCTCGGCGAGCAGCCGTCCGCCGAGGGTCGAAGGGGAAATCACCTCATCCACGCCCAGGCGGTGCACCTTTTCGACGTTCTCCTCATCCTCGATGCGTACCAGAATCGCGAACTGGGAGCGCGGCAGGGAGTCGCGCAGATCCTTGGCGTTGACCGCCACCAGCGTGTTCATGGAATCGCTGTCGAAGGTCGCGATCAGTGCGCGCGCGCTGCCGGCGCTGGCCTCGACCAGCGTCTCGCGCAGCGTCGGGTCGCCCTCCAGGACTTCGTGGCCTTTGTCGCGCAGTTGCTGCACCACCTTCTCGCGGTCGTCGACGATCACCACGATCACGCCGCGGTCGCGCATCTCGTCGATGACGCTGGCGGCAACGCCGCTGTAACCGCACACCACGACGTGGTTGCTCAACTGTTGGAACCGCTTCACCAGGTACATCACCCCCTTGACGCGACCTTCGACGATCGGGCCCAGCGCCACCGTCAGGGCCGTTATGAACAGTGTCATGCCGATCAGATACATCGAGACCGCGAACCACCGCGTGTTGGTGGTGGCCGGATAGATCTGGGCGACGTCGAAATCGTAGCCCAGGGTAACGTAGGCCACCAGCGCGAAGTACGCGGCATCGGTCCAACCGTCGACGCCGTGGAACTGCTCCCGCAACAGGTAGGTGCCGACGACGCCGTAGACCAGCGCCAGCGCGATGGCGATCCCGGCCACCACCTGCCCGTAGCTGAGCCGCCGCGCGGCGCGCACGGAGAACTGCCGGTGGAACGCCAGCAACCCGGCGATCACCAGCAGCGTCGGCAGGTTGGTGAGGATGCTCTCGCCGTGGACTACGCGAAACAGCGTGGACGGCAGGGTCGCCGCCGCCAGCGCCAAGGCGGCGCCCCAGGCCCGGCGCCGGCGCTGCAGCAGGCCCTTGCCGAGCAGCATCAGGAGGACGCCGAGAAAGCTGAGCATGATGCCGATCATCTGAGCGCCGCTGTCCTCCGTACCCGCCGCGGATTCCGTTCGAGATGCAGCCGTTGCGCCGCCGGTGCGGGCTTCGACGGATTCCGGCGCCGCCAACAGCAAGAACCCCATGAACAGGAGCAACAGGCCGTAGCATCCCACCACCACCGCCAGCACGGTGGAGGCTCGCGGCCACCGCAGCCAGCGGCGGGAGGCGCGCACGGCACTCGATTCCGGGAAACCAGTCGACACTAAGGGGCCTATGCGTTCACCGGGTCATCCGAGGTCGCGCAGAAAACGCTCGAATCGATCGAGGCTCTGCCCAAGACCGGGATGCAGCTGGCGCACCTTCTTGACCAGGAAGTCGAGCCGGTCCCAGTCACAGGCGAGCTCGAAGTAGTTGCGCCTGCAGTGGCGGAATCTGAGCAACTCGTGCAACGCCGGGACATCCCGCGAGGCCACGGCGCCGGGCCGCACCCCCTCGATCTCGAGCGTCATCTTCTGCAGCAGATCGGAATGCCAACGCTCGGGATCCAGGCTGTTCTCGAAGTGCTGCGAGATGCGCAAGAAGATGGTCTCAGCGCAGGTGTAGTAGTTTTCCAGCAGCCCCGCAATGATGAGCGCCGACCGTTCGGTCTTGCCAAGCTGCGCGATCTCCTGGTCGAGAGCCTCGTCGATTGAGCTCCGAATCGTCTCCAATCGTTCCCGATTCTGTCGAATCAGCGCCGTCAGTTCACTCGTCGACGCGTTCATGGACTACCTTCCCGCGCTGTCTGACGTACTCCGCTACGTCGGCCGGCAGCTTCTCCATCTCTACGACGTCGACGGGGGCAGTCGCGCCATCGAGGGCGATGCCGACCGTGCGGAAGTATTCTTCCGGCCCGTGCAATCCCTCAACGGCGATATCGATGTCGGAAATCTCGCTGAACCGACCGCGGTCGAGCAGCGAACCCCACTGGTAGATGCGGCGCGGGTTGACCTCACGCGCGATCTGCGCGATGACGGCGTCGGCCTCGCGGGTGGTCCGATCGAACAACGCGTCGATCCGTGCGCGCCGCCGGTCGGCCTTGGCCTGCAGGAAGGCCCGCACCTTGTCCAGGTCGATGGGGTTGTCGGCATTCATGACAACGGCCATTGCAGTATAGCCGCAGCGCCGGCGGCGGTCAGCCGGCCAGCAGTTCGGTGAGGCGGCGCTGCCACTCGGCTTCGTCCACCACCTCGAAGCGCATCGTCTTGCCGCGCATCGCCGGCACGAATTCGGCCCAGTCGCGCCGGGTGGCATGGCGCGAGCACAGGTCGAACACCGAGCGCTTGTATTCGGTGTCCGCCGCCTCCTGCAGATGGAGGCCCTTGGTCTCGATCACGAACACCTGATGAAATGCATCGGTCGAGTCCGCTTCGTCCGGCTTCAACGTGAAGATGAAGTCGGCGTAGATGCGGCCGCGCTTCCAGCCCTGCACGTAGTAGTCCTGGCGCGCCCGGTTGCGGTACCAGAAGAACAGGCGTTCCTGTCGATCCAGGAAGGTCGCCACGCGGTGCTCCAGCTCGTTCATGGGGTCGTCGCCGGCGCGGTCGAACAGATCGAGTTGGAACGGGCCGCCGTCCCGGCGGTTGGCCGGCGGCGCCGCGGCCCGGAGCTGCCGGGGCAGGCGGTTGAAGCCGAGGTCGTTGGCCGCCACGATGAAGCGCATCGCGCCGGTCTCCAGCAGGCCGGTGAACACGCCGCGCGCCAGCCGGTCGCGTTCGGCCTCCAGGCGCTTGCGCAGCTCTTCCAGGATGAAGCCGTAGTTGCGCACCACCAGCGGGCGCGGATGGCGCTCCAGGAGGGCGCCGAAGACGCGCCGCGCCAGCGCGCTGCCGCGCCACGGATTGGGCATCACGTCCAGCAGGTGGCCGGCGGCGAACGCATGGTCCAGGCGGGCGTCGACCGCGGCGGCGGAGCCGGCGGAGGAGCGGGCGGCGGCTGCCGCGGCCGACGACTCCACGCGTCCGTCCACGCCGATCTGCAGCTCGATGCCGCCTTCCGGGCGCTCGCCGAGCGGCAGGTCGAACAGCGGGCTCACGTCGACCTCATCCCACGCCGCCCGCGCCAGCAGGTCCGCCTCGTAGTGCGCGGGCCGCCACTCGCCCCGGTCGCGGATCATGAACGCCGGCAGCACCAGGTCGCGCGCGGCCCGCCGGAAGCGCGCGCGCTGGCGCCGCGCCGCGGGCCGGTCCGGCTGCAACGGGCCGTCTTCGACGGCGACCACGTTCGCTTGCAGGTCGCCCAGCCCCTCGCGCCCGAAGCCGCGGCGCACCTCCTGCAGCAGCTCGGCGCCGCGGCGCCGGAAGCAGAACACGTAGCTCTCATCCAGCCAGCGGTCACCGGTCTTGCGCGCGTAGGGCTGGCGCAGGATGCGGCCGACGAGCTGCGTCAACGCGGTCTTCGAGCCGGGGCGGGTCAGGATCGCCAGCACGTAGGCGAACGCGCAGTCCCATCCCTCCTGCAGCGCCTGTTTGGTGATGATGAAGCGGATCGGGCAGTCGCTCGCCAGCAGGCCGCCGGAGTCGTCGACCTCCTTCAGGTCGTCGCGGGCGCTGGTCTTGATGGCGACGTGCTCGGGGTTGACGGCGGGATGCTGCAGCAGGTACTCGCGGGCGTCCTCGGCGTGCACGACGCCGGGCTGCCGCTGGTCGCGGCCGGTGCGCTCCACCTGGATCAGGCAGATCGGGCGGATGCGCAGGCCGGTGGCCGCGGCGTGGCGCCGCGCGCGTTCCTCCAGCTTCGCGCGGTGCTCCACCGCGGCCAGCAGGGTGTCCTTCCAGCTCGCGCCGGAGCGGTTGCCGACGTGCAGATCGAGCTTGATCATCTCCTCCGCGTGCAGGTCGCGGCCCAGGACTTCGATCAGCACGTTGGCCTGCGGCGCCGGGGTGGCGGACAGCTCCACGATCAGGCAGGGATTGAACCCCTCCAGCGTCGCCTTGGCGTTGCGGCTGTACGCCTTGTGCCCCTCGTCCAGCACGATCAGCGGGCGCAGCAGGCGCAGCGTGTTGCCCAGCGAGGTCTTGATCTGGCGGCCCCGGAAGCCGCCGGCGTCGTCGTCGAAGGTGTCGAGGTTGGGGATGCGTTCCAGCAGCGCGCGGTGGCCGGCCGCGTCGTGGTCGGCGGGGAAGAAGCGGTCGAACCCGCCGCTGTCGCGGAACATCCGCAGTTGTTCCCGGGTCTCGCGGTTGGCCGAAGGCAGCATCAGCAGCAGGATGCAGAGGTTGTCGGCCACGTCGGCCGGGCTGAAGCCGTGGCGCTTCTCCAGCAGCAGGGTGCGGCCGGCGGAGGCCAGGTCGAGTTGGTGCCGGTAGGGGTGGCTGCGGTCCTTGAGCGCCGCCAGGGTCTGGCGGTAGATCTGGACGGTCGGGACCACCCACAGCACCAGTCCGGTCTGCCGGAACAGGAACGAGCCGTTCACCAGACCGATGACGCGGGTGGCCAGCAGGGTCTTGCCGCCGCCGGTCGGGATCTTGAGGCAGAAGGCGGGCAGCGGCGCGCCGCTGCCGGTGGTCCGCGCGGCGTAGGGCCGCGCCGGCCGGACCTTCTCCCACGCCCGGCGCGCCCAGTCGAAGCCGAACTCGGGATCGGCCGCGCGGGCGCGGGCGTCGGTCCGGCGCGCCTCGGCGAGCGCTTCGAGCAGGTTCCGCACCGCCGCCAGCACCCGCCGCTGGTACTCCTTGAGGATCATCGCGCGGGGGACGGCCCGCCGTGCTGCGCGCCGCGGGCGGCGGTCTGGTAGATCTGGAACGGCAACTGGCAGAAGGTGATGCGGTATTCGTCCAGGAAGTCCTGGTCCAGGTAGCGGGCGGGCGCGAACACCAGCCGCCGCCGGTCCCGGTGCGGAGGCAGCGAGCGGGCGAACTCCAGCGTCAGCGCCAACTCCTTGAGCCGCTCCGCGTCCGGTTCGTAGATCAGATACACGTCGCCGCGCGGACTGCTGCCGATCAAGCCGGTGGCGCGGTCGACCGCGCCGGGATCGAACTGGTCGCCGGTGGCGGTGAAGAACACGTAGCCGGCCAGCGCCGCGTAGTCGGGCAGATTCGCCTCGTCCAGCAACGATTCCTGGCGCATCGGCCCGCCCAGCTCGAAGTAGCTGAAGGTGCCGCCGAGACCCTGCCGCAGCGCCTCGTCGCGGGCGGACGGCACGCCGGCGATGACGCGGCGCACGCGCTCGGCGGTGATGGAGTCGGCGTAGCCTTCGCATTCGATCAGCACGAAGCGCCGGTTGCCGCCGTCCTCCCGGTTCAGCGCCAGCACCGCGTGCGCCGTGGTCCCGGAACCGGCGAACGAATCGAGCACGATCGAATCCGGGTCCGTGGCGATGCGCAGGATGTGCTTGACGAGGGCGGTCGGCTTGACCGTGTTGAAGACGTCTTCCGAACGCTCGAAGTCCAGCACGCCGACCAGCTCCTTCTTGGCTTCCTGCGTATGGCCGACTTCGGCATGCGGCCATATCGTCTGCGGTATGACGCCCTGCCGTACTTCTGAAAGATACCGCTTCAACCGCGGCATGCCGGCGCCGTCCGGCCCCCACCAGATGCGATTCTCCGCATTTAGCTCGGCGAACCGATCCGGCGACACGCGAAAGTAATTGCCGACCGACGGCCGGAACGTCTTGCCGGAAGGACTGGTCACTTCATACGTGCCGAGGCGGTAGTAGTTCCGGGCGGTCAGATCGCTCGATGACCACGCGCCGCGCGGGTCGTCGTCCGGGTTCCGGTAGCGGCTCGTCGCCTGCGCGCTGCGCTGCAGCAGATGCGGCTTCCATTGGTCCGCGTCCTGCGCGTAGATGACGATGAAGTCGTGGTCTTCGGAGAAGTGTCTGGCGGTGTTCCGCGGCGAAAAGTTCTTCTGCCAGACGACGGTCGCCAGGAAGTTTTCGACGCCAAATACTTCGTCCATCAGGGCGCGCAGGTGATGGACCTCATGGTCGTCGATGGAGACGAAGATGGCGCCGTCGGGACGGAGCAGCTCGCGCAGCAGCTTCAGGCGCGGCAGCATCATGCAGCACCACTTGTCGTGCCGGGTCAGGTCGTCGCGGTCGACCGTCTTGCCGAGCCAGGCGCGCATCATCGGCGAGTTGACGTTGTCGTTGTAGGCCCAACCCTCGTTGCCGGTGTTGTAGGGCGGATCGACGTAGATGCACTTGATCCGGTTGTGATAGACCGGCAGCAGCGCCTTCAGCGCCGCCAGATTGTCGCCGTGCACGATCAGGTTGTCGTGCAGGCTCGCCGGCCTGCTCAGCCCCTTGTCCGCCGCCGGCCGCAGGTCATGGAACGGCACGGTGAGATGATGATTCTCGACGAACGTCCTGCCCTTGAACTGCAGTGACGGCATAGCTGGATCAGGCGCCGGCTCGGACCAGGAGTTCGTGCTCTTCCTCGTGCTGCCGCTCCCGGCTCGCCATCGCGCGCAACGCATCGGCCGACCGGCGCGCCCACCTGCGCAGGCCGGGAAGGCCGGTGTCCGCGGCAACGCGATCGAGCTGCTCCGCGAGGCTCTGCCAGCGGCTCGACGCCGGTCCGGTGAAGGCGCCCGTTACCTGGCGGCTGAAGAACGCCTCAGCCACCGTTTCATGGTCGCCGTAGTCGGCGATGATACGCGCGGCAAGGCGATCGTCCGTCAGCATGTGCTTGTTCGTCAACCCGGCAAGCAGGGCTGCCCGTCGCGCCGTATGCCCGGAAGGAGCTGACGCTATCCACGCCAATACGTCGTCTCTCGGCATATCCTCGAGCACCGCAGGAAAACCGATGACGAACATCGCGGCCATGCGCGGCGGCCACAGGTAAGGAGTCAGCTCCCGCCACACGGCTCCCGCATCGCGCCGGAGGCAGCCACGAAACACGGCCATGGCCGCCCGCTGATAACGCAGCAACCAACTCGTGGATGCGTCCCGATGCGCGTGGGCGCGAATGATGGCCGCCGCGATCTCCCGCGGATGATCGGCGATCAGCTCCGCGACCTTCCGCCAATGACGGTTTGCGTGGCGGATCAGGTCTATGTCGGTGATCAACTCCAGGGCCAGCGGCCGCCAACGGTCGATCTCCGCGGCGGCGTGCTCCATACGGCTCCGCAGCATTCCGATCGCGGTCTTCCCGTGCCCGGTATCGATCATCGCGCGCAACAAGCCGTGGAGGGCGTCGGCGGCAATGCCGGTCCATGTGCCGTACATGAGCTGGCCGACCAACCCCGGATCGAGCGACCCGCCGCGCAGCAGCTCCGCCACCTTGATCGCCACGGGATCGGTGGATCCGCAGCGCCACGCGACTTGCAGCAGGAGCCCGGCCGGCTGAGGTTCGCGCGCGAACTGCGCCAGCATCCACCGCTCATACCAGGCGTCTCCCAGAACCCGGCGTCGCGCGGCGACGTATCCGCACACGACGCGTAGATCGCGACCGCTGTCGGGAAGTCGCGGCAACTCATCGTCGAGCTGTCCCTTCGTGTCGGCATCGGCCAACGCGGCGCCGAGCTCCCATGCCTCGGCCGCCTGCCCGGAAGTCAGCCACGACCACTCCCTGGCCAGCTCACCCGGAGCGGTCAGCAGCTCCTCTGCCAGTGCGCGGGCGTCTAGCCGATCGTTCCGGTCATTCCGTTCCCACGGCTCCATGCCGACGCGCTGCCGCAGACGGCCGCCGAGAGAGCGATCCTCGAACCGGGCATGCAAGCGGCTCAGCGTCTGCCGCTGTTCGGCAGGGAGTCGTTCCTCGTTACCCCTGATAACCCCGGCAATGCGTTTCCGCAGCGGCTCGCGCAGCTCGGGATAGCCGTCGCGCAGTTCTTCGAAGAACGCCATCACGATCGGGCTGGCGTCCGCGTACGCGAGCAGCCATGACATACGCTCGGCAGCATCCAGCAGGGCCGCCTCGATCGCTGCTTCGCGTCCGGCGGCGATGGTCTTCAGTCTGCCCACCGCGGCCGTTATGCACTGCACGTGGTCATTAGCGGAGGAAGGACTCCAGTCAGGTTCGGGAATCCGGTCCGACCTCGCCGACAGCACGGCGCCGTCCGGTGAGTCGTCCGCAACCTGAGCCAACGCCTGCACGACGATACTGACCAGAGCCGGGCGCCCCTGCGCGGCCAAGGCGTCCAATGTATTCAGTCGCTGCGGGTAGGGGAGCGCTGTCCCGGCGAGCTGCACTTGATACTTCGCGATGAACTCGCGCGAAGCGCCGCTACCGACTATCTCGTTCTCGGCTTCGGCCAGCAACGCGAGCGCGGTCACCGCGTCGTCGAACCCGTCGTTCGTGAGGCGATGCGAGCCAACCGGCTGACGATTTCCGCCGAGGCTGCAAACGTGATTCGCCGGCGATCTTCCAGACTGCTGTCGGTCAGGACCCGTCGCAAGTTACGAACGGCGCTATCGGGATCGGCCGCCGCAAACGCCGACCAACGCCGTGCCGCGTGGAGCGCGCCGAAGTCATCGATCCGAAAAAAAAATCTCAACTGATCGCGCGCAAACGTCCGCGCCTGCGGACTTCCGGCCAGCGACTCCAACCGGCTGTAGTACGCTTCCCTTGCGCCGTCCGAGGGCAGCGCTTCGGGAAGAGATTTCAGAAGATCGGGATAGCTCTCCCATGCTTCCTTGGCCAGATAGACCGCCAATGGGTACGGCGAAATATAGCGGTACCGGCCACTCCGGGGAGCGATTCCCGTGCTCCGGTGGATTCGCTCGATCTGATGCTGCGCCTCGTTCCAGTCGAGGCCGAGGTGCGCGGCGACCGCCTTTCCCTCTTGCTGTCTGTCGCCCGTCCAGCCCACGAGCGCCAGCGCGGCAATCACGTAGAGGGAGCGCCGGTCTCCATCGCCCAACATGCGATCGAGTAATCGGCGGATGTCGCTTCGATCGAACAGATCGGGTGCGGTTGCCGAGGGGTCTTCGGTCACGGCATCCGCCGTCAGGCGGCCCAGGCGCACGTAGCCGTCAGCGAAGCCGGTCACGAAGTCGACGTGCTCCGGCGGCATCTGCGGGTACCAGCCGCTGATCACCGCACGCATGGAGGGGACGTCGAGCGGCTCGATCGTCAGCTCCGGGATGCGCCGGAGGTCAGGGCTTGGACAGCTACCGATCGTGACCAACTGCACGCGGCCGTTCGTGCGGCCTACCGAGTCCCGCAATGGTTCGATCCGCTCCGGCTGCACTTCATCCGCGACCACGGTCAGTCGCACGTCCGGCGCCTCCGCGGCGGAGTCGATCAGCTCGGACAACCGGACGTCGTCCGCCTGGCGAACGTAGATGACCGTAGCGCGCCACGGCGCGCGGCGACACAGCTCCAGTGCGAATCGGGTCTTGCCGACGCCAGGTTGGCCCCGAATATGCAGGTGACGGATGCGATCGTCTTCGCGCTGCGCGTTGAAGTCGAGCTTGGTGAGCATGTCGGACATCGCGGCCGTCATCCGCGGCGTTTCCTGATACGGAATTCGATGGACCTCGCTCCGCACCCAGTCGTCGAACGGCTGCAGCGCGTTGCGGAAGATCCCCGATCCGTTCACGGCGTGTCGATCGTATAACATGGATGGGCTCCCGCGCATCGCTCCGGCGATCGACCGGCAGGGAGGATGAAGGATGGAGAGACGATCAGGCCGGCCGCCGCGGAACGGCGCGGGCCGCCCCGGAGGCCCCGGTCCCCGCGTCGGGCAGCCCGGCCGTCCGGCGCTGCGCGCTCTGGCGCGCAGCCTGAGCTACCTGCGCCCGTACCGGTGGGGCGCGGCCGCCAGCCTGATCTGTCTGCTGGCCGGCTCGGCCGGCAACCTGGCGGTGCCCCGGCTCACGCAGCAGATCATCGACAGCGGCATCCTGGCCGGCCGGATGCAGGCGATCCTGCTCGGCGCGCTGCTCATCTTCGGCGTCACGGCGCTGCGCTCACTGTTCACCTACCTGCAGGGGGCGCTGGCCGCCCGCGTATCGCAGGGCGTCGCCTACGACCTGCGCAACGCGCTCTACGACCACATCCAGAGCCTGTCGTTCAGCTACCACGACCGCTCGCAGACCGGTCAACTGCTCACCCGCGCCACCAGCGACGTGGACATGGTCCGCCTCTTCATCAGCACCGGCGTGATTCAGATCGCGTCGACCCTGGCGCTGCTGATCGGCAGCCTCTCCCTGCTGTTCGCGACCAACTGGCGGCTGGCCCTGCACGTGATCCCGCTCATGGCGGTGGTGTTCGCGATCTTCTCCTACCTGGCCAAGGTGGGCCGGCCGCTGTTTCGCACCATCCAGGAGAAGATCGCGGCGCTCAACACCCGGCTGGAGGAAAACATCGTCGGCGTCCGTACGGTAAAGGCGTTCACCGGCGCGCGGCGGGAGCAGGAGCGGTTCGAGGTCGAGAGCCGCGACCTGCACGACCGGATGATGCGGGCCGGACGCCTGTTCTCGCTGGCCATTCCGCTCGTGTTCACGATGGCCAACTTCGGGACCGTGGTGGTCACCTGGGGCGGCGGCATCCAGATACTGGCGCAGCGTCTGACCATCGGCGAGCTGGTGGCGTTCCAGGGCTACCTGATCGTCGCCATGTTCCCCATCACCATGCTCGGCATGATCATGATGTCGATCTCGCAGGCCGCCGCCGGCGCCGAACGGATCGCCGAGATCCTCGACGCGCGGTCGGAGGTTTCCGAGCGGCCCGGCGCGGCGGCGCTGGCGCCCCTCCGCGAAGGGCTGGCGTTCGAGCGAGTGACGTTCCGCTACTTCGGGGTGGGCGCCCCGGTGCTGCGGGACGTGAGCTTCCGCACCGGAGCAACCGAGACGTTGGCCATCGTCGGCGCGACCGGCTCGGGCAAGAGCACGATCATCAACCTGATCCCGCGCTTCTACGACGTGACCGCCGGCCGCATCACCATCGACGGCGCCGACATCCGCGACGTCACCCTGCAGTCGCTGCGACGGCAGATCGGCATCGTGCTGGAAGAGACCACCCTGTTCGGCGGCACCATCCGCGAGAACATCGCCTACGGCCGGCCGGAAGCCTCCGACGCCGAGGTGGAGGCGGCCGCCCGCGCCGCGGAGGCGCACCGGTTCATCACGGAGTTCCCCGACGGCTACGATTCGCTGGTCGGCGAGCGCGGCGTGACCCTGTCCGGGGGCCAGAAGCAACGGGTGGCGATCGCCCGCGCGCTGTTGCTGGAGCCGCGCATCCTGATCCTGGACGACAGCACCAGCAGCGTCGATTACGAGACCGAGCGGCGCATCCGCGCCGCGCTCGACCAGCTCCGGCATGACCGCCTGTCGTTCGTCATCGCCAGCCGCATGAACACGGTGCTGGCCGCCGACCGCGTGCTGCTGTTGCACGAAGGAACGGTGGCCGGGCTGGACCGCCATGAGCGGCTGCTGCACGACAACGCGCGGTACGCGGAGACCTTCTACGGCGAGCTCTCCGCGCAGCCGGCCGAAGCCGCGCAGGCGGTATCGTGAGCGATCGGTCACGCGATCGTTCAGGGGATCGGCAGACCGCGCCGCCACCGCGCGGGCGCATCGGCATGACGCCGTTCGGCTCCGGCGACGACCGGCACGCGGAGCAGGTCGGCCGGACGCTGCTGCGGCTGCTCCGCTATCTGGGGGACATGCGCCTGACGCTGCTGCTGGTGGTGGTGACGGCGGCGGCCGCCGCCGGCGCGCAGGCGGCGGCGCCGCTGTTCATCGCGCAGGCGGTCGACGGGCTCAAGGCGTTCGTGGACGGTCAGGCGGGACCGTCGGAGACCGCGCGCGTGCTGGTCGTCGCCATGCTCCTGGTGCTGGCGATCTATCTGGCCGGCTGGCTGGCGGGCGCCGCCAACAACATCGCCCTGATGGCGATCGGCCAACGGATGATGCTGCGGCTGCGCAGCCAGATCATGGCCAAGGTGCACGCGTTGTCGCTCAGCTACTTCGACCGCAACAAGGCCGGCGACCTGTTGTCGCGTCTGTCCAACGATACCGACGTGATCAACCGCGCGGTCGGCATGAGCCTGTCGCGGTTGACGTCGAGCGTGCTGCTGATGGTCGCGATCCTGATCGGGATGCTGGCGCTCAACTGGCGGCTCGCCCTGATCAGCCTTGCGCTGCTGCCGCTGATCTCCCTGTCGACGGCCCTGTTCTCCCGGCGCGCCCGCGCCGCCTTCCGCAAGACCCGCACGACCATCAGCGGAGTCAGCTCCGAGCTGGAACAGAACATCTCCGGCGCGCGCGTGGCGCAGGCGTTCAACCGGCAGGGCTGGAACTCGTCGAGCTTCCGGCAGCTCAACCGGGCCAACCGCGACGCCAACGTCGGCGCGGAGTCGCTGACCGCGGCGTTCGCCCCCACCATGGACGTCATCAGCGCCGTGGGCATCGCCGTGGTGCTGGCCTACGGCGGCTATCTGGCCCGGCTGGAACTGGTCAGCATCGGCGTGATCGTCGCCTTTCTGCAGTACGTGCGCCGCTTCTTCGAGCCGGTGCAGTCGATCTCCATGATGTGGACGCAGGTGCAGTCGGCGGTCGCCGGCGCCGAGCGCATCTTCGAGTTGCTGGACGAGGCGCCGCAGGTCCGCGACGCCGGAGACGCCCGCCCGCTGGAGGTCACCGCCGGCCGCGTGGAGCTGGCGCGCGTCTCCTTTGCGTACGAGCCGGGGACGCCGGTGCTCCGCAACCTCGATCTGGTCGCCGAGCCGGGTCGGACCGTGGCGCTGGTCGGACCGACCGGCGCCGGCAAGACCACGATCATCAGCCTGTTGGAGCGCTTCTACGACGTGGAGGCGGGCGCGGTGACGATCGACGGCCAGGACATCCGCACCGTGACCCAGGACAGCCTGCGCCGGAACATCGGCATCGTCCTGCAGGACACCTTTCTGTTCGCGGACACCGTTCGCCACAACATCCGCTACGGCCGGCCGGATGCCGATGACGACGCGGTGGAGGCGGCCGCGCGCCGCGCGCGGGCGCATGAGTTCATCTCCCGGCTCCCCGACGGCTACGACACCGCGCTGCAGGAAGGGGCCGTCAACCTGAGCCGCGGCCAGCGGCAGTTGCTGGCCATCGCCCGCGCGTTGCTCAAGGATCCGCGCATCCTGGTGCTGGACGAGGCCACTTCCAACGTCGACACGCGCACCGAGCTGCTGATCCAGGAAGCCCTGGGCGAGCTGTTGCAGGGCCGCACCAGCTTCGTCATAGCCCACCGGCTGAGTACGGTGCGGCGCGCCGACGTAATCTACGTGATCGAAGCCGGCCGCGTCGCCGAGCGCGGCAGCCATGACGAGCTGCTGCGGGCGAACGGCAGCTACGCGCGCATCTACCGGAGCCAGTTCGACCACGCGAGCGCCGCAGGCGCGCCCCGATCTCCCGCCTGAGCGCACGGTCGGCCGCTCTGCTACCATCCGCCGACAAGACGCGCCGGCGTCTTTCAGGAGGCCGGCGTCACAGAAAGGCCAGGCCCATGCTCATCAGAACCCCACCCACCGCCGCCGTGACCATCTCCACCCCGACCGCCCCGCCGCACTGGGCGCTCCTGGAACGCGAGCTGATGCGCGCCATCGAGGCGGCGATCCCGCCGTTCTTCGACCGCTACTTCGACGAGCGCGGCTACCTCAAGTGCTTCGCGCGCTGGGGGGCGCTGGACGGCCCCGACGATGCGGCGGAGAACGTGACCAACTGGACCGATTTCTATGCCCTGGGCGGCTCCGAACAGGCGCTCCGGCTGTACCGCCGCGGCATCGAAGGCCACATCCGGCAGTACACGGAGGCGCGGACCACCGTCACCAGGCTCGGCGCCGACGGCATGTACTACAAGGAGTTTCCCACCAGCTTCGACTGGGTCCACAACGGCGAGGGGTATCACTGCCTGTTCCAGGAGGGGCTGTGCGAGCCGTGGAACCCGATCTGGCGGCAGCGCATCTGCCGCTTCGCCGGCTTCTACCTGCCGGGCGATCCGGACGAGCCGGCCGAGCCGAACTACGATCCGACACATCGCATCATCCGCAGCGTCCTCAACGGCAGCCGCGGTCCGGTGCTGGGCACGGCGGAGCCGGTCGACTGGGCCGGCGATCCGTTCGAGATCGAGGGGCGCTTCAAGCCGGGGCGCGGCCACCGCAACTTCGACGACTACCTGTTTCACTTCGAGACCTACCGCAACGTCGAAGGCGATATCCCCTTGAACCTGGCCGCTACCGCCATGGCGTTCTACGCCTACGCAGCGACCGGCGACCCCAAGTACAAGGAGTGGATCGAGGAGTACTCGGACGCCTGGGTGGAGCGCACCTACGCGAACGACGGCCTGATCCCGGCCAACGTGGGGCTGGACGGCGTGGTCGGCAGCGGCGCGGGCGGCGGCGCCTGGTGGCGCGGCGTCTACGGATGGGGCCACACCGGCGGCTTCTACGGCATCGACGAGCACGGCAAGCCGATCCCCCATCACCGCCCCAACTTCCAGCACCGCACCCCGTACGGATTCGGCAACGCGCTGCTGGTGTCCGGCGACCGGAAGTACGTGGACGTCTGGCGGACCGTCATGGAGTCGGTCAACGAGCACCGCAAGACGGAGGACGGCGTGACGCTCTATCCGCGCATGTACGGCGAGGACGGCTGGTACGACTTCCAGCCGGAACCGTTCGACCGCGGCGCGCTGGCGGTCTACCACTGGTCGCAGGACCGCCAGCGGGACCACGCGCTGGTCGCGTCCGACCCGTGGGTGCGCTTCCTGGACGGCAAGGACGACGACTATCCGGTCCGCACGCTGTCGGCCGACCTGGAGCAGGTGCGCCGCAAGGTGGAGCTGCGCGCGCGGGACGCCCGATCGGCCGACATGCTCCTCTCCGAGGATCCGAACGGGATCAATCCGGCCGAGGTGTGGGGCCTGGTGCAGCTCATGCTGGGCGGTCTGGCCACGCGCCACGTCGGCGTGCCGTGGCATTGCGCGGTGCGGTACTTCGACTCGGAGCGGCGGCGCGCCGGCATCCCGCCGGGCGTCGCCTCGCTGGTCGACCATCTGAGCGCGGACGAGGTGGGCGTGCAGCTCATCAACCTGGACCCCGTGCACGCCAGGCACCTGGTCCTGCAGTCCGGCGCCTACGCCGAGCACACGATCGACAGCGCGGCGATCGACGGGGAGCGCACCGAGGTCGGCGGCAGCGCCCTGCAGGTACGGCTGGAACCGGGCGCCGGCGCCCGGCTGCTCCTGCGCGTCCGGCGCTTCGTCAATCAGCCGACCGTCGCCTTCCCCTGGCCCACGTGATCCCCGGCGATACGGGCCGACGCCGTAACGTCACTCGTCGTCTCCCGTCAGGATCTGGAGATATTCGTGGTATTCGTAGGTGCGAGCGTGGCGCTTGCCGGTGATCTCGCGCAGCACGCCCAGGCTCCGGAGCAGCTCGATCGCCTTGCGAGTCGGTGGCGGCGTGATGCCGAGCAGCTTGCCTGCCTGGGGGACGGTTACCACGGGATGGGACGGAAGGTGCTCCAGCAGCCGGATGGCGGCGACGGTGGGGCGGTCGTGGGCGATGATGAGACGGCGATGGCGGCCGGCCAGAGCGTGCAACTGCCGGGCGACTTCGACGCCGTCGTCGGCAGCCTCGCGCACGCACTGCAGGAAGAACCGGGTCCAGCCCTCCCAGTCGCCGTCGGTGCGCACGGCGTCCAGCCGCGCGTAGTACTCCGACTGCGCGCGTCTGAACGCCCGACTGAGATAGAGCAGCGGCTGGTCGAGCAGGCGCCAGTGCTCGATGAGCAGGGCGATCAGCAGCCGGCCGATGCGGCCGTTGCCGTCCAGGAACGGATGGATCGTCTCGAACTGCACGTGCGCGAGCCCGGCGCGCACCAGCGGCGGCAGCCCGCAATCGGCGTGCCACCACCGCTCCAGCGCCGTCAGCGCGTCCGGCACCTCTTCGGGCGGCGGCGGGACGAACCGGGCGTTGCCCGGCCGGCTGCCGCCGATCCAGTTCTGCGAGCGGCGGAGCTCACCCGGCTGCTTGTCCGCGCCGCGCGCGCCGCGCATCAGGCGGCGGTGCGCGTTGCGCAGCAGGCGGACGCTGAGCGGCAGCCCGTTCGGATCGGCGATCTGCTCGCGGGCGTAGGTGAGGGCTGCCACGTAGTTGAGGACCTCCCGCACGTCGTCGGGGCGGTCGGCGTGAGCGGTCGCCTCATAGGTGACGGCGTCCCGGAGCGTGGCCTGCGTCCCCTCGATCCGCGAGGTGACGACCGCCTCCTTCCGAACGAACCCGTAGAGGAACCAGTCGGTGTCCGGCACCATCGCGCCCGCGACCGCAAGTCGGGAGAGCGCAGCCTGGGCGCCGGCGTGGAGCTCCGCCGTCGATCGATCGATCGCCAGGGGCGGGTCCGCCGGGGGCAGCGGACCGGGAACGAACGCGCGGACCTGCTCTCCCAGGGTGCTGGTGATGCGGTATCGACCGGTCTGGCGGGCCATTCGATGCGAAACGCTCCTTTCCTAGTGCCGGAACAATAGAAGCGATCGTTTCTTTGTCAAGTCAGAAAAGAAACGATCCTTTCTTGTTTAAGATCAAAACGAAAGGATCGTTTCGTTCACGTACGGCGAGTGACGCGGCGCGCTGTTGTCTCCCCGCATACGGCCGTCGATCATAGGCGACGATGAGCCCTTCCGGACCGGACGGCGCGATCCGCCGGCTGCTCGACGCCTATCGCCGCGGCGAAACGACCGTCCGGGACGAGCTTGCGCGCGCCTTCGCGCGCATCGCGGCCGTCGACCGCGCCGGCCCGACCCTCAACGCCGTGCTGCGCATCGACCCGGATGCCCAATGGACCGCCCGGCGCCTCGATGCCGAGCGGCGTGCCGGCGCCGCCATCGGCTCCCTGCACGGCGTGCCGGTGCTCCTGAAGGACAACGTCGATACCGGCGGCGGATCGATGGCGACCAGCGCCGGCGCGCTGGCCCTGGCCGATTCGTTCGCGCCGGCCGACGCGCCCCTGGTCCGCCGCCTGCGCGCGGCCGGCGCGCTCATCATCGGCAAGACCAACATGACCGAGCTGGCCAACTACATGTCGACCGGTATGCCGGGCGGCTACAGCTCGCTGGGCGGACAGGTCATCAACCCGCATCATCCGGCGCTGCCGGTCTCCACGTCGAGCTCCGGGTCGGCGGCGGCCGTGGCCGCCGGATTGTGCCCCGCCGCGATCGGCACCGAAACCGCCGGCTCGATCCTGGCGCCGGCGTTCGCCAACGGCATCGCCGGCATCAAACCGACCGTCGGGCTGGTCTCCAGGACCGGCATCGTGCCGATCTCCTTCAGCCAGGATACCGCCGGGCCGCTCGCCCGCAGCGTGGAGGACGCCGCTCGGGTGCTCACCGTGATCGCGGGCCCGGATGAGGAGGACGCGGCCACGCACGGCGCGCCGGTCGTCGACTACCGCCTCCACCTGCGCCGCGACGGTCTGCGCGGCGCGCGCATCGGCATCCCCCGGACCGGATTCTGGGACGACCAGGGCGATGCGTGGCGCGACACGCTGGAAGGGGTCCGCGCCGCGCTGCAAGACGGCGGCGCGGAGGTCGTCGATCCCGCCGACCTTGCCACCGCCGACCGGATCGCGTGGTCGCCGGTCATGCTGTACGAGTTCAAGGCGGCGATGAACGCCTACCTGCGCCGGCTCGGTCCCGGCGCCCCGTGCCGGACGCTCGCCGACCTGATCGCCTTCAACGCCGCCCACGCTCAAGCGGCGCTGCGCTACGGGCAGGTGTGGCTGCTGCGCGCCGAGCACGAGACCTCCGGCCGCATGCATGAAGCGGCCTATCTGAACGCCCGTGCGGAGGACCTGCGCCTGTGCCGCACGGAGGGCATCGACGCCACGCTCGACCGGTACGGACTCGACGCCCTGGTGTTTCCGCACGGCGCCGGATCATCGATCGCCGCCCGCGCCGGCTACCCCTCGGTGGCGGTGCCGCTCGGTTTCGCGCCGGCCGCCGGCGGCCCGGCGACGACCGGGCCGCGCGCGCCAACCGGGCCGCGCGCGCCGATCGAGCCGCGCGGGGTGATGTTCACCGGCACCGCATTCAGCGAGCCGGTCCTGGTGCGCATCGCCCACGCTTTCGAACTCCGCACCCGCGGCCGCGTCAGCCCGGCGCTCTGACTTGAGGCGCAGCCGCCGGCGGCCGACCCGGTCAGGCCGGTACCGGCGCGTCGCGTCTGATCAGATCGCGGTCGCGCAACTCCTGCCAGAAGGAGGCCGGGATCGCCGCGCGGACCAACTCCAGGTTGTCGAGCACCCGTTCCGGGCGGCGCGTGCCCGGTACGATGCAGGCGACCGCCGGGTGAGCCAGCGCAAACTGGCTGGCGGCGGCGCGCAGGTCGACTCCGTGGGTGGCCGCCGCCGTCTCCAGACTCCGCACCTTGGCGACGATGTCGGGCGGCGCCTCCATGTAGTCATAGCGCGCTCCGTCGGGGCCGCCCTTCGAACCGCTGGCCAGGATGCCGCTGTTGAAGGTGCCGCCGGCGATGATGCCGATGCCCTGCTCCATGCAGAGCGGCAGCAGCTCGTCCAGCGCGCCCTGCTCCAGGATCGTGTAGCGGCCGGCCAGCAGGAAGCAGTCGAAGTCGCCCGCCCGCGCCAGGCGGACCAGCATCTCGCTCTGGTTCATGCCGGCGCCGACCGCGCCGATGACGCCCTGCGAGCGGAGCCGGTCCAGCACCGGGTAGGCGCCGTCCATCGCCTCGGCAAAGTGCTCGTCTTCGTCCGGATCGTGGATGTGCACCACGTCCAGACGGTCGACGCCGAGGCGGGTGAGGCTGTTGTCGAGCGAGCGCTCGACCCAGTCGGCGCCGTAGTCGCGGCGGCACTCCACCATCCAGGCGCCGGGGCTGTCCCACGTCTTCGAAAAGGCGCTGGGGCCCGGCACGTGTTCGAACCGCCAGCCGACCTTGGTCGCCAACACGTAGCTGTCGCGCGGTACCCCGCGCAACGCGGCGCCGACGCGCCGCTCGCTGATGCCGGCCCCGTAGAGCGCCGCGGTATCGATGAAGGTGACGCCGGCCTGCAGCGCCGCGCGCACGACCTGCTGCGCCTGCTCGTCCGGGATGTCGCTGTAGATACTGCCGAGGGGCGCGCAGCCCAGGCCGACCCTGGTGACCTCGATCCCGGTCGTGCCGATCCTCACGCGCTGCAGCGGGTCCACTCGATCCTCCTGCCCGGCACGGAGACTGCCATGCCGGCGCCGTACTGTCGAGCCCGCGTTTCCCCTTGACATTCTTACACGTGCCATTAGAAAGTACCTTGAGTTTCTAACAACACGCGAAAGGACGGCACATTTCGATTCGGCATGTATCGGTTCGCACAGGAACAGCTCGTCAGATGGAAGTCCGCAACCCGGCGCAAACCGCTCATCGTCAGGGGCGCGCGGCAGGTGGGCAAGACCTGGCTGATCAGGCGCTTTGCCGAGGCGGAGTTCGACTCGCTGGTCGACGTGGATCTGGAGAAGCGGCGCGACCTGCACGGCTGCTTCGGAGACGACCTCGACGCCGGGACCGTGATCCGGCATCTCGAACTGGACAGCGGCGCCCGCATCGTGCCGGGACGCACGCTGCTGTTCCTCGACGAGGTCCAGGCCTGTCCGCGCGCGATCATGGCGCTGCGCTACCTCTACGAGCAGCGGCCCGCATTGCACGTGATCGCTGCCGGATCGCTGCTGGAGTTCGCGCTGGGCGAAATCCCGGTACCGGTGGGACGGGTGCAGCAGCTGCACCTCTACCCCATGACCTTCCGCGAGTACCTGGCGGGGATCGGCAACCAGGTGGCGGCCGACTGCGCGGCGCAGCATCCGTCGGCCGTGGACGAAGGCATGCAGCGCCGGCTGCTGCACGAGTTGAAGACCTACTTCTTCATCGGCGGCATGCCCGAAAGCGTGCAGGCGTACCGCGATACCGGCTCGATCGTGGCCGCGTCCCGGGTCCAGCGCGAGATCATCGGCACCTGCCGCGACGATTTCGCGAAGTACGCGCCGCGGGCGGACCCGACCTGCCTGGACGCGGTGCTCCTCAGCGTGGCGCGCACCATCGGCGATCAGATCAAGTACGCGCGCCTGGATCGCGGCCACTCGGGGCCGACCAACCGGCGGGCGTTCGACGTGCTGCGCAAGGCGCGGCTGATCCACAAGATCGCCTCGTGCGACCCGTCCGGTCTGCCGCTGGGCGCGAGCGCCGACGACCGTCGATTCAAGGCGGCGCTGCTCGACATCGGTCTGCTCCAAACCCTGTGCCGCGTCCCGGTCGAGGTGGAGCTGCGCGAGCGCGATCTGCTGGCCATCTACCGGGGCGCGCTGGCGGCGCAGTTCGCCGCGCAGGAATTGATCGCGTACCACGACTCGGAGCTGTTCTACTGGGCGCGGAACGCGCGCGGATCGAGCGCGGAAGTCGACTACTTGGCGGTGCGCGGCGGCCGGATCGTGCCGGTCGAGGTAAAGTCCGGCGCCGCCGGCAGCCTGCGCAGCCTGCACCTGATGCTCGACGCCTATCCCCGTTGCGCCGACGGCGTGGTCCTGTACTCCGGACCCTACTCCCGCCTGCCGGAGCAGCGGCTCACCTTCATGCCGCTCTACTACGCCGGCGCGGTCGGCGATCCGGCCCCCGCTATCGTGTGAGCAGCGGCTACGCGGACGCCGCCCGGTAGCGGCGCACGATGTCGATGATGAGGCTGAGATCATGGCGGACGTCGGCCAGCGGCGTGCGATTGGGGACGCCGTCGACCACGCTCGCATGGAAGTGGCGCAGCTCGCCGGCGAAGGCGCTCTGCCAGTCGACGGCCGGCTCGGTGCGGAAGGCCCGGCCGTCGTCGTCGATCCCCTGCACCACCAGCGTGCAGGGGATGCCGCGCGCGAAACCGGTCGGATAGGAGAGCACCACGCGCCGGCGGTCGCCGTAGACCTCCAGGGTCTCCCGGAAATCCCAGAGATCGGGCAGGTCGACCCAGGTGGCGACGCAGCGCGCGCCGTTCGCGTACGCCAGCGTGCAGGTGACGGCGCGGCCTTCGCGCCAGATGTCGGCGCCGATCACCGCGGACGGCCGGCCCAGCATCACGCGCAGGCTGTACAGGTCGTGGATCATGCTGCCGGTCATCAGGAAGAAGGCGCGCTCCAGCTCCTCGTCGACCGGGCCGATCGCCTGCCGGCAGGCGGCGCGCCGCGCCTCCTCCGCCGCTTCCAGGCTCCCGGGCGGGTGATCGTCGAAGCGCTGCAGATCGAACTGCCGCAGGTGGAGCCGGTTGTCGGGGTGCAGGTGGTTGATCTGGACGAAGCGGATATCCTCCATGCGCCGCACCTCCCGCTGCGCCAGCCGGAAGCCCGGCTCGTATACCTTCACGTAGCCGGCCTGCGCCACCAGACCGGAGGTGCGGGCGGCGACCATGGCGTCGATCTCCTGCAGAGAGAAGCAGACCGGCTTTTCGATGAACAGGTGCTTGCCGGCCTGCAGCGCGGCGACCGCCGCCTCGGTCTTGGGATCGGTATGGCACAGCACGACGGCGTCGACGTCGCGGTCCAGCACGCGGCGGTAGTCGGTGACGTGGTCCGGCACGTGGAAGCGGCGCGCGGCGGCCGCGGCGGCCAAGGGCGACACGTCGCACACCACGGCCACCTCGAACCGGTCGTGCAGCGCGGTGAGGTTGGGCAGGTGGTGTATCTGGGCGATCGCGCCGCAGCCGACCACGCCGACGCGGAGGCGGCTCATGCGCCCGACCGGCCGGCCGGCCGGTCTTCCGGCGCCGGGTCGGCGGTGCGCGCCGCGAACGCGTTCCAGGCGTCGCCGAGCGCCATGGTCCGGCTGAACACGTCCGACAGCGCGTCCCACATCCGTTCGCGGGCGGCGGCAGCCGCCCGCTCGTCCCCGGCCGCCACCGCCTGCAGGTAGCGGTCCGCCGCCGCCCGCTGGACGGAGCCGGCGGCGGCGGCCGATTCCGCCAGCGCCGCGGCCGCCGCCGCATGGCGGCCGGCCAGCTCGGTCGTGCGGGTTGCGCGGTCGGCCGGCTCGTCGTAGGAGCCGGACGGCATGAACCGCGGCGGCATCTTCGTGCCGTCCTCGTTCCAGAAGGTGTGGGTCGGCTGCACGTGCGGGGTAACCGACAGGAACATGATCACCTCTTCGTCGCCGGCGTTGCGCACGGTGTGGTACTGATCGGCCAGAGCGATGCAGAACTGACCGGGGCCAAGGGTGGCGCGCTGCCCGTCGACCTCGAACTCCGCCTGCCCCTGCAGCACCAGGAAGATCTCGTGGCCCAGGTCATGGGTATGGCCGGCGTTGCACTGGCCGACCTCCATCTTGAGAAACCGGCAGCGGATCTGCGGCGTCACCAGCACGTTGGCGATGTCGGTGCGGAAATCGTAGACTTTGAGGCTCATACGCGCCGGTAGCGTGGCTGCAACGCGCCATGTTTGGCAAGATGCGCCGCATGGAGTTCCAGCGATACTTCTCTCGAGCCGACGCGGTTCGCACGCTGCCGCTGGTCAAGCGAATCGTGGCCGACATCCTGGACACCGGGCGCAGCCTGCGGCACTACCTGCAACAGGCCGCTCCACGGCATGCCCGCGTGACGGCTGCCGCCGGGGCGACGCTCGGCGAACAGCGCCGCGCCGCCGAACGCCTGTGGGACGAAGACCCGACCATTCAGGAGCATCGCGCCGCCCTGCTGGAGTATCTGGCCGAGCTGGACTCGATAGGCTGCCTCTACAAGGACTGGAACTTCGACCTGGGCCTGATCGACTTCCCGGCGATCGTCGACGGCGAGCAGGTATTCCTGTGCTGGCGCAGCGACGAGCCGGAGCTGGCCTTCTACCACCGTATCGAGGACGGCTACGCCGGCCGCCGGCCCCTGCCGCCCGACTGGACCGGGGAGCGGTAGCCTATTTCCGGCGCGCCGAGCGGACGAACGACAGGGCGGCGGCGACGCGGGCGGCGATCCGGCCGTAGGCGGCCTGCCGGCGGTCCGCCTCCGGAAAGAGGGCGCTGCCGATGCCCACCGCGCAGGCGCCGGCGCCCAGCCACGCGCCGATGCTCTCCGCCGATACCGCCACCCCGCCGGTCGGCAGGATGCTGGTCCACGGCATCGGCCCGCGCACCGCGCGTACGAACTCCGGGCCGCCGACCGTGCCGGGGAACACCTTGACGATTTCCGCCCCCAGCTCCTCGGCGCGGCCGATTTCCCCGGGGGTCATGCAGCCGGGGATATAGGGCACCTTGCGCCGGTTGCAGAGGCGCGCGGTCGCCTCGTCCAGGGAAGGGCTGACGATGAACCGCGCTCCGGCGGAGATGTAGTGCGCGGCGGTCGGCGCATCCATGATCGACCCCGCGCCGATCCACACGCCGCTGTCGCGCAGGCGCCCGACGACGGCCGCGAACGCGGCAAGCGCGCCGGGACCGCGGTCGGTCAGCTCCACCACGCGCGCGCCGCCTTCGACGCAGGCGGCGGCGAGCCGGCCGGCCGCCTCCAGGTCCGGCTCATGGAAGAGCGGCACCACGCCGGTCTCGTGGATCGCCGCATAGCAGCGCAGGCGATCGCTCACCGCCACGTCAGGACCCGATCCCGAAGTAGCGCTCGGCGTTGCCGTAGCAGATGTCGGCGACGATGCCGCCGAGCAGCTCGAAGTCGGCCGGCAGCAGCCCGCGTTCGATCTCGTCGCCCAGGATGCCGCACAGCAGCCGGCGAAAGTAATCGTGCCGAGGATAGGAAAGGAAGCTCCGCGAGTCGGTCACCATGCCGACGAAGCAGCTCAGCAGGCCGCTGTTCGACAGCGCATCGATCTGGCGCGTCATGCCGCCGATCTGATCGTTGAACCACCAGGCGGTCCCGAACTGCATGCGGCCGCGTACGGCCCTGCCGTGCGGATCAGTGCCCTGGAAGTTGCCGACCATCGCTGCGAACAGATCATTCTGCGCCGGGTCCAGGTTGTAGAGGATCGTCTTGGGCAGCTTGCCGGCCTGTTCCAGCCGGTCGAAGAACCGCGCCATCGACCGCGCCGGCGGCGGGTCGCCGATCGAATCGTAGCCGGCATCGCGGCCGAGCGCCTCGAACCCGCGCCGGTTGGTGTTGCGCAGCGCCCCCAGGTGGAACTGCTGCACCCAGCCGGCATCGGCGTCCATGCGCGCCATCTCGTAGAGGACCGCCGAGCGGTACTTGCGCGCCGCTTCCGGCTCGGCAGCCTGCCCCTGCACGGCCTCCCGAAAGGTCCGCTCGACCGCCCGCGCCGTGTACGGCTCGGCATCCAGCGCCTCCAGCCCGTGATCGGACACCCGGCAGCCGGCGGCGTGGAAGTCCGCGTGGCGCTCGGCCAGGGCGGCGAGCATGCCGTCGTAGTCGACGATCTCCCTGCCGACGCGCTCTCCCAGGTCGACCAGCCAACCGTTCAGCCGCTCCGGGTCGTCGGCGGCCAGGGCGTGATCGGCGCGAAAGCCCGGCACCACCGTGCACGGCGCGCCCGACCGGCGGATGCGCTCGTGGTGCTCCAGGCTGTCGGCCGGGTCGTCGGTGGTGCAGACGACCCGCACGTTCATCATGCGCAACAGCCCGTGCGTGCGCAGCTCCGGCTGCCGCAGCCGCTCGTTGCAGGCGCGGTAGATCGGCTCGGCCGTCGCCGGCGACAGCAGGTCGCGCACCTCGAACGGTCTGCGCAGCTCCATGTGCGTCCAGTGGTAGAGCGGGTTGCGCACGGTGTACGGCACCGTATCCGCCCACGCCGCGAACTTCTCGTAGTCGCCGGCATCGCCGGTGATCAGCCGCTCGTCGACCCCGAGCGCCCGCATGGCGCGCCACTTGTAGTGGTCGCCGGCCAGCCAGATCTGCGTGATGGTCGGAAAGTCGCGGTTGTCGGCGATCTCCCGCACCGGCAGGTGGCAGTGGTAGTCGAAGATCGGCTGGCCGGCCGCGTACTCGCGGTACAGCCGGCGCGCCGACTCGTTCGGCAGCAGGAAGTCGGGTCCAAGGAACGGTTCGGCCATGGCGGACATCGGCGCCGATGATAGCCGCTTGAGTCGCCGCCCGCCATTCTCATAGTAGGGTGTCGCCGTGGGCCGGATCGAAATCGAGCGCTTCGCCAACACCGATGCCGGCGGGCGCGCCCGGCTGCGCGCTTTCGTCGACTTCCACTGGAGCCACTACCGCGGCGACCCGCAGTACGTTCCGCTGCTCGACTTCGAGTACCTGGGCTTCCGGCTGCTGGGGATCGACGGCTACTTCGAGCCGCGTTCGCTGTTCCTCCGGCACGCGGCGATCGCCTTCTTCATCGCCTACGGCGACCGGCGCCGGCCGGTCGGGCGCTGCATCGCCTACGTCAACGACGACCACAACGCCCACTGGAACGAACGGACCGGCTTCTTCGGCTGCTTCGAGTCGGTCGACGACCAGGAGGTGACCGACCGTCTGCTGCAGGCGGCCGCCGGCTGGCTGCGCGAGCGCGGCATGCAGGCGATGCGCGGGCCGCAGAACCTGCCGGTCAACCAGGCCACGCCGGGCGTGCTGACCGAGGGGTTCGATTCCCGTCCGGTCATCTACTACCACTACAACAAGCCGTACTACCTGGCCCTGCTGAGCGCCGCCGGCCTGCGCCCCGTCAAACGGGTCCGCTCCTATGAGGTGCCGGTGCACGCGCCCATGGAGCCGAAGCTGCAGCGAGTGGCGGAGATCGTCCGCAAGCGCGGCGGCGTGGTGTTCGAGACCTGGGGCGAGCGGCCGCTCGCGGAGCGCAAGGAGGAGATGCTCGATATCTACAACGACGCATGGAACGACAACTGGGGCTTCGTCCCGTACCGCGCCGAGGAGTTCTTCAAGGTGATCGACGACGAGCAGCTCATCGTCGACCGCGGCCAGTTCTCGATCGCCTACTGGCAGGGCGAGCCGGCCGCCTTCTTCGGCGGTGTCCCCAACATCCTGGACCGCATGCGGCCGTCACGGCCCTTCCCGCGTTTCGAGCTGTGGCGGGCGGCGCGCATGCTGGTCACCAGGCGCAGCATCAAGGGGCTGCGTCTGGGCTACCTGGGCGTGAAGAAGAAGTTCCGCAACCGCGGACTGGAGGGGCTGCTGCTCTGGAAGCAGAAGCTCTACACCCAGCAGCACGACTACCGGTACTGCGACATCGGCTACGTGCTGGAGGACAACGCCCCGGTGCTGAGCATGCTGGAGATGATGAACGCCGCGCCGTCGAAGACCTACACGATCCTGGAGATGCCGCTGTAGCGCGGCGGCGCGGCGGTCGATCCGGGCCGTGTTCCAGCGGGGGCGCCGCGAATGGTCCGCTTCGGGCGGACGGTGGAAGTCGCGCTGCTACGGGCGTCCGGCTCGCTACCGCTAGTTTCTCGAAAACTCCACGGACGGCGCTGACGTGTAGCCGCGGCCGCCGTCTGTCACCGTTACGCCTGTCACCGCGCCGCCCGATACGGTGGCATACCCGCTGGCACCGCCGCCGCCGCCGCCGCTGAACGACACGGTTGGCGCTGACGTGTAGCCGCTGCCGCCGTTCGTGACCGTCACGCCTGTCACCCTGCCCGGCGCCTCAAACGTCACGGACGGCGCCGACGTTAAGCCGCCTTTGCTGATCAAGATCGTCACGCCTGTCACCGTGCCGCCCGATATGGTGGCAGTAGCTAGTGCGGCAGGACTGTCAACGCCACCGCCGCTGAACTGCACGCGCGGCTCCGAGGTGTAGCCGCTGCCGCCGTTCGTGACCGTCACGCCTGTGACCACATTTCCCGACTGCGCCGTAAACGTCACGGTCGGTGCCGAGGTGTAGCCGCGGCCGCCGCCAAAGAGCGTCACGCCCGTCACCGCGCCGCCCGATACGGTGGCATACCCGCTGGCACCGTCGCCGCCGCCGCCGCTGAACGACACGGTTGGCGCTGACGTGTAGCCGCTGCCGCCGTTCGTGATCGGCACGCCCGTCACCGCGCCGGCGACGATGGCAGTAGCGGCGGCGCCGGAACCGCCGCCGCCGCTGAACGACACGGTCGGCGCCGACGTGTAGCCCGCGCCGGGAGACAGGATTCCTACTCTATTCACCCGGACCGTGTCGATGCTGGCAGTAGCCTCGGCATCGACACCGCCCGACGGCGGCGAGGAAATCGCCACGAACGGCGCCGAGGTGTAGCCGCTGCCGCCGTCCGTGACCGTGACGCCCGTTACCGCGCCGCCCGATACGGTGGCGGTAGCGGCGGCGCCGGAACCGCCGCCGCCGACGAACCCCACCGCCGGCGCCGAGGTGTAGCCACTGCCGCCGACCCCGACCGTCACGCCTGTCACCTCGGCGCCGATAAAGGCAGTAGCGGCGGCGCCGGAACCGCCGCCGCCGTTGAACGCCACGGATGGCGCCGAGGTGTAGCCGCTGCCGCCGTTCGTGACTATCACGCCTGTCACTATCATCCTTCCGATGGTGGCAGTAGCGGCGGCGCCGGAACCGCCGCCGCCGGCGCCGATGGTGGCGGTTCCGGCTGCGCGGGTACCGGCGCTGATGGTGGCAGTAGCGGTTGCGTCGCGGGGGCCGCCGCCCCCGCCTCCTCCGCCACTCGGTATTGTCGGCGCCGGCGTTGCTGGTTCGGTCGGGGTAGGCGTTGCAGGTCCGTCGGGGTCGGTGTTGCTGGGTTCGGTCGGCGCCGATGCGCTCGGCTCGGCTACCGGGTTTGGGCAGGCCAATAGCACGGTAATGACCACGCAGACGAGTAGGGCGGAGACGATTGTTCCGCGCACGGCGCGCGCTTTATCTTTATCGGTCGTCGTACCGAGTCTACGCGTCTCCATCCCATACCTCCTCGAACAGCCGCAGCCAGTTGCCGCCCATCACCTTGACGATATCGTCCGGCGCATAGCCGCGCTCGGCCAACGCCGCGGCCAGATTTGGCATCTCTCGCGGCGTCTCCAACCCCTGCGGGTACATCCGCATCGTCGTGTAGTCGACCTGGGGCTCCACGAATGTCGACGGAAACTTCGTCCCCTGTTGCGAGGAGATGAAGCGCCAGAACCGGCGCGGCTGGTCCTGGGTGAAGTCGGACCCGAAGCCGACGTGGTCGATGCCGGCCCGCTCTACCAGGTCGTCGATCGCCTCCACCAGGTCGCCCAGGGTCGACGCCTGCCCGTTGCGCAGGAAGCTGGTGATCGCCGTGGCGCCGATCACGCCGCCGCGCGCCGCGCAGGCGCGCACCGCCTCGTCGGTCTTGTTGCGCGGCACGTCGTAGTAGCCGCGGCAGTTGGCGTGCGTGATCGCCACCGGCCGCGTCGAGCGCTCGATCACGTCCAGGGTGGTGCGCGGCCCCACGTGCGACAGGTCGGCCAGGATCCCGAGCCGGTTCATCTCCCGCACCGCGTCGCGCCCGAAGTTGGTCAGACCGGCGTCGTGCGCCTCGTAGCAACCGGCGCCCAGCAGGTTCTGCTCGTGGTAGGTGACCTGGATGACGCGCACGCCCAGGTCCGCGAACAGCTCCAGCCGGCGCAGGTCGTTCTCTATCGGGCTGGCGTTCTGGAAGCTCAGGATGATGCCGACCCGGCCTTCCGCCTTGGCGGCGTGGATATCGGCGACCGATCGCACCGGCCGGATCTGCGACGAGCGCTCGCGAAAGCGTTCGTACCAGGAGGCGACCGCGTCGGCGGTCTCCACGAATCCTTCCCAGGTGGCCACGGTGGCGCTGACGGCGGTCAGGCCGCCGGCGCACAGGTCGGCGAACACGCCGTCGCTGTGCCAGTTGCTGACGTTGAGCGAGTCGATGGCGATCGAGCGCCGATACAGATCGGCTACCGCTTCCCGGCTCATGCGCACGGGTCGAGTCTGTCGGAATCGCCGCGCCGGCGCAAGTCCGACCGACGCTACCGGGCTACGTGGACGGGAAGTGTCCGTTGCCGCGCACGGCCCGGTTCTTCCGGCGTTCGTCGCTCTGCTCCAGCAGTCGCTCCTTGAGGGCCGCCTCCGCGGCGAGCAGCCGCTGCTCGGCGCTGGTGAGCTCCAGCAGGCGCTGCTTCTTCGCCAGCGGCAGGTCGCTGTAGTAGGCGACGTAGTAGGAGATCACCTCGGTGGAGACCCGTTCCAGGTCGGCCACCGGCAGGTGGCCGGGGGTCGACTCGTAGAGGTCCTGGAACAGGTGCAGACAGCGCAACTTGATCTCCGGCCGCTCGCCGGCCGGCCGGTCGGAGAAGAAGCGGACCGCCCCCTGCAAATATGCCTTGTCGTGCTGCAGGCGGGCGATCCGAAAGCGGCGCCGGCCGATCGTCAGGATGTCCATGCGGCCGTCTTCGTAGCGGCGGATCTCCCTGGCCACCCGGGCCGTGCAGCCAACGCTGGCGACCGTATTGTCGTCGGCGCACAACACTCCGAACTCGCCCTTGGCGGCGATCACGTTTCCGATCATCTCCTTGTAGCGCTCCTCGAAGATGTGCAGCGGCAGCGCCGTGTCGGGAAACAGCACGACCTTGAGGGGAAACAGCGGCAGGAGTTGCTCAGCCATCGCGCGTTGCCCGTACCGCGCCGTCCCGGCAGCGGCGCGCCATCTCCGTCGCGAAGTACGTCAGGACGATGTCGGCGCCGGCCCGCTTGATGGCGGTGATCGATTCCGCCATCGCCCGATCGCGGTCGATCCAGCCGGCGGCGGCGGCCGCCTCGATCATCGCGTACTCCCCGGAAACCTGATAGGCGGCGACCGGCACGTCGACCGCCGCCCGGACCGCGGCGAGGACGTCCAGGTACGGCAGCGCCGGCTTGACCATGACGATGTCGGCGCCCTCGGCGACGTCGAGGCGCACCTCCCGCAGCGCGTCGCGCCGGTTGGCGGGATCGACCTGATAGGTCTTCTTGTCGCCGGCGCGCGGGGCGGAGTCGAGCGCCTCCCGGAACGGCCCGTAGAAGCACGATGCGTACTTGGCGGAGTAGGCCAGTATCCCGACCTCCAGGTGGCCGGCCCGGTCGAGCGCGTCACGGATATAGCCGATCCGCCCGTCCATCATGTCGGACGGCGCCACCAGATCGGCGCCCGCTTCCGCCTGGCAGAGCGCCATGTCGGCCAGGATCGGCAGCGTCTGATCGTTGTCGATGCGCTCGGCGATCACCAGCCCGTCGTGACCGTCGCTGGAGTACGGGTCCATCGCCACGTCGGTGATGACCAGCAGGTGCGGATGGGCGTGCTTGAGGGCGCGCACCGCCTGCGGAACCAGGCCGTCGGGATTCATCGCCTCGCCGGCCCGCGGGTCCTTCCGATCATCGGCGATTGCGGGGAACAACGCGACCGCCGGAACGCCGGCGGCGAACGCCTGGCCCGCCTCCGCGATCAGGGTGTCGATCGACAGGCGATGGCGGCCCGGCATCGCCGCGATCGGATCGCGAACGCCGGCGCCCTCGATCACGAACAGCGGCAACGCCAAGTCGGACGGCCGCACCTCGGTCTGGCGCACCAGACGGCGGATTCCCTCGGTTTGCCGGTTGCGGCGCGGCCGAATCGGCAACGTGAGGGAGGCCAAACGGCTCAACCGCCTCCGGCCGCGCTCCGCGCCGCCCGCACCGCGGCCGGCTGGGAGTCTCCGCGCGTTTCTCGTGAAAAGATGCGCAGCGAGCGGTCGGCCAGCGGCAACTCCACGCGGATGCCGCCGCGGCGGTGCGATTCACGCATGGCCACGGCGATTTCCAGCGCGTGCAGCGCGTCGGCTCCGCTGCAGTTCGGCTCCTTGCCGGTCTCGATGCAGGCGAGAAGGTCGCGCACCGCGCGCACGTTGGGGCTTTCGACCGCAGGTGGATTGGGGAAGAGCTGCTGGGCGGGTTCTTCGCGCCGGCCTTCGAGGCTGGACGTATGGAGCTTGTAGAAGGCGATTTCCTGCGCGTCGGCCAGCGCGTGCAGGCGCCCGCAGGTGCCGGTCACCTCGAACTGCCAGTTCGCCGCGCCGCACGGCATCATGCGCACGAACGCCTGCACGCCGTTGTCGTAGTCCAGGTAGCCGTTGCCCCGCAGGTCTTCGTCGCCGGTCGCGGTCTCGTCATCCACGTGACCGAACACCGACCGCGCGCGGCCGCCGGCCAGCCGGTTGGTGAGGGCGAGCAGGTGGCTGCCGTTGTGCGAGATGAATGCTTCGCCCTGGCTGACGACCTGCAGCAGGTCGCCGAGTTCGCCGGCGTCGACCAGCGCGCGCATGCGTTCATAGTGCGCGGACCAATTGCGGGAGCAGCCGACCGCCAACGCGATCCCCGCCGTCCGGCAGGCGGCCACCATCCGGTCGCCCTCCGCGAGGGAGATGCACAATGGCTTCTCCGCCCAGATCGCCTTGAGGCCGCGCGGAGCGCCCAACTCCACGACGTCGAGCAGGACGTCGGCGCGGGGCCGGGCCGACGTGCAGATGCTCACCAGGTCGGGACGCTCCCGCTCCACCATCTCCCGGTAGTCGGCATAGAGCGTCTCCATACCCCACTTCGCCCGGTAGGCGGCGCGCTGCCCTGCATGCGGGTCAGCGCCGGCTACGACCTCGACCCCGGCCGCCCGGTAGCTCGGCGTATGCGCCCACGGCTTCGCGTGATGGGTCCACGCGCGCTGCTCGTCGTCGATCGTGCTGCCCATGCGACCCAATCCGATCACCGCTGCGCGGTAGCGTCCGTTCACGATCTCCCTCCGTCTACGTCAGCGGTGTCGTCGATCCTGTTCATGGGCTTCGAGAGCTCTTCTACCGTGAACGCCATGCCTTTGCCCGCCTCGACCTGAGACGGTACCGTGATCATTTGGCACAGTGCAAATGCGCGCGAGCGACGCCGGCGGTGGCACGATCGCCCGGCAGCGGCACGATCGCCGGTCGGGCATGAAGGGACGCGGCGCGGCCGGCAATCCGCCGAACCGCTTCGAGCGGATCGAGTACGTCGCCGACCCGGACGCCCCGCCCGCCGGTCGGCCGGAAACCGAGCTGCTGCGCGACCGCTCGCGCTCCATCATCGCCACCAACCCAAGCCCTGACGTCGGTTTCGACGCGTCCGTCAACCCCTATCGCGGCTGCGCGCACGGCTGCGCCTACTGCTTTGCCCGCCCCACCCACGAGTACCTGGGCTTCTCCGCCGGGCTCGACTTCGAGACCCGGATCGTGGTCAAGGAGGATGCGCCCGAGCTGCTGGCCGCCGAGCTCGCCGCTCCGCGCTGGCGCCCGCAGCCGCTGGCGCTCTCCGGGGTGACCGATCCGTATCAGCCGATCGAGCGCCGACTCCGCATCACCCGCCGCTGCCTGGAGGTGCTGGCCGAGTTCCGCAACCCGGTCATCGTCATCACCAAGAACCGGCTGGCGGCGCGCGACGCCGACCTGCTGGCGGCGCTCGCCGCCGACCGAGCCGCCGCGGTCTTCCTGTCGATCCCGACGATCGATACCTCCCTGAGCAACGCCCTGGAACCGCGCACCAGCACCCCCGCCCGGCGGCTGCAGGCGATGGAGACGCTCGCGGCGGCCGGCGTGCCGGTGGGCGTCCTGACGGCGCCCGTGATACCCGGCCTCACGGATCATGAGATACCGGCCATCCTCGCCGCCGCGGCGCAGGCCGGCGCGTCATTCGCGGGTTACGTCATGCTGCGGCTGCCGCTGGCCGTGGCGCCGCTGTTCGAGGACTGGCTGGAACGTCACCGGCCCGACCGGAAGGGCAAGATACTCTCCCGCATCCGCCAGATGCGCGGCGGCGGCCACGATGCCGGCCGGCTCAACGACGCCCGGTTCGGCGCGCGCATGCGGGGCAGCGGACCGTTCGCCGAGCTGGCCGCGACCATGTTCAAGCGCTCGTGCGCGCGGGCCGGCATCGGCGAACGGGCGCCTGCGCTCGACACCGGCGCCTTCCGCGTCCCCGACCGCTACCGGGACCGCGCGGGCCAGCTCACGTTGTGGCCGTGCGCCCCGGTCCGCCGGACTCCTTGACCGCCGCCTCGATCAGGTCGTCGGGGATGTCATCGAACGACGAGTAGTTGAGGGAGTAGAGCCGCGCGTACAGTCCGTTCCGAGCCATCAGCTCGGCATGGGTGCCGCGCTCCACGATCCTGCCCTCCTGCAGGACCAGGATGCGGTCGGCGCCGCGAATGGTGGCCAGACGGTGCGCGATCACCAGCCCGGTGCGACCTTCCAGCAGCTTGGCGAGCGCCCGCTGGATCATCATTTCCGTGTAGCTGTCGATGTTGGCGGTCGCCTCGTCCAGCACCAGTATCCTGGTGTCGGCGGCCACCGCGCGCGCGAAGCTGATGAGTTGCCGCTGGCCGAGCGACAGGTTGCCGCCGCGCTGCTCGATCTCGGTCCGATAGCCGTCCGGCAGACGCATGATGAACCCGTGCGCCCCCACGGTGCGGGCCGCTCGTTCGACCTGTTCGCGGCTCACGCCGGGCTGGTGATAGCGAATGTTCTCCTCGATCGTCCCCGAGAACAGGAACGGCTCCTGCAGCACCATGCCGATGTGGCGTCCGAGCGAATCCTGGGAGACGTCGCGCACGTCGTGGCCCCCCACCAGCACCTGCCCCTCCCACACGTCGTAGAAGCGGTGCGCCAGCGCCGTGATGCTGGTCTTGCCCGAACCGGTCGGCCCGACCAGGGCCACCGTCTCGCCCGGCCGGGCCGTGAAGTCGATGTCACGCAGCACCGGCTGATCCGGAACGTACCCGAAGGTGACGCCGCGGAACTCGATCGAACCGTCGCCCTCATCGACTTCGATCGCGCCCGGCCGATCCCGGATCTCGATCGGCACGTCCATCACCTCGAAGATGCGCTGCCCGGCGGCCATGGCCCGCTGCATGATGCTGAGCTGCATCGTCACCGAGCGGATCGGCTGGAAGAACCGCTGAATGTAGATCAGGAACGCGATCAACACGCCCAGGTCGAGCGCCTTGTCGAGCACCATCGTCCCGCCCACGTACACCACGATCCCGGTGGCGATCCCGGTGAGGGTGTCGACGATCGGTACGATCATCTGCGCGATCAGCACCGCCCGCGACTGCGCGGCCAGATTGTCGTGCGCCTTGTCGTGAAACAGGTCGAGGTTGACCGGCTCGCGGCCCGCCTCCTGCACCGTGCGCACGCCGTTGATCGCCTCCGCCATGGCGCCGTTGGCGATCGACGACGTCTCCCGCGCCCGCAGGAAGGTGCGTTTGGCATGCGGCAGCCACACCATGCGGACCACGATCAGCGTCGGCACGACGGCCAGAGCCAGCAGCCCGAGCATCCAGTCCATGGCCACCAGCACCGCCATGATGCCGACCAGCAGGACCAGGTCCCCGATCGCGAACACCGATGACTCCAGAAACTCCTGCAGCGCGTATACGTCCCCCTGCAGGCGCGACATCAGCCGGCCCGCCTCGGTGCGGTCCATGAAGGAGAGCGAAACCCGCTGCAGGTGGCGGTACATGGCTCGCCGCAGATCGAACAGCACGCGCTCGCCGGCGCGCGACACCACCCCTTCCTGCAACACGTTGGCGACGAAGTTGACGGCGATGACGCCGGCGAAGACGCCGACCGCGGTACGCAGCAGCCCCAGCGCGGACTCGCCCGCTCCCGCCACGTACTCGAACGTGTTGCTCACGATCAGCGGGATGGCGAGCTGCGTGGCGGTGAACACCAATACCGCCGCCAGCCCGAAGAGCAGCCGCCGCCGGTACGGCACGACGAACGCTATGAACCGGCGCACGATCCGGCCGTCGAAGGCCGCGCCGAACATCACCTCTTCGCGGTTGGACTGCGCCCCCACGGAAGCCAGGCGAGGCCGTGCCGACCGCTGCGCCGACGGCGGACCGCTACCGGCCACGCACGACCTCCGCCGCGCGCGCCGCGCCCTCGGCGATGCTGTCGGCGATCCGATCGAGCGAGTCCGAGGGGTTCGCCTGGAGCTGGTACAGCGCGCGGTACCGGCCGCCCAGCTCCATCAGCTCGGCGTGGGTGCCGCGCTCTACGACCGAGCCGGCGTCCACGAACAGAATTTCGTCGGCGTGCATCAGCGAGCTGAGCCGATGCGAGACGATGATGGTGGCGGTGCGCTCGGTGAGCTTGCGCAGCGCCGTGCGAATGCGCTGCTCCGTGGCCGCGTCGATGGCCGCCGTGGAATCGTCGAAGGCGATGACCGCCGGCCGCACCATGACGCTGCGGGCGATCGACAGCCGCTGCCGCTGGCCGCCGGAGAGCGACACGCCGCGCTCGCCGACCAGCGTCCGGTACTGCTCCGGCAGGCCCAGCACCCAGTCGTGCAGCTGCGCCGAGGAGCTGGCGTGGGTGATCTGCTCCCGGTTCGCCCAGGGATCGGCGTACGCCACGTTGCTCTCCACGCTGGCGGTGAACAGGAAGTTGTCCTGATGTATCACGCCCACCGCGGATCGCAGAGACTGCAGGGTCACCGACCGGATGTCCTGACCGTCGATGGTGATGCGGCCGGCGTCGACGTCGTAGTAGCGGCCGGCCAGCAGCGCGATCGTCGACTTGCCCGCGCCCGGCGGACCGACGATGCCGAGCGTGCGGCCCGGGGCCACCTCGAAGCTGATGTCCTGCAGCATCGCATCCCCGCCGTGATAGGAGAAGCTCACCGACTCGAAGCGCAGCACCCCTGCGCGTATCTCCAGGTCGCGGGCGCCCGGCCGATCCTTGATGTCCGGCTCCAGGTCGAGGATCTCGAACAGCCGCCCGCCCGACGTGGAGGCCCGCGACAACGCGCTCACCACCATGCCGAGCTGCCGGATCGGCATCTGCAGGATCAACATGAAGATCAGGAACTCCGTGACGACGCCGACCGTGACGTGCCCGCCCAGCACGCGGGTGCCGCCGACCCAGAGCATCAGCGCCATCGCCGAATAGTAGGCGAGGGTCATCAGGCTGACGTCGCGCACGCGGATATTGATCGTGCGGTCGGTGTGGCGCTTGGCCTGCTCGGAGACGGCGTCGAACTTGGCCATCTCATGCTCGCGCGCCGCGAACGCGCGCACCACGCGGATGCCGCCGAGGTTCTCTTCCATCACCTTGGTCAGCCGCCCCAGGCACTGCTGCAGGCGCAGCCACGCCACGCGCAGCCGCAGCCGCGCCACCGTCGCGCGCCAGGCGACCACCGGCACGAAGCTCAGCGCCGCCAGCGTGAGCAGCGGATCGGTGCTCACCAGCAGCCACGTTCCCCAGCCGATCAGCACCAGCAGCCAGATCGCCCGGAGCAGCCCGCGGTTGAAGGAGTTGGCCACCGCTTCGACGTCGAGCATGCCGCGCGTGATCAGGTCGCCGGTGTGGACGCGATCGTGAAACCCGTAGCTCAGCCGCTGCACCTTGTCGTAGTAGTCCATCCGCAGGCGGTAGCCGATGCTCTGCCCCACGACCTCGCCCTGCTGGCTGTGCACCATCATCATCAACCCGCGCACCATGCCGGCGCCCAGGATCAGCCCGGCGAGCTGCAACAGTTGCCGCTTGGCGGCGTTCGGGTCGGTCGCTTCGACCAGGATCAGGTTCACCGTGTCGACCACGTCGCCGAGGTATCTCGGCAGCAGCAGCTGAAACACGGCCGCGGCGACGGTGCTGACGACGGCTATGGTCAACCGCACCGGATAGGCCAGCGCCATGCGCAGCACGCGCAGCACCGGGCCTACCCCGGACCACGCCGCGGTGCGGTCGGCGGGCTGGATCACCGATCCCGGACTACTCATCAGGTGCGGTCATACGGCTGCGGTCAACGGTTGGTCAGGCGCCTACCACGCGGCGGCGAGCCGCTGCACGAGCGGACCGACGTCGACGTCGAACGCGCGCAACGGCGCCCGCGTCGGGTCGCCGGCCGATACGAACGGATTGTGCGCGACCAGGCTGCCGTCGATCCAGCCCACCGCGACGTAGCTGTGCCACACCCCCTGCCGCACGACCGCGTCGAACAGCGCCGACAGGCGGTCGCCGAAGTTGCACAGGTAGAAGGAGCAGATCAGCGGCCGGGCCGGGTAGACCGAGCAGCGTCGGTCGCGCAGCCAGTGACAGAAGCCGTCGGCCGCCTGCTTGGGGACGAGCGGTTCGCCGGTGTTCCATTCGTAGAGCAGGGTCGCCTCGGCCGGCGAGGCGCGAAGCTGCCGAGCCAAGTCCGCTATCCGCGCGGTTCGCTCGTCCGGGTCCGGGCGTTCCGGCAGGTCGAGATGGTCGCTCAGCAGCCGTTCGCGGCTGAGCCCGAGCGCGGACTCCAGGCCCGGCAGGTCGGCGCCCAGCACCGGCACGCGGTCGCGGCAGCAGAGACCGCATCCGGCGCACCCCACGGTGGCCAGTCCGGGGCGGAGCCGCATGCGCTCCAGGGCGGCGATCAGATCGCCGACCGTGGCGCGGCCGGCGTAGCCGGCCAGCTCGATCTCGTCCTGCTGCAAGAGCAATCGCACCGGGCGTGCCGTGCCGTCCATCTCGCGCCGGCGCTACGGTAGTCGAGAAAGCCCGGCTCGGCCTACCCTCGACCCCGTGTCTGCAAGCGAACCGATCGACGCGCAACGGCTCGAGTCGTTCTTCGCGCACGTCGCCGCCCTGAAACGGATGCCGCGCAAGGGCTGGGTGGAGCGGGGCGTCCCCGCTCCCGAGTCGGTGGCCGCGCACTCGTTCGGCGTGGCGGCGCTGGCCGCCGTGACCGCCGCGGCGGTCGGCGCCGATCCGGCGCGGGCGGCCCTCATCGCGGTGATGCATGACGTGGCGGAGGCGCTCACCGGCGACCTGACGCCGGCCGACGGCGTTCCGGGCGACCGGAAACGCCGGCAGGAGGAACACGCCGCGCGGCGCATCCTGGCCGGCGTCGACCCCGACGGAACGCTCATGGCCGCATGGCTCGACTACGCCGAGCGCCGCACGCCGGAGGGCCGGCTGGTCAAGGACCTGGACAAGATCGACCTGGCGCTGCAGGCGGACGCCTACGCGCGCGAAGGGACCGCGGCGGCCGGTACGCTGCGCCGTTCCGCAGAGCGCGCCATCCGCGCGGCCGACGTGCGCGCGCTTCTGACCCCCGCCGGACAGACGGGATGAGCCCGCCCGCGGTCCGGTGGGGGATCATCGGCTGCGGCGACGTGACCGAGGTCAAGAGCGGACCCGGGTTCCGGAAGGCGAACGGGTCGCGTCTGGTGGCGGTCATGCGGCGCAATGGCGGCGCGGCTCGCGACTACGCGCGCCGCCACGGGGTGCCGCGCGCGTATGACGACGCGGCTGACCTGATCGGCGACGCCGAGGTCGACGCGGTCTACGTCGCCACGCCGCCGTCGTCCCATCACGACTACGCCCTGCAGGCGCTGGCGGCCGGCAAGCCGGTGTACGTGGAGAAGCCGATGGCGTGCTCCCACCGGGAGTGCCGGGCCATGAACGCCGCCGCCGAGACGGCCGGCCTGCCGCTGTTCGTCGCCTACTATCGGCGGATGCTGCCGCGCTTCGCGGCGGTGAGCGACGCGCTCCGGGACGGATGCATCGGCACGCCGCTGACCGTGACCGCGCAGTACGCCAGTCCGCCCGACCCCTCGCTCGGCTCCGGCCCGCTGCCCTGGAGGTACCGGCCGGAGATCGCCGGCGGCGGACTGTTCGTGGACATGGGCTCGCACGTGCTGGACCTGCTGGACCATCTGCTGGGCCCGATCGACGAAGTGCGCGGCTTCGCGGTGAATCGGCTCGGCGCCTATCCGGCGGAGGATGCCGTGGCGTTCGCCATGCGCTTCCGCAACGGCGTCATCGGCACCGCCCGCTTTGCCTTCGCGGCGCGCGAGCACGTCGACCGGGTCGAGATCGCCGGCAGCCGCGGCGTGCTGCGCTACGCGACGTTCGCCGAAGTCCCGTTCGAGATCGACACGGCGCGCGGCGCCGCGCGCACCCGCATCGCCGATCCGGAGCACGTGCAGCAGCCGCTGATCCAGTCGATCGTGGACGAGCTGCGGGGCTTCGGGAGCTGCCCCAGCACCGGGACGAGCGCGGCCCGCACCGGCTGGGTGATCGATCGAGTGTTGGCCGAGTATCGGACCGGCTGAGGCTCCGGGGACGGCGAGGACGATGCCCGCCCGGGTCCTGCGACCCTTCGGGGCATCGTCTCCGCCCTGTGCGCTCAGCTCGGCTGGCCTATCTCTGCCGTCTCGAAACGTGCCGGTCGGCTACTGGCTGTCAGGATGTTCGGTCATCCAGTCCCCGTCGGCATTCTGCGACGCGGGGAACTGCCAGTTCCTGCCGTCCTCGTCAGTGACGTAGAAGGTGCCTTGCGTGGCCAGACCGTTTTCGTACGAGCCCTCGAAGCGGGAGCCGGTGGCCCAGGTGTAGACGCCCTCGCCGTGCGGCACGCCGTCCATGAACATGCCGGTGTAGCTGTCTTCGGTCGGCCACGTCATGGTGCCGGCGCCTTCGATCCTCCCTGCCACGAAGTCTCCGTCGTAGGTGGTGCCGTCGGCGAAGGTCAGCATGCCGGCGCCTTCGATCTGCTCGGTAACGAAGATGCCGCTGTACGTCAGGCCGTCGGCCCAGGACAGCGTCCCGGAGCCGTTGATGCGCCCCGCGGTGAAGTTGCCCTGGTACATGGCGCCGCTCGGCCAGGTCAGCATGCCCATGCCGTCCATCCGGCCGCCCTGGAAGGTGCCTTCGTACATGGCGCCGGAGGGCCACGTGAGCCGGCCTTCGCCGTGGGGACGACCGGCGTCGAACGCCCCCTGGTACATGGTGCCGTCACTCCAGGTGTAGGTGCCCTGGCCGTGGACCATGCCGTCCTCGAACTCGCCCGCATAGGTCGAGCCGTCGTCGTACGTGAAGCTTCCTGTCTTGGCCCAGGCAGCCGCAGCGCCGACGAGTGCGATAGTCAGTAGAGCTGTCAGGATTCTCATCATGCGGAAACGATACTCAGATTCTCGCCGTTTTCGCAACCCGTCGTGGTACGATTTCCAGCGATCGACAAGGAGGCACCGATGTTGACCCAAGAACGGCTGGGAACCGGCTGGACGACCACCGACGCCGACCGGCAGGTGGCCGCCGAACTGGCCGCTCGCATCCCCCCTCGCGTCTTCGACGCACACATGCATCTCTATGACACCAGGCATTTTCCAGACGTTGGTCCGATGCTCGCGCAGGGACCGGAGCGGGTCGGCCTTGCCGATTGGAGGGAGTTGGTCGGCGCCCAGGTCGGAGGAGCCGACCGGCTGGCAGGCGCGCTGGTCCTGCCGTTTCCGGCCCCGCAGCTGCCGGTCGGCCCCAAGAACGAGTACGTCGCGGCGCAGACCGCCGGCCACCCGACGGCGATCCGCGCGTATCTGGTAGCGGCGGACACGACGCCGGCGGAGGCCGAAGAGGACCTCGAAGGCGAGGGGATCGGCGGCTTCAAGTGCTACCACTGCTACAGCGCCCGAGCGGACACGCAACAGTCGTACATCGATGAGTTCCTGCCCGACTGGACGTGGCGGGTCGCCGACGAGCGCGGCTGGTTCATCATGCTGCACATCGTGCGCGACCCGGCGCTCGACGATCCGGAGAACCGGCGGCAGATACGCGAGCAGTGCGAGCGCTTTCCGAACGCGCAACTCATCCTGGCGCATGCCGCGCGCGGCTTCCACGGCCCGAACACCACCAAGGCGATCGCTTCTCTGCGCGGCCTGCGAAACGTCTGGTTCGACACCTCCGCCATCTGCGAGGCGGAGCCGATGATCGCCATCCTGGACGAGTTCGGGCCGCGCCGCCTCCTGTACGGCTCCGACTTCCCGGTCTCGCACCAGCGCGGGCGCTCGATCACGCTGGGCACCGGGTTCGCCTGGATCGCGACCGACCAACTCGAGTGGAACGACCGCGCCTTCTTCGGCCGACCGATATCGGTCGGCCTGGAGGAAGTGCGCGCGATCTTCCATGCCGCCGACCGGATCGGACTCGACGAAGCCGACCTGCAGGACGTCTTCTGCGACAACGCGGAGCGGCTGCTGGGTCTGCGCCGCGAGGACCCCGACCTGGGGCAGAAGAGCTACGAGCGGGCGCTGTCGATCATCCCGCGCGGCAACCATCTGCTGAGCAAGAACCCGGACCGCATGGCGCCCGGGCTCTGGCCGGCCTATTTCCGCGAGGCGCGCGGCTGCGAAGTGTGGGACGAGTCCGGACGCCACTTCTATGATTGCGCCTCGCACGGGATCGGGGCGACCATCCTGGGGTTCCGCGACCCGGACGTCACCCGCGCGGTCGTGCGGCGGGTCAACCTGGGGAGCTGCTCGACCCTCAATCCGCGCGAGGAGCTGGAGCTTGCCGAGCTGCTGTGCGGCCTGCATCCCTGGGCGGAACGGGTGCGGCTGGCGCGCACCGGCGGCGAGACGATGACCGTGGCGGTGCGCATCGCCCGCGCTACCACCGACCGTTCGGTGGTAGCGATCAGCGGCTACCATGGCTGGCACGACTGGTATCTGGCGGCGAACCTGGGAGCGGAAGACGCGCTGCGCGGCCACCTGATGCCGGGCCTGGAGCCGCTCGGCGTGCCGCGCGAGCTGCGCGGCACCGCGCACGTGTTCGAGTGGGGAGACTTGGCAGCCTTCGACCGCATCGTCGCCGAGCACGGCGACCGGCTCGCGGCCGTGGTCATGGAACCGTGCCGGGGGCGCGACCCGGAACCCGGCTACCTCGCGCACATCCGCGACCAGGCTCACCGGGCCGGCGCGCTGCTGATCTTCGACGAGACCTCCATCGGCTTTCGTCTGGAGCGCGCCGGAGCGCATGCCCGGTTCGGCGTGGAGCCCGACCTGGCGGCGTTCGGCAAGAGCCTGGGCAACGGCCATCCGATCGGCGCGGTGATCGGCACCGCGGCCGCCATGGAGGGCGCCGAGCACTCGTTCATCTCCAGCAGCTACTGGACCGAGGCGGTGGGACCGGCCGCGGCGGTGGCCGCGGTCAAGAAGATGACGCAGCGGCTCGACGTGCCGGCCTTCGTCGCCGCGGTGGGAGAGCGCGTCACCGCCGCATGGCGGCGGCACGCCGCCGCCGCCGGGGTGCCGATCGTGACCGGCGACAGCTATCCGTGCATCGCCCACGCCGCCTTCGACCACGAGCAGGCCCGCGAGCTCGGCGTGCTGTACACGCAGCTCATGCTGGAGCGCGGCTTCCTGGCGCCGCCGGTGATCTACTGCTCGATGGCTCACACGGAGGAGGTGCTCGACAAGTACGAAGCGGCGATGGCGCCGGTCATGGCCGAGCTGGGCGAGGCGATCCGCACGGGCGACGCCGCCGACCGGCTGCGCGGTCCCCTGCCGGCGGAAGGCTTCCGGCGCCTGGTCCGTTGAGGAGTGCGGTGCGGCCCGAGCTAGCCGGCCGCGGTGTCGAGGGAGGTCAGAAACGTCTCGATCTCCCGCTCGAACCGGCGGGATACGCCGTCGAGTCTTCCGCCGAGCCGCGTGACGCGGCCTCCTTTGAGCTCGAAGCCGTAGATGTTGCGGAACAGATGCCGGAACGACAGAAACTCGTCGAGCTCGGCGGCCAGGTCTTCACTGATGACCGCCGGCCTGATGCCGGGAACCGGCACCGTCATACGGAACAGCAACTCCTTATGCCACGCCTCGCCCCGATGGGCGGTGCCGTTCATCGCCGCGCCGATCCGCCGGAAGACCCGCTCGCAGCAGTTGTAGAAGTCGTGCATGACCGATCCCAGGACGCGCGGATTCCGATCCGGTTTGGCGAGCTCGTCGAGCGCTTCGTTCCGGAGCTGTGCGGCGTTCGTCAGCTCGCGCCGGATTGCGGTCTCGAGCTCGGTCAGACTTCCGTCATCCGGCGTCATGCAGTACCGCTCCGGTAGCGATGACGTGCTCGCGCGTCGCGGGGGGGAGCTCTTCCCATGGTTTGATATCGAGCGGGTAGCCGGCTTCGGCGCTCAGCGTTCCCAGGAGCTTGAAGTAGTCGTCAGGTGGCAGCCCCTCGACCGCCAGATCGATATCCGACCATACCGACAGCGGCGATCCGGTGGCGACGGAGCCGTACAGGTAGAGACGGCGAAAGCTGAACCGCTCCGTTGCCAGCCCGGCCAGCCGGACCGCCTCCGCGCGCATCGCCGCCCGCATCCGCCGCTGGCGTCGCCGTTGGCGCTCGACGATGCGGGACCGGTAGCTGTCCGTGATCATCAATCTAACGGTGTGGTCGACCTGTCTGCCGGTCAACCGGGCGCGACGCCCTGCATGTTCCAGCCGGCCAGGGTCAGGAGCGGCTGGATCGCGCGGTCCCGCTCCAGCACCTCCGGCCGCACGTCGCGCAGTCGTGCGCACCGCTCCTTGAGCTCCCGCTCGGTCAGCGGTGTGCCGAGCGGCGGCTCGCCGGCCGCGTGCCAGCGGTCGATCTCGCCGCGGTGGCCCAGTCGGCGCAGCGCGTTCCAGTAACCGCGGTGATGGTCGCGCTGGTAGCTGTCCCAGAAGAACAGGCGGTCGCTGCCGGCGTCATAGAGCATCTTGGCCATGCGCCGGAAGTCTTCCGGCGGCATGGAGCGCGGCATGACGTTCATCGCCAGCCGGCAATCGGTGCCGGCCACCGCCTCCGCGAACGGGATTACCTGGTCCGGGCCGCTCCACGTGTCGGTCGGCACCGGCAGCGCGTAGGGTGCGCCGCTGTACGGCATCACCGTGTCGACCAGGCCGCCGCGCGCCCAGGCGGCCACGTCGATGCCGAAGAACAGGTTGTCCTCGATGCTGCCCAGGATGCAGGCCGAAACCTCGATCGGCGATCCGCGGGCGCCGGCCTCGGCGGCCATGGCGCCGCGCACGCGCCGCATGAACCCGGTCAGCATGCCCGCGCGGTAGCGCAGCCACTCCGGATCGTCGGGCGGCAGCTGCCGCGCATCCCTGCCGGTCGCCGCCCTGAAGCCGGCGGTCAGCGGCTCCTCGTAGTCCAGGTACGGCGGGCGGCGGTTGTAGAGCAGCGTGATGCCGTCGACCGGGTAGGCGCGCACGACCTCGCGGAGCACGGCGATGCAATACTCCTGTACTTCCGGGAATGCGTAGGAGAGGCGCGCCTGATCGCGGCCGTCGCGGTCCTTGCAGCGCCACTCCGGGTGGCGGTCGTACAGTCCGTCGGCAAAGGCGTAGTCGAGCAGCGGCGGCGGGTAGGTCCAGCCGGCCAGGCGGTAGGCGGCGTGGAAGCCCAGACCCATGCCGTGCGCGTACGCGACCGCTTCGCCGAACGGGTCGATGCCCGCCTCGATCAGGCGGGTCCAGCCCTCATGCCGATAGCGGTCCCACTTGCGCCCGTAATCCGGCGCCGGAATCCGGTCCAGCGTGCGCCCGATCCTGGTGGGATAGTTGAGCAGGTCGCCCGAGCCGAGCTCCCAGTGGATGCGCTCGAAGTCGCTGTCGCGGTACGGCTCGAGCTCCTCCCGGATCGCTTCGACGGTGCCGGCCTGCAGCACGTGATTGACGTCGGTGTGGCCCTGCAGGCGTTTGTGGGATCGGTCGGCGCGGTCGGCGCGCACGAGCGCGGCCTCTGCGCCGGTGAGCGGCACCAGCTTGACGTAGGCGATGCGCGCCGGCGAACGATCGCCCGGCTCGGGATGGGCGCCGGCGCCCATCCGGTACTGGGAGAAGATGATCTCCTGATCGGTCAGGTCGGCGACCTTCCAGAAGATCTCCTCCAGGCGGCGCCGCTTGAGGTGGCCGCCGGGGTCCCATTCGAGTACCGAGAAGGACCGGTCGCCGGTGAGCCGGGCCCGCAGCCACGCCGCGTCGCCGGTGGCGTTGCGCCCGTCGATCTGGCCGACGTCGGTCGGGTGGATGCCGATCGAAATCGCGTGCGGTCCCCGACGGCGCGGCCGGCAGGTGACGTCGGGCGCGCCGGTTTCCGGGTTGGCCATGAGCATGGTGCCGGCGAATGTCGGCGTCTCGTACTGCAGGGTGCGCCAGCAGCCGCGCCGCGACTGGCGGCTCAGGGCGTCGGAAGGGGTGCACCGGTCCAGATCCGACAGGTAGATCGGAGGCGAGGCGAAGGCGCGGTCGCCGATCAGGTCGGGTAGAGGTGTCATGCCGCCCAGGAAATGGCGGGCCGACGCTAGCAGAATCCGCGTCCGGCGGCAAGGCGCAGTGGTGTGGCGGACCACGCTCGACGGCGTGACGGCGCCGTTGCAGGTTGCAGGCCGACGGTTGTAAGCTGCCGTCCGTGGGCGACGCTCCGCCCTGGTACCGCGTCTGGTTCGACTCTCCGTACTACGGGATACTCTATGGCGACCGCGATCAGGCCGAGGCGGACGCCTTCATCCGCCGATTGGCGCGCACGTTGCGGGCGCAACCGCCGGCCGCAGCGCTGGACGTGGCGTGCGGCACCGGCCGGCACGCGGTGGTGCTGGCCGACCTGGGCTACGACGTGCTGGGCATCGACCTGTCGGCGCCCAGCATCGCTCAGGCCCGGCGGCGCGCGCGCGCGAACCTGCGCTTCCAGGTCCTGGACATGCGGGCGATCGAGTGGCGCGATCGCTTCGACGTCGCGCTCAACCTGTTCACCAGCTTCGGCTACTTCGGCGTCGAAGACGACGAGCGGCGCGTGCTGGCCGGCATCCGGCGCGCCCTGCGGCCCGGCGGCGAGCTGGTGATCGACTTCCTCAACGCCGCGCGCACCGTCGCCGAGCTGGTGCCCCGCGAGCGGGCCGAGCGCGGCGGCATCGCCTTCGACATCACCCGCGAGCTGTCCGGACAGACCATCGTCAAGACGATCGAGGTCGACGACCCTCGGCGGCCGGCCGGCCGGCCGCGCCCGCGCTTCCGGGAACGGGTGCGCGCCCTGAGCGCCGGCACCCTGCGCGGCTACCTGCAGGACGCCGGCCTGCGCATCGAGCGGCGCTACGGCGACTACGCGCTCAACCCGTTCCGTGCGGAGACGTCCGACCGGTTGATCCTGGTGGCGCGCAAGCCGGAACGTTGACGCGATGCCCGCCACCGCCACCGCCACCGCCACCGCCACCGTCGGCGCCGGCGCCCGGATCGACACGGTGCCGCTCGCCCTGCTCTACCCGGGCCACGCGCTGCTGCGGGATCTGGCCGCCGGCTCGCCGGCGGCGGCGCGGTTCTTCACCGTCTCGCCGGGGGAGCCCGACGCCGCGCTGGAGGCGGCCGCCGAGTCCCGGTCCGGCGCTTCCCACCGGTCCGGCGCTCCCCCCCTGCCCGCCGCGGTGGCGCCGGCGCTCGCCGCCTACCAGCGGCGGTGCGGAGGGGACGACCGGTCGGTCGCCAACGCGGAGGCGCTGGCCGCCGGACGGGCGTCCTGCGTCGTCACCGGCCAGCAGCCCGGACTGCTCGGCGGCCCGGTCCATAACGCCTACAAGATCGCCACCGCCGTGCGGCTGGCGCGCCGGGCGGCCGTGCGCACCGGCCGGCCGTGCGCGCCGGTCTTCTGGCTCGCCTCCGAAGACCACGACGTTGGCGAGGCCAACCACACCTTCGGCGCCACGCCGGACGGCGAGATCGGCCGCGTCTCCTTTCGCGCCGCCGGCGGCCGCGAGCTGAGCCGGCTGCCGCTCGACGCGCAGGTGACCGGCGCCGCGGCGCGCTACTTCGACGAGCTGCTGCCCGCCGGCGACCGGCGCCGCGCGCGCGCCCCGTACGCGCCGGACGGGGCGTGGAGCTTCGCCGGCTGGGTGGCGCGGAGCTGGATGCGGCTGTTCGCCGGCACCGGTCTGGTGATCGTCGAGCCGGCGCTCCTGCGGCCGGCGTGCGGGGCGCTGTTCGAGCGATCGCTCGCCCGGCGCGGCGCGGTCGCCGAGGCGCTGGCCCGGGTCGCCGGCGAGCTGCGCGCGGCCGGCTACCGGGCGCCGCTCGACCCCGCGGCCGCCGGCATGCCGTTCCGCGTCGCCGCCGACGGCACCCGCGTGCGCGTCGCCGATGCCGCCGCCGAGCTGCGCCGCGGCGCGGTCGACCCGACCGCCCTGTCCGCCGACGCGGCGCTGCGGCCGATCTTCGCCGACGCCCTGCTGCCGAACCTCGCGCACGTGGTCGGCGCCGGCGAGCTTTCCTATCACGCCATGCTGAAGCCGCTCTACGCGCTGTTCGGGGTGGCGCAGCCGGCCGTGCTGCCGCGGCGCAGCCTCACCTTCCTGACCGAAGGCGAAGCGGCGGCGCTCGACCGCTACGGAGTCGCCGTGCGGGAGGCGCTGGCCGGCGCCGTGCATCCCGGCGCGGCGACCGCCCGGCTGCTCGACGCCGGCGACGCGGCCGATTTCGAACGGACGGCGGCCGGCATCCGCGCGGCCTTCGAGCCGCTCGCCGAGCGGGTCAGCGCCGTCGATCCGGGGCTGGCGCGCACCTGGCAGCGCTCCCGTGAGCATGCCCTGCGCGGTCTGACCCGCCTCCGGTCGCGCACCGGCCGCGCCGTGCTGGCGCGCCGCGGCTATTCGCGCGCCGCGCTGCATCGGCTGCTCAACCAGCTCCGCCCGCGCGGCCGGCCGCAGGAGCGGGTCTTTCCCGTGCCCCACTTCCTGGCCCGCTTCGGCGCGGCATTCCTCACCGCGTGCCTGATCGACGAGCCGGCCGGGGCGTTCACTCATGAAGTGGTGGCCCTGCCGGCCGCGCCCGCTGCACCGGGGCCGACCGCGGAGAGCACGCCGTGAGGATCGGCATCTCCTGCTACCCCACCCACGGCGGCAGCGGCGTGGTCGCCACCGAGCTGGGTCTGCGGCTGGCCGAGCGCGGCCATTCGGTCGCGTTCGTGAGCTACTCGGCGCCGTTGCGCCTCAACGCGCTGCCGCCGCGCGTCTGCTTCCACGAGGTGGCGATCGAGGAGTACCCGCTGCTCAAGCAGTTCCCCTACACGCTCGCGCTCGCCTCCAAGCTCGCGGAGGTGGCGCGGTCGCACCGCCTGCGGGTGCTGCACGTCCATTACGCGATCCCGTTCGCGGCCGCGGCGATCCTGGCCCGGCAGATCGCGCCCGACCTCGACTTGAAGGTGGTGACGACCCTGCACGGCACCGACATCACTCTGGTCGGCAGCAACGACAGCTTCCGGCCCGTGACCGCCTTCTGCATCGAGCGCTCCGACGCGGTGACCGCCGTCTCGTACGCCCTGCGCGCGGAGACCGACCGCGTGTTCGGCACCACGCGGCCGATCGAGGTGATCCCCAACTTCGTCGATCCCGCCCATTACCGCGACGCCCGGCCGGCCGCCTGGCCGGCCGGCGACCGGTCCGCCGCGGCCGGCGAGCGGCTGCCGGTGATCGTGCACATCTCCAACTACCGGCCGGTCAAGCGCGCGACCGACGTGGTGCGCGTGTTCGCGCGCGTGGCGGCCGAGCTGCCGGCGCGCTTGGTGCTGGTCGGCGACGGCCCGGACCTGGGCCACGCGATCGATCTGGCCCGCGAGCTCGGCGTGCTCGACCGCGTCCGCCTGATCGGCGTGGTCGACGACGTGGCGCCGTACCTGCGCGGCGCCGACCTGCTGCTGCTGCCCAGCCAGAACGAGTCGTTCGGACTGGTCGCCATGGAGGCGCTGGCCGCCGGCGTGCCGGTGATCGCCAGCCGCGTGGGCGGCCTGCCGGAGGTGGTGCAACACGGCGTATCGGGGTATCTGTTTCCCCCGGGAGATGTGGAGGGGATGGCCCGACAGGCGGCGGCGGTGCTGCGCGACCGGCCGCTGGCGGAGCGGTTGGGCCGCGCCGGCGCCGAGCGCGTGGCCAGCCGGTTCCCTCCCGAGCGGATCATCCCCCGCTTCGAGGATCTCTACCGCCGCGTGCTGGGCCTGCCGGCCGGCGCCGAGCCGGAGGCCGACGACGGCGACGCGCACGCCGAGTCTTTCGACCACGATCGCCGTGCGCGCGCGTGACCGGCGCCCGCTGCGCGTGGGGACGCGGCGCAGCGCGCTGGCCCGCGCGCAGGCGGCACTGGTCGCCGCCCGCCTGCCGCGGCCGGTGACGGTCGTGCCGATCGCGGTGGCGGCCGACGCCGACCGGCGGCCGCTGCAAGCGTTGGCCGGCACGCGCGCCTTCACCGGCGCCATCGAGCGCCGCCTGCTGCGCGGCGACATCGATCTGGCGGTGCACGCGCTCAAGGACCTGCCGGTAGCGCCGGCCGCGGGGCTGCGGGTGGCCGCGCGGCTGCCGCGCGGGCCGGTCGGCGATCTGCTGCTGCGGCGCGGTACCGACGCCGGCGCGCCGCTGGGCCTGCCGGCCGGCGCCCGCGTCGGCACCGGCGCTCCGCGCCGCGCGGCCCTGCTGTCCGTGCACGCGCCGCAGGCGCTGGCGGTGCCGATCCGGGGCAACGTGCCGACGCGCGTCGAGCGCTGCGTGCGGGGCGGCGTCGACGCGGTCGTGCTGGCGCAGGCCGGCATCGAACGGCTGGGCGCGGCGATCGGCCCGCTGCTGGCGGAGTTGCGCAGCGTGCCGCTCGATCCGCCCGGCTGGCTGCCGGCGCCCGGTCAGGCCGCGATCGCGGTGCAGGCGCGCGACGACGATCGGGAGCTGCTGGAGACGCTGGCGGCGATCGATGACGCCGCTACCGGCGTGGCCGTCGACCTGGAGCGGGCGCTGCTGCAGGCCGCCGGCGATGGGTGCCGCTCGTCGCTCGCCGCCTGGGCCCGGCCGGCCGGCGACGCCGGGTGGCGGGCCGACGTTGCCCTGCTCGACGGCCGCGGCCGCTGGCAGACGCGCCAGGCGACCGGCGGCGCGCGGGCGGTCCGCGCCGAGTTGACCGACTGGATCGGCTGCGTGAGCCGGGCCGGGAGTCCCCCCTGACCCTCGTCCACGCCTCCGACCTGCACCTTTCCGAGGCCGAGTCCGACTACTGCCTGGAGGTGCTCGACGAGCTGGTCGAGCTCTGCGTCGGCGTGCAGGCGAATGGTCTGCTGCTGGCCGGCGACGTCTTCGACAGCTTCGACGCCGCCGAGGCGTTGCACGCGCCGTTCGGCGCCCGCGTCGAGCGTCTGGCGGAACGCTGCCGCGTGCTGTTCCTGCCGGGGAACCACGACGAGCTGCGGCAGGGATCACGGCGGCTCCGCGCGCTCGACCTGGGGCCGGTGACGCTGCTCGACCGCAGGCCGTTCTCGCTGGTGCGGTTGGCAGCCGGGGCAGGCGAGGGAGCGGACGACCGGGAAGCGGTCGAGGTGGTGGCGATTCCCGAACAGCCGAGCTACGACGGCTACCGCGCCTGGGGGGTTCCGGCCAAGGCCGCGCCGGTGCGCATCGTCCTGGCGCACGGCATCGTGCCGGGCATGGCGTACACGGGACCGGCCGGCGACGACGGGGAGGAGGAGCCGGCCGGGCTGCTGGCGGCGCGTCTGTTCCGGGACCTGCAGGCCGATTACGCGGCGCTCGGCCACCTGCACGGCCGGCGGCAGGCGGTCGAGGATGGCGTGAAGCTCAGCTATCCGGGTTCCGCGCGCGTGTGCCGCCGCGGCGAGTCGGGGGAGCGCGGCGTGTGGCGTCTCACCGCCGGCGGCGCCGGCCTGGCCGCCGAGTTCGTGACCATGCGCGCGGCCGGCCGGTACCGGGAGTGCGAGGCGCCGATCGATCCGTCCGGCGCCGTCGACGTGGCGCCGCTGCGCCCGGAGCGCTGGCACCGCAATGACTGGATCGTGCTGCGCGCCGCCGGCGTGGTGGAGGACCAGAACGACCTGTCGGCCGCGCTGGCCGATCTGCGCGGTCGCTATGCCGGCGCGGTGCGCCGGTTCGAGATCGACGCGGCCGACTGCCAGGCGATGCCGGGCATCGCTGCGCAGCCGCTGGCCGCCCGCTTCCTGGAGCTGTGGGCGGCCGGCGAGCCGCAGGACCCGGCCGAACGGCCGGCGTGGCTGCGCGCGCGGCAGCTCGGCCTGCTGGCGATCAAGCAGGAGTTGGCGGCCGGCCGATGATCACCCGCCTGCGGCTCGAACGGTTCGGGATGTTCGTGGACCGCGAGCTGCGGTTCGGCGCCGTGACGCTGTTCGTGGGGCCGAACGAGAGCGGCAAGACCACGATCGTCGACGCCCTGTGCGAGGCGCTCTGCAGGCCTCGGTCCAACCGGAGCGCCGGCAAGCGCCTTGCGCTCCGCTACGGAACCGAGCGGCGGGCGACCGCCGAGTTCGACGGCGAGCCGATCTCGATCCCGGACGATGCGTTCTACGACCTGTACGCGATCCGCTCCGGCGACCTGACGATCGACGTCAAGCCCGGCAGCAGTTGGGTGGAGGCGCTGAAGGCGGAGCTGTTCACGGCCGGACTCGACCCGAAGCGGTTGCACGCCGCGCTGGCGCGGCGCGCCAGCACCGACGGCGGCAGCCGCCACAACCGCGAGCTGCGGCAATTGCAGGAAGAACGGCGCCGGCTCGAAGAGCGGCGCGGCGAGTTGCGGCAGCGCGCCGCCGCGTCCCGCGCCGCCGAGTCGGCCGTAGCCGACCTGCGCGCCGAGCGGGGCCGGTTGGCCGCCGAGCTGGAGGGCGTGGCCGGCGATCTGGAGGAGCGGCAGCGGCAGGCGCGCCGCCGCCTGCAGCAGGCCGAACGGCGCGAGGCGGAGCGGCTGCTGCAGCGCTTCGAGGAGCTCGACGCGGAACCGGCCGCGGCGCCTGCGTCTTCCACGGAGGCCCGCCTGCAGGAGCTGTCCGACGCCAACGACGCGGCGGTCCGGGAGATCGAGCGCGCGCGCGACGAGCTGGAGCAGGCGCGCGGCCAGCTACCCGACCCTGACGACGGCCCGCCGGCTCGCGCGGCGCTCTCGGAAGGGTCCGGGGTGACCGTTTCCGCCGCGGAAATCGCTCTGGGCCTGTTCGCCGGGGGCGCGCTGGCCGCGTTGCTGGCGGTCGTGGGCCTGCCGGTGCTGGCCGCGGCCGCCGTCGGCGTGGCCGCCGCCAGCGGCACCGTGGCGGTGGCCACGCTGATCCGGCATCGGGCCGCCGGGGTCGCCGCCGTGCAGGAGGAGATCGACCGCGCCGCCGAGCGGCTGCGCGGGCGCCGCGAACGGCACGAGCGGACCGAAGGCGAGCTGCGCGGCTTCCTGCAGCGGCACGGGGCGGAGTCCAGGGAGCAGTTGCTGCTGCAGCTCGGCGGCGCTCAGGCCGAGGAGGCGCGCCGGCGCGCCGTGGAGGAGGAGCTTGCCGCGGCGGCGGGCGAGCGCGGGCTGCGCGACCTGGACGCCCTGCGCGAGGCGCTCCGCGCCCGGCTGCAGGAACCGCCGGACGCCCCGGCGGCGCGCCCGCCGGATGCTCCGGCGGGGGGGCTGGATGCTCCGACGGGGCCGGCCGGTGCACACGCGGCCGACGACGAAGAGCGGCTGCGCGGCCGCGCCGCCGAGCTGCGCGAGCGGCTGGAACGGCTCGACGAGCGGATGACCCGCGACCGGGAACAGGCGGCGGCGCTGAGCGCCGGCGCGGACGAGATGGCCGACCTCGACCCGCGCGCCGCCGCCGCCGAGCGCCGCATCGCCGCGCTGGAGCTCGACCGGCGCGCGGCCGGCGTCGCCGCCGCGCTGTTTGCCCGCATCGCCGACGAATCGACCGCCGCGCTCGACGAGCTGTCCGCCGACATCGGCGCCGGCTACACGGCGCTCTCCGGGAGCGCCGCCGGACCGGAAGGGGTCTACACGGCCGGGACCGCGCAGCCGACCGCCGCGCCGGGTCTGTCGTCGTCGGTGAACCTGCAGGCGCTGGAGGAGCAGCCGCTGGTGGTCGATGCCTACGGCGCCGCGCGGCCGGCCGACCGGCTTTCGCACGGCACGCGCGACGCCTACGCCCTGGCCGCTCGCCTGGCCCTGGCCGAGCGGGCGCAGCGCGAACCGGCGCTCCTGGTCATGGACGAGCCGTTTCGGTCGATGGACACCACGCGCATGCGCCGCGCCCTGCGGCTGGTCGCCCGCTTCCGGGAGCGGACCGGCTGGCAGCTCGTGATCCTGACCGCTGACGAGCGGGTGGCGCTGGCGGTCTCCACCCAGTTCGCCGGAGCGCCGGTGCACCGCCTGTCGATCGAGACGACGGCGACCGACCTCTGACCTGACCGCGCTAGCGGTCGTCCAGCCAGTAGTCGGCGAGGTCCGCCGGTATCGCCCGGCCGGCGCCGGCCGCCCGTGCGGCGCCATCGTCAAGGTCAAGCCCAAGCGCACCGTCGACGGCGTGCAGCAGGCGCAGCACCGCTCCGTATTCGCGGCGGTCGAATGCCGCCGACGCCTGGGCGAATGCCGACGCCCGGGCGAATGCCGCCGCCTGCCGGGCGGGGGATGCGCCGCCGGCCGCGTCCGCATCTGTGTCATCCGCGCCATCCGCGTGCCGGCCGGCTGCACGCGGGCCGGCGGTGTCCCGCTCGCGCGTGCGCTCGTCCAGGGAGCGCAGCGCGGCCTGCGCCTGCCGGGCGCGCGCCGGGTCGCGGTCCCGCTCCAGCCGGCGGTAGATCGAACGGAGCAGGTCCGCTTCCGCATCGCTCAGGTCGGGACGCTCCGCCAGCCAGCGGACGCGCTCCCGGTCGTACGGAGCTGCGTTCACCGGCAGCGTCGACGTGCAGCGGTACACGAACGGCTCGACCGGCGCCACGCCGCCGGCGCCCCCGTCCCCGCCGGCGCCCGCCTCGCCGGCGCCCGACCCGGCACGCCACGCGGTTGCCGCGGGGGCCGCGGCGCGCGGCTCGCCGTCCAGCAGGCCGGCGGCGATCGTCTCCCGCACGCCGGCCAGCTCGGCAGCGGTGCGCAGCGCCGTCTCGCCGGCAGCGGAGTCCTGCAGCGCTGCCCGCAGCTCGCCCTGCCCGGCCGGCCCGGTCACCGACGCGTGCAGCACGCCGCCGGCGTCCAGGCTGACGCGCAGCACCAGGTCGGGCCGTCCGGCGCCGTCCGGCGCCGCGTCGTCCGCCCCCGTCTCCAGATGCACCGTGCCCAGATGCCGGTAGCGCTCGCCGCCGCCCGGCTCCTCCCGGAACAGCTCGACGTCGGCGGCGCGCTGCGCCGCCTCGGCGGTGGTGAGCACGACCTGCCGGACGCCGCGGAAGGTCTCCGACATCAGCGGATAGAAGCAGCCGTCGGCGGTGCGCAGTCCGATCCGCGCCGCCCCCGGCGCCGGGCGCACCGTCATCCGGCGCCGCCGCTTCCGGCAACGTCGCCGCGCGAACGTTCCCGGTGCTGCATCGCCAGCAGGTTCTCCGCCATGCGCAGCAGCGCGTCCGCGTCGTCCACCCCGCGCGCGAGCGACGAGTAGCCCACGGCCAGCTCCGGCCGCGCGCCTCCGCAGTCGTCCGGCGCGGCCGGTTCCGCCGCCCAGCGGAGCAGGTCGAGCGCGAACAGCGCCGCGCCGTCGAAGTCGAGGCCGGGACAGACCACCGCCAACTGCCCGTCGTGCTTGTAGTGGAAGCAGCGCGCCGCCCCGGCGGCGATCCCCCGGGCCGCACGGAACACCGCTTCGATCACCCGGTCGCCGTGCTCCGCCCCGGCGTCGCTCACCAGCCGGTGATAGTTGCCGATCCGGATCAGGATCACGCTCAGGGTGCCGCCGCCGGCCGCGCACGCGGCCACCTCCGCCGGCAGTACGCGGTCGAGTTGCTCGAACAGCGGATAGCCGGTGTACGCCGAACGATCGGCCGGCGCAAGGCCCGATTCGTACGCGATCGCCTGCTCCAGCGGCGCGGCCGCGACCGCCGCGGTCAGCAGGAGCAGATGCTCCGTGTGGGCGTTGAACCGCTCGAACGGCAGGCGTTCGACGTCGATCACCCCCCACGCGCGCGCGCCGGCGCGCAGCGGCGCCGCATAGACCACCGCGCCGCGGTCTGCGCGCCGCAGCGTCTCGTAGCGCGTCAGGTGCTTGGCGGAGAAGAGCCGATCGTTGCGCAGCACCCATCCCTCGATGCTGCCGTTGACCGGCAGACGGCGCTCGGCACGGTCATCGGCGTCCCCGCCGGCCGTCGCCCGGACCACCAGCTCGCCGGCGGCGGCGTCGAACTGCCAGAGTGAGCAGCGGTCCGCGCCGGTCAGCTCCGACACCGTGTCGAGCAGCACGCGCAGCGTCTCGTCCACGTTCGCCGACGACAGCTCGCGCCACCTGGAGTGGAGATAGGCCAGCGAATCGCGCTGGCCGCTCACCTGCCGTTCCAGCTCGCTCGCCGCGGCCAGCAACCCGGTGCGCTGGCGCTCCGCCACGTCGCGCGCGCGGCCAAGATCGGCCGCCTCCCGCTGCAGGCGCCGCATCCGCCGGCGCCCGGCGAAGTGGATCAGGCCGAACAGCAGCACGCCGATCACCGCGGTCAAGGCGAGCGTCGGCAGGCGGGGATCCGCGAGCGGGTCGGACGCGGCCGGTACGGCCGGGCCGATCTCCAGCCCCGCGTACGCGAGCGCGGCACCGGCGGCCAGCGCCGCGTAGCCGGGCAGCCAGCCGCGGTAGGCGGCGATCACCAGGGCCGCCAGCAGATAGGGATTGACGATGGCGTCGAGCAGCCCCGGGTCGTCGGTGACCGTCAGATCGAGCGCGAAGGCGGCGGCCGCCAGGACGAACGCTTCGATCAGGTATCGGGCGCGCACCGCGGGTACCGCTCAGGCGCGGGCCGCGGCAGCCGGCGAACGAGCGGTGCGGCGCTGCGCTCGAAACAGGGTGCGCGGGGTCGAGCCGTCGATGAGCGGCTCGAGCTCCGCCGTGCCGTTGCCGACGATCACGTCGATCCCGTGCGCGGTCATCAGCTCGGCGGCGTCGACCTTGGACGACATGCCGCCCAGCCCCAGCGGGCTCGCCTCGCGGGAGGCGTGCGCGCGGATGTCGTCGTCGACCCGCTCGACCAACGGGATCAGGGGCCCGTGCTCGCCGCCGGCGCGCAGGCCGTCGACGTTGGTCAGGATCACCGCCAGATCGGGCTTGACGCCGACGGCGACCAGCGCTGCCAGGATGTCGTTGTCGGTGAAGTGGCCGCGCGAGTCGAGCTCTTCCTTGTTCACCAGATCGTTTTCGTTGATCACCGGCACGATCCGGCGCGACAGGTACGCGTCCAGGATGCGCAGGATCGTGCGCTCCTCCCGCGGGGTGTCGAAATTGTAGTGCGTCAGCAGCACCTGCGCGATCTGCACGCCGTGCTCCCGAAACAGCTCCCGATAGCAGTCGGCCAGCGGAATCTGGCCGATGCCGGACAGCATCTGCAGCTCCAGCGGCTCGGCCGGGCGCTCGGCCAGCCCCACCACCTCCATGCCGGCGGCCACCGCGCCGGAGCTGACCATCAGCACCTCGTCGCCGCGGCGCAGCAGCGCGGCGATCTCGCCGACCTTGCCGCGCAGCCACGGCCGATCGAGCCGCGGTCCGGCGCCGATCGCGCCGGTGCCGATCTTGATGAGGACGCGCATGCCGTCAGCCCGTCCCGCCCGCCGGCGGCGCCGGCAGGTCGCGGTGATGGAAGCGGCGCGCGCCGCCGGTGTAGTCGGCGACCACGTGGCCGTCGCCCTGCAGGCGATAGGCGTAGGTGGTGAGCCCTTCCACGCCGACCGGGCCGCGCGCGTGGATGCGCGTGGTGGAGATGCCGACCTCCGCGCCCAGCCCGAAGCGGTAGCCGTCGGCGAAGCGGGTCGAGCAGTTGCACAGCACCGATGCCGAGTCGACCTGCGCGAAGAAGGTGTCGGCCGCCTGCCGGTCGGTGGTCACGATCGCGTCGGTGTGGGCGCTGCCGTGCCGGTTGATGAAGGCGATCGCCTCCTGCAGATCGTCCACGACCTTGAGCGCCAGAATCAGGTCGAGGTACTCGGTGTCCCAGTCGGCCGCCGCCGCCGCCGGCACGTCGATCAGCGCGCGCACCCGCTCGTCGCCGCGCAACGCTACCTGCGGCAGGGCTTCCCGCAGCCGCGGCAGCAGCCGGTCGGCGACCGCGGCGTGCACCAGCACCGTCTCCGCGGCGTTGCAGACCGCCGGATACTCGGTCTTGGCGTCGACGACGATCGCCACCGCCTGCTCCAGGTCGGCGGCGGCGTCGACGTACACGTGGCAGATGCCGTCGGCGTGGCCCAGCACCGCGATGCGCGTGCGGTCCTGGATGCTGCGCACCAGCTCGGGCGACCCGCGCGGGATGATCAGGTCGACCAGGTCGTCCATGCGCAGCAGGTCGTCGATCTGATCGCGGCCGGTCGCCAGGTGCAGGGCGCCGGCGAAGCGCGGGTCGGTGGCGGCCAGCGCCGCCGCTATGGAGTCGAACAGCGCCCGGTTCGACTCCGCGGCTTCCGAGCCGCCCTTGAGGATGGCGGCGTTGCCGGACTTGATGCAGAGCGAAGCGATCTGCACCAGCGCGTCGGGCCGCGACTCGAAGATCACCCCCAGCACCCCGATCGGCACGGTCACCCGCGTCAGGGTGAGGCCCTCGTCGAGCCGGCGCGCCACCTGTACCTGCTGCAGCGGATCGGGCGCCGCCGCCACTTCCTGCAGGCTGGCGTCGATCGCGGCGATCTTGGCGTCCGACAGGCCGAGCCGCTGGATGAGCGGCTGCGGGATGCGGTCGGCGCGCGCGCGCTCGAGGTCGCGGGCGTTGGCGGCCTGAATCTCGGCGCGGTGGTCGCCGATGCGGCGGGCGATGGCGCGCAACGCGGCGTCGCGCAGCGAAGCCGGCATGGTGCGCAGCCGGCGGCCGGCCTCGCGGGCGCTGCGCGCCGCCCGCTCCATGCTCGCGGCCATGCTCATCCTCCGGCCAGCGCGCGGCCGCGCGCGGCCGCCGCGGCGATCGTGTCGGCGATGACGGCGCGCAGGTCGGAGGACTCCAGCACGGCGCGGCCGGCCGCGGTGGTCCCGCCCGGCGAGCTGACCATGTCGATGAAGTCCGCGGTCTCATAGCCGCGCTCCTGCAGCAGCGCGGCGGTCCCCTTGGCGGTCTGCAGGGTCAGCGCGCGCGCCGTCTCCCGCGGCAGGCCGCAGGCCGCGCCGGCGTCGATGAACGCCTGCAGCAGCCGGGCCATGAACGCCGGCCCGGATCCCGACAGGGCGGTGACGGCGTCCAGGTCTCCCTCATCGACCTCCAGCGCCACCCCCAGCGCGCGCAACAGGCCGCCGACCGCGCGGGCATCCTCGCCGGTGGCGGTCGGGCCGCAGGCGAAGCCGGCGGCCATCTCGCCGACCACGCACGGCAGGTTGGGCATCACGCGGATCAGCCGCGCCGCCGGCAGCCGGCCGGCCAGGCGCGCCAGGGTGACGCCGGCGGCGATCGACACGACCAGCCGGCCGGCCAGGTCGACGCCGGCGGCAGCCAGCTCGGCGGCGACCGTCTCCACGTCCTGCGGCTTCACCGCCAGGAACACGATCTTGGCCTGCGCGGCCACGGCGCCGTTGTCCGCGGCGGCCGTCGCGCCGACCGCGGCGCAGAACCGGTCCAGCCGCTCGCGCACCGGATCGTGAGCCGTGATCGCGCCGGCCAGACCGGCGTCGCGGATGCCGCGCGCCAATCCCAGCGCCATGGTGCCGGCGCCGATGAAGCCGAGGTGAGGCCGGCGCAGGCCGGAACGTGGGGTGGTCATCGAGTTCGCGTCCATCCGGGTGAGCGACTCAGGTCGCCTGACGTGGATCGATCATGAGGACGCGCGAGCCGCGCTGACGATCATAGAGGCTGCGCCGGGCGGCCGGCAACGCGGTCGGCTCGGCGTCCCGGAAGCCGAGTTCCCGGAAGAAGTCGATAGCCTGCGTGGTGAGCACGAAGATTCTGCGCGCGCCGCGGTCGCTCGCCCGGCGCAGCAGCAGCTCCACCAGGCGGCGGCCGACGTTGGCGGCGCGGTGCGGCGGGTTGACCGCCAGGCCGACGATCTCCGCGTCGCCGCCGCCCAGGTGGTCGAGCCCGCTGCACCCCTGGATGGTGTCGTCGACGCGGTAGACCACCCAATCGTCGATCGCCGCGCCGATCCGCTCCGGCGAGCGCGGCACCAGCAGGCCGCCAGTGACCAGCGGTTGCAGCAGGCTCATGATGGCCGGCACGTCCTCCGGGGCGGCGGCGCCGAAGTCTGAGAAGCGGTTGGCGTACACCATCGTGCCGGACCCGCCCACGGAGAAGACCTCCTCCAGGAGCAGCCCGTCGCGCGTGCCGTCGATCACGTGCACGCGCTCCACGCCGGCGCGGCAGGCGGCGATCGCCAGGCGGAGCATCGCCCGCGCGTGCGCGTCCAGACCGGAATCCTCGGCGGCGGCCAGCGCGGCCGCTTCATCCGCGGTCATGGTCGAGTAGGCGCCGGACGCGCGTAGTGGGGCGCCCGCCGGCCGCCGGGGCCGATCGGCATCGGAACGATCGGGCGCCCGAATGCCGGGCGCCGCCGCGGCCACGAACAGCTTGGCGGCCTGCAGGCCGGCGGCGACGGCCACCGCAAGGTCGTCGCTTGCCAGATTGTAGGCGGTGCCGACCCCGTTCCAGCCGATGGTGGTGATGATCGGCACCACCTCGCGGTCGATCAGCGCGCGGATGAGGGCGGCGTCGACCCGCTCGACGCGGCCCGAGCGGTCGTAATCGACGCCGTCGACCACGCCGAGGGAGCGGGCGCGGACCCAGTTGCCGGAGGCGGCGTGACCGCCGCATTCCGAGAACAGCGCCATGAGCCGCGTGCTGAGCGCCGACACCGCGTGGATGACGTGTTCCATCATCGGCTCGGTGGTGACGCGCCGGCCGCGGTGGTACCGGGAGGACAGCGCCGCGCGTTGCAGCGCTCGATCGATCGCGGCGCGCGCGCCGGCGACCACCACCGCGCGGATGCCCATGCGCTGCAGCAGCACGATGTCGTGCACCAGCACCGCCGCCAGCGGCGAATCGAGCACGCGGTCGTCGATCTTGATCACGAACAGGCGGCCGCGGAACCGCGCCAGATAGCTGAGCGCGTCGCGGATCGCGCCGACCGGAGCGGTCATGCGGCCGGCGTCCCCGGCCGCCGGCCGCCGGCGCGCCGCGGCGCAATCGCGTTGACACGGCATCGCTGCATCGTGTACTTAACCCGCGCCATGATAACCGACCGCAGCTTACGGTTCGCGCTCTGCGCCGCGCTCCTGCTGGCGCCGCTCGCCGCCCTCGCTCAGCAGCCGGGCGGCGGCACGCCGAATGACGACGGGTTCTTCGTCACCGGCAGCTACGGCGCGTCGTTGCCGGCCGACCGGGAGATCATCGGCCCGGACAGCGCCTACACCCTCGGCGTGAAGTCCAACGTCGGCTGGCTGGGGGGCCGGTTCAGCCTGGGCTACGCCATATTCGGGTTTCGGCCCGAGGTTTCCGTCGGGTACCACACCGCGTCGGTGGCGTCCGCCACGTTCAAGCCCGGCGTCGACGGCAAGGCGTTCGCTCTGTCCGGCGTGGAGGGCGCCCTGGGCTCCATGGACTTTGCGGCAGGCGTGTACTACGGCCTCGATACCGGCCTGGGGATCACGCCATACCTCGGCGGCGGCGGCGGCATTTCGCTGGTGACGCTCAAGGCGCATGGCCACGGCGCGCCGGCAGTCGAGGATATCGATGACTCGGCGTGGGCGTTCTCCTTCCAGGGGGCCGCCGGCATCGGCGTCGCGGTCACGAAGCGGATGAGCGTCACCCTGGGCTATCGTCTGACCGGCACGCTCGAAGCGCAGACCCGGGAGCAGAGCACCCTGGCGCTGGCGCTGATCCACAGCGCCGAGTTGGGCTTCCGCTATCGCATCCGCTGAGGGCGCCGGCGCCGGGAATTCCGCGCATGGGCTGAACGTGTGACTTGACACGCCGTCGCCATCGTCGATATTCTCTCCCCACCATGAAAACCAACCGCAGCCTCCGTTTCGCGCTCTGCGCCGGTCTCCTGCTGTCTCCGCTTGCCGCCCTTTCCGCCCAGGACATGGGAATGGGCATGGGGGACGACGGGTTCTACGTCAGCGTCAACTACGGCGCGACGTTTCCCGCTCAACTGGACTTCGATGGTGCCAAGATAGACACCGACTTCGGTTTCCTGGGGGGTCGGCTCGGCGTCGGTTACGCCATCTTCGGGTTCCGCCCGGAGCTCTCGGGCGGGTACCGCTTGGCCAACATCAAGGGCAACATGACCAACCACAACGTGACGTCGATCGACGTGATCGGCAGCGTCTACTACGACGTCGCCACCGGCACGCCGCTCACCCCCTACGTCGGCGTCGGCGGCGGCATGTCCATGATCACGATCCGGCAAGGTCAAACGACCAACGCGCCGTCGGCCTGGGCGTTCGCGTTCCAGGGGGCTGCGGGGGTCGGGTACTCCATCACGGACAGTCTGATCGCGACGCTGGGGTACCGGTTGACCGGTACGACCGAGACCAAGTTCAAGGACGGTGAGATTCTGAAGCTGGCGCTCGGCCACACCGGCGAGCTCGGCCTCCGCTTCCGCTTCTAAGCGGCCGGGTTTGGCGTCCGGCCGAGCCGCCTGAGAGGCAAGGCAGCCTGAGAGCCGGACGCCGTGGCCGCCGCTCGTTGCTGCGTTCCCGGCCGCGGTCGACCGGCCGGTGCTCCGCTGCCGCGGCGGCGGACCCGCGCCGGGCCCCTGCCGGGGGCGGCGATCGGACCGAAAGCCGCCCGACGGCTGCTGGCGCGCGCCGACCGGCGCGAACGGCGGCGTTGCGAGTCGTTGGCGGCGCGCGTCCCGATCGCCGGCGGTCCCTTCTTGATGGGGACCGACGACCCCGACGGCTTTCCCGCCGACGGCGAGGGACCGGTGCGCGAGGTGACGGTCTCCCCGTTCGCCTGCGACGCCTTCTGCGTAACCGGCTACCGCTTTGCGAGGTTCGTCGCGGCCACCGGTTACGTCACGGAGGCGGAGCTGTTCGGCTGGTCGTTCGTGTTCCACGCGCACGTGCCGGAGGCGGTCGCCGCTGACTACGAGGTGCGCGCGGTGCCGGGCGTGGCGTGGTGGCGGGGGGTGCCGGGCGCCTGCTGGGCGCAGCCGGAGGGACCGGGCACCACGCTGGCCGGCCGGCTGGACGAGCCGGCCGTGCACGTGTCGTGGAACGACGCGGTCGCCCTGGCGCGGTTCGAGGGCGGGCGATTGCCCACCGAGGCGGAGTGGGAGCTGGCCGCCCGCGGCGGGCTGGAACAGGCGGTCTACTGCTGGGGCGACGAGCTGACCCCGGGCGGCGAGCACCGCTGCAACGTCTGGCAAGGCGCGTTTCCCGAGCGGGACGCCGCCGAGGACGGCTACGCCGGCCGAGCGCCGGTCGACGCCTTCCCGGCCAACCGATTCGGCCTGCGCAACGCCGCCGGCAACGTCTGGGAGTGGTGCGCGGACTGGTTCTCCCCCGATCACGGCCCGGATCGGGTCGATCCGCGCGGGCCGGCGCGCGGTCGCGGCAAGGTGATGAAGGGCGGCTCCTTCCTGTGCCACCACTCCTACTGCAACCGCTACCGGGTCGGCGCGCGCACCGCCAACACCCCGGACAGCTCCACCGCCAACTGCGGCGTACGCCTGGTATTCCCGCTTCCCGCGGATTCCCCGGAGACGGAGTATCTGCTGGCGGAAGAAGCGAATGCGCGACATCTGCGCGACTCGCTGCGCGCCGCCCGCGCCGGCGAAGCCGAACCGCGCGCGCTCAGCGACGACCGCCGGCGGTGAGGGCGGCGAAGCGGTCGAAGAAGTCGGGGAAGGTCTTGGCCGTGCAGCCGGGGTCCAGGATGGTGAGGCCCGGCACGCGCAGGCCGGTCACCGCGAATGCCATCGCCATGCGGTGGTCCTGGTAGGTGCGCACCGGCGCCGGCGCGAGCCGCGACGGCTCGATGCGGAGGCCGTCCGGGCGCTCCTCCACCGAGGCGCCCAGTCTCCGCAGTTCGGCGACCAGCGCCTCGATGCGGTCGGTCTCCTGCAGGCGGATGTGCGCGACGTTGCGGATCGTCACCGGCGCGTCCGCGAACGGCGCGATCGCTGCGATCGTGGGCGTGAGGTCGGACACCGCGTTGAGGTCGAGGTCCACGCCGCGCAGCCGCTCGGGACCGGTCACGGTGATGCCGTCCGCGTCCTCCCGCACCGCGCAGCCCATGCGCTGCAGGATCGCGGCGCAGGCGACGTCGCCCTGCGGGGAGTCGAAGGCCAGCCCGCGCACGCGCACGCTGCCGCCGGTCAGCGCGGCGGCCGCCAGGAAGTAGGAGGCGTTGGTCGCGTCCGGCTCGACGTCATAGGTGCGGCCGCGGTAGCCGGCGGCGGCGATCTCGAAGACGCCGGGCCGCGGCCGACCCACGTCGACGCCGAAGTCGCGCATCACCCGCACGGACAGGTCGATGAACGGCTCCGACGGCACCGCGCCCCGCACCACGATCGTGGTGGCGCCGTCGGCCGCCGGCGCGCACAGCAGCAGCGCCGATACCGGCTGGCTGCTGTGCGCGGCGCTCATCTCGATACGCCCGGCGGGCAGGCCCGCCGCGCGCAGCTCGAACGGCAGATGGTCGGGCGCGCCCGCGAAGCGAAAGCGAGCGCCGGCGGCGGCCAGCACCGCCGGCAGTTCGCCCATGGGACGCTCGCGCATGCGCGGCGCGCCGTCGAAGCGGTAGACGCCGTGTCCGGCCGCCGCCACCGCGGTCAGGAAGCGGGCCGAAGTCCCCGAGTAGCGCACGTCCAGCTCCGCCGCCGCCGCCGGTATGCGGCCGCCGGCGCCGTCGACGGCGATGCGCGCCGCCGCGGCATCGGGCTCGATGCCGATGCCGAGCCGCGCGAGCCCGTCCATGCACGCCTCGGTGTCGTCGCTGAACAGCGCGCCGCGGAGCGTCGACCGGCCGGCCGCCAGCGCCGCCGCCACCAGCGCGCGGTTGGTAAGGCTCTTCGAGCCCGGCACCGTCACCGTGCCGCGCACCGGGCCGGCGGCCGGCGCTACCCTGTATGCCTCGCGCGCGTCCATGCCGTCCAGCCTACCCCGGCCGGGCGCCGGGCGGGGAGCGCTTGGCGGTCCGAGCCGCGGGACTTAGGATTGGTCGCATGAAACGTGAAGCGATCACCCCGCAGGAGGGACCTCCGGCCGGCGGTCCCTACTCGCCCATCATCCGCTACGGAGACGTGGCCTTCATCTCCGGACAGGTCGCGCTCGACCCCGCCACCGGACAGGCGGTGCGCGATTCGTTCGAGGCGGAGGCCCATCAGGTGCTGCGCAACCTTCGCACGCAGGTGGAGGCCGCCGGCTCCGGCATGGACAAGGTGCTCAAGACCACCGTGTTCCTGGCGGACATGGACAACTTCGCACGGCTGAACGAGATCTACGTACAGTACTTCCGGGAGCCGCGGCCGGCGCGCAGCACCATCCAGGCCGCTCCTCCCGGCGGTTACCGGGTCGAGATCGAGGCGATCGTCGGCTGCTGATCCGGTCGGCTGTTGACCCGTGCACGGCTTGCTCGTGGCTGCCGGCCTGCTGTTGCTGAGCGCCGCGTCCTTCACGCTCGCGCTGCCGATCCTGGACTTCACCGGCACGCTCCGACGGCTGTTCGCCGGCTATCCGGCCACGCCGGAGACCGCGGCGCGTCTGGCGATCGCCGGGGCGGTCTGTCTGCTGCTCGGCTGGCTGTGGTACCGCCGGCGGGACGGCGCCTGAGGGGCGCTGCCGCTCGCCGGCGGCCTGGTCGAGCGGCGCCGGCCGGCCAGGCTGGCGTCGATCAGGCCCGCGAACACCGGGCTGGGAGCGCCGGGTCGGCTCAGGAACTCCGGGTGGTACTGGACGCCGAAGTAGAACGGGTGGCCGGGCAGTTCCGCCACCTGCACGATCGGTTGTCCCGGCGCCCACCCGGAGAAGACCATCCCGTGACGCTCCAACAGCGGCCGGAAGAGCGGATTGAGCTCGTAGCGGTGCCGGAAGCGCTCCTCGGCGCGCTCCGACCGATACAGGCGGGCGGCGAGCGAGCCGGGCCGCAGCATAACGGTGCGCCGGCCCAGGCGCATGGAGCCGCCGATCCCCTCGATCTTGTACTGCTCCGGCAGCAGCAGGACGATCGGAGATTCGGTCCGGGGGTCTACCTCCTGGGTGTTGGCCTCCGTCAGCCCGCAGCGGTCTCGGGCGAACTCCACCATCGCCGCCTGGAAGCCGTAGCAGATGCCGAGCATCGGCATCCCGTGCGTGCGGGCGTAGGCGACGCAGGCGATCTTTCCTTCCCAGCCGCGGCGGCCGAAACCGCCCGGCACCACCAGGCCGTCCAGGTCCTGCAGGTGCTCGGCCGCCTGCCGTGCGCGCGCCGGCGGTGAGCCGGCGGCGTCGATCAGTTCCGACGACACGTCGACCGCCTCCACCCGAACGTTCCGGTCGGTGCCGGCGTGCTCCAGGGCGTTGTGGATGCTGGCGTAGGTGTCGCGCGGCCCCAGGTACTTGCCGGCGATGCCGATGCGCACGATCCGCCGCGTACGCGTGAGCGCTTCCAGATAGCGCTGCAACCCGCCGGGCGCGGGTGTGGGCGCGGGTCTCTGCGTGGCGTCGGCGCCGCTCGCGTTGCCGGCCGGCGTCCGTCCCGCCATGCCGAAGTACTCCAGGCAGATCGCGTCGACGCTCTGCTCCTGCAGGTGGCCGGGCACGCGGTAGATGGAGCGCTGGTTGTGCAGGTCGATGACGTTCCGCACCGGCATGCGGAGCCGGTCGGCCAGCTTCTGCCGCACGCCCGGCTCGACCGCGTTCTCGGCCCGGCAGACCAGCATCTGCGGCTTGATCCCCATCTGCATGAGGAGTTGCGTGCCGTGCTGCGCGGCCTTGCTCTTCTGCTCGTTCAGATGGTGCGCCTCGATGATCCACACCAGGTTGATGAAGAAGACGTTGCGCTCGCCCTCCTGATAGGCCAGGTCGCTCATCGCCGAGATGTACGCCCGGTTTTCCTCGTCGCCGACCGTGCCGCCGATCTCCACCAGCGTGATGTCAGCGCCGGACGCCTGCGTCGACTCGCGCACGAAGCGCACCAGCTCGCCGGTGACGTGCGGGAAGAACTGCACGTCCGACCCCGAAAACTGGCCGCTCCGCTCCAGCGCGTTGATACGCTGGCTAAGCCGACCGTTGGTGAAGTAGTTGTGCTGCGACATGCTCCGGCCCATGAACCGCTCGTAGGTGCCGATGTCCATGTCGCACTCGGTGCCGTCGTCGAGGACGAACACCTCGCCGTGGCGGTACGGGCTCAGCGTGCCGGCGTCCTCGTTGTAATAGCCGTCCATCTTGATCAGGTTGGTGGAGAACCCGCGGTCGGCCAGCAGGCGCGCCAGGGCGGCCGAGAAGATGCCCTTGCCCAGCCCGCTCATCACGCTGCCGGTGACGATGACGAAGCGCGCCTGACCGACCCGGTAGCCGTCCGGCAGGGCGCGGTAGCGCTCGCCGGGGTCGGAGACGTCGCTCAGGGCGCGCAGCGCGCCGGGCACCGGCCGGTCGCTCATGCGACGTGCTCGCTCATGCGGCGTGCAGGTGGCTGAGCTTGTTGCCGTAGTAGGAGGCCAGGTGAGGGTGGTGGATGAATATCTCCCGGTCGTCGTACTCCAGGGTCCGGTACGACTTGGTGGCGATGATCGGAATGTGTGGGTAGTTGAACAGCTCCGCGGTGCGTTGCAGCAGCTCCTCCAGCGACTTGCGCTTGCCGTCCCGGTACAGCGGGCCGGTATCGAGGCCGGCTCCTTCGGCGGCGGTGATGGTCCGGTCGACGCGTTCCGCCAGCTCGGTGCGGGAGATGCGGAAGCGGTTGTCGAGCGACGCGAACACCGCCGTGCTCTCGTACACGCGGATCAGACGGGCGAGCCGTTCGTACACGGCGCGAGCCACCACCTTCGCGCGTGCGCGCAGGTCGGCGGCCATCGCCTCCCCGAACTTGATCACCACCCGCGAGCGCTGGTTGCGGATGCGCCGCGTGATCGGCACGCGAATGAACGCGTAGTAGTTGTCATAGACGTACTTGGCAAACTTGCTCTGCCGCGGTCCGGCCCGGTAGGAGCGGAACACCAGGTCCTCCGGCACCCGCTCGTAGGAGATGTTGATGGGAACGTAGCTCGCCCGTTCCATGCGCAGGTCGCGCAGGGCGTTGCGGACGGTCAGAAAGACCAGCGGCGACAACGGGTTCAGGCGGCCGGAATAGGAGCGGCCGTACTTCACCTCGCCGGTGAACTCGTCGGCCTCGTAGCCGGGGAACACCATGAGGTGCAGCCCGTCGCTGCTGAGCACCCGCTTGAGTTGATCGAGGTACAGGGCGTTGTACTGGTCGCGGGTCACGATCACCGGGCGGAAGCCGAGCGACTTGAGGATCAGGTTCGGGAACCAGCGGCGCGCATGGAAGGCGTGCCGGTCGCGCACCACCATGAAGGCGCCGCACTTGCGCAGGAAGGTGTCGAGCGGCCCGATGAACAGGTTGTCCCCGGCCTGCACGGCGGCGCGGATGCCGTGCAGCGTCAGGTATGCCTGCAGCATCATCCAGTCGTACTCGCTCTGGTGGTTGGGGACGAAGACCAGCCGTTCGCCGGCTTCCGAGCGGCGCTTGGCTTCTTCCAGGCCCTCGATCTCGACCTCCGCGAAGCAGGAACTGAACAGGTGGCGGTCGACGCCGGCTGCCACGCGGTGCACGTAGCGCTCGCTGCGCCGGTGGTGCAGCAGGTCGAGCAGCTCGGCCCGGCCGAGGTCGCTCCTCACCGCCGGCTCGCGCTACCGGCGCGGCCGGAAGATGTGGGTGGCGGTGCCGAACAGGACCTCGCTCGCTTCCATCAGCGTCTCCGACAGCGTCGGATGCGGATGGATCGTCAAGCGCACGTCGGTGGCGACCGCCCCCATCTCGATCGCCAGCACCGCCTCCGCGATCAGCTCGCCGGCGCCGGGGCCGGCGATGCCGCAGCCGAGCACCCGGTCGGTGCCCGGGTCGACCAGCAGCTTGGTGAGTCCCTCCGAGCGGCCCAGGGTGGTCGCGCGGCCGGAGGCCGTCCACGGAAAGCGGCTCACCTGCACGTCGCGGCCGTGCGCCTTGGCCTCGGTCTCCGTCAGCCCGCACCAGGCGATCTCGGGATCGGTGAAGACCACTGCCGGAATCGCCTGCGGCTCGAAGGCGACCCGCCGGCCGGCCGCCGCCTCGGCGGCGACGCGCCCTTCGTGCGACGCCTTGTGCGCCAGCATCGGCTGCCCGGCCACGTCGCCGACCGCAAAGATCGCCCGGTCGCCGGTCCGTTGCTGATCGTCGTGCTCGATGAACCCGTCCGCGCCGACCGCGGCGCCGGTCCGCTCCAGACCGAGGCCGCCGGAGTTCGGCACGCGGCCGACGCTCACCAGCATCCGGTCGTAGCGTTCGGCGCCGTCTGTCGCTCCCGACAGCGTCACCGCCAAGCCGTCGTCGGTCTCCGCGACGGCGTCGACGCGAGTGCCGGTATGGACCGCGGCGAGCGAGCCGCGCAGCCGGCGTTCCAGCACGCCGACCAGGTCGCGGTCGACCCCCGGCAGCAGGCCGTCGGTCATCTCCACCACGGTCACGGCGCTGCCGAGCGCCGCGTACGCGCTGCCCAGCTCCAGCCCGATGTAGCCGCCGCCGACCACCAGCAGCCGGCCGGGGACGTCCGGCAGCTCCAGCGCGGAGGTGGAATCGAGCACCCGGTCGGAGTCGAGGCTCAGCGCCGGCACCGTCGCCGGCCGCGATCCGGTAGCGATGATCGCGTGATCGAAGGCGACGCGCCGCTCACCGTCGGCGGTGCTCACGGCGATCTCGCGGGAGCCGGTGAAGCGGCCGCGACCCTGCACCAGGGTCACCTTGCGCTGCCTGGCCAGCGAGCCGAGCCCGCCGGTCATCCGGCTTACCACCGATCCCTTCCAGGCGCGCACCGCGTCCGGATCGATCTGCGGCTCGCCGAAGCGGACGCCCCATGCCTCCGCATCCCGTGCGTCGCCGATCACCTTGGCGACGTGCAGCAGCGCCTTGGACGGGATGCAGCCGCGATACAGGCAGACGCCGCCCGGGTTCGGCGCATCGTCGATCAGGGTCACCGACAGCCCCAGGTCGGCTGCCAGAAAGGCGGCCGCATACCCTCCGGGGCCGCCGCCCAGTACCGCGAGCCGTTGCGCGCTCACGCCGCCCTCGTCGCCGCCGGCGACCTTGCCACCGCCGGCGACCTTGCCACCGCTTCGCCCAGCTTCGGTCGGATCATCGCGGTATCATCGCCGCGCGGCGCCGGCAGGGCAAGCCTGCCGGACAGCGCAGGGTGCCGGGCGGCGCAAAGGGCCGGCCGCGCAAGGTGCCGGGCCGCGCGAACGGTGGTATACTACCCGCAACCGGAGGACCCGATGGTGACGATCATCCTGAGCATCGCGATCATGATCGCCGCCGCAGCCGCGCTGTCGCTCAAGGTGCTGCTCGGGCAGCAACGCGAGGTGAAGCGCTTTGGTTGCGGCAGCTTCGTTCCCATCGACCACGGCCGCGCGGCAGGCGCGTCCGCCACCTGCGGCGTGTGCGGCGCCCACGACGGGGAAGCGTGCCGGGTCGATGACGACGCCCTGGCGGCCGATCGGACCGACCGCCCCGACTTCTCGCGCAACTGACGCACCCCGGACCGCGGCGGGTAGAATCGCGCCGGTACCGGCCGTGACCGAATCTTCCGCATCGTCCCCGCCGCCGCCGTCCCCGCCGTCGCCGTCCCCGTCGGCCGCGCCTGCGGGGCGCTACCGCCGTGCGGTCGACCGTCTCATGCAGCTCGCCGACTTCGAGCGTGCCCGCCACAGCCCTGCGCACCGCACCTTCCGGCTCGACCGCATCCGCGCGCTCCTGCAGCGGCTCGGCGACCCGCACCTGTCGGTGCCGACGCTGCACGTCACCGGCACCAACGGCAAGGGCAGCACCTCGGCGATGCTCAGCTCGATGCTGCAGGCGCACGGCCTGCGCGTCGGGCTGTACACCTCTCCTCATCTGCTGCAGGTGACCGAACGGATCCGCCACGGTCTCGATCCGATCGAACCGGCCGGGTTCGCGCGCCTGGTCGACGCGGTCTGGGAACCGCTGCGGCAGGTCGCGCGGGACACGCCGTTCGGCGAACCGACCACGGTCGAGGCGCTTACCGCCATGGCGCTGCTCCACTTCCGGCAGGCCGGGGTCGACGCGCAGGTGATCGAGGTCGGTCTGGGCGGCGAGCTCGACTCCACCAACGTGGTGACGCCGTCGGTCTGCGCGATCACCAACATCAGCTTCGATCACGTCGCCGTGCTCGGCCCCACGATCGAAAGCATCGCCCGCGCCAAGGCCGGCATCATCAAGCGGGGCGTACCGGTGGTGCTGGCCCCGCAGATGGAGGGGGCGCTGGAGGTCGTCCTGGGCGTGGCCGCCCGGCAGCGCGCGCCGGTGATCCAGGTCGGCGCCGGCGTCCGCTGGTCGGTCGACGACGACGCCGGCGACCGCCAGCGGCTGGACCGCCAGCGGCTGCAGGTGGAGACCCCGCGCGGACGCTACCGGATCGACCTGCCGCTCGCCGGCGACTACCAGGGAGAGAACGCCGCGGTGGCGGTCGCCGCCGGCGAGCTGTTCCTGGGAGAACGCCTCGATCCGCAGGCGGTGCGGCGCGGCTTGGCGGCCGTGCGCTGGCCGGGCCGGCTGGAGCGCCTGTGGTGGCGCGGCGTGCAGGTGATCGTCGACGGGGCGCACAGCCCGTACGCGATGCAGCGTATGGTGGGCGCGCTTGCCGGGCGGGTCGATCCGCAGCGCACCGTAGCGGTGGTCGGCGCCCTCACCGGCCACGACCTGGTGGAGACCTTGCAGCCGCTGCGCCGCCTCACCGGCCGCGCCTACGCGGTCCGGTCGCATCACCCGCGCGCCGAACCGGCGCAGGCGGTCGCCGCGGCGCTGCGACAGGAAGGGTTCGCGGTGCTGGGCGGCGGCGACGACATCGCCGCCGCCGCCGGCGCTGCGGCGGCCGGCGTCGGCGCCGACCGCCGGCCTCAGACCGTCATCGCCACCGGGTCGCTGTCGGTGGTCGCCGAGGTGATCGCCTGCGTGCGCGGCGTGCCGGTGGAGACCTATCCGACCATCCGCGGCCGCGCGCCGGACCGCGCCGCGCGGCCCGCTCCCCGATGAGCGCTGCGCTGCGGAGCCGCGCATGACCGCCTCGGCGATTCTGGCGCTCTATCTGACGCTGTTCGCGCTGCAGCGGGTGGTGGAGACCGGCCTGGGCATCCTCAACCTGCGCCACGGGCGCGCGCAGCGCGTCCCGCCGCCGGCGCTCGACGGGGCGGTGGACGGCGCCACCCACGCGCGCATGCGCGACTATGCGCAGGCGCGCGGCCGCTTCGCGCTGCTGGCCAACTCCGTTTCGGCGGCCGCGGTGCTGGCGGTGGCGCTGAGCGGCGTGCTCGGCGCCCTCGATGCCGCGGTGGGCCGGCTGGCGCTGCACCCCTATCTGGCGGGAGGGCTCTACGTGCTGGCCGTCGGCGCCTTCTTCAGCGCGCTGGGCATACCGACGGCGCTCTATTCGCAGTTCGTGATCGAGCAGCGCTTCGGCTTCAATCGGACGACGCTCCGGCTGTTCCTGCTCGATCGCCTGAAGGGCGGCCTCATCTCCCTGCTCCTCGGCGCGGTCGTGCTGCTGGTGCTGTTCGTCTTCATGGACCGCGCCGGCAGCCTCTGGTGGCTGTACGCGGGCGGCGTCATCGTCGCCTTCCAGGTCGTGCTACTGGTGCTCTATCCCACCCTGATCGCGCCGCTGTTCAACCGCTTCGTCCCGATCGGCGAAGGCGAGGTGCGCGCGCGGCTGGCGGCGCTCGTCGGGCGGTTGGGCTATCGCCTGCGCGGCATCTTCGTGATGGACGGCAGCAAACGCTCCCGGCACAGCAACGCCTATTTCACCGGGCTGGGGCCGGTGAAGCGGATCGTGCTGTTCGACACGCTGCTCGACCAGCTCGACACTGCCGAGATCGAGGCGGTGGTCGCGCACGAGATCGGCCACGAGCGGCTGCGGCACGTACCGCAGCGGCTGGCGCTGTCGGTGGCGGCGACCGGAGTCGGGCTCTGGATCCTGAGCCTGCTACTCGATTACGCGCCGCTGTTCGCGGCGTTCGGCGTGCGCGAGCCGAGCCACCACGCGGCGCTGGTGCTGTTCAGCCTGCTGGCCGGGCCGTTCACGTTCTGGCTGGGACCGCTGTCGGCGCTGTGGTCGCGCCGCCACGAGTACGCCGCCGACCGGTTCGCGGCGGCTTCGGTCGCGCCCGGGCCGCTGGCCGGCGCGTTGATCAAGCTGAGCCGGGACAACCTGGCAAACCTGTCCCCGCATCCCTGGTACAGCTTCTACCACTATTCGCATCCCACCCTGGTCGAACGGCTGCAGGCGCTCCGGTCTTGACCGGCCGGCCATTTCCGTATTGAACTGCCGTAGTTGGCTGCCGTATTGGCTGCACGTCCTGAAAGAAGAGGGGCCCATAGCTCAGTCGGTTAGAGCGGCGGACTCATAATCCGTTGGTCCAAGGTTCAAGTCCTTGTGGGCCCATGTCGTCCGTTTCGTCGGTCAAGGCCCCCGCGTCGGCCAAGGCCCCCGCGTCGGTCAAGGCCTCCGCCTGCCGTGCGGGTCGCTGCGGTGCCTCACCGTCCTCCGGTCCGCCAGCCACGCAGTGAGCGGCCCGGCGTCGTGACCTCACCCCCCCCCCCCCCCCCCCCCCCCGGGGCCGGGGGGGGGGGGGGGGGACAGAAACTCGTGCCGGATCACCCGCACCAGCGCGTCGTGCAGCGAGAACGGCGGCCGGAACCCGGTCGCCAGCGCCCGCTCGGCCGCGAACGTGGTGGTGCTGCAGAACTTCCTGATTCGGACGGCGCTGACCGGCAGCGTCCTGCCGGTCAGCGCCGCCGCCAGATCGCATGCCATGCCGCCCAGGTAGCCGAGCGCGTACGGCAGCCGGACGCCGACGTCCGGCGTCATGCCCAGCGCCTGTCGCGCGGTCTCCACCAGCTCCTGCATCGACAGGTCGGGCTTGTCCGCGTAGTTGAACAGGCGGGCGCCCGCTTGCCGGTCCATGACCGCGACCAGGAACTCGGCCACGTTGCCGACGTAGGCCATGGACTTCCGGTTGAGGCCCGAGCCGATCATCAGGAACCGGCCGGTGCTGATCTGACGCATGAGCTGGTAGACGTTGCCGCGGTTCCCTTCGCCGAACACGACGGCCGGCCGGACGATCGCCAGCGACCGGTCCTTCGGCGCGTCCGCCTGCCAGGCGCGATGCACCTGCTCGGCGCGCAGCTTCGACCGGCCGTACGGGTTGAAGGGCGCCGGCGCGTGCAGCTCCGTCGCGTCCGGAGTGCCCATGGCGTACACGGATACCGAGCTGGTGAAGACGATACGGTCGATCCCCAGGTCCCCGCAGGCGCCGCATATGTTGGCCGCGCCGGCGACGTTCACCTCTTCGTAGCGCGACACCGGCTTGACGTCGTCCCGGTGGACCGCCGCCAGGTTGTAGACCGCCTCGGCCCCTTCCAGGGCGGCGGTCAACGCGGCCCGGTCGCGCACGTCCGCTCGCCGGTACGCGGCCGCATCGGCGAGGCCGTCGCCCGCAGCCGCGTCGACGACGGTGACCTCGTGCCCGGCGCCGCGCAGCGCGCACACCAGCCGCCGGCCGATGAATCCGGCCCCTCCGACGATCGCTATCGCAGCCATGACGTGCCGGTGTCAGCCGGCACCGTGCGCTTCATCAGGTCTGGCGGCGTGGTATTCTTGGTCCCGATGGCCGCTCCGCTGGTATCCGTCATCATGCCCAGCTTCAATGCTGAGCGCTACGTCGCCGCATCGATCGATTCGGTCATCGCGCAGACGGTGGAGGACTGGGAGCTGATCGTCGTCGACGATGCTTCCACCGACGCCACTACGGCCATCGTCGCCGCCTGTCAGCGGCGCGATTCCCGCATCCGTCTGCTCCCGCAGCGGACCAATCGAGGCGCCGCCGGCGCCCGCAACCTGGGGCTCGACCAGGCGCGGGGCGAGTGGATCGGCTTCATCGACAGCGACGACCTCTGGTATCCGCAGAAGACCGCCAAGCAGATAGCGGCCATGGAAGCCTCTCACGCGGACCTATCATACACCGGCTACGAGCGCCGGCGCTATGGCCGTCCGGCCGGCGCCATCGTCTCCGTGCCCGATACGGTACGGTACGAGAAACTGCTCAGGCGCTGCCTGATCGCGTGCTCGACCGGGATGGTGCGGCGCGCCACCTGCGGCTCGGTGCGGATGCCGCCGATCAGGCGCCGCCAGGATCACGGCTACTGGCTGGAGTTGCTGCGCGACGGGTCCCGGACCGCGGTCGGCGTCGACGAGCCGCTGGTCTCGTACCGCGTGCATCGCGGCTCGCTCTCCGCCAACAAGCTGGTCGCCGCCGCGTATTCGTGGAAGCTGCTCCGGCAGGTCGAGCGCATTCCCTTCGACAAGGCGCTGTGGCACTTCGCCGGGTACGCGGCCGCAAACGTGATGTTTCGCCTCTCGATGGCGATGAAGCGGAAGACCGCTTCCGGCCGTTGAGCGGGCGGCCCGGTCAGGTCCCGTTCGCTGTCATGCGGCCGGCCAGGGCCGCCAGCGACCGCCGCAGATCGGCGGTGTCGCGGTCGGTGTGGGCGTATTCGGCGGGCGGCAGCGCCTGCATGTTCGCGCGCCACCGCCGCCAGTGCGCGACGGTAACGCCGCGCAGCTCGCCGGCCGCCCGGTCGACGTCGGCAGCCTTGATGACGAGCCCGAGGTCGTGCCGGCGCACCGCTTCCGCGTCGCCCGTGCCGGCCCTGACGATCAGCGGTTTCCTGAACAGGCACGCGTCGTAATAGCGGTTCGACCGCGACCATCCGTGCGGGACCTCGGGCCGATAGCACGCCATTACCATGTCGGCGCTTTCGAACAGCGCCGGCAGATCGTCGGGATGGCGGTACTCGCCCCGGTACTCCAGGCCGGCGATGCGGTCTACCCGCTGCGCGAAGGAGTCGACGAACCGGCCCGGGATACCGGCCAGCAGGAACGCGAATCGGCCGGGAGCGGACCGCGCCAGCGCCTCGATCAGGCGCAACGACCATTCGTCCTTCAGGATGCCGAAGTAGCCGATGCGCAGCGGCCGGCCCGTGCCCGGCCCGAACGCCGGCACCGGACCGGACCCGCGCGCGCCGACCGCGGCGCTCGCTTCGACCGCGGCAGTCGCGCCGACTGCCGCGGCGAACGCCGGCTCCACCTTGTTTTCCACCACGATGGCGGGCGTTTCGGTGCGCAGCCAGCCGCGATAGTACGCCAGATAGTGAGAGGAGGTGACCACCAGCAGCGCGCAGGCATCGAGCGCGCGCTTGTCCAGCGCCCGAAACAGTCGGCCGGTCAGACCGGGGGCCACCTGCAGGTCCCGGAGGTCCGCGATCTCGGCGACCACGCGGACCTTCAACCGCAGGCCGGCCGCCAGCGCCAGCATCAGCAGGTCGGCGCCGAACGCGTACACCAGGTCGTTGCGCCGCATCGCGGCGCGCACCCTGAACAGGCAGGTCAGGAGGCGCAGACCGCGCCGCAGATAGCGCCGATGGTCGACCCGCCCCAACGACTCGACGGGGCAGTCGAGGGCGCGCGCCGCAGCGCCGTAGCGTTCGAAGCCGATCGCCTCGACCGCGAATCCGCTGCGCTGCAGCATGGCGACGCGCACGCCGTTGTGCGCGTCGGCCAGCGAGGACAGGACGCAGAGGATCCGGGGCGACGTCATCGGATCAGGCTCGCACCATACCACACGTATCGGGACGGCCGCCCCCGGCGAAGGTCGGCGCGCGGCGGCGGCGGACCGGCTATCATGCGCGTGATGACGAGGGCGCGCCGCGGCGGCATCGGTCGTGGACGATAGACGTCGATCGGCTCGCGTCGGGCGCGCCGGTCGCGATCGAGTCGAAGCGTCGTTGCTGCTGACGTTGCATCGGGCCGCGTTGCGGGCGTTCAACAAGCGCTGGACGGTCTGGTGGGTCCTCCGCTCCCGGCTCCGATCGGCGCTGGGCGGTTGGCGACCGCGGCCGCCGCCGCATCAGGTACCGTCGCCGCGACGGTCCGGGAGCGGCGCCGCGCGCCGCCGCGCGATGCCGGGCGAATCGGCGCCCGCCTTCGATCTGCGGGCGGACAACCCGATTCACTGGCCGCGTGAGGTGGGCGGCCGGGTGGCGGCGCTGGGGCCGCTCGATCGGTTGCCGCCCGGCGTCAGGGCGGACTGCGCCGTCCGGCGCCGCGACCCGCTCCTGCTGCGCCGCTACCACCACGTGGAGGACGCGCCGGCGTTCCACGCCGATGCCGTCGCGCGGGCCGGCGACCTGGCCCGGCTGGCCGCCGCCGGCGTAGTGGTGCACGCGGCGGACGCCGACCCCCGGCTCGGGGCGCTGCTCGGCGCTGAACTCCATCGGCAGATGACCGCCGACGTCGACGCCCTCGATGCCGGCGCGCGCGAGTTGCGCAGCATCGAAATGCGGCGCGCGGCGCTGCGGGGCCACTCTTCGTGGGCGCGCGTCACGGCCAACCTGCCGTACGTGTCGGTCCTGCTGGCGACGCGGCGCCCGGCGTGGTTGGCGCAGGCGCTCACCGCGGTGGCCGAGCAGTCCTATCCGCGGCTGGAGGTGGTGCTGGCGCTGCACGGGAACGAAGCGGCGTTCGCCGGGGTCGAGCGGTGCGCGGCCGCGCAGCCGGTTCCCTGCCGGATCGTACGGGTGGCGGGCGGCGCTCCGCTCGGGGCGGCGCTGAACGCCGCGGTAAAGGCGGCCGACGGGGAGCTGTTGACCAAGATGGACGACGACGACCGATACGGCGCCGACCACGTCTGGGACCTGGTGCTCGCGCGCGAGTACTCGCGGGCGCAGTTGGTGGGCAAGGCCGCCGAGTTCATCTACCTTGCCGCGTCGGACCGGATGGTTCACCGCTTCGCCGGCGGGGGGGAGACCTTCCGGTACTTCCTGATCGGCGGTACGCTGCTGATCGCCCGGAGCGACCTGGAGCGGGTCGGCGGCTGGCGGAACGTGCCGGCGCGAGAGGACTTGGGGTTGGTCGAGGACGTCCTGCGCGCCGGCGGAGCGGTATACCGGACCCACGGCGCCGGATTCGTACTGGTCCGACACGGCTACCGCCACGCCTGGGGAGCCGGCGACGACTACTTCCTGTCGGTCGCCGACCGCGTCCGCCGCGGCTGGAACCCGGCGATCGCCGGTCTCCCGGACCTGATTCCGCCGCCACCGGCCCCGCCGCCGCCGGCCTCGCCTCCGGCCCGGCCGTCCGCCCGCCGGACTCACCCTCCGTAATCGCTGCGCCGTCTCGGCGTCCGGCGTGCGGGCTCATGCACAGGCCGATGACGGCCCACTGCAGCACGCCGATGCTCACGGCGTTCTGCAGCAGCGTGATGCCGAAGATGTTGGTGATGATCACGCTGGTCAGGACGGCGAGCCCCAGCGCCCGCAGCGCGCCGTCCGGCTGTCGGTGCAGCACGGTCCACAGCGACGCCAGGAGCAGGAAGAACGCGGCGAGCCCCACGGCGCCGGTCTGCAATGCGATCTGCAGGAACTGGCTGTGCGTCGAGAACGTGATCTCCGACACGTCGCGCAGGATCGTGCCGGCGCCGTAGCCGAAGTACGGCTTCGCCAGGATCAGATTGAGTACGATCGGCCAGAACAGCTCGCGAGGACTCCGCACCGACAGGCCGAGCGCGAAGGTCCCGCCCCCGACGATGCCCACGAGATATTGCGCCAGAGCCGCAAGAGAGAGGGTCGCGTAGATCGCGAACAGCAGCAGCGCGAGCAGCGGCAGATAAGCCAACCACGTGCCTCCCCGGCGGGTGTAGTAGAACCAGAGGAATGCCGGTATCAGTCCCAGGGCCGACGCGATCAGGACTCTGGCGGTCGCCGCATACGCTATCAGAAACGATCCCAGGACGGCGGCGCCGACCGCCAGCCACACCGGCGCCGCGCGCCGTCGAACCATGACGCACGCCAGCAGCAGGAAGACTTGCGCCAGCGCCGCGGCGTATTGATAGATCCGCCAGTGGAACGTGGAGGTACCGATCTCGTCGCCCAACCGGTCATAGGGAAAGAAGACGATCCGCGCCGACAGCGCCGCTCCGGCGCAGACCAGCAAGACCGCGAAGCCGGTCGATCCGGACAGCCGTTCGCCGTACTGATAGATCGCGGCGAGGTAGACCGTGACGAGCAGGATCACGCCGGTATGGACCGCCGCGCGCGGGCTCAGGTCGCCCAGCGCGGAGGCCGCGTATACGGCGAACAGCGCGGCGAATGCGGTCAGGACCGGCCGAAAGCCGCGTGACAGGCTGCCGTCGAGCAGAAACGGCACCGCGCAGGAGGCCAGCGCGCCGGCGAGCAGGAGATCGCCGAGCGACGAGTCGAACAGGTCGGTGGCGGTATTCAACGCGGCGGCGAGCACCCCCAGAGAGATCGTCACTGACGCGACGACCTGATGGCGCATCGGCCGCGCACGTCCCGTCAGCGATCGCTCCAGCCGCGGATGGCGTTGAGGACCAGGGCCGCGACGATCCCGACCGCCAGGAACGCGAAGAACCCGAACATGAGTATCCGGCGTCGTGACGACGGACTGTCCCTCAGGTCCGGGACCTCCGGCCATTCCAGCACCTGAAAGATCGGCTCCTGCCCTTCGGCCTCGAGCTTTGCCAGCTCATACTCCCGCGACAGGAGCTTGAAGAGCTCGATCTGCACCGCTTGTTCGAGGCGCAGGCGGGCGAACTCCTGCGCCAATTCCGGCAGCTCGTCCTGCGCCGGGAGCTGGCCGTCGTACGCTTCGTATCCCGATTCCATCTCTTCGATGAGTTGGCGGAGGTTGTCGCGTTCGGCCCGCAGCACCCGCAGCGCCGGGTCGCTGTCCGGCGCCACCCCGGCATAGGTCTGTATCTCCACCTCCTGCAGCAGGAGCTGGGTGTTCAGGTCGGCCTTGCGGCGAACGTATTCCCGCGCCAGATCGTCGACGTTCAGCACGCCGTGGCGCTGCTGGAACTCCCTGATGCGCTCCGCATACTCCTCGATCTGCCCTTCCACTTCACCATGCCGCGCCTCGATCAGATCCCGCCTTTCTTTGCTCCGATCGATGCCGAGCTTGGCGAACCGCTCCCCGAGTATCTCTACCAGACGCCTGACGACCGCTTCGGCAAAGACCGGATCGGCGCTCCGGTAGGAGATGCGCAGCAATCGCTCCGACTGGTTGGAATCGAACGTGGCCTTGGCCAGAAAACGCTTCCGGACCTCGCCGCGGACGTCCCTGATGATGTTGTAGCGCTCCGCCAGGCCGAAGTCTTCGGCGACCTGGTCGACGATCGTCTTGCTGTTCAGGAGGATCACGGCAAGCCGCATGTTGTTGACTTGCCCCGGCAGCAGGCCGGACAGGGCGGACGTGGTGAGCGCGCCGCTCCACACCGAATCGATGGCGGGCGCATTGGCCGCCCGGGGCACCAGGAGCAGCGCTTCGGCGCGATAGACGTCGGGCAGCGGATTCCGTTCATCGTCATCGGGAAGCACCACCGAGAGGATCAGGTAGGTCAATACCAGGGTCGTACCGGTCGCGGTGACGGCGACGATCAGCCAGCGGTACTGCCAGAGGATGCCGGCCAGGTACCGGAGATCGTAGGGGGCATCCGGCTCCGGTGACGGCGGCGCTCCCGCGCCGCGCGTGTCGTTCATGTGCAGGATGATACCGGCGCGCGGCGGCGTCCTGCTACCGGCCGGCCGGTCCCGTGGGTGCGCGCTTGGCCCGGCGCAGGTACACGCCGCCGGCGACGCGGCGCGACGCGTCGCCGATGATCGACCGACACTCGCGGAACGCCGCGTCCAGCGTCCGTTCGCTCGCGGAGCTGAGCGCCGGGCGCTTGGCGGTCCGCAGCGGGACGAACAGCAGCCGCTGCAGGAACGTCGTGTCCTTGAGCGATTGCAGCGCGCGTCTGAACCCCAGGCGCCGCATGACGGTCCGTGCCAGAGTCGCGGCGCTGGCCAGCAGGAGGTTCCTGGACGCCACCGATTCGTTGACGGCCGGCGGCGTCCGGCGCGCGAACGGAGCGCTGCCGCAGAGCGACGCCAGGACGCCGAGACAGGACCGCGTGTCCCGCGTGAGGGCATCGAAGTCGATGCACAACAGGTCGGCGTCGAGGGCCAGCAGACGGCGTACGGCGGCCGGGGTCAGGCGCTCCCGCACGATCCGCTTCTCCAGCATCCGGGGGCCCATCCAGACCGCGGGCCGGCCGCGGCTCTTGGCGTAGCGGATCATGGAGACGGCTCGGTCGCGGTGGTCGCGCAACAGCACCACCAGCAGCAGCCTGGCGCCGCGGCTGCGCAGCGCTTCGACGCCGCCGGTGAGCCGGGCGTCCCGGTAGGCCAGATTCGCGATGTCGACGAGGATGCGGCCCGAATCCGCCACCGAGCGGTGCAGGCGGTCGAACACGCGCGGCGACCGATAGTAGTAGCCCTCCTTGATCTCCGGGAACGAGAAGTCGGGGTGCCGCCTCAGTATCTCGTACAGGAAGGTGCTCCCTGACCGGCCCGGTCCCACCACCAGCAGGTAGTCGTACCGCAGGCTCATTGCCCGTGTCTCGTGGAGCTCTATGGGGCGGTCAGGACCAGGACCAGCGACACGATCGACAGCATCAGCGACCCGACCGTGGCCACCGGCGCGATGATACTGCTCAGCACCGAAGAGTCTGCCGTCGGCACGAATATCTGGTCATCGGGCGCCAGCGGCGCGGACCGCTCCTTCCGCCGCCCCAGCCGGTCGATCACCGACACCCCGCCCGCGTCGCCGCCCGGACCGACGCCGCCGGCCAGCCGGACGTAGTAACCGGCGTCCCGGCCCGGCAGATACGGGAACACGCCGGGAGCCCGCACGGCGCCGGCCACGGTGACCGCCAGCCGGCGCACCGGGATGACGATCGTGTCGTACGGATCGAGCGGCAGGTCGCCGTCCCGTGCCTCCGCGAACAGCAGCCGCTCCAGGTCGACCGGCAGGCGATCGGCGCCGCGCAGCACGTAGCCGGCGCGGAGGTCGGCATCGTCGCGGATGCTCTCGCGCAGGGGGAACAGGACGTCGAACGCGGTGGCGCCGCGGTGGTACGGCACCGCGCGCCGCGTGGTGCCGGTGGCCGCGGCGCCGGTGACGAGCTGCTGCTCGGTGGCGGTCTGCACCTGATCGACGTCCCCGCTCGTGCGCGTGGTGGTCACCGTCGTGGGGGCCGGCAGCGACAGCGCGCCTTCCACGTAGACGACCGGCACCGGCCGGCGGCGGACCGCCACGGCATCTTCGTCGCGCAACGGCGTGGCGCCGCCGGAGCGGAAGTCGACGGCGATCGATCGCGGCGCGGCGCCGGGGCCGGTGATCTGCCGGGTGATCGTCACGCGGGACGGGTCGGCCTGCGCGGTGAGCCCTTCCCCGTACCGCTCGATCAACTCCGTGAGCTCCTCGCCGTCCAGGAGCTGGTAGGTTCCCGGCCTGCGGACTTCGCCGGCGAGCCGCACCTCCCGCCCGCGGGCGCGGAACGTGACGGTCGCCCCCGGCGTCAACAGCGGGTTGTGGGCCAGTTCGCCGAACCGCCTCCAGCGAAACAGATCGTAGCTGCGCCGCCGGCCGTTCGCCAGCTCGACGTCGATCCGGCGGATCGACGTCCAGGGCGTGCGAACCTCCGGCACGACGTCGTTCAATCGCGTCAGCGGGCTCACGGTGATCTGCTGCGCTCGGGTGATCTCGCCGCGCAATGCCACCTCGAAACGCCGCGCCGGGATGATGATGCGGTCCAGGGGCGCAAGCTCGCGGTCGCCCGCGCGGGACCCGCCGTGCAGCAGCAGGTCCAGGTCGATCGGCTCCTCCGGCGCGCCGAGACGGGCAAAGACGGCGTTGGCCAGATCGGCGCCGGGGACGATCGATTCGCGTATCCGCGACAGGGCGTCGAACAGCGTCTCCCCCGGCCGGTACCGGTGGATGATCCGATCGCTCTCCGCCCCCACGGCTCCTTCGAAGAAGACCGCCGGCCGCAGCGTGTCCCGGCTGCCGACCGCCACGACGTCACCGTCGCGCAGCGGCGCGCCGGCCAGCTCCAGGTCCCACGCCGCGTAGCGGGTCGTGCCGCGTTCATCGGCCCGGTACGCGCCGCTCGCCGGCAGCGGCGTGCCGTCGCAATCGAAGAGCGCGGCGGCCGCGGCGCCGCCGTCCGATCCCGGCGCGCGCGCCTCGCCCAGACTGTCGATGCGCACCCGCTGCAGATCGGCTCGCGGCGTGAAGCCGTCGGCGAAGGCGACCAGGTCAGCGAGCCCTTCACGGTCCAGCAGCTGGTAGGCGCCGGGCCGCCGCACCTCGCCGCGGATCGTTACCGAACGCGCGCGCCGGCTCACGCAGATGCGGTCGCCCGGCTGCAGGTACGGGTCGTGCGACCGAACCCCGAACCGTTGCGCCCGGAACAGATCGAACACCTCGACGCCGTCGCCCCGCTCGATCCGTACGTCGCGCGCCGACGCGTGCTCGGTCAGTTGGCCGTCCAGGACCCCGCTCAGCCGGCTCAGCCCCCAGGCGGCGGCATGGTCGGCGGTCTCGACCGCGCCGCGCAGGTGCACCTCGAAGGTGCCGACGGCGGTCAGGAGCAGCGACGGATTGCTGCCCGGATAGGCGTCCTTGACGAGCGCGACGGTCCGGCTCCGCAGGTCTTCGAACCGCATGCCGCGCCCGGCGAGCACCCCGAACGCGCCCAGGTCGACGGTGTAGTCGCCGCGCACGATGACCGGCTCGCTGAGGCGCGTGACCGCACCGGCGCGCGCCGCGGCGGCGGGCAGGTAGGAGAGGTGGTAGGTATCGCCGGGCGTCACGGGGTATTCCGGCGTGGCGAGCGCCAGCGACAGCCGCTCCTGCGCCCGCTCCGCTGGCGACTGCTCCTGCGTCCGCTCCGGCGCGCGTTCCTGCGTCCGTACCTGTGGCGAGGTCGGTCCGGGCGCCGCCAGCAGGAGGGCGGCGGCGAGCAGGTACGCGGGCGCGCGGGGGCGGATCGCCGCCCCGGTCTCCCGGAACGTCATCGGCGCCGATCGTACCACACCGGCGCGGCGTTCCCGGTCTTCGCCTCTCAGGACGCTCCCGCGTCAGGAGCCGCCGCGATGACGCCGCCTGCCGTCAGGGCGGCCGCGATCGCGCGGGCGGCGTCGTCGGGCGGCGTGCGCGTCGTGTCGATGACGATCTCCGGCGCGGCCGGCGTCTCGTACGGGGACGACACGCCGGTGAAGTCGGCGATTTCGCCGCGCTGCGCCCTGGCGTACAGGCCCTTGGGATCGCGTCGCCGGCACTCGGCCAGCGGGCACCGCACGTACACTTCGAAGAAGCGGCCGCCGGGCACCGCGGCGCGGGCGGCGTCGCGCGCCGCGGCGATCGGCGAAATCAGCGCGCAGATCACCACGTGCCCGGCGTCGAAGAACAGCCTTGCGGCGTGCGCGGCGCGCCGGACGTTCTCGCGCCGGTCGTCCATGGAGAAGCCCAGGTCCCCGCACAGGCCGTGCCGCAGGTCGTCGCCGTCGAGCACGGCCGCCGACACCCGCCGCCCGAACAGCATCCGCTCCAGGTGCGCGGCTATGGTCGACTTGCCGGCGCCGGACAGCCCGGTCAGCCATACCACCGCCGCCCGATGGCCGTTGCGCGCCTCGCGATGCTCGCGCGTGACCGCCATCGCCCGCTCACCTTGGCCCGCCGCCGGGGCGCTGTCAATGCGAGGGGGCGCCCCGCTTCCTATGCTATGATCGGCCGCCGTGAGAACGTTCCGCGAGGCGCTGGCCGGCGGCGGGGTGCTGCTCTCCGACGGGGCCTTCGGCACCGAGCTGTTTGCGCGCGGCGTAGACCTGCCGAACAGCGCGCTCGCCACCGAGCTCCGCCCGGACGTGGTGCGCGCGGTCACCGCCGAGTACGTCGCAGCGGGCAGCGATCTGGTGCAGACCAACACCTTCGTCGCCTCGCCGCTCCACCTGAAGATGGCCGGCCGCAGTGGCGCGGACGCCGGTCCGATCGTGCGCGCGGCGGTGCGGCTGGCGCGGGAGGCGGCGGCCGCGGCGGACCGCCCGGTCTACGTCGGCGGCAGCATCGGCCCGTCGCCGGGCGCGATCGAGGCGGACGCCGGCGACACGTCGTTCGGCATTCCCGACGTGGAGGTGCGCCGGGCGCATCGCGCGGTGGCCGGATCGCTGGCGGAGGCGGGCGCCGATCTGCTCTGCCTCGAGACGATGTTCTCCGCCACCGAGGCGGCGATCGCGGTCGACGAAGCGCGTGCGTTCGGCGTACCGATCGCGATCAACCTGACGCTCAAGTACACCCGCGACCGGCGGAGCGGCGCGACCGTGTACCGCACCGACTGGGGCCACTCGGTCGGCGATCTGCTCGACCTGCTGGCGTCGGGCCGGTACAGCGCGGACGGCGGCGACCTGCTGCCGTTCGTGGACGTGATCGGCGTGAACTGCGGCGCCGAGCAACGCCGCGCCGAGCACACCGGCATGCCCTACGCCGTGGAGGCGATCCGCCAGCTCGCGGCTGCGCTGGCCGCGCGCGGCATCGCCGGCAAGATCCTGATGGCGTACCCCAACGCCGGCATGCCTCGCCTGACCGCCGGCGGCGTCCGCTACGACCAGACCCCGGAGCGCATGGCGGCCGAGGCGCCGGCCGTGGTGGCGGCCGGCGCCTCGATCGTGGGCGGCTGCTGCGGCACCGGCCCCGCGCACGTCCGCGCCATCCGCGCCGCGCTGCTCGGCCGCTGAAACCGCCGCCGCGCGTCCCGTCACGCCGCGGGCCGGTATACTGGATCGATGGCCGCCGGATCGAGCGCCGCGCCGCAGGCAACCAGGTCGAAGACGACCAAGCCGAAGACAACCAAGGCGAAGACAATCCGGCACTGGGCGGACGCCGCCGCCGAACGGATCGTGCGCACGCGCGGCGAGCGGGACCGATACGTGCTGGCGGCCGGCATCACCCCCTCCGGCGTCGTCCACTTCGGCAACATGCGGGAGATCATCACCCCCGAGCTGATCGCGCGCGCGCTGCGCCGGCTGGGGTACGCGGTCCGCTTCATCTACCTGTGGGACGATTACGACCCGTTCCGCAGCGTGCCGGCCAATCTGCCCGGCAGCGGCTGGGAGCGCTGGCTCGGCACGCCGCTGGCCGAGATGCCCGATCCGTACGGCGCCGCCGGCAGCTACGCCGGCCACTTCGCGGGCGTGTTCCAGGAGCAGATGGCGCGACTCGGCATCGCCCCGGAGTGGCTCTCGCAGGCGGAGCGCTATACCGGCGGCGCGTATGCCGCCGGGGTGCGCACGGCGCTGGCGCACCGCCGCACGCTGCGCGCGCTGCTGAACCGCCACCGCGCGGAGCCGCTGGCCGACGACTGGTGGCCGGTGGAGATCTACTGCCGGTGCGGCGCCGGCCTGGCCGGCACCGTTCCGGTCGAGTGGGACGGCGCCGACGCCCTCTCCTACCGCTGCTCGGCCTGCGACCGCCTGCGGGTCGCCGATCTGCGCCGCGGCGACGGCGTCAAGCTCGGCTGGCGGGTCGACTGGCCGATGCGCTGGGCGTACTACGGCGTCGACTTCGAAGCGGCCGGCAAGGACCACCACACCGCCGGCGGTTCCTGGGATACCGCCGTGCCGATCGCGCGCGAGGTGTTCGGCATCGAGCCGCCGGCCACGCTCAAGTTCGACTGGGTCAACGTCCGCGGCGTCGGCACCATGGCGTCGTCGAGCGGCCGGTTGATCTCGGTCGCCGACGCCCTGGCGGTCTATCAGCCGGAGGTGGTCCGCTACCTGTTCGCGCGCACCCGCCCCGACCGCGAGTTCGAGGTCTCCTTCGACCTCGACGTGCTGAAGACCTACGAGGACTACGACCGCGCCGGGCGGGTCCATCGCGGCGCGGAGCCGGCCGCGGAGGCGCGCCGCGTGCGCGAGGGGCGGGCGATCGAGCTGAGCGAGGTGGCGCCCGGCGGTCCGGTCCCGGCCGGGCAGGAGGCGGTCCCGTTCCGCCACCTGTGCAGCCTGCTGCAGATCCGCGACGGCGACGTGGACGGGGTGGTCGACGGAGTGATCGACGGCCGGCCGGCCGGCGACGCGGCCGGCAGCCGGCTGCGCGCGCGCGCGCGGTGCGCCTGGCACTGGATCACCGCCCACGCGCCTGCGGAGTTCCGCTTCCGGCTCCGCGCTGCCGATGCGCCGCCGGTGCCGGTCAGCGCGCCGGTGGCCGCCGCCGTCGCCGGCCTGCGCCGGCAGCTCGCCGGGTCGGCGGGCGGCGGCGCGCCCGACCCGAAGGCGCTGCACCAGGCGATCTACGACCTGGCCGCCGCGCACGGCCTGGAGGCGCGGGAGCTCTTCGCGGAGTGCTACCGCATCCTGATCGACCGGGATCGCGGCCCCCGGCTGGCGGAGTTCATCCTCACCATCGGCGTCATCCGGATCGACGCGCTGCTCGCCAACGTCACGGCGCGATGATCGATCCCCTGAAGGCGGAGCTGGCCCGCGCGGCGGTGGCGGCGCTGGTCCGCGACGGTCAGCGCCTGGGGCTGGGATCGGGCTCGACCGCGATGGAGGTGGTGCGCCGCGTCGGCGCCGAGGCGGCGTGCGGACGCCTGGCCGGCCTCACCTGCGTGGCGACCAGCCGGCAGGCGCAGATCGCCTGCTGGGAGCACGGTCTGTCGACGGTGGAGCTGGGCGATCCTGCGGTGCGCGGCGAGGTCGACCTGCTGATCGACGGCGCCGACGAGGTCGATCCCCGCTGGCGGCTGACCAAGGGCGGCGGCGCGGCGCTGCTGACCGAGAAGATCGTGGCCGCCGCCGCCGACCGCTACGCGATCGTGGTCGACGCCGGCAAGCTGGTCGGCCGCCTCGGTTCGCGCCATCCGGTGCCGGTGGAGGTGGCGCCGGTCGCGCTGCCGGTGGCGCAGCGCGCGCTCGCCGCGCTGGGGTTCGAGGGGACCGTGCGGGAGGCGATCCGCAAGGCCGGCCCGGTGATCACCGATCACGGCAACCTGATCGTCGACGCGCGGCCGTCCGCCCCGTTCGATCCGCAGGAGGTCGAGCGCGCGCTCGCCGCTGTGCCGGGCGTGGTCTGCGTTGGTATCTTCACGCGACCGGTCGACGACCTGTTCGTCGGCCGAGACCAAACCGACGTCACCCGGTACCGGCCGGGGGAGGATGCACATGCTGAGCGCAGGTGACCCCGCGCCCGACTTCTCGCTCCAGGACCAGGACGGCAACACCTGTACCCTGGCCGACTTCGCGGGCCGGCAACTGCTGATCTACTTCTACCCGCGCGCCGACACGCCCGGCTGCACCAGGCAGTCGTGTTCGGTGCGCGACCACGCGGCCGAGCTGGCCGCCAAGGGCGTAGCGGTCGTGGGCGTCAGCCCGGACGGCGCCGCCGCGCAGAAGCGGTTCGACGCCAAGTACTCGCTCGGCTTTCCGCTGCTCTGCGATACCGAGCACGCCATGGCGAACGCCTACGGCGCGTGGCGCGAGCGCACGGTGTTCGGCAAGCTCGGGCTCGGCGTGGTCCGTTCGGCCTTCCTGGTCGGTCCCGACGGCACGCTGCGCGGCGCGTGGTCGCCGGTGACGCCGGCCGACACCGTGCCCAACGCGCTGGCGGCAGCCGGGGGGTAGCCTGATGCACGCCGCCCTGCTGCTGTCCGGCGGCGTGGACAGCTCGGTGGCGCTGGTGCGCCTGCAGGAGGCCGGCGCGCGCGTGACCGCCTTCTACCTCAAGGTGTGGCTGGAGGAGGAGTTGGCCGGCCTGGGCGACTGCCCCTGGCAGGAGGACCTGCAGTACGCGCGCGCGGTGTGCCGGCGCCGCGGCGTGCCGTTGCACGTCGTGTCGGTGCAGCAGGAGTATCTGGAACAGGTGCTGGACTACGTCGTGCGCGAGCTGCGCGCCGGCAACACGCCCAGCCCCGACCTGCTGTGCAACCGCCACATCAAGTTCGGGGTGTTCGTCGACCGCTACGCGGCCGGCTTCGACGCGGTCGCCACCGGTCACTATGCGCGCGTGTCGCGTACGCCGGCCGGCCCGCGGCTGCTGACCGCTCCCGATCCGGTCAAGGATCAGACCTATTTCCTGGCGTACGTGAACCGGCGGCAGCTCGCCCGCGCCGCCTTCCCGATCGGCGACGCCTGCAAGGCGCGCGTCCGCGCCGAGGCGGCCGGCCGCGGCCTGCCGACCCGCGGCCGGCCCGACAGCCAGGGCATCTGCTTCCTGGGCCGCATCAGCTACCGCGACTTCGTCCGCCGGCGGCTCGGCGAGCTGCCGGGGCCGATCGTGGAGCGGGAGACCGGCCGGCTGCTCGGCCGGCATCGCGGCCACCACTTCTTCACGGTCGGCCAGCGGCAGGGGCTGGGGTTGGGCGACGGCCCCTGGTACGTGGTGCGCAAGGACGCTGCGGAGAACCGCGTCACGGTGAGCCGCACGCCGGCCGCGTACGCCGGCCGAGCCTTTACGGTGCGGGGCGCCAACTGGATCGGCGGCGGCCCGCCGAGCGGGGCGGCGCGCGTCAAGATCCGCCACGGGCCGGCCGCGCTCGCCTGCACGGTCATGCCGACCGCCGCCCCGGACCGGGTGGTGGTCCGCACCGACCGCCCGCTGGCGGTCGCGTCCGGCCAGTTCGCGGTCCTCTACGACGGCGACGAGTGCCGGGGCGGCGGCGTGATCGAGCCGCCCGGGTGAGCGGCCCGGGGCGGGTCACCCTGGTCGGCGCCGGCCCCGGCGACCCCGGCCTGCTGACCGAGCGCGGCCGCGACGCGCTGGCGGCGGCCGACGACGTGGTCTACGACGCGCTGGTCTCGGAGCGGATCGTCGCGGCGTGCCGCGGCCGGCGCCACTTCGTGGGCAAGCGCGCCGGGGTGCGGGCGCTGCCGCAGGCCGGCATCGAGGCGCTGTTGGTGCGGCTGGCGCGCGCCGGCCGCCGCGTCTGCCGGCTCAAGGGCGGCGATCCGTTCGTGTTCGGCCGCGGCGGCGAGGAAGTGGAGGCGCTGAGGCGCGCCGGCGTCGAGTATCAGGTGATCCCCGGCGTGACCGCCGCCCTGGGGGCCGCCGCGTTCTGCGGCGCGGCGCTCACGCACCGCGACCGCTCCTCCTCGGTGGCGTTCTGCACCGGCCACGCCGAACCGGTGCCGGTGCCGGCCGTCGACACGATCGTCTACTACATGGCGGCGGCGTCGCTGGCGCAGGTCGCCGCCGCGGTGCTGGCCGCCGGCTGGCCGGCGTCGACGCCGGTGCTGATCGTGCGCGATGCCACGCTGCCGCAGCAGCGGAGCACGGCGACCGACCTGGGCCGCATCCGGGCCGGAGCGGTCACCGCCGCGTCGCCGAGCGTGATCGTGGTGGGCGGCGCCGCGGCCGGCGCCGCGGCCGACGGCGGCTGGTACGCGCGGCGCCGCAAGGTGCTGGTCACCGGCCTGCGCGCCGAGCCGTTCGCCCACCTGGGCGAGGTGATCCACACGCCGCTCATCGACACGGCGCCGGCCGCCGACCGCGCCGCGGTGCGGCGCGCGATCGGCCGCCTGGGCGCCGGCCCGGACCCCTTCGACCACGTCGCGTTCGCCAGCCGAGCGGCGGTCGACCACTTCGCGCGCGAGTTGCTCGGCGCCGGCCGCGACGCCCGCGCCCTGGCCGGCGTCGGCGTCGCCGCGGCCGGCGCCGTGACCGCCGCGGCGCTCGCTCGCTTCGGTCTGCGCGCCGACGTGACCGGTGACGGATCGGGCGCCGCGGGGCTGACGGCCGCCTGCGCCGCCGCCGGCGTGCGCGGCGCCCGCATCCTGCTGCCGGCCTCCGACCTGACCCGCCCCGCGCTGGCCGACGGCCTGCGCGCCGCCGGCAATGCCGTGGAGGTGGTCACCTTCTACCGCACCGTGCCGCGGCCCGACCCGGTACGGGAGGAGCTGGCCGGCATCGCCGTGGCGACCTTCTCCTCGCCGTCCGGGGCGGCCGCCTTCCGCGCCCTGTACGGCGGCGGGCTGCCGGCCGGCCTGGAGCTGCTCGCCCTGGGCGAGCTGACCGCGCAGGCGGTGCGCGACGCGTACCCGCGCCGCGCGGTGCGCGTCCTCAGCGGATCAGCCGCTCCAGCAGCGCCCGGTCCCGGCGCCAGTTGCGCTGCACCTTGACCCGCAGGTCGAGCCGCGCCGGCCGCCCCAGCACCCGGCTCAGCTCCGCCTGCGCGCCGCTGCGGATGGCGGCGATGCGCCGCCCGCGCTCGCCGATCACGATCCCCTTCTGCGACTCGCGCTCGACGTTGAGGAAGGCGCGGATCCAGACGCCGCGCGGGTCGGTCTCCAGGTCCGCCACCGCTACGTACATCGCCTGCGGCAGCTCCTGACGCGTGGCGCGGATGGCGTGGCTGCGGATCACCTCGCCGACCCGCAGCGCCTGCGGCTGATCGGTATAGCGGTCGTCCGCGTACATCGGCGGACCGGCCGGGCTGAGCGCGATGAGCCGTTCGACCAGCTCCTCGACCCCGTCGCCGCGCACCCCCGAGACGCGGTGCACGGGGCATCCGGCGAGCGCCGGGGGAACTGCGGCGGCGCCGCCGCGCCCCGCCGCCGCAGGCCGGTCGGACTTGCCGAGCGCCACGACCACGGCGCCGTCGAAGCTGCGCGCCAGCGCGGCGATGGCGTCCTCTTCCGCGCCGCCCGCGCGCGACGGATCGATGACCGCCAGCACCACGTCGACCTCGCGCAGCGTGGCCGCGGTGAGCGCCTGCAGGCGGGCGTCGAACGGCTGCGGGGAGTCCTGGAAGCCGGGCGTGTCGATCAGCAGGAGTTGGCCGCCGGCGCGGGTGGCGATGCCGCGGATGCGCGACCGGGTGGTCTGCGGCGATGGCGCCACGATCGCCAGGTCGTGCCCGCACATGCGGTTGATGAGCGTCGACTTGCCGGCCGACGGCCGGCCGATCACCGCCACGGCGCCGCTGCGGTGCGGGCCGACGGCGCGTGCGCTACCGATCGCGGACCTCCCGCGCGCGCGCCAGCCGCCGCGGCCGGCGCCGGCCGTCGGGTCGGCCGCCGTCCGGCCCGCGTCCCGGCAGGAGTCCGGCGCCGCGGTCGGCGGCGTCCAGACGGTTGACCCTGCCGCTCAGGGTGAGCCGGCGGCGCAGCCCCCGCTCCATCAACAACAGCATGTCCTGGGTCAGGTCCTCGATGTGGTCGCTGCCGATCTCCGCCAACAGCGCGCCGTAGACCGACACCAGCAGGCGGCGCGCGTCGTTGTAGCGGCCGACGCGAAAGGTGCGGCGGCGGATGCCGTCCGCCAGGATGGCGTCGAGCAGCTCGCCGACCGCAGCCTGCAGCCGGCGGCGGCGGCGGTCGCGCTCCTCCGGCGACGGGTAGCCGAACCGGCGCGCGCCGGTGAGCACGCCGAGCAGCAGCGGGTTGCCGCGCAGCCCCAGGGTGATGAACCGGTACAGCGCCTTGAGCTGGTTCATCGGGTTCTTGAACCGGGCGATCACCTGCCGCGCCTGCAGCATCCCCCGCTCGGCGGCGCGGTCCAGGATGGCGCCGAAGAAGGTCTCCTTGTCCGGGAAGTGGTTGTAGAACGAGCCGGTCGACACGCCCACGGCGTCGGTCACCTCCGCGATCGTCACCCCGCGGTAGCCGTGCTCGGCGAACAGGCGCTCGCCCGCCTGCAGAAACTGCTCGCGGCGGGCGGTGCGGTCGGACGCGGTCGCGGACGCCACCGGCATAGCGGATGAATATTACGTTCAAATGTTCAGTGCGCCTACCGCCCGATTCGCAGCGGACTTGGCGGCCGCAGGCGCGAAAGGGGCGCGTCAGGGCCATCCCCGCCCGCCGGCCCCGCATCCGTCCGCAGGCGGCGATTGCCGCCGCGGCGCGTCCCCGACAAGGATGCCGCCATGACGAGCCATCTGCCCGGGAGCGACCCGCCATGACCGACCTGTTCGCCAAGTGTCACGGCGACGGCGGGTACTTCGGCCGCTTTCGCGCGGCCGGCGACCGGTACTTCTCGCAGCCGGTCCTCGACTCCGCGCCCGGCCCGCGCATGGTGTTCCAGGGCCGGCCGGTCATCATGTGGTCGGTCAACAGCTATCTCGGCCTCACCGGCAACGAGCGCATCCGCGCGCGGGCGCGCGCGGCGCTGGAACGGTACGGCACCTGGTCGCCGATGGGTTCGCGCATGCTCACCGGCAACACGCACGCGCACCTCGCGCTGGAGGAGCGACTGGCCGCCTGGTGCGGCAAGGAGGCGGCGGTCCTCTTCAACTACGGCTACCTGGGCGTGGTCGGCACCATCTCCTCGCTGATCGGACCGCAGGACGAGGTGGTCATAGACAAGCTGTCGCACGCGTCGATGATCGACGGCACGGTGCTGGCCATGGCCGGCCGCCGCTTCCGGCCCTTCCGGCACAACGACCTGGGCAGCCTGGAGCGGCAGCTCGCCGCCTCCGCCAGGCGCGAGCGCGGCGGCACCCTGGTGGTGGTCGAGGGCGTCTACGGCATGCGCGGCGACCTGGCCGACCTGCCCGGCATCTGCGGCCTGGCCAAGCGCTACGGGGCGCGGGTCTACGTGGACGACGCGCACGGCTTCGGCGTCATGGGCGCGACCGGCCGCGGTACCGGCGAGCACTTCGGCGTCCAGGAGGAGATCGACCTCTACTTCGGCACCTTCGCCAAGGCGTTCGCGGCGATCGGCGGCGTAACCGCCGGCGAGCGGACGGTCTGCGACTACGTCCGCTACAACGCCCGCACCAACGTGTTCGCCAAGAGCCTGCCGATGGTCTACGTGGAGGCGCTGGCGGCCACCCTGGACGAGATCGAGGAGCACCCGGAATATCGCGAGCGGATGTGGCGCATCGCCCGGCTGCTGCAGGACGGCCTGCGCGAGCTCGGCTTCGACCTGGGCGACACCGCCTCGCCGGTCACGCCGGTCTACGTGCCGACCGACAAGGAAGAGACCGGCATGGCGATCATGCGCACGCTGCGCGATCGGTACGGCATCTTCTGTTCCGGCGTCACCTACCCCGTGACCCCGCGCGGCGTCCACCTCTACCGCATGATCCCGACCGCCGCCCATACCGAGGAGGACGTGGAGGCGACGCTGGCCGCCTTCAAGGCGATCCGCGACGGCTTCGGGTTGGACCTGGCGACCTGGGAGGCGAAGGCCGTCTGAGCGCCGCCCGCCGGCCGGCTGCGCGCCGTTGCGCCGCCGCGGCAGCCGTCGCCGCCGGCCTGCTGGCGCTGGCCGGCTGCGGCCTGCGGGAGTTCCGCACCGAGTTCCGTTCGATGTCCACGAACGTGCGCGTGACCGTCTACGCCGGCCGCGCGCCGGCGTGGGACCGGTTGCAGGCGGCCGCGGCCGGCTGGGTCCGGCAGCTCGATCACCGCCGGGACGACTCGGCGGCGGCGATCCTCAACGCAACCGGCGAGCTGCCGCCGGGCGCGGCGGGCGAGCCGTTGCTGCGCGCGGTGCTGACCGACGCGGTGCGGGTGGCCGCCCGTACCGGCGGCGCCTACGACCCGACCATCCTGCCGGTGGTGCGGCTGTGGGACTTCGACGCCGGCGCTGGCGCCGGCGCCGGCCGGCTGCCGGCCGCCGAGGAGCTGGCGGCCGCGGTGGCGCTGGTCGACTACACCGCCATCGGCCTGACCGGCGCGCTGTCCCTGGCGCCGGGCCGGCAGGTCGACCTGGGCGGGGTCGGCAAGGGAGCGGTGGTCGATCTGATCGCCGACCACCTGGCCGAGCGGGGCGTCGAACGGTTCCTGGTGGAGGCGGGAGGCGATCTGCTGGTCGCCGGCCTCAAGCCGGGCGAACGCCGCTGGCGCATCGCGGTCCAGCACCCGCGCGGCGACGCGCTGCCGCTGGCGATCCTGGAGATCGGCGCCGCCGGCGAGCGGCGCGCCGTGGTCACGTCCGGCGACTACGAGCGCTACCTGATCGTCGACGGCGTGCGCTACCACCACATCCTCGACCCGGCGACCGGCCGGCCGGCGCGCGCGTCGGTAGCGGTGACCGTGATCGCCGCCCGCGCCGCGCAGGCCGACGCGCTGGCGACCGGCCTGTTCGTGGCCGGGCCGGCCGGCCTGCGCTGGTTCGACGGCGACCCCGGCGTGCAGGCGCTGGTCGTCACCGAGTCCGGCGGCGCGCTGCGCGCGCACGCCACCGACGACTTCCCGGTCGCCCCGGACGACCTGAACCTCGACTGACCGACCGAGCGGCCGTCCGCCGCCCTGGCCCGCCGCCGCCTTGGCCCGCCGCCGTCTTGGCCGCCGCCCGAGCGCGGGGCTATATTGCCGGCGGAGGCTGCAATGTACGCATCGGGCCGCGACCCGGAGCCGCCGCGCTGCTGGTTGGACCGCCGGTTGGACGAGGACGAGGACGAGGAATTGGACGAGGACGAAGAGCGCGGCGACCGCGACGGCGACGAGTTCGCCGGCCGGTTCCTCAAGACCCGCTCGGTGCTGATCTCGGGAGAGATCAACAAGCGCCTGGCGGAGCGGGTGATCAAGCAGCTCATCCTGCTGGAGGAAGACGGCGGCGATCCGATCCGGGTCTTCATCGATTCGCCCGGCGGCGACGCGGACGCCGGCTACGCGATCTTCGACATGCTGCGCTTCGTCGAGCCGCCGGTGATCACCATCGGCATGGGGCTGGTCGCCAGCGCCGCCGCCATCGTGCTGCTGGCCGCTCCCCGCGACCGCCGGATCGGCCTGCCCAACTCGCACTACCTGATACATCAGCCGCTGTCGGGCATCCGCGGCGTCGCCACCGAGATCGAGATCCACGCCCGCGAGCTGGAGAAGCTGCGCTCGAAGATCAATCGGATGATCGCCGACGAGACCGGCCAGGCGCTCGACAAGGTGGAGCGCGACACCGACCGCGACTACTGGCTGAGCGCCGAGGAGGCGCAGGAGTACGGACTGGTGGCGCGCATCATCGCCAACCGCAAGGAACTCTAGCTCTAGCCTGGCTTGGCGCCCCGGCCCGCCGGGCGCGCGCGGCCGCCCGGCGTTGAAGCGGCACGGACCGGCGTGCGCTGTATGGGGCATGAGATGGAACCGTGACCGTAGAACGGCCGTCGGCCGCGCCGCGCCGGTGGGGCTGCTCGCCCTCCTGCTGATCCCGGCCGCGCCGGCTGCCGCGGAGGAGCCGCTCAGCGTGCTCTCCTACAACGTCCAGAACCTGTTCGACGCCGACGAGCAGGGCGGCGAGTACGACCAGTTCCGCGCCGGCCGCTGGGACGCCGCGCGCTACGCCGCGCGCCTCACGCAGATCGCCGCCGTGCTGCGCGAGGCGCCGCCGGGCGGCGCCGACGTGATCGCCCTGCAGGAGGTGGAGAACCGCGCCGCCGCCCTCGACCTGCGCGCCCGCCTGCGCGGCCTGCGCTACCGCTACGCGGTCGCCTTCCCCAACGACGGCGCCGATGCGGGGCTCGCCCTCACCCCGGTGGTGCTGTCCCGCGTGCCGGTGCTGCGGGTGCGCCTGCATCAGGTGTGGCACGACGGCCGCTACCTGCGGCCGATCGTGGAGGTGGAGCTCGAGGCGGGCGCCGGCCGGCCGCTGGTGCTGTTCAACAATCACTGGAAGTCCAAGCGGGGCGGGGCCGAAGAGACCGAGCCGGCCCGCCGGGCGGCGGCCGCCGTGCTCGCCGCCCGCCTCCGCGCGCTGCAGCGGGCCGATCCCCTGGTCGACGTGGTAGTCGCCGGCGATCTGAACGAGGACGTCGACGAGCACGCCGCCGCCGCGTACCCGACCGCGCTGGTCCGGTTCGCCGGGCCGGCCGGTCCGCCGGACGCGCTGGCGCTCACCGGGCGGCCGTTCGATCCGCCGCCGTTCGATCGGCCGGCCGGCCGCGTGACGCTGTACAGCCCCTGGCTGGAGCTGGCGGCGGCCGAGCGGGGCACGGTGGTGCACCGCGGCGCATGGGGCACTCCCGACCACTTCCTGCTGAGCGCCGGGCTGTTCGACCGCGCCGGCCTCTGGTACGAGGCGGGCGGCTTCGCGGTGATCCGCGACGATCTGGTGTCGCCCGCTACCGGCCACCCGCGGCGCTGGACCGGCTCGGAGGGCCGGTCCGATCACCTGCCGATCCTGCTGCGCCTGCGCCGCGGCCGAGCGGCGGATCGAGAGTGACGGCGCGGCGCCTGAGCGACCGGCGGGCCGGCGCGCTACACTCGGTACGTGGAACACTACGAGTCGTCCGCTGACTACCTGGCGGCGCTGGAAACGCGCGGCGCCCTGCCGGCCGGCTTCGGGGTCGCCGCGGCGGCGACCGCCTTCGAGCCGCCGGAGCGGCCGGGCAAGGAGTTGCCGCTGCGCGTCGCGCTGCTGCTGGCCGATCGGCCGACGCCGGCCTTCGCGGCCACGCTGACCCGCAACGCCCTGCGCGGCGCGCCGGTGCAGGTGGTCGCCGACCTGCTCGACCGGCGCGCGCCGGTGCGGGGCGTGCTGGTCAACAACGCGGTCTCCAACGTGGGGGTCGCCTCCGGCGTCGACGACGCCATGACCGTGCTGGAACGGCTGGCCGGGGAGGTGGGCGCCGCCGGGGCCATGAGCGGCGCCGGGCAGGCGTTCGCCCCCGCCTCCACCGGCGTGATCGGCTGGCGGCTGCCGGTCGCGCCGATCTGCGCGGCGCTGCCCGGTCTGGTGGCCGCCTGCGCGCCCGGCGCCGCGCCGGCCGGCACCGCGCCGACCGGCAGCGTTCTGCCGGCCGCGCGCGCGATCATGACCACGGACCGCTATCCCAAGGTGCGGAGCCGCCGCGCCGGCGCGGCGACCGTGACCGGCATCGCCAAGGGAGCCGGCATGATCGAGCCGTCGATGGCCACCATGCTGGCGTTCCTGCTCACCGACGCCGCGGTCGACCGCGGCGCGCTGCAGCGCCTGCTCGACGCGGCGGTGCGGGACAGCTTCAACCGCATCTCGGTCGACGGCGATCAGAGCACCAGCGACATGGTGCTGGCGCTCGCCTCGCAGCGCGCCGCGCCGGTGGCGGAGGAGGCGCTCGGCGACGCCATCGCCGGGGTCTGCCGCGACCTGGCCGCCGACATCGTGCGCAACGGCGAGGGGGTGGAGCACGTGATCCGCGTCGCCGTGCGCGCGCCGGGAACGGACGAGCAGGCGGCGGCGATCGGCAAGGCGGTCGTCAACTCGCCGCTGGTCAAGACCGCGGTGTTCGGCGACGACCCCAACGTGGGCCGCATCGTCAGCGCCGTGGGCGACCATCTGGGCGGTCTGGCCGGGGGCTCGGCGCCGCCGCTGGCGGCGGCGGTCGTGCGGCTGGGCGGGATCACCGTGTTCGGCGGCGGCGCGTTCGCCCTGGACGGGGCCAAGGAGGCGGCGCTCGCCTCCTACCTGCGGGAGCGGCGCATCGACCACACGCTCGACTACCCCCCGCACGACCGCGCGGTGGAGATCGAGATCGACTTCGGCGCCGCCCGCGCGGCGTCGGCGGTGGTGCTGGGGACCGACCTGTCGCACGGCTACGTGACCGAGAACGCCGACTACCGCTCCTGAGGCCGGCGCTCCTGAAGGGCGGCGCTCCTGAGGCCGGCGGGGCGCCGCCGTCAGCGCTCGCGGTAGATGATGCGGCCGCGGTTGAGGTCGTAGGGGGACAGCGCCACCTTGACCTGATCGCCCGGCACGATGCGGATGTAGTGCTTGCGCATCTTGCCGGACAGGTGGGCCAGGATGCGGTGACCGTTCGGCAGCTCCACCCGGAACATGGTGTTCGGCAGGGACTCCCGCACGGTTCCCTGCACTTCGATCGCGTCTTCCTTGGCCACCGGTCGGCCCGGAGTCTACGGAGGGGCGCCGGCCGCTGTCAACCAAGCCCTTGCAAGGGCGCATTTCCAAGATGCAGGGGTGAGCGTCGGGGCCTGCCAAACAGGTGGCAGCGCCCTTGACAACCCCCCGTCCGGTGTGGTTCGGTTCAAGTGGCGCCGGCAGGTGACCGACACATAGGGATGTAGTGCCCGCGGGTCGGTTGACACCGGGTAGGTGGTGTCTTCACACTGCGGGCGGACGAAGAGGGGTGAGCGGGCCGTTGGCTCATGGAGCCCCGAAGCTTTAAGGAGGAAGCAATGCGCAAGATCGCACTTCTAACTGTGCCGTTGGTGATACTCGGCCTCGTCTCGCTCCACGCGGAGGAGATGGACGCCGGACCGATGGTCGCAGACTCACCCAAGGTTGAGCTGAAGGGCAACTCGACACTGACGTTCGGCATCGACCTGGACACGAATGCCACCGGCTTCTCCAACACCGTGGAGACCGACCTCAAGGTGACCCTGATCCCCAAGGCGACCAGCAATTCCGGCATGGACGGCATGGGCGACATCTACGGCTGGATCGAGTTGAAGGACTACAAGTGGGAAGTGACCTCTGCCGACGGCAGCGGCGCCACCACGGCCCCCTCGATCACCACCAAGCTGTTCGTGGGACCGTTCTCGATCACGACGTACAACAAGCCGACGATCGAGATCGACTACGTCGATCCCAAGGACGATGACGATAACGACGCCACGGACGTCGATCACGGGTATGGCGCCGGCGCCGACGGTGGCGGGCTGACCCTGGGCTACAAGCTGGATCCGATCGACCTGAGCGTGGGCGTCATTTCCGAGAACGACTGGAAGGATGACGACGAATCGGCAGCGGCCCGCACCGACTGTCACGTGCACGACAAGGACGGCAAGATCTCGGATTGCTCGGTGGACCAGGTCGACAGCGACCAGAACACGAAGAACGCCTATGCCTTCCTGGGCAAGATCGGCGTGGACATCGGCGATTCGGCCCATGTGGAGATGGCGGCCTCCTACGGCCATGAGTATGACGAGAAGCCGATCGGCATCGGCGCCAAGGCGACCTTCGACCTCAACGACACCATCCACCCGCACGTCGCCTTCGACGGCGAGATCCCCGAGGGCGGCGCCAACATCCCGTGGGACGTCGGGTCCGGCCTCAAGTGGGACCTGTCGGACGACGACAAGAGCTACTTCGAGACCAACCTGATGATGCACATCCCGCAGGAAGGCAACTCGACCCTGGGCATCTCGGCCACCCTCAAGGAGGGCGATGAGGACAAGGGCGCGCTGGAGAGCCTGGGCGCCACCCTGACGGTCAGTCTCAACGACCTCACCTCCCAGACCGGCAAGAACTCGTGGGCAGCGGACGTCGCCGCCCACTACAAGGTGAGCGGGATCAAGCCGTTCTTCGACGTCTCGTTCAGCGACGCGAAGGACGCGAAGACCAAGTTCACGGCCGGCCTGGAGCTGTCGATGGTCGAGAATCTGGTCACCACGATCCAGTACAAGAGCGACGACATCACCGGCGGCACCGACAGGGGTGACGTGACCGCTGCGCTGAAGATCTCCTACTAGACCCCGGTTTCCGTCAGACCGACCAAGGGGTGCACCTCAGGGTGCACCCCTTTTCCGTTAAGCGCCCCGCATTGAAGCGGCAGCGCGGCGCGCGGCGTTTCATGGGTACCGAAGGGCGTCCTCCATCCTCCATCCGGCCGGCCGAGTCGTGATGACACCCGGCCCACCCGCCGGTAGGATCGGAGCCGGGGGAGACCGGATGGCGCTCGGGGAGATGAACGTGAGCAACGAGTTGATAGGGATCATCCTGGCGGCGGTCGGCCTCGCCACCGCCATACTCGCCTCCAACAGAGGGCTTCGCAACGAAGTGAAGGCGAGCGAAGGCCGACTTCGCGATGAAATCGCCAAGCTCAGAGGCGACATGAAGGCCGGCGACGACGCGCTCAGGGACGAAATCAGGGCGCTCAGAGACGACATGAAGGCGGGCGACGCCGGGCTCAGGGACGACATGAAGGCGGGCGACGCCGCGCTCAGGGACGAAGTGAAGGCGGGCGACGCCGCGCTCAGGGACGAAGTGAAGGCGGGCGACGCCGCGCTCAGGGACGAAGTGAAGGCGGGCGACGCCGCGCTCAGGGACGAAATCAGGGGGTGTGAAAGCCGGCTCCGCGATGACATGGCCAAGCTCGAAGCCGCGCTCAGAAGCGAAATGAAGGCGGGCGAAGCCGGGCTCAGGGACGAAATGAAGGCGGGCGAAGCCGGGCTCAGGGACGAAATGAAGGCGGGCGAAGTCGGGCTCAGGGACGAAATGAAGGCGGGCGACGCCGCGCTCAGGGACGAAGTGAAGGCGAGCGAGGCCCGACTCAGAGGCGAAGTGGAGGCCAGCGAGGCCCGACTCAGAGGCGCAATCGACAAGATCGAAGACGCGGTCGGCGAGCTCAGAGGCGAAGTGGCGGTCGGCTTCAGGGTATTCGGCGAGCGGCTGTCGAAGGTCGAGGGGGTCATCGAGGGGATGTTCCGGGGCGACCGCGAACAGGCGCACGACACGCCGGAGGAAGGGGCCGCGTAGCCGGGAGTTCGCGCGCCGGGTCGTTCGGCCGGCGGCCGTTGCGGTAGTATCCGGCCATGCAGGTGACGATCAGGAGCGGCGACCCGGTCGCCGAGCAGTGCGACGCGATGGTGGTGCCGGTCGCCGCGGAAGCGGCGGTCGCCGAGAACGAGGCGGTCGCCGAGGATGCGGCGGTCGCCAAGGATGCGGCGGTCGCCAAGGATGCGGCGCTGAGCGGCCCGGCCGCGGCGGTCGACGCGGCGGCCGGAGGCGCCCTCTCGGCCGTGACGGAGCTGGGCGACTTCCGCGGCAAGGCCGATTCGACCCGTCTGGTGCACGTCGGCGCCGGGCTCGGCACGCGGCGGGTGTTGCTGGTCGGCGCCGGCAGCGGCGGCGACCCGGCGGAGGACGGGCGCCGGACCGGCGGCGCCGCCATCGGCGGCCTCGCCGGCTTGACCGTCCGCTCGGCGGCCGTGGTGTTGCCGGCCGGTGCGGACGCCCGGTTCGTGCAGGGGCTGGTCGAGGGGCTGGTCCTCGCCTCCTACCGCTTCGACCGCTACCGGACGCCGGAGGACGATGAGACCGCCCCCGTGGAGGCGGTCACGCTGCTCGCCGCCCAGGCATCCGACGCGCGCGATCTGAGCGCGGCCGTCGACCGCGCGTTGATCCTCGGCGAAGCCTCCTGCCTGGCGCGCGACCTGGTCAACGAGCCGCCCAACCACCTTTCGCCGGCCGCGCTGGCCGACCGCGCCGTGCAGGTGGCGGGCGAGCGCGGCCTGCGCAGCCTGGTGCTCGGCCCGGCGGAGCTGGCCGAGCAGGGCTTCGGCGCGCTGCTGGGCGTCTCCGCAGGCAGCGCCGCGGAACCGCGCTTCATCGTGCTGGAGCACGCCGGCCAGGACGCGGGCGCCGCCCCGCTGGTGCTGGTCGGCAAGGGCATCACCTTCGACAGCGGCGGTCTGTCGATCAAGACCGGCAAGGGCATGGAGGACATGAAGACCGACATGGCCGGCGCCGCCGCCGTACTCGGCGCCATGCAGGCGATCGGCCGCCTGGGCTGCCGGCAGCGCGTGATCGGCCTGATCGCCGCCACGGAGAACATGACCGGACCGCGCGCGCAACGGCCGGGCGACGTGGTGCGCTCTTGTGGCGGCGTCACGATCGAGGTGCTCAACACCGACGCCGAAGGCCGCCTGGTGCTGTCCGACGCCCTGGGTTACGCGGCCTCCCTGCAACCGGCCGCGGTCGTCGACGCCGCCACCCTGACCGGCGCGGCGATCGTCGCCCTGGGCCATCACGCCGCCGCGCTGCTCGGCACCGACGAGCCGCTGCTGCGCGCGGTCGAGTCGGCCGCCGCCGCCAGCGGCGAGCGGGTGTGGCGGCTGCCGCTGTGGGACGTGTACGACAAGCCGCTGAAGAGCAAGGTCGCCGACATCAAGAACATCGGCGACGGCGGCGCCGGCACCATCATCGGCGCCGCGTTCCTGAAGCGGTTCGTGAGCTACCCGTGGGCGCACCTCGACATCGCCGGCACCTCCTGGGACGTCGAGGACGTGAGCTACCACCCAAGCCGCGCCACCGGCTACGGCGCCCGCCTGTTCACCGAGCTGGCCGCGCACTGGCCGTCCCCGTGATTTGAAGCGCCGGCGCCGTCCCGTCGTTGTCTTGGGTTGAGACCGATTCATCACAGGAGGCAAACGATGAACAACCTCAACTCCGTCTTGCTGGAAGGCAACCTGACGCGCGATCCGGAGCTGCGCTACACCCCCAAGGGGACCGCCGTCTGCAACTTCTCGATCGCCTGCAACCGCTCCTACAAGCAGGACGAACAGCGGCAGCAGGAGGTGTCGTTCTTCGACATCACCACCTGGTCGCGGCTGGCCGAGATCTGCGCCGAGTACCTGGTGAAGGGCCGGGGCGTGCGCGTGGTCGGGCGCCTGAAGCAGGACCGGTGGGATGACGACAGCGGCCAGCGGCGGTCCCGGGTCGGGGTCATCGCCGAGCACGTGGAGTTCAAGCCGCAGCGGCGCGAAGATGCCGAGTCCGCCCCGGAGGCGGAGGCGATGGCTGCCGAACCGGAGCCGGCGCAGGCGACCGCGTAGCGCTGCTCACCGCCCGCGCGGTCTGAGGGGGCCACCGGAGGCCGGTACCGGTGGCCCCCTCGCCGCGGTAGTATCGGCGCCGGAGGCGAGGGCGATGACGACACCGGAGAGACCGACCACCGACGCCGGCTACCTGGAGGCCGCCGCGCGCATCATCTTCATGGGCGGGCTGAATCGGCGGGTGGTCGATGGCAAGTGGGACGGCTTTCGGCAGGCGTTCCATGGCTTCGACGTGGCCGCCGTGGCGGCGATGGGGCCGGCCGACGTGGAGCGGCTCGCGCAGGACGACCGCGTGATCAAGTACGCGGCCAAGCTGCAGGCGGTGATCGCCAACGCCCGGGAGATGCGGCAGGTCGCCGCCGAGCACGGCAGCTTCGGCGCCTACCTGGAGTCGGCGGTCGCCGCCGGCGTGCCGGCCGCCTGCACGGCGCTGTCCAGGCGGTTCGCCTACGTTTCCCGGGACGGCGCCCGCAACTGGCTCTACTCGACCGGCCATGACGTGGGCCCGGTGACCGACAAGGTCCGCGAGAAGTACGCGCCCTACCGTCCGGCCTGACGCGCGGCCCCGGTGACACTCCGCACCAAGCTCGGGTACGGCGCCGGCGACCTGGGCGGCAACCTCTTCTTCACGGTCGTCAGCTTCCACCTGCTCATCTTCTTCACCGATACGGTGGGGCTGTCGCCGGCCCTGACCGGACTGGCGTTCACGGTCGCGCGCCTCTGGGACGCGGTGACCGACCCGTTGATGGGCGTGCTCTCCGACCGCACCCGCACCCGCTGGGGCCGCCGCCGGCCCTACCTGCTGGCCGGCGCGCCGCTGCTGCTGGCCGGCATCGCCGTGCTGTTCACCGATCCCGGCCTGCGGACGCCGGGAGCGTCGTTCGTCTGGGCGGCGGTCGTCTACAGCCTGGTGAACACCGCCTACACGGTGGCGTTCATCCCCTACAACTCGCTGACGCCGGACCTCGCCCCGGCCTCGGATGAGCGGACCGCGCTGAACGGCTACCGCATGACCTTCGCCGTGATCGGCACGCTGATCGGCGCGGCCGGGTTTCCGGCGCTGGCGGCGGCGCTCGGCCCCGGCGCGCCCGGCTACGCCGGCGCCGGCCTGATCACCGGCGCGATCGTCTGCGCGGGGCTGCTGGTCACCTTCCTGACGGTCCGCGAACCGCCGCTGCCGGCGCGTCCCGCGCGCAGCGCCGCCGGCGCCGGCGCTGGCGCTGGCGGCCTGCGGCCGGTGCTGCAGGCGCTCGGCAACCGCGCCTTCCTGCTGGTGCTGATTCCCTGGACCCTGCACATGGTCGGCATCTCGCTGGTGTCGCCCATGGTCGTCTTCTACTTCAAGTACGTGCACGCCGACGAAGGGCTGTCGCAGATCGCCCTGGGGGTGCTGCTGATCGCGGCCATGGCGTCGATCGCGGTCTGGGTGCGGGTCGGCCGGCGGTTGGAGAAGCGCACCTGCTACAACCTGGGGATGGTCTGGTTCTGCGTCTGCCTGCTCGCCGCCGCCGCGTTCGGCCAGCGCAGCGTGCCGCTCACGCTGGTCGTGATCGGCCTGGCCGGCTTCGGCCTGGCCGCCCACTACGTGTTTCCGTGGTCGATGCTGCCGGACGCGATCGACGCCGGCGCGGCGGCCTCCGGCCGGCGGGACGAAGGGGTCTACTACGGCCTGTGGACCCTGCTGCAGAAGGGCGGGCAGGCGCTGGCGCCGCTGCTCATCGGCATCACCCTGACCGCCGGCGGCTACGTGGCCGACGCGGCGCAGACGCCGGCCGCGCTGACCGGCATCCGACTGCTGGTGGGGCCGTTCCCGGCGGTCTTCTTTGCCGCCGCGGTGGCGGTCCTCACCGCCTACCCGATCACCCGCGCCGCGCACGCGCAGCTCGCCGAACGGCTGACGGCGGCGCGCGGCGCGCCGCCCGCCAGCGCGCCGCCGCCCGGCGCTGAGCGGTAGGCCGAATGGGCGCCGGAATGCCCGGTGGCACGGTCGCCGTGGGCGGCACGGTCGCCGTGGGCGGCACGGTCGCCGTGGGCGGCGCGGTCGCCGTGGACGGCGCGATCGCCGTGCGCGGCGCGCGCGCCAACAACCTCCGCGACCTCGACGTCGACATCCCGCTGGCGCGCATGACCGTGGTCACCGGCGTGTCCGGCTCCGGCAAGTCGTCGCTGGCGTTCGACACCATCTACGCCGAGGGTCAGCGGCGTTACGTGGAGACCTTCTCCGCCTACACGCGCCAGTTCCTGGACCGGATGGACCGCCCGGCGGTCGACGCGGTCGAGGGGGTGCCGCCCGCCATCGCCATCGACCAGACCAACCCGGTGCGCACGTCGCGTTCCACGGTCGGCACCATGACCGAGCTCAACGACTACCTGAAGCTCCTGTACGCGCGCGCCGCCGGGCTCTCCTGCCGCCGCTGCCGCCGCCCCGTGCAGGTGGAGACGCCGCAGACGATCGGCGCGGAGATCCTGCGGTCGGCGCCGGACCGGCAGCTCGCGCTGATCACCTTCGAGGCGGCGGTGCCGGCAAACTTCACGCCGGCGGAGGTGCGCGCCCTGCTGGCCGCCAAGGGCTACCACCGCATCCACGCCGAACGGCGCGCCACCCGCTCGCGCCCGCGGCGCCTGGAGGTGATCCAGGACCGGGTGGCGCTGACCGCGCGCAACCTGCCGCGCATCGTCGAGGACCTGGAGGCCGCCCTGGAGCACGGCCACGGCCGCGTGGCGGTCCGCGCCGCGGCGCCCGACGGCAGCGTGGGCCGGCCGCGCCGGTTCTCCGCGGACCTGCACTGCGCGGCGTGCGATATCGCCTACCGCGAGCCGCTTCCCAGCCTGTTCTCCTTCAACTCCCCGGTCGGCGCCTGCGAACGGTGCCGCGGCTTCGGGCGTATCATCACCATCGACTACGATCTGGTGATCCCGGACCGGCGCCGCTCGCTGGCCGACGGCGCCGTGCGGCCGTGGCAGAGCAAGAGCTACGCCGAGTGCCAGGACGACCTGATCGGCTTCGCGCGGCGCCGCGGCGTCCCGATCGACGCGCCGTGGCAGGAGTTGTCGGCCGCCGATCGCCGCTGGGTGATCGACGGCGAAGGATCGCACGCCGAGGGGTGCTGGTACGGCGTGCGCCGCTTCTTCGACTGGCTGGAGGGGCGCGCCTACCGCATGCACGTGCGGGTGCTGCTGTCGCGGTACCGCGCCTACGTGGAGTGCCCGGAGTGCCGGGGCACGCGCCTGAAGCCCGACGCGCTGCTGTGGCGGCTCGGCGCCGGCACCGGCTCCGGCGACGGATACCACGTCCACGAGGTCGCGCTGCTGTCGATCGACGCGTGCGAGCGCTTCTTCGGCGAGCTGGCGGCGCCGGCCGCGGTCGCGGCCGGGGTGGAGCCGGTGCTGGCCGACATCCGCACGCGCCTGCGCTACCTGGCGGAGGTGGGGCTGGGCTATCTCACGCTGGACCGGCAGTCGCGCACGCTGAGCGGCGGCGAGGTGCAGCGCATCAACCTGACCACCGCGCTCGGCACGCAGCTCGTGAACGCGCTGTTCGTGCTGGACGAGCCGAGCATCGGCCTGCACCACCGCGACGTGGAGCGGCTGATCGGCGTGCTGCACCGCCTGCGCGATGCGGGCAATACCCTGCTGGTCGTCGAGCACGACCCGGCGGTGATCCGCGCCGCCGACCACGTCGTCGACCTGGGACCGGGGCCGGGCCGCCGCGGCGGCCGCATCGAATACGCCGGCTCGGTCGCCGGGCTCGCCCGTTCCGAGGCGCTGACCGGCCGCTACCTCAGCGGCCGTCTGCAGGTGGCCGGACCGGACGGCCGCCGGCCGGCCGACCGCGGCCGGCTGCGGGTGCGCGGCGCCCGCGCCAACAACCTCAAGCGCATCGACGTCGACTTCCCGCTGGGGGCGCTGGTCTGCCTTGCCGGGGTCTCCGGTTCCGGCAAGTCGACCCTGCTGACCGACATCCTGTTTCCGGCGGTGCGCCGCGCCAAGGGGCTGCCGGCGGAGGCGCCGGGCGCCCACCGCGCCGTGCTGGGCTGCGACCGCCTGGCGGCGATCGAGCTGATCGATCAGAGTCCGATCGGCAAGTCGGCGCGCTCCACGCCGGCCAGCTACGTCAAGGCGCTCGATCCGATCCGCAAGCTGTTCGCCGCCACGGACCTGGCGCGCGGCCGCGGCTACACCGCCGGCACCTTCAGCTTCAACACCGGCGACGGGCGCTGCCCGACCTGCAGCGGCGCCGGCTTCGAGCACGTCGAGATGCAGTTCCTCTCCGACGTCTACCTGCGGTGCGCGGACTGCGACGGCCGCCGCTTCCGACCGGAGGTGGAGGAAGTGCGCGTGCGCGGCCGATCGATCGCGGACGTGCTCGACATGACCGCCGGTGAGGCGCACGACGCCTTTCCGGAGCCGGCCGTGCGGTCGGCGTTGCGGCCGCTGGCCGACGTGGGACTCGGCTACCTGACCCTGGGACAGGCGGTGCCGACCCTGTCCGGCGGCGAGGCGCAACGACTGAAGATCGCCGGGCACCTGGCCGGCGCCGCGGCGGCCGGCGCCGGCCGCCGCGGCCGGTCCCGCAGCGGCGAGCCGCGTCCGGGCGTCCTGTTCCTGATGGACGAGCCGACCACCGGACTCCACTTCGCCGACATCGCCGTGCTGATCGACGCGCTGCGCAGTCTGGTGGCCGCCGGCCATTCGCTGATCGTGGTGGAGCACAACCTGGACGTGCTGGCCGCCGCCGATCATCTCATCGAGCTGGGGCCCGAAGGCGGCGCTGCCGGCGGCCGGGTCATCGCCGCCGGCGCGCCGGAGGAGATCGCCCGCGCCGCCGGCACCCCCACGGCGCTGGCGCTGCGCGACCGGGGCCGGCAGCTCCCGCCAGCCGGCGCGGCGGGCGCGCCGACCGCTCCGGGCGCGCCGACCGCGGCGGTCGTACCGACCGCGGCGCCGCGCAGCGACGGCGCCATCCGCGTGCGGCGCGCCCGCGAGCACAACCTGCGCGGCATCGACCTGGCGATTCCGCGCGATCGGTTCACGGTGGTCACCGGCGTGAGCGGCTCGGGCAAGAGCACGCTGGCCTTCGACGTGCTGTTCGCGGAGGGCCAGCGCCGCTACCTGGAATCGCTGAACGCCTACGTCCGGCAGTTCGTGCAGCCGGCGGCGCGCCCCGACCTGGACGGGCTGTCGGGCATGCCGCCGGCGGTGGCGATCGAGCAGCGCACCAGCCGCGGCGGCCGCAAGAGTACGGTCGCCACGCTCACCGAGATCTACCACTTTCTGCGGCTGCTGTACGTGCGGCTTGGCGTCCAGCACTGTCCCGAGTGCGGGGCGGCGATCGAGCCGCAGAGCGCCGCCGCGATCGGCGCCGCCATCCTGGATCGGTTCGCCGGCCGGCGGGCGATGGTCCTGGCGCCGCTGGTGAGCGGGCGCAAGGGCTACTACACCGACTTGGCGGCGTGGGCCGCCGGCAAGGGGTTCGCGGAGCTGATGGTCGACGGCCGGCTGCTGGCGACCGAGCCGTGGCCGCGTCTGGACCGCTTTCGCGAGCACGACATCGACGCGCCGGTCGCCGCCATCGACGTCGACCGGCGCGCCGCCGCGGCGGTGGAAGCCGCCGTGGCGCAGGCGCTGGAGTTCGGCCGCGGCGCCCTGCACGTGCGCGAGGTCGACGGCGGCGGTCGCGCCGGCGCCGCGCACGTCTATTCGACCCGGCGAGCCTGCCCGAGCTGCCGGCGCAGCTTTCCCGAGCTCGACCCGCGGCTGTTCTCCTTCAACTCCCGGCACGGCTGGTGCCCGGTCTGCTTTGGCACCGGCCTGGAGCTGCCCGGCTTCGACGTCGAGCACACCGGCGAGGAGGCGTGGTGGAACGAGTCGTGGGAGGGGCAGGAACTGCCGTGTTCCGGCTGCGCCGGCCGGCGCCTGCGGCCGGAGGCGCTGGCGGTGACCGTGGGCGGCCGCTCCATCGACGATCTGGGCAGCCTGGCGGTGCAGGCGCTGCCGGCCGCGCTGCGCGCCTTGCCGTTCGACGACCGGCAGCGGACGATCGCGCGCGACATCGCCCGCGAGCTGCACGCGCGCCTGGGGTTCCTGCATCAGGTGGGACTGGGCTACCTCGGTCTGGACCGCGCGGCGCCGACCCTGAGCGGCGGCGAGGCGCAGCGCATCCGGCTGGCCGCGCAGCTCGGATCGCAGCTCCGCGGCGTCTGCTACGTGCTGGATGAGCCGTCGATCGGCATGCACGCGCGCGACAACCATCTGCTGCTGGCTACCCTGCGGCGGCTGCAGGAGCGGGGCAATACCGTCGTGGTGGTGGAGCACGACGAGGAGACGATCCGGAGCGCCGATCACGTCGTCGACCTCGGTCCGGGAGGCGGTACCGAGGGCGGCCGGTTGGTCGCGCACGGCAGCCTGGCCGAGGTGATGGCGAGCGACGCCTCCGCCACCGGCCGGATGCTGCGCGCGCCCGGCCGGCATCCGATCATCGAGCGGCGGCGCGATCCCGACGCCGGCTGGCTGACCGTCAGGGAGGCGGCGCTGCACAACCTGCGCGGCATGGACGTGCGCATCCCCCTGGCGGCGGTCACCTGCATCACCGGCGTGAGCGGCTCGGGCAAGAGCACCCTGGCGCGCCGGCTGCTGTTCGATCAGGTGCGCGAACGGCTGGCGGCGCGAGCGGCGCGCCGCTCCCGGCGCACGCCGCGCGCCGCGTGGGTCGGCTGCCGCTCGATCGAGGGGTGGGAGGCGCTGCGCCGCGCCCTGCAGGTCGACCAGACGCCGATCGGCAAGACGCCGCGCTCCTGCCCGGCCACCTACGTGGGGGTCTGGGACGAGGTGCGCGCCCTGTTCGCCGCCGCCACCGAGTCGCGCATCCGCGGCTACGGCGCCGGCCGCTTCTCCTTCAACGTCGACGGCGGCCGGTGCGCGGCGTGCGCGGGCCAGGGGGTGAAGAAGCTGGAGATGAGCTTCCTGCCGGACGTGGCGATCCGCTGCGAGGCGTGCGGCGGCGATCGCTTCGATCAGGAGACGCTGGCGGTGCGGGTCCACGATCGATCGGTTGCCGACGTGCTGGCGCTCGACGCGGCGGCCGCGGCCGAGGTGTTCGCCGCCCACCCGCGCGTCGCGCCGACCCTGCGTCTGCTGGTGGAAGTGGGGCTGGGGTACCTGCAGCTGGGGCAGCCCAGCCCGACGCTGAGCGGCGGCGAGGCGCAGCGCATCAAGCTGGTCGCCGAGCTGGCCAAGCGCGCGCCGGGGGGCGCGGCCGGCGCCGGCGGAACGCTCTACGTCCTGGACGAGCCGACGATCGGCCTGCACATGGCCGACGTCGACCGGCTCACGCGCGTGCTGCATCGGCTGGCCGACCGCGGCGACACGGTGGTGGTGGTCGAGCACAACCTCGACCTGATCGCCGAGGCCGACCACGTCATCGACCTGGGCCCCGACGCCGGCGAAGCCGGCGGCCGCGTGGTGGCGGAGGGACCGCCGCCGCAGGTGGCGGCGGTGCGCCGCGGGTCACGCACGGCGCCGGTGCTCGCCCGCTTCCTGCGCGAGCGCGCCGCCTGACCGGATCGCCTCAGCCTCAGCCGCCGCCGAAGCAGCCGCCGCCGTGTACGTCGCCGTGGGCGCTCGGCCGCGCCGACTGGCCCCACGGCATCGGCATGGTCGGCGGCGCCGCGTGGTGGTCGCCGCGCGGCGGTTTCGGGCGGGCCCGGAACTCGGTGACCATGCGCGCCAACTGTCGCGCCGCCTCGCGCACGGCGCGCTCGCCCTTCTCCCGGGTGGCCAGCGCGGCCTGGCCCAGCACCCCGGAATCGCTGTAGGAGGCGGTCCAGGAGGTCACGTTGCCCGGCCCGTGGCCGAACAGATCGGTGAATTGAAAGTCCGAGCCGTAGCGGTGGTAGGCGATCGCGCCGTCGGCGATCAGCTCCGTGCGCACGTCGTCGGCCGCCAGGTACAGGTACACGGAGGTCTCCAGCTCGCAGGCGTGGGCGATGCCGCCGGGAAAGCGGCTCTCACGCCAACTCGGCAGGAACTCCGGGTCGACCGCCAGCAACTGCCACCACGAACAGGCGGCGCACTCGGCGTCGGTCTCCAGGTTCACCCGGCGCGCGGCCAGGTCGAGGTTGGGCGCGTTGGAGCCGTGGCCGTTGAGGAATACGATCTTCTTGAAGCCGTGGTAGGCCAGGCTCGCGCCGATGTCGACGATGCACTTGATGAAGTGCTCCCAGTGGATGTTGGTGGTGCCGGGGAAGTCCATCACGTGGGCGGCGTAGCCGTGCACGAACGGATGCATCACCAGCACCTGGTCGGGAATCTGCCGCGCGGCCGCCTCGGCAACGCCGCACGGGCAGACCACGTCGACGTCCAGCGGCAGATGGGGGCCGTGCTGCTCGGTCGACCCGACCGGACAGACCACCACCCGTTCCTGCTTCACCGCGTCGTTGATCTCCGGCCAGGTCAGCTTCTCGTAGCGCCACGGCTCAGATCGTGCCATCGGTTCCTCCTTGCGCCCGCTCGATCCTGGCCCAGGTATCGCGCAGGCCGATGGTGCGGTTGAAGACCGGCCGCCCGGGCGCCGCGTCGCGCGCGTCGGGGCAGAAGTAGCCGGTGCGGATGAACTGCACCGGCACGGACGGCTCCGCGTCGGCCAATCCCGGCTCCAGCTTGCAGCCGGTGAGCACGCGCAGGGCGTCCGGGTTGAGGTGGTCGCGCCAGTCTTCGCCCTCGGCCAGGTCGTTCATGTCGGCCTTGGTGAACAGCCGGTCGTACAGGCGCACCTCGGCGTCCAGCGCGTGCGCGGCGGAGACCCAGTGCAGGGTGCCGCGCACCTTGCGGCCGTCGGCGGTGCCGCCCCCGCGCGAAGCGGGGTCGTAGGTGCAGCGCAGCTCGATGGGGCGGCCCTGCGCGTCCCGGACCACCTCGTCGCAGGTGACGTAGCAGGCGTGCTTGAGCCGCACTTCGCGCCCGACCGCCAGCCGGAACCACTTGCGCGGCGGATCGTCCCGGAAGTCGCCGCGCTCGACGTACAGCTCGCCGCTGAACGGCACCTGCCGGGTGCCGGCCGACGGGTCCTCGGGGTTGTTATCGCACTCGACCAGCTCCACCTGCCCGGCCGGGTAATTGGTGATGATCAGCCGGATCGGGTCGAGCACGGCCATGACGCGCCGCGCCGTGCGGTTGAGGTGCTCGCGCAGCAGGTGTTCGAACCGCTCGATCTGCACCAGCACGTGCGTCTTGCTCAGGCCCACCGCGGTCGCGAAGCGGCGCAGCGCCGCCGGCGGCACGCCGCGCCGGCGGAGCGCGGCGATGGTCGGCAGCCGCGGATCGTCCCAGCCGGTGACGTGGCCGGCCTCCACCATCTCCTTGAGGCGGCGCTTGCCGGTCATGGTGTGCGAAAGGTAGAGATGGTTGTATTCGATCTGGCGCGACGGAAAGATGCCCAGCGCCGCGATGAACCAGTCGTACAGCGGCCGGTGCGGCTCGTATTCCAGCGTGCACAGGGAGTGGGTGACCCCCTCGATCGAGTCGGATTGGCCGTGCGCCCAGTCGTAGGTGGGGTAGATGCGCCAGCGGCCGCCGGTGCGGTGGTGCACGGTGCGCATGATGCGGTACATCACCGGGTCGCGCAGGTAGACGTTGGGCGCCGCCATGTCGATCTTGGCGCGCAGCACGCAGGCGCCCTCCTCGAACTCGCCGGCGCGCATGCGGCGGAACAGGTCGAGATTCTCCGCCACCGAGCGGGTGCGGTAGGGGCTGTCGCGGCCGGCCGCCTGCGCGACGCCGCGGTAGGCGATGATCTCCTCCGCGCTCAGGTCGTCGACGTACGCCTTGTCGGCTTCGATGAGCTGGACGGCCAGCTCGTAGAGCCGCTCGAAGTAGTCGGAGGCGTAGTACTCGCGCGGCCCCCAGTCGAAGCCGAGCCAGCGGATGTCGGTCTTGATCTGTTCGACGTACCGGGTCTCCTCCCGCTCGGGGTTGGTGTCGTCGTAGCGCAGCGCGCAGGTGCCGCCGAATTCGGCGGCGATGCCGAAGTTGACGCAGATCGCCTTGACGTGGCCGACGTGCAGATAGCCGGACGGCTCCGGCGGGAAGCGGGTCCGCACCCGGCCGCCGTAGCGGCCGGCGTCTACGTCGCGCTTGACCGCGGCGCGCACGAAGTCCGCGCCGGTGGGGCCGGTGGGGATGGTCGCCGGTCCGCCGGCGGCCGGGCCGCTCATGACGGGGACCGGTAGGCGACGATCAGCCCGTCGCGGATCGGCGCCAGGGACACGGTCCAGCCGCGGTCGGCGGTGATCAGGGCGGTGAAGCGCCGCACCCCTTCGGTGTCCGCGGAGCGGTCGGCGGCGTCGAAGATGCGCCCGCTCCACAGCATGTTGTCGATGATCAGCACGCCGCCGGGCCGCAGCTTCCGCTCGATCACCGGCAGCGAGTCCGGGTAGAGGCGCTTGTCGATGTCGTTGAAGATCACGTCGTAGGGGCCTTCCGCCTCGTTCAGGGCGGCGACCGCCTCGCCCACGTGGTAGCGGACGATGTCCCGGTAGCCGAGCGCCGCCAGGTGCCGGCGGGCGCGCGCCGACAGCTCCGCGTCCCAGACGACGTGGTGCACGGTGCCGCCGCCGTTCTCCCGGACGGCGCGCGCGAACCAGGCGGTCGAGTACCCGAACCCGGAGCCGAGCTCGAAGACCGAGCGGGCGCCGATCATGCGGGTGACCTGATAGCAGAGCTGGCCGGAGGCCGGTCCCACGATCGGAAAGCCGGTCCGGCGGGCGTGCTCCTCCATTGCGGCGAGCTCGGCGGGGCGGGCGGGAACGAGGTCGTCGAGATAGCGGCGTACCTCGGGAGCGATCGGGTCCATGCGCGATCCTCCCCGCTTGGCGCGCGGCGCGCAAGCGGCGGCCGTCGAGGTGTTGAGCACGGGTGGCACCGGCGGTATCGACGAGAACGAAGCATCATTGACTACCGATTGGTGGTGAAGATCAATTACCGATATCGGGTCGTCTACGTGCGATTCGCAGGAACCCACGTCGAGTATGACGCCGTGAACGCGGAGGAGGTATGAGAATGGGAGCTATCAAGCCGATTCGGACCGAGCAGGACTACCGGGCCGCGCTCGTTCGGATCGATCGGCTCATGGACGCGGAGCCCGGAAGCCCGGCAGGAGAAGACCTGGACGTCCTGGTCGATCTCGTCGAGCTGTACGAAAGCAAGCACGTGAAGATGGGCTATCCCGACCCGCTCGCCGCGATCGAGTTTCGCATGGAGCAGGGGGGCCTGAGTGCGCGCGATCTGGTCCCCTTCATCGGCAGCCGTGCCAAGGTGTCCGAAGTGCTCGCCGGCAAGCGAACGATCACCCTGCCGATGGCGCGCGCCCTCCACGAGCACCTGGGGATTCCGGCGGACGTGTTGCTCCGGGCGCCGGCGGCGACGCGTAATGAGCCGTCAGCCGGCATGGAGTGGCGCCGGTTTCCCCTGCGGGAGATGGCCAGGCGGAAGTGGATTCCGGATGTCTCCGACTTGGCGCAGCGGGCGGAGGAGATCGTCAGTGACCTGATCGAGCGGGCGGGCGGCTGGCAGGTGGCCAGGCCGGCGATGTATCGCAGGAACGATCATCTACGCGCGAACGCCAAGATGGATCCCTATGCGCTCGATGCTTGGTGCTGGCACGTTCTGGCGACGGCGAACCGGAGCCGGCCGCAGGTGGAATACGAACCCGGTACCGTCACCCCGGACTTCCTCGGACAGGTCGCACGGTTGAGTGCCTCGGAGGGTGGAGCGCTGCGCGCCCGAGACTTCCTGGCAGGGCACGGTATCCCGCTGGTCGTCGAGGCGCATCTGCCCAAGACGTACCTTGACGGGGCGGCGCTCCGGCTTGGCGACGGACGGCCTCTGATCGGGCTGACGCTTCGCTACGATCGGATCGACAATTTCTGGTTCTGTCTGTTGCATGAGCTGGCGCACGTCGGCCTCCACCTGGACAACGACGACGGCGCCCTCTTCGTGGACGATCAGACGCTCCGTACCCTGAGCGGAACCGGTGAGGACCGGCGGGAGACGCAGGCCGACGAGTGGGCGGCAGAGGCGCTCATCCCGCGCGAGGTCTGGGAAGCGTGTGAGGTTCGGGACGACCCGACGCCGATGGCGGTGATGAATCTGGCGCACGACCTGCACGTCCATCCCGCCGTCATAGCGGGCAGGGTCCGGCACGAGCGGCGGGACTTCCGGCTGCTGTCGCAATTTGTCGGTACCGGCAAGATCCGCCCGCAATTCGACAGGGCGAAGTGAGTCTGAGCGGCGCCGGCGGGCGGTGAATCAGTCCATGCGCAGGCCGCCGTTGACGGCTATGGTGCTGCCGGTGACGTAGGAGGCCGCCTCCGAGGCCAGGAACAGCACCGCGCCGGCGCAGTCGGCCGGCCGGCCGAGCCGCTTGGCGGCGGTGGTCAGGCGCAGCGCTTCCAGGCGCTCCGGCGTGTTGATGCGGTCGTGGAGCGCGGTGCGGATCACGCCGGGGGCGACGGTGTTGACCGTGACGCCGGCCGCGCCCAGCTCCTTGGCCAGGCTGCGGGTCATCGCCTCCAGCCCGCCCTTGGCGGCCACGTAGGCGGTGGCGCCGCCCCCGCCGCCGCTACGGGCGGAGATCGACGAGACGTTGATGATCCGCCCCCAGCCGCGCTCGCGCATCGCCGGGGCCAGCAGGCGGCAGGTCAGCATCGCCGCAGTCAGGTCGAGCGCCAGGGTGTCGCGCCAGACGGCGAGCGGCGCCTCCGGCAGCGGGCGCGGGTCGAGCAGGTCGCCGGCATTGTTGACCAGGATGTCGATCGGCCCGCCCAGCCGCGCGGCAGCCTCGCCGCAGAGGCGTTCGACCTGCCGCGCGTCGCTCAGATCGGCGGCGACCGCCGCCACCGGCGCCGCGCCGGCGCGCGCCGTCAACTCCCGCGCCGCTGAAGCGCTGGTACGGTAGCCGACCGCCACCGCGGCGCCGTTGTCGATGAACGCCTCGCTGATGGCGCGGCCGATGCCGGCGGCGCCGCCGGTCACCAGCGCGCGCCGGCCGCGCAGGTCGACGTGCAGGTCCATCGCGTCCTCCTGCGCCTATCCATACCATGGGCCGCTCGGCATCCCGACGCAGCGCGACCGGAGCCGCCCGGACGGCCGGCGTTCGACCCGACGGCGACGGTCGCCGTACCGCCGCCGGACCCGTAGAATCGGGCGAATGCCGGTGCGGGAGAAGATGCGCTCCACCGGGGAGCCGCGGCTGGAGCCGGTCTCGCTGACCGATCGGCAGCGACAGGTCGCCGATCCCCGGCTGCGCGGCAGCCTGTTCGTGGCCGGTCCGGCCGGTTCGGGCAAGACCACCGCCGCCGTGCAGCGCCTGCGCCGCCTGCTGGAGGCCGGGGTGCGCGCCGATTCGATCCTGGTGCTGCTGCCGCAACGGACGCTCGCACGGCCCTACCGCGAGGCGTTGCGCGACCGGGCGCTGGCGGCCGGGGCGGCCGGGAACGCGACCACCATCGGCGGGTTGGCCAAGCGGCTGGTGGAGCTGTTCTGGCCCCTGGTCGCCGAACGGGCCGGCTTCCACGATCCGCACCGCGAACCGGTCTTCCTGACCTCGGAGACCGCCCAGTACTACATGGCGCGCGTGCTGCGGCCGCTGCTGCGCGACGGCTGCTTCGCGTCGCTGTCGATCGACCGCAACCGCATCTACGGCCAGGTGCTCGACAACCTCGGCAAGGCGGCGGTGGTCGGCTTCGACTACCGCACGATCGGCGATCGGCTGCGCGCCGCCTGCGCCGTCGACGCCGACCAGGAGCGCGTCTATCGGGACGTGCAGACCTGCGTCACCCAGTTTCGGCGCCACTGCCTGCGCCACGGCTTGCTCGACTTTTCGCTGCAGATGGAGGTGTTCGCGCGCCACCTCATGCCGGTGCCGCCGGCGCGGCGCTACCTGATCCGGCTCTACCGCCACCTGATCGCCGACAACGTCGAGGAAGACACGCCGGTGGCGCACGACCTGCTGCTCTCCTGGCTGGCCGACTTCGCCTCCGCCGTGGTGATCTACGACGACGACGCCGGCTACCGGCGTTTCCTGGGCGCCGGCGCCGATCCGGAGGACGGTCGGCGCTTCCGCGAAGCGTGCGATACCGCGGTGTCGATGGACCGCCTCCCGGAGTCGTCGCCGTCGCTGCCGGCGTTCGAGCGCCTGCTCGCATGGCACCTGGGGTCGCCGGCGCAACGCCGCGCGCGCCGCCCGCCGCGCGAGCGCTTCCCGGTGGGCGGCCAAGGCGTGCTGCGCTTCGCCCACCACCGCTTCTACCCGGACATGCTCGACTGGGTGGCGGCGCGGGTCGCGGCGCTGATCGGGGAGGGCGTCGCGCCGGGAGAGATCGTCGTGCTGGCCCCCTATCTGTCCGATTCGCTGCGCTTCGCGCTGCTCGATCGGCTCGACCACCACGGCGTGTCCGCGCGGTCGCACCGCCCGTCACGAGCGCTGCGGGAGGAGCCGGCGACGCGCTGCCTGCTGGTGCTGGCGGCCCTGGCGCATCCGGCGTGGCGGCTGCCGGTGAGGCCGGCCGAGCTGACCCATGCGCTGGTCGACGCGATCGACGGACTCGATCTGATCCGCAGCCGCGTGCTGGTCGGCGCCCTGTTCGATCCGGGGCAGCCGCCGGCGGGCGCGGCGCTGCGTCCGTTCGCGGACGCGCCGGCCGGGGTGCACGAACGCATCACCCATACCGCCGGCGGGCGCTACGAGGGGATGCGCGTCTGGATCGACGACTACCGCGCGGCGGCGGCCGCCGACCGGCTCGACCACTTCCTGCAGCGGCTGTTCGGCGAGCTGCTTTCGCAGCCCGGCTACGGCTTCCATCACGCTCGCGATCACGGCGCCGTGGCCGCGCAACTGGTCGAGTCGGTGCGCAAGTTCCGGTGGGTGACCGAGCGGGAGCTTGCCGCGGCCGGCGAGTCCCCGGACCGCGAGTACGCGGCCATGGTGGCCGACGGCGTGATCGCCGCGCAGTACGTCGGCGCCTGGGAGCTGGACGCGCACGACGCGGTGCTGCTGGCGCCGGCGTGGACGTTCCTGATGAGCAACCGGCGGGTCGATCACCAGATCTGGATCGACGTCGCCGCGCGCGGCTGGTACGAACCGCTGCAGCAACCGTTGACGCAGCCGTACGTGCTGAGCCGCGGCTGGTCCGCGGGCCGGCGCTGGAGCCAGGAGGAGGCGGAGGAGGCGGCCCGCGATCGGCTGTACCGGCTGGCGGTCGGGCTGGTCCGCCGCTGCCGCACGGCGATCCACCTGGGCCTCTGCGACGTCAACGAACAGGGCGCCGAGCACCGCGGCCGGTTCCTGCGCGCCATCGACGCGGTGCTGCGCTCGGCGCAGGCCGCGTGAGCGCCGCAGCCCCGACCCGGGCGCCGGCACGGCGCGCGCCGGCGCGCGCCCCGCGGCCATTCACGCCGCGGCTCAGCCAGCGGCAGGTGCTGGCCTACCGCGGCGGGCTGATGGGCATCGCGGCGGTGCCCGGCAGCGGCAAGACGGAGACGGTCTCCATGCTGGTCGACCGCATCCTGAATCTGCAGGTCCTGCACGGCGATCAGGAGATACTGGTGGTGACGCTGGTCAACGCCGCCTGCGACAACCTGATCCGCCGCGTCGACGCGGCCACCGCGGCGCGCGCGCTGATGCCCGGCGTCGGCTACCGCGTACGCACGCTGCACGCCCTTGCCGGCGACATCGTACGCGAACGGCCGGAGGCGGCAGGGGTGACGGAGGCGTTCCGCATCGTCGACGAGGAGCAGTGCGCCCGGATGCGGCGTCAGGTCGCCATCGCCTGGTTGCGCGGCAACCAGCACCGGTGCGAGTGGCTGCTCGATCCCGAGCTGCCGCCGGAGCGCCGCGCGTTCGTGCTGCGCGAGCGCATGCCGGAGCTGATCGACGAGCTGGCTGAAGCCTTCATCCGCTATGCCAAGGGCGAGCGGGTGCCGCCGGACCGGCTCCGGCGGCTGCTCCGCGATCGCGGCGCCGCCGCCGGCGGCGATGGCGGCGATGGCGATGACGACGCCGGCCTGGTGGAGATCGGCGCCACTCTGTATGCCGATTACCAGCGCGCCCTGTCGTACCGCGGCGCGCTCGACTTCGACGATCTGATCTGGCGCGCGCTCGACCTGCTGGAAGCGGACCAGTCGCTGCTCGGCCGGCTCCGCGAGCGGTGGCCCTACATCCTGGAGGACGAGGCGCAGGACTCCAGCGCCGTGCAGGAGCGCATCCTCACCCTGCTGGCGGGCGAACGGGGCAACTGGGTCCGCGTCGGCGACCCCAACCAGGCGATCTTCGAGACCTTCACCACCGCCAACCCCCGGTTCCTGCGCGCCTTCCTGCGCCGCACCGGCGTCGCCGCGCGGGAGCTTCCCGAATCCGGCCGCTCGGCGCCGCGCATCATCGCCGCGGCCAACCGGCTGATCGACTGGACGGCCGGCTGCCATCCGGTGGTCGAGGCGCGCGACGCGCTCGGCCCGCCGCACATCCGTCCGGCGCCGCCCGGCGATCCGCAACCCAACCCCGCCGACCGGCAGGCGACCGTCGCCTTCGTCGACAAACCGTTCCCGCCGGAGCGTGAAGCGGCGGCGGTCGCCGCTTCGCTGGCCCGCTTTCTGCGGGCCGACCCGGAGGCGACCGCGGCGGTCCTGACGCCCAGCAACCACCGCGCGGACGATCTGGCGCAGGCGATCCGGGAGCGCGGGCTCCCCGTGGAGCGCCTGCTGGGCGGCGCCGGCAGCACGCAAGCGGTGGCGGAGGTAATCGCCGACGTGCTGGGCGCCCTGGCCGACCCCGACTCGGCCTACGCGCTGGCCGGCTGCTACCTGGCTTGGCGGCGCGCGGACCGGGACCGGCAGGAGACGGACGCCGCGCAGGCATGCGCGTTCCTGCTGCGCCGCTGCGCGGCGCCGGAGGACTATCTGTGGCCGCGGCTCGGCCGTGACTGGCTGGACGGGCAGGAGATCGATGCGGCCGGGCGCGAGCGGCTCGCCCGGTTCGCCACCCTCGTGCGCCGCTGGCAGAAGGCGGCTGCGCTGCCGATCGACCAGATGGTGTTGACCATCTCGCAGGACCTGTTCGACGAGCCGGACGAGCTGGCGATCGCCTTCCGGCTGGCGGTCGGCCTGCGCCGGTCCGCGCGCCAGCATCCGCGTTGGGGCATTCGCGAGCTGATCGACGAGCTGCAGGCGATCGCCCGCAACCGGCGGCGGTTCGCGAGCTTCGCTCCCGATCAGGCCGGCTTCGACCCGGCGGCGCATCGGGGCGAGGTGGTGGTGGCGACCGTGCACAAGGCCAAGGGGCTGGAGTGGGACCGGGTCTACCTCACCTCCGTAAACGCCTATGACTATCCGGGCGACCCGGAGTCCGACCGCTTCATCGCGGAGAAGTGGTACCTGCGGGACCGCCTCAACGCCGCCGTGGAGGCGTGCGAGGAGGCGCGCTGCCTGCTCGCAGCCGCCCCGTACCGGCAGCGGGAGGCGACGCATGGCGCCCGCGTCGACTACATTCGGGAGCGCCTGCGGCTGCTGTTCGTCGGCATCACCCGCGCCCGGCGCGACCTGATCGTGACCTGGAACACCGGCCGGCAGGGCGACGTCCGCGCCGCCGCCGCGTTCAGCGCTCTGGCCGAGTGGGGGAAGAAGCATGGCGACCGCTGACGACCTGACCCTGAGCCAGGCCAGCCTGCAGCACTACGTCGAGTGCCGCTACCGGTTCCGGCTCCGCTACCTGGACCGTCTGGCGTGGCCGTCGGTGGAGGCGGAGCCGGCCGGCCGCCACGAGCGCCGTCTCCGCGCCGGCGCGGAGTTCCACCGCATGGCGCATCAGTACCTGCTGGGCGTGCCGGCCGAACGCCTGCGGGAGTTGGCCGAGCACCGTTCCGGCGCCGGCGACGAGTTGCCCGGCTGGTGGCGGGCGTTCGGCGAGGACCGGCCGGCCGACCTGCCGGGGGAGCGCTTTCCGGAGGTGACGCTGGCGGCGGAGGTGGCCGACTGGCGCCTGGAGGCCACCTACGACCTGATCGTCGTGCAGGAGGGGAGTCAGGCGGGGAATCGGGCGGTGATCCTGGACTGGAAGACCGGCGAACGCCGGCCGAGCGATGAGGACGTCGCACGACGGATGCAGACGCGCGTGTACCCGTACCTGCTGGCGCGTGCGGGCGCCGTGCTGAACGGCGGGCAACCGCTGGCGCCCGACCGGATCGAGATGCGCTATTGGTTCGCGGCGCATCCGCATCGGCCGGCCGTGATCCGCTACGACCGCGACCGCTTCGATGCGGACGGCGAGTTGATCGCCGACCTGCTGCGGGAGATCTCCGCGTTGCCGCTCGACCGGTTCGACCGCACCGAGGACCGGGAGCGATGCCGGCTCTGCACCTACCGGTCGCTCTGCGACCGCGGCGCGGCCGCCGGGCACGGCGACGTCGAAGATGACGCGGAGCCGGACTTCTCGCTGTCGGACGACGAGGATGACACGATCGGGCTCGACTTTGCCGAGGCCGACGAGGTCTCCTTCTGATGGCGGCCGGCGTCGTGCGGCGGCGCTGGGAAGAGCCGGCCCCGGTCGACGTGCCGGCGGCGCTGCGGGATGCCGTGGGCGGTCCGCCGGTGCTGGCCGAGACCCTGGTCCGGCGCGGCTACGACTCGCCCGAGCGCGCCTGCGCGTTCCTGGACCCGCGCCGCTACCGGCCGGCGCCGGCCGCCGACCTGCCGGACATGGCGCGCGCCGCCGACCGGATCGAGCGGGCGCTCCGCGACCGGGAGCGGATCGGCGTGTGGGGCGACTTCGACGTCGACGGCCAGACCTCCACGACGGTGCTGGTGGAGACGCTGCGCCGCCTGGGAGCGGCCCCGGAGTTCCACATCCCGATCCGCGCCACCGAGTCGCACGGCGTTGGCGTGGAGGCGCTGCGCGGCTTCCTGGACACCGGCGTCACGTTGATGATCACGTGCGATACCGGCGTCGACGCCGCCGCGTCGGTGCGCTACGCCGCCGGCCGGGGCGTGGACGTGATCATCACCGATCACCACGACCTGCCCGACGAGCTGCCGCCGGCGCTGGCGGTGATCAACCCCAAGCGGATCGAGCGCCCTCACCCGCAGCGGGCGTTGCCGGGCGTGGGGGTGGCGTTCCAGGTGGCGCGCGAGCTGCTCGGACGCGCCGGCCGCATCGAGGAGTCGCGCGATCTGCTCGACCTGGTGGCGCTGGGAGTGGTGGCCGACCTGGCCGAACAGGTCGACGACACCCGGTTCTGGCTGCAGGTCGGCCTGCTGGTGCTGCGGCGCACCAGGCGGGTCGGACTGCAGGTGATGATGGAGGTGGCCGGCCTGAACCGGGAGGCGTTGGGTGAGGAGCAGATCGGCTTCGCGCTGGGGCCGCGCCTCAACGCCATCGGCCGGCTCGGCGACGCCAACCCGATCGTCGAGCTGATGACGACCGACTCGCGGCAGGAGGCGCGCCGGCAGGTGCTGGAGCTGGAGCGGCTGAACGCTCGACGGCGCCTGTTGACCGATCAGGTGTATGACGCGGCCTGCGAACGGATCGAGGCGGAGCCGGGCCTGCTCGACGATCCCGGCCTGATCCTGACTCACCCGGACTGGCCGCCCGGCGTGATCGGCATCGTCGCCAGCCGGCTGGTCGAGCGCTTCCACCGTCCCACGCTGATGCTGGCGACGCCCGACGATGGACCGGTGCGCGGATCGGCCCGGTCGATCCCGGGCTGCAACGTCAACGCCGCGATCGCCGCGTGCCAGGAGCTGCTGGACGGCTTCGGAGGCCACCCCATGGCCGCCGGTCTGTCGCTGCAGCCGGAACGGCTCGATCCGTTCCGGCGGGCGCTGCAGGGCGCGCTGCGCGAGCAGATCGGCGATGATGGCCCGCCGGCGCCCCGCCTGCGGATCGACGGCGTGCTCGACCTGGGACGGACCGATCTGACCCTGGTGGACGGGCTGGCCCGGCTCGGTCCGTTCGGCTCGGGCAACCCGGCGCTCACGTTCGCCAGCCATGGCGTCACGATCAAGGGGGTCGCGGACGTGGGGCGTGACGGTGAGCACCGCAAGCTGCTGGTCGCCGACCGCACCGGGGCGGCGCGTTCGGTGCTGTGGTGGCAGAGCGGCGGCGTCCTGCCGCCGGAAGGCCGCTTCGACTTGGCGTACCGCCTCTCGGCGCATGACTTCCGCGGGAACCGATCCGTGCAATTGGAGTGGGTCGACGCCCGGCCGGCAGCGGCGACCACGGCGATCACGGCCGGGGCGCGGCCGCCGGCCGTGGTCGATCACCGCGCCGGCGACGACGCCGCCGGCGGGCCGGCCGCACTGGTGGACCGGCTGGACGAGCGTGCGGTGATCTGGGGAGAGGACGGCGTGGCGGAGCCGGCCTGCGGCCGCGACCGGATCGGCCCCGCGCAGACGCTGGTGGTGTGGACGACGCCGCCGGGACGGGACGAGCTGCAGCAGGTGCTGCGGCAGGCGCAGCCGCGCACGCTGCATCTGTTCGCGGTCAATCCGCAGACCGCGCCGGCGGATCGGTTCCTGCACCGTCTTGCCGGCCTGTGCAAGCACGCGCTGCGTCACCACCAAGGCCGGGCAGCGATCGGCCGGCTGGCCGCGGCCAGCGCCCATCGCGAGGCGACGGTGCGCGCCGGCCTGGCGTGGCTCGCTGCGCGCGGCGATCTTGCGGTGCGGGAGGAAGGCGGAACCGTATTCCTGGCCGACGGCGGTCCGGCCGATCCGGCCGCCGCCGACCGAGCCTCGGCGCGCGTCCGCGAGCTGCTCACCGAGACCGCCGCGTACCGCCGCTTCTTCGCCGCCGCCCCCCTCGACGCCCTGCTGCGAACCCTGTAGCCCTTCAGGCTCTCATGAAACGCGGCGTCACGCGAGCATCACCGCCGATCAAGTCGAGTATCTCGTCGGTATCATCCGCAAATTGGCCGGCGCTCACGCTTAGATAACGCCAACTACTGAATTCCCGGCCGCCACGTGCGGACATTTCCTGCTTGGCTTTCTGGGCGAACGTCCCCGCTTCTGCCGCTTCCCCGACAGCCCAATAGCTGATCGCCATACATTGGAAATAGTTAGGCCAAGGATCCTTCCACGGATCCACATGCTCGAGTTCGACGACTCGACGAAACGGATCGACGACGAGACTTCCTCGATCTCCCCAGAGCGCCATGCCGTAGTTGAAGGCGAAATGAATGCTCATCTCCGCCACTTCGCGTGCTTCGCTTCTTATTATCTCAATGGCTTCGGCGAATCGTCCCAGGGCGATGGCCGCCAGCGACAGGGCATCCCGGGCAGCCTCCTGCTCGTCAGGCGACAAGCGTTCGGTAGCCAGAAGCGGGCGGAGAATATCACTTGCGATTGCGGCTTCGGCTTTAGACCCGTCCAGCTCGCTGGCGATCCACACGCGTTGGCTTGGCGGCAACGCTGACACGGCCGGAGACTCGGCTACCCTGGTCAGATCCTGCGGGGCGATCATGGAAATCGCCCTCCGCACCTGAGCCGGCGACGCATGATCCGATTGCAGCGCGTTCATCGCGTCGCGGCTGGCGGCTTCTCGGTCGGCGTGCTCCAAACGCGATATCGCCGCCCTGCCGAGATACACATCAGGTTCCCGATAGCCGGCATCCACGGCTCGGGTGAACAGCGCCGCCGCGTCATCCAGACGGCCTTCGTCAGCATGCAATGACCCCAATCGATACAGCACCTCACCGTCCGCCGAATGATTCGCTTCAATCGTTTTCAGATGCGTTTCGGCGTTCGCCAAAGACAACGACCGGCTTCCGGAAGTTCGCCAATGGTGCCGCGTTTCGGTGATGTAATCGAGTGCCCCATCACGATCCGCGGCGTTGAGGCGGATGATCTCACTGGTGACTTCGCGATACTCCTTCGCGAGCCGGCTTCGCGGTCGTTCCTTGGTGAAGACCACCTGATTCAGGAGCGACAGGCTGTCATATCGATGAATCATCATCGGCTCCCTTCTAAAGTCAAGATTTCGCTGGAAGGAAACGATATTCTCCTCGAGAATCTTGTCTTCATCGTCAAGGTCCGGCACGTTGGACATGACGAAGTGCAGATCGATCGATCTGTCGCGAGGTCTATTTCGTTCCGCTCGGATGTCGCGTACGATCTTGGTCAGGCCGCGGAGATTCTGGGCGTTGGGAAAGAACAGTATGACCACGGAATCAGGGAGCTGCCGTGTGCAGATGCCGCCGACGTCGGAATGGCCGGTGCGCGAGTCGATCAGCACGTAGTCCGGCTTGATGAAAGCGTTCCACTGTTCCTTGAGGTCTTCGAACAGCAGATAACCATCGTGTCGTTCGTAGAGCTCCCCCCAATCGATCTGCGCATACGTCGCCGCATAGGTGCGTCGATCAGCGCCGGCAGGCATGACCCACAGATCCCCGCCGCCACTCGCTGATCGGGGTGACTCGAAAACAAATCTACCGACGTCGGGAGCCTGTCCGCTCTCGAGGTAGGTGCGCACAAAATCGATCACGCCGGGCGTCGTGCCGGCTGGTCTGAGGAGATCGAAGGTGTCGAGTCCGGGGGCCTCCAGATCGAAATCGACGGCGAGCACGCGACGGCCCCGGCGTGCGAGATCGACGGCGACGTTCGCAAGGGCCATCGTCCGTCCGACTCCGCCTTTGAACGAGTAGAACGTGGTTACGTACACAATCAACTCGCCTTTCTGAGGTCGAAGTTCTCTTGGCTCCGGCGGATTCTGTCGGAAACGGTCAGTACACGAAATTTGGGAATGTTTGGCGCGTAGGAAGGAAAAGATGCGTGCCGATCGGTAGTGAGATCGCGCAGGCGGTCCATGACTCCCGGTAGAGCCAGGAGTCGCAAATAACGATCGTTGGCCTGATTCTGGACTACCGCGCCGTTTTCCCAGCGGTTGAGGGTGGCCTCGCCAAGACCGGTAAGCCCGGCGAACGCGGCTCTGGTCATCACGAATTTCTGGCGAATGCCGCGTATTTCGGCGGGTGTCAGCACACCCAGATGACGGCATACGGCTTCGTGTCTCAGTCGTTCCCCTTCATGGTCGAGAAACTCGAAATCGCATGCGTCGCAGCGGCGAACGGGAAGATCGACCTCCAGCGTCGCCGCCGCATCGCCCGACCCGTACGTGAATGTATCGAGATGTCGGTACGTAGTGATCGAGTTCTCGCCGCACTGCGGACATTCGCAGTCTACGTTTGTCTTGTCGTCGCGCACCAGCATACTGTCGTTCGGTTCCATCGCTGATTCCGGTCGTCCTCTATTCGTATTCGGAGTAGTGAAAGCTGCGCCCGATGATCTTCCCGGCGCCCAACTGAAGCTTTATGTAGAGCCGAGGCACGTCCGGTCCGAGATCGATCTTCATGACGTAACCCTTGGCCCCCTTTGGCTTACGCAGATCGATGACGGTCACCTCTTGACCGTGTTCGAGACGTGTGGCTATCAGTTCCCAGGCGGTCGAGTCGGTGAAGTGCGTGTCCAGCAGTCCATCGGGATTGCGTACTTGGCCTGGACGCCAGTCCGCAGGTCGGTGCGGCTTGAACTCGGAGATGCGGGCTGTGCTGCGCCGTGCGAGCAAGGCCAACTGATGCCTCGTCGCGCCGTCGATTCCGGTCGGAAGCTCTCGTTGGTCACCGGTGGTCATCCATCTCGTCTCATATCATATGATGCATGTTCGCTTGCAGTCAAGTCCGAACAGCGATCATTTGATAGACGTGGGCGACCGATCAGGCGACACAGCAGATGGGCTGCCGGGTGCTGCGCCGCGCGGGGCGGATCGGCCAGCAGGTGATGTCAGGCACGGCGGGTCATCGAGACGACATCGTACCGCTTCTTCGCTGCAGCGCCGGCCGACTTCCTGATACGGGCGCTGCGGCGCCGTAGGCGATCTTCCGCCAGTCGACACCCCGATCGGCCAACCGCTCCACCAGCGCGGTGCGCCGATTGGACGATGCGACGGCATGGATCGCGACCGTGACGCCGAGCGCCGCGGACGGAATCAGGAACCACGGCCAGTTGCCGCCGGACACCACGTTGACCATGAACAGCGCTCCGCTCAGCGCGGCGGCGAACGCTCCGTGCGAACGCAGGCCGGCGCGCGCCTTCTGGAAGCTCCGCACCAGCTTCAGCCGCCGCTCGTCGAGGTAGCCCGCCGCGTCCAGCTCGTCGGCGGCGCGGCGCCGGTTGTCGGCGTGCACGGCGTGCTGGATGACGGCCGTGGCCCCGAACGCGTACGGGATCAGGAACCAGGGATCAACGCCTGCGGTCACGTTGATCAGGAACAGCACGGCGTTGATGCCGGCGAACGTGACGCCGTGCATCACCAGCGAACGTCGCGCGCGCGTCGCCTTGTCGCGGAGCGTCTCCCGCAGCTGATGAAAACGGTCGCTGAGTGGGGCCATACCGGTTCGGGGAGTATAGCGCGGTTGGCACGTTCGACGGGAAGCGCGCGACACCGGCTTGACCGGCACAGGGCCGCGTTTGACCGCGCGCGCGTCGGGCGGGATGATCGAGGCGTGGCCGCGGAGGCCGGTTCGCTCAGCGTGATCGCCACGCCGATCGGGAATCTGGAAGACATCACCCTGCGGACGCTGCGCGTGCTGGGCGAGCTGGACGCGCTGGCGTGCGAGGACACGCGCCGCACCCGCGCCATCTACGAGCACTACGATCTGGCCCGCCCGCGCAGCATCTTCTCCTGCCATCGTCACAACGAGGCGGCGGCCGGCGCGCGCATCCTGACGCTGCTCGCGCGCGGCGCCGCCGTGGGCCTGGTCTCGAACGCCGGCTATCCGTGCATCAGCGATCCCGGCCATCTGGTCGTGCGTCAGGCGATCGACGCCGGCCACCGGGTGGAGGTGATCCCGGGCGCGAGCGCCGTGCCCTGCGCCCTGATCGTCTCCGGACTGCCGGTCGGCGCCTACCTGTTCCTGGGCTTTCCGCCGCGCAAGGCGGGCCGGCTCCATTCGCTGCTCGTGGAGGCGGCGGAGCAGCAGGGCACGCTGGTGCTGTTCGAGGCGCCCGGACGGGTGGCCGCGCTGCTTGCGGCTGCGGTCGCCGCGCTCGGCGATCGGCGGGCCGCGGTCTGCATCGAGCTGACCAAACGATTCGAGCAGGTCCACCGCGGCTACCTGACCGATCTGATCGCGCGCGTCGATCGGATCGACCTGCGCGGGGAGGTCTGCGTTGTCATCGCCGGCAACGACCGCCGGCTCATCCGCTGAAGCGCGCCCCCGGCGGCTGGCGACCGCCCATGGCGCGCTGCGGCTGCCGGCGTTTCTGCCGGACGCGACCCGCGGCGTGGTGCGCACGCTGTCGCCGGACGACCTGGCCGCCGCCGGCGTGGAGGCGCTCATGGTCAATTGCCTGCACTTGGCGCGGACACCGGGGACGCAGACGATCGCCCGCGTCGGCGGGCTGCACGCCTTCATGGGCTGGCGCGGCCCGCTGGCCGCCGACTCGGGGGGATTCCAGGCGCTCTCCATGGCCGGAGCGCGGGTCACCGACCGCGGGTTGAGCGTCGCCGGCGCCGGAACCGACCGGCTGCACCTGACGCCGGAGCGTACGGTGCGCCGGCAGCTCCGGCTCGGCGCCGACATCGTCTTCTGCCTCGATCACTGCCCGCGGCCGGATGCCGACTACGCCGCCCACCGCCAGAGCGTGCGGCGCACCGTACGCTGGGCCGCCGCGTGCCGCGCGGAACTGGAGCGCGCCGGTGATTCCGGCGCTGCCGTGCCGCTGCTGTTCGCGGTGGTGCAGGGCGGCCCGCACCGCGACCTGCGCGCCGGGTGCGTGGAGGAGCTGGTGGCGATCGGATTCGACGGGCTGGGCTTCGGCGGCTGGCCGATCGCCGGCGGCCGGCTGGACGACATGGTGCACGCGGTGGCCGAGCTGGCGCCGGCCGAGGTGCCGCTGCACGGCCTGGGGATCGGCAGCCTGGGCGCGCTGCGCGAGGCGGCGGCCGCCGGCTACCGGCTGTTCGACTGCGTGCTGCCGACCCGAGACGCGCGCCACGGCCGCCTGTACGCGGACGGCGGCGGATCGGTGTCGATCCGGGACGAGCGCTTTGCGCGCCGCCGGGAACCGGCCGTGGATGGCTGCGACTGCGCTGCGTGCCGGGCCTTTCCCGCCGCCTATCTGCACCATCTGTTCCGCGTCGGCGACGCGCTCGGCCACCGCCTCGCCTCGATCCACAACCTGCGGGTCTACAGCCGGGCGGCCGGCGCGGCGGCGTGATGAACGGGAGCGTGATGAGCGGAGCGCTCTCGTCCGCCGCGGAGCGGGAGCCGCCGGCGCCGGACCGGGAACTGGTGCGAGCGCTGCAGGCGACCCGCAAGTACCGGCGCGTCCACCCCGATCTGCTGGCGCGCGTGGCGGGCCGCGCGTTGGCCGGCCGCGCACTGGCGGGCCGCGGGCGCCGCGACGCTCTGAAAGCGGCCAAGCGCGCGCTGCACGAGATCGCCGGCGCGTTCCTGGACGCCGATTCCTGCCGCCGCGCGGAGCGGCTGGCGCGGTCGCTCGCTGCCGCCGGCCCGGAGCGCCGCCGGGAGCTGTGCCGGGCGGTGCTCCGACTGCACGCTTCCAGCGCGGAGCGGCTGCCGGTGATGGCGGAGCTGTACGAACGGGTCTGGCAGGCGGCCGCCGGCGCCCGCGGCGTCCTGCGCTCCGCACCGGTGAGCGTGCTCGACGTCGCCTGCGGCCTGAACCCGTTCGCGCTGCCGTGGATGGGGCTGGCGCCCGGCAGCAGCTATCGCGGCGTCGACGCGGACGGCCGCGTGGTCGATCTGGCGCGGCCGGCCCTGCCGTATCTGGAGGTGCCCGCGTTGCGCGCGCCGCCGGAGGTCGAGGTGGCGGACGTCCTCCAACCGACGCCGGCGTTCGGCCGGTTCGACGTGGCGCTGCTGTTGAAGACCGTGCCGACCCTGGAGCGGCTGGCGCCGGGGACGAGCGGCGATCTGGTGCGGCGGATCGCCGCGCCGGTGGTGGTGATCTCCACCGCGACCGGCAGCCTTGGAGGAGGCAGGCGGCGCCTCCGTCACGACGAGTTGATCGAAAGGACGCTGGCGGCCGGCGGTCGCCGTCCGGCGGCCCGCTTCGAGATCGCCGGCGAGTCGGTCGTCGTGGCGCGGTAGGCCGCCGCCCGCGCCGCGGCGCGCCGCCGGCGCCTCACTTTCGCCAGAACGCGGGCGTGAGCAACACGACGACGCTGTACAGCTCCAACCGGCCGGTGAGCATGCCCAGGCTCAGGAACAGCTTCACCCCGACCGGATAATGGGCGTAGTTCTCGGCCGGACCGACCGCCCCGAAACCGGGACCGATGTTGCCGACGGTGGCGAGCGCCGTGGAGAACGCCGACAGCAGGTCGGCGCCGGCCGACGCCACCACCAGCATGGTGGCGATCAGGATGACCACGTACAGGTAGAAGAAGGTGGCGATCGGATAGAGGATGTCCTTCTTCAGCGGCCGCGTGGCGACGCGCGTGGGGAACACGCCGCGCGGATGGATGAGGTAGCGCAGCTCGTTGGCGCCCTGCTTGAAGAGGGTGATCACGCGCACCACCTTGACGCCGCCGCCGGTCGACCCGGCGCAGCCGCCCACGAACATCAGCCCCATCAGCACCGCCTGCGCCAGCTCCGGCCAGCGGCTGTAATCGGCGGTCGCGTAACCGGTCGTGGTCAGGATCGAGACCACCTGAAAGGCGCCGTAGCGGACGCTGTCGGCGGCCGAGTCGTAGACGCGCCCGTAGAGGCTGACGGCCACGACCAGCGTGGCCGCCGCGGCGATCGCCACGTACACGCGGAACTCCACGTTGGAGACCAGCGCGCGGAGCCCGCCGCGGCTGAGCCGGTAGTACAGCGAGAAGTTGACGCCTGCCGCCAGCATGAAGACGGTGACTGTCAGATCGACCCAGCCGGACTGAAAGCCGCCGATGCTGTCGTTCCGGGAGGAGAACCCGCCGGTCGCCACCGTGCCGAAGGTGTGCATCACCGCGTCGAGCGGTCGCATGCCGATCACCAGCAGCAACGCAACCTCCAGCGCGGACATGCCGACGTACAGCAGCCACAGTATCTTGGCGGTCTGGGCGATGCGCGGGGTGAGCTTGTCGACGGTCGGTCCCGGCGCTTCGCTGCGCAGCACCTTCAGGCCGCCGATCCCCATGCGCGGCAGGATGGCGACGGTGAGCACGACGATCCCCATGCCGCCCAGCCAGTGCATCAGCGAACGCCAGAACAGGATCGAACGCGGCAGCGCCTCGACGTCGGTCAGGATCGACGCGCCCGTGGTGGTGAAGCCGGACATCGACTCGAAGAACGCGTCGGCGTAGGACGGGATCGCGCCGGACAGCACGAAGGGCAGAGCGCCGGATAGCGAGACGCTGATCCAGCTCAGCGTGACGAACAGGAAACCCTCACGGGTCAGCAATACCTCGCGCGGGACGCGGCGGAAGCCGGCGAGCGTGGCGACGGCGAGCAGCCCGACCGCCGCCGCCGGCGCCAGGAAGGCGGCGATCTGCTCGCCTTCGCCGATCACCAGCGCCAGCAGTGCGCAACCGGCCAGGCAGCCGACGATCACCAACTGCAGCGCCGCGACCGTCTTGAGGATGGCTCGGACGTTCAAGAATCGAAGCGCTCTTCGACCCGGCCGATCGCGTCGGTGCGGGCGATGATGGTCAGCCGGTCGGCGTCCTGCATGACCAGGTCGGCGCGGGGAAACAGGGTGACGCCGTCGCGGCGCACGGAGACGATCAGCGACTCCTCCGGGAAGTGGAGCTCCTGGATGCTGCGGCCCGCCATGCTCGCCGACGCATCGACCGTGCTCTCTATGACCTCGGCCTGGCCGCCGAACAGACTGGCGACGCTGCGCACCCGCCCCCGGCGAACGATCTTGAGCACCGCGCTCACCACGCTGTTCTTGGGGCTGATGATCACGTCCACGCCCAGGCGATTGGCCAGCGTCAGGTAGTTGTACTTGTTGACCAGCGCGATGGAACGCTTGACGCTGTAGGTCTTGGCGTAGATCGCCGCCAGGATGTTGAGCTCCTGATTGGCGGTGGTGGTGATGATCAGGTCATGGTTCCGCAGGGACTCCTCCTCGAAGAACCCCTCCTCGGAGATGTCGCCGTTGATGACGATCGCGCCCGGAAAGCGCTCGGCCAGCGACTTGCTCCGGGCGGTGTCGCTCTCGACGATCTTGAGCCGCCGCTTGCGACCGAAGGCGCGCAGCAACCGCAGCCGGCGGCGGCGCTCGCGGCCGTCCAGCAGGGATTCCGCGACGAAGCTGCCGACGCGTCCGCCGCCGACCAGGATGACTTGGCGCATCCGCAACTTGGGCCGGCCGGCGCGGTCGAAGAGCTGGTCCAGCACCTCCTCGGACGCGCTGACGTACAGCTCGTCCCCCTCGCGGACCAGCGTGTCGCCGCGCGGCAGGTCGAAGCGCTCGCCGCGCAGCAGCCCGCATACCAGGAACTCCATCGGCAGTTCGGCGCGCGTCTGCGCGATCGTGCGGTTGCAGAAGAACGAGTCGCCCACGATCGGCAGCACCCGCATCTCGAGGTCGGTGTTCTCCAGCATCACCACCTCGCTGGTCACGCCGTGCTCCACGGTCTGCACGATCGCTCGCGCCGCTTCGATCTCGGGATTGACGATGTAGTCGATGTCGAGCAGAGACCCGTCGAACAGGTGCGAACGCGCGTAGTACTGCTGATTGCGCACGCGCGCGATCTTGAAAGGGACCGAGAACTCCCGCGAAGCCAGGCCGCAGACCACCATGTTGAACTCATCCGAGTCGGTCAGGGCGATGAAGAAGTCCGCATCCTGGATACCCGCTTGGCGAAGCAGCCGCAGGTCGTTGCCGATACCGGTGATGACCATGCAGTCGAGGTTGTTGAGCGCGTACTTGGCGGTGTCGGCGTCGCGCTCGATCAGGGTGACGTCCTGATTGTCGGCGACGAGCTGTCTGGCGAGCTGGAAGCCGGTGGTGCCGGCCCCGACCACCACGATCTTGCGCGGCATCGCGCCGATGCTACCCGACGGAGGGTCTCGCGTGACAAGTCGCCGCTGCGCGCCGGCCGGTCCGGGCGAGGATGCCGGTTCGGCGGTCATCTATACTCGATCACATGAGTCAGAAACCTTGCTACCGGATCGCCGTCTACCCCGGCGACGGCATCGGCCGGGAAGTGACGCCGCTCGCCTTCGACGTGCTGCGCGCGGCCATCGGCGACCGCATCGATCTCGACTGCACCGAGTTCCCGTGGGGACTGAGCCACTGGCTGGAGCACGGCACGCCGACCCCGCCCGACTACATCGAGCGGCTCCGTCCCTTCGACGCCATCTTCCTGGGAGCGGTGGGCGCGCCGGACCGGATGCCGGACCCGATTTCGCTGGAGCCGCCGGTGCGCATCCGCCAGTCGTTCGACCAGTACGCCTGCCTGCGGCCGGCGCTGCTGCTGGACGGGGTGCGCAGCCCGCTGGCCGGCATGGAGCCGCGGGCGATCGACCTGCTGGTGGTGCGCGAGAACTCCGAGGGAGAATACGTCGACCAGGGCGGGCGCTTCCGCCGCGGCGAGCCGGACGAGGTCGCCGTGCAGTCGGCGATTCACACCCGCGCCGGCGTGACCCGCATCCTGCGCTTCGCGCTGGAGCAGGCGCGCGCCCGCCGGCAGCACCTCACCATGGTGACCAAGTCCAACGCCCAGAAGTACAGCTTTCTGCTCTGGGAGGAGGTGCTCGACGAGCTCGTCCCCGAGTACCGGGACGTGCGCACCGACCGGCTGTACGTCGACGCCGCGGCCATGGACCTGGTGCGCCGGCCGCGCGACTTCGACGTGATCGTCTCGTCCAACCTGTTCGGCGACATCCTGTCGGACCTGGCGGCGATGGTGGTCGGCGGCCTGGGCATGGCGCCGAGCGCCAACATCCGGCCCGACCGGGGCGCGCCGTCGATGTTCGAGCCCGTGCACGGTTCGGCGCCGGACATCGCCGGCAAGGGGATCGCCAACCCCACGGCCGCCATCCTGAGCGCGGCGATGATGATCGAGTGGCTCGGTCACGCCGAGCCGGCGGAGCGGATGCGCGCAGCCTGCGAGCGGGTGCTGGCCGGCGGCGCCGGCACGCCGGACATCGGCGGGACCCTGAGCAGCGCTCAGTTTGCCGGCCGGGTGGCGGAACGGGTCGGCGACTGAGCGTTCCGCAGCGGCCCGCCATGGACCGAGTGGAGCGCCTGCGCGCCGAGCTGACCGAGGCGCGCCGGCTGGCGCGGACCGACCCGCTGACGCGGGCGTGGAACCGGCGCGCGATCGTCGAGCTGCTGCGCCGCGAGCTGGAACGCACCCGGCGGGAGGGCGGCCGCGTGGGGGTGCTGTTCATCGACCTGGACCGCTTCAAGCGGATCAACGACACCTGCGGGCACGCCGCCGGCGACGCCGTGCTGCGCGAGGCGGCGGAACGCATACGCGCGGTGGTGCGCCCCGACGATCCGGTCGGCCGCTACGGCGGCGACGAGTTCGTGGTGATCGTCGCGGGAGCGGGAGTCGAGCGCGGCGCGGTACGGGCGGCCGCGGCGATCGCCGCCGGCCTGCGCCGCCGGCCGGTCGCCAAGTCCGTCGGTGAGGGTGAGGTGCGGGTGACCGCCAGCATCGGCGTGGCCGTCGCGCCCCCCGGCGCGCGCGACCCGGAACGCCTGATCGCCGCAGCCGACCGCGCCATGTACGCAGCCAAACACGCAGGCGGCGACGCCGTGGAGCGAGCCGGTTCCGCACGCCTTCGGCCAGCAGGTCGGCGATGATCGGCAGTTGGGCGGTGGTCTTTCCCGACCTGGCACGGGCCGCGCACCGCCACGATCGCGTTCAGGCGACCGCCTTCCAGACGACGCCGGCGGCCACGACGCCGGCGAACGCGATGCCGAGATAGCGCGTTCGGAGTATGATGGGCGGCGGCGGATCACGGATGGCTTACGCGGCAGGCACGGCAGGCACGGCACTCGCTCCGGTTGCTCCGGTCGAGATCGATTACCCCAGTTCGGACGGTGAGCCTTTGGCGGAAAGCTATTTTCAACTCATTCCTCTGGTCTACGCCTTCGACGCGCTGCGGCGCCGCTATGCCGACCGCGAAGACGTGTTCGTGGCGGCCGATCTGCTGATCTACTACCGGAGGGGGACCAGGGAGTCGGTAGCGCCCGATGTGTTCGTGGTACTCGGGGCGGAGAATCGGCCGCGCCACTCGTACCTGTTGTGGCAGGAGCCGAAGGGGCCGGACTTCGTGCTGGAGATCACCTCGGCGAGCACCCGGGAAAAGGATCAGGGACCGAAGCGAGCGACGTACCGGCGGTTGGGAGTGCGGGAGTATTGGCAGTACGACCCGACGGGGGACTATCTGGCGCCGCCGTTGCAGGGGTTGGAGTTGATCGGGGGCAGGTACGAGCGGCTGCCGGCGGAGAAGTTGGCGGACGGGACGCTGCGGCTGGAGAGCAAGGTGCTGGGGCTGGAAGTGCGGCAGGAGGCGGAGGGGCTGCGGTTGTACGATCCGGTGACGCGGAGCTACCTGCTGTCGTCGGACGAAGAACAACAAGGGCGGCTGCGGGCGGAGCAGCGGTGGCAGCTGGAAGCCGCCGCCCGCCGCCAAGCGGAAGCCGCCCAGAGCCAGGCGGAAGCCCGATTCCATGACGAGGCCGCCGCCCGCCGCCAGGCGGAAGCCGCTCAGCGCCAGGCAGAAGCGCGCATCGCCGCGCTTGAGGCGCTGCTCCGCGAGCGGGGCGAGAACGACACGCCAAGCAGATAACGCCCGGCGCCCGCCGGGTGGTCCCGGCTGGCAGTCGCTAACACACTTTTGGAAGTGCGCTTGGCGCTTGCATTGTCTTTCGGCCGCGCCCCGGTGCGGCTATACTGTGCCGCATGGACTCGCCGTCGTTCCCGGCCGGTCGCTCCGCGCCTGACGCGCACGCCGCCGAGCCCGTCGCAGCACGGCCGGCGCTGGAAGTGGTCCCGGGTCCCGCCCGATCTCCGGCGCAACGGCCCGCGCGGCCGCTGGCGAGCGCGCCGCCGGAGCCCTCCGCCCCGGCGCCCGCCTTCGACCTCGAATCCCTGGTGACGGAGGACGATACGCCGGTGGACAACATGCCCTCCGAGAAGCAGCAACGCCTGCTCACCGAGCCGTTGTACGGCCCCGGCGCCGGGCGCCCGTTTCTGGCCGCCGCCAACGTTGGCGTGTTCCCCGAACCGCGCAATCCGGCGATCGTGCCGGACATGTTCCTGAGTCTGGACGTGCAGGTGAACCCGGACTGGTGGGACACGAGGCACCGCTCCTATTTCGTGTGGGAGTTCGGCAAGGTGCCGGACCTGGTGGTGGAAGTCGTGTCGAACCAGAAGGGGAACGAGGTCGGCGGGAAGCGGCTGCGCTACGCGCGGATGGGGGTCGGCTACTACGTGATTCAGGATCTGTTTCATCGGGTGATGCGCGATGACCTGCGCGTCTACCGGTTGAGCGGCCGCAGATACGTGCGTCAGGGGCGGCCCTGGTTCCCGGAGCTGGGGCTGGGGATGACGCTGTGGGAGGGGTTGTTCGAGGGCGTGCGCAGCCGGTGGCTGCGCTGGACGGACGCGCATGGCGAGTTGATTCCGACGGGCAAGGAAGCGGCCGAGCGGGAACGCGGGCGCGCGGAGCAGGAACGGCGGCGTGCCGAGCAGGAGCACGGGCGCGCGGAGCAGGAGCGGCAGCGCGCTGACCGGCTGGCGGCGGTGCTGCGCCGGGCCGGCATCGACCCGGAGCAGGCGTGAGCGCGCGCCGCCCGGCGTTCGAAAAGCGCGCCGGACGCGCCGCGGGCGCCGTTGCGGTGGACCGCGTCGTCAGGTCCCGCCGCCGCCCGCCGCGGCTGCGCCGTTGGGTCGGCTCCTGAGCTGCCGGTACTCCTGCTCGCCGATCCCGGTCGCCCGCTCGATCACCGACCAGTCGACGCCGGTCCGCAGGAAGCCGTCGATCGTCTCCAACCGCCCCTCGCGCCGGCCTTCGCTCCGGCCCTCCTCGCGCCCTTCCCGGCGCAGCCGCTCGCCGCTCGTCATCATCTCGCCTCCTGCCGCCGTGCGGCTCAGTAGCTCGCCCATCTCCTCGGGCGTGTCCTCAGGTCCCGTCTCCAGCATATACCGCACGAACATCTTCATGTCGTCCTGCCCGACGCTCCCTTCCCGCTCCAGGTCGCCCAGCAGCGGCCGCATCCGCTGCCGCGCCTCCCGGACCTCGCGGTCGAAGGCATGCATCATCGTCAGTTGCAGCAAGCGCGCCCGGACGCTGCCGGCCGCCTGCGCCGGCGACACCTGGGTCTGGTCGAACAGCAGGTGCTCGAACCGGGGCAGCCACGGCCAGTCCCGCGTTGCAGCCGGGAACAGGTCGGCGAACTGCGGGGAGTGCTGCCAGCCGGTGGGACCCTGGTAGAAGACCAGCGGCAGGATCGGGCGCAGGTAGCGTGCGTCCTTGTGGACCTGTCGGTCGCGCTCCCAGATGCGGCAGCAGTAGCCGAGCAGGCGCAGGCGCAGCCAGTAGTCCGGGGTGGACTGATGCTCGAACAGCAGGTAGAGCCAGAGCGGAGCCTGCGCGGTGCCGGGTTCGGCGTAGCGGATCTCGAACAGCAGGTCGGAAGCGGCGCCGCGCAGGTCCGGGGTGACGAAGGAGGCGGGGCGCCGCTTGAGCGTGGGCCAGTGCAGGGAGCGGCTGAGCCGCCGGGGCAGCCGGGCTTGCAGGAATGACGCGGCTTCCGCCGGGGCGCCGAACACCCGCTTGAACAGATGGTCGTGAGGCTGGTGGATCGCCATGCCCATTACTACGGGCCGGCCGTCCGTGCCGCTTCACTCGGCGGCGTCCGGCCCGGTACGCAGGGGTTTCGTCCTGCGTGCCCCGCCCGCGGCTCTTGACAGGAATCGCGGGGACGATACTTTAACTTATTAGGAGAAGTAGTGACCCCCCCCCCCCCCCCCCCCCAATGAAACGGAAATTCGAGCCGACCGCGGCGGCCTGCGGCCGGCGCGCCCAGAGCGCCCAGGAGGAAGGAATCACGTGGCACGGAAGGATAGAGGAAGAAGGATGAGCGGCAAGGCCGCGCTGCTGGCGGTGGCGGCGGTCATCGGCATCGCCCTGCTGGCGGCGTGCCAGCAGACGGCCCGGCCGGGCGCGACCGGCACCGGCGGCGCGGGCGCCGGCGGCGCGGGGAACGGAGGCGCCGGCGGCAATGGGGGCAATGGCGGGTCGCCGACCACGCCGGCCCCGACTCCGGCGGCGGCCGAGCAGCGCTGGGACATCGGGGATGATGCCTGGTCATCGGCGCTGCCGCTGCCTGACGCAGCGGACCCGAGCGCCTTGACGATCCGCTCCGAGCCGTTCGCCTGGGACGGGCTCACCGGCGCCGAGGGCGAGAAGGTGACCGTGTCGATCGGCGGCAACGAGCTGCCGTTCACGAGCACCGCGACCGCGCCGACCTTCGCCGACGACATCTCAGGCGCGCAGTGGACGGTTGGCGCCGAAGTGAGCGCGGGCGCGATCGTGCTGGTGCTCACCGCCCCGGATCAGTCGGGCGCCTCGGACACCGTCGCGTCGGTCAGGATCAACGAGCGGGGCAGCGGCTACACCTCGGCGCCCACCGTGACCCTTTCGGCGCCGCCGGCCGGCGGCACCCCGGCAACCGCCGACGTAGCGGGCGGCGGCGGCGTCGGTTCGGTGAACGTCACGACCGACGGCGCCGGCTACACCTCGGCGCCCACCATCTCCTTTTCCGGCGGCGGCGGCAGCGGCGCGGCCGCCACCGCGGACCTCAGCGGCAGCGTCACTTCGGTGACGGTCGATACCGCCGGCAGCGGCTACACCTCGGCGCCCACCGTCTCCTTCTCGGCGGCGCCGGCCGGCGGCACCGACGCGGCCGGCACCGCGGCGCTCAGCGGCCGCGTCGCTGACGTGACGCTCGATACCCGGGGAGCGGGCTACACGTCGGCGCCCACGGTCTCCTTTACGGGCGGCGGCGGCAGCGGCGCGGCCGCCGCCGCGACGACCAGCGGCAGCGTCACTTCGGTGACGATGGGGACCGCCGGCAGCAGCTACACCTCGCCCCCCGCCGTGAGCTTTTCGGGCGGCGGCGGCAGCGGCGCGACCGGCGACGCGACCGGGCCCGACCGGGTCGCGTCCACGGTGCGGAACGGATTGGCCGCCAACAATGGCTACGGCAGCGGCTACACCTTGAGGCCCACCGTGACCTTCTCGGCGCCGCAACGGGCCGGCGGCACCACCGCGACCGGCACCGCATGGGGGCCCGACGCCGTCCGCAGGGTCGTGATGACCGCCTGCGGCAGCCTCTACACGACGCCGCCCACCGTGACCTTCTCGGCGCCGCCGACCGGCGGCACCACCGCGACCGGCACCACGCTCATCTATGCAGCCGGGTCGGGGCCGACGGGGTGCACCCAGAACGGCGTCCAAAGAATAAATATGGCGAACCGGGGAGCGGGTTACACCTCGGACCCCACGATCACCTTTGGCGGCCCCGGCAGCGGAGCCGCCGCTACCGCGTCAAGGTACCCGAGCGTGCAACGGGTCGACGTCACCAACGCCGGGAGCGGCTACACCTCGCGCCCCACGATCACCTTTACCGGCGGCGGCAGCGGCGTCACCGCGGCCACCTACGTCGCGGTGATGGGCGCCACCGTCACCGGGGTGACGGTCACCAGCGGGGGAAGCGGCTACACCTCCGCGCCCACCGTGGGCTTTTCCGGCGGCGGCGGCAGCGGGGCGACCGCCACCGCGGTAATATCCCAGGCGGTGGACGACGTGCAGGTCTCCAGCGGCGGCAGCGGCTACACCTCCGCGCCCACCGTGGGCTTTACGGCGGCGCCGAGCGGCGGCACCACCGCGACCGGCACCGCGGTGATGAACTACGGGGTCGCCTCGGTGACGCCCGGGACCGCGGGGAGCGGCTACCCCTCGGCGCCCACCGTCTCCTTTTCCGGCGGCGGCGGCGGCAGCGGGGCGACCGCCACCGCGGTGATGGCCTACGCCGTCCCGTCGGCGACGGTCACCAACCCCGGCAGCTACACCTCGGCCCCGACCGTCTCCTTCGCGGCGGCGCCGACCGGCGGCACCAGGGCGGTCGGCACCGCGGTCTTCGAATACGTCATCCGGTCGGTGGAGATCACCAACGGCGGGAGCGGCTACGCGACCGCCCCGACCGTGACCTTTACGGCGCCGACGAGCGGCACCACCGCGACCGGCACCGCCATCCTGGCGACGGGCGGCAACGATCCGAGCCAGAACCTGTTCTGGGCGCGCCAGACCCTGGCCGGCCGGCAGCTTCGGGTGCAGGTAGGAGGAGAAGAGTGATGCGCTACCCCCCCCCCCCCCCCCCCCATAGAACCAGAATTCGCGCCGACGGCAGCTCCGGCCGGCGCCATACGGGAGGAAGGAATCACGTGGCAAGGAAGGTAAGAGGGATGAGCGGCAAGAGCGGCAAGGCAGCGCTTCTGGCGCTGGCGGCAGTCATCGGCATCGCCCTGCTGGCGTGCCAGCAGACGGCCCGGCCGGGCGGTACCGGCGCCGGCGGCGCGGGCGGCGCGGGTGGAAACGGAGCCGGCGGAGGCGCCGGCGGCAATGGCGGGTCGCCGACCGCGCCGGACCCGACTGCGCCGGCGGCCGAGCAGCGCTGGGACATCGGGGACGATGCCTGGTCATCGGCGCTGCCGCTGCCTGACGCAGCGGACCCGAGCGCCTTGACGATCCGCTCCGCGCCGTTCGCCTGGGACGGGCTCACCGGCGCCGATGGCGAAACGGTGACCGTGTCGATCGGCGGACACAAGCTGCCGTTCACGAGCACGGCGACCGCGCCGGCCTTCGCCACCGACATCAGCGGCGCGGAGTGGAAGGTCGGCTTCGAAGTGAGCGCGGGCGCGATCGTGCTGGTGCTCACCGCCCCGGATCAGTCGGGAGCCCCGGACACCGTCGAGTCGGTCACGTTTACCGAGCGGGGCAGCGGCTACCAGGCGGCGCCGAGCGTGACCTTTTCGGCGCCGCCGCCCGGCGGCACCACCGCCACCGGCGTCATAGCGGGCGTCGGCCTCGTCGATTCGGTGAACGTCACGACCGCCGGCGCTGGCTACACCTCGCCCCCCGGCGTGACCCTCTCGGCGCCGCCGCCCGGCGGCACCACGGCGACCGCCACCGCGGACGTCAACGGCCGCGTCGCTTCGGTGGACGTGGATACCGCCGGCAGCGGCTACACCTCGGCGCCCACCGTCGCCTTCACGGCGGCGCCCGCCGGCGGCACCGACGCGGCCGGCACCGCGGCGGTCAGCGGCACGGTCGCTGACGTGACGCTCGATACCCGGGGATCGGGCTACACCTCGGCGCCCACCGTCACCATTTCGGGCGGCGGCGGCAGCGGCGCGGCCGCCACCGCGACGATACGAGGGCAGGTCACTTCGGTGACGGTCGGGACCGCCGGCAGCAGCTACACCTCGCCCCCCACCGTCTCCTTTACGGGCGGCGGCGGCAGCGGGGCGACCGCCACCGCGACCGGGCCCGGCAGCGTCGCTTCCGTGACGAGGATCGGCAATCAGTACGGGAGCGGCTACACCTCGGTCCCGACCGCGACCTTCTCGGCGCCGCCGTCCGGCGGCACCAGGGCGACCGGCGTCGCGTGGGGACCCGACTCCGTCCAGGGGACGACGAGAACCGCCTTCGGGAGCGGCTACACGGCCGCCATCACCGCGACCTTCTCGGCGCCGCCGGCCGGCGGCACCAGGACGACCGGCAGCGCGCGGAGGTTTGCCGACGGGCGGTTCGACCGCATCGTGTTGGCCTCGGCAACCTGGCAAAACCGGGGGCGCGGCTACACCTCGCCCCCCACGATCACCATTACCGACAGCGGCGGCGGCAGCGGCGGCGCCGCCACCGCGAGGATGTTCCCCAACATTCGCGGGGTGATCATCACCAACGCGGGGAGCGGCTACACCTCCGCCCCTACGATCACCTTTACCGGCGGCGGCGGCAGCGGGGCCGGCTACGCGGCGACGTTGCACAGCACCGTCACCGGGGTTGAGGTCACCAACGGCGGCAGCGGCTACACCTCGGCTCCCACCGTCTCCCTTACCGGCGGCGGCGGCAGCGGCGCGACCGCCACCGCGACCGTGCTCGTCGAGGCAGACGAGGTGACGGTCACCAACGAGGGCAGCGGCTACACCTCCGCCCCCACCGTGACCTTTTCGGCGCCGTCGACCGGCACCGCGGCGACCGGCACCGCGGTGATGAACTACGGGGTCGGCTCGGTGATGGTCGGCACCGCCGGCAGCGGCTACACCTCGGCGCCCACCGTCTCCTTTACCGGCGGCGGCGGCAGCGGGGCGACCGCCACCCCGGTGATGTCCTACGCCGTCCCGACGGCGACGGTCACCAACCCCGGCAGCGGCTACACCTCGGCCCCGACCGTGACCTTTACGGCGGCGCCGAGCGGCGCCACCACCGCGGTCGGCACCGCGGTCTTCGAATACCGCATCCGGTCGGTGAGGATCACCAACGCGGGGAGCGGCTACGTGACCGCCCCGACCGTGACCTTTGCCGCGGCGCCGGCCGGCGGCACCACCGCGACCGCCACCGCCAACCTGGCGGCGGGCGGCAACGATCCGAGCCAGAACCTGTTCTGGGCGCGCCAGACCCTGGCCGGCCAGCAGCTTCGGGTGCGGATAGGGGGAGACGAGTAGCGCTCCCCTTCAGCGCCGACCGCCGGCGGCGGCGGTCGGCGCGAGCGGGAACTCCACGCTCCAGAGGCGCCGCCCGCCGGCGCGGATGAACTGGCCGGTGCGGACGTGCGAGATCTCATACTCCGGCAGCGCCGCGGCCACCAGGCAGGCGCCGTCCCAAAGAAAGCCTTCGGAGCGGAACGCGAAGTCGCGCCGGAACCCGAAGTCGAGATTGACGAAGCCCTGCTCCCGGGCGGCGGGGGGCAGATCGGCTGCGGCGGCCGGGAAGACGTGCAGGAAGAACGGCGCCCGCACGTCCTGCGGCGCGCACGGCTCCTTCGCGTACACCAGCCGGCCCTCGGCCGCATACAGGTCGAACGTTCCGGCGGCGGCGCGCGGCCGGCCCTCCAGGGTCGCCTCCAGCGCGCGGAACCGCGCCCGCTCCTTCGCCAGGGAGTGCTCCCTGCTCGCCGCCGCGGCGCGCAGGTGCGCGGGCGCCGCGGCCGGCGGGCGCAGCATGATCTCGCCCATGATCGCCCCGCTGCCGGCGGTGGCTCGATACCGGGTCGGCAGGTCCCAACCGGCATGCAATGGCAGGGTGTCGATGCGGAACACTTCGTTACCGGCGGCGTCCACCTCGACCAGGGAGCGGCCTCCCGCCTGGTCGCCGCGGGAGAAGTTGATCAGCGTGTTGCCGTTGCGCAGGCGGTAGGCGCTGCCCTTGGCGCCGACGTAGATGTCCGGCGTCGGCCGGTACTCCCACACCTTCACCGCGGTGCCGGCCGCCTCGTCCAGCCGCAGCTCCAGCGCGCGCGAGTAGCGCCCGCCCTCCGCCGCGGGCCGCCCCCAGCCGTTGTCGAACAGCAGGACGTTGCCGTCGTCGAGCTGCGCCGCGGTGTGCTGCCCGTAGAACCGGTCGGTCGGGTCCGGGAACCGGAAATCGCTGTCCGGTCCGTGCAGTTGCCATTCGATCGTCCACGAATCGGCGTCGAGCGAGACCACCTGATGGCGCGTGCGGGAGGAGAGGACGACGTTGCCGCGCGGGCCGATGCTCACCGAGTTGAGGTGCGCCCAACTGAAGCCGCCGCCGGCGGGCCGCGTCAGGTTCCAGGCCTCCTGCGAGTCCCAGACCTGATCGAAGCGCCCGCGCTCCCGGTCCCAGACGCGCAGCCGGTCGACGAACCCGGGGGGCCCCTCCTGCGGCGGCCCGCGGCTCAGGTAGATCACCCGTTCGGCGCCGGCGCCGCCGCCGGAGTCGAGCACGGCGAGGCCATGGTGAGGATTCCCCGCGGCGCCGCCCCGCTCGAACCGGTCGACCACCGCTCCCAACGGGGTGATCTCGACCAGAGTGCCGGCGCGCGCGAACAGCAGGTTGCCGGCGGGCAACTGCGCGATCGGGCCGTCGGACCCCGCATGGTAATGGTACCAGACGATGCCGCCCACCTCGTCCCGGAAGACGTAGTACCCGCGCGGATGATCGGACAGGATGAGCGGCTGCGAGCTCCGGCCGCGCACCTGCATCGGGATGGCGGCCAGGGCCAGCGGCAGCGGCCCGGTCGTGAACCGCCCGCCCGCCCCGGCGCCCGCGAAGCCGTCGGCCGCGAAGTCTCCCACCGCGGCGCCCTCCACCACGAAGATGGTGTAGTCGTAGGTCGTCTCCGGGCGCAGCCGGACGAGCGGGACGGCGTGCGCCTCGCCCGGTTCGCTCAGCGGCGTGCGGTAGCGCCCGGCCTGCGGGTTGTCGTACTCGACGAACACCCGCGCCGCGCGCGCCAGCGCTACCCGCACCTCGACGATCAGCGCGTTGCGCTCGCTGACCGACGCGTCGTGGCGCAGCACCGCGGCGGTGGCCGCCGCCGGCCGCGCTGCCGGCGCCAGCGCCGGCGCGGCGCCGGGCACGCCGGCCGGCGCCGCCGCCAAGCCGATGAGCAAGCCGATCCGGAGCGCCGTCGAGAGATCCCGCATCGCCTCCCTTCAGCTTGGCTTGGCTCGAACCACCTCTATCGGTTCTCGACGTCGGGCCTGCGGCGCAGCAACGCCTCGAGTTCGGCCACACGCGCTTCGGCCGCCTGACGGGCGGCGGCTTCCCGTTCCAGGCGTGCTTCCGCCTGCTGCTTGGCCAGTCGCTGCTCGGTCAGCGTCAGTATGTCTCCGCTCTCAGGGTGGTGAAAGCGCAACTCCCCTTCCTCGATCCGTACTTCCAGCCCCAGCACGGCGCTGTACATCACCAGCGATCCGTCCCCCAGCCGGGTCTCCGGCAGCGCTTCGTACTCCCCGCGCACCAGCCGCAAGCCGCGCAACGGCGGCTGCAGGTAGTCTCCCGTCGGATCGTACTGCCAGTACTCGCGCACGCCCAGCGACTCGTACAACTCCCGCTTCGGCCCCTGGTCCCTGTGCCGGGTGTGGCGCGAGGTGATCTCCAGCACGAAGTCGGGACTCTTGCCCTCCTCCCACACCTTGTAGATCGGCCGGATGCGGTCCGGCACGCCGAACACCACGAACGTGTCGGGAGCTACCGATGCCTTGACGTTGCCCTCCTCGTAGTAGATCAGCAGGTTGCCGGAGACGTAGACGTCGGGTTGGTCGAGGAAGTAGTCGCGCAGTCCGGCAACCGCGTATATGAGGGGGATGGCTTGGGCATCGGTTTCGGCCATAGGCACACCGTCCTCGGTGGGGTACTCGATAGCGACGGGAGCGAGCGTGGAGCTTGGCATGGCAAATCCCTCCAGGCGGCCGCACCATAGCATGCGCCGATCCGCCCGCGCCAGCGTAGCTTCGATGCCGTTCGATCATGCTATGCTTGCGTAGCACTACGCATGACGCGCGACCTGCACCTGCACCAGCCGCATGACCGTCTGTTTCGCAAGGTGTTCTCCGAGCCCGCCGAAGCGGCCGGCTTGCTGCGCGCCTACGTGCCGGCGTGGCTCGCCGATACGCTGGACTGGTCCAGCTTGTCGCTGATGAGCGACAGCTACGTGGACGACGACCTGCGGGCCAGCGAGTCCGACCTGCTGTACGCGGTCGAGCAGCGCCCAGACGCCGCGGAGCCGGGTGACGCGCGGCGTTCGCTGCGGCTCTATCTGCTGTTCGAGCACCAATCGAGGCCGGACCGGTTAATGCGCTTTCGGCTGCTGAAGTACTGCTGCCGCATCTGGGATGATTTCCTGCGCCCTGCCGACGCGGAGGGGACCCCGGACTTGCCGCCGATCGTGCCGTTGGTGTTCTATCAGGGTGAGTCCCACTGGCGCCATACGACCGAGTTTAGCGACTTGTTTGCGAAACCGGTCAGGCGGTGGCCCTGGACGCCGCAGTTCAAGCACCTGCTGGTGGACCAGTCGCAGATGGGGGTGGGAGCGGTACAGGGCGAAACGCTGGGCCGGTTGGCGCAGCTTGCGCTGATGGCGGCTGCGCGCCGCGAGGTGAGGGCGGCGCTGGAGACGGCAGTGCGGCTCATGGGAGAGTTGGACCGGGCGGGACAGAGCGAACGGTTCGCGGTGGTGGTGTTGTACGTGCTCCGCACGCAGGATGAGGAGACGTTGCGGGAGTTCGGCACGGCGCTGCGGCGGGAAGTACGGGGACCAGGAGGGGATATGATGACGTATGGAGAGCGGTTGATCCAGGAGGGCCGGCAAGAAGGCATCCAGGAAGGCATCCAGGAAGGCATCCAGGAAGGCGTGCTGAAAGGCCGGCAGGAAGGCCGGCAGGAAGGCCAGGTGGCCACCATCGAGAGTTTTCTGCGCGCCGGCGTCGAGTGGTCGACCATCAAGCAGGCTACCGGCATCGACCCGGAGGCGTTCGAGTTGCTCCGCCGACAGACCCGCGCGTCGTCAGAGAGGTTCTCTGAAGATGCCTGATCGACCGCGGGTTCGTCGAGCGAGCGCGTTGCGCGCCGCGCTGTCCGGCGCGCTGCTGCTGGCGGCGCACGTGCCGGCCGCAGCGCAGGACGCCGCCGGCGATGCCGGCGATCACTGGTTCGCGCTCGACCACGTGCTCGACGTGGCCGTGGAGCTGCCGCCCGCTGACTGGGAGCGGCTGCGCGGCCAGACGCGCACCATGGCGGACCTGTTCGGCGGCACCGAATGCCTTGCCCGGCCGTTCGCCCAGATATTTTCCTGGTTTTCGGCCGACGTCACGGTAGACGGCGTGCGCTACGGCGAGGTCGGCGTGCGCAAGAAGGGGTTTCTCGGCTCGCTCAGCTCTGAGAAACCGTCGCTCAAGCTCCGCTTCGACAAATACGTGGACGATCAGGCGCTCGGCGGCGCGCTGGAGCGCGTCACCTTGAACAACAGCGTGCAGGACCCGTCGATGCTCAACACCTGCCTGGCCTATCAGGTGTTCGCCGCGGCCGGGCTGCCGGCGCCGCGCTGCAACTATGCCAGCGTGACCGTAAACGGCGAGCGGATCGGCCTCTACGTGCAGGTCGAGGACGTCGAGGGGTCGCTCCTGGAACGGGCGTTCGCCGGCGCCGCCGGCACCCTGTACGAAGGAACGGTAAGCGACTTCCGGCCCGGGTTCCGCGGCACCTTCGAACGGAAGACCGCCGGCGACTGGTCAGCCGTCGACGCGGTCACCGCCGCGCTGCAGGACCCCTCCCCGGCCGGCCGGGAGGCGCTGGCCGCGGCCGTCGACCTCGACCGGTTCCTCACCTTCTGGGCCGCGGAAGCGCTGGTCGGGCACTGGGACGGCTATGCCGGCAACCGCAACAACTTCTACGTCTACGGCGCGCCGGGCGGACCGCTCGCGTTCATCCCGTGGGGCGCGGATCAGACCTTCACCACCACCGACAGCCCGTTCGACGACTTCGTGTCGCCGCCGTCGGTGATGGCGCACGGCGCCATCGCCCACCGCCTGTACCGCGACGAGGCGGGGCGCGCGGCGTACGCGGCGCGCCTGCGAGAACTGCTCGACACGGTCTGGGACGAAGCGGAACTGCTGCGCCGCGGCGAGCGGATGGCGGCCATCGTGCAGGCCCACGCGCTGCCCGAACGGCGCGCCGAGGCGGCCCGCGACGCCGACCGCGTGCGCCGCTTCGTCCGCGAGCGCCGGGCCGCGATCCTGGCCGACCTGGAACCGGAGCCGCCGGAGTGGCCGTGGCCGCCGGTGTCCGCGGACCTGTGCTGGGGGGCGCCAACCTCGTTCGAGCTGCGGTTCGAGACCGCCTGGGGAACCAAGGAGAGCGCCGATCCGTTCGCGGCCGGGACGGTGACCCGGTACCTGCTCGACGGAGCGGAGCAGCCGGTCGGGCCGGCGGGCGCCACCGCCGGCCTGGCGGGACCCGAAGAAGCGGCGCAGATGGGCGTCGAGCAGGCGGCGGTCGTCACCCTCATGCGGCTGGGAGCGGCCACCCTGGAGGGAATCACCGCCTGGCTGCCGCCGGATCGCGTCGCGGCCGGGGCGCGCGCGGTCATCGGCGAGCCGGGGGTGGGCGGCGTGAGCTGGTCGCTGCCGCTCGGCACGAGCGAGCCTGAGGACCTGAACCCGATCGCCAGCGGCTGGCTGGAGTTGGACGCGGCCGGCACGGCACCGGGAGCCGCCGTCACGGGCCGGTTCTCCGGCACGCTCTGGGGGCTGGCGGAAGCGGCGGCGGACGCCGGCGGCGTCGAGCGGGCGGACGCGCCGGGAGCCGCCGGGCTGGTCATCAACGAAGTCGCCGCGCGCGGCGAACCGCTCGACTGGTTCGAGCTCTACAACGCCGGGCCGGCGCCGCTGGCGCTGGCCGACTTCGTGCTGGCCGACGACCTGACCGACCGCGGCAAGCGCACCCCCTTTCCGCCCGACCTGATCATCGAACCGGGCGCCTGGCTGCGGATCGAGTTGGACAGCGACGGCTGGCCCGGCTTTGCGCTGGGCCGGGACGAGGAGCTCGGCATCTGGACCGCGGACGGCCGCCTGGAGGCGCAGGTCGACTGGGAGGAGGGGCAGTCCGACGACGGCACCAGCTACGCCCGCGTGCCCGACGTCACCGGCCCCTTCCGCACCGTGACCGACCCGACCCCGGGCGCTCCCAACGCGCCCCGGTAGACGAGTTCGTAACCGCCGCCTTCAGTCCGAAACGTCGGAGCGGAACAGCCGCAGCTTCTCGGTGACCGCGGCGGCGACCGCGGCCCGAATCCGCTTGAAGGTGATCCGCGGATCGGCGCCGTCGTTGCCGTTCGCGTAACATCGAACAAGGGTTTCGTGGACGGCCCGGCGGATCCACGTATCGATATTGATCTTTGCCGCTCCGCAGCGAATCGCATGGCGCGTCATCTCGTCGGACAGACTGGTGCCGCCGTGCACCACCAGCGGCACCGGCGACGCGCGCCCGATCCGTTCGATCAGGTCTCGATCGGGGGTGCCGGCGCCGACCCCGGCGCCGGGGGCGTTGCCGAACGAGCACGCCAGATAATCGATGCCGGTCTCGGTGACGAACCTTCGCACCGCCTCGGGATCGGTCTCGATCTGCGCGCCGGCGCCGGTCTCTTCATCCCGGGTCTCGCCGAGTTGCGCTTCCAGGCCGATACCGCGGGAACGGGTGACCTCGGCCACCGCGCGCACCCGAGCGACGTTCTCCGCGTACGGCAGCATCGACGTGTCGATCATCACCGAGTCGAATCCCGCGGCGATCGCCCGCCGCACCACGTCGAGGTCGCTGCCGTGATCGAGATGGAAGTAGAGCGGCACGGCGGCGTGGATGCGCGCGGCTCGCATCAGACCGGCGACGTACTCCATGCCGGCGTAGCGCAGGGTGCCCATCGAGACCCCGACCAGACAGGGGAGCCGCGCTGCGTTGGCGGCGTCGACGATCCCCTGCAAGGTGTCCATGCCGCTCATGTTGAACTGGCCGACCGCCCAGCCTTCGCTCCTGGCCCGGTTGATCAGCTCGACCACCCTGATGCGCTCGCTCATCGACCTGCTCCTCCTCCGACCGGTACGAGATCGAACGCCTGCAGAGCGGCGCCGAGCAACGCCGTGTGCGGCACGCGCGAAATGGCGATCTCCGCGACCCTGACCTGCGGGTGCAGCCGTTCCTGCACCTGTTGGCGGAGCCGGGCGGGGTCGGGCCACCGGTCGGAGACCGCCCCGCCGCCGATGACGACCGTGCCGCAGTCGACCAGCGTCAGCGCATGGCTCAAAGCCAGGGCCAGGGCGTCGCTCGCCGTCTCCACCACCTGCCGCGCCCACGGTTCGCCGCGCGCCGCGGCCGTGACGATGGCGGCCCCGTCACGGGGGCGGCGGTCGTCGTCGCGGCGCCGGGCCACCCGGGCCATGCCGCGTCCGGAGGCGTACTGGCACAGGCAGCCCTCACCGCCGCAGGCGCAGGCGGCCGCGTCGCCGTCGTGCGTCTTGAGATGGCCGAAGGTGCAGGCCGCGCCGCGTACGCCGCGCCAGACTCGCCCTTCCAATACCAGCGCGTGGCCGATGCCGGTGCCGATGGTGACGTAGAGGAACGTGGCATGGCGGCGCCCGGCGCCCAACCGGAGCTCCGCGTGGGCGGCGGCGAAGGCGTCGGTCTCCAATACGACCGGGCACCGGAATCGGGCGTGCAGAGCGGTCCACAGCGGCTCGTCCCGCCAGCCGACGTTGAGCGCTCGCTGCACGGTGCGCCGTTGGTCGTCCAGCAAGCCGGCGACCGATACCCCGACCGCCTCCACCGGCAGCGCCGCGGCGCTGCAATAGCGACTCAGGAAGTCGAGCAGGCCGCCCGGCGGCAACGGCTGGCCGGCGGCGCGAACCGCCATCTCGACCGGCTCCGGCGGCGCCGCCCACAGAGCGCCATCCGGCCGATCCGGCAGCAACAGGGCGCGCGTGCGGGTGCCGCCGACGTCTACCGCCAGTACCGCCATCGCCGCGTCCTGAAGGTCAGCCTTCGCGCAGCCCGGTCAGGGCCACGCCGCGCACGAAGTTGCGCTGCAACAGGATGAACATCAGCACCAGCGGCAGGGCGCCGAATACCGCCACCGCCATCACCTGATTGTAGTTGACGTTGAGCTGGTTCTCGAACAGCGCCATGCCGAGCGGCAGCGTGCGCAGCGAGTCGCGGGAGACTACCAGCAGGGGCCACAGGTAGTTGTTCCAGTTCCAGACGAAGGTGAAGATCGCGACCGCGGCCAGCGCCGGCTGACTCAGCGGCCGGATTATCGTGGCAAGGATGCGGAGCTCGGATGCTCCCTCGCTGCGGGCGCTGTCCACGAAGTCCTGCGGGATGCCCAGGATGTACTGGCGCATAATGAAGATGCCGATCGGCGACAGCGCGGTCGGCAGCGTCAAGCCGAGGTAGGTGTTGAGCCAGCGCCAGCGGTGCACCTGCAGGTAGAGCGGCAGGGCGATCGCCTCGAACGGTATCACGATGGCGGCGAGCACCAGCACGAACAGCAGATTCCGTCCCGGGTAGTGAAAGCGTGCGAAGCTGTACCCGGCCGCTGCGCTGAGCAGGACGGTGATGGCGACGCTGGCCGACGATACGCCGATGGAGTTGACCGCGTAGCGCCCGAACGGCCGGGACGACAGCGCTTCGCCATAGTTGCTCCAGCGCAGCGCATCCGGCAGCCAGCGGATCGGCAGGGTGAAGACCGCATCCGGCGCCTTGAACGACGTGCTCACCATCCACACCAGCGGCACCACGGTCACCGCGGCAGCGACGCCGAGCAGCGCCGTAATCGCTAGGCGCCGGACGACGCGGGACGCCGCAGGCGCCCTAGCCATGCTCGGCGCCCCGCAGCGACCGAAACTGCAGCACGCTGAAGATCAGGATCATCGCCAGATAGAGGATGGAAACGGCCGCGGCCTCGCCGTACTCGCCGAAGTTGAACGCCGTCTTGTAGATCAGGAGCGTCATGATCTCGGTGGCGGTGCCGGGACCGCCGCCGGTCATGACGTGCTGCAGGGCGAACGTGCGAAAGCCGTTGATGATCGATATCACCATGACCAGCACGATCGTGGGGCGCATGTGCGGCAAGACGACCCACCGCAGGCGCTGCCACGCGCCGGCGCCTTCGATCTGCGCCGCCTCTTCGTGGGCCGCGGGCACCGCTTGGCGTCCGGCCAGAAACAGAATCATGTAGTAGCTGGCCGCGTGCCACCAACTGGTCATGATCAACGCCAGCGGCGCGTACGCGGACTTCGTGAGCCACGCGATCGGCTCGCCGGGGAGGATCGGAGCGAGCAAGGCGTTGACCACGCCCCGATAGTTGAAGAACAGCTTCCATACCAGCGCGACCGTCAGCAGCGGCACCACGGAAGGCAGAAACAACAGCGTCCGCCAGGCGCCGGCGCCTCGCCGCGCGTTGAACAACAGCGCGGCCAGCCCGAAGCTGAGCAGCCACACCGGGATCACGGTTCCGAACACGTAGACGACGCTCACCTGCAGCGAGTTGAGGAACGCGCGGCTGCCGATCGCTCGAAGGTAGTTTTCGAACCACACGAAGGCCGGGTCCGGGCGCAGGTCGTAATCGGTGAGACTGAAGTAGAACGCGCGCGCCATCGGATAGAGGCTGAATACGGCGAGCAGCGCGATGGCGGGCATGGCGAACAGCAGACCCCACGCGGCCTGCCGCTGAGGTGCGCTCAGCATCGATCGGGGAACTCGGGTTCCGAAGAGCGGTCCGAGGGGTCCTTCATCCTGCGGCGGCGCGCACGCTCAAGAATGCCGCCGACGACGGGGGAACGGCGCGGAGAGCGGCGGACCGATGATCCGATACTCTGCGCGCCGTCCCGATCGATCTACTCGTTGCGAAGCCGACGCATTTCGGCGGCCGCCCTGCTCAGGGCGCCGGCGACGTCGCCGCTCTCCGCAAACTCCTCGACCGCGTTCTTGAGCAACTCGCCTTCCTGCGCCCAGGTCGGACTGCGCCAGACGAAGCTGCCGGTGGCATAGCTCTGCTCGTACACTTCCACCCCGCGCAACGCATTGCGCACCTGCGGCAGTTGGAACATGCCGCGCCGTCCGTTGATGTAGCCGGCCACCTCGTACATCTCGCCCGGTGTGGAAAGCAGGGCATCGAGGAAGTCCCATGATTCGCTTGCGGCGTCGGAGTCGGCGCTCACCGCCAGCGCGTACGTGTGGATGAAGGTCTGCGGATCGTCGGGATCGCGCTGCGGGATCGGCGCCACGACGAAGTTGTCGAACACGTTGGGGGAATTCTCGCGCCACGCCGCCGGCGCCCAGGGGCCGCCCATGACGACCGCCTGACGCTCTTCCATGAAATCCTGGAACGCATAGACCGGACTGGCGGTAGCGATGTCGGGGCCGCCGCGCCCCTCGCGGATCAGCCGGTACCAGGTCTCTTCGAACGCCCGCACGCAGGCCGGCGAATCGACCGCGACCCGGTTGGCATCGTCGATGATCCGACAGCCGTACTGGGTGGTGACGTTCCAGAACTGCTGGGCGTACCAGAACGAGTCGAGCCCCCACACCCAGTTGAAGCCGATCCGTTCGATGGCGCCGTCCGCACCGCGCCGCTCTACCGAACTCAGCAGGTCGAAGAACCGATCCCAGGTCACCGCGCGCTCCTGCCATTGCGCGGACAACGCCGCTGCGTCCAGGCCGGCTTCCGCGAACATCTCCCGGTTGAGAAACAACACGAAGGTGTTGAACTCGGCCGGTACCCCGTAGACCTGTCCGTCGAATACCATGCCCTCCAATGCCGGGTGCACGAACAGATCGACGACGTCCTGTTGCGTGCTCACGCCGAATGCGCCCGGATCGACCGGCGCCAACCAGCCCTTCTCATGGAACTCCGGAAACAGATAGTCGAGCACGTTGAGGATATCCGGCGGATCGCCTGCCGCTATCGCCGCGCGCAGCCGCACCTCGTAGTCGCCGTGCGGATATTCGATGATGTCGATCTGCAGGCCGGGATGGTCCTCCAGATACGTGGCCGCCTGTTCGCGCATCCAGTCGGTGGCGACCGTATAGGTGTGATGCCAGAACGTGATCGTCTTTTCGCCGGCTTGCTCGACTTCACCTTCCGCGAACGCGATTGCTCCCGTGAGCAGGCCGGCGACGACCGCCGGCAGCACGAAGCGCTTTCTCATTACTCGAACCTCCTTGAGGTGAGATCGTGGCCTCCGGCGGAGCTGGACTCCGATCACGGGGCAGGAAGCACCATAGCACGGGCTCCCGGCCCGATCAAAGCTCATGAGAGGCGGGGGAGCGCCACGCGCCGCTCGTCGACGTCGGCGACGCTGGCGCAGCCGCATATCGCCATCGCCGTGTCGAACTCGGAGAGGAGTATCCGGAACATGGTGCGCACGCCGGCCTCGCCGTCGATCGCCAGCCCCCAGAAGATCGGCCGGCCCACCATCACCGCGCGGGCGCCGAGCGCCAGCGCCTTGAACACGTCGGCGCCGCGGCGCACGCCGGAGTCGAGGTAGACCTCGACGCGGTCGCCGACCGCGGCGGCGATCTCCGGCAGCGCCTCGATCGACGCCTGCATGCCGTCGAAGGTGCGCCCGCCGTGGTTGGAGACGACCACCGCGTCGGCGCCGTGGTCGACGGCGCACGCCGCATCCTCGGCGGTCATCACCTCCTTGACGATCAGCGGCAGCCCGGTGAGGCCCTTGAGCCACTCCAGCCGCTTCCCGGTCAACGGCGGGTAGGAGACGTCGTTCACCCGTTCCATCAGGTCGTGCAGGTCGGGCCGGTCGGCCAGGTCCGCCCACTTGCCCACGTAGTTGCGGATCGGCGCGTCGTGGCTGGGGGAGAAGCCGCGCACCGGCTCGCGCCGGGCGGCGCCCATGCCGGGACCGGCGATGGTGATGCAGACCGCCTGCACGCCGGCCTCCAGGGCGCGCCCCAGCAGGTACTCGGTCACCTCGTCCGGGTAGTGCTTGATGCCGTACCAGAGCGGGCCGGTGGTCGCCGCCCGCACCTCGGCGACCGTCTTGCCGGCGCCGGCGCGCACCGTCATCACCGTCCCGCAGGCGCCGGCGGCGCGCGCGGTGGCCACGTCGCCGTCGGGGTGCGCCCACACCTGCGTGCCGGCCGGCGGCACCATGACGGGGAAGGATATGCGGTGGCCGAGCACGGTCGTCGACAGGTCGCGCTCGGTAACGTCGGCCAGGAAGCGGGGGCGGACGGCGATCGCGTCGAACGCCTCCCGATTGCGCCGCACGGTGATCTCGTCGCCCGCGCCGCCGGCGACGACGTGCCAGTAGTCGGTCGCCAGCCGCTGCCGGGCCAGCCGCTCCAGGTCGAACAGGGTGAGCGGGTGGTAGAAGCGCTTCATCGCAACGCGGTCATCTCCCGGCCGTCACTTCCAGCGTCATCTCCGGCCGGTCGACCCGGTACGGTCTGCCGGACGCCGGTGTCGGAAGCGCGCTCGAGCGCGTCGATCAGGCGGTGCAGGGAGAGCGCCAGCTCGAAGTCGGGCTCCGCCGGGGCGCCGGTGCGGATCGCCTGAGCGAAGTGGCTCCAGACCTGGGCGACGTAGAACGGGCGGTCCCGCTCCCGTTCGTGCAGCACGCGCGTGAGCCGGTGGGGGATCGGCAGCTCGGCGAGTGCGGCGTCGTCGGGGCCGCCGACCATCAGGCGGAGGTCGCCAAAGCGTTCGTCCGCGTGAATCACGGCGGTCCGCTCGCGGCCGTAGACCTCGAACCGGTAGCCGCTGCCGTGCCACGGCACGCTGTGTTCGTAGGCCAGCACGGCCGTGCCGGCGTCGGTGCTGCCCTGCATGAACACCGTGTCCGGCGCGGTGGCGTCGATCAGCCTGCCGGTGTCCCGTTCCCGCCACTGCGGCGCCTGCGTGCGCCACACCCCCGACACTTCGCGCAACGGTCCGAAGCAGTGGTAGACCGGTTCCAGCAGATGCCCGAAGCCGATGGTGCCGTTGTGGGCGCCGTTGCGCGCGTCGGCTCGCCAACTCGCCGTCGACGCCTTGTCGAGCAGGCCGTCCCCGCAGGCGCCGATCCGGATCGCCACCACCTCGCCGAAGAACCCCTGATCGACCAGCTCCTTGAGCCGGCGGTAGATCGGGGTATGCCGCTCCTGCAGGCCGATGATCGCCGTGCCGGGGGCGGCGCGCGCGGCGGCCGCCATCCGCTCCGCCTCGTCCAGGTTCGCGCCGAGCGGCCACTCGGTGTAGACGTGCTTGCCGGCGGCGAGCGCCGCCATGGTCGGCCGGTAGTGACGCGGCGCGCGCACCGACACCACCACGACCTCGACCTCCTGGCACGCGATCAGTTCGCGGAAGTCGGCGAAGTGGTAGCGGGCGCCGTAGATGCGCGCCGCCGCGCGCGCGGTCTCCGCGCGCGTGGTGCAGACGGCGACCAGCTCCAGCTCGGCCGGCATGGCCAGGATCGCCGGCAGATGGCCGCGCCTGGCCCAACTCTGCGTGGGATTGGCGCCGATCACGCCGATCCGCAGCCGCTCCGCCATCAGTCCGGCGCCTCGGCCACGGTCAGGCGGTGCAGTCGCTTGGCGCGCTCGTCGCCGAACCACAGGTGGCCGCGGTCCCAGGTGAGCCCGTGCGGCTCGGTGCCGTCCGGCGCCGGCGCGGCGGCGCGCACCTCGCCCGAGTCAGGGTCGATCCGGTGGATCGCGCGGCGGTCGGTGTCGGCGCTCCACAGCGCGCCGGCCCGCCACTCCAGCCCGTGCGGGCGCGTGCCGGGCGACGGGAAGCCGCCGGTGACGCGGCCGTCGGCCGCGTCGACCCGGTAGAAGCGGTCGGTGACCGGACAGCTCGTCCAGAGGTGCACGCCGTCCCAGGCGACGCCGTGACATTTGGGCGCCGGCGCCGGGATCGACCGGATCACCGCGCCGTCGGTCGGGTCGAGCGCGTACAGCTTCCGGTGGTACGGGATCGAGACCCAGAGCGAGCAGCCGTCCCAGGCCAGTCCGGCCGGAATGCTGTCGATCGGCCGGAAGGAGCGCGCGGAGCGGCCGGTCGACGGGTCGACGCGCTCGATCACGAAGCTGTCGCAGTCACAGCTCCACAGGTGCGATCCGTCCCAGGCGAGCCCGTTGGGGCCGCCGGCGCCGCCGACCGGCAGGGTGCGGGTGATCGTGGCACGGAGCTGCGCCACGCTCATGGCTCAGCCGTGCAGGCGCGAGCGCAGGACGCTGCGGAGCTGGCCGGCGACGATCCGTTCCTCCCCCTCCGCCAGCACGTGCGGACCCACGAACAGGCTGCGGTCGCCCTCGACTCCCACCAGGATGCGCGGGGATCCCTTGTCGAGGTCGTCGGCGATCTGTTCGGCGGTGGCCGGGAACTCCTCGCCCAGGGTGATGAACAGCCGTACCAGTTGGAAGTTGTCGTAGGGCACCGGCTCGGCCGAGACGTGCGGGATGCCGGCGAGCTGCTCCCGGATCACCCCCATGCGGCGGTGATACTCGACCAGGCGAGCCTGGTGATCGGTGTTGAACCAGACGTCCAGCGCGACCGCCAGGGCCACGATCTGCTGCCGGTCCAGCTTCATGCCGCGCCCGAAGGCATAGCCGCCGCCGGTGGGGATATCGTCGTTGTCGATGCTGCCGCAGAAGTCGAGCTTGCGCAGCGGATCGACGTATTTCCGGCGGCCGGCGACCAGTCCGGTCGAGTGCGAGCTGCCGAAGTACTTGCCGCCGAAGCAGACCAGATCGGCCGCCTGCGCGATCCAGCGAAAGTGATCGAGCGGATAGACCTGGGCGGCGGCGTCGACGATCACCGGCAGGCCGCGGCGCCGGCCGACGGCGGCCACCTCTTCCAGCGGCAGGTCGCCGGTGCGCGGCGGGAACAGGTAGCCGGCCGGATGCGAGTAGGGATGGGCGATGGCGACGGTGTCCTGGTCGATCGCGGCCTCCAGTTCTTCGACGGTGCAGCCGTCGTCGCGGCCGACCGGCACCAGCCGGGAGCCGGCGAAGGTGAAGCAGGGCTGCACCCAATAGCGGTGCTGGCGCTGGATCAGGATGCGGTCCCTGCGGCCGGTGGTGTTGGGCAGGCGCGCCATCTTTGCGGCGTCGTCGCCGGTCATGGCGATGGCGGAGCTCAGGATGATCGCGGACGCGCAGCCGGCCGTGGGGTGCGCGGTCTCGCAGCCGAGCAGGCCGGCGACGTAGTCGCCGGTCTTGCGCATGAGCTCGGCCATGTCGACCCAGCCGCGGCCGGCCTCGTCCATCGCCGCCCGCACCACCGCCGACGGCGTCGAGCCGCCGAACACGGTCGAGTTGCTGCGCGCGTTGAGAATCGGCACGACGCCGAGCTTCCGGTAGACGCCGCCCTCGGCGAGGCGCGGCACGTCGTTCGCACCCGATGCAGACATGCCGCTCAGGATAGCCGAACGCCGCGCGCCGGTCTATCACCGGCGGCGTCGCAGTCGCCTTCATACGGTTCGGATGCTCTGAAGTACCTGTGAAAGTCAGCGTTCTCCAGGCGTCCTTCAATCCATTCCCGCCGGGAGGCGATGAAGCGGATCACCCTCATGATGTCGTCGTTCCATCCGGCATGCGCCAACCTGATGACGTACTCGATCAGGTGCCTCTCGTTCCACACCGTCGCCAGCAGGCGCCGCATGGTGGCCTTGTAGGCTTCCACGTGAGCCGGGAACAGCGCGCGCGCCAACGCTCCACGCATCCCCATCACCGGTCCTTTGGCAGTCTGGAATGCTTGATCAGGTCCCCATGGAATGAATACCAGACCGGCGGCGCTTTCGTGAAAGTAGTAGTTGTTGATGCCGTAGGTGTAGTTGTCGTGCGTGTTCGTCAGGCTTTCCAATGCCCAGAACGTCAGGAACCGGTCCACGTCGATCAGCTTCTCCAAAGCTGCGCGATCACCCTCCGCGATGGCGTCCGTAACCTTCTCGATGTATCCGAGACCGGGGTTCTTGGTCGTCTTCTTCTCGAACGTACCGGTGAGCTCAGGCAAGAAGTCGCTGAACGTCCCTTCATACAGGTTGCCGGCGCCGTGCCAGGCGCGCTTGAAGTAGTCGGTCTTCATATCTTCGACGTTCACGTAAACGCCAAGATCGGCGCCGTTCACGGTGACGCGCGCGAAGTTGCACAGGGGGGTGGGGATGCCGGCGCGGCGGTACACCTCATACGTCAAGCAGGTGTTCACCATGGATTCATCCTGGATGCTGTTGTTGAGCGTCAGTCTGGTAGCGCCGCCGTGGTCCTGCTCGATGTACTTGTCCAGCCGCAGCTTGAGCGCAGGCTTGGTGGCGGACAGCGAACCGTAGAAACCTTTTTTTGCGAATCCGGGCGCGCTTGTACTCCTTGCCGTCGATGGACACCGTTGCCTCGAACCACTCGAACGGACTATCGAACGGCTCGCAAGACCAGTTTGAGACCGGTACCGAACTCCGAGCACCTACGTCATGCTGGCGGTCCTGTCGGCGCAATGCGTCCCAGTCGGCCACCGGCATCGCCACGTCGATCCGCACCAAGTGGTCGATGCTGCGCCAGTCCTTCATCACCGGCGGCGGGGCAGGAGGAGGTGGAGGAGACGCGATGCGCGGCTCCGGCGGCGCGACAGTTGTGCAGGCGGCCATCAGCGCCGCCATCAGCACGGCCACCAGCAGTTTCATCGTCATATCGGGTGCCGTTCTACTATGCACCCTGTCGGGCCGCAATGATCGGTGTCCGAGCGACTTCCGGTGGCTTGGCGGCGCCGGAGCCGGTAGGATCGGGCCCACCCACCGACAGAAGAGGGACAATGAAGATCAAGCAGTCCATAGCGTTCCCGATCTTCGGGACGGCCGACCTTTCGCTGGCCGATCTGTGCCGGCAGGCGGCGCGGATCGGCTACGCGGCGATCGAGATGTGGGGGCGCCGCGGCGGCGGCGCGGCCGGCGACGACGACTTCGACGAGGTCGTGGCGACCGCGCGCCGGCACGGGCTGCGGATGGTGAGCATGGGCGGTCACGGGACGCTGGAGAACGGCTGCAACGACCCGGCCAACCACGACCGCATCGTCGGCGAGCTCGCGGCATCGATCGAGCTGGCGGCAGCCGGCGGCGTGCCGAACGTGATCGCCTTCGCCGGCAACCGACTCGACGGCCAGAGCGACCTGGAGGGTATGGTCGAATGCGCGCGCGTGCTGCGCCGCGCGGCGCCGATCGCCGAGGAGGCCGGCGTCAACGTCAACGTCGAGCTGCTCAACTCGCGGGTCGATCACGCCGGCTACCTGGGCGATCACACCGACTGGGGCATCGCGCTGTGCGAGATGGTCGCAAGTCCGCGCGTCAAGCTGCTGTTCGACATCTATCACATGCAGATCATGGAAGGGGACGTGATCCGTTCCATCCGCCGCGCCCTGCCCCACGTCGGGCACTTTCATACGGCAGGCAACCCGGGCCGCCGCGACCTGGACGACACTCAGGAGTTGAACTATCGCGGCATCTGCACCGCGATCGCCGCCACCGACTACGACGGTTACGTCGGTCACGAGTTCATACCGGCCGGAGCCATCGTGCCGGCCCTGCGACAGGCGTTCGACGTCTGCGACGTGGGCGACTGACGCACCCGCGGCACCGATCGATGAGCAGCGCGCATCCGCAGATACCCTACGGCTGGGCCGACTTCCGGACGATACGGCGCGAGCGCGCCCTGTACGTCGACAAGACCCGGTTTCTGCATGACCTGGAGCAGGAGCGGTACGCCTTTCTGATCCGTCCCCGCCGCTTCGGCAAGTCGTGCTGGGTGTCGCTGCTGGCGTACTATTACGACCGCACCCGTGCCGACAGCTTCGCCAGCATGTTCGCGGGCACCGACATCGGGCGCCGGCCGACGCCGAACCGCCACCGGTACGTCATCCTGCACTTTGACTTCTCCGCGTTCGACGACACCCTCGAGACGTTGCGCGAGCGGTTCGAGACCTACTGCTTCATCAAGCTGCGCGCCGCTCTGGAGCGCAACGCCGATCTGTTTTCCGAGACGGTGATCGAGCGCATCCTCGCTCATCCCTCCATCGACGGCCGGCTCGCCGAGCTGTTCGCCTACGCCGGCGAGCAGGACATTCCGCTGTACGTGCTGATCGACGAGTACGACAACTTCGCCAACACCATACTCGCCTGGCGGGGCGCGGAGGCGTACCACTCGTTCACCCATGGCGGCGGCTTCTACCGCAACTTCTTTGCCACCCTCAAGGCCGGCGCCGGCCATGGCGGCGGCCTGGAACGCCTGTTCGTCACGGGCGTCTCCCCCATCACCATGGACGACGTGACCAGCGGCTTCAACATCGGCGCCAACATCAGTCTGATGCCGGAGTTCAACGAGCTGCTCGGCTTCATCGAGGCGGAGGTGAGGCGCATCCTGGAGATATACCGGGACCACGGCGTGCTCGATCAGGACGTGGACGAGGCGATGGCCGTGATGGGCGAATGGTACAATGGCTACCGGTTCGCCGCGGACGCCGCGAACGATCTCTACAACACCGACATGGTCCTCTACTACGTGAAGGGCTCCATTCCCAACAGACCCGCACCGCGTGACCTGATCGATACCAACGTGCGGATCGACTACGGCAAGCTGCGCCACCTGCTGACGGTCAACCGGCGTCTCAACGGCAACTTCGACCTGCTGCGCCACGTCATCGGCGAAGGCTGGGTAGACAGCGAAATCACGAGCGGCTTCCCGCTGGAGCGGCTGCAGGAGCGGGAGAACTTCCTGTCCCTGCTGCACTTCTTCGGCCTGCTCAGCATCCGCGAAGTGCGCGCCGGCAGGCCCCGGCTGGGAGTACCGAACCAGACCGTCAAGCGCCTCATGTACGCCTTCCTGCGTGACGGCTACCGCGACGTGGACGTGTTCTCGGTCGACCTGTACACCTTCAGCCTCCTGGTGCACGAGATGGCCTGCCGGGGCGCCTGGCGGCCGGTGGTGGAGTTCCTGGCCGACGCCATCGCCCGCCAGAGCAGCGTCCGAGACTACATCGACGGAGAGAAGGTGATCTGCGGCTTTCTGGCGGCGTATCTGAGCTGCACCGATCACTTCGTGTTCCAGTCGGAGCGGGAGCTGGGCGGCGGCTACGCCGACATCTGCCTGGAGCCGCATCTGCAGCGCTACACCGAGATGCGCCACGGCTACGTGCTGGAGTTGAAGTACCTGGCCCGCAGGGAGGAGGCGAGCGAAGCGCGCGTAGCGCAGGCTGCGCGGCAGGCGGCGGCGCAGTTGCGCCGCTACCTCGCCGACGGGCGGCTTGAGCGGCAGTACCCGACGGTGCGCTTCACCGGGCTGGCGCTGGTGTTCCACGGATGGGAGCTGGTCCACCGCGAGGCCGTAGCCGGACCACTGAAATGATGAATGATGACGATTGACCGATGGTGATGGAACCGATCATACTCGACGACGAACGGCGTCGGTTCTTCGACGAAAACGGCTATCTGGTCGTTTCCGGGGCGCTGCGGCCTGCGGAGACCGATGCGTTGACGGCTGCGGCGGATCATCGCGATCGATCGAGGTGAGGCGCCATGGCTGATGTGCGCTCGCGCTCGCTACGACGGGGGCGGCTCGACACGCACGACTGGGCGTCCGAGGCGCTGCTGTGCATCTCCTGTCGGGAGGAGGTGACCGGCGACCGGGCGCGCATCGACGTGGCCGGCGCGCATCGGCACGATTTTTTCAACCCGCAGCGCATCCACTACGCAGTCGCCTGCTTCGCGCCGGCCCACGGCTGCCGAGCGGTGGGCGAGCAGACCGATCGCTTCACGTGGTTCGCCGGCTACTCATGGGCGATCGCCCTGTGCCGGCGGTGCGGCATGCATCTGGGCTGGCGGTTCGTATCGGCCGGCGGCGGGCACCGCTTCTTCGGGCTGATCGAGTCGCGGCTGGTGCGGCTGGGCCAGGGCTGGGCGAACTGAGCCAGGCCAGCTCACCCATCTGCCGCCGCCAGAGCGGTCAGGCGCGCGCGGTCGGGTTTGCCGGTCGGGGTGACGGCGCCGGCCGGCATCGGCAGGTAGCGCACCGGGTGCTTGAAGCGCGGCAGCCGCTCGGCAAGCAGCGCCTTGAGCTCGTCTGCCGTCGGCCGGCCGTCGGCCGGCTCGACGAACGCCACCGGGCGGGAGCCGAACTCCGGGTCGGGGGAGGGCACCACGACGGCGACGGCTACCGCCGGATGCGCGCCAAGCGCATGCTCGATCTCCTGCGGATCGATGGTCTCGCCGCCCGACGTGAACATGCCGTCGGCGCGGCCGCTGACGGTCAGGATGCCGCCGGCGTCGAGATGCCCGCAGTCGCCGGTGCGGAACCATCCGCCGGGGGCCAGCGGCGGCGGCTCCACGCCGGCGGCGCTCAGATAGCCGGCGAACAGCGTGTCGCCACCCACCTCGATCTGACCGCCGCGGATGCGGAGTCGCCGGTGCGGCAGCGCGCCGCCGCACGCGCCGGGCGGCAGATCGACGCCCGGCGCGGCGGTGGCCACCTGCGACGCCATCTCCGTGGAGCCGTAGGTGGGAAGCACCGGGATGCCGGCTGCCCGTGCGCGTTCCAGGAGACCCGGCGCCGCCGCCTGGCCGCCGACCAACACGCTGCGCAGGCCGCTGCGCCGGTCGGCCGGCACCTCGATCAGCCGCCGGAGCTGAGCCGGCACCACCGATAGCCGGGTCGCCTGCGGCAGCAGCTCCCACGAGTCGTCCGCGCCCCGGTCGAGGTTGCGAAAGGAGCCGGAGCGGGCGATGAGCGCCGTCGCTCCGGCCAGCAGGCAGCGGAACAGGATCGACAGCCCGGACACGTGGCTCAGCGGCAGCGCCACCAGCCAGCGGTCATCACGGTCGAGCGGCAGGTTGGCGGCGGAGCCGGCGGCGCTGCGCAGATGGTTCGCCAGCGTGTGGACGACCGCGCGCGGACGGCCGGTGGTGCCGGAGGTCAGGAGCGCGGTCGCCGGCGCGGCCGGGTCGACCGGGGCCGCCCGCGCGTCGCCGCTCGGCAGGTCCAGGTCGGCGCCGGTGAACGGCGGGCCGCAGCGCAGCTCGGCGCCCATGGCGCGGACGCGGGCCGCCGGCAGCAGCGGGCTCTGCAGCAATGGAAGCAGGCCGGCGCACCACGCACCGTAGAGGAATGCGGCCAGCACGGTGGTGTTCTCCGCCTGCACGGCGATCCGCGACCCCGGCGTCAGTCCGTAATCGCGGAACCGCTCCACCCAGCCGCCGGCCGCTTCGGCCAGCCGGCGGTAGCTGATCCCTTCGCCCGGGCGGTGCTCGGCGCCGGCCAGCGCGATCGACGCCCCGTGCGCGGCGAGCGACTCCATCAGGTCGATGCGTCCGGAGCTCAGGTGATCGACCATCCGATGCAGAACAGCAGCGCGTGGATCAGCATGGCGCGCGCCGTGCCGGCCAGGGCGTGGTTGAGCTCGGCCGGACGGCTCGGCCGCATGACGATCACGATCCACGGAGCGGCGGCCACGATCGTCATCAGCGGCAGCGCGCCGGCCCACCGTCCGGCCGCGAACGCCAGCGCGGTCGGCGCCGCGGCTGCGCCGACGATGCAACCCAGGTACTCCGCGCGCGCGAAGCGGGCGCCCAGACGCACCGCCAGGGTGCGCTTGCCGGCGGCGCGGTCCGTGTCGACGTCGCGCAGGTTGTTGACGGTCAGGATCGCCGCCGCCAGCAGGCCGGGCCCGATGCCGGCGGCGATCGCCTCGGCCGGGGCGGCGCCGGCATGCAGGTAGTAGGTGGCGGCCGTGGCCACCGGTCCGAAGAAGACGAACGCCAGCAGGTCGCCAAGGCCCAGGTAGCCGAGCGGGCGGCGGCCCCCCGTGTACCCCAGACCGGCGGCGACCGACGCCGCCGCCACGATCAGGATCGGCCAGCCGCCGATCACCGCGGCGACGGCGCCCACCACGGCCGTCGCGCCGAAGACCGCGGCAACGCCGCGGCGGAGCTGCGCCGGCTGCAGCAGGCCGGCCTGCGCGGCTCGCCGCGGCCCGACCCGTTCGGCGGTATCGGCGCCGCGCGCGTGGTCGGCGTAGTCGTTGTGGAGGTTGGTGCCGACCTGGATCAGCAGCGCGCCGAGCAGCGCCAGCACGCCGGCCGCCCACGCGAAGCGGTCGTCCGCCGCCGCCATCACCGATCCGATCAGCACCGGCGCCACCGCGACCGGCAGCGTGCGGGGCCGCGCCGCCTCCAGCCAGACGCGGGCCGCTCCCGGCGTGCGCGCCATGCCGCCCGGCGCTAGGGGCGGCGCGGAAACCGGGCGAAGTCCGGCTGCCGCTTCTGCACGAAGGCGTCCCGTCCCTCCTGCGCCTCCTCGGTCTGGTAGTAGAGCATGGTCGCGGCGCCGGCCAGCTCCTGGAGGCCGGCCTGACCGTCGCAGTCGGCGTTGAACGCCGCCTTCAGGCAACGGATCGCGGTGGGCGAGTGGCGCAGGATCTGCCGGCACCAGCGCACCGTCTCCGCCTCCAGCTCGGCCAGCGGCACCACCGCGTTGACCAGACCCATCGCCAACGCCTCCTGCGCGTCGTAGCGGCGGCACAGGTACCAGAGCTCGCGCGCTTTCTTCTGGCCGACGATGCGCGCCAGATAGCTGGCGCCGAAGCCGCCGTCGAACGATCCGACCCGCGGGCCGGTCTGACCGAACACGGCGTTGTCGGCCGCGATCGTCAGGTCGCACATCACGTGCAGCACGTGCCCGCCGCCGATCGCGAAGCCGGCCACCATGGCGACGATCGGCAGCGGACAGCGGCGCATCTGCCGCTGGAACTCCAGGACGTTGAGCCGGTCGACGCCGCCCTGGTCGCGGTAGCCGGCGTGGCCGCGCACCTTCTGGTCGCCGCCGGAACAGAACGCCAAGTCGCCGGCGCCGGTCAGGATCACCACGCCGATGCCGCTGTCGTGCGTGGCGTCGCGCAGGGCGTCCGCCATCTCTTCCACCGTCAGCGGCGTGAAGGCGTTGCGCACGTGCGGCCGGTTGATGGTGATCTTGGCGATTCCCTCGGCCTTGTGAAACAGGATCTCGCCGTACGATCCGCATGCCGTCCAATCGATCTGGCTCATGGGTCCGGGAACTCCTCATCGAGGAAGGTCGCCACCTGTGTAGCAAATTCGGTCGGCTTTTCACAGAGCACGGCATGGCCGCAGCCGGGCAGCAACCGGACGCGGATCGCGGCGTTCCGCTCGGCCATCCGCCGGGCGATGCTCACGTAGCGGCGGTCGAGCTCGCCGGCCACGACCAGGGTCGGTTGCCGCAACCCCGGCAACGCGTCCCAGAGCGACGGCAGGGCGCCGGTGCCGAGGTGGGTGAGCGCCGCCGCCCACGCGCCGGGGTCGATCTGCATGCGGCGCGCCAGCATGGCGCGGTAGCACGGGTGCGAACGGACCGCAGCGAAGATCGGCTGAGCGTACCAGTCGTCCAGGAAGCCGCGCAGCGCTTCGGCGCCGGCACCTCCGCGCAGGCGTGCGGCCAGACGCGCGTCGGCGCGGCGCCGTTCGGCCCGCTCCCCGGCCGTGGCCAGCCCGGGCGAGCCGCAGGCCAGCACGCCGGCGCGATAGCGCTCCGGGTCGCGCACGAGCAGATGGAGCGCCAGCCGCGCGCCCATCGAGTAGCCGATCAGCACCGCCGACTCCGGCACCGCTCGGCGGAGGGTCGTCTCCAGAGAAGCGAGCGTCGGATGATCGACCAGCGCCGGCGCGACGTACCGCAGGCGCCGGTCGAGCGTCACCGTGATCGGCGCCCAGTCGGCCGGGCTGCCCAGGAAGCCGTGCAGGAGCACCGCCGTCGGAGCCGGACCGGGGCTCACCGGCCGCCCCGAACGAGCGTTTCGATGGCGGCGCCCGCCGTCGAGCGGAGCCGCCGGTGCATGGCCAGGTTCCGCTGCCGGTCGGTAGCGACCTCGATCAGCGCCGGCCGCCCGGCGGCGAAGCACCGCTGCAGCGCCTCGCGCGTCTGCGCGCGCGTCGCCGGCCGGTGGTAGTCCAGGTCGAACATCCGGCAGGCGTGCTCGAACCGAAAGCCGTGCGGGGCGCCGAAGCAGCGCTCGAACACGTCGTCCTGGGCGGTGAGGGCCGGCAGGAAGCTGAAGATGCCGCCGCCGTCGTTGTTGATCACCACCAGCACCACCGGCTGCGGCGCGCGCGCCAGCACCGCCAGCGATCCCAGGTCGTGCAGTACTGCCAGGTCGCCGGCCAGCGCGCCGACCGGCGTCTGCAGGCCGGCGGCGTATCCGGCTGCGGAAGCGACCGTGCCGTCGATGCCGCTGGCCCCGCGGTTCGCCCCCACGGCCAGCGGGCCGGTGCGGGAGAGCGCCGCCTCCGCGAAGGTGTCGAGGTCGCGGATCGGCATGCTGCTGCCGCCGAAGGCGCCCCAGCCGTCCGGCAGCAGCTCGATCAGGTCGGCGGCGACCGCCGGCTCGCTGGCCGCCGGTTCCGCGTCGAGCGCCGCCGCCACCGCCGCGCCCGCCGCCGCGCCGGCGTCGATCAGGTCGGCGGCGCCAGCGCCGGCACCGGCGCCGATCAGCTCGGCTTCGAGCGCGGCGCAGAAGCGGTCGGCCGCCGCCTGAACGCGGCCGGTCACCACGTGTTCGGGGTCGATGCGGCGCGGATGCTCAGCCACGTGGATGCAGGCGTTCGGCCGGCTCGAGCCGAGCAGCGTCAGGTACGCCTTGGAGGTGAGCCGGCCGCCCAGGTGCAGCACGACGTCCGGGGCCGGAAGCGTTTTGCCGGCGTGGTCCAGCACCAGATCGTGATGGCGGACGATCGGCGGCGCCGGCCGGTCGTCCGGCGCGAAGCGCAGCCCGGACTGGATGTCGGCGATCATCGGCCAACCCAGCGCCGCCGCGAGCGAGGCGATCGCCGAGCGGTCGGCCGTCGCCGGCAGCGGCCCGACCGCCAGCAGGCCGGCGGTGGCGCCGCGCACCGCGGCGGACGTCTCCGCGACCCCCTCCCGCGACGGTTCGGCCGGCGCCGCGGCGTAGGTCGTGTAGGGTCGGCCGTCGGAACGGCGGTCGTCGAAGCGCCGTTCGATCCCGTCCCCGCGATCGTCGCCCAGAAGCGGCTCGGCGAACATGCAGTTCAGGTGGACCGCGGCCGCGGCGGTCCGGGCGCGGTGGACCGCCTGATCGACGGTGGTGAGCACCGCGGCCGGGTCGATCCGCGTGTCCGGTACCGGCACGTCGAAGCGCCACGCCACCGCGCGCCCGAACAGGTCGGGCTGGTCGATCGTCTGGTTGGCGCCGGTGTCGCGCAGCTCCGGCGGCCGGTCGGCGGTCAGCAGCAGCAGCGGCACGCCGCTCAGCGCCGCCTCGACCGCGGCGGGCAGCAGGTTGGCGGCCGCCGTGCCGGACGTGCAGATCACCGCCGTCGGAGCGCCGGCGGCGCGGGCCGCGTTCACCGCCTGGTATCCGGCCGCCCGCTCGTCGATGCAGATCGACACGGTCAGTCGGTCCGAGCGCGCGGCCGCCGCCGCCAACGGCGCGGAGCGGGCGCCGGGGCAGACCCAGGCGGAGCGACAGCCGCAACGGGTCAGCTCGTCGATGATCAGCTCACCCCACAGCCGGTTCCGCGTCGCCGCGGTCACGGGGGCGGTCAGCCGTCGGGCGCGAAGTAGCCGCTCACCTTCGCTTCCAGCTCCCACCACTCCGCGTCGGGGGCCGAGCCGGTCACCACGCCGTTGCCGGTGTAGAACGATACCGCTCCGTCGTCGATCAGCGCGGAGCGGATCGCCACCGCAAGGATCGCCTCGTCCTGACCGATCCAGCCGACCGGCGCGGCGTACCAGCCGCGGTCGAACGGCTCGTGCCGGGCCAGGAAGCGGCGCGCCGCCGCCGCCGGCGCGCCGCCGACCGCCGGCGTGGGGTGGAGCGCGTCGATCAGATCGGCTACGCCCACGCCGGGCGCCAACCGGCCGGAGAGCCGGCTCATCAGATGCTGTACGGCCGGCAGGCCCAGCACCTCGGTCGAGCCGGCCGTGGTGTGGGTGCAGAGGCCGCCGAGCGCTCCGGCGAGCGCGTCGTGGACGATGCGATGCTCCAGCAGGTCCTTGGCGGACGCCGCCAGCTCGCGCTGCAGGCGCCGATCGTCCTGCGTCGAGGCGCCGCGCCGCCGCGTGCCGGCGATCGCCTCGGTCTCCACCGCACCGCCGCGCAGGGAGAACAGCCGTTCCGGCGTGACGCTGACGAAGGCGGTACCGGGCCGGGGCTGCACCAGGAAGCGGAACGAGCGATCGCCGGCGCGGATCAGCGCCGACAGCAGCGCCGGCGGCGTGATCGGCATCGACGCGGTCGCGCCGGTGCGGCGCGCCACCACCACCTTGATCAGGGGATCGGCGGGATCGTCGATGACCCGGAGCGCCGCGCGCACCAGCGTCTCCCAGCCCGAGCGGTCCGGCGTATCGGTACGGCGTTGCAGGCGGAGCGGCAGCGCGGCCGGTCCGGGAACGCCGGCCGGCGGCCTCCGCAACTCGGCCAGCAACGCCGGCAGGTCGCCCCGCTCCGAGGGCCGGAAGTTGCAGGCGAGCAGCGTGCTGCCGCCGCGCCTGATCGCCTCGAAGCGGGGCACCACGAACCGATAGGCGCCGAGCGCCCGCCACTCCGGGGCCGGCGGCGCCTGCGGGTCGAAGCGCGTGCCGCCGTAGAAGCGGACGCCCCGGTCGGCGGCTTCCAGGTGGGCGGTGATGCGCTCCATCCAGGGCGCCGCCCCGGACGCGATGGGGCCGGAGACGTCGATCAGGACACCTGCGGCAGCGGTCTCGTCCTGCCGGTCGCGGTCGGCCCAGTAGCACAGCTCCGCTTCCGGCCGGCCGGCCAGCCACGCGAGCGGCTCGACGCCGGCGGCCGTCTCCACGCGACAGATACCGCCTTCGTCCCGGATAGCGGCAGCGCGGCCGTTGGCGGAGCCGGTACGCGGCAGGGGCGGAGAGGCGACGTCGCTCATGCGGTCGTCGACAGTATAGCGCGGGAGGCCTTCATCACTTGCGCGCCAGATAGAGCATGGCGATCCCGAACGTGAGGCGGCGGGCGGTGATCGCCGCGAAGCCGGCGCGCCGCAGCATGGCGGCGAAGCGCGGCCCGGAGGGGAACGCTTCGACCGAGGCGTTCAGATAGCGGTATGCCTGCGCGTCGCCGGACAGCAGTCGGCCGATCGCCGGCAGCACGTGGCGAAAGTAGGCCAGGTACGCCGCGCGCAGCCGCGGCGATTCGGGGAGCGAGAACTCCAGGACCGCCAGCGTGCCGCCGCGCGCGAGCACGCGGTGCATCTCGGCCAGGGCGCGCGGCCGGTCGGCCATGTTGCGGATGCCGAAGGCGACCGTGACCGCGTCGAAGGCGCGGTCCGCGAACGGCAGCCGATGGGCGTCGCCCAGCGCGACCTGCGCGGCGCAGCCGGCGCGCGCCAACTTGTCGCGGGCGATGCGGAGCATGTCCGGGGCCACGTCGACTCCCACGGCGCGGGTCAGGCGCGGCAGGCGCCGGTCGATCGCCAGCAGCAGGTCGGCGGTGCCGGTCGCCACGTCCAGGACGCTGTTGATGCGGCGGGCGGCGAGCGCGCGGGCGACGCAGTCGCGCCAGCGGACGTCGGCGCGCAACGACAGCAGCCGGTTGAGGCGATCGTAGGTCGGCGCGATGCGGTCGAACATCGCCCCGACGTCGGAGATGCCCGGCGCCATACGGTCTCACTATGGGGTTGCCGGGGAGCGCCGACAACCGTCTGCGCCGGCGCCATCGACGGTCACCATTGGCGTCGCTCATCGGTCCCATCGGCCGCGGCGGCGATCAGGCACGCGCCGCGGCGCGGGTCGATGGCGCAGGTCACCGTCGAGCCGAGCGGCGGCAGGGCCTGATCGGCGGCTACCCGGAACCGCAGCTCGACGCCCCTCACCGTGATCCGTACGCGCTGCGCCGCGCCGCGGAACGAGCGGCCGGTCAGCTCGCCGCGCAAGACCCAACGGCCGGCGTTCGAAGTCGGCGCTTGCCGTTCGGCGGCAGCGCGATCGAGGATCGAGATGCCGGTGGGCCGCAGCAGCAGCGCCTCCTCCTCCTGACCGCCGGCCGGGAGCGGCAGCGCGTCTGCCGGCAGCACGCCGAGCGGGGTGCGCAGCACCGGGCGTCCGCCGCGTCGGTCCCGGCGGGCGGGGAGCAGGTTGTCCAGGCCCAGGAACCGGGCCACGTACTCGCTGCCGGGCGCGCGGTAGATCGCCTCCGGCGTGCCGACCCGGACGATGCGGCGGGGCTCCATGACCGCCACCCGGTCGGCGACCGCCAGCGCTTCTTCCACGTCGTGCGTGACGTAGATGGCCGGCAGGTCGAGTTCGCCGAGGATCGCGCCCAGGTCGTCCGCCAGCCGGTCGCGCAGGTTGCGGTCCAGGGCGGCGAGCGGCTCGTCGAGCATCAGCAGGCGCGGCTCCGGCGCCAGCGCGCGCGCCAGCGCCACCCGCTGGCGTTCGCCGCCGGACAGGGTGGTGACGTCACGGCTGCGCAAGTGTCCGAGCCCGACCAGGGAGAGCACCTCCGCCACCCGCTCTTGCAGCCGTGCCGGCCGCGTGCGGCGGATGCGCAAGCCGAAGGCGACGTTCTCGAAGACGTTCAGGTGCGGGAACAGCGCGTAGTCCTGGAACACCATCCCGAATCGGCGGGACTCGGGCGGACTGCCGGCCAGTTCCTGTCCGCGCCACAGGATCGTCCCGTCGTGCGGCTCCAGGCCCGCCACCACGGCCAGCAGCGTGCTCTTGCCGCAGCCGCTCGGACCGAGCAGCGCCACCGTCTCGCCGCGATGGACCTGCAGGTCGACCCGATCGAGCGCGAGCGTCTCACCATAGCGCTTGCTCACGCCGCGCAGCTCCAGATCATTCACCGGGGTCCCCGGTTATCCACCCGTTCATGCCGGGATCGCGCGCCATCAGAAGCTGCTGACGCGCGCCACGCGCAAGCGTTCGATCGCGGTCACCACCACCGCGGTGACGAGCATCAGGATGGTGGCCAGGGCCAGCGCCTGCCCGATGTTGAGGGCGCCGGGGCGGCCGAGCAGGCGGAAGATGGCGAGCGGGATGGTCGGCAGGTCGCCGCGCGCGACGATCGCGGTCGCCCCGAACTCGCCGAGCGAGATCGAAAAGGCGAAGGCCGCCGCCACGCCGACCGCGCGGGCCACGATCGGCAGCTCCACGCGGCGCACCACCGCCGCACGGGCGGCGCCCAGCGCGCGCGCGGCGTGGATCAGGCGCGGTTCCACGGCGGCGAGCGCCGGCGCCAGGCTGCGCACCACGAACGGCAGCGCGACCAGCGCGTGCGCGATCGGGATCAGCGCCGGCGACGCCCGCAGGTCGAACGGCGGCCGGTTCAAGGTGACGATGAAGCCGAGCCCCAGCGTCACCGCCGAGGTGCCGAGCGGCAGCATCAGCAGCGGGTCGAACAGCCGGGACGAACGCGCCGCGCCGCGCCGTCCCAGCGCCCAGGCGGCCGGCGTTCCGACCGCCAGCGCGATCGCCGTGGCCGCCGCCGCGAAGCCGAGCGAGTTGCGCACCGCCGCCAGCGCGCTGCCGTGAAAGGCGCCCTGCCGGCTCTCCACGCCCAGCGCGCGGTAGAACGCCAGGGTCGCGCCATCCGCGCCGGTGACCGAGCGGGCGGCGAGCGCGACCAGCGGCGCGAGCTGGAAGACCGTGATCGCCAGCAGCACGACCGCCGCCGCGGCGCGGGCCGAACGGCCGGTCAGGCGCCGCTCGTTGCTGTGCGGAGCGCGCATCGGCAGCGGCCGGCTCACCCGCTTCATCAGCCGCGCGTAGGCGATGCCCAGGACCAGCGTGACGCCGACCTGCACGAGCGCCAGCGAGGCGGCGACCGGCAGATCGAACAGGCTGACCGTCTGATAGTAGATCTCGACCTCGATCGTGGCGAAGCGCGGTCCGCCCAGGATCAGCACCACCCCGAAGGAGGTGAAGCAGAAGATGAACACCAGCACCGCCGCCGCCGCTACCGGCGCCGCCAGTAGCGGCAGGCTGACCCGCAGCCAGCGCTGCACGGCTCCGGCCCCCAGGGTGCGCGCCGCATCCCACAGGCGGCGGTCGATGCGCGACCAGTAGTCGCCCACCAGCCGCAGCACGATCGTCGTGTTGTAGAACACGTGCGCCGCCAGTATGGCGCCGAGCGTGCGCGTGAAGCGGAGCGGCGGCAATCCGACCGCTTCCAGCGCGGCGTTGACCCAGCCGCGCGCGCCGAGCAGCGCGTCGAAGGAGGCCGCCACCACCAGCGTGGGCAGCACGAACGGGACCGCGGTGAGCGCGCGGAACAGCGCCTTGCCGGCGAACCGGTAGCGGGCCACCAGGTAGGCGCCCGGCAGCCCGACGAGCAGCGTGAGCGCCGTGGACGCCGCCGCCTGCCCGAAGGTGAAGAGGACCACGCGCCCGGTCGCCGGCGCGGTCAGCGTTCGCAACAGGCCGTCGGCGTCGCGGGCGAAGCTGATCGCCGCAATGCCGGAGAGCGGCCGGAAGTAGAACAGCGCCAGGAAGGCGAGCGGCCCTGCCCACAGCAGGGCCGGCGTCAGCGCAGCACGACCTCGGTCCATTCCCTGATCCAGCGTTCCCGGTTGGCGGCGATCAGGGCGGGATCGAGCAGCGCCGGCTCGTCAGGGACGGCCAGGAAGTCGACGAACTCCTTCTGCAGGACCGCGTCCCGGTTGACCGGAAACACGAACATGTTGAGCGGCAGGTCCTCCTGGAACGGCAGCGACAGCATGAAGTCGACCCACAGCTCGGCCAGGTCGCGGTTCTCGGCGCCGGCCAGGATGCCCACGAACTCGATCTGCCGGAAGCAGGAGAGCGGCCCGGTGACCGCGGCGGTCGGCGGCTCGGCCGGCGGCGACTCCGCGTACAGCACCTCGAACGGCGGGCTGGAGCCGTAGGAGACGACGATCGGACGCGGCCCCCGGCCGGCGGAGCCGGTGAACTCCTGGTAGTAGGCGGTCTCCCAGTCGTTGACCACCAGCACGTCGTTGGCGACCAGCGACCGCCAGTAGTCGAGGTAGCCCGGGTCGCCGTAGCGGGCCACGGTGGCCATCAGAAAGGCGAGTCCGGGCGAAGAGGTAGCCGGGTTCTGCACCACCGTGAGTCCGCGGTAGGCGGGATCGATCAGGGCGTCCGGATCGGCCGGCGGCGGCGGACCGTCGTCGCCGAATGAGGCGACGTGGTAGTTGAGGCAGACGTCGCCGTAGTCGACCGGCAGCGCCCGGTGCGAGGGATCGATACGGAACTCCGCCGGCACGGCCGCCAGCAGCGCGGACCGGTACGGCTCCAGGATGTCCTCGTCCAGGGCGCGGCTCAGAAAGGTGTTGTCGATCCCGTAGATGACGTCGGCCAGCGGCTTGCCGCGCGCCAGGATCGCCTTGTTGAGGGCGGTGCCGGTGTCGCCGGCCTCCAGGATGCGGACGCGGATGCCGTGCCGGTCTTCGAACGCCGCCAGCACCTCTTCCGAGACGGCGAACGAATCGTGCGTCATCACCGTGACGGTGCGCCGCAGGTCGGCCGTCTCCGCCTCCGGGTCGGCGAACGCCGCAAGCGGCGCGGCGATGAGGGCGACGGCGACGAGCAGGCGGGCGGTGCGCCCGCCGCGTGCGATGCGATCCATGCGAGCCTCCTGTGTCTTCGGGGTCCCGCGATGGTCGATCGCGTGAGAGATACATCCCTCCGCCGGCATTACCCGGATCAGGTGGTGCGAGTCGAGGGCTGCTGCGCCCCCCTCTCAGCCCGGCGCTACCGGGCTCCCCGTGAGTCGGCAAGCATCATGGCCTGCGCGCGCGGGCTCGGTCAAGCGCGGCAAGACCGTGCTCGACGCGGCCTCGGGGCTGCAGGGGGTAGCGCCCGGCGCTACCCCCTGCAACGATCGGTGGCGGAACCGCGCCGCCCTACTCGGCCGCGATCGGCAGATGGGCGACCACGCCGGCGTGGTCGGACGGCCACAGGCCTGAAGGCGTCCGGTCGTCCGCGGTGTCGCCCACGGTCATCGTGCGGATCGCTTCGCCTTCCCGCAGCGTCACGCCCTTGATGAAGATCAGATCGATCCGCTTTTCCTCCTTACTCATACTCATCGAATTCTTCAGGTCGTCGGCCTGACAGCAGGTGTAACCGCTGCCATCGGAGTCCGCCTGCCACGCGTCCTGATACCCGGCGCCGACGATGGCCTGGTATGCGGCGCCGTCCGGAGCCTCGGTGTTGAAGTCCCCCAGCAGGATCACCGGCGAGGTCTTGTCGCTCAGGCTGGCGATCAGCTCCTGCGCCTGGGCGAGGCGAATCGGGTCCCCGAAATGCTCCAGATGCGTGTTCACGACGTGGTAGGTCACGCCGCTTACGGTGACGTCCACGGCCACGTAGCCGCGCGGGACCGAGACGCCGAGATCGTCGACCGGCAGTTCGGCCCGGTACTTGTCGGACTTCGCGTCCGCGCCCGCCGTGACGTCGCTGCGAACCAGGATCACGTCATGGTCGGTGAGGCGCAGGTCGACGAACGTCGTCGGGGAGGTCGCCATCGGCATCTCGAGATCGAAGGTCTCAACCCTGCCGGCCTCGCGATAGCTCAATCCTTCGCTCTTGAGCGCCTCCAGCACCACTTTCGAGAAATCGGATACGACCGTCTCGGCGTTGGGCCCTGGGTTCGTGAACGAATCCGCGGGGTCTTGCCTGCGAACCAACGAAATCTCCTGCAGCCCGATCACGTGAGGCTGGGCTTCCTTCACGGTCTTGGCGATCGCCGCCGCGCGTTCGGGGAACTTCGATGCCACGTAGGTCCGGTAGAACTCGGCGACTTTCGGTGGTACCTGCGTCGGATCCTTCGTATTCAGGATCGCCTCCGGGGGCGCTCCGACGTAGACGTTGTACGTCATCACCGTGAGCGTCGGCGGCTGCGGGCGCCGCCCAAATCCTGCGCACCCGGCCATGGCTGCGAGCATCATCACGCACGACAGGCCGATCGCGGCCTTCGCTATCGATCTGGACATGGGGTTACCTCCTCACATAGGTCACGTGTCGTTTCAGTCCGGCGATCCGTAGCGTACCCGAAAATCCGGGACAGCACGGGGTCACGGCGTCAGGGCGGGCACGGGGGCGCGGACGGCGTCCGGCTCTGCCGGCTCGGTGGCCGGCTCGGTGAGCGCGGCGCGCAGCAGGCGCTTCCGCACCGCCCAGCCGTCTTCCGGGGAGAGGCGTTCGCAGCAGATCACCCGGCCGCCGTCGAGCACGGCGATCGGCCGGCCGGCGCGGTACGCGACCCGGTTGCCGGTGCGCGCCGCGAGCTTGGCGCCGGACGGGACGGTCACTCCCAGCGCGTTGGCCGGATCGACGGCGCTCAGCACGGTCACCTCGCCGGTCGTTTCGGTGCGCCGCACCTCGCGCAGCGCGCCGACCGCCTCCGGCAGGGCGAACTGCTCGCCGCCGACGCCGGACACGAAGTGACCGCCGCGTATCTCGCCCCGCGCCTCCAGCCGGCGCAGCGCGCGTACCAGCTCCCGCCACGGCGGCACGCGCGGCTCGCGTTCCGTGAGGCGGCGGAACACTACCCCGTACCGCTTCAGGAGCACGCGCGCGGCGGTCTCGCGCGCGGCCTCGTCACTCCCTTCGCCGTCATCATCCGGCCGCGCGGCCGGGCGCGCCAGCGACCAGCGGCCGGCGGTCTCCAGAGACGACTGCTGCCGGCGATAGACGCCGCCGAACCGGCGCCGGCTGCCGCCGGTCCGGCCGTTGGCCGCCGCCGGCCCGATCAGCGCGCGCAGCCCGGCGAAGCCGTCGCAGGTCACCAGCCCGGCCGCGACCAGCTCGCCGAGCGCGGCCTCCACCTGCGTGCGGAGCAGCCGGGTGCCGGCCACGATGTCATCGAAGAAGGACGCGCCCGCCGCTTGCAGCACGCCCTGCACCGCCCGCGCCGCGGCGGTCGCCGGCGCCGGCGGCGAGCCGGACGCCAACCGCTGCCACACCGGCCGGCGCTCGCGGCCCAGCAGGGCGATGCGCGTCGCCTTGACCGGCCCGCCGGCGGTGTCGTCAGGGAACCGCGCCCAGAGCAGGCGGCCCGACAGGCAGAACGCGTCGAGCCAGGCCGGATCGTAGTCGCGCACCCGCGTCGGCAGCACTGCGCTCTCCCACGCCGCCGCCGGCACCTCCACGCCGTCGAGCACCGCCAACACCTGCGCCAACCCGTCCGCGCCGGCCAAGCGGTGCGCCGACCCCACGTGCTGCCAGCGCATCAGGAAACGCTGGTAGTCGGCCTTGGAGACCGGCTCGATCTCCCGCCGCAGGCGGTCCAGGGTGTAGCGGTTGATGCGCGCCAGCAGCCGCCGCTCGCACCACTCCTCGCCGCCGCCGGCATCCGGCCCGCCCCCGGCATCCGGCCCGCCGGTGAAGCGGCCCCGCATCACGAACCCCTCGGTCTCCAGGGCGGCGAGCGCCGCGGCCACCGCCGGCGGCGGCTGCCCGATGGAGGCGGCCAACTCCTCCCCGGTCACCGGTCCGAGCGCTTCCAGACGGCCGCGCAGCAGCTCGCGCAACGCCTCCTCCGGCTCATAGGCGCGCAGGTAGCGGTCCGGGACCGCCAGCGCCGGCGTGCGCTCGGCGTCCGGGGAAAGCGCGCGCCACTCCGGCAACCGTTCGGCGGCCACCCACAAGGGGCCGGCCGGCGAGGTCTGCCGCGCCGCCCGGCCTTCGGCGGCCAGGCGCTCGAACGGCTCGATCCAGCTCCGGGCGCCGTCGCCGCGCCGGCCCTCGGCCTCGGTCAGGTAGCCGAGCAGCACCAGGGCGTCGTGCAGGTCGTCGGCGTCCTCTACGCGCGGCCACGCCTCGTTGCGCACGCGCGCGATCGCTCCGGGGTCGAGCGCGCCCAGCTCGCGCGCCTCCTGCGGGTCGAGCCAGCGGCGGTTGCGCACCGCCTGCGTGCGCCGCTCCTCCAGCGGCGCGTCGTCGAGAAAGGCGTACGGGCGGGCGTTGAGGATCTCCTGCGCGAACGGCGACGGTTCGCGCAGGTCGCGGCAGATCAGCGTCAGGTCGCCGGCGCGCATGGCGGCGAGCAGCCGCTGCAGCGCGTCGACGTCCATCGCCTCGGTCAGGCAGTCGTCGATCGTCTGCGTCACCAGCGGGTGGTCGGGCACCTCGCGCTCGCCGGCCAGGTTCTCGGCGCAGGCGAGCTGGTCCGGGAAGACCAGGGCCACCAGGTCCTCCGCCTGCATGCGCTGCAGGTAGGGCGGCACCCGGCGGCCGCCCCGCCAGCGCGGCACCGCCAGCGCGCGGGAAGCGTTCCAGCGCCAGCGCACGTTGAACATCGGCGCGTCGAGCAGCGCCTGCACCAGCACGTCGCGCACGGAGTTGGGGTGCAGGTAGTTCCACACCTCCTGCATGCGGAAGCTGTGCGTGGGGCCGAGCGACAGCACGATGGCGTCGTCGGTCGCCGCCGCCTGCAGCTCGAAGTTGAAGGTGCGGCAGAACCGCTTGCGCAGCGCCAGACCCCAGCCGCGGTTGAGGCGGGTGCCGTGCGGGGAGTGGATCACCAGATGCATGTCCCCGGCCTCGTCGAAGAACCGCTCCATCACCAGGGTGCGGCAGGTCGGCATGGCGCCCAGCGCGTTCCGGCCGGCCGCAAGGTATTCGGCCGCCTGCTCCGCCGCGCTCGCCGGCACGCCGGGCAGCGCCGCCAGCCAGGCGGCCGCCGCCGGCGCCGCCGGGCGGCCGTTCCGCTCCGCGTCCCGGATCGCCGCCTCCGCCCCTTCGCGCAACGCCGACACCGCGCTCGACAGCTCCGGCGTGCGGCCCGGCGCCTCGCCGAGCCAGAAGGGGATGGTAGGCCGCTGGTCGCCCGCATGCGCCACCCGCACGGTGCTGCCGGACACCTGCAGGATGCGCCAGGAGGTGTTGCCGAGCTGGAAGATGTCGCCGGCCATGCTCTCGATGGCGAAGTCCTCATGGATGGTGCCGACCACGGTCTCGTCCGGCTCGGCGCGCACCTCGTAGTCGAAGGTGTCGGGGATGGCGCCGCCGCCGGTCAGCGCCACCAGACGGGCGCCGCGGCGCGCCCGCAGCCGGCCGTTGACCGCGTCGAGGTGCAGGTAGGCGCCGCGCCGTCCGCGGCGGGTGGTGAAGCCCTCGGCCAGCATCCGCACCACCTCGTCGAACCGTTCTCGCGGCAGGCCCCGGTACGGGTACGCCCGGTGCACGACCCCGTACAACTCATCGGCCGACCATTCGCGCGCCGCGCACTCGGCGACGATCTGCTGCGCCAGGATGTCGAGCGGCCGGTCCGGGATCGGAATCTCGTCCAGATCGCCCCGCGCGGCGGCCGCCAGCAGCGCGCACCCCTCCACCAGGTCGTCGCGGCTGAGCGGGAACAGGCGGCCCTTGGGCGTGGCGCCGACCGCGTGCCCGGAGCGGCCGACGCGCTGCAGAAAGGCCATGATCGACCGCGGCGAGCCGAGCTGGCACACCAGATCGACGGCGCCGATGTCGATGCCCAGCTCCAGCGACGCGGTGGCGACCAGCGCGCGCAACGAGCCCTCCTTGAGGCGCCGCTCGGCGTCCAGGCGCGTCTCCTTGGAGAGGCTGCCGTGGTGGGCGGCTACGGCGTCCGGTCCCAGGCGCTCGCTCAGCTCGTGCGCGGCGCGTTCGGCCATGCGCCGGGTGTTGACGAAGATCAGCGTGGTGCGGTGCCGGTCGATCAGCTCGCACAGGCGGGCGTAGATCTCCTCCCACACCTCATTGGACATCACCGCGGCCAGGGGCGAGCCCGGCAGCTCCAGCGCGGCGTCCATGCGGCGGCGGTGGCCGGCGTCGACGATCGCGCACGGTTCGCCGGACGGCACCAGATACTCGGCGACCCGTTCGATCGGCTTCTGCGTCGCCGACAGGCCGATGCGGCGCGGCGGGGCGTCGGTCAGCGCCTGCAGCCGCTCCAGGCTGAGGGCGAGGTGGGAGCCGCGCTTGGAGCCGACCACGGCGTGGATCTCGTCGACGATCACGGTCCGCACCGAAGCGAGCATGCGCCGGCCGCCGTCGGCGGTGAGCAGCAGGTAGAGCGACTCCGGCGTGGTCACCAGGATGTGGGGAGGCCGGCGCGTCATCGCCGTGCGCGCGCCGGCGGGGGTGTCGCCGGTGCGTACCAGCGAGCGGATCGGCGGAAGCCCGTCCGGGCTCGATCCGTCGGGGCTCGATCCGTCCGGGTGGAGGCGGCCGTGGATGCCGGCCAGCGGCTGCTCCAGGTTGCGGTGGATGTCGTTGCTGAGCGCCTTCAGGGGGGAGACGTACAGGACGGAGGTCGCCTCGCTCAGGGCGCCGTCGGCCGATCGCCGCACCAGGCCGTCGATCGCGGACAGGAACGCGGCGAGCGTCTTGCCGGAACCGGTGGGAGCGGCGATCAGGGTGTGCCGGCCGCCGGCGATCTGCGCCCAGGCGCGCTCCTGTATCTCGGTGGGAGCGGCGAAGGCGCCGCGAAACCAGCCGGCGACCGCCGGATGGAATCGCTGCAGCGGGTCGGCGGGGAGGGTGGGGCGGGCGCCGGTCATAGGATCAGGGGCCGCGGACCGGCCGTCAAACGTCGACGGCAGCCTAGGCGGCCGGGGCCGGCGCATCGGCGGGCGCGACCGGGCGCACCGGCGCCAGCACCGGCGCGAGCGCGTCGAGCCGGCCTTCGATGCGGGCGACGCGCTCACCCAGGGCGTGCAGGTCGCGCCGCACGTCCGCCACCTCGCCGCGCAACGTCCTCACCTCGTCGCGCAGGTCCGCCACGTTGCCGCGCAGGTCCGCCATGCTGCCGCGCAGGTCCGCCATGCTGCCGCGCATGTCCCCCATGCTGCCGCGCATCGATAGCAGCAGCGGCACCAGCGCCGCCAGCAGCGCCGCCCCGACGGCGACGATCGCGATCGCCTCCGTGCTCATGTTGTCACGGTACCGCGCACCGGCACCGGGCGCAACCGTCAGTCGTAGCGGATGCGGGGATCGAGCGCGGCCAGGGCGATGTCGGCCAGCAGGTTCCCGATCAGGAGAAAGATCGCGTAGAACTGCAGGATGCTGGCCGCCATGAAGATGTCCTCGCCCAGCACCGCTTCCAGGAGGAGCGGACCGGCGGTCGGCAGGTTGAGGACGATCGAGGTGATCGCTTCGCTCGACAGCAGGGTCGGCAGGGTCATGCCAAGGCTGCTGACGAACGGGTTGAAGGCGATCCGTACCGCATGGCGCCGGATGACGATCCGCTCCTTCATGCCCTTCGATCGCGCGGTGGTGACGTACGGCTCGCCCAGAACGTCGAGCAGGTTGCCGCGCATCACGCGGATGGTGCCGGCGGTCCCGGCCGTGCCGATCACCAGGATCGGAATCCACAGATTCTTGATGAAGTCGAGCGCCTTCATGACGCTCCACGGAGCGTTCTGATACGCCGGCGAGAACAGGCTCCCCACCGGCATCCCGAAGCCGAACAGCGCGATCACCATGAGCGCCAGGGCCAGGAAGAAGTTGGGGATCGACAGGCCCACGAACCCGAAGAACGTGGCGATGTAGTCGCCGGGAGTGTTCTTGTGGATCGCCACGTAGATGCCGATCGGTATGCCGATACCCCAGATGAAGATCAGGGAGGCGATGGAGATCGTGAAGCTCAGCGCCAGCCGGCTGCCCAGCAACTCGGCGACCGGCCGTTCGTAGATGAACGACACGCGCCGCAGCGGCATACGGCACGACGTGATCGATCTGCAGCAGATGTTGGGAGTCGCAGCGGCGCCCGCTGGTGCGGTCCACGTAGCTGCAGCGGCCCCGGTCGCGCCGCCAGACCGCGCGCTTGACCGCCGCCGGCCGGGCCGGCGGCGTGCCGCTCCCGGCGCGGAGACCGGCCTACTCCCTGGCGATCGGCAAGGACGGACGCGCGACCGACGCCACTCCGGCAGCCGGCCCCGCCGGCGCCTGATCGGCTCTCTGAACCAGAAGCTGCTTGCCCGCCAGGGTTTGGCGCGCCCAATGCAGGTTCTGGTATTGATCGTTGCCGCTCTCCACCAGATTGGCCCTGCCGGTCGCGCGGGTATTGCCAGCGCCGGTGGGCGGCCTCGAAAAGGATACCCTCGGGGCAGACGTATAGCCGCTCCCGCCGTCGGTGACCCTCACTGACGTAACCCAGGATTGAATCACCGCGGTGCCGGCGGCCGTGGTGCCGCCGCTTGGCGCCGCCGAAAAGGTCACGGTCGGGGCCCCCGAGGTATAGCCGCTCCCTCCGTCCGTGATCGTCACCGACGCTACGCCGTAGCGCATTTCCACGGTACCGGTTGCCGCGGTGCCGTCGTGCGGCGCTTGAAACCATATGGTTGGGGTGGCGGTGTAACCACTCCCCGGGTTGTCGATCGTCACCGACGCTACGCCGCTTTGCACCACCGCGGTGCCTCGTGCCGTCTGAGATTGGATCGGCGCGGCCGAAAACGCTATGAGTGGGACACCAGTGTAGCCGCTCCCGCGGGTCGTCATCGTCACGTCCACTACTCTGCCGTTTTGCAGTATCGCGGTGGCGGCCGCGCCGCTGCCCCCTCCGCCAACAAACGACACGGAAGGGGCGGACGTGTAGCCGCTCCCGGAGTTCGTGATCGTGATTGACTTTACGCCGGTTTGCAGCACCGCCCTGCCTTGCGCGCCGGTGTTCCCGTATGGCAGGATGGCCCACGCCGCTGGTTGCGGAAAATGCACCGCAGGGGCGTCAACGACAAGCTGGCCCGGGTTGCCGGGCGAGGGCCACCTGTAGCCGCTCCCGGGGTTCGTAACTGTAAAGGAATGGACTGTGCCTTTCCCCACCGCGGCGCCGGTCGCCGTGGTGCCCGACGGCGGTGGCCCTAACGTCACGGTGGGAACCGCCGTGTAGCCACTCCCCTCGGTCGTAATCGTCACCGAATCGACGCTGGAGCCCTTTACCGCGGTGCCGTATGCCCTGGTGCCGCGGCCCCCCGGCGGTCCCGCAAAGCTCACGGTCGGGTCCGCCGCGTAGCCGCTCCCCGGGCTCGTGATCGTTACCGACTCAACCGTGTCGCCGACGACCACCTGATCCGGGGCGGTGAGCACCAGCGCCACTGCGCCTGCCCGGACCTCGGCGGCAACCGACCACTCCGCGCCGGTGAGGTCGTTCTCGAAGACCGGCGCGGTCGCCTTGCTCGTGAACGGCAGCTCGTGGCCGCCGATCGACACGGTCACCTTCTCGCCCTCGGCGCCGGTGATCCCGTCCCAGGCAAACGGCGCGGAACGGCTGGACACGGCGCCCGTCAGGTCCGTTTCATCGTCACCAAAGTCAGCCGCGCCGATCGTCCAGTTCTTCTCTGCCGGCGCTGCCGGCGGCGGAGCCGGGGCGGTCGGTGTCCCGTCGCCGCCGCCGGTCCCTCCGTTTCCTGCGCCCGCACCGCCGGGGCCGGTAGTTGCCGGCGGCCGTGCCGCTTGCGGGCACGCCAGCAGGACGATGCCGGCGACCATCAACAGCGATACCAGCGATGCTCTACCCAAAGCTTCTCCTCCGTGGCGTGTCCGCCGTCGATCGCGCCGGCCGCTGCCGGCGGTTCGCCGACGTGCCGGGCCGCGGGCATGGTAGCACGCGCTCCCCAACGCTGACCGGTAGCGGTGATGGGCGGCGCACGGCAGCGCGGCCTGACCTGACCTAACGATCCCAGGTCCGCTTGCGGGGATCGCTCACTTCGACCGCCAGCTCCGGTCCCATGCCCTCGATCGACATGCGCACCCGGTCGCCGTCCTGGATCGGCGACAGCGCGTAGTGGTGGGTGCCGGTGGAGACGACGTCGCCGGGCTCCAGGGCGACGACCGCGGTCACCTCGGCCAGCAGCTCCGGCACGTGGCGGGCCATCTCGCCGGTGTTGACGTCGTGCTTGAGGGTGTCGTTCACCCACAGCCGCATGGCGAGCGCGTTGGGATCGGGCACCTCGTCGGCGGTCACCAGCACCGGCCCCATGGGGCCGAAGGTGTGCCAGCTCTTGCCCAGGAAGAAGCCGCCGGGCAGGTCGCGCGCCGACACGTCCATGAATTGGGTGTAGCCGAAGATCGTGCCCAGGGCCTCCTCCGGGGCCAGCTTGGCGGCCGGTTTGCCCATGACCAGCGCGAATTCCGGCTCGAAGTGGAACACGGAGGCGTCCGCCTCGGGCAGCTCGACGGTATCGCCGGTGGCGATGACCGAGGTCGGCGACTTGAGGAACGCGTTGAAGGTCTCCTTTGCCGGGTGGGCCGGCTCGATGTAGTTGCCGGCCAGGCAGACGAGCTGTCCCGGGCGCGGCACCGGCGGGCGCAGGCGGACCTGGTCGACCGGCCGCGCGGGGCCGGAGGCGGCGGCCGACGCGATCGCGCCGCGGCGGTCGTTCCACCCCTCGATGACCTGCCTGAGCAGTCCCTGGGCGGTATGCAGTCCCTGGGCGGTATGGTGGTGCAGATCGGCGACGGCGCCTGAGACGTCGACGACGCCGTCGTCGCGCAGCACGCCGAGTCGGTAGTCGTCGAAGAAGACGAGCTTCACGTGGTTGCCTCCGTTTCGGGGGTATCGGATCGACGGCCCGCAGGTTGGGGCCGGAGCGGCCCCATAGTACCATGCGCGCCCGATGGTGGCGGGAAGCGAGGCGGCGGCCCTGGAGGCCGAGGCGGCGGCCCCGGAGGCCGAGGCGGCGGTCTTCGACGCGCTGTCCGGGGAGCCGATCCGGGCCGCGCGGGGCGCGCCGGGGATCGAGGTGTCCGCCGGCGCGGCGCTGGTGAGCGGGCCGGCGCTGTTCGATCCGCAGGTCAACGGCTTCGCCGGCGTCGACTTCAAGAGCGCCGGCCTGACGGCCGACGCCGTCGAGCACGCCGCTGCGGCGCTCGCCGCGGCCGGCTGCTCGCACTTCCTGCCGACCGTGACCACGGCGGCCGTGGATCGGATGGAAGCGCAGCTCGCCGCGCTGGCCGCCGCTCGGACCGGCCGCGTGCGGGACGCGGTGCCGGGGTTCCACGTGGAGGGGCCGTTTCTGAGCCCGATCGAAGGGTTTCGCGGCGCGCACGATCCGGCCTGCATGCGCCATCCCGATCCGACCGTGTACGAACGGCTGCAGCGGGCCGCCGGCGGCCGCATCGTCATGCTCACCCTGGCGCCGGAGCTGCCCGGCGCGGTGGAGCTGATCCGGCGCGCCGCGGCCGACGGCGTGACCGTCTGCGCCGGGCACAGCGACGCCGGCGGCGCCGAGCTGGAGGCGGCGGTGCGCGCGGGACTGCGGCTCTGGACCCACCTCGGCAACGGCTGCCCGGTCCGGTTGCATCGCCACGACAACGTGATCAACCGCGCGCTGGCCTGCCCGGAGTTGGCCGCGTCGGTCATCCCGGACGGCATCCATCTGCCGCCGGCGGCGCTCGGCCGGCTCACCGCCGGCCTGGGGCCGAGCCGGCTGATCGCCACCACCGACGCCATGGCGGCCGCCGGGGCGCCGCCCGGCATCTATTCGCTGGGAGACAAGCGGCTGGAGGTCGGCGCGGACCGGGTCGTCCGCGACGTGGGCGGCACCTACTTCGCCGGCTCTTCCCTGACGCCGCTGGAGGGCCTCTACAACCTGGTGCGCATCGGCGGCCTGGGAATGCAGGCCGCGTGGCGCGCCTGGACCTGGCTGCGCGATCGCATGTTCCCCGCGCTCGATGCGCCGCGCATCGCCGTCCCGTTCCCGGTGGGCCACGCCGCCGGCGCGTCCGTGGAGCCGCGTTGATGGAGCTCGAAGTGACCGCGAAGGTATCGGTCGAGCGGCTGCGACTGGATCGAATGAACCCGCGATTGATCGGGCAGGCGGAGCACGCATCCGACGAGTCCATCATCGCGCGGCTCTACCGCGGCGCCGAGATCGACGAGCTCCTGCAGTCGATATCGACCAACGGATACCTCGACATCGAGCCGTTGGTAGTCGTGCGCGACGCCGAACGCCGTCGGCTGATCGTGTTGGAGGGCAATCGGAGAATCGCGGCGCTGCGCCTGTTGCGCGAAGTGGACCTCGCTGAACGGATAGCGTCGTCCGAGCGACTCCGCATCAAGGTCCCACCGGTCGATGAATCCTTGCGCGCCACGTTCGACCAAGTCTCGGTATACCTGGTGGCAAGCCGTGAGCGAGCGCGTTCATTCATCGGCTTCAAGCACATCAACGGTCCCGCCAAGTGGGACGCATACGCCAAGGCCAGATTCGCCGCCGACTGGTACAAGACGGAACGACCAGACGGCGTCAGCCTGGAGGACATCGCCCGCTCCATCGGCGATCGCCACGACACGATCAAACGTATGGTTTCGGCGGTCTATGTCCTGGAGCAGGCCGAACGCGCGGAGCTGTTCGAAATCCAGGACCGCACTACGAAGAAGTTCAATTTTTCTCATCTCTACACGGCTCTGTCGCGTTCTCAATACATGGAATACCTGGGGCTTGGCAGCACGTGGGTTCGTTACGATCCGTCACCCGATCCGGTCCCGGCGGAGCGACTCGACGAGCTGCGGAAGGTGTTGGCATGGATCTTCGGATCGAAGAAGAAGGACGCGCTGCCCGTCATACAGTCTCAGAACCCTGACATCAAACGCCTCGGCGAAGTGCTCGCGCACGCGGAAGCGCGTCACGTGCTCGAAACGACCCACAACCTCGATGAAGCGCACGAGAGCACGGAGGCGGTCGACATACGGTTTACCGCTTCGCTGTTGCGCGCACGAGATGCCATCCGAGATGCCGCCGGAGCCCTCCGTGCGTTTGACGGGCGGGACAGGTCTCTGCTCGACATCGCGGAGGACGTCAAGGAAACCGCCGACAGCGTGTACTCCAGCATGGAGAGAAAGCATCGTCGAGCGATGGCTTCCGAATGACTCCGCGGCTGTATCTTCCGATCGACACCGTGACCGGAGACGGAATCGATTTCGAGCGTGCCGCAGATTTTCTGGAACTCGTTGCGTTCTTTTCGGACGACGGGACCGCACTGACCTCGGAGCTCGCCAACTCCGCGTCGATCGGAGCCTCCGAAGACCATGCCGACCTGCACGACGAAATGGAGAACGGTGAAGAGGAGATCGTATCCGGTACCGTCAACCGGTTGGATCGTCGCCAACGCTCACTCGATAGGACATATCCATTTCGCATCGATGAAGGCGGCGACACCCTCACCTGCATTCTTGAGAACGATGCGTTCGGACAAGCAGCGTATATCCTGAGCCTCGTGCTGTCCAACCTGCGATCGCTGTCTCCTGTTCTCGACGGTTCTCATCTTCATCCCGACGACGACGAAGTCCGAAAGCTGAGGGAGTATTTTCAGTTCTTCGCGACGGCCGCGCTTGCGGCGGAGGTGCATGGCGACGCGTGGTCATTCGGGTTCCCGCGACCGGATCGATCGCCGTTTCTCGACAAGCTGCGCCTGATCTGGCACCGACTTGGCGACGGCCGCGTCGGACGGCAGACCGGCGCTCCCGGACAACCGAAGGACGATCGGGTAGACGTATTTGCAGCACGCCCGCACGCAGATCGATTACCGGGATATCCGCTCGCCGCGGCACAGGTCGCGACCGGCCGGGATGCGGAGCAGAAGTCGTTGAAGGGTCATCTGAGCGCGTTCAAGAGCCGCTGGTTCGTCACCCAGCCGGTTACGGAGTTCATTGCCTACATGATCGTACCGTTCGCCGCGGCAGACAGCCGGTTCGTCGACTGGGTACGCACGAGGGGTAACGTTCTGCACCGGTTGAGACTGCCGTTGCGGGTCGAGGAGGCCAAGCGGCTCATAGCGGATGGCAGATCTATAGAGGGGTATGATCGGCTGCCTGATGTTGCGCGATGGGTCGCCCGATATCGTATGCGAACGGATGCGACGCATGCGACATAGATTCCATTCGATCTGTCCATACTTCGCGATGTTTCCGGAAACGTTCGTCGAGAAGCACTTGGCTGCGAGCCCACACGAAGGCATCGTCTTCGATCCGTTCTGCGGGCGGGGAACAGCGGTATTCCAGGCGCTGCTGCAGGGTCGCGGGGCAGCGGGATGCGACGTGAATCCCGTGGCGGTCTGCATATCCGGTGCCAAGTGCGATCCGCCCGCGCAGTCCGCGGTCGCCGCTCGGATTGACGAACTCCGCCGCGAGGTCAAAGAGCCGGACGATGGGGCATGGCATGGCGACCTAGCGGAGTTCTTCGATCTTTGCTTTCATCGGGACACGCTGCTGCAGGTTCGGTATCTGCGGTCGAAGCTGAACTGGCGGGGTCGTAAGGAAGATCGGTTCATCGCTGCGCTGTGTCTTGGCGCCCTGCACGGTGAATCCCATCGTTCGCCCAACTACTTCAGCAATCGAATGCCGCGGACGATCAGCACCAAGCCTGAATACTCGGTCCGATGGTGGCGGCGGAAGGGGTACGAGTCTCCCCGCCGCGACGTATTCGAGATCCTCGAGACATTGCTTGAATACAGATTTCGAACGCACCCACCGGACGGAGTCGGCACGGTCGTGCAGGCGGACGCGCGACGGGCGGCGGCCGCGTTCCCGGCGCTCGCCGGCCGCGTCACCGACGTGATCACCTCGCCACCGTATCTCGACACGACGAACTATCGTGAAGACCAATGGCTTCGTCTGTGGTTCCTTGGCAGCGATGCTGTCGTTCAGCACGACCGCCGGGACGATCGACACTACGAGGTGAATCGGTATTGGCGGTTCCTGCAGGCGTCGTTCCGCGGTTTGCGGCCGTTGCTTGCGGACGGCGCTCGCGTCGTCATTCGCATCGGCGGGCGAAGATTGCGCAAAGCGGACTTGAGATCGGGATTGCTGCGCTCTCTGAGACATGCGCTGAGCCGTGACGTGCGGCTGATCGATGACGGCGTAACGTCGGAGATAGGCAACACGCAGGCCAATTCCTTTCGCGGCGTCAAGGCGTCGCGTATCTTCGAGCACGATTTCTGCTTCGTCGCATGACGGCGATGATCCGGCTCGGCGTGATCGGTTGCGGGGGCCGCGCCGGCGCCCTGGTGCGGCAGATCGCCCAGATCGACCCGGCGGTGGAGCTGGTCGGCGTGCTCGACCCGGACGCCGCCGGCGTCCGCTCGCGGCTGCCGGCGCGGTTCGCCGACACGCGGTTCTACGATTCGGTCGGAGCGCTCGCCCGCGGCGCGCGGCCCACGGCGCTGCTGATCGGCACCCGCTGCCACCTGCATACCGAGTACGCGCTCGAGGTGCTCGACCTCGACCTGCCGCTGTTCCTGGAGAAGCCGGTCGCCGTCTCCATGGATCAGGCGCGGCGCCTGGAGGCCGCCTACGCCGGACGGTACGACCGCGTGGTGGTGAGCTTTCCCCTGCGCGTCTCGGCGCTGACGGAGTTGATCGCCGGTCGCATCCGCGGCGGCGCGGTGGGGCCGCCCGAACACGTCGCCGCCACCAACTACGTCAGCTACGGGACCGTCTATTGGGAGCAGGGCTACCGCGACTTCTCCATCACGCAGGGCCTGTTCGTGCAGAAGGCGACGCACGACTTCGACTACCTCGCCATGCTGATCGGTTCGCCGATCACGCAAGTCGCGGCGATGGGCAACTACGGCCGCGTCTTCGGCGGCGACAAGCCGCCCGGCCTGCGCTGTTCGGCGTGCGGCGAGACCGCCGCGTGCCCGGAGAGCCCGGAGAACCGGCGGCGCAACGGCCTGGCGACCGCCGACGACCATCCGTGCCTGTTCTCGTCCGACACGCGCACCGCCGAGGGCACCAACGAGGATTGCTCCACCGCGCTGCTGCGGTTCGCCTCCGGCGCGCACGGCGCCTATACGCAGGTCTTCTTCACGCGGCGCGGCGCGCACCGGCGCGGCGCCGTGATCTCCGGTTACCGGGGCACGATCGAGTTCGACTGGTACCGCTCCGACTACCGGGAGGTGCGCCACCACGACCGCTTCACCGAGCACGGCCGTCTGGAGGCCGGCGAAGGCGGCCACCACGGCGGCGACGCCAACCTGCTGCGCGACTTCCTGGCGCTGGCGCGCGACGGCGCGCCCCCGCGCGCCGACCTGCGCTGCGGCCTCGCCAGCATCTACGCGTCGCTCGCCGCCAAGGAGTCGGCCGCCGCCGGCCGCTTCGTGAACGTGCGGCAGATCGGAGAATAGGCCCTAGGCGACCCGCACTCAGGAGCTCACCCGGTCGAGGATATTGTAGATCGCTTGCCCATCCAGGCTGTATCTCCACGTCATGGAGGTTCGATCGACCGTATAGTATATGGGAAGTATCCGAACGATCTGCCGGTTCATGCCATCCGCCAGACCGGGACCGACCGCTGTCGGTGTCCCGTCCCGGTCGTATATGCGGACCGCGGCGACCTGCATGGCGGCCAAGCCGGTCGGCGTAGCCTCATAGGTGTAATCGATCCGCATCGTTCCCGATGCCAGGCAATCGGAACGAGATCCGTCCGCGCGCAGCATGGTGACGCAGAGCCCTTCGGCGATCGTCAGTTCCATGCGCAGCGACGCGCGCGTTATGTCCAGGGTGATCCAAGGCGCATTACCCACCTGCCAGTTCCCGATCAGCAGCTCTTGCGGATCATGGCGCGCCGCCGTCACCGAACCCGCGGCCGTATCGACCGCGCCGGTGCATGCGAGTATGGCGGCGATCACGTCCGCGGAGAACGCTTCCCCGGCCGTCGCCGTGATGGCGCAACCCGTGTACCGGGAAAGCTCCGCCCCGGCCAGCCGCTCCCGGTCGCGCTCGACGCCGGTGACGCTCAGCGTCACCGCGGCGCCGGCAGCGGTGACGTCACCGGTGAATACCAACCACGCAGCCGGCGGGTGGCCGCCGGCAAGTGCCGGTCGAAGCGCGGGCGACGCGGCCGCGGCGCCCGGGTCCGCAGCCGCGTCGGCGGGCTTCGTGAACGTCACGGCCGTGAAGGAGACCTCCCGGACGTCGAGATTGACCGCCGTCGGTCCGGCGACGGCGCCATAGCGCCCCACGTAGCCGGTCGGCGACGTCGGCGCCATCCGGCCGCAGCCGACCAGGACCGCGGCCGTCACGGCGAAGGCGAGCAGATGCAACGGACGATACGAACTCCCGGCCATCCGGACCTCCCTGCAGGCATGGATCGTACGGACGTTCTCGACCTTGCCTTGCGAGCGGGCGCGCACGCAAGGGCGAAACGGGGTAAGATGGCAGGCGGCCGGAGCGGGCGCGGATGCCCGGCCGGCCCTGACTCACCACACAACGACCGCAACGACAGGAAACGCCATGAACCACCTTCAGTTCCTTCGTCGGGGCAGCGTACGGTTGCCCCTGATCCTCGGCCTGCTGATGGCCGGATCGAGCGCCGCGTACGCGGCCGTCGCCGCAGAGACCGCCTTCGTCCTCAACACGTTCTCGTTCCTGCTCTGGGGCGCCCTGGTGATGTGGATGGCGGCCGGCTTCACCATGCTGGAATCCGGCTCCGTTCGCACCAAGAACGCCTCCGTGATCTGCCTGAAGAACATCGGCCTCTACTCGATCGCCGGACTGGCGTACTACATCGTCGGCTACAGCCTCATGTATACCGACGTGAGCGGCATCATCGGCTCCTTCAAGCTCTTCTACCGGCCGTCGCCCGAGGAGATCGCCCTGCTCGACGGCAGCGGCGACGCGTCGGCCGTGATCGAGAACGGCTACTCGGTCATGTCGGACTGGTTCTTCCAGATGGTCTTCGTCGCCACCGCCGCCTCCATCGTGTCGGGCGCGCTGGCCGAACGGGTCAAGATGTGGCCGTTCTTCCTCTTCACGCTGCTTCTGACCGCCATCATCTACCCGGTCGTGGGGGCGTGGACCTGGGGCGGCGGCTGGCTGGCCAGCATGGGATTCCAGGACTTCGCCGGCTCGACGATCGTGCACGGCACCGGCGGCTGGGCGGCCCTGGCCGGCGTGCTGGTGGTCGGACCGCGCTTGGGCAAGTTCAAGCGCGACGGCTCGGTCAAGCCGACGCCGCCCTCCAACGTCGTGGTGGTGACGCTGGGCGTGTTCGTGCTCTGGTTCGGGTGGTTCGGGTTCAACGGCGGCTCGCAGCTCGCGTTGGGCAGCGCGGCGGACGTGGTGGCGATGGGGCACGTGCTGGTCAACACCAACCTGGCGGCCGCCGGCGGCGTCGTGACGGCGCTGGCGTTTTCCCGCTTCATCCTGGGCCGCATGGACATGTTCGCCGGCCTGAACGGCGCGATCGCGGGCCTGGTGGCGATCACCGCCGGCCCCGACATCACCGCCCACTTCTGGGCGATCGTCATCGGCGCCATCGGCGGCATCATCTGCACGGCCGGCATCAAGCTGCTGGAGAAGCTCAAGCTCGACGACGTGGTCGGCGCGGTGCCCGCGCACCTGTTCGCCGGCATCTGGGGTACCTTGGCGGTCTGCATCGCCGCCGGCGGCAACTTCGGCGTACAGCTCCTGGGCGTGGTGGCGGTCGGCGCCTTCGTGTTCGTGGTGTCGCTGGCGCTCTGGCTCGTGCTCAGGGCCGTGCTGAGCGTGCGGGTGTCGCGGAAGGTCGAGCAGCTCGGCCAGGACGTCGCCGAGCTGAAGATCGAAGCCTATCCGGAGTTCGTGCTCATGCCGGAGGAAGAAGACGAGGAGTGAGGTCCGGGCGGCGCGGATAGTCCGGCGGAGCGGAGGTCCGGCGCGTGGAACCACGCCGGATCATCCGCTACCGTAGCGGCCACAGCCATGACCGCAGTCGCCGACCACGTGGCGCTCAGCGTCCGCGACCTGGACGCCTCGATCGCCTTCTACCGCGATCTGCTGGGCTTCGAGGTGCGCCGCGTCATCGAGGTGCCGCCGGAGATGAATCTGGGCGGCATCGCCGGGCTGCCGGCGTGCACGGCCCGCATCGCCCACCTGTTTCAGGGCCCGCTGATGCTGGAACTGTTCCACTACCTGGAACCGGAGGGCCGGCCGGCGGGCGACCGCACGCAGGCCGACCGCGGATTCTCCCACCTGGGCTTCCGGTGCAGGGACATCCGCGCCGACATCGATCGGTTGCGGCAGGCGGGAGTCGACATGGCAGGCGAGCTGGTGGAGTTTCGCCCGGAGGTATGGGTGCAGTATTTCTACGGACCGGACCGCGAAGTGTTGGAGCTGCGGCAGCTCCCGGACGCCGGATGAGGAAATCGGCATGAGCGGCCGGCGGGCGGCGCTGGTGACCGGCGGGGCGACCGGCATCGGCCGGCGGATCGCCGCGACGCTGGCTCGCGACGGCGCCGACGTGGCGATCGCGGACCTGAACGTGGAGCAGGCCGCGGTCACCGCCGCGGAGGTGGAACGGGCCGGCGGGCGGGCGGTCTGCGTGCGCACCGACGTGGCGGACGAAGCCGAGCTGCTGGCGCTGTTCGCCGCCGTCGACCGCGAGTTCGGCCGTCTGGACATCCTGGTCAACAACGCCGGCATCTGCGAGCTGACGCCGATCCTGGAGCTCACGACGGACGCCTGGGACCGCATGATGGCGATCAACCTGCGCGGCGCCTTCATCGCCGGCCGCGAGGCGTTCCGCCGCATGAAGGACGCCGGCGGCGGCCGCATCGTCAGCATCGCCTCCATGGCCGGCAAGATGGGCGGGGCGGCGGCCGGCGCCCACTACTCGGCGTCCAAGGCCGGCGTCATCTGCCTGACCAAGTCGCTGGCGCTGCAGGCCGCTCCGTACCGCATCACCGCCAATGCGGTGGCGCCGGGGCCGATCGACACGCCGTTGACGCGGGCATGGGGGGAGGAGACCAACCGGGAGTTCGCCGCCAAGATCCCGCTGGGCGCCTTCGGCGAGCCCGAAGACGTCGCCGAGGTGGTCGCCTTCCTGGCATCCGATCGCGCCCGCTTCATCACGGGCGAGATCATCGACGTCAACGGCGGCTTCCTCATGGACTGAGCCGTACCGAGGAGTGCGAGGATGGAGAGGATGGAGCAGTGAAACGGACCGCGATCGACGGCTCCTTCCGGTGGGAGCGGTGGGCGTCGGACGCCGCCGACGTCGAGCGGCTCGACCGGCGGCAGGCGGCGCGGCTGCTGTTCGACACGCTGGCGATCAACCGCTTCGAGCACGCGCTCCTGGAGCTCAAGAACGCCGGCGCCGTCTGGGGCCCCGTGCACACCTCCGTGGGTCAGGAGGCGACCGCCTCGGCCGCCGTGGCCGCCCTGCGGCCGTCCGACAAGGTGGCCGCCACCTACCGCGCCCATCACCAGTTCCTGGCCAAGGTGCTGCAGGCGCAGGCGCCGGCCGACTGGGACCCCGCGTCCGGGGAGCTGCCGCCGGCCGTGCAGGAGGTCTTCTATCGCTCCATGGCGGAGATCATGGGACTCGCTCCGGGCTATTGCGGCGGGCGGGGCGGGTCGATGCACCTGCGCCACGACGAGTCGGGCTTCCTGGGGTCGAACGCGATCGTGGGCGGCGGCGTGCCGCTGGCGGCCGGCGCCGCCTACGCCGAGAAGTTCGCCGGCACCGGCAACGTGGTGATCTGCTACGTCGGCGACGGCGCGGTCAACCAGGGCGCCTTTCACGAGGCGTGCAACCTTGCCGGCCTGTGGTCGCTGCCGCTGATCGTCTTCGTGGAGAACAACCGCTACGCGGTCGCCACCCGGGTGCAGGACGCCTGCGCGGTGGAGCATCTGTCGCAACGCGCCGCCGCCTATGCCATGGACGGGTACCTGGTCGACGGCGATGACGCGATCGCCATCTACGGACTGGTGCGGGAGGTGGCCGAGCGCCTCCGCTCCGGCGGCACGCCGGCGATCATCGAGTGCGAGTGCTACCGCCGCTACCACCACGCCGGCGACGTGCCGGGCAGCGCCTTCCGCTACCGCACCAGGGAGGAAGAAGAGCGGTACGCCGGCACGGAGGTGACGCGCGTGCTGCCGCGCATCCTGGCGGCGGCCGGACTGCTCGACCGGACCGCAGCCGATGCCATCGACGCGCTGGCGGCGCGGGCGGTGCAGGCGGCGCGGGCGGCGTGCACGGAAGCCGGCGACCCGCCCCGCGTGCGGGAGAGTCTGTGGCCGGATCCGGCCACCGCCGGCGACGGCCTGCGCAGCGGCGGCGCGGAGCTGGCCGGCCTCCGCTACGCCGACCGGCTCCGGTCCGACCGGGACGGGCGGGAGCTTGCGCCGATGCGCTACTCGGACGCGATCGCGGCGGTGACCGGCCGCTGGCTGGAGCGGGAGCCGAACGCGATCGTCTTTGGCGAGGAGGTGGCCAACCTGGGCGGCGGCGCCTACGGCGCGACCAAGGGACTGGTCGAGCGGTTCCCGGGCCGGGTCATCAACACGCCGATCTCCGAGGGCGGCTTCTCCGGGCTCGGCTTCGGCGCCGCCATGCTGGGAATGCGCGTGGTGGTGGAGATCATGTTCGCGGACTTCGCGCTGGTCGCCGCCGATCAGCTCTTCAATCAGCTCAGCAAGGCGCGCCACATGTACGGCGACACCACCGACCTGCCGATCGTGGTGCGCAGCCGCATCGGCACCGGGCTCGGCTACGGCGCCCAGCACTCCATGGACCCGGTCGGCCTGTACGGGATGTTTCCCGGCTTCCGCATCATCGCGCCGGCCGACGCGTTCGACTACATCGGCCTGTTCAACACCGCCATGCACTCGCTCGACCCGGTGGTGATCCTGGAGCACAACGCCCTCTACACGCAGCGGTCGCCGGCGCCGGCCGGAGACCTCGACTACGCCCTCCCGTTCGGGGCGGCGCGCACCGTGCAGGCCGGCGATCAGGTCACCGTGCTCACCTACGGCGGCATGGTCGGGCGCTGCGCGGCGGTCGCCGCGGCGCTGGCCGCCGACGGCGTGTCGGTCGAGCTGCTCGACCTGCGCTGCCTGGACCGGCTGTCGATCGACTACGACGCGGTCGGCGCGTCGCTCGCCAAGACCGGCGCCATGGTCATCGTCGAGGAGGCCGCCCGCAGCCAGGGGATCGGCCAGGCGCTGGCGGCCGAGATCACCGCCCGCTGCTTCGATGACCTGGACGGTCCGGTGGCGTGCATCACCTCGCTCGACATCTCCACGCCGGTGTCGCGCCGGCTGGAGCTGGCGGCGCTGGTGAGCGACGAGCGGATCGACGCCACCGTGCGGGCGGTCGCCGAACGGCGGTGGCGCTGATGTCGATCGCGTCGCTCCTCGCCGACGTACCGGTGCCGGACGTCGTGACGGTTCGGCAGTCGCTGCCGCGCCCGCGTCTTGCGCCCGGACGGCTGGAGGAGGCGCTCGGTCCCGGCGCCGCGGCCCGCGTGGTCCGCCCCGGCGAGTCGATCGCCGTGGCGGTCGGCAGCCGGGGCGTGGCCGATCAGGCGGCGGTGGTGGCGCGGCTGGTGGCGTCGTTGCGCGCGGCCGGCGCCGAGCCGTTCATCGTCCCGGCGATGGGGAGTCACGGCGGCGCCACGGCCGAGGGGCAGGCCGCGCTGCTGGCCGGCATGGGCGTCAGCGAGCGCACCGCGGGCGCGCCGGTGCGGTCCGGCATGGAGGTGGAGCGGATCGGCGCGGCCAGCGGCCTGCCGGTGCTGGTCGACCGGTTGGCGTGGCGGGCCGACGGCATCGTCATCGTCAACCGCGTCAAGCCGCATCCGTCGTTTCGCGGCGATCGGGAGAGCGGTCTGGCCAAGATGATCGCCATCGGCCTGGGCAAGCAGGCGGGCGCGCAGGCATGCCACGCGCGCGGCATGCCGGCGATGGCCGCCACCGTGCTGGCGATCGCCGACCACGTGCTGGCGACCGGCCGCATCCGCGCCGGCGTGGCCCTGCTGGAGAACGCCTGTCACGAAACCTGTCACGTGGAGCTGATTCCCGGACCGGACATCCTGGCGCGCGAACCGGCGCTGCTGGAGCGGGCGCGCGGCCTGCAGCCGACTCTGCCGTTCACGGAGCTCGACGTGCTGGTGCTCGACCGCATCGGCAAGGACATCTCCGGGACCGGCTTCGACTGCAACGTGGTCGGCCGCTACAGCAACCCGGCGCTGCGCGGCGGTCCGGCGATCGCCCGCATCGCCGCGCTGCGCCTGACCCCGGAGACGCACGGCAACGCCAACGGCATCGGCCTGGTCGACGTCACCACGCGCCGCGTGTTCCATCGCATGACCTTCGAGGAGACCTACCCCAACGCGCTCACTTCGACCGCATCGGTGAGCGTCAGGATCCCCATGGTGATGGCCAGCGACGCGCTGGCCATCCGCGCGGCGATCCGCACCGCCGGCATCACGGATCCGGCGGCGCTGCGCCTGGCGCGCATCCGCGACACGCTGTCGCTCGGCGAGCTGCAGGCCAGCCCCGCCGCGGTCGCGGCCCTGGACCGCTCCGCGCAGGCCGAGGTCGTCGGACCGCCCGCGCCGCTTCCCTTCGACGGCGCCGGCGATCTGCTGGGGCTGAACGGAGCGTAGCGCGCCCGGCGCCGCCTACCGGATGACGATCTCCAGGTCGACCGGTTTGTGCAGGAGCAGCAGGTCGAGCAGCGGCACCTCGAATACCGCCAAGCCGTCCTCCATGCGGCCGCCGCGCTGCGAGACCAGCTCGCCGTCGACGGTGACGCGGATGGTGATCAGCGACTCGGCGATCGCCTCCGGACCGGCCGGCCCCAGGATGAAGCCCATCATCGACAAGTAGTCTTCCTGCGTGATCTCCGCGTTCTCCTCCGGTCCCATGGCGCGGATGGTCGGGTCGTCGAGCAGCGGGAACACTTCGGAGAGCAGCCGGTAGTTGTCGACGTCGAGGTAGAGGCGCACGCGGGTGCCGTCTTCGACCTCCTCGAAGGTGACGATGCCGGCCTGGGCGATCGCATCGCCGCCCGGCAGGATCGCCTCCGCGTCCTCGAAGGCGAACTCTATCTCCACGCGGTGCTCGGACGGCGATTCGACCCGGAAGACCGTCACGCCGGGCCGAACGGTGAGACGGTTATGGATCGGCTCCAGGTTGATGATGCCGTCTTCCGGCATCTCGGCGCCGGTGATCTCCGCCATCTCCTGCACGCGGGAGACCAGATCGGCGGAGAAGTCGATGGCGATCGTGGTCTCGCCCGAGCGGTCGTCGCGCAGGTAGAGCTGCTGCGTTACGGCGCACGCGCCGAGCGCCCAGAGCGCCGTCAGAACGATTGCGAGCCGGCCTGCCAGGCGGCGGTAGTGATCGGCTGCCATGGCTACGCCGCCATCCCGGCCAGGCGATCGAGCAGGCGGCACCAGGCCGTCCGCCCCCGCTCGTAGCTGGCCAACCGGAAGAACTCGTTGGGACCGTGCGCCCCCTCGTCTTCCAGGGCGAACGCGAAGATCACCGTCTTGGCGTCCAGGTACCGTTCGAACATCCCCAGGATCGGGATGCTGCCGCCGGAGGCGATCGCGTACGGCTCGACGCCGTACAACTCGGTCAGCACCGCGCGTGCGGCGCGGTTGCCGGGATGCCCGGTGGAGATCGTGTACGGCCGGCCGGCCGACCCGAGCGACCGGACTTTGACGCGTACGGCCGGGTCGGCGTGCCGGCGGACGTGGCCGGCGACCGCTTCCCGGACCCGCGCCGGGTCCTGATCTCCCACCAGGCGGCAGGTGATCTTGGCGTGCGCGCGGCTCGGCAGCACGGTCTTGACCCCCTCGCCCTGGAACCCTCCCCAGATGCCGTTGATCTCCAGCGTCGGGCGCCGCCACTGCCGCGCCCGCGTGCCGTAGCCCGGCTCGCCGAACAACCCCGGCGCACCGAGCTTGTCCAGGAAGACCTGCTCGTCGAACGGGATGCGCTGCAGCTCGGCGCGGTCGGCCGCCGACAGCTCCGGCACGCCTTCGAAGAAGCCGTCGACCAGCACCGCGCCGTCGGCGCTGCGCATCGAGTCCAGGATGCGCACCAGCGCGTGGATGGGGTTGTGGATGGCGCCGCCGTAGGTGCCGGAATGGACGTCGCGGGCCGGCCCGGTCACGTCGATCTGCAGCGCGCACAGGCCGCGCAAGCTCAGCCACAGCCCCGGCTCGGTCTCGCTCCACTGCGAACCGTCGGCGCTGACGGCCAGATCGCAGCGGAGCCGCTCGGCATGCCGGGAGACGAACCCCTCCATGGTGGGGCTGCCGATCTCTTCCTGACCCTCCAGCAGGAACTTCACGTTCACCGGCAGCGATCCGCCGTCGGCCAGCAGCGCCTCGACCGCCTGCACCGGAATCAGCAGGTTGCCCTTGTCGTCGGAGGAGCCGCGCCCGTAGACGCGGTCGCCGGCGAGCACGGGATCGAACGGGTCGGCGTCCCAGCCGTCGTCGCGCGCGGCCGGCTGCACGTCGAAGTGGGCGTAGATCAGCACGGTCGGCGCGCCCGGCGCGTGCAGGTAGTCGGCGTAGACGGCCGGCTGCGCGCCGGTCTCCAGGACTTCGGCGTGCTCCAGGCCGGCCTCCGCCAGCCGGTCGCGGACCCATGCCGCGGCGGCCCGCACGTCGTCCTGGTGGTCGGGGAGCGAGGAGACGCTGGGAATGCGCACGAAGTCGCGCAGCTCCGAGACGTAGCGATCCCGCCGCTCGCTGAGCAAGGTCAAGTGATCAGCCATCGCGGCGCAGTGTAACGCCTCGCCGCCTGGCATGCTACCGCTTCCTCGGCCCTCCTTCAGCCATGGGTGCTGTTTCGGCCCAGCCGTGCAGCCGCATCCGTAGCCAAGCCGGAGAAGCGCGACTAGGCCCAGAGCCAATCGAGATCGGCAAAGGCCAGCGCCTTGTCGAAGTTGTCGATGTTGTCGCGCACGTTGACGATGAGGCAGCGGTCGTTGCCGCCGTTCTTCGGTCCGCGCAGGCCCCTTCCGATCATCTGAAAATAGAGGTTGGGGCTGTAAACCGGACGCGCCACGATGATGGCTCGCGTCTTGGGAGCGTCGAATCCTTCGCGGAAGACACCGTAGTTCACCAGGACGTCGATTTGTCCCGCGCGGAATCGTTCGACGATGTCTCGACGGACGGAGGTCTCGGTTCCTCCGCTCACGGCCCTGGCGCTGAAGCCTTCCGAGTTCAGGAGTGCCGCCACGGTCTGGGCGTGCTCCACGGACGTGGCGAAGATGAGCGTGGGCCACTCCTCGTTGACGAATTTTCGGTAGGCATCGACGATACGTCTGGTACGGTCCGCGTCTCGCGCGATGCGCTTTTCCATGCTGCGCGGCAGCCATGCGGGATAGGGCATCGCCCGCATCTCCTGCAACTCATCTTCGCTCAACGAGAATCTGCCGCCTTCGATGGTCTCGTGGTCGGCGTGCGCCAGTACCTGCATTCCCTGCAACTCGCCGATGACCTCCGTCGGTTCGTCGCTGGCAAACGCCCCGGCGTCCAGGCGAATCGCGCCGTACCGGCGTACCAGTCTCTGCGTCTCCTCCTCGTCGTGACCCCGGTACCATCGTCGAGTACCTCCTTGATGATCTTGTACGCCTGCTCGTGACTCATCGCACGCGATGCATCCAGAAATCGTCCCACTCATCTGCACTTTTCATCTTCATTGTCACGAAACGCAGCGCCCGAGGATTCCAGGTTAGGGCGCGTCGGCTCCCGCACAACCGGTCGATCTTTGCCATGCGGCCGGTGGTAAGTGCCTTGTGGTGGAGCCAAGCTCGTGGACGTCCCTCGAAGTTCGTCAACTCGAAGAGCTGCCGATGGGCGTAGCCGCCGTGGGCTATGCCGTGCTCGAGGTTGGCGTTCTCGGTCACGTGATTCGGTTGCGCTTGATAGGCCCGGAGGGTCGGAGGGTCTTTCCGGTTTCGTCCGTGATGAAGCGGACGATGGGGCTCGCCGTCGGCCCAGGGAGGCTGGCGGGTGGGACTCGGCAGTTTCAGCTTGGCCCCCTCACGATAGAACTTGCCGCGCTCGCCCTTGGAAAAGTCGTACTCTCGTTTCATCTGCCTGACTCGAACTGCCGCCGCTCGCGACCCGTGGCCGGCCGCGCCGAAATGATACGAATCGTGGTCCGGTCCCCGATCTACGACCGTATGTACCACGACCAGCAACCGGCCCCGATGGGACTCGCCCATCGTAATCCAGCGCTCGGTCTCACTGTGGTATTCGTCGCGCACTGACAAGGCGAACGGATATTGGAATACGGTGGCTGCCACGTCGAAGTCAATACCGTGCTTGAGCAAGTTGCTTGCCGCCTTGCCGGGGTGCCACTCGAAGTCGTACACACACGGGCTCTCCTCCGATTCCTACGGGAAGCTTTCGTAGTGGTACCTCCACGGTCTGAGCTTTACGTCGACGAACTTGACTCAAGTATCTTCCATTATTATACTTATACCATGAACGGCACTCGTTCCGACACGGCCGACGCAGCCATCACGACCACTGTTTCCGCCCTCTCCGACGACCGCCTGTTGGAGCGGACCAAGGAACTGTCCGGCATCGAACACCAGATCGAAGTCGTCGTCATCGACCACCTGCGCGAGATCGATAAGCGCCGCCTGTATCTGCGCCGCGGGTTCTCCAGCCTCTTCGATTACGCGGTCCGCGAGCTCGGCTACAGCGACGCCGCCGCTTGGCGGCGCCTCAAGGCGATGCGCCTCTGCGCAGACTTCGACGGCGTGCGCGAGCGCCTGCAGGACGGCTCGATGACGCTCAACGCGGCCGCGCAGTTGCAGAACGCCTTCGACCGGCAGGAGCGCAACAGGGATCGCGCGGCGCGCAGCGCGGGCGGGGACGGGTTCGGGGACGCCGCGCGGTCGCAGGACGGCTCGGCGCTGGCGCTCGCTCCGGGACCGGCTCAGCCGGCGGAGCGGAAGCCGGCGCCGGTGCTGGACCCGTCGGCGAAGCGGGCGCTGGTGGAGCAGGCGGCCGGCAAGAGCAGCCGGCAGGTGATGAAGCTGCTGGCCGAGGTCGACCCGGAGCTGGCGGCGCCGGCGGATCGGGTGCGCCCGTTGGGCGCCGGGCGCTGGGAGATCAAGGCGGTCATCGACGATGAGTGCCGGCGTGGGTTGGAGCGGCTCAAGGGCCTCCTGTCCCATGTCGATCCGCACATGACGTTAGGTCAGATCGTGGGACGGCTGGTGCAGGAAGGGCTCGACCGCCACGACCCGGCCCGGCCGCCGCGCGGGCGGCGCACCGGCGCCCACGCCGCAGGCGCCCGGGCCGCAGGCGCCCGGGCCGCAGGCGCCCGGGCCGCAGGCGCCGAGCAGACTTCGGCGGCGAAGACGCAGGCGGCCTCGGCTCGCGGCGCCGCTTCGGCAGCGCAGCACGAGGCCAGCTCGGACAGCGCCGCTCCTTCGGCGGCGAAGGTATCGGCCCAGACGGCGGGGCAGCCGGCGGCGGAGCCGGGAGACGGAGCCGCTACGCCGCTGCAGGCGGACCGCGGCCCGGAACGCCCGGAAGCTTTGGCAGCGAAGCCGGCGGACGGCACCACTTCGGCGGCGAAGACGCGGTGCCTCGGCCGGCAGGCTGCGGCGTGCGCGAAGCCGGCTCCGCCGCCGCGGGCCCAAACTTCGGCAGCGAAGGCGGACGGAGGGACCAGCCGCGCCATCCCGGCGGCGGTCAAGCGCGCGGTCTGGCGGCGCGACCGGGGACGCTGCAGCTACGTGGACCGCACCAGCGGGCGCCGCTGCGGCTCGCAACACCTGCTGCAGATCGATCACGTCGTGCCGTATGCCCGCGGCGGCCGCGCCGAGCCGAACAATCTCCGACTGCTGTGCGCCGCTCATCACCGCCACCGCCACGCAGGCGCCGGATTCGGCCGCCCCGGCGAGGATCGTCAGGAGCCGGTTCCGTTCTGAGGTGGTTCTATATTCCGGTCACCCGTTGCCTCCGAGGCCGACGAAGCCGAGGCGGCAGCATGACGGTCGGCATGATCGGCTTGACGGGCCAAACGCCATTACGAGGATTGTTCCTCTGACGGGGTTGCGCGCCTCAGGGATTACCCGTCACCAAAGCGGGACAAATCCACGTATCGAAGCAGCCGTCAAGTGCCTGCGGCTCGCTTTCTTGCGTGTTGCATGTTTGCATCACCAGTTCCCGATAGGGTTCCGGTGATACCGCGCTTGACGCGCGCGGTGCCGCAACCCACAGTGGCGCGGAGGCTGCAGTGACCACCGATCAGGCGTCGCCGTGCACGATGGTGATCTTCGGCGCGTCGGGCGACCTGACGGCGCGCAAGTTGATCCCGGGACTCTACGAGTTGCATCGGCGCGGCCTGTTGCCGGACCGGTTTGCGGTGCTCGGCGCCGGCCGCACCGGCATGAGCGACGACCGGTTCCGCCGGGCGATGCGGGCGGCGCTGCAGGACGGCGCCGGCGGCCAGCCGCCGGTGGCGCTGGATCGGTTTCTCGGCACGCTGCACTACCAGCAGCTCGACACCGGTTCCGCCGACGGGTACGGAAAGCTGGCCGAGCGGTTGCAGGCGGTCGACGCCGCGGCCGGCACCGGCGGCAACTTCGTCTACTACCTGGCGACGCCGCCGAGCCTCTTCGAGCCGATCGCCGGCGGCCTGGCCGGCGCCGGCTTGACCGCGGGGCGGGACGGCGGGTGGCGGCGGCTGATCGTGGAGAAGCCGTTCGGCTACGACCTGGAATCGGCGCGCCGGCTGAACGAGCGGCTGCACACGTGGTTTACGGAGCGGCAGATCTACCGGATCGACCATTACCTGGGGAAGGAGACGGTCCAGAACGTGCTGGTCCTGCGGTTCGCGAACGAGGTGTGGGAGCCGCTCTGGACGCGCGCCACGATCGACATGGTGGAGATCACCGGCGCCGAGCAGGTCGGGGTGGAGCAGCGCGGCGGCTACTACGACGGATCGGGCGCGCTGCGCGACATGGTGCAGAACCACCTGCTGCAGGTGGTCGGCATGATCGCCATGGAGCCGCCGGCGCACTTCCTGCCGAGCGCGGTGCGCAATGAGACGGTGAAGGTGTTCGACTCGTTGCGGCCGATCGCCCCGTCGCAGGTGGTCGAGCAGGTGGTGCGCGGCCAGTACACCGGATCGCTCACCACGGACGGCGCGCTGGCCGGCTACCGAGAGGAGGCGGGCGTGCCGCGCGGCTCGCGCACGGAGACCTACGTGGCGCTGCGGTTCTACATCGACAATCGGCGCTGGGCGGGCGTGCCGTTTCTGGTGCGGACCGGCAAGCGGCTGCCGGCGCGGGTGACGGAGATCGTCATTCACTTCAAGCAGGTGCCGCATCATCTGTTCGGCACGCCGCCGGCCTCGGTGACCTCCGGCGTCCCCGACCCGGCCGGTGACGGCCGTCACGCGGTGTCGGCGGCGGCGGCGGAGGCCAGCAAGCTGATCATCCGCATCCAGCCGGACGAGGCGATTCAGCTTCGCTGCAACGTGAAGCTGCCCGGGGCCGGGTTCGCCGTGCGTCAGGTGGCGATGGACTTCCGCTACGCCGATCTTGCCGACGCCTACCTGCCGGACGCCTACGAGCGGCTGCTGCTGGACGGCATGATCGGCGACGCGACGTTGTACGCGCGCGCCGACGCGATCGAGTCGTGCTGGGAGTTCGTGACGCCGATCCTGACCGCCTGGCGGGAACGGCCCGGCATCCCCCTGCACGGCTACCCGGCCGGAAGCTGGGGGCCGGCCGCCGCCTCGGGGCTGTTCGAGCGCCGCGGCCACGACTGGCACTCCCCCATGCCCTCGCTCAGCGAGCCCGGCGGCCGCGTCGATCTGTAGGCCGGCCTCGGTCGGCCCGATCACATCCCCCATACGGTGACGGGCGGGCCGCCGGCGGTTTCGCGGCGCCGGAACAGCTTGGCGGCCCACGGCTTGCCGGCGGTGCGGTCGAAGATGACCAGGTGGGCCTCGCCGGCGGCGCACCGGTCGAGATAGGCGCGGGTCTGCGTCAGCCCGCTCGCCAGCGTCCGTTCCAGGCTGCCGTGCAGCAGCTTGCATTCGATCACGATCTTCTGCACGGCGGCGCCGGCCGGCCAGACGATCAACAGATCGGTCCGCATCCGGCCCAGGCCGTACTCGCGTTCGATCCGGCCGCCACTGTTGACGATGCGGTGCAGAAACGCCTGCAGCAACAACTGCGGTCCCGCCTCCCGGTACTGAAACCGCTCGACCCAGTGCTCGGAATGCTCGCGAAAGAACTCCTGAAACGCCGCCAGCAGCTTGTCCGCCTGCAGGCGGCCGCCGCGCTCGACGTACCACGCCGCGTCGGCGGCAAGCGTCGCCTCGGTGGTGTAGGTGAGCTCGCGCGGGATCACCTCCTGGTACAACGGATTGGCGATCGATACGGCCCCGTCGATCCGGATGAGCCCCAGGTCGCGCACGTATTCCAGGTCGTCGCGCGGCAGGTCAGCGGCGGACTGGCCGCCGCTGAGGAGCAACTCTATGACGCTGCGGACGCGCGGTTCGGCCAGCTTGTCGGCGAGCTGGTCCAGGTGCGTGTCGCGGCGCAGGATGATCCGCTCGCACGCCTCATCGACCGCGGCGACCGGCACCGGCCGCCCGCGGTCGGGCAGGCGCTCGACCGCCTCCTGCGCGAGCGCGTTGACCAGCCAGGGCTGCCCGTTGGTGAGCGACCAGATGCGGCGCTCCGCTTGCTCCGCCCACGGCTGCCCGGTCGCCGCGGTATGTTGCGCGAGCAGCAGCCGGACTTCGTCGTACGAGAAGTCGCCCAGCCGTAGCGAGGCCGCCTTGACGTTGAAGGCGCTGCCGCCGGTCACGACCGCCTGCTCCCGGGTCGATCGAATCCGATAGTCGCGCACGTCGCGCACGCCGCAGAGAATCACGCTCTGGGGATAGCGGCGCGGCCGGTCGGGGTAGCCGTTGCGGAGTTGCCGGAGCACCGCGATCAGCGTGTCCCCCACCAGTGAGTCGACCTCGTCGATCAGCAGCACCAGCGGCTTGGGAGCCGCCTCCGCCCAGAGGGTGAGCGCCTTCAACAGAGCGCCCAGGCCGCCCGCCGTTGCCAGGGCCGCCGGCCAGATGCCGGCCAGCGAGCCGTCTCCCAGCGTGCGCTCGGCCTCCACCGACAGCCGGTCCAGAATCGCCCGCATCGCCGCGGTCACGTCGTCGCGGGCCGCCTGCCCGATCTCCACGTTCACGTAGACGCAGTGACATTCGCCGCCGTCGTTCAACGCGTCGCGCAACGCCAGCAGCGCCGTGGTCTTGCCGGTCTGGCGCGGCGCATGCAGGACGAAGTAGCGCCACTGGCCGATCAGGCGCAGGACCCCGTCGAGGTCGATGCGCCCGAGCGGCGGGACGTGGTAATGGCGCTCCGGCTTGATCGGGCCTTCGGTGCAGAAGAAGCGGTCCGCGGTCATCGTCAAGGCTCGCCGGTCACCGGTCTTGGTTCATCACTTTGTGCTGCACTCTGCAGCTACGTCAAACTCGCGACCTGCCGTGATAGCCTGCCGAGCCTACGGGCATGCATGTTCTCCTTTTCGGTACGCATATGGGTGATCGGCATGGCGGCGGCGCTCGGTAGCGCGGCCTGCGCCGCCGGGCAGCCGTTGGAGGGTTCCGGGGAGCCGCCGTTCCGCCTCAGCGAGGCGATTGACAGGCGGTCTCATCGTTCCTTCCAGCCGAACTTGCGGGCCGCCTCCGCCGCCGAGAACTCGGCGCTCGCGGCGAATCGGCGCCTCTCGTTCTCCTGGTCGATCACCGACTGCACGGCGGCCAGCGTCTCCTCGGCCCGGTCGAGCGGAACCCGCACGCAGCCGTTGCGGTCGGCCATGACCAGGTCGCCGGGGCGGATGCGGAGCTGACCCACCGTGACCGGCGCGCCCAGGCGCACCGCGCTGAATCGGCCGTGTCCGGGTACCTCCCCCCAGGCGAACACCGGCAGGCCGATCTCGCGGATGCCGTCCAGGTCGCGGACCGTGCCTTCGACGATCACCCCCGCGACGCCGAGTCGGCGGTGCATGGCCGCCATCACGTCCCCGAACGACGCGCCGCGGCCCGGCCGGCTGTCGGCGTCGCGCATGACCACGATGTGCGGCCCTTCGGTCTCTTCGAGATGGCGGTAGTGACCGCGCCAGCTCACCTCGGGCGGATCCGGGTCGTTGGTGGTCAGCTCCACGGTGGCCGCGTAGCCGATGACGCTGCCCAGCTCGGGCAGCAGGCAGCGGATCGTGTGGTCGGTGTATTCCTCGTTCGGCAGGCCGAAACGCGCGACCATGGCGTTGAACACGGTCGGCGTGTCGTGCGCTGCCAGCCCTGCGAAGACGTGGTCGGGTAGCCGTTGCATCACGGCGGGATAGTGCCACCGCCGCGGCGGTCGTGCCTACCGCCGCCTGTCCGGCGGCCGCGTCCCGGCCGGCGCCCGATCGCCCGTTACCCGGCGATCGCGGCCAGCGCCTGCGCGGAATCGACCGACAGGTCGATCGCCAGCGCCAGATAGGCGCGTCCCAGCGCGTGGACGGCCGCCCGCGCGGCGTCCTCGGCTTCCTGCAACGGCAGCGCCGCATCGGCCAGCGCCGCGTCGCTGATCGCTCCGGCGGCGTGCCGGCGCGCCGCCTGCTCGGCCTGCAGGGCGGCGCGCTCGCGGCGCAGCACGGCCAACTCGTCGGCGGCGATCGCCCGCCGCAAGTCGAGCCGGGTCCGTTCCAGGCCGCTCTGAGCCGTGTTCCGCGCCGTGCGCAACGACCGACGCGCCGCGTCGACCTGCTCCTCCGCCTGTTGGACCGCGACCTCCCGCCGGCCGCTGTCGTACAGCGTATAGCTGCCGGTCAGCGAAAGGCTCAGCCGCCCCAGGCCGGGCGCGCCCCGGCTCTTGGTGTAGTCCAGGCTCACGGCAAGCGCCGGCAGCCATCCGCGCCGCGCCTGCTCCAACCGCAGCTCCGCGGCGGCCAGTTGCGCCTGCGCCTCCAGCACCGCCAGGAAGTCATCGGCGCCGGCGGTCGCCGCCGGCGCGTCCAGCAACGCCAGCGCCGCACGGCGTAGCGCGTCCGCGTCGACCGCCGGCGCGACCAGCGCCGTCTGCGGCAGCTCCAGATCGGCGAAGAACGCCGCCCCGTCCAGGGCCAGCGCCGCGCGCGCGTCGGCGACGGCGTTGCGCCGTTCGACCGCGGCGATGCGGGCGTTCAGCAGGTCGATCGGGTCCGCGGCCCCCTGGTCGGCGAGCGACCGGGTGTTGGCCAGCTCTCGCTCCGCGGCGGCCAGCCGTTCCTGTGATACGGCCAGCGCGGCGGTCCGTTCGATCAGGCTCAGAAAGGTCCGGGCGACCTGCTGCGTCACGTCGCTCCGCGCGCGCAACAGACGGAGCTGCGCCAGGCGCAGGTCGTCGCGGCGGCCGGCAAGGGCCGCCGCGGCCGGCGCCAGCGGTCCGGCCGGCAGCAGGTCCTGCGAGATCGACAGGCTCTGGGCGTCCGTGTAGCGCTCCTCCGCGGTGGACCCGAAATCGTCCAGATCGTCCAGTTCGACGCCGGCGGTATAGGAGCCGGCGATCGTCATGCCCCACGGCAGATCGACCTGGGCCGATACCGTGGCGCTCGTATCGGCGTCGAAGGTATCGACCACGTCGCTGAACTCGCCGTCTTCCCACGGCGCCAGGTGCACCGACCCGGATGCCGGCGTGGCGCGCAACGACACGGTCACGTCGCCGTGGTCGATCTCCGCCATGCGCAAGGCGAGCGCCGCGGACTGCACGGCCGCCTGCGCCTGCACCACCGACGGATGCGAGGCGAGCGCGGCGTCGATCGCCCGTGCCAGACCGATCCCTTCCTGAGCCGCGGCCGGCAGCGCCGTGATCGCCAGGGCAGCCAGCGCCGGCGCCAGCAGCCGGAGGCGTACGCTCACCGAGCCTCCCAGATCGCCAGGACGTCGGTCCCGGCCGCGTCGTGCAATCGGATCCACGCGAAGTAGGCGGACCAGCGCGCCGCGCGCAGCGAATTGTGCGCGTCTACCAGGTCGGCCTGCGAAGAGGCGAGCTGCGATTCGGTGAGCAGGCCGGCGTCGAACTGCTCGCGGGTGCGGCGGGTGTTCTCCTGCTGCAGCTCGAGCTGCAGCTCGCGCAGCGTCACCGTCCCGAACGCCTGTCCGGCGTTGGCGTACGCGCTGGCGGTGGCGCGCTGCAGGTCGGACGCGGTCGTCGCCACGTTGGCGCGGCTGCTGGCCACGGTGTTGGTAGCGGTCTGCAGGTCGAGGCTGGAGGTGCTCTGCATCGACTTCAGCTGCAGGTCGAGCTCGTCGATCTCGAGCTGCCGGGCCGCATGGTCGTGCTCCGGCCGCCCTGCGGTGGTCGCCAGATAGAAGTCGAGGGCGCCCAGCTCGGGCGTCTCCGGCGGCTGCGAGACGAGCTCCGCCGCGTCGAGTACGGCGGTGCCGATGCCGGTCGTCGCCGCGAAGTTGGGCAGCGTGGTGAACTGGCGCCGGTTGCTCGCGCCGGTCAGGTTCAGCTCGGCGCTGAGCGCCGCCACGCGCGCCTGCAGCTCGGTGACCGGACTGGCGGCGCCGATGCTCACCCGCTCGGACGACTGTTGCAGGTCGATCTGCGCCAGGCGCAGGCGCTCTTCCAGCATGCTCACGTTCTCGTTCTCCTGTTGCAGGCCGACGTACGCCTCCGCGATCGACAGCAGCTCGCGTACCGTACCTTGACGATAGTTGAGTTGCGCGCGTTCCCACTGCAGCGCCGCACTCATCCGATCGATGCGCGCGTCCGATCCGGCCAGGGATCGGGTGTGAGCGACGCGCGCGTTATCCCGTTGCAGCGCCAGCGACTGCAGCGTGGGATTGGCCGTCTGGGCGGTCTCGAGCGCGTGGATGGTGGTGAGGTCCGCCGGCTCCTGAGCGGCGGCGGGCAGCGCGAGCGCCGCCAGCAGGGCGATGAGGACCGGTAGCAGGGTGCGAGTGTTCATGTTTCCTCCAACAAAGGTCGTCCGCGGTGGCCTTGTCCACGTCCCGCGGCCGGGGTCGAGGCGAGATCAGCCGCTTCGTCCATTATACGGCTTTGCTCGGCGCCGTCCGAAGTGGGGCGGGCCGCAATCAGGCGGGCCGGGATCGTGAGCACGAACGTCGTGCCCGGAGCGGCGCTCCGGTCGACGTCGAGGCTCCATCCGTGCGCGTCGGTGATGCTCCGGGCGATCGACAGCCCCAGCCCGAAGCCGGACGAGGTGCCGGAGCCGCGGTAGAACGGATCGAACAGATGGGGCAGGTCCTCGGCGGCGACGCCGGGACCGGCATCGGCGATGCGTACCTGCAGGTCGCCGTCGCCGGCGACCGATGCGGTAACGGTCACGGCGCCGCCCTCGGGCGTGAAGCGCAGCGCGTTGTCCAGGATGTTCTCGTACACGCGGGACATGAGCGGGCCGTCGATGGCCGCGGTCAGCCGCTCCGGGATGCGCAGGTCGTGCCGCAGCCGGCGCTTCAGAACCGCAGCGTCGCCCGCCATGCCGGCGCACAGCTCGCGATGGAACGCGGCAAGGCCGGTCGGCGCCGGCTCGATGCTCCAGTGGCTGGACGACAGCCGCACGTACTCGATCAGCTCGGAGACCCGCGCGCCGAGCAGATCGGCCTTTTCCGCGATGATCGCCAGATACCGGTCGCGGGTCTCGCGGTCTTCGGCCAAGCCGTCGGCTATCGCCTCCAGGTAGCCCTTGATCGCGGTGAGCGGCGTCTTCACGTCGTGCGACACCGCCGCCAGCAGCCGCGATCGCCGTTCGGCCTCGTCCTTGAGGGCGCCGCGCATGGCGTCGAACGACCGCGCCAGCGACGCCAGCTCGGAGTTGCCGCGCGCCGGGAGCTCGAAGTCGAGGTCGCCGCCGGCAACCCGGCGCGTGGCCCGCTGCAGGCGGGTCACCGACCGGTTGACCGCGGCGGCGATGATCCACGCCACCGCGGCGGCGACGATCGCCAGCGGCAGGAAGATCGTCAGGCCGTTGCGGAGCATCCAGCTCAGGCGCGGCCGCGCCAGCAGGGCGACCGAGCGGATCGGCATGCTGAGCAGAAAGGTCCCGGCCAGCTCGCCGTCCCGGAACAGCGGTTCCAGCATGGTGCGCGTGTCGGCGCGCTCCCGGGAGGCGCGCAGCAGCTCGTTCGGATCCACCGCGGTCCCGGCCGGATAGCGGGGCAGGCTGGAGAACAGCACCCGGTTGTCGGTGTCCAGCACGGTCAGGCGGACCCCGTCGGGCAGCTCGATGGTCGGTTGGTCGCCGGCCAGGTAGCGCGGCAACTCCTCCCGTATCCAGCGCATCGCCGGCGGAAAGTCGCGCTGCGCCACGTCCGCGCTCTGCCGCAGGACGGAGTGGGCGCCGGCGTAGATGGCGGCGACCAGCACCGGCGACAGGGCGACCGCCGCCGCCAGCAGCACGAGCTGGGTGCGCAGCCTCACGAGGACTCTTCCGGGTCCGGCTCGAACCGGTAGCCGACGCCGCGCACGGTCTGTACCCGGCGGGCGCCCTGGGCGCCGAGCTTCTTGCGGATGCGCTGCACGTGCACGGTCACCGTGGACAGGTCGCCGAAGCGGTTGCCCCACACCCGATCGTAGAGCTGCTCGGCGGTGAACACCTGCCGCGGCGCGGCGGCCAGCATGGCCAGCAGCTCGAACTCCTTGCGCGCCAGGTTGAGGGGGCGGCCGTCGAGGGTGGCGAGGTACGCGTCGCGGTCGATCGACAGCGGCCCGTAGCGCAGGGCGGGCTCGGCCGGCTCGACCGACGCCCGCCGGCGGCGCAGGTGGGCGCGGACGCGGGCGGTGAGCACCTTGGGAGAGAACGGCTTGGTGACGTAGTCGTCGGCGCCGCCGCCGAAGGCGAAGATGCTGTCCTCCTCCGCGTCGCGGGCGGTCAGGACCAGCACCGGCAGGTCGTGCCGCCGGCGCAGGTCGGCGAGCAGCTCGAAGCCATCTCTGCCGGGCAGATTGAGGTCGAGCAGCATCAGATCGAAATCGGCGCGCTCGATGGCCGGCAGCGCCTGTTCGGCGGAGTCCGTCACGGTGACGTCGACCCCCTCCTTCTCCAGGTAGACGCGCAGCAGATCGCTGATGGCGCGATCATCTTCCACGACCAGTACCTTACCCTGCACCGTTGCGGTTCCTCGTACGTGAGGTGCAGTGTAGCGCCGGCGATGAACCGCAGGTAAACAGGCGCTGAAAGTGTGCGGAACCCGCGCGGCCCGGATCGGGGTGACGGGGGCAGGTTCCCGATGGTACCGTGGAGGCCGAGGCATCCCGGTGAACCGACCCGTCCGTACCGCGCTCCACGCCGCCTGGGTGCTGGCCCTGCCGGTGCTTCTGATCGGCGTCTTCGCCGGCGGCTTCGTGGCGCTGGCGGAGATCGAGGAATGGGACGGCGAACGCATGCTCACGGTCTACGGCTCGCCGATCACCCCGCTGTTCGTGGGCGCCAGCGCCGGCCCGGTGCTGCTGCTGGCCTACCTCGCCTACTGGCTGGTCCGCTACCTGTCGGCTCCCCGCAAGCGGCCGCGGCGCCGGCGCTGACCGCGGGCCGATCGCCGTCGGTGGGTCCAGGGTCGATCTGCCGGCCGGCGAATCGTGCCCCATACGGGTGACGTGCGAACGTCGATGCGCCCGGCCGCCAGCGGAAAGTGCAGGTCGGTCTGCACCGGCACGATGACGCCACGCAGCGCGGCGCGATAGGCCCGGGCCACGACGACGATACTCGGCGTCAGGCCGCCGGCCGGTCAAGCGCACAGACGCCGCAGCCAGTGCCAGCGTTACCAGACGCTGGATTCTTGACGTCGGTCACAAGGCCATGTATGGTACTCATGTCGCATAGATGACGCCATGTTTCAGACAGGCTCCGGTCGAATAGTGTTTACCGAACATCAAAGCACCTCCTCAGCGGTAAAGTGACGCATCGGTGAATTGCAAGGAACTTCAGACCGACCAGAAGCTGCGTGGCGGGTACTACACTCCTGACGACCTTGCCGAGTTCATGGTCCGTTGGGTACGCGGAATCGGTCCCGGTTCGATCCTGGAACCCAGTTGCGGGGACGGTGTCTTCCTCGACAAGATCGCGACGCATCTCGGGGATTCCGCCGTGATGGCGTTTGAGATCGATCGCCATGAAGCGATGAAGTCGATGCGCCGGGTGGCGTCGTCCGCCTTGACGCGTGTTACCGTTCGGAGTGAGGACTTTCTCGGCTGGGCAGGCAACGTCCTGCGAGACCGAGATATTGGATTCGACGCCGTACTGGGAAATCCGCCGTTCATCCGATACCAGTATCTCCCGACGGTCTTTCAGCGGCGCGCCCAACATATATTCGAAGAGTTGGGCTGTAAGTTCACCAAGCACACGAATGCCTGGGTGCCGTTCGTCCTCGGCTCGTTTTCCCTGTTGCGTCCGGGTGGTCGCCTTGCGATGGTGGTGCCGACCGAGATCCTTCACGTGACGCACGCTCGATCGTTAAGGCGGTATCTGGCATCGAACTGCCAGCGAGTTGTCATCGTCGACCCTGCGGAGCTTTGGTTTCCGGAGACACTCCAGGGCGCCGTACTGCTACTGGCACAGAAGCGGCGTGGCCCGTGGGACCATGCAGAAGGCATCGGCATACACTCCGTACGCGGACGCGAATTCGTTGACAGTGATCCGGAAGCGGTGTTCGGCGCGCCGACCTGTATCGATGGGCCTGCCATGCAAGCCAAGTGGACCAGAGCTTTGCTGCCTTCGTACATACGAACACTTCTCGACGGCATCGTCGAGAACGGGCACGTAAGACGTTTTGATGATGTCGCGGAGGTCGATGTAGGGATCGTCACCGGCGCGAACAGCTTTTTCCTCGTTTCGGATGAAACGGTCCACGAATATGGCTTGAAGCCATGGGCGCATCCCATGTTCGGCCGCAGCGAGCACTGTCCCGGAGTGATATACGACTGGAATCAACACGTCGCGAATGCGGCTCGGGGCAGCCCGACCAATTTCGTGTGGTTTCAGGATTCCAGCGTCGAAGACAACGCTGGCGGCCGGGCGTACATACGACGTGGTGAGCAGAGACGATATCACGTGCGGTACAAGTGTCGCATCCGCGAGCCCTGGTACGCCGTGCCTTCGGTCTACGCCACGGATGTGGGTATGCTGAAACGTTCGCATGATACGCCCCGTTTGATTCTCAATGAACTGCGCGCCTACACTACAGATACGGCATATCGAGTGCGAATCAGAAACGGCTCCGCCGGTCGGTTCGTCTTCAATTTCATGAATGCGCTTACGGCGCTGAGCGCCGAGTTGGAGGGTCGTCACTACGGAGGCGGCGTCCTCGAGTTGGTGCCCTCGGAGATCGAAAACTTGCTGCTTCCGGTTCCGAAAGAAGTCGAGGTCGACATCCGGGATCTCGATAACGCTGTCCGTACATTATCGGCGGAGTCGGTCCTCGAACGGCAGTCACGGATCGTTCTTGGCGCTATCGGAATACCTGCCAATGCCCAAGAAGACCTGCTCGGTGCATGGAAGAAACTGCGGGACCGCCGACAGCGAATCCGTTCCCTGTCGGCGTCTGGAGCGTGACCGGACCTATTCGATTTCGAGGATAAATCCCTCTCCGGACTTGTACAGATAAATCGTTCGGTGCAGCAGATCCGTACGGGCAACGAGCGGGCGTGCGTCACCCCAGTGCAGCTGAGTCATACTGTTTCGCTGGCGGTACGCTTTTGAGTCGGTCCGCGTATTGTGGGACACGCGCAGTTCGAAGCGCCCGTAATCGATGCCGGCAATGACGATGTCGAATCGAGCGATGGTTCGTTCGTAGTAGGGGGTACGAGGGTCGGTCCGCCAATCGAGCAGTCCGAACACTTCGTCGCGAAAATAGTGTCTTTGGTCGATATCTTCCATGGCCCCCTTGGTGAAGAGCATCGAACCGGTCGGATTGGTCGTCGTGCCGACAGGTATCGTAAGCGCTCGTCGAGTGAGCGGCCCGCTTTGCCAGACGAGCGTCGGCCTCATGCGCGATGCAGCCGGGATAGACTTCGACGGCCGATGAGCGGAAGGCTTCCGGACAGGGAGGGGTACATACCTGGTATTCAGCGGCATCACGCCTGGTACGTCCATTTGCCGATCTCGTGAGTAGCCCGCGGAAGGGGGAGCAACCGTTACGGACTCATCGACCACGCGCCCGGAATCGAGGAGTCGTTGAATCGTTCGATCGTCGGTAATCGGGAAGACATGATCCGGGAACGTTGGTATCATGCCGTAGAGGTTGGTTTCGAGATCGGTGACCATCACTGCGTTGTCGGGGTGATTCAGCGACAATGTCAAGCAAAGACCGGCTTCTATGTTCGAAGCCAGTCCGGCTCGCGTGAGGTTGGCGCTACCGATGATGACCCGGGCTTCTTCGGCGTTTCTGGAAGCGTATATCTTCGGATGAAACAGGATCGATCGGGAACCCGTGTCGACGACGTAGATCGAGCACCCGAGGCGCAGGAGTTCGGTGAGACCTTGTGCGGAAGTGATTCCATTGCGTATGCCCACAAAGACGGTGGTGTTGGCGGCGGCGGTTGCGATGGCGTGACCGACGGCGGACAGACCGCCCGCATTCAAGAAGGCGACTCCGATGGTGATCCGCTCCGGATTGGGGATGGCGAGCACGCGCTTGACGGCGTTCTCATGGTTGGCGTAGGTGATGCCTTGAAGGATCACGGTGGCCGTGGACATAGTGGTCTCCAGACAGGATCATGACATGTCGGTGATGCGGCTGCGATGTAGCGATTGGGCAGTCGATCGGACACGGAAGATGGCGCCATGGCTAGCCGTTGGCTTTCGACCGGCGCGGTCTTCTCGCGCCGGCGGGGAACCGGGTAGGCTGACGGCGGCATGAGCAGCCCGGACACGCAGCCGGCCGTCGAACCGAGCTTCAACGACGGGCTTTCCATGACCGTCGACCGCGCGCTGCGGCACCTGGAGCTGCCGTCGGGACTGGCGGGGCAGATCAAGGCGTGCGACTCGGTGCTGCAACTCCACTTTCCGGTGCGGCTGGACGACGGCGTGTACCACATCTTCCGCGGCTGGCGCGCCACGCACAGTTCGCATCTGCTGCCGGCCAAGGGCGGCATCCGCTACGCCGTCTGCGTCGACCAGGACGAGGTGGAGGCGCTGGCGGCGCTGATGACCTACAAGTGCGCGCTGGTCGACGTCCCGTTCGGCGGTTCCAAGGGCGGCGTGCGGCTGGAGCCGGGCCGCCACTCCGAGCGGGAGCTGGAGGCGATCACCCGCCGCTTTGCCCGCGAGCTGATCGCGCGCGGCTACCTCAGCCCCGGCGGCAACGTGCCGGCGCCCGACATGGGCACCGGCGCCCGCGAGATGGGCTGGATCGCCGACGTCTACCGGACGCTGCGCCCGGAAGAGATCAACGCGCTGGCCTGCGTGACCGGCAAGCCGGTCACCTCCGGCGGCATCCCGGGCCGGATCGAGGCGACCGGACGCGGCGTGCAGTTCGCGGTGCGCGAGCTGTTCCGCCGCCCGGAGGACATGGCGCTCGCCGGCCTGGACGGCGAGCTGGCCGGCAAGCGGATCGTGGTGCAAGGGCTCGGCAACGTCGGCTTCCACCTGGCCAAGTACCTCTCCGAGGAAGACGGCGCGCTGATCGTCGGCGTGATGACGCGCGAAGGCGTGGTCCTGAACGACCGCGGCATCGCGATCGCCGAGCTGCGCGACCATCTGGACCGCTACGGCGGCGTCGATCGGTTTCCCGGCGGGAGGACGGACGTGGCGGCGGACGCGTTTCTGGCCACCCCGTGCGACCTGCTGATCCCGGCCGCGATCGAGGGCCAGATACATCGCGGCAACGCCGCCTCGATCCGCACCCGGCTGGTGGTGGAGGCGGCCAACGGTCCGGTCACCTTCGGGGGAGACGAGATTCTGCGTCGGCGCGGCATACCGGTGCTGCCGGACCTGTACGTGAACGCGGGCGGCGTGACCGTCTCCTACTTCGAGTGGATCAAGAACCTGTCGCACATCCGCTTCGGCCGGCTGGACCGCCGCCTGGACGAGGGGCGCGGCGCGCGCATCGTCAGCGCCCTGGAGCAGATGACCGGCCGTTCCGCCGACGCGGCGCTGCGCGCCGAGTTGATCACCGGCGCCGACGAGCTTGCGCTGGTGCGATCGGGCCTGGACGACACCATGCGGCAGGCATATGACGAGATCAGCGAGACGTTCCACCGGAACGACCGGATCGACGACTACCGCACGGCCGCGTTCGTGGTGGCGCTGGGCAAGATCGCCAATACCTACCTCGACCTGGGCGTGTAAGGCCGGCCCGGCCGAGCGCCGGTCATGGAGCTGCGCCGGAACGAGAAGACGCGCACGATGCCGGCTCCCAGCTCGCCGGTCGCACGCTGCCGCGGTCGGCCCTGATTCGTGTGTGTGTTGGGGGTAGCATCGTCACTCTACCCCTACCTCGACCAGAAGCTGCTGGCCGGCCAGGGTCTGGCGGGCAAAGAACAGGTTCTGGTACGGGTCATTGCCGCCCGCCGCCAGGATGGCGGTGCCGGTGGCGGTGGTGCCGCCGGACGGCGCCGCCGAAAAGGTCACGGTCGGGGCCGTCGTGTAGCCGTTCCCCCCGTTCGTGATCCTCACCGACCGGACGCGGTATTCATAGACCGCGGTGCCGGTGGCGGTGGTACCGCCGGACGGCGCCGCCGAAAAGGTCACGGTGGGGGCGGAAGTGTAGCCGTTCCCCTCGTTCGTGACCGTCACCGAGGCCACCCCGTAGTCCATCACCGCGCTGGCGGCCGCTCCGCTGCCGCCGCCGCCCGTAAAGGAGACGGTGGGCGCCGAGGTGTAGCCGCTGCCGGCGGTCCCGACCGTCACCGAGTCGACCCCGTAGTCCATCACCGCGGTGCCGGTGGCGGTGGTGCCGCCGCTCGGCGCCGCCGAAAAGGTCACGGTGGGCGCCGAGGTGTAGCCGCTCCCCGGGTTGGTGACCCTCACCGATGCTGCCCCGTAGGCCACGCTCGCGGTAGCGGTCGCTCCGCTGCCGCCGCCGCCCGAGAAGGAGACGGTGGGCGCCGAGGTGTAGCCGCTGCCGGGGTTGGTGACCGTCACCCCGGTGATGGTGGTGCCCATCACCGCGTGGTAGCCGGCCCCGCTGCCGCCGCCCCCGGAAAAGGTGATCGTGGGGGCCGAGGTGTAGCCCGCTCCCGCGTTGGTGATGTCCACTCCTCGAATGTTGGTGAACAGATCCACGGTGACGGCCGCCCCGCTGCCGCCGCCGCCCACAAGGGTGACGGCGGGCGCCGAGGTGTAGCCGCGGCCCGGGTTAGACACAAAGATGCGCTCCATCCGCCCGTCGCTGTACCGATATGCGGTGCCGGTGGCCCTGGTGCCGCCGGACGGCGGCGCCTGGAACGACACCGTCGGATTGCTCGTGTAGCCGCTCCCCCGGTGAGAGGCGCTCGCGAAACGCGCCCGCGACACGGCGTCGGGCCCCCACGCGGTGCCGGTGGCGGTGGTGCCGCCGGACGGCGGCGCCGAGAAGGTCACGGTCGGGACCGAGCTGTAGCCGCTCCCATATTGATTGCCGGTTCTCGCCACGGAAGCGACCCGGTCCGGCCCCTCCGCGGCGCCGGTGGCGGTGGTGCCGGCGGCCGGCGGCGCCGAGATGGTCACGGTGGGTGCCGAGGTGTAGCCGCTGCCGGCGGTCCCCATCGTCACCGAAGCGACGACGCCGCTTCTCGTCGCCGTGGCGGCTGCTCCGCTGCCGCCGCCGCCCGTAAAGGAGACGGTGGGTGTCGAGGTGTAGCCGCTGCCGGCGGTCCCGATCGTCACGTCATCGACGCCGCCGCTGATCGCCGCGGTGCCGGCGGCGTCGGTGCCGCCGGCCGGCGCCGCCGAGAAGGAGACGGTGGGTGCCGAGGTGTAGCCGCTGCCGGCGGTCCCGACCGTCACGTCATCGACGCTGCCGGTGACCGCCACGGCGCCGGTTGCCGTGGTGCCGCCGGCCGGCGGCGCCGAGAAGGAGACGGTGGGTGCCGAGACGTAGCCGCTGCCGTTGGTCCCCATCGTCACCGAAGCGACGGCGCCGCCGCCCGCTACGGTGCCGGTTGCTTCGGCGCCGCCGGCCGGCGGCGCCGTAAAGGAGACGGTGGGGACCGAGACGTAGCCGCTCCCCCGGTCGGTAATCCTGACCGACTCGACGGTGTCGGGGGCGCCCGACTGATCCGGGGCGGTGAGCACCAGCACGATCGCGCCGGCGCTCACTTCGGCGGAAACCTCCCACTGCGCGCCGCTGAGGTCGCCCGCGAAGGCCGGCTCGGCCGCCGTGCTCGTGAACGGCAGCTCGTTGCCGCCGATCGACACGGTCACCGTTTCGCCCTCGGCGCCGGTGAGCCCGTCCCAGGCGAACGGCTCGGAGCGGATCGTCAAGGCGCTCGGGTCCGCTGCGTCAGGCAGCGGCAGCGCCGATGACCAGGCATCCTCCCCGAGGGGCCAGCTCTTCGTGGCCGGCGCCGGGGCCGGCGCGGTCGGCGACCCGCCGTCGCCGCCAGTGCCGCCGCTCCCCGCGCCGCCGGTGCCGTTCGTTGCTGCCGGCCGGGCCGCCTGCTGGCACGCCAGCAGGGCGATGCCGGTGACCGCCGCCAACGCCAGGAGCAGCGATGCCTTACGAGTCGGATTGGTTCTGTCGCGTGCGGCGCGGTATACTCTCATCCTGGCGGCCTCCCCGGGGGGGGGGGGGGGGGGACTTAAACTTATTGTAGGTCACTCGAAGTACTCCCAAAGCTGAGGCAGACGCCGCCGAGGCGGCTCGGCCATCTCTTCCAGCAGGACATCGTACCGGATGAATGGGCGACGTTCAAGCGGCCGCGTTCGTGGTGGCGCTGCGCAAGATATCCGACACCTACCTCGACCTGGGCGTGTAAAGCCCGGCGCGGCGGAGCGCCGGTCGGGGGACGCGCCGCTACAGGAACCGCCGCAGGCCGGCCAGGGTCTCGCGGGTCGACTCCGGGCCGGTATCGCCCGGCTTGCGCCAATGGGTTTCGACGCTGACGACGCCGGCATAGCCGTCGCTGCGGAGCGCGGCGATCTGGCCGGCGTAGTCGACGGCGCCGCTGCCGATCGGCGCCCAGCGCGTCAGGCCGGTGACGGCGTCCACGACCTGGGCGTCCTTCACGTGCACGTGGATCAGGTACGGGAGCACGGCGCGGTAGCCGTCCGGCCAGGGCCTGCCGCCGGACACGAAGTCGTTGCCGGGGTCCCAGATGGCGCGCAGGCGCGGGTCGTCGACGGCGGCCAGGATGCGGGCCGCGTTGTGCCCGGAGTTGCCCCAGCAGGAGCGCACGTTCTCCAACCCGAGCGTGACGCCGTGCTGGCCGGCGACCGACGCCGCCGCGCGCAGCCCGGCGGCGATCTTGGGCAGCAGGGCGTCGGGGATGGCGCCGCCGCGCGCCTCCCGCGGGGAGGGGTTGCCGGCGCCGGTCATGTAGCTGCGCCGGAACGAGAAGACGCGCACGATGCCGGCTCCCAACTCGCCGGCCGCGTGGCAGCTCCGCCGGACCTGCTCCAGGTGCTCGACCACCGCCGGGTGGCGGGTCACGTCCGCGGCCGGCACCTCGTCCAGCTCGATCGCCTTGAAGGCGGGCGGATCGACCGCGACCACCTGCAGCCCCTCGCCGGCGATCATCCGGCCCAGGTCGGCGATCTCCGCGTCCGACAGCTCGTGGACCCCGCGCCCGCCGACCCGGTTGAGCTCGACGTGGCTGAAGCCCATCTCCCGCGCCGCCGGCAGCGCGACCGCCGGGTCTTCCGCGATCTCGTCGGTAACGACGCCGAGCAGGAACGTCACGTCAGGTGATTTCACGCGCGCAGAGCATGCTCCGTCCTCCCCGCCCGGTTCAAGTCCCGTCGTGAGCCACCGGACCCGCCTGCAGCAGCGCGCCACGGCGCATCTCTCCGGGCGGGAATCGTCGTTCGCCGCCGAGACCCGATTGGGCTATGCTATAACTGCAGGGAAGAGATCAGGCTATGCAGACCCTTGGCGAAGTGCGCGACCACTCCATCGACAGGGCGACCACGGAGGACGCGTTCCGCGCCTGGCCGCTGATCTTCACCTACAAGGGAAATGTCTTCGGCCGCGGGTTCATCGCTTCGATCCATGCGGTGAGCCGTATACTCGGAGTCCGGGAGGATGACGGGATCTGGCTCAGCGGCGTACAACCCGGAGGCATGGCCGCCGGAGGAAAGGATATACCGGCGGCTTACACCGATTTGCGGAATACGTTCCTTGGCATCCTGGCGGACATCGCGTCCACGGCCGACACGTACGAAGCCTTTCGAGCCGAGGTCGAGCGCTTCTTCGACGAGCGTGACGAGACCGCGATGGCTGACTGGAACGCCGCCGTGGCCGCCTACCGGTCGCTTCCCACCGGAAGACGTGGTGCCCGTCGTCCCATGGTGCAGGTTTTCCACGTCCGCAAGATGGTCAACCACCTCGGCATCAGCCCCGCATGTGCAGATGAGTATATGTCGTAGCCGCGCAGCCCTTCGCCGGTGATCATCCGGCCCAGGTCCCGCGATCTCGTCGGTAACGACGCCGAGCAGAACGTCACGTCAGGTGGTTTCACGTCGTGGTCGCGCAGAGCCTGCTCCGTCCTCCCCGCCCGGTTCAAGTCCCGTCGTGAGCCACCGGACCCGCCTGCAGCGCGCCGCCGTCCGCCACGTTGCGGAACCACTCATGGGAGACCCGCGGCGCGCGGCCGTCGACGTTGGCCGCTCCGCGCCCGGCGCGCACGTCGCCGCCGTCGACGATGCGAGTGTCGATGCTCAGGCGCGTTCGTCCCGTCCGGTTGGGCCGGCTGGCATGCAGATGCGCCCCGGAGAAGCAGAGCAGATCGCCGGGCTCGATGACCACCGGCAGCGCCGGCGGGGCGTCGGCGTCGAGCGGCGTTTGGCATTCGGGCAGCAGGGGGTAGCGCCCCGGCGACTCGCGCAGCCGCTCGATGTCCCAGGCGGCGCTGGTATTGGGCACCGCGCGGTCGAACAGCGTCGGCCAGATCACCAGCGTGGCGCCGGCGTCGATGGGAAATACCGGGCTCCACAGGTTGATCTGCGCCATGACGTTGGAGCCCCACGTATCGCGGTGCGGCGGCAGGTCCCGCACCCGCCGGCCGCGGTGCGCGGCGCCGCTCGGCTGCAGGCGCAGGATGAGGCGGTCGGCGTAGGTGGAGGCCGGGTCGAGCCCCAACGCCGCGATCACCGCCCGCAGCGCCGCGCGCACCTGTTCGTCGCGCATGAACGAGCGGCGTAGCGCCGCGGCGCGGGCCAGGAACTCGGCCGGCGCGAACGACTCCTCGGCGCGCGGCGGAGCGGCGGGCGCAAACGCCGCGCCGGCCATCTCCTGCGCTCGCGCGGCCAGGGCGGCCATCGCCGCCATCCGGCGGAACACCAGCAGCTCCCCGCGGTAGAGGCGCTCCCGGTCGAGCGGCGTCGCCCCGTCGGCGATCGCGGCAGGCTCCTCGAGTCGATACCGACCGTCCATCATCCCCGGATTGTGCGCCCCGCGATCCGAAATGTCGACGATTCGGGCCTGCGCTTGCCAGTTCTTCCGCCGCCGGCTACGCTTTCCCGACGCTATCTCGGGAGATGAGAGGAGACATATGGGAATACGCATTCGGCCGGCGGAGATTGAAGTACCCTGCAACGACCCGTTCCAGAACGACTTGCTGGACAGAAAGAAGTCTGCGGAAATTCTCACCCGGCTCGTCGATAACATCGAGGGGCCATGCGTCCTGACCATCGATGCCCCCTGGGGCGCCGGCAAGACCACGTTTCTCAAGATGTGGTCGCAGCATCTACGCAATGAGGGATTCCCGATCGTCGAGTTCAACGCCTGGGAGACCGACCATGCCGAAGATCCCTTCGTAGCCCTGGCCTCGGAGCTTGAGGATGGGCTAAAAACGTTTGGTGACGGATCGTTCAAAGAAAAAGTCAATGATATTATGGAGGCCGCGAAAGAGGTGATCATCCGATCCATTCCAGGATTTATTCGAATCGCAACTTCGGGTATCGTGGATGTTCATGCACTGAAGGAAGCAGGGAACATGCTCGCGTCCTATGCAGAGGACCGACTTGGCAGGTACAAGGATGGTGACAAATCGATCAGAAAATTCCGGGATAAACTTCAGGGAATGGCCAGCTCCTTGGCTCAATCCACGAAGCATCCGCTCATGGTCGTCATCGATGAGCTGGACAGATGCCGCCCATCCTATGCGGTTGCGCTCATCGAGGTCGCGAAGCATCTGTTCGATGCAGACCACGTCGTCTTCGTGCTGGCAGTGAACCGTACCCAACTCACCCATTCGATCAGAGCACTCTACGGGAGCGAGTTCGACGCCACCGGCTACCTGCGCAGGTTCTTCGATATCGACTTCAGACTCCCTGAGCCCGATCGGACGGGGTTCATTCAAGGTTTGTTGAATGGAGTAAAGGTCGAAATGAATGTCGATCTACTGATAGAGTTCTTTGGATTGTCGGACTTTAGTCTTCGGCAAATCGGCCAGGTGATCCATCGGTTTGGGTTGGCGGCGGCCTCGTTGCGAAACGTCCAGCCTGCTTTCCAGAGGATCCATGGCGAGGTCATCGAAGTGGCGTTAATCATCAGGACAATCGATACTGATGTTTATTGGCAATTCGTGCGAGGATATCTGTCTGATCAAGAGCTCGTAGATGCCATAGGTAAGCGAGTCACCATCAGAGATGCGCGGTTCGATGCTGTCATTGTAGTGGCTGCTAGGGAGATAGCAAGCCAAAAAAAGAATGTGAAATATGATCGACAGGCCAAGTCACCGCTAATTGATCGGCATCAAGAACAGGCAAGCATCTACGGGGAGCGAGTTGTCGAATGTGTAAGAGACTACGAAGACGGTAGTCCTTTTCCGATTATAGATGGATTTGGTTTCTTGGATGCGGTTCGACGGATAGAGTTATTTGACAGGTGGGACGAACGTCCGTGAGTGGTGGCCCAATGGGTTTACCAAGCCAGGCTGGTACCGCGTTGGCGGAGGTCTTCGCGACGGCGTTGGTAGTCGGGCAGGACGCGGCCGACGGCCTGCCAGTAGTCGCGGCCGTGGCCGCGGTGGCGCAGGTGGACCAGCTCGTGGACCACGACGTAGTCGACCAGCCGCATGGGGGCCTGGATGATGCGCCAGTTCAGGCGGACGATGCCGTGCGGTCGCAGCTCCCCCACCGCTTCCGCTGATCGGAGATGACGATGCGCGGCAGCTCGACGCCGGCCTTCGCGCGCCAGGCCGCCACCCGTTCCGGCAATCGCGCGGCCGCGTGCCGGCGAAACCAGGCGACCAAGGCGGCGCGCACGTGCTCCGTCCGCTCCGCTCCGTGCGGCGCGGGTACGTGCAGCCAACCGCCGCGCAGCTTGGCGGCGCCGGTCTCCCCCGAATGGACCTTCAGACGATAGTGGCGCCCGAGATAGAGCACGCTCTCACCGCTGACGAACTCGCGCGGCGCGGGCGGCGGGTCGTGAGACTGCACGTGCCGCCGCCGCCGCGCGATCCACGCCGCCTTCCGCTGCACCAGCGCGTCCAGCCGGCGGGTGGGAAACTGTTCCGGGGCCACCAGCAGCACGCTGCCGTCGGGAGCCACCGTGACCGCTACGGTCTTCTTCCGCCGCCGGCTGCGGCGGATGGCGTACGCCAGCCTCGTCCCGCCCCAGGTAACCGCCGAGGTCTCGGCGGCGGTCACGGGGCGGCCCGCACCTTGGCGAGATCGACGATGCCGAGGGTGAGCGCCTCCATGTCATCCTCCGCGAGACCGCGGGCGCGCAGGTGCTGCTTGATCGTGCGCCGCATCTGGCGCTGCAGGTCCTCCTTCTGCCACCAGTCGACCAGGGTGGTGAACGGTTCGATCGCCTCATCGAGATCGGCAGCGAGGTCGCGGTCGCCGGTATCGTAGGCGGCGAACCGCTCGTCGATCTCGCTCTTGCTCGGGCGCTGTTTCGCCAACAAACCATAGATGGCGAAGCCGCGCGCGTCGAGGCCGAGGTCCTGCGCTCGCGTTTGCTCACCCTTGACATCGCCGCGCAGGTCGGTCAGGAGCGAAAGCTGCTCAGCGGCGTCTATCCGTTCCACGCGCCGCTTCTCGACAATCTCCTCCAGACGCTCGCGCAGCGACTGGTAGAAGGCGGGATTCTCGTCCATGTGGGCGCTGATTTCGTGGCGGATAGCGTGCTCCATCTCGCTGGCCTTCGCCTCATCGGTGGCCAACGCCCCGATCTTCTCCTCGAACTCCGGCGAGAAGAGCGGTACTTCCTTGACCAGAATCTCGATGCGGTCCGCCACGACCGCGTCGGCGATCAGCGTGCGCACCTTCTCCCCGCAGCCGGACAGATCGAGGCGGTCGTCGCGGTAGCGGGCGCGCGCGGCGCCGCGGATCTTGCCCAGCCAGCGGAGGTCGGCATGGTACGCGAGCGCGCGCCGGTCCGGCAGCAGCATGTCCATCGACTGGCTGAAGCGGCGGAACGCGAGGTCGAACGCGGCCCGGACATCCTCCGGCTCCAGCACCCGCACGCAGGCGTTCAGATCGCTCGTATCCGTCACCGTCCGGAAGAACTTCATCGCCGCCGCATGCCGGGTCTGCAGGCGCGGCAACTCGTCCACGTTCGACGTCAGCGCCCCCTGCACTTCGGCCGTCGAAAAGATCGCCAGCGCGTCCTGCAGCTTGGCGGACACGCCCCAGTAATCGACCACCAGCCCGTAGGTCTTTTCGTCGCCGTGCGGGCGATTGACGCGGGCGATGGCCTGCAACAGCGAATGTTCCTTGAGCGGCGCATCGAGATACATCACCTGTTCCGCCGGCGCGTCGAAGCCGGTCAGCAGCATGTCGCACACCACCAGGATGGCGAGCGGGTCATCACGATCCTTGAACCGTTCGACGAGCCGATCCTGCTCCTCCTTGCGCAAATGCCAGCGGGCCAGCCGCTGCTCGTCGTTGTGCAGCGCCGACATGATCAGCGCCGACTCGGGGCCATGCAGCCGGTCCAGCGTCTCCTTGTAGGTGACCGCGGCGTGACGGCTGGCCGCCACCACCTGCGCCTTGAAGCGGTTCGGAGCGATGAACTTGCTGAAGTGATCGAGCAGGTCCAGGCAGACCGTTTCGATGCGGCGCGGGGCGCCGGCAATCGCCTGTTCGGTGGCGTAGCGCTGCTTGATGGCGGCGCGTTCGTCGTCGCTGCGGTCGGCGAACACGCGGTCGAACACCTGATCGATGGTCTGGCCGATGATCTGCAACTCCGGGAGCCGACTTTCGTAGAAGATCGGCACCGTCGCTTGGTCCCGGACCGCCTGCTCGATGGTGTAGGTGTCGATGTAGGGGCCGAACGTGCGCAGCGTGCTGCGGTCCTGCTTGTCGATCGGCGTGCCGGTGAAGCCGAGGAAGCAGGCATTCGGCAGCGCCTGCCGCATGTTCGCCGCCAGACTGCGGTACTGGGTGCGATGGGCTTCGTCCACCATCACGAAGATGTTGGCGGCTTCGGACAGAACCGGATGCACCGAACGCCGCCGCGCCGCGCTGCCGGCGCCGGTGATCTCCTGGAACTTCTGGATGGTAGTCATCACCGTCTTGCCGGTGGGATGTTCCAGGATTCGCCGCAGATCGCGCACGCTGTCGGCCCGTTCGGGGTTCGGGAATCCGCAGGCGGTGAACACTCCGGCGATCTGCCGGTCGAGCTTGGTGCGGTCGGTGACGATGACGACCGCCGGCTGCCGCTGCGCTTCATCGCGCCGCAGCTTGAGCGCCAGCCACAGCATCGTCAGACTCTTGCCCGAGCCCTGGGTGTGCCAGACGATGCCGCCGCGCGCGCTCGGTTGGCGCGCGGTCCCGATGCGCCGCAACGCCTCGTTCACGGCGATGAATTGCTTGTAGCGGGCCAGCTTGCGGACCGCGCGGCCGCCCTCGATCTCGAACACCACGAAGTTGCGCATCACGTCGAGCAGGTTGCGCGGTGCGAGCAGCCCGTAGAGCAGGATGTCCTGCGGCGCCGGCGCGCGGCCAAGGTGCGCGCCGAGCTGCGCCACGCTCAGGGGGTACGGCTCCTTCCACTCGAGGAAGAACCGTTCGGGCGTGCCGACCGTGCCGTATACGGCGCGCTCGCCGCACGTGGCGATGAGAACCTGCGCCGCGGCGAACAGGTGCGGCGCGCCCTGATCCTTCCAGCGCGGGTCCGCTTCCTGGTAGCGGCGAAGCTGCTTGACCGCGGCGGCCTTCCAGGCGTCGCCGATGGTGGGACTCTTGCACTCGATGACCGCCAGCGGCAGCCCGTTCACGAACACCGTCACGTCGGGAATGACGTGCTTCTTCGCCCCGAGCACGCGGTATTGGCGCGTCACGATCCAGTCGTTGCCGCCCGGATCATCGAAGTCGAGAAACCGGACCGTATGGCTCTTGCGGCCGCCGCCCCGGTCCTGCTCCAGCGCGATGCCGTAGGTAAGCGAGGTGTAGAGCTTCTCGTTGGCCTCGGCGAGGCTGGCCGCCGGCACCTGAGTCACGGCCCGCACCGCCTGCGTCACGTTGGCCTCGGACAGCCAAGGGTTCAGACGCTTGAGGGCCTGGGCAAGCCGGCGGGTCAGCACGGCCTCCTTGACGCTCGCGCGTTCGCCTTCCAGGTCTTCAGGCGCGGCATACGTGTAACCGAGGGACCGCAGCAGCTCCACCGCCGGCTCCTCCGCAAGACGGCGCTCGTCCCACCCGGCCGCGGTCGGGCTCATGCCGCCTCCGTATCCGGGGTCACGCGGACCTCGCCGGTCAAGAGGGCCGGCATCAACCCACTCTTGACAACCTGCAGCCTATCCATGATCGCTTGGTTCTTTTCAACGATGTCGTCCACCGACGAGCAAGTTACAGCAATCATACGTTGTTCTATGATCGGGGGGAGTGGTATTCTAACGTGCTCGATATCGCGTCTGCGTAGTCCGAATCTCGTAATGCCGTTCGCACACGTCCGAAACTGCTGCTTAACAATGTTTGTACTCAGAGCGTAATGAAGAAATTCTCCATTCAAGAACGATCCCGATGGACGTAGAATCGCGAGATGGTAGCCACAAATCAGGTCTCCTACCTCTTCTCTAACCAATGCCGGGACACCAATATCGTGAGGCGTCTCTGAGTCTTTGGTTATGACGACATCACCGACTTCCAATTTAAAATTGTCGATCTCACGTTGCGTAACCGTTGCCTCCATATAGTCCATATCAGCTCCGACAACGCGATGATTGTATACGTCAGTGTAATTACAAAGACGAACGTATATTTCTCCAGGAATAATCTTCTTGTCAACGCCGCTAAGGCGCACATCAACAACTTGTCCAAGAGGCACGAACATCCATCCTTTCGGAAACTCTCCAACCTCGGTTCTTTGAAACCGACTATGACGCCCCGGCAGCCCTCGCGTGAACAGTTCCTGCATCAGTCCGCGCTTGACGATCTTCGCTTGGTCGATGACCGCCTGGGTCTTCTCGATAGCGTCGTCCACCGAGGAAAGAATCGCGGCAATCTTGCGCTGTTCAGAAAGAGGAGGCACGGACAACGGGTACGACCCTACGTGATAGGCCGTGACCGCCGGATAATTGCTTCCACTCATACGTGGCTTCAGATACTCAACGAAGCCAGTTGACAGAATGTGCTGGTATAGAAAGCGACCATCCACCCCGTCTCGTGGTCGGACGACTGCATAGCCTGTTGATACGACAAGATTGTCGGGCGCTTCGCGGACACGGGCGAAATTGCGCAGGTAAGGTCTTACGGTTGACACGAGAATATCGCCCTCGCGTACCACCCTTCTGGCGCGGCTCGGCGCGTCCTCGAAACGAAATGTCCGGGTATCGCCGATAACGCCCGGCTGCTCAATGGCTGAGATGTCAAGATACTCCAGCGAGTAATCGGGGTCGGTCCTACCCCCAATCTGCTCCGGGTTCACCTGCGCAAGGCTAACGATATTAGAGGATCTCCAAGCGTCCGGTTTCCGTTCCCGCTTGAGCAATCCCGCATCCGATGGCCGAATGGCTGAAGTAAGCGTGTTCCTGGTTCCTTACTCGGCGTAGCCGGCGCCATTGTCATCGAACTGCTGCTTGAGGCGCCAGAACGTAGCCTCGTCGATGCCGGTGGCTGCCTCTATGGTGGACCACGGTACATCGCGTTCCAGGAATCCCTGGATGGTTTGCAGCTGACCTCGCAGTTCGCCTTCCCGGCGGCCTTTCATTTCACCTTCCCGGATTCCTTCCCGGCGGCCTTCCTGGCGGCCTTCCCGGATGCCTTCCTGGCGGCCTTTCCGTATGCCCTCGTCGATCAGTAAGCGTCCGGTGAACCCCACCTTACAAGGGGATATATAGAGGTACATCGTCCCTGGCAGGAGGGACGAACGATGAGACAGGGACGAGAGTATTGGAGCCGGCACGTGGCAGCGTGGCGACGCAGTGGGCTCACGAAGAAGGCGTATTGCGAGCAGCATGGTCTGTCCTACTGGTCGCTGCGCAACTGGGACGGCAAGCTGCCGGAGACGGCCGACCGGCGTCAGCCGCTGGTCGAGTTGGCGCGGGCGGCCGGCGGGGCCAAGGACGCCGAGCAGCACGCGACGATGGAGTTGCTGGTCGGCGAGCGGTACGTGCTGCGGCTGTGGCCGTCGGTCCGCGCTGAGCATCTGCGCGAGGTGCTGGCGGCGCTGGAGGCGCTGAAGTGATCCGGCTGGAGTTGGAGGCGGCGCGCATCTACGTGCGGCCTGGTGCGACCGACCTGCGCAAGCAGATCAACGGGCTGGTGCTGCTGGTGCAGGAGCAGATGCGGTTGAGTCCGTTCGAGGCGTCGTTGTTCGTGTTCTGCAACGGGCAGCGGCGACTGCTGAAGGCGGTGTACTGGGATCGGACGGGGTTCTGTCTGTGGATGAAGCGGTTGGAGCAGGGCAGCTTTCCGTGGCCGCGAACGGCGGCCGAGGCGCGGCGAGAGATCGACGCCGAGCAGCTGCGGATGCTGTTGGCAGGGATCGATTTCTGGAACCGACACGAGGAGTTGAGCTACGCCGAAATCGCCTGACGGGCTTGGTTCGATCTTGACTGGCGGCGGTATTTGAGGTAAGGTAGAGACATGTCTGCCGCACCGTCGGTGGTCGAACAACGCGACAGGTTGCGCGTGGAGAATCGGCTGCTGGTCCTGGAAAAAGACGAGTTGATCGTGCGCAACGATCAACTCGTCGCCAGGAATAGTTCACTCGTCACCAGGAATAGTGCGCTGGATCATCAGGTCCATGCGCTGGATCATCAGGTCCAGGAGTTGGACAAGAAGATTGAGCTCTATGAAGAGGAGCTCGCCTGGTACCGAAACCGGCGGTACGGGCGCAGCAGCGAACAGCTGAGCGCTGCCGAGCAGCAGCAGATCCGGCTGTTCAACGAGATCGAACGGAGCGCCGACCACGCCTTGCCGGTCGACCCACTGCCTGCCGAACCGGCGGCCGCCCCGGTGCCGAGCCGCGCCCGGCGCCCGCGCCGCCAACCGCTGCCGCCGTCGCTGCCGCGGGTCGAGCGGGTCGTCGACCTTCCCGAAGCAGACCAGCAGTGCGCCTGCGGCCACCGCATGGTCCGCATCGGCGAGGAGACCGCCGAGAAGCTCGACGTGATCCCGCCGCAGGTGCGGGTGCTCCGCACGGTGCGGCCGAAGTACGCCTGCCATCACTGCGAGGGCTCCGGCGACGAGCAGCGTGCGGCGGTGCGGGTGGCGCCGGCGCCGGCGGCGCTGATCCGCAAAGGAGTCGCCAGCGAAGGGCTGCTGGCGTTCATCGCCACGGCGAAGTTCTGCGACGCGCTGCCGCTGTACCGGCAGGAGCAGCAGTTCGCGCGGCTGGGAGTGGCGGTGTCGCGGCGCACGATGGCCGACTGGATGCTGGCGGTCGCCGGCGCCTGTCGGCCGCTGCTGGCAGCGCTGGGCGACCAACTGCGCGGCGGACCGATCCTGCAAATCGACGAAACGACCGTGCAGGTGCTCAACGAGCCGGGACGCGCCAACGCGACGCGCAGCTACGTATGGGTGGCCCGCGGCGGGCCGCCGGCGGCGCCGGTGGTGATCTACCGGTATGAGCCGAGTCGGGCCGCACGGGTGGCGGCCGACATCATCGGCGACTACCAGGGCTACGTGCAGACCGATGGGTATGAGGGCTACCTGCGGCCGTGCAGCCAGCCGGGCATCCGGCACGTGGGCTGTTGGGCGCACGTGCGGCGCGCCTTCAAGGAGGCCGCCGAGGCGTTGAGCAAGGTATCGAGCCGTAGCGGTGCGGCGCTGCAGGCGCTGGGGTACATCGCCAAGCTGTACCGCATCGAGACGCAGCTAGCGAGGTACCGGACCGAGGACCCCGAACGGTTCGTGGCCGAGCGGCGCGCGCGGGTGGAGCCGGTGCTCGTGCAGATGCACGAGTGGCTGCGGCACAAGCGGGAGCAGGTGCTGCCGAGTTCGGCGCTCGGCAAGGCGGTGGGGTTCGCGTTGGGACAGTGGCCGAAGCTGATCGGCTATGTGGAGCACGCGCAGTTGACGCCGGACAACAACGCCTGCGAGCAGGCGATCCGGCCGTTCGTGGTGGGCCGCAAGAACTGGCTGTTTGCCGGCAGCCCGCGCGGCGCTGCGGCGAGCGCGACGCTGTACAGCCTGATCGAGACGGCGAAGGCCAACCGGCGAGAGCCGTACTGGTATCTGCGCGAGTTGTTCGAGCAGCTGCCGCACGCGCGTACCCGTGCCGATTTCTTGGCGCTCCTGCCGACCGCGCGTCCACCGCCGCCGCCCGCTACGTAGAGGGTGGGATTCCCCGGACGCTTACGTCGATCATCTTATGCACGTAGGTCATTATCTCTCCTCCTCGGCCCGGCACGGTCCGCCGCAGCGCCTCCGCGAACGCCTGCTGCTGTTCATTCGTCTTCAGCCCCAGCAGCACGTACTCCACGTGCAGCGCCACCCGGTCGATCCCTGCGTCCGGATACAGCTTGTCCACCAACTGTACCACCTGGTTGAGCAACTCCTCCCAGCTCTCCCAGTCCTCGCGACGGTACTCGGCCATCAGCGCGAGCTGCGCAAGCCGCGCGCCCAGCGTCCCGGCCACCGACTCCGGGTTCTGTTCGGTCTGGTCGATCAGCAGGTGCTCGAACTGCGGCACCCAACCCCGGTCGGACTCCGCGTCCGCCACCAACTCCGCGAACTGCCGCGGGAACCGCCACGGTTCCGCTCCCTGATAGAATACCACCGGCACGATCAGCGGCAACTGCGGCTCCGCCTCGTGCTCGCGGTGCCATCTCATCCAGATCATCAGGCAGTAATTCAGCAACCGAAGCCGCATCCAGCGGTCGGGCGTGGACTGATGTTCGAGCAGCACGTAGACGAGCACCGGGGGGGCCGGAGCCCTCGCGCTCGACGGAGAACAGCAGGTCGGCCTCGCGGCTTGGTCGGGAGTGCGTGATGGCGTTCGCAGCGGCTTGGTGTTCCCGCCCTTACTCGTGGCCGGCGCCATTGTCATCGAACTGCTGCTTGAGGCGCCAGAACGTAGCCTCGTCGATGCCGGTGGCCGCCTCGATGGTCGACCACGGTACATCGCGTCCCAGGAACCCCTGGATGGTTTGCAACTGACCCCGCAGTTCGCCTTCCCGGCGGCCTTCCCGGCGGCCTTCCCGGATGCCTTCCCGGATGCCTTCCTGGCGGCCTTTCCGTATGCCCTCGTCGATCATCTTATGCACGTAGGTCATTATCTCTCCTCCTCGGCCCGGCACGGTCCGTCGCAGCGCCTCCGCGAACGCCTGCTGCTGTTCATTCGTCTTCAGCCCCAGCAGCACGTACTCCACGTGCAGCGCCACCCGGTCGATCCCTGCGTCCGGATACAGCTTGTCCACCAACTGTACCACCTGGTTGAGCAACTCCTCCCAGCTCTCCCAGTCCTCGCGACGGTACTCGGCCATCAGCGCGAGCTGCGCAAGCCGCGCGCCCAGCGTCCCGGCCACCGACTCCGGGTTCTGTTCGGTCTGGTCGATCAGCAGGTGCTCGAACTGCGGCACCCAACCCAGGCCGGACTCCGCGTCCGCCACCAACTCCGCGAACTGCCGCGGGAACCGCCATGGTTCCGCTCCCTGATAGAATACCACCGGCACGATCAGCGGCAACTGCGGCTCCTGCTCGTGCTCGCGGTGCCATCTCATCCAGATCATCAGGCAGTAATTCAGCAACCGAAGCCGCATCCAGCGGTCGGGCGTGGACTGATGTTCGAGCAGCACGTAGACGAGCACCGGGGGGCCGGAACCCTCGCGCTCGACGGAGAACAGCAGGTCGGCCTCGCGGCCGCGCCAGTCGTCGCTGACGAAGCGGCCGGGCAGGCGGGTAAGGGATGGCCACCGCAGCGTGCGGGCGAGTTCCTGAGGCAGGTAGGAGCGCAACAAGCCGGCGGCGTCCTCGGGGTCGGAGAATACGCTGTAGAAGTACTTGTCGTGCCGCTGGCTGACCGGCGGCTCCGGCCCCTCGGACTGCGGTCGATCCGATACGTGATCGTCGGCCATGAAGTCCGGCGGCGACCGTAGCCCCACGCTACTCCGGCGTCAAGCCGCGCCTCGGCTTCGTTGAGCGGACCGGCGTACATGCTGTAGCGCGACAATCAGGATGAGAACCTGAGAACCGAGCGACAATCAAGATGAGAAACCGGTGTCGCAACGGCGGGGACGACGCCACGAGCGGGCTTGGGTTGGCAAGCACGGGAAGCGGCGGCGGAGGCGCCGGCGAGGTCTCAGAGGACGGTCAGCTCGGCGCTGGTCGGGAGTGCGTGATGGCGTTCGCAGCGGCTTGGTGTTCCCGCCCTTACTCGGCGTGGCCGGCGCCATTGTCGTCGAGCTGCTGCTTGAGGCGCCGGAACGTAGCCTCGTCGATGCCGGTGGCCGCCTCTATGGTCGACCACGGTACATCGCGTCCCAGGAACCCCTGGATGGTTTGCAACTGACCCCGCAGTTCGCCTTCCCGGCGGCCTTTCATCTCACCTTCCCGGCGGCCTTCCCGGCGGCCTTCCCGGCGGCCTTCCCGGCGGCCTTCCTGGCGGCCTTCCCGGATGCCTTCCCGGCGGCCTTTCCGTATGCCCTCGTCGATCATCTTATGCACGTAGGTCATTATCTCTCCTCCTCGGCCCGGCACGGTCCGTCGCAGCGCCTCCGCGAACGCCTGCTGCTGTTCATTCGTCTTCAGCCCCAGCAGCACGTACTCCACGTGCAGCGCCACCCGGTCGATCCCTGCGTCCGGATACAGCTTGTCCACCGCAGCGTGCGGGCGAGTTCCTGGGGCAGGTAGGAGCGCAACAGGCCGGCGGCGTCCTCGGGGTCGGAGAATACGCTGTAGAAGTACTTGTCGTGCCGCTGGCTGACCGGCGGCTCCGGCCCCTCGGACTGCGGTCGGTCCGATGCGTGATCGTCGGCCATGAAGTCCGGCGGCGACCGTAGCCCCACGCTACTCCGGCGTCAAGCCGCGCCTCCTATTCGCCGTAGCCCAGCTCGGCGAGGTAGCGGTTCATGGTCGCTTCGGCGGCGGCGCGTTCCCGTTCCAGCTCGCGGAGCTTGCGCACCGCGTCGGCCACGTCGATCCGTTCTTCTTCCTCCGCGGTGTCCACGTAGCGGGTGATGTTCAGGTTCCAGTCGTTGCGCTCGATCTCTGCGACCGGCACCACCCGCGCGTACTTCTCCACGTCGGCCCAGGCGTGGAACGTCCGGGCGATGTGCTCCAGGTCGCGGTCGCGCAGGCGGTTCTGGTTGGTGCCTTCCTCGAACTCCCCGGAGGCGTCGATGAACAGCACCGCGCCGCGGCGCGCGGGCGGCTTGGCGCGGTTCAGCACCAGCACGGAGGCCGGGATGCCGGTGCCGTAGAACAGGTTCGGCGCAAGGCCGATGACCGCCTCGAACAGGTCTTCCCGGAGCATGCCCTGGCGAATCTTCCCCTCCGCACCGCCGCGGAACAGCACCCCGTGCGGCATCACCACGCCGAGCCGCCCGGCGGCGTTCAGTACCGCCACCATGTGCTGCACGAACGCCAGGTCGCCCTTGGTCTTCGGCGGCAGGCCGAACCGGAAGCGCCCGTGGCCGTCGTGCTCGGCCACCTCGCGGCCCCACTCGTCGAGGCTGAACGGCGGATTGGCGATCACCCGGTCGTAGCGCAGCAGCTCGCCTTCATCCACCAGCTTCGGGTCGCGGATCGTGTCGCCCTTCTCGATGCGCGCGTCCGGCAGCCCGTGGAGCAGCATGTTCATCTTGCAGATCGCCCAGGTGCCGAGGTTCTTCTCCTGGCCGTGGAGCGTCAGGTCGCGCGGGTTGCCGCCCTGCCGCTCGAGGTGATGGGCGCATTCGATCAGCATGCCGCCGGAGCCCGCGGTCGGGTCGCAGACGCGCATCCCGGCGGCCGGCGCCAACAGCTCCACGATCAGCTTGACGACCATGCGCGGCGTGTAGAATTCGCCGCCCTTCTTGCCGGCGTCGTCGGCGAACTGTTCGATCAGATATTCGTAGGCGCGGCCGAGTAGATCCGGCTCCGCCAGGCGGTCGTTGCGGAGCGAGACTTCGGAGAAGTGCCGCACCAGGCGCGCCAGCACGGTGTCGCGGTTGCGGGCGTCGCCCAGCTTGCGCTCGTCGTTGTAGTCGATGCCGGCCAGCACGCCTTCCAGCGCGCTGTTCTGTTCCTCCAGCGCCGCGCACGCCTTGTTGAGGGTCTCGCCGATGTTGGCGGCCGCTGCCCGGATGGCGCCCCACCGCGCCCGGTCGGGCACGAAGAACTGGTGCTCGTCGGGGTCGGTCCAGGCCACCCTCTTGGACACGCCGTCGGCGATCAGCTTCTCGGCCTCTTCCTCGAAGCGGTCGGACAGCCGCTTCAGGAACAGCAGGCCGAAGATGTAGGTCTTGTAGTCGCTGCTGTCGATCGATCCGCGCAGGATGTCGGCCGCCGACCAGAGGTACTGTTCGAGCTGCGCCACGCTCAGGATGTCCGCCGCCGGCGCGGCCACGCGTCTATCCGGCATCAACGCGCGTGCCGCGGGCGACCGAGGCGGCTCGATCGTAGTTCCCGGAGGGTGATCTTCCGCCATCTGATTCCATCAGCGCCCGATGTGTTATCCGGGGCGGGACGGCCGCCCATGCTACATTCCAAGGCGGATGGCGACCAACCGTTCATTCAACACTGCCGGTCCGGTCAATCCGGCCGATCATTACGTGATCCCGCCGCTGTCGCGGATCGATCTGGACGAAGTGCTCGGCCTGGTGCGGGACAAGAAGTACTTCGTGCTGCACGCGCCGCGCCAGACCGGCAAGACCTCGGCGCTGCTGGCGCTGGCCGAGCTGCTGAACCAGAGCGGCTACCACTGCGTGTACGTTACGGTGGAGACCGCCCGCACCGCCCGTGACGACGTGGCGCGGGCACTACGCGTGGTGCTTGCCGCGCTGGCGCGGGCGGCGAGGTCGGCCTTGGGCGACCGGTTCCTGCTAGGCATCTGGGCGGAGACCCTCGCCGAGGTCGGGCCGGACTTGGCGCTGGGCGAAGCGCTCTCACGTTGGGCGGAAGCGGCGCCGCGCCCGCTGGTGCTGCTGATCGACGAGATCGACACGCTGGTCGGCGATTCGCTGCTGGCGGTGCTGCAGCAACTCCGCGCCGGCTACCCCGACCGTCCTGAGCGCTTCCCGCAGAGCGTCGTGCTGTGCGGCCTGCGCGACGTGCGCGACTACCGCATCAGCGCCGCCGGCAGCCCCTTCAACATCGCCGCCGCGTCGCTGCGGCTCGGCGATTTCTCGCGCGCCGAGACGCTGGCCCTGCTCGGCCAGCATACCGAGCAGACCGGCCAGCCGTTCGCGCCCGAGGCGCTGGAGGCGGTCTGGACGCAGACCTGCGGCCAGCCGTGGCTGGTCAACGCGCTGGCCTACGGCGCCTGCTTCCGCAACAAGGCGCTGCGCGACGACCGTTCGCGCCCGGTCACCGCCGCCGCGGTCGCCGCGGTTCGCGAGGACCTCATCATCAACCGGGTGACCCACCTCGACTACTTGGCCGACAAGCTGCGCGAGGAGCGCGTGCGGCGGGTGATCGAGCCGATGCTGAGCGGCGGCGCGCGCCGCGCCGTGGCGCGCGACGTCGAGTACGCGCGCGACCTGGGGCTGCTCGCCCGCGACGCAGTGCGCATCGCCAACCCGATCTACGCGGAGGTGATACCGCGGGAACTGGCGTGGGTGGTGCAGGAAGAGTTGACGCAGGAGACGGCGCGGTTCGTGAAGGCTGACGGCAGCCTGAACGTGGCAATGCTGCTGGGGGAGTTCCAGAGCTTCTTCCGGCGCCACTCCGAGCACTGGCGGGACCGCTTTGCCTATGCGGAAGCGTGGCCGCAGTTGCTGCTGCAGGCGTACCTGCAGCGGGTGGTGAACGGGGGCGGGCGGATCGAGCGGGAGTACGCGCTGGGGCGGGGGCGGGTCGACCTGCTGATCGTGTGGCCGGTGGGGGAGCAGGCGCTGGCGCAGCGGGCGCAGGAGGAGCGGGTGCAGGAGGTGGTGGTGGAGTGCAAGGTGGTGCGGGAGCGGGACGGGCTGGAGCGGACCATCGCCGAGGGGGTGGAGCAGACCGCGGGGTACATGGCGCGGTGCGCGGCGGAGGCGGCGCACCTGGTGGTGATCGACTGCCGGGAGGACCGGACCTGGGAGGAGAAGATATTCCACCACCGGCGCGGCGCCGCCGCGGCCCCGGTCGACGTGTGGGGCATGTGACGAGCGGCGCCGGCGGCAGGGAGTCTCTGCGGCCGACTCAGGGCTGCGACCGATCGGCGGGCGGCAGCTCGGCTGCCGCGTGCTCGCCGGCCGCGTCCGCCGCGTCCGCGGCGTCCGCTGCCTCCGCGCGCAGGTAGTCGGCCACGCTGCGGACGCCGCGCAGGTCGACCTCCTCGAAGTCGGTCCGTTCGCGGACGGCGGCCGCCAGCGCGTCGAACGACTCGAACTCGTCGGACAGCTCCACGAGCTGGTCCTCATCGGCTCGGTAGAGGAAGACGCTGCGCCGGCGGCCGTTCCCGGCCAGCCCGGCCCGCGTCAGCTCCGTCCAGCGTATGACCGCCTGCTCCTCCCCCATGAAGTCGAGCTCCAGCCGGTCCTCGAAGAGCCGGACCCGGCTGCGGAACTGCTTCAGCAGGTAGCGGAGCACGCGGTAGCCGATCAGCCCGACCGGCGCCGCGGCGATCAGCACCGGCCACGCGTCGGTCAGCAGCGCGACCGCCGCCAGGGCCGCGATCAGCGCCGGCGGCAGCAGCAGCGGCACCAGGGCGCGTGGATTGGAGCGCAACGTGATGCGCGACTGCAGGAACGCCGCTTCGTTCGCGGGTTCGCTCTCCGGCACGGCGGTCATCCCGGGCACGGCAGCCATCCTACGCGCCGCGCCGCACCGGGGAAAAGCCCGGCCGGTGGACCGAGGCGCGCCGATTCGCTATAGTAGCGCCCATACTTGGATCGGCGCCGCCACGCCGCCGCGCTGCCAGACCCTTTCCGCAAGGACATTCGATGAGACGCATCTTCGCCTTACTGCTCAGTCTGTCCCTGGCCGTGCTGCCGGCCGCGGTCGGTTTCGCCCAGGGAACCGACGCCGCGCCGGCGCGCGCCGAGGGCCCCGACATGATGTGGGTCACCTGGATCGGCTCGGTCGCCGCTCTGGGCTTCTCGCTGATCCTGGCGCTCGCCGTGCTGCGCAAGGAGCCCGGCAACGAACGCATGCGGGACCTCAGCCGGGCCGTGCAGGAGGGGGCCATCGCCTACCTGAAACAGCAATACAAGGTCGTCGCGATCTTCTTCGTGGTGCTGTTCGCAATTCTGGGGGTGATCGCCTGGGGCCTGCGGCTGCTGTCCGGCTTCGTGCCGTTCGCGTTCATCACCGGCGGGTTCTTTTCCGCGCTGGCCGGTTTCATCGGCATGACCGTGGCGACCCGAGCCAACGCGCGCACCGCCTGGGGCGCTCGCCAGAGCCTCAACGCCGGGCTCCGCGTGGCCTTCTCATCGGGAACGGTGATGGGCATGACGGTCGTCGGCCTGGGGCTGCTCGACATCTCGATCTGGTGGTGGCTGCTGCGCGCGGTCTTCGACGTCCCGCCGGAGGAGATACCGCCGATCATGATCACCTTCGGCATGGGCGCCTCCGCGATGGCGCTGTTCGCCCGCCTGGGCGGCGGCATCTTCACCAAGGCGGCCGACGTAGGAGCCGATCTGGTCGGCAAGGTTGAGGCCGGCATCCCGGAGGACGATCCCCGCAACCCGGCGTCGATCGCCGACAACGTGGGCGACAACGTCGGCGACGTAGCCGGCATGGGCGCCGACCTGTACGAGTCGTACGTCGGCTCCATCATCGCCACCATGGCGCTGGGAGCGGTCGCGTCGCTCGGTCTGGACTCGATATCGGCCATGCAGGCGATCCAGGTCCCGGTGTCGATCGCCACGATCGGCGTGCTCTGCTCGATCCTCGGCACCTTCGTCGTGCGCGCCAAGGGGGACGCCAGCCAGGCGGTGCTGCTCAGCGCCTTGCGGCGCGGCACCTACGGTTCGACCGCGCTGATCGCGATCGGCTCCTTCGTGCTGGTCATGCTGACGCTCGGCGGCGAGTTCCTGGGCATCTGGGCCGCCATGATCGTCGGGCTGATCGCCGGCAACATCATCGGCTACTTCACCGAGTACTACACCTCCGACCACTACAAGCCGACGCAGCTCCTCTCCAATGAGGCGATCACCGGCCCCGCCACCACGATCATCGGCGGCGTGTCGCTGGGGATGCTCTCCACGCTGATTCCGGTGCTCACCGTGGTCGTGGCGACGCTCGCGGCCTTCTTCCTGTCGGGCGGGGCCGCCACTCCCGGCCTGGGCCTGTACGGGATCGGGTTGTCGGCGGTCGGCATGCTGTCGACGCTCGGCATTACCCTGGCCACCGACGCGTACGGGCCGGTGGCGGACAACGCCGGCGGCATCGCGGAGATGGCCAAGATGGAGCCGCACGTGCGCGAGCGCACCGACGCGCTCGACTCGCTGGGCAACACCACCGCCGCCACCGGCAAGGGCTTCGCGATCGGCTCCGCCGCGCTCACGGCGCTGGCGCTGCTGGCCGAGTACGGCAACAAGATCGTCGAGGCGTTCGAGCAACTCACGATCTCGCCCCTGTTCGAGGAGTTCTACTCCGGCGTGGTGGAGATCGTGCGCGGCGCCGACGGCCACGTCACCGACGTGGTCATGAACATCAACCTCCTGGACCCGAAGATCCTCATCGGCCTGTTCATCGGCGCCATGCTGCCGTTCGTCTTCTCGTCCCTGTCGATGCGCGCGGTGGGCCGAGCCGCCGGCGACATGGTCAAGGAGGTGCGTCGGCAGTTCCGGGAGAAGCCGGGCATGCTGGACGGCAAGGACCGCCCGGATTACGCCGGCTGCGTGGCGATCTCCACCCAGGGCGCGCAGCGCGAGATGCTGGTGCCGTCGCTGCTGGCGGTGGTGGCGCCGATTCTGACCGGGATCGTCTTCGGACCGTTCACGGTGATCGCGCTGCTGGCCGGCGCGCTCACCTCCGGATTCGTGCTGGCCATCATGATGGCCAACGCCGGAGGCGCCTGGGACAACGCCAAGAAGTTCATCGAGGGCGGCGCGCACGGCGGCAAGGGTTCCGATCCGCACAAGGCGGCGGTCGTGGGCGACACGGTCGGCGACCCCTTCAAGGACACCTCGGGGCCGTCGATCAACATCCTCCTGAAGCTGATGTCGATGGTCTCGATCGTGTTCGTCACTACCGTGATCGCGCTGAACGACCTGTTCATACGGCTCTTTTCCTGATCCGCTCCGGGTACGCCGGTACTCCGGTACGCCGGCCGGTACGCCGCTAGTCGATGCGGTAGCCGCGGCCGCGTACGGTGACGATCGGCGGCCCGGCCGCCGGTCGGGCCGCGCCCGCCGGCCCGGTCACTGCGGCCGACCCGGTCACTGCGGTCAGATGGCGCCGGAGGGCGGTGACGTGCATGTCGACGGCCCGGCTGCGCCGGCCGGGCGGCCGACCCCAGATCGCGTAGAACAGCGCGTCACGGGTCACCGTGGAGCCGCGGTTGGCCACCAGCATCCGCAGGATCTCGGCTTGCTGCGCCCCCAGCATGACGGCGCCCGCCGGCCCCGACAGGACCCGTCCCGACAGCCCCAGAGCGCCGCCGTCGCCGAACCGCGCGGCCGCCTTGGCGGCGTGGACGGTGCGGAGCGCGCGCAGCTCCAGCTCCTGCGGCGTCCACGGGTCGCGCAGGTAGTCGGCGCAGCCGGCAAGGAACAGCCGCGGCAGCGCGGACTCCGGCCCGTAGGCGATCAGGGGCCAAGCCGGCTCGACCGGTCCGGCAAGCAGGCGTTCGGCGACGTCGGCCGGCATGACGGCGGCCGCGTAGCGCGAGTCGCGCGGCGCCGGCGGCTCGGCGACGATAGCGAGCGTGAATCCCGCGATCCTGCGGGAATAGGCGTCCACGCGAGCGCCCAGCGCACCGGACGCGGCCAGCAGGCAGACGCGCGGCAGCGCCCGGTCGACCGCGGCCGTTGAGGACCGTGGCTCCGTCAGGAACCTGGCGTGCCCTGGCCCTGGGCCGAACTCTCCGAGGTCTTGTCCTCGATCTGCCCCATCTTCCGCTTCAGGTCTTCGAGCAGCCGGTCCGCCGAGGTGTCGCCGGCCTCGAGCTGTTTGAACTCGCGCTCCAGCGCCTTGTCACCGGCGTCCAGTTCGTTGAGCTCGCGTTCGGCGTCCGCCTGCGCTTCGATCTGATCGACCTTCTTGGACATGCGGTCGAACGCCTCGAACGCGGAGGTATCGCGTGAGACGCTCAAGGTCGACTGGATGCGCTGCTGCGCCTCGGCCCGCTTGGCGCGGGCGATCAGGATGTTCTTCTTGCGCTGCGCTTCCTCGATCTTCTGGGTGAGATCGCGCAGCGATCCCTTGAGCTGCTCGACCGCGTCGCGCTGCGCCTGCCACTGCTCCTGATAGCTGGAGACGTATTCTGCCAGCTCCTGCTTGCGCACCAGAGCGCGCTTGGCCAGCTCGTCCTTGCCCTCGCGCACCGCCAGGACGGCGCGTTTCTCCCAGTCTTCCGACTGCGCCCGCTGCTGCAGCAGTTGACGCTCGAGCTGCTTCTCATCCGCGATGGCGCTGGCGACCGCCTTCTTGGATTCGATGAGCTGGCCGTTCATGTCCTCGATCAGCTGCGTGAGCATCTTTTCGGGATTCTCCGCCTTGCTGATCATGTCGTTGATGTTCGACTTGACGACCCTGCGGAACCGATCGAACAGGCCCATATCAGTCGCCCCCCGTTTTCACCAGCGGCAGAAGCCGCTCATAGTGCTCGGCGACCGACAGGCTGATCGCGTCGAGCGTTGCCTGGAACTCCTCGAGGTCGATCGTCTCGCTGAGCAGCGTGTTGAGCATGACGACGGAGTTCCCTTCCAGAGCGTAGGCGCCGTGCAGCAGATCGGTGCCGTTGAGGCGCAAGAGTTCGGAATAGAGCGCGCAGTGGTCGCCCGGCGGCAGGTCGGTGACTTTGAGCCGGAAGATGATCACCGGGTCTTCGTGCACGACGATGAGGTTCTCTACCCCTCGCTCCTCGTCGTTGATCACCCAGGTGTCGCTGTCCAGCTCCTCGAATGACAGCCCGAGCGTGTGGAGAAAACTTTCGATTCGTTGACGGGTCATGCTGCGAACACCTGTGCGCCGTTGTTGATCGCCAGGACCGCCTGGCACTGCGAGCAGCGAAATCGGCCGGACTTGACGGCGCGAAGCCGGGCCGAGCATGCGGGACACTCCACCACATGCGGGAAGAGGACCGCCGGCGCGGTCCGTTCGGGCGCGGCGAGCAGGGCTACCGCTTCGTCGAGCTCCGCGGCGACGGCGAACAGGTCGGCAAAGCCGAGCAGCCGGAACAGGTCGCCCGCCGGCTCCGGGAGGGCGGCCAGCGCCACGTCCCCGCCGCGCAGCCGCACCGTTCGCTGCAGGCCGGCGAACGCCCCGATCGCGGCGCCGGACAGCTCGCGGAGTCCGGCGCAGTCCAGGATCAGCCGATCGAAGCCGGCGTGCACCGCGGCGCCGGTGCGGTCCCGGAACCGGTCCAGGTCATCGGCGCCGATGCGGCCGCTCAAGTGGAGCGCCATGCAGCCTTCGATCCGGTCGACCACCTGCGACTCGATCGTAAGATCGGCCGGTCGCGCGCCGAGCCCGGCGCTCGGTCGCCTGGTCGCGGGTTCGGCCATTGCGGGTTCGGCGGTGGCGGTGGACACGACGCCGCCAGTATAGCCGCGGCGGTCCGGCCCGGTCAAATGTCGCCGTCCCGGCCGGGTCGCCGCGCTAGCCAAATCGGATCGCGTTGGCGTCGACGGTGCGCCGGCCGCCCGGCTGCGCGCCGGCCAGCAGGGTGGCGCGCTCGATGACGTTGCGCAGCTCCCGGACGTTGCCCGGCCACAGGTGATCTTCGAGCTTTGCCCTGGCGTGCGGCGTCAGGAGCAGCTCCGGCGGCAGGAAGTGGTAGGCCAGCTCCGCGATGTCCTGCGGCCGCTCGCGCAACGGCGGCACGTGGATCAGCAGCACGCCGATCCGGTAGTACAGATCGACGCGGAAGCGGCCGGCCTCCAGCAGCTCGGACAGCACCACGTTGCTGGCGGCGATGGTGCGCACGTTGACGGTAATCGTGCGCGTGCCGCCGACGCGGGTGACCTCCTTCGCTTCCAGCACGCGCAGGAGCTTCACCTGCATGTCGCTCCCCATCTCGCCGATCTCGTCGAGGAACAGCGTGCCGTCGTCGGCCTGCTCGAAGCAGCCGGGGCGGCGCGTGGCGTCCGTAAAGGCGCCGCGTTCGGAGCCGAACAGCTCCGTCTCCATGATGGTCGGCGCGATGGCGCCGCAGTTGATCGCCACCCAGGGCCGATCGGCCCGCGGCGAACTGGCGTGCAGACTGCGGGCGACCACCTCCTTGCCGACGCCGCTTTCGCCCGATACCACGACCGGCGCGTTGGCCGGCGCGTACAGGGCGACCTCTTCACGGACGCGCTGCATCTGCGGGCTGGAGCCGATCAGGTCTTCCATGGCCGCGGCGGCGGGCCGCCGGCCCATCTCCACCGCCTGCCGCAGGGTGCCGCGCAGCTTGTCGAGCGCGAGCGGCTTGATCAGGTAGTCGACGGCGCCGGCGCGCATCGCTTCCACCACCAACTCCACGTCGTCGTGGGCGCTGATCATCACCACCGGCGGGGCGTCCGGGCGCGTGTTCACCTGCCGGACCACCTCGATGCCGTCGGCCGAGCCGAGCGCCACGTCCATCAGCACCACGTCCGGCTGCTCGGCTTCGACCAACGCGAGCGCCTGCGGCGCCGTCTGCGCGCTGACCACGCGGTATTCGGCCGGCAGGATCGCCGGCAGCGTGTCATGGATCAGCGGATCGTCGTCGACCAGCAGCAGGGTGATCACGGCTTCGTCCGCGGTTGCCGCGCGCCGCGATGCCACAGGAGGCGCACGGCCGTGATCGCCGCTACCGCCGCGGTCTCCGCCCGGAGCACCGCGGCGCCCAGCGCGCAGCGGCGAAAGCCGGCGCGGACGATGCGGTCGAGCTCCGGGGCCGTGAAGCCGCCTTCCGGGCCGACCAGCAGCCAGACCGGCTTGGCGGGGTCGAGCGCGTCCGGCAGGTCGACCTCCGCATCGCCGCGCGCCGGAGGCTGGAAGACCAGCTTGCCGGCGGTCGTGTCGGGCGCCTCCCGCAGCAGCTCCGCCAGGCCGCGGGCGGCCTCGATCGCCGGCAGCGGCCGCCGGCCGCTCTGCTGGCCGGCGCTGCGCGCGATCCGCTGCCAGCGCGGCCGGCGCGGATGCGCGCGGCCGGCCGGCGCCGAACGGTCGGTCAGCAGCGGGACGATGCGCGCCGCGCCCAGCTCGGTCGCCTGCCGGACGATCAGGTCCATCGCCGCCGGCTTGACGACCGCCTGCGCGATCGTGATCGGCGGCGCCGGCGGCGGCTCGTCGTCAGGGATCGGGCGCAGCGTGACCGACAGCCGGTCGCTGCCGCGTTCCCGGATCGTCATGGCAAAGCGCGCCCCGTCCGGGGTACTGGCCGGAATGCTGTCGCCCGGACCGAGCCGGCGTACGTGCGCGAGGTAATGGAAGTCCTTGCCGGTCAGCACCGCCCCCCGCGCCGCGCCGTTCCGTCCGCCGGCCGCCAGCGCGTCGTGGGGAATGATGAACTGCTGCACTCCCTGCTCGCCGACGGGCTACTCGCCGGCGGGCGGCGCGGGCGGATGCGTCCGGCGCTCCGGCGTTGCCGGCGGCGCCGGCGCCGCCGGATGAGCAAGATCGGCGGCGACGCTGTCGGCAGCCGCCGGCGAGGCGTCGACCGGAAAGGAGGACGCGGTGACCTCGCCGGTACGGAGCAGCCGCACCGCTTCGATCACCGACGGGTCGTTGACCAGATCGTAGATCGGGGTCTGCCGGTGGATGCGCGCGATGGCGCGGGCCAGCTTCCGCCTGACCATCCGCTCGTCGATCTCGATGCAGCCGTCCGCACTGGCCCGATCGAGGCCGCCCGGGCACGCGCCGCCGATATCGGCTTCCTCCACGTCCGCCAGCAGTTGCCGTATCTCCGCTTCGGTCGGCTCCGGGTGCTCCAGCGCGAAGCGCACCAGCAGCTCCGACATGCCGAACCGGTCGAGCGTGTAGAGCGCTTCCGGGCTCAGCTCCGGCTCGGTGATGCGGTGGGGGGCGACGCCGACGCCGTCGATGCGGATGCCGTCGGGCGTGAAGTACCGAGCGGTGGTCACCTTGACCGCCCGATCGTCCTCGATGCGCATCACCTGCTGCACGGACCCCTTGCCGAAGCTGCGCTGACCGATCAGATAGGCGCGCTCGTGGTCCTTCAGCGCGCCGGCCAGAATCTCGGCGGCCGATGCCGAGCGGCCGTCGATCAGCACGATGACCGGCAGGTCGCGGCCGACGACGGTGGCGCGCCGCGTCGCGGAGTAGTCCTGATTCTCGCTCTCCACGCGGGAACGCGTCTTCACGATCGTTCCCTCGTCCAGGAACAGATCGGCGACCTCGACGACCGCGGCGAGCAGGCCGCCGGAGTTGCCGCGGAGATCGACGATGAGCGATCGCAGGCCGCCGCCCAGGTCGCTCAGCGCTTCCTGCACTCGGTCGGCGGTCTTGTTGGTGAACTGGCTCACCAGCAGGTACCCGATATCGGGCTCGATCAGCGCGTACCGCACGGTCGGGACCTCGATCAGCTCGCGCGTGACGGTCACCTCCAGCGTCCGGCCGGCGCGGGCCAGGGAGACGCGGACCTCCGAACCGGGCGGACCGCGCAGGCGGGCCACGGCGCCGGCGCCGTCCAGGTCGCCGATGTCGGCGCCGTCGACGCCCACGATCAGGTCGCCGGCCTCGATGCCGGCCGCCTGCGCCGGCGAGCCGGCGAACGGCTCGATGACCAGCATGCCGCCGTCGACCTCCTCGATGTAGAGGCCCAGGCCGCCGAACTCGCCGGTGGTCAGATCGTTCAGGTCGTCGATGCCGTCCCGGTCGACGAAGGTGGTGTAGGGATCGTCGACCGCCTGCAACATCCCCTGCAGCGCCCCGGTCAGCAACAGATCGGTGTCGGCGTCGGCGGCGTCGACGTAGTTGCGCTGCACGAAGTCGAGCACGTCACGCAGAATCGCCGCGGCCCGCTCCGATTCGCGGGTGCGGTTCTGCGCCGGCGCCTGCGGCGCCAGGACGAGCAGCGTGCCGGCAAACGCGGCGCTTACGGCGGCGGTCGTCCAGAATGCTCGACGGATCCCGAGCCTTGGCCGTTGCAGCTCAGGTTCCTGCATGATCCTGCCGATTCTCAGAGCGGGTCGGAGCGTGTGTCAACGATCGCATACACGTTCTATCATGCCGATCTGATGACCGGAGGCTACATCCCGTTTCCCGCCTGGCTCAATCCGGAGATCATACCCGGACTGCCGCTTCGCTGGTACGGCCTGACGTACCTGGTGGCGTTCTACCTCACGTACCGGTTGCTGCGCGTCCGCATCGCCGAGCGGAACCTGCAGGTGAACCGGGATACGGTGTTGAATCTCTTCTTCTGGGGGATCGTCGGCGTGCTGATCGGCGGCCGGCTGATCTCCGTCACGGTCTACGATCCGACCGGCCATTACCTGCGCAATCCGCTGCAGATCATCGTTCCCTTCGTTCAGGAGGCGGGCAGGCTGCGCTTCGTCGGCCTGCAGGGCATGGCCTATCACGGCGGCCTGCTCGGCGCGATCGTCGCGGTCGCCCTCTACTGCCGCGCCAAGCGGCTGCCGGTCGCGGAATGGATGGACATGATCGCCGCCTGCACCCCGCTGGGCTACACCTTCGGCCGGCTCGGCAACTTCATCAACGGCGAGCTGTACGGTCGGGTCACCACCGTACCGTGGGGGATGGTCTTTCCCGACGCGCCCGGCTTTCCGGCCGACCAGGCGTGGGTGCGGCAGATGGCGGAGCGTTCCGGGATCGAAATCGGCGCGGAGCAGTTGCTGGTCAATCTGGCTCGCCATCCATCGCAGCTCTACGAGGCCGCCCTGGAAGGGCTGCTGCTGTTCGTGGTGCTGTGGGTCGTGCTGCGCAAGCGCTCGCCGTTCCCGGGCGCGCTGTTCTCAGCCTATCTGGTCGGCTACGGGGTCGTGCGCTTCGCGGTGGAGTACGTCCGGCAGCCGGACCCGGGCCTCGACTTCCCGATCATGCTGGTCGAGGTGGCCAATCCGGCGCAGACTTCGCTGCTCAACTTCACGACCGGTCAGATACTGTCGGCGATCATGATCGCGGCCGGCGCGGCCGTGTTCTTCGTGTGCCGGCGCCGCGCCGCGCAGGCCGGCCCGACGCCGGGCGGCGCCGGGCCGGCCGCCGCATCGGCGCCGCATCCCCGATCGGGCCGGTCGCGCCGCCGGCGCGCCGCGGCCCGGCGCTCGGCCCGGTCGTGAACGGCCGCCCGATCGTGCAGGCCGCGTCCGCCCGGGTTGCCGGCTCGCCTTCAATTGTCTACGGTAGTGGGCGATACTGGATTCGAACCAGTGACTTCTACCGTGTGAAGGTAGCACTCTCCCGCTGAGTTAATCGCCCTTGGAGCACCAGTGTATCGCATAGCGTCGCAAACGTCACGCGCCCTGGCATCACGCGCCCGGGGAACGCTTGCGATCCCGGTGGTCGGTCCGGTGGTCGATCCGCGGCGGCCGGCGGTCGCGGCCGCCGGTCCGGACCGCTTCGGTCTGGGCCGGGCCGGTCTGGACCGGGCCGGTCTCGACCGGGAGCTGATGCGCAAGGCGATCCATCTGCTGGTCGCGCTGGTCCCGCCGCTCGCCTCCGTGCACCTCTCGCTCACCATGGGCCTGCTCATGGCGGGCACCCTGTTCTACACCGTCGCCGAGGCGATGCGGTTGACCGGCATGCGCGTGGCGGTGGTGTCGGGGCTCACCGCGGCGGCGGCGCGGCCGGGCGACGCCGGGTTCGTGCTGGGGCCGGTCACGCTCGGCCTGGGCGCCATGCTGGCGCTGCTGCTCTATCCGTTGCCGGCGTCGGCGATCGCGATCTACGCGCTGGCGTTCGGCGACGCCGCCGCCAGCGTGGTCGGCATGGCGTGCGCGGGGCGGCGCCTGCCGCTCAACCGCAACAAGACCGTCGCCGGGAGCCTGGCCTGCTTCGCCGCCGTGTTTCTGATTACGGTCGCCCTGACCGCCGACGCCCGCCTGTCGGCCGCCGTGGCCGCCGCCGCCATGACGATCGAGGCGCTGTCGGGCCGCGATCTCGACAACCTGCTGCTCCCCGTCGGCGTCGGGATGGTCGCGCAGGCGGTGCGGATGCTGCCGGCTGCCTGATCGGTCATGCGAAACATCGGTCTGCTCACCAGCGGGGGCGATGCACCCGGACTCAACGCGGTGCTGTGCGGCGCCGCGGCCATGGCCGAGGCGCGCGGCGCACGGGCGTGGATCATCCCCAACGGTTACGCCGGCCTCTACAATCTGGAACGGCTCCCCAAGCTGATCGAGCTCGACGCGGCCCGGCGCGACGCGATCGACTGCGCGATGGCCGGCTCGGCGGCGGGTCATTCCCGCATCAAGATCGCCGCGATCCCGGATGAGCGGCGTTACGAGCGGATCGCCGCCGGCCTGCGGCGCTTTTCGATCGACGGTCTGGTGATCGCGGGGGGCGACGATACCGGATCGGTGGTCGTCGACCTGGCCGACCGGGGCATCGCGGTCGTGCACGCGCCCAAGACGATCGACCTCGACCTGCAGACCTACTCGGTCGGGGGAGATACCGCGGCCAATCGGATCGCGCGCATCGTCGCCGATCTCAAGTCGACCGGCCGCAGCCACAACCGGGTGATGATCACGGAGGCGTTCGGGCGCTACGCCGGCCACGTCGCGCTGTGCGGCGGCATCGCCGCCGACGCCGACTGCATCCTGCTGCCGGAGATACCGGTCGACTTCGATATCGTCCACCGGCACCTCAAGCGCCGGCTGCTCGGCCGCCTGCGCGCCGCCGACGGCTTCGCCGCCACCTATACGGTCGTGGCGGCCGAGGGAATGACGACGGTCGACGGGACGACCGTGATCGACGAAAGCGTCGCCGTCGACGCCTTCGGCCACCGCAAGCTCACCGGCGCGGGCCGCTACGTCCGCGATCAGCTGCAGTCGCGGCTCGACGGCGATCCCGAGGTCCGGCAGGCGATGCGGGAGCTCGGCCTGTACGTGCCGACCCTCTACGAGGTGCCGGAGGCGCGTGAGGTGGTCCCCGCGCACGTGGTGCGCGCCGGCGTCACCTCCGTGTTCGACGTCAACTTCGGCAAGCGGATCGGCGCGGGCGCCGTGCTGCTGCTGCTGGCCGGCGTGGCGGGCGTGACGGTGAGCTGGGTCGACGGCGAGACCGTCTCGTACCTGCCGACCCGCACGGCGATCGAGCAGCGGTACGTCGATCCGGCGATCGTGCGCCTGTACGAGGAACTGGGGGTCTGCTTCGGCCGGCGTCCCGAGCGGTACGCGCCGGAGCTGCGCGAGCTGGACCGACCGCAGCCGCGCTATCTCTGAAGCCGCGCTACCGCTGAGTACGGGGCCGCGGCGGTCGGTTCGGCCGCCGATCGACCAGGAGGCGCTCCCGCACGCCGACCGCCGCGGCGAGCGCGCCGCCGATCAGCACGTCGACCGCCGCGCCGATCGCGATCAGCAGCGGCAGCACCGGTTCGACCACCAGGAAGCTCTCTTCCCGCCCCTGACCGTAGTGAGCGGCAAGGAGCGTCAGGGCGGCCGTGACGGCGCCGCCGGGAGCGGCCGGCAGGGCGAATGACAGCACCGAAGCGGCGCCGATGATCCACAACACCTCGCCGACGGCCAGCGCCATGCCCGAGTAGGAGCGGAGTATCACGGTAAAGGCAGCGGCCGCCACCATGGCGGTCCCGGCCCGCCCGAACATCGCGGTCAGCGGGAAGGCCGCGCCGGCCAAGCGGTTGGAGACGCGCAACTCCTCGGTCCCGTACCGGGTCAACGCCGCCAGGGCCGCGTGGTGGTGGCCGGTGGCGATGGCGGTGAGCGCCGGCACGGTCAGCGCGGAGAGCGGCGGCAGGTCCGCTCGCGCGCGGCGGAGCGCGCGCCACCCCAGCGACAGAAGGCCGATCACCAATCCCAGGTCGATCGCCAGTACCAGCAGCAGCTCGACGTACGGGCCGATCCCTGCCGCCGCCAGCGCCGCGGCCAGCGAGGCGCCGCCCAGCAGCAGCACCGCCCAGAGGTGGGCGGCGACCAGGGAGTTGATCCGATGGAACAGACGCGCCAGCGCCGTGGAGAGCTCGACGACCGCGGCGCTGGAGCGGTCGTCGGGAATGCTCAGGCCGATCACCAGGGCGATCAGATATACTGGCAGCAACAGCGCTCCGTCGCCGGCCAGACCGGCGAAGAGATTGGTCGGCAGCGCCTGCTGCAGATGCTCGACGACGCCCGGCACCGGGGCGGCGGCGCGGTCGACGACGATGATGGGGATCCGCTCGGGTGACGCGGCCAGCACCGACAGAACGCCGAGCGCCGCCAACGCCGTCGCGGCGGCCGCCTGCCCGGCGATCAGCCATGCGTGGGTGCGCAGGACGCCGCGGCGTCCCAGCTCGCGGGCGCCGGCTACCAGCCCAAAGAAGACCATCGGAAAGACGAACACCTGCACCGCCCGGACCGCCAGGCCCGCGGCGGTATGCAGGACGGCGGCCAGCGGCTGGTGGAACAGGGCGCCGAGCGCCGCTCCGGCGGCCAGCGCCAGCGCCGCCCGCAGGACCGGCGTCACGCCGTACCTCGGCAGGCAGGAGCGGGGAGGCGCCGAAGCAAGGGAGGAGCACGCATGAAAGCGGTAATCGTCGCTGCCGGCTACGGCAGCCGGTTTCTGCCGGCTTCGAAGACGGTGCCCAAGGAGCTGTTTCCGATCATCGACCGGCCGGCGATCGACTTCATATTACAGGAGCTGCGCGAATCCGGGATCGAGGAGGTCCTGTTCATCACCTCGCGCCGCAAGCGCGCCCTGGAAGACTACGTCGACCGCGAGGTGGAGCTGGAGCAGGTCTTCGAGTCCGAGGGCGACGCCGTCAAGCGGCGGTCGATCGCCGTGCCGCCGGGCCGGTTCCTGTTCCTGCGCCAGGAGCGGATGCTCGGCACCGGCCAGGCGATCCTGCTGGCCGAGTCGTTCACCGGCGGGGATCCGTTCGTGGTCGTGTTTCCGGACGATCTGCATGTCGGCGGCCCGCCGCTCACCCGCCAGTTGATCGACGCCTACGATCGGACCGGGTGCAGCGTGCTGGCCGTCGAGCACGATCCGCCGCATCTGGAACGGTACGGCGTGGTGTCGTTGGCCGCCGACGGTCTGCACGTCACCGACATCGTGGAGAAGCCGCCGCCGGGCACCGAGCCGAGCCGCGACATCTCCATCGGCCGCTACCTCTATACGCCGGAGATCTACCCGGCGCTGCGGCGGCGATGGGAGCGCCATCGCGGCGGCGAGTTCAACTATACCGAGGGGGTGCGGGAGTTGGCGCGCGGCGGGCGGGTGGTGATCCGGCGCATGGACGGCCGCCGGCTCGATCTGGGCGCTCCGGCCGGCTACCTGCGGTCGATCCTGGAGTACGCGGCGACCGTGCCGGAGCTGGCGGCGGAGATCGAGGCGTTCCGCGCCAGCGCTTCGTAGCCCTCGGCCTCGGCGCGCCGGCCGCGCTTGCGGGCGCCGGCCGCGTGGATCAGGCACTTGCGGGCGAGCTCCCGCCGCGCGATGGTCCGCTCCGGTTCGCCCCATCGGTCGGCCGCGACCAGCGGCGCCAGGGCGGCGATGCGGAACCGCTCGATCTGCCCGTACCGCTCCGATAGCTGGTCGCCATGGCCGGCCCGCTTGGTGACCAGCGGCCGGTCGCAGTACGCGACCGGGAAGCGGGCGGTCACCCGCAGCCACAGCTCGTAATCCTCGGCCACCTCCAGGTCTTCCCGAAACCCGCCGACCTCGCGCAGGACGGCGCGGCGCAGGACCACCGTGGACGGTCCGATGACGCACTTGCGCACCGATTCGGCAAAGATGCGGCCGGCCCGCCGGTGGCGTTGACCGGCCTGCGACACGGTCCTGCCGTCGCGTACCCAGTGCTCCCGGCAGTGGACGATCGGCGTCCCGGCATCGCCTGTCAGCCGCGCCATCTGCAGCGCCAGCTTGCCGGGCATCCACAGGTCGTCGGAATCGAGGAAGGCCAGGTAGTCGCCCGCCGCGATCGCCGCGCCGGCGTTGCGCACCGCGCCCGGCCGGCCGGTGTGGTCGATGCGGAGCGTGCGCAGGTCGCGCGCGGCGCGCAGCCGCTGCGCGGTGCCGTCGGTCGACCCGTCGTCCACGACGATCAACTCGATCGGCGCGTAGCGCTGCGCCCGCACCGAGTCGATCGCCTCCATCAGCAGCTCGGCGCGGTCGTGGGTCGGGATGATCACCGAGACCAGGGGGCGGGCGCTCGCGGACCGCATCGGCATCGATGGCGATAGTATGCACCCGTGGTCGGCGGTACCGGACCGGAGCGCGGTCGGCGCGGGACGGCGGGAGCGCCGGCGCCCGCCCCCGGGGTCGAGCGGGTGGCGCTGATCGGCTTCATGGGCGCCGGCAAGTCGGCGGTCGGCGCGGCGTTGGCGGCGGCGCTCGAGTGGCGGTTCGTCGATCTCGATCGCCTGATCGAGGGAGAACAGGGGCGAACCGTACGGGAGATATTCGCGGCCGCCGGCGAGGCCGGCTTCCGCGCGGCGGAGACGACCGCGCTCTACCGGCTGAGCGGCGCCCGGCGGACCGTGCTGGCGGTCGGCGGCGGAGCGCCGGTGCAGCCGGCGAACCGCGCGTTCTTCCGCGACTGGACGACCTTCTACCTGGCCGCGCCGCTCGTCGAGCTGCGCGAGCGGGCCGGCAGGCCGGGCAATCGGCCGCTGCTCGATCAGCCGGCAGCGCGGCTGCGCGCGCTGTACGAGCGGCGCGAGCCGGTCTATCGCAGCCTCGGCATCCGCATCGACACCGCCCGCAGACCGGTCAGCGCGGTGGCGGGCGCCGTGCTGGAACGGCTGCGCCGGCCGGCGCCGTGATGCGCCCCCGCTCCCCGGCGTCCGTCGGGGGCGCCGGGCAGGCCCGGGGCGCCGGGCGCGCCGCCCACCGCGCCGCGTCTTCCGCGCGCTGCAGGGCTTCGATCGCCGTCCCCAGATCGACGCGCCGCTCATAGATGGCGGTGCCGACGATCGCGCCGACCGCCGCCCCGTCCGCCCCGTCCGCCGCGACCGCCTGCAGGTCGGCCTGGGAGCCGATCCCGCCGGACAGCAGCACCGGCAACCCGGAGGCGTCCGCCGCCGCCCGCCCGCCGGCCCGGTCCGGGCCGCCCAGCATGCCGTCGCGGTCGACCGCCGTGTAGATCAGCCCGGCCAGCATCGAGCCGCGCAGGGCGCCGGCCAGCGCCCGCTCACCGCCCGCCGACTCCGACCAGCCCCGCACCTGCACCTGCCCCCCGCGGGCATCGACGCCGCCGATCACCCGCCCCGGCCAGCGCTCGGCCCAGGCCAGCACCTCCGCCGTACGCGTAGCGAGCGTCGTGCCGACCACCACGGCGTCGACCCCCAGGTCGAGCAGCGCTTCGGCGTCCCGGACGGTCCGTACCCCGCCGCCCACCTGCACGCGGACGCCGACCGCCTTGCGGATGCTGTCGATCACCTCGCGGTTGGCCCCGGCGCCGCTGCTGGCCCCGGCGCCGCTGCTGGCCCCGCCGCCGCGGGCGGCGTCCAGGTCGACCACGTGGATCCACAGCGCCCCCTGCTGCTCGAACCGCGCGGCGACCGTCGCGGCGTCGCGGCCGTAGCGGCGCGCGCGCTCGAAGTCTCCCTGCTGCAGCTGCACGCAACGGCCGTCGAGCAGATCGATCGCGGGCACGATCAGCACGGCGGCCTCAGTTGAGCGGCTCGAACGCCTGACTCAGCGTGCGCTCGATGGTGTCGGTGTCGGCGGCCGCTTCCCACAGGGCGGTCAGGCGCCCCTGGCGGCCCAGGCGGCAGATCGCCGCCAGCACCTGCAGGTACTCCGAGCGCTGCGCGGGCGGCGTCGCGAAGACGAACAGCAGGTGCACCGGCCGCCGGTCGACCGACCCGAACTCGATGCCGACCCGCGAGACCCCGACGGCGACCAGCAGCGACGACAGCCCCTGCAGCTCCCCGTGCGAGAGCGCGATGCCGCGGCCGACCGCCGTCGAGTGTATGCGCTCGCGGGCGATGACCGCGCGCTCGATTTCCTCACGATAGCGACCGCTCAGCGCCGGCCACTGACTGATCACCTCATGGATTGCGGCCCATTTATCGCGGCTGGCCAGCTCGGGGACGACCGCAACGGAGGACGCGCAACGTTCCACGATATGGCCCCAGTATACCCGACCGATCGACCTTGATCGACGGCGCGGACTCCCGATGCGCGCGCACCGTCCGCCGAGGCGCCGCGCGGGTCGACTTGCCGGCCGGCGGTCGTCGGGGCTACGCTGACCGCGGCTGCAGGGCCCGGCGCGGCCCAGCCTCCAGGAGGACATCGCGTGGCGCTCAGAATCAACGACGAAGCTCCCGACTTTTCCGCGGAGACCACCCAGGGGCCGATCCGCTTTCATGAATGGATCGGCGACGGCTGGGCGATCCTGTTCTCGCACCCCAAGGACTTCACGCCGGTCTGCACGACCGAGCTGGGAGCCGTGGCGGGGCTGCAGTCGGAGTTCGCCAGGCGCAACTGCAAGGTGCTGGGGATCAGCGTGGACGGCGTCAGCGACCATGAACGGTGGTCGCGGGACATCGAGGCGTCGCAGGGCCACGCGGTCACCTACCCGCTGATCGGCGATCCCGACCTGTCGATCGTGAAGCGGTACGACATGCTGCCGGCCGACGCCGGGACGACCTCGCAGGGCCGCACGCCCATCGACAACGCCACCGCCAGGTCGGTGTTCGTCATCGGCCCGGACAAGAAGATCAAGGCCACGCTCACCTATCCGATGAGCACCGGGCGCAACTTCGCCGAGCTACTCCGGCTCCTCGATTCGTGCCAGCTCACCGCGGCCCGACAGGTCGCCACCCCGGCCGACTGGAATCAGGGTGACGACGTGATCATCCTGCCGTCGGTCTCCGACGAAGCGGCGAAGGAGGCGTACCCGGCCGGATGGAAGTCCCCGCTGCCGTACATCCGCCTCGTCCCGCAGCCCCGGTAAGCGCGGGCCCGGATCGACCGTGCGGCCGTGAGGCCGGCGGCTTGCCTCGACGGCCGCAGCCGCGTACCATGTGGGCGCGCGCAGTCGATGCGCGCGAAGACGTTGAGGGGGCGTAGCTCAGTTGGCTAGAGCGCGTGAATGGCATTCACGAGGTCGTGGGTTCGATTCCCGTCGCCTCCATCAGGACGATCAGGTCGACGGATGACGGAACCGATCAGGGAAGCGTTGGCGGCCGGCAGGCCGTCGCTCGGTTCGTGGCTCAACCTCGGCTCGCCGCTGGCGGCGGAGGTGATGGCGGCCGCCGGCTACTCGTGGCTGGTCGTCGACGCCGAGCATACCGCCTTCGACCTCGGCCTCATCGCCCACACCTTCCGCGCCGTCGAGGCGCGCGGCGCGGTGCCATTGGCCCGCATCTGGGATCACGACCCGGTCACCATCGGCCGCGTTCTGGACGCCGGCGCCTGCGGTCTGGTGATCCCGCACGTCAGCACGCCGGAGCAGGCCCGCTCCATCGTCTCCGCCATGCGGTACCCGCCGGCCGGCACGCGCTCGCAGGGGACCGGCCGCTGCGTGACGCTGGCCGACGACTACCGGCAGCGCGCCAACGACATGCTGCTCTGCATCCCCCAGATCGAGGATCTGGAAGGGATCGACAACGCGGAGGCGATCGCCCGCGTCGACGGCGTCGACATCGGCTTCCTGGGGCCGGGCGACCTGGCGCTCTCCATGGGCGTCGGCGCGGGCGACCCCCGGCACGAAGCGGCGCTGCAGCGCTTCCGGGAAGGGTGCGAGCGGGCCGGCGTGCCGTGCGGCCTGCCGGTGCCGAACCCCGCGGACGTCCCGCGCCGCCTGCGCGAAGGATTCCGGTTCATCGACATCGCCAGCGACCTCCGCTTCACCGATTCCGCGGCGCGCGAGGCGTTGGCGCTGGCGCGGGCGGGGTAGGCGCGCAGCGCCCGCCTACCGTCGTCGTCTGCGCTGGAACAGCGGGTAGAGCTTCGACGAGAGGTCGATCTTGCGGTCGACCAGCTTGATCACCCGCCCGTACGCAAAGAACGATCCGGCCAGCCCGCCCAGGGTGAATACCACCAGCAGCGCCGACGCGACCCCCTGCGGGACCCCCTGCTGCGCCAGCCAGCCGACCAGCACGATGGAGATCAGCACCACGACCACCATCATCGCCAGCGAGAACACGGTGGCGACCACCATGAAGACGGCCGTGTTCAGCGCCTTGTTGTTGTTGTTCACGTCTCCTCCTCCGGCGGATGCTCCGCCGGGCAGTCATCGGTCCGCCGCGCGCCGTTCCCGCGAACGCGGCGCCCGTGCGCCAGCGAGGTCGCCAGCAACAGGATGCAGGCGATCACCACGGTCGAGTCGGCCAGGTTGAAGGTCGGAAACCGGCTGAAGCCCAGGATGCCGTAGAACTTCACGTCCACGAAGTCGACCACCCCGTCCGGCCGGGCGATGCGGTCGACGTAGTTGCCGATGCCGCCGCCCATGATCGCCGCCAGCAGCCAGCGCTGCAGGCGCGACAGGTCCGGGCTGGTCAGGTAGTAGACGGCGATCAGGAGGATCGCCGCCAGCGGCAGTATGAGCAGCAGCACGCGGCGCAGGTCGTCCGGGATGGACCGGCCGATGCTGAAGGCGATGGCGGTGTTGCGGACGTAGGTCAGGCGCACCACGTCGCCGATGACGGAGACCGGCCGTTCCGGCGGCAGGGTGGCGACCACGATCAGCTTCACGATCTGATCGGCGGCGGCCACCGCCAGCGTGAGCAGCAGCGGCCGGTACCGCTCGCCGGCGCTCGCCGTGCTCACAGCCCGGTCGGCAGGTCGATGAAGGTGGTGGCCAGCCCGGTGTGAGCGGCGGTGTGCTCCATCATGCTGCGCACGCCCCAGGTCTCCGTCGCGTAGTGGCCGGCGAAGACGACGTTGATGCCGGCCTCCAGCGCCTCGTGGTAGACCTCGTGCGAGGCGTCGCCGGTGACGTACAGGTCGAGCCCGGCGGCGATCGCCTGACCGACGATCCGCGTGCCGCCGCCCGATACCAGCCCCACCGTGCGGATGCGCTCGGCGCCGAACGGCAGCACCGCCAGGCACCGCTCACGGCCGCCGAACGGGGCGGCCAGCAGCTCGTCGAGGGTGGCGCCGTCGGGGTAGCGCGCCTCCGGCACGCGGCCGGCGACGCCGATGTCGACGTCGTGGTAGCGGCCGAAGGGCCGGCAGTCGGTGAGGCCGAGCGCGGCGGCCATGCCGGCGTTGTTGCCGAGCTGCGGGTGCGCGTCGAGCGGCAGGTGCACGGCGTACAGGGCGAGATCGCGTTCCATCAGCAGGCGGATGCGCCGATAGCGGCCGCCGGTAATGGTGCTCTGGCGGCCCCAGAACAGCCCGTGATGGACGAACAGCAGGTCCGCTCCCTGATCGGCGGCGCGGCGCAGCACCTCCAGCCCGCTGTCGACCGCGAACGCCACGCGATCGACCGACGCGTCGGCGGCGCCGACCTGCAGGCCGTTCGGCGCCGCGTCGGCCGCGTCGGCCGCCTGCATCGGCGTGATGAGCGCGTCGCGGACGAATGCGTCGAAGTCGCTGATCAGCACGGGGCGGCAGTATAGCGCGGATGCCGCGCCCTGCCGTAGAGGATGCGGAGCGCGGCGTCGAGGCTGGCCTCAGCCGCCGAGCGGATCCTGCAGGCGCTCGGCGACCCGGTCGATGACCGCGGCGGTGATGTAGTCGGGACTCTGGACCCGGGCCTTGAGATCGGCGACCAGGTCGGCCCGGACATCCGGGCTGTTGTGGGCGATTTCCACCGCCGCGTAGAGATCGCCGACCGACCGGGCTTCCGGTGAGAGGTCGACCGAGTCGGCGGCCTGCGAAGGCGGGGTTGGCGTTGTCCGGTCGATGCCCTTGAGACCAGTGACCGGATCGATCGGACCGAGGGGGTCGACGGCCATCTGAGCGCTCCTTACCTCGCGCGCAACCGCCGGCGGCAGCGCGCGTGTTGTCGGGCCTCCCCCCTCCCCATGAGGCGTCCGCGGCCATGCTGCCGCATGCGCGGCGCGCCGTCAACCCTCCCCGTCGACCGGTTCGCGGCGCCTGTCTTCGGGCGCTTGGCGCCGGTTCCCTCAGGCGTGCCAGCCGCCGGCGACCTTGAGGTTCTCCCCGGTCACGTAGGCGGTCTCCGGCCGCAGGAAGAACTCGACCGCGCCGTTGAGATCGGCATAGGTGCCGTAGCGGCCCTTGGGGATCGCCGCCGGTCCGCCCGGCGGCTTGGTCACCGAGTTCTCCATGATGCCGGGCGATACCGCGTTGACGGTGATGTCGCAGTCGGCGGTCGCCGCCGCCAGGCTCCGGGTCAGGATGAGGATGCCGGTCTTGCCGACCATGTACGGCGCCAGCGTCGGCTGCGGGGAGAGCTTGTCGGCCGCCGAGTCGGCGATGTTGACGATGCGGCCGTAGCCGCGGCGGCGCATGTGCGGCAGCACCGCCCGGCAGACCAGGAAGGCGGCGGTCACCGTGGTGCGTATGGCGTGGTCCCACTCGGCCGGCTCCACCCGTTCGATCGGCTTCACCGCGAAGGCGCCGACGTTGTTCACCACCAGGTCGATGCGGCCGCTGCGCGCGACGATCCGTTCCACCAGCGCGGCCGTGTCGCCGGGGCGGGTGAGGTCGGCGCCCTCCGCGTAGCAGCCGGCCGCGCCGCCGCCCAGGCGCGCGGCCAGGGCGCGCGCCGCGGCGGCGCGGGTGTGGTAGTGGATCGCGACCGCCGCGCCGCAGGCGGCCAGGTGGGCGGCGATGGCGGCGCCGGTGCGGCGCGCGGCGCCGGTCACCAGCGCCACCTGTCCGGCGAAGGGCCGGGCCGAACCGGTCGGCCCGGCCGAACCGGTCGGCCCGGCCGATGAGCCGGTCACGGCGCCGCGCGGGAGACGATCTGTCGGTACCGGAGCCGGTGCCGCCATGCGGCGAGCGGCCGGCCGCAGGCCGGGTGGGTGAGAGCCGGCGCGATGTCGAGCAGCGGCACCAGCATGAAGTCGCGCTCGGTCAGTCCGGGGTGCGGAATCGTCAGGCGTTCGCCGTCGATCGTGCGATCGCCGTACAGCAGGATGTCCAGGTCGATCGGGCGGGGGCCGCGGCGGACGGCGGTGCGCGTGCGGCCGAGCGCGCGCTCGATCGCCTGCAGGCGGTCGAGGAGCGCGTGCGGGGCGGCCGCGGTCCGTACGGCGACCACCAGGTTCAGGAACGGCGCCTGCTCGATCACCCCCCACGGCCGGGTGAGATAGGTGGGCGAGGCGCGGAGCAGCTCGACGACCGCGTCGAGCCGCGCCAGGGCGCGCGCCAGGTTGGGGCGCGGATCGACGTTCGATCCGCACGCGATGAAGGCGGTCGCCGCGGCGGTCATCGGCCGCTCATGCCGCGCCGCCCGGCGGCCGCAGGCCGCGCACGGTCGCTATGACGTCCGGGTCGTGGGTGCGTATCCAGCTCGGCCGCGCCTCCAGCAGCAGGTGGGAGAGGATGATGCGGCTGGTCAGGCTCTCCTTGCGCGGGCAGTTGATCAGCACCGGGCAGCCGCGCGCCTCCAGCCGGCGGGCGGCCGCGATCGCCTCCATCTGCAGATCGACCTTGCGGTATTCGTCCAGGTCGGGATGGACGATGCCGGTGTTGGGATCGACGTACACCTCCGCCGCCCCGGCGGCCCGCGCGGCGTCGGCGCGGGCCGCCAGGGCGGCGGTCATCCGTGCGGCGTCGTGCGCGATCGGCGCGCTGCCGCGCATCCGCGCCGGATCGCCGTAGGGCAGGTGGACCAGCGCCAGCGCCGCGCCGCGCTCGCCGGCGCGGCGGCACAGCTCGTCCGGGAGCCGTTCGCCGGTGAAGTCGATCATGGCCGCGCCGGCGTCGAGCGCCCAGAGCGCGGTGGCGGCGCTCCAGGTCTCCACCGCCACGCGAAAGCCGCCCGCGATCAGGGGCGGCAGCGCCGGCCGCAGCCGCTCGATCTCCTCGCCGTCGCTCAGGCGCCGGGCGCCCGGCGCCGGATTGGTCGAGCGGGCGCCCAGCTCGATCAGCTCGCATCCCGCGCCGCGCAGGCGCTCGGCGCGCTCGACGATCCGTTCCCGGCCGACCGCCACCGACGGCGTGACGCGCGATTCGGGCGACAGGTTGACGACCCCCAGCAGCCGCGGAAACGGCCGCGGCCGGCGGCGGACCACCTCCACCGCGGCGGCCTGCGCGGCGCGGACCGCGTCCGGCTTGCGCACCAGGACCCGCGCTTCCCGCACGCCGGGACGGCGCAGGCAGAGCGCGGCCAGCGCCTCGGCCAGCGACTCCAGCAACCGGTGTCGGCCGCGCTGAGCCTCGGCGGCCGCCGCTTCGGCCAGCTCGGCATAGTCGATCGTGTCGGCCAGCCGGCCGCTCGCCGCCGCCGGCGCCAGATCGATCGCCATCGACAGCGTGATCCGCACCTCCTGGGGCGCGCGCCGTTCCCACGGGTGGATGCCGACGATGCAGCTCACCCGCAGGTCGTCGATCGCGATCCGATCGTGCATGGCCGGCACTCTACGGACTGCCGGCGGCGCGGACAACGGCGGGCGGGCCGTGGTATGAGTGGAGCATGCTCAAACGTCCCAGGATCGCCGTGATCGGCGCCGGCAACGTCGGCGCCACCTGCGCCCACTGGCTGGTCGCCCGGGAGCTGGGCGACGTGGTGCTGCTCGACATCCCCCAGGTCGCCGCGCAGACCAGGGGCAAGGCGCTCGATCTGTACGAGGCTACGCCGATCGAGCGGCTCGACTGCCGCGTCACCGGCACCGACGACTACGCGGAGCTGGCCGGCGCCGACGTCGTGGTGCTGACCGCCGGCTCGCCGCGCCGGCCCGGCATGAGCCGCGACGACCTGATCAAGGTGAACGCCGGCATCGTCGCCGGCGTCGCCGCCCAGGTGCGCGAGCGCGTGCCCGACTCCATCTTCATCGTCATGACCAATCCGCTCGACGCCATGGTCTACGCCGCCTGGAAGGCGAGCGGCTTTCCGCGCGAGCGGATCGTCGGCCAGGCCGGCTGCCTGGACGTGGCGCGCTTCAAGACCTTCATCGCCGAGGAGACCGGCTACAGCGTGGAGGACATCAACGCGTTGCTGCTCGGCGGGCACGGCGACGACATGGTGCCGCTGCCCCGCTTCACCAACGTCGGCGGCATTCCGGTGACCGAGCTGATGAGCGCCGAGCGGCTGCATGCGCTGGTGGAGCGCACCAAGGCCGGCGGCGGCGAGATCGTGGAGCTGATGGGAACCAGCTCCTATTACGCGGCGTCGGCCGCCATCCTGCAGATGGTCGAGTCGATCGTCCGCGACAAGAAGCGCATCCTGCCGTGCGCGGCGCTCTGTCGGGGCGAGTACGGCGTGGACGGCCTCTTCGTCGGCGTGCCGTGCGTGCTCGGCGCCGGCGGCGTGGAGCGGATCATCGAGGTGCGGCTCGACGCCGGCGAGCGCGCGGCGTTCGCCGGCTCGGCCGGCCACGTGCGCGAGCTGGTCGAGGCGGTGCGCGCGCTGTTTCCGGAGCTCGCCTGACGTGGCGCACCCGGCGGCCGGCTTTCGCGAGGAGACCGACTCGCTCGGCGCGGTGCGCGTGCCGGCCGATCGCTATTGGGGGGCGCAGACCGAGCGGTCGCGCGCCAACTTTCGCATCGGCGGCGAGCGCATGCCGGTCGAGGTGGTGCGCGCCCTGGGCATCGTCAAGAAGGCGGCGGCGATCGCCAACGCCGAGCTGGGCGTGCTGGAGGAAGGCGCGCGCGACCTGATCGTGCGCGCCGCCGACCAGATCATCGCCGGCGAGCTGGACGACCAGTTCCCGCTGGTCGTCTGGCAGACCGGCAGCGGCACGCAGTCGAACATGAACGTCAACGAGGTGATCGCCAACCGCGCCATCGAGCTGGCCGGCGGCCGGCTCGGCAGCAAGACGCCGATCCACCCCAACGACGACGTCAACCGCTCGCAGTCGTCCAACGACGCCTTTCCCACCGCCATGCACGTGGCCGCGGTCGCGGCGCTGCGCGGCCGCCTGCTGCCGGCCGCGGCGGCGCTGCAGGAGGCGCTCGCCGCCCGGCGCGACGCGTTTGCGCGGATCGTCAAGATCGGCCGCACGCACCTGATGGACGCCGTGCCGCTCACCCTGGGCCAGGAGTTCTCCGGCTACGCGGAACAGGTCGGGCGCGGCCGGCAGCGGGTCGAGCGCGCGCTGCCCGATCTCTGCGAGCTGGCGTTGGGCGGCACCGCGGTCGGCACCGGGCTGAACGCGCCGCCGGGGTTCGCCGCGCGGGCCGCGGCGTGGATCGCGCGGCTCACCGGCGAGCCGTTCGTCACCGCTCCCAACAAGTTCGAGGCGCTGGCCGCGCACGACGCGATCGTGGAGGCGTCCGGCGCCCTGAAGACGCTGGCGGCGGCGCTGATGAAGATCGCCAACGACATCCGCTGGCTCGGTTCCGGGCCGCGTTCGGGGCTGGGCGAGCTGCGGTTGCCGGAGAACGAGCCGGGCAGCTCCATCATGCCGGGCAAGGTCAACCCCACGCAGTGCGAGGCGCTCACCATGGTCTGCGCGCGCGTGTTCGGCAACGATGCCGCCATCACCGTGGCCGGCGCCTCCGGCGCCTTCGAGTTGAACGTCTTCAAGCCGCTGCTGATCGACAGCCTGCTGCAGTCGATCCGGCTGCTGGCCGACGGCATGGCCAGCTTCGCCGAGCACTGCGTGGCCGGCATCGAGCCGGACCGGGAACGGATCGCGGAGCTGGTGCGGCGGTCGCTCATGCTGGTGACCGCCATCACCCCCCACGTCGGCTACGACAAGGCGGCGGCGATCGCCCGGACCGCCCATCGCGAAGGGATCACGCTGCGCCAGGCGGCGGTCCGCAGCGGCCACCTGACCGCCGATCAGTACGACCGTTGGGTCCGCCCCGAACGGATGGTGCGGGACCAGCGCTGAGTCGGATTGAAACCGAGCGGCAAAAGCAGTATACTCCCGTGCCCGCAAGAGCTCCGCCCGAAGAAGCGAAGAATCAGAGGCCGACTTGAAGACGCATCACCCCCCCCCCCCCCCCCCCCCCCATGAGGTTCCGAACGTGGTAAGGAGCCGGCGCTCGGTTGGCGCCCTGCTCGCGCTCTGGGCCGCCGCGGCCGTGGTCTGGTGGGCCGCGCCCGCGGAGCGGGCCATGGCGCAGACCGTCCCCGATACGACGCCGGTGAACATCCCCGACGCCAACCTGCGGGCGCTCCTGGAAACTCGTCTGGGCAAGGCCGCCGGAGCGACGATCACCCGTGCGGAGATGGCGGCCCATACCGGGTACCTTTGGGGGTCGCCCCCTAGGCGGACGCAGAGCTTCGACCACGCCAACTGGAACAGCCATCTTATTCACGCTCCCGTCTCTTTTATTCCCACTCCCACGGCCCCCGCTACCGTCATCAGGGATCTGACGGGACTGGAATACCTGACGGCGATCCAGGGGCTCAGGATGATCCGCAACCGGATCACGGACCTCAGGCCGCTGGCCGGCCTCACCGAAATGCGCCGCCTGTGGCTTGATGAGAACCTGATATCGGACCTCTCGCCGCTACGAGGCCTCCCCCTGGACCAACTGTCCCTCAAACTCAACCCGGTCTCGGACCTCTCGCCGCTGGCCGGCATGGTCTGGCTGGCCACCTTCAACTGCGACAAATGCCAAATCTCGGACATCTCGCCGCTGGCCGGCCTGACGCGCCTCAGATCCCTGGACCTCCAGAACAACTACATCAGCGACATCTCGCCGCTGACCCGCGTCAACGATCTGGCGGAGGTGTTCCTCTCGGATAATCGCATCTCGGACCTCTCCCCGCTGGCCGACCGCAACCTGCGGACCCTGGCCGCCGCCGGCAACCGGATCACGGACCTCTCGCCGCTGCGAAACTCACTGAACATGGAAACGCTGGACCTCAATGGCAACCAAGGGCTCAGGGACGTTTCCGTGGTGGAGCGCATGGTCGCGTTGAAGGTCTTGAGGCTGGACGGGACCGATGTCAGGGACCTCTCGCCGCTGGTCGCAAACACCGGGCTCGGTTCCGGGGACCAGGTCTATCTGCGCAACCTCCCGAATCTGAACGCCGACGCCGAACAGCACGTCGCGACCCTGCGAGGCAGGGGCGTCTCCGTACGGACGAGCAGTCCGCTGCGCGTGGACAAGACGGTGCGGGGCGTGGCCGTGACGCCCGGGGTGGAGCGGCTGACGGTCACCTGGAACCCGCCGACGGTGGGGTACACCCCCGGATTCCAACGGGTCTATTGGTGGTTCGGGTTCCAAGACCGTTCGTCGGCCTTCACCCCGCCCCAGCACCATGACGTCCCCGGCGACGCGTCCAGCTACACCATCCCGAACCTCACCCCCGGCGTCGTGTACAAGGTGCAGATCTACCCTCTCAGTCCCACGGGGAATTTGTCCGCCATAGCCTCCGGCATACCGCTGGCGCCGGCGACCGAACCGGACGCCGTGACCGTGCGGCCGGGCGTGGAGAGCCTCATCGTCTCCTGGGTGCGGGTCGCCGACGCGAGCGGCTACAAGCTGCAGTGGAAGTCCGGCGAACGGGATTACGATCCTGCGGCCCGGCAGGCGCAGGTCGCCGGCGCGGACGCCACGCGCTACACCGTCGCCGGCCTCACCGCCGGTACCGAGTACACGGTGCGCGTGATCCCCACCAGGGCCGACCTCCCCGACGCCGGGCCGCTCGGCGAGGCGACCGGCACCCCCCTGGCGCAGCTCGAAGTGACGGTCGCCGATGCGGTCGTGGTGGAAGGCGAAGAGGCCGAGATCCGGGTCGCGCTGGACCGGCCGGTCAAGGTCCCGGTGACGGTGACCTGGACCACGGCGGACGGCACCGCCAGGGCGGGCGCAGACTACCGGGCGCAGGACGGCCGCCTGACGTTCCAGCCGGGCGCCGAGGAGGCGTCGTTCAAGGTGACGACGCTCGACGACCGGCAGGTGGAGCCGGCGGAGACGTTCCGGGTGCTCTTGACCGGCACGGAACAGGCGTCGGTGACCGTGACGATCACCGACGACGATGCCGGGCCGGCGCGCGCCCGGGCGCTCGGCATGGTGCTGGCCGGCATGGGCCGCTGGGCCGCCGCGGACGCGGTGGAGGTGATCGCGGGGCGGTTCGACGACCGGCGCATCGGTGCCGACCGACCGGCGGCGCCGGCGCAGGTGAGCTTGGCCGGCCAGCCGCTCGCCCTGCCGGGAGGCGGGTCGCAGGCAGCGGCTTCGCCGGCGGCGCCCGCGCCGGGCGCGCGCTTGGCCGGCTACCGCCTGGAGCCGGGGCGGTCGTCGCGCGCCGTGTCGCCAATGGAGTTGTCGCCGGCGGAGTTGTCGCCGGCGGAGTTGATCGCGCAGAGTCGGTTCGACCTGCCGGTCGGCCGGCAGGTCGCCGGTGCGCAGGATGCCGGTGCCCAGGATGCCGGTGCCCAGGATGCCGGCGCGCCCGGGGATGGCCCCCCGGGCTTGCGGGTATGGGGCCGGGGTACGGCCGGCGGCTTCGCCGGCCGGCCGGCCGCCGGTTCGAGCGCCGACGGCGGTGTGGCCGGGGGGTATCTCGGCATCGACTTCGGCCTGCGGCATGACCTGCTGATGGGCGTGGCGTTCGCCCATAGCCGGGGCGGCGCCGATTACGCGATCGACTCGGTCACCGGCGGCAAGGCCGACCTGTCGGTGACGAGCGTGCTGCCCTACGCGCACTGGCGTCCGCACGCCGGTCTGGGGGTGTGGAGCCTGCTGGGCGTCGGCGTGGGCGGCGCGGCGTTGCAGGACGAGGCCGGCCGGGTCGAGACCAGCCTGCTGATGTGGATGGCGGCGGCCGGCTTGAGGCACGAGATGGCGACGTGGCGGGAGATCGACGTGGCGTTGCATGCCGATGCGTTCCTGACCGACTGGATGACCGGCGCCCGGGCCGGGCTGCCGCACGTCACGGTGGAAGCGTGGCGGCTGCGGCTGCGGTTGGAAGGCAGCCGGCCGTGGGACATCTCGCCGGTCTCGCGGCTGACGCCGAGCGTCGAGGTCGGCGGCCGGTTGGACGGCGGCGGCATAGAGTACGGGCTGGGCCTGGAAGTGGGCGGCGGCCTTGCCTGGACGCAGAGCGACCTGGGTCTGCAGGTCGAGGCGCAGGGCCGCTCGCTGCTGGCGCACCAGAAGGGTGTAGCTGAGTGGGGCGGCGGCCTGACGGCGAAGTTCGATCCGGGGCAGGCCGGCCTGGGGCCGTGGCTGACGTTCGCGTCGGGCTGGGGCCGGGAGCAGAGCCAGGCGGCGCGGATGTGGGAGAGCCGGGACGTGTTCGGCGCCGGCGCGCGCGCGGACTCCGACGGCGCCGGGCAAGCGCCGGAGCTGGCGCTGGCGCCGGACCGGCTGGCTTTGGAGGCCGGCTATGGGGTGGCGACGGACGGCGCGGGTCTGCTGACGCCGTATGCCGGGCTGTCGATGGCCGGGTCGGAGGTGAGCGCCTACCGGCTCGGCGCGCGGCTGCAGGCCGGGAGCCGGATGAGCCTGAGCCTGGAAGGCCGGCAGTCGCCGGCCGCCGGCTACGCGGTCATGCTCAACGGTCAGCTCGACTGGTAGACCGAGCGGACAAGGCGCGTCGGACTGACGTGCGTGACGACGGGTAGACTCGAGACCCGACCTGGGATATCTTGATTATCATCATACGAAACACATGCTCGTCATCTATCTGCCGAACATTGCAGAAACATAGGATTGAAAGCGGTGGCGCTGGAAGATGACCACGAGCTGCAGAAAGCAGTGCTCGCTCTACACCATTCCTGCATTCATACCCTTGGCTCTACCTCTGCCTTCAAACTGATCGAGAACCATAACGGCATCGCCTTCATACAAACTGCCCGGGACGTGATCGTTCAATAGCGTTCGGTGCCGGAGATCGTCATCGAACCGCATCGTCGAAGGTCTGCGTCGTAAACTTGGACTGCCCTGATACGCCGCCCTTGATCTCGGCGATCTTGATCACCGACTTCGCCTTCGGCAGCGGGGCTGAACGGGACCGGCATCTGACGATCCTCGCCGGGGCGGCCGCCGACTCCGGCGCCGGCGTGGCGGGGTGATGAGCGGCGCACAGCAGCCGGAGATTGTTCGGCTCGGCGTCGCCGCCGCGGGCGTTTTTAGGTCCGCCGCCGGCTTCGCGCACGCGGCAACCTGCCGGCCGAGGCGCCGCGTCTTCGGCGCCGAAGTGGTGTTGCCCGCCGGCTCGCCGCCGAAGTGTCCGGGCGGTCCGGGACGCGACCCGCCTGCAGCAGCGGCTTCGTCTCCCGGCTGCCCCGCCTGAGCCGATACCTTCGCCGCCGAAGGAGCGGTACTGTCTGCGCTGGCGCTGCCGAAGCGGCGCCGCGATCCGAGGCCGTCTGCGTCTTCGCCGCCGAAGTCTGTTCGGCACCTGCTGCCCCGGGTGGAGATCAACGACGCTGACAAGAACGAATTTCATGTCGGTAATCTACCAGCTTGACCGATGAAAGATCTGGATCTGCGCGCGGGCCAGTCCATGTGCTACGATGCTTACGATGGCATCCGCACGCGAGGCGCGCCCCCGGTACGACGAGCAGTACAAGCAGCTGTTCGCGTTCCCGCGCATGGTCGAGGACCTGTTGCGCGCCTTCGTCGGCGATCAACTCGGCGCCAGCGACTTTTCGACGTTGCGGAAGCTGTCGTCCGATTACGTCAGCGATGAACTGCTCAAGCGCCGCGGCGACACCGTATGGCGGCTGCGCATGGGCGACGGCTGGGCCTGCCTGCTGTTGCTCCTGGAGTTTCAATCGCGCGACGATCGGTACATGGCGCTGCGCATCCTGAGCTACACCAGCCTGCTGTACCAGGAACTGGTGCGCAACAAGGCGCCGGAGGCGCGCGCGGCGCTGCCGGCGGTGCTGCCCGTCGTGCTGTACAACGGCGCGCCGCGGTGGCGTGCGCCGCAGGAGATCGGCGAACTGATCGCGCCGGTGGCGGAGGGGCTGGCGCCGTACCAACCGTCGCAGCGGTACTTGGTGATCGAGGAGCAGCACGTAGCGGCGGACGCGGTGCCGAGCGGCAATCTGATGCGGGCGGTGATCGGGTTGGAGCAGAGCCGCACGCCGGCGGACCTGATCCGGGTAGCTGACGCGCTGCCGGAGTGGCTGGCGGGGTCGGAGAACGTCGAGTTGCGGAGGGTGTTCGTCGACTGGCTGACGAGTTCGATCGGGCAGTTCATGCCGGCCGGTGAGGAGCTGCCGGCGATGGAGAGCCTGGAGGAGGTACGGATGACGCTGAAAGAACGCTTGAGGGAGTGGCCCGCGCAGTGGATGCGGGAAGGTCGCGAGCAGGGCCTCGAACAAGGTCTCGAGCAGGGCCTCGAACAAGGTCTCGAGCGGGGCCTCGCACAGGGTCTCGAGCGGGGCCTCGAACACGAACGGGCGCTGCTCTGCCGTATGGCAGCGTTGCGGTTCGGTGCGGAGGCGAGCGAGCGTTTGGCGGTTCTGTTGGCCAACGTCGCGGAAGCGGATCGACTGGCCGATATAGGCGACCGGCTGGTGCAATGCCGCGCCGCCGACGAATTTCTGACGCAAGCAGAGCTGTTATCACGCGGTCGTGACGGCCGCCAAACCTGAGTTCCAGCGCAAGATGATCGGTTACTTGTTGTCTTTCATGTAGGTACAGTTCATTTGCCAGATCACGTTCTGGCTACATCCTGGGCGTCACCCTAGTAACTCGAAGCAGCTCTACTGCAGGGCGCGAACCGCATCGAAGGTCTGCGTCGTCTCGGCGATCTTGACACCGGTGTTCGCCTTCGGCAGCGGGGCTGAACGGGACCGGCGCCTGACGATCCTCGCCGGGGCGGCCGCCGAATCCGGCGCCTGCGTGGCGGTGGCGGTGATGAGCGGCGCACAGCAGCCGGAGATTGTTCGGCTCGGCGGCGCCGCCCTGGGCATACGGCACGACGTGATCGATCTGCAGCAGGTGTTGTGAGCCGCAGCGGCGCCCGCTGGTGCGGTCCACGTAGCTGCAGCGGCCCCGGTCGCGCCGCCAGACCGAGCGCTTGACCGCCGCCGGGATGGCGCGGCCGGTCCCGCCGCCCGTCTTCGCTGCCGAAGTTTCGGTCCGCGGCGGGGGCGGCGCCGCCCGTTGCGTGCACGCTGCAGCTTGCCGGCCGAGGCGCCGCGTCTTCGCCGCCGAAGTTGCGTCGCCCGCCGGCGTAGCTGCCGAAGTGTCCGGGCGGTCCGGGCCGCGGTCCGCCTTCAGCGGCGCGGCTTCGTCTCCCGGCTGCGCCGCCGGCTGAGCCGATCCCTTCGCCGCCGAAGGAGCGGCGCTGTCCGATCGGGCATCCTGCTTCGCTGCTGAAGCCGTGCCGCGAGCCGAGGCCGTCCGCGTCTTCGCCGCCGAAGTCTGCTCGGCGCCTGCGGCGCGGGAGCCGGTACGCCGCCCGCGCGGCGGTCGGGCCGGATCGTGGCGGTCGAGCCCTTCCTGCACCAGCCGCCCCACGATCTGTCCCAACGTCATGTGCGGATCGACGTGAGACAGGAGGCCCTTGAGCCGCTCCAACCCGCGCCGGCACTCATCGTCGATGACCGCCTTGAACTCCCAGCGCCCGGTGCCCAACGGGCGCACCCGATCCGCCGGCGCCGCCAGCTCCGGGTCGACCTCGGCCAGCAGCTTCATCACCTGCCGGCTGCTCTTGCCGGCCGCCTGCTCCACCAGCGCCCGCCGCGCCGACCGGTCCAGCACCGGCGGCGGCTTCCGCTCCGCCGGCTGAGCCGGTCCCGGCGCCGAGCCGTCCTGCTGCGCGGCAGCCCCGAACCCGTCCCCGCCCGGCGCGCTGCGCGCCGCGCGATCCCTGTTGCGCTCCTGTCGGTCGAAGGCGTTCTGCAACTGCGCGGCCGTGTTGAGCGTCATCGAGCCGTCCTGCAGGCGCTCGCGCACACCGTCGATGTCTGAGCAGAGGCGCATCGCCTTGAGGCGCCGCCACGCGGCGGCGTCGCTGTAGCCGAGCTCGCGCACCGCGTAATCGAACAGGCTGGAGAACCCGCGGCGCAGATACAGCCGGCGCTTCTGTATCTCGCGGAGGTGGTCGATGACGACGACTTCGAGGTGGTGTTCGATGCCGGACAGTTCCTTGGTCCGCTCCAACAGGCGGTCGTCGGAGAGGGCGGAAACGGTGGTCGTGATGGCAGCGTCGGCCGTGTCGGAACGAGTGCCGTTCATGGTATAAGTATAATAATGGAAAACACTTGAGTCAAGTTCGTCGACGTAAAGCCCAACCGTGGAGGTGCTGACGCTGGCCGCTTGAGGATATCGTTTTCTATCTAACCCGCGGTGCGCTTCACTGCGTCATAACGATATTGAAGTCCTGGGATCCATACAGAATAACTTGACTGTGTGGGTATACGAAGGGTCGAAATAGGACGGGCGCCAGTCCATGTGCTACGATGCTTGCGATGGCATCCGCACGCGAGGCGCGCCCCCGGTACGACGAGCAGTACAAGCAGCTGTTCGCGTTCCCGCGCATGGTCGAGGACCTGTTGCGCGCCTTCGTCGGCGATCAACTCGGCGCCAGCGACTTTTCGACGCTGCGGAAGCTGTCGTCGGACTACGTCAGCGATGAACTGCTCAAGCGCCGCGGCGACACCGTATGGCGGCTGCGCGTGCCCGGCGGCTGGGCCTGCCTGCTGTTGCTCCTGGAGTGGAGTTGACCCGCTTTCGTGGACACATCAAGAGTGAGGACGAGAGGAGGGAATACGATGGCGAGAACGCATCAAGCGTATCCACAGGAGTACCGCCAGCAGATGGTCGAGCTGATCCATGCCGGCCGCACGCCGGAGGACCTGGCGCAGGAGTTTGAGCCGTCTGCCGGCTCGATCCGCAACTGGGTCGCGCAGGACGAGCGCGACGCCGGGCAGCGCAGCGACGGGCTCAGCGGTGAGGAACGTCAGGAGTTGCGCCGCCTGCGCCGCGAGAACAAGCAGCTACGGATCGAGCGTGACATCTTAAAAAAGCAGCGGCTTGGTTCGCACGGGAGAGCGACTCGATCCCGGAGCGGGATTCCGGTTCGTGAAGGCGAATCAGGCCACGTGGCCGGTGCGCACCCTCTGCCAAGTGCTGGGTCTCTCCCCCAGCGGCTACTACGCATGGGTGCGCCGCAGGCCGTCGGCGCGAGCGCGGCGGGACGCGCAGTTGATGGGGCGCATCAAGGAGGTCTGGACCGCCAACCGCGAGGTGTACGGCCGGCTGCGGATACACGCGGAGTTGCAGGCAGCCGGCGAACGGGTCAGCGCGAAGCGGGTCGGGCGACTGATGCGGCGCGCCGGGATCGCGGGGGTGAGCCGCCGGCGTACGACGCGCACGACTACGCGCGAGCAGCGAGCGGAGCGGGTAGCCCCAGACTTGGTAGAGCGGAACTTCGCGGCGACCGAGGCGGATCGGTTGTGGGTGGCCGATATCACCTATGTGACGACGTGGGCGGGATTTCTGTACGTGGCGGTGGTGCTTGATGCGTGGAGTCGGCGCGTGGTCGGCTTCCTCGATGGCCGCGCACCTGCGGACCGAACTGGTCCTGGATGCGCTGAACATGGCGATCTGGCGGCGTCGGCCGCAGGGCGTGGTGCACCACAGCGACCAGGGCGCGCAGTACACGTCGATCGCCTTCGGGCAGCGGTGCCGGCAGGCCGGAGTGAGACCGTCGACCGGCTCGGTGGGCGATGCGTATGACAACGCGCTGTGCGAGAGCTTCTTTGCGACGCTGGAGTGCGAGTTACTGGATCGTCACCGGTTCGGCGGTCGGGCCGAAGCGCGCATGGCGGTATTCGAGTTCATCGAGGGGTTCTACAACCGGCGCCGGCGCCACTCGGCACTGGGCTACCGGTCGCCGGTTGCCTTCGAGGCCGACGAAGCCGAGGCAGCAGCATGACGATCGGCTTGACGGCCAACGCCATCGCGAGGACTGTTCCTCTGCGACGGGGTTGTGCACATCAGAGGTTACCCGTCCACCAAACCGGGACAACTCCAGAGTTCCAGTCGCGCGACGATCACTACATGGCGCTGCGCATCCTGAGCTACACCAGCCTGCTGTACCAGGAACTGGTGCGCAACAAGGCGCCGGAGGCGCGCGTGGCGCTGCCGGCGGTGCTGCGTGCTGCCCGTCGTGCTCTACAACGGCGCGCCGCGGTGGCGTGCGCCGCAGGAGATCGGCGACCTGATCGCGCCGGTGGCGGAGGGGCTGGCGCCGTACCAACCGTCGCAGCGGTACTTGGTGATCGAGGAGCAGCACGTAGCGGCGGACGCGGTGCCGAGCGGCAATCTGATGCGGGCGGTGATCGGGTTGGAGCAGAGCCGTACGCCGGCGGACTTGGTGCGGGTAGCGGACGAGCTGCCGGAGTGGCTGGAGGGGTCGGAGAACGTCGAGTTGCGGAGGGTGTTCGTCGACTGGCTGACGAGTTCGATCGGGCAGGTCATGCCGGCCGGTGAGGAGCTGCCGGCGATGGACAGCCTGGAGGAGGTACGGATGACGCTGAAAGAACGCTTGAGGGAGTGGCCCGCGCAGTGGATGCGGGAAGGTCGCGAGCAGGGCCTCGAACAGGGTCTCGAGCGGGGCCTCGAACAAGGTCGCGAGCAGGGCCTCGAACACGAACGGGCGCTGCTCTGCCGTATGGCAGCGTTGCGGTTCGGTGCGGAGGCGAGCGAGCGTTTGGCGGTTCTGTTGGCCAACGTCGCGGAAGCGGATCGACTGGCCGATATAGGCGACCGGTTGGTGCAATGCCGCGCCGCCGACGAATTTCTGACGCAAGCAGAGCTGATCACTCGACCGATCGACTGAACATGCGCTCGCGCGCCTCCGTCGTGCCGGCGCGCCGCCGGCTCAACCTCCGGCGGGTCGCGCAGCTCGGCGGCCAGGTTAGCTACAGCTTGCTCGGTGTTTCTCAATCTCGTCTTTGACGCGCTGCTGGAGGTCCTCAAGCTTCAGCCGTTCCATTTCTATGGCATTCACCAGAAGCGCCTTGACAACGCCCTTCGGAAACCGCTTGTACCGTTTCTCCGCTAGTGCCGCGACGATACGCCGGGCGACCGCGCCTATCCGAACGTAGTCGAGACCACACACGTCTACATGCTGATCGACCAAGTCGACGACCGGTGTCTTCCCTTGCGTGTACTTCAACCGCTGATCGGCGGCCTGCTGCAGTTCCTCCACTGCAACCCATACCATCTCGACCTTTTCCAATCGGTCTTGCGCCGACGCCAGCGCCAGCACGGCTCCTTCGACATCGGGCTTCTTACCGTCCCCGCATTCCCAGAATGACAGCGAATTTCCGTGAGTACGCAGGTCTGCAGTAACGGCATCGGCCGGGATTTCGCCATCGTCCATGCCGTGTCGGTCTTCCCATTTCGATCGTGTGATCTTGCGAGCTAGAAACATCGAACATCTACGATGACGTAAGATTGACAACCATGTCGATATACTCTGCAAGCCACTGCTCGGTATCCCGGTGGGAAGCGAGAACGTCGATCAAGCCTGGATCGGCCCACTGTTCAGCGGCCTGCACCGCCGCGTCCCTGATCTGCACGTTGTCCACGGCCAGCGCGTCGCGCACGAGCGCGGCACGCCATGCTTCTGTTCCAGGATCGTATTGGCGGCCCAAGCAGCGTAGTACTGAGGCGGCGAACCCCGGTCGTCCGGCGTCCAGGGAACGTTCCCTCAACCACGCAAGGATCGATTGCTCGTCCCCGGAACTCAACGCGTCTGCAATGATCTCGTCGGCCGGATGGTCCATGCCGTCTTCAAACGGCTCCGTCTCGAAGGCCGCATACAGGGAATACTCGAAGCGCGCCGTTGCCCCCGACCTCTCCTCCGGAGACGCGACCCGTTTCTCATCGGCATGACCCAACGCCATCACGCTCCACACCCGGTATCGTGTCCCATCCGACGACGGGTCGACCACATGAACGACTTGCCGGTCCCTCACCAGTGCGATTCGGAATGCCGCTTCCTTCGACACTGCGAGCGAGCCTCTCAGATCTGCAAACCGACACTGATCGTCAGCGTATTGCGTAAATCGAATCGACGTAAATAAACCTGAACTTACCGTCGACTCCTGGTCAGTCTGCATCGAAGATCTCCCTGGCCTTGTCCGTGATGATCGCCTCGAACGCCAACCGTTCCCGATCGCGCAGATCTTTCGCTTTCTCGATAGCTTTATCCTTCCCGACCGCGCTTTCGGTTTCCCAAATGACATCGAGATCGAGAACTATCTGAGTGGCATCCGTCGAACTCGAGAATTTCACTTGCGCTAGAATGAGGCGCACGCCGTCTTCATAAGAAAGTTCCGTGCGGCTGACAAACTCACTCACCCGAGGCGGCAACCCCGCCACTACCGGTAACGCACACTTCAAATAGTCTCCGATATTCGCGGCTTCCTTTGGAATGTCGATCCTGTTGACATACCGAATACTGATCCTCTTGACACCGTTCGGACTGGCTACTTTCCAGTATGCATCGAGAGCTTTCTGGATTCGATGTCGAAATTCACTCCAGCCATCCTGCGCGGATCCGGCATTTCCCTGATAGGGCCGAAGCATGTGTACGCTGACCACATCCGGTCCGATGCCAACCATTCTCGATTCGTCATTCGTAATTAGCAGAACTCTTCCCAGCCGCTCGCCATGTCGCAACTCGGACGGTTGTCCATCCTGCAATGCCAGTCCGACCTGGACCACATTCTGCTGCCGCGGCTTGCCCGGGTAATCGTCTAGTTCGGTGTGGAGTTTGCCCGGAATGGTCAGATCCCACGTTTCGTCTGAATCAAAGTGAAATTCGCAAAGCGCTTCCTCGATCGGCGGATTCCTGTATCGACGATGACCCATCAGCTATCTCCTCGACCTCCGGCCGGGTCGCGCAGCTCGGCGGCCAGGAACTCGCGGTTGAGGCGCGCGATGGTCTCGAAGGAGATGCCCTTGGGACACTCCGCTTCGCACTCCGCTTCGTTCGTGCAGTTGCCGAACCCTTCCGCGTCCATGGCCCGCACCATGGCGCGGGCGCGCCGGCGGCGCTCGGGCTGCCCCTGCGGCAGCCGTCCCAGATGGGTCAGCTTGGCGGCGGTGAACAGCATCGCCGAGGCGTTCTTGCAGGCCGCCGCGCACGCCCCGCAGCCGATGCAGGCCGCGGCGTCGAGCGCCGCCTCCGTCGCCTCCTTGGCGACCGGCACGGCGTTCGCCTCCGGCGCGCTGCCGGTGTTGATCGAGACGTAGCCGCCCGCCTGGATGATCCGGTCGAAGGCGCCGCGGTCCACGACCAGGTCCTTGATCACCGGAAAGGCGCGCGCCCGCCACGGCTCGACGACCAGCGTGTCTCCGTCGGAGAAGTGGCGCAGGTGGAGTTGGCAGACCGTGACCCCCGGCAGCGGGCCGTGCGCGCGGCCGTCGATCATGAAGCCGCACGAGCCGCAGATGCCCTCCCGGCAGTCGTGCTCGAAGGCGACCGGCTCTTCGCCGCGCCGCTCCAGCGAGTCGTTGAGCACGTCCAGCATCTCCAGAAACGACATGTCCGGCGAGACGTCCGGCACTTCGTAGTCGACCAGCCGGCCGCGCCGCTCGCCGCGCCGTTGCCGCCAGACCCGCAGCCGGATCGTCACTTGTAGCTCCTTGCCGTGGGGTGGGCCACCTCGAACTCCAGCTCCTCGCGATGCAGGGCGGCGTCCGCGCCCACGCCTCGATGCTCCCAGCCGGCCACGTAGGAGAAGCGCTCGTCGTCGCGCAGCGCCTCGTTGTCGGCGGTCTGGTGCTCGACGCGGAAGTGCGAACCGCACGACTCCTCGCGGTGCAGCGCGTCCTGCACGATCAGCTGGCCGAACTCCAGAAAGTCGGCCACGCGGCCGGCGCGCTCCACTACGTCGTTGAGGTCGGCGGCGCTGCCCGGCACCGACGCCTCCGCCCAGAAGCGGTCGCGCAGCTCGGCGATCGCTCCCCCGGCCTCGGCGAGCCCCTGCGCGCTGCGCGTCATGCCCGCCTTGTCCCACAGGATGCGCCCCAGGCGGCGATGGAAGTCCTCCACCGGCGCGCCGCCGTCCAGCGCGGCCAGGCGCCCGATCCGTTCCGCCGCCTGCCGCTCCGCGTCGGCGAACGCCGCGTGGCCGGTGTCGAGGTCCGGCAGCGGAGCGGTGGCCAGATAGCCGCCCAGCGTAGCGGGGATGATGAAGTAGCCGTCGGCCAGTCCCTGCATCAGCGCGCTGGCGCCCAGGCGATTGGCTCCGTGGTCGGAGAAGTTGGCCTCGCCCAGCGCGAACAGGCCGGGGATGGTCGTCATCAGGTCGTAGTCGACCCACAGGCCGCCCATCGTGTAGTGCACGGCCGGATAGATGCGCATCGGCGCCGCATACGGGTCCTCGCCCGTGATCATCCGGTACATCTGGAACAGGTTGCCGTAGCGCTCGCGGATGCGCTCCACGCCGAGCCGCTCGATGGCATCGCGCAGGTCGAGATAGACCGCATGGCCGGTGGCGCCGACCCCGCGGCCGGCGTCGCAGACCTCCTTGGCGGCCCGCGAGGCCACGTCGCGCGGCACCAGATTGCCGAACGCCGGGTAGCGCTCCTCCAGGAAATAGCGGCGTTCCGCTTCCGGGATGTCGGCCGGCGGGCGCGCGTCGCCGGCCGTCTCCGGCACCCAGACGCGGCCGTCGTTGCGCAGGCTCTCGCTCATCAGGGTCAGCTTGGCCTGGTGCTCGCCCGACACCGGGATGCAGGTCGGGTGGATCTGCACGAAGCACGGGTTGGCGAACAGCGCGCCGCGCTTGTGGGCGCGCCACGTGGCGGTGACGTTGCTCGACTTGGCGTTGGTCGACAGATAGTAGGCGTTGCCGTAGCCGCCGGTGGCCAGCAGCACCGCATGCGCGGCGTGGGTCTCGAGGCCGCCGTCGAGCAGGTTGCGGGCGACGATGCCGCGCGCGGTCCCGTCCGCCACCACCACGTCCAGCATCTCCCGCCGGGTCAGCATGCGCACCTGGCCGGCGGCGATCTGCCGGCTCAGCGCTCCGTAGGCGCCGAGCAGGAGTTGCTGACCGGTCTGGCCGCGCGCGTAGAAGGTGCGCGACACCTGCGCGCCGCCGAACGACCGGTTGGCCAGCAGTCCGCCGTACTCGCGCGCGAACGGCACCCCCTGCGCCGCGCACTGGTCGATGATCAGGTTCGATATCTCCGCCAGCCGGTAGACGTTGGACTCGCGCGCGCGGTAGTCGCCGCCCTTGATGGTGTCGTGGAAGAGCCGGAAGACGCTGTCGCCGTCGTTGGGGTAGTTCTTGGCGGCGTTGATGCCGCCCTGCGCGGCGATGCTGTGCGCCCGCCGCGGGCTGTCCTGCAGGCACAGGCAGGTCACCCGATAGCCCAGCTCCGCAAGCGACGCGGCGGCCGAGGCGCCGGCCAGCCCGGAGCCGACCACGATCACGGAGTAGCGGCGCCGGTTGGCCGGGTTGACCAGCGGCAGGTCGAAGCGGTGCCGGGTCCAGCGCTCGGCAAGCGCTCCCGAAGGCGCGGCGCCGTCGAGCTGCCCGGCGGCTGCGCCGCTCATGCGCCGCCCCCGGCCAGGAAGTAGATCGGCAGCGACGCGAAACCGGCCGGCACCGCCAGGGCAAAGACCGTGCCCACCACGCGGATCACCCGGGCGTACCGCACCTGATGCAGCCCCAGCGACTTGAAGCCGGATTGAAAGCCGTGCAGCAGGTGCGCGGCCAGCAGCACCATCGCCGCCACGTACAGCGCCGCGTACAGCGGCTCGCGGAAGGTGGCGGCCACCAGGTCGTACAGGGACAGGTCGGCCGCCCGCGGGCCGAAGCGCGACTCGTAGAAGAACTGCCGGAGATGGATCACCAGAAAGATGAAGGTGGCGCTGCCGGTGATCATCATCGTGCGGGACGCCAGGGTGGCGGCGCCGGCCGACCGCTTCTTGACGTAGCGCGCCGGTCGCGCCCGGCGGTTGCGGACCGTGAGCCACAGCCCGCTCGCCGCGTGCAGGGCGATCGACAGGAACAGCAGCACCTCGACGATGCGGATGACGATGTTGGCGGTCAGCTCGTGCGCGTGCTCGTCGAACCGCTCCGCACCGGCGTAGAGCAGCAGGTTGCCGTACAGATGGACCACCAGGAACGAGCACAGGAACAACCCCGTGGCGCCCATCAGCGCCTTCCTGCCGACCGACGAGGTCAGCATCTCGAAGCACCAGCGAATCACGCGCCCCCGACTGTACGGGAAGACCGGCGCATGGCGCTACCTCCGGCGGACCGCGCCGCCGCGCGTCGGCCGGCGGTTGCGGGGATTCGCTGCCCCCGGCGTCGTCTGAGCGGTATCATACGGTATGGCTACGCAAGCGGACGTCACGGACGCCCTGCGCGCGATCGTCGATCCCGACCTGCACCAGGACATCGTCAGCCTGGGGTTTCTGAAGACGGTCGAGATCGAGGACGGGCACGTCCTGGCGCAGATTCACATCACCACGCCGGCCTGCCCGGTGCGGGACGAGTTCAAGACGCAGGCCGAGCGGCTGATCGGGGACCTGCCCGGCGTCAGGTCGGTCACGGTGCGGATCACGGCGCCGGAGCAGCGGCGCACCTCACCGGTCAAGGAGTCGGGCCTGGAGGAGGTTTCGACGATCATCGCCGTGGCGTCCTGCAAGGGCGGGGTCGGCAAGTCGACGGTCGCCGCCGGCATCGCCAGCGAGCTGGCGCGCCGCGGCCATCGCATCGGCCTGCTGGACGCCGACATCTTCGGCCCGTCGGTGCCGACCCTGTTCAACCGCCACGATCAGCCGCTCACCGCCGGACGCGGCAACCTGCTGGCGCCGGTCCCGGTCGGCCCGCTGCAGGTCATGTCGTTCGGCTTCTGGCTCGGCGACGCGCCGGCGGTCATGCGCGGGCCGATGGTCACCAGCTACGTGCAACAGTTCCTGCACGGCGTGGCCTGGGGCGGCCTGGACTACCTGCTGCTCGATCTGCCGCCGGGCACCGGCGACGTGCAGCTCACCATCACGCAGGCGATCCAGTTGGACGGCGCGCTGATCGTCACCACGCCGCAGGCGCTGGCGCTCAGCGACGTCGGCAAGGGCATCGTGATGTTCGACAAGGTCGAGGTGCCGGTGCTCGGCGTGATCGAGAACATGGCCTGGTTCGCCGACGGCGGCGGCCGGCGCCACCACGTGTTCGGCGCAGGCGGGGGCGAGGCGCTGGCGCAGCGGTTCGGCGTCCCGCTGCTCTGTCAGCTTCCGCTCGATCCGGCCGCCTACGGCGGCAGCTTCGACGCCTATGCCGGCGACGAGGGTCTTGCGCGCGCGTCCGACGCGGTGGTGCGGGCGCTGGGACGCAGCAAGGCCGGCTCGCAGGCGAGGCCGGAGGTGACGTTCGACGAACGCGCGCTCAGCGTGAGTTGGGAGGACGGTTCGGTCGATCGCGTCGCCAACCGCGCGCTGCGCGCCAACTGCCGGTGCGCGCGCTGCATCGACGAGTTCTCCGGCGCGCAGCTGCTCGACGTCGAACGCATCCCCGCCGACATCCGCGCGGAGGAGGTGCGGGTGGTCGGCAACTACGCGCTGGCGGTGACCTGGAGCGACGGCCACTCGACCGGGCTCTACCCGTACCGGACCATCAAGTCGCTGGCGGCGGAGGCGGCCTGAACCCCCTGCTGCACGGACTGGCCGGGGAGCCGGCGAGCGTCGGCGTCTGCCACGGCACGAGCTGCTCGATGGCGTTCTGCGATGACGTGCTGGAGGCGGGCTGCGAGCACGCCGCCCGGTCGGTGCCGGTCCGGCGCTGCGGCTGCCTTGGCCACTGTGACGAGGGGCCGAACGTGGTCTATGACGGCGTGGTCTACACCGACATGGACCCGGCCAAGATGCGGGCGCTGCTCGCGCGGCTCGGCTTGAGCGGCTGACGCGATTCATCCCGGCGTCGCGCCCCGGAGGAGCCGGCAACCTGCTCGCGCCGCGGCGATGGCGGCCGTCGCGGCTGGGGCGGCCGCGGCGGCCGGCAGCGTCGACCGGTGCGGTTCCGGTTCCGCCGGAACCGGCGCCAGCAGCGCGGCCACGCCGTCGCGCACCGCCGCCGGCGCGTAGCCGCCCTCCAGGGTCGCCGCCCAGGGGACGCGCAGCTCGCCGAGGAGCGCGAACAGCCGGCCGAACAGATCGCGCAGTCCGGCGGCGCTGAGCCGCATGCCGCCGAGCGGATCGGCCGCGTGCGCGTCGAAGCCGGCCGATACGATCACCAGGTCGGGCCGCCAGGCGCGCACCAGCGGCAGCACCACCCGGTCCATCGCCAGCGCGTACTCGGCGTCTCCGCAGCCGGCCGGCAGCGGCACGTTCACGGTGTACCCGCGCCCGGCGCCGGCGCCGGTCTCGCCGGCGGCGCCGGACGTCCACGGGTACCACGGGTACTGGTGCAGCGATACGTACAGCACGTCGGCGCGTGCGTAGAAGATCTCCTGCGTGCCGTTGCCGTGGTGGACGTCGGGATCGAAGATCAGCACCCGGCGGCAGCCGTGGTCGGCCACCGCCGCGGCCGCCGCCGCGGCGGCGCTGTTGAACAGGCAGAACCCCATGGCGCGCGCCGACTCGGCGTGGTGGCCGGGCGGCCGGGTAAGGCAGACCGCGCCGGCCGCCTCGCCGGCGAGCACGGCGCGCACCGCCTCCAGCGCCGCCTGCGCCGCGAGCCGCGCCGCATCGATGCTGTGCGGGCCGATGCGGGTGTCCGGGTCCAGAACCGCGCTGCGGCCGGACATCCGCAGCAGGCGCTCCACGTAGCGCGGCGCATGCGCCAGGGCCAGCCGGGACGCGCCGGCCGGCTCCAGCCGATCGACGACCCGCAGCCCGGAGGCCGCCGCGGCGCCGACGGCATCCATGGCGAAGCGCAGCCGCTCGGGGCGCTCGGGATGGCCGGCGCCCGCGTCGTGCCGGGCGCAGCGCGCGTCGGTGAGCACCAGCAACGGAGCCGCGCGCCTCATCCCGGCGCGCCCTCATCTTGACGTCCCTTGGGGGGCTGTCTATATTGCCGCCAACCAGCTCGAGGAAGGTTCATGGCCTACATCATCACCGAACCCTGTATCGGCACCTGCGATACCTCCTGCGTCGAGGTTTGCCCGGTCGACTGCATCCATCCCTCCGACGGGTACGACGATCCGGAAGGCAAGATGCTGTACATCGACCCTGACGAGTGTATCGACTGCGCCGCCTGCGTGCCGGAGTGCCCGGTCGACGCCATCTTCGAGGAAAGCGAAGTCCCCGACGAGTGGCAGAAGTACATCCAGATCAACGCCGACTACTTCAACAAGTAGCCGGCTGAGCGCAAGCGGACGGGTAGCGGCCATGGCCAAACGACGCCGGGCGGAGTTCTACAAGTCGATTCCGGAGCTTCCCAAGGCCATGCAGACCAAGAAGCGCAAGCCCAAGCTCATGGCGGTGGTCGATGAGGACAACTGTACCGGCTGCCAGGTCTGCGTGCCGTTCTGTCCGGTCGACTGCATCGCCCCGGTAGCCGGCGACAAGTACGACATCCCCATCCCGCCGGTGCAGATCCGCTTCAATGAGTGCATCGGCTGCCAGATCTGCGCCCGCGTCTGCACGCAGCTCACCTGGGACGCGATCCGCATGCTGCCGACCGCGGAGTTCGAGAAGACCTACCGGATCACCATCGACCAGACCGCCGGTTGATTCGCCGGCGCCGCGGAGACGCCGATGTGGCTCTTCCTGTACACGTGCTACGCCCTGATCACCGTCACCGGAGCGCTGCTCACCGCCGCGGTGGTGCAGGGGTTCACCGGCATCCCCGTGCTCGGCGCCGCGCATCCTGCGTTCGGCTTCTTCACGACCATCGTCTTCCTGCTGGCGCAGACGGCGGTGATCTTCTTCTTCGTCGCCACCGGCGTGAGCGTGCGCGACTTCGTGCGCGAGCGCGGGCTCGCCCCGGACCTGATCACGCGCTCGCGCCGCGCCCACGGACCGGTATCGGGACAGACCACGCTCAGCCTGCTGCTGGTGATCGCCACCGCCGTCTCCGGCGGGGCTTCGGCCGCCGCCGTGATACCGCGCTGGCTGCACCTGGCGGTGGTCGCGGTCACCTACGCGCACTTCCTGATGCTGGTGGTGATGCAGCACCGCGCCTTCCGCGCGCAGACCGCCATCGTCGTGCGGATGGCCGACATGGCGCGGGCCTCAGAGGGTGAGGACGGAGATGACGACCACGGCGCCGGCGCCGAGCAGCAGTAGCGCGAACGCCGCGGTGACCAGCACGATGCGGCGAAAGCCGCTCGCTCCGGCGTCGAACTTGAGCACCGTGCGCCGCTCGGTCATGCTTGCGCCCCGGTCATCGCTTGAGCCGCTGCATGAGCCAGCCGGCCATGAAGATGGCGGCGCCGATCGCCACGTCCCGGCCGCGCAGCGGCTCGGGCAGCGCCAGCACGAAACGGACCGCCAGGAAGCTCAGACCGAGCGCCTGCACGATCTTGGCCACGATGTGCATCGGCCCAGTATCATACGGAGGAACAGATGAGCGACAGAGGACGGCGCGTAGCGATCGTCGGCAGCGGCCCCAGCGGCTTCTATGCCGCCGAAGCGCTGCTGAAGGATGAGCGGAACCTGCAGGTCGACATCATCGACCGCCTGCCGACCCCGTTCGGGCTGGTGCGCGGCGGCGTGGCCCCGGACCACCAGAAGATCAAGAACGTGATCCGCGTCTACGAGCGGACCGCCGGCAACGAGCGCTGCAGCTTCATCGGCAACGTGATGGTCGGCCGCGACGTCAGCGTCGCCGACCTGCGGCGCTGCTACGACGCGGTCGTGTTCACCTGCGGGGCGGAGACCGACCGCACGCTCGCCATCCCCGGCATCGACCTGCCCGGCAGCCACACCGCCACCGCGTTCGTGGGCTGGTACAACGGCCACCCCGACTACCGCGACCTGAGCTTCGACCTGTCCGGGGAGGCCGCGGTCGTCATCGGTCAGGGCAACGTCGCCGTGGACGTGACCCGCATCCTCGCCAAGACCGTCGACGAGCTGGCCGGCACCGACATCGCCGCGCACGCCCTGGAGGCGCTGGCGGAGAGCAAGGTGCGCGAGGTGCACATGGTCGGCCGCCGCGGCCCGGTGCAGGCCGCCTTCACCAGCAAGGAGATACGGGAGCTGGGGGAGCTTGGCGACTGCGCGCTGCACTTCAACGACCAGGCCGACTTCGCACTCGGCCCCGCGTGCCGGGCGGAGCTCGACGACGCCGGCAACACCGACGCGCAGCGCAACTGGAAGGCGCTGGGCGAGCTGCGCGAAGCCGGACCGGCCAACGGCTGCGCGAAGCGGATCGTCGTCCACTTCTTCCGCAGCCCCAAGGAGCTCGCCGGCGACGGCCGGGTAGAGCGGCTCACCCTGGAAAAGAACCGGCTGGCCGGCGATGCCGGCGATCAGTGGGCGGAGGGCACCGGTGAAACGGTGGAGATGGACTGCGGGCTGTTCTTCCGCAGCGTCGGCTACCGCGGCGTGCCGATCGAAGGGGTGCCGTTCGACGACCGCCGCGGCGTGTTCCCCAACCAGGGCGGGCGCATCACCGACGGCGGCGCGGTGCTGCCGGGTCTGTACGCCGCCGGCTGGATCAAGCGCGGCCCCTCCGGCGTGATCGGCACCAACAAGCCGGACTCGACGGAGACCGCCCGCAACGTCCTGGCCGACCTCGACGGGCTCGCTGCGTGCGCGGAGCCGGACACCGCCGCGCTGCTCGCGAAGCTCCGCGGCCGGGGCGTGCGGCCGGTGAGCTACGCGGACTGGCGCGCCATCGACGCCGCCGAGGTGGCGCGCGGCGCCGCCGCCGGCAAGCCGCGCGAGAAGTTCACCCGCATCGAAGAGATGCTTGCCGTCCTCGACTGAAGTCGGGTTAGCATGACCGTGAGGCGGGCAGGTGCAGGCGCTTGAGATCGCGACGGTAGAGGACTTGGTCCGCGTGCTCGATGAGCATCCGCAGTGGCTGGAAGCGTTGCGTACGCGGCTGCTGACGCGCGAGCTGCTCGCGCTGCCGCAGACCCTCGCGGATTTCGTAGCCGCCACTGACCGTCGTTTTGCCGAAGTCGACCGCCGATTCGACGTTCTGGAGCGCCAGATGGGTCAACTCCGAAACGACGTCGCTCCCATCAAGGCCGCCCACGCCAGAAACGCCGCCATGAACGAGGCCGACCTGATCGCTGAGGAGCTGGGCCTCTCGTTGGTCGGCATTCTCGACCAGGCCGAGCTTCGGTCCCTGGCGCGATCGGCCGACACCGACGGCATTTCCAAGCACGATCTGCGCAGCTTCCGCGCGGCCGACATGGTGCTGCGCGTTGCTGACCCTGCCGCCGCCGACCCTGCCGCCGCCGACCCTGCCGCCGCCCACCCTGCCGCCGCCCACCCTGCCGCCGCCCACCCTGCCGGAACGGAGCGCTACGTGGCGGTGGAGGTCTCCTATACCGCCAACGGCCGCGATACCGAGCGGGCGCGCCGCAACGCGCGGTTTCTGACCCGCTTTACCGGCTGCCGCGCCTCTGCCGTGGTGGCCGCTCTGAGGATGGATGAGCGTATTCGCCCCATCGTGGAGTCGGGAGAGGTCGCCTGGTATCAACTCCCGGCGGAAGCCCTGGAGGTCGACTGACCGCGCCGGGGGCTTCAACCGCAACGGGTGATCCTTGACCGTTTGGCCGGCGCTGGCTATAGCATGGCCGTAAGGCGGGGCAGAATGCAGGCGCTTGAGATCGCGACGGTAGAGGACTTGGTCCGCGTGCTCGATGATCATCCGCAGTGGCTGGAAGCGTTGCGTACGCGGCTGCTGACGCGCGAGCTGCTCGCGCTGCCGCAGACCCTCGCGGATTTCGTTGCCGCCACTGACCGCCGCTTTGCCGAAATTGACCGTCGTTTTGCCGAAGTCGACCGCCGATTCGACGTTCTGGAGCGCCAGATGGGTCGACTCCGAACCGACGTCGCTCCCATCAAGGCTGCCCACGCCAGAAACGCCGCCATGAACGAGGCCGACCTGATCGCTGAGGAGCTGGGCCTCTCGTTGGTCGGCATTCTCGACCAGGCCGAGCTTCGGTCCCTGGCGCGATCGGCCGACACCGCCGGCATTTCCAAGCACGATCTGCGCAGTTTCCGCGCGGCCGACCTGGTGCTGCGCGTTGCTGACCCTGCCGCCGCCCACCCTGCCGCCGCTCACCCTGCCGGAACGGAGCGCTACGTGGCGGTGGAGGTCTCCTATACCGCCAACGGCCGCGATACCGAGCGGGCGCGACGCAACGCGCGGTTTCTGACCCGCTTTACCGGCTGCCGCGCCTCTGCCGTGGTGGCCGCTCTGCGGTTGGATGAGCGTATTCGCCCCATCGTGGAGTCGGGAGAGGTCGCCTGGTATCGACTCCCGGCGGAAGCCCTGGAGGTCGACTGACCGCGCCGCCTTCGCCGCCGAAGCGGCGGCGGCGCGCGACCGTTTGACCGCTCGCGGGAGGGCGCGGTACGCTGCGGGCCGTGGCCGGCCCGGAAGGCTCGTCGGAGATCGACGCCGTCAGCAGCAGCCCCGGCGGCAACGGTACCGCCAATGACGGCGCGGCCGGGGATGGCGCCGCCGGGGACAGCGCCGCCGGCCCCCCCAAGCGCTCCGGGCTCGGCGTCATCATCCATTCGTTCTTCGTCATTCCGCTGCTGATCGCGGTGCTGGCGGTGCTGGTGATCGCCGGCGTCTCCGTCCTCTCCTCCGAGCCGGCCGACGCGCTCGACTACCTGGCCGACGTGCGGGTCGGCGGTCAGACGCGCCGCTGGCAGGCGGCGTTCGACCTGAGCACCCTGCTGTTCGACCTGCGCCGCAAGGGCGAGGTGCCGAACGACGAGCGGTTCGTGAACGAGATGCATCTGGCCTTCGCCGAGGCGGCCGACGACGACCCGCGTGCGCGGCAGTACCTGTCGCAGGCGATGGCCCTGACCGGCGACCGCCGGTTCGTCCCCGCCCTGCTCGACGCGCTGGCCGTCGAGGAGAGCGACATCTCCGCCTCCTTCTACCTGCAGGCGCTCGGCTTCCTGGCCGGCGCCGAGGAGCTGCCGGCGCTGCTGCCGTACCTGCGGCACGAATCGGCGCGCATCCGCACCTCCGCCGTGCGCACGATCGGCGCCGTGGGCGACCCGTCGACGGTCCCCGCGCTGGAGCCGCTGCTGTTCGACGAGGAGCCGAACGCCCGCTGGTTCGCCGCGATCGCGCTGGCCGGGCTGGGCAGCGACGCCGGCGCGGAGGTGCTGATGCAGCTTCTGGATCGGGAGTACCTGGCCGGGTTCCCCAATGTTGACGCGGACGAGCAAAGCGACATAATGGAGGTGGCGGTGAGCGTCGCGGTCGGCCTGGGCCGGCCGGAGCTGACCGAGCGGGTGCGCGGTCTGGCGTCCGGCGACGTCGACCCCCGGGTCCGCCGGGCGGCCGCCGACGCGCTCCGCTAGTGGACAGTGCCGCTAGTGGACAGTGATCGGGAAGCAGTGAAGAATCCGACCGTGATCGACGATACTGGGATGCGAGTACGCTGATGGCCAAGACCGGAGACGCCGCCGCAGCCTCGTCCGGCTCACGGGCGGAGTCCGGGGGCGGCATGACGCGGCGATCGTTCCTGTCCACGCTCGCCGTGGCGTGGATCTCCTTCACGGGGATCGTGCTCGGCTCGGTGGCCGGCTTGGTGCGCTTCCTGTTCCCGAACGTGCTGTTCGAGCCGCCCCAGAGCTTTCGCGCCGGCTTCGTGGACGAGTACACGGTGGGCGAGGTCTCGACCCGCTGGAAGGACCAGTTCGGCGTCTGGATCATCCGCGACGAGGAATCGGTCTACGCGCTGTCGACCGTCTGCACCCACCTGGGCTGCACCCCCAACTGGCTGGAGGCCGACCGCAAGTTCAAGTGCCCGTGCCACGGCAGCGGCTTTCGCATCACGGGGATCAACTTCGAGGGGCCGGCGCCGCGCCCGCTGGAGCGCTACAGCATCGCGATCGGCGACGACGGCCAGATCGTGATAGACAAGACCAGGAAGTATCAGTGGGAGAAGGGCGAGTGGAGCGATCCCTCGTCGTTTCTCGCCGTCTGATGCCCTCACTTTCGATGAGACCTTCGATGGGGTACGGAGTCACCTGAATGGCCAAACAGAACGGCGGCGGACCGTCGAACGGCAGACCGTCGAACGGCAGGAGCGGCAAGGGCCCGGCAGGCGCCGTGAAGGCGATCGGCGAGACCCAGGTATGGAAGTCGGTCTTCCGCACCGGCGTCCCGGTCTCGCGCCGCCAGCGCATGATGTCGGTGCTCAACAACGTCTTCCTGCACCTGCATCCGGTGCGTCTGCCCAAGCACGCGGTCAAGGTCCGGTACACGTGGTGCATGGGCGGCTTGTCGTTCTTCGTGTTCCTGGTGCTCACCGTCACCGGCATCCTGCTGATGTTCTACTACCGGCCGACCTCCCAGCACGCCTACGGGGACATCATCGATCTCGGCTCGCAGGTGCCGCTCGGCATCATGCGGGAGATCCATCGCTGGGGCGCCCATCTGATGGTGATCACGGTGTGGCTGCACATGTTCCGGGTCTTCATGACCGGCTCCTACAAGCCGCCGCGCGAGTTCAACTGGGCGATCGGCGTGCTGCTGCTGACGCTGACCATGTTCCTCAGCTACACCGGCTATCTGCTGCCATGGGACCAGCTCGCCATCTGGGCGGTCACCGTGGGATTGAACATGGCGCGCGCCGCGCCGTTCCTGGGCCACGAGGGTCCCGGCGCGGCGCTGCTCCATCTGGGCGACATCAACTTCATACACGCCGGAGCGGACGCCAAGTTCGCGCTGGCCGGCGGCCGCTTCGTGGGGGAGGCGACCCTTCTGCGCTTCTACGTCCTGCACTGCATCGGGGTGCCGTTCATCGTGATGATCTTCATGATCGTGCACTTCTGGCGCGTCCGTAAGGACGGCGGCATATCGGGGCCCACGTAGCGGCTGCGGGAAATACGGCAGGAACGGCAGAACGTGCGCGCCATCGCTTCGATCATCGACCGGCTCTCGGACCCGGCGATCCTGTTCAGCATCACCCTCGTGCTCGCTCTGGTGGTCTTTCCGCCCACCCGGAGGCTCCGCAAGGTGCATGACCTGCTGCGCGTCGACCGTCTGTGGACGAACGCCGGCGGCGTGGTGCTGCTGCTGATCCTCCTGGCCTTCTTCGGTCTGGGGCTCACCGACCCCGACTTCGCCGCCATCGCCACCAAACCGGACAACATCCCGATCACGGCGCTGATGTTCGTGGTGATCTTCTTCCTCTGGTTCGCGATGAAGCAGGCGCGCGCCAACGACCAACGGATCGCCGCCGGGAAGAAGCCGGCCGAGGCGGAAGGCGGCAAGGTGCTGGTCTGGCCGGACCTGGTCTACGTCGAGTTCATCTCGCTGATCCTGATCAGCGTGCTGCTGGTGGTCTGGTCGATCGGACTGAAGGCGCCGCTGGAGGAGCCGGCCAACCCCACCGTTTCGCCCAATCCGTCCAAGGCGCCGTGGTACTTCCTGGGCCTGCAGGAGATGCTGGTCTACTTCGACCCCTGGATCGCCGGGGTGGTGTTTCCGACGCTGATCATCGTGGGGCTGATGGCGATTCCCTATCTCGACGAGCGGCAAGGCGGGCAGGGCTACTTCAGCTTCGCCGAGCGCGGCCGCGTCATGTCCGTGTTCATGTTCGGCTGGCTGGCGCTGTGGGTCTTCCTGATCTACACGGGGACGTTCCTGCGCGGCCCCAACTGGAACTTCTTCGGCCCGTTCGAGACCTGGGACGTCAACAAGCGGGTGGTGCTCAACAACATCAACCTGTCGGAGATCATCTACGTGCAGGTGCTCGGCGTCGGCCTGCCGCGCACGCCGATCGTGCGCGAGGCGTTCGGGTTCGCCATCGTCCTCGGCTACTTCCTGATCCTGCCCGGACTGCTGGCCAAGACCGTCTTCAAGGAGCTGTACGAGCGGCTGGGCCGCGCCAAGTACGGCGTGATGATCGTCCTGTTCCTCTCCATGCTGTCGCTGCCGCTGAAGATGTATTCGCGGTGGCTGTTCAACCTCAAGTACGTGATCTCGATTCCCGAGGTCTTCTTCAACATTTAGGTGCGGTAGATTCAGGGTGACGGCGAAGGCGTTGGCGGATGGCTGATCGGGACCAGGAGAGACACTACAAGCCGGCGGGCCTCAACCGCTGGTTCGCGGTCAGCGCGATACTGCTGCTGGCCGCGGTCGTCGGCGCCTTTCTGCAGGACTACAACCGCGAATGGAAGCGCTACCAGCGCGAGTTCCGCGACATCGACCGACAGATCACGCGCGGCGCCTATGAGACGGAGTTGGCGCGGCTGGACGGCGAGGCGCAGTACCGGCAGGCGGTCGCCGCCGCAGCCGACGCCCGCGACCGCCAGGGCGAGCTGCGGAACGAGATTCGCGCCGCCGAGCGCGAGGTGCGCCGAGCGGAGACCGACTTTCAGGCGGTCAACCAGCGCTTTCTCACCGACAAGGCTCGCTACGAAGAGGCGCTCTACCGGTTCGAGCAGGCGCAGGCCGGCGAGCGCGACGATCCGGACCGCGAGCGCTCCCGCAAGGAGCGGCTGTTCGCGCAGTACCAGGAAGTGAGCGTCGAGCACGAACAGGCGTCGCTGTCGCTGGAAGACGTCGAGGCGCAGCTCGCCGGCTACCGGGAGGCGTTGCGCCAGGCCGAGCGCGCGGTGACCGCACTGGAGCGCGACGCCGACCTCCTGCTCGGCAAGCTCGAGCGGATCGATCCGTCGGCGATGGACTTCTGGAACCGCTTGGGCACCGCGGTCCGCAACCTGCCGATCGTCGACTTGGCGCAGCCGTCGCTGAAGATCGAGCAGGTCGTGCTGAGCGACATCCGGGAAGACCTCAACTTCGAGATGGTGCCGCGCGTCGACCGCTGCGTGACCTGCCACCAGGGCGTCTTGCGGTCCGATCTGGCCGATGCCCCCAATCCGCACCGGACCCACCCGCAACTCGACCTGTTCCTGGCCAGCGACTCCCCGCATCCGCTGGAGGAGTTCGGCTGCACGAGCTGTCACGGCGGCCGCGGGCGCGCCACCGACTTCTACGGGACCGTGCACACGCCGGACGGCGACGAGCAGCGCGCAACGTGGGTCTCCGACCGCGGCTGGCGCGAGTTCCACCTGTGGGAGGAGCCGATGCACCCGGTGCGCTACGCGGAGGCGGGCTGCTTTCAGTGCCACGCCGGGCAGACCACGGTGAAGGGGGCGGAGAAGCTCAACTTCGGGCTGTCGCTGATCGAGCGCGCCGGCTGCTACGGATGCCACGAGATCGATTCCTACGAGGGCCTGGGCGCGCGCGGCCCGTCGCTGGCGCGCGTCAAGGACAAGCTGACCCCGGACTGGGCCTTCCGCTGGATCGAAGATCCCCAGTCGTTCCGCGCCGCCGCGTGGATGCCGGCCTTCTTCGGCCAGTCCAACAACAGCACGCCGGAACTGCTCGCCCGCTCCTCACAGGAAATCCACGCCATGGTCACCTATCTGTGGGACCGGGCCGACGGCTACCGGATGATGCCGGTGCCGGCCGGAGGCGACGCGGCGCGCGGCGAGGAGCTGGTCGCGTCGGTCGGCTGCATGGCCTGCCACCAGCTCCCCGACGACCAGGAGCCGGCCGCCGACCGCGACGCGCTGCGGCGCCAGTTCGGCCCCAACTTCTCCGGTATCGGCTCCAAGACCACGGCGCGCTGGATCTACAACTGGCTGCGCGATCCGGAGAGCTACCACGCCGAAACGCGCATGCCGAACATGCGCCTGACCGAGCAGGAGGCGGCCGACGTCACCGCCTACCTGATCACCTTCCGCGACGATCCGTACGATCCGCCGCCGCCGGTCGACGAGGAACTGGTCGGCGCGATCGTGTTCGACTTCCTGGCCAAGACCGCGCCGCCCAGCGTGGCCCGCGAGCGGGCGGCCGCCATGGATCTGAACGCCAAGCTCAACTACGCCGGCGAGCGGTTGATCCGTCAGTACGGCTGCTTCGGGTGTCACGAGATACCCGGATTCGAGGACGCCAAGCCGATCGGCACCGAGCTGACGGCGATCGGCCACAAGCCGCTGCACCAGTTCGACTTCGGCTTCCTGCACATCGAGCACTCGCGCTACGCGTGGTGGACGCGGAAGATGAGCGACCCGCGCTCCTTCGATGAACACAAGGAGCTGGCGCCGGATGCGCTGCTCCGCATGCCGAACTTCGGCTTCACCGACCTGCAGGTCGAGGCGGTGGTCACGGCGCTGGCCGGGTTCACGGATGCCGACGCCGAGTTGACGCGGATCGTGCCGCGCACGCCGGAGAACCTGGCGGTCGAGCGCGGGCAGCAGCTCGTGCGGACCAACAACTGCCAGGGGTGCCACGTCATCGAAGGCGAAGGCGGTTCCATCGCGCCGACCGTCACCGACTGGCTGCAGCGCTTCCGCGGTCAGGGGGCCGCGGCGGCGGAGGCGGCGACCGCCGGCTTCGTTCCGCCCAACCTGATCGGCGAGGGCGCCAAGGTGAAGACCGACTGGCTGTTCGAGTTCCTGCACCGTCCGTCCGAGATACGGCCGTGGTTGGCGGCGCGCATGCCGACGTTCGGCTTCACCGCCGGCGAGATCAACGATCTGGCCCGCTACTTCAGCGCGCTCGACGGGCAGGAGTTTCCGTTCGTCGATCAGGTCGAGCCGGCGCTCACCGAGGAGGAGCTGGCGGCGGCGCAGACGCTCTTCTCGCCCGACTTCTTCAACTGCACTACCTGTCACATCGAGGCCGGCCGCACGCCGGCGGGCAGCCCCGACCGCTGGGCGCCCGACTTCGCGCTCGCCGCCGAGCGGCTCAAGCCGCAATGGATCATCGACTGGATCGCCGATCCGCAGGCGCTGCTGCCCGGCACCAGGATGCCGACCTTCTACCCGCAGGCGACCCCTCGGCAGATACTGGACGGCGACGCCGACCACCAGATCCGGGTGCTGCGCGACTACCTGTTGATGATCGGCCAGGACGCCGCGGGCCGGTAGGGGATCGGCGGCGGTTGCTGCTCCGCCTGTCCGCCCTGGTCTTCCTGTCGTTCGGCGGCCTCTACCCGCTCTGGCTGTGGGTCAACCGGCGCGATGCGATCGACCACGGCTTTACCCGCTTCAACCTGGGGCTGGGCGCGGTGGTGTTGGGCTTGGGCGTGCTGCTGGTCACCCTGGCCCCGAGCGGCCCGCCGGGGAGCGAAGGTCTGCGCCGGCCGTGGCTGGCCGTGGTCTGGCTGGGCGCGGCCCTGGCCGCCGCCGCCTACGCGTGGCACCGGCGGCCCTGGGCGGTCGCCGCGTGCGCGGTCCCGCCGGCGATCGGCGTGCCGGTGCTGATCGACGGCCTTGCCGGCGCGCCGGCTGCGGCGCCGGGCGGTCTGGCGGCCGCCGCCGCGACCACCGTGATCGGCGGAATCGCGTTGGCCGGCTCGATGTACACGATGGTGCTCGGCCACCACTACCTCAATGCCGAGAAGATGCCGACCCGGTTCCTGGGCAAGGCGATCGTCGTCTACGCGGTCGTGCTGGCGGTTCGTCTGATCTGGGACGCGGCGATGATCGCCGCGGGCGGGGTGACGATCGACGGCATCGAGCGCCCGGTGCGCGACTTCGCGCTCAGCATCGACGGGATGTTCGTCTGGATCGCGCTCTTCTTCGGGACGATGCTGCCGCTGGCGGTCTGCTGCCTGGCCGGCGCCGCGGTGCGCGCCAAGTCGACGCAGGCGGCGACCGGGCTGCTGTACGTGGCGGTGAGCGCCGCCATCATCGGCGAGGCGAGCTACCGGTTCGACCTGTTGTCGTACGGGCTGGCGTTGTGAGCGGCGAGCGGAGCGGCGGCGCGCTGGCGCTGTCGTGGACCTGCACCGCCTGCGGCGCGGCAAACCGGTCGCGGCCGGCGGTCGGCGGCGTGGCGTGCGATCGGTGCGGGAAGGCGGTCGCCGTGGAGGAACCGCACCGTCAGCTCCGCCGGTGCGCGGTCTGCGCTTCGACGCGGCTCTACCGGCAGCGCGACTTCAACCGCTTCCTGGGACTGGCCGTGGTGGTCGCCGGCGCGGCGCTGGTGCCGTTCACCTATGGGATCAGCCTGCCGGTGGTGTTCTTGATCGATCTGATCCTCTACCGGCGCGTGGCCGAGATGGCGGTCTGCTACCTCTGCCGCGCCGAGTATCGGGGCATCGAGGTGCCGGCGCGCATCCTGCCGTTCCGCCACCACTTGGCAGCCGGCTACGAGAAGCGGCGCGAGCGCTGGCTGGAGCAGGCCGGGCGGCGCTCCGAACGCCGGTAAGACGCCCGGCGGTATTCCGGCCGCTCCCGGTGAACGGCGGGATGACCGATCTCCTCGGGGCGTGTCGTCAGGTCCCGTCGCCTGCCGCGGCCGCGCCGTTGGGGCGGCTCTTGAGCTGCCGGTACTTCTGCTCGCCGATCCCGGTCGCCCGCTCGATCACCGACCAGTCAGGTCGGAAGCGGAGTCGCGGAGGTCCGGGGTGACGAAGGAGGCGGGGTGGCGCTTGAGCGTGGGCCAGTCCAGCGAGCGACGGAGCCGCGGGGGCAGCCGGGTTTGCAGGAATGACGCGGCTTCCGCCGGTGCGCCGAACACGCGCTTGAACAGGTGGTCGTGGGGCTGGTGGATGGCCATGCCCCATACCACGGGCCGGCCGTCTGTGGCGCTTCAACGCACGGCGGTTACGGGTTACGGCCGCCGAATCGCGCGGCGGCCACCTCCCGGTCGGTGAGCGCCCCGGGTCGATGTCCGTTTCCAGAGGAGGTGGAAGATCAAGGTCGGACCTCGCTACCCCCCCCCCCCCCCCCCCCCCCCCCCCGGGGGCCGGGTGGCCCTTTCCGGCCGGGATCGAAGCAGGTTGCGATTTCGTCCTGCAGCCAGGCGCGGAAGGCCATGACGTCGGGCCGGCCGCGCAGAAGGGCGGGTATCAGCAGCCAATAGGAATCTTCGCTGGCCATACTCTCGGCGATGGGGCGCACCAGGCGTCCTTCATTCAGATCGTCATGGGCGAGCACGGTGTCGGTGATGGCCACGCCGAGGCCTTTGCGCGCGGCTTCGTAGATCAACGTCTGGCTGAACCGCGGGCCGGCGGTGGCGTCGATGCCATCGATGCCGACGGCCCTGAGGAAGGTGGACCAGTCCGCCCAACCCCAACCTTTCGGGAGCCGTTCATGGTGCAGGAGGGTAGCCCCCGCCAAGCTGAAGTTGCCGGCGACCTGCTTGCTGCATACCGGGAAGAACTCCACGTCGGCCAGCTTTTCGGCGTTCGGGTCGTCTTGGAACCGCCCCCAGTCGATGGTCAGCGCGATGTCGGGCGACGTCTTCGCGGTGAGGATGTCGTGGACGATGACGTTGGTGCCGGGCGCCGCAAAATGTCTGAAAGCGCTCAAGCGCGGCATCAGCCATGCCAACGCGAAGATCGGCGGAACCCTGACGATGATGGTCTCGCGGTCCGAGGAGCGCTGCAGTCGTTCGACCGTCTTCCGTATCTGCGCGAACGCGGGAGCCAGTCCCTGCCACAGGTGCTCGCCGATGCTGGTGAGGCGCACGCCGCGGCCGTCCTGGCTGAAGAGCGGTTGGCCAAGATCGCGCTCCAGCGCCCGTATCTGGCGGCTGACCGCGCTGGGAGTGACGAACAGCGCGTGCGCGGCGGACGTCACCGAGCCGAGCTGGGCGACGGTCACGAAGGCGTGCATGGCATTGAGCGAGGGCAGGCTCATCAGCGTTCGATCCGTGAGTTTTTGGCAACCGTCGTCATCATAGAAATCAGTTGACCGTCGTTTCGCAACTCCGTAAATCCCCCTTTGCAGTAGTAGTTACTAGAATTTGTAGCGAAATGGCGAATTGTGGAGATGAAGCGGCGCGTGACCGGGACAACCGATGGCACGCTCCTTGCTATGGGAGTGGCGGTACTGGCGCTGCTGTCGTCTGCGCTGCCGGCCGCGGGGCAGACCGGCCCGCCGGCGGTGACCGGCACGGCGCCGTCGTTCGGGACGGCGACGGTGGAGAGCAGGCTCTACGACACCGGCACGGCGATCACGCCGATCGTGCTGCCGGAAGCGACCGGCGGCGACGGTACCGTGAGCTACACCCTCGCGCCGGCCAAGCTGCCGCGGGGCCTGACCTGGACCGCCTCGACCCGCACCATCGCGGGCACGCCGGCGGCGGTCACGGCCGCCGCCACCTACACCTGGACGGCGACGGACGCCGACGGCGACACGGCGACCCTCACCTTCTCGATGCGGGTCTGGGCGCCCGCCGGGCCGGCGATCGACCGCGTCGAATTGCTCGTCCCTGCCGTGAACCAGGTCCCCATTCACAACTACCGGTCCGGGCAGACGATACATCTCCTGGTCCGGTATCCCGAGAAGATGGCCGTCACCGGAACGCCGCAGCTCACGCTGGTCATCGGCGACAAGCAGCGCAAGGCCGGTTACGACGCCACCCGGACGGCCGGTTTGCGGCGGCTGCAGGCGGACGCGACCTACGACCGACTGTTCTTCGCCTATACGGTGCGGCCCGATGACTTCGACGGCGACGGCATCGCCGTCCCGGCGGACGCGCTGAGCCTGAACGGCGGGACCATCCGGGCGGCGGACGATGCCGCCGACGCCAAGCTCAGCCTGGGGACGCACGCGATCGCGAGCGGCGACGCGACCAGCGTCAAGATGCGGGTGCGGGACACGGCGCCCTCCTTCTCCGGTGCCGCTTCCGCCGCCAACCGGTCGCTGGCGAAGGACGCGGCGACGGCCACGACCCTGCCCCTGGCCACCGGCGGCGACGGCGCGCTGACCTACCGCATCTCCCCGGCGCTGCCCCGGGGCCTCTCGCTGGCGAGCGCCAGCCCGAAGATCACCGGGACCCCCACGGTGGCGGGCGCGACCACGCACACGCTGACGGCGACCGACGCGGACGGCGACCGCGCCGCCCTCGGCCCGTTCACGGTCACGGTGGTGGACGGCGCGCCGGCGGTCTCCGGCGTCGCCATCGTCTCGAAGCCTTACGCCAACGCCACCTACGGGCTGGGGGAGGTCATCCGGGCCGCGGTCTCCTTCGACCGGAACTTGACGTGGACCAACATATCGCGGTCCAGGTTGTCGCTGGACGTCGGCGGGAACACGCGAGAGGCCCGCTACCAGCGATTCCTCGGCAATGCCCTGTTCTACGAGTACACCGTGCAGGCGGCGGACCGCGACGCCGACGGCATCGGCATCGGCACGGACGCGCTGGCGCTGAACGGCGCCACCATCACCGACAGCGCGACCGGCGTGCCCGCGGTGACGGTGCTGGGAACCCACGCCGTCGCCAACGCCGCGGCGCACAAGGTGGACGGCTCGGTGGCCACGCCCCTGGCCGTGAAGTCGGTGAGGATCGAGAGTTCTCCGGCCAGCAGCGACGGCTACGACGTGGGCGAGGTCATCAAGGCGCGGGTCACCTTCTCCCGGCCGGTCCGGATCAACGGGTCGCCGCGGCTGGCGCTGACCATCGGCGCCAACACGCGCCAAGCGGCGGCGGGTCCGTACTCCGGCCCGGCGACCCAACTGTATTGGGACTCCATGCTGTTCAGCTATACGGTCACCGCGCAGGACCGGGACTCGAACGGGATCGGCATCGGCGCCTCGGCGCTGACGCTGAACGGCGCCACCATCCGCGACGCCGGCGGCGCGACCCCCTCCCTCGGCCTCGGCACCCGCGCCATCGCCGACGATTCCGCTCACAAGGTCCACACGCCGCCGCGGATCGCCGGCGTGTCGATCATCTCCGGCCCCGGCGCGAACGGCACCTACGACGCCGGCGAGACGATCACCGTGGAGTTCTCCTGGTCGGAGCAGGTGATCTTCGGCGGCGGGAACGGAGGGGAGCCGCAGGTGGCGTTGACCATCGGCGCCAACACGCGGCGGGTGCATCGGGACCAGGCGGCCGTCAGCAGGGGCCACTGGTATCGCTACAGCTACACCGTGACGGCGAGCGATCAGGACCTCGACGGCATCAGCGTCGGCGCGAACGCGCTGACCCTGCCGGCCGGGGTCCGTCTGTACGCCCTCAACGACAACGAGCGTGCGGACCTCTCGCTGGGGACCCACGCCATCACGAACGACTCCGGCCACACGGTGCGGGACTCGCAGCCGAGCTTCGCGGCCGCGGCGGCGCGGCGCTACCTGCTGAACGCGGCGGTGAGCGACCAGTTGCCGGCGGCGGCGGGCGGCGACGGGACGGTCGCCTACACGCTGACCGGGCCGGGCGCGGCCACCTCGCTCTCCCTGCCCGACGGCCTGGTCTGGAGCGCCGCCACGCGCACGATTTCGGGCACGCCCACCGCCGCGGCGGCCGCGGCCTCCTACACGCTGACCGCCACCGACGGCGACAGCGACAGCGCGGCCTACGTCTTCGCCCTCTCGGTGACCTCCGATCCGGTGGTGAGCGGCGTGCGCATCACCTCCAGCCCGGCTTCCGGCGGCGCCTACCGGGCCGGCGAGACGATCACCGCGGAGGTGACCTTCGACCAGACGCTGACGGTCACCGGAACGCCGCGCCTCGCCATCGCCGTTGGGGCCGCCACGCGCCAGGCGTCGGGCAGCCACACGGCCGGCGAGAGCAGGATTTCGTTCAGCTACACCGCGGCGACCGACGACAAGGATACCGACGGCATCTCCATCGCCGCCGGCGCGCTGACGCTGAACGGCGCCACCATCCGCAACGCCAAGGGGGAGGACGCGCGGCTCGGGCTCGGCGCCCACGCCGTCGCCGCGCAGACCGGCCACAAGGTCTCCGCCCCGCCGCGGGTGACCGGGGTGCGGCTGCTCACGACGAACCTGCGGTGCTGCTGGGGCGTCCGGCCGGCCGGCTGGGAGGATTCCCGGCAGACCGACGAGAACCTGTACCCGCCGAGCCTGGTGCTGGCCGCGGTCACCTTCGACCAGGTCGTCACCGTCACCGGCGCGCCGAACGTGGCGCTCACCATCGGCGCCAACACCCGCCAAGCGACCTGGAACGCGTTTCTCAGCCGGCTCCTCCACCCCACCGCGAATCCGCACGGCGCCGAGGACATCAACGTCATAGCCTTCTACTACGAGCTGCAGGCGTCGGACTTCGATGGCGACGGCATCGGCGCCGCCGCCAATGCGCTGACGCTGAACGGCGGGACGATCCGCGACGCCGAGGGTGAAGACGCGGCGCTCGGCCTCGGCAGCCACGCCATCGCCAATGAGGCGAGACTCCGGGTGGCGGACACCGCGCCCTCCTTCGCCGCCGCGGAGGACCGGCGCTACCTCCTGAACCTGCGGGCCAACGACCGGCTGCCGGCGGCGACCGGCGACGGCGCGCTGACCTACGCGCTGACCGGGCCGGGCGCGGCCACGACGCTCTCCCTGCCCCGGGGCCTGTCGTGGAACGCCGCCGCGCGTACCATCTCGGGCACGCCGACCAGCGCGGCGGCCGCAGCCGCCTACGTCCTCACCGCCACCGACGCCGACGGCGACACCGGGACGCTGGTCTTCGCCATCTCGGTGGTGACGGATCCGGTGGTGAGCGGCGTGAGCGTCACCTCCAGCCCGGCCGTCGGCGACGCCTACGCCGCCGGCGAGACGATCACGGTCGACGTGACCTTCGACCAGCCGGTGACGGTGACCGGCGCGCCGGAACTGGCGCTCACCATCGGCAGCAAGCTCCGGCAGGCGACGGTAAGCCCTGCTGCCAACGGGCGCGCGGTTTCGTTCAGCTACCCGGTGGCGACCGACGACCGCGATACGGACGGCATCTCCATCACCGGCAGCGCGCTGACGATCGCCGGCGCGACCATCCGCAACGCCAAGGGCGAGAACGCGCGCCTCGGGCTGGGCGGCCATGCCGTCGTCGGCGCCGCCGGCCACAAGGTCTCGACGCCGCCCCGCGTCGCGCAGGTGAACCTCTACACGACCGATCTGAAGTGCTGCTGGAGCACGCATGACGCCGGCTGGGCGGACCCGCGGCAGACGGAGCGCAACCGCTTCGCCCCCGCCGTGGTGTGGGCGGCGGTGACGTTCGACCAGGCGCTGGTGCGCGCCGGCACCGGCCGGCCGAGCCTGGCGCTCACCATCGGCGGCGCGACCCGGCAGGCGGCCTTCGACCGCTACCTGAGCCGCCAGACCGCGCGGATGCTGGGCAAGAGCAACAGCCAGGTGCTCGCATTCTTCTACACCCTGCAGCCGTCGGACTTCGACGGGGACGGCATCGGCGTGGCGGCCGGCGCGCTGACGCTGCCGGCGGGCACGACCCTGCGCGACGCGCAGGGCGAGGCGGCCGTGCTCGGCCTTGGCACCCACGCCATCGCCAACGACCCGAACTATCGGGTGGCGGACACCTCGCCCTCCTTCGGCACGGCGGCGGTCCGGCCGCAGCACTGGGTGGTCGGGACCGCTGCGTCGCTCACCCTGCCGGCGGCGGCCGGGGACGGCGCCGTCTCCCACGCGCTCACCCCGGCGCAACGGCCGTCCTGGTTGAAGTTCGATGCCGCGACCCGCGTGCTGTCCGGCACGCCCCCGGCGGCCGCGGCGGCCGCGGCGCGCACCGGCTACACCTGGACCGCGACCGACGTCGACGGCGACTCGACGGCGTTGACCTTCACCCTCACCGTGGCCGCGGCCAACGCGCCGAAGGTCGCGGAGGTCAAGTTCCTCTCCAGCCCGGCGGCGCATGCCATGTACGCGCCGGGCAGCGCGATCGAGGCGGGGGTCAAGTTCGACAAGCCGGTGAGCGTGAGGGGTACGCCGACCCTGGCATTGGACGTCGGCGGCGCGGCGCGGCAGGCAAACTACACCGCGCTGCGGAACGGCTACTTGGTGTTCTCCTACACCGTGCGGCAGGCGGACTACGACACCGACGGCGTGAGCATCGGCGCGGGCGCGCTGGCGGCGCCCGCCCGCGGCGGCATCTTCGACAAGGCCAACGCCGCGGTGGCGGCGCTGGGTCTCGGCTCCCACGCCATCGCCAACGCCAGCGGCCACAAGGTGGGCAGTCCGCCGCGGGTCACCGGCGTGAGCATCCATTCCACGCCGCCGCAGGCGGGCACATATACCAGGGGCTCGACGGTCACGGTCCAGGTCGACTTCGACCAGACGGTGACGGTGACGGGCACGCCGCAACTGGCGTTGACGATCGGCGGCGCGACGCGGCAGGCGAGCGCCATGGCGGAGAGCGGCGCGGGCGTGAGCCGCTCCCGGGTCCGCTTCTCCTACACCGTGGCGGCGGCCGATGCGGACACCGACGGCCTGGGCGTCGCCGCCGCGGCGCTGACCCTGAACGGCGGGGCGATCCGCGACCTCGACGGGCAGGACGCCGTGCCCGGTCTGGGCAGCCACGCGCGGACCGCCTTCGCCAACGCCAAGGTGGACGGGAGCAGGACCGGCCTCTGGCCTGACTTCGGCTCGGCGGCCAGTCCCGCGCTCTCCCTGATTGCGGGAACGACGGCGACCCACGCGCTGCCGACCGCGGCCGGCGGCGATACGCCGCTGCGCTACACCGTTTCCCCCGGGCTGCCCGCCGGGCTGAGCGTGAACGCCTCCACCGCGGTCCTCTCCGGCGCGCCCCGGACCGAGAGCCCGCAAACCGATTACACGCTGACGGCGACCGACGCCAACGGCGACGCCGCGACGCTGGCCTTCACCCTCAAGGTGTTGGGCAGCCGGCCGGTGGTAAGCGGCGTGTCGATCGCCTCCACGCCGCTTGCGGGGGACACCTACGGCGCCAGCGAGGTGATCCTGGTCGACGTGACCTTCGAGCGCACGGGCACCGGCGCGATGACGGTGCGCGGCGCGCCGCGGCTGGCGATCGCCGTCGGCGCCGCCGCGCGGCAGGCGTCGTTCCTCTCCGTCTCCGGCGCGACGCTGCGGTTCCGCTACACGGCGCAGGCCGAGGACCGGGACACGGACGGCATTGCCGTCGCCGCGGACGCGCTGGCGCTCAACGGCGGTCTGATCCGCGACGCCGCGAGCAACAACGCGATCCTCGGCCTTGGCCGCCATGCCCTTGCCGCGGCGCCGGCGCACAAGGTGGACGGCAGCGCCGGCCGCGCCCCGGCGGTGGCCGGAGTGCGGATGATCTCGGCGCCGGCGAGCGGCTTCGTCTACACGCTGGGCGAGACCATCGAGGTGGCGGTGCGCTTCGACCAGGCGGTCGGCGTCTCGGGGACGCCCAACCTGGCGCTGACCCTCGGCTCGGCCACCGCGCGGGCGGCCTGGAACCGCGCCGGGGCGAGCCCGACCACGCACATCTTCCGCCACGTGGTGCAGGCGGCGGACCGGGACGCCGACGGCCTCTCCATCGGCGCGAGCGCGCTGGCGCTGGGCGGCGGCACGATCCGCAACGTCCGCGGCAGGGACGCGGCGCTCGGCCTCGGCAGCCACGCGCTGGGCAATCAGAGGGCGCACAAGGTGGACGGATCGAAGAATCCGGCCCCGCTGGTGACCGGCGTCTCCCTCCGCTCCTTCCAGCGGGACGGCTGGTACGACCACGGCGAGGTCGTCGAGGCGCGGGTGACGTTCAACAAGGCGGTGACGGTGACCGGCAGCCCGCAACTGGCGATCGCCATCGGCGCCACCACGCGGCAGGCGTCCTTGCACGCCGCGAGCGGCGCCCGCGTGGACTTCCGCTACACGGTGCAGGACGGCGACCACGACACCGACGGCCTCTCCATCGGCGCGGGCGCGCTGGCGCTCAATGGCGGGACGATCCGCAACAACGGGGTGGACGCGGCGCTCGGCCTCGGCAGCCACGCGCTGGGCAGTCAGGCGGCGCACAAGGTGGACGGCCGCATGGCCAAGGTGACGGGCGTCACCATCGAAACCACTCCGGCCGGCAGCGCCGGCTACGGCGCGGGCGAAGAGATCCGGGTACGGGTCGATTTCGATCTGGCACTCGGCAACTATCAAGGCTCCAGGCTGGCGCTGACCATCGGCGACGACACGCGCCAGGCCACCTTCGCCTACGCCCGCAGAGACCACGGCCTGCCGGTGGGCAACCGGAACCGGTTGTACTACACCTACACGGTCCGGACGACGGACCGGGACGCGGACGGCCTCTCCATCGCGGCGAACGCGCTGAGCGGAACCATCCGGCGGCGGGACGGCAACCCGGCGCGGATGGACCTCGGCAGCCACGCGCGGGGCGCCCAGGCGGCGCACAAGGTGACCGGCGCGGTGGTGACGCCCCGTGTGACCAGTATTTCCATCAACGGTCCGCTGAACGGCGTCACCTTCGGGCTCGGGGAAAAGATCATGGTGACGCTCGAGTTCAACGCGCCGGTCGCCGCGTCGCGGGGGGCGCATCTGGCGCTGACCGTGGGCAACGCCACGCACCGGCTGAACGCCCTCGGCGTGGGAAACCGCATCTACAAATCGAATTACGGATTCAGGTACGTGGTACGGGCGTCCGACCGGGACGCGGACGGCATCGGCATCGCCGCCGACGGGTTGACGCTTCCCCAGGGCGGAACCCTGCGCAGCGCGGTGGGGGTGGACGCGGCGCTCGGCCTCCCCGCGGCGCCGGTGCGCATAGTGGACGGCAGCCACAACCCGCCGGCGAAGGGGACTCCGGTGCTCGCCGGCAGGGCGCGCCACGACACCTTCCGCGCGGGCGAATCCTTCGACGTCGTGGTCTTCTGGTCCAAGCCGGTGACGATCACCGGCACGCCGACCCTGGCGATGCAGGTGGGCAGCGTCACGCGCCGCCTCAGGCTGGTGAGCGGCGGCGGGACGCAGGCGGTCTTCCGGTACACGGTGCGGCATGACGACCGCGACCCGGACGGCGTGAGCATCGCGGCCGACGCGCTGCGCCTGGAGGGCGCCAGCATCACGGGGCCGGGCGGCAAGGCGGCGGAGCTCCGCCTCACCAAGTCGATCGTGAACGACGCTTCCTTCAAGATCGGCAGCGCCGCGCGGCCGACGCCGACCTTCGGCGCGGCGGTGGTGCCGGCCCGGGACTGGACGGTGGGCGTGCCGGTGAACTTCACGCTGCCGCCGGCGACCGACGGGAGCGGTACGCTGCGCTACACGCTGCTCGGGCCGTCCGGCATGCCGGGCCAATATCGGCCCGCCTATCTGTGGCTGCCGCCCGGGCTGCGCTATACCGCCCCGGCCAACCACACGCTGAGCGGCGGCACGATCAGCGGCACGATCAGCGGCCACACGCCCACGGACGATGACATGAACGGGCACACCTGGCGGCTGACGGCCACGGACGCCGACGCCGACACGGCGACCCTGGACTTCCTCGCCCGGATCGTTCCCGACCGGACGCCGAGCTTCGGCGACGCGGCCATCGACGACCAGACGTGGATCGAGAACGCGGCGATCACCGCCTTCGACCTGCCGGAGGCGACCGGCGGCAACGGCGACCTCACCTACACGCTGGCGCCGGCGCTGCCGGGCGGGGTGTCGCGCGCCGGGCGGCGGGTGAGCGGCGCGCCGGGCGCGGCCATGGCGCGGACGCAATACACCTGGACGGCGACGGACGCCGACGGCGACCAGGCTGCGCTGACCTTCCACGTCACGGTGGCCGCGGACCGCGCGCCCAGCTTCGGCGAGGCCACGATCTCCGACCTGTCCTGGCTGCAGGGCTCGCCCATCACCGAGGTCACCCTGCCCGAGGCGACCGGCGGCAACGCTCCGCTCACCTACGGGATCGCGACCCCGGGATCGACGCAGGTAGGGACGCAGGGGCTGCCCCAGGGGATCGAGCTCGACGGGCGCGTGCTGAAGGGCACGCCGACCGAGGTCCAGGAGTCGTCCGACGTCGACTACGCCTGGCTGGTGGTCGACGCGGACGGCGACACGGCGGAGCTCACCTTCGACATCGAGGTGTACGCCGACCTGTTGCCGAGCTTCGGCGACGCGACGCTCGCCGACCGGACGTGGACGCAGCGCCAGGCGATCACCGCCTTCACCCTGCCGGCGGCCACCGGCGGCGACGGCGACCTGACCTATGCGCTGACGCCCGACCTGCCGGCCGGCGTGGTCCGCAACGCCGCGACGCGCGAAGTTTCCGGGACGCCCAGCGCGGCGCTGGCCGCGACCACCTACACCTGGGCGGCGACGGACGCGGACGGCGACCAGGTGGAGCTGACGTTCACCGCGGCCGTGGACGGCATCCCCACCTTCGGCGACGCGACCATCGCCGACGTGACGTGGACGAAGGGCAAGGCGATCGATGCCTTCACCCTGCCGGAGGCGGCGGGCGGCGACGGCCGGCTGACCTATACGCTGGCGCCCGATCCGCCCGGGGGCGTGGTCCGCGACACGACGACGCGCGAGGTTTCGGGCACGCCGACCGGGGGGCTGGCGCGGTCCGGGTTCCGGTGGAGAGTCCGGGACGAGGACGGGGACGAGGCGGTCCTCGAGTTCCACGTCACCATCGTCATACCGCCCGCGGTGACGCTGGCCCTCTCCGCCTCGACCATCGACGAGAGCGGGACCGCAAACACGGCGACGGTGACCGCGGCGCTCGACAAGGCGTCGAGCGCGGACACGACGGTGACGGTCGCCGCGGCCGCCGGGGCGAACGCCGCGGCCGGCGACTTCACGCTGAGTACGGCGAAGACGCTGACCATCGCCGCCGGGGCGACCACCAGCACCGGGACGGTGACCATCGCCGCGGTCGACAATGCCAAGGACGAACACGACAAGAGCGTCATCGTCTCCGGGAGCGCGGCCAACGACGATCTGGTGACCGGCCCGGCGAACCTGACCTTGACGATCACCGACGACGACGCTGCGCCGACGGTGTCGATCTCCGCGGCGAGCGTGACCGAGGGGCCGGCGGGTTCGACCGCGACGTTGGCGTTCCCGGTGAGTTTGAGCGCGGCGAGCGGCAAGCAGGTGACGGTCTCCTACGAAGAAGGAACCGGCGGCACCGCGACCGCGGGCACCGACTACACGGCGTTGTCTCCCGGCTCCCTGACCATCGCCGCGGGGGAGACGAGCGGGACCATCGACGTATCGGTGACGGGCGACGGGGATGCCGAGCCGGACGAGACGGTGAAGGTGGTCCTGACCGGCTCGGTCAACGCCGCGCTGGGGACGGCGACGGGGACCGGCACGATCGTCGACGACGATCCTTCGGCGACGTCGGCGCTGGTGCTCACGCCTTCGACCATCGACGAGAGCGGGGCCGGCAACGAGGCGAGGGTGACGGCGACGTTGTCTCAGGCGGTGAACGGGGCGACGACGGTGACGGTCTCGGCGGCGGCGGGAACCAACGCCGAGGCGGGCGACTTCACGTTGAGCACGGCGAAGACGCTGACCATCGCGGCGGGCGCGACCACCAGCACCGGGGCGGTGACGATCACGGCGGAGGACAACGCGGACGCCGAGCTCGACAAGTCGGTTACCGTTTCGGGAACCGTGGACAACGGCAACGTGAGCGCCCCGGACGCCGTGACGTTGATGATCGCCGACGACGACCGGCCGCCGACGCCGACGCTGTTCATCGACGCGCCCAAGGTCGCCGAGGGCGGGCCCGGCGATCCTTCGAAGTCGAACTCGCTGACCTGGACGGTGACGTTGACGCCGGCGAGCGACCGGGAGGTGCGGGTCTCGATCGCGCTCGACCAGGAGGCCGGCACGGCGACGGCGGGGACCTACCGGCGCGCCGCGGAGGGAGCGGACCACGGATTTCTGCCGCGGCCGCAACTGACGTTCTCGCCGGGGGAGACCGGCAAGAAGATATCGGTGTCGGTGCACGGCGACTCGACGGTGGAGCCGGACGAGACGGTGGTCGTGGTGCTGAGCGACCCGGTCAACGCGGAGCTGGGCGACACGTCCGGGACCGGCACGATCCTCGACGACGATGCGCCCACGGTGGCGCTGGCGGTGGCGGACTCGTCGATCGCCGAGGCCGGCGGTACGACGGCGGTGACGGCGACGCTGAGCCACCCGTCCGGCGCGGTGACGACCGTGACGGTGACGGCGGTGGACGGGGCGTACACGGTGGGGACCGACGCGACGATCACGATCGCGGCGGGAGCGACGTCGAACGCGGCGGACGCGGTGACGATCACGGCGGTCGACGACGACGTGGACAACGTGGGCGACCGGTCGGTGACGGTGACGGGGACGGCGGCCAACACGGAGGGCGTGGGGACGGTGACCGGAGCTGCGCTGACGCTGACCGACGACGAGGCGACGCCGGAGGCGGCGCTGGTGCTGAGCGCCGAGACGATCGACGAGCACGACGGGACCGACCCGGGGGTGAGTGCGGTGACCGCGGTGCTGAACCGGGCGTCGAGCAAGGCGGTGACGCTGACGGTGGCCGCGGCGCCGGGGACGAACGCCGTCGCCGGGGACTTCAGCCTGTCGAGCACGAAGACGCTGACCATCGCGGCGGGAGAGACGGCGAGCACCAGCAGGGTGACGATCGGGTCGGGGGCTACCGCGGGCGCCGTGACGGTGACGGCGGTCGATGACACGACGGACGCGCCGGACAAGGAAGTGACGGTAACGGCGGCGGTGGGCGGGGACAGCGGAATAGCGGCCCCGCCGAGCGTGACGCTGACGATCGAGGACGACGAAGCGGCGCCGGGGGTGACGCTGGCGGTGGCGGACTCGTCGATCGCGGAGGACGGCGGAACGACGACGGTGACGGCGACGCTGAGCCACGCGTCGAGCGCGGCGACCACGGTGACGGTGACGGCGGTCGACGGGTCGTACACGGTCGGCGATGACGCGACGATCGAGATCGCGGCGGGAGAGACGGCGAACGCGGCGGACACGGTGACGATCACGGCGGTAGACGACGACGTGGACAACGTGGGCGACCGGTCGGTGACGGTGAGCGGGACGGCGCAGAACGGCCAGGGCGTGGGGACGGTGACCGGAGCGGCGCTGACGCTGACCGACGACGAGGAGACGCCGACCGCGACGCTGGTGTTGAGCGCTGAGACGATCGACGAACACGACGGGACGAATCCGGGGTCGGCGACGGTGACGGCGAGTCTGGACCGGGCGTCGAGCGAGGCGGTGACGCTGACGGTGGCCGCGGCGGCGGGGACGAACGCGGCGGCGGGCGACTTCAGCTTGTCGGACGCCACGACGTTGACGGTCGCGGCCGGAGTGACCAGCAGCACCGGCACGGTGACGGTGACGGCGGTCGATGACACGACGGACGCGCCGGACAAGGAAGTGACGGTAACGGCGACGGTGAGCGGAGACAGCGGGATAGCGGCCCCGGCGAGCGTGACGCTGACGATCGAGGACGACGAGGCGGCGCCGGGGGTGACGCTGGCGGTGGCGGACTCGTCGGTCGCGGAGGACGGCGGAACGACGACGGTGACGGCGACGCTGAGCCATGCGTCGAGCGCCGCGACCACGGTGACGGTGACGGCGGTCGACGGGGCGTACACGGTGGGGCCGGACGCGACGATAGAGATCGCGTCGGGAGAGACGGCGAACGCGGCGGACACGGTGACGATCACGGCGGTGGACGACGACGTGGACAACGTGGGCGACCGGTCGGTGACGGTGAGCGGGACGGCGCAGAACGGCCAGGGCGTGGGGACGGTGACCGGAGCGGCGCTGACGCTGACCGACGACGAGGCGACGCCGACCACGACGCTGGTGTTGAGCGCTGAGACGATCGACGAACACGACGGGACGAATCCGGGGTCGGCGACGGTGACGGCGAGTCTGGACCGGGCGTCGAGCGAGGCGGTGACGCTGACGGTGGCTGCGGCGGCGGGGACGAACGCAGCGGCGGGCGACTTCAGCTTGTCGGACGCCACGACGTTGACGGTCGCGGCCGGAGCGACCAGCAGCACCGGCACGGTGACGGTGACGGCGGTCGATGACACGACGGACGCGCCGGACAAGGAAGTGACGGTATCGGCGGCGGTGAGCGGGGGCAGCGGGATAGCGGCCCCGGCGAGCGTAACGCTGACGATCGAGGACGACGAAGCGGCGCCGGGGGTGACGCTGGCGGTGGCGGACTCGTCGATCGCGGAGGACGGCGGAACGACGACGGTGACGGCGACGCTGAGCCACGCGTCGAGCGCGGCGACCACGGTGACGGTGACGGCGGTCGACGGGTCGTACACGGTCGGCGAGGACGCGACGATAGAGATCGCGGCGGGAGAGACGGCGAACGCGGCGGACACGGTGACGATCACGGCGGTGAACGACGACGTGGACAACGTTGGCGACCGGTCGGTGACGGTGACGGGGACGGCGCAGAACAGCCAGGGCGCCGGGACGGTGACCGGAGCGGCGCTGACGCTGACCGACGACGAAGCGACGCCGACCGCGACGCTGGCGTTGAGTGCTGAGACGATCGACGAGCACGACGGGACGAATCCGGGGAAGGCGACGGTGACGGCGAGTCTGGACCGGGCGTCGAGCGAGGCGGTGACGCTGACGGTGGCAGCGGCGGCGGGGACGAACGCGGCGGCGGGCGATTTCAGCCTGTCGAGCACCACGACGTTGACGGTCGCGGCGGGCGCGACCAGCAGCACCGGCACGGTGACGGTGACGGCGGTCGATAACACGGTCGACGCGCCGGACAAGGAAGTGACGGTAACGGCGGCGGTGAGCGGGGACAGCGGGATAGCGGCCCCCGCGAGCGTGACGCTGACGATCGAGGACGACGAAGCGGCGCCTGGGGTGACGCTGGCGGTGGCCGACACCTCGATCGCGGAGGACGGCGGCACGACGACGGTGACCGCCACGCTCAGCCACGCGTCGAGCGCGGCGACGACGATCACGGTGACGGCGGTGGACGGGTCGTACACGGTCGGCGAGGACGCGACGATCGAGATCGCGTCGGGAGAGACGGCGAACGCGGCGGACAGCGTGACGATCACGGCGGTGAACGACGACGTGGACAACGTGGGCGACCGGTCGGTGACGGTGACGGGGACGGCGCAGAACAGCCAGGGCGTGGGGACGGTGACCGGAGCGGCGCTGACGCTGACCGACGACGAGGCGACGCCGACGGCGACGCTGGCCCTGAGCGCTGAGACGATCGACGAGCACGACGGGACGAATCCGGGGCAGGCGACGGTGACGGCGAGTCTGGACCGGGCGTCGAGCGAGGCGGTGACGCTGACGGTGGCTGCGGCGGCGGGGACGAACGCGGCGGCGGGCGACTTCAGCCTGTCGAGCACCACGACGTTGACGGTCGCGGCGGGCGCGACCAGCAGCACCGGCACGGTGACGGTGACGGCGGTCGACAACACGGTCGACGCGCCGGACAAGGAAGTGACGGTAACGGCGGCGGTGAGCGGGGACAGCGGGATAGCGGCCCCGGCGAGCGTGACGCTGACGATCGAGGATGACGAAGCGGCGCCTGGGGTGACGCTGGCGGTGACCGACTCGTCGATCGCGGAGGACGGCGGAACGACGACGGTGACGGCGACGCTGAGCCATGCGTCGAGCGTGGCGACGACGATCACCGTGCAGCCGGTGACGGGTGCCTACACGGTCGGGTCGGACGCGACGATCGAGATCGGGGCGGGAGAGACGGCGAACGCGTCGGACACAGTGACGATCACGGCGGTGAACGACGACGTGGACAACGTCGGCGACCGTTCGGTGACGGTGAGCGGGACGGCGCAGAACAGCCAGGGCGCCGGTACGGTGACCGGAGCAGCGCTGACGCTGACCGACGACGAAGCGACGCCGACGGCGACGCTGGCGCTGAGCGCTGAGACGATCGACGAGCACGACGGGACGAATCCGGGGAAGGCGATGGTGACGGCGAGTCTGAACCGTGCGTCGAGCGACGGTGACGCTGACGGTGGCAGCGGCCGCGGGAACGAACGCGGCGGCAAGCGACTTCAGCGTCGAGCACGAAGACGTTGAGCATCGCCGCGGGAGCGACTGACGGTGACGGTGACGGCGGTCGACAACACGGCGGACGCGCCGGACAAGGAAGTGACGGTGACGGCGGCGGTGAGCGGGGACAGCGGTATAGCGGACCCGGCGAGCGTGACGCTGACGATCGAGGACGATGAAGCAGCGCCGGGCGTGACGCTGGCGGTCGCCGACAGTGCGATCGCCGAGAATGGCGGAACGACGACGGTGACGGCGACGCTGAGCCATGCGTCGAGCGTGGCGACGACGATCACCGTGCAGCCGGTGACGGGTGCCTACACGGTCGGGTCGGACGCGACGATCGAGATCGGGGCGGGAGAGACGGCGAACGCGGCGGACACGGTGACGATCACGGCGGTGAACGACGACGTGGACAACGTGGGCAACCGCACGGTAACGGTGACGGGGACGGCGCAGAACAGCCAGGGCGCCGGGACGGTGACCGGAGCAAGCCTCACCCTCACGGACGACGAGGCGACGCCGACGGCGACATTGGTGCTGAGCGCTGAGACGATCGACGAGCACGACGGGACGAATCCGGGGAAGGCGACGGTGACGGCGACGTTGAACCGGGCGTCGAGCGAGGCGGTGACGCTGACGGTGGCTGCGGCGGCGGGGACGAACGCGGCGGTTGGCGACTTCAGCCTGTCGGGCACGAAGACGTTGAGCATCGCCGCCGGAGCGACCAGCAGCACCGGAACGGTGACGGTGACGGCGGTCGATAACACGACGGACGCGCCGGACAAGGAAGTGACGGTGACGGCGGCGGTGAGCGGGGACAGCGGAATAGCGGCCCCCGCGAGCGTGACGCTGACGATCGAGGACGACGAAGCGGCGCCTGGGGTGACGTTGGCGCTGGCCGACAGCGCGATCAACGAGAACGGCGGTACGACGACGGTGACGGCGACGCTCTCGCATGCATCGAGCGCGACGACGACGATCACGGTGACGGCGGTGACGGGCGCCTACACCGTGGGGTCAGACGCGACGATCACGATCGCGGCGGGAGAGACGGCGAACGCGGCGGACAGCGTGACGATCACGGCGGAGAACGACGCGATCAACAACGTCGGCGGCCCGACGGTGACGGTGGGCGGGACGGCGAAGAACAGCCATGGCGTGGGGACGGTGACGGGAGCGAGGCTCGCCCTCACGGGGACGATGGTGCTGGATCGTGAGACGGGCGGAGCGGCGCCTGGGGTGACGCTGGCGGTGGCCGACAGCGCGATCGCGGAGAATGGCGGAACGACGACGGTGACGGCGACGCTGAGCCATGCGTCGAGCGCGGTGACCACGGTGACGGTGACGGCGGTGGACGGGTCGTACATGGTCGGCGATGACGTGACGATCACGATCGGGGCGGGAGAGACGGCGAACACGGCGGACACGGCGACGATCACGGCGGTGAACGACGACGTGGACAACGTTGGCGACCGGTCAGTGACGGTGAGCGGAACTGCGCAGAACAGCCAGGGCGTAGGAACCGTGACGGGAGCAAGCCTCACCCTCACGGACGACGAGGCGACGCCGACGGTGACGCTGGCCCTGAGCGCTGAGACGATCGACGAGCACGACGGGGCGAATCCGGGGAAGGCGACGGTGACGGCGACGTTGAACCGAGCGTCGAGCGAGGCGGTGACGCTGACGGTGGCTGCGGCGGCCGGGACGAACGCGGCGGCGGGCGACTTCAGCCTGTCGAGCACGAAGACGCTGAGCATCGCCGCCGGGGCGACCAGCAGCACCGGGACGGTGACGGTGACGGTGGTCGATGACACGATCGACGCGCCGGACAAGGAAGTGACGGTAACGGCGGCGGTGAGCGGGGACAGCGGGATAGCGGCCCCGGCGGCGAAGACGCTGACGATCGAGGACGACGAGGCGGCGCCTGGGGTGACGCTGGCGGTGGCGGACTCGTCGGTCGCGGAGGACGGCGGAACGACGACGGTGACCGCCACGCTCAGCCACGCGTCAAGCGCGGCGACGACGATCACGGTACAGCCGGTGTCAGGCGCCTACACGGTGGGCGAGGCCGCGACGATCGAGATCGCGGCGGGCGAGACGGCGAACGCGTCGGACACAGTGACGATCGCGGCGGTGGACGACGACGTGGACAACGTCGGCGACCGGTCGGTGACGGTGAGCGGAACGGCGCAGAACGGTCAGGGCGTGGGAACAGTGACCGGAGCAAGCCTCACCCTCACCGACGACGAGGCGACGCCGACGGCGACGCTGGCGCTGAGCGCTGAGACGATCGACGAGCACGACGGGTCGGTCACTGGGTCGGCGACGGTGACGGCGAGTCTGAACCGAGCGTCGAGCGAGGCGGTGACGCTGACGGTGACTGCGGCGGCCGGGACGAACGCAGTGGCGGGCGATTTCAGCCTGTCGAGCACGAAGACGTTGAGCATCGCCGCCGGGGCGACCAGCAGCACCGGCACGGTGACGGTGACGGCGGTCGATGACACGACGGACGCGCCGGACAAGGAAGTGACGGTAACGGCGGCAGTGAGCGGGAACAGCGGGATAGCGGCCCCGGCGAGCGTGACGCTGACGATCGAGGACGACGAGGCGGCGCCGGGCGTGACGCTGGCGGTCGCCGACAGCGCGATCGCCGAGAACGGCGGAACGACGACGGTGACCGCCACGCTCAGCCACGCGTCAAGCGCCGCGACGACGATCACCGTACAGCCGGTGACAGGCGCCTACACGGTCGGCGAGGACGCGACGATCACGATCGCGGCAGGAGAGACGGCGAACACGGCGGACAGCGTGACGATCACGGCGGTGAACGACGACGTGGACAACGTGGGCAACCGTTCGGTGACGGTGAGCGGAACGGCGCAGAACGGCCAGGGCGTGGGGACGGTGACCGGAGCAGCGCTGACGCTGACCGACGACGAGGCGACGCCGACGGCGACGCTGGCGCTGAGCGCTGAGACGATCGACGAGCACGACGGGACGAATCCGGGGAAGACGACGGTGACGGCGAGTCTGAACCGAGCGTCGAGCGAGGCGGTGACGCTGACGGTGGCTGCGGCGGCGGGGACGAACGCGGCGGCGGGCGACTTCAGCCTGTCGAGCACGAAGACGCTGAGCATCGCCGCCGGGGCGACCAGCAGCACCGGCACGGTGACGGTGACGGCGGTGGACGACACGGTCGACGCGCCGGACAAGGAAGTGACGGTAACGGCGGCGGTGAGCGGGGACAGCGGGATAGCGGCCCCCGCGGCGCAGACGCTGACGATCGAGGACGACGAAGCGGCGCCGGGGGTGACGTTGGCGCTGGCCGCCAGCGCGATCAACGAGAACGGCGGAACGACGACGGTGACGGCGACGCTGAGCCACGCGTCGAGCGCGGCGACGACGATAACGGTACAGCCGGTGACGGGCGCCTACACGGTGGGGACGGACGCGACGATCGAGATCGCGGCGGGAGAGACGGCGAACGCGGCGGACAGCGTGACGATCACGGCGGAGAACGACGCGATCAACAACGTCGGCGGCCAGCCGGTGACGGTGGGCGGCACGGCGCAGAACAGCCATGGCGTGGGGACGGTGACGGGAGCGAGCCTCACCTTCAAAGGGAGGCTGGTGCTGAATCGTGAGACGGGCGAAGCGGCGCCTGGGGTGACGCTGGCGGTGGCGGACTCGTCGATCGCCGAGAACGGCGGAACGACGACGGTGACGGCGACGCTGAGCCACGCATCGAGCGCGGCGACGACGATAACGGTGACGGCGGTAGACGGCGCCTACACGGTGGGGACGGACGCGACGATCGAGATCGGGGCGGGAGAGACGGCGAACGCGACGGACAGCGTGACGATCACGGCGGAGAACGACGCGATCGACAACGTCGGCGACCGGTCGGTGACGGTGAGCGGAACTGCGCAGAACAGCCAGGGCGTAGGGACCGTGACGGGAGCAAGCCTCACCCTCACGGATGACGAAGCGACGCCGACGGTGACGCTGGCCCTGAGCGCTGAGACGATCGACGAGCACGACGGGACGAATCCGGGGAAGACGACGGTGACGGCGAGTCTGAACCGGGCGTCGAGCGAGGCGGTGACGCTGACGGTGGCTGCGGCGGCGGGGACGAACGCGGTCGCAGGCGACTTCAGCCTGTCGAGCACGAAGACGCTGAGCATCGCGGCGGGAGCGACGACGAGCACCGGAACGGTGACGGTGACGGCGGTCGACAACACGGCGGACGCGCCGGACAAGGAAGTGACGGTAACGGCGGCGGTGAGCGGGGACAGCGGGGTAGCGGCCCCGGCGAGCGTAACGCTGACGATCGAGGACGACGAAGCGGCGCCTGGGGTGACATTGGCGGTGGCCGACAGCGCGATCGCCGAGAACGGCGGAACGACGGCGGTGACCGCCACGCTGAGCCACGCGTCAAGCGCGGCGACGACGATCACCGTACAGCCGGTGTCAGGCGCCTACACGGTGGGCGATGACGCGACGATCGAGATCGGGGCGGGAGAGACGGCGAACGCGGCGGACAGCGTGACGATCACGGCCGTGAACGACGCGATCGACAACGTGGGCAACCGCACGGTGACGGTGAGCGGGACGGCGCAGAACAGCCAAGGCGTGGGGACGGTGACCGGCGCGGCGCTGACGCTGACCGACGACGAGGCGACGCCGACGGCGACGCTGGCGCTGAGCGCTGAGACGATCGACGAGCACGACGGGACGAATCCGGGGAAGGCGACGGTGACGGCGAGCCTGAACCGAGCGTCGAGCGAGGCGGTGACGCTGACGGTGGCTGCGGCGGCGGGAACGAACGCAGCGGCGGGCGACTTCAGCCTGTCGAGCACCACGACGTTGACGGTCGCGGCGGGCGCGACCAGCAGCACCGGAACGGTGACGGTGACGGCGGTCGATAACACGACGGACGCGCCGGACAAGGAAGTGACGGTAACGGCGGCGGTGAGCGGGGACAGCGGGGTAGCGGCCCCGGCGAGCGTAACGCTGACGATCGAGGACGACGAAGCGGCGCCTGGGGTGACATTGGCGGTGGCCGACAGCGCGATCGCCGAGAACGGCGGAACGACGGCGGTGACCGCCACGCTGAGCCACGCGTCAAGCGCGGCGACGACGATCACCGTACAGCCGGTGTCAGGCGCCTACACGGTGGGCGATGACGCGACGATCGAGATCGGGGCGGGAGAGACGGCGAACGCGGCGGACAGCGTGACGATCACGGCCGTGAACGACGCGATCGACAACGTGGGCAACCGCACGGTGACGGTGAGCGGGACGGCGCAGAACAGCCAAGGCGTGGGGACGGTGACCGGCGCGGCGCTGACGCTGACCGACGACGAGGCGACGCCGACGGCGACGCTGGCGCTGAGCGCTGAGACGATCGACGAGCACGACGGGTCGGTCGCTGGGTCGGCGACGGTGACGGCGAGTCTGAACCGGGCGTCGAGCGAGGCGGTGACGCTGACGGTAGCTGCGGCGGCCGGGACGAACGCGGCGGCGGGCGACTTCACGTTGTCGAGCACGAAGACGTTGAGCATCGCCGCGGGAGCGACCAGCAGCACCGGCACGGTGACGGTGACGGCGGTCGATGACACGACGGACGCGCCGGACAAGGAAGTGACGGTGACGGCGGCGGTGAGCGGGGACAGCGGGATAGCGGCCCCCGCGAGTGTGACGCTGACGATCGAGGACGACGAAGCGGCGCCTGGGGTGACGCTGGCGGTTACGGACAGCGCGATCGCCGAGAACGGCGGGTCCACCACGGTGACCGCCACGCTCAGCCACGCATCGAGCGCGGCGACGACGATCACGGTGACGGCGGTGACGGGTGCCTACACGGTCGGGACCGACGCGACGATCGAGATCGGGGCGGGAGAGACGTCGAACGCGGCGGACACGGTGACGGTCACGGCGGTGAACGACGACGTGGACAACGTGGGCGACCGGTCGGTGACGGTGAGCGGGACGGCGCAGAACAGCCAGGGCGCCGGGAGCGTGACGGGCGCGGCGCTGACGCTGACCGACGACGAGGCGACGCCGACGGCGACGCTGGCGCTGAGCGCTGAGACGATCGACGAGCACGACGGGACGAATCCGGGGAAGGCGACGGTGACGGCAAGTCTGAACCGTGCGTCGAGCGAGGCGGTGACGCTGACGGTGGCTGCGGCAGCGGGGACGAACGCGGCGGCGGGCGACTTCACGTTGTCGAGCGTGACGACGCTGAGTATCGCCGCCGGAGCGACCAGCAGCACCGGAACGGTGACGGTAACGGCGGTCGATAACACGACGGACGCGCCGGACAAGGAAGTGACGGTAACGGCGGCGGTGAGCGGGGACAGCGGGATAGCGGCCCCGGCGGCGAAGACGCTGACGATCGAGGACGACGAAGCGGCACCGGGCGTAACGCTGGCGGTCGCCGACAGCGCCATCGCCGAGAACGGCGGCACCACCACGGTGACCGCCACGCTCAGCCACGCGTCAAGCGCCGCGACGACGATCACCGTACAGCCGGTGACGGGCGCCTACACGGTGGGGGAGGACGCGACGATCACGATACCGGCCGGGGCAACGTCGAAGGCGGCGGACACGGCGACGATCACGGCGGTGAACGACGACGTGGACAACGTGGGCAACCGCACGGTGACAGTGAGCGGGACCGCGCAGAACGGCCAAGGCGTAGGGACGGTGACCGGCGCGGCGCTGACGCTGACCGATGACGAGGTGACGCCGACGGCGACGCTGGCGCTGAGCGCTGAGACGATCGACGAGCACGACGGGACGAATCCGGGGAAGACGACGGTGACGGCGACGTTGAACCGTGCGTCGAGCGAGGCGGTGACGCTGACGGTGGCTGCGGCAGCGGGGACGAACGCGGCGGCGGGCGACTTCAGCCTGTCGAGCACGAAGACGCTGAGCATCGCGGCGGGAGCGACGACGAGCACCGGAACGGTGACGGTGACGGCGGTCGATAACACGACGGACGCGCCGGACAAGGAAGTGACGGTGACGGCGGCGGTGAGCGGCGACAGCGGGATAGCGGCCCCGGCGGCGAAGACGCTGACGATCGAGGACGACGAAGCCGCGCCAGGGGTGACCTTGGCCTTGGCCGACAGCGCCATCGATGAGAACGGCGGGTCCACCACGGTGACCGCCACGCTGAGCCACGCATCAAGCGCGGCGACGACGATCACGGTGCAGCCGGTGACGGGCGCCTACACGGTGGGGTCGGACGCGACGATCGAGATCGCGGCGGGAGAGACGGCGAACGCGGCGGACAGCGTGACGATCACGGCGGTGAACGACGCGATCGACAACGTGGGCAACCGCACGGCGACGGTGAGCGGAACGGCGCAGAACAGCCAGGGCGTAGGAACGGTGACCGGAGCGGCGCTGACGCTGACCGACGACGAAGCGACGCCGACCGTGACGCTGGCGCTGAGCGCTGAGACGATCGACGAGCACGACGGGGCGAATCCGGGGAAGGCGACGGTGACGGCAAGTCTGAACCGAGCGTCGAGCGAGGCGGTGACGCTGACGGTGGCAGCGGCGGCGGGGACGAACGCGGCGGCGGGCGACTTCAGCCTGTCGAGCACGAAGACGCTGAGCATCGCCGCCGGAGCGACCAGCAGCACCGGAACGGTGACGGTGACGGCGGTCGATAACACGACGGACGCGCCGGACAAGGAAGTGACGGTATCGGCGACGGTGAGCGGGGACAGCGGGATAGCGGCGCCGGCGAGCGTGACGCTGACGATCGAGGACGATGAAGCGGCGCCGGGGGTGACGCTGGCGGTGGCCGACAGCGCGATCGCCGAGAACGGCGGCTCCACCACGGTGACCGCCACCCTGAGCCACGCGTCGAGCGCCGCGACGACGATCACCGTACAGCCGGTGTCGGGCGCCTACACCGTGGGGTCGGACGCGACGATCACGATTGCTGCCGGGGCGACGGCGAACACGGCGGACACGGCGACGATCACGGCGGTGAACGACGACGTGGACAACGTGGGCAACCGCACGGTGACGGTGAGCGGAACTGCGCAGAACAGCCAAGGCGTAGGGACGGTGACGGGAGCAAGCCTCACCCTCACGGATGACGAGGCGATGCCGACGGCAACGCTGGCCCTGAGTCCTGAGACGATCGACGAGCACGACGGGACGAATCCGGGGAAGGCGACGGTGACGGCAAGTCTGAACCGTGCGTCGAGCGAGGCGGTGACGCTGACGGTGGCTGCGGCAGCGGGGACGAACGCGGCGGCGGGCGACTTCACGCTGTCGAGCACGAAGACGCTGAGCATCGCCGCCGGAGCGACCAGCAGCACCGGTACGGTGATGGTGACGGCGGTCGATAACACGACGGACGCGCCGGACAAGGAAGTGACGGTGACGGCGGCGGTGAGCGGCGACAGCGGGATAGCGGCCCCCGCGAGTGTGACGCTGACGATCGAGGACGACGAAGCCGCGCCAGGGGTGACCTTGGCCTTGGCCGACAGCGCCATCGATGAGAACGGCGGGTCCACCACGGTGACCGCCACGCTCAGCCACGCGTCGAGCGCGGCGACGACGATCACGGTACAGCCAGTGTCAGGCGCCTACACGGCGGGGTCGGACGCGACGATCACGATTGCTGCCGGGGCGACGTCGAACTCGGCGGACACGGCGACGATCACGGCGGTGAACGACGACGTGGACAACGTAGGCAACCGCACGGCGACGGTGAGCGGGACGGCGCAGAACAGCCAGGGCGTGGGGACGGTGACCGGAGCGAGCCTGACCCTCACGGATGACGAGGGAGCGCCGACGGCGACGCTGGCCCTGAGCCCTGAGACGATCGACGAGCACGACGGAACGAATCCCGGGAAGGCGACGGTGACGGCGACGTTGAACCGAGCGTCGAGCGAGGCGGTGACGCTGACGGTGGCCGCGGCGGCGGGGACGAACGCGGCGGCGGGCGACTTCACGTTGTCGAGCGCGAAGACGCTGAGCATCGCCGCCGGAGCGACCAGCAGCACCGGAACGGTGACGGTGACGGCGGTGGACAACACGACGGACGCGCCGGACAAGGAAGTGACGGTAACGGCGGCGGTAAGCGGGGACAGCGGAATAGCGGCGCCGGCGAGCGTGACGCTGACGATCGAGGACGACGAAGCGGCGCCTGGGGTGACGTTGGCGGTGGCGGATTCGTCGATCGCGGAGAACGGAGGATCGACGACGGTCACGGCGACGCTCTCCCACCCGTCGAGCGCCGCGACGACGATCACGGTACAACCGGTGTCGGGTGCCTACACCGTGGGGTCGGACGCGACGATCACGATCGGGGCGGGAGAGACGTCGAACGCGGCGGACACGGCGACGATCACGGCGGTGAACGACGCGATCGACAACGCGGGCAACCGCACGGCGACAGTGAGCGGGACGGCGCAGAACAGCCAGGGCGTGGGAACGGTGACGGGAGCGAGCCTCACCCTCACCGACGACGAGGGAACGCCGACCGCGACGCTGGCGCTGAGCCCCGAGACGATCGACGAGCACGACGGGACGAATCCGGGGAAGGCGACGGTGACGGCGACGTTGAACCGAGCGTCGAGCGAGGCGGTGACGCTGACGGTGGCTGCGGCGGCCGGGACGAACGCAGCGGCGGGCGACTTCAGCCTGTCGAGCACGAAGACGCTGAGCATCGCCGCCGGAGCGACCAGCAGCACCGGTACGGTGACGGTGACGGCGGTCGATGACACGGTCGACGCGCCGGACAAGGAAGTGACGGTCACGGCGACGGTGAACGGGGACAGCGGGATAGCGGCCCCCGCGGCGCAGACGCTGACGATCGAAGACGACGAAGCGGCGCCTGGGGTGACGCTGGCGGTGGCCGACAGCGCCATCGCCGAGAACGGCGGGTCCACCACGGTGACGGCGACGCTGAGCCACCCGTCGAGCGCCGCGACGACGATCACGGTACAGCCGGTGACGGGCGCCTACACCGTGGGGTCGGACGTGACGATCACGATACCGGCCGGGGCGACGTCGAAGGCGGCGGACACGGCGACGATCACGGCGGTGAACGACGCGATCGACAACGTGGGCAACCGCACGGTGACGGTGAGCGGGACGGCGCAGAACAGCCAGGGCGTGGGGACGGTGACGGGAGCGAGCCTGACCCTCACCGACGACGAAGCGACGCCGACGGCGACGCTGGCGCTGAGCGCTGAGACGATCGACGAGCACGACGGAACGAATCCCGGGAAGACGACGGTGACGGCGAGCCTGAACCGAGCGTCGAGCGAGGCGGTGACGCTGACGGTGGCCGCGGCGGCGGGGACGAACGCGGCCGCAGGCGACTTCAGCCTGTCGAGCACGAAGACGCTGAGCATCGCCGCCGGAGCGACCAGCAGCACCGGTACGGTGACGGTGACGGCGGTCGACGACACGGTCGACGCGCCGGACAAGGAAGTGACGGTGACGGCGACGGTGAGCGGGGACAGCGGGATAGCGGCGCCGGCGAGCGTGACGCTGACGATCGAGGACGACGAAGCGGCGCCGGGGGTGACGCTGGCGGTGGCCGACAGCGCGATCGACGAGAACGGCGGCACGACGACGGTGACCGCCACGCTGAGCCACGCATCGAGCGCGGCGACCACCATCACGGTGACCGCGGCAGACGGCGCCTACACGGTGGGGTCGGACGCGACGATCACGATACCGGCCGGGGCGACGTCGAAGGCGGCGGACACGGCGACGATCACGGCGGTGGACGACGCGATCGACAACACGGTCAACCGGACGGCGACGGTGAGCGGGACGGCGCAGAACGGCCAGGGCGTGGGGACGGTGACCGGAGCGAGTCTCACCCTCACCGACGACGAGGGAGCGCCGACCGCGACGCTGGCGCTGAGTGCCGAGACGATAGTCGAACACGACGGGACGAATCCTGGGAAGGCGACGGTGACGGCGAGCCTGAACCGGGCGTCGAGCGAGGCGGTGACGCTGACGGTGGCCGCAGCGGCCGGGACGAACGCGGCGGCGGGCGACTTCACGCTGTCGAGCACGAAGACGCTGAGCATCGCGGCGGGAGCGACGACGAGCACCGGAACGGTGACGGTGACGGCGGTGGACGACACGGTCGACGCCCCGGACAAGGAAGTGACGGTAACGGCGGCGGTGAGCGGCGACAGCGGGATAGCGGCGCCTGCGAGCGTGACGCTGACGATCGAGGACGACGAGGCGGCGCCGGGGGTGACGTTGGCGGTGGCCGACAGTGCGATCGCCGAGAACGGCGGCACGACGACGGTGACCGCCACGCTCAGCCATGCGTCGAGCGCGGCGACGACGATCACGGTGACAGCGGTAGACGGGGCCTACACGGTGGGGACCGACGCGACGATCGAGATCGCGGCAGGAGAGACGGCGAACGCTGCGGACACGGCGGGGATCACGGCGGTGGCCGACGCGGAAAGCACCGGCGACCGCACGGTGACGGTGACCGGAACGGCGCAGAACAGCCAGGGCGCGGGGGAGGTGACCGGAGCGGAGCTGACCCTCCGCGACGGCGGCGGTGGCGGGGTGGCGGCGTTGGCGCTGAGCGGCGCGGTGGCGGACCAGGAGTGGATTGAGGGGCAGGCGATCACGCCGTTGACGCTGCCGGCAGCGACCGGCGGCGACGGAGCGGTGAGCTATGCGTTGAGGCCGGAGCTGCCGGGCGGCGTGAGCCGGGACGCAGCCAGCCGGGAGGTGACCGGGACGCCGGAGGCGGCCCAGGCGGAGACCGAATACACCTGGACGGCGACCGACGGCGGCGGCGCGACGGCGGAGGTGACGTTCACCATCGAGGTGCTTGCCGGCGCGGTCCGGGACGAGCCGCCGGTGGGGTCATCGGCGCCGGCGTCGGGTCTGGTGCCGCCGGCGGCCGGGGTGGTGAAGGTGACGATCGGGGACGCGTCGATCATGGAAGGCGACGGGCGGCGGGTCGATGCGGAGTTCACGGTGAAGCTGGACCGGGCGAGCGCGGCGCCGGTCACGGTGGGGTATGAGACCCGTGACGACACGGCGACTGCGGGGGCCGACTACGCGCAGCGGGCGGGAACGGTGACGTTCGCGCCGGGGGAGACGGAACGGACGATAGCGGTGACGGTGCTGCCGGACATGACGGTGGAGGCGAACGAGGAGTTCCTGGTGACGCTGGCCGAGCCGGAGGCAGCGGTGCTGGAACGGGGGATGGCGCGGGGGACGATCGGGGACAACGACGTGGCGTTGCTGGCGATCGGCGACACGCAGGTGAAGGAAGGGGATCGTGGCCGATCGGCGGCGTGGTTCGAGGTGCGGATGATCTCGAAGACGGAGCGGCCGGTGATGCTGCGGTACACGACGAAGGACGGGACGGCGCGAGCGGGGGAGGACTACGAGGCGGCGAGCGAGATGCTGGTGTTCGCGCCGGGAGAGGCGGCGAAGCGGGTATCGGTGGCGGTGCTGGGAGACACGGAGCCGGAGGCGGACGAGACGTTTGGGGTGACGTTGCAAGCCGCCGAGCAGCGTGCTGGGAGTGGAGGACTGGCGGCCGAGGGGGTGATCGAAGACGACGACCAGGATCGGATGCGGCGAGCGTTGCGGCGCGCGCACGCGGAGTTTGCGCGGGTGGTGGCGACCGACGCGGTGGCGGTGATCGGGGGTCGTCTGCGGGACAGCGCGGCGGGGGCGGGGTCGCAGGTGACGCTGCACGGGCAGAGGTTGGCGTTGGCGGAGCTGACGGGAGCGGCGCCAGAGCAGCGGTGGGCTGCGGCGGAGCCGGAGGCGGCGGAGTACCGGCAGGTGTCGTTCGGGGAGTTGCTGTCGCAGAGTTCGATCGACCTGCGATCGAACGATCTGAGCGGCGGCGCGCCTGCCGGGGATGCGGGAGCCGAGGGAGCGGGAGACGGCGGCGGATTGGAGTGGAGCATCTGGGGGACGGGAACGCTTGGGGGGTATTCGGGAGCGGGCGAGGTCAGCGGCGGGGCTGGAGCGAGGTGGGACGGAACGGTGCCTGGGGGCTACGTGGGGGCGGACCTGCGGGTGGCGCCGCCGCTGGTGGTGGGGCTGGCGGTGTCGCACCACGTGGGGACGATGAGCTATGAGGAGAGCGGCGACGGGGACGGAGGAGCGGCGTTCGAGGCGCAGTTGGGGACCGGGATGACGAGCGTGCTGCCGTACGTGCTGGTGGAGCCGCTGGCGGGGCTGGAGCTGTGGGGGATCGTCGGGGCTGGTCTGGGCGGCAGCGGGGTGAGTTGGGAGCGTCAGCGGCTGGAAACGAGCAACCTGCTGTGGTTGGGAGCGGCCGGGGCGCGCTACACGGCGTGGACGATGGCGGGGCTGGACCTGTCGGTGGGGACCGACGGGTACTATGCGTCGCTGGGAGCGGAATCCGGGCAGGCGCCGTGGCTGACGAAGGACTTGGCGGCGGTGACGGTGGGGCGGGTGCGGGTGCTGGCGGACACGCGGTACGACTGGCAGGTGGGTGAGGAGTCGATGCTTGGGGTGAAGCTGGAGGTGGGCGGACGCTGGGACGCGGGTGACGCGGCGAGCGGGTTTGGAGCGGAGGTGGGCGGCGGAGCGGAGTACCGGCATACGGGGATCGGGCTTGGAGTGGAGGCGAGCGGGCGGTATCTGGTGGCGCACGAAGACGTGGAGTTTCGGGACTGGGGAGCGAGAGCGGCGGTGACGTTCGATCCCGGCGTGCCGGGCCGGGGGGCGGCGGTGCGGGTGCAGCCGGTGTGGGGAGCGGCGAGCAGCCAGGCGGCGAGCGTATGGAGCGGAGCGGGGCTGTTGACCGGCGGCGGTGTGGAGGAGCGAGCGGAAGCCGGTCTGCGGCCGGACCGACTCGATGCGGAGGTGAGCTACGGGATCGAGACGGCCGGCGGTGCGGGTCTGGTGACGGTGTACGGGGGTCTGACGCAGGCGCTGACCGACAGCGCGGTCTACCGGGTGGGGAGCCGTCTGGAGGTGGGCGGGCTGAACGTCGACCTGTCGCTGGACCAGCAGGAACGGCCCGGCGCTGCGCCGGCCTACGGCCTCGAAATCGCCGGTACCCTCCACTGGTAAGATCACCGACCGGTGATCGAACGGCGCTTCAGCGACCTCTGGGGGCAGTTGCAGGGCAAGAAGCCGCATCTGCCGCACTTCCTGGCGGAGATACGTCTGCAGGGTATCCGCGGGATCGACGACCTGCGCGTGGTGCTGGACTATCCGGTAAGCGTGATCGCCGGCGGCAACGCCAGCGGCAAGTCGACCGTGCTGTTCGCGGCGGCGTGCGCCTACCGGGTGCCGGGCGCCGGAGTCAGGGACTTCGCGCCGTCCACGCTGTTTCCCGACTACCGCCCCCGATACGGCGGACGCGAGGACGAGAAGCGCGCGGTCACCATCGAGTTCGACTACGCCACCCCGGACGGCCGGCGCTCCATGCGCTGGCGGCGCGCCAAAGGCTGGAACCGCAGCTTTCTGGGGCGCAAGAACGCCAGCCAGCCGGAGCGTCCGGTCTACCTGCGGACGCTCAGCAACCTCAGCAACCCGTCGGAGGCGCGCGGTGTGCTCAGCATGTCGCAGCGGAGCTCGCCGGCGCAGGAGAGGCCGCTGACCGCCTCGCAGATCGAGTTCGCGCAACAGCTTCTGCCGTTCCGCTACGCCGAGGTGGTCGATCTGTCCAGCGGCAACAAGAACCTGCTGTTTGCCGCCCAGGAGCGCGGCCCGGCCTATTCGGAGCTGCGCATGGCCGCCGGCGAGCGCGCCATCCTGCGGTTGGCGCAGGAGATCGCGCAGCGCAGCGGGGTGCTGGTGTTGATCGACGAAGTGGAGGCCGGGCTGCACCCCTGGGTCCAGCAACTGCTGATGCTGCAGTTGCAACAGCTCGCGCTGCGCAACGACCTGCAGATCATCGTCACCACCCACAGCCCGGTGGTGCTGGACTCGGTGCCGGCCAACGGGCGCATCTTCCTGGACCGCGGCGAGAGCGGGCGGGTAACGGTGCAGCAGGCGCACGTCGACGTGGTGCAGGACGCGCTGTACGGCCGCTCGCGGGAGGTGCTCAACCTGCTGTGCGAGGACGACGCGGCGCAGGCGGTGGTGCAGGGGGTGCTGGATCACGTGGTGCCGAAACGGCGCATCAGAGGGGATTCGGTGCGCATCGGCCGCGATACGGGAGCCGACGAGTTTCCCGCGCACGCCGCGGCGTTCCGCAAGTTCGGGCAGATCACCAACTTCGTCTTCATCCTCGACGGCGATCAGCGCGACAGCGGCATCGACGAGCGGATCCGGGAGCAGGCCGGGCGCGCGGTGCCGGCCCTGTTCCTGCCCGGCCGCGAGGCGCCGGAGGCGTGGGTATGGGAACGGCTGCGGCAGGCCGCCGGGCCGATGGCCGTCGGGCTGAGCGTCGATCCGGGGGAGCTGTCCAGCCGGCTGGACCGGCTCGACGCGGTGTACGACACCGCCTCCGACCGGCCTGCGGCGATCGCCAAGGCGAAGCTGCGCGGCCTGGGCGAGGTCCTGCGCCGGGAGGCTGCGGACATCTGCCGCACCGTCGCCCGGCTGGAAGCGGAACGTCCCGAAAGCGACCTGCAGCCGTTCGCCGAGGGGCTTGAGACCGTGCTCCTGCAATGGCGCGCCGGACAATAGGGTAAAGCGGAGGCGAGTCACCATGGACGCGAACGCGGCGGCGGACGGCCTGATCGGGCGCGTGCTGCGCTCGCCCGCGGCGCGGCTGCTGGGCCTCGGCGTCCTGGCGCTGGCGCTGCAGGCCCCGGTGCTCTACGTCGGCGATCTGGTGCGCGAACGGCAGGGTACGCGCGACGCCGCGGTGGCGGAGATGGCCGCGGCCTGGGGCGGCGCGCAGCGGCTGGCCGGGCCGTTTCTGCTGGTACCCTACCGCACGCCGGCGGAGCGGGACGGCGCCCGGCAGGGGGAGGCGGCGGCCACCTTCCTGCCGGTCGATCTGCGGGTGACCGCCGACCTGAAGACCGAGCGCCTGCGGCGCGGGTTGTTCCAGGCGCCGGTCTACCGGTCGATCGTCGAGCTGTCCGGGAGGTTCGAGCCGCCGGACTTCCGGCAGTGGGCGGTGGCCGCCGATCAGGTGCTCGGCGAGCGCGCCGAACTGGTATTCGAGGTATCCGACGTGCGGACGATTCAGACCGGCGCGCGCCTGCGGTGGGAGGGCGGCGATCTGGAATGGCGGCCGGGTACCGGGCTGCGCGGCGACGGCCGGCCCGGCATACACGCGCGGCTGCCCGAGCTGGCGGCGGACGCGCCGGCCGAAGGCGCGCCGGCGGATGGCGCCGGCGCCTGGACGTTCCGGGCAACGCTGGAGCTGGCGGGCAGCGCCGGCCTGCGGATGGCGCCGGCGGCCGCGGCGACCGCCGTGGAGATCACCGGCGACTGGCCTGACCCGAGCTTTCAAGGGGCCTGGCTGCCGGCGGAGCGCGAGCTCCGCGACGGCGGCTTCAGCGCCTCGTGGCGCATCTCCCATCTCGGCCGCGGCTTCCCGCAAAGCTGGCGGGCCGGCGCCTACGGCGAGCAGATCGACGCGGCCATGGTCGGCGTCGACCTGCTGACGCCGGTCGATCCCTACCGGCAGGCGGTGCGCAGCCTCAAGTACTCGCTGCTGTTCCTGGCGCTGACCTTCGGTACGGCGTGGCTGTTCGAGGTGCTGGGCGGCGCCCGGCTGCACCTGATCCACTACGCGCTGATCGGCGCCGCCATGTGCCTGTTCTACCTGCTTGAGTTGGCGCTCAGCGAGCACCTGGGGTTTCCCGCGGCCTATGCGATCGCCGCCGCTCTGGTAGTCGTCACCAACGGGGCGTACGCCCGGCCGCTGCTGTCGACGGGCCGGGCGGCGCTCCTGGCGGGCGTGCTCGGCGTGCTGTACGCCGGCATGTACGCGCTGCTGCAGCTCGACGACTACGCCCTGCTGGCCGGCGCGGGCGCGCTGTTTCTCATCCTGGCCGCGGTCATGTACGCCACGCGCCGCGTCGATTGGCATGCCGCCGACTTCATACGACCGAGCCACACCACGAAAATACCAGATAAGTAACTTTTTCCAACGTCCGCATTGACGCCGGAATCGACCGGCGCCGATAGTGTCGTCGCCAGGGACCGTGCTTGCCGAACTCCTCCGCCCGCTGATATCGCGCGCTTTGCTCGACGGTCCCGGCTGGGACCGGCTGCTGGCCCGGGTCGTGGCGGTGCCTGACGTCGGGTCGGCATCGCCCATCGGTTGCGAGTTTCGGCTCGGTGAGCAGACCCCGGCGGCGGACCTGTTCGTCGTGGTCCGTCCGGGGAGCCCGCTTGCGCGGCACTATATCCGCAGGGGTGAAGCCGCGCATCCGCGTTCGGCGGCGGCGCTGGCCCGATACTTCGTCGAGATCGGGCAATCCGACTCCGCTCTGCGCGCTTGCATCGCCGGGACGATGCTCGAATACGACTTGGCCGAGACGCCGGCGGCGGAGCCGGGCGTGTTTCTGAGGATGCGGCTCGCGGAGGAGACCGAGACTGATGACCGCCCGCAACGCCTGCCGATCGCGGCGCTGGCCGGCGCGGTCGGCTGGACCGATGACGGGGAGGAGCGGCGGTCGGTGGCGCGGGTGCTGGCGGCCTTGCCGCCGGCCGGCCGGGTCGCTCACGTCGGAGCGTTGCCCGGCCGGTCGCCGCGGGCGGTGCGACTGGTGATCCAGGGGATCGAGCACGACGAGCTGGCCGGGGTGCTGGAGCGGTTGGGCCGGCGCGGGTCGATCCGCGCGGCGACGGAGATCCTGACCGACCTTGCGGAGGTGTTGCCCCGGGTTCCGGCTGGCCGTGGACGTGACGCCCGCGGGGCTGTTGCCCCGGCTCGGTCTGGAGCTCTACCACGCCGGATCGTGGCGCAACAGCCGGGACGCTTGGCTGCGCACGGGGCGGGCGGACTGGAGCCCGGTCGTGGAGCGGCTGGCGCTGCGTGGCTGGTGCTTGGGCGCGAAGGCGCAGGGGCTGCTGGAGTGGTGCGCGCTCGACAAGATGTACGACCGCCGGGGTGTGTTCCACGTCTACAAAGGGATCAACCACGTCAAGCTCACGATCACGGACGCCGGGGTCGGCGCCAAGGCATACGCCGGCATGACCTACGCTCTCGCGCAGGATCGACCCGCCTCGGGGCCGCTGACGGCGACCGGTGCGCCCGCTCGGCATTGACAGGTCGATAGCAACCTGCGACCTTTCGTCGAGCCCGCAACGGCTCCTACATCCTCCGGAGGACCCCACGTGCACGTACGCGAAGACGCATTTCTCACCCCGACGCCGGCAGGCGCGCGCCGCCGGCAGTCACTGCTGCCGGTTACGGCCGCGTTGCTGGCCTTGACGCTGGCCGCCTGCGGCGGCGGTTCCGACGACGGCGGCTCTGCCGAAGGCGAGCAGGCCGAAGCCGAGCAGCCCGCGACCACGCCGAGCGCCGAGCGGTCGCAGACCGCGGCGGGACCCGGCCCGCTGACCGCGACCATCAGCGGCACCATCACCTTCGGCGCCGAAGCGACGCGCGAGCCGCGCGTGCTGAACATGGAGGCCGATCCGGTCTGTGTCGAGAAGAACGCCGAGAATCCCAGGACCGAGCAGGCGTTCCTGCTCGACGAATCGAAGGGGATCGCCAACGTCCTGATCCAGGTCAAGTCGGGGCTCCCCGACATGGAGTTCGCGGCTGCCGAGTCGGAGATCGTCTTCACGCAGTCGGGCTGCGTCTACGACCCGCACGTCCTGATCGCGCGGGTCGGCCAGACCGTCAAGATCCTCAACCCCGACGGCACGCTGCACAACGTGCACGTCTTCGGCAAGGTCAATGAGGAGTTCAACCAGGCGATGCCGGCGTTCCAGACCGAGATCGAGCGCGTGTTCGACAGGGTGGAGACCGAACCGTTCGCCATCAAGTGCGACGTGCATCCGTGGATGAACGCCTTTGGAGTGGTGCTCGACCACCCGTACGCGGCGGTCACCGCCGCCGACGGGGGCTTCAGCATCCCGAACCTGCCGGCCGGCACCTATCAGGTGGAGGTCTGGCACGAGCTGCTGGGCCGGCAGACCCATGAGGTGACCGTCGCGGAAGGCGGCACGACCACGCTCGATCTCACGTTGCAGCCGCCGGGCTGACGCAGCGAGCTGACGCAGTGGCGCACGCCGGCACCGCCGACCACGCGCACGGCGACCACACGCACGGGGACCATCCGCCGGAGCCGTTCTGGCGGAAGTACATCTTCTCCGTCGATCACAAGACGATCGGCATCCAGTATGGCATCACCGCGCTGGTCTTCCTGTTCTTCGGCTTCTGTCTGGTGATGCTCATGCGCTACAGCCTTGCCTACCCCGGCCGGCCGGTGCCGCTGCTGGGCGGTCTGCTCGGCCTGCCGGAGCCGGGCGCCATCCCGCCGGAGTTCTACAACCAGCTCGGCGCCATGCACGGCACGATCATGGTGTTCCTGGGCGTCGTGCCGCTGGCGGTCGGCGCGTTCGGCAACTACTTCGTGCCGCTGCAGGTCGGCGCCCCGGACATGGCGTTCCCGAAGCTGAACATGGCCAGCTACTGGGTCTACTTCGCCGGCGGCGTGATCATGCTGATCAGCTTCTTCGTGCCCGGCGGCGCCGCCAAGTCCGGCTGGACCTCCTACGCGCCGCTGTCGGTGATCGAGACGGTGGGGCAGACGTGGTGGCTGATCGGCATGGTGTTCCTGATCACCTCGTCGCTGCTCGGCTCGATTAACATCATCACCACGATCGTGCAGCTCCGCGCGCCGGGGCTCTCCTGGATGCGCCTGCCGTTCTTCGTCTGGGCGCAGCTCATCACCTCGTTCCTGCTGCTGCTGGCGTTTCCGCCCCTGGAGGCGGCCGGCGTGCTGCAGCTCCTGGACCGGTTGGCGGGGACCAGCTTCTTCCTGCCGAGCGGACTGGTCGTCTCCGGCGAGCCGCTGCAGGTGGCCGGCGGCGGCAGCGTGCTGCTGTGGCAGCACCTGTTCTGGTTCCTGGCCCATCCGGAGGTCTACGTCCTGATCCTGCCGGCGTTCGGCATCATCGCCGAAGTGATCGCCAACAACACGCGCAAGCCGCTGTGGGGTTACAAGTCGCTGGTCTACGCGGCGCTGTTCATGGGTTTCATGTCGTTCATCGTATGGGCGCACCACATGTTCCTGACCGGCATGGGCACGGTGATCAGCTCCTTCTTCCAATTGACGACCATGATCATCTCGGTGCCGTCGATCGTCATCCTCACGGCGTTGATGCTGTCGCTGTGGGGCGGCTCGATCCGCTTCACCGCGCCGATGAAGTTCGCGTTGGCCTTCATCCCGATGTTCGGCATCGGCGGCCTGACCGGCCTGCCGCTCGGCCTGGCCACCGCCGACATCTACCTGCACGACACCTACTACGTGATCGGCCACTTCCACTACGTCGTGGCGCCCGGGTCGCTGTTCGGACTGTTCGCGGGGATCTACTACTGGTTCCCGAAGGTGACCGGCCGACGCCTCAACGAACGGCTGGCGAGCTGGCACTTCTGGCCCTCGCTGGTCTTCATGAACGGGGTCTTCTTTCCGATGTTCGTTCAGGGCATGGCCGGCGTGTCACGGCGGCTGTACGACGGCGGCGCCCTGTACGCGCACGCCCAGGACGTGCTGTGGCTCAATGAGGTGATGTCGATCTCCTCGTGGGGGCTCGGCCTCGCGCAGATATTCTTCATCGTCAACTTCATCGTCAGCCTGCGAAAGCCCAAGGAGGCGGAAGACAATCCGTGGGAGGCGACCACCCTGGAGTGGACGGCGCCGTCACCGCCGCTGCCGCACGTCAACTTCCGGGCGCCGGTGAGCGTGTCCCGCCAGCCGTACGATTACAGCCCGGCCGGCAGCGACGCAGGGTTCCTGCCGCAGCACGATCCGGCCGGACCCGCGCCCAGCGGCGCCGGCCCCGGCCACTGAGCGACCGCCGCCATGGATATTCCGTACACTTCGGCCGAACATCCGGAGACGCGCCTCTACAACGGCAAGCTCGGCATCTGGCTGTTTCTGGCCTCCGAGGTGCTGCTGTTCGGCGCCTTCTTCTCCACCTACATCCTGCTTCGCGTCGGCGCCGCCGGCGACTGGCCGGTGCAGGCGGAGTTGCTCAACATACCGCTGGCGACCGTCAACACCGTGATCCTGATCTCTTCCAGCGTGACGATGGTGATGGCGTGGGCGTCGCTGAAGCTGGAGCGGTTCGACCGCTTCGTCCTGTTCTTCGGCGCCACCATCGTCCTGGCGCTCGCCTTCCTGGTCATCAAGGGGTTCGAGTACGCGGCGGAGTTCTCCCATCACCGCTATCCCAGCACCAATACCTTTCTGGGTATCTACTTCACCATGACCGGCCTGCACGGCGTGCACATCCTGGCCGGCGTGGTGGTCAACGGCTACCACTTGGCGACGGCGCGCCGGTGGTACCGGGACGACCCGGAGCGGCTGGCCAACCGTATCGAGATCGCCGGACTGTACTGGCACTTCGTGGACCTGATCTGGATATTCCTGTTCCCGGTCCTGTACCTGATCTGACGATGAGCGCACCGAGGAGTCGATGATGGCCGATCAGCACGTCGAGAAGCACGTCCGCCAGTACCTGACGGTGTTCGTCGCGTTGCTGGTGCTGACCGTGGTCACGGTGCTGGCCAGCCGCATCGATCTGGGGGACACCGGCGGCGTCATCCTCGCCATGATCATCGCCGGCGTGAAGGGCACCCTGGTGGCCGGCGTGTTCATGCATCTGTTCAGCGACAAGCGCAAGTTGATCTACGTGGTGTTGATCTATACCGGCATCTTCCTGCTGGCGCTGTTTCTGCTCACGGCCCTGAGCTTCGGCGACTCGATCGACCTCGGGAAAGCGGATTCCGGGTAGCTGCATGTCGCTCAAGGTGTTCCACGTCATCTTCGTCAGCGTCGCCGGGCTGTTTCTGGCGCTGTTCGCGCTGTGGGCGTTGCTGTTCGCGCCCGGTCTCGACCGCGGACCGGCGGTCGCGCTGGGGGTAGGCGCGGCCGTCGCGCTGGCGGCGTTGATCGCCGCCGAGCGGCGCGTGCTGGCCAGCCTGCCGCGGAGGACGCGGTGATACGCCGGCGCGCGGCGCGGCTGCACCCGGCGCTGACGGCGGCGGCGCTGCTGTTGGCGCCGCGCGCGGCCGGCGCCTGCGCGGTCTGCTTTGGCGATCCCGACTCGCCGGCCTCCAAGGGGCTTACCGCCGCCGTGCTGTTCCTGGTCGGGGTCATCGTCGCGGTGCTGGCCGGGGTGGCGCTGTTCGCGATCTCCATGCTGCGGCGCGCGGAGCGGCAGCACGGGCACGGCTCGCGGAGCGCCGCGCCGACCGGTGGAACCGATGGTTGAGTTTGCGCGGGCGCTCGGCCTGCCGATCGACATCTCCGCCGACGGCTACCGGATCGACGCGATCATCGGGTGGGTGCACGTGCTGATGTTCGTGCTGTTCGTCGGCTGGGGCGCGTTCTTCATCTACACGATGATCCGGTTCCGGCGGCGCAACCACCCGCAGGCCGACCCGCAGGGCGTGCGCAGCCACGCGACCAGTTACCTGGAAGGCGCCGTGGTCGTGGTCGAGCTGGTGCTGCTGTTCGCGTTGTCGGTGCCGTTCTGGGCCGGCGTGGTGGTACGGGTGCCGGAGCCGTCGGAGGCGATGCGGGTGCGGGTGATCGCGCAGCAGTTCCAGTGGAACGTCCATTACGCCGGCCCCGACGGCGTGTTCGGCCGCACCGATCCGGCGTTGGTGCGCCCGCAGGAGAACAATCACATCGGCCTGGACCGCGACGACCTGTTCGGGAAGGACGACGTGATGACCAACAACCAGCTCAACCTGCCGGTCGACCAGCCGGTGGTGATCGAGCTGTCGAGCCTGGACGTCGTGCACAGCTTCTTCGTGCCGGTACTGCGCGTGAAGCAGGACGCCGTTCCCGGTTTGGTGATCCCGCTCAGCTTCACCGCCACCGCGACCGGCAAGCACGAGATCGCGTGCGCGCAGCTCTGCGGCATCGGCCACGCGCAGATGCGCGGCTTCATCACCTTGATGGAGGGGGCCGAGTTCGATCAGTGGCTGGCGGAGCGGTCGCGGGAGGCGCAGGAGGCGGGGCCGACCGGCTTCTTCTGATCGCCGCTCTCACGGCAGGGTCCGTGCCAGAAAGCCGCGAAACCGGTCCAGATCACGCCGTACCAGGGGCACCACCCGCCGATAGACGTCGCACAGATAGTCGAGCCGCGCCCAATCGTAGTCCATCTCGTAGTAGTTGCGCCTGAAGTGGCGGAAGCGCCGGAGCTCGTGCAGAAGCCGCTGCGTCCGATCGTCGATCACCGGCTCACGGACACCGTCGACGTGCAGCGTCATCTTGTCGAGCAGGTCGGCGTGCCAGCGATCCTCGGCCAGAGCGTTCTCGAAGTGCTGGGAGATACGCAAGAACAGCGTCTCCAGGGCCGTGTAGGTGTTCTCCAGCGTCTGTGCGACGTAAGCCGCGGATACCTCCGACCGTCCGATCCGCGGCAGCTCGCAGGTCAGAAACGTCTCCAGCTTCGCTGCCATTCCGTCGACCACGTCGGTGATGCGTTCGATCTGCGCCGGCAACAGCTCGGCTTCAGTCGCCACGGACGATCCTGCCCCGAGCACGGATCGAGTCGGCGAACGCCGGATGCAGCTTGTCGAGTTCGACGACGTGCACCGGCAGGCGGGTCCGCGCCTCCGCGTCGGCGATGATCGCGAAGTAGTCCGCCGGCGATGCGACCCCTTCCAGTGCGATGTCGATATCCGACCGTTCCGAAAAATGGGCGTCATGGATCAGCGACCCCCACTGCCAGATACGCCGGGGACGGTACGTAATCCAGACGTGATCGACGATGATCTCGAAGTCGGCGCGCGCCCGGCGCAGCCGGGCGGCCAGCAGCGCCTGACGCTCCTGAGATCGGCGCCGCAGGCGGGCGCGCATCTGCCGTAGCTCGGCCTCGCCGGTCATGAGGTTCGGGCCGCGTGCCTAGGGCGCGCTCACCGTTCCGGTCTCCCGCTCGCGACGGCAGGCCAGCAGCAGCTCCGCCGCCGCCGGCAGCGGGTAGTCGAGCCGCTCGGCGGTCGCGGCGGCCGACATGGTGGTGTCGTGCGGGATGGTCGCGCCGGCCGTCGCCGACCAGTCCGGCGGCCCGTTGCGGATCAGGCCGGCGTCCAGATCGAACGCCCGCGCCGCCGCCCGCGCCGCCTCCATCCGCGACAGACTGGCGCCGGAGCAGCAGTGGAAGGTCCCGCGCGCGCCGCGCTCGATGATCCGCATGATCATCTTCGCGCTCTCGCTGGCCAGGCTGAGGGTGGCGCGCATGTTGATCGCCCCGTGCCAGAGGACGAAGGGCCGGCCGGCGGCGAGCGCGTCGACGACGGCGGTGATCAGGTTCCCGAACCCGACGTTCTGCGTGAGCGGCGTATCCGGGCGCGTCCAGTGGACGCCGCTGACGCCCGATATGCGCGCGACCGCACCGTCACGGGCCGCCTCCAGCACGGCCGTCTCGCCGACCACCTTGTGGACGCCGTAGAGATTGAGCGGGTTGGGCGGGGTCCGCTCGTCGGAGTCGCTCCGCGTGCCGTCGAACACCCAGTCCGAGGAGACCAGGATCATCTTCGCGCCGACCTGATTGGCGGCTTCGGTCAGGTAGCGGGTGGAGTCGACGTTGGCGCGCCACGACCGCGCCGGATCGCGGTACATGCGGTTGAAGTCGTTGAGGATCGCCGCGTGGATGATCGCGTCCGGCCCGAAGGCGCGCACGCTGTCGAGCACCTGCTCCCGGTCGGTCACGTCGACGCTGCCGTGCCGGTAGGGGACGGGAGCATCCGGCCGCCACCGGTGGACGGTCGTGAATACCGCCGCGCCGTAGTGCTCGACCGCGACCTTGACGATGTTGCTGCCGACGAAGCCGGTCCCACCGGTCACGTACAATCTCATGGCGCCTCCCGTCCGATCATACGCCGCCGTCACCTCAGGGTCAGCCGGCAGTCGATCCAGCGGCCGCCGGCGTTGGAAGAGGCGAGCGCCGCCTCCACGAACCGGACGCCGCGCGCGCCGTCCTCGACGGTGGGAAAGTGCAGCGCCAGCGGATCGGCCGCGCGCCCGGACCGGCGGGCGGCGATCGCCTCGGCGGCGTCCGCGTAGATGTTGGCGAACCCCTCGTGGAAGCCTTCCGGATGGCCTTTGCCGATGCGGCTGCCGCGGGCCGACAGCGGCAGCGTGCCCGGACCGTTGCGGGTCCGCACCTGCGCCGGACCGTCGAGCGGCAGGAAGCGCAGCTCGTTCGCCCGGTCCTGATGCCACTCGACCGTCCCCAGAGCGCCGGAGATGCGGAACCCCAGGCTGCTTTCGACGCCGGCCGCCGCCTGCGTCGCCCACAGGCAGCCGCGCGCGCCGCCCGTGAACCGCAGCAGCACGCCGGCGTAGTCGTCCACGCGCCGCCCCGGCACGATCGCGCCGACGTCGGCTGAGACCGCGGCCAACTCCACGCCGGCCACGTAGCAGACCAGGTGGTGCGCGTGGGTGCCGATGTCGCCCAGGATCAGCGACGGCCCGCTCCGCGCCGGGTCGAAGCGCCAGCGCGCGGGGCCGGCCGGGCCGCCGGCATTGCCGCCCTGGACGTATTCGACCTGCACCAGCCGGATCTCGCCCAGCTGGCCGGCGGCGACCATGGCGCGCGCCTGCCGCACCATCGGATACCCGGTGTAGTTGTGGGTGAGGGCGAAGACCCGCCCGGTGTCGCGCACCGCCTGCGCCACCGCCAGGGCGTCGCCGAGCGAGTTGGCGAGCGGCTTGTCGCAGATGACGTCGAAGCCGCGCTGCAGCGCGGCGACCGAGTACTCCCGGTGCGTATCGTTGGGCGTCATGACGGCCACCACGTCCGCGCCGTCGGTTCGGGCGGCCTCCCGGTCGATCAAATCGGCCCCGGAGCCGTACGCGCGCTCGGCCGGCACGCCGATCCGCAGGGCGGCTGCCCGGCTGCGTTCGGCGTCCGACGACAGGGCCGCGGCGACGATCCGGTAGCGGTCGTCGAGCCGCGCCGCCGCGCGGTGCACCTCGCCGATGAACGAGCCGGGCCCGCCGCCGATCACGGCCAGCCGCAACCGGCGGCCCAGGGCCTCCACGACCGGGTTGACGTCGGGCAAACAGGTCTCCTCCTGATAGTCTCCGGCGAGACTACGCGAGCAACGCGAACACCGTCGTCAGCGAGGTGATGACCACGAAGCCAACGCCGATCATCCACGTCAGCGTGTTGAACCGCTTGTCGACCGCCTCGAACCGCTTGTCGATGTGCCCGATCAGATCCTCGAACCGCTTGTCGACCGCCTCGAACCGCTTGTCGATGTACCCGATCAGATCCTCGAACCGCTTGTTCATGTCCTCGAAGCGTTTGTCGACCGCTTCGAATCGCTTGTCGATCGCCTCGAACCGCTTATCGAGGTACCCGATCAGATCCTCGAACCGCTTGTTCATGTCCTCGAAGCGTTTGTCGACCGCGACCGTCTCCGCCCGAGGGACCACGTGGTCGACCAGCTCCCGGAGCCACGGCTTGACGTAGTCCCCGATGCGAACGACGTCCTCTTCCTTCAGCATTACCGGCTCTCCCATCAGCGCCCCCTGCTACTATAGCCAATAACGCGCCGAAGGAGACACGCATGGCAGACGCCGTCAGGTTCGCGGTCGTGGGGCTGGGCATGGGCCGGCCGCGCGCCGATCGATGCGGGGAGACCGCGGGGGCCGAGCTGGCGGCGGTCTGCGACCTGTCGGAGGAGCGCGGGTCGGCCGCCGCCGCCGCGCTGGGGGTGCCGTGGGTGCAAAACTACGACGATCTGCTGGCGCGCGACGACCTGGACGTGATCGGCCTGTGGACGCCGAGCGGCACCCACGCGGCGCTGGCGGTGCAGGCGCTGCAGGCCGGCAAGCACGTGTGCATGACCAAGCCGATGGACATCACGACCGCCGCCTGCGACCGGGCTATCCACGAGGCCGATCGCCGCGGGCTGCTGCTGGGCATCGACTTCGAGCAGCGCTACCTGCCGGCGAACCACCGGGTCAAGCGGGCGATCGACTCGGGCGCCATCGGCCGGCTGCTGCGGGCGGACCTGCGCATGTACTGGTTTCGCGGGCAGTCCTACTACGACGCGGGCATGCCGCAACGCTGGCGCAGCCGCCTCGATACCGAAGGAGGATCGTTGGCCAACCAGGCGGTCCACTTCGTCGACCTGCTGCTCTGGTGGGCCGGCGCCGCCGAACGCGTGGTCGGCTGTCGCGGCACCTACGGCCACGACATCGAGACCGAGGACGGCGCCACCGCCGTCGTCCAGTTCCGTACGGGAGCGGTCGGGTCGATCGTCACCACCACCTGCGCCGTCCCCGACCGGAGGCACGACGTCACCCTGAGCGGCACCTGGGGCACCCTCGTCTGGTCCAACGCCGACGAGGCGACGCTCGATCACGTGCCGGACGGTGCGCGCTCGGCCGGCGATGCGTTTCGGGCCGACGGCGCGCCGCAGGTCGTCTCCGGCGACCTGGGCGCCTACGCGGCACCGCCGGATCTGGCGGGCAACATCTTCGCCGACATGGTGGGGGCGATCCGCACCGGCTCCGCGTTGCAGTGCGACGGCCGCGAGGCGCGCCGCTCGGTGGCGCTGTTCGAAGCGGTATACCGCGCCTCGGACAGCGGGTCCTGGGTCGAGGTGTGACCGTCCCGGGGCAGGCGCACCCGCCCAACATCCTCTACCTGCTCGCCGACGACCTGGGGTGGGCGGACGTCGGCTACCACGGCTCGGAGATCCGCACGCCCAACCTCGACCGGCTGGCGCGGGACGGCGTCGAGCTCGACCAGCACTACGTCTGCCCGATGTGCACGCCGACGCGCGCGTCGCTGTTGACCGGCCGCCATCCGGGACGCTTCGGGCGGCACGCCACGGAGCCGTCCAACGCGCCGGTGCTCCCGGACGGCTACGAGACGCTGGCCGCGGCGCTGCGCAACGCCGGCTACGCCACCGGGCTGTTCGGCAAGTGGCACCTTGGATCGCACCCTCGATACGGTCCGAACCGGTACGGGTTCGACTACTCCTACGGCAGCCTGGCCGGCGGCGTCGACCCCTACCACCACCGCTACAAGGAAGGCGAGTATTCTCATACTTGGCACCGCAATGGCGAACTGATCGAGGAGCGCGGCCACGTGACCGATCTGATCGTGGCGGAGGCGCTGCAGTGGATGGAGGCGCAGGAGCGGCCCTGGTTCTGCTACGTGCCGTTCACCGCCGTGCACGTGCCGGTCAAGGCGCCGGAGGAATGGATCGACGCGTACTGCGATCGGAGCTACGACGCCGACCCGGCGCGCGACCGCTCGTTCAAGATGTACGCCGCCTACGCAAGCCACATGGACCACGCGATCGGGCGGCTGATCGAGTCGCTGCACCGGACGCTGCAGCTCGACGACACGATCGTGGTGTTCGCGTCCGACAACGGGGCGATTCCCGATTCAGGGACGGACACCATCCACCAGTATCCCGGCAGACAGGAGGAGCTGCCGCGTCTGGGCAGCAATCTGCCGCTGCGCGGCCGCAAGGCGCAGCTCTACGAGGGCGGCATCCGCACGCCGGCGGTGATCAGTTGGCCGGGAACGCTGCGGCCGGCCATGGTGTCGCGGCCGATTCAGGTCGTCGACTGGATGCCGACCTTCGCCGGCCTGACCGGCGCGACCACCGCCGAGGATCCGCGCTGGGACGGGCGCGACGTCTGGCCCCTCATCACCGGCGAGGCGGAGGAGCCGGACCGGACCCTGTTCTGGAACTTCCGCGGCAGCGAGTACGGCGCCCGCATCGGTGACCTGAAGCTCCGCACCGACGGCGATCTGCGGCCGGAGAAGACCGAGCTCTTCGACTTGGCCGCCGACCCCGGCGAGCGGCGTGATTTCTTCGCAGAGTCGCCGGGCCGGGCGGCCGACCTGCTCGACCTGATCCGGCAGGAGCGGGAGCTGGACGACGTGTCGAAGCGGCCCGACGCTCCGCCGTAGCGGTCAACCGCTCGCTCAGGAGTCGTAGATGCTTCCCATCTGCCAGGCGTCGAGCGAGCGGAGCGTCGCGCCGCTCCCGCAGGCGCGCAACGACACGCCGGTCGAGTCCGCGCGTCCCGGATAGACGCGCAGCGCCACGCACTGGCGGCCGTTGACGAACACCTCCACCACGCTGCGGTCGATGAAGATGCGGAGCGCAAGCGGCTCGTCCGGACCGACGTAGACCGGCGCCGTCTCCGGCGCCCGCGACAGCACGTCCGGCAGCTCCGAAGAGCGCGTGTTGTCCAGGGTGATCAGGCTGTCACCGGCGGCAAGACTCCGCTCCCGGTCGGGTCCGGCGTACCGCTCCCGGTTTCGGAAGCCCCGCTGCCGGTAGAAGGCGATACGGGTGTACTCCTGCCGTTGCGGGGAGCGGAGCACGTCGATCTCCACGGTGGGCGCGTCCTGCGGGTCGATCACCGCGGCGATCTCCAGGGAGGCGCCGTTCACGTCCTGCAGCACCACGTCGCGGTTGGCCGGCAGCGCCGTCGGCCCCACCCGGACGCGCCGGCCGCGCAGCGAGGCGATGTCGCCGACCGGCTCCACGTCGATCCCGTCGTATTCGGCCAGCGTGAGGCGGCGCGGCAGGCTCATCACCTGGTCCCAGCCCCGCGTCGGCTTGGCGGGGTTCATGTTGAAGATGGCGATGAGGCCGCCGTCGCCGTCCGGCGTGGCCGACGGCGCGTGCACGCCGCCCGGCTGTACGGAGCCGAAGTTGAAGCGGCCGCCGGCGGTCACCAGCAGCTTGTCGCGTTCCGTGTCGTAGTCGCCGATCAGGTACTTGCCGCCGCTCATGTGGCTGAAGTAGAGCAGCGCGTGGCGGCGGTTCGCGTCCGACCCGATCGGCCAGAAATAGGGACAGGCGCCGTCGTCGCCGGCCAGGGAGAAGCGGTCGTGCTCGTCGAACGGGTGCAGATACTCCCAGTGCGCCAGATCGTCGGAACGGAACAGAAAGTCGGCGCGGCTCACCTTGCCGGCCGGCGGGTGCGGCAGGGTGCCGCCGGAGAGCGAGTAGTACCGGCCGCCCTGCTTCCAGATGCACGGGTCGAAGACGGCGTAGGGAAGCGGCGGGTCATTCGGTCCGGCCAGGGGAATGACCGGCTTGCCAGTGACCTTCTTCCAGTTGAGCAGCAGCGGATCGCTCGAGGTAGCCACCATGGTGCCGGCCTCGGTGCCGTGGTAGCAGGCGATGACGCGGTCGTCCTCCACCAGGGTCGCGCCCGAAAAGCAGCACCGTTCGGGGTCGGGATAGATCGCGTAGGAAGGTCGCGCCAGTGGATCAGATCGTCGCTCACGGCGTGGCCCCAGTGCTGGCGCGGATCCTCCGGCGGGTAGCCCTGGTAGAACAGGTGCCAGCGGCCCTGCCAGCGGCACAGGCCGTTGGGATCGTTCAGCCGGTTCTCGGGGCTCAGGAAGTGGTACCGCGGCACGTGCCGGTCGCGAGCGAGCTCCCGGCGGGAGGCGCGAAAGCGCTCCAGCAGAGGGTTGGCGGCAAGCTCCCGCTCCTGAGCGGCAAGCGAGTCGGAGAACGTGAAGCGGGGAACGGAGGACCGGTAGTCGGGCATGGCGGCCTGGACAGTCTGTCGCCGATGCCGTGTCAGCGGCAAGTCGGGACGGACTCCGCCTCCCGGCTGATTGGACACGATGTTCCTGGGACACCATGATGGTCGGATGCTGAGCGCTTCACGTCTGACGCTCCGGACGCGCCGGCGCCGCGGCCCGGACGGGGCGGAGTCGGAGGAGCTGATACTGGGGATGTCGATCGCCTATCGCGCGATGATGGCGGCGATGGGAGCGATTCTGATCGTCGGCATGCTGGTGGCGGCCGGTGACGGCGGCCGCCCCGTCACGCTGCCGGGCGATGCGATTCCGCTGGGGATCATCGCGCTCTGCCTGCTCGGCGCGGCGTACCGCGACTGCTGGATATTCCGGCCGGCCGCCGGCGCCTGCGAGCGGCAGATCGGCTTGGCGTTCCTCTGCAAGCGCACGAACGTCCCGCTCGCGTCGCTCCGAAGCGTCGAGGTGAGCGAGTATCTGCGGGGAGGTCCGATCGACAGCGCGCCGCTGGACCGCACCCGGTACGGCCCGCACCGGCCGTTCAGCTTCAAGCCGCGCAGCTTCGTGACCCTCAGCCTGATCGACGCCGAGGAGCGGACCATCCGCATCGATCACGCCGGCGGCTCCACCGCCGACCGCATGGTGACGGTCGGCAGGGAGCTGGCCGCCTCCATCGGCGTCGAACTGATCGACCGCACCGCGGGCGCCGCCCGCCCGCGCGTGATCCCCGGATCGTGAGCAGGGAACGTAAGGATAGTTAGTCTGCGTCCGCCAATAATCGTCGGAATGCGTCGAGGTCGGGGGCCTGGATCGCCGCGCGAAGCAACTGCTTGAGCCGCTGCACGTCGCCGGCGGCCTCCAAGCGGTCCGCCAAAGGGCGTGCCGCGCCGGGACCGAACCGAAGCTCCAACGCTTCCCGGATGCTATCCAGGAGCCCCTGCTCGACGCCTTGCTCGACGCCTCGTTCCAGGATTTCGGCTTCCCAGCGATCGATCTTCTCCAACAACACTGCGCTTGCCTCCTCATAGTCGCGAATCGACGGCAACTTGACGCCCCACTTCCGGCCCAGGGCGCCGAGCCACAGGTCGAAGCTCCTCGTCAGCCCCGGCTCGCCCTCGGCAGCGAGCCACCGGCCCAACTCCCTCACCCGCTCCGCCAGCACCCCGGCGCGCCGGCTGCGCTCCACCTCCGCCACCCAGGTTATCAGGTTCGGCCGCGGCAGATCATCCGCTTCCGCCGCCACCAGATCGACCACCTCATAGCTCAGCGCAAGCTCCTGCGGTCCGTCGTACTCCCACCTCGGCGTCAACTCCGCCAGCGACCGCGCCGCGTCCCACCGGGCGTCGCCGTTGTACAGCACACTTCATGGCGGTGCGGCGGCGGTGCGCGCGGTGTAGAGTGCCGGACCTGGGCCTTGGCGGGCGCAGATCACCGTCGGGAGGAACCATGGAACACCGGCACATTCGATACTCGACGATAGCGGAGTCGGGGCCGACCAATCCCCGGAACGATACGGCCAGCGTGGTCGAGTTGACCGACGGCCGCCTGCTGGTGGTCTGGCACAAGTACGAGGCGTCGGCGGAATCGGGGCACGACCTGGCCCGCTGCCGAATCCACGCGAAGACGTCCGCCGATCGGGGGCTGACCTGGGGCGGCGAGCGCATGATCGTCGACATCGCGCCGGGTGACCGAAACGTCCATGGGCCGGCGATAGCTCGTCTGCCGGCGGGCGGCCTCTTCATGATAGGTCTGCGCGCTCATTCGGAGCGCAGCACGACGCTGTGCACGTACGTGTCCGACGACGAAGGGCAGAGCTTCACGGAGACCGGCACGGTGTGGGAGCGGTCGCCGGGGCAGTGGCTGCAGGGCGGTGCGACGAGCGTCGTGGCGCTTTCGTCCGGCCGCCTGCTCGTGCCGTGCCACGGCGGAACGGGCGGTCAGTTCGAGCAGCACAACACGGCGTGGTGTTGGCTCAGCGACGATGCCGGCCGGAGCTGGGTGCGGTCGCGGAGCGTCGTGGACCTGCCGATGCGCGGCGCCATGGAGGCGTCCGTTGCCGAGCACGGCGACGGCCGGCTCTTCATGTCGCTCAGGACCCAACTGGGATCGGTGTTCCTGTCGTGTTCCGACGACGGAGGCGACACGTGGTCCCTGCCGCAGACGACCGGTCTGAAGGCGCCCGAATCGGGTACGTGCCTGCGCCGGATTCCGGATTCGGACACGATGCTGCTCATCTGGAACGACGGCAGCTACGAGCCGGCGCACCATCACTACGGCCGCCGGCGCCCCCTGTCGATGGCGGTCTCAGCCGACGGATGCCGGAGCTGGAGGCGCGTCGGCGATCTGGCCGGCGGGGACTACGAGCTGACCAACATCGGTTGTACGTTCACCACCGCCGGCGACGCGGTGGTGACCTACCTGCAGGTCGAGGACCGCACGTGGGAGCGTTTTATCAGGAGCGGCATAGACCTCCGGGCCGCGATCGTTCCCGTGTCGATGCTGCTCGATGCCGACGCGGCGCGCCGTCAGATGTAGCCGGCCGCGGTGAGCAGGTCGGCCTGGTCGGAGAGGCGCCGGAGCACGTGGTCGGGGTAGATCGACATGCGCTGGAACGGCAGGTTGTCACGCCCGATCGCCGGCATGTAGTTGAAGAACACGGAGCGCCGGATCGAGCGGTCGGTCACCGGGTAGGCGTTGTGGGTCATGCCTTCGGAGAAGATCACCACGTCGCCCGGCGCGGCCAGCACCGGCACCGCCATCGGGTTGCGGCTGGCGTCGTCCATGTCGAAGGGGCAGGGGAAGTTGGCCTTGTGGCTGCCGGGGACGGCGGCGAACGGCCCGTTCTCCACCCGCGTCATGTCGGACAGGATGATCACGCTCTTGGTGCTCTTGCAGGCGAAGCGCCCGCGCGTGTGGTCGTAGCCGTAGTGGATGTCGCGGTCGACCGGGAAGCCGCCGTTGTGCAGGCCGCCGCCGGGGGCCGGTCCCACCTTTTCGATGTAGTACGTGGCGGAGAGGTACACGGGGCCGCCGGCCAGCTCGGCGTGGATCGCCTTGAGGACCGGGTCGCGCACGATGCGGTCGAACTTGTCGGTGCCGCACAGCGCGTGATCCACGCGGCCCACCCCGCCGTTCGCGGGATTGGGGGCGCGGTCGGGGCGGTGCTGCCCCTTCCAGAACGGATGCTCGGGGTCGGCCATGGCCGGGCGCAGGAAGTAGCTGGCCACGCCGAGCCGCGTGTAGGTCCGGTAGTCGATCGGGATCGCCTGCAGCTCGTCGATCCCGGCGTGGAACCCGGCCACCGCCTCCGCGTCGAAGTGCTGCCGGAGCACGAGGTAGCCGCGCAGATCGAACTCGTACTTCTGCTCCGGCGTCAGCCGGTACGCGGGGGCGTCAGGATCGGCCATCGACAGCGCTCCCCGACTCGCGCCAGATCATGCGCCGCGCCGTTCCGCCCATGATCTGCGCGCGGTCGGCATCGTCCAGCTCCGGCAGCAGCTCGTCGAGCACGCGGGTGAGCTTGCCGTAGCCGGGGTTCGCCCGTATCCACGGGAAGTCGGTCGCCCACAGGCAGCGATCGGCGCCCAGCTCCCTCACCAGCGTTTCGTGCCGGCGCCGCAGGTCCCGGTACGGGTAGGGCTCATCGCTGAAGGCGTACTGACCGGACAGCTTGACGCACACGTTGGGGTACCGGGCGAGGCTGCGCACGTCGCGGCCGGTGAGCGGCGCGTCGTCCGGCAAGGCGCGAGCCAGCCTCGGCCTTCCCTGTTGGTCGGTCGTCATGGATCGGTCCGCGGGACAGACCATGAGGTGGTTGAACACGACCGTGAGGTCCGGGAACGCATCGAGCAGCCGGGCGCACAGGTGCGCCTCGGCCGCTCGGGGGTAGAGCCAGACGACGTAGCCCCGCTCGGCCGCATGCTTCCAGACCGGGTAGGTCGTGAAGGCGCGCACGTCGGCCGGCGCCGGCGGATCCGACGGACCGCCGATCCGGAACAGCCGGTAGCCGACGATGCCGCCGTCCTCGGCCAGCCGGTCCATGTGCTCCTCCGGGCGCCGCGGGTCCGGCACCAGGCCGATCCCCTTGAACCGATCCGGGTAGCTCCGCAGGCAGTGCCGGAGGTAGGCGTGGTCCGCGAGCGAGGTCCCGCCGATCTGCACCAGCACCGCCCGCTCGACGCCGTGGCTCTCCATGAGCTGCAGGAGCGTCTCCACGCTCTCTTCCCGGTCCGCCGGCATGCCATCGCTCACCTCACGCGGGAACCGGCGCGATGCCTTGGCGAAGACGTGGACGTGGGCATCGATCACGACGGTCTGCTCATCGGCTCCTGCCCCGGAACGGTAGCACGTGCCGCGTCCGCACACCTGACCAGGGCGCCGGGGGTCCCGAAACGCACGCTGGCGTGACGGCGCCCGCCGGCCTTGCGCCGCCGCCGGCTTCGTGGTAACGCAATCGGTCAAAGGGATGGCTACCGCTTACGAACCTCTGGCGGACGTGCGCGGCCACCTCAGAGTGGCGTGGTACCGGACGCGGATCGAGCCGGCGACGCTCCGGCGGTTGATGCAACGCAGCGACCTGCAAGGGTGGCTGCAGGCCGGCGGCCATCTCCTCCTCTACCTGGCGACCGGCATCCTGGCGTTCCGGCTGGGGGCCGGGCGGGCGTGGGCGGCGTTCGCCTTGGCGCTGTTCGCCCACGGCACGGTGGCCAGCTTCATGCGCGGCGTCGCGCCGCACGAGCTGGCGCACGGCACGGTATTCCGCACCAAGTGGCTGAACCACGCGTTCCTCTACGTCTACAGCGTGCTGAGCTGGTGGGACCCGTTCGACTACGGCACCAGCCACACGTACCATCACCGCTACACGCTGTACCCGGCAGGTGACCGGGAAAACCTGCTGCCGCTCAACCCCAAGGTCGGCGGGCCGTGGTTCCTGATCCAGTTGTTCACCCTCAATCTGACCGGCCGGCCCGGACGCACGTTCGGCAAGGGCGGGCTGATCTCCACGCTGGCGATCACCTGCATGTCGGCGATCGGCCGGGTCGGCTACGTGCGGACGCCGGCGGGCGAGTGGATCTGCGCCCTGCACGCCGACCAGCCGGCCGAGGCGCGCAAGTCGATGTGGTTCGCGCGGTTGCAACTCACGTTCCACGGCGCGGTGGCGGTCTACGGGATCGCCTCCGGGTACTGGATACTGCCGATCCTGGTCGGCGCGGCGCCGCTCATCGGCAACTGGCTCAGCTATCTGGTCGGCCTGCCGCAACACTGCGGCCTGCGCGACAACGTGGCCGACTTTCGCAAGTCGACGCGCTCGATGCAGCTCGATCCGGTCTCGACCTTCCTCTACTGGCGGATGAACTGGCATACCGAGCACCACATGTACGCCGGGGTGCCGTGCTACAACCTCAGGAAGCTGGCGCGGGAGATCGCGCACGACATGCCGGAGCCCCGCACGCTGCCGGGAGCGTGGCGGGAGATGCGCGCGGTCTGGAAGCGGCAGCGGACCGACCCGGACTACCAGTTCGACACGCCCGTCCCCAACGAGGCGCCCGCCCCGGCGGACGCGCGGGCGGGACTTGCCGTCGAGCCGGACGATCCTGCAGCCTCGCTGGGCGAGCTGGCGCCGCAGGGGCTGCGGGCGGCTCCCGAACCGCGGTAGCGCGGAGGTGGCGCGTCAGGACGAGCGGCCGGTGCGCATCGGCGCCGACGTCGGCGGGACCTTCACCGACGTGGTGCTCACCGATGGGGCCGGCCGGATCTGGAACCACAAGCTGCCATCGACTCCGCCGGACTTCGAGCAGGCGGCGCTGGCCGGCATCCGGCGTACGCTGAGCCGGTCCGGCGCCGCCGGCAGCGACGTCGCCCTGGTCTCGCACGGCACGACGGTGGCGACCAACGCCGTGCTGGAAGGGCGCGGCGCGCGCACCGCGCTGATCACCACCGCCGGGTTTCGCGACGTGCTGGAGCTGCGCCGCATCCGCGCGCCGCAGCTCTATGACCTGTTCTTCGAGAAGCCGCCGGCCCTCATCGAACGCCGCCTGCGGTTCGAGCTCGGCGAGCGGGTCACCGCGTCCGGCGATGTCCTGCGCGGCGTGCGGGAGGAAGAGCTCGAGCGCATCGCGGCCGCGCTGGCGCGCGAGCGGGTGGAGTCGGTCGCCGTCTGCCTGCTGCACGCCTACGCCTATCCGCAGCACGAGCGGCAGGTGGGCGAGTTTCTGCGCGGAACGTTGCCGCGGCTGCAGGTGTCGCTGTCGTGCGACATCCTGCCGGAACGGCGCGAGTACGAGCGCACGGCGACGACCGCGGTCAACGCCTACGTGCGCCCGACGATGGCCGCGTACCTGCTGGCGATGCGGCGGGGACTCGACGAGCTGGGCATCGACGCTCCGCTGCTCATCATGCAGTCGTCCGGCGGTCTGGCCTCCGCGGCGCACACCGCCCGGCGGCCGGTCTTCATGCTCGAATCCGGGCCGGCGGCCGGCGTGCTGGCCGCCAACCTGAGCGCCCGGCGGCTCGGCGCCGCCAACGTCATCACCCTGGACATGGGCGGCACCACCGCCAAGGCGTCGATGGTCGAGGGCGGGCGGGTGAACTACTCGGCCCAGTACGAGGTGGGCGCCTCGCTGTCGTCGGGCAGCCGTCTGGTGGGCGGCGGGGGTGAACTGATCCGCGCGCCGACCATCGACATCGCCGAGGTCGGCGCCGGCGGCGGCAGCGTGGCGTACGTCGACACGGCCGGCGGCCTGCGCGTCGGCCCGCGCTCGGCCGGGGCGCGGCCGGGGCCGGCCTGCTACCGCCGCGGCGGCGCCGAGCCGACCCTGACCGACGCCAACGTCGTCCTGGGCTACATCCGCCCCGGTCCCCTGGCGGACGGCGACGTGGTGATCGACGCCGAGCTCGCCCGGCGCAGCGTGGCCGACCGCGTCGCCGGCCCGCTCGGCCTCGACCTGCCGGCCGCCGCGTTCGGCATCCACCGGATCGCCAACGCCACCACCATGCGCGCGCTCCGCCAAGTGTCGACCGAGCGGGGCCGGGACCCGCGCGAGTTTACGCTCGTGGCCTTCGGCGGCGCCGGTCCCATCCATGCCGCCGGGCTGGCCGGCGAGCTGGCGATCCGCCGCGTGATCATCCCGCCGCTGCCCGGCCTGTTCAGCGCCATGGGCCTGCTGTTCTCCGGCATCGAGCACCACGCGGTGCGTAGCTGCCTGCTGTCGCGGCAGGAGCTGACGGCGGACGCGTTGGAGGCGGTCCGCGCCGGCCTGCGCGACGGTCTGATGAACGCCTTTGCCGAAGAGGGGCATGCGGCGGGCGAGGTGGCCGTCCGCTACAGCGCGGACGTACGCTTCCGCGGGCAGACTTCGGAGATCAACGTGCCGCTGGCGTCCGCAGGAGCATGGGGTCCTGACGATCTGGAGGCGTTGCGGGAGGCGTTCGCGGACGAGCACGAACGCCTGTACGGCCACCGTTCCGATCCCGACAATCCGGTGGAGGTGACTGCCCTGCGCGCGGTCGGCCGCGCCGAGGTCCCGGACGCGAGCGACCGGCTGCGGCCCGGCGAGCCGGCCGCCGGGCCGTCCCGCGACCGCAGCGCCTGGTTCGGCCCGTCATGGGGCCGCATCGACACGCCGGTCTGCCGCCGGGAGGACCTGCGGCACGGCGCGCGCGGCCCGCTGCTGATCGACGAGTACGACACCACGATCGTGGTGCCGCCCGCACTGCGGGCCCGCGCGGACGACCTGCTCAACGTCCACGTCGAGATCGAAGCGGAGGCGCGGCCCTAGATGACGCCCGATCCGGTCACGCGTGAGATCGTCAAGAACGCGCTGGCCGCGGCCGCCGACGAGATGGCGATCGCCCTCTACCGGACCGCCTACTCGACGATCGTGCGCGATTGCCTCGACTACTCCACCTCGCTCTGCGACGGCCAGGGCGAAATGATCGCGCAGGGCGTGACCATCCCGCTGCACCTCGGCTCGGTGCCGTTCGCGATGGAGACGCTGCTCGCCAAGTACGGCGAAAGCATGGAAGAGGGCGACATCTTCATCCTCAACGACCCCTTCGAGGGCGGCATGCACATCCCGGACATCTTCATCATCAAGCCGATCTACTGGGAGGGATCGCGCGTCGCCTTTTCCGTGGCCACCGCGCACCATCTCGATCTGGGCGGGCGGCTGCCGGGAAGCTCGGCGTGCGACAACACCGAGATCTTCCAGGAAGGGCTGCGCATCCCGTGGCTGAAGCTGTATCGGCGGGGCGAGCCGGACGAGTCGCTGTTCGCGATGCTGCGGGTGAACGTCCGCGTGCCGGAGATGACGCTGGGCGACGTGCGCGCGCAGGTGGCGGCCTGCCACACCGGCGAGCGCGCGGTGCGCGAGCTCGTGCGCCGCTACGGCCCGGACACGTTCCGCGCGTGCGCGGCCGATCTGATCGACTACACCGAGCGGCTGATGCGCGCCGAGATCGCGCGCTGGCCGGACGGCACGCGCACCTTCACCGACTACATGGACTCCGACGGGATGGGCGGCCCGCCGGTGAAGCTGCACGTGGCCGTGACGGTGCGGGGCGACAGCCTCACCGCGGACTTCACCGGCACCGCGGCCCAGGCGCCGGGAGCGATCAACAACACCTTCTCCTTCACCTTTTCGGTCGCCGCCCTGACCGTACGAGCGGCGTTGCGCCAGGAGCTGCCCAACACCGCCGGCATCTTCCGGCCGATCACGGTCATAGCTCCCGAAGGGACGGTGCTGAACGTGGTGATGCCCGGCGCGTCGTCGATGCGCGGGATCACCGGCTTCCGGCTCGCCGACCTGATGTTCGGAGCGCTCGCGCAGTTCGTCCCGCACCGTATCCAGGCGGCGGGCGAGGGGGGCAACTCGCTGGTGGTGATCGGCGGCCGCCGCCCCGATCGATCGCCCTACGTCTACAACGAGCTGATGACCGGCACGTGGGGCGCGCGCCCGGACCGCGACGGCAACGACGGGCTCTGCAACCCCGCCAACGTCGCCAGCAATATCCCGGTGGAGGAGGCCGAGAGCAACTACCCGGTGCGGATCGAGCGCTACGGACTGGTTCGGGACAGCGGCGGGCCGGGAAGATTCCGCGGCGGCATGGCGGTGGAGCGGGAGTGGCGGCTCCTGGACGGTCGCGCCCACCTGGCGATCCGTTCCGACCGGCGCGACCACCTGCCGTACGGGCTCGCCGGCGGCCGGCCGGGCCGGGGCTCCACCAACGTGCTGCGCCGGGCGTCCGGCCAGGAGGAGACCCTCATCACCATGATCTCCACGTCGATGGAGGCCGGCGAGCGGCTCTATCACCGCCAGGCCGCCGGCGGCGGCTGGGGCGATCCCCTGCAGCGGGACCCGGAGCTGGTGGCGCGGGACGTCCGCAACGACAAGGTGTCGCTCCGCTCGGCCCGCGAGGACTACGGCGTGGTCCTCGATCCCGACACCTTCGCCGTGGACCGCAAGGCCACGCTCCGTCGACGGCGGCGGCCGGCGTCCGGTACGGTGGCGCAAGAAGTCGAAGAGCGCGAAGGACGTGAGGAGTCGAGGGTGAGTGACGTGCCGACGTACGTGCTGGAGCGGGCGTTCGATGCGCCGCGCGAGCTGGTGTGGAAGGCGTGGACCGATGCGGAGCTGCTGCCGCGCTGGTACGGGCCGGGGGTGGAGACGATCGTCCATCGCCTCGACGTGCGGCCCGGCGGGCTGTGGCTGGGCGAGATGCGCATGGGCGGCGGTTCGCATTACCAGCGGGTCGAGTACACGGAGGTGACGCCGCCGGAGCGGCTGGTCTGGCTCCACTCCGTCACGGACGCCGACTGGAACGTCACCGCCAACCCCATGATGCCGGGCTGGCCCCGCGTGCTGCTGACGACCGTGACGTTCCGGGAGGACGGCGGCCGGACCCGGATGCGCCTGACCTGGGTGCCGCACGAGGCGAGCGACGCTGAAATCGCCGCCTTCGCCGGCGCGATCGATAGCCTGGACAAGGGCTGGAGCGCCGGCATGGACCTGATCGTCGAGCTGCTGGCCGAACTGCAGGGCTGAGCCGACGGCGCGGCAGGCTGCCGAATCGATGCGAGTGACCAACGTCAGGGTCGATCTGTTCGCCTGGAACGGCGAAGTGTGGAAGACCGGCATCGGCGCCACGTTCGGCGGCGCGACCCGGCTCGGCGTGGTGAGCGTGGAGACCGACGCCGGCATCACCGGCAACGCGTTTCTGGGCAGCTCCCACGTCGGCGGGCACCACTTGGCCGGCCCGCTGGTCGAGTACCTCAAGCCGGTCGTCATGGGTCAGGACCCGCAGGACATCGGGCGGCTCTGGCAGCGGCTCTGGAAGATGAACCGCCAGGCGCCGATTCCCGCGATCGGCGCGATCGACATCTGCCTGTGGGACATCAATGGCAAGATCGCCGGCCAACCGATCCACCGGCTGCTCGGCACCTGCAAGGATGCGGTTCCCGCGTATTCCAGCACCGCGTACCACCGGACCGCGGCCGAGTACGCGGAGGAGGCGCTGCGGTTCAAGGAGCTGGGATGGCAGGCGCACAAGCTCCATCCGCACGGCGAGCCGAACGCGGACATCGACATCTGCCGCGCGGTGCGCGAGGCGGTCGGCGGCGACTTCACGCTCATGCTCGACTCGATGTGGGCGTACCGGTATGCCGACGCGCTGCGCGTCGGCCGCGCCGTCGAGGAGATGGGCTACTACTGGTACGAGGACCCGCTCGCCGAAGAGGACCTCTACAACTACGTCGACCTGGGACAGAAGCTCGACATCCCGATCATGTCGACCGAGTACGCGCCGGGCCGGTTTCCCGGCATGGCCGCATGGATCACGCAGCGGGCCACCGACATCCTCCGCGGCGACGTCGCCGTCACCGGCGGCATCACGCCGCTTGTTCGCCAATGCCACCTGGCCGAGGGTTTCGGCATGCGCTGCGAGCTCCACCACGGCGGCAACAGCCTCAACAACGTCGCCAACCTGCACGTGACGATGGCCGTTCCCAACTGCGAGTTCTACGAGTTCTTTCCCTGTACCGGTGCGAACGTGTACGGCCTGGTCCGGGACATCGAGGTCGACGCTGCCGGCATGGTGCATGCGCCGGTCGAGCCGGGGCTCGGCTATGCGATCGACTGGGACTTGGTGAACCGGGAACGGATCGCCGCGGTCGAGTAGGCGGCCGGTGCGCGACGAAGCCCCGTCGATCCCGGATCCGCAGTACCGCTGGAGACCGGGCGCCGGTCCGCGCACTCCGGAAGAGATCGACGCGTTCTTCCATTCGGCTGCGATCGAGCGGCTCAAGGAGCTGATGTGCGACATCGGCCGCCGCCTGTGGCAGCGGGAGTTCGTGGACGGCAACGGCGGCAACCTGACCATCCGCGTCGGCGACGATCTGGTGCTGTGCACGCCGACCGGCACCAGCAAAGGCTTCATGACGCCGGACATGATGTGCCTGGTCGACATGCGGGGCCGGCAGGTGGCCGGCGCGCGGGTGCGCACCAGCGAGATACTCACCCACCTGGGCGTCATGCGGCGGCAGCCGGACGCCAAGGCGTGCTGCCACGCGCATCCGCCGACCGCGACCGGCTGCGCCGTGGCCGGCGTCGCGCCGGAGCGGTTCCTCACCCCGGAGGCGGAGGTGTTTCTGGGCGAGGTGGGGCTGGCCGAGTACCGGAATCCGGGCAGCGCTGCCAACGGCCTCGCGGTGGGCGGCGCGGCGGAGCGGCACCTGTGCGTGCTGATGCGCAATCACGGGGTGATGACCCGCGGCAAGCACCTGGAGATCGCCTACTGGCGGATGGAAAACGTGGAGGCGCTCTGCCGCACCTGGCTGGCCGCGCGCGCGGCGCTCCCGCAGGGAACGCTCCCGCGGATCACCGGCGACGAGGCTCGGCACCTCCGGGAGCTCTACGCACGAATGTCGTCGGAAGGTTGACGGATCGCGCGGCGCGGCCGCGTGGATCAGCCCTTGACCGCTCCCAGGGTGATGCCTCGTTCGAACGCCCTTCTCATGAACGGAAAGATGATCAGCAGCGGCGCCGAGGAGACGACCATGGAGACGTACTTGATCCCTTCCCGGATGCGTATCTGCAGGTCGTAGTCGATGCGGTCGCTGAGCATGGCGGCGACCGTCACCGAGTCGGCGGCGATGAGAATCTCGCGCAGGATCAGTTGCAGGGGGAACCGGTCGCGCGAGGTGAGAAAGATCAGGGCCTGGACATACGAGTTCCAGTGTCCGATCCCGTAGCTCAGCGCCAGAAACGTCACCAGCGGCGTCGATACCGGCAGGACCACCCTGAACAGGAGTTGGAAGTTGTTGCAGCCGTCGATGCGTCCGGCCTCTTGCATCTCGTTCGGAACGGCGGTCTCGAAGAAGGACCGCGCGATGATGATCATGAACGCGTTCACGGCGTTGGGGGCGACCATCGCCCAGAACGTATCGAGCATGCCAAGGCGGCGCACCACCAGATAGGTCGGGATCAGCCCGCCGGAAAGATAGAGCGTGACCACCAGCGCTTTCAGGATGATCTTGCGGCCGTGCAGGTCCTTGCGCGACAGCGGGTAGGCGGCCAGCACCGTCAACAGCACGTTCAAGGCAACGCCGCCCGCCATGTACAGGATGCTGTTGCGAAAGCCGGTCCAGATCACCGGCGTGGACAGGATGCGGTCGTACGCTTCGAGGGTGAGCCCCTTCGGCCAGAACACCACCGGCTCCCGCAGCAGCTCCTTGATGTCGCTGAACGACGCGACCACGACGTACCACAGCGGGTAGACGATGGCGAGCAGGAACAGGCCGATCAGCGCGACGTTGGCCACGTCGAAGACCCGCTCCGACCGCGTGCGGGCAAACCGGTCTATCCCCACAGGCTGACCCCGCGCGCGCGCTTCGATACGGTATTGGCCGCGACCAGGAACAACACGTTGATGGCCATGTTGAAGATCGATATCGCCGTGGAGTAGCTGAACTGCGCCTGCAGCAGGCCGGCTTTGTACACGTACGTCGAAATCACCTCGGAGGCCTCGAGGTTGAGGTCGTTCTGGAGCAGGAGCACCTTCTCGAATCCCAGGGTCATGATGTTGCCGATCTGCAGAATCAGCAGCATGACGATGATCGGCGAGATCGACGGCAACGTGACGTGCCACATCCTGCGCACCTTGCGCGCCCCGTCGATCACCGCCGCTTCGTAGTACGAGTCCGGGATGGTGGCCATCGCCGCCGTGTAGATGATCGTCGAGAACCCGACCCGCTGCCAGATCGACGACCATACGTAGACGTGCCAGAAGTACTCCGGTTCGGCCAGGTAGTGGCGCGCCTCCAGCCCCAGCGCGCCGAGCAGGGCGTTGACGATGCCGGCGCTCGGTGACAGGAAGTTCACGATCATGCCGGCGACCACCATGATCGACAGGAAGCTCGGCGCGTAGGAGATCACCTGCGCGACGTTCCTGAATCGGATCGAGCGCAGTTCGTTGAACATGAGCGCCAGGACGATCGACGCCGGAAAGCCGACCAGCAGCTCGTAGAGGTTGATGCCGATCGTGTTCCTGAGCGTGCGGAACAGGTAGAACGATCCGAAGTAGCGGACGAAGTGCTTCAGCCCCACCCACGGGCTGCCCCAGAAGCCGCCGCTGACGGTGAAGTCGCGGAAGCCGATCTGAATGCCGTACAGCGGCCAGAGCCAGAAGACCGCATAGAACAGCAGGACCGGGGCGAGCATCAGGTAGAGGTCCGCGTTGCCGCGGACGCGCTTGCCGTGCACGACTCGATCGATCCGGCGTCCGGCGAAGGGAATCAGGCGATGCCGGCGGCCGCCTCACGTTCGCGCGCGGGCGCCGTCGCGGGAACGGATGCCGCCGCGGGCAGTTCCGGGACGAATCGGTAGTCCGGCTCGCGTGCCTGCCGTTCGAGAATGCGGGCGATCTGCGTCCACGTCTCGCGCAGGCCGCGCGTGCAGCGCGGCATGTCGCGGCGGATCAGCCGGTGCAGGCGACCGAGCCGGTAGCAGGGCACGGCGGCGTACATGTGATGCTCGGTGTGGTAGTTCATGTGCCAGTACAGGAACTGCAGCACCGGGCTCAGGTAGATCGTCCGGCAACAGAGGCGATAGTCGGGGACGTTGTCCTGCAGGCCGATGTGCTGCGTCGCGTTGCACAGGCGCTGCAGCCAGCCGCCGAACGCCCGCGGAAAGGTGATCACCAGCGGCACCACCCACAGACCGTTCGCCAGCGCCGCGGCGGCGATCGCCAGGTGTCCGAACAGCACGATCCGGTCCCAGTTGCGCCGCGCCCGGCGCCGTTCGGGCGCGCTCGGCGGAAACAGATCGGCGAGCCAGGAGCCGGCCGGGCCGACGTAGCCGCGGACGGTCCGCGCGTAGCCCTTGAGCACCGCGGGGACGTAACGGAGATCGACGATCCCCGACTTCCAGAAGTCCTGCAGGTCGAAGCTGCCGGGGATCTCCACCTCGCGGTCGGCCGGCGGATGCAGCGTGTACTTGTGGTGCGCGGTGTGGCTGGCCCAGAACACGTGATGGTTGTACCAGCCGATGAACGAGTAGATGCGCAGGAACAGCCGGTTGAGCCACCGCGTCCTGAACACCGAGTCGTGGATCAGCTCGTGGAATCCGTTGACGATGAAGTGCCAGAAGTGGCCGTTGACCAGCACCAGCAGCGCGGTGACGTACCACGGCCAGTGGAGCGAGGAGTAGATCGCCGCTCCCGATGCCGCCGCCAACACCGCCAGGAAGCCGAGGGTCTGCGCGAATCCCAGCGCGTCGCTCTTCCGGTTCAGCTCCTTCAGCCGTTCGCGCGGCACCGGGCAGCGGTACCACGCCACGCGCTTACCCACGCGCGAAGGCTCCCGCGTATTCGGGTACGTCGCCGGACCGGCCCCGCTCATCTCGACACGATACCATGGATGCCGTGAACGCCGCGCAGCGCGTCTCCTCGTGGCCGATCGACGCCGACGCCGTCGACGACCTGGTCAGGGCGATCCGTCCCCTGCGCGTGGCGGTGATCGGCGACTTCTGCCTCGACGCCTACCTGATGCTCGCCGCCGCCGCCGAGCTGTCGGTCGAGACCGGCCGGCCGACCCGACCGGTCGTCGAGCAGCGCTACTCGCTCGGCGGCGCCGGCAACGTGGCCGCCAACCTCGCTGCCCTCGGCTGCGCGGAGGTACGCGCCTGCGGCGTGATCGGCGCGGACCCGTTCGGGGCCGAGGTGGCGCGCATCCTGCGCCGCACCGGGATCGACACCGACGGCCTGCTGACTCAGGGCGCGGAGTGGGACACCTGTGCCTACGCCAAGCTGCTGGAGACCGGCGGGGCGGGGTATCGCGAGTCCGGCCGCATCGACTTCGGCGCCTTCAACCGGCTGCGGCCCGAGACGGCGGACCGGCTGGCCGCGCAGCTCGCCGGCGCGCTTGCGGCCGGCCGCGTCGATGCGGTGGTCATCAACCAGCAGGTGCGGCGCGGCGTGCACGCCAAGCCCCTGCGTCGCCGCCTGCAGGACCTGATCCGCCGGCATCCGGCTCCCCTCTGGGTGACCGACAGCCGGGACTTCGCGGCGGACTTCGCGGGCACCGTCCTGAAGCTCAATGAGGCAGAGGCGGCGGCGGCGGCGGCGGGGGTCGAGCTCGCCGCAGGCGGTTCGCGCCGGCCGGCGGCCGCGGCCGCCGCCGAGCTGTTCCGGCGCTCGGCAAAACCGGTGTTCGTGACCCGCGGGGACCGCGGCTGCCTCGTCTGCGACGCCGCCGGCGTGATCGAGCTGCCGGCGCTTGCCTTCCGCACCGACCTCGATCCGGTCGGCGCCGGCGATGCGTTTCTGGCCGGTCTCACCGCCGCTCTGGCAGCCGGCCGCGCCCCGGCTCCGGCGGCGGCGTTCGGGAGCCTGGCGGCCGGCGTCACCGTCACCAAGCTGAACCGGACCGGCACCGCCTCGTCCCGTGAAGTATGCGAGCTGGCGCGCGCGGCGAGCTATCGCTTCCGGCATGGTATGCTGCGCGATCATTCGTGAGGGACATGGCTGTCGATAGCGCTGCGGCCGCGCGCTGGATAGCCGCTCGCCAAGCGCGGCGGGTCGAGGCGCTCCGGCGCCGGTTACGATCTGCGCAACGAGACGCGGCCCGGATCATCGCCGCGATCGCCGCGGAATACCGGCCGCAGCGCATCTACCAGTGGGGATCGCTCGTTCATACGGAGCGGTTCACCGAGATATCCGACATCGACATCGCCGTCGAAGGGATCGGCTGCGACGAGCATCTGCTCGCGACCATCCGGTCCCGGGCGGATGCGATGACCGACCTGCACGTCGATCTGGTCGTCATGGAGCGGCTCGACCCGGGGAGGGCCAACCTCATTCGGCGCTTCGGCGCCGTGGCATGGCAAGCCGCCGACCAATGTCTGAACGCGGCCTCGACGAGCTGATCGCGGAACTGGCGCAGGCGCGTGACCGCCTGCGTGCGATCTACGCGAAGCTCGGACGTGCCCGGGAAACGACGCTGCCGCGCATCGGCCGAACCGATGACGGCGCGCTGGTCGTTGCCGGTTACCTGGAAACCTATTATACCGTCCTGGAGACCTTCTTCGTCCGCGTATCCGGCTTCTTCGAGAACAATCTGCCGCCGGGACGCTGGCACTCGGCCCTGTTGGAGAACATGACGCTGGAGATCGAAGGGCTTCGGGCCAGGGTCGTTGGGGAGCGCAATCTGGGTCGCCTGCGCGAGTTGCTCCGATTTCGCCACTTTCGTCGCTACTACGTGGAGATGGAGTACGATTGGGCCCGCATCGACTTCCTGCTTGCGACCCTGGACGGCGCCCACCCGGCCGTGCTGAGCGATCTCGACCGGTTCGCTACGTTCCTGCGCCAGGTTCGCGACCGCGCCGGCTCCGGGTAACCGGCTCATCCGCCGCTTCGGGCGGCAACTTCCGCTTGCGCCGCATGCGCGCATAGGACTCCGGCGTGCCGTCGTGGAACGAGCCGAACCACCGGTCGAACGGAATGGCCGAGGCCCCGTAGTTGCATTCGAAGTGGCGATGGTGCAGGTAGTGGAAGTAGTTGTCGATCGAGATCCGCTTGTCGGTGTCTCTCTTGAGCACGAGTTGATCGAACCCGGCGTGTCCGAGCGCCGGACCTATGGCGGGACGCTGCATCAGATAGAGCATGTGAATCGGATGGGACGGCACCACCAGAAGGATGATCCACCGGGTGAAGTAGAGCAGATGCTCGATCGGGTGCATCGACAGCCCCGACCACGGGCCGACGTTGGTGTTGCGATGATGCAGGTAGTGGGCGGCCTTGTAGAGCGGCTTCCAGTGCGAGATGCGGTGGACGACGTAGAAGTGCAGGTCATGCCAGAAGGGCAACACGGCGAAGAACGCCACGTGCCACACCGGATTGGCGCGCAGCTCGGCGAACGGCAACAAGCCGCGGCCGTAGGCCCAGAGCAGCAGGACCTCGTACAGCGTCCAGACGGTCGCGCCGCTGGCGATGCTCCAGAACATGTTGTCCCACGTCTGATTGTTGAACAGGAACGCCTTGCTCCCGGTGCTCGGCCAGCGTTTGTTGTACTTGAAGCGCGTGCCCTGCGAGCGCCGCCAGTAGAGCAGCACGTGCCAGACGCCGGCGAGCACCAGCAGCAGCGCTACGTTGCGCGCGTACATCGGCAGGATCCAGTCGGCGCGGAGCTGCGCGAAGGTGGTCAGGTCGGGAGCGCCCGGTTGCAGGAACCGCCACGTGAGCGCGGCGAGCCCGTAGTAGAACGCCGCGCCGAACGGCCACAGGAAGCCCGGAAACCCCAGCAGGAAGCGCACCAGCTTCCGCGGCTGCGGCGGCCAGACGAAGGGCTGCCCTTTCTGCAACACCCGCGGCATCCATTCGCCTCTGGCGTCTCGAGTCGTCGCGCCGTCGTCGACGCGGGCGGCCGGCTCCGCTTGCCCTATCTCAGCCATGGGCCCCAAACGATGGTCCCGCATGCGCGATGTTGTCAATCGGCGTCCGGTTGGTCCGGGCGGCGGTCTTGGCCCCAATCTCCCTTGCGAGCCGCCTTCGGTCTACGCCCGACGCTCCCGCAACGCCGAAACGCGCGCAAGGTGACCGTAGTCGCGATCGCGGTGCAGCACCTCGATTCCATGCCGGAGCGCGCAGGCGGCGATCAGGCAATCGACCGACGAGCGAACGGTGAGTCCGTTCTTGCGCGCCGTCCGGTACAGGTCGATCGCTTCGTCGAATACCTCCGCACGCAGCGGGCACTCGATGATCGGCATGGCGAGCATCGATTCGCGTGCCGTTCGAAACGCGAACTCGTCGGGAAACCCTTGGAGCACCTCCTGGACCACCGGCAGGCAGGTTACGACCTCATCGATGGGGACCGCCGCGGTGAGGTCGAACGTGCTGTCGCGGCGGAACGTCTCGATCCAGATCGACGTGTCGACGAGGGTCACCGGCTCCCGCTGCCTCGGTCGTCTCTCATCTCTTCGAGATCGGCTTCCCAGAGCCCCGAACCTGCAAGCGAGAGGATCCGCCGTGCCTTGACGTGGCGCACGAACTCGTGGAGAGCCCGCTGAACGGTAGCCGAATAGGTCTTCTCGCCACTGAGCCGGACGGCTTCTTCCAGTATCCCTTCATCCAACACAAGATTTGTGCGTTTCATGTGTATAGACAGTACCGATCACCGTGCCTGCGAACAACCGCTCGGAGAACCGCTCGCCGGGGTGGGCCGATTGACGAGACGTGAGAAACCGGTCACCGTCTCGGCATGGAAACGGCAACACTGGTCAGCGCGGCGCCGAACGGTTCCGCTCCGGTCGTCCAGGCCGACGTCGATTTCTTTCACGAGAACGGCTTTCTGCGGATTCCGTCGGTGTTCACTCCCGAAGAGAGCCAGGCGCAGGCGGACGATCTCGGCCGCCTGGCCCGCGAGTGGGCGACCGTCGACCGGCGCTGGCCCGGCCCCTGGCGCAAGGTCTACATGGACGAGGAGGAGGAACAGGGCGCGAGACTGGAAGCGATGCACGAGCTGCACTGCTACTCCCGGGCGTGGCTCGATGCGGTGACCAGTCCGCGGCTGATCGCCTGCCTGGTGCCGCTCCTCGGCCCCGACATCGAGCTGCATCATTCGGTCATGCACACCAAGCCGCCCGGCGGACAGGTGTTTCCGATGCACCAGGATCATCCGTTCTACCCGCACGACGACGGTCGCTACCTCGACGTGTTGGTGCACCTCGACGACACCGGTCACGAGAACGGGGAGCTACGCTTCCTGGCCGGATCGCACCGGCTGGGTCCGCTCGAGCACATCCGCGGCACGGAGGAGGAGCCGTCGGCGCCGCACCTGCCGACCGACGAGTACCGGCTGGCGGATTCGGTCGCGGCGCCGGCCAAGCGGGGCGACGTGATCGTGTTCAGCTACTACACCGTGCACGGCTCCTACATCAATCGGACGGACCGGGCGCGGCGCATGGTCCGCATCGGCTATCGGCACCCGCACAACCGGCAGAGCGACGGCGGGGCGGTCAAGTCCGGCATCATGGTGTCCGGCTACCGCCAGCGCCGCGGCGAGGAGCCGCTGCTGTTCTGAACCGGACCGTTTACCCCTACCGGGTGTCGGGCTGCCAGATACGGTTCTCGCGCGCTTCGAAGAATCCCCGGTTGGTGGGGGCCAGCTTCCAGAGCTCCACGCTGCGGAAGGTGGTCGGAGCTACCTTGTCGCCGCCGCCGAAGAGGTAGGCGCGCACCTGGGCGCCGCCGTCGCGGTACCCCATGAACGCGCTCAGAGCGGCTTGGCGGCCGTTGGCGAATACCTCCACCAGGTACTTGTCGACGAAGATGCGGAGCTCCACGTCCTCGCCCGCCGGCAGCTCCGCCACGGCGAAGGGCGCCTCGGTGTCGCCGACGCAGAGCGTGCCGGTCTCCGGCCGCAGCAGGACGAGGAGTCCCGCGTCGCGGTCATCGGCGAACAGCCGGACGCCGAATCGCTTCCGTTCCGCCTGCGCGCGGTCGACGGTGACGCGTAGCTCGAACGCGTCGCCGTCCAGGTCGGCGATTCGCGCGCTCGTGTGGTGCGGCGCGCCCCGTCTCACGTCCGGGGTGATCGTCACGTCGCGGATCGTGACCGGCTCGCGGCGCAGCGACGCCAGCTCCCTGAGCGGCTCGATGCGCAGGCTGCCGTCGTCATGCAGACTCAACTCGCGCGGCAGGGACTGCACGGTCCGCAGGTCGATCGCGGGGTCGGCGGTCGCCAGCCACGCCCACATCACCCGCCTGCCGTCCGGCGTCAGCACGCTTTCCGGCGCGAAGACGTCGCGGCAGGCCGGATCGGCCAGCGACTGGCCGGCGCGCCGCCAGTTCATGCGTCCGTGCCGCTCCGGGACGAACTGCTCGGCGCCGGCGTCCCAGTCGCCCAGGTAGTACCGGCAGCCGAGCTGGTGGCTGATGCAGAGGAGCATCCACCGGTCGCCGAACGGGAAGAGATTGGCGCAGGAGGTGTCCTCGCCCAGGGCGACGTCCGGCAGCTCGCGCTGCATGAGCGGGCCCACGTAGGTCCAGTCGACCAGGTCGGTCGACTTGCACAGTTGCAGATTGTCGCCGGCCGCATAGGCGTAGCAGGTGTCGCCGACCTGGAACAGGTCCGGGTCGCCGAGCAGCCGCACGGCCTTGCCGGGCGGGACGCCCCGCGGCACGACGGCGCGGGGCTTCCGCCAGGAGCTGAGCTCGCGGTCGTCGGCGACCGTGAGGAAGGTGTGGCGCGGCTCGCACACACCGGCGTAGATCGCGGCCGGCTTGCCCTCCCCGGTGATGAATCCGGTACCGCTGAACATCCCGTGGCCGGTGAAGGAGGGCTGCAGCTTCGTGGTCTGCCACGTCCAGTGCAGCATGTCCGGGCTGGTGACGTGGATGAACGAGAACGACGACGACGTCCCGTCAGGCCGCCGCGCCGGCCCGCCGCGCCACGGATGCCGCAGGATGTAGTGGAGGTGGCAGGTGCCGTCCAGGTAGTAGGCGAGGTTGGGATCGCCCGGCGCGCTGTCGCCGCCCGGGTGCATCAGATGGTAATTGAGCGCCAGCTCGTCGGTCACGATCGCCATCAGGTACTCCGCTCTGCGCGAAACGCCTCGACGCCGGCGCGCGCGGCGTTGGTGAGCAGCACGAAGTCCGGCCCGTATCCCAGGAAGGTGAGCCCGCGGTCGCGCCAGCGCACCAGGTCTTCCGGCATGGCGGAGCCGGTGCCCAGGGCGACTCCGTTCGCCGCGCACACCTGGATCGCGCGGTCGACCAGCCGGTCCATCGCCGGATGCGGCATCTCCAACGGGCTCACCCCGTAGTTGAGGTACAGGTCCCACAGGCCGAGGTACAGCGCGTCGACCCCCGGGACCGCGGTGATCTCCTCCAGGCTCTCCATCGCTTCCCGCGTCTCCAGGAGGAACGCGACCAGGATGTTGCGGTTGGCGCGCGTCAGGTAGTCCGGGTAGTCCAGGGTGTACTGCGACGCCCGCAGCGGGCCGAAGCCGCGGTTCCCTTCCGGCGGATAGCGAGTCGCCCGCACCACCTGCCGCGCCTGTTCCGCGCTGCGCAGCAGCGGCACGATGATCCCCAGGGCGCCGATGTCCAGGGAGCGCTGGATGAAGACCTGGTCGGAGTTGGGGATGCGTACGATCGGGACCGCGGCGGAGCCGTTGACCGCCATCAGCATGTGCTGCACCTCGGCCATGTCCAGACCGTTGTGCTCCATCTCGATCACGATGAAGTCGAAGCCGGAGCAGGCCATCTGCTCGGCGACGTTCGGGCTCCCCATGCCCAGGAAGCAGCCTACCGTCGGCTGCCCGGCCTTGAGCTTCTCCCTGACGTGGTTGGTTCTCATCTCGGTCGCGTCACTCCGGCAGATAGAGGTAGAGGGCGTCGATCCCCGCAGGCCGCGGAGCGCGATCCGCAAGCGCCCGGTACGGCTTGCTCACGATTCCGGGGCGCCCGTCGAGCTCGATGACCTGCGCTTCGTGGGTTCCGACCCCGGTGTCGATGACCCGCTCCTCCATCCGATCCCCGCGGCTCAGAAAGAGCAGCTGGGCGGGTGGGTGCGGGAGGGTCCAATCTCCCCGCCCCATCTCTCCCACGTACAGGTCCGGGCGGCCGTCACCATCGAAGTCGGCCACCTGCAGCGTGTGCGCGTCCAGCAGCCGGTCGTGCAACACCTCGTCTTCCCACGGACGCTCGACGTCCGCCCCCGGTCTGAACAGCGCGAGGCGCCCGTACGTCCGGCCGATGTCTAGAGCCACCTCGCAGAGGGCTATCTCCGGGCGCCCGTCACCGTCGAAATCGGCGGCGACCACCCGCACGCCGCCGTAGTCCCGGGCGTAGACGTGTCGTTCCCACCCGCCATTCGGCAGCAGGCGATACCAGGAACAGCCCGCGATCAGTTCCAGTCTGCCATCGCCGTCGACGTCGGCAGCCGCGAGCGCCTGCTCGTCCACGCCGGTCACGACGGGCCGCACGTCCGGCCATGGCGTGACGTATGGATCGTCGGGCAGCGGGACCGTGAAGAGCGTCTCGGCGTCCTGATTCCAGACGTACAACTCCTGCCGTCCATCGCCGTCGATGTCCGCCAGCAAGAGGTCGTGGGTTCGGCTTGCCGGCAGCGGGAACGCGGTTCGGCGTACCCACCGTTGGGAAGGATCGGCCGGGCATTCCCACCAGTAGACGCAGTTGCCTCGATCGCTGGTGCCGGCGATCAGGTCGAGGCGGCCACTGCCGGTGAGGTCGGCCAGTGCGCCGCCGACGCTGACGCTCGGGAAGGTGTCATCGATCAGATGCGGTCGCCAGGCGCCGCCGCTCGTTCTGCCGAACCAGTGGAGCTGACTGGGATGGCGGGTGGAGATGACGAACTCGGGCACGCCGTCACGGTCCAGATCACCCACCAGACACGACATGCGTTCGGCGGGCGGTCCCTCGTAGATCGTGTGGCGGCGGAAGACCGGCAACTCGGGCATGCGGCGCACCTCCGGCGTTTGACCTGCGCTTCGCCGGGCAGGCCGGCTCCGCCGCGAAGTCACCGCACAGCATAGGCTGGGCGGGCTCAGGCGTCGACCCATGACGATGGCGATTCGGGCCGCGCCGCCGGACATCCTTCCCCCGGTTCGTTCTTGAAAGAGCGTGTGTCGGGTGGCTATACTGCGCCGGCGGCTCGGTCAGGTGCGGCCGGCAGATGACGATGAGGAGCGTGGCACTTGTTCTATAGCAAAGTATTCCGAGAGGAGGCCGTCGCCCGCCGGTCGCGCCCGGAGCCTCTGGACGGGCGGCTCCAGGTCACGGCCCCTCACGAGTGGATCGTGCTGGCCGGACTCTGCATGGCGTTGCTCGTGTTCCTGGCCTGGGGGGTGTTCGGAAGTGTCGACCGCACTCTGTCGGCGCCGGCCGTAGTGGTCCAACCGGGCCAGCGCTACCCCGTGGTATCCCCCGTGTCCGGCAACGTCATCGAGGTACTGGCCGAAGTGGGCGCCGCCGTCAAGCCGGGGCAGCCGATCGCCCGCGTGGAGTTGCCGGAGGCGGAGCGCCAGGCGCGGATCACGCGGACCATCGTGGGCGCTGTCGAGGACGGCCTGCGTGACGCCGATGCCGCCACCACCGCGGTCCGGGAGGCGCTGCTCGCGGCGGCGCGCACCGAGCTGGGAGCGATCGAGCGCGACGCCAGCCAATCGATCGTGGTTCCACGCGATGCTCCGCGCGAGGGAACGCTGGTCGTACAGCGCCTGGCTGCGGATCAGCCGATCCGCGCCGGCGAGATGGTCGCTCAGGTGGTGCTCGGCAGGTCCGCCGATGCCTGGGAGGCGTTCGCCTTCGTGACGTCGCAGGACGCCGAGCGGCTGGCGGCGGACATGGCCGCGAAGGTGCTGTTGGCGTCTGATGACCCGGGCGCAGGCGGGTTGGAAGCCCGCGTGCTGGAAGTATCCTCCCGACCGGTCGCCGCCCCCGCATGGCTGGCCGACCTGGGGCTGACGACTCCCGTCCCCGCCCACCTGCTGCGGCTGGTCCTGAACGGTCCGCCGCCCGAGTCGCTTGCCGACGGAGCGGATGGACGCGTGCGGATCGTGTTGGGGCGGCAGTCACCGGCAGCGCTGCTGGTCGGCGGGAGCGGCTGATGCCTGCGTCAGGTGCGAGCGCACCGACCGGTGCCAAGGTCGACGCGGCGCTGAAGCGGGCGCGTACGGCCCGCGCGGCCCCTTCCCGGCGCCGCATTCGCACCCCGGTGCTGCTGCAGCTCACCGAGACCGAGTGCGGAGCCGCGTGCCTGGGGATCGTGCTTGCGCACTTCGGGCGCTGGGTCTCCATCGAGGAGTTGCGGGAAGTCTGCTCGGTCGGCCGGGACGGCTGCAGCGCGGCCGACATCTTCCGGGCCGCGCGGCGGTACGGCCTGGAGACGAAAGGATGGCGCCGGCAGCCGAAACAGCTCCTCAAGATGCCGCTGCCGATGATCATCTTCTGGGAGTTCCACCACTTCGTGGTCCTGGAAGGATTCCGCGGCGGCCGGTTCCTGATCAACGATCCGGCCAACGGCCACCGAACGGTCAGCGAGGAGGATTTCGACCAGGCGTTCACGGGGGTGACGTTGACGTTCGAGCCGCGGCCCGGGTTCCAGCCCGGCGGCATCCGCCCCGGCCTCCTGTACCGGATCGTGCCGTGGCTGCGCGACGTCAAGAAGCCGCTCGCGTTCGCCGCGTGCTGCGGGCTGCTGCTGGCCCTGCCGTCCCTTGCCATGCCGTTCCTGGTGAGCCTGTTCGTCGACTACGTGCTCTCCGGGCGCGAGCCGTCCTGGGGCGGAGTGCTGATCGGAGCCCTCCTCGCCGCCGCCGGTCTGCTCTACCTCCTCACCTGGCTGCGCGGCCGCTGTCTCCGACTGCTCTCCGTGCGCCTCTCGGTCGACTACGCCTCGCGCTTCATGACTCGGCTGCTCCGGCTTCCCATGCGGTTCTTCACGCAGCGCCTGGATGGCGAACTGACGGCCCGTATCCAGTTGGTCGACTCGGTCTCGGACGTGGCCACGCGCCACTTGGTCGGCATCGCAATCGAGATCGTCACCAGCTTGGCGTTCCTGGCACTGATGCTGGCGTACGACCCGCTGCTCGCCGCCGTGATCGTGGTGCTGGGCGTGCTCAGCGCCGTGGTCATGCGCCTCCTGGCCAGCGTGCGCGTGGATGAGAACCGCCGGCTCAGGCGCGAGCAGGGCATGCTCTTCGGGATCGGCATGTTCGGCGTCGGCAAGATCGACACCCTGCAGGCGACCGGCGTCGAGGACGAGTTCTTTGCCCGCTGGACCGGGTACCAGGCGCGGGAGCTGCTCGCCCGGCAACGGTTCATGGAGTTGGGCTACGTCAACGCGTCCCTGCCGGTACTGTTCCTGGTCCTGGGCAATGCGGCCGTGCTCGGCATCGGCGGCTTGCGCGCGATGTCGGGCGACATGACCGTCGGTATGCTGACGGCGTTCTACATGGCGGCGGTCAACTTCCTGATGCCGGTCGGACGCTTCATCCAGTTCGCGGACATGTTTCAGATTCTGGAAGCGGACCTGCAGCGCCTCGACGACGTGTTCGACGCGTCCGAGGACAGCGACTTCGAGCGCGATTCCGACACCGCCTCCGGGGATCGTATCCTGACCCTTGGCGGGCGGCTGCGGCTCAAGGGCCGGATCGAGTTGCGCGGCATCACCTTCGGCTACCAGCAAAACCGCGAACCCCTGCTCAAGGACTTCAACCTCACCGTCGAGCCCGGGCAGCGCGTAGCGATCGTCGGCCCCAGCGGGTCCGGCAAGTCGACGCTGTCGTCGCTGGTGGCCGGCGTCCACCAGCCGTGGGAGGGCGAGGTGCGGATCGACGGGCACCCGCGCAGCGCGATTCCGCGTGAGCTGCTGACCAGCTCGGTCTCCCTGGTCGACCAGCACATCTTTCTGTTCGCGGGCACGGTGCGCGAGAACCTGACCATGTGGCTCCCGGACGTGCCGGACCAGAACCTGGTGGCGGCCGCGCAGGACGCGTTCATTCACGAAGAGATCATCTCCCGGCCGCTCGGCTACGATGCGCCGGTCGACGAAGATGGCCGCAACTTCAGCGGCGGCCAGCGGCAGCGGCTGGAGATCGCGCGCGCCCTGGTCAACGATCCGTCGGTGCTGATTCTGGACGAGGCGACCTCCTCGCTCGACACGATCACGGAGGTCCGCATCGATGACGCCCTGCGGCGCCGCGGGTGCGCCTGCCTCATCGTCGCCCATCGGCTGAGCACCATTCGCGACTGCGATCTGATCGTCGTCCTCGAACGGGGGCGGGAGGTGCAGCGGGGCACCCATCAGGAGCTGATGGAGGAGACCGGCGGGCTGTACCGCCAGCTCTTGGAGACGAGCTGATGGATGCGCCGGAGCACGGGAAGATGCGGCAGGCACCGGATCGGCTCGGCGAAATCGCGCTTTCGCAGGGCGAACCGTTCGTCGGCGGCGGCAACCGTCCGATCCGCCTGGCGGATCCCGACATGGTGTGGTACGTCGTCGAGGGCGCGATCGACGTGTTCGTCGCCGATCACTCCGACGAGACGCCCTCGGACTTCAGGCAGCTCCTGCGCGCCGGGCCCGGACGGTTGGTCTTCGGCGCCGTCGAGGATGAGGGAATCACCTCGTCGGTCCACATCGCCAAGGGGCTGCCCGATACCAGTCTCCGTCGCGTCCCGCTTGCGGCGTTCGACGACCCGCAGGTCGCCGGGCTGCTGGCCGAGCAGGTCGAAGCCTGGATCGCGGACATAGCCGCCGCGCTTGCCCGTGAGGTGGTGCCGCGCCCGCGTCCCGAGCGCTTCCTGACCGCCGGCGAGGAAGTGGAAAGCGCGAGCGAACACGTGCTGTCGACCCGGCAGGGCGTGGTCTGGGTCTCCTGTCCGGAGGGGAATGCGGCGTTCGTCGACACCGGCGAGCCGACCGGCGACGGTCCCGGCTTCATCCCGGTCACCGTCCATAGCTGGATACGGCTGTTCCGCCCCTCCCGGCTGACCGTCACCTCTACCCAGGCGCTTGCAGCCGACGGCCTGCTGTTCGCCGCTCTGGCCGAGTTCCATCAGCTGGCGTTGTCCGCCGACCAGCTGAACCGGCAGCTGCTGATGGTCGACATGGCCAACATGCAGCGATCCCAGGTCCAGCACCGTCGCCAGAGCGAGAATCAGGCGCGCGACGACCTGTTCGACGTGCTGGAAGGCCGCCGGTCGCTGATCGCGGACAGCGGATCGGCGTTGATGGGCGCCCTCAAGCTGGTCGGCGACCACGAGGGCATCCGCTTCCAAGCGCCGCCCCGCCGGAAGGCAGCGGATGAGGAAGAGGCCGTCGATCTGACGGTGATACAGCGCGTGTCGGGGATACGCGCGCGCAAGATCAAGCTCGCCGTCGACGATCGCTGGTGGCTCGGCGACTCGGGCGCGATGCTGGCGTTTCGCCGCGAGTCCGGGAACCCGGTGGCGCTGATTCCGGGCGTGTCGGGGCGGTACCGCATGATCGACCCGGCGACCGGTCAAGCCGAGCGGGTCGACGCGCGCCGGGCCCGCGATCTCGATCCCGAGGCCCGCTTCTTCTACCGCGCGCTGCCGCGGGACGAAGCGGTTCGATCCGGTCCGCTGTTCCGCTTCGCGTTCCGGGGGCTCGGCAGGGAGCTGGCGCGCTTCATCCTGGCGGGAATTCTGGCCGGCCTCCTGATGCTGTCACCGGCGATCCTGCTCGGCATACTGGTCGAACGCGTGATTCCGAGCCGGTCCGGCTTGCAGCTCCTGGGGATATCCTTGTCCATGATCCTGCTGGCGGTCCTCACGGCGCTCCTGCAGATTCTGCAGGGAACGGCCCTGATGCGGCTGGAGGCGCTGGCGGGCGCCCGAGTCGGCGCCGCGCTCTGGGACCGGATGCTCGGCTTGCCGCAGCGGTTCTTCCGCCGCTTTTCCGCTGGCGATCTGACCATGCGCGCCATGGCTGCCCAGGCGTTGCGCGATCAGGTGGCGGGCGTGGTCGCCAGCACTGTGCTGTCGGTACTCTTCCTGCTGCCGACGTTCATCCTGCTGTTCCTCTACAACGCCCGGATCGGCTGGCTCGGCTTGGGGTTGGGCTTGATCTCCCTGACGGTGACGTCGGTCTTCGGCATCCTGCAGCTACCCCTGTACCGGCAGCTGTTGGCGACCGCCCGGAGCGTGGCAGGGAAGCTGCGGCAGTTGCTGAGCAGCATCAGCAAGCTCCGGTCGACCGGAGCGGAAGGGATCGGCTTCTCGGAGTGGGCGAAGGGCTATCGGCAACAGAAGCAGACCGAGATGCGGCTCGGCCGGCTGAACGAGCACCTGATCGCCTATCTCGCCGCCGCCCCGCTGCTGGCGGTGGCCGCGGTGTTCGCGGTCACGGTGTATAGCGGCGGCGAGACCATCCCCATCGGGGACTTCCTTACCGTCTACGCGGCCTTCATGGTATTCTACTCGGCGATCGCCCGGCTTGGCGGCTCGTTCTCCGCCGTGGCCTCTCTTCTGCCTTCATACCAGCAGGTGACTCCCATCCTGGAGGCGGTGCCGGGAACCGTCACCGAAGGCGAATCGCCGCCGGAGCTGAGCGGCGACGTCCGCATCGAACACGTAAACTTCAGCTACATCGAGGACGGTCCCCCGGTCCTCCAAGACGTCTCGATCCACGCCCGCGCCGGCGAGTTCGTGGCCATCGTGGGGGAATCGGGCGCCGGCAAGAGCACCCTGTTCCGGCTCGCGCTCGGGCTGGAGAAGCCGCTGTCGGGCGCCGTCTACTACGACGGGCGTGACTTGGCTCGCCTCAATACCCGCGAGGTGCGCAGCAGGATCAGCATGGTGGTGCAGGATGCGTCGATACGGCCCGGTACCGTGCTCGACAACATCATCGGACTGTCCGGCAACCTCACCGAGGAAGACGCGTGGCGGGCCGCCCGCCTGGCCGCCATCGACGAGGACATCGCCGCCATGCCGATGCAGATGCAGACGGTCGCCGGCGACAGCTCGGCGGTCTTCTCCGGCGGGCAGATACAGCGGATCATGCTGGCCGCGGCGCTGGTGCGCGATCCGAGCGTGCTGTTTCTGGACGAGGCTACCAACTGGCTCGACAACAACAGCCAGGCGCAGGTGATGCAGAGCGTGGCGGACCTTGCCATCACCCGCTTCGTGAGCGCGCACCGCCTGTCGACGATCCGCAAGGCCGACAGCATCTACGTGCTGCATGACGGCCAGGTGGTGCAGACCGGCACCTTCGACGAGCTGATGGAGATCGACGGCCCGTTCCGGGACCTGGCCCGCCGGCAGATAGCCTGATCCCCTGATCCGGCGCGCGCGGCCCGTCGGCTCTTCCGGGGTCGACGCGGCTGAAAGAGGCGCCGCCGCGGGTCGCGGGTCCCGCGGCGGCGCCGGGTTCGATAGCGAAGGCTCTACATCCCGATGATGCGATCGTGTTGCGCCTGCTTGATCTCGACGTAGCGCTCGTAGCCCATCGACTTCAGCGTGTCGACGTAGTCGTCCCACTCGGTGCCGAGGCCGGCGTCGCCGGTGATGAACTTGGTCGTCATCTCGGCGACGTAGGTGTTGATATCGGTCAACAGGGCGCCGAGCTCGGACGCCTCTTCGGCGGTCGGCATGAAGTTGGGCCAAATCGCGTCCGGCATGTGGTTCAGGTAGTCGGTCGGATCCATCCGGTACAGCTCCGCGTCAGGGGTGGAGGCGGTGAGATCATCGATGATCTTCTGCCCTTCCGCGGACAGCTCCATGCCGTTCACCTGCGGCTCGAAGCCGCCGTACCAGCGCTCCAGATGCTGGAACGCCCCGACCTGCAGGCCGGCTTCTTCGATCGACGCCGCGACCTCGCCGATGAACTCGTACGCGCCGTCCGCGCCGAGTTGGAACGTCTCGCCCTCCAGGCCGACGGCTGAGAACAGGTAGCCCGGCTCGCCGTACCAGTAGTCGACCCAGCGCATGGTCTCGACCGGATGCTCGTTCTCTGCGGTGATCATGAAAGACCAGTTGCCGCGCACGTTGTGGTCGACCCAACTGATGACGTGGTCGCCGTGCGGACCCACGAATTGCGAGACGCCGGTGAAGTGCTTCTGCGGTTCGACGCCGACGTAGCCGGGGGTGACCCAGGTGAACAATCCGATGCGATTGTCGGCCGCGTCGGCCTGCCAGCGCGCCACGTCGACGCCGGAGAAGAACTCCGGATGGTAGTAGCCCGCTTCCCACCACTCGTTGAACTGCGTCAGCATCTCCCGATAGCGCTCGTCGACCGGGATGAACCGGACCTTGCCGTCGGGACCTTGGTCGACGTGCGCTCCGAGACCGGGCAGCCCCCGGTTGCCGAGTCCGTACGCGCCGTAGAACGCCTGCCTCTGGATGGTCGTCGCGTTGCCGCTCTGGTGGATCGGATACTCGTCATCGGGGTCGCCGTTGCCGTTGGCGTCGTCGTTCTTGAATGCGGCCAGAACGGCGCTGAGGTCGTCTATCGTCGCGGGCGTCTCGAGTCCCAGGTTGTTCAGAAAGGTCTCGTTCACGTAGAAGCGCACCATCGCGCTGTTCTTCTCATACGCCACGAACGGCAGCGAGTGGATCTTGCCGTCCGGCATGACCAGCGCCTGCGCGATCGAGGCGTCCGCGGTGAGCGCCGCCTGAATGTTCGGGCCATGCTCCGCGATCAGATCGTCCAGGGCGATCAGGTTGCCGGCCAGCGACTGGCTCACGAGCTGATCCTGGTTGAAGATCATCTGATAGAACGCGTCGGGCAGTTGCTCGGCCGCCAGCCGGACCTGCAGCGTCTCGGCGAAGCCCGAGATCGGCCACTCCTCGAAGTTCACGGTGATGTTGGACAACTCCGCGAACCGCTTCCAGGTCCAGGTCTCGCTGGCGGGGCCGCGAATGCCGGGCCAGCTCAGCCGTACCATGTCCAGGGTGATCGGCTCCGCGGAGAGCGGCATCCCCATCGCATCCCGCTCGAAGTCCTCCGCCGCGGCGGCGTCCCGGGTCGCGGACTCCTCGGTAGATCCGGTAGCGAACGTCAAGCCTGCCGCCAGTACGGCAAGCGCTATCATGCTGAACAGCTTCTTCATGTCTGTCCTCCGTGCAAGGTGTCGGCACTCGCAACGCGAGTAGCTGTGTGAGATCAGTCCGTGTTCGACCGCCTTCCTCAGGAATGAACGGAGGTCAAAGCGGGCGTCGATGACACGACCATGGATAGCCTACGCGGTGAGAAAGATCAAGGGCCTGAGGCAGCCGCAGGGAACGCCGGAGATTCGCTCGCGTCATAGCGGGCGCTGATGCGGACGGTCGCGGAATCGCTGTAGTTCCTGGGGAAACCGCGGTTCGTCCGGCAGGAGCCGTATCGCGTTCCGGAATGCCGATTCCACGTCGTTGGCGGGGACGCGCAGCCACGTCAGGAGTCTTGCCATGTCGCGCCAGGCCCAGGCGTGCCGGTGGGGAGAGGCGTCCAGCTGAATGACCCGCTCCAGCAGCCCACGCGCCTCCACGAGAAGACGCCGATTTACCGAACGCCAAGCTCGTTGCTTCTTCCGGAACGCGTCTTGGGCGAGTTGGATCTTCGTCTGTGCGAACTCGTGCAGCGCACGCGAGTCCGCCCGGATCGCCTCGCCGGCCTGCTGAAAGTACCGATGTGCGGTCCGCGGTCTGTGGAGACGCCGCGCCAGGATGGCGGCGTCCACGGCATCCTGTGCCGACGCGCTGCCGGCAAGCTGCTCGAGAAGCCGTTGCGCTTCATCGGTTCTGCCGTGATCGAGCAGCGCTTCTATCCACGTATTGGCGACGTTCGGTACGGCCGCTCTCGATCCCCTGTCGTCGAAGCGCGTGAACACGGCGCCGGCTTCATCCAATTCGTGCCGCTCCGAGTGGAGGCGGATCATCTCCGCGGCAAGCACCGCGGAGGTATCGTTCGCTTGCCAGGACTGCAGAACTCGCTGATAGGCGTCTTCGGTCGCCCCGACGGTGCGAAGATAGGCGGCGTCCTGGAGCGCGGATACGGCCGCATACTCCGGGTGCGCCGGCAGCGTCGCCCGGAACCAGGTACGGCCCGGGTCGAAGTCGAAGCGTGGCGCCGGCGAGCCGTTGTCGGCCATGGATCGGTAGATACGCGGCAGCCCGGTCCACCACGCTTCCGCCAAGCCGAGCTGCTTCAGAAACTCTCCGACCCGACGGTTACGCGCCGGCGGCGGCGGAGCCGAAGTATTTGGCGCGAGGTGATGCGGCTCGATACCGGCTACCGGTCCCGGATAGCTGATGACCTCCATGCGATCGGGATACATGCAGACCTTGGTGGGCTCGAGCACGTCGGGACGATAGCCGCGGTGATAGATGGCATTGACCAGCGCTTCGCGCAGCGCCTGCATCGGATAGCTGACCCAACCGCGTACGCGGCTGCGATCCCGTTCTTTCTGCAAGTGCGTCTGTGAGAATCCTTCCAGATACCGCAGGCAGTCGCGTATCTGCGCAGCAAGCGTACCGCGAAAGACCCGTTGGCTCTGCACGTCGCCCTCGCGGTTCGCCTTGAACTGCACGGCTTCGATACGCGCGCCGGGAAACCATTGCTCGGGATCGTCGGAGAAGAAGAGCAAGCCGACGTTGCGGGGCGCGTCGTGTTCGTTGACGGGAGTCGTGATACGCATGCGGCGGTAGATGGACGATATGTCGGGCTCGTCGCGCAGGGCGCTACGGATATCGTGCAGGTGTTCGCGGACCTTGCCTTCCCTCAGGTCCTCGATCCGCGCACGATGCGCCGGTCGGTCGTCCCAAGGTACCCGCGCCGTCTGTTCGAGCAGCGCTGCCAGCTTCCCGGCGGCCTCCGCGTCGACGGTTTCCGATCCGATGCGAATCCAGAACTTCCAACTCCTGCTGTCGGGTCCGTCCGGCGCACGATGGGGCCGCGCCTCGCTGGCGGGCGCCCAGACGACCAGAACATCACGGCCTTCCAGTACTTCCGGGGACATGATCGGTTCGTAGCTCGGCTGCATGGCTCTGCAACGCCCGCGTATCCATCGTTGCGCTGACTCGATTTCAGCGCTGCTGAGCCCTGCCGGCGGCAGCCTGGCTCGTCCTTCGGATTCGGCGACGCCGATGACGACGTAACCGCCGTTCAGGTTCTGATAATCGTTGGCGAACGCGCAGAGCGTCTTCAATACCTGAAAGCCGGTGACGTCCGCACTCCAATTCGCCTTGAACTCGACGCGGACCGATTCGATCGATCGGTCGCGGATGAGGCTGCCTATGGCGATGGGCAGGATCGATATCATAGCGCGACGGTCGCTGGCGCAACGTGCGTTTCGCCGTTCGGACAGGCCGGCTCGGCCCGCGAAGTCACGGCCGTCACTGCCAAAGGAACAGGACGCCCAGCGCCTGATCGGGGTGCTCGTAGAGGAAGTCGTACCCGGCCTTGAGGTCCCTGCCGTCGAAGCGGTGGGTGACCAGCGGTTGCACCTGCACCTCGCCGGACGCCATGGCGTCCATCGCGGTGCGGGCCATCTCGGCGCGGTCGGCGGTGGGCGGATAGCTCACCAGCACGCGCTTGCCCTGGAAGTTGTCGACGTCGAGCGGCAGGGGCGCGTTCTGGTACTTGCCGTTTACCTGGATGAGCCCCCCGGAGGCGACCATCCGCTGCGCCTGCTCGAAGGAGGCGATGCCGGCCGGCCCGCCGACGCAGTCGACCACGATGCTGGCTCCCTCGCCGCCGCTCAGGCGCTTCACCGCCGCCACCGGGTCCTCCTCGCCGGCGTTCACCACCTCCGGCGCGCCGGTCTCCCGCGCCAGGCGGCAGCGCAGCTCCAACGCGTCCACGGCGATGAGCTGCGCCGGGCGGTAGCGCCGCGCGAACTGCATGACCAAGTTGCCGACCAGACCCTGGCCCAGCACGACGACGCGGTCGTCGGCGGTGATGTCCAGCGCCTGCGCCCATCCGGCGCTGCTGGTCGCCAGCGGATGGAAGGTCCCCTGCTCGAAGGAGACGGCCGGATGCAGCGGGTGCAGGCGGGGCGGCGCGCCGGCCGCGACCGACCGCAGCGAGTACTCGGCGTGCGGCGCGCTGGCCACGACCGGATCGCCGGCCGCGAACCCGGTGACGCCGGCGCCCACCGCCTCCACGGTCCCGGCGGTGGAGTACCCCATCGCCTCGGGCCTCACCGGCCCCTCCATCACGTATCGCCGCCACAGCTCCGAGCCGCGGCTGATCAGGCTGACGCGGGTGCGCGTCAGCACCTCCTCCGGTCCGGGTCGGGGCACCGGCACCTGTTCCAGGAAGACGTTGCCTGCGCCCTCACCCTTCGCCGCTCGCCACATCGTCGCCGGCATCGCGCCCTCCTCTGACTCCACAATCGTGGATGATGGATGGTGGTCCGCTCGGCCGCCTGCTGCAACACGTGTCAAGATGCGGATTCGTTCAAAGGAGCGTGGAGTATGGCGGATGGAACCGGCCGGTTCGACTTCGACGAGCACTTCGGGACGCTCATGCGCGGATGCGCAGGGGAGTTCAGCTTCCCCGGCGGGACGGAAGCCGACGTCAGGCAGTGGCAGGCGCAGTTTCGGGAGCGGCTGCGCACCGTCCTGGGACTGGCGAACGTGGAGCGGGACCTGGCCGGATTCGCGCCGGCCGCGGAGTTGCTCGGGAGCGAGGACCTGGGATCGTATACGCGGGAGTCGTGGCGCGTGCGCACCGAACCGACGGTGCCGTTGCCGTGCTACCTGCTGCGGCCGAAGGCGGCGTCCGGCCGCCTGCCGCTGGTGCTCACCCCGCACGGCCACGGCCATCCGCACGTCTACGTCGGGCTCTTTCGCAGCGCGAAGGAGGAGGAGCAGATACGGGAGGGAGAGCGGGACATTGCGGTACAGGCGGTCGAGCAGGGGTACCTGGTGATCGCGCCGACCACGCGCGCCTTCGGCGAAACCCGGTCGGCGGCGGACCGGGAGCAGGACGCCCTGTCCTCGTGCCGGCTGCAGCTCATGCACGACCTGCTGGTCGGGCGGACGCCGATCGGCGACCGCGTGTGGGACATGGCGCGGCTGATCGACTGGGCGATCGCGCACCAGGGCGCCGACGGAGGGCGCATCGCCATAACCGGCAACTCCGGCGGCGGCACCGTGTCGCTGTTCGCGGCCGCCTGCGACACGCGGATCGCCGCGGCGGTGCCCGGGTGCTATTTCAACACCTTCGCCGGCAGCATCGGCTCGATCCGCCACTGCGACTGCAACTACGTACCCGGCATCCTGCGCCTGGGCGAGATGCATGACGTCGCCGGTCTCATCGCGCCCCGCCGCTTCCTGGCCGTCGCCGGCCGCGAAGACCCGAGCTTCCCGATCGCGCACACCAGAGCCGCCTTCGAGCGTCTCGCCGCTATCTACCGGGCCGCCTCCGTTCCGGACCGGTGCGAGCTCTACGTCGGCGACGGCGGACACCGCTACTACAAGGAACGTGTGTGGAGCTTCGTCGCGGAGGCATTCGCCGGCCGGCGACCGGCGTCACGCCGACCTTGATCTTCGACGTCTGGACGTCCATAATCGTCCGAGATGAGTGAGCAGGCGCCCAGATACGCTCCCGGCCACGTACGCGACGCGATTCTCGAAGTCATGAGCCTCACGTCCGAGGGCCTGTCAGCCAAGCAGATCGCGCGGCGGGTCGCGAAGGTCAACGGCCCGACGCCCGAGTCCTCCGTTCGGTCGTTTCTGCGTCTGAACACGCCATCGCTCTTCGTCAAGGAACGTCGCGGCGTCTATCTGAGAGCCGATTCGGCACACGGCGTCCAACGCTCGGTGCCCGGGTTGTCCAGATGGCAGGCCCCGTACCGCTACGGCAAGGCTACGCTGGTCCACGGCGACTGCTTCGACTGGTTGGATGACCGAGCAGACCAAACGATCCATGCCGTGGTCACCGATCCGCCGTACGGGCTTCAGGAGTACACGCCGAAAGAGCAGTCGAAGCTGAGAGCAGGCCGGGGAGGAGTTTGGAGACTGCCGCCTTCGTTCGACGGTCACGCGCGGTCGCCGCTGCCGCGATTCACCACGTTGACCGATGCACAGAAGAAGTACCTCCATGAGTTCTTCTTCATCTGGACGCGCCTTCTGATCCCGAAGCTGGTGCCGGGGGCGAATGTCGTGGTCGCCTCCAGTCCGCTGCTATCGCACATCGTGTCCGCGGCCTTGGCGGGCGGCGGGCTGCAACGAAGGGGAGAGATCATCAGGCTGGTCATGACCATGCGTGGCGGGGATCGCCCCAAGGGCGCTCACGAGGAGTTCGAAGGCGTCAGCGTGCTGCCGAGGTCGATGTGGGAACCGTGGGTACTGTTTCGCAAACCGGTCGAAGGCAGGGTTCAGGACAACCTGCGGAAATGGCGTACCGGAGGATTTCGCCGGCCGTCGGACCGGTCGCCGTTCGGCGACGTCATCAGATCGGCTCCTACCAGAAAGACGGAGAGGGACATCGCTCCCCACCCCAGCCTGAAGCCGCAGGCGTTTCTCCGGCAACTCGTGCGGAGTGTGCTGCCCCTCGGTGAAGGCGTGGTGGTCGATCCCTTCGCCGGAGCGGGATCGACGCTCGCGGCAGCGCAGGCCGTGGGCTATGACTCCGTGGGCGTCGAAAAGGACCATCACTATTTCGAGATGGCTGCCAGAGCGATGCCGCTCCTGGCCGAGCTTCCGGTCAACGGCGCGGCATGACTGTCGGTACGCGATAAAGCCACTTCGCGCGAAGCTTCTCCACCCCGTGCCGGTGTAGCGTAGCGGTCCGTGTCCCGAGTTCGCCTCTTGGATTCCTCCTGAAGTCATCGACCGTGACGTCGGCCAGATAGACTTCAGTGAACATGATGGGTTTTCTGTCGGTCGCCGGTTCCGTTTCGCTGTCTATATCATAGACGAACACACACATCCACTGATCGCGTGCTCCGTGCGTGTCGACGGCGCCGCCCTTCTTTCTTGTCGTCTTGATCTCGACGCCCTGGCTACCGGCCTTGACAGCGTTTTGAGCGTAGACTCCCTGTACAACGAGGTCGGGGTGGCCGTTGAAGTAGGTGTTCTCCGTAAGGACCCTCGAGTGTTTCGCCAGACTCGCCGTTACCATATCGGACAGCACGCCAGACATAATTGCCGGTCGAAGCATGTCATCAAGGCGCTGCAATCCTTTGCTCACCAAATGAGAATTGACATCAAAGAAGAAGTCATAAACATCTTGCATCGCCGACTCGAAATCGCTGATGCGAAGCTCGTAAGGAAGCTGGTGCGAGAGATTGAAACCGTTCCTGTCGACCTCGCTCTTGGTGATCGGCATGAGGTATCCTCTCACGTCCTCGTTCGTGTGTGCGGCGGTCGCGCAGCGCTGCCGTCTCGGCGATGTCGGACCCGCCCTACTCCGGTTCGATGAAGGTCTCGGCCAGCGCGTACACGCAGGAGCTGCGGTCGCCGCCGATCGAGGGGCGCCAGATGTCGCGCGTGAACGGCGCGCCCGGCACGCGTCGGCCGTTCAGGTGCAGCTCCGCCTCCTCGGCAAAGAACAGCACCGTGAAGCACCAGTCGCCGGGCCGCGGGCGGCCATGCGCGACGACCGGCGGTTCCCGCACGAACCAGCGCGCCGCCACCTCGGTGCCGTCGAACCGGTAGCGCCAGCCCTCCCCCGGCCGGCCCTCACCGATGCGGGCGAAGGAGGCGCGCCGCACCGGCAGGTCGCCGTGGAAGTAATCGCTCCGCCCGGCGAAGAACCGCTCCTTGGCGAACGCGGCGGCCGGCTCGTTGTCGGTGGCCACCACGTGCGCGCCGTCGGCCCCCGCCCCCGGCACGTGGATCACCGCCACGTTGCCGGGACCGGCCGGGGAGTGGCGCAGGTGGTAGTGGCTCACCACCGCCGTGTCGCCGGAGCCCGGCTCGCGCAACATGCATATCCAGTGCTCGCCGCTCCATGCCAGGGTTCCGCGGACGATCTCCATTGGCATCGGCAGGCAGCGCTTGGCTTTAGCCGTGTGCGTCCAGGAAGCGTTCGGCCTCCAGGGCGGCCATGCAGCCGGTGCCGGCCGCAGTGACCGCCTGGCGGTAGACCTTGTCCTGGACGTCCCCGCACGCGAACACGCCCGGTACGCTGGTCACGGTGCTGTGGGCGGCGGTGAGCACGTAGCCGGCGCCGTCGGTGTCGAGCTGGCCGTCCAGGAAGGCGGTGTTGGGTTGGTGGCCGATGGCGAAGAACAGGCCGCCGGCCTCGATTTCGCGTTCGCTTCCGGAGGCGTTGTCGCGCACGCGCAGGCCGCTGACGAGCTGCTCGCCCAGCACCTCGACCAGCTCGGTCTGCCAGGCGATGCGTATCTTGTCATTGGCGAGCACCCGCTGCTGCATCGTCTTGGAGGCGCGTAGCACGTCGCGGCGCACCAGCATGGTCACCGAGGAGCCGTAGCGCGTCAGGAACAGCGATTCCTCGCAGGCGGTGTCACCGCCGCCGATCACCATCAGCGGCTTGTCGCGGAACACCGGCAGTGCGCCGTCACAGACCGCGCACGCGGAGATACCCTTCTGCCACAGCCGCTCCGCGCCGGGCGCGTCCAGCCGCTTGGCGGTGGCGCCGGTGGCGACGATGAGCGTGCGCGCCCGCACGCTCCGGTCGCCGGCGAAGACCGCGAACGGGCGTTCGCGCAGGTCCACGCGATCGACGGTGAGCGTCTCGATGCGGGCGCCGCAGTTGATCGACTGTTGGCGGTAGAGATCGGTCAGCTCGATGCCGCCGACGCCGGTCGGGAAGCCGGGATAGTTTTCGACGTCGGTGGTGGTGGTGAGCTGGCCGCCGGCCGCCACGCCGCCGGCCATGAACCCTTCGTACAGCAACGGGTCCAGCAGAGCGCGGCCGGCGTAGATGGCCGCCGTATGCCCGGCCGGACCCGAGCCGACGATGACGACGTTTTCCGTGCGGTCATCGCCGACCGGAACGTTGCCGGCCGGCGCGCCTTCGGTTCGACTCAGAGGATCGCCTCAGCCCGTCGCCGCGGCGTAGCGCTCCCCGACGGCCGCCCAGTCGATCACGTTGTAGAACGCGGTGATGTAGTCGGGGCGCCGATTCTGGTACTTCAGGTAGTAGGCGTGCTCCCAGACGTCGATGCCCAGGATGGGAGTGTCGCCCTGCGACAGCGGGCTGTCCTGATTGGCGGTGCTGTAGACGGCCAGTCCGCCGTCCTTGACCACCAGCCACGCCCATCCCGAACCGAAGCGGGTGGTGGCCGCGTCGGTGAACGCCGCCTTGAACGCGTCGAAGCTGCCGAAGGCGGCGTCGATCGCGCCGGCCAGCGCGCCGGTGGGCGTGCCGCCGCCGTTCGGGCCGATCACGGTCCAGAACAGGGTGTGGTTGGCGTGGCCGCCGCCCTGGTTCCGCACCGCGGCGCGCTTCGCGTCGGGCACCGAGTCCAGATCGCTGAGGATCGACTCGATCGACCGATCCGCCAGATCGGTTCCGGCCACGGCGTCGTTCAGCTTGCCGACGTAGGCGTCGTGATGCTTGTCGTGGTGAATGCGCATCGTCTGCTCGTCGACGTGCGGCTCAAGGGCGTCGTATGCGTAGGTCAGAGGCGGGACCTCGAATGCCATGGGAGACTCCTGTATGCGGTAATGGGATTCGGTCAGAGGGTAACGAGCCGGCGGCTCCGCCGTCAACCGCCGCCCCTCACGGCGTGCATCCGCAGTTGGCCGGACAGTACGCCGACATAAGCGGCTCGCGGCACCGGGCGCGTGCGGTTGACTCTGGGAGCACGTCAAAACTACGCTTCCGGCAGCACATGGCTGCTCCATCACCCGCCGCAGCGCGGGGTACCGCGCCGCCGGTAGCCGAGCTGTTTCCCGCGCAAGGCGACTGGAAGGAAGGGGATTACTTTTCTCTTCCCGAAAGCAATCGTCTTATCGAGCTTGCCGAAGGACGGTTGATCATGCCCCCGCATCCAACGCAGAGCCATCAGTACGCCGTGCTTGAACTGGCCGTTCAACTCCGCCGCTTCGTGCAGCGGCATGACCTGGGCGAGGTATACGTCGCCCCCTTGCCGGTTCGTCTGTGGGCTGACAAGGTGCGGGAGCCGGACGTGCTGTTCATGGCCAAGGAGCATGCGGACCGCATGGCGGAGCAGTATTTTGGACCGCCCGATCTGGTGATGGAGGTGACGTCGCCCGGTACCGTCCGCACCGATCGGGCCGAAAAGGCTGCGGAGTACGCTCGGGCCGGTATCCGTGAGTACTGGATCGTCGACCCGGACGCCCGGACCGTGGAAGTGCTGACGCTGGCCGGGCGGCGCTATGGGCCGGCAATCCCGCAGGCCGCGGGCGACCGGGCCGCGTCGGCGGTACTGCCGGGCTTCGAGGTAGCCGTGGAGCGTCTGTTTCGCCCGCGGAGCGTCGGGTAGTGGAACCGCCCGATTCGTATACCAACTAGCTGCGGGCCGCCGGATCTGCCCCACCCAGTCACAGTCTATCGGTGAAAAATCTCGGCAGAATCTGGTCGCGAAGGCCGCGGAGATGGGGGATTTCTCTCTTGTTGGCCTCGATCTTATCCAGCAGCGGATCGACCATGCTGGAGAACTCCGCTCTGATTGCGAAATCCGCCAGTGCCACCGGCGTCGCCGCCACCACGGCGGGCCGGACGGCGGGATAGGCGCTGCCGTCGGCGAGCAGCGACAAGCGGGCAAGGTTGGCCGCAGAAGTGACGGCGCACCAGACCAGTGCGCGGTCGGCTGCCTCGCGCGGGCGCAACACGGCGAAGCCGGTGCTGCCGGTCAGGCCATCTTCGTCGACCAGCGCAAACGCGCCGTTTCCCGGCCGCACGGTAGCCATGATCGTGTCGCGTTTGCGGAGAACCCGTCGGGCGCGGCTTGGCGCTTTTTCCCAGGGAAGGTCCGCGCTCTCGATGTATCCCCACTTGGTGTTCGCCAGATCGACATAGGATAGTTCGGTCGGGCGCCGCTTGGCGGACCAGGACTCCGGATTGAGCGATGAGACATCGTGAACCGTTCCGTGGCGCCATCCTTCCGGCACTTGGCGATTTCCGATCCCAACGATGCGCTCGGGAAACAGATCATCGATGGGCGCCTGCAAGCCGGTGTCGCGGCCTGCCATCTTGGCGCGCACCGGCTCGAAATCGACGAACCACGAGGTGAACAGCGCCCGTGCCATCGCCTCCAGCGTCTCGTTCATGCGCCGGTTCAGCTCTATCTTGTCGTCCAGCGAGCCGAGCACGTGCCCGATGGCGCGTTGTTCGGATGGCGGCGGAACGGCAACCCTCATGTTTTCGAGGTCGCGGCGCGTTACGTGACCCAGGCCGGTCGTCTGCTTGTTCTTTGCGATGGCAACGAAGTGGGGGTTGAGGTAACGCAACAGGTAGTGGAAGAACGCGGTATCGACGTCGACCGGCGTCACTCGGAATACATGCTGGTTCAGCCAGCCCTCCGGTCCCCGCCACCGGTACGCATCGATGGACGTCTCCGGTTGACCTGACCAGGAGAACAGCAGGTCGCCGGCGCGAACGCGAACCGCATCGTCGAAGGTCTGCGTCGTAAACTTGGTCTGCGCTGATATGCCGGCCTTGATCTCGGCGATCTTGATCACCGGTTTTCCTCCCGCGGCACGGGGGCTGAACTGGATATCCCGAAAGGCCAAGCCGTTGACCCAATGGGCCAGGGAGAGCAACGACCGTCGTTGCCAGTGCTTGGGAAACCGGGGGCGGTAGTGCCAGCTGGGCGCCGAGATGCTGCCGGCGGGGTCACCCGTCACGCCCGAGATACTACCCGGGGGCAGCGATGGCGGCATCCATCGTCGGGACCGGAGATTGACGGTCCTCGCCGGTGTGGCCGCCGAATCTGGCGCCGGTGTGGCGGTGGCGGTGATGAGCGGCGCACAGCAGTCGGAGATTGTTCGGCTCGGCGGCGCCGCCTTGGGCATACGGTACGACGTGATCGATCTGCAGCAGGTGTTCGGAGCCGCAGCGGCGCCCGGTGGTGCGGTCAACGTAGCTGCAACGGCCCCGGTCGCGCTGCCAGACCTCGCGTTTACCGCCGCCGAGATGGCGCGGCCGGTCCGGCCGATCGCCTCCGCTGCCGAAGTTTGGGGCCGCGGCGGCGCAGCCGGCTTCGGCGCCGAAGTTGTGTCGCCCGCCGGCTTCGCCGCCGAAGGAGCGACGCTGTCCGAACCGGCCTCCTGCTTCGCTGCCGAAGCGGCGCCGCGCGCCGAGGACGCCTGCGTCTTCGCCGCCGAAGTCTGCTCGGCGCCTGCGGCCCGGCCGCCGGTGCGCCCGCGCGGCGGCCGGGCCGGGTCGTGGCGGTCGAGCCCTTCCCGCACCAGCCGCGCCATGAGCTGCCCCATCGTCATGTGCGGGTCGACGTGGGACAGGAGGCCCTGGAGCCGCTCCAAGCCATGCCGGCACTCATCGTCGATGACCGCCTTGAGCTCCCAGCGCCCGGCGCCCAGCGGGCGCACCCGGTCCGCCGGCGCCGCCAGCTCCGGGTCGACCTCGGCCAGCAACCGCATCACCTGCCGGCTGCTCTTGCCGGCCGCCTGCTCCACCAACGCCCGCCGCGCCGACCGGTCCAGCACCGGCGCCGGCTTCCGTTCCGCCGGCTGCGCCGGTCCCGGCGTCGGCGCCTCGCCGTCCTGCGACCGCGCGGCGGCCCCGAACCCGGTCCCGCCCGGCGCGCTGCGCGCCGCGCGATCCCTGTTGCGCTCCTGTCGGTCGAAGGCGTTCTGCAGCTGCGCGGCGGCGTTCAGGGTCATCGAGCCGTCCTGCAGGCGCTCGCGCACGCCGTAGATGTCCGCGCAGAGGCGCATCGCCTTGAGGCGCCGCCAAGCGGCGGCATCGCTGTAGCCCAGCTCGCGGACCGCGTAATCGAAGAGGCTGGAGAACCCGCGGCGCAGGTACAGGCGGCGCTTCTGTATCTCGCGCAGGTGGTCGATGACGACGACTTCGAGATGGTGTTCGATGCCGGACAGTTCCTTGGTCCGCGCTATCAGACGGTCGTCCGAGAGGGCGGAAACGGTGGTCGTGATGGCTGCGCCGGCCGTGTCGGAGCGAGTGCCGTTCATGTTATAAATATAATGAAGAAAAGTATTTAAGTAAAGTTATCAGAGCCGGTCACGGTCGATCAACCGGCCGGCCGGCCGGCGAGGTCGTGCGCCCGGCGGCGCGCGCGCCGCACCGACGCGGGGCCGATGACCGGGGTGACGATCCGTTCCACGTCGGCGACCGAGCGCGTCTCCATCAGCTCCATGCGCAGCCGCTTGGCGCCGGCGAAGCCGCCCACGTACGCCTTGAAGTGGCGCCGCAGGTCGACGAAGTTCTTGCGGCCCGCGAACAGCAGGTCGTACAGCACCGCGTGCGCGAGCATCGTCTCTACCGCCGCCCGCAGATCGTCCGGTTTGCCGGCGGCGGAGAACAGCCACGGGTTGCCGAACACGCCGCGTCCGATCATCACCCCGTCGGCCCCGGTGCGGGCGGCCAGCGCGCGGCCGTGCTCCGGGGAGCGCACGTCGCCGTTGCCGGCGATCGGCACGCCGGTGCCGCGCGCCAGCGCGCACGCCCGCCGAACCGCGTCCCAGTGAGCGGGCACCTCCGACCGCTCCTTGACCGTACGGGCGTGGATGGCGATCGCCGCCGGGCGCGCGGTCAGCAGCCGCCCGATCCAATCCTCCACCACGTCGGTGGCATGGCCGATTCGGGTCTTCACCGACACCGGCAGGCCGCCGGCCCCGGCGCGGGCGGCGTCGATGATCTCCAGCGCCAGATCGGGGTCGCGGATCAGCGCCGCGCCCGCCTTCTGGCGCAGCACCGCGCGATCCGGGCAGCCCATGTTGATGTCCACCCCGTCGAAGCCCAACTCGACGGCCAGCGCCGCGCAGCGCCGGAACTGCTCCGGGACCGATCCGAAGAACTGCGCGATCACCGGCCGCTCGCACTCGGCGAACTCCAGGTCGACCATCAGCCGCGGCGCCCCCGGCGAGCAGAGGCCGGCCACGGACACGAACTCCGTGTAGACGGCGTGCGGCCGGCTGCACGCCGTCACGATCCGTCGGAAGGCGGTGTCGGTGGCGTTGGCCATCGGCGCCAGCAGGAAGAACGGCCGCGGCAGGTCGTCCCAGAAGGAACGCCGGCGGCGCTCCGTCCCATCCGCCGGCCGGCTCGGCCGTTCGTCCGCCCGCGGCCCGGTCTGTAGTATGGTGCCGTTCATGGTGATGGCGGCGAAGCCGGAGTGGCTGCGGGTGCGCCTGTCGTCCGACCCGCGCTATTTCCAGGTCCGCGAAATCGTCCGTTCACAGAAGCTCCATACCGTATGCGAGGAGGCGCGCTGCCCCAACATCCACGAGTGCTGGGGCACGCACGGCACCGCCACCTTCATGATAATGGGCAACGTCTGCACCCGGCGCTGCCGGTTCTGCTCGGTGCGGACCGGATTGCCCGGCGGCGTGGACCGCGACGAGCCGCGCCGCGTGGCCGAGTCGGTGGTGCGGATGGGGCTCCGCCACGTCGTGGTCACCATGGTGGCGCGCGACGACCTGCGCGACGGCGGCGCCGGCGCGATGGCGCGGACGGTGGGCGCGATCCGCGCCGCCGCGCCCGCCTGCCGGATCGAGGTGCTGCCCTCCGACCTGGCCGGCCCCGATCCGGCCGGCCCTGCTTCAGGGGTGCGCCGCTCCTCCGTGGAGACCCTGGTCGACAGCGGACCCGACATCATCGCCCACAACCTGGAAACGATACGCCGGCTGACGCCGGCGGTGCGGTCGCACTCCGACTACGACCGGTCGCTCGGCTTCCTGCGCACCGTCAAGGAGCTGGCTCCGCCGGCCGTCACCAAGTCGAGTCTGATGCTGGGGCTTGGCGAGGAAGAAGGCGAGGTGGTCGAGGCGATGGACGACCTGCGCGCCGCCGGCGTGGACATCCTCAACCTGGGCCAGTACCTGCAGCCGGGCCGCACGCAGCTTCGCGTCAAGCGCTTCTGGCGTCCGTACGAATTCGACCGCCTGCGCCGCATCGCCCTCGACCGGGGGTTCCGCTCCTGCGCCGCAGGCCCGTTCGTCCGCTCCAGCTACCACGCGGAGGAGCAGGCAATGCACGCGGAGGAACAGGCGATGGCCGGCCCCTGCCCGGCCTGACCCGGTGGGCCTGCCTGAGTTGCGGTCCTATCGCTGCTGCGTCGTCTTCAGCAGCCGGTCGATCAGGACGAAGGCGAGCGCGGCGCGCTCGTTGCGCGACAGGCGCTCCTCCAACTCGGCGAGGGCGGCGCGTATGCGCGGGCCGCCCCGGTCATCGGCGTCGGCCAACTCGAACGCCCGCGCGAGCTGCGCCTGATTGATGCAGTAGACCGATTCGCCGCCGGTCAGGTCGGTCGGCTGCACCGCCATCCCGCGCCGTTCCCCCGCCGGCCGCTACAGGGCGAAGCTGGCCCCGCAGCCGCACGCCTTGGTGGCGTGCGGGTTGCTGAAGCGGAAGCCCATGCTTACCAGGTCGTCGGAATAATCGACGTCGAGATGCTGCAGGTGCCGGGCGCTGTCGCGGTCGGCCAGCAGGGTGACTCCGTCCCGGTCGTAGACCACCACGTCGAACGGGGTGCGGGTCTCATCGATCGACGCCTGATAGGTCATGCCGGAGCAGCCGCCCTCCGTGACCCAGAGGCGCAGGAAGCCTCCGTCCGGCGCGAGCCGGCGTATCTCCACACGGGCCCGATCGCTGATGGAGACCGAATAGGCGGTCGCCGTTGCTTCACTCACGCGATGAAGATACTCTCTTGGCGAGGGAGTTTCAATGCGCGCCTGCGCGGATCGGCGCAGCAGCGATCCTGACGGAGCCGCGCACTTACGCCCGCGCCGATTCCACCGCGCGAGCGTTGTGCGTATGATTGGAGCCGACCACCCGGATACCGTTCACCGTGAGGGAACCGATGATCAGCAACGCAGACCTGACCGCTGCCAAGACGGTCGAAAACCCGGAGGGCATCTTCCGCACCACCCTGACGTTCGGCGAGGAATCGATGCTCTGCCACTTCAGGATGACCAAGGGCGCCCGCATCCCGTTGCACAACCACGTGGCCGTGCAGAACGGCTACGTCGTCTCCGGCAAGCTGAAGTTCCACAAGGGGCAGGAGGGCAACACCTTCATCGCCGCGGCCGGCTCCAGCTACTTCTTCGCGTCCGAGGAGTTCCACGGCTGCGAGGTGCTGGAGGACACCGAGGCGGTGGAGTGCTTCTCCCCGATGCGGCCGGAGTACGCCCCGGACGCCGACTGAGCCGCCGTGCCCTGCAGCGACCAGACCGAGCGGCTGACGCTGGAACTCGATGACCAGGACCGCATCCGCGGCTTCTCCGTCTACAAGATGACGTGCCGGCAGCCGGTCGGCGGCTCGGAGTTGCTCCCCGTGGTCCGGGACATGCCGGCGCGATCGCTGCTCTCGGCGCCTGCCGGCGACCTGATCGATCCCCGGCTCGACGACGTGCAGGCGTTCATGCTGACCAAGCAGCTCGTGGCGTTGCAGGGGGCGATCGCGGTCCTGTACGGCCTGCCGGAGGACGGCTTGCCGGATGAAGGAGGGCCACAGGCGTTCGACCTGCAGGAACTGGAACATGACCGGCACGGAACCCGCTTGGCCGGAGCGATCGCCATCAACGTCATCGCGGAACGGATCAGCTCCTGCGGCGGCTGCCGCTGTTCTCTGTAGCCGGCGCGAACACGCCGCCGTGGACGGCCGCCTGTCCCCGATCCGCCAAGCCGCCGATCGGGTCGGCCTCGACCTGCTCGGCATCACGCCGCCGCGCGGCGCCGCGGCGGCTCAGCGCCGTTTCGAGCGGTGGATCGCGCTGGGGCGGCACGGCGAGATGCGCTACCTGGAGCGCCACGCCCCGGCCAAGACCGATGCCGCGGCGCTCCTGCCGGGCTGCGCGGCGGTGATCGTGGTCGGCCTGAGCTACAACCGCCGGCCGGCGCCCGCAACGCACCCCCAGGCCCTGGCCGCGGTACGGGAGGCGGACGCCGCGCGGCGATCCGGCCGGGTCGCCGCGACCGGCCGGATCGCCATGTACGCGTGGGGACGCGACTACCACCGCGTGCTGCGGCGCAAGCTGCGCGATCTGATCGGGACGCTCGCCGGGGCGCTGCCGGGCGAGCGGTTCCGGTGGGGCGCGGACGCCACGCCGCTGCTGGAAACCCACTTCGCCGCCCGCGCCGGCCTGGGCTTTCAGGGCAAGCACACGCTGCTGATCCATCGCCGGCTGGGGAGCTGGTTCGTGATCGGCGAAGTGCTGACCACGGCATCGCTGCCGGCGACGGCGCCGCTGCCGGCCGCGCCCCCGCCGCAGGCGGCCGGCGCGCGGCCGCGCTGCGGCACGGCCTGCAACCACTGCCGCGACGTCTGCCCCACCGGCGCGCTTGACGACGAGTGGCGCATCGACGCGCGGCGCTGCATCTCCTATCTGACCATCGAGCATCGGGGCGCCATTCCGGTCGAGCTGCGGCCGCTGATCGGGGACTGGCTGTTCGGCTGCGACCTCTGCCAGGAGGTCTGCCCCTGGAACGTGCGCGCCGCGCCGGCCCGCGAGCGGGACTTCATCGCCGACCGGGCCGGGCCGGCGATCGACCTGGCCGAGGTGCTGGCGATCCGGGATCACGCGCAACTGGCCGCGCGCTTTGCCGGCACGCCGCTGATGCGCGCCGGACGCCGCGGCCTGGTGCGCAACGCCTGCGTGGTCGCCGCCAACGTGCGGGCGCACCACCTGCTCGGCGCTCTGCAGGCCCTCACCGCCGACCGGGACCCGGTGGTCGCCGAGCACGCCCGTTGGGCGTGCGACCGCCTGCGCGCAGCTGCCGAGCGCGCGGGGACCGCTCCATGAACGGCGTTGCGCCCGAAGCGGACACGGTGGTGGCGGTCGCCACGCCGCCCGGCACCGGGGCGCTCGCCATCGTGCGGCTCTCCGGCCCGCAGGCGGTCGCGGCGGTGGCGGCCTGCTTCCGTGGCGCGGACCTCCGCCGCGTCGCCTCGCACACCGCCCACCACGGCCACGTCATGGCCGGCTCGGAACCGATCGACGACGTGGTGGTCACGGTGTTTCGCGCGCCCCGTTCCTACACCGGCGAGGATTGCGTGGAGATCACCTGTCACGGCAACCCGCGGCTGACCGCGCGCATCGTCGGCGCGCTGCTGGACGGCGACCCGCCGGTGGCCGCCGCCGGTCCGGGCGAGTTCACCAAGCGTGCGTTCCTTTCCGGCAGACTCGACCTGACGCAGGCGGAGGCGGTGGCGGACCTGATCCGCGGCTCGGCGGACACCGCCCTGCGCGGCGCGCGGGCTCGCCTGGACGGCGCGGTGGCCGCTCTGGTCGAGCCGATCCGGGAAGGATTGCTGGACGCGCAGAGCGAGCTGGAGGTGGAGCTCGACTTCGCCGAGGAGGAGGGCGATCCGGCCGACCGCGGCGCCGTGCGCGCCCGGTTGGCGGTGGTCGCCGAACTGTTGGCGCAGGCGGCGGCGGATCCGCTCTGCGCCGAGCTGCCCTGTGACGGCGTCAACGCCGCCATCGTCGGGCCGCCCAACGTGGGCAAGTCTTCGATCCTCAATCGGCTGGCCGGCAGCGAGCGGGCTATCGTCGACGCGGCGCCCGGCACCACCCGCGACGTGATCCGGGAGGACCTGTCGATCGCCGGCATGCACGTGCGGCTGTGCGACACGGCCGGCATCCGCGTGGGGGCCGGCGGGGTGGAGCGGGCCGGCATCGCGCGCACGCGTGAGGCTGCGGCGCAGGCGGACGTGGCGATTCTGGTCGGCGACGCCCGGACCGGCTTTGCGGCGCGCGTGCGTGCGGAGGTGGAGGAGGTGATCGCCGCAGACCGGCTGCTGCCGGTGCTCAACAAGGCGGATCTGCTCGGCGGCTCGGCGCCCGCGCCGCCCGGCGGCGCGCTGCTGGTATCGGCGCGCACCGGCGCCGGCATCGCCGAGCTGGCCGCCGCCCTGCGCGCCAGGGCGGCGGGGATCGACTACACCGAGCGCGGCGCCTCGGTCGCCGGCGCCCGCCATCGCCGGGCGTTCCGCGACGCGCTGGCCGAAGTCGATGCGGCCGGCGGCCTGCTCGCCGCCGGCGCCGAAGCGGAGGTGGTGGCCGTCCATCTGCGCAAGGCGACCGCCGATCTGGACGAGATACTGGGCGTGGTGACCACCGACGACATCCTGAACCGCATCTTCGCGCGGTTCTGCATCGGCAAGTGAGCGGCCGGTGAGCGGCATGGAGGCGGACCGCGCCGCGGCGATCGATCCGGCCGACGTGGAGCCGGCGAACGTGGAGCCGGCCGACGTGGTCGTGCTCGGCGGCGGCCACGCCGGCATCGAGGCGGCCAGCGCCGCGGCGCGCATGGGCTGCTCGGTAGCGCTGGTCACCATGGACCGCGCGGCGATCGGCCGCCTGTCGTGCAACCCCGCGATCGGCGGCACCGCCAAGGCGCACCTGGTCCACGAGGTCGACGCGCTGGGCGGCGTGATGGGCGAGCTGGCCGACCGCACCGGCATCCAGTTCCGCATCCTCAACCGCTCCAAAGGCCCGGCCGTCTGGGCGACGCGCTGCCAGTCGGACCGCGATTCGTATGCGCGCTGCGCGCGGCAGCACGTCGAGTCGCTCGACCGCATCCGCATCGTCACCGGCACGATCGTCGCGGCCGACCGCGCCGCCGGCGGCGCCGTGTCGGCCGTGACGCTCGGCGACGGCCGGCGCATTCCCTGCCGGGCGCTGGTGATCGCCTCCGGCACCTTCCTCGACGCGGTCATGTACACCGGCCTGGAGCCGACCGCAGGCGGTCGCGCCGGCGAGCCGGCGGCGGTCGGCCTGGGCGGGTGGCTGGCGCGCGCCGGCCTGGCGACCCACCGGCTCAAGACCGGCACGCCGCCGCGCCTGTACCGCGACTCGATCGACCTGTCGGCGTGCCGGGAGCAGGCGGGGGACGCCGATCCGCAGCCGTTCTCCGGGCGCACCGGCCGCGCCGCCTTTCCGGTCATGCCGCAGGTGAGCTGCTACATCACCCACACCACGGCCGCCACCCACGCCGTGCTGCGCACCGGCTTCGGCCGGTCGCCGATCTTCACCGGCGCGATCGCCGGCCGCGGCCCGCGGTACTGCCCGTCGATCGAGGACAAGCTGGTGCGCTTCGCGGACCGGGACCGGCATCAGCTCTTCATCGAGCCCGACGGCCTGCGCAGCGATCTGATCTATCTCAACGGGTTCTCGACCTCGCTGCCGCGCGAGGTGCAGGCGGCGGCGCTGGCCACCATTCCGGGGCTGGAGCGGGCGCGCGTGGCGCGGCCGGGCTATGCGGTCGAATACGTCAGCGTGCCGGCGTATCAGTTGGGACCGACGTTACAGACGCACGCCGTGCCCGGACTGTTCCTGGCCGGACAGGTGTGCGGCACCTCCGGGTACGAGGAGGCGGCGGCGCTGGGGCTGATGGCCGGCATCAACGCGGCGTGCCGGGCGCAGGGCCGGCCGCCGTTCACGCTCGGTCGCAGCGAGGCGTATATCGGCGTGATGATCGACGACCTGACCACCCGCGAGTGGCGGGAGCCGTACCGCATGTTCACGTCGCGCGCCGAGCACCGGCTGGTATTGCGCCAGGACAACGCCGAGCGCCGCCTCGCGCACTACGGCCACCGGCTCGGGCTGGTCGGCGACGCCCACTACCGGCGCGTGGTCGCGCGCGCGGCCGCGGTGGAGGACGCTCTGCGCGCGCTCGAAGCCGTCCGCGCAGCCCCGCGCGCGGTAGGGGAGCTGCTGCGCGCTGCCGGCGCCGCGCCGCTCGCCGCGCCGGCGCCGCTCGCCGGCTTGGCCCGCCGTCCGGAGGTGCCGTTCCGGGACCTGCTGGCGGCCGCCGGCGCGGCCGGCGTACCGGCGCTCCGCGCGCTCCTCACCGACGCCCCGCTCCGCGCCCAGGTCGCTGCCGAGGTGCGCTACGCGGGCTACGTCCGGCGCGAACGGCAGCTCATCGAGCGGCAGGCCCGTCACGAGGCGGTGCGGATTCCGGAGGCGTTCGACTACGCGGCGGTGCGGGCGCTGTCGGCGGAGGCGGCCGAGACCCTCGCGCGCATCCGTCCGGTGAGCTTTGGCCAGGCGTCGCGCGTGGCCGGCGTCACCCCGGCCGATCTCAACGTGCTGCGGGTCGCGCTCCACCGCTGACACGCGCGTCATCGTGTCCCGCCGCGCACTGATCGGCCGCCGCGACCTGTCGCCGAGCGCCTACGTGCTGCGCATCGAGCGCGGGGCGCTGCGGTTCACGCCCGGGCAGTACGTCACCGTGGGCGCGGCCGGCGACGTCGAGACGCGGGAATACTCGATCTACTCCGGCGCCCGCGACCCCTACCTGGAGGTGTTGATCAAGGAGGTTGCGGACGGCTCGGTCTCCCGTCGGCTGCGGCGCCTGCCGGCCGGCAGCCCGCTGGCCGTGGACGGACCGTTCGGCTACTTCACCATCGCCGGCGAAGCCGCGCGCGGGCCGCTGCTGTTCGTGGCATCGGGGACCGGCATCGCCCCGTTCCATGCGATGGTGCGCAGCGATCCCGGGCTCGACTATCTGCTGCTGCACGGCGTGCGCACGCTCGACGACTGCTACGAGTCGGCGGCCTTTCCGCCCGACCGGTACGTCCCGTGCGTGAGCCGCGGGACCGGCGGATTCCAGGGCCGCGTGACCGACTACCTGCGCCGGCATCCGGTCGCCGCGTCCACGCCGTGCTTTCTGTGCGGCAACAGCGCGATGATCTTCGCCGCCTTCGATCTTCTCAAGCGGCAGGGCGTACCGAGCGAAAATCTGTTCGCGGAGGTCTATTTCTAGCCCCGGCACGGGCCGGCACGGGGAGGTCGAAGACCCGGCAGGTCGTTTCAGCGGTTGTCGAATGGCGGGAGCAGATATTATGCTCCTTTGCCATGACGTACCATCTGGTGTCGTTCGGCTGCCAGATGAACCTGTCCGACACCGAACGGATCGCCGCGGTGCTGGACGCCGCGGGGTTCAGGAGGACCGAGCGGGAGGAACAGGCGGATCTGATCGGCGCGATCGCCTGCTCGGTGCGTCAGCGGGCGATCGACCGGGTCGACGCTCGCATCGAGCGCTGGAACGCCTGGAAGGCGCAGCGGCCGTTGCTCACGTTCGTCTCCGGATGCGTGCTGCCGCACGACGAGCGGCGGCTGGCCGGCAAGTTCGACTTCCTGGTGCGCACCGCCGACGTGCCGTCGCTGCCCGACCTGATCCGCCAGGACGGGGTGATGACGGCCGCCTCGGGCGGCGGTTTTCTGGGCACCGACGACGCCTTCTGGAAGATCACCCCGCGCTACTCCTCGCCGTACGCGGCGTTCGTGCCGATCCAGAACGGCTGCGACAAGTTCTGCACCTTCTGCGCAGTGCCCTACACCCGCGGGCGGGAGGTGTCGCGGCCGTCGTCCGACATCGTGGACGAGGTGGGGCGTCTGGTCGGCCGCGGCTACCGTTCGATCACGCTGCTCGGCCAGAACGTCAACTCCTACGGCACCGACGCGTCGGGCGAGTGCAGCTTCGCCGAGCTGCTCGACCGGGTAGCCGGCGTCTGCGAGAAGGCCGGCCGCACGATCTGGGTCTACTACACCTCCCCGCATCCGCAGGACATGTCCGCCGAGGTGCTGCGGGTGATGGCCGCCCACCCCTCGCTGGCCAAGCAGGTGCACCTGCCGCTGCAGTCCGGGGACGACAAGGTCCTGATCCGCATGAACCGCAATTACCGGCTCGACCGCTACCGCCGTATCGTCGAGCAGATACGGCAGCTCCTGCCGCAGGCGACGCTGTCCACCGACGTCATCGTCGGCTTCACGGGCGAGACCGACGAGCAGTTCGAGCAGACCCGCCGGGCCATGCGGGAGTTCCGGTTCAACATGGCCTACGTCGCCGCCTACTCGCCGCGTCCGGGAGCCGCCAGCTCGCGGTGGGCGGACGACGTGCCGGCCGCGGTGAAGAAGGAGCGGGTGCGGATCCTGTCGGAGGAGCTGCAGCGTTCGGCCGGCGCGCACAACGCCGCCCTGGTCGGCGCCACCCAGCCGGTGCTGGTGGAAGGGCCGGCACGCCGCGCCGGCCATCTGACCGGACGGACCGAGGGCCGGGTGATCGTGCGGTTCCCGGAGCGGGCCGACCTGCTGCCGGGTCACGTCGTGCCGGTGCGCATCACGCGCGCGGCGCCGCTCTCCGTGGAGGGGGAGCCGGTCGCCGCGCCCGCCATGGAGCTGGCGTCGTGATCGCGGCCGCCAGGACCGTCGTCGGCATCGGCGACATCGCCCTGTACCTGCCGTCGCTGGAAATCGACATGAGCGCGCTGATCCGCCGCCGCATCCGGGAAAATCCGCTGCTCCGCATGGCGCTCAAGCGCGCCTTCGAGTACACGCAGCAGAAGAAGGTGCGCTTCCCGGCGTGGTGGGAGGACTGCGCGACGATGGCCGCGCAGGCCGCCCTGCGGCTGCTGACGCGGGGCACGCTGTCGCTGGCCGACCTGCGCTATCTGGCGGTCGGCACGGAGACGACCGTCGACCACAGCAAGCCGGTCTCCGCCTACGTCGAGGGGATGCTGCAGGATGCCGGCTGCCCGGTGCCGGAGGGCATCTCCACCTTTCAGATCCAGCACGCCTGCGCGGGCGGCATGATTTCGCTGCTGGCCGTGCTGGCGCTGCTGGCCGTCACCAATCGCCCGGCCGAGAGCGGCGTGGTGGTCTGCTCGGACATCGCCCGCTACGACGCGGCATCGACCGCGGAGCTCACCCAGGGCGCGGGCGCGGTAGCCATGAGCGCCTGCGTCGACCCGCCGCTGCTGGAGATCGACGTGGCGACCGCCGGCTACTCGTCGAGCGACGTCGACGATTTCTTCCGGCCGCTCGGCTCCGACACCGCCCGCGTGAAGGGGGGCTACTCGCTGCGCTGCTACAAGCAGGCGGTCAATCAGGCGCTGCTCGACCACTGCCGGCGCGCCGGCCGGGAACCGGGCGAGGTGCTGGCCGGCACCGACGCGTTCGCGCTGCACAGCCCGTTCATGACGCTGCCGGTAGAGGCGATGAGCGAGTTGGTCACCCGCCACCTGGGGCTCGACGATGCCGCCAGCCGGGCGTTCCTGGCCAAGCGCGATCTGGACGCGGCCGTCGAACCGGTGGCGTTGATCGGCAACATCTACTCCGGCGCGCTGTTCCTGGCGCTCGCCTCGGTGCTCTATCGGCGCTACCGGCGGCTGGGCGACGACATCGTCGGCCGGCAGGTGCTGCTGTTCTCCTACGGTTCGGGCAATACCGCGGTGGTGGTCGCGGGCAGGGTGGCGGCCGGGGCTCCGGACGTGATCCGGTCCTGGGCGCTGGACGAGGTGCTCGACCACACGGTGCCGGCGACGTTCGGCCAGTACGACCGGTGGATCGGCAGCCGCGACGGGGCGCTGGCGCCGCCGGCCGCTGGAGCGGAGCCGGCCGCCGGAGCGGTGTCGGCCGCCGGAGCGGTGCCGGCCGATCGGTTCTACCTGCGCGGCATCCGCGAGGACGGCTACCGCCTGTACGACTACCAGAGAGAGCCGCGCTCGCCGTAGCGCCCCCAGGCGTCGTGACCCTGCCCGAACGCTTTCGCTACGCGGCGGTCGCGGAGCGGCGCGGCATGCTGCGGGCCGCCGCCGCCGCCGCCGGCCATCCGCTCGGCGACGCCGAGTGCGCGGCTGTGGGCCAACCGGCGGAGGCGCAGGAGCTGGCCGACCTGATGGTGGAGTCGGCGGTCGGCGTGCTGGCCGTGCCGGTGGGGATAGCCGCCGGCTTTCTGATCGACGGACAGGACATCGCCGTGCCGATGGCGACCGAGGAGCCGTCGGTGATCGCTGCCGCCACGCACGCCGCGCGGCTGGTACGCGGTGGCGGCGGGTTCACCACCGGCGGCGGGCTGCCGCTGGCGACCGTGCAGGTCTTCATCGACGGCGCCGACGGCGCCGCCGGGCGCGTGACGGCCGCCGAACCGGGCATTCGCGAACGGGTCGACGCGGCGGTGCCGACCCTGGCGGCGCGCGGCGGCGGCTACCGGGGCCTGCGCGTGCTGCCGCTGCCGGCGCTCGGGATGCTCAAGGTCGAGGTCGACCTGGACGCCCGCGACGCGATGGGCGCCAACAAGGTCAACACCGCCGGGGAGGCGCTCCGGCCGCTGCTGGAACGGGTCAGCGGCGGCGGCGTGCTGATGTCGATCGTCACCAACGCGTCGCGGCACAACCTCTGCACGGCCCGCTTCTCCTGCCCGGAAGGCCGGCTGGCGCGCGCCGGGCGCGGCGGGGCGGACATGGCCGAACGGATCGTACGGGCGAACGCGGTCGCGGCCGAGGACCCCGACCGCGCGGTCACCCACAACAAGGGGATCATGAACGGCATCGCCGCGGTGGCGCTGGCGACCGGCAACGACACGCGCGCGGTCGAGGCGGCGGCCCATCTGCACGCCGGCCGGTCGGGGAGGTACGGACCGCTGTCGGCCTACCGCCGAGCGGACGGACGGCTGGCCGGCGAGCTGGCGGTGCCGATCCCGCTCGGCGCGGTCGGCGGTGCGGTGAGCATCCATCCCGGCGCCCGTTTCGGCCTGCAGGTGCTGGGCGCGCCCGGGGCGCGGGCGCTCGCCCGCATCGCCTGCGCGGTGGGGCTTGCCCAGAATCTGGCGGCGCTCATGGCGCTGGTGGGAGAGGGCATCCAGCGCGGCCACCTGCGTCTGCACGCGCGCCGGCTGGCCTTTCAGGCCGGCGCGCGCGGCGCGGAGGTCGAGCGGGTCGCCGCGCGCATCGCCGCCGGTCGGGTCGACGCCGCAGCCGCCGCGGCTGCGTTGGACGATCTGCGCCGACCCGGACGGTGAACGCCGCAGGCGCGGCGGGCGCGACCGCGGCAGCGCACCCGAACCTGGCGCTGGTCAAGTACTGGGGCAAGGCGGATGCGGTGCGCAACCTGCCGGCCACGCCCAGCCTGGGCGTCTCGCTCGACGCGTTGCGCAGCCGCGTCGCGGTGTGGCTCGACGCCGGCGATTCCATCGAGTTGGACGGTCGCCCCGTCGCTCCGGCGCGGTACCGGCCGTTCCTGGACGCGGTGCGCCGGCGGTGCGGGACACGGAGCGGCTTTCGCATCCGTGCGCGCAACGACTTTCCGAGCGCGGCCGGCTTGGCCAGCTCCTCGTCCGGGTTCGCGGCGATGGCTGCGGCGTGCGCTGCGGCCTGCGGGGCTCACCTCGGCGATGCCGAGCTTTCCGCCCTGGCGCGCGTGGGATCGGCGTCGGCGGCGCGCGCCGTGTTCGGCGGCTTCGCGGTGCTGCCGGCGAGGGCCGAACACGCGCAGCCGCTGGCGCCGGCGGCTGCGTGGCCGGAGCTGCGGGTCGTCATCGCCGTGGTTACCGACGCGGCCAAGCCGATCGGCTCGCGCGAGGCGATGGAGCGCGTACGGCGGACCTCTCCCGCGTACGATGGATGGGTGCGCGACAGCCCGCGGCTCTACCGGGAGGCGGTCGCCGCGGTGCGCGAACACGACTTGGCGCGGCTCGGCGGCGCGATGCGGAAGAGCTATTGCCGCATGTTCGCGACCATGCTGGCGGCCGATCCGCCGATCCGCTACTGGCTGCCGGAGACGCTGGCGCTGCTGGCGGCGGTGGAGGAGCTGCGCGCGCGCGGCGTGGCCGCCTGGGAGACGATGGACGCCGGGCCGCAGGTCAAGGTGCTGTGCGCCGACGGCGACGCCGGGCGGGTTGCCGCAGCGCTGGCGGCGGCCTGTCCGGGGGCGCAGCCGCCGGTGGTGTCGGCGATCGGGGCGGGGGTGCGCGTTGGCCGCTGATCCGGCGGCGGCTGATCCGGCGGCGTACAGCGCTCCCGGCAGCGTGCTGCTGCTCGGCGAGTACGCGGTGCTGTGGCCCGGCGGTCTGGGGGTGGCGGCCTCGGTCGGGCCGCGCGCGCGGGTGCTCGTGCGTGCCGGCGGGGATGCCCTGCGCATCGAAGGAACCGACGGCATCGACCGGTTCGCGTGGCCGTCGCGCGCGGGCGGCCTGCTGGAGGCGGTGATCCGTGCGTGCGGGCGGACGCTCGGCCGGGCGCCCGGTCCGGCGCTGGTGACGGTCGACTCCAGTGCGCTGACCGGCGGCGGCCGCACGCCGGGCCTCGGTTCCAGCGCCGCGGTGGCCGCGGCGCTCACCTGCGCGCTGCTCGCCGGGCCGTGCGGCGCGCCGCCGCTCGATACCGTGTTCCGAACGGCGTTGCGCGCGCACCGCGCGGCGCAGGGAGGCCGCGGCAGCGGCTACGACGTGGCCGCGTCGACCTACGGCGGCGCGGGTCTGTTCCACGGCGGCGAGGAGCCGCGCTTCGAGCGTCTGCCGGCCGCTGCGACGGTGCCGGCCGACCTGTTCCTGATCTTCGGCGATCGGCCGCTGGCGACGCCGCCGGCGATTGCGCGCTATCTGGCGTGGGCTCGGGAGCGGCCGGCCGACTGCAGTCGCCATCGCCGAGTCTCCGACGCGATCGTTCGGCACGCGCTGCGGACCGGCGGGTGGGCCGAAGCGGTGCGCGCGGGCCGGCGCGTGACGCGCTGGCTGGGTGAGGCGATCGGCGTCCCGGTCGAGCCGGCCGAGCTGCGCGATCGGCTCGATCGCGCGGCCGCAGCCGGCCATGCCGGCAAGCCGGTCGGCGCCGGCGGGGAGCTGGCGCTCTGCGTGCCGGTGCCAGGCGTGGCGGCGGTGCCAGGAATGGCGGCGCCGGCGGTCCCGGGGGCGCGCCGGCTCTCCGTCAGCGCGGCCGGGGTGACCCGCGAGATCGCGCCGTGATCGGCGCGGCCGGCGGCAAGCTGCTGCTGTTCGGCGAGCATGCCGCGGTGTACGGCCGGCCGGCGGTCGGCGTGGGCCTGCCGTGGCGGCTGCGGCTGCGGTTCGCGGCGGCGCGCGCCGGCGACGAGTCGGCCGACTCGTCGGGCGACCAGTCGCCGGCCGCGGCTGAACGGCTGCGCGACGCGTGCCGCCGTATCGGCGCCGGTGCCGGCGCACCGCCGGCCGGCGCGCTGGAGGTGCGCTCGGAGATTCCCCTCGGGGTGGGATTCGGCTCTTCGGCGGCGCTCTGCGTGGCCTTGGCGCGCGCGGCGGCCCGGCCGCGCGCCGCCGGCGGCCGGGCCGCCGCGCGCGGTGGACGGTCGCTGTGGGGCGTCGCGCACCGCGCGGAGCACGCCTTTCACGGATCGCCGTCGGGCATCGACACCGGTTTGGCGCTGCTCGGCGGCGTGCAGCGATTCACGCCGCCGGCGCCGGGACGGCTGCCCGCCGCGCACGCGATCGCCGTGCCGGGGCTCTACCTGATCGCGGGATTCGTGCCGCGGCGCGGCGACACCGCCGCCCACGTGGCGGCGGTGCGGCGGCGGATGCGGGCGGGCGACGATGCGGTGCGATCGGCGATCGACCGATTGGGCGCGATCGTGGCGCCGGCGTGCGAGCTGCTGGCCGCATCCGCCGCCGATCGGGCGGTCCGCCTGGGCGCGCTGGCCGACGAAGCGGACGAGCTGCTGGCCGGCCTCGGCGTCGGCTCGCCGGCGGTGGCCGGGGTCCTGGCCGCGGCCCGAGCCGCCGGCGCCACCGGCGGCAAGATCAGCGGCGGCGGGGGCGGCGGCGCCTTCGTGGCCTTCGTCCCGGACCGCGGCGCCGGCCTGGCGGCGCTGGATGCGGTCGGGGAATCCCTGCCGGTTGGAGCCGGCGCCGGCGCGGCGCTGCTCGCGGTGGGACCGGCCGGCGTCACGGTGCTGGCGGACCGCTGCTGGCCGGCGCCGGTCGCGCGGCGGATCGCTCTTGCCGCGGCCTGAGGTCACCGCCTGCGGCCGGCGTCCTTGACGCCGGGGGCGGGCGTCCGCTAGCCTGCAGCGAATGCCACGCGGCGGGGGCGGACCTCACAATGCCGGCATGGTGCTGCTACGCCTCGGCGTCGGCGTGGTGTTTCTGTGGTTCGGCGTCGCCCAGCTCCGCGACCCCGATTTCGGGGCGGCCTACCTGCCCGAGCTGGTCTACACGATCGGCGACGCCATCGGCGTGGTCGACTTCGACCGGCTCTTCACGGTGATCCACGGCGGGATCGAGGTGGCGCTCGCCAGCGCGCTGATCGTGGGCCTGTTCACGCGGGCGGCGGCGCTGCTGCTGGCCGCGCAACTGGCCGTGATCGTCGTAACCGTCTATCTGCTCGCCGGCCCGGCGATCGCGGTGCGCGACTTCGGGGTGCTGATCGCCACGCTGGTGGTGGCCATCAACGGTCCCGACCGCATGGCGGCCGACGGCTGGGGCGCCGGCAGGGGCCGCAGCCGCTCCTGATCGCCGGCACCGGCGTCACGGCGCCGGCGTCAAGGCGCCGCGTCGATGAGGCGCCGCTGATTCCCGCCGTCGGCGTCCATCAGGTAGAGCTCCACGGCGCCGTCGCGGTCCGAGCTGAACACGATGGTGGAGCCGTCCGGCGACCAGCTCGGAAAGAAGTCCTGCTTGTCGTTGTCGGTCAGCGCGCGCATGCCGGCGCCGTCGGCGCCCACCACGTAGATCTCCAGGTCACCGTCATGGTTGGCGGCGAACAGTATCCGCGATCCGTCCGGAGAGAACGAAGCGTCGGTCGACGCCGGCTGCCGCTGGGCAGCGGCTTGCGAGGGAATGCGCGGAAAGCAGCCGGCCAGCAGCAGCGCCGCTCCCAACGCGATCAACGCAGTGCGCAAAATCGGCTTCGATCTCATGGCGACGCCGCAGACTACACCGCCGCCGGCCGGCCTGTCAGGACCGTGCCGGCGGGCGCCGGCGAATTGACGCCGCGGCCGGCGAAACCTACGCTCTTGCGCGTGCAGGGGCTCGCAGCGGCGGTCGAGCGGGCCGCGGCCGTCGCGGACGCCAGCCCGGTGCTGAGCCTGGGCGTGCTGCTGCTCTGCGGCTACTTCGCCGGCCGGCTGGCCGGACGGGTCGGCCTGCCGTCGATCACCGGCTACATCGTCGCCGGCCTGGCGTTGAGCGACTCGGTCCTCGGCCTCATCTCCCACCATGCGACCGAGCGGCTGCAGGCGGTGACGGAGGTGGCGTTGGCCTTCATCGCCATCACGATCGGCGGCGAGTTCCAACTCGCCAAGCTCCGCCGCTCCGGCGCCAAGATCCTGGTGATCACGGTGCTGGAGGCGTTTCTGGCGTTCGCGGTGGTCAGCGCCCTGCTCAGCCTTCTGGGCCTGGACTCCCGGTTCGCGCTGCTGCTCGGCGGCATCGCCGCGGCCACCGCGCCGGCGGCGACGGTCGTCATCGTGCGCGAGCTGAAGATGCGCGGCGAGTTCGTGGACTATCTGTACGGCGTGGTCGCCTTCGACGACGCCATCGCCGTGTTGCTGTTCAGCGTCATCCTGGCGATGGTGTCGCCGCTGTTCGGGCCGGCCGGCGCGCACGACGGCGGCGCCCTGCTCGCGGCCGCCGAGGCCGGGGCAGAGATCGGTCTTTCGGTGCTGCTCGGCGTCGTGGGCGGCGCGGTCCTGCACGTGATCGGGCGGCGCTCGCCGTCCGACGGCGCGCGGCTGGTCGTCACCGTGGCCGTGGTGTTCATCGTGACCGCGGGCGCTCTGGCCCTGGAACTGTCGCCGCTGCTGGCCAACATGGCGTTCGGTGCGGCGCTGATCAACCTGAGCCCGGCCAACCGGCGCCTGTTCGCCGTGCTGGAACCGGTGACGCCGCCGGTCTTCGCCCTGTTCTTCATCCTGGCCGGCGCCGAGCTGCGGCTCGCGGTGTTCGCCGAGGTGACGGTCGTGATCTACGGCCTGGTCTACTTGGCCGCCCGTTTCGCCGGAAAGTTCACGGGGGCGTACCTCGGCGCGTGGGCGATGCGCGCGCCGGACGGCGTGCGCCGCTTCCTGGGCTTCTGCCTGTTCCCCCAGGCGGGCGTGGCCATCGGTCTGGCGCTGTTCCTGCAAGGATCGAACATGGTGACCGCCGCCGCCGCGGACGTGCAGCGGCTGGTGACGCAGCTCGTCAACATCGTGCTGTTGAGCGTGTTCATCAATGAGCTGATCGGCCCGTCGATCTCTCGCTTCGGCTTGACCCGCGGCGTTGCGGCGCGACGATAGGAGTCGGTCGGATTGGCGCGACCGGGCATATCCGACAGACTGCCGGACATGGTGGAGCTACGCGAGATCATCGATGCGCGCGCCTGCACGGTGGCGCTCAGCGCGACCGACAAGGAGCAGTGCGTTCGGGAGCTGGCCGAGCTGGTGTGCGCGGGGCTGGAAGGGGTCACCGCGGACGCCCTGCAGCGGGCGCTGATGGAACGCGAGGAGGCGGGATCGACCGGATTCGAGGACGGGGTCGCCATCCCGCACGCCCGTCTGCCGCAGGCGTCGCAGTTCGTGTTCGGCATCGCCGTGTCCAGGCGCGGCATCGACTACGACAGCGTGGACGGCAAGCGGACGCGGCTGTTCTTCGTGCTGATCGGACCGGATGAGGACCCGCAGCAGTACCTGCAATTGCTCGCGCAGATCTCCCGGACCGGCCTCAACCGCCGGCTGCACGAGGAGCTGCTGGCGGCGCCGACCCGCCAGCAGCTCGCCGACGCGTTCGCCGCGCACCTGCAGCCGGCCGCCGCGCGCGTTTCGGCGGGCAGTTCGCAGGTTGGCGACCGGCTGCTGTTCGTCGTGGTATACCAGCACCGCTACTTCGATGATATCGTCACGCTGTTCCTGGAGCGCGGCATCCGCGGCGCCGCGGTGTTCGACACCAAGGGCATCCGCGGCCATCTCACCAGCGTGCCGATCTTCGGCGACTTCCTGAACTTTCTGGGCGAGAAGAGCGACGTGAGCAGGACCATCATGGCGGTCGTCCCGGCCGGCCACTTCGATCGGCTGATCGCCGGCATCGAGGAGATCACCGGCGACCTCGATTCCCACGCCGACGCGGCGATCCTGGCGATCGACCTTGCGTACAGCAAGGGATCGCTGGAGCACGCCTGAATGGCCGTCCCGGTCCGCCCGCCGCTCGCGCAGCCAGGTGAGACGCGCACCATCGTCGCCTGGACCAAGGAGATCGGCGATCCGGTCAGCGCCGGCGAGCCGATTTGCGAGGTGGAGACCGACAAGGCGGCGATAGCGATCGAGTCGCAGGCCGACGGCGTGCTGGTGGCAAAGCTGTTCGACGTCGGGGCGGAGATACCGGAGGACGGACCGATCGCCCTGATCGGCAGCGCGGACGAGATCGGCGCCGCCGCCGAGCAGGCCGGCGCCGCGCCTGCCGCCGCGGAGCCGGGTGCCTCGGCCCCGCCGACGGCACCGGCGTCCACCGCCGTCCAGGGAGCCGCCGTCCAGGGAGCCGCCGTCCAGGGAGCCGCCGTCCAGGGAGCCGCCGTCCAGGGAGCCGCCGTCCAGGGAGCCGCCGTCCAGGGAGCCGCCGCCCAGGGAGCCGCCGCGCAGCGAGCCGCCGCGCCTGCCGCTGCCGTCCCGGCGCCGGCCGGCCGGCGCCGGGACGCGGTCTCTCCCCGCGCGCGCAAGCGGGCCGCGGAGCGGTCGGTGCCGCTGGCCGGCCTGACCGGCACCGGGCCGGGCGGCCGCGTGATCGAACGCGACGTGCTCGCCGCCGCGGCGGCACCGTCGCCGGCGACGGCACGCGCCCCCGCGGCCGAGCCCGCCGCGGCCGGCCAAGCGGTTGCCGGTCAGGCGGCTGCCGGTCTGGCTGCCGGTCTGGCTGCCGATCAGGTGATTCCGGTGCGTGGCGCGCGCCGGCTGGTCGCCGAGCGGATGCACGCGTCGCTGCGCGACACGGCGCAGCTCACCATGACCGCCTACGCGGACGCGACCCGGCTCCTGCAGCTCCGCGCCGCCTTCAAGAGCGCCGATCCGCAGTTCGAGATGTCCGGCGTCACGCTCAACGACCTGCTCCTGTTCGCCGCGGCCCGCACCCTGACCGAGTACCCGGAGATCAACGCGACCGGCCGCGACGGCGAACGCGGCCTGGAGATCGTGCGCTCGGCCGCCGTGCACCTGGCGTTCGCGGTCGACACGCCGCGCGTACTGATGGTGCCGGTGATTCGCGACGCCGCCGGCCTGCGCGTCCGCGAGCTGTCGGAGCGCGCCGCCGACTTGGCCGAACGGTGCCGCGACGGATCGATCACGCCGGCGGAGCTTGCCGGCGGCACCTTCACGGTGAGCAACCTGGGCAGCTTCGGCGTGGAGTCGTTCACGCCGATTCTGAACCCGCCGCAGGCGGCTATCCTGGGCGTCGGCGCGGTGGCGTGGCGGCCCACCGGCGAGCAGTCGGTCCGGCAGCAGATCGCGCTGTCGCTGACCATCGACCACCGCCTGATCGACGGCGCTCCGGCCGCCCGGTTCCTGCAGACGCTCTGCGCGAGAATCGCCGAGCTGGACGTGCTGCTGGCCCTGTGAGCGCCGGCCGCGTGCACCCCGGCCGAGCGTATCCCGGCCGCGCAACGCTCGATCTGATCGGCAACACGCCGCTGGCGCCGGTCCGCCACGGCATTCCGGGCGTGGAGGTGTACGCCAAGCTCGAGTACTTCAACCCGACCGGGTCGGTGAAGGACCGCGCGGTCAAGGGGATGATCGAACAGGCGCTGGCCGCCGACCTGCTGGCCGGCCGCACCCTGATCGAGGCGACCAGCGGCAACACCGGCATCGCGCTGGCCGCCGTCGGCGCCGCGCTGCGGCTCCCAGTCCACATCACCATGCCGGCCAACGCGTCCCCGGAGCGCAAGCGGCTGCTGGCGACGCTGGGCGCCGCGGTCACCTACACCGACCCGCTGGAAGGGACCGACGGCGCGCAGCTGGAGGCGCGGCGGCTGGTGGCGGCGGCCCCGGAGCGGTACTACTACCCCGATCAGTACGCCAACCCCGCCAACTGGCAGGCGCACTACCACGGCACCGGGCCGGAGATCTGGGAGCAGAGCCGCCGGCGCGTCACCCACTTCGTGGCCGGCCTGGGCACCGCCGGCACCTTCGTGGGCGCCTCGCGCTTCCTGCTCGGCAAGGGGGTGCGCTGCATCGCCGTGCAGCCGGATACGCCGCTGCACGGCCTGGAAGGCTGGAAGCACATCCCGACCGTCGCGCAGGTGCCGGCGATCTACGACGCCGAGCTGTGCGCGGACCCGATCGAGGTCGCCACGCCGGAGGCGTACCGCTATGCGGTGGCGGCCGGCCGCTACCTGGGCTTTCCGCTCAGCCCGTCGTCGGCCGCCAACCTGGCGGCCGCGCTGCGCACGGCGCGCGAGGCGGGTCCGGGGGCGGTGGTGGTGACGGTCTTCCCCGACAACTCGCTCAAGTACCTGGCCGACGACTTCTGGAACCGACATGACGACGGTCTCGCAGACCCTTTCGCGTGAGATGGCGCGCGCCGCCGAGCGCGCCTATCCGTACGAGTGCGTGGGCGCGTTGTTCGGCGCCCGCCCGCCGGCCGGACCGGTCATCACCCAGATCAGGCCGCTGGACAACGACTCGGACCAGGACCGCCGGCGCCGCTTTCACGTGGCCGACCGCGACTACCTGGCGTGCGAGCGGCATGCCCGCGCCGCCGGCGTGGAGCTGCTCGGCTTCTACCATTCGCATCCCGACCATCCGGCCGAGCCGAGCGCCACCGATCTCCATTATGCGCAGCCGCTGTTCTTGTATATCATCATCTCGATACGGAGGGCGGAATATCGCGGGCAGATGGGCTGCTTTGCGCTGAACGGCGACGGCAGCGCGTTTCGCCGCGAGCCGATGCGCGTCCTCGAGGACTGATCCATGCCGATAACCGTCAACATTCCGACGCCGTTGCGCCCGTTCCTGGACGGGCAGTCGGCCGTCACCGTCGACGCCGCCCGCGACGTGGCCGATCTGCTCGGCCAGCTCACCGCCCGCAGCGCCGATCTCAAGAAGCACCTGCTGACCCCCCAGGGCACGGTGCCGGGCTACGTGAACGTCTACGTGAACGACGACAGCATCCGCGACCGGGAAGGGGAAGCGACGCCGGTCGCCGACGGGGACGAGATCTCCATCGTGCCGTCGATCGCGGGCGGCGCCGGCCCGCTGACCCCGGACGAGCTGGCGCGCTACAGCCGCCACGTCATCATGCCGGAGGTGGGCCAGGAGGGGCAACAGCGCCTCAAGGACGGCTCGGCGTTGCTGATCGGCGCCGGCGGCCTCGGCTCGCCGCTGGCGCTCTACCTGACCGCCGCCGGCGTGGGCCGCATCGGCATCGTCGAGTTCGACGTCGTCGACCGCACCAACCTGCAGCGGCAGATACTGTACGGCGAATCGGCCGTGGGGCAGCCCAAGCTCGACGCCGCCGCCGAGCGCCTGCATGACCTCAATCCGCACGTGCGCGTCGAACGGATCCCGCAGCAGCTCTCCTCGCAGAACGCGCTCGCCATCTTCCGCGACTACGACGTGGTCGCCGACGGCACCGACAACTTCCCGACCCGCTACCTGGTCAACGACGCCTGCGTGCTGACCGGCAAGCCCAACGTCTACGGATCGATCTTTCGCTTCGAGGGTCAGGTGTCGGTCTTCAACCACGACGGCGGCCCGTGCTATCGCTGCCTGTACGCGGAGCCGCCGCCGCCGGGGCTGGTCCCGTCGTGCGCGGAAGGCGGCGTGTTCGGCGTGCTGCCCGGCATCGTCGGCGCCATGCAGGCGAACGAGGTTATCAAGCTGCTGCTTGGCGTCGGCGACGCGGCCAGCGGCCGTTACCTGCTGTTCGACGCGCTGAAGCTGTCGTTCCGGGAGCTGCGCCTGCGCCGCAATCCGGCCTGCCCGGTCTGCGGCGACGCGCCCACGGTCACCGAGCTGATCGACTACGAGCAGTTCTGCGGCATTCCGTCGGGCGGTGCCGCGGAGGACGGCGTACCGGAGATCGACGTGCAGGAGCTGGCGCGCCGCCTGGAGAACGGATCGCAGACGGTCCTGATCGACGTCCGGGAGCCGTTCGAGCATGAGATCAACCGCATCGAACAGGCGCGGCTCATTCCGCTCGGCGAACTGCCCGACCGGCTCGCCGGGCTGTCGCCGGCCGATTCCTACGTCATCCACTGCAAGATGGGCGGCCGCAGCGCCAAGGCGGTCGAGCTGATGCGCTCGCGCGGGTTCGCCGACGTGGTCAATCTGGCCGGCGGCATCGACGCCTGGGTCGAGGAGATCGATCCCGACCAGCCCAGCTACTGACGGGACGGCGCAAAGGAGCGTTTTCGATGGGACGGAGCCTTCTGGACAAGGTCTGGGACCTGCACCGCGTGGCGGAGCTGCCGTCGGGTGAGACGCAGCTCTTCGTGGGCCTGCATCTGGTGCACGAGGTGACCTCGCCGCAGGCGTTCGCGATGCTGCGCGAGCGCGGCCTGCGCGTCCGCCACCCGGAGCTGACCGTCGCCACGGTCGACCACATCGTGCCGACCGACACCGACCGACGCCCGTTCGCGGACCCGATGGCAGAGCAGATGCTGCAGCACCTGGAGCGCAACGTCGCCGAACACGGCATCCGCTACTACGGGCTCGGCCACGCGGAGCAGGGCATCGTGCACGTGATCGGGCCGCAGCTCGGGCTCACCCAGCCCGGCATGACGATCGCCTGCGGCGACTCACACACCTCCACGCACGGCGCGTTCGGGGCGATCGCCTTCGGCATCGGCACCTCGCAGGTGCGCGACGTGCTGGCCACGCAGACGCTGGCGATGCGCAAGCCCAAGCTGCGCCGCATCACGGTGGATGGCGAGCTGGGCGCCGGCGTCTACGCCAAGGACGTGATCCTGTCGATCATCGCCGCGCTCGGCGTGAAGGGCGGCATCGGCTACGCCTACGAGTACGCGGGCTCCACCATCGACGCGCTCGACATGGAAGCCCGCATGTCGATCTGCAACATGAGCATCGAGGGCGGCGCGCGCGTCGGCTACGTCAACCCCGACCGGACCACGTTCGACTACCTGCGCGGGCGTCCGGAGGCGCCGGCCGGGCAGGACTGGGAGCGGGCGGTCGAGTTCTGGCGCGCCGGCGCCTCTGACCCGGACACCGCCTACGACGACGAGGTGACGCTGCAGGCGAAGGAGATCGAGCCGGTCGTCACGTGGGGCACCAACCCCGGTCAGTCGGCGGCGGTCACCGACACGATCCCCGACCCGGAGCGCGCTCCCGGCGAGCAGCGGGCAGGGATGGCGGCGGCGCTCGGCCACATGCGGCTGCGCCCCGGCGCGCCGCTGGCCGGCACGCCGATCGACGTCGCCTTCATCGGCTCCTGCACCAACAGCCGCATGTCCGACTTGCGGGAGGCGGCCCGCGTGGTGCAGGGCCGCCGCGTCAAGTCGGGCGTCAAGGCGCTGGTGGTGCCGGGATCGCGCCGCATCGCCGAGCAGGCGGCCGCCGAGGGACTGCGCGAAGCGTTCGAGTCGGCCGGATTCGAGTGGCGCGGCGCCGGCTGCTCGATGTGCCTGGCGATGAACCCCGACAAGCTGGAAGGCGCGCAGCTCTCCGCCTCTTCATCGAACCGCAACTTCGTCGGCCGGCAGGGCTCGCCGCAGGGGCGGACGCTGCTGATGAGTCCGGCCATGGTGGCGGCCGCGGCGGTCAACGGTCAGGTGACCGACGTGCGCGACCTGCTGGGAGCGAACTGATGGCGACCGACGCGCGCATCGCCGCCGTCAGCGGCACCGGCCTGCCGGTGCGCGGCGACGACATCGACACCGACCGCATCATCCCGGCGCGGTACCTGAAGGCGGTCACCTTCGAAGGACTGGGCGAGCACGCCTTTCAGGACGAGCGGGTCGCCGCCGACGGCTCGCGCACCGGCCATCCGCTCGACGATCCGCGCTACGCGGGGGCGAACGTCCTGTTCGTGAACCGCAACTTCGGCTGCGGGTCGTCGCGGGAGCACGCGCCGCAGGCGCTGTACCGCTACGGCATCCGCGCCATCGTCGGCGGCTCGTTCGCGGAGATCTTCGCCGGCAACTGCCTGATGATCGGCCTGCCGGCGGTCACCTCCGAACGGGTCGGCGAGTGGCAGGACCGCCTGCAGGCGGCGCCCGACACGCCGGTGCGGGTCGACCTGGAGGCCAGGGCGATCACGCTGGGCGGCGAGGAGTATCCGCTGGAGATGCCGGAGGCGGCGCGCCGGTCGCTGGTCTCCGGCACCTGGGACGCGACCGCGGCGCTGCTCGCCGGCGACGAACGGATCGGCGCGACCGCCGCGCGCATCCCCTATCTCGGGTGGCGGACGCACGCGGCCGGGGGGAGCGCATGAGCGATCTGAACGTCCGCAGCCGGGCGATGACCGCCGGCGTGGAGCGCACGCCCAACCGGGCGATGCTGCGCGCGGTCGGCTTTACCGACCAGGACTTCGACAAACCGATCGTGGGCATCGCCAGCGCCGGCAGCGACGTGACGCCGTGCAACGTGCACCTGGACGACTTGGCCGACCGGGCGCGCGGCGGGGTGCGCGCCGGCGGCGGCGTGCCGGTGCGCTACAACACCTTCGTGGTCACCGACGGCGAGGCGATGGGCCACGAAGGGATGAAGTGCTCCCTGGTGAGCCGCGAGACGATCGCCGACACGATCGAGCTGGTCACCCGCGGTCACCAGCTCGACGCGATCCTGGGCGTGGCCGGCTGCGACAAGACGATCCCCGGCACGGTGATGCCGATGGCCCGCCTGGACGTGCCGAGCATCTTCGTCTACGGCGGCACCATCCTGCCGGGCAACTATCGCGGTCGTGACGTGGACATCATCTCGGCGTTCGAGTCGGTGGGCGCCTTCAGCGCCGGCCGCATCGACGAGGAGGAACGGCACGGCATCGAGTGCACGGCATGCCCCGGCCCCGGCGCCTGCGGCGGCATGTACACCGCCAACACGATGGCGTCGGCGATGGAGGCGATCGGCATGACGCTGCCGGGCAACGCCTCGATCCCGGCGGTCGACGATCGCAAGGCGGCGGAGATGGAGCGCGCGGGCAGGGCGCTGATGGACGCGGTGCGCGCCGGGCGCACGCCGCGGCGGATCATGACCCACGAGGCGTTCGAGAACGCGATGCGCGTGGTGATGGCGCTCGGCGGGTCGACCAACGCCGTGCTGCACCTGCTGGCGCTGGCGCACGAGGCGGAGGTGCCGCTGTCGATCGACGAGTTCAACGGCATCTCGGACACCACGCCGACGATCGCCGATCTCAAGCCGGCCGGCCGCTACGTGATGCGCGACCTGGACCGGGTGGGCGGCGTGCAGGCGGTGATGAAGCTGCTGCTCGACGCCGGGCTGCTGCACGGCGACTGTCTGACCGTGAACGGGCGCACGGTCGCGGAGAACCTGGCCGGCGTGCGGGTCGAGCTGGACGGACAGGACGTCATCCATCCGCTGTCGGCGCCGGTCAAGCCGACCGGACCGATCAGCGTGATCAAGGGCAACCTGGCCCCGGAGGGAGCGGTGCTGAAGAGCTCGGGCGTGACCGTGCGCCGCCATACCGGGCCGGCGCGGGTCTTCGACGAGGAGGAGAGCGCCCTGCGCGCGATCCTGGACGGATCGATCGTCGCCGGCGACACGGTCGTGATCCGCTACGAAGGGCCGCGCGGCGGACCGGGCATGCGCGAGATGCTGGCCCCCACCTCCGCGATCGCCGGCGCCGGGCTGATCGCCGACGTGGCGCTGATCACCGACGGCCGCTTCTCCGGCGGCAGTCACGGCATCGTGGTGGGCCACGTCGCCCCGGAGGCGCAGGCCGGCGGGCCGATCGCCGCGGTGCGGGAGGGCGACGCGATCACCATCGACCTGGAAGCCAAGACGATCGACGTCGATCTCCCGCAGCCGGAGATCGAGGCGCGGCTGCGGGAGAGCCGGCCGGCCGAGCGGCCGATCCCCTATCGGCGCGGCGTGCTGGCCAAGTACGCGCGGCTGGTCTCATCCGCCAGTCTGGGCGCGATCACGCACTGAGAGGGGTTCGGAACCATGGCGCTCAAGGTACACGTGACCGGAGTCAGCGGCCTGATCGGGGACGTGGTGTACGCGCATCTGGCTGCGCAGCCGGATCGGTACACCGTGACCGGGAGCGGCCGGCGCTACGATCCGTCGGCGCGGGTGGCGCTCGGGCGGCCGCTCAGTTGCCCGCCGGAACGATTCACGCGCGCCGACCTTGCCGATCCGGATGCGGTGGAGCGGGCGTTCGAGGGGGCGGAGGTGGTGGTCCACATGGGCGCGATTCCCGACCCGTCGGCGCCGTTCGACGTCATCGTCTCCAGCAACGTGATCGGCGGCTACCACGCGCTGGAGGCGTGCCGCCGCCAGGGAGTGCGCCGCATCGTCTATGCCAGCACGGTCATGACCGACTGGGGCTATCGGTTCGACGAGCCGTACAAGGCGATTTCCGAAGGCCGCTTCGACGAGGTGCCGGACGACTTCCGCCGCGTCACGCATCTGGACCCGCCGCGACCGACCGAGCCCTATTCGGCCAGCAAGGTGTGGGGCGAAGGGCTGTGCCGCGCCTACGCCGACGGTCACGGCCTCTCCTGCCTGTGCCTGCGCATCGGCGGCGTGAACCATGAGGATGCGCCGGCGAGCGCGGCCGGCGGGGCGCTGTGGTGCAGCCAGCGGGACGTGGCCACCGTCACCGAGCTGGCGGTCAACGCGCCTGAGGACCTGCGCTTCGACATCTTCTACGCCGTGTCGGACAACCGCTACCGGTGGCTGGACGCCGAGCACACCCGCGACGTGCTCGGCTTCGAGCCGGCCGATCGTGCGGAGGATGCCGTCGCTCGATAAGGCCTGAGCGGCGGCGCCGCACTTGTCCGCGCCGGCCGGTCGGGTTACACTCCGATCCCGGCAATCGATACCGTCGAGAGAAGAGCCGGGCGACAGGGAGCGATCTCGGGGAGGGTCGATCATGCTCAAGAAAGTGGAAACCCGTGTAGAGAAGGTCGTCTCCGGGGCGACCGCGGCCGTGTCCGGGGCGCGGGACGCCGTCAGCGGCGCCCTGGATTCGCGCGCGCACAGCGTGAACGTGCGCCTGGACGCTGACAGCCTCCGGTGCGTGGATGAGATGGTGCGGGCGGAGGTCGTCCCCGACCGCGCCGCGGCGGTGACGTACCTCGTCAAGGAAGGCCTCAGGGCCAGCGCCGACCTGCTCGACAAGATTCAGGCCGGCTTCGACCGGATCGAGAGCATCAAGCGCGAGCTGCGCGGCCTCGGCAACAACGCCTCGATCAGCCCACCCGCCGAGTCCGAATCCGAATAGCGGCCGGCCCGAGAACGAACGGCCATGACCGCCGCCGTGATGAAGGTGGCGGCGCTGCTCGCCTGCGAAGCTGCCGCGTCCAGCGTCGCTGCCGGGACCAGCCCCCGCGACGCCCGCTAAGCTAAGCTAAGAGGAACCGAGGCCGACACCCGGGACCACCTCAGTTTCTCACATTATCCCATGACTTTCGTTCGCAAGAAGCTCATTGAGGTGGCGCTGCCGCTGGACGCCATCAACGCCGCCGCGACGCGCGAGAAGTCGATCCGTCACGGCCACCCCAGCACGCTGCATCTGTGGTGGGCGCGGCGTCCGCTGGCGGCCGCCCGCGCCGTCATCTTCGCGCAGATGGTCGACGATCCGGCCAGCCGGCCGGAGCTCTTCCCCACCGAGCAGGAGCAGGACCGGGAGCGCTTGCGGCTGTTCGACCTGATCGAAGCGCTGGTCAAGTGGGAGAACACCACCAACGAGGAGGTGCTGCAGCCGGCGCGCGACGAGATACGCGCGTGCTGGCGGCGCGCCTGCGCCGACCACGGCGATCATCCGCTCGCGGCCGAGCTGTTCGACCCGGAGCGCCTGCCGGCGTTTCACGACCCGTTCGCCGGCGGCGGCGCGCTGCCGCTGGAAGCGCAGCGGCTCGGTCTGGAGGCGCACGCCAGCGAGCTGAACCCGGTGGCGGTGCTGATCAACAAGGCGATGATCGAGCTACCGCCGAAGTTCGCCGGGCGCCCGCCGGTGCACCCGGAGGCGCGGTCGAAGCCGGAGTTGGTCGCCCGCCGGGAATGGACCGGCGCGCGCGGCATGGCGGAGGACGTGCGCTGTTACGGGCACTGGATGCGGGAGGAGGCGGAGCGGCGCATCGGCCACCTGTATCCGAAGGTCGCGGTGACCGATGAGATGGTGCGGGAGCGCCCCGATCTGAAGCGGTACGCGGGGCGGGAGCTGACGGTGGTCGCGTGGCTGTGGACGCGCACGGTAAAGAGCCCGAACCCGGCGTTTGCGCAGATGGAGGTGCCGCTGGTGTCGACCTTCATGCTGTCCACGAAGCGGGGCAAGGAAACGTACGTTGAACCGGTGGTTGAGGTCGGCGCGGGCGGCTACCGGTTCACGGTCAAGGTCGGCGCGCCGCCGGACGCGGCGGCGGCCAGGGCCGGCACCAAGCTGGCGCACGGCGCCAACTTTCGCTGTCTGGTGTCGGGCGTGCCGATCACGCCGGACTACATCAAGGCGGAAGGGATGGACGGCCGCATGGGCGCGCGGCTGCTCGCCATCGTAGCCGAAGGTGATAGCGGCCGGGTGTATCTGGCGCCAACGGACGAGCATGCGACAATGGCAGCAAATGCGCAGCCGAAGTGGACTCCGGAAACACCGTTACCCGACGATCCACGCAATTTTTGGACGGTACAGTATGGCCTCACCACGTTCGGCGATCTCTTCACTCCGCGGCAACTCGTAGCGTTGAACACGTTCTCCGACCTGATAGCCGAAGCGCGTGACCGCGTCCGGCAGGACGCCGGCGCCGCCGGCATGCCCGACGACGGCCGGCCCTTCCACGCCGGCGGCACCGGCGCCACCGCCTACGCCGACGCGATCGGCGTCTATCTGGCGTTCGCCATCTCGAAATTGGCCGATCGGGGATCGAGCATCTGCACGTGGTATACCGAACGGGACTCGACCAGGAACACGTTCGCTCGGCAGAGCATCCCCATGACCTGGGACTACGCCGAGCTGAACATGCTCCTCGACGGTACCGGCAGCTTCGCCGGCGCCGTCGAGTGGACGGCGAAAAGCACCGACTGCTTGGCATCGGCCTTCAATGGCTATCGCGGATCGGCGCAGATGGCCGATGCCGGCGTTCAGACCCTGAGCGCCGGCAAGATCGTCTCCACCGATCCGCCCTACTACGACAACATCGGCTACGCCGACCTCTCCGACTTCTTCTACGTCTGGCTGCGGCGTTCGCTGCGATCGGTCTTCCCGGATCTGTTCGCCACGATGATGGTCCCGAAGGCCGAGGAGCTGGTCGCCACGCCCTATCGGCATGGCACCAGGGTGCAAGCCGAAACCTTCTTCATGACCGGCATGACGCAGGCGCTGGAGCAGCTGGCGCGGCAGGCGCATCCCGGCTTCCCGGTGACGATCTATTACGCGTTCAAGCAGGCGGAGCGCCGCGACGACCGCGGCGTCTCCAGCACCGGCTGGGAGACGTTTCTGGAAGCCGTGATCGACGCCGGCTTCGTCGTCACCGGCACGTGGCCGATGCGCACCGAGCTCGGCAACCGTATGGTCGGCATAGGATCGAACGCGCTCGCTTCCAGCATCGTCCTGGTCTGCCGGCGGCGGCCGGACGATGCGCCGCGCGGTACCCGCCGGCGGCTCATGGAGGCCATGAAGGCGGAACTGCCGCCGGCGCTGGCCCACCTGCAGCGCGGCAACGTCGCGCCGGTCGACCTCGCGCAGGCCGCCATCGGACCCGGCATGGCGATCTTCACCCGCTACGCCAAGGTGCTGCACACCGGCGGCGACCGCGTCACCGTGCGCGAGGCGCTGGCCCTCATCAATCAGACGCTCGACGAGATACTGGCCGCGCAGGAGGGCGACTTCGACGCCGACAGCCGCTGGGCGCTGGCGTGGTTCGAGCAGCACGGCTTCGAGGCCGGCGACTACGGCACCGCGGAGACGCTGTCCAAGGCCAAGAACACCAGCGTGAGCGGCTTGTCGCAGGCCGGCATCCTGCATGCACAGGGCGGCCGGGTGCGGCTGCTGCGGCCGGACGAGCTGCCGGACGACTGGGACCCGGCGAAGGACGAGCGGCTCACTACCTGGGAGGCGGTGCACCACCTGATCCGGGTCAAGGAGCGGAGCGGGGAAGAGGCGGCGGCGCGGCTGCTGCACCGGCTGGCAGTGGTTGCCGGCGCGGCGCGCGAGCTCTGCTACCGGCTGTACACGGTCTGCGAGCGCAAGCAGCGCGCGGCCGAAGCGCTCGACTACAACGGACTGGTGAAGGCTTGGCCGGAGCTGGCCCGGCTCGCGGTGCGGGAGGCCGGCACCGTGCAGGCCGCGCTGTTCGCGGCCCGCGGCGCCGACGGCGCCGGGTGACCGCGGGCCGGGTCAAACGCAGTAAGTCAGTCCTACGGACTCGGCTCGTTCGTACCTTGGCCAGCCGACCGCCGTGGCGGCGATGGATCGGCCGATGTGGAGCGGCTCGCCTAGGACAGCCGACCTACTCGCGCATTCTCATCTTGATTGTCGCTGGACACACATCGCGTCTACGGTCGGTCTATATCCGGCCGGCAACGACCTCTACGCCGGCCAGGAGCGCCTGGAAGCTACGCGAACGATTGCGATCGCGGGCGAGGTGCCGGGCCATGAGTCGTGCGCCGGCCACCTTTTGGAACTCCGGTACCAGTCTCCGCAGCATTTCGGACGGCTGTGATACCGAATCCGGATCGCGGAACCGGGCCTTCTGTCGCAGTCCGCGAAGTGACTCCATGCCATACGCGTCAGCGAGCGCGTCGGGGTCACCCAGGTACCATGCCTCGATCTCCTGGCACACGATTCTTATCAAGCTGTCTTCTCGCCGCCCAACTTTACACAATGCATTCAAGGAATTCTTCAGCTTGCGGCAGTCGCCGCCGTCGTTGTCGCGGACGATTGCAAACCTGACTCCCGGCTCTCCCCACGCCCGGAGCTTGCGAGGGATGCTCTTCTCCAGGTCGTTCTTTCCTTCGTGGGAAATGCAGAGGAACGGAAGGTCGGGGTAAAGACGCGGCAACAGGCCTTCCAGCAGCACCGCCATGGAGTACTCTTCCAACAGGAAGACGATGCGATTCAACGCGGGTCGGCGCCTTCGAACAAGCCTTGCTTCCACAGCGCTCCCGGCAGGTCGCCCTCCTGCACCAGGCGGCGCAACCGATCGATTTTCGACGCGCGTTGAACGGTCGCATATCCATCCTCCTTTATCAACCAGTAGATCTCATCCAGATTCGCGCCATTGAGGAACTCAGGGGAGTGGGTGGAGACGAACACCTGGCCGCCGCGCCGGGCGTAGTCGCGGAACTCCTCCACCAGCTCGCTCAGCAATTGCGGATAGAGCTGATTCTCGGGCTCCTCCACCGCCAGCACGGGGTGCGGTTTCGGGTCGTGCAACAGGATCAGATAGGCGAACATCTTGATGGTGCCGTCCGATACGTACCGGGCGATGAACGGATCCCGGAAGCTGCCGTCCTGGAAACGCAGCACGAGGCGGCCGTCTTCCGTGGCCCTGGCCTCCACCCGGGTAACGCCGGGTACCCGCCGACTCATCACTTCCAGGATGCGCCGGAATCGTTCCGGGTGCTGCTCATACAGATATGCCGCGGCCTGCGCGACGTCGTCGCCGCGCGTCGACAGATGTTCGGAGAGTCCGGCGTCTCCGCTCTGACGAGCATTGCTGATCTGAAAATCGGAAATATGCCAATGCTCCAGTAAGCTGCGGAACTCCGAAACGACCGGAAATTCGCGAAACTGGCCAAGCCCCTTGATCGCCAACGTGCTGGGGTCGTCCAGCACGCGCTCCTCTCGCTCCTCCGTCGCGCCTTCCTGACCGTACGCGGCTTCATTCGTGATTGCCGTTCCGCTGCCCATGGAGAAATCGAGGAAGTGCCACGGCCGTCCGGCCCTGCCGGGCCGGCGGGTGTAGCTCAAAATCTCCCGGCCGACGATCGGCCGTCCGGCTCGGTCGCCGATCTCCAGCAGGTACGTGGCCAGACGGCCGCCGCTCTCGCGGAACTTCACGGTGATTCCCACCGGACCCGAAGCGCCGCGGCTGACCAGTTCGCGAAGCCCGCCGCGCCGCGCCACGGCTTGCGACACGTTTTCGGTCAGGCACTCCTTGAGGAAGCTCAGAGCGTCGAACAGCGTGGATTTGCCGGAGCCGTTGGCGCCCACGATGACGGCGAACGGCGGCAGATCGGTCCACTTGGCGCGGCGGAACAGGCGATAGTTACGCAGCTCAAGATACTCGATGCGCATCGTTATTCCGTTATTTCTCGGCGGCGGCCGGCTCGCTACTCGGGTTCGAAGCCGAGGTCGGTGAAGTTGAGGGTGCGGCTGTTCTCGGTCACGGTGCGCACGACGGCGTCGGGGGCGCCGGCTGGGATATCCGCTTCGATCTCCAGCGTCACGCTGACCCTGGCTCCCGACAGGCCCACCAGATGGGCGATGATCTCTTCGGCGATCTGGCTGGCGTCGCGGCCGGCGCGGGTGGCGTCGAGGGGGACGGCGCCGTGGAAGCGTTTCAGCGGCGGGCGCGGCTTTGGCTTGGCGCCGGCCTTTTCTTCATCGGAGTCTCCGCGGTCGACAGGCGGGGGCGGCGGGCGGCCGTCCGGGGGCGCTTCCTTGTCGAGTTGCTTCCGGGCGACGTGGGACTTGACCAGCAGTCCCGGAGCGCTGACGTCGGGGAGATCGATCCGTTCCGCGACCCGCAGTCCGCGGTAGCGCGCGGCTTCCTCGTCGAAGCCGTCCGCGAACGCGAAGGAGTCCTGTTCCCAGGTGAGGAGGGCCACGCTGTCGGCGATGCAGCCCAGCAGCACCTGCGGGTCCCTGAACCGGGTAAGGAACAGGTAGCGGGCGTAGTCATCGACCAGCTGCTCGACGGTGACGTGGTCGCCGCGCCACAGCGGTATGCCGTCCATGTCCATCCGCAGGCGCATGGCGCTGTAGCCGGTCACCAGCCGCTCGTCGAGCAGGAGCTTCAGGGACGCCCGGACGGCGATCGGTTCGGGTCCCGTCAGATTGGCCGCGCTCCACGTCAACGAATCCTGTGGATCGTCCTGGACCGGCGTCAGCAGCCAGCGGTAGGTCTCCGGTATCCGTACGGCCACCTCCTCGGCGGACGAGTCACGTTGCGTCTCTGCCTGCCGCACCTGTAAGGGGGCTAGGTTGAGCACATCTCGATCGCCCACGATCGACTCCCAGGCCAGGAAGCGGCGCGCCGACTCGTCCAGTTCCTGAAGCCGGATCGCGTCGGCGGCCAGGAACACCAGGGAATTGCGGTAGATGCGCGGCGTGGAGCCGCGCGATTCGAGGATGGAGAGCGCCTCGGCCTCCGCGGCGCTGTCGCCGCCGCGACTGTGCGGGTGCTCGATGCCGAGCACGACCAGCCGCGCGTCCCGGTCGTCGGGCACGTCCTGACTCGATTCCGGGAAGGGGTGCACGCGGCTGAATTCGCCGATTTGGCGCAGGCTGTCCCGGACGCGCGCGGTGATCTCCATGGCGGCGCGGTCCGGGTCGCGCCGCAACTGCTCGGCTCGATCTTCCGCCAGCTTGGTGACCGTGGGCTGGGTGTCGTACCAATAGCGGCCGTTGTCTTCGTAGAGGTAGGTGGCGGCTGCCGCCAGCCGCCGGAGCGCGTCCCCGAACACGGACGGCGACTCGCCCGGCAGCATGCAGCCCAGCTTGATCCGGCGGTCGTCGAGCCCGCGATGCGCGACGCCGGCGGTGGGAGCGGAGCCCAGGAAGATCGCCCGCGCGACGCGGCGGCCGGCCGCGCACTTGCCCAGCGCGGGATGCTCGGCGTCGACCCGCAGCGGCAGCGACTCCGCCCCGGCGACGTCTTTCTCGATGATCGGCGCCCAGTTGTCGTCCAGGTAGCGCGTCAACTCGGACTGCACGCGCCCGTCGTCGAGCGCCAGGTCGCCCGGCAGGATCAGGGGGACGCGGTCGCCCTGCTCCCACTGGTAATGGATCACCGCCGCCATCAGACGCAGCACGCCGCGGGTACGCTGAAACTTGGCCAGCGCCGACCAGTCCGTGTACAGCCGGTCGAAGATCTCCGGATGGATCGGGTAGGCGGCCTTGATCCGTTGTTCGTAGTCGGGTTCGCGGCATTCGGTGGGGAACTCCTGCTCCTGCGATCGGTACAGCTCGGCGAACGTCCGCGCCACCACGTCGCGCGTCGTGAACTGCGCCGCGTCGAACGGCTGAAACAGGCGCCGCCGCACGATCTCGAAGCTTTCCTGGGCGGTGGCCGGCCGCCAGGACGATTCGATCCGGCCGATCACGTTGCGCAGCCGGGCCAGGGCCTCGCGGCCCCGCTGGCCGCCGACTTCGGCGTCATCCGCCTGCGCGCGCGGCGAATCGTCGGTCTCGGAGGCCGGCAGGCTGATGACCAGCAGACAGTTGCCGGCCGCCTTGGCCGACTCGGCGAGCGTCTGGGCAAAGGTGAACTGGGTCTCGAAGCTGCCGGCGGGCAGATCGCTCTGATCGCGAAGCTGCCGGGCGTACGCGACCCACTCGTCGATCAGCACCAGGCAGGGACCGTGCTCGATGAGCAGCTCGCGCAGGCGGTCGCCGGGGCTGGTGGCATGCTGGTCGTCGGCGGCGACGCGCGCGAATGCGTCCGGGCCGCCGAGCTGCCACGCCAGCTCGCCCCAGAGGGTGCGCACCGCGGTGCCGTCCCGCTTGATGTCCGGGTTGCCGGGCGAGAGGTGGGTGCCGACCAGCACCACGCGGCGCACGGCCGGCAGCGCGGCGGCGCCGGCCGCCCGCAGCACCGCGTCGATGCCGGCCAGGCTGGTCGGCGGCGTACCGGAGAACAGGTGGTAGAGCGCCAGCATCGAGTGGGTCTTGCCGCCGCCGAAGTTGGTCTGCAGTTGCACGACCGGGTCGCCGCCGGCGCCGGACAGGCGCTGCACGGCGCCGGTCAGTAGCTGCTGCAGGCTGTCGGTCAGGTAGGTGCGGCGAAAGAACTCCACCGGTTCGCGGTACTCGTCGGTCCCCTCGCCCCGGAAGATCAGCCCCAGATCGGCGGCGAACTCCGCCTGCTGATAGCTCCCGCTGGCGACGTCCCGGTGGGGGGTCACGACCTCCCGCCACGGTTTCAATCCGGCCGCCGCGCCGGCGGCAGCCGCGGCGCGGAAGGTGCGGCGCCGCTCACCGCGCGCCTGTTCCTGGAAGCGGACCCGCAGCAATTCGTGCTTGAGCGCGTCGACCTCGCGGGCCTGCGGCGCCGAGATCGAGGTCAGCAGCCGCTGCGCCGAGTCCAGGGCGCGGTACGCGTCGTCGGTAGAGAAGGGTTCCTGGTGCGCCCAGTTGTTGCGGTGATCGCGCAGCTCGCTGACCAGGCTGCGTTCGGAGCGGCCCAGCACCTCGCGAAAGACCTCATTCCAGGTCTCCCACATCAGCCGCAGCAGCACCGCCGCGTCCGATTCGGACGAGCGTCCGCGCGGCGCGGAATCGGTCGTGATCTGCCGCAGGCGGTACTCGTCCACGTCGCCGGCGTGCACGGCGCGCCGCAGCTCCCGCTGGACGAACGGCCCCAGGCCGGCGCGCAACAGTTGCAGCCCCTTGCCGACCCGCTCGTGATTCGTCACTGCCATGTCATTCCTCGGTCATCGGTCTGAGTTCGATCGTCGTTCATCCCGGATGTCGTGCACTCCCGGATTGGAGCGCTTGCAGGTACGCGACGAGTAGATGCACTTCTGTCGACGGGTTGGGTCTTCCTGTCGCTTGACCGGATGTAAGGGAGCGCTCCAAAGCGTCCGGCCAGATATGCTCGCTCCAGGTTCACGATACTTCGGAGTGACTGAAAGTCGCTGAGCGGGAAAAGGCTGGTTTCAAGGCGTTCGTTGCGTTCGCAGAGCCAGATCTGATCAAGCCGAAACAAATCGCGATCGAGCATGGACGTATCATGCGTCGTGAAAACGAGCTGCGCTCCGTGCTGATTCGCTGTCGGATCGTGGAACTGGCTGACCAGGAAGCGGACAAGTGCGGGATGGAGGTTGTCGTGCAGCTCATCGAACACGATGACGTTGCCTTCTGCCAGGGAGTCGAGCCACGGACCGGCAAGCGCGAACATCTTCTGGGTTCCGTGCGACTCCTCGTCCATTTCCAGTTCCGCCTGCTGTCCGTCTTTCGGTTGATGTTTCAGCAATATTTCCGTGCCTATATCGGCAAGGATCAGTTTCTTCAATTCGGCGGGCGTGTCATCAGGAAATTCGACCGGTGGTATTTCCTTTTCGACGGCTCTTATACCTGCTACCGCAAGATCTGCTGCGGCGAGAAAGCCGAGTACGTCGGCTCCACCTTTCTTAGCGTAGTTCACTGAGAAGAGGGGACTCCATCCGCCGACCCCGGCGACATGGAGCCGCTTGCGAAACCAGTCGAAGACCGGCAACAGTTGCGTGCTGTTGAGAGAGACGGCCGTTGACAGGAACAGGGCTTGCGGACGGGTGGCTCTCTTCCAGACCTCCCGGTCGCCCGTGAGCTTTCCGCCAAGCTTCCATGATGGCGTTCCGGTCGCTTCCCCGTTGCGTCTCTCGAACCAGACTTGCAACCGTCCGCTCGGCCAGGCATAGAGCCACTCGTCAGTCACTTCGTTACGGGTCGCGCGGAAGCCGTACTGGTAGCGAACGCCGTCGGCGATGCACATCACTTCGAAGGCCGTCGGTTGGTCGCTGCACGCCGGGTCGAATCGGAACGGGGTCACCGGGAGTTCAGCAGGACCGCTGGCGGCGGCGCCGAGTACGATGTCGTGCATCGTCTTGAGGCCCCGAATCACGTTGGTCTTTCCGGCCGCATTCGCGCCGTAGATCGCGGCGGATGGCAGAAGTCGGATCGGCCGCGCGGCGGTCTCGGCGCGACTCCCGACCGTAAGGATGGAGTTGGCGTGCTCCTTGCCTGGGCCGGCCACGAGACTGAGGCGGACCTCATCCTTGATCGATCTGAAGTTGGCAACGGAAAATTCGATGAGCATGCCGACTATCGGTGAGTGAGGAGCGTATCCCCAGTTGCAGACGATGATGATGGTATCGGTTCCATTCGTGTCGTGCAAGCCGCCTCCGCCCAAGTCCGGGAACCGTGCATGGCGTTGCAGCGTAGCGGCTTAAGGCGTGTCGCTTGTCGCTGCCGCGGGAGTTGCCGACCAGATGACGAGCCGCAGATCGCTTTCGTCGATCAACGTGTACTCCGGCGATCGCCCGGACAACGCCTGGCTCTCCCGGAGAATGACGCCGACGATCTCACGCGTGCCGTCATCGACGCCCAGCACGAAGGTCCCGCCGCGGCCGTTGGCGAAGGACGCCAATGTGTCGGCTACGCGGTGGCTCCTGGGTTCGGTGACGCGGCCCCCGGAGAAGAATATCCGCATGTATTCCAGACGACCATCCTCTCCGAGGCGGATGTGCCGGAGGAGATCAGCGCCGATCATCGCGTATGTGCTCGATCATCTTCGCTGCCGAAGTCATGGGACGTCGGCGAACCGTCATTGCCAATCCGATGTCCGATGGACCAGTGTCGTCCAGGGGTCATTGCTGCGCTGACGTGACCTCCGCGGTCACCTGGCGCCGTCGGCGCCGCGGTCCGCGAACAGTGCGGCCTGCACGCCGGCTTCCCGCACGGCGAGCCGGGCGATCTCCGGCCAGCTCTTCACCAGCCCGTTGTAGTCGAGCGCCTCGGCCGCCCGCTGCTTGCGCTCGCAGACCGCGTACAGCCGGTAGCAGAGCTCGCGCGCCGCGCCGGCAACCACTGCCAGCCGGTGCAGCAGCCTGGCCGCCGCCTCTTCCCCGCTCCGGTCCTTGACCCGGATCAGGTGGTGCACCGCCCCCCAGGTGGTGAGCCGCTCGTCCTTGGCCGGGTCCCAGCCGTCCGACAGCTCGTCCGGCCGCAGCAGCCGCACCCGGCCGGCCTGCGCATGCAGGATGCCGGCCTGCGCCAAGCCGCTCACGCTGGTGTTCTTGGCCTTGGACAGCGTCTCCGCGGTGCCGTAGTCGCCCGCCTCAAAGCCGTGCTGGTCGAACCACGCCAGCGCCCAGCGGCTGTCGGCGTCGAAGTCGCCCTCCTGCGCGGCCAGTATCTCGTCGAGCGTCTGATTGATGAGGGCGAGCGCCTCGCGCACGGTGACGCGGTCGCCGCCGGTGTGCAGCACCTTGGTGTAGCGGGTGAAGATCGCCATGCCGGGTCCGATGGCGGCCTGCGCGAGGTCGACCGGCGCGACGTTGCCGCGCTGCAGGTGGGCCAGCGCCGGCGGCAGTTCCGCCTTCATGGCCTCCATGAGCCGCCGGCGGGTACCGAGCGGCGCATCGTCCGGCCGCCGCCGGCAGACCAGGACGATGCTGGAAGCGAGCGCATTTGATCCTATGCCGACCATCCGGTTGCCGAGCTCGGTGCGCATCGGCCACGTGCCGGTGATGGCAAAGCCGGCGTCGATCACGGCTTCCAGAAACGTCTCCCAGCCGGTGCTGGAGACGCCGCGGTCGTCGCGGCGCTCCGCCTGCTTGAACGCGTAGTAGATCGTCGTCGGGAAGCCGGGGTGCGCCTGCCGAGCCAGCCGCTCCAATGCCTGCGTCATGCCGGTCATGAAGAAGGTTTCGGCCTGCTCCCTGGTGCCGTGCCGATAGGGCGTGGCGACCAGCTCCTCGGCCTTCGGGACCATCATCGTGGCGAACAGGTCGGGGAAGACCGATCGCAGCGAACGCCGCAGCCAGACGTAGAAGAAGTCGGAGAGGTCGGCGTAGCCGATGTTGTCGTAGTACGGCGGATCGGTGGACAAAACCTTGGACAACGAAATATGTTGGGTCCCGGCATCCGCTTGGACACTACTCGCCGATCTCCCATGGCCGAGGTTGGGGATCGATTGAATCGTCCAATCAAACAAGTTATCGAAGCTACCGCCCTTCCCGCTAAACGGGTTGGGTTCCGGATAGTCCCATCTCATGGATATAGCATGCATGCTAAACAAATTAGCTAACTGCTGATTCTTGTTCTGCCACCGACCAAAGGCGCTATAGTAATCAGCGAAGCGATCGACTGCCAATGCCAGATAGACGGATATACTCTCGGAGTAAGCGGCAACTCCGGCACCACCGGCGTGAAGAGGCTTGCCGTCGTCGGGAGCTCGGCGGTCGATAGCGTCTTGCCGGGCGCGGTCTCTCACCTCGGTTATCAAGTCGGAAAACGTATTCAGCGCGACGAGCTGACGCGGCGTAAACAGGTCGCTCCACGTCTTCATTCCGTAGCCGCCCACGCGAAAGCCGAGTGCCTGCTGGAAGAACTCCAAATCCGGCGTCCAGTCCGGACAAGCATCAAGTGCGACGGCTTCATGCTCGACAGTCGGCGCCAGATATACCCGGCCTTGATCGCCCTCCGCGACGATCGCCAGCAGCCGCGCGCTCATGCGGCCGGCCATGCCTTCGGCCCTGATGTAGTCCGGCGGGATCGGCACCCCCGACACCAGGCAGCGGAAGTTGGCGCCGCGCGCCAGCTTGGTGCCGGCCCTGGCCGCCGCCGCGTCCGGCGGCGCGCCGACCTTGACCGTGAAGCGGTAGCCGCCTGGGCCAACCACCGGCTCTACGTACGCCTCCTTGCCCTGCTTCGTCGACAGCATGAAGGTCGAGACCAGCGGCACCTCCATCTGCCCGAACGCCGGGTTGGGGCTCATCACCGTGCGCGCCCACAGCCACGCGATCACCGTCAGCTCCCGCCCCGCGTACCGCTTCAGATCGGGGCGCTCCCGCACCATCTCGTCGGTCACCGCGACTTTGGGATAGAGATGACCGATGCGCCGCTCCGCCTCCTCCCGCATCCAGCGCCCGTAGCGGCGCACGTCCTCCGCCAAGCCGCGCGCGCCGGTCCATTCCCGGCGGGCGACCAACTCCGGCTTCGACCGCGCCTCCGGGTGCACCGGCGGGCGCCCGGCGAACTTCGGCGGCAGCTCTATCATCGCCTTGTTGATCAGCACCGCCACCGGGTTGAGGTCGCTGGCGTGCGCCTCCAGGCCGAGCCGCTGCGCTTCCAGCGGCAGCGCGCCGCCGCCGGCGAACGGGTCGTGAAAGGCCGGCAGGCGCTCCGGGTCGAACAGTTCCGTTGCCAGCGGATGATCGGCGTGGTCGGCGCAGGCGCGCCGCCAGCAGGCGCGGATCTCGTCGCGCGCCCGCTGCAGCACCTCCTGGTTGGTGGTGTTCTCCCACTTGACCAGCGCTTCGATCAGGTCGAACAGCCGCAAGCGCTCCCGGTCCTGCTCCTGCTCGGTGGGGAAGAGCTCCGGCCGGCTGGCGGGATCGTCGACCATCTGCGCGAAGATCACGGCGCGGGCGGCCGCCAGCGGGCGCCGCGCCCACCACAGATGCAGGGTGCTGGGGTGGCCGTGGCGGATCGACTTCTCGCGCGCGGCGGCGGCGTTGATGGCGTCCAGCGGCAGCGCCACCTCGATCAGCTTCTTGCGGACGGTCATGCTTCTCGGTGCTCGGCATCGGGTCAGTCAATCAAGGCGCCGCGGCCGCCAACGGTCGCCCCGCTCGGTCACTTCGGGTTGCGGCAGCCTGCACCATGGATGATCGCTGATCGCCTTGAGGGTGGAGTATAGCGTACCGCGGTCGACTACGTCGGCCTCCAGTGCGCAGAGGGGCAGGCCGGCCGCAGACCGAGACTGCTTGGGCCGGCTACCGATCAAGGTCACGTGCCTCAAATGACCTGTCGGAAGCGTTCATGGTCTGTTGACCCGGATCAGCTTACCGGCCAATTCGGACACCGATGTCGCGTCGTGAATACGTTGCGCTTGCGCGATAAAGTCTCGGTCGAACGTACAGACGATGATACCTGAATGATCGGATTCTCGTCGATGTAATTGGACAAAGTGCTTTCGGTTCAGCGTTATCACGGCGCGCGTCTGGCTTACGGCAAATTCGAGGACCTCTTCGTCAGGTACGGCTTGCTCCGCTCTACCCGTGTCCTGAGAGGTCAGCACATCATGGCCCAACCGCCGAAGCTCATTGACAACCGGTAACGGAAAATTTTCGTTGGCGTAAAGCCGCGCCATTCAGGCGTCCTCGTTGGCGCGGATTTGTTCCTCAATTTCCTGCCGGTGGGAACGGACGTACGCCCAGGCATTGGTCAAGTCCTCCGCACGGAGCGCGGGGTAAGCCTGCAGGAGCTCCGCCTCGCCGGTGCCCAGCCGTCTCGCCTGCTCCAGAACCCAGACGGTTATTCTGGTCCTGACGATACGCGGCTCCCCGCCGCAAACCCCGGGCGTGCTTTCGATTCCCGGAACGGCATCACCCAGATCGCGCGCGACCCATTGCAGTACCTGCGCCTTTTCCGCTCGTGTCATGGTGGTCAACAGCTTCTCCATCTGTGCGAGCGCATTCATGTTCTCCTCCTTTCAGCGGCAGCGCCACCTCGATCAGCTTCTTGGGACGGTCATGCTCTGGGTGTTCGGCATCGGGCCAGTCAATCAAGGCGGCGTCCGCCAACGGTCGAGGCGTTGGCCCACTTCAGGTCGCGGCAGCCTGCACCGTGGATGGTCGCTGATCGCTTTGAGGGCGGAGTATAGCGTACCGCGATCGACGACGTCGGTTGCCATCCGGTCGAGTACCCACAGCAGACCGTGACATGCGGCACCCTCCGAATTCGCCAGATTCCGCAACTCTCGGTCGCCGGTCAGCAGAGTCCAGTGATTCTCCACTGCGAGGGCAAGGGCGAAGGCATCGACGAGCGAAAGGGCCGGCCTCCGGCGTCGGTAGGAAAGCGCCCGGACCACGCCGTTCCCTTCCAGTTCCACCACACGGAGCCCGCGCGCAAGTAGATCATCGCCGCCGTACCGCCGCAGCTCCCGTTCGTTAGAGCAGGTCCGGGACTACCAACTCGAACGGAAGTCCGAACACGGCTTGGATGAGGGAGCCGCGAGCGAGGTCGATCAACACCGAGGTGTCGGAGGACGCAGGCACCCGAGCCGTTCATGATGCTCGGACCGCAACGGTTCGGATGCCTGGCTATTGTTTCGGAGGCTGCTCTATCCTGTGGTGCAACTCGTGAACTGAGCTACCCAGCAGTTCCGCCGCTTTGGCGTCGGAGATCACGTTCTCGGCCAAAGCGCGCGAGCAGAGCCGCTCGAAGCGTGACGGTCGCTCCGGCGCAAGCGGCTTGGGCTCCCGATACGGAGGACTCCGCCAGCCAAATCTCGACATATCTCGAAAGAGCCTCCCGAACAAGGCGTCGTTGATGATCCGGAGATCCCTGCATCGGTATACGAGAGACTGCACGCTCACGCCAAAGATACCCTTCAGGTCGAACAGTTCGTTCCAGCCGATCGTCGTTCGCCTTCTCCCGATTGCCGTGCGCACGACGTCGGCCGGCATGAGGAACGCGCCGGCGAAGCGATGAGCCGCCTTCTCGGCATCGGCGGCGTCCGGGTCGACCGCCAAGACCAAGTGCCCCAACTCGTGCGCCAGCGTGAAGCGTTGACGCTCCCCGGCGTCTTTGCAGTTTACGACTATGACGGATGCGACGCGATTTTCACCGCGCCGTGCGAAGGCGTTCAAGCCGCCGACGGCGCTCAGGTCGAACGCCAGGACCTTGATTCCGCACTCCTCCAGAAGCTCGACCATGCTCGGAATCGGATTGCGCCCGAGCTTCCAATGGGTGCGCAGGCTGAGCGCCGCGTGTTCCGCTGCCGCGAGGTCGTCCACCACCGGATACGGCGCCTCGCGCGGCTTGTCCCATTCCACGCTCGGTAATGCAAGTATATTCTCCACTGAAAGATAGCGTTCTAGCAAGTCAACGACTCGCGCCTGTACTCGTCGTTCCTCCCGTTTCCGTGAGATCGCCTTCTTTCTGAACTCCACCGCCTCAAGCACGAGGTCTTGATCGCTGACCAAGTACTCGACGGAGACTCCCAGGGCCTCCGCCAGCGCCATGAGCACGCCGGAACTCGGCATCGACTCGTCGCGCTCGTACTTGCCGATCGCCTGCGCCGTTACCCGCCGCCCGATCCGTCCCTCCAAGGCTCGGAGGGACAGGCCGGCAGCAGATCGAGCCAGCTTGAGCCTGGTACCAATCAAGGGCATGGTGTCTCCTTCACGGTCTCTACTTCGGCCGCCGCGAGTTGACGTTCATTCATAATATATGATATACTGTAAACTGACTCAGTACAAGTCGGGGTTACAGCACCTTCCACCAGGGGGCGGCGAGCACGCCGGGGGCCAGCCATTCGAGCGTGGGGCCGGTGTGCAGCAGCAGTCCGGCCCGGGCCTGCTCGCCGTATTCGGCCCGGAAGGTGCGCAGATGCGCCGCGGCGCCGAGCCGCGGGCGGCTGGTCGCCTTGACCTCGACCGGCAGCAGACGATCGCCGGTCTCGATCACGAAGTCGACCTCCTCGCCGCCCGCGGTCCGCCAGTAGAGAACCTCGGCGCGGTCGAGGCGCGCGTCGCGCCAGGCCAGCAGGTCCTGCAGCACCAGGTTTTCCAGATACGCGCCGGGGACCTCGCCGGAGCCGGTCACGTGCAGCGCCAGCCCGGTGTCGGCCCAGTAGAGCCGGGGCGCCTTGATCAACCGCTTGGTGCGGTTCACGGCGTAGGCGGGTACCCGCACCAGGAGATAGGAGGTCTCGAGCAGGTTGAGATAGCGGTGGACGGTCGGCTGCGGCAGCGCCGTGTCGCGCCCCAGTTCGGTCTGGTTGACGAGCTGGCCAAGCCGTAGCGCGGCAGCGCGCACCAGGCGCCGGAAGTCCGGCAGCGCGGCGATGGAGGAGAGCGACTGCAGGTCGCGTTCGAGGTAGGTGGTCACGTAGCCGTCGAACCACACCGCCCGCTCGCGTGCGGTCTCCATGCGCAAGGCCGGCACCGGAAAGCCGCCGCGGCGGGCCAGCTCCCGCCAATCGTCCGGCTCGCCGGGCTGCGCGGCCACCACGTCGCGCCACTCCGCGTCCGGCGTTGCCAACAACTCTTCCCAGATGCCGCAGCGGCCGAGTCCCCGCAGTTCGCGCCGCGTCATCGGCCACAGGGTGAGATAGCTCGCGCGGCCGGCGAGCGACTCCGCTACGCGGCGCATGAGGAGCAGGTTCGCCGAGCCGCTGAGCAGGAACTGCCCCGGCTGGCGGCGGCGGTCGATGGCCCGCTTGATGGCCAGCAGCAGATCGGGAGCGCGCTGCACCTCGTCCAGGGTGACCGGCTCGGCGCCGCCCACGAGCGCCTCCGGGTCGCGCCGCGCCGCGTCCAGCACGTCCAGGTCGTCCAGCGACAGGAACCGCCGCCGGCCCGGCGTGAGGTCCTGCGCCAGTGTGCTCTTGCCGGTCTGCCGGGCCCCGGTCACCACCACCGCAGGCATCACGTTCAGGCGGTCGCGCAGGCTGCCGGCGACGTGCCGGGGAAGCGTATCGGTATTCATGTCGTGAATGATAGTCATTCACGACATGAATGACTATCACGTAGAGGGCATCTGTGTGCTGCGCCGAGTCCGCGGATTGCCGGTGTCCGAGCACATCCTGCCGTCCGCCACCACATGGCGGAAGGCTCGAAAAGCGGCGCGTGAAACACCTCCGCCGGCACTGAGCGTCGTTCGGCGGGACATCTGAGCGTGCGCATTGACAACCACACGCCCTCTTCTATTATCCTGAGTGAGAATCATGAGCAAACCCGAATTCCGAAGGCTCGAACGAATCAAGGTCGATCGGCTCTTCAATGTCTACGATCATCGCATCGATCTCAAGCTGGATGACCGCGTAACGCTGCTGCACGGACCCAACGGTACCGGGAAGACCGTCATTCTGCGAATGATCGATGCGTTGCTCAATGCTCGTCTTTCGTACTTTCAGAGGATTCCATTTTCGCGCCTTGCCGTTCAATTTCACGACGGAAGCGCGATAGAACTCCATAAGTTCGCAGCAGACGACGATGCGGCCAAGTTGAAGCTGTACAGGAACGGCAAAGAAGAAGATTCAACCCAAGTCCGTCTGAGCATCGGAGCAGAACATATCGCCGCATCCATCAGCCACCTGCAGCCTCACCCGACCATGCCGGATACCTGGATAGACATGCGTGACGGAGAAATACTTCCTTCAACGGAAGTCATCTCCCGTTACGGAAATCTTGTCTCACCACAATCAAGGACCGAAGAGGACAGCCCTCAAACACCGATCTGGTTTCGGGATTTCCTGAAGACCGCGAACACTCATCTGATCGAGGCGCAAAGATTGTTCCAGTTTGGACGAGGTCACAGAGATCAACTACCACGTCGCCGCCGCTATTGGCAATCCGGCGCCGACGCGTTGGTTTCCACGGTAGTCGAATGTGGCCATGACTTCAGAACTCGCCTTGATGATACCATGGCCGATTATGGGCGAAAATCACAGACATTGGATCAGTCCTTTCCGCAGCGTTTGATTGCCGACGAAGAAGAGAAGATGTCCGTCGAGCTGCTTGAAGAAAGAATATCCGAGCTCGAAGAGAAAACGGCTGATCTGAAGAAGATCGGGATATTGGAAGAAACGCAGCCGAATCCAATTCACGAAGGAATGAAGAACATCGATTCCACGCAGGCGCGCGTGATGACGTTGTACGTGCATGATACGACGGAGAAACTGGCGAAGCTGGATGTCTTGAAGGACCCCTCGCGCCTTCTTCTGGATAAGATGAACCAGAAGTATCGGCACAAGAAGATCCTCGTGGATCGCGAGCACGGTCTTGTCGCGGTGAGTGACGACGGTCAACGCCTGGAGTTGGACTGCCTTTCGTCCGGCGAGCAGCACGAGCTCGTCCTGTACTATGCTCTTCTGTTCAAGGTGCCGTCAAATACCATCGTCTTGATCGATGAACCGGAACTGTCGCTTCACGTAGCGTGGCAAAAGAAGTTCCTTCCGGATCTCCTGGAGATCGTTGCACTGTCCAACTTCGACACGTTGATTGCGACCCATTCACCGTACATCATCGGCGACAGAGCGGATCTGATGATCGGGCTCGGAGGCTCGGACTGAGTGCCGGCGGGACACAAGAATCCGGGCATCATCGTAGCTGAAGTCAAGATGGAACGGCAGATGAACGACTGCTGTTCGGTCCTGATCGTCGAGGGTGCCGACGATGCTCGCTTCTGGGAGCCGCGAAGACACTCCGCTTGCGCAATGGTCGACAGCGAGGGTAAGCCGAACGTGGTGGAGGCCGTTCGACGGCTTGATGGAGATGTTGGAGGGGTGTTGGGCATCGTCGACGAGGATTACGATTGCTTGATGGGGAAGAGCCTGGGATCGAGCAATCTGGTGGCGGTGTCGCCGCATGATCTCGAGTGTTTTCTGTTGTGTCATACGTCGGCGCTCGATAGCGTGTTGGCTGAGTTCGGAACGCGGACGAAGATAGCCTCCTTCGAGGCACGAGAAAGTACCGACATACGGACCGCGCTGTTGTATCGAGCAAGCGTTTTCGGGCAGATCAGGTGGGCACATGCGTGCGGTCTGAATATCCGCTCGCAGGAGATACGGATTCCGAGGTTCCTGGATGAAAGGACGTGGCAGGTGGACCGTCAGGGGCTGATTCGTGTGGCGGCGGCCGGTTTGGAGGACGAATTGGAACGCTGCATTGGCCGGCTGCCGAAGGTGCAACCGTGGCGGCTGGTACAAGGACATGACGTGTTGGATGTTCTCCGGATTGGGCTCAGGAACGTTCTGGGTGACTTGCCCTCGAGTGTCGGGGTATCGGACATCGCGCACGTGCTCCGCGCTGCCGGAAGATTGGAAGGTACGACGCTGCTCGATGAAATCCGACGTTGGGAAGGAGCCAATCGGCCGTACCTTGTACTTCAGTAGCTGCTTACGGCAATGAAGTATCTCGTAGGGCGGGACTACATGCCCCACACGGTGACCGGCGCGCCGGCGGAGGATTCGGCGCGGCGGAACACCTTGTCGTTCCACGATTTGCCGGCGGTGCGGTCGAACAGCACCAGGTGGCCTTCGGCGGCCGCGCAGCGGTCCATCCAGGCGCGCGTCTGCGCCAGCCCGGTGCGGATGGTTTCGTCCAGGCTGCGGCGCACCAGCTTGCACTCGATCACCATCCGGCGCGTGCGTTCCCGGCGGGCGCGTTCCCGGGGCGCGCCGGCCGGCCAGACGATCAGCAGGTCGGTGCGCATCCGCCCCAGACCGTACTCGCGCTCCACCCGGCCGCCGGAGTTGACCACGCGCTGCAGGAACGCCTGCAGCAGCAATTGCGGTCCCGCCTCCCGATATTGGAACCGCTCGATCCAGTGCTCGGAATGCTCGCGAAAGAAGGCCTGAAATGCGGCCAGCAGGTCGGCGAGCCGCAGCTCCCCCGTGTCGTCCACGTACCAGGCGGGGTCGTGCGTGAGGCCGGCCTGCGTGGTCCAGGTAAGGTCGCGCGGGATCACCTCCCGGTAGATCGGATTGGCAATGCGGATCGGGTCGTCACGCGCCACCAAGCCCAGGTCGCGCGCGTATTGCAGGTCGTCGGGCCGCATCTCCGGGTTCGCCTGGCCGCCGCTCAGCACCGGTCCGATCACCCGCCGCACGCGCTCTTCCCGCAGCTTGTCGGTGAGCTGATCGAGATGGGTCTCACGGCGCCGGATGAGCTGCTCGCGGGCGGCCTGGATATCCTCGCCGGCGATCTCCCGGCTGCGGTCGCGCCCGGCGGTGTTCCCGAAGCACGCTCCCTGGGCCAAGGCGTTGACCAGCCACGGCTGGCCGGCGGTCAGCTCCCACACCGTGCGCAGCGCGTCCTCAGTCCACCGCTGTCCGGTCTCCGCGGTATGCTGGCCGAGCAGCGCGCGCACATCGGCCTCCGCGAAGTCGCCGATGCGCAACGACGCGGCCTTGACGTTGAAGGCGCTGCCGCCGGTGATGACCGCCTGCTCGGCGGCGGAGCGGATGCGGTAGTCGCGCACGTCGCGCACCCCGCACAGGATGACGCTCTGCGGGAAGCGGCGCGGGCGGTGCGCGTAGCCGGCGCGCAACTGCCGCAGCACGGCGATCAGGGTGTCGCCGACCAGCGCGTCGATCTCGTCGATCAGCAGCACCAGCGGCGTGGGGTCCGCAGCCGCCCACCGCGCCAGCACCTGCCGCAGCACGCCCGCCGGTCCGGCGCGCTCCAGCAGCGCCGGCCACAGGCTGGCCGGCACCGGGTCGTCGAGCGTCGCCTCCGCCTCAATCTCCAATTCGCTGAGGATGGCGCGCATCGCTTCCGCCCGGTCGTCGCGCGCCGCCTGGCCGGCCTCCACGTTGACGTAGACGCACCGGTAGCGGCCGTGGCCGCCGCGGTTGAGCAGATCGCGCAACGCCAGCAGCGCCGACGTCTTGCCGGTCTGGCGCGGCGCGTGCAGCACGAAGTAGCGCTTGTCGCGGATCAGGTCGAGGATCTCGCGCCGATCGATCCGTTCGAGCGGCGGCACGCAGTAGTGATCGGCGGCCACGACCGGCCCCGATGTGTTGAAGAAGCGCATCCTCTCAGGTCAGCCGTCGGCCACCTCGAACGCCGTCACGTTGCGCGTCTTGCGGCTGAACTCCACCCCGATCAGGTGGATCGGCTCACCACGGCCGCGGTACTTGGCCGCGTAGCCGCGCTCCCGCAACTGCGCCAGCGCTCCCCCCGGCGGCGCCGTCTCCACCACCTTGAACTCGAACAGGTAGACGTGGCCGCCGGTCCGCACCGCCATGTCCAGCCGCCCGCGCGCGCTCGATTCCTCCACCACGATGTCATACCCCAGCCCCGCGAAGTACGAATAGAACACGCTCGCGTAGTACCCCTCGTAGCGGGCGATGTCATTGTTGGTGTGCCATTCATAGGGGATGCTGGCGAAGAAGGCGTGGAACAACTCCCGCAGGCCGGCGCAGTCGTGCGCTGCCAGCAGGCGCGCCAGACGGATGCTGTTGGCGGTCTGCCGCCCGGCGTCCTGCACCAGCCGGCGCAGCAGCACCCGATTCAGGCTCTGCCGCACTTCCCGGTTCGGATAGCCCAGCCGATACAACGGCAACCCGCCCAGCTCTTCCTCCCCCGTGATCGTCAGGTAGCCGGTCTGGAACAGCAGCGCCTCGGTGCCGACGTGCTCCACGTCGAACGCCGACAGCAGGTCCTCGGTGCCGACCATCTCCTGCAGCGAGACCGAGGAGACCTGCCGCTCGAACAGCGTGTCGACCAGGAACGCCGGCGTGCCGGTCTCGAACCAGTGGGCGGCGAACTTGCGGCGGCGCAGCAGCAGCAGCACGTCGAAGGGGTTGTAGACCGATTCCTCGCCCAGCCAGCGATAGCCGTTGTACCAGTCGCGCACCCGTTCCCGGTCCAGTCCGTCGAGTTCCGGGGCGAACACGGTGTCCAGGTCACCTTCCGTGTAGCCGCAGATCGACGAGTAGGCCGGATCAAGCGTGATGTCGGTGAGGTTGTTGAGGTCGGAGAACAGGCTCACCTTGGAGAACTTGCTCACGCCGGTCAGGAACGTGAACCGCAGGTGCGCGTCGCAGTCCTTGATCACCCCGTACACGCCGCGCAGGTAGTCGCGGTTGGCGCGCGCCGCTGCCGGCATCTCCAGCGCTTCCAGGATCGGCTTGTCGTACTCGTCCACCAGCACCGCGACCGGCTGTCCGCTGCGTTCGTGCAGCGATCTGATCAGATAGCCGAACCGCTCCGGCGCGGTGTCGTAGCGGGGGCGCACGCCGGCCGCCTGCTCCAGGCCGTCCAACTGCGCGGCCAGGTTGGCGTGCAGCTGGCCCGGCTCCTTGAAGTGGCCGCCGGCAAAGCTCAACCGCACCACCGGATTGCGTTCCGACCAGTTCCAGCCGGCGTGGACGTGCAGGCCGGCGAACAGCGGCTCGTTGCCCTCGAACAGCTCCTTCAGCGTGTCCAGGAACAGGCTCTTGCCGAACCGCCGCGGGCGCGACAGGAAGTAGTGCTTCCCTTCGTGGAGCAACCGTTGCAGGTAGGCGGTCTTGTCCACGTAGTAGCAATTCTCCTCGCGCAGCTCGCGGAAGGTCTGGATGCCGATCGGCAGCCGGCGTCTGGTCATCGGCTCATCGTACCCCGCAGCCGCGCGGTTCGGGCTCAGCACGGCGGCTCGGCGCGGCGAGGAGGTCCGTGAAGGAGTAGTTGACGCTGGTGACGCCAAAGTCGGGCTCGCGGCGGAACGGCCGGCGCACGTAGTGGACCCGGTGGCCGTCGTCCAGGAACTCCACGATCGCCAGGCGGTAGTCCTCCGGCTGGTTCAGCGAGTAGAGCACCTCGTTGCGGGTGACCGTGATGGCGTCTGCGCCGCGGACCCGGCCCTTGACCTCGATGAAGCGCAGCCGGCCGGTGCCGGGAACGCGGCTCTCCAGGTCGTAGCCGAGGCGCTCGGTCTCCATGACGATGGCGCGCGCCCGCGCCGCCGACTCCTGCGTGTCACCGGCGGCCCGCGCCGGCGCGGCGGATTCCCCGCGCATGGCCGCCAGCAGGCCGCGCGGCGCCACCAGCACGCCGCCGAGCACCACCGGCGGCAGCGGCGCCAGTTGCGCCTCCAACCGCAACTCCCGCAGCCGCTGCCGCAGCCGTGTCTGCAGCGCGTCCGCCCGCCGGCGCGCCTCACGGGAGTTGAGCTTGGCGCCCGGCTTGCCCGCCAGTTCCTGATCCCGAAGCTGGGAGGCGCGGTGGTCCCAGTACGCGATCTCCTTGGTGAGGCGCTCCTTGACCGCAGCCTCGGTCTTGGCGACCAGCGCCAGCCGCGCGGGGCGGACCTCCTGCAGGTGTTCGGGCACGACCTGGGTCACCGCGTGCTCCTGCACCCGCCGCTCCAGGTCGCCGGCGACCCACGCGCACTCCGGCCGTTCCAGAATCGCCGCGGCGTCCGGCTCCCCGTCCGCGAGCGGCCGGTAGTCGAGGTACGGCGCGTAGTGCAGGTGGCGCGGCGGCCCGTCCTGCGCCGACTCCACGTAGAGCAGGCGCTTGGACACGACGCGGCGGTCGCCGCCGCGCGTCCGCCCGCCGTCCCGGATGGCGTGCTCCAGAAAGAGCAGCACGCGCGGGGCGGTGCCCGGGTCGCGATCGTCGACCAGCACGGCGCCCCGCTTCAGCAGGTCGCGATGGCGTTCCAGCGTCAGGTCGAGCACCGCGTCGAGCAGCGGATGGCCCGGGCACAGGAACGCCGCCGGCGGCTTGCCCGGCGGCGCCAGCAGCTCCTTCTCGAAGGCGACCCGCTCGTAGCGCCCCAACACCGGCTCGCCGGCGCCGATCAGGCGGTCGCGGCTGCGCACCGCGCCCGGCACGCGGATGATCTCGTAGCGCCGCGGCTCGCGCTGCCGCAACGACCCGCCCAGCCGCGCGAACGCCGCGCGAAAGAACGACTCGACGTAGTGCGGCTGCAGCCGCCGCGCGGCCGCCCGCTCCAGCTCCTCCCGCACCCGCTGCACGCGCGTGGCGTCCATGACGTCCGGGGCCAGCGCTCGATCCTCCAGCAGCTCCTGCAGCCGGGCGCGGTCCAGGGCGGAGTCGAGCGCCGTGGTCAGCCGCGCCCGCACCTCCGGCCGCTCCCCGTACCGGATCGCCTCCAGCAGCAGGTCGCGCAACGGCCGGCCGGCGAACTGCAGCTTGCCCAGCACGTCGAACACCTGCCCGCCGAGCGCCTCCCTGGCCTGTTCCAGCTTCTCCAGCAGTCGCCGGTAGACGTCGCCTTCGCGCGTCTCCTCCGCCACCAGACTCCACAGGTGGCACACCTCGGTCTGGCCGATCCGGTGGATGCGGCCGAAGCGCTGCTCCAGGCGGTTCGGGTTCCACGGCAGGTCGTAGTTCACCATCAGGTGGGCGCGCTGCAGGTTGATGCCCTCGCCGGCCGCGTCGGTGGCCAGCAGGATGCGCACGCCGGGGTCGTGGCGGAACGCCTCCTGCGCCTTGCTGCGCTCCTCGCGGCCCATGCCGCCGTGGATCACGGCTATCGCCTGCTCGCGGCCCAGCGCCGTGGCGATGCGTCCGCGCAGATATGCCAGCGTATCGCGGTGCTCGGTGAAGATGACCAGCTTGCGCGGATGTCCGGCCGGTGCCGACGCCGAGGACGCCGGGGCCACCGCGCGCGCCGGGGCCGCCGCGCCGCCCGGCAGGAGGTCGTCGAGCAGGCCGGCGAGCTGGCGCCACTTGGCGTCCGTGCCGCCGCGCCGCACCTGCAGGGCGATCTGTTCCACGTGCCGCAGCGTCCCGATCTCCGCCGTCAGCTCGGCGATCGACCGGGCGGCGGTCGCCTGGTCGAGTATCTCCTCGGCCGCCTGCTCCTGCTCGCCGGCCGGCGCGTCCTCCAGGTCTTCGAGATCGTCCGGTTCCAACTCGGCGTCGCGGGACCGTTCGACGCGCAGCGCGGCCTGACCGCCGCGGCGCAGCAGCTGCAGCTCTCGCAGGCGGCTCTCCAGCCGCTCGCGGCGCCGTCGCAGCGACCAGTAGATCGCTTCCGGCGAGGACGCGAGCCGCCGTTGCAGCAGCGTCAGCGCGAAGCCCACGGCGCCGGCCCGCCGGTTGTTCTGCAGCGCCTCGGCGCGGTTGAACTCGTCGCGCACGTAGCTGCTCACCGCCTCGTACAGGTGCGCCTCCGGTTCGGAGAGCCGGTAGGGGACGGTGTGCGTGACCCGCTCGGGAAACAGCGGCGTGCCGTCGAAGGTGAGCAGGCGCTCCTTCACCATGCGCCGCATCAGGTCGGAGACGTCCGCCGCGTGCACGCCGTCCCGGAAGCGGCCCTCGAAGCGGTCGCCGTCGAGCAGCGCCATGAAGAGCTGGAAGTCCTCTTCCTTGCCGTTGTGCGGCGTGGCGGTCAGCAGCAGGAAGTGGCGGGTCAGCCCGCCGAGCAGCTGCCCCAGGTGATAGCGTCTGGTGTAGCGCACCTCGCCGCCGGTGAAGGTCGCCGACATCTTGTGCGCCTCGTCGCAGACCACCAGGTCCCAGCGACCGTCGGGCGCCCGCAGCTTCTCCTGCAGCGCGTCGTCGCGCGCCAGCTTGTCGAGCCGCGCGATGGCCAGGTCGGTCTCCAGGAACCAGTTGCCGGTGCGCGCCGCGGCCAGCTTGTCGTTGGTGAGGATGTCGAAGCCCAGGTGGAAGCGGCGGTACAGCTCGTCCTGCCACTGTTCGGCCAGGTTGCCGGGGCAGACCACCAGACAGCGCTGCAGGTCGCCGCGCGCGATCAGCTCCTTCATCAGCAGGCCGGTCATGATCGTCTTGCCGGCGCCGGGATCGTCGGCCAGCAGGAAGCGCAGCGGCCGGCGCGGCAGCATCGACTCGTAGACCGCGGTGATCTGGTGCGGCAGCGGCTCGACCAGGGAGGTGTGGGCCGCCAGGGTGGGATCGAACAGATGGGCCAGGTGGATGCGCAACGCCTCCGACGCCAGCCGGAAGAGGCCGCCGTCGCCGTCGAAGCTCCAGTGGCGGCCCTGCTCGGCGATCTGCAGGCGCGCTTCGTCTTCCCGGTAGAGGATCTCGCTGCCGAGCTCGCCGTTCGCCGTGCGGTAGGTCAGCTCCAGCGCGTGCGACCCGAACCAGCGCGCGCTCACCACCGTGGCCAGGGTGTCGGCCAGGAGGCCGCGTACCGTCGCGGTGGCCTGCAGGTCCTCCAGCTTCACGCCGCGATGATAGAACGCCTCTCGCTCAGGCGGCACGCGCGCGGTCGCGGAAGCCGGCTCGACAGCGAAGCCGTCATGGGATAGACCGGACGACGCCATGGCTGACACGGCCGATCACGTCCACGCACCGGCGACGCGGTTCTGCGCCGCCTGCGCCGCGCCGCTGACCACGCGCTGCGTCGACGGCCGGCAACGGCCGGCGTGCGAGCGGTGCGGCGCGGTGGTCTACCTGGACCCCAAGGTGGCCGCCGGCGCCATCGTCGTCGACCGGGACCGCATCGCCCTGGTCAAGCGAGCGATCAGCCCGGCGCGCGGCAAGTGGACCTTTCCCGGAGGCTACGTCGACCGCGGCGAGCCGGTCGACCGAGCCGCCGTGCGCGAGACCTGGGAAGAGGCCGGCCTGCGCGTGCGCATCGAAGGGCTGCACGGCGTCTTCTCCTACCCGCACGTGACGGCGGTGCTGATCGTCTATACCGCGGCGGTCACCGGCGGCGCGCTGGCGGCCGGACCGGAGTGCGAGGCGGCCGCCTGGGTCGAGCCGACCGCCATCCCGTGGGCGGAGCTCGCCTTTCCCAGTACCGCCGACGCGCTGCGCGCGTGGATCGATCGAGGCGTCCGGTGAGAGAGACGCTGGAGCGCATCTACCGCGCCGGCCTGGATCCGGTGCGGCCCGATCGGCTGATCCGCTCGGCCGTGTCGGTCGCCGGCCACACCCTGCGGGTCGCCGGCCGGGACGGCCAGGTCGACCTGCGCAGCGTCCGCCGGATCATCGTGATCGGCGCCGGCAAAGCGTCGGCGAGCATGGCGCTGGCGCTGGAGGAGGTGCTGGGCGACCGGATCGCCGGCGGCGCCATCGCCACCAAGGCCGGCCACGGCGAGCCGCTCGAACGCATCGAGGTGATCGAGGCCGGCCATCCGGTCCCCGACGAGGCGAGCGTGAGCGCCGCGCGCGCGATCATCCGGCACTGCCGCGAAGCGGACGCCGGCACGCTGGTGATCGGCCTGATCTCCGGCGGCGGGTCGGCGCTGCTGGCCGCGCCGCTCGACACCGCCGGCCGCGCCCCGCGCCTCGACCTGGACGACAAGCGCCGGGTCACGGAGCTGCTGCTCGCCTCCGGCGCCGCCATCGGGGAGATGAACTGCGTCCGCAAGCACCTGTCGCAGGTGAAGGGCGGCCGGCTGGCGGCCCTGATCCACCCCGCCCGCTCCCTCAACCTGATCCTGTCCGACGTGGTCGGCGACCGCCTGGACACCATCGCCTCCGGCCTGACCGCCGCCGACGCCACCACCTACGCGGACGCCCTGGCGATCACCGATCGCTACGGGGTGACCGCGGCGCTGCCGGCGGCGGCCCGCCGCCTGCTGCAGGCCGGCCGCGACGGCCGCCTCCCGGAGACGCCCAAAGCGGGCGCCCGCGAGCTGGCCGGTGTCCGCAACGTGCTGCTGGGAAACAACCTGACCGCGTTGACCGGCGCCCGCGCGCAGGCGCAGGCGCTCGGCTGGCCGACCCTGGCGCTCTCCTCGCAGATCGTCGGCGAAGCGCGCGAGGTGGCCAAGGTCTATCTGGCGATCGGCTCCGACGTCGCCCGTCACGGCGTGGCGGCGTCCGCCCCGTGCTGCGTGATCGGCGGCGGCGAGACGACGGTCACGCTGCGCGGCGACGGCGCCGGCGGACGCAGCCAGGAGATGGCGCTCGCCTTTCTCACGGAGTCCGCCGAACACGCGGAGCGGCGCCGGCTCCACTTCCTGGCCGCCTCGACCGACGGCACGGACGGCCCGACCGACGCCACCGGTGCATTCGCCGACCCGGCGGTGTATGATGCCGCTCGACGGCTGGGATTGACTCCCCGTCACTACCTCGATCGCAACGACTCGTACACCTTCTTCGACCGCGCCGGCGGGCTGCTCCGTACGGGACCGACACGCACGAACGTGGGCGATCTGCAGGTGTTGTTGATCACCGAGCGATGAAGGGACTGCTGGCATGAACCGACCCTGGGCCCGCTATGCGGACGGACTGTCGATCTCCAAGGAAGCATTCGAGCGGCTGGCGGCGGCGGCGCCCGACGGGGTGCTGGACGTCTTCGCCTCCGATCAGCACGGCTCCTACCTGGCGCTGCTCACCACCTTTCTGGCCAACACGCCCGCACCGCGGCCGGCCGGCGACGACGACGTGCGCCGCACCGCGCACGAGTTCGCGGCGGCGCTCGACGGCGCGGCCAGCGCGGCGCTGTTCAACCGCCTGGCCTACACCTCCCCCGGTTTCCGCGAGAAGCTGGGCGACACCTACCTGATCGGCCGCCTGGAATCGTCCGCCGCGCAGACGGTCGACGGCGGCGCCGGCAAACTGGCGGTGCTGGAGCTGCCGCCCGAAGAGGCGGCCGAGCGGGTCGACGGCTTCAAGACGCTGGTCAACCTCAACCCCGACCACCCGGAGAGCTGGAAGCGCAACCGCGACTGGCTGGCCGGCGTGGCCGAGCGGTGCACGCGGCTGGGCAAGCCGCTGTTCTCGGAAACGCTGCTGCTGCAGAAACCGGGCGAGGACCGCGCCGCCTTCGCCGCGCGGCTGCCGGAGGCGCTGGTGCGGATCGCCGAGGAGTTCGGCTCGTTCGGCGCCTTCTACAAGACGCAGATGCCGCTGCTCTGGATCGAGGACGGCGCCGGCAACGTGCAGCCCGCCTCCGGCGCCGAGGTGGTGCGCGACACCTGCCGACGGATCGCCGAGGCGTGCCCGCGGCCGCTGTTCCTGCTGAGCGCGGCGGTCGACTTTGCCCAGTACGCCGCCCAGTACGCGCTGGTCGCCGACCTGGTGGCCGCGCCGATGTGCGGCCGCGCCTACTTCAAGGAGGCGTTCACCGCCGACTCCGCGACGAGCTGGGAAGGGTTGGTGGCCGCCTTCGAGCGCATCGCCCTGCCGCGCGTGCGCCAGATGCGGGAGCTGGCCACGGCGCGCAGCCGGCCCTGGTGGCACGCGCTGGAGTGGATCGCGGACGAGGGCCGCCGGCTGATCCGCACCGGGACGCGCAGCCTGTCGAGCGTCGCCGCCGACTTCGGCTACTGACCGCCCCAGCGGCCGGCATGGTCAGGCCGGCCTGGTCAGCGGCTGATCGTCGCGGTGAAGGTGCGCGCGCGGCTCGTGCCGGGACGCAACACCGCAATCCGCCCCGTATCGGCCTCGCGCAGGGCGTCGTAGAGGGCGTCCGCGTCGCCCACCGCGCGGTTATCGACGCTGGTGATCACGTCCATGGGGCGTATGCCGGCGCGCCACGCGGCCGAGGATTCCGACACCTGCCGGACCACAAGGCCCCGGCCCGCCGGATTGTCGATGGCGTGGATCCCCGGCCAGTCGGTCCCTGCCCATCGTTGGGTCGCCGGCCGCTCGGCCAGCCGCACGCGGATGTCGCGCTCCGTGCCGTCGCGCGCGACGGCCACGGACAGCCGGGTACCGGCACCGGCCTCGGCCACGGCGCGCATCAGCTCCCGGGTGTCGGCGATCGGCAGTCCGTCGATGGCGACGATCACGTCGCCCGCCAGCAGCCCCGCGCGCTCCGCGGGAGCGCCCGTCACCACGCTGTAGACCAGGGCACCATCGCTCGGCTCGCCGGCGTCGGTCGGCAGGATGCCCAGATAGCCGTGACGCACGCCGCCGCCGCGCAGTTGTTCGGCGACCCGCACGGCGGTATTGATCGGCAGCGCGAAGCCGATGCCGACGCCGCTTCCGGTCCGGGACGCGATCCAGGTGTTGATGCCGATGACCGAGCCGTCCAGCGCGACCAGCGAGCCCCCGGAATTGCCGGGGTTGATCGACGCGTCGGTCTGGATGTACTCGGCATACGGGTTGCTTTGCTGCTCGCGCCCGACGGCGCTGATGATCCCGGAGGTGACCGACGACTGAAATCCGAAGGGGCTGCCGACCGCCAGCACCTGATCGCCGACCACCAGAGCGTCCGAGTCGCCCAGCGTGGCGACCGCCAGCGGCTCCGGCCACGAGAAGCTCAGCACGGCGATGTCGCGGGTGCCGTCCGATCCGATCAGGCGGACGCCTTCGACCTCGGCCCCGTCGTGCAAGGTCACGCGGATGGTATCGGTATTCCGGATCACGTGGCTGTTGGTGAGCACGTAATAGGTGTTGCCGCGTCGGTCGTAGATCACGCCGGAGCCGGTGCCGCCGGGTTGCTCGAACTCGAAGCCGCGAAAGCTGCGCGCGATGCGGTTGGTGTCGATCTGCACCACGGTGGGCACCGAGGCGGCGGCCACGTCGCGGAATACCTGCTGCAAGGCGAGCGCGGCATCGATCGTCTCCGGCCCTGAAGACACGGTCCGGGTCAAGGACGAATCGGCTGCGTCGGCCGCGCGCGCCGGCGGCGCAACGTCCCGAGCGGCGGGTTGGCCGCCGTCGACCACCGAGCAGGCCGCGAACAGCGCACTGAGGATCGCCACCGGCGCCACCCGGCGAACGGAGCGCCCGATCGACCGGTGAGCGTCGATTCCGTTCCGCATTGCCCCGCGTTCCATAAGCTCCTCCACGATTACCTCATTCACGATGATCGTCCGGCCGTTTTACAAAGGGAATGGCATTGCGTTACGAGTTCGCAAACATCGGCCAGGTTTCGGCCGGCCGCGCTCATCGCCGATCGCGGAGCGCCCGATCGGTGATACTCCGTTCCGCGCCCGGCAGCGCCAGCAGCTCCATCTCGATCAGCCGGCGCGTGGCCGCCTCGCCATAGCGGCGGCAGTGCTCCAGCAGCGCGCGCAGCTGCGCGCGGTCCTCCAGGTGGCGCAGCACCGGATAGGCGCGGCGCAGCGCCGGAAACAGCCGGCGGTGGTCCAGGCGGAGGCTGTGGGGAACGGTGCCGCCGAGGCGAAGGCCACCGGCCCGGCCGCCGCCGGCCCGGCCGCCGGCCGCCAGCCGCCGGTATTCCCGGTCGAGCTCGGGAGCGAACCGGCCCCCGGCGCAGCGCCGCACCACCTCCGATTGGATCAGCTCCCGCATCCGGTCCAGATTGGTGCCGGAGCGCACGTCGACGCCGATGCCGAGCGTCACCAGCGGCACGCCATCGGCGGTGAACCCGACCAGCGTGTCGGTCTGCACGCCCGGCTCGATCGGCAGCGGCGTGGAGCGGGGGTAGACGCGCAACGTCCGCAAGCGCTCGATGCGCCGCTCCAGCGCGGCGATCGTCGCCTGCAGGCCGGCGCTGCCCGGATCGGCTTCGAGCGCCTCCCGGTAGGCCGGCAGCACTTCTTCCGACAGGTAGTGAACGGCCTGCGGCAGCGGCACCGTCATGCGCGGCGCGCGCCGTACCTCCTCCTGCCCCTCCTCCAGGCCGTAGGGCGGATCGGCCTGGTGCTCCCGCGCCGACACCGGCAGCAGCGCCTTGAGCAGGGAGCGCAGCGGCTCGCGCAGCTGCTCGGTCTTGAACAGGGGGCGGTAGGTGTCGTCGCGGTGCGCGTGCTTGCTGACCGCCGACGCCACGATCCGCGCCAGCGATCGAACGCGTTCGGCATCGGCGACCCGGTCCTCCAGCAGCGGCGCGCCGCCGGCCATCAGAAAGCGCTCGAGCTGCGCCTGCGCGGCGGCGAACTCCGGCGAGTCGCGGATCACCCCGGACTGATCGTCGGAGAGCGACAGCCCGCGCAGGTCATCGAGGGCCTGCAGCGCCGCCAGCGCCTTGCCGCGCGCCAACTCGGCGTCCCGCCCGCCCTCGACCGCCAGCGTGGCCAGTTCCAGGCGCACGGCGGCCAACTCCAGGATGGTGCGGAAGTCGCGCAGACCGGCGAAGCGCCGGTCGTCGATACGGACCTCGGCATCCAGGCGCGCCTCGGTGCCGGTGAGCCGGCGCACCTCACGGGAGTAGCCGTCAGGGATGATCTCCAGGTCAGACGTCATCCGGTGGTTCCGTACCGACTATGCTTCGGCCGGGCGCACGGCGTCCACAAAGGGATGACGTTTCGGGTATGCTGACCGTCATGGGACGATGGATGGTACCGGTTCTGGCCGCGATGTTGGCATTGTGCTCGGCCTGCGCGAGGGCGGCCCCGACCGCGGAGCCGACTCCGACCAAGGCGCCGACCGAGACTCCGGCTCCAACCGAGACCCCGGCTCCGACCGAGGCTCGCTACCGGGTCACGTTCGCCGCCACCTGGAGCGCGGCGACCCACCCGCGGAACTTTCCTGGCAATCCGCACTTCTCCGGTCTGGTCGGCGCGACGCACGGGGACATCCGCATCTGGCAGTCCGGCAAGGCCGCCTCCGCCGGCATGGAGCTGATGGCGGAGACCGGCGGCAAGAGCCGGCTGCTGAGCGAGATAGATCGACTGATCGAGGGCGGTTCCGCGCACTCCCGACTCTCCGGCGGCGGACTGTCGACCTCTCCGTCGAACGTCAGTCTGGAGTTCACCGCCGTCTCCTCGCATCCGTTCGTGACCCTGGTCAGCATGCTGGCGCCGAGCCCCGACTGGTTCGTGGGCGTATCCGCGCTGCCGCTGATGGAGGACGGCGCCTGGAAGGCCCGCGTGGAAGTGGCGCTCTCCGTCTACGACGCCGGCACGGACGACGGCGCGGTCTTCACCGCCGCCGACGCCGATACCGATCCGGCCGAGGCGATAGCCGCGCTGACCAGCGACCCGGACGACACCGACTTCTCCGAAGGCAAGCCGGTCGTGGGCACCTTCGTCTTCGAACGGCTCTGAAGCGGACCCGCGTGGCCGCGCGATGAGCGTCATGGAACGGATTCGGGCGATGCTGGATGAGGCGGGGGTCGATTACCGCCACGTCCGCCACGAGGCGGTACGGACCTCCGAGCAGGCGGCGCGCGTGCGCGGCGAGCCGCTGTCGATCGGCGGCAAGGCGCTGGTGGTCAAGCTCGGCGACCGGTTCCGGCTGTTCGTGCTGAGCGCGGCGCTCCGGCTCGACTCCACGGCCGTGCGCGACCGGTTCGACACGCGCCGCATCCGCTTTGCCAGCGCGCCGGAGCTGCTGGAGATCACCGGGCTGGCGCCCGGCAGCGTGCCGCCGTTCGGCGAGCCGATCCTGCCGCTGCCGCTGCACGTCGACCCGTCGGTCCTAGCCAACGACCGCATCGCCTTCAACGCCGGATCGCTGACCGATTCGATCGTCATGCCGACCGCCGACTACCGGACGCTGGCCGGCGGCGAGGTCTTCCCCTTCGCGGAGGCGGGCGGATGACGCGCGCCGGCGCCGCCGCTCTGCTGGCGTTGCTGGTCACGCTGGGGGCCGGCGCCGAGCCGACCGTGGTCGTGGAGCGGGTCGAATCGGAGGCGGCAACCTTCCGCGTGGTGCGCGTGGCGGACGGCCTGAACCGTCCCTGGTCGATCGCCTTCCTGCCCGGCGGCAGCGCGCTGGTCAGCGAACGACCGGGCGATCTGCTGCGTCTGGATACTCAGACCGGCGCGTTGCGCACGCTGTCCGGGACGCCGCGGGTCGCGGCGACAGGCCAGGGCGGACTGCTGGACGTGGAGCCGCACCCGGCGTTCGCCGAGAATCGGCTGGTCTACCTCTCCTACTCGACCGGCCGCCGCGGGCGGTTCGCCACCAGCATCGCCCGCGGGCGGCTCACCGACTCCGGGCTCGAAGAGGTCGAGGTGCTGTTCACCATGAATCGGCCGTCGGGCGACCGCAGCCACTTCGGCTCGCGCCTGGCATTCGGCGCCGACGGCATGCTGTATGCATCCTTCGGAGATCGGGGCGAGCGGGACCGCGCCCAGGATCCGGCCGACCACGCGGGCACCATCATCCGCCTGCGCGACGACGGCGCGGCGCCGGCCGACAACCCGTTCGCCGCCGGCGGCGGAGCCGCCGAGGTCTACTCCTTCGGGCACCGCAATCCGCAGGGGCTGACCGTCCACCCGGTGACCGGCCGCCTGTGGTCGCACGAGCACGGACCGCAGGGCGGCGACGAGATCAACGTGATCAAGGCCGGCGTGAACTACGGCTGGCCGGTGATCAGCTACGGCGCCGAGTACGGCAGCGGCGCGCCGATCGGCATCGGCACCGCGGCGCCCGGCATGGCGCAGCCGGTGCTGCACTGGACGCCGTCGATCGCCCCGTCGGGCATGACCTTCTACGACGGCGACCGCTTCCCCGGCTGGCAGGGCGACCTGTTCGCCGGCGCGCTGGCCGGCCGGCATCTGCGCCGCGTGCAGCTCGACGGCGAGCGGGTCGTCGCGCAGGAGGTGCTCCTGCAGCGGCGCGTCGGCCGCGTCCGTGACGTCAGGCAGGGGCCGGACGGCATGCTGTGGCTGCTGGAGGACGCCCGCCGCGGCTCGATCTTTCGGCTGGAGCCGGCGTCGTGACGACCTGACCGCGCCGCGGCGCCGGCGAGGATCGACTCGTGCCTGAGCCGGATTTCCTCAAGGACCTGGTCATCGTGCTGGGGGCGGCGGTGATCGTGGTGGCGCTGCTGCGCCGCGTCGGCGTTCCGTCGATCGCCGGGTTCATCCTGACCGGCGTGCTGGCCGGGCCCACGGCGCTCGGCCTGGTCGACGATACCCATCAGGTCGAACTGCTGGCCGAAGTCGGCGTCGTGCTCCTGCTCTTCGGCATCGGCCTGGAGCTGGCGGTCGACCGCCTGCGCCGCCTGTGGAAGGCGGTACTCCTTGGCGGCGGCATGCAGGTCGCGGTCACGCTGGCGTGCGCGGCCGCGCTGGCCCGGGCGTTCGGGCTGGCGCCCGGCGCCGCGATCTTCCTGGGATGCGTGGTGGCCGTCTCCAGCACCGCGGTGGTGCTGCGCGCGCTGTCCGCGCGCGGCGAGCTGGACGCTCCGCACGGCCGCCTTGCGGTCGGCATCCTGGTGTTCCAGGACCTGTGCGTGGTGCCGATGATCCTGGCGGTGCCGCTGCTGGGCGGCGGCGGCAGCTCCGCCCGGGAGATCCTGCTGGCGGTCGGCACAGCCGTCCTCATCATTGCCGGCGTGCTGGTGGCGGCCAGCTTCGTGGTGCCGCGCCTGCTGGCGTTCGTGGCCAAGACCAGGGAGCGCGAGCTGTTCATCCTGACCGTCTTTCTGGTCTGCTTCGGTACGACCTGGGCGCTGTCGCTGGCCGGCGTCTCGCTGGCGCTCGGCGCGTTCCTGGCGGGGTTGATCGTCGCGGGCAGCGAGTTCCGGCATCAGGCGATGGCGGACCTGATCCCGGCTCGCGACATCCTGGCCAGCCTCTTCTTCGTCTCCGTCGGCATGCTGCTCGACCTCTCCGACGTGCTCGGACAGCTCATGTCGACCGCCGGTCTGCTCGGCGCCATCCTCGCCGGCAAGTTCGCGGTCATTCTGGTGACCGCGCTCATCCTGCGGCTGCCGCTCCGGGTCGGCATCCTGTCGGCCGCCGCGCTCTGTCAGGTCGGGGAGTTCTCGTTCGTGCTGCTCAACGTGGCGTCGGGGACCGGGCTGCTCGGCGTCTCGCTCTCCCAGAACCTGATGGTGGCGATCATCCTGTCGATGCTGCTCACGCCGCTGGTCATCGCCTGCGGCCCCCACCTGGCCGGCGGCGCGGCGCGCGTCCCGTGGCTGAACCGGCTGCTGCGCGCCGAGCCGCCCGGCATCGACGCGCAGGAGCCGCACAGCGACCACGTGATCGTCGCCGGCTACGGACTCGCCGGCCGGGAGGTCTGCCGCGCCGTGCGGGCCGCCGGCTTCGCCTACGTCGCCATCGACGCCAACCCGGACAACGTTCGAGCGGCGCGGGCGATCGGCGATCGGGCGGTGCTGGGCGACGTGACGCAGAAGGAGGTGCTGGACGAGCTCGGCTGCGAGGACTCGCGGCTGGTGGTGCTGACCATCAACGACACCCGCGCCACCGAGCTGGCGGTGCGCCGGATTCGCGCCGCGGCTCCCGACGTCGAGGTCATCGTCCGCGCCCCGTACGAGCTCGACCGGCGCCCGTTGCGAGCGGCCGGCGCAACCGAGGTCGTCACCGCGGAAGCGACGGCGAGCGCCTCCATCGTCGACCGCTCCCTGGCCGCGCTCGGATCGCCCGCCCCGCCCGACTGATGCGCGCGCCGCAGGATCGCGGTCAGTCCGCAGGATCGCGGTCAGTCCGCAGGATCGCGGTCAGTCCGCAGGATCGCGGTCAGTCCGCAGGATCGCGGTCAGTCCGCAGGATCGCGGTCAGTCGGCTCGTGTCGAGACGGTCGCCGTGACGCTCCAGAGTTGGCCTTGGCCGGGAATCCACTGGCTGGTGCCCGGTGGAGTTGTCCCGGTTTGGTGGACGGGTAACCTCTGAGGTGCGCACAACCCCATCGCCGAGGAACAGTCCTCGCGATGGCGTTGGCCATCAAGCCGATCGTCATGCTGGCGCCTCGACTCGTCGGCCTCGAAGGCAACGGGTGACCAGTGGCCCAGAGTGGCGCCGGTCGACGGCCGCACCCCGGCCTGCCGCTGCCCGCTGGTACCTGTCCGCAGAGCCACACCCCCTGCAGCCTGCTGCCCGACTGCGTGGCGGCGCGGCTGCCGGGGACGCTCCCGGAGCTGGAAACGGCCGCCGACCAAGTGGGCCGCGCCCGCCTCGAACTGCCCGGCGCCACGCGCGGGCTGCGCCGCCGCGTGCGCCTGGGCCAGCAGGTGCTGCGGCCGGTGATCGGCTTGCTGCCGCAGCACCTCGCCGGCTGCCGGGCCGAGCTGACCGCCTGCCGCCAGCGGCTCGACAGCAAAGCAGTGTGGTAGCGCTGCGCTCGCCGGCCGTACCGGGGCTGCCGATGCTGCCGGCGCCGTTCCTGGCGCCGGCGTTAGCTTGTGTCCCATCACCGGGTCACCTGACCGGCCCCCAAGAAGCGACCGACCCATGCACGATGCCGATGCCGACCTGCGCCGCCAGATAGCGCTGTTCGGCTACCGCTTGATCGCCGCAATGGCCCAGCTGCTGCCCGGCACTCCCGGCATCGGCGAGCAGTCGTGCCAAGGCCGCGCAGCACCGTACCCGCGTGGCCGCCCGGGACCATGCGCGACTGGCTGCACCGCTAGCGTGCCGGCGGCTTCGATGCGCTGCCGGTATCTCGGAGCGGATGGCGCGGTAGGCGGCGGCGCGGGAGCGTTCGGCCGGCCGGCCGAGTTCCCAGGCGATCGACCGGCACCGGTCCATGAGCGCCATCATCTCGGCGGCCTGCAGCCCTGACCGCAGCAACCGGGAGACTGCCGCCCGAGACCGGCGCCCAACACCGCGCCGGCCGCCATGGCGTTGGCCCGTCAAGCCGATCATGCCGACCGTCATGCTGCCGCCTCGGCTTCGTCGGCCTCGAAGGCAACCGGTGACCGGTAGCCCAGTGCCGAGTGGCGCCGGCGCCGGTTGTAGAACCCCTCGATGAACTCGAATACCGCCAAGCGCGCTTCGGCCCGACCGCCGAACCGGTGACGGTCCAGTAACTCGCACTCCAGCGTCGCAAAGAAGCTCTCGCACAGCGCGTTGTCATACGCATCGCCCACCGAGCCGGTCGACGGTCTCACTCCGGCCTCCGGCCTGCCGGCACCGCTGCCCGAAGGCGATCGACGTGTACTGCGCGCCCTGGTCGCTGTGGTGCACCACGCCCTGCGGCCGACGCCGCCAGATCGCCATGTTCAGCGCATCCAGGACCAGTTCGGTCCGCAGGTGCGCGGCCATCGACCAGCCGATCACGCGCCGACTCCACGCATCGAGCACCACCGCCCTGAGCCGGCGCAGCAAAATTATCGTTTGATAGCCGTTGGACAGGAGCTGTAGCAGCCGCTACATTGGATAGGATGACGGACGCCCAGCGCGTGCGGCGTACGCGCCGGCGCATGGAACTGACGCAGGCCGGCTTCGCCGCACGGGTCGGCGTTTCTCTGCTGACGGTGCACCGTTGGGAAACGGGCCAGTCGCAGCCGCAGCGGTTGGCGCTGCAGCGGCTGCGGGATCTGGAGGAGGCGCTGGCCGAGCAGGACGCGCGCCGCGGGCCGCCGGGCGCGGCTCCGGCGGCGGCGCCGGCCCTCGACTTCGCGGGCAACCCCGCCGCCGTGTCGGCGGTCGCCGAGGCGTTGCGCCTCGCCCACGGCCACCAGTTCAACCCGGCCTTCGCCAGCGAAACCGCGCGCATCGACCCGCTGCCGCATCAGCGCATCGCCGTGTACGACCGGATGTTGCCGCAGGAGCCGTTGCGCTTCCTGCTCGCCGACGACGCCGGCGCCGGCAAGACCATCATGACCGGCCTGTACGTGCGCGAAATGCTCTCGCGCGCCCGCCTCCGGCGGGTCCTGATCGTGCCGCCGGCCGGGCTGGTGGGCAACTGGGAGCGCGAATTGCGTACGCTGTTCCGCCTCCGCTTCCGCATCGTCACCGGCCAGGAGCTGCGGGCCGGCAACCCGTTCGTTGCGCCTGCCGGCGATCTCGTGATCGTGTCGGTGGACACCCTGCGCGGCGCAACCGCGTTTGCGGCGCTGCGGGAGTGCGCCGTGGGGTACGATCTCGTGGTGTTCGACGAAGCCCACAAGCTGAGCGTGACCAACGACCGCGGCCGCATCCGCCGGACGCAACGCTATGCGCTGGCGGAGGCGCTGGCCGGCGGCGGCGCCCCGACCGGCGGCCGCTTCGCCGGCCTGCCATGGGCGGCGCATCATCTCCTGCTGCTCACCGCCACGCCGCACATGGGGCGGGACGAACCCTACCATCACCTGTGGCGTCTGCTCGATCCGCAGGCGTTCGCCACCGGCGCCGCGCTCAAGCGCTGTCCGCCGGCGGCGCGCGCCCGCCACTTCATCCGCCGCACCAAGGAGGAGATGGTCAGCCTGGACGGGCGCCCGCTCTATCGCACGCGCGCCTGCGATACCTTCAGTTATGACCTGACCGGCGGGCCGACCGGCGAACAGGCGCTGTACGACGCGACCACCGATTACCTGCGCCGGGTCTACGGCCGCAGCCTGGACAACCGCCCCGCGGTGCAGCTCGCGCTGAGCGTGTTTCAGCGGCGGCTGGCCAGTTCCACCTGGGCACTGCTGCGTTCGTTCGAGCGGCGCATCGTGAAGTTGGAGCAGACCGCGGCCGACCTGCAGTCCGGCAAGCTGCGCGCCGCCGACCTGCACCGCCGCCAGAGCGATCTCGACCGGCGCTATCGAGACGACTTCTACGACACCCACGGGGCGGACGAGGACGCGCGCGACGATACCGCGGGTGAACGCAACGAGGACTACGAAGACGCGGTGCTCGGCGCGCTGGCGGCGGTCACGGACGCCGAGCTGCAACGGGAAATCGAGCTCCTCAAGGACTTGCGCGACCGGGCGCGCGCACTGTGCGCGGCGGGTGAAGAATCGAAGTTCGAGAAGCTGCGCGAGGTGCTCGATGACGCGCGCTACGCCGGCGAGAAGTGGCTGCTCTTCACCGAACATCGCGACACGCTGGAATATCTGGTGCGCCGCCTGGAGGGGCTGGGCTTCTCCGATCAAGTGGCGTGGATTCACGGCGGCCTGGGGTGGCAGGAACGGGAGGCGCAAGTCGAACACTTCCGCCGCGCGGACGGCGCCCGCTACTTGGTCGCCACCGACGCTGCCGGCGAGGGCATCAACCTGCAGTTCTGCCGGCTGATGGCGAACTACGACATCCCCTGGAATCCGGCGCGCCTGGAACAGCGCATGGGGCGCATCCACCGCTACGGCCAGCGGCATGACGTGCGCATCGTCAACCTCGTGGCCGGCGCCACCCGCGAGGGCCGCGTGCTGCAGGTGTTGCTGGAGAAACTCGAAGCGATTCGCACCGAGTTGCGCTCCGACAAGGTGTTCGACGTGATCGGGCGGCTGTTCGAGAACGCCTCGCTGCGGGAGTACCTGGGCGCGGCGTTGACCGATGCCGGGGCGCAGCACGTCCGGGAACGGGTGGAGACCCTGACGACCGGCGCGCGGGTCCGCGCCGTCGATGCGGGCGAGCGGGCGGTCTACGGTCCGCCCGGTGACGTCGCCGGGCACCTGGACGCGCTGCGCAGCGAGCTCGCGCGCGAGGATTACCTGCAACTCCTCCCCGGCTACGTGCGCCGCTTCATCGAGAAGAGCGCGCCGCTGCTCGACCTGGAGATCCGCGGCGACCCGGAGGGCTGCTTCTCACTGGCGCCGGGCCGACCCGGCGCGCTCGACGGCATGCTGCCGGCGCTCGAAGGCTACCCCGACGCGGCGCGCGCGCGCCTGCGCACGCGCCGCCCCGACGACGACGCGCCCTGCATCTGGCTGCATCCCGGCGAACCGGTATTCGACGCGCTGACGGCGCAGGTCACCGGCGCCTTCGCCGGCGACGCGCTACGCGGCGCGGTGTTCAGCGATCCGCGCGCACCAGCCTCCTACCTGCTCCACCTGGCGCAGATCTCGGTCGAGCGAGAACCCGATGAGCCGGCCGATCGAGACGCGGGCGGGCTGTTTGCGCCGGCCCCGAACGCGCGCGGCGAACGCCGCACGCTGGAACGCCGGCTGGTAGCGCTGCGCCAGGGCGAGGACGGGGTGCCGGTGGAGTGCGACGGCGAGCAGCTCCTGCTGCTGCGCGGCGCTCCCGCGGTCGCCCCGGGCGCCGTGCCGCTGGCCGGACGCGGGCTCGACCTGCGCGCCGCGGCCGCGCGCTACGCCGAGCACCAAGTATTGGCGCCGCTTGCCGAAGAACGCCGCGCCGCGTTGCGCGCCGAACTGCCCGACCGCCGGCGCCGCGCCGGCGCCGGCTTCGACCTGCGCGCCGCGGCGCTGGCCGCCCGCCGCGTCGAGCTCGCCGCGAACGGTGCCGGCGAAGCCGCGGCCACGGGCGAGGTGGCCGAAATCCGGCAGGAGCAGCGCGCGCTGAGCGCAGACCGCAACCGCGCCCTGGACCAGCTCGACGCCGGCCCCGAGCGGGTCGTTCCCGGCGCCGTGCGCTTCCTCGCGCATGCCCTGGTCGTGCCCGCGGTGGACTCCGCCGACCGCGAGCGCTACGACGCGACCATCGAAGAAATCGCGGTGCGCATCGCGGTCGCGTGGGAGCGCGAGCGCGGCGCCGAGGTGCAGGACGTCTCCAAGCCGGCGCTGGCGCGCGTGGCCGGACTGCCCGACTGGCCCGGCTTCGACCTGCTGGCCACGCAGCGCGGCGGCGCGGTGCGCAACATCGAGGTCAAGGGTCGGTCCGGCCGCGGCGCCATCGAGGTGGAGCCCAACGAGTGGAAGCAGGCGGCCCACCTGGAAGATCGCTATTGGCTCTACGTAGTGTTCAACTGCGCCACCCCCACGCCGAAGCTCTTGCGGGTGCGCAACCCGTTCGCCAAACTGCTAGCCCGCAGCCGCAGCTCGGAGAGCTATACTATCTCCGCCGCGTCCTTGCTGGAAGCCGCGGAGACCACCGAGGAAGGGCGCAATCTTCTATGAGAAGAAAGAACAAGATCAATTTAGGCAAGAAATTGCCAGATCCGTACCAGTTGATATTGTCGATTTTTCTGTTGGTGATGTCGATTGCAGGAGCGGTGTACTTCGTATATACCGCGACCACACGACGACTGACCCAGGTTGAAGGTGTGTATCTTCAGGCACTTCCCTGGATAACCGGGGTATTGGCTTCACTTGTCTTTGGGCGGATGTCAGCGCAGACAGCAGCACGAGAAATTATAAGACCACATGCACGATCAGCTTTCCGTCGTTTAGTGTCTTTGTACAATAGTGTCTCCAGGGTTGCTAGTGTTGTTGCCGAAGCTCAAGAATCAGAAGGCGACGATCATCGGGTAGCACTTTCACAAATCGAAGCGTTCGTCGTTGAGCAACTTTCGACAGCGGATGATGCTATTGAAGACTGGCGCGACATTGTTCCGCACGACGTAGATGAACTGCGGGGAAGCATCGATTTGGAAGATGCTCAAGGAGCGAGAAATGGATGACCTTATTCATGGAAAAGTTGCGAGAGTACTCAATTCACGACACCTCGTAATAAACGTTGGAGCTAAGGACGGAGTAGTTCGCGGTATGAAGTTTCACATATTCGATCCGGGTGATGATGACCATGGCTCCTATACCATATCTGATCCTGACACACATGGTGTACTTGGATATGTACGTCTCGCCCCTAAGAGAACTGTGACTGTTATCGATGTACAAGATCATCTCTCGGTGGCGTCAACTCTGGAACGAAAAGCCAACGTTGGAGGAGTCAACACGATAGTCCGTGACATGGGCTCCCTTACTCGCGCCCTGATGCCACCTCAGTGGATCACAAAATATGAAACATTGAGGCGTATCGAGTCACGCTCGCCGGATCCACACTTTACCCACGTCCGTGCCGGTGAGCCTATGGATGACTCCGAGAGTCTGGTTAAGGTACGAGATCCGGTTATTCAAGTATCTACGATAGTTGAAACAGCTTCTGAAGATATCTCTGAGTCGGTCAAGATGAAACATTGAAGCATGGCGAGTGCCGATAGCAGGATCATTGAACACGCGTTTCCGTTGAATCAGGTTTCGCTTGATTCGGTGCATGAGAAGAACGTGCGGCACGGGCATATTTCGACGCTGCACATCTGGCCGGCGCGGCGGCCGCTGGCGGCGAGCCGGGCGGCGTTGCTGGCGGCGCTGCTGCCCGATCCCGGAAGCTCGGAGGAGCGGCGGGAGCTGCTGGACCGCATGGCGGGGCGGGTGGAGAAGGTTCCTGACGCCGCCGGGACGGGGACGCAGGAGGCGACCCGCGGCGGGATTCTGCACTGGGGCCGCGAGAGCACCTACGACGGGCGGCAGGAGCTGGCGCGATTCCGAAACGAGATTCGAGCGGCCTATGGCGGCCGGGCGCCGCGGGTACTCGACCCCTTCGCGGGCGGCGGGGCGATTCCGCTGGAGGCGATGCGGCTCGGGTGCGAGGCAGTGGCGGCCGATCTCAACCCGGTAGCGTGGTTCATCCTGCGCTGCACGCTGCACTACCCGCAACGACTGGCCGGCCAATCGCGGGCGCTTCCCGAATTCGCGTTGCGCGAACGGGACTTCGCCGAGGCGTTCCTGAAATCCCAGGGGATTACCCGCAAGGACGCGCTGCGCGAGGGACTCGCGCGGCTAGGACACGGTCACGACCCGGCGTTCGATTTCGAGATGGACGCGCCCTCCTGCGATGCGGAGTTCGCGTGGCACCTACGCGCCTGGGGACAGCGGGTCCTGGCGCGCGCGCGCCGCGACTTGGCGGCCCGTTATCCGACCTACGCCGAGTTCGAACCGGTACGGCGCAAGGGGCGGCGCGGCAATCGCCCCCCGGAAGCACCCTGGCAACTGCGCCCGGCGCGGTTGCTGCAACCGGACGATCAGGGGGCCGTAGCGACCGCTTCGCTCAACGCCGAGTTCGATGACCGCTATCTGGAAGACGAGGCCAACCCGCGCTGGATTGCGAAGCCGCCGGTGGCGTACTTGTGGGCGCGAACCGTGCGCTGCAGCGGCTGCCGGGCGGAGGTCCCCCTGCTCAAGACGCGCTGGCTGTGCAAGAAGCCGAGAAAACGGGTGCTCCTTACCCTGGAGTCCGGGAACTCTGAAACCGGCGTGACGTTCGACGTCAAGCACGACGTTCCCGAAGGCAGCGGCAGCGCGGCGCAGAAGCGCGAGCACGACCGCGAGCTGGGCGCCGGTACGATGAGCGCCAGCGGCGCGACCTGCCCCCGCTGCGGCGTGATCGCGACGACCGGAGACATTCGCACCGAGGGCCGCGCCGGCCGTCTCGGCGAGCGTATGACCGCCGTCATCGTGGAGGGCCAGCGCGGCAAGGAGTACCGCCTGCCGACCGACCTCGAGCTTCGCGCCGCGCGAGTCACCGAGGAAGAACTCGTCAGCCTCTATGAAGAGATTCCGTTCGGACTTCCCGACGAGCTGATCAGTCCCGAGCGGCCGTCTCCCAACTCGCGCGGCGCTTCCGGGCTCCCGCGCTACGGATTCGATACGTGGCGGCGGTGTTTCACGAACCGGCAGCTTCTGGCGCTCGGAGCGTTCATCCGAGAGATGCGCCGTTGCGCCGGCGACATGGCTCCTTACCCGGCGACGTGGCGGGAGGCGCTGCAAGCATGTCTTGCGCCGGTGGTCAGCCGGCTGGCCGATCGCGGCAGCGCTCTGGCGACGTGGCAAACCAACGCTGACAAGATAGGTCACGCTTTTGCGCGGTTTGCGTTGCCTATGGTGTGGGATTACGCCGAGTCCTGTCCGCTGGCGGACACCAGCGGCGGATTCGTTCAGGCAGTGGAGTGGGTCGCCGAGGTGCTTGAACACGCCGGCGGCGCCGCCGCCAGCGCGCCCGCGCCGCACGTCTCACTCCGATCGGCTGCCGCGCCGGCCGGGGAACGCTTCGACCTGATCTGCACCGACCCGCCCTACTACGATGCCATTCCCTATTCCGACCTGATGGACTTCTTCCACGTCTGGTTGCGGCGCACGTTGTCCGGGGTTTCGCCGGAAACCAACGCGGCGTTCTCCGGTCCGCTCGGCCCGAAGTGGGATCGGGCCGCGAACGACGGAGAGTTGGTCGACCAACCCGGCAGGTTCGCTGCCGACGGCGCTCAGTCGAGAAAGGTCTACGAGGACGGTATGCTGCGCGCCCTTCGGCATTGTAGTGACGCCCTGCGGGACGACGGACGACTGGTGGTGGTGTTCGCCAACAAGCAGCCGGAGGCTTGGGAAACGCTGGTGGCGGCGCTGGTCCGGGCCGGTTTCGTCGTAACTGCCTCATGGCCGATTCAGACGGAGCGGGAAGGCAAGGTTGCGCGCGGCGCACGCCTGTCGGCTTCGATCTGGCTGGTTTGCAGAAAGCGGCCCGCAGCCGCCCGGCCCGGCTGGGACGGCAGGGTGCTGGGCGAGATGCAGGACAACATCACCGAGCGGCTGCGGGGCTTCTGGGACGCCGGCATCCGCGGGCCGGACTTCGTGTGGTCCGCTACCGGACCGGCGCTGGAAGCCTTCAGCCGGCATCCGGTGGTGAAGCGGGCGGACGCTCCCGGTCAGGTGCTGACCGTGGCCGCGTTCCTGCGCCGCGTGCGGCGCATGGTCGTCGGCTTCGTGGTGAGCCGGCTGCTTGGCCGCGACAGCGCCGCGGCCGGCGAGCTGGATGACCTGACCACCTACTACCTGCTGCACCGCAACGACTTCGGCCTCGGCGCAGCGCCGGCCGGCGCTTGCATCCTCTACGCCCTCTCCTGCAATCTGTCGGACGCCGACCTTGCCGGACGCCTCGCCCTGCTGATCCGCGGCGGCCGCGCGACGCCGGCCGATGAGGAAGCGGACTCCGCCGAAGTTGTCTCCGGCAGCGCGGCGCGTCTCAAGCCGTGGCACCAGCGCCGCGCCCGCGATCTCGGCGAGTCCGGCGCTGACGGCAGCCCGCCGCCGCTGATCGATTGCGTCCACAAGGTGATGCAACTCTGGAAGACCGGCGAGCAGAGGCGGGTGGACGGCTACCTGGAGGCGCGCGGCCTGTGGCGCCACGAACTGTTCGCCCGCGTCGTGCAGGCAATCATCGAGCTGACCGAGAGCGGCTCCGAGGAGCGCGCCACGCTCGAATCGCTCCAGAATCATCTGCGGGGTCACGCCGCGGCCCCCACTGCCCGCCAGGGCCTGCTCTGGCAGGGTGACGGAGGTGAGTGATGGCGAAGGGTAGTCGTTCGAGGCCGTGGCACGAGGTGGTGCGGCTGAAGGAGGAGCTGCGCACGGGGGAGCTCGCGCTGGCGGAGTTCGCGGCCGACCTGCATGAGGTGACGCTGGCGCAGGGCCGGCGCCCGGTCTACGAGGACCCTGCGAAGTTCTTCGCGCTGACCTACCCCACCCATGCCCTGCGGGAGCTGGTGAAGGACGTTGCCGGCCGGCTGGCCGGGCGCAGCGACAAGGCGGTGCGGCAGTTGGAGCTGACCTACGGCGGCGGCAAGACGCACACGCTGATCGCCCTCTATCACCTGTTCCGGGAACCGGCGGCGCTGCCCGAGGTGGCGGCGGTGCGGGAGTTCCGCGAGCACGTGGGGGCCGACTTGCCGCCGGCGGTCACGGTGACGCTGTGCTTCGACAAGATCGACGCCGAGCGCGGCATCGAAGGGGTGCGCGCGCCTGACGGCGAGCGCCGCACGCTACGCCATCCGTGGAGCGTGCTGGCGTTCCAGCTTGCCGGCGCGGACGGACTGCGCGCCATTCACGGCGCCGGCGGCGACGCCGAGCGCGCCACGCCGCCGGCCGAGCCGTTGCTGGTGAAGCTGCTCGAACTCCCGCAGCAGCACGGCCGCGCGACCCTGATCCTGATCGACGAGGTGCTGATGTACGCGCGCGAGAAGGCCGGGCTCGACCCGGTGTGGCGCGAGCGCATCGTCGACTTCTTTCAGTATCTGACGCAGGCGGTGGCCAAGGTGGACCGCGCCGCCCTCGTGGCGTCGCTGTTGGCCACCGACCCCAACCGGCAGCGCGGCGAGCTGGCGCAACAGTTGATCGCCGAGCTGTTCGACGTGTTCCGGCGCCAGCGCGAAGAGGGGGTGCAGCCGGTGCAGCGCGGCGACGTGGCCGAGGTGCTGCGCCGGCGCTTCTTCGCCCCCGGCGAACTGGGCGACCGGAACGCGTTTCGCTCCCACGTGATCGGCGTGGTGCGCGGCCTCGCCAAGCTGGACGAAACCACCGCCCGCGCGCGCGCCGCGGCCGAGGAGCGGTTCATCGACTCCTTTCCCTTCCATCCCGATCTGACCGACGTGTTCTACAGCCGCTGGACGCAACTCGACGGGTTCCAGCGCACGCGCGGCATCCTGCGCATCCTGGCCACCGCGCTGCGCGCGGCCGAGCGCTGGGATCGCAGTCCGCTGATCGGCGTCGGGGCGCTGCTGGCGGCGCCCGGAGCGCAGACGGTGTCGGAGGCGGTGCGCGAACTCGCCGGCGTCGCCACTTCGGAACAGGTGGAGGGCAGCAAGACCGACTGGGTACCGCTGCTGGAGGCCGAACTGGCCAAGGCGCGCCAGATTCAGGAGGAGGTGCCGGCGCTGCGGGAGGGACGCGAGGCGGAACAGGCGGTGCTGGCGGTGTTCCTGCACTCGCAGCCGGTCGGGCACAAGGCGTCCACGCCCGACTTGCTGCGGATGGCCGGCAGCGCAGCGCCGGACGCGATCGAGATCGACAAGGGGTTGCGCCGCTGGCGCGAATTGTCCTGGTTTCTGGATGACGAGGACCTGGGGCCGGAGGATCCTCGCACCGCGGCGGCGCTGCCGAAGTCGTGGCGCCTCGGCAACCGCCCCAACCTGCGCCAGATGCACGACGAAGCCTGCCGCCAGCGGGTGACCGCTGAGGCGGAGGCGGCGCGCCTGGAGCAGGCGGTGCGCGAGACCCGGGCGTTGGTGGAAGGCGCCAAGGCGGCCGGAGCAAGCGTGCATCGGCTGCCGGCCGCGCCGCGCGAGGTGGGCGACGACGGCGCGTTTCGCTACGTGCTGCTGGGCGCGGACGCCGCTTCCGAGTCGGGCAAGCCGAGCGGCGCCGCGCGCCGCTTTCTGACCGAAGTGAGCGGGCCGCACCAGCCGCGCGTGCATCGCAACGCGGTCGTGCTGGCGGTGCCGTCACGCACCGGTCTGCAGGCGGCGCGCAGTTGCGTGCGGGCGCTGCTCGGGTGGGAAGAGGTGGAGCGTGAACTTGCCGGTCACCGGGTCGATCCGGTGCCGCGCGAGCTCCTGCGCCGGCGGCTGCAGGAAGCGCGCCGGCTGGTGCCCGACATGGTCCGGCAGGCGTACCAGGTGGTGGTGACGGTGAACGACGACAACGAGGTGCACGCCTTCCGCCTCACCCCCAGCGCCGGGCCGCTGTTCGCGGCGATCAAGAACGATCCGCGCGCGCGCATCACCGAGACCGCGCTGGACGCGGAGGCGCTGCTGCCCGACGGTCCCTACGACCTGTGGCGGGAGGATGAGGATACCCGCTTGGTGAAGGACTTGGCAGGCGCGTTCTCGCGCCAGTCGCGCCTGCCCAAGGTGCTCGATCCGCGGGTGCTGTTCGACACCGTGCTGCAGGGCGTGGAACGCGGGTTGCTGCTGGCCCGGCTGGCGCGCCCGGACGGCAGCGTTCGCACTTGGTGGCGCGCGGCCGTGGACCCTGACGCGCAGACTGACCCCGGGTTGGAGGTAGCGCTGCCGGACCGCGCCGAGCTGCTCCAACTGCCTCCTGCGCTGCTGGCGCCCGGCGCGTTGCCGGCGTTGTGGCCGGAGGAGCGCGGCGCCGCGCCGCAGCTCACGCTGCGCGCGCTGGCGGCGTACTTCGCCGGCGGTCACACCGTGCAGGTCCGCCAACAGGGATACGCCTACGACGATACGCTCAGCATCCCGCGGTGTTCCGCGGAGACGGTGCGGAGCGCCGCGGCGCGCGCGGTGGAGCAGGGGCGCGTGTGGCTCACCAACGGCCCCACCTCGGTGTGGAACGAGCCGGTCCCCTACGGCGCGCTCGATGAAGCCGCCGTGCTGCATCCGCCGCCGGCGCTGATCCCGGCGCAGGAACTGACCGCTCAGGCGCTCCCCGACGAGTGGCGCGGCGGCGCCGTGAACGGCGTCGCCCTGACCCGCGCGCTGTCGCAGGAGCGGCGCACCGCCCTGCCCTGGGGTCTGGTGCGGGACAGCATCAAGGCCGGCGTGGAGAGCCGGTGGCTGCAGTTGGCCGCCGCCAGCGGCTCGCTCAACTGCGGCTACGACCAGGCCGGCAGCGTCCTGCTGGAACGGCCGGCGGAATACGATCCGCAGCCGGCCGCGGTCCCGGCCGGCGCCGTTACGCTTGACGCCGGGCAGATCCAGGACCTCGCCGTGCTGGTCCCGCGGTTGCTGGAGGAGAGCGCCGGCTACGCGCTCCGCTTCAAGATGAACGTGGAACTGGACAGCGACTCGCCGCCCGAGGTGCGCGCCGCCCTCGACCGCCTGCTCGCCGAAGTCTCCGGCACCTTGAAGACCGCGCTTTGAGGACGGCGGGCGGTGGAAGCGGTCCGCTGAAACCTCGACCCCCCTAGGTCAGTGGTTCGGCTTACGGGGGGAGAACTCGGCTGACCAGAGTTGGCCTTGGCCGGGAATCCACTGGCCGGTGCGGATGACCGCGATCTCATAGTCGGGGAGCTCGACGAACATCGCACATTTCTTTGCTAGGCGTTCGCCGTGTTCCCGGAAGTAGAAGCCCCGATTCTCGAAGCCGGACGGCCGGTCGCCCGGCGGAAGGTCGGCCGCCTCCGCCGGGAAGAAGTGCAGGAAGAAGCGCGCCTGCACGTCCTCCGGTGCGCACGGAACCTTGCGGTAGAGCAGCGTGCTCTCACCGAGATACACGTCGAAGGTCGAACGAGCGAGCGGTATGAACTCGCCGGCCGCGGTTGGCGGCCGAGGGGGCGGAGGTGGGGCGGGCTCCGCCATCCAGGCCATCCAGAGCTGTCTCTGGCCGGGCTGATCGGGGAGCCACTGGCCGGTGCGGATGACCGCGATCTCATAGTCGGGAAGCGTCACGAACGCCGCGCATGCGCGCCCGAGGATCACGCCGTGTTTGCGGAAGTCGAAGGCGACGTTCTGGAAGCCGGTACGGGCGTCGGCGGCGGACAGGTCGGCCGCGTCCGCCGGGAAGAGGTGCAGGAAGAAGCGCGCCTGTGTGTCCTGCGGAGCGCACGGAGCCCGGTGATAGATCAGCGTAGTCTCACTCTCACCACCACTGAGATACATGTCGAAGTCGGATCGAACGACGGCCCGGGCATCCTGCAGCAGGCCGCGCAGGGTGTCGGCGGCGCGGCTCGCGGAACTGCCATCGGACCGCGTATCGCTTCCGATCCTGAGGATGACGCCGTCGCCGGCGATGGCGGCCACCTCCATCCCCGGGAGCTCCGAGAACTCCTTCAGGCCGTAGCGATACGCGCCGGCGTCCCGGAAGAACCATGCGATCGCGTGCTCCGCGCCGGCGGCGGGCCCGGACAGCCGTTCCTTCGCTCGCGCAAGGGTCCGCGGCAGCCGGCGCGGCGCCGGGCCGCCCCGCGGCGTCGCCAGCAGGAAGACGGCCGCGCGGTCGGTGCTCCAGATGATGCCGTTCGGCGGGTCGGCGCGCAACTGGCGAATCACGCCGGACTCGGCCCATGGACGGGGCGCATATCCGCTTCCTTCTTCGATCCACCGCAGCACGTGACGGTGATTCGCATCCACCTGGAACAGGAGCCAGACGGAAGCGAGGAGCGCGGCGAGGACCGCTCCCCGGGTACCGGCCGTGAGGTTCGCCAACCGGCCCGGCGATCCGCTCGGTCCACTTCTGAGACTTCTGAGCCGCGCTATGACTTCATCCAGCATGATCGTTCCTGCTACCAGCAACACCGGGAACGCCGGCGTCAGGTATCGCGCGTCGGTCGCCGCCGGACGGACGAACACCATCAGGAACAGCGCGTACGCGGCCACGAACCCCAGGCAGAGGGTCAACGCGTCGCCATGCCGCCGGAGCAGGCCGGGTAAACGGGCGCGGCGCCGTGCGAGGCTGCGCTGCAGCGCAACGGCCAGCAGACCGCTGCCGATCAGCGCCACTCCGGCGTAGCTCGTCAGGCACGCGGCGGCGGCCGCGGCGGCCGCCAGGAGGAGCGGACGCACTCCCCGCCCCTTCAGGAACCGATCCAGCGCGAGCAGCGCAGTCACGACGAACGCCGTGAAGGTGATCTCCGGCCACACGTGCGCCGCGACGTTGGCCGGCCACACCGCCAAGGCGCAGGCGCCGGCCGCCCAGACGACCAGCGCCGGGGATCGAAGACGGCTCCGCAGCCACGCCGCGACGGCGATGATCGTCACCCCGAACGCCGCGGCGTTGACGTAGCGGGCCGCCTCGATCACTTCCGGGCCGAAGGAGCCGGCGAACGCCAGGAGCAGAGTGAACAGCGGGCCGCCCTGCTCCGGGCTGCCGAACGCCGCGGCCAACCCGTTGCCGTCCAGCAGATTGCGCGCGCCCGCCACGTAGCGCATCGAGTCGCGCGTCAGCCCCGCCCCGTAGGCGGCTTGGCGGGCCAGGACGAGCAGCGCGCCGACCCCGCCGAGCGCCGCGCACAACGCCTGCGACCGCAGCCGCGCCCGGGCGCGGGCGATCTCCATGATGACCAGGATTGCGCACGACAGGCCCAACGCGTACGGCACGAACAGGTACCGGCCGAGGCGATGCATCTGATGGTCGGGCACCAGCAACTGCACGCCGGCCAGCGCCAGCAGCAGCGCGATCCATCCGCCGTGGCGGAGCAGTGCCGGCCGGCCTTGCCGCGCCGGAGGGCGCCGAACGCAACGGCGGCGGCCGGCGACAGCGCCGCAACCCACGCCAGGATGCGGCCGGCGCGGGCGCTCCCCAGCCCCGCCTCCCAATACGGTTCGAGCAGCTCGAGCCCCGCGAAGTCGACCGTGCCGGCAACTTCATCCCGAACCTCGGGGTCAGGTACGAGCTGCGCCAGCGCGCCCACCAGGGGAGTCCCTTCCAAGGCGGCGATCATGCTCGCGACAGTCTCCCAAGTCCTTCCTATCCAGAAGGACCACTTCCAGGCGACGACCCGCCACACGAGTCCGTTCTTCGGCAATCCGGCGCACGCGTCCCGCCACCCGAACCAGTCGGGAATCAGACACGCTTCGACCGCCATCTTGGCCGCCTGTCCCAGGCCGTAGGCGGCGGCGAAGCCGGCGCAATAGAGCCCCATGCACCAGACCGCCAGCCGGGCCGGATTCGGTCCGGGCGGCTGACCGTCGTGACCGCCGTGATCACCGGGTCCGAAATAGACCAGCAGGCCGATCAGCGGCACGGCGAGAATGGTGTGCCCGCAATACTATACTCGGCGGCACTTGGCCTGTGGCCGGCGGCATCCCAGGAGCGCTCCGCTGACGAGCGGCCGAACGTCTGATCGAACAGCAGGTGCTCGAACCGGGGCAGCCACGGCCAGTCCCGCCGTTGCGGCGGGGAACAGGTCAGCGAACTGCCGGGATTTGCCGCGGTCACCGCCAACCGCGCCCGCCTGGATGGTTCGTAGCCGTTTGACGGCCTGCGCAGAGCGACTTACGGTGGCGAGCGAGGGTCATGGGTACCGATGCCGACCTGCTTGCGCACTGGATGCTCGCCGGCGACTGTCGCGACCACTCCGGCAACGATCGCCACGGCCGGAACCGCGGGGCGGACCTCGCGGCGGACGGCGCCCGCTTCGACGGCCGCGGCGCCCACGTCCTCGTTCCTCCCTCGGCCGGCCTGAACCTGGGGACCGGCGACTTCACCATTGCCGTCGAGATACACACAGCCGGCGTTCTCGACGACGTGCCGGGCGACATCGTGAGCCGCTACGCCCCCGACACCCGCATCGGCTTTCAGTTCAGCCTGCTCAGCAGCGCCGGCGTGACCGCCGCCCAGGCCAACTACCGCCATCTCCACTTCGGCATCGACGCCGGCAGCGAGGGCTCGTGGATCGACTGCGGCCGTCCCGGCAACAACCTGCGCGTCTATTCGCTGTGCGTCTTCCGGGGCGACCTCTACGCCGGCACCTTCGAGACCGGCGCCGACGAGGCCGGCGGCGTCTACCGCTACGACGGCAAGGACGGCTGGGAGCCGTGCGGGAGCCCGGACGCCGCCAACACCGTGGCCTCGCTGTGCGTCTACGACGGCGACCTCTATGCCGGCACGTCGCGCTACCGGGCCGGCGGCTCGGCGCTGCCGGAGTCGGAGAACCGGACCCCCGGAGGCGCCATGTACCGCTACGCGGGCGGCGGGGAGTGGATGGGCGTCGGCCGCCTGGAGGGGGCCGACTCGTGCGCGGGCATGGCCGTCTACCGGGGCGAGCTCTACGCCATCCCGCTCTACAGCCAGGGCGTCTTCCGCTACCAGGGGGGCGACCGCTGGGCGCATTGCGGCACCCCCGGCCGCCGCCTGATGGCGATCGGGGTCTTCAACGGTCACCTCTACGGAGCGGGCAACGAGGGCGGGGAGCGGGGCGGCGTGTTCCGCTACGCGGGCGGCAGCGACTGGGTTCACGCCGGCGGCCAGGAGGGCGTCTCCCAGGTCTACTCCTTCGCCGCCCACAACGGCAGATGGCACGTCGGCACCTGGCCGGAGGGCAAGGTCTTTCGCGACGACGGCGACGACCCCTGGACCTGCGTCGGACGCCTCGGCGAGGAGCTGGAGGTGATGGCCATGACCGTCTACAACGGCAAGCTCTACGCCGGCACCCTGCCGCTCGGCCAAGTCTACCGCTACGACGGCGGCGAGACCTGGACCCTCACGGGGCAGCTCGACACCACCTCCGGCGTGCGGTACCGCCGGGTCTGGTCGATGGCCGTCTACCGCGGCCGACTGTTCGCCGGCACCCTCCCCTCCGGCCGTGTCTATGCCCTGGAGGCGGGTGCGAACGTGACCTGCGACCATGAACTCGAGCCGGGCTGGCGCCGCCTTGCCGCCGTGCGCAAGGGCGGACGGCTCGCGCTCTACGTCGACGGAGTCCGGGCCGCAACCTCGGCGGCCTTCGACGCCTCGGCCTTCGACCTCTCGACGGACCAGCCCCTGCGGATCGGGGCCGGCGCCATCGACACCTTCAACGGCAGGATTCGCGACCTGCGGCTGTACCGCCGCGTCCTCGCCGAGGACGAAATCGCCCGATTGCGCACCACGACACGGTCATCAGGCTGACCGAGACGGGCGAAAGGTCGCCGTGCTACTGTTGTGCATGATTTGGACTCTCATGCGCGACCGACCGCCGTAACCGCCTTCATAGATTGGCAAACGCAAATGCACCACACGCGCATGCCTGCGTTCAGGCCGGATGACCGGGCGATGTTGACTTTGCGGAGGACGACCCGCACTATCAACAGGGTGCTGACGAGCGAAGCTCCGGACCTCCGGTTCTCCGTCGTCCTGCGCCTGTACCATGGTTGGCACAGAGGCTGGGAGGAAACCGAAAATCTGCGCGCTATTGCCAGGGTCCAATCGGCGGACGTCTTCTCCGATTATTCGACTGACAATATCGTATTTTCGGAGAAAGTTCAGTTGCGCGACCATGATTTTATGAGATTACTCGGTCGGGCATGCCGAATCAAGTCCCACTCGTTTTCGGAAGATAGTGATTACCCGTTCCAGAATTTCACCCAAGACTGGTGGTGGCCGGATATCCGGGAATTGCTGAGAACTCACGGGTTTCTTGAAGAATCGATCAGGCAAACTTCAGGTCCGCAGAAGACGCTCTTTCACATCAGGAGGGCCAAGGACCTTTTGGCGGCAGAATTGGACCTGTCTCCGCCGGAATCGCAAGATGATGAGATTCGTCGATTCTATGCGTCGCTGGTAGCAAAGATGCGCGAATCGCCTTGAGACGCAGGAGACGGTCATGCTGACCCGCCTTGAAGTGAACGGCTTCAAGAATCTGGTCGATTTCTCCCTCGATCTTGGACCGTATACCTGCATCGCCGGAGTCAACGGCGTCGGCAAGTCCAACATCTTCGACGCCATCCGGTTCCTGTCACTGTTGACCGATCACACCATCAAAGAATCCGCACTGCTGATTCGGAGCTCCGCGCAGGATACCGGCGAAATCGGCGATCTGTTCTTCTCCGCAAACGGCGACGCGATGGACCGCATCAGGTTGGCCGCCGAGATGATCGTAGACGGAAGCGTGGTCGACGACTTCGGCCGGCCGGGAGCGCCTTCATCGACGTTCTTGCGGTACGAAGTCGCGTTTCGACACGAACCGCCATCCGCCTCCGCCGGCCCGTTCGGCGGGCTCGTTCTGGAACGCGAAGACCTGCGCCACATCCTGTCCGGCCAAGCCGCTCAAAGGCTGCGATTTCCGCACGACAAACAGTTTCGGAGCAGCGTCATCTTCAACAAGCGGCGAGGGTCCGGCTTTATTTCCACGCGCAATGGCCGAGCGGAACCGGCGACCATCGTCGTCCATCAGGACGGCGGCTCCTCGGGGCGGGCGCGGCCCGCGGCGTCCGCCGAAAGCGCCCCCCGAACGATCATCGGCACCGAGAACACGGCGGCGACGCCGACGATCCTGGCGGCGCGCCGGGAAATGCAGCGGTGGCGCATCCTGGCGCTGGAGCCCTCGGCGATGCGGAGGCCGGACAAGTTCACCGACGAACCGGGCATTACCGCGGACGGCGGACATATCCCCGTCACCCTGCACCATCTGGCCAGCCGCGCCCCATCCGCGAGCGCGAACGACCCGCACGACGACCTCCTGAGCCGAATCGCCAACACGCTGTCCCGCCTGGTGCCGGTGCGGGCGGTGCGGGCGGTGAGCGACGAAGTGCGCCAGCTCTATTCCCTGGAGCTCGAAGAACGCGGCGGCGTACGTCTGCGGGCGAATTCGATTTCCGACGGCACGCTGAGGTTCCTGGCCCTGACCGCTATCTCCGAAGCGGCCGATGCCGGCCTGTACTGCATGGAGGAGCCCGAAAACGGCATCCATCCGGAGAGACTGGCGGCCATGAATCGATTGCTGCACGACATCGCGGTCGACCCGGACGAGCCGGTGGCGGCCGACAACCCGTTGCGGCAAGTCATCGTCGCTACCCACTCGCCCTACTTCGTGCAACTACAGAGCATGGAAGAAATCGTTCTGGCAAAGAATCCCGCCGTCCGATCACCGGCCGGAACAGCCATGTGGCCGCTGAAGTGCTATCCCATGCGGGGTTCGTGGAGAGATCGCGCGGACCGGGACGATGATGCCCGTACTTCAGATGGAGTAGGTGAGCTCGATTTGCAGTCCTATCTGATTCCGTCGAACGACGCTCAACTCATCCCGGCCGAATTATGGCCTGAAGGCTACTGGCCTGAAGAGTTTGGGCCGAGTAGATGAAGGTACGGTTCCTGTTGATCTGCGAAGGCTCATCCGACACCGCCCTGGTTCCTCACATTCAGGCGCTGCTCATCGATTGCGGCGCGTCGGAGGCCGATGGTAGTGCGTCGTATCACGGCCGCCGTTTGGAAGACAAGATACGCCTCGGGCTGAAGTATCATCACGGCGTGAACTTGCTGTTCGTTCATCGCGATGCCGACAGAGCGGGCGCCGCGGGGCGGACCTTCAAGGCAGGATTCGCGACCTGCGGCTGTATGGCCGCGCCCTCGCCGAGGACGAAATCGCCGGAATGCGCGACGTTATTCCGCGAACAGGTCCTGCGAGTAACGGTAGGCAAGGCAGCACGTGCCCCAGTTCTCGTGGTCGAGATCGAGCAGGGAGTACGCGGCGGTGACCACCAGACCGTCGTCGTAGCAGACGGTGCTCGGGTAGCCGCAGTCCCAACTGAACGCCGAGTCGGCAATGACGTACTCGGTCTGCAGATCGAAGCGCTCGCCGCCGTCGCGGCTGACGATGGCGCGCACGCCGAACGGATAGGCGCGATATCCGTAGGTGATCAGCACCATGCCGTTGGCGAGCCGCACGACGCTGCCGGGTGAGGGCTTCTGCGGCTTGCCATTGACCATCCGCCAGTGCCCGACCCCGCGCAGGCTGCGGAGGCGCGCGGGCGGAGTGCCGGCGCTCAGCGAGCCCGGTTCCCATCGCGTCCAGGTTCCGCCGCCATCACCGGAGTAGGCGATCCGGTTCGGCTCGTCATTGTGCCGCACGTAGGCGACCCAGCGATCGTCGGTCAGCGGCAGGAATCCGGTCTCGCTGAAACCGCTGCGGATCTCGGTCGGCCGCTCCCAGGTGCGTCCGCCGTCCTGCGACCGGTACAGGAAGTTCACCCGCTCGTGCGCGGAGGGGTCCGCCTCGTGTATCTCATCGCTCTGATGGCCGCGAGCCATGAATACCAGCGTGCCGTCGGCCAGCCTCACCATTTGCCCGTGCGGGCGGACGAACACGCCCGGCCGCGGCATGTCGATCGTACGGGGCTCCGACCAGGTAGCCCCGCCGTCCGTCGAGCGCACCACTTCCATGTGCCTCTCGCGCCGTGCCCGCGGGTCAGGGTCATCCTCCCGCGAGGTCTCCACCCCGCCGAACAGGATGCCGTACACCGCCACCAGCGCGCCGTCGGCTGCCTGTCCCAGGGAGTGATCGCGATAATCGAGGTCATCGTCCGGCTCGCCGCGCGCCACGAGTCGGTAGTCGGACCAGGAGACGCCGCGGTCGGACGAGAGGGAGATACTGATCTCGCTGCCGGTTCCTATGTGCGGCGCGCCGGTACGCGTGAGACAGGCGAGCCGGCCGTCGTCCATCTTCAGCAGCACCGGGATGAGGCCGCCGCCGCGCGAGAAGGGCGGCACCGGGTCGGTGACCGAGCCGTACGAGGCGCGCCGCGGATCGCTCCGGCATTCCGGATACATCAGGAAGTAGTCCTCCACGGACTGAGCGACATCCTCCTTGCCGCACAACCACCGACGGCCGGTAGTGACGACCGGGGCGGCCTCGATCCGGTCCACCAGAGACACTTCACGCGGTACGACCATTGCCATCCTCCTCCGCAGACGGCGAGCGTCCTACGATTCGTCGCCGGCAGGCAAGACGGCGGTTCGCGGCAAGCGCTCCGTGGACCTCCGTCCGTAGACCAACGACGCGGTGACGATCCCCTACGTTGATCGCGACCGGCTGCATGGCCCAGTCGGCGCTACGGGCGCTCCTCCAGGAACGTGCCTTCGATCCCGCGTCCGCCGTCGGCATGGGTGTAGTAGTAGACGACCAGCACGCGGCCGTCGCGGAGCTGCACCGCCCACGGGTAGCCGCAGTCGCTCCCGCGCGAGTCGCTGCGCACCTGGATATCGGGAGCGTCGTCGAGGTCGCCCCCCTCCGGTTCCAGCACGCGCGCCAGACAGCCGCGCTGGCCATCCCAGCGGGTACCGACGGTGGCGAAGATACGGCCGTCGCGGAGCCCCAGCAGGTGTCCGGGACAGCCCTTGATCGAGGTGAAGCGCCACGCCGACCACGTGGCGCCGGCGTCGTCGGAGGTGACCAGCGCCAGCCGGCACTGCGTCTCTTGGGGCCGGCGCGGATGGCAGCGCAGCAGCACCAGGATACGGCCGGCCGGCGTGCGGTAGATCGCCGGCTCGCTGAAGTGGGCCACCGCGTCATCGGCGATGCGGCCGCCGTACGCCCACGTATCGCCGCCGTCGTGCGACACGCGCAGCATGCCGAAGAACGGCTGGCTGCCGTCCGGCTGCGCGGTCGCCTTGCTGGGCAACAGAATACGGCCGTCTTCCAGCTCGACGAGTTGGCTGCGCGATACCCCGGAGTGCTCCGCCGGAGCCCCCCACACCCCCTCCGGCAGCGGCGGGAACCGGACCGGCTCGCTCCAGGTGCGTCCGTCGTCCCGGGAACGGGTCCGGAACGGAATGCCGGGCCGAGACGACCACGCGGTGTGACTGGGAGTGGTGGCGCCCTCCGGCACCAGCTCCACGGTCGAGGCGTGCAGGAAGATGCTGCCGTCGCGCAGCGTGTGGGTGCCGAAGTCGATCACCCCGCCGAGCGGGTCACCGGTGACGAACTCCGCCGGCCCCCAGGTGACGCCGTCGTCGTGCGAACGGCAGGCGCGCACGTCGAACAGGGGATGACCGTGGTGGGAATGCCCCAGGTCGGGGGATCGGTGGAACAGGGCCAGCAGGTCCCCGGCGGGAGTGCGGATCACGTTGGGATGCGCGGCGTACCAGCCCGCCTCCCGGTAGATCGTGACGTGTTCTACGACGCGCCAAGCCATCGCTCGATACTGTACCGCAGAAGCCGGTCGCGTACTACACACACCGTGCCGGCGCCCTTGTCGTGAGCCTCCGCCGCTCGGAAGGTACACGCGATGGAGATCAGACGCGGTGACGAATTTCTGCTCATATCGGCCTCCCGGTTTCGCCGGTAGCGGGCGACTCGCCGGCCGGCGCGGCCGCCCACGGCGGTTTGGTGATGGCTCTCCCCTGCAACGTCAACTCGCCCGCGCGTATGCACGCGCTCGACCGCCCGGCGGCGACCTCTCTGAGCCGAGGCACGTCCCCGCTACAGGCGTCGATCGCGTAGGAACACCGGGTGTGGAACGCGCAGCCGGCGGGCGGATTGGCTGCGCTCGGCACGTCGCCTTCCAGGACGATACGCTCATCGGTATCGTCCGGATCGGGAGCCGGGAAGGCGGAAAGGAGCGCCTCCGTGTAGGGGTGCTGTGGGTTGCGGAATACCGCATTGGAGGCTCCGGTCTCGACGATACGCCCCAGATACATCACGGCAACGCGGTCGCTGACGTAACGGACCACGCCGAGGTCATGGGCGATGAACAAATAGCTCAGCCCGAAACGGCGTTGCAGCTCGACCATCAGATTGAGTATCTGCGCCTGCACCGACACGTCGAGGGCGGACACCGGCTCATCGGCGATGACGAGCTGCGGCTTGAGCGCCAGCGCCCTGGCAAGGCTGATCCGCTGCCGCTGACCGCCCGAGAACTCGTGCGGAAACCGATCCGCGTACGAAGGGCGCAATCCCACCGTCTCCAGGAGCGGCTCCACCTCGCTGCGCAGCGCCGGACCGCGAATACCGGCCTGCACTTCGAGCGGCTCGCCGACGATCTCGATGACCCGCAGGTAAGGATTGAGCGAGGAATAGGGGTCCTGGAATACCATCTGTACGTGACGCCGGAACGCTTTCAGCTCCCGGCGTCTCAATGCGTGAACGTCGATACGCTCTCCTCCGGAGAGAAAGATCACCGTGCCGCCGGACGGCCTGGAGAGGCCCGCGGCGACCCTGCCGGCGGTGGTCTTGCCACAGCCGCTCTCGCCGACCAGTCCCAGGGTTTCACCCTGCCGGACGGAGAAGCTGATCCCGTCCACGGCCCTGATCTGCCCGACGATGCGCCGCAACAACCTCTGCTCGATCGGGAAGTACTTTCGCAGCTTCTCGACGATCAGCAGCTCGGGACGTTCGGCCACGCCTGCTCCTTCGCTATCGGTCATCCGACTCATGGAGCCAGCACGCCACGGTGTGGCCCGCATCGACCGTGAACTCCGGCGGCTTCTGCGCGCACCGGTCGCCGGCGTGATCGCAGCGGGACGCAAAGGGGCAGCCGGTGCTGTGCGTCAACGGGTGGGGAACCGACCCCTGAATGACCGCCAGCCGCTGCTTCGGCTCCTCCGCCATGGACGGGATCGACCGAAACAGCGCCCGTGTGTACGGATGCCGCGGATCGTGGAAGAGATCGCGGACCGGCGCCCGTTCCATCACCTGACCCAGGTACATCACCATCACGGCGTCGGCCATCTTCGCGATTACTCCCAGGTCATGGGTGATGAACAGTATCGCCATGTGGAACTGTTTCTGCAGCCGCTTCAGCAGCGCCAGAATCTGCGCCTCGATGGTGACGTCGAGGGCGGTGGTCGGTTCGTCGGCGATCAGAAGCTTCGGCCGGCACACCAGGGCCATGGCGATCATGGCCCGCTGCCGCATGCCGCCCGACAACTGATGCGGGTACGCCTCCATGCGCTGCTCCGCGTCCGGCATCCCAACGGCGCGCAACATCTCCGTCGCCGCAGCGGTGGCGCTATCGGCGTTCACGGCGGCGTGCTCCCGGAGCGCCTCCTTGATCTGGTAACCGATGGTATAGACCGGCGTCAGCGCCCGCATCGGCTCCTGGAAGATCATCGACACGTCGCGGCCGCGGATCTGCCGTATCCGCCTGCCGCGCTGCGGCAGCTGCGCCAGATCGACCGGCCCGCGGTCGGTGGCCAGCACCATGGTGCCGCTCTCCAGCTTGCCGGGCGGGCTCTTGACCAGTCGCAGCACGCTCAGCGCCGTAACGCTCTTGCCGCAGCCGCTCTCTCCCACCACTCCCAGCGTCCGGTTCCGCTCCACGCCGAAGCTCACGCCGTCCACCGCGCGCACGATTCCGTCGTCCGTATGGAACCAGGTCCGCAGACCGCTCACCCGGAGCAGCGGTTCGCTCATGTCGCAAACGGGTCGGCGGCGTCGCGGACGCCGTCACCGAGGAAGTTGAAGGCGAGCACGATGACGATGATGAAGATCGCCGGCAGGCCGAGCCAGGGTTGATGCAGCAGCGCCTGCACGCTCTGGGCCCCCTGCAACAGGATGCCCCAGCTCGTCATGGGCGGCGTGACGCCGACGCCCAGGAAGCTGAGACTGCTCTCCGCCAGAATGAGCTCCGGGACCGACAGCGTCGCCATGACGATGATGTGGCTCAGCGAACCCGGCAGCAGGTGCTTGGTGATGATGCGCCAAGCGCCGGCGCCAACGCCCTCGGCAGCCAGGACGTACTCCTCGTTGCGGTACGCCAGCACTTTCCCGCGCACGACGCGCGCCAAGCCGCCCCATCCGATGAGCGATATGGCCACGACGATACCCAGGTACACCCAGCCGGAAGGCCAGGTGGCCGGAATCGCGGCCGAGAACGCGAGCCACAGCGGAATCCTCGGGAACGAGATCAGCACCTCGATGAACCGCTGCAGCGCATGATCGACCATGCGGCCGAAGTAGCCCGACGCGATGCCCAGGATGGTGCCGATGACGATCGTCACCAGGGTTCCTGCCAGCGGCACCGTCAGGCTTACCTGCGATCCGATCAGGATTCGTGACAGCAGGTCCCTGCCCAGCGTGTCGGTCCCGAACAGAAAGACCGATCCTCCTTCGTCGACGCCAAACAGGTGTCGTTCCATCGGGATGATGCCGAGGAAGCGGTACGGCTTTCCCGACGCGAAGAACCGCAGGTAATACTTGGTGTCCTCGACCTCGCGGTAGGTGAGCGCAAAGGTCTCCAGGTCCAGCTCCTGCTTGAGCGCGTACGTGAACGGCCTGCTCAAGCGGCCGTCCTCGTCGAAGAAATGGAGCCGCTGAGGCGGGGCGAAGCGCAGCTTGGTGAACTTTTCGTCGTGGTGATAAGGGCTCAGGAACTGCGCGAAGACCGCCATCAGGTAGAACAGCGCGATGACGACGGCGCTCGCGACCGCCAGTCGATTCTTGCGGAACCGCCGCCACGCGAGCTGTCGGGGAGTGCGGCGTTCCGCTTCGAGAGCGGCGGTATCCTCGATGCCGACCGCGTGCGCGACGGCCGCCGGTCGATCCGGAGTCGGCACGGTCGATGGCGCGTCGCTGCTCATGCGATCTGCGTCAGTCGTAGCGGATACGCGGATCGAGCCACGCCAGCGCGATATCGGCGAGGAGGTTTCCCAACAGCAGAAAGATCCCGAAGAACTGCAGGATGCTTCCCGCCAGATAGACGTCCTCTTGCAGGAGCGCTCTGAACAGCAATGGCCCGGCGGTGGGAAGATTCAGCACGATCGAGGTGATCGTCTCTCCCGACAGCATGGCCGGCAACGACAGGCCCAGGGCGCTGATGAAGGGGTTGAACGCGATGCGGACGCTGTGACGCCTGATGACGACCGGTTCGGCCATGCCCTTGGAGCGCGCGGTCGTCACGTGCGGCTGCTGCAGCACTTCCAACAGATTGCCGCGCATGATGCGGATGGTGCTGGCCGTGCCGGCGGTGCCGATGACGATGACCGGAATCCACAGATTCCTGGCCAAGTCCCACAACTTGCCGAGGCTCCATGGCGCATCCTCGTATTCCATGGAGAGCAGACGTCCCACCGGCAGGTCGAGCGCGTACAGCGCGAACACCATCAGCACCAGCGCCAGGAAGAAGTTGGGTATCGACAGACCGATGAAGCCCGCGAAGGTCGCGGCATGGTCGCCCAGGCTGTTCTTGTGGGTGGCGGTATAGATGCCGATCGGAATGCCGATGGCCCACGTGAACAGCAGCGTCACCAGCGACAGGCCGAAGCTGATCAGCAGTCGGTCCTCCAGCAGCTCCCGCACCGGCAGGAACGTCTCCAGCGACAGGCCGAAGTCGCCGCGCATGAAGTTGCCGATCCAGAACAGGTACTGCTGCCATTGCGGCCTGTCGAGGCCGAAGCGCGCCCGGATGTTGTCCGCCAGCTCCTGGGCCGCCTGGGCGTTGATGACGCGCGCGTCGGTGCCGGCGGCAAGCGCGATCAGGTTCGACGCGTAGTCCCCCGGCGGCAACTGAATGGTAACGAAGACCACGATCGAGATCAGGAAGAACGACACGATCATGGTCAGCACCCTGCGGATGATGAACGCCGTCATTCCGGTACCAAGGGACTGACGGAAGCTCCCGCCAGTCCCTGCGTATCAGCCTCTCACGATCTACTTGAAGTAGAACTGGTCCAGGTGCGCGGACATGATCCCCTTCAGCTTCACGCCGGTCTCCGGCATGTTGCCGATCCCGTCGCTGCGCAGCACCGGGATCGGGACCTCGGCTATGTAGGCGATCTGAAACAGCACGTCCTCGCCCATCATGACGTAGAACTGCTTGACCAGATCGACGAATCGCTCGGCGTCGAGCTCCGATGTCAGCGCCTGCTCCAGCTCCCAGATATCCCGGTACTCCTGCGGCGGATCCACCAGCCCGTGCCCGCACATGTGCGAGAGCGGACTGAACTGGCGGCCCAGGAAGGTGTGCGGCAGGTACGGCTCGAAGGACGGGCCGACCCACATGATCGCCTCGCCGTCGCCGCCGCAACGTGCGGCCCAGGCCGAACCGGCAAGGACGTCCATGGTCGCGTCGATACCGATGTCCCGCCAATAGCCTACGACCAGCTCGGCCGGAGAGATCGTATCCGGTATGCCCGAGTGCACGTCCAGGACGATCGTCACCTTCCCGCCGTCCGGATACTCTAGCAGGCCGTCACCGTTGGTGTCCTTGAGACCGAGTCCCTCCAGCAAGCTGCGCGCGCGTTCGGGATCGTACCCGGCGTACGTGTCCATCCGCGGGTCATGGAAGACCGATTTCGGCGACACGACCGTGCCGGCCGTCTCGCCCAGTCCGAAGTAGAGCGTATCGTTCATCTCGTCGCGGTTGAGAGCCAGCGAGAGCGCCCGGCGGAAGTCGATCTGGCGGATGTAGCGGGCAAGCTGCTCGTTGGTCGGCTCCACGATGAGGTTGACCCAACCCTGCCGCGAGCCGCCCGTCCACATGTCGATGGTGTAGTCGCCGCGCTGCTGGCCATCGCGCAGAACCTGCAGGTCGGAGAGCGCGATGAGTCCCTGCTGCGCGTCCACTTCACCTTGCACCATCGCCAGGATGGCCGCCTCCTCGTTGGCCACGACCCGGCGTTCGATTCGATCGATGTAGGGAAGCTGGTTCCCGGCGGCGTCGACCACCGGATAGTAGGGATTGCGCACCGCCACCAGCTTGCCGGCCGGGTCGTAGCTTTCCAACACCCAGGGGCCAAGCCAGGGCTGCTCGGGGTGCTCCTCCCGGTTCATCCGGCGATGGAGGTCCTCGTAGGTTCGGTCGGGGTTCACCTCCGGATGGTAGTCCTCCAGCCAGTGCTTGGCGTGCGTGCTTTCGGCCAGGATCCACATGTGCATGAGCGGATGCGGCACCGGCGAGGTGAAGCGCACCGTCCGCTCGTCGATCGCCTCCACCGTGACCACGTCCTCGCCGATCTGCGCGAACCATCGCGGGATCTGGTTCACCTCAGGGTGGATATGGACCATGTTGTAGACCCAGGCGATATCCTCGGCCGTGAACGGCTCGCCGTCCGACCATCGCGTGTTCTCCCGGATCGTCCCCTCGAACAGCGTGAAGTCGTCGTTGATCGTGAAGCTGTCGAAATAGAACGGATTGAGCGTGTTCTCGCCCAGGTGCATCCCGTCCTCGACCCACTGATGGACGTCGAACGGGATGTCGAAGGCGATGCCGCCGCCTTCGGTGTTGTAGCCGGCCAAGTCGAGCCAGCCGATGCTGGGCTTGCCAAGGTCGACGCCTCGCAGCGTGCCGCCGTACGTGCCGATTTCACCGTAGACCTCGCGCACGAACGGGTTGTTCGATACGCGTTCCTCCACAGGGGGGAGTTCGCCCCGCGCCACCATCGCCGCCAGCATCGGCGCCTCTTGATACTCGGCCACGCCATACGTCGCGGCGAGGAGCATCATCCCGGTCGAAAACGTTGCGAGAGACCAGAGCCTTCGTGTTGCCACCGTCTTCTCCTTATGCGCGACCGCGTTTCGGTCCCGCGGGCGCGGCGGTCCTCCGATCGGCGCGAATCGCCGATTCTCAATCGTCGCCCGCGCCGCCGAGCGTGTCAACGGACAGGCAACGCGGTCCGGGGTCATGCGCATGCGGACGGTCCGGGCTTGCCGCTCGCGCGGCATGCTCGGCACACTCGCGGCCATGGACCTCCTGATCGACGTGGAGACGCTCGGGACGCTCATCGTCACGGTCGATGACGACGGCGTGATCAGCCGGATCACCTTCAGCGACGAGCCGATCGGCGGCGCGGGAACGAACGGGCGGCGCCCGGAGCCGCCCATGAGCGACGTCGAACGCGAGATACATCGCTATCTGGCCGGCGAGCTGATGGCCATGCGGCTGCGGTATCGCGCGCACGGCACGCCGTTTCAGCAGGCGGTCTGGGAGCAGTTGACGCGCATCCCGTACGGAACCACCGCCACCTACGGTCAGATCGCCGCGCGCGTCGGCCGGCCCGGCGCGGCGCGCGCGGTCGGCAACGCCTGCGGCGCCAACCCGGTGCCGCTGCTGATCCCGTGCCACCGGGCGGTCGCCGCCAACGGCGGTCTGGGAGGCTTTACGAGCGGCGTGTGGCGCAAGCGGTTGCTGATCGCGATGGAAGGCGAACTGTAAAGGAGAGCCCGCCGCCCCGGTCCAGACCGATCGACACCGCGGCGCCGGCCGGCAGCCGGGCGGCCAGCAGGTCATCGGTCAGCCGATCCTCCACTTCGCGTTGGAACAGCGCGATGAGCGGGCGGGCGCCGGCCGCCGGGTCGTAGCCGCGCTCCGCCAGGGAGGCGCGCGCGGGCCCGGTCAGCGTGACGGTCACCCGCCGCCCGCGCAGCCGTCCGGCCAACTCGGCCAGCAAGCGGTCGACGATCCGCTCGACCACCTCGCGGCCGAGCGGAGCGAAGGTGACGATGGCGTCCAGCCGATTGATGAACTCGGGGCGAAAGAGCCGCTTGACCGCCTTTTCGCCCTCGGCAGCGGCGGGCGGGCGGGGGCCGTCGTCACCGTCGGTCGCAAAGCCGACCGGCGGCTCGGTCATCTCGCGGGAGCCGGCGTTGGAGGTCATGAGCAGCAGCGTGTGCTGGAACCGGGCGCTGCGGCCCTCCCCGTCGGTAAGCGCCGCGTAGTCCATGATCTGCAGCAGCAGGTCGAAGATGTCGGGATGCGCCTTTTCCACTTCGTCGAGCAGGATGACGCTGTGCGGTGCCTTGATCACCGCGTCGGTGAGCAGTCCGCCGGACTCGTGCCCGACATAGCCGGGCGGCGCTCCGATCAGCCGTGACGCGGTGTGCTTCTCCAGGTACTCGCTCATGTCGAAGCGGTGGAGCGGCACGCCCAGGGCGGAGGCGAGGCGGCGGGCCAACTCGGTCTTGCCCACCCCGCTCGGCCCCGTGAACAGGAACGACCCGATGGGACGCCGCGGCTCGCGCATGCCGGCGACGTCCCGCTTGACGGCGCGCATCACCTGTTCGATCGCGGCGTCCTGGCCGAACACGCCGGCGCGGAGCGCGGCCTCCACCCGCGCCGGCCGATCGCGCGTGGCGCCGGACAGCGACTCCAGCGGCCGTTTGGTCATGCGCGCCACCACGCGCTGAATGTCGCGGCGGTCGATCGTGCGGGCGCCGGCCCCGCCGCCGGTCCGATGCCTGGCCGCCGAGCGGTGCCTGGCCGCCGAGCGGTGCTTGGCCGCCGAGCCGGCCTCATCCAGCACGTCGATCGCCTTGTCCGGCAGGCGGCGATCGGCGACGTGCAGGTCGGACAGCTCGACCGCCGCCCGCAGCGCGCGCGGGCTGTAGCGCACGCCGTGGAAGCGCTCGTAGCCGGGCGCCAGCCCGCGCAGGATCGTGGCCGCCTCTTCGCGGGTCGGTTCGTCGATGACGACCTTCTGAAAGCGCCGCGACAAGGCATGATCCTTCTCGAACGAACGGCGGTATTCGTCGTGCGTGGTGGCGCCGATGCAGCGCAGGCCGCCGGAGGCGAGCTGCGGTTTGAGGATGTTGGAGGCGTCCATGGAGCCGCCGCCGGTGGCGCCGGCGCCGACGATGGTGTGTATCTCGTCGATGAACAGCACCGCCTGCGGGATCGCCGCCAGATCGGCCATGACCGCCTTGAGGCGAGCTTCGAAGTCGCCCCGGAACCGGGTGCCGGCCAGCAACGCGCCCATGTCCAGGGCGAAGATGCGCAGGTCGGCGAACGCCGGCGCCGCCTCTCCCCGTTCGATCAGACGCGCCAGGCCCTCGGCGATCGCGGTCTTGCCCACGCCGGCGTCGCCGACCAGGAGCGGATTGTTCTTGTAGCGCCGGCCCAGGATCTGCTGCACGCGCGCCAACTCCTCGGTGCGGCCGATCAGCGGATCGATCTCGCCCCGGCCGGCGCGAAGGTTGAGGTCGGTCGCGTAGCGGCCGAGCGCCGCCGGCTCGCGGCCGGCCGGCGCGGCCGCGGCCGGCGCTTCCTGCCGGTGGGAGATGAACTCCAGCACGTCCAGGCGCGAGACGCCCTGCCGGCGGAGGAACCAGGCGGCGTGCGACCGCTCTTCCTGCAGCAACGCCGCCAGCACGTCGCCGGCGCCGGCGGTCCGCCGTTCGGCCGACTGCGCGTGGGCGTGCACCTGATCGATCACCCGGTGCAGGGCGTCGGTGAGGTCGATCTCGTAGGGCGCCTCGCCGGGGACCGATTCCAGCGATTCGCCGAAGTGGCGTTCGAGCTGGCGGAGGATCGCCGCTACGTCGCCGCCGCAGCCGCGCACGATCGCGGACGCCACCTCGCCGTGCAGCAGGGCGAACAGCAGGTGCTCCAGGGTGACGAACTGATGGCGGCGGCTCTCGGCTTCGCGAAACGCGGTCTGCAGGGTGAATTCGACGTCCCGGGAGAGCAGACTCATGCCGGCTCCACCGAGCAGCGCAGCGGAAAGCCGCGTTCGCGCGCCATGCGGTGCACGGCGCTCACCTTGGATTCCGCGATCTGCTCCGGGTATTCGCCGCAGACGCCGACCCCGCGCCGGTGGATCTGCAGCATTACCGCGGTCGCCTCCGAGGGGCTCTTGAAGAAGACCCGTTCCAGGACCGCGACGACGAAATCCATGGTGGTGTAGTCGTCGTTGTGCATGAGGACGCGAACCGGGGGCAGCGCGTCGACCTCGGAGTCGATCGCCGACTCGACCTCTCTGAGCGGATCGTCGTGCACGGTTCGGAACTGTGACAAAGATAGCCGCGCCGCCGGCGGACGGTCAATCATCGAACGGACCGGATCGGCTACGATCGGCGCGTGCTCTTCGCCGAGTTGGCCGCGGTGTCGACGACGGTCGGCGCCACCCGCAGCCGCAGCGCCAAGGTGGAGGCGCTGGCCGCGTGTCTGCGGGCGCTGGCCGAAGAAGCCGATCCGGCGGCGCTGGCGGCCGGCGTCTGCTTCCTGGCGGGGCGACTGCGGCAGGGCCGGCTGGGAATCGGTCCTGCCGCGGCCGCCCCGTTGCTCGGGGCGCCGGCCGCCGCAGGCGACCCGCTCACGGTGGGCGAGGTCGACGCCGCTCTGGAGGACTACCAGCGCCGGCGTCCGCGCCGCGCGGACCGGCTGCGCCTTCTGTTCGGCCGAGCGTCGGCGGCCGAGCGCGACTATCTGCTGCGGCTGCTGATCGGCGAGGTGCGCCAGGGCGCCCTGGACGGCCTCCTGGTCGAGGCCGTGGCGGTGGCCGCCGAGGCGCCGCTCGACCGGGTCCGCCGCGCGCTCATGGTGTCGGGCGACCTGCCGGCGGTGACCCAGGCGGCCCTGCGCGGCGGCGACCGACTGCAGGCGTTCCGGCTGCAGGTGTTCCGGCCGGTGGAGCCGATGCTGGCGCAATCGGCGCCCACGGTGGCCGCGGCGCTGGGCCGCACCGGCGCAGCCGCCGTGGAGGCCAAGCTGGACGGCATGCGGGTGCAGATCCACCGCGACGGGGACGCGGTGCGCGTCTTCACGCGCAGCTTGCGCGACGTGACCGCCGGCCTGCCGGCGGCGGTGGCGGCCGGCCGGCGCCTGCGCGCGAGGTCCGCCGTGGTCGACGGCGAGGCGATCGCCCTGGGCGCCGGCGGGCGGCCGCGCCCGTTCCAGGAGACCATGAGCGCCGCCGGCCGGGATGAAGGCGAGCCCGCCGATCCGGTCTCCATCTTTCTGTTCGATTGCCTGTTTCGGGACGGCCGGGACCTGACCGATGAGCCGTGGTCGGAGCGGCGGCAGGCGCTCGCGGCGATCTGTCCGGCGGAGCTGCTGGTCGACGCGGTGCGCACCGACGACCCGGAAGAGGCGCAACGGTTTGCCGACCGGACCCTGCAGGCCGGGCATGAGGGCGTGGTGGTCAAGGCGGCCGGCGGCGCGTACGAGGCGGGCCGGCGGGGCCACGCCTGGATCAAGGTCAAACCGGCGCTGACGCTCGACCTGGTCGTGCTGGCCGCCGAATGGGGCTCCGGGCGCCGCGCCGGCAGCCTGAGCAATCTCCATCTGGGAGCGCGAGATCCGGCCGGCGGCTTCGTGATGCTCGGCAAGACCTTCAAGGGCATGACCGACGAGGTGTTGCGCTGGCAGACCGAGCGGCTGCAGGCGTTGGCGACGCGGCGGGAGGGGCGCGTCGTCCACGTACGGCCGGAGCTGGTCGCGGAGATCGCCTTCGACGGCATCCAGACCAGCCGCCGCTATCCGGGCGGCATGGCGCTCCGCTTCGCCCGCCTGCGCCGGTACCGGCACGACAAGGGCGCCGGCCAAGCCGACACCATCGAGGCGGTGCGCCGCCTGCACCGGCGCGGCGCCGCGGCGGAGCCGAAGTGACGGGAGCCGGCTGCTCCTACCAGGCGAGCGCCGACCGCCGCCCCAGCCTGGCCAGCGCCTCTTCGAGCGCTCCCTTGACGGCGCCGAATACCTGCACGCTTTCGATGTGGTCGGCGAGCAGGTGCTTGCCGGCCGCCTTGACCTTTGCCTCCGCGCGCGCGAACTGCTCGGCCACCCGCGGGTCGGCGTGGCCGCCGGGAATGCCCATCGACTGCGCCATGTCCTCCGGGCCGCCGCCGAAGAAGTCGATGCCATCGACCTGCAGGATGTCGTCGAGGTTGTCGACCGCGGTGACGCTCTCGAGCTGCGGGACGACCAGCGTGTTGCGGTTGGCGGCCTCGAACAGCGCGGTCCGGTGCGGGCCGTCCTGGCGCAGCACCATCGGATGGCTGGTCGAGCTGCGCAGCCCGAGCGGCGCGAAGAAGGTGTACTTGACCAGCGCCTCCGCCTCGGCGCGGGTCTGCAGATTCGGCACCACGATGAGCTGCACGCCGCGGTCCAGATAAGACAGGATCGTCGACTCCGCGCCGTCCGGGACGCGCATCGTGGTGGTCATGCCGAACCCCTCGGCGATGCGGCAGACGGTGCCGACCTGCTGCGGCGTCACCGGGGCGTGCTGACCGTCCAGGTTGACGAAGTCGCAGCCCATGCGGCCGGCCAGCTCGACCACCTCCTCCGAAGGCTCGTTCATCGATACGCCCAACGCCTTTTCGCCGCGCGCCTTACGCCATAGAATCCGGTTCTCGATCATGAGAGCTTCGATCTCCTTGCCGGTCGCCGTCCTGGCCGCCATCGCCCTGCTCGTCCTGTTCGCCCTGCCCGCAGCCGGCGAGCCGACCGCCGCCGGCCCGCCGCGCGTCGTCTCCGCGACCGCGGCCATGCATCCCGACAACAGCCTTATAGCAGAGATCGCCGTGCAACTCGACGCGCCGGGGCGCGTGTACGTCGAGTACCGGGGGCCGGCCGGCGCGATCCGGTCGCCGACCACGCCGGCGGCGGCCCGCGCCCACCGGGTGCCGCTGGTGCGCCTGCACCCGCAGACCCGCTATCGCTACGCGGTCATGACGGTCGCCGAGGACGGCGCCGCCACCACCGCCACTGCCGCCGAGGGCGAGTTCCGCACGCGCGCGTTGCCGCCGGCGCTGGCCCGCCTGCGGATCGACGCCGCCGGCGAGTCGACCGCGGAGCTGGTGCTGCTCGACCTGCAGGACCACCCCGACAGCTACTTCCTCTACCTGGACCGCTTCGGCCGCATCGTCTGGTACTACCGTAACGCGCCGGTCGTGGCCGACCCGCCCACGCCGCTGCGGGCGGTGCGCCGGAAGCCCAACCACAACCTGGTCTACTGGGAGGGCGGCCCCACCGGCCGCTTCGTGAACTGCTGCCTGCGCGAGATCGACCCCACCGGCCGGGCCGTGACGCGCCTGGTCAACAACGACATCGACAAGTACGCGCACCACGATCTCCTGATCCTGCCGGAGCGGCGGGTGCTCTACATCGCCCACGAGATCATCACCATCGACGACACCGCGCGCGGCGGCGATGCGGAGACCCGCGTCCTGATCGATTCGCTGCGCCTCTGGGATCAGGAGACGCACGCCACCCATGAGCTGTGGGACGCGCGCGACCACCTGTCGCTGGCGGTCCGGGGCCGCTGGTCCGGCGACCCCAAGAACTGGCTCAACGTCAACTCGCTGGCGCTGGGCGCGCGCGGCAACGTGATCCTGTCGTTGGCCAACCGCAACGAGATCGTCTCCGTCGCGCCCGACTTCAAGAGCATCGAGTGGCGGTTGGGCGGGCCGGATTCGAGCTACGAGTTCCGCGACCCGACCGACCGGTTCTACTTCCAGCATACGGTCAGCGAGCTGCCGAACGGCAACATCCTGCTCTTCGACAACGGCCGCGACCGGCCGGACCAGGAGGGCGGCGAGTACTCGCGAGCCCTGGAGCTGGCGCTCAACACCTACGAGCTGACCGCGGTGAAGGTGTGGGAGTACCGCCACGCGCCGGACCTCTTTTCTCCGTCCCGGTCGAGCGCCTACCGGCTGCCGTCCGGCAACACCCTGATCAACTTCGAGACCAACGACCGCGACCCGCCGCGCGTGATCGTGGAGGCGGACGCCGGCGGCGCCGTCGTCTGGCAGGCGGCGCTGCGCAGCCCGACGATCCGCAACAGCTACCGCGCCTATCCGGCCGATACGATCATGGGCGAACGCAGGATCGACAGGATAGAGTAGCGCCATGTCCGAGCTGACCGCCGCCCTGATCGGGCTTCGCCATCCGCATTCGGCCGGTCACCTGCGCACGCTCGACTGCCTGCCGGAGGTGACCCGCATCGTGCTCTGGGACGAGGACCCCGCCGCCGCCGGCGACCTGCGCGGCGAAGCGCTCGACACGCCGGTCGAGCCGGCCGCCAGCCTGGCGGAGCTGCTGGCCCGCCGCGACCTCGACTTCGTGGTCGCCGCCGAGCGCAACGACCGCAACCCGGACCTGTTCGCGGCGGTGCTGGAGGCCGGCCACCACCTGCTGGCGGAGAAGCCGTTCGGCCGCACCGCCGGCGACGCGCGGCGCGTGGTTGCCGCCGCCGAGCGGGCGGGCCGCACGCTGTCGGTCTTCTACACCAACCGCTTCAACCCGCTGGTGGCGGAGGCGCAGCGACTGGTGCGCGCCGGGGCGCTCGGCACGCTCTACTCGCTGGAGGTCCGCATGCTCACCACGCAGGTGCGCTTCCGCGGCCCCGATCACTGGCTGTTCGACCGCGCCGCCGCCGGCGGCGGCATGCTCTCCTGGCTCGGCTGCCATTCGCTCGATCTCATGCAGTTCCTGACCGGCGACCCGATCGTGTCGGTCGCGGCGGAGGTCGCCACGCGCGGCGGCGACGGCATCGACGTGGAAGACGCCGCGACCCTGTCGATGCGCCTCGGTTCCGGCGCGCTGGCGTCGCTGCACGCCGCGTACGTACTGGCGCTCGGCGGCGGCGGGTTCTACAACCCCGCCGGCTACGACCAGCACTTCGGCGTGTACGGCCGCCAGGGCCGGCTGTGGTGGGACGACCACGGCCCGCCGGAGCTCCGCCTGGAGAGCCGCGCGCCGGGGTTCGCGGCGGCGCCGCGGCGCACCTTCACCTTCACCCCCGCCGAGTCGCGCGCCTACGGGGGCGGCTACGGCGAGCGGTTCGTGCGCGCCTTCATCGCCGCCACGCGGGACGAAGGGCCGGCGCCGTGCCCGGGCGAGGCGGCGGTGCGCGTTGCCCTGATCGTCGACGCGGCCTACGAGTCGGCCCGCACCGGACGGCGGGTGGCGGTCCCGTCGGCGTAGTGGCCCGCCGGCGCAGTGGCCCCGCCGGCGCAGTGGCCCCGCCGGCGCAGTGGCCCCGCCGGCGCAGTGGCCCCGCCGGCGCAGTGGCCCCGCCGGCGCAGTGGCCCTGCCGGCGCAGCTCCCTGAGCCGGCAGGCTGCCCCGATTCGCCGCGCCGATCTTTGACTTCCTCAGCCGAGCCATGCCAAGCTCGCGCAACGCAAAACCACCCATCATCTGGAGGCCGTGCAATGAATCGCAGTCGACTGATCGCCGTTTCGGCAATCGCCCTGGTCCTGGGCGCGGGCTACGCCCAAGCTCAGGTCATGGCCGTGCAGGGGATGAAGGCCGACCTCGTCCTGCTGCCGAAGTTCATCGGCATCCTGGTCTTCGACCAGGCGCACGCCGGAGCTCGGGAGGCGCACGAGGAGCTCGGCAATCCGGGTACGCTGGAGTTCATCGGTCCCACCCCGGAGAACAGCGTAGCGGGGCAGATCGAGATCGTGACGACCGCCACCACGCAGGGCCAGGACGGCATCATGATCTCCAACAACGCCGGCGACCAGATCGCCCCCGCCGCCCGCGCCGCCCGCGCCAGGGGGCTGACGGTGGTGACGTGGGACTCTCAGATCCCGTCGGCGGAGGGCGAGCAGGTCTTCGTCGCCCAGGTCGACTTCGATGAGACCGGGGTGGTGATGGCCGACATGGCGCTCAACATTCTGGGCGCAGGCGGCGGCGACTTCGCCGTCCTCTCCGCGACCCCGGACGCCGCCAACCAGAACTCCTGGATCGCCGCCATGGAGAACGCCCTCGAGGATCCGAAGTACGCCGCGCTCAATCTCGTCGACGTGGTCTACGGGGACGATCAGTCGGAGAAGAGCTACAACCAAGCGTTGGCGCTCATCGACAAGTATCCGAACATGGAGCTGATCATGGCCCCGACCACGGTCGGCATCGCCGCCGCCGCCAAGGCGCTGCAGGACGAGGACCTCTGCGACGAGATCAAGGTGAGCGGCCTTGGCCTGCCGGCGGAGATGGTGAGCTTCACCATGAACGGCTGCGCCCCGGAGTTCGCGCTCTGGAGCTTCGTCGACCTCGGCTACCTCACCTACTACGTCACCTATCTCATCGCCACCGGGCAGATGGAAGGAGTCGTGGGCGAGACCTTCGAGGCCGGGCGCATGGGGACCTACACCATCCATGAAGACCCGACCAGAGAGCAGGGACTGCGGGTGCTGATGGGGCCGTTCACGGTCTACGACCGGAACAACGTGGAGGCCGCGGCTCGCTGACACGGCGCTGCGCGCGCCCCATGAGCTCCGCCCCGTGACGGAGGGAGCGGCGGGAGCCGGCGGCGCGCCGGCCGCTCGCTCCCCCGCCGCGCCGGTGCTCGAGGTGCGCGGTCTCTCCAAGCGCTTCGACATGACGCAGGCGCTCCGGGGCGTCTCCCTGTCGCTCCATGCGGGCGAGGTCCACGCCCTGGTCGGCGAGAACGGCGCCGGCAAGTCGACCTTCATCAAGATCCTGACCGGCGTCGAACGGAGCGACGCCGGGGAAGTGATCGTGGGCGGCGCGGCCGTGCGCCTTGCCAACGCCCAGGAGGCGCAGGCGAGCGGGCTGGCGGCCGTCTACCAGGAGCCGCTGCTGTTCCCCGATCTCGACGTGGCCGAAAACATCTTCATCACCCACCGCGAGCAAGGGCTGCTGGTCAACTGGAGGCGCCGGTACGCGGACGCCGAGGAGATCCTGCTGAGCCTTGGCGTCCGGCTCGACGTGCGGGCGCCGGCCCGCGGGCTCACGCTGGCGGCGCAGCAGCAGGTGGAGATCGCCAAGGCGATCTCGCTCGACGTGAAGGTGCTCATCATGGACGAGCCGACCGCATCGCTCTCCGAACATGAAGTCGAGCAGCTCTTCCGGGTGGCCCGCCAGTTGCGCGACCGGGGGGTGGCGGTGATCTTCATCACCCACCGGCTGGAGGAAGTGTTCCGCATCGCGGACCGGATCACGGTGTTGCGCGACGGCCGGCACGTCTCCACCCGCCTCGCGGCGGAGGTGACGCGGGACCTGCTGATCCGCGACATGGTCGGCCGGGACGTGAGCCATTTCTACGGGGTCCGGCCGGCGCGGACGATCGGCAAGCGGGTGTGTCGCGTGCGCGGCCTTGGCCTGGAGGGGGTCTTTGCCGGGATCGACTTCGACCTGCACGCCGGCGAGGTGCTGGGATTTGCGGGGCTGGTCGGGTCGCGCCGCACGGACGTGGGCCTTGCCCTGTTCGGCATGCAGCCGGCCGACCGCGGCGCCGTCGAGATCGACGGCCGGGAAGGGCGGATCGCCTCGCCCCGGGCCGCCCAGCAGCTCGGCATCGCCTACATGACCGAGGACCGCCGCAAGTTCGGGCTTGCCATGCCGCTGTCGATCACGGCCAACGTGACGTTGCCGGTGCTCCGCCGCTATCTCTCCCGGATCGGCCTCATCCGCCCCGCCCGGGAAGCGGCGGCGGCCGAAGGGTTCCGGCAACGGTTGCGGATCAAGGCGCCCTCCGTGGCGCACGTGGTCGGCAAGCTTTCCGGCGGCAACCAGCAGAAGGTGATGTTCGGCAAGTGGCTCAATACCCGGCCGAGGATCCTCGTCCTCGACGAGCCGACCCGGGGGATCGACGTCGGGGCCAAGGCCGAGGTTCACGCCATGGTGCGCGAGCTGGCCGGGGAAGGGATGGCGATCATCTTCATCTCCTCCGATCTGCCGGAGGTGCTGGCGATGAGCGACCGCACCCTGGTCATGCGCGAGGGGCGGCAGATGGGCATCCTGGGGCGGGACGAAGCGACCCAGGAGGCGGTCATGTCGCTGGCGACCGGCGAGCGGGGCCGGACGGCGGCCGCCGCCGCAGAGGATACGGCGTCGTGAGACCGGGCGCCGGCCGCCTGCGCGCGGAGACGCGGCGCGAGGGCGTGCTGGTCCTGCTCATCGTGCTGGTGCTGGCCGGGTTCTCCCTGTTCATCGAGAACTATCTGAGCGCTCGCCTCTTCAATCGAGTGTCGGCCAGCGTCACGATCCTGGCCGTCATCGCCATCGGCCAGACGCTGGTGGTGCTCACCCGCAACATCGACCTTTCGGTCAGCTCCGTCGTCGGCTTCACCGCCTACTTCGTGGGCCGCCAGCTCTCGCTCGCCAACGACATCCATCCGCTCGCGGCGGTGCTGATCTGCATCGGCCTGGGAGCCGCGCTCGGCGCCTGCAACGGCGTACTGGTCGCCTACTGCCGGGTGCCCGCCATCATCGTCACCCTCGGCACCCTTGCCCTCTACCGCACCCTGCTGGTCGAGTACTCCGGCGCGCAGACGGTCCTCACGGTCGACCTGCCCCAGTGGCTGCTCGATCTCCCGCGCCTCAACGTGGTGAGCTGGGGACGGTTGCATCTGCGGGTGGTGGTGGTGGTCATGCTGGCCGTGGCGGTCTTCTTCCAGCTCCTGCTCCGGTACTCCTCGTTCGGCCGGCGGCTCTACGCGATCGGTTCGAACCCCGACGCCGCCCGCAGCGCCGGATTTCCGACCCGGCGGCTCGTGTTCTCCGCCTTCACGCTGTGCGGGGCGCTGGCCGGGCTGGCCGGTTTCCTCTTCCTGGCCCGGTTCGGCAACATCACGGTGGTGGCGGGTCTCGGCCTGGAACTCAAGTCGGTGGCCGCGGTGGTCGTGGGCGGCGTCAACATCTTCGGCGGCTCCGGCAGCATCCTCGGCGCCGTGCTGGGAGCGATCCTCATCGATCTCCTCGAAAACAGTCTCATCCGCTCCCTGCAGGTGAGCGAGTTCCTGCGCGACGCCCTGCTCGGCCTGCTGATCCTGGCCTCGGTCGCGCTCGACAGCGTGCTCATGAAGCGCCGGCGGAACCGATGAGCGGCATGGCGGCCGCGATCGGCGCCCGACTCAGGAGCTGGGAGGGATTCCTGGCCGCGCTGCTGCTCCTCATCGTCGGGATGAACGCCGTCACCTCCCCGTCCTTCCTCAGCGTCGACAACCAGATCAACCTCTTCGCGCTCTCGATCGAGAAGGTGATCGTCGCCCTCATCATGACCTTCGTGATCCTGAACGGAGAGATCGACCTCTCGGTCGCGTCGATGATGGGGCTCTCCGCCTGCGCCCTCGGCTGGCTGATCCAGCAGGGCGTCCCCACGCCGGCGGCGCTGGTCATCTGCCTCCTGGTCGGGATTCTCGGCGGCGCGTTCAACGGGTTCTGGATCACCGCGGTGCGCCTGCCGTCGCTGGTGGTGACGCTGGCGATGCTGATCGGCTTTCGGGGATTCGCCCGCGTGCTCATCGAAGACCGGTCGATCAAGGAGTTCCCGGCCTGGTTCGAGGCGCTCGGCCAGCAGCCGCTGCTCGGCCCGTTCCCGCTCTCCCTGCTGGTCTTCTTCGGCCTGCTGGTGCTGGCGGTGATCGTCCTGCGGTACAGCGGGTTCGGCCGGCAGGTGCAGGTCATCGGCATCAACCAGGAGGTCGCCCGCTACTCCGGCATCGACGTCGCGCGGGTCAAGCTGCTCCTGTTCACGACCTCCGGGCTGCTCTCCGCGCTGGCGGGAATCCTGTTCGCGGCGCGCCTCGGCACCGTGCGGGGGGACATGGGGCTCGGCTTCGAGCTCGACATCATCACGATCGTGCTGCTCGGCGGGGTGAGCATCTTCGGCGGCGCCGGGTCGATCTACGGCGTGCTCCTGTCGATCCTCATCGTGCTCTACCTGCGCAACGGCATGTCGCTCAGCAACATCACCGGGCACCTGCAGGCCGGCGTGATCGGCATCATCCTCATCCTGTCCGCCATGATCCCGAACGTGCGCAGCTTTCTGGCCCGCGTCGCGGGCTCGGGGCGCCGCTGATCGGCGTGCGACCGCTTGCATGACTCGGCCGTTTCGCCGAGCATGCTCATCACGCGCGGCGCGCGCCGCGCACCGACCGATACGGAGGAGTCAAGGTGCGACGAGTATTCTGTGCGGGAGCGATCGCCCTGTTGTGCGCGGTCGCCGCCGCGGCCCAGATCAAGCCGGCCGTCGTGTACGACGTCGGCAGCAAGTTCGACAAGTCGTTCAACGAGGGCGTCTACAACGGCGCCGAGCGGTTCACGGAGGAGACCGGCGTCGCCTACGCCGAGTTCCAGATCTCCACCGAGGCGCAGCGCGAGCAGGCGCTGCGCAACTTCGCGCGCCGCGGCTACAGCCCGATCATCGCCGTCGGCTTCAGTCAGGCGCCGGCGCTGGACAAGGTGGCCGCCGAGTACCCGGACACCAGCTTCTCGATCATCGACATGGTCGTGGATCGCCCCAACGTGCAGTCGATCGTGTTCAAGGAGCATGAAGGATCGTTTCTGGTCGGCATGATCGCCGCCCTGTCGTCGGAGACCGGCACGGTCGGCTTTGTCGGCGGCATGGACATACCGTTGATCCGGCGGTTCGCCTGCGGCTACGAGCAGGGGGTGAGGTACGTCGACCCGGACGCCGAGATCTACCAGAACATGGCCGGCACCACGCCGGCGGCGTGGACCGATCCGGTCAAGGGCGCGGAGCTGGCCAAGTCGCAGTTCGACCGCGGCGCGGACGTGGTGTTCGCCGCGGCCGGCGCCACCGGGCTCGGCGTGCTGCAGGCGGCCGCCGACGGCGGCAAGCTGTCGATCGGCGTCGACTCCAACCAGAACTACCTGCACCCGGGATCGGTGCTGACCTCGATGCTCAAGCGGGTCGACGTGGCCGCCTACGACGTCTACAAGAGCGCCATGGATGATGCCTGGGAGCCGGGCGTCCGCGTCCTGGGCTTGGCCGAGGACGGCGTGGGCTGGGCGCTGGACGAGCACAACGAGTCGCTGATCAGCGCGGAGACGGCCGAGCGCGTGGAGGCCGCCCGGTCGGCCATCGTCGCCGGCGAGATACCGGTCCACGACTACATGGCGACCAACTCCTGCCCGTAGCCGGCGACGAACTGCACGGCGACGGCCCGCACGGCGACGGCCCGGACGGGGATGGCCCGCACGGCGATGCGCCTGCGGTCGCGTTGCGCGGCATCGACAAGCGGTTCGGCTCCGTGCAGGCCAACCGGGGGGTGTCGCTGGAGATAGCGCGGGGGTCGATCCACGGCATCGTCGGCGAGAACGGCGCCGGCAAGTCGACCCTGATGAGCATCCTCTACGGGTTCTACCGGGCGGACGCCGGCGCCATCGAGGTGGGAGGCCGCCCGGCGGCGATCGCCAGCCCGCGCGACGCGATCGCCGCCGGCATCGGCATGGTCCATCAGCACTTCATGCTGGTGGAGCCGCTCACGGTGGTGGAGAACGTCCTGTTGGGCGTCGAGGGGGGAGCGCGGCTGACCCCCGGCCTGCGCCGCGCGCGCGCGGCGCTGATCCGCCTGGCGCAGGAGTACGGTCTGGAGGTCGATCTCGACGCCGCGGTCGGGGACCTGCCGGTCGGCATCCAGCAGCGCGTGGAGATCCTCAAGGCGCTCTACCGCGGCGCCGAGACCCTGATCCTGGACGAGCCGACCGGCGTGCTGACGCCGCAGGAGGCCGACGAGCTGTTCCGCATTCTGGCCGCGTTGCAACGTCAGGGCCGCACCATGATCCTGATCACCCACAAGCTGCGCGAGATCATGGCGGTCACCGATCGGGTGACGGTGATGCGGCGCGGCGAGGTGGTCGCCAACGTGCGGACCGCCGAGACTTCGCAGGAGCGTCTGGCGGAGCTGATGGTGGGCCGCAAGGTGCTGTTTCGGGTAGAGAAGCGCCCCGCCGAGCCGGGCGGCGTGATGCTCCGGGCCGACCGTCTGAGCTATACCGACCCGGCCGGCGTGCGCCGCGTGCGGGACGTGAGCCTGGCCGTGCGCGCGGGCGAGATCGTCGGCATCGCCGGCGTGGCCGGCAACGGCCAGTCGGAGCTGCTGGCGCTGCTGGCCGGGATCGCGCAGCCGGACGCCGGCACGGTGCAGGTGCGCGGCCGCGTGGTGCGCGACGAACGGGCCGCGGCCGACGCGCGCCGCATGCGCCATGCCGGCCTGGGCCACGTGCCGGAGGACCGGCAGCGCATGGGCCTGGTCGCCGGCTTCGCGGCCTGCGAATCGGCCATCCTGGGCTACCATCGCGACCGCGCCTACAACGGCGCGCTGCTGATGCACCGCCGCCGCGTCGTCGCGGCGTCCCGGCGGCAGATGGCGGAGTTCGACGTCCGGCCGGCCGATCCGCTGCTCCGCAGCGACGCCTTTTCCGGCGGCAACCAGCAGAAGATCATCGTCTCCCGCGAGCTCGACCGCGACCCTGACGTCCTGCTCATCGGCCAGCCGACGCGCGGCCTCGACATCGGCGCGATCGAGTTCATCCACCGCCGCCTGATCCTGCTGCGCGACCGCGGCATGGCGATCCTGCTGGTGTCGGTCGAGCTGGACGAGATCATGGCGTTGAGCGACCGCATCCTGGTGATGTTCGAGGGCGCCATCGCCGGCGAGGTGGCGGGCCGCGACGCATCCGAGCAGGTCATCGGCCCGTTGATGGCCGGCGTCGGCGCGGCGGCCTGAACGCCCGCCCCGACGCGCGCCTTGAGGTGACCGGCTGATGGCCGCCGCCGCGCCGGGAGCGGGCCTGCCGCGGTGGGCGACCGCCGGTCTGCTGCCGCTGGTGAACCTGGCGGCGGCCTTCGTGGTGGCCGGCGTCGTGATCGTGCTGCTCGGCGAAAGCCCGACCCAGGCGCTGCTGGTGCTGATCCGCGGGGCGTTCGGGTTCCGCGAAGCGTGGGGCTATACCCTCTATTACGCCACCAACTTCATCTTCACCGCCCTGGCGGTCTCGGTCGCGCTGCATTGCGGCCTGTTCAACATCGGCGGCGAAGGTCAGGGCTACGTCGGCGGCCTTGGCGTCGGTCTGGTCTGCCTGTTCCTCGACCGGCTGCCGCCGGTAGTGCTGGCGCCGCTGGCGGTCCTGGCCGGCGCCCTGTTCGGCGGACTGTGGGCCTGGATTCCGGGCTATCTGCAGGCCCGGCGCGGCTCGCACGTCGTCATCACCACCATCATGTTCAACTTCATCGCCGCCGCGCTCATGGTCTATCTGCTGGTGAACGTCCTGATCGACCCCGGTCAGATGTCGCCGCAGAGCCGCACGTTCGCCGAGCATGCCCGGCTGCCGGCCATGCACGAAGCGCTCGGCTGGCTCGGCATCGACTTTCCGCGCACCCCGCTCAGCGTGGCGTTTCCGTGGGCGCTGGCGTGCGGGGCGCTGGTATGGGTCTTCATCTGGCACACGCGCTGGGGCTACGAGCTGCGCGCGGTCGGCGCCAACCCGACCGCGGCGGTGTACGCCGGCATCTCGCCGGCGCGCAACATCGTGCGCGCCATGGCGATCTCCGGCGCGCTGGCCGGCATGATGGGCCTGAACGAGGTGATGGGGGCGAACCACCGCCTGCTGCTCAACTTCACCGCCGGCTACGGGTTCGTCGGCATCGCCGTATCGCTGATGGGACGCAACCATCCGCTCGGCATCGTGTTGGCCAGCCTGCTGTTCGGGGCGCTCTATCAGGGCGGCGCCGAGCTGGCGTTCGAGATGCCGCGCGTGAGCCGCGAGCTGGTGGTGGTGATCCAGGGGCTGGTGATCCTGTTCGTCGGGGCGCTGGAGTACCTGTTCCGGCCGGTGCTGCTCCCCTGGTTTCGCGCCCGGCGGCGGCGGACGGCGGCGTAGCCGATGGAGCCGTTCGGGTTCTTCATCCTGCTGCTCGACGCCACCCTCCGCGTGTCGGTGCCGCTGGTGCTGGCGTCGCTGGCGGGGCTCTTCTCGGAACGGTCGGGGATCGTCGACATCGGCCTGGAGGGCAAGATGCTCGGCGGCGCGTTCGCGGCCGCCGCCGCTTCGTACGCCTGCGCGGAGCTGCTGGCCGGCCTTCCCGCGCTGCTGCCGGCGGCGGCCTGGGTCGGCCTGGCGGCCGGCATCGCCTGTTCGGTGCTGCTGGCGCTGCTGCACGGCGTGGCGTGCATCCGCTTCCACGGCAACCAGATCGTCTCCGGCGTGGCGATCAACATCCTCATGTCGGGCCTGACCGTGCTGCTGGCGATCGCCTGGTTCGGACAGGGCGGACGCACGCCGCAGCTGCCGCCCGAGGGGCGGTTCCGGCCGCTGACGTGGCCGGGCGCGGAGGCGGTTCGGGACGTGCCGGTGATCGGCCACCTGTACGGGGAGCTCCTGTCCGGCCACAACGTCCTGGTGTACGCGGCGTTTCTGACGGTGCCGCTGGCGTTCCGGGTGATCTATCACACGCGCTTCGGGCTGCGGCTGCGCGCCGTGGGCGAGAATCCGGAGGCGGTCGACACGGCGGGCATCTCGGTGGCCGCGATCCGGTACCGCGCGGTGCTGGTATGCGGAGCATTGTGCGGGGCGGCCGGCGCCTACCTGGCCACCGCCCAGTCGGCGGCGTTCATCCGGGACATGACCGCCGGCAAGGGGTTCATCGCGCTGGCCGCGCTGGTCTTTGGCAAGTGGCGCCCGGTCCGCACGCTGATCGCCTGCCTGCTGTTCGGATTCCTGGAGGCGGTGGCCGCCCGGCTGCAGGGCGCGTTCGACCTGCAGGCGACCGCCGGCCCGGTGCGCGCGCTGGTAGAGGCGGCGCCGTTCATCATCGAGGCGCTGCCCTACGCGCTGGTCGTGCTGCTGCTGGCCGGCTTCGTGGGCCGCGCCGTCGCGCCGAAGGCGATCGGCGTCCCGTACGTCAAGTCGGGATAGAGCTCGATGAGGCGCGCCGGACGCCGGCCGGCCGCAGCTTCACATGCCCCAGACGTCGATCGGCGCCGCGGCGGCGCCGCGCCGATGGTGGAATATCTTTTCCTCCCAGGTCCGGCCCTCCCGGCAGTCGATCACCACCAGGTGCGCCGCCTCCGCCGCGCAGCGCGCCGCGTACCCCGCGGTCTGCTCCACCCCCTCGGCGATGGTCCGCTCCAGCCCGTCGCGCTCCCGCACCACCTTGCACTCCACCACAACCTCCTGCGCCCGCACCCCCGCCGGCCACACGATCAGCAGGTCGACCCGCCCGCGGCCCAGCGCGTATTCCCGCTCGATGCGCCCGCCGCCGTTCACCACCCGCTGCAGGTACGCCTGCAGCAGCAGCTGCGGCCACGCCTCCGCATAGGCAAAGCGGTCCCGCCAGTGCTCGGAGTGGCGCCGGAAGAAGCTCTGGAACTCCCCCAGCAGCAATGCCGCGTTCAGGCTGCCGTCCGCGCGCACGTAGCGCGGCGGCGACAGGTCGAGCGTCTCCTGCGCCACCCACGACAGCTCGCGCGGCAGCACCTCGGCGTAGATCGGGTTGGCGATGCGCACTGGCGCCTCGCGGGCGAGCAGCCCCAGGTCGCGCGCGTAGCCGAGGTCGCGGTCGCTGATGGCGTAGCGGTCGGCGCCGGTCAGCATCGGCTCGATCACCCGCCGCACGCGCTCCTCGCGCAGCTTGTCGGCCAGGTAATCGAGGTGGGTCACCCGATCGATGATGAGTTCCTCCCGGACGACGGCGACCGCGGCGGCGGTGACCGGACGCGAACGGTCTTCGCGCAGCGCCTTGTTGCGGAAGCAGGCGCCGTAGGCCAGCGCGTTGACCAGCCACGGCTGGCCGCAGGTCTGCGTCCAGACCGCTTCCAGCGCCTCCGGCGCGAACGGCTGGCCGGTCTGCCCGGTATGCTGGCCGAGCAGGGCCAGCGTCTCGGCGCGCGAGAAGTCGCCCAGCCGCAGCGACGCGGCGGCGATGTTGAAGGGGCTGCCGGTTGCGCCCATGCGGTAGTCGCGCACGTCGCGCAGGCCGCACAGCACGACGCTCTGCGGGAAGCGCGCCGGACGGTCGGGGTAGCCGGCGCGGAGTTGCTGCAGCACCGCCAGCAGCGAATCGCCCACCAGCGTGTCGATCTCATCGATCAGCAGCACCAGCGGCCGCGGCGCCGCCTGCGCCCAGCGCCGCAAGGCGGTGCGCAACGCCATGTTCGGCCCGAACTTGGCGAGGATGTCGGGCCACGCCTCGTCCAGGAAGCGATCGTCCAACGCCGCGTCGGCCGCCTCCGCCAGCGAGGCGAGCACCACCTGCACCGCCTGCTGCACGTCGTCGCGGGCGGTGCGGGCGGTCTCCACGGTGACGTACACGCAGTGGTAGCCGCGTTCGTTCAGCGCCTCGGCCAGCGCCAGCAGCGTCGAGGTCTTGCCGGTCTGCCGCGGCGCGTGCAGCACGAAGTACTTCTTGTCCCGCACCAGGCCGAGCACTTCGTCCGGATCGATCCGCGACAGCGGCGGAATCGAGTAGTGATCGGCCGGCACGACCGGGCCGGCGGTATTGAACGAGCGCATGGTCGGCCAAGTGTACCACCGCGGACCGCGAACGCAGGAAGCCGCTGGACAGACCGATTGCTCAGTGGTTATAGTGTGGTATTATGGTCCCCCCCCCCCCCCCGGTAAATCGTCATCCTGGAAGGAGTCGAGGGTCATCGTGAGTGGCAAGGTGAGGATACTGCTGCTGGCGGTGGCCGCCGGTGTCACCATGATGGCGTGCAGGCCGATGGCGCCGCCGTCTCCCCCCACCCCCAAGAGCCCCGACCCGGCGCCGGCGCCAACGCCGCAGCCCCGGGAGACCGAGAGGAGCTGGACGCTCAGCGCGGCTCACTTTGGCGACGACGGCGTGAACATCTGGCTCGAAACGACCAACCGTTCCGAACCGTTCGCGTGGGACGGGATCACGGCCGACAACCTGGACCAGGTGCGCGTTTCGATTGGCGGACACGCTCTGCCGCTCACCAACACGACCTATCAGCCGGTGTTCGAATCCGACCTCAGCGGCGCGGAGTGGAAGATCGAAGCGGAAGTCCGCGCCGGAGCGGTGGTGCTGGTGATCACGGCCGAGGATCAGCTCATCCCGAGGGGCGTCGCTTCCGTCACGATGACCAGCCTGGGGAGCGGCTGGGCGCACAACTCCATTCCGACGGTTGCGTTTTCGCCGCCGCCGGCCGGCTCCGGCGGCACCACGGCGACCGGCACCGCGGTGGGGCCGGGCGGATACAGGGTTGTGACCATCACCTCCGCGGGAGCGGGCTACGAAACCGAGACCCCGACCGCTACGTTTCAGCCACCGCAGACCGCCGGCGGCACCCGGGCAGCCGCAATAGTGCACAAGGACAGCAGCGGCGACCGGATCAGTCACGTGGAGATCACGGAACCGGGGACCGGCTACACCTCTGCCCTGCAGGTTACCATTTCGACGCCGCCGAGCGGCGCCGGCCACGCCCAGGCGATCACTTCCTCGGCGCTGCAAACCGGCGTCACGTCAGTGACGATCACGAATCGGGGGAGCGGCTACGAGTCTCCCCCCAGCGTGACGTTCTCGGGCGGCAGCGGCAGCGGCGCGGTCGCCACGGCGGTGCTCGAACCGCAGCTCGGCTACTCCCGGACCGAAAACCTGTACTGGGCGCGCCAGACCCTGTACGACAAGCAGCTTCTGGTTCGGCTGGCGGACGAGTGACGTACGGAGTCACCCCGTCGGTTACGTGAGGACCTGCGGAGCCGCCCCCGTCACCTGACGCCGGCCGGCACCCTGACGCCGGCCAGCCGAAACGTCACATGCCCCAGACGTCGACCGGCGCCGCGGCGGCGCCGCGCCGGTGGTGAAATACCTTCTCCTCCCAGCTCCGGTCCTCCCGGCAGTCGATCACCACCAGGTGCCCGGCCTCCGCCGCGCACCGCGCCATGTACCCCGCGGTCTGTTCCACCCCCTCGGCGATGGTCCGCTCCAGCCCGTCCCGTTCCCGCACCACCTTGCACTCCACCACCACCTCCTGCACCCGTTGCGCCAGTGCCCGCTCCCCCACCGGCTACACGATCAGCAGGTCGACCCGCCCCCGCCCCAGCGCGTACTCCCGCTCGATGCGCCCGCCCCCGTTCACCACCCGCTGCAGGTACGCCTGCAGCAGCAACTGCGGCCACGCCTCCGCGTAGGCAAAGCGGTCTCGCCAGTGCTCGGAGTGGCGCCGGAAGAAGCTCTGGAACTCCGCCAGCAGCAACGCCACGTTCAGGCTCCCGTCGGCCTGCACGAACGGCGCCGTCTCCTGCGTCAACTCTTCCTGCACCACCCACGCCAGTTCGCGCGGTATCACCTCCGCGTAGATCGGGTTGGCGATGCGCACCGGCGCCTCACGGGCGAGCAGCCCCAGGTCGCGCGCGTACTCGACGTCGCGCGCCACGGCGCGGCGCGCGCCGCCGCTCAGCATCGGCTCGATCACCCGCCGCACGCGCTCCTCGCGCAGCTTGTCGGCCAAGTAGTCGAGGTGGGTTACCCGATCGACGATGAGGTCCTCCCGAACCGCGGCGACGGCGGCGGACGTGACCGGACGCGAACGGTCTTCGCGCAGCGCCTTGTTCTTGAAGCAGGCGCCGTAGGCCAGCGCGTTGACCAGCCACGGCTGGCCGCAGGTCTGCGTCCAGACCGCCTCCAGCGCCTCGGGCGCGAACGGCTGGCCGGTCTGCTCGGTATGCTGGCCGAGCAGGGCCAGCGTCTCGGCGCGCGAGAAATCGCCCAGCCGCAACGAGGCGGCGGCGATGTTGAAGGGGCTGCCGGCGGCGCCCATGCGGTAGTCGCGCACGTCGCGCAGGCCGCACAGCACGACGCTCTGCGGGAAGCGCGCCGGGCGGTCGGGGTAGCCGGCGCGGAGTTGCTGCAGCACCGCCAGCAGCGAGTCGCCCACCAGCGTGTCGATCTCGTCGATCAACAGCACCAGCGGCCGCGGCGCCGCCTGCGCCCAGCGCCGCAAGGCGGTGCGCAACGCCATGTTCGGCCCGAACCTGGCGAGGAGGTCGGGCCACGCCTGGTCCAGGAAGCGATCGTCCAACGCCGCGTCCGCCGCTTCCGCCAGCGCGGCGAGCACCACCTGCATCGCCTGCCGCACGTCGTCGCGGGCGGTGCGGGCGGTCTCCACGGTGACGTATACGCAGTGGTAGCCGCGCTCGTTCAGCAAGTCGGCCAGAGCCAGCAGCGCCGAGGTCTTGCCGGTCTGCCGCGGCGCATGCAGCGCGAAGTACTTCTTGTCCCGCACCAGGCCGAGCACTTCGTCGAGATCGATCCTCGACAGCGGCGGGATCGAGTAGTGATCGGCCGGAACGACGGGCCGGCGGTATTGAACGAGCGCATGTCGGCCGAGTGTACCACCGCGAACGCCACGCCCGGCGCCGCGGCGCGGCCGGATGCGCGGCTCGTATATGATTGGGCTCATGATGAGCTCGCTACGGTGTCTCTCGACGGCGATCCGCCTTCGCCTGATCCTCGGCATGTCGGCCGCGTCGGTCGCGCTGGCCGGCGCGCCGCCGCCGGCGGCCGCGGACGCTGCCGGCGTCCTGCGGCACAGCGCGTCGATCGGCGAGGCCAACGCGCTCATCGCCGAGGTGCGGGTATCGCTGTCGCAGGCGGCGCGGGTGTTCGTCGAGTACGACAACCCCCAGGCCGGCCGCTACCGCACGGCGGTGACCGAGCCGGGCGCCGAGCACGCGATCCCGATCGTCCGGCTGCGCCCGGAGACCACCTACGACTACACGGTCTTCGTCATGGACGGCGAGGATGCCGCCGCCGGGCCTGCCGGCCGCTTCACCACCGGCCCGCTGCCGCCGCCGCTCGCCGCGGTAACCAAGCGCGTGACCGGCAGAAGCTCGCAACCGCTCATCCTGTCCAACTACCGTCGCAGCGACGGACCCGGTTACTTCGCCATCTGGGACGAAGTGGGCGCCACCGTCTGGTACTACGACCAGGCGCCCCAGACCGGGCCGATCAAGCAGCTTCCCGGCGGCAACTTCATCCTGCTGACGCGCGGGACCATCGTCGAGATCACTCCGTCGGGTGAGGAAGTCGTCCGCATCGAGCGCAGCCCCCGGTCGGGGAGTCCGCACCATGATCTCACCGTTCTCGCCGATGGACGAGTGATCTACCCGAGCCGGGAGAACCTGGTCTTCGACGACTCGGCGAACGGCGGCTCTGCGGAGACCACCTTCATCGTCGACCAGATTCGCATCTGGGACCCGGCGAGCGGACGCATCCGGCAGGTCTGGGATTCCAAGGACGCATGGGACGTTCTGGACCCGGACCAGCGCGAGCCGGCGCCCCCGCGTGACGACGGCCGATTCAGTTGGACGCACCTCAACTCGATAACCGTCGGTCCGCGGGGCAACTACGTGCTCTCGTTCCGCGGGCGGCATCAGGTGGTCTCCCTCAGCTCCGACTTGCGGACGATAGAATGGCAACTGCACGGGCCGGACAGCGATTACGAGTTCCCGAACCCGGCCGACCGGTTCTACGCGCAGCACTCGGCGTCGCAGCTCCGCAACGGCAACGTCGTGATGTTCGACAACGGCCGGGGGCGGCCCGACGCCGAGGGCGGCCACTACTCGCGCGCGCTGGAGCTGCGCCTGGACGAGGCGGCCGGCACCGCGGTGAAGGTATGGGAATACCGGCTGGAGCCGGACAGGTACTCATCGAGAGGCGGCAGCGCGTACCGGCTGAGCAACGGCAATACGCTGGTCAACTTCTCCACGACCGCACTCGAGGGCGTTCCGCTGACCGTCGTCGAGGCGGCTGCCGACGGCGGCGAAGTGTTCCGCATCGATACCCTGCATCTGGATGGAGCGAGTCCGGCCGACCGCTCGCGCGGCCGCGCGCTCGGCGGCCTTGGGGCGATCATGGGCGAAACCATGCTGCGCCCGCCGGCCGCCGCGCCCGCGCCGGCTTGACACAATACCCGGCGCCTCGCACGCTTTGAGCGCCATGAAGAACCTGTTGATCGCCGCGTGCGCCGGCCTGTGCCTGCTGTCGGCCGGTTCGGCCGCTGCCGAAGGGCACTTGATGGACGACTCCGGCGCGCCGGACGTGGTCACCCGGCACATGGTGGCGCAGGCCATGCTGGCCGCCCACTACATCGATGCCGCGCTCAAGGCGGGCATGCAGGTCGATGAGATCAACGCCACGCTCGCGGCGATCGCCGAGCGCTCGGTCATCACCGAGTTCTGGATCAGCGACGAGACGGGGCGGATCGCGTTCACCAACGTGCCGGGGGCGGACTTTTCGTTCCCCACCGATCCCGACGCCGGCACGCAGGCGGCTCCGTTCGCGGTACTCCTCGACGGCGCCGCGCCGGTCGTCGCGCAGGATGCCCAACCGCGCGAGATGGACGCCGCGATCTTCAAGTACGTCGGCGTAGCGGGCGTCGATCAGCCGCGCATCGTGCAGGTCGGCGTGTCCGCCGCCGAGTTGGAGAGCCCCTGAGCGCCACGGGCGCCCCGCTCCCCCGCGTCCGTCACGTCGACATAATCCCGGTCGAGCGCAAGGGCGCTCCGGCGTTCTACGTGCGCGATCCGCTGGAGATCGCGCCCCGGCCGCTGGTGCTTGGCGCCGCCGGGGTGCTGGTGCTGACCCATCTCGACGGCCGGCGCTCTCTCGATCAGGTGCGCGGCATGCTGCGCGAGAGGCTGCCCGGAGCCGACATCCGCGCGGCGGATATCGAGCGGCTGCTGCACATGTTGAGCGACGGGTGCTTCCTGGACGACCGGGTAGCCGCCGAGCGCGCCGCGGCCGTGTCCGGCGAGTTCGCCCGAGCGGCGGTACGACCGGCTTGGCTGGCCGGCCGGGCGTATCCGAAAGATCCGGGCGAACTGGCGGCGATGCTCGACCGGTGCTTCGCCGATGCCGCGATCGCGGTCCCCGCGCCGGCCGGGCAGACGCCGGCACCGGACGCGGCAACCGGCTCGCGCGGTGCGCTGGCCGCCGTCATGTGCCCGCACGTCGATCTGCGGGTCGGCGGCAATGCCTACCCGCCGGCCTTCGCGGCGCTGGCGCAGGCGGCGCGCGATCCGCAGCCGATCGAGCTGTACGTGATCCTGGGGGTCGCCCATCACGGCGGCACGGAGCCGGACGCCGGCTTCGCGATCGCCACCGACAAGCACTACGCGACGCCGCTCGGGCAGGCAAAGACCGCCCGCGGCGTGATCGAGGAGTGGTCGCGGCGCGCCGGCCGCGACGTCACCGACCATCAGGTGCTGCACCGCACCGAGCATTCGGTGGAGTTTCCGCTGGTCTTCCTGCAGTACGCGCAGGCGCAGTCGGCGCTGCCGCCCTACGAGGTGGTGCCGGTGCTGCTCGGCAGCGTCGACCCCTACCTGCAGGCCGGCGCCGATCCGCTGCAGGTACCGGAGATCGTCGGCGAGCTGCAAGCGTTGCGCGAGGCGGTCGCCGCCGGCGGCAAGCGCGCGCTCTACCTCCTGAGCGTCGACTTGGCGCACGTCGGCCCCAAGTTCGGCGGCCCGGCGCCGGTCGACGACGACGCGGCGGCGGCCTGCGAGCGCGCCGACCGCGCCCTGCTCGGCTGCGCGGAACGCTTCGACGCCGCCGCCTTCACGCGCGCCCTGCACGCCGACGGCAACGGCCGCAAGGTCGACGCCGTCGCCGGCCTGTACTCCCTCTATCCGCTGCTGTCCGGCGGCGACCGCCGCGGCGCCCTGCTCGGCTACGACCAGAATCGGCAGCCGGACACCGGTTCGCTGGTCAGCTACGCCAGCATGGCCTTCTACCACACGCCCCGCTAACTCCGGGTCAGCGGCGGCCGGCGTGCGGGTCCAGGGCGTCGCGCAGGCCCTCCCCCAGGTAGTTGACGCTCAGCACGGTCAGCGAGATCGCCGCGCCGGGCCAGATCACGCGCGCCGGCGTGATGGTCAGGAACGGCACCCCGTCGTAGAGCAGCCGGCCCCAGGTCGGAAAGTCGGACGGGAACCCCAGACCCAGAAAGCTCAGCGCGCTTTCGGTGATGATCGCCTGGGCGATGCCGAGGGTGGCGGCCACCACGATCGGGCCCAACGCGTTGGGAAAGACGTGCAGCAGGATGATCCGCATCGGCCGCGCGCCGATGCTGCGCGCCGCGGTCACGTACTCGCGCTGCTTGATCGTCAGCACTTGCCCGCGCACGATGCGCGCGGTCTGCATCCAGCTCGTGACGCCGATCACCGCCACGACCAGGATGAAGATGCCGGCCTCCAGGCCGAGGGTCGACTGCAGCGGGTCGCGCAACAGCATGACGCCGACCAGCAGCAACGGCAGCACCGGCAGCGCCAGGAACAGGTCGGTCAGCCGCATCAGCGGACCGTCCAACCGGTGGAAGAAGCCGGCGGTCACGCCGACCGCCGTCCCGACCGTAAGCGACAGCGCCATGGCGGCCACCCCCACGGCCAGCGAGATGCGCCCGCCGGCGAGCATGCGGGCAAACGTGTCGCGGCCCAGGTTGTCGGTCCCCATGGGGTGCGCCGCGGACATGCCCTGGTTCTTGGCCCGGTAGTCGAGGTACTGGGGGTCGACGCCGTGCACGGCGGGCCCGAACAGCACGGCCGATGCGATCAGGGCGAATACCGCGGCGCCGGCGATGGCGCCGGAATGGCGCCGCAGGCCGCGCGCCGGCCGCCGCTCGATGCGGGCGCGAGCCGCCTCAGTCATAGCGAATGCGCGGGTCCAGGACCCCGTACAGCAGGTCCGCGGCCAGATTGAACGCCACGATCAGCACCGCGAAGATGAAGGTCACGGTCTGCACGGTCGGGATATCGGCGCCTTCGATCGCGCCGATCAGCAGCGCGCCGATGCCGTTGATGCGGAATATCTGTTCGGTGATGACCGCCCCGGCGAACGTCGAGGGGATGCCGAGCGCGATCACGGTGACCACCGGGATCATGCTGTTGCGCAGCACGTGGACCAGGACCACGACCCGTTCGGCGAGCCCCTTGGCGCGCGCGGTGCGCGTGTACTCCTGGTGGATGGTGTCGAGCACCGCCGAGCGCGTGAACCGGCTGATCTGCGCCGCGTTGAACAGCGCCAGCACCGCCACCGGCATGATCATCTGCCTCACCTGATAGAGCAGGCTGGCTAGATCGGTCACGCGGTGGGTGGTGTCGTAGATCGACGGCAGCCAGCCGAGCGTGGCGCTGAAGATCACGATGAGCACGGTCCCGGTGAAGAAGGTCGGCACCGAGAAGCCGATCATGGTCACCACGGCGCCGAGCCGATCGAAGATCGAGTGCTGCCGGTAGGCGGACAGGACCCCGACCGGCACCGCGATCAGCACGGCGACCAGATAGGAGACGCCCACGACGGTCAGCGTCTGCGGCAGGCGCTCGGCGATCAGGTCGACCACCGGTGATCGCGTCGCCCAGGAACGGACGCGCAGCCGCGCGCCCGAGTCGCCGATCTCGACGCCGAGCAGCGCTTCCAGCAGGTTGAGCGGTTCGTTGACCATGAACTGCTCCAGCCACCTGAGGTAGCGGACCGGGAACGGCCGGCCGATCCCCAGGCTCTGCCGTATCTGCTCGCGCGTCTCCGGAGGGATCGTCAGCGGCAGCTGCGCCGTAGGGTCGCCGGGCGCCAAGTCGAGCAGCGCGAACACGATGAAGCTGATCGCCAGCAGCGTCGGCACGGCGAACAGCAGGCGCCGGATCGCGTAGCGCACCATGCGGTCGAACCGCGGTCCTGCGTCACCTCACTCGAGGCGGTGCCACTCGTGCAGGTTCCACAGCGCCGCGTCCCAGGCGTTGTGCCGAACGCCGCCCAGCGTCAGCGAGCGGGCGGCGATCTCGCCGCGGTGGATCAGCGGGATGATCGCGCCGTCGTCGATCAACAGGTCGTTCATCCGCTTGGCGATCGCCGCGCGCTGCTCCAGGCCCGCCGTCTCGGCCAGCTCCGCAACCAGCGCGTCGTACTCCGCGCTGCAGTAGCGGGAGATGTTGGCGCCGATCCACTGATGCTCCGGCCCCGGAATCTCGCTGCACGTCCAGCCGGCCATGTACGCCTGCGGGTCGGTGCCGTCGAAGTTGTTGGTGTACATCTGAATGTCGGCGTAGAACTTCTGGTAGGTGTCGGGGCTGGCCGGATCGCTGCCGAAGAACACGGAGGCGTTGATGTTCTTCAGATCGGTCTCGACGCCGATCTCGCGCCACATCTGCTTGATCAGCGCCTGCGTGCCCTGCCGGACCGAATTGGTGGAGGTCTGGTAGAGGATCGACAGGCGCACGCCGTCCTTGACGCGGACGCCGTCCCGGCCGCGCACCCAGCCGGCCTGGTCCAGGAGCCGATTGGCGCCGTCGATGTCCTGGGTCAGGCACCAGTCGTTGGCGGTCGAGGCGTAGGCCGGCGGGGCGGGCAGCACGTTGCAGGTCACGCGGCCGGCCGGCCCGTAGCCGGCCTCGACCAGGATGGCGCGGTCGATCGCCATCGACAGGGCGCGCGGCACCGCCGGATCGGACAGGAAGGGGTGCGGGTTGCCGCCGTCCTGGTAGGTCGACCGCTTGTCGCCCAGGGCCGGGTCAGGATCGGTCTTCTGCACGACCAGACGCTCGACGTAGGTGCCGAAGGCGGACAGGATCGTTCCCCTGCCGGCCCGTTCCATGTCGGCCAGGATCTCCGGCTCCACCTGCAGGTTCCAGGCGTAGTCGAACTCGCCGGTCACCAGCACGGCGCGGGCCGCCGAGACCGCGTCGCCGCCGCCCTTGAGGAGGACGGATGAGAAGGCCGGCAGGTCCGGGTGGCGGTAGCGGTCGTTGACGACGTAGCGCACCACGTCGTTGGGGCGGAACTCCGCAACCCGGTAGGGGCCGGTGCCGATCGGCGCGAAGTTCTCGGCCGTGCACTCCGGCGCCCGGGCGCCGGTGCAGTGCTCGAACTGCCGTTGCTGCAGGACCGGCAGGATCGAGCCGACGAACGGCGCGTAGGGGAACGGCATCGGCACGGCGAAGGCGATCCGCACCGTGTGGTCGTCGACCGCCTCGACCGCTTCCACGTCCTGGAACCGGCTGGCGGACGCGCAGCCGCCGCTCGGGTCCATGCAATAGGCCGCCGTGAAGGCTACGTCCCTGGCCGTGAACGGCGTGCCGTCCGACCACACGACGTCGTCGCGCAGCTTCCAGGTGATCGACCTGAGGTCGGCCGCCACGCCGCCGTTGTCGAGCGTAGGGATCTCGGCGGCGAGCCACGGCACCATGTCGCCGTTCTCGTCGTACCGCGCCAGCGGCTCCAGGATCAGCGAGGCGGCGTGGATGTCCTTGGTCCCGCCCGACAGGAACGGGTTGAGGATCGACGGCGCCTGCCAGTAGAGCACCTTCAACTCGCCGTCGGCGCCGCGCTCGGCGCCGGCCGCGGCGGCCAGGGTGACGGCTGCCGCCGCCAGGATCAGGGTTCGTGATCGTACCATCGCAACCGTATCATAGCGCGCAAGACCCATGAGCGGCCGCGGTTTTCGCGCCCGGCGCGGGAGTCGTGGCATGCTTGGATCCGTGATTCGTCAGGCCGAGCGACCGACCGGCGAGGTGTCGGCCGGGGTGCCGGGCGGGGTGCCGCGCGCCGGCATGCTCGCGGTGGTGCGCAACCGGAGCGGCGTGGTGACCGCGGTCGAGCCGTTCGACGGCGAGGCGGGGCGGCTGCACCTGGTGCACGTCGAGTACAAGGACAGCCGCGCGCCGGCCGCCGAGCGCCTGCTGTGGGAGCTGGAGCCCCGCGGCATGCTGCTCGAACCGACCGCGCTGCCCGACGCTAGCAGCGGCGACGCCATGGACCCGGCCGATTTCGACGCGCTCCTGCGCGCGGCGCGTTGGACGGCGCTCACTCCGTATCTCGACTTCGACGGCCGGGGGGCGGCGCGCCGCGAACCGCTGGCGAGCCCCTTCCACGGCGCGGTGCGGCCGGAGGATTACCAGCTCGTGCCATTGCTGAAGGCGCTCCGCATGCCCCGCGTCAGCCTGCTGATCGCCGACGACGTGGGCCTCGGCAAGACGATCGAGGCGGGCCTGATCCTTACCGAGCTGCTGCTCCGGCGCCGCATCCGGCGCGTGCTGGTGCTGGCCCCGGCGGCGCTGCGCCGACAGTGGCGCGACGAGCTGTGGGAGAAGTTCTCGCTCCGCTTCGAGGTGGTCGACCGCCACCGTACCGAGCTGGCGCGCCGCCGCCTCGGCATGGACGCCAATCCGTGGCGTTCGTTCGACCGCATCGTCGCCTCCTACCACTACCTGCGCCAACCGGACGTGCGCGAGCAGTTTCTGGCCGCGTGCCGCGCCCCGCAGGGATCGCCGCATCTGCCGTGGGACCTGCTTATCGTCGACGAGTGCCACCACCTCATGCCCGCCCCGTTCGGCGAGGACAGCGAGCTGTGCCGCACCCTGCGCCTGGTGGCGCCGCGCTTCGAGCACCGGCTGTTCCTGTCCGCCACGCCGCACAACGGCCACACGCGGTCGTTCACCGGCCTGCTGGAGATGCTCGATCCGGTGCGCTTCACCCGCACCGCGGAGCTGACCCCGGCGCTGCGCGCGCGCGTCGACGACGTCGTCATTCGGCGTCTGAAGCGCGACGTCAATGCCGACGCCGCCGCGCCCCGGTTCTGCCGCCGCCTCCCGCCGGCGGCCCTGCCGCTCACCTTCGACCCGCGTGAGGCGGCGCTGGCCGCGGCCTTCGACGCCCTGCGCGCCGCGGTGCGCCGGCTGGTCGCCGCCGCGGCCCGGCCGCGCGTGCGGGCCGGCACCTTCGCGGTCGAGATCCTGGGCAAGCGGCTGCTGTCGTGTCCCACGGCGTTCGCCGAGTCGTGGCGCCGCATCCGGCAGGGGTTGGCGGAGCCGGCCGCGGCCGGCGAACGCGAGCTGCAGGCCGCGGCCCGCGCGCTGCGCCAGGAGACCGGCGACGACCGCGAGACGCAGGCGCGCGCCGCGACCGCCGCTACCGTCGCCGGCGCCTGGCTGAAGAACGAGCCGCTATTGGACAAGAATCACGCATGGGAAGCGATCGTCCGCCGTTGGGACGATCGTCTGCCGCTGCCCGATCCCGCCGTAGCGCGGAAACGTGCGGCCGCTGCTTGGCGGCACAGGGAACATATGCGCGACGTCGGCGACGACGACGCCTTCAACGAGCTCAACGTCTCCTACCTGAGCCACTGCGCGCGCGCCCGGTTGGCGGCCGCTGGAATCCACCCCGCGTCCCGCCCCGAACTTCCCGGCCAACTTCGAGCACTGGGTGAAACCGGTCTGGCTACCAGTCTCGAAGCCGCGCTGGCCAGGCGGTAGGGTACGTCGATGTTCAACAGCGCCGCGCAGATGCTCGAACAGATTCGCGCCGGGGAGGACGGGCGCGCCGAATTCAAGGAGCTGCGCCTGAGCGGACGGCGGGTGACCGCTCCTCATACCGAGGACTTGGCCGGCGAGTTGGTGGCGTTCGCGAATGCCGAGGGCGGCGCGGTCTTTCTTGGGGTCGACGACGCCGGAGCGGTGATCGGCATTCCAGCCGACCGATTGGACGCCGTCGAGCAATGGCTGCTCAACATCGCGACGCACAATTGCGATCCGCCGATCCGGCCGGTGGTCCGCAAGGCGCTGCTGCCGGCGGCAAGCGGCGGCGACCGGCGCGTCCTGTTGGCGGAGATTCCGCGCGGCCTCTACGTCCATCGCACCTCCGGCGGGCGTTATTTCGTCCGCATCGGGTCTACGAAATGGGACCTGACCCCGGCGGAACTCGCCCGGCTCTTTCAACAGCGGGGACGCGAGTACGTATTCGACGAGCAGCCGGTGCTCGCCGCGGCCGTGGAACACCTCAACCGCCACCGGCTCGAAGCGTTCTTCGGACGGTCGCCGGCGATTCCCTGGCTCGACCTGCTGCGCAACACGCGGGTGACCGTGCGCGACGCCGACGGCGTGGACCGCCCGACCGTGGCCGGCCTGCTGGTGTTCGGGACCGAGCCGACCGACTTCCTGGCGTCGGGATCGATCGAAGCCGCCGACTACCGCGGCGCCCGGTTGTCATCCGACGACCTCATCCATGCCGAACGGATCGCCGGACCGGTTTCCGATCAGATCGACGCCGGAATCGCCTTCGTGGCGCGCTTCATGCGCAGCGCCGGAGCGCCGGACGCCGCCGCTCGTTACGACATCGACGTCGTGGACGAAGCGGTCGTCAACGCCGTCGCGCACCGCGACTACGCCATCTCCGGTTCCAAGATACGCCTGTTCCTGTTCGCCGACCGGCTGGAACTCTACAGCCCCGGCAAGCTGCCCAACACCATCACGCTCGACGACATGCCCTACCGCACCTTCACCCGCAACCAACTCCTGGTCAACTTCCTGTCGAGAATCCGCAGCAAGCGCACCGGCCAGGTGTTCCTCGAATCGCGCGGCGAAGGCGTGCGCAAGATTCTCGACGCCGGCCACGCCCACTCCGGCCGCCGCCCGGAATACGCCCTGTTCGGCGACGAACTACGCCTCACCCTGTGGGCGCGCGCCCCGCAATAGCCGCCCACGATAGAGACGCTGCCCGGCATCAGCGGCCGCTGACGCCAATCGCGTCCCGGACGACCCTCACTCGGCGCCGGTGCCGTTGTCGTCGAACTGCTGCTTGAGGCGCCGGAAGGCGGCCTCGTCGATGCCGGTCGCCGCCTCGATAGTCGACCACGGGACGCGGCCCAGCAATCCCTGGGCGGCTTGCAACCGACCCCTCAGCTCGCCTTCCTGACGGCCTTCCTGACGGCCTTCCTGACGGCCTTCCTGGCGGCCCTTCACCTCACCTTCCTGGATGCCTTCCTGACGGCCCTGCTCGACCATCCGTTCCACGTTGACCATACCTTCCCGGCGGCCTTGCTCGACCATCCGTTCCACGTAGTTCATCAGCTCTCCTCCACGGCCCGGCACGTTGCGGCGCAGCACCTCCCCGAACGCCGGATGCCGTTCTTCCGGCTGCGCCGCCAGCACGTACTCCACGTGCAGCGCCACCGCGTCGAACCCGTCGACGCGGTACATCCTTCCCATCAACCGCGTCGCCTGTTCCAGCAACTCCTCCCACCTCTCGCGGAACGTGGCCATCATCGTGAGCTGCGCCAACCGCGCTCCCACCGCTCCCGCCACCGTCTCCGGGTTCTGCCGCGTCTGGTCGATCAGCAGGTGCTCGAACTGCGGCACCCAGCCCCAGTCCGGCTCCGAGTCCGCAACCAGCTCCGCGAACTGCCGGCCATGCCGCCACGGCTCCGCTCCCTGATAGAATACTACCGGCACGATCAGCGGCAACTGCGGCTCGTTCTCGTGCTCCCGGTGCCACCTCATCCAGGCCAGCAGGCAGTAGTTCAGCAACCGCAGCCGCATCCACCGGTCCGGCGTGGACTGATGTTCGAGCAGCACGTAGACGAGCACCGGCGGGCCGGAATCCTGCCGCTCGACCGAGAACAGCAGGTCGGCCTCCCGGCCGCGCCAGTCGTCGCTGACGAAGCGGGCGGGCACATGGGCGAGGGTGGACCAGCGCAGCGTGCGGGCGACCGCCTGGGGCAGGTGCGGGCGCAACAGGCCGGCGGCGTTCCGGGAGTCGGAGAACACGCTGTAGAAGTACTTGTCGTGCGGATGGCTGACCGGCGTCTCCGCCGCGGCGGACTCCGGTCGGTCCGGCGCCTGATCGTCGGCCATGAGACCCGGCGGCGACGGTAGCCCCGGGCTGACCCGGCGTCAAGCCGGCGCGGGCGGCGGCGAATCGCGCGGATCGGTCACCGTCATGCTGCGGCATTCCCTGAAGACTCCTCGCGGATGGTCACCTCGCCCATCAGGCTGATGCCGGTAAGGGTGACTTGGTGGCTGGTGAAGCGGGCGCGTGCGGTGCGTTTGGCCTTCCAGGGCCGTACCGACACGTCGCTCAACAGACTCCATAGCGTACGGTTGACCTGGGTGCCGTACGGGACGGCTACCTGCAGCTCTCCCATGAGGTTGTAGACCCGCAACTCGTATACCCCCGGCGGGGCGTCGCTCAGGTCGATGCGGGTCGCTCCCATGACGTTGATTACCTGCCGCGGCAGGTCCTGCACCGCCTGCACGTCGAGCTTGCGTTCCCCCATTATCGTCACGGTTGCGCCGGGAGTCGGGGCCCGCCGCGCGGGAGACGCGCGCGGCGGGGCCGGGCGCGCCGGGAAGTCGGCCACCAGCGCCTCCAGTTGATCGATGGTGGCGGCGTACTCGGCGGCCCGTACCCGGCGCTCATACTCGGACAGCTCCAGGTTGTCGTCGGCGTAGGCGTCCGCCAGCCGCTGCAATATCTGCCGCCGCAGCTTCGGCACGCCATACTCCGACGGCGTGCGCCCGTCGTCCGGCTCACCGGCGGGCACGCTGAATCGATCCTGCGCCATCTTCACTCTCCGGTGCCCAGTGTACCGATGCGCGCGGCCCGTGCCGACCCGTGCCGACCTGGTGGCATTCTTGCGCGCGATCGAGGCCATCATCGCGAGCTGCGTCGGCGCTCGATCTCCTTGATGATGTCTTCGGCGACTTCCATCACTTCCGCCGGCGCTCGAACTTGCTCGCCCAGTTCCTTACGCAGGGCCACAACGAGGGGCCTCAACTTGGCGGACTTATCGTTGTCCATCAACAGAATATCAAGCACCTCACGTTGCTGCGCTTCAGTCGTAGCTAATTCAATCACGACTGCCGGTATCTGACTCATCATCATATCGTCGGCAAGTGCGAACCCAGCATATCCGGCGCGAAACGAGTCCATGGCGGCGCGGTATTCCCCCAGTGTGATCAGCGTCCTTGCCTTGCTGAACAGTCCCTTCGTCACCTGTTCCTGAACATCACGCACCTCACTTTCCATAAATCGCTCGATCACCTCGTCGTAGACCCCAATGGCGGCCTTGTGTTCGCCTTGTCGGGATAGCTCAAGTCCCTTGTTGAACAACGCCTTCGCGATCTGCACCTGAATTTCGGGTACGTCACTTTCTCCATATCGTTTGACTACGGCGCCGGCGCGTTCGACTCCTTCTCGAATGGATGGCTCTTGAGTTGCCTCCATGCTGATCTTGCCGATCGTATCGGCCAATTCAGGTCCGCTGTAGAATGCCGTCATGAAGCGGATCAGGTTTTGTATGACCGCGGCCTCGTCGCCCTGCCGGCGCAGTTTGTAGTAGATGCTGTACAGGCGCTCCGCGGCAGCGTATCTCCGTTTCCTGCCGCTTCCTTCGACGAGGACCGCGCCCCGGTCAGCAAGTCTGCCGAGCATTGCAGACACGGTTCGGACGTCCAGGCGGGATCGTGCCGTGATTTCGGCTGTGCTCGACGGCTGCCAGAGATCGATTACCGCGAGATAGACGCGGCGCTCGGTCTTGGCGATGCCCTGCAGGTGACTGCGGAAATACTCGGTATGGTCGTCGATCAGCGTCACCAGCTCCTCCATCAACTGGCGCAGCGACCGGTGGCGCGCGAACTGGGCTACGATGACCAGAAGGCGCGGGTTGCCGCCGGTAAGTATCTGCAGTGGTCTGATCTGGCGCTCGATCACGTCGTCGCCGCTGACCACGTGCCAGAGACGCCGACACTCGTCGATATCCAGCGGCTCGAGGCGGAGGGCGCGGAACAGTTCGAAGAACGGCTGCGCCGGATCGTCCAGCCCTTTGAACCGACTGGTGGCGGTGGCAAGAAGCATGATATGCGGTTCCGTCTGCAGCACCTCCCGCAACTTCCATCCGAAGTCGTCGTCCACATCGGCACACAGTTCCTGCAGGTTCTCGACCATGAGGACGAGCTTGCGCCCCAGCCGATCCGCCGCGTCCAGCACCGTGGATCGGGCGCGTAGATCGAGCTCCTCGCCTCGCCACCGGGCAGCCAGATCTTTTTGCGCCGCCCGCAATTCCTGAGCCAGGGGCGGATCGCTCTTGGCGGTCTCCGCTGCAAGATGAAACAGGGCTTCGAGCCAGAAGTCGCCCGAATCCATGATCTCCTGGCTCTCTTCCATGAACCGCACCGGCAACAGCCGCTTGGCGAGAGCGCTGTCGGTGCGCAGCTCGGCGGCGACGCGCGCCAACAGCATCGTCTTGCCGCGTCCGCGCGGCGCGACGAGCAACGTGTGCTGGCACGACGGCGCATCGAGGTTGTCGTTCAGAACTTCGAGTACGATAGCCAGTTCGCGTTTCCGGACCACGAACTGGCGGATCACCTCCGCATCGGATTGGAATGTTCCCGGATTGAACTTGCGGATCGTCCGCTCGGAGGTCTCGGTCACTTGAATCCCAACCCCCGTGCGAACGGACGCTTTTCGAGCGGTACGTGGTGATCCGGAAGCGGGCTGCCCACCAGTCCTTTAGCAACAATATAGATGTCAACGAAAGCGCTGTCAACAATATTGGTGATTATTCGGGCCGGTGCCGCCGGCGCGGTCGGCGGGTCGCCGGCGAGGGGCGGAACGGCAGCGCGACCGCCTGCCCCGGACGCGGGCGGCGGCAGACTCCGTGCCGGCACGTGGCCGGCCGGCTGCGAGTTTGACGTAGCTGCAGGGCGCAGCCACACTGACGCAGTCGTTGCGACGGTGACTCGGCGAGCTATGAGGACGACAGCGGACCGCCTCTTCCGCACCGAAGGCCCGATCGAGCCGGAGCGATCGCAGTAAACGTCGTGGCGCTGAATCCGATCGCCTATACCGAGAACGTCGTGCGCAGCTTCCTGCGCTACCAGCTTACGGCGTACCCGTTCGCCGATCCGGGGCTGCACCGGCAGATGCGGGAGCTGCTGTCGCTCGACCGGACGCGCCGCTCGCCGCTGCTCAAGGGGCCGTACGTCAGCCTGTCCCGTCCGTTCCGCGACGGCTGCGCGGTCGAGTCGCTGGTCGCCGAAGGGGTGCTCCACCCGCACCTGCGCGAGCGGATTCCGGCCGCGATCACCCATCTCCGCAGTCACCAGGAACAGGCGATACGCGCCATCGCCGCGGGCCGGACCACGCTGATCTCCACCGGCACCGGTTCCGGCAAGACCGAGTGCTTCCTCTACCCCATCGTCAGCCAGTGCCTGAAGCTGCGCGATCAGGGGGCGCCGCCCGGCATCAGCGCCGTCATCGTCTACCCGATGAACGCGCTGGCCGAAGACCAGCTCATGCGCCTGCGCGGCCTGCTGGCCGGCACCGGCATTCCGTTCGGCATCTACGTCGGCAAGACGCCGGAAGGCGAAGCCGACGTGGCCGGCGTCCGGCTGCGGCCCGGCGCCTCGCGGGCCGACTACGAGGCGCGGCTGCGGCGGGCGCAGCGCGAGGGCAGCGGCGAGACCGTGTATCCGGCCGAGGAAGTCTGCTCGCGGCAGATAATGCGTGCGCCGGGCCGGCAGCCGCGGGTGCTGCTCACCAACGTGAAGCAGCTCGAGCTGCTGCTGACGCGCCAGCAGGACATCGAGCTGTTCGCCGCGGCGCGGCTCGACTTCCTGGTGTTCGACGAAGCGCATACCTTCACCGGCGCGCTGGGCGCGGAGACCGCCTGCCTGATCCGGCGCCTGCGCGCGTTCTGCGCCACCGAGCCGGATCACACCACCTGCGTCGCCGCCTCGGCGACCATCGTCGATGACCGGGAACCGGCGGCCGCGCGCTCGTTCGCGGCGCGCTTCTTCGGCGTCCCCGCTGCCGCGGTGCGGACGGTCGGCGAGGACTACGAGGCGGAAGTATGGGCAGCGCCTCGGGTTACGCCCCCGGCGCCGCGGCAGGACGCCGCGGCCGTCCTGGACCGTTGCGTGCAAGCGGTCGACGAGGCTGACGATCGACCGGCCGCCGTGCGCGCCGCATACGCCGAACTGGCCGGTGATGACCTGCCGCCGGGAGATTGGCCGGACGCGCTCCACGCCGCTCTGTCGCGTAACGAAATCGTGTTCCGGTTGAACGAGGAACTCGGCGTGCCCAGAGCGCTCGACGAGCTGCCCCCGGCCCTTGCGCGGCGCCTGGGGCGGCCGGTCGCCGAAGCCGAGGTCCTCGCCTGGTTGACGTTGGGCGCCGCGGCGCGCGCGAACGGTCGCCCGCTGCTGCGGCCGGTCGTGCACGGCTTCGTGCGCGGCATCGGCGGCGCCGTGGCGACCTTCCCCGACGACTGCGCCGGGCCGCGCTTGTGGCTGGCCGCCGAAGACCAGCTCGCCGGCCGCGAGGGCCGCGAGCCCGGCGCCGACCACGCGCACTTTGCCGTAACGACCTGCACGACCTGCGGGCAGCACTACTACCTCGCGTTCCTGGAAGACTTCAGCTACACCGGCGCCAAGCCCGGCGGCGGGAGAGTCGGCGCGGCCGGCTCCTGGTGGCCGGCGCTGGAGGAGGCGCAGGGCGGCAAGCGGGTCGTGCTGATCGACCGCCTGATCGGCGCAACGGACGAGGATGCGGAAGAGCCGGCCCGCCACCCGCGGACGGCGCCGCTCCACTTCTGCCGCCGCTGCGGCGCCGCGCACCCGGAGCCGGCGCCGCGCTGCCGGGCGTGCGGCGCCGCCGGCGGCCCGGTGACGCTGCAGGCCGTGCGCCAGCACGCCAAGCACCCCGGCCGCCTGACGAGCTGTCTCTCATGCGGCGGTAGCGGCCGCCGCATGAGCGGCCGCTACCGCGAGCCGGCCCGGTCGGTGCGCGCGATCAACGTGGCCGACGTGCACGTCCTGACGCAGGACATGGTGCACCACGCGCAGCGGCAGCGCCTGTTGGTGTTCTGCGACAACCGGCAGGACGCGGCGTTTCAGGCCGGGTGGATGAAGGATCATGCGCGGCGCTTCCGGCTGCGGGCGCTGATGGCCGCCGGCATCAAGGCGAGTCCGCGTTCGGTGGGCGATCTGGCCGGCTACCTGGACGATCGGCTGGAAGCCGACGAGACCTTGTCGCGGGCGCTGGTGCCGGAGGTGTGGCAGGTCGCGCGCCGCGAAAGCGGCGGCGGCCGGCATCAGCAGGAACGCCGCAAGTTCCTGCGGTTTCAGGTGCTGCGCGAGGTGGCGCTGTCCTCCCGGCAGGCGCTCGGCCTGGAGCCGTGGGGCCGCGTGAAGGTGGAGTACGTCGGGCTCGACGCCTCCCTGCCGTGGCTCCAGGAGCACGCTCACTCCCTCGGCATAGCGCCCGACGAGCTGCGCGAAGGCGTGGCCAGCGTCCTCGACTACCTGCGGCGCCGGCGCGCGCTGCACGACCCGGAGTACGAGATCTTCACGAAGTACTGGATGGAGGGCGACCGGGAGATTCAGCAGGGATACCTGCCCGGATTCCTGGGTCCCGCCGCCACCAAGCTGCGCCGGGAGGGATCGGAAAAGCCGGAGTTGGTCATGCAATGGCTGAGCGACCGCGGCGATACCACGATCCGGCAGATCGCCGGGACCTGGGGCGTTGCCGCGGCCGCGGTCGAGCCGGTGCTGGAGAGCCTGTTCGCGCTGCTGGTCGAACGATGGCTGCTGGTGTCGGTGCGGCTCAAGGGGGCCCGCGGGCGCCCATTGCCCAACGTGCACGGCGTGTATCAGGTCAACGCCGATCGGTTGCGTCTGACCCCGAACCGGGGCGTGCGGGCTGCTGTGGGACCCGATGCCGGGCGGTTCCGGACTTCTGGAACGCCTCTGCGAACGATTCTCCGAAGTCGTTGCGGCCGCCCGCGCGGTCGCCGCCGATTGCCCGGCGGCGTGCAAGTCGTCGTGCATCGACTGCCTGCAGACGTTTCGCAACGCCTACTATCACCGCGACCTCGATCGCGCGGCGGCCTGCGACCGATTCGACGAGTGGGGCGCGCGGCTCGCGTTCGAGCACGCCATTCCGCCCCGGCAGCCGGTCGAGACACCGGGCGGGGACGCGCTGCCGGCCAACGAGGCGGAGAGCAGGCTGCGTCATCTGTTGCGCGCCGCGGGATTCGGCGAGGGCATTCGCGGTGAACAGCTTCGCTTGAGCCGCGCGTTGGGTTCGACCACGCCGGACGTGATCTACCGCGCCGACGACGATGAGCCGGACGAAGGCGTCTGCATCTATCTGGACGGGCTGAGCGCGCATCTCCACGGCAATCCCGAGACCGCGGCGCGCGACCGCGAAATCCGCGATTGGCTGCGCAACGGCGGGTTCGACGTGATCGAGATCGCCGCCCACGATCTGCACGACCGGGAGGCGATGACGCGCCATTTTCGCCGGCTGGCGCAGTACCTGGGCATGCGCGCCGCCCGGCGCCGGCTGCGCGAAGACCCGTCGTGGTTCCACGGGCCGGAGCAGACGCCGGCGGCCGGCCCCGGTCCGTTGCGCCTGGTGTCGCCGACGCCGGCCAGCCGCTACGTGACCTGCGTGCCGCTGGTTCCGCTGCAAGCCGCGGCCGGCGCGTTCGGCGGCGCCGATACGATCGCGGACGAATCGGAACGAGAATGGGAATGGGTCGAGATCGACACCGGCCGTTCGCTGCGCCGCGGCATGTTCGCGGCGCGCGTCGACGGCAAGTCGATGGAGCCGCGCATACCGGACGGCTCCTATTGCCTGTTCGCCGGCCCGGTGACCGGCACCCGCCAGGGACGCATCGTCCTCGCGCAACTGCTGAACGCCGTCGACCCGGACACCGGCCAGCGGTTCACCGTGAAGCGCTATCGGAGCGACAAGGCCGTCGACGAAGACGGCTGGCGCCACCTCGCCATCGTCCTGGAACCGCTCAATCCCGACTACGAGCCGCTCGAACTGGCCGCCGAGGACGAGAGCCCGGTCGCCGTGATCGCCGAACTGATCGAGGTGATCGGCACCGAGGCGCCGGCCGACCGGCCCGACGGGGCGCGATAGATCGCATCGGCGTCAGTAGCAGTGGCTAACTGCTCTACGTCGACGTCTCAAGAAACCGTTTCAGCGGTACATCCGCAACCGTCAATCACCGGCGGCGATTCGGTCCGGCGCCGGCACCGCTTGGCAGTGGACCAGTTCCCAGCCGTGGTACACCACCGCCAAGCCGGTGAAGCGGACCGACGGATATTGCCGCGCCAGCCGCTCGTCGGCCGCGTAGCGCCGTGCCTGCGCGGCCGCCTCGCGCGCCGCCTTCGCCACGTGCGACTCGCTCGCTCGCTCCCTGCGCCGCAGGTACTTCAGTTCGATCACGTAGCCGTGCCGCATATCCGTGTAGCGCTGCAGGTGCGGCTCCAGACAGATGTCCGCGTAGCCGCCGCCCAGCTCCCGCTCGGTGTGGAATATGAAGTGATCGGTGGCGCTCAGGTAGGCGGCCAGGAATCCCTGAATCACCTTCTCGCCGTCCATGTAGTCGCGGATGCCGCTTTGGCGGGCGATGGCCGCGCTCAGAAACTCCAGCACCGGCCGCCATGCGCCGCGGTACGCCATCTCGTGCAACAGGCGGCCGAATGCGTACAGGTCGACCGAGAAGACGTCCACGCTCCGGTAGCCGTCGCGCAGGTAGCCGTACATCAATCGCCGCACGGTCTGGTTGGGAATTCCCAGCCGCGGCGCTGCCTCGCGCACCTCGCGGATGCTCAGCAGCCCGAAGTAGTGCAGCAGCGACAGGAAGTTCTCGCGCTCGTGCAGTTGTTCCAGGGGAAACCCGGTCCGGATATCGCTGTCCGCCCAGCCCTCGCCGATGATGCGGCGCAGCAGGTCGAAGTTGCCGTTCAACTGCCGGTCGACGGTGAGCAGATGGCGCAGCTTGCCGTAGTCGATGCGTACGTTGGTATCGATCAGATCGTCCGGCGGGCCGTCGTTCGGCATCGATTCCTTGAGGTAATAGAGCACCATGTCGGGGTTGTGGAGGTCGTTCGCCGCGCCCGCGGCGAAGCGGTAGCCGTTGTACCACTCGCCCATCACCGCCATCGCCTGGTCCACGTCCTGATCGAACGCGCCGTGCTGGCGGTACCCCTCCAGCACGGCGCGCACCTCGCCTTCGGTGAAGCCGAGCAGCTCGTTGAATGCTGGCTTCAGGCTGACGTTGGCGGCGATGTTGAAGCCGCTGGTCACGTCGTCCATGGTGATAGGGGAGACGCCGGTGACGAACAGGCGCTCGATGGCGCCGTGGCCGGCGCCGGCCTTGAGGGTGGCGAAGAAGTTGCGGTAGAAGCCGCCGCCGTGCGTGAAGGAGTGGTACGCCTCCGCGCCGCGGTACGCCAGTACGGTGTTGGCGAAGTTGTCGTACTCGTCGATCAGCACGTACAGCGAGATGCCGCGCTGCGCGGCGTATTTGAACAATTCGTTCAGCTTCCCGTCGATCGAGGGGTGGGAGAGGATGCGTTCGATCACCGGCTCCGGGAACAGGTCGCCGTTACCTTCCAGCGCGTAGCGCAGCACGATGAGGCAATAGGTCTCGAACCGTTCGCGCAGAGTCTCCAGGGTGTCGTCGAACGCGGAGAAGTCGAAGCGCAGGATGACGTAGCGGTTGCGGTTCGGCGTCGGCCGGCGCCCGATGTCGGTGCCGGCGAACAGCGCCTCGAAGCGGCCGGCGCGGGTCCGGTCGTAGTAGCTCTCCAGCAGCGCCACCCAGCATGACTTGCCGAACCGGCGCGGGCGGATCAGAAACGCGTACCGCTCCTGCTCCAGGTCATGCAGGAAGCGGGTCTTGTCGACGTACAGCGTGCGCTCGCGGCGCATCGCCTCGAAGTCGGCCCAGCCGTAGGGGATCGGGGGATACCCGTCCCCGGCCGGCGAGTCCCGTTCCTCCGAACCCATCGGTCGAGTATAGCCGTCCCGATGATCGGCGCTGCGGAGGGCGCGGCGCTCCTGCTCCGCGCGACGGTGGCCCGGTGTCATAGGCAGGCCGGATTTGCTACCCTGTGGCCACGGATGGCGATTCGCATCGGAATCATCAACGTCTCGGACCGGGCCAGTGCCGGCGTGTATGAGGACACGCCCGGCAAGGCCGTGGCAGCGCTGCTCGAACGGTACCTGACCACCCCGTTCGAGCCGGTCTACCGGGTGCTGCCCGACGAGCAGGAGCAGCTCGAAGAGGCGATGCGCCGTATGGCCGACCGCGACGGCTGCTGTCTGATCGTCACCACCGGCGGCACCGGTCCGGCCGTTCGCGACGTCACGCCGGAGGCGACCGAGGCGGTGTGCCGCAAGATGCTGCCCGGATTCGGCGAGCTGATGCGCGCGGTGTCGCTGCGCTACGTGCCGACCGCGATCCTGTCGCGGCAGACCGCCGGCGTCCGCGGCAGCTCCCTGATCCTCAACCTGCCCGGCCGGCCGCGCGCCATCGAGCAGTGCCTGGAGGCGGTCTTCCCCGCGATTCCCTACTGCGTCGACCTGCTCGGCGGCCCGCGCCTGGAATGCGACCCGGCGGTGATCACCGCCTTCCGGCCGAAAGGGGCGTAGGGAGCGCGGCGGATGGACCTGCGCCGATGGCCGTAGCCGCCCTGCCGGCGATCGCGGACGTGCGCGCGGCGGCCGACCGCATCCGCCCGCACGTGCACGTCACGCCGGTGATCACCTGCCGGTACTTCGACCGCGCGGTGGGCGCCGCCGTCTTCTTCAAGTGCGAGAACCTGCAGAAGGTCGGCGCGTTCAAGAGCCGCGGCGCCTGCAACGCCGTGTTCAGCCTGTCCGACGAGCGCGCGGCGGCCGGCGTGGCCACGCACTCGTCGGGCAACCATGGGCAGGCGGTCGCATTCGCCGCCGGGCTGCGCGGCATCCCCGCGACCGTGGTGATGCCGCGCGGCACCACGGAGATCAAGCGCCGCGCCGTGCAGGGCTATGGCGCCCGCACGGTGGAGAGCGGACCGACGCTGGCCGAGCGGGAAGGGATCACGCAGCGGATCGCCGACGCCGAAGGCGCGCACGTGATCCACCCGTACGACGACGCCGACGTGGTGGCCGGGCAGGGGACCGCAGCGCTGGAGCTGCTGCGGCAGGCCGGGCCGCTGGACGCCCTGCTGGTGCCGGTCGGCGGCGGCGGCCTCGCCTCGGGCGCCGTGCTGGTGGCCGGTGCCGATCCGGCGTCTGACGCCGTGCGAGCGGCCGGTGTTGCGCGGGCGGCCGGAGATGGAGCCGCGGCGGCGCAGCCGACGCCGGTCGTGTACGCGGCGGAGCCGAAGCTGGCCGACGACGCCTACGAGTCGTTGCGCACCGGGGTGCGGCAGCCGGAACGGCCTCCCCGCACCGTGGCGGAAGGGCTGCGCACCAGTCTGGGCGACATCACCTTCGCGCTGGTCCGCGCCGGAGTCCGCGAGGTCCTCCTGGTCGACGAGCGGGAGATCGTCGCGGCCACGCTCGCCTTCATCACGCGCGCGAAGCTGCTGATCGAGCCGTCGGCCGGCGTCGCGGTCGCCGCGCTGCTGCGCTACCGCGAACGCTTCGCGGGCTCCCGCGTCGGCGTGATCCTGACCGGCGGCAACGTCGATCTGGCCGCCCTTGGCGCGCTCGCCGGGCGGATCGATGGCTGAGGCGGCGGTGGCGGTCCGGCCGCCGGCGGCGCCGCCCCCGCGCGAGGCGGTACAGGGAGTCGCCGACTTCCTGGCGGAACTGGCGGGCCGGGTGCGCGGCGAGCTGCGCACCGACACCTATACCCGCATCCTCTACAGCACCGACGCCAGCATCTATCAGGTGATGCCGCACGGCGTGCTGATCGCCCGTGACGAAGAGGACGTGCACGCCGCCGTAGAGGCGGCCGCCCGCCATCAGGTGCCGATCCTGCCGCGCGCGTCCGGCAGCAGCCTGGCCGGGCAGGCGGTCAACGAGGCGCTGGTCATCGACACCTCCCGGTTCCTGGACCGCGTGGTGGAGCTCGACGCGGAGGAGCGCCGGATCCGACTGCAACCCGGCATCGTCCTCGATGCGCTCAACGGCTACCTGCGCCCGCATGGGCTGCAGTTCGGCCCCGACCCCGCCTCCAGCAACCGCGCGGCGATGGGCGGGATCGTCGGCAACAACTCGACCGGCTCCCACTCGATCCGGTACGGCATGACCGCCGACCACGTGCTCGGCATGCAGGCGATCCTCAGCGACGGCACCCGCTGCCGGTTCGGGCCGCTGGACGCCGGCGGGCTGGCCGCGCACCAGGCCAAGCCGGGGCTGGAGGGCGAGCTCTACCGCCGCGTGGCCGCCATCGCCGCCGACGGCCGCGGGGCGATCCTGGCCGGCACGCCGGCCCACTGGCGGCGCTGCGGCGGCTACAACCTGGACCGGTTCGTCGACGGCGCCAGCTTCAACTACCCGCAGGATCCCCGCTTCAATCTGGCCAAGCTGATCTGCGGGTCGGAGGGGACGCTGGCGGTGATGACCGAGCTGACCCTCAACCTGGTGCCGGTGCCTGCGCACACCGCGCTGGCCGTGGTCCACTTCGACGAGCTGTTCGCGGCGCTGGCGTCGGTGCCCGCCATCCTGGAGACCGATCCGTCGGCGGTGGAGCTGCTCGACAACCTGGGGCTGACGCTCGCCCGTCAGGTGCCGCAGTACGCGCGGTTGATGACCGGCTTCGTTTCCGGCACGCCGAACTGCGTGCTGATCACCGAGTACTCGGGCAGCGATCCGCGCGCGTTGCAGCGGCGGATCGACGCGCTGCAGGGCCACCTGCGCCGCCACCGCGTGCGCGCCACCGTGGTGCCGGCGCTCGACCCCGCGCTGCAGACCGACGTGTGGACGGTCCGCAAGGTCGGACTCGGCCTGATGATGAGCATCAAGGGCGACTACAAGCCGATCCCGTTCATCGAGGACGCCGCGGTGCCGGTCGAGCATCTGGCCGAGTACGTCACCGGCATCGAGCGGTTCTGCAACGACATCGGCACGCGCGTCGCCTATTACGCCCACGCCAGCGCCGGCTGCATCCACATCCGGCCGCTGATCAACGCCAAGATCGCCGCCGAGGTCGACAAGCTGCCGGTCATCTCCAGCTTCGCGCTGGAGCTGCTCGGCCGGTTCGGGGGCAGCCTGTCGAGCGAGCACGGCGACGGCCGCGCGCGCAGTTGGCAGAACGAGCGCTTCTTCGGGCCGGACCTGTACCGGCTCTACCGGCAGGTCAAGGGCGCCTTCGATCCCAGCGGCATCCTCAATCCCGGCAACGTGGTCGACGCGCCGCCCATGACCGGGATGCTGCGCTACGGCGCGGACTACCGCACGCAGCCGCACCGCGAGCGGCTCGCCTTCCGCAGCGACCACGGCTTCGCGCGCGCCGTGGAGATGTGCAACGGCGCCGGCATCTGCCGCAAGCGGACCGAGGGCACCATGTGTCCGAGCTTCATGGCCACGCGCGAAGAGGAGCACTCCACGCGCGGCCGGGCCAACGCGCTGCGCGCGGCGCTGTCGGGCGCGCTGCCGCACGACGAACTGACCAGCCAGCGCATGTTCGACGTGATGGACCTCTGCATCGAGTGCAAGGCGTGCAAGGCCGAGTGTCCGTCCTCGGTCGACATGGCCAAGATCAAGATCGAGTTCCTGGCCGCCTACTACGACCGCCACCGGTTGCCGCTCCGCGCCCGGCTGTTCGCCGACATCGGCCGCGCCAGCCGACTGCTGGCCGGGCCGCTCGCCGGCGCGGTCAATCGGGTGTTGGCGGCCCCGGCGGTGCGGCGGCTGCTGGAGCGGTTCGCGGGCATCAGCGCCCGGCGCGCCCTGCCGGCGTTCAGCGGCAGTCCGTTTCCCGCGTGGGCGCGCCGCCGCGGGTTGGACCGGCCGCCGTCCGAGCGCGCGGCGGCCGGTTCGGGCCGGCCGCTGGCGCTGTTCGTCGATACCTTCAACAGCTTCAACACGCCGGAGGTGGCGCGCGCCGCCGCCGAGGTGCTGGAGCGGGCCGGCTGGACGGTGACCGTGCCGGCCTATGGCTGCTGCGGGCGCCCGATGCTCTCCAAGGGACTGGTGCGGCGCGCCCGCGCGGCCGCCCGCGCCACCGTCGAACGGCTGGCGCCGCTGGCGCGCGCCGGCGTGCCGATCGTCGGACTGGAGCCGAGCTGCGTGTCGGCCATCCGCGACGAATACCCCTCGCTGCTGCCGGACGACCCGGACGCGGCCCTGCTCGCCGAGCGCGTGGAGACCTTCGAGGAGCTGGTGGCGCGGGCGCACGCGGACGGCGGCCTCGATCTCGACCCGGAGCGGACCGGCGGCGGCCGGCTGCTGTTGCACGGCCACTGCCATCAGAAAGCCCTGATCGGGACCGGACCGAGCCTGCGGGCGCTGCGCCTCACCGGCGCGGAGGTGACCGAGGTCGACTCCGGCTGCTGCGGCATGGCCGGCTCCTTCGGCTATGAGGCCGAGCACTACGATCTGTCGATGACGATGGCCGAGCGGCGCCTGCTGCCGGCGGTGCGATCGCACGACGGCGGCGGCGCGGTGGTCGCGGCCGGCACGAGTTGCCGGCACCAGATCATGCACGGCGCCGGGCGCCGGGCGCTGCACCCCGCCCAGGTGCTGCGCGCCGCGCTACGCCCGACCGGCGGCCCCGACCACTCGAAACATGGAGACTGACCGATGAACGACCATTTCGACGCCCTGGATGAAGTGCAGGCCGGCGCCCGGCGATTGCGCTATTACCGCTTGGCGGCCCTGGAGGAGGCCGGCCTGACCCGGCTGGCCGCGCTGCCCTACTCGATTCGCATCCTGCTCGAGTCGGTGCTGCGGCACGGCGCTGCCGGAGGAGCGGGCGGGCCGGCGGTCAGCCGCGAGCACGTCGAAGCGGTCGCCGGCTGGCAGCCGCGGGCGTCCGGGCGCCCGAGCGTGCCGTTCATGCCGGCGCGCGTGGTGATGCAGGACTTCACCGGCGTGCCGGCGGTCGTCGACCTGGCGGCGATGCGCGAGGCGCTGGCGCGCGCCGGCGGCGACCCGCAGCGGGTCAACCCGTCGATCCCGGTCGACATGGTGATCGACCATTCGGTGCAGGTCGATCGCTACGGCTCGCCGGAGGCGCTTGAGCGCAACGCGGAGATCGAGTTCGAGCGCAACGCCGAGCGCTACCGGTTCCTGCACTGGGGGCAGCGGGCGTTCGCCAACTTCCGCGTCGTGCCTCCCTCGACCGGCATCGTCCATCAGGTCAACCTGGAGCACTTGGCGCCGGTGGTGATGGCGGATGACCCGATCGGCGGCGCGCCGGCGACGGCGTACCCGGACACCGTGGTCGGCACCGACTCGCACACCACCATGATCAACGGCCTGGGCGTGCTGGGCTGGGGCGTGGGCGGGATCGAGGCGGAGGCGGCGCTGCTCGGCCAGCCGTTCGATCTGGTGCTCCCCGACGTGGTGGGCATGCGCCTGACCGGCCGGTTGGCCGAAGGGGTCACCGCGACCGACCTGACCCTGACCGTTACCCAGATGCTGCGCGCGCACGGCGTGGTGGGCCGCTTCGTCGAGTTCTTCGGACCGGGCTTGGCCGGCCTGGCGCTGCCGGACCGCGCCACCATCGCCAACATGGCGCCGGAGTACGGGGCGACGGTCGGCTTCTTTCCGGTCGATGAGGAGACGCTGCGCTACCTGCGCCTCACCGGGCGCGGTGAGGACGACGTGGCGCGGGTCGCCGCCTACTGCCGGGCGCAGGGGCTGTTCCGCACCGACGACGCCGAGGAGCCCCGCTACAGCGCGACCCTGAACCTCGACCTGGGCTCCGTGCAGGCGGTGCTGGCCGGCCCCAAGCGGCCGCAGGACCGCGTGCCGCTCGGCCAGATGAAGCGCCGCTTCGCCGAGTCGCTGGCCGCCCCGGCGGCCGAGCGCGGCTACGGGCTCGACGCCGCCGCGCGGCAGGCCGCCGCCCGGGTCGGCGCGAACGGGGATCGCGCCGACCTGCGCCACGGCGCGGTGGTGATCGCCGCCATCACCTCCTGCACCAACACCTCCAACCCGAGCGTGATGATCGGCGCCGGCCTGTTGGCGCGCAACGCGCGGCGGCGCGGGCTGCGGGTGCCGTCCTACGTGAAGACCAGCCTGGCGCCCGGCTCGCGCGTGGTCACCGACTACCTGGGAGCCGCCGGGCTGCTGGCGCCGCTGGCGGAGCTCGGCTTCGACGTGGTCGGTTACGGCTGCACCACCTGCATCGGCAACTCCGGGCCGCTGCCGGAGGCGGTGACCGCGGCCGTCGAGTCGGCCGACCTGGTGGCGGCCGCGGTGCTGTCCGGCAACCGCAACTTCGAGGGGCGCGTGCACGCCGCCGTCCGCGCCAACTACCTGGCGTCGCCGCCGCTGGTGGTCGCCTACGCGCTGGCCGGCACGGTCGACATCGACCTGACCGCCGACCCGATCGGGCGCGGCGGCGACGGCGCCGCGGTCTATCTGCGCGACATCTGGCCCGGCAACGAGGAGATCGCCGCGGTGGTCGCCGGCTCGGTCAGCGCCGACCAGTTCGCGGCGCGCTACCGCGACGTCTTCTCCGGCAACCCCGTCTGGAGCGCGATCGAGGGAACCGGCGGCACCCGGTACGCCTGGGAGGCGGACTCGACCTACATCCGGGAGCCGCCGTTCTTCGCCGACCTGGGCCGGGCGGCCGCGCCGCTGGCGGACATCGCCGGCGCCCGCCCCCTGTTGGTGCTGGGGGACTCGATCACCACCGACCACATCTCGCCGGCCGGCTCCATCCCCGCCGACAGCCCGGCCGGCCGCTACCTGCTCGCCCGCGGCGTGGCGCGCGCCGACTTCAACTCCTACGGCTCGCGCCGCGGCAACCACGAGGTGATGATGCGCGGCACCTTCGCGAACATCCGCATCAAGAACCTGCTGGCGGCCGGCACCGAGGGCGGCGTGACCGAGCACCGGCCGTCCGGCGATCGCCTGCCGGTGTTCGACGCGGCGGTCCGCTACCGGGCCGAAGGGGTGCCGCTGATCGTGCTGGCCGGCCAGGAGTACGGCTCCGGGTCAAGCCGCGACTGGGCGGCCAAGGGGCCGGCGCTGCTCGGCGTGCGGGCGGTGATCGCGCAGAGCTACGAGCGCATCCACCGCTCCAACCTGATCGGCATGGGGGTGCTGCCGCTGCAGTTCCGGGCCGGCGAATCGGCGGCGGCGCTGGGCTTGTCCGGCCGCGAGCGGTTCGACCTGCACGGCCTGTCCGGCGGCCTGACGCCGGGCCGACAGGTGCAGGTGACGGCGACGGCCGACGACGGCGCGGTGACCCGGTTCACCGTCACCGCCCGGATCGACACCGACCTGGAGGTCGAATACCTGGCGGCCGGAGGCATCCTGGCCAAGGTGCTGATCGACCTGGGCGCGGCGACCGGCTGACCTTGCCGCCGGAGGAGCCGTTCGACCGGTACGGCGTCGGTCGCGTATGGTGAGCGGCGTGACCCGCACCTCCTCGCTCCCATCGACCTTGGGCCGGCTCAAGGCGGCCGGCTACCGCCACCGCTCGGTCAAGCAGGAGCTGCGCGCCAATCTGCTGGCGCGGCTGCGCTCCGGCGAACCGCTCTTCCCCGGCATCATCGGCTACGACAAGACGGTGCTGCCGGGGATCGTCAACGCCATCCTGTCGCGGCATGACTTCATCCTGCTCGGCCTGCGCGGTCAGGCGAAGTCGCGCATCCTGCGCTCCCTGGCCGGCTTTCTGGACGAGCAGGTGCCGGTCATCGCCGGCAGCGACCTCAACGAGAGCCCGTTCGCGCCGATCCTGGCGGCGTCCCGGCAGCGCGCGCAGGAGCTCGGCGACGATCTGCCGATCGACTGGATGCATCGCGACGAGCGCTACCACGAGAAGCTCGCCACCCCCGACGTGACCGTGGCCGACCTGGTCGGCGACATCGACCCGATCAAGGCGGCCACCAGGCGGCTCTCCTACGCCGACGAGGGCGTCATCCACTACGGAATCATTCCGCGCACCAACCGCGGCATCTTCGCCATCAACGAGCTGCCCGACCTGGCGCCCCGCATCCAGGTGGCGTTGCTCAACGTGCTGGAGGAGGAGGACATCCAGATACGCGGCTTCCCGGTCCGCATCCCGCTCGACGTACAGCTCGTCTTTTCCGCCAATCCCGAGGACTACACCAACCGCGGCAACATCATCACGCCGCTCAAGGACCGCATCGACTCGCAGATCATCACGCACTACCCGGACCGTCTCGATCACGCCATGGCGATCACGGCGCAGGAGGCGTGGACCGACCGCGACGGCGATTACGAGCTGCGCGTGCCGCGCTACTTCAAGGAGCTGATCGAGGAGGTGACCTTCGAGGCGCGCAAGAGCGAGTTCGTCGACCAGAAGTCCGGCGTGTCGGCGCGCATGCCGATCGCGCTGCTGGAGAACGTGCTCAGCAACATGGAGCGGCGCGCCTCCCACCTGCGCGAGCCGGTGATCTACCCGCGCCTGACCGATCTGCACACGGCGCTGACCGCCATGACCGGCAAGATGGAGCTGGTCTACGAAGGCGAGCAGGAAGGCCCGGTGCTGGTCGCCCGCAAGATCATCGGCCAGGCGGTCAAGCGTACCTTCCGCCGGTACCTGCCGACGCCGGACGTGCGTTCGCGCGATGGCGACGAGCGGCGGCGCGCGGGGCGCTCCCGGCAGGCGGAACGGTCCGAGCAGCCCGAACAGGACGAGACCGACACCGTCTACCAGCCGATCGTGAGCTGGTTTGCCGAGGGGCAGACCGTCGATACGTCCGACGAGCTGGCCACCGACGAGTACATTCGCCGCTTCGGACAGGTGGCGGGCCTGCGCGAGATGGCCGCCGAGCGCTTCCGGATCGTGGAGCCGCAGGAGCTGGGGCTGGGGATGGAGCTGGTGCTGGAGGGCCTGCACCAGCACTCCATGCTCTCCAAGCGCGACCTCGACAGCTCCACCTCCTACCGCGACATGCTCAAGGCGATGTTCGACCAGATGTCCCAGGACGACGGTTGATGCGCTGGCGCTACCTGAGGTGGGACGATTCGCTGGCCGCCGCCGTGGCCGCCTTCGAGGATCTGCTCAGCCTGTTCAACTTCCTGCTGCTGCAGGCGGCCGGCGACGTCGACCGGGTGCTGCAGTGGATGCGCTACCTGCAGGAGCGCGGCATGATCGGCGCGGACGTCGACCTGGAGCAATTCCGGGAGCGGCTGGAGGCGGAGAACCTGATCGAGCGCGACGGCGAAGGCGGCTTCGCCCTGACCGCGCGCGGCGAGCAACGCATCCGCAAGGAATCGCTGGCGCTGGTCTTCCGCAACCTGGCGAAGGGCGGCTTCGGACAGCACCGCGTGCCGCACACCGGCGAAGGCGGCGAGCGCACTACCGAGACGCGCGGCTACCGCCCCGGCGATCCCATCACGCAGATCGACGCGCTGGGAACGATCAGCAATGCCGTCAAGCGGGGCGGACTCGACGACATCACGCTCCGGGAACAGGACTTCGAAGTCTACGAGAGCGAGCACCTGTCGTCGTGCGCCACCGTGCTGCTGATCGACATCAGTCACAGCATGATCCTGTACGGCGAAGATCGGATCACTCCGGCCAAGCAGGTGGCGCTGGCGCTGGCCGAGCTGATCATGACGCAATATCCGCGCGACAGCCTGCACGTCGCCTGCTTCGGCGACGACGCCCGGCTGATCGACGTCGGCAGCATCCCCTACTTGCGGGTGGGGCCGTACCACACCAACACCAAGGCGGGGCTGCAGCTCGCGCAGTCGGTGCTGCGCTCCGAGCGCCACGCCAACAAGCAGGTCTTCATGATCACCGACGGCAAACCGTCGGCGATCTTCGAAGACGGACGCATCTACAAGAACTCCTTCGGGCTCGACCCCCGGATCGTCAACCAGACCCTGGACGAGGCGGCCGAGTGCAAGCGCTACGGCATCGTGATCACCACCTTCATGGTGACGGAGGACCCGTATCTGGTGGAGTTCGTGGAGAAGCTGTCGCAGATCAATCGCGGGCGCGCGTACTACGCCTCGCCCGGCGAACTGGGCGAGTATATCTTTGCCGACTACGTACGGAACCGCCGCCGCGGCGTGCGGTGACGCCGAGCACAGGAGGATGACGATGGGAGTTCGAACGGCACAGGCAGAATGGCGGGGCGATCTGCAGGGCGGCAGCGGCGCCATGTCGATCGGCGGCCGGTTCACGGGTCCGTTCACGTTCAGCTCGCGGTTCGAGGAAGGCGCGGGCAGCAACCCGGAGGAGTTGTTGGCGGCGGCCCACGCCGGCTGCTTCTCGATGGCGCTCTCCCACGGCCTTGCCGAGGCCGGCCATGCGCCGACCCGCGTCAGCACCACGGCCGACGTGTCGCTGGAGATGGCCGACGGCCGCCCCACGATCACGACCATCGCGCTGACCTGCGATGCCGAGGTACCCGGAATCGACGACGCGGAGTTTCAGAAGATCGCGGCGGCGACCAAGAGCGGCTGCCCGGTCTCCCGCGCGCTGGCCGGCCCGGAGATCACCCTGCAGGCGACGCTCCGTTAGCTCAGGTCGATGCCCTTCGCCGGCCTCATGCCGGCGAGGGGCGTGGGCGCTCGCAGGGGGTGATCAAACAGCCCCCTGTTTCGTCACCCATCGTGATATTATCGGCCCATCACGGGTCACATGGAGCGATTGATCGAGGGTCCGTTGCGCCGCTGGCTCGCGCGGCGCCGGCGCAAGCCGCTCGTGCTGCGCGGCGCTCGGCAGGTCGGCAAGACCACGGTCGTGCGGCAGTTCGCCGCCTCCGCCGGCATGCCGCTGTGCGAAGTCAACCTGGAGCGCCACCTCTACCTGGATGAGGTGTTCAAGGGCCTCGACACCCGCCGCATCCTGCGCGAGCTGGAGACCCTCGGCGGCACGCGCCTGGCCGGCGCCATCCTCTTCCTGGACGAGGTGCAGGCCGCGCCGCACGCGCTGCACGCGCTGCGGTACCTCTACGAGGATCGGCCCGACCTGCCGGTGCTCGCGGCCGGCTCCCTGCTGGAGTTCACCCTTGCCGATCACTCCTTCTCCATGCCGGTGGGGCGCATCGAGTACCTGCACGTCGGGCCGATGTCGTTCGCGGAGTTCCTCCGGGCCGCCGATCCCGGCTCGATCGAGCGGCTCGAATCGTTCGATCTCGATGCGCCCCCGGCGGAAGCCGCCCACCGCCTCCTGCAGCGGCGCTTCCGGGAATACCTGCTGGTCGGGGGATTGCCGGAGGCGGTGCAGGCGCATTGCGAGTCGGGATCGCCCCTGGAGGTGGCGGCCGTGCACCGCTCGATCGCCGACACCTATCGGGATGACTTCGCCAAGTACGCCAGAGGCTCCCGGCTCACTCGCCTGCAGCGGCTGTTCGGCGGCATTCCCCGGTCGGTAGGGCGGAAGGTCACGTACCGGAATCTCGATCCCGATGCGCGCGCGGAGGAGGTACGGTCCGCGCTCGACCTGCTGGTCAAGGCGCGCATCTGCACGCGCGTGGTCCACAGCCACTGTTCCGGGCTGCCGCTCGGCGCCGACGTCGACGACCGTACCTGCAAGCTGCTGTTCCTGGACGTCGGATTGATGAATCACGTCTGCGGCCTGGACGGACCGAGCATCGACGCCATGGACGCGATCCGGTTGGTGAACGAAGGCGGTATCGCCGAGCAGTACGTGGGACAGCAGTTGGCGACCTTCGGCGCCGGGGAGGCGGCGCCGGCGCTCCACTACTGGTTGCGCCACGCCCGGACCGGCAACGCCGAGGTCGATTACGTGATCTCGCGGGGCGACTGGATCGTCCCGATCGAGGTGAAGGCCGGCCGCAGCGGGTCGCTGAAGTCATTGTTCCAGTTCGCCCATGAGAAACGGCCGCCGCTGGCGGTCCGCTTCGACGCCAATCCGGCCAGTCTGCAGACCGCGCGGCATCGCGTCCGCGCCGGTGCGGACACCGTCCCGGTCACGCTCCGGCTCCTGTCGCTGCCGCTGTATGCCGTGGAGGCGCTGCCGCGCCTGATCGATCGCCTGCGCGCGCCGCACGCGCTATCGCCGTGACGTGCCTGCGGGACACGGCGTTCGCCGAGAACCATGGACGCGCCCTGCACCGCTGGGTTCCATGGATCGCGGGCTTCTCGGGTTCATTCGTCGCAGGAATACTGGATGCCGCACGCGGTCACCGTCGCAGGCTGCGCGTTCTCGATCCGTTCGCGGGAGTCGGCACCACGCTCATCGAAGCGCTGAAACACGGCGACGATGCGATCGGCTACGAAATCAATCCCTACGCCGCGCTCGCCTGCCGCGCGAAGGCGCACGCAGCCGATTACGACGTCGCCGCCTTCGAGGCCGAAATCGCTCGTTTCGAAGAGTACGGCGAAGAGGAGTCCTGGCTGAACGGCGGGACCGCTGCACGTCAGCCTGGTGGATTCCGCAGTCGCGTGCCGTTCTTCAGCCCGGCCGTCGAACGCCAGGCGCTGGCGTGCATGGACTTCATGGCACGGCAGACCATCGGATGGATCAAGGACCTCTTTCGGGTGGCATTCGGCTCGGTGATGGTGACCTTCTCCAACTACTCCTACGAGCCGAGCCTCGGCACGCGGTCCGGCGCCGGCAAGCCCGATGTCGATCACGCCGACGTATTCGGCATCATCCGCCGCAAGCTGTCGTACATGCTCGAAGACATCGTCACCTTCCAGGAATGGATGAGCGGACACGACCGCGCGCCGCAGGCGACCGTCCATCCGCTTTCGTATTTCGATCATGTTCAACTGATCGAGCCCGGCAGTATCGATGCGCTCATCACCTCGCCTCCGTACCTGAACAATTACCACTACGTCAGGAATACGCGGCCGCATCTGTTCTGGCTCGGTATGGTGAGTACGCCCGGCGATCTGAAGGCTATCGAGCAGCGCAACTTCGGTCGATATTGGCAGACCGTACGAGCGGGGCCGGAGATCGCTCTCAAGCCGCCGCTGCCTCACCTGGCGGCGCAACTGGACGACCTCCGCGCCCGGCATCCCGAAAAGGGCGTCTATGGCGGCTCCGGGTGGGCCAATTACGCGGCCGCGTACTTCAATGACTGCCAACGATTTTGCGCGCTTACGCTACCCTGCATGCGTCCCGGCGGCGTGGTGGTGGTCGTCATCGGCAACAACATCCTGCAAGGGATCGAGTTTCAGACCGACCGGCTGTTCGCGGAAATCGCGGCGCTCGAGGGATTCGAGATCGTGCGCCTGCACGAAGTACGCAGCAAGCGAACCGGAACCAGTATCGTCAATTCTTCCGTGCGTGCGGGTACGGTCGACCGGCGCACGCGATTGTATGAAACCGCGGTCGAGCTCCGTGCGCCGCGGCGTTGAGGGTCAGTCCTCGTAGCGCCGGCGCAGGAGGGGCGACAGGCGCAGTATCCATTGCGCCCGCTCGATCTCGTCCAGCCATTCGTCGATCTCGACGGCCAACTCCTCGGCTGCGGGCGGGACCAGACCCACCTCGCAGGTCGGCCCCAGCTCGCGCTGCGCCTTCTTCCGGTAGGTGCTGAGCATCCGATCGCCGATGCGCGCCACCTCGAAGAAGTCCTCGGACAGCATGACCAGCACCGGCACCTTGAGCGCGCCGTTGATGCGCAGCTCCTCGGCCAGCGCGTCGTCGGTGCGCTCGACGAAGCGGAGCTCGACGCCGGGCGAGGCGTCGGCGATCGCGGCCAGGATCGGCCCCTGCCGCACGCAGTCCCCGCACCAGATGCCGCTCAGGCAGAGCACCGGCATGGCGCGCGCGAACGCGGCGGCGCGCTGCCGCTGCTCGCCGCCGATCGCGATCCGTTCCGCCATCGCTTCCCACTTCGACCGGTGCTGCTCCGGCCCGTCGGCAAGGTACGGACCGAGCGGCTTTGCCGCTCCGAACTGCGACCGCCAGAACTCCTGGCGGGTGTCGCTATAGGCCGCCATCGTCATCCTCCGTAACGGTGATCCGCAGACCGAGCTGCGCCAACTGCTCGGCGTCGACCGGTGACGGCGATCCGTCCATCAACGACGCCATCGTCGTGTTCTTGGGAAAGGCGATCACCTCGCGGATGGTCGGCTGGCCGGCCATCAGCATCACCAGCCGGTCCAGCCCGAAGGCGACCCCGCCGTGCGGCGGCGGCCCGTAGCGGAACGCGTCGAGCATGAAGCCGAACCGTCGGCGCGCTTCCTCCTGACCGATCCCGATCATCGAGAATACCCGCTCCTGCAGGGCGCGGTCGTGGATACGGATCGAACCCGAGCCCAGCTCCACGCCGTCGAGCACCAGGTCGTAGACCTGACCGCGGACCGCCGCCGGGTCGGTTTCCAGGAGACCCAGGTCCGCTTGCCGAGGCATCGAGAACGGGTGATGGCTCGGGTCCCAGCGCTGCTCGTCCTCGTTCCACTCGAACAGCGGGAAGTCGGTGACCCAGCAGAAGCGGTGGCCGTCGAGCTGCCGTTCCGCGCCCAGCGCCGTGCGCACCGCGCCCAGGGCCGCGCAGGCGGTCCGCCGGCCGTCGGCGACGAACAGGGCCACGTCACCGGGAGCGGCGCCCAGCGCCTCGACCGCCTGCGGCGCCACCGAGCTCAGAAAGCGGGCGATGCCCCCTTCCGGACCATCCGCGGTGATCCGCGTCCATGCCAGCCCCTTGGCGCCCTGCGCCCGGGCGCGCCGCTCCAGCTCGTCGATGCGGGCGCGCGACAGACCGTCGCCGGACACGGTCAGCGCCTTGACCACGCCGCCGTCGGCCAGGGCGGAGCGGAACACCTTGAAGTCGCTCCGCTCGGCGATCGGTCCGAAATCGGTGAGCGGCAGCGCGAAGCGCAGGTCGGGGTTCTCCGATCCGTAGCGGTCGATCGCCTCTTCGTGGGTGAGGCGCGGGAACGGGGTGTCGAGCGGCCGGTCCAGGCAGCGCGCGAACACGCGCGCCAGCATCGTCTCCACGACCGTGAAGACGTCGTCGGGCTCGACGAAGCTCGCCTCGACGTCGATCTGGGTGAACTCCGGCTGCCGGTCGCCGCGCGTGTCCTCGTCCCGGTAGCAACGGGCGATCTGAAAGTAGCGGTCCAGCCCGCTCACCATGAGGAGCTGCTTGAAGATCTGCGGCGATTGCGGCAGCGCGTAGAAGCGGCCGGGAGCCAGGCGCGACGGCACGATGAAGTCACGCGCCCCCTCCGGGGTGGAGCGCACCATGGTCGGCGTCTCGATCTCCAGGAAGCCCTGATCGGTCAGCGCGGCGCGCACCTCGGCGGTGGCGGCGCTGCGCAGGGCCAGGTTGCGCTGCATGACGCCGGAGCGCAGGTCCAGGTAGCGGTAGGTCTGGCGCAACTCCTCGCGCGCGTCGACCGTGTCGCCGACCGCGAACGGCAGCGGATCACAGGTCGAAAGCACCTCGATCTCGTCCGCGGCCAGCTCGACCTCGCCCGTGATCTGGTCGGCGTTGGCCATGTCGGCAGGACGCAGGCGCACCGTGCCGGACACGGCGATGCAGTACTCGTCGCGCAGCCCGCCCGCGGCGGCGCGCGCCGCCTGTGGCGATGACTCGTCCACCACCACCTGCGTTACGCCGTAGCGGTCGCGCAGGTCGATGAAGCGGATGCCGCCGTGATCGCGTCGGGAGGCGACCCAGCCGCCCAGCACGGCGCGCGCGCCGGCGTCGTCGGCGCGCAGTTCGCCGCACGTCCTGGTTCGTTTGAGACTCATTTGATGAGAGTCAGGGTAGCACGGACGCGCGATCGGCGGGGAGCACGTGATCCCGTCGGCGGCCGGTTTGAGCGCCGTTCGGCCGGACGGTAGCATGGTCGGCGTGGGAGGCGAGGCGGTCGACCGGACGGGGGCGCTGCCGGAGCGGCACCGGCGGGCCGGCGATACGCCCAATCGTCTGATCGACGAGAAGAGTCCCTACCTGCTGCAGCACGCCTACAACCCGGTCGATTGGTACCCCTGGGGGGACGCCGCCTTCGAGCGGGCGCGCCGCGAAGACCGGCTGGTCTTCCTGTCGGTCGGCTACGCCACCTGCCACTGGTGTCACGTGATGGCGCACGAGTCGTTCGAAGACGCGGCGGTGGCGGCGTTCCTGAACGCCAACTTCGTCTCCATCAAGCTCGACCGCGAGGAGCGGCCCGACATCGACCGCATCTACATGGCGGTGGTGCAGGCGACCAGCGGTTCGGGCGGCTGGCCGATGACGGTGTTCCTCACGCCCGACCGGCGGCCGGTGTTCGGCGGCACCTACTTCCCGCCGCGCGGCGCCTACGGCCGACCCGGCTTCCCAGACCTGCTGCGCCGGCTGGCGCGGATGTGGCGTGAGCGGCGGCCGGAGCTGGAGCGGGCGGCCGGCTCGGTGGTGGAAAGCATCCGCGGCTACCTGGAAGGCGCCCCGCAGGAGGCGGACCCGGCCGCGGTCGACCTGGCGGCCGCGGCGGCCGGCGCGGCCGCCGGCTATGACGCCCGGGAGGGCGGCTTCGGCCCGGCGCCGAAGTTTCCGCAGCCGTCGGTCGTCGCCCTGTTGCTGCGCCACCCCGACGCGGGCGGCTCGGCGGGCCGGCGGTACCGCCGCATGGCGCTCCACACCCTCGACGCGATGGCGGCCGGCGGCATGTACGACCACCTGGGCGGCGGCTTCCACCGCTATTCGGTCGACCCCTGCTGGCGCGTGCCGCACTTCGAGAAGATGCTCTACGACCAGGGGCAGCTCGTGCGCGTCTACGTCCAGGCGTTCCAGGCGACCGGCGCCGAGCGCTTCGCCGCGGTCGCGCGCCACACCGCCGACTACGTGCTGCGCGACCTGACCACCGCCGACGGCGCGTTCTGCTCAGCGGAGGATGCCGACAGCGCGGTCGCCGCCGGCGATTCCGCGCCCGCCCGTGAGGGCGCCTTCTATCTGTGGGACTACGACGAGGCGCGCGCCGCGCTCGAAGCGGACGGATCGGCCGATCCGTTTCTCTACGTCTACGGACTGGAGCGCCGCGGCAACACCCTGAGCGATCCGCACGGTGAGCTGGGCTCGGGCAACGTGCTCTACCGTTCCCCGAAGCGCGACGCCGAGGCGGCGCGCCGCTTCGCGCGGCTGGACGAAGACTTGGCGCGCGCCCGCCGGCTGCTGTTCGCGGTGCGCGAGCGCCGCCCGCGGCCGCTGCTGGACGACAAGGTGATCGCCGGCTGGAACGGGCTGGCGATCGGCGCCCTGGCGCTGCTGTCCGGCGCAGCCGGCCGCACCGTCTATCTGGCCGCCGCCGAGCGCGCCGCCGACTTCGTATGGTCGGCCATGTGGCAAGGCGCAGACGGCCGGGCCGGCCGGCTGCTGCGCCGCTATCGCGAGGGCGAAGCGCGGTTCGACGGTTCCCTGGGCGACTACGCGGCGCTGGCCGACGGTCTGATCGATCTCTACCAGGCCGGCGGAACGCCGCGCCATCTGCTGAGGGCGGAGGCGCTGGCGGACGCGCTGCTGGCCCGCTTCGGCGCCTCCGACGGGGGCTTCTACGATACCGACGGCGTCGCCGACGACCTGCTGTTCCGCAGCCGCGAGCTCCACGACGGGGCGGAGCCGAGCGGCGCGGCGTTGGCGATCCGCGCGCTCACCCGCGTGGGCCGCATGCTCGGCCGCGACGATCTGGCGTCGGCGGGGTTGGCGGCCGCCCGGCTTGGCGCGGGCGCCGTCGCGCGCGCGCCCGCGGCGGCGCCGGAGCTGGCGCTGTCGGTCGACCTGGCGGTGAGCGAACCTGCGCAGGTGGTGCTGGCCGGCCGGCGCGGCGACCCGCGGCTGACCGCGCTGCAGCGCGTGGTCGGCCGCTCCTTCCTGCCGCGGGCGGCGGTGCTGTGGGCCGACCCGGACTCGCCGTTGACCGCTCGGGTGCCGGAACTCCGGGCGATGGCGGCGGCGGAGGAGGCGACCGCCTACGTCTGCACCGGCTTCGTCTGCGACCGGCCGGCGACCGATCCGGAAACGCTCGCCGGGCAGCTCGCCGGGCCGTAAGCAAGGCCAAGCGTCTCCTGCTTACAGGAGATGGTTTACAGGAGATGGCCCATCCTGGTCCGCTTGGTCTCCAGATAGCCCTGGTTGAAGGGGTTGCCGGAGGCGACCAGCGGGATGCGGTCGGTGACCGTGATCCCCGCCGCGCGCAGCCCTTCGATCTTGTTCGGGTTGTTGGTCATCAGGGCCACGGAGCGGACCCTGAGCAGCTCCAGAATCCGGGCGGCGATGCCGTAGTCGCGCGCGTCGGCGGGAAATCCCAGGTGATGGTTCGCCTCGATCGTGTCCATGCCCTGGTCCTGCAGGCGGTAGGCGTGCAGCTTGTTGAGCAGTCCGATGCCGCGCCCCTCCTGGCGCAGGTAGATCACCGCCCCGCACGGCCGCGCGACGATGAGGCGCAAGGCGGCGTCGAGCTGCTCCCGGCAGTCGCAGCGCTGCGAGCCGAACACCTCGCCGGTCAGGCATGCGGAGTGGACGCGGATCGGGCAGTCCTCAGCACGCGCCACGTCGCCATGGACGATCGCCAAGGGGCCGTCCCGGCCGTCGCCGGCGCTGAACGCGGTAAGCCGGAACCTCCCGAAACGGGTCGGCAGATCCACGGTCGCCGCCGGTCGCAGGACGTTCGCGGTCTGTTCCATGGGAAGCGCAGGCACAAGCTCAGGCACAAGCTATGGCGCGGGCGGGAAGCGGTCAACGCCGCGGCGGTCAGCCCCGCTTGCGGCCCCGGGGCGGGGCGATGGAGCGGGTGAGGAGCGCGAATGCCTCCTCCACGTCGTCGACCCGGTGGATCAGCTCCAGGTCCGCGGCGGTGATGGCGCCCCACTCCACCAGCTTGTCGAAGTCGACGACATCGTCCCAGTACTCGCGCCCGTAGACGATCACCTGCACGGGCCGCTGCACCTTGCGGGTCTGCAGCAGGGTCAGCACCTCGAACAGCTCGTCCAGGGTGCCGTAGCCGCCGGGGAACGCCACCAGCGCCCGCGCCAGATACATGAACCAGAACTTGCGCATGAAGAAGTAGTGGAACTCCATGTCGAGGCCGGGCGTGATGTAGCGATTGGGCGCCGCCTCGTGCGGCAGGCTGATCGCCAGGCCGATGTTCTGGCCGCCGGCCTCGGCGGCGCCGCGGTTGGCGGCCTCCATCATCCCGGGGCCGCCCCCGGAACAGACCACCAGCTCGCCCTCGGCGCCCGACTCCTTGGCCCAGGCCGTGAGCTTGCCGGCCAGCGCGCGGGCGTCTTCATAGTACGCGGCCAGGCGAATCTGGCGTTGGGCATACCGCATTTCGGCGCTGGAGACGCCGGCCCGGCGGCCCGAGGCGGCGGCGCCGTAGCGCTCCTCCGCCTCCGCCAGGGGGAGCGTCCGCGCCGAGCCGAAGAACACGATGGCGCTGCGGATGCGGCGGCGGCGCAGGCGCGCCTTCGGCTCCAGGTACTCGGAGAGGATGCGCAGGCTGCGGGCATCCCGGCTGCGCAGGAACGTCAGGTTCTCATATGCCTTGTTGATCGGATGGTTGATCGGATGGTTGATCGGATTGGCGCGGCCGGGGCCGGGAGTGGGCGTATCGGCGGAATCGTCGGTCATGCAAAGGCGCTCAAGCGATTCGGCGGTCAGCGGACGCCGGTCGGCACCGGCACCGTGGACGCGATCCGCTGCAGCACGGTCGCGGCGTCCAGGTTCTCGATGCGCGCCTCGGCGGACAGCACCAGCCGGTGCGGCACCACCACCGGCAGCATCGCCCGCACGTCTTCGGGAATCACGAACTCGCGTCCGTCCGCCAGGGCGTACGCCTGCGCGGCCAGCAGCACGTGCTGGGAGCAGCGCGGGCTGGCGCCCAGCTTGAGCAGCGGGTTTTCGCGCGTGCGGGCCGCCAGCGCGATCACGTAGCTCTTGATCGAATCGTCGACCCGCACCTGCCGCACGGCGGCCCGCAGCGCCATGATCTCCTGCGGGCCGGTCACCGGTCCCAGGTCCGCGAACGGGTCGGCGCTCTGGAAGCGGTCCAGTATCTCCTTTTCCGCCTGATCGGTGGGATAGCCGAGCGAGAAGGAGATGCCGAAGCGGTCCAGCTCCCCTTCCGGCAGATGGAAGACGCCCACGAAGGTGACCGGGTTCTGGGTGGCGATCACGAAGAACGGCTGCGGCAGGCGGTGCGTGATCCCCTCCACGGTGACCGAACCTTCCTGCATCGCCTCCAGCAGGCTCGACTGGGTGCGGGGAGAGGCGCGGTTGATCTCATCGGCCAGGATGAACTGGTGCATGATCGCGCCCTGCTTGAACACGAACGTGCGCTGGTCGTTGTCCCAGACGGTCATGCCGGTGATGTCGCCGGGCAGCAGGTCGGGCGTGAACTGGATGCGCGCGAAGTCGACCCCGGCGCTGGCCGCCATGACCCGCGCCAGCGTGGTCTTGCCGACGCCGGGCACGTCTTCGATCAGCACGTGCAGGCCGGCGATGAACCCGACCAGCATGAACCGGACTTCGCGCTTCTTGCCCACGAAGACGCGGGCGATGGCGTGCTCCAGGGAGCGGACCAGCTCGGCATTCGACGGCACCGCGCGCAAACCATGGCGCATCGGCGGTCGCCGGTCAAACGCGACCGGCTCAAAACGCGGCCGGCGACCGCCCGACCGGCCGGCGGCGGCCGCCGCCGAGGTTTGACCGCGCTGCGGCGCGCCACTACTGTCTGATGACCCCATGATTTCCGTGACGGAAGCGGACCGCATCCTCGGCGACCGAGCGTGGACGCTGCCGGCCGAGTCGGTGCCGTTGCGCGCCTCGTACGGCCGCGTCCTGCGGTCGGAACTGCGCTCCGACCGCGATCTGCCGCCCTACGACCGCGCCACGATGGACGGCATAGCGGTGCGCGCCGCGACGCTGGCCGCCGGCCGCCGCCGGTTCGCGGTCGAGGCGCAGGCGCTCGCCGGCCGGCCGGCCGGCGTCCTCTCCTCCGATGCCGGCTGCGTGCGGATCATGACCGGCGCAGCGCTGCCGCGCGGCGCCGACGCGGTGATCCGCTCCGAGGACATCGCCATCCGCGACGGCGCCGCGCAGGTGGCGGCCGGCGTCGAGGTCGCGCCGGGGCTCAACGTGCACCACGCCGCCGCCGACGGCCGCGCCGGGGAAGTGGCGCTGCCGGCGGGCGTTCGCATCGACGAACGCGCGGCAGCGGTGATCGCCTCGGTCGGCGCCTCGCAGGTCAGCGTCTCGCGGCTCCCGCGCGTCGCGGTCCTGACCACCGGGGACGAGGTGGTCGCGGTCGACGCTCCGGTCGAGCCGCACCAGATACGGCAGAGCAATCGCTACGCGGCGGAAGCGATCCTGCACGGCGCCGGTCTGGCAGCAGGCAGCGAGCATCTCCCCGATGATCGGGAGCTGCTCCGCGACCGCGCCGGGCGATTGCTGGCCGGCCACGACGTGTTGATCGCCACCGGCGCGGTGTCGATGGGAGTGACCGACGTCATGCCGGAGGTGCTGACCGGCGCCGGCCTGCGCGAGCGGTTCCACCGCCTGCGCCAGCGTCCCGGCAAGCCGCTCTGGTTCGGCACCGGTTCCGTCGGCGGCGCGCCGCGCGCCGCCTTCGGGCTGCCGGGCAATCCGGTGTCGGTGGCGGTCTGCCTGCGGCGCTACGTACTGCCGTTCCTGTTTCGACTGATGGCGGCGCCGCCGCCGGCGCCGGAGGCGGCGGCGCTGACTGAGGAGATGCGCTTGCCGGCGCCGCTCACCTGCTACCTGCCGGTCGCCGTCGACTGCGCAGACGGCCGGATCGCCGCGGCGCCGCGCCCCACCGGCGGATCGGGAGACTTCCTGAGCCTCATGGCTTCGGACGGATTCGTGGAGCTTGCCGCCGAACCGGACCGCTTCGCCGCCGGCCACGTCGCGCCGCTGTATCGCTGGGGTGCCCGTGCCGCCTGAGACCGGCGGCGACCGCTTCGGGCGCGCGCTGCGCGATCTGCGCATATCGGTCACCGATCGCTGCAACTTCCGCTGCCCGTACTGCATGCCCAAGGAGGAGTTCGGCGACGATTACCGGTTCGTGCCGACCGCCGATCAGCTCACCGGCTCGGAAACGGTCCGGCTGGCCGGCCTGTTCGCGGACCTGGGCGTCCGCAAGCTGCGCATCACCGGCGGCGAACCGCTGCTGCGCCGCGATCTGGCGGGGCTGATCGCCGCCCTGGCGCCGCTGCGGGCGCGCGGCATCGACGATATCGCGCTGACCACCAACGGCTTCCTGCTCGAACGGCGCGCGCAGGCGCTGGCCGACGCCGGGCTGGACCGGGTGACGGTCAGCCTGGACTCGCTCGACCCGCACGTGTTCGAGCGCCTGAACGGTCTGGATCGGCCGCTGGAGCCGGTGCTGCGCGGCCTGGAGGCCGCCCGGTCGGCCGGCCTGCAGCCGATCAAGATCAACGTCGTGGTGCTGCGCGGCGTCAACGACGGCGGGGTGCTCGACCTGGTGGAACGGTTCCGCGGGACCGGCGTGGCGGTGCGCTTCATCGAATACATGGACGTAGGCAACCGCAACGGCTGGTCGGCCGATCAGGTGGTCCCGTCGCGGCGCATCATGGAGACGATCCGCGCGGTCCATCCGCTCGAGCCGCTGGAGCCGGCCTACGCGGGCGAGGTGGCGCGGCGCTACCGCTACGCCGACGGCGCCGGCGAGATCGGCTTCATCTCTAGCGTGTCGGAGCCGTTCTGCGGCGACTGCACGCGGGCGCGGCTGTCGGTCGACGGCACGCTCTACACCTGCCTGTTCGCGTGGCGGGGCGTTCCGCTGCTGCCGCTGCTGCGCGGCGGCGCCGGCGACGCGGAGATCGCTCGCGCCGTGCGCGGCGCCTGGGAACGGCGCGACGATCGCTACTCCGAGGATCGAAAGCGCGTGCAGGCGTTCACGGACCGCAAGCGCGCGCGCGCCGAGGTGGAGGTGCCCAAGGTGGAGATGCACCGTGTCGGCGGCTGAACGGGCCGGCGGCTCCGGCTTCAACCATCTGACCGCCGCGGGGGACCCGCGCATGGTCGACGTCTCGGCCAAGGCCGTCACCGCCCGCACCGCCACGGCGCGGGCGCTGGTGTCGCTGCCGCCGGCCGTGCAGGCGCGGCTCACCGGCGCCGGCGCCGGGCCGGAGCGCGACATCGTCACCGCCAAGGGGCCGGTGTTCCACACCGCGCGCCTTGCCGGCATCATGGCGGCCAAGCGGACCGCGGAACTGATCCCCCTGTGCCACCCGATCGGCCTGGAAGACTGCACCATCGACATCGAGGAGACCGCGCCCGGCGAGCTTTCGATCCGGTGCCGGACCGCCGTCACCCACAAGACCGGCGTGGAGATGGAAGCGCTCACCGGCGCCAGCGTCGCGGCGCTGACCGTCTACGACATGTGTAAGGGGATCGCCCGCGGCATCGTCATCAGGGACGTGAGACTGCTCCGCAAGTCGGGCGGCGCGAGCGGCGACTACCATGCCGGCGGTTGACCATGCCCGCGGTTGACCATGCCGGCGGTTGACGCCGGGACGACGCCCGTGCCATCCCTCGGGTTGTCCGGCGAACCGGGACCGTGTCGTTCGGTCCGCATCCGCTACTTCGCCGTGCTGCGGGACGAGCGGGGCCGGCAGGAGGAGTCGATGACGACCGCCGCCGCTACCGTTGCGGCGCTGTACGACGAGCTGCGCGGGCGGTTCTCCTTCAGCCTGCCGGCGGACCGGCTGCGGGTAGCCTGCAACGGCGACTTCGTCCCCTGGGACCATCCGCTGCGCGACGGCGACCTGGTGGTGTTCATCCCGCCGGTGGCGGGCGGTTGAGGCCGAGGATGGCGGCTGATGCCGAAGGCGGGCGGCTGATGGAGCCGCGCTTCGCGCTCAGCGACCGGCCGATCGACCCGGCGCGGGAGCGGCGCCGGCTGGCCGACCCGCGCGCCGGCGGCTACGCGGCCTTCGAGGGATGGGTGCGGGATCACGACGACGGCCGCGCGGTGGTCGGGCTCGACTACCAGGTCTACCCCGAGCTGGTGCTCCGCGAAGGCGAACGGGTGATCGCCGAGGCGCGCGAGCGGTTCGACATCCTGCGCGCGCGCTGCGTGCACCGCCGCGGCGAGCTCGCCATCGGCGACCTGGCGGTCTGGGTCGGGGTGAGCGCCGCCCACCGGGACGCGGCGTTCGCCGCCTGCCGGTACGTGATCGATCAGGTCAAGGACCGCTTGCCGATCTGGAAGCGGGAACACTATACGGACGGCAAGAGCGTCTGGATAAACTGTCAACGCATCGGGGAGGAGGAAGCCCATGTTCAAGCGATCGCTCGCTAGCCGGCTCAATGCCGACATCATCCCGTCGGAGATCACCGACCGCGACGTCTACCTGAACCGGCGCCAGTTCCTGGCGCGCACCGGCGGCGCGGCGGCCGGCGCCGCCTTGGCGCTCGGCGCGCCGGCGCTGTCGTGGTCCCTGGACCGGTCGCTGTTCGCCAACGCGGCGCCCAGCCCGTACAGCACCGACGAGGATCAGACCGCCTTCGATCAGGCGACCACCTACAACAACTTCTGGGAGTTCGGCAAGCAGAAGTGGGAGCCGGCCCGGAACTCCACCGACTTCCAGCCGCGCCCCTGGACGGTGACGGTCTCGGGCGAGGTCGGCGCGCCGCTGACGCTGGACGTCGACGACCTGATCGGGCGCTTCCCGCTCGAGGAGCGCATCTACCGGTTGCGCTGCGTGGAGGGCTGGTCGATGGTCATCCCCTGGAGCGGCTTCCCGCTCGCGGAGCTGCTCAAGGCCGCCGAACCGACCGCCAAGGCGCAGTTCGTGCACTTCGTCACGCTCTACTCCAAGGAGCAGTTCCCGGCGCACCGGACCAACTCCTACCTGCCGTGGCCGTACGAGGAGGCGCTGCGCCTGGACGAGGCGATGAACGAGCTGACCCTGCTGGCCGCCGGCATGTACGGGCAGGAGCTGACCAACCAGAACGGGGCGCCGTTGCGCCTGCTGGTTCCCTGGAAGTACGGCTTCAAGAGCATCAAGTCGATCGTCTCCATCGAGTTGACCGAAGAGCAGCCCAAGGCGACCTGGAACTCCGCCAACCCGCGCTGGTACGGCTGGTACTCCAACGTGAATCCGCGCGTGAATCCCGTGCCGTACAGCCAGGCGACCGAGACCCGCTTCGGTGAGAACCGGCGGCGGCGCACCGAGCTGTTCAACGGCTACGGCGAGTACGTCGCCCACCTGTACGAGGGCCTCGACCTGCGCCGCAACTACTGACGGCCCCGCCGGTGAATCCGCTCCGGCAGTTCTGGGACGCGCGGCCGGCCGAGCGGGCGCGTCTGGTCAAGCCGATCCTGTACGCGGCGGCGCTGCTGCCGCTGGTCAACCTGGCGCAGGGCTGGTTGCGCGGCTCGTTCGAGACCAGCGCGTTCGTGGTGGAGGAGGTGATACTGCGCAGCGGCAACTGGGCGATCCGCTTCCTGCTGGCGTCGCTGGCGGTGACGCCGCTGCGCGGCATCACCGGCTGGAACTGGCTTGCCACCTACCGGCGGCCGCTGGGGCTGCTGGCGTTCACCTACGCAACCCTGCACCTGCTGGTCTACTTCGGCATCAATCTGGGGCTGGACTTGGAGTTCCTGATCCTGGAGGTGGTCGGCGCCAGCTACATCATCGTCGGCCTGACCGCCTTCGCGGCCATGGCGCCGCTGGCGGTGACGTCCACCACCGGTTGGATCCGCCGGCTCGGCAAGAACTGGACGGTCCTGCACCGCCTGGCCTACCTGGCGCTGATCGCCGGGGTGGTCCACTACGCCCTGCAGCTCAAGCAGGCGTCCCTGCAGTTCCTGATCTACGCCGTGATCGGCGTTCTGCTGCTCGGCTATCGAACGGTCGCCGCCGTTACGCCTCGTACCCGCACGCGCACCCGCCGCTGACGTTCGCGCCCGGCCGACCCTCGGCCGATCATGCGGCTCCGGGGTGGACCGCCGGTGCGGCGACCGACGTGAAGGCCAGCTCGCCGTCGATCAGGTCGACCGTCACGGTCGAGCCGTCGGCCACCTCGCCGGCGATGAGCCGGCGCGCCAAGGGGTTCTGCACCAGCGTCTGCAAGGCGCGCTTGAGCGGGCGCGCCCCGAACTGCGGGTCGAACCCGCGCCCGGCCAGGTAGTCGCAGGCGGCGGGGGTGACCGACAGCGCGACCCGCCGGCCCTGCAGGCGCGCGGCGATACGGTCGAGCTGGATGCGCGCGATGCGCGCGATGTCGCCCCGGTCGAGGCGGTGGAACAGGATCGTCTCGTCGATGCGGTTGAGGAACTCGGGGCGGAAGGTGGCGCGCATCAGCGCGTCGATCCCGGCGCGCACGTCCTGCAGGTCCGCCGCGCCCTGGATCAGGTCGCTGCCGACGTTGCTGGTCATGATGACGATGGTGTTGCGGAAGTCGACCACGCGGCCCTGGCCGTCGGTCAGGCGCCCGTCGTCCAGGAGCTGCAGCAGGGCGTTGAACACGTCGGGATGCGCCTTCTCCAGCTCGTCGAACAGGATCACGGAGTAGGGGCGGCGCCGCACGGCTTCGGTGAGCTGGCCGCCCTCTTCATAGCCGACGTAGCCCGGCGGCGCGCCGATCAGCCGCGATACGGCGTGCTTCTCCATGTACTCGCTCATGTCGATGCGGGTCAGGGCGCGTTCGTCATCGAACAGCCATGCGGCCAGCGCCTTGGCCAGTTCGGTCTTGCCCACGCCGGTCGGGCCGAGGAAGATGAACGTGCCGAGCGGCTGCTCGGGATCGGCAAGCCCGCTCTTGTTGCGGCGGATGGCGTCCGCCACCGCGGCGATCGCCTCGTCCTGGCCGACCACCCGGCCGTTCAGGATGCGCTCCAGGTCGAGCAGGCGCCGGCGCTCGCTCTCCAGCATCCGGGACACCGGGATGCCCGTCCACTGCGACACCACCGCGGCGATGTCCTCTTCCGACACCTCCTCGCGCAGCAGCCGCCCGGCGCCGTCGCCGGCGGCCGCCTCGTCGTCGGCCAGCGCTTCGGCCTGCCGGTCCAGGCGGCGCTGCAGCGCCGGCATCGCCCCATGGCGGATCTCGGCCGCGGCCGCCAGGTCGCCGCGGCGCACGTGCTCCTCCTGCTCCAGACGGAGCCGCTCGAGCCGCTCCTTGATGCCGCGCACGTCGTCGATCTGCCGCTTCTCGTTCTGCCAGCGGAGCTGCATGGCGTCCCGCTCGCCCTGCACGTCGGCGAGCTCCTGGTCGAGCTCCGTCAGGCGCGCCTGCGACGCCGGGTCGTCTTCCTTGGCCAGCGCCTGCCGCTCGATCGAGAGTTGCAGCAGCCGGCGCTCCAGGCGGTCCAGGTCCGTGGGTTGACTCTCGATCTCCATCTTCAGGCGGCTGGCCGCCTCGTCGACCAGGTCGATCGCCTTGTCGGGGAGGAACCGCGCCGTGATGTAGCGGTGGGAGAGGGTGGCGGCGGCGACGATCGCCTCGTCCCGGATGCGTACCCCGTGATGGACCTCGTAGCGCTCCTTGAGGCCGCGCAGGATGGCGATCGTCGACTCCACCGACGGCTCGGCGGTCATCACCGGCTGGAAGCGGCGTTCCAGCGCGGCGTCCTTTTCCACGTGCTTGCGGTATTCGTCGAGCGTGGTGGCGCCGATCGCCCGCAGCTCGCCGCGCGCCAGGGCGGGTTTCAGCAGGTTGGACGCGTCCATCGCCCCCTCGGCGCTGCCGGCGCCGACCAGGGTGTGCAGCTCGTCGATGAACAGGATGATGCGGCCGTCGGAGCCGGTCACCTCCCCGATCACCGCCTTGAGCCGCTCCTCGAATTCGCCCCGGAACTTGGCGCCGGCCACCAGCGCTCCCAGGTCCAGGGTCAACACGCGCCGGTCGCGCAGCGATTCCGGCACGTCGCCTTCGACCACGCGCCGCGCCAGCCCCTCCACGATCGCCGTCTTGCCCACGCCCGGATCGCCGATCAGCACCGGGTTGTTCTTGGTGCGCCGCGCCAGCACCTGCATGACGCGGCGGATCTCCTCGTCGCGGCCGATCACGGGGTCGAGCTTCTGCTGCCGGGCCAGCTCGGTCAGGTCGCGGCAGTACCGCTCCAGCGCGTTGTACTTGCCCTCCGGGTCCTGATCGGTGACGCGGGCGCCGCCGCGGAGCTCCCGCATCGCCGCCAGCACCGCGTCGCGGGTGACGCCCGCGCCGCGCAGCAGTCCGGCGGCCGGCCCGTCACCGTCGAGCAGCGCCAGCAGGAGATGCTCGGTGCTGACGTACTCGTCGTCGAGCCGTTCGGCTTCCCGCTCGGCGCGGCCCAGGGCGGCCGCCAGTCCGCGCCCGACGCCGGCGGCGCCGGCGTCGCCGTACACGCGCGGGCGTTGGGCGAGCGACCGGTCGACGCCTGCGCGCAGCTCGGCGACGTCGGCGCCGAGCCGCTCGATCAGCGGCGGGATGACGCCGTCGGCCTGCTCCAGCAGGGCGGCGAGCAGGTGTTCGGCCTCGATCGCGGCGTGGTCGCGGCGGTGGGCGATCGAGTCGGCGGTCTGCAGCGCCTCCTGCGCCTTCGCGGTGAGTCGGTCGTAGCGCATCGGTTCCTCGAAACCTACGAGCGGATACGACGCAGGTCAAAGTCCGCCGGCCGGTTGACAACCGGCCGGCGGTCGCGTACTGTCCGCGCGGCGTCTACGGCGTTGCATCCCCGGCTCACAGAGGTACCACTGGGCGACACGGCCCATCCGCGCAGCGTGGGGAACCGCCACGCGCGTAGACGGAATACGTTGCGGTGAATCGATTTCTCATCAGACGCGGACACGACATTCGCTTGGCCGGCCGGCCCGACGACGCGGTCGTCGACGCGCCGCTGCCGCCGGCGGTCGCCATCCAGCCGCCCGACTTTCGCGGCGTCATCGCCCGTCCCGACGTGCAGCCGGGGGACGCGGTCAAGGTCGGATCGCCCCTGCTCCACGACAAGGAGCATCAGGACTTCCTGTTCACGTCGCCGGTTTCCGGTACCGTGACCTCGGTGGAGCGCGGAGCGCGGCGCGCCATCCAGAAGGTGGTCGTGGAGCCCGACGGCCGGCAGGACGCGGTGGCGTTCGACCCGCCGGCCCTGGCGTCGGCCGACCGCGGCCAGGTGCTGGCCGCGCTCAAGCGCAGCGGCCTGCTGGCCGCGCTGACGCAGCGGCCGCTGGCGGTCGCCCCCGATCCGGCGGTGACGCCGCGCGACGTCTTCGTACCGGCCATCGACACGGCGCCGCTGGCCGCCGACTGCGCGGTGCTGCTGCGCGGGTCGGAGGATGCGTTTCGGACCGGGTTGCTGGCGCTGTCCCGCCTCACCGGCGGGCGCGTCCATCTCTGCACCGACGGCCGGCTGCAGCTTCCCGAGGTGGAAAACGTCGAGCGCCTGCTCCACCACGAGTTCCGCGGGCCGCATCCGGCCGGCAACGCGGGCGTCCACATTCATCACGTCGCCCCGATCGCCAGCCGCGCCGATGCGGTGTGGGTCTGCCCGCTGCAGGGCGTGATCCTGATCGGCCGCCTGTTCGAGACCGGACGGCTGGCGCCGGACGTCGTGGTCGCCTCCACCGGCACCGCCGCGCCGCGGCGCACGCACGTGCGCACCGTGCTCGGCGCCCCGGTGGAGACGGTCACCGGCGGCCGCGCCGATGGCGAGGCTCGCTACGTCTCGGGCAACCCGCTCACCGGCCGGCCGGTCGGTGCGGGCGGGTTCCTGAGCTTCATGGACACCTCCGTGACCGTGCTGCCGGAGCACCGCGGCTACAAGCTGATGGGCTGGGCGATGCCCCGTTTCGGTACGGCCAGCCGCTCGCGGACCTTTCCGTCGGCCTGGCTGCCGGCGCTCTTCGCGGGCCGCGACGGCTTCACGGCCAACACCGAGCTGCACGGCGGCGAGCGCGCCTTCATAGCGACCGGCATCTATCGCGAGGTGCTGCCGATCGACGTGCACCCCGAGTTCCTGATGAAGAGCATCCTGGCCGACGACATCCCGGAGATGGAGGGGCTTGGCATCTACGAGCTGGCGGAAGAGGACGTAGCCCTGTGCGAATACGTCTGTCCGTCGAAGATCCGCTGGCAGGAGATCCTGCGGCGCGGACTCGACCTGATTCAGCGCGAAGCGTGACGGCGAGGGGACGGTGAGCGTATTCGACAAACTGATCGAGAAGGTGGAGCCGCACTTCGAGGAGGGCGGCAAGCTGCACCGTCTCTACTACGCGTTCGACATGGTGAAGTCGATGAACTTCTCCCTGCCGACGCGCACGCAGGGCGGCGTGCACGTCCGCGACGGCATCGACGTGCGGCGCATGATGTTCACCGTCATCATCGCCCTGATCCCGCCGCTCTTGTATGGGATGTACAACGTCGGCTACCAGAATCTGCTGGCGCTGGGCGCCGAGCCGGGGTCGATCCCGGTGGGGCGCGCGTTCGGCATCGGCCTGCTCCGGCTGCTGCCGATTCTGGCGGTCACCTACGTGGTCGGCGGCGTGTGGGAGATGGTCTTCGCCATCGCGCGCAAGCACGAGGTGAGCGAAGGCTTCCTGGTCACCGGTCTGCTGGTGCCGCTGATCGTGCCGCCCACCATCCCGCTCTGGCAGCTGGCGATCGCCACCTCCTTCGGCGTCGTCATCGGCAAGGAGATCTTCGGCGGCACCGGCATGAACATCTTCAACCCGGCGCTGGTGATCCGGGCGTTCCTGTTCTTCGCCTATCCGGTGCAGATCTCCGGCGACCTGGTGTGGGTGGCGGTCGACGGCCATACCGCGGCCACCCCGCTGGCGGTGATCGCCGAAGGCGCGCAGGAGACCGCCGACGTGGTGGCCGAGCTGACCGCCGCCGGGTTCACCTGGTGGAGCATGTTCGCCGGTTCGATCCCCGGCAGCGTCGGCGAAACATCCACCATCGCCATCATCCTGGGAGCCCTGCTGCTGGTCGCCACCGGCGTCGGCAGCTGGCGCGTGATGCTCTCCATGCTGCTGGGCGGCGTGGCCATGGCGCTGCTGCTCAACCTGGTGGCGCCGAGCCCGGCCAGCTTCGCGGCGCTGCCGCCGCATTATCACCTGGTGATGGGCGGCTTCGCGTTCGGCCTGGTCTACATGGCGACCGACCCGGTGTCGGCCGCCGCCACCAACACCGGCAAGTGGATCTACGGGGCGATCGTCGGCGCGCTGTCGATTCTGGTGCGGACCGTCAACCCGGCCTATCCGGAGGGCGTGATGCTGGCGATATTGTTCATGAACATGTTCGCACCGCTGATCGACCACTACGTGGTCAAGGCCAACATGCGCCGGAGGCTGGCACGTGCGGCACAGTAAGCCTTACAGCATCGTCTTCGTCCTGGCGGTCACCATCGTCTTCGGGCTGCTGCTGTCGCTGGCCGCCAGCGGCCTGCGCGGCCGGCAGCAGTTCAACGCGGAGGTGAACGTCAAGCGCAACATCCTGATCGCGGTCGGCCTGCTCGACCGCGACGCGGCCGTCGAGTCGGTCGAGATCGACGCGATGTACACCGATTCGGTGCGCAGCTTCGCCGTCGACCGCGACGGCGCGGTGATCGAAGGGGTGGCCGGCGAATCGCTCGACCTGGAGGTGGTGCTGCAGGACCCCGATTCCAGCCGGCACCGCTACCCGGTGTTCGTGGTCGAGACCGGCGGCCAGCCGAGCGTCTACGCGATTCCGGTGTTCGGCAAGGGGCTGTGGTCGACGCTCTACGGCTACCTGGCGCTGGAAGCCGACCTGGAGACCGTGCGCGGCATGACCTTCTACGAGCACAAGGAGACCCCCGGGCTCGGCGCGGAGATCGAGCAGGCGTGGTTCCAGGACAACTTCGTCGGCAAGAAGATCTACGACCGGACCGGCGCGTTGCGCACGACCCAGGTCGTCAAGGGCCTGGTGGAGGACCGCGTCCCGGCCGATGAGCGCCAGTACTACGTCGACGGCATCAGCGGCGCCACCATGACCGGCCGCGGGGTCAGCAACCTGCTTGAAACGAAAGTCGCCTTATACGAACCTTACTTCCGCAGGCTTCGCGTGGAACGATGAGGAGTTGGATGATGACAGGAAAGACCGATGGCTGACGCCGCCGTCGCGCAGAGCACGAGCGCCGTAGCGCGCGAACCGCTGTTCTCGGCCAGGAACCGCAAGGCGTTTCGCGACCCGCTGATAGACGACAACCCGATCGCCACGCAGGTGCTGGGCATCTGCTCCGCCCTCGCGGTGACCACGCAGTTGCGACCGTCGGTGGTGATGGGCATCTCGGTCACCTTCGTGGTGGTGGCCGCCAACCTGATCATCTCGGTGCTGCGCAAGCTGATTCCCAACAACGTGCGCATCATCGTGGAGATGACGGTCGTCGCCTCGCTGGTGATCCTGGTCGATCAGGTGCTGCAGGCGTACGCCTACGACGTGTCGCGGCAGCTCTCCGTGTTCGTCGGCCTGATCATCACCAACTGCATCATCATGGGCCGGCTGGAGGCGTTCGCCATGGCCAACCGGCCGTGGCCGTCGCTCATGGACGGGCTTGGCAACGGCCTTGGCTACGCGGCGGTGATCGTCATCGTCGGCTTCTTCCGCGAGCTGCTCGGCGCCGGCAACATCTACGGCGTCCAGGTGGTCCCGCAGGCGCTGTACGACTCCGGGTTCGTGAACAACGGGTTGATGGCGCTGCCGCCGGGGGCGTTCTTCCTGCTCGGGCTGCTCATCTGGGTGCAGCGCCTGATCTCCAAGAAGGTGGAGGACTAGCCGATGGCGCTGATCAACCTGGCCGTCCGGGCCATCTTCATCGAGAACATCCTGCTGGCCTTCTTTCTGGGCATGTGCTCGTTCCTGGCCGTGTCCAAGCAGGTGAAGACCGCCATCGGGCTGGGCTTTGCGGTCATCTTCGTGCTCGGCATCACCGCGCCGATCAATTGGGCGGTCCACGAGTATCTGCTCAAGGACGGAGCCCTGGGCTGGGTCAGTCCGCAGATGGCCGACGTCGACCTCAGCTTCCTGAACTACGTCGCCTTCATCGCGGTCATCGCGGTGATGGTGCAGCTCGTCGAGATGGTGATCGAGAAGACCTCGACCGCGCTCTACACCGCGCTCGGCATCTACCTGCCGCTGATCACCGTCAACTGCTCGATTCTGGGTGGATCGCTGTTCCTGGTGGAGCGCAAGTACACCTTTCTGGAGTCGACGGTGTTCGGGTTGGGCTCCGGGATCGGCTGGATGCTGGCGATCGTCGCCCTGGCGGCGATCCGGGAGAAGATCCGGTATTCCAACGTCCCGCCGGCCTTGCGCGGGCTGGGCATCACCATGCTGCTGACCGGGCTGATGTCGGTAGCGTTCATGAGCTTCGCCGGCATCACGCTGTAACCGGCGCGACCGCAGGCAAGCTCGCTCAAGGAGGAATGTCGTGGCAGTCGTGATCGGCAGCGTCATCGTATTCCCGGTCGTCATCGTCGCGCTGACCCTGGCGCTGATGGCGGCGGAGACCCGACTGAAGCCCCGCGGCAAGGTCAAGATCACGGTCAACGGCGATCCGGACAAGGCGATCGAGACCGAGGCCGGCGGCACCCTGCTCAGCACGCTGTCCAACGCCGGCGTGATGCTGCCGTCGGCGTGCGGCGGCGGCGGCACCTGCGGGGTGTGCAAGTGCCAGGTGACCGCCGGCGGGGGCGACATCGCGCCGACCGAGCAGTCGCACATCAACTACCGCGAGGCCAAGGAGAACTGGCGGCTCTCATGCCAGGTGAAGGTGCGGGAGGACATGGAGATCGTGGTCCCGGACGAGGTCTTCTCCATCAACAAGTGGGAGTGCGAGGTGATCGGCAACCGGAGCGTGGCCACCTACATCCGCGAGTTCACCTTGAAGCTGCCGGAGGGCGAGGACCTCAACTTTCAGTCCGGCGGCTACATCCAGATCGAGGTGCCGCCCTTCGATGCCGACTTCAAGGACTTCGACGTCGAGGACGAGTACCTGGAGGAATGGACGCGGCTGGGCGTCCTCGACCTGCGCACCAAGAACGCGGAGACGGTGTCGCGGGCCTACTCGATGGCGAACCACCCGGCGGAGGGCAACGTCGTCATGCTCAACATCCGCATCGCCACCCCGCCGGTCGACCGGGAGAAGCGGGCGTTCAAGGAGGTGATGCCCGGCGTGGCCTCCAGCTACGTCTACGGCCGCAAGGTCGGCGACCGGGTCACCATCTCCGGACCGTACGGCGAGTTCTTCATGCAGGAGACCGACCGGGACATGTGCTACATCGGCGGCGGCGCCGGCATGGCGCCCCTGCGCTCGCACATCTTTCACCTGTTCCACACGCTGAGGACCGGCCGCAAGGTGAGCTACTGGTACGGGGCGCGCTCGCGGCGCGAGATCTTCTACGAGGACCACTTCCGCAAGATCGAGCAGGAGTTTCCCAACTTCAGCTTCCACATCGCCCTGTCGGAGCCGTTGCCGGAGGACAACTGGGACGGACCGGTCGGCTTCATCCATCAGGTGGTGCTCGACGAATACCTGGACGATCACGAGGCGCCGGAGGACGTGGAGTACTACCTGTGTGGTCCTCCGCAGATGCTCAACGCCGTACGCAAGATGCTGGACGACCTGGGCGTCGAGCCGGAGATGATCCGCTTCGACGAGTTCTAGGGGTAGGTCCCGACCATGTCGGCGCGATGATCCTCAAGGGAGTCTACGGCGCGTTGCGCGCGGACCTGGACGCGACCGGGGGCGAGCTGGATCGGCAGATCGCATCGGTGATCGCAGGGCGCCGGGAACTGACCGGCGAGTACCCGCGGCTACGGGCGCTGATCGAACAGCTCCGCTCGGTGCGCGGCAAGCTGCTGCGGCCGGTCCTGGTGCTGCTGGCGGCGCGCTCGGCGGGCGTCGCGGCAGCGTCGCCGGCGGTGATCCGGCTCGCGGCGGCGACCGAGCTGCTCCACTCGGCGTCGCTGATCCACGACGACATCATCGATCGGACCGACGTGCGGCGCGAGCGGGTGGCCGTGCACAAGCGGTTCGGCACGCAGATGGCGGTCTTGATCGGCGACGTGCTGTACGCGCAGTTCTTCGCCATCATCGCCGGACTGCCGGCGTCCGACTCGGTCCGGGTGGCGTTGTTCGAGCGGTTCTGCACCATCACCCGCGACATGTGCCTGGGCGAGATGGTGCAGCAGGGGGCGCTGCGCGGTGAGCTGCCGGTGCGGGAGCGGCTCTACCACGACGTGATCGACTCCAAGACCGCCGGCCTGATGTCCGGCTGCTGCTACGGCGGCGCCCTGGTCGCCGGCGTCGGCGCGGATCGGGCGGACGCCTACGCCCGCTTCGGCCGCGCCTTCGGCACGGTGTTCCAGCTCATCGACGACTACCTGGACGGCGACGCGATCTACGGCGACCGCGCTGCGCTGCCCGGCCGGGCGCGGCGGAGCGCCGCGCAGGCGCACGCCGAGCTCGACCGGTTCGAGCCCGGCTCGGCGACCGAGCACCTCGCCTCACTGCTGCGCTACACCTTGGCGCGACCGGGGCACGAAGCGGTCGCGTAGACCTGTATGGCTCGGGTCGGCGTTCGCGCGCCGACCGGGGCCGCGCGGGGTGTCAGCGCGGTCGCTCAATGGCCGCCGGCGCCGGCCGGCCGTATATTCGGGCGCATGGCAGCCGTCACGCTCGACGACGTACGGAAAGTATACGCCCTTGGCAAGACGGAGGTGCACGCCGTCAAGGGGGTCGGCTTCCGCATCCAGGAAGGCGAGTTCGTCTCCATCGCCGGCCCGTCCGGATCGGGCAAGACCACGATCCTCAACCTGATCGGCTGCATCGACACCCCCACCTCAGGGACGGTGAAGGTGATGGGCACCGACACCGCCGGCATGTCGGACCGCGCCGTCACGGACCTGCGCCACCAGGTGCTGGGGTTCATCTTCCAGTCCTTCAACCTGGTGCCGGTGCTGAACGTCACGGAAAACGTGGAGTTCCCCTTGCTGATCGGCAAGGCGCGCGTTCCCAAGGAGGAGCGGGCCGACTGGATCGGCCATCTGGTCGACGCCGTGGGGCTCGACCGGCACCGCGACCATCGGCCCGCCGAGCTGTCCGGCGGCCAGCGCCAGCGGGTGGCGATCGCCCGCGCCCTGGCCAACAAGCCGCGCATCGTGCTGGCCGACGAACCGACCGCCAATCTCGACTCGGCGACCAGCAAGCAGATCATCGAGCTGATGAAGCGCATGAACACCGAGCTGGGCACCACCTTCATCTTCTCCACGCACGACCCGGCGATCGTCGGCATCGCCGACCACATCATCCGCCTCAACGACGGCCTGGTGACCGAGGATCGGCGGACCGAGGAGCGGGCCGCGTGAGCGTCGTCTGGCGCATCGCCATCCGCAACCTGCAGGAGCATCGCGCCAAGAGCCTGATCGTCGGCACGATCATCCTGGTCGGCACCTTCGTGCTGGTGGTCGGCAACTCGCTGATGGATTCGGCGACGGACGGCATCCGTCGGACGTTCATCGACAACTTCACCGGCCACGTGGTCCTTACCGGCGTCGTCGATGCGCGGGTCAGCCTGTTCGGCGTGCAGAGCACCGACTTCCTGAACGTGCGCACGCCGCGGCTGGACGGCTTCGAATCGCTCCGCGACGCGGTAGCCGACCACCCGGACGTCGCGGCATGGAATCCGCAGGCCGAAACCAACGTCTCGATGAGCCTGCCGGGCCCGGACGGTACGACGTTGGGAGAGACGTTCGCGCAGGTCTGGGGCATCGATCCGGTGCGCTACCGCGCGATGTTTCCGGATGCCGTCGAGCTGATCGCCGGCTCCTTCCTCGATCCCGATCAGGTGGGGTTGGTGCTGTCGGAGGAGTCCGCCAAGGAGCTTGCCGAATCGGCCGAGCGTGACGTGGCGCCCGGTGACCGGCTCCTGCTGACCGCCACCACGCAGGCCGGCATCAAGGTGCGGGAGGTGCCGGTCACCGGCATCTTCCGGTATCGCAACGCCATGCCGCAGATCGACACCACCTCGTTCGTCGACATCACGACGTTGCGCACGCTGGTGGGAATGACCGTGTCGGCGCCTGCGGAGGTGATCCTGAGCGACGAACAGATGGCGGGCCTCGGGTCGGTGGACGAGTCGGACCTGTTCGGTGGCGGCGGCGCCGGCGCCGCCGGCGGCGAGAGTCCGTTTCAGGACGGCCTGGTTCAGGAGATACCCGATGCCGCTGCCCCCGCCCTGCTCGATTTCGGCGACCGCGAGGAGACCGTGATCGACTCCGGCGCCTGGCACTTTCTGGTGGTCAAGCTGCACCGCCCCGGAGCCGCCGCCCGCGTGACCGCAGACCTGCAACGGGTCATCGACGACGGCGATCTCAACTCCCAGGTGATGGGCTGGCTGGATGCCGCCGCGCCGTTTTCGCAGCTCTCCAACGGATTCAGGACCGTCTTCAACGTGGTGATCATCGTCGTCGCCGTGGTCGCCGTGATCATCATCATGAACACGCTGGTGCTTTCGGTAACGGAGCGCATCAGCGAGATCGGCACCATGCGCGCCATCGGCGCGCGCAAGGGCTTCGTGCGGCGCATGATCGGCGCCGAGACGGTGACGCTGGCGTTCGTATTCGGCGCCGCCGGCGTCCTGTTCGGGCTGGCGGCGATGGGCGTGCTGGGCGCCACCGGCATCCGCGCCTCCAACCTGTTCCTGCGCGTCCTGTTCGGGGGCGAGGTGCTCAGGCCGACGATCTCGGCCGGTTCGGTGGCGTTCGCCCTGGTCATGGTGGCGGCTATCGCAGTGGTTTCCAGCATGTATCCGCTGGCGGTAGCGCTGCGCATCTCGCCCCGGCAGGCGATGGGGACCGGCTGATGCCGAGCGGGCTCCGCATCGCCTTTCGCAACACCGGCAGGCAGAAGAAGCGCACCGTGCTGCTGGCCGGCGCGATCGCGTTCGGCGTCCTGGTGGTAACGCTGCTCAACGGGTTCACCGGCGGCGTGTCGCGCAACATCACGCGGACGGTGACCGACCTGATCGGCGGCCACGTCTACGTGAACGGCACGGAGCTCACCGATTCCCGGCTGATCGTCAACGTCATCCGCGATACGGACGGCGGCTCCTCGCTGCAGGCGGCGGTCGATCAGGTGGCGGAGCAGATCGACATGACGAACCGTCGCAGCCGCACCCTGGCGACCCTGATCTTCGGCTCCAAGCAGACCAACCTGCTCCTGGACGGCGTCGACTGGGACGGAGAGCCGAGCTTCTTTCCCAGCCTGTCGCTGGTCGGCGGCGCGCTGCCGGGTCCGGCAGACCGCAGCGCCCTGATCCTGCCGGTATCGGCGGCCGAGCGGCTGCGGGCGGAGGCGGGCGACCAGATTCTGGCGCGGCTGAGCACGGTCACCGGCCAGCAGAACGTCGGCGAGTTCGTGCTGGCCGCCATCGTCGAGGACTCCGGGATCGGCGGGTTTTCATCCGGCTTCGCCCGTCTGGATTACCTGGGAGAGCTGATCGGTACGGCTGCGGGAGAATACCAGATGCTGCACCTCTACTTGCGTGACCCGCGGCGGTCCGGCCAGGTGGCGGAGGCGTTGCGCGCCGGGCTGCCGACGGCGCCGGAGACCGACGAGGAGCAGGGCGGTGGAGGCGGCGGTCTCTTCGGCGGCGTCCGGCGGTTGGCCGACGACGACGAGTCGTGGGAAGGCACGCGGTACGGCGTCACTACCATCGACGACGTCATGGCGGAAACCTCGACGCTGTTTCGCGTGCTCAACACGGTCAGTCTGACCGTCTTTCTGATTCTGCTGACGATCACCATGGTCGGGGTGGTCAACACCTTCCGCATGGTGCTCCTGGAACGCATCCAGGAAATCGGCACCATGCGGGCGGTCGGCATGCAGCGCGGCGCGGTAAGAAGCATCTTCCTGATGGAGGCCACCTTCATCGGCCTGATCGGCGCGGTGGCGGGGCTGGCGCTGGCCGCGGTCGCCATGGCGATCCTGGGCCAGGTCGAACTGCAGACCGACAGCCCGCTGCAGTTCTTTCTCGACGACGGCCGGCTCACCTTTGCCGTGCCGCCGCTGACGATGGTCGCCAACGTGGCGATTCTGGTCGTCTTGAGCCTGGGCGCGGCCGCCATCCCGGCGCGCCGCGCCGCGCGGCTCGACCCGGCCGTGGCGCTGCGCAGCTCCGCATGACGGCCGCATCGGCCGGAGACGCACCGAGAGGAGGATTACACCCATGATCGACCGAATTCGGAAGACGGCGTTGCCGCTCGTCGCCGGCCTGCTCGCCGGCGGTGCGCTCTGGGCAGCCGACGTCGATCCGCAGGCGCTGCTGGAGGAGATCGATCGGCAGCGCGACTTTGCCGGACAGGATTTCACGGCGGTCATGACGCTGGTGTCCGAAGACCCGGAGGACGGCGTGGATCGCACGGTGGTGCAGCAGTTCCGCCGCGATGCGGACGACGCCTTCCTGATCCTGATCCGGGATCCGGCCGTGCAGCGCGGACAGGGCTATCTCAGGCAGGGCGACAACCTGTGGTTCTACGATCCGGAGAGCCGCAAGTTCTCCCACACGTCGCTGAAGGAGACGTTTCAGGGCACCGATGCCCGCAACTCCGACTTTGGCGATATCCGCTATGCCCGGGACTATGAGGTCCGGTCGATCGAGGACGGTCAGCTCGGGCGCTACCCGATATACGTCATGGACCTGGAGGCGAACACCGATGAGGTCACCTATCCGTTCCTGAAGATGTGGGTCACGCGCGAGGGGAGTCTGATCCTGAAGACCGAGGACTACAGTCTGACCAAGCGGCTGATGCGCACCTCCTACTACCCGCGCTACGCCCGCGTCGGCGGCGCCGACGGCGTCGGCGGCTCGGTGGTGCCGACCGAGATGATCTTCGTCGACGAGCTGGTGGACGGACGGAAGACCCGGATCGACCTCAGCGATCTCTCCGCCGCGCGGATAGCGGATTCGGTCTTCACCAAGGCGTACGTAGAACGGGCCAACCGATGATCGCGCGGGTGCGGGCGCTGCCGATCGGCATTGCGCTTGCCGTGCTGTTGTTCGCCGGCGCGGCGGGCGCCCAGACGATCGACAGTGACGAGGGATCGCTGTTCGGCTCGGCGGATGAGGCCGATCAGGGCGCGGCCGATGCGACGGCGCCGGCCGACATGTCGGATCTGTTCGCGGGCGACCTGATGACCGCGGCGGAGTCGGCGGACGGCGCCGGCAGCGCGGAACAGGACCGGCCGGCGGTGGAGATCGGCGGCTCGTACCGATTCTCGCTGACCGGGCAGGCGGGGTGGCCGTCGCCGGCCGACCTGTGGGCTGCGCCGCTCGATCCCGACCGGCGGAGCATCGGGGTCGACCTGGGCGCGACCCTGTTCCTGGATGCGCGGCCGGCCGACGATTTCCGCGTGTTCGGCAAGGCGGCCATCAGCTATCCGTTCACCACCGACGACGATCCGGCGGCGCCCCGCACGTTCTCGGACATCGTCCGGGTGACCGAGCTGTTCTCCGACTTCCAGCTCGGCGACAGCGTGTTCCTGCGCGGCGGCAAGCACACCATCGCCTGGGGGGTGGGGTACTTCTTCAGCCCGGCCGACGTGCTGAACCTCACGGCGATCGACCCGGAAGACCCGGAGGCCGACCGGGAGGGCCCGGTGTCGCTGCGCGCCAACCTGCCGATCGACTACAACAACCTCTATCTCTACGTGATCGCCGACCCGACGGCCGACGGCGTGAAGCCGGCGGTCGCGCCCAAGGCCGAGGTGGTGCTGGGGTCAGCCGAGATCGGCATCGGCGCCTACTACCATCCCGACCGGGTGCCGCGCGCCATGCTGACGTTGAGCACCGGCCTGTGGGACGCGGAGGTGTTCGGAGAGCTGGAGGCGAGTCTGGGATCGGACCGGACCTTCGTAGAGCGGGATGCCGGCAGTCCGCTCGGGCTGCGGGCGGTGCGCCATGCCAACCGCGTGTTCGGCGCGGCGACCGGCGGGCTGCGCTACACGTACCGCCCCGAAGCGAACGACTGGTCGGCGACCTTCGCCGGCCAGTACCTGTGGAACGGCGAAGGCTACGCGGATCCGACCATTCTGCGCGAGCCGGGCATCCGCACGCTGATCCGCAACCGGGCGCTGAGCCCTGCCGACCTGACCACCCTCCCCGGCCAGCACTACGCGGCGGCGTCGCTCAACCTGTCGCTGGGTACCGGGTCCGACTGGTCGGCGGGGGCGCTGTGGATCACCAACCTGAGCGACGGCTCGGGGCGCGTAGCGCCGTCGGTCACCTTCCGGCCGGCCGATCGGTTCAGCCTGCGCGCCGCCGCCACGTTCACCTATGGCGAGGCTGGCGCGGAGATGACGCCGTTCGGCAACCGCGTCGGCGCCTCCCTCACCGCCACCCTCGGCTCCGGCAGCTTCTGACCCGCGCGGGCGTCCCCGCTACGGCTCGGCATCGGCGAGCAGCGCGCCGGCGTCGATGCGGGCGCGGATGGCGGCCCGCGCCTGGCGCAGCTCGTCCGTACCGGCGACGTAGGTATCGCCGGAGCGCAGGAAGTGGAGCGAGGCGACCGGCTCGTGGCCGACCGCCTGCCGCAACGCGCCGGCGTAGAGGGCGACCTGGCCCAGGTACGGGGCCGCCGCCTGCGCCAGCCGGCCGCGCCGCACCTGGTCGGTCTTGAAGTCGACCAGATGCCAGCGGCCGGCCTGCTCATAGGCCAAGTCGATCGTGCCGTGCACCGGCGCGCCGTCCCAGTACCAGCCGAACGACAACTCGAAGCGGGCGCGCGTGCCGGGCCGCCGCAACGCCTGAGCCAGCTCGCTGCCGTCGAACCGGTCGAGCATCTGCTCCACCTCGGCTCGCACGCCCAACGTATCGGCCTCGCTCGCGGCCGGCTGCAGGCGCCGCAGCAACGGCATCAGCTCGGGGCGGCGGCCGGCGGTGAACCAGAGCCGTAACGCCTCGTGCGCCGCGCTGCCTCGCATCAGTCCCAGCCGGTCGCCGTGCGCCCGCGCCCGGAACGGGGCGACCGGTTCCTGCCGGCGCAACGCGGTGACCGGGGTACTGGAGCGGAGCGGGATCACCGCCGGCCGGTCGACCAGCGGAGCGGTCACCGGCCGCTCCTCGGCAGCCGGCGGGACGGCGGTCGCTGCCGCGGCGTCGGCCGCGGCGATGGCGCCCACGTCGACCGGCACCGGCCGGCGGACCTCCACGACGTTCGGGTCCATGCCGCCCGGCATCGGCCCGATCATCTCCAGCCAACTACCGGTCTGACCCTTCACGTCCCCGCTCAGGTACAGCCGGTCGGCGGCGCGCGTAGCCGCCACGTACAGCAGCCGGCGGTACTCGGCGGCGTCATCGCTCCGGTCCAGCGCGCGCAGGTAGCGGTACAGCCCCGGCCGGCGGCGCGCTTCGCCCAGGGCGCCCGGGACAAGCGTCACGGCGATGCCGTGCGCGGGGCGCCAGAGCACCGCCTCGAAGCGTTCCGGGGCGCGCACATGCGCCTCCGGCACGAAGACGATCGGGAACTCCAGCCCCTTGGCGCCGTGGATGGTCAGGATGCGCACCGCGTCGGTCTGATCGATCACCGCCAGACCTTCCCGGTCGGCCAGCTCGTCGCGCCGCCGGCGCAGGTAGTCGACCACCTCGTCGATCGAGCGTCCGGCCAGGTCGCGCGTGATCGCCACCAGCTTGCGGACGTTGGCCAGCGCCTGCTCGCCGCCGTTCACGGCCGCCCACGCCGCTTCGAAGCCGGTCAGCTCCAGCGCCTGTTCGAGGAGCTTGTCAGCCGGGTCCAGCGGGACCATGCGGCGCAGTTCGTCCAGCACGGCGGCAGCGTGGATGCAGCGGCTGCGGGCGTCGCCGTCCACGCCGTCGGGCGGCTCCCGCAACGCCCGCAGCCGGACCGGGCCGGTTGCGTGACAGCGCAGCAGCGTCCGGTCGTCGAGCATGAACAGCGGCGACCGCAACACGCCGGCCAGGGCGATCCCGTCGTCCGGCTCGGCCAGCCAGGCCAGCAGATTGATCAGGTCGCGCACCTCCTGGCGGGTGAAGAAGCCGGCGCCGGCCGGCGTGCCGTACGGCACGCCGCGGCTCTCCAACGCCTGCTCGAAGGCGTGCACGTTGGCCAGCCGCCGCAGCAGGATGGCGACGTCGCGCGGCGCCGCGCCGCCGCGTAGCAGTGCCGCGATCTCGCGCGCTACCGCGTCCGCCTCCACGCGCCGCCGATCCTGGTCGCCGACCGCGGCGCCGTCCGGCGCGCGCTGGTCGATCGGCATAACGATCAGGTGGGGTCCGGGCCGGCCGGCCGGCCCGCGGCCGGTCATGCGCTGCATCGGCACCGCCTGCCGGCCGGTATGCCGGGCGGCCCGGTCCGAACCGGTTCCGTCCGCGAACAGTCGCTGGACAGCGAACAGCGGCTCGAACAGGTCGTTGCCGACCCGCACCAGCTCGTCGTGGGTGCGAAACGATCGCGTCAGGGAGTGCAGGCCGCCGCCGGCGCGCTCGATCCGTTCCCGGAAGCGGATGAAGTGGGCGACGTCGCTGCCGCGGAACCGGTAGATCGCCTGCTTGGCGTCGCCGACCAGGAAGAGGTTCGGCCGCGGCCCGCCGCCGTCGGTGAGCAGGCGCAGCAGCGTGATCTGCGCCTCGTTGACGTCCTGGACCTCGTCGACCATGACGTGCCGGAATCCGCGGCGGTAGCCGGCGGCGACCTCCGGGCGGCCGCGCAGCAGCCGGATCGCCTCGATCTCCAGGTCGAGGTAGTCACATCCGCCCAGCGCCGCCTTGCGCGTCCGGTAGCGGCGGCAGGCGTCGTCGAACACGGCGCGCAGCGCCTCGGTCGTCTCCATCGCGGTCCGATCGATCGCTTCCCAGCGCGGCGCCGCTGCCAGCCGCCGCGCGATCTCGCGCACGGTCCGCAGGTCGCCCTTGACGCGGTCGAGGTCCCGCCAGTTGCGCTTGCTGCCCGCGCCGAGCTGGATCAGCCGGCTCGCGGCGGAGAGCGCCTCGACCAGTGCGCCGGGGTCCTGCGGCAGCGGTCTCCCCAGAGCGGCCAGCACCACCCGGACCCGCGCCGCCAGCGCGTCGCCGGCCGCGGCGGTCGCATGCTCCTGCCGTATGGCGGCGACCGCGCGCTCCAGGTTGGGCAGTTCCGCGTCGACCGCGGCGCGCAACGCCTGGTCGAGCAGCGGCCGCACGCGGCGCTCCCGAGCATCGACCGTGGCGCCGGGGATGGCGGCGAAGGCGGCCTGCACCTCGTCGCGGCGTTCGATCATGCGCGGCAGCTGCTCGGTGATCTGGTACCCGCCCAGTTCCTGCAGCGCCCGGGCGCGGCCGTCGCCGGACTGCGCCGCGTCCTCCAAGGCGTCCATGGCGGCGCCGATCCGCTCGTGCTCGGCTTCGTCGTCGGCCAGGACGCGGCCGGCGGCGATCGTCCCGGCCGGCACCGGGTGCTCGCGCAGCATCCGCCGGCACAGCGCGTGGAGCGTGCCGATCACCGCTTGATCCAGGTCGCGGCGGTGGCCGGCCAACTCGGGCCGGTCGCGCACCGCGCGCCGAACCCGGTCGCGCATCTCGGTGGCGGCCGCGTCGGTGAAGGTGACCGCGGCGATCTCCGGGATACGGCACTCGGTCAGCAGGGAGAGGTAGCGTTCCACCAGCACGCGGGTCTTGCCGCTGCCGGCGCCGGCGGAGACCAGGATGTCACGGCTGCGGTCGGCGACCACCGCCTGCTGCTCCGGCGTCAGTCCCAACGCTTCCATCGGCTGAACTGGTTGACGCGGCAGACGTGCCGGAACGAGCAATAGATAGGGCACTCCGGCACCTGCGGGTTGACGCGGAAGTCGCCGGCCCGGACCCCGGCGCGCACCTCCTCCGCGCGCAACAGGGCCATGTCGATGATCTGCCGGTCGTCGGGGTCGTCCGAATCGAGTTGTCGCGGCGCGCCGTGCCCGCGCATCGACGCGTAGCGGGCGATGACCCGCTCTTGCTGCGCGTGCTCGCGCGCCGCGTGGACGTAGAGCGGGAGCTGCAGGCGGAGGCCGGAGACCAGCTCCTTACGGCTGACGGCGCCGCTCTTGTAATCGACGGCCACGGCCAGCTCCGGCCCGGTATCCAGGCGGTCGAGTCGGGCCCGCAGCGCCATCGGCGGCTGCAGCGGCAGGGTGGCGGTCAGCTCCAACTCGGTGCCGCGCAGCGCGGTGACGCCGTCGGCCGCCGACCGCTCCGCCTCGCCGCGAAGCAGCGCCTCCAGACGCTCCAGCGCCGGTTCGCACTCCAGCTCCCACAGTCCCACCCGGCCGAATCCGTGCTCGGCCGGCGCCCGTTGCCAGATCGCCCGGCCGCCGCTGCGCAGGCGCTCGACCGCCGCATCCACGGTGTCCGGCGCCAGCGGCCGTTGCGCGGAGATCAACTCGCCGAGGGCGTCCTCCAGCATGGCGTGCAGCACGGTGCCGCGCGTCGCCGCGTCGGCGGTCTCCATCTCCTCGGCCAGCTCGTGCAGATTCAGGGCGTACCGGCCGAAGAACTGGAACGCGCAGGTCCGGTAGCTCTCCAGCCGCGACGCGCTCCACACCGCTTCGGCGCCGGTCAGATCGGGCCGCAGGTCGGCGGTCACGCCGCCTTCGTACTCCCCGGCGTGCTCGAAGGAACGGCGCCGCTGCTCCATCCGCGCCGCCAGGCGCACCACCTGCCACGCGGCGGTCGGCCGCGGCCGCGCGCGGCTGCCGCGTCGCCATGCGGTCGCGCAGGCGATGGCGAGCTCCCGCGGCGAGGCGGCCTCCTCAGGCTCCGGGCCCCGGTTCTCCGTGACTGCGGCGCTCTCCACCGCGTCGAAGTAGATCGAGGCGGCGACCTGCCGGCCGCGATCGTCCAGCCGCGTCCTCCACGCGGTCAGCTCGACGTCGGCGCGGCTGAGCACGGACCGCCACAACTCGTCCTCGCTCGCCTCGGGCGGCGGCGGCAGCGCCAACCCGGCGGCGGCCAGCGCCCGGCGCGCCGGCGGGGAGAGCAGGATCGGCGCCGCGCGCGGCGCCGGGAACTCGCCTTCCACCAGACCGCCCGCCTCCAGGTATGCCAACCGAAGGCCGGCCAGGGCGCTCATCGGCGCCAGCAGCACGCCGCCGGCTTCGCGCAGCAGCGCCGCCGGCGCCGCCAAGCGGTCCAGCAGCCGATCGACGAACGCCGCGAACGGCACCGGTCCCTCCTGCAGGACATCGTCGGTGACGGCGATGTCTTCGAGGTGCCCGCGGACCGCGTCGATCTCGGCGATGAGCCCGGGCTGTTTGCGGACGGCGGGGTGGATGAGCGGCGGCCGTCCGAACAGCGCGGCCGACACCTGCCGGGCGTGCTCGCCGGCCGGCGCGGGCGAGGGTTCCAGAAGCGCGTACAGACAGGAGAGCGCCGCGCCCAGGCCGCTCGCCTCCATGCCGGGCAGCGCCGGGGCCGGTTCCTTCTCCTCCGCTCGGAGAGCTGCCGCCAAGCGGTCCAGGGCGTCGTGTCCGGCCCACAGGTGATGCCGCCGCCCGCGCCGGGCGATGCGGGCGACGGCCGGCGGGTCGAGATGCCAGCGTTTCCGGTTGGTGAAGCCGCTGCCGAGCACCGTGATCAGGTCGCGGAGCCGCCATCCTTCCGCCGGCAGCCGCAGCAGCCGCCGTATCCAGACGCCGAGCGGACGATTGGCCAGCGGTTCGCCGGCCACGGGATCGAGCGGCAGGTCGTATTCGGCGAACACCTGCCGCGCCAGGCCCAGGACCGGGCCGAGGGTTCGGAATGTCACCCCGCAGTCGGACGGCCGCAGGCGCCGGTCTTCGGTCAGGCGGCGCTTGATACCCCGCGCCATGGCGCGGAGCTGCGCTTCACGGTCGGCGGCCACGCAGCCGCGCACGGACCGGCCGGGCACGCCTCCCCCGGCCGGCTCGATCGCCGCGTCGGGGAACGACCGGCGCAGCCGCTCGTAGGAGTGGCGCGCGCGTTCGCCGGCATCGGGATCGAACGCCAGCAGCAGGTCGCGGCCGCGGGCGAGCATGGCCAGCAGGCGCAACTCGCCGCCGTGGAAGTGCGGGAAGCCGTCCACGACCAGGAAGGGCGGTACGGACGCATCTCCGGCGGCCGCGGCAGCGGCCGGCAGCGCCGCCGGCGGAAGCCAGCGATGGGACCGCAGCGCGGCGCGATAGGCGTCGTAGATCGCCGCGACCGCCCGGAGCTGCGGATCATCGGTCCGGGCGGCGGCCTCCGTGAAGCGCTCCGCGGGAACGTCCTCGGCCAGCAGCTCTTCCACCGCCGCCCACAGCATCGGCAGCGCGGCGGACGCGCTGAGCGGCGCGAAGTGCGCCGCGGCGCCGGCGGCTATCTGCCGGCCCGTGACGCTGCCGAGCAGCTCCCGCGCGGCGCCGGCCGGGACCGCTGTCAGCTCCGAGAACATGCGGGCCACGCCGCGCGGGGTCGCCACCTGCAGGTCGAGCGCCACGCCGCACGCGGCCAGCAGCCGCCGGCGGAACTGGTCGCCGTGGCGTACCGTGGGCACCAGCACCAGGGTCGCGGCGAACGGATCGCGCCGATACCGGTCCGCCGCCCGGCGGAGGAGCGCCTCGGTCTTGCCGGACCCGGCCGGCCCGACGATGAAGACAGGGGGTGCGATGGCGTCAGTATACTACCGCCGTGACCGAACGCCGCGCCGTACCGCCGCCGGTGAAGCGGCGTGCGTAACGTAAACGAACCCATGCAACGGCAGCCGGAGCGCACGCAGCCGGAGCAGGGCGTGTTGTGGCCGCGGGAACGGCCGCGGCCGGAGGATCTGCCGCTACTCGCCTGCAGCGACAACCTCGACTTCATGCGCGGGCTGCCCGGCGCGCGCTTCAAGCTGATCGTCACCTCGCCGCCGTACAACCTGGGCAAGGAATACGAGTCCAGGACCCCGCTCGACGCTTGGCTCGAAACCCAGGAATGCGTGGTCGGGGAGTGCGTGCGGCTCCTGCATCCGCAAGGGTCGATCTGCTGGCAGGTGGGCAACTACGTGCAGGACGGCGAGATCGTTCCGCTCGACACCGTCCTCTACCCGCTGTTCCGGCGCCGCGGCCTGCGCCTGCGCAACCGCATCATCTGGCACTTCGGCCATGGTCTGCACTGCAGCCGGCGGCTGTCCGGCCGCTACGAGACGATCAACTGGTGGACCGGAAGCGACGACTACACCTGGAATCTCGATCCGATCCGCGTCCCTGCCAAGTACCCCGGCAAGCGCCACTTCAAGGGACCCAACGCCGGCGAGCTGTCCGGCAATCCGAAGGGCAAGAACCCCAGCGACGTGTGGGAGTTCCCGAACGTGAAGAGCAACCATCCGGAGAAGACGATCCATCCGTGCCAGTTTCCCGTGGAGCTGGTCGAGCGTCTGGTCCTGTCCATGACGAACGAGGGAGACGCCGTGATCGACCCGTACATGGGCGTGGGGTCGTCGATCATCGCCGCCCTGATGCACGGCCGCACCGCCTGCGGCTGCGACGTCGTACCGGAGTACGTGGAGATCGCCCGACGCCGCGTGCGGGAGTGGTACGCGGGGACCCTCCGCACCAGGCCGATGGGGAAGCCGATCTATGACCCCACGCTTCCCAACGGCGGCCACTGATGCGGATCGACGCCCGCTACTCTCACCTGAACGGCGAAGAATACCTGCTCGTGCACCGCAAGCATCTATGGGACGAAGTACAGGACGTGATAGCCGGAGTCGATGCCTGGGCCTGCCGGACCAAGGTATCGAGGGAGCGGACCATGAAAGGCAGGAGGTTGTTCTCTCCACCGGACATGAATCAGGCGTTCAAGGACGGACTTCAGGCGCGCGGATGGAGCGAGCGCAGGAAGACGTTCTGGGTAACCGCAGACGAGCGGCTGCTGCGCCGAATCCACGGAATGCCGGAGGACGAGCAGAAGAACGCCATCCAACAGGCTGGTCATGAACCGATCATGTCCTACAACCAGACCGACTTCGTGAAGGATCGAGTCGCCGTCGAGGTCCAGTTCGGCAAGTATGCGTTCGTCGCTCATGATCTGTTCGTGAAGCATCTCAGCTTCTACGTCTCAGATGTTATCGATGTGGGAATCGAGATCCTGCCGATGAAGAGTCTGGAGCGAGAGATGTCATCGGGAGTTCCGTACTATGAGCGAGACCTGCTGAACGTGCTTCGCCAGGGCCGCGGCGTCCCCGCCGTTCCGCTGGTGCTGGTCGGAGTCGCGCCTTGAGAGCGGCCGGGCTTGCATGCCCGATCTACTAGCTCCGCACGAGTCGGTTCGTGTCGGGAGGGTCGGCATCGTTCGATAACTTCGCCACGGCATCAATGTACACCATCGCCATGCTCAGGAAACACTCGAATGCGGCACGCGATCATCACCAACGACACCGTCACGGAGGACGCACTTCGGTCGAATCGACGCCCGGCACGCCGGACATGACCGGCCGGAAGAAGCTGATCGAGGTGGCGCTGCCGCTGGACGCCATCAACGCCGCCGCCGCGCGAGAGAAGTCGATCCGTCACGGCCACCCCAGCACCCTGCATCTGTGGTGGGCGCGGCGCCCGCTGGCGGCCGCCCGCGCCGTCATCTTCGCGCAGATGGTCGACGATCCGGCCAGCCGGCCGGAGATCTTCCCCACCGAGCAGGAGCAGGACCGGGAGCGCCGGCGGCTGTTCGACCTGATCGAGCAGCTGGTCAGGTGGGAGAACACCACCAACCAGGAGGTGCTGCAGCGGGCGCGCGACGAAATCCGCGCATGCTGGCGGCGCGTCTGCGCCGACCACGCCGATCATCCGGCCGAGCGGTTCGACCCGGAGCGCCTGCCGGCCTTTCACGACCCGTTCGCCGGCGGCGGCGCGCTGCCGCTGGAGGCGCAACGGCTCGGCCTGGAGGCGCATGCCGGCGACCTCAACCCGGTGGCGGTGCTGATCAACAAGGCGATGATCGAGCTGCCGCCGAAGTTCGCCGGACGCCCGCCCGCGCACCCGGAGGCGCGGGCGAAAGGGGAGCTGATGGCCGGCACGTGGACCGGCGCGCGCGGCTTGGCGGAGGACGTGCGCCGCTACGGGCGCTGGATGCGGGAGGAGGCGGAGCGGCGCATCGGGCATCTGTACCCCAAGATCGCGGTGACCGATGAGATGGTGCGGGAGCGCCCCGATCTGAAGCGGTACGCGGGGCGGGAGCTGACGGTGATCGCGTGGCTGTGGGCGCGCACGGTGAAGAGCCCGAACCCGGCGTTCGGGCAGATGGAGGTGCCGCTGGTCTCGACCTTCATGCTGTCGACCAGGCAGGGCCGGCAAGCGTACGTCGAGCCGGTGGTCGGCCCGGGCGGCTACCGGTTCACGGTCAAGGTCGGCGCGCCGCCGGATGCGGCGGCGGCCAGGGCCGGCACCGGGGCCGGCAAACGTCATGCGTTTCGCTGCCTGATCTCCGACGTTCCGATTCCCTATGACTACATTCGCAACGAAGGCCAAGGGCGGCGCATGGGCGCGCGACTGATGGCGATCGTCGCCGAAGGCGATCGCGGCCGGGTGTACCTCACGCCGACTGCCGAGCACGAAGAGGCCGCCAAGCAGGCGCGGCCGGCGTGGCAGCCGGAGGTTCGACTTGCAGGCAAGACGCGCGTCAGCGTTCCGAACTATGGAATGGACACCTTCGGCGACCTGTTCACCGCCCGGCAACTCGTCGCGCTGAACGCGTTCTCCGACCTGGTAGCCGAAGCGCGCGAGCGCATCCGGCAGGACGCCATCGCCGCCGGCCTCCCCGACGACGGCCACTCCCTGCACGCCGGCGGCGCCGGGGCCACCGCTTACGCTGACGCGATCGGCGTCTACCTGGCGCTCGCCGTCGATCGAATGGCAATGACGGGAAACCGCCTGGTGCGCTGGAATCCGGTTGGACAAAAGGCTCAACATTGCTTTGGCCGACAAGCGCTGCCGATGATATGGGACTACGCCGAGCCGAACGTCCTCGCCTCTGCAACCGGCAGCGTCGACTCCGCGATTCTGTATGCGTGTGACCCGCTGCGATGGATGGAGCCCTGTTCCAACGGATTCTCGTTTCAGGAGAACGCCGCATCCGCAACTCATTTCGACCGGAGAATCGTCTCGACCGATCCGCCCTATTACGACAACATCTGTTACGCCGACCTCTCCGACTTCTTCTACGTCTGGCTGCGGCGTTCGCTGCGATCGGTATTCCCCGACCTGTTCGCTACGATCGCCGTCCCGAAGGCCGAGGAGCTGGTCGCCACTCCCTATCGGCACGGCACCCGGGCGCAGGCCGAAGCGTCCTTCATGACCGGCATGACGCAGGCGCTGGCGCGGCTGGCGCGGCAGGCGCATCCCGGCTTCCCGGTGACGATCTACTACGCGTTCAAGCAGGCGGAGCGGCGCGACGACCGCGGCGTCTCCAGCACCGGTTGGGAGACGTTTCTGGAAGCCGTGATCGCCGCCGGCTTTGCCATCACCGGGACGTGGCCGATGCGCACCGAAATGAGGACACGGCAGGTCGCCATGGGCGCCAGCGCCCTCGCTTCGAGCATCGTTCTGGTCTGCCGGCGGCGGCCGGACGACGCGCCCATGGCCGCGCGCCGCGCCTTCATGGAGGCTCTGCGGGCGGAACTGCCGCCGGCGCTGGCCCATCTGCAGCGCGGCAACGTCGCGCCGGTCGACCTCGCGCAGGCCGCCATCGGCCCCGGCATGGCGATCTTCACCCGCTACGTCAGGGTGCTGCACACCGGCGGCAACCGCGTCACCGTCCGCGAGGCGCTCGCCCTCATCAATCGGACGCTCGACGAGATACTGGCCGCGCAGGAGGGCGACTTCGACGCCGACAGCCGCTGGGCGCTGGCGTGGTTCGACCAGCACGGCTTCGAGGCCGGCGACTACGGCAGCGCGGAGACGCTGTCCAAGGCCAGGAACACCAGCGTGAGCGGCCTGGCGCAGGCCGGCATCCTGCATGCGCAGGCCGGCCGGGTGCGGCTGCTGCGGCCGGACGAGCTGCCGGACGGCTGGGAGCCGGCCAAGGACGAGCGGCTCACCACCTGGGAGGCGGTGCACCACCTGATCCGGGTCAAGGAGCGGAGCGGGGAAGAGGCGGCGGCGCGGCTGCTGCACCGGCTGGCAGTGGTTGCCGGCGCGGCGCGCGAGCTCTGCTACCGGCTGTACGCGGTGTGCGAACGCAAGCAGCGCGCGGCCGAAGCGCTCGACTACAACGGGCTGGTGAAGAGCTGGCCGGAGCTCGCCCGGCTCGCGGTGCGGGAGGCCGGCGCCGCGCAGGCCGATCTGTTCGCTGCTTCGAGCGCTCCTTCGGTCATGCCCACGGCGGCCGGTCGCAGCCGCGGAACGGGTAGTGGTCACCGGGTCGGAAGCGAGGCCAGGGCGGGTAGGTGTTGACGCCGTCGACGGCGCTGCCGCGGCACAGATACGCCGGATGGTCCTCCTTCAGGATGCGGGTGGCGGTGGGAATGTACCGCAGGGTCAGGCCGATGCGCCGCCGTTCGGACCGGTTGGCTTCCGAGCCGTGGATGAGGTACGGGTCGTGCAGCGACACGCCGCCGGCCGGCACGATCACGTCGATCGCGGCCGATTCGTCGACCGCCCGGTCGATCCTCGACTGCAGGACGCCGCCCTCCTCGCGCTCCGACCGCCGGTGCCGGTGGAGCCGCTTCCTTCGATGCGAGCCCGGAATCACGCGCATGCAGCCGTTCTCCGGCGTGGAGTCGTCCCCCGCCAGCCAGATCGTGATGACCTCCATCGGCTCCAGCGGCCAGTAGTTGCCGTCCTGATGCCAGAGCACCGGCCGGCCGCTGCGCGGCGGCTTGCTGATGTAGTGGGCGGCGAACAGGGCGATGTCCGGTCCCAGAAACGGCTCGATCACGTCGATCAACCGCGGATCGGTGCAGAGCCGGATCCAGAACGGATCGTCCACGATCAGGTGGTGGTGGAACTGCTCGGGCCGCAGGTCGGGGCGCCGGCGCTCCAGCCACTCGACGTGGCCCTGCACCTCCGCCACCAGTTCCCGATCGATCACCTGCGGGATCACGACGTAGCCGTCCCGTTCGTAGCGGCTGACGATCTCACCGCTCGTCATGGCGCCATCGTGCACGGCGCACTCACGCCGGGCAAACCCCGCCGGGCAAACCCGCCGACTTGCCGCCGGCGCGGCCGATCCGGCAGACTCCACGTACCGCCATGTGTCGCAGCATTCGCCCGCTCCATAACTTCGCCCCGCCGGCCACCGCCGATGAGATGCGCGCCGCGGCGCTGCAGTACGTGCGCAAGATCAGCGGCGCCGTCAGGCCGTCCAAGGCCAACGCCCGCGCCTTCGAGCGCGCGGTCGACGAGGTCGCGGTCGCCACGCGGAGGCTGCTCGACGCGCTGGTGACCGCGGCGCCGCCGCGCACCCGTGAGGCGGAGGCCGCGAAGGCGCGGCGGCGCGCGGCGCAACGCTTCGGCCCGGCCGTCGCCCGGCCGGCCGCGGGCCGCCGATGACGTCGTCGGCGCCGGCAGTCGCCGTCGATCTGACTGCCGCCGACTTGACGGTATCGGTCGACCGTCCGGACCCGGTCAGAGCCGCGGCGATCTTCCGGGAGCATGGCTGCCTGGTGGTGCGCGGCCTGATGCGCGCGCACGTCGCCGCCATGTACCGGGACATCATGGCCACGGTCGACGACGCGATCGCCGACCTGGAGCGGGCGCGGAAGGTGCCGGAGGGATGGGTGGTGCCGAACGGCAGCCTGTTCCTGCCGGCGCCCGCGCACTACGACCGGGACAAGCAGATCATGGTGGTCGGCATCGACTACACCACCAGCGCCGCGTTCCTGGCCGCCGCGCTCGACCCGACCGCCGTCGACATCGTGGAAGCGATCATCGGGCCGCAGATCGAGCTGTTCGGCCAGGGCCAGGCGCTGGTCAAGGAGCCGGTCGGCGGCCATCCCAAGCACCTCCATCAGGATTCCGCCTACTTCGAACACCGCTACGGCGGCCCGGTGGCGATCCTCAGCTACGCCGTCGATACCGATCTGCGCAACGGTGCGCTGCACGTGGTGCCCGGCAGCCATCGGCTGGGACAACTCCCTCACGTCGACACCTTCTCCCATCTGGGGCTGGACGAACGGCAGTGGCCCTGGGAGAAGGCGCTGCCGATCGAGGGTGCGGCCGGTGATTCGATCTTCTTCAACGTCAAGACCGTGCACGGTTCCAAACCCAACTACGGGGACGAGCCGCGTCCCGTCTTCATCATCCGCTACCGCCACCCCGACGATTACACGGTCATCCGCGCCACCCGCACGGAGGTGCGCGCCGAGGCGGAGAAACAGGCGCCGGCAGCGACGCGCGCGGACGATCAGCGCGGGCTCATGGTGCGAGGCTTCCGCCACACCGACTCGAAGAGCGCCGTGCAGCGCGCGCGGGCGTGAGGGCGATGGCCGAGCGGCCGACCGCTTCCGAGCGGTTCTTCTTCGACACCAACGGCTATCTGGTGCTGGATGGCGTGCTCGGCCCCGACGACGTCGCCAGGCTGCGCGCCGCGCTGCAGGCGGCCGTCGAGCGGCGCCGCGCGCTGGCGCGGACCGGCGGGGAGGTCTTCCGCGCCAGCCAGAACCTGGAAAACGGCACGCGCATCTTCTATCTGCTGGCCGAGGACGATCTGTTCCTGGACATGATGGACCTGCCGGCGGTCATGCCGTACGTCACCGGGCTGCTCAACGAGGCGCCGCACTTCCACGCCTCCGACGCGTTCTGGGAGCACGGCGCCAGCGCCCATCGGCCCGGCTGGCACATCGACGGCGCCGACGCCGGCTACCGCCGGCTCGGCCCGTACATCCCGTTGATGCAGCTCAAGATCGCCTACTTCCTGTCGGACATGAGCGCCGCCGACCAGGGTAACCTGACGGTGGTGCCGGGGTCGCACCGCGCGCAGGCAGCGCCGGACGAGCGGGACCTGCAAGGGTTCGAGTCGATGCCCGGGGCAGTGCAGCTCCGCTGCCGGCAGGGGTCCTGCGCGATGTTCCATAACGCGCTCTGGCATACGCGCGGCCCGGCGCGGCGCGTCGACGGCGAGCGGATCATCCTCTACTACGCCTACGAGCATCCGTGGATGGCGGCGAGCCCGGAGCCGACATCCTATCCGCCGCGTTTCTACGCAGCGCTGTCGCCGGAGCGCAGGCGGTTCTTTCACCCGGTGGTGCTGCCCAAGGAATGAAACCGGATTCCGGTCCCCGCCGGCGCCGACCCCGCCGGCGCCCACCCCGCCGACGCCGGTCGGGCTTGTACGGTCCGCCGGAGCGGACGATATTTGCAGGTGTCCGCAGCGTCCGGAGACGGGCGACCGGAACGTGAGGAGTAACAACGTGGCAAAGAACGCCCCGTCCGCCGCGGCCAGGGCCGCGCAGAAGCCGGCAGCGCCGGCCGAGCCGTTCCGCAGCGGCGCCGTCCCGCTCATCGGCATCGCGCTGGCGCTGGCGGGCGTCGTGCTCAGCTACGTCCTGACGCGCAACTTCTTTCAACACAACGTCCTGGGCGAGGCGTCCGGATGCGCCGTGAACGCCTACGTGGACTGCGACCGGGTCAGTCAGTCGTCGTTCGCGGCCGTCGGACCGGTGCCGATCTCCACCTTCGGGCTGGGGATGCACGGCGCGGTGCTGGCGGCGCTGGCCGTCGTGCAGGTCGGCCGCGCCCGCGCGCGCGTCCGCGAAGGGCTGGCCGGCGGCAGCGCGGCGCTGGCGCTGGCCGCCACCGTGGTGTCGGTCGCGCTGGCGGTGATCTCGGTCTTCGTCATCAGGGCGCTCTGTCTCTACTGCACCGCTCTGCAGATCGTGAACCTTGCGCTGGCCGGCACGCTGGTGTTCGGGCTGGCCGGCGGCGCCGGCCGGCTGCGGCAGGCGCTGCGGTCGATCGCCGGGCCGGCGCTGGGCGCCGGCGTGCTGGCTGTCGGCATCGGCGCAGGCGTGGCCGTCGTGGCCACCTTCGTCTTGGCGAATGCCGCCGACCGGCAGCTCCTGGAACGGCAGATCTCGCAGGCGCGCGCGTCGCAGCGTCTGGCCGACCGCTACCTGGGGTTCGACCGTCACCAGTTCGATCTGACCGGCAGCCCGCAGCTCGGCGATCCCGACGCGCCCATCACGCTGGTGGTCTTCGCCGACTACAACTGCCCGCACTGCCGCAACTTCGATCCGAAGATCGCGGAGATCGCGCGCGGCGACGACGACGTGCGGCTGGTGTACAAGTTCTTCCCGCTCGACGGCACCTGCAACCGGTCGATACCGCGCGACCGCCGCTCCACCTCCTGTGCCGCCGCGGCGGCCGCCTACGCGGCGCACCTGGAAGGGAAGTTCTGGGAGTACAACGAGACGCTGTTCGCCAACTTTCAGCGGTACGGGCCGAATCGGCTGGTCGAGTACGCCGGGCGGGTTGGCCTGAGCGACCCGGAACGCGTGCGCGCCGCGTTGGACGACCGGGTGGTGCGGTCCAAGATCGAAGCCGACATCTCCGAGGCGCTCGCCGCCGGCCTCCGGGCGACGCCGACGATGTACGTCAACGGCCGGCAATTCATCACCTCCCGCGTGCCGCCCAACCGCGACCAGTTCTCGATCATCCGCTCGCTGATCGCCGAAGAAGCGAGCGGCGGCTGAGGTGCGCGATCGCGCCGAGGCGGTCGCCGGCGACCTGGACGGCGTCGGCGACCCGGACGGCGCCGACGACCCGGACGGCGCTGGCGTCGATGCCCTGCTCTGCCTGCACGGCGAGGGGCTGCCGCGGCCGAACGTCCGCTATCTGAGCGGCTTTACGGGCAGCTCGGCGGCGCTGCTGATCGGCCGCGGTCATCGCGTGCTGATCACCGACGGCCGCTACCGGGAGCAGGCCGCCGCCGAGTGCCCGGACTGGGAGGTGGAGATACTCCCGCCCGGCGGCGTCGATACGGCGGCGATCGGCGCGTGCTGCCGATCCCGCGCGTTGACCCGCGTGGGATACGAGCCGGACGGGATCACCGCCGGCAAGCTGGCCGAGCTGCGGGACGCCGGCAGCGCCGCGTTCGTGCCGGCCGGCGGGCTGGTGGAGGCGCGCCGCCGGCGCAAGGGGCCGGCGGAGATCGCCGCCATGGAGGCTGCCGCCGGGATCGCCGACGCCGCCCTGGCAGCGACCGCCGGTCTGGCGCGCGCCGGCGCTTCCGAGCGGGATGTCGCGCTGGAGGTCGACGTGCAGATGCGGCGCCGCGGCGCGGAGGAGTCGGCGTTCGCCACGATCGTCGCCGCCGGTCCGCGCAGCGCGATCCCGCACGCGCTGCCGTCCGAGCGGCGGCTCGCCGCCGGCGACCTGGTATGCATCGACTGCGGCGCCGTCGTGGACGGCTATCGCAGCGATCTCACCCGCGTCTGGGTGATCGGCGAGCCCGATGCGGAGCAGCGGCGCGTGCACGCGGCGGTGCTCCGGGTGCACGACCGGGCGCTCGCCCTGGTGCGGCCGGGAGCGTGCGGCGACGATCTCAACCGCGCCGCCCGCCGGGAGCTGACGGCTGCCGGCCTCGGCGACCGATGGCGGCACGGCATCGGCCACGGCGTCGGGCTGGCCATCCACGAGGCTCCGAGCCTCCGCGTCGGCGCCGGTGCCGAGCTCGCCGCCGGTGACGTGGTGACGATCGAGCCGGGAGCGTACCGATCCGGGTGGGGCGGGGTGCGGATCGAGGATCTGGTGCTGGTGACCGACGCCGGCGCCCGCCCGCTCAGCGCCGCCCCGACCGCCCTGCGGGTGATCGCCTAGCTATCTCAAAGCGTACCCGTCCCGCCTCGATCAGGAGATGACGATCTGGACCCGGTGTCCGGACTCCTCGTCCTTGTAGTCGAGGACGTCGCACGGCTCGCCCGCTCGCAACGCCTCCCGAATGCGGTTGATATCGACGCCGTGCTCGCCCAGCACCGCCGCCGCCGGCAGGTCGAACAGCGGAAGCGCGAACCGGGCCAGTTGCAGCGGCAGGACCAGCGTCACCAGGTGGCCGTCTGCGGTGGCAAGCGCGATGCGCACCTGCAGTTCATCGGACGCCGCGGCGGCCTGCTCCGCCGGCGGCGCCGCCACGCGGCGGGGCGTCTCCTCATCGCCTCCCAGGGCGGACAGCAGCCGCGCCCCCTCGTCAGCCGTGATCGTGCCCTGATCCACCATGCGCAGCACCTGCTGCCGCTCTTCGCTGAACATGCGCAGCAAGTGTTGCCGCTCTTCGCTCGAAGCCATCGTCCACCCCCCTGCCGCACAGTGTAGCGCGGATGCGCCGGCTCGCCAAACCGGGTTTGCCGCCGCTCCTTGACCGGTGGTTCGATCGCGGTTCAGAGTATCGTGGGGTCAAGGTTCCGCGCCGTGGACTACACGTTCTGGGCTATCGCCGGCATCGTGCTGATCGGTGTCGAGTTCCTGCTCCCCGGGTTCGTCGTGTTCTTCTTCGGCGTCGGCGCGCTGGTGACGGCCCTGTTGACGGCGGTGTTTCCAGCGCTTCGAACCGATCTGGCGGCGCAGACGCTGATCTGGGCCGGCTCGTCGGGGCTGTCCCTGTTCGCGCTCCGCCGCTACCTGAAGCCGATCTTCGTTGGACTTCGGAACCGCGGCGGCGCCGAGGACCTGCATGGCAACTCCGCGGAGGTGGTCGAACCGATCGAGCCCGGACGGCCGGGCCGCGTGCGCGTCCACGGCACCACCTGGAAGGCGACGAGCCATGCCGACTCCTTCCTCGTCGGCGACATCGTCGACATCGTGCGCAACGACAGCCTGACCCTGGAGGTGACCCGGTCCGTCATGGAGGAGGTGGCGCGTCTGCAGGATCGATCTCAGCCGGACGCGGAGCGATCCTGATGGCGGGGCCATGCTTGATGGCCGGGCCATGCTGATGGCGGAGCCATTCTGATGATAGAGATCATCCTGTCGGCCGCGGTCGCGGCGGTCACCGCGCTGTTGTTCAGGAACACCGTGCGCATCGTCCCGGAGCAGCAGGCGTTCATCGTGGAGCGGCTCGGCAAGTATGACCGGACGCTGGGTGCGGGGTTTCATCTGCTGATCCCGTTTGTCGAGCGCATCGCCTACCGGCAGTCACTCAAGGAGGAGGCGATGCACGTGCAGCCTCAGACCTGCGTGACCGCCGACAACGTGCAGCTCAACGTCGATGGCATCCTGTACCTGCGGGTCGTCGATCCGGAGAAGGCCAGCTACGGCATCGACGACTACCGCTATGCCTCCACGCAGCTTGCCCAGACCACCATGCGTTCCGAGATGGGCCGTATCGATCTCGATCGCAGCTTCTCCGAGCGAGATGAGATCAACGACGCGATCGTGCGCGCGGTCGACGAGGCGTCCGATCCCTGGGGGATCAAGGTGACCCGCTACGAGGTGCGCGACATCTCGCCGCCGGATTCGGTCCTGCAGGCCATGGAACAGCAGATGCGCGCCGAGCGTGAGAAGCGCGCGGCGGTCCTCCAGAGCGAGGGCGAGAGGGCAGCCCGCATCAACGTCTCCAAGGGCCAAAGGGAGGAGGCGATCAACCTGTCGAAAGGCGAACGGCAGCGTCGCATAAACGAGGCTGCAGGCCGCGCCCGCGCCATCGAGGCTACCGCTACGGCGACGGCCGACGGCATCCGTCAGGTGGCGCAGGCGATCCGGCAGCGTGGCGGCGATACCGCCTTCGCGCTCCGCATCGCGGATCAGTACGTGGCGCAGTTCGGTCGCATTCTGGAGGGCGCCAACGTCTCCGTCATGCCGCTCGAAGTCGCTCAGATGCGCTCGATCCTGCAGACCGTTCTTGGCCGCTCCCCCTCCACCGGCGAGCCGCCGGCCGCCGCGGCGGACGGGGAATCCTGATGGACGTGCAGACCATCGTCGCGCTGTGCGCGGGCGGAATCGTGTTTCTCAGCCTGGTCCTGCACGTTCGCGTGGTGCCGGCGCGCCGCGCCCTGGTGGTCGAACGGCTGGGCAAGTACCGGCGCACGCTGGAAGCGGGCTTTCACGTGCTGATTCCGTACCTGGATCGGGTGCGCTACCGGCACAGCCTCAAGGAGCAGGCGATCGACGTACCGCCACAGCCGTGCTTCACGCAAGACAACGTCAAGATCACGGTCGACGGCGTCCTCTACTTCCGCGTGATCGACCCCAAGCGTGCCAGCTACGGCATCATCAACTACGAATACGCGACCATCCAGCTCGCACAGACCACGATGCGCTCGGTCATCGGCAAGCTGGAGCTGGACCGTACCTTCGAGGAACGCGACCGGATCAACGCCGCGATCGTGCAGGTGCTCGACGACGCCTCCGATCCCTGGGGCGTCAAGGTCACCCGCTACGAGATCCAGAACGTCCAGCTTCCGTCGTCCGTGCAGCAGTCGATGGAGTATCAGATCAAGGCCGATCGACAGAAACGGGCCGTGATCGCGCGCAGCGTCGGGGAAATGGAGGCGCGCATCAACCACTCCGTCGGTGTGATGGAGGAGGCGATCAACCGTTCCGAGGGTGAAAAGGCGCGTCAGATCAATGAAGCCGAAGGCCGCGCGCAGGAGATCCTGGCGATCGCTGCCGCCACCGCTGCCGGTCTCAGCAGGATTGCCGAAGCGGTACGGGCGGAGGGCGGCCATGACGCCCTGGTCCTGCGGACCGCGGAGGAGTACATCGGCGCGCTGGAAAAGCTGGCCGCCAAGAACCCGGAGGTGGTGCTGCCGGTCGACCTCACCGACATCAGGTCGATCACGCAGATAGTCAGGAAGGCGCTGAAGCCCGACTGAACCGGGACTCCATGCGGCGACTCGGGCGCTTGGCTGAGTCACCGTATGGAATCTGCGCAGCCGTGCTACACTCGCCGCGGTGGCCGCCGCCCGCAGGAGGCTTGAACGGGCGTTCGGTCGAGCCGAGAAGAACAGAGAGAAGGCAGGTAAGCACCATGGCTCCACGGTCTAGCTGGAAGGCGTTCCTCAAGCTCAGTCTGGTCTCCGTACCGGTGCGCGGGTTCACGGCGTCGAAGTCGGGCGGTGACATCCGGTTGAATCAGCTCCACAAGGACTGCAACACGCGCGTCAAGTACCTGAAGGTCTGCCCGGAGCACGGCGAGTTGTCTTCCGGCCAGATCGTCAAGGGGTACGAGCACAGCAAGGGCGAGTACGTCATCATCGACGACGACGAACTGGAGAAGCTGCGCACGGAGAACGACCATTCGATCAGCATCGAGGGATTCATCCCGCCGGACGCGGTCGATCCGGTCTATCACGCGGGCCGCACCTACTACCTGGTCCCCGACGGTGCGCCGGGGCAGAAGCCGTACGCGCTGCTGCACCGCGGCATGCAGGAAAATCGGGTCCACGCTCTGGCGCACGTCGTGATCGGCGGTCGCGAGCAGATCGTCCTGCTGCGGCCGATCGGCGATCTCCTGGGACTCACGGTGCTGTACTACCACGCCAGGATGCAATCGGCGGAGTCGCTGGGTGACGAGGTCGGCGACGTCGAGGTCACCGACGAGGAGCTGACGCTGGCCAACACCCTGATCGGCGCCTCCCGCATGGAAGACTTCGACCTCTCCTCCTACGAAGACCGGTACCACGCCAAGCTGACCGAGCTGATCCGCATGAAGGTCGAAGGCCAGGAGGTGGTGCAGGCCGAGGACGCGGAGGAGCCCAAGATCATCAACTTGATGGACGCTCTGAAGAAGAGCGTGGCCGAGGCGCAGAAGGCCGGTGCTGCCGCGGAGCCGGCGGCCGCCGAGCCATCGAGCAGGAAGATGGCGCCGAGCGCCCGTACGCGCCGGGCCGGGACCAGGAAGAAGGCGGTGTAGGGAGCTGTCGGATCTGCCGCGTCTCATCGCCCCGATGCTCGCCGCCGCCGGACGGCCGTTCGATTCGGCCGACCATCTGTTCGAGATCAAGTGGGACGGGTTTCGCACCATGGCGCACGTCGAGCATCGATCGCTGCGGCTGGTCAGCCGCAGCGGGCGCGACGTGACCGCACAGTACCCGGAACTCGCGTCGCTGGCCGCGCTCCCGGACGGCAGCGTGGTCGACGGCGAGATCGTGTTCCTGCAGGACGGCGTTCCCGATTTCGAGTCGCTGCAGCCGCGCGATCAGGCGCGTGGCGCACGGCGCGCCGCGGCGCTGGCGGCGGAGCGCCCGGTGCGGTACATCGCCTTCGATCTGCTGTACCGGGACTTCACGTCACTCATCGACCAGCCGCTGAGCGCGCGCCGCGACCGGCTGCTGGAGCTCGACGTCCCGGCGCCGATGGCGGTCTCGGAAGCGGTTCGCACCGAAGGGCGGAGCCTGTATGAGAGCGTCTGTTCCGCCGGGCTCGAAGGCATCATGGCAAAGCGTCTCGACAGCCGGTACCGGCCCGGCCGCCGCTCGGACGCGTGGATCAAGGTGAAGCGGCGGCTGCGCGCGCTGTGCGCGATCGTCGGCTTCATGCCCCAGGAGGGAGGCGACATTCAGAGCGTCGCGGTGGCGATCGACCGCGACGGGGTGCTCACCTACGCCGGCCGGGTCGGCACCGGTTACCGGGAGCAGGAGCGCCTGCGTCTGGCCCGACTGCTGCACGAGCGCGTCGCCGATCGGGCGCTGGTCGAGCTGCCGGCCGGCGCGGTCGGCGTGCGGCCCGGGCTCTATTGCGAGGTCAGCTTCATGGATCAGACGCGCGACGGCGTGCTGCGGGCGCCGGTGTTCGAGCGGCTGATCGAGCCGTAGCCATGGCCGAGGCGGTCGTGTCGCTGTTCAGCACCGAGCAGGTAGCGCGGATACTCGAAGTCTCGCCGGCCGAGGTCCGGCGCTGGGTGCGCAGCGGGCTGCTGCGGCCGGCACGGATCGATCGATCGGTCCGCTTCGATTTCAGGGACGTCGCCGCATCGCGCGCGGTAGCGGCGCTGACCCGTGCCGGCGTCACGCCGCGGCGCATCAAGCGCTCGCTGCGCCAGATCGGTGAGTGGCTGCCGGACGCGCCCGACCTGCTCAACCGCCTGGAGGCCGGCGCTGCCGGCCGCGGCCTGCGGGTCCGGCTGCGCTCCGGCCAGGCGGCCGACCCGTCCGGTCAATTGCTGCTGGACCTGGCCGACGAGCTGGGCCGCGCCCGGCCGGTCGAGGAGAGGATCGTGGCGCTCCGCCCGGAGGCGGGGAGTGCGGCGGCGGGGAGCGCGGCGGCGGGGAATGCGGCGGCGCCGGACACGGGCGGCGCCGAGGCGTGGTTCGAGGCCGGCATGCATGCCGAGGAGGCCGGCGAGTACGAGCAGGCGGTCGATGCGTACGAGCGGGCGGTAGCGCGGGGCGCCGCCTCCGCGGAGGTCGACTTCAACCTGGGCAACGCGCTGTACGCGCTCGGCCGCGCCGCCGATGCCGCTGCCAGCTATCTCCGCGCCGTCGATCGGGAGCCCGGCTACGTCGAGGCGTGGAACAACCTGGGGAACGCGCTGATCGACACCGGCCGCGCGGGCGAAGCGATCGACGCCTACCGCCGTGCGCTCGCGCTGGACCCGCACTACGCCGACGCGCACGGCAATCTGGCCGAGGCGTTCGCGCAACTTGGCCGGGCAGAGGAGGCGCGGCGGCATCGGCAGGCGTACCTGCGCGGGGCCTCGCACGGCGGTTGGGCCGAGCAATTACGCCGGGAGCTGCTCGCGCTGCAGAAGTCGCCCAAGCCGGACCCCTCCTCCTGACGCGGCGACCGACCGATCTAGCCGTGAAGCGCCGACGAGGGCTGCTGGTCACCGATCTGGACGGCACGTTGCTGGGCGCCGACCGGCGGCTGCGCGAGTGCGACCGCGCGGCGCTGAGCCGGCTGGGCCGCGACGGCTGGCGCCGCGCGATCGCCACGGGGCGGAGTCTGCATTCGTTCGGTCTGGTCGCCGCAGAGCGGTTCCCGGTCGATTACGTGGTCTTCTCATCGGGCGCCGGCATCCATGACGTCCGCGACCGCCGCCTGCTCCGCGCCCATACGCTCACCGGCAGCCAGACCGCCTTGGCGGCGCGGGTGCTGCACGCCCTGGACCTCGACTACATGGTGCACCGGCCGATCCCCGACAACCACCGCTTTCAGTACCGGCGCAGCGGGCGTCCGAACCCGGACTTCGACGTGCGGATCGACCGCTACCGCGCGTTCGCGGCGCCGCTTGCCGGCGAGCCGGGTCCGAGCGCGCAGTTGCTGGCGGTCGTGCCGGTCGATCGCCCGGAGCCGTCCAGCGATGCGGTGGCCGACCTGCTGCCGGACCTCACCGTGATCCGCACCACCTCGCCGCTCGACCATCGCTCGACCTGGATCGAGATATTCCCGCGCGAGGTCTCCAAGAGCCAGGCGGCGGCGTGGTTGGCCGCACGCCACGGCATCCGGCGCGGCCAAGTCTGCGCGATCGGCAACGATTACAACGACGGCGACCTGTTGGCGTGGGCCGGCTCCAGCTACGTGGTCGCCAACGCGGCGCCGGAACTGCGCGCGCGCTACGACGTGGTCGCCGCCGCCGGCCGTTGCGGCGTCGCCGAGGCGATCGGTCGCTGGCGGTCGTCCGGGCGGCGCAACGGCCGGCTCACAGCGAGACGCCGGCCGTGCCGCGCGTGAGCTGGAAGGCGACGGCGCCGCTGCGGAGCTGTGCCGGCGTGTAGTTACCGGTCAGCGCCGCGGCGGCCAGCTCGGCCAGGCGGCGGCCCGCCCGCTCCGGCGAGCCGGCCTCGGCAAGCGCCAGATCGAAGCCGGGGGCGCCGGTCCCGCCGGTGACCTGCAGGACCGGCACGAACGGGTGCGCGTGTATCGGCCGGCTCGGGCTGAACGCCACGATCAGCTCGGCGCCGGCGGCGGCCAGGCCGCCGGCGAGCTCGTCGACGTGGGCGGTCGGCGCCGCCATCAGGTGCAGGCCGGCGCCGGCCGGCCGCTCCGCGAAGCGGACCGTGGGCCGCGGCCGCTCCGCGGCCAAGTCGGCCAGCGCGTCCGGGGTCGGGCCGGCGGCCGGCGCGATGACCGTTCCCCCGCCGGCGGCCGCGGCGACCGCGAAGCCGGTCATCAGATCGGCCGCCGGGCCGGACAGCGCGCCCGCCGCAACGATCCCGATCGTTGGAACGATTTCGATCGTCGGAACGATTCCGATCGCCCGCACGGCGTCCCGGTGCGGAGCGCCGCGGCCGGCGGCCGCGGCGGCGAAGTAGGCGGCCACCCGCTCGGTCACCGCCGCGATGCCGCCGTCGAGCTGGATGCTCGCCCAGCCGAACCGGTCGGCCGGCTGACCGGCGGCGCGCAGGGCGGCTCGGAAGTAGTCGTTGTGCGTCCGCTCGCAGCCGTGCTCCAACAGCAGCGCGGTCGTCACCGCCGGGTGCAGCAGGTGACCGACCAGCGTGCGGGTGTAGAGATCGTCGCTCCCGCCCGACCCGCAGCCTTCGGTGTGCGGCAGGGCGACCACTCTCTCCAGCGATCCGCCGGCGATGCCGCGGCGTTCGATCTGCGCGGCGATCAGGCCGGCGACCTGCCCGGAGCAGAGCGAGGTCGGCGTGATGAGGCCGATGCGGGGGCGCGTCCGCGGCCACGCCGGCGCCGGGAAGCGGCCGTGCCGGCGGTCGCGACGCGCGGCCGCCGGATCGAGCGCGGGCGCGGCGGCGATCGACCCGGCGGTTGCGGCGGCGTGGCCGGCCCGGGCGCCCGGTCGGCGCGCGCCGGGGCGGCGTCCGTCGAGCCCTTCGCCGACCGCCCAGTCCCGCCAGATGGAGACCTGGCTGTGGCCGGCCAGCTCCCCCTTGGTGCGCTCCCCGGAGGCGACGCGGAGCGTCTGGCGCAGCACCTCGTCGGCCAGCGCCGCCATCGGCTCGCCGTCCAGGTAGCGGCCCGCGTTCACGTCCATCTCGCGCGGCAGCAGCTCGTAGCGCGGGGTGGTGGTGACGAACTTCACGGTCGGCACGAACGGGAAGTTGGTGATCGATCCGTTGCCGGTCACGAAGAAGATCAGGTTGGCGCCGGAGGCGACCTGGCCGGCGACGCTCTCCAGATCGTTGCCGGGGCTGTCCATGAAGTGCAGCCCCGGTTCCGCGACCGGCGCCGCGTAGTCGACCACGCCGGCCAGCGGCACGTCCGGCGCCTTCTTGGCCGCCGCGCCGATCGACTTCAGGGTGATGTTGTAGAGGCCGCGCAGCTTGTTGCCGCCCGAAGGGTTGCCGGCCGCCGACTGCCCGTGGCGGGCGGTCCACGCCTTGAAGCGCTCCACCCGTTGCAGGAAGGCGGCGGCGGTCGGCCGGTCCTTGACCGACGACAGCACGTAGCGCTCCGCGCCGATCAGCTCGTCGGTCTCCGCCAGGATGGCGCCGCCGCCGGCGGCGATCACCGCTCGCGCCACCGCGCCGGCCAGCGGGTTGCCCGATATGCCGGAGAACGCATCCGAGCCACCGCACTGCAGCGCGATGTTGAGCGCCGACAGCGGCAGCGCGCGCCGACGGGCGCCGGCCGCGGCGCGCAGCAGCGGCAGCACCGCCTCGTCGTCGACCGGGTCGCCGGCGGTCGCGGCGACGATCGGTACCCGGTCGAGCCGGCGCGCCCGCGCGGCGGCGCCGGCGGTCACGTCCGCCCACCGCACCGCGCCGGCCGGATGGTCGAGCACCACCGCGCCCGCCACGTTGGGGTGGACCAGGAAGCCGACCAGCGTGCGTTCGAGCAGCTCGCGGTTGTTCGGAGGATCGGGGCCGCCGCCTTCGGTATGCGCGACCGGCACCACGCCGTCGGTGACGCCCAGCGCGCGCGCGCGCCGGTTCAGTCGCGCGGCCAGCGCGACCGCGGCGGCACCCGCGTGCGAGTTGACCGCCAGCACGATCACGTAGTTGCGGGTGCCGGCGCCCCGCTCGCCGCGGTCGTAGCCGGAGAACCGCAGGTCCGCCGGCGCCGCGGGCAACGGCTCAGCCGGTGAAACGTCGTCCAGCCGCGCCGACTGCGCCAGCGGCTGGTCCCGGAAGTTGGCGTCGGCGGGGAGGTCGAGCGGCAGGTCGCGCTGCGCCAGGGCGTCGATCATGCCGGCGTTGCGGATCCATTCTCCGGGCTCGATATCGCGCAGCGCCCGCCCGAACGGATAGCCCCAGGAGAGCAACTCTTCCCCGCGCCGGATGCGCGTCACGGCGAACCGGTGCCCTTCGAGCACCGGGTGCGCCAGCCGCCACGTCCCGCCGTGACGGAGCTCCTGCCCGGCCGGCAGGGTGGAGAGCGCGATCGCCACGTTGTCCGCGTCGGCGGCCAGCCGCGCCGCAGCCGACAGCGCGACCGGCCGATCCGCGGGCAAGGTCATCCTGAACGTGCGCCGGCGGGGAGCGGCCGGCCTCAGGAAGGCTCGCCGGTCAGGAGCGCGTCGAACGCATCCCGGGCTCGCTGCAGCTCGGCCAGGAGGCCCATGAAGTCGCTGCCCTGGACCAGGAGCTGAGCGCCCTTGGCGTGCACGTCGGCGGTCGCGGCCACGTCGCCCGGCAGGCCCCACGCCTTGCCGTGCCGCTTGGCGGCGGCGGCCACCCGATCGGTAGCGGCTTCCAGATCCATCGCGCCCTGGTGGTATCGGAGGCGCAGGGTCAGGTCGGAGGGGCCGATGAACAGCCCGTCGACGCCGTCGACCGCCGCGATCGCGTCGGCGTTCTCGACCGCCTGCGGGGTCTCGATCTGCACCACCACGAAGGTCTCGCGATTGGCGGCCTCCGCGTAGTCCTCACCGGAGTCGAGGAAATAGTCGCCGTCCAGGCCGGCGCCATCCATGCCGCGGCTGCCGATCGGCGGGAACTTGACCGCCTGCACGATCTGCCGCGCCCGCTCCGGGGTGTTGACCAGCGGAAACATCATCCCGGTCGCCCCGTCCTCCAGCACCCGGTAGAGCTGCGCGCCGTCGACCAGCGGGACCCGTACCATCACGTCGATGTCGACCAGATGGGACAGCGTCAGGAGCGCATGCAGCTCGCGCTGCTCCATGGCGCGGTGCTCCAGGTCGAGCCACACGCAGTCGAAGCCGAAGTGCGCGGCGTGGCGCAGGAAGGCCGGAATGAAGTGGCCCAGTCCGCAGATGCGCACCGCGCGGCCGGCGCGCAGCTTGGCCAAGGTGTTGCTGACTCTCATGGTGAGCTCCTCTCGTCGTGATCAGGTTTCGTCCACGAAGGGGATCTGGTTCGCTTCGCAGAACTTCCGGGCCCCGGCCAGGTAATCGTCGAACTGGCCGCGGTTCCGGCGCCGGCGCAGCAGCAGCGGCTCGATCTTGCCGCGCACGTGCAGCTCCAGCACGTCGTCGTCCACGAACCGGTAGAGCGCGAACGCGCGCTTCCTGACCAGCCGGAACCGCACCAGATCGTCGCGGGTCAGATTGTGGACCGCCGGCCGCTTCGCTTCCATGTCGATCAGCACCAGCTCGGTCTTGTCGAAGGTGAGACGCGGGCGAACCATGCCGTACCGTACCCGACGCGGCGCCCCGCTAGCGATCCCCGGCGTCGGCGCCCGTACCCGCGCCGGTACCCGCGCCCCCACCGGGAACGGAGGTGAGCTTGGGGTCCCACGCCGCGGTCAGCTCGGCGATCACCTCGTCCAGCACCTGCCGGGCGCTGCCGGCGCGCGTGGCGCGGCGGCTCCACTTCCACTGCTCCAGGTAGGCGTCGCTGCCGGCCAGACCCTCCCGCATGGCGACGCGGTCGATCTCCGTCTGGTACCGGCCGGGCATCGGCGCCGACAGCGTGCCCTCCTCCCCGTACGCCTTCACCTGCGCGGGAATGCCGCGCCACGACAGCACCCGGTACTCAGCCATCGGCGCCCTCGTTCAGGTGCCCCCGGCGATGCGCGCGCAGGAACGCCTTGCATCGCTGGTCGCGGCCCAGCAGCAGATCCTCGGTCATCCGGTAGCGGACCGACGCGCGGTCCATGCCGTGCACCTCGTCGAGGTGGCTGGTCACCGGATCGACGATGCCGGAGTCGGCGCCGGCCTCGATCGCCAGCAACAGGAAGACGTCGTTGATCAGCCGCCGCTGCGGCATGCCGAAGGAGACGTTGCTGAAGCCGCCGGTGATGTGGATGGCGGGGCCGAAGCGCTCGCGGATCGTGCGGATGGCGTCCAGGCAGTGGTTGCCGAAGTCGATGTCGACCGAGATCGGAAAGACCAGCGGATCGACGAAGATGTCGCCGGCCGCGATCCCCTTGTCGAGCGCCGCCCGAATGATCCGGCTGGCGTTGTCGACCCGTTCGCCGGCGCCGGCCGGCATGCCGGAGTCGCCGGCCGCGGTCACCACCACGCGCGTGTCGAAGCGCGTGACGTCGTCCAGCACTTCGATCCGCTCCAACGACGCCGAGTTCAGCAGCGGCCGGCCCGCCCGCGCCCCGTCGACCGCCGCCAGGCCGGTGCGGATCGTGTCGCCGTTGGACGAATCGATCGACAGCGGCGTCGATCCGGCCGCCTGCACCATCTCCGCCAGCCACGCCATGGCGCGCTGCTGCTCCTGGGGCTTGAGCGACACCTCGTCGACGTTGAGGTCGAGGTAGTGCGCGCCGGCCCGTTCCTGGCGGTCGACCAGCGTCAGCAGGTACTCGCGCGCGACCGGGGCGTCCGGCCCGCCGGCCATCGCCGTCCGCACCGCAATCCCCACGTGCTTGACGCGCCCCTCATCGTAGTCCTGCCGCGCTTTGTCGGCGTCGGGAATCGGCAGGTAGCGGCCGGCGCCGCTGCGGTCCCTGAAGCGGACCGACTCGCGGCCGTCGGGCGCCTCCGCGATGCGCCGGCCGCGGCGCAGCAACACGCGCGTGGTGTGTATGTTCTCGCCGATCGTCGTGAACCGTCGGTTGTCGTCGCCCAATGCAGATGCTCCTGTGTGTGACTCTCGCCGCGCTCAACGCGCCTTGGCGTCGAGCCGCATCGGCTCGAAGCGGCAGCCGTCGACGAAGAGATCGAAGAAGTCCGGTTCCAGCTCCAGCTCCACGTGCTCGATGCGCTGCGTCAACGCGTCGATGCGCTGCCGTTCCGCTGCCGAGAGTAGCGCGATTCGCGCCCCTTCGACCGCGGCATTGCCGACCTTCTCGATACGCTCGACCGGAACGGGCGCCAGCATGCCGATGTCGATGGCGTTGCGCGGATCGACGAAGGTGGCAAAGCCGCCGGCCAGATAGAGACGGTCGAGGCCCGCCGGCTCGATGCCGAAGTGGCGCATGGCGATCACCTGACCGCAGTAGTTGGCCGCCTTCGCCTGCGCCAGGGCGCTGGCGTCGGCCCGCGAGAAGGTGATGCCGCCCGGCGCTACGTCGATCTCCCGGAGCCGCCGGTCCGCGGTGAAGACGCCCTTGGGCGTGATCAGGCCGTGCCGGCGCAGCTCCGCGATCAGGTCGATCAGGCCGGACCCGCAGATCCCTTCCGGCGGCGCGCCGCCGATGGTGCGGAAGGAAAAGCGATCGCCCTCCCGGACCAGCGATTCGATGGCGCCGTCGTAGGCCGGCATGCCGTAGGCGATCTGCCCGCCCTCGAAGGCGGGGCCGGCCGGGCACGAGGCGGCGATCATCCGATTCCGGTGGCCGACCACCACCTCGGTGTTGGTGCCGACGTCGACCAGCATCACCGGGCGGTCGAGGTCGGCCATGCCGATCGCCAGCAGGCACGCGGCCGTATCGGCGCCGACGTGGCTGCCGATGATCGGCAGCCCGATGGCCCGGGCGCGCGGGTTGAGGTGGAGGCCGAGACGCCGCGCGGGGGCTTCCAGCGCCGTGGTAGCGCGGCGGCCGGCGCGGAAGTCGGCCTCCACCGATGACCGGTACGGCCGCTGGCCCAGCCCCTGCACGTCGAGCCCGAACAGGATGTCGCGCATGGTCGGGTTGCCGGCCACGACGATCTGCGTGATCGAGGTGCGCCGGAAGCCGCAGGACCGCGCCACCGTGCGTATCTCGGTATTGATGGCGCTGGCGATCGCGTGTTGCAGCTCGCCGGTGAAGGCGCCGGCCGCGTAGGAGATGCGGTGCATGATGTCGCTGCCGGCGAACCCCTGCGGATTGGCGAAGGAGGCGGTGACGATGGTCGCCTCCGCCTGCAGGTCGACGACCTCGATCACCACGGTGGTGGTGCCCAGGTCGATGGCAAGCCCCAGCTCGCGGCCGCGGAAGCGGTCGCGGACCGCGCCGGCCGCTCCCGAACGGGCCGCTCCCGAACCGTCCCCCGGCTCCGGGTCGATCGTCCGCTCCCGGCCGGTGCGGTTCTGGCCGGTGCGGCTGCCGCCGGTCAGGATGCGCGGCGAGCGCCGCAACGGCTGGAACGCCACCTCGGCGGAGAGGTCGGTCACCTCGGTCTGGCAGGCCAGCCGGAACGGGTCCTGCAGGAAGCGCTCCGCTTCGGCGCGCGGGCTCAGCGCGGACAGGCCGGCGTCGATCCGCACCACGCACTCATGGCAGATGCCGCTGCGCGCGCACGAGCTCGGCACGCGGGTGGCGGCGCGGTCGGCGTAATCGAACAGGGTCGCGCCGGCGACCGGCCCGAGCCGCTCGGCGCCGCAGGCGACGGTTCCCGAGCCGTGCTCGCCGGAGCCGTGCTCGCCGGAGCCGTGATCGGCCGTGGCCGGATCGGGCTGGCCGCCGCCGGCCGCGGCCGGCTCCGTTTCCCAGGCGCTGCGGTAGTCGAGCCGGTCGTCGCCGGCGCACAGGAAGCGGGGCCGGTCCGGGCCATGCTCGAAGCGGGGGTCCCCGGCCGGGGGCCGGCGCTGGTTGCGGCAGCCGAACGCGGCGGTGCACCGGTCGTGACGGTCCTTGTAGGGACAGCGCCACTGCGCCTGCGCGTCGGCGTGGTCGGCGATCGTCGCCAACACCGAACTGAGGCGGTCCAGGCGCTCCTGCCAAGCGTCCGCGTCGAGCCCTGCGGCCACGGAGGCGCCGCCGCGCGCGGCGCCGGACGCCTGCGGCTCAGTCGTCGCTCCGCTCCCGCTCGGTCATCAGCCGCTTCGCCAGCTCCACGCACTCCACCGCGTCCTTGCCGTAGCCGTCGGCGCCCATGTCGTCGGCGAACTCCTGCGTGACCGGGGCGCCGCCCACCATGATCTGCACGTCGTCGCGCAGGTCCGCGTCGATGAATGCCTCGATCGTCTTGCCCATGTTGGGCATGGTGGTGGTCAGCAGCGCCGACATGCCGAGCAGCGGCGCCTGATGCTCCTCGACCGCGTCGATGAACTCGTCGTCGGAGGTGTCGACGCCCAGGTCGATCACCACGAAGCCGGCGCCCCGCAGCATCATGATGCAGAGGTTCTTGCCGATGTCGTGCAGGTCGCCCTTGACGGTGCCCATCACCACCGTGCCCTGCGGCGGCACGCCGGACTCCGACAGGATCGGCTCGATGTGCGTCATGCCGGCTTTCATGGCGCGCGCGCATGCCAGCACCTCCGGCACGAAGATGATGTTCTCGCGGAACTTGATGCCGACGATCCCCATGCCGGCGATCAGGCCGTCGTCCATGATCTCCAGCGCGGTGATCCCGTCGTCGAGCGCCTTCCTGGTCAGCTCGTCGACGTCGTCGTCCTCGCCTTCGATGAGCGCTGCCGAGATCTCCTGCATCGCCGGCCGCGCCCGCGCGAAGGTTTCGATCATGCGCTCGCGCTCGTCGGGCCGTTCGATGAACTCCTCGATCTCGGAACGGATCAGCTCGTTGCCTATGTCGTCGATCTGCGCCATGTGTGGTTTCCGTATGTCCAGCCGTGCGTGATTGTCCAGCCGTGCGTGCTGTCAGCTTTGGTGCTGCCGCGTCCAGTCGGCGATCGCGGCCGGGATCGCCTTGAGATTCTCGAGCGGCGTCTGCAGCGGGATCGCGCACTCCGGGCCGACCAGCTTGATGCCGGCATCGAGGTTCTTGCGCACCTCCGCCTGCACCTCCTCCGGCCCGCGCGCGAACAACGTCTCCGGGTTGTTGACGTTGCCGACCAGCGCGATGCGGTCGCCGACCACTCCCATCGATTCCGCCGGGTCGTTCTTGGAGTCGTAGTGGAAGGCGGCGAAGCCGGTCTCCGCTATGTAGCTCATCCGATCGATCGTCTTGCCGCAGATGTGCAGGATGAGCGGAATCGGGATGCGGCCCACCAACTCGAGGTGCAGGTCGCGCAGGTAGCGCCGGTAGTAATCGCCCGACACCAGGTCGCCGGTGGCGTGATCGGGCAGCGTGAGCGCGTCGGCGCCCGCCTCGATCTGGGCGACGCCGAAGGCGACGGTCGCTTCCTTGAGCCGGTCCAGGATCAGCTTGGTCGCGTCGGGATCGTCCAGGGAGAGCAGCAGGAACCGCTCGACGCCGAAGCAGTGGTAGGCCAGCGACCACGGCCCCATCGTCTTGCCGACCACCGCCGCCTCGTCGCCGTACTCCGCCTTCAGCCGGCGGATCGCGTCGAGCACGCAGGCGGTGTCCGGGTGGGTCAGGAAGTCAGGCGGAATGACGATGTCGTCCGCCGTCTCCCAGATCGGCTCGCTCATCTTCACGGTCGGCCAGTTGTCCTTCTGCTCCCACTGGATCTTGCAGCCCAGCGCCGAGGAATCCTGGATGATGGTGAAGACCGGCATGATCGTGTCGAAGCCGAGTTCGGTGTAGCTGGTGGCGGCCAGGCGCGCCATCATCTCGCCGTCGCGGTTCGCCTGGGGAAACGGCGCGTCGACCAGGTCCATCAACTCCACGGTAGCGACCGACGTCGGGTTGCACACCGCCGGGCGGTCGACCGGTTCGCCGCGAAACGCCGCCAGTATCCGTTCCCTGCCTGTCATTCGATCCCCTCCGTTCATCGCTGCTGGCTGGGCGCGCTGAGCATGCCGCGCGCCGCCGCCGCTTCCTGTTCGCGCAACGCGCCGCGCACGTTGAGCGCGCGGGTGAGCAGCAGGCCGATCAACTCGTGGTGGTCGGCGCCGCACGGGAACCGCACCTCGGTCCCGTCGACGTGGAGTGCCGCCAGCTTGCCCAGGCCGGCGGCGACGGCCGCCACCCGCCGCCGCTCGCGCGCGCCGTCCCGGTCGCCCCGGCAACGGTAGCGGCCGCCGCCGAGCGCTTCGACGTCGATGGTCAGATCGTTCTTCTTGTCGCGCACCGACAGCGGCCGGGGCTCCGGCTCGGCGCCGGGCGGAACCTTGCAGGATTCCGCGAACAGGCGCTTGAGCGCCGCTTCGTGCGCGTCTCCGCAGGCAAAGCGGACCGCCAGGGGATCGCCGCCGGCGGTGACCATCCCGCCCGCCGTCCGCATGACGCCGGCCAGGAACCCCAGACGGTCGCGGACGCCGTCGAGCTTGCTGTAGCTGTGCAGCAGACAGGTCGCGCCGCCGCCGTCGTCGGTGCGGTAGACGGCGATGCTGATGTCATGGAAGTGCGGGTCCATCGACAACAGATCGACGCGGCGGCCCAGGTCGAGGGTTTGCATGGCCGTCCATGATCCTAACGGCGGGGCCGACATCGGGTCAAATGCGCTAACATCCCGTCGATGGATCATCTGCGGCTGATCTGCGACTTCGGCGAGATGAGCGGGCTGTTCATGGACTCGCTCAGTCTGCGGGCGTTCCTGGACAAGGCCGTGCAGATGGTCGCCCGCCGCATGCGGGCGGCGGTATGCAGCATCTACATCTACGACGAGGATGCCGAGCACCTGGTGCTGCGCGCCACCATCGGGCTGGAGCCGTCGTCGGTCGGCAGCGTGCGGCTGGCGATGGGCGAGGGGATCGTCGGCGCCGCGCTCGAAGGCCGGCGGCCGATCCTGCAGCGGGTCGCCTCCGAACACCCCAGCTTCAAGCCGGTGCCGGGCATCTCGGAGGAGCGCTACGAGGCGTTCCTGGCGGTGCCGATCACGCGCGGCATCGCCTCCATCGGCGTGCTGGCGGTGCAGCGCGACGTGGCGACGCCGTTCGACCAGGACGACGCGCTGGCGCTGCGCGCGGTCGCTTCGCAGCTTGCCAACGCGCTGGAGAACGCGCGTCTGCTGATCGACGCCAAGGGCGCCGGCGAGCCGGCGCGGCGCGAGGGGCGCCGGACGCGCCGGGGCGCTCGCGGGCGGGGCGCCCGCGCCGGGGAGCGGTTCTTCGGGCAGACCGCCGCCGAGGGACAGGCGGCCGGTCCGGCGGCGCTGTTCGATCGCGAGGATGTCTACGAGACGTTCGCGCAGCGCACGTACGACGACCGCGACTACGGCCGGGCCGACTTCGAGTCGGCGGTGCTGGCCACCGAGCGCCAGCTCGAAGAGCTGCAGGCCAAGGTGGAGGACAAGCTCTCCGACGTCGCGTCGCTGATCTTCACCGCCCACCTGCTGATCCTCAAGGACCCGGAGTTCACCGGCCGGGTGCTGGCCGCCATCGATCGGGGTGACAGCGTGCCGAGCGCGGTCCTGCAGGTCGCCTCCTCCTACCTGCAGCGCTTCGCGGCCAGCGAAAGCCCCTACGTCAAGGACAAGGTGCAGGACGTCAAGGACGTGGTGGTGCGCCTGGTCGGCAACATCATCGGCGAGAGACCGGCCATCGACTCCCAGCCCGGCAGCGTCGTCGTCGCCCGCGAGCTCTACCCGTCGGACCTGCTGGAGCTCTCCGCGCGGGAGGCCGCCGGCGTGGTGCTGGTCACCGGCGGCGCCAGCTCGCACCTGTCGATCCTGGCCCGCTCGCTGGTGCTGCCGCTGATCATCGTGCGCGACGAACGGATGCTCACCGTCGCGGAGGGGACCACCCTGCTCCTCGAGGACGGCGGCGTCGTGCGGATCAACCCCGGCGAGGCAGCGTTGCGGAGCTTCCACGACCAGCGGGCGGCCATGGAGGACGTGGAGCGGCAGGTGCCGGGGCAGCCGGTCACCAGGACGCTCGACGGCACCGGCATCCGCATCCTGGCCAACGTGAACCTGCTCTCCGACGTCGATCTGGCCACCTACCGGGGCGCCGACGGCATCGGCCTGTACCGCAGCGAGTTCCCGTTCATCGTGCGCAGCGACTTCCCGACCGAGGAGGAGCAACTCGCGGTCTACACGCAGCTCCTGGCGCGGTTCCGCGGGCGCGAGGTGACCCTGCGGACGCTCGACATGGGCGGCGACAAGGTCCTCTCCTACTTCACCGACCACACGCGCGAGGCCAATCCGTTCCTGGGCATGCGCTCGATCCGCTTCTCGCTGCGCAATCCGGACATCTTCCGCCAGCAGGTGCGGGCCATGCTGCGCGCCGGCGTCGGCCGCACGATCCGCATCATGTTCCCGATGGTGTCGGCGCTCGACGAGTTCCTGCACGGCCGCAGGATCACCCTGGACTGCGTGGAGGAGCTGCAGCGCGAAGGGGTGCCGTGCGAGGCGCCGGCCATCGGCATGATGGTGGAGGTCCCATCCGTGCTGCCGATCATCGACGCGTTCGCGGCCGAAGCCGACTTTCTGTCGATCGGCAGCAACGACCTGATCCAGTACCTGATCGCCGTCGACCGCACCAACGACAAGGTGGCCGACCTGTACCGGCCGTATCATCCGGCGGTGCTGCGCTCGCTGCACCTGGTGGCCGCCAGCGCCGTCGAGCACGGCACCGACCTGTCGGTCTGCGGGGACATGGCGCACCAGGCCGAATACGTACCGTTCCTGATCGGCATCGGCGTGCGCACGCTGAGCGTGGAGCCGCTCTACCTGCCGCGCGTGCGGGCGCTGGTAGCCGGCATCGACCTGCAGGAGGCGGAGGCGGAGGCGGAGGAGATGCTGGCCTGCACCACCCTCACCGACGTCGAGGAGGTGATGGGCGAACGGCTGTGGGCGCGCCGCGAGGAAGCCGAGCCGGCCTGACCCTTCGCTTGAGGAGATTGACGTGTCGCAATCGGATACGGATTCGCAGTACGTGGTAGTCAGCGTCCTCGCCGCCGGTAAAGGCGGCGAGGGCGCCGTGATCGGAAGATCCGAAACGCTGGACGGCGCCCACAAGCTGGGGGAAGCCGGGTCGCCGGACCGGTCCTACCCATGGTATCGAATCTACCGCCGCGGCAAGATGGTCGTGGAAGTACACGTGACGTTGGGGTCTGTCTGGGACCCCGCCAGCGGCACGTACGTGGAATACGAGGACCCGGATCCGGAACACCAGAAGGATCCGGGAGTCGAGAGCGGGGGATTGCCGCTCCCGCCGCGGTCGGAATGGCCGGAGCGACGCGACCGCTGACGATCCTCGCGGGGCGGGCACAGCCGGATGACCGTCGAAGCGCTCGACCGGGCGATGCGGACGGGCGCGTCTTTTCGGCCGCGAAGCGGGCGACCGACACAACTTCGGCGGCGAAGACGCGGCGCCTCGGCCGGCAGGAGGCTGCGGCGTGCGCGAAGCGGGCGGCGGCGCCGCCGCGGATCCAAACTTCGGCAGCGAAGGCGGGCGGCGGGACCGGCCGCGCCATCCCGGCGGCGGTCAAGCGCGCGGTCTGGCGGCCGACCGGGGCCGCTGCTTGCAGACGCCCATCTATGATCTGTTTCCCGATCGCATCGTTGGGATCGGAAATCGCCAAGTACCGGAAGGATGGCGCAACGGAACGGTTCACCGATATCTCATTGCTCAATCCGGAGTCCTGGTCTTCCAAATCTCCCAGCCTTCGAGACCAGCTTCTGCCGAGGATATTCGCCAGGAGATCGTTGCGGATAACTTGACTCAAATACTTTTCATTACTATACTTATACCATGAACGGCACTCGTTCCGACACCGCCGGCGCAGCCATCACGACCACCGTTTCCGCCCTCTCCGACGATCGCCTGATAGAGCGGACCAAGGAACTGTCCGGCATCGAACACCAGCTCGAAGTGGTCGTCATCGACCACCTGCGCGAGATTCAGAAGCGCCGTCTCTACCTGCGTCGCGGGTTCTCCAGCCTGTTCGATTACGCGGTCCGCGAGCTGCGCTACAGCGACGCCGCCGCTTGGCGCCGCATCAAGGCGATGCGCCTCTGCGCGGACATCGACGGCGTGCGCGAGCGCCTGCAGGACGGCTCGATGACGCTCAACGCCGCCGCGCAGCTACAGAACGCCTTCGACCGACAGGAGCGCACGCGCGAACGCGCGGCGCGCAGCGCGCCGGGCGGGGAAAGGTTCGGGGCCGCCGCGCAGTCGCAGGACGGCTCGGCGCTGGCGTCGGCGCCGGGACCGGCGCAGCCGGCGGAACGGAAGCCGGCGCCGGTGCTGGACCGGTCGGCGCGGCGGGCGCTGGTGGAGCAGGCGGCCGGCAAGAGCAGCCGGCAGGTGATGCGGTTGCTGGCCGAGGTCGACCCGGAGCTGGCGGTGCCGGCGGATCGAGTGCGCCCGCTGGGCGCCGGGCGCTGGGAGATCAAGGCGGTCATCGACGATGAGTGCCGGCGCGGCTTGGAGCGGCTCAAGGGCCTCCTGTCCCACGTCGACCCGCACATGACGTTGGGGCAGATCGTGGGACGCTTGGTGCAGGAAGGGCTCGACCGCCACGACCCGGCCCGCCCGCCGCGCGGGTGGCGCACCGGCTCACGCGCCGCAGGCGAGCAGACTTCGGCGGCGAAGACGCAAGCGGCCTCGACTCGCGGCGCCGCTTCGGCGGAGAAGCACGAGGCCAGCTCGGACAGCGCCGCTCCTTCGACGGCGAAGGTATCGGCTCAGACAACGGCGCAGCCGGGAGACGAAGCCGCGCCGCTGCAGGCGGACCGCGGCCCGGAACGCCCGGACACTTCGGCGGTGGAGCCGGCGGGCGACACCACTTCGGCGGCGAAGACGCGGCGTCTCGGCCGGCAGGAGGCTGCGCGTGCGCGAAGCCGGCGCCGCAGCCGCGGGACGAAACTTCGGCAGCGAAGGCGGGCGGCGGGACCGGCCGCGCCATCCCGACGGCGGTCAAGCGCGCGGTCTGGCGGCGCGACCGGGGCCGCTGCAGCTACGTGGACCGCACCAGCGGGCGCCGTTGCGGCTCCCAACACCTGCTGCAGATCGATCACGTCGTGCCATACGCCCGCGGCGGCGCCGCCGAGCCGAGCAATCTTCGGCTGCTGTGCGCCGCGCATCACCGCCACCGCCACGCAGGCGCCGGATTCGGCCGCCCCGGCGAGGATCGTCAGGCGCCGGTTCCGTTCAGCCCCGCTGCCGAAGGCGGAAACCGGTGATCAACCGAAGGAACGCGATGGGCTTCATGCTCCGCCCTGCCGATGCAGATGGTCCTGCCTGATCACGCCGGCCTCCATCAGCCACGCTGCGACCACGGCCCAGGTGGCGGCGACCGCGGCGCCGGTCGCTATCTCGAAGATCGCTTCCCGAGCCTGGGGGTACAGGTCATCGAATCGCAGTCGAAGCGCTATCGTCGCGCAGATGAACATGAAGACGCCTACCCCGCACAACACGAGCTTGAAACGGTCCCGGTTCGTTCGGTACAGGCGCATCATCGACATGCCGAAGAACAGCGGGCACGTGGCGGAGAAACAGATGAACGTCAGCGTTGCCATGGCGACCGTCAGGCGGACCGTTGCCATGGCGATCGCGGTGACGATCAGCGCGATGATCAGGGCGACGACGGTTCTGCGTCTGAGATCGGGAGCCATTCGGAGTCGACCTCCTGAGCTCTCCATACCGCTATCGTCATTGTCCCGGCCTCCATCCTGCCGATGCGGACGGTCACGCCTGATTACGCCGGCCTCCAGCAGCCACGCTGCGACCACGGCCCAGGTGCTGGCGGCCACGACGCCGGCCGCTATCTCGAAGATCGATTCCCGAGCCTGGGGGTACAGGTCATCGAGCATCAGTCGAAACGCTATTATCGCGCAGAGGAACAGGACGACGCTCACTCCCCACAACACGAGCTTGCAACGGTCACGGTTCTTCCGGTACAGGCGCATCATCGACATGCCGAAGAACAGCGGGCACATGGCGGAGAAGTAGAAGAACATCAGCGTTGCCATGGCGACCGTCAGGCGGACCGTCGCCATGGAGATCGCGGTGACGATCAGCGCGATGATCAGGGCGACGCCTGTTCTGCGTCTGAGCTCGGCAGTCATGCGAAGTCGACCTCCTGAGCTCTCCATACCGCTATCGCCATAGTCCCGTACATCAGCCATTTCCTGATTTCGGGCTTCCAAATTCCTGAGACGGGCGCGCCGACGCTTCGGGAGCTCAATCTTCCAGCGGCACCACCCCCTCGCGGATGGCGATGCGGGTCAGCTCGGCGACGCTTTCGACCCGCAGCTTGTCCATCACGTGGTGGCGGTGGGTGTCGACCGTCTTGACGCTGACGCCGAACGCGCCGGCGATCTCCTTGGTGGTCCGGCCCTCGGCCAGGAGCTGCAGCACCTCCCGTTCGCGGTCGGTCAACGCGGCCAGGGTCGACTCGGGCTCGTCGACCTCCTGCAGCAGGTCGATGACCGTGCCGGCGATGCCGGCGCCCAGGTACTTGCGGCCGCGCATCACCGTGCCGATCGCGTCGGTCAGCTCGTCGAACGCGCACTCCTTGATCAGGTAGGCGGCGGCGCCCGCCTTGAGCATGCGCGCCACGAAGCGGCGGTCGTGGTGCTTGGAGAGCGCCACCGTGCGCGTGCGCGGCAGCTCGGCGGCGATGCGCGCCGCCACCTCGATGCCGCTCAGGCCGGGCAGGCCGATGTCCAGGATCACCACGTCGGGCCGCAGCCGGCGCGTCAGCGCCAGCGCCGCCGGGCCGTCGGCCGCCTCGCCCACCACGGTGATCCCCTCCTGCCGGGCCAGGAGCGCCCGCAGACCCTCGCGCATGATCCCGTGGTCGTCGGCCAGCAGGACGTTCGCCCGCACCGCCGCCGGCCGCCTCATGCGTCGCGGATCCCTTCGGCGATCGGCGCCGCCAGGGCGGAGAAGACCGGCAGCGGCCCCAACAGTCCCCCCATCCCGATCGCCGCCGCCGCGCCGGCGGCCACGGCCGTCGGCGTGACCACCGGACCGGTCAGGTCGATCGTCGCGTCCCGGAAGACCGCCGTCACCAGTGCCACGAGCGGCGCCGACAGGAACAGGCTCAGGACGACTCCGACCGCCGACGCCGCAGCCGCCATGACGACCGACCATCTCAGGAACTCGGCGGCGATGGTCCGCTTCGACGCGCCGAAGGCGCGCGCCAGCGCGATCTGCCGGGACCGGCTCAGCACCTCCACCATCATGAGGCTGAGCAGCCCCACGCCGCCGGTGATGAGGATCAGGACGGCCAGCAGGTTCAGGATCAGCGACAGGGTCCGCACGGTGGAGCGGGGGTCCAGGTCATGCAGGTTTGCCGAACCGGACGCCTGGGCCACGGCCACGGCCGCGTCATGGCCGTACTGTCGGGCGAGCGCGGCGCGCACCTGGCTCTCGATGGCAGCGAGGCTGGTCCCGGTCGCGCGCAACGCGATCGCATAATGCATCCGGCGACCGGAGTCCGGATCGAGCCCGACCACCAGATCGGCTATCTCGTACACGCGGCGCCGCAGCTCGTCCGGGTCCCGGAAGACGCCGCGCACGACGTAGGCCGGCATGGACGCCCTGCGGAAGTTCGCCGCGGCTTCCGGTGACACGTCGCCGCGCACCGTCATGCGCGGCGGCGCGGTCTGCAGGGTCTGTCCGAGCGCGGCGGCCGCCGATCCGTACAGCACCTCCGCCAGTCCGGCGCTGATCACCGCCTGGCGCGGCGTGTCGCCGCCGGCGCCGGCGATCATCTCCAGGCCCAGCACCCGCAGGTACGAAGCGGAGGCGGTCACCGCGGTGCGGACCTGATAGGTCGTGCCGCCCACCACGTACTCGTCCGAGGCCAGGTCTTGGAAAAGACTTGCCGCCGCGGCGCCGGTCACCTCGCTCATCAGCGCGTCGACCGCCTGCTGGTTCAACGGGTATGACGGCTGGCCCGGATCGGCGGCATCATAGACATGGACGACTAGGCCGTCGCGTTCCAGCCGCTCGACCATCAGGCGGTTCAGGGCGGTGCTGATCGACAGCGCGGAGATCAGCGCGGCGACGCCCAGCGCGATCGTGGCCAGCAGCAGGGCGGACTTGAGCGGCGAACTCCCCAGACCGGTCGGCGCTGCGCGCAGCGTCCGCATCGTTGCCGCCGGCATCATTCGTAGCGGATCGCCTCGGCCGCCGGCGCGCGCGCCGCCGCGGCGGCCGGCAGCAGACTGCAGGCGGCCACGATCGTCAACGACAGCCCCAAGCCGGCCAGGAGCGGGCCGGCAGCCGACACTTCGACGCCGATGCGGTACGAGACGTCGCTGGCCAGCAGCGCTGCCACTCCCAATCCGGCCGCGCCGCCGATCGCGGCGATCACCGCCGCCTCCACGGCGAAGACGGCGAACACGCCGCCGGCGGTCGCCCCCATCGCCTTGAGGATGCCGGCCGACCGCCGCTTGCGGAGCGCGCGGCCGGCAAAGATGTTCGCCAGGTACAGGGTGCTGACCGCCAGCAGCGATGCCGACAGGAACAGGACGGCGCGCACCACGCCGCGGAAGCGGCCGGCGATCAGCCGCGCCTCCGCCCCCGGATCGTTGACGTGCAGCAACCCGTCGCCGTAGGCCGCGTCGAAGTATCGGGTGAGCTGCTCGCGCGCCGCGTCCAGTGACCGGCGGTCCGCCACCGTGAAGCGCAGGCTGCTCCCGATAAAGCGAATCGACAGGCGGTGGTCAGTCACGCCGGGCGGGGTGAATGCCATGGCATCCGCGGAGGTGCCGCTCCGCGCCAGCACGCCGACGATGCGGTACGGCCGGTCGCCCGACCAGATCGTGCGGCCGACGGCTTCGCCGTCCTCGAACAAGGTGGCGCCCCGCCAAAAGCCCAGCACCATCACCGGCTCCCCGCCCTCCGCGTCGGCGTCCGTGAACAGGCTGCCGGCAGCCGGCGCCAAGCCCCGCGCGGCAAAGAACTCGGTGGTGACCTCCATGCCGTTCAGAGACGGGCGTTGCGGGCGAGGCCCGGCCGGCGGCCTGTCCAGCGGCCACCCCTTGTTTTCGGTGAGGTAAGCGTATTGGACGGCGGGGCTCACCGAACGCGCCCGGCGCAGGTCTTCGGCGGTAAGGACCACGTTGTTCGGCAGCGTGGGCCGCGCCGGCAACTTCATGTCCCTGGACTTGTTCCAGCGCTCGATCCCGTTGGAGACGACGATCTCGCGGTACTGAAGCGACGCCAGCAGCCGCTCGGAGATCGTCGCTCCCGCGCCCGCCAGCGTGACGCCGGCCGCGGTCGCGGCCACCGCCAGGGCGACGTTGACGATGAGCAACAGCGACTCGGCCGGCCGCCGCGTCAGCGATCGAACGCTCAGGCGCAGCCCTTCACGATGGATCACGAATCGATCCTCGGAGGGACGCGCGCCGGCTCCCACGCGGGCCGCTCAGCGTGGATGCCGCTCATGTCCCCATCGTGGGCCCGATCACGATGCGGGGTCAACGTTCCGGCTCTCAGCAATTTGGAAGCGCGAAATCAGGAAATGGCTGATATGCAGGGCAGCTGCCGTCACGGTACCGGTATGTCAGGCGGTACCAGGGAGGAGAGCAATGAAGATGATGATGCTGTTCGGCATGGCGGTTGCGCTGCAGATCGGCGGCGCGAGCGTGTACTGGATCGAGGAGCAGCATACCTATTATCCGCCGTGCCCGGTCGTCGATTCGGAACGGAAGGCGGTCTATGAGCAACGCACGTCGGAGCTCTTGGCGGACATCGATCGACTGCCGGTATACCGGGACATGGAGCCCGGCAGGTCCTGGTGCGCTGAGGAGTGCGCATCGCGAGACGAAATATCCGTCATGTATGGCGAGGCTGTCAGCGATCCGAGCGAAGACTGCGCGGCGGTCCGCGGCACGCGCGAATGGCCGGCCGTGTCCTGGGTGGAGTACCATGTCCGGACGCTCACCGGGCAGCGTCCGTGGCCCTTCTGCGCTTGCGACTACGGGTGGACGGTGGTCGAGCGGGCATGCGCGACCCGGCTCACGACCGCATCGGAGACGGCCGGCGTGAGCGCCGCGGAGGCGTTCTGAGGTGCCGCTGCCAACGCGCTCACCCCGGCCGGCCCGCTTGAGCGGCGGGCAGCCGCATGGTGAACCGGCTGCCCGCGCCGATGGTGGAGCGGACCAGGAGTTGCCCGCCCAGGTCGCGCAGGCGTTCGCGGATGCTGAACAGCCCGAAGCCGGCTGCCTCCGCGTGCGAAAGCGCCTGCGCCGCGTCGAAGCCCTGACCGTCGTCCAGCACCTCGATCTCGTAGGCGCCGGCGCGCATCCGCGCCGTGACCGCCGCCGACCGCGCGCCGGCGTGCTTGACCACGTTGCGCAACAGCTCGCGCACCGACCGGTAGCACAGGATGCGCTCCGCCTCCGTCATGCCGGCCGGCTCCGGCGGGCCGGAGAAGCTCATCTGCACGCCGGAGTCCGCGTTCCGCTGCTCGACCAGCCACTCCAGCGCGGCGTGCAGGCCGAGCTCGTGCAGCACCGGCGGCGCCAGCGCAAAGGTGAGCGTGCGCGCCGCGCCGATGCAGCGGTCCAGGATGCGCGTCAACTCCGTCACGCGCGGGTCGGCGGGATGCGCGGCGCCCAGCTCGGCCGCCTTGATCCGCGCCAGGCTCAGCTCGTCGCCCAGGCCGTCGTGGACGTCGTTGGCGATCCTGCGGCGCTCCCGCTCCTCGGCCAGCACCAGTTCCGAGGCGAGGCGCCGCAGCCGGTCGAGGTACTCGGCCGTCCGCCGCTGATCGCTGCGCTGCGCGCCGGTCGTCGAACGTTGCCGGGCCGGATGCATGCCGGCCATCGTGCGGCGGCCAGGCCGTCCTCGGCAATCGCGCAGGGCGATCTCGGCCTCCGGCCGATGCCGCGGCGCCTTGCAATCGCTACAATGACTTCAGGATCGATGCAGGAGGGAGGAAACGCCATGAATCTCGACATCCGGGGCGTGCACATGCCGGTGGCCGACGATACCCGACAGTACCTGGAGAAGAAGCTGATGCACCGGCTCCGTCACCTGAGCGACCGGATCGTCGACCTGCGCGTCACGCTCACCGCCGACCACGGCTCGGTCCTGTTCGGGGCCAACCTGCACCTGCGCTGGGGGAGCGACCTGCACGTGGAGACCAAGGCGTACGACGAGCACGAAGGGGTCGATCTGCTCATCGACAAGCTGGAGTCCGCGGCCACCAGGGACAAGGTGCGGATTCAGGAAAAACGGCCCAAGAGGTAGATGCGATGGGTGTCATCACGATTTCCCGGCAATACGGGTCCGGCGCCGCCGACATCGTCGAGCACGTGGCCGAGGAGCTCCGCTACGACGTGGTCGACAAGCAGCTCATCAGCGAGGTGGCGCGCGCCACCGGCGTGCCCGAGGACCGCGTGAGCGAGGTCGACGAGCAGGACGAGACCGGTCTGCGCGGCATCCTGGAACGCTGGTTCGAGGCGGCGGCCGCCACCGGCGCCTATCGAGCGTCGGGGTTCGGGGACGCGGCGATCCCGCCGGGCGCGCTCATCGACGAGCTGGGCGAGACCACGCACGTGCTCGACCGCGAGGTCTACCACGAGGTCGTCCGCCAGACGATCACGAAGCTGGCCGAGCGGGGCGACGTCGTCATCGTCGGGCGCGGCGGCATGATGGTCCTGCGAGACGTGCCGGGCGTTCTGCGCGTGCGGATCACCGCCTCCGAACAGTCGCGCGCGGAACGGGTCGGGGCGCTGGAGGGACTGCCCGCCCGCGAGGCGCTGCAGTTGGTGCTCGACAGCGATCGGCGGCGGGCGGCGTTCATCGCCCGCAACTACCACGCGGACTGGAACGACGCCTCCCTGTATCACCTGGTGATCAACACGGAGATCGTGCCGGCCACGACCGCGGCCAAGGTGGTAGCGGCTGCCGCCCGGGATCTGGCCAAGCCGCAGGCGGGCGCGGCGCGCATCCGCAAGCGCTGGTTCCGGCGCAGGTCGGCCCGCGCCGGGGGCTGAAACGGCGTCCGGCGGCCGTCAGGCGACCATGCGGTCAGGCGACCATAGCGGTCAGGCGACCAGGTTGCGCGGCGCGCCGGACAGGAAGGCGCGGATGTTCTCCGCAGTGCGGGTGATCAGGTTCTGGCGCGCTTCCCGCGTCGACCACGCCGAGTGCGGCGTGATCAGCGCGTTGCGCGCGGTGAGCAGCGGGTTGCCGCCCCGCGGCGGCTCGCCGGTGAGCACGTCGAAGCCGGCGCCGGCCAGCCGTCCCCGGTTCAACGCCTCCGCCAGCGCCTGCTCGTCGACGATGCCGCCGCGCGCGGTGTTGATCAGCAGCGCCGAGCGCTTCATCAGCGTGATCGCGTCGGCATCGATCAGGTTGCGGGTCGCATCGTTCAGGGGCGTGTGCACGGTGACGACGTCCGAAGCGCGCAGCAACTCGTCGATCGGCGTGTTGGGCAGGGCGCCGTCGGGAATGCCCAGCGCGTCGTGGGCGATCACCCGCATGCCGAACCCGCAGGCGATGCGCGCCACCCCGCGCCCGATCGCGCCGAAGCCGATGATGCCGATCGTCTTGCCGTGCAGCTCGAAGGTCGGATAGCGCAGCAGCGTGAAGCCGTCCGCCGCCGCCCAGTCGCCGGCCCGGACGTCGGCGGCGTACCGGTGCGCCTGCGTCGCCAGGTTGAGGATCAGCGCGAAGGCGTGCTGCGGAACGGTGTGCTCGGCGTAACCGGGCACGTTGCAGACGGCGACGCCGCGCGCGGCGGCCGCCCGCACGTCGACGTTGTCGTAGCCGGTGGCCGCCGCCGCCACCAGCCGCAGGCCGCGGCCGGCCTCGATCGCGGCGGCGGTCACCTTGGCCTTGTTGGTGATCAGGACGTGGGCGCCGCGGCCCCGCTCCACCGCCTCTTCCGGAGTCGAGTCGGCATAGCGCGCATAGTCGCCCTGAGCGGCGATGCCGCTGAAGTCGACGTCGCCGTCGAGCGAGTACATCGCGTCGTCCAGGAAGACGATGCGGACCGGATGAGCGCCGACCGGATGAGCGGCGACCGGGTGAGCGGCGACCGGATCAGCCACCGGCGGCCGCCGCCCGGCCGCGGCCGAGCGCCTCCGGGTTGACCACCACGCGGGGCGGCCGTTCGCCGTTCAGGACCGCCGCCATCCCCTGCGCCATCATCTCCGCCATGCGGTCCATGGCGCCGCGGGTCATCGCCATGGCGTGCGGCGCGGTCAGCACGGCCGGATGCCGGAAGATCGGGTGATCGAAGTCGGGCGGCTCCGGGTCGAAGACGTCGAGCGCCGCGCCGGCCAGCGGGCCGTCCTCAATCCCGGCCAGCACGGCGTCCAGGCTCTCCACCACGCCGCCGCGCGCCAGGTTGATCAGGAACGAGCCCGGTTTCATGGCCGTGATCCGGCCGCGGTCGATCATGCCGCGCGTCTGATCGGTGAGCGCCGTGTGCAGGCACACGGTGTCGGAGCGCCCGAGCAGCGCGTCGAGCTCCACCAGCTCGACGCCCAGCCCCCGGGCCGCCGCCGCGTCGGCGTACGGGTCGTGCGCCAGCAGCGTGACCCCGAACGGACCGAGCAGCCGGGCGAGCGCCTGGCCGATGTTGCCGAAGCCGACGATGCCGACGGTGAGCCCGGCGATGTCGCGAGCCGCAAACCGCTCCCGCGACGCCCAGTTGCGCTCCTTCATCTGCCGGTCCCAGTAGGCGATCCGCTTGTTGAGCGCCAGCAGATAGGCGACCGACGCCTCGGCCACCGTGGCCGCGTTGGCGCCGGGCGTGGTGATCACCGCCACCCCGCACTCGGTGGCGGCGTCCACGTCGACCGAGTCGTAGCCGACCCCGGTGCGGCCGATGACGCGCAGCCCGCGCGCGTCCCGTATCAGGCCGCCCGGCGCGCCGCACGACCCGCGCAGGATGATGCCGATCACCTCGTCGTCGATCGACGCCTCCAGCGCCGCCTGCGAGTTGTCGGCGGTGAGTTCGATCGGTCCGTGCGGCGCCAGGGTCCGGTGGGTCACCTCCGGAACCGCCGCGGTGGCGATGAACCGCGCCATCGCTACCGGCCTCCGCGGTTCCGGTACGGAGCCAGAGCGGCCAGCGCCGCCTGCGCGCCGCTCGCCACGTAGGCCCCGTCGGAACCGATCGCGATGACGGTGTAGCCGCGCTCGACGGCGGCGGGGACCTGGTCGGGCGTCTGCAGCAGGATGCCGGCCGCCTTGCCCGCCGCCCGGGCGCCGCCGGCGACCCGTTCCAGCGCGTCGATGAAGTCGGGATGGTCGAACTGCTGCGGCAGCCCCATGCTGAAGCTCAGGTCGTTGGGGCCCACGAACAGCACGTCGGCGCCGTCGACCGCCGCGATCTCGCGCGCGGCGTCGACGCCGTCGGCGGTCTCGATCTGCAGGACCGTGAGCAACCCGGCGTCGGAACCGGCGCGGTACTCCGCGAACTGCGCCCCGAACCGCGCGGCGCGCACCGAAGAGGCCACGCCGCGCACGCCCGCCGGCGGATAGCGCATCGCCGCGACCGCCGCTGCCGCCTCTTCCGGCGTGCGGACGTAGGGCACCATGATCCCGTCCGCGCCGGCGTCCAGGGCGCGCTTGAAGCGCGGCGGCTCGTTCCAGGCAACGCGCACCAGCGCCGCGGCCGGCGTGCCGGCGGCGACCTGGAGCTGACGGTACAGCGTCTCCAGGTCACCGGCGCCGTGCTCGAGGTCGAGCAGCAGGAAGTCGAACCCGGCGTGACCGGCGATCTCCACGGAGACCGTCGACCCCATGTTGCAGAAGCAGCCGGTGAGCACCTCGCCGGCCATCACCCGGTCCTGAATGAATCGCATGACCGCGATCTTACCGGAATCATCGAGGGCGATCAGGAGCCGCCCGCGCCGGCCGGTTGACCACGGCGATGCCCACGGCGACCAGCAGGCCGCCGGCGATCAGCGGCAGACCCAGCGGCTCGCCGACCAGCAGGCGGCTGCCGGCAAGGCCGGCCAGCGGCTGCAGAAAGAACAGCACCGACAGCCGGCTCGGGCTGTAGCGCTGCAGCATGGAGAACCAGGACAGGAAGCAGAAGCCGGCCACCACCAACCCCACGTAGGCCAGCGCCGCCGCCGAGCGCGCGCTCAGCGGCGCGGCGAACGGCTCTTCGAAGATCAGCGCCAGCGCCGCGTACGGCGGCAGGCTCAGCGTCAACATCCAGAACAGCAGCCGCAACGCGTCGGTCCGCCCGAACAGCCGCTTGGAGATCACCGTGCGCAGCGCCAGCCCGATCGAGCTGCAAAGCAGCACCAGGTCGCCGAGCGCGGTGGCGCCGGTGGTGACGTCGCGCCCGATGAAGGTCACCGCCACCCCGCCGAAGGCGACCAGGATGCCGGCGATCACCGGGGTCGTGAGGCGGTCGCCCGGCACCAGCAGGTGGGCGAACAGCGCGGTGAAGAACGGAAACGCGCTCATGACGATCGTGGAGTGGGCGGCCGAGGTGTGATCGGTGCCGACGGTGAGCGCGATCGTCTGCGCGGTGAAGAGCGCCGACAGCGCCGCGATCCGGCCGAACTGCGACCGCGGCACCGACAGCGGGTGACCGCGCAACGCCGCCCAGCCGCCGACCAGCGCCCAGCCGAGCGCGAAGCGCGCGGTCGACAGGGTGATCGGCGGCAGCGACTCCAGGCCGATCTTCAGGCCGACCGAGTTGCCGCCCCACAGCAGCGCCAGCGCGGCCACGAAGGCCAGCGCGCCGGCCGGCGGATGCTCGACCTGCGATGGCGGCGCGGCCGGCGGCGGCCTATGATGCGGCGCGGAGGCAGCACGGTGGCTCACGAGCGCAGCACGGACCCGATCATCGCGACGCTTCAGGAGGTGGTGGCGATCCCGAGCGTCAACCCGGACCTGCCCGGCGGCGCGGCCGGAGAGCGCGGCATGGCCGACTACCTGACCCGGTTCTTCGCCGATGCCGGGATCGCGTGCGAGCAGTGGGACGCGCTGCCGGGCCGCCCCAACGTCGTCGCCACGCTGCCGGGCCGTGATCCCGGCCGGGCCGTCCTGTTCGAGTGCCACATGGATACCGCCACGGCAGAGGGCATGACGATAGAGCCGTTCCGACCGGTCGTAAAGGACGGCAAGGTGTTCGGCCGCGGGTCGAGCGACACCAAGGCCGGCGGGGTGGCGATGCTGCACGCAATGCTGCGCATCGCCCGCTCCGGCCAGCCGCCGCCGATCAGCGTGATGTACGCGGGCGTGGTCGACGAGGAGTTCCGCATGCGGGGGGCTGCCGCGCTGGCCGACGCGCTGCCGGCGTGCGGTACGCGGATCGCGGCGGCGGTGGTCGCCGAGCCGACCGGGCTGCGCGTCATCCGCGCGCACAAGGGCATCGTCCGGGCGGTGGTGGAGGTGCGCGGCACGGCCGCGCACAGCTCCAAGCCGCACCTGGGCGCCAACGCGATCGGCGCCGCCGCCCGGTCGATCGCCGCGTTCGACGACGAGGTCGCCGGCGCCTTCGCCGCGCGGGACGATGGCGTAACCGGCGCGCCGACCCACAACGTCGGCACCATTCGGGGAGGGCTGCAGGTCAACTTCGTGCCGGCTCACTGCCGGTTCGAGATCGACCGCCGGGTGCTGCCGAGCGAGGACTTCGGCGCCGTGCTGGAGCCGTACCGGCGCATCGCCGCGCGGATCGCCGGCGAGCAGGCCGGGATCGCCATCGACGTCCGGCAAGACCTGTCGATCGAACCGATGGAGACGCCGGCCGGCGCCCCGATCGTCTCCTGCGCCGCGGCGGCGGTGCGGGCGGTGACCGGCGGCGCGTCCGTCGACGGCGAACCGTACGGCACCGACGCCGCCAAGCTCAGCGCCGTCGGCATCCCCGCCATCGTGCTCGGCCCCGGCAGCATCGATCAGGCGCACGCCGCCGTCGAATGGGTCGACTGCGCCCAGGTGCTGCAAGCGGTCGAGGTCTACCACCGCATCATGCTCGACGCCGCCGCCTACGCCGACGTATGAATCGCCGGTACCCTGCTGCGATGCCCGCCCGTCCGATACCGCACCAACGGCCCAATCCCAAGGGACGTAAGGTCTTGCCGCCACCGTCTGACGTATCCCTTGAGGAGGTCGCTCGCCGGTGCCGGTATGTCGGCAGCCCGTACCACAGAACCATGCCCGGCCGCGGCGGCCGACCGGTGTACCATCCCGGTAAATTGAAGTGTCCGGAAGAACTCCAACAGGCTCCCGATCGCGTCCAGAGCTGGCTTGAAGAAGCCGTCCGCCAAGGATGCTGTGGCCACTTCGAGCGTGGGTTCCCGCGTCGCGTCTGGCGCCGCGTCGGAGACACGGTATTCGAGGCACGACAGGAAACGCCCGGCTCCGGGCGATACCACGGATATCCGCTGCAGCCCGATCAGACGGTCGAGGGTATGGAGTGATGGCGATATTCGATTACGAATGGTGCGACGACGCCGAGCCGTCTTCGGACCGCGTTTCGCAGTACACGATGGCGCGTGTTCGCATCGAAGCTCGTGGTCACGTCGTTACTTCATTATATGACCGCTATCTGAAGGAGTACCGCGATCACGTCTTCGTACCACTCGCGCATGTCGCCGAGTGGCTGGCCGCCAATTGGTGGCACCTGTGGTACGAGGCTGCCTACGTATCAGGTGAGCAGAGGCATGGATTCCTTGCCAGGCACGATCTTGCCCACGCGGGAAACGGGTTCGTCCTCCCTCGTCTGACGTTCGTTCCCGTCGGGGATCGGATCCGGGCGAAAGCGCGTGGCTGGAGCCCGAAGCACGCGCCGCTGGAGTTTCGTTCCGAATGCGATGTCCTGCTCGATCGTGACGAACTGCAACAGGAGTTTCGATCTCTCGTCGGCAACGTGATCGAGCGGCTGCGCAAGAAGCGGACGCCGCTCGAATCGTTGGAGTCCGAGTGGCGCGCCATCGAATCACTCGATCATGAAGAACGAGAGTTCTGCCAGGCCGCCGCGCTCATGGGACTCGATCCGTTCGACATCGACGAGCCAACGGCAGATCGGATTGCGTGGGCTTGGAATCGGACGAATCCAGCGCTACGCGCAGAATTGCTGGGCGCTGCCTCCCAGGAACACTCGTTGGACACTATCAACGAGTGGTTGGGTCGTTGTCTCGAATCCGCAGAACGGGGACGGAGTGGGAGCAGCTGGCAGACGGTCCGGCATGCCGTGCAGCGCAGGGGAGCCAACGGCGACCTGCCGTGGCAGCGGGGATACGATGACGCCCGAGCGGTTCGTGAGGAACTGGCCGCCGAGCCGGGCAGATTTGACTTTGAACAGAGTGGCCAATTTGGAGTATGGAATCGGGAGGACCGATCTCCGTCACCCCGAATCGACGGAATCGTGGCGTCCGACTCTCCTTCGTGTGTGGTGATCCGCAAGCCGGAGGCGGGGAAGTGGTTCCTGCTCGCGCGGGCTCTCGGCGACTACATTGGGCGCGAAGAACCCACACCCGCCATACTGGGGTCGCTCGACACCGCCCGGCAGGCTCGGTCGCGGGCGTTCGCCGCCGAGTTTCTTGCGCCCGCCGAATGGCTTTGGACACAGGTGAAAGGCGCCGAGTCGGTGGACGACGAGGCGGTGGACGAATTCGCGGCTGAGTTGGGCGTATCGAGCTGGGTGGTCCGGCATCAGATACGGAACCACCACCTCGCCGAAATCCCAAGTCCCGTATGGCCATCCGATTGAATGTGAATAGAGCGGATTGGACGTCACGTCGCCGGCGGGTTGTGGCAGGCGAAGGCGTGGCCGGCGGGGGATGTCGTGAGCGCCGGCATCGAGCGGCGGCATTCGGCGATCGCCTGCGGACAGCGCGGATGGAACGGGCAGCCGGGCGGCGGGTTGACCGGACTCGGCACGTCGCCCTCCAGCGGCCGGTCGGCCGGCGGGGCGTCGGGGTCGGCGACCGGCACCGCCGACATCAGGGAGATCGTGTACGGGTGCCGCGGGCGCTCGCATACCGTCTGCGCGTCGCCCAGCTCGACCAGATGGCCCAGATACATCACTGCTATGCGGTCGGAGACGTAGCGCACGATGCTCAGATCGTGCGCGATGAAGAGGTAGGCCAACCCCATCTCGCGCTGCAGCTCCAGCAGCAGATTGACGATCTGCGCCTGGATCGAGACGTCGAGCGCCGACACCGGCTCGTCGGCGACGATCAACTCCGGCTCCAGCGCCAACGCCCGGGCGATGCCGATGCGCTGCCGCTGGCCGCCGGAGAACTGGTGAGGATAGCGGCCGGCCGCATGCCGGGGCATGCCGACCATGTCGAGCAGCCGGGCGGTCAGATCGCCCAGCGCCGGCGCGCCGCTGACGCCGAACTCGCGCGGTCCCTCGGTCAGAATGTCGCCCACCAGCATGCGCGGGTTGAGCGACGACCATGGGTCCTGGAACACGATCTGCAGCTTGCGCCGCGCCTGCTTCACCTGCGCCCGGTCCATGCTGAGCAGATCGATGCCGGCCGCAAGCGCGTCGGCGCGCTCGCGGATCTCCCGGGCGCGCCGATTCGCTTCGGGCGCCGCTTCCAGCGCCCGCGCCTCCCGGTCCATCGCCGCCACCCGCCCCGCCAGCGCCGGATCGGCGTCCAGGAAGACGCGGCCCCGCTCCGGTTCATAGAGCCGCAGCAGGCAGCGCCCGACCGTGGTCTTGCCGCAGCCCGACTCCCCCACCAGGCCCAGCGTCTCGCCGCGGCGGATCGCCAGCGAGAGGTCGTTCACGGCGGTGAGCGTCCCGCGCGAGCGGCCGAAGCCGCCCGCCCTGACCGCGAACTCCTTGCGCAGGTCCGTCACCTGCACCAGCGGCGCGTCGCTCACGACAGCCGCTCCTCCGCCGGCCGCGCCGCCTCGCCGTGCAGGAAGCAGCGTACCTGATGGGAACGATCGAGCCGGGTCAGCGCCGGCTCCGCCTCCGTGCAGCGCGGCATCGCCTGCGGGCACCGGTCGGCGAACCGGCAACCGGGCAGCCGCCGGCGCGGGTCGGGCAGGTGGCCGGGAATCGCGCGCAGCGGCTGCCGGGTGGCCGCCCCCGTCAGCGCCGGCACCGACGCCAGCAGTCCCTGGGTGTAGGGATGCTGCGGCTCCCTGAATATCCGTCGCACCGGCGCCGACTCCACGACGACGCCGGCGTACATCACCACCACGCGGTCGACGAAGCCCGCCACCACCGCCAGATCGTGGGTGATGAAGACGATCGCCGTGCGGACCCGTTCCTTCAGCGACCGCATCAGCCGCAGGATCTGCGCCTGGATGGTGACGTCCAGCGCCGTGGTCGGCTCGTCGGCGATCAGCAGCGCCGGCTCGCACGCCAGCGCGATGGCGATCATCGCCCGCTGCCGCAACCCGCCGGAGAGCTGAAACGGATAGTCGCGGACCCGCAGGTGCGGATCGGACATGCCGACCAGGCGGAGCAGGCCGACCGCCTCCTGCCGCGCCTGGCGCCGGTCCATGCCGCGGTGCAGGCTGAGCGCCTCGCCGATCTGGTCGCCGATCGAAAAGACCGGATTGAGGGAGGTCATCGGCTCCTGGAAGATCATCGAGATGTCGTTGCCCCGCACCGCGCGCATGTCGCGGTCGGTCAGCGTGGTCAGCTCGCGCCCCCGCAGGCGGATCGATCCGCGCTCGATGCGGCCGGGCGGTTCGGGCAGCAGCCGCATGACCGCCAGGGAGGTGACCGACTTGCCGCAGCCGGACTCGCCGACCAGTCCCACCGTCTCGCTTTCGCCCACCTGCAGGTCGAGCCCGTCCACGGCGCGCACCACGTGGTCGTGCAGGTGGAAGCGGACCTGCAGATCCTCGACGGCCAGCACCGGGCCGGCGGCGTCGACCGGCGGATCGCTCAATTGCGGCTCTGCGGATCGACCGCGTCGCGCAGGGCGTCGCCGACGAAGTTCCACGCCATGATGGCGATGAAGATGAAGATGCCCGGCACCAGGATCCAGGGGAAGTCCTGGAAGATGCGGTAGCCGCGCGACACCGCCAGCATCAGCCCCCAGCTCGACTGCGGTTCGGTGATGCCGAGCCCCAGGAAGCTCAGGGCCGATTCGCCCAGGATGAAAGCGGGGATGGCGAGGGTGACGTGGACGATCACGTACGACAGCGTGTTCGGCAGCACGTGGCGCCGGATGATCTTGAAGGGGCCAAGGCCGAGCGCGCGGGCGGCCAGCACGTAGTCCTCGGACCGCAGAGAGAGCACCATGCCGCGCACGATGCGGGCCAGCCCCCCCCACACGACGAAGGAGACGATCAGGATGATCAGGAGGTAGACCTGGACGCTGTCGAGGGTGGGCGGAAAGGTCCCGCGCAGCGCCAGCAGCAGATAGAACGAGGGGAAGGCGATCAGCACTTCGGTCAGCCGCATCAGCAGGTTGTCGGCGGCGCCGCCGAAGTAGCCGGCCGCGCCGCCGATCGCCAGGCCGATCACCAGCGTGATCGACGCGCCGATCAGTCCCACGGTGAGCGACACGCGCGCGCCGTGCAGCAGGCGCGACAGCAGGTCGCGGCCGGCGTGGTCGGTGCCGAGCGGAAAGAAGCCGGCGGTGGGCGAGGCGAGCAGGTGCGTGCGGGCGGTGAACAGCCCCAGGAACCGGTACGGCACCCCGCGTACCAGAAAGCCCACGAAGTTCTTGTTGCCCTTGGCGATGATCAGCTCCGCGGTCGGCGCCGACGGCCGGCCGATCGCCAGGCGCACGGTGCGGTGCAGGTCGCGGCGCGGGTCGCGCTCCACCTCCGCGATCAGCGCGCGCAGCTCGGCCGTCGCCGCGTGGTCCGGCGCCAGCCCGTAGTGGCGCCGGAACGCGGTGACCGCCGCGCTCGCGCGCGCCGCCGCGGAGTCCTGCATCGCCGCGGCGCGCAGCTCGCCGCGACCGGCCGCCGTCTCCTGCGAGATCACGCGGATGGTGTGTCGAGGCACGCGGCCGTAGGTGCGCAACGCCTGATTGACGATCCGCATCTCGAACGTGAACGGCCGGACCACCACGCGGCCGCCGTCGGCGTAGCTGAAGTGGACGCGGGTCGGCGGCTGATACGACTTGGTCTTGTCGGTCCAGCGCATGGTCGCCGGCGACAGCGGGTCGGCCAGCAGCGCCAGCCCGTACAGGACGAGCAGCGCCGCGGCGCCGATCTTGCCGAGCTGATGCTTCCTGAACCGCCGCCAGTAGATCTGGGCCAGCGACTCGCCCAGCTCCGGCATGGCGCCGCGCGCGGTCGCCGGCGTCGGGCCGCTCACGTCACCCGGATCCGGGGGTCGGTGACCGCCAGCAGGATGTCGGCCAGCAGATTGCCCAGCATCAGCAGGATCACGCCGTAGATCAGGCTGCCGGATACCAGGTACGGGTCCTGATTGAGCAGCCCGGCCAGGATCAGCTTGCCCAGGCCCGGCCAGCCGGTGACGATCTCCACCAGCGCGGCGCCGCCCAGGATGTCGCCGATCGTGAAGCCCAGGATGGTGATCATCGGATTGACCGCGTTGCGCAGCGCGTGCTTGAGGATCACGACCCGGTCGGCCAGCCCCTTGGCGCGGGCGGTGGTGATGTACTGCCGGCCCAGCACCTCCAGCATGTTGGCGCGCATGATCCGGGTCAGTCCCGCGGTGATCGCGGTCGAGATCACCAGCGCCGGCACCACCAGATGCTTGGCCAGATCCCAAACCCTGCCGAACCAGGAGAGCTGGTCGTGATCGATCGAGGTCATGCCGCCGATCGGCAGCCAGCTCCCGGTTGACGAGATCACGTACAGCAGGAGCGACGCCAGGAAGAAGTTCGGGATCGACAGCCCGAAGAACGCCAGCACCGCGATCGACTGGTCCTGCCACCGGTACTGCCAGACGGCGGCAGCGATACCGGCGGGCACCGAAAACCCCCACGCCAGCAGCAGCGACACCACCGCCAGCAGCAGCGTGTTGGCGGCGCGCTGCCGGACCAGCGCGAATACCGGCGCCTTGAAGGTCTGCGAGTAGCCAAAGTCGCCCTGCGCGGCGTTCCACAGGTAGCGTCCGAACTGCACGTACCATGGCCGGTCCAGGCCGAAGTTGGCGCGGAACCGCTCCAGGTCCTCGGGGCGGATGTCCGGGTTGAGCGCGTACTCGGTGTAGACGTCGCCCGGCGCGAGCTGGATCAGCCAGAAGGCGATGGCAAGCGTCACGACCAGGATCGGCACGGCGTTGAGCAGACGCCGGCCGACGACGCGCAGCAGCGACAGGCTCACGGCCCGGTTCCCCTACTCGATCATTCCGGCACTGACATTCCGGCACTGACGGAGAGAGCCCGGGACGCGCGTCCCGGGCTCGTCTGTCGTACGCGCTACTTCACGTAGAGCCGGTCGACGATGCCGGTCATCGCGAACCCGTTGAGCGGGTGCGGCTTGATGTTGCCGAAGGTGTTGCGATAGGCGTGCATCACGGCCGGGGCGAACGTGTAGGCCCACGGGACCGCTTCGATCCAGAGCTCCTGCAGCTTGCGGTAGCCGCGGGTGCGCTGCTCATCGTCGGTGGTCAGGTTGGCCTCGTCCCAGGCGGCATCGACGGCGACCTCCCAGTCGCGGCGCGGCGATTCCTGGCTCGGCTCGATCATGTGCAGACCGCCGTGCGAGGGATAGACGTTGGCGCCCGACACCGGATCGACCGATCCGGTCAGGCCGATCAGGATCATCTGCCAGTCGAAGGAGGAGACCAGCCGGGTTACCAGCTCGTTGAACGCCTCCGGCTTGAAGGTGACGTCGATGCCGGCGTTCCGCGCCTCCTGGCTGAACAGCTCGCCGATCTGCTCGCGCACGGTGTTGCCGGCGTTGGTGTTGAGGATGAGCTCGATCTTGTTGCCGTCCGGATCCTCGCGCACGCCGTCCCCGTCGCGGTCGACGTAGCCGATCGAGTCGAGCAGCTCCCCGGCGCGCTCCGGGTCGTACTTGAGGGCGGCGTCGGCGGCGCCCTCCCAGTAGTAGGGAGAGACGGTCCAGACGAACGAGTACTGCGGGTAGCCGAAGCCGAAGGCGATGTTGTTGATGATGGTCTGACGGTCGATCAGGTGCGCCATCGCCTGCCGGAACTTCTGGTTCGACAGCCAGGTCAGCGCCGGCGGCTCGATGCCGCCGTCATCCTCGCCCTCGATCGGGTTCTGGTTGAAGGTGATGAACTGCGTGCTGGAGGCCGGACCGACGTTGTAGATCAGGAAGTCGTCGGGTTCCTGCATGTCGACCAGGACGCCGTAGTCCTCGCCGCGCAGACCCCAGGCGTCCGACTCGCCGGCGATGAACCGGGCCAGGCCGGTGTCCTGATCCTCCACGAACTCGATCACGAACTCGTCCAGGTAGGGGAGTTGCTGGCCCCACTCGTCCTGCTCGTAGTAGCGGGGGTTGGGCGTCATCACCACCCGCTGGCTCGGCAGGTACTCGCCGATCATGAAGGGCCCGTTGCCGACGATGGTCGTCACGTCGGTATCGACGCCCCAGAAGGAGTTGACCGCGGCGGCGCCCTCCGCCTCGATCAGCGGCTCGAAGATGTGGCGCGGCAGCGGCGCGATCGAGGCGACCTCGAAGATGCCCGCGTACACCGACGGCAGCGTGATGCGGTAGGTCAGATCGTCGATCAGCTCGAACGTGGCCAACTCGCCGCCGATCAGCAGGGCGTCGCGGTCGTCGGTCTCCACGTCTTCGTTGAGGACGATCTCGTTGACGGTCCAGACGACCTCGTCGGCGGTCAGCGGGTCGCCGTCGGACCAGGTGAGGCCGCTGCGCAGCCGCAACGTGATCGTCTTCTGGTCCTCGGAGATCTCCCAGCTCTCCGCCAGGTCCGGCTCCCACTCCAGGGTGAGCTGGTTGCGGCGCACGGCGCCGGCGAACATGCGGCTGGTGATGTCGGTGGTCGAGGTCTCCTTGGCCAGCACCGGATTGAAGGTCTTGGGGTCGGACACGCTGGTAATGACGAACCGGCCGCCGTGGCTGCCGCGCTCCCACGCGGAGTGATCGACCGGCGTCAACAGGTCGATCGGGCTCATTTCCTCGGCCATGGCCTCGTCTTCCTGGACGGGGGCCGCCCAGGCGCCGGCAACGACTGCGCAGGCGATCAGGATGGCAAGAATGCTCTTGTTCATCATCGTGGCTTTGCAACCTCCTGTGAGATCGGGATGCCGCCCATTCTACGTCATTTCGCCGGTCGTTGCCTGCCGGTCCCGGCAGGGGAGCCGCGCTGTGCCCGACCAGCTCAGAAGAACGTGCGGGCGGCGGCGCTCTCGATGCGGAACAGCGGCCGGCCGGCGCTCATGCCGGGCCAGGGAATCGCCGCGCCGACCAGGAGCAGGGTGACCAGCACCGCGATCACGGTACGGCGGAAGCGCCGCTCGGCCGCCGCGCGCTTGATGCGGCCGGCGGCGATGTGCATGAAGGTGGTCGCGACCGCCATCAGCAGCGCGTGCTCCGCCAGGAAGTAGCGGAGCTGGCCGTCGCGCATCGCCGCGCCGATATCCTCGAACGCCGCGCGCACCAGCGGGCTGAACGCCACGTACAGCAGCAGCCCGATCAGGAACTGCAGGGACAGCAGGTGGGTCGCCGCCTGCAGCAGCGCGGTGTCGACCGGCCGCCACGGCGTGCGCCGGGCCCAGCCGGCCGCGCCGCGCGCGAGCAGCAGCAGGAACAGCGCCAGCAGCGGCCAGCGCAGCCAGGAGTGGACCAGCAGGACGATCGTGTACACGCCGGCACAGGGTAGGCGGCTGCGCGGCCGGCATCAACACGCCGCGGCGTACCGCCGCACCAGCGCCCGGAAGCGGTCGCCGCGGTCGAACTCGTTGCGGAACATCCCGAACGACGCGCAACCGGGCGACAGCAGCACCGTAGCGCCCGGCTCGGCCGCCCGCAGCGCCGCGCCGAAGGCGTCGTCCAGCGAGTCGAACGGTCCGTCGCACCGCACCCCGGCGCCGCGCAGCGCCGCGCCGAGCTTGGCCGTGGCGCTGCCGGCCAGCAGCACGCAACGGTGCAGGGGGCCGGCCGCGGCCGCCAAGGTCGAGAAGTCGAGCTCCTTGTCGGCGCCGCCCGCCAGCAGCACCACCGGCGCCGGTACGGCGGCCAGCGCCGCCGCGGTCGCCTCCGGAATGGTGGCCGCCGAGTCGTTCACGAACCGCACGCCGGCCGCCTCGCCCACCGGCTCCAGCCGGTGCGGCAGTCCTTCGAAGCGGTTCAGGGCGCGGCGTATGGCGGCCGGTTCGCTGCCGAACGCGGCCGCCGCGGCCGCCGCCGCCAGCAGGTTGGCGGCGATGGCGCGTTGGCCCCGGCCCGCGGCCGCGCCCCGCACGGCGTCGAACGCCGCTCCGCGTCGGCCGCCGACCGACACGCGGCCGGCGCCGTCCTCAAGCCAGGCGCCGTCTCCCGCCGGCCGCCGCCGGGTGGAGAACAGCACGATGCGCGCGGCGGCGTCGGCGGCGAAGCGCCGGTGCCACGGATCGTCGGCGTTGAGCACCAGCGTGGCGTCCGGCGGCTGCCCGGCGGCGATCACGCGCTTGTCCTGCAGGTACTCCTCCATGGAGGCGTACCGGTTCTGATGGTCGCGCAACAGGTTGGTGACCACGGCCACGGCCGGCGCCAGCAGGCCGCGGCCGCGCAGGTCGCCGAGCTGCCACGACGACAGCTCCAGCACCACCGGGGTATCGGCCGTCAGCGCTTCGAGGAACTCCAGGGGCGACCCGCCGATGTTGCCGCCCAGCCGCACGCCGGGGTGGTCGGCGCGCAGGACCGCGGCCAGGGCGGCCGCGGTCGTCGACTTGCCCTTGCTGCCGGTGACCGCCAGCACCGGCGCCGGACAGCGGGCCAGGAACAACGACTGGTCGGTCTGCAGGTCCGCTCCGGCGGCGGTGGCGGCGGCCAGGAACGGCGAGTCGGGCGGCACGCCGGGGTTCTTGACGACCAGGTCGGCGCCGGTGAAGTCGCTCATCCGATGGCCGCCGAGCGCCAGCCGCACCTCCGCCGGCAGCGCGTCGACGGCGGGGCGCAGCTCGTCGGCGGTCTTGAGATCGGTAACGGTGACGCGGGCGCCCTGCGCGTGCAGGAAGCGGGCGGCGCCCAGGCCGCCGCCGGCGATGCCGAGCCCCATGACGGTAGCGCGCAGCCCGCGCAGGTTCGCGGACCGCCGCCGCCCGGTCAGTTGGAGGTCCCTCCGGCGGCGCCGGGCGCCGGCGAGTCCTCCGCCTGCAGCGCGGCGGCGGGAACCGGCTCGCGCTCCAGCGGCTCCAACCGCTCGATCGCCCAGTCCTTGCCGTTCCAACGGAGCCGGAGCCGATCGGTCACGAGCACCCCCGGCGGACTCGATTCGACCGCGATGTCCTCGATGTTGGGCGTCCAGAAGTGGTAGCGGGCCGCGAACAGCGGCTCGGTTCCGTCCTGCTCCATGCGGACCTCCAGATCGGTGATCCCGTACACGCGGAGCGGCGATATGTCCGGGCGGCCCATCTCGTCCCACTCCGTCGCCGGCACCACGCGGGTCGGGCCGCGGCCGGCCATCGCCATGCGGGATTCCAGGAACATGTGCAGCGTCTCGTTGATCAGGGCGCGGCCGGCGTCGCCGGTGACCGCGTCCTCCATCGGCTCGGTATCGAGCGTGTTGACGGAAGCGTAGAAGAGCTCCACGACCTCCACCGGCTGCAGCCCGCGGGTGACCGGCGGGGCCAGCGCCCGTCCGACGATCGGCACCAGGATCGCCAGCGCGACCGCCGCGCCGGCGCCCCAACCGAGCAGGCGGCGCCAGTTGCGGTTGAAGAACCGGCTGCGCGCGTAGCGGCGCTCGGCCTGCTCGGCTTCGGCCTCGGCAGCGGCCGACGCCGCCGGCTGCGGATCGCCGAGCTTCGCCAGCGCGTCCGCCGCGGCGCGGCCTCCCAACAGGCCGCTCCAGGCGGAGAGGGCCGGCACGGCCTGCGCGCCCTGACCCAGGGACGCCAGCACGGCGTCGCTCAGCTCGACCGGCGCCGACGGCTGGAAGGTGCGGGGCGACACCACCTGCAGCCCGCGCACCCGGTCGTGCACCTCCTCCTCGGATTCGCCTTCGAACGGGTAACGCCCGCACAATGCCCGGTAGACGGCGACGCCGAGCGTGAACGCGAGTTGGTCGGGACCTTGCCGGTGCGGGTGCCGGTAGCGCTCGACGCTCGCCAGCCGCTCGGCGGGCGGCTTGACGCCGTTCAGCCGCTCCATCACCGCCGGCGGCAGGAACAGCAGACGGTCGTCGTCGGTGAAGACCACCGCGTCGCCCTGAATCGGTCCCGTGAACTCGACCCGGTCGGCCAGCGCTTCCAGCGCCATGGCCAGCAGGCGCAGGCGCCGGCTCCGGGCCGGCGACGGGGCCTCCCCGAGCGCGGCGTCCAGCGTGACGCCGTCGACCCAGGGACCGACCACGTATACCTGATCCCGGTAGTGGCGGTAGCCGGCGAAGCGCCAGACGCCGACGGTCGGCGAGTGCCCGGCGTCGAAGTCGGAGACGATCCAGCCGTCCGACTGCGCCACCGCGCCGAGCTGGGCAAGGCTGTACTGGTTGTGCCGAGGCCCGGCCGGAATGGCGAGCAGCGCCTCGCCTTCCAGATCGAGCCGCAGTGGCCGTTCCACGTCGCCAGTACTATAGCGGATCGGGCGCGGCCCCGCCGCTGCGGCCGGCGCCCCGACCGTCGACCCGGGACGGAAGCCCCAGCATGCGCGGATTGGTAAGCGAACGTAAATCGATGCGAGCCGCACCGGCCGTAGCGCGGCCCCGCGCTGGCACCGTTCTTGCTTCATCGCATCGGCATGACGTTTCTCATCATCCGTGTCGCCGCCATCGCGCTGTTCGCCGCCGCTGCCACAGTCTCCCGGGCGCAGGAGCTGCAGGTCGATCTCAAGGGGACCGGCGCTCAGGTCGCCGCCGCTTCGGTCGATCTCGATCTCGACCGGGTGCGGCTGATCGCCCGCACCCATCGCAGCACGCGCCGCTCCGTCGTCGGGGTCGATACCGAGCCGCTGACCGTGGGGCCGTTGCGGTTCGCCGGATTGGCCCGCGTCCTCACCGCCTCTCCGCTCGACCTGTATCCGTGGAGCTCCGCGCTGACGGCCGCCGGCGGCGCGCTCCTGGACCGTGCGCGGACCCCGTCCGGCCGTTTCGGCGCATCGTTGCGCGCCGGCGACGCGCTCTACTTCTACGCGATGCGCCGCTCCGCGACGATGGGCCGGCTCGGCGCCGGCGGGCGCGTCGATCACGATGCCGGACTGTCCGCCGAGCTGGCGGCGGCCTTCACCTATCTTTCGACCGAGCCGGGCGGACCGGCCGCCGCGGCGCCTGCGCCCCGTGCGCGGATGCTCCACGCGGCCGTCCGCGTTCGCGGCGCCGGCGACCTGCTCGACGTGACCGCCGTGCCGATCGTCATGGCGGCGGACCGGCTGCCGCCGGCCGGCGCGGGCGTCGTCAGCGCCGGACTCGACTGGGGGCGGCTCGCGCTGGACGCCTCGCTGGCGTTTGCCGGCCGGCGGTACTTCACCGGCGACGCGAAGCGTGCCGCCGGGGCCAGCGCTGCGGTCCGCATGCGCGCCGTCGGCGAAGCCGGCCAATCGCTGGAGCTGCGCTCGCGGTGGCGGTACGACTCGTCGCCGGAACGGGTGCTCTCCGCCCGGCTGACGTCGGGCGCGGGCGCAGCGACCGGTTTCTTCGCCCGCGCCGAGGTGTCGCATCGCCTGACGCGCCGGTCGGACGGCGTGCGGCTGTCCGCTCGGGCGGAGGCCCGCGATCGCGGCACCCGCGGCTGGCTGTCCGGATCGGTGAGCGCGACCGGCGGCCGGACGACCCACCGCATCGAGGTGGGGGCGCGGCTGCAGGCGGCGCCGGACCTGCGGCTCACCGTCGCCGCGGGATGGGCGGGGGAGTGGAACGCGCGGGTGGAGTGGGTGCTGCAGGCAGCCGGGCACGAGGTCGAGTTCGACGTGGACCACGACAACGACTGGGGGATCGGCCTGCGGCTGCGATGACGATCGGCCTGCGGCTGATGACGATCGGCCTGCGGCTGATGGGGCGCGCCGATTGCCGGAACCGCCTGCGGTGCTCTATGATCGGGGGAATCGAAGACAACGCTCTTTTTCTCCACAACACCCTGACCGGCAGGGTGGAGCCGTTCGTGCCGCTGGTGGACGGGCACGCCGGCATGTACTGCTGCGGACCGACCGTCTATCTCGACCAGCATCTCGGCAACCTGCGCACCTACCTGTTCGAGGACGTGCTGCGGCGCACCCTGGAGGACTGCGGCTACCGGGTCCGCCACGTCATGAACGTCACCGACGTGGGCCATCTCACCGACGACGGCGACGAGGGCGAGGACAAGATGATCAGGAGCGCCCGCGCCTCCGGCTTCTCGGTCGAGCAGATCGCCGAGCACTACACCGGGCAGTTCTTCCGGGACTGCCAAGCGTTGCGGATCACCGCGCCCACGGTCGTGTGCAAGGCGACCGAGCACATCCCGGACATGATCGCGCTGATCGAACGACTGGCCGAGCGCGGCCACACCTACCGCGCCGGCGGCAACGTCTTCTACGACATCTCCACGTTCCCCCCGTACGGCCGGATGGCGCGCCTCGACCTGGATGAGCTGCAGGCCGGGGCGCGCATCCAGGTCGACGTACGGAAGCGCAGCCCGCACGACTTCGGCCTGTGGTTCACCAATTCGAAGTTCGAACGGCAGGCCATGCTGTGGGACTCGCCCTGGGGGCGCGGCTACCCCGGATGGCACATCGAGTGCAGCGCGATGTCGATGCGCTACCTGGGCGAGCGCTTCGACATCCACTGCGGGGGCGTCGATCACATCCCCGTGCATCACACCAATGAAATCGCGCAGTCGGACGGAGCGACCGGGCAACCGTGCGTGCGCTACTGGGTGCACGGCGAGTTCCTGGTGATCGACGGGGCGCGCATGGCCAAGTCGGGCGGCAACCTGGCCACCCTGTCGCAGCTGGTCGAGCGCGGCTTCGATCCGCTCGATTACCGCTACTTCTGTCTGGGAGCTCACTACCGGGACCAGCACACCTTCTCCGAACGAGGTATGGCGGCCGCCCGCAGCGCCCGCCGCCGCCTGCTCGACCGCATCGCCGAGCTGGCCGAGCTGGCCGCCGGCGCGGAGCCGCCGGGCGCCGAAGAGCTGGCCGAGGAGGCGTGGCGGGACTTCCGCCGCCATGCCCGGGACGACCTGCACATGCCGCGCTGTCTGGCGGTGCTGTGGGGCCTGGTGAAGGACCCGCGCGTGGGGGCGGCCGCCAAGCTCGACGTGCTGCGGCGCATGGACCGCATCCTGGCCGTCGGCATCGAAGAGGCCGGTGCGCGCCGCGCGGAGCTGGCCCCGGAGCTGCGCGCGCTGATCGAGCGCCGCTCGGCCGCGCGCGCCGAGCGGGACTTCGCGACCGCCGACCGGATTCGCGCTGAGCTTGCCACGCGCGGCATACTGCTCGAAGATCGGCCCGAAGGGGTGCGATGGCGCTTCATCGAAGGGGAGCGCTCACCGAAGTTGTAACCAGGGTACGTCGATGTTGTTGTCTAACGATGGAGCGCGCCGCGAATTTGACCGCATCTACCGAAGCCTCTTCCCGACCCTGTTCCGGGTGGCGTACCGCATCTGCCTCGACCAGGGGCTGGCGGAGGACATCTGTCAGGAAGCGTTCATGCGCTACCTGCGCCGCCCCGCCGCACTGCCCGACCTCGACCAGACGAAGTTCTGGCTGTTGCGCGTGGTGCGCAACCTTTCGCTCAACGTGGAGAAGCGCAGGAAGCGCGAGCTCCGCGCCAACCGCGACGTCACGCGCGCGCCGCGCTGGACGCGGGACGAGACCGCCGAAGACGACGTGCTGCGCTCGGAGACCCGGTCCGCGGTGCAGTCCGCGCTGGGCAGCCTGCCCATCAACCTGCGGACCGCGCTCGTGATGCGCGAGTACGGCGGTCTGAGCTACCGCGAGATCGCGGCCGTGTTGCGCATCAGCGAAAGCAACGTAAAGGTGCGGGTGTTCCGCGCCCGCCAGCGCCTGGGGAAGGTCCTCGATCCGAGCAGCCTGCATGTGTCCTGACGACCCGGTCCTGTCGAGCTACCTCGACCACGAGCTTGCGCCTGGCGTCTCCGAGGAGGTGGAGGCCCATCTGGCCGATTGCGACCACTGCCGCAACCGCCTGCGGCGCTACCAGTCGGTGGCGCATGGTCTGCTGGAGTGCGAAGAACCCGACGTGGAAGAGGCCGGGATGCGTATCTGGCAGCGGATCGACGCGCTGGCGCCGGTCGCTGCCCGGCCGCGCCGCGTGTCGCTGCGGATGCCGGTCGCGGCGGCGTCCATGGCGGCGGCGATCGCCATCGTGTTCACCGTGGCGCTCGGCGATCGCCCGGCGGCGGGCCTGTTGGGGCGGCTCCCGGAGTTGAGCCGGAACTCCGGTGCGCCCGGCGACCCGGCGCCGCAGTTCGCCGGCGCGGACCGGTCGGCGGTGCTGGAATTGGCGCTTCCCGACGCGGGCCAGTTCCAACTCTTCAGTGCGCCGGCCATCCTGCATGAAATCGAGTTGCAGCCGCCCGCGGCGGCGGCGCTCGGCGACCCCGTGACGATGGAGGTACAACTTCCTCCCGCCCGCTATCGGCTGGTCGGGATGCCCGTCATAGTCCATGAAGCCGAGCTTGAGACCCCGAATCGGTAGGCTTCGGGCCGTCCCGCTCGCTGCGGCGCTGCTGGCCCTGACCGCCGGCGGCGTTCCGCTCGGCGCGGAAGCCGACCGGCCGTTGGAGATACGCCTGTCGATCAACGTGGTCACGCAGGACGGCCACATCTTGATGAAGCTCGACCAGTTGCAGCCGACCGTGGCCGGCCGGGGGGTCGGCGTGAAGCTGGAGCAGGCCGACCAGTTGCGGATAGAGGCGCTGTTCACGCCGGTTTGGAGCGCCGAGACCGAGCTGACGCTGCATGCCCAGGGGCGTATCTGGGTCAGCGATCAGCACGGAGGGTATGGAGAAGCCCCGGTAGCCAGCACCTATCGGGCCATGCCGGTGGCGCTCGGTGACACGGTATTGTTCTTTCCGCTCGGCGGCGAGCGCGCACTGCAGGGGAGCACCGAACGGTTCCACTTCCAGAGCGACGCGCTGCCGGTCGAGCCGCCCGAGCGCGATGCGGCGGACGACGGACCGGTGACGGTGCTCATCGTGATGGCGGTGCAGGTGGTCGTCCCGGAGCGGACCGAAGCGGCGGAACGGCAGAACGACCTCTTCTGAACGCCGCGCCGTGAGCGGCCGGCGGCCGAGCGCCGGTGTCGCCCGCGCGGTGGCGGCGCTGATCCTGGTCGTGGCGGCGCTGTTTGCCATCTCCACGATGGCGGCGGCGCCGCCGCGGCTGTATGAAGCCGCGCCGCGGGTGACGGCGCCCGGGCGGGTCCTCACCCTGCACGGCCGCTTCTTCGGCGCCGAACGGGGCACCGGCGCGGTGACGTTCTCCGGCCGGGAGCCGCGCACCGGCGCCTACCGCTCCTGGTCGGACGAGCGCATCGTGGTGGTCGTACCGGCGTCGTTCGAAAGCGGTCTGGTACGCGTGGTCACCCGTGCGGGCGCCAGCGACGGGCTCCTGCTCACCTACCGCGGCGACCTGCCGAAGCCGGTCGCCGGTGAGCGGCCGCCCGGCGGCCCGCCGGTCGTCACCTCGGTGCGCCCGGCGGCGGCCGCCGTCGGTGAGCCGATCACGATCAGCGGCGCCGGCTTCGGCGCCCCGGCGGCCGGCGCCCCGCCAGCCGGCGCCGCGGTGCGGTTCGCGGCCGCCGCCGGTCCCGGCCCGGTGGTGGAGTCCTCCGACGTCGATCTGGATCACGTCCGCTGGAGCGACCGGCGGATCGTCGTGCGCGTGCCGGCCGGCGCCCGGTCGGGCACGGTATCGGTCCGCACCTCCGCCGGCGTAAGCGCCGCTCGTGACTTCCGGGTCCGCACCGAGGTGGGGACGATCCGCTATCGCGATCCCCGCGGCTACGCGGTGACCCATGCGGTGACCGTCGATGGGGTGAGCGCCGCCGGCGGCAACGATCTCTACCTGTGGATTCCCGCGATCCCGGCGACGCCGGCGCAGCGGCACGAGGCCGAGCCGGCCGCGAACGCGCGGCCGATCCTGCGCGATCCGGCGGGCGTCGGGCTGTTCCGCCTTCACGATCTGGCGGCGGGCGGCAGCCGTGAGGTGCGGCTCCGCTACCGGCTGCGCCGCTATGCGATCGAGACCGGTATCGAGCCGGCGAACGTGCGCGCGTACCGCACCGGCGACCGGTTCTACGTCCGCTTCACCGGCGGCGACGCGCTGGTCCCGTCCGGGGACCCCTTGCCGGCCGTCGCCGAGCGGGCCGTACGCGGCTACGTGAATCCCCTGTGGCGGGCGCGGATGATATTCCAGTACGTGGTCGCTCGACTGCGGCCGGCCGACGAAGGCGGCGCGCGCACCGCCTTCGTCGGCGCGGAGCCGATGGAGGTGGTGCTGGCGGCGATCGACCGGCGTTACGCCGCGCCGTACGAGTACGCGGTCACGTTCAGCGCCGTCGCCCGCGCCGCCGGCATTCCGGCGCGGCCGGTGGCGGGATACCTGATCGGCGACGACGGGCGCGCGGAGCCGCACTACTGGGCGGAGTTCTACCTGCAGGACTTCGGCTGGGTGCCGGTGGATCCGGCGGCCGGCGACGGCGCCGCCCCGCTGCCGGCGGCCGGCGGCGCCGCCGACTTCTTCGGCAACCTGGACAGCCGCAGGATCGTCCTGGCCAAGGGGGTGGCCGACCCGCCGGCGATCGCGCGCGGCCGGCGCGTGCGGCGCGCGCAGGTCACCGGGCTGCAGACCGCGCACGAGGACGCGGTGGGCGCCCTGAACGGGTACCGCGCGCGCTGGCAGCTGACCGTCACCGAGCGGTTCTGACGGCCGGATGATCTACGTCTCCGGTACGGTAAGGCGCCGACCGGAATCGAACCGGTGCATAAAGGTTTTGCAGACCTCTCCCTTACCTCTTGGGTACGGCGCCGCGTCGCGCGCCATGGTGCGCGCCGGACGGCGGGGTGTCGATCCCCCGCGACCGATACCATAGCATGCCGTGTCCGACCATATCGTGTCCCGACCTGCGGTGCCGCTCAGCGCTCGGCGCACGCGGCGCGCAGCTCGCGGCGCATCACCTTGTTGGATGCGGTGCGCGGCAGGGCGTCGACCAGGCGCACCTCCGCGATCTTGAACAGCGGGTTGAGCCGTTCGGCGAGGGCGCGCTGCAATGCCGGGAGCGGATCGGGCATCGGCCCCGCCGACCCCGCGAAGGCCGACCCCGCGAAGGCCGGCACCGCGAAGACCACCAGCCGGTCCGGGCCGCCGTGCCGGTCGGCGACCGCCACGGCCGCGCATTCGCCGATTCCGTCCACGCCGGACAGGGCGCGCTCGATCTCGGCGGCGGATACCTTGATCCCGGAAAGGTTCATCGTGTCGTCGACCCGCCCCAACGCCCGGTAGTAGCCGCCGGGCAGCCGCTGCACGTGGTCGCCGTGGCGGCGCAACGGCCGTCCGCCGACGGACGGCGTTCCGGCCAGATAGACCCGGTCATGGTCCTGGTTGAGCAACTCGGTCGACAGGCCGACCGACGGCGGGACCAGGAACAGCTCGCCGTCGTCGGCCGGTCGGCCCTGCTCGTCGCGGATCGTCACGTCCAGTCCGAACGCCGGCGTCGTGAAGGTCGCCGGGGCCGCCGGCTGATCCATGGTCGCGGAGAGATAGCCGCCGCCGATCTCGGTGCCGCCGCAGTACTCGATGACCGGGCGGTAGCCGGCCAGCCCCATCAGGTAGAGTTGGTCGTCGGGGTCGGAACATTCGCCGGTCGAGCTGAAGCGGCGTATGCGGCTCCAATCGATGCCCTCCATGCAGCGGGAGCGGCGCCAGATGCGGACCAGCGTCGGCACCAGGCCCAGCATGGTGACGCCGGCGTCGCGCACGAACCGGCCAAAGTCCGAACCCTTCGGGCCGGGGTAGTACAAGGCGAGGGTGGCTCGGTTGAGGAGCGCCGCGTAGATCAGCCACGGCCCCATCATCCATCCCAGGCTGGTGGGCCACGCCAGCACGTCGTCCGGCCGGACGTCCTGCAGCAGCAGGGCGTCCGCCGCGCACTTGATCGGCGTCAGGTGCGTCCAGGGGATCGCCTTGGGATCGCCGGTGGTGCCGGACGAGAACAGGATGTTGGTGTGGGCTCCGGCCGGACGGATGACCGCTCCCGCCGGGTCGGCTGCCGCGACCTGCTGCCAGGGCGTATCGGCGCCGCGCGGCCGGCGGCCGTCGGGAAGCTCGCCGATCACGATCGCCGCCAGATCGGGAGCGGCGTCCAGCAGCCGCTCGTAGGTGGCCGTGCCGACGATCGCCAGCGACGCTCCGGTGATGCGCAAGCGGACCGCCACCTGCGGGGCGGCAAAGCTGTCGGCGATCGAGACCGCCGCGCAGCCGGCCAGGATCACGCCCAGGTAGGCGGCGACCGCCTCTACCGTCATCGGCAGGTACAGCGCCACGCGCGTCCCCGGCCGCAGACCGCGCGCCCGGCAGTGGCCCGCCACGGCGTGCGCCAGCCGCGCCAGCTCGGCGCCGCTCACCGCGGCGAGCGGCCCGTCTTCACGGGCGCGATAGACGACCGCCGGCCGGTCGCCCCCGCGCAGGCAGTGCTCGGCGATGTTCAGCCGCGCCTCGGGAAACCAGCGCCCGTCGCGAAGCGGCGGCCCCGGATTCCCCCGGAAGTCGATACCGAGCCGCTCGCACGTGATCTGCCAGAAGGCGGCGCGGTGCTCGATCGACCAGCGGTGCAGCGCCGCTACGCCGTCGACGCCCACGGCCCGCGCCAGCCGCCGCACGTTGCTGTCGCCCGGCTCCCCGGCCGGCCGCTCCATCGCCGGCAACCACGCCGGCGGCGGCGGCAGCTCCGGGGCGCGGCCGGCGTACGCCGCCGCGAAGCAGAGTCGATGCACCGCGAACGGAATGCGGGTGAACGGCAGCGGCTCGCGCAGCGCCTCACGCACCATCCGCTGCCAGCGCCGCTCTCCGGTCGGCTCGGTCAGGCAGCGATCGATGCGCTCTGCCAACGCGGCGGCGCCGGCCGCTCCGAGCGGCTCCGGCGCCGCCAGAATCGAGGCCCGCAGCCCCGTATGCGCCTCCATTCCCAGACGCTGGAGTCTGTCCCACCGCCGGTCGCGCGGCAAGCCGCATACCCCCGGCCGCGCGCCGGTCGCGCGCCGGTTGCGTGCGGCCCCGCACGGCGGTACCCTGTTCGGTGCATGGCACGAGGGCGAGCCGTGACGCCGGCCGGCCGGACCATGGTGCAGCGCCTGAGCCCCGACGGGGCGCTGGCTGCCGACTGCCGGGACGAACCCGGCATGACCGACCGGCAACTGCTGTACGCGTTCGGCGTGATGATCCAGTCGCGCGCCATCGACGAGTGGGCGGTCAGCCTGACCCGGCAGGGCCGGCTGCTGCCCTATCCGCCCGCCGTCGGCCAGGAGGCCAACAGCGTCGGCGGCGCCATGGCGTTGCGCGAAGATGACTGGATCGTGCACGCGTACCGCGAGCTGGGCGCGTTGCTGGTGCGCGGCCTGCCGATCACCGCGCACTTCCAGTACTGGTACGGCGTGGAGGACGGCAGCCGGCTCGACATCGACCGCTACCATCTGGCGCCGGTGTCGATCCCGATCGGCTCGCAACTCCCGCACGCGATCGGGCTGGCGTTCGCGGAGCGTCATCAGGGACGCGACCGCGTGGTGCTCTGCTACTGCGGGGACGGCGCCACCTCGCAGGGGGACTTTCACGAGTCGCTCACCTTCGCCGGCGTCTGGAAGACCCCGACGGTGTTCTACGTCCAGAACAACCAGTACGCGCTGTCGACGCCGCGGGACGCCCAGTGCGCTGCGCCTTCGCTGGCGGCCAAGGCCGACGGCTACGGCTTTCCCGGCGTGCAGGTCGACGGCAACGACGTCACCGCCGTCCATCAGGTGGTGCGCGAAGCGGTGCGCCGGGCACGGGCCGGCGGCGGGCCGACGTTGATCGAGGGCATCACCTATCGGGTAGGCGCGCACACCACCACCGACGATCCGACCCGCTACCGCACCCGCGAGGAGGAACGCGCGTGGGAGCGGCACGATCCGATCAGGCGGTTGCAGCGGCTCCTGACCGATCGGGGGCTGCTCACGGAGGCGGACACCCGGTCGCTGGTGGCTGAGGCGCGGATCAAGGCGCGGCAGGCGTTCGAAGAGGTGGAGTCGGCGTCCGACCCGGAGCTGGAGGCCGGCTTCCGTCACACCTTCGCGGAGCCGCCGCCGCTCCTTCGGGATCAGCTTGCGCGGCTGCGCGAGCTGCGCGGCGATCGGGCGCGGGACGACCGTTGAGATGACGGCGGTCAATCTGGTCTCGTCCATCAACGACGGGCTGCGCACGGAGATGCGGCTCGACGAGCGGGTGATCGCCTTCGGGGAGGACATCGGCGTCAACGGCGGCGTATTTCGCGCCACCACCGGACTGCAGCAGGAGTTCGGGCCGTCGCGGTGCTTCGACACCCCCCTGGCGGAGAGCGCTGCGGTCGGCGGCGCGCTCGGCATGGCGGTGGCAGGCCTGCGGCCGGTGGTGGAGATCCAGTTCAGCGGGTTCATCTGGACGGCGTTCAACCAGATCATCAACCACGTGGCGCGTATCCGCACCCGCACGCAGGGCGCGTTCACCGCGCCGCTGGTGATCCGCATGCCGTACGGCGGCGGCGTCCGCGCGCTGGAGCACCACAGCGAGAGCATGGAGGCGATCCTGGCGCACGTACCCGGCATCAAGGTGGTGATCCCGTCCACGCCGCATGACGCCAAGGGGTTGTTGATCGCCGCGATCCGCGACCCCGATCCGGTGATCTTCATGGAGCCCAAGCGCGTCTATCAGGCGCCCCGGCAGGAGATCCCCGCAGGCGACTTCGTCATCCCGCTGGGCACCGCGCGGGTGGCGGCGCCGGGCAGCGACCTGACCATCGTCTCCTACGGCGCGCAGATGAAGGAGGCGATCGCCGCGGCGCACCGACTGCGCGGCGAGGCGTCGGTAGAGGTGATCGACCTGCGCACGATCTACCCGCCCGATCTGACCGCGGTGGTCGAGTCGGTGCGCCGGACCGGGCGCCTGCTGGTGGTGCACGAGGGGCCGCGTTCGTACGGCGTCGGCGCGGAGCTGACCGCAGTCGTGGCCGAGCAGGCGTTTCTGCACCTGGAGGCGCCGCCCGCGCGCCTGACCGGCAGCGACATCGTCGTGCCGCTGCCGCGGCATGAGCGCCATTACCTGATCAGCGTCGCCGACATCGTCGCCGCGGCCCGGCGGCTGCTGAGCTATTGAGGCGGTGGGTCACGATGTATGAGTTCAGGTTCCCGGACATCGGCGAGGGGTTGCACGAAGGGAAGATCCTGGAGCTGAAGCTGCGGCCTGGCGATGCGGTCGAAGAGGGCGATATCCTCGCCATCGTCGAGACCGACAAGGTGGTGGCGGAGATCCCGTCGCCCAAGACCGGCGTGCTGCGCCGCTTCGGATCGACGGCCGGGCAGATCATCAAGGTCGGCGATCCGTTCGCTTACATCGAGGTGGACGGCGACGAGGCGGGCGGCGAAGAGGCGCTCGATCCGGGCGAGACCGGCGACCGCGCCGGGGACGATCGGCCGCGGCCGGACGACGGCGCTACCGTCGTCGGCCGGCTGGATGCCGGCGGCGATCTGCTTCCCCCCAGTGACGAGGCCGTGCCGGGCGGGAACGACGACCGGCCGCCGCAACCCGCGCCGGAGCCGGAGGCCGGCCCTGCCGCCGCTTCCGGCCCTGCCGCCGCTTCCGGCCCTGCCGCCGCTTCCGGCCCTGCCGCCGCTTCCGGCCCGGTGCTGGCGACCCCGGCCGCGCGCCGCTTGGCGCGCGACCTGAACGTCGACCTCCGCTCGGTGCCGGGCACCGGCGACGGCGGCCGCATCCGCAAGGAGGACATCCTCAAGGCGGCCGACGCCCGCACCGGCGTGCCGGTGGCCGCGCCGCCCGCGCACGGCCCGCCTGCCGGCAACGCGTTCGGCTTCCCGTTGATCGACGACCCGCTCACCAGGCCGGTCGACCTGCCGGCCGGGCAACGGGTGGAGCTGACCATCCTGCGCAAGACCATCGCGCGCAACATGGAGCTGAGCCGCCGGATACCGACCGCCATCGTCCACGATCTGGGCGAGGTCGACGAGCTGGTGGAGCTGCGCGCCAAGGCCAACCGCAACCGCGCCGCCCACATCAGCTACCAGCCGTTCTTCATGAAGGCGCTGGCGACCGCGTTGCGCGACGTGCCGGTCCTCAACGCCACCTACGACGCGGTCTCCCAGGAGGTGACCGCGTATCGCGAGGTCAACATCGGCTTCGCCGTCAACACCGAGGCGGGCGTGCTGTTGCCGGTGATCCGCAACGTCGACACCAGCACGATCCTGACGATCGATCGCCGGATGAAGCAGCTCGTGGCCGCCGCCCGCAGCCGCTCGCTGGCCGCCGACGACCTGCGCGGCGGCACCTTCGCGCTGACCAACTTCGGGCCGTTCGGCGGTCTGTGGGCAGCGCCGATGATCTACCCGCCGCAGGTGGCGATCCTGGGCATAGGCCGTATCCATCAGGCGCCGCGCGTGGTCGACGACGGGGCGATCGAGGCTCGCGTGGTGCTCCCCGTGTCGCTGGCGTTCGATCATCGCGTGGTGGACGGCGTCCCGGCCGCCACCTTCGTGTCGCGGTTCCTGGAGCTCCTGTGCTCGCCGCAGGAGTTGCTGGTATCGATGTAAGTCGGTCCGGGTGACCGGGCCTCCGCCGCCGGCGCCGCGCGCGGTCAGCCCGTGGGGGGCGCCGATCCACCGCCTGCGCACGACCGCCTCGACCATGGACGAGGCGGTGCGGCTGATCGCCGCGTCGCCCCCGCACGGGACCGCGGTCACCGCCGACCGCCAGACCGCCGGGCGCGGCCGCGCGCCCGGCAGCCGCTGGCGGTCGGCGGCCGGCGCCAACCTGCTGCTGACGCTCATGCTGCGCCGCACCGTGACCGCGGCGGCGCCGGCTACGGTGCCGCTGCGCGCCGGCTGCGCGCTGGCGGAGGTGGCCGCGGCGCTGGGGCTGGCGCCCTCCATCAAGTGGCCCAACGACCTGCTGGTCGGCGGCCGCAAGCTGGCCGGCGTGCTCTGCACCGTCACCGGCGGCTGGCTGCTGGTGGGCATAGGCATGAACTGCAACCAGCGGTCGTTCCCCCCGGACGCCGGAGCGGCGACCTCGCTGGCCCTGTGCCTGGGGCGCAGCGTCGATCGCGCCCGGGTCGAGCGGGACGTGCTGGAGGCCGTGCGCCGGCTGCTCGCTGCCGGCGACTGGCTCGTCCGGTTGCGCGGGCGGCTGGCCGGGGTCGGCCGTGCGGCGCGGGTGGAGCAGGGCGGCCGCGTGGTCGCCGGCGTGCTGATCGGGGTCGACCGCGACGGCGCGCTGCTGCTCCGCACCGGCGCCGGCGCCGCCGCGCGCGTGCTGAGCGGCAGCCTGACGCTCGGGCCGGCGCCGACCGCAGAAAATTTCGCCGCGGATGTTGGCGGCGGCGGCGGGAATTGCTATCTTGACCCCATAACTCCCACTACATAACTCTGGAAAGGGTGATCTATGGCTAAGCAACTGCAATTTGATGAGTCGGCGCGCAAGGAGCTTCTGGCAGGTGTGACGAAGCTCTCCAACGCCGTCAAGGTGACGTTGGGCCCCAAGGGCCGCAACGTCGTGCTGGACAAGAAGTTCGGCGCTCCGACCATGACCAACGACGGGGTCACGATCGCCAAGGAGATCGAGCTTGAGGACCCGTTCGAGAACATGGGCGCCCAGCTCCTCAAGGAAGCGGCGACCAAGACCGACGACGTAGCCGGCGACGGCACCACCACGGCGACCGTCCTGGCCTACTCGATGATCAAGGAAGGGCTCAAGTCGGTCGCGGCGGGCATCAACCCGATGGACATCAAGCGCGGCATCGCCGTGGCGGTCGATCTGGCGGTGGACCACATCAAGGGCTCCTCCAAGGACATCAAGGAGAAGGAGGAGATCTCGCAGGTCGCCGCCATCTCCGCCAACAACGACCCGGCGGTCGGCGAGCTGATCGCCAACGCGATGGAGAAGGTCGGCAAGGACGGCGTCATCACGGTCGAGGAATCCAAGTCGATGGAGACCAACCTCGAAGTGGTGGAGGGCATGCAGTTCGACCGCGGCTTCCTGTCGCCGTACTTCGTCACCAACCGCGACACCCAGACCGCCGTGCTGGAAAACCCGTACGTCCTGATCCACGACAAGAAGATCTCCAGCATGAAGGACCTGCTCCCGCTGCTGGAGAAGCTGGCGCAGGCGGGCCGGCCGCTGCTGCTGATCGCGGAGGACGTCGAAGGTGAGGCGCTGGCCACTCTGGTGGTCAACAATCTGCGCGGCACGCTCAACGCCTGCGCGGTGAAGGCGCCCGGCTTCGGCGACCGGCGCAAGGCGATGCTCGAAGACATCGGCATCCTCACCGGCGGCCAGGTGGTGGCCGAGGAGCTGGGGCTGAAGCTGGAGAACACGGAGCTCGAACAGCTCGGCACCGCCAAGAGCGTCAAGGTGGAGAAGGAAAACACCACGATCATCGAAGGCGGCGGCAAGCAGCAGGACATCACCGACCGCATCGCGCAGATCAAGGTGCAGATCGAAGAGACCACCTCCGATTACGACCGGGAGAAGCTGCAGGAGCGCTTGGCCAAGCTGGCCGGCGGCGTCGCCGTGGTCAACGTCGGCGCGGCCACGGAGGTCGAGCTCAAGGAGAAGAAGCACCGGGTCGAGGACGGCCTGTCGGCGACCCGCGCCGCCATCGAGGAAGGCGTGATTCCGGGCGGCGGCTCCACCCTGGTGCAGGCGGCCGGCAATCTCGGCGATCGGGACCTGGACGACCTCAACGAAGCGCAGCGCGTCGGTTTCAAGCTGGTGCAGCGCGCCCTGGAGGAGCCGATCCGCCAGATCGCCGTGAACGCGGGTCTGGACGGGTCGATCGTCGTCGAGCGCGCCAAGAACGAAGCGCAGGGCAACGGCTTCGACGCGCAGACCATGGAATGGCGGGACATGTCGAGCGCCGGCATCATCGATCCGGCCAAGGTCACCCGGTCGGCGCTCACCAACGCCGCGTCGATCGCGGGGCTGCTGCTCACCACCGAATGCACCATCACCGACCTGCCGGAGAAGAAGGAGGCCGCAGCAGGCCCTCCGGGCGGTCCGGGCGGTGACATGGGCGGCATGGGCTACTGATCCGTCCTGCCGATCCCGCGTCGTCATCCATGCACTCCGGCGGGTCACGCCAGGCCTCACGTCCGCGTTGCGCGGGCGTGGGGCCTCTCTCGTCAGCCTCATGAAGATACCGATGAGACGCGCCTCGCGCAGGCTGTTGCGGGCCGACTTCATGTTCACCATCGGCTATCGCGGCGGCGTCGCCATGGTCGACCGCACCGCCCGGCGCCGCTATGGCCGGCTGTCGTGCCGGGGACTGCTGGAGCACGGCCTCTACAAGGCGGCGCTGTGCGCCGCAGAGTACGACGGTGACGCCCCGGCGCAGCAGGCGGTGCTGCGGTCCTACAACGCCGATGCGGTCGTGCCGGTAGCGGACATGGACGAGCTTCGCGCCCGTTTCGGCGTGTTCGGCGTGCCGGACACCGTGACCGGGGTCGAGCGGGTATGACCTTCCGGAAGCCGGCGCGGCGGCGCTGTTGTGCCGGAGCCGTCCTCGTGATAGCGTCGGGGCCGCCGGCGGGCCGGGGTGCTCCGGTCCGCCCGCACGGCCTGCAGGAAACCAAGCGACTCTGAGGAAACCGCCGTAATGCAACCCAACGACCCGATAACCACGCTGATTCTGCCGTTCGCGGCCATCTTCCTGATCTTCTACTTCCTGGTGCTCCGCCCGCAGAGCAAGAAGCGCAAGCAGACCAAGCTGTACCTGGAAGGCCTCAAGAAGGGCGACAAGGTGGTCACCATCGGGGGGATGCACGGGGTGATCACCGCCATCCGCGAAGACGCCGGTACGCTCACGCTGAAGGTGGACGACGATACCAAGATCGAATTCGACAAGGCTGCCGTCCGATCGCCGGACAGTACCGACTCGAAGTAGTGCCGCCGGACCGCTGCCGGCGCGCCCCGCTCCGCCATGCCAAACCTCCATCCGTACCTGCGCCGGCGCCTGATGGGCCGATCCGGTGAGTAAACGACTCCGGCTCGGGATCATTCTGGTGTTCTTGGGGATCGCCGTGGCGTTCCTGATGCCTACCATCAGGTGGCATCTTCTGCTGCCGGAAGATGAGCGGCAGATCGCCGTCTCGTCGCGCGACCAGATACGCATCGTGTCGCAACAGCGTGCCGGCGACGATCTGCAGCGGCTGCTGGCGCTGGTCGAAGAAGGTCCCGACTCGTCGATTCCGGCGGACCTGGGCTTCCTGCGTGCGCCGGCTCGGGATCAGTACCGGTTCGAGCAGCGGACGGTACCGTCGCCGTGGACCGTGGAGGCGCTGCTCGATGGGTTCGGCAGCCAGGCGACGCTGCTGGGCGAACTGGAAGCCGACCACCGCCGGCGGCTGCTCGATATCAAGGAGTTGACCACCCGCAGCCTGCAGCTCGGGCTCGACCTGCAGGGCGGCATGTACGTGCTGATCGAGCCCGATTTCGACGAGTTGGCGGCGGAGATCGGAACGCTCACCGACGCCGACCGCCAGGACGCGATCGACCGCTCGCTCGAGATACTCAACAACCGCGTCGACCAGTTCGGATTGACCGAACCGTCGATCAACCGGCAGGGCGACGACCGGATCGTCGTCGAGCTGCCGGGCGCGCCGGACCCGGAGCGGATGCGCAACTTCATCGTCGGCAAGGGGCGGTTGGGCTTCCATCTGGTCGACTCGGAGGGCCAGCAGGCATTCGACGACTACCAGCGCGCCAATCCGGGCAACTTCCTCGCCGCCGACGGCGGTCTCCGCGATCCGAACGTCCTGCCGGCGGGCACCGTGCTGCGCGGCGTCTATGAGAAGGACACCTACGGGGTCGACCAGCTCCTCGGCTACGCGGTCATCGAGGAGGAAGAGGGGTTGTCCGGAGCCTACATCAACGACTCGCGGGTCGACCGGGATCCGCTCACGGGACGGCCGGAGGTGCTGTTCTTTCTGAGCCCGGAAGGGGGCGAGATCTTCTTCAAGCTCACCCAGGAGAACGTCGGCGAGATCCTGGCGGTCGTGCTCGACGACCGCGTCAAGGCGCGCGCGCAGATTTCGCAGGCGATCCGCAATCAGGTGCGGGTCACCGGCTTCACCCAGAGCGAGGCGGAGGACTTGGCGCTGGTGCTGCGTACCGGTTCGCTGCCGGTGCCGCTGGATATCGTCAGCCAGCAGCAGATCGGCGCCGGCCTGGGCGAAGACTCGATCCGCGCCAGTCTCCGCGCCGTGGGGGTGGGCGCGCTGCTGGTGTTCCTGTTCATGGTGGCGTACTATCGCGGCGCCGGACTGATCGCCGACCTGGTGCTGGCGCTCAACCTGTTCTTCGTCGTATCGACCCTGTCGGTGTTGGGCTTTACGCTGACGCTGCCCAGCATCGCCGGCGTGATCCTGACGGTCGGCATGGCGGTGGACGCCAACGTGATCATCTTCGAACGGATCAAGGAGGAGTTGCGCGCCGGCAAGTCGACCGCCGCCGCCGTGCGCGCCGGCTTCGCCAAGGCGTTCCGTGCGGTGCTCGACGCCAACATCACCACGTTCATCGCCGCGGTGGTGCTGTCACAGATCGGCAGCGGTCCGATCCAGGGCTTCGCGGTGACCCTTTCCGTGGGCATCCTGTCATCGATGTTCACCGCGCTGGTGGTGTCGCGGCTGATCTTCGACTTCCTGGTCGAGGTGCTGCGCGTGGAGCGTCTGAGCCTGGGTTGGATCGGCGGGCAGCAGCGGAGGCCGGCGTAGTGCGCGCGACGATAGAGTTCACCCGCTACCGGCTGCCGATGCTGATACTGTCGCTGGCGGTCATCACGGCCGGACTGGCGATGACGATACAGCGCGGCGGGTTCAATCTTTCCGTCGACTTGGCCGGCGGCCTGTCGCAGCAGGTGCAGATCGCCCGTCCGGCGCTGGTGCTGGAACTGCAGGAAGGGACGGAACTGGAGGTCGCCGTGCAGCAGACCGCCAGCCGGATCGTCCTCCGCGCTACCGAGGTGCTCGGCCAGACCACGCTCCGCTTCGCGGATCATCCGTCGCTCGGAGAGATGGCCGACGCGATCGCGGAGGTGCCGGGCGTGGCCGCGGCGACGGCCCTGGAGCCGGCGCTGGCGTCCGCCGAGCTGTTGGCGGAGAGCCCGCAGATCCGCGACGGCCGCCTGGTCCTGCACGTCGGCGCGGCCGGCGAGCCGCTGTCGATCGACGCGGTACGCGCGGCGCTCGGCCCGCTGGACAAGGTCAGCATCCGCACGATCGGCGCACGGTCGGAGCAGCAGTTCGTGATCCGCGTCGAGGTGGCGTCCGACGACGACACGGAGATGCAGACCGCGCAGCGACAGGTTCGCACGCTGCTTGCGGACGCGTTCGGCGACGACAGCCTGATCGTCCGTTCCACCGACTTCGTCGGCAGGCGGTTCTCCCAGATCCTCAGCCGGCAGGCGGTCTGGCTGATCGTGGTCGCGCTGCTGCTCATCATGGTGTACGTCGGCTTCCGCTTTCGCCCGGAGTACTCGGTGGCGGCGCTGGTGGCGGTCGCTCACGACGTGCTGGTGCTGATCGGCGTGCTCGGCACCTTCCGCATCGAGGTCTCCACCGCTACCATCGCCGCCCTGCTGACCATCGTCGGCTACTCTCTGAACGACACCATCGTCATCTTCGACCGCGTGCGCGAAAACGTGTCGCTGATGCGCGACGCCGACCTGCGCCGGGTGATCGACACCAGCATCACCCAGTCGCTGTCGCGGACGCTCATCACCTCCCTGACGACGCTGCTGGCGGTCGTCGCCATCTACGTCTTCGCCACCGGCCCGATTCGGACGTTCGCGCTGGCTGTGATCATCGGCGTGATCGTGGGCACCTATTCGTCCATGTACATCGCCTCGCCGATCGTCATGCTGTTGCAGCGCCGGCGCCCGGCCTTGGGCGGCCGCCGCGCCGCCGCCCAAGCGCCGGCCGCCCCGTCCGCGCCGGCGCCGGCGGCGGATGCGGGCGGGGCGAGCCCGTCGGCCGCATCCGGGCCGCCGCCCGCAGCGCCGACCGAGCCGAAGCCGGCCCCGGCGCCGCCACGCCCCACCGGTACGCGGCTGCAGCCGGTCAGCAAGCGCCGCAACAAGAAGAGAAAGGGCGGTTAGTCCGGGCGTCCCGACCCGTGACCGACCGACCGCCGGACGGCGCCGGCGAGCAGGACGAGCTTTTCGACCGCGGACGCCGCCAGCACGCCGGCCAGCCCCAGTTCCAGCAGCGTGAGCGGCAGCGGGCCGATCCCCGACGCCGGCAGGAGCCGCGTCCCCAGCGCGGCCGCCAGTTCCACGGCCAGCAGCACCATGCCGGCCGCGATCGACGCCTTGCCCAGTCGGGTGGCCGACGGCAGCGGCCGCCCGGCGGCGACGATCCAGAGCGCTGCCGCCGCCTGGATGGCCAGCCGCCCGACCAGGACCGCGAATACCCACGGCGTGCCGATCCCGTAGGCCAGCGACAGGATCGCTCCCGCTCCCAACAGCAGGTAATCGGTGGAGGAGTCGAGATACGAGCCGATGCGGGTCACCTGCCCTCGCCGCCGCGCGAGCGCGCCGTCCGCCAGGTCGGTCAGCAGCACCGCCGACAGCAAGGCCAGCACCGGCCATACCGGCGCGGTCCGGTCCGCCGCGGCGGTGATGAGCAGGATCACCGACGGTATCGAGGTGAGCCTCGCCAAGGTCAACACGTTGGACGGGTTGACGCGCGACAGGCGCGGTCCGTCGACGATCGCGAAATCGCGCCGCCGTTTCAGCAGCAGGACGACCAGACCGCCGGCGACCGACGTGTGGAGCAGCGCGTAACCGGCCGCCCCGGACGGCAGGCCGAGCTCGGCGGCGACCGCCAGGATGGCGATCTGCAGCAGCCACAGGCTCGCGCAGGTGGCGGCGATGCTGAACGTGAGCCGGTCCCAGCCGCGGTGCGCCGCGATCGGTTCGACGTACCAGTACAGGGAGACGATCGAGACCACGGCCGCGGCGCCGGCCAGCGGCAGCGCGACCACGCGGGCGTGGTCCGGCGCCGCCGACAGCAGCACGAGCGCCGCGATCGCCGCCACCGCCTGCAGCACGGTCTTGAACTTGCCGGCCGGCCGTGCCCCCGCGTCGACCCGCAGGCGCAACAGCGTCGGCCTGATGACCGCGTGCATCACCGCTTCGCGGGCCGCGATCAGGGCCGGCATCCAGAACGGCAGGACGCCGCGGGCGGCCAGCCCGGCGAAGATCCCCACGAACACCAGCGCGTCGGTGAAGGCGTCGGCCACCTTGCCGAACCGCGACTCGACGTCGAAGCGCCGCGCGATCGCGCCGTCCAGATAGTCGGTCACTACGGCGATCCCGGTCAGGGCCAGCGCCGCGGCGGCGCCTCCGCCGTCCGTTCCGATCAGGGCGAACAGGATCAGCGGCGCCAGCAGCGCGCGGCTCAGGGTCAGGGCGTTGGCGATGGCGCGGGCGGGATTCATCGGCGGCCTGCTTCGGATTATGATCGGATCATGGTCCCACAGGCACCCGATCTGCGGTATCATGGGGCCGGAGCGAAGCGGGGCCTGTAGCTCAGGTGGTTAGAGCGCACGCCTGATAAGCGTGAGGTCGCTAGTTCGAGTCTAGCCAGGCCCAGGAGACCGGAGCCCGCCGCGCGGCCGGCAGCGCTGACCGGCGCGCGGCGAGCGGACCCAGGAGGGGGGTGCGCGGTGTCGAAAACGTACGTGGAGACCTCGTCCGACCTGTTGGCCGGTATCGACCGTATGGTCAAGGACGGCTTCTACCATGACCGCACCGAGGCGGTGAACGATGCGATTCAGCAGTTGTTGAAGGCGTACAAACTATCGAAGCTGCACATGAAGGACGAGCGCCGCTCCGAAGGAGCCGTCCTCTGCTAGATGGCTGACCGCGGCCAGCGGCTGACCATGCCCGGCGACGACCCGCGGGAAGCCGGCCGCATGGTGCAGCGTCAGCTGCAGAGCCGCGGCATCACCGATCGGCGCGTGATCACGTCGATGAGCCGGGTCCCGCGCCACCGCTTTGCGGCCGCTGCCTGCCGCTCCGGCTGCTACGAGGATCATCCCGTGTCGATCGGCTTCGGCCAGACGATGTCGCAGCCGTTCATGGTGGGCCTGATGACCGAGCTGCTGTCGCTCACGGGCGGCGAGCGCGTTCTGGAGGTGGGGACCGGCAGCGGCTACCAGACGGCGATCCTGGCCGAGCTGGCCGATCACGTCTGGTCGATCGAGATCATCCCGGCGCTGCAGGATCGGGCGAAGCGCGTGTTGGCGGACCTGGGATACGCCAACATCGACTTTCGCACCGGCGATGGCAGGCTGGGCTGGCGGGAAGCGGCTCCCTTCGACCGGATACTGGTCGCCGCCGCGTCCTCGGCGGTGCCACAGCCGCTGGTCGAGCAGCTGGCGGACGGCGGAGTCATGCTGATCCCGATCGGCGCGGAGGACGAGTATCAGGTGATGACCACCATCCGGCGCTGCGGCGGCACGACGCGGACCGTACGCGGCGTCGACTGCCGGTTCGTGCCGCTGCGCACGGCATCGCCGGAGCCGGGCGCGGCGCGCGGGGCGCCGGCGTGAAGCGGGTCCCGGTGTTCCGCCCGACGGTCCGACGCGGGGAGCTGGACAGCGTGCTGGGCTGTCTGGTCGCGGACAAGATCGGCTCGGGCGACGGCGCGCGCGAGCTTGCCGCCGCGGTCGCCGCCGCCCTGGGTATGGCCGGCGGGATCGCGTTGGCCGACTATCGTCTGGCGCTCGTCTGCGCGCTCGCCGCGCTGGGGCTGCCGCCCGGCGCGCGCGTGCTGTGCTCGGCGTTGGCGCCGCAGGCGCATCGGGACGCCGTCGAGTCGGGTAACCTGGTGCCGCTGGTGATCGACGTCAACCCCGATTCCGGCGTGATCGACCTGGACCTTGCGGAGGAGAAGCGCGGCAGGGCGCAGGCCGCCTTGCTGGACCATACCCTCGGGTTCGTTCCCGACCTGACGCGCGTGCGCTCGTGGGAGCTGCCGGTGATCGAGGACGTCACCTGCTCGCTGGGCGGCTACGACGGCGCGGCGTCGGCGGGGCCGCGCGGCGATCTGGCGGTCATGTCGTTGGGACATGCCGGTCTCCTGACCGCGGCGGGCGGCGCCCTGCTGCTGTGCAGGACGCGCGCCGTGCTGGCATCCGCCCGGCGGGTCGCCGAGGATCGCGCCGAGCCGCTGGCCGACCTGAACGCCGCGCTGGCGCTGGCGCAGCTCAAGCGGTACGAAGGCGACATGCGGACCCGGCGGAGCATCCGCGACGCCTATCACGCGGCGATCACCCGTACCCGCCACCGCACGTTGAGCCTGCCGCGCCGCGAGCAGGGCGGCGTGCAGGTGCCGTTCTCCTATCCGGTGGTCGTCGCTGACGGCGCGCGCGAGGTGCAGCGGTACGCAGCCCGCGCCCGGATCGAGACCCGCCCGGCTTATGAACGCTCGATCGCGGCGTGCGTGCGCGACGCGGCCGTTCCCGGCGGGAATGCCGCCGCGGCGGACGCCGCCAGGGAGGGCGGCAGCGACGGCGGCGCCTGTCCGGCTGCCGATTCGCTGGCCCGCCGCTGCGTCCTGTTTCCGCTGTACCCGCTGCTTGGCGAATCGCGGGTCGGGGCCGTCGCCCGGATCCTGGCGACCCTGCCCTGAGCGTCTATCGGCGGCATACGAAGGTGGAGCCGTGGCCGGCGCGTCCGTGAAGGTGGCCCGCGCGCTGCTGGTGCACAAACCGGGCAATCCCGACGCGGCGTTCGTCGAGGAGGTCGCCGGCTACCTGCGCGGCAGAGCGGTCGACGTACGCCGGCTCGAGGCCGATGCGCAGGCGCGCTGCGGTGAACCGCCCGACATCGCCCTGTCGCTGGGCGGCGACGGCACGCTGCTCAACTGCGCCCGGATCGTGGCGGAGCAGGAGACGCCGATCCTGCCGGTCAACCTGGGAACGCTGGGCTTCATCACGGAGGTCGCCAAGCCGGAGTGGCGGGAAGCGTTCGAACGCTACCGCAGCGGGCGGTTGGCGGTCAGCCGCCGCGTCATGGTGGTGGCCGGCGTGATGCGCGGCGGCCGGGAGGTGGCGCGGCTGCCCGGGCTCAACGACGCGGTCATCTCGACCGGCGGCATGCCCAAGATCACGCGCCTGCAGGTGGCGCTGTCCGGCACGCCGGTCGGGCGATACCGCGCCGACGGAGTGATCCTGTCGACGCCGACCGGCTCCACCGCCTATTCCATGGCGGCCGGCGGCCCGATCCTGCACCCGGAGATGCAGGCGCTGGTGCTCAACCCGGTCTGCCCGTTCACGCTCTCCAATCGGCCGCTGGTGGTCCCGGCCGACGAGGTCGTGGAGATCACGGTGGAGGAGCCGCAGCGCACCGCGGTGATGTTGACCGTCGACGGCCAGCGGTCGGTGCCGCTCCAACCCGGCGATCGGGTGGTGCTCCGGCGCTACGAACACTCGGCGCTGATCATCCAGTCCGACCGGCGGAACTTCTACGAGGTGCTGCGGCACAAGCTGCACTGGGCGGGGGAGCCGGGTGCTTGAAGCGCTCCACATCCGCGGCTATGCCCTGATCGACGCCATCGACCTGACCTTCGGTCCGGGCCTGACCGCGATCACCGGCGAGACCGGCTCCGGCAAGTCGATCATCATCGGCGCGCTGGGCGTGGCCATCGGCGCGCGCATCACCGTCGACGAGATCCGTTCGGGGGCGGAACGTTGCGAGGTGACCGCGGTGTTCGATACGCCGGACGCGCCGGAGGTCGACCGCTGGCTGCGCTCACGCTCGATCGAGCTGGACGGAGAGCCGCTCCACCTGCGGCGCGTGGCTCGCCGGCGGGGCCGGGGAACCGCGTTCGTCCAGTCGGTACCGGTTCCGTTGGCGGATTACACCGAGCTGGGACGCCTGCTGCTGGCGATCCACGGGCAGCACCGGCATCAGGCGTTGCTGTCGGCGGCCGAGCAGCGGCGGTTGCTGGACCGATACGCCGACGTGGAGGAACAGGTGGCCGCGATCGCTGCCGAGACGCGCGGCCTCACCGAGGTCGAGCAGCGTCTGGATCGGTTGCGGAGCGGCCTGGAGCGCGCCGCGCGCGACCGCGAGCTCCTGGAGCATGCTGCGGCGGAGATCGATCGGGCGGGGCTCCGCGACGGCGAAGAGCAGGAGCTGGCCGACCGGCAACGGGTGCTGCGCAACGCGGAACGGATCCAGCGGCTGCTGGCCGATGCCAAGGCCGCCACCGCCGAGGCGCAGGGCGGCGCCGGCGCCGATCTGCGCGCCGCGCTGCACGCGATCGGCGAGCTCGCCTCCATCGATGACCGCTTCGACGCGCTCGCCCGGCAGGTGGAGACCACGCTGTATGAAGTCGAAGACATCACCGACGCGCTCGCCCGGGCGGCCGACGACACCGTGGACCCGGGTGAGCTGCTTGCGGTCGAGGATCGACTGGCGGCGATCCGCGCCGTGACGCGCCGGTACGGGGGGACCGAGGCGGCTGCGCTGGCGCACGCCGGCGACTGCCGGCGCCGGCTCGACGGCTTGGCGTCGGCCGGCGAGGAGATCGCCGGCCACGTCGAGCGCGCGGCGGCGCTGGAGCGATCGCTTCGAGCCGCCGCGACCGCCCTCAGCTCCGCCCGCACGCGCGCGGCGGCCGACTTGGCGCGCTCGGTGCAGGCGGAGCTGCGCCGGCTCGGGATGCCGCGGGCGCGGTTCTCGGTCGGCGTCGCGCCGCGCCCGGACGGGCGCGGCGCGACCGGAGCGGACGCCGTGGAGTTCCTGTTTCAGGCCAACCCGGGCGAGGAGCTGGCGCCGCTGCGTTCGGTGGCCGCCGGCGGCGAGCTGTCACGGGTGATGCTGGCGCTCAACGCGGTGCCGGCTCGCGTCGGCGGCGCGCCGACCGCTGTCTTCGATGAGATCGACGCCGGCGTCGGCGGACAGATCGGCGTCGCGATCGGCGAGCGCCTGCGCCGCATCGCCGAGCGGCGGCAGGTGCTGTGCATCACGCATCTGGCTACCGTGGCCGCGCGGGCGGACGCGCACCTCAAGGTGGAGAAGCGGACCTCCGGAGAGCGCAGCTCGGTGACCGCGGCGCCCGTCGACGGCGCCGCTCGGGTCGATGAGCTTGCCCGCATGCTGGCCGGCGACCACGGCGACGAGGTCACGCAACGACATGCGTCGCTGCTGCTGGAAACCGCGCGGCGGCCGTCCGGCTGAGCGACGGCCGTCCGGCCGAGCCGATGCTACCGGGGCCGCTCGCTACCGGGCTGCTCGCTACCGCCGTCGGACTGCTCGTCCGCCTCGGCGGGCGGGTCTTCCACCAGCGTGAAGGGACGGATGCGGGAGCCCGAGTCCGCGGCGAACTCCTCGATCAGGGAGACGGTCTGAAACGGGATCATCAGGTGCGACGCATCGCCGAAGGTGCGGCGGATCTCCTCCTCGGAGGGATTGATGATGAGCTTCTCACCCTCCTTGAAGACGATTCCCTTGATCGACACGAAGTAGGGGTGCGTGAGGTCCAGACTCTCCGCCACCAACTGCACCTCTTTGTTCCGCCACCTGAAGTGTACTCGATATAGGGTCACTGGCTTCTCTGCGTCGCGACTCTCCACAAGGTACGTGCGTCCCGTCCGCTCTGTCAATCGGCGGCCGGAGACGACGGGGACGACGACCGACAAGCCAAACAATTGTTTACCGTTGACAGCATGGTAGGCCATCCCAATACTGAGCGGCTTGGTGGGAGGAATCGGGATTCAATCCCATAACGACGGGAATGCGGAGCCGCGCCCGGCAGCGGCCGCCTTCACTCCGGAGATGGCGGCGTGATCTCGGGCGAGTACCGTTACGCCCTTGACGAGAAGGCGCGGCTCATGGTGCCGGCGCCGATCCGCAAGGAGATCGCGGGCAACAAGCTCTGGGCGACCCGCGGGATCGAACGATGTCTCATGCTCTTTCCGCCCGACGCGTGGGATGAGTTCTCGAAGAAGCTGGCCGAGAAATTGCCGCAGCTGCAGGCTCGGGGCCGGATGATCCGGCGGCGGCTCCTGGCTCCCGCGAAGGAGGTGGAGATCGACCGGACCGGCCGGATCGTCGTTCCGTCCTCTCTGCGGACCTACGCGGGCCTGGACAAGGACTGCATCGTGCTGGGAATCGACACCTACCTGGAGGTCTGGGACGAGGAGACCTATCGCGACTACGAATCGGAGACCAACGACCTCTACCGGGAGGCCGTCGACGAAATTGGCGACAGCATCCAGCTCTGATGGCGGCCATGGTGAAGCGATCCACGTTCCGGTACTGCTGCAGGCGGTGGTCGACCGGCTGCAGCCGCCGCGTCCGCGCAGCACGTTCGTCGACGTCACCCTGGGGGAAGCCGGCCACGCCGCGGCCATGCTGGCCCGTTACCCGGACATCACGCTGCTCGGCTCCGATGCCGACGCCGCGCTGCTGGACCGCAGCCGCGACCGGCTCAGCGCCTACGCCGGCCGGTTTCGGCTGCGGCAGGCGTGGTCCGATGAGGCGCTGGGGGCGTTGGACCCCGGCAGCGTGGAGCTGATCCTCATGGACCTGGGTATGTGCCGCTTCCACGTCGAGCGCAGCGCGCGCGGCTTCTCGTTCCTGCGCGACCAACCGCTCGACATGCGCTTCGACCCGCGCCGCGGCGCGTCCGCCGCCGAGCTGGTGCACCGCAGCTCGCGGTCCGAGTTGTGCGATCTGCTGGCCCGCTTCGGCGGCGACCGCAACGCACGGGCGCACGCGCTGGCGATCGAGCGCGCGCGCCGGCGGCAGCCGATCGAAACTACCTATCAACTCGCCCGCGCCATCCTGGCCGCCACCCCGTGGCGGGGCGGCGGACGTCATCCCGCCGCCCAGGTCTTCCAGGCGTTGCGCGTGGCCGTCAATGACGAGGTCGGGAGGTTGCGGCGTTCGCTCGCCGCCGCCGCCCGATCGCTGCGTCCGGGCGGCCGCCTCGCCGTGATCGCCTTTCACTCGATCGACGACGGCATCGTGAAGCGGTATCCGGCCGAGGACCCCGGGGTGGCGGCGGTGACCGGACGGCCGGAGATGCCGGCGGGCGACGAGGTGCGGGCCAATCCCGCGTCGCGCAGCGCCCGCCTGCGCGTGCTGGAGCGACTGCCGTGACCCTCACCACCGGCCGCCAGCGGCTGCTGGCGATCTTCGTGGCGCTGATGTTACCGCTGGCGGTGCTGATGACCACGTGGAGCGGGCTGCACCGCCATCTGCTGGCCGAGGAGCTGCAGGCGCTGGAGCGCGAACAGTCGGCGTGGCTGGAGCAGAACAAGCGCCTGCTGACGAAGATCGCGATCTACCGATCGCCGCAGCGCATATCGGTGCTGGCCGAGCGCGACCTGGGTCTGACGCCGATCAGCGCCGAGCACCTGACCATCGTCGAGCCGGCCGCGGCCGCCGTCGAACAGGCCGCCGTCGAACAAGCCGCCGTCGAACGGCCGGCCGGCGTCGCGCGGCGGGAGGCGGCGGCGCGATGAACTACACCGTGCATGAGATCGCCGGCATGCTCGGTGCCGGATTGCGCGGCCGCTCCGGCGCGCGCGTGAGCGCGGTCACCAACGACTCGCGCGAGGCGCGCTCCGGGTCGCTGTTCGTCGCCCTGCCCGGTCAGCACGCCGACGGCCACGACTTCGTGGACGACGCCTTTCGGCGAGGAGCGACAGCGGCGCTGGTGCGCCGGGACCGTCACGTCGAGTCCCGCGAGCACGGCGCGCTGATCGCGGTCGACGACCCGTTGACCGCGCTCTACGACTTGGCCCGCAGGCACGGCGCGGCCCACGGCGCCGCCGTACGCATCGCCGTCACCGGCAGCAGCGGCAAGACCACCACCAAGGAAATCCTGGGAGCGATACTGCGCCGGCACGACCGCAGTCTGATCTCCGAAGCGTCGTTCAACGCCGAGATCGGGCTGCCGATGTCGGTGCTGCGCATGGCCGGCGACGAGCGGTACGCGGTGTTCGAGGTCGGCATCGACTCCGTGGGCGAGATGGAGCGCTACGCGGCGCTCGCGCAGCCCGACCACGCGGTGATCACCAACGTGGGCAGCGCCCACGTCGGCCGCATCGGCAGCCGGCGCGACATCGCCCGAGAGAAGGGCGCGTTGTTACGGTCGGTCGCGCCGTCCGGGCGCGTCTACGTGCGCGAGCGGGAACCGGAGGCCGATCGGTTGCTGGCCGACGTGCGCGCCAAGGTCGTTCGGTTTGGATCGAATTCGACGACCGGGTATGAGAGAAGCGAGAATCTGGGGCTGCATGGCTGGGTCATCCACTGGGAGGAGCTCCAGATCCGGTTCTCTCTACCCGGTCGCCATAACCTCGACAACGCCTTGGCGGCGCTGTCGGTGGCGTCGGAGCTTCAGTGCGATCCGCGCACCGTCGCCGCCGGCATCGAGGCGGTGCGGCCGGCGCCGGGTCGCCTGTGCGTCCATCGTGCGCGGTGCACGGTCATCCACGACGGCTACAACGCCAACCCGGAGTCGGTCCGGGCCGCTCTGGCGGTGCTGCGCGACGCGGGACCGCCGCCCGGACCCGATCGGCGCGCCGTTCGCCGGGTGGCGGTGCTGGGACCGATGCTGGAGCTGGGCCGCTACGGCCCCCGCGCGCATCTCGACCTGTTGCCGCCGCTGATCGAAGCCGGGATCGATGTCCTGTGCTGCTTCGGTGCGGCCACGCGTGCGCTCTGTCGCTCATTTGCGGGCGCGGCCGGCGGCGCCTCGGACCGCGCGATCTGGACGGAGACGATCGAAGAGATCGACGACCGGCTGCGTGACGTCGTCCGGGACGGCGACCTGGTGCTGCTGAAGGCATCGCGCGCCTTTCGCATCGAACGGCTGCTCCCGGCGTTGGGCGCCGGCGAGGGCCGGTAGCGATCGCCATGGCAAACGGTGACATGCCGGCGGGGCAGCGCCCGACCGACCTGACGTTGCTCGTCATCCTGATCACGCTCACCGGCATCGGGCTGGGGGTGCTCCTGTCGGCGTCGCACTCCTACGGGCAGCGGGTGTTCGGCGACTCGCTCTACTTCGTGCGGCGTCAAGCGCTGTTCATCGTGCTCGGGACGATCGCCGCCGTGGTCGGCTCGCGGCTCGACGGCAAGGTCCTCAAGCGCGTGTCGATACCGCTGCTGGCATTGGCGGCCGTGCTGATGGTGCTCACGCTGATCCCCGGCGTCAGCCGGCCGATCATGGGGGCGCGGCGCTGGTTGCTGGTGGCCGGGATGTCGTTCGAGCCGTCGGAGCTGGTCAAGTTCGCGCTGGTCCTCTATCTGGCGTCGATGTTGTCGCGCAAGTACGAGGCGCGCACCGATGCCGTGAACACGCTGCTGCCGCCGGTCATCGTGGTCTGCATCTTCGCGGCGCTGATCTACTTGCAGAACGACTTTTCCACCGCCGCGCTGCTGATGCTGGTGACCGCCATCATTTTCTTCGTGGCGCGCGTGCAGTTCCGGTACTTCGTCGCCCTGGCGTTGGTCAGCATCCCGTTGGCGGTGGTCATGGTCTTCACCCGCGTCCATCGCGTGCAGCGGGTGATCGCGTTCTTCAATCCGGAGTCCGACCCGACCGGATCGGGATATCAGGTGCTGCAGGCGCGGAACGCGCTCACCTCCGGAGGGCTGACCGGCCTCGGCCTCGGGCAGGGCGTCCGCAAGCTCGGCGACGTTCCGGAGATCCACTCCGACTTCGTGTTCGCCGTGGTCGGCGAGGAGGCGGGACTGATCGGCGTCGTGATCGTGTTGGCGCTGTTCGTGGCGTTCGCCTCCCGCGGCTATCGGATAGCGGGAATGGCTCGGGACCGTTTCGACGCCTACCTCGCGTGCGGCGTCACCACCTCCGTAACGGTGCAGGCGTTGGCTAACATCGCCGTGGTCGCCGGCCTGCTGCCGGCGACCGGGATTCCGTTGCCGCTGTTCTCTTCCGGCGGCTCCGCCATGGTGATGACCTTGGCGATGGCAGGCGTCCTCTGCGGCATCAGCCGGCGCTCGGCCGGCGGGGCCATTGCGTCCGGCGGGGCCACAGCGGCTGGCGGGGCCACAGCGGTCGGCGGGGCGACTGCGGCCGGCGGGACCGCCCGGCTCCGGCCGGCAGGACCGCGCCGTGCGTAGGGCTGCGCGCGTCGTGCTGTTGGCCGGGGGCGTGGTGGCGCTGGGACTCCTGACGCAGGTATTGTTCAGCGGTCTCATCGCCCCGAAGCTTCTGATCAGGAAGATCGTCGTGCATGGCGACCTGCCGTTGTCGACCGTTGCGCTGACGCGCCTGGCCGGGCTCGACGGCAGCGATCACGTGTTCGACGTCGATACGGAGGCGGTCGCCGAACGGATCGCCGCGCATCCGATGGTGCAATCGGCATCGGTGCGCACGCGGATTCCCGGCACGCTGGAGGTCAACGTCGTGCGGCGCCGGCCGCTGGCGATGGCGCTGGCCACGATCGACGATCGCAGCGTGGCGGTGGTGTTCGACGCGTCCGGGGTCATCATCCAGGTCGATCCGGTCTCGATCCCGGAGCTGCCGGTCGTGTCCGGGCTGCAGTTCGTCCGGCGGCCGCGGCCGGGGGTCACCCTCCCGGACGATCTGTTGCCGGCGATCGCCGCCCTGGCTTCCATCCGCGACGGCGATTCGCGGCTGTACGGGCTGATCTCGGAGTTGGTGGTGACGACCACCGATGCCGGCATGCTCGACCTGTCGTTCTATCCCAGCATCTATCCGGTCGCGGTGCGGTTGGGACCGCGTCTCGACGTGGAAGCGGTCAGACACGCCTTCGTGGCGCTCGACGTGCTCGACGCCGACGGCGCGCAGATGCCGTCGGAGATCGATTTCCGCGCCGGCGAGGCGGTCTACGTCGAGTCGACCGGCGCCGGATCGCAGGTGGCCGCGCCGCGCGCGGCCGCCGGGCGCCCGAAGGGAGGAGGGTAACGTTGGCACGAGACGAGCTGATCGTCGGCTTGGACATCGGCACCAGCAAGGTGTGCGCGATCATCGCGCAGGTCGGCCACGACGGCCGGATGGAGATCATCGGCGTCGGCAACACCCCGTCGCGGGGGCTGCGGCGCGGCGTGGTCATCAACATCGACGCCACCGTCCGGTCGGTTCTGAACGCCGTGGAGGCCGCCGAGATGATGTCCGGCCGCGAAGTCACGGGAGCCTTCGCCGGTATCGCCGGAGGCCATATCGAGGGGGTCAACTCCCGCGGGGTAGTGGCGGTCACCGGCAAAGACCGGGAGATCACCCGCGAGGACGTGGACCGGGTGATCGACGCCGCCAAGGCGATCGTCATACCGATGGACCGCGAGGTCGTCCACGTCATCCCGCAGGAGTTCACCGTCGACCAGCAGGACGGCGTACGCGACCCGCTCGGCATGGTCGGCGTGCGGTTGGAGGCCGAGGTCCACGTCATCACCGGTGCGGTGTCGTCGGCGCAGAACATCATCCGCTGCGTCAATCGGGCCGGCGTCAAGGCCGACGACATCGTCCTGGAGCCGCTGGCGGCCGCCGAGGCGGTATTGACCAAGGATGAGCGGGAACTGGGCGTGCTGCTGGTCGACATCGGCGGCGGCACCACCGACATCCTGGTCTACCTGGACGGGGCGCCGTATCACACCGACGTGCTCGCCCTCGGCGGCGACCAGGTCACCAGCGACATTTCGATCATGCTGAAGACGCCGCTGGAGGTGGCCGAGCGTCTGAAGCACGAGGCCGGGAGCTGTCGGCCGGACGATACGGAGGACCAGGAGATCGAAGCGAGCATTCCCGGCGTCGGCGGCCGGCCGGCGCGGCCGATCAAGCGAAGCCGCCTCACGGAGATCATCCGGCCGCGCATGACGGAGGTGTTCGGCATGGTGAAGGACCAACTCGACCGTTCCGGTTACCTGAAGCTGCTGAGCGGGGGAGCCGTGCTCACCGGCGGCGGCGCGTTGCTGCCCGGAGCCGCGGAGTTGGCGACCGAGGTACTGGGGCTGCCGGCCCGCATCGGCTATCCGACGACGCTGGGCGGACTGGTGGAGGAGTATCGCAGTCCGCAGTTCGCGACCGGGGTAGGGTTGGTGCTGTACGGCCGCGGCAAGCGGGGGCCGGAGCATTTCGACATGAACACCAGCGAAAGCGGATACGACAGCGTATGGGATCGCATGAAGCGCTGGTTCCGCGAATTCATCTGAGGTATCGAGCATCGAAAGGAGGGGAAACGATGACGATCGAGATACACGGGGAGTCCCGACCGCTCACGGAGATCAAGGTCCTGGGGGTAGGAGGGGGCGGCAGCAACGCGGTCAACCGCATGATCGCCTCCGGGCTGCGCAACGTGCGCTTCCTGGCGGTGAACACCGACCTGCAGGCGCTGGAGCTGAGCCGGGCGGAGATCAAGGTGCCGATCGGGTCGCGCCTTACCCAGGGGCTGGGAGCCGGGGGCGATCCGGAGGTCGGCGAGAAGGCGGCGTTGGAGGATCAGCAACGGCTCGAAGAGGTGGTTCGCGACGCCAACATGGTCTTCATCACCGCCGGCATGGGGGGAGGCACCGGCACCGGAGCGGCGCCGGTGATCGCGCGCACGGCTCGGGAGGCGGAGATTCTCACGGTCGCCGTGGTGACCAAGCCGTTCGCCTTCGAAGGCAAGCAGAAGATGAAGCTGGCCGAGTCCGGGATCGAGCGGCTGCGCCAGGAGGTCGACACGCTCATCATCATCCCCAATGAGCAGTTGCTGCAAGTGGTGGAGAAGAACACGCCGGTCAAGGAAGCCTTCTATCTCGCCGACGACGTGCTGCGCCAGGGGGTGCAGGGCATCTCCGACCTGATCACCGAGCCGGGCGTGATCAACATCGATTTCGCCGACGTGCGCACGGTCATGAAGGAGAAGGGCGATGCGCTGATGGGGGTCGGCGTCGGTACGGGCGAAAACCGCGCCGTGGACGCCGCGACCGCCGCCATCAACAATCCTCTGCTGGAACGCGAACGGATCGAGGGGGCGCAGGCGATCCTGATCAACGTGACCGGTGCCGGCGACCTGGGGCTGACCGAGTTCCACGAGGTGTGCGAGCTCATCACCACCGCTTCCCAGGACGCGATGGTGATATCGGGAATGTCGGAAAATACCGACCTCAACGACGAGCTGCGCGTCACGGTGGTCGCCACCGGCTTCAACAGCAAGCCCCCTTCCGTCGAGCCGGAGCCGCAGGAGGAGGAGAGTGCCGACGGCAACGTCGAAGTGATCCCCTATGAGGAGTGGATGGCGCTGAACGGAAGAGGGGGGCGCGGCCCGGGATTCCAACGTCCGGGCGCTGACGAAGATCTCGACGTCCCGGCGGTGGTCCGCGAACGGCAGCGCTCCGCGCAGAGCAAGTCCTGAGCGATCTCGACGCCGAGTTCGGCATCCACCTCCGCGCGGAGCTGGCGCTGGCGGCGACCAGCGTCGCCACCTACCGGCAGGAGTGCCGCTCCTTCGAACGCTTCTGCGTCGAACGGGGCGTCTCCGTCGCGTCCGCCCGTACGGCCGACATCATCGACTACCTGATCGAGCGGCAGCGGGACGGAATCGACGCGCGCACCGCCGCCAAGTCGGTGAGCGCGCTGCGCGCCCTGTATCGCTTCCTGCAGGCCGAAGGCAGGGCGGCCGCCAACCCGGCCGCGCTGGTCGAGCCGCCGCGCCCGACCCGGCGGCTGCCGGACGTCCTCACCGCCTCCGACGTGGACCGGATGCTGGATGCGGTCGACCTGAGCACTCCGTCCGGGCTGCGCGACCGGGCGCTGTTCGAGATGCTCTATTCCTGCGGTCTGCGGGTCAGCGAAGCGGTGGCGTTGCAGGTGACCTCGCTCCATCCGGAGCAGCAGTTGATGACCGTTGCCGGCAAGGGCGGGCGGCAGCGTCTGATGCCGCTGATGGGCGCGGCGCTCGACTGGGTGCAGCGCTACCTTCGCGACGGCCGGCCGGCGCTGGCGCGGAACCCCGCAGAGGCGGCGCTCTTCCTCAACCGCTCCGGCCGCCGGCTGACGCGCGCGGGAATGTGGAAGCGGTTCCAGGACGCCGCCGCGCGCGCCGGAATCGCCGGCAAGCTGCACGCGCTTCGTCACTCGTTCGCCACTCACCTGCTCGGCGGCGGCGCCGATCTGCGGTCGGTGCAGGAGTTGCTCGGCCACGCCGACATCTCCACCACCCAGATATACACCCACCTCGACACCGCCGACCTGCGCGACGCCCACCGGCGCCATCATCCGCGAGATTGACCGCGGCATCTCGGCGTCCGTAAAGCGGCGCGGATTTCCCGCCGTTGGTAGGATCGGAGGATCGTACCGATGGAGATGGAGGGGGAAGCCGCCGGCGCCGGCGGAGGCCGCGGGGAGTTCCGGGATATCCTCACCGCGGCGCTGGCGATCGATCGCATCGACTGCTTGACCGCGGCGGAGAAGCTGCGGCTGCTCGACCGCACCGCGGACACGGCGGCGGTGGCGCGGCTCACTCCGCGCGCGGTGCAGGCGGTATCGTCACGGCGCCTGCGCGCCGTTCCGCGGGAGCCGGGCCGGCTCCTGGAGGCGGCGATGCGGGAGCGCTCGCGCTTGACGCAACTCGGCGGAGGCTGCATTTTGTACGGTAGCGGGCGCTATCCGCCGTTGCTGACGGCGATCCACGATCCGCCGTTTCTGCTGTACTACCGTGGCTACCACCCTGAGCTCCTTTCGTCCGCCGATCATCTGTCGGTCGTCGGCACCCGCCGACCGTCGGGCGCCGGGCGGCGCGCGGCGTTCGAGGTGGGATTCCACGCGGCGCGGCGGGGAGCGACCGTAGTGTCCGGGTTGGCGCGCGGCGTCGACGCGGAGGCGCACCGCGGGTGCCTGGCCGCTGACGGGCGCACGGTGGCGGTTCTGGGAACCGGGGTGGACACGATCTACCCAAGATCGAGCGAGTCGCTGGCGCGCGCGCTGATCGCCGGTGGCGGCGTGCTGCTGTCCGAGTACCGCTTGGGGACGCAGCCGCGCCGGTATCACTTCCCCAGCCGCAACCGGATCATCAGCGGCTTGGCGACCACGCTGATCGTCATCCAGGCGCCGGCCGGGTCGGGAGCGCTCATCACGGTCGATCACGCCCTCGATCAGGGCCGCGACGTGCTGGTGCATCCCGCCGGGCTGGGTGACGCGGTCTGTTCCGCCGGCAGCGCGGCCCTGGCGGCCGACGGCGCTCCGATCCTCGCTCCCGACGCCCCGGCATCGGCGCCGCGGTCCGGCGTCTCCGGCGCGGCGATGGGGCGCCGGCTGTCGCGGTCGCTGCGCTCCGAGCTGGCCGGCGTCTCGGCGCGCTATGGAGGCCCCGATGGTTGACACCTTCGTCGCCTACTTGCGCGCGGTGCGTCACAGCTCGCCCGCTACGGTGGGCGCGTACCGGCGTGAGGTGGAGCGGTTCCTGCAGTCGGCGGGCACCGAGGATCCGAGCTCGGTCGACGCCGCCGCGGTACGGCGCTACGTCGCGTCGCTGGTGCACGACGGCCTGGAGCCGCGGTCGGTGAATCGGGCCGTGAGCGCGGTCCGCGCGTTCTATCGGTTCCTGCGGCGCTACGATGCCGACGTGCCGGATCCGACCGCCGGTCTGCGCGGGCTGCGCGCCGATTCCCGGCTGCCGATCTTCCTGTTCGAGGATGAGGCGGCCGCCGTGGTGGAGGCGCCGGCCGACAGTCTGGTGGCGGAGCGCGATGCGGCGCTGCTGGAGTTCCTGTACGCGACCGGCTGCCGGGTCGCCGAGGTCGCGGCGCTCCGGCTCGACGACCTCCGGCTCGAAGCCCGTACCGCCCGGGTCACCGGCAAGGGCGGCAAGCAGCGGATGGTCTATCTGAACGAGTCGGCGGCCGGCTCGCTGCAGGCGTATCTGCGCCGCCGGTTCGCGGGGCTGCCCAAGTCCCGGTCCGAGCCGGCGGTCTTCCTCAACCGGCGCGGCGGCGCCTTGAGCGATCGCGGCATGCGCGCGGTGGTGACCCGCTACCGCCGGCATGCCGGCAAACCGGTCTCCCCGCACACCTTCCGGCACAGCTTCGCGACTCACCTGCTCAACGGCGGGGCCGACATCCGCACGGTGCAGGAGCTGCTCGGCCATGCCAGCCTGTCGACGACCCAGGTCTACACGCATACCAGCGTCGACCGGCTCCGCGACGTCTACGCCGGCGCCCACCCGCACGCCGGGCGCGGCCGGACGGAAGCCGCCACGTGAAGCAGCACGCGACCACCGTGGTCGCGGTCCGGCGCGGCGGTACGCTGGCGATGGCGGCCGACGGTCAGGTGTCGCTCAACGCAATCGTACTCAAGGGCACCGCGCGCAAGGTGCGCACGCTGATGGGCGGCCGGATCGCCGTCGGCTTCGCCGGCGGCACGGCCGACGCCTTCACGCTGTTCGAACGGTTCGAGGCGAAGGTGAAGGAGTACGGCGGAGATCTGATGCGTTCCTCGGTGGAGCTGGCGAAGGAGTGGCGTTCGGACCGCGTGCTGCGGCGCCTGGAGGCGTGGCTGGTGGCCGGGGACGCGCATGCCCTGTTTCTGATCACCGGCAACGGCGACGTAGTGGAGCCGGACCATCCGGTCGTCGGGATCGGTTCGGGCGGCGCGTACGCCGCCGCCGCGGCGCGGGCGTACCTCGATGCCTCGGCTCTTCCGGCCCGCGAGATTGCGCGGCGGGCGATGACGATCGCCGCGGACATCTGCGTGTACACCAACGACCGGATCGTGATCGAGGAAGTTTCGAGCCCGGACCGGTCCGGCCCGGAACCGTCCGACCCGGGACCGTCCGAGCAAGGAGAAGGCGGTTGAGAGTTGACCTGGATCGGATGACGCCGGCGCAGATCGTCGAGCAGCTCGATCGTTATATCGTCGGCCAGCACAAGGCCAAGCGGGCGGTCGCGATAGCGCTGCGCAACCGGATGCGCCGGCGCCGGTTGCCGAGCGATCTGCGCGATGAGATTTCGCCCAAGAACATCGTCATGATCGGGCCGACCGGCGTCGGCAAGACCGAGATCGCGCGCCGGCTTGCCAAGCTGTGCGGCGCGCCGTTCCTGAAGGTGGAAGCGACCAAGTATACCGAGGTCGGCTACGTCGGCCGCGACGTGGAGTCGATGATCCGCGACTTGACGTCGGTCGCGGTCGCCATGGTCAAGGCTGAGCAACAGGCCGGCGTCCAGGAGGAGGCGAGGCGCCGGGTCGAAGATCAACTGCTGGAGCTGCTGTTGCCGGGGCCGTCGAGCGCCGCGCCGGTGCGGGATGCTCCTGCCGCGGCGCCCGCCGGCAGCACCGCCGAAAAGCTGCGCGAAAAGCTGCGCGCCGGGGAGCTCGATGACCGCCCGGTGGAGGTGAGCCTCAGTTCGCAGCAGCCGCCCGCCGTCTCCATACTCTCCGGGCAGGGGGTCGAGGAGATGGACCTCAACTTCAACCTGCCGAACATCCTGGGCGGCAAGACCACGAAGAAGCGGAAGGCGTCGATCAAGCGGGCGCGGCAGTTGTTGATGAACGAAGAGATCGACCGCCTGGTCGACATGGAGCGGGTGTCGGAGCTGGCGATCGAACGCGTGCAGGAGATGGGGATCATCTTCCTGGACGAGCTGGACAAGATCGCCTCGCGAGAGGGGCGCACCGGAGTCGATGTCTCGCGGGAAGGCGTACAGCGCGACATCCTGCCGATCGTCGAAGGGAGCAAGGTGACCACGCGCTACGGAGTCGTCGATACCACGCACGTCCTGTTCATCGCCGCCGGAGCGTTCCACATGTCCAAGCCGTCGGATCTGATCCCCGAGCTGCAGGGCCGGTTCCCGATCCGCGTCGAGCTGCAGCAGCTCTCACGGGAGGACTTCGAGCGCATCCTCACGCAGCCGGAAAACGCGTTGCTCAAGCAGTACTGCCAGTTGCTCGGCACCGAGGGCGTCGATCTCGACTTCACGCCGGAGGCGATCTTGCGCATCTCGCAGGTGGCGACCGAGGTGAACGCCAATACCGAGAACATCGGCGCGCGCCGGCTGCACACGATCATGGAGCACATCCTCGAAGAGGTGTCGTTCCATGCGCCCGACGCCAAGGGTCAGAAGATCACGGTGACCGCCAAGTACGTCGATGAACGGCTCGCCGGTATCATCGAAGATCGGGACCTGACACGATTCATCCTGTAGCGTAACCTTCGGAGCCGGGGATCGCCGCTGCGGCGGGCGGTCCGACCGACTGCTACCGCTCGCGCGCGCGTCTATCGACTCGGGGAGGGGATCGATATGAACGAGTGGTCCGGGAAGCTGATCGCACGCGCCCGGGCGTTGTGGACCCGCGGCGCTCCCGCCCGCGGGGTGCTGCAGACCGCGGCCGCCGCGGCCGTGACCGCGGCGGTGGTGCTGCTTGCCACGAGCGGCACGCGAGCCGCCGAAGTGCCGCTGTTCGGCATACCGATCGCGGATCAGGAAGAACTGCACCGGATCGCCACCCGGCTCGACATGGAAGCGGTGAGCTACCGGATCGGCGACGATCAGCGCGTCTACGTCGCCGACGATCAGACGGCTCGGCGCGTGCGCGCCCTCCTGATCCGCGAAGACATGATTCCGGCGCAGACCGATCCGTGGTCGTTCTTCGACGTCGACCGCTTCTCCCGCACCGACTTCGAGCGCAGCGTCAACCTGCAGCGCGCGGTGACCGCCAATCTGGAACAGCACCTCCGGTCGATGGACGACATCGACGCGGCCAGCGTCACGATCGTGGTGCCGGAACGGCGCCTGTTCAGCGAGGAGCAGCGGCCGGTCACCGCGTCGATCGTGCTCACCCCGCACCCGGGCTCCGATCTCGCGCAGGCCCCGGGGAAGATCGCCGGCATCCGGCGGCTGATCGCCTTCGCGGTCGCGGGGCTGGAGGCTCACAACATCGTCATCGTGGACAACCGCGGCAATCAGCTCGGCGGCGCCGGCGCGACCGGCGGGGCCGCGACCGGCGGCCCGGATCGCGCCGCGGCGGAACGGGACCTGCAGGCCATACTCGACCTGGAACGGGCCTACGAGCGGGAGGTGCTCGATGCGCTGGCGCGCATATTCACGCGCGACCGGGTGCAGATCGTGCGGCTCGATATAGACCTGCAGGCCGGCGGGCGGCTCGTCGGCGCCGGGGAGGCGGGGTCCGGTGCGGCCGATCCCGTCGATCGGCCGGCCGCCGTCGAGCGGACCGATCCCCGGGCGTTCCGCCGCGTCACCGCGGCGGTCGCCATCGACGGGGTATGGAGTCGTCTCTACGACCGGCGTGGAAACGTCGTCATCGGCTCCGATGCGAGCATCCGGCGCGAGTACACGCCGGTGAGCGACCGGGAGCTGGCGGTGGCGCGCCGGCTCATCGCCGATGCGATCGGCTTCGATGCGCGCCGCGGCGACTCGGTGACCGTCGAGCACCTGCAGTTCGATCGCAGCGAGCGATTCAGAGAAGAGGACGCCGCCTACCACCGGCAGCAGGCGCGGCGGCGGGCGCTCGCGCTAGGCGGAGCCGCCGCGGCCGCCGCGCTGCTGGCCCTGCTGCTCCGTCGGTCGGGTCTGTTGCGGCGCCGCCGCGCTCGCCGTGCCCACACCGCGAACGCCGCCGCGGCCGCCGAAGCCGGGCGGAGCGAGGAGCTGATCCGTCAGGCGGCCGCGCTGGCGCGCGAGCAGCCCGCCGAGGTAGCGCGCGTCCTGCGCGCGTGGCTCGTTCGGCGATGAACGCGGCCTGGACCCATGCCGGTGGCATGACGGGCATGCCGGTGCATTGACGGGACACCGGTCCCGGGCTATGCTATGAACTTCGTTTCGGCGTCACTGGGAGGGGACACTGAACAACGATCGATCGCGGTTCGGGTGCGTATTCGCGCCCCGGCTCCTGCTCTGTCTGCCGGCGTTGGCGGCCTGGGCGTACGCGGCGCTGCCGGCCGCGGCGCAGGCTCCCGCGGCGTTGCCGGCCGAAGAGGCAACGCCGTTGCCCGCGGCGGGCGATCCGGGGGATGGCGTAGCGCCGGGACCGGTGATCTCCACCTGGGATTTCGTGCGCATGGTGCTGCTCCTGGCAGCCGTGGTGGCGGCCATCTACGTCCTGTCTCTGGTGCTGCGCAAGGTGGCGGGCGGCCGCGTGGAAGATCGCGGCCTGATCCGCGTCCTGGACTCCAAGACGCTGGCGCCGGGGCGTTCCCTGCATCTGGTGCGGGTGGCGGACCAGACCTATCTGGTCGGATGCAGCGAGAGGTCCGTCAGCATGGTGCCGGCTATCCCGGCGCCGGGAGCGGTGGACGTCGCCGGCGCGGCCGGAACCGCGGCGCGGAGGACGGGCCGCGAGCGGCCGCCGGCCGCACGGGACGGTACCTGAGTGCGGGGCCGCGGCATGCGGCTGACGTTGGTCGCGGCGGTCGTGCTGCTGCCCGTGTCCGCGGCGGCGCAGGACGCCGGCGGCGGGTTCGCGCTGCCGTTCGTGGACCTGTCGATACGCGACGCCCGGTCCAATCAGGAGCTCGCGCAGTCGCTGCAGCTCGTGCTGCTGCTGTCGGTGCTGGCGCTGGCGCCGTCGCTGCTCATCCTGACCACCTCGTTCCTGCGCATCGCGATCGTCTTCGACTTCATCAAGCGGGCGCTCTCATTGCAGCAGGTGCCGCCCAATCAGGTGCTGATGGGCATCGCGCTGATCCTGACCCTGTTCATCATGTGGCCGACCTTCGAGCGCATCTATCGCGATGCGGTGCAGCCGTTCACCGCCGGCGAGCTCGATACCGAGGAGCTGTTCGAACGCGCCGAAGGGCCGTTGCGTCACTTCATGTTCCAGCAACTCGGCGACGATCTGGACGACGTGCGGCTGTTCATGAACCTGCGCCGGCTGCCGCGTCCGGCCACGCGCGCGGACGTGCCCACCTACGTGCTGGTGCCCGCGTTCATCCTGCACGAGCTGACCGTCGCCTTCAAGATCGGCATCCTGATCTTCATCCCGTTCGTGGTGATCGACTTGGTGGTGGCCGCCACGCTGGTCTCGATGGGGATCATCGTGCTGCCGCCGATGCTGATCTCGCTGCCGTTCAAGTTGATGCTCTTCGTCCTCGTCGACGGTTGGGGACTGCTGACGATGGAGATCGTGCGGAGCTTCGCATGAAGCGCTACCGATGACGCTGGGCAGCGCGGCCGCCATCCTGCGATCGGCCGTCATGGAGCTGGGGACCATCGCGGCGCCGATCCTGCTGGCGAGCCTGGCGGTTGGACTCATCGTGTCGATCCTGCAGGCGGCCACCTCGATCCAGGAACCGACGCTGTCGTTCGTTCCGAAGATCGCGGCGGTGCTGGGGGTGCTCCTGCTGCTCGGTCCGTGGCTGGCGACCTCCATGATCGACTACACGCGCGCGCTCTTCCGGAGCATCTCCACCCTGTGATCGACCTGTCGGTGATCGACCAGGCGCTTGGGGACTTGCGGTTGAGCGTGCTGGTGTTGGCTCGCATCGCGGCGATGGTGTTCACCATGCCGGTGATCTCCTCGCGCGCGGTGCCGGCGGTCGGCAGAATCGGGCTGGCGGTGTTCGTCACCGCGGCGACGACCCCCGCGGTGGCCGGTTCCGGCTATCCCGTGCCGGCGGACGACGTGCGCTTTCTCCTGACCGCGGCCGGCGAGGCGCTCATCGGCGTGGTGATCGGCCTGTTCGTCACCGTGACCTTCACCGCCATGCAGGCGGCGGGCCGCCTGGCGTCGCTGCACGTCGGCGTCGGGGCCGCGCAGGTCTTCGACCCGTTGGCGCGGGAACCGGAGCCGCCGCTGGGCCAGTTCTTCCATCTGATGGCGGTCTTCGTGTTCCTCGTCACCGGTGCGGTGCACCGGCTGTTTCTGCTCGGCGTGTCGCGGTCGTTCGGATGGGTGCGTCCCGGCGATCTGGCGCGGGCGCAGACCGAGATGCTGGAGCTGTTCGCCTACAGCGTGGGCCGGTTGCTGGAGTCCGCGCTGACGATCGCGTTGCCGATCCTGGGCACGATGGTGCTGGTGTCGGTAGCGCTCGGGCTCGTGACCAGGACGGCGCCGGCGCTCAACGCGTTGGTGCTGGGGCTGCCGGTGTCGATCGGCGTCGGGCTGCTGGTGCTGGCGATCGCGATACCGTTTCTGCTGGAGGCGTTCGCGGCGGTGCTCGACGCCGCCTTCGCAAGGATCGGCTCCTTTCTGGACGTGATCGGCGGGGTGCGCCGGTAGGCATGCACGGATGAGGTCGTTCTTGGCGGGCGACGGCGCGCGCACCGAGGAGCCGACCGCCCATCGGCTGCGCCGCGCGCGCGCAGAGGGCATGGTGGCGCGTTCGGCGGAGCTGTCGGCCGCGTGCGTGCTGCTGTTCGGCGTGGCGGCGGTGGCGGCGACCGCGCGCCCGCTGCTGTCGGGCGCGGTCGATCTGGTGCGCTTCTTTCTGACGGAAGCGGCGGCGCGGGACGTCACGCAGGATTCGACCGCCGTCGCCATCGCGCTGCGCGCTCTGGTCGCCATGGTCGCTCCGGTGGCGGCGGTCGCGTTTCTCGCCGGGCTCGGCGCCGACCTGCTGCAAGTGGGTGTCCGGTTCAGCGTACGGCCGATCACGCCGGACCTGCGTCGAGTCGCTCCGCGTCCGGGCCGGCGCCTGCGCGCCGTCTTTACGGCGGATGCGGGCTTCGACCTGGCCATGGCGGTCGTGCGGGTCGGACTGGTCGGCGGCGTCGCCGTTCTCAACATCCGCGCCGAACTGGCGACGCTGACCGGCATGGCCGGCGCGCCGCTCGCGCCGTCGCTGGCGCTGGTCGCCCACCTCGCGTTTCGCATCGCCGTGCAGAGCGCGGCGGCGCTGCTGCTGGCCGGCGCCGCCGCGCTCCTGTGGCGCCGCTACCGGCACCGGCGGGCGCTGCGCATGACGCCGCGCGAGGTGGCCGAGGAGCGGCGGCGGCTCGAAGGCGATGCTCGGACGCGCCGCGGCTTCGCCGAGCGCAGCCGGCAGGCATGGGGCCGCTCGCCATGGCCGAAGTGACGCCGCGCGGCTGGCAGCAGCGCAGCGAGGTGCTCGTGGCGCTGTTCGTGATCGCATGCGTGGCCATGCTGGTGATCCCGTTGCCGGCGTTCGTGCTCGACCTCTTCATGGCCGTGAACATCGCCGCCAGCCTGCTTACGGTCCTGATCGTCCTGTACAACCGGAACGCCATCGACTTCGCGGCGTTTCCGACCCTGCTGCTGTTCGCGGCGGTGTTCGGTCTGGCGCTCAACGTCTCCTCCACCCGGCTCATCCTGGCGGAGGGCTCCGGCTTCTCGGGACAGATCGTGCGCGCGTTCGGTACCTTCGTGGTCGGCTCTCCGGGCGCGGCCGGATACGTGATCGGTCTGATCATCTTCATCCTCGTCATCGCCGTGCAGTTCGTGGTCATCACCAAGGGGGCGGCCCGCGTCGCCGAGGTTGCCGCCCGCTTCACGCTGGAAGCGCTGCCGGGCAGGCAGATGGCGATCGACTCGGAGTACGGCGCCGGTCTGATCGGCCCGGAGGAGGCCGCCGCCCGGAAGGCCGAGCTGCAGCGGCGCTCGGACTTCTACGGCGCGATGGACGGCGCCTGCAAGTTCGTCTCCGGCAACGTGCGGGTCGGCATCCTCATCACGGCGGTCAACATCGCCGGCGGACTCATCGTCGGTACCACCATCCACGGCGAGTCGTGGCGGGTCGCCGTCGACACCTACGTCGCCCTGACCATCGGCGACGGTTTGGTGACGCAGCTACCGGCGCTGCTCATCTCCACCGCGACCGGCGTGATCGTCACGCGCAGCGCGGAACGGACCTCCCTGGGCGCCGAGGTCGTGCGCCAGTTCGCGCAGCAGGACCGGCCGTACTGGATCGCCGCGGCGGCGCTGGCGGTGCTGGGGCTCCTGCCCGGCTTCCCGTGGTACGTGCTGCTGCCGTTGGCGGCGGGGCTGGCGGCGCTCGCCCTCAAGCTGCGCGGCCGGCGCGCCGCGGCGGCCGGAGCGGGGGCGGCCGGAGCGGCGGCCGGAACGCCGGCTGAAACGCCGGCCGCCGCCGAGCGCGGCGCCGCGTATGCTTCGCGCGACGCGACGGCGGCGCAGCGACCGGCGGTCCGGCCGTCACCGGTGGCGCCGCCGGACCCGCTGTCCCTCGATCTCGGCTACGCGCTGATCCCGTTGGCCGACGCGCAGCGCGGCGCCGAGCTGTTGGAACGGATCGGCGCCGTACGCCGCCGGATCGCGCAGGAGCTGGGACTGGCGGTGCCCAAAGTCGGCGTGCGAGACGACGGCAACCTGCGGCCGCCCGAGTACCGATTCCGCATCCGGGGCACGTCGGCCGGCGGCGGGACGATCCGGGTCGGCTGCTACCTGGCAGTGCCGCCGGCTCACGGCGCGGCTACGCTGCCCGGAACGCCCGTCATCCATCCCGCCTGCGACCGGCCGGCGTGGTGGATCGCCGATGAGGAGCTGGCGCAGGCCGAGCGGCTCGGCTTTTCGGTCGTCGATCCGCAGGCGCTGATCGCCGATCATCTGTGCGGGGTGATCAGGCGGCGCGCCGCCGACCTGCTGGGCCGCGAAGCGGTCAAGGAGCTGCTGGACGAGGCGCGCGTCGACTACCCGACGGCGGTGGAAGAGGCGACCGCGGCGCTTTCGATCGGACAGATACAGAGGGTGCTGCGGGGCCTCCTGTCCGAAGAGGTATCGATCCGCGATCTGGTCTCGATCCTGGAGACGCTGGCCGACCATGCGGCGGAGTCGACCGACCCGCGTCCGTTGATCGAACACGTGCGGCGGGCGCTCGGTCGGCAGATCTGCGAGCAGCACGCCGAGGACGGACGTACCTTGCGCGTGATCACCGTTCACCCGGACGTGGAGCGGCGGATCGCAGCGGCCGCGCCGAGGAACGGAATCCGGCCGGCCGGCGCGCCGGCCTTGGCGGAGGAATCGACCGCCGCTGCGGAGGAATGGACCGCCGCGGTGGCCGCCCGCGTCGCGGAAGCGGGCCGGAGCGGCTGGTCCCCGGCGCTTCTGTGCTCGCCCGGCGTGCGCGCTTCGATGCGCGCCGGCATCTCGCCGTCGCTGCCGCGGCTGGCGGTGCTCTCGCGGCTCGAGATCGCCCCTGAGATCGAGGTGGTCGAGCTGGGTCAGGTGGAGCCGGCCGCGGGCGGCCGTGCGGAAGCGGCGGTACGCTGACGGTGTTTCGTGCGGCCCCAGGCGCTCCGCGGGCTCCTCTGTCGACCTCCGGGCAGGAGGTAGCGTACGCTGATGTATACATGCGAACATGGCGTCAGATCAAAGGGATTGGGAGACCGATGACGACGTCAGAGGGAAGCCGCGGCAGCGATCCGCGGGGGGCGGTGCGCGGGTGACCAAGGCGGACACGTGTTGGCGGAAGATGCCGGAGAACGATCTGTGGCAGCGGTACCGCAGGAAGCGGGAGCCGGCGATCCGTGCGTACTTCGTACATCAGTACGCGCCGCTGGTGAAGTACGTGGCGGGCCGGGTCGCGATCGGCATGCCGAGCGCCGTCGACTTCGACGACCTGGTGCAGTGCGGGATGTTCGGGCTGTTCGACGCCATCAGCAAGTTCGATCCCACCAAGCACGTGAAGTTCAAGACGTACGCGGTCACCCGCATCAGGGGCGCGATTTTCGACGAGCTGCGCGCGATCGACTGGATACCGCGTTCGGTGCGGCAGAAGGCGCGCGAGGTGGAGGACACGGTCCGCGACCTGGAGGCCAGCCTGGGGCGGGCGGCGACCGATGAGGAGATCGCCGGCGGCATGGGCGTCACCGTGCAGGAGTTTCAGCGCATCCTGGTGCGGATCGCCGGCACCGCGGTGGTATCGTTGAACGACGTGTGGCACGGCGGCGAGGACGAGGACCGCGTCTCGATCGAGGACAACATAGAGTCCCCGAGCGAATCGGGGCCGGCGACGATCGTGGAGAAGGAAGAGATCAGGCGGGTGATCGTAGAGGCGATCAAGGAGCTGCCGGAGAACGAACAGCAGGTACTGGTGCTCTACTACTACGAGGAGCTGACCCTCAAGGAGATCGGTCAGGTGCTGGAAGTGACCGAGTCCCGGGTGTCACAGCTCCACACCAAGGCGCGTCTTCGCCTGCGCACGAAGCTCACCAACGTCAAGCGCGGCATCTGAGGCCGGAACGGCCACTGACGCGCGTCGGACCGCGCCGGTCAACGCAAGGAGATGCGCACCGCCAAGCCGTCGGTGATCGGCGTACCGGGCGGCGGACTCTGCGCGTGCGCGAAGCCGTTGCCGACCAGGCGTACCCGCAACCGGCTGTCGTTCAGCAGCGGCAGCAGGCTGCGCTTGGGCAGGCCCCGGTAGTCGCCGACCGCCGCCGCGTCGAGCGGGAGGGGCGGCGCCTGCGGCGCGACGGCGCCGTAGTACTGCACGCGCGGCGAATCGGCGGTGGGCAGCGACAGATACGGCACCAGGAACCTGGCGGCCTCCGCGAACAGCGGAGCGGCGATCAGGCCGGCCAGTCGGCTGGTCCCGCGCGGGTTGTAGACGGCGACGTAGAAGACCACCTGCGGGTCATCGGTCGGCGCGATCGCCAGGAACGACGCCATCACCGCGTCATCGGAGTAGGCGCCGGTCCGTTCGTCGAGCAACTCCGCGGTGCCGGTCTTGCCGGATACGCGCAGACCGGGCACGCGCGCCAGCACCGATGTCCCGCCCGGCTCGGTCGCCCGCTCCATCATGGCCAGCATGGTGCGGGCGACCTCCGGCTTCACGACCTGCCGGATCGGTTCGGGCGGAAAGTCCTTGATCGCGGCGCCGTCGCCGGCGACCACCCGGCGGACGATCTGTGGCCGCATCATCATCCCGTCGTTGGCGATGGCGGTGGCCGCCCGCACGATCTGCACCGCCGACACCGCCACTTCCTGGCCCATCGCCACCGTCGGCTTGGAGCGCAACGACCAGCGGTCGACGTCGTGGAAGATGCCGGCGGTCTCACCGGTGAAGGGCAGGTCGACCGCGGCGCCGAACCCGAACGAGCTGAGCGCGTCGCGCAGGTCGGCGGCGTCGATCCGATCGGAGGCATAGCCGGTGCCGGCGTTGCACGAGTACTTGATGATGTCGGCGGTGGTGACCGTGCCGTGCGCGCGCAGATCGGCGATGCGGATGATCCCGCCCGGCGTGCGGGCCGTATAGTGGCCGTCGCAGTGGAAGGTGTCGTCCGACGTTACGGCTCCGCGCTCCAGCATCGACGCGATGGAAAAGACCTTGAACACCGACCCGGGCTCGTAAGCGACCTCCACGGGACGGTTGATGCGGGTCTTCGCGGAGGTTTGATCGAAGGAGTTCGGGTCGTAGCGGGGCGAGGTGACGTAGGCCAGCAGCTCGCCCGTCTTCGGCGCGATCACCAGGATCGTCACCCAGTCGGCGCGATGCTCGGTACGCGCGCGCACCGCGATCCGTTCGATCGCGTGTTGGACGTTCAGGTCGATGGTCAGCACCACCCGATGGCCGCGTACCAACCGCTGTCCCGGCTGGACGACCGCCGGCGACAGGACGTGGTTGAAGGTGTTCTCGATCCCGGCCAGTCCGATGTTGTCCACCCCCACGAAGCCGAGCACGTGACTGGCCAGCTCCTGTTCCGGATAGGTGCGCCCGAACTCCGGGTTCAGCGATACGCCGCGCAGCTCGCCCGCCTGCATGCGCTCCCGCAGGCGCGCCGATTGCGTGGGCGATATCTTGCGCTGGAGAAGGGCGTAGTGGGAGCCGCTGCGCAGCCGGTCTTCCAGACGGGAACGGTCGAGCCCCAGCACGTCGGCCAGCGTCGCGGCGGTGCCTGTCGGATCGGTCACGTGCGGCTTCCACACGGCCACCGAATCGAGCCGCGTGGCGATCGCCAGCAGGCGCCCGTTGCGGTCCAGGATCGGTCCGCGCTCGACCTCCGCTACCTGCACGGCGGAGCGTGGATCGGGCATGGGCTGCACGGCCATCAGCCAGACGAACCGCAGCGCGATCGCCGCGGCGAAGACGCCCAGGCCGATGATAACCGTCCACATGCGGTAGCGTTCGCGCGCTTCCAACATCGTGCAGTCAGATCCCCCGTAAAGGTAACAGATGACCTCGGTTCTGTCGATAAAGATGACGATGGTAGGTGCACTGCACAGACAGAGGGTCGCCGCCCGCGGTCCGGCTCGCGGCGCCTTCGCCGGCCTCCGCCCGCGCAAGGCGCGGGCCGACCGATCTCGTGCACGCAAGGCTCAGTCTCCAAGACCTCGTCCGCGCACGGCGCGAGTCGATCGGCGCCGGGTGCGCGCGGCGCCGGTCGTCTCGCCGATCGGTTCCAGGCCCGGCGGCGAAGCGCCGTACGCGTTGCTCTCCCTGGAGCGGGCGACCCGGGGCGGAAAGGCGCGCGGCGCGCCGCCGTACGTGCGGCTGTGGCGCCGGATGCGCAGCCTGCCGCGCCCCGCCGCGATCGGTGCGCTGGCCGCGGCCGTGATCGCGGCGGTGGTGCCCGCCGGACTGGTGGTCGCTGCGGCGCGACCCTCGCAGCCGCCGCAGCCGGCCGCGCACGACCAGGCCCACACCGCCTTCCGGCAGGAGGCGGCCGTGGTCGGCGCCTCGGCGTCTCTCGCGGGCGCTCAGGACTCCGCAGAGCCGGCACCGGTTCCGGATCTGGCGATGCGCTCGTATCAGGTACAGGCCGGCGACTCGCTTTCGGAGATAGCGCACCGTTTCGACGTCGATCTCGATACGCTGATCAGCTTCAACGGCATCCGCGACGTGGCAGAGCTGCGGGAAGGCGTCGAGCTGTCGATCCCGAATGCGTCGGGCTTGTCCTACCTGGTGCGCCCGGGCGACACGCTGAGCGGCATCGCCGACCGTCACGGAGTACGGGCCGACGAGCTGCGGGCCTGGAACGAGCTGGAATCGACCGCGCTGGCCGTCGGTCGAAGGTTGTTCATTCCGGGCGTGCCGCTGCCCGAGCAGGAACGGAACGCCGTGCTCGGCCGGCTGTTCCTCAAGCCGGCGCCCGGCAGCATCGCCACTCCCTACGGCTACCAGGCCGATCCGGTTACCGGCATACGCCGCTTCCATGACGGCATCGACATCGAGCACGCCGCCAGCACGCCGATCATCGCCTCCATGGCCGGCCGCGTCGGTCGCGTGGGGGTGAGCGGCGCCTACGGCCGGTACGTGGTCCTGGTACACGCCGACGGCTATCAGACGCTCTATGCGCAGCTGGCGCGCGCGCACGTAACGGCCGGCAGCTTCGTCGCCCAGGGCCAGACGATCGGCGCGATGGGGACCTCCGGCTACGGCGTCGGCAGTCACCTCCATTTTTCGATCTTCAAAGACGGACAGCCGGTTGACCCGAGCCGCTATATGCACTAATGATCGTCGTTCGTGGAAAGGCACGCTGATCGAATCCTGCCGATCGGAATCGTCATCCTCGCGGCGATCCTGATCGCCGCGCAGTCCGGAGGACTCTACCTGACGAAGGTCGCCACGTTGGAGCGCGACTACCTGCATCTACCGGAGCGATGGTTCGACGTCCTGCACGAGCCGCGGGCCGTCCCGGCGGCCGTCCTTCCCGCCGGCGGCGCGGCGTCGGCGGCTTGGCCGCTGCCGATCGCCACGATGCGCTACGCCGCGCAGCCCGGCGACAATCTGTGGACTGTCAAGGCGCGGTTCGCGCTGACGCTGGACACGCTGTCCAGCCTCAATCGCGACGGCGGCTCGCGCGTGCATGACGTGGATATCGGCGAAGTATTGTCGATTCCGAATCAGAACGGCCTCTTTATCGAGGTCGAAGGCCGCGATCATCTGGACACCAAGGCCGCGGATCATGGCCTGTCCGGCAGCGACGTACTGGCCGCAAATCCCGGCGCCGACGCGCGGTCGGTGAGCGGACCGCTGTTCTTTCCGGGAGCGCAGCACTCCGGCTATGAGCGCCGATTGGCGATGGGATTGGGGTTCCTGCGACCGCTGCACGGCGGTTGGGTGACCTCCGGATTCGGCATGCGCACCGATCCCTTCAGCGGGCGGTGGCGTATGCACCGCGGCATCGACATCGCCGCGCCGACCGGAACGCGGGTGGTCGCCACCGCCGACGCGGTCGTGGAGCGGGTCGATTACAACTCGGTATTCGGACACTACGTGGTTCTCGACCATATCGGCGGGCGTCACCAGTCGCTGTACGCGCACCTGTCGGCCGTGAGCGTCCGGGCAGGGCAACGGGTGGCGGGGGCAAACACCGTCGGCCGCGTCGGGTCGACCGGCATGTCGACCGGCCCGCACCTCCATTTCGAGCTCTGGAGCCTGCGGCAGCCGATCAATCCCGCCGCCGAGATACGCGGGCTGCGGTAGCGGCTGCGGCGCGGAAAGACCTGGACGCTTGCTGCGCGCTTCGCTGGCCGATTCCCTGGCCGCGCGCGGCGCGGCGTTCGCGCTCATCGCGTTCGTGGCGGTGGGCGCCGTCATCCTCGACGACTACGGCGTGTCGTGGGATGAGCAGTGGTTTCGCATCATCGGCCGGGCGGTGGTCGACTACGTGCTGGGAGACGGCGAACTGCGGACCGATCACAACCGGTACTACGGAGTCGCGATCGAAGCGCCGCTGGTCCTGCTCGAGCGGCTGCTGAACGACAGCCGCGCCATCTATCTCAGCCGCCACGTGGCGTCGCATCTGTTCTTCCTGACCGGCGGCTTCTTCTGCTGGCTGCTGGCGCGCCGCCTGTTCGGCGACCGCCGGCTGGCGCTGTTCGCCCTGCTGCTGTTCCTGCTCCATCCCCGCCTGTACGCGCACTCCTTCTTCAACAGCCGGGACATCCCCTTCCTGACCCTGTTCATGGTCGCGCTCTACCTGCTGCAGCGCGCCTTCCGCCGCGACACCGCCGGCGCGTTCGCGCTCTGCGGGCTGAGCGTCGGCCTGCTGGTCAGCCTGCGCATCATGGGGGTCATGCTGTTCGCCGCGGTCGCGGCGTTGCGGGCGCTCGACCTGCTGCAGGCGCGCGGGCCGGCGGAACGGCGGCGCGTGCTGGCCGCCGCCGGCGCGTTCGCGCTGGCCGCCGCGGCCACCCTGTACGCCGTCTCTCCCTATCTCTGGCGCGACCCGTTGGCGATCGGCGACGCGGTCGCCACGCTGGTCCGGCATCCTTCCCACATCATCACCCTCTTTCAGGGTGAACCGGTCCGCTGGCCGTGGATACCGCCCCACTACCTGCCGACCTGGATGGCGATCACCACCCCGCCGGCCACGCTGCTGCTGTGCCTGATCGGCGCTGCGGCGGTGATCGGTCACGGCGCCGCGCATCCCCGTGAGCTGATCCGCAATACCGAGGCGCGGTTCCTGTTCCTGCTGCTCGCCTGCCTGCTGCTGCCGGTCGCGGCCGTCATGGCGCTGCGTTCCAACCTCTACAACGGTTGGCGGCACATGTACTTCCTGTACGCCCCGCTGTGCCTGCTGGCGGTCTACGGCCTGCGCCGGCTGCTGGCCGCCGCGCCCCGCCCGTGGCTGCGGCGCGGCCTCTACGCACTGGCCGCGGCGGCGCTGGCCGGCATGGCGGTCGACATCGCGCGCCTGCATCCCCATCAACAGGCATACTTCAACTTCCTGGTCGACCGTCGCACCCCGGAGCGCCTGAACACCCGCTATCAGGTGATGTATTGGGGCACCGAGTACCGGGAAGGGCTCGAATATCTGCTCGATCGCTATCCCGATGAGCCGCTCTACGTCGACCGGACCTTCGTCGGGAGCCGCAACGTGCACCGCAATGCGTCGATCCTGCCCGCCGCCGAGCGGCGCCGGATCGTCATCGCCGACGAATCGGGACGGGCGGCCGACTTCTTCTTCGCCACCAATTACCGCCACTTCGGACGCGCGGAACCGCCGTTCGGACCGGTCCTCTACGCGCGCCGCATCTACCACAACACCGTGCTCGCGGTCACCGCGGTCGATCTGTCCCGGGTCGACCAAGCCACCGCCGACCGCTATCGCCAAGCGTACCGCGCGACGGTGGCCGGGGAGCCGCTCTTCCGCTCGGAGTTCGACCTCTACCTCGACGGCCGCACGCTGACCTACGTCAAGGAGTCGTGTCGCCCGCAGGATACCGTGCATCCGTTCCGGCTGCTGGCCGCTCCCGTCGCGGTCGATGACCTTCCCCGCATCCGCCGCGACGGCGGCTGGGACCCGCTCACCTTCCGGTTCGGCCACTACGGGGTGCGCATCGACGGGCGGTGTATGATACGGCGCATCTTGCCGGACTACCCGATCCGGGCGCTCGAAATCGGCCGGCTGGTCCCCGGCGCAGGCGCCCTGATCGAAGCTACCATCGACCTTGCCGCCGCGGAATCGTCCGTGAGCCGCTATTGGCAGGCGCATGAGGCGATCGCCGCCGGGGTTCGGGGCGAGCCGGCGGCCCGCGCGGCCTTCGACCTCTATCTCGATGGAGGCGTGCTGACCTACCACAAGGAGCCGTGCGTAGCGGAGGACGTGTGGGCGCGGTTCTTCCTCCACGTGTTTCCGTCGGACGCCGCGGAGCTGTCCCCGCAGGGCGGCGCGCACGGCTTCGACAACCTGGACTTCGCCTACGCCGAGCACGGCGTGCTGCTGGGGGGAGCGTGCGTGGCGCAGGCGCCGTTGCCGGACTACGCGATCGCCCGCGTCCGCACCGGCCAGTTCATCAGCGGGCAGGGCCAGCTCTGGAGGGCGGAGTTCCCGGTGCCGGCGCCGGGGTCGGGGCCGGGAGCCGTGAGCCGGCGGTGAAGCGACGGTCATCTCCCAAGCCGGCGCAGGTGCGCTATAACGACTGGCGGCAGGTGGCGCTGCCGCCGCCGGAAGAGTTCACCCCCGCGCTGCCGGTCAGCGTGATCATGCCCTGCTATCAGACGCCCCCGGCGGTGCTGGCGCGGACCCTGGCGGCGCTGGCGGGGCAGACCTGGCCGCGCGACCTGTTCGAGGTGGTGATCGTCGACGACGGTTCCGAGCCGCCGCTGGCCCCGCCTCCGGGAGCGCCGCCGAACGTCCGGGTGGTGCGCCAGGAGCGCCGCGGGTTCGGGATCGCGCGCGCGCGCAACACCGGCGTGCGGGCGGCCGCGCACGGCATCATCCTGTTCCTGGACGGCGATTCGCTGCCGGAAGCGGGTTGGCTGGCGGCGCACGCCCGCTGGCATCACGCCGTGTCCGACGTGGTGACCGTGGGTTTCCGCGCCAGCGTCGCGATGGAGGACCTGGAGGCGGAGGCGATCCGGGGCCGGCCCGGAACCCTGCGCGAGCTGTTCGCGGACCGCCCGGTCGACGCCCCCTGGATCGACGGCCACCTGCTGCGCATGGCCGACATGACGACGCGCGCGGCCGACCTGTTCCACGTGGTGGTCGGGGGGAACTTCGGGATCGGCCGGGAGTTCTACCGGGCGACAGGCGGCAGCGACGAATCGTTCATGCGCTGGGGCATCGAGGATACCGAACTCGCCTACCGCGCCTACACCCGCGGCGGGCTGTTCGTGCCGGTCCGGTCCGCGCTGGTCTGGCATCAGGGGCGCGAGGCCGAAGGCAGGGAGGCGAAGGAGCGGAGTCTTCGGCTGCAGATGGGCAAGGCGGCCAACCTGATCCCCCACCCCCGCTACCGCAGCGCGGCGCGCGGGCGCATCTACGCGGTGCCGCGCTACGTGGCGACCGTCGAGGCCGGCCGCAGCGCGGCCGAACAGGTGGCCGAGGCGGTCGTGAACCTGCTTACCGACCGCGCGCATGATCTGGTGGTGCGCATCGAAATCGACGGGAAGCACGACGCGGCGGGACTGGCATGGCTCCGGGAAGTATTCGGCCCGGACCCGCGGGTCCGTATCGCGCCGGCCCGCTCCGCCCTGGACCAATTCCCGGCGGCGCCGTTCCACGTCCGGCTGCCGGCCACGGCGGCGGCGAAGAACCTGGTGCACGCTCTGCATTACCACCTACGGGGCGCGGTCCTCGCCACCTCGCTGCTGCCGGACGGAACGAGCGTGTCGATCGCCCGCACGTGGGCGCTGCAGCGGGCGCGGCGCGCGGGCGGGAACCTCGCGGACTTCGGCGACGTACGGGAGCTGGCGCCCGCGAAGTTGAAGCTGAAGCCGGCGCCGGCGCCGGGAACGGCGCGCGCGGCGGCGCGGAACGCCGCGGGCCTGCTCGCCGGATGGCGTTCCCTGCGCGCCCGAGCGCGGGACGTCTACGATCTCCGGGAGGCGTGGTGGTTCGTCCGCTGGGTGGCGTGGTCGTGCCGGCGGCGGCTGCTGCGCAGGACCGGGACCTCATCGACATCCCGGACCGGCGGCTCTTGAGCCTCCCGCCGGCTGCCGACGCGCCAAGCTGCAAACACGCTCGAAACGCTCGGCGTAATCGAGAGGGTTCACTGTTGCAGAGGCTCAACCGGAATCTGTGGCGGGCGGTCAACAAGCGCCGGACGGTCTGGTGGGTCCTGCGCTCGTGGCGCCGCGCGATGCCGGCCGGATCGATGGGTCGGAGCGGCGCTGCGAGCATCGACCCGCTGCCCGGCGAGTCGGCGCCCGCCTTCGATCTGCGGAGGTACAACCCCATCCACTGGCCGCGGCATGCCGGCGGCCGGGTGGCGGCGCTGGGGCCGCTCGATCGGCTGCCGCCGGGGGTGGGGGCGGATCGATCCGTTCGGCGGCGCGACCCGTTGCTGCTGCGCCGGTACCATCACGTGGAGGACGCGCGGGCGTTCCACTCCGGCGCGGTCACGCGCGCCGGCGACTTGGCCCGTCTGGCCGCCGCCGGCGTGGTCGTGCACGTGGCGGACGCCGACCCGCGGCTGCGGGCACTGCTCGGCGGCGAGCTCCATCGGCTCATGACCGCCGACGCGGCCCCCCTCGACGCCGGCGCGCGCGAGTTGCACAGCATCAGAATGCGGCGTGCGGCCCTGCGGAACCACTCTTCGTGGGCGCGCGACACCGCGAATCTGCCGCTGGTGTCGGTCCTGCTGGCGACGCGGCGTCCGGCGTTGCTGCCGCGGGCGCTCGCCGCGGTGGCGGGGCAGAGTTATCCGCGGCTGGAGCTGGTGCTGGCGCTCCACGGGAACGAAAGCGCCTTCGCGACGGTAGAGCGGCTCGTCGCCGAGCTGCCGCTTGCGGGCACGGTCGTGCGGGCGCCGAGCAGCGCTTCCCTCGGCGCGGCGCTGAACGCCTCGGTCGAGGCGTCCGGCGGGGAGCTGCTGACCAAGATGGACGACGATGACCGGTACGGCGCCGACCATGTGTGGGACCTGGTGCTCGCGCGGGCGTACTCGCGCGCGCAGCTGGTCGGCAAGGGAGCGGAGTTCGTGTATCTCGCCGCGTCGCACCGGACGGTATACGCCGAACGTTGGCGCCCCGAATCCTATGGGTCCCGGGGCCTGGCGGGGGGCACGCTGCTGATCTCGCGGCGCGACCTGCAGCGGGTCGGCGGCTGGCGGAATGCCCGGCGCGGCGTCGATCAGGCGCTGATCGACGCCGTCCTGCGTACCGGCGGCGGCGTGTACCGGACCCACGGCGCGGGGTTCGCCCTCGTTCGGCACGGCGACCGCCACACGTGGGCCGTGAGTGACGACTGGTTCCTGGCCAGAGCGGACCGCATCATTCCCGGTTGGGCCGCCGCCGCGGTCGACATCGTCGAACACGACGCATGACCGCGCCGCCGATACTGCGCCGCTGCCGGCAGGCGCTCACGATCGCCGCGAAGCCGGACCTGGTCCGGGAGCTGGCCGGCGCCGCGCTGCGCGGGCGGCTCGCTGCGGCGGCGCGCATGGCGGTCACCGCGGCCCGTTCTCCCGACCTGGGGGCCGAAAAGATCATCTCCCGAAAATATCGCTATATCTGGCTGTGCGTGCCCAAGGCCGCGTCGCGCAGCATCATGGCGGCGCTGCAAGGCATCACCCCGGACGACGAGATATTCACCGGAACGAGCGCGGCCGAGCTGTTCGCGCAACGGCCCGAAGCGCGCGACTATTACAGCTTCGCCTTCGTCAGAAATCCGTACACCCGGGCGCTCTCCTTCTACGCCGACCTGCACTTCGCGCACCTCCGCTATTCCGGCGCCGCGGCGCGCCGGCGCAAGAAGGAGCGCAGCGCCCGCTTCTTCAAGCGCTTCTACGGGCTGGCCGAGACCGGCGATTTCGACGACTTCTGCCGCTGGCTGAACACGCCCTGGGCTTCGGACGCGGTCGCCGACCGCCACTTTCTGTCGCAATACCTGCAGATTCGCCTCGACGGCGGGCGCCGGCCCGACTTCGTCGGCCGCTTCGAGAACCTCGACGCCGACTTCCGCCGCGTCGCCGAGCGGCTCGGCCTGCCGGCGCCGGCGCTGCCCCTGCTGCACACCATGGCCGGCTGGCGCACCACGCCGGCGGCCCTGCAGGCGGCCAGAGCCGCCATGAGCGCTCAGCTTACCGAGCGCAACAAGGCGTTGCTCCGCGCACGGTACGCGCGCGACTTCGAGCTCGAAGACCATGCTTCGGCATGACCGGCCGGCCGCCTGCCGGCCTGCCGGCCGGCTGTCCGGTCACAGCGCGGCGGCGAACGCGCCGGCGATCCCCGCCGCGGTGAGCCAGCTCGCGCGGTCGCGCAGCGCGAACACCACCGGATCGTCGTGCACGGCCCCGCGGTTGGCGAGCAGCGTCAGGCGTCCCAGCCAGTAGACCAGCAACAGGCAGATCAGCCACAGGAACTCCGGCCGGCCGTACCGCATGCTCACCTCCGGACTCTGGATGTACAGGGCCAGGATGATCACCGCGGCGAAGCCGGCGGCGCCGGCGAGCGCCGCCACCACCGGCGCGTCGCCGATCAACCAGGCGCGCCCGTCGGCCGCGAGCCGGCCCGACTCGCGCAGGGCATGCAGCTCGCTCACGCGCTTGACGGCGGCCAGAGCGATGAACGCGAACAGGAAGAAGGCCAGGAACCACGGGGTCAGCGGGACCGATGCCGCCACCCCGCCGGCGAGTACGCGCACCAGGTGAAGCAGCGACAGCGTCACGATGTCGACGAACAACCCGCGCTTCAACACCAGCGAATAGGCTGCGGCCACCAACAGGTAGAGCAGCACCGTCCCGCCGGCGGCGGGCGATAGCCGGAAGGCGGCGGCGAGTCCGCCGGCCGCCAACAGCGCGGCCAGCCCGATCATCGGCGGCAACCGCACCCGGCCGGCCGCCAGCGGGCGGTGGCGCTTGCTCGGGTGACGGCGGTCGTGGGGGAGATCGAGCAGGTCGTTGAGGACGTAGGCTCCCGACGCGCACGCCGACAACGCCGCGAACATCGCCGCCGCCCGCAGGTACAGCTCGACCTCGGTCGCGTGCGCGGTGAGCAGCGGGAGGAACACCAGCGCGTTCTTGACCCATTGGTGCGGGCGCAGAGCGCGGAGATAGTCGGCCGGACCGCCGCCGGTCCCGGGCCGCGGGGCGGCTTGCATTCCGCTCAGCATGCGCGGCGGCGCGGGCGGGTCCGATGGAAGACGCGCATGACCGGATGATATACTACGCTCCGGTTCGCGGCCGGCTGGCATGGAAAGAACAGCGTGAGGATCAGCTCCCCCGGCGCACGTTCACGTTCCGGCTTCACCCTGTTCCTGGCCGCGCTGGCGGTAGCGGGCGCCGGGCTGGTGCTGGCGCGGGAAGTCACCTACGGGCCGGGACTGAGGGGTGACGCCCTCGGCCTGATCGCGATGGCCCGCAACCTGCTGGCCGGCGAGGGCCTTACCTATATCAGCGGCCGCGCCCAGACCAACTGGCCGCCGTTCTACCCGCTGCTGCTGGCCGCCGGCGGCCTGGTGGGGTTCGACCCGCTCCACCTCGCCGGTCCGCTCAACGCGGCCCTCTTCGGGCTGACCGTCTTCATCGCCGGGCGCCACCTGCGCCGGCGCCTCCGGTCGCGCTTCCTGGCGGTGTGGGCCGCGCTTGCGGTCGTCCTGTCGGTGCCGCTGGCGACGCGGGCGTGGACGGCGATGTCCGAACCGACCTTCATCCTGCTGGCGGCCGCAGCGCTGATGCAGACCGACCGGTTCCTCACCGAAGGGCGCACTCCGGCCCTGGCGTGGGCCGCGGTCTGCGGCTCGCTGGCGTTCCTGACCCGCTACGCGGGCGTGGCCGTGCCGTTGGCCGTGGGGCTGGCGCTGCTCTGCCAACCGCGCGCGTCGTTCCGGCAGCGGGCGGGGCGGATCGCCGCGGTGGCGCTGACCGCCGCCGTTCCCATGGCGCTGTGGCTGCTCCGCAACTACCTGGTCACCGGGCAGCTCATCAAGCAGGTGGCCGACCTGCGGCCTCCCATCCTGTCCGTGCCGGCGGCGCTCGACGGGGTGCGCGCCACGCTGTGGGAATGGTCGTACCTCGACTTCCTGCCGCCCGCGGTCACCTGGGCGCTGCTGGCGCTGGCCGCCGCGGCGCTGCTGCCGATCGGCCTGGCGGCGGTCGGAGGGCGGCGCGAGCGGCCGCCGTTCGCGTGGCACGCCGTGCTGGTGTTCGGCGGTTTCACGCTGCTCTATCTGGTCGTGCTCATCGCTTCGATCACCACCCTCCCGCATCCCTGGCAGTCCCGGTTCCTGGCTCCGGTCTACGTCCCGCTGCTGGCGATCGCGGCGTTCGCCCTCGATTGGTTGCTGGCAGCGCCGCGGCGGCGGAACGCGGCGGCGGCGCGTCTGCCCGGCGCGGTCCTGATGGTGGCGCTCTCCCTCTGGACGGCGGGGCAGGTGGTGCGCGGCGGCTTCGAGATCCGCCGCCTCAACTCCGACCAGCAGTACCTCAGCTTCCTGTCGCAACCGTGGGCCGATTCGGCGACCGTGCGGCATCTCCGGGAGAACCCCGGCGGCGGCACGGTCTACAGCAACGTGCGCAACGCGGCGTACCTGTACGGCGACGGAACCGGGACCTATCACCGGCTTCCGGTGCGCTGGACGGAGCTGCAGGAGCAGGTCGCGGCGGCGCCGGACGGCGCGCGCCTGATCTGGTTCGACGCCTACCGGGTCGACCTGGTGTGGGGCTTGGTCCCGTACGACTACGGCGTTGCGCAACTGCGCGCGACACCGGGCCTGGAGCCGGTGGCGGAGTTGGCCGACGGCGCCGTCTTCACGGTGAACGCGGACTACGCGCCGCCCGCCAACGCGCATCTGGCGGCGTATGCGGCGATCGATGCGGGCGCTCTGGGCGAGCCGGCCGCACGCGCCGCCTTCGACCTCTATCTCGACGGTAGGGAGCTGGTCTACCTGAAGAAGCCGTGCAGCCCCGACGACGCCGGCGAGCGGTTCTTCCTGCATCTGTTCCCGGCCGATGCCGCGGACCTGTCCGACCGCGGCCGGCAGCACGGCTTCGACAACCTGGACTTCGACTTTGCGGACCGCGGCGTGTTCCCGGCCGCCGATACGTGCCTGGCGCTGGTGCCGCTGCCGGACTACGACCGGGGCATCGACCGCATCCGTACCGGCCAGTGGATTCGCGGCGCAGGCCAGCTCTGGAGCGTGGAGTTCCGGACCGCCGAATAGCCCGCCGCGCGAGGCTGGATGGCTGGAAGGAGTTGCTCAACCAAGTGAGCGAGAAGCGAGGTGGTCATACGGACCGGATCAGTGAGAGGTTCGGGATAGCAACGAAATCACGGTCGTGAGTAGCCAGCGGGCACTGCAACAGGATAGCGGTCGCGGCGATCCACGCATCGGCCAACTTCAGCTCCCGACCGGCCGATCTACGTTCGCTACGCAAGCGGGCGCAGATCCGGACCAATTCGTCACTTGCCCACACGATCTCGTATTGATCGAGGTGTTCAGCGAGCGTGGCTTGGCGCCGTCTCTCCCAATTGCTCTTGTATGCCCCGTACCACAGTTCCTCCAAGGTCTGAAACGAGATGAGACTGCGACAGCCCGCCAGTTTTCCCTCATAGTATGGTGCCCGGCCATCCTGATTGTAGATGATCGAAACGACACTGGTGTCAACGACTACCAGCGGAGCGCTCATCAAGCGTCGCGACCTTCTCGGATGATGCGCATGAACTCGTCGACATCGAACGGCTCGCTCGTCCTGACCACCTTCTCAGGGTCGAAGACCTTTGGGTCAGGGGCGTTCAACAGCTCGTCGAGATCATATGGCTGCAGCGACGATCTGGTCCCTTTGAGCTGCCCGACGTGAAAGTCTACCAAGCTGCCATCCGCGGCGAAGGTGCCGCGACCTCTAACCTCGACATACTGAGTCGCGTGACGCTGCATATCCTTATCCAGTGCGGCATCGAATCGGAGCCGAACCACGGGTTGGCCGTAGTTGTGCAGATGGGCAGTCCTTCGCTTCCAGTCGACCATCATCAGACGTCCCTGCAAGGTTGCATCGATTTCCTCGGCCGTACTCGGCTCATGGACTTGGCTCATTCTGGTCAGGGTCAACGAGCTTTCCGTGCCGGGGGAGCTGAGCCGTACTAAATATATTTCCTCCGACAATTCATTCCGCACGGCATTCAGCTCCTTGACGACTCCTTGCGGCAGCGACGGGTCTTGATCGCCTTTCCACCTCAGAAGGCGGTTCACGGCCCGAGGGCCGTAGTTCCATAGGTCGGGTTGCGCACCAACCGGAGGGGACAGTTCCAGCACTGCGACAAGGGAACCCGGAGCCGTGCGCACCAGCCGCAGGGCGCTCTGGTCTCGCGCGAGCTTCGGCGGTCGGCCTCGGCGGGAAGGATCGGCGCCCATCAGATGGACCACCATGAGTCGTACCGCCCGCTGCATATGCTCCAAGGTCTTAAGGAGATCCTTGACCGGCAGCCCGGCTTCGCTGACGCGTGGCCCCTTGAACGCGACATGTAGCTGGTTCTTCAGGGGAACCTCCTCGGTGGATAGGAGTGGACTTTGAGATTGGTCCCGATTCTATGGCCACCCAACGGTCAGCCTCCAGACGCTGGCCGCAGCATAGCACGCCGCGCACGGCTCGACAGACCACGCTCCGCGTGGGGCGCATCGGCGATCTTGATCACCGGTCTACCGGAGCCTGATCCTCGCCGGGGCGCCCGTATCCGGCACCGACGTGGCGGTAACGGTGATGGGCGGCGCACAGCAGGCGGAGATTGTTCGGCTCGGCGCCGCCGCCGCGGGCATACGGCACGACGTGATCGATCTGCAGCAGGTGCTGCGAGCCGCAGCGGCGCCCGCTGGTGCGGTCCACGTAGCGGCAGCGGCCCCGGTCGCGCCGCCAGACCTCGCGCTTGACCGCCGCCGGGATGGCGCGGCCGGTCACGCCCGGCTTCGCTGCCGAAGTCCGGGTCCGCGGCGGCGCAGCCGGCTGCGCGCACGCCGCAGCCTGCCGGTCGAGGCGCCGCGTCTTCGGCGCCGAAGTGGCGTCGCCCGCCGGCTTCGCTGCCGAAGTGTCCGGGCGGTCAGCGGCTTCGTCTCCCGGCTGCGCCGCCGCCTGAGTCGATACCTTCGCCGCCGAAGGATCGGCGCTGTCCGCGCTCGCCTCCTGCTTCGCTGCTGGGGCAGCGAAGCGAGCCGAGGCCGCCTGCGTCTTCGGCGCCGAAGTCTGCTCGGCTCCTTTGGCCGGCGCGGCGCGCCGCCCGCGCGGCGGCCGGGCCGGGTCGTGGCGGTCGAGCCCTTCCCGCACCAGCCGCCCCATGAGCTGCCCCATCGTCATTTGCGGATCGACGTGGGACAGGAGGCCCTTGAGCCGCTCCAAGCCCCGCCGGCACTCATCGTCGATCACCGCCTTGAGCTCCCAGCGCCCGCCGCCCAGCGGCCGCACCCGATCCGCCGGCGCCGCCAGCTCCGGGTCCACCTCGGCCAGCAACTGCATCACCTCCCGGCTGCTCTTGCCGGACGCCTGCTCCACCAGCTCCCGCCGCGCCTCCGGGTCCAGCACCGGCGCCGGCTCCCGCTTCCGCTCCGCCGACCGCGGCGGCGCCGAACCGTTCTGCGACTGAGCGGCAGCCCCGAACCCGGTCCTGCCCGGCGCGCTACGCGCCGAGCGTTCCTTCTTGCGCTCCTGCCGGTCGAAGGCATGCTGCAACTGCGCGGCCGCGTTCAGCGTCATCGTGCCATTCTGCAAGCGCTCGCGCACGCCCTCCACGTCCGCGCAGAGCCGCATCGCCTTGATGCGCCGCCACGCTGCGGCGTCGCTGTAACCCAGTTCGCGCACCGCGTAATCGAACAGGCTGGAGAACCCGCGGCGCAGATACAGGCGGCGCCTATCAATCTCGCGCAGGTGGTCGATGACGACCACTTCGAGATGGTGTTCGATGCGGGAAAGTTCCTTGGTCCGCTCCAGCAAGCGGTCGTCTGAGAGGGCGGAAACGGTAGTGGTGACGGCCCTGTCGGGAGCATGTTTTGTTCATGACATAAGTATAACCATGGAAACTACTTGAGTCAAGTTATTCGGCCCGGAAGATGCCACCTGTGGGCGCGACTCGGCGGCGCATTTCCAAGCGGCTGGACGTCCGTGAGGTGCTACTGCCGAGAATGTCGCCGGCGTCGAGCGGCAGGATTTCTTCTTACGGCCCCAGGCGGCCTCGTCGATCGGTACCAACAAATTGAAGTGCGCCCTCCGCGTGACGTGGATTCGCGGCGTGGGCCAGCTCTGGAGCCGAGTTCCGGGCCGCCGAGTAGCCGGCGGCGGCAGCCCCCGTTGTCTGGCGCGCAACCGCGCGCGTAGAATCCGGCAACGATGAAATCGATCTTGACGGCGCTCGGCGCGACGCGCGTGATGCGGACGTTGGTTGACACGCCAAGCAGTTCCGTGTACAAACCGCCGACCGCCGACCGCCGACCGCCGACCGCCGACCGCCGACCGCCGACCGCCGACCGCCGACCGCCGACCGCCGACCGCCGACCGCCGACCGCCGACCGCCGTATGGTCGGTCTGGATCTAGCCTATCGCTAGCGGCTGCGTTTATCGCGCTCGGCGCGGCGCTGGCGACCGCGGACGCGCCCGCCGTCCTGCGCCACGGCGCGTCGGTCAGCGAGCGCAACGCCCTGATCGTCTATGTGCGGATAACGCTGGCGCGCGCGGCGCGGGTGTTCGTCGAGTACGACCACCCGCAGGCCGGCCGCTACCGCACGCCGCTGAGCGAGCCGGGCGCGACGCACGCCATCCCGCTCGTCAGGCTGCGCCCGGAGACGACCTACGACTACACCATCTTCGTGGTGGACGGCTCCGTGGCCGGCAACGCCGCGCTGGACGGCGCGGATACGGCCGCCGGGCCGGGCGGCCGGTTCACCACCGGACCGCTGCCGTTGCGTCTCGCCGCCATTCCGATGAAGGCGCGCGGCAGAAGCTCGCAACCGCTCATCCTGTCCGATTACCGGCGCGAGTACCACGTCTTCTGGGACGAAGTGGGCGGAATAGTCTGGTACCAGGAAGGGGTCGGCGCCATCGCGCAGCTGCCCGCCGGCAACCTGATCTTCTTGGATCGCGGCCTGGTCGAAGTCACCCCCCTTGGAGCAGTGGTCAACCGGTTTGAGCGGCACGGCGCCGCGGCGAATCCCCACCATGACGTGGCCGTGTTCGATGCCGAACGCGTGATCTACCTGAGCCGGGACTCGGCGAACGGCGGGCCGGCGGAAGCTACGTTCGACAATCTGCGCGTCTGGGACCGGGAGAGCGGACACTTCGAGCAGGTCTGGAACTCGAAGGACGCCTGGGACCTGATGGACCCGGCACTGCGCGTGAGGAGACCCAACGGGAAACCCTTTGATTGGACGCACCTCAACTCGGTGAGCATCGGTCCGCGCGGCAACGTCGTCCTGTCATCCCGCGCGCGCAATCAGGTGGTCTCACTCAGCGCGGACTCGTGGACGATCGAATGGCAACTGAACGGACCGGACAGCGATTACGAGTTCCCGAACCCGAACGACCGGTTCTACGGGCAGCACACCGCGGCGCAGCTCGGCAACGGCAACGTTCTGCTGTTCGACAACGGCTTGAGGCGTCCCGCTGCCGAGGGCGGGGCCTACTCGCGCGCGCTGGAGCTGCGGCTGGACGAGGCGGCCGGCACTGCGGTGAAAGTGTGGGAATACCGGCTGACGCCGGACGTCTACCTGCGGGGCAAGGGCAGCGCGTACCGGCTGCGCGGCGGCAACACCCTGATCAGCTTCAATGACACGATCGTGGAGGTGGACGCTGCCGGCAACGAAGTGTTCCGGGGCGATAACCACCTGCCATTGCATGCGGATTGGGGTTTGCGGGCGCGCTATCGAGCCTACGGCGGCATCGGGGCGATCATGGGCGAAACCATGCTGCGGCCGCCGGCGGCGGCGCCCGCGCACGCGCGCGCCGCGACGTTCGATAAGGACTACTACCTGGCCAGGGAGCGGGCGTGGTTCGAGGAGCTGGCGGCGGCCCTGGACGGCCGGCAGCTCGCCGCCGGCGGGGCGTTCGACGTGTATGCGGCAGGGGACCGGCTGGTATACGTGAAGGAACCTTGCGCTCCGCAGGATGTCCGGGCGCGCTTCTTTCTGCACGTCTTTCCGGCCGCCGATGGCGATCTGGCCTCGGGCAGCCGGGAGCAGGGTTTCGACAACCTCGACTTCGATTTCCGGACGCGCGGCGTGTTCTGGGACGGCGCCTGCTTGGTGGCCGCGACCCTCCCGGACTATGAGATCGCCCGCGTCCGTACCGGTCAGTTCATCAGCGGGCAGGGCCAACTCTGGAGCGCGGAGTTCGCGGTCGGACCGACCGCGCGGCGCTAACGGGAAGCGCGCGCCGCGATCGTCTCCGGCGCCTGGGGAGCACCGGTCGGCCGCGCGGCCTTCGACCTCTACCTCGACGGCCGGGTGCTGGCGTACCACAAGGAGCCGTGCGCGGCGGAGGACCTGCGAGAGCGGTTCTTCCTGCGTGTGGTACCGGCGGCCGTGGAGGACCTTGCCGCGCACGACCGGCCGCGGGGTTTCGACTACCGGGAACATGGGGCGCAGCTCGGCGCAGCGTGCGTGGCGCTGGTGCCACTGCCGGAATACGCGATCGCCGGCCTCCGCACCGACCAGTTCATCAGCGGCGAAGGTCAGCTCTGGGAGGTGGAGATCGAGGCGCCGGCCGGCGAGTAGCCGAAGGGGTCAGAGGCGTTCAACAGCTCGTCGAGATCAACGGCTGCAGCGACGATCTTAGGGGAGGCTGCCTCCGACAGAGGAGGATGGAGGGGCCGCCGGCGGCGGCTGGCCCCGTGGCGATGATTCGGCGGCCGTCTACCGCCGTGCGTTGAAGCGCCGCAGACGGCCGGCCCGTAGTAGGGGACATGGCCATCCATCAGCCCCACGACCATCTGTTCAAGCGCGTGTTCGGCGTCCCGGCGGACGCCGCCTCATTCCTGCAAGCCCGGCTGCCCGCGCGGCTCAGCCGCGCCCTGCGCTGGCCCACGCTCAAGCGACGCCCCGACTCCTCCGTCACTCCCGACCTCCGCGGCGCCGCTTCCGACCTGCTGTTCGAGATCGGTTACGCCGCACCCGGCGCCGCGCACGCCCCGCTCTGGCTCTACCTGCTGTTCGAGCACCAGTCCACCCCGGACCACTGGCTGCGCCTGCGCCTGCTCCACTACTGCTGCCGCATCTGGGATCTCGACCGCCAGGACCACAAGGATGCCGGCTACCTGCGCCCGATCCTGCCGCTGGTCTTCTATCAGGGTCCCACCGGCTGGCGGCACTCCCCGCAGTTCGCCGACCTGTTTCCCGCCGCGACGCGGGACTGGCCATGGCTGCCCCGGTTCGAGCACCTGCTGTTCGATCAGACTCAGATGTCGCCGGCGCAGGCGGCCGGCAGCGTCCGGGCGCGGTTGCTGCAACTGACGATGATGCACGCCTTCAACCGCGCGGTGCGGGAGGCGCGGGCGCGGATGCGGCCGCTGCTGGACGACTTGGGGCGGGAAGGGAGCGGCGGTCAGGACGACATGGAGATGTTTATGGGGTATATCATGGAGACGGGACCTGAGGACACGCCCGAGGCGATGGGCGAGCTACTGAGCCGCACGGCGGCGGGAGGCGAGTTGATGACGAGCGGCGAGCGGCTGCGTCAGGAAGGGCGCGACGAGATGCGTGCGATTGCCGAACAGCGGCACCGCGAGGGCCGGCTCGAAGGCCAGCGCGAGGGCCAGTTGAAGACGATCGACGGTCTCCTGCGGACCGGCGTCGACTGGTCGTTGATCGAGCGGGCGACCGGGATCGGCGAGCAGGAGTACCGCCAGCTCAGGAGCCAACCCGACGGCGCGGCGGCGGCAGGCGGCGACCGGACCTGACGACACCTTCCGTGGCGAAGGCCAGCTCTGGAGCGCGGAGTTCCCGGTCGGACCGACCGCGCAACGCTATCGGGAGGCGCTCGCCGCGATCCGCTCCGGCGCCTGGGGAGCGCCGGTCGCGCGCGCGGCGGAGGACCTGCGGGAGCGGTTCTTCCTGCATGTGATCCCGGCGGCCGCGGAGGACCTTGTCGCGCAGGACCGGCCGCACGGCTTCGAGAACGTCGGCTTCGACTTTCGGGAATACGGGGCGCTGCTCGGCGCGGCGTGCGTGGCGCTGGCGCCGTTGCCGGAGTACGCGATCGCCGGCGTCCGTACCGGTCAGTTCATCAGCGGGCAGGGCCAGTTCTGGAGCGCGGAGATTGCGGCGCCGGCCGCGGCGCAGGGGCCGTAAGGAGTAAGGCCGGCGGATGAACGGATGATAGCGGCGCGCCGTTCGGCTATCATGGCCGGACCGTGACCGCGCCGCACCGAGACGCGCCCGTGACGCGCAGGAAGCTGCCGATCGGCATCCAGACCTTCCGCGAGATCCGCGAGGACGACTGCTATTACGTCGACAAGACCGCCTTCATCCTCCGCTTGACGCGGGAGGGAAAGCACTACTTCCTGTCGCGCCCGCGGCGCTTCGGCAAGAGCCTGCTGCTCGATACCATCAAGGAACTGTTCGAGGGCAGCGAGGAACTGTTCCGCGGCCTGCACGTGCACGACCACTGGGAGTGGTCCAGGCGCCGCCCGGTGGTGCGCCTCGACTTCGGCGCCGGCGACTACCGCGAGCCGGCCCTGCTGGAAGCCAGCGTCATGGAGCAGCTCGCCGCCATCGAGCGGCGCGCCGGAATCGCCGCCGAGTACCGCACGGCGCCGGGTCGGCTGGCGTACCTGCTGGAAGCGTTGCACGACCGATCCGGGCAACGGGTGGCGTTCCTGGTCGACGAGTACGACAAGCCGATCCTGGACGTGCTGGAACACAAGGAGACGGCGCGCGCCAACCGCAGCTACCTGCGCGGGCTGTACGCGACCATCAAGACCTGCGACGCGCACGTCGAGTTCACGCTGCTGACCGGGGTAAGCAAGTTCTCCAAGGTCAGTGTCTTCTCCGGCCTCAACAACCTGATCGACATCACCCTGGAACCGGAGTTCTCGGCGATCTGCGGCTACACCGAGGCCGACCTGGACACGGTGTTCGCGGCGGAGCTGCCGGGCCTGGACCGGGATGAGATCCGCGACTGGTACAACGGCTATAACTGGCTGGGCGAGGAGCGGGTCTACAACCCGTTCGACATCCTGCTGCTGTTCCGCCGGCGCACGTTCGCGGCGCACTGGTTCGAGACCGGCACGCCGGCGTTTCTGATCGACACGCTGATCGAACGCGGCGTCACCGCGCCGGAGCTGGACGGGATGCTGGCCGGCGGCGAGCTGCTGTCCGCGTTCGACGTGGACGAGATGGAGCCGGAGGCGCTGCTGTTCCAGACCGGCTACCTGACCATCCACAGCGCCGAGCACTCGGCGCGCGGACCGCGCTACCGGCTCGGCTATCCCAACCGCGAGGTGCGGCTCGCTCTGAACGAACGCCTGCTGCGGGCGCTGGCGCCCGCCGCGGCTCGCCGGCTGGCGCAGGACACGGCGTTGGAGCGGCTGCTGGCGGCGAACGACTTCGCCGGGTTGGAGCGGCTGTTCCGGGCGTTCTTCGCCGGCATCCCGTATGAGTGGCACACCCGCAACGACATCGCGCGCTACGAGGGCTACTACGCGAGCGTCTGCTACTCCTGGTTCGCGGCGGTGGGACTGGACGTCACGGTGGAGGACTCGAGCAGCCGCGGGCGAGTCGATCTGGCGGTGCGGTACCGGGGCAACGTCTATCTGTTCGAGTTCAAGGTGGTGGAGCTGGCGCCCGAAGGGGCGGCGCTGGCGCAGTTGCAGGCGCGCGGCTACGCGGAGAAGTACCGCGCCCTGGGCGAACCGATCCACCTGCTCGGCGTGGAGTTCAGCCGCGAGACGCGCACCATCGCCGCCTTCGAGGTGGCCCGCGCCTGACGCCCCGCCCCCGCGCCGACATGGTGGCTTCCGGGACGGCGGCGTGGTGTTCTTCTATCAGGGTCCCACCGGCTGGCGGCACTCCCCGCAGTTCGCCGACCTGCTCCTCGCCGCGACGCGGGACTGGCCATGGCTGCCCCGGTTCGAGCACCTGCTGTTCGATCAGACTCAGATGTCGCCGGCGCAGGCGGCCGGCAGCGTCCGGGCGCGGTTGCTGCAACTGACGATGATGCACGCCTTCAACCGCGCGGTGCGGGAGGCGCGGCAGCGGATGCGGCCGCTGCTGGACGACTTGGGGCGGGAAGGGAGCGGCGGTCAGGACGACATGGAGATGTTTATGGGGTATATCATGGAGACGGGACCTGAGGACACGCCCGAGGCGATGGGCGAGCTACTGAGCCGCACGGCGGCGGGAGGCGAGTTGATGACGAGCGGCGAGCGGCTGCGTCAGGAAGGGCGCGACGAGATGCGTGCGATTGCCGAACAGCGGCACCGCGAGGGCCGGCTCGAAGGCCAGCGCGAGGGCCGGTTGAAGACGATCGACGGTCTCCTGCGGACCGGCGTCGACTGGTCGTTGATCGAGCGGGCGACCGGGATTGGCGAGCAGGAGTACCGCCAGCTCAGGAGCCAACCCGACGGCGCGGCGGCGGCAGGCGGCGACCGGACCTGACGACACCTTCCGTGGCGAAGGCCAGCTCTGGAGCGCGGAGTTCCCGGTCGGACCGACCGCGCAACGCTATCGGGAGGCGCTCGCCGCGATCCGCTCCGGCGCCTGGGGGAGCGCCGGTCGCGCGCGCGGCGGAGGACCTGCGGGAGCGGTTCTTCCTGCATGTGATCCCGGCGGCCGCGGAGGACCCTGTCGCGCAGGACCGGCCGCACGGCTTCGAGAACGTCGGCTTCGACTTTCGGGAATACGGGGCGCTGCTCGGCGCGGCGTGCGTGGCGCTGGCACCGTTGCCGGAGTACGCCTGATCGCCGGCCTCCGCACCGGCCAGTTCATCAGCGGGCAGGGCCAGTTCTGGAGCGCGGAGATCGCGGCGCAGAGGGCCGTAAGGAGTAAGGCCGGCGGATGAGCGGATGATAGCGGCGCGCCGTTCGGCTATCATGGCCGGGACCGTGACCGCGCCGCATCGAGACGCGCCATGACTCGCAGGAAGCTGCCGATCGGCATCCAGACCTTCCGCAAGCTCCGCGAGGACGACTGCTACTACGTCGACAAGACCGCCTTCATCCTCCGCCTGACGCGGGAGGGGAAGCATTACTTCCTGTCCCGCCCGCGCCGCTTCGGCAAGAGCCTGCTGCTCGACACCATCAAGGAACTGTTCGAGGGCAGCGAGGCACTGTTCCGCGGCCTGCACGTGCACGACCACTGGGAGTGGTCCAAGCGCCGCCCGGTGGTGCGCCTCGACTTCAGCGGCGGCGACTACTCGGAGCCGGACGGTCTGCAAGAAGACTTGGCCGATCAGTTGACGGCGTTCGAGACGGCCGCCGGCGCGAGTGCGCGCAGCGCCTCCGCGCCGATCCGCTTCCGGCGCCTGCTGGAGGAGTTGCACCGGAGCGCCGGCCGGCGGGTGGCGGTGCTGATCGACGAGTACGACAAGCCGATCCTGGACGCGCTAGGGACGCCGGCGATCGCAGCCGCCAACCGCAGGATGCTGCGCAGCCTCTACTCGAACGTGAAGTTCGCCGACGCCCACATCCACTTCACGCTGCTGACCGGGGTGAGCAAGTTCTCCAAGGTCAGCGTCTTCTCCGGTCTCAACAACCTCAAGGATATCACGCTGTCGCCACGCTACTCGGCGATCTGCGGCTATACCGAGGCCGACCTCGACACGGTGTTCGCGGCGGAGCTGCCGGGCCTGGACCGGGAGGAGATCCGCGACTGGTACAACGGCTATAACTGGCTGGGCGAGGAGCGGGTCTACAACCCGTTCGACATCCTGCTGCTGTTCGACGAGCGGACGTTCGCGGCGCACTGGTTCGAGACCGGTACGCCGTCGTTTCTGATCGACATCCTGATCAAGCGCGGCGTCGCCTCGCCGGAGCTGGACGGGATGCTGGCCGGCGCCGAGCTACTGTCCGCGTTCGACGTGGAGGAGATGGAGCCGGCGGCGCTGCTGTTCCAGACCGGCTACCTGACCATCCGCAGCGTCGAGCGCTCGGCCCGGGGACCGCGCTACCGGCTCGGCTATCCCAACCGCGAGGTGCGGCTCGCTCTGAACGAACGCCTGCTGCGGGCGCTGGCGCCCGCCGCGGCGCGCCGGCTGGCGCAGGACACGGCGTTGGAGCGGCTGCTGGCGGCGAACGACTTCGCCGGGTTGGAGCGGCTGTTGCGGGCGTTCTTCGCCGGCATCCCGTATGAGTGGCACACGCGCAACGACATCGCGCGCTACGAGGGCTACTACGCGAGCGTCTGCTACTCCTGGTTCGCGGCCGTGGGGCTGGACGTCACGGTGGAAGATTCGAGCAGCCGCGGGCGGGTCGACCTGGCGGTCCGGTACCGGGGCAACGTCTATCTGTTCGAGTTCAAGGTGGTGGAGATGGAGCCCGAAGGCGCGGCGCTGGCGCAGTTGCAGGCGCGCGGCTACGCCGACAAGTACCGCGCTTCCGGGGAGCCGATCCACCTGATCGGCGTGGAGTTCAGCCGCGAGGCGCGCACCATCGCCGCCTTCGAGGTAGCCCGCGCCTGACGCCCCGCTCCGGCGCCGGCGTGGTCGAAGCAGGGGACCTGCTTCAACAGCAAGGACATTCCCTTCCTGGCCATGTTTCATGATCGCTCTACCTGCCCGACTACGAGTTCACGCGCATCCGTACCGGGCAATTCGTTCGGGAGGGCGCGGGCGGCTGCTCTGGAGCGTGGAGTTCGCGGCCGGACCGACTGCGCAGGCCTCCGTACCGGTCAGTTCATCAGCGGGCAGGGCCAGCTCTGAGCGCGGAGATTGCGGCGCCGGCCGCGGCAGGGGCCGTAAGGAGTAAGGCCGGCGGATGAGCGGATGATGGCCGCGCGCCGTTCGGCTATCATGGCCGGACCGTGACCGCGCCGCATCGAGACGCGCCATGACGCGCAGGAAGCTGCCGATCGGCATCCAGACCTTCCGCAGGCTCCGCGAGGACGACTGCTACTACGTCGACAAGACCGCCTTCATCCTGCGTCTGACGCGGGAGGGCACGCATTACTTCCTGTCGCGCCCGCGCCGCTTCGGCAAGAGCCTGCTGATCGACACCATCAAGGAACTGTTCGAGGGCAGCGAGGAACTGTTCCGCGGTCTGTACGTGCACGACCATTGGGAGTGGTCCAAGCGCCGCCCGGTGGTGCGCCTCGACTTCGGCGCCGGCGACTACCGCGACCCGGCCCTGCTGGAAGCCAGCGTCATGGAGCAGCTCGCCGCCATCGAGCGGCGCGCCGGAATCACCGCCGAATACCGTACCGCGCCGGGCCGGCTGGCCTACCTGCTGGAAGCGCTGCACGAGCGATCCGGGCAGCGGGTGGCGTTCCTGGTCGACGAGTACGACAAGCCGATCCTGGACGTGCTGGAACACAAGGAGGCGGCGCGCGCCAACCGCCACTACCTGCGCGGGCTGTACGCGACCATCAAGACCTGCGACGCGTACATCGAGTTCACGCTGCTGACCGGGGTGAGCAAGTTCTCCAAGGTCAGCGTCTTCTCCGGCCTCAACAACCTCAAGGACATCACGCTGTCGCCGCGCTACTCGGCGATCTGCGGCTACACCGAGGCCGACCTGGACACGGTGTTCGCGCCGGAGTTGGCCGGGCTGGACCGCAACCGTATCCGCGATTGGTACAACGGCTATAACTGGCTGGGCGAGGAGCGGGTCTACAACCCGTTCGACATTCTGCTGCTGTTCGACGAGCGGACGTTCGCGGCGCACTGGTTCGAGACCGGGACGCCGGCGTTTCTGATCGACACGCTGATCGAACGCGGGGTCGAGGCCCCGGCGCTGGACGGCATGCTGGCCGGCGGCGACCTGCTGTCCGCGTTCGACGTGGACGAGATGGAGCCGGCGGCGCTGCTGTTCCAGACCGGCTACCTGACGATCCGGGCCGTCGAAGATGACGACGGCGAGCCGCTCTACCGGCTCGGCTATCCCAACCGCGAGGTGCGGCAGAGCCTGAACCGCCACCTGCTGCGCGCGCTCGGCGCGGCGGGTCAGGCGGCGGACCGCGGCCGCCTGCGGCGGCTGCTGGCGGCGCGCGACTTCGCGGGGTTGGAGGCGCTGTTCCGGGCGTTCTTCGCCGGCATCCCGTACGAGTGGCACACGCGCAACGACATCGCGCGCTACGAGGGCTACTACGCGACCGTGTTCTACGCCTGGTTCGCGGCGGCGGGACTGGAGCCGGCGGCCGAAGAGTCGAGCAGCCGCGGGCGGGTCGACCTGGCGGTCCGGTACCGGGGCGCCGTCTATCTGTTCGAATTCAAGGTGATGGAGCTGGCCGAGGGCGCGGCGCTGGCGCAGTTGCAGGCGCGCGGCTACGCCGACAAGTACCGAGCTTCCGGGGAGCCGATCCACCTGATCGGCGTGGAGTTCAGCCGCGAGGCGCGCAACATCGCCGCCTTCGAGGTGGCCCGCGCCTGACGCCCCGCCCCAGCGCCGGCGTGCCGTTCGACGGCGCCTGCGCGGCGGTCGCGCAGGCCAGCTCCGGAGCGTGGAGTTCCGGGGCCGCCGAGTAGCCCGCGGCGGCAGCCCGTTGTCCGGCGCGCAACCGCGCGCGTAGAATCGGGCAAACGATGAAATCGATCTTGACGGCGTTCGGCGTGACGCGGAAGGCGGTCGACACGCCAGGCAGTTCCAACCGCCGACCGCCGTATGATCGGCCAAGCTTGGCGCTGGCGGCTGCTGCGCTGACCGTGTTCGGCGCGGCGCCGGCGTCCGCGGACGCGCCCGCCGTCCTGCGGCACGACGCCTCGGTCAGCGAGCGCAACGCGCTGATCGTCGAGGTGCGGGTGGCGCTGGCGCGCGCCGCGCGGGTGTTCGTCGAGTACGACAACCCGCAGGCCGGGCGGTACCGCACGCCGCTGAGCGAGCCGGGCGCGGCGCACGCCATCCCGCTCGTCCGGCTGCGCCCGGAGACGACCTACGACTACACCATCTTCGTGGTGGAAGGCTCCGTGGCCGACGGCGCCGCGATGGACGGAGCGAATGCGGCCGCCGGGCCGGACGGCCGGTTCACCACCGGACCGCTGCCGCTGCCCCTCGCCGCCATTCCGTTGCAGGTGCGCGGCAGGAGCTCGCAGCCGCTCATCCTGTCCGATTACCCGCGCGGGTACTACGTCTTCTGGGACGAGGTGGGTGGAATAGTCTGGTACCATGAACATGAAGGGGGGTTCGGCGGCCCCATCGCGCAGCTTCCCGACGGCAACTTGCTCTTCGTATATCACAGCATGGTCGAGATCACCCCATTGGGAGCAATGGTCAACCGGTTCGAGCGGGACGGCCCCGCGGGGCATCCCCACCATGAGCTCACCGTGCTCGCCGATGGCCGGGTGATCTACCTGACCCGGAAGTCCGTCGTCTTCGACGACTCGGCGAACGGCGGGCCGGCGGAAGCTGTGTTCGGGGTCGACAATCTGCGCGTCTATGACCGGGAGAACGGACACTTCGAGCAGGTCTGGGACTCGAAGGACGCCTGGGACCTGCTGGACCCGGCACTGCGCGATACGAGAACGAGAGCAACGACCGCCACGTTCCAGTGGACGGGCCTCAACTCGGTGAGCGTCGGTCCGCGCGGCAACGTCATCCTGTCGTCCCGCGTGCGCAATCAGGTGGTCTCGCTCAGCGCCGACTTGCGGGCGATCGAGTGGCAACTGCACGGGCCGGACAGCGATTACCGGTTCCCGGACCCGAACGACCGGTTCTACGGGCAGCACACGGCGGCGCAGCTCGGCAACGGCAACGTTCTGCTGTTCGACAACGGCTGGGGGCGGCCCGATTCGGAGGGCGGCGCCTACTCGCGCGCGCTGGAGCTGCGGCTGGACGAGGCGGCCGGCACTGCGGTGAAAGTGTGGGAATACCGGCCGACGCCGGACATCTACACGAGGGGCAAGGGCAGCGCGTACCGGCTGCGCAGCGGCAATACCCTGATCAGCTTCCATGACACGATCGTGGAGGTGGACGCCGCCGGCAACGAAGTGTTCCGGGGCGATAACCTGCCATTGCATGCGGATCGGCCCTTGCCGACGCGCTATCGAGCCTACGGCGGCATCGGGGCGATCATGGGCGAAACCATGCTGCGGCCGCCGGCGGCGGCGCCCGCGCACGCGCGCGTCGCGACGTTCGAGAAGGACTACTACCTGGCCAAGGAACGGGCGCGGTTCGAGGAGCTGGCGGCGGGCCTGGACGGCCGGCAGCTCGCCGCCGGCGGGGCGTTCGACGTGTATCGGGCAGGGGACCGGCTGGTATACGTGAAGGAGCCCTGCGCGCCGCGGGATGTCCGGGCGCGCTTCTTTCTGCACGTCGTTCCGATCGCCGTAGACGATCTGCCCTCCGGCAGCCGCGAGCAGGGATTCGACAATCTCGACTTTCATTTCGATGAACGGCCGCGCGGAGTGATCTGGGACGGCGCCTGCCTGGTGGCCGCGACCCTCCCGGAGTATGAGATATCCCACGTCCGGACCGGCCAGTTCAGCGCCGGCGGGAGGCGGCTCTGGAGCGCGGAGATTGCGGTGCCGGCCGGCGAGTAGCCGAACGAGCGGCCAGTCCCACCGGGTGACGGCAAAGTAGAGCAGTTCAAGGCAACCGCCGGTGTTCGAGGAAGAGGTTACGTGCGGCAAGGCAAGCAGCAAAATGCAGCAGCAAAAGCAAATGAAAATGCCGGGTAGGTTGACACCTTATGGCAATACGAGGCATCCTGTCGCCGAACCGCCGAACCGCCGAACCGCCGAACCGCCGAACCGCCGAACCGCCGAACCGCCGAACCGCCGAACCGCCGAACCGCCGAACCGCCGAACCGCCGAACCGCCGAACCGCCGAACCGCCGAACCGCCGAACCGCCGAACCGCCGAACCGCCGAACACGCCGTGGCGTGACGCGCTCATCGCGCTGGCGGTGTTCGCGGCGCTGGGCGCCGCCGTGCTCGACGACTACGGCATATCGTGGGATGAGCACCACCAGCGCCGCATCGGCCAGACGCGGATCGCCTACGCGCTGGGCGACGCCGGCGCCCTGCCGACCGACCACAACCGGTACTACGGAGTCGCGTTCGAGGCGCCGCTGATCCTGGTCGAACGGCTGCTCGGCCTCACCGACAGCCGCGCCGTCTACCTCAGCCGCCACCTGCTGACCCACCTGTTCTTCCTCACCGGCGGCTTCTTCTGCTGGCTGCTGACCTTCCGCCTGTTCCGCGACCGCCGGCTGGCGCTGTTCGCCCTGCTGCTGTTCCTGCTGCAGCCCCGCCTGTACGCCCACTCCTTCTTCAACACCAAGGACATTCCCTTCCTGGTCATGTTCATGATCGCCCTCTATCTGGTGCAGCGCGCCTTCCGCCGCGACACCGCCGGCGCGTTCGCGCTCTGCGGGGTGGGCGTGGGCGTGCTGGTCAACCTGCGCGTCATGGGCCTGCTGCTGTGCGCGGCGGTGCCGGCGCTGCGGGCACTCGACCTGCTGCAGGCGCATGGGCCGGCGGAGCGGCGGCGCGCGCTGGCGACCGCCGGCGCGTTCCTGCTGGCTGCGGCCGCGGCCCTGTACGCGGTCTCGCCCCATCTCTGGCGCAACCCGCTGGAGCTGATCGACGCCGTCGTCACCTTCGCGCGCCATCCCTCCCCTATTCCAACCCTGTTTCAAGGCGAAATGGTGCGCTGGCCTGAGATTCCGCCGCACTACCTGCCGACCTGGATGGCGATCACCACGCCGCCGGCGGCGCTGCTGCTGAGCCTGGCCGGAATCGTCGCCGTGTTCGCGCGCAGCCTGACGCGCCCGCGCGAGGTCCTCCGCAACACCCCCGTCACGCGCTTCGGGGCGCTGCTGGTCGCCTGCCTGGCGCTGCCGGCCGCGGCCGTCATCGCGGTCGACGCCAATCTCTACAACGGTTGGCGGCAGATGTACTTCCTGGCCGCCCCGCTGGCCCTGCTGGCGATCTACGGCCTGCGCCGGCTGCTGGCCGCCGCGGGCCGGCGGCCGTGGCTGCGGCGCGGCGTCTACGCGCTGGCCGCGGCGGGCTTGGCCGCGGCCGCGGTCGAGATGGCGCTGATCCACCCCCATCAGATGGTCTACTTCAACTTCCTGGTCGACCGCCGCACCCCCGAATACCTGCGTACCCGCTACGAGATGGAGTACTGGGGGCCGGCCTACCGCGAAGGGCTGGAGCATCTGCTCCGCCGCCACCCGCAGGAAACCATCCACGTCGTTGCGGCGAAGAACTGGCGACACGCGCTCGTCAGCGCCAATCTGCGCATACTCCCTGCAACCGAACGCCGCAGAGTCGTCATCACCGACCGCGCGCATGACGCCGCGGCGAACCATCACTACGCCATCACCAATCATACTCGCGCCAATCACCGCCGCAGCTTCCCGTTCTCGCCCGCGGTCTATGCGCGCCGCATCTACCACAACACCATCCTCACGGTGGCCGCCCTCGACCCGGCGCAGATCGACGCTGCGACCGTCGCAGACTTCCGGGAAGCGTACCGCGCCGCACGCTCGCGGGAGCCGGTCGCCCGCTCGGACTACGACCTGTATCTCGACGGCGCCACGCTGACCTACGTCAAGGACAACTGCCCGGTGAAAGACCTGGATGAGAAGAAGTTCTTCCTGCACCTCTTCCCCGCGGACGCCGCCGACCTGCCCGCCCACCAGCGGGAGCTGGGGTTCGACAACCGGGACTTCTATCTCTGGGAGGGCGGCGCGCGGATCGACGGCGCCTGCGTGGCGGTCGTGACACTGCCCGATTACGAGTTCACGCGCATCCGTACCGGGCAATTCGAAACCCGCGGCTGGCCCCAGCTCTGGAGCGTCGAGTTCGCGGCCGGACCGGCCGCGCAGCGCTATTGGGAGGCGCGCGCCGCGATCCGCTCCGGCGCCTGGGGAGCGCCGGCCGCGCGCGGAGCTTTCGACCTCTATCTGAACGGAACGGTGCTGGCATATCACAAGGAGCCGTGCGCGGCGGAGGAGCTGCGGGCGCGGTTCTTCCTGCACGTGATTCCCGCGGACGCGGGCGACCTGTCTCCGCAAGACCGGCGGCACGGCTTCGAGAACCGGGACTTCGACTACCACGAACACGGGGCGCGGTTCGGCGCGGCGTGCGTGGCGCTGGCGCCGTTGCCGGAGTACGCGATCGCCGGCCTCCGCACCGGCCAGTTCATCAGCGGGCAGGGCCGGCTCTGGAGCGCGGAGATTGCGGCGCCGGCCGCGGCGCAGGGCCGTGAGGCCGACTCCGGCGAATGAGCGGATGATAGCCGCGCGGGGTTCGGCTATCATGGCCGGACCGTGACTGCGCCGCACCGAGACGCGCCATGACGCGCCGGAAACTGCCGATCGGCATTCAGACCTTCCGCAAGCTCCGCGAGGACGACTGCTACTACGTCGACAAGACCGCCTTCATCCTCCGCCTGACGCGCGCCGGCACGCATTACTTCCTGTCCCGCCCGCGCCGCTTCGGCAAGAGCCTGCTGGTCGACACCATCAAGGAACTGTTCGAAGGCAACGAGGAACTGTTCCGCGGCCTGTACGTGCACGACCACTGGGAGTGGTCGAAACGCCGCCCGGTGGTGCGCCTCGACTTCGGCGGCGGCGACTACTCGGCGCCGGACGGTCTGCAAGAAGACCTGGCCGATCAGTTGACGGCGCTCGAGACGGCCGCCGGCGCCAGCGCGCGCAGCGCCTCCGCGCCGATCCGCTTCCGGCGCCTGCTGGAGGAGCTGCACCGGAGCGCCGGCCGGCGGGTGGCGGTGCTGGTCGACGAGTACGACAAGCCGATCCTGGACGCGCTGGGGACGCCGGCGATCGCGGCCGCCAACCGCCGGCTCTTGCGCAGCCTGTACTCGAACGTGAAGTTCGCCGACGCGCACATCCACTTCACGCTGCTGACCGGGGTGAGCAAGTTCTCCAAGGTCAGCGTCTTCTCCGGCCTCAACAATCTGATCGACATCACGCTGGATCCGCGCTATGCGGCGATCTGCGGCTACACCGAAGCGGATCTCGACATGGTGTTCGCGCCGGAGTTGGCCGGGCTGGACCGCGAACGGATCCGCGATTGGTACAACGGCTATAACTGGCGCGGTGACGATCGGGTCTACAACCCGTTCGACATCCTGCTGCTGTTCGACCGCCGGGAATTCGCCGCCCATTGGTTCGAGACCGGTACGCCGTCGTTTCTGATCGACATCCTGATCAAGCGCGGGGTCGCCTCGCCGGAGCTGGACGGTATGCTGGCCGGTGACGACCTGCTGTCCGCGTTCGACGTGGAGGAGATGGAGCCGGCGGCGCTGCTGTTCCAGACCGGCTACCTGACGATCCGGGACGTCGAAGATGACGACGGTGAGGCGCTCTACCGCCTCGGCTATCCCAACCGCGAGGTACGCCAGAGCCTCAACCGGAGCCTGCTCCGCGCGCTCGGCGCCGCCGGTCAGGCCGCGGACCGCCCACGCTTGCGCCGGCTGCTGGCGGCGAACGACTTCGCCGGGTTGGAGGCGCTGTTCCGGGCGTTCTTCGCCGGCATCCCCTACGAGTGGCACACGCGCAACGACATCGCGCGCTACGAGGGCTACTACGCGAGCGTCTGCTATTCCTGGTTCGCGGCGGTGGGATTGGACGTCACGGTCGAGGATTCGAGCAGCCGCGGGCGGGTCGACCTGGCGGTGCGGTACCGGGGCAACGTCTATCTGTTCGAGTTCAAGGTGGTGGAGCTGGCACCTGAGGGCGCGGCGCTGGCGCAGTTGCAGGCGCGCGGCTACGCGGAGAAGTACCGCGGCCTGGGCGAACCGATCCACCTGCTCGGCGTGGAGTTCAGCCGCGCGACGCGCACCATCGCCGCCTTCGAGGTGGCCCGCGCCTGACGCCCCGCCCCAGCGCCGGCGTGCCGTTCGACGGCGCGCCTGCGCGGTCAGGAAACCATGAGGCTGGCGCTGGCGCCGTTGCCGGAATACGCGATCGCCGGCCTCCGCACCGGCCAGTTCATCAGCGGGGAGGGCCAGCTCTGGAGCGCGGAGATCAAGGCGCCGGCCGCGGCGCAGGGGCCGTGAGGCCGGCGGATGAGCGGATGATAGCCGCGCGCCGTTCGGCTATCATGGCCGCACCGTGACCGCGCCGCACCGAGACGCGCCCATGACGCGCAGGAAGCTGCCGACCGGCATTCAGACCTTCCGCAAGCTCCGCGAGGACGACTGCTACTACGTCGACAAGACCGCCTTCATCCTGCGCTTGATGCGGGGAGGCACGCACTACTCCGTCGCGCCCGCGGCGGTTCGGCAAGAGCCTGCTGCTGGACACCATCAAGGAACTGTTCGAGGGCAGCGAGGAGCTGTTCCGCGGCCTGCACGTGCACGACCACTCGGAGTGGTCCAAGCGCCGCCCGGTGGTGCGCCTCGACTTCGGCGCTGGCGCCGGCCGGCGTGCAGCCGAACGGGCGGTCAGCCCCCACCAAGTGACGTGCCCATGTTCGAGGAAGGTTTACGTGCGGCAAAGCAAGAAAAATGCAGCAGAGCAAATGAAATATGCCGAGCAGGTTGACACCTGATGGCAATACGAGGCATCCTGTCGCCGAACCGCCGAACCGCCGAACCGCCGAACCGCCGAACCGCCGAACCGCCGAACCGCCGAACCGCCGAACCGCCGAACCGCCGAACCGCCGTGGCGTGACGCGCTCGTCGCGCTCATCGCGTTCGCGGCGGTGGGTGCCGCCGTCCTCGACGACTACGGCGTGGCGCACGATACGCTCAAGCAGCGCCGCATCGGCCAGATGGCGGTCGCCTACGCGCTGGGCGACGCCGGCGCTCTGCCGGACCACCATGACCGATACTACGGAGTCGCGTTCGAAGCTCCGCTGATCCTGGTCGAGCGGCTGCTCGGCCTCACCGACAGCCGCGCCATCTACCTCAGCCGCCACCTGCTGACCCACCTGTCCTTCCTCACCGGCGGCTTCTTCTGCTGGCTGCTCGCCTTCCGCCTGTTCCGCGACCGCCGCCTGGCGCTGTTCGCCCTGCTGCTGTTCCTGCTGCAGCCCCGCCTGTACGCCCACTCCTTCTTCAACACCAAGGACATCCCCTTCCTGGTCATGTTCATGATCGCGCTCTACCTGACGCAGCGCGCCTTCCGCCGCGACACCGCGGGCGCGTTCGCGCTCTGCGGGCTGAGCGTGGGCGTGCTGGTCAACCTGCGGGTCATGGGCCTGCTGCTGTGCGCGGCGGTGCCGGCGCTGCGGGCGCTTGATCTGCTGCGGGCCGACGGGCCGGGGGAGCGGCGCCGCGCGCTGGCGACCGCCGGCGCGTTCCTGCTGGCTGCGGCGGCGGCCCTGTACGCGGTTTCCCCCAATCTCTGGCGCAACCCGCTGGAGCTGATCGACGCCGTCGCCACGTTCACGCACCATCCCTCCCGCAGTGCGACGCTGTTCCAGGGCGAGCTGGTGCGCTGGCCGGAGATTCCGCCGCACTACCTGCCCACCTGGATGGCGATCACCACGCCGCCGGCCACCCTGCTGCTGTGCCTGTTCGGCGTCGCGGCCGTGATCGGTCGCGGCGCCGCCCGCCCCGGTGCACTGGTCCGCAATACCGGCGTGCGCTTCCTGTTCCTGCTGCTCGCCTGCCTGCTGCTCCCGATCGCCGCCGTCATGGCGCTGCGCTCCAACCTCTACAACGGTTGGCGGCACATGTACTTCCTGTACGCCCCGCTGTGCCTGCTGGCGGTCTTCGGCCTGCGCCGGCTGCTCGCCGCCGCTCCCCAACCGTGGCTGCGGCGCGGACTCTACGCTCTGGCCGCGGCGGCGCTGGCCGGCATGGCGGTCGACATCGCGCGCCTCCATCCCCATCAACAGGCCTACTTCAACTTCCTGGTCGACCGCCGCACCCCGGAGCGCCTGAACACCCGCTATCAGGTGATGTATTGGGGCACCCAGTACCGGGAAGGGCTGGAATTTCTGCTCGAACGCTATCCCGAGTCGCCGAGCTACGTGGACCGGACCTTCGTCTGGAGTCACAACGTGCGGCGCAATGCGTCCATCCTGCCGGCGGAGGAACGGCGCCGGCTATTCATTGCCGACGAAGCAGGCAGGGCGGCCGACTTCTCCTTCGCCACCGATTACCGGCATCTTGGCACGGAACCGCCGTTCGGTCCGGTCCTCTACGCGCGCCGTATCTACCACAACACCGTGCTCGCGGTCACCGCAGTCGACCTGTCCCGGGTCGACCAGGCCACCGCCGACCGCTATCGCCAAGCGTACCGCGCGACGGTCGCCGGGGAGCCGCTATTCCGGTCGGAGTTCGACCTCTATCTCGACGGCCGGACGCTGACCTACGTCAAGGAAGCGTGCCGCCCGGAGGATACCGCGCATCCGTTCACGCTACGGGCCGCTCCCGTCGAGGTCGATGATCTTCCCCTGATCCGCCGCGACGGCGGCCGGTATCCGTTCACCTTCCGGTTTGGCCACTACGGGGTGCGCTTCGACGGGCGGTGTATGATACGCCGCATCTTGCCGGACTACCCGATCCGGGCGCTCGAAATCGGCCGGCTGGTCCCCGGCGCAGGCGCCCTGATAGAAGCGACCATCGACCTTGCCGCGGCGGAACCGTCCGTGAGCCGGTATTGGCAGGCGCATCAGGCGATCGCCGCCGGGGACCGGGGCGAGCCGGCCGCCCGCGCCGCCTTCGACCTCTATCTCGACGGCGGCGTGCTGACCTACCACAAGGAGCCGTGCACGGCGGAGGACCTGCGGGAGCGGTTCTTCCTGCACGTGATTCCGGTGGCCGCGGAGGACCTTGCCGCGCAGGATCGGCCGCACGGCTTCGAGATCCGGGACTTCGACTACCGGGAACATGGGGTGCGGCTCGGCGAAGCGTGCGTGGCGCTGGCGCCGTTGCCGGAATACGCGATCGCCGGCCTCCGCACCGGCCAGTTCATCAGCGGGCAGGGCCAGCTCTGGAGCGCGGAGATCGAGGCGCCGGCCGCGGCGCAGGGGCCGTGAAGCCGGCGGATGAGCGGATGATAGCCGCGCCGTTCGGCTATCATGGCCGCACCGTGACCGCGCCGCACCGAGACGCGCCCATGACGCGCAGGAAGCTGCGGACCGGCATTCTAGCGGCTGCGTTGATCGTGGTCGGCGCGGCGCTGGCGTCCGCGGACGCCGTCCTGCGCCACGGCGCGTCGGTCAGCGAGCGCAACGCGCTGATCGTCGAGGTGCGGGTGGCGCTGGCGCGCGCGGCGCGGGTGTTCGTCGAGTACGACAACCCGCAGGCCGGCCGCTACCGCACGCCGCTGAGCGAGCCGGGCGCGGCGCACGTCATCCCGCTCGTCCGGCTGCGCCCGGAGACGACCTACGACTACACCATCTTCGTGGTGGACGGCTCCGTAACGGACGAGGCCGCGGTCGACGGCGCGCATGCGACCGCCGGGCCGCGCGGCCGGTTCACCACCGGACCGCTGCCGCTGGCCCTCGCCGCCATCCCGATGCAGGTGCGCGGCAGGAGCTCGCAGCCGCTCATCCTGTCCGATCAACCGCGCGCGTACTACGTCTTCCAGGACGAAGTGGGCGGAATAGTCTGGTACCATTACCATGAAGGGCTCGTCGGCCCCATCGCGCAGTTGCCCGCCGGCAGCTTGCTCTTCGCGCGCGGAGGCAGTCTGGTCGAGATCACCCCACTGGGAGCAGTGGTCAACCGGTTCGCGCGGGGTGGCGCCGCGGGGAATCCCCACCACGACGTCGCCGTGCTCGACGCCGAACGCGTGATCTACCTGAGCCGGGCACGCTTCGTCTTCGACGACTCGGCGAACGGCGGGCCGGCGCAGGATGCGTCCGGGTTCGCCGACCAGCTGCGCGTCTGGGACCGGGGAAGCGGACACTTCGAGCAGGTTTGGGACTCGACGGACGCCTGGGACCTGCTGGACCCGGCCCAGCGCGGGGCGAGGACCCGCACCGGCAGCAACTTCAGTTGGACGCACCTCAACTCGGTGAGCATCGGCCCGCGCGGCAACGTCGTCCTGTCATCGCGCGCGCGCAATCAGGTGGTCTCGCTCAGCGTGGACTCGTGGACGATCGAATGGCAACTGAACGGACCGGACAGCGATTACCAGTTCCCGAACCCGAACGACCGGTTCTACGGGCAGCACACCGCGGCGCAGCTCGACGACGGCAACGTACTGCTGTTCGACAACGGCCGGGGCCGTCCCGACGCCGAGGGCGGCGCCTACTCGCGCGCGCTGGAGCTGCGGCTGGACGAGGCGGCCGGCACCGCGGTGAAGGTGTGGGAGTACCGGCCGACGCCGGATATCTACTCGGCGAGCGGGAGCAGCGCCTACCGGCTGAGCAACGGCAATACGCTGATCAACTTCGTCGCGAGATTGAGCGACCCGCCGATGACCGTGGTCGAGGTGGACGCGGCCGGCAACGAAGTGTTCCGGGTCGTTGCCCGGCAACGGTACGTGCCGCGGCCGCACTCCTCGCGGCGGTACCGGGCCTACGGCGGCATCGAGTCGATCATGGGCGAGACCATGCTGCGGCCGCCGGCGGCGGCGCCCGCATACGCGCGCGCCGCAACGTTCGAGAAGGAGTACTACCTGGCCAAGGAGCGGGCGCGGTTCGAGGAGCTGGCGGCGGCCCTGGACGGTCGGCAGCGCGCCGCCGGCGGGGTGTTCGACCTGTATCTGGCCGGGGACCGGCTGGTGTACGCGAAGGAGCCCTGCGCTCGGGCGGATGTCCGGGAGCGCTTCTTCCTGCACGTCTTTCCGGCCGGCGAAGACGATCTGGCCGCCGACAGCCGGGAGCAGGGGTTCGACAACCTCGACTTCGATTTCTGGACGCGCGGCGTGCTCTGGGACGGCGCCTGCCTGGTAGCCGCGACACTCCCGGAGTATGAGATCGTCCGCCTCCGCACCGGCCAGTTCATCAGCGGGCAGGGCCAGCTCTGGGCGGCGGAGATCGAGGCGCCGGCCGCGGCGCGGAAACCGTGAGGCCGCGAATGAGCGGATGATAACCGCTCGGCGTTCAGGCTATGGCCGCGTGGCAATGCGGCATCTCTCGACGGCGTTCCGCATGAGCTTGATCCTCGGCTTGGCGGTGAATCGGTAGTGGTAATCCTGTTGTCGAACCGCCGAACCGCCGGCTTGCCGTGGCGTGACGCGCTCATCGCGCTCATCGCGTTCGCAGCGGTGGGCGCCGCCGTCCTCGACGACTACGGCGTGGCGTCGGATACGCCCTATCAGCGCCGCCTGGGCCAAGCGGCGATCGCCTACGCGCAGGGCGCAACCGGCGCCCTGCCGGCAGGCCATGACCGGTACTACGGAGCCGCATTCGAAGCGCCGCTGATCCTGGTCGAGCGGCTGCTCGGCCTCACCGACAGCCGCGCCGTCTACCTCAGCCGCCGCCTGCTGACTCACCTGTTCTTCCTCACCGGCGGCTTCTTCTGCTGGCTGCTCGCCTTCCGCCTGTTCCGCGACCGCCGCTTGGCGCTGTTCGCCCTGCTGCTGTTCCTGCTGCAGCCCCGCCTGTACGCGCACTCCTTCTTCAACACCAAGGACATCCCCTTCCTGGCGATGTTCATGATCGCGCTCTACCTGACGCAGCGCGCCTTCCGCCGCGACACCGCCGGCGCGTTCGCGCTCTGCGGGCTGAGCGTGGGCGTGCTGGTCAACCTGCGGGTCATGGGCCTGCTGCTGTGCGCGGCGGTGCCGGCGCTGCGAGCGCTTGATCTGCTGCGGGCCGGCGGGCCGGCGGAGCGGCGGCGCGCGCTGGCGACCGCCGGCGCGTTCCTGCTGGCCGCGGCGGCGGCCCTGTACGCGGTCTCGCCCCATCTCTGGCGCAACCCGTTCGAGCTGATCGACGCCGTCGTCACGCTGGCGCACCATCCCATCCGCGCTTGGATGTTGTTTCAGGGCGAGTTGGTGCGCTGGCCGGAGATTCCGCCGCACTACCTGCCCACCTGGATGGCGATCACCACGCCGCCGGCGGCGCTGCTGCTGAGCCTGGCCGGGATCGGCGCCGTGCTCGGGCGCGGCATGATCCGCCCGCGCGCCGCGCTCCGCAACACCCCCGTCACGCGCTTCGGGGTGCTGCTGGTTGCCTGTCCGGCGCTGTCGATCGCGGCCGTCATCGTGGTCAACTCCAACCTCTACCACGGCTGGCGGCACATGTACTTCCTGGCCGCGCCGCTGTGCCTGCTGGCGGTCTACGGCATGCGCTGGCTGCTGGCAGCCGCGCGCCGGCCGTGGCTGCGGCGCGGCGTCTACGCGCTGGCGGCGGCGGCGCTGGCCGGCATGGCGGTCGACCTCGCGCGCCTGCATCCCTATCAGCACGTATACTTCAACTTCCTGGTGGACCGCCGTACCCCCGAATACCTGCGCACCCGCTACGAGATGAACCACTATGGAACGGCGCAACGGGATGGGCTGGAGTATCTGCTCCGGCACCACCCGACGGCAACCGTCCACGTCGTCCCACCTCAGCCGACCTTGATCAGAAATCTGGGACTGCTCCCCGCGGCCGAGCGGCGCAGAATCGTCATCGCCGACCGCGCGCCCGACGTAGCGAACCATTACTACGTCATCACCAGCGCTACGCTCGCCGATCAGCGCCGCAGATTCCCGTTTTCGTCCGTGGTATACGCGCGCCGCATCTACCACAACGTCATCCTCACGGTTGCCAGACTCGACCCGTCGCCGGGAGACGATACCGCAGCCGCATTCCGGTCAGCGTACCGCTCCACACGGTCGCGGGAGCCGACCGCCAGCTCGCACTTCGACCTGTATCTCGACGGCGCGACGCTCACCTACGTCAAGAACCGATGCGCGCCGGAAGACGTGCAGGAGAAGTTCTTCCTGCACGTCTTCCCGGCGAACACCGCCGACCTTCCCGCGTCTCAGCAGGGGTTCGACAACCTGGATTTCTACTTCTACGAGGGCGGCGCGCGGCTCGACGGCGCCTGCATGGCGGTCGTGGTACTGCCCGACTACGAGTTCACGCGCATCCGCACCGGGCAGTTCGTTCGGGTGGGCGGGCGGCAGCTCTGGAGCGTGGAGTTCCCGGCCGGACCGACCGCGCAGCGCTATTGGGAGGCGCGCGCCGCGATCCGCTCCGGCGCCTGGGGAGCACCGGCCCGCGGGGTCTTCGACCTCTATCACGCCGGAAGGGTGCTGGCGTACCACAAGGAGCCGTGCACCGAGGAGGACGTGCGGGAACGGTTCTTCCTGCACGTGATCCCGGCGGACGCGCGGGACCTGTCCCCGCAACACCGGCCGCACGGCTTCGAGAACGTCGGCTTCGACTACCGGGAATACGGAGCGCTGCTCGGCGAAGCATGCGTGATCCTGGCGCCGTTGCCGGAGTACGCGATCGCCGGCCTCCGCACCGGCCAGTTCATCAGCGGGGAGGGCCAGCTCTGGAGCGCGGAGATCAAGGCGCCGGCCGCGGCGCAGGGGCCGTGAGGCTGGCGGATGAGCGGATGATAGCCGCGTGCCGTTCGGCTATCATGGCCGCACCGTGACCGCGCCGCACCGAGACGCGCCCATGACGCGCAGGAAGCTGCCGCTAGCGGCTGCGTTGATCGTGGTCGGCGCGGCGCTGGCGTCCGCGGACGCCGTCCTGCGCCACGGCGCGTCGGTCAGCGAGCGCAACGCGCTGATCGTCGAGGTGCGGGTGGCGCTGGCGCGCGCGGCGCGGGTGTTCGTCGAGTACGACAACCCGCAGGCCGGCCGCTACCGCACGCCGCTGAGCGAGCCGGGCGCGGCGCACGCCATCCCGCTCGTCCGGCTGCGCCCGGAGACGACCTACGACTACACCATCTTCGTAGTTGAAGGCTCCGTGGCGGACGGCTCGGTAGTGCACGGCGCCGCGGATGCGGCCGCCGGGCCGGGCGGCCGGTTCACCACCGGACCGCTGCCGCTGCCCCTCGCCGCCACGTCGATGCAGGCGCGCGGCAGAAGCTCGCAACCGCTCATCCTGTCCGGTTACCAGCGCGGTGACGGTCACCAGTACTTCGTATTCTGGGATGAAGTGGGCGCAACCGTCTGGTACCATGATACCGCGACGGATCGCCCCGGCCCCATCGCTCGGTTGCCGGAGGGCAACTTCCTCTACCTGGACCGCGAGCGGATTACCGAGATCACCCCGCTGGGTGAGATCGTCGCCCGGATCGAGCAGGGCGGCGAGGGTGGCGCCATGGGGAGTCCCCATCATGAGGTCACCGTGCTTGCCGATGGACGCGTGATCTACCTGAGCAAGGAGCGCATCGTCTTCGACGATTCGGCGAACGGCGGGCCGGCGGAGGCTGCGTTCAGGGTCGACACGCTGCGCGTCTGGGACCGCGCGAGCGGACGCTTCGCATGGCTCTGGGACTCCAGGGAGGCATGGGACATTCGGGACCCGGCCCAGCGCGTGCCGGACCCGAACGGCGACGTGACCAATTGGACGCACCTCAACTCGGTGAGCATCGGTCCGCGCGGCAACGTCATCCTCTCGTCCCGCGCGCGCAATCAGGTGGTCTCGCTCAGCGCCGACCTGCGGGCGATCGAATGGCAACTGCACGGGCCGGACAGCGATTACCAGTTCCCGAACCCGGCCGACCGGTTCTACGGGCAGCACACCGCGGCGCAGCTCGACGACGGCAACGTATTGCTGTTCGACAACGGCTATGGGCGGCCCGACGCGGAGGGCGGCGCCTACTCGCGCGCGCTGGAGCTGCGGCTGGACGACGCGACCGGCACCGCGGCGAAGGTGTGGGAATACCGGCCGACGCCGGATGTCTACTCGGCGAGCCAGGGCAGCGCCTACCGGCTGAGCAACGGCAACACGCTGGTCAACTTCGGCGTGAGAACCGCCACCGGAGCGCTCGACACCCTGCCGCTGACCGTCGTCGAGGTGGACGCGGCGGGCAACGAAGTGTTCCGGGTCGATACCCGGCAGTGGTATGAATTGCGCCCGCGCTACCCGCGGCGGTACCGGGCCTACGGCGGCATCGAGTCGATCATGGACGAGACCATGCTGCGACCGCCGGCGGCGGCGCCCGAGCCGTTCGAGAAGGATTACTACTTGGCGCAGGAACTGGAGCTGACCGGGTTCCGCGCGCTGCAGGCGTCCCTGGACGGCCGGCGGCGCGCCGCCGCCGGGGTGTTCGACCTGTATCTGGCCGGGGACCGGCTGATGTACGCGAAGGAGCCCTGCGCGCGGGCGGACGTCCGGGCGCGGTTCTTCCTGCACGTCTTCCCGGCCAGCGCAGACGATCTGGCCTCCGATGGCGATCTTGCCTCCGGCAGCCGGGAGCAGGGATTCGACAACCTCGATTTCTGGTTCTGGTGGCAGGGAGTGCTCTGGGACGGCGCCTGTCTCGCAGCCGTGACGCTGCCGGACTACGCGATCGCCGGCCTCCGCACCGGCCAGTTCATCAGGGGGCAGGGCGAGCTCTGGAGCGCGGAGATTGCGGCGCCGGCCGCGGCGCAGCCGAACGGGCGGTCAGCCGGCAGCGAGTGACGGAAGCCTGCTTCCTTGTCGCCATCGGGCAGGATACGCTGCAGGCATGAAGCACGCGGTGGCGAGCGACGACCGCATCATCGTCGAAGATGACGACGGCGAGGCGCTCTACCGGCTCGGCTATCCAACCGCGAGGTGCGGCTCGCTCTGAACGAACTGCTGCGGGCGCTCAGCCGCGAGGCGCGCAACATCGCCGCCTTCGAGGTGGCCCGCGCCTGACGCCCCGCCACAGCGCCGGCGTGGTCGAAGCAGGGGGCCTGCCATCGCACTGAACCGCCGACCGCCGCAACCGCCGCAACCGCCGCAACCGCCGCAGGATACGCCTCGGCGGCTGCCCGGGCGGGACGCGCTCATTGCGCTCATCGCGTTCGCGGCGCTGGGCGCCGCCGTCCTCGACGACTACGGCATGGGGTGGGACGAGGCTTGGCAACGCAACATCGGCCTGGCGGCGATCGCCTACGCGCTGGGCGACGCCGGCGCCCTGCCGGCCGACCATAACCGGTACTACGGAGTCGCGTTCGAAGCGCCGTTGATCCTGGTGGAACGGCTGCTCGGCCTCACCGACAGCCGCGCCGTCTACCTCAGCCGCCACCTGCTGACCCACCTGTTCTTCCTCACCGGCGGATTCTTCTGTTGGCTGCTGACCTATCGCCTGTTCCGCGACCGCCGGCTGGCGCTGTTCGCCCTGCTGCTGTTCCTGCTGCAGCCCCGCCTGTACGCCCACTCCTTCTTCAACACCAAGGACATCCCCTTCCTGGTCATGTTCATGATCGCGCTCTACCTGACGCAGCGCGCCTTCCGTCGCGACACCGCCGGGGCGTTCGCGCTCTGCGGGCTGGGCGTGGGCGTGCTGGTCAACCTGCGCGTCATGGGCCTGCTGCTGTGCGCGGCGGTGCCGGCGCTGCGGGCGCTCGACCTGATCCAGGCGGGCGGGCCGGCGGAGCGGCGGCGGGTGCTGGCGACCGCCGGGGCGTTCCTGCTGGCCGCGGCGGCGGCCCTGTACGCGATCTCCCCCCATCTCTGGCGCAACCCGCTGGAGCTGATCGACGCCGTCGTCACGCTGGCGCAACATCCGGCGCGCGTCGCGACGCTGTTTCAGGGCGAGCTGGTACGCTGGCCGGAGATTCCGCCGCACTACCTGCCGACCTGGATGGCGATCACCACGCCGCCGGCGGCGCTGCTGCTGAGCGTGGCCGGGATCGTCGCCGTGCTCGGGCGCGGCCTGACCCGCCCGCGCGAGGTCCTCCGCAACACCCCCGTCACCCGCTTCGGGGTGCTGCTGGTCGCCTGTCCGGCGCTGTCGATCGCGGCCGTCATCGTAGTGAACTCCACCCTCAGCCACGGCTGGCGGCACATGTACTTCCTGGCTGCGCCGCTCTGCCTGCTGGCGGTCTACGGCCTGCGCCGGCTGCTGGCCGCCGCGGGCCGGCGGCGGTGGCTGCGGCGCGGCATCTACGCGCTGGCCGCGGCGGGCGTGGCCGCGGCGGCGGTCGAGATGGCGCTGATCCACCCGCATCAGATGCGATACTTCAACTTCCTGGTCGACCGCCGGACCCCGGAATACCTGCGCACCCGGTACGACCTCGACTACTACGGACCGGCGTACCGCGAAGGGCTGGAATACCTGCTCCGGCGCCATCCGCAGGGCACGGTCCACGTCGTCCTGGCGAACCGCGGGAGCGGCAATCCCGCCGGCGCCGAACGGCAGACCGAGCGCCTGCCGGTGACCCTGGCCACCCGCACCGCGCGGCTGCTCCCCGCGGCCGAGCGGCGCCGAATCGTCTTCACCAATCGCGTGGACGACGCGTCGGAGCGGCACTACGTCATCGCCAATCATGCGCGCGCCAACCATCGCCGCAGCTTCCCGTTCTCGTCCGTGGTCCATGCGCGCCGCATCTACCACAACACCATCCTCACGGTGGCCGCCCTCGACCCGGCGCAGCTCGACGCTGCGACCGTTGCGGACTTCCGGGAAGCGTACCGCTCCGCACGGTCGCAGGAACCGGTCGTGGAATCGGACTTCGACCTGTATCTCGACGGCACCACGCTGACCTACGTCAAGGATGCCTGCACGGTGGACGACCTGGATGCGGAGCGGTTCTTCCTGCACCTCTTCCCGGCGGACGCCGCCGACCTGCCCGCCTTCCAGCGGGAGCAGGGGTTCGACAACCTGGACTTCTATCTCTGGGAGGGCGGCGCGCGCCGCGGCGGCGCCTGCGCGGCGGTCGTGGTACTGCCCAACTACCAGTTCACGCGCATCCGTACCGGGCAGTTCATACCGCGCGGGCCGCAGCTCTGGAGCGTCGAGTTCGCGGCCGGACCGACCGCGCAACGCTATCGGGAGGCGCGCGCGGCGATCCGCTCCGGCGCCTGGGGAACGCCGGCCGCGCGCGCGGCCTTCGACCTCTACCTCGACCTCGACGGCCGGGTGCTGGCGTACCACAAGGAGCCGTGCGCGGCGGAGGACCTGCGGGAACGGTTCTTCCTGCACCTGATTCCGGCGGACGCGCGCGACCTGTCTCCGCAGGACCGGTCGTACGGCTTCGGGAACCGGGGCTTCTCCTTCCGGGAACATGGGGCGCGGCTCGGCGATGCGTGCGTGGCGCTGGCGCCGTTGCCGGAGTATGAGATCGCCGGTCTCCGCACCGGCCAGTTCATCAGCGGCGAAGGCCAGCTCTGGAGCGCGGAGATTGCGGCGCCCCGTCGCAGCGCGGGAGAGCCGTAAGGCCGGCGGATGAGCGGATGATAGCCGCGTACCGTTCCGGCTATCATGGCCGGACCGTGACCGCGCCGCATCGAGACGCGCCATGACGCGCCGGAAGCTGCCGACCGGCATCCAGACCTTCCGCGAGATCCGCGAGGACGACTGCTACTACGTCGACAAGACCGCCTTCATCCTCCGCTTGACGCGGGAGGGCAAGCATTACTTCCTGTCACGCCCGCGGCGGTTCGGCAAGAGCCTGCTGCTCGACACCATCAAGGAACTGTTCGAAGGCAACGAGGAGCTGTTCCGCGGCCTGTACGTGCACGACCACTGGGAGTGGTCCAAGCGCCGCCCGGTGGTGCGCCTCGACTTCGGCGCCGGCGACTACCGCGACCCGGCCCTGCTGGAAGCCAGCGTCATGGAGCAGCTCGCCGCGATCGAGCGTCGCGCGGGAATTGAGCGGCGCGCCGCTCTCACCGAGTACCGCACGGTGCCGGGCCGGCTGGCATACCTGCTGGAAGCGCTGCACGAGCGATCCGGGCAACGGGTGGCGTTCCTGGTCGACGAGTACGACAAGCCGATCCTGGACGTGCTGGAACACAAGGAGACGGCGCGGGCCAACCGCCGCTACCTGCGCGGGCTCTACGCGACCATCAAGACCTGCGACGCGCACGTCGAGTTCACGCTGCTGACCGGGGTGAGCAAATTCTCCAAGGTCAGCGTCTTCTCCGGCCTCAACAATCTGATCGACCTCACGCTGGATCCGCGCTATGCGGCGATCTGCGGCTACACCGAGGCCGACCTCGACACGGTGTTCGCGGCAGAGCTGCCGGGCCTGGACCGGGAGGAGATCCGCGACTGGTACAACGGCTATAGCTGGCGCGGTGACGATCGGGTCTACAACCCGTTCGACATCCTGCTGCTGTTCGACCGCCGGGAGTTCGCCGCCCATTGGTTCGAGACCGGTACGCCGTCGTTTCTGATCGACATCCTGATCGAGCGCGGCGTCGCCTCGCCGGAGCTGGACGGCATGTTGGCCGGCGGCGAGCTGCTGTCCGCGTTCGACGTGGACGAGATGGAGCCCGAGGCGCTGCTGTTCCAGACCGGCTACCTGACCATCCGCAGCGTCGAGCGCTCGGCGCGCGGACCGCGCTACCGGCTCGGCTATCCCAACCGCGAAGTGCGGCTCGCTCTGAACGAACGCCTGCTGCGGGCGCTGGCGCCCGCCGCGGCGCGCCGGCTGACACAGGACACGGCACTGGAGCAGCTGCTGGCGGCGAACGACTTCGCCGGGCTGGAGCGGCTGTTCCGGGCGTTCTTCGCCGGCATCCCGTACGAGTGGCACACGCGCAACGACATCGCGCGTTACGAGGGCTATTACGCGAGCGTCTGCTACTCCTGGTTCGCGGCGGTGGGGCTGGACGTCACGGTGGAGGATTCGAGCAGCCGCGGGCGGGTCGACCTGGCGGTCCGGTACCGGGGCAACGTCTATCTGTTCGAGTTCAAGGTGGTGGAGATGGAGCGCGAGGGCGCGGCGCTGGCGCAGTTGCAGGAGCGCGGCTACGCGGAGAAGTACCGCGCGCTGGGCGAACCGATCCACCTGCTCGGCGTGGAGTTCAGCCGCGAGACGCGCACCATCGCCGCCTTCGAAGTGGCCCACGCCTGACGCCCTGCCACCGCGCCGGCGTGGTCGACTTCCGGGAGTACGGTGTGCTGCCCGGCGGCGCCTGCGACGCGCGCTGCTGTGCCGGCAGGCGGCGCCGCGCGCCGGCCGTGACCCGGCGCGGCCTGATGCCAAGCCGCCGAGCTAACCCAGCGTCAGGTCAGGTGTCGATCGCCGGTCTCAGACTGCGCGCCGCCCTCCGGCGCGCGGCGCGGCGTCGCGCGCGCCGCCGGGAATCCCAGCCGTTCCTTGACCAGATAGAGCGGGCGCCGCTTCACTTCCCCGTACACGCGCCCCAGGTACTCCCCCATGACCCCGATCAGCATGAGTTGCGCGCCGCCCAGGAACAGGACGGCGATGAACGTCGCCGCCCAGCCCCCGACCCAGGCGCCGGTGGCCAGACGCGCGCCCAGCGCGTAGACGATGCCGGCCAGAGCGAGCCCGGCGGCGCTGACGCCCAGCCACGTCGCCGCCCGCAACGGCAGCAGGGAGAACGACAGGATGCCGTCCGCGGCCACGCCGACCATCTTCCTGAGCGAATACTTGGTCGTCCCGGCGGCGCGCGGCGCCCGGCGGTAGCGCACCGGCTCCTGCCGGAAGCCGGCCCAGGCGATCATGCCGCGCATGAACCGGTCGCGCTCCGGCATCGCCAGGAAGGCGTCGACGACCGCGCGGTCCATCAGCCGGAATTCGCCGGTGTCGAGCGGGATGGCGACGTCCGTAATGCGCGCCAGGAGCCGGTAGTACGCCCTGGAGGTCCAGCGCTTGAAGGCGGTCTCGCCTTCGCGGTCGGGCCGCAGGCCGTAGGCGACGTCGACGCCCTGCCGCCAGCGCTCCAGCATCTCGGCAATGATCTCGGGCGGGTCTTGCAGGTCGGCGTCGATCACCGCCACCGCCTCGCCGCCGGCTTCGGCCACGCCGGCGGTAAGCGCCATCGGTTGGCCGAAGTTCCGGGCAAGAGCGACCACCCGCACGCGCGCGTCGGCCGCCTGCAGTCCCCGCAACAGCTCCAGGGTGCCGTCCCGGCTGCCGTCGTCGACGTAGATGATTTCGAATCCGGTCTCCGGTATGCGCTCCAGGGCGGCCACCAGCCGGCGGTGGGTCTCGGAGATGACCGCCTCCTCGTCGAAGCAGGCGACCACCACCGACAGGAGCGAGCAGTTTCGTACCGCTTGCGGCGGCTCCGATCTCATCCGCGCCACGATAGCAAGCCGCGCGCAGTCTGTTCAAATGCAACGCCGCCCGCCACCCGGCGAGCCGCACGCCGCGCGCCGTCCCGCTTCATGGCGTCGGGGAGAGTGGTGTCCGCCCGCCCATGGAGGTTGACGCCGGGCGCCCTTCGCCGTAAGGTCGGGGACACAGTTCAGGTTGAAGTCTGATGGTCCAGGTGATGCGGTACTCTGTCGTATCGGCGGTAGTCGGCATACTGCTGCTCACGTTGGCAGGTTGCCAGCAGGCGTCGCGTCCGGTCGCAACGCAGCCCGATCCTGCCCAACCTGCGAGTCCGCCGGCGGCCGAACCGGCAGCGGCGATCACGTGCGCGGACTCGGCGATCCGTCTGCTTGACCGCGGCGCCGGAATCCACGGCGCGATCGTATCCGACACGTTGCACCTGGGCGGGGCCACGGCGCCGGTCACGTGCGCGGCGCCGGCGAACCGGTCCGTAGCCGGCGCGTTCGACCCGGCCGGGCGTGCGGCGTCATCTCATCAGTCCGAGTACTCCCTGATCGTGATTCGCTATCCCGCCGGCACTCGCCTGTACATCATCAGCCGCCGCGCCGACGGCACCTCCTGCGTGGTCGATACCAACGACGCGTGCATTGCGGAAGTATCCGACTTGCCGGACGGCTTCGACCTCGATGACCTGCCGGACGACGTGCCGCCGACCATTCCCGGCGCCCGACCGTGGCTGGAGGCTCCGTCGCAGGCGCCGGAAGCGGCCGGCAACCCGAATCCCCGCGACGGGGCGACCGGGGTGACGGTCGACGCGCCGGAGCTGCACTGGACCGCGGGCGCGCGGACGGCCAGCTACGACCTCTACTGGGGGACCGGGAGGAGCCTCGGCGCGGACGCTGCCCTGGGTACGCCGGTCCGCACTCGTTACACCGCCTGGACCATACGGAGGCCGGGCACGACCGCAGCCGACCGGAGGCTGGCAAGCGCCACGACCTACTACTGGCGGGTCGACGCGAAGAACGAGCACGGCGCCACCAAAGGTACCGTGTGGTCGTTCACCACGACCGACGATCCCGGCCCGCAGCCGCCGCCGGGCGGAGGTGACACGCCGCCGGTAACGCCGCCGGCGGGCGGAGGTGACACGGCGATCACCATATCGATCGCCGATCAAAGCGTTACCGAAGGCAACCGCGGCCGGTTGATCACGACCGGGTATACGCCCAGATGGCTGCCGTATCCAACCGGGTACCGGCTCCCGGTGCGGTTGAGTTCGGCCACCCCCCGGCCGCGGGCGGCGCGCTTGACATATCGGTTGTCGGACGGCACGGCGACGTCGGGTGACGATTACGCAGGTGCTCCTATCACTCCCGACCATCCCGAAGCGGCTGACTTTACCAGCGGGTATCTGCTATTCCCGGCCGGCTCCACTTCGCAGACCGTGAGTATCTATATTGGAGTGATGGGGGACCTTGACGATGAGCCGGACGAGACGTTCACGGTGACGGTCTCGCCGCCGGCGCCCCTGACGTGCGGTTTGCCGTCGCGGTGTACCGCGACCGTCACCATCGTCGATGACGATTAGGAGCCTCGTCCCCGCTGGCGGGTAGTCGGCTCGGCCAAGCCCAGGCTTGCCTGATGCCGAACCCGCGCCGCCTGGAACGAGCCCAGGAGGCCCTGAGGGGAGGGAGGGCGTCGTGGTCGACAGTGGTGCTATCCATCAGGTAGCCTTATCTCAGGAGCGATACATGATGGGACTGAAACCAGGGTGCTTAAGGAGCGGGCCGGCAGCGATGCTGGCGCTCGCGGCGGCCGCCGGCATCGCGCTGACGGCGTGCGCGCAAGCGGCGCGGCCGCCCGCAACGACCGGCGCCGCCCCGGCGTCTCCTGCCTCCCCGCCTGAGGCCGACCCGCCGCCACAGCAGACACAGCAGGCAGAGAAGATCTGGTCCATCGGGGAGGACGCCTTCGATGACGACGCGAACCTGATCGCAACGTCCAACCGTTCCAAGCCGTTCGCCTGGGACGGGATCACCGGCGCCGAGGGCGAGAAGGTGACCGTGTCGATCGACGGCAACGACCTGCCGTTCACGAACAAGGCGACCGCACCGCGCTTCGAGAACGATCTCAGTGGCGCGGAGTGGAGGGTTGACTTCGAAGTCCGTGCGGGAGCGGTGGCGCTCGTGCTCACCGCCCCGAATCAGACGGAAGCGCTGGACTACGTCGAGTCGGTCAGGATCACGAACCGCGGGAGCGGCTACACCGCGCCCCCGGCCGTGACGTTCGGGGCCGCGCCGGCCGCCGGCGCTACAGCCGCCGGCACCGCGGCGGGGCCCGGTCAAGTCGCGTCCGTGATGGTCACGACGCCGGGAGCCGGCTACACCTCGGCCCCCGCCGTCACCTTTGCGGCAGCGCCGTCCGGCGGCACCACGGCTGCTGCCGCCGCAGTGGCAATCGGTCAAGTCGCGTCGGTGTCGATCACGAACGGCGGGACCGGCTACACCCCGACCGCAACCGTCGCGTTCGGGGCCCCGCCGGCCGGCGGCACCACGGCTGCCGGCACCGTGTTTGGGCCCGACAGAGTCGAGTCAGTGACGATCACGGAGGCGGGGAGCGGCTGGACCGCGACGCCCCGGATCATATTCTCGGCACCGCAGCGGCCGGGCGGGACCAAGCCGAGTATAGTCACCGTGTTCCTTTCCGGCGACAAGGTCGACCGCGTCGGGTTCTATTGGGATGATAGTTTCCGGGGGAGCGGCTACACCTCGCCCCCCACCGTGACCTTCGCCCCGAATGCCGGCGGCGATCCCGATGGCGGGTCACGCGGCGTTGCGGTGCTGCGCGAGAAGATCGACGGAGTGACGATCACGAGCGGGGGGAGCGGCTATACCTCGGCTCCCGTGGTGTTCTTTTCGCCATCGCGCAGCGGCACCACGGCGATCGGTACCGCAGTGATGAACTATGACGTGGCGGACGTGACGATCACGAACCCGGGGAGCGGCTACACCTCGGTCCCCACCGTGACCTTTGCGGCAGCGCCGTCCGGCGGCAGCGCCACCACGGCCGTCGGCACCGCGACGTTGAGAACCGAGGTTACGTCAGTGACGATCACGAACGGGGGGAGCGGCTATACTTCGGCCCCCACCGTGACCTTTGCGGCGCCGTCCAGCGGCACCACCGCGACCGGCGTCGCAGTGCTGGCGGAAAGCGGCAACGATCAGTACCAGAACCTGTTTTGGGCGCGCGACACGCTGTCCGGCAGGCAGCTTCGGGTCCGGGTAGGCGAAGGGTGATGGCGGTTGGCCGGCGCGGCCAACCGTCGTCGGCGGCCGGGCGTATTCCCCAAGGCAGGTAGCGATTCGGGCGCCCCGTTCTCACCGGGACCCCGCTCGAGAGCCGGCGCCGCGCCGGCGCTCGAGCCTCACTCTGGCGGCGGTGTCGATCGCGCTCGCCGCCGCGCCGGCGCCGGCGGCGGACGCCGCCGCGGTCCTGCGCCACGGCGCTTCGGTCAGCGCGCGCAACGCGCTGATCGTCGAGGTGCGGGTAGCGCTGTCGGGCGCGGCGCGGGTGTACGTCGAGTACGACCACCCGCAAGCCGGGCGCTACCGCACGCCGCTGAGCGGGCGGGGCGCGGCGCACGTCATCCCGCTCGTCAGGCTGCGCCCGGAGACGACCTACGACTACACCATCTTCGTCGTGGACGGCTCGGCAGCGGACGGCTCGGCAATGGACGGCGCCGCGGCGGAGGGCGCCGCCGGGCCGGGCGGCCGGTTCACCACCGGACCGCTGCCGCGGCGCCTCGCCGCGATATCGATGCAGGCGCGCGGCAGAAGCTCGCAGCCGCTCATCCTGTCCGGTTACCTGCGCGGCGACGGACGCGCGTACCTCCTGTTCCGGGATGAGGTGGGGGCGCCGGTCTGGTACTACGATGCGTCCGGCGCGTCCGCTGTCCGGGCGTTGCAGGTCGGCGCCATCGCTCAGTTGCCCGGCGGCGCCTTGCTCTTCACGGACCCGCGGAGGGGTCTGATCGAGATCACCCCCTTGGGAGACGTGGTCGACCGGTTGGAGCGCGGCGGAGCGGCAGGGATTCCGCACCATGAGGTCCTCGCGCTCGCCGATGGCCGCGTGCTCTACCTGAGCCGGGAATCGGTGGTCTTCGAAGAGGTCGAGTTCAGGGTCGACGACCTGCGCGTCTGGGACCGCGCGCGCGGACGGGTCGAGCAGGTCTGGGACGCCCGGGACTTCTGGGACATTCGCGACTTGACCCAACGCGCGGAGCAACTCGGCACGGTCAGGTGGACCCACCTCAACTCGGTGAGCATCGGCCCGCGCGGCAACCTCATCATCTCGTCCCGCGTGCGCAATCAGGTGATCTCGCTCAGCGCCGACCTGCGGGCGATCGAATGGCAACTGCACGGGCCGGACAGCGATTACCGGTTCCCGAACCCGAACGATCGGTTCTACGGGCCGCACACCGCGGCGCAGCTCGACGACGGCAACGTACTGCTGTTCGACAACGGCTGGGGGCGGCCCGACGCCGAGGGCGGCGCCTACTCGCGCGCGCTGGAGCTGCGGCTGGATGAGGCGGCCGGCACCGCGGTGAAGGTGTGGGAATACCGGCCGACGCCGGACATCTACTCGCCGGCCATGAGCAGCGCCTACCGGCTGAGCAACGGCAATACGCTGATCAACTTCGGCGTGCGAGCCACCACCCGGGTGAGCGACTCCCTGCCGCTGACCGTGGTCGAGGTGGACGCGGCCGGCAACGAAGTGTTCCGGGTCGATACCCGGCAACGGTACGTGCCGCGGCCCAATTTCCCGCGGCGGTACCGGGCCTACGGCGGCATCGGGTCGATCATGGGCGAGACCATGGTGCGCCCGCCGGCGGCGGCGCCCGAGCCGTTCGACGACGATCACTACCTGGCGCAGGAGCTGGCCGGGTTCCGCGAACTGGGGGCCGCCCTGGCCGGCCGGCGGCGTGCCGCCGGCGGGGTGTTCGACCTGTATCTGGCCGGGGACCGGCTGGTGTACGCGAAGGAGCCCTGCGGCCGGGCGGATGTCCGGGAGCGCTTCTTCCTGCACGTCTTCCCGGCCGCCGCGGACGAGCTGGCCGCCGATGGCGATCCGGCCTCCGGCAGCGATCCTGTCTCCGACAGCGATCCGGCCTCCGGCATCCGGGAGCGGGGATTCGACACCCTCGACTTCGAGTTCTGGTGGCAGGGAGTGCTCTGGGAAGGCGTCTGTCTCGCAGCCGTGACGCTGCCGGACTACGCCATCGCCCGCCTCAGAACCGGCCAGCTCGTCAGAGACACGGGGCGCGAGCTCTGGGCCGCGGAGATCGAGGCGCCGGCGGCGGAGCCGGGCCGTGAGGCCGGGCGGAGCGGAGCCGTGAGGCCGGCGGTGAGCCGCGCGGCGCCCGGCCGGCGCGAGCGCGCGCCGTTGCGCGCCTGACGCCGTGGTGACGGCGGCGCATCCGTGCGCCGCGCACCGGCTGCCCTGGCGTGACGCGCTCATCGCGCTGATCGCGTTCGCGGCGCTGGGCGCCGCCCTCCTCGACGACTACGGCGCGGCGTCGGACGAGGCCGCGCAGCGCAGCACCGGCCGGGCGGTGATCGCCTACGCGCTAGGTGACGGCGCCCTGCCGGACCGCCATGACCGGTACTACGGCGCCGCGTTCGAAGCGCCGCTGATCCTGGTCGAGCGGCTGCTCGGCCTCACCGACAGCCGCGCCATCCACCTCAGCCGCCACCTGCTGACCCATCTGTTCTTCCTCACCGGCGGCTTCTTCTGTTGGCTGCTCGCCTTCCGCCTGTTCCGCGACCGCCGCCTGGCGCTGTTCGCCCTGCTGCTGTTCCTGCTGCAGCCCCGCCTGTACGCCCACTCCTTCTTCAACACCAAGGACATCCCGTTCCTGGTCATGTTCATGATCGCCCTCTACCTGACGCAGCGCGCCTTCCGCCGCGACACCGTCGGCGCGTTCGCGCTCTGCGGGCTGGGCGTGGGCGTGCTGGTCAACCTGCGGATCATGGGCCTGCTGCTGTGCGCCGCGGTGCCGGCGCTGCGGGCGCTCGATCTGCTGCAGGCGGGCGGGCCGGCGGAGCGGCGGCGGGCGCTGGCGACTACCGGCGCGTTCCTGCTGGCCGCGGCGGCGACCCTGTACGCGGTCTCCCCCTATCTCTGGCGCAACCCGCTGGAGCTGATCGACGCCATCGTCACGCTGGCGCGCCACCCGATCCGCATTGCGACGCTGTTTCAGGGCGAGGTGGTGCGCGCGCCGGAGATTCCGCCGCACTACCTGCCGACCTGGATGGCGATAACCACGCCGCCGGCGGCGCTGCTGCTGAGCCTGACCGGGATCGTTGCCGTACTCGGACGCGGTCTGACGCGCCCGCGCGCCGCCCTCGGCAACACGCCCGTCACCCGCTTCGGGGCGCTGCTGGCCGCCTGTCTGGCGCTGCCGGTGGCGGCCGTCATCGCGGTCAACTCCAACCTCTACAACGGCTGGCGGCAGATGTACTTCCTGGCCGCTCCGTCGTGCCTGCTGGCGGTCTACGGCCTGCGCCGGCTGCTGGCCGCGGCGCCGCGGCGCTGGCTCCGGCAGGGAATCTACGCGCTGGCCGCGGCGGCGCTGGCCGGCATGGCGGTCGACCTCGCGCGCCTGCATCCCTATCAGCAGGCCTACTTCAACTTCCTGGTCGACCGCCGCACGCCGGAGCGCTTGAGCGACCGCTATCAGGTGATGTATTGGGGGACCGAGTATCGCGAAGGGCTGGAGTTTCTGCTCCGGCATGATCCGCGCGCGACGATCCACGTCGTGGCGGCGAACGGCTGGGGCCTGCAACTCGCCCGCGCCAATCTGCGCATACTCCCCGCCGCCGAGCGGCGCAGAATCGTCCTCACCGACGGGGTGCCCGAGGCAGCGAACCGGTACTACGTCATCACCAGCGATTCGGTGGCCGATCAGCGCCGCAGATTTCCGTTTTCGCCGGTGCTATACGAGCGCCGCATCTACCACGACGTCATCTTCACGGTGACCGGACTCGACCCGTCGCTGGCCGACGATACGACCGCGGCGGCATTCCCGGCCGCCAGCTCGGACTTCGACCTGTATCTCGACGGCGCCACGCTCACCTACGTCAAGGACGGGTGCGCGCCGGAGGACGCGCGGGAAAAGTTCTTCCTGCACCTCTTCCCGGCGGACCACGCCGACCTGCCCGCCCACCAGCGGGAACAGGGGTTCGGCAACTTCGACTTCTACTTCTGGGAGGGCGGCGTGCGGCGCGGCGGGACCTGCCTGGCGGCCGTGGCACTGCCCGACTACGAGCTCACCGGCATCCGCACCGGGCAATTCGTTCGGCACAGCGGGCGGCAGCTCTGGAGCGTGGAGTTCGCGGCCGGGCCGACCGCGCAGCGCTATCGGCAGGCGCACGCGGCGATCCGTTCCGGCGCCTGGGGAGCGCCGGTCGCGCGCGCGGCCTTCGACCTCTATCTCGACGGCCGGGCGCTGGCGTACCACAAGGAGCCGTGCGCGGCGGAGGACCTGCGGGAGCGGTTCTTCCTGCACCTGATTCCGGCGGATGAGAAGGACCTTGCCGCGCAGGACCGGCCGCACGGCTTCGAGAACCGGGGCTTCGATTACCGGGAATACGGAGCGCTGCTCGGCGAAGCATGCGTGGCGCTGGCGCCGTTGCCGGAGTACGCGGTCACCGGCCTCCGCACCGGCCAGTTCATCAGCGGGCAGGGCCAGCTCTGGAGCGTCGAGGTCCCGGTGCCGGCCGGCGCGGAGCCGAACCGGCGGTCAGCCGCCGCCCGCCGGGACGTGAACGGGCGGCCATGAGGCCCACCGGCCGCACCGGTTGCCGCTCCCGCAGGCCCGCACCCGATAGAAGTAGGTGCCGGGGGGCATGCCCGACAGCGGGAGCCAGGTGCCGTCGACGACCGCGGTCCGCTGCGCGCCGCCCACCCGCTCCTGCACCTCGAATTTCCCCCGATAGCCGGGCGGATCGCGCCACGTCAACGTGTAGCTCCCGGGTCCGTGACGGCGAACCCTCAACTGCCGCGGCGCGCCGTAGGGATCGACCTGCGGGGCGGTGAACCGGTCGCGGTGGGGGGCCAGCTCCAGCGACTGCCGGAAGAAGCGCTCGGCCTTGGCGCGGTACTCCGGTTCGGTGGAGGCCGCGGCGCGGTACATCAAGGCCAGCGCCTGTTGGATCAGCCAGTTCTCCGGCTCGGCGGCGACCGCGGCCGACGCTTCGACGTCGGCCCGCGTCAGGATCTCCTGCGCCGCCGCGGGGTCGCGGGCATGCAGCTCCTGCCAGTGGTTCGCCAGGCTCAGAAACCAGAGCCGCCGCGGCAGGTTCGCCAGCGGCGGGAAGGCGGCGATGGCGCGCTCCACCGCGGCCGGGTAGTGCTCGGCGGCATAGCTGTCCTTGAGCGCGACCGCGGCCGAGTAGATGGCGCGGTTGGCTGCCAGGCCGACGCCCGCCAACGCCAACACGCCCAACGCGAGCGCAGCGCGCGTCCCGGCGCCCGCATGACGCCGCCAGGGCCGCCGGCGCCCGTTGCCTGCGGGGACCGGCGGGCCGGCGGGCCGGCGGGCGGCCCGCTGCCGAATCTCCAGGTGGATGACGAAGCCGAACAGCAGCGCGTACTGCAGGGACGAGGCGCTGTGGTCGAACAGCGTCTGGATCTGCGCGCCGGCGCCGACCAGCGCCGCGCCGGTGAACAGTACCAGCGCCTGCTCCCCCGGGTCCGCGCGCCGGCCGGCGCGCGCGATGACGGCCAGCGCCGCCGCCCACACCGCCAGATAGGTCGCCAGGCCGGCCAGGCCCTTGGTCGCCGCCTCCTCCACGATCTTGCTGTGCGCGTACCCGACGTACGCAATGGTCGAATCGCCGGCCGCGGCGGCGTACCGGCCCAACACCACCACGAAGTTGTCGGGCCCCCAACCCAGCAGCGGCCGCGCCGCGAAGCCTGCGAGACCCGCCTGCCAGGCAGCCAGACGGCCTTGCAGCGTCCCGGTCGAGAAGCTGAGGCGGTCGATCCGTTGCAGCAACGGGTTGAGGGAGGAGTCGATGGCGGGTTCCGGCAGGCCGCCGGCGGCGAGGAGCGGCAGTGCCAAGCCCGCCGCCGCGGCGGCGGCCAGCGCCGCGGCGACCGCGCCCGCGATCCGCGCGGCCCGGGCGCGCGCCAGCAACAGGTACGCCGCGCCGAGGAACCCGCCGGCGGCGATGAGTCCCGCCAGCGCGCCGAGCGAGCCGGCCAGGGTGAACGCCCACAGGTGGAGGGCGGCCGCCGCGCCCCACCGGAGCCGGCCCCACCTGAACCGGGCGCCGCCGCCGGCGGCCGCCAACGACCGCGCCAGGAACCCGCCGGCGACCACCGCGTTTACCAGCATGTAGGCGCCGAGATAGAGGGGGTTGCCGAACACGGTGGCGATTCGCGGGTAGCGGTACTCCGGCAGGGAGCCGAAGAACGGCAGGTCCACCGCCAATGAACTGGCCGCCGCCAGCAGGGCGATCGCCGAGCCCACGCCGAGGTTGACGTTCAACAGCGCGCGCCACTCCCGCGCGGTGCGGAAGGTGGCGGCGATGACGACCGTGAACGCGAACCAGTGCGCCGCGTCGACGACGCCCTGCATCGATTCGTAATCGGACCACAGGCTGCGCCGGGGGCTGACGCCCAGCACCGCCGCGGCCAGCGCTGCCGCAAGGGCCGCGGCGAGCGCCAGCAGGAGCCGCGACCGCCGCGGCGGCGCGTAGGCGGGGCGCAGGGCCGCCAGCATCGCGTACAGGCCGACGACCACTGCGATGGCGGCCCGCGAATAGAGCGCCTTGCCGACGACGAACGGGTAGACGGTCGCCGGCGTGACGATCAGAGGCGTCAGCAGCACCAGCGCCGCGCCCGCGCGAATGGCGCGGACCAGGGCGCGTTCCAGGCGGCGCGGGTTCGGCATCAGGCAGGCTTGGGCTTGGCCTTGGCCGACCCCTCCCGGAACCCGCTCACCTCGCTGGCGGGGCGAGGCTCCTAATCGTCATCGACGATGGTGATGGTCGCGGTGCACTTCGCGCACCTCCAGACGCTCGGCGGCGTGACCGTCACCGTGAACGTCTCGTTCGGCTCGTCGTCAAGGTCGCCCCTCGCGACGAAATGCAGGGTCTCCGAAGCAGAGCCGCGGTTGAAGTACAGTTGCCCGCTGCCACGTCCGAGATTATAATCAACACCCGCCGTCGCCGTGCCGGCCGACGACTTCCATCCTACGAGCGCCCCCTCGGGGGTGGGCCGACTCAACCTCACCCGGAGAAACTGCGTGTCTCCGGACGGTACCCACGTGGGCGCCGTATACCCGGCGGAGTAGATCAGATAGCCGCGGTTGCCTCGGTAACGCTTTGATCGGCGATCGATATGGTGATCGCCGTGTAACCACCGCCCGCCGGCGGCGGCGTTACCGGCGGCGGGTCACCACCGCCCGGCTGCGGGCCGGGATCGTCGGTCGTGGTGAACGACCACACGGTACCTTGGGTGGTGCCGTGCTCGTTCTTCGCGTCGACCCGCCAGTAGTAGGTCGTGGCGCTTGCCAGCCTCCGGTCGGCAGCGGTCGTGCCCGGCCTCCGTATGGTCCAGGCGGTGTAACGAGTGCGGACCGGCGTACCCAGGGCAGCGTCCGCGCCGAGGCTCTTCCCGGTCCCCCAGTAGAGGTCGTAGCTGGCCGTCCGCGCGCCCGCGGTCCAGCGCAGCTCCGGCGCGTCGACCGTCACCCCGGTCGCCCCGTCGCGGGGATTCGGGTTGCCGGCCGCTTCCGGCGCCTGCGACGAGTCCTCCACCGCCACGGTCCGGCCGGCGGGAATGGTCGGCGGCACGTCGTCCGGCAGGTCATCGACGTCGAAGCCGTCCGGCAAGTCGGATACTTCCGCAATGCACGCGTCGTTGGTATCGACCACGCAGGAGGTGCCGTCGGCGCGGCGGCTGATGATGTACAGGCGAGTGCCGGCGGGATAGCGAATCACGATCAGGGAGTACTCGGACTGATGAGATGACGCCGCACGCCCGGCCGGGTCGAACGCGCCGGCTACGGACCGGTTCGCCGGCGCCGCGCACGTGACCGGCGCCGTGGCCCCGCCCAGGTGCAACGTGTCGGATACGATCGCGCCGTGGATTCCGGCGCCGCGGTCAAGCAGACGGATCGCCGAGTCCGTGCACGTGATCGCCGCTGCCGGTTCGGCCGCCGGCGGACTCGCAGGTTGGGCAGGAGGATTGGCCGGCCTTGCGCCGCTGGGCGACGCCTGCTGGCAACCGGCCAACGTGGTGAGCAGCAGTATGCCGACAACCGCCAATACGATAAGGGGAAGAAGGTAGCGCATCTCCTTGACCATGAAGACTTCAACCTAAAGACCGCTCCCTCGGCTTGTCAACCACCAGCGTGACGACTGACGACCGGCCTGACCGCCCCCTCTGCCTCCCGCTGCAATGCCACGGTTGACCGAGCCGGCCGCCGGTACGCGGTTGCGCGACCGGCGCGGCCCGCGTACCTTGGCGCCATGGCCGTCACCAGGAACCCCGTCCGGCCGCCCCGCCCCGACACGGCTGCCGCGCCGCCGGCGCCCGAGTTCCCCGGCTGCACGCCGGTCCATCTGCCGGCAGACGAGCTCGAGCGCAGCGACCAGCGGTTGGAGTACTGGGACGGCGCTACCCAAACCGCCTGGATCTGCGAACCGGCCAGCCCCTACCACGAACGACCGTCCGGCCGCCTGACCCGGCTCACCGAACGGATCGCGCAGGTGCGCGGCGCGTCGATCGAAAGCTACGGCTCGATGGACCTGCGGCAGCACGACGGGCCGCGCAGCATCATGCAGGCCGACGAGTCGGTGTACCTGCATCCGGGCAGCGCCCGGCTGCCGGGGCCGTCGGCGATGGTGATCGGCGTGGACGACTATCCCGACGTGGTGCTGGAGGTCGACCACACCACCGACGTGCGGCGCGGCAAGCTGGCGTTGTACGAGTCGTGGGGCTTCCCGGAGATATGGGTGGAGGTGCCGGACGAGAGCGCGCCGAGCCGCCCGCGGGGCCGGCGGCCGGGGCTGACGATCCACGTGCTGGAAGATGGCGCGTACCGGGCGGCGCGGGAGAGCCGCGCGTTTCCGGGGTGGAAGGCGGAGGAGATACACTTAGCGTTGAACGAACCGGCGCTGTCGGCGCAGACCAGCGCGGTGCTGGAGCGGGTGGGGAGGGCGCTCGGCGAGCGGGAGGGCACCGGGCCGGATCACGATCCGCTGCTGCGGTCGCAGCGGCGCCGGGAGTTCGAGCGCGGCGGCCGGGCGGCGGAACGCGCGCTGCTGCGCCGGCAGGCGGCGCGGAAGTTCGACGACGACACCGCGCAACGGCTGGCAGTGCTCCTGGAGCAGACCGCCGATGCCGCCCGCTTGGCGCAGGTCGGCGTCCTGATCCTCGAGTGCGCGACCGGAGCCGAGCTCCTCGACCGGGTAGCAGGCAACGCCGCGCGCCGGACGTGACCGCGCCGCATCGAGACGCGCCCATGACGCGCCGGAAGCTGCCGATCGGCATCCAGACCTTCCGCAAGCTCCGCGAGGACGACTGCTACTACGTCGACAAGACCGCCTTCATCCTCCGTCTGACCCAGGAGGGCACGCACTACTTCCTGTCGCGCCCGCGCCGCTTCGGCAAGAGCCTGCTGGTCGACACCATCAAGGAACTGTTCGAGGGCAGCGAGGAGCTGTTCCGCGGCCTGCACGTGCACGACCATTGGGAATGGTCCAAGCGCCGCCCGGTGGTGCGCCTCGACTTCGGCGCCGGCGATTACCGCGAGCCGGCCCTGCTGGAAGCCAGCGTCATGGAGCAGCTCGCCGCCATTGAGCGGCGCGCGGGTATCGCCGCCGAGTACCGCACCGCGCCGGGCCGGCTGGCCTACCTGCTGGAAGCGCTGCACGAGCGATCCGGGCAGCGGGCGGCGGTGCTGGTCGACGAGTACGACAAGCCAATCCTGGACGTGCTGGAACACAAGGAGACGGCGCGCGCCAACCGCCGCTACCTGCGCGGGCTGTACGCGACCATCAAGACCTGCGACGCGCACGTCGAGTTCACGCTTCTGACCGGGGTGAGCAAGTTCTCCAAGGTCAGCGTCTTCTCCGGCCTCAACAATCTCAAGGACATCACGCTGTCGCCGCGCTACTCGGCGATCTGCGGCTATACCGAGGCCGACCTCGACACGGTGTTCGCGGCGGAGTTGCCGGGTCTGGACCGGGAGGAGATCCGCGACTGGTACAACGGCTATAACTGGCTGGGCGAGGAGCGGGTCTACAACCCGTTCGACATCCTGCTGCTGTTCGACGAGCGGACGTTCGCGGCGTACTGGTTCGAGACCGGTACGCCGTCGTTTCTGATCGACGCGCTGATCGAGCGCGGCGTCGCCTCGCCGGAGCTGGACAGCATGCTGGCCGGCGGCGACCTGCTGTCCGCGTTCGACGTGGACGAGATGGAGCCTGAGGCACTGCTGTTCCAGACCGGTTATCTGACCATCCGCAGCGTCGAGCACTCGGCGCGCGGCCCGCGCTACCGGCTCGGCTATCCCAACCGCGAAGTGCGGCTCGCTCTGAACGAACGCCTGCTGCGGGCGCTGGCGCCCGCCGCGGCGCGCCGGCTGACCCAGGACACGGCGTTGGAGCGGCTGCTGGCGGCGAACGACTTCGCCGGGCTGGAGCGGCTGTTCCGGGCGTTCTTCGCCGGCATCCCGTACGAGTGGCACACGCGCAACGACATCGCGCGCTACGAGGGCTACTACGCGAGCGTCTGCTACTCCTGGTTCGCGGCGGTGGGGCTGGACGTCGCGGTGGAAGATTCGAGCAGCCGCGGGCGGGTCGATCTGGCGGTGCGGTACCGGGGCAACGTCTATCTGTTCGAGTTCAAGGTGGTGGAGCTGGCGCCCGAGGGCGCGGCGCTCACGCAGTTGCAGGCGCGCGGCTACGCGGAGAAGTACCGCGCGCTGGGCGAACCGATCCACCTGCTCGGAGTGGAGTTCAGCCGCGAGGCACGCAACATCGCCGCCTTCGAAGTGGCCCGCGCCTGACGCCCCGCCCCCGCGCCGGCGTGCCGTTCGACCGGCCCCCGCACCGGCGGTACGCAGTTGCGCGACCGGAGCGGCCCGCGTACCCTGGGCGCGCCATGGCTGTTTCCAAGCCCCCCGTCGGGCCGCCTCGCCCCGACACGGCTGTCGCGCCGCCGGCGGCGCCGGAGTTCCCCGGCTGCACGCCGGTCCATCTGCCGGCAGAGGAGCTCGAACGCAGCGACCAGCGGTTGGAGTATTGGGACGGCGCTACCGAAACCGCCTGGATCTGCGAACCGGTCAGCCCCTGTCACGAGCGGCCCTCCGGCCGCCTGACCCGGTTCACGGAGCGGATCGCGCAGGTGCGCGGCGCGCCGATCGAAAGCTACGGCTCGATGGACCTACGGCAGCACGACGGGCCGCGCAGCATCATGCAGGCCGACGAGTCGGTGTACCTGCATCCGGGCAGCGCCCGCCTGCCGGGGCCGGCAGCGATGGTGATTGGCGTGGACGACTATCCGGACGTGGTGCTGGAGGTCGACCACACCACCGACGTGCGGCGCGGCAAGCTGGGGTTGTACGAGTCGTGGGGATTCCCGGAGGTATGGGTGGAGGTGCCGGACGAGGCCGCTCCGAGCCGCCCGCGGAGCCGGCGTCCGGGGCTGACGATCCACGTGCTGAAAGATGGCGCGTACCGGGCGGCGCCGGAGAGCCGGGCGTTTCCGAGGTGGAAGGCGGAGGAGATCCACGCGGCGTTGAACGAACCGATGCTGTCGGCGCAGACCAGCGCGATACTGGAGCGGGTGGGGAGGGCGCTCGGCGAGCGGGAGGGCACCGGACCGGATCACGATCCGCTGCTGCGGTCGCAACGGCGCCGGGGATTCGAGCGCGGCCTGGAGCAGGGGCGGGCGGAGGAGCGCGCGCGGCTGTGCCGGCAGGCGGCGCTGAAGTTCGACGACGACACGGCGCAACGGCTCGCAGTGCTGCTGGAGCAGACCGCCGATCCGGACCGCTTGGCGCAGGCCGGCGTCCGGATCATCGAGTGCGCGACCGGAGCCGAGCTCCTCGACCGGGTAGCAGGCAACACCGCCCGCCGGACGTGACCCGGCGGGGCCGGTATCTCCTGGGAGGCAATGCGGTATCTCTCGACGGCGCTCCGCATGGGCTTGGTCCTCGGTCTGGCGGCCGCGCCGTCCGGCATGCTTGGCGCCGCGCCCTCCCTGCGGCCGGCGGCCCCGCCGGCACTGGCCGCGGTCCTGCGCCACAGCGCGTCGGTCAGTGAGCGCAACGCGCTGATCGTCGAGGTGCGGGTGGCGCTGGCGCGCGCGGCGCGGGTGTTCGTCGAGTACGACAACCCGCAGGCCGGCCGCTACCGCACGCCGCTGAGCGAGCCGGGCGCGGCGCACGCCATCCCGCTCGTCCGGCTGCGCCCGGAGACGACCTACGACTACGCCATCTTCGTGGCGGAGGGCTCCGCGGCGAACGGCGCGGATGCCACGCCCGAGGCGGGCGGCCGGTTCACCACCGGCCCGCTGCCGCGGCGCCTCGCCGCCATCGCGATGCAGGTGCGCGGCAGAAGCTCGCAGCCGCTCATCCTGTCCGATTACCGGCGCGGCGACGGCCGCGGGTACTTCCTGTTCTGGGATGAAGTGGGCGCAATCGTCTGGTACTACGCTACCACCGAGAAGTTTCATCTGAGCCCCATCACTCAGTTGCCGGACGGCAACTTCCTCTACCTGGACCGCGAGCGGATCACCGAGATCACCCCCTTGGGTGAGATCTTCACCCGGATCGAGCAGGGCGGCGCCGCGGGGATTCCGCACCATGAGGTCACCCTGCTCGCCGATGGCCGCGTGATCTACCCGAGCCGGGAGTTCGTCGTCATCGACGACTCGGCGAACGGCGGGCCGGCGGAAGTTACCTTCGGAATCGACACGCTGCGCGTCTGGGACCGCGCGAGCGGAGGCATCGCACAGGTCTGGGACCCTCGGGAGGCATGGGACATTCGCGACCCGGCCCAGCGCGTGCCGGACCCGAACGGCGACGTTACCAATTGGATACACCTGAACTCGGTGAGCATCGGTCCGCGCGGCAACCTCATCATCTCGTCCCGCGCGCGCAGTCAGGTCGTCTCGCTCAGCGCCGACCTGCAGGCGATCGAATGGCAATTGCACGGGCCGGCCAGCGATTACGAGTTTCCGAACCGGAACGACCGGTTCTACCGGCAGCACACCGCGGCGCAGCTCGACAACGGCAACGTATTGCTGTTCGACAACGGCTCCGGGCGGCCCGACGCCGAAGGCGGCGCCTACTCGCGCGCGCTGGAACTGCGGCTGGACGCGGCGGCCGGCACCGCGGTGAAGGTGTGGGAATACCGGCCGACGCCGGACATCTACTCGGCGAGCCAGAGCAGCGCCTATCGGCTGAGCAACGGCAACACGCTGATCAACTTCGGCGTGAGAACCGCCACCAGGGCACTCGACACCTTGCCGCTGACCGTCGTCGAGGTGGACGCGGCCGGCAACGAGGTGTTCCGGGTCGATACCCGGCAGTGGTATGAATTGCGCCCGCGCTACCCGCGGCGGTACCGGGCCTACGGCGGCATCGAGTCGATCAGGGGCGAAACCATGCTGCGCCCGCCGGCGTCGGCGCCCGAGCCGTTCGATGACGATTACTACTTGGCGCAGGAGCTGGCCGGGTTCCGCGAACTGGAGGCCGCCCTGGAGGGCCGGCGGCGCGCCGCCGGGGGGGTGTTCGACCTGTATCTGGCCGGGGACCGGCTGGTGTACGCGAAGGAGCCCTGCGCGCGGGCCGATTTCCGGGCGCAGTTCTTCCTGCACGTCTTCCCGGCCAGCGAAGACGATCTGGCCTCCGATGGCGATCTGGCCTCCGATGGCGATCTTGCCTCCGGCAGCCGGGAGCAGGGATTCGAAAACCTCGATTTCTCGTTCCCGGACCGGGGAACGCTGTGGGAAGGCGCGTGTCTGGCGGCCGTGACGCTCCCGGAGTACGAGATCGCCCGCCTCCGCACCGGCCAGTTCATCAGCCGGGAGGGCGAGCTCTGGAGTGCCGAGATTGCGCTGCCGGGCACGGCGCGGCAGCCGTGAGGTATCCGGCGCTCCGCATGAGCTTGATCCTCGGTCTGGCGGCCGCGGCCGGCGTGCTCGGCGCCGCGCCGCCGGAGGCGCCGGCCGCGGTCCTGCGGCACGGCGCGTCCGTGAGCGAGCGCAACGCGCTGATCGTCGAGGTGCGGGTAACGCTGGGGCGCGCGGCGCGGGTGTTCGTCGAGTACGACCACCCGCAGGCCGGCCGCTACCGCACGCCGCTGAGCGAGCCGGGCGCGGCGCACGCCATCCCGCTCGTCAGGCTGCGCCCGGAGACGACCTACGATTACACCATCTTCGTGGTGGACGGCGCCGCGGCGGCCGCCGGGCCGCGCGGCCGGTTCACCACCGGACCGCTGCCGCTGCGCCTCGCCGCCATTCCGATGAGGGTGCACGGCAGAAGCTCGCAGCCGCTCATCCTGTCCGATTACCGGCGCGGATACTTCCTCTTCTGGGACGAGGTGGGCGCAATCGTCTGGTACTACGATGCGCCCGATACCAGGTCGTTCCAGCCCAGCGCCATCGCGCAGACGCCCGCCGGCACCTTCCTCTTCCTGGACCGCGGGAGGGGTCTGGTCGAGATCACCCCATTGGGAGAGGAGGTCAACCGGTTGGAGCGGGACGGCGCAACGGGGATACCGCACCATGAGGTCACCGTGCTCGCCGATGGCCGCGCGATCTACCCCAGCCGGGAGCTCGTCGTCATCGACGACTCGGCGAACGGCGGGCCGGCGGCGGTCACGTTTACGATCGACAATCTGCGCGTCTGGGACCGCGCGAGCGGACAGGTCGAGCAGATCTGGGACTCCAAGGAGGCCTGGGATCTGCTCGACCCGGCGCAGCGCCTGCGCAGCCCCGGACCCGGAGTCCCGTTCGGTTGGACGCACCTCAACTCGGTGAGCAGCGGCCCGCGCGGCAACCTCGTCCTGTCGTTCCGCGATCGCAATCAGGTGGTTTCGCTCAGCGCCGACCGGCGGGCGATCGAATGGCAGCTGAACGGGCCGGACAGCGATTACGAGTTCCCGGACCCGAATGACCGGTTCTACGGACAGCACACCGCGGCGCAGCTCGACAACGGCAACGTACTGCTGTTCGACAACGGCCGGGGGCGGCCCGCGGCGGAGGGCGGGCGCTACTCGCGCGCGCTGGAGCTGCGGCTGGACGAGGCGGCCGGCACCGCGGTGAAGGTGTGGGAGTACCGGCCGACGCCGGACATCCACTTGACGGGCCGGGGCAGCGCGTACCGGCTGAGCAACGGCAATACCCTGATCAACTTCACCCGGGGCGACCAGGAAGGCAACCGCTCCGTGGTGGAGGTGGACGCCGCCGGCAACGAAGTGTTCCGGGTCGATACCCTGCACTGGCATGCCCCGCGCGCGAGCTTTCCGACGCGGTACCGGGCCTACGGCGGCAGCGAGGCGATCATGGGCGAGACCATGCTGCGGGCGCCGGCCGCGGCGCCCGCGCACGCGCATGCCGCGACGTTCGCGCCGGATTACTACCTGGCGAAGGAACGGGCGAGGTTCCGGGAGTTGGCGGCGGTCCTGCGCGGCCGGCAGCGCGCCGCCAGCGGGGCGTTCGACCTCTATCTGGCAGGGGGGCGGCTGGTATACGCGAAGGAGCCCTGCGCGCCGGAGGATGTCCGAGCGCGCTTCTTTCTACACGTCTTCCCGGCCGCCGAAGACGATCTGGCCGCCGATGGCGATCTGGCCTCCGGCAGCCGGGCGCAGGGATTCGACAATCTCGATTTCCTGTTCTGGACCCACGGCGTGCTCCGGGACGGCGCCTGCCTGGTGGCCGTGACGCTGCCGGACTACGCGATCGCCCGCATCAGGACCGGACAGTTCAGCGGGGACGAGCTCTGGAGCGTCGAGTTCCCGGCGCCGGCCGGCGAATGAGCGTATGAGAGCCGCGCGGCGTTCGGCTATCATGGCCGGACCGTGACCGCGACGCATCGAGACGCGCCATGACGCGCGGGAAGCTGCCGATCGGCATTCAGACCTTCCGCAAGCTCCGCGAGGACGACTGCTACTACGTCGACAAGACCGCCTTCATCCTCCGCTTGACGCGGGAGGGCAAGCACTACTTCCTGTCGCGCCCGCGGCGGTTCGGCAAGAGCCTGCTGGTCGACACCATCAAGGAACTGTTCGAGGGCAGCGAGGAACTGTTCCGCGGCCTGCACGTGCACGACCACTGGGAGTGGTCCAAGCGCCGCCCGGTGGTGCGGCTCGACTTCAGCGGCGGCGACTACTCGGAGCCGGACGGTCTGCAAGAAGACTTGGCCGACCAGTTGACGGCGCTCGAGACGGCCGCCGGCGCGAGCCCGCGCAGCGCCGCGGCGCCGATCCGCTTCCGGCGCCTGCTCGAGGAGCTGCACCGGAGCGCCGGCAGGCGGGTGGCGGTGCTGATCGACGAGTACGACAAGCCGATCCTGGACGCGCTGGGGACGCCGGCGGTCGCGGCCGCCAACCGCCGCCTGCTGCGCAGCCTCTACTCGAACGTGAAGTTCGCCGACGCGCACATCCACTTCACGCTGCTCACCGGGGTGAGCAAGTTCTCCAAGGTCAGCGTCTTCTCCGGCCTCAACAACCTGATCGACATCACCCTGGAACCGGAGTTCTCGGCGATCTGCGGCTATACCGAGGCCGACCTGGACACGGTGTTCGCGGCGGAGTTGCCGGGCCTGGACCGGGACGAGATCCGCGACTGGTACAACGGCTATAGCTGGCTGGGCGAGGAGCGGGTCTACAACCCGTTCGACATCCTGCTGCTGTTCCGGCGCCGCGCGTTCGCGGCGCACTGGTTCGAGACCGGCACGCCGTCGTTTCTGATCGACATTCTGATCGAGCGCGGCGTCGCCTCACCGGAGCTGGACGGGATGCTGGCCGGCGGCGACCTGCTGTCCGCTTTCGACGTGGAGGAGATGGAGCCCGAGGCGCTGCTGTTCCAGACCGGCTACCTGACCATCCGCAGCGTCGAGAACTCGACTCGCGGCCCGCGCTACCGGCTCGGCTATCCCAACCGTGAAGTGCGGCTCGCTCTGAACGAACGCCTGCTGCGGGCGCTGGCGCCCGTAGCGACTCGCCGGCTGACACAGGACACGGCACTGGAGCGGCTGCTGGAGACGAACGACTTCGCCGGGTTGGAGCGGCTGTTCCGGGCGTTCTTCGCCGGCATCCCGTACGAGTGGCACACGCGCAACGACATCGCGCGCTACGAGGGCTATTACGCGAGCGTCTGCTACTCCTGGTTCGCGGCGGTGGGGCTGGACGTCACGGTGGAGGATTCGAGCAGCCGCGGGCGGGTCGATCTGGCGGTGCGGTACCGGGGCAACGTCTATCTGTTCGAGTTCAAGGTGGTGGAGCTGGCGCCCGAAGGGGCGGCGCTGGCGCAGTTGCAGGCGCGCGGCTACGCCGACAAGTACCGCGCGCTGGGCGAACCGATCCATCTGCTCGGCGTGGAATTCAGCCGCGAGGCGCGCAACATCGCCGCCTTCGAGGTGGCCTGCGCCTGACGCTCCGCCCCAGCGGCGCCGGCGTGGTCGAAGCGGGGGGACCTGCCATCACACTGAACCGCCGACCGCCGCAACTGTCGCAGGATACGCCTCGGCGGCTGCCCTGGCGCGACGCGCTCATCGCGCTGATCGCGTTCGCGGCGGTGGGCGCCGCCCTCCTCGACGACTACGGCGTGTCGATGGACGAGTCCGCGCAGCGCAGCTACGGCCAGGCGGCGATCGCCTACGTGCTGGGCGACGCCGGCGCCCTGCCGACCGACCACAACCGGTACTACGGAGTCGCGTTCGAAGCGCCGCTGGTACTGGTCGAGCGGCTGCTCGGCCTCACCGACAGCCGCGCCGTCTACCTCAGCCGCCACCTGCTGACCCACCTGTTCTTCCTCACCGGCGGCTTCTTCTGCTGGCTGCTGACCTTCCGCCTGTTCCGCGACCGCCGCTTGGCGCTGTTCGCCCTGCTGCTGTTCCTGCTGCAGCCCCGCCTGTACGCCCACTCCTTCTTCAACACCAAGGACATCCCCTTCCTGACGATGTTCATGATCGCGCTCTATCTGGTGCAGCGCGCCTTCCGCCGCGACACCGCCGGCGCGTTCGCGCTCTGCGGGCTGGGCGTGGGCGTGCTGGTCAACCTGCGCGTCATGGGCCTGCTGCTGTGCGCGGCGGTGCCGGCGCTGCGGGCGCTCGACCTGATACAGGCCGGCGGGCCGGCGGAGCGGCGGCGGGTGCTGGCGACCGGCGGGGCGTTCCTGCTGGCTGCGGCGGCGACCCTGTACGCGGTCTCTCCCTACCTCTGGCGCAACCCGCTGGAGCTGGCCGACGCCGTCGTCACGCTGGCGCAACACCCGGCCCGCATTCGGACGCTGTTTCAGGGCACGGTGGTGCGCTGGCCGGAGATTCCTCCGCACTACCTGCCGACCTGGATGGCGATCACCACGCCGCCGGCGGCGCTGCTGTTGAGCCTGGCCGGGATCGGCGCCGTGCTCGCGCGCGGCCTGACCCGCCCGCGCGCCGCCCTCCGCAACACCCCCGTCACGCGCTTCGGGGTGCTGCTGGTCGCTTGTCCGATTCTGTCGATCGCGGCCGTCATCGCGGTCAACGCCAACCTCTACAAAGGCTGGCATCACATGTACTTCCTGGCCGCTCCGCTGTGCCTGCTGGCGGTCTACGGCCTGCGCCGGCTGCTGGCCGCCGCGCACCGGCGGCGGTGGCTGCGGCGCGGCATCTACGCGCTGGCCGCGGCGGGCGTGGCCGCGGCCGCGGTCGAGATGGCGCTGATCCACCCGCATCAGATCGCGTACTTCAACTTCCTGGTCGACCGCCGTACCCCGGAGTACCTGCGCACCCGGTACGAGATGGAGTACTGGGGTTCAGCGTACCGCGAGGGGCTGGAGTATCTGCTCCGCCACGATCCGCAGGCAGCCATCCACGTCGTTGCGCAGAGCGACTGGAGGCGCGCGCACGTCAGAAACAACCTGCGCATTCTCCCCGCGGCCGAACGCCGCAGGATCGTCTTCACCGACCGCGCGCACGACGTGGCCGACCATCCCTACTACGTCATCACCAGTCATACCCGCGCCGATCACTTCCGCAGATTCCCGCTCTCGCCGGTGGTATACGCGCGCCGCATCTACCACAACACCATCCTCACGGTGGCGACCCTCGACCCGTCGCCGGGAGGCGATACCGCCGCCGCGGCCTTCCGGGCAGCGGACCGCGCCGCCCGGTCGGGGGAGCCGACCGCCAGTTCGCACTTCGACCTGTATCTCGACGGCGCCACGCTGACCTACGTCAAGGACCGGTGCGCGCCGGAGGACGTGCAGGAAAAGTTCTTCCTGCACGTCTTCCCGGCGGACCCCGCCGATCTGCCCGCCTACCAGCGGGCGATGGGGTTCGAAACCCTGGACTTCTATCTCTGGGAGGGCGGCGTGCGGCGCGGCGGCGCCTGCGTGGCGGTCGTGGCGCTGCCCGACTACGAGTTCACGCGCATCCGTACGGGGCAATTCGTGCGGGATGGAGTCGGATCGCAACTCTGGAGCGTGGCGTTCGCGGCCGGACCAACCGCGCAACGCTATCGGCAAGCGCGCGCCGAGATTCGTTCCGGCGCCTGGGGAGCGCCGGCCGCGCGCGGGACCTTCGATCTCTATCTCGCCGGAACCGCGCTGGCGTACTACAAGGAGCCGTGCGCCGCGGAGGACCTGCGGGAGCGGTTCTTCCTGCACCTGATTCCGGCGGACGCGGGGGACCTGCCGCCGGAACATCGGCCTTACGGCTTCGAGAACGTCGGCTTCTACTTTCGGGAATACGGGGCGCGGCTGGGCGAAGCGTGCGTGGCGCTGGTGCCGTTGCCGGAGTACGCGATCGCCCGCCTCGGCACCGGCCAGTTCATCAGCGGGCAGGGCCAGCTCTGGAGCGCGGAGATTGCGGCGCCGGCCGCGGCGCAGGAACCGTAAGACCGGCGGATGAGCGGATGAGAGCCGCGCGGCGTTCGGCTATCATGGCCGGACCGTGACCGGGGTGGAGTTCAGCCGCGAGGCGCGCACCATCGCCGCCTTCGAGGTGGCCCGCGCCTGACGCCCCGCCCCGGCGCCGGCGTGGTCGAAGCAGGGGGCCTGCCATCGCACTGAACCGACCGCCGCTACTGCCGCAATTGCCGCAGGATACGCCTCGGCGGCTGCCGTGGCGCGACGCGTTCATCGCGCTCATCGCGTTCACGGCAATTGGCGCCGCCGTCCTCGACGACTACGGCATATCGTGGGATGAGCACCGCCAGCGCAGCATCGGCCAGGCGGCGGTCGCCTACGCGCAAGGCGACGCCGGCGCCTTGGCCGCAGACCACAACCGTTACTACGGAGTCGCGTTCGAAGCGCCGCTGATCCTGGTCGAACGGCTGCTCGGCCTCACCGACAGCCGCGCCGTCTACCTCAGCCGCCACCTGCTGACCCACCTGTTCTTCCTCACCGGCGGCTTCTTCTGCTGGCTGCTCGCCTTCCGCCTGTTCCGCGACCGCCGGCTGGCGCTGTTCGCCCTGCTGCTGTTCCTGCTGCAGCCCCGCCTGTACGCCCACTCCTTCTTCAACACCAAGGACATCCCGTTCCTGGTCATGTTCATGATCGCCCTCTATCTGGTGCAGCGCGCCTTCCGCCGCGACACCGCCGGCGCGTTCGCGCTCTGCGGGGTGGGCGTGGGCGTGCTGGTCAACCTGCGCGTCATGGGCCTGCTGCTGTGCGCGGCGGTGCCGGCGCTGCGGGCACTCGACCTGCTGCAGGCGCATGGGCCGGCGGAGCGGCGGCGCGCGCTGGCGACCGCCGGCGCGTTCCTGCTGGCTGCGGCCGCGGCCCTGTACGCGGTCTCGCCCCATCTCTGGCGCAACCCGCTGGAGCTGATCGACGCCGTCGTCACCTTCGCGCGCCATCCCTCCCCTATTCCAACCCTGTTTCAAGGCGAAATGGTGCGCTGGCCTGAGATTCCGCCGCACTACCTGCCGACCTGGATGGCGATCACCACGCCGCCGGCGGCGCTGCTGTTGAGCCTGGCCGGGATCGGCGCCGTGTTCGCGCGCGGTCTGACGCGCCCGCGCGAGGTCCTCCGCAACACCCCCGTCACGCGCTTCGGGGCGCTGCTGGTCGCCTGCCTGGCGCTGCCGGCCGCGGCCGTCATCGCGGTCGACGCCAATCTCTACAACGGTTGGCGGCAGATGTACTTCCTGGCCGCCCCGCTGGCCCTGCTGGCGATCTACGGCCTGCGCCGGCTGCTGGCCGCCGCGGGCCGGCGGCCGTGGCTGCGGCGCGGCGTCTACGCGCTGGCCGCGGCGGGCTTGGCCGCGGCCGCGGTCGAGATGGCGCTGATCCACCCCCATCAGATGGTCTACTTCAACTTCCTGGTCGACCGCCGCACCCCCGAATACCTGCGTACCCGCTACGAGATGGAGTACTGGGGGCCGGCCTACCGCGAAGGGCTGGAGCATCTGCTCCGCCGCCACCCGCAGGAAACCATCCACGTCGTTGCGGCGAAGAACTGGCGACACGCGCTCGTCAGCGCCAATCTGCGCATACTCCCTGCAACCGAACGCCGCAGAGTCGTCATCACCGACCGCGCGCATGACGCCGCGGCGAACCATCACTACGCCATCACCAATCATACTCGCGCCAATCACCGCCGCAGCTTCCCGTTCTCGCCCGCGGTCTATGCGCGCCGCATCTACCACAACACCATCCTCACGGTGGCCGCCCTCGACCCGGCGCAGATCGACGCTGCGACCGTCGCAGACTTCCGGGAAGCGTACCGCGCCGCACGCTCGCGGGAGCCGGTCGCCCGCTCGGACTACGACCTGTATCTCGACGGCGCCACGCTGACCTACGTCAAGGACAACTGCCCGGTGAAAGACCTGGATGAGAAGAAGTTCTTCCTGCACCTCTTCCCCGCGGACGCCGCCGACCTGCCCGCCCACCAGCGGGAGCTGGGGTTCGACAACCGGGACTTCTATCTCTGGGAGGGCGGCGCGCGGATCGACGGCGCCTGCGTGGCGGTCGTGACACTGCCCGATTACGAGTTCACGCGCATCCGTACCGGGCAATTCGAAACCCGCGGCTGGCCCCAGCTCTGGAGCGTCGAGTTCGCGGCCGGACCGGCCGCGCAGCGCTATTGGGAGGCGCGCGCCGCGATCCGCTCCGGCGCCTGGGGAGCGCCGGCCGCGCGCGGAGCTTTCGACCTCTATCTGAACGGAACGGTGCTGGCATATCACAAGGAGCCGTGCGCGGCGGAGGAGCTGCGGGCGCGGTTCTTCCTGCACGTGATTCCCGCGGACGCGGGCGACCTGTCTCCGCAAGACCGGCGGCACGGCTTCGAGAACCGGGACTTCGACTACCACGAACACGGGGCGCGGTTCGGCGCGGCGTGCGTGGCGCTGGCGCCGTTGCCGGAGTACGCGATCGCCGGCCTCCGCACCGGCCAGTTCATCAGCGGGCAGGGCCGGCTCTGGAGCGCGGAGATTGCGGCGCCGGCCGCGGCGCAGGGCCGTGAGGCCGACTCCGGCGAATGAGCGGATGATAGCCGCGCGGGGTTCGGCTATCATGGCCGGACCATGACCGCGCCGCACCGAGACGCGCCATGACGCGCCGGAAACTGCCGATCGGCATTCAGACCTTCCGCAAGCTCCGCGAGGACGACTGCTACTACGTCGACAAGACCGCCTTCATCCTCCGCCTGACGCAGAAGGGAAAGCACTACTTCCTGTCGCGCCCGCGGCGCTTCGGCAAGAGCCTGCTGGTCGACACCATCAAGGAACTGTTCGAGGGCAGCGAGGCACTGTTTCGCGGCCTGCACGTCCACGACCACTGGGAGTGGTCGGAGCGCCGCCCGGTGGTGCGCCTCGACTTCGGCGGCGGCGACTACGCGGCGCCGGACGGCCTGCAAGAAGACTTGGCCGACCAGTTGACGGCGCTCGAGACGGCCGCCGGCGCGAGCGCGCGCAGCGCCTCCGCGCCGATCCGCTTCCGGCGCCTGCTCGAGGGCTTGCACCGGAGCGCCGGCCGGCGGGTGGCGGTGCTGATCGACGAGTACGACAAGCCGATCCTGGACGCGCTGGGGACGCCGGCGGTCGCGGCCGCCAACCGCCGGCTGCTGCGCAGCCTGTACTCGAACGTGAAGTTCGCCGACGCTCACATCCGCTTCACGCTGCTGACCGGGGTGAGCAAGTTCTCCAAGGTCAGCGTCTTCTCCGGCCTCAACAACCTGATCGACATCACGCTGGATCCTCGCTATGCGGCGATCTGCGGTTACACCGAGGCCGACCTGGACACGGTGTTCGCGGCGGAGCTGCCGGGCCTGGACCGGGAGGAGATCCGCGATTGGTACAACGGCTACAACTGGCGCGGTGACGATCGGGTCTACAACCCGTTCGACATCCTGCTGCTGTTCGACCGCCGGGAGTTCGCCGCCCATTGGTTCGAGACCGGCACGCCGTCGTTTCTGATCGACGCGCTGATCAAGCGCGGGGTCGTCTCGCCTGAGCTGGACGGGATGCTGGCCGGCGCCGAGCTGCTGTCCGCGTTCGACGTGGAGGAGATGGAGCCGGCGGCGCTGCTGTTCCAGACCGGCTACCTGACGATCCGGGACGTCGAAGATGACGACGGCGAGCCGCTCTACCGGCTCGGCTATCCCAACCGCGAGGTGCGGCAGAGCCTGAACCGCCACCTGCTGCGCGCGCTCGGCGCGGCGGGTCAGGCGGCGGACCGCGGCCGCCTGCGCCGGCTGCTGGCGGCGCGCGACTTCGCGGGGTTGGAGGCGCTGTTCCGGGCGTTCTTCGCCGGCATCCCGTACGAGTGGCACACGCGCAACGACATCGCGCGCTACGAGGGCTACTACGCGACCGTGTTCTACGCCTGGTTCGCGGCGGCGGGACTGGAGCCGGCGGCCGAAGAGTCGAGCAGCCGCGGGCGGGTCGACCTGGCGGTGCGGTACCGGGGCAACGTCTATCTGTTCGAGTTCAAGGTGGTGGAGCTGGAGCCGGAGGGCGCGGCGCTGGCGCAGTTGCGGGCGCGCGGCTACGCCGACAAGTACCGAGCTTCCGGGGAGCCGATCCACCTGATCGGGGTGGAGTTCAGCCGCGAGGCGCGCACCCTTGCCGCCTTCGAGGTGGCCCGCGCCTGACGCCCCGCCCCGGCGACGGCGGTCGCTTGACGGATGAACGGAATCGCCCGGCTGTGGTATCGTCACCGCGTTGGGCAACGCGCACGCGCCGGCTGCGGAGGAGGAGCACCCGAACATGGCACAGGTCACCAGCAGGCGGATCGCCCCCCGGTTTCTCCTGATGTATCCGCCCATGGCCTTTTGGCCGGACGACAGCGCCAAGCCGGACGGTTCTCTCGGCCTGCTGTACATCGCGGGGGCGTTGCGTTCCCGCGGGTATGACGTGGAGCTCCTGGACGCGGTCGTGGGTCCGCCGGAGGCGCCGCTGGAGGATACCTTCTACCGGGTCGAGCAGTTGCCCGACGGCCGCGCCCGCATCGGCATGACGCAGGAGGCGATTCTGGCGGCGGTCCGCGACTTCGACGTGGTCGGATTGACCAACCTGTACACCGCGCAGGCGCCCCCGGCCGCGGAGACGGTGACCGCCATCAAGGCGGCCTACCCGGACAAGCTGGTGATCGTCGGCGGCACCAATGCGCGGCACATGGCGAACTGGTTTCTGCAGGCCGGGGCCGACCTGGTATTCCTGTCGGAAGCGGAATGCGGCATCGTGGCGGTCGGCGCGCAGTTGCGGCGCGGCTCCCGCGACTTTTCCGCGGTTCCGGGCGTGGCGTTCCTCCGGGACGGGACCATGCGCCGCACCTCGTCGACGTCGGTGATACACGATCTGGACGAACTGCCGTTCCCGGCGTGGGACCTGGCTCCGCTGGACAGGTACTGGGACATCGCGCGTCCCAAGGGCGGCGGGATTCAGGGCAGCGACCGCATCCGGTACGGCAGTTTGATGACCTCCCGCGGCTGTCCGTTCAAGTGCACGTTCTGTCATATCTCCAAGGAAGACGTCGGTTCGTTCACCGGCAACCTGCGCGAGCTGCGGGTGAAGTCGATCCCCCGCGTCATGGAGGAGTTCGACGTCCTGCAATCGCTCGACGTCGAGTACGTGTTCATCGAGGACGATTCCCTGCTCGCCAAGAAGAAGCGGGCGCTGCAGATCATCCGCGGAGTCATCGGCAAGGGTCTGAAGCTGAAGGACCTGAACGGCATCAACATCGTCCACATGTGCCGCCCGCAATCCGGCCGGCTGGTCGCCGATCAGGAATTGTTCGAGGTGATGGCGCACGCCGGATTCAAGGAGATTTCCCTGCCCTTCGAGTCCGCCTCGCAGCGCATCATCGACAAGTACGCCACCGGCAAGATCAACCTCGACAAGACCGATACCGTCTCGATCATCAAGACCGCTCAGCGCAATGGCATAACGGTCGGGGGGAACTACATCATCGGCTGGCCGGACGAAACGCTGGACGAAATGAAGGCGACGATCATGCTGGCGAAGCGCCACGTGGACGCCGGCATGTACCGCGCGAACCTGCAACTCGCCACCCCCTATCCGGGATCGCAACTGTTCGACATGGCGGTCGCCGGCGGTCATCTCGATGCCGATTTCGATCCGGCGCGAATGAACTGGCTGCACCCGACGATGCGCAATACCACGGTGCAACCCGAGGTGCTGGACTTTATGAACGAAGTCTTGTGGAAGCTCCTGAATCCCCCCGCGCGCATCGCCAGCGTGCGCAGCATGGCCCCCGCGTCGGCGTCCGGCGCCGCGCCGGGCGCGCCGTAGGGGGCCGCCTTACCGGCCGCGCTGCCGGCTGACGACGAAGACCCGAATGTCCGGGAACACGCCGAACGGGCGCGGCTCCCCGAACCGGTCGCGGAGTCCGTACCGCCGGACGGCGCCGCTCACCTCGTCGCCGTCCAGGACCAGCAGGTAGACGTTGTCGAAGTCGCCGGCCCCGATGCTTCCTGACTCAGGGTCTCCTGACTCGGGGTCGGCGAAGCGGATCGGCAGATCGTGCAGCGCGGCGTAGTAGCGATACGGCCAAGCCGGCGGCGCCACCACGTCCCGTTCGCCCACCACCGCCGCCAGCGCCCGCATGGCGCTCTCGGCGCCGGCGTAACGCCCCCTGAGCAGGCCCCGCTCGGCCTCCAGCCAGCCGCCCGACCAGGTCCAGACCGCGCCGGCGGCGGCCAGCAGCACCGCCAGCAGCGGGGCGGCGAAGCGCGTTGCCGCCGCCCCGCGCCCCGGCGCAAACCGCCGCGCCGCCAGGCGCTGCGCCGCGGCGTCGATGGCGACCGCCGGCAGCAGCAGGAAGAACGGCATGAGAAACAGGTAGCCGCGTACCGGCGGCACCCGCCGCAGCGCCACCGAGAAGGCCACGGTCGAGGTGATCACGAGCACCACGAACCACGCCGACGAGGCCTGCCGCCGGCGCGCCGCGGCGAGCAGGCCGGCGCCGGCGACCAGCGCCCACAGCGCCTGCGCCGGCAGGGGAAGGTCCCAGGCCCAGTGCCGGGCGGTCCCCGCCATACGGTCCACCAGTCGTTCCCAGAGCAGGGCCGCGGGCTGCGCCGCGGTGTACCGGTTGGCCGCGATCCGTTCCCACTCGGTCCCCAGGAATACCGGCAGGTAGAGGAGCAGCGCCAGGCCGCCGGTGACCAACAGCGCCGGCAGCAGCCGGCCGGCGCTGCCGGTCCGGCCCCGCGGCGCTGCGGCCGGCCTGGCGACCCACGCCGCCCGCAACGCCGCGCCGGCGTAGAGGCCGGGAAGCGCGAACAGCGTGGTGGGAAGGACGTGGAGGGCGAGCGCTCCGACGATGCCGGCGGCGAGGACGCCGGCGGCGAGCGTCAGGCCCCGCCACCGGGACTCGGCAAGCCTCAGCAGCAGCCACGCCAGCGCCATGAGCAGCGCGCTCTGCAGCACGTAGCCGCGCGAGATCACCGAAAACAACGCCAGGAACGGAGCGCCCGCCGCCAGCCCCGCGGCCAGCAGCGCCGACCGCCGGGAGAACAGCGCCGCGCCGACCAGGTAGGTCGCCGGAATCAAGGCGGCGCCCGGCAGCAGAGCCGGCAGGCGAATGCTCCACGGTTGCAGCCCGAACAGCGAGTGGCACAGGTCCACCAGCAGCGTATGGAGGACGTGGTTGCCGATGTTTTCGTAGAAGGCCGCCACTTCCCGGAACGTCCAGGACTGCACCCAGGCCGCGATCTTCCCCTCGTCGACCCGTATCGGGTCGCCCAGATACGACCACCGCAGGCCGAAGCCGATCAGCGTCACGACGGCAAGCGCGGCGTACTCCAGGCGCCGGTCGCCGTCTGCCGAGCAGGAAGTCACGCCGCGATTATAGGCGATGCCGGCCCTCGGATGATGGACAGCGATGCGCGTTGTCGGTCAGACTCGGCGCGAGCCGTGGCAGTCACTTCGCCATGACGGACGCCGAGCATCCGCGCTATCTCCGCTACGAACGGTCGGTCGCCGTGGTGACCGGCCTCAACCACCAGGCATCCAATCTGGCCTGCCTGCTGCGCGAGGCGCACGCCTGCGGCCGCCGGGCGCTGCTGCCGCCGTTGCTGCTGGAACCGAAGTACAACTTCAACATCGGCCGCGAGTGGCGCTGGGAGTCGTTCTTCGACTTGCGCGGCAGCCGTCTGGTCGACGCCGCCGGGCGCGAGCATCCGTTGCCGATCGCCGCCGCGCCGGCGCCGGCCACCGCCGGCCTGTGCACGTTGCGCGTGCCGCCGGGAGCGGCGCTGCCGCCCGACGCCGGCTCGTACCGGCTGGTGGTGCGCCGCATCGAGCATCCCCAGTTCGCGGTCGACGTGCCGGCGCGGGCGCTGGCCGCGGTGCGGCTGCGGCTGCGCGCCGCGCCGCAGGTGTTGGCGCTGGCGCGGCCCGTGGTCGAACGGCTGCGCTCGCTCGACCGCGGGCGCTTCGCCGCCGTGCACGTGCGCCGGCGCGACCGCATGCGCGAGTATCCGCGCCTGCGCCGCCGCTCCGACCGGCGCTACCCCGGCCGCATGACCGAGCCGGCGCGCATTCGCGAGCGCCTGCAGGCGGCCGGCGTCGCTGACGGCGCCGTGTTGTTCGTCTTCTCGGACGAGCGCGACCCGGCGTTCTGGAACCGGTTGCGGCAGCACTATCGCGTCTTCCGCGAAGTCGACTTTCCGGCGTTGGCGGCGCTGTTGTCGCCCTCCGGCGAGCCGCTGCCGGACAACTATCTGGTCTATCAGACGGCGCTGGAAGTGATGCGCAGCGCGGAGTTGCGCATCGACACGCTCCCGATCCGGCCGCCGAACGCCCCCCCCATGCACGGTTCGCTGGTGAGCGAGCGAGAGTGGCGCCGGCCGTCCCTGATCGTGCACGCCGTCGAGCAGACGGTGTCGCTGTGCCGGCGCCTGCTCCGTTGAGCCCCTGAGGCGGTCGAAGCTCCGGTTTCGGCGGCCGCCGGCCTAGTCCGCCAGCTCCACCCGAAGCTGCTTGCCCGCCAGCGTCTGGCGCGCCCAATACAGGTTCTGGAATGGATCGTTGCCGGTCTCTGCCAGCTTGGCCGTGCCGGTCGCGGTGGTACCGCTGGCCGGCGCCGCGAAGGTCACGGCAGGGGCAACGAAGTAGCCGCGCCCCCCGTCCGTGACATCCACCGACGCTACGCCGTAGAGCACGACCGCGGTGCCGGCGGACGTGGTGCCGGCGCCCGGGGCCGCCGCAAAGGTCACGGCAGGGGCAGCGGTGTAGCCGCTCCCCCCGTCCGTGACATCGACCGACGCTACGCCGTAGAGCATGCTCGCGGTGCCGGCGGCCGTGGTGCCGCCGCTCGGCGCTGCCCCGAGGGCCACGGTGGGGGCTGACGTGTAGCCGCTCCCCCCGTTCGAGACCGTCACCGACGCTATGCCGGTTTGCAGTACCGCGGTGCCGTATGCCTGAAAGCCGGAGCCGCCAAAATTCGGGGCCGAAAACGAAACGGTAGGGGCTGACGTGTAGCCGCTCCCGTGGTTCGTGATCGTCACTGCGTGTACTTCGGTGCCTTGCCGAATTACGGTGCCGGTCGCCGTGGTGCCGCCGGAAGGCGCCGCGCCAAACGTCACGGATGGTTGTGTGGAATAAAAGCCCCCTCGGGCCGAAATATTCACTCGCGCTACGCCGCTTTGCCGCACCGCGGTGGCGACCGCACCGCTGCCGCCGCCTCCCGTAAACGTCACGGTAGGAACCGCCGTGTAGCCGCTCCCGGCGGTCGTAATCGTCACCGAATCGACGACGCCGGACCCTACCTCGGCGGCGCCGGTTGCCGTGGTGCCGCCGTCCGGCGGCGCCCCGAACGTCACGGTTGGAGCCGTCGGGTAGCCGCTCCCGACGGTCGTGATCGTCACCGAATCGACTCTGCCGGACCGTGCCGCGGTGCCGGTCGCCGCGGCGCCGCCGGGCGGCGGCGCCCCGAACGTCACGGTCGGGGCCGCCGTGTAGCCGCTTCCCGGGTTCGTGATCATGACGGATTCGACGAAGCCCAGGTTTTCCCTCTGATCCTTGGCGGCGAGCACCAGCACCAGTGCGCCCGCCCGGACCTCGGCGGAAACCGTCCACTCCGCGCCGGAGAGATCGGACGCGAAGACCGGCTTGGCGCTCGTGTTGGTGAACGGCAGCTCGTGCCCGCCAATCGAAACCGTAACGCGCGCCTCGCCGCCGGTGAGCCGCTCCCAGGCATACGGCGCGGAACGGCTGGACGCGTCGCCCGTCAGGTCCGGTTCATCATCACCAAAGTCAGCCGCGCCGATCGTCCAGCGCTGCTCTACCGGAGCTGCCGGCTGCGGCGTTGGCGGCGGCTCGCTCGGCGGCTCCCCTTGGGCCGGGGCGGCGGGCGCGGCGGCCGGCCGCGCCGCCTGGGAACAGGCCATCAGCGCGGCGATGCCTACGGCCAGCAAAGAGATACCAACGATGCTCTTACCCAAGATTCCCCTCCGGCGGCGTGTCCGCCCCGTCGATCAGTCGATTCACGCCGGCCGCTGCCGGCGGCGGTCGGCCGACGTGCCGGACCGCGGGCATGGTAGCACGCGCTCCCAACGCCTGACGACCCCGCCCCCATCATCCAATCCAGCATCATCCGGCGCGGCGTCACGGAGTGTGGTCACCAAGCCGAGGTCGGCGCGCGCCATCGCTTCCGCGGAGATGTTCGACGTGGTCGTCATGGATCGATGGTACCGGATGACGAACGGAGGATGCCACTTGCCGTTGCTCCGCCGATCGGGCGGCGTGAGCGCCGCCGGCAGGAGTCGCCTGCTATGGGCGCGGCGAACGGGTAGTTCTCGGTCATGCCCTGGTGGAGCTGGCCGCGCCGCTGGCCGCGCTGGCCCGATTCCGCGAGAGCTTCGACGTAGCCGACCGCGATGGCACCGCGGCCGGCACCGCGGTGCTGCAGGTCAGGGTCCGGTCAGTGACTCAGTGACGATCACGAACCCGGGACGCGGCTACCCGTCGGCCCCGACCGTGACCTTTTCGGCGCCGGCCAGCGGGACCACCGCTACCGGCACCGCGAAGCTGGCGTCGGGCGGCTTCGATCAGTACCAGAACCTGTATCGGGCGCGCCGAACGCTGAACGGCAAGCTGCTTCGGGTTCAGGTAGTGGAAGAGTGAGCATCCACTGCTCTGCGTTTATCGCCGCAGTGACCGGGTCGCTCGTACTTTGGCCAATTCCCGGACGAACCGGGATTCGTCCGGCAACAACTCGATCGCCTTGCGATAGGCGGCTTCGACGTCGCCAGCCGGCAGCCGCAGCCAGTTGCAGGCGCGCGCGAGCTCGCGCCACGCCCAGGCATGGCGGGCGGGAGAAGCATCGAGCTGGATCACGCGCTCCAGGAGCGTCCGGGCCTCGGCAAGCAATCTTCGATTCGAGTCACGGCGCCGGTAGCGGTGAGCCTCTACCGCCAACCACAGTTTGGTCTGCGCGAATTCGAGCAGCGCTCGAGCGTCGGCATAGACCGCTTCTCCGGCGCGTTGGAAGTAACTGTGGGCGCCTCGCTCGTCCCTGGCGCGGCGTGCCAGAATAGCGGCGTCGATAGCGTCCTTGCCGGAAAGCAACGGGCGGCTCCGCATGAGCATGCGGCGCGCCTTTTCTCCCTCCCCCATGTCCACTAACGCCTCGATCATCCTGTTTTCGACGTACGGGACCGCGGTCTCCACTCCCTCGCTCTTGAAGTCGTCCAGGATTCCTTCGGCGCGGGCGAGGTCGCCGAGCGCCGCGTACGCGCCGATCAACTCCGCGGCGAGGAGCCCGGAACCGCGGTGATACTCCCACGCGGACTCGACGCGGCGCAGGGCTTCGGCCTGCTCGCCCAGCGCCCGCAGGTGCGCCGCGTCCCGCAGCGCGGACAGGGCGCCGTATTCCGGGTGGGCCGGCAGCGTGGCCTGAAACCAGGTGCGCTGCTCGTCGAACTCGAAGCGCGGCACCGGCGAACCATTGGCTTCCATCGTCTGGAACACCTTCGGCAACCCTGAGAGGCGTCCCTCCGCCAGCTTCAGTTCCTTCAGAAACTCCCCGATTCGCCGGTTGCGGGCCGGCGCCGCGCGCGCCTCGGCATTCGGCAGCAGATGACGTGCCTCGATTCCGGGAACCGGTCCGGGGTAGCTGATCATCTCGATACGGCTCGGAAACAGATAGACCTTGGTGGGATCGGGCTGGTCGACGTCGTAGCCGCGGTGATACACCGCGTTGACGAGCGTCTCGCGCAGCGCCCGCATCGGATAGCTCACCCAGCCGCGCACCTGGCTCCGATGCGGTTGCTTCTGCAGGTGGACGGTGGACAGGTTTTCGAGGTAGTTCAGACAGTCACGAAGCTGGTCTACGAGGCCGCCTTCGAAGATGCGCTCTTCCTGAACGTCTCCGCCGCGGTCCGCGGCAAACTGCACCACTTCGATCCGGGCGCCGCGAAACCACCGTGTCGGGCGGCTCGAGAAGAACAACAACGCCGCGTTCCGGGGCACCTCATGATCGTTGACTTTCATCGTGAGGCGCAGGCGCCGGTAGAGGTCGCGCTCGTCGGTCTCATCGGGGATCCCACTCCGGACGTCGCGCAGATACTCGCGGACCTTCGCTTCGCGCACGTCTTCGACCCGCGCGTCATGAGCACGGCGATCGTCCCACGGCACCCGCGCGGTCTGCTGCAGAAGCGCGGGCAGCAGGTTGCCGCGGCGCTCGGCGTCGACGGTCTCGGAGCCGAGGCGGACCCAGTAGCGCGCTGCGCCCTTGCCGCCGGGTGCGCGGTGCGGCTTGGTGTCGCTTGCCGGCGCCCAGACCACCAGGATGAGCCGACCCTCGACCGATTCCGGCGACAGGATGGGGAAGTACGGCGGATCGATCCGATTGCAGTTGCCGCGAATCCATTGCTGCGCGGCCTCGACTTCTTCGGCGGACAGGCCGGCCGGCGGCAGCGCTGCCCGTCCGTCCCGCTCCGCAACCCCGATCACTAGGTAGCCGCCGTTCAGGTTGTGAAAGTCGTTCGCGAACGCGCCGATCGTGCGCAGCACCTGCGGGCCGGTCGCGGCCGGGTCCCACGACGCCTTGAACTCCACTCGTTCGGACTCCACGCTACGGCAGTAGAGGAGATCGTCAAGGTTGACGGGGAGCATCGTGCTCATGGATACGTGCGCGCCATTCTACCGCAATCGGCCCATAGCGGCTTTACGCCGGCGCGTGGCGCACGGACCGGCGCAATGGTTTCCCGGTGCGAAGCCGGCCGGCGATCGCTTGCCACGCCGGGGCGCCGCCCTACCCTGCGTCACCATGGCACCCGCACCGGATACCGGCGCCGCAGGCGCAATCGAGCTGTCCGACCGGCAGCTCGCCGATTACCGCAGCGACGGCTTCGTCGTGGTCGAGGACTTGGTCTCGGCGGCGGAATTGCGCGCCCTGCAGCAGGTGTTGGGAGCCGCAGCGGCGCCCGCTGGTGCGGTCCACGTAGCGGCAGCGGCCTCGGTCGCGCCGCCAGACCTCGCGCTTGACCGCCGCCGGGATGTCGCGGCCGGTCAGCCCGTCTTCGCTGCCGAAGTCCGGGTCCGCGGCGGCGTAGCCGGCTGCGCGCACGCCGCAGCCTGCCGACCGAGGCGCCGCGTCTTCGCCGCCGAAGTTGCGTCGCCCCGCCGGCTTCGCTGCCGAAGTGTCCGGGCGGTCAGCGGCTTCGTCTCCGGGCTGCGCCGGCGCCTGAGCCGAACTTTCGCCGCCGAAGGAGCGGCGCTGTCCGCGCTGGCCTTCTGCTTCGCTGCGAAGCGGCGCCGCGAGCCGAGGCCGCCTGCGTCTTCGCCGCCGAAGTTTGCTCGGCGGCGCCGCACCGCGGCCGGTCAGTCCCGGATTCGGCCGCTACGCGACCAGAGCGACGACCGGTGCCAACACGGTGCCGGCGAGCGACCGTTGCAGGCGCCCGTCGAACGTTGCCAAGCGGCCGCCGCGCCGCGAAGCCAGCGCCGCCAGATGGAAATCGGCGACCTGTCGGTGGCCGTGCAGGCGAGATGCCGCTGCAGCATCCAAGCCGTTCCGCAGCGAAACATCGTCCGGCCAGAACGTGTGGCCGCCCGAACTACAGAACCGTACCAGCCGTTCGACCACTTCACGAATCGGCGTCACGGAGCGAGTTCACCAAGCCGAGGTCGGCGGCTTCACCGTCGCGGGAGGGAAACAGCGGCACTCCGTTCCGTACCGGCGGCGCTTCTTCCGGCTGCCGCGCCGTCAGTATCAGCTCGGAGGCGATCTCGCCGAGCGTGCCACCGCGCGTAGCGCGAGTTGGCGCACGCGCGCCATCGCTTCCGCGGAGATGTTCAACGTGGTCGTCACGGAGGATGCCACTTGCCGTTGCTCCGCCGGTCGGGCGGCGTGAGCTCCGCCGGCAGGAGTCGCCTGCTACTCAGGCTGGTGGAAGCTCCCGGTCAGCAGCCGCTGTCCTAGTCCGCCAGCTCGACCAGAAGCTGCTTGCCGGCCAGCGTCTGGCGCGCCCAATACAGGTTCTGGTATTGATCGTAGCCGCCCTCCGCCAGCTTGGCCGTGCCGGTCGCACGGGTGCCGCTGGCCGGCGCCGCAAAGGTCACGGTCGGGGCAGCGGTGTAACCGCTCCCACCGTTGGTGACCGTCACCGAGGTTACGCCGGTTCGCAGCACCGCGGTGCCGGCGGCCGTGGTGCCGCCACTCGGCGCCGCCGCGAAGGTCACGGTTGGGGCGGAGGCGTAGCCGCTTCCTCCGTTCGTGACGGTCACCGACGCTACGCCGTAGCGCATGTCCGCGGTACCGGCGGCCGTGGCGCCGCCGCTCGGCGCTGCCGCGAAGGTCACGGTCGGGGGCGAGGTGTAGCCGCTCCCGCCGTTCGTGACGGTCACCGACGCTACGCCGTAGCGCAGCGCCGCGGTGCCGGTTGCGGTGGTGCCGCCGCCCGGCGCTGCTCCGAAGGTCACGGTCGGGACGGAGGTGTAGCCGCTCCCCCGGTTCGTGACCGTCACCGACGCCACGCCGCTTTGCAGCACCGCGGTTCCGGTCGCCGTGAACCGCGTGACCGTCGCGGCCGAAAACGTCACGGAAGGGGCGGCCGTGTAGCCGCTCCCCGGGGTCATGATCGTCACGGCCTCTATTCTGGTTCTTCCCAGAGTCGCGGTGCCGGCCGCACCGCTGCCCCCTCCTCCCGAAAACGTCACGGAAGGGGCCGAGGCGTAGCCGCTCCCTCCGTTCGTGACGGTTACGGAACTCACCGGACCGCCACTTATCACCGCGGTGCCGGCCGCACCGCTGCCCCCTCCTCCCGAAAACGTGACGGAAGGGGCGGAGGTGTAGCCGCTCCCCCCGTTCGTGACGGTTACGGAAGACACTTGACCGCCGCTTCTCACCGCGGTGCCGGCCGCACCGCTGCCCCCTCCTCCCGAAAACGTGACGGAAGGGGCGGAGGTGTAGCCGCTCCCTCCGTTCGTGACGGTTACGGAAGACACTTGACCGCCACTTATCACCACTGTGCCGGTTGCCCGGGTGCCACCGGACGGCGGCGCGCCAAAGGTAACGGTTGGGACAGACGTGTAACCGCTCCCCAAGTTCGACATCTGCACAAGGATAACTTCGGATCGCCGCGTTGCGGTGCCGGTCGCCGTAGTGCCGCCGGGCGGCGGCGCCCCAAACGTCACGCTGGGGTCAGAGGTATAGGTATTCCCCCGGTCCGTGATCGTCACTGACGCTACGCCGGATTGCCGCACCGCGGAGGCGGCCGCACCGCCGCCGCTTCCTCCGCCCGAAAACGTCACCGCAGGGTCCGCCGTATAGCCGCTCCCCGCGGTTCCGACCGTCACGGAATCGACGTACCCGGACCCCACCGCGGCGCCGGCGGCCGTGGTGCCGCCGGACGGCGCCGCCCCGAACGTCACGCTGGGAACGGAGGTGTAGCCGCTCCCGGCGGTTCCGACCGTCACGGAATCGACGGTACCGGACCCCACCGCGGCGCCGGTTGCCGTGGTGCCGCCGGACGGCGGCGCCGAAAAGGTGACGTTGGGAACCGAGGTGTAGCCGCTCCCGGCGGTCGTAATCGTCACGGAGTCGACGTACCGGGACCCCGTTGCGGTGCCGGTTGCGGTGGCGCCGCCGGACGGCGGGGCCGAAAAGGTCACGGTCGGGTCTGTCGTGTAGCCGCTCCCGGGGTTCGTGATGGTGACCGACGCAACCGTGTCGCCGGCGCCCGACTGATCGGGGGCGGTGAGCACCAGCACCACTTCCCCCGCCCTCACCTCGGCGGCAACCGTCCACTCCGCGCCGGAGATATCGGACGCGAAGACCGGCTTGGCGCTCGTGCTGGTGAACGGCAGCTCACGTCCGCCAATCGAAACGCGCACGCCGCCGGCGGTGACCCGCTCCCAGGCATACGGCGCGGAACGGTTGGACACTGCGCCTGTCAGGTTCAGTTCATCATTGCCAAAGTCAGCCGCGCCGATCGTCCAGCGCTTCTCTGCCGGCGCTGCCGGCTGCGGGGTTGGCGCCGGGTCGCTCGGCGGCTCCCCCCCCCCCCCCCCCCCCCTTGGGCCGGGTCGGCGGGCGCAACGGCCGGGCGCGCCGCCTGGGAACAGGCCATCAGCGCGGCGATGCCGGCGGCCAGCAACAGAGATACCAGCGATGCTCTACCCAAGATTTCCCTCCGGCGGCGTGTCCGCCCGTCGATCATGATAGCGCGCGATCCCCAAGCTGACCATCCCCCGCTCCCATCGTTCGGTTCGCCACCACGCGGCCGGCGTCCAGCCGCACCACCCGGTCCGCGGCGGCCAGCACCGCCGGGCGGTGGGCCACGGCGACGATCGTCATGCGCCCGCGCAACGCCCGCAGCGCGGCGACCACGCGGCCTTCGGTCCGCGCGTCCAGTTGGCTGGTCGCTTCGTCCAGCACCAGCAGCGCCGGCGCGGCGAGCAGGGCGCGCGCCAGGGCCACGCGCTGCCGTTCGCCGCCCGCCAGGCGGCCGCCGCGGTCGCCCACCACGGTGTCCAGGCCGTGCCGCAGCGCCTGGACGAACTCCTCCGCCGCGGCCGCGCGCAACGCCCGCCAGAGGTCGTCGTCGGTCGCCCCCGGACGCGACCACGCGAGATTGGCGCGGATCGTGTCGTGGAACAGGTACGGCTCCTGCGGCACGTACGCGGCGGAACGCCGCCAGCGGCGTCGATTGGCGCCGTCGAGCGGGGCGCCGTCGACCAGCACCGCGCCGCTCGTCGGCTCCAGCAGGCCCAGCAGTACGTCGGCCAGCGTGCTCTTGCCGGCGCCCGACGGCCCGGAGATCGCCGTGATCTCGCCGGCCGGGAGGTCGAGGGTCACTCCGGCCAGCGCCGCGCGGCCGCCCTGCTGCCCGTAGTCGAAGGAGACGGCGCGCACCGCCAGCGCCCGGTTCAGCGGCATGCGCGGCTCGGAGCCGCGCCCGGCGGCATCTTCCGCGGCGCCCCGCAGCGCGAGCAGCATCTCCCGGGCGTGGTGGTAGGCGGGCAGCGTATTGGCCAGCTCGTGCGCGCTCTGCTGCAGGTTCACCAGCGCGAACATCACGCGCGCGAAGACCGCGGCCAGCACGGCCAGCTCCGGCAGCGCCAATCCGGCCTCGACCACGGTGAACCAAGCCACTCCCGCCAGCGCCGCGGCGGTGCCCACGTTGAGCGTCGCCCGCGCCGTCGCGCCCGCCCGGGTGGTGGCCAGTTGCCGCCGGCGCACGGCGTCGACGGCCGCGGCGAAGCGCTGCACGTGGACCCGTTCCGAGGTGAAGCTCTTGGCCAGCTTCAGGCCGGCCAGAAAGTCCTGCACGTGGGCGAAGATCACGCGGTTCACGCCGGTCAGTTGATCGCCCAGGAGCCGCGAACGGCGCAGCAGCGGCGCCGTCAGCAGCAGGAACAGGGCGCCCGCGGCCAGCGCCATGGCCGAGACCGGCGGCGAGATGAGCACGGCGACCGCCAACTGCGTCACCGCCAGCAATCCGGCCACGGTCACCTTCACCAGGTGCGCGGCCGCCTGGCCGATGCGGTACACGTCGCCGGTCAGCACGTGCTGGATGTCCGATTGGCGCTGGCCGGCGAGGAACCGCCACTGCGCCCGCGCCACCGCATCCTGCAGCGTGGCGCGGAAGCGATGGACGAAGTCGAGCCGCGTCCGGGCGAGCAGCACGTCGCGTTGCCAGACGGTCGCCGCGCGCACCGCGGCGAGCGCGACGAAGACGGCGAGCGCCGCCGGCAAGGCCAGCTCCGCCTGCACCAGGTCCGCGGCGCCGGCCAGCAGCTCCGCAATCCGGTCCTGCCGCTCTTCCGCCGCGCCCACGCCGGCCGCGTGCAGCAGCGGGATGAGCAGGAGGAAGCCGAACGCTTCGGTCGCGTTCGACGCCAACTGCAGCAGCGCCGCCAGCGCCGCGGTGCGCGGCCGGTCGGCGGTGAGCGCCCGCGCCAACTGCCCGGCGCCGCGCAAGCCGTTTCCCCGCCCCCGCCCGCTGCGCGGCCGGGGCGCCGGCGAACTAGCGGGCGCCATCACCCCGCTCCGCCGCCGGGGCGGGATGCACGTAGCGGTGCGTCAGCACGCCGCGGCCCGGATCGTCCGGGTCGGCCCGGAAGTTCCAGCGCCGGCGCTGCAGCTCCACGCTCGTCACGCGCGGTCCGGCGCCGGTCGCGTTGGCGGCCCGGATCATGGCGTCCAGCAGTTGCTGCCCCACCGCCCGCCCCGCGGGGTCCTGCAGCGTGCGCCGGAGGACCGGCCGGGTGCGGCCCGGCGGCATCGCCCCGATCCACTCCCCGAACGGCGCCGGTCCGCGGCTGCCGTCCTCGTAGTGGGCGATCGCCGCCACGTACGAAACGACGCCGGCCTCCCCGCGGCCGTGAGCGGTGAACATCTGCATCGCCGTCAGCGGATACCACTCGATCTTGGTCACCCACCAGGAGGCCAGAAACAGCATGATCGCCAGGGCGGCTGCCGCGCCCCGCCGGTGCGCGGCGCCCGGGCGCGCGGCGCCCGGGCGCGCGGCGGCCAGCCGCCCGGCAGCCGGGCGGGCGCGCGGCTCCTCCTCCGGCGCCGCCTCCGCTACCGGCGCCGCGCCGGGCGCCCGCTCGCCGGACGCCGCGGCGGCCCTTCCTGCCAGCCGCCGGCCCAGCCGCGCCAGCGGGCTCCAGTCGTAGAACACCCACAGCAACAGCATCAGGTCGAGAAACAAGATGTTCTGCAGGAACAGGATGCCGACGTGGATGCCGATCGTGGCCGCCGGCAGCAGCGCCCGGGCGCGCCGCGAGACCAGTACCAGCCCGAACGCCAGTTCGGTGCCGAGCGCGACGATCCCCAGCAGCACGAACAGCGCGTCGGGCAGCGGCATGATGCGCAGCGCCAGGTCGAAGTCGAACGGCCGCGGATCCAGCGTCGGCCGCAGCAGCATCCAGCGCACGCTGTCCGCCGACACCCAGCGCAGACCCATGTAATAGAGCTTGCTGCACCCGGCCGCCGCGTAGGGCAGGGCGATCACGGTCCAGACCGCATACCGCGCCCAGCCGAAATAGGCGCCGGGCCGATTCGCCGCCGCCGGTGCCTTGCCGCGCGCCGCCCGCCACAGTCGGTCCATCGACCACCCCTGGCCGCAGCGCGTGAACGACAGCACCGCCAGCGCGTACAACGGCACGATCCCCGAGTGGTAGTAGAACGAGTGCTCGCGCACGATGCCGCCCAGCACGAAGTAGCAGACCGCGGCGGCCGGCACCACCGCCCGCGTACCCAACCCGACCACGCCGAGCGCCAACAGCGCCGCGGTGAGGTACTGAAACACCCGCAGCGCGGCGGCGTTGGCAAGGAACGCGTCGAAGCCGATCGGCAGCAGATGCAGAATCGCCATGAGACCCTGCTGGCGGACCATGACGCGCGGCAGCAGCGCCACGCTCATCAGGTCTTCCCGGAGGGTCATGATCAGCAATATCGCGCACACCCAGGCGCGGATCGCGCCCAGGGCGCCGGGGGTGGCGGCGCCGACCGCGCGGTCGAAGAAGCGCGGCTCCTGCAGCGCCCGCCACAGCGGCTTGACGCCCCACCACGCCGCGCACCAGAGGGCGCCCAGCCAGGTCCAGCTCGCCCAGTTGCGCAGGTAGAACCGCATGATCTTGCCGCTCAGTCCGCCGCCGCCGTCCTCCCACGCCCCGAGCCATGTACGCAGCGCCCAGGAGAGCGCCAGCCAGCCGGCCAGCAAGGCCGCGGACAGCGCGGCGCGCCGCGCCAGGAGGCGCCAGGGCAGGGCGCCGGCAGCGGCCGACCACGACCTCCCCCGATCTCGCAGCCGCTCCCGCACGGCAGCGCCGGCGTACCTCATCCGCGCACCCGTCGGAGCAGGCGGCGCCAGCGGGGCGCGGCGGCGCCGGCCGGCGCCGCCGCGGCCGCGAGCCGCAGCCTTGCGGGGGCGATCTCCCGGACGTCGCCGAAGTCCGCGGGGGCGCCGCCGGTACGCCGCGCCCGATGCAGCGCCCACGCCCGCGCGATCGCCACCCGTGCGCCGTCCGGCAGGAGCGCGGCGGCAACGGCCGCGCTGCCGAGGCGGGCGCGGAGCCGAGTCACCAGGTCCTTCGCCAGCACGGTGGCGGGCAGCGTCACGTGGAACGGCGCCGCCGGAAACTCGTCCAGGGCGGAGCGGTCCGGCGCGACGCGCACCCGCGGGTCCGGAGCGAATGCCTCATGCAACCAGGCCAGCCGCTTCGGGTCGCGGCGCGCGCCGAGTTCGAGGCGCACCACAAGATCATGCTCGCGGTCGGCCAGGAGGGCCTCGGTCACCGCAGCCGCCTGCTCGACCGAACCGCGGCCGGCCTCGACGGTCACCACGTAGCGGGGCACCGCATAGCTGCGCCCGCGCGCCGCGCCGCGGTAGCGGGGATGGGCGATCAGGTTGGCCGCCTTGCCCTGCTGCAAGCGGCGGCTGCGCTCCTTCGCGGCCCGTCCTTCGGCCCAGCGGCCCTGGTGCCAGACCAGCGCGGCGCGGACCGGCACGAACAACCCGCCGCGGGTATAGGCCCGATAGGCGAGCTCATTGTCCTCGATCCCCCAGCGCACGAACGATTCATCGCTGCCGCCCACCTCCCGGTAGAACTCCCGGCCGATCCCGAAATTCCCCCCCACCACGCACTGGAACAGGTCGTCCGCGCGCGTGGTCAGATCGCGCGTCCGCCGCAGGTACGGTTCGACCCAGGGCGGGTCGAACGGGCGGTCCGCGAACAGCTCGCGCAGGGTGCCGGGCCGGCCCCGGATCGCCTCCGCCTCCAGGTCCTCCATCGCGACGCTGGCGCGCAACCCGACGGTCACCGCGTCGGACACGGCGTGGTGCCAGCGGGCGTGCGCCGCCAGCCAACCCGCTTCCGGCAGCGAATCGCCGTCCAGGAACAGGATGATGCCGTGCGTGGCCGCCCGAACGCCGGTGTTGCGCGCGCGCGCGATCCCGAACCCGCGGCGTTCCTGGCGCACCACCCGGACGTTCGGCGGCGCTCCCGGGGGCGGGGCCAGCGGCGGCTCGGAGCCGTCGTCGACGATCACCACCTCGAACAGGTCGCGCGGCCAGGTCTGCCCCGCCAGCGCCGCCAGGGTCCGCGCCAGCACCGCCGGGGGCGTCTGATAGCAGGGCATGATCACGCTGACCGGCAGCGCGGGGGTGAACTCTTCCGGCGGCGGCAGCGCCACCTGCCGCCAGTCGTTATAGCGGACCTGCGCCGGCTTGGGGAGCGCCGCGCCGCGCCCCCGATGGAACGGCTGCATCGCGCCCGATAGTATAGTACCCGACCGAGGCGGCGGCAGCCCGCGCGCCGGGAGCAGAGCGGTGAGCATCATCTCACACCGTCACAAGTTCATATTCGTGCGCCCGCGCAAGGTGGGCGGCACCAGCATCCTGGCGGCGCTGTCACCGCTGTGCGCGCCCGGCGACGTCGTCGCGGACTGCTTTCTGGACCGCTACCTGCCGGCGGTGGACGATGACCGGTTCGTGATTGCGGCGCGCAATGCCCAGGTCATTCCCGAGCTGCGCGTTCGGGGAGCGCAAGGCCACGTCCTGCCGGAAACGATCCGTCGGACCGTGGCGCCCGGCGCGTGGGACGAATACTTCAAGTTCACCGTGGTCAGAAACCCGTGGGACTGGTTCGCGTCGCTGTACCGCTGGAAGATCGACGTCGAATGGCGGGCGGAAAAACCGTCCTTTCACCGCGCGCGGCGCGGCTTCCTGCGGTCGCGCTACCGGCTGTGCCGAACGTTGCCCAACTACCTGCTCGGACGCCATCGCCGGAACCTCGAGTTGATCTTGAAGCGCGCGTGGTTCGCCGAATTGCTGGCCGACCAGCAGGCGTTCTATTTCCTCGACGGGCGACCCTACGCCGATTATTACATCCGCTTCGAGAATCTGCAGCAGGACTACGCGGAGGTCTGCCGCCTGCTGCAGCTTCCCCGATCGCGGCTGCCCCGCACCAAGAACAAGCTGCAGGACGGCGGCGGCTACCGCGATTACTACACCGACTGGTCCCGCGCTCACGTCGCCGGCGCGCTGCAGCGGATCGCCACCACGTTCGGGTACCGTTTCTAGGAATGCGTTCATTCAACACCGCCGGTCCCGTCAAGTCCGACATGCACTACTGCATCCCGCCGCTGTCGCGCATCGACCTGGAGGAAGTCCTCCGCCTGGTGCGGGAGGAGAAGTACTTCGTGCTGCACGCGCCGCGGCAGACCGGCAAGACCTCCGCGCTGCTGGCGCTGGCCGACTTGCTGAACGAACGCGGCTACCACTGCGTGTACGTCACCGTGGAGACCGCCCGCACCGCCCGCGACGACGTGGCGCGGGCGGTGCAGGTGGTGCTCGCCGCGCTGGCGGAAGCAGCGGACGCGGCGTTGGACGATCGCTTCCTGGCCGGCGTCCGGGCCGAGATCCTCGCCGATTTCGGGCCGGACATGGCGTTGCGCACCGCCTTGCGGCGCTGGGCGCAGGCGGCGCCGCGCCCGCTGGTGCTGCTGATCGATGAGATCGACACGCTGGTGGGCGACTCGCTGCTGGCAGTGCTGCAGCAACTCCGCGCCGGCTACCCCGACCGTCCGGCGCGCTTCCCGCAGAGCGTCGTGCTGTGCGGCCTGCGCGACGTGCGCGACTACCGCATCGGCGCAACCGGCAGCCCGTTCAACATCGCCGCCAAGTCATTGCGGCTGAGCGATTTCTCGCGTGACGAGACGCTGGCCCTGCTCGGCCAGCATACCGAGGCGACCGGGCAGCCGTTCGCGCCGGAGGCGCTGGAGGCGGTCTGGACGCAGACCTGCGGCCAGCCGTGGCTGGTCAACGCGCTGGCCTACGGCGCCTGCTTCGAGAACAAGGCGCTGCGCGGCGACCGTTCGCGTCCGGTCACCGCCGCCGCAGTCGCCGCCGTCCGCGAGGAGCTGATCGTCGAACGGGTGACCCACCTCGACTACCTGGCCGACAAGCTGCGCGAGGAGCGCGTGCGGCGGGTGATCGAGCCGATGCTGACCGGCGCCGACCGCTACGCCATCACCGACCGCGACCTGGGCTACGCGCGCGACCTGGGGCTGCTGGCCCGCGAGGCGCCGGTGCGCATCGCCAACCCGATCTACGCCGAGGTGCTGCCGCGCGAACTGTCGTGGGTGGCGCAGGAGACGCTCGACCTTTCGCCGCCGCGTTACGTGCGCGCGGACGGCAGCCTGGACGCGGTATTGCTGCTGGGGGAGTTCCAGAGCTTCTTCCGGCGCCACTCCGAGCACTGGCGGGACCGCTTTGCCTACGCGGAGGCGTGGCCGCAGTTGCTGCTGCAGGCGTACCTGCAGCGGGTGGTGAACGGGGGCGGGCGGATCGAGCGGGAGTACGCGCTGGGGCGGGGGCGGGTCGACCTGCTGATCGTATGGCCGCTGGCGCAGCGGGTGCAGGAGGTGGTGGTGGAGTGCAAGGTGGTGCGGGATCGCGACGGGCTGGAGCGGACCATCGCCGAGGGGGTGGAGCAGACGGCGGGGTACGCGGCGCGCTGCGCGGCGGAGGCGGCGCACCTGGTGGTGATCGACTGTCGGGAGCACCGGACCTGGGAGGAGAAGATATTCCACCACCGGCGCGGCGCCGCCGCGGCCCCGGTCGACGTGTGGGGCATGTGACGGGGAGGCGCCGCTGCCGGGCCGCGCGGCGTGCCTTGAGCTTTAGCTTAGCTTAGCTCACGCTCATGGTCCGCTGCCGAGCCTTACGAGCGCCTCGATGCAGGAAGCGGTGTCGAGCATTGGGGATGCAAATCCCACCCTCGGCGGATCGGGCGGCAGGGGCCCCTGCCAGAAGCGGGCCGCCGGCCAACTGCCGTCGGGCCGTTGCCGGCGCAGGATCAGTTCCAGCGCGGCCTCCAGTTCGGCGCCGGCCGGCGCGGCTCCGAGGATGTGCAGAGCGGACAGCCCGCGCGCGGTGCGCAAGGTGTCGCCGTAGCCGCCGTCCGGCCCGCGCCGGGCGCGGATGCGGTCCGCAAGCGCCGGCCCGAGGTCCTGCAGCGCGGGCGCGCCGCGCGCGCGGGCGCGGGCCATGGCCTCGTAGAGATCCACGGTGTCGGGGTAATAATGGGAACTCCCGGCGGCGGTACCGTCCCGCACCAGCTCGGCGAGCCACGCCGCCGCCCGCTCGCCCAGTCGGTTCTGGCCCTGCGCGGCGAGGTAGCCGACCACGTTGGCGTTCACCACGCTGTCCACGTCCGGGACGCCGGCTTTGGGCGGCTTCAACCAGGTCTTGAACCGGCCCTGATCATCCAGCGCCGTCCGCATCTTCGGGACGTTCATGCCGAACATCACCCAGGGGTGCCACGGAATCGCCTGGGAGCAGATGCTGAGACTGTCGAGATCGTTCGGCAGCGACGGCCAGTAGCGCCACAGCCCCGGATAGCTCATCGACCGGACGATGAATTCGCCGGTCCGGCGCCGGATCGACTGCGCTCGGGGGTCGTCGCAGGGCGCCAGGGTGAGCGCGCCCAGGCCCGCCACGAAGGGAGCGAGTTCCTCCTCCGCAGACCCCTCGAGCTCCAGGTTCCAGTACATCAGCGACGGCCACGCGCCGTCGGGACGGAGAGAGGCGTCGAGAAAGTCGAGCCCCCGGTCCACGGCGCCGCGCGCCGCCGCGGCGAGTGACGGGACGGCGAAATCACTCATATATGTCGTGGAGTATCGGCTGCGACAGGCGGCATGTCAACGCCAACGGCCCCCAAGGTTGCTTATCCGGTATTTCCGTGGCCTGTCTCGCCGCTGCCTGCGCCCGGCGGCTCGCACCCGGCGTTCGGCGCCCGCTCGACTAGCCGCGGCCGCGCGCCCACTCCAGATAGCGCGCGGTGAGCTCCATGCCGCGCTCCAGGCCGAACTCGGGTTCGTAGCCAAGCAGCCGGCGCGCCTTGTCGATCCGCACCGGACAGCGGGCCGCGTACAGCTCCAGCAACCTCTTCGGCGGCAGGAATTCGCCGCTCGCGGCCGAGTTCCCGGCGGCTGCGGCCGGCCCCCGGTAGAGGCGTTTGACCGCGGCCTTGCCGCGCTCGCCCAGGCGCCGGTAGACGGCCCGCTGAAGAGCGTTGCGCAACGGGCGCAGCGGCCGGCAGCCGAGCACGCGTTGCGGCGTGGGAAGGTTCGACAGCCGGTCCGCGCGGCGGTTGCGGCGCTCTATCTCCCGGTATGCCAGCAGGCGGACGGCGCCGCTCCGGTTCAGCGCTCGCTGGCAGGCGCAATAGAAGTCGAACCACGTCGGGTGCTCGGGACCGGAGATGAGGAACGATTCGCCGGCCGCCTCGCCGCGCTGCGCGGCAAGGAGGAGCGCCCGGACCACGTCGTCGACGTAGACGGCATTGCAGATCCCGTCGCCGGGCGCCGGCAACACCACCGCGCCGGCGGCCAGCAGAGCGGCCGGGCGGTCCGTCCAGTGTTCGCTGAATGGGCCGTAGACGATGGTCGGTTGCATGATCGCCGCGTCGAGGCCGTGCTCCCGGATCATGCGCGTGAGCTCACGCTGCGCCGTGAACTTGTCGTTGCCGGATTGGCGGCCGATCGGGCTCGCTTCCGTCAACGGGCCGTCCGGCAACGGTTCGTAGACCGACAGGGAGCTGACGTGCACCAGCCGGCGCACCCCGGCCCGCAGGCAAGCTTCGGCGAGCGCCCGGACCCCGGCGGCGTTGGCGTGCGGCGCGCGGCTGTCCCGCGCCAGGTGAAACACCGTATCGCAGCCCTCCACCAGGCGGTCGACCGCGCCGGCGGGGCCGTCCGGCCGCGCCATGTCGAAGCGGCGCAGCTCGACCGCGGCGGGCGCCAGGCGCGCCACGCGGGCGGCGTGCCGGAAGGTGCGCAGCGCGGCCCGCACGCACGCCCCCTGCTCGCGGACCAGTCGTTCGACCAGCCGCCCGCCGATGAAGCCGCTCGCCCCGGTGACCAGCACCCGCCGGCCCCGCAACGGGCCGCCGTCACGCGCCGCGCGGCCACTGCCGGTCCACGCCCGGCGCAACGGCCGGCGGTTGCGGTAGGCAGCGTCGATGATGGCGACCGCGGGCGCGGCCGAGGCGCCGCTGACGAACGGTTCGCGGCCGCTGCGGAGCGAGCGCAGCCAGTCCGCCAGTTCCCGCTGGAACATCTCCTCGTGCAGGCGTTCCTCGGGCAGCGCCGCGCCGCTACGTCCGTCGAGCTCGAATGCGGTCAGGCGGTCGGGGCGGGCGGCGACGATGGCGTTGCGGTGCAGCGCCACCTCGATTTGCCCGCGGCTGCCGGTGACGATCGCCGTGTTGCGGAGCGTGCGCGAGCGGCTCAATTCCACGCGGCCCACCGCGCCGTTGCGCAGCTCCAGTTCGAGCAGCGCCTCGCACTCGACGCCGCCCAGCGAATCGTCGCGGTAGCTGACGAGCCGCGCCTCGCCGAGCCACCAGAGGAGCGTATCGAGCGTGTGGGAGCCGGTGTCCAGCAGCACGCCGCCGCCGGCCGACTCCGCGTCCCACAGCGCCGGCGAGTACAGACCGGTCCCGGCGGCAGCCCGGACCGCCGCCAGGCGGCCGCGGGTCGGCCGGTGGTAGTTCTCCCCCTCCCGGACGTCGAAGCCGGTGATGGCGCCCAGCTCGCCGCTGTCGAGCAGCGCCTTGACCCAGCGGTTGACGAACATGAAGCGGCGCATGTGACCGACCGCCAGCCCGACCGAGTTGGCCGCCGCGGTGCTCACCATCGCCTCGGCATCCTCCCGCGAGGCCGCCAGCGGCTTCTCGACGAACACGTGGACGGCTCGGTCGAGCAGCGGCAGGGTGACGCGCGCGTGCGACGCCGCGTTGGTGGCTACCAGCGCCGCCTCGACTTCGCCCGCCTGCAGCTCGGCTACGTCTGTGGCCACGCGCTGCGCGCGGCAGCGCCGGGCCAGCTCCGCCGCGCGGTCCGCCCGGGGGTCGACCAGCACGTGCGGCCGCCAGCCGAGCTGCGCCAGCGCCGGCAGATGGCGCTCGCCGGCGACGCCGCCGCAGCCGATGACCGCCAAGCGGGGAAAATGCCGGCGGCGCGGTCTCCGCTCGAAAGCCCGCATACGCTCACGCGTATCTTAGCCGATTCGTCCCGGATCAGACCGGCGTGATCACCACCGGTCGGAACCGGTGCCCGCGCTGGGCGAAGCGCTCTCATGTTGGGCGGAGGCGACGCCGCGGCCGCTGGTGCTGTTGATCGACGAGATCGACACGCTGAGGAGCGCGTGCGGCGGGTGATCGAGCCGATGCTGAGCAGCGCCGGTCGACGTCTGGGCATGTGATCGCGGACTCGTTACGCCTGCCGGCAAAAGGTCCGACGTGCCCGCTCCGACCGGACGGCGGATCAGAACGGCCGGACAGCCTGTCCCATGGCCCACGGATCGATGCGGGTCAGACTGACGCATCCGCCGGCGAGCACGTCGACGTCGATGTCGATGGTATCGCCGCCGCGGCTGCGAATCGCGACAGCGCCCACGTGGCGCAGCGTATCGCCCCGCCGCTCGAAACAGGAGCCGTAGCGCCCCCGTTCGAGCGCGCAGGGCACCAGCCGCCAATCGGATGCCAGCCGCGCCGGGAAGTTCACGCTCCAGGTGACGGGGCGGGCGGCTTCCCGTTCCGTGGACCCGAGGCCGGAAGCGATGTCCGGAGGACCGAGGGCCGGCAGAAGGTCGGCAAGCAGCGCCGGCAGCAGGCGGTCGAGCCTCGCGGCCGCCTCTCCCAGCTCGGTGCCCGGCGCGGCCGGCGCACGCGCGGCCCAGCTCGCAAATCCCGCCGGAGTGAGCTGTTGCGAGAGGGCGATGGCCGGGACCAGCGCGATGTTGGCTTCCAGGCAAGCGCCGATCGTGCCGGAGGACGAGGCGTAGGAGACGCCGGTGTTCTCACCTGCGTTCACGCCGGACAGCACCAGATCGGGCGGACCGGGGCCGAGCAGGTAGCAGCCGGCGTTGACGCAGTCGGCCGGCGTGCCGCCCAGGGTGAAGCCGGTCACGGCGTTGCCGTCGCCGTCCTGCAGGTCGCGGCGGACCAGCGGCAGGTCGGCGTAGCGCGTCATCGCCTTTGCGGTCCAGCTCCGTTCCCGATCGGGCAAGACCACCGTGACCGACCCCAGCGACGCGGCTGCCCTGACCAGCGGGGCGACGAACGGCGACTCCGGTCCGTCGTCGTTGGTTACCAGAATACGCATGCCGTCGTGATTCCGTGCGCCCGGTCAGCGGCCGTGACAGAACTTGAACTTCTTGCCGCTGCCGCAGTAGCACGGATCGTTGCGGCCGAGCTTCGGAGCCGCCTGCGGCGCCTGCGGCACCGGCGCCGCAGGTCCGGCGCCGGCAGGTGCGGCGGCCGCGATGGGGCTGACCGGGGCAGCGCGACGGACGGGCGGCCGCCCGTCCGTCGCGGCCGACGCCGCGGCGCCGTCGCCCTGCTGCTGCATCGCGGCGAACTGGCCCAACTCGCGGTGTACGGTCGCCACGCCCTGCGGCCTGCGCGCCGCGTGGCGGGCGCCGGCCGGCCCGTCGCCCACCCGGATCGTCACGCGGAAGCTCTTCTCCGCGACCGCGTTGCGAATGCCGGCCAGCATCTCATCGAAGATCTGGAAGCCTTCCAGCTTGTACTCCAGCAGTGGATTCTTCTGGCTGTAGGTGCGCAGGTATACCGCGTCGCGCAGCGCGTCGAGGTTCTCCAGGTGATCCTGCCAGCGAGCGTCGATCAGGCGCAGGTATTCGTAGCGGATGAACAGGTTGAAGTTGGCCGTGCCGACCATCTCCGCCTTTTCGACCAGATGGCGGCGCATCGCCTCCACCAGCAGATCGCGCGCCGTCCCGCCGCGCAGATCGGCCAATGCCGCGTCCCCGTCCGGCAGGATGAAACCGAACCGGGAACGCAACGTCGACAGCGTGCCCGGAGCGGAATAGTCGGCGTCGCCGGTCAGGTCCTCGACCGCATCCACGGCGGTCTCCAGGACCCGCTGCAGCAGGTCCTGGTCCGTCATGATTTCATCGCGCTTGCCGTAGATGTACTTGCGCTGCTCGTTGAGCACGTTGTCGAAATCCAGCAGGTGCTTGCGCAGCTCGAAGTTGCGTTCCTCCACGCGCTTTTGTGCGCGGGCGATCGACTTGTTCAGCCAGGGATGGGCGAGCGGTTCGCCGTCCTTCATGCCGACCTTCGACATCATGGCGCGCAGGTTCTCGCCGAACAGCCGCATCAGGTCGTCGTCGAGCGAGATGTAGAAGCGGGACGATCCGGGATCGCCCTGGCGGCCGGAGCGACCGCGCAGCTGGTTGTCGATGCGGCGCGACTCGTGGCGTTCGGTGCCCAGCACGTGCAGCCCGCCCGCTCGGCGTACCGTGTCGTATCGGGCGCGCCAAGCGTCGAGCTCGTGCTCGTAGATCGACCTGAACCGCTCCTCCTCGCTGCCGTTGCCGCCGCCGGCGCTCGTCTCGCCGGCGGCATGGCGCCGGCGTGCCGCGTACTCGGGATTGCCGCCCAGCTTGATGTCGGTGCCGCGGCCGGCCATGTTGGTGGCGATCGTCACCCCACCGGCGGCTCCCGCCTGCGCGATGATCAACGCCTCGCGCGCGTGCGCCTTGGCGTTGAGCACTTCGTGATCGACCCCGCGGCTGCGCAGCAGCTTGGAAAGCTGCTCCGACTTCTCTATGGAGACGGTGCCGACCAGCACCGGCTGGCCGGCCTGCTGGCAGGCGGCCAGCTCGTCGCAGATCGCCGCCAGCTTGTCCTGCTCATTGAGGAAGATCACGTCGTCGTGATCGGCCCGTACCAACGGGCGATTGGTGGGTATGACCACCACGTCCATGCCGTAGATGCGGCTGAATTCGGTCGCCTCGGTATCGGCGGTACCGGTCATGCCGGCCAGCTTGTCGTACAGCTTGAAGTAGTTCTGGAAGGAAATCGATGCGAGGGTCCGGTTGCGCCGCAGGATCGGGATGCGTTCCTTCGCCTCGATCGCCTGATGCAGGCCATCGGAATAGCGGCGACCGTGCAGTATGCGTCCGGTGAACTCGTCGACGATCTGCACGGTTCCGTCTTCGACCACGTAGTCGACATCGCGCTGGAACAGCCGATGGGCGCGTAGCGCCTGCGTCAGGTAGTGGATGAACTCGAAGTTCTCGTCCTCGACCAGCGAGCCGCGCATCAGGCGTTTGCTGCGCAGCAACCGTTCCGCGTTCGCCAACCCCTCATCGGTGAACGAGACGCGCTTTCCTTTCTCGTCGATCTTGTAGTCGCCGCTCGGCTCCTCCGGATAATCGCCGGTTTCCGGGTCCTTGGCGCACTCCCGCAACGCGCCGACCAGCCGGTCGACCTGCGCGAACCTCTGGGTATCGTCTTCTGCCGCTCCGGAGATGATCAGGGGCGTTCGCGCCTCGTCGATCAGGATCGAATCGATCTCGTCGACGATGCAGTACCGGTGACTGCGCTGCACGCGGGCCTCGGCGTCCCAGCGCATGTTGTCGCGCAGATAATCGAAGCCCAGCTCGTTGTTGGTGCCGTAGGTGATGTCGCAGGCATAGGCCCCCTTGCGTTCGTGCATCTCCATGCGGGACAGAACCATTCCCACGCTCAGGCCGAGGTAGCGGTGCACGCGGCCCATCCATTCAGCGTCGCGCTCGGCCAGATAGTCGTTGACCGTGACGATGTGCACGCCGTCGCCGGCGAGCGCGTTGAGATAGGCGGCCGGCACGCTGGCCAGGGTCTTGCCCTCCCCGGTCTTCATCTCGACGATGGCGCCGCGGTCCAGGATGATTCCACCCATGAGCTGGACGTCGAAGATGCGCTCGCCGAGCTGCCGGCGCGCCGCCTCGCGCGCCAGCGCGAACGCCTCCGGAAGCAGGCGTTCGCGCGATTCTCCGGAGCGGAGCCGCGCCCGCAGCTTGTCGGTCGATGCCGGGAAGTCGGCGTCGGAAAGTGCGACCATCCGCGACTCCAGCTCGTTGATCCGGTTCACCAGCGGAACCAGGGCCTTCAGGTCGCGGTTGGACTTCGAGCCGAGTACGCGGGATACGAAACCCCGCATACCGCAAGTGTATCGACGGTCGCGAACCGGGGTCAAGAAGAAGCGGGTCGCCGGCCGGGCGGGCGGCATGCTCGCGGCCGCCCTGGCCGCGGCGGCGACCGCCGTGGGGTGCGCGGACCGCGCGCCGCACGTGGAGCGCCAGCAGCTCTTCAGCCTGCCGGCCGGGCCGTTGGAGGACCAGGTGCGGATCGCGCCCGGCTACGAGCAGGGCGGCGTCCGCCTCTATCTGAGCGGCGGTCTGTTGCACGTCGTGAACGTCCCGGCGCGCAAGGTGATGCGGTTCTCCCCGTTCGGCGACCTGCTGCTGCTGCTCTACCATCCGCGGTTCAACCCGACGCCGGTCGGCTTGGCCGAGGCGGTGCCCGACACCGTATCGACCCGCCGCGCGCGCAGTCTCCCGCTGGGTCCGCTGGGGCACGTGGCGGCCGACTCGCAGGGGACGATCTACGTACAGGAACAGCTCGCCCCCGACGCCTGGGAGGCCGACGACCCGGTGACGCGCAGCCACGTGATCCGCCGCTTCGACCGCACCGGCGGCGATCGAGGCTACCTGGGCCGCGAGGGCGTGAGCGGTACCCCGTTCGGGTTCGTGCAGCGCTTGGCGGTCACCGAGCGCGATGAGGTGCTGGTGGTCACCCGCGATGCCGAAACGTGGCAGGCATACTGGTTCGACGCGCAGGGGCTGCTGCAGTTTCGGCGCCGGCTGGCGGCCGCCGATCTCGGCGGTGCGGACGGACCGGCAGCGGTCGAGATCGTGGCCGTGGTCGCCGACCCCATCGGTTCGCCGCGTCTTCTGGTCGAGGCGGCGGCCCGGCCTGACGGACACTCCGCCATCTGGCGGGTGAGCGGCGATGCCGCCCCGGTCCGCGTGTTCGCGGCGCCGCGCTCGCAGCACGCGCCGTTCCGTCTGCTCGGCAGCGGCGGCGGCCGGCTGTTCTTCGTGTCGCTGGCCGCGCCGAACCGCGTGTTGCTCGCCATCACCGGCCGGCAGGGCCGTTCTCTGGCGCAGATCGAGCTATCGCTGCAAGATGCGGCTCCGCAGTTGGCGGAATTGCAGGTCTCGAGGTTTCAGTTCTCGGAGTTGCAAGTGACGGTCGATGGCGTACTGTACGGTGCCCGAATCGGGCCGGAACGCGTGGATTTCTTCTGGTGGAGAACCGACCTGTTGATGCAATGGCGCTGAGCGCCGCGGAGATCGGCATGCTCCGGCTGGTCGATTCCGTGCAGATGGCGGCGATCGACCGCGCCGCAACGGAGCGCTTCGGCATCCCGTCACCGATCCTGATGGAGAACGCCGGTATCAAGGCGCTGGACGCGATGCAGCGGCGTATCTGGCGCCGGCCGGGGCCGGAGGAGCCGGTCACGGTCGTGGCGGGCCGCGGCAACAACGGCGGCGACGCGCTGGTGATCGCCCGCCAGTTGCACGCAGCCGGCGCGCAGCAGCTCACGGTGCTCCTGAGCCACGGCGAACCGGAGGAGGGCGGCCAGTGCGCGGCCAATCTGGCCATCTGCCGGGCGCTTGGCATCCCCGTGCTGAGCCGGCCGGAGCCGGACGCCGCGGAGCGCGCACTGGAGTGCGGATGGGTCATCGACGGCATGGCCGGCACCGGCCTGCGCGGAGCGCTGCGCGGCCCGGCGGCGGCGCTGGCGGAGCGCATCGCCCGCGGCCCCGCGCGGGTCATCGCCATCGACGCGCCGAGCGGCGTCGGCGACCGCTTCGCGGCCGGCATGCCGACTGTCCGCGCCGACTGGACGTTGGCGTTGGAGCTTCCCAAGCGGGCGCTCTACCTGCCGGCCGCGCGGCCGGCGTGCGGCAGCATCATCGTGGTGCCGATCGGCTTTCCCGCCGCGCTCACCGGCGCGGACGGCGCCGCGGCGCGGCTGCTCGGCCCGGCGGCGCTGCCGTCGCTGCTGCCGGCCGTGCCGCCTGACGCGCACAAGGGGACGCGCGGTCACGTGGCGGTGCTGGCCGGCTCGGCCGGCACGGCGGGTGCCGCACGCTTGGCCGCGACCGCCGCGGCGAGCGGCCGCGCGGGTCTGGTGACGTTGCATGCCGACGCCGACACGTATCCGCTGCAGGCGGCGGCGCTGACGTCGGTCATGGTCGCTCCGTGGTCGGAGGCCGCCGATCCCGCTGCGCTCGCCGCGCGCTTCGACAGCCTGGTGGTCGGTCCGGGGTGGGGCACCGGTCCGGCCCGCGCGGAGTGGCTGGAGCGGCTGCTGGCCGTATCGGCGTGCGGCGTGCTCGACGCCGACGCGCTCACGCTGCTCGGCCGGGCGCCCGACCGCGTGCGGCCGCTCGCCGGCCGCTGGGTGCTGACGCCCCATCCGGGCGAGTTGGCGCGCCTGCTCGACCGCACCGCTGCCGAGGTGCTGGCCGACCCGGCCGCCGCGGCGGCCGAGGCGGCGGCGCGATTCGGCGCGGTCGTGGTGCTGAAGGGCCACGTGACCTGCGTCGCCGCCCCTGACGCGCATGAGAACCGGAGCGATCGCGCCGCGCCGCCGCTCAGCGTCGTGGACGGCATGCAACCGTGGCTGGCCACCGGCGGCGCCGGCGACGTGCTGGCCGGGGTGATCGGCGCCCTGCTGGCCGGCCGCCGGCTCGGCCCGTACCACGCGGCCTGCGCCGGGGTGTTGATCCACGCCGCGGCGGCGCGCCGGTGTCACGCCGAGCGGGGCTGGTTTCTGGCGGAGGACTTGCCGGCACGGGTGTCGCGCGTGGTCGCCGCCCCTTGATCGCCGCGTACGGCCGGCTACGCGACGCCCTCGCGCGGCGCTTCCGACGGCTGGTTGCGGACGCTCGGAACCAGCCCTTCGATGATCCCCTCGACCTTCGACACCCGCTCGGTGACCTTCATGAAGCCGCTCACCATCTCGCCTCGGAGCCCGCTGACCGCGCCTTCAAGCTTGTCGTCGCGCTCCTTCATGTCGTCCCGGAGCCCATGGATCGCGTCTTCGAGCCGGCCTGCGCTCGCTGTCCCACGTCCCACAGACGCCCGTTTACCACCATAAACGGATCGCGCTACGCTGCCGCTTCAATTGCAGGCGCAGCATAGCATCAGTCGTGGCGGCGATCGGCGCAATCCCACGCGCCCACGCCTGGACGACCTGCTCCGGCAACCGGAAGTGACCGCCGGGAGATCGAGTGCGGTCGGGCCGGCGCGGCTTGGTATGGAGCCAGTCGCCGAGGAAGGCCGAGAACACCCGTTTCCATCGACTCCCATAGTACAAACAACGCGTTGTTTCCGCATCATCCGTGCCCAAGCACACAACAACGCACGTCTACGATGACCTCGCCGTCGGCGGCGTTGAGCACGGCACTGGCCAAGCTGCCTGCGTCTGCCTTACCGGCGTTGTGGTCGCTAATCGCCGCCGATACTCCACCGCTGCATGACCTCCATCGAATATCTCAACAGGTCATTGAATCTGTGTTTCACTTCATCCAAATCCTGACCGCGGTAATCTTCGAGCGTATACCAGGCGTGGCCCTCTATGCGGAATCTCCAAATGATACCGTATGAATCGAGGGTGTTGGTGACAGAGAAGCTCAGGTTCTTTTCCGTGTTCCGAAAACCATGTATCTCGAAACAAAACGTGATGTAAGCCTTGGAGACTTCTTCCGGCAGGTCTTTCGTAACTACAGATTCCGCGTCGTAGAAGTGCTCGAACGTCGATCCATCGACGCCGCTCCCTGATATCCTCATCTGAGGATCGAGTGCGATCGTGGTAATCCCTGATGTAATCGAATTGAGTTTGGATGCGAAGTACCGGTAGAATGGATGTGCTACTGCCTCGACGTACTGCCTGAGCGCGAAGCGATCCGCAGATTCTGAGCCGCGCAGGACGGTGCGTTTGAAGATCGCTATTTCGTGGTCGATGTCTTCGGGAGCTTCGATCGGTTCCCCGCGCGCCTCGTTCAGGTACACGTTCAGTGCATACGCACAGCAGGAGGCGATGTAGTCGATGAACTGCGCGAGGTCTTCGGTCCGGTCGGCGCGTTCCAGCTCCTGCAGGTAGCGCTCTCGGTGGTCGCTCTGGACGATCGCCACGGTGTAGCCGTGCCGGATCAGGATCATGTTCATCAGCAGGCGCGCCATGCGTCCGTTGCCGTCGTCGAACGGGTGGATGCGCACGAACCGGTAGTGGACGGTGGCGGCGGTGATGATCGGATGTTCGCCGGTGGCCTCCCGAGCGCGGTACCAATCGAGGAGGTCGCTCATCGCCGGCTTCACCTGCTCCGGCGGAGTGAAGTGATATATCTCGCCGGTCGAGGTCACCACGTTGTTCGGCGTGGTCTTGTAATCGCCGGGCGTGATGCGGCGCGTGGAGCGGCGGCCGTCCGGGGTGACCGCTGCGTTTTCGTACGGTTCCTTCAACAGCACGCGATGGAGGTTGCGGATGAAGACTTCGGTGAGCGGTTCTTCTTTCCTGACCGCCCGTTCGATCGTCTTGACGGCCTGATCGTGCCCCTGGATGTCCAGGTGGTCGCGCATCGGCTTGCCGCGCGCGGTGAGGCCATGGAGGATCAGGCTCCGGGTTTCGCCCAGGGTGAGCGCATTGCCTTCGACGGCGTTGGAATGGTAGTTGGACTCGATCCGCAGCTTCTGTTCGACGCGGGCGACCACGTCCGGCGGCAGCGGCCGTAGTTCGTCGAGCTCCCGCTTGAGCCGATCGATCTCATTCAGAACGCTGGATGCCATGATTGAACGCCTGGATCGAACGCCGCGATCCACTGCCACCATACTTCGAGCTGGTCAGGTACCGCCACCGCCGCCCGCAGGCGCGGGAACATCTGCGGCGCAGGGGATGCGCCACGAGCGGGCAGCCGCTACGGCGGCGGCTGGCCCTGTGGTAATGGAATCGGCGGTCATAACCGCCGTGAGTTGAAGCGCCGCAGACGACCGGCCCGTTGTATGGGGTATGGCCATCCATCAGCCCCACGACCGTCTGTTCAAGCGCGTGTTCGGCGTCCCGGCGGAAGCCGCGTCATTCCTGCAAGTGGCTATGATGCATGCCTTCGACCGCGAGGTCCGGGAGGCGCGGCAGCGGATGCGGCCGCTGCTGGGCGACCTGGAGCGGGAAGGGAGCGGCGGGCAGGACGACATGAAGATGTTCGTGCGGTATATGCTGGAGACGGGACCTGAGGACACGCCCGAGGAGATGGGCGAGCTACTGAGCCGCACGGCGGCAGGAGGCGAATTGATGACGAGCGGCGAGCGGCTGCGCCAGGAAGGGCGCGACGAGATGCGCGTGGTTGCCGAACAGCGGCACCGCGAGGGCCAGCGCGAGGGCCGGTTGGAGACGATCGACGGACTCCTGCGGATCGGCGTCGACTGGTCGGTGATCAAGCGGGCGACCGGGATCGGCGAGCAGGAGTACCGGCAGCTCAGGAGCCAACCCAACGGCGCGGCTGCGGCGGGCGGCGACAGGACCTGACGACCCGCCCGAGGAGCTCGGCCACCTCGCAGTTCACCGGGTGGCGGGCATGGCTGAACGGGACGCCGGCGCTCAAGACCGCCGTCGCATGACGCGCCGATCGTCGCGTCGCCACGATATAGCGCGCCATGGCGGCGGCTGGCTCCGTGGTGATGGATCGGCAGCCGTCCGGCTCGATGAGGGACCTAGTCGAGACTATAACACAAAGCACGAGGGCGCGATCAGCGGCCGATCAACCACTTCACGGCTGTAATCAGCGCCTTGATAACACCGTAGCCGGCGACCCAATCAGGGTCGGAGAGACTATCCTGGCAGCGGCGGCGCGTTGCGTTTCAGTCCCCAAGAAGAAGAAGCCGAGCATAGCAAAGACCGTGACACCGCCAACCCAAGCAGCGCCCTCCTTCGACATCAGAGGTCGTGGTAATCGGGCTGGCCGCGTTCGATCAAGGCACGCAGCTCCGGTTCAGCCAAGGCTTCTTCGGGCCAGGAGCGAACGTAGAATCCTCCGTAGGGCGACTTCGCCACCTGGACGATAAAGCCCCGTTCCGCCTCCTGAGCGCGACGGCGCGCCGCCTCGTGATGAGCTTCAAGATAGGTGGCGAATACCGGCGACTCCGGCATCGTCGGGCCGACGCGTGGATCAGTATTCGTTTGCATCATCCAACCCCTCGATACAGGTGAATATAACAAGCACGACGCGCGCCGTCACCGCGCCGGCCAGTGTGGCCAGATTGGTGAGCGGGCGGCGCGGCTCGGGTCGAAGCGGTAGGAGGCGAGGCCAGCCCTTGACGAGACCCTGCACGAACCGGGCGTCCGCACCGGCCCGCCGCGGCCCAGCCGCCGCCGGTCAGGCACCCGTCGTCTTCCGTCCCGGGATGAGTCGGCGGCTCTGTCGTCGCTGGCGGGCGGCTCTACCCGCTGGCTCGGGGATTGGCGTAGACTGGATGCGGGACGGGGATGGCGAAGAGCAAGCGGGAGATCGAGAGCTACGCCCATACCGGCGAGGAGCGGGCGAACAATCCGCCGGTGGGGCTGGTGACGCCGGAGACCGACCGGGACGCGGGGGCGGCGGCCTACGCCTACGATCCGCACCTGGAGCCGCGGCTCGACTGGGCGGGGAAGGCCGAGCACACCTCGTTCACGGTGCCGACGGTCTCGTTGCACGTGCACGAGCGCATCGACCCGCGCACCGTGGTCGAGGCGGTGCGCCGGCGCAACGGCGCGGAGGGGCAGCGCTCGCTGTTCGACGCGCCCGAGGAGAACCCGCCGATCCGGCAGGCGATCGAGTTCTACCGCCACCGGCACAACTGGAGCAACCGCCTGATCGCCGGCGACAGCCTGCTGGTGATGAACAGCCTGTTGGAGAAGGAAGGGCTCGGCGGCCAGGTGCAGACGGTCTACCTCGACCCGCCCTACGGCATCCGCTACGGCTCCAACTTCCAGCCATTCGTGAACCGGCGCGAGGTCACCGACGGCCGGGACGCGGACCTGACGTCCGAACCGGAGCAGATCCGCGCCTTCCGCGATACCTGGGAACTCGGCATCCACTCCTATCTCGCCTATCTCCGCGACCGCCTGCTGCTGGCGCGCGAGTTGCTGCACGAGAGCGGAAGCTGCTTCGTGCAGATCGGCCCCGAGAACGTGCACCGCGCCGGCCTCGTCATGGACGAGATCTTCGGCGCCGAAAACCGGAAGGCGACGATTTCGTATGCAACGACCGGCGCCAGCTCGACGACGACGTTGCCGGAGGTCGCCGACTATCTGTTGTGGTACGCCAAGGATCGAAAGAACGTAAAGTACCGACAGCTCTATGAGCCACTTACGCGGCGCGAGATAGTCGATTTCTTCAGCAGCTATGCTATGGTTGAATTGCCGGACGGTCCGTGCCGCAAGTTGACGACGCTGGAACGCTTTGATCCGGACGAGCATTTGCCGGAAGGCGCTCGCATTTACCGGCGCATGCCGCTCGATTCGCAGGGTGTCTCCACGACGGGACGTTCGGAACCCTACACCTGGCATGATCGGGTGTTTCCATGCGGTGATGATCGGCATTGGGCGATCTCGCGCGAAGGGATGGACCGGCTCGCGGAGCTGAACCGGCTGGACGCGGCGGGAGCAGATGCCCGGCTGAGTTGGAAGCGATACGAGGAGGAAATACCGGGCCGGCTTATCAACAACGTCTGGGATGCGCCCATGTCGGAGAAGAACAAGCGGTACGTCGTGCAGACTGCCGCCAAGGCGATTCAGCGCTGCATCCTCATGACGACCGATCCCGGAGATCTGGTGTTCGACCCGACCTGTGGGTCCGGCACCACCGCGTACGTCGCCGAGCAGTGGGGCCGCCGGTGGATCACCTGCGACACCTCGCGCGTGGCCGTTGCCATCGCCCGCCAGCGGCTGATGACCGCGAACTTCGACTACTACGAGCTGGCCCATCCCGATGAAGGGATCGGCTCAGGGCTCCGCTACCGCAGCGTCGCCACCGTTTCACCCCGAATCCTGGGCTACGACGAGCCGCCGGTCGAGACCATCCTCTACGACCAGCCGGAACCGGACCGGCGCAAGGCGCGCGTCACCGGCCCCTTCACCGTCGAGGCGGTCCCCGCGCCAACCGTTCAGCCGCTCGACGAGCTCAAAGCGCCGCCGCAGCCGGCTGACGAGTCGATCGCGCGCTCCGGCGAGACGCTGCGGCAGGGCGATTGGCGCGACGAGCTGCTGAAGACCGGCATCCGCGGCAAGGCCAGCCAGCGCATCTCCTTCGCGCGGCTGGAGCCGCTGCCCGGCACCCGCTGGCTGCACGCCGAGGGCGACACGCGCCCGGACTCCTCCGGGGCGGACCGCGTCCGCGAAACCGGCACCGCCTATCACGCGCAACGGGCGGTGGTCTCGTTCGGCCCCGACCACGCGCCGCTGGAGCAGCGCCAAGTAACCCGCGCCCTGGAGGAATCGCTGACGCTGGTGCCGCGCCCGACCGTCCTGGTATTCGCCGCGTTCCAGTTCGACCCGGAAGCCGCCAAGGACATCGACGAGACCAACTGGCCGGGCGTCACCCTGCTCAAGGCGCAGATGAACGCCGACCTGCTGACCGACGACCTCAAGCGCAAGCGCGCCGGCAACGAGAGCTTCTGGCTGATCGGCCAGCCGGAAGTCGAAGTCGAGCGGATCGAGGCGGGCGAGCACGCCGGCAAGCTGCGCGTCTCCGTGCACGGGTTCGACTACTACAACACCCGCACCGGCGGCCTCGAATCGGGCGGCGGCGACCGCATCGCCTTGTGGATGCTGGACCCGGACTACGACGGCCGCAGCCTGTTTCCGCGGCAGGTCTTCTTCCCCATGGCCGGTTCCTCCCGCGACGGCTGGAAGCGCCTCGCCCGCAGCCTCCGCACCGAGATCGACGAGCGGTTGATCGCCGCCTACCACGGCACCGTCTCCCTGCCGTTCGCGCCGGGCGCCCACGAACGGGCCGCGGTCAAGATCGTCGACGACCGCGGCATCGAAAGCCTGAAGGTGATCCCGCTCAACGGTTCGTCGCGGCCATGACCGAGACGACATGATCGAGGCGATACCGCTGGACCGCGCCGCGCTCGCCGAGTTCTGCAAGCGCTGGAACGTGGTCGAGCTCGCGCTGTTCGGCTCGGTGCTCCGCGATGACTTCGGACCCGAAAGCGACGTCGACGTGCTGGTCAGTCTCGACGAAACCGCGCGCCACACGCTGTTCGACCTGCACCAAATGGAGGAAGAACTCCGCTCGCTATTCGGACGGGACGTCGATCTCGTCAGCCGCCGCGGCGTCGAGCGCAGCCGCAATCACCTGCGCCGCCGGGCGATACTGGAATCGGCAGAGACCATCTATGAGTAGGGAACCGGGGTAATGGCGCAATCCACCATCGACCGGCTGACGGTCAACTCGCCGTATGAGGAGCCGGCGCGGCACTGGCGGTACGACCGGGCGACGCGGCTGTTCGACCTGGCGCCGGGCCGCCGGCCGGCGGGATACGTCATCGCCTCGCCCGACTCGCGGGCGTTCGACGATCCGGGCGTCACGGTCGAGATTCCGCTGGTCAACGCCATCCGCCCGCGCGTCAAGGCGTGGCGGGCCGCCGGCTACCCCGGCGCCTCCACCGTGACCCGGCGGCTGCTCGACCACTGGACCGACCCGCAGGAGTTCGATTCGCGCCGGTTCTTCTTCTGCCAGCTCGAGGCGGTGGAGACCCTGATCTGGCTGCGCGAGGCGCCGGCCGCCGACCGGGTGGGCATCGACGTTCCCGGCGACGGCGGAGCATTCCCCCGGTCGTGCGCCAAGATGGCGACCGGCACCGGCAAGACCGTGGTCATGGCGATGGTGATCGCCTGGCAGGTGCTGAACAAGACCGCCTATCCGCAGGACCGCCGGTTCTCCCGCAACGTCCTGGTGGTCGCGCCCGGCCTCACCGTCAAGAGCCGGCTGGCGGTCCTCGATCCGCCGCACCCCGACAACTACTACCGGCAGTTCCGCATCGTCCCGTCCGCGCTGCTCGACAAGCTGCGCCTGGGCCGGGTCGTGGTCCGCAACTGGCACGCGCTCAACTGGGAGACCGAGGCGCAGGTGGCGCGGCGGCGCAGCGTCGACAAGCGCGGCGCCGTGAGCGACGAAGCCTACGTCCGCGCGGTACTCGGCGACCTCGCCGCGGCCCGCGACCTGCTGGTCATCAACGACGAAGCGCACCACGCCTGGCGCATCTCCGAACAGTCCGCGACCAGGGGCATCGCCAAGGCCGACCTGGAGACCGCCACCAAGTGGATCGGCGGCCTCGACCGCATCCACCGCGCGCGCGACATCCTGCGCTGCTACGACTTCTCCGCCACGCCGTTCGTGCCGTCCGGCAGGAGCAGCTCCGAGGAGGCGTTGTTCGACTGGATCGTGAGCGACTTCGGATTGAACGACGCCATCGAGGCCGGCCTGGTCAAGACGCCGCGCGTGGTGGTGCGCGACGATGCCGCGCCCGACGCCCGCACCTACCGCTCCCGCTTCTACCACATCTACAACGACCCGGAGGTCAAGGACGACCTGAACCGCCGGGCCGCGCCTACCGACCCGCTGCCGGACCTGGTGCTGAACGGCTACTACTTCCTGGGGTACGACTGGCGCGAGACCGCCCGGCAGTGGGCGGCGCTGGGGTTCCCGACGCCGCCGGCGATGATCACCGTCGCCAACCGCACCGAGACCGCGGCGCGCGTCCGGCACGCGTTCGCGCGCGGCAGCATCCGCATCGAGGAGCTGTGCGATCCCGAGCGCACGCTGCACATCGACTCGAAGACGCTGGCCGAAGCCGAGGCCGCCGCGGAGCCGTTGGCGGCCGTCGGCGGCGATGGTGCGGACGCCGGCGGTCCCGGCGCACAGGAGGTGGCGGGCGGTCAAGCGGGCCAAGGGCGCCGGCTGAACGCGCGCCAGCGGGCCGAGCTGCTGCGCCGGCAGGTCGATACGGTGGGCCGCGCCGGCGGTCCCGGCGAACGGATACAGAACGTGATCTCGGTCGGCATGCTGTCCGAGGGGTGGGACGCCAAGACCGTGACCCACATCATGGGCCTGCGCGCCTTCGCCAGCCAGTTGCTGTGCGAACAGGTGATCGGCCGCGGGCTGCGCCGCACCGCCTATGACGTCAGCGCCGACACCGGCCTGCTGGAACCGGAGTACGTGAACGTCTTCGGCGTGCCGTTCACGTTCCTGCCGCACGAGTCGCGGGCCGGGGTGCCGCCGCCGCCGCTGCCGAAGACCGCCATCGAGCCGGTCCGGGAGAAGGAGCGGTTCGCGCTTTCGTGGCCGAACGTGGTGCGCGTCGACCGCGTGCTCAGACCGCATCTGACCGTGGACTGGGACGACGTGGAACCGCTGGCGCTCTCCGCGGCGCAGACCGCCGGGGTCGCGGAGCTGGCGCCGGTCGTGGAGGGCAAGCCCGACCTGACCAGGATCGCGACGATCGACCTGCAACGGCTGGCGCGGAAGCGCCGTCTGCAAAGCATCGTGTTCGAGACCGCGCAGCAGGTCTACGACGAGATGCGGCCGGATTGGCGCGGCAACCGGACCGCGCTCGTCGCGCAACTGGTGCGGCTCACCGAGCAGTTGCTCCATTCGGACCGGGTGGTGATCGAACCGGCGGCGTTCGCCTGCGACGCGGTGAAGCGGCGGCTCATGCTGATGCTCAACATGACCAAGGTCGTGCAGCATCTCCTGCAGGCGATCCGCTTCGGGAACGCGGAACGGCTGGCGCCGATCTTCGACCGCGATCACCCGATCCGCTCGACCGGCGACATGCTCACCTGGTACACCGGCAAGCCGTGCGAACACACGGAGCGCAGCCACGTCAACCTGTGCGTGTACGACAGCGCCTGGGAGGCATCGGAAGCCTATGCCCTCGACCACCACCCGGCGGTCGCCGCCTGGGTGAAGAACGATCATCTCGGCTTCGAGGTGCTCTACGTGCACCGCGGCGTGGTCCGCAAGTACCGCCCCGACTTCCTGATCCGGCTCACGACCGGAACGATGCTGGTCCTGGAAGTGAAGGGCCGGGACCGCGACGGCGACCGCGCCAAACGCACGTATCTCAAGGAGTGGTGCGCCGCCGTAACCGACCACGGCGGCTTCGGCCGCTGGTCATGCGCCGTGTCGAGAACCCCCGAAGACGTTCACGACCTCCTCGCCGCCGCGGCGCGTTCATGACCGTTACACGCCGGTTCCGAGCCGCTCCAACCGCCTGATCCATTCGTGGAAGTGAGGGCACTTCGCCCTGATGGCCGACAAGCCGATCATCTCTGCCATCTGCGGGCCTATGGTGGTCTTCAATTTCTTGTACTTACCGAACCGGGCGATAATCCGCTTGGATGGCGCGGTGTGTTGCCCGTCGTCGATCCTCTCCGGAGACTTCGCCTCGTTAACCACGTTCTGCAACGCGGTGATTGCAGGGATCGGGCATTGCCACTCGGCGAACTTCGACACGTCGGCAAACAGGTACGCTTCGAACTCGTGCAACTGAATGTAAGGGATGAAGCGATTGTCCGCGGTCTTCTTCCGCCATGATTCTTCGAGCGACGCCACACGTTTATAGGGATCGGCACGCACCTTCTCTGCCTCCGAGCGCCCAGGAAAGTCGTTATACAATGCGTACAGATCGACCATCGTCGTAAAGTACACGTCGGCGTTGGCGTCCTCCTTGAGGCGCCGCATGATGTCGTTCTGCATTGGCTCGAAATGCCGGCCTCCCCCGCGATGGGTGCGGCCCTTCTTACGCGCGTGAGCCACCAACACCGGATTATGCAGCCACACGTCGAAATTGGCCAAGTGCGGTTGCAGCACATTGGTAGCGAAGACCAGTTCAGTATAGCCCTCGGCGAACAGGTGGAGTCGGGGCATCAGTGCGGTCCGCCGCCGAAGACGTTCTTTTCCCATACCTCGCCGAGCGAGTAGTCTTCCAGCCACGCGCCGAGTTTCTCGGCGTCGGGTCGCGTGAACGTCGTGGCTTCGCCGTCTCGTTCGACCACCACGATGTCCTCGGGATCGAAGGCGTCGACGAACGCGCTGGACTGCGTGCTGATGAGCACCTGGGCGTGCTCGCTCACGGCTTGAAACAACGACGCGATCATGTCGAGCGCATGCGGGTGCAAGCCGAGCTCCGGCTCGTCAACCACGATCAGGTACGGCAAGTCGTCCTGCGGCTGCTCCAGCAGAGCGATCAGGCAGATTGCGCGCAAGGTCCCATCGGATAGCTGATGCGGCCCGAATACCAGATCGGAATCTCTATGTCTCCAGTTGAGAATGATGTCGGTCTTGTTGCGCCCGGAAGGCTGGAGATCGAAGTCCACGAAGAACGGCGCTACCTGTTTCACGTTCCTCACGATTCGCCGGTAGACCAGCTCGTTCTCGATCTTCAACCGATGGAGAACGGCGGCAAGATTCGCTGCGTCGGGCATGAGCCACTTACTGTCCTCAACGTAACAGTACTGGCGAACGCGCGCAGTCTGCGACGTATCGTGGAAGTGGTAGACACGACAGTGACTCAGCAGGTGCCTCAGTGTATTCGGGAGAGCATCGTATTCCGAGTCTTCTCTGATCCGTGTCTCCTGATGCCCGGCGCCCAACGACATCCGCTGAGGAATGTCATGGCCTGGAGCGTAAAAGGAGACCGACTCATCGGCGAAGATCAGCGAGTCACCGGCCGCGTGAAAGAGCCGCAGGTGATACGTGTTGGTTCCTTTATCGGCCTCGAATTCGAGCTCCGCCTCTATTTGCGGCGTTATGCGGGGTCCGAAGTACAGATTGGCGGTAGCTCGTCCGGTCGTGCCGACGTATTGTTGGAGTCGTCTGCCCATCATTTCGTTTATCAGCTTGAAGAACGCGATGAGGTTGCTCTTTCCGGCGCCGTTGGCGCCGATGCAGACGTTGAGCGGCCGCATCTCCAAATCCATCTCCTCGATGGACCGGAACCCCTTGACCTTGACACTCTTCAGCCGCGGTCGCCGGCCGGCCGACGGATCGATATCTGCGCGGAGCGGCGGCGTGGTCATGACGGGTCCGGGATCACGAAGCGGTGGTGGCGTTTCTTGCCGGCGCGCACGATGAGCTGCCCGTCTGCGAGGTCGGCGGGCGCGAGCGGCCGGTCGGCGTCGGTCCACGTGCGGTCGTTGAGATAGGCGCCGCCCTGGCGGATCAGCCGTCGCGCCTCGGAACGGCTCGACGCCAACCCGCCGCGCTCCAGCAGCTCGACCAGGGTGACGCCGCGCTCCACGTCCGCGGCCGGCAGCATCGAGCTCGGCATGGCGCTGCGGTCGCTGCGGTCGCCGCCGGCGCTGGCGCCGCCGCCGAACAGCGCCCGGCTGGTCTCCCGCGCCCGTTCCGCTTCCTCGGCGCCGTGCACCAGCGAGGTCAGCTCCATCGCCAACCGCTCCTTGGCGGAGACGATGGCCCGGTCGCGCAGCCGGCCCAGCGCCTCCAGCTCGGCGTCTGGCAGCAGCGTCAGCATCGCCAGCAGCGCGGCGACGTCGGCGTCCGGGACGTTGATCCAGTACTGGTAGAACCGGTAGGGAGCGACTCGCTCCGGGTCCAGGAACAGGGCGCCGGCCGCCGTCTTGCCCATCTTCCGGCCGTCCGCGGTGGTCACCAGCGGCCAGGTCAGGGCGTGCGCCTCGGCCCGCTCCACGCGCCGGATCAGGTCGGCGCCGGCCAGGATGTTCGCCCACTGGTCGTCGCCGCCGATCTGCAGCAGGCATCCGTAACGACGGTGCAGCACCAGAAAGTCGTACGCCTGCAGCAGCAGGTAGTTGAACTCGAGAAAGGAGAGTCCCGTCTCAAGCCGCCGGCGGTACGTCTCGAAACTCAACATGCGGTTCACAGAGAAGCGCGGTCCGATCTCGCGCAGGAAGTCCAGGTAGCCCAACTCGCCGAGCCACTCGGCGTTGTCGACCACGACGGTGCGGCGCAGATCGATGATGCGCCCCACCTGCCGCTGCATCAGCTCGGCGTTGCGGGCGACGGTCTCGACCGGCAGCAGCGGCCGCATGTCGTCCTTGTCGCTGGGATCGCCCACGCGCGCGGTGCCGCCGCCGATCAGCAGCACCGGTCGGTGGCCGGCGCGTTGCAGGTGCGCCATGGCCAGCAGCCCGACCAGGTGGCCGGCGTGCAGGCTGGGCCCGGTCGGATCGATGCCCAGGTAGAAGGTGACCGCCTCGCGCTCCAGGAGCCGGGTGAGCGACGCGGCGTCGGTAGTCTGCTTGACCAGCCCGCGCCGGGACAGCGCAGCCAGCACGTCCATCAGGGGCGTTCCGTGCGGGAGTAGCCGGCGGTCAGCTCGGCGAGCTGACCGCGCAGGGCGTCGCGGTGGACGCGGAGCTGCTCCGTGGAGTCGCGCAGCCGCACGGTCACCGTCCCGTCGTCCCTGGTGCGGTAGTCGATGGTGACGCAGTACGGGGTGCCGATTTCGTCCTGGCGGCGGTAGCGCCGGCCGATGGCGCCGCCCTGGTCGTAGAAGATGTCGTGGTCGGCGCGCAGGCCGGCGGCCACCTCGCGGGCAAGCTCGGCCAGCCCGTCCTTCTTGACCAGCGGCAGGATCGCTGCCGTGACCGGCGCGACCGCCGGATGGAAGCGGAGCACCGTGCGCTGCTCTCCGCCCACCTCGTCCTCGTCGTAGGCGTCGGCCAGCACCGCCAGCACGGTGCGGGTCAACCCGACGGCGGTCTCGATCACGTAGGGCACGAACCGTTCGCCCTGCGCGCCTCCGGAGCTCCCGTCATCGAGATAGGTCAGGTCCTTGCGCGACAGCTCGGCGTGGCGGCGCAGATCGAAGTCGGTGCGGTTGTGGATCCCTTCCAATTCCTGCCAGCCGGACGGGAAGTCGTACTCGATATCGACCGCGACCTTGGCGTAATGGGCGATCTCGTCCGGCCCGTGCGGACGCAGCCGCAGTCGGGAGGGGTGGATGCCGAGGTCGGCGTAGTAGCGGTAGCGCGCCTCCCGCCAGTGCTCGAACCAGCGTTCGTCATGATCCGGATGCACGAAGAACTGCATCTCCATCTGCTCGAACTCGCAGGTGCGGAAGATGAAGCTCTTGGTCGTGATCTCGTTGCGGAACGCCTTGCCGACCTGGGCGATGCCGAACGGCACCTTGACCCGGCCCGACTGCACGACGTTCTTGAAGTTGACGTAGGCGCCCTGCGCGGTCTCCGGGCGCAGGTAGATGCCGGTGCCGCCGTCCTCCACCGGCCCCAGCGTGGTGCGCATCATCATGTTGAACTGGCGCGCCTCGGTCAGCTCCGGCTTGCCGCACTGCGGGCAGGGACCGGTCGGGTCCTCGACGTGGTCGGCGCGGAACCGCGCCTTGCAGTTGCGGCAGTCGATGAGCGGATCGTTGAAGGCGCTGGTGTGCCCGGACGCCTCCCACACGCGCGGGTGCATCAGGATGGCGGCGTCGAGGCCGACGATCGGCAGCTCGCCGCGCGTCATGGTCCGCCACCAGCGGTCGCGGAGGTTGTTCTTGAGCTGCACGCCGAGCGGGCCGTAGTCCCACGCCGAGGCGAGGCCGCCGTAGATGTCGCTCGACGGGTAGACGAACCCGCGCCGCTTGCAGAGCGATACCAGTCGATCGAGTGTCGTGCGCGCCATGTGGTTCCTTCCTGTTTGCGGCCTTCGTGTTTTTGCGGGGCTTCCGTTACGTATCCCGGCCGGCCGTGTCCAACCGGCCCAGCGCCGCGCGCAACCGATGCCGGCAGGCCGCCGCGCCCAGGATGCGCATGCTGCCGAACAGCGGCGGCGACACGCGCGAGCCCGTGACCGCCACCCGCACCGGCATCATCAGGTCGCCGAAGCGGACGCCCAGTTCCTCCGCGGCGGCGCGGAACGCCCGCTCGGCGGCATCTTCGTCCGCCCCGCAGGCCGTATCGACCAGATCGAGCGCCCGCCTCAGCACCTGCGCCGCCTGCGCGGGGTCGAGCCGCTTGGGCGCCAGTTTCGCGCCATCGTAATCGAGGTCCGCGGCAAACAGAAACCGGGCCATGGGCACCACGTCGCCCAACAGCGTCAGCCGCTCCCGCACCAGCTCGGCGACCGCCGGCGCCGCCCGCTGCGGTCGGTCCGCCCCGGCCTCCGCCAAGTACGGCTCCAGCCGCCGGGCCAGCTCGGCGGTCGGCAGGGCGCGGATATGGGTGCCGTTCATCCAGCGCAGCTTGTCGGCGTCGAAGATCGCCGCGGCGGCGTGCAGCCGCTCCAGGCTGAACGCGCGCTCCAACTCGTCGAGGCTGAACAGCTCGCTCGACCCGTCCAGCGACCAGCCGAGCAGGGCGATGTAGTTGACCAGCGCCTCCGGCAGGTAGCCCTGCCGGCGGAACTCGCTCACGCTCATCGAGCCGTGGCGCTTGCTCAGCTTCTTGCCGTCGGCGCCGTTCACGACCGGCAGGTGGGCGTACCGGGGCGGCTGCCATCCGCACGCCTGGAAGATCAACACGTGCAGCGGCGCCGAGGAGACCCACTCCTGAGCCCTCAGCACGTGGCTGACGCGCATCTCGTGGTCGTCGGTGATGGCCGCCAGGTGATAGGTCGGGAACCGGTCCGACTTGAGCAGCACGGGGTCCGGGTTGAGGTCCGCATTGCGCCGCTCGATGGAGCCCAGGAGCAGGTCCTGGTACCGGGTCGCGCCGTCCAGCGGCACTTTGAACCGCACGACCGGCGGTTCGCCCCGATCCTCGTGGCGGCGGCGTTCGGCAGCCGTCAGGTTGCGGCAGCGGCGGTCGTATCCGCGGCCGGCGGCGCGCACCCGCTGTAGGCGCTCGGCGTGGCAGTAGCAGCGGTAGGCGCGTCCCTCCGCGACCAGTCGTTCGGCGACCGCGCGATGGCGCTCGACCCGCTCCGACTGCACGTACGGGCCGTATGGCCCCCCCACGCGGGGCCCCTCGTCCCAGCGCAGGCCAAGCCAGGAGAGGGTGTCGTACACGTCGGCCAGGGCCGCCGGGTCGAACCGCGCGCGGTCGGTGTCCTCGATGCGCAGGATGAAGGTCCCGCCGGCCGAACGCGCCAGCAGGTACGCGAACAGGGCGGTGCGCGCCCCGCCGACGTGGTGGAGTCCGGTTGGCGACGGGGCGTAACGAACGCGTAGCGACACGACTGCTTCCGGTGAACCGCCACCATAGGGGCGCCCCGCCATGGCGTCAACGACGTTTCCCCCGGCGAGCGGCCCTGGTGCCTCCGCTTGCGCGGCGATACGGCGGACCCATAGACTCGGCGCCGATGACCGAGCGAATCAGCCGGCAGCGCCTGATCGACCGCCTGTGGCCGCCGGCCGAACGCACCGCCAGGTCGACCGCGCGGATCGCCAACCTGTTTCGGGCGCTGTTCCTGGCTCTGGCCGGCAGCGCGCTGATCGCGGTCTCCGCGAAGCTCCAGGTGCCGATGGTGCCGGTACCGATGACCATGCAGACGCTCGTGATCCTGGTGATCGGCATGGCGTGCGGATGGCGCGTGGGCGGGCTCACCCTGCTGCTCTATCTGGCGGAGGGAGCGGTCGGGCTGCCGGTGTTCGCCGGCACCCCGGAGCGGGGGCTGGGCCTTACCTACATGGTCGGCTCCACCGGCGGCTATCTGCTGGGCTTTCTGCTGGCGGCGCTGGTGGTCGGCCTGCTGGCGGAGGCGGGGTGGGACCGCACCGTGCCGCTGGCGGCGGCGGCGATGCTGATCGGCAACGTCGTCATCTACGTGCCGGGCCTGCTGTGGCTGGGCACGGTGGCCGGATGGGACAACCCGATCCTGCAATGGGGGCTTACCCCCTTCATCGCCGGCGACCTGGTCAAGCTGGCCCTGGCCGCGCTGCTGATGCCCGCTGCTTGGCGGCTGGTCCGCACGAGCTGATCGCGCCGGGAGCCGGCCGGACGGACGCGGCAGCGGCGGCCGGCCGGCGGCGCCTTGCTCCCGGCGCGGCGGGCGCACCGGTCGTCGACCTGGCGCTGCCCGCGCCGTTGCGCGCCGTCCTGACCACTGCGGCCGCCGGAGACATGCGCGATCCGGCGGCATGGCGGCGGGTGTGCGCGGCGCTCGACGTGGCGCCCGAACGGGTCCGCCGCGTGACGCAGCGGCACACGCAGCGCGTGGTGGCCGCCGTCGGCGGGCCGACGGACGCCGATCTGCCCGCCGACGGCCTGATCGCGGCGGCGGACGACGACGTGCTCTGTGTGTCCGTGGCCGACTGCCTGCCGATCTTCCTGATGCCCGGCGACGGCCGGCTGCCCGCCCTGCTGCACTCCGGCTGGCGCGGCACCGGCATCGTCACCGGCGCGCTCGACCGCCTGCAGCGGCGCTTCGGCCGCTCGCCCGCCGCGTACCGCGCGATCATCGGTCCCGGCATCGGCCGGTGCTGCTATGAGGTGCCGGCGGAGCGGGCGCGCCGTTTCCGCGACCGGTTCGGACCCGAAGCGGCGGAGGTGGCTGGCGCGGCGGGCCGCATCGACCTGCGCGCCGCCAACGTCGCCCTGCTGCGGCGCGCCGGCGTCGCCGAGATCATCGTGTACGACGACTGTACGGCATGCTCGCCGGCGCTGCTCTCCTTCCGCGCCGACCGGGCGTGCGGGCGCGACGGCACGCGGCGCATGGCCGCCCTGCTGGGACGGTTCGGCGCCGCAGGCGGGGCGCGCAACGCCTGCATTGTCGTACCATGACCGGAGCGGGCAACCGCCCGGAAACGCCATGCCGTCCATCCGCAACGTAGGGATCATCTCGCACATCGACGCCGGCAAGACCACGACCACGGAGCGGATGCTCTACTACACGGGCCGCACGCACCGCATCGGCGAGGTCGACGACGGCGAGGCGACCACCGACTGGATGACGCAGGAGCAGGAACGCGGCATCAGCATCACCTCCGCCGCCATCACCTGCTTCTGGGCCGAGCACCAGATCAACATCATCGACACCCCCGGGCACGTCGACTTCACCGCCGAGGTGGAGCGTTCGCTGCGCGTGCTGGACGGCGCGGTCGCGATCTTTTCGGCGGTCGAGGGCGTCGAGCCGCAGTCGGAGACGGTGTGGCACCAGGCCGATCGTCACTCGGTCGCCCGCATCGCCTTCGTCAACAAGCTCGACCGCGCGGGCGCGTCCTTCGACGCCGTGCTCGAGCAGATGCGCACGCTGCTCTCCGCCGAGCCGGTCGCGCTGCAAGCGCCGTGGGGCCAGGACCGGGAGCTGCGCGGGCTGGTCGATCTGATCACGATGGAGCGCATCCGATGGAACGGCGACGGCACCGTCATGCAGCGCTGTCCCGCCGACCCCGCCGACCCGGAGCTGGCCGCGCGGCGCGACCGGCTCATCGACGCGCTGGCCGACGGGTCGGACGAGATCGCCGACCGCTACCTGGAAGGCCGCGAGCTGCCCGCCGGGCTGTTGCGGGCGGCGGTGCGCGCCGCGGTGGCGTCGGGCCGGCTGGTGCCGGTGCTGGCCGGCGCGGCCCGGCGCAACGTCGGCATCCAGCCGCTGCTCGACGCGATCGTCTGGTACCTGCCGGCTCCGGACGAGCTGCCGGCCGTGCCGCTGCTGGACCGGGACGGGCGCGCGGCGGACCTGCCGGCGGTGGCGCGGTCGGCGGAAGGTCCGCCGCTGGCGCTCTCCTTCAAGCTGCAGAACGACCGCGAATCCGGCCCCTTGAGCTTCATCAGGGTCTATGCGGGCGCCATTCGCCGCGGCGACCGCCTGCTGAACCTCAGCGAGGGCCGCACCGAACGGGTCTGGCGTCTGCTGCGCATGCACGCCAATCGGCGGGAGCAGATCGACTCCGTGAGCGCGGGCGACATAGCCGTGGCGGTCGGGCTGAAGTTCACCCGCACCGGCGACACGCTGGGCGCACGGCAGGCGGGCGGCCTGCTGGAACGGATGCGCTTTCCGCTGCCGGTGGTGTCCGTGGCGGTGGAACCGCATTCCGCCTCCGATGCGGCCGCGCTGCTCGCCGCCCTCGAAGGGCTGCGGCTGGAGGACCCGACGTTCGCCGTCGAGGAGAACCCGGAGACCGGTCAGCTGCTGGTCTCCGGGATGGGCGAGCTGCACCTGGAGGTGCTGATGCGGCAGGTCGCCGAACGTACCGGGATCGACGCCAACGCCGGCAAGCCGCAGGTCTCCTTCCGGGAATCGGTCGCCGCCGCGGTCGAGCACCACGAACGGTTCGAGCGGGAGATCGGCGGGCGCGCTCACTATGCCGGCGTGAGCCTGCGCGTGGCGCCGAAAGATCAGGGCGGCCGGTGCTCCTTCGATCCGGGTCCGGTTGCGGCTGCCGCGGGCCTGCCGGAGGAGCTGGGCGCGGCGGTCGCGCGGGGCGTGGAGGCCGGCTTCTCATCCGGCCCCGGATTCGGCTACCCGCTGGTCGACGTCGCGGTCGAGTTGATCGGCTGCGATTACGATCAGGAACGCGCCAGCCGGTTCGCGTTCGAAGCGGCGGCGTCCGGCGCGTTCGTCGCCTGCTGCCGCAAGGCCGAGCCGGTGCTGCTGGAGCCGGTGATGAGCGTCGACGTCACCACTCCCAAGGAGTTCATGGGCGAGGTGCTGTCGAGCCTGCAGATGCGCGGCGGCGCCATCGGGACGGTGGAATCGGGCCACGCCGCCGAACGGGTGAGCGCCGCGGTGCCGCTGGGGGCGATGTTCGGGTACACCACCGATCTGCGCAGCGCCACGCAGGGCCGCGCGGCCTTCACCATGGCGTTCGCGCACTACGCCCCGGCGCGCCCTTGAGGGCCGCCGCTTGACAGCGTGCCGGCGCCTGCATAGCGTCGCCGTCCAGAGCCCAGCCTGGAGCATCACCGTATGAGCGTTCCCACAGACCGAATCCGCAACGTCGCCCTGATAGGCCACAGCGGCACCGGCAAGACCACGCTGATGGAGCAGATCCTGGTCCACGGCGGGGTGGTTTCCAAGTTCGATCCCGGCAAGTCCGTCAGCGACTGCACCGAGGAGGAGATCGCCCGCAAGATATCGATCTACAGCGCGTTCGCCCACGTCGGTTGGGACGGCTGCAAGGTCAACCTGATCGACACCCCCGGGTCCGGCGACTTCATCGGCGAGGTGGTGACCGGACTGGGCGCCGCCGAGTGCGCGGTCGTGGTGGTAGGAGCCGACGTCGGCGTGCAGATCGAGACGGCGAAGCTGTGGCGGCGCCTCGATCGCGACGGGACGCCCCGCATCGTCTTCGTCAACGGCATGGACAAGGAGCACGCCGACTTCGATTCCGCACTCGAAGACCTGGGCCGCACGTTCGGCGGGACCTTCGCGCCGCTCACCGTACCGGTCGGCGCGGGGAACTCGTTCGAAGGGATCGTCGACGTGCTCGGCCGGCGCGCCCTGCTGCGCTCGCGCGGCGGCGGCGCTCCGATCCCGGACGGGATGGAGGGCGCGGTCGAAGAGCGGCGGCAGGCGTTGATGGAGGGTGCGGCGGAAGGCGACGACGTCCTGATGGAGAAGTATCTGGAGGACGAGGCGCTGTCCGACGAAGAGATACTGCGGGGCCTGACCGCGGCGGTCGCCGCCGGCCAGGTATTCCCGGTGCTGGCCGGATCGGCCCGGCACGACGTCGGCATCCCGCCGTTGCTCGACGCGATCGTGCGGACCGTGCCGTCTCCGGCCGGCGCGACCGTGCAGGCGGACGGCACCGGCCAGACCATCGAGCGCAGCATCGACCCGTCCGGTCCGACCTCGGCGCAGGTGCTGAAGACCAGCGTCGACCAGTACGCCGGGCGACTGTCGTTCGTGAAGGTCATCACCGGCGGCCTTCGGTCGGACGCGGACCTGATCTGCGCCCGTACCGGCGCCAAGATACGTCTGACCAAGCTGAGTACCCGCCAGGGCGAGAAGCTCGAAGACGTGCAGGAGCTGTCGGCCGGCGACATCGGCGTGCTGAACAAGCTGGCCGACGTCGCCACCTGCGACACGCTGCACGCGCCGGATGGAGCGGTCGCC